>NZ_RQPI01000001.1 GCF_003854965.1 Paenibacillus rhizophilus
AAGGATAAAGCCTATGAGTGGGGAAATACCCGTAAAGGGTACTGGCGAGTTGCAGGAAGTCCAATTCTGCAACGTGCATTGAATAACCAATACTGGGAATCCATTGGATTAAAGAGCTTGTCGGACAGGTACATCTCTTTACGGAATATTTCATGAACCGCCGTATACCGAACGGTACGTACGGTGGTGTGAGAGGTCGGGGGCTCGCCGCCCCCTCCTACTCGATACCTAAAGGGCAGTTTAGTTCAGTATGAACCCAACGCAACTTCAGGATTTCTTTAGGCTGCATAGAATCGCATGGTGACTATGCAGTGATGGAGTCGGCTTGAACTAGGTTTTTTGATGTGACTAATGGTAGTGGAAAATCAAAAAAGAACCTGGACAGTTTTACCAGGTTCTTTATATTGCACACAAACAGACACGATGATATAATCAGATCACGACCGTGTCAAGTTATATGGTCAAAAATATTGCATCTTACACTTTAAGTGTACCATGCCGGTAAACTCTTGTCAAATGTTTTTTTTATTTTAATGGTTAGGAGAGATATTGAATGAGTTCTTTGGTTCTCGGTTTTCAGGAAATGGAAAAAACACAGCTTTGGCTCGTTGGCGGAAAAGGGTTGAATTTAGGGGGATTATCAAAAATTCAAGGGATACAAGTACCGGAAGGATTTTGTGTTACAACAGTGGGGTACCAAAAAGCCATCGAACAAAACGAAACGTATCATGTTTTGTTGGATCGACTAACCATGCTAAAAGTAGAGGATCGAGACCAAATTGGTGAAATCAGCAGGAAGATTCGACAAATCATTACGGAAGTAGAAATCCCTTCCGATGTTGTGAAAGCAGTTGCTCACTATCTCTCCCAATTTGGCGAGGAACATGCTTATGCAGTGCGTTCTAGCGCGACTGCTGAAGATTTGCCGCATGCTTCTTTTGCCGGTCAACAAGATACCTATTTAAATATCATCGGCAAAGATGCGATCTTGCAGCATATCAGCAAATGTTGGGCTTCCCTGTTCACGGAGCGCGCGGTAATCTACCGTATGCAAAATGGATTCGATCACAGACAAGTTTATTTATCCGTTATCGTTCAAAGGATGGTTTTCCCGCAGGCTTCAGGGATTTTATTTACCGCTGATCCGATTACTTCTAACCGAAAATTGCTATCCATCGATGCCAGTTTTGGACTTGGAGAAGCTCTGGTCTCCGGCTTGGTATCTGCCGATTGTTATAAAGTGCGGGAAGAGGAAATCGTCGAGAAGAGGATCGCAACCAAAAAATTGGCTATCTATGGAAGGAAAGAAGGTGGAACAGAGACAAAGCAGATCGATCCTGATCAGCAGATGTCTCAAACACTCACTGAGCAACAAATTTTACAGCTGGCACACATCGGAAGACAGATCGAAGCTTATTTTGGTTGTCCGCAAGATATCGAATGGTGTTTGGCTCATGATACCTTTTATATTGTCCAGAGTCGGCCGATCACTACTTTATACCCGATACCTGAAGCGAATGATCAAGAAAATCACGTCTATCTATCTGTTGCTCATCAACAAATGATGACAGATCCCATAAAACCATTGGGATTATCTTTTCACCTGTTAATTACTCCTGCACCTATGCGTAAAGCCGGTGGGAGGTTGTTTGTTGATATTACACAAATGCTGGCTTCACCTGACAGCAGAGAAATTTTATTAAATACCACGGGACAACACGATCCGCTCATAAAAGGCGCACTTATGACCATAATAGAGCGAGATTTTATAAAATTGTTACCAAATGATCAAACAGCACCGATTCTGGGCAGAAGTAAAACAGATATGCTGGCACAATTCGAGAACGATCCGACAATCGTTTCTGATTTGATTAAGCGTAGTCAAACATCGATAGAAGAGTTAAAACAAAACATCCAAGCGAAATCGGGATCGGATTTGTTTGATTTTATTCTGGAAGATATCCAGCAATTAAAGAAGATCTTATTTGACCCACAAAGTTCGGCTGTGTTTATGGCTGCTATAAATGCTACATCATGGATCAATGAAAACATGAACGAGTGGTTAGGCGAAAAAAACGCAGCAGATACTCTTTCTCAATCTGTACCGGGCAATATTACTTCGGAAATGGGTCTGGCGCTATTGGATGTCGCGGATGTGATTCGTCCTTATCCAGAAGTGATTGATTATTTACAACATGTAAAAGATGATAATTTTTTGGATGAACTGCTTAAGTTTAAGGGCGGACAGGAAACCCAAGACGCTATCCATGCTTATCTCGACAAATACGGAATGCGCTGTACCGGAGAAATCGATATTACCAGAACGCGTTGGAGCGAGAAACCAATTACCCTTGTCCCGTTGATTCTGAATAACATCAAATCCTTTGAGCCTCATGCAAGCAATCGGAAATTTGAGCAAGGGCGACAGGAAGCTTTGAAAAAAGAACAAGAGTTATTAGATCGATTGAAGCAATTACCGGATGGTGAACAAAAAGCCAAAGAAACAAAACGAATGATCGACCTCATCCGGAATTTCATCGGCTACCGGGAATATCCAAAATACGGCATAGTAAGTCGCTACTTCGTTTATAAGCAGGCTTTACTGAAAGAAGCCGAACAACTCGTTCAAGCTGGCGTTATCCATGACAAAGAAGATATGTACTATCTCACTTTTGAAGAACTTCACGAAGTCGTACGCACAAACAAACTTGATGATCAGTTCATCAACAAACGAAAAGAGGATTACAAATTTTCCGAAAAACTAACTCCCCCGCGTGTCATCACGTCTGATGGTGAAATCATAGCAGGTGAGTACAAACGAGAAAATTTGCCGGCTAATGCGATTGTAGGTCTACCTGTTTCTTCCGGAGTGATAGAAGGAAGAGCGCGTGTCATTTTAAACATGGAAAATGCCGATCTGGAAGATGGAGATATATTAGTCACCTCCTTTACTGACCCTGGCTGGACACCATTATTTGTATCCATAAAAGGTCTAGTCACCGAAGTTGGCGGACTGATGACCCATGGAGCAGTTATCGCGCGTGAATATGGCTTGCCGGCAGTTGTCGGAGTGGAAAATGCTACCAGACTGATCAAAGACGGGCAGCGAATTCGCGTGCATGGAACAGAAGGGTATATTGAAATATTGTAAGCTTGTGGCATTTACTCCTTGAATGTCAAGCATCTTCGTTGGCATAAGGAATACGCTCAAGAACGAGCTGGAGTTCACCCTCAATTTGCTCAAGCTGCCGCTGGGCCAAACCATATTCTTCGATCAATTGACCTATGTGCAGCTTATAGGCGTGCAAAGCCTGCGTAGCACCAACGCGGCGTTTAGCGAGTGAGATAAGCAGCTCAGCACGCTGTAAACCTGAATGGCGCTACACATATTGCTTCCAGCCGGCAATGACTTGCTCCGTCAGCGTTTTTTAACCATATCCGCGATGACGAGCGCGTCTTTCCGGTCGCTTTTCGATGGGGTATTGTCTCGGTTTTCCTTGTTCTTTTTGACGAGGTGGGGATTCACATAGCAGATCCTGAATCCAGCAGCCAAACCGTTGAAAGCCTTCGCCGTGGTTGCCGAACTCCAGCGGTGAGCCGAGAGCAATCCCCCGATAGCTTACTGCATGAGCAACATGGACTCCCTGGGCGATGTCTACGACAACCAGATGCGATGAGGAAATGTTTTCAATGAGTTGATTTTGCTTGTGTCCTGCGATCTAAACTTCTATAGTAGAGCGACCTCCTGGATGGGCTTTTTGAGGCTATGACCTCGTGCGCAACCCCATCGTACCGAGGCGCTCGTTTTTGTGCAAAGACCAAATTATTCATTCTACAGGAGTTCTAGCAGGACATTATCGGCTGCCTTTTCCACGTTAACAGGCAGAATAGCATAATACAACGCCTGAGATATTTAGAGGATGCATCGAGTATAATGAATTAAAACAGCATCGGTGGGTGGTTAAAATAAAAAAAATAATCTTCACTGGCGGGGGATCTGCAGGGCATGTAACCGTTAATATTGCATTGATGCCTGAATTCATCCGTGCAGGCTGGGCAACCGAATATATTGGTTCAGTGGACGGTATTGAAAGGCAGCTAATCACATCTAACTTTAATGTAAAATACCATTCAATATCTACAGGGAAACTAAGGCGGTATCTAGATTGGCAGAACGTAAAGGATCCGTTTAAAGTTGTGAAAGGGATTTTTCAAGCTATCTGATTTGCACCACCTTTTCGGAAACGGCCTCTGCCTTTAACAATCACAAATGTCATTACATAGGGCCCGTTCTTAGAGATGGATTAATCAAAGGTAATGCCGAACGAGGACGGGCATTCGTGGGGTTTTCGAATATTAATAAGCCTACAATACTTATAATGGGGGGAAGTTTAGGAGCACGGAAAATCAATCATGTGATTCGAGAATCCTTATCACAATTGACAAAGCGATTTAGAGTCATCCATCTTTGTGGGAAAGGGCATCTGGATTCTACTATTTCTAATTCTGATTACCGCCAATATGAATATATAAACGAAGAACTACCGGACATATTGGCCATGTGCGATTTTGTGATTTCGCGAGCTGGTTCTAATTCAATTTTTGAGTTTTTATCTTTAAAGAAACCAATGATTCTGATTCCTCTTACTAAGGAACAGAGTAGAGGAGATCAACTTCTAAATGCGGGTTCTTTTGAAAGCAAGGGTTACTGTAAAGTTCTACATGAAGAACAACTGAATCCTGATAGCTTAATTGCTAGTGTATATGACTTGGCAGAAGAAAAAGAACTGTATATTCGAAACATGAGTTCTTTCGAGCGTAATGATGCCGTAAGCCTTATTTATAATCTGCTTATTGAAACCGCAAAGAATGAACAAAATGATGAATAAATGATTATTATACTAAAGTAAAACTCGTTAACGGATAACGATAGCTGAATAACCATCAAGAGGCTTCCGCAATTGATTGGGGCCTTTTTCAGCTAACAGGCAGGTTAGTTCAGTTATAGAGCATTTCTTTCTAATGAGAAATGTTTTTTTTTTTTTTTTTTTTGGATAAAAAGAATATCTATAAAACAACAATAATATATTTAATATCAGTAATTATTTATTGTAAAACGATATTCTCTATGTTAAAGTCAAATTAAATTTAATAATAAGTGGGGGGCTTTTTATGGAACGAGGAACAACACTCTTTTTAAAGGTAGCTGTTATTCTTATTGGAATCCCAGTTCTTGCTTTGTGCATATTTTTGGTGCCTGAGATAGCGAATTTTGCAGCAGAATTGTATCCTGATTATACGTATATCAAATATCTCGTTTTCATTGATTTGTATGCAACGGCGTTACCTTTTTACTTTGCTCTGTATCAAGCTTTTAAACTTTTAAGCTGCATTGACAAGAACAAAGCTTTCTCGGAATTATCTGTACGGGCTTTAAAAAATATAAAATACTGTGCAATCACAATCAGTGGCTTGTTTGTGGCAGGCATGCCGCTCTTCTATCTCATGGCGGAGAGAGACGATGCCCCAGGTATCATAGTCATCGGAATGGTCTTGATATTTGCCTCCATGGTGATTGCCGTTTTTGCTGCTGTTCTCCAGAAGCTTTTAAAAGAGGCGATAGATATAAAATCAGAAAATGATTTGACGGTCTGAGGTGAAAACAATGGCGATTATAATCAATATTGATGTAATGTTGGCTAAAAGAAAAATGAGCGTAACAGAACTTTCGGAGAGGGTTGGAATAACAATGGCTAACCTTTCTATATTGAAAAATGGAAAGGCAAAAGCGGTTCGATTATCCACTTTAGAGGCGATTTGTAAGGCTTTAGAATGTCAGCCTGGAGATATACTAGAATACAAAAGTGACGAAGACAGCACCATTATCGGTTAGAAAAGAGCCAAAAAGTTTTAGACTGGCCTCGAAGCCACTCGGCGCATAACGAGGAGGTAAACATCATTGAAACCAATATTACAACTATTGCATTTTGGCTATCATCAGGCGATGAGCTGCATATTTCCTGTTGCGATCTTTGGAACTTTAGTTTTTTCTAGCGTAATAGAAGTGCCCTTCATTTACCGTTATGATGCCATTCTTCTTATACTGCTTGCAGTGCAGTACCTTATGTACCGCAGTGGACTCGAGACACTCGATGAAATTAAGGTTATCGGTATATTTCATTTTATTGGTTTGCTGCTGGAAATATATAAGGTACGGATGGGATCATGGTCATACCCTGAGCCTGGGTTTACGAAGTTGCTCGGAGTACCGCTCTATAGCGGATTTATGTATGCCAGTGTAGCAAGCTTTATGTGCCAGGTATGGCGTAGACTGAAGATGGACATGACCGGCTGGCCGGGGCTTACTTCTGCGGGATTACTAGGAGGAGCTATCTATCTGAACTTTTTCACACATCATTTTATTCCTGATTTTCGTTGGTGGTTGACGGCGCTTGTGCTTATTGTCTTTTGGAGAACATGGATCATATATCGGGTACGGACCATTACTTATCGAATGCCTTTGACACTGGCTTTTTTCATTGTGGGTTTTTTTATCTGGTTAGCCGAAAATATAGCTACATATTTTAATGCTTGGAAATATCCTGACCAGTACCAAGCCTGGCAGCTGGTTAGCTTCAGTAAGATCAGTTCGTGGTTCCTACTGGTAATCATTAGCGTCATTATTGTTGCCCAGCTTAAACATGTTAAAGCTGGCCGTAAAAC
The DNA here is from genome assembly GCF_003854965.1 of Paenibacillus rhizophilus. Taxonomy (GTDB): domain Bacteria; phylum Bacillota; class Bacilli; order Paenibacillales; family Paenibacillaceae; genus Paenibacillus_AQ; species Paenibacillus_AQ rhizophilus. Next base: position 6,724 of record NZ_RQPI01000001.1, read on the forward strand.
GAAAGTTCCATGGTCCAGCTAAGATTTGGCTAACGGAACACATAACTTATTTTCTGGAGTCGCCGATCTTATACTCAATGTAAGAGAAGGATCGAAAATTCAGATCTGAATATATAGAACGCTAAAGTCGAATGCAAAATGCCCGCCTCCTGCAAACAGGGAACGGGCATTTGATATGTGTATTCGGTTACGATTTCCTTACCGCGCCGTAATATATCCTTCGGCTTTCAGCAGCTCGGCGATCAGCACCGCGCCGCCGGCAGCTCCTCTGAGCGTATTGTGGGACAGGCCGACGAATTTGAAGTCGTACAGCGAATCTTCGCGCAGGCGTCCGGCGGAAATGCCCATGCCGTTCTCAAGGTCGCGGTCCAGATTCGTCTGCGGCCGGTTGTCTTCTTCAAAATACGTAATGAACTGTTTCGGCGCGCTCGGCAGTTCAAGTTCCTGCGGACGGCCTTTGTAGTTCTTCCAGCTTTCCAGAATTTCTTCTTTGGAAGGCTTGTTCTCGAATGAGACGAATACGGTAGCCAGATGGCCGTCCGTAACCGGAACGCGGATGCATTGGGTTGTGATATGCGGAGCGGATGCTTTTACAATCTCCCCGTTATCGACGGTTCCCCAGATGCGCAGCGGTTCCTGCTCGCTTTTTTCTTCTTCTCCGCCAATGTATGGAATAACGTTGTCCAGCATTTCCGGCCAATCGGTGAAGGTCTTGCCCGCTCCGGAAATTGCCTGGTAGGTGCTGGCGACGACCTGTGTCGGCTTGAAGCCGCGCAGGGCGGTCAGCATTGGCACATAGCTCTGAATAGAGCAGTTGGGCTTAACGGCGATGAAGCCGGTTTCGGTTCCGAGACGCTTGCGCTGGCTGGCGATAACCTCCAGATGCTCCGGATTGATCTCCGGAACGACCATCGGCACGTCTGGCGTCCAGCGGTGGGCGGAGTTGTTCGAAATAACAGGCACGCCCGCTTTGGCATAAGCCTCTTCAAGAGCTTGAATCTCATTCTTCTTCATATCGACAGCGCAAAAAATCAGGTCGACTCCGGAGGCTACTTCCTCAACGTGCGAAGCGTCCTGAACGGGGATATGTTTAACACTTTCGGGCATTGGGGTAGAAAGCTTCCATCTGCCCTTCACCGATTCTTCGTACGTTTTGCCCGCAGAGTTCGCGCTGGCGGCGATTGCCGTAACCTGAAACCACGGATGATTTTCCAAAAGAGCGATGAAGCGCTGGCCGACCATTCCGGTCCCGCCGACGATACCGGCTCTAAGCTTTTCTGTCATGACGTTTTTCAGTTCCTTTCGAAGGCCATAAATAATAGCGGCTTATAATGTACTGAATTATAAAGGATATGCCGGGAACCTTCAATATGAGATTGCCCCCAAGCGGCATAATTATTTCATAATGTGTAAGGATTCGGTGACAAACCAGTGATGTCTTTCCCGCATGGTGTCCTCGGTAATTTTATCCAGCCCCCAATCGGGAAATTTGGACAGACGCAAAGCTGCATATAAATCCCAGTAAGGAAGATTTGTGAAATCGATTGCGGTCATCATGGACCGATATTGCCGGGTGAACTCCTTCATGGCCTCTATTCCAAAATGAAAGAGAATTTCGAGCCGGCTATTAGCAAGGTCAACCAAAGGATCGCCCAAAGCTGCGTCTTCCCAGTCGATAATGGCTGCCAGCTTCCCGTCATTCCACAAAATATTTCCCGGCCAATAATCTCCATGCAGGAGGGCGAGATTATTTGTCCGGGTTAGGGGCCAGACCGCATTCAACGTTTCCCGGATCTTGCTTACATTCAGTGATTCGTCGGTATGTAAAGAACTCTGGGCCAGCATTTCGGCGGCAATTTCCTCTTGTATAGGCAAGGGCAAGTGGAGTTGTGAGTAATTCACACGATGAACAGCTGCCAGATTCGCCGCCAACTGGAAAACGTAGGAATTCAAATTTGAGGGAGTGAAGTCCGTCCCGCCTGGCACATACTCGATTACTAAATAGGGCTCCGGAAAAATTTCGCAGGACTCGTCAAGATAATAAGGCCCCGGCACTGGAAGACCTTCGGATCGCATCACCTGCAAAAGCTTGAATTCGGCCGCTGCGATCTTCGGGTTTCGCTTAAGATCGGCTTCGCCGTGCCGGCGGACGATCCTGTTTGTAATTCGGCCGTCGCCGAGCAGCAATTCAATCGCTGTCACCCTGGCCGAAACTCCTCCTGTCATCTCCCGTTTGGAGAGCAGCTTTCCTTCGGGTTCCATCCTGGACACCAGTTGTTCAAATTTGTTATCTTCATTTGATTTAGCCATCAGTTCCTCCAATAAGACTTGATCACATAAAACAAGCGGCAGTACAGGACTTTGGTTCACATTCCCGTCGGCCGCTGTGTTTTTAAATAAAAGGAAGGATAAGCTTTCGCGCTTATCCTTGGTCTTATATTTTTACGGGAAAACGTGGCTGAGATGGAACAATTACGCCGTTCCTGGCGTCTGGGATTCCCGGGTTAGACCTCCTGTATTTTAACCAGATTTGTTGTGCCTGTCTTCCAGATCGGGATGCCCGCGCACAGCACGACGGTGTCGCCGGCGGCGAGCGTTCCCGTCTTCATCGCATTCCGGACCGAAGACTCGAACATCTCGTCGGTCGTGGATACCGGATCGCCAAGGACAGGGACGACGCCGGAGAACAGACAGATTTTGGGCAGCACCTCCGGATGGGGCGTAACGGCGATAATCGGCGCCTGCGGCCGGTGCTTGGAAATCATCCGTGCGGTGAAGCCGCTCTCGGTTGCCGCGATAATCGCCTTCGCTCCCAGGATCAACGAGGAGCTGACGGCGCTGCGGCTGATAACCTCGGTAATGCTCTCACTTTCCCAGTCGAAGCCCTGAATAAAACGGTCTTTGTAATTGATCATCGTCTCGGCTTTTGCGGCTACGGCCGCCATAGTACGCACCGACTGAACGGGGTATTTCCCCGCTGCCGATTCACCAGAAAGCATGACGACGTCGGCTCCTTGAAGCACCGCGTTTGCCACGTCGCTCACCTCCGAGCGGGTCGGCCGCGGATTGATCTGCATCGACTCCAGCATATGGGTCGCCACAATGACCGGCTTTCCGGCACGGTTGCACTTGTCGATCATTTCCTTTTGCAGCATCGGCACATCTTCGATGGGAACCTCGACCCCAAGATCGCCCCGGGCCGCCATGATGCCGTCCGATGCCAGAATAATATCATCCAGATTAGTCATGCCTTCATGATTTTCGATTTTGGAAATAATTTGCACATGGCCGGCTCCACTTGCGTTCAGAATGCCCCGGATTTCCCGGATGTCGTCGCCCTTGCGAACGAAAGAGGCGGCGATCATTTCGATGCCTTCCTTTAACCCGAATTGAATATGCTTGATGTCTCGCTCAGTGACGCCGGGCAGAGTCGTGCGGATGCCGGGAAGATTGACGCCTTTTCTCGGCTTCAGCAGCCCGCCGCTGACAATCAGGCATTCGATGTCATGGCCCTGCACTCCCGTCACGGTCAGGTCGATCAGCCCGTCGTCGATCAAAATCCGGTCCCCGGGCTTAACGACTGCAGTCATGTCGGGATAGTTGACGGAAATGCGCTGCGCGTCGCCGAGGATTTCTTCGGTCGTCAAAATCAGTTTCTCTCCGGCCTTCAGCGTGCAAAACTCTTCTTTCAACTTCCCGATCCGCACCTCGGGTCCCTTGATATCCATCATAATCGGCACAAAAGTGCCCAGTTCGGATGCGGCCTGCCGCACATTGCGGATTCTGGCCGAATGCTCCTCCAGCTCCCCGTGCGCCATGTTCAGCCGGGCGACCGTCATCCCGGCGGCGATCATTTCCTTTAGCGTCCCGATCAATTCGGAAGCGGGTCCGATGGTGCAGATAATTTTGGTTTTCATGATTATTAATATTCCTCCTTGCATCGCAAGATTGGCGGACATATGCTGAATATATTATATCGTATGTCCATCCCGTTATTCATTGAATTACCCTTGTCTAACGGGTATAAACGTTATAGAGGAGGAGTGAAGGTTATGACGACATGGAATCTTGAAGGAACAAAATGCCATCTGCTTGTCTGCGGGGGAAGCAGCTGCAAGAAGCGCAGAGGCGAAGATATTCTGGAGACGATCGAAGAGGAGATTGAGAAGCAGGGGGCTGAAGCTTTGATTCATCCGACGCAGACCCGCTGCATGGGCCGGTGCGGTGATGCTCCGGTGGTCATTGCCTATCCTGAAGGGGTCTGGTACGGGGAAATGTCGCCGAAGCTGGGCAAGACTCTGGTCAGAAAAACGCTGCTGGGCGAGCCGCTCGAAGAAAATAGAATGTACACATACGGAGAGGAAGGCATGAAGGCGTCCACCGAACGGGGGACAAAGGGGAAGAGAAAGGGAAAAAAAGCAGCCAAAGTGTAATTGACGCAATTTGGACAGGCCCTGCCTACCCGCTTTGGCAGTTTTGCCGCCGCGGGTTATTTCTTTTTGCGGCGCGGGGGATTATGATCGAGAAGCAAGGATAAAAAAGGAAATAGTTAGGGGTGAACCGGATGTTCGCAAAGCTTGCCGACCGGGATCCCGTTCTAAACGGAAGTTCGTTCCTGGAAGACGAGATCCGATTTAATCTGCTGCATCTCATCTGCGGTTCTCCGGACGCCCTGCGGATTAAAAATTGCAGTAATGAGCTGATATTTGCCCAGACCCCGGGATTTAATCCTTGGCTCTGGATCGCTCCCGGACTTTCGGAAGAAAGGGAGGACGAACTGCTCCGGAAGCTGGCGGAACATGTTCGGTCGCAGGATTTTCCCGGCATATCCGCCGATTACGGGATCGCGGAGTCTTTTGCGCGTTATTATACGGAAAGCCGCGGGCTTAAGCATGAGCCGTATATGATGCTGGAAGCGTATGCCTGCCCGGAAGTCAAGCCTCCGGCGGGTGTCGGAGGAGTCATTGAACGCGCGAACTCCCGGCATACGGAAATGATCGCGGCGTATTTGGCCGCTTTTTCCAAAGAAGCCTTCAATTTCACGCCCCAACCGAACGAGGTGTATAAAGCGGCCACGGCTGCGATCGGCACGGGAGGGTTGTACCTTTGGCAGGAAGGAGGCGAAACCGTCTCCATTGCGAGAATCGCCCACCGAACCGCCAGACATGCCCGGATTAATGATGTATATACGGTGCCCGGTGCGCGAAAAAAAGGATATGCAAGCGCCATCGTGGCGGCTTTATCCGATTACTGCTTGCGGGACGGCTTAACGCCGATGCTCTACGCGGATGCCAAAAATCCGGATTCCAACAAAGTATATCAGTCCATCGGCTTTGTAGGCGCGGGGAGAATCTCGGATGTGCGGTTCAAGCAATGACAAGTGTCATTCCTGGGCGGCTCTGCCTGTGCCGGATCTTCTAACGGCGTTAGCGGTACCATGAAACAATCCGGCCGGCCGAACGTTTTCGTTCAGGAACGGGACGGCCCAATTTGACTTGCCCAAGTCATGTTGACTATGCTAGCAAGAAGAAACGTCAGACGGCGTCTGTTCAAGACGCAAGTACGTTTCTCGTAGAAATAGAAGTCATCATACGATAAGCGCGAAGCTTATATAGTCTTATATTTTAAAAAAGCTTACGGCCGCTTTATTACTCGCAAAGTGGGAGGCTGAAGGATGCAAAGGTTCCAAGTCTGGCCGGAAAAATTCCGCAAATTTTTTCTGAACAATAAATTCGTCGTCTTTCTGCTTGTGATGCTGCTAATCGGACTCAACGTGCTCGTATTCGCCAAAATTCCGTTCGTCTTCAGACCTTTGTCGGTGCTGCTTCATACGGTGGCTCTGCCGCTGATTTTATCGGGCGTCGCCTATTACCTGCTGAATCCGCTGGTGGACCGGCTGGAGAAGAAGAGCGGGGTGAAGCGCGCTTACGGCATTGTGGTGCTGTATCTTTTTATTATAGGCGTGATCACCGTCATTCTGCTGACAGTTATTCCGATTATCCGGGGGCAGCTGCTGGGGCTGATCGACAACTTTCCCCGGTACAGCTCGCAGATTCAGCAGGAGCTTGCCCATTTGACGGGCAGCGAGCTGTTCGATCAGCTGCAGCAGAACACGGGAGCCGAGCTTGACACGGTGACAACCCGGGTCACGACATGGCTGACCACTTTTTTGCATAACGCTCTAAACAGTGTCGGCAGCTTTGTCGGGGCGCTGACTGAAATTGTGCTGGGAATCGTGACAACCCCGCTCATTCTCTTCTATCTCCTTCGGGACGGGAAACGGCTGCCCGATTATATTTTGCGTCTGGTGCCCACCGCGCTGAAGCCTCAGACCCGGATGGTCCTGTCCGAGATGAACCAGCAGATCTCTTCCTATATCCGCGGTCAGATCATTGTCAGCTGCTGTATCGGCGCGCTGCTCTATATCGGCTACCTGATTATCGGGCTCGAATATTCGCTTGTGCTGGCCATCGTGGCTGCCTGTACCGCGGTAGTTCCTTATCTGGGCCCGGCCATTGCGATTACGCCCGCGCTTATCGTGGCGCTGGTCACCTCGCCTTTGATGCTGCTGAAGATGGCGATTGTCTGGACGGCCGTACAACTGGTCGAAGGCAAATTCATCTCTCCGCAGATTATGGGTAAATCGCTTAAAATTCATCCGATTACCATCATCTTCGCCATTGTTTTCTTCGGCAAAATGTTCGGCGTTGTCGGCATCGTTCTGGCCGTGCCCGGCTACGCCGTGCTGAAGGTAGTGGCGACGCATATTTTTCAGTGGTTCCGTTTCCGTTCCGGACTGTATGCTTCGTCCGGCGAGGATGACGGAGAACACTCATAAGACACACTGACGAAAGGGTGACCGCTTGTGAGACAGGCTGAAGCATCAACGATATATGGAACGGTGAGAGGCATACGGAAAGATGGCGTCAACGTCTGGCGCGGCGTCCCTTTCGCCTCTCCGCCGGTCGGAGAACTCCGCTTCTGCGCGCCCTTGCCTCCGGAGCGTTGGGAAGGGGTGCGGGACGCCTCCTCTTTCGGTCCGGTAAGCCACCAGCCGCCCGACCGGAAAGGCACCCGATTCCCCGGAGAATCTCCCGTTCATGACGAGGATTGCCTGTATTTGAATGTATGGGCGCCTTTAGAGGCGGATTCACTGCCCGTCATGGTATGGATTCACGGAGGGACGTTCCTGACGGGAGCGGGCAGCCAGCCGCTGTTTGACGGAACGGCTCTGGCCTTGGACGGAAACGTCGTTGTCGTATCGGTCAATTACAGGCTTGGACCGTTCGGGTTTCTTCATTTGTCGCCGCTTGGCGGCAACTACTCGTCCAATGCGGGACTGCTGGATCAGATCGCCGCGCTGGAATGGGTAAGGGACAATATTGGCGGCTTTGGGGGCGACCCGCGGCGGGTAACGGTGTTCGGCGAATCGGCGGGGAGCATGAGCATCGCCGCTCTGCTGGCCATGCCTGCGGCTCGCGGACTGTTCACTGGAGCGATCATGCAGAGCGGCGCGTCGCAGACGCTAAAGCCCGCCCAGGGCTGGGGAATTGTCATGGAGCTGCTTGCCGAGCTGGGCCTCGGCCGGGAGGATGCCGGGAAGCTGCGGACGCTTCCGGCCGAGACGATTGCCCAGGCGGCGGGCAGAATGATACAGCGGCTGACCGGGGGATCTCCCGGCATGTTTTTTCAGCCGGTCATCGATCCGCTGACGCTGCCCGAAGAGCCGGTTCGGGCCGTCGCGAACGGTTCGGCTCAAGGCATTCCCGTGCTGATTGGAACCAACCGCCACGAAGGGGACTATTTCTTCCGCGAAGGGGCGCCGGTTCCGGAAATCGGCCAGTCGCTCAGGGCGCTTGAGCAGGCGCTTGGCGTCCCCGATTTGTCGGAGCTTGCCGCTCATTATCCTGCGACCCGTGAAGGACAGGCCGGTATTTTGACCGATGTGTTCTTCTGGCGCAGCGCGGTTGCTTTTGCGGAGAGCCTGCTTGAACACGGACCGGTCTGGATGTACCGTTTCGATTGGGTCGTGGAAGCCCATTCGCTGCTCTCCAGAGCGGTACACACCGCGGAGATTCCTTATGTGTTCGGAAACCTGTCGCATTTGCGGCGGATGGGACTTGCGGTCAGTCCCGCGATGAAGACTCTGTCCGACAGGATGCGGAGCGCATGGATCGCATTTGCCTACAGCGGAAAGCCGGATACCGGACAGCTTACTTGGCCGCAGTATGGGCTTGCGGAACGGGCTACCCTTGTCTTTGACGAGACGGCATCCGTTCTGAAGGACCCCGAGCCTGATAAACGCCGGCTGTTGTCCAAATTTACGGAGGCGGGAATATGAGCGCACCGGATAGCGTGCAGAAGGAATATTTTCGCCGGCTCTTCCGGCATGCAAGCTGGGCGGACAAGAGGATTATAACTGCTCTGCGGCAGAGAAACCGGATTCCCGAGAAGCCGCTGGCTCTGCTGGGACATATACTGGCGGCGGAAAAGGTATGGCTGATGCGCATAAACGGCACAGACGGTCAAACGGTGAAGCTGTGGCATCCTCCTACCGGCCTGGAGGAATGTGCCGCCCTGGCAGAGGAGAACGCCGCAGGGTACGGGGAGCTTCTGGACATGCTGGACGACTCCGGGCTGAACGCGGCGGTTGCGTACCGCAATAGTACCGGGAAGGCGTATAACACTTCCGTTTCGGATATTCTGACTCATGTTGCGCTTCACGGAAGCTACCACAGAGGACAAATCGCTTCATTTTTGCGGCTTGAAGGGCTGGAGCCGGTGAACACCGACTATATCACCTTCGTTAGAGACAAGGACGTTTGAAAATCGGGATTGTATTTATAAACCGACTGATCTGGTGAAAATCCGGAGCCGATAGGGGATTGCCCCAGACCTTTTACCTAAAAAGAACGCCCAAGCCGGTTGTTGCCGCTGGCTTGGGCGTTCTTTTGCGTCAGCCGGATTTCACCGGACAGGAGGTGGAATTCGGCTGATTCGGCACTTATTCGATGTGGGGAACAAGCTTTACCGATCCATAGCCAAGCGACCCCAGCTGACCCTTGGTCATGAACAGCCTTCCACCGGTATTAAAGCTGTTCGAAGGGGTAAGGACGATTTTTGCCGCTCCCTTGGAGATTGTATATTGGTAGTTCGCCGCTTTATAGGTACCCGCCGGCTGGTCCAGCAGATCTACCTTCCAGCCGAGCGCTTTCGCGAGAGGACGCACCGGAATCCAGCGGGTGCCGTTAACCTCGAATACCGTGGATACCGGGATGCTCAACCCGTTTATCCCCGCCGTATATTCGTATTCTTCAATAACAGGAACAGGGACAACGGGCAGATTGTCGGGGCTAATGCCGTCAGGAAGAGAGAGCTTTGGCTTGGAAAGAACAGACGGATAGATAGCAGAACGCTCGGCTTCGTCCTTCAGGAGATGGGAGGAAGCCTTCTTCAGATCGTATACCCGCAGCAGCCGGCGGGGCTCGTTCTGCACGTAAAGCAGCTTGGAGCTGGCATTGTTGAAGGCATACATACTGCCCGCCAGCACCGTTGTTCGTTGGTTCGTTTCGGGATTGTAAGCCGTAATCATATTCTGCTTGGCCCTGCTGTCGTATCCGGATTCCAGCAAAGTGTGGCGGTCTACCCATGCCGTCAGGTAGCTTGTCCGCGTCGATTTGAACAGCTTTACGGCGCCGGTCTTCATGTTTTTCAAATAGTAGTCATTAAGCTTGGCGATATAGTCGCTGTACAGCCCGGGTGATGAAACGTAAAGGTAGCGGGAACGCTCCAAAATTCCCCAATTTCCGTCGGGAGAGAGGGAATAGATATTTCTGTGAAGGATGGACTGCCGCTCTGGATCATATACATTGCCGCCTTCGGGATCATCTGACCCTCCGATCCGCGCGGTGCCGTCTTCCCATACACTGAATGAACGGAACGGTTCCTGCCATTTGGCATAAGTGCCGTCCTGCTGTCTATAGACCACCGATTTCCGGTTTGTTCCGTCAGCCGCGCTGCTGATCGAGTACAGCTCGGTTCCTTTGGAAGCATCCAGCAGGTAGTCCTGCACGACGACGCCGGATTCGGCATGGATGGAAGGCGAACCGTCGAGATGGAAGGCCAGGAGCACTGCGGCGGCCAGCACGAAACGGCGGATTTTAAAACGGAATGAGAACTTCATAATCTGGTCGTTCCTCCTTTTTTTAGATAATAATATAGACTGGTTCGACCTGGAAAAGGTTTCGAATCAAATGTATAATAATCCATTTTATAGAAAATAAGTTCAGCTGGTTGCCGATGAAAAAGAGTAAAAATAAGCCTTTCCACCCATACTACCGTTAATCTGGCATGCCGGCGCTTTGGGCCGGAAGGAAGAGGGTCTCGCCCAAAGCGGGCGGCTCTATGTTGAGATTGCTTGATGAGGAGGGCAGCGGATGAAGACCCAATCTGGCTCCGCCATCTATATACAACTGAAGAATCGGGTGACGCTTCCTCATGGAAAAGGGGTGACCCTAGGCGACATTGCTTTTTTAATCGCCCCGCCGGAGCTGGAGGAGCGGCTCAAATCGCTGCTTCTGGTCCAGCCGGAGTACAGTGACGGCAACCTGATTCTCATCGATACGCTAAAGGTCATTCCCCTCGTGAAAAAGCTTGTGCCGGATGCCGATATCGAGCCCATTGGCGAAGGCAGAACGATTGTGCAGATCAGCGGACCCGAGGAACCGCGCAAGCCGTCTCCGGCGATGTTCGCCCTTGTCTGGCTGCTGCTGTTCTTCGGCGCGGCGCTGACGATTATGAATTTCCATGCGGACGTAAGCATGCAGGAAGTGCAGATCCGGATTGTGGAAATGCTGACCGGCCGCAGGGATGAGCATCCTTATTTGTTCCAGCTGGCCTATTCGATCGGCATCGGCTTTGGCATGGTCATCTTTTTCAACCATTTGTTTAAGAAAAAATGGAACGAGGAGCCTACCCCGCTGGAAGTGGAAATGTTCCTGTATCAGAAAAACATCGACCAGTACGTCATTCATGAAGAATACCGGAAAATGAAGCGCAGCGAAGAGGGAATGAGCGGGGAGGAAACGTAAAATGACGGCTCCGATCGAAGTGGGCCTGAATTTGCTCCTTGGCATTGCTGGAGGCATCGCCGTGGGCGGCGGGGTAATCGCCCTGTTCGTCGTGCTCGATATGATTCCGCGACTGGCGCAGCTGACGGGCTCTTACGAAAAGGTCCATTGGTACGAAGGCGCCATGGTCTGCGGATCGCTGCTTGGGACCGTGAGTGATTTCTGGAACTGGAAAATAACGGCGGGACCTGTGGTAGAAGCGGCGGTCGGCCTGTTCGACGGAATCTTTGTCGGCATGCTTGCAGCGGCTTTGACGGAGGTGCTGAACGTACTGCCGATTTTGGCCAAACGCCTTCGCATGACTTCATACCTGTTCGGACTGCTGCTGGCGATGGTATTCGGTAAAGTTGCTGGTTCATTGTTTGATTGGTTTGTGTATCGACAGTAAACGGAGGGCTTGAGATGAGCAAATACATTCACAGCGGAGATTACTTGGAAAGCAATGGAGCCGGGCAGGCCGATGCCGCAACGGAGCAGGGCATCGTGGATGCCGCCGCGGAGCAGGGCATCGTGGATAGCACGGGTGAGGCCGCTCCCGGCGCAGATCAAAGCACCGTAGATGCCGTTGTCGGCCCGGCTGATGCCGCCGCGGAGCAGGGCGCCATTGATAGCACGGGTGAGGCCGCTCCCGGCGCAGATCAAAGCGCTGTGGATGCCGTCGGCCCGGCCGATGCCGCCGCGGATCAGGACATCGTGGATAGCACGGGTGAGGCCGCTCCCGGCGCAGATCATAGCGCCGTGGATGCCGTCGGCTCGGCTGATGCCGCCGCGGAGCAGGGCATCGTGGATGGCGCGGGTGAGGCCGCTCCCGGCGCAGATCAAAACGCCGTGGATGCCATTGTCGGCTCGGCCGATGCCGCCGCGGAGCAGGGCATCGTGGATAGCACGGGTGAGGCCGCTCCCGTCATCGATCAAGGGACCGGCCCCAGCGATATGGAAGCTGGCCGCGAGCTTGGAGCGCCGGATGATGTCTCCGAAGGAGAGACGTCCGGCTTCCTGGGCATTCTGCCTGACAGGAGCGATGAGGAGTCTCCCGCGAAGCAAGCCCATGGAGATATAACCCCTTCTTCGGACGAAAACGCGCCGTCAATGATGGAGGCCGGGGACACGCCGGAAGAGGACGAGGCTAATCGGGGAACGGAAACCCTTCAAGGAAAGGGGGAAAGAAACGGAAAGCCCAAGGACCCCAAACAGAAGAAAAGGGATAAGGAACTGTCGAATTCGGTGGAAGAGTCGATCGAGTATTGGCATGGCGAAGACAAGGTTCCGGAATCGCTTAATCAGACCAAAGAAGTGCTGACCGAAGTGATGGGCCTTGGGGCGTCCTTTGACGTTGTATTCCGCGAGATGACGTTCGGCGGGACAAAAGCCGCTCTGCTGTTCATCAGCGGCTTTGCCAAGGACGTCATTCTGGATGAAATCCTGAAGCGGCTTACCTACCTGACCCCGGAGGATATATCATCCGACGCTTTTGCCGCATTCATGATAAACTACATCCCCCATATCCAGGTCGAGAAGTCCGAGAAGCTCAGCGATGCGGTAATCAAGACGATGTCGGGAATGAGCGCGCTTTTTGTCGAGGGGGAAGCCCAAGTCATTATCATGGATACGCGGTCCTATCCGGTCCGCGGACCGGAGGAGCCTTCCATCGAGCGGGTGGTGCGCGGCGCGCGGGACGGGTTTACCGAGACGCTGCTGAGCAATATTGCGCTTGTGCGCCGCAGACTGCGCGATCCGGGCCTGAAATTCGAGCTGCACCAGGTAGGCCGGAGAACGAAGACTGATGTGTCCATCGCCTATATCGACGACATTGCGGACAAAACACAGGTTAAAGCGGTCACCGAAAAAATCAAAAGCGTCAACATCGAAGGCATTCCGCTGGCCGACAAGCAGCTTGAAGAAGCGATAATAGGAGAGAAATGGAATCCGTATCCTATGGTCCGATACTCCGAGCGGCCCGACATCGTCGCCTCCCATCTGCTTGAGGGCAGAGTCGTTGTGTTCGTCGATACATCGCCGAGCGTTATGGTCATCCCGACAACATTTTTTGACCTGTGCCAGCATGCGGAAGAGAACCGCCAGACCCCGTTAATGGGTTCATATTTGAGGTGGGTGCGGTTCGCCGGAATTTTCGCTTCCATTTTTCTGCTGCCGCTCTGGATGCTGTTTGTCATCCATCCCGAGCTCAAACCGGCGCCGCTTATGTTTATCGGTCCGCATGAAACGGCGAAAATCCCGCTGCTCACTCAGTTTCTGATCATCGAGTTCGGTGTGGATCTGCTGCGCATGGCCGCGGTTCATACGCCGTCGCCGCTGGGCTCTGCCATGGGCCTCATCGCCGCGATTCTGATCGGGGACATTGCCGTCCAAACGGGGCTGTTCGTCAATGAAGTCGTTCTCTACATGGCCGTGGCTACCATAGGCATGTTCGCTACGCCAAGCTATGAACTCGGACTGGCCAACCGTGTCGTCCGGCTGCTGCTGCTGCTGGCTACGGGTTTGTTCCACGTCGCCGGGTTCGTAATCGGCTCGACCCTGCTTATCGTGCTGCTGACGGTCAACCGTTCCTACAACTCGTCCTATCTGTGGCCGTTTATACCTTTTAATGCAAAAGCGATGGGAGCGATCCTCTTCCGCCAGTCGGTGATTTCTTCCAAAACGAGGCCGTCGTTCAACAAAACGAGGGACAATACGCGCATGTCCCCGGCCACCGGCAAGAAGGACAAATCGTAGGATAATACAAATCAACTGCGCATTTGTCCATTCTTTGACGTTCCCTTCCTCTGCTATACTGAATATCATAAAAGAATGGGATGGATATTCCACAGAAATCGGAGGATTGCGAATTATGTTTTTACACGGGACGAGCCGGATTAACGATGCCGGACATTTGGAAATAGGCGGTTGTGACGTAACGGAACTCAAGGCGGAGTATGGAACGCCGCTGTATATAGTGGACGAGCAGCTTGTTCGCCGCCGCTGCCGCGAATATATGGATGCTTTTGCGGCTTCCGGTCTTGGATTTCAGGTGGCTTACGCGAGCAAGGCTTTTTCGGTAATGGCGATGTGCCGCCTGGCCGATGAGGAAGGCCTGTCGCTTGATGTCGTATCCGACGGCGAGCTGTACACCGCGCTGCAGGCGGGTTTCCCGGCCGAGCGCATTCATTTTCACGGCAACAACAAAACACCGGATGAGATTGAAATGGCGCTTGAAGCGGGAATCGGCTGCTTTGTCGTCGACAATCTGGTAGAACTTGAACTGCTGCAGGCTATTGCGGTCGATAAGAATAAGACGGTCAGCATCCTGCTGCGCGTGACGCCGGGCGTTGAAGCGCACGCCCATCACGCTTACGCCGCCACCGGCCAGACCGACTCGAAGTTCGGTTTCGACATCGGCAACGGCTCCGCACAAGAAGCGGTAGGCCTGGCCTCGGGTAAAGCCAATTTGCAGCTTCTCGGCGTTCATTCGCATATCGGCTCGCAAATTTTCGAAACGGAAGGCTTCCAGCTTGCAGTTGAGCGGGTCGCCGGATTCGCCCGCAAGGTGAAGGAAGAGCTGGGCATTGAGTTCAGCGTCGTGAATCTCGGCGGAGGCTTCGGCATCCGCTACGTGGAAGGCGATACGCCTCTGCAGGTATCGGAATACGTCGCGGCAATTACCGATGCGGTGAAGACGCATTTTGCCGGAATCGGCAGTGAGCTGCCGGAAATCTGGGTGGAGCCGGGCCGCAGCATTATAGGCGATGCCGGCACGACGCTCTACACAGTTGGTACGAGCAAGGAAATTCCGGGCGTACGCAAATATGTCGCCGTCGACGGCGGCATGACCGACAATCCGCGCCCGGCGCTGTACGAGTCCAAGTATGAGGCCCTGCTTGCCAACCGGGCCAACGAACAGCCGGAAGAGACCGTAGCGATTGCGGGCAAATGCTGCGAAAGCGGCGATATGCTGATTTGGGATCTGGAGCTTCCAAAGGCGGAGAGCGGGGATTTGCTCGCCGTAGCCTGCACAGGCGCCTACAACTACTCCATGGCCAGCAACTACAACCGCATCCGCCGTCCAGCCGTCGTATTCGTGCAGAACGGCCAAAGCGATCTTGTGGTTAAGCGCGAAAGCCATGGCGATCTGATTGCCAATGACATCGTGCCGGCGCGAATCGCGAAACAGCCGGTTACAAAATAAAGAAGAACTGGAGAGCCATCCTGCACATGATGTGCATGGATGGCTCTTTGCCACGCCCAGCGCGGGCTAAACGTTCCCGTAAATAGGCGGCTCCGGGCAGATCAGCGCAGCGCTTCGGCGCAGGGCGTGCCGCCCATCCGGCTCGGGGTGACACGGCGGGCATAAGAAGCGGCGTACGCTCTTTGCTTTGGGGAGGCTTTCATAGTAAACTGTTAAGGGATTGCACATTTTGTCCAATGAGAAAGGGGTATTTATATATGGCAAAGCAAGCGAAAATCACACTCGAGAACGGCGGCGAAGTGGTGCTGGACCTGTTCGACCAGGACGCTCCCAATACAGTAGCCAACTTCGAGAAACTGGCGAAAGACGGTTTCTATAACGGTCTTGTCTTCCACCGCGTCATTCCGGGCTTCGTCGCTCAAGGCGGCTGTCCGAACGGAACCGGCGCCGGAGGCCCTGGATATACGATCAACTGCGAAATCAACCCGAACAAGCACGAGCGCGGAACGCTCGCCATGGCGCATGCCGGACGCAACACGGGCGGCAGCCAGTTCTACATCTGCTATGCTCCGCAGCCGCATCTGGACGGCCAGCATACGGTATTTGGCAAAGTCGTAAAAGGCATGGAATATGTCGACGCCTTCCAAGGCCGCGACAAAATGACTTCCGTGGAAGTATACGAAGCGTAAGAAAACTCTTCGAGTTAAGCCCGTCTGTAAGTTCCAAGTTATTCGGAACCTGCGGCCGGGCTTTTTTGTGTTACAAAAAATTTAAGAATCACCGATTTATGGAAGTCATAAATTATTTTTATACAGCACCTCTCTTCGTCCCCAGTATTGTCTGGATTAGCCGCAAATGGCGCGTTTTTGCCGATAATCCCTCCCTTTAAGTCCTTGCCGGATTGAAGCCTGTGTTTTAATTATTTAACGTGCCTTCTTGTACACTTTTCGTTCTTTATAGTAGACTATTTTCATATCTTACAGCGAACGAAAATAGCGGTTTGTCCGCCAGCCGGTTCTGCACCAAATAATACCTCTTAAAAATGATTGAATTTCAATTTCGATCATGAAAAAATGGGTAATACAAATTAGGGTTATTCGAGTACCATACCTGATTTGGAGCATAATCTTTGGGCGACTGGAGGAGTTGGAACGGATAGGCGAGAGCGGGGCCGAAGCTTGAGATGGGGACGGGAGCGACCGGGAGACATACATAAGCGAGCGCAGAAGAGGGTTGAAACGCAGAAAAAGATTGATTAGCAAGGAGGCAGAATGCGGGGGGAGACAACATCATACATTCGGCATCAGTCCGCTTTTTATAAATCAATGATCAAGGTACTGTACCTTCAAATGACTATGGGAGAGGGGAATAAAAGGATGACGTTGCGGAAAACGATTAGGAAGAGATTGGCCCTGTGGCTCGTGATCCTGATACTGGTTGCCGAGTACAGCTACGGGCTGGGATTTGCAACCGAAGCGAAGGCGGGAGCAATCGAGAGTGACAGGAACATCATCACCAGCGTTTCGATGGCGGTGTACGGTCCGGACGGCCAGACGGTTACGGGGGATGTTTACGAACAAGGCTCCGAGGTGACGTTGAATTATACGTGGGCTTTACAGGACGGGCATGGATATCATGACGGGGATACATTTTCTTTTCAGATTCCCGAACAATTCAAGCTGTACAATGATATCAGCGGACCGCTGGTTTCGGATGAAGGCGATGTGGGAAGCTTCACGGTAAACAAAGATACCCACCTTGCCGTAATGACATTCAACAGCTTCATCGAAAATCATGATAATGTCCATGGAACGTTAAGCCTCCGCACCAAGTTCGATAAAGAGGTTATCAAAGGAAGCACCGTTCAGGAGATTCCGTTCCCGATTAACGGGGATACCCAGATCGTCGTGCTGCGCTTCAAGCCGGATGTCGCGTCAACCATTGAGAAGAAAGGAACACCGGAGGGGTATAACGCGCAGAGCATTCATTGGACCGTTGACGTGAACAAGACGCTGGAATCCGTATACGGCGCGACTGTAACCGACCCTATTCCCGAAGGACTGACCCTGGATCCGGTGACTGTCGCCGTGTATCAGCTGGATGTCCAACTGGACGGAACGGTAAGTCAGGGGGTTCTCGTCGATCCCTCAAACTATACGCTGGATTCGCAGGACGGAGTGCTCAAGCTGAAGTTCGCCGGTTCTCCGGTCGACGGCGCATACCGTCTCGCATTTTCCACAGAAATTACCAATCTGACCAAAACGAAATTTACAAATAAGGCATCTTTCTCGGGCGACAATCTGACCCCGGTGGAAGCCTCGGCAACGGTTGAGGTTAAACGCGCGCCGAGTCTCCAAAAATATGCTATTCATTATGAGCCTTCAATCCAGACCATCACCTGGGGAATTAATTACAATTATAACTATGGAAGCATTCCGCAGGCCGAAGCGGTGCTGAAAGATTTGTTCAACGAGACTCAGGGACTGGCCGCGGGTTCGGTTAAAGTCTACAATGTGACGGTGGACGGTGATGGAAAAGCAACGGTGGGCGCACAGCTTGCCGAAGGAACGGATTTTACGCTCACACCGGCATCGGCGGCTGGAAAGACCGGCTTCGAGATCAGGTTTTTGCAGGATGTAAGCACGCCTTATTTTATCGAATACAAGACCAAGTCCAAGGATCGGCTGTTCTCGCCAAAAAGAATCACCAACACCGTAACCTCCGGCACTTATAAAGCAGAAGCCAATCAGGATATTTATCCCGTCATTATTTATAAAACGGTCGATGCTACCGGCGCGAATTACCGCAACAAAACCGCGGACTGGAAAATTACGATTAATGATGACGGCTACCCGATGAGTAATGTAGTCGTCAAGGATACTTTTCCGTATAGCGGACTTACTTTTATTCCGGAATCACTGGTCGTCCGCAGCGCTTCAGGAGCCGTGGTCCCCGCTTCGGAATATACCCTGGAGTACGATAAACCTGTAGTGCAGGGCAAAGGGTTTACCGTCACCTTCCTGAAGCCGATTACCGGAAAATATACGATCAGCTACAAGCTGCATTTTGACTATTACGGTCTTACGGACGGCAAGGATAAATTCTATAATACGGCTTTCTTGACCTGGGACGGAGGGTCCGCTTCGGCGGAAGGAGTGTTCAATCCCAGAATCGAAGTCAAGAACAATGGATTTAAATTTGGCGAATACAATGCGGTCTCCAAGTCCATCTCGTGGTACGTCGCAGCCAACTATAACAGCAAGCCGTTAAAGAATGCCGAAATCGTGGATGTGATTCAAGCCCCACAAACCCTGATTGACGGTTCGGTGAAGCTGAAGGAGCTCTATTTATATCCGAGCGGCCTGACCTCCAGAAACGGGGATCTGAACGTCAAATATACGTATACCGTCACTCAAGAGAACGGCAACAGCATTTTGCGGATAAAGCTGCTGGAGCCGGTCGATTATCCGTTTTATATCGAGTTCAAGACCAGTCTGGATGGAAAACTGATCAACAACGCCAAGATCAACAATACGGCGAACATTTATGACGAAAATAAGCCGGTATCGGGAAATCTCACCGGTTCTGTAGCCATTCCGTACGGCGGAGAGTACGTGGTCAAGAACGGGGAGCAGATTGGCGACAAAATCAATTGGAGCATCCATATCAACCGCGGTCAATCGTATATCCGCGACGCGAAGATTACCGATGTCGGAAGCGCAAACCAACTGCTGCTGACCGATTCGTTCCATCTGTATCCGACGACGGTTTCCCCAAGCGGAACGATAACCAAGGCAGGCGCCGAGCTGATCCAGGGAACCGACTATATTCTTGACGTCACTACGACGAATGATGGCAAGCAGACGTTCGTCTTAAGCTTCAAGAATCCGATCGGGTCGCCTTATATTCTGGAATACCAGTCGCTCATCGCCGCGCGCAGCGGAGAAACGGTGACGAACGCCGTAACGCTCAGCGGCAATAACGTAGTGGAAGTCACCAAAGTGACCTCTACGGAAATTATTGTCGGGGTATCAAGCGGTTCGGGAACGGGTAACGGTACACGAAGCGTGCTGGCGGTCAAAAAGCTGGATGACAACGATAATCTGAAGCTTCTTGCCGGAGCAACGTTTGACCTGTACCGGTTAAACGGCAGCGAACGCCTGTTAATTGGAACGCAGACGACAGGCGCGGACGGCATTGCTGTATTTAACGGCATTTTGTCCGGAAGCTATATACTGGTTGAAACCAAGGCACCCGCCGGATATGTTCTCGATTCCGCCGAGCGTCCGATAAGCGTCGGGGCCGGTGCGAACATTATTCTGCCGATAACTAACCATGTGCTTGCTTCGGCAACGCCGTCCGTTACCCCATCGGCAACACCGTCTGCGTCACCGACGCCAACGCCGTCCGTTACGCCATCAGCAGCGGCATCCGCGTCACCGGCGCCAACGCCGTCCGCGGGGGGGCCGTCGGAAACGCCGACTACGCCTCCGGTGGTCGTTCCGGTTCCGTCAGCTACGCCAACCGGTTCAAGTGTTCCGGGAGTAATCATCCCGGATGAACAAATCCCTGGGGGACCGGCGAATACGAGTGAGCCGCAGCCTACGCCGCAGCCGAGTGTAACGCCGACGGAAGTGCCAATTGATGACGAGGTTCCGCTAGGCGGGGTCGACATTGACGAGGATGACGTACCGAAAGGGAATCCTTCCGATCCGGGAGTAAGCCCCGCCTCCGGCCAGCTGCCGAAGACCGGGGAAGGAAGCTCGCTGCCGATCTATATGGGCGGCTTGGGTCTTATCCTGATCGGCATTGTCCTGAACCGCTGGTTAACCCGCAACAAGAAAACGGATTGAATTTGACTTTAACTCAAATAAACGGCCGGCTGAGCCGGAAAGCGCCCGGGATGCTTAAATCCCGGGCGCTTTTTATGTATTAATTTTGCCTAGCCGTCCGTATCTGTGATCAGAAGCTAAAGGAAGAAATGAGTAGATCAAATAAATGGAAAAAGCGGAGCTAATTCGATTCAAAACTGAGCTGCGGCCTAGTCTAAAGGGAAAAGCTCCATCTAAATTGGGCGGATGTGCTGGGATTTGGCCTTATGCAAGCATTAAGAAGGAGTTTTTCCATCTAATTAACCGAAAGAGTCCTCTGCCGAAAAATAAGAGGGAGATTTTCCTATTAATGTATAGCCGGATGCCAGCCGAGCCGTATTTATTAATAAGGAATGGCCATTCCTCGGCAGCGAACAAGGCATTCAACGGCCTGAATAAGCTATACTGGTAAGGAAAGGTATAATCATTGAATAGCGGGGAGGAATGGTATGCTTCAGGAACGGCTTATCGTCAATGTGTTGACCGCAGCGCTTGAGACCGGCGGTGATTTTGCGGAGATATTCGCCGAGGACAAGACTAGCGGAAGACTGGAAATGGTGGGCGGAGTTTTGGAAAGCTCTCTCTCCGGCCGCGATTACGGAGTAGGCATTCGGATTCTGAAGGGGAACTTTTCCGTCTATGCGTACACGAACGACAGCAGCGAGCACAATCTGATCGCCACGGCTCGTTCGGCTGCTGCGGCGATCCGCGGCAGCGCAGCCGGGAGCGCGGTAATGGATCTTCGGCGGACGGACTTCGATAATCGCCATTCCGTCGAAATCATGCCGGACAGCTCGCAGAAGAAGCGCAAAATCGAACTAATGCGGCGCGCCCACAGTACGGCGGCAGGATTTGATCCATGCATTGCCCAGACGAAGATCCATGCGACTAATCAACTGCAAAATGTGCTGATTGCAAATACCGAAGGCTTGCTGGTGCAGGATACGCGGGTCTACACGAGGCTGGGGATCAGCGCGGTGGCGGAGGATGGCGACCAGAAGCAATCCGGATTCAGCGGGCCGGGCGCCTATGCCGGTCACGAGTTCCTCGAAGGTCTGGACATCGAAGAGCATGCCCGCACGGCTTCCCGGATTGCCGTCACGATGGTGAAGGCGGGCTTCGCGCCCAGCGGAAGGCTTCCCGTCATTATCGACAACGGGTTCGGCGGCGTCTTGTTCCATGAAGCCTGCGGCCATGGGCTGGAATCGACGGCCGTCGCTCCGGGATCGTCGGTGTTCGCGGGCAAACTCGGCGAGCGGGTCGCTTCGCCGCTTGTAACCGCGGTGGATGACGGCACGATTGCGAATGCTTGGGGCTCGCTGAATATCGACGACGAGGGCGCAAGGACGCAGCGCAATGTCCTGATCGAGAACGGCTTACTGAAGGGCTACTTGATCGACCGGATGGGCTCTCGCAGAATGGGTATGCCTTCCACTGGCTCCGGCCGCCGGCAATCGTACAAATTCGCTCCGGCGTCACGGATGAACAACACGTTCATCTGCAACGGAACATCGACCCGGGAGGAGATTATCGCGAATACCGAATACGGCATTTATGCCAAGTCCATGGGCGGTGGATCGGTCAATACGGCGACAAGCGATTTCAATTTTGCCGTTCAAGAAGCCTACATTATTCGTAATGGTAAAATCGCCGAACCGGTCAAGGGTGCGACCCTGATCGGCAAAGGAATCGACTGCTTAAGCAAAATCGACATGGTCGGCAACAATCTCGAACACGGACAAGGCATGTGCGGGTCAGTCAGCGGAAGTCTGCCGGTTAACTGCGGACAGCCCACGATCCGGATATCGGAAATGACCGTAGGCGGAAGAAAGGGGGAGTAGCGCGGTGAATATCGAAGAGTTTCAGGAAGCCCTTTTTGCCAAAGGCAGGAAAGCGGGATTCACCGAAATGGAGATTTATTATGCGAACAGCCGGTCCATCTCGGTATCGGTGCTTAAAGGCGAAATTGATGCGTATAAAATCGTCGAGAGCGGTGGTCTGTCGTTCCGCGGCCTCATCGGGGGCAAAATGGGCTATTCATCCACCGAGAGGCTGGATGATGAATCCATTGACTATTTGCTTGACGAAGCGGGAAGCAATGCTGAAGTGCTGGAGAACGAGGAGCCGGAAGAATTGTTTGCCGGTTCCGAGCGCTATCATTCCGTGAATACTTATTCGGCTTCTCTGATTAAGACTTCCCCCGACCGATTGATCGAAGCCGCCCTTGCGATGGAACGTATAGCTCTTGAAGCCGACCACCGTATTGATATGGTTAGACGCTCCGCCGCCTCGGTCAGTGAAAGTGAAGTGCTGATCGTCAATACGAAAGGCCTGAACTGCCACAGAAAGCACAGCTCCGCATCTGCGAGCATTTATGTACTGGCTAAAGAATCCAAGGACGCGAAGGAGACTGTGACCGGAGGCTGGTTCGATTTCTCTCTTCGAAGCTTTGACGATATCGATCTGGAAGCGGTGGCGCTGACAGGCGTCCGGGAGGCCGTTTCCAAGCTTGGCGCAAATACGGTACAATCGGACAATTATCCGGTCATTTTCCGGAATGACGCCGCGACCTCTTTGCTGTCAAGCTTCACTTCAGTGTTCTCCGCAGAGTCGGTGGACAAAGGATTTTCCCGGCTGAAGGGCAAGCTCGGCGAGCGAGTGGCGGGGAGCAATGTATCGATTATCGATGACCCGCTGATGGACAACGTTCCGTCAAGCAAATCGTTCGATGCGGAAGGGAGTGCTACCGCGCGCCATGAGCTGATCAAGGACGGGAGACTGCTTACTTTTTTGCATAATCGTAAAACGGCCCGGAAGACCGGAGCCGCAAACACGGCCAACGCCGCAAAAGGCGGATACAAAGGCATGGTCGAAGTTTCGCATCATAATCTGTATATCGCACCCGGAACGGCCGCACTTGCGGAAATCATCCGCGGCACGGAGCGGGGAATTCTGATCGTTGAGCTTCAGGGCCTGCATGCCGGGACGAATGCGACTTCGGGGAGCTTTTCCCTGGCGGCAATAGGCTATTTGATTGAGCACGGAGAAATTGTAAGACCGGTGAACCAGATTACGGTATCCGGCAACTTTTTCGAGCTGCTGAACGGGATCGAGACGATCGGAAATGACCCGCGGTTTGTCGGCAGCTGCACCTCTCCGACGCTCAAAATCGGCTCATTGTCCGTGTCGGGAGCTTGATTCCACACCGCACGACGCGTCAAAAATCAAGGCAGATGGCGGAGTTCCGCCGTCTGCCTTTTAAAATATAAGGATGAAAGGTTTTGGAACAAGCTTGCGGAGACAAGGCTTTACCTTGCGGGCAGTCTTGCCTGCAAATTCAGGCACAAAATGTCGGATAAACCTGTTCATTTTCAGTTAATTTATTAATGAGAGGAGGTCATAACCATGGATTTGCTCAAAAGTATGAATGGAGCGTTGAGATATATCGAGGAAAATATCGCTGGCGACATCGACTTCAAGGAGGCGGCAAGGGCGGCTTGCTGCTCCGATTTTCATTTTAGAAGAATGTTTTCCTTCCTTGCCGGCATCACACTTTCGGAATATATCCGGCGCAGGCGTCTTACTCTGGCGGCATTTGAGCTTCAAGGAAGCAGCGTAAAGGTCATAGATATTGCGGTCAAATACGGATACAGCTCGCCGGACGCTTTTGCAAGAGCTTTTCAGAAACTGCACGGCATTGCACCATCGGAAGCGAGAAATAACGGCCATTCGCTTAAATCCTATCCGCCGATGACCTTCCAGTTAACCATTAAAGGGGGAAAAGAAATGAACTATCGGATGGAAGAGAAAGAGGCCTTTCGCATAGTGGGGATTAAGAAAAGAGTCCCGATCCGCTTCGACGGGGTCAACCCGGAGATTGCCGCGATGTGGGAAAGCTTGGACAGCGAAACAATCCATCAGCTCAAAAGGCTTTCCAATGTGGAACCCAGGGGGCTGCTTAGCGCATCCGTGAACTTTTCCGAGGGCAGGATGGAAGAAAAAGGGGAGCTGGATCACTATATTGGAGCAGCGTCAACAGAAGAGTGCCCGGCCGGCTTGACGAAGCTTGAAGTTCCCGCCTTAACTTGGGCGGTATTCGAAGCCGTAGGCCCTTTCCCCGGTACACTGCAGAATATTTGGGGACGCATTTATTCGGAATGGTTTCCGTCGGCCAACTATGAGCAAGTGGAAGGACCGGAAATGCTGTGGAATGAAAGTAAAGATGTGACCTCGCCGACATTTAAAAGTGAAATATGGATACCGGTGATGAAAAAGCAAAGGATGCAATCTTATTAGAAGATTCGGGAGTGCAGCGAAATTCTGGGTGATTTGGCTTACAATAATAAAGTAAATTTAAATATGTGATTTGATAAGGATTGATTTTAATCCGATAAAATGATAAGATACCGTCATAATCATTGGTATTTATTACGTTCTCAAATAAATATGACAATCCTTCAGGGCAGGGTGAAATTCCCTACCGGCGGTGATGATTCGTATGACGCGACAGCGGCATGCGAAAGACAAGTCCGCTACCCGGATCGCGCTTCCCGCGCGGACGGTGGACCCGGTGAGATTCCGGGACCGACAGTATAGTCTGGATGGAAGAAGGAGAGTTGCCGTTTGCCCTTGTCGTTAAGTGGCAAACCTGATGAAATGGCTCTGCATAACATGTGCGATAATTCACAAGGCCTTTAGTCCGGTGATTTATCCGTATATGGGTTTCGGATGCATTCACACTCTCAAACTGCCCATTCACGGCTCCTTAAAGGAGTAGTGGATGGGTTTTTTAATTAAATCAGCATCTGGCGGTTGAAGATCGGAGGCTAGGCATGGAAGTAATGAATGACGAGTTCTACATGTCGCTTGCGCTTGATATGGCCGAGCGGGCCCAAGGACAGACGGGGATTAATCCGGTTGTCGGGTGCGTCGTCGTTAAGGACGGCGCAGTGATCGGCCTGGGAACCCACCTAAAGCGGGGAACGGGCCATGCCGAGGTACATGCGCTGAATATGGCTGCAGGGCAGGCGGCGGGAAGCACCGCATATGTAACGCTGGAGCCGTGCAGCCATTACGGCAAGACACCTCCGTGCAGCGAGCGGCTGATTGCCGAAGGCGTGGCAAGGGTCGTTATCGCTTGCGAGGACCCGAATCCACAGGTAGCCGGACGCGGAATCGCGATGCTCCGGGAGGCGGGAATCGAAGTGGAAGTCGGGCTGCTGCGCGAACGCGCCCTGCGGCTGAATGAAAAGTTTGTCAAATACATTTTGACGAAGCGGCCTTTTGTCACATTGAAAAGCGCCAGCACGCTGGACGGCAAAATTGCCACGCGTACGGGAGACAGCAAGTGGATTTCCAACGAGTCGGCGCGGGGAATCGTACATACGCTGAGGCATCGACATCAGGGCATCATGGCCGGTGTTGGTACGATCATTGCCGACAATCCCTCGCTGACAACCCGGACCGAGGTGCCGGGTATCAATCCGGTGCGGATCATCATCGATTCGGGCCTCCGTACACCCCTTGAATCGTCGGTTGT
Organism: Paenibacillus rhizophilus; assembly: GCF_003854965.1. Taxonomy (GTDB): domain Bacteria; phylum Bacillota; class Bacilli; order Paenibacillales; family Paenibacillaceae; genus Paenibacillus_AQ; species Paenibacillus_AQ rhizophilus. The sequence goes on from NZ_RQPI01000001.1 coordinate 32,446, forward strand.
CACCGACGGGCAGGCGCCGACGATCATTATTGCAGCGGAAACCGCCGATGCCGCGAAGGAAGAAGCGCTGACGGCGGCCGGGGTACAGGTGCTGCGCTGCGGCGCGGGGCCGCGTGTCGACCTGGCTGCCGCGATGTCCAGGCTCGGCGAGCTGGAAATCGGCTCCATTCTGCTGGAAGGCGGCGGCATCCTGAACGGGGCGATGCTGGAGCAGGGGCTTGTGGACCGTGTGGTGCTCTTTTTCGCTCCGAAGATCGTCGGAGGAGGCGCCGCGGCGCCGGCCGCGTTTGCATTTGACGGGGTGGAGCTGATGAGGAATGCCGTTACGCTGCGGGGTGTGGAAGTGGAAGTTCTCGGAGATAATGTGTGCATCAGCGGCATTCCCGAGCTTGTATAGAAGGAGGGTGGAAGCAGGATGTTTACAGGACTGATTGAAGAAATCGGCGTGCTGCGCGGCGTTTCGTCCGGTGGAGAAGTAATGGTCCTAAATATTGGCGCATCCGTCATCATGGACGATCTCAAAATCGGCGACAGCGTGTCGGTCAACGGAGTCTGTCTCACGGCGACTTCCTTAAGCGACCACGGCTTTACCGCCGATGTCATGCCCCAGACGTACCGCAACAGCACCCTTAAGGAGCTGCGGGCGGGCAGCCGAATCAATCTGGAGCGGGCCATGGCGGCCGGCGGACGATTCGGGGGACACATCGTGCAGGGCCATGTCGACGGTATCGGAACTATCAAAAGTGTAAAACGCGATCAGAACGCGGTTGTGTTTGAGATATCGCCGGGCCGAAAGACGCTGTTCAAGTTTATTATTCCGAAAGGCTCGATTACGATAGACGGCATCAGCCTGACGGTGGCGGGCACGGCGTCCTCGTCGTTCACGGTGTCGATTATCCCCCATACGCTCGGCGAAACCGTGCTTGCCTATAAGCGCGCCGGGGACAGTGTCAATCTCGAATGCGACGTGCTGGGCAAGTACGTGGATCATCTGCTCCGGTACGGCTCGTCCCCGCAAAATGCCGAGGATGGGGAAGAGGCCGAAGGCTCCCGCATCAGCAGCGAATTTTTGGCGGCGAACGGTTTTTTATAAGATTGTGATTTTCTTGAATCCAGGAGGTCAAAAAAATGAGTCAACAGCACAACGAAGATATTCGTTTGGACCCGATTGAGGAAGCCATCTACGATTTAATGCGCGGCAAGGTCGTTATTGTTGTCGATGATGAAGACCGCGAGAACGAAGGCGATTTTATCGCTTTAGCGGAACGGGCGACCCCGGAAGTGATCAATTTCATGATTACCGAAGGACGCGGGCTTGTCTGCCTGCCGATTACGGCGGAGCGGGCGGCGGAGCTGGATTTGAAGCCGATGGTTAGTCAAAATACCGACTTTCACGGCACGGCGTTCACCGTTTCGATCGATCATAAGGATACGACAACCGGCATCTCGGCCTATGAGCGGTCGCTGACCGCCAAGGCGATTATGGACCCGAAAGCCGGCCCTTCGGATTTCCGCAGACCGGGCCATATGTTCCCGCTGATCGCCAAAAAAGGCGGCGTGCTGCGCAGAAGCGGCCACACGGAAGCCGCCGTCGATCTGGCCCGGATGTGCGGCGCCTATCCCGCCGCAGTGATATGTGAGGTCGTAAAAGAAGACGGGACGATGGCCCGTCTGCCCGATCTGCATGAAATTGCGAAGAAGCACGATCTGAAACTCATCAGCATCGCAGACCTGATCCATTACCGGAATGAAAAGGAAAAGCTGGTCACCCGTGAAGTTTCGGTCCGCCTGCCCACCGACTTCGGCGAGTTCCAAACGATTGCCTATACGAACGAAGTGGATGAAAAAGAGCATGTCGCTCTCGTCAAAGGGGATATTTCCGGAGACGAGCCGGTGCTGGTCCGCGTGCATTCGGAATGCCTCACCGGCGATGTATTCCATTCCCACCGCTGCGACTGCGGCCCGCAGTTCGAAGCGGCGCTCCGCCAGATCGAAGCCGCGGGAAAGGGCGTTCTGCTCTACATGCGCCAGGAGGGCCGGGGCATCGGCCTGATCAACAAGCTGCGCGCGTATAAGCTTCAGGAACAAGGTCTCGACACGGTCGATGCGAATCTGGAGCTCGGTTTCCCGGCGGATCTGCGTGATTACGGAATCGGAGCGCAAATCCTGAAGGATTTGGGCGTTCGCCGGATCAAGCTGATGACGAATAATCCGCGCAAGATCAAGGGGTTGGAAGGTTACGGACTTGAGGTCGTGGAGCGCGTGCCGATCCAGATGCCGGAGAACGAAGACAATACGAATTATTTGCACACCAAGCAGTTGAAGCTCGGGCATCTGCTGAAGTTCGACGACATTGAGCAGAACGAAAGCACGAAAGCGTAAGCCAATTTATTTCGCAAGCCGATTTTTAACGAAAACCGACTAATTTATTGAAAGGGTTGTTGATGAGTATGCCGCAGATTTTTGAAGGACATTTAGTTTCGGAAGGTTTGAAATACGGGATTGTAGTAGGACGTTTTAACGAATTTATTACGAGCAAACTGCTGTCGGGCGCACTGGACGCTTTCAAGCGTCACGGCGTCAAGGATGAAGAAATTTCCGTAGCCTGGGTACCGGGAGTGTTCGAAATTCCTCTGATTGCGCAAAAGATGGCCGAAAGCGGCAAATATGACGCGGTCGTTACACTGGGCACCGTCATCCGCGGCTCCACGACCCATTACGATTACGTCTGCAACGAGGTAGCCAAAGGAGTAGCCGCCATTAATCTCAAGACCGGCGTTCCGACGATCTTCGGCGTGCTGACGACGGAGAACATCGAGCAGGCGATCGAGCGCGGCGGCACAAAAGCGGGCAACAAGGGTTGGGACGCGGCGGTATCTGCTATTGAGATGGCCAATATTTCCAAATTATTCTAACCGTAGGCAGAACCGGCGGACAAAGCGTGTCTTTGACATGTCAAATGTCCGGCATCTGTGATAGAATAATAGTGAAAGAGTCTGCATGGCAGCAGGAATGCGAAGAAACCGAATTTAATCTTAAGTTTTCGACTTGTGTAGCGTCTGATTCAGGCGCTGCACTTTACTTTTTTGAAATATAAAATGTATAAGCTGTTTGCTTATCATTATTGTCTTATATTTTACGGGAAACGGCTGCCGTTCGTTCAAAGGCGGAGGAACGTTTCTAGTTGGCGGGAGGTGCCTCGTGACTGTATTGTACAAGCTGGAGACGTTTGAGGGCCCGCTGGATTTATTGCTGCATTTGATCGACAAGGCGGAAATCGACATCCAGGACATTCCGGTCAGCGAGATCACCGAGCAGTACATGGAATACTTGCGGAACATGCAGGAGCTTGAACTGGAAATCACAAGCGAGTTCCTGGTAATGGCCGCAACTTTGCTCTCCATCAAGAGCAAGATGCTGCTGCCCAAGCCGCCCGTGATCGAGATCGACGATTTCGAATACTACGAGGACGACGGTTACGATCCTCGGGCAGAGCTGGTGCAGCGTCTGATTGAATACCGCAAAATCAAGAGCATCGCCACCCAACTGATGGATATGGAAAGCGAGCGAAGCCTGATTTTTACGAAGGAACCGGACGATTTGGCTCCCTTTGTGCCTTCCCAGGTCGACAATACCCTGAAGGGGCTTCATGCTTCCGATCTGATCGCCGCATTTCGCAAGGCGCTTGGCAAGGCGGCCAGACGTTCCTCCTATGCGCGGATCACCAGAGACGAAATCTCCGTCAAGGACCGCATCCGCGACGTTTCCGCGGCGCTTCGGCGAACCGGGAAAGGCGGCCGGCTGCGCTTCTCGTCGCTGCTCGACGACAGCATGGCAAGGCATGAGATCGTTGCGACCTTTCTCGCCATACTGGAGCTGATGAAGATGAAGGCGATCTTTTGTTATCAGGAGAAATTGTTTGACGACATCGTGATGGAATGGAGAGGGGCGGAAGACATCGATGGATTACAAACGTCTGAAATCGATTATTGAGGGGCTGCTGTTTCTGGCCGGAGAGGACGGTTTGTCCGCGCGGCAAATCGCCGAAATTACCGAGCAGCGGACGGAACTCGTCGCAGGGGCTATGGAGGAACTGCGCGAGGATCTGGCCTCACAGGGCCGCGGTCTTCAGGTTGTGCAGATTGCCGGCAATTACCGGCTGGCGACTCTGCCGGAGCACGCGCCTTATTTCGAGCGTCTGGCCTATTCGCCTTCCCGTGCGTCTCTGTCGCAGGCTGCGCTGGAGACGCTGTCGATCGTCGCTTACAGGCAGCCGATTACGCGGGTGGAAATCGAGGAGATCCGCGGGGTGAAATCGGAAAGGGCGATCCATACGCTGAACAACAAGGATCTCATTCAGGAGGTCGGCCGCGCGGAAGCCGTTGGGCGTCCGATTCTTTATGGAACGACAAAATCTTTTCTGGAGACTTTCGGGCTGGCCAGCCTGAAAGAACTGCCAGAGCCCTCGGCGCAGGACGGCGGAGACAATCTGGAGGAAGAAACGCAGCTGTTGTTCGACAAGCTCGATACGCGCCAGTTGACGATCGATGAAATGGAACCATCGTAATATATTTTGCAGATGATGAAGAATCATAGACGAAACGGGTCTATGATTTTTTTACATTGGAGAGAAAAACTCATTTACGGGAGGGTCCAAGGTGGAAGCATGGTTTAGCTATAACTGGATGGTGAGGGAACAATGGTATGAGTGGTGCGGGGAATTGACGGAAGAGGAACTGCTCTGTGAACGGACTGGCGGCGTCGGAAGCATATTACGCACTCTTTTTCATATTGTCGATGTGGAATGGAGCTGGATTCGTTCTTTGCAGGGCAAACCGGATTTCCAGGAGGATTTCGAGGGCTATAAGACACTGGAAAAGGTGAGGAAGCTGGATGCGGAATTTCGTCCGGAAGTCGAGACGTTTGTTTACGCCTGGGATGACAATATGGAGACCCGAATTTTCCGCGATCCCCAGCCGGATGGCAGTGTAGCCGTTGACGCTTGGGGTGAAGTCATGCGCCATATGATTGCCCATCAAATCCACCATCTCGGTCAGCTTTCGGTTTGGGCCAGAGAAATCGGCAAGCGGCCGGTATCCGCTAACTTTATTGGGAAGAGCCTCATTAAGCCGGAAGAGTGATAGGGGTATCGCCAAGAATGCCGCCTATGAATCCTAGATTAATAACAATAATGTTAATTCAAAAACGAAGAACAACAATTAATTCTAATAACTGACGTTTCTTTAACGCCATTGGCTTTTACAGTAGCGGCTGCCTCAGTTAGCAAGGAGGAAGCTCCAAAAGCTGTTTCTAAAGTTTTTATTGGAGTATCTGCGGGTATGGTAGTCGGCGTACCAATCGTAAGTTTTATTGCTAATACTGTGTCGTTAGAAATGGCGATGGCATTCTTTCCTATTGTTAATGCAATTGTATTCATTGTTACATTACTATTTGTACCATCGATACCTGTTAAGGAAAGACTTTCTTACGGAGCTCAATTAAGCGTATTAAAAAAGTCAATTACATGGCTTTCCATTGCGGCTGGAAAATTACTTACTAATAATTCCATCAAAACTGCCGTATCATTTCCTTTTGTATTGGGAGCTGTTTACATCATATTATTCTTATTTAGACAGTTTAGCGTACCAATGGCTATCATTACTTTAATCTGGGGTATATTAGCTGGTATAGGGGCGAATATCAATGAATATTGGATGATGTCCGCAGCCCCAGAAGCCCCTGATTTTGCTAATGGATTATTTTTAACATCCTGTAACTTAGGAACAACATTTGGTGCGTAGGCGGGTTATTTATATCAGAGATGGGTACACAATACGTCGTATTGGTGGGAATTCTATCATTGTTATTAAGTTTGGTAACTATACTTAGAAACTACATGTCTACTCCTATACAACAACCTTCTAGGTAATAAATTCATGTATCAAAAAAGACCAGGTATGCTCGCTGCCTGGCCTTTTTATTTGAATTAATTATTTTAAGAAATACTATAGAATCCTCTCAAGTAAAATCCCCAATTCTTTTGCTATTGACTGAGGCGGAGAAGGCATTCCATCCTTTAACCATGATTCCAAAACCCCAACGTAAGCATTTGCGACGAATTTAACAATAACATCTTCATTTAGACCTTCATTTTTTCCATTTCCATTTGTTTTGTGCAACTCGTCCTTGAACCCTTCGATAACATAATCTAGAAACTTACTACGAAAAGAAGGGGCTGCTTCTTTACTGGCTAACATGGTTGAAAAGAATAGAGCGTGATTCTCAAAGTATTCGAATAAGATCTGGATAGCCTCTACCCATTCCACTTGACATGCCCATTCACTTGTTTCCTTAAGCTTGTTTATATGTTCTTCTATCAGCTTATCTAATAGATCAAATTTATCCAGGTAATGGAGATAGACCGTACTTCGGTTCACATTTGCCCTGTCAGAAATATCCTGTATGGTAATTTCATCGAATTTTTTTTCATTCATAAGTTCAAGAAATGCTTTTTTTATCGCTTCCTGAGTTTTGAGTACTCTTCTATCTACTTTCTGCATTGTTTCATCACCATACTTTCCTAAATATTATCAACAATTTTCATTCCTTTGCTGGATAAACAACACATTCCTTTAAATTAGCTACTACCGAAGGAAGGGATATGGACTGTAAAAAAGGGGAAATCCTATCGGTAATAGAAACTGTAGACAAAAACGCTTTGAAAATAATCGACAATTTTTATTGATTTGTTGAGTAAACAACAAATAACGTTCATTTAACGATTGTAAGCATCCTGTTTCTATTTATAATTATAAACAGATGTTGGTTAAACAATCAATGATGTTTTTCTTTGCTGGGCGAAGTCAATGTCCACCACTATAGTTTCAAAAGATTGACTACTAAACCATAAAGAAAGAGTGTTATTAACTATGTCAAAAGTTCAAGATAAAGTTGTTGTTATTATGGGTGCATCTAGTGGAATTGGTGAAGCAACGACCAAGAACTTGCACAAGAAGGAGCGAAATTAGTTATTGCGGCTCGTCGTGAGATCGCTTGAAAGCTCTTGTTGAATCATTACCAATTGCTGATATTTCATATGCTGTTGCAGATGTAACAAATAAAGACGAAGTTCAAGCCGTTGTAGATTTGGCGGTCGAAAAATATGGTCGTGTCGATGTACTCTACAACAACGCCGGAGTCATGCCACTTGCTCCACTTTCAGAAACACGCTTTGATGAATGGCGACAAATGTTAGACATCATGAAAAAACAACAATCGGGTCAAATTATTGCGACTGACTCCGTAGCTGGGCATGCTGTATGGCCTGGTTCAGCTGTGTACTCTGGGACAAAATTTGCTGTTCGTGCGATCATGGAAGGGCTACGTCAAGAAGAACGGGAAAATAATATTCGTAGCACCATTATCTCTCCAGGAGCAGTGGATACGGAGTTATATAACACTATAAATGATCCAGAAACACAAGAAATGTCGAGGAAAAATGCACGTACAGAAGGTTTCGGAATAAAGTCAGAGGATGTGGCAGATGCAGTAGCTTATGCCATTAGCACGCCTGAAACTGTTTCGGTAAGCGAAATTTTGATTCGTCCAACGAAACAAGCTCTTTAATAGATGTTACGAACAAGGAAATCTTTTCTAAAGAAAAATAAAAATTACTAACTAACGGATGCCGAGGCTGCCGTCAAGTTGGCTGTTGACCGATTTGGCCACATTGATGTGTTGGTCAACAACGCAGGTAACTTCTATGGTGGCTTCTACGAGGAACTGACCCCAGAGCAGATTGACCGTCAAATCACCACCACTTCTATGGCCCGATGAACGTCACCCGTGCCGTGTTGCCTGTGATGCGTAACGCTCGTTCTGGTCACATTATTTCAATTTCTTCACTTGCGGGATTGGCTGGATTTGAGTTCAATGCCGCTTACGCTGCTTCGAAGTTCGGTCTTGAGGGTTGGATGGAGTCGTTACGTTATGATGTCGCTCCATACGGCATTATAACGACCATCGTCGAACCAGGTTTCTTCCGTAAAGAACTTTTGGAGCCGGAATCAACCTACTGGGCTGAGCGATCTATCGATGACTACGCCGAGCGTAACCACCGTTTCGCTGGATAGCTGGTGCAGATGCGATTGCTGGTGCGGAACAGAAGGTCACTAGACTTCAACAACAGATCAACGCCTATCGTGACCTGTCGACCTCCCCGCTTACGAGGATGCATAATTTAGAGCAGAATTTTATGGTTTAAAGGGGGAATAACATTGGAAAGACCATATATTATCTGCCACATGCTAACTTCATTGGATGGGAAAATCATTGGAGATTATTTGAAAACGGAACGAGCAGCTTACTTTTCAGACGAATACGAAACAATCCATAACCGTTACGGATGTAAAGCATGGATGTGTGGCAGGGTTACCATGGAGAAAGACTTTACTTTCGGACATAAATTAGATTTAAAACAAGATCACATTTCGACGATCCCTAGAACGGATTACGTCGCAAATAAAGATGCTGAAAGTTATGCCGTAGCAGTAGATCCCTCTGGGAAATTAGGATGGACAGAAAATTCAATTGCACCATGGAATGAGAATAGGACGGAGGATCACATAGTAGAAGTCCTTACAGAGCAAGTTTCTGATGCTTACCTGGCTTATTTAAAAAATCTGGGTATTTCTTATATTTTCGGCGGAAAAGACCGATTGAATTTTACTGTCGTAGTGGAAAAGCTAAAAAATCTATTTTCAATCGATGAATTAATGCTAGAAGGTGGGGGCTTTTTGAATGGCTCCTTTTTGAATGAAGGATTAATTGATGAATTGAGCCTGGTTTTAGTCCCAATTGCAGATGGTGCATCTAACTCTGTGACACTATTTGAAACGAGCTCTTTTCTAACAAATCAGCATCCAGTAAATTTCTTCTTAAAAGAAGTCGAAAAACTGGACGATGGTGGGCTATGGTTGAAGTATGTAACAAAACGTGACTAACCTTCATTTAACAAAAGAATAGACGAATTTGCCGCCATGCGAATTTTTCCAGTAAAGAATTGCCATACTAATCCAAGGAGTTCTAACACAAGGATGCTTGGAGGTTAACACGTGAAGCTATGGCTGTTGATTGGCGCCTGGCTGCTGCTCGCGGCCGCGATACTGCTGCTCTCTTCCCGCATTTTTTTTCATTTCAGTCTGAACAGAAGAGGGCATGATGACCGGATCGTGCTTGATATCACCGCCCTTTTCGGACTTGTCAAGTATCATTACACGCTTCCGGCGCTCGTATTCGAGGGACTCAAGCGCGGGCTGCATGTCAAGCTGGAAGAGACCGGAATCGCTCCGGTCAAGTCGGCGAAGGAGGGGGAAGCGAATATCGACAAGGAGGATGTCTCGGAATGGTTTGAATTCGGAAAAAAAGCACTGAGGGCCACGCGCGGACTGAAACGCTGGACCGCCGACACGCTGTCCCATGTGCAGATTACGAAGCTGGACTGGTCCACCAATTTCTCCCTCGGCGATGCGGCGGGAACGGCCACGGCGGCCGGGGCGCTCTGGGGATTGAAATGGACGGTCATCGGCTGGACCTCACAGTGGGTGAAGCTGATGCGCAGTCCCCGTCTGTTTGTGGTTCCGGTATTTGAAGACACCGTGAAATTCTCCACTGAGGTCGATTGCAAGGGGAGAATATCGGCGGGCTACGCGCTGTATGCGGGATTCAGGCTGCTGGTCCGGGCTATGCAGGCCGATGAAGGGATCAAGCAGTGGAAAGAGATCGTCCGCGAGATGCGGTCCCGCCGGCGCGAAAAAAGCGTCGCATGACTTCGGCGGGTTACATAGTAACACTTCTTTCGGGGGAATATATACGACGTGAAGGAAATCAATTCCCTAGAAGCCGAAGGAGGATAACAATATGAGTGACCACCCCATTCAAGGTCTGATGCAGACCGCGATGGAAAACATCAAAGGCATGATCGACGTTAACACCATCGTCGGCGAGCCGGTTGAGACGAAGGATGGCAGCGTCATACTGCCGATCAGCAAAGTCGCGTTCGGATTTGCCGCCGGCGGCAGTGACTTTCAGGCGGAAGACGACGATAAGCCTGTGACAGGACAGAACGGCGGCGTGAAGCTGCTTCCGTTCGGAGGCGGCAGCGGGGGCGGGGTTTCCATTCGGCCGATCGCATTTCTCGTAGTCGGCAGGGAGGGTGTGCATATCGTCCCGCTGGACAATCAAACTCATATTTTCGAGAAAATTATCGACGCTACTCCAGGCCTGATCGACAAAATCCAGTCGATGTTCCAGACCCAAGGCGGAAACGCTACCGGACAGCAGTATACGCCTGCTCCGCCTCCCGTTCCAGTTAGCGACGTTACTTTTACCCCGTCTACCCCGGTGTAGCCGCCCTGCATAAGGCTCGCTTTGTGCGGGATCTCCGGGGATGACGAATGGATTACAAGACAGGTGCGGCTTCGCCGCGCAAATAGGGATGTCGCTTAGCTGCGATATCCCTTTTTTGTCAGGAGAAGAATTTATACGATTTCAGTATCCTTCTAAGGAAGCTGTTGCAACGACGAGGCTCCGCTTAGCGGGGCTATTTTTTGCGGCAGGGCGCCTTTGGGACATACCGTTCCGGTCGCCCGCATACACTTGTACAAAATGCCGATAGGAAGCCGGAGGATGAACATGAAAAGAGTAAATTTCAGATCTTCTCTAGCCCTGGTCTGCTGCAGCCTGCTCCTCCTCTTCACTCCGATTGCGGCGGCTGAACCGGATCAAGGGAGCGTATCTACCCATGCCAAGGCGGCCGCGCTGATTGATGTGGAGTCCGGGCGGATTTTGTACAGCAGCCACGGCGACGAGCCGATGCTGATCGCGAGCCTGACCAAGATCATGACCGCAATCGTGGCTATTGAATACGGCGATTTGAACAGCAAGGTCAAGGTCGGAAAGAAAGCTTTTGCCAAAGAAGGGTCATCTCTGTTTCTCAGGCTGGGCGAGGAGATGACGCTTGAGAACATGCTGTATGGTTTGATGCTGCGTTCGGGCAACGATGCGGCGACGGCCATCGCGGAGCATGTCGGCGGTTCGGAGGAAGGCTTTGTTCACCTGATGAACGCCAAAGCGGAGATACTGGGCCTTAAAAATACCCATTTTGCCAATCCCCACGGGCTTGACGCCGAAGGGCATTACTCCAGCGCGAATGACTTGGCCGTGCTGACGGCCTATGCTATGCATAATCCCGTATTCAAGGAAATCGTGAAGACGCAGGTGAAGACGGCGGACAATCCGTACGAGGAATGGGACTACAAATGGAGCAACAAAAATAAAATGCTGCGCCTCTATGAGGGAGGGGACGGGGTGAAGACCGGCTATACGAAAAAAGCCCTGCGCTGCCTTGTCAGCTCCGCGACCCGGGACGGCCAGCAGCTGGTCGCCGTGACTCTAAATGACGGCAACGACTGGAACGATCACTCCGCGCTCCTGGATTTCGGCTTTAACCGGTTTCCGCTTAAAATGATGATCGAGCGGGGAGAGAAGCTTCAGGGCTATGAACTGGTGGCGGGATTGAATTTCTCATATCCGTTTAGCCCGGGAGAACAAGAGCGGGTCGTCACGGAGCTGGTTCTTAACGGGAAGCAGGAGACCAGAGAAGGCGCCGATAAGGACTTCGGACTCCGGGGGGCGCTCGTGCTGAAGCTGGGCGGCGTTCCGATCGGACGGGTGCCGGTCTATGAACCGGAACGTCTGCCGCCTGCCGCGACTCCTTACGCCGACAAGTATGCTTCAACATCGGCCCACCCGGCTGACACATGGCTTCAAGCGGCGGGCAGCGCGCTTCGCGCCCTGTTCCGACTCGGTACGGAAGGAGGAGTCTCCCATGATTAACGGGATATGGCTCGGCATGATCCTCATCGGTTTTGTGTTTGCCGCGGTGAACGGCCGGATGGACGCCTTCACCGGAGCCGTGTTCGACGGCGCGAAGAACGGGGTGACGGTCAGCTTCGGGCTGATCAGCGTTCTGGTGTTCTGGCTGGGCATCATGAAGATTGCCGAGGATGCCGGGCTGCTGCGAACGATCGCCAGGGTGCTTGGACCGGTCGTCCGCTTTCTGTTCCCGGATGTGCCGAAAGGGCATCCGGCGATCGGCTATATTCTGTCCAATATGAGCGCCAATCTGCTCGGCCTGGGCAATGCGGCGACGCCGATGGGCATCAAGGCGATGCAGGAATTGCAGACGCTGAACCCGGACAAGGATACGGCGACTCCCGCGATGTGCACTCTGCTGGCGCTGAACACCGCCAGCATCACGCTCATTCCGGCGACGCTGATCGCGATCCGCCTGAACTACGGCTCCGCCGATCCGGCGGGCATCGTCGGCACGACGCTGGCGGCGACGCTGGTCGCGACACTCGCCGCCGTCTTCGCAGACCGGCTGTGCCGCCGGCTGCATTTGCTGCGAAGGCCGCCGGGGCCGCCGGCGGCCCGCCGTTCCCGCACCGGGGGAGGAACGGCTTCTCCGCCCCCGGTGGCGCATTCCCAAGCGAAAGGGTGACCGCCCTTGTACCAGATGATCAGCCTAATATCAACCTGGGCCATTCCCGTCATGATCGCTTTTATTCCCTTATATGCCTATGCCCGCAAGGTTCCCGTCTACGAGTCGTTCGTAGACGGAGCCAAGGAGGGCTTCGGCACGGCGATAGCAATCATTCCCCATCTGGTCGGCATGATGGTGGCGATCAGCGTGTTCCGCGCTTCAGGAGCGCTTGACTACCTGATGGGATTCATCTCGCCGCTGCTGCGCGGTCTTGGAGTTCCGGCGGAGGTGCTGCCGCTCGGACTGCTGCGACCCCTGACCGGCACAGGGTCGCTCGCTTACACTACCGAGCTGATTCGAGTGCACGGCCCCGATTCGCTCATTGGGCGGATCGCCTCCACGATCCAGGGCAGCACGGACACAACACTGTACGTACTGACTGTCTATTTCGGCGCCGTCGGAATCCGCAACGGGCGGTATGCACTTAAGGTAGGGCTCTTCTCGGACCTTGTCGGCTTCGCGGCGGCGATCGCGGTCTGCCTGCTGGTATTCGGCTGACGCCAAGTCCGAATGCCGGGATTGGTCGGTGGTTGAGGGGGTTGATTGAGGGGGGCTAGGCTGGGGGAAGGCTGGCTAGTGGGATGTGGGGATTCCTGTGTTTACGGGTTTGCAGGAAAAACGCCAGCCACCGTACCTCGGACACAGACTGAACAGAAGCAATTAGTTATTGGGTCAATGGGTGGTTTTTGCAGGAACCTGCCGCTAACCGTGCCGGTCCCTTGCCCCCGCCATCTCTAAGCCGCCGTTAAACGGGCGGCTTTCGGCTTTTCGGGCGAAGGCGTAACGCCGGCTCCGCTTTTTTCATATGTTATTGAAGCAATGAAAAAGGGAGGCGACGCGGCGTGCCTTATAAAGGGTTCATCATTCATACTTCCGCCTGTCCGTCCATCAACGGCAAAGGCTTCGATTTCTGGATCGACGCCTCGGGAACAGTCCATGCGGCCCCGCTTCTGACAGATCCAGACTATATTCACCTCTGTCTGGAGGGAGACTTCGGACTTCCTTCGGCAACCGCGGCGCCCGCCGAGAGCAAGCAGCAGACCTTTGGCGCCTGCAAGCTGATCCTGGACCTGGCAGCTTTGTACGGCATCACCCCGCTGATTGTTAAGCCCCATAACGATTTCTGTCCCGGTTCCTATTTTCCATGGAATGAACTTGTGCTTTATCCCGGCGATGGTTATCATTAGTCTGAGGTGACCAATCGACAATGGAAAGATTACAGAAAATACTGGCACAGGCGGGTGTGGCGTCAAGACGCAAATGCGAAGAGCTGATCCTGGCCGGCAAAGTGGAAGTGAACGGCGAGGTCGTTACGACGCTCGGAACGAAGGCCGATCCGAATACCGATATTATTAAGGTGTCGGGCAGACCGATCTCGGGCGAGAATAAAGTCTATATTATGTTTAATAAGCCGAAGGGCGTTATTACAAGCGCTTCCGATCCGAAGGGCCGCAAAATCGTAACGGATTACATGAAGGGCATCAAAGAGCGCGTGTATCCGATCGGAAGGCTCGATTACGACACGGAAGGTCTGCTCCTGTTGACCAACGACGGGGAATTTGCCAATCTCCTGACCCATCCGAAGCATCACGTACCCAAGACGTATCTGGCTACGGTCAAAGGCATTCCCCACGGAACGGCGCTGGACAAGCTGAAGGCCGGCATCAAGCTGGAGGACGGCATGACCGCTCCCGCCGAGGTGGAATACAAGGATATTGACGAGGACAGCAAGGAGTCGGTTATCAGCATCACGATCCACGAGGGCCGCAACCGCCAGGTCCGGCGCATGTTCGAAGCGATTTCCCATCCCGTCATCCGGCTAAAGCGGATTTCGTTTGGCGATATCCTGCTGCAAAATCTGAAGCGCGGTTCGTACCGTCATCTGACCAAGGATGAGATCAACGGGTTAAAGCAGCTTGCCATGGCCGGACTGGCCAAAGGAAATAACACGCGCAGAGACACATAATGTTCACAAGTGCCGCCAAGACCCCACGGAAAAATGTGACCGTATTCGTTATAATGTTCATAGGATGTTCACACTTCTCGTTAACGATATGAACTGTATCACAGAAGGGGGCAATCTGTGTGGGCAAAGCGAGAAAACCGGTGCAAATCATCATTTTGGCTTTAATCGTTCTGCTTGGCGGTTACGCGATTGGAACCTCGGCGTTTGGAGGCGGCGGCAAGCCCGAAGAGGGCAGCCGCGCTCCATCCATCGAGCTGCTCGGGCTGGACGGCCAAACCCACACGCTGGACGAATATAAAGGCAAGCTGGTTGTCCTGAATTTCTGGGGCTCCTGGTGCGCTCCATGCGTTAAGGAAATGCCTGCGCTGGAGGCCCAATGGCAGCAATGGAAGGACCAAGGTGTTGTCGTCGTCGGCGTCAATGTCGGCGAAGATCAAATGACGGTCCAGAATTTTGTAAACGGTACCGGCGTCGATTTCCCGATTCTGATGGACCCGGACAGGGAGGCTGTGCGCCGCTACGGGGTTTCTCCCCTGCCGACAACTTTTTTTATCAACGCCAAGGGAAAAGTCGATACGATTCATATCGGACAGCTTGATCTCAGCACGCTGAGTGCGCAAATCGGAAAGCTGGTGAATCCATGAACGGACGTCTGCCCCTGATTGTCAATACGAAATGCGAATGCGGCCACCAGAATCCGGTCGGTACGGTGCTGTGCGAAGCATGCGGCAAACCGCTGCTTGATGACCCCGAATCCGGCGAGACTCTTGAAATGCGCTATGACGGCATGGCCCGCCGCTCCCAAAAGGCCGATCCTGACGTTATCGACCGGGTCTGGAACTTTTTTTCCTCGGTCAAAATCGCGATCTACCTGATCGTCCTGACTCTTCTCGGCTCCACGCTGGGAACCATTTTTCCGCAAGAAAGCACTTTTCTGAATATCGATCCTTCCACGTACTACGAGCAGCGTTACGGCACAGCCGGCGAAATCTATTACAGACTCGGCCTTTCCCATACCTATGAATCATGGTGGTTCATCACCCTGCTGGTCATGATCGGGGCATCGCTCGTCATCTGCAGCCTGGACCGCGTGCTCCCTCTCTATAAAGCGCTCAGCCGGCAAAAAATCCGCAAGCACCGACGTTTCCTCACCCGGCAGAAGGTTGTTCTTGTAACGATGGTGGCGGAGGACCCGGAGGTATGGACGGCAAGGGCCGTTCAGCCCCTGAAGAAACAAGGCTATCGTGTCTTTACGGACGGCGGCGCGCTGCTGGCGGAGAAGCACCGGTTCAGCCGATGGGGACCTTACGTTATACATATCGGTCTGATCGTTTTTTTGCTTGCCGTACTGGCAAGAGGGCTGCCGGGCCTTAATATGGATCAGCATCTGGCTTTTCCCCAGGGAGATCTCATTCACATTCCGGACACCTCCTATTACTTGAAGAACGAGAAATTCACCGTGGAGTTCTACTCCGATGAAGAGATGCCCGAAGAGTTCCGCGGCAAAAAAGTGCTGCCAAAGCTGTATGAAACGAAGGCGGTGCTTTATGAATGCACGGAGGACTGCGGCGATCCTTCCAAGGAGCCTAAGCTCACGAAGGTGGCTTCCCATCCCATCCAGGTTAACGATCCTTTGAGCTACAAAGGAATGAAAGCGTATCAGTTCGACTACGACCTCACACCCGTGCTGCGCTCGGTGACGCCGAAGCTTGTGAATTCCAGGACGGGGGATTCTTACGGCGCCTTCAAGCTGGAGATGAAAAATCCGCAGCGTTCTTTCAGCGCCGGCCCGTACACGCTGGAACTGAAGGAAAAATATATGGAGTTCGGACTGAACGAGGCAGGGCAGCCGATATCCAAATCGCCGTATCCGAACTCGCCGGCCTTCCTTTTTCTGATCAAGGGTCCGAATTTGCCGGCTGGCGGAGAGCAGTATTTCTATTTTCCGAAGCAGAACGACAAGGCGGAATTTCAGCAGGACGCGATCAACGACAAGCTTGGAGGAGCCGGCCGCTTTCTGGAGCTGGAGGTGGGTGATATGAGCGGCGTCGATTTCTCGGAGTCGACCAGTTATCTCAACATCCGGGTTGACCGCGCAATGCCGTTTGTTTGGATCGGCGCCGGGATAGTCATGCTCGGCCTGGTGCTTGGCTTCTATTGGCAGCACAGACGGATATGGCTGATCGTGGAAGGGGGAGAGCTGACGCTTGGCGGGCATACGAACAAGAACTGGTTTGGCTTCCGGCGGGAGGTAAGCTTTTTTCTGAACAAAATGGATATCACTGCGGATGAAAAATCATTGGACAACGGGGGAGGCCAGGCATGAATCTGCTAAAGTTCAGCAATGATGTATTTATCGCCGCTTTTTTCCTGTACAGCATAGCGTTTATGTTGTTTACCATCGCCATTATGGGACGCAAATGGTCCGGTCGCAAGCCGGAGGAGCATACCGCGCGTTGGGGCAAGATCGCCTTTATCACCTCATCCCTTGGACTCCTGTGCCATCTCGCCTACTTCTTCACCCGCTGGGCGGGCGGGGGACATATTCCCGTCAGCAACATGTATGAGTTCATGAGCTTCCTGTCCATGATGGTGATGGTTGCGTTTACCGTTATTTTCTCCATTTACCGCAAAATCCTGCTCGGACTCTTCTCCGTTCCGATTTCCATCATTGTTATGGCGTACGCCGCCGTGTTTCCGCAGGAAGTGCAGCCCCTCATTCCGTCGTTAAGATCGATTTATCTGAATATCCATGTGACGCTGGCGGCGCTCGGCGAATCGTTTTTTGCCGTAGGCTTTGCGGCGGGACTGATGTATCTGCTGCGCACGGTCAATTTTAAAAGCTCGTCAAAAAGCGACAAACGCCAGCAGCGGGGAGTCGAATTTACGTTGTTCACCATCATCGTCATCATCGGATTTTTGGCTTCGGTGTTCGCTTTTCGGGGGGCGGGATACGAGACGGTTTTTATTAGAAGCAATGTTACCGTTGACAATCCCGGGCAGAATGATAGTACAATAGAGAAAGTCAGTTATAAAATGCCACCCCTTGTGGCACCTTACCATAGCGAAATTGAGAGCTTCCAGTCGTTTTTTGGCATAAAGGAACCGCTCTTCGAGGCGCCTTTCTGGATGAAAGGAGTCAATGCCGGAAGGAAGCTCAATACGGTCCTCTGGTCGCTTTTGTCGGGTGCCGTACTTTACGGTGTACTGCGTCTCATTGTCCGCAAGCCGCTGGGCAAAGCGCTTCAACCTGCACTCGATGGAATCGACGAAAGCGATCTGGACGAGATTACTTACCGGGCAATCGCCATCGGTTTCCCCATATTTACGCTGGGGGCTTTGATTTTTGCCATGATATGGGCCCAGGTGGCATGGGGAAGATTTTGGGGCTGGGACCCGAAGGAAGTATGGGCACTTGTGACTTGGCTGTTTTACAGCGCCTATCTCCATCTCCGGCTGGCCCGCGGATGGCAGGGCCATAAATCCGCATGGCTGGCCGTACTCGGCTTTCTGGTTGTCATGTTTACTCTGGTTGGCGTCAATCTGGTTATTGCCGGACTCCATTCGTACGCCGGTACAGACTAAGTTCTTCGGGCGGAAAATGGGAGCGCCATTCTCAGAGTAATCTTCTACTGTACTCGATGAAGGGGTTGTTGTGAAATGGCAGAGCATCTGAACAGAATTCTGGTGGTGGATGACGAGGAACGCATCCGCCGGTTGCTAAAAATGTATCTTGAAAAAGAAGGATATGAAATCGACGAAGCGGAAGACGGAGAGATCGCGCTGCGCAAAGCGACCGCCGCCGATTACGGATTAATTTTGCTGGATGTCATGCTGCCCGGAATCGACGGTATCGAGGTGCTGACCCGGCTTAGAGACGTGAAGTCTACTCCGGTCCTTATGCTGACGGCCAAGGGCGAGGAGATTAACCGTGTACAGGGCTTTGAGATGGGCGCCGATGATTATGTCGTCAAACCTTTCAGCCCGCGTGAGGTGATCTACCGGGTGAAGGCGATTATGCGCCGTTCCTCGGCGACCGCTTTTTTGTCCAAGGAGTCCAATTCCAGCAACAATATCGTATTTCCGCATCTGGTCATCGAGCATGACGCTCACCGCGTCACTGCTGGAGGACAGGAGGTCAGCCTGACGCCGAAGGAATACGAACTGCTGCATTATTTGGCGGTATCGCCGGACAAAGTGTTTTCGCGGGAGGAACTGCTGAAAGATGTGTGGAATTACGAATTTTTCGGCGATCTGCGCACGGTGGATACCCATGTCAAGCGTCTTCGCGAGAAGCTGAACAAGGTGTCGCCGGAATCCGCGGCTATGATTACGACAGTGTGGGGCGTTGGCTACAAGCTTGAGGTCCCGAAATAAGTGAACTTCTGGAGAAGCCTTGTCGGCAAGCTGTGGGTGACGATTATCTGTCTCGTCGCTGTCGTGCTTATGACACTGGGGCTGTTCCTGCTGCCATACATTGACAGCAATTTCGCCAATTCCGGCGCTATTAAACGATTGTTTATGTACACGGCTTTGATCGGATTTTCCATGACGACCTTCTTCGCCTTATTTCTGTTCACGAAGATTACGCAGCCGATGCAGCAGGTCATCTCCGCGGCGAACGCCATTCGCCGCGGAGAGTACGGCAAGCGGCTGAAGCTGGTTACAAGCGACGAAATCGGTGAACTGGCGACCTCCTTCAATCATATGGCGGCTGAACTGGAGGGCACGATCCGAAGTCTGAATCATGAAAAAGGGCTGTTGTCCAGCGTGCTCCGCAGCATGAGCGATCCCGTGATCACTTTCGACAACGAAGGGCGGATCGTTCTGACGAATCCGCACGGCCAGTCCCTGCTTGAGAGCTGGAGCGATTTGAAATGGGAGCAGGAGGGGGAAGCCGATCTTGAGGAACCGGACGGTGAGGCCCAGGGCATTCCGCTTCCGCTCCGCCCTCTGTTTCAACGTACGCTTGAGGAAGGCGGCGATCACAGCTCCAATGTGCATGTGCGCCAGGGAGTATGGTCGGTGCATATGGCGCCGCTCTATTCGGATAACCAAATTCAGGGCGCCGTGGCGGTTCTGCGCGATGTGACGGAAGAAGTCAGACTTGAGAAAATGCGCCGCGACTTTTTGGCCAACGTGTCCCATGAAATCCGTACTCCGCTGTCGATGATGCAGGGCTACAGCGAGGCTCTGCTTGACGGTATGGCGTCTTCGCCGGAGGAGAGCAGCGAGCTTGTGCAGGTAATTCACGACGAATCGCTGAGGATGGGACGGCTGGTGAAGGATCTGCTTGATTTGGCCCGAATGGAAGCGGGACACACGGATTTGCATAAATCCCCGGTCGACATGAACGAGCTGCTGGAACGGATATACCGCAAATTCTCCGTGCGCGCCAAGGAACGTGAAATCGAGCTTCACTGCATTAGAAAGAGCAATGAGTTATGGCTTCATGATGCCGATGAAGATAAGCTGGAGCAGGTGCTGACGAATCTGCTGGACAACGCGTTCCGTCATACTCCCGCCGGTAAAAAAATAGATATCGTCGCTGACTGGGTCGCTTATTCGAACCGTTCGGAAATCGAAATCGAGGTTCGGGACGAAGGCGTGGGCATACCGAGCGAAGATCTTCCGTTTATCTTTGAACGTTTCTACAAAGCGGACAAAGCGCGGGTTCGCGGGGAAACCGGCGGTACGGGCCTCGGCCTTGCGATCGTGAAGAATATCGTCGAATCCCACAGGGGACATATTTCGGCAGCCAGCAAGTTAGGGGAAGGAACCTGCTTTACCTTGCGTTTGCCTGTCGAAAAACAATAAAATTTAAACAATTCTTGACAGCGCCTCTTGCAGTAGAGGTGCTTTTTGTTGAATGGAGCCGATAAATCTTGTTCTCCGTGGAACAAACGGTGTAAATATAGGTATCCGTAGAACAGGAGGATTTTCCATGAGAAAAACGACAATCGTTGAACATTTTTTTTATTCTTCGGCAATCATCCTGTTACCAGATATGCTTCTGGGCGGAGGCGCGTCATGAGCCGCTATATTTTGTCGCTCGACCAGGGCACGACCAGTTCGCGGGCGATCCTGTTCGACGAAGATGCCAGAATTGCCGGCCAGGGTCAATACGAGCTTACCCAATATTTCCCCCGACCGGGTTGGGTGGAGCATGATCCGGAGCAGATCTGGGATATGCAGCTCAAGGCGGCAAGAGCCGCCATGGTTAATGGCAATATCGATGCCTCGCAAATCGCCGCTATCGGCATTACGAATCAGCGTGAGACGGCGCTCGTCTGGGACAGGGCGACAGGCGAACCGGTTTATCCGGCTATCGTATGGCAGGACCGTCGAACCGCGGAGATGTGCGAGGAGCTTAAGAGAAAAGGGCTTGAGCGGGAAATCGGGGAGAAGACGGGCCTTGTGGCGGATGCCTATTTCTCGGCCACGAAGATCGCCTGGATTCTGGATCACGCGGAAGGCGCCAGGGAAAGAGCCGAGCGGGGCGAGCTGCTGGCCGGAACGGTCGACACTTGGCTGATCTGGAAGCTTACCGGAGGCGCTGTGCATGCCACGGACGTTACCAACGCGTCGCGTACGATGCTGTTCGACCTGCACCGGAGAGTCTGGGACGAGAAGCTAATGGCCGAGCTGAATATTCCGGCGGGGCTGCTGCCTGAGGTCCGGATGTCGGGCGGGTCCTTCGGGACGGCGCTTAAGCAGTGGTTCGGAGCGGAAATCCCTATCGCGTCAGTGCTGGGAGACCAGCAGGCGGCGCTCTTCGGTCATACCTGTCTAGAACCCGGGAGCGCCAAAAATACGTACGGCACGGGCTGCTTCATCCTGATGAATACCGGAAGCGAAGCGGTAGCCTCGCGGCACGGGCTGCTGACGACGGTGGCCTGGGGAATGGGAGAAGAGCTGTATTATGCGCTTGAGGGCAGTGTATTCGTTGCAGGTGCAGCGGTTCAGTGGCTGGAAGAGGGCCTTGGCCTGATCGAAAATCCGGGGCAATCCGAGCAGAAGGCCCGGGAGGTGGAAGACAGTGAGGGCGTTGTTGTTGTGCCCGCTTTTACCGGACTGGGCGCGCCGTACTGGGATATGTATGCCCGAGGAGCGGTATTCGGGTTAACGCGCGGAACGACGTCCGCCCACCTTGTACGCGCCACTCTGGAATCGCTTGCTTTTCAGTCAAGGGATGTAATTGGCGCGATGGAGAAGGATGCCGGAATGCCGCTTGCCGAGCTTCGGGTGGATGGCGGGGCGGTCCGCAACGATCTGCTGATGCAGTTCCAGGCCGACATTCTGGGGAGCGAAGTGACGCGTACGACGTATGCGGAGACGACGGCGCTGGGCGCAGCTCTGCTGGCGGGACTTGCCGCGGGCTTCTGGAGCCGTGAAGAGCTGCGGAACTTCAATAAAGCGGAAAAGACCTTCACGCCAGCCATGCCGCAGGAAGAACGGGAGAAACGCTATCACATCTGGCATGATGCTGTTTCGCGGACCAGGGGCTGGGAGAAGCATGAGTCTCCGCGGGGGTAGTTGGCGGCCTATCCTCTAAATAGCCTTACACTTGAAAAGGCGGATCGCGATCCCTTAGGGGAGACGCGGTCCGCCTTCTGCGATATGGCCGGCATCAGCTGGTTGTTAGGTCACTCTTGCCGGGGTTCTCTCAAAATTTAAAAATATGAATCGTTTTCTGCAGGTTCAGGACCGCCCGGGTCATTTTTTCAGTCTCTTCGGCTACGCCCTTCAGGGCACGGATTTGCTCATTCATCGCCGCCGAAACTTCCTGGGTGCCCGCTGCCGACTGCTCGGTGATCGCCGATATATTCTCAATGGCTCCCGAGATTTGGAGCGCACTCTCAAGCATTTGATCGCTCTCGGCCGAAAAAACGGCGATCTGTTCCGTTATGTATTGAACGCTCTGGACAATCTCGGAGAAAATATGGCCGGATTCCAGGATTTTTTCATTTTGAATATGAACAATTTCTTCGTTGATCGCCGTGTTTTCCACAGCTTGAGCCATGTCCGATTCGATTCCCCGAACGAGCTTGAACACTTCCGTGGCGGCCGTCGCCGATTCTTCGGCAAGCTTGCGGACCTCCTCGGCAACCACAGCGAACCCGCGGCCGTGTTCTCCTGCTCTCGCAGCCTCGATGGAGGCGTTCAAGGAGAGAAGGTTGGTCTGTTCGGCAATTTCTGAGATGGTCTTCGTAATCATCGTTATACCGCGCGCGTTCTTCGACAGGGCTTCAATGCTGTCCGCGACCTTTTGCGTCGCTTCGATATTTCTGCGCATGCCCTCTGCCTGCACATCGATGGATTGGCGTCCCTTGTCCACAAGACTCAATGTCTGCTCTGAACGGTTGTTCATTTCTTTTGTCGCATGGGTGTAATTTTTCACTTTGTTCTCAATGCCCTTCACCGATTCCATCATGCCGGCGATATCGTTCGAGATTTCATTGGCTCCCTGCGCCAGTTCGTGGGAAGAAGAGGCGACCTGTGCCATAACGATCTGAAGCTCCAGATTTTTGTCCTCAATGCCGCGGCTGGCGTCCGTAACATGGCGGGTGATTTGGGAGGCTTCGCTCAGTATGACTCTAAGCTTGTCAATCATGGAGTTGAAAGTGCGGCTGATATCACCAACGGAGCCCGATTCGTCGGCTCGCACGGTGAAATCCCCTTTTGAAATTCTGTGAGTCACGGTGGAGATTTCCTCAAAAGTAGTTGTAAGCGCTCTCTCGATGAAACGGGATAACGGATAGGTCAGGCCGACCAGCACGGCGATCAGAATGAACCCCCAAATAAACTTGCCGATTAACGCAAAGACGACCAGTACCGGGATCGAGAATAACGCTGCCACCAGAAAACAACCCGCGAGTACCCTTTGGTTCAGCGGGAGCTTGCTCATCCAAGCCATATGAAATTCCCCCTTGAAAATTTTTACTGTATCAGTATAGGACTTTAGGCGGTCATGGTCTATTGTGAAAAATGCTTAATCTTTTTGTATGCCTGACATGGTGAAAAGGCCGATATTGACGGCAGGATTGTGCCGGTGTTTCTTATGGAAAAATAAAAAAAGACGCCGGCTGCCCTCGAAATGGGCAGCCGGCGCTTTATCTATACCGTCTTACAAGTTAGCGTTGAACAATTTACAGCAGTACGACCTCAGTAGCCGTGTTGATCTCCGGCAGAGCGGCCAGCTTCACAAGCACGTCTTTCGGCACTTCTTTGTCGACGGTCAGCAGCATAACGGCTTCGCCGCCCACAACGACCCGTCCCACCTGCATGGACGCGATGTTGACATCGTTCTGGCCGAGCAGCGTACCCACATTGCCGATGATGCCCGGTTTGTCGTTATGGGACACCAAGATTTGATGGCCTTCCGGAGCAATATCGATCGGGAATTTGCCCACTTGAACGATCCGTTCGCCGTATCCCTGCAGAAGCGTACCGGCTACGATGCGCTCTTCTCCGCCCTCGGCAATGAGCTTCACGGTAATCAGGTTGGTGAAACCTTTGGTTTTCGAAGCTTTCGTCACAACGACATTGACTTCGCGTGTCTTGGCCAAGTGCATGGAATTGACGATATTGACGTCTCCGCCGAAGTGGCGGGACAGCACGCCTTTAACGATATAACGGTTCAGCGGCTGTGTATCAACATCCGAAAGGTCTCCGGCAAATTCCAGATGAATTTCATTGATGGCGCCCTTCGTAATTTGCGAAGCGAAGCTTCCGAGCTTCTCGCCGAGATTAAAGTAAGGCTGCAGCTTGTTCATAACGCTTGGCGCAACCGGAGGAATGTTGACGGCATTGATAAACGGCTCGTTCCGCAAAATATGCAGTACCTGCTCGGACACGTCGATTGCCACGTTCTCCTGCGCTTCCACGGTGGATGCGCCAAGGTGCGGAGTAACGATAATCTTCGGATTGGACAGGAAAGGGTGATCCGCTTGAGGCGGTTCCTTTTCAAATACGTCGAATGCGGCTCCGGCCACGATGCCCGCATCGATAGCTTCCACGAGCGCCCCTTCATCAATTACGCCGCCGCGTGCACAGTTGACGATGCGCATGCCTTTTTTCATGACCTCAAACTGCGGGCCAGAAATCATATGACGTGTTTGCGGCGTCAGCGGTGTATGAACCGTGATGAAGTCAGCCCCACGAACGATGTCGTCGACGGATGCGAGCGTAACTTCAAGCTTTTCCGCCCGGTCTTGCGTCAGGAACGGGTCATAGGCCAAAATGTTCATGCCGAACGCTTTGGCGCGCTTGGCGACTTCGCTTCCGATCCGGCCCATGCCAAGAACACCGAGCGTCTTCCCGCGAAGTTCCACGCCGAGGAACGATTTTTTATCCCACACGCCGCCCACTGTCTTTGCATAGGCTTGGGGAATGTGACGGGCCAGAGCCATCATCATGGCAAAAGCATGCTCGCAGGTAGTGATCGTGTTGCCATCCGGAGCATTGATAACGACTACGCCGCGTTTGGTAGATGCTTCCAGATTGATATTGTCCACGCCGACACCGGCGCGTCCGATAACCTTCAGCTTGGACCCGGCTTCGATGATTTTCTCAGTGACGGTTGTCTGCGAGCGTACAAGCAGACCGTCGTATTCGCCGATAATTGCAATGAGTTCATCTTCACTGAGTCCCGTTTTCTTGTCTACCGTTACGTCGCTTGCTTCCGTCAACTGTTGGATGCCCAGATCGCTGATCGGGTCCGATACCAAAATTTTAAACATGCTTTCTTTTTCCTCCTTAAATGTGTATACACTTTATATTTTTGAGGAGGCCCTAAAGGGCTCTCCGGATTACCCTTAACAATTATTCCTCAGGCGAAGGCGATCATACCGCATTTTCAGGCAAGCGTCAACGCGGTGCCGCAGCAAAGAGCAAGGCTGCAGCCGGACCTGGGACGAAGGTATGCCTTCCGGACGATCGTTACGTCGCAAAGCAGGCAACAAAAAACTCCCGACCCCATACCGCTTCCGCGGTAAGGGACGAGAGTATCGTGGTACCACCCTAATTCACCGCATCCTTTAAAGACGCAGCCTCATTATCCTGTAAACAGGAACACTGGTAACGGAGATGATCCGATTGTGCCTACTGAAAGTTCGACACAATATCTCAGGAGCGCTAAAGACAACTGTCCGCCACCGGCTTGCACCACCCGCCGGCTCTCTGAAGACCTTCAGTAACTTTGTTCCATCATCGTTTTTTGCTTGATTAATTTTTCATAATGTAACATGGCTGTGCCACATGTGTCAATAGGATTTTGCCGGATAATTATGATATGATGCATTAGCCGGCTTAGTCGTAAAAGAACGGAAGCTCGGGCAGCGTCTCCTTGCCGTAGTACTGCAGGCGCCATTTGGAGAAATCCCGTTCCCCGAAGGCATCGGTGGATACAAGCAAGGACGTCGCACTCTGGATGCTCTGAAGCTTCAGGGAAGCCGCCATGCCTGAGTTGATCAGGTTATCGATCTTGGCTGTTACGTCCTGCGGGTCATAATCCGCAAAAACGCTTCGATTAAGCAAAATATCCGCGATGGCGGCGTTCTTGAGAAGGAGGGGCATCTTTTTCCATTCTCCAATCGAAATAACCTTTGGATTCCCCGTCTCGGAAGGAATGGAAGAATTCGCCTGGGAACCCCATTTCAGCATCGAGGTATAATAATTGCTCTGGCCCAAAAGGCCGTATTTGATCGCGCCCGCCGCGAGCTCGCCACTTTTCAGCGTCTTCGCCGCCTGGGCTCCTCCGGAGGCCGCGGACGCCTGATTCGCCGCTTCGGAGAAAAGGCGGAGGCTTTTCAGGATATTAAGCTGGCCCCGCTCCAAAAGAGGGGAATCGGTGAATAGGGAGGCCTGATTTACTTGCGCATAGGCGCTATCCGCGAGAGAGCGGAGACTTTTGAGTACATCAGAGCTGTCTTCGGCGCCTCCGGCAAGACGGCCGACCTTTTCGTTCCAGTTCCGCTTGAATTCCCGATAAGGCGAAAATACGTTATGATAGAAAGTAACGAGATCCGTTTGCCGGTAAGAGGTGTAACTTTTCGCGGATTGCTCAGCGGCCATTATTTTCTCGTATTTGCCCTCTACCTTGTCAGCCCCGACCTTCACTCCGGTAAAAAACACGGCAAAGGCAAAGATCAGGCAGAACAAAAATCCGAGCGTATACAGCAATGGGGTTCGGGATGTGAGGCGATTCATAAGCGACGGCTCCTTTTTTCTATGAGGATAAATTGGAATTTATCATCTGGAATATACACTATTAGGGAATAGGCAGGTTATAATGAAAAAATTTAAATTCGGCGATATAAAAGTAAAAAAAGCAACCCCGGAGCAGCTAACCGACCGGTTGCTGTTGATTAATCTGTATTTTACGCAGGGCCTTACCCTTATTATCGGTTTGGTCTGGATATTATTTCAGAAAAGAAACCCTTTTCACGTATTAAATTTTCCCGACGGTGTCCATTTTGCGGCCTGGGGCCTAGGTCTTGCGGTCATTATGCTCGTCGTGGACTTCGTGTTAACCTATATTGTCCCCGAAGAAACGATGGATGACGGCGGTATTAACGAACTGTTGTTCCGGGGCAGGCCGATCTGGCATATTGCGCTCATTGCCGCCATCGTATCCATCTGTGAGGAGCTGCTGTTTCGCGGAGCCATACAATATGCCTTCGGGCCCTATTGGACAAGCGTTCTGTTCGCCATAATCCATGTGCGCTATTTGAGGCACTGGATTCCGACAGGCTGGGTTTTTGCCAGCAGCTACGGTCTCGGACTTATCTATATCTATTCCGGAACGATCTGGGCGCCGATTTTATGCCATTTCATCATCGACCTGTTCTCAGGGCTGGTGATTCGCTACAGGAGGGAGTCATGAGTGATGAGCTCAGCCGGATAAAGTCCCGTCAGAACAAAAAGAACCGCGGGACAACATCCGGCGCCAATGCAAGCAATCGGGGCAAAGCGGAAGCTTCTTCTGCAAAGAAAAAAGAAGGGGGATCCGCGCAAACCCTGTCCCGCTCCCGAAAAAGGACCGCCGACGGCGGTAAGTCCGGTCAGGCAAGCCGGAAAACCGCGACCTCAAGGGGAGGAAGAAGGGCAGACCGGCCCAGACCGGGAGAGAAAGAGGAGCAGTCGGCTCCGTCCCGCTCGGTAACCTACCGGTCGGAGCGAATAAAACTTAGCAAGCTGTTTGTCAATTCGCTGAATGTATTGTTTATGATGCTCCTGATCCTGCTGGTATGGTGGGGGATAAAAGGCGCACCGCCGCTGAGGACGCTATGGTAGCGGTTTGGGCCTTGCTGCTTACCGCAGCCGGCTTGGCAGCGATCGGTTCAGTCATGCTTGCCGGAGCTTTCCGCAGCCACCTAGTCAAAACGGATATCGAACTGGAATCTCTCCCCGGACCATTCGACGGTTACAGAATTCTGCTTGTGACCGACATCCACCGCCGGAGCCTTCCCCAAGGGATGCTGTCCGGCTTAAAGGGCAAAGTCGACCTCGTCCTGGTGGGCGGAGATATGACGGAGAAGAGCAGTCCTCTCCAGCGTCTTCACGCCAATATGGCCTTGCTATCTTCCATCGGGCCCGTCTATGCCGTGCACGGCAACCATGATTACAAGGCGGAAATTGAGGAGGTCGACCGTATCCTCGAAAAAAACGGGGTTCGGCTGCTGGCGGACGAGAATATTCCGCTGAAAAAGGGCGGGACGGAGCTTTGGCTCACCGGCGTAGATTACCCGAGGACAGGCGGCAAAGTCGCCTATGCTCCTCTGCCGGGGATGCCCCCAGGCAAGGAGAGGGAATGCCGGATGATCCTCGTTCATGATCCGATGTGGCTGCTGAAACGAGAAACAGTCCCGGCCGATCTCATCCTTTCGGGCCATACACACGGTGGACAGGTGGTGCTGCCCTTCATCGGACGCAGACATGTCGAAGCCTTTTACCATACGTATTCGGCCGGAATGTTCTTGTGGCCCAAAGGAGACGGTACGGGAAAAAAAGCCAAACTGCTGATCAGCCGCGGATTCGGCACCGCCCATCTGCCGCTGCGCTGGAGAAGCCCCGCCGAACTGAACATCTTGACGCTGAGAAGGCCGGCGGCTGGCAGGTAAATGATTGGCTTGGTGTACTAAGGAATATACGCATGTAACATAGCGGTATCAACAGATAACGCAGCCCCAATAAAAGGCCCCATTCTCCATATACAAGCGGAGAATGGGGCTTCTTAAATTTATCGCATCTTCAGTTCGATGCTGCGCGGGTCGACAAAGCCGTAGCCCTTGCCCTCAAGCGTGGTCAGCAGCGTGTCCAGCGCCTCGGTCGTCCATGGCAGCTCATGCATTAGAATATTGCTGCCGGAATGCAGCTGGTCGGTAACGTTCTTGATGATTTTCCCTGTTTTGTCGGCTTCCTTTTCGCCCATGGTCCAATCCAGCGAGCCGTTGGACCAGGTCATATACAGAAGACCGTTCTCAGCAGCGACCTTTTTGCCGACGTCTCCGCCCGCGCCGTGTGGAGGCCGGAAAAACACCGGCGTTTCCCCAGTGACTTCCTTAACGATTCTTTGCACATCCTCGATCTGCTTTTTTACAGCCGAATACGGTTTGTCTTTAAGAACGATATGATCCCAGCTGTGATTACCGATGATTCCGCCGCGTTCCTGGATCAGCTTGAGCAGCTCCGGATGTTCCTTGATTCGGTAGCCGTTGACGAAAAAGATCGCCTTGGCGTGATGCTTCTCCAGCGTGTCAAAGATTGAATTGATCGTCTTGGCTTCCTTCGGACCGTCGTCGAATGTCAGCAGCACGATCTTCTTGTTCGTGCTTTCATCATTGGGCTTGATGTCGTAGTTTTTGTTCATATGATACAGGAGCGGCACTTCCGCATTCATCCCGCTTTCGGACTGCTTTCCCCCACCCGGGGAGCTGTCACCCGATCCTACGGCAGCCGATGCGGCAGCTTCCGGAGACGCCGAAGCCGCAGGCGACGACGCGGCAGGCGACGAAGCGGCAGCTGTGACGTTTAGGCCGGCATCGGATACCTGTGGGGAGGGACCGGGTGCTGCCGCCGTTCCGGCCCCGGCCGGAGAAGGTGAGACTTCCGCGCTTTGCGCCGGAGCAGCCGAACCGCCGCCCGGGGACGAATTGTTCGAGCCGCCGCCGGTGCTGCTGCACGATGTCAGCAGAAAGGCGGCAATCAGCAGCGCTGCTGTCTGTTTACCCACTTATTTCAACTCGCTTTCCTGTCGTTAGGCTGTATGAGGCGGAAACTTTCCGCGAACACTAGTCATGATTTTACCATACAAGGAGGTAATAAATGTGAAGACTTCGTCATTTTTATGGGGAGTAATGCTGGGCGCCACCACCAGCATGCTCATGTCCAAGAAGCGGAATATGTTCATTCCTATGTTGGGACAGTCCGGCGCAGCCGGCAAAGCCAAGAACAAAATCATGGATATGGCAATGACAGGCTTCGGCAGCACATCCGCGGGCCAGCAGCATTCGAAAATGGAAAGCTCCCGGCCGGAGGGGCAAAAGGCGGAATCGACTGTCCGCTCCAAGGAGGCCAACCTCAGCATGCTGAAGGATTTCATCCGCAGCAACCCTGAAGTGAAACGGGATGTGGAACAGATTCTCAAAGAAACCCATACGGCCATACCGGGTTTGTAACCGTAACTAATGCTTGCAGAATCATTTTGGAGATTTCACATCGCCAAAATGGTTCTTTTTTTTGACAGCCAGGTTATTACTTAGAGCCGACAAGTCACATATTTTTAAAAATGTAGGGTGCTCCGCCTATATATTTACGTGCATTTATCTCGGCAAAATGGTAACATACATACATATCAATCACCATAATAACCATTTTTGGCTCATTACTCGGGACTCATCATACACTATAATAAACCTGAGTTTTCAAAAGGAGGATCCTGTCATGAGAATAGAGCGTTTAAGTCAAGATAAGATACGGATTTTCCTCACTTTTGACGACCTGAGCGAGCGGGGAATCCAGAAGGAAGACATGTGGCAGGAGGTCCCCAAAGTTCATGACCTTTTTACGGAGATGATGGATCAGGCTTACAACGAACTTGGATTTGACGCAACCGGTCCTCTTGCCGTAGAAGTGTTTGCTCTGCCCGCACAAGGCATGGTCGTCATCGTCACCCGAGGCAAATACGATCATCATTACGGAGCGTCTGGAGAAGAAGAACTGCCCGATGAGATTTATGAGATGGAAGTTACCCTTGAACAAGCGGACTCCATCGTCTACACTTTCCGCGATTTCGAAGTCGTGGTTGAAGCGGCGCATGTGCTTATCGGCAATATTACTTCCGCAGGCAAGCTTTACTCCTATAACAATAAATGGTATCTCTATTTTGATCCGAAGGAATTTGAGGAGCCTGCGCTGTCGGCGCTCGTGGCTGTTCTTGCGGAATTCGGGGATTCTTCCCCGGTAACCGAAACGGTGCTGGACGAATACGGCAAGACGGTTATGGCAGAGAACGCCGTTCAGCAGCTTTGCGCCTTTTTCAAACGCCAAGAATAAAGCGGGAGGGACGTATGCTTTGGCATTCCCTTTCCCTTGTCAACAACGCCGGCTGGCCCTGCCTGTTTCATAGGGAAAGAGCCGGCCTATTCTTTTATATTCGCTAGCGGGGAGGAACGTTCGGTGCTTTTGTTATCGGTAGTTTCATCGGCAGTGGCACCGGGTCTGGCCTTGCTGATTTATTTTTACCTGAAGGACAAGTATGACCAGGAGCCGCTTCATATGGTGCTTAAGGTCTTTTTGCTGGGGCTGCTGATTGTGTTTCCGGTTATGATTATTCAAAGAGGGCTGTCATTAGGGCTGGATGCGGGTCCGTACACGGAATCGTTTTTGATTTCCGCCGGGGTGGAAGAGTGCCTGAAATGGTTCGTGATGTATCATATCATCTACAATCACACCGAGTTCGACGAGCCGTATGACGGTATTCTCTACGCTGTGGCAATATCGCTCGGTTTTGCGACAATTGAGAATGTGATGTACGCTTGGTACAGCCACGCATCGCTCGGTTCCATGTTCCTCAGAGCGCTGCTGCCGGTATCGGGGCATGCCATGTTCGGCGTTGTAATGGGTTATCATCTCGGCAGAGCCAAGTTCTCGAAAGGGGCCAGAAGCCGCGGAATACTTGCCGTATCGCTGCTCCTTCCCTGGATGTGGCACGGAATCTACGACTTTATTTTGAATACGACATCGAGCTATTGGATCTGGTTTATCGTTCCGCTTATGGCTTTTTTATGGTACGGGGGCATGATCAAGGTGGCGCGGGCCAACAGCCTTTCGCCTTTTCGCCTGTTGAAACGGGAGGAAGAGATTAATCTTTAACGCAGATGGACACACTGTTACCGGGAAGATTTTCCACTGAGAAACTCACTCGGAGGCGAGGTGTCTTTTTTGCGTGTGAAAGTGCGGATCGTGTGCAAGCAGTGCGGCGAAAGCTTTATCCTGCGCGGCATAAAGACTCATGGCATTATTCAAACGGGATTCAAGCAATGCCTATGCAACTGCACCGAGGGTTTTTTGATTGAAGAGCAGGCATGAAATGCGAGCTTGCTCTTTTTTGCGTTTACTTAGCCGTTAGCATTGACGCGTTCCCTGTGCGGCGGTGCATAAGACTTCTTAACTTTTGTCAAACTAAGGGCAATAAGTTACCTGAAGGGAGTCTTTCAGCCATATGTACAGAAGAATGAGTGCCGTATTGTTCCCGTTGACGGCTCTGCTGCTCATCGGAGCGCTTGTATGGGGTTACCAGGAGAATCAGGAGAAAAACGCGGTCCTGCTGAAAGCGGAGAATCAATATCAGCGTGCCTTCCATGACCTGTCCTATCATGTGGAGCGGCTGCATGGTGAACTCGGCAATACGCTTGCCGTAAATTCGACCTCCGACGGAATGCACCGCAAGAGTCTTACGAATGTGTGGCGTCTGACAAGCGAGGCGCAAAATGAAATCAATCAGCTTCCCCTGACGATGCTGCCTTTCAGCAAAACAGAAGAGTTCCTCTCCAAAATATCCAATTTCTCTTACAAGGCGGCGGTGCGCGATTTCACGACCAAGCCTCTGACCGACGGGGAAATGAAAAACATGATGGCCCTGTATAAAAATTCAGGCGAAATCTCAAAGGATCTTCAGGAAGTTCAGAACAAGGTTATCACGAACCACCTCCGTTGGATGGATGTCGAGTCGGCTCTGGCATCGGAGAAAAAGGCCGAAGACAACACAATTATCGACGGTTTCAAGACGGTGGACAAACGGGTAAGCGCATATCCGGAGCTGGATTGGGGGCCTTCTGTTGCCAGCGTCTATGATAAACGTTCCGTCAAAAAGCTGACCGGTCCCCCGGTTTCGGCGGATGATATCCGCCGCAAGGCGTTGAAGTATGCGGATGCCGGAAGAGGAGCGAAGGTGCAGGTTACCGAAAACGGAAAAGACACAGAATGGGCTTCGTACACGGCGACGGTAAGCGGAGCGAAAGAAACGGTCAGCATGGATTTTACGACTAAAGGCGGACTGCTGATTTCCTATAATAATAACCGCGAGGTCGGAAGACCCAAGGTATCGATGGAAGAGGCGGCAGACAAGGCAGGCGAATTCCTGGAGCGCAAGGGTTATTCGAATATGGTGCCGGTAAGCGCCGACCGGTTTGACAACTTGGGAAACTTCACTTTTGTAACGGAGCAGGACGGAGTGCTGATCTATCCTGAAAAAATAACGGTCCGCTCCGGACTGGATACCGGCGACGTCACCGGATTTCAATCCAGCGATTACGTGGGCGAGCATCAGGCGAACCGCAAAATTCCGAAGCCGGGAATGAGCCTTGCGGAAGCGCGGAAAAAACTGAACCCCGGTCTTCGCGAAATGTACAACCGTCTGGCCTGGATCGAGAACGACGACGGGGAAGAGGTGCTCACTTACGAATTTGGGGGCCGCATCAACGGGTCGCAATACCGCATCTATTTGAACGCAAGCACCGGCATAGAAGAATCGGTGGAGGAGATCCGAACCGCTTCCGGAGCGCAGAAACAATAATTTATTGGGACTTCAAAAAGGCCATCCATAACCGGGTGGCCCTGTTTTATGTTGCGGCCGGATTCAGCAGAATGGATGACTAACTGGGGAAGATTCAGTAATATTTTCTCACCAGGCTGTCGAAACGCATGGTATAATCGCCATTATAGAATATCTTACTAATTTAAACGGCGGTGACAGGCTTGTATCCCAAAATCAACGACCATCTGTTCATAAAGGCGGCATCCAGCGACGCGACTGAATCGGAA
The DNA here is from genome assembly GCF_003854965.1 of Paenibacillus rhizophilus. GTDB lineage: Bacteria > Bacillota > Bacilli > Paenibacillales > Paenibacillaceae > Paenibacillus_AQ > Paenibacillus_AQ rhizophilus. The sequence continues at coordinate 66,342 of NZ_RQPI01000001.1, forward strand.
ACTGAATACCGGTCCAGAATTACGGAATGGGAAGACGAATCGTTTCTGATCGAAATTCCGATGCAGGAAGGCAGCGGACGGCTCAAGAAACTTCATATAGGGGACGAGTTGTCGGTCTATTTTATGAGCGAGGGCGGAATCAAGAACTATTTTTACACGCATGTGCTCGGTTTCAAGGAAGATGTCATCCGTATGGTGCGTGTGCGCAAGCCGGCGGAGGATGAAATTATTAAAATGCAAAGACGAAGCTTCCTGCGGGTCAGCGCAGAGCTGGAGCTTGCGGCCAAAACCAAGGGAGGAAGCCGGTTTCTGGTCCATACCGAAGATGTAGGGGGCGGCGGAACGTCATTCTGGACGGACGCGAACGTATCACTGGAACTGGGGGAGCGGCTGCAGTGCTGGCTGCTTGTCCCTTATCGCAACGGATCGAACGAACATGCATCCTTTGAAGCCGAAGTTGTCCGGATGAAGGAGCTTGAGAACGGACGGAGTCTCGCCATGCTCAAATTCGTGAACATTCAGGATGGCGAGCGGCAAAAAATAATTCGTTTCTGCTTCGAGCGGCAATTTGATTTCCGCAACCGTTAACGGGCTTTTATTATTTTTTCACGTGATATTGTCGCAAAGAGTTTCCGAATTCTCCAAAATTCGCCGTTTATCCCCGCTTTATAACCCATATTTTGAGTCTATGCGATTTTGCACTACCGTATAAACTGTGGTATAATTTTATAAGTCGCAGGCAATGCCTGCTTTTTTCTTGAAGATATCAGAAGGTAAGAATTTGGAATTCGGACCTTTCGGTATTTCGGGAAGAAACACCCGTCAAGAGCGGTCTTGGCTTTATTTTGAGGAGGAATGCCCCTTTGGTTAGGCAGGGGACACATACTTTGGACAGAATCAACGTCGCCATCGACGGACCTGCCGGGGCAGGCAAAAGTACAGTAGCCCGAATGGTAGCACAGAAGCTTTCTTACATTTATGTCGATACGGGAGCGATGTACCGGGCCGTTACCTGGTATTTGATCCGTAAAGGCATTAAGCCGGAAGATCACGATAACGTGCTTCAAACAGTGCGAAATATGGTGATTGAATTAATACCGGGACAAGAAGTGCAGAGAGTGTTGATCAATGGGGAAGACGCTACACCTCATATCCGCAGCCTCCAGGTCAGCGGCTTGGTATCGCAGTATGCAGGAATAGAGTCCATACGAACCAGACTAAGCCATTTGCAGCGTGAGATGGCGCTTGTCAAAGGGGTCGTGATGGACGGGCGCGATATAGGCACGACCGTGCTGCCGGATGCCGAAGTGAAGATTTTCATGACGGCAAGCGTGGAGGAGCGGGCACTCCGCCGCTACAAAGAGCTGAAAGATAAGGAGCAGGTGAGTCTGGAACAGCTTGAGAACGATATTGCACAGCGCGACCATCTCGATCAGAATCGGAAAATATCGCCGCTGCGACGCGCGGAGGACAGCATTCTGCTCGATACGACGTCGATGGATATCGCTCAGGTTGTGGAGACGATCGTGTCCCACTGCAGATCTTATGTTGGCGGGGAGAGAAATCATTTATGATTTATGTCATTTGCCGAGGATTGCTGCGCATGATTTATGCCGTCTTGTTCCCGCTGAAGACAGTCGGAAGAGAAAATATTCCGGAAGAGGGCGGGGTGCTGCTGTGCGGCAACCACACCAGTCTGCTTGATCCCATGACTATGGGCATCAAGCTGAAGCGCAAAGTGAACTATATGGCCAAGGCGGAGCTGTTCAACATTCCGGTTCTCGGCCAATTGGTCAGACAACTTGGCGCTTTTCCGGTGAAACGCGGCGGCGTAAGCAAGGAATCCATTAAAACGGCGCTTAATTTGCTCCGGGGCGGGCAAGTAATGGGGATTTTCCCGGAAGGGACGCGGAACAGTGACAGCGGAATTGCCAAAAAAGGAGCGGCAACCTTTGCTCTCCGCAGTGGCGCGGCTGTTGTTCCGGCGGCGATTATCGGCCATTACAAGCCATTTCGCCGGATGGTCGTCGTTTACGGCGCTCCGATTAATCTGAGCGAATATGCCGCAGGCGGCAGCGATTCGGCTGAAGCGGTTACCAATCTGATCATGGCCCGGATTCGTGAGATGCTGGAAACCGGCAAGCCCAGCGGCAACTGAAGCGATTTAAGAAGCGAAATGATTCCTCTGCCGAAAAGCGGCATAGCCGTTATTTTTTGGCACATAATAGGGAAGTAACAAATTAAAGCGGGGCTTTCGTTAAAGATGTATGTTTTGAACCCTGCTCTAGTGCGGGTTTAAATAAATGGGGTTTTGAATCGAGGAGGGTAATCACATGTCTGAAGAAATAAGAAATCAGGAAGCTGCGGAGAATGTGGTAAACAATGAATCCGTAGAAGCGGTAGATTCCGCTGCTAACAACCAAGAGGAAATGGCAAGCCAGGATGAGCTGGAGCAAATCATTTCCTTGAAAAAAGGCGACACCGTGAAAGGAACGATCGTCAAAATCGAAGATAACCAAGCTTATGTCAGCATTGGATATAAATATGACGGCGTCATTCCGATTCGCGAATTGTCTTCCGTTCAGCTCGACAATGCCGCTTCGGCAGTCGAAGTCGGACAAGAAGTGGAATGCAAGGTTGTCAGCATCAATGACAACAAGGAAAGCCTCGTTCTTTCCAAGCGCGCTGTAGACAGCGAGAAATCTTGGGATGACCTGGAGAATTACTACAATTCCCAGGAAGCTTTCGAAGTTACCGTCGCCGACGTAGTCAAAGGCGGTCTGGTTGCCGACGTAGGCGCCCGCGGATTTATTCCGGCTTCCATGGTTGAGCGTCATTTCGTTGAAGATTTCAGCGATTACAAAGGACGTACGCTGCGCGTAAAAGTGAAAGAGCTTGACCGTGAGAACGGCAAAGTTATTCTTTCCGCCAAAGAAGTGCTCGAAGAAGAATTCGAAGCCAACAAGCAAAAAATTATGTCCGAGCTCTCCGAAGGCCAAATCATCGAAGGTACTGTACAGCGTCTGACCCAATTCGGCGCGTTTGTCGATGTGGGCGGCGTTGACGGACTGGTTCACGTATCCGAAATCGCTTGGAGCCATGTTGACAAGCCTTCCGATGTGATTTCCGAGGGAGACAAAGTACGTGTGAAAGTACTGAAGGTCGATCCGGAAAAAGGCAAAATCAGCCTGAGCATCAAAGCGGCAATGCCTGGTCCTTGGGATACGGCTGCCGACAAAATTCATATCGGCGATGTAGTAACAGGCGAAGTAAAACGCCTTGTCAACTTCGGTGCGTTCGTCGAGCTGTTCCCGGGCGTTGAAGGCCTTGTGCATATCTCGCAAATTTCCCACAAGCACATCGGCACGCCGCATGAAGTGCTTAAGGAAGGACAAGAGGTACAAGTTAAGGTTCTGGATTTCAATCCGTCCGAGAAGCGCGTTTCCTTAAGCATCAAGGAAACGGAAGAAGCTCCAGCGCCAAGTGCCAAGCCGGAGAGAAACAGAGACCGGGCGCCTAAAGAAGTGCTCGACAACCCTAACGTTTCGCTTAGCAACCAAGGACTCAGCTTTACGCTGGCCGAACGTTTTGGCGACAAACTGGACAAATTCAAGGAGAAATAATTCCTCTTTTTGTCTGACATAACGGGTATACTTATCGGCGAACCCTTTATTTGAGGGTTCGCCGATTGTGTTTTTAGGCGTTAGCCAAAGATAAGCTTTTTTGCTATGATGGGAAACGTAAGAAAGACAGGAGGAATGAAACATGGCAAGACCCGTTGTGGCCATCGTAGGAAGGCCCAATGTCGGGAAATCGACGATTTTCAACCGGCTGATCGGCGATCGGCTGGCTATAGTTGAGGATAAGCCCGGAATTACCCGGGACCGGATATACGGCGTATCGGAATGGAACGGCAAGGCGTTCAGCGTAATCGATACGGGCGGTATCGAGATTGATGGCGAGGATACGATTCTAAAATCCATCCGTGTTCAGGCGGAGCTTGCGATCGAGGAAGCGGACCTTATCGTATTCATGTGCGAAGCGAAGAGCGGACTGACGAATGCGGACGAAGAAGTGGCCCAGCTGCTGTTCCGGTCGGGCAAGCCGGTGATTCTGGCGATCAATAAAGTGGATAATATGAAGCGGGCTGAGGACATCTATGAATTCTACAGCCTGGGATTCGGCGATCCGATCGGTATTTCCGGCAGCCATGGCACCGGAATCGGCGATCTGCTGGATGCGGTTACGGAGAAGCTTCCGGAGCCCAAGGATGAAGAGTATGATGAAGATGTGATCCGCGTTGCGCTAATCGGACGCCCGAATGTAGGCAAATCGTCGCTGGTCAACGCAATTCTCGGCGAGGAGCGCGTAATTGTCAGCGATGTGGCGGGCACGACACGCGACGCGATTGATACACCGTTCGAACGCGATGGACAGAGGTATGTTCTCATCGATACGGCCGGTATGCGCAAGCGCGGAAAAGTGTACGAAACGACCGAAAAATACAGCGTGATGCGCGCCATGCGGGCGATTGAACGAGCGGATGTCGTGCTTGTCGTCATTAACGGCGAGGAAGGCATTATCGACCAGGATAAGCATATCGCCGGGTATGCCCACGATGCCGGCAAGGCGTCGATGTTCGTAGTCAACAAGTGGGATGCCGTCGAGAAAGACGACAAGACGATGCAGCACTTTGAGAACAAGATCCGCGACCATTTTCTGTTCATGACTTATGCGCCGGTCGTCTTTTTGTCCGCGCTGACGAAGCAGCGCCTGCATAAGCTGCTGCCTATTGTACAGCATGTCGCACAGCAGCACTCCCTCCGCATCGCCACGCATCTGCTCAACGATGTCGTATCGGATGCCGTTGCGATCAACCCGCCGCCGACCGACAAGGGACGCCGTCTGCGCATCAACTATGTGACGCAGGTGGCGGTGAAGCCGCCGACGGTTGTTGTATTCGTGAATGATCCGTCACTGATGCATTTCTCCTACGAGCGTTATCTGGAGAACAAAATCCGCGGTGCGTTCAATTTTGAGGGAACGCCGATCCGAATCTTTACACGGCGTAAATCCGACGATGAATAGGGGAGAAGAAGCGTGGCGTTTGAAATTGCGGTAATTGTAATCAGCTATCTGCTTGGCTCTGTCAGCTTTAGCGTTCTGCTGGCGAAGCTGCTCAAGGGTATTGATATAAGGCAATACGGAAGCGGTAATGCCGGGGCAACCAATACACTGCGGGTTCTTGGAACAGGACCCGCCATACTGGTACTTGTTCTGGACGTGCTTAAAGGCATTATCGCCGTTTGGCTTGGAGTATGGGCGGACGGTTGGGGAAGCGGAGTCGCCGCCGCTTGCGGCATCGCTGCCATAATCGGGCATAACTGGCCGTTGTACTTTCATTTCAAAGGGGGCAAAGGGATAGCAACCACGATCGGCGTTATGGCGACGTTATCCTTAATGCCCGCGTTGTATGCCGGAATTATCGCGATTCTGGCCATCGTTGTTACCCGCTATGTCTCGCTCGGCTCGCTTCTGTTCGTTGCTTTGACACCGGTGTTCCTGCTGTTCACCGGCTTTACATATCCGGTGCTCTGGACGAGCCTCATCATCGCCGTCTTTGCATTTTGGCGGCACCGGACGAATATAATTAAAATCGCGCAACGGCGCGAGAATAAAATCGGTTCCAAATCCAAAGGAGGGAAACGCGTTGTCTGACAAAATCGCCGTACTGGTCGCGGGCAGTTGGGGAACGGCGCTGGCAAGCGTTCTGGCGGCGAACCATCCGGAGGTTTATCTGTGGACGCGAAATAAAGTTCAGTCGGACGAAATCAATTCCAACCATACGAATGAGCATTATTTGCCTGGCGTTGTTCTGCCTGAAAGCATCATCGCCACGACCGATATGGAAGAGGCGGTTAGGGACACCAAGGCGGTTGTCATTGTGGCTCCCTCTTCAGGCATGCGCCAGGTCGCCCGCAGTCTGAAGGCTTACTGGAAGGATGATATGCTATGCGTTCATGCGACCAAAGGCTTTGAGACGGAGACGATGAAACGGATGTCCACGGTGATATCCGAGGAGCTCGGGTGCGATGAGGGACGTATCGTTGTCCTGTCCGGGCCGAGCCATGCGGAGGAGGTTGTCCGTCATTGCCCGACGACAGTCGTTGTCGCTTCGCTGGATGAAAAAGCCGCGGTATTGGCGCAGGATCTGTTCATGAACAACGACTTCCGGGTGTACACGAACCGGGATATGGTAGGCGTGGAACTGGCTGGAGCGCTCAAGAACATCATAGCGCTCGGGGCTGGAATGTCCGATGGTCTCGGTTACGGCGATAATGCCAAGGCGGCGCTGATTACCCGGGGAATTGCGGAAATCTCCCGTGTCGGCGTGGAACTCGGGGCGAATCCCCTGACGTTCGCCGGTCTGGCCGGAATCGGCGATCTGGTCGTAACGGCGACAAGCAAGCACAGCCGCAACTGGCGGGCGGGTTCTCTGCTCGGGCAGGGCAAGCCGCTGGATGAGGTGCTGGAGTCGATGGGCATGGTGGTTGAAGGAATCCGCACAACCCAGGCGGCTTATGCCATTTCCGCCAAATTGGGTGTCCAAATGCCGATTACGGATCAAATTTATCATGTGCTGTTCCAGGGCCGGAGTCCGCGGGAAGCAGTTGAGGCACTTATGGGACGCGATCCGAAGGCGGAATTGGAATCCATCTCCCAGGAAACCTGGGAGCAGTGGCATACCTAAAGCGAACTAAGGTACGCCCAACACCTTTCGCCGGATATCCTCATATGCTGTATCGGGGATTGACGGAGGAGGGATTAGAAAATGAGCCGAAATTTTTCCAAGGACGCCTTGAACGCCATTAATAAAAAGACGGGCAAAAACATCTCGGAAGGCGCCGTTAAAAAACTGGCCAGTACGGTCAAACCGGGAACGCTGCAGAGTGAAGCCCAGCTCCGCCAATTGATCAAGCAGGTGTCCGCGATGGCCAAAGTGCCGGTGAGCGAAGACACGATCAAAGAAATTATCAGTGCGGTGAAGAAGACCGGGAGTTCGAGCAGCATGGAAAGCTTAATGAAAATGATGCTGAAAAAATAAGAGTTTTCTTTTCCAAAAGAGCAGAAGGACCTGGCGGTTCGGATGCTCTTTTTTTTGCGGCCGTGTTATAATATAACTACAATTCCAGCTGAATGGAGGCGTACGCATGGACCCGATGACGAAAATGTGGCTGTCCCTGATTGCCATTTTGATTATGGGGTTGTCCGTATTTCTCATTACGTTTGCCCGCAGCAGGACGAAAGGCCTTCTTCGCGGAGTTTTGTCTGTCATCGCTTTTCTGACTATGCTTATCGGGCTGCTTGGCGGCGCGGCCTCAATTATGTAAGCCGTTACATATTTCGGATTGAATCGTATTGCGATTTTTGAAGGAATGGGGCGTGAAGAAATGTTGGGCGGCAATACAATGCCACAGGAGTTGCGTCAGGCTATTGTACAGGCTGTTGACGCACTAAGCGCTGCGGGTGAGGGAGACCCGCCGTTATGGCTGCTAGGGGGGAGCTGCGGACTGCTGCTGCACCATGTTCAGCTGGCGGCTCCTCCCCGTGATATTGATGTGTATGCGGACTTGGAAGCTGCAGGCAGGCTTCATGCGGCTCTCAGCCGATATGCCTGCGGAGAGCCGGCCGAAGACCGGAGCCGCGGATGCTATTCGCTAATCGGCCATTACCGGCTGGGAAATTATCATCTGGAACTCGTTTGCGGGTTCGAGGTGTGCAGCGGTCCTTCGAAGTACTGTGTGGAGACCGGGGTTTTACGGGGGAACGCGCCTGTAGAGGATTACCCCGGAATCGGAAGGCTGTGCCTTATGCCGCTGGCCCATGAATTTGTATTCAACGTGCTGCGCGGACGAAGAGACCGATTTGAGGCGATCGCCGCCGTCATGAGACAAAATTTACCGGCGCATCTGCCTCTTTTGCAAAACCTGATCCGGCGCAATTCGCTGGAGAATTCCCATATCGGGCTGCTTGGAGAACTTCTAGGCGTTTCGGCGCTTTGTTCCTAAGAGTGCGATTCTTACTTGAATCACCATTAGGAGGATAATAACATCGATGAAACCGCATAAAAGATACAAGGTCATCTTTCTCCCGGAGGGACAGCAGACCGAGGCGGCAAGAGGGCTTTCACTGCTGGAGGCGGCGCGGAAGGCGGGCGTCAAGATTGCAACCCGGTGCGGCGGGAAAGCCGGATGCCTGATGTGCAAGGTCAAGGTGGCCGCGGAGGAAGCAGGAGCGGTGAAACCGCCCGGAGATGCCGAGCGCCGGAAGCTGGGCAGCCAACTGAACGAAGGCGTGCGTCTGGCCTGCCAAGCCGAGGTATGGGGCGACGTCCATGTTACCGTTCCCGAAGACCCATTGAAAGCTGCCGTGCGCCGCAGGCTGGAAGAAGCCCGGCGCGGCCGGGAGGATGAATTATGGTAAGAATACGGAGTGGATGGATGACTCGCCGGGTGCAAATTACTCGAGAGGGCACACTGCCGTCTTTACGCGCCGCCGGTTTGCAGGGTATTCTGGTCCTTGCTCTTTTTCTGTCGGGCTGCATGTATCCCGGCAAGGAGGATAGCGGTTCTGCCATCATCTACCGGGAGAGTGTCAAAAAGATACAGACCGCTGTCGATGATTACTATAAAGAGGAAGGCTTGCTCCCGATCATGAATGCCGACGAGACGACGCCGAGATACGAGAAATTCCGGATTGATCTGGATAAGCTTAATAAAAGGGGCTATTTGGACGCCATTCCGGCGACGGCCTTCGAAAAAGGAGGCAGCGCCTACTTTTTGCTGCTGGATGAGGAGAGGAATCCGACGGTCAAAGTGATGGATCTCGTAACCGTCCAGGCCGTGAATGATGTCCAGCGGAAGGTGAATCTGTACCGTTCGTCCCATGGCGGCGAGCTGCCCGCTGCAGGAGAGCTGTACCCCGGCCTGTATTCGGTCGACGGCAAAAAAGCCGGAACGGAAAGCCTGAAGCTGACCAGCGTATATTCCGGCCAGGAGATGGATTTCATGATTGACAGGACTGGCAGCGTATACGCGGATTATGTGTTCGATATTATGTCTGCGGTGGACAAGGGGACAGAACAGCCGGCTCCCGATGAGGATCTGCGCTCGTACTTGCTGGAAAATTCCTGGTTTGTCCCTGTCAAATCGCTCCCTTATTACTGGGTGGGGGGGCAGCCTGTTCCCCATCCTTTATCCGATAAGTAAAGTGACGGTCTAACCGAATACGCGCATTTTTTCAAAAAGGCGGATATCCGACGAGGGAGCCGTCTTTTTCCTGTTACCCTAAAGATTATGGGTTTGTCCGGCCTCCGCTTCACAAGGGTTCTATTTCGGGTGCCATCCTCATATACATGATGAGAAAGCTTCCGGGTGCCGGTAACGCCAGCCGTGTATTGCTCCTCCTAAGGAGAAACAACCTTCAAATTGCGTGAATGCAGGTCATAAATCCGCAATGGGTACATATGATGATACTAGTCCAAATGCATGTCCGAGCGTTCGGAGTTTACCGCGGGGCAAAGCTTACGGACCTTACGGACCAAGCTTCAGCCGGGCAGTGCGAAGTCCGGTTCATTGCCCTGCAGGCGATGAACACCGGCGGCAAGCGCGAAGTCGATGCTCTTCAGGCATTTTTCTTCGGAAGTATATGAGGAGGGGATCTCTTTTGGAAAAAGTGGATATTTTCAAGGACATTGCCGAACGTACCGGCGGGGACATCTATCTGGGAGTCGTCGGCGCGGTCCGCACGGGGAAATCGACATTTATTAAGCGCTTTATGGAAACGATCGTACTGCCCAACATCACGAGCGAGGCCGACCGCGTGCGTGCCGTGGATGAGCTGCCGCAGAGCGCGGCGGGCAAGACGATCATGACAACCGAGCCGAAGTTCGTTCCGAACAATGCGGTTCAGATTAAAGTGGCCGAGGGGCTCGAGGTCAATGTCAGGCTTGTGGATTGCGTCGGCTATGCGGTTGATGGCGCAAAGGGCTATGAGGACGAGAACGGTCCGCGGATGATCTCGACGCCGTGGTTCGAAGAGCCGATTCCCTTCCAGGAGGCTGCGGAGATCGGCACGCGCAAGGTGATTCAGGAGCATTCAACGCTGGGCGTCGTCGTCACGACAGACGGAAGCGTTGCGGAGATTCCTCGCAGCTCCTATGTAGATTCGGAAGAACGCGTCATTGCGGAGCTGAAGGAGGTCGGCAAGCCGTTCGTGCTCGTTATCAACTCGACCCGGCCTAGGAGCGAGGAAACCCAGCAGCTCCGCGGCGAGCTTGCGGCCAAATACGATATTCCGGTCATGTCGCTTAGCGCAGCCACCATGACTGAAGAAGATGTCACCGGCGTGCTGCGTGAAGTATTGTATGAATTCCCTGTGCATGAAGTGAATGTCAATCTGCCGAGCTGGGTGATGGTGCTTCCCGAAAATCACTGGCTGCGCAGCAATTACGAGAATTCGGTACGCGATACGGTCAAGGATATCCGCCGCCTCCGTGACGTCGACCGGCTCGTTTCCCAGTTTACGGAATATGACTTTATCGACAAAGCCGGACTCAGCGGCATGAATATGGGCCAGGGCGTCGCGGAAATCGACCTGTATGCGCCCGAAGAGCTGTACGACCAGGTGCTGATGGAAGTCGTCGGTGTCGAAATCCGCGGCAAGGACCATCTGCTGCAGCTGATGCAGGAGTTCTCCCACGCCAAGCGGGAATACGACCGGTTCGCGGAAGCGTTGGAAATGGTCAAGACGACCGGCTACGGCATCGCCGCGCCTTCCCTGGCGGAAATGGCGCTCGACGAGCCGGAGCTGATCCGCCAAGGCACACGCTTCGGAGTGCGGCTGAAAGCGACGGCTCCTTCCATCCATATGATCCGCGTCGATGTCGAATCGGAATTCTCGCCGATTATCGGTACGGAGAAGCAGAGTGAAGAGCTTGTCCGCTACCTGATGCAGGATTTCGAGAACGACCCGATCAAAATTTGGGAGTCGGATATTTTCGGCCGGTCGCTGCACAGCATCGTCCGGGAAGGCATCCAGGGCAAAATTGCGATGATGCCGGACAACGCCCGCTACAAGCTGCAAGAAACGCTTGGCCGTATCATCAACGAAGGCTCAGGCGGCTTGATTGCCATTATCTTGTAAGGAGCGCAGCAGTTAGAAGGGAAATAGGAAGAGCGGGACCTTGGGGTCCCGCTCATTTTTTGATAGAATCGAATGTGCAATTTTTCGGGAGACGAGCGAAATCACTGAGCAAATTCGAGGCCAAGACCGCATTTTTGGGGCTATTGTATGCGGATTGGAGGTTCAGGAAATCATTTCAGCTTGTTTTTTTAGGAACGCCTTGAAATTATGGATGGCCTGTATTACTATAAATTTGTTGCGCATCCGGGGAAGGATGCCGGCAATGTTTCACTTTACGAAATAATCACGTATATTTTACGTTGAAACGGAAACAGTGAACAATAACAGAGAATTATCCAGGGAGGTGAGAAGAAATGAATAAATCTGATTTGATCAATCAAGTGACGGAAGCCACTGAACTTCCCAAGAAAGATGTTACCAAAGCGGTAGACGCCGTATTCGAGGCGATTACGGAAGCTTTGCAGGGTGGTGACAAGGTACAACTGGTCGGATTTGGCAACTTCGAAGTCCGCGAGCGTTCCGCACGTAAAGGCCGCAATCCGCAAACCGGTGAAGAAATCGAAATTCCTTCGAGCAAAGTTCCGGCATTCAAACCGGGCAAAGCGCTTAAAGACGGAATCAAATAAGATTTCTACATATCCGTTCTATAATCTTGATTTGTAAGTTCATGCCGCCCTTCCAGGCGGCATTTATTTTTAAGAGCGGGAAGCGACAGGTTAGAAGAGAGGAGATTAGAGATGAGCGACAGCAAAAACGCGACCGCCCAGGATGCAGCGGCAAGCGATTATATCGTGGTCAAGGCCAAGGAGAACGGCGTGCAGGTGATCGGACTTACGAGAGGCCTGGATACTCGTTTCCATCACACCGAAAAGCTCGACAAGGGCGAGGTGATGATTGCCCAGTTTACCGATCAGACCTCTGCGATGAAGATCCGCGGCAAGGCGGAGATTATGACCAAGCACGGACAATTGGAAAGCGGGATCTGAACCAGCAGGCATAGCCTGCTTTTTTTTGACATATAAGAAGGTATACGCTCTATGCTGTCCTTATTCTTCTGTGCGCGGACAATGCCGCAAGGCGTAAAGGGGGATGAACGATGAACCGGACATGGTGGATCGGAGCGGCGATGCTGCTTACGGCGGCGTCCGCCGTCCTGCTTCCGAAGATGGAGAGCCTCCATTCTTCCGCTGTGCGTGTGCATGGAACGTTGGAAACCTTCTCGCCTGGTTCAAGCGGCATGGTTCTGAGCAACGGCAACCTGGTGGATGCTGTGGGTGGCCTGGATTTATCCCTGTCCATCGGCAGCGTCGATTGGGAAGACGGGGTGCTTACGCTGGATTTGAAGGTGACGGACAGCAGTCTCCAGCCCAAAGAAGTATACGCCGATATGGCCAAGACGTTCTATTTCGCTTTCCGGGATACGGAAAATGTCGATCAGGTTATGCTGAGAGTCATTGCGGAAGACAAATGGCTGGGTACGGCCCGCCTGCTGCTGGCCGCCGACGCCAGACGCCGGGAGTTGTCCCCCGAGCTGCTGGGCGAGCTTCAGACGGCGGATAATTTTCCGCTTCCGGGTCGGCTCAAGGCGGCTTTCCGGATCAGTGAAACCAGCCTGTGGAAAAATCAGTTCATTGCTCCCTAATCCGGGTAAAAAGGTACTAGGAGGCTTGAAGCGGCGAGATACAGGGCCGTGCGCGACCAAAAAACATGTGATATAATAGACAAGATTGTGAACAAAAAGATCGGTCATACTTTAAATTGGCTCGGAGGCTCAAATGAAACCGTACCGCATACCGCAACTGGCTAAATCTTATACGGACTACGACATGATTCAGCGGCATACGGAGCTGCCGCCATTTCCGGATGCCCGGGGATCGTTGTTATATATATTTCTGAACCATGGCGCTGCCCGGCAGCCTGATGCAGAGCTGTATACGCTCGTTACAGCCCTTGTCCAGCTGGGACTGGATACCCATGAGTCGATTGACCTTCCGGCCGGCTCTTCAGGAGAGGACGCCATGCGCCCGCGGCAGCTGAAGGTGCTGGCGGGAGATTATTTCAGCAGCTGGTTTTACCATCTTTTGGCCAAGAGCGGCGAGATCGGAATCATCGGTTCCTTAAGCTCGGCTATCGCTGAATTTAATGTTCTTAAAGCCCAGCTGTATAGTAAGGCACAAGAGCTGATGCTTACGGCTGAAGCCTATTTGCAGGCTATGGTGCAGCTGAATATGCGGCTGTTCCGTTCATTTACGCCCCTGATCGATCATCGGCTGGCCGACCCTTGGCAGAATCTGCTGTACGAGTTCAGCCGGTGCGAGACGGTGGTGCTGGAGCTGAAGCGGGGAGCATCCCCTGCCGAAGCGCTGAACGGATTCTGCTATTGGCATCTGCTGGAGGCTGGCAACGAGGACGAGAGACGGCAGCTTCGGGAACGGAAGTTCGAGCTTACAGACTGGAAGAAGCTGAAGATGAAGTATAAATGTGATTCCCTGCTGACGGACAAGCTGCACCAGGCGTTGGATTCCATTCAGGGAATTATTCAGGACCTCAGGGACGAAAGCCTGACCCGCGAGCTGCGGGCGGCGCTCGACCGCTTCCTTTTGCAGTCGAAAATTACAGGACAAGCTGCGGGGGAGGCATAGGATATTCCATGAATAAGTCAACGATAACCGGCGATAACGGAATCAAGCCGAAGGAACAGTATGTACATTCCGTATTTGAGAAAATCGCCGGAAAGTACGATACGATGAACGATATTCTCAGCTTCAGGCGTCATAAGTCCTGGAGGCAATTCGCCATGGACAAAATGGCGATGCGCCCCGGCGACACCGCCGTCGATTTATGCTGCGGCACCTGCGACTGGAGCATTGCACTGGCGGAGAAGAGCGAGACCGGCGACGTCATCGGTCTTGATTTCAGCGAGGGCATGCTTGCCGTAGGCCGCCGCAAGGTAGAGGAGCGGGGGCTCGACGAGCGGATTACGCTTGTTCAGGGCAACGCGATGAATCTGCCATTCGGAGACTGCTCCTTCAATTACGCGACGATCGGCTTCGGTCTTCGCAACGTGCCCGATCCCGTTCAGGTGCTTCGCGAAATGAAGCGCGTTGTGAAACCCGGAGGGATGGTCGTCTGCCTGGAATTGTCCAAACCGACGGTACAGCCATTCAAGGGCATTTATTATTTCTATTTCAGACGGATGCTCCCGCTGCTCGGCAAGCTGTTCGCGAAGAGCTATGAGCAGTACAAATGGCTTCCCGAATCGCTTGCACTGTTTCCGGACCGAAAGCAGCTGGAGCAGATTTTCCGTGAAACCGGCCTAGAAAGCGTAGAATCGTTCCCCTTGACAGGAGGCATCGCGGCATTACACATTGGGCTCAAGGAGAATGGGGATGTTTAAGAAAATCGGTATTTTTCTGCAGATGATCAAGTTTGAACACACGGTCTTTGCCCTTCCGTTTGCATTTATGGGCGCATTGCTTGGCTCGATGGTCATGTCCGGTTCACTGCCTTCCTGGCGGGACATCGGCTGGATCATCATTGCCATGTTCGGTGCGCGTAGCGCTGCGATGGGCTTAAACCGGCTGATTGACCGCGTAAGCGACGCCAAAAATCCGCGTACGGCCAAAAGAGCCATTCCTGCGGGACTGCTGAAGGCGGGGGAAGTGATTGTTTTTATCGCCTTTTCCTTCTTCCTGCTGTTCTGGGCCGCTTTCAAGCTGAATCCGCTGTCGGCCAAACTGCTGCCCATCGCGGTCTTTCTTTTAGTGTTTTATTCTTTTACCAAGCGTTTCACCTGGGCTTGTCATCTGATACTCGGCCTGACGATCGCGCTTGCACCGCTTGGGGGGTGGGTTGCGGTCACCGGCAAGGTGGACTTGACCGCAATGGTGTTTTATTTCACCATCATGTTCTGGACGGCCGGCTTTGACGTCATTTATTCTTGCCAGGATGTCGAGTTCGACAAGAAGGAAGGGCTGCGCTCCATTCCGGTCCGTTTCGGCGTCGCGGGAGCGCTTAAGATCGCCAAGGTGTTTCATATCCTGACCGGTCTTGGTTTTATATCGCTACTGTTTATGGCCCATTTGAGCTGGTGGTATATCGTTGGTATGGTGATCGCTTATATTATTTTGTTCTATGAGCACCATATTGTTTCTCCGAACGATTTAAGCCGTCTGCAAACGGCGTTTTTTACGATGAACGGGGTGCTCAGCATCGTGGTGTTTTCTTTTACTTTGATTGACTTGGTGGTGCAGACTTACAAATGAGCAATTCTAGCTCCAAAGGCTTCGTTGTAGGCATTACGGGGGCCAGCGGCGCAATCTATGGCATACGCCTGACGGAAACGCTGCTGTCGCTCGGCCGTACGGTGCATCTCGTTATAAGCAATGCGGGCTGGCGCGTTCTCAAAGAAGAGCTGGGCTGGAACGTCTCGGACCGGGAGGGCGTTCTGAATGAACAGTTCAGAGGCCGTCCCGGTTCTCTGTTCTATCATCCCGTCGCCAATATTGGCGCTTCCATTGCAAGCGGCTCCTTTCGTACGGAAGGAATGATCATTATGCCTTGTTCCATGGGAACGCTCTCGGCCGTGGCGAACGGCTCGTCCGACAATTTGATGACCCGCGCCGCAGACGTGATGCTGAAGGAAGGACGTACGCTTGTGCTGGTGCCGCGGGAGACACCGCTGCATGCGATACATTTGGAAAATATGCTGAAGCTGTCCCGGCTCGGCGTGCGCATCATTCCGGCTATGCCGGCTTTTTATTTCGGGCCGCAAACTATGGACGACCTGATCAACTTCATGGTTGGAAAGGTGCTGGACAGCTTCGGAATCGATCACGCTTTATTTCGCAGATGGGGGGAGTGACCACATGAAGAGCGGCCGTCCTGCCATAATCGGCAAAATCAGCTATACCAATTCATGGCCCGTTTTTTATAACTTTGATCCGTCGGTTCTTTCGTTTCCGGCGCGGATGGTAAGCGAGGTGCCCTCCGTGCTGAACCGCGGCATGGCCAGCGGAGACATCGATGTCGGGGCGCTCTCTTCCTTTGCCTTTGCCGAGGCCAGCGACAGGCTGCTGCTGCTGCCGGATCTGTCCGTCAGCTCGGACGGTCCCGTGGGGTCGATTTTTCTCTTCTCGAAGGGAACGGTTGAAGAAGCGGCGAAAGGTACAATCGCCGTAACGAACACGTCGGCTACCTCGGTGAACCTGCTGAAAATATTGCTGGAAAAGGCTGTGGGCGGAAAGCCGGAATACATAAGCGCCGAGCCGGATCTGGAACAGATGATGGAACGGGCCGATGCTTGTCTCCTGATCGGCGATCACGCCATTCGGGCATTGTGGCAGAACAATAATTATACGGTCACCGATCTGGGCAAGCTCTGGAAGAAGTGGACGGGGTTCGGGATGACCTTTGCGGTATGGGCGGTAAGCCGGAAATCGGCGCGTGAGGTGCCGGAGGCGATCGGCGAAATTTACAGAGCCTTCGCGGAGAGCAAGCGGCGCGGATTAAAAAATCTGGAGCCGGTTGTCATGGAAGCCTGCGGCCGGATCGGGGGCACTCCCGAGTACTGGTACGGATATTTCCGCAATTTATGTTATGATTTTGGAGAAAGGCAGCAGGAAGGTCTGAATCTCTATTTCCGCTACGCCTACGAAATGGGACTGCTGCCCCGGAAGGTGAAAATGGAGTTTTGGAGCGATAATCTGTTGACACGGGTGAAGGAATGAAACGACTGCAAATGTTCGGCCTGCTGAATAAGGATATGGAAGTTCTTGAAAAGGAGCTGTACCTCAGCGTACAGGGAGACGATCATCTGCTTACGGAAACGTCGCTGCACCTGCTGAAAGCCGGCGGCAAACGGCTGCGTCCCGTATTTGTGCTGATGGGCGGCAAATTCGGCACTTACGATCTCGGTAAGCTGAAGCGGGTCGCCATTCCCCTGGAGCTGATTCACAGCGCTTCCCTGGTCCACGACGATGTCATCGACGATGCCGATACGCGGCGCGGCGAGCCGACCGTCAAGGCCAAGTGGGGCGACAAAATCGCGATGTATACCGGCGATTATATCTATGCCAAGGCTTTGACCATAACGGCGGAGCTGCCGAATCCGCTTATCCATCAGATTCTCTCCAAGGCGATGGTGGAGATGTCGATCGGCGAAATGGAGCAAATCCGCGATTTCTTCAACAGCGGCCAGAGCGTCCGCCATTATTTGCGCAGGATACGGCGTAAAACTGCGCTGCTCATCGCCATCAGCTGCCAGCTTGGAGCGTTGGCAGCCGACGCGGAGCCGGAGGTCGCCCGGCAGCTCTATAATTACGGCTACAATGTGGGGATGGCTTTCCAAATCGGCGACGATCTGCTTGATCTGAGGGGAACGGAGAAGCAGATCGGCAAACCGCCGGGCAGCGATATGCGCCAGGGCAATATTACTCTGCCGGTCATCTACACGATGGAGGACGACCGTCTGCGCGGCTCTCTTCTGGACGAACTGAAGATGATCCGGGAAGGGAGCGCCGGGGTAGGGCGGGCTATCGATCTGATTCTCTCCGGAGACGGAATATCCCGGGCGGAGCAGCTGGCCTCGCGTTATATCGACAAGGCTCTGGCGGCGCTGGATCACCTGCCGAACAACCGCACGAAGGGCAATTTGCGTGACATCGCCTATTTTGTGACCGGCAGAAAGTACTGACAAAGGGGCAAGACTTAAAGTACGGCATTTTGTAAAATGCCCGGTTAACAGCCGTCTCCGATTTTGGTAAGATATCGTAAAAGACCATCATTCGTAAGGGAAAATGGAGAGTGAACCCTATGGAAAAGACGTATTTGATGATCAAGCCTGACGGCGTGCAGCGCGGACTAATCGGCCGCATTGTAGCGCGTTTGGAGGACAAAGGCTTTAAGCTAGTTGCCGCCAAGCTCATTACGATAACCGAGGAGCAGGCCAAGCGGCATTATGCGGAACATGAGGGCAAAGATTTTTTCCCCGATCTTGTCTCTTTTATTATTTCGGGCCCCGTTTTTGCCATGGTCTGGGAAGGCGATGACGTAATCGCCCTGTCAAGGCTGCTGATTGGCAAGACAAAGGTGGGCGAAGCGCTTCCGGGTACGATCCGCGGGGATTTTGCCAGCCACACGCCGCTCAATCTCATTCACGGTTCCGACTCTCCCGAGAGCGCAGCAAGAGAAATTGCCAACTTTTTCGCTCCCAAGGAACTGAATGATTATAACAAGGACATTGCGGCCTGGATCTGATCCGGACATAAAAGACAGGGGTAGATGAATATGATGCCTGAACGCGAAGCGCCGGCGGCGGATCCTGATTACACAGGATTTATTCACAATGTCAATAAAAGTACGGGCATCGACCTGTCACAGTACAAGGAAGCCCAGATGAAGCGGCGTCTGACGACTCTTCGCACGAAGAACGGATACCATAGCTTTTCCGATTTTTTTGCGGCGATGCTGAAAGATAAGGGGCTGTTTTACGAGTTCCTCGACCGGATGACGATCAACGTCTCTGAATTTTGGCGCAACCCGAACCGCTGGGAAGTGCTGCGCGATCATATTCTGCCCGAGCTGCAGGGAAGCGGCAAAAGGCTGAAGCTGTGGAGTGCGGCCTGTTCCACCGGTGAAGAGCCGTACACGCTCGCTATGATCCTGTCCGATAAAAAAATACTGTCCCAAACAAGCATTCTGGCGACCGATATCGATGATGGTGCGTTGTCCAAGGCCCAACAGGGGCTTTACCTGGAACGTTCGCTTAAGGATGTGCCCAAGGATGTGGCCGCGCGTTATTTTTCTCCGGAAGGTCATGTTTTCAGGGTTAGCGGCGATTTGAAAAAAAATATCGACTTCCGCAAGCAGAACCTGCTGCTGGACAAGTTCGATACCGGATTCGATCTCATTGTCTGCCGAAACGTAATGATTTACTTCACGGAAGAAGCGAAGGACAAGTTGTATCACAAATTCTCGGCCAGTCTTCGTCCCGGCGGCTATTTGTTTGTGGGGAGCACGGAGCAGATTTTCACCCCTTCCAAATACGGATTCGAATCTACGGAAACCTTCTTTTATCGTAAAAAATAGCGCCGGCACCGCCGTTGTCCAAATACTTGCAGCGCAAGGTATACTTTCAGCCGCATACAGAGATACTGAATGATAGAGTCAGTATGCCAAGCGAAAGGTCGTAAGGAAATGGATAAAAGCAAGGTGATTGACGCATACCGGCGCGGGATCATAACCGTGAGGGAATGCGGACAAATTCTCGGTGTGGAGGATGTGCAGCTTCAGCGCCTGCTTCAGCAGGAGGAGAGCAAAGCGTCTTATCCGCGGCAGAATCAGCACGTTGGGGGATAAGCTCGGCTGCTGCGTGTCCGGCCATAGCGCCGCCCGCTCCTTAAATGGAGTTCGGGCGGCGCTTTTTGTTCAGACAATTAAGAATGGATAAGCTTCGTGCTTTTCTTGTCAAAAGGGATTTCCCTATACTATAATGAGCAAAGGTCATTACGGATTTTAGCAGTTTACAGTTTGAAAGCGCGAAGGGGGAACGCAGCATGAGTTTACGTTATTTGACGGCTGGGGAGACACACGGTCCCCAGCTTACGGCGATTATCGAGGGTCTGCCCAGCAATCTTACGCTGGATTTTGAACAGCTTAATTTTCAATTGCAGCGGCGTCAAAAAGGATACGGCCGCGGCCGCCGCATGCAGATCGAGAAAGATACCGCCCAGATTGTCGGCGGGGTGCGCCATGGCGGCACGACCGGCGCTCCGGTTGCGCTCGTTATAGAAAATAAAGACTGGACGCACTGGAAGAACATCATGAATGTCGAGCCGATTCCAGGCGCGGACGAGGACAAGCGTCGGGTAAACCGCCCTCGCCCAGGCCATGCGGACCTGAACGGAGGTCTGAAATACAATCTGACCGATTTGCGCAATGTTCTGGAGCGCTCCAGCGCCCGGGAAACGGCAGCGCGGGTGGCCTGCGGCGCGGTGGCGCGGCAGCTGCTTGAAGCATTTGGAGTGAAGATCGCCGGACAGGTTATCCGGATCGGCGAAATCGAAGCTCCAGTGAACGACCTGCCGATTGACGAATTGATCGCCCGTACGGAAGAATCCTCGGTCAGAGTCGTGGACAAGGAAACCGAGAAGAAGATGGAAGCCTACATAGACCAGATCAAGGAAGAAGGCGACTCCATCGGCGGAATCGTGGAATGTATCGTCGAAGGACTTCCTGTCGGCCTTGGAACCTATGTGCAGTACGACCGCAAGCTGGACAGCGCCATTGCCGGAGCGGTTATGTCAATCAACGCCTTCAAGGGCGTGGAGATCGGCATCGGCTTCGAAGCGGGCAAACTGCGCGGCTCCAAAGTGCATGACGAAATCATGTACGATTCCGGCCGCGGATATTACCGGGCGAGCAACCGGCTCGGCGGCTTCGAAGGCGGAATGACGAACGGCATGCCGGTGGTGGTGCGCGGAGTGATGAAGCCGATTCCGACGCTCTACAAGCCTTTGCAAAGCGTGGATATCGATACGAAGGAGCCTTTTACCGCACAGGTGGAACGCTCCGATGCTTGCGCGGTGCCCGCAGCCTGCGTCGTGATGGAAAATGTGGTCGCCTGGGAAATCGCCAAGGCATTCCTGGATAAATTTGGCGGGGATTCCATGGAAGAAATCCGGGCCAATTATAATAACTACCTGGCCCAACTGGAGAGCTACTGATATGCGGAGAATTAAAGTAGCTTTGGGCGAACGCTCCTATCCGATTGTGATAGGCAGCGGAATTCTGGAGGGCATTGCCGGTCTGTGCGCGGAAGCTGGATTTCCGGTGCGCAGCCCACTGCTGATCGTCAGCGACAGCGCAGTGGCCCCTTTGTATCTTTCTGATTTGGAGACGCGATTAGAGGCCGGGGGCTACACGGTTGTCAGTCATATCATTCCGTCGGGAGAAGCCTCGAAATCTCTGACCGTATATGAAGAAGTGATGACGACGGCGATCTCTGCCGGTCTTGACCGGAACTCCGCCGTTTTGGCGCTGGGCGGCGGTGTCGTCGGCGATCTGGCGGGCTTTGTGGCCGCGACCTATATGCGCGGCATCGGCTTTATGCAGATTCCGACAACGATATTGGCGCATGACAGCAGCGTCGGCGGTAAGGTGGCGGTAAATCATCCGCTGGCGAAGAATATGATCGGGGCTTTCTACCAGCCGAAAATGGTCGTGTACGACCTGAATACGCTGCTTTCGCTTCCTCCGCGCCAGGTGCGTTCCGGTTTGGCCGAAGTCATCAAGCACGGACTTATCCTGGACCGCGACTTCGCCTACTGGTGCCGGGATCATGCGGCAGAACTGCTTGCACTGGACCCGGAAGCGCTCGGCTACGCGCTGGAGCGCGGCTGCGCCATCAAAGCGGATGTGGTCGGCGAGGATGAAAGGGAGCACGGACTTCGCGCCATTCTGAATCTGGGCCATACGATCGGACATGCCGTTGAAGCGGTGGGAGGCTATGGAACCTTTCTGCACGGCGAAGCCATCTCCATCGGAATGGCGGGCTCTGCGCTCCTGGCGGCCAAGCTGGGGCGTCCGCGTTCCCTGTACGAGGAGACGGTTTCCCTGCTCGGCGCGCTGGAGCTTCCAACGAGACTGCCGGCGGAATACAGCGAGGAAGAGATCATCGAAGCTATGATGCATGACAAGAAATTCAAAGAAGGCCGGATAACGTTTATCGTTCCCGACGAGATTGGAGCCGTCAGCATTGTTAATGGTGTTGAGGAGTCCGCGGTGCGCGAGGTTATCAGGCAGCTTAAAGAGGAGGGAAGCCCATGGTAAACCGCGGCATTCGCGGAGCGACTACCGTCAACCGCAACGAGGAACAGGAAATTTTGCGGGAAACGGTACTGCTGCTGCGGGAAATGGTCGAACGCAATGACATTATCGCCGAAGATATTTGCAGCGTGTGGATTACGATGACCACTGATCTTGATGCGACCTTCCCGGCGCGGGCGATCCGCGAAATTGAAGGCTGGGAGCTGGTACCGCTGATGTGCTCGACTGAAATTCCGGTTAAGGGAAGTCTGCCGAAATGCATCCGCCTGATGGTGCAGGTCAATACGGACAAGAGCCAGCGCGATATCCGCCATGTATACCTGAATGAAGCGCAGAAGCTGCGTCCCGATCTTTCAGAGAGCAAATAGCAGCAGAAGTTTTATAATAATATAGAACTCGGGGCTTTCCAAATAATTGGTTGTCTCAGGGGTTGTCAATAAGCGTTTGTATCATGTATAGTGTTATCAGACGAGTGAAGCAGAGTTAAGCCAGAGTTGAGATGAGCTGAGAAGAGCTGAGTGCAAGGGATGTTAAGGATACAGCCGAAGGGCGGATATTCAAGTGCAGGAACTGCGAACGTGAGGTTTGCAGGTGCACGGATAGCTGATCATTACTGATGCCTGGTTGTATCGTTTGGACTTTATCTTCCATAGGTGGGGGATAGCGTCTTTTTCGGAGATTGTATTTTGCGTTGCTTTGAATGCGGGGATCTTTTATGCATCGTCCGCTGCAGAGCGGCTGCAACTGCCTGATGCCGAAATCCCGCTCTTTTATACGCTTGCTTAACCTAACCTCTACTTCGGTGGAGGTTTTTCTGTATTTTCAGCTCAAATACCCTTTCTAAGTCCAAGGAGGAACGACAAATGACCAGTCCCAGTGTTGAACAAGTGATGTCGCTCTCGCGGCAGTATAACCTCATTCCCGTGGTGAAGCGGCTCCTGGCCGATATGGAAACGCCGATCCGGATTTTTCAGCGGTTTGCTGGACGCAAAAATGCCTTTCTGCTGGAAAGCGTGGAGGGCGGCATCCAATGGGCCCGGTATTCGTTCATCGGCAGCGATCCGTTCCTGCTCATTTCCGGCAAAAAAGGTGTCATCAATGTGGAAATCGGCGGCGAGAAAAAGCAGCTGAAGGGCAAACCGATCGAAGAGCTGAAAAGCCTGCTCCGTTCGTACCGCAGCCCGAAGCTTGCGGAAATGCCGCCGTTCACCGGCGGGGCGATCGGATTTTTCGGGTACGACCTGCTTCAGTATTACGAGAAGCTACCGGCCCATGCCAGCGATGATTTGAAAATGGATGATATTCGCTTCATGTTCTGTGACCGGATTATCGTGTTCGACCACGTTAAACAGCAGATTTTGCTGGTCGGCAACCTTCATATCAAGGATGGCGACACGGATTCCGATATCAGAGCCAATTACGAGAAATTGGACCGCAAGCTCGAAGAGATGGCGGAGGAGCTGCACAAGGAAGGACCGCAGGAAAATCTGAACCGGCGCAGCATTCCACAGGATATCGAGCTGGGTGATATTCACTCCAATTTGACGAAGGAGCAGTTTATCGGCAATGTGGAACAGGCCAAGGAATACATTCGGGCTGGCGATATTTTTCAGGTCGTGCTGTCCCAACGGTTCCATATCAATACCGAAGTGTCACCGCTTCATGTGTACCGGCTGCTGCGGACGCTGAACCCGTCGCCGTATATGTATTATCTCAAAATGGACGATGAAATCATTGTCGGCACATCGCCGGAGGCACTTGTGAAAGTGGATGGCGACCGGGTGGAGACCCGGCCGATTGCCGGAACGAGGCCGAGAGGCGAGAATGAGGCGCGGGACCGAGCGCTGGCGTCCGAACTGCTGGAGGATGAAAAAGAGAGAGCCGAGCATCTGATGCTCGTCGATCTGGGCCGCAATGATCTAGGCCGGGTTTCAAAGTTTGGAACCGTTAAGTGTGACTCCTTCATGGAGATCGAGAAATACTCCCATGTGATGCATATGGTGTCGAATGTTTCGGGCACGCTTCGTGAGGATAAAGATTTCTTCGACGCTTTCCTGTCCTGCCTGCCGGCGGGCACCGTATCCGGAGCGCCGAAGCTCCGGGCGATGCAGATTATCGCCGAACTGGAGCGTGAAGCGCGGGGAGCTTATGCGGGAGCGATCGGGTACCTTGGATTCTCCGGAAATATGGATTCCTGCATAACGATCCGGACGATCATCTTCCGCAAAGGCCGGGCCTATGTTCAGGCGGGAGCGGGCATTGTTTGGGATTCCGTGCCGGAGAAGGAGTACGAGGAGACCGTCAACAAGGCCAAGGGCATGCTGAAAGCGATTCGGATGGCCGAGGCGATGTTCCCGGCGAAGGCGAAGGACAGAGGCAGCATCAATCAGGATTACATGTACGAATATACCCCTTGACCGGGTCCTGTAACAGGCGGCTTAAGCGATAATCAATCTCTTATGAGCGAGAGGAGAACAAATGGCAATGAGCAGCAGCGTTAACCAATTGGTGCAGTCCGGGATCGCCGGACTGATTGAAAGCAAGGATTTATCCCGGGAGCAGGCGCGGGACATCATGGGCGCTATTATGGAAGGGGCGGCGACGCAGGCCCAGATCGGCTCCCTGCTTACCGCTCTGCGGATCAAAGGGGAGACCGTGGATGAGATCACAGGCTTCGCGCAAGCCATGCGCGGGTTCGGAACTCCGGTTGCCACAGAGAACGAGCGTCTGCTGGACACCTGCGGAACCGGCGGTTCAGGTATCCATAAGTTCAACATTTCCACGGCTTCTGCGATTATTTCCGCAGCCGCTTCGGTGCGCGTCGCCAAGCACGGCAACCGTTCCGCCTCAGGAAGAGCGGGCAGCGCTGACGTGCTGGAGGCGCTCGGCGTGAACATCCATCTGGATGCGGAGCAGGCGAAGCGGTGCCTGGACGATATCGGCATCTGCTTCCTGTTTGCGCAGATTTACCATCCGTCAATGAAATACGCAGCCGCCCCGCGGAGGGAACTTGGCGTGCGGACGGTGTTCAACATGCTCGGACCGCTCACGAATCCGGCCGGAGCGGACCGGCAGCTCCTGGGTATTTACGACCGGGAGAAGACCGAGACGGTCGCGCTGGTGCTCAAGGAGCTTGGCTCGAAGCGTGCGCTCGTGGTCAGCAGTCACGACGGTCTTGACGAGATCAGTATTTCCGCGCCGACCACCGTGTCGGAGCTTCGGGACGGCGCGGTGACGACCTATGAAATTACCCCGCATGACCTGGGACTTCCCAGCCATCCGCTTGAAGCCGTTCTCGGCGGCGGACCCGAAGAGAACGCGGCGATTATCCGTACGGTGCTGGACGGCGCAAAAACGCCTTACCGGGACATTGTGCTCGCCAATGCCGGAGCCTGCATCTATGTTGCCGGTCTTGCGGGTACGCTGGCTGAAGGTGTGCGAAAAGCGGCGGAAATGATCGATTCGGGCGAAGCGGCACGCAAGCTGGAGCAGCTTATTGCTATAACGGAGGAGCTTAAACATGTATCTCGATAAAATCGTAGCGACCAAGATAAAAGAGGTTGAGACGCTCAGTGCGTCGTTTTCCCTCTCGGAAGTGGAACGCGAAATCGCCGGACTGCCGGCAGCCCGCGGATTTCGCAGGGCGCTCACGCTCGGAAGGAAGCGTGATATAGGACTGATCGCGGAGGTGAAGAAGGCGTCCCCTTCCAAAGGGCTGATCCGCGCGGATTTTGATCCGGTGCAGATTGCCAAGGCCTATGAGGCAGGCGGAACGGACTGTCTCTCCGTCCTGACTGACAGGCAATATTTTCAGGGCAGCGGCGAATATTTGCAGCAGGTTCGGCAAGCGGTAAGCCTGCCGCTGCTGCGCAAGGATTTCATCATCGACGAGAAACAAATCTATGAAGCCCGGCTCCTCGGGGCGGACGCCGTTCTGCTGATCGCGGCTATATTAACGTCCGCCGTGCTCTCTTCCTTCACGGATACCGCGGGAAGTCTTGGGCTCGACGTATTAATCGAGGTTCATGACCGCAGCGAGCTTGAAGGGGTGCTGGACACGGGCAAGGCGCAGCTTTCCCATGTGCTGCTCGGCATTAACAACCGCAATCTGCATACGTTCGAGACCTCGCTTGCCACGACGGCCGAGCTTGCGGCGCTCGCGCCGGATGGCGTTCCCCTGATCAGCGAGAGTGGTATCGCGGGACCGGAGGACATCGCCTATTTGAAGGCGAACGGCGCGGACGGCGTGCTGGTCGGTGAATATTTCATGCGGCAGCAGGATGTGGAACAGGCAGTCGGTACGCTGCTCGGCCCTGTTTTGAAAGGCGAGGACCGGGTGCGGAATGGCTGAGGCGAAGGTAAAAATTTGTGGACTTCAGGACGTTGAAGTGCTAAAATCTATTGTACACTTGCCGGTTGATTATATCGGCCTTGTCTTTGCTCCGAGCCGCCGGAAGGTGTCGCCGGAGCAGGCAGCGGAACTGGCATCCGTCCTTGGAGAGTGGAAGGCGGGGCAGGCTCCGCTTGCCGCCGGGGTCTTTGTCAATCCGGAGATGGGCGAACTGAACGAGATTGTTGCCGCTGTACCGCTTGGCATTATTCAGCTGCACGGGAACGAAAGCCCGGCATTTTGCCGGGAGGTCAAGAAGGCCTTCCCCGATGTTCAGGTATGGAAGGCGCTTCCGGTAGCTGCGGAAATAAATGATACAGATAACAATGGATCGCTGCTGGAAAGCTATGCCGGCACGATTGACGCGCTCCTGCTCGATACGTACGATCCCGCACAGCGGGGCGGCTCCGGGCGGACGTTCGCATGGGAAGAGATTCCGGCTTACCGCAAGCGCGCGGGGGCGATGGGAGTGCCGCTGTACGTGGCCGGCGGACTTTCGCCGGACAATGTGGACGGGCTTCTGGCGGCTTACGCTCCGGACGGAGTGGACGTATCCAGCGGAGTGGAAAGTGATGGAGTAAAGGATATCGCCAAAATCACAGCTTTTGTGGAAAGGGTGAAGCAATCATGATACAGGTGCCGGACCGGCATGGACGTTTCGGAGCTTTCGGGGGACGCTTCGTGCCCGAAACCTTGATGAATGCATTGATAGAGCTGGAGGAAGCTTATAACAAGTTCTCAGCCGAACCGGAGTTTCAGGAGCAGATTAATTATTTGCTTAAGCAGTATTCGGGACGGGAGACGCCGCTGTACTACGCCGAACGGCTCAGCGCTCAGCTGGGCGGGGCGAAAATATATTTAAAGCGCGAGGATTTGAACCATACCGGGGCCCATAAGATCAACAACGCCATCGGTCAGGCGATTCTCGCCAAAATGATGGGCAAGAAGAAGGTTATTGCAGAGACGGGGGCGGGCCAGCATGGCGTGGCGACCGCTACCGTCGCCGCGCTTCTCGGAATGGAATGCAAAGTATTCATGGGCGAGGAGGATACCCGCCGCCAACAGCTGAACGTATTTCGAATGAAGCTGCTTGGAGCCGAGGTCATTTCCGTTACTTCGGGATCGCGGACGCTCAAGGACGCAGGCAACGAGGCGCTGCGTTATTGGGTCAGCAACGTAGACGACACTTTCTATGTGCTCGGCTCCGCGGTCGGCCCGCATCCGTATCCGATGATGGTCCGCAATTTTCAGCGGATTATAGGGGATGAGACGCGGAAGCAAATTCTGGAGGCGGAAGGTAGACTGCCGGATCTGCTGGTGGCCGCCGTCGGGGGCGGCAGCAACGCTATCGGCATGTTCTATCCGTTCCTCGAAGACGAGAGCGTGGGTATGATCGGCGTTGAAGCCGCGGGCAAAGGCGTCGATACGCCGTATCACGCAGCTACGATGAGCAAGGGAAGCCAAGGGGTGTTCCAGGGCTCGATGAGCTACCTGCTTCAGGATGAACACGGTCAAGTGATAGAGGCGCACTCCATCTCCGCGGGGCTCGATTATCCCGGGGTAGGACCGGAGCACTCCTATCTTAAAGATATCGAACGCGTAAAATATGTACCGATTACCGACCGGGAAGCGCTCGATGCCCTTAAGCTGCTGTGCGTGACTGAAGGCATCATTCCCGCGCTGGAATCGGCTCATGCAGTGGCGCAGGTTGAGAAGATCGCGCCGACGCTCTCCAAGGATGACATCATCGTAATCTGCCTTTCGGGCCGGGGCGACAAAGACGTGGAATCGATTATGGCGTATACGGAAGGGGAGGGGCTGAAATGACAACCGAAACGACGAACCGCATGGACTTGGCATTCCGCCGCCTGAAGGAACAAGGCCGGGCGGCGCTGATTCCGTTTCTTACCGTGGGCGATCCCGATCTGGAGACGAGCCTCGCGATTATTGCCGAGCTGGAAGCGGCGGGCGCGGATATGGTCGAGCTGGGGGTTCCCTATTCCGATCCGCTGGCGGACGGGCCGGTGATCCAGCGTGCTTCCGCGCGGGCGCTGCGAGGGAACATTCACCTGCGGACCTGTATGGAAGCGGCGCTCAAGGCCCGTAAGGCAGGAAGCCAGCTTCCGTTTATCCTTTTTACTTACTACAATCCCGTGCTGCAAATGGGACTCGATACTTTCTTTGCGGAACTGGGCAATTATGAAATCAGCGGGCTGATTATTCCGGATCTGCCGGTTGAGGAGTCGGAAGAGATGCGCCGCCGCAGCCGCGATGCCGGGATCAACCTGATTCCGCTCGTCGCGCCGACCTCCAGTGAACGCATCGCCAAGATCGTATCCGGCGCGAGCGGCTTCGTATACTGCGTGTCCTCGCTTGGCGTGACAGGCGAACGTACGTCTTTCCATGAAAGCGTGGACCAGTTCATCGAATCCGTCCGTCAGGCGACCGATCTTCCGGTGGCCGTCGGATTCGGCATTTCTACTCCCGAGCAGGTTGCCAGATTCGCAAAAATCTGCGACGGAGTCGTAGTTGGGAGCGCGATTGTCCGCAAGATCGAGGAAGTGATTTTCCTTCTTCAGGACCCCGGGAAGCGCGGCGAGGGACTGTTGCAAATCCGCGATTTTGTGGCACAATTAAGACCATAGTTAAAAACATCGACTGATATTACCGAGAGAGAGGACCGCTCATGAAGCCGAAACCCCATATCGTAGGCCTTCCGGTTTACAAACCGGGCAAACCCATAGAAGAAGTGAAGAAGGAATACGGACTTGACGAGGTCATTAAGCTGGCCTCCAATGAGAATCCGTACGGTTCATCGCCGAGCGCCAAAGCCGCCATTCAGGCCGAGCTCGATAATCTTAGTCTCTATCCCGACGGCTCCGCCGCCGAGTTGACCGCCGCACTGTCCGCCCATCTGGGGGTGCAGGCCGACAATATTATTTTCGGCTGCGGCTCGGACGAGATTATTGCGCTGATCGCCCGCGCCTTTTTCCTCCCTGGCGACGAGACGATCATGGCCGACCAGACCTTCTCCGTATACAAGAGCAACGCGGATATCGAAGGGGCGATCAGCATCGAAGTGCCGCTTGCTGAGGGCACCCACGATCTGGATGCGATGCTCGCCCGCGTCACTGACAAGACAAAAGTAATCTGGGTGTGCAATCCGAACAATCCGACGGGCACGATTGTGTCCGAAACGGCGCTAACGGCTTTTCTGGATGCGGTCCCGGACCGCGTAATGGTTGTGCTGGACGAAGCCTATTACGAGTATGTGACCGATCTATCCTACTCCGACGGCATCAAGCTGCTGGATCGCTATCCTAACCTTGTCGTGCTGCGGACATTCTCCAAAATTTACGGGCTGGCGGCGCTGCGGATCGGATACGGTATCGCGAGACCCGAAATCATCACGCTTATTAACCAGGTGCGCGAACCGTTCAACACCTCCCGTCTTGCGCAGGCAGCCGCGATTGCGGCGCTGGGAGACCGGGATTATGTGGAAGAATGCCGCCGCCTCAACAGCGCGGGGCTGGTGCAGCTTCAAGATGAATTCAAGCGGCTTGGGCTGCAATATTTCCCGTCGCACGGAAACTTTATTATGGTTGACGTCCGCGTGCCGGCGCTTGATATTTTCGAACTGCTGCTGCGCAAAGGCGTCATCGTAAGAGCCGGACACCGCCTCTATCCTACTTACATCCGGGTTACCATCGGCTCGGAGGAGCAGAACAAGGTCTTTATCCAGGCTTTGGAGGCCGCGCTCAAAGAACAGGGCGTTCGGGCATAGCACGGGCGACGCAAGGAATCTACAGAAGGCGAGTTGTTCAAAGACATGACGACTAAGATTGCAATTTTCGGCGTCGGGCTGATCGGCGGTTCCCTTGCCCTTTGCTTTAAGGGCAGGGAAGGCCTGAACGTTGTAGGCCACGCCCACCGCCCGGAGTCGGCTGCCAAGTATGTGAGCAGAGGCGTAGTCGACAGCGCGACGCTGTCATTTGAAGAGGCGGCGCTTGGCGCCGACTTTATTTTTTTATGCGTTCCCGTCGGGATGCTGGAGGAGTATCTGAACAGGCTGAGTAAGCTGCCGCTTAAGAAGGGCTGCATTATTACGGATGTCGGCAGCACCAAAGCGAGCATCGCGGCCTGCGCGGCTTCAATGGACCTTCCGGACGTTCATTTTATCGGCGGTCATCCGATGGCCGGTTCGGAGCGTTCCGGTGTGGAAGCGGCCTCGTCGCTGCTGTTCGAGAACGCCTTTTATGTGCTTACTCCGCCGCCTGGAGTTCCCGAAGAGGCGTATGAGTCGCTTAAGGCTCTGTTGGTACATACGAGAGCGCAAATCGTCCGGCTGGACCCGCAGCGGCATGACGAGATTGTCGGGGCGATCAGCCATTTGCCTCATATCATCGCTGTGGCGCTTGTGAACCAGGTTCACGAGTACGACTGCACCGACTCGCTTTACAGCACACTGGCTGCAGGTGGATTCCGGGACATTACGCGAATCGCGTCCAGCGAGCCCGTCATCTGGCGGGACATTCTGCTGAACAACCGGATGGTGATGCTTAAGCTGCTGAAGGATTGGAATGCGGAGGTTTCTTCCTTCGTAGAGCTGCTGGAGAACGCTGACGGAGAGGGAATCGAGGAAGCGTTTAAGGAAGCGAACGGTTTCCGCAGCAAGCTGCCTGAACGGCGCAAGGGCATGATTACACCGCTGTTCGACCTGCATATCGACGTTCCCGACCACCCTGGCATCATCGGACGGATTGCCACGGAGCTGGGCGATCAAGGCATCAACCTAAGCAACGTGCAAATCATCGAGAGCCGTGAGGACGTCCCGGGCATTATGCGCCTGTCTTTCCGTCAGGAAGGCGATATGGAGCGGGCCAAAGTGCTGCTGCAGCGGCATGATTATACGGTGTACGTATAGCGAATATAGGGAAGAGCAAGGCCGGGCAGACGCCCGGCTTTTTTAATTTAAGTATTTATAAGTTTCACACTTATTACTGAGGTATCCGTTAATTTGTCGGAATTATCAAAAAAGGCAAAAAAAAGACCGCTTTCAAAAAGCGGCCTTTGCTCATGTAGAGCTGAAGTATTGGATAGGAGTGGAGAGAAACCATACTGTACCTTTATTATATGTATCCGTTTACAATTTGTCAACGCTTTCATGAAAAAACTTACTCCAGTATTTTCCCCCGCTCCGGATGTGCCCGGAATCAATTTCGGCACGAAGTTGCCAGCAGCGGTTTTTATGTCGAACAGGGTTGGCGGAAAGAAGTTTACATGCGGCATCCGTCTATTAATGTCATCGGAAACCGAATTGTGGTACAATAGGAAAGTATTTTTATAGATTTGTTGTTAACCAATACGTCCGAATATTCGAAGCTTAAACATAGCCGTCATGAATATACATAGAAACCGGAGTGGAAATTGGCTCTTTTTTCAGAAAAAACCGCAACTTTTTTGGACCCGCTCGGTAATAATGATTACCAACGGGATATATCGTGCTATGGCGAGGAGGAAACGCCCACCATGACGGATTCCCAGTTAATCCAGCTGATCAAGCAGGGAAATACCGAACTTTATTCAGAACTCATGCGACGTTATCAACGCAAAATCCTGGCATTTGTCTATCACATGCTAAAGAACTCCCAGATGGAGCTCATCGCCGAAGATCTCTGTTCCGAAACGTTCTACAAGGCTTTTCGCAGCCTTCATTCCTTTCGTGAAGTAGACGCCTCCTTTTCCACATGGCTTTACACCATCGCGCGCAATACCGTGCTCAGCGAGCTGCGGAAGCACCGCGTAGGCAATGTGTCGCTTGAAGAAAGCGGCTATACGCCTGTTGCACCGCTGGAAGTGGCGCCGGAGCAGGCTGTGCTGCGCAATGAACGGATGAATCTCGTACGCAAAGCGATCAACAATCTTCCGGAAAAACAGCGGTCCGCGCTGATTTTACGGGAGTATGACCAAATGGATTACCAGGAAATCGCGATGATTCTTGATCAGAGCGTAAGCTCGGTCAAATCGTTGTTGTTTCGCGCCAGAAGCAGCGTAAAGCTTCAGCTTGAGTCCTATTTTTATGAACCTGCTTATGATGAACAGCCTGAGAGGATGAAAAGCCAATGAACTGTAGAGAAGCGCAGAATCTGATTCCGCTTCTTTGGGATGCTCCTCCCGATAAAAGGGAGCGCAAAGCTTTATTGCAGCATATCTCTCAGTGCTCCTATTGCTCCGCCGAATGGGAGATGTGGGAAGAAAGCGGCCGGCTGATCCAGGACATGAAGGCTTCGGTCAGCGACGAACGAGCCGA
This sequence comes from Paenibacillus rhizophilus, assembly GCF_003854965.1. Lineage (GTDB taxonomy): Bacteria > Bacillota > Bacilli > Paenibacillales > Paenibacillaceae > Paenibacillus_AQ > Paenibacillus_AQ rhizophilus. The sequence continues at coordinate 99,074 of NZ_RQPI01000001.1, forward strand.
GGCTGTCAACGCGCGCGTAATGGAACGCATATATCTGGAAAGCCCTTGGCTGATGCCGGGCGACGGCAAGTCGGCCGGCAAGCCCGGAATCTTCCGGCGGCGGATCAGCTTGTGGATCGCCTGTTTTCTGGCGGTGTTCTTGTCCAGCTTCCTCTACTTTACATTGGTGCAGACGCCGGACAACACCACTATGGCGCAGAGCGGAATTGTACCGACCGGCGTCGCCGGATCAACCGGTGATTGGCAGTCCGTTTATCCGGTCAATTCCGGAGGCAGCGAGATAGTCGAGCCGCTTGTCGTGAGCATGGGGCCAACCCATCCGCAGTATTGGATGGTACTGTCCATGCTGGGAATAGGCTTATCCATCTTTTCGTTAACCCGGCTTAACCGGTACCGCAGACATTGAAAGAGCTCTCTTGAACACCCAGGAGGGCTTTTTTGCTGTCCGTACACTTTCAAAGTGAAGACATTTAAGCTCATCCATGTTACAGTAAGAAAAAAATATATACGGAAAAGGATGGGAGTTACTTATGTTGATGGGCTTGATACGCCATGGCCAGACGGACTGGAACGCTGTAGGCAGGATTCAAGGGCAAAGTGATATCCCGCTTAACGGCGAAGGCCGCAGACAGGCGAAGATGCTGGCAGAGCGTCTTCAGCACGAACCTTATCGCTGGGATTACTGCATTACCAGCAACCTTTCCCGGGCGGAAGAAACGGGGAGAATTATTGCCGGTCGACTTGGGCTTCCGCTGCTAGAGGCAGACGAGCGTATCAGAGAACGCGCATACGGTCAGGTAGAGGGGCTTACAGCCTCTGAGCGTGAAGCCAGATGGGGAAGGAACTGGGATCAGGAGGAATTCGGTCAGGAGAAGGATGAACAGCTTCAGACGCGGGCGCTTGCCTTTATGGGAGATATATCCGCGAAGCATCCGGACAAAAATGTGCTCGTTGTGTCGCATGGAGGTTTACTGGCCCAGCTTTATTCGGCGCTTTACAAGAACAAATATTCCGAGCGGATCGGCAACCTGTCCCTGACCATTTTGGAGAAGAAGGAACAGGAATGGAACCCGCTGCTGTACAATTGTACCCGCCATATCCTGCATAATCAGCGCTAACCCGATCCCCTCGGGTTATTTTTTTTGCGAAAAATGGAATAAAAAAAGCTAGCAATCCCATAATGGTATTAAAACGGCGAGGCGATGAAGATGAATCTGGCGGATATGCTCAGCTTTGCGGACATGAATCAGCTGACGGCCATAGCAGGCCGTTACCGCTGCGAATGCAAGCAAAATTCCAAGCAGGACCTTATTCAGACGCTGCTCATTACGCTTGGGAGCAAAGATTTTATGGAGGCCCAGGTAAGGGAATGCTCACAAGAAGACTTGCGCTTCCTCAATGCCCTGCTGTTTGACGAAAGAAGCTATCTTACTCTTGAGGATTTGCTTGCCGCGGCGAGGGCGGCGTCATTCGATACTCCGGCCGGACAAAGTGGAGGTTACCGCGACACCGTGACCCGGTTTAAAAATGGAGGCTGGCTCTTTAACGGTACTTCCCAGCAGTCCAGATACTTGTTTCAAGTTCCGAAAGACTTGAAAGAACGTTTCCGGGATCGGATGGCGTCACGGCTTAAGGAGGGATTGGAGCCGAGCGGAGAGCCCGACATATACAGGGAAGAAGGCGACCTGGCCGCCGCCGATTTGCAAGCGCTACTGCGTTTTATCCATGAAGACGAGCCGGAGCTGAATATGGAAGGTGCCATGTACAGAAGATGCCAGCAGCTTCTCATGAACAGTCTGCATATTCCCGAACCGCTTCTGACAAAAGGCGGCTGGCGGTTCGGTTACGGCAGAGCCTGTGAGCATTATCCGCCAAGGCTGGCCCTCCTGTACGACTATGCCCGCCATCGGCGCTGGATCGCGGAAGAAGGACAACGGCTAAGATTGACGAGTACGGGCGCTGCGGTTTTGGAAGAAGCAAAATACGAATCCCTGTTGCAGATTTTCTCCTTTTGGTTAAGACTTTATAAAGGCGCTATTCCAAACCTTCCATCACTCGTATACTGGATTGGCGTGTGTGCGAACGAATGGGTGACGGTTAAATCTTTGGAAAATGCGCTGGGCTGGCTGATCAAGCCGTTTTATTACGACGATGCCGGTTCGATTATGGAAAAACGCATTCTGCGTATGATGCTGCATCTGGGAATGCTTAGATTGGGTGAAGCGGCTTCAGGCCCCGTTGTCAAAATGACGGCTTGGGGAATGGAAAGGGCGCAATCCAAACAACTGCTCCTATAGAGCAGAGGAGTTTTGCAAGGCCGCATCACCAGAGCAAGCCTTCCTATGGATGCTAAAGGGGGAGAGTACTTGCGGATTGCGTATGGGACCTACATACCGCAGCTTCATCCGTCCGTCTATGTGGCTGAAGGAGCGAAACTCGTAGGTGATGTTAGAATTGGGCAGGATTCCAGCGTGTGGTTCAATGCCGTGCTCCGGGGAGATCTTGCTCCTGTCATTATCGGAGAGCGCTGCAACATTCAGGATGGTGCCATAGGTCATGTTGCCGACCGATTGCCGCTTGTGCTGGGTGACGATATTTCAGTCGGACACGGGGCTATCATCCATGGCTGCAGGATAGGCAATGGAACATTAATTGGAATGGGCGCCATTCTGTTGAACGGAGCAGAGATTGGTGAATATGCTTTAGTAGGAGCCGGTTCAATTGTAACCGAAAACAAAAAAATCCCCCCATACACCCTTTCCCTCGGATCTCCGGCCAAGGTAGTACGGGAACTGACGGATCGAGATCTGCTCCGGATGGCGCGTACTTCCGCCAGTTATGTGGAGAAAGGGAAAGAATACGGAATAACATAAACAGCGGAGGTGTATTCGAATGGACAAAATGAAGGCAACCTATGAAGTGATGTTAGGGCTCGCGGCAGAAATGGTGTGGGACGAAGCGCTGCGCAAGCGCCGGTGCGACATCTTGTACCGTGAGATTGACACGGCGCTGGCTACCGGTGACGAGGTTGCATTCCGAAACCTGACAGAAGAACTGAAAAGTTTGGCATAGAGGAGATGCGCTTTACGGCGCACCTCTTTTTTTGCAATATCAGAAAGTATAAGCTTCGCGCTTATCCTTAACCTGATATTTTTACGAGAAACGGATGCCTTCCTCTTCCAGAGGACGGCGAAGCCGTTTCTTCTTACGGTAATCATACTTCGCGTCTAATATAATACGGAAAAAACGGGGAGAGGCGGCGAGAGGATGAAATTCAGCGATTTCGACAGCGGCAGTTGGGCGGTAAATGGACAATTTTATGACACCTGTCTCATTCCCTTTACAGGATTGACAGGAAGGGAAACGCCTCCCCATACGGTGGAGCGTCTCGAACGTCTTCGCGACTCCATCGATATAGTGGAGCGTCCTTTCAAGGGACGAATTGTGGTATATCCTGCAGTGCAATACGACGTTGTTGGGAAAAGCGATATTATAAATGAAATATGTCACAATATCAAATCCAATAATTTCCGGTATGCCATCGTGCTGGATGCGATTGGATTGCTCACCGCCGACAACATAAATGAAAGCGATTTAATTATTGCTGTTAACGACTTTTTCGGCGATAATAGTGGTAAGGGGATTGCGTTTGCATTGCAAAAAATCCGGGAGATGTGGCATAAAGAAATGAACTGAAAATGTGACGATAAATCGACAATAATTATGCAATTAAACTTTTGTCCGTTTCTTATCCCTGACGATTTTATTGACGGGTATTGGAAGCTAAGCTATGATTAGGTTGAATGGATATATGTGATTTATATCATTGTAAACGGATTAATTCTTCCTCCGAGCGCTTTCCCAAATCCGATTTAGGGGGTAAACGCAAATATGAGCGGCCATGACGAATACCGGAATCATCCGAACGAGAAACCGCCCAGCCGTAAAGAAATGTCACGCAGACAGTTTTTGACGTACACACTAGGAGGAGCCACCGCTTTTATGGGAGCGGGCGCCGTTCTGCCGATGATCCGTTTTGCCGTGGACCCGATACTACATAAGAAGGGCGAGGGAGAATTCATCAAGGTAGCGGAAGAATCCAAGATAACGGGCGAACCGCAGGAATTTAACTTTGAGCTCAAGCAGCAGGACGGATGGTATGCCAGCACGGCGACGCTGACTGCCTGGATCCGCAAAAACGAACAGGGAGAAATTTATGCGCTTTCACCGGTCTGCAAGCACCTTGGCTGCACGGTCGGATGGAACAATAATAAGGCGACTCCGGACGAATATCATTGTCCCTGCCATGGCGCACGATACACCAAGGCGGGCAAGAATCTGGCCGTAGCGCCGAAGCCGCTCGATCAGTATAAGACGAAAATTGAAAATGGCTGGGTATACCTGGGCGATATTGTGCCCAATACCGAGGCCGCCAAGGAGGCGTAACCGCCGATGTTTAAAAATGTCTACAACTGGATTGACGAACGTTTGGACATTACACCCATCTGGAGGGATGTCGCCGATCACGAGGTGCCTGAGCATGTAAATCCGGCCCATCATTTTTCCGCATTCGTCTACTGCTTCGGCGGATTGACCTTTTTCATAACCGTCATTCAGATTCTGTCCGGTATGTTTCTGACGATGTATTATGTTCCCGACATTATCAATGCTTACGCCAGCGTCGAATATTTGCAGACCAAGGTCGCCTTTGGACAAATCGTCCGCGGCATGCACCACTGGGGAGCCAGTCTTGTCATCGTCATGATGTTCCTGCATACGATGCGTGTATTCTTTACAGGCTCCTATAAGGCGCCCCGGGAGATGAACTGGGTTGTCGGGATGCTTATTTTCTTCGTGATGCTGGGACTGGGACTTACCGGGTATTTGCTTCCCTGGGACAATAAATCGTATTTCGCTACAAAAGTCACGCTGGAAATCGCCAACTCCACGCCCGTGCTTGGCCCGGTGCTGAAGGAATTGATGCAGGGCGGCAGTATTGTAGGAGCGGAGACGCTGACGAGATTTTTCGCCCTCCATGTATTTTTCCTCCCGGCGGTGCTGCTTATTCTGCTCGTAGGACATTTCATCATGATTCGCAGACAAGGCATTTCCGGACCGCTGTAACGGCCATCCGGAGAGAGGAGGACATTTGATGGCACATGAGGACAACTCCAAGGAAAAAATAGTCTTTGTCGGCGACTCGCGGGTCAGGCGGGGAAACGGCTTTGTCCCTCCTCCCGACTATTCCGCCTATCCTGGGAAATCGGAGGCGTTCATCCCGAACTTCCTGCTCAAAGAATGGATGGTAGGCGTTGTGGTGCTGGTCGGCATTCTGGTTCTGACGATTTCGGAGCCTGCGCCCCTCGGCTTTCCCGCCAACCCCGGCGCGACGGTGATTCCGGTACCGGACTGGTATTTTCTGTTTCTGTATCAATACCTGAAGCTGCCTTACGCTTCGGGAGATTATATCGTCCTTGGCACGATGGGCGTTACAGGGGTCGCATTCGGCTCCCTGCTACTGGCTCCTTTTCTGGATACAGGCAGAGAACGCAGGTTCTACCGCAGACCAATTGCTTCGTCGCTGATGTTTCTGTCTCTGGCCTCCATTGTCTACCTGACGAACTCGGCCTGGACGGAATATAAGCATGAAATGGCAGCAACGGGACAGGTGCCCGAAGATGTGCAGCGTGAGGAAAAGGCGGCCGAGAACCGGGCGAAGGGACTGCCAACAAGCAGCGCCGTACAGGCGAAAGAGGTTGTCATCGTAGACAAGGAAGATCCGGCTATGGCAGCTTATCAGAAGGCCGGGTGCGTCGCCTGCCACGCCGCCGATATGAAGGGCGCGGCGGGCCCGTCCCTGCGCGGCGTCGGCGACAAGCATGACAAGGCTGGCATCATAACGATTATTAAAGAAGGGTACAACAACAAGATGCCGCCGATGTACGACACAGCCATCAATGCCGGCTTGACCGACAAGGACATCGACCACCTGGCCGAATGGCTTGCGAAACAAAAAACCGAACAGTAAAATAGAGGAAGATCGCATAACCTGATCGAATAATACGGTCAGGTTTTTGCATGCTTTGAGGGAGGCTTACCGTGTCAAGAGTTGCAAGAAAGATGGACAAACTGCTGAAACACCGGGCCATTATTTGGCTGCTGCTTGCGGTCAATATTCCGGGAACGATTTATGGATACATATGGTACGGCAATCAATTGGCCTATACGGCAGCCCATTACCCGGGCTGGCTGCTGCCGTTCGTACCCGACAGCCCGACGGCAAGCCTGTTCTTTACGCTGGCGCTTATCCTTATGTTATATCCACCCAAAACAGTGACCGGGGTTTCTGTAAGAGCTGTGATCGAGGCGCTGGCGGTCGTAACATCCGTCAAATATGGCATTTGGGCGGTCTCCATCATTGTAGCAGGCGGCTACCAGGGGGGGCCGGTCGATTGGCGAGACTGGATGCTGATGATTTCGCATACCGGGATGGCGGTGGAGGCGCTGCTGTACGCCCGGTTCTTTATTTGCCGGAAAATGATTCCGGTCGCGCTTCTGTGGACTCTGCTTAATGATACGGTCGACTATTCTTTCGGCGTCTACCCTTGGCTTCCAGCCACGCTTGAGGATGATGTGCTGCAGGTCCAGATATTCACCTTTTTACTGACTCTCGTCAGCGCGTCGGCTGCTTGGCTGGCCTCAAGGGACGTCCGGCTCCTGCGTCAGCGGGCTGAGCAATAAGACGATGTTCTAACCCTTGTCCCTGCGCATACACATAAGGCAGGAGGGATGTCTCATGCTGCGCGGGAGGTATTGGGTATTTATGACGCTGCTCGCCTTGGTCTGCACGGCGGCGGCAGGATGTGATGCGGCAAACGCTGCAGGCTACAATGAGGTTCTCCTGCCAGTGGGCAGGATGGTTTCCGGCATGGCGGAAACGCCGGCGGAGAAGACTCAGCCGCCGGTTGCCGCCAAAGCAGGCGCGCTGCAGTTAGAGCAGCAGACTGAGGCGCTGTATGGGTATGTTACGGAAGGAAATATCAACAAAGCAAGGGAAACGATTGATGCGATTTCCAGGTTGTTCGTGGCGTCTTCTTTTGAAGGACTTACATCCGTTGAAGGGGTTAATGCGCTCTCTGGAGCGATTTTGGACATGAAAGCCGCCGCCGCAGGGGTGAATGTGCAGCAGCAGCGGTGGGAGACGGCCGCCGCCAGACTGCGTCTGGCCGCCAATAGTCTGGCCCATCCCCGCCAGCCGATGTGGCTTCAATATTACAAGCTGATCCTTGAGGATCTGAACGATATGGAACATAGCGCGGTCGGAAACGATCTGGCGGGCTGGAAAACGGCGGTTTCCCATATACAGGAGCGCTACGATACAATCCGGCCGGCCATCATCATTGCCCGTAAGCCTGAAGAAGTGAACCGGTTCGATGCCTGGCTCTCCTATGCCTCAGGGCTGGCGGCGGCGTCCAGGCCGCCGGGACGGGAAGAGCTTATGAACGCCGTCTCGAACGGGCGGGAGGCCGCAAGGGTGATGTTCGGAAAAGAGAAGGATGAACCGACCCTGTCGCTTCCGCTCGCTCCTAGGGAATACGGCCCGGCGGGATGGCTGGGCGCGGGATTTATTCTCGCTACGCTTGCCTACACCGGGTACAGAAAATACCGGGGGGATAGAAGCCGGTGGCAGCCGTTCTGAATTAAGCGGCGATGATGTTCTCATAAAACGGAATCGCAAGCTGAGCGGGAAGAATTATTTCTAAAAGCGGGACCGGGTCTGGAATCTTCCATGCCCGGTCCCGCTTGGTCTGCTTATCCGTTTCTGATTACTAGTGAACTCTCCCCCACTTAGCTTACGCATGAAGTGGGGGCTTCTGTTGGCATCGATACAGGGTTGCACACGCTTGCGAGCTTCATGATTAAAGGCTCAGCGCCTGTTGCACCCGAATGAGGGAAGCCAACGTCCAATACGTTCGTTTTGCCAATGAAGGGTCTTTTGCCTCCAAGGACAACCACATCTTTTCAGATGTGGATTTTTGTATAATACGTAGCACGTACCGTGCGCCGATGTTATACGAGGCATTAAGGTCCGCGTGATACGTTTTTCCTGTTGCGAATACAGCAATATCACGCTTTATGTTGCGTTTTACAAATCCACTGCCATCAAAAGCAAGCGCACTTGTATTTGCAGGGTTGATGATGGAAACCCGTATCCCTAGAAAATGCGCCATTTCGCTCACTTTCGTTTGGATGCGCCGTTTCGCCCAAAACTGGAGTTTGGCACGAAGTCGCTTGGCTCCCCACGTTCCTTTAGGGAGACGCATCTTGCCTAAAAACTCCATGACAATGACCTCTGCGCTGTGCTTTTGGGCAAAGGCGATGATTCGATGCGCGGTATCGTGAACGATATGCGTCTGTAAGCCGTTCATCCGCCGCCAGAAATTCGGTTTTGCCCCTATACCGGATTGACGCTGGGCTTGTTTCAGTTTGCCTGTGATTTGGCGCATCCGGTCTTTTTCTTTGGCTTGGTTGATAAATGTCCTCGCCAAGACAGTGCCGTTAGCGTCCATCACGGAACAGACTGCGGAATTCGTTAAACCTAAATCAACGGCACACACCCGTTGCTTGGAAATTTCCGCCTGAGTCAACTTCACATCCCCTTCATAGGCGATATGAAGGGCATAGCGTTTTCCTTTTCGAACCAATGTGGGGTTGCGTTCTTTCATGCTCCACACGTTACGTTTGAATAGGTCTTGGCCTTTAAAGGTAATGGAGAGCCATACCCAATCGCCTTGATGAAATATCTTAATGTTGGCTGTCGTATCGGAGGTTCGAATGAACATATTGCCTTTGTACAAGCAAGGGAACGCCTGATGCTGAGCTTGGAGTGTCGGCGGTTTCTTCGAAAAGCGTTTCCCTTCTTGCCCAGCGTGTTGTCGCTCGGCTTGCCAAAGCTGAAAACGGGAATGATGACTTTTCACAATGCCAAACGCTTCCGCAATAGCACTTCTGCGGAAGTAAGAAGGAAACTTATAGAAGCGTTGATCGAATTCGGCGTAGAACGGATTCGGATTGTGCTTGGTACGGTGAGTCAGCCGTTCTACCGCCGTCACCACCGCTTGGGTGGATAACGATTCCAAGGCCATAAACTGCTCTTGAATGACCGTAATCAAGAACGACAGCGCCTCTTGATACACATGAAGAGTCGCATCTAGCATGCGGTGGTGAGACGTAATCGGATGTTTGAGTGTTTTAACCACCTTCATGAGATACGCCTCCATCGCAAGTCTGATGGATCTAGCATAACACAAGAACATATGTTTGGTGAAGCGAAAGTGTCTAACCCCCACCTTCGCTGTTGGCTTTAGAGGTGGGGGACTGCGACACTAAATCTGTTCAAATTTCCCGGAAGCCTTCCCCGTGAACGTCGTGCACATCGCTGATAATGACGAACGCCCGCGGATCGACCGATTTGACCAGTTGGCTGAGCTGCCGGATTTCCTGACGGGAAACGACGCAGTACACGGTATGCTTAGCTTGTTTGGAATAGGCGCCAATCGAAGGGATTAAGGTGACACCCCGATCCATGTCCGTGGTGATCAGCTCGGCGATTTCCTGCCCGAAGTCGCTGATTATCGTAAATGCCTTGGCGGCATATGCACCTTCCTGAATAAAATCGATCACGCGGGAAGAGATGAAGACGGCGACCAGCGTATACAAAATTTTCTCTCTCGGGATATAGAGCAGGGAGGAGCCGATAATAACAACGTCGATCGCCAGTATGACCTGCCCCATGCTCCAGCCGAAACGGCGGCCGCATATGCGGGCGACGATATCTACTCCGCCGGTCGTGCCGCCGAAACGGAAAACGATGCCGAGACCGAGGCCCAGCGTAACTCCGGCGTAAAGGGAGGCCAGGATAAAATCATGCTCCGTTCGGAAGGGCTCCACCCACCCAAGCGCGATCATCCGCTCGAATAACCACAAGAAGAATGACAGCGACCCGATGCCGACGCCGGTATAGACGATTTGACGCGCGCCGAGCACTTTCCAGCCAAGAAGAAACAGTGGAAGGTTAAGCAGAAGTGTGGTCAGAAACACCGGTATGCCGAAGCCGTAATTCAGGAGAATGGTAATCCCGGTTACGCCGCCTTCCATGAGCTGATTGGGAATAATGAAATAAAGCAGTCCAAAAGCGTACACCGCGGTCCCCAGCATGATCGGAGCGACCGTCTTGATGATCGAACTCAATTTTGCAGTATTCATGGATTCCTCCGTAATGCCGTGATAACGGCAGTTTTTCTCCGCTAACGGGAAAGTATACCTATAAACAAACGTAAGGCAAGCAAAAAAGATTTGTCTTCAAAACGTCTTTACGATAACATAGGGGCAAACGAAAAGGCAATATGCGGCAGAGCGAAAGGAGCGGCGCCCGAAGATGGAGAAAAGTCTCGCCGAAATACAGCGGGAAGTGGACGCTTACATTTCTCAGTTCAAGGAAGGTTACTTCAGTCCGCTTTCGATGCTTGCGCGCATGTCCGAGGAAGTGGGGGAATTGGCCCGGGAAGTCAATCATTCTTTCGGAGAGAAGCCGAAAAAGGCGGACGAGCCGGAAAATTCGATTGAGCTGGAGCTGGGCGATATTCTGTTCATAACCGTTTGCTTTGCGAATTCCCTCGGCATCGATTTGACGGAAGCCATGGACAAGGTCATGCTTAAATTCAATACCCGCGACGCAGACCGCTGGACGAAAAAAAACACCGATTAGGCGCCGCCGCATATGATGAATCATATGACGGAGGGTGGTACGTATGAGTCCCGGTGAATATGTGAAAGAAGCGTACCGCTGTATTTTGCGAAGCGATTTTGAGGAAGCGATTTTGTGCTTTGAAGCCGCGATAGCGGCCGACCCGAATGATCCGGAAGTCCGGTATCGCTGTTCAATCACTTACGCGCGCAGCGGAAGGCTCGAAAAGGCGGCCGAACATGCCAGGGCCGCAGTGAGGCTTGACGGCGCCAAGACGGAGTACAGTCTGCATTTGCAGCATTTGCAAGCAATGCTGCACGTGCAGGAAGCCAAACGGCTGCTGGAGGACAATATAGACACCAAGAACAATCCATACCGGCCGATTACCTTGTTGAACGAGGCGGTAAAGCTTGATCCCCTTTACGGGGACGCTTACGTATGGCTGGCAATCGCCTACAGCCGGATGAACGAGCATTTGCCGGCAATTGCAGCCATGAAGGAAGTCATCTCGCTGCATCCGGACGATGACGGTTTAAAGGAATTGATGAAGGATCTTCAGAAATCGCTGCAGAAGTACATGCAGTAATCATAAGCAGAATGAAAGCGGGGGTCATAAACGTAAATGAATAATAAAATCAGAGTTGTTGTTTCGGGAGCGGGCGGCCGGATGGGCAGAGAAGTCGTGAAGCTGGTTCTCCAGGATGAAGAGCTGACGCTTGCGGCCGCTGTAGACCGTTCGCTGCATGATATCGACGCGGGCCTGCTGGTAGGCCTGCCGGAAGCAGGGGTAGCCGTCACCGGGGACCTCGAAGCCGCTTTGGCGGGCGGGGGTGCGGATGTGCTGGTCGATTTCACGACGCCGCAATCGGCTTATGCCAATACGGCGTCGGCAATTAAATACGGTGTGAGGCCGGTCATCGGTACAACCGGTTTTACATCCGAGCAGATTGAAGAACTGGACAAGCAGTGCCGGGAACAGGGAATCGGCGGGCTGATCGCCCCGAATTTCTCGATTGGGGCCATTCTGATGATGAAGTTTGCGGCGCAGGCTGCAAAATACTTTCCTAATCTTGAGATTATTGAGTATCATGGAGATCAGAAGCTGGATGCCCCATCAGGCACCTCGATCAAGACCGCCGAGCTTATTGCCGAGGCGCGGGAGGAACTGCGTCAGGGCAACCCGCAAGAGGAGGAAATCATCGAGGGCGCCCGTGGAGGCTATTATAACGGTTTCCGGATACACAGCGTTCGGCTGCCAGGCGTTTTTGCTCAGCAGGAGGTTGTGTTCGGCAGCTTCGGCCAGACACTGAAGATCCGCCACGATTCCTATGAACGTGCGGGATATATGCCCGGCGTCAAGCTGGGCATCGAAAAAGTTATGGGATATACGGGAATGATTTACGGATTTGACCACTTTATCGAATAGACAGGGGAGAAACCGATGAAGATCGCATTTATAGCGCATGACCGCAAGAAAGATGAAATGGTTAATTTTGTAACAGCTTATGAACATGTGTTTCAGGGACATGAAATGTATTCGACCGGCACGACCGGTCAGCGTATTATGGAAGCGACCAAGCTGAGCATTCACCGCTATATGTCGGGGCCGCTCGGCGGCGACCAGCAGATCGGCTCGCTTGTTGCGCAGGACGAGCTGGACCTGATTATTTTCCTGCGGGATCCGCTGATGGCGCAGCCGCATGAACCGGATATCTCGGCTCTGCTGCGGCTCTGCGATGTGTACGGCATTCCGGTCGCAACCAACATCGCAACTGCGGAAATATTGGTCAAGGCGATTGACCGCGGCGATTTCGCCTGGCGGGATCTGGTACACAAGTACAAGCCGGGAGTCGACGAATGAAGCTCGACATTCTCGTGTTCGGTCCCCACGCCGACGATGCGGAGATCGGCATGGCCGGAACGATTGCCAAACATACGGCAGCAGGGCTAAAGGTCGGGCTATGCGATCTGACCGCTGCGGAAATGTCCTCCAATGGCACGGCCCTGATCCGCAAGGAGGAAGCCGCCCGGGCCGCAGCCGCGCTCGGCGCTGCATCCCGTACGAACCTGGGACTGCCTGACAGAGGACTGCGCCTGACGGAAGACCAAATTGCGGCGGTAACGGCGGAAATCCGCCGCTCCTCGCCCGATATCGTGTTCGCTCCCTACTGGGAAGACCGCCATCCCGACCATGTAGCCTGCAGCAGGCTTGTGGAGGAGGCGGTTTTTAATGCAAAGCTGCGTAGGTATTTGCCGTCTCTTCCGGCCGTTCCGGCTCCTCAGCTGTACTTTTACTTCATTAATGATTTGGGGCGTACGGATCTTGTCGTCGATGTAAGCGAAACTTACGGAGTCAAGGAATCGGCTTTATCCTGCTACCTCTCCCAGTTTCAGAAAACGCCGGGGGAGGATGTCGTGGCGACGCCGCTCAACGACGGGTATATCGAACGGGTCCGCTCAAGAGATATGCTGCTCGGACAGCGCAGAGGATTTCCTTTTGCCGAGGGCTTCGCTTCAAAAGTTCCATATGCGGTTGATTTGTTTAAAAGATAAGAAACAGTAACGGGACGGCACCCGCAAGAAGCGGATATGCGCGGACCGATTTGTCAATAAATAAAGGAGACGGACTTATGGACCGGTTGTTGAAAATAGGCATTACCTGTTATCCGTCTCTCGGCGGCTCCGGCGTAGTGGCTACGGAACTCGGAAAGCTGCTGGCTGAAAAAGGCCATGAGGTTCATTTTATCACTCACAGCGTTCCGTTCCGTCTTGGGACGTTTCAGAAAAATATTTTTTATCACGAGGTTGAAGTCAACGACTATTACGTATTCCGTTATCCGCCTTACGATCTTGCCCTGGCGACGAAAATGGCCCAGGTAGCCAAAATGGAGAAGCTCGATCTGCTTCATGTTCATTACGCGGTTCCGCATGCCGTCTGTGCCTTTCTGGCGAAGCAAATGGTAGGCGGCGGGGTCAAGGTAGTCACAACGCTTCATGGTACGGATATAACGGTGCTGGGCCAGGACGAATCGCTCAAGGATCTGATCCGGCTTGGCATTAACGAAAGCGATGCGGTGACGGCAGTGTCACAGGATCTTATCAATGAGACCCGCCGGATGCTTGATATTACGAACGAGATCGACCTGACCTACAACTTTGTGGACAAAAGGGTGTATTATCCACGGGACGTTTCCGATTTGCGGGGGGACTTTGCGTCTCCAAATGAAAAAATTTTGATGCACATCTCCAATTTTCGTCCGGTCAAACGTGTTGCGGATGTCGTGGATATATTCGCGAGGGTTTCAAGGAAGATTCCTTCCCGTCTCCTGCTAGTAGGCGAGGGTCCGGAGCTTCCGAAGATTCAGGCCAAGATCGCCGAAATGGGTCTGGAGGACAAGGTGCGGTTTCTGGGCAAGCAGGATGAAATCGCCCAGGTCATTTCGCTTGCAGATGTGCTGCTGCTTCCTTCGGAAAAAGAAAGCTTCGGGCTCGTTGCACTGGAAGCGATGGCCTGCGGCGTGCCGACGATCGGTTCACAGGCGGGGGGTATCCCCGAGCTGGTGCAGCATGGAGAAACCGGATATCTGGCACCGATCGGCGATACGGCAGCGATGGCGGAATACGCCGTTCGGCTGCTGACCGATGAGGCTCTGGCCCGGAAGTTCCGCACGGCTTGCCTGAAGCGCGCGTGCGAGGATTTCTGCAAGGATGCCATTACCGATCAATACGAAAGCATCTATCACCGCGTACTGGACCGCAAGACCGCGAATGCGGTCCGCTAAGAATGGAGCCGTGTCATTATGAATTGGAAGATGGCCGACCCCCCGATGGCCGAGGCTGCGGGCCGAATAATCGTCCGTCTGACCGAAGCGGGGCATGAAGCTTACTGGGTCGGCGGCTGTATCCGGGACGAACTGCTCGGGCGTCCCGTCCACGATATGGACATCACCACCTCCGCCAGGCCGGAGTCGGTCATGTCGCTTTTTCCAAGATGCGTGCCCACGGGTCTGCAGCATGGGACCGTTACCGTCCTGGAGGCCGGTTTTCCGTTTGAAGTGACAACCTACCGGACCGAGAGCGGCTACGCCGATCACCGGCGACCGGAGAACGTCGTCTTTGTGAAGGATGTCAGAGAGGATCTCCGCCGCCGGGATTTTACGATCAATGCGATCTGCATGGGTCTGGACGGAGCGCTGATCGATCCGTTCGGCGGGGCGGAGGACCTGCGCCGCCATTTGATCCGCTGCGTAGGCACAGCCGAGGAGCGTTTTGACGAAGACGCGCTCCGCATGCTCCGCTGCGTGAGGTTCGCGTCCACGCTGGATTTCCGCGTCGCGAAGAACACGTGGCGCGGTCTGCTGCGCCGCCGGGACGGACTGGCGCATATCGCCGTCGAGCGCGTCTACGCGGAGCTGGCGCGCATCGTGGAAGGCCCCAGGCCCTTACGCGGCCTGGGGATGCTTGCGCGCAGCGGGCTGCTAGCGCGCGGAAAAGCCCCGTTCCCCTGGACCGGCGAACGACTGGCGGCTGCGGCCGCCGGTCTCTCCGGCATCGGGGAACTGGAGAGCGCCCTCCTGCGGTGGGCGCTGCTCCTCCATGCCCTGGGCACCTCGGCCGGCGAGGCCGAGAGGTTGCTGCGGGCATGGACATTCCCGGGGTCGACGCGGCGAGGCGTCGCCCAGGTGCTGCGGGTCCGCGAGGCGTGGACCGCAGCGGCGGAGGCGGGGCCGGAGGAAGGCCCCACGGACTTCCGGCGGCGTTTCCTCGCCGCCGTGCTGGCCTTCGGCGCGGACGCCGCCGAAGGGTGGCTGACGCTGCTGGCCGCCTTTCCAGAAGGCGGCCCCGGCGCCGGGCTTGTCTCTTCCGCCCGGCAGTGGCTGCGCGAGATGCCCGTCCGCGGGCTGGCCGATCTGGCGGTGACGGGCGGGGATTTGGCATCCGCCCTGGACCAACGTCCGGGACCGTGGCTGGGGCAGCTGCTGCAGAAGCTGCTGCTGGCGGCGGCGTCCGGCGACGTGCCCAACGACCGGACGGTCCTGATTATGAAAGCGAAAAGGATGAATCATCATGAGCATTGAGAAGTTACGGGCCAATGCCGCCGAAGCGGAGAGCCTGCGGGATTCAGGCTGGGCCGAAAGGCTGCAGCGCCTGAATACGGTGGCCTCTACTCAGGAGGAGGCGAAGCTGTTGGCGGAGAAGGGCGCTCCGGAAGGGACCGCCGTCATGGCCGAGGAGCAGACGGGTGGACGGGGAACAAGGGGCCGGAAATGGCATTCTCCGAAGGGCAAGGGCATCTGGATGAGCGTTGTTTTGCGTCCGGCCATCCCGCTGCAGTCTACGCCCCAGCTGACGCTGCTGGCAGGCGTCGCCGTCTGCTCCGCCATCCGGAAGATGACCGGCGTTGAAGCGGGCATCAAATGGCCGAACGATCTTCTGGCGCGCGGCAGGAAGCTGTGCGGTATTTTGCTGGAATCAAGCTTTGGACCGGGAGGTCTCCAATATTGCATCGCCGGGATCGGCATCAGCGCCAATCTGTCGGAAGAAGACTATCCGATTGAGCTCAGGGAAATTGCAACATCGCTGCTGATCGAAGGCGGAATGCCGGTCGATCGCGGGGAGCTGGCCAAAGAAGTACTCCGGGAGCTGAAATACCATTACGGGCTGTATATGGATCAAGGGTTGGAGCCCATCGCCCACTTATGGGAGGAACAGTCGGTTACTCTGGGCAGAAGGATCGGTTTGAAGACGCCGCAGGGCTGGCTTGAAGGGACTGCTATTGGTCTTGGCGAAGACGGCGGACTGCTGCTTCGGGAGGAGAACGGAACGGTTACGAGCGTGTGCACCGGCGAAATCGTTCTGATTTAGACAAAGAATTCCATTCGTTGTCATATTTTTATCGTGTAATTGTACGATGAATTTGTTATACTGTTCGCAAGAGGCGGTATCGGTTATACGAACTGCACTCTGGGTATGGCACTTCTTGTAACTGTAATGAACGGTTACGTTGGATTCTGCTCTGAGCCGCAAGGACCGAGACAGAAGGGACGATCGCGAGTGACTCTTTTTTGCCCTTCGGACCTTTTTAGCAGACACGCTAAAAGGTTTTTTTGTTTGCGCTAAAACGGCGCGGTGACTCGCAAAAGGGGAAAAGGGAATGGCTGAAAAACAACCACTGAATATTGTAAAAATGAAAAAAATGAAGGCGGAAGGCGTGCCGCTGAGCATGCTGACCGCGTATGACTATCCTTCGGCCCGCTTGGCTGAAGAGGCCGGCGTCGATATGATTCTTGTAGGCGACTCGCTTGGCAACGTTGTTCTCGGATATGATTCGACGCTGCCTGTAACAATCGACGATATGGTATATCATACACGGGCCGCTGCCAGGGGTGCTGAGCATACCTTCATTGTGGCGGATATGCCTTTTATGACGTATCACGGCGGTATTGACGAAAGCCTGCGGAATGTGCGCCGTCTGATGCAGGAAGGACATGCCCATGCGGTAAAAATGGAAGGCGGGCTCGAAATTTGCGGAACCGTGTCCTCTATCGTCTCCGCGGGCGTGCCGGTGCTGGGCCACATCGGGCTTACGCCGCAATCGGTAAATACGATCGGCGGATACCGGGTGCAGGGCAAGGACGCCAGAGATGCGCAGCGTCTGATGGACGAGGCGAAGGCGCTGGAGAAGGCGGGCGCGTTCGGCGTCGTACTGGAGCTGGTGACCGAGGAAGTGGCTGAAGCCATCACGAAGGAGCTCTCGATACCGACCATCGGGATCGGAGCGGGACGCTATTGCGACGGGCAGGTGCTCGTGTTCCATGATGTGCTGAGATATGCTTCGCCTTACAGGGAGAAGCGGTTTGTGAAGACGTATGCTGACGTGGGCGGTATTATCCGCGACGCGCTAGGCCAGTATGTAAATGAAGTAAAACAGCGTGCCTTTCCGGAAGAACGCCATGTGTTCGGTGCGGATGAGGGTGTTCTGGAATCATTGTACGGCGCAGCCGGAAAAGGAGCGAGATCATAATGAGAGTCGTTAGAACGATAGAGCAGCTTCGGGAGGCCGTCGGATTCATGCGCGATGCGGGACTAGGGCCCGTTGGCCTGGTGCCTACGATGGGCTATCTGCATGATGGTCACGCAAGTCTGCTGCGCCGTGCGGGCGAAATGTGCGGTACGGTAGTCATGAGCATATTCGTCAATCCGATTCAATTCGGACCGAATGAGGATTATGAAGCCTATCCGCGCGACGAACGGCGGGACCTGGAGCTTGCGGAGCGCGAGGGCGTCGATATCGTGTTTATTCCTGCGGTAGAGGTGATGTATCCCCGGGAAATCCGCAGCAAAATCGTGGTCTCTTCTCTTACGACGAGACTGTGCGGAGCTTCTCGTCCGGGTCATTTCGACGGTGTAACAACGGTTGTAGCCAAGCTGTTCAACCTGGTTCAGCCGGATTATGCCTTTTTCGGTCTCAAAGACGCCCAGCAGGTGGCGGTGCTTCGGCAGATGGTCGACGACTTGAACATGAATGTGAAGATCGTTCCCTGTCCTATCGTACGCGAAGGAGACGGGCTCGCGCTCAGCTCCCGCAACGTCTATTTATCGGCCGAAGAACGCCGTCAAGCGCTGGTGCTGTCCCGTTCGCTTCGGGAGGCCCGCACGGCGGTAGAGGAAGGACGCGCCGCTACGACCGGTGAAGTCCGGGAACTGCTGACAGGCGTTATTTCCGGCTCACCGCTTGCCGATATTGATTATGCGGAAATCTTGACATTTCCGGAGCTCGAACCGCTTGAGGGGAATTTCCCGCTCATTGAAGCCGAAGGAGAAATTATCATGGCGCTGGCCGTCCGGTTCGGCCGTACCCGTCTGATCGACAATATCATCTTTACGCCGAAGGAGGTCGCAGCTCTTGTTTAGACATATGATGAAATCGAAAATTCACCGGGCGACGGTAACCGAAGCCAATTTAAACTATGTAGGCAGCATTACGATTGATGAGGCTCTGATGGAAGCCGCCGACCTGCTTGAGAATGAAAAGGTGCAGATTGTGGACAACAACAACGGTTCGCGTCTGGAAACATATGTCATACCAGGTCCGCGCGGCAGCGGCGTCATTTGTCTGAACGGCGCGGCGGCAAGACTCGTGCAGCCCGGCGATACGGTAATTATTATTTCCTATGCGATTCTTTCCCAGGAAGAGCTTGAACGGCACAAGCCTACGGTCGTGTTTGTCGATGGGAACAACCGTCCGGTTAAGCTTGACAACAAAGAGCTTCACGCGACGATTGCCTGATTCGGACATCACGGGCCAACCATGCAATCACTGCCACGCATGAAAGAGCGTCCTCAGGCGAACAATGAAGTCAGGCAAGCTGCACTGATCTCATTTTCCTCAAGGAGGGATGGCTCCCGTGTTTCAACAGATGTTTGCCGAAATGAACGTTATGCTTTCCGATATCGCCAGACAATTGCCAGAAGCCCAGGGAATACGACGTCGTGAGCTGTTAAGCAAATACCGCATGCTCCGCAAGCTCAGCGATGAAGCGCTGGACGAGTGGTTGGTTTTTGCGGAGGCGCTCAGTCTGTTCCGCCAGAATGCGGAGCTTGCCGAAGAGCCGGAACCGGAGCCGCTTGGCGGTGAAGCCTCCGGGGTTGAGATGGAGAATTTTGCGCGCGGTCAGGGGTATTACAAGCTGCTGATGTATCCGAAATGCATCGAACAGTTCGACATCGTCATCTCTCTTTATCCCGACAACCTGCCCGCCCGGCTGTACCTTGCAATGTCCCATCTCCATTTGGGCAAAGCCGATGCGGCATGGGAACATTTGGAGCACATGCTGCCCCTTGTTCAGAGCCGGAAGCTTAAGGCGCATCTATACAACGCCATGGGCTGTATTGCGGGGTCGGGCCGCCGGTTTGAGGAAGCAAAGGAGCTGTTCGGTCTGGCGCTGAAATATGATCCCGCGTTTCCCGAGCCAGACGCCAATCTGGAGGTTTGCCGGCGCGGAAGAGGCGAGCTTAAAATCGGAAGCCAACTGGTCTCACTGCTGTAATTCAGGTGGTAATTTTGGAGCGATGCAACTGCTGCTAACGGCGGTGTGCATCGCCTTTTTTCGCAACATCTGTTATGCTGATAGGGAGTCTCAAATGAAAGGGTTTAAAACATCATGAAATTTGCCGTGCTTGATTTTGAAACAACGGGAACCCAGTCCGTAGGTGAAATTATTCAGGTCGGACTTGCCATTATAGAAGAAGACCGGACCATTTCGCGTGTATACGGTTCCTACGTCAAGCCCGGAGGACCGATACCCCCTTTTATTACCGGTTTAACCGGCATTACCGACAGCGATGTGCAGGACGCGCCTGAACTTGAAGAGATGATGATGGAACTGGTGCCCCTGCTGAATGATGTCGTGCTTGTCGGGCATAATGTCTCTTTCGATTTTCATTTTCTGCAGAACGCCTTGGACCGGTGCGGGTATTTGCCGTTTCAGGGCCGTATTCTCGATACGATCGATTTTCTGAAAATCTGTTTTCCGTCGCTCACCTCTTACCAGCTTGGAGGCGTCAGCTCCCATTTCGGAATTATCCATGAGCGTCCGCATCAGGCGGACAGCGATGCGCTAGCGACAGCGCACGTGCTGCTGAAATGTCTGGACGAGCTGTACAGCCAGCCACTGCTTACGGTGCAGCGTCTGACCGAGTTGTTTGCAGGCGAAGACAGCGATTTAAGCTGGTTCTTTGAGAGCCTGCTCGGCGAACGCGAAATGGAATCGTTTCAGCCTGAAGGCGAGCTTCATTTCTACCGTCAGCTTGCGCTGGCCGTCGATGATTGGACGGATCTGCCTCCTCCCCGGGGGGAGGGCGATAATCCAGCGGAGCAGCTGTCTTTTGAAGACTACATGGAAGAGGTCGTCAGGCGGCTGCGAAGCATCCTGCCCCAATACGAAAGCCGGCAGGCTCAGGAGATCATGTTCGGCGAAGTGATCCAAGCGCTGGAAGAAGAGAAGCATTTACTGATCGAGGCGGGCACGGGAACCGGCAAATCGCTCGGTTATTTGCTGCCTGCCATTTACCAGAGCGTCCGTAGCGGTCAAAAAGTGATGGTCAGCACTCATACGATTAATCTTCAGGACCAGCTTCGCGAACGAGATATTCCTTTATTGACCGAGACCGTGCCCTTTCCGTTCAAAGCGGCGGTGTTTAAAGGAAGAGGACACTATTTGTGTCTGCGTAAATTTGAACATAAAATAAATAAAAGAGATTTCGTCTCCCCGAGAGAGGACACGCTGACTGCCGCGCAAATGATCGTGTGGCTCACTCAGACTGAATCGGGCGACGACGAAGAGCTGAATATGAGCAGCCGGGGCGGCGACTTTTGGGAAACGGTGGCGAGCGATACCGACTCCTGCCTGGGGCGGGCTTGTCCGTGGTTCCGTAAATGCTACTATCATCGCGCCAAGCATGAGGCAGGGAACGCCGACGTGGTAATTACCAACCATTCCAAATTGTTTGCCGATGTAAAAGCGGGCCATCAGCTCCTTCCTTCCTATGACTACCTTGTGATTGACGAGGCGCATCAGTTGGAGGAAGTGGCAGGAAAGCATCTGGGCATGCATATGAAGCATTTTACCGTTTCCCATACGCTGAATCGTCTGTACAAAGACAGCCGGAATGGTCAGCTCCCGGCGCTGCGTCAGATTCTTCAAAGCTCGGGCAGCGAGCAGGCTTCCGAGTGGAGCGGCGTTATCGACAGGCTGTACCCCGATCTACTTACCGTAAAAGAGTCGTGGGATCTGCTGAGCGAGAAGCTGTTCGCCCTGATGCCGGAACGCGCCGACTCGTCGGCGGGAGAAGCGGGGCAGCTTGTGCACCGCCTTCTTCCCACCAAGAAGCCAAAAGGTTGGGAAGAGCTTGCTTCGCTTGAGAATACACTGAATCTGTCGTTAAGCGATATTATCCGCAAGGGCGACAAAATGCTGTCCGAGATGCGTGATCAGGAAGGCCAATCTTCGGCTGACAGCCTTGTAACCGATGTCGGCGGACTATTCAAAGATTTGGCCGATATCCGCGAGCAGGTGCGTTTTTTTATGGGCATGAACGATGAAAATGTTGTATATTGGCTGGAGGCAAATGGAAATTACCGCAGCAAGTCGCTGCAGCTCTATGCCGTGCCCGTCGATGTCAGCGCCCAGTTGAAGGAACTCTTTTTCGATAAGAAAAAAAGCATCGTTCTGACGTCTGCAACCTTGTCCGTCGATAAATCGTTCCAGTTTATGATCGACAATCTGGGTCTGAATGAGGCTCATGAGGAAGGGCGGCTGTCTACTGTACAGCTTCCTTCTCCGTTCCGATACCGGGATCAGGCGCTTCTGGTCATTCCGCGGGATTTCCCCAGCGTGAAGGGCACGGTGGGCGACGCCCGGTTCGTCGATATGCTGGTTCATTCCCTGGCCGAGGCTGCGGTAACGACGAGGGGACGCATGCTGGTGCTGTTCACATCGTACAAGATGCTGCGCCAGGTCTACGACCCGCTCAAGGAGGCGCTGGCCTCCGAGGAGATCGCCGTGCTGGGCCAGGGCGTCGAAGGAGGCAGCCGGAGCAAGCTGCTCCGCCGCTTCCAGGAAAATTCCGCTTCCGTTCTGCTGGGAACGAGCAGCTTCTGGGAAGGGGTGGATATTCCCGGCGACGCGCTAACTTGCCTGGCAATCGTCAGATTGCCTTTTCAACCGCCGAACCACCCGCTTGCTGAAGCCAAAGCCGAGCTGCTGCAGGCGCAGAAAAAGAATCCGTTCATGAAGCTGTCCGTGCCTCAGGCCGTCATCCGTTTCAAACAGGGATTCGGCCGCCTTGTGCGGACCGCGCAGGATCGCGGAATTGTTATCGTATATGATACCAGAGTAATCGAATCTTATTACGGAAAATACTTCCTGTACTCCTTGCCGGGACCCAAAATGGAGCATATGACAACAGAGCAGATGGTTCCGCGAATCGCCGAGTGGCTGCAGCATGACGGCGCATCTTAGATTCGTATCGGCCATTGTACACATAGGCCGATCACCAGTTTTAGCAGGTTGTTTTTTAAACGGATTGGCCATTGTACAACATAGGCCGATCACCGGTTTTAGCCTTACCGCTTTTAGAAACAGATCGGCCATTGTACAACATAGGCCGATCGCCCGGTTTTAGCCTTACCGCTTTTAGAAACAGATCGGCCATTGTACAACATAGGCCGATCTGCCGGGTTTTAGCCTTGCCGGTTTTAAATCTTTTGGCGGGTTCTGTAAGTAAATCCCGCCATTCGTAAAGCGTGTCCCGAACGGGACGATAAGCGATCCTTCACCCGTCTGATCAAGGTTCCGCCCAACTTCCGCCAACGCCAATTGCCATTAGCGGGTGTCCAGAGGGCGGCAGCCCTTGGGGCCCTCCCTTGGAAGGGAGGGTTTGGGAGGGATCGATAATCTTTTAGGAGGAGAACACATGAAATCGGACAAAATATCGGAGGCCGTTGTCCGCAGATTGCCTGTGTATCTGCGGTTTTTGAACGATCTGAACAGACGCGAAATCGCTACTGTTTCTTCTCAAGAGCTTGGACAGCGACTCGATTTAAATCCTGCGCAAATACGAAAGGATTTAGCCTATTTCGGAGACTTCGGCAGAAAAGGAATCGGCTATGACGTTCCGTACCTGATCGAGAAAATCCGCCATATCCTAAAGCTGGATCAGCCGATCAACGTTGCTTTGGTCGGAGCCGGTAACCTGGGCCATGCGCTATCCAATTACAATGCATATTTGAAAGATACGATGAAAATAACGGCCGTCTTCGATTCATATCAGCCGAAGGTCGGAACCAAAATCAATACACTGACCGTCCAGCCCATGGACGAGCTTGCAAATACCGTCCGTGAGCAGGGCATCCGCATCGGCATCATTACCGTGCCTGATCAGGAAGCACAAAATGTCGCGGATATTCTCATTGAATCCGGCATTGAAGCGATTCTGAACTTTGCGCCGGTAATCCTGAAGACGCCATCCGAGGTTCGCGTGCATGCTGCCGATTTTACGACCGACCTGCAAAGCTTGGCGTATTATCTCCACGAAGGAAAGGAAGAGGAAGTTGATGGGCAATAAATGGATGATCCGCGGCGGCAAGTTCGCCGTGCCCGGCGCTGATAAGCCTGTTATCGACGGGTATATGGTTATCGATAACGATCTGATCACATACATAGGGGAAGAACCGCCTGCGCTCGAAGAAGACGTTCCTTCCTTTGACGGAAGCCGTCTTCTGTTCTTGCCCGGACTGGTCAATACGCATGGGCACGCGGCGATGTCTCTGCTGCGCGGCTACGGAGACGATCTTGCTCTTCAGGTATGGCTCCAGGAGAAAATGTGGCCGATGGAGGGGAAATTCACTGGCGACGACGTTTACTGGGGAACCGCCCTGTCGGTACTGGAAATGCTTAAGGGAGGAACAACGACGTTTCTCGATATGTACGATCACATGGGCCGGGTCGCGGAAGTGGCGGAAGCTTCCGGAATACGCTCCGTCCTGATGCGGGGCGTAATCGGACTGTGTCCGCCGGAAGTGCAGGACCAGAAGCTTGCTGAAGCGATTGCTTTTGCACAAGAATGGCACGGTAAAGCGAACGGCAGAATCACGGCCATGATATCGCCGCATTCTCCTTATACCTGCCCTCCGGATTATTTCGAGAAATTCGTTCAGGCCGCCCATGACCTGGACTTGCCTATTCATACGCATATGTCCGAAACGCGGCGGGAAGTGGAGCAGAACGAAGCGGATTACGGACTGCGGCCCGTAGCCCATCTCGAGAAGCTTGGCATGTTCACCCGCCCGTCGCTTGTGGCGCACGGCGTCCATCTGAATGACGAGGAAATTGAAATTCTTGCCCGTAAGTCTGTCGGTGTTTCCCATAATCCGGGCAGCAACCTGAAGCTGGCCAGCGGGGTGGCTCGCGTACCCGAGCTGCTGAAGGCGGGCGTTACGGTATCGCTCGGAACGGACGGTCCGGCTAGCAATAACAACCTGGACATGTTTGAAGAAATGCGACTGGCCGCGCTGATCCATAAAGGAGTGTCCGGCGATCCGACGGCGGTTCCGGCCGGCGAAGCGCTGCGTATGGGAACGGAGTATGGCGCGAAGTCTGTGTTCCTTAATCAAGTGGGACGGCTCGCGCCGGGTATGAAGGCCGATTTTATCGCCATCGACATTGACCAGCCGCATCTGCTGCCGCATACGGATCTTATATCACATGCCGTATACTCGGCCAGCGCCAAGGACGTCGAGCATGTATGGGTGGACGGCAAGCAAGTTGTCAAAAACGGGAAGTCCCTGACCCTTGACGAAGAGGAGATCCGCCGAAAAGCCCAGGAAGCTTTCGAGGGCCTGCTGAAGCGGTAAGAAGATTGGAGCCAAAGGTTTCTTTTTAGAAGGAGAGCTGCACGTTGAGAAAAAGGAGAAAATGGATTTTTTACGGGGCGTTCCTGGCCCTGCTCCTTCTGTTCGGTTTATATCAATTTTTTGCCTACGTGCTGAAGGATCAATGGAGCGAGCGCAGCGCAGCCGAAGCCACGGCAATAAGCAGGGCGGGGCTTACGGAAATCAACCAAGCTCAGAAATCGGTCTGGGACGAAAACGCCATTTACTGGGTCCTTACCGGCAAAAACAAGACCGGAACTGAAATGATGGTGTGGGTGCGCTTTACTACTGAAGGAAAGCCGGTAGAGGGTGAGAATGCTGTGCATGCCGAAGAGCTGTCTCAAGGCATATCAGAGGAAAAAATGCGGCAGATTATCGCCTCCTCGCTTCCCGGCATCAAGATTGAGCGATTGCTTCCAGGCGCATACAACGGCGAGTACGCCTGGCAGCTTTTTTATAAAGACGGAGACCGATATTATTATCGGTTCTACCGCTTCTCGGACGGTGAGCAGATCGGCGACGGCTATAGCCTGCCCAACCGTTAACGAGGCGTAAACGAAGAACCACCAAACCCTTTAGGGATGGCTGGTTCTTTTTTTCTGTAGATTTATTTTTCAGACAGCTCGGCAAAAAGTAAACGATAAAAATGATCTTTGGCCATTCGTTCTTTCCAAGGCGTATGTCCGCAATGCTCCAGCAAGTGATAACGGAAGTCTTGAAGAACTGCAGAAAGAGGCTGTATCACGCCGGAGTAGGGATGAGGATCATGTAACCCGTGAATCGCGATTACAGGACAGACGATTTTAGAACCCAGCTTCAATAGTTCGCCGGACAACCTAAGTTCACTGGCCTCTTTCCATATGTACTGAAAAATATTCAAATCAACTTTTACCTCGTTATCATCACAAGGTAAGGGATTGAAGACATCCGATTTTACCAAAATATTTCCATATTGGCGAAGGATTTCATTCATATCGGGTCCCGATTTTTCCAGATCGGCCTCAAGTTCGCGAACTCTTTGTCTATCCTGCTCGTTTAACCTGGCTAACCGGATGGCCCACAGATCTTTGGCGTATTCCTGCTCGAACGGGCCGCTGCCAACAAGAATTAATTTCCTGACGAGATCCGGGTAGGAGGCCGTAAAAATATAGCTCAACCAAGCTCCCCAGGAGTAACCGACCAAACAGACGGGTCCGCTGCCGCAGTCCTCAATATCCCTCTTGAGCTCCAAGATTAATTCGTTTATGGTCAGCCGGGTCTGAAAGGACTCGACAACTCCGATTCTCTGCGATAAATAATCCGCAACTCCAGCCATTTCTCCGGCAGCGCCAGGCCCGCCATGAATTAAAAAGGTTTGATAGGGAGGCTTGCCGTACGTTTTTGCCACTTCAGTAAATCTCCTTTCATACGGTTCTTCGGGAAATGATACTTTTACAAATAAAACCGAAGGGAAAAAATAGAAGGTAAAATTTTAAACATTATTCACAATTAATTCGTTCTAGTATATACACCTATGATATACTACTAGATGTATCAAGGCATGGCAAAAAGCATGCCAGACTCGGAATGGCGCTGGGCACGCTGCTTGGAAAGTTATAAAGTTTGTCATCATTTGAGAGGAGGACGTTGCTTGAAACTTCGTCTAATGCCTGTATTGTTGACCGCGCTGCTGTCGGCCGCGCTGCTGTTCGGCGGTTGGTTTCTGTATCGTCAATTTGTAGTTCAGGAGCCGCTAGAAAAGATTATAAGCAGCTATAAGGGAGTCAACACTTCCCATATTTCTATTAACCGCAATGCAGTCACTCTGAAACTTGATTTGCAGCCAGGCACGAAATTACGTGAACTGGTTCAATATATAAATACCGAAGGCAAGTCCGCGATTGGCGGACGGACCGTGAATTTGGATGTGGAACAGCACTCTAACCAAAACCTTGACGAATATTGGGAAAAAGCGATGTTTTCCGTAGCGGAGGCGATGGAAAGCCGTAAATATACGCTTATTCCGGAGACGCTGAAAGAGCTGTCCACCCAGTACACGAACGTTACCGCCACGACGGAAATCGACGACAAAAATGTATATGTAAGTCTGACGGACGGCAAAGAGAGCAAATTTATCATTTTACCGCGCGAGCCGGAAACGATGGGGGTATGGAACAATGCCTAAATGGAGTAAAGAAGTATTGATCGGATTTGTCCCTGTGCTGCTGATTTTTTTAGCTTTTCTCGGTGTTAATGTCGTTCCGATTATCGTTGCGGTTGCCATGGTCGGCGCTCTGCTGGCTATTACCCATTTGCGCGGCGGCATCGCTGTTAATGCGGGCGCGGAGAAGAAGCGTAAGAAGAACGGTCCGGCAAAGCTGACGTTTGAAGAAATCGGTGGACAGGACAGTGCGAAGCAGGAGCTGCGCGAGGCGCTCGATTTTCTGATCCGGCATGAAGAAATCAGCAAGTTCGGCATCCGTCCGCTTAAGGGGATTCTCCTTACAGGACCTCCCGGAACGGGCAAGACGCTGATGGCGAAGGCTGCGGCCCACTACACGAACTCGGTATTCGTTGCGGCTTCCGGCAGTGAATTCGTGGAAATGTATGTCGGTGTTGGCGCCGGACGCATCCGCGATCTGTTCAAGGATGCCCGGGGCCGCGCCGCTAAGGAGAACAAGGAGAGCGCGATTATTTTCATCGACGAAATCGATGTAATCGGAGGCAAACGCGAAGGAGGGCAGCAGCGGGAGTACGACCAGACGCTGAACCAGCTACTGACCGAAATGGACGGCATCTATAACTCGGATACACCGCGCATACTGCTGATCGCAGCCACCAACCGGAAGGAAATGCTGGACCCCGCACTGCTGCGGCCGGGACGTTTCGACCGTCACATTCAGGTGGACATGCCCGATAAAAAGGGCCGCAAGTCGATACTCGAACTGCATGCGAAGAACAAGCCGCTTCATTCCGAAGTCGATTTGGACAAAATCGCGGAGGAAGCTTACGGCTTCTCTGGAGCCCAACTCGAAAGCGTCATGAACGAAGCAGCCATCTATATGATGCGCGATAATCTGATCCAAGTGGAGCATCGTCATTTGGCGATGGCAATCGACAAGGTGATGATGGGCGAGAAGACGGACCGCGAGACGAATCAGGAAGAGAAGAAGCGGGTGGCGATCCACGAGCTGGGACATGCCATTACGGCTGAGCTTCTGCGACCCGGCAGCGTCAGTCAGGTAACGCTCACTCCGCGCGGACAAGCGCTCGGCTATGTTAGACATAACCCGCAGCAGGAGCAGTACTTATACACGAAGGATTACCTGGAAGAGCAGATCATGATCGCTCTGGGCGGAGCGGCTGCCGAGGAAATGTATTACGGCGGACGCAGCACCGGCTCCCGCGGCGATTTCGATCAGGCGCTGGGCATCGTGGAAATGATGATGAAATCGGGCCTGACCTCGCTTGGCATCGCCAAGCTGGAGATGGTGACGACGGAAGAACTGATGAAAGAAAATAGTAAAATATTGGATGAGTTGATGGAGCGTACCCGCTCACTTTTGGAAAATAAACGCAATGTTTTCGATTATTCCTTGGATATCCTAATGAAGGAAGAAGTGCTTTCCGGGGAACAATTTCGTTGTCAATTTCGTGACAGTGTCCTTTTACCGGCATAATTCTTGATGCCGGTTATTTTTTTTTACTTTTCAGACATGCTAAGATATTATTATATGTCGGAGTATGCTGTTTTTTTCGACAGATAAAAAGGTGCTACAAAAATGTAGAGATACCTGAGAGGATGGAGGCTTTTTATGAATTTTAAGAAAATCGGTGTCATCGGCGGAGGCACGATGGGACAAGGGATTGCCGAGATGTTGGCAGCCAAGGGTCTGGACGTGCTGCTGGTGGAGAAGACGCCGGAGAAATTGGACTACTCCTACAGCATGATTGAGACAAGCCTTGATAAGCAACTGGAGAAATGGGCAATTACCCAAGCTGAGAAGAAGCTTATCCTTGGCCGCATCCAAAAAGTGACGCATTTCGCGGAACTTAGCGCCTGCGACATGGTAATCGAAACGATCATTGAGGATCTGGAAGAGAAAAAGAAAGTATTCAATCAGCTGGACCAAGTGTGTCCGAACAATATCATTCTTGCCAGCAACACTTCCACACTCAGCTTGACCGAACTTGCAAGCTCTACAATGTATCCTGAACGCGTGATCGGCATGCACTTTATTTATCCCGTCGCCAAGGTTGACGTCGTGGAAATCGTCCGCGGCCTCAAGACATCCGACACGACTTTTGAACATACGAAAGCTTTTGTTGACGATGTTGTCGAGAAGAAAGGCGTAATGATTTACGAATCCCCGGGATTTGTAACTTCACGCCTCATTTGCCTGTTCATTAATGAAGCTATGCATGTTCTTCAAGAAGGCGTAGCATCTCCTGAAGACATCGACGATGCAATGCGTATCGGCTACCAATTCCAATACGGACCGCTTGAAATGGCTGACCGTTTCGGCCTGGATTCGGTGCTTGCCGCTCTGGAGCGCATGTTCCGCGAGTACGGCGAACTGAAATACCGTCCGTCGACCATTCTCAAAAAGATGGTGCGTGCGGGACAACTGGGCATGAAATCGGGCGAAGGCTTCTTCAAGTATGACAAGGATGGTGACCGTGTATGAAAGTTCTAGTAATTAATGCAGGCTCTTCTTCGCTGAAATATCAGCTCTATGACATGACTGATGAATCCGTGTTGGCCAAAGGTTTGGTCGAGCGCATAGGTATGGATTCCTCGATCCTGACCCACAAGCCGACAGGCAAACAGGAAGTTACCGAAGTAAGCGAAATTCTGGAACATACAACGGCCATTCGTAAAGTGCTGGCCAATCTGACCGACAAGGAGCATGGCGTGATCGATTCTATCAAAGAGATCAATGCTGTCGGTCACCGCGTCGTTCACGGCGGCGAGACATTTAAGGCATCGGCACTGGTAGACGGAGCGGCCAAATCGGAAATCCGCCGGTTGTTCGACCTTGCACCGCTACATAACCCGGCGGCTGTTATGGGTATTACCGCTTCGGAAGTCAATATGCCGGGTATTCCCCAGGTTGTCGTATTCGATACCGCGTTCCATCAAACGATGCCTGAGAAAGCTTATATGTACGCCATTCCGAGAGTGCTGTACAACAAGTACAAAGTTCGCCGCTACGGCGCGCACGGCACATCCCATGATTTTGTAAGCAAGGCTGCGGCCGAGTACCTCGGACGTCCTCTGGAAGACCTCAAAATCATCACCTGCCATATCGGCAACGGCGCCAGCGTTACCGCCGTTCAAGGCGGAGTTTCGATGGACACCTCGATGGGCATGACTCCCCTGGAAGGCCTGATGATGGGTACGCGCAGCGGCGACATCGACCCGGCGATCGTTCCTTATGTCATGAACAAGGAAGAGCTTACTTCCGGCGAAGCCAGCTCCATGCTCAACAAGCACAGCGGATTGCTAGCCATTTCCGGAACAAGCAGCGACATGCGCGACATCATTGACGGCTATGAGAAGGGCGAGCCGAATTCCACATTGGCTTTTGAAATGTACGAATATCGTTTGCGCAAATATATCGGTTCCTATGTGGCAGCGATGGACGGCGTTGACGTCATCGTCTTCACGGCCGGCGTAGGCGAGAATGCGTCATTGCTTCGCGAGAAGGTTCTGAGCAACCTGACCTTCCTTGGAATCGAACTTGACAAAGAAGCGAACAAGGTCCGCTCCGGCGATCCTCGTCGCATTTCTGCCAGCGGCTCCAAGGTGGAAGTGCTTGTCGTTCCGACCAACGAAGAACTCGTGATTGCCCGCGATACACTTCGCATCGTGCAAGAACAAGCGTAAAGAGATACAATAAGATCATAAGAGATGGTTGGAACGTCCTTTCGAGGACGTTCCCCGTTTCTCGTAGAAATATAAGATAAGGATAAGCGCGATGCTTATTCTTTCTTATATTTTTAAAGAAAAAGGAATCCACAGCCAAAGGCCCGGGTAGCGGCCTTTGGCTGTCGGACCTTTAACCGCACTTCTAAAGAGGAGAGATTGAGGGCATGGCTAACAAAACTGTTATCCTGGGCGTGAAAGATCATGTCGGAGAAAGCGTCGTCATTGGCTGCTGGGTAAACAACAAACGCTCCAGCGGTAAGATTCAGTTCCTGCAGCTGCGGGACGGAACCGGTTATATTCAGGGAGTCGTCGTAAAATCGGAAGTGCCGGAGGACGTCTGGAACGACGCCAAAAGTCTGACTCAGGAAAGCTCCCTGTACGTCACGGGAATCATCCGCGAAGAACCCCGCAGCCAATCGGGATTTGAAATGACAGTGACCGGAATTGAAATTCTGCACCTGACCGAGAATTATCCGATTACGCCGAAGGAGCACGGGGTCGACTTCTTAATGGATCACCGTCATCTGTGGCTCCGCTCCTCGAAGCAGCGGGCGATTCTTGTGATCCGGGCGGAAATAATCCGGGCCGTTCAGGAGTATTTCGATATCAACGGCTTTACGCTCGTTGACCCTCCCATTCTGACCCCGACTTCAGCGGAAGGTACGACTAATTTGTTCCACACCAAGTACTTTGAAGAGGACGCCTATTTGACCCAGAGCGGACAGCTCTACATGGAAGCCGCAGCGATGGCGCTGGGGCGTGTATACTCGTTCGGACCGACTTTCCGGGCGGAGAAATCCAAAACCCGCCGGCATTTGATCGAGTTCTGGATGATCGAGCCGGAGATGGCTTTCACAGAGCATGAAGAAAGTCTGCGTGTGCAGGAGGAGTTCATCAGCCATGTCGTGCAATCCGTTCTGAAGAACTGCAAGGCAGAGCTGGAGGCGGTCGGCCGCGATATTTCCAAGCTGGAAAATATCAAGGCGCCTTTCCCGCGCATTACTTACGACGATGCGATCACATTCCTGAACGGCAAAGGCTTCGACATCCCTTGGGGCGAGGACTTCGGCGCGCCGCATGAAACGGCGATTGCCGAAGAATACGACAAGCCGGTGTTCATTACCCATTATCCGGCCGGAATCAAGGCTTTCTATATGAAGCCCGATCCAAATCGTCCGGATGTCGTGCTGTGCGCGGATATGATTGCTCCGGAAGGCTACGGGGAAATTATCGGCGGATCGCAGCGGATCGATGATCCTGTGCTCCTTGAAGAGCGCTTCAAAGAGCATGAGCTTTCGCTTGATACGTACAAATGGTATATGGATCTTCGTACGTACGGCTCTGTTCCGCATTCCGGTTTCGGTCTTGGTCTGGAACGGACTGTAGCCTGGATTTGCGGTCTGGATCATGTTCGCGAGACGATTCCGTTTCCACGCATGTTGTACCGTCTCTACCCTTAAGAATGAGAGGAGGCGCTTATGGACGGCAAAGAAAGAACCAGCTGGAGCGAAGGCGTAACCTTCGGGCTGCAGAGCGGGATGGCCGTTATTCCTTATGCGCTTCTCACCGCTTACCGCAAGCTTAATTTAACCGGCAGCGAGACACTGCTGCTTATTCATCTGCTCTCTTTTCGCCAGATTGAAGGAAAGGACTTTCCTTCGCTGGAGGAGCTTCAGGCTGTAACCGGCCGCAGCGCGTCTGTCATTGCAGGTGAACTGCAGAAGCTGATTAAAGAAGGGTTCTTGAAAATTGAAGCGGGCAGCGACGAGCGTCAGGGGCTCCATTACGAGCGCTATGACTTTTCCGGGCTGTATGATAAACTAGGACGCTATCTTTCGTCGCAGCGAAATTCAACGGCATTAGGGGCGGACAGCAATTCGTTCCAGCGAGGTGCCCGGTCATCGTCATCGGAGAAGGGCGAATGGATTCAATCCGGAGTTGTTTCCGGTGAAGCGGAAAGCCCCAGCCTCTTCGTCGTATTCGAGAAGGAATTCGGCCGCCCGCTTTCTCCGATGGAATGCGAGACAATCTCCGGCTGGCTGGACCAGGACCGCTACCCCGAGGAGCTCATTCTGCTCGCTCTGAAGGAGTCGGTGTTCGCCGGCAAAGTATATTTTCGTTATATCGACCGGATTCTGCTGGAGTGGAGCCGCAACCGTGTGAAGAACGCTCAGGACGTTAAGGCGTATTCCCAGCGGTTCCGCGGGGGAAGTTAGAAGGCGTAAGGATATCATTGGCGTTCCAGTTAAAAATGAAAATTATTAATGAAAAACCGCAGTTCCAAGATTCGGTCTTGGAACTGCGGTTTTGTGGTTAGAATGGCTAATTTATCTTTAAGGAGTGTATACTATAATTCCTTATGGATTCTCATTTTGAGTTTACCGTTCTTTTTCAGTCTCTGCGGATAATTCCGCTTCCAGCGCTGCTCCCATCTCACGCGAACGCTCCGCGCAGCGGCTGACCGCCGCAATGACCGTTTCGAAGAAATCGCCCTTGTCGAGCACTTCCAGCGCAGCTTGGGTGGAGCCGCCCGGAGAGGTGACCTTTTTGCGAAGGGCGGCCGGTTCTTCCCCGGTTTGCTGGACCATGCGGGCCGCACCGAGCACTGTCTGGACAGTCAATTCGGCGCTCTGTTCCTTGGACAGTCCGCCACGGATGCCGCTGGCTATCATCGCTTCCATCATGTAATAGATATAGGCGGGTCCGCTGCCGGATATGCCGGTCAGTATCTCCATACGCTCTTCCTCAATAATGGAAGTAAGGCCAACGGCTTCGAAGATATTGAGCGATAGCCGCCGCTGCTCATCGGATACCTCTTTAGAGAAGGAGATGCCCGTAGCGCCGAGGCCGATCGAGCTTGAGGTGTTCGGCATGGTGCGGACAACAGGCTGTTTTTTGCCGAGAAGACCCTGAATCGTTCTGATGGAGAGGCCGGCGACGACGGAAATAATCAGCTGTCCGTCCTGTAGGAGCGGTCCGAGAATGCGCAGAGCTGCTGCCGCGTCCTTGGGCTTCATTGCCAGGACGATGACCGGGGATGTGCGCAAATATTCTTCTTTTTGCTCCGGGTCGTTGCTTCCGGCAACGCCGTACCGTGAACGCAATTCAGCCAGCCGTTCACTGCTGCTGCGGTTAAGCATAATGATGTTGTCGGCGTAGATAACGGAGCGGGCGATCAGACCACGCACGATTGCTTCCGCCATGGAGCCGGCGCCGTGAAAGACGACATTATGGTTAATCAAAGGCTTAGCTGTTTGTTGACACATTGTCTAGCATCCTCCTTGCCGGATAAGGGCCTAGCTCCGGATTTGTCCGTTGCCGTAAATTTTATATTTGGTTGAAGTCAGCGCCGGAAGACCCATTGGTCCGCGTGCATGCAGCTTTTGGGTGCTGATGCCGATCTCCGCGCCGAATCCGAATTCGAATCCGTCGGTAAAGCGGGTGGACGCGTTATGGTAAACCGCCGCGGCGTCGACTTCATCTTGGAACCGCTCGGCGTTCTCTTCATCCTCCGTTATAATGCACTCGGAATGCTTCGTTCCATACCGGGCGATATGCTCCAGCGCTTCGTCGATTCCGTCAACCACTTTAATGTTGAGAATATAATCGTTATACTCTGTCGCATAATTTTCATCGGTGGCCGTGAGCGCCCACGGAATGAGCGTCCGCGTCCGCGCGCATCCGCGAAGCTCCACGTTGGCGCTGCAGAAAGCATCTCCGAGCTTGGTCAAGTGCTCGGCCGCGAAGCTGCGGTGAACGAGCAGTGTCTCCATCGAGTTGCAGACGGAAGGCCGCTGTGCTTTGGCGTTCAGGCTGATCGATTCAGCCATTGCCGGAACCGCGCTGGCATCCAGATAAGTATGGCAGATGCCTGCGCCCGTCTCAATGACGGGAACGGTGGCATTCTTTACAACATTCTGAATGAGCGAGCTTCCGCCGCGCGGTATAATCACATCAAGCAGACCGTTCAGCTTTAGCATTTCATCAACAGACGAGCGGTCCGGGTCTTCGATAAGCTGAAGCGCCTCAGGCGGGAGGCTCGTCTCGGCCAAAGCGGTGTGCAGCACCTCGACGATTTTACGGTTGGAGGAGAGAGCGGCCGATCCGCCGCGAAGCACGACAGCGTTGCCTGTCTTCAGGCACAAGCCGGCGGCGTCGACAGTAACATTGGGGCGCGCTTCGAAAATAATTCCGATGACGCCGAGCGGCACGCGGATTTTCTCAATAATGAGCCCGTTCGGACGCTCCATTGTTTCAAGAATGTCTCCGACAGGGTCGGGCAGGGCGGCGATTTGCCGGAGCCCCTCGGCGATAGCGTCGATCCGTACGGTTTCCAGCGCCAGCCGGTCGAGCATTGATTCCGGCGTGCCGCCTTGTCTGCCCCGCTCAAGATCCTCGGCGTTGGCCGTGATAATCGCGTTGGCTTCCCGCTGCAGCGCATCCGCCATCACCAGCAGCGCTTCGTTCTTTTGCCCTGTAGTCAGCCTGCCGAGCGCACCTGCCGCGCTTTTGGCCAAAGCCGCTTTGCTTGCAACTTCACTCATCATCGTTCCTCCTTATCAAGTTCCATTGTAGCTTTCGTTTATTTCAGCGTAATCCATTCATCCCTGTGAATGACTTCAAGCCGGTGTACTTCTTCTCCAAGTCGGCGCATGACTTCTCCGCTGGGCAGTCCGCGAATGCTGCGAAGCTGGGCATCGTCGTAATTTACAATGCCCCTCCCGAGCAGATTGGCGTCGGGACCCAACACTTCGACGACATCTCCCGCATGGAAGCTGCCCTGCACATCTCTGACGCCGACGGGAAGCAGACTGTGGCCGCCGTGTACCAGCGCCTCTTCGGCTCCGGCATCGACAATAAGCGAGCCGAGAGGGGTGGACATGAAGCCAAGCCACTGCTTCTTGACGGGCAGGGAAGACAATGTTGTGGCAAAGTATGTGCCCTTGCCTTCTCCCTGCATCGCCAATCGCAAATCGCCGGACTCGGTGACTCGTCCCACAAAGACGGGCACGCCTCCGCGTGTGGCGATCTTGGCGGCATCGATCTTGGATCGCATGCCGCCGGTGCCGACGGCCGATCCGGCTCCTCCGGCAATCGCATAGATTTCCGGCGTAATGTCCTCAACCAGCCGGTAGCGGACGGCATCCGGATTGGACCGCGGATTGCTGCTGTACAGGCCGTCGATATCGGTTAGCACAAGCAGCCGCGATGCCTTGAGCAGATTGGCAACCAGCGCAGACAGCATATCGTTGTCGCCGAATTTCAGTTCGTCGACGGACACGGTGTCATTTTCGTTGAATACCGGAACGACGCCCTGCCTCAGCAGCTCTTCCACGGTCATTACGGCGTTGTTCATTGCGTGGCGGCTGCGGAAATCCGTGCGGGTCAGCAGAATCTGGGCAGCGGTCAGACCGTGCGCGGAGAACGCTTCCTGGTAGGCCTGCATCAAGAGCGCCTGGCCCACGGCTGCTGCGGCCTGCTTCTCATGCAGCAGCTTGGGCCGCGCTTCATATCCGATGCTGCGGAAGCCCGCGGCAACCGCCCCGGAGGTTACCAGCAGCACTTCACTGCCGCTCCGCCTCAAATCCGCGATTTCAGAGGCGAAAAAAGCGACCGCTTCGCGGTTCAGGCCGCCCTCGGCCGCGGTTAGCGAGCTGCTGCCGATTTTGACGACTAATCGAGTAGACATTGCCTTTCACTTCCTATTTATCCATATTGAACAACAAAAAAAGCCCCATCCTTAGACTGAGCAAAGGACGAAAGCTTGGGTTCACTTCCGCGGTACCACCTTCATTGATGAGGGATCATCCGACTTAAGCCTCGTAACGAGAGGAGATCGTCCTGCGGGGCAGGCCGTTCGGGGGTAGGATTCGGAACGTTATCCGCGGTAAATTCTTTCAGCCTGTCGGAATTTACTCTCTGGCGCGGTAGACTTGTTCGTACTGGTCCCGTCTGCACGTTTATCTATTTGACATTTAGAATACCATGTAGAACCAAGTTTGCCAAGAGAGTTCCACCCATTGCCTTTTGAAAACACCGGGTTAAGAGAAAATGTTTATCATTCGGGCAATCGGGCAAAATAACTCTAATCCGTGACCAGGAGGTGGATCCATTGAATAAAGATAATCTCCAGAAGCTTGAAGAAAGAAAACATGAAATGGAGGAGCAGCGGCAGGCTATGCGCGATTTTATTGAGGAAGAGACCGGCAGTCCCCACTCAAGAGGACCGGTTGACGAAGATACCTCGCATGTGCCTGATACTCAGAACCATTTCATTTCTGAGCGTAATTTCCGGAAATATCAGAACTAAAGTCAACCGTTCAAAGCCGCTCATCGCTTCCGCAGTGATGGACGGCTTTTTTTCGCAGATTTGCCCGGCTTGTTTGAAAGCTTAGGGGTGCTTTTCCTGCACTATTCCTGCGCGAGTTCGGCTACCGTCGTTTGGAATGTGTCGATAAAAGCTTCGGCTGCCTTGGACAAATAGCGTCCCTTACGGTAAGCTACCACCAATGTTCGGCTGGGCACCGGCTCGGCCAAAGGCAAATAGACGGGCACGAACTCGCTGCGGGGAGCCCGGGAAATAAAACGGGGAACCAAGGTAACGCCCATGCCTGCGGCAACGAGCGACTGCACGGTCTCCATGTTATTGCTCTCGAAGACGACGGACGGTTCGAATCCGGCCTGCCGGCACAGGTCCACTGTCATTTTTCGAAAGCCCTGGCCTTCTTTAAGGACAATGAACGATTCCTGTTTCAGTTCCTCAAGTGAAGTTCTCACCCCGGTGGACATGCGCACTGCCAAAGGATGCTCCGGCGGAACCGCGAGATCGATACGCTCCTCTCCGAGAATTTCGTAGGCCAGAGCAGGAATTTCCAGAGGCAGCGACAGGAGGCTGAGATCCGTCTGGCCGCTTGCGGTCAGTTTTTCCAGATTCATGGATGAATCTTCCAGCAGGGTAATATCGATTTCCGGGTATTTCCGCTTGAATACCGGCAGTACGTGGGGCAGCAGGTGGGCTCCCGTAATCGGCATGCTGCCGACAACGACACGGCCCGTGCGAAGCTCCGAAATATCGGTCATTTCCTGGCGCAGCAGTTCCACGGCATCGATAATAATTTGCGCCTGTTCCACAAATTTCGTTCCCGCATGGGTAAGCTCAACTGCGCTTGTGTTCCGCTGGAACAGCATAACCCCGAGCTCCCTCTCCAGCTTGGACAGCTGCTGGCTTAGCGATGGCTGGGCGATGTGCAGCTTTTCGGCGGCCCGGGAAAAATTCCGTTCATTTGCGATTTGCAGTACGTAAAGCAGTTGTCTGAGTTCCATTCTTGCGGTCTCCTTCTACATTCATCGTCTTATAAGAATAACCTATAGAAGAAGCTTAAGCTATATCATTAATTAGTAGTTCGTAGATTTGATTGAAAACGAACATTTGTTCGTGTATGATAGAATCATAGTTTGAGGAAATTTTTCCTTGCCCAAACATAAAAACCGGTGCAGTCTAAAATTGTCTGATATAGTAAAATAGCAGTATACGTCAATATGCAAGGAGATATATAATTAGGATAGTCCAGAGTGAAAAAATGTCAGGCGGTGTTGGTATTGTCTTGGTCACTTGAGCCTTTAGCTTTCGTGTTTTTTTCAACTTTAGAATTTGTGGCAATTTATTTTATAATGATGTATTTATTTAGGTTGCATCCGTCGGAGTTCTTTTTTCAGGCCCTTTTTTTGATCCTTTTGATGGATTTACAAAGCTTCTATTTAAGAGAGGATTTGCAAACTCCCGCATTTGTGCCGCTGATCAATATATTGCTGTTTACTTTGCTGCTGGCGACAGTCATGAAGATCCCGCTGGTGTGGTCGGGGATTATCTCGGTAACAGGATACTTTTTGTATGTACTGCTGCAGGTTCTGATTGTCCAGTTATCTTTTGGAGTTCTGGCAGTCTCCGAGCTGCAGCTTCATCCGGAAAAAGGCTACTTTCTGCAGACGTTAAGCAGTTTCCTGGGAATTGCCGGCTCTAGGGTTTTCTACATATTCGGGGGCGGCTTTACATTTGAATTTGAAAAGCTGCGTCTGAAGCGTGAAACTCTCGCTTTATATCTAGTTATCGGTTGCGCCTTAGCGCTTACTATTTTTTTACTGGAAAGAAGAAACAATGTCTTTGATGCTTTATTCGTTTCAGTCGCCGTTATATTCTTTTTATATTACGCGGTAAGAAAGGAAAAAAAGCGTGATTGAGTTTATTTCTCTAAAACTCGCCCAAGGGATTAAACGGTCAATTCCTGAACATCCGATCTCTGTTAATGTGATGAGATTTTCACTTAGCATCATTATTAATGCCTTTATGATCATTTTATTAACTTTAGCTGTTTCGTTGTTTACTGGTAATACGAGAGGGGCCGTTATCGCTTTAATTGCCTTTCCGTTATTAAGACAGGTTTCAGGCGGTTTTCATCTGAAGACGGGTATGATGTGTGTGCTGGTCTCAAGCGCGATGCTAACAGCCATATCCTTTTTCAATGTAGAACGAAGTTATGTATTGTTTCTGAATATGGCGAGTTTATTGCTTGTCGCTATCTTTGCTCCCTCCAGAATTGAAAAGCAGTCCCGCATCCCCAAGTCCTTTTATCCACAGTTAAAGATCATTTCGTGTTTGATTGTACTCGTCAATTTTATTGTAGCCTCCCCCGTGATCGCGGCAACCT
This sequence comes from Paenibacillus rhizophilus, assembly GCF_003854965.1. Lineage (GTDB taxonomy): Bacteria > Bacillota > Bacilli > Paenibacillales > Paenibacillaceae > Paenibacillus_AQ > Paenibacillus_AQ rhizophilus. The sequence continues at coordinate 138,871 of NZ_RQPI01000001.1, forward strand.
TTTTTATTCAAGGAATTTCGCTTGTAAGCAGCTTGAAAGGAGGTGAACAATAGGATGAGAAAAATAGTCAAAGGAATGAAGCATAGAGCTATGCTGCAAGTGGCTGCCCTTTTGAGCTTTGTTGCTGTTACCACTGTCGATACTGCAAGTGCCTGGTATGTTTATTCTGGAGATGTTCCGGAAGAGCTTCTTAAATAAATGGAGATGAGGACTATGACGTTATTATCGGTAACAAAAGATGTTGGCGGGAAGAGCGGAATAACCAATATTGAAATCGATAGCATCTTAATGCTCAGTTATTCCAAGAGTATCGATAGAGTGTTGGTGCATACCGCGGACACCATATTTTATACGATCGGCACGCTAACATTCTGGAACGAAGTACTGAATAATAGCGGGCATAATTTTTCCTTGGTTGACCGAAGCAACTCTTTGAATTTGGACAAGGTGGTCGTACTGGATCAAACATTCAAAGTCGCGTATTTTGAAAGCAATATTACGTCAAAATCCAAAAGATGCATTATCGCCGGATACCGGTTCAATGAGGTCAAGAAATCGCTCAATTTAATAAATCCTGGAATCAGCATTCAGGAGAGTTAAAAAGGAGCCGGGGAGGCTCCTTTTTTGCTGCTGTTCTATATCTAAAACAATCACAAAACCATTTTCTGACCGAGACATTATTCACTCTACAAAATAGCAGAGCTATCCCGACTTATAAGCAGGGCCTATAGGCACTATAGATATTATATCTTGGCGTAATAAACAGTCTCATGTTATATTTATATCATTCCAAGGGAGAATCGCTTTTCCCTTACTTAATGAACGAATCTATGACGAGGTGAAATCATGGGCAAGAAGACAATGTTCGAGAAAATCTGGGACAATCACGTTATCCATCAAGAAGAAGGCAAACCTAGCATTCTATATATCGATTTGCATCTGGTGCACGAGGTAACTTCGCCGCAAGCTTTTGAAGGACTTCGATTGAGTGGACGCAAGGTTCGCCGCCCGGAGCTGACTTTTGCAACGATGGACCACAACGTTCCTACCAAGGACCGCTACAATATTACGGACCCGATCTCCAAACAGCAGATCGACACGCTCTCGAAGAACTGCTCCGATTTCGGAGTCAAACTGTTCGGTCTTGACGATCTCGACAATGGGGTCGTACACGTTATGGGGCCGGAACTGGGACTGACGCATCCCGGCAAAACGATTGTTTGCGGTGACAGTCACACTTCTACTCACGGCGCTTTCGGAGCCCTTGCTTTCGGTATCGGCACAAGCGAAGTAGAGCATGTTATGGCGACTCAATGTTTGCAGCAGGCCAAAGCGAAGACGATGGAAGTCCGCTTTATCGGCAAACGCAATCCCGGCGTAACGGCAAAAGACATGATCCTCGGACTGATTGCCAAATACGGCACGGATTTCGCCACAGGCTATGTTATTGAATACACGGGTGAATCCATTAGCGAGCTGTCGATGGAAGAGCGGATGACCGTCTGCAATATGTCCATCGAGGGCGGAGCCAGAGCGGGGATGATCGCTCCCGACGAGAAGACATTCGAATATCTGCGCGGCCGTCAATACGTTCCGCAAGGCGCAGCATTTGACGCGGCCGTTGCGGCTTGGAAGCAGCTTCTGACCGACGAAGGCGCTGAATTCGACACCGTTGTCGAGTTTGATGTGGACTCGCTCATCCCGCAGGTAACCTGGGGCACAAGCCCGAGCATGGGTACCGACATTACGTCTACGGTTCCGAATCCGGCTGACTTTGCTACCGAGAACGAACGTAAAGCGGCTGAAAAGGCGCTGGAATACATGGATCTGCAGCCTGGAACCCCGATTTCCGAAATCGCCATCGACTATGTCTTCATCGGCTCCTGCACCAACGGCCGGATCGAAGATTTGCGCGCGGCAGCCGAGGTTGCCAAGGGCCATAAGGTGTCTGAGAATGTGACGGCGATTGTCGTGCCGGGTTCGGGAAGAGTGAAGGTTTTGGCCGAGAAAGAAGGTCTGGACAAGATTTTCAAGGAAGCCGGTTTTGAGTGGCGTGAAGCAGGATGCAGCATGTGTCTGGCGATGAACCCCGACATTTTGCAGCCGGGAGAGCGCTGCGCATCTACTTCCAACCGGAACTTCGAAGGCCGCCAAGGCCGCGGAGGACGTACACATCTCGTATCGCCGGAAATGGCAGCTGCTGCTGCGATCAAAGGTCGGTTCACGGATGTACGTGATTGGAACTTCAAGACGGAAGCCGTCAGCTCTTAAGAATTCGAGAACAATCGGGAGGGTAACATAGATGGAAGCTTTTAAGAAATTAACCGGAATTGTCGGACCCGTGGACCGGGTCAATGTGGATACGGACGCCATTATTCCGAAGCAGTTCCTCAAACGGATCGAACGGACGGGATTTGGACAGTTTCTGTTCTTTGAATGGCGTTTCGACGAAGCGGGCAAGGATAATCCCGCATTTGCGCTGAATCAGGACCGCTATAAGGGTGCGTCCATCCTGATCTCGAGAGCCAACTTTGGCTGCGGTTCCTCCAGAGAACATGCTCCATGGGCGATCCTGGACTACGGCTTTAAGGTGATTTTGGCACCGTCGTTTGCCGATATTTTTTATAACAACTGCTTCAAGAACAGCATTCTGCCGATCAAGCTTTCGGAAGAGCAGATAGAAGATCTGTTCCAGCGTACGGCTGCCCATGACGGCTATGAACTGACCGTCGATCTTGAGAACAAAACGATCAATGACGCCTACGGATTGAACATCGCTTTTGATCTTGACGAGCATCGCCGTCAATTCCTTCTGCAAGGTCTGGACGACATCGGCCTGACGCTTCAGCACGAGGACGAAATTGCAGCTTATGAGCAGAAGAATGCTGCCAAGCTTTTTGCCTAAGAAGGGCTTGAGCATTAATCAGGTACAAATCTCATAAAGTTTTACACAAAACTTCCATTTCCGACACCGGGAATGGAAGTTTTTTTGCTATAATAACAGAATGAATAAACAACAGGACTAAACTTCCGGATACTTCAAGAGGAGCACCGCAAAAAGAAGGACGCGGCGGCATCTACGAGATACTTCAATAGAAGTTTTACATAGATTTCGAAAAATCGGTATAATTGCTGCTTTGCGTGTAACTTTTGGCTAATGCCTGCGTCAGGAGATTATCGCAGTTGTTCTACAATTAGGGAGTAAGGGGAGAAGAGAATGAGGAAGGCTTGTCTGAAAATGTTCGCGCTGCTGCTGCCCCTGTTGTTATTTGCCGCTTGGTCGGGACAGGAAGCGGCCGCGGCGGGCAGCGGGAAAATTGTACTGGACAACCGGGAGCTGGCGCTCCCCAAAGGCATTGTGCTGGAAAATGTCAACGGAAGCGTGATGATCCCGATTCGCGTAGTCACGGAAAATCTGGGATACGAAGTGCTTTGGGAGCAAAAGACGCGCAAAGTGACCATTCGTCAGGATTTTAAGGAGATTGAGCTGTTTGTCGGGAACAAACAGGCCGATGCGGACGGCGTTGCGCTCAGCCTGAATGCTGCACCGAAACAAAGCGGCGGGACGGTGCTGGTTCCAATCCGTTTTGTCGGAGAACAGTTCGGGCTTGGAGTCGGCTGGGACAATGAAGATAAAATTGTTTACTTGTCGGGAAATTCGTCAAGTCCTACCCCGGTTCCTTCGGCGCCGTCTCCAACGCCGTCTCCGTCGGTAAGCCCGGCTGTAGTCAGTTCGCCGTCTCCTACACCTGCACCGACTCCGACCACTGGCATAGTGACGGGTACTGCCTCTTCGGCACCCCAATCTTCCACGGTTCCGGCCGGGACTGGAACGGCTGCAACCGTACAAGTAAAAGGGGCGGCATTCAGCGCGAATCAGCTAATCATTGCCGTCAACGGCAGTGTGAAGCCGAATATTACGGCCATGGATAACCCGACCGGAATTGTAGTCGAGCTGCCGGGCGCTGCGCTGGCGGCTGATTTTGCCGTAGGGGGAGGAGCGGCATCCGGTGCGCCGGCTTCCCAAGGTACGCTTGATGTTACGGGATATCCGCTGGTGGCCGGCATCGGATATTCGTTGTCCGGCAGCAATCCGTCCACCGTCCGGTTTGAAATTCAAACGACGGAAACTTTACCGTACCGGATGATCGTTGATGACAGCGCCGGACTTATCACCGTGGATTTGAACGCGAGTAATGCTGGAGGTATCGCCAGCGGCGAAGGTAAACCAGTTGTTGTGCTGGACGCCGGACACGGCGGTACACAACCCGGGGCGATCAGCTCAGCGGGACGAGTAGAGAAAGATTTCAATTTGGCGGTGATTTTGAAAGCCGGGGCTCTGCTGCAAAGCGATGGACGAGTGACTGTCGTCTTTACAAGGACGGACGATGTGACGCTGGGACTGCAGGATCGCGTAAATGTAGCGGAAGCGGCGGGAGCGAACCTGTTCGTATCGCTGCATGCGAATGCGATGCCGACGACCGCGTCCAACTGGAACAAGGTTAACGGCAGCGAAACTTACTATTCCCGCAGTGAAAGTCTGCCGCTGGCCCGAGTCATGCACAAGCATCTGGTAGAGGGAACAGGCTTCAAGGATAACGGAGTCAGAACCAAGAGTCTGCATGTGACAAGGGAAACCTCAATGCCCGCGGTGCTGCTGGAGGCCGGTTATTTGACCAATCCGGCAGAAGAAGCGGCGCTGTATACGGAGGATCTTCAGAATTCGCTTGCCAGGGAAATTGCGGCGGGCATCGTTGAATATTTGGGTCTATAGGCCGTTCGCCGGCGGGGGGATGGTCGTCTGAAGTGCCGAAGGGAATGGAAAACTTTCGCAACTTTTTAAGTCGACCGGCGTCTAATAAATGTCAAAGGTCGTCGAAGGACACCACCAAGAACGCCGTTCCGGGGCGGAATACTAGATTCTTAGAGGTGAAGGATGAAGAAGTTAAGTTTTATGCTGCTGGTGCTATTATTCGTATTCATTATGCCGGAAAATGGACATGCCGCTTCTGGAAACAACAAGATTTTCCTCGACGGCAAGGAACTGACCGCAGGACAAAGCGTCCCGGTCGAGAACGTGAACGGAACCATCATGGTGCCTCTTCGGATGATTGTCGAAAACTTGGGCTACAAAGTGGAATGGAACCAGAGCGCCAAGACGGTCACAATTAAGCAGGAAGGAAAGGTAATAAAGCTGTCGGTAGGCCAAAAAACAGCGTCGGTTGACGGCAATACCGTCATTCTTACCGAGGCGCCCGTTCTGAAGACAGACACATCGCTGGTGCCGATCCGCTTTATTTCGGAGCAATTCGGCTTGCTTGTGGAATGGGATAACAAGGAGAAGACAGTAACGATTACATCTCCGGCGGCTTCCTCCGATAGCGGCTCATCCACAGGAAGCAATTCATCCGGAGAAGGGACAAGCACAGTGACGTCTCCACCGGATTCCGCCGATAATCTAACGATGGTTAATGGCGTAAGTTTCAGTGGGAATCAGCTAATTATTGCGATGGACGGCTCCTCTGAACCGAAGATTTCCGTACTGAACAATCCGGACCGGATTGTGGTCGATATTCCGAATGCCACCTTCTCCGACGCCTTCGGCTCGGGTCAGAGCCTGGACCCCAACCTCCAGGGAAAGCTTGATGCAACGGAATACCCTGATGTTAAGGAAATCCGCTATTCGCTGTTTAGCAGCAATCCGTATACGGTACGGTTTGTCATTCAGCTTAATTATTCCAAAGATTTCGGTTACAGCACATCGGTGGATTCTACGTCAAAGCTGGCCATTGTGGATTTGAACGCCATTGGTGGGCTGGCAGCAGCCGGCAGCACCGGCACCACGAACGACACCACGGTTCCTCCAGGCAGCAACGGCAAAAAATTGATCGTGCTGGACGCCGGACACGGCGCCAAGGATTCGGGCGCGATCGGAGTAACCGGAAAGTATGAGAAGAACTTTAATCTGGCGGTAGTCCTGAAAGCACAGGCATTGCTGAAAAAAGAGGCCAACATCGACGTTGTGCTGACCCGCAGCGACGATACCTTTCTCGAACTTAAGGACCGGGTGGCCATTGCCAATAACCTGAACGCTGATTTGTTCGTGTCGGTTCATGCCAACAGCAGCTCCACTTCGGTTGCCAGCGGCACGGAAACGTACTTTAAGCGGGATGAGAGCAAAGCGTTCGCCAAAGTCATGCACAAATATTTGGTACAGGCGACAGGTCTGAGCGACCGGGGCGTGCAGTACGGCAATTTTCATGTGATCCGTGAAACGAAAATGCCGGCGGTTCTGCTTGAGGTCGGCTATCTCAGCAACAAGAAAGACGAAGCTCTCCTGTTTACGAACGATTTGCAAGACAGGGTGGCCGCTTCGATCGTGAGCGGAATCAAAGAGTATCTGGGAATCAGTTAACAAACCTGCGGCAGACTGGCGCCGCAAAGACAGGCTTCTGCCCGTAAGGGATAGAGAATGCTTTGCGAGAAGGTCTGCTCTTCTTATATATTTACCCACGATATGCAAAAGTGAAGAATTTTTCAGGGAGGCGTTGAAATGTTGAATAAAAAAATGGGGCTTATCGGCATCGCGTCGGCCCTTCTGATTATGCTGGCAGGATGCGGCGGCAAGCCGTCTGCAGCGCCGGCTAATGAGGGAGGCATCTCTTCTCCGGCAGTAGTGAGCGGAGCGGAGGAGGACACTGAGGGTTCAGCGCAGCCGGCGGCCAGCGCTGCTCCTGATCCTACGGCTCAGCCGACAGCAGGAACTGCGGATTCTACAGCCGAGCCGTCACCGGGCGATGCGACGTCAGAGGAGAAACAGAGCAAGAGCATCGATGTCTATTACACAGATCCTCAAATGATGGATTTGAAGCCGGCAAAGGCCACCATAGCTTACAAGAATGATACCGAAAAATATACCGAAGCCTTCAAAGCGCTGCAAAACAGCGATAACGCGGATCTGATTTCCTTATGGGGGAAAATGGAGCTGAAGTCCCTGAAGTTCGAGAACGGACAAATCGTGATGGACATTCATAAACCGGCGGAAGCCCAGCTTGGGGCCGGCGGCGAATCATTTGCGCTCAGCGCGCTGACCAAGACGCTGTTCCAGTTCCCTGAGGTTCAGAGCATTGAACTGCTGGTGGATGGAGAGCAGGTCGAAAGCCTGATGGGGCACGCGGATCTGCTGCATCCAATGACCAGAGACAACAGCCAGTAAACTGGCGCAGGAATAGTACGGCGTTATGTCGAATTTTGCTAATGAAAGCGACCTTTATCTAGACGCAGAGAGGGGAACATTCCAAATTGTCGGGAAATAATAAACGCAATAATAACAGCAGGGAATACACGAAGAAGACGATATCCGTCTTGCTCGCCGGGGCAATGGTTTTCGGCGGGGCTGGAGCGGTATTCGCAGACGGCGCTTCAGCCGCGGGCGCTTCGGCGACCGCGTCAATGACGGTTTCCAAGACGGGGGCTTTCTCCGATGTAAGCAGCGGCTTTTGGGCCGAGAAGCATATCTACAAACTGGCCGCTCAGGGACTCATAGTGGGCAACAACGGAAAGTTCCGTCCGGGCGACCCCGTTACCCAGCAGGAAGCTGTGCTGATGGCTTTGCGTTTTATGAAGCTCGAAAACAAGGCGGCGGCCAACAGTGTGGCCACGGCGCTGCCGACCGGCTTTGATGTGTCCAATTATTACAAACCCTATGTCGTGCTGGCCTTCCAGCAGAATGTCCTGGACAAGGCGACGGAAATGTCGGCGGACAATCTGAAGTCGTCCTGGGGGACACGCAAGGCTACGCGCGAGTGGATTGCCGAATTGTTAATTCGCGCTCTCGGCAAGACGTCAGATGCGCTGTCAGTGACAAATGAACCCTCAGGTTTCGCGGATGACGCCAAAATTTCCTCGGACAAACGCGGATATATCAACGCGGCTATTGATCTCGGATTGACGAACGGACTGAAAGGGAATATTTTCAATCCGCAAGGAGAGGTTACGCGGGCGCAGCTCGCCACCTTTTTCAGCCGGGCGGAAGCCCAATCGGCGGCCGTGTACGACAACACGGCAAGCGGCATCGTGACCGAATTGAAGGATGGTAAAATGACGGTATACAGCGGTGCGGCTTCCGCAGTATATTCATTGAGCTCCGGCACAGCATATTTCACCAGCGCCGCCGATACGGCGATCTCGCTGAACGATATCCAGCCTTATACCAAGGTGACGGTCATCGGAAAGAACGGAGCGGCTTCCTATGTAGAGCTGTCCGATGCGAAACCACAGGTGGAGACGACTCAAGGCACGTTCGCGAGACTGTCTCCGAGCGCCAATAAGTTTTGGCTGAAAAGCGCTGAAGGTTATCCGGAATATGCTTTCGACAACGCTACTTCCTTTGTCGATGCGGGAGGCAGCGCCATTGCGGCTTCCTCGATTTCGGAGGACAGCATCGTGGCGATCACACGCGAGACATTTACCGGACAGAACAAAGTTCTTAAAGTTCAGGTCACCTCCGGAATCGTCAATAAAACGTCATCCGGAACGCTCAAAAGCATCGACCTTACCGCCAAGACGATAACCTTCACGAACGCTTCCGGAACGGAGGATACGTTCAAATGGTCAGACAGCGCCCTGTTCAGCTACCAGAAGGCCATTCTGCAGCCCTCTGAACTGAAAGGGGGCACCGCGGTGAATTACACGATCAAGAACAGTTTAATCGCTTCCGTCGAGGTAACGCAGTCGGTTGAACGGACGGTGCAGGGAATGCTGACCGAGCTGACCGACTCCTCCGTCGTTTATAAGAAAGCGGACGGCACACGCGGCGTCCAACTGCTGGCGGCGAGCACTGCCGTTGTCATTCAGGGCTATGCCAAACCGGCCGCGGCGGACCTCATTGCCGATGCCACTTACGGCGACACTGTGGAACTGACGTTAAACGGCAGCGATCAGGTTACCAAGATCACCGTTGTTAACCGCCGGCTGGAGCAACTGTTTGGAACGACGGTCGTCAGCTATAACTTCAAGACGAATCTGCTGACGGTCACGGACAGCGGCAATCAAGCGCACGTCTATCAGCTTGACGCGAATACGAAGTTTATTAACGCGAACGGCAATTTGCCGACGCTGAGCAGCATCGCTTCTATGCTGACAGAGAACCGGAAGGTCAATGTCAGCGCCCTCGGACAGCGTATGCTCTCTCTGGAAATTGTAAGCAAATACGAAGGTACGCTGACCTCGGTCAACACCGCGACCAAAATGTTTGTGCTGAAAACGGCAGACGGCCGCTCCTTGAGTCTGCCTTATCCGCCGATGGTCGAGATGTTCGGACGGACCGGTCTTTCCATTACCGACGTATCCGTTGGCACTGTCGTGACTGCCTTCCTGCCGACAAGCCAGGATGTTCTGACTTCGCTCAAGGTGAAGACATCCCAGCAGCTTCAACTGGCGTATGTCGACGCGGCGAACAACAAATTGGGCGTCAAGACATCCGGAGGGAATATTGATATTTATACGCTAGCGCTTCCGCTGACCGACGAGGCGGGGCAGACGATCAAGCTTAGCGATCTTAAAGCCGGAGATTATGTGAATGTCTCCGCGCTTGGAAACTCTCCTCTGTCGATTCAGTCCGTCAAGCTGACGACAGGCCAGGTTACGGCGATAGATGCCGCAGCCGGATCGCTGAGCGTCAAAGATTATTCGGGCGCTGTCCAAACGTTCGGAGCTGGAGGCAGCGTCAAAATTGTCCGTGACAGCGCGGCTTCAGGCGCGCTCGGTTCTCTCTCGTTATCCGAAAGAGCGGAGGTTCGGAAGGATGCGGACGGAACGACAATCGTGCGCGTTCTGCCCGTACAAAGCCGCAGCTTTTCGAGCTACGATGCCGCAGCAGGCCGTATTGTCGTTAAGCGGGATACGGTAGATGACGAAAATTACCGGTTTACCATATCGCCAAACGTATACATTCACCAAGGCGACACGACTTTGTCCGTGCAATCTATCAAAGAAAATGATAAAATTACACTATATTTCAATAACAATATCGTAGTTGAAATTGTGAAGCAGTAAGGAATGGCGGCTTTCTGCAAGAGATACCGTCTTGACGCATGGCTTCCTGCGTCAGGGCGTTTTTTTTGAGAATGAGGCGATACGATCTTGTAATGTATGTGACCACCCTGCTATAATACTTACTTTATTGGACTTTCCTTGGATAGCCGGTGCAGCCATTTTTAGCTTGCTGACCGATATACCGACATGTGAGGTAGAAACATGAAGATTTCTGACGTCCGTCACATTTTGGATACGATTGGCGAAATGTTTCCGGATGCAGACTGCGAGCTGAATCACAGTAATGCATTCGAACTGACGATCGCGGTGCTGCTGTCAGCCCAATGCACGGATGCAACGGTGAACAAGGTCACTGCGGACTTATTTCAGAAGTATAGAACTCCGCTGGATTACGTATCCGTTCCGCTGGAAGAGCTGGAGCAGGACATACGCCGAATCGGGTTGTACCGCAATAAGGCGAAGCATATTCAGAATTTGTGCGCTATCCTGATCGAACAGTACGGAGGAGAGGTGCCGGAGGCTCACGATCAGCTGGTGACGCTCCCGGGAGTCGGCCGCAAGACGGCCAATGTGGTCGTTTCCAACGCCTTCGGCGTACCGGCGATTGCCGTGGACACGCATGTGGAGCGGGTATCCAAGCGTTTGGGGCTCGCGGGCTGGAAGGATTCCGTGCTTGAGGTCGAGAAAAAGCTGATGAAGGCAGTCCCGAAGGATGAATGGACGCTGACCCATCACCGGCTGATTTTTTTCGGAAGATATCACTGCAAAGCGCAGAATCCGAAATGTCAGGTTTGCCCTCTTCTGGATGTGTGCCGGGAAGGCAAGAAACGTATGAAAACGTCGCGAGTCAGGCAAGATAATAAATAGCGAAGCGTGGCGGCTAAAGTCAGAGAGAAGAAGAGGATGGGATAGGAATGAAATGCATTTCCGTATACACTGACAATTTTGAGCTGTTCTCGGATATTTTCGACCGTGTAGTAGACAGTTCGATGGAAGAGAACGAAGAACAGGAAGTGGAGGGCATTACGATCAGCCATTCCGGCGACGTACCCGAGCATTACCTGGAGCGCATGGCGCAAAAGCCTGAGGTTGTGGTTATGAAAGACAAATCCCGCGGGCTGACGATCCTTCAGCATGGCAAAGTATTTGAAATTCTGCTGCCGGTGCTCGAAAGCGCCTAAGCTAAGAAGAGACGGAGTCCCATTATTGGGGGCTCCGTTTTTTATGTCCGCATATCTCCGCACATCTGCTCCTAACAGTTCCTCAATTGTTGTAAAACAGAACCGCATTCGGATAAAAGACATCGCCTTTTAGCTCGCCCTCCTTCTTGACGCCGGAAGTGTTCTCTATCCAAGTTCAAAATATTTGATTTGTGCCAATCCGGTGATAAAATGGAATTATTCTAGTTTTGGACTATATCATGGCTGCAGAGGTGGAAATACGTGAGTGCAGAGCGGGAGAGCGTACAAAGCTATGGAAATACAGATGCAGCCGGATATCTGCAAAAGCTCTCCGAATGGACGGAGCGGCACGGAGACATAGAGAGCGCGCATATATTCGCGGATTTGCTGGAAAAAGAGCAGAAGAGGGAATTGACTATCGCCTTCTGCGGTCATTTTTCGGCAGGAAAATCAAGTATGATCAACGCTTTATGCGGTAGAGATATCCTTCCTTCGGGACCGGTTCCGACAAGTGCCAATATTGTCTCCATCCGTTGCGGTCGTCCGCGGGCGCTGATCTATCGGGAGACGTCACGCAGCCGTATAAGTGAACCTAAGGAAGTTTCGTCGGAGCAGCTTCGGGATTACTGCCGTCTTGGCGGTGAATACACCGCAATCGAAGTCTGGGACAAGGTGCCGGTTCTTGAACCGCATGGCGTGCTGATGGATACGCCGGGAGTGGACTCCACGGACGAGGGGCATCAGAGCGCGACCCGGTCGGCGCTGCATTTGGCGGACATCGTATTCTATATCATGGATTACAATCATGTGCAGTCCGAGGATAACCTAACTTTCGCCAAAAATTTGAGCGATTGGGGCAAGCCGCTGTACCTGGTTATTAATCAGATCGACAAGCACCGGGAATCGGAATTATCCATTGAGGGCTACCGGAAGCAGGCAGAAAATGCTTTTCGGAATTGGGGCGTGAAATTTGCCGGTCTGTTGTTTACTTCGCTGAAGGAAAAAGAACACCCGTTAAGCAATTGGGAAAGCCTCCCCCGCCTGATTACCGAACTGTTGGAACGGCGGGAAACGCTTCTGGAATACAGTCTGTCCTGCTCGATTGAGCATACGGCCGAGGCTTACCTATCCTCGTTCCGTGAAGGTCAGCGGGAGGAAAGGGAAGCGCTGCTGGAAGAACTTGGCGGCGAAGATCCCGTCAGACTGGAACATGAGCTGGCTGTTATGGAAGCAGAAGAGAAGGAGTTGGAAACGCTGCCTGAACGGGCGCGACATCAGCTTCGCGGCAGCCTGGACGCTCTTCTCGGCAACGCCAACCTGATGCCCGCCGATATCAGGGATGCGGTAAGCCGCTACGCTGACAGCCTGAGGCCCGGCTTCCGGACGGGGCTGCTGACGACGGCGGCCAAGCGGGATAGAGAGCGGGCGAGCCGGCTCATGCTGCTCGGCGATGCTCTGGAGCTTCAGGTATCGGCGCAGCTTGAAGGCCATGTGCTGTCGCTTGTGCGCACATGGGGCGAAGAGCTGGAGCTGTGGACCGAGGCGGATGAGCTGGCGCTGAAAAGCGGCTTTCCGCAGACGGGAGCGCAGTGGCTGGCGGAAGCGGTGAAGCCGGGAGCGCCCGCCACGGGCGAGGCGCTGCTCCAGCTCTGCCGCGGCCTGGCGGCGGACATCCGGAGCGGCTACCGCCGCGCCGCCCTCGGCGCGGCCGACGGCCTGCTGGCGAAGCTGCCGCCGCTCCTTGAAGCGCGCCGCGCGGAGCTTGCGCGCCGCAGGGACGCCCGCGCCCGGCAGGCGCGTGCCGCCGCCGCGCTGGCGGCGCTCTCCCGCGCGTACGAAGCCCGCGCGGCCGAACTCGCGGCGCTGCTGCCGCCGCGCCGTACGCTCACCCCCGGCCTGCTGCCGGAGGTGAGCGCTCTCCCGCGGGCGGCCCGTGCCGGGGCCGCCCCGCAGGAGCTTCCGCCGCGCCGCGCGGCGGAAGGCAGAGCGGCCGCGCAGGGCGCCGCGGCCGGACCCGCGCCGGCGGAGGGACGCCGCCGGCTGGGCGAAGCCGCACAGCTGCTGGGCAGCGCGGCTTCGCTGCTGCGGGGCGAGCCGGCGATGCGCCTCGCGTCGCGCAGCCTGGCGGCGCGGGCGGCGGACCTCGCCGGCGGCCGGTTCACGCTGGCGCTGCTGGGAGCATTCAGCGCCGGCAAATCCTCCTTCGCCAATGCTTTGCTCGGCGAAGAGGTGCTGCCCGTGTCTCCCCATCCCGCCACGGCCGCGGTGAACCGGATCTTGGCGCCGGAGGGACCGTACCGGCATGGAACGGCGGCGGTGACCATGAAGAACCGGGAGGAAATATGGGACGATATCCGCCATTCCTTTGGAGTGCTTCAGCTGGAAGAGCCGGAACCCGGAGCATGGACCGATGCGGTTACTGAGCTGCCGGCACAAGGCCTGCATCCTTCGGCTCTGCCGCACGCCGGATTCTTGATGGCGGCCGAAAGGGGCTGGAAGGAGGCGGAGCCGCTCCTGGGAACGACGCGGACGGTAGGACTTGACGAATACCGCAGTCTGGTCGCCGAAGAAAGCCGGGCCTGCTTCGTGCGGGGCATCGACCTTTACTATGCCTGCCCGCTGACGGCAAGCGGCATCGTGCTGGTCGATACGCCGGGGGCGGATTCGCTGCACGCCCGGCATACCGGCGTCACCTTCGGCTATATGAAGGAAGCCGACGCGATATGTTTTGTCACTTATTACAATCATGCTTTCTCCAAGGCCGACCGCCAGCTGCTCTCGCAGCTTGGCCGGATCAGGGAGAGCTTCCCGCTGGACAAAATGTTTTTTATCGTCAACGCGTCCGATCTTGCGGCGGATGAGGAGGAACTGGCGGAAGTCAAGGAGCATGTCGCCTTGAACCTCCGGTCTGCGGGGTTGGGCAACCCGCGCATTTATGCGCTCTCCAGCATGCAAGCGCTGGAAGGTAAGGAGGGCGGCTCGTCGTATGAAGCGTCGCGGTTCGGCGCCTTTGAGACCGCCCTTTGGCGGTTCGCCGGTGAAGAGCTGCCTGCGCTTTCGCTAAATGCGGCCTTGGACAGTCTGTCATCGGTCTGCAGCCGCGCGGAGGAATGGCGGGACATAGCGCTAAAAGCGGAGACGGAACGGGAGGACGAGAGCCGCCGTATGGAAGAGCGCCGCCGCAGGGCGGACGAACGGCTTATGCGGCTGACAGCCGAGGAGCGTCCCCTGCGTGACCTGCGCCGCGAAGGCGGGGAGCTGCTGTTCCATGTACGGCAGCGGATCGGATTCGCGTTTGGCCGGATGTTTCAGGAATCTTTCCACCCGTCGCTGCTGCGGGAAGGCGCCGGTGGGCTGAAGGAGATTTTCGCCGCCTGCGGCCGGGAGCTGTGGCGGACCGCGGGCCGGGAACTGGAGGCGGAGCTGTGGGCGACGACTCTCCGCCTTACGGCAGCCGGCCGCAGGCTGGTCCGTGAGGCTTCGGCAGCCGCCGCCTTGGAGCTCGGTCTGCCGGCGGACTCTCCGTTCTCCGCATCGGAAGAGGAAGAGGCCTGGCCGGCTCCGAAAGGTCTGGAAGGCGATCTGCCTCCGGCCGACTGGGGAAAACTGTGGGGATTGTTCAAATCACCGAAGCATTTCTTTGAAGGCGGCGGCCGGGACGCTTTAAGGAACGCGGCGGAGGCGCTGCTGAAGGAAGCCATCGCCGAGGGCGCAGCCAAGCGGGAGACGCTGCTGCTCGATCACTACGAATCGCTTGCGGTGCAGGCGCTGGCAAGGGCGGCCGTGGCGCTGAGGGAAACGCTGGAAGAGCAGGATCTGGCCATGTCCGCGATGCTGAAAGGAGGTGATTCGGCGGAACGCTGGACCCTTCTCGTTCACGGGCTGCGGGAGCTGGAAACCGCTTTTGGCGACAGGATGAATATGGAAGTGTGAAGTTTGAAGGAAATTGTCGAAGAACACTTGCAATCTGCCGCGTCTTGGAAGAAAATAAAGAAGCCTGAAAATTTGCAGAGAAACTGCTGCTTTTTGCATGGGAATTGCAGGAAGGAGCGGATTTTGCCGAAAGAGGTTGAATACCGACATGTGGGGATCTCCCTATTCTGCTTACAGCCGCAAGCTGCTGCTGCTGGGCAGCGGAGAATTGGGCAAGGAAGTGATCATTGAAGCCCAGCGATTGGGCGTGGAGACGGTAGCCGTAGACCGTTACGACGGCGCTCCCGCGATGGGGGTTGCCCACCGTTCCTTTGTGCTTGATATGCTGGATGGAGAGGCGCTTAAGGAGCTTATCCGTTCCGAGAAGCCCGATGTTATCGTGCCGGAGATTGAAGCCATTGCCACGGACGCTCTTTTGGAGTTGGAAGAAGAAGGATTTTGCGTTGTTCCGACCGCGCGTGCGACCAGGCTGACCATGGACCGGGAGGGCATCCGCCGTCTCGCTGCGGAGAAGCTCGGGTTTCCTACGGCGGAGTACCGGTTCGCAGACAGTCTTGAAGAGCTGCGGCAGGCGGTGGGGGAACTGGGAACGCCGTGCGTGATCAAGCCGATTATGAGCTCTTCCGGGAAAGGACAGAGTGTCTGCCGGAAACCCGAGGATGCCGAGAACTGCTGGAACACGGCCCTTGAGGGAGCCAGAGCGAAAGGAACGCGGGTCATTGTGGAGTCTTTCGTCGTCTTCGAGAGCGAGATTACGCTGCTGACCGTCCGCTCCTCCTCCGGTACGGTGTTCTGCCCGCCGATTGGACATATCCAGAAGGATGGGGACTATGTGGAGTCGTGGCAGCCGCATGAAATGACGGAAGAACAGCTGGCCCAGGCGCAGGAAATTGCGCGTAACGTGACGGACGAGCTGGGCGGCTACGGCATCTTTGGCGTTGAGCTGTTCCTGACGCGTGAGGGCGTTCTTTTCAGTGAAGTAAGCCCGAGACCGCATGACACCGGAATGGTGACGATGGTTACTCAGGATTTGTCGGAGTTTGCTCTGCATGTCAGAGCGATTCTCGGTTTCCCGCTTGGACCGGTGGAATTGTTGTCACCGGGAGCGTCGGCGACGCTCAAAGCTGGGAAAGATGCTGCCGGACAGGCTTATGCCATTACCGGACTGAATGAAGCGCTGCGGCTTCCCCGTACGCAGGTCCGTGTATTCGGCAAACCGGAAGTCCGCCCGGGACGGCGGATGGCGGTCGCGCTGAGTGCGGCCGATAATGTGGAAAAAGCGCGGGCGACTGCCAATGAAGCGGCGTCCCTGCTAAAAGTGGAGGTATACGAAGATGAACAGTAGTACTCAGGCACCGGTACTGCAGATTCGCAACATCGGTATGAACGATCTGGAGACAATTACGGCACTGCTGAGAGGATTCGGCTATCCGACAACCCTTAACGTAATGAAAGAGAGACTGGAAGCTGTGCAGAACGATCCGGCTTGCTGCACGCTTGTCGCAGAAGTGGACGGCCGGACCGTCGGAATGATTGAACTCCGGCAGGTTCTCTCTTACTGCAAGAACCAGGACTCCGTCGCCGAGATTACCGCAGTTATCGTAGAGGACCAACTCAGAGGAAGCGGTTTGGGAAGACGGCTGATGGCAGCTGGGGAAGAATGGGCGCGCAGCCTGAACTGCAAGCAAATTTACCTGTGCAGCGGAAACCGGGTCGAACGCGCTCCGGCGCACGCTTTCTACCGCCATCTCGGATTCGACCAGAACGGTTATCGCTTTAGCAAATCGCTGTTATAAATCATTTTGTAATAACGTATACGTTACTTGGCATCCATCCCCATCCCGCCTTTACGCAGGGGTGGTTTTTTTTTTGAGAGAGACCGTAAGAGCTAAAAGTAAGAAATAGGGAACGCCGGACAAGATACAATATTTTTATTTAAACACCCGGCGGAAGATTGAAACACGGCTGTGCGGATTTAGTGCAATTCCTCGTTTCTTCTTGTTTGAATTGTGAACCCGTCAGCCTTACAATAATAATGAAAGCGCATACTGTGAGGGTAACGAGGAGGATCAGGGTTTTGTACAAATTGATTTTGGCTGAAGATGAAGAGGATGTCAGAGAGGGGATCATCGGACAGATCGACTGGGAACGCTACGGCTTTGAAGTAGTCGACCACGCGGAGAACGGCAAAGAAGCGGCGGAACTGATCGACCGGCTGCTGCCCGACGTCGTCGTCACGGATATTCAAATGCCGTTTATGAACGGACTGCAGCTGGCGGAATATATCCGCAGCCGTCACCCGGGCACGAAAATAATTATTTTGACGGGCTACGATGAATTCGAGTATGCGCAGCGCGCCATCAAGCTGCAAATTGACGAATATATTTTGAAACCGTTCTCTTCCCAGGAGTTGATCGATGTGCTGCTGAAGGTCAAGGGAGCGATTGAAGCGGAAATCGCCGAAAAGGAGAACATTCATGTGCTCAGCGAGCATTACCGCAAAAGCCTGCCCGTACTGCGGGAGCAGTTTCTTTCCTCGCTCGTGTCCCGCAGACTCCGGCCGGATGAGATTGCGGCGAAGAGCAGGGAGTACGGCATCTCTCTCTCCGGAGACTGGTTTCAGCCATCCGTGATCAGCTTGGACTATATTCGCGGACCGGCAGCGGCGGGAACGGAGCATCCAGTCTCCCTGCGCGATACCGGTGACCGCAATCTGCAGCTGTTCGCCGTACTCAACATTGCCGAAGAAATCTGCATGAAGCACGGCTTCGGCAGAGTGTTCATCCACCGCGACGATCTTGTCATGCTGTCATCCCTCGCGGGAAAGGATGAAAGCGAGATGACCGGCAGAACCCTTGAGGTGCTGGAGGAAATCCGCCAGAACGTGCAGCGCTTTTTGAAGCTGACCGTCACCATCGGCGCGGGAACGGTATGCCGGACGCCGGCGATGCTGTTCCACTCGTTCGCGGATGCGCTTCAGGCGCTGGATTATCGGCTCATTCTCGGCAACAACCGGGTGATCTGGATTGAAGACGTCGAGTCGCGTACAAGCCGCCTGCCGGTCTATGACGAATTGAACGAGCAGTCGCTTATCCGCACCGTAAAGCTGGGGACCGTACAGGAGCTGACGGACATCATCAATGAATTGTTCGGAACGCTTGACGGAAGTCAGGTGACCGCGAACGAATACCGCATTTTTCTGCTGGAGATCATCACCTCCATTTTGCGGATGGCCAAAGAGTCCGGAAGCGAGACGAACGAGCTGTTCGGCTCGGGCATTACCTCCCTTACGGATATGAACAAATTCAATAACATGGAGGATGCGAAGCAGTGGATTATCGGTGTCTGCACCCGGCTGATGAACCATATCGCCCTGGAGCGGCAGTCCAGCTACAAGCAATTGGTCGAGCAGGCGAAAGATTTTATCAAGAGCCATTATCACGAATCCGATATTTCGATCGGCAAGGTGTGCGAGCATTTGCATATCAGCACCGGGTATTTCAGCAGTATTTTCAAAAAAGAAACCAAAATGACGTTCGTGAGCTATCTGCTACAAATCCGGCTGGAGGCGGCCAAGGAGCTGCTGCGTACGACGGAGCTTAAGGCTTTTGAAATCGCGGACAAAATCGGCTTTGCCGATCCGAACTATTTCAGCTTCTGCTTCCGGAAGAAATACGGCCAATCGCCCAAAGAGTACAAGAATGGCGCCAGAGGAGGGTAATCCATGCTCAAAGAGCGGGCCAATTTCTTTCCGCTTCGTCCGCAGCGGCGCGGCACACGCAGGGGCAAATTCACCTCCCGGCTGCTCAGCATTCAAGTGATTCTGACAGTAACCCTGACTTCGATCGCCGTTCTGGTGACGGTTATCGTCAGCTTTGCGCTGTACAACAGGTTCGCGAAGACGGC
The DNA here is from genome assembly GCF_003854965.1 of Paenibacillus rhizophilus. Lineage (GTDB taxonomy): Bacteria > Bacillota > Bacilli > Paenibacillales > Paenibacillaceae > Paenibacillus_AQ > Paenibacillus_AQ rhizophilus. The sequence goes on from NZ_RQPI01000001.1 coordinate 157,947, forward strand.
GGAGGAGAATGCGAGCCTGAATATGCAGCAGATTATCGAGCAGGTCAATTACAATCTCGGGCTGTATGTGAACGGCATGCGCAATATATACAAGAAAGCGGAGCAGCAGATCGGGCAGAATGCGGCCATCGATTCCCCGATGCTACAAGAGAGCCTGTCCACACTGCTCGAATCTCGGGAGGATCTGGTGTCCTTCGCCGTGTTCACGCCTGAAGGCCGCCTGGTGCTGGACGTTCCGTCCGCGCCGATGAGGCGCAACACCCGGATGGGGGAACAAAGCTGGTTTATTGCCCCCAAGAAGGCGGGAGACATTTCTTTTTCCCAGCCGCATGTCCAAAATTTATTCAAGAAGCGTTACACCTGGGTCGTGTCCATGAGCAAAATGATTGCTTACACGGACCATGGGACAAGAAAGAAAGGAATTTTGCTGATCGACTTCAATTTTCGCACCATCGACGAGCTGAGCAAGCAGGTCAAGCTGGGAAAAAGAGGCTACGCCTATATTTTGGATTCGCTTGGCAATATCGTGTATCATCCGCAGCAGCAGCTTATTTACGCCGGGCTAAAATATGAAAATGTGGAGCCTGTGCTGGAGTACGCCTACCGCAGCTATCTTGATGAATCCACGGGAGAGAAGCGGTTCATCACCGTGCGCACGTTGAATCAGACCGGCTGGAAAATCGTCGGCGTCGCCTATTACGACGAGATTGTGACGACCAAACGGGATCTCAATCAATTTATGATGCTGTTCCTTCCCCTGTCCATCCTGTGCGTCATTGTTGTATCCGTGCTGCTGTCCGCCAGAATTGCCCGCCCGATCTCCAAGCTGGAGCGTACCGTTCAGCAGGTCGTGGAGGGGGATTTGAATACCTCGATTAATGTTCGCGGGGCCTATGAGGTGGAACAGCTGTCCAAACGGTTCAATCTGATGCTCCAGCGCATCCGCAAATTGATGGACCAGATTATTTACGAGCAGGAAACGAAGCGCAAGGGCGAGCTGGAAGTTCTGCAATCCCAGATCAATCCGCATTTTTTGTACAATACGCTTAATTCCGTCATCCGGCTGGCCGAGCGCGGCAAGAATGAGGAGGTTGTGACGATGATCCAGTCGCTCTCCAAGTTTTTTCGCATCAGTCTCAGCAAGGGCAAGAATATTATTACACTCCGGGAGGAGCTCGATCATATCCGCCATTATCTTGTTATCCAAAGCTTCCGGTTCAAAAATAAATTCCGCTACGAGATCAAGGCACAGCCGGAAGTGCTGAACTGTCTCACGGTCAAGCTGATTCTCCAGCCGATTGTCGAGAATGCGCTGTATCACGGCATCGAAATGATGCCCGACGAAGGATTGATCGAAATCGCGGCGGAGCTGCGGAACGGTCTGGTTGTGATTACAGTCAGGGACAATGGCCTTGGAATGTCCGGGGAAACATTGAAAGGCATTTTAAAGGGCGGGGTAAAAAGCGGGAGCGGGTCCGGCGTCGGCGTGCGCAATGTGCATGAGCGAATTCGCTTGTACTATGGGCGGGAGTACGGCTTATCCTTCGAGAGCGAGCTTGAAGAGGGTACCACGGTTACGGTTGCTTTTCCGGCTCAATATGGAGACGACGGCGAAACGGCGACGGAGGGAGCGAAATCTCTATGAAAAGGATACGGGTATGGCTGACTCTGTTACTCTGGATACTTATGGCGGCATTGCTGTCCTCCTGCCTGGAATCGTCCTCGCCGCATATCGCCATCGACAAGACCCGCAACATTCACATGATCGTGAAAATGAACAGGGGCGATTACTGGAATACGGTAAAAATGGGTGCGGAGGCCGCCGCCAAGGAATTCAACGTGAAGCTGACCTTCAAGGCTCCAGGTACGGAGAGCGATGTGAAGGAGCAGATCGCCATGGTCGAAGATTCCATCAAGGGGCAGGCGGACGTTATTATCCTCGCGGCAAGCAGTTATATGGGCCTGGCCCAGGTTGTTGACAAGGCGGCCTACTACCGGATTCCGGTCATTTCGGTCGACGCCGAGGTCGGCTCGGCCAGAGTGACGACCTACATCGGCTCGAGCGGCTATGAAGCGGGGCAGAAATCCGCCAAACGGCTCGTTCAATTGCTGAACGGCTCCGGTGAAATCGGTGTTTTGAATTTTACGAACACTCCGGATAAGCAAGAGAGCGGATCGGAGAGCGATATCGATTACGGCGCGCGGGACGCGGACGAGCGTGAGAAGGGATTTCTGAATTACGTCGCCCGTTATCCGTCCGTGCATGTGGTGGATATTTCCTATACGCCCTCCGTTACTTCGGAAGCCGAGGAGCTTACACGGCTGATGCTGATCAAGCATCCGAATCTGCGCGGCATCGCGGCATTGAACGAGACGGCGTCGCAGGGAGCAGCGGCCGTGCTTCGGGAGCGCGGTCTCCGCAGTATCAAGATGGTCGCTTTCGACAGCTCCCCTACCATGATGGAGCAGATCCAGGAAGGTATTGTGCAGGCGACCGTTATCCAGAACCCGTTCAGCAACGGTTATTTAGCGGTCAAGAATGCCGTTGAAATCCTCCAGGGCATCAAAGTGCCGGAGCGGGTCGATACAGGGACGAAGCTGATTGATCTCGATAATATGCTGTGGCCGGAAAATCAGAAGCTGCTGTTTCCGTTCGTGCGGTAATCTTTTCCCGAAACATATTTGGAAAATTTTGTTGACAAACAGGAATAACAAGTATTATCATCAATATATAAATAATTCCGATAAATTTACTTGTAATTACGGTTGAGCTCACTGGTAAACTGGAGGCTAAGCCCTGTCACATCGTTGACGGAGCTTGGCCTTTTTCAGTTGCCATAGGAAAAAGTGCACGCTTTTTTCACGGACTGACGACTACTAAGAGATGAAAGGCGGTGAGTTTTTTGCAGCAAAGCACCAGGCACCCTTGTTACGATGAATTGGCGCATGAATATTTTGCCAGAATGCATGTCGCCGTTGCTCCCAAATGCAATATCAGCTGCAAATACTGCAATATTAAGTACGACTGTGTCAGCGAGAGCAGACCCGGCGTCGTCAGCCGCGTGCTTACACCGGAGGAGGCTTACCGTAAGGTTCAGCGGACTGTCGCGGTTCTTCCCAGATTGACGGTAGTGGGCATCGCCGGACCGGGCGATCCGCTGGCCAATCCGCAGGAGACGTTTGATACATTCGCCTTGCTGGCGGAAGGATTGCCCGATCTGCAGCTGTGCCTAAGCACCAATGGACTGATGCTGGCGGATTACGCGGACGAGATCGAGCGTTACCGGATCAACCATGTTACGGTTACGATGAACACAATCGATCCCGCGATCGGAAGCCAGGTTTATCAGGCCATCTTTTACAAAGGGAAAGCTTACCGGGAGCAGGAAGCCGCCGCCATCCTGATTGAAAGACAGCTTGCCGGAATCCGCGAGATTGCCGCCAGAGGCATTCGGGTCAAGGTGAATTCCGTGTTAATTCCAGGGGTGAACGACGGCCATCTTGCCGAAGTGTCGCGCGCGGTCCAGGATTTGGGGGCATTCTCGCATAACATTATGCCGCTTATCATTTCTCCGGGGAGCCGCTATGAGCGGGAAGGCAGACAGGCGCCCGATCCGGAGTTAACCGTCAAGGTGCAGGAGGAATCGGCTGCGATTATACCGGTTATGAGGCATTGCCGGCAGTGCCGGGCCGACGCGGTCGGATTGCTGGGTGAGGACAGGGGACAGGACCTGTATGATACCGGAAATAGCGAGACTCTGCCGGTCTACTCTTTGGGTGAGAGGGAGCAGCTGCTCAAGGAGCTGGATGACGAATTGGAAAGCAGGCACCGGAGACGCTTTGCAAATAACGGAGATGCGGAGACGGGCATACGAATCGCTGTGGCCACTCGCGGAGGCGGTAAGGTAAACATGCATTTCGGCCATGCCAAAGAATTTCTGATCTATGAAGTTCATGGCCGGGAGAGCAAGCTGCTGGGCATCCGCAAAATCCAGGCGTACTGTAACGGCACGGTCGACTGCGGCGAAGGGGCGGACAAAGGCGCTATTCTTGAAGACACTATACATCTTCTTCGCGATTGCCGCATTCTGCTGTGCTCGGGAATCGGCGAGTATCCGCAGGAGAAACTCCGGCAGGCCGATATTATGGCGATCACGCGCAAAGGCGAAATCCAGGAGCTGCTGGCCGAATGCGGTCGTTATTACCGTTATTTCAGAGACAGCCAAATTAGTTGACGGATCAACAGGAAGCCAAGCCGATATTCATCCAAGGGAAAACCCGGACGGCTGGCTTTTTTGTTGGCAAAATCAGAGGAGGAGCGGTTTTATGATAACGTTGAAAGCCCCGAAGACCTATATTCGCGAGAAGAACATTCTCGATTCGGCAGGTCCGCTGATCGCCGAAATTGGCCAAAACGCTCTCATTATCGGCGGAAATACGGCGCTTGCGCTGACAGGCAAGCACTTGCTCCCAAGCCTTGACGACGCGGGCGTACATTATCACGTGCATACGTTTGAGGGTGAATGTACCGCCGCAGCAATCGCCCGCTACGCCCGTCTCGTACGTGAGACCGGTGTCGATTGCGTTATTGGCATCGGCGGCGGACGGGTGCTGGATTTGGCGAAGGCGGCCGCGGAGGACGGCGGGGTTCCGGTCATCAGCGTTCCGACGATAGCCGCTACCTGCGCAGCCTGGTCCGCACTGACGATTATTTACGATGAAGAAGGAAGATATGTGGCTCCACGTCCGCTTAAAGCGTCCCCGCTGCTTGTTCTAGCGGATACGGTTGTTCTAGCTTCCGCCCCCGCCCGTTATCTGAAGGCAGGCATCGCCGATACGATCGTCAAATGGCATGAAGCGGCGCCTAATGCCGCCGGCCGGCCCGATCTGTCGCTGAGCATAGGCTTAAGCGTATCGTGGCTAGCGCTCGATCTCCTTCATGAGCAGGCGGTGGAGGCCTCTCGGGAGGCGGGCAGCGGCGCCATTACGCAAGCGTTCACCGAAACAGTGGATGCCGTCATCGCGCTCGCCGGTCTTGCGGGCAGCGTTACGCAAGGAAAGGCCCGGGCGGCGTTGGCCCATTCGATTCATAACAGCCTGACATTTCTGCCCGCTGCCCACGGCAGCCTTCATGGAGAAAAGGTCATCTTCGGCTTAATCGTCCAGTTTGTACTGGCGGGCAAGTCTTTGCCGGAAATTAAAGAGCTGATTTCTTTTTTGTGCGAGCTTTCGCTTCCTGTCACTCTGGAGCAACTGGGCATTAGGGGCGACATTTCCGTCCTGGCGGCAAAGGTGGCCGAGGGTGTGGTCATTGAACCCGACGCTCAGAAGCAGTTGGCGTTTGAAGTGAGCGTCCCGCTTCTGAAGGAAGCGATTCTCACAGCAGACCGCTACGGTCGCGAGAGCTTGGCCGCCAATGCGCTGGTAAGCTAACAATCATCCGTTAATTCCGTTATATTGCTGCATTTTTTCTTACTATCTCTTCCGACTATCCTCCCGGTGCATCTATTTTCATTGATAGATTTGCAGCTTTCATGCTAGAATTTCGCTACGCAGTGCCGCGTCAAGGCGGCTGTATGCCGTGCGGAGTTTCAGGTGGAAAGCTTTCAAGCGGCGATTTAGGAGGGAGAATACAGAATGTCTTACAAACTGGCGGTAGGAAGCAGCGACGGGGAAGTTGTCGATCAGCATTTTGGAAGAAGCGAGCGGTTTTATATCTATGAAGTCGACGATGAAGGGAAATGGACGCTGCTGGAAGTCCGCGACAACGTAACCACACGCGCGGAGGGAGAGCATCACACGGATGAACTCAGCCGGACGGTCGATATGCTGAAGGACTGCAGCAAGGTGCTTGTGCTTCAGATCGGACCTGGAGCGCAGCAGAGGCTGAAACAGATCGGAATCACGGTGTATTCCAGCAGGGGGACGGTCGAGGACGCGATGGGCAAGCTGATTGCGTTCGAGAACAAACGGAAGAACCGGGCGTTTCTGGACCGCGAGCAGGCAGAATAACTTGGCAGGAGGCCTCAGCCGGGCACGACAGGGCAGCGGGCATTGGGGAGAGAAAGGTTTGGGCTGACGCAAAAGTCTGCCCAAACCTTTTTTTTTGCGTAAAAGTCCCCTCCACCCGTACAACATCTGCTGAAATAGCTGTTTTTTGTCTGCGTGAGGAGGACATGCATAGAAATTCGGATATGAGAATTTTGCTAAAACTGAGGAGGATTTTATATTCGCAACCGCTTACATTTACTGCATAATAAGAAATGTGCCCGGGAGCGACGGGACAAAGAGCAAAAAGACAATAAACCAGGAGGTCAAATTTCTATGAAAAAAATTACTTCCGTGTTACTCGCAAGCGCATTACTCGGTGCTGCTCTGGCTGGCTGCGGCGGCAATAACAATTCGGGAAACTCCGGCAGCGCGGCGGCAACGAATTCCGGCTCTTCGGCAAACAGCGGCGGCTCAGGCAAAACGCCTAAAGTCGGCGTAGCGATTTATAAATTCGACGATACCTTCATGACGGGCGTCCGCAACGCGATCCAGGATTCGGCCAAAGGCATCGCCGAGGTCGACATCGTGGACAGCCAGAACTCTCAGCCAACACAGAACGATAAGGTGGATTTGTTCATTACGAAGAAATACAACGGCATGCTGATCAACCCGGTCGACCGGACGGCGGCGGGCGTCATTATCGATAAAGCGAAAGCGGCCAATACTCCGGTCGTGTTCCTGAACCGCGAGCCGCTTCCGGAAGATATGAAGAAGTGGGATAAGGTCTACTATGTTGGCGCCAAAGCCGAGGAATCCGGCACGCTGGAAGGCCAGCTTGTCGTCGACTACTGGAAGGCTCACCCTGAAGCCGACAAGAACAAAGACGGCGTACTGCAGTATGTGATGCTCAAAGGCGAACCGGGACATCAGGACGCCGAACTGCGCACGAAGTATTCGATTCAAGCGATTGAAGACGCCGGCATCAAGGTTGAGAAGTTGGCGGAAGATACCGCAATGTGGGACCGTGTAAAAGGCCAGGAGAAAATGGCCGCATTCCTCGGCTCGCATAGCGACAAGATTGAAGCCGTACTGGCCAACAACGACGACATGGCGCTCGGCGCAATCGAAGCTCTGAAAGCCGCCGGCTACTTCTCGGGCGATAAATTCATGCCGGTCGTAGGCGTTGACGCTACCGCTCCTGCCGTGCAGGCGCTCGAAGAAGGAACGATGCTCGGAACCGTGCTTAACGATGCGAAGAGCCAAGGCAAGGCCGCGATCACCTTGGCCGCTCTGCTGGCTGGCGGCGAAACTCCGACCAAGGACAATGTAGGCTTCGACATTTCCGACAACCAGTATGTATGGATCTCTTACAAAAAGATTACGAAAGACAACGCATCCGAAGTTAAATAAGGCTTTTGCTGATCGGGCATCAATGATTACATTTCGGGGAGCGGGCCTCCGCTCTCCGGTATTCCTTTCGGGTAGGAAACAGGATGGAACCACTGTGCCTCTCATGGAAAAGAAAAAAACGTAGGGGGCGTAAGACCATGGCTCAAAGCGAATTTTTGCTGGAGATGAACAATATCACCAAGGAATTTCCGGGCGTCAAGGCTCTGGACGGGGTTACCTTGAAGGTCAGACCAGGCAGCGTTCATGCCTTGATGGGCGAGAACGGGGCCGGTAAATCCACACTTATGAAATGCCTGTTCGGCATTTACTCGCCGGATGGCGGCGAGATTTATCTGAACGGCGAGAAAACGGTCATCCAGAATTCGAACGATGCGCTGAACAACGGTATTTCGATGATTCACCAGGAGCTTCACCCGGTGCCGCACCGCAGCGTTATGGAAAATATTTGGCTGGGGCGTTTCCCGACCAAGGGGATCGGGCCGCTCCAATTCATTGACCACAAAAAAATGTATGCGGATACAGAGAAGCTGTTCAAGGATCTGGACATCGATCTGCACCCGGAAACCTTGGTAGGCAAGCTGTCCGTATCGAAAATCCAATCCATCGAAATCGCGAAAGCCGTCTCTTTTAACTCCCGCGTTATTGTCATGGACGAACCGACGTCTTCCCTGACGAGCGTGGAAGTGCAGCATTTGTTCCGGATTATCCGGGACCTTAGACAAAGAGGCGTTGCCATTATCTATATATCCCATAAAATGGAAGAGATTCTGGAAATCTCCGACGACGTTACGATCATGCGCGACGGCAAAAAAATCGGCACCTGGCCGGCGGCGGAAATGACCACCGATCTGATTATATCCCGAATGGTCGGGCGCGATCTGACCAACCGTTTTCCCGAACGCTTCAATGTGCCGGGCGAGATATTTTTGAAGGCAGAAGGACTTACTTCCACTGACCCGAGATCATTCAAGGATGTCTCCTTCGAATTGAGACGCGGGGAAATCCTTGGCGTCGGCGGTCTGGTGGGAGCGCAGCGGACCGAGGTAATCGAAGCGCTGTTCGGCCTGCGGGCGCTGAAGTCTGGAACCATCTCCATCGGAGGCAGGCCGGTCAAGATCCAATCTCCGCAGGATGCGAAAAAATACGGTCTCGCCCTGCTGACGGAGGAACGGCGCGTTACCGGCATTTTTCCGGTGCTGTCCGTGCATGAGAACGGCGCCATCGCCAATTTGGACCGCTATCAGAAGCCGTACCTGCTCCTTGACGGAAAGAAGAAAAAAGCGGAAGTGGACAAGATGATCGAAAAGCTCCGCACGAAGACGCCGACCACTAGAACGCAGATAATGAATCTCTCGGGGGGCAATCAGCAAAAAGTGCTGCTGGCCAGATGGCTGCTCACCGAGCCGGAAATTCTTCTGCTGGACGAACCGACACGCGGGATCGACGTCGGGGCCAAATTCGAAATTTATACCATCATCGCCGATTTGGCGAAGCAGGGAAAGAGCATCATTATGATTTCCTCCGAAATGCCCGAGCTGCTTGGAATGTCGGACCGCGTCATGGTGATGTCGGAGGGCAGGCTGACCGGCATACTTGACGGCGCCGCCGCAACGGAAACCGAAGTGATGCGCCTGGCCGCCCAGCATTGATTCAGGACCATCTTTAGAGGAGGAAAATCTAATGAACGCCAAAAAAGCACAAAGCTTTATTACCCAAAATGCCATTTATCTCGTACTCGTTGTCCTGATTCTTGGTATCGCCATTTACGAGCCGAGCTTCATGTCGGTCAATACGCTCCGCGACATTCTGATTCAATCGTCCACACGGGTTATTATCGCCCTGGGCGTTGCCTTTATTCTGATCACGGCCGGCACGGACTTGTCCGCGGGCCGGGTCGTGGGCCTGACGGCGGTTATCTCCGCCTCGATGCTGCAAATCCCGGATTATTCGCGCCGTTTCTTCCCGGATTTGCCGCAAATGTGGCTGATCATTCCGATTGTCATCGCCATTCTGGCCGGTCTGTTGTGCGGTCTGATCAACGGCTTGATCGTTTCCAAGCTCAATGTTCCGCCATTTATCGCGACGCTAGGCACGATGGTTATGGTATACGGCATCAACTCGTTGTACTTTGATATGAAACCGAACCAATCCCAGCCGATCGGCGGCTTGCGCCCCGACTTCACCAATATCGGATCCGGCTTCATCGGCAAGGGGCAGTATTCCATCCCGTATATAGTCATTATCGCCATTGTCGTAGCGCTCATTGTCTGGGTCGTCTTCAACAAGACGAAGCTCGGCAAAAACATGTACGCCATCGGCGGCAATATGCAGGCAGCCAAAGTGTCCGGCATCAACGTTTCCAAGAACCTGATTTATCTCTACGCCATCGCCGGCGCCCTGTACGGTCTTGCTGGTGTGCTGGAAGCTGCCAGAACGGGCGGCGCGACGAACAACTACGGCAACATGTACGAACTTGACGCCATCGCGGCTTGCGTCGTCGGCGGCGTATCCACCACAGGGGGCATCGGCACGGTGCCGGGCGTACTGGTCGGCGTCGTCATTTTCACCCTGATCAACTATGGCCTTACTTTTATCGGCGTCAGCCCTTACTGGCAGCTCATTATCAAGGGCCTCATCATTGTGGCCGCGGTTGCCTTCGACATGCGGAAATACTCCGCGAAGAAATAAGCGGGCGGTTCATAAAAATAGCACAATCTCATGAAGCCAAGCCGCTTCCGGGACCGACGGAATTTATTTCGCCGCCCGGGGGCGGCTTTTCGGTATGAACCCTCACAAAATGGGCGGTTATCCCATATTCTATGGGCAAACGCCTTATGACAGGGGGAACGGTGCATGTTGAAAATTGATTTGAGCGGCACGTTAACGGCCGGGAAGAATGCAGGGATAACGGCGGAAGTCCGGAAATGGGACGGCGAAGGGTGGAACGGCCGCATTCCTCAACCGGAGGCGCGGTTTGCGGAGAACGCATATGCGGTTATTCCGTCTGAACCCGGCTGGTACCGGATCGATGTCCGGGCTGAAGAAACGGAGATGACCGGCGGCATCGATTATGAAGACGAAGCGGGCCTGCGCGCCGCCTCGCTCCATCCGGCGCCTTTCAGTTTAAAGGAAGGAATGCTGTGGGGATATATCGGCGACAATGGCCGGACGGTGATTGAGCCCCGCTACGACTACGCCGAGGAATTTCAGGACAACGGTCTTGCGGTCATCCAGAGAAAGGATCTAAGCGGCTTAATCAACTCAGCGGGCAAAGAAGTGGTAAAGCCCGTTTACACGTTTATCGGCTCATTTGAAGAAGGACGCGCCGTCGCGAGCGACAGCAGGGGTTATTTTCTGATTGACGAGAAGGGCAAGCCGGTAACGGGACGCAGATACGACTATCTGAACTCCCTGCATGAAGGACGCGCGCTGTTCACGAAGCAGATAGAAGGCCAAGGTCTCAAATACGGGTATTTGGACCGTAACGGAAGGGAAGCGATTCCCGCCAAATACGAGGACGCGAATGACTTCAAGGGAGGCAAAGCGCTGGTCAAGCTCCATGCGGGCGAGTTTGCGCTCATCGGAAAGAATGGGGAGGTTCTGCATACGTACTCCTATCCTTTTGTCGGCAACCCCGGGGACGGCTTGTTGGCTTACCAGACGGAGGAGAACGGCCGTTACGGGTATATCGATGAGGAAGGAAATACGGTGATCAGTCCCCAGTTTACTTCGGCGCTGCCTTTTTCCGAGGGAAGGGCGGTCGTTAATATGGCGGAGAACTACGAGAACGCCTACGGCTTGATTGACAAGAGCGGGAAGTTCGTCATCCAGCCTCACTACGAATATATTCAGCAGCTCGGGGAGAACCGGGTCGCGCTTGGCACTCCCATTAACCCGGCGGAGACGTACAAGGGCATTGTGTACACTATCGCAGACGGTATAACCGGCCAGGTACTGAACACTCATCCGCTGCGCGGAGTGAATAACTACAGCGAGGGACTCGCTTCCGTCTACGACGAGAGCGAGACGTATTTTATCGACCGAAGCGGCGGCCGGGCCGCGCAGCCGCCGGTTGTCCCGGGAGCGGGTACCCTTTCCTTCAGCGGAAGACTGATCCGGGCGGATGTGGATCAGCGTACCGCGTATTATGACCGTAAAGGCAGACAGGTGTGGAGACAAAATACACTCATTCCCCTTCGCCCTCCCTACGCCGTGGAGGAACGCAAGTTCAAGCCGGATTTCAATTATCTGGTCTATTACCCGTACGTCATGGGGATTTCCGATTCGCGCGTATCCGCCCAGGTCAATGACAGACTGAAAAAGCTTTCGCTTGCCGATGCCGCCAGTGCCGGGGGCAGTGACAGAGACTACAGTTATACGGGCGATTTTTCCGTGTCCTTCTTCCGGAAGAATCTGCTGCAGCTTGAGCTTAGCGGCTACCGCTACCCGTTCGGGGCAGCGCACGGAATGCCGACCCGTATTTTTACGCCCATCGATCTTCGGACCGGAACGTTCTACGAATTAAAGGATTTGTTCAAACCATCGATTCCGTACACGGATAAGCTGAGCGAAATTGTCGCCCGGCAAATCAAGAATGACCCTCAATATTCCTATGTGTTCCCCGGCGAGTATAAAGGCATAGCTCCCGACCAGCCGTTCTATGTCGACGGAGAAGCGCTCTACCTGTACTTCGCTCCTTATGAGATCGCCCCATATGCGGCAGGTTTCCCGACCTTCCGGATTCCCTATGCGGAAATCATGGGCCTTATCAACACCGAGGGCGCATTTTGGCGGTCGTACCACTAAGCTCTGCCGCTCCAGCCGACTAATTAAACCGCTCTTCACTCCAATAAAAGTATACAAAGGAACTCCCGGATGGCAGAAATTAACGCCCCATTTGGGAATGTAGTATGTTACAATGACCAAGGAACATATTACAACTTTGTAATATTTGCCGCTGTTTTCTTACATGGCGGACAACTATACAACTAGAATAAGGAGATGGCGGAATGAAGAGCAGAACGATAAAAGCATTATTAAGCGGAAGCGTAGCGGCAGTGTTGGCGCTTGGCATATCCTTGCCCTCTCAGGCTGAAGCTGCCTCCGAGCAGGTGACGGTCAAGAACGGAATGAGCTATGAGCAGCTGATACAATATTTGCAGCAATATTATGGTGAATCGATCACCGTTGATGTGACTGGCGATCATATTTCCAAACCGGCTGAATCCAAGCCGGAAGCAGTGCCGGCGGCTGAGCCGACCCCGACGAAACCGGCCCCAACGAAACCGGCTGAATCGCCGGCGGCCAAACCCGCAGCTCCGGTGGCAAAAGCTCCTGAGGCTGCCCAATCTGACAGTTCCTCCTATATCAAAGAGGTAATCGCTCTGGTGAATCAGGAACGCAGTAAAGCGGGACTCGCGCCGGTGGCTGCGCTTGACAGCCTGAACAAGGTTGCAGCGGCCAAAGCAACGGACATGCGGAGCAATAATTACTTCTCGCATACGTCCCCTACGTACGGTTCTCCGTTTGATATGATGTCCTCATTCGGCGTAACTTACAGCTATGCCGGCGAGAATATTGCGATGGGACAGCGTACACCGGAAGAGGTAATGACTGCCTGGATGAACAGCCCGGGGCACAAAGCCAACATTTTGAGCAAAAATTTCAATTATATCGGCGTGGGCTTTGACAATAACTATTGGACACAGGAATTTATCGGAAAATAATTGTTTTGTATTTTATCGCCCTCCTGCTTGGCTGCAGGAAGGGCGTTTTTTTAGCTTCCCGTCCAAGTCGGAAGATGAAAGTTGTAAGCTGCCATTATGCTGAAAAAGAGTCCGACCAGCATGAACACGCAGTAAACCTTCAGCGCTTTGCGGCTTTTTTGATTCTTGAACAGGCTCAGCAAATCTATGAAAGACAAGACTGCATAAACGGCCAGCAACATCAGCAGCTTCATTTATTTTCTTCCTCCTTCTGTTTTAAGGAACTGCCGGTCAGCCCTGTATTTCTCACCGTCATCTTTGAGTGAATGGTGACCGGTATTTCCGTAAATAACTGATCCCAACGTTCGTTCAGCCCATTTTGCCATTGCCTCGGATATTTTCGGTGGACGGCCGCTCCAAAGCCGATGATGTCCGAGCGATAATCCTTCTGAACCTTTTTTAGTGTTAGGCGCAGCCTGTTCTCGACATCCTCCGCCAGTAAGTTTTCAATAAGACGAATGGATTCGGGATTTGTTAAATCCAAACTCGAGCTGCTCTCATAGAGATCTCCTTTCAGATATGCCTTAACCTCCATTCCTACTTCTCCTTCCTTGAGAAAAGGCGTAAGTTCGGTTTTGCTCGAAATCATTTCCAAGCTGACTTTTCCACCGCCTTTTTCTTTGGGGATCTCCAGAGTATAGGCCGACCCTTTTTTGGTTTTGTTATGAAACCATAGAACTCCTCTGGCCTCTTTTCGGTCTATCCAGCCTACCAGTTTGTCGTCCTTGAATACGGCCAGACCTTTAAGCGCAATGCTGCCCTCGATGTCGGAAGGAGGTACCCGTTTTGCGGTTTCCTCGCTGCCCTGAACATTTGATGCTACGACATCCATTTCGTCCGCAACCGGCTGAGAATCGTCCGCCAGGAGCATTTCGGCAAAATCTCTCATCTTGGCTCCGATGCCTGTGCCTGTTTTCTCCGATTCCCGCATGACCTCGGCAGGTATTTTTTCGAACTTCGGTAAATAATACAGCAGATCCAGTGCCTCGCCCCTGGTAAATATCAAATAACTTTGCATTCGGGATTCCTGGTATCGCACAAAAAAATCAAGCACAGGCGAAAGGCCTTGGCGTGCCATGCTCTCTCCGATGCAGATGATTCGGTTGTGGGCGAAGAAGATTTCCCTTTGCAGCTTCTCCTGAAGTTTGCGATAGGCATCCATAATGCTTTCCCCCGATTCGGACACTATCCAGACCGCCTTGGCGGCGATGTCTTTCTCACCGCTCGAACTGGTCCCTCCTTGCCCTGAAGATCCCAGCATCCTGGGAATGGCGAGTTGAAGGGCCAGACGGATTCTGCCGTCTTCCATCTGATCGATTCCGATGCCTGATACAAACGCGACGTCATTCACTTCTCTTCGGCTCCAACAGCCTGACAGAAGGGGAAGCGCCAGCAGGATAATGAGAAATAGAATTCGTTTCGTCACGGCGATTCGCACCTTTCCTCTTAAGGTTTCGATGGATTTCCCTTCGTCTGATTGCCCAGCCGTCTCTGATTACCCGGAGTGCTTCCCTCTGGCCGGTAGCTCATCCGCCACCAGGGCGCCCGAATCAGCACATCCTTTAAATCGCCGAAACGTAAAGGGGCTATGGGGGATAAGTAAGGCGTACCGAAAGACCGCAGCCTGCACATATGGCTGAGCAGAAATAATACCCCTATTAATACTCCGTAAAATCCAAGAGTGCCTGCCAGAATCATTATTGGAAAACGGAGCAGCCGGATGGTGATCGCATGGCTGTAATTCGGAATAATAAAGGAAGCAATACCGGTTAAGGAGACGACGATAACGAGCGGAGCCGATACGAGTCCGGCTTGAACGGCGGCCTGCCCGATCACCAGACCTCCAACAATGCTGACCGACTGCCCGATCGGTCTCGGCAGCCTGACCCCCGCTTCCCGCAAAGCCTCGAAGGATACTTCCATAAGGAACGCTTCGACAAGAGCGGGGAAAGGAACCGTCTCCCGTCCCGCGGCTATACTGTACACCAGGTTGGTCGGGATCATTTCAAGCTCGAAGGTCAGCAGGGCAATATAGACAGACGGCAGCAGCAGAGCAATAATCATACTGAGAAATCGAAGCCAGCGGACGGCGGTCATGAATAAAAATTTCTCGTAATAATCCTCGCTCGCCTGCAGCATCCCGTAAAAGGTCATGGGAACGATAAGGACAAAAGGAGTATTATCGGTAATAATCGCTACTTTTCCTTCCAATAAACACCCGGCAACCTTATCCGGACGTTCCGTAGTCATTAAGAGAGGAAACATGGAGTAAGGGCTGTCTCCGATTAACTCCTCGATATATCCGCTCTCCAAAATCGCATCGATATCCACTTTACGGATTCGGTCTCGAACTTCGGCTACTATGGAGGAATCCGCCAAGTTATCGAGGTATGAAATCACGATATCCGTTTTGGACAGCCGGCCGACCTTCATGGATTCCATTTTTAAATGGGGAGTTTTCAGACGTCTGCGAATAAGGCTCGTATTGGTCCGCAAATTTTCCGTAAACCCTTCCCTCGGACCGCGGATTACCGCTTCGGTGGCGGGTTCGCTCACAGCCCTTGAATCCCATTCTCTGGCCCCGATGAACAAAGCCTCAGCCAGGCCGTCAAGCAGCAGAGCCGTATCCCCTGACAGCACATGATCGATCAACCCGGCAATCTCGGTACCGGTGCTAATCTGGGCGGCGGTGATCACCCGTTCGCTTACCAGCGATTCAAGCTGCTTAAGGCTCTGCGGGGATTGGGAGGCGAACGCGATCAGCGGCTGCAGGACGTCCTCATCGATCAATTTCATGTTGATCAGCCCATCCACAAAGATAAGCAGCCCCTTTTGACCGTTTCCGACTTTGAATTCCCTAAAGATGATATCGGAAGAATGGGCAAAGGCCGCTTTCAGTTTCTCTAAATTGCCGCTAAGCTCTGTGCCGATCAGTTGGTTATCCATGTAAGTTTCTCCCGTTGTGGAATGATCCGGTTTATTCCGGCCCAATGAGTAAGACAAGCGCCCGAATGATCAATACGATAACCAGAAGCGCACTGTATAAGGCTCCCATAAACGCCAGCAGCAACTCTGCGGGAGTAAAGGGCTCGCTCATAGCGTGAGGCAGCGCGAACAAATAGATAAATAAGCACCAGACAATAAACAAGGGAAATATACCGGCAAAAAAAAGCCGCCGCAGCCATATCATCGTTCCACCTCCATATGAACATCGATCTACCGGAGTATTATTGGTGAAGAACAGCAATTTCATTCCAATCCGGGTTTAAGAATGAAAACGGAGGATTATAATGTAACCATTCTACTTTTTGGAAGAACGGGGATTGACAGATGAAGCGGGAGCAAATCGGAACAAGCCAGCTGTTTATTCTTATGGTCGCCTTTCAAATCGGGAGCAGTCTTATTTTTCCACTGGGCTTGAAAAGCGGGCAAAACGCTTGGCTGGCCGCATTGCTCGGCATGTTCTTCGGAATTCTTGTTGTGTTTGTATTTTTGCGGCTGTTTTCCCATTTTCAAAGGGATTCGCTGATTCAAATCATTCTGGGGCTTTTGGGTAGAGGGTTGGGCGTTCCGCTATGCCTTACCTATATTGTTTACTTTACCTACGAGGCTTCAAGAGTGGTCCGGGATTTTAGCGAGCTGCTTGCGGCCACGATTTTGGTTGATACGCCGCAATCTGTAATCATCGTCTGTTTTATCGCGGTCATTATTTACACGCTCCGCGGAGGGATCGAAGTGTTCGGGCGAATGGCGGAAATGGTGTTTCCCTTCGTCATGATTGTCATGGGCATCACCTGGTTCACGGTATACGCTTCCGGGGCGTTTAAGATCAGGCATTTGACGCCGATTATGTTTTCGGGTTCTGCAAACATATGGCGGGAGGCCTTCCCCGACCTTACAGTGCTCCCATATGGGGAGCTTATCGTATTTATCATGTTATGGCCGTTCTTGGGCGGCAAAGGAAAGTTGAGCAAGATCAGCCTTGCGGCCGTATTGACGGGGGGACTGCTGCTGACCATCAATATCCTGGCCATGTTGGCCGTATTAGGCCCGGAATTATACGGAATACTGAAGTATCCTCTATTGGCTTCCGTCCGAATGGTTTCGATTGGGGATTTTCTTGAGCGGATTGATGCAGTTGTTATTTTGCTGATGGTAGCAGGCGGATTTTTCAAAATCGGGGTTTATGTTTACGGCGCTGCTCTTGGAACAGCCCATTTATTCAAACTAAAAAGTCCCTGTGATGTGATGGTGCCCCTTGGCGCAATCATTGCGCCGTTCAGTCTGGTCATGGCTGAAAACAGCGGAATCCACAGTAAAATCGGACTGGGATTCGATGTGAAGTACGTGCATTTGACTCTTCAAATTATCATTCCGTCTTTACTGCTGCTGCTGTCGTTTTTGAAGCTGAAGAAAGATGGAAAAGAGCAAACCGGCCAAGAGGGGCCTCTTCGTGACAACAACGGGAACATGGAAAACGGCGATAAAGGGCAGGCCGAGGGGGAACCTTGAATTCTTTCCGCTTCTATATTCATAAAGAGGATCTTCCAGGCAGGAAACTCTGCTGACGGAAGATCCTTTTTCATTTTATTTAGAACATTTGCAAATTGCCGATAGAAGAATTATGTTTAAATACAATACACATTG
Organism: Paenibacillus rhizophilus; assembly: GCF_003854965.1. Lineage (GTDB taxonomy): Bacteria > Bacillota > Bacilli > Paenibacillales > Paenibacillaceae > Paenibacillus_AQ > Paenibacillus_AQ rhizophilus. Next base: position 175,760 of record NZ_RQPI01000001.1, read on the forward strand.
TCGATCGGACGGAGGTATCGATTTGAACGATTTCAAATGGACTTGGCGGGGCGCAAGCCTTCTATCCATTACAGCTACCCTTTTGCTGCTCATCGGATTTGTCTATGCCGCTAAAGATATTATATATCCGCGGGGCGCGGCTCATTTCACGGAGACTCCGCAGAGCACGGCGGCTCCCGCTGCCGGAACTGACGTCCTGAAGGTTGCGGCAGTCGGCGACTCGCTGGCCAAGGGTACGGGGGACAATACGGGCGAAGGCTTTGTCCGCCGGACCGTAGCGGGCTTGTCCACGGACGGAATGAAAGCCGAACTGATCGGGAACCTCGGCATTAACGGACTGACGACTACCGGACTGGAGGACAAGCTGAAAGAGGAGGGCGTACAGTACGTCCTGCGCCAGGCGAACATCATTCTGGTTTCGATCGGCGGCAACGATCTGTTTGATGGGGCGCAGTCCATGCTGAATGAAGCGTCGGAAGGAACGGTTCCAGAGGGCGGAGCGTCAGATTCGGCGGGTACTCCCGGCATGAGCACGCGAGCCGCCGGGGGGAGAGATGAATTAAAGAATTTGGACCCTAAACGGCTCATCGCCGATCTTCCCTCCGTTTCAAACCGGCTGGAATCTATTCTAGGCTCCATTTCGAGGATCAATCCTTCGGCGAAGATCTACTATATCGGCCTTTACAATCCTTTTGGGGATCTGCGGGAAATGCTCATCCCGGGCAATCAGGCCGTTACAGCCTGGAACGATGCGGCAATGGATATCATCAACCGCAATATGGACATGACGCTTGTTCCGACGCTCGATTTGTTCAACGGTCATCTTGACAAATACTTATCCAGCGACCATTTTCATCCGAACGGCGACGGCTACCAGCGGATGGCGGACCGGGTTGTTCAAGCGGTACGGTAGAGGAAAGGAGCGGGGAACTTGCAATCGAACGAAAATGAAGACGGCCTTGGAACCGTCGTGTTATCCGTTAACGGAGTCCGTAAAAAAATAGGCCGCAAATGGATTATCGACAACGTAACCTTTGATGTCAGAAAAGGCGAAATTTTCGGCTTCCTCGGGCCGAACGGGGCGGGGAAGACGACCACTATCCGCATGCTCGTAGATTTAATACGTCCGAGCGAAGGCTCCATCACCGTATGCGGCTATAATGTCAACAAAGCGCCTGAAAAAGCGCTGCAATATGTCGGTTCCATCGTTGAAAATCCCGAGGTCTATACGTATTTGACCGGCTGGGAGAATCTGCAGCATTTCGCCAGGATGCAGCCTGGAGTGGACGAAGCGCGGATCGCCGAGGTTGTCGAAACGGTCCGGCTTGACCAGCGCATCCACGACAAGGTGAGAACCTACTCGCTCGGAATGCGCCAGCGCCTCGGCATTGCCCAGGCGCTGCTCGGACGTCCGCGACTGCTTATTCTCGACGAGCCGACGAACGGTCTCGATCCCAAGGGAATCAAGGAATTGCGTGAATTCATCCGCAGGCTGGCGGATGAGGGAATGGCGGTGTTCGTCTCCAGCCACCTGCTGAGCGAGATTCAACTGCTATGCGACCGGGTCGCCATCATCAGCAGGGGACGCGTGCTGGCAGTGGGCGGCGTGAGCGAGCTTGTCGCCCGAAATTCGCCTTATGTGCTGTGGGAGCTGGAGCCGTATGAACGCGGCGCCGCCCTGCTTGAATCGAGAGCGGGAATCCGGCTTGCCGATCCCGCCGAGCTTGCGCTGGACGACACGGTGATTGCGAATATGCGAAGCGGCTCCGCCTTGACGATTATGGATGACGATGCCGTTCCCGAAACCGTCGCCGCTCTGGTATCCGCCGGTGTAGAGGTCAGGGCCGTGCATAAAATCAATCCGACACTGGAACAGCTATTCTTGAAACTGACGGAGGGTGAGACCATTGATTAGCCTGCTGCCGCTCATCCGCAATGAGTGTATGAAGATCATCAAAAAGAAGCGCTTTTATGTCATCCTCCTCATTCTGCTTGTGCTCGTTCCGATGTTCACCTATGCCCAGATGCGCTCTGCCGAACGGAACAGGGAGAAGTTCAGCTCCGACTGGCGTCTGGAATTGCAGCAGCAGATTACCGATAATGAAAATTCGCTCAGCAGCAGCCGCATCCCGGAGGAATGGAAGACGTACCGCCGAATTTTTGTACAGCAGATGCAGTATTATCTCGACCATGACGTGAATCCGAATGAGCCCAGCGGGGTAACGTTTACCCGCGAATTCCTGGACAATTCGATCTCCCTGTTCATCCCGCTGCTGATTATGGCGGTGGCTTCGGATATCGTATCCGGAGAACGCACGACGGGAACCATTAAAATGCTGCTGACCCGGCCCGTTAGGCGCTGGAAGGTGCTGTTGAGCAAATTGATCGCGCTGCTCATGTTCGTATCGCTGATTATTTTGTCGGCCTTTCTGGTAAGCTACTTAATTTCCGGACTGGCCTTTGGCTACAGCGGCTTCAACGTACCGGTATTTACCGGCTTTCAGCTCAGCGGAGACACGGTCGATATGTCCGCGGTCCACTCGGTGCCGCAGTGGGAATATCTGTTGATGCAGTGCGGATTGATCTGGTTCGTCAGCGTCGTCGTCGCTCTGCTGGCCTTTATGGTTTCGGTGTTGTTCCGGAGCACGGCAGCCAGTATCGTTGTGATGATGGCGGCGCTGATTGCCGGCACGATCCTGACCAATATGGCTTCGGCTTGGACTTCGGCCAAGTACCTGTTCATGGTCAATTTGGGCCTGACGAATTACCTTGCGGGAACTCCGGCGCCGATCGCGGGGATGACCTTGCCTTTTTCCTTGGCGGTTTTAGGCGTTTGGGCGGCCGTTTCCGTGATCATTTCATTCGCCGTCTTTACGAAAAGGGATATTTTGAATTAGAATGTACAAAGTAACCAAAACGTTTGTTTGCATTTTGGGATTAGAGAAGAGAAGGGGGAACATGAATGTTCGAACAGGTCGATATGTTCGCTGAAGTCACAAAAAACGGCGCAGCAGACCGGACTGGATACGATGCTGACGACATTCAGGTGCTTGAAGGTCTGGTTGCGGTTCGCAAACGGCCCGGCATGTATATCGGCAGTACGAGTTCCTCGGGACTGCACCATCTTGTATGGGAGATCGTAGACAACGCCGTAGACGAGCATTTGGCGAAATTTTGCTCGAAAATTGACATTACGCTGCGCAAGGACGGTTCGGTTACCGTAACCGATAACGGACGCGGCATTCCGACCGGAATGCACAAGACGGGAGTGCCGACGCCGCAGGTGGTATTCACCATGCTGCATGCCGGCGGCAAGTTCGGAGGCTCGGGGTACAAGAAATCCGGCGGCCTCCACGGCGTCGGCGCTTCGGTTACGAACGCCTTGTCCGAATGGCTTGAGGTGGAGATATACCGGGAAGGCAAGATCCATCGCCAGCGTTTTGAATACTGGGTAGACAAGAACGGGAAAGAGCATGTCGGAGAACCGGTTACGGGGCTTGAGGTATTGGGCAATACGAACAAAACCGGCTCGAAGATCATGTTCAAGCCGGATATTCGCGTGTTCCAGGGAGGCATCTCGCTGAACTACGACACGCTTTCCGAACGGCTTCAGGAGATCGCTTTTCTTAACTCGGGACTGCGCATCACGCTGACGGATGAGCGAAACGGCCGCCAGGACGAGTACTACTACGAGGGCGGAGCGAGCGAATTCGTGCGCTATCTGAATGAAGGCAAAGACGTGCTCCACGACGTCATCCATTTCAGCGCCGAGAAGGACGAAATCGAGGTCGAGGTGGCAATCCAATACAACGGCGGCTACACCGAGACGATTGCCTCATTCGTCAACTCGATCCCGACCCGCAGCGGCGGGACGCATGAGACCGGGTTCAAGACGGCGTACACACGCGTCATGAATGACTATGCCCGGCGCACAGGGCTGCTGAAAGAGAAAGATAAGAATCTGGATGGCGGCGACCTGCGCGAGGGCATGATGACCGTCATCAGCATCAAGATGTCCGAGGTTGAATTCGTCGGCCAGACGAAGGACCAGCTCGGCAGCGCCTCGGCGCGCGGCGTGGTCGACTTTATCGTCTCCGAGAATATGCAGCGCTTTCTCGAAGAGAACCCGCAGGTGGCGCAGAGCCTGCTGAAGAAATCCATTCAAGCGGCCAAAGCGCGGGAAGCGGCGCGTAAAGCCCGCGACGAGATCCGTAGCGGCAAGAAGCGCAGCGAGGGCTCGAACCTGGGCGGCAAGCTAACGCCCGCGCAGTCCAAGGATTTCTCCCGCACGGAGCTGTTCATCGTCGAAGGCGATTCCGCCGGCGGCTCGGCCAAGCAGGGGCGCGACTCGAAGATCCAGGCGATACTGCCGCTTAAGGGCAAGCCGATGAATCCCGAGAAAGCGAAGCTGGCGGAAATACTGAAGAATGACGAGTACCGGGCGATCATTTCCGCGATCGGCGCGGGGATCGGACCGGATTTCGCAGTAGAGGACAGCAATTATTCCAAAATAATCATTATGACCGATGCGGATACCGACGGCGCTCATATTCAGGTGCTGCTGCTGACGTTCTTCTACCGGTACATGAAGCCGCTGATCGACGCGGGAAAAGTATATATCGCCCAGCCGCCGCTGTATAAGCTGACCCGCAAATCGGGCAAGCTGGAGACGGTCAGATACGCTTGGACCGACGAGCAGCTTCAGAATTATTTGAAAGAGTTCGGCAAAAACTTCGAGCTTCAGCGTTATAAAGGTCTCGGCGAGATGAACCCCGATCAGCTGTGGGAAACGACAATGAATCCGGAGTCGCGAACCATGCTTCAGGTGCAGATCGAGGATGCCGCCAAGGCAGAGCGCCGCGTATCCACGCTGATGGGCGATAAGGTCGACCCGCGCAAGCGCTGGATCGTGGAGAATGTTGATTTTACCGAGATCGTGGAGTAATGACGTGACATAATCTAAGTGTTCTCGTCGCAAGGTGACGAGAATTTCGATGTTTAAATGTTTTGGCGATTTGCGAAGCAGGGCGAGAGGTTTGGAACTGGAGGAGCGATAGCGTCCGCCTTTGTCTACGGATTCCCCCCTTTAGGGTTAATTGAAGGGAATCCGGAGACAACAGCGGCCGGAAGTCCAAACCGTCGCACAGCAACGTGCAGATCACCAATCTTTTATAAAGGCGACAGTTTGAGGAACAGAAGGTGAATGCATGAGCAGTTTATCCGAACAATTTTTGCCGGCATTTCTGGAAGAGGTCGTCGGTGACCGCTTCGGCCGGTATTCCAAATATATCATTCAGGACCGGGCCATCCCCGACGTCCGCGACGGACTGAAACCCGTTCAACGCCGGATTCTGTATGCCATGTACGATTCGGGCAATACACCGGACAAGCCTTACCGCAAGTCGGCCAAAACCGTCGGTGACGTCATGGGCAACTATCATCCTCATGGCGACTCTTCCATCTATGAAGGCATGGTAAGAATGGCGCAGCCTTGGAAAATGGGACATGTGCTCGTCGACGGACACGGCAACTGGGGCTCGATGGACGACGACCCGGCGGCAGCCATGCGCTATACGGAGGCCCGCCTATCGCCGATCGCCATGGAAATGATGCGCGATATCGAGAAGCGAACCGTGCTGTTCAAGGACAACTTCGACAATACGGCCAAGGAGCCGGTCGTCGTCCCTTCACGTTATCCGAATTTGCTCGTAAACGGTACAAGCGGCATTTCGGCCGGCTTTGCCACTGAAATTCCGCCGCATAATTTGCGCGAGACGATTGACGCCTGCATTGCGGTTATGCAGAAGCCGGAGATCGAGCTCGAAGAAATCATGACCTTTATGAAAGGCCCGGATTTCCCGACTGGCGGGCTCATTATGGGTGGCGACGGAATTATGGACGCTTACCGCACAGGCAAAGGACGCATTTATCTGCGTTCCAAGACAGAGATTGAGAATTTGCGCGGTGGCAAGCAGCAGATCGTCATCACCGAGATTCCATTTCAGGTGGTTAAATCGCGTCTCGTTACCGCCATGGAGAATATCCGTCTTGAGAAAAAAGTCGAGGGCATCGCGGAAGTGCGCGACGAAAGCGGACGTGAAGGTCTGCGGATCGTCGTCGAACTGAAGAAGGAGGCCGACGCGCAGGGGATTTTGGCATACCTGCTCAAGAAGACCGACCTGCAGGTCACTTACAATTTCAATATGGTAGCCATCGTCAACAAAGCTCCGCAGCAGCTTGGCCTCAAGTCTATTCTGGAAGCTTATATCGCCCATCAGCGTGAAGTCGTCACGCATCGTACCCAGTTCGATCTGGAGCGGGCGGAGGACCGGGCGCATGTCCTGGAAGGTTTGGTCAAGGCGCTCAATATTCTGGATGAAGTGATCGCCGCGATCAAAGCGTCGAAGAACCGCCAGGATGCCCAGAACAATCTCGTTTGGATGTTCGGCTTCAGCGAAAGACAGGCGGATTCCATCCTGACTCTCCAGCTGTACCGCCTGACGAATCTGGAGATCAAGACGCTGGAGAAGGAACTGGAGGAGACGCAGCGCAAGATCGCTGCCCTGCGTGCAATTCTGGAGAGCGACAAGAAGCTGGTCAGCGTCATCCGCAAGGAGCTGCTGGAAATCCGCGACAAATACGGCATCGACCGCCGCTCCGCCATTCAGGGCGAGGTGGAAGAGCTCAAGGTCAGCCTTGAGGCGCTGGTCAACGCGGAGGATGTGCTGGTCACGTTGTCGGCGGATGGCTATATCAAGCGGACAAGCATGCTTTCCTTCACCCGCTCCGGCGGCGAACGGAATGCGTCCGGAGTTAAGGAAGGCGACTATATCACCAAACTTCTCGACGTTAATACGCGGGACAGTCTGCTGGTATTCACAGGAAAAGGACAGTATTTCCTGCTTCCGGTGCATCAGATTCCGGAGTTTAAGTGGAAGGACCCCGGCACCGCGATTGTAAATGTAATCAGTCTTTCCAAGGGAGATGGCATTTCCGGAATAATACCTATAAGTAATTTCGAAGATCCTGCCCGCAGTCTGATTTTTGTAACGCGCAAGGGACAGGTGAAACGCACCGAACTGAAGGAGTATTTCACGAGCCGCAGCGGCGCCGTCGCTGCATGCAAGGTGGGAGCGGAGGATGAGGTGCTTTCGGTCATGCTTAGCGAAGGGGAACAGGATATTGTGCTTGTCACCCGGGAAGGCATGAGCATCCGTTTCCGCGAAAGCGAAGTGAACCCGATGGGCCGCGTGGCAGCCGGCGTCAAAGGCATTCAGCTTAAGGAAAGCGATGAGGTGGTGTCCTGCTTCCGGGTTTCGGACGATGAGGGAGAGATTCTCACTCTGACGGATATCGGTTACGGCAAGCGCAGTCTGCTGCTGGATTATGTGCCGCAGAGCCGGGGCGGCAAGGGAGTGCCGACCTTTGAATTCAAGGAAGGCAAACGCGTCCGTCCTAACGGAAGCCGGATTGCTGGCGCATTTTACTGCAAGGAGACGTTCGAACTGACCGCCATCACGCGCGAGGGAGCGGTGCATAGCTTCTCTTCGGAAGCTGCGCCGATCGCCGAACGCCGTTCCATCGGCAAGCTTCTTGTTCCGGTGGAGAAGAAAGACGAGATCGTCAGCGTGCAGATTAGCGTGAAGTAGAGCGGATTTTATCGAATACAGGCTGTACCCCTAAAGACATCTGCGCCCCTTTTTCGACAGGGTGCGGATGTCTTTTTATACATGGCGTGCCGTGTCGAAAAATAATAGCAATAAAATAAGCCGCCTCCGGAATGCGTAGTATCTTACAGGAGCAAGATTTGGACCGATTGACAATTTGGTTCATTCTGGTATTTAATATATTTTAAAATTTGCTTCACACGTAATCTAAGATTTTAAATACTTCTTTACAGCCGTTAAAAGTTTATGGGGTTATTTATTTTTTTCCTTTTGCAGGAAAAAGAAACTCTTCCGCGAACATGTTTTAATGACGGATCATTCGCCAAGAAAGGAAGGAACAACTGTGAACTCCTTTGAATTCAGTAAAATCTGGCATAAAATTCTCAAAGACTACAAGGTTCATATGGATACAAAGCTGGCCCCCACGCTTACCGACGCCCAACTAACCGTGCTTGAGCTTGTTCAGGAACGGGGAGCCGCCAAGCCTTCCGACCTCGCTCCGCATCTGGCTACCAGTCCTGCCGCGGTTACGATGCTGCTCGACCGGATGGAGCGGGGCGGGCTGATTATCAGGGACAGGGATGCCGCCGACCGGAGGATCGTCTGGGTCAGCATAACCGATCTCGGAAGAATGGAAACGGCGCGAGGCCTTAAGGTCCGCAGCGACTTTTTTGCGGAAGTCCTGGACCATATCTCGGCCCACAACCAGCAGCTTCTGCTGTATTTGATGGGTAAACTCGTGACCCCGGGGAACGAAGCCGTTCCTCTGGAGTTGAGCAGATAACCGGCCAATGCCTCATGAATACCGCTTTTGCAGCGGAGGCATTATGGCACCGTTATGAATGAGTCCAGCCAACGCTCAGGCAGCCAAGCGAAATCAAAGAGATTTATTAAAAAAAGCAGCGAGCCTCATCTCAAGATCGGCTCGCTGCTTTGTGTCATATTATCCGATTATCGTTCTAACGGAGCGCCCGTTCTTGAAGCTCCGCGGCCCACAGGTCCCAAGGATACTGCCGCGGGGGCATGGAGATCAGCTCTACATCCTGTTTGGTAATGGGATGCGGAAAGCCCACAAGCGAGGACCACAACGCGATTTGCTGGCCGGGCTTGTTGACGGCGGCTCCATACTTCTGGTCACCGTACAGCGGGCAGCCGGCATGGGCTAGCTGTACGCGGATCTGATGCGACCGTCCGGTGAGCAGGTCAATCTTCACAAGGCTGAGGCCTTCGGCAAATCCCAGCACCGAATAGTCCAGCACGGCTTCCTTGCCGCCCGGCGTGCCTTCCCGGACAACGGTGACCGTGTTCGTCTTGGCGTTTTTGAGCAGGATATTTCTCAGCCGTCCGCTTGATGCGGGAAGCCGTCCGTGCACGACGGTCAAATACCCTTTGCGGAAGCTCCGGCTGCGGACGCTCTCCGACAACCGCGAAGCGGCCTTGGAGGTCTTGGCAAAGATCATGGCCCCGCCGACAGGCCGGTCCAGCCGGTGCACCAGCCCCATAAAGACGTTGCCGGGCTTGTCATAGCGCCGCTTGACGTCCTCTTTTAGAAGGGTCAGCAGGTCGGCGTCTCCGGTTGCATCCTCTTGTACGGGAATATTAAAGGGCTTTACGATCCCAAGAAGATGATTGTCCTCATACAAAATGTCATAAGAAGACGGGGGCAGTCCGTCCTCCCGGCCTCCGTTCAAGTTTTGCGCCATCGCTCTTTAGGACTCCCAGCGGCCGAGAATGCCGCAAGGCAGATTCAAGCCGGAGGAAGTAATCGGCAGGCCGATTTCCCCAGCGCTGAGCTTGCCCCCGAAACGGGACTTCATTGTCATGGCCAGCATATTCTCCAGAACGGTCGGGGAAATGCCGGTCGTATAGGAATTGATGAGCAGGAATAGCGGGTTGTCGCTCAGAATGTCCATACAGCTTTCGAGGAAAGGGTACAAGCTCTGCTCAAGCTTCCACATTTCGCCGCCGGGTCCTCTTCCGTAGGAGGGAGGGTCCATAATGATCGCATCGTATTTGTTGCCCCGGCGCTGCTCGCGCTGCACGAATTTGAAGACGTCGTCGGTGATGAAACGGACCGGACGTTCTCCAAGGCCGGACAGCTGCAGGTTTTCTTTTGCCCACTGGACCATGCCCTTGGCCGCATCGACATGTACGACGGAAGCGCCCGCACTGGCTGCCGCAACGGTTGCTCCGCCGGTGTAAGCGAACAGGTTGAGCACCTGTATTTTGCGTCCCGCGCCCGCAATCTTGTCCATCATCCAGCTCCAGTTGGCCGCCTGCTCCGGGAATAGCCCCGTGTGCTTGAAGTTCGTTGGACGAAGATGGAATCTAAGCTTCCCGTAGCGGATGCTCCAGCTATCCGGTATGCTCTTCTTCATTTCCCACTGGCCTCCGCCCGATGAGCTGCGATGGTAATGTCCGTGAACATCCCGCCATTGCGCGGTTTCGTTTACAAGCGGCCATATAATCTGCGGATCCGGACGCCGAAGAATAATGTCTCCCCAGCGTTCCAGCTTTTCTCCGCCTCCTGTATCGATAATCTCATAATCTTTCCAGTCCCGAGCCATGTACATGCTAATCCATCCTTCAAAAATTCATTTAGCCTATATTGTACATCATTTTGCCGGTTCTTAACAAACGGTTAGTCCGTTTGAGTCAGGCCGCAGGCAGGTCGCTTTTTTTCATATGAGCCAGGGTATTATTTCAAAGCTTTGTACATGAGAATTAAATCGACATAACTTCCGGGGCCAAGTTTGATTTGTTTAAGCCGTCTCCCTTCCTCCTGAAATCCGAGACTGCGGTACAGCTGAATGGCATTTTCGTTGGAAGAAAATACTTCAAGGCAAACTTTTTCGATAAGAGGACGGGAGGCGGTCCAATTCAGCATCGTGGCAATCAGTTTTTTTCCGATCCCGAGTCCTCTCCAGTCCGGAGACAGCATGATGCCGAACTCGCGAACGTGAGAACGTTTCTCCAGCGAAGGGGTGTACAGGATCAGCCAACCGGCTAAGGTATCGTTTGCCGCGGCAACCAATAAAAGCTCGCCCGGATGACCGGCAGCCGCATCGATTAATTCTTTATAGTCTTCATTCGTTTTATGAAACTCGTGGGGCGCGGTCATAACATATCTATTCTCTTCCACAACTTTACGCTGGACGGAAAGGATACCGGCCGCGTCAGCGGGGACCGCTGATCTGATAATTACGGGTATTCCCGATTTAGATAGGTACTCTTGTTTGTGCAAAATGGCCATTTCGATCTCCTCCCGTCGATAAAATTATTATATTGCAGGCCGCTCAGCCCGGCTGTGAAAAACGCTGACAAGCTGATTAGATATGAAAAAATAATATTGACAATGATAATCATTATCAATAAAATAGGTGATATCGCAGCCGTCTTACGAAGATAGGATGCATTCATTTATGGCTTTCTGTGACTTAGGGGAGGATGCGGAGCATGGCAAAAATATTGGTGGTATATGCCAGCCTGACCGGCAATAATTTACTGCGGCGCGGTTGATGTGCTAGAAGAAAAACTGAAGGAAAGAGGGGCTGCCATCGTGCAAACAAGCCTGAAGATCGAGTATGGGCCGACTGCAGCGGAGAAAGAGGAATGCCGCAAATTCGGACAGCGTTTTGCCGAGCTCTGCGTGGCGGTGCCTTAAATATGAATACAACGCATTGTACGGCAGTTAATCCGGCGCCCCCTCTTCCAAAGCTATACGACTACATTGTGGAGCGTGCGCTGCTGGATATGGCGGAGATCTGCGGTGACGGCGGAAAAGGCCTGCCTCTGTGGCGTCAGCAGGTACAGTATGCGGTCGGCCATACACTCAATGATTATTACAGCTTGGCACCCGAGGTGCGCAGGCAGACGCCTATTCAGTTTATCCTGGAGCGAAGATGGCCGCCTCAGTCCCGGTGCTTTCTTTCCCTGATGCATTATTTGAAAGTTAAAAACACGATATGCGATGAGCTGATCCGGCTTGTCGGCGGCAACCCTGAGGAAGACATTCCGTTCATGCTGTATGAGCAGTGGCATGTTCCCGTGCCCGAACTGCAAATGGAGCTCTCTATGATCTTTCAATTGGTCTGGCACTCCCGCAGAAACGGAAGCGGTCTGAAGGTGCAGAAATTTATGGTTTGCGGAAATGAGGAAGTTGTCCTCGGATTTTTACATATGGCCAACGTATTCTGCCGCAAGGCTTACGGCATGCCCCCCGTGAGCGTGGAGATCCATTTTCTCATGGAAGGGGAGAAGCGCAGTTGCGAAGGAGATTTCTTTACGCTGGAAGCTTCTCTTGATTACTTGAGGCTTCTGTCACACTTAAACGGGGAATCAAACAATGGAAGCGCAGGCTGTGGGGCGGAAGGGGCCAGCCGGAGCCGGAGCGGCGAAGATGTGCTACCCCGACATCTTCTGATGTGACCCGCCGGCAGCGGCAACCCAGCCTCGCGCCTGCCTTCGGCTTAGAAAAGGCCCTATGTACCGTCATCGGTCCGTAGGGCCTTGAATTGTGTTAATGCTAAGCCGGCATATCGGGTTCAATGAGGTTCGGGCCAATCTAGCCGATATAGCGGAAGTAGTCCTGCTTGTTCGTGATTACAAATCCGCAGCTCTCATAAAGCTTCAGCGCATTCGGATTATCCAGCGAGACTTCAAGATTGACTCCGTTACCGCTGCGCTTTTCCCGCTGAATGGTCTGGAGGAGGGCGCTCCGTCCGATGCCTCTGCCCCTCAGTTTCTCGTCAACGGTAAAAGCGTAAATCCACGTCTCATGACGCTCTGTCCAGAGGCGCAGCTTTCCCGCCGGCTGTCCGTCCAGTTCGACGATAATATGCTCGGTGTTGCCTTCCATCGCCAGCTCGTCGTACATGTCCGCCGCCTCTTCCGGCGTCATATCGAATCCTCTGCTGTCCAGAGCGACCAGCAGCGCCATTTCATCTGCGCGGGCGGGCCGGAGGATGACATGGTCATCCGGCAGTATCTTGTTCTCAAAGGCTGAACGCTCTGCCGCTTGCTTTTCATCCCATTTCATCTGGTATTCGGCATGATCGAAGTCGAGCGGCAGGGTCTTCAGAAACCCCGCGGCGGACTTGGAGGCCGCCGGTGCGTTCAGCAGCACAGTCTGCGCCCCTCCGCGGGCGATGTAGCTCTGCGCCCGCTTCCAGAGCGAGGTGAAGATGCCGCGCCGGCGGTAGCCCGGACGCACCATGCCGCATACTTCGATTTCGCTTCCGAAGCTGTACAGCCCGATAAATCCCGCCAGCAGCTCATCCTCGTAGGTTACGAGCCATTCGGCGGCGCCGCCCCCGGGTTCCCTGCGGAGGGAATCCCAATTGAGCTTCATTGAGATGCCTTCAAATTCCTCGCAGCGGCGCTGTAATTCCTCTATTTCGCGTAAAGTTTCATGTGTTGTCAAACCCGTCATCCTCCTAAAATTGGAATCGCAGCCCGGGTGGACATTTCCGCTGCGAACAACGGGCAGGTTGCTTAAGACTGACCTTTCCCGTTCTCTTTCAGCACGTCCCCGTATTCGGGATGCTTCTTGAATTGATGGGCGGCGTAGGAGCACTGGGGAATGATGGTCAATCCCTCATCTCGCGCTTTGTCCACGACCGCCTTGACCAGCTGTTCGCCGGCTCCCTGACCTCGCAATTGTTCCGATACGTACGTATGATCGACGATCATCGTGTTGGAAGGGTCCAACTGGTATGTAATTTCAGCGAGGTCTTCTCCGTCACCGCTAACATAAAACCGTCCTTCATCCGATGAAATCTGCAGCATATTCATCACTCCCGTTTTATTATTACCGTTATTTTACTCTCTCTCAGGGGAAAAAGCGAATTCGCTCATAACCTGTCGAGCGGGAATGGAAAACGCGAAATTTGGAGGATTGTGGGTAAGGAGACAATTTTGACTCTCATTTTCGGGAGTGCTATACTGATTCCACAGCACAGCAATATGGTTAATAAGAGACTGGTTAGAATACATATCTAATCGGTCTTATGTTTTTTCAATCCATCCTTAGGAGGAATTGGCAATGAGTGAAACAGTACGTTTGATGGAAAGAGCCGGGAAGCCTGCCGCGCAGCGGAGACAGGGCCTGGTGCCTGTTGTCATCTACGGTGCGGGTTCTGAATCCCTTTCCTTTAGCGCGGATGCAAAAACGATCGACACTATTCTGGGCAAAAATCCGCGGGCGGTTTTAAAAGCGGAACTGCCGGCTTCCGGCACCAAAGATGTGATTATCAATGAAGTGCAGCGCCAGCCTTTGACCAAAAAGCTGCTGCACATCGACTTCCATGTGATCGATATGAAAGCCGAGCTGGATACCAAGGTAGCTTTGCATTTTACCGGCACACCGGCGGGTGTGAAGGGTGGCGGAGTACAGACGGTCGAGCTGCATGAGCTTGATATCCGTACACTGCCCGATAAATTGGAGTCCGTATTAGAAGTTGACGTCAGCGCTCTTGAGATCGGGGATCATCTGCTGGTTTCCGACCTTCCGAAGCATGAGGGCTGGGAAGTATTGACGGACCCTGAGACGCTGGTTGTCAAGATCGCACCTCCTGCCGTGGTAGACGAGCCTGCGGCCGAGGAAGAAGGAGCCGCAGAACCGGCGGCTGCGGAAGAAGCTGCCGAAGGAACGGAAGCCTGATTGCCGGCTGAACATTGAATATAGACAAGCAGAGCGCGTTCTCTTCGGATCGGAGGGAGCGCGCTCTTGCTTTGCCCGACTTGAAATGATGCCATCAGGTGTCCGTTATTCGTCGGCGACAACAAGCTTGATTTCGTTCTGCTTGGCGTACTCAAGATAATCGCCGCCCGGCATGCTATCGGTGACCAAATAATCGATTTCGTCCAGATTACAGTAGGTCATCAGCGCGTGCTTGCCGAATTTGCAGCGGTCTACGAGCAAAAAAACTTCCCGTGATCGTTCAACCACAATTTGCTTGATTTCGCTTTCGAGCGGAGAAGAGTTGGTTACGCCGCTCGAGATCGAAATGCCAGTGGAAGCCATAAAGGCTTTATTGATATTATACGCTTTCAACAGATCCGTGTTTTTGATGCTGGCAAACGATTTCGTCTTGCGTTCCAGAACGCCGCCGGTCGAAATAACGTTCAAATTGCTGTAGGGAAGGGCGCCAAGGATGAAATCGAGATTGCTCGTTATGAGAGTCAAGTTGATATGTTTGATATATTCAATCATTTCAAGGGTTGTCGTTCCGGAATCGATGTATATAATATCCCCGTCATTCACATACCGGGCCGCGGCTTTGGCAATTCTCTGTTTTTCGCTGCGGTTGCGCGTCTTTCTGTCGTTGAAAGAGAGGAGAGTCGTAATATTCACTGCGGTTACACCGCCATAGACCTTCTTGATTTCTCCTCCCTCGACCAGTTCCTGGATATCCCGTCTAATCGTATTTTTAGAAACATTAAATACATTGACAAGTTCATCGAGCGACACGGTGTTGTGTTCCATTATGTAATCTTGGATCTGTTTGATCCGTTTGGGCTTCAGCATGTAAATCCATCCTTAATATACCGATTGGGGTCATGCGCAGTGCAGATTTAAGTATATTATACCAACAAAACACCAAAACTTAGCCATTTATGTCGAAGAAACCTTTATGAATAAATTGACCATAGACCAGCTATCTATTTGCGTTTTGGTTTACAACGTAACAGTGTTATGTTACAATGCGTTTGTGAGGTGAAAAATATGGAAGACGAGTTGATATCCAAAAAGGAGCTGCTGGACCTAACCGGAATTTCTTACGGCCAGCTGTACCGCTGGAAACGGAAGCAGCTTATCCCGGAAGAATGGTTTATCCGCAAATCTACATTTACCGGGCAGGAAACCTTTTTTCCGAAGATGCTGGTTCTCGCCCGCGTTCATAACATTTTAAACATGAAAGATGATCTTTCTCTGGATGAACTGGCTAGCCGGTTGTCCGATACAGGAGGATTCAGCGATATCCGCTTGACGGAAAAAGCAATTGCAGAACGAAACATTGTTACGGATCTAACCTTGTCTTCGTACGGCCTTGATGTTCAGGGGGATGATGGCATGTACTCCTTTGACACCCTGCTTCATCTGTATGTTGCGGATAATTTGCTTGCCAACGGGGATATGAATCTGGAGGAAGGCAGACTGCTGCTGCGTACTCTGGATAGTCATACGGAGGAACTGAAAGGCAGGCCGTGCGAGCTGTATTTTGTCCGAAAAATGGGCGTTGCCCTGTTTATGCTCGCGCCGTCCCCTGCGGAACTATATTTCGATGAAGGTGTAAGGCTAATTGCGAAAGTGGCGCTTGGAGATTTAATCGAGCAATTGAAAGGGAGGTTGTCATAAATGGCGGAAAAATCCAAGGATGAAGGCCAACTCCCGGATCTTATCCTGAACGGCGTCGGGAGTGCCGCGGGAGGAAGCTATGACCGAGTCCTGATCGACGGAGTGGGAAAGGTGGGAGATTCGCTCACTGCGAGGTTATTCAAAGCGAACGGCCAGATACGGGTGAAAGGGGGGCTTGAAACCGGGGAGATGGAAGTCAACGGAATCATGAACCTAGAAGGTTCCTTGAAGACAGGCCGAATGAAATTGGACGGCATGCTCCATATCGAAGGCAGCCTCAAGGGCGAGAGCTGTGCGCTTAACGGACTGGTGACCGTGAAGGGAGACTGCGAGCTGGAGGAGCTGAAAGGTGAGGGAGGCTTTACAGTTGAAGGTCTGCTGAGCGCCGGGCATGCTGACATACGCTTGAACGGAGCGGGGCAAGTCCGTGAAATCGGAGTGGAGACCTTGAAGGTTCGACAAGGAAACAAAAGCATGTGGAACCGGCTAATCGGCGGAATCATCCCGAAGCTCAAATCGGAGCTTACCGCGAAGACCATCGAGGGTGACCACCTGGATCTGGAATATACAACTGCGGATATTGTCAGAGGAAATGTCATAGTTATCGGGGAAGGCTGCAGTATCGGACGTGTGGAATACGGTTCCGAATTGTCGGTCCATCCCGGCGCGCGTGTCGGAAAGGAAGTGAAGACCGGTGACTGATCCCGTCAAGGGCAATCTTAAAATACTGGGTAACTCTTCATCAGCGGGCGGCTCGTTTCAAAATGTAGGGATAACGGGCGAATGCCGGTTTACCGGGGATGTGGACTGTGTAAAATTCGGGCTGACCGGGAATACGGATATTGAAGGCAGCCTTCATGCGCAGGAAATCAAGCTGACCGGAGAATGTGGAGTCCGGGGCGGGATCGATGCCTTGTCGGTGCGGGGCCGGGGAGAGCTGAAGATTGATTCCCGGATGAAGGCGGAACGTTTGGCGTTTGAGGGACATCTCGAAGTGAAGGAAGATTGCGAGGCTGGAGAGTTCAGGCTTAGCGGTGTGGTGGAGATCGGCGGACTGCTGAGCGGAGATCAGCTGGACATCGGCCTGTTCGGATACAGCCGGGCGGGAGATGTCGGAGGGGGCACGATCCGGATCAAACCGAGCAAGGGATACAAGTTGATGAAAATGGTCCATCCGAACCGGAACGTCCGCTTCGAAAGCAGAGCGATTGAAGGGGATATCGTGGAACTTGAGCATGTATCGGCAGAGACCGTAAGGGGTGGACGCGTCATTATCGGACCCAACTGCATAATTGAAACGGTTGAATACAGGGAGTCGCTGGAGATTCACAAGAGCGCAAAGGTGCGGAGCCAGGTTAAATTGTAAACCGTAAATTATAAACCGTAAATTGTAAACCGTAACTAATAAAGAGATATGGAGTGGAGAGTATGAGCGATAGCAAAAATAACCGTCTGGGTCTGGTCATCGCCGGACTTCTGCTGGGGATTCTGATGGCATCCATGGACAGTACAATTGTGGCGACAGCCATGGGGAATATCGTCGGGGAATTGGGCGGAATGGATAAATTCGTCTGGGTCACATCGGCCTATCTCGTCGCTGAGATGGCGGGCATGCCGATCTTTGGCAAACTGTCGGATATGTACGGCCGTAAGAAATTTTTCGTCTTCGGTCTGCTGGTGTTTATGGGAGGGTCCGCGCTGTGCGGAACGGCGGACAGCATTACTGAGCTGGCCATTTACCGGGCGGTGCAAGGGGTGGGCGGCGGAGCGCTGGTGCCGATCGCCTTCACGATTATGTTCGATGCGGTGCCGCTTGAGACGCGCGGGAAGCTGGGCGGCGCTTTTGGCGCGGTATTCGGGATGTCCAGCATCTTCGGTCCGCTGCTCGGCGCCTACATTACGGACCATATTGCCTGGCAGTGGATATTTTACATCAACTTGCCACTCGGAATCCTTGCTTTTGTGCTGGTAGCGTTCTTCTATAAGGAATCGCATGAGCATTCCAAGCAGCCGATTGACTGGCTTGGCGCGGGTACCCTGCTCGGCGCGGTGGTCTGCCTGATGTTTGCACTGGAACTGGGCGGCAAAGAATACGCATGGAACTCCCCGATTATTCTCGGCCTGTTCGGCGCGGCGGTGGTGCTCGCAGCGGTGTTTCTGTACGCGGAGACGAAGGCGGAGGAACCGATTATCTCCTATGAGTTGTTCCGCAAGCAGCTGTATGCCTTTAGCATCCTGATTGCCTTGTTCAGCGGAGCGGCGTTTATTGTGGCCTCGGTCTACATCCCGATCTTTATTCAAGGTGTGCTCGGAGGCTCGGCTACCAATTCCGGTCTCGTGCTTCTGCCGATGATGGTAGGTTCCGTCATCACGGCAACCGCCGGAGGTTTCCTGATGACTAAATTCAGTTACCGCAGCCTGATGATTCCAACCCTTGCGCTGCTGGCACTCGGAACCTGGCTTGCTTCCACGCTTTCGCCGGACGCGACGCGGCTGATCGTCACTCTGTATATGATCCTTATCGGCCTTGGCGTCGGCGCGTCTTTCTCGGTACTGAGCAACGCCGCCATAGACGGTTTGCCCGCCCGGCAGCGCGGATCGGCAAGCGCAACGCTCAATTTCCTGCGGTCTTTGGGTATGACGGTGGGCATCACCACCTTCGGCATCATCCAGAGCCATTATTTGGCGAATCGGCTGGGTAATCTGTCTGCTGCTTCGGGAGCCGCCCAGGGCGGGGCGGGGGCGTTCGATCTGTCGGACCCCCATACTCTGTTGTCCCCGGATACGCGGGCGCTGATTCCACCGGAGATTTTGAGCAAAATCTCGGAGGGACTATCTGGCTCCATCACACAAACCTTCGCCTGGGCAATCATTCCGGCGGTGCTGGCTCTGCTCTCCTCGCTGTTCATGGGAAGTAGCCGGTTGGCCGGTGCCGGAGAAGAAGAAAAAGTGATCTCCGGCCATTAATGGCCGGGTTACTATTCCCAGTCCTTGCAGACGTTGACCCATGCCTTGCCGCCCGAGTATTGCTCCAGTTCGGCGCAGGTCAATTCAATGGCGGAATTCGAGCTGCCGCAGGCCGGGAATAGCGTATCAAAGCGCTTCATGGAGACATCGAGATAGACAACCAGCTCATTGGTCAGTCCGAACGGGCAAACGCCGCCTACGGCATGTCCGGTTTGCTCCAGTACTTCCTCCGGGCTTAGCATTTTCGGCTTGAATCCGAACTCATTCCGGAATTTTTTGTTGTCGACCTTGGTGTCGCCGGCGGAGACGACCAGAATGGCGGCATCTCCTTCGCCGCGAAAAGACAGCGTCTTGGCAATACGGGCGGGGATTACCCCGATGGTCTCCGCGGCTTTCTCCACGGTGGCGCTGGAAGAGTCGAATTCCATCACAAGATGCTCTCTGTTAAAGGCGCGGAAGTGTGCTTTTACATTTTCGATAGACATGGCAACGGGTTCCTTTCCTCATAAAAATAAAGATTTTGCGATATTTAATCATTTTAACGGTTTATTTGATTGGTGACAAAAGATTCTGTTCCAACATACCGACAAAACGGCGCTCCTCATGCGAAGAGCGCCGTTTTCGTATTTATTCTTCCAGAATGAGCTTTTGCAGCAGACCGTTCCCTTGCTGCAAGGAGCTGTCTGCTCCTTTTGTGTTCATTTAAAGTTTAGTGAAGCTGTGACGCTTCTTTCCATACCAGAAAGCGCTTTTTCAGTCTGGCGAACAACAGGTTGATGATAATGCCCAGCACGGTGATGAACAGGACGATGCCGTACATGAGCGGCAGATCATAGCGGGCGGTAGAGTTGATGTAATACCATCCGAGTCCCGTGCTGGCACCGATTACTTCAGATGCGATAATCATGAAGAACGATAGCTGGGCGGCAAATTCAATACCGATAAAAATATTGGGTGCGGTGTACGGCAGGACGACCTTGGTAAACAGCTCTCTGCGAGTAGCTCCCATGGACCGTGCCGCCCGCAGCAGATTGTAATCGATATCTTTGGCTCCGGCCATCGTATTAAACAGTACGGGCCAGAGCGCAGACCAGAAGATGACGACCACCTTTTCCGAAGTTCCGATTCCGAAGAAGATCATGAAAATCGGAATGATCGCGAAAGGGTTCAGCTTCTCGCAGGTGCGCAAGAAAGGTAACAATGCTTTTTCCGCCGAACTAAAAAAGGTGCCGAGCAAAAATCCGAGCGGAATACCGATAATCAGCGAGAGCAAGAACCCGAGCAGCACTCGGTACAGGCTGATTAGCGTCTGCTCCAGCAGCACGTCGGAGAATGCCGAGCGGAAGATGGCGACAATCGCGTCGCTGGGAGGCGAGATGACGCCCTCCGGAATGATTCGGGCGCCGCCCTCCCAGAAGATGAAGAACAACAGGATCGGGATGCTGCCGATGCCGATTTTTTTAAGCTTGCCTGCGGTGGAATTCATGGAACCCGTCTCGTCCTCCTTTGCTTAAGATAAGATCCGGCTAGGCCGCGGCTTTATTGCTTGAATCGGGAGCCTGCCGCCACTGCAGCACTGCACTCTCCAGGTATTCAAGCACATAATTGAGCGCCAGACCGACGCCTGCAACCATAATGGCCCCAAGGTAAATGCGCTCGACAAACCCCATGCTTTGGGCATTGTGGATCATCCAACCCATACCGGAATCGGCGCCCATGCTCTCCGAACCGATCAACATGAAGAAGCTCATGGTCAGTCCGGTACGGAGTCCGGTGATCAATGTCGGCGAGGCGCCGGGAAGGATCACCTTTGTGAAGATCACCAGCTTGCCCGCATTCATGGATTTGGCCGACCGGATCAGCAGCGGATCGACACTCTGAATACCGGCTATGGTCGTGAACAATATCGGCCAGAACGACGACCAGAAGATAACCGTATAGATGCCTCCCTCGCCGATTCCGATAATGATAACGAAGACCGGAAATAGAATAAACGGCGGGATGCTGGAGAGAAATTTGGTCAGAGGGTGGAGAAAGGCGGCCAGCTTCGGCATGGCACCGGCCAGAATAAAGCCAAGCGGCAGGGCCAAAACGGTAGCCAGGACAAAGCCGACAAACACTCTTTTCAGGCTGATGGAAATGTAGAGAAAAATGTTCGTCAATCCCAGTTCGACTCCGGTCTCCACGATCCGCGAGAAGGGCGGGACAAATACGTTGCTAACGAATCCCAGCCTCGGCGCAAGTTCCCAAACGATCAGCACCAGGAAAAAAAGATAAAAGCTTAACAATTTCCGATGAACCGAAATGATCCATTTCATTGCGTTTCCATCCTCCTTACTTGAGGGCTTGCGTCTGCAGAGCCGTCTCCTCATCCTCCACCACACCGAAATCAATCAGCAGCCGTTCCAGTTCGTCCATATCGATCGGAGTGGGAACGGTCAGCTTCTCGTTGTGCAAAATTTTCTCGGCTAGCTGCTTGTATTCTTCGGCCTGCGAATGGTTCGGATTGTACTGGGTAACAGTCATTTTTCTCAGCTCGGCATGCTGTACCACGTTGTTGCGCGGCACAAAGTGGATCATCTGGGTATTCAGGCGACGGGCCAGCTCGCTGATCAGCTCTTGCTCGCGGTCCGTATTGCGGCTGTTGCAAATCAGTCCGCCCAGCCGAACGCTGCCGCTTTGTGCATATTTCAGAATGCCGCGGGCGATATTGTTGGCTGCGTACATGGCCATCATCTCTCCGGAGCAGACGATATAGATTTCCTGCGCTTTGTTCTCGCGGATCGGCATGGCGAACCCGCCGCAGACAACGTCGCCCAGCACGTCGTAGGAGACGATATCCACATCATCATAGGCGCCCTGCTCCTCCAGAAAATTGATCGACGTAATGATTCCCCGGCCTGCGCAGCCCACCCCCGGCTCCGGACCGCCGGATTCCACGCAGAGGATGCCTCCGAAGCCGGAGGACACCACG
This sequence comes from Paenibacillus rhizophilus, assembly GCF_003854965.1. Classification (GTDB taxonomy): domain Bacteria; phylum Bacillota; class Bacilli; order Paenibacillales; family Paenibacillaceae; genus Paenibacillus_AQ; species Paenibacillus_AQ rhizophilus. Next base: position 197,727 of record NZ_RQPI01000001.1, read on the forward strand.
TCCTCCAGCTCCAGGTCTTCTACGCTTCCGAGTTTGGCGGCGAGATCAAGCACGGTCTGCTGCGCTTTGGTGTTCAGAATCAGGCGCGTGGAGTCGGCTTTCGGATCGCAGCCCACGATCATAATTCTTTGGCCGAAATTGACGGCCAACTGAGCCAGGGTGTTTTGCGAAGTGGTGGATTTGCCGATTCCTCCTTTGCCGTAAAATGCGATTTGTCTCAGTTTTTTAGTCATAATCGGGCTCTCCTAACTTTTGTTGTAATTTTGCTGTTGAAAAAACGCGGATTTCCCTTTGTTTGATGGCATTTCAGTTAGGGTCAAACTGGGTGGTGATCAGGTCGTTGACGTGAAGCTGATCCTTCTTCAAGGCTCCTGATACGACGAGGTCATCAATCCAAGGCTGGATCAGCTTGTCCTGGAATCCTTTGCCGGTGTAATAGTAGTGCACGGCATTTACCGGTTGGCCGATATAGTCGCCGGTCAGCTTGATCGCTTCTTCCTCATGCGCCGGGTTGACGATCCAGTCCTGCGCTTTCTTGATCGCCTTGACAAAGCCCTGGACTGCTTCGGGATTATCCTTGATAAATTGATCCGTGAAGTAGTAGAAGGTTGTGCCTGCCGCTTCGCCGAGTCCGGTATCCGCCGTGTCGAAAATTTCGATCAGACCGGAGTCCTTTGCCAGCTTGTAAAAGGGTGGATGGACGCCGACGATGTCAATATTGCCCTGCTGGTTGGCCTGCAAGGCCGCCGTATCGCTTTCGAAAGCGACAAACTTGATTTGATCACGATCGAAGCCCAGATGGTCGAATGCGTTGGTGGCGATAAAGGTTGTGCAGCTCGGTACGGTGCCGTTGATCGTAATTTTCTCCCCGTTTTTCTTCTTCTTGATCAGCTCTTCCAGGGAAGAAACGCCCTGCTTGGGGCTGACATAGAATTTCATGTGATGATATTTTTCATCCACGTCCGGTGTCGGTTCGACCCCGCCGATTGTAACGCCCTTGATTTTGGCGCCGCCGGCGATATAGGTGGCGATATTGTTAACATGGGTGCTGGAGACATTGTTCGTTCCGTTCAAGATGGAGGGAAGCACTTGTGCGGTAGTCAGCTCGCCGGTATATTCCACATTGATTCCTTCCTCGGCGAAAAAGCCTTTTTTCTCGGCAATCACCCATGGTGTGGAGGAGCAATTGACCTTGGTGTCGGTTTTGATGGTGTACACTTTTTTGCCGGATTTGGCCGGGTCAAACCCTGCGCTCTTTAAGTTCGATAACCCTGCGGCGCCTTGGATGCCGATTCCTTTCTTCGTCTGCCCCAAGTAGCTGCCCACGCCGATTCCTCCTACCACCAAAGCGGCGATTACGGAAATAATAATCCATTTCTTTTTACCATCTGCCATTTTTCTCACACTCCTAAAAATTTTAATATAAGTAAAATTTTAACATGTAAAGATGCAACTATTCAGCCCTACATCACCTGCCTCGGTATAGTATAAAAAAAGAGACTAAGCGAACTTCCCGAGGGGAAGAACGTTAGTCTCCAGCTAACTGGTCAACTTTCTTTAATCCGATAAATCATATGAGATTTATGGATTAAAGCTTATTCTAATACTTTCATGATTGTCAACGCATGAACTTACATAATACGTCCAGTTCGGAAATTTGTAACATTTTATATGATTTGTTATTTTATAGCGGGATGACCTAGCCATTTGCCTGCCGCTGACATGATTCCGTCCAGCACGATGGCCAGGACCGCAATAATCAAAACTCCGGAGAACATCTCCACAATCTGATAATTGGCTTGCGCCGTATAAATCATGAAGCCCAGGCCGGAGGTGGATCCCATCATTTCAGCCGCGATCAGAAACAGCAGCGCATAGCCCGCAGCCAGACGCGTTCCGGTCAAGATGGAGGGGAAGGCTAAGGGAAGCAGGACTTTCGTCGTCAGCCGAAGTCGGCGCAGCCCAAAAGAACGCGCCGTTTTGACAATGTCTGCGTCGGCATGGATCATCCCGGACAATGTGCTGAACATAATCGGCCAAATGCAGGCCCAGGCGATAATCGAAACTTTCGTGGGCTCGCCGGCCCCCATGAATACGATGATGATGTGAAACACAACAAACGGATTGATGTGAGAGAGCCACTCCAGCACCGGCCCGACGGCTATACGGATCTTGTAGGACCAGCCGGCCAGGGCTATTCCGAGCGGCACACCTGCAATCAGGGCGATGGCCAGTCCTCCGGCAGCGCGCCCCAGGCTAATCAGCAGATGGTGCTCCAGCGCTCCTGTTGCCCCCTGTTCGCCGATGAACTGAAGCACCCGCGTGAGAGGAGGAATGAATTGGGGGTCTACCCATTCGAACCTTACACTGGCTTCCCACAGGACGAGGAAGGCGATTACGGCAGTATAACGCTTGCTAAGCTTGGTTAACACATTCACTTACGTTCCTCCCGACACAATTTATTGTCGCCAGGTCTGTCACGGATGTCCGGACTGTACCGGTGAAGCGGATGGCGCAGTATGGCCTGAATGACCGGATTGCCCGGCGGCAGGCAACGAACGCTCATGAGACATGTGGCCGCTGTGCCCGCTGGCGGAGGGCGGAGGCACATCACCCTCTCCCGAGAAGCTGCCGTTAGTTTTGCTAAGCCGGCTTGTTGACGCGCCACCAGCCACGAGAAGTAGAAACATAGCGGACAATACAGTAACCGCAAAAATACGGTTTGGCCTGCTTCGCAGCGTCCGGGGGGCGGGCGCTGCACTCCATGCGGATTCAAGAGGCTTCCAGAAAAACAGATCGCGTTCCAGCTTGCGCAATATGGCGCTCAGAGCGACGCCAATCAGGGAAATACATAGCCCAACGGCAAAGATTGGCGTCGTGGCATACGGGGACGAGTAATAATTGCTGGACCAATGAAGCAGCCAGCCGAGACCGGCCAAGCCTCCCAGCATTTCTCCGGCCACAAGAATAGCCAACAGCAATATAATCGACGTACGGACTCCCAGCAAAATAGAGGGAGCCGCCCCCGGCAATATGATCCGCAGGAATAGCCGCGAGGGAGAGGTTCCCATACTGCGCGCCGCTTTCAGCAAGTCCGCATCTACATTCTGCACACCGCCAATGACATGGTGAAGCAGAGGCCAGAACGCCACCCAGGCGACGATGATCAGCTTCGCCTTTTCCCCGATCCCGAAGAACAGCAGAAATACCGTCATGAGCGAAAAGGGATTGACCTGGGCCAGAATGCGGAACAGCGGGTTCAGTCCTGCAGCCAGACCGGGCAGCCAGTACCCGAGAATCGCACCTGCCGGCACGGCTAACAGTGCTGCCAGCACAATACCTGCAACCACCCGCCACAGTGTCGCTATCGTATGGCCAAGGAGATGCTGGTCCCGCAGAAGAGCCGCAACCTCCTGCAGCACCGCGGACAACGGCGGGAAGAAAGTCGGATTCACCAGCCCGCTTCTCGGCAAAATCTCCCACAGAATACAGAGCAGGGCGATGCCGGATAAACGCAAGCAGACAAGCAGCAAAACCGGGATATTCCTGGTTGCCATGAAAGTATAAACCCCCTGTTCGTTTAATAAATCCTATTTTTCTCATAAGTTTTATACAGTTTAGATTTGTCATCGATTTTTTGTCAATAGATTTACTGGCTGGATAAGAATCCGAATTTAACGTAATCAAGAACACTCATCAGTCGCTGATCGCCGCTCACCACTGCTTTTCCATGGAGTTGTTACTTTCTCCGTTGACAGAAACTGGGGCTCGTTCTATAATACTCTAAACAAATGGGAATTATAGGATACCGAACACGGCCGACCGAATGTCAGGAAGCCGGATGACTGCAGCGGCAGTTGTCCGGCTTTTGTCGCTTTAGCGGGTTATCGGATTCCAGATGATGTTGCTCTATCGAGAAATGCTTCGGGGACTTTGCATGGAAACAGCGTGCCGATCCGGAACTGAATGTGAAATGATTCACGATTTTCTTCTCTGGCTGCGGCGGACAATCGCCGCCAAGCTCTAACGTACCGGATCGGGGTATCGTCTTCGCGGTGAAGGGAGACGCTGGACAAATTGACGGAAAGGTGGTGTTCGCGTTGGCGAACGAACCACGCCATCCTTGTTACGACGAGATGGCGCATCATTATTTTGCCCGCATGCATGTGGCGGTAGCGCCGAAATGCAATATCAACTGCAATTATTGCAATATCAAATATGACTGCGTCAGCGAGAGTCGCCCCGGCGTCGTCAGTAAGGTGCTTACGCCGCAGGAGGCTTACGCCAAGGTGCGCAGTACGCTGGCTTCGCTGCCGCAGCTGACCGTGGTCGGCATCGCGGGACCCGGCGATCCGCTGGCCAATCCGCAGGAGACGTTCGAAACCTTCGGCCTGCTGTCCGAAGGCCTGCCCGAGCTGCAGCTGTGCCTCAGTACCAACGGGCTGCAGCTGCCCGATTATTCGGAGGCTATCGTCAGGCATCGCATCGCCCATGTGACTGTCACGGTCAATGCCGTCGATCCGCAGATCGGGGCGGAGATATACCGCGCCGTGTTCTTCCGAGGCAAGGCCTACAGGGGCAGGGACGCTGCAGAACTGTTACTGCACAACCAGCTGGAGGGCATCCGGCAGATCGCAGAGCGCGGCGTAAAGGTCAAAGTCAATTCCGTGCTGATTCCCGGCGTTAATGACAGCCATCTGATCAAAGTGACCGAGGCGGTCAAGGCGGCAGGCGCTTTCTCCCATAATATTATGCCGCTGATTCTCTCGCCGGGCAGCGTATATGAGAAGGAAGGACGCAAGGAGCCCGCTCCTTCGCTGACGCTTCAGGTGCAGGCGCGCAGCGAGGCGGTTATACCGGTCATGCGGCATTGCCGCCAATGTCGCTCCGACGCGGTCGGGCTGATTGGCGATGATCTCGGCGTCAAGACCGAAAACGCGCCTGCCCGGGAATACGATCCGGCAGCACGCGAGGAGCTGCTTATCCGGCTGGACCGGACGGCCGTGGAGCGCAAGCGGCGCGAAGCCAATGCGGGAGAGCAAGGAGAGCGCGGCAGTATGCGCATCGCCGTGGCGACGCGCGGCGGGGGCCAAGTGAATGTGCACTTCGGCCATGCACGCGAGTTTCTTGTCTACGAGGTGTCCGGGCAAGAGCAGAAGCTGCTGGGCGTTCGGCGAATTCAGGCTTACTGCAACGGCAAGGCCGAATGCGGGGAAGCGGACAAGGAGGCGATTCTGGATGAGACGGTGGCGCTGCTGCAGGATTGCTCCATCGTTCTCTGCGCCGCGATCGGTCCCGGACCGGCCGAGCGGCTGGCCCGCGCCGGTCTGACAGCGCTGGCGCGAAAGGGAGAGATCGGCAAGCTGCTAGAGCAGTGCGCCAAATATCACCGCTTCTTCACCTCCATCTCCTGCTCCCCGTCGGAAGTTTGCCCGTCCGCTGTGCAGCAGCGGTGACGGTGCAGGAATATAAAGCGGGCTTCGTGGCTTAACCGGCCGCGGGGCTCTCTTCGTATATGAGGTCAACCCCTTTTCTGAACTGGATGAAGGACGTCAACACCGGAAAGGCGGTATACGGCTTCATTAATTCGGATACATTACGCCCGAGACGAAAGCTGCGGCGCATAAATACGGACAAAGGACGGAATCCTAAGGATTCCGTCCTTTGTCTTAATGCTTGCGAAATGTCGGTTCCCTGCCGGCCTTTCCCAGTCAGAAGGCTTGTCCGCTGTGGATTCCGATAAGGTGCCCCGTCTTTGCATACATCCACCCAAGCGAGGCCGCCGGAGTATTCCTCCAGCTCCCCGAGTGTCAGTTCGATGGCGGAATTCGTGCTTCCGCAGGCGGAAAAACGGTCTCAAATCGCTTCATCGACACGTTGAGGTACTATCGTATCGTCCGAAGGAACGAAAGTGGGCTTTTACCTGTTCGATGGACATGGCTTCATACTTCTTCCAGGATATAGGCTCAAAAATCGAGCCTTATTTTCTGAAGCAGCAGGATGAGCTGCCGCTCCTCTTCATCGGTCAAGTCCCGCGTCATCTTGGCGTTCGAGTCATCCAGGAAGCGCTGAAGCACCGGCTGGAATTCCAGCGCCTTGGGCGTAGGATACAGCAGATAGCTGCGTCTGTCGTCCGGATCGGTGCGGCGTTCAATATACCCGGCTTCCTCAAGCTGCTTCACCGAGCGGGCCGTGGTGGCTTTATCGAATTTGAGATTGCAGGTCAGCTGCTCCTGAGTCGTCCCCGGCGATTGGAGAATAGCTTTGAGAAAGCTGTACTGTCCGCCTCCGCCGATGCCGTATTCCCCTAGCGAGCGGGACAGGTACTTTTGCTGGGAGCGGTGAATATAGGAGATCAGCCTTCCAAGCGGTTCTTTTCTGAAGGTGTCGTTCGGATTCATGGAGGGCTCCTTTGTTCTGAGGGCGAAAGTGCGCCCGGGTAGGCGCGATGTTTACCGGCCTCAGCCAGTGGTAATGGTATAGATGCGTTATCAAAAATTCTACCGCAAATAAGTTGCGTACGCAACAAAATTGGAGTACACTGTGGAGGTGGAATAGTTGCGCGTGCAACTAAATATCGCGAGTGCGGGTTAACGGGGTGGTAGAATGAGCTCGGTACATCAGGCGACCTATCAGGAAGATGCAAGCGTGCAGAAGCGGCGCTGGCTGATTCTGATCGTCCTCAATTTGTTTACATTCATGTCAACGTTGGACGGAAGCATTGTAAACATCGCTCTTCCGGTGCTGTCCGTAAAATTAGGACTGCCGATGGCCCAGGTGGCATGGGTCACGACCGGCTATTTAATGGCGATCTGTTCGTTCATTCTATTCTTCGGTAGATTGGGCGATATCGCGGGAAAGATCCGGATTTTCAAGATCGGAACGGTGGTCTTCATTGTTGGTTCGCTGCTCTGCGGCATCAGCGGCACACTGCCGTTGCTGATTGTCTCACGGGTTATTCAAGCCCTAGGCGCGTCGATGACCATGGCGAACAGCCAGGGGATTGTGACGGATTTGTTCCCGGCGGACGAGAGAGGGAAGGCGCTCGGTCTGATCGGCACCTTCGTCTCGCTCGGCAGCATAGCCGGTCCCAGTCTCGGAGGCATTATTGTCGCGAATCTTGGCTGGGAATATATATTCTGGGTTAACGTGCCTATCGGCTTGATTGCCATCGGCCTCGGCTGGAAGGTGCTCCCGAAAGATCTGATCCGGGTCAAAGCCAAAGTCGACATTACGGGCAGTCTGCTATTCGCTTGCTTCATTGTCGCTTTGTTTGCCGGGCTTCTGCTCGGACAGCAGCACGGCTACGGCAGCACCGGAATCCTGCTCACGCTGTGCGCCGCCGTTCTCGCCCTGATCGCTTTTCTCTGGGTGGAGCTGCGCAAGCCTGAGCCGCTGCTGCAGCTTAATCTGTTTAAGAATCCGCTGTTCTCGCTCAGCATTCTCTGCGGCTTTCTCGTATTTGCCGCAAACTTCTGCTTTAACATCATTTCGCCGTTCTATACGCAGAACATGCTTGGCTTGTCTCCCTCGTCGGCGGGATTCCTGCTCATGCTGTTCCCGATCTCCATGGTCGTGATCGCACCGCTCAGCGGCGCTTTGTCAGACAAGATCGGATCGGAGCTGCTGACCTTTGCCGGACTGGTCGTTATGGTGATCGCCCAATTCGGACTGGCCCAGCTTCATGCTGGAAGCACGGTTGAGCTCGTCGGAGTATGGATCGCGATGCTCGGAGTCGGCAGCGGGCTGTTCCAGTCTCCGAATAATTCACTGGTCATGTCGACGGTTCCGCGCACCCAGCTTGGCTCGGCAGGCAGCGTGAATTCGCTGGTGCGCAATATCGGCATGGTCGTCGGCATTACGATAGCCACTACCACACTGTTTGGTGTGATGAGCGGTATGGCGGGCTACCGTGTTACGGGCCTGATTAAGGGGCGTCCCGATATTTTTCTGGCGGGCATGCATGTCGTCTTCACCACTTCGGCGTCGATCTGTCTGGCGGCGGCTGTGCTGACAGGCTGGCGGTTTGTTCGCACGAAACAACGGGTCCGCGTAGAAGTAAGACAACAAAGACCGGGAGAGGGCAGAGGGTAGACGGGAATTCGCGAGCCGCACGGACAAGGACATACCGGGAAATACTAGTGCGGGTGGATTCCACTCCATCCCGGAGTCTTTTTCTAAAGAAAGTCGGAGCACGTTCTACTTGTCCTAAAATCAAAAAGCGCCTCCGTTCCATCGCTGAATGCGATAGAATGGAGGCGTTTGGTCTTTCTCCGCGGCGATTTAGCAGCCGCCGCGCTTAGCCGGACCGGGAGCCTGCGGCCGGCTTTAGTTCTTGAAACTGTGAATCGGGGCGGGAATCCGGCCGCCCCGGTCGATAAAGCCGGCGCAGTTAAAGGAGTTGACTGGCATGACCGGAGCATAGCCGAGCAGTCCGCCGAACTCGACCATCTCGCCGACTCCCTTGCCGATCACGGGAATGAGGCGTACGGCTGTCGTCTTGTTATTGACCATGCCGATAGCGGCTTCGTCGGCGATAATGCCGGAGATCGTCTCCTTGGACGTGTCGCCCGGAATAGCGATCATATCGAGTCCGACCGAACAGACGCAGGTCATCGCTTCGAGCTTCTCCAGCGTCAGCGCGCCGCGCTGCACGGCCTGGATCATGCCGTGGTCTTCGCTGACGGGAATAAATGCGCCGCTCAGTCCGCCCACATAGGAGGAGGCCATGACGCCGCCTTTCTTGACGTTGTCGTTAAGGATGGCGAGCGCCGCCGTCGTTCCGGGCGCTCCGGCTTCTTCAAGGCCCATCACCTGGAAGATTTCCGCGATCGAATCCCCGATCAACGGTGTCGGCGCGAGGGAGAGGTCGATAATGCCGAACGGCACGCCGAGACGCTGCGATGCTTCCTGAGCTACGAGCTGACCGACACGGGTTACCTTAAAGGCGGTCCGCTTGATTGTCTCGCACAGCGTTTCGAAGTCCCGGCCCTTTACTTCTTCCAGGGCCCGTTTGACGACGCCGGGACCGCTGACGCCCACGTTGATCACGCATTCCCGTTCACCTACGCCGTGGAAGGCGCCGGCCATGAACGGGTTGTCTTCAACGGCGTTGCAGAAGATGACGAGCTTCGCGCATCCGATGGAATCGCGATCCGCCGTACGCTCCGCGGTCTGGCGGATAATATCGCCCATCAGCTTGACGGCGTCCATGTTGATACCGCTGCGGGACGATCCGACGTTGACGGAGGAGCATACTCTTTCCGTTACGGCAAGCGCCTCGGGAATGCTCTCAATCAGCTTGCGGTCACCCGTGGTGCAGCCCTTCTGCACAAGCGCGGAGAATCCGCCGATGAAGTTGACCCCGACCTCCTTGGCCGCCTTGTCCAAAATTTCCGCAACCGGCACATAGCTGTCCGTGTTCAGGGAACCCGCCGCAATGGAAATGGGAGTAACCGAAATCCGTTTGTTGACAATCGGCACGCCGAACTGTTTCTCCAGATCTTCACCGGTCTTAACCAGCTTCTCCGCGGATTTGGTAATCTTGTCATAGACCTTTTGGTTAAACACGCGAAGATCCGTATGTGCGCAGTCCATCAGGCTGATGCCCATGGTAATGGTCCGCACATCCAGATTCATCTCGTGGATCATTTTATTCGTTTCTTGTACTTCCATCCGTGAAATCATGGTAACCCTCCTGCTTGCATTTATCTTTGATAAGTAAGAATGTATCGGCTAAAGCTTCCTAAATCCGGTGCATGATACTGAAAATATCCTCATGCTGCAGCTTGATTTCCACGCCGATTTCCTCACCGATATGCTGAAGTTCCTCTACCAGAATTTCAATGGATTTTGCCGCATTGGAAATATCGACAATCATCATCATATTGAAGTAATCCTGGACGATCGTTTGCGAAATATCCAGAATGTTCACATTGCGGTCCGCCAGATACGTACACACCTTGGCGATAATGCCGACCTTGTCTTTACCGAGTACAGTAATAATTCCTTTCAATGATGCTTCCCCCTTGTCTTCATGTCTTGCCGCCCTTGCCGGACGTATAAATTGTCTATTTCACTCATTATGTCAAAAGGCGGTGCAAGCTTCAACCAAATGTTTTATGTCCGATGACAAGATCTGCGGTGGATTAACGCTAAAAATCGCTGAAATGTGACATTATAAAGGATTTTCTGAAAAAAGCGCGAAATAAGCAAACAAAATCGATGAATACTAGTATCGGGTGGGAAATGATTATTGCTTCATCCGTTATATCCGGTAGCAGGAGGGAATCAAATGGCAATATCCATACTGCTGTTTATTTTGGCAGGACTGGCGGAAATCGGCGGCGGTTACCTGGTGTGGCTGTGGCTGCGGGAATCGAAGCCGCTCTGGTTCGGGATAGCGGGAGCGCTCATCCTTATCGTGTACGGAATCATACCGACTTTTCAGCGTTTCCCCGGATTTGGACGCGTGTATGCAGCTTATGGCGGCGTCTTCATTGTACTGGCTGTGCTTTGGGGATGGCTTGTCGACAAAAAAACGCCGGACCTGTACGATTGGATCGGCGCCGCAGTCTGCCTGGTCGGAGTTTGCATTATGCTGTGGGCTCCGCGGGCCTGAAGATCCATTTAACGACCAGCCGAAAGGCAAAGTAAAGAAACAGGATGCCGGTCAAAAAGTTCAGCCATTTCGCGGTCATGGGCGTGACGAGAGGGTGGGCCAAATGCCCCAGCAGCGAAACCCCTGTCAGAAACAGGACGGTCGCCAGCAGGCAGCCGATCCCGAATTGAAGAAGCTCGCCGCTGCGCAGCTTGAGCTCTATCATTTTGGCCGAAAAGATTCCGGTCCAAAAGAGCAGCGTCAGCGGATTGGATGCGGTCAGCAGAAAGGCGCGGATGAACATGCCGCCGCTGCCGGAGCCTTCTGCAATCGGGATGGCGGGAAGCAGGCTGAATTCGAACATTCCGGCGATCATATTCAAGCCGAATAGGATGAGAGTGCCCGCGCCTACAAGATACAAAGCGCTGCCGGGCTTCCGGCCGGCGCTTAACATGCCGACTCCCCGCAGCGCGGCGAGAATAAAGAGACCATCGGCCAGCGATACGCCGGCGACTCCCGCTTCGGCTGCGCCGAAGCCCTGCAGCGAAGCGGCGCGAAAAATAAACAGACAGACCGGACCCACGGCAAGCTGAAGCAGAAGTCCCCATTTTAATCCCCGTAATATCATGTGTTCCTCCCGTTCACCTGTTCCACTTCTCTTTAAGAGAAGACAGGGAAATCATGGTATTGCTTCTGATTACTCCCGGCACGCTCTTTAGCGTGTGGGACAAAAATATCTCAAGCTCTCCGGTGTCTTCCACGAGAACCTTAAGCAAATAATCGTATTCGCCGGCAAGATGGTGGCACTCCAGCACCTCGGCGCAGTCTGATACGAATGCGCGAAAGGCCGGAATCTGCTCCGTCCGGTCGATGACGACCAATACGAACGCGAGCAGCTTGTAGCCTGCCTTGGCCCGGTTGATCTTGACGGTATATCCCTCGATCGTTCCGGATTCGTCCATTTTACGGATTCTCTCCGTCACGGCGGGGATGGAAAGCTTCACTTTTTTGCTGATGTCGGAGACGGTCATCCGGCTGTTCTCATTCAGCGCTTCCAAAATACTGCGGTCGATTTCGTCCATGGCTATCCTCTTCTCATCCTGATTTCGGCATTTTGCACAATGCTCTAATAAGGGGATTGTAGATTATACATTAAATATCGTAAATGTTTTTATAAAAAACCATAAAATATAAAGATATATCCTTGATTTATCTAAAAATATGAAGTCGACTTTCCAAATGCACATACTAGGGAAGAAACAGCTCTGAGGCAGGGATTGATCGGAGAAATATCGAATATCTCTACAAGCTTTGCATATTCTACAAAATTCGAGCAGTAACTATTCACAGCATTCCCGGTTATACCGTTATAGAGAATGAAAGCACTTATGTATCGGGCGCGATAGGAAAGGTTGAGATGAATGATGAAAAATTGGCAAAAAAAGTTTATACTAATTGTTACTTTCAGCTTGATTTTTATTTTGCCGTACATAGGAAGTGTGGTGAGGTGGAAGGGCCTTCCGCCTGGATACGGTGATTTCCCCGCGAAGCTTGCAGAGGCGGACCCGGGGTTCAACGCGCTGTATTTTGCCCTGGCTTCATTGGTAGCGTTGTTCATAGCCTTGTTTTTGATCTTTCCGGGACTTTTCGGCTTTAAGAAAAATACCGACGCTCAAGCGGAACCGGATAAGAAGACGCCGTTCCCCGTGTGGTTCTGGTGGAGCCTGCCGGTGCTGGGACTCAGCTGGTTTTTCATGTGGGCGCGCGTTCATTTTTTCATCTCTTTCGAATACTATACGTTCGTCCCGCTATGGTGGGCTTTTATTTTGATTCTGGACGGTATCGTATATAAGCGGAATCACGGGAACTCCATCGTCTCCAAAAAACCGAAAGTCATGCAGCTTCTTGCCGTCGTTTCCTGCTTCAGCTGGTTTGCCTTCGAGTTCTTGAATTTCTTTGTCATCGAGAACTGGTATTATCCGAACAATGAAGTCTTTACGAATTTCGGGAATGTATTTTGGTTCTCCTTGTCTTATACCACCGTTCTGCCCGCCATTTTTGAATGGTATCTGCTGCTGAAGACGTTCAAGGGGTTCAGAAACCGATACCGGAACGGCCCCAAATTTTCCGTGAGTACTAAATTTCTTCTAATATATTATGTCCTGGGGCTGGGACTCGCTTTCGGGATGGGATACTATCCTTACGCGCTGTTCTGGGTACTCTGGGTCGCTCTTGTTCCTCTCCTGTCCGCTACCATGGCCTTAACGGGGTACTGGACTCCTTTTACTCCGATCAAAAATGGCGATTGGTCTTCCATCATTCTGATTGCATTAGCTACCTTGTTTAACGGATTCTTCTGGGAGTTCTGGAATTTCGGAAGCGAATGGTTCCATGATTCCTTGCCTACCAATCCGAATTATTGGAAGTATTCCGTTCCTTATCTCGACAAAATACATATTTTTTCGGAAATGCCCATTTTGGGGTATTTCGGATATTTGTTCTTTGGAGTAAACTGCTGGATAATATGGCTGATTGCTGCTTATATTTTCAATTTTGACGCCGATTTCGAAGTTGCGGGAGATAACGCTTAAAAGGTGGACTGGGTATGACTGCGATTGAGAATTATCTAATACTGGAAACGATCTCCGACAATGACAGAAAATCAGTGTACAGATGCAGAGACGTCGTCTCCCGGGATACGGTTATTTTGAAGGTCCTGAAATCGGAATTTACCGGACCTGAAGAGGTTATGCGGTTCAAGCAGGAATACAAGATGCTCAGGGAATTAAGCGGAAGCGTTGAAGGGGTGATAAAGCCCCTTAAACTGCAAGAGCAGAACGGTTTCTTCATCATGGTACTGGAAGATATACAGGGAAAGTCCCTGAAGCGGATCATGGCCGAGGACAAGCCGGACCAGGACACTCTTTTGCGGCTTGTGATCAAGATCGTCGATATTATTGGAGCCATCCATGATCACATGGTCATACACAAAGACATTAAACCTTCCAACTTGATATGGGACGAGGAAAAAGACGTTGTACAAGTGATCGATTTCGATCTGGCGGTAAAGCTGACGAAAGAAAAGCGGGAATTCCAAAACAGCGGCATTCTGGAAGGAAGCCTGCTGTATATTTCTCCGGAACAAACCGGCCGGATGAACCGGAACGTCGATTACCGAACGGATTTTTACTCGCTGGGCGTCGTCTTGTACGAGATGGTTACCGGCGTTAAGCCCTTTGAATCCGCCGATATGCTGGAGCAGATTTATTCAATTATCGCAAAGGAAGCCATCTCTCCCTATCAGCTGACCGGGGGCAGGGTGTCCCAGTCCTTATCCGCCGTCATTATGAAGCTCATTGAAAAGTCGCCGGAAGACAGATACAGAAGCACCTACGGCATCAAAGCGGATTTGAAGAAATGCCTGGCCGGAGTCCCTGATTTTGAAATAGCCAAAGAGGATAAGCTGAACATCTTCCGGATTTCGCAAAAAATCTACGGGCGGGAAGAGGAACTGGACAGCCTGGTTAATGCGTTTCGAACAACCGTGAGAGGCAACCCGCAGCTCATGTTGATATCCGGGGACGCAGGCGCAGGCAAGACCGCGCTGGTCAATGAGCTTCACCCTTATATCAGCCAGGATAAAGGGCTGTTCGTGGAAGGGAAGTTCGATCAGTACAACAAGAATAACCCCTACAGCGCGATCGTTCAGGCTTTCAAAAAGTTGATCACTCAGCTGCTTGACAGCCCGGAAGAAGAATATAAAAAGAAAGTGGCGAAATCCTTAAGCATCGCTCTGGGCGGCAACGGGAAGCTGATTACAAATCTGATCCCGGAACTGGAGAAGCTGATCGGCGTTCAACCGGAAATGGAGCACTTGAATCCCGTTGAGGATACGAACCGGTTCTTTATGACTTTCGTCAACTTTGTCGCGGGCATTACCAACTATGAAAGACCCTTGGTCTTGTTTTTGGATGACGTTCAGTGGGCCGATTTGTCAAACTTGCAGCTCATGGAGAAGCTGGCGCTCAGCAATCATTTGTCCAAATTATTCATCATATGCTCGTGCAGGCAGCACGAGATGCCTCAAGGCCATCCCCTGTTTGTTTCCATCGGCGAAATTGAAAAAAGCAGGACGGTGGGGAAAATCGTTCTGGGTTCCCTATCCTCCCGGGATGTGCAGCATCTAATTGCCGATACGCTTTATACCGGCGTGGACAGAGTTCAGGAGCTTTCGGACATCCTCTATGCGCGAACGAAAGGCAACTCTTTTTTTATAAACGAAATCTTGAAGGAATTATATAAGAACGGCTTCATTTATTTCGATGACCTGGAAGGCGTATGGCAGTGGGAGTCTGCACGCATTGCGGATTTGCATATTAACGACAACGTCGTCGAGTTCCTGATGACAAAGCTGCAGACTATGCCTGAAGAAGATCGAAAAGTTCTGAGACTGTGCGCTTCCATCGGGAACCTGTTCGATTTTAACATGCTGTCCTTAATCGGTGAAATGGAGCAGCCGGTTATTGCCAAATCGCTCATTAACGCTGTGGGTGAAGACCTTATCCTTCCGGCCGATACGAATTATGCCATTTTGTCGAACATCCTTGAAGAGAAGGAGGAAGCTGTTCCCCAGATCAACATTCGTTTCAGATTTCAGCACGACCGGATTCAGCAGGCTTTTTATCAGATGATCGATGCCGAAACGAGCAAGAAGCTGCATTTGAAGATAGGCAGACTGCTGCTCGTGCATCTGGCCCCTGCAGAAATTGAAGACAAAATCGTTGATATTGCAACGCATATTAATAAGGGAATTGATTTTGTCATCGAAAAGGATGAAATCAATCAGGTTATCCGGCTCAATCTGAAAGCTGCGAAAAAAGCGAAGGCAACTTTTGGCTATGATGCAGCGTTTGCTTTTCTGCATGCGGCCGTTAACCTTTTGACGAAAAATTCCTGGGAGAACGAAGAGCGGCAAACCGCCGAAATTTACAAATTGTATGCCGAATGCGGATATTTGACCCATCATGTCGAGGCGGCGGACCAGGCTTGCAAGACGCTTCTGGAATATACCAACGACAACGTTGCCGCAGCCCAAGTCTATGAGATGCAGGCCAACCATTATACCTATTTGGGCATGATGAAGGAATCGATAAAGTCCGGGAAGCAGGGGCTTAAAGAGTTGGGAATCCAAATACCGGATAAACCAGGTTTAGCATCTGTGTTAAAGGAATTTATGAAGGTTAAAGCCGGCCTGAGAGGGCTGACGATCGAAGAGATTTTCGAAAAGCCCGAAATGAAAGACAAACAAATCAAGCTTATTATGCGGCTGCTGATCAATATCTTCCCTCCGGCGTTTATCTCGGGAGAGACGAATCTCTTTGCCCTGATCGTGCTGAAAAAAGCCGAGTTGACCCTGAAATATGGAAATTGTCCGGAATCGGCCATCGCTTTTATCGGTTATTCCATTTTGCTGTCCGGCTTCGGCGATATTAAAGGGGCTTTTGATTTCGGGAGACTCGGGATCAGAATCAACGATAAATTCAACGATATGCAGTGGAGAGGGGCGGCGCATGTATTATATACCCTGTTCTGCCATGCATGGAATGAACCCTGGGACACCCTGCATGACTGGTTCGGCAAATCAATTGACTCCAGCCTGAGAACGGGAGATCTGCTGTATCTCGCCCATGCCTGCTTCTATATCAATCTCTGGAATCCGACGATGGACATTGCGACCAATCTTCATGACAGCGAAAGATATATTGCGATGATCGAAAATACGAAATACAAGGAAGCGCTGGCGACGGCTAAACTCTCCAGGCAGCAATATCTTAATCTTGCAGGAGAACTGAAGGATCCTCTGACGTTCAACAGCGAGACATTCAGTGAAGAAGCCTATTTGCGGCAGCTTGAAGAGGCCAAGTATTATTCGGGAATCGCCATCTACTACATCTACAAGATGAAGCTGCTGTTTACCTATGAACGCTACGGCGATTCTTTGGCCTATATGGACAAGGCGTACAAAATCATCGGCACCCTGGCAGGCTCTGCTTTTATGGAAGAGTTCTCCTTGTATACATTCTTGAACTTGGCCTATTGCTATAAAGACTTGAACGCTTATGAAAAAGCGAAGGCAAAGGGAAGAATGCGCAAGGAATACGGCAGAGTCAAAAAATGGGCCATTCATTGTCCGGAAAATTTCCAGCAGCATGAATGGCTGATGAAAGCCGAATGGGCAAGAATCTCGGGAAAGGCCGAATTGGCCGGCAAATACTACGATCTCGCCATAGAAGCAAGTGAAAAGAGCAATTTCGTCCGTTATAAAGCGCTGACCTATGAACTGGCCGCCAAGTTTTATAACAATAGAAATTTCAAAGAGTTTGCCTCGTATCTGTTCAGACAGTCCTTATATTACTATTCCGTGTGGGGAGCCAAAGGGAAAATCAAGCATATTAATGAGCAGTACACGGATATCGTGAAGCACAAAAAGGAATTCTCGCTCGGAAGATCGGTAACGGACACCACAGAGAGCATTGATTTGAATTCGATTCTCTTGGCTTCCCAGGCCATTTCAAAGGAGATCGATTTGAACAATCTGCTGGAAGCGATGATGGAAATCGTCATTAAAAATGCTGGAGCCCAACGAGGCTGCATTCTTATGAGATCGGGTGAGGAGCTTCTTGTAGAGGGAGAGTATAAGCCGGAAGAGGATAAAATTTCGGTTGTGCTGCATAAAGTTTCAAATGAGCTCAATCTCCCGGATTCAATTCTCAATTATGTGGAGGAAAGCAAGGAGACTCTGATTTATAACGACGCTTTTTCCGAAACCCGGTTTGTCAATGATGCTTATATTTTACGGCATAGACCCAAATCTCTCGTATGCACGCCGCTGATCAACCATAACAAAACGGTTGCGATTATCTATCTGGAGAACAACCTCATTACGGGCGTCTTTACGAAAGAGAGAATGAAGATTATCAATCTGCTATCAAGAGAAATGGTATTCTCGCTTGAGAATGCAAGCCTGTATTCGGATCTGGAGCGTTCGGAGGAGAAGTACCGCGAGCTGGTCAACAACATGCTGGATGGTATATTCATTGTTCAGGACAAGAGATGCAAATATGTCAACGAGGCGCTGGCACAAATGATCGGCTATGAAATCAATGAGATGATCGATCAGCCTTTTCAGAAATTTATCGTTCCCGCAGACAGGGAAAAGGTATTCAGCTACTACACTAGAAGATTGGAAGGAAAGACCGCTCCCGGCGAGTACGAAACGAGATTGCTGCACAAGGACGGCAAAAAAGAGATCTATGTCATTCATAAAGTCAGTCTGATCAATTATATGAACAAGCCTGCGGTTCAGGGGACGGTCAAGGATATTACCGAAAGAACGAAAGCGGAGGAAGAAGTCAGGCGGCATAAGGAGCATCTGGAAGAGCTCGTCATTGAACGGACCCGGGAGCTGGAACTCAACAATGATGAACTGAACAAAAATATCCGGTTGATCGAAAAGCTGTCCATTACCGATGAATTGACGGGTCTTTACAACAGGCGGTATTTCAATACGATCTTTAACAGAGAAGTGAGCCGGGCCGAGAGGGATAAAGGGTATCTGACTTATATCATGCTTGATATTGACTTCTACAAAAAGTATAACGATACGTACGGGCATTATGAGGGCGACAACGTATTGCGCCAGCTGGGGGCTACGATCAAGGAGCATGCCAATCGGGCGAGCGACTTCGTATTCCGGCTCGGAGGAGAGGAATTCGGCATTATCGTCTCCGGTCTGACGCCGGGGCAGTCTTTTGAATATGCCGAATCGATCAGAAGAAGCATAGAAGAATTAAGGATACGCCATGAAATGAGTCCGGTCTTCGGCTGCTTGACGGTTTCTGTGGGCGTTGCAGCAGTCAAGGTGGATGCTCTGAGGGAAAAGGATATATACAAGCTGGCAGATGACGCTCTGTACCATTCGAAAGCAAACGGCAAAAACCGGGTAACACTGTTAGAGCAATAAGCCGCCGGGGATACTATAAGTGAAGAAGACGAGCGACCGGATTAAAAGGTCGCTCGTCTTCTTCAAAGTTGACAATCAGCTTCATACACAGTATATTAAACAACGTATTAAACATTGTTTAAATCATGGTTTAATAAGTGCGACAGGAAGGAGAGCATACCACAATATGGAACAAGAGCCTGAGGCTTCTTCAGATAAAGATTCGAAGCAGCAAATTCTTGACGCCACTGTCGACTTGATTCGCGAGGAGGGAGTTGAGGGTGTGACCTTGAGGCGGATTTCCGCAAAGGCCAAGGTCAACTTGGCACTAGTCAATTATTACTACCGGTCTAAAGACAATCTGCTCGGCGAGGCGATTCGTACGCTGATTTCCAAATTTGATGCCGCGTTTCAAGCGCTCGAGGATGACAGCCTGCCGCCCAAAGAACGGCTGAAAATGTTCCTCAAGCAGTATATCGGCCATCTTCTGCAGTATCCGGGGCTGGCGAGGCACATGATTGATCAAAGCCCGGTCATTATGGGTTCTCTCCATAAGTACTCCCAATACAGCAAAACGATGAAGAGACAAAAAACGTTGAACGCGCTGCGGGAGATGACCGGCGAGCAGAATGAAGAGCGCCTCAACATAATGATGGTTCAACTTTACGGTGCTGTATTAATGCCGGTTATCATGTACTCGTGCGGACAACCGGATGACGAAGGAGAAAGAGGGGCTTTTGGGCATCTGCCTCCGTTTGACGATCAGGTCGATCATTTATTCGACCATTATTTTCACAAATATGAGAATTAACCGGCAAACCTATATAGAAAGAGTGGAGATTTATGGAACATACTAGACAGACGAATTCTGCTGCCGAAAAGGAGGCTTTTTCGCTTAAAGCGATTATTCCGCCTCTGCTGGCGATTATCGTCGGGATGATTATGGTTATTCTGGACAGTACGGTGGTTAATGTGGCCGTTCCTGCTCTTGTAGATTATTTTGGTGCAAGTCTCAAAACCGTACAGTGGGCGATTACGGGCTATACGCTTGCGTTGTCCGCCGTTATTCCGCTGGCCGGCTGGATGACCGACCGATTCGGAGCCAAACGAATATTTATAGGGACGGTCATCATGTTCGTCATTGGATCGGTGCTATGCTCCATATCCCAGACGTCGACTCAGCTTATTCTCTTCCGCGTCATTCAGGGATTGGGCGGCGGGATGGTCGCTCCGATCGGGATGGCGATGGTATTCCGGCTCGCTCCGCCGGAGCGGAGAGGCTCCATCATGGGTATGCTGGGAATTCCAATGCTGCTTGCACCGGCGCTGGGCCCCGTTCTATCCGGCTGGCTGATTGAATATGTGAGCTGGCACTGGATTTTCCTGATCAACCTGCCGGTCGGCATTCTCGCCGTCGTGCTGGGCATCAAATATTTGCCGAAGACAGAGCGGAATGAAACGCCGCCGCATCTCGATATTCTCGGCATCATTCTCGCGCCAATTGCATTCTCAATGCTCGCGTACGGTGTCAATGAAGGCGGAAGCACCGGTTGGTCTACAACCCCGGCGATAACCGGCCTGGCCGTTGGCGGCACAGCGCTGCTCTTGTTCATTATTGTGGAGCTGCGGCAAAAGAATCCGCTGCTTGAACTGCGCGTCTTCGGATCTTCCGATTTTTCCCGGGGCATCTTCCTGGCTTGGGTAACCCAGGCCGCCTTGTTCGGTTCGATGCTGTTCGTGCCGCTGTATTTGCAGAACATTCGCCATTACACTTCGCTGGAGACCGGACTGATTCTTCTGCCGCAGGCTCTGGCTTCAGGAATCGGCATGCCGCTTGGCGGACGGCTGTTCGACAAGATCGGCGCGCGGCCGCTGGCCTTTGTCGGGCTGTCCATCATCTCAACCGGATTGTTCATTTTGTCGGGCATTACCGTCGATACAAGTCTGCCGCACATTATGCTCTGCCTCGGACTTATGGGCCTGGGCATGGGCCTCACGATGATGCCGGTGAATACGCATGTGCTTAACGCCGCGCCGCGCCATCTGGTCGGACGCGTTACACCGCTGACAACCGCGGCGCAGCAGGTCATCGTTTCTTTTGCCGTTGCCGGTATGACCGGATATCTGACCACACAGATTACCAATCATATGGCGGAAGCGGGTAAGGGCGGCAATCCGCTGGTCGCCGCGGTCATGGGGTATAATGATGTCTTCTTCTTTACGGCTTGCATTGCCGCTGCCGGGGTCGTTATCAGTCTGATCCTGCGCAAGCCCAAGACGGCATCTTCCGGGGAGGACGATGTCCGGCAGAAAGATCCCGCGCTGATGGCCGGTCATTGATTAACATCACCAGCCGGAATAGCAGAAATATCCCGAAAGCCATGCGCGGCTTTCGGGATATTTTTGTATGGTCGGATTGACAATTATTCCAACACGAATTTCATTGAGCAGCTTTACAGGGGAAAATGGGTAATTCCCGCGATATCGGCAGATACTGTTGTAAAACAGATCGTTGGAGGCGGCTTTATGGAGCGTGAAAGGAAAGGGTTATCGGTGTGGCAGCTCGCCATGCTTGCGCTTGGAACTGTAGTCGGAGGCTCGTTCTTCCTCGGCTCCTCGGTCGCTATTCGCGCGGCGGGACCGTCCGTGCTGCTTGCTTATGTCATTGGCGGCATCCTGGTTTATTTTATTCTAACCGCCTTGTCTGAAATGACGGTGGCGAATCCGGCGTCGGGATCGTTCCGCACTTACACCGAACAGGCTTTCGGCAGGGGAGCCGGCTTTACGGTAGGATGGGTCTATTGGACCGGGCTTGTGCTGGCCATGTCGAGCGAAGCGACGGCTGCTTCCATCCTGCTTCGGGGATGGTTTCCCCGGCTGTCGCTGCCGCTTCTCGGCGCGGTCATTATCGCCCTGGTGACGCTGCTGAACTTGCTGGGGGCAGAGCGGCTTGGCAAGCTGGAGAGCGGGCTTGCAGCGATTAAGCTGTTTGCCATTGCCGCTTTTGTAGTGCTGGCCATATGCCTGATCACCGGAATCGGGGCGGGCTCGTTCCCGGCGGCGGGCGGACAGGGCGGCGGAACTGCGGCGGGATACAGCGTCCTGCGCGGAGAGCCGTGGTTGCCGGGAGGGATCGGCGGAATCGCAGGGAGCATGCTGATGGTGATGTTTACCTACGCGGGATTCGAAGTGCTCGGACTTGCCGCTTCGGAAACGCGTGATCCGGCAGCGACAATACCGAAGGCTATCCGGCTCACGATCGTTCTGCTTATCGGCCTGTATTTAGCAGCTATAACCGCTTTATTCCTCCTGATCCCCAGCTCTCTTGTGTCTGAAGAGATCAGTCCGTTCGTGTCGGCGCTCACTCTGCACGGTTTGGGGTGGACAGGCACAGTTATGAACATGGTGCTGGTAACGGCGATTTTGTCCACGATGCTGGCATCCGTGTTCGGACTGGGGCGGATGCTCCGCTCCTTGGCCGATGAAGGGCATACCCCGGCGTGGATGCGGGATCGCACGGATATTCCTTACCGCGGCATTCTTGTATCGGGAGGGGCCATGCTGGCCGCTCTCGGTCTCGGACTGCTGCTGCCGCAAGGCGTCTATTTGTTTCTGGTCAGCTCGGGAGGTTTCTCACTGCTGTTCGTATATGTCGTCATTATGGCCAGCCATTATCGGCTCCGCAAGCGGCATGGCGGTCCTTTTACGCGGCAGCACGGAATGAGAGGATTCCCCTACACATCCTGGCTCTCCATCGGCGGCCTGATCGCGATCATCGCAAGCATGCCGTTAATCCCCGGCCAGGGGGGAGGCCTTGCCGCTGGAATGATGTTTGTTCTGTTATTTGCGGGCCTGTACGTTGTGGGACGCCGGCAGCGGAAACCATCAAAGATTTTACCTAAAGCCCTAAGGCCGCTTCCGGCCGTCAGACCTGCGGCTCCCGGGTACGCCCAGGCTGAGATGTCGGAAGAACTGACTGAGGATAAGAAGAGGGAATGATTGGGTGAGGGAAATGACGGTTCAGCCGAGAAGAGGAACAACAAATGCACATTAATCGGATTAAAGGTAAAATAGAAGCTTCTGCGGCGGAATGCTGCGGGAGCTTCTGTTTTTTCCTCCATCGTATCTGGCAAATCGTATTTCCGGCTGCATTTGTGTAAACTGACTATAAAGGGCCATCTATTATATAGGAAAGAGGAACGAACATGAAGCTTTATCGGATGTCTTCGCGGCCGCACGGAACTGACCGGCTGGCGAGCTTTCTGGAAGATTGTTTCGTCAGTATCGGCTGGCCGGGAATCGGTAATTTGGAGCATACGGACAGGGAGGAACTGCGGGAGAGGCTCGCCGCCGTTTATGGCAGCAAGCTATTGGATCCGGAAGAAGCGGCTGCCGGGATTGAACTCTTTGTGCATGCCATGCGGGACGGAGATTATGTGCTGCTTACGTCCCCCGGCGATGAGTATGTGTATTTAGGAGATTTGGGCGACTATTTCTATGACGAACAATTTGATGACGAGATTGAAGGGTTGTGTCACCGTAGGGGTGTCACCTGGCTGAGCCGCATTCCCCAGGCCGACCTGGATATCCCTTTAAAGAGCTGGCTGGGTGGGGGCGCAGGCGTCTCCGTTTATCATCTGCCGGCTGAACAAGCCGGACTGGACCGCTGGTTGAATCCACAACCTGAACCGCAAATATCCCGGGCAGAACGGGTTAGGGTTGACACCAAGACGATTGAAGAGGCGTTGGAAATTCTGAAATCGGCGCTGCGCAGCGAAGATCCGGAACGGCGGGAAAGAGCTGCGGCGGCGATTCTAGGTTATGCCGGGGGACAACCGTTATCCTAGATTATTCATTGACTCCCCCTTCAAAAAAGAATATACTCGAATTGCACATCAGCACATTTTATATAATTCTGCACAAATGTGTAATTGGTAAGAGGTGTTGGAATTGGACAATAATGAAGAGCTTCGATTAATGTTGAAAGTCGCCCAAATGTACTATGACAACGACATGACGCAAAGCGAAATTTCAAAGGAGCTAGGAATCTACCGCACGACCATCAGCCGCATGTTGAAGAAGATCCGCGAGAAAGGCATCGTGAAGATCACGATTAATTATAATCTCAGCGAAACCTTCAGCATCGAACAGCAGCTAATGGAGCGCTTTGCTTTGAAGGAAGCGATTATAGTGCCGGTAACGAGCGATGAGAAGAAAGCCAAGCTGAAGGTCATGGGCCGGGCTTGCGCGCAATTGGTGGGCCGGATCGTTCAGGATGAAGATGTGGTCGGGTTTTCCTGGGGCAGTTCGCTCGCCGAGGTCATTAATGAATTGGAAGAGCCCAGCGAGAGCAACGCCGTGTTCGTGCCCATGGTCGGCGGACCGTCCGGCAAGCTAGAGAGCCAGTTCCATGTGAACACCCTGGTGTACGCAGCCGCGCAAAAGTTTAAAGGAACATCCGTCCTGATTGATGTACCCGCCATATTGGAGCGCAAGGAAACACGGGATCAGATCGTGGAGTCGCAATATTTTCAGAACATTTCGGATCTTTGGGACAAGATTACGATCGCGATCTTTGGCATCGGTTCCATTGGGATGAAGGGCACGGCGACATGGAATTCCTTTTACGGCAACGAACTTTTTGACGAACTGGAAAGAGGCGGGATTGTCGGGGATATCTGCTCGCAATTTTTCGATATCGGGGGTAACCTTGTGGAGACAAGCATCTCGGACCGAACGATTGCGGTTAATCTCGAACGCCTGAAGCACACGAAATACGCCATTGGAGTCGCGGAGTCGCCGGAAAAAGCAGACGCCATTATCGGTGCTTTACGGGGACGTTATTTGAACGTTCTGGTGACGACCGAGGAGACGGCCAGGGCTATTCTGGAACGGACCGAATAAGGAGGAGACAAATGTCTGACGATGTTAAAAAAGTATGTGCGCGGGAAGCCCTCAAATGGATAAAGAGCGGCACGGTTATCGGACTCGGCGGCGGAAGCACGATTTCCTACTTGATTCAATACATCAAAGAGGATGCAGATCTCCGCGTCAAGGTGGTCACGCCATCGGTCAAGACGAGGCTGCTCTGCATCGAACAAGGGCTGGAGGTGCTGTATACTTCCGCGGTGGACCAAATATCGGTGGCCTTTGACGGCTGCGACGAGGTCGATGAGAGTCTGAATGCGCTGAAAAGCGGCGGCGGCATCCATACGAAGGAGAAATTGATCGCCTCCATGGCGGAGGATTATATCCTGCTTGTGGATGAGACGAAGGTGGTGGATCGTCTGACGTTCAAGCACCCCGTCGTTCTCGAAATTCTCGAGGATTCGCTGGCCTATGTGCAGAAAAAAGTCGCCGCGCTTGGAGGCAAGCCTGTCATTCGCACAAGCGGCGCCAAAGACGGGTTCACCTTGACCGAAAACGGGAACCTGCTGCTCGACGTCTATTTTGAACAGGTGGAGGATATCACCGGCCTTGAAAGCGAGCTGCAGCAGATTCGCGGGGTGGTAGATACGTCCTTATTTGTCCATGTGGCGACAAAAGCGCTGATTGCCGGTGAAGACGGCATACGTTTAGTTTCCAGCAAGCAAGATTAGACGGTTGTATTGATCGAAGAAACGGCTTCGCCTTCCTTAAGAGGATCGCGGAGCCGTTTCTTTTTGTGAAATGAGGGAGAAAAAAATATTGATTTGCTTGTTGACAATCCAAAAGCCGGTGTTATACTGAAGTTGTTAATTATTGCACATAATATTATACAATGCACATATGTGCATAGCGATTGGGCGGTGGTATCACAGCAAGGAATGAGTAAACGGGGGTTCAATTCATTGCAATGTTGTAAGCGCTTAAAACAAAGCGAAGGGGACGATTAGTATGAAGCTTGTAGCCATTACTTCATGTCCGACCGGTATAGCTCACACCTATATGGCGGCGGAAGCGCTTCAAGTGGCGGCCAAAGCAATGGGTCATGAGATCAAGGTGGAGACTCAAGGCTCCGTCGGCGCCGAGAATGTAATTACGGAGCAGGATCTGCGCGAAGCGGACGGAATCATTATTGCGGCGGATACCAAGGTGGATAAGACCCGTTTTACCGGAAGGACAATCATTGAAGTCCCGGTCAAAGAAGCCATCAGGGACCCTAAAGAACTGATTAACCGGGCGTTAAGCGCCCAGCCGTCGGCTGCCGCCACAGTGGACCTGACCGAGCAGGTGAACCAAATCAAGGCGGAAGAAAAAGAATCGAGAAGAGGGATTTACAAGCATCTGATGACCGGCGTTTCCTTCATGATTCCCTTTGTCGTGGCGGGCGGCCTGCTGATTGCCCTGGGCTTCGCCATCGGTGGTATTTACGTCTTCGACCACCCGGGTTCGATTGGCGAAACGCTGTTCACAACCGGCAAATCGGCATTTGCCTTGATGATTCCCATCCTGGGCGCATACATCGCTTACTCCATTGCCGACAGGCCCGCTCTCGTTCCGGGGATGATCGGCGGCTATTTTGCCAGCACGAACGGATCGGGCTTCCTGGGCGCTCTGCTCGCCGGCTTTGCCGCGGGTTATCTGGTACTCGCGATCAAGAAATACCTGAAGCTGCCCAAAACGATGCAGGGTCTCATGCCGATTCTTATCATTCCTTTGTTATCCGCCGCGGTTATGGGGCTGCTTATGGTCTACGTCGTCGGCGAGCCGGTAGCCTTTGTCAATAAGGCGCTGGCCGACTGGCTTAATTCGCTTAACGGCACAAATGCGGCAATCCTGGGCATTATTTTGGGGCTGATGCAGGCGTTCGACATGGGAGGTCCGGTGAACAAAGCAGCTTACGCGTTCGCCACTTCCACGCTCGTCCCGGGTCATGCTTCACCGATTATGGCCGCAGTTATGGCAGCAGGAATGGTTCCGCCGCTCGGAATCGCGCTTTCCACTGTGCTTGCCAAGAGAAAGTACACTGCAGCGGAAAAAGAAGCCGGAAAAGCCTGCTGGGCGCTCGGCGCATCCTTTATTACCGAAGGCGCCATCCCGTTCGCGGCGACCGATCCGCTCCGGGTAATCCCGTCCATTATGGCCGGTTCCGCAGTGGCCGGCGGTCTGTCGATGGCGTTCGGAGCCGGACTCGCCGTTCCGCACGGCGGCGTATGGGTGCTGCTAATTCCGAATGTCGTTACCCAACTGGTTCCGTATATCATTGCCATTTTGGCAGGAACGGCGGTTACGGCGGGCATCCTTTCTTTTGTCAAGAAACCCGTAAGTGAATACAGCGGTACAAAAGTCCAATACGAGAACGTTCAGGGGGAATTGAAACTATGAGCAAGTTGAATTGGGCCATCATTGGCCCGGGCTGGGCAGCATCGGATTTTGTCAAAGCAATCAAAGAAGTAAATGGAAGCGTCTACGCCGTAGCAGGAATATCACAGGAAGAGGCGCAGGCCTTTGCCGATAAGAATCAAGTCGAAAATGCCTTCGGCGATTATACAGAGATGTTAAAGGACGAAGCGATCGACGTTGTCTACATCTCCACCCCTCATAATCTGCACCATAAGTTTATTATAGAGAGCCTGAAGCATGGCAAGCATGTGATCAGCGAAAAGGCAATTACGGTGAACAGCGAGCAATTAACCGAAATTATCGCATTGGCCGAAGAGAAGAACCTAGTCGTTGCCGAAGCAATGACGCTGTATTATATGCCTTTATACAAAAAACTCAAGGAGATTCTGGATTCGGGACAGCTCGGCAAGCTGAAAATGATTCAGGTATCGTTCGGAAGCTGCAAAGAGTACGATGTGAAGAACCGCTTTTTCAGCAAAGATCTGGCCGGGGGCGCGCTCCTCGATATCGGAACCTATGCGTTGTCCTTCACCCGATTCTTCCTGTCCCAGCAGCCGAATGAAGTTCTGACGACAGTGAAAACATTTGAAACCGGTGTGGACGAGCAATCCGGAATCGTTCTGAAGAACGAGGCGGACGAGATGGCGGTCATCTCGCTGACGATGCGGGCCAAAATGCCGAAGTGCGGTATAGTCGCGGGAGAGCTCGGATTCATCACCGTGGACAACTTCCCAAGAGCGGATAAAGCCACCATTACCTATACCGACGGCAGAGTAGAACAAATTGAGGCCGGAGAGACGGCCAAAGCATTGGAATACGAAGTGGAAGATATGCAGAACTTCATTCTAAATAAGAAGAATACGGCTACGCTGCATCTGTCCAATGATGTTATGGCTCTTATGACCAATGTCCGCAATCAATGGGGCATAAAATATCCATTCGAATAACCGTACACAGAAGACCGAGTCCCGGCATACCGCTGGGGTTCGGTTTTTTTGATAAAATAAGAGTTTATAAGCTGAGTGCGCTTTATTCCCCGTTTCGCTTAAACGCCTCCAGGCACTCCTTGCAAATACAGGCTTTGCCGATAAACTCCTTCGGTACCCGCTTAAATAACTCCTGAGGAAAAACCTCGTGGGCGCACCAGCAGCCTGCATGGGAGCGGCCTGCCGCCCCCATGCAGCCATTGGCCTGGCCGCAAAGAGGGCAGGTTCCCGCGGACTCCGGTGCATGATTGGTTTGATCCGGCATTCAGAAACTCCCCCCTAGCAAAAAAAAGTTGCCAAAAAAAGATGTCCGTCCCCGGCAATTTCGGCTACAGTAGAAATAGTAACATTCAAACCCAGAGTGTGGAAGACAATGGGCTGTAAGGAGTGCTTTTTTATATGAAAGAGAAGATTCAGAGCCTACCCTCATCGCCGGGAGTTTATTTAATGAAAGATTCCTTGGGCGGCATCATCTATGTCGGTAAATCCAAAAATCTGAAGAAACGTGTGCAGTCTTATTTCTATCATTCCAATTCCCATCCGAAAAAGATAAAAATGCTCGTAAGCCACATCAAGGATCTGGAGTATAGAGTCACGGATACCGAGTTTGAAGCTTTTATGCTGGAATGCAGGTTAATTCAGGAATTAAAGCCCATGTATAATAAAAAAATGAAAAATCCGCTTGCCTACACCTATATTGCTATAAAGATGAGGGACGGGCTGCGCCGCATAGAAATTGCTAGCGAACCCGCCGCAAATGATGGCTTCGTTTATTTTGGACCTTATACCGCGAGCAGGCATTCGGTGGAACGGGCGATACAAGGCGTTCAGGAATGCTGCAAAATCGCCTGCAATTATTCCAGCTTTAACGGCTCCGCCTGCTTGAACCATTCACTTGGATTATGCCGGGGGATGTGTCTGGGAGGGGAGGCCGTGAAGGAATACAATGAGATCATAGACCGCTTTATCGCTATGCTGGACGGAAGCGACCGGAGTCTTTACGAAGAGATGCGGCAAAGCATGCAGCTGGCGGCCGAGCAATACGATTTTGAAACAGCGGCCAAATACAGGGATTGCATTGATGCGGTAGACTACTTATTAATGAAGGAAAAAATCATCGGATTCGCCGGAGAGAACCGGAACATCCTTATCATTGAAGATTTGAATGAAGATCGGATCAAGCTCTTTCTCATCAAGCGGAATCATATTGTATACAGCGAAAAGATCACTGTGCGGGGTTCCGGGATGGAATCGTTGCAAGCTAAAATAAAGAACGTCATTTTCAGCCATTTCGGAGCCGGTTCCCATCCGTCCTCCGGTGGAGTCAGTCGTGAAGAAGTGGATGAAGCCCAGATTATATACAGTTATCTTCAGCGGAGCGCCGGCCGCTATCTGCTTATTCCGGAGGAATGGCTCGAATCGGAAGACCATAGAGGTATCGATGACGCGCTTAATGCTCTTCTGGGCGAAATTTTATCTCTCATTTGA
Source organism: Paenibacillus rhizophilus (assembly GCF_003854965.1). Classification (GTDB taxonomy): domain Bacteria; phylum Bacillota; class Bacilli; order Paenibacillales; family Paenibacillaceae; genus Paenibacillus_AQ; species Paenibacillus_AQ rhizophilus. The sequence goes on from NZ_RQPI01000001.1 coordinate 227,128, forward strand.
CGCGTACCTTTCTAAGGCAGGTTGAATGCAGCACGTCAATCGTTTCGATTCAATCCAAACTGCCGCGGGCAGCCCGCTGCCGTCTGGTAGCCCGGTCAGGGTAAGAACGATAAGCCGCTTGAGATGCTTTCGTTCGTTTATCCAAATTAGGTCGATAGTTCTAAACTTTCAATCCGGCAAAAATGACTCTACTAAGGCATAGTGCCTGTTTTAACACTGACTAAAGGTGGTAAGTATTAACCATTGCTTTTGTATTGGATCATTGTCACAATAAGATTACTACTACATATTACGAAATTGTTACTTATACTTATTTCAAAAAATACTACAGCTGCTGCGCAATAGAAACGGGGAGGGGCGGAAAATGCCGCATGGGAATACCCGACAGACTCTGGAGGGGAGAAATGTTGGGGATAGCCGTGGCTCAGCGAAGAAACTGGCCATGAGCTTGATCGAGCTTTCTGGCGGGCCTGACAATGTGTCGGAAGTCACTCATTGCACGACCCGGATTCGCATGAGGTTACGAAACAGCGCCAGCGTGGATGAAACCGGTCTTGCCCACTTGGAAGAGGTACAGAACGTGTTCGTTCAGGCTGGACAGCTGCAAATCATAGTGGGCCCGGCCATTGTCTTTAAGGTGCACCGTCAAATTGCCCGCATTCTTCAGGATTACGAACCAGATCGGCAGCCCGAAGCGGAGCGCCTATTCACCGCAACAGATTCATCTCCGGAGCTGCAAGGCTCCGCAACAAAGGGGCGAATCGGCCGGTTTCTGGCTGCGGCAGCCTTTTTTTCCGATATCGTTGTGCCGATTATCCCGCTCTTTATCGCGGTCGGCATGCTGCTCGGCTTGATCAGTTTAATTGAAGCCTTCGACTGGGCGCCCTTGGACAGCGTATGGTTCCAGACGTTGCTCTTTCTGACCGGCTCCGCCTTTCAAATCATAGCCGTGATGTTTGGCTATCAATCGGCCAAGCGGTTTGGCGGAACCCCTGCGCTCGGCGCCGCAGTTGGGATTGTCATGACCCGGCCTGATCTTGTGCAGCTTGCCGGACAAGGCGGAACAGTCTTAAGCCACGCAGCCTTGTCGAATGCGCCGCAGTTTGTCTATCAAGGCACCGTGATTCCGATTATTCTTGCGGTACTGCTGATGACGTTAATCGAGAAGGGACTTCGACGGATTATTCCGGGAACGGCTGCCGTGATACTCGTCCCTTTTCTCACCTTCGTTATCGGCGGCGGCATCGCCGTTGCCGTCATTGGACCGATTGCCACCGAATTGGGCGGCTTTCTAAGCGGCCTGCTCGAACAGGCGTTCCAGTTCGGAAGCACGGTGTTCGGGCTGCTCCTCGGCGGGGTCTACGGCCTCCTCGTGTTGAGCGGCCTCCATCACGGCATTCAGGCGATTGAAATCGGGCTTATTTCCAATCCGGACATCGGGGTCAATTTTCTGCTTCCCATCTGGTCGATGGCGAATATCGCTCAGGGCGGGGCCGGACTGGCAGTGTATGCCAGAACCCAGGATGACGCATTGAAAAAGATCGCTCTGCCCGCTTCGATAACCGCCTTTCTCGGCATCTCCGAACCGATCGCCTTCGGCGTCAACCTCAAGCTTGGCCGTCCCTTCCTGGGCGCGGCGGCGGGAGGTGCGGCAGGCGGTGCTTATGTAGCCTTTCACGGGGTGGTGGCCGATTCATTCGGTTTGACCGGGATTCCGATGATCGCCTTTATTGTCCCGCCCGGACATATTAACCTCATCCATTATATTATTGGTTTCCTGCTTGCCACGGGAACGGCTTTTGCGGTCACTTGGTTTCTTGGAGTCGACAAACCGAATAAACCGGATAAATTGGATTCTCAGGAATAACATCGCCAAATTCTAATCGTAAAAGCACAGGAGAATAACATGAAAATCAAAAAAGTTCTTAACAATAACGCGGTTGTGGTACACGACCTTGGAGAAGAAAAGATTGTCATGGGTTCCGGTATTGCTTTTCAAAAAGGAAAAAATGATATTGTCGATCCGACCCGAATCGAGAAAGTGTTCATAATGGACGATTTGGATCAATACGGCCATCTGCAGGAAATGCTGCGGACACTGCCCGAAGAGGAGATTGCGGTTTCCGAGAACATCATTTCCTTTGCGGAACGGGAATTGGAAGTAACCTTTAACAAACATATTCATATCGCGCTGACGGATCACCTCTCTTTTGCCTTGGAAAGGCTAAGCAAAGGAATGGTAATTCAGAACACGCTCCTGGAGGAAATCCGCATTTTATATCCGAGAGAGTTCCAAATCGGGCTGCATGCGAAAAGGCTTATCCAGGAGAAATTGCAGATCGAAATTCCGGAGGACGAGGTAGGTTATATCGCAATGCATATCCATACCGCCTGGGTGAACGCCGGGGCTTGCGAATCGGACGCGCAGATGGCTGCCGTTATCCGGGATATTGCCGAAGGGGTGGAAAATGCCGCCGGTGTATTATTGAACCGGAGCTCTGCCAACTACGAGCGTCTGGTGAACCAGCTTGAGAATATTCTCCAGACCGATGAGACGGGCAAGCTCCGCAACGAATTGGACCCTGAAATCGTGCGGATCGCCAAGGAACGCTATGCTATGGCCTACGAACAAGCCGGTTGGGTCGCCAGTCAGGTGGAAGATGACTACGGTTATACGTTCACCGACAGCCAGCTGGTGTTAATCGCCATGGAGATCAACCGGGTGGATACCCGGTTGAAGGATATGGTGAATTGAGTTTCTTTATTATTATTTTTCTCAACGCAGCGCTTTGTTAACCGGCCCTGCGTTGGGTCCGCTTGATTGTTCTTCTTCAGCACACCCCAGATTATTGTTTACCGCTTCATTGCTGTTAGCTTTATAAAGCTGACGCACCCCGCTATTCGTTACTCATACGCCTTAACACTCCTTCAGTCGCAGCCTCAGATCAATCAAGTCAACCAGACGAGGGTTCTTCTATATTGGATCAACCGATATACCATGATATTGAACGCAATCTCGACACGTTGCTCGATGAGTTTGGTCACAGTCCAGATGTAATTATTCGTAGTCTGGACTTTTGTCAGGCGGTATGCATGCGGATCGCCGTTATTTATTTGGAACATATACAACATTAATGCGGTGTCGTCTGAAATTAAATGTACATAAAGAAGGCTGTCGAGACTTACTCGACAGCCTGACAGCCCTGAAAGGGCTGTGCACCTCATCAGGGCTGTATACTAGGTTTTATAGAAAAAACAAATTAAAAGAAGTTTAGGGAGTAGATTCTTCTTATTGAACAATACGCCAAGAGTATAACCCTTGCTTAACAAGATAAACATAACCCTCCCATTGGGCAAATTCATTACCTTGCATATCACGAACTTTTTTCCGATCCTTCACAATCCAACGATCAGTCGGCTGAAAACCATTCTTCGCCTCGTATTGAATGTGGACAACAGTATATCCGGATAGATGCTCAATATTAGATACTTTCACATTTCCCCAATCACTGCTATTTTGCCAAAGATGCGAAACAAAATCACCTGGATTTTCCCTGGGGATCAAAAACAAAATAATTATGAATATACAAATAATTGATGCGATTAAAATACTTGCCTTTTTCTTCATATTAGACTCCAAATAAAAGAATTTATTGTCGATTTACTTGATGATTGACAGTTGCAAGCGTAGTCCAACCGTAATTGTCGTAATAGTAACCCGAATCGTATACACTTGCTTCATACGCGACTCGACCAACAATGGTAACAGGATAGTTAGTTCTTGGTCCACCCGCCATTGAGTACTTCCACCGTGGACTAGCACCCATATATTTTTGATCCGATGCGTAATCTGCTTGGGAGTAGGTATAAGAGTTTGGAAGAGCCATATTTGCTAAACCGTTAGAATCATAGTACTCAACATAATGTTTTTGTCGGTCATTATCTGGGAAAGAAAGTTTAATCCCCGAAGATGTAAAACCATCGATCAAACTTACCGCAGCATTGACAGGAGCGCCAAATGCAGAAAGTCCTACTAAATTATAAATATATCCTGGTATCGTAATTTTGTTATCAGATGATTGTGCAGGATCCGAACCATCAATCCATAGCACGCCATCTTTGTAAGTACTAGAGAATTGCATCACAGCTCGTGTTGTTCTTACTTGGTTAACTACGGTGAACTCACTATCCTCAAACCAAGATTTTACATTATCTGGTCGAGACCATATCCGGCCTCTTTCATACCCTTCATTATAACTTGCATTGTAAAATTCACATCTTTATATAAGTCTTCTGCATACATATTGGTACCAGCAAAGATTAAACCAAACACTGCAAGCAAAAAGAAAAGTGAAAACCATTTTTTCTTCATGATAATACCTACCTTAATATAGTATTTTGCAATCTCCCGGGTGAATTGCTAACATTAGTCATTATACCTATTTTTGTTAATATAACAATATTATTTTAAAAAGCTATATATGGTATATTTTGCATTAGAATAAAGCAAAAAAAATTAATAAACCCGATGTATATCTCCCTCAAGAATTGTAATACCACATTGTATTAGGCGGTCATACCCTTTACGTGGCGCCTTCAGATGATGAAATAGGAGTTATTTCAGGATAGAATAACGTATAACAAGCTGCCGTGTCTATTGGCCTTTGTATGGCATTCCGTTGTTGCTGCTCATTATCTTGAAAATCAGATTTAGGCATCGTTCATGATGGCGCACGATACTTCAAACTATTCAGGAATAATTAGGAATTTGTGAGGATAGACTGGGAGAATTCTCCTGATTTTCACCTTGCCCAAAAAGAGGAAATTTGGTCTATAGTTATTGTGAGCTATTAAATATAGTATTAGTCCAGACAACAAAATATTGTCAGGGTTGTTACTGTTAAGCAGGCAAGACCTAAAAATCCGATTGGGGACCATGCGGCAAATCGCCGGAGAGTCTTCATTAGGAATTTTTAGGTCTTTTTCTGTTTGATTGGAACAAAAAATTGAAGCGGAAAAGGAGAGGAATTATGAATATCAAAAAGATTGTGAAGCAAGCGGCAGCAGTAACTTTTACAACGGCTTTACTGGCAGGTGGCGGAACTTCGGCTTTTGCAAAAGAAAAAGACAGTCAGGATTACAAAGAAACGTATGATTTTTCCCACATCACACGTTTTGACATGCTGAAAATACCTGAGCAGCAACAAAGTGAACAGTTTAAAGTGCCGCAGTTCGACGCATCGACCATCAAAAACATCGCTTCGGCGAAAGGTTTTGATAAAAACGGCAACTTGATCGACCTGGATGTGTGGGACAGCTGGCCGCTGCAAAATGCCGACGGCACCGTGGCGAATTATCATGGCTACCAGATCGTGTTTGCTTTAGCAGGGAGCCCGAAGAACGGTAATGACACCTCGATTTACATATTCTATAAAAAAGCCGGCGAGACTTCGATCGACAGCTGGAAAAATGCCGGCCGGGTATTTAAAGACAGCGATAAATTTGCTGCGAATGATCCGATCCTCAAATATCAGACACAAGAGTGGTCCGGTTCCGCGACATTAACCGAAGACGGTAAAGTGCGGTTGTTCTATACGGATTTCTCGGGCGCGCCGGAAGACGGCGGAACAGGTTATAGCAAACAAACGATAACAACGGCTCAAGTCAATTTTTCAGAGGAGGATGCCAGTACGCTGAAAGTTGACGGCGTAGAGGATCATAAATCCATCTTTGACGGAGACGGAACAACGTATCAAAATGTTCAGCAGTTTATCGAAGAAGGAGCCTATGCTTCAGGGGATAACCATACATTAAGAGATCCTCACTACGTTGAAGACAACGGTCATAAGTACCTTGTATTTGAGGCCAATACAGGCACAGAAATGGGCTACCAGGGTGAAGAAGCCTTCAATAACCTGGCTTTCTATGGCGGAAATAAAAAGTTCTTCGAAGCCGAGAAAGATAAACTGCTGCAAAGTCCTAAAAAGCATGATGCTTCTCTGGCGAACGGCGCACTCGGTATGATTGAATTAAATAACGATTACACGTTGAAAAAAGTCATGAAGCCGCTGATCGCATCCAATACCGTAACGGATGAAATTGAACGGGCCAACGTATTCAAACTGAATGGCAAATGGTATTTGTTCACGGATTCCAGAGGCGCGAAAATGACCATTGATGGAATCGGCGCTGAAGATATTTATATGCTTGGCTTCGTATCCGATTCGATTACCGGACCATACAAGCCATTGAACGACAGTGGACTAGTCCTGCAAATGGATCTTGATCCCGCTGATCTTACCTTTACTTACTCTCACTTTGCCGTACCGCAGGCAGATGGGAATAATGTGGTTATTACAAGCTACATGACCAATAGAGGCTTCTATCCTGACCATCGCGCTACTTTCGCGCCAAGCTTCCTGGTGAACATTAAAGGAGCCAAAACCTCGGTTGTCAAAGACAGTATCCTTGAACAAGGGCAATTGACGATCAACTGAGGACACGCATCAAACGAGTGCAAACTCTTTGCTTTTAAAGCGATATGGGTCAATAGACCTATATCGCTCAGGCATTGAAAATTCAATATTTTAATGTGATATAGTTGAATAAAAGGGATTTGATGTAATTTTCCACTAACCCATCTTTATCCCTTTGAAACTGTGAAATAGTAACAATAATTATAGGAATATATGTGGTAGACCGAGAAGAAACCCCTACTTTTGACCCTGATTAAAACGGGAGTTTTGGTCTATAGTCATCAATTGATGAAAAATTATAGAATAACCGTGACAACAAAATATTACGGGATTGTTACTGTTTAAGCAGGCAAGACCTAAAAACTCCGATTGGGGATAGCAATGCTATCATTGATATCTCCATAGGAATTTTTAGGTCTTTTTCTGTTTGAGAGTAACAAAATACAAGGGAAAAAGGAGAGAAAGTATGAACATCAAAAAGATTGTGAAGCAAGCGACAGCAGTAACTTTTACAACAGCTTTACTGGTAGGCGGGGGTACTTCAGCTTTTGCAAAAGGAAATGACAGTCAGAGTTACAATGAAGACTATGGTTTTTCCCACATCACACGCTCTGACATGTTGAAAATTCCTGCACAACAGAACAGTGAGCAGTTTAAGGTGCCGCAATTTGATGCATCAACTATTAAAAACCTCTCTTCTGCAAAAGGCTATGATCAATACGGAAACCTGATCGATTTGGATGTGTGGGATAGCTGGCCGCTGCAAAATGCCGATGGAACTGTGGCAAATTATAAGGGCTACGAAGTTGTTTTTGCCTTAGCGGGAGATCCTGCTAGAGGTTGGGACACATTCATCCACTTGTTCTATAAAAAAATCGGTGACAACTCCATTGACGCTTGGAAGAGTGCCGGCAGAGTATTCAAGGACAGCGATAAATATGTTCCAAACGATCCTATTCTGAACAATCAAGCCGAAGAGTGGTCTGGTTCTGCAACGCTGACTTCCGACGGCGATGTTCGCTTGTTCTATACCAACCGTCAGGGCTGGGATCCGGCTCACGGCTTCTTCGGTAAACAGACCCTGACAACGGCTCAAGTCAATCTGTCCGAGCCCGATGCCACTACGCTGAAGGTGGATGGCGTAGAAGATTTCAAATCGATTTTTGATGGGGACGGTAAAATTTATCAAAATGTTGACCAATCTTTCGGTGGCGGAGACTATTCCGACAATCATACCTTGAGAGACCCTCACTATGTTGAAGAAAACGGCCATAAATACCTTGTGTTTGAATCCAATACAGGTACTGAAACAGGTTATCAAGGTGAAGATGCCTTCAATAACCAAGCTTTCTATGGCGGAAATAAGAAATTCTTCGAAGCCGAGAAAGAAAAGCTGCTGGCTGGTCCTAAGAAATCACTCGCTACTTTAGCGAACGGTTCACTGGGTATCATTGAATTGAATGATGATTATACGCTGAAAACAGTTATGAAGCCGCTGATCGCATCCAATCTTGTTACGGATGAAATTGAACGGGCGAACGTATTTGAACTGAATGGCAAATGGTATTTGTTCACGGATTCCCGCGGAGCTAAAATGACCATTGACGGAATCGGCGCTGAAGATGTTTACATGCTGGGTTACGTATCGGATTCTTTGACCGGACCTTACAAACCGTTGAACGACAGCGGGCTTGTCCTGCAAATGGATCTTGATCCTAAAGATGTTACCTGGACTTACTCCCATTTTGCTGTACCGCAAGCTGACGGAAAGAATGTGGTCATCACAAGTTACATGACCAACAGAGGTCTTTTTGCAGATCACAAGTCCACCTTTGCGCCAAGCTTCCTGGTAAACATTAAAGGTTCCAAAACTTCGGTTGTCAAAGACAGCATCCTTGAACAAGGACAATTGACGATCAAATAACAACAGGTTTGATGTATTATTAATTAAAGAAAAGAAAATGTCGATGTTACATTGGCATTTTCTTTTTTTTCATAGAGTGAGGTGTTCAATTGAACAACAACAAGAATGCATTTATACGACGATTCGTTATATGGGTGATTTGTTTAACCGGTCTGATCACGGCAGGGTTAGCGGTTCATTATTCAACAAATGACAGAAAAGAGGAAACCATCATTAATGAAGAACCTCCACTGTCTAAAGAAAAGCCTTCCTATCGGGCCAGCTATCATTTCACGACTCCCGACAAATGGATGAACGACCCGCAGCGGCCGATTTATCTGGATGGCAAGTATCATTACTATTATCTCTACAATCGTGACTATCCTAAAGGAAATGGTACAGAGTGGCGGCATGCAACATCGACGGATTTGGTGCACTGGAAAGATGAAGGGGTGGCCATTCCGAAATATACGAACCGAAATGGCGATCCGTGGACGGGATCGGTCGTTGAGGACAAGGATAATACGGCAGGCTTTGGCAAAGGGGCGCTTGTGGCGTTAGTGACACAACCCTCTGCGGATGGCGGGAAGCAGGAACAATATTTATGGTACAGCACGGACAGAGGAAAAAAGTTCATCTCTTATAGCAATAAGCCTGTTCTGGCCAATCCGGGCACACATGATTTCCGCGATCCTAAGATCATCTGGGATGACAAGTCCCGGAAATGGATCATGACCATGGCGGAAGGAACGAAAGTAGGTTTTTACGAATCCTCCAATTTAAAAGATTGGCTTTATATCAGCGGTTTTGTTACCGAAAATATCGGGCTTGTGGAATGCCCTGATCTATATATGATGCGGGCGGATGACGGGACCTATAAATGGATTCTCGGCGTCAGCGCAAACGGGAAACCGGCAGGTAAACCTAACACCTACGCCTACTGGACCGGAGACTTTAACGGCAAGGAATTTATCCCGGATAGCAAAGAGCCGCAGTGGCTGGATTACGGCTTTGATTGGTATGCCGCGGTAACGTTTGAAGAGGGGGCGGGCAGCGATAAATACAGCCATCGTTATGCTTTGGCCTGGATGAATAACTGGGATTACCCCCATACTACGCCGACGCTGCGGGAAGGCTATAACGGAATAAATTCGATCGTCCGTCAAATCAAGCTTAAGTCTGCGGGCGGAACGTACCAATTGATTTCACAGCCCACTCAGGCGTTAAATCAATTGACCCAATCAACGGAATCCTTTCAACGAATCGAGGTTAATGGCACTAGAACGCTTAATACAACCGGAGATGCTTACCAGCTTGACGCGGACATATCGTGGTCTGATCTCAAGAATGCGGGACTCAGACTTCGGGAATCTGCAGACAAGAAGCGGCATGTCGATGTCGGGGTTTTTGTGGAAGGCAGTTACAGCTATGTCAATAGAAGAAATACATGGCAGCCCGACAAGGGCGGAACCTATGTGGAAAGCAGGGCACCGTTCGATGCCGGCAAGAAAAAGGTGCATTTAAAAATCCTCGTCGATAAGACAAGCATCGAAGTTTTTGTTGATGATGGCTCTGTCGTTTTTTCCAATGTCATTTTCCCCGGATGGAACGATAAAGGAATCACGCTTTTTTCAGAAGGCGGCAAGGCGGTCTTTGAAAATGTCGTGATCAATCACTTGGGCAAAAAATAATCATTTTGCCAAACGCCGGCTATCCCATCTCTTTCTCAGCTGCGATAGCCGGCGCTTTGGTGCCTTCTTTTTTAATATTCGAAGCTATCCGGCTGATCCATGGACTCGACCAGTTTTCTCTCTTGCTCCAACTCGCTGTCGGATTTTATTTCCACTCCTCTGTCACCAGCATCCTGTTCTTCCCTATTTAGTGAAGTCCGGTTAAATTCCCTTTGCTCATGGAGTTCCTGTTCTTCCTCGCTCACGTTATACCCTCCTTCTGAAGCTGTCTGAAGTGGCAGGCCTTAGCGAATGTATCCTTGTCCGGCCCCTTTTACATTGTTAACCAATAAGAACTCCCTTAAGCTTAAAATCTGATATTTATTCTTGACGAAAACCCAAATAATGCTATACTAGTAAAAACATTAATAAGATGAGATTACTCGGAATAAAACACAGTGCCTTTTTATAGCTAGAATCCCCCATATCACCACGATTTCCAGGGATGATGCCGCGGGTAAGACTAACCGCTCCCATGATCCTGGCGACTCCCAATTATTTTCGTCAAACCGATTCCTTGTCCGACTTTGCTTTTCACAATACCTGGCAACAGCCAAAAAATAATGGTGTGCGCCTTAGGAGTGAGTCAAACCCAATTTAAGTTAGAAGGAGGCTTTTATATTGTCAATTAATTTAAATCTCTCACAGGTAACCATCAGGGAAAAAAGACTGAAATCCATCGTAGGATACCAAGGAACGATCAAGGATTTGGCGGAACAATCACAATCCGGATGTCTGAAAAATGCATCCAGAGGATTCAGCCAGGCTACAAATTGCAACTCGGGCTGTGCACAAGGGTATTTATCTTCGATTACGGATGCGGCTATCGTCAATCATGGGCCGATCGGCTGTGCGGGTGACGTCGCGGGCGCAAACGCGGGGTTTCAATGGGGACAGAGAATCAGAGACTGGAACCAGAGAAACGTTAGAATCATCAATACCAATATGTCGGAAAAGGCTGTCGTATTTGGCGGAGACCAGATTCTGAAAGAAGGCATCCTGAAAGCCTATGAAAGATTTAATCCCAAAGCGATCTTTGTGACCACATCCTGCGCTTCCGGCATTATCGGAGACGATATCGAAAGCACGATCAGAAATGTGGAAGCGGAGATTGGCATCCCCGTTGTTCCCGTTTTTTGCGAAGGATTCCGGTCACAGATCTGGGCTTCCGGGTTTGATGCGGCATTCCATGCCATATTGTCGCGAATTGTTAAGCCTGCCGAGAAGAAGCGTCCCGAATTGGTTAATGTCATCAATTTTGCGGGCAGTGGACGGGCTGTCATTACCGAGATTTTCGGGCGTTTGGGGCTGGTGCCTCAGTTCGGAATACCCTACAGCAACATAGAGGAAATCTCCAGATGGTCGGAAGCCGCGGCTACAATCAGTATTTGCGGCACGCTCGGCAGTTATATGGGGAATGGCCTGGAGCAGAATTTTGGCGTCCCTTATGTAACGGCGCTGCAGCCGCACGGGATTTCCGGATTTGATGACTGGCTTACAAAGCTTGGAGAGACAGTGGGCAAGGAGAAAGAAGTTGAAGAGTATCTTACGGAACAAAAGGTGATTGCTGCGCCTGATTTGGAAGAGATCAAGTTTAAGCTGAAAGGCAAAAAAGTGGTCGTCGGCATGGGGCCGAGCTTCGCGCATAACTATATTCGGTTTCTCGAGGATCTCGGCATGGAAGTAGTATGGGGATTCTCCTGGCATTACGATGCCAAGCATGATCATGGCGGATGCCCTTCCTGCACAGTGGAACTGACCAAGACAGACAAAGATATCCCGGTCAGCGTAAGCGATCAGCAGAATCACGAGGTCATTAATTTGTTGTCAAAGGTCAAGCCGGATATTTTTATCGGAAGACATCCCGGAATGTCCGTCTGGGCTACAAAAATGGGTATTCCCGCCATCATGGTCAGCGATGAATACAGCGCCTTCGGTTATCAGGGAACGATCGAGTTCGGACATCGCATTATTGATGCGCTGACCAACAATAGTCTTGCCTTGAATCTGTCCAAACGAATTCAGCTGCCCTATACCGAATGGTGGCTGGAGCAGGACCCCTTCGAATTCCTTAAACAAAAAAATAAGAGAAAAGAAAGTGAGAACAAGAAAAATGTCGCAGTGCGTTGAGCAAATCAGACATGTGTGCACACTCGGTGCGTTTGAATCGGTACTGGCCATCAAAAGAGCGGTGCCCATCGTCCATGCCGGTCCGGGCTGCGTAGCCAAGCTGTGGACGACACTCGGAAGTCAAAACGGCCATCAAGGTTCAGGATATGTCGGGGGACATGCGATTCCCTGCACCAATGCCTCAGAAAAAGAAGTGGTGTTTGGCGGTACGGACCAGCTGCGTAAAGTCATCACCAATACCTTTGATGTCATCGATGGTGATCTTTTCGTCGTACTCACGGGCTGCACATCGGATATTATAGGGGATGATGTGGGGGAGGTTACAAGAAAATTCCAGGATCAAGGCAAACCGATTGTATATGTTGAAACCGGCGGGTTCAAGGGAAGCAATCTGGTCGGTCATGAACTGGTTCTGGATGCCATTATCGACCAGTATTTGCAGCCGCAGCAGGTAGAACCGGGACTGGTCAATATCTGGTCGTCAGTACCTTATCAGAATACCTTCTGGTCGGGTGACATCGAGCAACTGAACATTCTCATTTCTTCGCTCGGGCTGAAACCGAATGTGATCTTCGGACCGGATAGCAGCGTTGAAGCTCTCAATAACATACCCAAGGCGCAGTTTAATCTGGTGATCTCTCCATGGGTGGGACTCCGGAACGCCGAGCATTTGGAAGACAAATTCGGCACGCCGTTTCTGCATTATCCGGCGCTTCCGGTCGGTCCGACTGAAACCTCCAATTTCCTGAGAGCGGTAGGTGAATTCGCCGGAATTGATCCTTCAGTAGTTGAAAATGTCATCCGTAAGCAAGAGGAACGATATTTCTACTATTTGGAAAGAGCAGCCGATACGTTGCTGGAAACAAGACTGCTGCCAAGACGGTTCATTACGGTGGCGGACAGCCTGTATGCGCTGGGAATCGCCAGATTTTTGACCAATGACATGGGATTAATCCCGGAGAAGCAGTTCATCACCGATGATACGCCGATAAAATATCAGGACAGTGTATCCGCGGAATTCAAGAAATTCACAAGTGATATCGTTGCCGAAACGGTATTTTCTAATGATGGAGGTTATGTTGAAGAAGAAATCAGAAAATTAAAAATCAGAAGCCGTCCGATTATTCTGGGCAGTTCCTGGGAACGGGTGGTTGCAAGAGACTTGAACGCCTATCAGCTGTCGGTTTCCGCACCCATCGGCAATGAGATGGTACTAAGCAAATCCTACGTTGGATATAATGGAGCATTACAATTGGTTGAAGATATCTATTCCGTAGTATTGAATGATTTCATGTGAAAATAAGCTCAAGGGTTCGTATAATTGTTCTTGGGAGCGATTTGCGAACCTTTTTTTTGTGCTCAGGAATGACAGGCGCGGGATGGCTCAAAATTCCACATGGATAATGAAGGAGTGAGGAAAGATGAAAGTCATTGCAATCAACGGCAGTCCGCGAAAAAACCGCAATACCGCGACGCTGCTTCAGGAAGCTCTTCTCGGGGCGCAGGCCCAGGGAGCGGAGACGAAGCTGGTGCATTTGTACGATCTGAATTTTAAGGGATGCGCGAGCTGTTTATCCTGCAAAAGAAAAGGCAGCCGGCTGGGCGGATTATGTGCCATGAAAGACGATTTAAAGGAGGTGCTGAGGGAAATCCTGGCATGCGACGCTCTCCTGCTGGGTTCCCCCATCTATTTCGGCAATGTTACCGGAGAAATTCGAAGCTTCCTGGAGCGGCTGCTGTTCCCCAATCTATCCTACAACGAAGGAGAGAGATCCACTTTTGAGGGCAGGATCAACTCGGGCTTTATCTATACCATGAATGTCACAGAAGAGCGAATGCAAGAGATGAATTACGAGCCGGTATTCCAGAGCAATCGGAATCTGCTGCAGATACTGGGCGGGGATTCGGAGATTCTGCTCTCTTGTGATACGTATCAATTTGCCGATTATTCCAAGTATGAAGCTTCCAAATTCGACGCTGCGCAAAAGGCCAGAGTAAGAGAGGAACAGTTCCCCGTCGACCGCAGAAAGGCGTTTGAGCTCGGAGCCCGTTTGGCTGCCGTATGACGCGAGCTGCGAGACTGATTTTAACAATTATGTTATCGGAAATTCTTGCAATGCCTAAAAACCTATAAAGTGGGTGACTACATGGAAGTGGTAAAAAAACTATTATCAAATAAATTTGAAGAGATTCAAAGAAGAATAATACTAGTTTTAGACCAGTTAAGCGATGAACAGGTCAATTGGCGTCCTAATGAATCGAGTAACAGTGTAACGAACTTAATTGTCCATATTCGTGGGAATATTGATGAAAGAATTACTAAAGGAATTCATAATAAGGAAATCTCCAGAAATAGAGATGAAGAATTTGAAAAACGATATAGAACGAAACAAGATTTGATTAATTTAACCAAAGGATCGTTTGATGAAATTATAGAAACGATAAAAATTATGACGGAAGAAACGCTTATGAAGACACAACTGGTAAGGAACAAGGAAAGAACAAATTTAGATATGATAATACAGTGTGCAACACATTTTTCTGAGCATATGGGGCAGATACTTTATATAGGAAAGATGATTAAAGACAGAGAATATGTAACAACATCAATACCTAAGAAGGGCAATAAATAAAGAGTTATTGTAGTAATTCCGGGAAGGCAAGAACATCCGATAACACGGTATTCACGCTGCGGGCCTTACGGCCTTGGTCGCCCAGAAGCTAGAGCAGGGAAGCGGATTCAGGCGAAACACCTGCAAGGCTAAGTGGCTTCGCCACCCGGTTCTATTTTATCGCTTCGTTCCGATTAATTTGGGAACCTTAAGCCTTTCGGCGTCGGGAACACAAGAACGTTATTAAATGTTTGGGTTCGAGTAGCTCATAGTATTGCTCAAAACGGCAGAGTTACAATACTGTGCGGAACCATTATGCCGTGGGACATGAAAAAGACTTTTGATTTTAATTCATTTAAACACGTATATTACTTGAATTTGCACTGTGATGACGAAACTAGGGAAGCGCGGTTACTTGCAAGAAATTGGCCACAGCAAATGATTGATGACTATAAGAACTTCGCAAAACGATTATTGGAAATTGCAGATGAAGAATATGACCCACCAATGCCAACGATCGATACAACGTCAACTCCTGTAACGGAAGTAGCTTATGGAATCAGAGATTGGGTTCTGCGGTATATTTGAAAATACCCGCCATAGCGCACCGGATCTGGCGATCCATAACATGTCATTCAGTTAGCACCTCTTTAATGCGATCCCATTGATCGTCACGTATTACGTATCGTCTTCCGCAGCTCTCTTTTTCCAATCGTACTATGCTTCCGCTCTGAAATATACGAACCGGTTAGAGTCAGGAAGGTTCCCGCCAGGGTTGCCCAGGTGATCTGTTCATGCAGAATGAGGGCGGAGGCCGCTACTGAAATCACAGGCACCATATAAATGTAGACGCTTGTTTTGATCGCTCCCAGGATGCCTACCGCCAAGTTCCAGGTTACAAAACAAATTGCGGAGGCTCCAAAGGCCAAGTATAAAAGGTTCGTGACATTCGAAATGTCATGGAATCGATCCAAGTCAAAATTGAATTTATGAAAAAATAAAACAGGCAGCATAAATAGCAAACCATAAAAAAACACTGTACGGGTGGAGCCAATGGTGTGATGGTTCAGCCCGCTTATTTTTCTCATCAACACGGAATACACTGCCCAAACGGCAGGGGCCAAGAATGCCAATAGATCCCCGACAGGGTTCAGCTGGAGAAGGCTTCCGTTGAACCCGATTAATACGATTCCGGTCAGCGCAAGCGCAAATCCTATCATAAATTGAACATTTAATTTCTCGCCCTCCAAAAAGAAGTGAGCCAGAACCGCCGTGAAAAAGGGAGCGATCGACACAATCACGCCTACGTGGGAAGCAAGCGTATATGTAAGGGCTATATTTTCAATCAAAAAGTATAAAGTGACGCCGCAAAGTCCAGCCGAGATAAACAGCAATTCTTCCTTAAAAGTCTTCGTACGGATAGGACGGGGATAGAGCAGAAACAAGACGGCATACCCGATAAGGAATCGGAAAAACAGAATTTCGACGGGAGTAAAATCGGTTAGCAATATTTTTGTGGAGATAAAGGTAGTTCCCCAGATCAAAATCGTGAATAACGAGAGCAGATGTCCGGCCGTGCTCTTATGTTGATCCGTCATACCGTGACATCCTCCGATCGTTTCGATCCCTTTTCATGACTGAAGATACGCATATACTGCTTAGGGGTTAAGCCGATCAATTTTTTAAAGAAATTTGAGAAGTGGCTCTGATCGCTAAAACCGGTCTGAAAGGCCACATCGATAGGAGGCGTTCCCTGTTCCAAAAGCCTTTTCGCATGGTTGATCCGCACGGTTCCCAGATAGCTGTACGGCGAGATTCCTTTTGACCGTGTGAATGAACGCAGCAAATGATATTTGCTCAGTCCTGTCAACTTACTTAAATGATCCAGAGTAATGCTTTGGGTATAGTGTGACTCTATGTATTCGCATATGATATTGATTTCAGAGGTGAATTCCTGAGAGGGATAAGGCGTACCTACGTCTGAATACTCTCTCATCAGCTGCTCCAGGAGTAGCAGAAACGCTTCTTCCTTCTGGAACCCGGGCTGCTCCTCTAAAACCAGCAGGTGCAGCTCACGCAGGGATGCGGCCAGGTCACTACGATAAAGAACGGTTGGCGCGAAGCTGGGCAAATAATCTGTTCCCGTTACTTCCAGCGCATATTGGCGCATGACCTCTGGTTGAATGTTGATGCAGCGATAGTCGAGCGTCCTTCCGTCTACCTGTTCACAGGCGTGGGGATCCTGAGGGTTGAAGATGACTAAGTCTCCGCTGTTAATGATATACTCCTCATTCTTGCAGATCAGACGCCGCTTGCCTTGTTCAATAAAACCAATGACATAATAGTCATGAAAATGGTTGGGAAACTTCTGCATGATCCCTTCAAACCGATACGCTTCCAGCTTTAAATCCGCATCGAAACAGACCGTTCGAACCTCGCGAGTCATCGCCTGCACCTTCTTTTCAAGTTCAATGTGCTGTCATTATAATATGAAAAGAAAGAAAATTCTTGAATAATGTTGCTCGGTGAACCGGCTGGCCGCAATGCTTATCCTTGTTCCTCGTAACCGATCGCCTGGAAAATAAACCGGGTCAAATCCTCCAGAAACCAATTCGGATCTTCTTCATTATTGTCGAGAAGCTGCTTGAAATAAAACGTTTTGTTGTGAAACAGAATGCTGCCAAGCACGCTGATGAAAGTATGGTCAAGCGACCGGAAATGAAACACGCCCTGCTCCCGGCCCAGCTTCAGCCAATCCCGGAGCAGTGCCCATATCGGCAGTGTCAATTCTTGAATTTTGTCCATCCGGGGGGACTGCATGATGATTTCCTGCTGCAGTATACTGACGATTTCCGGCTCGCGCTGCCGGTAAGCGGTGATTTCCCGTATCAGTAGTTTGAGACCCGAGACCGCATCCATCCGGGACAGTTCATCTCCATTTAATATATCGTGCGAAAAATATTCCTTGAACAAAGCTTCAAACACTTTATCTTTACCGCCAAAATAATACGAGACGAGCGATACGTTGGCGCCCGCCTCTTCGCATATTTGCCGTACGGTCGTAGCGTTGAAGCCCTGCTGCGCGAACAGCTTCTTCGCAGCCTGCAAAATGCGCAGCTTAACGTCATTTTCTTCTGAGCCCATGCTTTTCCATTTCCCCTTTGCGGAACGAAACTATCCCTTATATATGCTCTTATTATAAGCGGGACAAACGGAGGTTTTCCAGTGAGGTCCGTGGCAGGTGTCCGATTCGGTAATCCGAACCGTTTATGATTCGGGGACCGTACCAGAGCGGGGCTGAGCTGCCGCCGAAGTGGTTCCGTCAGCCGCAGGTTCCCTGCGCAGGGCCGTCGCTCCGGTCATCACGAGCGCCATCACCGCCGCAGTAACGAGCAGCGCCGCAGCAATGCTGCCGTTCCCGGGGCCCCCGAACAGCAGGTTCATTAGTCCTTCTACCGCGTAAGTAGCCGGGAGTACACTTCCGAGATTGACGTAAAAGCCGGACAGCAGCTCGCGCGGTATCATCGCGCCGGATGACACGAGCTGCATAGACAGCAGCACGATGTTCAGCAGCATTCCGGCGGTGCCGAGCAGCGCAAGTAGTGCCTGCGCAACGAGCATGAACGTGAATACGAACAATGTCTGGAAGCTCCACAACGCCCAAAATCCCCGTTCGACCTGTCCGCCGAGCAGCATGACTAGCGAAGTTCCGACGAGCGAAACGACGATGGCCGCCGGAATCGTAATAGCGAAGCGGGCGCCGAGCCGCTGCCAGCGTCCTGTGCGGGCGGAAATCGCCATCGCCGATATTTCAAAGTTCTGGGCCATGATCATCGCGCCGACGAGCGAGGCGAACACCATCATCATCGGCACCATCTGGTTGTTCGTCCCGTCAACAATGTTCACCGACTGGATATCCGACACTACCCGCTCAGACAGCAGACCTGACATGGCCGCAGCTTTCTCAGCCGGCATTCCCTGCGACAGCGCGGCCTGGGTACCCGCCGCAATGGCCTGCTTATTCGCTGCTGCCGTCACCTGGGAGGCGATGGAGGTCATCATACTTTTGATCATTGAAGGATTGGATTCGTTCACAACATACTGAATGGCTGCCTTGCCGTCCCGGCTCGCCGCAAGCGACGTAAAGTTCGCGGGAATGTGCACGATCATTTGAATATGGCGGTCATCCAGCCGCTCTCGGGCGGATTCCATATCCGCTGCCGTCTCCACTTTGACGGGCAGCGACTCCGACAACTGCTTCGCAATAACGGCCCCGCTTTTCATATCCTCGTTCACGACCGCGATACTAAGCTTGTCGATCCGTTCCGACACGTCTTCATAACCTGTCATCCAGATGATGGAAAAGATCAACTGAAAGAGCAGCGCAGTAGCAATGCCGATTATCGTCGTCTTCATTTTCAAAAATTCCTTGATTGTAGTCATTAAGCATCTCACTCCCCAAAATTCATAATGGTATGATTTCTCCATCAATTAAAACAAATGATTTAAATGGTTGTTTTAATTGTTTGTTTGAATTATAAAGGGTGAAATCCTTGGTGTCAATTCGTAATGTATGAGCGAAGGCCCTCCCGAGAATGTTCATATTCCGGGTTTTCCAATTATGTTAGGATAAAGGCCGAAACCAATTCGCTTATCGGAGTTGATTATTCGTTGAACAATTTTGAAGTTATTAGCCTGGACATGTTTCAAACCTTAGTAAATGTGGACAGTAGGATCGAACAAATCTGGAGACCCATTTTACAAAATAATTTCACCGCACAATTCGCTGAAGAGTATGCAAAATCTTTGCTTAAAGTTTTTTTTACTCACTGGATTGAACTGAGAAAGACAGGGCAATTTCAACTGATGAATGAAATCTATGAGAGAAGTTTTATAGAACTGTTTAAAAAGAAGGCGATTCAATTTGATGCGGGCGAAGCGGTTAAAATTCTATTTCGAGAGCATACATTATCGCAATTTTATGATGAAACCATCGACTTTCTTGACAGTATTTTAAAGAGACATAAAGTTTGTATCGTAAGCGATGCGGATGATGCAATGATTCCGAATTTTTACGAGAGATATGGAGTGCATCTGTTTACATCCGAGCAGCATCAATCTTATAAAAACGACGACAGAAATACGATGTTTAAGGAATTACTCAAATTCTATCGCATTGCTCCTAAACAAGTGCTTCACGTTGGAGATTCGGCTTCTGACATACTCGGGGCCAGTAGAGAAGGCATCGTAACTTGCTGGATCAATAGAAACAATAGAGCTTGGGAGTATGGAGTTAAACCGGATTACATCATAGAATCGTTAAATGAAATGGAAGACATTTTGTTCGTTCAAAAATAGTGTGCGTGGCCAGCAACAAAATTCCAATCCCGCTTTATTAATGAAGGCGGACAATTATACCTCTGTGGTGTGTGAGAAAGCGCATGGAAAAGTATCATGAAGTTTGGAATAGTGTAAATACACGGTAAGGCAAAAGGAGAGTTATCCGACCATCATGAACAAAACGTCATCTAAAAACAATGCATCGTCAGTCTGCAACTGCATCAATTTGCGCCGGGCTTCGCTTGTTATCACGGATCTGTATGATCGTTATCTTGAACCCAGTGGGCTGAATAATAGCCAATTTTCACTTCTACGGCACATTGACCGGCTGGGACCGGCAAGTGTAAGCGATGTGGCATTGGTGATGCGACTCGACCGGACAACACTTGTGCGCAATCTCAAAGCCATGGAGCAACAAGGTTATGTTCAGGATACGGCAGCCAAGGGAAGCCGGAGCCGCCAATTGACTTTGACAGAAAGTGGGGAAGCGGTACATGCGGCTGCGGGACGGCTGTGGGATGATGCGCAAAACTTTGTGGAGCAATCGCTGGGTAAAGAGGATTTGGCTGCACTAAATTTTCTGTTATCCAAAGTGGAGACTCTTGTTCCGTGAAGGCTCTGGCTATCTGTAAGGCCGTACCCGATTCAAGGTGATTTGTACTTTCTTACAGATTGTTATACGTTCTACTCGTGTATATACACGAAAAGAGGCAGGGCTTTTGCTGTAACTGTACACGATGGAAGGGAGAGAATATGGAAATGGAAAAGGACATGAAAGAGGCAGGGGGGCGCATCAAGCTGTGGATCGTAGAGGAGTTAAAGTCTTATGTGCGGGAAAGCAAAGGGAACTTTTCGGAAGAACTTCAGGCACCTTACTACGAGGAGCCGATTGTGCAATTCGCAGCAGCGGATGATCCCTTGTTTGAGGAATATAAGACGCTTATCGGTCCTGACCATGCTACGCCCCGGGAAGTCTTTGAGCGGTCATTTGGCCCCGGCAGCTATGGGGGAGGCTCGGTGATCAGCGTGGTGCTGCCCATCAGCGAAGTCATCCGCCGGGCCAACCGGGCGCAAAAGGACGGGCCTTCGCGGGAGTGGGCGCTGCTCCGCACATTTGGGGATGAGTATTTTTTGAATGAGATTCGCGGACATTTACCGGCTTATTTGAGCAGCCTCGGCTACCGGGCGGTCGCCCCACTGGATACCGACTGGTATAGTATTCAGGGTTCGGCCTCGGGCCCGGTGTCCAATTGGTCGGAACGCCATGTCGCTTATGCTGCGGGCCTAGGCAGCTTCAGTATCAACGACGGCTTCATCACGGAGAAGGGGATCGCGATCCGGTTGTTCTCCGTTGTGACCGACCTGCAGGTGACGCCGGATGCCAGAACGGCAGCAAGCCATGCGGGGAATTGCCTGCTCCACAGCAAAGGGATTTGCGGCGCATGCATCACCCGCTGCCCGGTGCAGGCCATCAGCAAAGAGGGGCATGACAAAATCGCCTGCATGAAATTTGTGTATGGGCAAGCCTCCCGGGACTGGGCAGTGGCAAACGGCGGAGATGCCAAATGGGGAGCCGGCTGCGGTCTGTGCCAAACCAAGGTGCCTTGCGAGAGTAGAAATCCAATGCGGACTGCACGGTGAGAATAGTATAATACTAGAGAGAGGAAGGGAAAACAGAAAGGAATGGAAAACGTATGAACACGAGCCATTCATCGAGAACGCTTGGCCATTTCATCAAATCCCGCAGAGAACGCCTTCAACCCACGGATGCGGGAATTACGCATAGCTCCGGGCGAAGAAGAACGCCGGGTCTCCACAGGGAAGAAGTAGCTTCCTGGCGGCGTTAAAGCGGCAATATAACGGACAAAAAAAGCTCCTGCAGCTTTATGCCGGGAGCTTTTGTAATTGCCTTTAATAATTACTTTAGTGATTATTTGTTGAGAACATCGGCGTATTCCGGGTAACGCTCGAATCTTCCCTTAGCAAAGGGACATAAAGGTATAATCTTAATACCATTTTCCCGCGCATATTCCACCATTGCGTTGACAAGCTTGTCCCCAAGCCCCTGTCCCCGGTAAGCATTGTCGACCAAAGTATGATCAATAATGTAAAGCTCCGGACTTGAGGTTACATACGTCATTACTGCGGCAATCGCACCTTTATCTCGAATAAGGAATCTTTTGTGGGCTGTATCATGTTCAACAATATGCATGTTCCATTCCTCTTTCTTTATTGGATTCTCGCTGTCCAGACGTGTATACGTCAGCGCTCCGCTTGGACATTTGTCAATATGCCGGGCAATTTCGTCCGCAGTGGCGGCATCGGGATCAACCCAAGGGCGCTTGCTTAAATTAAAAACGGCAGGAAACCCCTTAACGCAAATACCGGAATGAGTACAAACTTCCGAATTAAACATCACCTCGATATCTTTCCCGTAGTACACTTTTTGTTCGCTCATCATAACTTCACGCCTTTCATTTTGGAGTTACTTGAAAAAATAGATCCATTGTTCAAAAGCTGTCAGAAATTTTTCGATATGGCGAAGAGTGGATTCGTCGTCCAGTTCTCCGGTCGTTTCATTCAGTTTTTCGTGAATCCCGCCGATGAGAATTTTCGGCCCCGGCATTGTATAGGCATTCATGGCAAGCAGTGTCTGTCTCACCTGGGCTTGTGACTGTGCTGTCCCGCCGCTGCCCGGAGTAGCTCCCGCAATCGCAAAAGGCTTTTGAATCAGCACGGAGCTTTTAACCGGACGCGAAACCCAGTCTAAAGCGTTTTTTAATACGCCCGGAATTCCCGAATTATATTCTGGGGTGACAATCAGCACGCCGTCCGCTTGCCGGATGCTTTCTTTGAATAGGGCCACAGACTGAGGATCGCCTTGACTCTCAATGTCCGCATTGTAAAGCGGAATATTCGATAAGTCAGCACGATGAATCTCCCAATGCTTTGGCGCAAGCTCTTCCATAGCCTTTAACACTTTTCTATTAAAAGAACCTTCTCGAAGACTTCCACAAATGGCAGTGATGGTGAGTTTATTTTCGCTCATCCTTGCGCTCCTCTGCTTGGTTTAGTTTAAGTGGCTCTATTCCTCATTATTAACTCGATCATAGCTCTCTCTGGCCTGTTCAACCTGCGAGTAGTTTTCATTCGTCCACTGTTTCAGAGCTCTCATGGGCTCAAGCAAAGATTCTCCCAATTGGGTTAGTGAGTACTCGACGATTGGCGGAACGGCCGGAGTGATGTCACGCTTCACTAAACCGTCCCGTTCCAGTTGGCGCAGGGTTTGGGTCAGCATTTTTTTGGAGATGCCTTCGATTCGTCTTCTTATATCTCCGTAACGAATAATCCCATCTTCCATCGCATAGATGACCAAAGCTGTCCATTTATTTGAAATGATTTCGAGAACTTTGGTGTACCCGCAAATAGATAACGATATATCCGGCTGTACGGTTTTAGTCGAAAATGGAGAATTCATCTGACGTCCCCCTGTGCACCTTTAGGTTCCCTGGACACTATATAGTGCCTTCTTACTTAAGTGTAGTATATGTATTAATGTATGTCTATACCATTCTAAAAAGGAGAGATTTCTCATGAAAGTATACGAAATTCAAGGTGAATTTGGACTCGATCAATTGAAGGAAGCCCAACGCCCGATACCGGTTCCGGGTCCTGGCGAAGTTCGTATCAAAATGCGGGCGGTTTCCCTTAACTCCAGAGATTTGGGTGTTATTAACGGGTTTTATAATCCCGATTTGAATGCGCCCTTAATTCCGGTATCTGACGGTGTGGGCGAAGTTGTCGCTTTAGGCGAGCATACGACGAGGTTCAAGATAGGTGACCGGGTGAGCGGCATTTTTACTCAGAGTTGGATTTCCGGAGAGGCTACACAAGACAATTGGGTGAGTACGCTGGGAAGTCCGCTAAATGGGCTGCTTGCGGAATATGCTGTGCTTCCCGAGAAAGGATTGGTTCGTGTGCCCGATCACTTGACGGATGAAGAGGCGGCAGCCCTTCCTTGCGCAGGGGTGACGGCATGGCATGCTGTCATTGAAGAAGGTCGGGTGAAAGCCGGTGATACCGTTGTCGTGCAAGGAACAGGCGGAGTTTCTCTGTTTGCGCTTCAATTCGCCAAGCTTCACGGAGCAACTGTGATCGTAACGTCCAGCAGTGATGAGAAGCTAATGCGAGCGAAGGGACTGGGTGCAGATTTCGGAATCAATTACATCCAAACGCCCGAATGGGATAAAGTCGTTCTTGAACTGACGGGCGGACGCGGAGCAGACCATATCGTCGATCTTGGAGGATCGGCTACATTGAACAAGTCCATTACAGCGCTGCGAGTAGGCGGACAGATTAGCATAGTAGGGGGTCTATCGGGCTATCAAGTGGAAGGATTCGAGATTATTCCCGCTATTTTAAGAAAAGCGCGCCTTCAAGCAATCAACGTCGGAAGCCGCGACATGTTTGAATCGATGAACCGTGCAATACAGCAAAACGGGCTTCGTCCGGTCGTTGACCGAGTGTTTCCATTCGAACGCGCTGTCGAAGCGCTGCATTACTTGGCGGAGGGTTCGTATTTTGGGAAGATTTGCATTGCATTTTAACTTAACATTCGGGAACTTCAAGAGACCACGGATCGCCGCTGCCCGCTGTTTAATACAATAAAGGCGGCGGATGTTGAAATCACCACGACCTGGATTAAAGCCGCATAACCGTATGAACGAAATAGCATGGAACAAGTAAGAATGCGCTGCTGATCATGTGAAGTGCACCCTTAGGAAGCACATTAGAAAATCCCTCGGGTTAAACTAATGAACATTCCGTCGGGTGCATTTTTGATTCGGAATTTTATAACAATTTTAATTAAAATCTGATAGAATCATAAGATGACTTCCGCCATCGCAAAATGGCCGCAGGTATATGATACATAAATCGAGGCTGTAAAGAGAGGAATGGATATGAACCGTTTAATTATCGACACGGATATTGGCAGCGATATTGATGACGCCATGGCGCTTGCGCTGGCGATGAAATCCCCGGAGCTGATGCTCGAAGGTGTCACGACGGTTTACGGAGATGCCGATTTACGTGCCCGGATGGTCGTCAAAATGCTCAAACACGGCGGCAGAGAAGACGTACGCGTATACGCCGGTCTGGATCGGCCGCTGCTCGGCAACCGTGAAATATGGATGGCCGGCCACGAAGGGAGAGGGCTTATTGAGGAAGGAGAATCGCTTCCTTACGAAGAGCGTCACGCTATCGATTTCATCATCGATACAATTATGGCAAATCCGGGCGAAATTACGCTCGTGCCGATCGGACCGCTCACGAATATCGCCGCATGTCTGATCCGCGAGCCGAGGATTGCCCATAACGTAAAAGAAATTATATTGATGGGCGGTGTTACCAGACTTGGCCGCAACGCTGCCGAACTGCCTGTTGTTGAGCATAATATTGTCAGCGATCCGGAAGCAGCGTCCGTTGTGTTTGGCAGCGGTGCGCCAATTGTAATGGTCGGACTGGACGTCACGCTGCAAGTCATTATTACCGATGAACACTGCAAACGGCTGCAAGCGACGAACGATCCGCTGAATGCCGCGTTGGCCCGCCAGATGGAGTACTGGTTCGATTTTATCAAGTCCGATAAAACATTTATGCATGACCCGCTCACTGTCTCGCTTCTCATCGACCGGTCGCTTGTTAAAACGCAAAAAATAAAAGTGACCGTCGAATATGATCACCGTGCGAAGACAGGACAAACCGTCGCTGTTCGCGCCGAGGACGGAAATGTGGAGGTTTGCCTTGAAGTGGATAGCGAACGGTTTCTGGCCATCCTGATGAACCGTTTGACTGGACAAGGCTGATTCTATTAATATAAAAAACGAAGCAGAAAAAAATGGCTAATTGTAACTTACATCACTTGTTATTCTCATAGTTTAATATATAATTTTTTTATAAACACAATTAGGGGGAAATGGTTATGAAACTAGTTAAAAGTTTGTTGGTTGTAGGAGTCGCGGCTGCGGTATTGTCCGGTTGCGGCGGTAATAATGATCAAGCGGCTAATTCCGCAGCTAGCCCGGCAGCAAGTGCAGCGGCAAGTCCTGCAGCGAGTGCGCCGGCAGCGGATGCTACAACTACAGCGTCTATCGTTAATCAAGCAGACGCTTTTAAAACGGCAGTAAGCGAAAATGGTAACTGGATTATTGCTATTCTTAATGATTTGACTGTCGATGGAGAGGTTGTAGTAGCCGGTGAATTCCATGATAAAGGCGACGCGGCTAAAGACATTTACCGCAAAATCGCCCTTTATGCTCAAGATGCTGATCACAACATCACTGCGACTTACACCCTTACGGTTCCTAAATTCACGGTAAAAAGTGAAAACCTGAAAGTTCAAGGCGGAACGATCAAAGGCGACGTTTATGTGCAAGCCAACGGATTTACCCTTGACAAAACCGCAACGGTAGACGGCAACATTTTCTATGCAAGCGCGGATTTCCAAGCCTCCGCCAAAGTAGACGGTAAAGTAACCGGAGAAGCCAAAGTCCAATAATTGCAACAGCAGAACCGTTAACAGAACTTAAAAGTTAAAGTCTAATGTTTAGCCTGCAAACAAAGCTCCCTATGGAGTCTTCGGTTGCAGGCTTTTCGTTATCATATTTCTCCATTCCATTCCGCATAGAAATGATTTAAAAACTCTAACATAATGTCGTGCCTTCTCTGGGCCTTTTGTGCTCCAATTTCCGTATTCATTAAATCTTTTAATAATAGCAGTTTTTCATAAAAATGGCTGATTGTATCGTTTCCGGTGTAACCATCTATATCTTTAGCAGTTTCTTTGTTTAATGCCGGATTATACATAGGTCTGTTGATATGTCCTCCATAAGCAAATGCTCTGCCAAGACCTATTGCGCCAATGGCGTCGAGTCTATCGGCATCTTGAACAATTTTGGCTTCTATAGTAGACAATTTATGCTTATTGGTTCCTCCCTTAAAAGAAATATGATTCGCTATGTATATTACCTCTTCAATGATTTCATAAGAAACTTCCAATTCAATCAATAAATCCGAAATCATTCTTCTTCGATCTTCGTCAGTATGTCCGAACTTATGGTCGGCTATATCATGAAGCAGAGCTCCTAATTCAACAATAAAACAATCGGTTCCTTCGGTCTGATTGGCAATGTTCAGAGCATTATTACTGACTCTGACAATATGCCACCAATCATGTCCGGACCCTTCACCCTCAAGTTTTCCTTTTACGAATTGTCTTGTTTTTTCGAGAACCCATTCTTTGTTCATCTTCTTATCTCCCTTATACCTGTTAGCGTTCATTTCGAAAATTTCTTTCTCTGTTTTATAATATTTTCCGAATTTCTACAAGTTTCCTGATATATGCGGTGTCTATGTAATGTTAAGTATTACAGTTTTTGATCAGTCCTTGAGGACCTTTTTGTTTATATCCGGTTTATATAAGTCAGTTACCATACTAATATATTCAGTCGTATAGGAGGATAAGCAAATGAATCAAAATTCGATCACTGGGCCGCACAATGAAAGTTGGGCAATCGAAGCGCACGGCCTCGTCAAGACATTTGGTGAGAACCGTGCGGTGGATGGTGTTAATCTGAAAGTGGGGACCGGTACGATCTACGGCGTGCTTGGTCCGAATGGAGCTGGGAAGACAACAACCATTCGAATGCTGGCAACCTTATTGCGGCCTGATGCAGGTTCGGCGAGCATCTTTGGGCATGATGTGGTGAAGGAACCGCAGATCGTGCGTCAATTGATTGGGGTCACCGGCCAGTATGCGTCAGTCGATGAATCGCTGAGTGCGACCGAGAATCTGGTTATTTTCTCCCGGTTACTCGGGCTGGGGCGTGCTGAAGCCCGTCATAAGGCAGCGGAGCTATTGGAGGAATTTGGGCTTACCGAAGCGGCCAAGCGTCCGCTCAAACATTTCTCCGGCGGCATGAGGCGGAGGCTGGATTTGGCTGCAAGTCTTATTGCACAGCCGCCGCTTATTTTTTTGGATGAGCCTACTACAGGTTTGGACCCGCGCACGCGCAACCAAATGTGGGATACGATCCGGCGGCTGGTCAAATCGGGTTCGACGGTATTGTTAACCACGCAGTATCTGGAAGAGGCAGATCAACTGGCTGACCGGATAGCGGTGATCGATCATGGTCGGGTTGTAGCCGAGGGAACCGTTGATGAACTGAAAGCATCTGTTGGCAATTCGTCGCTGCAATTAAGGGTACAAAACCCGCAGGACGTTGAGATGGCCCGTCGGATGGTTGAACAAGTGCTCAAGGTGCAGTCCAATATATTGGCGGAAGCCGAAAAAATTACTGCGCCCATGGGGAACGTCCATCAGGTCACCGACCTTCTAATCGCTCTTCGCGAGGCCGGCATCCCTTTAGCTGAAATGAGTGTGCAGAAGCCTACCCTCGATGAAGTATTTTTGACCATTACGGGCCATGGGGTACAAGAGGACGCTGCACTGACGCCTAACGAATCGAATAAAGTGGAGGGGCAAAAGCATGAATACTTTAATTAAACCAGGGGCCGAGCGCCGTCTGAAAAACCATACCAGCTTCGGCCAGTCGGTACGGAATTCGTTGACGATGGCTTATCGAGGTCTGCTAAAAATCAAACGGACACCCGAGCAGCTGTTTGACGTTACACTTCAGCCCATCATTTTCACGTTGATGTTTACTTATATTTTTGGCGGGGCCATTTCTGGAAATGTGCAGAATTATTTGCCGGTCATTATCCCCGGTATTCTCGTGCAGACCGTCATCACGACTTCAATCGTTACAGGAGTCCAACTGCGTGAGGATATGGAAAAAGGCGTGTTTGACCGGTTCAAATCACTGCCGATCTCGAGAATTGCTCCGCTTGCGGGAGCTCTCCTTGCAGACACGGTCCGATACACGATTGCAACGGTGCTAACCTTCGTTATGGGATATATCATGGGCTATCGGCCCGAGGGCGGGATTGGGTATGTCGCCATCGCAGCGGTTCTCGTGATCGCATGCTCCTGGGCGATTAGCTGGATCTTCGCTTTCTTCGGCGTAATTGCCCGCACGGCTTCCAGCGTGCAAGGGATATCAATGATTGCGCTGTTCCCGCTCACTTTTCTCTCTAACGCATTCGTGCCGGTCAATACCATGCCGGACTGGCTCCAGTGGTTCGTAAACATGAACCCGATTTCGCACCTGGTCACAGCCGTCCGGAACCTTGTCAACGCGGGAACGATGGGCGGTGATCTTGTCTTCTCCCTCATCGGCGCCGCTGTCATTGTGGCGATCTTCGCGCCAATCACGGTACGCGCTTATATGCGTCGCACATAAGTATTAAACTGATTTAGGTATGTTTAGGTGACCTTTACGATAGAGGGTTGCCTTTTTTTATCCCTTGCGAATTTGGGGGTCCATTTGGGGAAACTTCAGTAGCTGGACAGAAGCCAGGATTCGTCACACATAACGATTGGGTGAAAGCCGGGTGGTGCCGGGAGAGCTCTGCGAAATAGCTTCCAATGATGTGATTGGCGCCAATGCCTCCATTCTGGAAAGAAAGCGATGAGAGAGTCTGGACATGACCGTAATAGTACTTTTTTTCCCGCTTGGGCAGCTTGTAAATGGATGGTGGAGCAAGAGTTACCACGTCAAAAAGATTCGCAATGCGGTAGCTGTTCCCGACATACTTTGCAAAAGCTTTCGCAAAAGCCGGATCGCCTACACGGGGAGAGCCGAATGTAAACAGGTAGGGGGAGCTGTAGCCAGTGTTGGCTGCAATATCAATCGTACATAATGTCGCGAGAGCCGCACCGAGACTGTGACCTGTAATGTATAGCGTCTTGCCCTGTGACAACCGGGTAAGCGCGGAGATAATACCACTACGGGCTGAAGAATAGATGTCTGTGAAGCCGCGATGGGTAAGACAGTCTTCTTTAATATATTTGAACCTCTTTTGCGAGGCGATGATATCAGAGATCCAATTGGTCACCCCGCTGGTTCCCCGAAGAGCAATAATAATCTCTTGCGGAGATTCCATAATAAACCCGAAGCGTTCCCATGCATTGCTAATGGATTTCGCTTGATCGTATGACTGACTGAATAATTCAAAGGAACGACGAACGAACCGTCCGTATTTGTAAATTGGGCATAGGTCTGTCTGCAGATGGCAGCCAGAAAGATAGCTCGCTCTTCAAAATCATTATTGTTACCCACCTGCATCCCGCCCTTCTTTTCTTCCTTGTTTATGATCAGGACAGAAGATGGGTGTATGAAAAATGGAGGAAATTATTACTGCAACGGCAGGAAACTGAAGGAACCCGGAGAGTATCTTCATCTTTCCCCGGATTGGACGAATTCGGACAAGTGAAGAGGTGATCCTGGCATTGAGATAAAAAATTGTCATGTAATTCAATAACTTGAAGCTCCTGCTTGTGGCGGGGGCTTCTATTTGTTTTTCAGAACGTGAGAGAACGGATTTGCAGTCACGGATAACTTAAGTCAAATCGTATTTTTTATGCCGGATGATGTGATGATTTGCCAGTGTTTTTCTGTATTTTTGCGGCGTGATCCCATATATTTCTTTGAAACTATTGATAAAGGAGCGGCTGTCGGTAAAACCTTCTTTCATGGCGATTTCCAGGAGGGAGTAATCGGTATAGATAAGTAACTGATAAGCGTAAAACAGACGGATACGGGTGAGATGTTTTTTAAAAGTTGTTCCCATATATTCTTTAAATGTCCTTGCCAGATGCTCTTTGGATATCCCAAAATCTCTGGACAATGAGGTTAAGGTAAGCTGCTCTTTATAATGTTCGTCTATATGTTCGATAATCATTTGGCATCTATTCCAGTACTTTTGGGATTTTACAGACAAGGACAGTTTTTTTTCAGTAATGAAGCTGGTCATGAGAAGATACAAAATATCATAAAACACACTGTTTAATTTTAGTTGGTAATGCGGATTGGAGGCTCGTTTTTTGAAAAGGTGGTAGGTTTCTCTAAACATAGAGACCAATTGTGTATAGCTGGGCGAATCATTGTCCAAGGTGAAGAAAAATTTTTCAACGCTTGGATTGGATTGTTTCAGCAGATCAAAAGGAAAAATAATCGTCAAAGCCTCATAGGGTTTGGACCAATCAATTTGACAACTGTGAATTTCTCCGCTGTTAATCAAAACCAATTCATTCTCGCGAACAAGGATTTCATTTCCGTTTATGTTATATAAGCTCTCACCTTCAAGCATCAAAGTTAACTCTAGGCTGCGATGCCAATGATCTTCCACCAAGGTGACTTGGTTTTCCGAATGCAAGTATATCCATGCCAAAAATCCTTCGGGAACCATAATACTTTCGTGGCTATAATTCATAAATTGATCATCCCCTTGATACAAATATCAACTTTTCGCTATAAATCAGTCAAAAAAAGCGAAGAAATTTATTTTTAATTTTATATAATTTAAAGTAACAAGTAAAGAGCATGTTATAAATGCCGACATTACAAATAAGGAATTCGAAAATTGGGGGACAAGAATTTGAAGAGAAAAAAGAAATATAACATGTTATGGGGTAATCTTCTGTTTCTGGGACCTTCCACGTTAGTTTTTCTTGCCGTCGTTGTTATTCCATTTGCTATAAGTATTATTTACTCGTTCTCCAATTGGAATGGAATTTCCAATGAAATTAAGTTTGTGGGACTCAACAATTTCAACAATATATTCTCGGGGAAAGCGAAGTTTTTGGATGCTTTCTGGTTCACTCTCCGTATTACTGCGGTCAGTGTACTGCTCATAAATCTGCTCGGCATACTTTTGGCTGTAGCATTGACAGCCAGGCTGCCTTTTCGGAACCCATTCCGGGCCGCCTTTTATTTGCCGCAAACGATGGGAGGATTAATTCTTGGTTTTATTTGGCAGTTTATTTTTATTGCCGGTTTTCCGGCGATCGGTGACAAGCTGAATTTGGGCTTCTTTACCCAGCAATGGCTCGGAACAGAGAAGACGGCATTCGCCGCGTTAGTCATCGTCAATGTTTGGCAAAATGCGGGTTATGTGATGGTCATCATGATCGCCGCTTTGAGCGGAATTTCTTCGGAGCTGATTGAATCCGCGAAGGTTGACGGTTCCAGACCCCTAAATACGTTTCTCCGGATCAAACTGCCCTTGTGTGTTCCGTACATTACAGTCTCCCTGTTCTGGACGATTTCAAGCGCGCTCAAGATGTTTGAGACTAATGTTTCTCTGACAAAAGGAGGGCCCTACGGCTCAACTACATCTATGGCCTTAAATATCTATAACGATGCCTTTGCCAACAATAAGTACGGATTAGCCACTGCGGAGGCGCTTGTGTTCTTTGTCATTATTTTAGCGATCACCTCGGTTCAATTGTACATGAGCAAAAGGAAGGAGAGTCAAATCTTATGAAAAAGAATCCCGTTTCCATGTTGATCACGTTTATGGTTGTGCTCGCGGGGGTGCTAATCTTTGTGGCCCCTTTATGGATCATGGTCATGAACTCCTTTAAACCGCTTAACGAAATTATAGCCTTTCCGCTCCGGTTTCCAGACGAGTGGAGCTTCGATAATTATGTAAAGGCTTGGGAAGAAGTGAATATCCCTAACATTATGAAGAACACAGCCATAGTGTCCTTTTCCGCTGTATGTGGTGTCATTATTCTGGCAACGATGACGGCTTACTGGGCGGAGCGGCATCCGACGGTCTATTCCCGAATCTTTAGCAGTGCCATCCTGCTATCCATGTTGATTCCCTTCGCGACAATTATGATTCCTCTTGTCCAGGTCATGAAGTTCTTGCATTTAAACAATACAATTCCGGGAGCAGTGCTGGCCTATTGGGGGATTGGACTCGCTTTCGCTTTTTTTATGATCCGCAGTGGAGTCAAGACTCTTCCTTATGAATTGGAGGAGGCCGCCCGGATTGATGGTTGCGGTGTGATTCAGGTATTTGTAAGAATTGTGTTTCCTCTACTTTCACCGGTCGTATTCAGTGTATTTGTGATGGATATGTTCTGGGTTTGGAATGATTTTATGATTCCACTGGTTCTGCTGAACAATCAGAAACTCAGTACCGTTCAACTGGCGATTAACCGCTTGTTCGGCATGTATAACAGCCGTTGGGACATAGCTTTGCCTGCTCTAACCATGAGCATGCTTCCTATAATTGTTATCTTTATCCTTCTGCAAAAGAAAATTGTCGGAGGCGTAATGGCGGGCGCTGTAAAAGGTTGAGCTAATTAAATTTTAGGAGGAAAAAGAATGAAGAGAACAAAAGGGAGAGTTACTATGCTGTGCGTGTCGTTGGCAGGGGTGCTGGCATTGACGGCATGCGGTGGGCAAGCGAACGAAGGACAAAATTCGCAAACGGGTTCTTCGGAAAGCGCTAAAACCAAGACAATATATATTTATCAGAACAAAATTGAGATTGACAAGGCATTGAAAAAGACAGCAGAAGCGTACACTGCCCTTCACCCGGACATTCAATTTTCGATTGAGTCTGTCAGCGACAATTTCAGCACGGGTCTCAAGACCAAGTTGGCTTCCGGAGAACTGCCCGATGTCTTTACAGTACTTGGGAATCAGGATTTGAAACTCTGGCAGTCTCAACTGGAGGACTTGACGGATCAGCCCTGGACTAAAGATATGATTCCCCTGGCGAAGGAAGGCATTACCGGAGATGATGGAAAAGTATACGGACTGCCGGTATCTGTGGAAGGATATGGATATGTCTATAACAAAAAGCTCTTTCAGCAAGCGGGGATTTCCAAGGTTCCCGTAACATTAACCGAATTGAAACAGGATGTCGAATCGCTGAAATCAGCCGGAATACAACCCTTAGTAGGGGCATATATGGATTGGTATCAAGCTGGTAATTTCCTGGTTAATATGGGGATTGCCCGTCAGAAGGATCCGCTGGCTTTTATTAAAGGGTTATATGACGGAACCGCTACATTTGTTGGAAATGAAATCTTTAAGGAAGTGGCGGATTTTATTCAATATGATTTTGCCAACGGAAAGAATGGGCTGAGCACCAACTTTAATAATCAGACTACCCAATTGGTGAATGGCGAGATAGCTATGACGCTCGGAGGAAACTGGCTCCAGCCGACTATTGATAATGGAAATGCGAGCCTCGAAACAGGATTAATGCCTCTCCCGGTAAACGACAATCCGAAAGAGAATGACAAACTGTATGCGGGCGTTAGTGGTTATTGGGCCATCAATAAGAATTCTGATGTAAAAAAAGAAGTAAAGGACTTCTTCAACTGGCTTGTCACTACGCCGGAAGGACAAACCCATATGACCAAGGACATGCAGATTATACCGGGATTCTCTTCCTTTTCGGCAGATAATGAAACGATTGGTGATTTGGGAGCAGACCTTTCCCGCTACTTAAAGGAAGGAAAGGTATATGGATCGTACAATTCCTACTACCCGGATGGTGTTGCGCAGGCTTTTGGGGAAGCTGTACAGAGATTTGTAGCCGGTCAAGTGGATAAGGACGGTTTCCTGCAAGAATTACAAAACGAATGGGATCGGCTGGCTGAATAAAGACCGAAAATACTGGAAATGGGGTTAACTATGCATAAAGATTTGGACAGGCTTATAAGTGATATGACCTTACATGAAAAAGTGGCGTTATGTACCGGTGAAAATTCATGGAAAACCAAAGCCTTTAAACACCTGGGCATTCCTTCCATTCTTATGAGTGACGGTTCAAGCGGCGTCCGATTTCAGAAGGATTCCGAAATCACCCGATCGCAATCCTTTTATGAGTCCATTAGCAGCCGATTTGACAGTGAAGAGGCGATCAGTAATACCCATAAGGCTACCTGCTTTCCCTCGGCATCAACGGTTGCCTGCTCATGGAATAAAGAGCTGATCTATGAGATCGGCCAAGCGATTGCCAAGGAGTGCCGTCGCCTGGGAATCCATCTACTGTTGGGCCCCGGAATGAACATTCGCCGGCATCCTTTAACGGCACGCAACTTTGAATACTATTCGGAAGACCCCTATTTAACAGGGGACATGGCCGCAGCCATGGTTATGGGTGTGCAGAGTCAAGGGGTCGGCACTTCTCTCAAGCATTTTGCCTGCCATAATTCGGATACCAAACGAACACTGGTGGATGCCATTGTGGAGGAAAGAGCTCTGCGGGAGATCTATTTAGCAGCCTTTGAACGGGTCGTTAATCAGGCCAAGCCCACTACCGTCATGAGTGCGTACAACAAAATTAACGGGGTTCAAGCCAGCGAAGATCCCTTGCTGCTCAATCAGATTTTGCGTGAGGAATGGGGATTCGCCGGAGCGGTGATCAGTGACTGGGGGGCGGTCAAAAATGTGGTGGAAGCCACCTTGGCGGGGCTTGATTTGCAAATGCCGCTTTCTTTAAGCTCGTCAAGATTTTTGGAAGAGGCCGTTCAAAAAGGCGACATCGCCGAAGAGTGGCTTAACCGCCGGGTGAAGCATATTCTAAAGCTTGTATTCAGTCTGACGGAAAAAGCGGAACCAAAGGCCGAGTTCGATTTTGTTCAGCATCACCGGATCGCACAGCGGGCCGCAGAGGAATCCATTGTTTTATTGAAAAACGGGCGGAAATTACTGCCACTATCCTCTGAGAAAATCAAGAAAATTGCGGTTGTCGGCAAATTGGCGGTTGAACCGTTATATCAAGGAACAGGTTGCGCCGTCGTGAATGCGCAGCTGGTAGATATACCGCTGGATAGCATACGCAGCCTGTGCCAAGGTACTATCGAGGTTGCTTATGCTCCCGGATATAACAGCGACGGCTCTACAAATCAGGCTTTGTTGCAGGAGGCCGGGCTTCTGGCCCGCGATGCGGATGTTGTTTTGATTTTCGCCGGAGCCTTTATGCCCGAAGAAAGTGATGATTACAACCGGAAGGATATGAATATCGAATCGGGTCATGAACAACTGATTGAAACGGTCTGTGCCGTAAATCGAAACTCGATTCTGATTCTGGCTAACGGAGAGTCGGTTTCGATGCCCTGGACCGATATGGCTAGCGTTGTGCTGGAGACCTGGTTTGGCGGGGAAGGCATGGGAGCGGCTCTTGCCAATATCCTCTTCGGCTTGGTGAATCCTTCCGGCAAACTGTCTGCCACCATTCCGGAGAAATTAAACAATACCCCTGCGTATCTTAGCTTCCCCGGCAATGAAAAGGATCTGTACTACAGTGAAGGAATCTATGTAGGTTACCGCTATTACGACAAAAAAGAAATCGCTCCGCGGTTTCCGTTTGGGCACGGCCTTTCATATACGCAATTCACGTATAGCAATCTTACCGTATCGTCATCAACGGTTAAGCTGCCCGAAACTTTAAAAGTAACTGTAGATATTACAAATACTGGTGATGTCTACGGGAAAGAAATTATACAATTGTATCTTTCGCAGCCGAAATCAAAGCTCCCTCGTCCGGTTCAAGAGTTAAAGGGCTTCGCGAAAGTGGCGCTCCATTCCGGAGAAACGAAAACAGTTGAATTTGTGTTAGAAGAACGTGACTTCTCTTACTATAACCCGGAGTTCGGCAAATGGGTTGCAGACACTGCGGAATTCATCGTCCGGATCGGCGCCTCAAGCCGAGACATCCGCCTTACGAAGGCGGTTCAGGTGGAAAATTCCCGGAAATATGTCTCAAAGATCAGGACGGACAGCGGATTTGCAGAACTGCTAGAGAATGCGACGGCCAAACAAATCTTTTATCAGTTTTTGATAGAAAACGGCTTGATTAATCAAGAGCAGGCAAATGAAAATCTGGATGAATTGCTAAAATGGTCGTTCTGGGGCATTCAGAGTTTTTTGGATATGAATTCGGGGGGAACGATTACTTATGAGAAAATGGAGGAAGTAGTTACCAGAATAAATGATGCTTTAGAGAAGGCACAGTAGAAATCCTAATTCGCTTGATGCATACCAGACAGCAGGGCTCTTTCGTGAGTCCTGTTATTCGCGTTGTCCGCAGCAGCGGAGAATCACAGTGAAATCTCTATTGCTCATGTGGTAGACCAAGGCAGCTTGCTTTCAAAACCTCTCAAAAAGATAGTTTCCTGGAAAACGAACGGCGCCCCGGCGTCGAAAGTTCACTGCTGTACAAAAAAAAGCGCTGCTGAATGAGCTTCGTCAATCCACGGCTATCTTTAAGGATCCATATTGAGCGGAAATCTCCACATTTCCTTCGGCGGTACGTTCGGCGGGTATATTATAATGATTACAAAAAACCAAAGGGGGCTGTTCCCATGAACGAAGAAACCGCATCGCCAAAATACACCAATCGGCTCATCAATGAGAAGAGTCCTTATCTGCTTCAGCACGCGCACAATCCGGTGGATTGGATGCCTTGGGGTGAGGAAGCTTTCGAGAAGGCCAAAGCGGAGAACAAGCCCGTGTTCGTATCCATCGGATATTCTACATGTCATTGGTGCCATGTGATGGAAGAGGAATCTTTTCAGGATGAAGAAGTTGCAGAGCTGCTGAACGGTCACTTCGTGGCGATCAAGGTCGACCGCGAGGAACGTCCGGATATCGACTCCCTGTATATGTCGGTCTGTCAGGCGATGACGGGAGGGGGCGGTTGGCCTTTGAATGTGGTACTGACGCCGGAGAAGAAACCGTTCTATGCCGGAACGTACTTTCCGAAGCGGCGGATGATGGGGCAGCTCGGACTGATGGAGGTCATGGATCAGATCCGGATGAAATGGGAGACGGACAGCATCAAGCTTACCCAACTGGGCGATGATCTGTTAACCGAAATTAAGGCTACGGCGTTAAAAAATCGTGGCGGTGAAGAGTCCGGCTTGTCGGATGAACTGCTGCATCATGCTTTTCGGTTGTACAGCACAATATTTGATGAGACTTATGGCGGTTTCGGGCAGGCTCCGAAGTTTCCGACACCGCATAATCTGTCTTTTCTGCTCGCTTACAGTCAGGCGTACGACAAGCCGGAGGCGCTGCGCATGGTCGAGAAGACGCTTGAGTCCATGTACAAGGGCGGTATTTACGACCATATCGGGTTCGGCTTTGCCCGTTACTCCACCGACGATCAATGGCTGGTGCCTCATTTTGAAAAAATGCTCTTCGACAACGCGCTGTTGGCCTCTTCTTATGTGGAAGCTTATCAGATCACCGGGAAGCCGCTGTATTCAGAGGTAGCGGAGAGCCTCTTCACTTATGTTTTGCGCGGGATGACTTCACCCGAAGGGGCGTTCTATTCGGCGGAGGATGCCGATTCGGACGGCGAGGAAGGCGCATTTTATATTTTTAGCAGGGAAGAAATCGAGGAAGCGCTAGGCGTCCAGGATATGCATTCGTACTGCCATGTGTACGGGATAACGGAAGAGGGCATTTCGCGGGGATACAGCATCCCGAATCTGCTTGCAGGCCTTCCGGAAGAGCTTGCGGATAAGCTGGACATGAATCCTTTGGCCTTGCGCACCCGGATCGAGGAGTGGCGGGAGAAGCTGTTCGCTTACAGGGAGCAGCGTGTGCATCCGTCCAAGGATGACAAGGTGCTGACCTCGTGGAACGGCCTGATGATCGCGGCGCTGGCGAAGGGAGCCAAAGCGCTCCAAAAGCCGGAATACGCCAAGGCCGCCGGAGCGGCTGCGGATTTCATCTGGAGCCGGCTGCGCCGTGAGGATGGCCGGCTGCTGGCAAGATACCGTGACGGCGAGGCCGCTTATCCTGGATATGTGGACGATTATGCTTTTCTGATTTGGGGACTGACCGAGCTGTATGAAGCCACCGGAACGGCGGTTTATCTGGAGCGCGCGCTTGTGCTTACAGACGGGCTGCTCGAACTGTTCACGGACGAAGAAGAGGGCGGATTTTTCTTTACGGGCAAGGATGCGGAACAGCTTCCAATCCGCTCGAAGGAGCTGTATGACGGAGCCATGCCGTCCGGCAACTCCGTAGCGGTGAAGACGCTGTGGAAGCTGGCGGCGATTACCCAGGACGTCAAACTGAAAGGCGTAGCCGAGCGGACGGCGGCGGTGCTGGGCAAGGCCGCGACGAAATATCCCGCAAGCTACGGGATGTTCCTGCAAGCTCTGCTTGTCATCACGAGCGGCGGCAAGGAATGGGTGCTGTCAGGTAAAAAAGATGACCCCACGCTGCACAGCATGATCTCGCTTGTACAGCAGGCTTATATGCCTGACGCTTCACTGCTCATTCACTGGGAAGATCCGGCCGATAAGCTCTCGGCTCTGCTGCCGCATCTGAAGGACAAACCGGCAATCGGCGGTGACGCCACCGCTTATGTCTGCCAAGATTTTGCCTGCCAAGAGCCGATCACAAGCCTTGAGGCAGTGCGGGAGCTTTTGGCGAAGAAAGAGCAGGAGACGAAATAACGGGAGTGATCGGCAAGTAAGGACATGACCGGAATCCCGGCGGGAAGCGGTTTGCGGGCTGCGAGAACGGGACAGATGCACCAGCGTATGGGCGAACGCATACCTTATTGTAAAATCCATCGACGAAAGGTATGAGCTTATGTCCACATACTCCGGCCCCCAAACCATGATTTATCAAGCAGACCCCACTTCGCTCCATCATGTAAAAAAAGTGCGCGAATCGATGCACGGCGCGCTGAAGCCCTACATGAATCAGAAAGTCAAGGTAACGACCATCGACGGTGTATCCCACGAGGGCTGCATCTCGGGTTTCGATGAAGGGCATCTTTATTTGACGGTTACAACAACGTCTACTGATTACATGCGCAGCTACTATCAACCGTACTACCCGCCGTATCAACCGTACTACCCGCCTTATTATCCGGTCTATCCGGGCAATGTGATTTTGCCGCTGGTGCTGTACAATTTGCTGGCACTTTCGCTGATTTAAGAGCGAGAGACGGTCTTCGCCTCGCAGCAAGGCTACCGTTCTAATGCGTCAATTAGAGGTTGAATACTTAAAAAAGAGCGTTCATTAGCCATTTTGGCAGATGAACGCTCTTTGTATTAAGCTTATTCTATTTGCTCATGTTGAACAACACTCCATCAAATGTCATCCATTGACGACCGCCGTAATTTCTTCGTCCAGCTCCAGTCTTACATCCTCGCGGTAGGCGCGGATTTGGTACTCGGATTGAAGATAGCGCAGAATCGCCTCGATCATATTGCTCTCGACCAGATACTGGCTGCGGCCCTGTGTCCACACCTCGGCGGTAAAGCCGGTTTCTTCCTCCCAACTGAGCTCCACCTGGACATCGGTTACTTTGATTCCCTTTCGCTCAGCCATGTGAAGACAGATGGCATTGATAATCTCATCCATGCTGAGAACGGTAACGGACATTAATACCGGCCATCCCGTTCATTAAAATTGCGGCGCCGTCTACGGCGGAAGAGGGACAGGACGAGCATGACAACGAGATAGATTGCCAGCATATTAACCGCGAAGCCGAGCAAATTGCCGATGAAGCCCATGTTACCGAACAGACCGCCGAACATAAGACCAGCCAGACCGCCGAGCATCATGCCTTTCATAAAGCTGCCTCCGCTGAAAAATCCGCGGTTCGTCGTGGGCGCCGTGGTGCCGGCTGTCGTTCCTTTGGTGCCGTCGCTTTTATTTACATTGCTCTGCGATTTATTCGGCGTCGTTGTGTAGCCCCGCTGGCCCGATTTGAAGCCGCCCCCGCCGCGCCGCGCATCCGCATAATCCGGAGCCGCCACCGCGAAGAAGAGAGTAAAGGCCATAACGATCATCATTGCGTTCTTTAGAAATTTCATTGAGTAAACTTGACCTCCTAAAAGTTTTGATAGCATAAGCTCCCAGTCTAACTTCGCAAAACTCGCTTCGGAAGCATTTGCTTAGTTTTGATAGCATAAGCTTCCCAGTCCAACTTCGCAAAACTCGCTTCGGAAGCATTTGCTTAGTTTTGATAGCATAAGCTCGGAAGCCCGCCGCTTTTGTTCTGGGTTTACCCGGTAATACGCGGACCTGCCAGGATGGTTTCATTTTTAAATGTTTTATTTTTAAGCTAGGCGGAGTGCCTGCGGTAAAAGAGTGGACAACGGTTAGCCTGTACTGCCATACTTAAAAATATTCAAATAAAGGAAGATCGATCATTCTGCTTGGGAGGGGAATGAAATGCCGCTGCCGGAAATGTTTGATATTTTTAATGAAAAAATGATTCGGATCGGGACCGACAGCCGGAAAAATGCGCACGCCAAAGGCCTGTGGCATCAAACGTTTCACTGCTGGGTCGTTAATCCTTCGGAGGGCGAAGGCGGAAGCCTGCTTTTTCAGCTGCGCCACAAGAACAAGGACACCTTTCCGGGACTGCTGGATACTTCCTGCGCGGGGCATCTTCAGGCCGGGGAATCGGTGGAGGACGGGGTTCGGGAACTTCAGGAGGAGCTCGGGCTTGCTGTCCCGTTTGAAGAACTGGTTTACTGCGGGATGGCCGCTGAAGAAAGCAACCCTTCGCCCGGGTTAATCGACAGGGAGTTCAGCCATGTTTTTCTGTATACCAGTGATCAAGAATTGGAGCAATACCGCTTTCAGCGGGAGGAGATCTCCGGCTTGTTTTTCGTGGAAATTCCAAAGTTCCGGCAGCTTGTTGGCGGGGAGACGGACGCTCTGCGGATTGAGGGGATCGTCGCGGATGAAGAAACGCAGCGTGTGAGCCGGGAGCAAAGGCTGGTGCGGCTGGAGGATTTCACGCCCAACTCCGAGGAATATTACCGGCTGCTGTTCAAGCGTTTATAGAAGTTGGCAAAAAAAGGGCGCGGGTACAGTACCCGCGCAAACAGCAGTTCAGAGAGATGTCAATTGCTGGTGTACCCATCCGAGACAAGCTCCAGTGCACCGGTAGCTGGATCCATAATCATGCCATGAACGGGGACACCCGTGGGAAGTAATGGATGGCGCTTAATTAGCTCCACAGTTTGAATTACCCCTTCTTGAATGCTGTCAAACCCGCGCAGCCATTTGGTCAGCTTGATTCCCGAATTTTCCAAAGTGGACAGCACTTCTTCCGAAATGCCGCGCTCTTTAATCGAATTGATCATACGGTCAGCGTTCAGCGACGCCATGCCGCAGCCGTGATGACCGACGACGATAACCTCATCCGCGTTCAACTCGTACAGGGCAACCATCACGCTGCGCATGACGCTTCCGAAGGGCTGGGAAATGACGGCTCCGGCATTTTTAATAACCTTGACGTCACCGTTTTTGAAATTCATCGCCTTCGGCAGAAGCTCCACTAGACGGGTGTCCATGCAGGTGATAATAATCATTCTTTTATCCGGAAAACGGCTGGTCAGATAAGCTTCGTACTCTTTGTTTTCCACAAATTTTTCGTTAAACTCCAGGATATCGGAAATATGGCTCATGACGGCAGAACCTCCTCTGTAATTTAGGAACGGGTCCGAACTTCGCAAGCCGAAGCCTGTACCGGCTCGACTCCTTCTAACCCCCGCATATCGCGTACCAGAATATTTTGACCATACAGCTGTGAATCACTGCTCAATTTAAAGGAAGAAGTGTTCTCATCGGCGTCCAGCTTTAATTGTTCTTCATAAAAAATCTCATGCTGGTTTCCGACAACTACAGGCAGATCCCCGGCTTCGACATGCAGGTCCCCGGTATCCGGCTTGTCCAGAATCAGCAGCACATTAATGCCGTCGCATCCGCAGTCAACCGTATCGTAAAAGAGCTTGAATGTTCCCGGCTGGCTGCCCAGCCGTTTCTTCAGTCTTTTTTCCGCAAGCGGCGTCAGATGAATTTTCATTGCAATTCACGCTCCTTTTTCCTGTGTCAGAACGTAAGCGGAGACAAGATCTTCAAATCTCAGACATTCCGCTCCGAAGTTGATTATACGCACTTAAAAAAGTATCATCAAGAGTAGCTTGCAATTTCCAGAAAGCGGGTGTGTATGATTGGAACAACAAATACAGGATCAATGGAACGCCTTCAGTGTCCTGCTGGCAAAAATCAGCGGATATCACGAGGCGATCGGCCTGCTGCATTGGGATCTGCGGACAGGCGCGCCGCGCAAGGGAACGGAAATCCGCTCGAAGACGATCGGCATGCTCAGCGGTGAGCTGTTCAAGCTGGAAACGTCGCCGGAAATGGGGCGGTTCACGGAGCTTTTCAGCCGACCGGAGATTGATAGCCAGTTAACGGATGTGCAGCGCAAAATCGTCAAGGACTGCCGGAAAGAGTATGAGCGCAGCAAGAGCATTCCGCCCGAGAAATACGAGGAATATGCCGTGCTGGCCGCCCAATCGGAGACAATGTGGGAGACCGCGAAGGAGAACAACGATTTTGCTACTTTTGAGCCATTGCTCAGCCGGATCGTTGCTTTTAAACAGGAATTCATCGACTACTGGGGCGTGAAAGAAACGCGCTACGATACGCTGCTGGACATGTACGAGCCTGACCTGACCGCCCAAAAGCTCGATGGGATCTTTGACCGTCTGCGCAGCCGTCTAGTGCCGCTGGCCGAGCTAATCGCGGCTTCGCCGAACAAGCCGGACGGGGACATTTTGAACGGTACATTTAATAAAGAGTCGCAGGAGAAGTTCGGACTCTTTATTTTGAAGCAGATGGGTTATG
Source organism: Paenibacillus rhizophilus (assembly GCF_003854965.1). GTDB lineage: Bacteria > Bacillota > Bacilli > Paenibacillales > Paenibacillaceae > Paenibacillus_AQ > Paenibacillus_AQ rhizophilus. The sequence continues at coordinate 270,931 of NZ_RQPI01000001.1, forward strand.
ATTTTGAAGCCGGCCGGCTGGACGAGAGCGTGCATCCTTTTGCCACGGGGCTGAATCCGGGAGATGTCCGCATTACGACGAATTACCTGCCGGATAACGTGACCAGCTCCATTTTCAGTTCTCTTCATGAAGGCGGCCACGCACTGTATGAACAGAACATCGATAAGAACCTTGTCGGTACGCCGCTTGCGCAGGGCGCTTCGATGGGCATTCACGAATCCCAATCCAGACTATGGGAAAATATGATCGGCCGCAGCCGCGCGTTCTGGAACCGGTATTACGGAGATTTGCAGCAGCATTTTCCGGAGACGTTCACAGGTGTGGAACCGGAGGATTTCTACCGGGCGATCAACCGGGTGGAGAATTCCCTGATTCGCATTGAAGCCGACGAGCTGACCTATAACCTGCATATTATTATACGCTATGAGATCGAGAAGCTTATTTTTAATGAAGGTCTTACCGTTCAGGAGCTGCCGGAGGTGTGGAACTCGAAGTACCAGGAATACCTTGGCATTACGCCGCCGAGCGACAGTCTGGGTGTACTGCAGGACGTGCACTGGTCGGGCGGGGATTTCGGCTATTTCGCCTCTTATTCGCTGGGCAACATGTATGCGGCGCAAATTCTGCATACGCTGCGCAAAGAGCTGCCGGAACTCGACTCTTTGGTGTCTTCGGGAAATCTGCTGCCGATTAAGGAATGGCTTAAGGATAAAATCTACCGTTACGGCATGAGCCAGACTCCGTCGCAAATTATCGAACGGGTAACCGGCGAACCGCTGAATCCTGATTATCTGGCAGATTATCTGGAAGCGAAATACCGGGAAATCTATCGTTTGGAGCAGGCATAAATCGATTCGCACGATGGATTGCCGTCAGCGCAAGGGTTATAATAGAAGAAAACCACTAACGGAAGGAGACGTGATATGGCGAATACTCATACTTACAGCCGGAAGGAAGAAGTCGCTAACGCGATAACTCACGGTATTGGGGCCTTACTCAGCGTGGCCGCGCTTGTCCTGCTCATTGTTTTTGCCAGCATGAGAGGAACGGCCTGGCATGTTGTCAGTTTCTCCATATACGGAACCACCATGCTATTGCTCTATCTGAATTCGACGATGGTGCACAGTCTTAAGGAAGGTAAAATGAAGGATCTGTTCGAGTTCTTCGACCACTCTTCCATTTACTTGTTCATCGCCGGCACGTATACGCCGTTTCTGATGATCGCCGTCCGGGGAACGATGGGCTGGACGCTGTTTGGGATAATCTGGGGCATCGCATTTTTCGGCGTTTTGTTCAAAGCTTTCTTTACGAAAAAGTTTTTGTTCATGTCGACGATCTTTTATCTCGCCATGGGCTGGCTGATCGTTATCGTCTGGGCTCCGATGACCGCTGTCGTGGCGGAAGGCGGAATGTCTCTGCTGATGGCGGGAGGCATTATGTACTCACTGGGAACCATTTTCTATGTCTGGCGGGGCTTTCCTTACCACCATGCCGTCTGGCATGTGTTCGTGCTGCTGGGCAGTGTGACGCACTTCTTTGCGGTGCTGCTGTACCTGCTGCCGATTCGTTGACGCCAAGCGTTCCAGTGTATATTTTTCGGATAAATACAGAGAAAAAGATGACAAGCAAAAATGCTTGACATCTTTCTTTGTTTTAGGTATTATAAGGAGCGTTGTAATGGTGTAAAGTGTTTTTCCTTGACGAAGGGAGTGCCCTTGATGAGTCAGGGTAATCGGCTAGAGAAAACCAACCGAATTAATTTATTGTTCGCATTCTATGAACCTCTGCTTACCGAAAAGCAGCAGACGTTTCTGAAATATTATTTCCACGACGATTTCTCGCTGGGAGAAATCGCCGCCGAATTCGATATCAGCCGCCAGGCCGTGTATGAGCATATCAAGCGCGCCGAGCAGGTGCTGGAGAACTATGAGAACAAGCTGGGGTTATTGGCGAAGCATGAAAGCCGCACCCGGTATTTGGAAGAACTGCGCAGCCTGCCGAAGGACGTAGTGCTGCCTGAGCCGTACAAACGGCGTTTTGAGGATATTGTGGATTCTTTGGAGAAGCTGGAGTAGCTTGAAGGGAGAAGGCAGCCTATGGCATTTGAAGGATTAACCGGAAGACTGCAGAGTGTGTTCAGCAAGCTGCGCGGCAAAGGCAAAGTATCCGAAGAAGACGTAAACGAGGCAATGCGCGAGGTGCGACTTGCGCTGCTCGAAGCGGACGTTAACTTCAAGGTTGTCAAAGACTTTGTTGCCAAGGTGAAGGAGAAATCGATCGGCAAGGACGTGATGGACAGCTTCACGCCGGGCATGGTCATCATCGACATCGTGAACAAGGAATTGACGGAGCTGATGGGCGGAAGCCAGGCCAAGCTGGCCAAGGCGAACAAGCCGCCGACCGTCATTATGATGGCGGGCCTTCAGGGCGCCGGTAAGACAACCACTTCCGGCAAGCTGGCCAAGCTGCTGCAAAAGGGAAACCACCGACCGCTGCTCGTGGCAGGTGACATCTACCGCCCCGCGGCAATCAAGCAGCTTGAGGTGCTCGGAGAGCAGATCAAAGTGCCGGTGTTCTCGCTGGGCGACAAGATAAGCCCGGTAGAAATCGCCAAACAAGGTCTGCAGCACGCCAAGGACAACAATCTCGATTATGTCATTATCGATACCGCCGGCCGTCTGCATGTCGATGAAGACCTCATGGAAGAGCTGAAGCAGATTCACTCGGCTGTGAATCCGGACGAAGTACTGCTTGTGGTCGACGCCATGACCGGCCAGGACGCCGTGAACGTGGCCGACAGCTTCAACAAGCAGCTTGAGCTATCCGGCGTCGTGTTGACGAAGCTTGACGGCGATACGCGCGGCGGTGCCGCCCTGTCCGTCAAGGCCGTAACCGGCTGCCCGATCAAGTTCGCAGCTCTTGGCGAGAAGATCGACGCGCTGGAGCCGTTCCATCCGGAGCGGATGGCGTCCCGTATTCTCGGCATGGGTGACATGCTGTCGCTGATCGAGAAGGCACAGGCTAACATCGACGCCGACAAGGCGAAGGAAATGGAACGTAAGATGCGCAATGCGGAGTTTACGTTCGACGATTTCCTGGAACAAATGGATCAGGTCAAGAAGCTCGGCCCGATCGATCAGATCCTCGATATGCTCCCGGGCATGAACAAAGCCAAGGGCATGAAGGATTTGAAGGTCGACGACAAGCAGATGGGCCGCGTCGAAGCCATCGTGCATTCGATGACGAAGCAGGAGAAGAGCCAACCCGAGATCATCAACCATAACCGCCGCAAGCGGATCGCCGCCGGCAGCGGCACCTCGCTCGCCGAAGTGAACCGGCTCATCAAGCAGTTCGATGAGATGCGCCGGATGATGAAGCAGTTCTCTGGTATGATGGGCGGCATGGGCGGAGGAGGCAAAGCCTCCAAGAAGAACGCCATGAAGCAGCTTAAGGCGCTCGGCGGCAAAGGCATGAAGTTCCCTTTCCGTTAATGTTAAAGGTTTTATCCTTTGCCGAGATTAACCATTGTACAACATAGGTTAATCAAGCCTTTAATGTTTAATCTTTTATCGAGATTAACCATTGTATAACATAGGTTGATCAGGCCTTAAATGTTTAGTCTTTTACCGCGATTAACCATTGTACAACATAGGTTAATCAGTTCTGTTAAGTCTTTTGCAGTTAGTTTTCAGGGTTCAACCCGTGACTAGTTACATTGACAGTTAAGCGTGTCCCGTCAGGGACGGAAAGCGATCATTACCCCAATCATCCAAGGTCCCGCCAGTCCATCCGCCAACGCCAATTGCCATTAGCGGGTGTCCAGAGGGCGGCAGCCCTTGGGGCCCTCCCCATCGGGGAGGGTTTGGGAGGGGATATTCTTATAAGGAGGTGAATTTCGTGGCAGTACGTATTCGTCTGAAACGTATGGGTGCTCATAAAGCGCCTTTCTATCGTGTAGTGGTTTCCGATTCCCGGTCCCCTCGTGACGGTCGTTTTATCGAGGAAATCGGTTACTATAACCCGGTTGCACAACCGGCAGTAGTGAACATCGATGAGGAAAAAGCGCTCAAGTGGCTTCAAACCGGTGCGCAAGCATCCGACACGGTTCGCAACTTGCTGAGCAAAGCAGGTGTGATGAAGAAGTTCCATGAGTCTAAGCTACAGAAATAATGACTGATTGCGAGGGTCCTCTATGGAAGAATTAGTTGCAGTTATTGCTAAGGCTTTAGTGGATCATCCGGAAGATGTAACGGTGCGGACCGTGGAGAAGGATCATCTGATTGTCTATGAATTGTCCGTTCATCCCAATGATGTGGGCAAGGTCATCGGCAAGCAGGGACGGATCGCCAAAGCGCTCCGGACAGTCGTTACATCGGCAGCAGTCAAGAGCGATAAGCGCGTCACCGTGGATATTTTGTCCTGATCGGTGATCATTTAAGAGGGGCTGGGGATCACTAGATTCCGGCTCCTTTTGTCTAAAAATATAAGAATGGAGCAGTCGTTTTTTCTTGCTGAGAATATAAGAGACGTCCCTGCCAAGCATAGGCTTGTTACACCGGGGAACGTTATGAATATAAATGATGAAGCGTTAAGGGAGTGGATGGCATGACGGATTCGTTGTTGACGGTAGGCAAGCTGGTCAATACCCACGGCATTCGCGGAGAAATCAAAATATTGTCCCGAACCGATTTTCCCGAGGTGAGATTTGCGCCGGGCAGCAAGCTGCTCGTTATTCCGGAAGACGGTAAAGGGATGATCGAGGTCACCGTGGAGGCGGCTCGCGAGCATAAGGGAATGTATATCGTAAAGCTTAAGGGTTATAACGACATCAACCAGGTCGAAAAATACAAAGGCAGCCTGATCAAGGTCACTGCGGACAACCGGGTAGAACTGCCGGAAAACGAATTTTATTTTGATGATATCATCGGCTGCGAGGTCTTTACGGAAGAAGCAGAGGACGCGCCGCTCGGAGTCATTTCCGAGATTTTGACGCCTGGAGCCAATGATGTCTGGGTGGTCAGACGGCCTAAAGGCCAAGATATTCTGATTCCCGTGATTGACGATGTGGTGCTTGATGTCGATGTGCCGAACAAACGGGTCAAGGTTCAATTGATGGAAGGACTGTTGTCATGATCCGAATTGATGTGCTGACGCTTTTTCCGGAAATGTGTGAAGGCGTGTTCGGTACTAGTATTCTGGGCAAGGCGCGGGAAAAAGGTATCGCCAGGCTGAATGCGGTTAATTTCCGCGATTTTGCGAACAACAAGCACAATAGCGTTGACGACACTCCTTATGGCGGAGGAGGCGGCATGGTGCTCAAGCCTGAGCCGATTTTTGGCGCGGTAGAGCATCTTCTGGACAGCCTGAAGGTCCCGTCAGGGACTGAGGGTGAATCGGAAAGCGCAGCAACAGCAGGCTTTGTCCCAACCGGTGAAGAGTCAGAAGAAGGAATGTCGGGCTTGACTCAAGGGGAGAATGCCAAACCGCGGATCATTCTCATGTGCCCGCAAGGCCGGACATTCGATCAACGGACCGCCGAGCATCTGGCCAAGGAGAAGCATCTTATTTTTATTTGCGGCCATTACGAGGGTTATGACGAGCGCATCCGGGAGCATCTGGTTACGGATGAACTGTCGATCGGAGACTATGTGCTGACCGGCGGGGAACTGCCCGCTCTCACGGTCATTGATGCGGTCGTCCGCCTGCAGCCGGGGGCGCTTGGAAATGAATCCTCCGCGGTGACCGATTCGTTCAGCACGGGGCTGCTGGAATATCCGCATTATACGCGCCCTGCCGAGTTCCGGGGCTGGAAGGTACCGGATATGCTGCTTAGCGGCCACCATGCCAATATCGAAGCGTGGCGGAAGGAGCAATCACTGAAGCGGACGCTGGAGCGCAGACCCGACCTGCTGGAACAGGTGGAACTTACACCCAAAGACCTTAAGCTGCTGGAGCGGTTAAAGGCGGAAAGAATGGAAGCTTGCGGCGGCAGCCGAAGCAAAGAAGAGAAGGCGTCTTTTTAACGGACAAGTTAAAAAGGCGTTTTTTCGTTGTTATAAAGTAAAAAAGGGAAGAATAGCCGTCATAAAAAGTTCAACAAAGCCATATATTGTATAGGTGTCATTACCTGCTGTTTTTGGGTAATAACATAAGGCGCCGTAAATAATAGAGAAGGCTTAACCAGCGAAAGGATGAACTTTGAAATGACAACAAAGACTCATGACGAATTCAAGCCGGATACGAACCCGATCCGCAAGGAAGCGGAGCCGCTCCGCACGGTCAGCGATATTATCGACTTCTATAAGAACCGGAAATCTTAAAGTTCTTGTCCAATGCCGGACGGGAGCGAAACCCATTCATTTATTCTGCTAAGGCCTATCGCCTTCCATGCAGAGAAATAATTTTCGTGAAGACCACTTATCCGTGAACCCCGGTTCGACGCTTAGGTGGTTTTTTATGGACAATAAATGAAAAAAGACCGTCCGAAGACGGTCTCTCTACCCGAGGCGCTTAACTTTCATGATCCGTATCCCGCGCCACCAAAAGCCGATTCATTAGCCAATGGTCCGGGTAAGGGATACGCTCAACATGTCATTATTAATGTGAACGCACCTCCTTTCCTTGTAGGGAAAGTATAGCACAACGACTAATAAATATCTATAAAATTCTAAATATTTTTTAGCTATGTTTTTAATTGAATTGCTTTTGTGAAATTTATTTATTTTTAAGGGAGATATTATATTATTAGTGTATCAATTCATTGGGGGTATTTCATGAATAATTATAGTTATAAGTTGATTAGCAAATATCGAACTCAACTGATGGGGATAGCGATATTATGGATTGTATTTTATCACTCTACTATTAACACATCGTCAGTTCCAATCATTAATACAATTAAAGAAATCGGATATGGAGGAGTAGATATTTTTTTAATGTTATCCGGTTTGGGATTGTACTTTGCATGTCAGAAAGACGATAACGTTATAACATTTTATAAGCGAAGACTGCTACGAATTATTCCAACTTATATTACAGTTGTGTTTATTGTTTGTTTATTTTATTGGTATGTTGGTGAAATGTCGCTTATAGATGCAGTTTTGAATTTAACCACACTAAGTTTTTGGTTAGACTCTAAAAATAGATTTGATTGGTATGTTCCTGCAATTTTGGTTTTATATTTGCTTACACCCGTTTTTATGTACTTTTTCAAGTCGAAAAATAAGTATATTTCACTTACAGCGGTCATTCTTATTGGATTACTAATAACTATATCTATTACTTCAACATCTTTTTCATATTTACTTGTTTTTACTACAAGAATACCAATATTTTTTATTGGGTTTCTTGTAGGTTTTTGGATCGAGACACACAAGAAAGCTGCCATGTTACATTTAATAATTAATATAGCTGCGGCAATTTTTGGTTTGACCTTATTAGTGATAAGTTTGAAATATTTATCTTATGAATACTTATGGAATTATGGCATCTTTTGGTATCCTTTTATTTTAATTACATTACCTTTGTGCATGTTTGCAGCAACTTTTTTACAAACAGTTTCAGAGCGCGGTATTAAAAAATTTATCTTCTTAACTTTCTGCGGTACACACAGTCTTGAAATCTATTTGATTCATGAAAGGATTTTAAATATCACGACTAAAATAAGCAAAAGTATCGACAATGTTACATATAATCTAATCTGCATTTTAATCACTCTACTATTTGCATTTTTACTGAAAAAGTTAATAGCTGGTTTCACCTCAAGATTCACTTGAATTCAAAATAGGTCTGTCGTAAATCTTGTACAAGTGTTTAAGCTGAAATTTAGTGTGTGTTAAACCTTAGTTTTTGCTTGCAAGAGTGGATTATTAAGTCGTATAATAATATTCGTCGCTGACGTTTCATGTATACTGTGAAAGCGGAATAGCGGCATACATATCATCGGGGTATAGCGCAGCCTGGTAGCGCGCACCCTTGGGGTGGGTGAGGCCGTGGGTTCGAATCCCGCTACTCCGATTTATCGCAACAAACCGCGTAACGTCAACGTTTTAAGTGCGTTCGACGATACGGTGGACATCCGGTAGACGCACCCGTGTTAGCGCGGGTGTGGCGCCGGACCCATTCGCAGTTGTTCACTCGCGAGCGCTCCTTAGCGTAGTCATTTTCTACGCAGAGGAGGGCTTTTTGTTTTGGATAAACGTAACGCTAAACACTATAAATTTGAGCGCGAGGAAAAAGGCGGTAATCAGTCGCTCGACCAACTATTCGATATTCTATACTCGAAGGATGCGGAGGGGAAATTGGGTCGGACGTTTAAATGTACCGGAAGAGCTACTCGACATTCTGCAATTATATCTAATGTGAAAAAGTTCTTTCGTTCTGAATAAAAAAAACACTTATGTCCATCATAAAAAGGGATAACAAAAATAGGAGGTTAAATAGTGAGATTAGCAGCCCACGAACTTCATGATTTACAGGAATTAACGATGAGTTGTGTTAACTCTATTACAAACATGGGATATATGGTACAACATGTACAGGATCAAGAATTTAAAAGCATTTTGGAAAGGCATTTCCCCTTTCATGTTCGTGACTATAACATGAAGGTGGAATTTCTCAACCAAATGGATGGGGCAAAAAAAGAGTTATCGCTTTTAAAGGAAGATGGAAAACTTAGCGATTTTACAAAGTCTCCCGTTAATCAATATCCACCTGTCCAACCTCGAACCATGGTTGATAATATGAATGATCGAGAAATGGCTACTGCTTATTTACTTACATTAAAACGTTCTGGCCGGGAATATGCTTATTCAGCCATGGAAGCAGCGAACCCTGAAATACGCTCCTTTCTGCAAACCTGTTTTATGATGAGTTGTTCACATGCCTATGATATGTGGCAATATATGGTTAAAAAAGGGTTTTATCCACTAGAACCAGCAGATCAAAGCATGACGGCTAAAATTGGAGCTGTTTATCAGGTAGTTCCTGAAGATCAAGAGCAAATTCAACAATACGCAAACCAGTATCAAAATCCAACAAATGGTTCAAGTGATCAACTGTATCAGTAAAAAATAAAGAAATACCAGATTAATAAAAGAGTAAACGCTCAAAGAGGGTGTCTCAAAAAGTAGAAACTTTTGGGCACCCATTTCTGAATTTAAAAATGATCAAAATCAAAATAAAAGAATACTCGGGGTGAGTGAGGCCGTGGGTTCGAATCCCGCTACTCCAATTAAGTTAAACGGGCCAATCCGGATTATATTCTGGATTGGCCCGTTTGCATTTTCTTATGAATCGGCTCTGCGTTTATTTGGTCACATTGATCGATCCGACGGAGGTGGATAGCGACAGGAGCGGTCCGCCGCCGTTAACGTCGCTTTTGCCGGAAGGCGCACCAGAAACGCGGCCCAATTCGCTGTTCGCTTCAAGGGTGCATTGCACCAATTGCCCAAGCGCCGCGCTTATGCTGCCAACATCGGTGTCCGCGGTGAGGCCGGCGTCCATGGCGTTAATATCCAGCGAGATGCTGCCGGTATCTGTACTCACTGTGGATTTCCCCGCAATATGCACATCCTCGATGTCGACACCCCCAACATCGCTGGACACATGGAAAGTGCCTGTTAAACCGCGCAGTTTGATTTTTCCCACATCGCCTGTAATCTCATACTGGCTCAAGCTATCGGGTACTTCAATGGCGTAGGAGATGCTGAAGTCGGCGAAGCCGTATCTTTTCTCGGCCCAGGTCCATAGGTCGATGTCCGGATCATTTTTGGGATGAGTGGACAGCTGCAGTTCGCCGCCGCTTTCCTGAAGGGAGACTTCAGCGTTATCCAGAATTTGCTGCCGGTCCGCCTTGCGGAACAGTTTGCCGTAGGAGCGTATAGTTGCAGTTACCTTAACATTGGACCCTGTTCCTGCTTTCACCTCGATTTCGCCAACTGAATTATCAAGACGAAGCGTATCGGCGCTTCCGGCAGATTGGGTGATCGATAATTCCTTGACAATGCTTCCGGATTTTATCCGATCCGCCACATCGCTTGCGGTGTTTTCAACCGCTTGCTGGGCGGAATCTGCCGCCTTGCCCGCTTCCTGCTGCACGGTTTCGCCGATAGCCTCTATGGAATTGTCCAAATCGCTGTCCGCGCCGCTTGCCGTTTTGCCGGGCAGCTCAGTACATCCCGCCAGCAGTAAGGCCGCAAGGGCAGCCGCTGCCGTCATTTTTCCAAATTTCCTTATCATGCTAAAAATCCCCCCTTTAAAATTAACCCCTTCTCTTTTGATGCAGAGCGACGTATGTATGTACTTCCAGTATTATATCTCATGGAAATTTATTGAAACAGGGGCTGGAGGCTGGCGCTTAACTAGACCAAAGTTGGGGATTTCAGGAAAAGCGATGGCTGCTCAAACTGGACGAGATACAACAATTCGGCGCCATGCTTAAAAACTTGTTTCATAAAAATAACTTCCAGTATAATAATAACTAAAGCCCCCAAAAGAAAGGATACTTGCGATGCGATATGTTGTATTCCTAGTGATTTTGTTGGCGGTAGGTGTCATATATGCTGTAACCCGGCTTATGAGCACAAGAAAACTGAACAATGGAAATTCCTTAAAGAACAATGTAATCCCGCTGGACGCGCACCGCAGAGCCCGGAAAAATACGAATGAACAGCCCTGTTCCAGCTGCAAGAAGAAAAACGGCAAGCTGATGTTTTATGCGCAGGATGACGGCTCGGTGGTCGGGTTATGCAGGGATTGTCAAGCAAAGGCAAAAAAGCGGGATATGCTCCCTTTGTAATCTAATAAATAGTTGTATTCATTGGCCTGATATGATATCATTATTCCTGTTGTGTGGAATACGGTGGTCCGCTGCGGATGATGATGGGGAACAGAGACTTCTCCTGAAGAGGCATGAACACCTGTACGGAAGGAGGAAGTCCTTAATGAATATTTTACAAGAAATTACGAAAGAACAGCTCCGCAAAGATATCCCGAGTTTTCGCCCTGGCGACACTTTGAAAGTGCACGTTAAGGTTATCGAGGGAACCCGCGAACGTATCCAGCTGTTTGAAGGCGTTGTAATCAAACGCCGCGGCGGCGGAATCAGCGAGACTTTTACGGTTCGTAAAATTTCTTACGGCGTTGGCGTGGAAAGAACATTCCCGATCAACTCGCCTAAGATTGACAAAATCGAAGTAACTCGCTATGGTAAAGTTCGTCGCGCCAAGCTGTACTACTTGCGTGAACTGCGTGGTAAAGCTGCAAGAATTAAAGAGATTCGTCGCTAAACCAAGCGGCAAAGGAAGGGGGCTTGATTTCAAGCCCCTTTCGTTTTATCAAGATTTGCATATAAAACTTGCCTATAGATAGAGCTGGGGACGGGCTTCTTTCGAAAAAGCCTTCTGATGGAATTTTTTGCAGAGGTTTTTTGGGTTGAAGTTTTTTTGGCTTGTTAGGAGAGAGTGTTCATAAAAGATCCTTGTTCAGTCAAGGTTAAGGAGAGGACGGTGAACTATGCAGCAGGATTTGCATCAGGGGCAAGACGAAGGTGACGATCAGGCCCGGCAGTCTCCGCCCAAGCAGAAGAATGAAGTATTGGAATGGGTAAAAGCGATTGCGATCGCTTTGATACTCGTTATTCTGATTCGTTGGCTGTTGTTCAAGCCGTTTATTGTGGACGGACCATCCATGCAGCCGAACTTCCATACCGGCGAGCGGGTCATCGTTAATGAAATTTTGTATGATATCCGGTCTCCGCAGCGCGGCGAGGTAATCGTCTTTCATGTGCCTTCCGAAGGCAGGGATTTTATCAAACGGGTCATCGGCGTAGCCGGGGATACCGTGAAGGTTGAAGGCGACGTAGTGACTGTAAACGGCAAAAAGGTTGATGAAACCTACATTCAAAAAGCCATTGACCAGGCGCATGCCAACAATCAGTTATACAACGACAAGAACTTTCCCAACGAGGACTTTAAGGAAGGCACCGTTCCAAAGGGACACGTGTTCGTAATGGGAGATAACCGTTCGGACAGCACGGACAGCCGGATGATCGGCTATGTGCCGCTGGGCGATATCGTGGGACGGGCCGATGTGATTTTCTGGCCGGTGTCAGATATGGAATGGATCAAGCATTAGCATAAATTTACTCAAAGGAGGCGATGGGCAGTGACCATACAATGGTTTCCGGGTCATATGACGAAGGCCAGACGGCAAATCGAGGATAAGCTGAAGCTGATTGACGTTGCCATAGAACTGCTCGATGCCCGTCTTCCGCTGTCCAGCCGCAATCCGATGATTGACGATATTTTGAAGGACAAGCCGCGGCTTATTATTTTGAACAAAAGCGATCTGGCTGATCCCGATACGACCCGGCAGTGGTTGGCTTACTTCAAGCAGGAAGGCCATGTCGCGCATCCCGTGGATGCTTCCACCGGCAACGGGGTCAAGGAAATTCCGGATCAGGTCAAGCTTCTGCTGAAGGAAAAAATCGATAAGCAGATCGCTAAAGGGATGAATCCCCGCGCGATGCGGGCGCTGATCGTCGGCATTCCCAATGTGGGCAAATCGACGTTGATCAACCGGATGGCCGGCCGCAACATCGCGTTAACGGGCGACCGTCCGGGCGTTACGAAAGGCCAGCAGTGGATCAAGACCGGGGGCGGACTTGAATTGCTCGATACCCCGGGGATTTTGTGGCCGAAGTTCGAGGATCAGCAGGTCGGTTACCGGCTGGCGATTACTGGAGCAATCCGCGAAGAGATTCTCAATGTGGAGGACATCGCGTTCTATGCGATTAAGTATTTGCTGCGCGATTACGGTGACAGATTCCGGGAGAGGTACGGGATTGACAAGTTTCCGGAAGATTTGGAGAACCCGGACGAAATCGTGGCTGTCATGGAAGCTGTAGGGCGAAAGCGCGGCTGTCTGGTCAGCGGCGGAAGGGTGGATCTTGAGAAAGCCTCCCGAACCCTGCTGCATGAGCTGCGCGCCGGCAAGCTTGGCCGGTTCACGCTGGAGGCTCCAAAGTAAAGGGAAAATGCTCCCTGGAAGCAGTGAGTTAACGCCTTCTGGAACAGGATTCCTGTCCGTTTGAAAGTGATGTGAACAGCGTCAAGTTAGGCGCTCACGGGTAATAATACGGGTTAGGAAGAGTCGGCCGAATTCTCGGCGGCTCTTTTTTTTGTTGAGAATTCATGGACTTTATATGGATCTCATACGCCGGATATTGGATATCAAAACAGGACATTTTGTGGATGACCTTGCCGGTGCTGCTGTGGTAAGCTAAATTTAAAGGCGGGCGGAATCGGAAATTACAGTTTGGCGGGTGGGTAAGAAATGGATATTGATATGCTGTTCTATGAAAAAGAGGTCTGGGAGCAATCTTACTTCCGTATTGCCGGAGTGGACGAGGTGGGCAGAGGTTGCTTGTTCGGCGACGTGGTGGCGGCAGCGGTCATTTTGCCGGAGGGTCTGATTATCGAGGGTGTGGATGACTCCAAGAAGCTGACGGCTAAGAAACGGGAAACCCTGTTCGAGCTGATTATGGAGCAGGCGCTGGCTGTCGGGGTAGGGCATGTGGACTCTTCCCGGATCGATGAAATTAACATTAAGCAAGCCTCAAGGCTGGCCATGAAAAAAGCGGTTGAAGGGCTGGGCATCCTACCCGATTATATGCTGATTGATGCTGAAAAGATCGATCTCCCTCTGCCGCAGCAGGCGATCATTAAAGGGGATGCCAACAGTCAGTCGATTGCGGCGGCGTCCATTGTAGCCAAAGTAACGCGCGACAGGCTGTGCGAAGGGTTATGGGAGGACTTGTATCCAGATTACGGAATTGCCATACATAAGGGCTATGCAACGAAGCTTCACCGCGAGCGAATTGTAACACTAGGGCCGACGCCGATGCATCGGCGCAGCTTCCTGGGGAGGATCCTGGCGGAGCAGACCACTTTATTTTAGAGCATTCATGAATATGAAAAATTATAGACTTGGAGCAGTCCGGCGATCGTTGTTGAGCCGGGCTGTTTTTATAACCGGACGTTATCGTAAAAGTAGTCGACTAAACCTCTTGGGTTGCAAAAATGGCAGCAGATGCCGATATAAAAACAAGAAGATGAGCAGAGAGGAGCAAGCGGCGTGAACATCGGATCTTTGATTCGCGGCCTGCTGGGAGACAGCAAGCCCGGAGAAGCGAAAACGTTGGAACTCAAAGAAGGGCAGGTCGTCCGCGGCGTCGTCCTCAGCGTATCGGAATCTGGAAAAGAAGCGGTAGTGCAAATCCAGGGTACCTCTGTTCGCGCAGAGCTGGAGACGCCGCTGCAGCAGGGACAAACGCTGAATCTGCAGGTGGGGCCTCCTGGCGATCAGGGTCTCCCGGTGCTGAAACCGGCCCCGGCCGGAATCGCCACTTCACCGCAGACGATGGGAGAGGCGCTTGATGCGCTCGGTCTGAGCGATTCCAAAGCGGGGCGTGAGATCATACAGGCCATGCAGTCGGGAGGGCTTCCGCTAACCAAGGAAACCGCCGCCAAGCTGAATGCGGTAATGGAGGCCAAGCCGGCGAACGTGCCTGTCAAGGAGTGGCTTGAAGCAGCCGTTATTTCGGAAAAAAGGGGCCTGCCCATTACACCCCAGAGTATCAGAGGCCTTCAGCAGGCGATATTCGGTCCGCAGCTTCACCAGCTGCTATCCGCTCTGGAAGAGCAGTTGACGCTGTGGATCGGGCAGCAGGAAACTGGCGGCGGGGGACCCGCTCAACTGCTTGGTTCCAATATCGGCGCTTTGCCTGCCGATAATGTGAATTCTGGCGGGAACACTGTAAACCAGGCGGGGACAGGCGAGGGTAGGGGCGAAAGAACCGCGGCAGTTTCCGGCCCATTCTCCCTGAAGCTGGGTAAAGAAGGCGCAAACGGAATTCCAGGTCGACAGGGCGACGGCGGAACCACTTCAATTGGACCGGAAGGCGACGAGGCCGCGGCCGGACGCGGAACGGCGAATCCGGATGCCGGAGCGGGAAGCAGAAGCAGTGTACTTCCGTCAGGTAATGAGGCCGTTGCGGCTAAAGGAATGACCGCTGTGATGGCGGGTGGTCAAGGCCCGATGACGGCCGGCGGTGCTGGAGTGTCGATTGACAGTGAGCAGACGGCAGCTGTCGGTGGACAGGCTGCGGCTGGAATAGGATCAGCCGCAGATGCTGAGGGAGCGCAGGCAGGCGGACTGGCAGGAGGCGAGACTATGGCTGGAGGAGCGCAAGCGGCAGGACTAGCGGCGGGCGAGACGAAGGCTGGAGGAGCGCAAGCGGCAGGACTGGCGGCAGGCGAGACGCGGGCTGGGGGAACGCAAGCGGCAGGATTGGCGGCGGGCGAGACGCGGGCTGGGGGAACGCAAGCGGCAGGACTGGCGGCGGGCGAGACGCGGGCCGGAGGAACGCAAGCGGCAGGATTGGCGGCGGGCGAGACGAAGGCTGGAGGAGGGCAAGCGGCAGGACTGGCGGCAGGCGAGACGCGGGCTGGGGGAACGCAAGCGGCAGGATTGGCGGCGGGCGAGACGAAGGCTGGAGGAGGGCAAGCGGCAGGACTAGCGGCAGGCGAGACGCGGGCTGGGGGAACGCAAGCGGCAGGACTGGCGGCTGCAGACTCGCAGCCGCAGGCTGGAGCCCTGCTCGCGAAGCTGCAGGGCGTGCTTGGCGAGCTGCGGGACGCGCTGCCGCAGCTCGCCGCTCTCCCGCCGGCGGACGCGGCGGGAGACCCTGCCCGCGCGGATGCCGCGCGCGGGAACCCCTCGGCTGCGGCTGGGCCGCAGCCGGACGCCACCCCGGGCGGAGCCTGGGTGGCCCGGGTCCTTAAGCTGCTCGGTGCGGAGCACGAGCAGCTGGCGCTCCGCGGCGGCGCGGCGCAAGCCGGCGCGGAGCCGGGAGCAGTCGCCGGTGAGCAAGCCGGCGACACGGTCAAGGGCGTGCTGCTGCAGGCGATGGCCAGCAGCGACGTTCCCGCGGCGGTAAAAGAAGCCGCGGGGCAGCTGGTGCAGCATTTGACCGGCCAGCAGCTGCTGCTGAACACGGACCGCACGGCCCCGTTCGCGCAGGTAACTCTGTTTCTGCCGCTCAAGGGTCCGGATGGAACGGAGACGGCTTCCGTCCATATTCAGTCGAGACGGGGACATAAGGGCGAACTCGACGCTTCAAACTGCCGGCTGTGGTTCGATCTGGATATGAAGGCCTTGGGCCAGACTCTTGTCGATGTGCAGGTGGTGGACCGGATTGTCAGCTTGAAGCTGCACAATAATGAACCGTGGGCTCAAGAACTGCTTGAATCGTCGAAAGACGATATTAAGTCCGCGATGGAAACAATCGGTTACCAGCTTTCTTCGTTTAAAGCGGAGTCTTTTCCCGCCCAAAGTCCGGAGAAGACGGGGAAAGGGCCGGGGAGTCCGGCCGATTACGTTCCCGATTCTTACAGAGGGGTGGATTACCGCATATGAATGATTCCTCCGGGGAATTTCTAAATAACATGAAAAAAGCCGTTGCGCTAAAATACGTGCCGGGGAAGACCGAAGCGCCGGTTGTTGTCGCGAAGGGAAAGGGCAACATTGCCGAAGCTATTTTGCAAAAAGCTAAAGAAAACGGGATCGCCATCCAGGAGGATGCCGCTCTGGTCGAGGTTCTCTCCAAGCTGGATCTCGACCAGCAAATTCCGCCGGAGCTGTATCAACTGGTAGCCGAAATTTTGAGCTATGTATATCGCAGCGACGCTTCCGCGGGCGCCAGGAGACAGGAATGAACGGTCCGTTCAATAAGGGCAAGAATCCAGTGCGCTCCTCCAATTTCAGCGAAGAGGTCCGATATAACCGCAAGCAAAAGGGCAAAGCGGCTGAAGATGCGGCCGTTCTTTACCTCAGCGCCAAAGGCTATACCATTGTGGATCGCAATTGGAGCTGCCGGGCGGGGGAGATCGACATTATCGCTGAGCAAGGCGCCCGCCTCGTCTTCGTCGAGGTGCGGAGCCGCAGCGGCAGTCTGATGCAAGGAACGCCGGAAGAATCGGTGGATGCCCGCAAAATTGACCGTGTTCGGCGAACGGCACGGGTTTATCTGCACAATAGCAGGCAAAACGAGCGCCCCGTATCTTTTGACGTGATTACTGTGCTGATGAGCCGGAATTTAAGCATCGTTTCGCTCAACCACATCCGTGAGGCCTTTTAAACAGAACTGAGATTTATACGGAAAAGTACAAATTCCTGCCAATGGCCGATCTTTGATTTTTGGACAATCCGGGCACGATGCCAATGGGATTTGAGTCTCAATAGTGAACGGCTTTGGGTCAGTTCTGAGCGGAATTGGGTATACATTAGTGTAACCGTTTAATATTCCAAGAGGAGGCTGTCCGAGTGAAACAACAACCATTTGATATACATGTGAAATTTGCTTGCCAACATTGCGGACTGGAAATTGGCGTGGTATTCACTACGGAACCGGTAACGTCAGTCAGTTGCAGCTCATGCCATCAGACTTTCACCGTCATGAGGCCGGCCATCGCCGAAGAAATATTAATCGATTGGGAAAACGAGGCGCTGTTCCAAAAAATACGCGCAGATAAGTCGCAGAGCAGCAATGCGAGTTTGATGACGCTGATTATTAATGTGATTGAATTGCTGACCTGGCGGGATAAAGGTGACGGACAGGTTGAAGCGATTAAGGCGATGCGCCAATGGCTGATTGAAAATGAGGGGCCGCCAACGCTTGCGGAGCTGATCCAGGCTTGCGATAACCGTCGAATGCATAAACGCAATTGACGAACAGGTGTTAAAGGGAAAGTATGGAGTTCGCAATTCATACTTCCTTAAAAGAGAACGCGGCAACTGGGCTTCTTACAGAATCGGCAAAAACCGGCTGTGGAGCCTTTTTGCCTTATTTGCGGAATCGGCAGGTTTGTGTCTTTATTTTTCATACATAATGAATTTTCAGCAGATGGGGAGAGAGAAGATGACAAAAGTATTCTTTACGTCAGATCATCATTTTGGCCACAGAGCGATTATTGATTATGAATCCCGGCCGTTTGCCGATACAGAGCAGATGAACGAGTCGATGATCGCAGGCTGGAATGAAGCGGTTGGACAAGAAGACCGGGTATTCCATCTGGGTGATTTTTCCTTCCTGGACAAGGAGGAGACAAGCCGTATATTGAGCAGGCTGAACGGCTACAAAACGCTGATATTGGGCAATCATGACCGCGGCCGTTCCCGCAGTTGGTGGCTGGATGCCGGATTTCAGGAAGTGAGCGAGAACGGCATTATTTATAAGGAATTTTTTCTGATTACTCACGAGCCCCTGTATATGAATCGGCATATGCCTTACGTCAATGTGCATGGTCATATCCACGGCCAAAAATACGCAGGGAACAATCATTTTAATGTTTGTGTGGAGCACTGGAACTATAAGCCGGTGTCGTTTGAAGCCCTTATGGATATCTTGGCCTCTTCTCAAGAGACGGACAAGAACGACCATAATCCGCTGTCCTCGGAAAGTTGATTTGCTCTAGCAGGCTTCCAGGCATGCTGCCGGGATGTCTTCTATGTACCTAAGCTTCTTAACCGCGCTAATACACCATGATTCTCCTGCCAGAGCCCAAGCGGAAGGCGTTTCTCTCAAACATACGCTTTCGGGGTTGTTCGCGTATTTTCGACATTTTTTTCTTCTATATATAAGGGTTAAAAAAGAAAGTCATGCCAATGAGAATTTACGTTATAAGCGTTGAAGGGGAAGAAGTATACCGGATCGGCCGGCGCGGGACTTAGACCCTGTAAGCAGGTACATTAGAGAAAATCACCGCCGTGATTCTGAGATTGGTAACCGAAGACCCGTTGGTGGCGGTGGCACAAGAGATTAACACTTAGAAGCCCAGTTTTTTCGATGATTCAGAACGACAATGTTAAAATTTGACTATTTTAATGAATCCTCAAAAAAGAACCCAAAACGGGTTCTTTTGTTGATTCAGCAGTGTCACAAACTAACGTACAGCTTCCTATTATCGATCCCTTATTGTTAACATTACATCCCCGTGCTTGATCCATGCTCTGTCGCTCCTATTACTCCACCTTGAACCGTCGTACCAGTTGATTGATATGAGTCAAGATGCGGAAAATGCCCAGCCCACCTTTATCTGCCGGTTCTGTTCCTTTCCAGTCGATCAGTGAAACCGATCAAATCTCTTATTCCTCTTCCATAGGCGCTTTGTCCAGATTCCGGTACTGCAGCGCCTCCGCGATATGTGCGGATGATATCCGGTCCGCTCCGTCCAGGTCGGCGATGGTGCGGGACAGTTTCAGAATGCGGTCGTAGGACCGCATGCTAAGTCCAAGGTTCTCCAGCAGTGAGTGCAGCATCCGGGCGCCTTCGGGACCGGGATTCGCATAACGGCGGAGAGATGTGCCGTAAAGCTCGCTGTTCCAGGAGATCGGCAGCCGCTTATAGCGTTCGGACTGAATAGCTTGAGCCTCTGCTACCCGAGAGCGCATTTCCGCCGTCGACAGGCCGGCGCTGCCGCCGTTTTTATCCCATTCTCTTGGCCGTGGAACATCAACTTGAAGATCGATCCGGTCAAGCAGGGGCCCCGATATCCGTCCGCGGTACTGGGCGATGCGTGCAGGGCTGCATGTGCAGCGCTGCTGGGGGTGACTGCTTCCGAGAAAGCCGCAGTGGCACGGATTCATAGAAGCAGCGAGCATTACCCTGGCTGGAAACGTAAAAGCGGCCCTTGCCCGGCTGATCGTAACGACATGATCTTCCATTGGCTGGCGGAGCACTTCCAGCACGCTGCGCGAGAATTCGGGCATCTCGTCGAGGAACAAAATGCCTCGGTGAGCGAGACTGACCTCCCCTGGCTTTGGAACGCCGCCCCCGCCGATCAATCCCGCTCCGGAAATGGTATGGTGCGGCGAACGGAAGGGCCTTTCCCGAATGAGTCCCCGGTGAGCATCTTTCAGCTTGCCTGCGGCACTGAATATTTGCGTGACCTCCAGCGCTTCACTGTCGGTTAAGGCCGGCAGTATACCGGGCAGGCGTTTGATCATCATCGTCTTGCCCGTGCCTGGCGGACCGATAAGAAGAATGTTATGCATGCCCGCGGCGGCGATGGTCAGCGCCCGTTTGACATGGTGCTGGCCCAGTACGTCGCTGTAATCCTCCCTCATTGTTTCTATGGCTTCTGAAGAAGCGGGGAAGCTGACAGGGGCGGTATAACGGAGATGCTCCAGCGAC
Organism: Paenibacillus rhizophilus; assembly: GCF_003854965.1. Lineage (GTDB taxonomy): Bacteria > Bacillota > Bacilli > Paenibacillales > Paenibacillaceae > Paenibacillus_AQ > Paenibacillus_AQ rhizophilus. The sequence goes on from NZ_RQPI01000001.1 coordinate 291,185, forward strand.
AGTGCCATGATCGGCTGCACAATGTCGGCTCTGCTGTCCGTTGTAACCGGAAACGGCAGACTGTCGATTCCGCCGCCCAAATCTTCTGCCGTATGATGTTCACCTGCATCTGCCGCTTCGGCAATTTCACCGGGGGTTCCCGGTTCTCCTAACGATTCAACATCGGCGGGGGATGAGGTCGGCTGCTCTGGCCCACGCAGCTCATGCAAATGATCAACTGCGTAGACACGCATGCCGCCGATCAGCGCCGCTTCCGCAGCGTTGCCGCGCGGCAGCAGAACGGCTCCAAAGCCTGCCTTTCGGGCGGCTTCGACCATGGGCAGCACTCCGGTCACAGGCCGGAGGCTGCCGTCAAGCGCGAGCTCGCCGATCATCAGTGTCTTTCCGGCGGATGGCATAACAAGCTGGTCGCTTGTCGTCAGAATGCCGACGGCGATCGCGAGATCGAAGGCGGAGCCTTCCTTGCGCAGATCGGCCGGCGCCAGATTGATGGTAACCCGCTGCTGGGGGTAGCGGTAGCCGCAATTTCTTACGGCGGAGCGCACCCGCAGGGCCGCTTCGCGGATGGCGGAGTCGGGCAGCCCGATAATGTTTGTCTGCGGTAAACCGTTCGCGAGGTCCACTTCCACACCGATCATGACGCCCTCAATGCCGTAAAGGCAGGCGCTGTGCATTTTTCCATACATAACAAAACACCCCTTCTTCTAAAGTCGGCGCATCTCATGCGCTTGGCTTCAGTAAAGAGGTGCTTCCTCATTTTCCGAAAAATATAGCTTCCCGTTTATTATATAAATCTGACGGGGTGTAAATCAATACCCTCCGCCAAACGAATGTTCTTTAATAACGTTAATGTCTACGGCGATATTGCCGCGTGTAGCGCGGGAATAAGGACATACCGCATGGGCGCCTTCTGCGAGAGAGACCGCCGTTTCATAATCGACGCCTTTTACAAGGATATTCAGGACGACCGCAATGCCGAAACCGCCGTCTTCGGTTTTGCCGAAGGATACGGTAGCGGTAACTTCACTGCCTTCGATCTTGATTCGCTTCTGCCGGGCCACCAAGTTCAGCGCGCTGTCAAAACAGGCGGAATAACCGGCCGCGAACAACTGCTCCGGGTTGGTGCCTTCTCCTCCGGGGCCGCCCATCTCACGGGGAGTGGAGATCTTTTGATGGAACTCGGGAGAGGAAGATTCGACGAATCCGTCTCTGCCTCCTACAGCTTTTACCGTTGTTTCATACCATTTTTGCTGGATTGTCATCATTATGCATATCTCCTATCTCGAATATATATTTTACACAATTTAATTTAACACAAATATAAAAATTGTCAAAATGTTTTTTGCGATTAACATGAATTGATTAATAAATTATGATAAAATCGAGGGAAGAAAGCAGGTGAACATAAGCTATGACACAAAAGCCAACCCCTATCCCCGAACTGCTGCTGGAAAATCAGCTTTGTTTCACGATATATGCCTGTTCGCGCGAAATTACGAAACTGTATCAGCCTTTTCTTGACGAGCTGGGCGTTACATATTCCCAATACCTAGTTATGCTCGTTCTTTGGGAAAAAGGGCAGTGTACAGTCAAAGAGCTTGGCACCGATTTGTATCTCGATTCGGGCACGCTGACTCCGCTGCTGAAGCGTCTGCAGGCGGCCGGTCTGATTATTCGCGAGCGTTCGCAAGAGGATGAGCGCAAGGTGCTGATCTCTCCAACGGATGAAGGCTGGGCGCTTCAGGATAAAGCCAAGACGATACCCGGCGTGATGATAAAGGGAATGACGATGCCGGAAGAGGAATTTGGATATCTTCTGCAGCAGTTCCGCAGTCTGTTAAACAGGGTGCATCAAGCAAATATCAGCAGTTAATAGTTTAGGGACGTAAAGCTTGTCAATGCAATCGTTCGCATTCCGGCATGGAATCATGCGAAAATGTATGTATAAATCATGAAAGATTTTTGAGGAAAGCGCTACAAAAACATGGTACAATATTCTGGGTTTCCTCATTCGGGAATACAGAATTCGATACCGATCCGATCCCGGGCCCAGCTTCAATCAAAACGGAAGCGGAAATTCTGCAGGCTGCCTGCAGCTTCCGCTCACTTTAGGAGGCTTCCGGAATGAATATCCACGAGTATCAGGGAAAAGAAGTGCTCAAAAGTTACGGCGTCGCCGTACCGAACGGAAAAGTGGCTTTTACAGTGGATGAAGCGGTAGCCGCGGCCGAGGAGCTGAAAGGTTCCGTTGCCGTTGTTAAAGCCCAGATTCATGCAGGCGGCAGAGGAAAAGCCGGAGGCGTCAAGGTTGCGAAGGATTTGGACGAAGTCCGCGCATTTGCCGGAGAGATTCTTGGCAAGACACTGGTGACGCACCAGACGGGTCCGGAAGGTAAGCTGGTGAAACGGCTGCTTATTGAAGAAGGCTGCCAGATCGTCAAGGAGTATTATATCGGGCTTGTTGTCGACCGCGGGTCGGGACGTGTCGTGCTGATGGGCTCCGAAGAGGGCGGAACCGAAATCGAAGAGGTGGCCGCTCGGCATCCCGAGAAGATTTTTAAGGAGATTATTGATCCTGCGGTGGGACTTCAGGTCTTTCAGGCGCGCAGGCTGGCTTACCATATTTCCATACCTAATGAGCTGATCGGTAAATCGGTCAAGTTTATGCAAGCGCTATATTCGGCTTTTATGGATAAAGATTGCTCGATTGCCGAAATCAATCCGCTGGTTGTTACGGCGGACGGTAACGTGCTGGCGCTGGACGCCAAGCTGAATTTCGACTCCAATGCGCTGTTTCGGCACAAGGATATTCAGGCATTGCGCGATCTGGACGAGGAGGACGAGAAGGAAATCGAAGCCTCCAAATACGATCTTAGCTACATTGCGCTTGATGGTAATATCGGGTGTATGGTTAACGGCGCAGGGCTGGCGATGGCTACGATGGATATTATCAAATATTACGGAGGCGAGCCGGCGAACTTTCTTGATGTCGGGGGCGGCGCAACAGCGGAGAAAGTGACGGAAGCTTTTAAAATCATTTTGTCCGACGCGAAGGTAAAGGGGATTCTCATTAATATCTTCGGCGGTATCATGCGCTGCGATGTGATTGCCAGCGGAGTTGTGGAAGCGGCGAGTCAGCTCGGTTTGACCAAACCGCTCGTTGTCCGTCTTGAAGGCACCAACGTGGAGCTTGGCAAAAAGATTTTGTCCGGGTCCGGTTTGAACATCGTTTCGGCGGATTCGATGGCAGACGGAGCCCGTAAAATTGTTTCTCTTGTGCAGTAACGGCGGATCGGCCGCGGGTATCCGTATTTTACAATTAGGAATAGGATGTGAACGCGCATGAGCATTCTTGTCGATAAAAATACGAAGGTCATCACACAGGGAATCACGGGCTCGACGGGCTTGTTCCACACCAAAGGTGCGCTGGAATACGGCACGCAAATGGTTGGCGGCGTTACGCCGGGCAAGGGAGGCACGTCGATTGACATAACCCTGGAAGACGGCAAAACCGTAAGTCTGCCCATCTTTAATACAGTAGCAGACGCCAAAAAGGCGACAGGCGCGACCGCCAGCGTTATTTATGTGCCGCCCGCTTTTGCCGCCGATTCGATTATGGAGGCGGTGGAAGCCGAGCTGGAGCTCGTCATCTGTATTACGGAAGGCATTCCTGTCCTCGACATGGTCAAGGTGAAGCGTTACATGGAAGGCCGCTCCACCGTGCTGATTGGTCCGAACTGTCCGGGTGTTATCACGCCGGGAGAGTGCAAAATCGGCATAATGCCGGGCTATATTCATATGCCGGGGTATGTCGGGGTCGTTTCACGCAGCGGAACGCTTACGTATGAAGCGGTTCATCAGCTAACAACCCGCGGCATAGGGCAGTCAACGGCGGTCGGAATCGGAGGTGATCCGGTCAAGGGTTCGGAATTTATCGATATCCTGAAACGGTTCAATGAAGATCCACGTACGAAGGCGGTCATCATGATCGGTGAAATCGGCGGGACCGCCGAAGAGGAAGCCGCAAGATGGATTCGCGATCATATGACCAAGCCGGTCGTGGGATTTATCGGCGGAACGACCGCTCCTCCGGGCAAGCGCATGGGCCATGCCGGCGCGATCATTTCGGGCGGAAAAGGAACGGCAGGCGAGAAGATCGCCGTACTGGAAGCTTGCGGCATCAAAGTTGCTCCGACGCCTGCCGAGATGGGTTCTACGCTGGTGAGCGTGCTGGAAGAACAGGGCATCCTCCACGCTTGCACGACGCATTAGTAATTTCAAGGTGTACACAGTCATTTGATTTCAGGGCAAAGCAGGACTTCCGGCAGCCGCCCGATTGTGTATAATAATAACAAAGGTAAGCAACCTTTTATTCTCTCGCGGGGATAAAGGGTTGCTTTTTTGCGTTTGCGCACTCTGCTGCCGCATGTTCCAGGAGATACTCTTTTGGGCTTCGCCCGGAACAGCTTGCAATTGTCCTGCGCATGACACAAAATAGGAAGGCGTGTGCCTTCTATATAAAAGGGAGAGCCTATTTATGAATAATCGGGATGTATTATTCGGTTTGCATGAAGTGGAAGGCATCGGCTGGAAAAGTATCGACAAAATATGCAAGGCGGGATTTTTGTCGGAAAAGGCGTTTGATTGTAAGCCGGAGGATTGGGAAAGGATCGGTCTGACACCGGGAATGTCGACTAAGCTGGCGGATGTTTTGACTCGGGATTGGGTAAAGCTTCGGCGATCCGTAATGGAAACAGCCCGCGTATCGATGATTACCGTGTTCGACGACCGGTATCCCGAACTGCTAAGAGAAACTTCCCAGCCTCCATGGGTCTTGTACTACCGGGGGCGGGTTGATCTGCTGCAAGCACCTGGTATCGCGATGGTTGGGACGCGCGTTCCAACGGCGTACGGCCGCAAGGTCGGAGCCGTTCTCGCCGAAGAGTTGGCCGCAAGCGGCCTAACCGTTATCAGCGGATTGGCCCGGGGGATCGACAGTATCTGTCATGAAGCCGCGGTGGGTCAATCGGGCGGAACCGTAGCCGTCATGGCTACCGGCATGGACAAAATATATCCTCCGGAAAATCGCGAACTGCTCGAGCGGATTTCACGCGAAGGTTTGGTGGTCACCGAATATCCGATCGGCACCAAAAGCCATCCCGGCCTGTTTCCCCAGCGCAACCGGATTATCGCCGGACTTACCCTCGGCACGGTCGTCGTTGAAGCCGACAGCAGGAGCGGTTCCCTGATTACGGCGGATGCCGCCCTTGAAGCGGGCAGAGATGTTTTTGCCGTTCCCGGACCGATTACTTCCCCCAAAAGCAGAGGAGCGCTGGAACTGATTAAACAGGGAGCGGCTCTTGTAACGAGCGCAGCCGATATTAAATCGGAATATGCCTCTTTTCTTCCTCAAAGTGGGGATTCCTCGTCAAATCTAGAGGTTAACAACGACGGTGACGGCGGCCTATGCGTCGAAAAGAATTTGACAAGTGACGAGTCCCGCCTATACCATATACTCCATCAGGGCCCATGTTCCCTGGATGAGCTGCTGGAGAAAAGCGGTTTGGATTTTGGACATTTGCATTCCGTTCTGTTATCTTTAATCATAAAAAAAGCGGTAACATCCTTACCGGGAGCAGTATATAAGGTTATATAATAATAGAAGTTTAAGGTTTTAGCGTATTCTTCCGAGCGAGTTTTGTTAAGAAATTCATGAAGAGTATGCTACAAAACTTTTAGGAGGACGATTCTGTGGCTGATTCTTTGGTCATTGTCGAGTCGCCTGCAAAGGCGAAGACCATCGGCAAATATTTGGGCAGCAAATATATCGTAAAGGCATCTATGGGACATATTCGCGACCTGCCCAAAAGCCAGATTGGTGTGGAGGTCGAGAATGACTTTAATCCCAAATATATTACCATCCGCGGCAAAGGCTCGGTGCTCAAAGAGCTGAAAGACGCGAGCAAAAAAGTAAAAAAAGTTTATCTGGCGGCTGACCCGGATCGCGAAGGAGAGGCAATCGCCTGGCATTTGGCGCATGCGCTGGATCTGGACAATACGCAGGACTGCCGCGTTGTGTTCAACGAGATTACGAAGCAGGCCGTGAAGGATGCTTTCAAATCCCCGCGTAAAATTAATATGGATCTGGTCAACGCCCAGCAGGCGCGGCGAATACTAGACAGGCTCGTCGGTTATAAAATCAGCCCTTTATTATGGAAGAAAGTCAAAAAGGGGTTGTCGGCCGGACGCGTTCAGTCAGTTGCGGTTAAAATCATTATGGACCGGGAGAATGAAATCTCAGCGTTCGTGCCTGAGGAATACTGGACCATTACGGCTAAATTCGGTATCCGGGATTCCATATTCGACGCCAAGTTTCACAGATTAAATGGTGAGAAGAAGGAACTTGGACGCGAAAGCGACGTACAAGAAGTATTAAAGGCGATTGAAGGCGCAGATTTTATTGTGAACGAAGTGAAGGAAAAAGAAAGACAGCGCCATCCGTCGGCGCCATTCACAACGAGCTCCCTTCAGCAGGAGGCGGCGCGCAAGCTCGGATTCCGGGCAGCCAAGACCATGTCTGTCGCCCAGCAGCTGTATGAGGGTGTGGAGCTTGGAAAAGAAGGCACTGTCGGTCTGATTACGTATATGCGTACCGACTCCACCCGGATTTCCGCGACGGCACAGGAAGAAGCGAAGGAACTGATATCCGGAAAGTACGGGGAGAACTTTTTGCCGGAAACACCGCGTCAATACTCCAAGAAGGCCGCCGGAGCCCAGGATGCGCATGAAGCGATCCGGCCAACCTCGGCACTGCGCGAGCCTGACGCCGTCAAGGAATTTACAAGCCGCGACCAGTTCCGGCTGTATAAGCTGATCTGGGAACGCTTCGTGTCGAGCCAAATGGCTTCGGCTCTGCTGGATACGCTGTCCGTTGACATTGCGGTTGGCAAGGCCATGTTCCGCGCCGTCGGTTCAAAGGTGTCTTTCCCCGGCTTTATGAAGGTCTATGTGGAAGGCAACGATGACGGTACGACGGAGGAAGAGAAATATTTGCCGCAGCTTCAGGCGGGCGATAAGCTGGTCAAGCAGGAAATCGATCCGAAGCAGCATTTTACTCAGCCCCCGCCGCGTTATACGGAGGCGCGTCTTGTCAAGACGCTTGAGGAGCTGGGGATCGGGCGTCCAAGCACTTATGCTCCGACGCTGGAAACGATCCAGAAGCGCGGCTATGTAGCCATTGAAGAGAAAAAATTCATGCCCACTGAGCTTGGAGAACTGGTTATCGAACAAATGGAGCAGTTCTTCCCGGAAATTCTGGATGTGGAATTTACGGCGCATATGGAAGGCGACCTTGACCATGTGGAAGAAGGCGCGGAAGATTGGGTAAAAGTTCTTGCCGAATTTTACAATTCCTTCGAGAAGCGTCTTGAAGTGGCCGAAGAGGAAATGAAAGAGATCGAGATCGTGGATGAGGTTTCCGATGAAATTTGCGAGAAATGCGGCAAGCCGCTCGTTTACAAGCTGGGGCGTTTCGGCAAATTCCTGGCCTGTTCCGGATTCCCCGACTGCCGCAATACGAAGCCGATTATCAAAGATATCGGTGTTGGCTGCCCGAAATGCCACGAAGGAAAAGTCGTTGAACGGCGCAGTAAGAAGGGACGCGTCTTTTACGGCTGCGACCGTTATCCCGAGTGCGATTTTGTCTCTTGGGATAAACCGTCTGCCAAACCGTGTCCGGAGTGCGGCACTTGGATGATCGAGAAACGGAATAAGCAAGGCGTTCGGCTGCAGTGTACGTCATGCGATCATACCGAGAATCTGGAAGACAATGAAGAAGAAGCGGCGGAATAATACGGCCCAGTAAATTAAGGCTTGTCTTCGAAGCCTGTTAAGGTTCCATCATGTGAACCGAATAATGTATGAATTCAGCAAGAAAGACTTATGGAGGTTGTATGAAGTTGACGGATACAGCAAAACAGACAGTGGGCAGCCCCCAGCCGGTAACGGTAATTGGAGCGGGGCTTGCGGGGAGCGAGGCGGCCTGGCAGATTGCATCGCGGGGAGTGCCGGTAAAATTATATGAAATGCGTCCGGTCGTTAAGACGCCGGCCCATCATACGGATAAGTTCGCCGAACTCGTATGCAGCAACTCGCTGCGGGCCAACGGACTTGGCAATGCGGTCGGCGTCCTGAAAGAGGAGATGCGGCGGCTCGGCTCACTGGTCCTCGGCTCGGCCGATAAGCATGCCGTACCGGCTGGAGGCGCGCTTGCCGTAGACCGCGACGGATTCTCCGGCGAAATTACGGCGGCGCTGCACGGACATCCGCTTGTTGAGGTTATAAATGAAGAATTGGCGCATATACCGGAGGAAGGGATTGTCGTGATCGCGAGCGGACCGCTAACGTCTCCGGCGCTCTCTTCCGAGATCAAAGCGCTGCTGGGTGAAGAGTATTTTTACTTCTACGATGCGGCGGCTCCGATTGTCGAGAAGGATTCGATCGATATGAGCAAGGTATACCTGGCTTCCAGGTATGATAAAGGCGAAGCGGCCTATCTCAACTGCCCGATGACGGAAGAGGAATTCGACGTCTTCTACGATGCGCTTATTTCTGCGGAAACGGCGGCGCTCAAAGATTTTGAGAAGGAGATTTACTTTGAAGGCTGCATGCCGATCGAAATTATGATGAAACGCGGCAAGCAGACAGCCCTGTTCGGCCCGATGAAGCCGGTCGGCCTTGTCAATCCCCATACGGGCAAGCTGCCTTTTGCCGTCGTTCAGCTTCGTCAGGACAATGCAGCCGGAACGCTATATAATCTGGTAGGGTTTCAAACCCATTTGAAGTGGGGGGAGCAAAAGCGGGTCTTTTCACTGATTCCGGGTCTTGAGAATGCGGAGTACGTCCGTTACGGCGTTATGCATCGCAATACGTTTATCAATTCGCCGAAGATGCTGCATCCGACCTATCAGATGAAAGGGCGCGAGCGACTGCTTTTCGCGGGCCAGATGACGGGTGTGGAAGGCTATGTCGAATCTGCGGCCTCGGGAATGATAGCCGGCATGAATGCCGCCAGAATCGCTCTGGGTGAAGAACCTCTTGTTTTTCCGGAGGATACCGTTCTGGGAAGTATGCCTGCGTACATTACATCTGCCGATCCCAAGCATTTTCAGCCGATGAACGCAAATTTCGGTCTGTTGCCGAAGCCTGAACACAGAATCCGCAACAAAAAGGAAAAAAATGAGCTCCTCGCCCATCGTGCATTGGACAGTCTGGCCGGATTCGCGGAACGCATGGATCTGACCCACAACATCGGTTCCGGGTCTCTGTAAAGAACCTAAGCGATTTTGAGAGCATTGTAAAAAGGAGGCAAGAGCATGATTCCGAGCTTTCACGCAACGACCATCTGCGCCGTGCGGCATAATGGCGAAGCGGCCATCGCAGGCGACGGACAGGTTACCTTTGGAGAAAATGTCATCATGAAGACAACCGCCAAAAAAGTGCGGAGATTATACAGAGGACAGGTCATCGCCGGATTCGCCGGATCGGTTGCTGACGCGATTACCCTGTTTGAGAAGTTTGAAGGCAAGCTGGAAGAACATCACGGCAATTTGCAGCGCGCGGCGGTAGAGCTGGCCAAGGATTGGCGCCAGGACCGCGTCCTGCGCAAGCTGGAGGCGCTGATGATCGTCATGGATAAGAACGGCATGCTGCTCATATCCGGCGGCGGTGAGATTATCGAACCGGACGACGATGTGCTTGCGATCGGTTCCGGAGGGAATTTTGCCCTGGCTTCCGCCCGGGCACTGAAACGTCATGCCAAAGATCTCGGTGCGGCGGATATCGCAAAGGAAGCGCTTACTATCGCTTCAGAGATTTGTGTCTATACCAATTCCAATATTATCGTTGAACAATTGCAGGCTTAATGCCCGCCAGAGAAGTGGAGGAATGGAGATGGCGAATCAATCGCTTACGCCCCGGCAAATCGTAGCCGAACTGGATAAGTATATCGTCGGACAGAAGCAGGCCAAGAAATCAATGGCGGTCGCACTGCGGAACCGTTACCGGCGCGGCAAGCTGTCCGAAGAACTGCGCGACGAAATCGTGCCGAAGAATATCTTGATGATCGGGCCTACCGGTGTGGGCAAGACCGAAATTGCCAGACGCCTTGCGAAGCTGGTGAATGCTCCGTTCGTAAAAGTGGAAGCGACTAAATTTACCGAAGTCGGATATGTGGGACGCGATGTGGAATCCATGGTGCGCGATCTCGTAGAAACCGCGATCCGGATGGTTAAGCTTGAGCGCACAGAGAAGGTGAAGGACCGGGCGGAAGAGCTGGCAAATGAGCGGATCGTGCGCATCCTCGCTCCTTCCGGCTCCAAGAATAAAGCCCAGCGCAATCCGTTCGAGATGCTGTTTGGCGGAAATGGCGGACAGGAGGAAGTGAAATCCGAAGATACGGACGAAGACGCCTCTTTAAGTGAACGCCGCCGGGGAATCCGGTTCAAGCTGCTGGCAGGACAGCTGGAAGATGATATTATTGAAGTCGATGTCGAAGATACCACGCCGACCATGCTGGATATGTTCGCAGGCCAGGGCAACGACCAGATGGGTATGAATATGCAGGAGATGTTCGGAAGCCTTCTGCCGAAGCGGACCAAGAAACGCAAGCTTCCAATCCGGGAGGCCCGCAAAGTGCTGATTCAGGATGAGGCGAACAAGCTGATTGATATGGACGACGTTATCCAGGAATCCGTCGCGCGCGCGGAACAATCCGGCATTATTTTTATCGATGAGATCGACAAGGTGGCAAGCCAAGGTAAAGGGGCTGGTCCGGATGTATCCCGGGAGGGTGTGCAAAGGGATATTTTGCCGATCGTCGAAGGATCTACCGTAATGACGAAATACGGCCCCGTGAAGACCGATTATGTATTGTTCGTGGCCGCAGGCGCATTTCACGTCGCCAAACCGTCCGATCTGATCCCTGAACTTCAGGGGCGCTTCCCCATTCGGGTTGAATTAAGCAGCCTGTCCCTCGAAGATTTCGTATCGATATTGAAGGAACCGAAAAATGCGCTGACCAAACAATATATCCATCTGCTCGCAACCGAAGATATTGAGGTGGAGTTTACAAACGACGCCATTTACGAAATTGCGAAGATTGCAGCGACAGTCAACCAAAATATGGAGAATATTGGGGCGAGACGCCTGCACACTATTTTGGAGAAGCTGCTGGAAGATTTATCGTTTGAAGCCCCCGAGCTTACACTGGATAAAATGGTCATCACGCCCGAGTACGTCCGTGAGAAGCTGGCTAGCATTGCCCAGGATCGCGATTTAAGCCAATATATCTTGTAACTTCCTGTGAATAGAAGGTTTCTAGGTAAGAAGTAACGGGTACCTTCTCGAAATGACCTAAATTAAGGGAAATTACGGAACAATCTGATGACAAAAGAAAATAATGGATAGTAAAATGTAAAAATATGCATGAAAAACACGAAAAGTCCTCTCTTTTTAAAAAAGATAGGGCTTTTTTCTTATTGTAATATTATACAAATTCTAAGAGAATCAATATATGTAATAATTACCTCTATTATGTCTCAATCTGTCGATCATAAAATCCCGGTCATTTTTACGGGAAAGATCGCTTTTTTTATCAAAATTTGTCGACTGGAGAAGGATTTCAGAAAGAGTTGTGGAATTCTTTTCATTATGATAGCTTTGGAAGGGGGATTATCATGGGATTGCTTAACAGTATCAGTTTCCAAAGATTGCAAAAGGGCATTGATGCCGCCACAATGCGACAAAACGCACTGGCCAATAACGTGGCTAATGTGGATACGCCGGGATTCAAGCGCTCCGATGTCTCTTTCGAGAGCTTTCTGCGCGAAAAGGAGAACGGACTCCAACCTTCGCTCGGCGCCAAAGTGACGAACCTCCGTCATATTCAGTTTGGATCGGCAGGATCTATTCCCGCCCCGGTCATTCAGACCGACGAGAACACTTCTATGAACAACAGCAGAAACAATGTCGATATTGACCGCGAGATGGCGCTCAGCGCCGAGAACCAGCTTCGTTACAGTTCTTATGTTCAACTGCTGAGCAGCCAGATTTCGATGATGCGGACGGCGACCGAAGGGAGATAATGAGGTATGAATTTTGGCAGCAGTTTTGGAATCAGCGCTTCGGCACTGACCGCACAGCGGCTTAGAATGGACGTGATTTCATCCAATATAGCCAATGCGGAAACGACAAGAGCGTCGGTTGTTGACGGCAAAGCGGTGCCGTACCGGCGCAAGCTTGTGATGCTCGAATCTGCGCGGAATGACAGTTTTTCTAATATTCTGAATTCCAAAATGAACGGAGGATCGGAAGGTGTTCGCGTTCAAGCGATCGTAGATGATTCCTCGCCGCTCAAGCCAGTTTATAATCCAACCCACCCCGATGCGGACGCGAACGGATATGTGTATATGCCCAACGTGGATATTACGAAGGAAATGGTAGATATGCTTTCTGCTTCCCGTTCATATGAAGCTAATGTAACTATGCTTAACGCAAGCAAATCGATGGTATCCAAGGCGCTTGAGATCGGTAAATAATCTATAAACATACTTCAAGTGCTCGATCAATCCGGCTTACTCTAGGGTTATTTTCAAGGAGGAGAAACGTTGATACAAAATTTCACAATTGGCGCGCAAAGTATTCAGCCGCTTGCAATGAAGACTACGGAGGCCCAATCTTCCGCAGGTCTCTCGGATAGCGTAAAAGGCTTTGGCTCGTATCTTGAGGATGCGCTGAATCAAGTGGCTGCTCAGGAACAAAATGCGAAAGATATGAATAATAAGTTTGTCCTGGGAGAAGTGAATGTGGATGAAGCGATGATCTCTTCACAGCAGGCTTTGCTGAGCTTACAGCTGACCACCCAAGTCCGGAACAAAGTGATTGAAGCCTATCAGGAAATTATGAGAACTCAAATCTAAACAATCTAGCTTAGTTTCGGATGGGGTGACACCGTGAATGAAAGATTCGTCCAGTACAGGGACAGGCTTGTCCAGTATTGGAACAGATTCAGCGTCCGACAGAAGATATTATTCTTTTCGACGCTGTTTATCATTATAATTATTATTGTTGCTGTGACGATGCAGCTTACCAAGACCCAATATGAGGTTGCATTTCAAGATTTAGACAGTACGGATGCCGCCGGAGTCATAAACTATTTGGAGACATCTGGAATCAGCTATCGGTTAAGTCCCGACGGTCACAGTATTTCCGTACCTAGCACCGATGCGGCCCGTGTTAAGGTGGATATTGGTTCGCAGGGGATTGTTCAGGATGGCTCGATCGGCTTTAAAGTATTTGATCAGAGTTCGTCCATGATCGGTACGACGGAGAACGAATTTAACGTTAAGTACAATAACGCTCTGAACGGCGAAGTAGAACAGCTTTTGCGCAGAATGCAGGGTGTCAAGGACGCTAAAGTTCTCGTCAATTTGCCAAAGGAGACCGTGTTCGCCACCCAGGATGATCAGGAGAAGGCCTCGGCATCCGTGGTGCTGAGCTTCAAGCCGGGCTTCAGACCGAGTCAGGATAATATTGACGGCTATTTCAATCTGGTGAAGACGGCTGTTCCGAATTTGCCTGTTGACAATATTACGATCACGAATAACGAGACCGAGCTATACCCTACAGCAAAAGGTGGACAAGGCGGAGTATCCAGCCAAATTGAAGAAAACTTCGCCCTTCAAAAGAAATTTGAAGATGAAGTGAAAAAGAACGTCAAAGCGTTTCTTAGTACTCTTACAGGACCCGATAAAGTCGATGTGCTCGTCTTTTCCAAGCTGAATTTTGATAAAGAGAACCGGAAAGAAGACATTGTCACACCTGTTGATACCGAAAATATGAAAGGGATCGAAATCAGTTCCCAAATAATAAGCAATACGTACTCGGGACAAGGCAGTACGAACGGTGGGGTTGCGGGAACCGGAGAGGGTGACGTGCAGGGGTATCCAAGCAGTACGAACTCCGGAAACACTTCATCCGAGGAGTCTTCAGAGACAAGGAATTATGAAGTGAACAGAATCACCAAAGATATCATTGCAAGCCCATATACTGTTAAAGACTTAACCATTAATGTAGCGGTTGAACCACCCAACGGACAAAATTCTTTGGATCAACCCACTTCGGACGCCATTCGCAACATTTTGGTTAATATTGTCAGAGCTTCCCTTGCCGATTCGGGGATTAGTTATACTGACGCTGATTTAAGTAAAAAAGTTTCGGTCTACTCGCAGCCTTTCGGCACACAAACACCTGCCTCGGCTTCGGCAGGACTGGCATCATGGATGATATGGGCTATCGCAGCAGGGGCGGCACTCGTTGGCGGCGGAGTTGGATATCTTATCTATCGGCGCCGCCGCAATAATGCGGAGGAAGAAGATGAAGAGGTGCCGCTTCAGGCCCCTACCGAGTATCCGTCCATTAACCTGGACAGCGTAACGAACGAGAGTCAAGTGCGCAAGCAGCTGGAAAGCCTGGCCAAGAAAAAGCCGGACGAGTTCGTAAATCTGCTGCGCACCTGGCTTGCAGACGAACAGAGGTGAACGCATGGCAAAGGCTGCACAGCAGGGGCTTAGCGGCAGGCAGAAAGCCGCTATCCTGCTCATTACACTTGGACCGGAAGTTTCGGCGCAGATTTTCAAGCATTTAAGAGACGAGGAGATTGAACAGCTTACGCTGGAGATCGCCAACGTTCGCAAGATTGACAACAATGAAAAAGATATGATTATGTCTGAGTTTCATCAAATCTGTCTCGCTCAGGAATATATTTCGCAAGGCGGTATCAACTACGCCAAGGAAATTCTCGAGAAGGCGCTTGGATCACAGAAGGCGCTGGAAGTGATCAACCGCTTGACGGCAACGCTGCAGGTCAGACCGTTCGACTTTGCGCGGAAGGCTGATCCCAATCAGATTTTGAACTTTATTCAGAATGAAAATGTGCAGACCATCGCTCTTGTTCTTTCTTATTTAAAGTTCGAACAGGCAGCCGCGATTCTATCTTCACTGCCGCAGGAGAAACAGGCGGAGGTGGCAAGAAGAATCGCCGTTATGGACAGCACCTCTCCGGAGGTCATTTCCCAGATCGAACGGGTATTGGAGCAAAAGCTTTCCGCAACTGTTACCCAGGATTACACGAACGCCGGCGGCATCGAGTCGATTGTACAAATTCTGAACGGCGTAGACCGGGGGACGGAACGCACCATTCTGGATTCGCTCGAAATTCAAGATCCCGAGCTGGCGGAAGAGATCAAGAAGCGGATGTTCGTATTCGAAGATATTGTCAACGTGGACAACCGTTCCATCCAGCGCATTATCCGTGACATCGAGAATGCGGATTTGCAGCTTGCGCTTAAAGTCGCCAGCGAAGAGGTCCGCGACGTCATTTTCCGAAATATGTCCAAACGTATGGCGGAGACCTTCCGGGAAGAAATGGAGTACATGGGTCCGGTTCGGCTGCGTGATGTGGAAGAAGCCCAGACCCGAATTGTAGGGACTATTCGCAGACTGGAAGAATCGGGTGAGATTATTATAGCCCGCGGCGGAGGAGATGACATCATTGTCTAGGTTGATCAAACACTCCCAATATGTTCCCGTTGATGTGCTCAAAAGATTGGAGCTGGCCCGGCAGCACGCCGGTCTTGCCGAAGAGGAAACCCAGTCGGAGGAAAGCGGCGAGCAGCATTATGAAGATCCCGCGCGTGAAGCGGCCGAGCAGGCGCGCAAAGAGATGCTGCGTGATGCGAAGGAATTCGCCGAAGGGCAGGTCCGTAACGCTTCACTTGAGGCGGAGCGCATAATCGAGACGGCACGAAGCGAAGCCGAGGATTGGTGGCGGAGCCGGAGGGAGCAGGATGAACACCTGACAGAAGCGGTTAAAGTCGAAGCTTACAGGCAGGGCTACGATGAGGGTCTGCTGCAGGCCGAAAAAGAAATGAAGGCCAAGCTGGCGGAGATTATGGAAGAGGCCCAAGCCGTATTGACCGAAGCTTATAAAGCGCGCGATGTTATTATTCAGGAAGCTGAGCCTTTTCTCGTGGAGCTGAGCTGTGATATCGCCGAGAAAATCGTGGAGAAACAGCTGACAGTCGAGCCTGCGTTTACAATCGACCTGATCAAGAGAAACCTGGCACGCAAACGGGAGCAGGGAATCATCTCCCTGTGTGTAGCTCCTAGCCAGTTCACCTTTGTAAATGCGGCTCGCGAGGAGCTTGCTCTGGCGATCGATTCGCAGGCGGAACTTCAGATTTTGCCGGACTCAACGGTAAAGGACCACGGCTGCGTGATCCGCTCTTCATTTGGAAGCGTAGATGCCAGAATTGACACCCAGCTTCAGGAAATCAAGAAGGAACTGATCAGGGTGGCATTGGACAACGAGGAACATAGAAATGGGGAACAAGATGCTTGACACCCGGAGATATAAAGAGCAGCTTCGCGGTATCGATCCCATCAGAATTAATGGCAAGGTCACCCAGGTTATTGGGTTAATGGTTGAATCGGAAGGACCGGACGCCAGTATAGGCGACGTATGCTATATCTATCCAGCCAAAGGCAACAAGCCGCTCAAGGCTGAGGTCGTTGGTTTCCGCGACAACAAAGTGCTGTTGATGCCGCTGGGAGAATTGCAGGCGATCGGTCCGGGCTGCGATGTGGTTGGCACAGGCAAGCCGCTTAACGTGCAGGTTGGTTCGGAACTGCTAGGCAAGGTGCTCGACGGCCTTGGGCAGCCGCTGGACGGTTCGCTTATTCCGGCGCGAATGCCGTATAGTTCAACCTTCAATATTCCATCCAATCCACTGAATAGACCCAGGGTTCAGGAGCCCATCAGCATCGGAGTGCGGGCGATAGACGGCCTTCTGACGATCGGCAAGGGACAGCGGGTCGGCATTTTTGCCGGATCGGGCGTAGGGAAAAGCACGCTGATGGGTATGATTGCCCGAAATACATCAGCCGATGTCAACGTGATCGCACTTATTGGCGAGCGGGGAAGGGAAGTGCTTGATTTTATTGAGCGCGACCTCGGCCCGGAAGGATTGCAGCGTTCGGTTGTGATCGTGGCGACTTCGGACCAGCCGGCGCTGATCCGAATTAAAGGGGCGCTGATTGCGACGACCATCGCCGAATATTTCCGTGATCGCGGACTCAACGTCATGCTGATGATGGACTCCGTTACACGGTATGCAATGGCGCAGCGCGAAGTAGGCCTTGCCGTCGGAGAGCCTCCGGCGATGAGGGGATATACGCCTTCCGTGTTCGCCAGTCTGCCGAAGCTGCTGGAACGTGCGGGTACGGGGCCAACCGGCTCGATCACGGCTTTTTATACCGTACTGGTCGATGGAGACGATATGAACGAGCCGATTGCCGATGCTGTCCGCGGGATTTTGGATGGACATATTGTGCTAAACCGGAGCATTGCGAACAAGGGACATTTTCCGGCAATCGACGTGCTGGCGAGCATCAGCAGGGTGATGAAGGATATCGCGCCGAGGGATCAGATCGAGGCGGCCGAGAATGTGAAACGCCTGATGGCGGTATATAAGGAATCCGAAGATTTAATCAATATCGGGGCTTATCAAAGAGGGTCAAATGCCCAGATTGACGAGTCGATGCACTACATCGACAACATCTGGAATTTTACGAAGCAGAAGGTAGACGAGAAGACAACGCTGGCCGAAGTTCAACAGACCTTAATTTCCCAGTTCTCGAGGAGTTGATTTTAATTAATGAAGTTTCAATATAATTTTCAAAAAGTCGTCGACTTGAAGGGCAATGAAAAAACGCAGGCGGAATGGATGCTCTCAAGTGCGCTTGGAGAACTGCAAACACAGGAGAAAGATCTGGTTGAACTTATCGAACTGCGAAATGAGACTTTGCTCGCGCTTCAGGCTGCGGCAGAACGGAGAACGCCAATGGCGGCGATCCGGGAGATGCAGGATTACGTGGACTATTTAGATAACTGCATTACGCGTAAGCAAGGCGAAATCAGCCAGGCGCATCAGGAAGTTTCTAGGAAGCAGGAAAATTTGAATTCAAAGGCGTTGGATGAAAAGGTCTGGCTGAAAGCAAGAGACAAGGCGCTGGGTATTTTCCAGCAAAATTTGAATTTGCGGGAGCAAAACGAATTGGATGAGATGGCTACCGTCCGCTTCGCGATGAAGTCCCTCTGACGTTTGGAGGTTATTCGGCAGTGGCACAGAACAATATTGAACTTGAAAACGAAGGGTCGGCAGGCAAGTTTGAGCGGTTTCTTTTTCTGATGATACCGATTATTTTTACCCTTGTCCTGATTGGGGTTCTGTTGACGCTTTTTAATATGGATTACCGAAACGACATGCTGCAGATCGCGAACAAAATCCCGATTGTGAATAAATGGATACCCGACCCGAAAGGTGAGACCTCCGGGAACAGTCAGCAAGCGGAGGAGCAGGCGGCAAGCTCGGAGTCGACCATTAAGGAGCTTAAGGCTCAGCTCTCCCAGCAGGAGGAAACGGTTAAGAAGCTGAATGAGCAAAAAACCGAGCAGGATAAGCAGGTTCAGGCTTTAAAGTCGCAGATTGACGAGATGCAGCAGGTCGCAAGCACCCAGCAACCGGTTGAAACAGAGGATGACCACCAAAAGGAAATAGCGGCAATGACCAAGCTTTATGCGGGGATGCAGGCATCCAAAGCTGCCGCGATCATGCAAAATATGACGACCGATGAGGTCGTTCAACTACTTAGCGAGATGAACAACGACAGCAAGACGGGGATATTGGAAAAAATGGACCCGAAAGTAGCTGCGGATGTATCCGTTAAGCTAAAAGAATCGGCCAATTCTTCCGATATGGCTATTGCAGCCCTTCAATCCAGACTGAAACAAGACTCGGCGGGTACGACAGCCTCAACTGGCAGCGGCGCAAATCTAGACAAGCAAAAGCTAAGCCAGACGTTCACCTCCATGCCTGCGGCAGAGGCGGCAAAGCTGCTTAGTGAAATGTACGCCATCAGTCCGGATAAGGTGATTACAATTTTAAGCACAGTTGATGACAACGTACGGTCTTCCATTTTATCGGAAATGACCAAGAGCGATACGAACGGCGTCACCGCCAAAATTGTGAACCGTCTGATGGGCGGCAAGTGACCATTGCACTTTGAAAGGAGGTGAAAAAAAGATGAGTCTCGTATTTCAAATGATCTCTTCAGGCAAAGGTCTGAATGCTAAAACGACGGCTTCTCCGGGGACTGCTGGTGCTGCCGGAGCGGGGAACGGAATGTTCTCCAGTACGTTGATACAGTCGATGGCAGGCTCAACTTCGGAACTGGCAGTGGCGTCTCAAAGTGATGCAGCGGCTGCTACATTGCAGAATCTTCTAATAACGGCGTTATCCAATCACACCGGCGAAGATGGAGAAACGGCGGATCTTTCCGGCAAGAAACTCTTGGATGAGCTGCTTCCCGAACTGTCCAAACTGGACGAGCAGATTGAAAGTGATCCTGCGCTGCTGGCGGCGCTTCAAGGCTGGCTGGTTCAGGTCTCGGCGCTATTGTCTGGCAATGAAATGAAGGAGTCTCCGGATCAGACGGCGCTGACGCCGCTTGCGCAGAATCCAGCAACTGCAAGGTTTGCCGTTCAGGATGAACTCAACAACCTCGCAGCATTGATTCAGCAGGCTTCCGGAAGCGGCGATGAAGCCTCAGCAGGCAAAGCACTGGCACTGTTGAACAGCTTTGCTTCTATGATTGAGCCATACACTGGAACTGTTGACTCGTCCGTTTCGGGGACTGCTGCAGCGGCAATGCCATCCGGGATTAAAGGCGTCGATAAGCTTCAAGGACCCAGGACTTCGAAAACCGGCGATGTTAACGTGGGAGTAGGGCTTTCTAAGGCTGCCGACGCGGTTTCGAACAAACCGGACTCCTCGGGACAGATAGACACAGCCTCTCTCGATACCCAAGCGGCTTCCGGAAATCCGCTGTCACTCAAATTGCCTTTAGCATCTGCAGAAATCAATAAAGAGCATTCCACAGCAAACGAAGGCACAGTGACTGATAAGGCTGCTGAGCAGGATTCTTCCCAAGGAGACAGCAATGTCATTACCGCAGGCCAGCTCTCGCTGAGGGACGGAATTACGGCTACTCCAAAGGCGGAGATTTCGCAGGTGCCGGTTCATAAGTTCGCTGAGGAGATGACCGGATTTATTACCGGTAAACTGGAAATAGTCAAGAAGGGCGGAGTCGCCGAAGCGACCCTATCATTGTTCCCGGAAAATCTGGGGCAGGTGGATGTCAAGATTACAATGCATAACGGACATGTTGTCGCTCAGTTCTTAGCCGAGCATTCCGGAGCCAGAGATTTGCTGGAGAATCAAATGTCTCAACTGCGTGCAGCGCTTCAATCGCAAGGTCTGCAGGTAGAGAAGCTCGAAGTTTCGCAAAACAACACTCCGCTTCAGTCCCAACTCTTTCAGGAGGGGCGCCATTCGGGAGCGGGTAGTCAAGGGTCGGACAGACGCTCCAAGGAGCGCAAGGATTCTTCGGACGATGCCGTCCTGGCAGCCGAACTGGATGGAGAATGGAAAGATTGGCTGGCTAACGAACGACAGAATACCCGAAATCCGGCAAGCCAATTCTCTGCCGAAGCTTAATGGGTATGGAAAGGGAGGTGAAAGGTAATGGCAACCTCAGACAGCATTATATCCACGGGCAGTGTATGGCCGAATTATTCGGCAGCCAACAGTACAAGCAGCAGTACTGGCAGCACATCGCTCGGTAAAGATCAATTCCTGAAAATTTTAATTACGCAGCTTCAAAATCAGGACCCGATGCAGCCTATGGAAGACAAGGAATTTATCGCCCAAATGGCTCAATTCTCATCTGTCGAACAGCTTATGAACATTTCCAATCAGCTTACGGCGCTTAATCAATCGCTCGGTTCGGTTTCTGGTCTAATTGGAAAAAATGTCAGCTGGCTCGACAGCTCCACTTCACAGGAGAAATCGGGAGCGGTGGACTCTATTGTGGTGAGCGGAGGCGTTCAATACGCGCTCGTCGGCAAGGAGAAAATCGCGCTTACGGACATTACTAGAATTCAGAACGGCAGCAGCGACTCTGGTGCGGAAACAGTAGGCGGCGGAGGAAGCGGGGCGGAGTCATGAACGATAAAATGACCGTAGGCCAGATGTATACAGGAGTTCATCATCCCGGCTTGCTGCAGCGCCCAAACGCAGGAAAGAACACCGTACTTCCATCATCGGAAGGGACCTTCGAGAGCGTACTGCAGCGGAAACTGCTGAAATTCAGCAATCATGCGGCAAAACGTTTGGAGCAGCGCGGCATTCAGCTCGGAAATAAGCAGCTTGATCAGATTTCTTCAGCCGTAGATAAAGCGGCGGCCAAAGGAAGCAAGGAATCGCTGATTTTGATGAAAGATGTGGCGCTGATTGTAAGTGTGGCGAACCGAACCGTAGTGACGGCAATGGACGGCGATTCTATGAAAGACAACGTGTTCACCCAAATCGATAGTGCAGTTATCATTTCTTAACCCGGCCGGTCCTAACGGAGAGCCGGAGCGACCGCCGACCGACTGACGCGGTCCAACTCAACGAATTCAATCAAATTTAAAGAGCTTCTAAGCTCCATTTCTGGGAGGTAATATCATGTTAAGATCCATGTACTCCGGTGTTTCCGGCATGCGCGGCTTTCAAACCAAATTGGATGTTATCGGCAACAATATCGCGAATGTTAATACAATCGGCTTTAAGTCTGGACGCGTTATGTTCAAAGATATTATGAGCCAGACGATTTCCGGCGTTTCTGCTCCGAGCGATGACGCGCAGGGCGGCGTTAACGCCAAACAGATCGGATTGGGTGTGAGCATCGGTTCCGTTGATACGCTGCATCTGGCCGGAAGCGCCCAAACGACCAATAATCCGACCGATCTGCGGATCGACGGAGACGGCTTTTTTATGGTGAATCTGTCCGGAGATCAAGAGACTCCCTTTCTGACGCGCGCCGGGGATTTCCACGTAGACGCTAGCCGCAATCTGGTTACCTCCGACGGTCTTCATGTGCTGGACTCGGGCGGCGAGCCGATAGTGATTGGAGAGGACGTTACCTCCTTCTCCATTTCCAACGACGGGACGATCATCCAAACGATGGCTGACGGAACGACCGAACCGGGAGTCCAGATCGGCGTCGCCAAAGTAAGCAACCCGCAGGGCCTGGAGAAAATCGGAGGCAATCTGTATCGCATGACCTTGAATGCCAACGCGGGAGGCGCTTTGGAGCCCACAACCGCCAACAATACGGCAGCTGGAACCGGAGCGATTGTTGCGGGTCAGCTGGAAATGTCCAATGTCGATCTGACGGGCGAATTTACGGAAATGATCGTCGCTCAACGCGGTTTCCAAGCGAACTCCCGGATTATTACGACATCGGATGAAGTGCTTCAGGAAGTCGTTAATCTGAAACGCTAATTTTAGAATATGCCGGCAGTCGCATTTTCAATATACTCGGCTGCCGGTCTTGCAGTATAATAGATTCGTTTCGCTTTTTCCATCAAGGAAACGGACTTCAAACCGGGAGAGGCTTGTCTCGCCCAGCTTTTTGAAATATAAGATTTTAAGTTTTGCTCTTATCATCCACTTTATATTTTTACGAGAAACGAGTGTCCGCCTAGTAAAAGGATGGCGCAGCCGTTTCTCCTTATTAGGAGGCCTCGCATGATCTCGGTAACACGATTAAACGGATCGCCAATGTGGCTGAATGCCCTGCTGGTGGAAATGGTGGAAGAAAGCCCGGATACCTACATCACGCTTGTAACGGGCAAAAGGCTGATCGTTCTTGAAAAAGCCGATGAAGTTATTGCGAAAATAAGGGACTACAATAAGGAAATCGGTGCCCATTCAGCCACCATTAAAGTCCATACACAGGAGGAGCCTTCATGAAAAAGATGCTGCCTTGGCTCATCACGATTTTGCTTGCGATTACTTTGATCGTGGTTGCCGCCTTTTTGCTGATGAATAAATGGTTTTCCGACGACA
The DNA here is from genome assembly GCF_003854965.1 of Paenibacillus rhizophilus. GTDB lineage: Bacteria > Bacillota > Bacilli > Paenibacillales > Paenibacillaceae > Paenibacillus_AQ > Paenibacillus_AQ rhizophilus. The sequence goes on from NZ_RQPI01000001.1 coordinate 314,257, forward strand.
CCGGAAACGCGGTTAACGATACGGCGCAGCAGGTGGAAACCAAAAAGCTGACCGCTGATGAAATTGTAGCCATGACTTCGGAAATTACCGAAATTAAAACCAATCTCGCCGATCCCGATTATATCGTTTCTATAAATTTCGCCTTCCAATTGGATACCGAAACGGCTAAGGAAGAGTTCGAGAAAATCAAGGAAATCAAGATCAAACCGCTCATTATCAAAGCACTGGCTGATGTCAAGCCGCAGGAACTGAACGGAGCGGCTGGGAAGGACCGGTTGTGCAGCAAGCTTGTCAACTTGATCAACAACACGTTAACAGAAGGAAAGCTGACTCAGGTCGAGATTACCAATTATATTTTGGCTACGATATAAACTGCCGGATTCCAAGTTTACTTATGGGGGGTGATTGAATGGTTGATGTACTGTCGCAAAACGAGATTGATGCCCTGCTTGCCGCTCTCTCATCCGGCGAGATGGACGCCGACGAACTAAAAAAAGAAGAAACCCAGCGCAAAATACGTTCGTATGACTTCAAACGGGCCGTACGATTCTCGAAGGATCATATCCGAAGCCTGACCCGGATTCATGAAAACTTTGCGCGTTACCTTACAACGTACTTTTCGGCGCAATTGCGAACATTTGTCCAGATCAGTGTCGTTCAGGTGGAGCAGCTGCCGTATGATGAATTCATCCGTTCCATCCCCAAGATGACCATTTTGAATATTTTTGAAGCCGAACCCTTGGAAGGCAGAATGGTAATGGAGGTGCATCCGAATATCGCCTTTGCCATGCTTGACAGGCTGCTGGGAGGAATCGGAACGGCGCCTTCCAAAATTACAACCCTGACCGAGATCGAGACAACCATTATGGAGCGCATATTCAGCAGATGCTTCGAAAGCCTGCAGGAGGCCTGGAAGACGGTGCTGGACATTGAACCCCGAATGGAAGCGCTGGAGACAAATCCGCAGTTTATGCAGATTGTATCCCCCAACGAGACGATTGCGCTTATCTCGCTAAGCACCAAGATCGGCGATACAACGGGAATGATCAATCTTTGCATTCCGCATGTCGTCCTTGAACCGATTATGTCCAGGCTGTCCGTTCATCAATGGTTTGTCTCGGAGAAAAAGATGCGGGACGAACAGGAAGTGGAGACGATCAAAGCCAGCGTGAACCGGGCTCAGCTTCCAATCGTTGCTGAACTCGGGCAATCCATGATTTCCATATCCGAATTCCTCGGCCTGAACGTAGGAGACGTCATCTCGCTGAACAGGACCGTTGATACCGGACTGTCAATCAGGGTGGGAGACAAGCTGAAGTTCATCGGTAGTCCGGGTATGGTCAAGGACCGGGTAGCCGTGCAAATTGACGAGATTGTCAGCGAAGGAGTTGAAGAACGTGACGAGTAAAGATTATTTATCCCAGGAAGAAATCGACGCTCTTTTAAGACAATCGGCGGAAAGCGAAGCAAGCGCATCTTCCGAGAAGACGGTGGATGATTTTCTGACTCCGTTTGAGCAGGATGCATTGGGTGAAATTGGGAACATAACTTTTGGCAGCGCCGCAACGGCGCTTTCGACTCTGCTGGGCAAAAAAGTGGACATTACGACTCCGCAAGTTTCCATTATTAAGCGCAGCGAATTTGAAGAGGCCTTTCCAAAGCCTCATGTTGCCGTTCATGTGCAATATGTGGACGGGTTTCAGGGCATTAACTCGCTCGTGATCAAGATTCGGGACGCACAGGTTATTGCCGATCTGATGCTTGGCGGAAACGGAGAGCCAAAAGACGAAGAGCTGAATGAGATTCATGTCAGTGCCGTACAGGAGGCCATGAATCAAATGATGGGCTCATCCGCCACGTCGATGTCGACTATCTTTAACCGGTTTGTCAACATATCGCCGCCTGATATCGATATTCTCAATATGTCGAGCGGCGAGGGGGTAGGAAGCCTGCCGGAAGACGAGACGCTGATTCGAATATCATTCCGCCTCATAATCGGCGATTTGATCGATTCGACCATCATGCAGCTGCTGCCTGTACAGTTTGCAAAGGATATGGTAACAATGCTGCTGGGCGACGTTGCTGCTCCAAGCGAAGAGCCGGCTGCAGCTGTAGAAGCTCCGGCGAAGCCGGAAGCGGCCCAGTCCGTGCCTGCTGCGCAGCAGGCCGCTCCAGCGGCTCAGCAGCCGCCGCAGTCGTCGCCAGAACAGCAGGCGCCGCAGCAGCAGATTCCTCCAGTGCAGCAGCCGTATCCGGGAATGCCCGAAGGAGGATATTATTATCCGCCGTACGGTATGCCGCCTTATGGAATGCCAGGTATGCCTCCATACGGCATGCCGCCCCAGGGAATGCCGCAGCAGGGAACGCCTTATTCACAGACCCCGCCGCCGTCTTCCCCTCCGAATCGAAATGTCAATGTCCAGCCGGTACAGTTCGCCAATCTTAGCGGCAACGCTTTTGGAAATATTGACGAAAATAATTTGAACTTACTGATGGACATACCCCTGAAAGTAACCGTAGAATTAGGAAGGACCCAGAAGCAGATCAAAGATATTCTTGAAATGTCGCAGGGATCGATTATTGAACTGGACAAGCTTGCCGGCGAGCCCGTCGATATTCTGGTGAACAATAAGCTGATTGCCAAGGGGGAAGTTGTGGTAATCGACGAAAACTTCGGCGTTCGCGTAACGGATATTGTAAGCCAATGGGACCGAATTCAAAAATTACAATAAAGCATAATTTAGGGAGGATTTTGTAAAAATGGCTAACCGAATTCTGATCGTGGACGATGCTGCATTTATGAGAATGATGATTCGCGATATTTTATCGAAAAATGGTTTTGAAGTGGTAGGAGAAGCCCAGGACGGTTCCCAGGCGATTGAAAAATTCAAGGAACTGCGTCCCGACCTGATCACCATGGACATTACCATGCCGGAAATGGACGGAATCGCGGCCCTGAAAGAAATCAAAAAAGTGGATGCCAACGCCAAGGTTATTATGTGCTCCGCTATGGGTCAGCAGGCTATGGTTATTGACGCAATCCAAGCGGGAGCGAAGGACTTTATTGTTAAGCCATTCCAAGCCGACCGCGTTATTGAAGCCATCAACAAGACGCTCGGCGTGTAGGAATAGCCCATGTCCGGCACAGGCAACTACTTGCTGAATTTGCTCAATGTTATTTTTGTGCTGGCGGTCATTATCGTTATCATAATACTGTTGATCCGGTTTCTGGGACGGCGCAATCAGACTTGGATGAGCGGCCGTTCCATGCGCACCCTGGGTGCGGTAGGGCTAGGTCCGGGCAAGTCGATGCAGGTCATCGAAGTCGGGGGCAGCCTCTATTTGATCGGAGTTGGCGATAATGTATCGATTCTGGATAAGATCACCGATCCCGATGAAGTGGCGATTATCGTATCGGCCTTTGAGGAGCAGTCCGCCTCAGGCAGCAATTTCCTCATTCCGCTGATTTCCAAGGTAAGGGGAAGGCTGCGCGGGGAAGTTCAGTCTCAGGAAATGGATCTGAACGAAACTTCTTCTTTCTATGAGATGCTGCAGTCCAAGCTTCGTTCTCCGGACCGGAACAAGAAGATAGAGGAGCTGCTTGGCGGCGAAGACCAAAAGGACAGGCAGGGGGAATCATGAAAAAAAAGTTTTTGTTTGCCTTCCTGCTGATAGGCGTTGTAAGTTTCCTGGCTCTCCGACCGATCTATGCCGCCGAGCCGATTCCGAATATCGACATTCAGGTTGGAGGTAGCGGTGGTCAGAGCGGCACCAGTTCCATTTCCATTTTGTTGCTGGTTACGGTTCTGAGCGTGGCTCCGGCGTTTTTGGTTTTGATGACCAGCTTTACCCGGATTGTCATTGTGCTGGGCTTCATCCGCACTTCACTCGGAACGCAGCAGATGCCGCCTAACCAGGTGCTTGTGGGGCTCGCTCTTTTTCTGACGCTGTTCGTAATGACGCCAACCTTGTCGACAGTGAACCAGACGGCGCTTCAGCCTTATATCAAAGGCCAGATTACTCAGACGGAAGCTTTGAACAAAGCCGCCGATCCGATGAAAAAGTTTATGTTCAAATATACGCATGAGAAGGATTTGCTGCTGTTCATGAAATACAACGGCTATACGGGCAACAACAAACCAGCCACGTACACCGATATTCCGCTGACGGTGCTCGTGCCTTCTTTTGCAATGAGTGAAATGAAAACGGCTTTTCAAATGGGCTTTATGATTTTCATCCCTTTTTTAATAATCGACATTGTGGTTGCCAGCACGCTTATGGCAATGGGCATGATGATGCTGCCGCCGGTTATGATCTCGCTGCCTTTTAAAATCATGCTGTTCGTGCTGGTGGACGGTTGGTATCTGGTAGTCAAATCGCTGCTGCTCAGCTACGGCACCTGACGGAGAATAGGAGGCGAAGGATATCAATACGGAATTTATTATCGGTCTTGCGGGTCAGGCGGTATATTTGATGCTTGAGGTCAGCGCGCCTATGCTGATTTTCGGTTTGGTTGTCGGACTGATTATCAGTATTTTTCAGGCAACGACCCAGATTCAAGAACAGACGCTAGCCTTTGTCCCCAAAATCGTCGCCGTGCTGCTGGCCCTGCTATTGTTCGGTCCCTGGATTGTGACCAAGCTTGTCGACTTCACATCCCAAATACTGGGTAATCTTTATCTGTATATCGGATGAATACCATGATCGATACCATCTTGAAAGGTTTTCCTGTCTTTTTGCTTATTTTTTGTCGAATTACAGCTTTTTTTGTTGTCGTTCCTGTCTTTTCTTCTCGAAGCTTACCTACGACATTCAAAATCGGGATTTCTTTTTTCGTTTCCCTAATTGTATTCAGCGCGAGAGGGACAGGCGTCACGGCTCCGGAAGATCTCGGCATTATTCTGCTGATCATCAGGGAATCCCTGATCGGACTGCTGCTAGGCTATATGGGCTATCTGATGTTCATGGCGATCCAAACGGCCGGTTCGTTCATCGACATTCAGATCGGCTTCGGGATTGCGAATGTCATCGATCCGATGACGGGGGCTTCGTCGCCCTTGCTCGGCAACTTTAAGTATATGATCGCGTTGCTGATGTTCCTTGGGATGAACGGCCATCATTATTTGCTCGACGCCATTATCAACAGTTACAACTGGGTGCCTTTGGACAATCAGCTTCTGGTGAAAATGATGGACGGAAGTCTGTCGGATTTCTTGGTCCGATCATTCGCGCAGTCGTTTGTGCTTGCTTTTCAAATGTCCGCTCCATTGGTGACCGCGCTGTTTCTGACGGATATCGGACTTGCTTATTTGGCCAGAACCGCGCCGCAGTATAATGTGTTCGTCATCGGCGTTCCGCTAAAAATTATTGTCGGCCTGGTGCTGCTGCTTGTGTTAATGCCTACCTTGGCCGCGCTTTTTCAGAGCCTGTTCAACATTATGTTCGAATCCATGCGCAATTTGCTTACCATGATGGGGAACAGTCCGTAAATGAAGGTAAGGAGGGCCGGATTTGGCCTATCGATATAAACTCGACCTCCAGCTTTTTGGTGGAGAGAAGACGGAAAAGGCGACACCGAAGAAGCGGCAGGATGCCCGCAGAAAAGGCCAAATTGCCAAAAGCGCCGAGCTTTCGGGCGCGATCGTCCTGCTGTCCGGGGTGCTGAGTCTGACGATGTTCGGGGGATTTTTGAAGGAACGGGTTATGACGCTGTTTACTGACGTCTTTATCAACCGGCTCACGATGGAGGTCACCTCGTCCAATGTGCAGCAGATGATGAACGAATACGGAATGCAGATTCTGATTATGCTTGGACCGCTAATGGGGATTACTTTCATCCTTGCATTGGTTTCCAGCGTAGCACAGGTTGGTTTTATGGTAACCGGAGAGGGCGTTACCCCAAAGTTCAGCAAGATTAATCCGCTTAAAGGCCTCAGGAATATTTTTTCCATGCGGTCGTTTGTCGAAATGTTGAAATCAATCTTTAAGCTGCTGATCATCGCTTATCTGGTATACAGCACATTATGGGGGCAGAAAAAAGATTTTGCGTCTCTTGCCCTTGTTGGCACGGAAAGCATTTTTCACTTTACAGCCAAGTTGACCATAGTTCTCGGCATCAAAATCGGTGCGGCCCTGCTGATTATGGCTGTGCTCGATTATATGTACCAGCGTTACGAACATGAGAAGAGTCTTAGAATGTCCAAACAGGAGATCAAGGACGAGTACAAAAAAATGGAAGGCGATCCGCTGATTAAAGGAAAAATCAGGGAGCGCCAACGCCGGATGGCGATGCAGCGGATGATGCAGGAAGTTCCCAAAGCCGATGTAATCATTACGAACCCGACTCATTTCGCGGTCGCTCTGAAATATGACGGTTCCAAAATGGAGGCGCCGCAGATTGTGGCCAAAGGCCAGGATTACGTCGCACTCCGCATCCGTGAGCTTGCCAAGGAACACGGCGTGATGACGATGGAAAACAAGCCGCTTGCACGGGCGCTGTTTCAAAGGGCGGAGATTGGGGATTCTGTTCCCGCGGATCTGTTCCAGGCGGTTGCCGAAGTGCTGGCCTATGTATATAAGCTAAAAGGCAGAAAGAGATAGCAGGGGAGGTAGAATGCATTGAAAGCTAAGGATTTAACTGTATTGATCGGCATTATCGGCATTGTGCTGATGATGATTCTTCCTATTCCCAAGGAGCTTCTCGACTTTCTGCTGGTCGTTAATATTTCGATTGCGCTTACGATTATTCTGGTGGCGATGAATACGAAGGAGCCCCTTCAGTTCTCCATCTTTCCGTCGCTGCTGCTCATTACGACCCTGTTTCGCTTGGCGCTGAACATCTCTACAACAAAGCTGATATTGTCTGATGGCGAGGCCGGTTCGGTTGTAGCGACGTTCGGCAGCTGGATTGCGCGGGGACAAATCGCCATCGGGTTCATCGTATTTCTGATTCTCGTCGTTGTGCAGTTTATCGTTATTACGAAGGGTTCGGAGCGCGTCGCCGAGGTGGGCGCGAGATTTACGCTGGACGCGATGCCCGGCAAGCAGATGAGCATCGACGCCGATTTGAACGCGGGCATGATCAACGAGCAGCAAGCCCGTGAGCGCCGGCAAAATGTTGAGCGTGAAGCGGATTTCTACGGAGCGATGGACGGGGCGAGCAAATTCGTCAAGGGAGATGCCATCGCCAGCATTATCATTCTGCTGATCAATTTGATCGGCGGCTTCATTATCGGGATTGCCATACATGGCATGCCCTTCCAAGATGCGCTGTCAACTTACTCCGTGCTGACGATCGGGGACGGTCTGGTCAGCCAAATACCTGCTCTGCTCATTTCGACCGCAGCCGGCCTCATCGTTACCCGGGCTTCTTCGGATGGCAATCTGGCGGAAGATCTGACAGGGCAATTGCTGTCTTATCCGAAACTTTTGTACATCGTTGCTATTACGGTCGCCTTTTTGGGTCTTTTTACACCGATTCATGCCATAACCACACTGCCGCTTGCAGGACTTTTGGCCTTTGCCGCCTATCGGATGACGCAGAACCTGAGCCGCAAGGCGATCGCCGAAGAGCAGCTTGTCGAAGAAAAGCAGATTGAGGAGGTGCGCAGTCCGGAGAGCGTGATCAGCTTGCTGAGCGTCGACCCGATTGAATTCGAGTTCGGCTACGGATTGATTCCGCTGGCGGATACTCAGCAAGGAGGCGATTTGCTCGACCGGATCATTATGATTCGACGGCAGTGCGCGCTTGAAATGGGACTTGTCGTTCCCGTTATTCGTATTCGCGACAATATTCAACTAAAACCGAATGAATATGTCATAAAAATTAAAGGAAATCAGGTCGGCGGTGGTGAATTACTACTTAATCACTATTTGGCAATGAGTCCCGGGTATGATGATGAGTCGATTACCGGCATTGAAACGGTTGAACCGTCGTTCGGATTGCCCGCTTTGTGGATCGATGAATCGGTAAAGGAACGGGCTGAGCTGGCAGGCTATACAGTGGTCGATCCACCGTCCGTTGTTGCTACTCACTTGACCGAGCTGATCAAGCGTCATGGCTATGAACTGCTCGGGCGGCAGGAAACGAAAATGCTGGTCGACAATATTCGCGAAAATTATCCTGTGCTGGCGGATGAATTGATTCCGTCCGTCCTCTCCATCGGGGATTTGCAGAAAGTGCTGGCAAAGCTGCTGCGCGAAAAGATCTCGATCCGGGACTTAGTTACTATTTTTGAAACGCTTGCCGATTACGGCACTTATACGAAAGATCCCGACGTCCTCACAGAGTATGTAAGGCAGGCTCTGTCGCGGCAAATAACCCAGCAGTTCTCACAATCGGGAGAAACGCTTAAGGTGATTACGGTGGGACCATCGCTCGAGAAAAAAATCGCCGAAAGCGTCCAGCAATCGGAGCACGGCAGTTACTTGGCGCTTGATCCCGTGTCAACCCAGACAGTGTATCAGCGTCTCATGGAGCAAATCAACCGCCTTTTGCAATCGGGGCAGCAGCCAATTGTGCTGACTTCGCCTACCATCCGCATGTATTTGCGACAGGTCATAGAGCGGACGATGCAGGATATTCCGGTGCTGTCTTACAGCGAGCTGGAGCCCAATATTGAAATTCAAAGCGTTGGAGTGGTGAATTTATGAGAGTGAAGCGTTACGTTGTCGATACGATGCCGGACGCCATGCATTCCATTCGCAGCGAGCTTGGAAGCGACGCCGTTATCCTGAGCACGAAGGAGATCAGGACCGGCGGATTCATGGGAATGTTCAGAAAAAAGAAGATTGAAGTAGTTGCCGCGGTCGAAAAAGAACAGAAAAAGACGGCTGGCGGCAGCCGGGATACCTCGTCTTCTGTTCCAAGGGCAGGTGTTCCAAACGCATACCGGCAGGCGTACGCCTCGTCTTCGGTCAATGCCGCCCCAGGCGGTACGGAGCCACCCCGAAGCTTTGCCGAGATTGCGGCCGCGTTGCAAGGAGCAGCCGAGAAACAAGGCGCGGTAGCCGTGTTGACGGAGAAGACGGTCCAGGAAACGAAGCTTGAAGCACCGGTTCATGTCCCACAAGAAGAAGCCGATTCCGACCAGCCTGCGGCGGCTCCGTCCATGGCTTCCGTTAGTCCAGAACGTCCTACTGACGACGGCATTCTTAATGAAATTAAAGAAATGAAGCAGTGGATCGAACGGATTGCCCGCCAGTCCGCCGAATCAAGAGAACTGCCGGATCGGCTGAATCAGTTGCGGGAGCGGCTGATCGAACAGGAAACGGACAGTGCGCTTGTGGAGGAATGGATCGGCGATGTGCTGGATGCCTGGAATAATGCCGGAAGGCAGTGGCCGCAGGAGAAGTTTGATGAGGCTATCAAAGAACAGGTGGTCAATTTCCTGTCTACCAGAATTGGAGGCGGGGTCGCCCCTGATACAAAGCTCCTGTACGTCGCCGGTCCGACCGGAGTAGGTAAGACGACCACCTTGGCCAAGCTTGCAGCCGACCAGCTATTCCGGCATGGCCGAAAGGTTGGAATGATTACTTCCGATACGTACCGCATCTCGGCGGTGGAGCAGCTTCGCACATATGCATCCATATTGAATGTGCCTCTTGAAGTCATTCAGTCGCCGGGTGATTTGCAGCGGGCATTGTCCCGGCTGGAGGGCTGCGATCTTGTGTTGATGGACACTGCGGGAAGAAACTTCCGCAACGAGCTGCTCGTTGCCGAATTGCAGAGTCTGCTGGCGCCGACATTGAAGAGTGAGACGTATCTGGTCCTCAGTCTGACCTCGAAGAGCAGGGATATGAAGCTTATTACTGAGCATTTCAGCAAATACCGGCTGGATAAGATCATCGTCACCAAGCTGGACGAAACGGGAAGCTTTGGGCCCATGTTCAATTTGCTGAACGATTACCCGCTTTCGCTTTCTTATATGACCAACGGCCAGAACGTTCCTGACGATTTGCTTGTGCCGTCTGAAGAGCTGCTGTGTGATTTACTGTTAGGAACGGGTGAGCAATGATGGACCAAGCGCAATCGTTAAGACAGCTTGTCGCCGGACAGAACCGAATGCTTGACGAAGGTGGAGAACATTCGGCGCGAATTATCACCGTTTGCAGCGGAAAGGGCGGAGTAGGCAAGTCGAATTTCACTCTCAACTTCGCGCTCGCACTCAAGAGTCTAGGGAAAAAAGTGCTTCTGTTCGACGCCGACATCGGTATGGCGAATCTGGATGTACTGATGGGCGTTACCCCGACGTACAATCTTTATCATTTGTTGGGCAGAGAAGCCGGTATCGAGCAGATTATTCAAATCGGCCCTAACCGTCTCCCTTTTATTGCCGGAGGTTCCGGAATGGAAGAGCTGTTCTCGCTGTCGGAAAGCGATCTGAATTACTTCACTTCCCAGATTGCCGCAATTGCCGATGATATGGACTATATTCTCTTCGATACCGGTGCCGGTCTGTCCAAGGAAACGATGAAATTCATCGCTTCCGCCGACGATTGCCTTGTTGTCACCACGCCCGAGCCGACAGCTATCACCGATGCCTACGCATTGATGAAAGTGGTGCACAAGAGCCATCCGCATGTCGCATTCAAACTGATTGTCAATCAAGCTTTTGACTTCAGGGAAGCAAATGCGACAAGCGACAAAATCCGGATGGCCGCCCAGCGTTTCCTGCAGTTGGATATCCCGTTCCTGGGATATATCACCAGCGACACCCATGTGGTTCAAGCCGTAAAGCGCCAGGTCCCTTTCTCGATGGCTTACCCGAACAGCGCCGCTGCGAAGGATGTACATAGACTGACGCTGCAATATTTGACATCCGACCGGCCTCCTGCCATGGCGGGACCTCAAGGAATAAAGGGCTTTATCAGTAAGTGGCTTCGCCGAAAATAAGAAATGTTCTGAATTCGAGGGACAAAGGTGGAAATGACATGAAGCCATATCAAGTTTTGGTTGTGGATGATTCGGCATTTATGCGCAAAATCATTTCCGATTTAATTGAAAAGGATGCAGAGTTCCAAGTAACGGCAACGGCGGTAAACGGCCGGGAAGCGGTTGACAAGGTAAAGGAGCTGCAGCCTGATCTTGTCACCATGGACGTGGAGATGCCGGAAATGAACGGCTTGGAGGCGTTGAAAAGAATAATGCTTGACCATCCTCTTCCCGTCATTATGCTATCCGGCATTAATGAAGAAGGGATGAAAGAGACGATATTGGCATTGGAAGGCGGAGCTTTTGACTTTATCCGCAAACCTTCGATTTCCAGCGCCCATGATATCAACAGCGTCGGGGAATCGTTAAGGGAGCAAATGAAGGAAGCCATGCTGGAACGCGAACGCCGGGAGGCCCGGTCCGCTTCCGCGCTTTTGGCCGCCGAAGCCCCTTCCGTGCCGCCGAAGCCCGAGTCTGTTCCTTCTCAGTCTCCTACCAAGCCGGCGGACAAGCCCGCCGGAGGCTTTGAGGGAACAACGAACCGATTGCTTCACCGGGAGACGAGAATCTCCCAAGCTCCGGTCACGTCGGATACCGCAAAACCGGTTGATATCAAGAGCTTGAATAAGCCTGCTCGGCAGGGAGACCGATTCAAGGTCATTCCGCCGGAGGCGAATCGGGCCGACGGACCTTTCAAGGCATCCTCGGAGCCAAAGGCGGAAACCCGAGCACCTGATGCTTCCAGACCTAAGACGGCAGCCGCCGCCGGAGGGGTCCCGGGCACTCCTTCAGTAACCGGCAGAGAACGAAAATCGGGCGTGAAAGGTCTGGATAAGCTTGTGGCCGTCGGATGTTCAACGGGCGGCCCCCGTGCGCTGAAGGCTTTTTTGGAGAAGATTCCAGCCGATTTTCCCGCTCCGATCGTTATTGTTCAGCATATGCCCCCCAATTTCACCAAATCGCTTGCCCAGAGGTTGAATACATTCAGCCCGCTGGATGTCATGGAGGCAGAGCAAGGAATGATTCTGAGGAAGGGAGCGGCATATATCGCGCCGGGAGGCTATCACATGAAGGTTACGGAGACTGCAAGCGGTCAGTTTGCCATCAGCTTGACGAAGGAGGAAGCCCGGAACGGACATCGGCCATCGGTGGATACGCTGTTCGAATCCCTGCTGCCGCTCGATTCTCTGGAGCGGCATGCGGTTATCATGACCGGGATGGGAAGCGATGGCGCCAAGATGATGAAGTCATTATACGACGCCGGCATCAGGTCGACTTTTGCCGAGAGCGAGGAAACTTGCGTCGTTTACGGAATGCCGCGTTCTGCGGTTGAACTGCAGTGCGTCAGTTATATTTTACCGTTGCAAGACATTGCTCCAAGGCTGGTTCAGGTCGTTAAATAACGAAAAGCGAACGTGAAGGGTAGGTGTCTAGGCATGGACATGAATCAGTATTTATCCATGTTTATTGATGAGTCGAACGATCATCTGCAGTCTTTGAACGAAAATATGATGGGGCTGGAGGCAAGTCCGGACGATCTTAGCATCGTACAGGTGATCTTCCGCTCCGCGCATACTTTAAAAGGCATGGCGGCGACAATGGGCTTTGAAGATCTGGCTTCTTTGACGCACCAAATGGAGAACGTGCTTGATCTGGTGCGTAACGGTAAGCTGGTTATGCAGGAATTTATTTTTGATACTCTGTTCAAGAGCCTTGACGCGCTTGAAGCCATGGTTCAGGACATTACCGCCGGTGGCGAAGGCAAGGCGGACGTTACTTCCATCGTAGCCTCCCTTCAGGCTATCGTTCGCGGCGAAGTGCCTTCCGCAGAAGGAGACACGCCCTCAGCAGCCGCTCCAATAGAAGCGGAAACGCCCGCACTGCTCGATCAATTCCAATTTTCGGTTCTTGAACAATCGATCCAGGAAGGGAACCAGGTGCTGTTCATTGAAGTTTCGCTCCGCAAGGATTGTCAACTCCGCGCGGTCAGAGCTTATATGGTCTTTGAACTGCTGGAGCGCTACGGCGAAGTCGTGAAAACCTTCCCGCCGGTTCAGGATATCGAGCAGGAAAAATTCGATTACAGCTTTTCGCTTTACTACATAACCCAGAAGACGGCCGAAGAAATGCAGGCTCTGATTATGGGTGTCTCCGAGATCGACAAAGTAACGTCGCTTGCGCTTGATGTGGAGTCGCTGAGTCAGCTTGGACAGGCGGCGGTCGCCGCCACGGCTGAGGCTCCGGCCTCCGAGCCGAAGCGGCAGGATATTCCGCCTCCGGCTCCCCAAGCGACGCCGGCAACCGCCCCGAAGGAAGAAGCCAAGAAAGCTCCCGCCAAAAGCGGCAACGCTCCTTCGCGCACAATACGCGTTGACATCGATCGTTTGGATGTGCTGATGAACTTGCTCAGTGAGCTCTTGATTGACCGTGTGAGGCTGGAGCAGCTCGCTTCGGATATCCAGAGCACCGAGTTGACAGAGACGGTCGAGCATATGAGCCGCGTCAGCGGGGACCTGCAGGACATCGTCATGAAGCTGCGCATGGTGCCGGTAGATACGGTGTTCAACCGGTTCCCGCGCATGATTCGCGATTTGGCCAAGTCACTCGACAAAAAGGTAGATCTTATTATTACAGGCGCCGAAACAGAGCTCGACCGGACTGTCGTCGATGAAATCGGCGATCCGCTCGTCCATCTGCTTCGCAATGCGTTGGACCATGGGGTCGAATCGGTATCCGACCGGATCGCCGCGGGCAAATCGGAGACAGGCACCATCCATTTGCGGGCATTCCACAGCGGCAATCATGTCTTCATTGAAATTCAGGACGACGGCGCCGGCATTTCCCGCGAGAAAGTGCTGAAATCGGCGATAAAGAAAGGAATCGTTACCGCGGAGCAAGCGGCAGCGATGACAGACAATGAAGCCCATCAACTGCTGTTCGCGGCGGGTTTCAGCACGGCTGAGGTCATTTCCGATATTTCTGGTAGGGGAGTCGGACTCGATGTCGTCAAAGCCAAGATCTCATCGCTCGGGGGCAATGTCACCATTTATTCCACTCCCGGAAAAGGAACGAATTTCTCGGTACAGCTTCCGCTCACCCTGTCCATTATCGCTGCTATGCTGATCCGGCTTGGCTCGGAGAAGTACGCGATTCCGCTTTCTTCCATAGTGGAGACCGGAATTGTGAGTCGTTCGCAGATCCGCAGTGTTCACGGCTCTAAGATGGTGGAATTCCGGGGCTCCCATATTCCGGTCGTATCCCTAGGGGCCATCTTCGATGTGGCGGATTACGACGAGAGCGAAGAAGAGGAGACGGAGATCGTTGTTATCCGCAAGGGAGACAAGCTCGCTGCTCTCACAGTGCAGGATTTTATCGGCCAGAACGAGATTGTCATCAAAAATTTGGGCAAATACTTGCCGGAAATCCAGGGAATTTCGGGTGGCACAATCCTTGGCGACGGACAAGTGGCGTTAATTATTGATCCCAACGCATTTATCAAATAAGAGAAACCATACAGGGAGGTTTAATCCATGGCGGAAGATATTAAAGTAATTGTCTTTAAATTGGGTACCGAAGAATACGGCATCGAAGTGGATAAAGTCCAAACGATCGAACGTCTGATGCCCATTACGCGGGTCCCGAAGACGTACGCTTTTATCAAGGGCGTTATCAATCTGCGCGGCGTCGTTATTCCGGTGATCGATCTTCGCGGAAGATTCGGTCTGGAAGAAGCGGAGCATACCGATCAGACCCGCGTCATTATCGTTGTCGTTAATGAGATGGAGGTTGGCTTTATCGTGGATTCGGCCAACGATGTTATTGACTTGAACAGAGAGTCCATCGATACTCCTCCCGAAGTTGTAGGGGGTATTAAAGCCAAGTATCTTGACGGGGTGGCCAAAATCGGAGAGGACCGTCTGCTGATCATGCTTAATTTGTCAGAGGTTCTCAACAAGAATGAAATTGTGCAGCTGGAAAGCTTAGAGGGCTAACACCGTGGAACTGTTTAAGCATCAAAAAGATTTCAAAATGGATGTGCTCAAGGAAGTCGGAAACATCGGAGCCGGGAACGCTGCCACCGCGTTATCTCAGCTGCTGAACAAACCGATTGATATGGCCGTTCCTAAAGTCCAATTGCTCGGATTTGAGGAGATCGCGGAAAAAGTGGGCGGTGCCGAAGAGCTTGTCTACGCGGTGTTTCTGCGTGTTGAAGGCGAGGCGCCCGGGAATCTTTTTTTCATCCTGACACCGGATGCGGCCCGCAGCTTGCTGAGCCGCGTAGCAGGCATCTCCGCAGTTTCGGTTGAAGAGCTCAGTGAGATGGAATTGTCCGCACTTAACGAGATCGGCAATATTTTGGCGGGTTCTTATCTCTCGTCTCTGGCTGATTTCACCTCATTATCTATGTACCCGACGGTTCCGGCTTTAGCGATGGATATGGCAGGAGCGATTTTGAGTTATGGCCTGCTTCAGTTCGGACAGATGGGAGATGACGCATTGTTGATCGATACGACTTTCCTGGAAGGAAAGGATGAGATCGAAGGCCAGTTCTTTCTGATTCCCGATCCGGAATCTTTCCCTAAGATTTTCAAATCCCTGGGAG
This sequence comes from Paenibacillus rhizophilus, assembly GCF_003854965.1. Taxonomy (GTDB): domain Bacteria; phylum Bacillota; class Bacilli; order Paenibacillales; family Paenibacillaceae; genus Paenibacillus_AQ; species Paenibacillus_AQ rhizophilus. Next base: position 329,793 of record NZ_RQPI01000001.1, read on the forward strand.
TGCCGTTTGAAGATGATTGAGGAGCAGAGCTTAATAAAAGTAGGAATGGCCGATCTCAATGTAGGCAGTCAGAACAATGTGATCCGTACGACGGGCCTCGGTTCATGCGTTGGCCTTACGATGTACGATCCCGGCAAAAAGCTCGGGGGAATGGCTCACGTAATGCTGCCGACATCGGAAATCGCCCGCGAGGGGAAGCTCAACATTGCCAAATTCGCGGATACCGCAATTCCCGAGCTTCTATCCCGTCTGCTGAAGCTCGGAGCCACACGTAGCCGGATTATCGCAAAAATGGCAGGCGGCTCCCAGATGTTTGCTTTTGCCGGCGGAAACGACACGATGAGAATCGGCCCGCGGAATGTGGAATCCTGTAAGCTGGCTTTAGACAAATTGAGCATTCCGCTGGTGGCTGAAGATACGGGCGGCAGTTACGGCCGCACGATCGAGATCGCATGCAGCACCGGACTGCTGAACATCCGCAGTGTGCAAAAAGGCGTCAAGGAATTATAATATGATCGGAACCATTTTGATAAACTTTATTTGCGGTCTGGTCGGCTTTGTCTTTACCTTTTTGTTTTCAATGCGGAACAATCTGCCGCTTACCAGCCTTTTCCGCGGATTGACCGGATTTATTCTCTGGTTTGTGCTTGCTTTTGCCCTGAGATGGGTATTGGGTCTTATTGTTAAACAAACCGCAAATCCCGACAAGCCGTCCGACGCTTCGGATGATAATAAGGAGACGTTGGGCGCCAGGCTGGATATTTCGACTCCGGACGAGGATGAGGAATTGAAGGATTTGCTCAAACCAAAGGCCGGACAAGGGAATCAAGGAAATGAAGAATTTAAACCTCTTCAGCCTCCCCAATTGGTCTCGATGAAAGATCCTGAAGAATTGGCCAAGGCCGTTCGTCACCTAAAAAAAGAATAAGCGAGTGAAGTGGGAAATGATCTGTGGAATTCGATGAACCCGGCCCGTATACTCGCCGATTACACTTTGGGAGGGGTGAAAGCCGTTGAACGAGCATAAAGCTTCTCATTTGGATCATGAGGGCCTCTGGGAACAGTGGAAAGAACAGGGAGACCCGGAAGCCAAAAAAAAGCTGATCGAGAAATATCTGCCCATAGTGGATTATGTCTCCGGCCGTTTGGCCGTAGGTCTGCCCAAAAATGTCTCGAAGGAAGATTTGGCGAGCAATGGGGTTATGGGACTAATCGATGCGGTTGAGAAGTTTGACTATAAACGGGGATTGCAATTTCAAACTTACGCCTCCTGGCGAGTCCGTGGCGCAATTCTTGATTCTCTCCGCCAAGGCGACTGGGTGCCCCGCTCGGTCCGTGAAAAGGCGAAGAAAATTGAGGATGCCTACCAGCAATTGGAACAAAAGTACTTAAGATCCGTCAGCGACGAAGAAATGAGCAGCTATTTAAATATAACCGAGCGGGAGTTCCAAGGCATGCTGCAGGATGTGGCAGTAATGACGTTGTGTTCATTAGAGGATCCGATTCGGGAAGAGGATTCAGAGACTCGGATGTCCGTACTGGTTGACGACAAAGCCAAGAACCCGGACCGTAAAGTGAATGAGTTCTATCTGCGTGAAACGCTTATCAAGGGCATCGAGAAACTAACAGTGAAAGAACGGACCGTCGTGTCCCTTTTATATTATGAAGATTTATCTTTGAGTGAAATTGCAGAGGTTATGTCGCTGTCCCCTTCCCGTATATCACAGCTCCATTCCAAGGCGATACTGAGACTGCGGGGGACGCTTGAGAAGAATCGGGATCTTCTGATGCAAAATGATTAGCCGGAAATGGCGGCAAGGAGGGATACGATGGTCGTCCATTTTGCACTGAGCGATTACTTGAGTATCAGCTTTTCGGAGAGTAAGGAAGTCGCTTACCTTGAGTTCTTTAAGCGGGATGAAGGATTTGCATGTACGGTCGATGAGTTGGGCGCTTTTTTACAAAAAAATAATGTACGCTACGGCGTACAGTGGGATGTCGTTACCCGTTTCGCAAGCAACCCGGAGGAGTACCGTTCCGGTAAAGTTGCAATCGCCTTGGGGAAAGCTCCTGTCCACGGTATAGACGGGCGTGTGGAGCTAAGTGTTGCGATGGATGACGATGACCACCGTCCCTTGGAAAAAGACGACGGCAAGGTCGATTACAAGGAACTGGTCCGGTTGAGCAATGTCCGCAAGGGTGAATTGATCGCGACGTTGATTCCTCCCGAGGGGGGACAGCTGGGCATGGCCGTCACAGGCGATCCAATCCCCTGCAAGATGGGAAAAACCGCCCGCTTTAAAGTCGGTAAGAACGTCTTGTTAGATAAAGAGCAAACCTCAATGTATGCCGCGATCGACGGCTTGGTGTCCTTGACGGACAAAGGAAAAATCAATGTCTTTCCGGTATATGAAGTGAATGGCGACGTCGATTACAACACCGGTAATATTGATTTTGTCGGCACCGTTGTTATCCGCGGGAATGTGCTCACCGGATTTTCGGTGAAATCCGCAGGAGATATCCGGGTGGTCGGCGGTGTGGAAGGCGCGGAACTGTTCGCTGGAGGTTCCATTGAAATTACCGGCGGCATTATTGGCTACAACAAAGGGCTTGTCAGCGCCGGAGCCAATGTGAAGGTGTCCTTTATTCAGGACGGAAACGTAACGGCAGCCGAGGATGTCATTGTCTCGCAAAGTATTATGCATTCCAATGTTCGCGCCGGTAGGAACGTGCTCTGCAACGGTACCAAGGGTTTAATCGTTGGCGGAACGGTGCAGGCCGGAGAGAAGGTAGTGGCCCGCACGATCGGGAATACAATGTCGACGGCGACGGCAATCGAGGTTGGGGTACTGCCCGAATTAAGAAACGAACTTAATGAGCTTAGGCAGCAGCTCCGCCATTTTATGGAAACCGGTGATAAAACGACGAAGGCGCTCCATTTGCTGGATCAGCTCGCGATTAGCGGCACCCTGTCTCCGGACAAGGTAGCCCTGCGAATCAAGCTCAATGCCACGAAGCAATCCCAGCAAAGGGAAGAAGCCCACATCAAAGAACGGATTCTTGAAATTGAAAAAATGCTGGAGGATACAGACAGGGCCAAGGTCACGGTTGTCAAGACCATTTACGGCGGTTCCAAAATTGTAATCGGCAGATATACCAAATTCGTCAAGGATACGGCGGAGCGGATTACTTACTACTATTCCGAAGGCGAGATATCCATAATGCCCAACGTCTGAACCGGTGGAATAGCGTTCGCCGCCGGACAAAATCGCCTAGAAGAAGGGGATTGCCGTGAGCCTGAAGCCAGTGGAACTGCAAATAGCCTTGCCCCGTACAACAGAAGCAGGCAAGCTGCAGCAAGAACTTCAGCACCGGTCCGCACTGAATCAGCAACTGTTGGCCGGGGAGAATATCAAAGATTCGCGTGAGCAGACCCAGCGCAGTGCGGAGATCGACGAGTCGTCAAAGTCCGCTGTAAGGGAGGATGGCCGCCGAGGAGGCTCTTCCAGCAATGGCCATTCACAGGAACAAAAGAAAAGCAAAGAACACAATGCGGAGCACCCGTATAAGGGACGCCGTTTTGATGTTACGCTTTAAGACACTTATGAAATAAAGGAGACCGGACACGTGCAACCATGGGCGTATATTGTACTGCTTGGCGGATTTGCTCTGGCCTATGCGCTGCTTCTGCCGGCACGCGTCCGCGGCAAGGACAGCCCCGGAGACAAGCAGAGCCTGAAAGAGATGGAAGCGGCACTTGAACTGTATATGTCGGATGTCGAACGCGAGAACCGAGAGATGCTGGAGCTGCTCGGTACGATCAAGACCCAGTCTCAGAGCAATCAGGCCGTTATTCAGGAGCAACTTGGCGAATTGAAGGGACAGCTTGACGCGCTTCAGCATAGAACATCGCAGCTTGAGACCCGTGTTGCCGCAAATGAGAGCGGGCTTCTTCAGATGGCTATTTCCGCCGGCACAGCAGAAAGCGCGAAGCGGGGAGAGGACTCCGAAGAAGGGATTGACAAGCCTGAGGCTGAGATCAAGGCCAAGCCGGTCAGTACGATCAAGCTTCGCTATCCGCAGCTGTTCGAACTGGACAGCCAAGGGAAATCCATTGACATTATAGCCAAGAAAACCGGAATGCAGCGGGGAGAAATTCAACTGATTCTGCAGCTCGCCAAACAGGAGGAATCGGTGTGATCAAGAATCGTTCCTTTATGATCGGACTCGGATGCGGGCTTGCGGGCGGCGCGCTTCTTCTCCAGCTTATGATTTCGGCCGGGATGGCTACTCCTACGAAGCCGCAGATAATCAGGGAAGCCTCAAAGCTGAAACTGAAGGTAAGCGGGGCGGAGGACAAGCTGCTGACAGCCGAGGAGTGGCAGAAGCTGGTACAGGAAAATCCCACCTCACAGGAACAAAATGCAGCGGGTGCAGCCAATGGCGACGCTGCTGCTTCGGGGTCTCCTGCGGCAAATAAGCAGCCTGCATCGCCGCCGGACAAGGCGGTATCCCCTGAAGCACCATCATCGCCCTCCGGGCCGTCTTCGGCGGAGGTCCAGGAGCCGTCTGCCACGGCCGTTCCGCCGACTGCACCCGCCGCCGATTCACCGGCAAACTCCGGTATTGTCGTGCGCATTCCGAGCGGGGTCACGCTTACCGAAGTCGCGGATTTATTGGCCGAAGCCGGCGTAATCCAGGATAAGGACCTTTTTTTGATTGAAGGCACCGGCCGCAAAGTACAGACCCGGATTCAATACGGTCTTTACCGCTTCACAGCAGGGCAAAGCAACAAATCGATCATCGACGAACTGATTACGGTAGAAGAATGACCGCCGTTTGCGGTCTTTTTGGAAAGATGCAGCCACCTTCTTTAACCCCGATTTCAGCTGCGCCGGGATAATCGCGTTTTATGACAAAAATCGTGCGTCAGACGTTGCATCCCATGTAGTCTTATGATATATTAATTGACGGTGTTAAAACACACGTTGGTTGATTACAGCAAGCGGTGCTTTCTTCTGAAGAAAGTCTTGCTGCAAGATGATTCCGGCGGAGGGACACACAATAAACCAAATCTAGGAGGTGTGTGAAGATGGCAGTAATCTCCATGAAGCAGCTTCTCGAAGCTGGGGTACACTTCGGTCACCAGACTCGTCGTTGGAACCCGAAAATGGATCGTTATATCTTCACTGAAAGAAACGGAATCTACATTATTGACCTGCAAAAGACAGTCAAGAAAGTAGAAGAAGCTTACAACTTTGTAAAAAGCGTAGCAGGTGACAATGGTACGATCCTGTTCGTTGGTACAAAAAAACAAGCTCAAGACTCTGTAAAAGAAGAAGCCGAACGTTCGGGCATGTACTACATCAACCAACGTTGGCTCGGCGGCACGCTGACGAACTTCCAAACGATCCAAAAGCGTATCGACCGTCTCAAAAAACTGGAAGCTTGGGAAGAGGACGGAACGTTCTCCGTTCTGCCTAAGAAAGAAGTTATCCTTCTCCGCAAAGAGAAAGATCGTCTTGAAAAATTCCTGGGCGGCATCAAGAACATGAAAGGTCTGCCAAGCGCGCTGTTCATCATCGATCCTCGTAAAGAGCGCATCGCTGTTGCCGAAGCACGCAAATTGGGCATTCCGATTGTCGCTATCGTTGACACGAACTGCGATCCGGACGAAATCGACTACGTTATTCCGGGCAATGACGACGCTATTCGCGCCGTTAAGCTGCTGACCGGTAAAATGGCCGACGCCGTTGTTGAAGCTCATCAAGGCGAAGATACAACGTCTGCTTAAGTCTTTCCGATTGCATATCGAATATGAAATTAAATGAAAAGGGTGGTTGGCAGGTGGATAACCTCTCACTACCCTTTTTTTACCAAAAGAAAAGAGTGTAAGTTTCCGGGGTCCCCGCAAAGAACCTGACTATTATTCCAAAGCCATGGCTGCTCTTTGTGGGGATTTTAAATTAGTGGGTTATTTAATTTATTTGGAGGGATTAAACAATGGCAGTAGACGCAAAATCCGTAAAAGAGCTTCGTGAAAGAACCGGCGCCGGCATGCTGGATTGCAAAAAAGCGCTGGAAGAAGCAAACGGCGACCTGAACAAAGCAGTAGAAATTCTCCGCGAAAAAGGCCTTTCCGCGGCAGCCAACAAAGCTGGACGCGCAGCGACCGAGGGCGTTGTTGAATCTTACATTCATGCCGGCGGCCGCATCGGCGTTCTGGTAGAAATTAACTGCGAAACCGACTTTGTCGGTAAAACCGACCAATTCAAGGAGTTCGCGCGTGATATCGCTATGCAAATTGCCGCTGCCGCTCCGCGTTTCGTTCGCCGCGAAGAAGTTCCTGCGGATGAAATCGAGAAGGAAAAGGAAATTCTGAAAGCACAGGCGCTGAACGAAGGCAAGCCTGAGAAAATCGTTGATAAAATGGTTGAAGGACGCATCAACAAGTTCTATGAAGAGCATGTACTGCTTGAGCAATCCTTCATCAAAGACCCCGACAAGACGATCTCCAATATGCTCAACGAAAAAATCAGCACCATTGGCGAGAACATCTCCATCCGCCGCTTTGTCCGTTACGAACTGGGCGAAGGACTTGAGAAGAAAGTCGACAACTTCGTAGAAGAAGTAATGGCGCAAGTGAAGCAATAATCAGTGTTCGCGGCCGAGGGCCAAGAACCCAATATAAGTCTGGGATTTCAAGAGCGGAACACGTTACATGGTGTTCCGTCTTTTGCAAGCGGAAGAAGCCGGATGTGATTCTTTTGGGGAAGCGGGTTCGGCATCAGACCGTTTGACCACCGATTCATCCTCGCCGTGCATCGGCAGGAAAGCACGATTAACCTGGGGCCCGTTAAGGCACCATTGCAAAGTGAGGGAATTCAATTTGGAACAGCCGGTATTTAAAAGGGTAGTCTTGAAAGTCAGCGGCGAATCGCTGGCGGGACAAAACGGTTACGGCATCGATGCGGATACGATTAGCTCTATTGCCGAGCAGGTTAAGGAAGTAGTCGAGCTTGGCGTCCAAGTCGCCATCGTATGCGGCGGAGGCAACATCTGGCGCGGCATCGCGGGCAGCGCAAGCGGCATCGACCGGGCGACTGCGGATTATATGGGCATGCTGGCTACGGTCATGAACTCGCTGGCTTTGCAGGACTCTCTGGAACAGAGCGGCGTGCCGACTCGGGTTCAGACTTCGATCTCGATGCAGCAGATTGCAGAGCCTTACATCCGCCGCCGGGCCATCCGCCATCTGGAAAAGGGGCGCGTCGTTATCTTCGCGGCAGGCACGGGTAACCCGTTCTTTTCCACGGACACAACTGCGGCGCTGCGTGCGGCTGAAATCGAAGCGGAAGTCATTCTGATGGCGAAGAACAAAGTCGATGGCGTCTATTCCGCCGATCCGTTTAAAGACAGCACCGCCGAGAAGTATGAGCAACTCACTTACCTGGATGTGCTGAACAAGAACCTCGGCGTTATGGATTCCACTGCCTCCTCTCTCTGCATGGATAACAATATACCGCTTATTGTGTTTGCCATTACGGAACAGGGCAACATTAAACGCGTCGTTCTGGGCGAGCGTATCGGAACGATTGTTAAAGGGAGTGTAGAATAATGCCGCAATCGGTTAAAAAGAATGCCGAAGAGCGCATGGAGAAAGCGATTTTGTCGCTCAAACGCGATTTGTCGACGCTTCGCGCGGGCCGCGCGACGCCTTCACTGCTAGACCGTATCCAAGTTGAATATTACGGAGCGCCGACTCCGGTCAACCAACTTGCCAACATCAACACCCCGGATTCGCGTACACTGCTTATCCAGCCGTGGGATAAATCCTCGCTCGCCGATATCGAACGGGCGATTATGAAATCCGATCTCGGACTTACGCCGGCCAACGACGGCAGCACGATTCGCCTCTCGATTCCTGCGCTTACGGAAGAACGCCGCGGCGAGCTCGTGAAGCTGACGAAAAAGTTTGGTGAAGAAGCCAAGGTGGCGATCCGCAACATCCGCCGCGACGCAAACGACGAGATTAAGAAGCTGGAGAAAAACGGCATTTCGGAAGACGAATCCCGCGGACATCAAGAGAACATCCAGAAGTCCACGGATAAGTTTGTAGCCGAAGTCGACAAAGTGCTTTTGGCCAAAGAAAAAGAGATCATGGAAGTATAAAGATAGCGCAGAGATTAAGGCCCCTCCTCATACGGTGGGGTTTGTCTCTTTCTCGCAGGAAACATGGAGGAATCGTTAATGATCAAACGGGTTCAATCTTGGCTGGGCCGGGAAGAGCGGCAGCAGCCGGTCGATATTTCACCGGACAATATTCCCCGGCATGTGGCTATCATTATGGACGGCAACGGACGCTGGGCCAAACGGCTCGGATTACCACGCGTTGTGGGTCATCAGAATGGCATGAAGGCGGTTAAACGGGCTGCGATTGCCGCCGACGAGCTGGGGATTGAATACTTGACGATGTACGCCTTCTCGACGGAAAACTGGACACGACCCAAAGAGGAAGTCGACTTTCTGATGCGTTTGCCGCAAGAATTTTTGGCCATCGAGTTGGACGAACTGATTGAGAAGAATGTCCGTGTGCGAGTTATGGGAGACAGCGAGGCATTGCCTTCGCATACCCGCAGAGCGATGGAAGAAGCGGTACTTCGCACGAAGCATAATACCGGACTTATTTTGAATTTCGCTCTGAATTACGGAGGACGCAAGGAAATTGAGGACTGCATGCGCAGTTTGGGAAAAGATATCGCAGAGGGACGCTTGTCACCGGAACAAATTACAGCTGAGATGATCGACAGCCGGCTGCTCTCCGGAGGCCTTCCCGACCCGGATCTGCTCATCCGGACGAGCGGAGAAATGCGTCTCAGCAACTTTATGCTCTGGCAACTGGCCTACAGCGAATTTTGGTTTACCGATATTTACTGGCCGGATTTCGGCAAGGAGCATCTGCTTCAGGCCGTGGCCGAGTACCAGCGGCGCACCCGCCGTTATGGCGGGCTTAAGTAGCCGATAGGAGTTGAGAACGCTTGAAGCAGCGACTGATAACCGGAGTGGCAGCCGGAGCTTTGTTTTTAGGTTTGTGCCTGCTTGGCGGCTGGTGGTTTCACCTTCTGTTAACCATTATGGCTTTGATCGGCTTCTATGAATTCGCCAAAATGATCGGCTGTTCACCTGCGGGCGGCAGTGCGATTGCAGGTTATGCAGCAGTGCTTTGCTTTATGATGCCCTGGGATTTGCTGGGTGCTTCCGCGCCTTTGTCCTGGCAGCAAGGGGTATGGCTTTTGATGCTGCTATTCCTTTTCATTACAGTCTTTACAAAGAATAAATTGGATATTCGCATAACCGCGCTGCTGTTCATCGGCGCTTTATACATAGGAACCGGATTTTCCTATATGGCGGTTTCCCGCTTCGCGCCGGATGGCCATGGGCTGTTCTGGACCTTCTTGCTCCTTTGCTGCATTTGGGGCAGCGATGCCGGAGCTTACTTTGTCGGCAGAGCGTGGGGGAAGGCAAAGCTCTGGCCGGCAATCAGCCCCAATAAGACGGTTGAAGGCGCAGTGGGCGGTGTGATCATCGCAATGGCAATTGCTATTGTGTTTGCTTTAATTTCCCCTGACTTGCTGACTTTCGGGCGGGCGATGATTATCGGTCTCGCCACCGCCGTTGTCGGGCAGCTTGGGGACCTTGTCCAATCGGCTTATAAAAGGACATACGGCATCAAGGATTCGGGATCGCTGCTGCCCGGTCACGGAGGCATTCTAGACCGATGCGACAGCTGGATTATCGTGTTCCCGTTCGTACATATATTGATGCTGATTCCCTATCACTAACTTGAAGGAAGGTATGTGTCGCTTGAAAAAGATCAGCATTCTCGGCTCCACCGGTTCAATCGGGACGCAAACGCTAGACGTTGCGGCCATGCATCCGGACAGCTTTGAAATTGACGGTCTCGCTGCGGGCAGCAACACGGCGCTTCTGCTGGAGCAGGTCCGCCGCTTCAGGCCGCGGCGGGTATCGGTCGCCAGCAAGGAGCTTGCCGACGACATCCGGCCGCAGCTTCCCGCCGGGGTTGAGCTGTTCAGCGGGGATGAGGGACTTGTACAGATAGCGGCTGGCGGAGACGCCGATTATGTAGTGACTGCAGTTATGGGCAGCGTCGGTCTGCGCTCAACGCTTGCCGCCATCGAGGCGGGCAGGGACATCGGACTGGCCAACAAGGAAACCCTTGTGACGGCAGGACATCTTGTCACAGAGCTGGCCCGTTGCAAAGGGGTCAATTTGCTGCCAATCGACAGTGAGCATTCGGCGATCTTTCAATGCCTGAATGGAGAGAGAGCTCAGGATATCGCTTCAATTACGTTAACCGCTTCGGGTGGCTCCTTTCGGGATTTGACAAGGGAGCAGCTTCGAAACGTAACGGTCGAAGACGCGCTTCGCCATCCCAATTGGGCGATGGGCGCGAAGATTACAATCGACTCTGCCACGATGGTCAATAAAGGGTTGGAAGTTATCGAGGCCCATTGGCTGTTCGGTCTGCCTTACGAACAAATAGGCGTAGTGCTTCACCCGGAGAGCATTATTCACTCTTTTGTAGAGTTTCGCGACAGCAGCATCATCGCCCAGCTCGGCAATCCCGATATGCGTGTACCGATTCAATATGCGTTAACCTATCCTCAGCGGTGGCATTCGCCGGCGCAGCGGTTGTCGCTTGCGCAGGCAGGACAGCTGACATTCCGCGAAATGGATTTTGCGCGCTATCCTGCGTTAAGACTTGCCATTGAATGCGGCAAGATCGGCGGGACGGCGACAACTGCCTTCAATGCAGCGAACGAAGTCGCTGTCGCCCGCTTTTTGCGGCGTGATATCCCTTTTGTGCGGATTGAAGAGATATTGGAGGAAGTTCTCGAACGTCATACGGCCGAGAGCCATCCGAGCCTGGAGCAGATAGAGGATTGCGACCGTGCGGCACGCACACTGGCGCATAGCCTGTAAGATGCTTAAAATCAAAGGCAAGAGCCGCCAATAACCGGAAAAATTGGTTTGAAGGGCTGATTCTCTTGTGCCGGATCGGAGAATAATGATAAATTAAGAGGACATACTTCGGTCTTACACCTAAAGGGGGCTGCCAAACTTGGAAATGGTTCAAGTCGTTTTTTTGACGGTGCTCATGTTCTTCGTACTGGTTACGGTACATGAATGGGGACATTATTATTTTGCCAAACGCGCCGGGATTCTTGTAAGAGAATTTGCTATCGGTTTCGGTCCGAAACTGTTTTCCTATAAACGCAATGAAACCCAGTTTACGCTCCGCTTGCTTCCGTTCGGAGGATACGCGCGGATGGCCGGAGAAGATCCCGAAGTAATCGAAATTGCAGCCGGGCAGACCATAGCGGTGCGGCTAGGCAGCGGCAATGTCGTGAAGAACATTTATCTCGACCAGTTGGATACTCGCAGAAACGTCATCCGCGGCGAGGCGCAGCATGCGGACCTTGAGAACGATCTTCAAATTAAGCTGGATGTGGATAGGGAAGTTACGACCTATTCCGTACATCCTCAGGCCATGATAGTCAAGGGCAGCCAGCAAATTCAGATCGCTCCCAAAAATCGGCAGTTCGGCAGCAAAACCGTCGGACAGCGTGCGCTTGCTATTGTGGCAGGACCCGTAATGAACTTTCTCCTGGCCTTCATCCTGTTCGGTGTATTCATTCAGATGGCCGGCGTTGCGGTAGAGAACCCGTCCTATGTGCTGATCGGCGAGGTCTCTGAGGGCATGCCTGCGGAAGCTGCGGGACTTCAGAAAGGCGATATCGTCTATTCGATTAATGGCGAGAACATAGGGGCGGATTATAAGAAGATGATCAGCTTGACTTCCGCATCCGAAGGAAAAGCAATGGAATGGACTATTAAACGCGACGATCAGCTGATCAATGTAACGATGACGCCTCGCGGCATGGAAGGGCAGGAGGGCGGCAAAGTTGGGATTACACCGGAGCTTCCGACCCGTCATGCAACAATAGGCGAAACACTCAGCCTTTCGGGCAAAATGATGGTCACCACGACAGAACAGATTTTCATAGGCTTCAAACAGATTATTAACCAGTTTAATATGGACGATCTCAGCGGGCCCGTCGGCACCTTCAAGCTGACCGGCCAAATTGCCCAGCAGGGTATCGTGTACTTGACCCACTGGACGGCCATACTCAGCCTGTATCTCGGCATCTTCAATTTGCTCCCGATACCGGCGCTTGACGGAAGCCGGCTCGTGTTCCTTGGCGTGGAGGCGCTGCGCGGCAAACCGGTTGATCCCAACCGGGAAGGCATGGTTCATTTCGTCGGCTTCGCGATGCTGTTTCTGCTGATGATCGCCGTTACCTATAACGATATTTTGCGCCTGATTAGCGGTTAATTTTGTTTAGGCCCTATGCGGCAATCCACTGCCGCCCGGGCCCATTTACGGGAGGAACACCATTATATGTCAAAAGATAAGCAGTTTGTTACGGAAATAACGCCGCAGGGCGAAGATTTCTCGCGTTGGTATATCGATGTCATCAAGAAAGCCGACCTGATGGATTACTCCCCGGTGCGCGGCTGCATCGTGTTCAAGCCGGACGGCTTCGAAATTTGGGAGCACATCCAGGAAGAGATGAACCGCCGATTCAAGGAAACGGGGCACCGCAACGCCTATTTCCCGTTGTTTATCCCGGAAAGCTTTTTTCAAAAGGAAAAAGAGCATGTCGAGGGCTTCAATCCGGAGCTGCCGTGGGTAACGGAAGCTGGCGGCGATAAGCTGGAAGAGCGGCTGGCTATCCGGCCGACCTCCGAAACGATGATTGGACATATGTATTCCAAGTGGATTCAGTCTTACCGTGACCTGCCGGTTCTCATTAATCAGTGGGCGAACGTCGTCCGTTGGGAAAAGCGGACGCTGCCCTTCATCCGCACAAGCGAGTTTTTGTGGCAGGAAGGTCATACGGCGCATGAGAACGAGGCTGAAGCGCGTGAAGAGACGATGCAGATGCTCGAAATCTACCGCGATTTTGTAGAAGGCTATTTGGCGATTCCGGTCATTACCGGACAGAAGACGCCTTCCGAGCGCTTTGCCGGAGCGGTGGACACGTACTCGATCGAGGCGATGATGAAGGATGGACGCGCTGTTCAGGCGGGAACCTCCCATTACCTCGGCACCAAATTTGCTGTGGCATTCGAGATTCAGTACCTCAGCCGCGATAACAATCTGGAATATGTGCATACGACTTCGTGGGGGACTAGCACTCGTATGATCGGCTCGATGATTATGGTGCATGGTGACGACCGGGGTCTCGCCCTGCCGCCTAAAGTGGCGCCGACGCAAGTGATCATGATTCCAATCGGTCCTCCGAAGACGCGGGAAGCGGTCATTGCCCGGACGGACGAGCTGTTCAAGGAACTGAAATCTGCAGGCATCCGCGTGCGCGTTGACGACCGTTCCGATGTGACGCCCGGCTGGAAATTCAATGAATATGAAATGCGCGGTGTGCCGGTCAGACTGGAGCTTGGGCCTCGTGACATGGAGAACGGCGTCTGCGTGCTCGTCTCCCGGATCAGCGGCGAGAAGAAAATCGTTCAGCAGGACCGGTTAGTGGAAGAAGTGGAGACCATGCTGCAGCAGGTTCATAACGAAATGTTCGAACGTGCCCTCAAATTCCGTGAGGAACATTTCTATTCCGTCGAGACGCTGGATGAAATGAAAGCGGCAATGGAAGAGAAACGCGGCTTTGCGCTGGCCGGCTGGTGCGGCGACGATGCGTGCGAAGCACAAGTAAAGGAAGAGACGGGAGCAACGAGCCGAAACATTCCTTTTGAACCGGGCGAAACGAAGAAGACATGTATCTGCTGCGGCAAACCGGCACAGCATACGGTCGTGTTCGCCAAAGCGTACTAAGGTTGTACAGCATTTTCATAAGCATTGGATAAAAGGAATGTAAGCTTCTGGCGATCAGGAGACGGCGGGCGGAAAGCCCGGGCGCTTTACGAACATATTGGCAGGGTTTAGCCTCACGCTATTTCTTGCCTGTATGCCTACGAGAGACGGGGAACCGTCTTTAGAGGACGGCCCCGCCGTTTCTTCTCACCGGAAGCTTGTTTATTTGGAAGATTCATAGCGATAGAATGACAACAATGACAGCAAAGACCTCGCTTTATCGGGGAATGTAAAGGTGGGGGAAGCATGGCTATTAGCGAGGAGAGAAGAAAACGGTTCGAGCTGCTGATGAAGCAGGGAGAGATTCCGCCTGCTTTGATTGATCCCTATTTTTTGGACGGCTATATCGACCGGGTGGAGATCAGCCGCGGCAACCGCGACTGGCGGATTGTCGTTGCGAAGCAGAGCCTGGTTCCGGCACAGGCCTATCGGACTTTTTGTCTGAGAATGCGGGAGCGGCTTCAGCATATCGCTAAGGTCAGCTTTTTGTTTCTTTATGAGGAACCGGTCAGCCGAAGCGATATTTTTCATGAATATTGGGGGCTGTTCCTGGAGTGGGTTCACCGGGAGATTCCTTCCGTTAACGGTTGGCTGACGCGTTCGGAGCAGACGCTTCAGGGCGATACGCTGATGCTGAATATGAGCGATCAAATGTCACTGGATCTGGCCCGAAAAAAAAGCATCGATGGGGCGATCATCCGGTTTTACGATACGTATTTCGGTCTTTCCCTGCGCGTAAAAGTGCAGATTGCGGAGAAAGAAAACAAGGTCGAGGCTTTCGAGGAATTCCAGCAGAAGCTCCAGCAGGAGCAGCGGGAAATTATCGAGCAGATGATGACGGCTATAGAGTCCGAGGTTTCCTCCGAGGACAGCGGCGGGGAGGAAACCGTTCCTCTTCAAGTCGGATATGATATCAAGGATCAACCCGTGCCGATTGTGGAGATCCAGGATGAAGAGAAAAGAATAGCGATCCAAGGGACGATTTTTGGACTTGACCGCAAGGAGCTGCGCAACGGAAGCACGCTGTTCACGTTCAGTTTGACCGACTTTACCGATTCGCTGCAAATGAAGATGTTTGCCAAAACGAAAGACGATCTGAAAGTAATGAGCCAGCTGGCGAACGGCAAATGGGTAAAAGCGCGCGGACGTGTAGAATACGACCGTTTCATGCAGACCCCGGAACTGGTGATGATTCCATCGGACCTGTCCGAGGTGTCGGCTCCGCCGGCCCGCAAGGACAATGCGCCGCAGAAGCGGGTAGAGTTTCATCTTCACAGCACCATGAGTACGATGGACGCGGTAACGCCGATCGGAGATTATGTCAAGACCGCAGCCAAGTGGGGACATCCGGCGATTGCCGTCACCGACCACGGCGGAGTGCAGTGCTATCCCGATGCGGCCAAGGCGGCGAAGAAGAACGGCATCAAAATGCTGTACGGCGTTGAAGCGAATGTGGTTAACGATGCGGTTAATGTAGTGGAGAATCCTCAGCCGCTGGAGCTTAGAACTGCAACTTATGTCGTTTTTGATATCGAGACCACCGGCCTCTCTATTACGCGCAACAATATCACCGAGCTTGCCGCCGTCAAGATGCAGGGCGGTCAGGAAATCGACAGATACACTACTTTTGTCAACCCGCATGAAAAAATCCCTTACCATATTCAGCAGCTGACCAATATTACTGACGATATGGTAAAGGATGCCCCCGATCTTGAGCCTGTGCTGCATGAATTTGTTGCTTTTATCGGGGACAGTGTTCTCGTTGCGCATAACGCCCGGTTCGATATGGGGTTTATCCAGGCATCGCTGGCCAAGTTTGGGCTGCCGCTTCTGCCTAATCCTTCGCTTGATACGTTGGAGTTGGCGCGGCTGTTGTATCCGAATATGAAAAATCACCGGCTTAATACGCTGGCTGACAAATATAAAGTTTTGCTGGAAAGCCATCACCGGGCGGTTGACGATACGGTGGCGCTGGGTGGAGTCCTGAACGGACTTTTGGCCGATGCCGAGAAGCTGAAAGGGCTGACGATGCTGGACCGTCTGAATGACGAGGTCGGCAAGGATCTGTCCAACACGCGTCCGTTTCACTGCTGTATTTACGCCCTGAATATGACCGGAAAGAAGAACCTGTACAAGCTTGTATCCTTATCTCACACCGATTATTTCAAGCGGGTGCCCTGCATTCCAAAGTCCAAGCTGGAGACCATGCGGGACGGATTGCTGGTTATTTCCGGCTGTGAGCGGGGAGAGTTCTTCGAAGCCGTATTGAACAAAACGGCCGAGGAAGCGATGGAGGTCGCCCAGTTCTACGACGTGCTGGAAATCCAGCCGCTGACCATGTACATGCATCTTGTGGACAAAGGCTTCGTGGCAAGCCCTGATGAGCTGCGCGACGTCGTCCGCCGGATCTGCGAGATCGGGGAGAAACTCAGTAAGCCGGTAATCGCGACTGGTAACGTGCATTATCTGGAGCCCCGTTACAAGCTGTTTCGCGATATTACGATCCACGGCATTACGGGATTTAGTCCGCTGAAGGATCAGCGCAAGCCGGACGCCCACTTCAGGACAACGGAAGAAATGCTGCAGGAATTTGATTTTCTGGGCGAGGATAAAGCGATGGAGGTCGTTGTCACCAATACGGTGGAGCTGGCCGAGCGCTTTGAGCCGTTCGAGCTGTTCCCCGACAAGCTGTTCACGCCGATCATCGACGGAGCGGACGAGGAGATTCGTGAAACCTGCTACCGGACGGCAAGATCCATTTATGGAGAGGATTTGCCCGAAGTGGTTGTTGCCCGCCTTGAAAAAGAACTGGAGCCGATCATCAAGTACGGCTTCTCCGCCAACTACCTGATTTCAGAGCGGCTGGTTAAAAAATCGAACCAGGACGGGTACCTCGTCGGCTCCCGTGGTTCGGTCGGCTCCTCTGTGGTGGCGACGTTCCTCGGCATATCCGAGGTTAACCCGCTTCCAGCGCATTACATTTGTCTTAACCCGGAATGCCGGCACAGCGAATGGTTCCTCGACGGCAGCGTACCGAGCGGATTCGACCTTCCGGACAAGGCATGCCCAGACTGCGGAGAGAAGCTGAAAGGCGAAGGCCAGGACATTCCGTTCGAGACGTTTCTCGGCTTCAAGGGCGACAAGGTGCCCGATATCGACCTTAACTTTTCCGGGGAATATCAGCCGCATGCGCATAATTATACGAAGGTGCTGTTCGGTGAAAAAAGCGTCTTCCGGGCGGGCACCATCGGTACCGTCGCAGAGAAGACGGCCTTCGGCTTCGCTAAGAAGTACGAGGAAGATCAGCAGAAGCGCTGGCGCGGCGCCGAGCTAGGCCGTCTGGCGGCCGGCTGTACCGGCGTCAAGCGGAACACAGGGCAGCATCCCGGCGGCATAGTCGTCGTACCGGATTACATTGAGGTTGAAGACATAACGCCGGTTCAATATCCGGCCGATGATGTGAATTCCGAATGGAAGACGACGCATTTTGACTATCACGCCTTTGACGCCAACCTTCTCAAGCTCGATATTCTGGGTCATGACGATCCGACCATGATGCGGATGCTGCAGGATCTGACCGGCGTCGATCCGACGAGTATTCCGATGAACGATCCAAAGGTGATGAGCATGTTCAACTCCACCGAATCCCTCGGTGTGACGCCGGAGAAAATCCGAACGCCTGTCGCCACCTATGGGGTCCCGGAAATGGGGACGAAATTCGTTCGTCAAATGCTTATCGAATCAAAGCCGTCAAGCTTTGCCGACCTGCTGCAGATTTCCGGACTATCCCACGGAACGGGCGTATGGCTCGGCAACGCCCAGGATCTCATCAAGAACAATACCTGCAATATCAAGACGGTTATCGGCTGCCGCGACGATATTATGCTGTATCTGATCTACAAAGCGGGCATGGACGCCGGACTGGCCTTTAAGATCACCGAAAGCGTGCGGAAAGGCAAAGGTCTGAGTCCGGAGTGGATTGAGGAAATGAAGAAATGCAAGGTGCCTGCTTGGTACATTGATTCCTGCCTCAAAATCCAGTACATGTTCCCGAAGGCGCACGCCGCGGCTTATGTTATCTCCGCCGTGCGCACCGCGTACTTCAAACTGTATTATCCGATACACTATTATGCGACGTATTTCTCGGTCCGCGCGGAGGATTTCGACATCGAGCTGTGCTGCCAGGGGTACGACGCCATTCTCCGGCAGATTGTTGAGATTGAGGCGAAAGGCTTCCAGGCACTGCCGAAGGAAAAGGCGATGCTGCCGATCCTCGAAATGGCGCTCGAAATGACGGCCAGGGGCTTCACTTTCAAGAGCATTGATCTGTATCGCTCCGACGCCACCAAGTTTACCGTCGACGGAGACAGCCTTATTCCTCCTTTCTCCGCAATGGCTGGCATTGGCGAGAACGCTGCGAAGAATATCGCGGCGGCCAAAGACGCCGGAGAGTTTCTGTCCATCGAGGATTTTCAGCAGAAATCCAAGGCCAGCAAAACAATCGTAGAGCTGCTTACCGGGCTCGGCTGCTTCCGGGGACTGCCGGAGAGCAATCAGTTATCCTTGTTCTGAG
Source organism: Paenibacillus rhizophilus (assembly GCF_003854965.1). Taxonomy (GTDB): domain Bacteria; phylum Bacillota; class Bacilli; order Paenibacillales; family Paenibacillaceae; genus Paenibacillus_AQ; species Paenibacillus_AQ rhizophilus. Next base: position 348,338 of record NZ_RQPI01000001.1, read on the forward strand.
GTCTTGAGACCTCTGTTATCAGCAAGCTACATCGATTTCGGAGGTCGGTCTAGTGCGGAGAGTTAAAGCATTTCTCTTTCATATGAGCCTACGGACAAGGCTGACGCTCTCCTTTATAGCCATGACTTTTTTGTCTTTGACGGTCATGGCAGTGGGGTATACGGTAAAAAGCTCCGATGTGATTCTAAAGAATGCCAGTGAAACTTCGCTGGGACTTGTGCGGATGGGTAATCAATCGTTGGACAGCAGTCTGGCCAGGGTGGAGCAAAGTGCCATTAATATGCATCTGGACCAGGATCTGTTCAACTTTTTCAATACGGAAAATTTGCGCTCCAGAGATTTCACTATTGACTCGGACCGTAAAATTACGCGGATTTTGCAAAAATACTTTCCAACCACGGAGGATATGTTTTCAGTCAACCTGGTAACCAGGAATTACACTTTTGGAGAAACACCGTCCTTTTGGATTCCAAAGAAGGATTACTCCCACTCCAAAATTTATAAGATCGGAACCGAATCGCGCAGCAGCATAACCTGGATTCCCACATATAATCTACTGGAGCAATTTTACTCCACTGCTCCTTCGGAGAAAGACCAATACGTCTTTACGGGAACGCGGCTGATGAATTTTGCGATTGTTCGGAACAACATCCTGATTCAAATGAAGAAGAGTATTGAGCGGCCGATTTTGGTCGTGAATTTTCAGGAATTCATGTTTCAGCATGCTCTTGAAGAAAGCTTGAACGTGGAAGGCTCTTATTACCATATGTTCACCCGGGATGGGGCTGTTTTATCCAGCTCGGAGCTGGCCGGCGATCCGGCCGAAGTCAGCCGGGAATGGATTGCGAGCGCCATAAGCAAGCAGAGCGGCACGCAGTACATTACGCTCGGCGGGCAGAAACTGGTCGTCTGCTTCGATACGATGAAGACGACAGGCTGGCTGTCGGCGGTTTTTATTCCGTATAAAAATTTGAAACGAACACTTCCCGACATGTTCGTGTACACCCTGTACTCTTTGCTGATCATCACCCTCATATCGGTGGCGGTCGCCGCGCTGCTGTCCGGCCGGATCACCATGCCGCTCATTAAGCTGCTGCGCGGCATCAACCGGAGCGGTGACGGACACTTCAATACGTGGATTGAGTCCGGGGGCACGAAGGAAATTAACATTATCATTCACAAGTTCAACCAGATGAATGAAAGCATCTATACGCTGATAGAAGAAAATTACAAATCAAAGATGAAAGAACTGGAGGCGGAGCTAAAGGCGCTTAATTTCCAGTTCAATCCGCACTTTTTATACAATACACTGAATATCATCAATTATTTGGCCATTGAGAACAAACAGTCCCTGATCAGCAAAATGCTTGTTGAGCTGTCGGAAATGCTGGAATATACGGCCCAAAGCCCGGGGAAGGTTATTTTCTCCGAGGATCTGAACTATTTGAAAAATTACGTGTTTATTATGAGCCGTCGTTTTGAAGACAAATTCACGGTGACTTATGAGATTGAACCGGAACTGGAAGGCCACTCAGTACCCAAGTTTTTATTACAACCGTTTATTGAGAACGCCCTGGTTCATGCTCTTGAAGAGAAGGAGTATGGCGGGCTTATTCATGTGACAGGACAAATCGACAAGAACGGCAGAATATTCACCGTTACCGACAACGGAAAAGGGATGTCTCCCGAGACGATAGCCCGTGTGCTGGAGATTCATGAGGATACGGGCTCCGCTGCGGTTTCTATCGGGATTCAGAATGTCAACCAACGGATCAAGCTGCTGTATGGCCCGGACTATGGCGTGGACATCCGCTCGCAACTGAATGAGGGGACGACAGTAATTTTACGGCTCCCCCTGGATTTGGCAGAGTCCGGCTGAAGGCACACCAAGTAGTGCCATCAGCCGGATTTTTGTTTGTTTTCATAAAAACAATATTGCTTTCAGTAGAAAAGTCCACCATTCCCCATTTTTTAGAGTAGGAGAAGAACTCATTTCCTTTTATGATGAAAGCGTAATCAATAACTTCATTAGATAGGACGGTGTCACATGAAAAAGGGGATTCTACTATCATTGCTTGCCGTATCGTTGCTCGCGGGATGCTCCGGCGGCGAGACAAAAAACTCCGGTTCAACCAGCGGCAGTGCTGAAGGTTCGACCATCGAACTCACCTTCTGGCGTCCGCAGGCCAGTGAGGTCGAGGACAATGTGTATGTTAAGCGGATTGAAGAATTCAATCAGGCGAATCAAGGGAAGATCCATGTCAAGATGGAGGTAATTACCCGCGGCAATTCTTTTGCCTATGAAGACAAAATCAATGCCGCCGTCGCTTCCCACACCCTTCCGGATGTGCTTGCAATGGACGGACCCAACATTGCCAACTATGCGGCCTCGGAGATTATTATCCCGCTGGACGAGTATTTCTCCAAGGAAGACCTGGACGATTTCGTCCCCTCTATCCTTCAGCAAGGCTCCTATCAAGGCAAATTTTTTGCGCCGGGCTTGAACGAGTCCTCCGTCGTGCTTTTTTATAACAAAAAAATTATGGCAGAACACGGAATAACACCTCCGGACAAAATTGAAAATGCCTGGACCTGGGACGAATGGTACGACGTGATGAAGAAGACGTCCAAGGACGGCGTGTTCGGTACGAACATGATCAACGACAAAGGGGAGTGGATGACCTACGCTTTCGAGCAGCTATGGATTTCCGGCGGCACTGATATTGTCAATAAGGAAGGGACAACCGCTGAAGGGTTCGTCAACAGCCAAAAAGGCGTAGAGGCGGCCGCGTTCCTGCAAAAGCTGGCGAATGAAAAGCTGTTCAATATCGATCCGAAGCCGACGGAATTCGAGGAAGGTAAAGCAGCCACCAAACTAGGAGGTCCCTGGAATATTCCGGGTTTCAAAAATTATCCGGACCTGGAGTGGGGCATTACTTATTTCCCCAAAAAGCCGGGCGGCATTCAAACCGCGCCTTCGGGCAGCTGGGCGGTGGGGGTATCGGGAGACACCAAGCATCCGAAGGAAGCGGCGGAGGTCATTAAATGGATTACGAACAAAGACAGCTCGACCCAACTGGCCCAGGCCATAAGCATGCCGGCTAGCCGCAAATCGGCGTTTGAGAGCCTGACGGAATACAATGAGCTTCCGCTTCGCATTATCAAGGAGCAGGTTACGGGCGTGTCGCATGCCAGACCGGTTACTCCGGCGTATCCGGTGCTGACGCAGAAATTTGCTGAGGCCTTGACGGATATTATGGTCGGTGCGGATGTGAAAAAATCCTTGGACAATGTAGCGTCCACATTTGATGATGAGTACAAGCGCAATTTTGCCGAATAAGTGGCAGTGAACACCTCCCGCGGCAAAGGCGTTGCGCAGCGCCTTTGCCGCAAGCCTATTATCAGCTGCGCGAAAGGAAGAATGGATGATGCAAACGGTAATGAATGCGCAGAAACGCGAGCATATATCGTCTTTTAGACGGCAGAAAAGACGAGAAATCCTGGTTGGCTATTCGTTTGTCACACCGGCGGTCCTCCTGCTGATCTTTTTTCTGGTTCTGCCTTTTCTTCTAGCTGTAGCCTTCGGCTTCACGAAATTCAATCTGCTGCGTCCGGATAAAATTCAATTTACCGGTTTTGAGAATTACAAGCTTCTTTTTACCGATGGTCTGTTCTATAAATCGCTCTGGAACACTTTGTATTTCACAGTTATTGTAGTGCCTGTTCAATCGGGTGTCGCTTTAATGCTGGCCTTGCTAGTTAACAACCGGCTCAAGATGCGGAACGTGTTCCGGATCGCCTACTTCAGCCCGGTCGTCACCTCCATGACTGTTATCGCGATTCTTTGGATTTCGCTCTACAATCCGAATGAGGGGCTAATCAACTCAGCGCTTCATTTCTTCGGCATTCCGAATCAGCCCTTTCTCCGCAGCCCTGGTCAGGCGATGAACTCGATAATCTTCATGTCGGTATGGCAGGCCGCCGGCTACCAAATGATGATTTTTCTCGCAGGCCTTCAGGGAATCTCCAAGGATTTATACGAGGCCTCCTCCATTGACGGAGCGAACAAGCTTCAGCAGCTCCGCTACATTACGATACCGAGCCTTTATAATGTAACGGTCTTTGTTTTGACGATTACGACGATTCAGGCCGTTAAGCTGTTTGTTCAGCCTTACATCATGACGAACGGCGGTCCGGAGAACTCGACCCGAACGCTGGCTCTGCTGATTTACCAGCAAGGCTTTCAGTTCAGAAATGCGGGATACGCTTCCGCAATTTCCGTCATTTTCTTCCTGATTGTCGTGCTTATCTCATTCTCGATGAAAAAATTTCTCAGAGATAAATAACGGAGGGGAGGTCAGGACATGAGAGATACCCGGACAAAGCTGCTGCTGTACATTTTTAACATTATAATGTCGCTGTTGTTCATTATCCCGCTGTTATGGATGGTCGTCTCCTCATTAAAGCCGGAGAACCAAATCTTTACCGATCTCAGCTCGCTGAAATCACTATTGCCTCTGAATCCTACCTTGGACAATTATAGAGCGGCGTTTGAACGGATTCCGATGATGAAGTATCTGTTCAACAGTATCTTTTATGTATCTGTCATTTGCATCAGCGGACTTGGGGTGAATTCAATCTGCGGTTACGCGCTGGCCAAGCTTCGCTTCAGAGGCAATGAATTCATTCTTACTTGCATTATCGCCCTGATGATCGTTCCGTTTGAAAGCATTTTGATGCCGCTGTACCTTGTGGTTAATTCTTTGCACTGGGTCAATACCTGGTTTGCCTTAATCGTTCCGTTTATTGCCAACTGTTTTAGCATTTTTATGTTCCGCCAGTTTTTTATGGACATTCCCAATGAAATATTGGAGTCCGCCTCCATCGACGGAGCGGGTCCGCTGAAGACCTTCGCCTCTATCGTGGTTCCGCTCTCGGGACCTGTATTTGCAACCGTGTTCATCCTTGATTACATCAGTCACTGGGGAGATTTTATGTGGCCGATCCTGGTGACGACCGGAGAATCGCTGCGTAATATTCAGCTTGGGATTCAGACTTTCTTCACGCTGCCCCCTATCTATTACGGGCAAATTATGGCTACGCTGACCTTCACGACCGTTCCGATTATTGTGCTGTTCCTGCTGCTGCAGAAATATTATGTACAGGGTATCACCAGTGCCGGAATCAAAGGTTGACCGGTGTCCATACTAAATACCATACAGTAGGTGAGCGCCTCCATGAACAGAATTATGGTTGTCGATGATGAAGCGATCCAGCGAAGAGTGCTTGCCAAGATGATTCGGCAATTTCTGCCTGAATGCGAGGTTGTCGAGGCTGGAAACGGCAAAACCGCGCTGGATATTGCCCGAACGGCTTCCTTTGATGTCGTTATTACGGATATTAAAATGCCGATTATGGATGGTTTCGATTTTATTGAGCAAATGAACAAGCTTTCAGCGGCAACTAAAATTATCTTCTTAAGCAGCTACCGTTACTTTGAATATGCCCAGCGGGCCATTCGGTTAGGCGCTTTTGACTATGTGCTGAAGCCGGTGAAGGAAGAAAGTATCGGCGTTCTGCTTGACAAGGTTCGGGACAGTATTGAGAAAGAACATCGGATTTCACTGGAAGCGGAGCTTGAATGAGAACAGTTCCGAATCAGCATGAATGCATATTACGGACATTTGCTGGGAGAATGGGTACGGAATGGCGTCACCGTTGAAAAATACCGGAAGCTTCAACGTCAGTATTCATTGGAGCCTTGGGGGGCGGTCATCGTCACGCGCATCGAAGACAGCGCCGCCGCCGGCGACCTGTATCCGAACGGCCTGGAGGATATCCGGGGAGCAATGCCCGGCATGCTGGCGGAGTTGCTGCGATCTCCGGATCGGGTCGTTTCCTTTTTTCCTTCAAAGCATGAACTAACCATGATCTCGGTCATTACAGAGAAACAATCTGACGGAGTTATAACATCATCCGTGCTGGGTGCTCTGGAAGAATACGGCCGCCGGCTGTCCGCCATGTATCAGTTATCGTTTGCAGTGGGCGTGGGCAATGTGCGAACCAATCTTTTTCGTGAAGCCGCGGATTCCTATACAGAAGCGTTGGAAGCCGCCGATTTCCGCTTCTTTCTGGGTGATGACCGGGTCGTCGTGTATGCAGCGATTTCCGGCCGGATTGTCCCCCAGCATTACAACTTCCAGAAAGATGAGGAATTGTTCAGAGAATACATCAGAACGGATAAAGCCGATTTATTGCTAAAACATATGGATGATCTTTTCAGCCGGTTCCTCGAGAACGGACTGCCTTGCCGGGAGCAATGGATTAAATCCTTGATTCAGCTAGTGTTTCATATCGCTCCGGCAGTTCAGGGATTTCTCGGCGAAGAGGCGTACCACCGCGTCTTGCAAACTGCCGAGGGAAGTCTCATGGCCTGTGTCAGTTTTAAAGACTGCCGGGTGCAATTTTTGGGAATACTGAGAGAGTTCATGGCCATTGTGCAAAACAGCCGGGGTAACAAGCACGCCGAGGTGACTGAAAGATGCTTGGGTTATATCGAAACGCACTTCAGCGAGGATATCTCTCTGGAGCATGCAGCCAACCTGCTATTTTTCAGTCCTAATTACTTGAGCATCATTTTCAAAAGCCGTCTTGGCGTTTCCTTTACGAAATATCTGTCGGATTTCCGGCTGGAGAAGGCGGTTCAACTGCTGAAAGCCGGTGACATGAAGGTATATGAGATTGCCGGCAAGGTTGGATATAGGGACGAGAAATATTTTTATCGGGTATTTAAAGCAAAATACGGTTGTACACCTGATGAATATCGTAAAAGAAACGCTTCTCCATTGCCTCCGTCCTGAATGGGTTAATGGCAGTCAAGGGCCGACACTTGTCAGTACTCCCATGCTATGGTATAATTTTTTTGGAAATAATGAGATAAGTCCGTTGTGTAAAGAGTGGGGAAACCCACTCTTTATCTTTGGTATATAGCAAAAGACAAGTTCGTGGAGGTTAGTTTTATTTGAGCACACCCAAAATTAAAGGTATGGTGGAAGAGATGCTGAAACCCTACCTTGACAACAATGGATTCGAACTGGTGGACGTGGAATACGTGAAGGAAGGCTCCAATTACTTTTTGCGAGTATTCGTGGATAAGGAAGGCGGAATCGACATCGATGATTGCGGAAGCGTCAGCGAGTTCTTAAGCGCCAAGCTGGACGAGAACGATCCTATTACCGGCGCTTATTTTTTGGAGGTATCTTCTCCGGGTGCGGAACGGCCGCTTAAAAAAGCAGAAGAAGTGGCCAAAGCGGTCGGCAAGGACGTGTTCGTCACGACTTACGAGCCGATCGACGGACTCAAGGAATTCGAAGGCCGGCTGCTCTCGTTCGAGGACGGGGAAATGCTCATCTCCGTGGGCAAAAAACAGCATGTCGTTCCATATGCCAAAGTCGCAAGCGCGAGATTGGCCATTATTTTTTAAGGTTTTGAAAGGGGGACCGGATTTTTCATGAGTATGGATTTTATTGAAGCTATGAATGAACTGGAGAGAGAGAAAGGCATCAGCAAGGATGTGCTGTTTGAAGCCATTGAGGCTGCGCTGATCTCCAGCTATAAACGTAATTTCAACGCGGCGCAGAATGTTCGGGTGGATATGAACCGCAACACGGGAGTTATCAAAGTGTTTGCCCGCAAGCTGATCGTGGAAGAGGTGCTCGACTCGCGTACTGAGATTTCACTGCCTGCAGCGCGCGAGATCAACCCGCATTTTCAACTGGAGGATGTGGCCGAGCTTGAAGTTACGCCGAGAGACTTCGGACGCATCGCTGCCCAGACAGCCAAGCAGGTCGTCACCCAGCGCATCCGCGAAGCCGAGCGGGGACTGATTTACAACGCTTTTATCGACAAGGAAGAAGATATCGTTACCGGAATCGTGCAGCGGCAGGACCTTCGCAACGTTTACATCGATCTGGGAAAAATAGAAGCGGTGCTTCCGCTGAACGAGCTGATGCCGGGCGAAAAGTTCAAGCACGGTGAGCGTATCAAAGCCTATATTACCAAGGTGGAGAATACGACCAAGGGGCCTCAAATTTTGCTTTCCCGCAGTCATCCGGGGCTTTTGAAACGGCTGTTCGAGCTTGAGGTGCCGGAAATCTTCGACGGCGTCGTTGAGATCCGCTCCGTAGCCCGGGAAGCGGGGTTCCGTTCCAAAATTGCGGTGTACTCGCGTAATCCGGAAGTCGATCCCGTCGGCTCCTGCGTAGGCCCGAGAGGGATGCGCGTGCAGACGATCGTCACCGAGCTGCGCGGCGAGAAAATTGACATCGTGCGTTTTTCCGAATCGGTGGAAGAATATGTAGCCAATGCGCTCAGTCCTTCCAAAGTGCTTGAAGTTCAAGTGTTCGAAGCGGAAAAAATGGCGCGCGTCATCGTTCCCGACTATCAGCTGTCGCTGGCCATCGGCATCAAAGGGCAGAACGCCCGTTTGGCCGCGAAGCTGACCGGATGGAAAATCGATATCAAGAGCGAAAGCCAGGCGGAGCAGGAATTCGGCAGACCTAGAACGTCCAGCGACGAAATGCATCAGGATTCCGTCTCCATAGATTAATAACGAGGGGCGGGTGGCTAACAATGAAACAGAAAAAAGTGCCGCTGCGCAAATGCGTCGCCAGTCAGGAAATGATGCCCAAGAAGGAACTTATCCGCATTGTAAGGACGCCCGGAGGCGAGGTCTTGATCGATCTTACCGGGAAGAAGTCGGGACGCGGAGCGTATATTTGCGGCAAGCTGGAATGCTTCAAGCTGGCTCAGAAGACCAAGGCCCTGGACCGGGCACTGAAGGTTCCGGTGAGTCAGGAAATATACGAGCAGCTCGCCAGGGATTTCGTATCCGTGGAAGAGCAGTTCCTTGCGGCAAAGGAAGCTTCGGACGATGAGTAAGGCTCTCTCAAATCTTGGGCTGGCCATGCGTGCGGGGAAAGTGGTTACCGGCGAAGAGTCTGTGCTGAAAGCGGTCCGTTCAGCAGAGGCGAAGCTGGTTCTCTTGGCGGGAGACGCTTCAGACAATACGCAGAAGAAATTCCGCGACAAATGCGGAAGTTACAATATTCCGCTGGTGGTCGAATTCAGCCGTGACAGCCTGGGCGCTTCTATCGGTAAGGATGGACGCGTCGTGCTGGCCGTTACGGACAAAGGATTCGCAGAAATGATCTCCAAGCAACTGGGGGATAATGTCGGAGGTGGTATTATTGACTAAACAAGACAGCAAAGATAAACTGCGGGTTTACGAATACGCCAAATCGCTTAACATGAGCAGCAAAGAGATTATCACGATTTTGAAACGCCTGAACGTTCCGGTGAATAATCATATGAGCGTTATGGAAAATGACTCCGTATCGAAGGTGGAACAGTTCTTTAAGGATATTAAGTCAAATGCCGCGGCCAAACGGGAAAATGAAGGCGCAAACCGCCCTGCCCAGACAGCTACGGCAACGATAGAAGCGCACAGCGCAAATAAAAATCAAACGGAAAAGCAGGTAGGTATGAACAAACCAAATAATAACTCATCGACAATGTCGTCAAGACCCCAAAGCGGGCAGGATTCCCGCAGAAATCAGACCGGCTCCGGGCAGCAGCGCCCGCAGGGTCAAGGTGGAGCGCCGCGTCCAGGTGGACGTCCGCAAGGTCAGGGAGGAGCATCTCAATCCCGTCCGCAAGGTCAAGGCGGAGCGCCACAATCCCGTCCGCAAGGTCAGGGCGGAGCGCCACAATCCCGTCCGCAAGGTCAAGGCGGAGCTCCCCGTCAGGGCGAAGCTCGCCCGCAGGGCCAAGGCGGCCAGCGGCCAGGCGGATTCGGCAGCGGCGGGAATCGTCCGCAAGGCCAGGGCGGAGCGCCACAATCCCGTCCGCAAGGTCAAGGCGGAGATTCCTCCCGCGGCGGAGACCGGAACTCCAAGAATCGTCAGGGCGGCAACCAGAGACGGTTCGAGGATGGCAAAGGCGGCAATTTCCGGAACAACGGACGCGGCGGCAAGAACCAACGCGGAGGCAGAAACCAGCAGCCGGTTGAGCGCCGCGAGAAAATCGACAACACGCCGAAGAAAATTATTGTCCGCGGCAACATGACCGTCGGAGAAACAGCAAAGCTGCTTCACAAGGACGCTTCAGAAGTAATCAAGAAGCTGATTCTGATGGGCGTTATGGCTACGATCAACCAGGAACTGGATATCGAGACCATTCAACTGCTAGCCGGTGAATTCGGCGTTGAAGTCGAAGTGAAGATACCGGTCGAGGAAGACCGCTTTGAAACCGTCGAAGAGAACGATGCTCCCGAAGATCTGCAGGCACGTCCTCCGGTCGTTACCATTATGGGTCACGTCGACCACGGTAAGACAACGCTGCTTGACGCCATTCGTTCCACGAACGTAACCGGCGGCGAAGCAGGCGGCATTACGCAGCATATTGGCGCTTACCAGGTCGAAATCAACCATAAGAAAATTACGTTCCTCGATACTCCGGGTCACGAAGCGTTTACGGCGATGCGTGCCCGCGGAGCGCAGGTTACCGATATTACGATTATCGTCGTAGCGGCCGACGACGGCGTCATGCCGCAGACGGTTGAGGCCATCAACCATGCCAAGGCTGCGGGTCTGCCGATCATCGTCGCTGTTAACAAGATCGACAAGCCGGGCGCGGACCCGGACAGAGTGAAGCAAGAACTGACCAATTATGAGCTCGTCCCTGAAGAGTGGGGCGGCGATACCATTTTCGTTAATGTTTCTGCCAAGCAGCGCATCGGTCTTGAGGATCTGCTTGAAATGATCCTGCTCGTCGCGGAAGTGAACGAGTACAAGGCGAACTCTGATAAACGGGCACGCGGTACCGTGATTGAAGCCGAGCTGGACAAGAGCCGCGGTCCGGTAGCCCGCATTCTCGTTCAGAACGGAACGTTGAAGGTGGGAGACGCCTTTGTTGTGGGCAACTGCTTCGGACGCGTACGGGTCATGGTGAGCGACAAGGGCCGCCGTCTGAAGGAAGCCGGTCCTTCCACGCCGATCGAGATTACCGGTCTGACGGAAGTTCCGCAGGCGGGCGATCCGTTTATGGTATTCGAAGACGAGCGGAAAGCGCGTCACATCGCCGACAGACGGGCGATTACCCAGCGCCAATCGGAGCTGAACACGAATAGCCGAGTAACGCTGGACGATCTGTTCAAGCACATCAAAGAAGGCGAGATCAAAGACCTCAACGTCATTATCAAGGCTGACGTTCAAGGCTCGGTCGAGGCTCTTAAAGGGTCCCTGGCCAAGATCGAAGTGGAAGGCGTGCGCGTTAAGATTATCCACAGCGGAGCAGGCGCGATTACGGAATCCGATATTACGCTTGCAGCTGCTTCCAATGCGATTGTCATCGGCTTTAACGTTCGCCCGGATGCCCAGACGAAGGCTGCCGCCGAGCAGGAGAAGGTCGATGTGCGTCTGCACAACATCATTTACAACGTGATCGAGGAAATCGAACAGGCAATGAAGGGAATGCTGGACCCGGTATTCAAGGAGAACGTTATCGGCCATGCCGAGGTGCGCAGTGTGTTCAAAATCAGTAAAGTGGGTGCAGTTGCCGGCTGTATGGTTACCGACGGCAAAATCGCCCGCAATGCGGAGACCCGCCTGATCCGCGGCGGCATCGTCGTGTTCGAAGGCAAGATCGACTCCCTGAAACGCTTTAAGGACGATGCCAAGGAAGTAGCGCAGGGTTATGAGTGCGGTATTACTTTGGAACGCTACAATGATCTCCAGGAAGGCGACATCATCGAAGCGTTTATCATGGAAACCGTAGAGCGCTAACCTAAAGAGGTGAATAAACATGTCTAAAATTAGAGCCGGACGCGTAGGAGAACAGATCAAGAAGGAACTCAGCCGTCTGATTCAAGCCGAGCTTAAAGATCCCCGGGTCGGGTTCGTTACGGTTACCGGCGTAGATATTACCAATGACCTTTCCCAAGCGAAGGTATACCTTAGCATTTTCGGAGACGATGAGCAGAAGAACGCATCGCTTAAGGCGATTGAGAAAGCGAACGGCTTTCTGCGTTCGGAGCTTGGCAAGGCAATCCGCCTTCGGCATACGCCGGAACTGATCTTCAAGTTCGACGAATCCGTCGCCTACGGCAGCCGGATCGAGAAGCTGCTTGGCGAAATCGGCAAGCAGGACGAGAGCCAGGAATAACCAAAGGAGACGGCGAATGCAGAGCTATGAACAAAGTCTTCGGCAGATACATCAGTTTCTGCTGGACCACGACGATTATCTTGTAGTGTCGCATATTCAGCCGGACGGAGATGCAGTCAGCTCTACCCTAGCGGTGGGCTGGCTTCTCTCATGTCTGGGCAAGAAATACACTATGCTTAACGAAGGGCCGATCCCGACCCGGATGAAATACTTGTGGAGGGCAGAGCAAATTGCCGATATGTCGGTAAATCCTCCGGAACGCATGTTCAGCAATGTCATTTGCGTCGACTGCGCCGATTTTCAGCGTGTCGGCCAGACACAGCGCTATTTTGAACCGGATGCTTCGATCGTGAACATCGATCATCATCCGACCAATAACGGCTACGGCACGGTTCAACTCATTAAGCCGGACGCTGCGGCTACGGCCGAGATTTTATTTGATCTGCTGAAAGAATTCAACATCACATGGGATGCCGATATTGCGACAGCCATTTACACCGGCCTTTTAACCGATACGGGCGGTTTCCGCTATTCCAATACTTCTCCCAAAGTAATGGAAGCTTCTTCTGAACTGCTCTCGTTTGGAGTAAATGGACCGGAACTTGCGGAAACGCTGCTGGAGGAAATGACTCTCCCTCAGGTGAAAGTTCTTACCAAAGCGCTGAACACACTGCAACTATCCCCTAAGGGGGACATTGCTTGGGTATATGTTACGCCTCAGGACATGATTGACTGCGGCGCGGCCAACGAGGATTTGGAGGGGATCGTCAATTATCCCCGCAATATCCAGGGTGTTGAGGTCGGTATGCTGTTCAAGGTCATTCACGACCAGGCGGTTAAGGTCAGCTTCCGTTCCGCCGGCAGAGTAGATGTAGCCGCTCTGGCTCAAGTTTTTGGCGGCGGGGGGCATACCCGAGCAGCCGGAGCCAAGTTGGATGTTCCCCTGGAACAAGCGATTTCGCTTGTGCTTAAGGAGGTCAACCGGCTGTTATGAGTGAGCTTGAAGGCGTTCTGGCTGTGTACAAGCCGGCCGGCTTTACCTCGCATGACGTCGTAGCCAAGACGCGGCGCATGCTCGGGATGAAAAGAATCGGGCATGCCGGCACGCTGGACCCCCAGGTTATCGGTGTTCTGCCGCTTTGCCTCGGACGGGCCACGCGCATCGTGGAGTATATTCAAGAGCTTCCCAAAGAATATATCGCCACACTTCGGCTAGGCATGTCCAGCGATACGGAAGACCTGACCGGCACTGTGACGGAGACGGCGGAAGAAGTTAGGGTAACCGAAGAAGAGGTAAGACGGACGCTGGATTCGTTCCGGGGGATCATTTCTCAGACGCCTCCCATGTATTCCGCGGTTAAGGTGGGCGGCAAGCGTCTCTACGAGTTGGCCCGTGAGGGCAAAACGGTGGAGCGCAAAAGCCGGGAGGTTGAGATTTACGAGATTGAGATGTCGGATATGGTCTGGAGCGGCAGATTTCCGGATATTACTTTCCGCGTCCTATGCTCCAAAGGCACCTATATCCGTACGCTTTGCGTCGACATCGGACATGCGCTCGGGCTGCCCGGGGTAATGGTCAAGCTGGAACGCACGATGTCGGCGGGGATTCGGGCGGACCGCTGTCTGTCGCTAGAAGAAATCGGCGAGCGTATGGCGAACGGGACTCTTCAGGAATATCTTATTCCGGCCGATGAGGCCATCAGCCATCTTCCTGCCCATAAGGTGGCGGACGAGAAGAAGGCAGCCGCCCTTCAGGGACAGCGGTTGTCAGCACGGTTTGTAACGCCTGAAGTCCAAGAAATGGGTCCCTTTCGGCTCTATGACCAGCATGGAGGTTTTCTCGGAATTTACGAACCCGAGGATACCGGTTCAATCGCTCCCGTGAAAGTATTTGCCCAAATGTGATTAAATTATAAGAGTTTAAGCTTAGTGATTATCTTTTGTCTTATTTTTCGAGAAACGAACGCCGCCATTAAAGGACGGCGCCGCCGTTTCTTCTTAACTAAGTGAAGTGCAGGTGAGAAACAGCGTGAGAACCGTAACGTTAACCTATCCGATGCCGCCGGAGGCAGCAGCCGAGTGGGCGCAGCCCCAGATTGCCGCCTTGGGTCAATTCGACGGCCTGCACCGAGGGCATGTCAGCGTCATTTCCTCCGCCGTGGCTCTGGCCCGCAAAGAAGGCGTACCGGCAGCGGTCATAACTTTCTATCCTCACCCAAAAGATGTTATGGGAAAAGGGGATTACGAAGGATATTTGACTCCCCCCCGCGACAAGCGGGAACTGCTTGCCGAGATGGGCGTCGATATTTTGTTCGTCATCGAATTCAATGAGGAACTCTCCCGGGTGAGCCCGCGGGACTTTGTGCTCGGCATGCTTCTGCCCCTGAAGATTACTGCGGCCGTTGTCGGATTCGACTTCCGCTTCGGCTACATGGGCGAAGGAGACGCCGATATGCTGCGCTTGCTTGGCAACGGAGCCATGAGAGTGGAGACCGTTCCGCCGTTCTTGCTCAATGGCGTGAAGGTGAGCAGCTCCGGTATTCGAAAAGGCCTGCAGAATGGGGAAATAGAGCTGGTCAACTTTTGGTTCGGCCGGCGCTACCATCTGCGGGGAACGGTGGCTCACGGTGAGAAGCGCGGACGCACCATCGGGTTTCCAACCGCGAATCTGGAGCTTGAGGACCGGTATGTCATACCTTCCAGAGGCGTGTATGCCGTTCGTGCTTTCCATAATGGAAAGGCGATGCCCGGAGTCATGAATGTGGGTGTGAAACCGACCTTTCACGAAGGAGTTACCACGCCAACGTTTGAGGTTCATCTGTTGGATTTTTCCGGAGATTTGTACGGCCAAGAAATGATGGTAGAACTGGTTTCTTTTATCCGGCCGGAGCACAGGTTCGATTCGGTGGAGTCCTTGATCGCGCAAATCCGCGAGGATGCGAAGACAGCCGGGAAGATTTTGCAAGAATATTAATCTTTGTTTTTCTGCATTTGGCATTTATAGATCTTACCTGTTGCATTGCCGGATCTTTCCGGCGACGTTTACTTTTGTTTTATATAGTGCTATACTGATTAACGTTGCTGGATTGTCAGCATCCATAACCTTGGCTTGGTCATTCGAGTGTCACCGACGGTGACGAGGCCACTGGCGATTATAATGAAGGAGGTGAACAGGATGGCATTGACTCAAGAACGCAAGCATCAACTGATCGACGAGCACAAAACTCATGAATCCGATACCGGATCTCCAGAGGTGCAAATTGCTATCCTCACGGAGAATATCGTTAATCTGACCGACCATTTGCGTACGCACAAGAAGGATCATCATTCCCGCCGCGGATTGCTGAAGATGGTAGGTCAACGCCGTAAGCTGCTCGCGTATTTGAAGAACAAAGACGTGCAGCGTTACAGTGCTTTGATCGAGAAACTGGGATTGCGTCGTTAATAATCCATAAGTTTACCCTGAAAGCAGCCTGGTTGTATACCGTATGTGCTTCCAAGAAGCGTCAACGGGACAACTGGGTTGCTTTTTGAAAATTGGGGAAAAATTTAGCAGTGTTCGAACACTAAGAACGTTAATAAACGGCTCTTTTCCCTTATGCGAAAGGTCATGCGGACCTTGATTAACATTAAATTGAAGATTTTGAGGTCCCCGCAAAGTACCTGAGTTATGATTCAAAACCCAGGGCTTCACTTTGTGGGGTTATCTTGTATTGCATAGAGAACGTGCGTATAGCCCCATCATAGGGATACGCCGTTTTATTTTGAGCAGATCAAATGAACCTGCTGCAGGTCAAGCGGGTCTGCTCCCATCCAAGGAGGGACTTTATGGAAAAACATGTAGAAATGCAGCTTGGGGGCAGAACCCTGGTGCTGGAAACGGGACGGCTTGCCAAGCAGGCGAACGCCGCCGTTATGGTCCGTTACGGCGATACGTCGGTACTCTGTACGGTAACGGCTTCAAGCGAGCCGAAGGATTTGGACTTTTTTCCGCTTACCGTGAACTATGAAGAACGCTTGTATGCAGTCGGTAAAATTCCGGGCGGATTTATCAAACGCGAAGGCAGACCGAGTGAAAAAGCGATTTTGTCCAGCCGTCTGACAGACCGTCCGATTCGCCCGCTGTTCCCCGAAGGCTTCCGCAACGACGTGCAGGTGCTGAACCTGGTAATGAGCGTCGATCAGGACTGCTCTCCTGAAATCGCGGCTATGATTGGAACGTCCGCTGCGCTCAGTATTTCCGATGTGCCGTTTAGCGGTCCAATCGGCGGTGTAGTGGTTGGCCGGATCAACGGTCAGTTTATCGTCAACCCGACGATCGCGCAGCAGGCAGAGAGCGAAATCTTTCTGGTCGTATCCGGAACGAAAGACGCCATCATGATGGTGGAAGCGGAAGCTAATGAAGTGCCGGAAGAAATCATGCTGGAAGCGATCATGTTCGGGCATGAAGAGATCCGCGGCATTGTAGCGAAGATTGAAGAGCTGGTGCAGATTGCCGGCAAGGAAAAAATGACCGTGAAGCTGCACGCCGTCAACGCCGAAGTGAATGCCGAGGTCCGTGCTTATGCTCAGGAGCGGCTGGTAGAGGCGGTTAAGATTGCCGAGAAGCATGCCCGTCAGGATGCAATCGACGCAGTCAACAACGAGACG
The DNA here is from genome assembly GCF_003854965.1 of Paenibacillus rhizophilus. Classification (GTDB taxonomy): domain Bacteria; phylum Bacillota; class Bacilli; order Paenibacillales; family Paenibacillaceae; genus Paenibacillus_AQ; species Paenibacillus_AQ rhizophilus. Next base: position 365,210 of record NZ_RQPI01000001.1, read on the forward strand.
GTAGAATATTTCACGGAGAAATATATCGAAACGCCTGAGCTGATTGGCGATGTGAAGGAAGTGCTGCACGATATCGTCAAGGAAGAAGTCAGACGTCTGATTACCCATGACAAGGTTCGTCCGGACGGCCGGAAGCTGAACGAGATCCGCCCGATTGATTGCGATACGTCGCTGCTGCCGCGTACCCACGGTTCGGGATTGTTCACCCGCGGCCAGACGCAGGCCCTCAGCGTATGTACGCTCGGCGCGCTTGGCGATGTGCAGATTCTTGACGGCATCGATTTGACCGAAACGAAACGGTTCATGCATCACTATAACTTCCCGCCGTTCAGCGTAGGGGAAGCCCGTCCGCTGAGAGCGCCTGGACGCCGCGAAATCGGTCACGGAGCGCTGGGTGAACGCGCCTTGTCCAAAGTTATTCCAAGCGAGACCGAATTCCCGTACACGATTCGCCTCGTATCCGAGGTGCTGGAATCGAACGGATCGACTTCCCAGGCGAGCATTTGCGCTAGTACCCTGGCGATGATGGATGCGGGCGTTCCGATTAAAGCCCCGGTTGCCGGCGTGGCGATGGGTCTGATCAAAGACGGTGAGCATGTATCCATCCTGACCGATATTCAAGGCATGGAAGACCATCTCGGTGACATGGACTTCAAAGTGGCAGGTACGGCGGAAGGCGTAACCGCGATTCAAATGGACATCAAGATCGATGGCATCGACCGCCAAATTCTGCAGGAAGCGCTTGAGCAGGCCAAAGAAGGCCGGATGTTTATTTTGAGCAAAATGATGGAGGCCATTTCCAAACCGAGAGAGAGCCTTTCTCAATATGCGCCCAAAATTATCATCATTCAGATCAATCCGGACAAAATCCGCGACGTTATCGGCGCAGGCGGCAAAATCATCAACAAAATCATCGAAGAGACCGGCGTGAAGATCGACATCGAGCAGGACGGCCGCGTATTCATCGCTTCTTCGGATGAGGAGATGATTAAAAAGGCGCGTTCCATTATCGAAGGCATCGTACGTGAGGTCGAAGTCGGCGAAATTTATGTCGGCACCGTTAAGCGAATCGAGAAATTCGGAGCTTTTGTGGAAATTTTACCAGGCAAAGACGGTTTGGTGCATATTTCGCAGCTGTCAACCGATCGTGTAGGCAAAGTGGAAGACGTAGTTGCAATCGGCGATACCATCACCGTAAAAGTTACCGAAATCGACCAGCAGGGCCGCGTGAATCTGTCGCGCAAGGCCGTATTGACCGCGGAAGCCAAGGCGTAAGGCCTAGGATCTTGACTGGAATCGACGCTCATTTGTTACATTAAATTTGAAAAGAGGCAGAAGCTTAAATTCTGGCTCTTTTTTTGAGCTGTAACTCCACTTTTGTGGAGTTATTTTGCTTAAAGCAGCTTTCCTTCTCATCAGACAGCTCCTCAGCGCGGCGGATATCCGTTCCTGGCAGCTCAAAGGCATAATAAGGCGTCTTGTCTCATAGGCTGGGACAAAAGGGCTGAAAGTGTCTGCCGGGGCCTCTGCAGAGGCCGGCGGTTTCGCTAAAGCGCAAGGCCGCATGACGGCTAAGCGCGTGGGAGGAAGTCGTGATGAGACTGGAAAAAGCGGCGGTCGTGCTGGCCTGCATGGCTGTAGTGATCGGAATCGGCAGCAGCGCCGGGCCGGTAAAAAACATGCTGGAGCAGCTTCATACCTCCGACGGACTGGCCGTTCTGAAGCCGTTCGGAGATACGGAGAACGAACTGCGCAGTGTCATTGAATCCAAAGCCGCGCAGATCAGCGGCCCGCCGGTGAACGCAAGAGTGGATCGAGTATGGAAAGCTATTCCCGGCTATAACGGATTGGAGATCGACGTGGAATCGACCTATAAGCGGGCTCTGCTGCTTCCTGCGGGCAGTGCGATTAAATATATTTACAGACAGACCGCGCCTGCCGTCTCGCTGGACGATCTCGGGGCACAGCCGATTTACCGGGGAAATCCCGCCAAGCCGATGGTCTCGCTGATGATCAACGTCGCATGGGGGAACGAGTACATAGTGCCGATGCTGAACATTTTGGATGAGGAGCATGTGAAGGCGACGTTTTTTCTGGACGGCAGCTGGCTGAGCAAGAACAACGTTCTCGCCAGGGAGATTCAGAAGCGCGGGCACGAAATCGAGAACCATGCTTATTCGCATCCGAACATGAGTACGCTCAGCAGGGTGCGCGCTGTTATGGAGATCGACAAAACGAAGAAGCTTCTGAAATCAAGCCTTGGAGTCGATAACCGCTGGTTTGCGCCGCCTTCGGGAGATTTTGACCAGGAGACCGTGGAGATTGCCCGCGAATTGGGGCTGAAGACGGTGCTGTGGACGGTTGATACGGTTGACTGGCGCCATCCTTCTCCGGAATCGGTCGTTGCCAAAATTACCGCGAAGGCGGAGCCGGGCACACTTGTGCTCATGCATCCCACCTCTTCGTCATCCAAGGCGCTGCGCGGAATGATCCGCGGCATCAAGGCCAAGGGACTGGTGCTCGGAACAGTCAGCCAGACGCTGTCGCCGGAACGTGTGCTGCCTAGCGATGTTGAGTGAAGCTCCCGTTTCTGTTAGGATATAAGGCGCCCAGGTAAATAGAAAAGGCAAACGAAAGGCTAGGGGCAGGAGGACTTTTTACGTGGAAAAAATGGTATTATCAAACGGGTTGCGGGTAGTCATGGAGAAAATCCCGACAGGCCGGTCCGTTTCCTTCGGAATCTGGGTAAAGACGGGTTCAAGGAACGAAACGCAGGAGAACAACGGGATTTCCCATTTTATCGAACATATGCTGTTCAAGGGTACCGACCGGTTCGACGCAAAGGCCATCGCGGAGCGGTTCGACTCCATCGGCGGGAATGTCAATGCGTTCACATCGAAAGAATACACCTGTTATTACGCTAAAGTGCTGGATGAGCATCTGCCGATCGCCGTCGATGTGCTGGCCGACATGTTCTTCCGTTCGAAGATGGATGCGGAGGAATTGGCAAAAGAAAAGAACGTTATTCTTGAGGAAATCTCCATGTACGAAGATACACCGGACGATCTTGTGCATGATCTGATGTCGATGGCCGCCTACGGCAGTCATCCGCTAGCCTACTCCATTCTTGGACTCAAGGAACGGCTGGAAGCCATGACCCCGGATGATCTAAGGGCCTATATGAAGAAACAATATACGATCGAGAATACGGTGATCAGCCTTGCCGGCAATTTCGACGACAGCGTGGGCGATCTGCTGGAGCAGTATTTCGGATCGTTTGCCGAACATGGCGACGCTGGTCCGCTGGACCCGCCCGATTTCCATGGGGATTTATTGTTCCGGCGCAAAAAAACGGAGCAGAACCACATTTGCCTGTCTCTGCCCGGCTGTGCGAATGACGATCCGCTGCAATATGCGATGGTGCTGATCAATAACGCCGTCGGCGGCGGCATGAGCTCACGGTTGTTCCAGGAAATCCGTGAAAAACGCGGACTGGCCTACTCCGTATATTCCTATCACAGCTCGCAGGCGGACAGCGGCTTGTTTACCGTTTATGCCGGAACTGCTCCCAAGCAGACAAAGGACGTAATGGAACTGACCAAAGAAATGCTGTATGAGCTTGCCGTCAAGGGAATGGACGAAGACGAGATCCACAAGGGTAAGGAACAGCTCAAAGGCAGTCTGATCCTTAGCCTGGAAAGCACAAGCAGCCGGATGAACCGGCTTGGAAAGAACGAATTAATGCTTGGCCGGCATATCACGCTGGACGAAATGATTGCCAAGATTCAGAAAGTCACGATGGATGATGTTAATAAGGTTCTTGATCGGATGTTCGCCGAGCCGCTTGCGGCGGCGATGGTCGGATCTTCCGATAAAGCTATAGCCAATGTTAGGAGAGATGATCTTGTCTTACTACGTACAAATTCTCAAGCTTCCGGGCAATGAGAATGTAAATCTTCCCCGCAAAATGTCGGAACAGGCCTCGGGCTATGATCTGTTCGCCGCTGTCAGCGGCGATTTGACGCTTGAGCCCGGGGCGAGGGCGCTTGTTCCCACGGGAATCGCGCTCGCCATGCCGGACGGGCTGGAGGCACAGATTCGTCCGCGCAGCGGACTGGCGCTGAAGCACGGCATCACCTGCCTGAACACGCCGGGCACAATCGACGCCGATTACCGTGGGGAGATCAAGGTGCTTCTCATCAATCTGGGCCAGGAGCCCTTCGTCATCGCCCGAAATGAGCGGATTGCCCAAATGGTCTTCCAGGCCGTACCGTCCGTAACGATGGTGGAAGTGGAAGAACTGACAGACACCGAGCGGGGAGCGGGAGGCTTCGGCCATACCGGCAAATAGATACATAATCTATTTATAGTTATAGAGCTTGCGGGAACGGCCGTTTATACGGCCGGCGCAGGCTCTTTTTTTGCTTTCACCCATCCGCGTCTGCCCGCATAGGATGCTCTATAGTCGACAGTGTAATGTTGAAAGGAGCGTCATCCCTATGCTGACTGGCGTCAGGATCGTGTTCCTGGGCGGGGACGCAAGACAAATTGAAGTGATTCGAAAATGTGTGGAAATGGATGCGACGGTGAGTGCTGCCGGCTTTGATAAATGGGATTCCCCCTGCGAAGGGGTCAGTCTGGGGGGGATGTCCGCCGAGCTTCTGGACGGTGCGGACGTTCTGGTGCTGCCGACCGTCGGCTGCGACGACGAAGGCCATATCAGCGCGAAGTATACGGAGGAGCCACTGCAGCTTCTTACGGAGCATATCGAAGCGCTGCCCTCGCACTGCACCGTTTATACGGGCATGGCCAAGGAATATTTGAAGAGGCTGTGCGCGCAGCGCGGACTTGAGCTTGTGGAGCTGCTGGACCGCGATGACGTCGCCATTTACAACTCGATTCCTACGGCCGAAGGCGCGCTCGTTATGGCCATCCAGAATACCGATTTTACCATTCACGGCTCCAAAGCGATGGTGCTTGGCATGGGCAGAACCGGATTTACGATGGCCAAGAGCCTTCAAGGTCTTGGAGCGAATGTTACGATGGGCGTCCGGAAGCAGGATCATTACGCCCGGGCGGAGGTTATGGGCTGGAGTCCGTTTATGACGGATCAGCTGCTGGAGCATGTCAAGGACGTCGATTATATTTTCAATACAATACCGAGCCTGATCCTGACCGCCAAGGTGATCTCGCAAATGCCCCGGCATACCTGTATTGTCGATTTGGCGTCTGCACCCGGCGGAGTGGACTTCCGTTATGCGGAAAAACGGGGCATCAAAGCGATGCTGGCGCCTGGGCTTCCGGGAATCGTCGCTCCCAAAAGCGCGGGAATGATTATGGCGGGCGCGCTGCTGCAGTCGATTTCGGAACGGATTTTGGTGAAGGGGGATAAACAATGAACTGGCAAGGAATAACGGTAGGCTATGCAATCACCGGTTCCCACTGCACCTTTGCGGAGGTGATGCCCCAGATCAAGCGTTTTGTCGAAGGGGGGGCAAACGTGGTGCCCATCGTATCCGCGACGGTGCTTGGAACGGACACCCGGTTCGGCACATCGGAAAATTGGCTAAAACAGTTGAAAGATATAACGGGTAATGATATCATTTCTACAATTGTTGAAGCGGAACCGCTGGGTCCATCGAAGCTGCTGGATGTGCTGACCATAGCACCCTGCACAGGCAATACCACCAGCAAGTTGGCCAACGCCATGACGGACGGACCGGTTCTGATGGCGGCCAAATCTCAAATGCGCAACGGCCGGCCGCTCGTTCTGGCCATATCGACCAATGACGGGCTCGGCTTGAACGCGGCGAATATTGCGAAGCTCCTGGTAACCAAAAATATTTATTTTGTTCCCTTCGGACAGGATAATCCCGTACAGAAGCCGAATTCATTGGTAGCCCGTATGGAACTCATACCCGAGGCCTGCTATGCGGCGCTTCACGGCTCCCAGCTGCAGCCGATGATTATCGAACGGTTTCATTCAGCATAAGCTGTTGACGCATCAGATGACGACAACTTGTTGATACGTAAGCAGCTTCGGAACATAAATAGGCTAAACCGCTGCCGTCCTCCGCATGAGGGCGGTACAATCGTGTTTATTCCCTAAATTTTTGAACGAAGTTCCGGCAGCGCCCGGGATTCTTCTTGAGGAATAGTGCAGCCTGGCGTTAACTAATGGAGGAATTAGGAATGGGCATTTTGGTACAAAAATTCGGCGGGACCTCGCTTTCCACCCCGCAGGCCAGGGAACATGTAATCCGACATGTCAAACGGGAGCTTGAACACGGATACAGCCTGGTCATCGTAGTCTCGGCCATGGGCCGCAAGGGGGAACCCTACGCGACGGATACTCTGCTGGACTGGGTCTCCCAGAACGGCGACGCTCTTCAAGGACGCGAAAAGGATTTACTGCTGTGCTGCGGTGAAATTATATCGGCTACCACCCTGTGCAGCCTGCTGGAAGGAGAAGGCATTCCTTCGACAGTCCTTACAGGGGCACAGGCGGGGTTCCTGACGGATAGCAGCTATGGCAACGCACGAATCCTGGATGTCCGTCCGGAACGGATTCTGCGTGAGCTGCGCGCGCTGAAGGTAGTCATCGTAACCGGATTTCAGGGTCAGACGGAAGATGGGGACTTCACCACGCTGGGGCGGGGAGGGAGCGACACGTCGGCAACGGCGCTCGGAGCGGCGCTTCGGGCGGATATGGTCGACATCTATACGGATGTCAACGGCATTCTGACCGCCGATCCCCGCATCGTCGAGGATGCGAAGCCGCTGACTTATGTCAGCTATACCGAAATTTGCAACATGGCTTATCAGGGAGCCAAGGTTATACATCCCCGTGCTGTGGAAATCGCCATGCAGGCGCAGATTCCGGTCCGCGTCCGCTCTACTTTTTCGGAGAATGAAGGCACGCTCGTTACGCATCCGGAAGGCTTTCAGGATGTCCAGGCGGGAATTGTCGACCGATTCGTTACCGGCATCGCCTATGTCAGCAATATCACACAAATTTCCGTGGACTGCCCGGACGGCAACGGAACCGGCGTACAGCTGCAAATATTCAAGAGTATGGCAGATGCGGGCATCAGTGTAGACTTTATTAATGTTACGCCGACCAGCGCCGTCTATACTGTTTTTGACAATCATTCGGAAAAAGCAATCGCGGCGCTTCAAGAAATCGGACTTCGTCCAAAGAGCCTTTCCGGCTGCGTTAAGGTATCCGTAATCGGTGGCGGTATCAATGGCGTTCCGGGGATCATGGCCCGCATCGTGGAGGCGCTCAGCGTTCATAACATTCAAATCCTGCAATCCGCTGACTCCAACACAACGATCTGGGTACTGGTTAAGAAGGAAGATATGGTGCAATCGCTTCGCGCGCTGCATTCCAAGTTTGAATTACACCGTTAACAGGAGGAATTATAGGTGGATTTCGGAAGACTAATAACAGCCATGGTAACTCCTTATGACAAGGAGGGGGAGATCGACTGGGAAGCCGCATCGCGCCTGGTCGACTACCTGATTGAAGAGCAGAAGTCGGAGGGGCTCGTCGTCTGCGGAACAACGGGAGAGTCGCCTACACTGAGCGATGAAGAGAAGCTGCAAATGTTTTCCTTTGTTCTTGAAAAAGCCGCCGGACGCTGCAAGGTCATTGCAGGAACAGGCTCCTATAACACTAAGCACTCGATTGAACTGACACAAAAAGCAGAGAAAATTGGTGTCGACGGCGCGCTTTTGGTCGTCCCTTATTATAACAAGCCAAACCAGGAGGGACTTTACCTCCATTTCTCGGCGATCGCGGCCGAGACCAAGCTGCCGCTCATTTTATACAACGTTCCGAGCCGAACCGGAATTAGTATGAGCGCGAATACAACGATCAGGCTGGCGGAAATTCCGAATATCGTTGCTACGAAGGAATGCGCGTCTCTTGATCAGGTCGCCTTAATCGCGGCAGGCTGTCCGGATGATTTCCATGTCTACTCCGGAGACGATGCTTCGGCTCTGCCGGCTTTGGCTGTTGGAGGGCACGGGATTATAAGCGTGGCAAGCCATCTCGAGGGCACAAGAATGACGGATATGATCTCCGCTTATCTCTCGGGTAATGTACAGCTCGCCGGTCAGTATCACCGGGAACTGCTCCCGATTTTTAAGGGATTGTTTGAATGTCCGCAGCCGCTCCCGAATCCGTCCGCCGTCAAATACGCGCTGGAGCTCCGGGGAATCAATGTGGGTTCCGTCAGACTTCCTTTGACCCCGCCGAATGAGGCGGAAGCGGAATTTATCAGAAAGTTGGTACTATAGAAATTGGAGTATTCTGTTAGGCTATAAAGAACCGGTTCTCGTGATGAGTGCCGGTTTTTTTGTATTGTTTTTTAGCCGGCCTGAAATAATGCCCCGGTTTTGCGGAAAGAATACGGTTATCTAAACCCGCGACTTGTCTTTTGACAAAAATATCATGTATAATGTTGTTAAGTGACTGGGTGCGGTTAAAATTGAATATGCGGCAATTTCTTCCGTCATGGTTGGCACTAAAGATCTGTCTGAAGCCATAGGGTTATTTTTCCAGATCTGGATGTGTTTTATCAATAAAGGCGCTACGCGCGAGGGGCGCGTCTGAATGTTTGACGGCATTGTTTCGCTTACAGGAATGTGCTACCCGCGGGCGGGAAGCTCTCATTAGGGTTATTTTCTGCGCCTTTACGCCCATTGTCTTCTTAGCGGGGGGATTTTCTGCTTTTTGAATATGTTCAGTGCCGCTAAAGAATTGAAGTTCTTGATTTAAATAACATATGACGTCCAACATTAATAGGAGGGTTAGATTCATTTGTCCAAAAAAAACAACAACGATAAACTGATGATTTTCGCATTGGGCGGAGTCGGGGAAATCGGGAAGAACATGTACGTGGTACAATACGGCAGCGACATTGTGGTCGTGGACTCGGGACTGAAGTTCCCTGAAGAGGATATGCTCGGTATTGATATCGTTATTCCTGATATTTCCTATTTGACGGAGAATCGCGACAAGGTAAGAGGCATTGTGCTGACGCACGGCCACGAGGACCATATCGGTGGATTGCCGTATGTCCTCAAGCATTTGAACGTTCCGGTGTACGGAACGAAGCTGACGCTCGGTCTGGTGGAGAACAAGCTGAAAGAAGCGAACCTGCTCGGCGAAACAAAGCGCATTCTGATCAACGAGGATTCGGAGATCAAGCTGGGCAGCTCGCTGGTCGTTACTTTCTTCAGAACCAACCACAGCATTCCCGACTCTGTCGGCGTATGCATCGAGACCCCGGAAGGAAACGTGGTTCATACGGGCGACTTCAAGTTTGACCATACCCCAGTCAATGGTCAATTCGCGAATCTGCACCGGATGGCCGAAATCGGACAACGGGGCGTTCTCGCGCTCTTGTCCGACAGCACCAACGCCGAGAAACCGGGCTTTACTCCATCGGAGAAAAATGTCGGGATTGTACTTGAAGATATTTTCCGCAAAGCCGAACAGCGCGTGGTGGTAGCGACATTTGCATCCAACGTGCACCGTATTCAGCAAGTCGTCAACGCCGCTGAGCAGACGGGACGCAAAATCACCGTAATCGGCCGCAGCATGGTTAACGTCGTTTCCATCGCTTCCGAGCTCGGTTATCTGAATCTGCCCGACGGCATGCTGATTGAGCCGGAAGAAATGAACCGGATGGCGGCCAACCGGGTCGTCGTTCTCTGCACGGGCAGCCAAGGCGAACCGATGTCGGCGTTAACACGCATGGCGCGTTCGAGTCACCGCAAAGTGGACATTCTGCCTGGCGACACCGTTATCATCGCGGCAACGCCGGTACCCGGAAATGAGAAGTACATCGGCCGTACGATTGACGAACTGTTCCGTCTTGGAGCGGACGTCATTTACAGCGGTTCGAATTCCGGCGTGCACGTATCGGGACACGGCAGCCAGGAAGAGCTCAAGCTGATGCTCAACCTGATGAAGCCGAAATTCTTCATCCCGATTCACGGCGAGTACCGCATGCAGCGCAGACACGCTCTGCTGGCTCAATCAGTTGGCGTCGACCCGGACAACATCTTCATCACCGAGCTTGGCGAAGTGGTTGAGATTCAAGGCGGTTCGGCCCGCAAAGCCGGAAAGGTCACTTCCGGCAACGTGCTGATCGACGGCCTTGGCGTCGGCGATGTAGGCAATATCGTTCTTCGCGACCGCAAGCTGCTGTCGCAGGACGGCATTCTCGTTGTTGTCGTTACGCTGAGCAAGCAGAACGGCGCCATCGTCTCGGGACCAGACATTATTTCGCGCGGCTTCGTGTATGTCCGTGAATCGGAAGGTCTGCTTGACGAAGCCAACCGGATTGTTTCAAGCACGCTGCAGCGTCTGATGAGCGAGAAGGTCAACGAATGGGCATCGCTCAAGACTAGCGTCAAGGATGCGCTCGGACGCTTCCTGTATGAGCAAACCCGCCGCAGACCGATGATCCTGCCGATCATCATGGAAGTGTAATTAATTGTAAATTGGAAGTTGAACTCCATAAAGCCTCTCTCTTGCCGGAAATATTGGACGGTTTCCGGCGGAGAGGGGTTTTTTCGCATTTTTCGGACTTGCTTCATACTTTCATGGGCGTCTGCATAATGCCCGGGTGCGTTTAGTCATACTAACCGGGTGATTTATTACCATACGCTTGCTGCAGAGCTGGAGCGCAGGCGGAAAAGGGAGCGCTGAGCATGGAGAGCAATAAACCTAACGAGACATCAAACTATAACGAAGAGCAGGATCCTGCGGGAGAGGAGCCGGGCGGACAGGAGAATCGGCAAGCCGCCGCCGCGATCGGCATGGTGAAAGAATTCGGACAAACGGCCGCTCCGGCTGTCGAACCGGAGATTTATTGCATAACGATTATTGGTCAGATCGAAGGGCATATCGTCATGCCACCGCATAACAAAACAACCAAATATGAACACATTATCCCCCAGTTGGTCGCGGCTGAGCAGAGCAAGGCGGTCAAGGGTGTGCTTATTATTTTGAATACCGTGGGCGGAGATGTGGAAGCCGGGCTTGCCATTGCCGAAATGATCGCTTCGCTGTCCAAGCCGACGGTTACGGTGGTCGTGGGGGGAGGCCACAGCATCGGTGTGCCCATAGCTGTATCCTCCAGCTATTCGATCATAGCGGAAAGCGCCACGATGACGATTCATCCCATCCGTATGAATGGCCTTGTCATCGGTGTTCCGCAGACTTTTGAGTATATGGAGAAAATGCAGGAGCGGGTTGTCCGGTTCGTCACGTCCCATTCCCGTATCTCCGTGGATTGCTTCAAGGATCTGATGTTTAAGACGGGAGAACTCAACAGGGACATCGGCACGGCGGTCGGTGGCAGCGATGCCGTCAAATTCGGCCTCATGGACGAAGTGGGCGGAATCGGCACCGCAATGGCCAAATTGAATGAGCTGATTTCGCTAAGAGGCGTTCCTGCCGATACGGGAGGATTGACCCAATGATCCTATATTCCGTTATTTCCGCTGATCAGGTATGGGAGGGAGCGATACAGGCGCCGCCTTCATACGTTGAAGTCACTGTACAGGGCATTCTCATGCAGGTTGAGCCGCTAGACGAAGGCAGGGCAAGAATCGTAAGGCTGCTGAACTGCCCGCTGCGTCGTTATCTGGAACCCGGTCTTGCGCCGGGTCAAATCATTTCATTTTCGCCAGGGGCTGGCTGATAACCGTTCGCAGTAAGATCCGCATTTTCCGACAAAAGAGAACATAGGTACGCCACGCCATTATATGGTATAATACTGTTTCGGGGGTGACTGGCGTGGCAAAACGGAAAAAACGGAAAAAAAAGAAGGCGCTGCTGGGCAGCGTTTTAAAATATGAAATCTACGGTATTCTGCTGATTACCTTCTCGGTTATTGCATTATCCGGCGAGGCGGCTGTAGGACGCTCATTATCGAGCTTGGCCGGTTACTTGCTTGGCCGGTTCTATTTCGTTTTGCCGCTTGCCGGCATCTATTACGGATTAATGGTGATGATTTACCGGAAATGGCCTTCAAACTGGAACAGCCGGCACAGCGGAATTCTGCTGCTGGTGCTGTCGATGTGTCTGATGAGCAGCATTTCTGCCATGGAGCAGAAGCTTGGACCGCTGTCCATGCTTCATCCCGGCAATGTGCTGTCGCAGACCGGGAAGGATCTGGCCGGTGCTTTGTCTCCCGCCGTGAACGGCAGCAGCGTGTACATGCTGGGCAAAGATATCAGCGGCGGCTATGTCGGCGGGCTGGAATTCGCGGTTTTGCTGTGGCTGTTCGGAACGCTTGGCGCCAAGCTTCTTATGATCGTCATGCTTTCCATCAGTTTTATGCTGGTGACGAATCTTTCCTATATCGAGCTGTTTGGCCTGCTTAAAATCCGGGCGGTCAAGCTTGCGGAAGGCATCCGTCTCCGGGTTGCGAGCCGCCCGCAGGCGGTGCCGGTAACGGGCCGTAACGGAGACAGGACAACGGCGGGTTCGCGTTCTTCCCGAGAGGATGATGAGGAGGAGGATGAGGAAGAAACATCTCTCCCCAATCGAAAAGCGCCTCAGTTCTTCGAAAAGCTCATGCAGCGCAAACCCCCGCGTTCCCGATCTGAGGCTTCTCCGTTGCCTGATGACGAACACGGGGGGGAAGCGGAACGGGAGAATGTTCCGATCATTTCAGGCGTTTCTTCCCGTTCGGATTGGTCCGATTCGGACGAAGACAACGATTATGAATTCGAAAGTCAAGATCTGGAGCCTGTGACTCCTATCATACGCGATTTCTTTCAGCATATTCGTTCGGAAGGCTTAAGCGACGAGGACCGGGAGGACTGGAGCGGCTTCTCTCCGGCTGCGCGGAACAGTATTAAGCCGGACGACAGCTCCGGTTTCGAGGAACAGACGGAAGGTGCCGTCCAGGATGAGAACGGCGGCACCACGCCGGCAGCCGCCAGCGGTCTGGAGGAGACGGGCGAAGAGCTTCCCGCGGCTGTGGCTCCCAAGCCTGTCCCGCCGCCGAAGCCGTACAAGCTTCCGCCTTTCCGGCTGCTGACGAAGCCGAGCAACGGGGGCAAGGCCGGCGACCAGAACGATTATATGCAGACCGCACGCAAGCTGGAGGCGACGCTGGAAAGCTTCGGCGTCCGGGCGAAGGTGTTGGAGGTTGTCCGGGGTCCGGCGGTTACCCGGTACGAGATTCAGCCCGATATCGGCGTGAAGGTCAGCCGGATCGTCAATTTGACCGACGATATTGCTTTGGCGCTTGCCGCCAAGGATATCCGGATGGAAGCGCCGATCCCCGGCAAATCGGCCATCGGCATAGAAGTACCGAATCCGGAAGTATCGCTGGTTACCATGAGAGAAGTCATGGAGACTCAAATCTTCCAGGAAGCCGAGGCCAAGCTGACCATAGCTTTTGGCAGGGATATTTCCGGACAGACCATTATCGGCAACCTTGCCAAGATGCCCCATTTGCTCGTCGCCGGAGCAACCGGGTCTGGCAAATCGGTCTGTATCAACGGCATTATTACAAGCATTCTGTACAAGGCCAAACCGGACGAAGTCAAATTTTTAATGGTCGACCCTAAGATGGTTGAGCTCAATGTGTACAATGGCATTCCCCATTTAATGGCTCCAGTCGTTACCGACCCGAAACGCGCCAGCCTGGCGCTCAAGAAAATCGTGGTCGAAATGGAGAAAAGATACGAGCTGTTCTCAAAATCCGGGACCCGGAATGTGGAAGGCTATAATCTGCTTATGAAGGATAACCCGGCGGCTGTCCTGCCGTATATCGTCGTTATTGTGGACGAGCTTGCCGACCTGATGATGGTCGCCGCAGGCGATGTGGAGGACGCCATTTGCCGTCTGGCCCAGATGGCGCGGGCGGCCGGTATCCATTTGATCATCGCTACCCAGCGTCCTTCGGTGGACGTCATCACCGGCGTGATCAAGGCGAACATTCCTTCACGGATCGCCTTTGGCGTCTCGTCGCAGGTTGATTCGCGGACCATCCTGGATATGGCGGGAGCGGAGAAGCTGCTGGGCCGCGGCGATATGCTGTTTATGCCGATGGGCTCTTCCAAGCCGATTCGGGTTCAAGGGGCTTTCATGAGCGATGCCGAGGTGGAAGCGATCGTCCACTACGTCAGCAGCCAAGGTGAGGCGGAGTATGACGAGTCCATCGTTCCGGAAGTGGATGAGGCGGCGGGGGAAACCGAAGAACCGCAGGACGAGCTGTACGAGCAGGCGGTGCAGATCGTGCTAGAGGCCAAGCAGGCATCGGTATCGCTGCTCCAGCGCCGGATGCGGGTAGGCTATACCCGGGCCGCGAGGCTGATCGATTCGATGGAGGCCAGAGGCGTCATCGGACCGTACGAGGGCAGCAAGCCGCGCGAGGTGCTGATTTCGCTGGAACAGTATCAGCAGAGCCGTATCAGCTCATAATTTTAAGAAATAGCGTTCTTTTTCTTTGGAAAAGGAGCGCTTTTTTATTTGAGTTTTTGCTTTTTATCAACCTTTCTTTTCGTTCCTGAGGTGCATAGGATTCCCTCGCGGTCGTCATAATAACGTTAGCCATCCATGCAGAACTTACAAGAGAAAGGTAGAGCGAAGCCAAATGAAGAATCAGAAGCTATGGATCATTGCCGTACTATCCCTTACGCTTGCGTCAGTCCCGCTGATCGAACATTTCTCCGGAGAGAAATCATCGGGAAAAACGCCGCAGACCTCCGCTGCAAGTTCTTATAGCGCCGAGGAAAATGATGAGGCGCTGCCCGCTTTCGGCACCACGCCCATTAAATACGGCGCTTCAGGGCCGGATGTTTACGAATTGCAAGGGCGATTAAAGCACCTGGGCTACTTTTCGGGTAAAATAGACAGTCAGTTCGGCGGCAAAACCTTGAACTCGGTCAAATGGTTTCAGTGGAAGTTTGGAATGAAGGCTGACGGCGTCGTTGGGGCCAAAACAAAGCTGAAGTTGTACAACGCAACCAAGAACTGGCGTCCGACGGAACCTTCTGCTGGAGCAAAAACCGCTAAAAATACGAACAAAACCAACAAAGCTGCTAGCAAGGCGGAGCTGACGTCTGGAAACACGATGGGCTTGTCGGAGAACGATTTGAAGATCATGGCAAATGCCGTTTTCGGGGAATCGCGGGGCGAACCATTTGAAGGGCAGGTCGCTGTTGCCGCGGTCATTCTGAACCGGACAAAATCCCCAAGCTTTCCAAATACGCCTTCGGGCGTAATCTTCCAGCCCGGAGCCTTTACAGCCGTCGCTGACGGGCAGATTTATCTGGAGCCCAATGTGCAGGCACGCAAAGCGGTTCAGCAGGCACTGAACGGCTGGGATCCAACGGGAGGCTGTCTGTATTACTTCAATCCGAAAACTGCAACCTCGAAATGGATCTGGACACGTCAGCAGGTGAAGACCATCGGTGAGCATATATTTTGTATGTAAAATATGAACCGCACTGTCCGCCATTGAACGTATTCTTTGGCGGCAGTTCCATGGAAGCAATCGGAAGACTTGTCTTCCGGTTGCTTCCTTAGTTTGGAATGGTTTAGAATGAATATTACTTCATAAACATGGTAAATGAGCTTCTATTCAAGCTGTAAAGGAGTTTTGGACTTGACAAATCACGTGTTCCAGCATGGCAACGTAGGAGGCATCCGAATTCATGTGCTGCCGACAAAGACGTTCAAGACTTATGCGATTTCGCTGTATGCCGGCGTTCCTCTCGCCGAAGAAACCGTCACCCCTACCGCGCTGATTCCTTTCGTGCTTCGTCGGGGCACGGCTTCCTATCCGGAAACAACCCAGTTCCGCGAACGGCTGGAAGAGCTGTATGGAGCCGGTTTTGGATTCGACGTTTATAAGCGCGGAGATTACCAAATCATCCAGTTCCGCATGGACACAATCAATGACTCGTTCGTTCAGAGCAAGGAAAGCCTGCTTGGCGAGTCCTTCGCTTTTCTGGGCGAGGTGCTGACCCGTCCCGTGCTTGAAGGCGACAGCTTCCGGACATCTTATGTAAGTACGGAGCGAGAGACCGTACGCAAGAAGCTGGAGGCCATTGTCAACGACAAAATTCGTTACGCGGCAGAACGCTGTATCGAGGAAATGTGCCGCGAAGAGCCTTATCGGCTGCATCCGCTCGGACAGAGGGGGGATTTGGATGCCATTACTCCTGATTCGCTGCATCAATCCTATCTTTCTTGGCTGGATGGAGCGATTCTCGATTTGTATGTCGTCGGCGACACTAGCCCCGAGGAAGTTCAAAAGCTAGTCGAGCGGCATTTCGGCCTCGGCAACCGGTCGGCTTCCCCCTATCAATCGCAATTTTCCCCCAAGACCGTTATGGACGTTCGAACGGTGGAAGAGCGGATGGAAGTCGGCCAAGGCAAGCTGAACATGGGCCTGCGCACATCCATTACCTATAAGGACGACGCTTACGCGCACGCTCTGATGTATAACGGCATTTTGGGCGGCTATCCGCACTCGAAGCTGTTTGTGAACGTCCGGGAGAAGGAGAGTCTTGCTTATTACGCTTCTTCCCGCTATGACGGACATAAGGGAATCGCTACGATTCAATCGGGGATTGAAATTCAAAAC
Source organism: Paenibacillus rhizophilus (assembly GCF_003854965.1). Classification (GTDB taxonomy): domain Bacteria; phylum Bacillota; class Bacilli; order Paenibacillales; family Paenibacillaceae; genus Paenibacillus_AQ; species Paenibacillus_AQ rhizophilus. The sequence continues at coordinate 381,841 of NZ_RQPI01000001.1, forward strand.
TACAATAAAGCCGTGGACATTATCCGCAAGCAGCTGGATGAAATGAAAAACGGAAACATCAGCGATCTGGAGCTGAGTCAGACCAAGGCGATGATCCGCAATCTGCTTTCGGAAATCCAAGATTCCGCCTTTGAGATGATTGCATTCGACTTTAACCGGGTACTGTCCGGCAAAGACCGTTCCACGGAAGAACTGATGAGCCAGGTGGAAGCTTCCGGCGCGGAAGATGTGAAGCGGGCCGCCGATACCGTAGCGCTGGATACGATTTATTTCCTGACAGGGCAGAAGGAGGAAAGCTAATGGAACAAATCCATTATGACAGGCTTCAGGAAACGCTGTACCACGAAGTTTTGGATAACGGGCTCAAGGTTTATGTATTGCCGAAGCCGGGGTTCAAAAAGACTTACGCCACTTTTGCGACCAAATACGGTTCGGTGGACAATCACTTCCGGGTAGCCGGAGGAGAGGAAACGTCGGTCCCGGACGGTATCGCCCATTTTTTGGAGCATAAAATGTTCGAGGAGCCGGAAGGCGACATCTTTGCCACTTTTGCGTCGAATGGAGCATCGGCCAACGCCTTCACAAGCTTCGAGCAGACGGTTTATTTGTTCTCCGCCACAGAAAAAATCGAAACGAATATCGAAACGTTAATCGATTTCGTCCAGCGTCCCTATTTTACGGATCAGAATGTGGAAAAGGAAAAAGGAATCATCGGACAGGAAATCAACATGTACGCGGACAATCCGGACTGGCGTGTCTACTTCGGTTTGATCGAAGCGATGTATCAGAAGAATCCGGTGCGGATTGATATCGCCGGCACGGTGGAATCCATCTCGACAATTTCCAAAGAAACGCTTTATACGTGCTATAACGCTTTTTATCACCCGAGCAATATGCTGCTCTTTATTGTCGGCGGCGTTGACCCGGAATCCGTCTTTGAGCTGGTTCGCAGCAATCAGGCACGGAAATCATATGAACGGCAGGGTGAGATTGAACGGATTTTTGAACAAGAACCGGAACAAGTAGGTGTGAAGCGTCTAGAGAATAAGCTTGCCGTGTCCATGCCCAAATGCCTCTTCGGCTTTAAGGAAAAAGAGATCGGACTGTCCGGCAAGGCAGCCGTGCGCCGCGATTTGACGACCAAGCTGATGCTCGACCTGCTGCTCGGCAGCAGCACGGCCCTGTACCAGAAGCTGTACGATGAAGGGCTGATTTCCGACAGCTTCGGGCATGAGTTTAACAGCTCGCCGCAGTATGCCTTCTCCGCGATCGGCGGCGATACGAAGGACCCTGAACTGCTGCTGAAACGGATCAGGGAGGAGATTGATCCCCTTCTGGAGTCAGGTTTCGCGGAACGCGATTTCATCCGGGCCCGCAACAAAAAAATCGGAGGTTATTTGCGTATGCTGAATTCTCCGGAAAGCATTGCCCATGAATTTACGCGTTATCAATTCCGAGGCGGCGACCTGTTCGACGTTCTTCCGGAATACGAGTCCATTTCACTGGAAGAAGTGAATCAGCGGCTGCGCGAGCATATCGACTGGAGTCAATTGGCCGTGTCTGTCGTGGTGAATCCATAGTGCCAATATTGGGAGAGAGCGGCAAGCCTCTCGGAGAAACGACGGTGCTTGTTACCGGGGGAAGCGGCGGAATCGGCGGCGCCATAGCGGAGCGCTTTGCCTCCGCCCGGATGAAGGTTGTCATTCACTATATGAATTCACACGAGGCGGCCAATGAGGTGGCTCGGCGCTGTATGAACGCCGGTTCCCAGGTGATGACTGTGGCCGCCGATTTGAGAGACCGCAGCCAGCTGCAGCGCATGGCCGAACGTCTGGAGGCCAGCGGCATGCAGCCGGACATTCTGGTGAACAATGCCGGCAAATCGCATTACGGCATGCTTGCCGATCTTACCGAAGAAGATTGGGACGACGTGATGAACATCAATCTGAAAGGGACCTTTCTGTGCAGCCAGATTTTTATGCCCTATATGGTTTCTCAGCGCTATGGCCGGATCATCAACGTGTCTTCGGTGTGGGGAATCTCCGGCGCATCCTGCGAGGTCGCCTATTCCGCGAGCAAGGGCGGAGTCAACGCTTTTACCAAGGCGCTGGCCAAAGAATTGGCTCCTTCGGGCGTTACAGTGAACGCTGTGGCTCCGGGAGCGGTTAGAACCGCGATGCTGGATAACTTGGCAGAGGACGAGATTCGCATGCTGGAGGAAGAAATTCCCGCGGGCAGATTGGCTGCGCCGGAAGAAATTGCCTCGCTCGTATATTTCTTGGCGCTGCCGGAGTCCGGTTATATAAATGGACAAATTATTAGTCCGAATGGCGGCTGGATTACCTGAAAGTAGAAATATTATCCGGAATAACGGATTTTCTTCGAGGACATATTAGTACTGTTGCTTTTAAATCTTAAACATGAAGGAGGATTTAAGATGTCAACAGAGTCAACAGTGATTAAAAACTATGATACCTGGAAGAAATTTCTGGGCGAACGGGTCATTCAGGCCGAAAAAGTCGGCATGAGCGAAGATACTATCGCCAAGCTGGCTTTTGAGATCGGGGAATTCCTCGATAAAAAGGTCGATCCGCAAAACGCCTCGAACCGGGCGATCAAAGAGCTGTGGGATGTGGGCGACGAAAGTCAGCGCCATACCATCGCTTCCCTTATGGTCAAGCTGGCGAAGCAAAACGCATAGCCCAGCGGAACAAGCTCCCCTCGCGGGAGCTTTTCTGCAATTGTCCGGCCTTTCGTCTTGCCTTTCAATTTCATTTTATATATCATTAACATGACCCGTGAACCTGAAAGATTGTCGTATCTTGGTGTTTTTTGACGAATCAAGGCTCGGGAAAAGGGAATTTACATTACGAGGTGTAGAAGTTGGAATACAAACAGTGGTATATGGAATACAAGATACATAAGAATAGACCCGGATTGCTCGGCGATATCGCCTCGATGCTCGGTATGCTGGAGGTCAACATACTGACCATCAACGGGGTAGAGGACAAAACGCGCGGCATGCTGCTTGAAACGAATGATGATGAGAAAATCCGGCTGATGGGCGAGATGCTCAAAAAGGTTGAAAATATAACGGTGACCGCGCTGCGTTCACCGCGTCTTGTTGACAAGCTGGCTGTACGCCACGGAAGGTATATTGACCGGGATTCGGATGACCGCAAAACCTTTCGCTTTACGCGGGATGAGCTTGGCCTTCTGGTCGATTTTCTGGGAGAGCTCTTTAAGCGGGAAGGCAATCAGGTAATCGGTCTTCGCGGAATGCCGCGCGTCGGCAAGACGGAATCGATTATCGCGGGAAGCGTATGTGCGATGAAGCGTTGGACCTTCGTCTCCTCTACAATGCTTCGGCAGACCGTTCGCAGCCAGCTCGCCGAGGATGAAATGAATCCGAATAACGTTTTTATTATCGACGGCATTGTCAGCACGATCCGGTCCAATGAGAAGCATTACAATCTTCTCAAAGACATCATGAGTATGCCGAGTACAAAGGTTATCGAGCACCCGGATATTTTTGTCCGCGAGTCGGAGTACACGTATGACGATTTCGATATTCTAATCGAGCTGCGCAATACGCCGAACGAAGAGATTCTTTACGATACATTTACGAACAGCTACAGCGACGATTTGTAAATAGAGAGAATAAGGAGGTTATGGCATGTCGGAACTAGGCCGGCAGTTGAAAGAGGCTCGTCTGCAGAAGGGAATGAGTCTGGATGATGTGCAGGAAGTAACGAAGATCCGCAAAAAATATTTGGAAGCCATCGAGGCGGGGGACTATAAGGTGCTTCCCGGCAGTTTTTATGTCCGCGCTTTTATCAAGACTTATGCGGAAGCGGTTGGTGTTAATCCCGATGAACTCATTCAGGAGCCCGGAAGCGTTCCTGTGTCCAAAGAAGAGCCATCCACCATGGAGTCGGTGCTTCAGAAGCGCAGCCGCAGACCCGAGACCGAACGGAATGCCAAATGGCTGCCGACACTTTTAATGTGGATTTTTCCGGTACTGATTATTGCGGTTATTTACATGTATGCTTCAAACTGGGGGAAATCGGATAACCAGCAGACCGACGCTAATCCGATTACCGACAGCACTCAAGCTCCCGCAGCCACACAGTCGGCAGGACCGGCTTCCGCGGTTGGGGGCGGCGCGACCCCGGCCCCTTCAACGGGTGCCGATGTCGGGGCAGGCACGGAAGCCAGCGCTTCTCCATCCCCTTCACCGTCTGCGTCTCCATCCCCGTCTCCTTCGGTATCCCCGGAAGGCGGAACGGTCGTTCAGGACCGGAAGTCGGGCAAGACAACCGTCTTTAAGGTGAGCGGCGCAAACCCGCAGGTGGTCATTACGGCGACAGGCGTAAGCTGGCTGGAGGTCTATAAAGGCAAAAATTCCAAAGGTGAGAAGCTTTCTTATGGAAATACAGCCTCCGGAAATACAATGACCTTTACGCTGGACAGTGAAGGCATCTATATTAAGTCGGGCAACTCCCCTGCTACACAGATTACTGTGAATGGGCAGGCTGTAACGGACGGAAAGTCTACGTCACGTATTTTGCTGGAGCTCGACGATGGCTCGGGATCTCCGGCCGAAGGCGAAACGGCGGCCGGCACCACCGACGGACAAACGGCTGACAGTGGTGAAACAACCGTCACAGGCGAATAAGAATCCAATATTCGTATATACCTCGCTTTTTTGGAGAATCTAAAAAGGCTTAACAGTTCATCCATCAAAGCGAGGTGTGCAATCGATGACGGTCAGCTGGATCGTAACCGGCTTGGGCATTATTGTTAGCCTGCTTGGTTACTACTTAATGCCGAACGCCTGGGGCTATGGTATCCTGGGCTTTGGTCTGGCGCATATCGTACTGGGGATTTTGGACATGTTCCGCAGTCCTTCCCGAAGCAGATAACGGGCGCTCAGAAGCGCCTCCCGCAAGAGGGGAATTCCCTTCGAGGGGGGCGTGTTTTTTTGCGTTCGAGGGCCCAAGGCAATCGGCAGTTAGACTTGTCCTCTTCTTTTTCATATAATTGTAGCTGAATAACGCTTATAAAGGACGTGGAACCATGGCTTCGGAAAGTTCATTTGATATTGTGTCCAAAATGGACGTACAGGAATTAACCAATGCAATTCACCAGACTGAGAAAGAGATTCAGAACCGATTCGATTTCAAAGGAAGCAAGAGCAGTCTTAAGCTGGAAAAGGACGCTTTGATCATCGTATCCGATGACGAGTACAAGCTAAACGCGGTTATCGATATTTTACAGTCCAAGATGGTCAAAAGAGGAATTTCGCTGAAGAACCTCGATTTCGGCAAGATCGAGCCAGCCTCCCTCGGGACGGTCCGTCAACGGCTCGGCCTTAAGCAGGGAATCGACCAGGACAACGCCAAGAAGATCAATGTGCTGATTCGTGACTCCAAGCTGAAGGTCAAGAGCCAGATCCAGGGCGACCAGATTCGCGTCACGGGCAAGAGCAGGGACGATCTGCAGCAGATTATCCAGCTTCTCAACAAAGCGGATTTGCCGCTGGACCTGCAGTACACGAACTTGAAATGACATTTTATACCCCGCAGCGGTCCGTTAAACGCAGCCCTGCGGGGTGCTTTCTGTTTTTGACAGCTGAATTATGGCTATATTATACTTGTTGAGAAAATGTGGATACGTGCTTGATTATTGGGGGATGACCGATGACAGAAAAAATTAACATCGTTACGCTCGGCTGTGAGAAAAATCTGGTCGATTCGGAGATTATGTCCGGCCTTGTTCATGAACGGGGATATACGCTTGTGGACGATAAGGAAGAAGCAACCGTTATTATTGTAAATACTTGCGGATTTATCGATGAAGCCAAGGAGCAGTCCGTGAATACGATTCTTGAGCTTGCGGAGTTAAAGGAGACCGGCAGCCTGAAAGCATTGATTGTATCGGGTTGTTTGACTCAACGCTACAAAGCGGAATTAATGGAAGAGATGCCGGAAATCGACGGTATTGTCGGTACGGGGGATTTTCATAATATCGTTCAGATTGTCGATGAAGCCGTGAGGGGGAGCAGGCCGGTGTGGGTTGGAAATCCGGTCTTTAATTATGAGGAGGCGCTGCCCCGCAAGGTATCCACGCCCCGCTACACGACCTATGTCAAGATCGCCGAAGGCTGTGACAATAATTGTACTTTCTGCAGCATTCCGATTATGCGCGGAACGTTCCGCAGCCGTTCGATGGAATCGATCGTGGCCGAAGTCAAAACGCTGGCGGCGCAGGGGGTAAAAGAAATCAGCCTGATTGCTCAGGATTCCACCAATTATGGAACCGATCTATATGATGGATTCAAGCTGCCCGAGCTGCTGAACCGGGTGAGCGAAGTGGAAGGGATCGAATGGGTCAGATTGCATTATGCATACCCCGGTTTTTTTACAGACGAACTGATCCGGACCATGGCGGACAATCCAAAAATTTGCAAGTATGTGGACATGCCTCTGCAGCATAGCGAAGACGGCATTCTCAAACGCATGCGCAGACCGGGACGGCAGCAGGACATCCGCAGTCTGGTGAAACGTATCCGTGAAATGATTCCCGGCGTATCGCTGCGCACCTCGATAATTGTCGGCTTTCCAGGGGAGACCGAGGAGGATTTTCAGCGGCTCTGCGATTTTGTGAGTGAAATCGGCTTCGACCGGCTGGGGGTATTTACCTATTCCAACGAAGAAGGAACGCCGGCTTCGCGCCTGCCTGACCAGGTGCCGGATGAGGTCAAGGAATGGCGAGCCAACACGCTGATGGAGCTTCAGCGCCAGCTTACCCGCGACAGGGGCAGCCGGTATGTCGGTCAAGTCCTGGATGTGCTGGTGGAGCGGTACGACGGCCGCAGCGACGTATACATCGGCCGTTCGCAGTATGACGCTCCTGAAATCGACGGCGAAGTGTTCGTGAGAGGCAAAGATGTTTGCATCGGGGAAATCACGAAGGTCCGGATCACCCACGCTTTTGAATACGATTTGTCAGGGGAGGAACTTCAGTGAATTTGCCCAACCGCATTACGATAGCCCGAATATGCCTAATCCCGATTATGATGCTGTTTCTGCTTGTCAATTTCAGATTTTACCCGGAGCCGTTGCATTGGGGCTCTTTCCAGCTTTCAGTTAATCATCTTATAGCGGCCATCATTTTTCTCCTGGCGGCAAGCACGGACGGGATCGACGGCTACATTGCACGCAAATATAATATGGTGACCAACCTCGGCAAGCTTCTTGATCCTCTGGCGGACAAGCTGCTTATATCGGCTGTTCTGATCTCATTGGTAGAGTTAGGGAGATGCGATTCTTTGATCGCCGTGATCATTATCAGCCGGGAATTTGCGGTGACCGGCCTTCGCCAGGTAGCGCTGCTGGATGGCAAGGTCGTGGCCGCCAGCAAATGGGGGAAGATCAAAACGGTAGTGCAGATCGTAGCGATTTCCCTGCTGCTGCTCAACAATTTTCCGTTCCAGTTCGTCGGCATCCCTTTTGACGATATAGCCATTTGGGCGGCCGCTCTGATTACCATTTACTCGGGAATCGATTATTTCGTGAAGAATAAGGAATTGCTGCAGGCCCATAACGCATAAGAAATCTAACCGAACCTCAACATCCAATACGTCTTTACGTCAACTTCAGCGGGGCAGTAGGAACTCTTAACCTATTGCCCTGTTTCTGTCTGAAGCCGTCAGGCGCATATATCAGGAGGCGAAACCAATAATGAAAGCAGAGATCATTGCAGTCGGCACCGAGCTGCTGCTCGGGCAAATCGTGAACAGCAACGCCCAGTTTTTGTCCATAGAACTTGCCGCTCTAGGTATCGACGTATATTTTCAGACGGTGGTAGGCGATAACAGCATCCGGCTGCAGGAGGCTATAGAAATCGCAAAGGGACGCGCCGATCTTATCCTGTTCACAGGAGGCATCGGACCGACGGAGGATGACTTGACGAAGGACGCTCTGGCGGTTTCGTTGGGCAGAGGACTGCATATCGACCGGATGGCGATGGATCATGTGGACCAGTTCTTCAGCGACCGGGGCGTCCAAATGACCGAGAACAACCGCAAGCAGGCGCTTGTGATCGACGATTCGACACCGCTTCCGAATGAGACGGGACTGGCTGTAGGTCTCGCAATCAGTCATGAGGGCAATTATTATATCGTTCTGCCCGGACCTCCCAGAGAAATGAAACCGATGTTCACGGAGAAAGCCAAGCCTTGGCTGCAGCAGCATGCGTTGACGGATGAGATGCCCCTTTATTCCAAAATGCTTAAATTTGCCGGCATCGGGGAATCCCTGCTTGAAGACAAGTTGATCGATCTTATCCACGGACAAAACGATCCGACTATCGCTCCTTATGCCAAAGAAGGAGAGGTAACGGTGCGCATTTCCACAAAAGCGCCATCCTACAGCGAAGCGATGGAGAAGCTGGATGCGCTGGAGGAGCAAATCCGAAACATTCTTCCCAACCATTTGTATGCCAATATCGATGTTCCGCTGGAAAAGGTAATCGTGGACTGGATGGCGGATGCGGGAATCACCGTGAGCTGTGCCGAGAGCTGTACCGGAGGACTTCTAATGGAGACCATCACAAGCATCCCCGGCAGCGCTTCAACGTTTATGGGAGGCATTGTATGCTACTCCAATGAGATGAAGCACAAGCTGCTGAATGTTCCCAAGGAGTATCTGGAAGGAGCCGACGCCCCTGGAGCAGTCAGCCGCGAGGTGGCCGAAGTTCTGGCCGAGCAGGTCAGGCTGACCGCCGACACGGACTATGGGCTGTCGATTACCGGCGTGGCGGGCCCGGGTTACTCGGAGCGCAAACCAGTGGGTCTGGTCTATATCGGGCTCGCGGAGAGAAATGGAAAGACGGAAGTGTTTGAACTGAAGCTGAAAGGCAACCGTGAGAATATCCGTATTCGTTCCGTTAAAGCGATCCTGTATCAGCTGTGGCGCAGACTGGTGGAGCGAAATGTCGATACGCCGCCTGAAGGCTCGGGCTTGTAAGATGGGCTTTATTTCTATATAATGATGGCATACGGAAGAACCGTGGCATTGAATTCTCTTTGCCGCGGTTTTTTGTTTTTTTGTAGAGGGTAAGTGCTTTATGCAGGCGATTTGTGCACGGCATTGACTCTGTAAAGGGGGATTACAATAAAAGGGAATGGCGGTTTGAAGGTCGAAAAAAACGAATGTATGTTCGAAAAAATGCTTGGCAAACGCTCCAAAACAAGGTACAATATAAATATAAGAACAGCTGCTGCTCTTCTTGCAGGTCCAGATGAAAGCTCATTCAGTTATATTTTCTTGATATTATAAACCGTGAAAAGGATGTGATCTGATTGTCAGATCGTCGTGCGGCGCTTGAAATGGCGCTCCGTCAAATAGAAAAACAATTCGGTAAAGGCTCCATCATGAAGCTGGGCGAATCCACCCATATGCAGGTTGAGGTCGTACCCAGCGGATCGTTGGCTTTAGATATTGCTTTGGGAATCGGCGGACTTCCTAAAGGCCGCATTATAGAAGTTTACGGACCGGAATCTTCCGGTAAGACAACGGTCGCCCTGCATGCGATTGCGGAAGTTCAGAAGGCGGGCGGACAAGCAGCTTTTATTGACGCAGAGCATGCGCTCGATCCAAGCTATGCAAGCAAGCTGGGCGTTAACATTGACGAACTGCTGCTGTCCCAGCCGGATACCGGCGAACAGGCTCTGGAGATTGCGGAAGCGCTTGTTCGCAGCGGCGCGGTGGACATTATTGTAGTGGACTCGGTTGCAGCATTGGTTCCTAAAGCTGAAATCGAAGGCGAGATGGGCGACTCCCATGTGGGTCTGCAGGCGCGGCTGATGTCCCAGGCTCTGCGCAAGCTGTCCGGCTCCATTAACAAATCCAAGACGATTGCCATTTTCATCAACCAGCTTCGCGAGAAAATCGGCGTCATGTTTGGTAATCCGGAGACGACTCCCGGCGGCCGCGCATTGAAATTCTACTCTACGGTTCGCCTTGATGTGCGGCGTGTAGAGAGCATTAAGATGGGCAATGATATGGTGGGTAACCGCACACGGATCAAAGTTGTGAAGAACAAGGTAGCGCCACCGTTTAAACAAGCGGACATCGATATTATGTACGGCGAGGGTATTTCCAGAGAAGGCAGCCTTGTTGATATCGGTACGGAAATGGATATCGTCAACAAGAGCGGCGCATGGTACTCCTACGAAGGTGAGCGGCTGGGTCAAGGCCGCGAGAATGCGAAGCAGTTCCTGAAGGAGCATCCGGATGTGGCGCTTGTCATCGAGAACAAGATTCGTGAAGCGAGCAATCTCTCTACAATCGTCGCCGCTCCTTCCGAAGCGGAGATCGAGGCCGAGAAGCAGGAAGAACAGGCATTGCTCGAAGTCGAATAATCTCTTGAAAAGTAAGGCGCCCTCTATAACTATACAGGGCGTCTTTTATTATGAAAGAAAAGAAACAAGAATGACGCCGCCCTGCTGCGTCAAGCCGGGATATGCGAGAAGGATGGAGGAATGGACACTCATGACTATACAGCTTGATTCTGAAGCCGAGCAGCCGGAAGAAGGCGTGCTCTCGCAGTTTCCAGACAATGAAACGCTAACGATTACCAAGGTGGAACGTCAAAAAAAATCCGATCACCGCTATATCCTGCATTTTGGGGCATACAATTTGAGTGTCCATGAGGATATTATGATCAAATACCGGATGATTTCCGGAAATATCTTTACGAAGGAAGACCTTCAGGAGATTGTAGTAGCCGATGAACGGCAGCGGGCCTATGTCGAAGGACTGCGTTATTTGGAACGCAAGCCGCGGACGGGAATGGAGATGGTAAGACGTTTGCGGCAGAAGGAAATCGGAGAAGCTATAATTGCCGAAGTGCTGGAACGGCTGCGGCTCGAACGGCTGATTGACGATACCCAGTATGCGAAGCAGTGGGCGGAGCAGCGGGTGACCGGACACCGTAAGGGCAAGCTGTGGGTTCGCCACGAATTGCGCGGCAAAGGAGTGGACAAATCGGTCATTGCCGAGGCGCTGGACGGAATCAGCTTGGAGCAGGAGCGGCAGAGCGCGCTTGACCTCGGACGCAGGAAATGGAATGCGATCAAGGGAGAGACCTCCGATAAGAGAAGGAAGACAGGCGCTTTTCTGATGAGACGCGGTTTTTCGGGAGAAATTGTCCGAAGCGTTCTTAACTCGCTCCGGCAGGACGAGGATATGGGCGGAGCGGAGGACGATTTTTATGAGTTCGACTGACTCGCTTGACTTTGCTCCCAGGATTGACTCTCTTGACAATGTCTTTTTATAAATAATAAAATATAACATGAATCGGCATAAAATAAGAATCCTTTTTCCTTCCCAAAAAGGGCCTCTTTTTTTCTTAACGATTCGCGTATCAACTCATATGAAATGTAATCGCCGGATGCGGCGGGCAGTGTGCATGTGAAGCATGTGCAGTTCGGCAATCGGTGAATTTACCGGTTTTTTGTATGGTGAAGAACGGATAGTTTGACAACTGCACAATTCCCAAGGAATGCCTTGGAGGAACCAACGAGGAGGTGAAACAGATGGCTATCTGGATCTGGATCATTATCGTTCTCGTTGTAGCGACATTATTCTTTGGGTTCGGTTATTTTATTCGGAAATCCCTTGCAGAAGCTAAAATTTCCAGCGCGGAAGAGGCCGCTACCGTAATCGTGGAGAACGCGAAGAAGGAAGCGGAGGCGCTGAAGAAGGAAACGGTATTGGAAGCGAAGGATGAGGTCCACAGAATCCGTACCGAAGCTGAGAAAGAAACTCGTGAACGTCGGAATGAAATCCAACGTCAGGAACGACGGTTGCTGCAAAAGGAAGAATCGCTGGATAAAAAAATGGAATCGCTTGAACGAAAAGAAGAACAAGTGGCTAACAAAGAGAAACGAATTGATGAAACCCAGCAGCAAATTGATGTGATTTACAAGAATCAGGTTACCGAATTGGAGCGCATTTCCAATTTGAGTATGGAAGACGCAAGAAGCATTATTCTTTCCAATGTGGAACAGGAAGTTCGGCATGAAACGGCCCAAATGATCAAGGACATTGAGCAGCAGGCCAAGGAAGAAGCGGACAAGAAATCCCGCGAGATTATAACCCTTGCCATTCAGCGCTGTGCCGCCGATCATGTGGCGGAAACGACGGTATCTGTTGTTACACTTCCTAATGAGGAAATGAAAGGTCGGATTATCGGGCGCGAAGGCCGAAATATCCGTGCTCTGGAGACCCTTACCGGTATCGACCTTATTATTGACGACACGCCGGAAGCGGTTATTTTGTCGGGATTTGATCCAATTCGCCGGGAAGTGGCCCGTACCGCACTGGAGAAGCTGGTGGCGGACGGACGCATTCATCCGGCGCGAATCGAAGAAATGGTCGAGAAATCGCGTAAGGAAGTGGATGAACGGATTCGGGAATACGGCGAACAGGCCACCTTCGAGGTTGGCGTTCACGGCCTGCATCCGGATTTGATTAAGATTCTCGGTCGTCTGAAATTCCGCACAAGTTACGGTCAGAACGTATTGAAGCACTCCATGGAGGTTGCTTATCTGACCGGGTTAATGGCCGGTGAGCTTGGGGAAGACATCGTGTTAGCCAAACGCGCGGGACTGCTGCATGATATCGGCAAAGCGCTGGATCATGAAGTGGAAGGCTCTCACGTCGAGATTGGCGTAGAGCTTGCGAAGAAATATAAAGAGCATCCGGTTGTCATCAACAGCATCGCTTCCCATCACGGGGACGCCGAAGCGACCTCGGTTATCGCCATGCTGGTCGGTGCGGCTGACGCATTGTCGGCGGCAAGACCGGGAGCACGCCGGGAAACGCTGGAAACGTATATCAAGCGTCTGGAGAAGCTGGAGGAGATTTCCGAATCCTTCGAAGGCGTCGAGAAGTCGTATGCGATTCAAGCCGGCCGCGAGGTCCGCGTAATGGTGCAGCCTGACAAAATCGACGATGCCGAAGCTTTCCGTCTGGCGCGCGATATTACGAAGACGATTGAAAATGAACTGGACTACCCGGGGCATATCAAGGTCACCGTTATTCGCGAGACACGGGCGGTTGAGTACGCTAAATAGGCATAATCAGAAAAGTGGCGCCTTTGACGGTGCCACTTTTCTTTACTAATACGCCTGCAGTTCATAAGCCATGGCATAGACAGCGGCGTTTTTAATCGGCAATAGAGGAATGTTAACCGCGCTCGCTTATAGCGTTGAACGCGTACTGCTAGGAGGAGATTTATATTAAAGTTTTGTTTATCGGCGACATTGTAGGAAATACCGGCCGCAAAGCACTGCGGGAAACGCTGCCTTCCCTGAAGAGCAAGTACCAGCCGCATATCATCATCGTTAACGGAGAGAACGCCGCGGCAGGAAGAGGCATCACCTCTGCGATTGCGAATGAATTTTTCAACTGGGGTGTCCACGGCATCACGATGGGCAACCACACTTGGGATAACAAGAATATTTTCGAGTTTATCGATGACGAGCCGCGCATGGTGCGTCCTGCCAATTTCCCTCCGGGCACGCCGGGTCAAGGCTACACGGTTGTCAAAGGAAACGGCAAGCAGCTGGCAATCGTCAACTTGCAGGGGCGAACCTTTTTGCCGGCTATTGACTGTCCTTTCCGGATCGGCGAAGAGATTGTGGAAGAGCTGCGCAGACAGCATAAGTGCATTTTGGTTGATTTCCATGCGGAAGCCACTTCTGAGAAAATAGCGATGGGCTGGTTTATGGATGGACGTGCATCGATTGTCGTAGGCACGCATACCCATGTCCAGAGTAATGACGATACGATTTTGCCTGGCGGGACAGCTTATTTGACCGATGCGGGCATGGTTGGTTCAAGAGAAGGAATTTTGGGTATGGAAAAAGATGCGGTACTCTACAAGTTTACCACCCAGCTTCCGTCCCGTTTTGTGGTGGATGAGGGAAAATGGATGCTTCACGGATTATTTGCGGAGCTGGATGAGGATACGGGCAAGGCCAAACGTCTTGAAAAGATTAGGATGCGGGAAGACGAGTGGGTAATGGACTAGGTTAGAAGGGGTGGGGCATAGGCATTTCGGGATAAAAGCATCGATTGGAAATAAAGTGTGATCTTTTTTATATCATTAACTAGCATCTTTTGTACCAATTTCTGCATAGGGGTTCGCAAAAAGAAGGAATTTTTCTTTTGTACGCGAATAACATCAAAGTAGTGGAAGAACACCATTCTTTATCCCAGGGGAGGTACTTACTATGGATGTATTAAAAGTATCAGCTAAATCCAATCCGAATTCCGTTGCCGGCGCATTAGCGGGTGTTCTTCGCGAACGTGGGGCGGCCGAGCTTCAGGCCATTGGAGCAGGAGCTCTGAATCAAGCGATCAAAGCTGTAGCTATTGCCCGGGGATTTGTCGCTCCAAGCGGCGTCGACCTGATTTGTATCCCAGCCTTTACCGACATTGTCATTGATGGAGAAGATCGCACAGCCATTAAATTAATCGTTGAGCCCAGATAATAAATAGAAGTATACTGCCTGAGCCTGTTTACGCAAGTAGACGGGCTTTTTGCTTTGAGCGGAAAAGGAGGACAGGAACGATGAATCCAGGGAAGTTGCAGGAACAAGGGCAAATTCATTTCCCGGTAGTGGATTTTCATTGCGATGCGCTGAGCAAGATGGCGGAGGAACCTTCAATTCATTTTAAGGGCGATCATCGGCTGGATGTAACCGGAGAGAGACTGCTTGAGGGCGGAGTGGGGCTGCAGTGCTTTGCCATTTATTTATCGCAAAAATGGGGGAAGCCCCGATTTGAGCAGGTGCTCAGACAGATCGAAAAATTTCGCGGCGGCGTGGCGAACACAGGAGGTCTGCGGCCGCTGCGCTGGAGGGAAGAGGCAGCCGGATTGGCCGGCGTGCTGAATGACGGGCCCGGTTGGGGAATGTTGTCGCTTGAAGGAGCCGACGGGCTGGAGGGGAATCTTTTCTATGCGGAATTGATCTTTGAGCTCGGAGTGCGTTTTCTCGGGCTGACCTGGAATTATGCCAACTGGGCGGCAGACGGGGTGCTCGAGAAGCGAAACGGCGGATTTACGGAAAAAGGCCGTGAGCTTGTTGAATGGTGCAACGGCAGCGGTATGCTCCTGGATGTCTCCCATTTGTCGGAAGCCGGTTTTTGGGAACTGGCTGAATTGTCGAAGCGTCCGATTATCGCTTCCCATTCGAATGCTAGATCCATCTGCGCTCATCCGCGAAACTTGACTGACGATCAAATCAGAGCGGTAATCGGCATGGATGGACGCATGGGGCTTACCTTTGTCCCGTGGTTCGTGACCGATAGGAAAGAGGTTGTCCCGGAGGACTTGCTGAGGCATATCGAGCATGTATGTACGTTAGGGGGCGAGAAGCATTTAATGTTCGGCTCCGATTTTGACGGTATCGATTCCTGGATCAAGGGGCTGGAGCATCCTGGCCATTATCCGTCCTTCGCGGAGCTGCTGCTTCGTCATTATTCCGAGGAATCGGTAAAAGGATGGCTGCACGGGAATGCTGTCATTTATTTGGCAAGCAACCTGCCATCTGCGCCGAAGGTGGAATAAGATAGACCGTTTCTAGGACGGATGAATTGACGAAAATGCGAACTATTCCCAAAAAGGTGCCTGAAATGAGCAGGTTCCTTTTTATTTTTGGTTAAATCATTGTATAATGTTTCTTGGCTTGTACAGATTATAGAGAAAAACAAGGAGTGACTTGACGTATGAGTAAGACAGTACCCGTAGGTGTGTCGGCTAGACATATTCACCTTACGCAAGAACATGTGGAGGCGCTCTTCGGACCCGGCTACCAGCTGACCGAATTCAAACCGCTCTCCCAACCCGGACAATTCGCTGCAAATGAAACCGTTGCGGTAATCGGCAGCAAAGGCAAGTTCGACAAAGTTAGAATTTTGGGACCGGCGCGTCCAGCATCTCAGGTTGAAATTTCCCGCACGGACGCATTCGCAATCGGTGTTAAGGCGCCTGTTCGCGAATCCGGCAGCATTGAAGGAACACCCGGCCTTACGCTGAAAGGACCGGCAGGCGAAGTTGAACTGGAAAAGGGCGTAATTGTTGCGGCCCGTCATATTCATTTCCATACATCCGATGCTGAGAAATGGGGCATTGCAGACAAGCAGCTGTTGAAAGTGCGCCTCGGCGGCGATCGCGGTCTTGTTCTTGAGAACGTCATTGCCCGCGTATCCGACAATTTCGCGCTTGATATGCATATTGACACGGACGAAGCAAATGCTGCAGGAGCAAACAACGGGGATACGGCTGAAATCGTCGACTAATTCCGTCGTTGCCAGAACTGAACTTTATTTATATCTTGTTTAAGAAAGCGGGGGAGCGATCCTCCGCTTTTTTCATGCGCTTAAACTCTCTTCGTGCTCCTGACTGCTTAATCTGGTTGACCCGGTGGCGGTAAAATCTCCGAATCCCACAGCTATGGCAACGATCCGTTTCCGCCCCGCGGCTGACAGCAGCATATTTTGCGAAGGACTTTCCCGCACTTTCTATATTGGATATCTACCGAATTTTTATACTGAGTGAACACTTATTGAATATTCCTTTGCTGTATATTCGGTATAATAGATGCAAAGATGCCGGGCTCTCAGCCGCTTGACCGGGCAGCGGGCTTTGGAGAGGAAGGGTGAAAGTGTGAATAAATCTGCTGTTCGGGCCTGGATTATGTATGACTGGGCCAATTCCGCTTATGCGACGACGGTGTTGGCGGCTGTGCTTCCCGTATTTTACAGTTCGGTTGCGGGTGAAGGATTGGACAAGACAACAGCGGCATCCTACTTGGCTTATACTCATGCCGTCGGAATGGCTCTGGTTGCCTTGTTGTCGCCGCTGCTTGGCGCGATTTCGGATCTTTCGGGCCGGAAGACGACCTTTTTAACAGGCTTTGCGCTGATTGGTGTCGCATCCACAGCCTGCTTCGCTTTGGTTGAAAGAGGCGATTGGCTGACGGCTTCGGCTCTGCTTGTACTATCGACGCTCGGATTCGCAGGAAGCAACGCGTTCTACGACTCGATGCTGCCCGACCTAGTGCCTCCCGGACGAAGGGACGAAATCTCGGCTAAAGGCTACGCAGCCGGATATGTGGGCGGAGGGCTTCTGCTCGCGTTAAACCTCCTAATGATCCAGAAGCCTTCCCTGTTCGGCATGAGCGACGGACTGACGGGCACTCGCTGGTCTTTTGTTACAGTGGGAGTGTGGTGGCTGCTGTTCTCGCTGCCCATCATGCGCCGGGTGCCGAACTTGGAGCGCCAGACCGAAGGGCTAAGTGCGTCGGGGTATGTACGAGCCGGTATTAAGCGCATCGCGGGAGCTTACCGGGACATCCGGCGTTACCCCCAGCTGTTCAAGCTGATTGCAGCTTTCTGGTTTTACAACGACGGGATCAACACTATAATATTGATGGCGACCATTTATGGAACGACGCTCGGCATCGGCACGAGCGACCTCATACTGGCGCTGCTCATTACGCAGTTTGTAGGCTTCCCAAGCACACTTTTGCTCGGAAAAGCCGCGGTGAAATTCGGAGCGAAACGGACTCTGCTGGCCTCGCTGTTCATGTATGTGCTGATCGTAGCACTCGGTTACTTAATGACCCGCGCCTCGCATTTTTACGCGCTCGCAATCATGGTCGGGCTTGTTCAGGGAGGAAGCCAAGCCATCTCGCGTTCGATGCTGAGCGATTTGATGCCCAGGGGCCGTACGGGAGAACTGTTCGGCTTTGTCAACATTACAAGCAAATTTTCCTCAATCTTCGGGCCTTTCGCTTTCGGATTGATCGGCCAGCTTACCGGCAGTTCCCGGATGGGTATACTCTCGCTGCTGCTGTTCTTTGGTCTCGGCATCACGATTGCAGCGAAGGTAGATGTGGAGAAGGGAAAGAGCGATAGCAGACAACAGGGCGGACCGCCGGGTGGACAGCCGGCAGCCGGAGGAACGGAAGGCATCGTTTCTTAATGGGGTTGTCGATGATGCAGGCGAGCCTTCAAGCGCAACAAAAACCGCGAAGCCCGTCCTTAACGGAACGCTGCCTCGCGGTTTATTTATATCCTTCAGCTTTCTTTAACGTCATAAACGTAACTTACATAAGCGCATCGCCCTTCATTTTACCAGCTTCCTGAAGCCGTTCCCCAGATTGGCTCGGCATACTGATTGACCAGATTCGAACCGCACTCTTTGCCCGTATCGTAGGAGCGGTCGCCGAGCTTAACCCGGAACTGCTCACGCTTCACTTCAGCCTCAATGCGGGTCTCCGCTTGAATCCAGTCAGACAGCGCCTTCATCACCAACCGACCTTCTGTAAGCGCCTGTTCCCACAGCTGCGGCACACTCTCCGTTCTGACCTCCGAATAAAGCGCCGAATGTCTCCATGGGGTATTCCGTTCATTTAGATAATCCAGCTTTTCCTCGGCGGCAGAGAGTTTGCGGTAGAATAATCCGGCGTCTGGTCCGTGAACGATTTTTTTCTTCCAGCCGTGCGGGTCGAACAGCAATCTTTGCGCAAAAACCATATCACGGTAAGCTTCCTGCCAGCATGATCTTGGAAAGTCTGCCATCTCGGGATAAAAAGCACACGCGGTGGCATGCAGAATATCCACAACATCTGAGGGGAGAGACAGTCCGGCGTCAATCTCCATCCATCCGGGCATTTTCCATGTATTCCTGCCGTTCAGCCATTTGATAAACACCGTGTCAAGAGCGATCTCGAACCGTTGATGGTCCCTATGTTTGTAGCCGGATTTCCAATTGATATAAGGATGGAGATTT
The DNA here is from genome assembly GCF_003854965.1 of Paenibacillus rhizophilus. GTDB lineage: Bacteria > Bacillota > Bacilli > Paenibacillales > Paenibacillaceae > Paenibacillus_AQ > Paenibacillus_AQ rhizophilus. The sequence continues at coordinate 400,717 of NZ_RQPI01000001.1, forward strand.
CGGTCCAGCAAATGATGAGTCATGAAGCCCGCAAAATAAGCTGCCGCCGGTATGCGTTCTTGCAGCGGAAGCAGAAGGACCCTGTCCCAGAATTCCATCAACACCCCGCCGCAGCTGCGGCTGTGCATGAAATCGCCAAGCCGGGACGCGCCGACATCTTTGCTCCAAGGAAGAAAGCCGTGATAGAACAGGGAATCCGGACCCTGACAGCCGAGCTGGTAGAGGAGAGTATAGTCGGATAAGCTGTCTCTAAAAGGTGGGTAAGATTTCAGATCATCCTTTAAGCGCCGTCCATATTCGATATGCATCCATAGATTAGGCATTGACTTCACTCCTTTCAAATGCCGGTCTGGTTACAGTATAAATCCGGAACGTTAGACGCGTGTTAACCGTTTCCTAAAAATCTGCTGCGATTGTCAATTTTACCGAAATTACCTGTCCGTTTCCCGGGTCTGGGAATTCTCAAAGCTAAAAAGTATAATGTAAAGTATGAGATTATGGCGAATGGAGGCTTTTGAATCAGCTATGCAGGTTAGTAAAACGAATGCGATGAGAATACTGGACGCCCAAAAAATATCCTATGAAGTCCTTGCCTATGACAACGAGGACGGTCAAATTCACGGAACGGCCGTTGCGGAGAAGGTCGGAAGACCGCCGGAGAGCGTGTTCAAGACACTGGTCTCGCACAGCGGCTCCAATCTGTATGTCTTTGTCATTCCGGTTGCGGAAGAGCTGGATTTAAAAAAAGCGGCCAAGGCCGCCGGTGAGAAGAAAATTGAAATGCTCCCCATGAAGGATCTGCAAAAATGGACCGGATACATCCGGGGCGGCTGTTCTCCGGTCGGTATGAAAAAACATTACCCAACTTTCATCGACCAAAGCGCTGAAACGCTGGGAAAAATGGCGGTAAGCGCCGGTAAAATAGGCATGCAGGTGGAACTCCCTCCCGGCAGGCTGGCCGAGGCGGTTTCTGCGACGTTTACGGAGTTGGTCAAATAATCAGGCGCTTCCGTTATATTGCCAAAGCGGTTTTGTAAGCAAGGTTTATGCCTTCCAAAGCTTTGCCGACAACAGCGGCGTCGCCAATTACTTTAATGCTGTACTTATCTTCAAGTTCCGAAGCTAATGCGTTATTGGACTTTGATCCTATGGCCAAAACGACCAAAGAAGCAGGCAGCGATTGTTGTCCTTTTTCCGTTTCAATGATTACATGAGTATCCGTTATTTCCAGAACCTTTGAATTTACATACGCGGTCACTTCATTACGCTTTAAGGATTCCATCAGGAACTGCTTGGATGCCGGCTCCATGTCTGCTGCAATTTCCGGACGCATCTCAACGATGGAGGTTTTCCGATTGTGAACCGCAATATGTTCTGCGGTTTCCGCTCCTACCAACCCGCCGCCAATGACAACCGCAGGATCGACCAGATCTACTTTTCCCAACAATACATCATTTGCAGTATATACATGAGCTTTGCCCGCGCCCGGTATTCCGGGAATGATTGGAGCGGCGCCCGAAGCGAGTATGATTTCATCCGGGTTCGCTTGTTCTACGAATTCTTTAGTTACCTCTGTATTTAACACGACTTTTACCCCTGACCGGTCAAGCTCGCCCTTTTGCCACACGGTAAATGTATTTAAGAGTTCTTTTCCGGGAGGGATTGCGGCAAGGAGCCACTGTCCGCCAAGCTTATCGCTCTTATCGTACAAAGTTACATCATGACCGCGTTTTGCGGCGATAATGGCTGCTTCCATCCCAACGGGACCGCCGCCGATTACCATGACTTTCTTGTTAACTTCAGCTTCCTTAAGCTCATACTCACCTTCTTTGCCCGTCAGCGGGTTGACCAAGCAGGAAACAGGGTTTTGCTGAGCGATTCTCCATTGACAGCCCTGTCTGCAGCCGATGCAGAAAATAATTTCATCCAGCCGTCCTTCCCTCACCTTGTTCGGGAATTGAGGATCTGCTGTAGAAGCCCGGCCCATTGCCACGAAGTCCGCCTTGCCTTCCTTTAGAATCGACTCCGCCACATGTGGATAAATGATTTTGTTTACGGCGAATACCGGTATGTTGACCACTTTTCTAATTTCTTTGGCATAGTCGGAGAATACGGCCGTTCTGATCGCTGTAGGCGCAGATACGATTGCTCCGCTCTTGTAAACCCCGGCAGAAGCATGAATTGCAGCCACGCCACTTTGCTCCAACACCTGACTGATCACTTTCGTATCTTCGATGGTCAGTCCGCCTTCCACCAGCTCATCAGCAGAAATCCGGTAAATAATCGGGAACTCATCGCCGACCAATTCTTTGGCTCTGGCTATGATTTCAAGCGGGAACCGCAGCCGGTTCATCAGGTTTCCGCCATAGGCGTCGGTTCTCTTGTTGGAGAAAGGGGAGACGAATTGATTGATTAAATATCCATGTGCTCCATGAAGCTCGATGGCATCATAGCCTGCTTCTTTACATCTTCTGATGGCCTGTGCGAATTTCTCCACCAATTCCTTCACTTCCTCAGTGGTCAATTCAACAGGAGTTTCAGACTGAGTCGGATCTTGAATGGCCGAAGGGGCTACCGGTCTCATCCCCATGATTTCACTGCTCGCTTCTCTGCCCGCATGATACACTTGCACCGCTATTTTAGCTCCTGCCTTATGCACCCGTTCAACCAGTTCTTTATGTTCTTCCATGAGTTCATCGGACCATAACCCGGCTATATTTTTAAATCCGGCGCCTCTGGGCTCTATTGCATTATCCTCGGCGATGATCAGGCCCCAGCCGCCTTTGGCTTTTTCCTCGTAGTATCTAATATACCGTTCAGTCAGTCTGCCGTCTTCCGCGGCATATTCGGACAGCATCGGGGGGACAATCAGCCGATTTTTAATTTCCAAATTGCCTATTTTTCCCGGTTCAAAAATCTTGGTAAACATAATAAATCCTCTCCTTATTCCTGTTTTAGATTGTGAAATTTTACACTTACATCCTTACACTTTCATTGAAATCCATTTGAAATCTCGAAGCACCACCGGCAAATTCATTGTATGTTCAAACGCACATTACGAATAGTACGTACTTTTTAGTACCTAAGGCACTTAAAACTCCCATACTGAAATTGCAGCATTCGAAAACACCTAAAATTTGAGTATATGGATATATCCCGCGGCACTATGTTATAATTTTTAATTGCAAGCGAACCCAAAAATCATCGTTTTCGAATAGAGGATGTGACAGCATGACCAAGGAGAGTAACTCACCGGACTTAAAATCCGGCAAGGGTGCCAAGGATTACTCCAAATACTTCGATTTTAGCGGAGCCAAGGTGATCAGCGAACAAGAGGGGAAGACCACCTACCGCATCAAGGGGCGAACCATTCAGGTAAACAGCCAGCCCGACTATAAGGAAGGCAAACGGCGCGGCAAGGAAGATATAGAGGTCCACTACGATTTTGCCATTCCCGAGGACATGAGAGTTTTCGGCGAAGGCAAGCTATACCACATCACGACTTACGGCTGTCTAATGAACGAGCATGATACCGAGACGATGAAGGGCATGCTGGAGCAGATGGGCTACCGGAGCACCGAGGACCGGAACGAGGCGGACATTATATTGCTCAATACTTGCGCCATCCGGGAGAACGCCGAAGACAAGGTATTCGGGGAACTCGGCCACCTCAAGCATCTGAAGACGGAGAAACCGGGCCTGCTGCTCGGCGTCAGCGGATGCATGTCCCAGGAAGAGGGAGTCGTAAGCCGGATCATGGCGAAGCACGGGTTTGTCGATATGATTTTCGGCACGCATAATATCCACCGTCTTCCGGCATTGATCAAGGAAGCGGTGTTCAGCAAAGAGCTGGTAGTGGAAGTCTGGTCCAAGGAAGGCGACATTATCGAGAACCTGCCGAAAAAAAGGGAGGGCATGCGCGCCTGGGTCAACATTATGTACGGCTGTGACAAGTTCTGCACGTACTGCATCGTGCCGTACACCCGGGGCAAGGAACGAAGCCGCCGTCCCGAGGATGTGATCGCGGAGCTTCGCGAGCTGGCCCGCCAGGGCTTCAAGGAAGTGACGCTGCTCGGGCAGAACGTGAACGCTTACGGCAAGGATTTTGCCGATATCGATTACACGTTTGGCGATTTGATGGACGATCTGCGGAAGATTGACATCCCGCGTATCCGGTTCATGACCTCCCACCCGCGCGATTTTGACGATAAGCTTGTGGAAGTGCTGGGCAAGGGCGGCAACCTGATGGAGAGCATCCATCTGCCCGTTCAATCCGGAAGCAACGCCATTCTCAAAAAAATGAGCCGCAAGTACAGCCGGGAGACCTTCCTGACACTCGTCGGCAAGCTGAAAGCATCGGTCAAGGACCTTGTGCTGACCACGGATATTATCGTCGGCTTCCCCGGCGAGACGGAGGAGCAGTTCGAGGAAACGATGTCGCTGGTGCGCGAAGTCGGTTTCGACATGGCCTACACGTTCATTTATTCTCCCCGTGAAGGAACCCCGGCGGCCGCTATGGAGGACAATGTGCCGGCAGAGGTCAAGAGCGACCGGCTGCGTCGGTTGAACGGGCTGATCAGCGAACAGAGCCGGATCGGCAACGAGCGGATGCTCGGGCAAACGGTGGAAGTGCTGGTCGAAGGCGAGAGCAAGAATAACGCCGCCGTGCTGTCCGGACGGACCCGAAGCAACAAGCTGGTTCATTTTGAAGGGCCGAAAGAGCTTGTAGGAAGCTTTGTGAACGTGCGCATCACCGATACGAAGACCTGGTATATCAAAGGCGTCTGCGTTACCGAAACCGCCGCCGTCCATTAACTCCAAATACGAAAGTGAGCGACCCGGTATGACAGAGGAAAAAGGCCGTATGAACAAATACGGGATGATGACCTATGATACCCGCGATCTGATTGTGCGTGACGACATCCTGGCAAAAGCAAAGGAACTCGCGTCGTTGATTTCGACCAGTGAGGAAGTCAGGCAATTTCAGCAGGCGGAGGAGAAAATCCGGAACCATGAACGCGTTCAGGAATTGATTTCCAGAATGAAGAAGAAGCAGAAGGAGATCGTCGCCTTCGAGAGCTTCGGGAATAACGATATGGTGGCCAAAATCGAGCTCGAGATCAACGAGCTTCAAGGCGAGATCGACGGCATTCCGCTTGTCACCGAATTTCAGCAGAGCCAAACCGACATCAATTACCTGCTGCAATTGGTCGTATCCGTCATCCGGGACACCGTCTCGGAGAAAATCAATGTCGAGGCCGGAACCGAAGCCCCGCCATCTAAATGCGGCGAATAGCATAACCGGCAAGCGCCCGGTCAGGGCGGCACTCCGGTAATTGAGAAATGACCCTGCGCTTACGATAAGCGGCAGGGTCATTATCGTACCGGTGTCCGAGTCAAACTGAAATTATCCGCTCCAAGCCTTTATGAAGAAAGGAATATGTAACTTTTCGTAACAAGGTTGTTGATTTTCGAAGTTTAGGTTTGGTACATTTAAGGATACAATAACGCAATTTAGCTGCGGCAAAGGATGGATCAATGGTGAGCGAGAACGGGGAACAACACTACAACGCCAAAAAATACCGCACTCCGGACGGCGTTCCGGCCGATATCGTCATGTTCACGTTGACCAAACGCGAACGGAAGACTGTTACGAAGACACTTCCGCTGCGTGAACTGAAGGTGATGCTGATTCGGCGGAAGAAATGGCCTTGTGAAGGAATGTGGGCTCTACCTGGGGGCTTCTGTCAGGAAAACGAATCGATATATGACGCGGCTACACGGGAATTAAAGGAAGAGACGGGAGTCGACGGCGGCCACCTGGAATACTTGGGGGTTTACAGCACGCCAGGGCGGGACCCGCGCGGTTGGATCATCAGCCACGCTTTTTTCGCGCTGGTGGAGGAATGGATGCTTGAGCAAAGACAGGCTTCCGACGATGCGGGGGAGGTCGGTCTGTTTACCCTTCAGGAGGCGCTGGAGGAGCTGGAGCTGGCCTTTGACCACCATAATATTATTACGGACGCTTACCTGCGGATTCAGCAGCAAATGCTGCAGACAACGATTGCGAAGCAGTTCCTGCCGCCTCATTTTACGCTGAGCGAGCTGTATCAGGTGATTCAGACGGTAGTTCCGGAATTCAAGGAACCGAACTTTATCCGCAAAATCACTTCCACACGCAGTCGCCAGGGCATTTTGCAGGAAGTGCGGGACCCGGACGGCAATCCGCTGAGCTCCAATCAATACTCGCAGCGTCCGGCTCAGCTGTACATGTTTACCGATCATCAGCCGCTCTTGTCCATTTATACCTGATTTACGGTTGAAGTTAGGAAGAAGGGGAGAAGCTGGGAGTATACGGGAGGAGGCCGCTTGGATGCGAGCGCTGATCGTAATCGATTACACGAAGGATTTTGTCGACGGCAGCCTGCCGGTGGGACAGCCGGGGATCGAGATTGAGGACCGGATCTGCCGGTTGACCGGGGATTTTGCGGAGAACGGCGACTATGTGGTCATGGCCGTCGATTTGCACGACAAGGATGATGCCTTTCATCCGGAGAGCAGGCTGTTTCCGCCGCATAACCTCCAGGGGAGCGAAGGGCGGGAGCTTTACGGAAGGCTGAAGGATGTGTATGAAGCCCGCCGGAATGACATCTATTGGATGGATAAGACCCGCTACAGCGCTTTTTGCGGAACGGATTTGGAACTGAAGCTGCGGGAACGCGGGATCACCGAGCTGCACCTGATCGGCGTTTGCACGGATATATGCGTCCTGCATACGGCCGTGGATGCTTACAATAAAGGCTTCTCCATCGTTGTGCATGAGGACGCCGTAGCCAGCTTTAATCCCGAAGGACATGCATGGGCGCTCGGGCATTTTGCCGGAAGCCTGGGCGCGAAGGTGGTCAAAGACGCGAATAAGGTTTAAAAAATATAGACGGTAAACGGATGGGAAGCGGCGGATAGCCGCTTTTTCTGCCTGAGAACGGATAAGTGGGCAGCAATGACAGGAGATGATGAGTTGAACAGAGAGCTTGCTCTGCATACGGATAAATACCAGATCAATATGATGTACGCCCATTGGGTGAACGGCACCCATAAGCGCCGCGCCGTGTTTGAGGCTTACTTCCGCAAGCTGCCCTTCGGCAACGGCTTTGCCGTATTTGCCGGCCTGGAACGGATAGTGGGTTATATCGGTTCTCTCCGGTTTACGGAGGAAGATATCCGCTACCTGTCGGAACAGGAAGAGAATTACGCGCCGGCTTTCCTGGAAGAGCTGCTGCAATTCCATTTTCAGGGCACGATTCATTCGATGAAAGAAGGCGCTCTAGTGTTTCCGGAAGAGCCGCTGGTCCGGGTGGAGGGCACGATTATGGAAGCCCAGCTGGTGGAGACGGCGATTCTTAATTTTATGAACTTCCAGACGCTGATCGCAACCAAGGCGTCGCGGATCAAGCAGGTGGCGGGGGACGATATTCTGCTTGAATTCGGCACCCGCAGAGCCCAGGAAGCCGATGCGGCCATTTGGGGGACCCGTGCGGCCTATATCGGCGGCTTCGACGCCACATCCAATATGCTGGCAGGCCGGATGTTCGGCATTCCCGCCAAGGGAACCCACGCCCATTCCTGGGTGCAGAGCTTCGGCAGCGAGCAGGAGGCGTTCGATACCTACGCGAAGGTGCTGCCGGACGGAGTCACGCTGCTTGTCGACACGTTTGATACACTGCGCAGCGGCGTGCCGCACGCGATTGCCACAGCGAAGAAGCTGGAAGCCGTGGGCAAGCGGATGAATGCGATCCGGCTGGACAGCGGCGACTTGGCGTATCTGTCCATTCAGGCGCGTAGGATGCTGGACGAAGCGGGGCTGGAGTATGTCAAAATCGTCGCCAGCAATGATTTGGATGAGAACACGATTTCGAACCTGAAGCAGCAGGGGGCGGCGATTGACACTTGGGGTGTCGGCACACAGCTGATTACCGCATCCGACCAGCCTGCGCTTGGGGGCGTGTACAAGCTGGTGGAGATTGAATCGAAGGACGGAGAGATGGTGCCTACCATCAAGATCTCCTCCAATCCGGAGAAGGTGTCCACACCCGGCAAAAAGGAGGTTTACCGCATTATCGGCACGAACGGAAAAGCGATGTCCGATTATATCAGCTTCCCGGATGAGGACCGTCCGCGAAACGGCCGTCCGCTTAAGCTATTTAACCCGCTGCATCCCTATTTGCAGAAGAACGTGGAACGCTATGAGGCGCTGGCGATGCTGGAACCTATCTTTGTGAACGGTTTTCAGGTATACAATCTTCCGGGACTTGAAGAGATTCGCCGCTATCATCGTGAGCAGATGGACCTGTTCTGGCCGGAATACCTGCGCAAGCTGAATCCGGAGGTATACCGGGTTAGCCTTAGCGAGACGGTCTGGAACCGGAAGCAGGAGCTGATCAAGGAGCATATGCTGGCAGACCGGGAATAGGAAGGGGAAATTAGCATTTTATTTTTGATTTTTTTGTGAAAATCATTTTGCATTACATTCATTTTTCTGAGACAACGGAAAAGCGGGAAAAAAGAGGCTTCCTTCGGCGCTGAAACGGCCCCGGGGGAAGTTTTTTTGCTGCAAAAATCAGCAGTAATGCGGTTCATCATTTTTTTCTTTCATATAAGGTGATTTTGATCAATATTAATGTGACAAATTTAACATCTTAATTTTTAATTTTTTTGTTAGATTAAAGGTAACAAATGTCACAGGCGAGCGAAAGACATATTTTGTACACATTCAATGATTTTCATGGGAGATTTCTTCCTCTCGCTGTTACGCCGCTCTGTCGCTTATAAGAGAATTATTGGCATTTTATAAATTATTATGATTCTCTTGAACTGCCGAATGCAAGATTTATCACTTCACTTGTTGTAGAATCAAGGTACAATTTTGAAAAAGTCATTCAGGATGTTATTCTAGCTGACACAGAAGAAAGGGGTTATGTCGGTGGTACAATTACCGAAAGTGAACGAACTCGGGTTTTTCGAGATCCGTCTCGAATCCATAGGAGGTCTCGGCGCGAATCTGGCCGGTAAAATGCTTGCTGAAGCTGGAGTAGTGGGCGCGAACATGAACGGCGTCAGCTTCTCGTCTTACGGTTCAGAGAAGAAAGGTTCGCCGGTTAAGGCGCACATCCGTTTCTGCGATTTGAATACGCCGATCCGCGATACCTCCCCGGTAGAACGGCCGCATGTCGTTGCCGTATTCCACGAAGCCTTGGGCAAGATTGTTAATGTAACAAGCGGTATTACCGCAGAGAGTACAGTGCTGGTCAACTCGGCGAAATCTCCCGAAGAACTGAAGGAACTGCTTGGTGTAACCGCGGGCACAATCGCCGTTGTCGATGCTACCATTATCGCACTGGAAGAGAAGAACCGCGTTAACATGGCGATGCTGGGTGGTCTGTTCCGCCTCTGCCCGTTCCTTGATCCCAATACAATGAAGAGCGTTATCGAGAAGTCGCTCGGCAAGAAATATCCTCAAGCGGTCCAATCGGCCATCACGACTTTCGACCGTGGCTATAATGAAGTGAAATTCCATACGTTTGAACTGCCGGAAGGCGAAAGCATGCCGGAGTTTGTACGTTCTGACACTTCACCGCTCGGATACGAAACCCAGCCGATTGGCGGCAACATCATCAATCCGGGAACAACCTTCCTGAAGGATCTCAGCATTTCCCGTTCCGGGCTAGTGCCGGTATATGACAATGAGTCCTGCATCAACTGCGCGGAGTGCGACACGGTTTGTCCGGATATGTGCTTCGTTTGGGAAGAGAAGATCAATAAAAAAGGCAAATCGATGATGTTCCTGAAAGGGATCGATTATCAATACTGTAAAGGCTGCCTCAAATGCGTGGAAGCCTGCCCGACCTCCGCACTCTCCCGTGCGCGTGAGAAGGAAGGCTTTGCGGAAGCCAATACGGTCCGTCATACTTTTGATCTTGTAAACCAGATCTAAATCCCGAGAGAAAGGTGGAACACTAATGGCTATCGATTACGAAAAGGAAGTCGGCTCCTCCAAGGTGGAGCAGAAGTTTTTATATGAATCCGGCAATGAAATGGCGGCTTACGCTGCACATCAAATCAACTATCATGTGATGGGCTATTTCCCGATCTCCCCGTCGACGGAGGTTGCGCAGTTCCTCGATTCCATGAAAGCCAGCGGACAGCATGACATCATGCTGGTGCCTTCCGACGGCGAACACAGCTCCGCGGGCATCTGCTATGGCGCGTCCACCGCGGGCGGCCGCGTATTTAACGCGACAAGCGCACAAGGCTACCTGTACATGCTGGAGCAGCTTCCGGTTCAATCCGGTACGCGGATGCCGATGGTCATGAACCTCATCTGCCGGTCCATTTCCGGACCGCTGAACATCCACGGCGATCACTCCGACCTGTATTTTGCACTGAACACCGGCTGGCCGATCCTGATGTGTCCGGATCCACAGTCCGTATATGATATGAACATCATGGCAATCAAACTTGCCGAGCATGCCAAGGTTCGCCTTCCTGTGCTTGTGGCCATGGACGGATATTTCACTTCTCACCAAAAACGCCGTGTCCAAGCTATTGCGAATCGTGAAGATGTTCAAAGCTTTATCGGACCTCAACCGACCGGTTATGACGATACCCTGGACCGCGAGAATCCGATTTCTGTCGGCCCTTACATGAATGAACCGGACTATATCAACAACAAATACCAACAATCCGTGGCGATGTACAATGCTGGGGAAGTATTTGAAGAAATCGCCAAAGAATATGGCGACCTGACAGGCCGCTATTACCCAATCCTGTCGCAGTATCGCATGGAGGATGCCGAGGTTGCGGTATTCCTGATGAACTCCGCTTCCGAGATCATCAAGGACGTTGTCGACCAACTGCGCGAGAAAGGCGTGAAAGCCGGCGCTATTTCGCCGAACATAATCCGTCCGTTCCCGCAGAAGCAAATCGCCGAAGCGCTGAAGAACGTCAAAGCCATTACCGTCGGCGACCGCGCGGATTCTTTCGGAGCGCATGGCGGCAACATGGTTAACGAAATCAAAGCGGCCCTGTTCACCTACGGCAACACCACAACGAAGGTCATCAGCCGGATTTACGGTGTCGGAGGCAAGGACTTCTTCGCCGAAGATGGCCACAGCCTGTTCGAACTGGCTATTGAAGCAGCGGAATCCGGTGAAGTAAAGGTTCCTTTTGACTACTACGGCCACAACCCGGGTGCTGCCGAAAGCGCGCCGAAGCGTGTGCTCAAACCGCTTAAATTCGAGTCTCTCAAGACTGGCTTGATTACTGTGGACAAGGATGAAGAGACAGGCAAACTCAAGGTTAAGATTCCGCCAATGCGCAGCTTGACCGTTAAACCGAAACGTTTGTCCCCAGGTCACGGCACTTGTCCGGGCTGCGGTATTTTCTCCGGTCTGGAACTGTTCTTCAAAGGCATTGAAGGAGATATTGTTGCTCTGTATCACACAGGCTGCGCCTATGTTACAACGACCGGATATCCTTACTCTTCCCATAAATCGACTTTCATTCACAACCTGTTCCAAAGCGGGGCCGCGACAATGTCCGGCGTGGTTGAAATGTTCTGGGAACGCAAACGCCGCGGCGAGCTTGACAGCCTTAATTTGAAAGACGACTTTACCTTTGTTATGGTTACCGGCGACGGCGGCATGGACATCGGTATGGGACCTGCAATCGGCGCCGCGCTTCGCGGACACAAAATGATCGTTTTGGAATATGACAACGAAGGTTATATGAATACTGGCGCACAGCAATCGTATTCGACACCGATCGGTCACCGCACGTCGACATCCAGTATCGGTAAGACGCAAAAAGGTAAAGTGACGCAGCATAAAGATACTCCGCAAATTATGGCTGCCACCAATATTCCTTATGTGTTCACGGGCAGCGAAGCTTTCCCGCAGGATTTGGTGAAGAAAGCCGCCAAAGCCCAATGGTACGCTCAGAACGAAGGGCTTGTATATGGCAAAATCTTGTCTGCTTGCCCGCTGAACTGGATGACCGAGGACAATGTTGGCACCAAGCTGGTATCCCTCGCAGTTGATTCCTGCTTCTTCCCGCTGTATGAAGTGGAACAAGGCGTTACCACGATTACGTACAATCCGGAAGAGAAAGAGAAGCGCGTCGACGTTACCGAATGGCTCAAAGGCATGGGTAAAACCAAGCATCTGCTCAAGGAAGAGAACGAAGCAGCCCTGAACAACTTCAAGGAAGAGGTTCAGCGCCGCTGGAGCCGTCTCAAAGCGAAGCATGAGCATCCGGAACTGTAAGAACCATCATACCGCTTAATCGGAAGCAGCAAGTCTCGTTATGAGGCTTGCTGTTTTTCATTTATTTTCTGCAAAAGATCACATTTAATTCACGATTAAGGGATTGAATTATGCGGTATTAATCGTTATATTAAAACTAAGTAAATCAATAGGTTTTTAAGTTTTTAGCCGAGCGGTTAACCGCAGGTCGGATGCTTCCTGACAGACAGGATAGCTCCGGCCTTTTTTAAATATAAGGATTTTTAAGTTTCACGCTTATAAATGGCCTTATATTTCTGCGAGAAACGGATGCTCCTCTACGGAGGACGGCTAAGCCGTTTCTTCTTGATATTTTGGCTATTATTGTGAAATCTGTCACACGCCGACCATAACCATTGGAGGCTCGCTTTGTTTACAGCGGGCCTCTTTGATTTTTTGAGGAGGGGAATGTACGAAATGATTTCAAAGGAGACGGGATACAAATGAAAGTGGCAGTAGGCAGTTCAGACGGTTATGCTGTAGACCGGCACTTTGGCCAGTGCGACCGATTTATTATCTATGAAGTCGATGAAGAAGGTTTGTATGTACAGAGCGAAAACCGGGAAATTGGCAATCCTGCCAGTAGAGACGGGCATGAGCAAATCCGGCTGGAGGCTGTAGCCGAATCTCTCGCGGACTGTTCGTATGTCCTTGTCAGCCGGGTCGGTCCAGGGGCTGCGGCGGTGCTTCACAATTTGGGAATAACGGCTCTTGCCGTTGAGGCTCCCATTGAAAAGGCATTGGACAGACTGCTGGCCTTTCTTCATTCGGGCCGAGGAGCTATTTTACAATAAGGCTTGTTCCAAATACATTAATCGAAAAGAGGGATCTGTATGAGCGAGAAACAATTGGGCTTTGACACACTGAAGGTAAGAGCGGGCTACCAATCCAGCGATCATAATTATGCGGTTGCCGTACCGATTTATCAGACGGCTTCATACGATTTGGGTAGCGTGGAACGGGCCGAGAAATTGTTCGGTCTTGAGGAAGCGGGCTTCCTGTACACACGGATCGGAAATCCGACCGTAGATGTGCTGGAGCAGCGGTTGACCGCTCTGGATAAAGGAACCGGCGCTGTCGCCGTCGCGTCGGGAATGGCCGCGATTGCTTATACTCTGCTGAACCTGGCAGAGGGGGGCGGGAGAATCTTAACAACGCCTCAGTTGTACGGAGGAACCTTTGACGCTATCAAGCGTCTGTTCCCTAAATTCGGCGTCCAAGTCGATTTTGTGGAGAACTCGGATGATCCGGACTCCTTCCGCCAAGCCATCGGACCGGATACCAAAGCGGTGCTGATTGAGAGCATCAGCAACCCGAATGCGACGATCCTGGACGTTGAAGCCATCGCCAAGGTTGCGCATGACAACGGGATTCCGCTGGTTATTGACAATACGTTTGGCACTCCGTATTTGTTCGACTCTTTTGCTCATGGAGCGGACATTATCATTTACTCGGCGACCAAAGCGATCGGAGGCCATGGAACGACACTCGGCGGGGTCATCGTGGAGAACGGCCAATTTAACTGGGACAACGGAAAATTCCCGCATTTTCAAGAGCCGCAGTTCTTGCTGAGAGACCAGAATACAGGGCGTGAACGCAGCATTCTTGAAGTGTTCCCGGCTGCCCCGTTTACGACAAGAATACGGCTCAGTTATCTGGCTTATTTTGGAGCTTCGCTTAGCCCGTTCGATGCTTTCCTGCTGATTCAAGGCATTGTTACACTGTCGGAACGAATTGACAAGCAGGTGTCGAACGCGCTGAAAATTGTACAGTATCTCCAAGGCAACGATAAAGTAAGCTGGGTTAACCATCCCGCCGCCGAAGGCAATCCGTACAAAACACTGGCCGACAAGTATTTCCCGAAAGGCGCCGGTTCGATCTTCTCCTTTGGCTTCACAGGAAACGATGAGCAGCTCAAGATCTTCCTCAATTCGGTGGAACTGTTCAGTTATCATGCCAATGTGGGCGATGCCCGGTCGCTGATTATCAATTCGCCGAAGACGACGCATGGCGAGCTGAACGCGGAAGAACAGATTTTAGCCGGGATCAAGCCGGAAACGGTCCGCCTTTCCATTGGTTTGGAGAATGCCGACGATTTAATCGCCGATTTGGAGCAGGCGTTCGAGAAAGCTTTTGTGGAGACGCTGGTGTAGCGTTTAAGACTAACCGAAACATAAAGTTTTATAACGCAAAGGAGGAGAGGACATGCCGAAAGTGAACTTGAATTTAACCGAGGTTCCGGTCCGCGAGAAGCGTCTGGGTTCGATAACGGGCTTTGCCGGCACTGCGGGAGAACTGGTCGACTGCTCCAGCAGCGGCTGTCTCAAGGACGGCACCCGTTCTTTCAGCCAATGCATGGGCTGCAGCTCGGGGAACGCATTTTGCCAATTATCCATGATTCGGGATGCGGCGATGGTTAACCATGCGCCCGTCGGCTGCGCCGGGGATTTCTTCGGCTATAATTTTGTTTACCGGGTTGGACAAATGGAGCGTGATCTTCCGCCGGCCATTGGCAGATATTTTAATACAAATATCGAGGAAATGGATACGGTCTTCGGTGCCCTATCCAAGCTGGAGAAGACGATACGCCTCGCGTATGACAGGGTAAAGCCGAATGCGATTTTCGTCACTACGTCCTGCGCCTCGGGGATCATTGGAGAAGATGTGGAAAGTGTCACAGACCGGATGACGAAAGAGCTTGGCATACCGGTTGTCAACTGTGTATGCGAGGGCTTCAGATCCAAAATCTGGACCTCCGGCTTTGACGCCGCCTACCACTCTATCGTGCGCAAGATTGTAAAGCCTCCGCAGAAGCGGACGAATAAAGTGAATATCATCAATTTCTGGGGCAGTGATGTATTCTCGAAGCTGTTGAACCGCTTGGGCTACGAAGCGAACTACGTCGTTCCCTTCTCCACAGTAAGCCAGCTGGAAACCATTTCCGAGGCTGCGGCAACGATTCAGATTTGTCCGACGCTTGGTACCTATATGGGAGCCGCGCTGGAGCAAGTATACGGAGTACCGGAAATCAAGGCTCCAATGGCTTACGGTTTGGCGGGAACGGATGCCTGGATGCGCGAGCTGGGACGCGTTCTGGACCGCGAAGACGAGATTGAGGAAATTATACTTGAGGAGCGAGCCGCTGTACTACCGAAGCTGGAAGAGTACCGAGCTAAGCTTACAGGCACAACCTGCTATTTAACTGCGGGCTCAGCCCATGGCCATGCTCTGATCGCCTTGCTTCGTGAACTCGGGATCGATGTGCAGGGCGCAGCTATTTTCCATCATGATCCGATTTATGACAATGAGAGCAGCGCGGCGGATATGCTGGATCACACGGTCAAGACATACGGGGATATAAAAGGATACAACGTCTGCAATAAGCAAGCTTACGAGCTGGTCAATATTCTGAACCGCGTCCGCCCGGACCTGATGATCGCCCGTCACGGGGGAATGACGCTTTGGGGTGCCAAGCTCGGCATTCCTACGCTGCTGATCGGGGATGAACATTTCAGCTGGGGTTACCAGGGGTTGCTTAATTATGCGGAACGCATTTTAGAGACGCTCGACAACCGGGAGTTTGTGACCAACCTGGCGAAACACAGTTCCATGCCTTACACCAAATGGTGGCTGGAGCAAGATCCATACACTTTTTTGGGAGGCAGTACTCATGTCAAAGCTTATTGAACAGCCGAGGTATTCCTGCGCGCTGGGCGTTCAGCAGACGGTCATCGCAATCCAGCGGGCCGTGCCCATCGTTCATGCCGGACCCGGCTGCAGCACCAAAATCCACAGCCTGCTCGGGCAAGGGGAAGGCTATGCGGGAGGCAGTACGATCCCCTGCACCAATGCTAGCGAATCTGAGGTGGTATTTGGCGGCGAGAAGAAACTGAAGGGTGTCATTGACGGAGCGTTCAAGGTCATTGACGCCGACCTGTTCGTCGTGCTCACCGGCTGCACCTCCGATATTGTCGGAGATGATGTCGGCCAGGTAACCCGTGAATTTCAGAATCTCGGCAAACCAATTGTGTTCGCGGAGACCGGCGGCTTCAAGAGCAATAATTATGTCAGCCATGACCTTATCATCAAGGCGATTATTGAGCAGTACGTCGACCGGTATGCACCTGCCAAAGATCAAGTCATACCGGGACTTGTCAATGTATTTGCCTCCATTCCGTACCAGGACCCTTATTGGATCGGTAACTTGCAGGAGATCAAACGGCTGCTGACAGGTATAGGCCTCACACCGAATATCCTTTTCGGTCCCGAATCGGGCGGCGTATCCGAATGGCTGACCGTTCCTCAGGCCGAATTTAATATTGTCGTGTCCGCATGGCCGGGACTGAAAAGCGCCAAGCTGCTCAAGCGGAAATACGGAACGCCGTTTTATCATTTTCCCTATTTGCCGGTTGGAGGGTTGGAGACTGGCCGTTTCCTGCGGGAGGTTGCAGCATTCGGCGACAGCGTGGACCGTGAAAAGGCTGAGAAATTCATCGCGGACGAAGAGCGTAAATTCTATACGCATATCGAACGTACGGCCGATTTCATGCTGGAGTTCCGTTACGGAATTCCGCGTGTATTTTACACGATACTCGACGCTACTTACGCCGTAGGCTTTTCCAAATATTTATTGAATGAGCTGGGTATTCTGCCGGCGGATGTTCAATACATTGTAGACGATACTCCAGAACAGTACCGCGAAGGAATCCGTGAACAGTTCCGCCGTATCTCCGACAGAAGGTCGGCAAAGGTGGAGTTCTCGGTGGATGGCGGGGAAATCCAGGAGAATATCAGGAAGAGCAGTCCGAAGCAGCGTGCGCTGATTCTCGGAAGCGGCTGGGAACGTGATCTGGCTGTCGATATCGGGGCCGATCTGCTTCCAGTCAGCGTGCCGATTACTTACCGGCTGGTATTAAACTGCGGCTATGCAGGGTATAACGGCGGATTGCGGCTAATCGAGGACATTTATGACCGTGTGCTGGGCACGTATCGTTAAACGATTGAACACAAAAGAAGGGGCTTTCCCGATACCGTAGAAGATGACGAACGGTTGGGAGCCCCTTTTTTCCACGCATTAATTCAGAACAAACTCCAGTTCCCCTTGAGTCTTGCATGCCTCTCAGCCCTTGCCAATAGGTATCCAGTCAGCCATACTAGCGCGGCATCGGCAGCAATCAGCACGACAAGCGACCACATCCATTGTCCGCCGGTACTCCCATACAGCGCCCCGCGAACGAGGATCAGGCTGTAGGTAACCGGAAAGAGCAGAGAAAGTCCTTTTGCCCACACCGGAAAGACGGAAGGAGGGATTCGCACACCCCCGAACAGCTCCATCGGAGCCTGAAAGACGTAATATAGCAGGCCGGAGTCCCGAGAGAACAGGGAGACGGCGCTGAGCATCGCTCCCCAGATGACCGCAGAGCATACGATAAGCGCCAGCACCGGCAGCAGAACGGCCCATTTCACCTGTCCGGGATTGGTGACAAACCAAAAGGTCAGGAAGGAGAACGCCGCGAACATCCAAATTCCGTTGAACAGGGAATATAGGGAGCGGCCGAATAAAAAGGCCATTTTGGATGATGACGTCAAAAAAATGATTTCCAATGTGCTCTGCTTGCGCTCCTGCTCGAACAGCCAAGCTGAATGGACGGTGGTCCAGAACAGCTGAAACACCAGATAGCCGCTTAGCAGGAACAGCGGAATTCCGCCTGGGGGGATTACCCTGGACAATGCAGAGCCTTCACCGGTCCGATAGGGCTGCATCGCGTAATAGGAGGTTAGAAAAGCAAAGGCAGGCCAGAGCAGCATCGAGAAAAATACGGCTTTTCCCCGTGTCCGGCTTCTGTGCTGTTTCAGAATTTCCGCCCGGAGCGAGATCATATAGCGGCGCAGCTTCATGACACTTTTCCTTCCGACAACAGAATGATGGCATCCTCAAGATTGGGCTTTTCGGCGGAAAAGGAAACGACCTTTAGTCCATTTTCGGCTGTCCAGGGCAAAAGCTTGGTGATAAGCTTGTCGGCCGAGCGGCTTTTTAAGGTCAATCGGACGGGTTCCCCGAGGGAAGTGCCGGAATCGGCAGAAGGTGTATGAAGCTCAGTCCATTCCTTTCGGTTTAATCCGATTTCGGTTTGCAGGTACTCCAACAGCAGAGGATTCAGCTCATCCCTCCAGCCCATTAATTCAAAATGAGCCGTCTGCATGCCCGCCACTCTTGCCACAATGCGGTCCGGAGTGTCGCACATCAGCAGCTCCCCGCGGTTCAGCACATATACGGTGTCGCATAGCTCCTCCACTTCCTGCAAGTAGTGGCTGGTCAGCAGAATGCCTTTCCCCCGTTCTTTTGCAAGACTGCGGACCATCCCGCGCAGCTGTCTTGCTATTGGCGCGTCCAGTCCGAGCGTCGGCTCATCCAGAAACAGATATTTCGGGTCATTGATGAGTCCTCTTGCGATTTGCAGCCGCTGCTTCATGCCTTTGGAATACTGCTCCACCGGACGGTCGGCCGCATCGGAAAGACCTACCTCATTCAGCAGCCGGTCGCTTTCCAGCCGAAGACGGCCAGAGTCCAGACCGTACAAAGACCCGAAATAGTGGAGGTTTTCCCTGCCCGTAAGCCGCCAATACAGCATCCGTTCGCCGCCGGCGATCATATTCACTTTTTGCTGAATAGCGGTGCGGTTGCGGTTCATCTCCAAACCGTCCACCTCAATGCTGCCTTCCGTCGGATCAAGTAGGGTGGACAGCATGCGGATGGTCGTCGTTTTGCCGGCTCCGTTAAGTCCCAGCAGGCCGGTTATTTGTCCAGGTTCAAGGGTAAGCGACAATGATTTCACCGCCTCGGTCTTTACCCGTTCCGAACGGAACCAGGCAAGCCTGTTCTTGGTTTGGTATATTTTGGTAACCTCGTTCATGGATATCATTCTGTTCACAACCTTTCTTCTTAGCGGGCATTTTTCTTCTCAATACCGCTCGAACATTCTCCGCTCGATCCTTGTGCCGCTCCACAGAGCAAGCGCGATATAGACGGCGCACAGCAGCAGGACGGGGACAATATCGCCAAACCGGATAACCCCGCCTGTCATCAGACTTCCGCGCAGCAGCCCCAGTGCATCGGTTAAAGGAAACACTTCCCCTGCGATCCGCAGAGCTTCGGGAAGGTACTCCCGGGGGAACTGAAACCCGCATAGCAGTGCGGTGAACGCGAACAGCGTATTTTGCACAAAAAAAGTATCCCGTGAATACAGCATCACGCAGCCCAGCAGAAGTCCCATCGTAAAGCAGGACAACAAATAGGCGAAGATGCCGATCAGCACCGAAAAAGCATCGAAATGAGGCAGCCTCAAACCTGCCGCAATTCCGAAAATCAGCACGACGGCAAGCTCGAACAGACTGCGGAACAGCTGCTGAACGGCAGTGCCCGCAAAATACCCGAAACGGCTGGAGGGGGAGAGCAGCAGCGCTTCCAGTGTCCCTTCCCGCCACTCTGTAATCAGCGCTCTCGAAACATTCATCATCATGCTGACCGAAAAAAGATTCAGCGCCCCGCCGATAATGACATACGTCAAATAATCGGAGGTGCCCGTGTAGGCGGCAAACTGGGATTGAATATCGCCTTTAATTAAATAAACATAGGAAAAATAAGAGACGAGAACGAGATACGTTCCATCAATAATATGGCCGAATGTAAACGTCCAGGGATAAGCTCTGAGATTGGACCTTTGGTTCCTGACCAATGTCGCGACGGCGGTGTGCCACATTTTCAAGCGCTCCTTTTTACGGCTTTTGCTTTAGGTTACTGCTCCAGAAACTGCCTTTGCAGCACAATCGTCATTTCAAATTCCTCTTTGTCGACGGAGTAAAATTGGTAGCTTCCCCGGCGTTTGGCCCTGATCAGACCGGCTTCGGACAGAAGCTTCAGATGCTTGGAAACGGCCGCTTCGGAAATGCCGAGAACGGGAGCAAGCTGCTTTGTGCAGTGCGGTCCTTTCCACAGCAGCTTCACGATCTTGAGCCGTGTTTCGTCGCCAAGCGCCTTGAAACGCAGAAGCAGATCGGCCGGCGGAGAATCGTTGTACGGCAGCTCCGGAATGTCGACGGCAAGCGGCAGATAGAGATCTTTTCCGCACCAGCCGACTAAGAGATGAGGGAACATGAAGGTGCTGGGAAACACATAAATATGCTCCAGGCTGTCATAGGCAAAATGGTACGTTTTCGCTTTTTGGGCGGTAATTGCCCCTTTCTCCGCAAAAAGCCGCGGATGCAGGGAAGCGACGGCTTTTTCAGCGGACTTTTCGGCCTCCTGCTGAAAGGCGGCGGCGGCCGTCTGCAGCCAGGGTTCAACAACCTGCCATTCCCGGCGGAAAAAGGATTCCTCGTAACGTGTTAACGTGTCTGCGAGCAGCTTGCGGAATTCCGTAAGCGACCCGAGCAGGGATAGCCCGGCCTCCTCCAATTCCTCCGCTTCCAGTCCTCTTGTGCCATTCATCCATTGTATGACGCTGCCGATCGGCACTTCATTGTTCAAAGCTAGATGGATCAGCTCCGCATCCGGAAGGCTGTTCAGCGCATCTATGCCTTTACGGCAGGTCATAGGCTGTCCCGAATGGTCTGCCAGATCCATTAATGCGGTCCAGCAGTCGGTTAATCCGCCAATTTGGCGGATACCATCCTGAAGATGCGGCGGCATTTCTTTCATCAGCTCCTGTGACCACTGAAGCCTCCTTGGATGATGCTCGGGCTGGAACAGCACGTGCAGGCTGCAGAGCATTTCATGGAAGGGACTGACAACGGTTTTGATTTTATGATGCAAGGATGGTAATGAGCTCATATTGTTCCTTTCCGATTAACCGAATGGTTAATCAAAAACCACTTTCGCGAAAAGTGTTCAACATTTTATAGGATGGGTTCGGAAATGTCAATGCAAAAAACCGGACCCCATAATAGATCCGGCAAAGAGGGGTCCGGCAAGAACGGGGGCCGGTGATAGAAGGTGAAGCGGAGCTTCAGGAAGACTTATAAATCTCCCGCATCACATGCCGAAGCTCGGGAATGATCAGCCGGGTCATCGCCAGCCTGACCGCCCCTGTCGATCCGGGCATGGAGAACACGGCGGTGTTCCCGATCGTTCCGGCAACCGCCCGGCTTAAGATGGCCGCGGTTCCGATGTCTTCGGCATAGCTCAAGTATCGGAAAATCTCTCCAAATCCGGGCATCGTCTTGTCAAGCAGCGACTCAACGGCCTCATAGGTGGAATCGCGAGGAGCAATGCCGGTACCGCCCGTAAGGAGCACAGCTTCGATGCTGCTGTCCGCTGTGCAAATGTGAATCAGCTCGCGGATATCGTCATAGTCATCCTTCACAATGGTCCGACCGGCAACTTTATAGCCGGACTCTTCAAGCAAAGTCTCGATAAGCAGGCCGCTCTTATCCGTATCCATCACCCGGGTGTCCGAGACTGTAATTACATAACAATTGACCGAATCCGGCGCTTCCATCCGGTGCTGCTCGACTGAACTCATCGGTGATTATCACTCCTTGACGCTTTTTTCGTGGAAATTCGCTTGCCCCTATCATAGAGGAATGGAACACCGGCCGCAAGAAAACGAAGATGTGGGATGATAGCAATAAAATGTTAAACATTAACTAAAAACCGCTTACATTGTTATTTATGAGGTTGCTTCACTGCCAAGGAATGTAGTACACTCGCTTACAGAAGAGAACCCAAGGGGAGATCAAATTGATGGAAAATGCTGTTCCTGTATATATTTTGTCGGGATTTCTGGGCAGCGGAAAGACGACTCTGCTGTACCGGTTGCTGGAGTTTTGGAAGAACAAGGGCATGCGTCCGGCCGTTGTCATGAACGAACTCGGAGATGTTAACTTTGACGGCATGCTGGTCGACGAATCCGTGCCGATGGCTGAGCTTCTGTCGGGATGTATTTGCTGCTCGGCAAGCGTCGATCTCAGCATGGAGCTTACTACGCTTATGAAGAGAGAATCGCCCGATGTGATCGTGATCGAAGCTACGGGTGCGGCTAATCCTCTGGATATCATCGATAACGTTACCGAAACGTCGCTTTACACCAAAGTCGAGCTGAAGGGCTTGATTACCGTAGTCGATGCAGCCCATCTTCTTCAGCTGTACAGAGAGCAGAAGGGGGCCACTTACCGGCTGATGCAGGAGCAAATCCGCAGCGCTTCCGCGCTCATTCTGAACAAAACGGACCGCGTGTCTATGGAAGAGGCGGCGGAAGTGAGCGGGGTACTCCGAAAATGGAATGCTTATGCGGAGATTATTCCGACCGTGCGGTGCGAGGTAGACCTGGACAATCTGCTTGATTCCTCGGATAACGCATCGCTTGCGGGAACCTCGGACGTGGCGGTTGACGACAATTCTCCAGGCTCCAAAGCGGGCGGGGTAGGCTTCTCGGAGGAGGAAGAGATTGTCGCCGCAGATACGGGCCGTGCTGCTCATGACCATGTTATGGCGTACACGCATTTTTTCACGAATCCGATTAACAGCGTGGAATTCGAAACCTTTATCAAGGAATTACCGGCCGACGTATACCGAGCGAAGGGAGTGCTGACCTTTAATGATACTTCGGGTCGTTTCCTCTTTCAATACGCTTACCAAGAGTCGGATTTTATAAAAATCACCCCACAGGGAGATGTCCGAGACGTGGCGGTATTTATCGGAGAGCATTTTTCGTCAGGGGATCTGCGCAAGAAACTGCTGCATTTGGAAGGGCGATTGTTCGGACGTCCGGCGGCTGTAAAAAGAAGCTTGTAGCATTATTGCGTCAGGGATCGAACGGCTTTTAGAGAGGGATGGGCGGGGGAACGGAAGCGGCACCGCTGATTCGCCTATGCGGCCGGAGGTTAATACTAAGGCATACAACATCAGATTGCAGGAGGTTAAAGGCTATGACCCGAATTCAATACCAGGACTGCATTGACGCTTGTCTTAAATGTATGAACGCCTGTAACTCAAGCTATGTCTCAAGCCTGAAAGAATATGACCTTGCACTGCTGCGGGATTGCATCCGGATGGACCGGGAATGCGCTGATATTTGCGCTTATGCGATCCAGGCCATGACCCGCCAAAGTCCGTACGTTGCCGATATTTGCAGCCTATGCGCGGATATTTGCGAAGCCACTGCCAAGGAATGCGGTAGATATGAGCAAACGCACTGCCGGAATTGTATCGACGCTTGCCTGGACTGTGCGAAGGCCTGCCGCGAAATAAGCGAAGCCGTCGCTGTATTGATCTGAGTATAAAAACGACAACGAATCTTTTAAATAGCTAACGGGCCAGCTTCTGCGGAATGCTGGCCTTTGATTTTTTTAGAACGCTCATATTACAATAGGAAGAGGGAATCAAAGGGAGCTTGGCGAATTATTGTTCATACATAAGCAGAATTATGCAGAATTATTATCAAATCAATTACGAAACATGACAACGGAGGACAGATGAAGGAGGATACACAATTACCGGAGAGTGAACATTCCAAAGAACTGTTCGCCTATTTCGGACTGGCCGTGTATTACTGCCAGGCGTTGGAGCAGCAGCTCACCAATCTGCTACTGCTGACAAAGCTTTCCCAGGGCACCCTGCCTTCCGAGGCTGATTTGTCGGATTTATATCAACGTAAGCTTGGCAATTCACTCGGCCAGCTCATCAAGGAAATCCAACATCATTTTCCGTTCTCAGAGGAAGAGACGGCGCAGCTGCACCATGTTTGGAAGCAGAGAAATTATATCGTCCATGATTATTTCAAGGAACGCATCCAGGATACGTTTACTCCTTCCGGCAGAACCCGTATCATCAGGGAACTAAAGAGGTTCAAGAATAAAGCAGGCGCTCTGGAGCTGAAGCTGCAGGGATA
This sequence comes from Paenibacillus rhizophilus, assembly GCF_003854965.1. Lineage (GTDB taxonomy): Bacteria > Bacillota > Bacilli > Paenibacillales > Paenibacillaceae > Paenibacillus_AQ > Paenibacillus_AQ rhizophilus. Next base: position 424,943 of record NZ_RQPI01000001.1, read on the forward strand.
TTGTACGGAGCTGTACCATAAGCTGGGATTGGAAGGCAAGTTGGAAGAAGAAGATATGCTCGGAGGTTATCCTCCCGCCGATTTAAAACGGCGCAATCACTGAGTCTGAAATGTAACCGAATCAAAGCCTCTGTCCGGTGGGAACGCCGGCAGAGGCTTTGTTCTTGAGATAATGAAAGTTAAAGATCTCCATCCCATTCGCCGATGCCGCTCTGCGCGGCTACTGCCGGCGGCACCGTAATCCTTAGTGCGCCCAATGAACGGGCAAGCGTGGAGACTGCGGACTTCGCCGCCGCCATTAAGCCGGAAATATGCGGTCCCTCTCCGGCTTCCCACCACCAGTTGCGCAGAATCAGGTCACCGGTTGCTTTGTCCATAACAGGTTCGAATCTTGCGGCAAAGCGGTCTCCATACAGCAGCGGCAGTACGTAATATCCGTATTGGCGTTCTCCCGCAGGCTTATATACTTCCCAGCGGTACTGAAATCCGAACAGCTGGCGGATAAGCTCTCTGTCCCAGATCAGGTTATCGAGTGGAGCCAAAGCAGCGGCGTAATATCCGCTATCGAACGGACTCTCGCCGGTTTTGCACTTCAGAATCGTCTCCAGATCAGGGGCATCAGAAGTTCGAATAAAGAGCGGAGGCTTGATTCCTTCCACCCTCACTTCCCTGATGGAGTCCGCCAGCAGCAGCCGTTGGATCGCTCCGGCACGATCCGCGCTCTTAATATTACTTATGCCCAGCCAGCCGTCGCCGGCTCTGTTCCACAGCAGACCGATCGCGCCGATTCGCCGCAGTACGTACCATTCCTGATAGGACTCCTCAGACGGATTGGGTTCCGGTTCTGCAAGGAGTTCTTTCGGCAGAAGATTAGCCGCGAAATCATAATAGCGGCGGGTGTGAACCCGGTGATGGACGGACAGTTCGCCCCAAAAATACATGCTCTCCAGCGCGGCGCGGGACAGTCTAGCGGGAGCCCAGGCCCAGTCGACTTTGTCCTTCCAGCCCATATCAAGAGAGGAGAGCGGGCCGCGCTCCGCAATCTCAGCCCGAACGTTGTGGACCATCGCCATCACGGCTTCATTGGAACCGTAACGGGCGGCTGCGCTGTCTCGAAGTCTGCGGAAGTAAGGCCAATCTTCTGTGCAATAAATCGACATATTCTTGTCCCAGCCGTCGAGCAGCAGCCGGTCTTGATACAGCAGCTCTTGCGCCATTCCGGGTGTAAAGCCGGGGATTCGCGCTTGAAGCACAAGCTCATGGTTATGGCCGGCTATATTCAGCGGGTCGTATTGGATGCAGTTGACATGCCGGATATAGCGGTAAACGCTTTCTTTCCCGCTCGGCAGCCGATAAGGGCCGAGACGCTGATGCTTCAGAAGAAACTGCGCAGCCTGGCGTTTGGATACTTTGTAGCTTATCAAAAGCGTCTTCACTCCGTTCCGTTGGATGATTAACCCATTATAACGAACATGCGTTCCTTTCGCAATGAAAGTTCCTAAATGCAGAAGACCCCTGTCCGGTGGGACAGGGGTCGGCAGATATTAAGAGGAGACATCAAAAGTTTCATCGGCAAGGCGGAATGGTCTATCCTTGACGGCCCGCCGATTGCATACCGGCCGGAATATGGACAGCCGGGGCGGTCTCGGCAGTTTGAGCGGTATCCTCCTTCTGGACGGCAGAGCCGGTCTGAAGCTGATACATACGGTAGTAGCGGCCGCCAAGCGCCATCAGCTCATCGTGGCTGCCCCGTTCGACGATTTCCCCGCGGTGCAGAACGAGGATTTTGTCTGCGCTGCGGATCGTCGACAGCCGGTGGGCGATGATGAATGTCGTCCGCCCCTTCTTAAGGACTTCCAGCGCCTGCTGGATGAGGCTCTCCGTCTCGGTGTCGATATTGGATGTGGCCTCATCGAGAATCAGGATCGCAGGGTCGAAGGCGAGCGCGCGGGCGAATGAGATCAACTGGCGCTGCCCTGCGGACAGCGTGCTGCCTTTTTCCACGACCGGCTCGTCGAAGCCCTGCGGCAGATGGGCAAGCAGCCGGTCCGCGCCGACTTCTCTGAGCGCCCATTCCACTTTTTCCCTCGTTATACTCTCGTCTTCCAGGCTGACGTTCGAAGCGATAGTTCCGGTGAACAGAAAAGGGTCCTGAAGGACGATGCCCATATGCTTCCGCAGCCACTGTTTCGGAATGTCCGTCGTCTTTTGTCCGTCAATGGAGATCGAGCCGCGCTGCGGGTCGTAGAAACGGAACAGCAGATTGATGATCGAGCTTTTGCCGGAGCCCGTATGGCCCACCAGGGCGACGGTCTCGCCGGAGCGCGCCTCGAAGGAAATGTCGCGGAGGACAAAGTCTTTTTTGTAGGCAAAGGAGACATCCTTGAACACCACATTTCCTTTGTAACGGGGCATACCGCCATCGGTTACGCTCTCGCCGGGTTCGTCCATGAGCTTGAAGACGCGGCCGGCCGATACCATAGAGGTATCAAGATTCGCAAGCTGGTTGACCATGCCGATGATCGGCTGGAACATCCGTCCCAGCACGTCGACGAAGGCGTAGAGGACGCCCAGCGAAACGATCGTTCCTCCGCTCAGGCTGCCGAACCCGAAATACCAGAGTACGAGCGCGAAGGAAAGACTGCGGAGCGAACCGACCAGATTATGCGAGGTAAGCGAGTTGAGATTCAGCATTTTGTTCTGGTACTTCAAATAATCTTCGTTGAGCGTCTCGAATTCGTCCAGCCTCTGCTTCTGGCGGCGGAAGATGCGGATAATCGACATCCCCTGAATTGACTCGTTAATGATGGCGTTAATCTCACTGAGGCGGGAGCGGATGATCGTGTTATATTTGGTTGCGACCTTGCGGTACAAAATCACCCACACCACGATGACCGGGGCGATGAACAGACTGACCAGTCCGAGCCGGGCATCCAGCAGGAACAGGGCGGTATAGACGCCGATAATGTTGATAATTCCACTGGCGAAGTTGGACAATACGGCGATGAACAGTTCTTTGACCGCTTCCGTATCGTTGGTAACACGGGATACCACTTTGCCCGCAGGCAGATTATCGAAAAAATAGACCGGCAGCCGCTGAATATGTGCGTACACATCGGTACGCAGCCGGCGGACGACTTGGTTGGCGGATGATTGCAGCCAGTAGGTCTTGCCGAATTCGGCGAGGATCGAGATGACCAGGAACATTCCGTACAGTCCGACCAGCTTGGTAATGCCCGGGAGCTCCGGTTTGTAAAAAGCGAACAATTCATCCGTCGTAAGTTTAACGGCCGGATAGCTCAACTTGTTGCCGCCGCTGTCGATTGTGACTTGGCCTGCTTCAAAGCTGCGTTCCCCGTCTGCCGCTTCGACGGGCTGGCCGATGAAATAGAAGCTTCGTCCAACCTGGAGCAGGCGGACCTCGCCGCCCTTTTCCTCTCCCGGCTTGAACCTGTCTCCGCGCTTATAATAGGCGTTGTTGTACAGAGCGGCATCGTCTGGCGACGAGGTCTGGTAGTAAGGCTGTTCAATGGCAAGCATATGGTTGTCGATCATGCTTCTGGCTATAAAAGGGCCCGCCAGCTCCGCCGCGACTCCGATGGAGAGCAGGAGGAGCGCTGCGATGAAGGTTGTCTTCGCATGCAGCGCATATTGCAGCAGGCGTCTGCCCGTATTTTGTTTCAAGATGAATGGCACCTCCCTGGTAAATGGTGAACACTTGCTTATCACATTAAAATTGTTTTCTTTAGCCCAGATTATCCTCCACCTGCTGGCGTTCGTACTGCTCCCGGTACCAGCCGTTCAGCCCGAGCAGCTCCGTATGGGTTCCGCGTTCGATAATTCTCCCGTTGTCGAGCACGACGATTTGGTCGGCATGCTCGACGGCTGAGAGGCGGTGGGTGGAAATCAGAGTCGTCTTTCCGGCTCTCTGAGACCGGATGTTATCGACAATCCGCGCTTCGGTCCGGGCGTCCACCGCCGACAGCGCATCGTCGAGAACCAGGATTTCCGGCTCGGCGATAAAAGCGCGGGACAGCGATACCCGCTGCTTCTGGCCTCCGGAAAGAGAGACGCCCCGCTCTCCGACAAGCGTATCCAGGCCGCTCTCCAGCGTTTCCAAATCGCTGCGGAAGGCTGCGGTGGAAATCGCCTCCAGAATTTTGTCGTCGCTTGCGTTCACGAGTCCGAACTGGATATTTTCGCGCACGGTTTTGGAGAACAAAATTTGTTCCTGCGGCACATAGCCCATCCAGCCGTGAAGACGGTCAAGCGCTATGTTCTGAATTGGAACGCCTGAAATGAGAATGCTGCCGGTTCCGGTCGGGTATTCATGGAGCAGCTGTTTGAGCAGCGTCGATTTGCCGCTGCCGGTGCGGCCGACAACGCCCAGCGTCTCGCCTTTGGACAGCGACAGGCTGACGCCGGTCAGATTATCGATAGTGGACGATGGGTAGCGAAACGTCACATTATTGAATTCAATTAAGCCCGGATCGGATACGGCGACCGGATTAGCAACGTCCTGCACATCCGGCACGGCATTCAGCGTCTCATCGATCCGTTCGAGCGAAGCGCCGCCGCGCTGCATCACATTGATCAGCTCGCCGATGGCGAACATCGGCCATACGATCATGCCGAGGTACATATTGAACGATACGAGGTCGCCCAGCGTGATCTGATTGCGGAGAACGAGATAAATACCGTACGTCAAGCCGATAATGTAGCTCAGGCCCACGCAGAACCGGATCGTCGGTTCGAAAAAAGAGTCGACCCTGGCTACGGCCATATTTTTGCGGTAGACGTCATCCGTTATAGCCGCGAAGCGCTTCTCATCCAAGCGCTCCTGCACGTAAGCGCGAATGACCCGCACGCCGGATACGGATTCCAGCACCTGGTCGTTCATATCGCCGAAGGCGTCCTGCGCCAAGGTGTAACGGTCATGAATCGCTTTGCCGTATATGACCATGGCCACTGCGATCAGCGGCAGCGGCAGCACGGCGGCCAGTGTCAGCTTCCAGCTCACCAGAAAGCCCATGGCAAAGAGTACAACAGCGAAAAAAATGGTGGAGTCGACGAGCGTCAGCATGCCGAAGCCCACGGTGACGGATACCGCCCGAATGTCGTTGGTGGCCCGGGCCATCAGATCACCGGTGCGGTTTCGCTCGAAGAACGAGGGTGTCATCGTAAGCAGGTGGTTCATAAAGCGGGAACGCAGCAGGCGTTCGACCAGGTTCGATCCTCCAAACAGGTTCCGCATCCATATGTAGGTAATCCAGTAGATGATCAGAAGCAGAGCGATAATCATAGCGATATACTTGATCAGAGAACCTGCGGTAATGGAGCCGCGTACGATTTCGTCGATAGCGGAACCCAGGAGGCGCGGGGGCAGCAGTTCAATGATGCCCGCTATAATCAGCACGAACAGGCCGATCGTATAGCGCCTTTTCTCCCGGCGGAAGAACCAGCCGAGATCTTTTAACACGGAAAACATGTAAAATCCCTTCCTTTCGAGGGTGGAGTTGCGTCGGCAATAAGTTCAGGGTCAAGCCGGATCGATCAGCTTCGGTAGGCAGCAAAAAAGGCATACCATCCGTTAACGGACGATATGCCTGGTTCTCAAACGTATCATGCGCACGGTGCATAACAGCACCGGCGAGGAAAATGTTCGGCTTCCCGAAACAAAAGCGGCTAGAACGCGCGCTTCCGGGAAAGATTCACCTGCAGGGCTGCTTCGGTATTCGGTTGGATAAGGCTGCCGACAATAGTGTGATGGATATCCGTAAATTTAAACACCGAGATCACCCTTTCGTTAAGATTGGTAATAATTTGCAACGTTTCGCTAATTCAGAGTTTATCACCGGCTCTGCAAATTTGTCAAACATATTTTTGAACAAAAAAAGAATTTTAACGAATCGCTCTATTCCGCAAGCGATTGGAATAGAGCTTGGATTAAGGTATGATAAAAGTAATAGACAAAGGAGTTGAAGCTTTATGAGTGTTTCTGTCAGTCCTGAAGCCGCCTCCTGGTTCAAGCGGGAACTCGGTTTGACGGACGGTGCCAGCATCCGCCTGTTTCCCCGGTACAGCTCGGGCGGCGGACTGCATCCCGGATTCTCGCTGGGCATTGCCGTGGAGCCTCCGGGGCGTCCGGGGCTTGAAGCCGCCTGCGAAGGTGTCGTATTTTACATGGAGGAGCAGGACCTGTGGTATATGGATGGGTATAATCTGTCCATCGTCTATTCTACGGAAGAAGATGACATCGAGTACCGGTATGAGCCTGCGCCAGGCGGAGAAGAAGCGCCTACAGCAGCCGCAAGCGCAAATAAGTAAGAGGGGCTGTCCCTCTTAAGCGCCAAGGATGCCGGATGTCAGGGGAACACCAAACAACAAACAAACGGGACCGGGGCAAGGAGATTCTCTTGCCCGGTCCCGCTTTTCATTTCAGTGCCCGGCGGAAGAATGGAAAGCCCCGTCAGTGGGACCTTCTAAACGTTTCTTCTTCCATGGCAAATTCAAAGTCGTCGATATCGTATACTGTCACGGGAATGCCGCCGTCGATAATCCGGTGGATCATCTCGAACTGGTCGGTCAGGATCGGAATCTTTTCCCGCTGCGAAGACAGGAGTAGCTCGGTTTCAATCGGGTCGAACGTCTCGCCGTAGCTGGCATTGTCCACACTGTTGATAATCGTTATTTGCGACTGCTCTCCAAGCAGAATGGCCGGACTTTTGGCCCAGGGTACGTTCAGGCAGCGGCGGATTTTTTTCTGGTTGAGCGGTTCTTCGAAATAGGCGATCAGCTCGCCGATCTTGACTTTGACGTGCTGGTCGTCGTCGGGAATATTCATCAGCGGCTCGCCGCTCTCCCGGAGCTCGTACAGTTCCAGTATGGTTGTGTAAGGAACGATATATTCCACCGGCGTTTTCGGCACCAGCAGCTGGCCGTAAATAGCCATCATCACGGCTTCTGTTATAAATTGTCTAGACATCTTTATCCTCCTGAAGTTCGGGGTGCAGCAATAATCCTTAAATACGTTTTAAAAATATCAAAACACTGTACAGAACAAAAGTCAATAAGCGTGTACCCATTACATTCTCCCGATAATGAGCGACAGTATGCCCGCGGCGATAAGCGGACCGACCGGCACCCCTTTGAAGACGGCTACCCCGATGACGGTTCCGATCAGCAGACCTGCGACAATCGTCGGCTGGCTGCCGATCAGCGTCGTTCCCCGGCCTCCAAGATAGGCGACAAGGATGCCGACGCCGATAGCGGTCAGCGATTTCCAGTGCAGGAATGCCTGGCCTATAGTTTGCAGCGAAATCCGCCCGCTTGCCAGCGGCGCCATGACGCCGATCAGCAGGATGATGATACCGACGGTCAGTCCATATTTTTCGAGCCACGGAAAAGCCTGGTGAAGACCGAGCAGACGCACAAGCAGCAGAGCTACCATGGCGATGGTCACGGTCGAGTTGCTGCTGATGATGCCGAGGCCAGCCAGCCCCAGAAGAAGCAGGGAAGTATAATCCATTGTCAGTTCAGCTCCTTGTCTCTGGCCGACTGCTTCCCGGCAAGATGCCCGGCGATCAGCGCCCCGTGCCGGCGTCCCGTCTCAATGAAGATTTCATTGGCGTTGCGCCCGGAGGCGATCACGCCCGCCACGTATACGCCCGGAATGTTCGTCTCCATCGTCGCCGGATCGAACACGGGCTTATCCATATCGTCGTCCATAAAGACACCTATCGAGGACAGAAGCCTGCGGTCCGGCCTGAAGCCGGTCATCGCCAGAACAAAATCATTGTCCACTGTGCAGGTTTCTGGCCGGGAAACGGAGGATACCACTACCGTATCCTCCGTGATTTCGGTAACTCTGGAGGAAAGATGGAGCCGGATTTTTTCCTTCTGCACCATGCTTTCAAAGATCGGACGCACCCAAGGCTTGATATTGCCGGAGATGCTGTCCCCGCGGTAGATCATGTCGACTTCCGCTCCGACCCGCATCAGTTCCAGGGCCGCGTCGACCGCCGAATTGCTGCCTCCGATAATCGCGACTTTCATGCCGGTGTACGGATGCGCTTCTCCGAAATAATGAGTCACTTTGGGCAAATCCTCTCCGGGAATGCCGATCCAGTTCGGCTGGTCGAAGTAGCCGGTAGATATCACGACGGAGGCCGCCCGCCGGGTCTGGCGCTCGCCGCGCCGGTTCACCGTATGTACGCCGAATTTCCCGTCTTCGAGCCGCTCGATAGCGGTCGCTTCTTCATATGCGGCAATCTCCAGACCATGCTTCTCGGCGGCCTTGCGGTAGTAGACGAGCGCTTCATGGCGGAATGGCTTCTCATTCGGCGTCGTAAAGGGTACATCACCGATTTCCAGCAGCTCCGGGGTGCTGAAGAACTGCATATGAGTAGGGTACAGGTAGATGGAATGGACAATAAAGTTTTTCTCCACAATAATCGCGGAGAGGCCCTGCCGGCGGCATTCGATAGCGGCGGACAAGCCGCAGGGCCCGGCTCCGATAATTATCACATCATGCATAAAGCGGACAACCTCCCGTAGTTTCCTCGCATTTACTGTCTACGTCTGAAACGTGTAAACTAAATCCTACCTCAATTTGCGCCTTTTTTCCAGGGGAGACGGGCTAGCGCTTATTCATTTGCTTAAAGGTCGTTCATTGTATATAATTAGATATATATCTAATGAGTTTCGTCCAAGAGGAGAGTGTCCGCATTGCAGCTCGATAAAATCGTTGGTTATCATAAAGCCCTCGCCGATCCCACCCGTCTTCGCATGCTTCTGCTGCTGTCTAAGGGGGAAATGCACGGCCAGGCGCTGGCGGAGAAGCTGAATCTGTCGCAGCCTACGGTAACGCATCATGCGGCCAAACTGCGCTCGGCAGCGCTTATCAAGGAACGCCGCGACAAGAACACCGTGTACTTTAAGCTGAATACGGAGTTTATCCGGAATGGCGGGGAGGCGTCGCTGCGGTTTATTTTTGACAAGGGGGCAAGTGAGATGGAAGAGGAGAGCAAGGAACAGAATCTGAAGGAATCGGTGATCCGCAATTTCTTTGCCAAGGACGGACGTCTGCGGCAGATTCCGGCGCAATACAAGAAAAAACTGATCGCCCTCCAGCATATTGTCGAACAGTTGAAGCCGGGCGTGGTATATAGCGAGAAAGAAATCAACGCCTTCATCAAACAGTACCATGACGACTTTGCCACCATCCGCCGCGAGTTTATCATGCATCAGTTCATGTACAGGGAGAACGACAAGTATGAGCTCAATCCGCGTGAAATATGGACGCATTGGGAATCTGTCAAATAATCGTCTTATAAATCGTACGGTTCTGTGACAGTAAGAATTTGATTTGATTAAAATTAAGATTGTGGAATAAAATAGAATTGTAAGCGTTATCTATGGCAACTAGAAAGGAGTCTTTCGAAATGCTTTTTAAAAAGTTTAAGAAAGAACCCGTCCCAAGCCAGGTCACCGTAACGTTGCCGGATGTTAAACAGGCCGTTCGCCAATTCGAATTGGATATGCCCGCCAAAATCAACCGTACCGTCCTGATGAAGGACGACAAAAGCATCGATTTGTCCCGGCTGGCCCGTTATTTGGGCGGAAGATCCGAGCAAAAGTTCTATATGTCGAGGGAAACGTTTGAAATTTTTGAGGAAGGGGATAAGGACATTCCCTATTTTCTCGATATGGTTCAGTCGGCGGTCGATAACTATATCAGTGATACAGGCAAGCTTCCTCTGCGTGAAGAAGCAACGCTTCCCGAGGTTCACTATCACTTGCTGTCCAGTCAAAGATATTTGAAGGAAACGCCGCCATTTCCGCTGTATATCACGGAAGATGAATTGATGCTGACCCACCGCCGTGAGCATTTCAAGTGACACAAGCCGCCAGCGCTTGCAGCCGGGCCTGGACCGGTAACGCCGAACTGCACATTTAGTTGCAGGACGGCACCTGCAGAGCTTTGGCGGGCTTATTTTTTTCCTCATGAAATCTTGTTATCCAGCAGCCGCTCCAGCCTCTGTCTTGATTCCGTGTCGCTTGCCAGGTGGACGGTAATCGTCGCATTCGGCAGCTCTTCCGCTTGAAAGGAAAGATAGCTCAGGCGAATATCGCCGACGTCAGGATGATGGATCAGTTTCTTGCCTTCCGGCGTCCCCGCAATGGTTTGTTCATTCCACCAATTCTCAAATTTGCCGCTGTGCCGAAGGAGCTGATTAATCAATTCCGTCCGTTCCGGATTCTCCGGAAACTGGCTGTGGACCATTCTTAGCTGACTCACGCGCAGTTTGGCATGACCTTCCCAGTTGTCCAGCAGCTTTTCCATATATGGGTCCATGAACGAGCGCCAGATTGAATTGCGCTGCAGCCTGGTCATTGCCGAATAATCCCCGAATACCGACAGAGCGGCCTGATTCCAGGCAATAATATTCCACTCGTGGTCGGTGATATAAGCGGGATAAGGATTTTGCAAATCCAGAAACTGCTGCATTCCGGAACTGACTTTAAATGAGCCGGGTGTTTCGTCGGGCAGCCGCTGCGCCGCCAGAGTATACAAATATTCCCGTTCTTTTCGATTTAGCTGCAGAGCATCGCTTAAGGTCAGCAATACCTCGGCTGAAGGGCGGACAGGCCTGCCCTGCTCCAAACGAACATACCAATCTATGCTTAAACCGGCCAATTCCGCAACTTCCTCGCGGCGTAATCCCTCAACCCGCCGTTTGCTTCCCGTAGGTAAACCAACCTGCTCCGGTGTGAGCGAAGCGCGTTTTTTCTTTAAAAAAAGCCCCAATTCCTGATGCTTGTCTTGTGTCATGACAAAGCCGCCCCTTTCGCTTGCATAGGTCCGCCAATCCTAGGATCACGCGTATCTTCTTACCGTCCAGAGTTCATTATACACTGGGTCGTATACAAGTAGAGAGGATGATCTGCCATGGAATCTGGCGCAAAGCTTAAGCATTTCCCTGTAGCTCTGCAATGGCTGCTTACCTTTGTGTGCATGCTTGCCGTTGCCAATTTGTATTATGATCAGGTTTTGCTTTCGGATATCGCCAATAGTTTTAATGTTCATCCGAATCAATCAGGATTACTGTTCACGGTCATTCAAGTGGGCTACACGCTCGGTTTATTATTTATCGTTCCGCTTGGCGACCGCTTTGACAGACGAAAGCTGGTTCTTGCCAGCCTGCTGCTGTCGGCTTTTTGGCTGGTTGCAATGACGATTATGCCTTCGTTCAGGCTTCTGCTGATTGCCGGGTTTGGCCTGGGGTTCAGCACGGTTGCGGCGCAGCTCATTATTCCGTTCGTTTCTTCAAACATGGATTCGGCAAAAAAAGGAGCGGTAACGGGAAGGCTGCTAACCGGCGTCTTCCTCGGGGTGCTGGTAGGCCGTGTGGCCGGTGGATGGATCGGACAACTATATGACTGGCGGACCGTACACCTGATTGCAGGAGGCATTTTATTGCTGTTAGCCGGTTATCTGTTTATGAAGCTGCCGAAAGATTCGATCCGGAAGCAAAGTTCGTACATACAAATCATGCGGTCAATGGTTCCCCTGCTCAGGGAGGAGCCGGTATTGAGGGAAACGATTTTTTTCGGCGCGGCCGCCTTTGCCGCCTTCAATGTCTTCTGGGTCCCCCTTTCATTTATTCTGAACGGCGCGCCTTATCATTTCGGGAACGGGATCAACGGAACATTCGGCGTCATCGGAATCGCAGGCACCTTGGCAGCGGGTTTCGCAGGCCGGCTGTCGGACGGCAATCATGCTCGCGGGTGGAATGTGGCTGCGCTGCTGACGATGATATTCTCTTTTGTACTATTAGGCATGGGTTGGTATCATGTATCAGTGCTCATAGCCGTCACTTTTGTGCTTGATGTAGGCTCCCGAATGAACATGACTTTAAACCAAGGACGTTTAAGCCGCCTGAATCCGGCACATCACAGCCGTCTAAATTCACTCTATATGGTTGGATATTATCTTGGCGGTTCCTTCGGCTCATGGGTGGGGAGCGCCGCCTATCAATACGGGCATGTGAGCGGAATGATTGCCGCTGGATGCGTGCTTCTGAGCTTGCCGGTTGTTTATTTCCTTGTCAGTTTAAGGAATCATCGGCGCATCCCGTTAAATGCCAATGATTTTGTTCGGAAAGTATGAGAACGCTCCTGATTCACCCTTTTTGCGAAACGGTCTTCACTTAGAGTAAAGCGCCATAGTACAATGGTTCCTGAAAGCCCGCTTACGGGCGACTCTACGCATTAAGAAAAGCAAGGGGAATCAGGTATGGAAACCGTAAAAGCTTTGCTGTTTGATCTTGACAATACGCTTATGGACAGGGATAGCACCTTTCGAAGCTTCAGCACGCAGTTTGTCTCTCATTTTCTCGGCCATCTGGAGCCGGACCGGCAGCTGGAAATCGTGGAAGATATCATAGTCAGGGATGCCGACGGGTATCGGGACAAGGACGGATTTTTCCGGGAACTGAGCGAGGTTCTGCCTTGGCGGGAATCCGTTTCGCCTGCAGAGATCCGCGCATTTTACGACTTGAATTATTCAGGTCATGGCGCGCTGATGAAGCATGCGGTCGAATCGCTTGGGTTTCTGAGGGAGCGCGGCTATGAGCTTGGTCTGTTAACGAACGGAAAAAGCGACATCCAGCACGGGAAAATCGATTTTCTTGGATTGCGCAGCCATTTCAAATCGATCGTGATTTCCGGCGAAGCCGGAATCAGCAAGCCGGACCCCGCCATCTATCGCCTGGCGCTGGACAAGCTGGGTTACGGCCCGGAAGAGACCGTGTTCATCGGGGATCATCCCGTGAACGATATTTGGGGCGCGGGGCGCGCCGGAATGAAGGGAATCTGGCTCCGCCGCAACCATCCGTGGAACGACAAGCTGGATGTGAAGCCCTGGAAGACCATCGATGATCTCCACGAGCTGCGCAGTATTTTGTAAAATAGGCTGGCTCAGGGTTGACAGCGGGACTCTCTCCCGTTTATGATGACACCATAAATTACCGGAAGGAGAGGATGTATTATGACAGTTTATACGGCTTGGGTCTTGTCGGTTGTTACTGCTCAGGATACGTGTCTTCCGGGAACAGGCTGCGGGCGTAGGTAGACGCCGCAGCGTAAGCGCGCACTTTTTGTTGATTGTCAGCGCCGCCGGGGACCGTATCGGTTCCGGCGGCTTTTTTGCATATGCCGATTAGACTCGGAGAAGTCTGACCGCATATGCGCGTTCACAGCGATTAGGCGTCCATTGGACCCGCCGCTGTATACGCAAGGCGATAGGTCAAGATGTCTCTTGAGTAAAGGGACCCTGCCTCTCTCCGCCCGCCGGAACGATTTAAGTTCCGGCGGGCTTTTTGCGTTATACGCGGCTGTTATCCCAGCTAATATGCGCGGTTCCCGGTTCAGAAGAATGAAAGATTGTGCAAGAAGAATAATCAAACAATGGAGGTATCGCATGACGATACGGCAATACGGATGGAATGAATATTGGATCAATCAATGGAGCGGCATGACAATACACGAAACGGAAAGAGAAACTCTCATTCCCGGGCGGATTGTCGGAGATTTCGGGAGCAAATATCGGATACGGACGGATGACGGAGAGCAGTGGGGGGAACTTTCGGGCAGGCTCCGGCACACCCTGGAGACCTTCGGCGAATACCCTGCTGTCGGCGACTGGACCTCGGTCAAAAAGGCGGACGGCGGGCATCTTATCATTCAAGGCGTGCTGCCCCGCCGGAGCGTTATTTCCCGGAAGGCGGCAGGATCACAGCCGCGGGAACAGATCGTAGCCGCCAACATCGATACGCTGTTTCTGGTCAGCGCGCTGAATGATGACTACAATCTCCGGCGTATGGAGAGGTATCTCATTATGGCCTGGAACAGTGGGGCGTCGCCGGTTATCCTGCTCACCAAGGCGGATTTATGCCATGATCCGGAATCTAAAATCGCGGAGATGGAAATGACCGCTCCCGGTGTTCCGGTGCATGCGGTCAGCGCGCATTTAGGAAGCGGGCGCGAATCCTTGCTGCCCTATGTCGGGGAAGGCCAGACGGTCGCTCTAACCGGGTCTTCGGGCTGCGGCAAATCGACGCTCGTCAACTGGCTCTGCGGCGCCGATCTTCAGCTTACCCGGGAAGTAAGGGAGGATGACAGCAGAGGCCGCCATACAACGACGCGCCGCGAGCTGTTTCTTCTGCCGGACGGAGGCGTAATCGTCGACACCCCCGGCATGCGGGAGCTACAGCTGTGGGAGGACGACGGCGGGCTGGATCTCGCATTCGCCGATATCGGGCAGCTTTCAGAGCGCTGCCGGTATGCGGACTGCCGTCATGAACGCGAAGAGGGCTGTGCCGTTCTGGAGGCGGTCAGCAGCGGGGAGCTTGAGGAGAAACGGCTGCAGAGCTACCGAAAAACTCAGCGCGAGCTTCAGTATCAAACCGCCAAGGAGGCCAAATCCAAGCGGAAAAGCGGGGCCGGCTCCGTGCAAAAAACGGCTTCCTCGCGTTCCCGAAAATACGGTTGGCGGAGGGAAGCGGAGGATTGACCCAATAGAGTTTATCCAAGGGTCTATCCATTTTGGGACCGATCGGGGGGGCAGATGTTCGAGTGGGAGAAAAAGACAAAAAAAATTCAAATTTTTTTGCCGGCCTACATTCTGATTTCTTCCGTATCGGCCCCTCAACATATTTGAATGTGAGCGTTTTTTTGACATGGCTAGTGTCAATATATAGAAGACGGGCAAATGGAGCCGGCCAATTGACCTATATTATGGAGGCTGTATTCGCATACTGGGCGCCAAACGGCCCGTTTAAAATGCGATAGGGTGGGTAAATAGGGGATACAAGGCGGGCAGGGAATGTTCTCCTGCACTCCCTGCAGAACGATTAAAGGAGCGTTTGACATGTCCATTGACCGTTTTATTATTAAAAAATTGGACAACTGTCACGAGCAGACGAGAATCAATTTGGTTAAGCTGTTTCAGCTTCGGATTCAACGGGCGGAAAAGGCGGAGAACAACCATAAGACAGGATGATACGCCCGTGCTCGCGCAGAGACTTGAAGGGCCTAAATAAAAAGGGGGTGTCCCAAAAGCCATGAAATGGCTGCTTGGGACACCCCCTTTACTTGCTGCTGGAAAGAACATCCGGGCCAGCACCATTTAATAGAGGGAAAGTGCCAGGGAATCGTTTTCGCTATAACTGTGCAAAATGGCCTCGGAGCCTTTAATTTCGATACTGATCAAAGAATTCAAACATTTTTTGAGAGCATTTTTACCTTTGTTGATTTTGAGTTCAAGCGTGCTGGTCAACAGTCTGAGCACTTTTTGTGTCGGCTGCTTATTTTCCGTAGTAAAATATACGGGTACGAGCTTGTTCTGGAATGTAATCAGCATTTTCATTTGAAATCACCTCGTTACAGTTATTTCATGATATAGATATTACCCGTTATTTCTTAATTTTACCTTAAAATTAGCTTATGATAACATAAAGATTGCTATATTTTCGCCGGAATTGAAAGGTTTGGCGTCTCTATTTCAGATACCGGAAGGAACCGATCGCAGTGTACGAAGATGAGTCAAAGGAATTATCGCGGTTTTTGATGCCTGAAGGCGGGAAGGAGCCCCGGGAAAAAGAGCTGCTCCAACTGACGGAAGAAACGGAACGGATGTGCCGCCTGCATTACATCAGCGGTGGTACGGAGAACGATCTGTTTGTATATGTGAGCAAGGATAAAATAATCGTAGATTGCCATAAAACATCGGCCAGCTCCTCCTATGAGCTGAAGGAAGCCGATAATCTGGAAGGCGTTCGCACCCTTCTGCTGGACGGCATTTCCCTGCCGAAAACAAGCTGCGGGGACAGTCCAGCCCTTCTGATGTCCAGACATGAGTACCATGAAATCAGAAAGAAGGCGGCCTTCAGCTCCCTAAGCGAACTGAGCCGGCAAATGGAGGCGGCGACAGGCGACTCCGGGCTGTCCGCCCTGTTTGCCCAAAGCGTGAAAAGCCGGCATTTGACAGGAGAGCTGCGGATTTGCTCCAGAAGCTGCGGCGGCTGGTCTTTTCAGTATGCGTCATTCCTTGCAGACCTTTCATGCGGATGGCTGCTGCGCATGAGCTGCGGGAGTGAAGAGGATTGGATGTCGGCGGCGCCTGTTGGCAAGGAGCAGTTCAGCGCCGCTTTTCTCCGATGGTTACTGCATTTGAAACCGCTTGTAGCCGCAAAATGACCGGCGAAGCAAATTCGGCGTGACTAAAAATCGCTTCAGTATCTCCCCCTATATTAACCAAACCATAGGCACCCGCATATATTTAAATAATCCCACTATAAGCGGGGCTTTCGCTTCGAAGCGGTTTAGATCAAGAAGGGGTAACCCTTGGGAGAAAGGAGAAATTTGCAATATGGGTAGAACAACAAGATTAGCAGCGCTGCTGCTGGCGATCGGGCTTGCCGTCTCGCTGCTTGCCGGTTGCGGCAGTAAATCGGAAACGGTCAAGGTGAAGGTTGGCGAAGTCACGCGTTCCGTCTTTTATGCACCCGAATATGTGGCGCTGTCGCAGGGATTTTTCAAGGAGGAGGGGCTGGATGTCGAGCTTCAGACCATCCCCGGCGGAGACAAGACGATGACGGCGCTGCTCTCCGGGGCGATCGACGTTGCGCTGGTCGGCTCGGAAACGTCGATCTACGTGTATCAGCAGGGATCGGATGATCCGGTCATCAATTTCGCTCAGCTGACGCAAAGAGACGGCACGTTCCTGTTCGCCCGCGAGGACCATCCGAATTTCGACTGGAGCGAACTCAAAGGGTCGACATTCCTCGGCCAAAGAAAAGGCGGCATGCCGCAGATGGCCGGCGCGTTCACGCTTAAAAAGAAGGGGATTGACACGGCTGCCGACATTAAGCTGGTCCAGAATATCGATTTTGCGAATATCGCGAGCGCGTTTGCTTCGGGAACCGGGGACTACGTGCAGCTGTTCGAGCCGCAGGCGTCGATCTTTGAACGGGAAGGCCGGGGCAAGGTTGTCGCGTCATTCGGGGTAGAGAGCGGTTATTTGCCGTATACGGTATTTATGGCCAAGAGCAGCTTTATCGGGAAAAATGGCGACACGGTGCAAAAGTTCACCAATGCGCTGCAAAAAGCCCAGCTTTGGGTGAAAAAGCACAGTCCAGAGGAAATTGCCGGCGCGGTCGTGCCTTATTTCGAAAATACGGACCGCGACATCGTCGTCTCGGCGATTAAACGCTATAAGGAACAGGATACCTACGCACTGAATCCGGTCATCGACGACAAGGAATGGAATAATTTGCTTGATGTGATGGAAAACGCGGGAGAACTGAAAGAACGGGTTCCGGCGTCCAAGATTGTGAATAACACGTTTGCTGAGAAGGCGGGGAGCGGAGAATAATCGCTTTTTTGCACCCTGAACGCCATTCCTAAAGGAGGGTCTTGTATGCCGCCGGTTGTGGAATTAAAATCGGTCACGCACGCTTATCTGGGTGACAGGGAAGCTTCCCTTGCGGTGGAGGATCTGAATCTTGAGATTAGAGACGGCGAATTCGTCAGTCTGGTCGGACCGAGCGGCTGCGGCAAAACGACGCTGCTGTCGATTATCGCCGGGCTGCTCCCGCCCTCACGGGGCGAAGTGCATGTGAACGGCCGTCCCGTGAGCGGCCCCTCTCCGGAAGTCGGCTATATGCTTCAGCAGGATTATCTATTACCCTGGCGCAGCATACTGGGCAATGCGGCTTTGGGTCTCGAACTGACCGGCCGCCTGGACGAAGCGGGCCGGAAGAAGACGCTTGAGCTGCTCGCGGATATGGGGCTGAAAGGAACAGAGCATTATTACCCGGGCCAGCTCTCGGGCGGAATGCGCCAGCGGGTCGCGCTCGTGCGGACGCTGGCGACCGATCCGGGTCTGCTGCTGCTGGATGAGCCGTTCTCAGCGCTGGACTATCAAATCAAGCTCCAGCTGGAGGATCTGGTGGCGGAAACGCTGCGGAGGCGCGGAAAGACGGCTGTCCTCGTTACACATGATCTGTCGGAGGCGATCGCGGTCAGCACCCGTGTCATACTGCTGGAACGGAACCCGGGCCGAATCCGCCGGGTGTTCGAGATTCCGGATCGAATCGCGAATACCCCGCCTCTCTATGCACGCGATCAGCCCGGATTTGCGGAGCTGTTCCATGAGCTGTGGAAGGAGATGGAGCTTGCGGGCAAGATTGAGGGTACAGCCGGGAAGATCGAAGGCTAGAGCAAAGTGAGGGGAATGCTTGTGAATAAAGCGGGAGCGGAGAACACCGGAACTGCGGCTTCCCGTTCGGAATGGCTTAGCAGCCGTCATGAGGAATTCAAGCGGGCGAAACGGCTCCGGAAAAGAGCGGTTTTTGCCGTCCAGGGGAGTCTGCTTGTGCTGTTCTTCGCGGCATGGGAAACAGCCGCCAGACTGGGCTGGATCGATCGGCTGCTGTTCAGCTATCCGTCCAAAGTGTTTCGGCAGATCTATGTAAATATGGCCGACGGCAGTCTGTGGCATCATTTGGGGATTACGCTGGGAGAGACGGCGGCCGGCTTTGTGCTCGGCACGCTGCTTGGCACGCTGCTGGCGGTCGCAATTTGGTGGTCTCCCTTTTTGTCGGCGGTGCTTGATCCTTATATGGTTGTTTTTAACAGCATGCCGAAGGTGGCCCTCGGCCCGATCTTTATCGTCATGTTCGGAGCCGGGTTCACTTCTATAGTAGTCACGACGCTGTCGATAACGATTATTGTCACGACGCTGGTCGTTTACAACAGCTTTTGCGGGGTGGACCCCAATCTGGTCAAAGTGGTCAGATCGTTCGGCGCGAACCGGAGACAGGTATTTTTCAAGGTTATTCTGCCCTCTTCGTTCCCCGCCATCGTTTCCACGCTCAAGGTAAATGTCGGTATGTCGTGGGTGGGTGTTATTGTCGGCGAGTTTCTTGTCGCGAAGTCGGGGCTCGGGTATCTCATCATATACGGCTTTCAGGTGTTCAATTTCACGCTCGTGATGTCCAGCCTGATTATCATCGCTTTTGTCGCCACAGCTATGTATCAGCTGGTCGTATATATTGAGAAAGTGCTGTTGTCCCGGCGGTGAGACGCCCGGGAAGTATGTCATGGAAGTATTGTGTGTTTTCAGAAAATCAAGTACCATGAATTTTATCGGCAAACGTGAGCGTTCGGAGCGGGTGCTCTTAAACAACACTTGCGTAGAGGCTTCGAAGCAAGCTTTGCTTCGCAAAACTATTAAAGCGGGGTAATTTCATGGGATTTCGCGTCATCAAGACGGCGGCGGCGACGCTGCTGTCTGTTTTGCTGGCCGCCGCGGCGGGCATACCGAATGCGCAGAGCGCCGGGCTGCTGGCCATTCTGGGTGTTGAGGTTACCCGGAAAAGAAGCGTTAAGACGATCACGGCGCGCTTTTTCGCGTCGCTGGTCGGACTATTTTTTGGCTGCGGGCTGTTTTGGCTGCTCGGCTTCCATTACTGGGTACTCTGTCTCTTCGTTCTGTTCGGCTTCCCTCTGATCGTGCGCGCAGGCTTTAGGGAAGGGATCGTCACAAGCTCGGTTATCGTCTTTCGTGTGTTCGGACAAGCCGAGCTGAGCATTCATGTGCTGATCCAGCAGGTGGAGCTGCTTGCGATCGGGCTCGGGTCCGCGGGATTGGTCAACCTGATTTATATGCCGAAGACCGGTGAACTGATGTACGGGATTCGTAGAGAGGTGGACGGGCTCTTCTCCATTATTTTCAAGCAAATATCAAACACGCTGCATGATCCGCAGTACGTTTGGGACGGCAAAGAGCTGATCCAGGCGGGCAGCGCGGTTCAGCGCGGCCTGAATGCCGCGGCAAGGGAGATGGAGAACAGCGTCATTCATCCGGACGAGGCCTGGAACGTCTACTTTTACATGCGTAAGGAGCAGCTTGAATCCATTCAGAATATGATTCAGCTCCTCTCTCAGGTGTACCAGCATTTGCCCCATGGCGAAATGGTCGCCGAGCTGTTCGAGCAATTGAGCAACGATGTGTTGAATGAAGAATACACGGGAAGAACGGAGAAGCTGCTGAACACGCTGGAGCAGGAGTTCCAGGAAATGAATCTGCCGTCTTCGAGGGAAGAGTTCGAGGTTCGTTCGGCCATTCTCCAACTGTGCCGCGAGCTTGCACTTTATCTCAAAATCGCCAAACAGTATAAAGCGCCCATTGTCGCCCGGCGGCAGATGGCTTCGCGGTCATTCATGACCGGCAGACAATAGCGTCTGCTTCATCCTTTATTTTCTATTTTCCGAAAAATCGAAAGAGACGGCTGTGCTCCCATTACGGAAAACGGCCGTCTCTTTTTATGCGCTAAACGAGCGAAAAGCGCCGAATACAAGCGTTTTTGATCATTTTTCGAATTCGTTAACTTATCCAAAAATAGTTGTCACCCTGGGCCATCGCCCTGCATACACTTGATAGTGAATGATTGTATGGAGGAGGTTCAAAGATGTCATTAGGCCATAAACGCCAAACAAGGGAGATCATTACGAAAGCGATTTGCGGCAAAGGTCGTAAGTTCTCCACCGTAACCCATACCGTAACTCCGCCACATCATCCGACTAGTATTTTGGGGGCTTGGATTATCAACCACCAATACGAAGCGGTTGCCGCCGGAAACGGAATTGAGGTGATCGGTACTTACGATATCAACATCTGGTACTCGTATGACAAAAACAAGCAGACCGAGGTAGCGAAAGAAACGGTTTCCTATGTGGAGCCGATTGCACTCTCGTACCTCGACCCGAAACACCGGGCTTCCACCGTCGAGGTTTCTGCGGAGGCAACGCAGGAGCCGAACTGTGTGGAAGCTGGCGTGTCTCCGGGCGGAGGCAGCGTAACGATCCGGGTCGAACGCGAATTCGAGGCTGAGCTGGTGGCTGAAACCAAGGTTCGCGTATACGTCAGCGATGCGGAGAGCGATCCCGAAGACAAGGATTACGATTTTGAAGCCGAAGGCTTCGATTTCGAGGACCTGGACTCCGACGCGCTGGACGATGAGCTGTAAGGAAGATACGCCGCCGCCCGGTTTATGGGTGGCTGCCTGCACCGGACCCGCTGGCTTGGCGGATGTGCTGGAGCGGATATGTTCCATTATATGAATCGGGGGCAGCGGCGTAGAGGGCGGATGCCCTCCTTTTTTTGTTTTTTTTCGGGCGAAAGAGGCGCCAGCCGTCCGGGTGAGCGCCAAGAGGGGAATTCGGTTAACATAACTTTGCGCTTCGGGAGGACGGTATATGAACGAGGGAATTCAGGTTTATCATGCGTTGACGCCCGAAGACAGGGAACGGCGGCTTCGGCGCAGCGGAATCGAAGCATTCCTTGCCTCCGGAGGAGACGCCCGCATTGAGTCCGGCGCCCGTTCCGGGAAGCCGGGTAGCTTCAAAGAAAGCATAGCCGGGGCGAAGAACGCCGGAGTAGAGCATTATCGCCAGCGCTACCGGATCAAGGTTCACAATTTGGCTCCGCTGGAGATCACGCCTCTTGGAGCGGGACTCGGAATGAAGCCGGCGGCGCTGCTGCTCACTGCCCGTCCCCGCTCGCGATCCTCTTCGAACGGCGAGCGTTCGGGAGACCCGGCTGAAAACGCCGCCGTTCCTTTTCTCGCGCGGGGAAGCCTGCCGAAGCGGCTGGGCAGCCTGGCCGCCAAAGCGCTGTACTGCCTTGGCCTGGACAGCGGGGAAGTGCTGATTGCGGCCAGGGGAGAGCGGCGGTATGCGGTGGAGGAAATCAAGCCGCCGGAAGCCGGCTCCGGCGGCCGGATTCCCGAGCCCTACCGCTCGGCCGAAGCGGCGCTGCGCCGCGCTCTGGAGAGGGAGCGGCCCGGACGGCCGGACCTCGTCATGGGCATGGACCCGGAGTTCCTCCTGCTCCGGGCTTCCACCGGCCGCGTCGTGCCCGCGTCGCGGTACTTGCCCGCGGACGGCGTCGCCGGCTGCGACGCCGGACCACCGGGAACGCGCGGCGCGTTCCCGGTGGCGGAGCTGCGCCCCCGGCCGCGCGGGGAACCGCGCGCGCTGCTGGCGCAGCTGAGGTCCGCCGCGAGGCAGGCGGACCGGCTCATTGCCGACCGCTCGCTAAGCTGGCGGGCGGGAGGCATGCCGCTGAGGGGCTGGGCCCTCGGCGGGCACTTGCACTTCAGCGGCGTCACGCTGACGGCGCCGCTGCTGCGCGCGATGGACAGCTACCTCGCGCTGCCCATCGCGCTGCTGGAGGACGCCCGGGCCGGAGGCCGGCGTCCGCGCTACGGCGTGCTCGGCGATTTCCGGCTCCAGCCGCACGGCGGCTTCGAGTACCGGACCCTGCCGAGCTTCCTCGTGTCCCCGGTCGTCGCCCGGGGCGCGGTCACGCTGGCTCACCTGATTGTGAGCCGCTACGAAGATCTGCCGCTGCGCCCGCTCGACCGCGACGACCTGCACGCCGCGTATTACCGCGGCGACAAGCCGCCGCTGCGCGCCGCGTTCGAGCCGCTGAAGGCGCAGCTCCGGGGGCTGGCGGGCTACGCTGACGCAGCGGACGCCATTGAGCCGCTGCTGCGCCTCATCGAAGCGGGCCGAACCTGGGACGAAACCCGCGATGTCCGCGGGTTGTGGTGCGGAGAGCAAGCGCCATGAAACGGCGCTTGCTTCAACCCAGCGAACAGCTGAGAAGCCGGGTGAGCGGTATTTTATTGAAATTTTTTGGAAGATATGAATCTATTAGTTTCACGCTTAAAATAGCTTTATATTTCTACGAGAAATGATGCCTCCTCTACGGATGACGGTGAAGCCGTTTCTTCTTGCTCTAAGCGAACACTTTGGATTTATCAGAAATAGGAGAGAAGACCCCTACCTCTGCAGGCAGGGGATGAATCGACTTCGGACAAGGGAGGGTCTTAAGCCCTCTGAATTGTCCGATATCTTCAACTCCCCCTAAGCTCCAATTTGTGCCCCTCTTCGGTTGCTTTCGCGTTCCACGCTTTCCTTTGGTTTCCCTCACGCCTGGAAGTAACTTTTTTCCTGGAAACTCCTTGAACAAGAACTTGTGTTCGGTTAAACTTTGAGGTGAACGGAGGGGCCCAGTCTATGTTGATCAAAAAAGCCTACAAATTCCGCATCTATCCTACAATCGAACAAGCTACGCTCATTAACAAGACGATTGGATGCAGCCGTTTTGTATACAATCGTTTTCTGGCGAGGTGGAAAGATTCGTTCCACAAGACAGGCAAAGGCTTAACCTACAGCGCATGTTCCGCTGAATTAACCTGCCTTAAACTAGAATTGCCGTGGCTGGGAGAAGTAGACAGCACCTCCTTGCAGTCGGCGCTTAAACAACTTGCAGACGCGTATAAACGATATTTTGAAAAGCAGAACGACGCTCCCTGTTTTAAAAGCAAGAAGAACCCGGTCCAATCCTACACTTCACAAATCCAAAAGAAAAACCAGTCTCCCGGAGTAAGTATTGTAGACGGCCGCATCAAGCTTCCAAAACTGGGATGGGTAAAATTTGCCAAAAGCCGGGAAGTGATCGGGCGCATCCTCCATGCCACCATTCGGCGTAATCCCTCAGGAAAATACTTTGTCTCCGTGCTTGCGGAAACGGAAGTGCAGGCGCTTCCCCAAACCCATTCCGAGGTTGGCATTGATATGGGACTTAAAGATTTTGCGGTCCTGTCGAGTGGTGAAGTATTCGGCAATCCCAAATTTTTTCGCACCTTGGAGAATAAATTGGCCAAAGCCCAACGCAAGCTGTCACGCCGGATGAGAGGCGGCTCGAACTGGAACAAACAGCGGATCAAAGTAGCTCAGATACATGAAGACATCAGCAATGCAAGGAAAGATTACCTGGATAAAGTCTCCACGCACATCGTCAATAACCACGACAGGATTGCGATTGAAGACTTGCCAGTCCGCAATATGCTTACAAATCGAAAGCTGTCCAAGGCGATTAGTGAAGCCTCCTGGTCCCTGTTTCGCCAGATGCTGGAATATAAATGTGCATGGTACGGGAGGGTATTGGTCGCAGTAAGCCGTACCTTTGCATCCTCCCAATTATGTTCTTGCTGCGGCTACCGGAACCAAGAGGTTAAGAATCTAAACGTTCGCAAATGGACATGTCCGTCGTGTGGAACCGGCCATGACCGGGACTTGAATGCAAGTCTAAATATTCTGGCCGAAGGCCAAAGACTCCTTGAGATGTAGCTCTTACAAGAACTGACGGAACGGCAGGGTTAGCTTGGTAAACTTCTCTTCGGTAGAAGGGACTACCCAAGAATCTCCTTCTCTAAGCCTCAGCGTAGGGAGGGGAGTGTTCAAGATAAGATACTTTGCACGCATCAAACAGGGGATCTCCGGCTGCGGCCGGAACCTCGCCGTTTCGTGACCATCTTTCGGCTTAAGCTTGCCGGGACGGTTTCTGTTATAATAGAGGATAAGCATGATAAGGCCTGGAGGTTTACGATGGCAAATTATACACCGATGATTGAGCAATATTTGAAAGTGAAGGAAGGGGCGAAGGATGCCTTCCTTTTTTTCCGGCTGGGCGATTTTTACGAAATGTTTTTTGACGACGCCCTGCTGGCTTCCAAGGAACTGGAAATTACGCTGACCGGCCGGGAGGGTGGAGGCGATGAGCGCATTCCGATGTGCGGGGTCCCTTACCATTCCGCCGAGGGCTACATACAGCGACTTATTGAAAAAGGCTACAAAGTCGCGATCTGCGAACAGCTTGACGACCCGGCGACAACCAAGGGCATGGTGCGGCGGGATATCGTCCGCGTCGTGACGCCCGGAACGGTGATGGAAGGCAAGACGCTGACCGACAAGAGCAACAATTATCTGGTCTGTGTCACCGAACTAAAAGGGATGACGGCACTTGCAGCCTGTGATCTGTCGACCGGTGAGCTGTATGTGACTTCTTCGCCTTCGGGCGGGGATACGCTGCGCGGCGAAATCGGCCTGTACGAGCCGGCTGAGATCATCGGGGACGGCTCGCTGCTGGAGATCGTCCGGACCGAGACGCTGCCGGGAGCGAAGCCCGTCGTCTATACTCCATGGGAGAAGAAGGATGAAGCCGGTGCGCGGCGCCAATTCGGCGAAACGGCCTGGGCGCGGCTGGAAAGCGAGCGGGCCCAGTGCCTCGCGCTGCTGATCTCGTACCTTGGCGAAACACAGCGCCGGTCGCTCGGACAGCTCAGTCAAATCTCCCCGTATGAGCCGGGGAATTATATGATTCTGGACCCTTTCACCCGGCGGAATCTGGAGTTGACCGAGACGGTTCGGGAACGTTCCAAGAAGGGCTCGCTGCTCTGGCTGCTCGACCGTACGGAGACATCGATGGGGGCCCGGCTCCTCCGGCGGCGCATAGACAAGCCGCTTCTGCAGCGCGCCAAGGTCGAGCAGCGGCTTGAGGCCGTCGACTATTTGTACAACCAGTTCATTGTGCGCGAAGATTTGCGGCTGGCTCTGAAAGAGATCTATGATCTGGAGCGGCTTACCGGACGGGTGGCATACGGGAGCGCGAACGGCCGCGATCTGAATGCCCTGAAGCTGTCGCTGGCGCAGATCCCGGCGCTTAAGGAGCTGTGCCAGGCTTCCGGTTCGTCCACCCTGCGGGAAATCGGCGAAACGCTAGACGAATGCGCCGACCTCCGCGGGGACATCGAAGCGGCGATTGTCGACGATCCTCCGGTATCCGTGCGCGACGGCGGATTGATCCGGCCCGGCTGCCACGCCCGGCTGGACGAGCTTCGGGAAGCGAGCAGCAGCGGCAAACGCTGGATTGCGGAGCTTGAGGCGAAGGAGCGCCTGGCTACCGGAATCAAATCGTTGAAGATCGGATACAACAAGGTGTTTGGCTATTACATCGAGATTACCCGTTCCAATCTGGCGTCCCTGCCGGAAGGAAGGTATGAACGCAAGCAGACGCTTACCAACGCGGAGCGCTTCGTGACTCCCGAATTGAAGGAGAAGGAAGCCCTGATTCTGGAAGCACAGGACAAAATGACCGATCTCGAATACAGCCTGTTCTGCGAGCTGCGCGACCGGTTAAGCTCTCAGATTCCGAGACTTCAGAGTCTGGCGGAAAAAGTGGCCGAAATCGACGTATACCAAAGCCTCGCTGCGGTCAGCGCGGAGCAGCGTTTTGTAAAACCGACGCTTTCCGAGGGCTATGACCTGAAGATCGAAGGCGGGCGACATCCCGTTGTCGAGGCGGTGCTGAAGGACGCTTCCTTTATCGCCAACGGCAGCAGTCTTGTTCAGGATGACGGAAGGATTTTGCTGATAACCGGACCGAATATGGCGGGAAAAAGCACCTATATGCGTCAGGTAGCCCTGATTTGCATTATGGCGCAGGTGGGATGCTTCGTTCCAGCCGACAAGGCGGAAATCCCGGTCATCGACCGGATTTTCACCCGGATCGGAGCGGCTGACGATCTGATCGGCGGCCAAAGCACCTTTATGGTCGAAATGGCCGACATTCAACTCATGACCGAAAAAGCGACGCCGCGCAGCCTGATCATCATTGATGAACTGGGCCGGGGAACCTCGACCGGCGAGGGCATGGCGATTGCCCAGGCAGTCATCGAATACGTGCACCATCACATTGGCTGCAAGGCGCTTGTTTCTACGCATTTTCATGAGCTGGCCCATCTGGAAGACACTCTGAACGGCCTGCGCAATTATTCTATGGCAGTGCAGGAGAGCGGAGACAAGGTCAATTTCCTCCGTAAGCTGATCCCCGGCGCGGCGGACAGCAGCTACGGGATTTACTGCGCGCGTCTTGCTGGGCTGCCCGGCAGTATTATTGATCGAGCCTACGGCCTGCTTCAGCATATCGAGCATTCAGCTGCAGCCCATGAAACGGCAGAACCGGTATCCACTGCTAAAGAGCACGGCGGACCGGCGGCAGGGGGGCCGAAAGCGGAAGGCGTCAGAGAAGTCACCGCTGCGTCCGGGGATGATTTGGGAGCGTTCTTCGAGCCGAGTTCCCGCTTCGTTGCCGGTTCCGCCTCGGATGCCCCATCCCATCAAGAAGGGATCTTAGGTGCTTCCGAGCTTGCTCGCCGGGAGACGGCCGTGCATTTGGCCGAACGTCTGGAAGAAGGCGGCGAAGTGGTGCAGCTCTCCATCTTCGGCGACGAGGAGCCGCGGCGCGGACGCAAATCGGCTGCGGGCCAGCGCGAACATTCGGTGGCGGACGATATTATGGCCGCAGTCGGCGAAGCGGATTTGATGAATATGACGCCGCTGCAGGCGATGCAATTATTGAATGACTTGAAGATGAAGATCAAATTGAAATAGAGCTATTACGGAATCGGAGGTGAATGGAAATGGCCAAAATCCATGTGCTGGACGAGCATATTGCCAACCAGATTGCCGCCGGGGAAGTGGTGGAAAGACCGGCTTCGGTGGTGAAAGAGCTTGTGGAGAACGCCATCGACGCGGGCAGCACCCGGATCGAAGTGGCTGTAGAGGAAGGGGGGCTGCAGAGCATCCGGGTTAAAGATAACGGTTCGGGCATCGAACCCGAGGATTGCGAGACCGCCTTCTACCGCCATGCCACGAGCAAAATTGATAACGGCCGCGACTTGTTTCAAATCACAAGCCTCGGCTTCCGGGGCGAGGCGCTGCCCAGTATCGCCGCCGTAGCCAAAGTGTCCCTGATGACGGCAAGCTCGGACGACGGCCGGGGACGGCTGCTTGAGATTGAAGGCGGCAAATTGACGGCGAATGAGGATACCGCCCACGGCAGGGGAACCGAGATGACCGTCAGGGAATTGTTCTACAATACGCCAGCCAGACTGAAATACATGAAGAGCATCCAGACGGAGCTCGGCCATATCTCCGACGCTATGTACCGGATGGCGCTGGCCTATCCCGGGATTTCCTTTACGCTGCATCATAATGGCAACCAGCTGCTGCATACGCTTGGCAACGGTGATCTGCTCCAGGTTATTGCGGCCGTTTACGGCACATCCGCCGCCAAAGCGATGCTGCCGGTGCAGGCGGAAGATCCCGATTACCGGATTTCAGGCTATGTCAGCCGTCCGGAATGGACGCGGTCCAACCGGAACGCGATTACAACGATCGTCGGCGGCCGGTATATCCGCAGCAACGGACTGAACGCGGCCATCATGCGCGCATACCATACGCTGCTTCCGATCAACCGCTATCCGCTGCTGGTCCTGAAGCTGGACATGCACCCTTCGCTTGTGGACGTCAATGTGCATCCCGCCAAGCTGGAGGTCCGGTTCAGCAAGGAACCCGAGTTGTATCAGCTAGTGGAGCAGGAAATTCGCAAAACTCTGCTCGGCGAAAATTTGATCCCCCGGCCCGGCAGGGAGACGATCGGCCCGAAAGGCAGCACCTCTTTCATTCAGGAGCAATTTGCCTTCCCGAAGGCTTCTCCGAATTTTCCGGGTTCGGAAGATGGAGTGAAGGAGAACGCAACCGGCCTTCCCGGTTCTTCCGCCCCAAGAGCGGGTGAGGACGAATTTGCAGCGAAGGCGGAAGGACGAACGGCACCGGAGGATAGTGGGGGACAAGCTGGAACCTACGGTGACAGGGAGTCGGCTTCGGGAATCGCGACCGGCGCGGCCGAAGCAGCCGCCTCAAGAGCATATTCGCCCTCCTCTCCTTATGATGATAGGTCCCCCGGCAAGACGCGCGGGGGAGAGCGGAGCGCATCTTATACGGGGTCATCCCTGCCGCAGCTGCGCGACGGCGCGGCATACGGGGGATACCGACCCGATGCCAGAACGGCCGCCCGCCAGGGGCAGTCTCTCCCTGGAACCGAAGAACTGTGGGCTCCGGCCGGAAGCGAGGCGGCAGGTCTGCCGCCGTTCCCCGAGTTGAACTATATCGGCCAGCACCACGGCACTTACATCATTGCCCAGAACGATGAAGGGCTGTACTTGATCGATCAGCATGCGGCGCATGAACGCATCAATTACGAGTATTACTATGAAAAGTTCGGCCGCCCGGCCGAAGCCTCACAAGAGCTGCTGCTGCCGATTACGCTGGAATTTACCCCTTCGGAAAGCCGGCTGCTCGGCGAGCGTCTGCAGTGGTTCGAGCAGGCCGGCGTCTATTTGGAGCATTTCGGCGGCCAGACGTTTCTGGTCCGTTCACTTCCTTACTGGTTCCCGAAAGGTGAGGAGAAGGAAATCGTTGAGGATATGGCGGAATGGGTGCTTGGCGAGAGGAATATCGACCTTGCCAAATTGCGCGAGAAATCGTCAATTCTATGCTCCTGCAAAGCATCGATCAAGGCGAATCAGAAGCTGACGGAGCAGGAAGTCGGGAGCCTGCTGTCCAGGCTTTCGGCCTGCCGCCAGCCTTATACCTGTCCGCACGGACGACCGATTGTCATCTCCTTCTCGGCCTATGATTTGGAGAAGCTGTTCAAGCGGGTCATGTGATAAACAATAAATGCCATTAATTAAATATACAGATTTAAGTATCCTGGTAGAATATACGGAGGCAGCATGATTATAACTACGGGCGATCGCCCGCTAACCGAGGTTGCCGCTCGTGCGGAACGTCTGGCGGAGCGTTTAGGCGTTCCCTACGCGCCGCGCGGCAATCAATCTATGTCCAAGCTTCTCTCGCGCTATGGTGACGAAGAGGCGCTCGTTGTGCTGCTTCAAGGCGTGCGATTGCTGAGGCCGGACCGGCCTCAGCTTCAGTTTCATCCCAGCATGGGATTTGTCCGCGCGAAGCGGGTATTAAAGGGTGAAAGCGACCCCATGCTGGAGGCTGCCGGAATGGTTCCCGGCGACAGTGTGCTCGACTGCACAGCGGGGCTTGGTGCCGATGCGCTGCTGTTTGCCGTCCACGGGGGAGAGCGGTCCAGTGTTACCGCACTGGAGAGTTCCCTGCCGCTGTATGCCCTGCTGACGGAAGGAATGGCCCACTACGCTTCAGGACTCGTGGAAGTAGATGCCGCGCTGCGCCGGATAAATGTCGTCCACAGCAATCACCTGGACTACCTGCGGAGCCTTCCGGACAATAGCGTGGATATCGTCTATTTCGATCCGATGTTCCGTGAGCCTCTGGAGGATTCGGCGGGCATATCTCCGCTCCGCGCCTACGCCAACAGCGACTCGCTGTCGGCGGAGAGCGTGTCGGAAGCAGTTCGGGCGGCGCGTAAAGCAGTGGTGCTGAAAGAGAAAAGAGGCAGCGGCGAGTTCGGCCGGCTCGGGTTCGCGGAGCTGCTTCGCCCGGGGACCAAAACATCGTACGGGGTGATCACAATTGACCAAAGAAGCTAAACCGAAGGTGCTGGTGCTGCTTGGTCCGACAGCGGTCGGCAAGACGCGTTTAAGCCTTTCGATAGCCGACGCATACCATGCGGAGATTATATCCGGCGATTCGATGCAGGTATACCGTGGTATGGATATCGGAACAGCCAAAATCAAGCCGTCCGAGATGGAGGGCATCCCCCATCATCTGATCGATATCCTCGATCCTGCGGAGCCTTACTCGGCAGCCGAATTTCAGACTGAAGGCCGCAGACTGATCGGCGAGATTTCCGCCAGAGGGAAGCTGCCGTTCATTGTGGGAGGGACGGGCTTGTATATCGAGTCACTCTGCTACGGCTTCCGGTTCTCCGAGGCTGTTGCCGACGAGGCGTTCCGTGCGGAGATGGACAAGTTTGCGGAGGAACACGGCGCGCTGGCGTTGCACGCGAGACTTGCCGAAGTTGACCCTGCCAGCGCCGCACGGCTGCATCCGAACGACCGGCGGAGGATTATCCGGGCTTTGGAGATTTACCGGCAGACGGATACGCCGCTTTCCGAGTCTCCGGCAGCGCAAAAACCGGAGTCACCCTACGACCTCTGCCTCATCGGTTTGACAATGGACAGGCAAATACTATATAACCGTATTGAAGAGCGAATCGACGAAATGCTGGCGGAAGGGCTGGTCGAAGAGGTGAAGAGGCTGATGGAACGCGGCTGCGGCCGGAACCTCGTTTCCATGCAGGGGCTCGGATACAAGGAGATCGCCGCCTATCTCGAGGGAGAAATGACGCTGGAAGAATCGGTGACGCTTCTTAAGCGCGATACGCGGCGTTTTGCCAAAAGACAGCTGTCGTGGTTTCGCCACATGAAGGATATTCAGTGGATTGATGTCGGCGACGGCGGAAACTTTTCCGGGAATTTTGAGAAATTACGTGATATAATAGCAGGAAAGTTTCTTTCAGGTCTTGAATATACTTCTGAACAATCTAATTGAACCATTGGGGGTACGGCATATGAACAAGTCCATTAACATCCAAGATACGTTCTTGAACCAACTTCGCAAAGAAAATATCCCTGCTACAGTATATTTGACCAACGGCTTTCAAATCCGGGGAATTATTAAAGCGTTTGATAACTTTACGATCGTGATCGACAGCGACGGACGCCAGCAAATGGTGTACAAGCATGCGATTTCAACGTTTACGCCGCAGCGCAGCGTATCCCTGATGCAGGACAACGCTTCCGAAGAATAATTCCGCCAATACGCCAGAATGTGTTCGAAGCGAAACTTTTTTGCTTATGATTCGTTTGAATAGAAGGGTGAGAGAGCAACCTGAATAAGGTTGTTTTTTCATTGAGATTACAAAATATATAATATGGGGTCCCCGCAAAGTGTTTATAATACGCTTTGGAGGCAAGGCTCCGCTTAATGGGGCAGCCATCAGGGGGGTCAGGAGGCAACATGTCGAATGACGAAATACTACGGTCGAACCGCCATAGAAAAGGGGGAGGCGGCAGCCAACCGCCCAAGCCGAAGAAGAAGAAAAGGCTGACCCGCAAACGCGTGTTGTGGACGCTCTTTTTTACAACGGCTTTGGCTATCTTTTGCGCGCTGGGCGGTTATCTGTTTATCACCATCAATGGAGAGAAGCTGCTTAATGAGAACGAGGGCAAGCTGACGGTCAACGAAACGACCAAGATTTACGACCGCAACGCGAACCAGATCGGGGAACTGGCTTTGGAAAAAAGCGAACCGGTCGAGAGCGAACAGATTCCCAAGATCATCAAGGACGCTTTTGTAGCGACTGAGGACAAACGATTTTACGAGCATAAAGGAGTCGATCTTTGGTCGATCGGGCGGGCGGCCGTCAAAGACGTCGTCGCCCGCAGTATGGTCGAAGGCGGCAGCACGATCACGCAGCAGCTGGCCAAGAACATCTTTTTGACCCGGGATAAAACATTCTTCCGTAAAGCGACGGAGATGTCCATCGCCATGGCCCTGGAGCGTCAGTATACGAAGGATGAGATCATCACGCTGTATCTCAACCGGATCAACTTCGGGGGTACAGTCTACGGCATCAAGGCCGCGTCCGAGCACTATTTCGGTGTCAGCGACCTGAGCAAGCTGAAGCTGTGGCAGATTGCAACGCTGGCGGCGATGCCCAAGGGTCCTTCCCGTTACAACCCACTCCGCAATCCTGAACTTTCCAAGGAACGCAGAGCGGTTGTCCTTCAGCTGATGAATGATCAGGGGTATATTACGCAGGAGGAAATGAGCGAGGCCAAGGATATCAACTACAACTACAAGCCGCCGGCAAGCAAGCAGAGATATCAGGCTTTTATCGATTACGCCATCGACGAAGCCGAAGACAAATTCGGACTTACCGAAGACGATCTCAACATAGGCGGTTACAAAATTTACACGACCATGGACAAGGACGCGCAGACGGTGGTCGAGAGCGCTTTTGCCGATAGCGACAATTTCGAAAAAAGCGTCGACGACGAGCCGGTGCAGGGTTCGATGGTCATCATGAACCAGGAGAACGGCAGCATTATCGCTCTTATGGGTGGACGTAATTACGAGAAAAAAGGCTACAGCCGTATTACCGGCAGCCGGCGTTCGCCGGGATCGTCGATCAAGCCGATCGTATCGTACGCCCCGGCGCTTGAATCGGGCCAATTCACGATTCACTCGCAGATCAGCAACGAAAAGCAGTGCTTTGGCGATTACTGTCCGACTAATCTGCACGGGTATTCGTCAACCATCAGCATGACCGAAGCCCTGACGAAATCGGAAAATATTCCGGCCGTGTGGCTCCTTGACCAGATCGGTGTACGCACAGGCTTCAATTTTGCCAAAAAAATGGGCATCGGCCTCCAGGATGATGACAAAAACCTGTCGCTCGCCCTTGGCGGCATGTCCAAAGGCACCAATACTCTGGAGATGGCCCAGGCCTATACCGCGTTCGCCAACGGTGGTGAATTACGGCAGGCTTATGCGATCAAGTCCATTACGGACAGCACGGGCGAAACGGTTTATAAGGCGGACACGAACCCCGAACGCGTCATGAAGGAGAGCACCGCTTATCAATTGACCGAGATGATGCAGGAGGTCGTGCAGAGCGGTACAGGCAGAAAAGCGAGAATCGACCGTCCTGTCGCGGGTAAAACCGGTACGTCCCAAAGCGGCTACAAAGGCGTAGACTCCAACCGCGACGTCTGGTTCGTCGGCTACACGCCGGAGCTTACGGCAGCGGTCTGGATGGGATACGACAATCCCGACCGGAAGCATCTGCTGAAGAACAGCAGTCCGCTGGCCGCCACGTTTTGGGGTAAGGTCATGGAGGAAGTCGTGAAGAATTATCCGGAGAAATCGTTCCCGAAACCGGATAATATTGATCTTCCGGAGCCTTCCAAGGAGCCGGATCAGATTCAGTCTGTCAGCGGTCTGACCGCCCAGTACGATTCCTCGACCGGAACCGTCAACCTTGCTTGGTCGCCTGTTGAGACTGAGGGAGCGGAATACCGGGTGTACCGCAAAGAGACCTCGGAAGGAGACTTCACTCAGCTGATCAGTACGCTGACGCCAGGCGCAGCTGACCTTAGCGCGATGGCAGGCCTGACCTATGAGTACTACGTGAAGGCATACTATCCGAATCAGGGAGTGGAAAGCGATCCTTCCAACACGGTATCGGTGCTCATCGAGGGTGCCGAGCCGTCGATCGAACCGACGCCATCGGTTGAGCCCGGTCTTCCTACGGATTCGCCCGGCGAGGGCGGGAACGGAAACGGAGATAACGGCGCAGGAGGCGAACCGGGCTCGGGTAACGGGAATGGGAACGGAAACGGAAACGGGAACGGGAACGGGAACGGAGGCGGCGGTAACCCGGGAGGTCCGGAGAATCCGCCATCTCCATCGCCTACTCCGGCGCAGCAGGACTCCACGCCGCCTTCGTCTCCTTTACCAGCCGTAAGTCCCGCCGGTGCTGAGGTTCCTGACAATGGAACCGATCCGGCGTCTGCTCCCGATGTCGGTTCGGTTAAGAAGGAGAAGAGTCACGGCAAGTCGGCGAATGCTTTTTAGAAACACCGCTCCGGTGAGCCGGACCTTCCGTTGCCTACGGAAGATCCGGCTCACCGGAGTTTTTCTTTTTTACAGACATGAGATTTTGAGTGCGCCTCCTAAATGTGGTAAGCTGAAGACACCATAATGGAGAGGGTTATTATATGAAACGTAAATTCGGAGACCGGGCCAACTGGCGCCGGATTACGCGCCGCCAATTTGCCTGCCGCTATGTGGAAAGCCGGGAATTCAGCGGATACATCACCCTTTACACGATTTACGGATTGAAGGAGCCGCTGTGGAAGAGCTATGGCCGGCATACATACCGCATTGCGGACAAGGGATATTCGTGGCTGCAGTATTTTCCCAAAGACAGTCATTATATTGTTACGGCGATGTTTGACGAACGGCAAAATATTATCCAGTGGTACATCGATACCTGCAAGGTTCAGGGTGTTACCGATCAAGGGGTTCCCTGGTTCGATGATCTGTATCTGGATGTGGTGGTTCTCTGGAACGGCGAAGTGTTTCTTCTGGATGAAGATGAGCTGGAGGAAGCGCTCGAACGGGGTGATATTTCGGATAGCGATTACAATTTGGCCTGGAGTACCGCCAGAAATATTATGCGCGGGATTGACGCCCATGCCTTTCCTTATTTCACCCTTTCCCTGAAGCATCGCGCTGAATTGTTTCACCATGGAGAATTCAGGAGGAAATCGTAAATGGAAAGGTTTGTAGGAGGCTCGTCGCCGATACGGGCGGTAACAGGCCGCCGGAAATGGCGGTTCAGACGGATTTTGCTCCTTACGCTTGTCGCACTGCTGGCAGCTGGACTGATCTGGAGCGCTTATGTGCTGACCCTAATCAATAGAGCCGAAACGACTTCTCCGATAAATAAGGCGGATGCAGGCATTATTCTCGGCATGGCGATGTGGGGCGACGAGCCAAGTCCCGGGCTGAAGGAACGGCTTGACTACGGGATGAAGCTGTATAAACAGGGTGTATTTTCCCATTTTATCGTTACCGGCGGCCTTGATAAACCGGGATATTCGTATACGGAAGGCCAGGGAATGCGCAACTATCTGATTGCCGGAGGAGTTCCGGACGGCGCGATTGCCGTAGAGAACAAAGCGACATCCACCTACGAAAATTTGCTGTACAGCCGGGAAATCATGCGCCAAAAGGGCTGGTCCACTGCGGTGGTAATCACCCATACGTTTCATGGGCGCAGGGCGCTGGAAATTGCCACCGAGCTTGGATATGCTAATCCCGAATTGGGACTGACCGATTCACAGACGATGTCGATGGCCAAGTATAAAACGAGGGAAATATTGGCCTACACAAAATGGAAGCTTCAGCAGGCATTCTGAGTCTGTAATGGGAAAATGGCGAATCTGCTAATAACGCCCGGAACATGGGAATAGACTTGAGTAGAACACTCAGCCTTAAGTAACGAGGTGAACCCATGAACATACGCAGCGCAGCTTCAAGCGGGCGGGACGAAAGCAGACCATCGCGGCAAATCAATATCGTACTTCGCAATCACGATACCCCGGCGGTAAGCGGAACATCGGCAATCAGCGAGTCGTCGGCTCCCAAGAATAGCGCCCAGATCGGCCTTTTCCAGGAGATCGGCAGCGAATTGGACGCGCTGGTAGGTCTGGACAATATTAAAGAGCTTGTATTCGAGATATACGCCCTGCTGCAGGTTGCCCAAATGCGCAGTGAAGCGGGTCTGGTAAGCGGCGGCCAGGCGTATCACATGGTGTTTAAAGGAAATCCGGGTACCGGCAAGACGACGGTTGCGCGGATCGTAGCCAAACTGTTTCAGCGTATGGGCGTGCTGACCAAAGGACATCTTATCGAGGTGGAGCGGGCCGATCTTGTGGGTGAATATATCGGACATACTGCACAAAAGACCCGGGATCTCGTCAAAAAGGCGCTGGGCGGCATCCTGTTCATTGATGAAGCGTACAGCCTAGCCAGGGGCGGCGATAAAGACTTCGGCAAAGAAGCGATTGATACGCTGGTCAAAGCGATGGAAGACCACCGCAGCCAGTTCGTGCTGATCTTGGCCGGATATTCCAGCGAGATCGATTATTTTCTCATGAGCAATCCGGGTCTGCCATCCCGCTTTCCGATCCAGGTCGAGTTTCCCGACTACTCCATCGACCAGCTTGTGCAGATTGCCGAGCTGATGGCGAAGGAACGGGACTACATTTTGATGCCGCAGGCGATACTCAAATTAAAGCAGCATGTGATGCTGGAGAAAGATGAAAGCCCGCATGCCTTCAGCAATGCGCGATATGTGCGCAACGCGATCGAGAAAGCGATCCGCAGCCAGGCGGTAAGGCTGCTTAATCAGTACGAGCATAACAGTCCCGGCAAGCAGGAGCTTATGACACTGCGGACCGAGGATTTTAAACTGTAAGGCGGACTTCTGTGAACAGATCAACCGCAAGAGGAGAATGAACATGACGACTACGACGCATGATACAAATTTGGAAATACAGGACCGGGCCATATTGGTCAGTCTTGTAACAGATCAAGTGAAACGTACGGGAATCGATCCCGAATATTCGCTTCAAGAACTGGTACAATTGGCGGAGACTGCCGGCGTTGAAGTGCTGGAAGTGCTGCGCCAGAACAAAGAAACCCCCGATTCAAAATGGTTCATCGGCAAGGGGAAGGTTGAAGAACTGCGGATGGCCGCTGATGGACTTGGCGCCAATACGGCGATCTTCGATCAGGAGCTGTCGGGCGCCCAGGTGCGAAATCTGGAGGAGGCACTTGACCTGAAGATCATCGACCGTACCCAGCTTATTCTTGATATCTTTGCCGGCCGGGCCAAGACCCGCGAGGGCATTATCCAGGTTGAGCTGGCCCAGCTGTCTTACCTGCTGCCGCGCCTGTCGGGACATGGCAAGAATCTGTCCCGGTTGGGCGGCGGCATTGGCACAAGAGGCCCCGGGGAGAGCAAGCTGGAGACGGACCGCCGGCATATCCGGGACCGGATCGGCGAACTGAAGCGCCAACTGGACGAGGTGGTGAAGACACGGAGTCTGCACCGCGAGCGGCGGCGCAAGAGCGGGGTGGTGCAGGTGGCTCTAGTCGGCTACACGAATGCAGGCAAATCCACACTGCTCAAGCAGCTGACCGATGCCGATGTGTATATCGAGAATCAGCTGTTCGCTACGCTTGACCCGACATCGCGATTGCTAGAGCTGCCTGGCGGCAAGAGCGTCGTGCTTACTGATACGGTCGGCTTCATTCAGAATCTTCCGCATGATCTGGTTGCTTCGTTCCGTGCGACGCTGGAGGAGGTCAATGAGGCGAATCTGGTGCTTCATGTGGTCGATGCTTCTTCCCCAATGCGGGAAGAGCAAATGGAAGTGGTGCAGACCATTCTGGAGGATCTCGGCGCAGCCGGGAAGCCGCAGGTCGTCCTGTTTAACAAGAGTGATCTTTGCCGACCGGAGCAGCTGGAAATGCTGCCTGGAGGGCCGGGCTATTTAAAGGTCAGCGCTTTTAACGCGGAGGATCTGGCCCGAATTGCCGATACGATTCAAAACGAGCTGTCCGGGGACACGCTGAGCTTCCGGATTCCTTCCAGCCGGGGGGATTTGACTTCCCTGCTGTATAGAGTCGGAGATGTGCTGGATCAGTCCTTTGAAGAGAACGACACTTTATACAGCGTGCGAGTGAACAAAGACGATTACGAAAAATGGGGCTACATGCTGACCGACTTTGTGAATCAAACAGACCAGGACTAGAGACTGAATAGCGGTTTTTAAATTGCGCGAATTACCAGGTGTAGTATTACTTATTTACCAATAGCATCCTATTATATGATTTGGGAAGTGACAGCTATATGTCGCTTCCTGTTATGATTATGGGAAGTGAATGTAAGGAGAGACAGGCGGAAATGTCATTGTTTGCAGAAGATATTTTACAGGCGGCGGAAGCGGCCGAAGCGGAAATTCAGGAGGCGGTCAGAATTCTTGACCGGATTGTGGATTTCAACCAATGGAAAGTAATTGAGGCGTTCCAGCGCCATCAAGTCAGCGATTTTCACTTTGCAGGCTCTACTGGATACGCATACAACGATAGAGGGCGGGAGGTGCTGGACCTAGTCTATGCCGATGTGTTCGGTGCGGAAGCCGCGCTGGTGCGGCCTCATTTCGCTTCGGGAACGCATACGATTTCGACCGCGCTGTTCGGTGTGCTGCGACCTGGTGACGAACTTCTGTACATTACCGGGCGGCCTTACGATACTTTGCACAAGGTGATTGGCAAGCTTGGGGACGGTACGGGTTCCCTCGCGGATTTCGGCATAACCTACCGGGAAGCGGCGCTGACCGAAGAGGGGGAAATCGATTGGGCGGAGGTTGCGCAGAAGCTTACCCCAAGAACAAAGGTAATTGGCATCCAGCGGTCGCGCGGCTACGACTGGCGTTCGTCCTTTACGGTTAGGCAAATCGGAGAAATGACGGCCAAAATCAAGGAGATGGCCCCGGACGCTGTCGTCTTCGTCGATAACTGCTACGGCGAATTCACGGAGAAGCTGGAGCCGACCCAGGCCGGCGTGGATCTCATGGCGGGCTCCCTGATTAAAAATCCGGGCGGCGGCATTGCCGAGACCGGCGGATATATTTGCGGCAGGAGAGACCTGGTCGAACTGGCGGCCTTCCGGCTTACTGCGCCGGGAATCGGCGGCGAAGTCGGGGCAATGCTGGGGACGACCCGGGGGCTTTACCAGGGCCTCTTTATGGCGCCGCATACGGTCGGACAGGCTCTTAAAGGCAGCATCTTTGCGGCAGCGGTCTTTGAACGCTGCGGGTTCACCACCAAGCCTGCTTGGCGTGAGCCGCGGACCGATCTTATCCAGGCAATCGCTTTTGACGGACCTGAGCATTTGATCGCTTTCGTCCAGGGAATCCAGCGGGCCGCGGCTGTGGACAGCCATGCCGTCCCCGAACCGTGGTATATGCCGGGCTATGAGCATCCGGTTATTATGGCGGCGGGAACCTTCATTCAGGGCGGCAGCCTGGAATTGTCCGCGGACGCCCCGATTCGTGCGCCTTACATCGGATACATGCAGGGAGGATTGACCTACTCGCATGTAAAGTACGGTGTGCTGATGGCCCTGCAGAGCATGCGCGATCGCGAATTACTGTAAATAGATCATAATAAGTTGTGAGTATATCTTACATACCATTGACACGTCATAGCCGGAAATGTACAATGAGATGAGAAAAAGATCATTGGAAGGTTGGATGAGTCATGGGTGATGAAATCCGCAGAAATATGGCGTTATTTCCAATTGGAATTGTAATGAAACTTACCGATTTGTCCGCGCGGCAAATCCGTTATTATGAGCAGCATAGTCTGATTGTTCCGGCGCGCACCTCGGGCAACCAGCGATTATTCTCTTTTAACGATGTGGAGCGATTGCTCGAAATCAAGGCATTGATTGAAAAAGGAGTCAATATTGCCGGCATCAAACAGGTGATGAACCCGGTATCCAAGGAATCCGAAGAAGCAACCGTCATTACCCCCGACACGGAAGTCCGGCGGCGCGAGCTGTCCGATTCCCAGCTCCACAGGCTGCTTAAGCAGGAGTTGGTTTCCGGTAAAAGACCGGGGCAAGTATCTCTCATTCAAGGGGAGTTATCCCGGTTTTTCAATAAATAACATACACAGAAGCGCGAAAGGGAGAGGGTATAGTGAGCTTTTCTAAAGAAGATATTTTGCGCATTGCCAAGGAAGAGAACGTCCGGTTCATTCGTCTCCAGTTTACCGACCTGCTCGGTACGATCAAGAACGTGGAAATTCCCGTCAGCCAACTGGAGAAGGCGCTGGAGAACAAAATGATGTTCGACGGCTCTTCCATCGAAGGCTATGTTCGCATCGAAGAATCCGATATGTATTTATATCCCGACCTCGACACTTGGGTGATCTTTCCCTGGGTGACGGAAGACCGCGTAGCCCGTCTTATTTGTGATGTCTACATGCCGGACGGAACTCCGTTTGCCGGTGATCCCCGCGGCATTTTGAAGCGTTGTCTTAAAGAAGCGAATGAAATGGGCTTTACGGCCATGAACGTTGGACCTGAACCTGAATTTTTCCTGTTCCAGACCGACGAGAAGGGCAATCCGACGATGGAACTGAACGATCAAGGGGGCTATTTCGATCTGGCTCCAATGGATCTCGGTGAGAACTGCCGCCGCGAAATCGTTCTGACCCTGGAGGAAATGGGCTTTGAGATCGAAGCTTCCCACCATGAGGTTGCTTCCGGGCAACATGAAATCGACTTTAAATATGCAGACGCGATCAAAGCCGCCGACCAGATTCAGACTTTCAAGCTGGTTGTGAAGACGGTAGCCCGCCAGCATGGACTGCATGCCACGTTTATGCCGAAGCCGCTGTTTGGAATGAACGGCTCGGGAATGCACTGCCATCAGTCCCTGTTTAAAGGCAGTGAGAACACCTTCTACGAAGAAAGCGATGAGCTTGGCCTCAGCGATACCGCGCGCAACTACATGGCGGGTCTGCTGAAGCATGCGCGTGCTTTTGCCGCAATCACGAATCCTACGGTGAATTCCTATAAGCGTCTTGTGCCCGGATATGAAGCGCCTTGCTATGTCGCCTGGTCGGCCAGCAACCGCAGCCCGATGATCCGCATACCGGCTTCCAGAGGACTGAGCACACGCGTTGAAGTCCGGAATCCGGACCCGGCAGCCAATCCGTATCTGGCGCTGGCGGTAATGCTGAAAGCCGGTCTCGACGGCATCAAGCGTCAGCTTGATCTTCCGGCTCCGATCGACCGGAATATTTACATCATGTCCGAAGAAGAACGGATCGAGGAAGGCATTCCGAGCCTGCCAGCCGACCTCAAGGAAGCTCTGAACGAGCTGATCCGCAACCCCGTTATTACCGACGCTCTTGGCGACCATGCCCTTGCCCATTTCTACGAGCTGAAGGAAATCGAATGGGATATCTACCGGACGCAGGTGCATGACTGGGAGAGAAACCAATACATCACGTTGTACTAAGACACG
This sequence comes from Paenibacillus rhizophilus, assembly GCF_003854965.1. Classification (GTDB taxonomy): domain Bacteria; phylum Bacillota; class Bacilli; order Paenibacillales; family Paenibacillaceae; genus Paenibacillus_AQ; species Paenibacillus_AQ rhizophilus. Next base: position 466,378 of record NZ_RQPI01000001.1, read on the forward strand.
ATTCCCTTGGCGCTGTAAGCGCCGGGGGTTTTTTTCTATTGGGGAAAAATGTTTTTTCTTTTCTTGAGGGACATAGTGAACACGCCGAATGCAGGCGTGTTTTTATTTTGCCCATGGATACTTGGGGACTATCTTTCTGGGAATTACATCAATGAGCAGGCTGATTGCGACGATTGCTTTCTTTTAGAAGAACACGGTCAACTCTTGCGTTATGTTTTAGGGCGGCATAGAAGTCCAAGCATTACGCCGGTGAACGGAATTTAATAGATAGAGGATGTGAATTTATGAAAGCGCGTAACAGCAAAAACGCCCAAGGGATCGATATTTCACATCACAACGGGAACGTCAATTGGGCCAAAGTCAAAGCGGACGGCATCTCCTTCGCCTTTCTTAAGGCAAGTGAGGGCCAGACTTATAAGGACGACACTTTTGCCGATCATGTCATAAATGCAAGGGAAGCCGGCATATTGGTAGGGGCTTATCACTTTGTCAGAGCGGTAAGTGAAGATGAGGCCAAGGCGGAAGCAGCGAACTTTAACGATGCAATTCAGGCGGCCGGTGGTATCGACGGATTGGATCTGCCACCTGTAATGGATTATGAAAATAACCCCAGCCGCTTAAGCAAAGAACGGATCAGCGCCGTCGCCGCGGCATTTCTGTCGGAGATTGAGCGTTTAACCGGTGTGCGCCCGATCGTTTATACAGGCAATTTCTTTGCGGCGAACTTTGGAGCTCCGATTGGTAAATATCCGCTCTGGATTGCCCGGTACAGTACAGTGGCGCCGTCCAACACCACGGCTTGGTCCCGTTGGGATTTCTGGCAGTACAGCGACGGGCAGAGCGGCGGTCTGCGATCCAACGGCGGCCGTAGGGTAGACGGTGTCAGCGGCTTTCCGGACCTTAATGAGTATGACGGCACGCTTGAGGAGATGAAAAAGAGATTCACCCAAACGAAGGAGACTGTGGATAAAATGGCAGAACGGGATATAGACAAAGTAAGCGCTTGGGCTGAGGAGGCATGGGCCGAGGCAACGGCGAACGGCTATTTTGACGGCACACGTCCTGGCGCGCCCATCACGCGGGAGGAGACGGCGGCAGTCATTAATAGGATACGGACCAATTTCCTCCGATTGATCGCCGGCAATGTGGCCGATATTAAAGCGCTTGAGCGGCGGCTGTCCGAGATTGAGAAGGAGGACAAGTAATGGCTAATCAAAACTTAACGGACGTTCTGGCCTTTGCATCGGTCTTGTCCGTATTTGTGATGACCGCCGTGCAGTTTGTCAAGACGACGATCAACTTACCTAAAAAAGCCATTCCGCTAATCGGCGTCGGGATTGGCCTGCTCATCGGATGGGCGGCGTTTCCGTTTACGGATCTAGATTTGGCGCTGCGGCTGTGGTCCGGTGCGCTTGCGGGCCTGTCGGCTACAGGATTGTTCGAGTTGGTGTTTAATAATCGATCCGGTAATACGAAGGAATAAGGAAGCGGCTCCCGTTCGGTTGTAACCGGTGGGAGCTTTCTATGTATTTATAGAAATATAAATCCTCTGTCGCGGAAGAGTCTTTTTTTATTGAATAAAGAACATTTGTTCGCATATAATAAATCCATGGAGGCGATTTAATATGGGACAAATTAGATCGAAGGCAGCGGCCTATGGGAGAGAAGCTTTATGATGCAGCCCGAACATACACGGAGGGTCATCAATAATAACCATGATGAGCTGCGCAAGGAGAGGCCGGTCTTGGACCCCAAGGAATGGGAATTCATTGATCAGGCACTGTATTACTCAATGGAGGAACACTCGCCAGTCACACTTACACTGTTCGACCCATTTACCGATCGGGTGGCTAAAGGAATCGTTATTCAAGTGGACCGGCTGATGAAGCGTATCAAGCTGCGCTGGAGCGAAGAAGATTGGGATTGGGTGGACATGTCGGAGATCATTGCGGCTGCTACATAAACAATAATCCTGTAATAATTGCTTCGCAGCTCTTCGAGCGTATTCCTGACCCGCTTCAAGTCAAGCCGCCCGAAACGTTAAAAAACGCATACCCGGCTACTGCCGTATCGTGACCCTCGTATGCAGCGGAACAATCCGGGACAATGCGAGAACGTCGGCATTGTACATCCGGATGCAGCCATGCGAGACCAAATGGCCGATGGAACCGGGATCATTGGTTCCGTGAATGCCATAATGGGGCTTGGAAAGACCCATCCAGAACGCGCCAAACGGTCCGCCCGGATTAGCCTGTTTGTTAACAATAGTATATTCGCCGACGGGTGACTGGGTAAGCATCTTACCGATTCCTACGGGGAATCCCCTCACGACCTTATTGTTATCCAACAAATACAGCTTGCGATCCGACAAATCGACAATGATCCGGTAATTGGGCATATCGCAGCACTCCTTTACGGAATAAAGTATGCGGGGAGTACATACGCCGTGCTTTTGAATTTCCGTAAAACTCCGTGCTGCTCCGGACAGTTGATGTGTAGAAAAACATAAAAAAAGCGGCTCCGTTTACCGAAAGTCCGCCTTTTTACTCGTGATATTATTAATGAATGTCTCTAAATAATCCGATTACTTTCCCCAAAATACTCACCCGGTTTAGCCGAAGCGGCTCGTAGGACGGATTCTCGGGCTGGAGCCGAATATGGTCGCGCTCCTTATAGAAAGTCTTGACGGTAGCCTCATCGTCTTCGGTCATAGCGACGACGATATCACCATTGTCGGCAGTCTGCTGCTGACGGACGATAACGTAATCGCCGTTCATGATACCGGCTTCAATCATGCTGTCGCCCATGACGGAAAGCATAAAGACCTTGTTATCTCCGACATAATGGGTGGGAAGAGGAAAATAATCCTCGATATTCTCCGTGGCGGTAATTGGCACACCCGCAGTTACCTTTCCCACTACCGGCACTCGTGCAATCGTCTGAACGAATTGATGAACATTATCGGAATCTTCCTGACCCAGCAGCTCAATAGCGCGCGGTTTCGTGGGATCGCGGCGGATAAGCCCTTTCTTTTCCAGCCGATCGAGATGTCCGTGTACGGTGGAGCTGGAAGCCAGGCCGACGGCTTCGCCAATTTCCCGGACGGAGGGTGGATACCCCTTGCTGCGGACTTCGTTACGTATAAATTCCAGGATCGCCAGCTGGCGACTCGAAATTTTTGACATTGGAATACACCCCATCTATCTAGTAATGTTTGGGAGAATTATAACACAGAACCTCCGTTCGCACAAACGTAAGTTCTAAGATATAAGCGAACAATTGTTCGAAAAACCTCTTGATCGAAACACATGTTCGTGCTATATTATTTTTGCAAGCAAGAACAAGTGTTTGGAGGTCGATGATTTATGTTAAAATACAGTACATACCGCAGCATTTATAATGAAACTCCTGAACCCGCGGCGGCGGGACGAGGTGCTGTTTCTGACCATAGGAATCCATCTGAAAAATTCTCCAAAGCGGCCGGTACGAGAATCCATCCCTTTTCATCAATGCAAAATCTGTTCAAAATTGTTATTGTCCTTCTTCTGATTATTTCCGGATTTACCGTCGTGGGTCAGGTCTTTGCCAGTTCGGTATCTTCACCGCAGCAGGAGAAACGGGTCGTTGTGGAGCCCGGTGATACATTGTGGAGCATTGCGGTCAAGAATAAACCTTCCGATATGAGAACCGTCGTATATATTGAAGCGATTAAACGGTATAACGATCTGAATGGGGCGAATATTGAGGCCGGAGTGGTATTATCGGTTCCCGTTTACAAATAACTGAACAGAAGAATCATTGTCCTATTAACTTACAAGAGAGCTTTCAGGGGAGTCGCCTTGACAAGCTCTTTTTCTCATGGCAAAGTTAGAATGAATTTAGAGCTTGTAGTACCGGTCAAGGGTTTCTGGGACCTGCCGGAAAGAAGAGCAAACATCATTAGGAGGGATCATATTTTGAATATAGATGAACTGGTTAACCGAATTAATGAACTGGCGCGCAAACATAAGAACGAAGGACTTAATGAAGAAGAACTGGCAGAACGCGCGAAGCTCCGGGAAATATACCTCGGCAATGTCCGCCGCAATTTCCGGGCTCAACTGGATTCGATTGAAATTGTGGACAACGATGGAAATGATCAAGGCGGCAAAAGACCCTTGCACTAATCAGCCGTCTATTCATAGATATTTCAGGAAGACTAGGGGGAAATGAAATGGCCCGTTCTTGGGAAAGAATGGTTCAACGCAACTCGCAGCAGGTCAACAAGAAAAGAAAAAAGGAAGGTAAAGATTCGATCTATAGGTCAAGCCAGGCAGGCCAAACCGACGTGTATAGAGGACGGAATATCGTATTTCCCGTTCTTCTTGCGGGACTTGGGGCTTTGTATTGGATGATCGGCCAGTTCGATACCTCTTCCGGCAGCCAAAACAGCCTGGTGATGAATTGGGTTGGCGTTGTGCTCTATTTTGCGCTGGCGGCAATGATGTTCTTCCGTCGCCCTTATTTGAAAGTGGAGCGGGCGCGGGTATCCACCTTTAAGTTTAACCGCCAAAAGTTTCTGGACGCGGCAGACATCGAGAAGATTATCATCTCGCGGAAATCCGTCAGCATTAAGCCCAAAGCCAAACGGGGCCATTGGATATTCTCCCGGTTGATCAACCGTTACGATACGGTGGCCATGGGAGAGCGGATGGATCAGTTTGCCAAGTTAAACAAAATTCCGTTGGAAAACGAATAAACCAGCAATTTTAAAGTTTAATATAGAGAGGGAGTAATGGAATGCCGATTGCCGCCGTACTGTTCGATTTGGATGATACCCTTTTGTGGGATGAGCGAAGCATTGAGGAAGCCTTTGAATACGCTTGTAAAGCGGCGGGCGAAGCCGTGGACCCCAAGGAACTTGAAGCCGCGGTCAGACGCGAAGCGAGAAGTCTCTATGAGTCTTACGAGACTTTTCCTTTTACACAGATGATCGGAATTAACCCGTTTGAAGCGCTGTGGGCGAATTTTACGGCCGGAGAACAGGAACAGTTCCGGAAGCTGGAACAGCTGGCCCCAATTTACCGCAAGGAGTCCTGGCGCCGCGGACTTGCGGCTGTGGGCATAGACGATGAGAGCCTGGCTGAGACGCTGGCTGCGCGTTTTGCTGCGGAACGGCGGGGCCGTCCTTATATGTATGAAGAGACGCTGGAAATCCTGACTGCGCTGCGCGGGCGCGTAAAGCTGCTGCTGCTGACCAACGGCTGTCCGGCCCTGCAGCAGGAGAAGCTGGATGGCGTACCTGAGCTGATTCCTTTTTTTGATCACATCGTCATATCAGGGACCTTTGGAAAAGGCAAGCCGGACGCGTCGATTTTCGAGCATGCGCTTAAGCGGCTGGAAATTGCTCCGGAGCAGGGCATCATGGTCGGCGACAAGCTCACTACAGACATCCGCGGCGGTTTGGCGGCCGGTCTTACAACGGTATGGATCAACCGTACCGGCAAACCATCCGACCCGGAAATTATCCCTCATTATGAAATCAAACATTTGTCGGAACTGCTTCCGCTGGTTGAAACTCTCTAACGCTAACATTGATTTACTTCTTTTGGACCGGTATTCCTGTAATAAGGGATATCGGTTTTTATTTGAGAATTTTGCAGAATGCCGATATGAATGGTTAAACAGGTTGTGTGATAAATATCTCTTTTTTTATAGTTAAGGTGGCGTTTGATATCCCCGAAAGACGTTAATCCATGTATAATAGGATAGGTACACTTAACGCGGTATTAACGCAAGATGTAATCAAGCATCCATACCACACTTAGTCCACCTGGGGGGCTGCGTATGTCGAGATTAATCCTGAAGAAGATTGTGTATTCCATGGTTATTGCCGCAACGCTTACAGGCTGCTCTTCCGTAGGGAACAAACACACTGCCATGGATATGTCCGAGATGTCAATGGAACCGATCAAGGTTGAGCTTACGTGGAGTCCAGCCGAGGCGGCAGTCCATCAGGAGATAACCTTTGAAGCCAGAATAACCCAGGGCGGCGATGTGGTGTACGATGCCAATGAAGTATTATTTGAAGTCGTAAATACCGCCGATCCGTCAAAAAAGCTTGAGCTCACGGGACAGCCGGACGGAGAGGGGAAATATACGGCAGTGGGGGCACTGGAGGAAGCGGGAACGTATAGTGTGACCTCGCATGCAACCGCGCGGACGCAGCACTCCATGCCGACAAAACCGTTGACCGTTAAGCCATAATAAATGCCGGGAGACCGGCTGGAAATAAGACAGACTTGCAGAGTGGGCCGGGATACTTTCCGAATTCCCTTTATTCTGCTAAACTTACTCTAATGTTTTACTGGGGGGATTGGAAGTTGGCTAAACCTACACTTGCAGAAGCGCTGGAGCAGCGCATACTGATTCTAGACGGTGCAATGGGCACCATGATTCAGCAGGTTCCTTTGACCGGGGAAGATTTTGGCGGAGACGAGCTGGATGGCTGCAACGAAATGCTTGTGCTGACCAGACCCGAAGTCATTCGGGATATTCATGAAGCCTACCTGGAAGCCGGCGCCGATCTGATCGAGACGAATACGTTCGGGGCAACCTCGGTTGTGCTTGCGGAATACGATATTCCTCAAAAAGCGCGCGAAATCAATCTTGTCGCCGCTGCAATCGCCCGGGAAGCTGTCAATAAATATGATACTCCGGATCGTCCGCGCTACGTTGTGGGCGCAATGGGCCCGACAACCAAAACGCTGTCGGTTACCGGAGGCGTGACATTCAGCGAGCTGACGGAAAGCTACGAAGAGCAGGCTATCGCTCTGATCGAAGGCGGCGTAGACGCCCTGATGCTCGAAACTTCTCAAGATACCTTGAATGTAAAAGCGGGCAGCATCGGCATTCGCAATGCATTTGAGAAGACAGGCATCACCTTGCCGGTTATGATTTCCGGGACGATCGAGCCGATGGGCACGACACTGGCCGGCCAGAACATCGAAGCCTTTTATATCTCGTTGGAGCATTTGAAGCCGATCTCCATCGGCCTTAACTGCGCGACCGGTCCGGAATTCATGAGGGACCATATCCGTTCGTTGTCCGCTATGGCCAAGGCGGCGGTCAGCTGCTATCCGAACGCGGGTCTGCCCGACGAGAACGGGAACTACCACGAGTCGCCGGATTCGCTGGCGCGCAAGGTCGCGGCGTTCGCTGAGAAGGGCTGGCTTAACATCGCCGGCGGCTGCTGCGGCACTACACCGGAGCATATCCGAGCGATGGCAGACACCCTGTCGGAATATCCTCCGCGCCCCTTGAGTGGAAGCCATCCGCCGGCATTGTCCGGAATCGAGCCGGTATACATCGAGCAGGATAACCGGCCTTATATGGTCGGCGAGCGGACCAACGTGCTTGGCTCCCGCAAATTCAAACGGCTCATCGTTGAAGGCAAATATGAAGAGGCTTCGGAAATCGCGCGCGCTCAGGTGAAGAGCGGGGCTCAGGTTGTGGATGTGTGCGTACAGGACCCCGACCGTGATGAAACGGAAGATATGGAGCAATTCCTGGAACTGGTCGTGAAAAAGGTCAAGGTTCCGCTTATGATCGATACGACCGATCCGAAGGTTATTGATCTTGCTCTGCAGTACTGCCAGGGCAAAGCGATCATTAACTCCATTAATCTTGAAGATGGTGAAGAAAAATTTGAGCACGTCACGCCGCTCATTCACAAGTACGGCGCGGCGGTGGTTGTCGGGACTATCGACGAAAGCGGCCAGGCCATCAAGGCGGAAGACAAGCTCGCGGTGGCCAGACGCTCCTATGATCTCCTCGTAGGCAAGTACGGCTTGTCGCCCGAAGATTTAATCTTCGACACACTAGTGTTCCCTGTCGGCACTGGGGATGAACAGTATATCGGCTCGGCGAAGGAAACGATCGACGGTATCCGTCTGATCAAGGAAGCACTGCCGGGTGTCCATACCGTGCTGGGAATCAGCAACGTATCGTTCGGACTGCCGGAGGCGGGCCGGGAAGTGCTGAATTCCGTGTTCCTCTACGAGTGCACCAAGGCGGGACTGGATTACGCGATCGTCAATACGGAGAAGGTGGAGCGTTATGCCTCGATTCCGGAGGAAGAGCGCCGCTTGGCTGAAGAGCTGATTTATAATACAAACGACGAGACGCTTGCCGTCTTTGTCGCCGCCTTCCGTGGCAAGAAAGTCGAGAAGAAGGAGAAAATCTCCAACCTGACTCTCGAAGAGCGTCTGGCTTCCTATGTGGTGGAGGGCAGCAAAGAAGGGCTGATCCCTGATCTCGACGAGGCGCTGAAGAAATACGGCGCGCTGGAAATTATCAACGGACCGCTCATGAGCGGAATGTCCGAGGTCGGGCGGCTGTTCAACAACAACGAGCTCATTGTCGCGGAGGTGCTGCAAAGCGCTGAAGTGATGAAAGCGTCGGTAGCCCATCTTGAACAGTTCATGGAGAAGAACGAGAGCTCGGTCAAGGGTAAGATTCTGCTTGCCACCGTTAAGGGAGATGTGCATGATATCGGTAAAAATCTCGTCGAGATCATCCTCTCGAACAATGGTTATCAAATCGTCAATTTGGGTATAAAAGTACCACCGGAGACGATCATCGAAGCATATCGACGGGAAAAAGCCGATGCCATCGGTTTGTCCGGCCTGCTCGTGAAGTCGGCGCAGCAGATGGTACTGACGGCGCAGGATTTGCGCACGGCGGGAATAGATGTGCCGATTATGGTCGGTGGGGCGGCTCTGACCCGCAAGTTCACCAAGACACGTATCCGTCCGGAATACGACGGACTTGTGCTGTACGCCAAGGACGCCATGGACGGGCTTGATCTTGCCAATAAGCTGATGAACCCGCTGGAACGGGCCAAGATGGCCGAGGAGATGCGGGAGGAGAACGAGGCCGCTGCGGCTGCTCCGCAGAAGCAGGAGCTTCCCCAGCTCACAAGAGCAGTGCGCTCGAATATATCTCAGGATGCGCCGGTCTATATTCCGCCGGACCTGGAGCGGCATGTGCTCCGCAATTATCCGCTTGGCCATGTAATCCCTTATGTGAACATGCAAATGCTGCTCGGTCATCATTTGGGGCTAAGAGGCTCGGTCGAGGCCCAGCTGGCCGCAGGCGAATCCCGCGCGGTCGAATTGAAAGAGACAGTGGACGAGCTGCTGCTTGAGGCGACGGTAAACGGAACGATCAGCCCGCATGCGATGTACCGGTTCTTCCCGGCTCAGTCCAGGGGCAACGATATTCTGATCTATGATCCGGAGGATACGGGAAAGGTTCTGCATACCTTTACTTTCCCAAGGCAGCAGGTTGAGCCGTATCTCTGCCTGGCCGACTTCCTGAAGCCTGTGGACAGCGGCGTTATGGATTATGTCGGTTTCCTCGTGGTGACAGCGGGACACGGAGTACGCGAACTGTCCGAGGAACTGAAGAATAAGGGCGACTACCTGCGTTCCCATGCACTGCAAGCCCTGGCTCTTGAAGTCGCTGAAGGATTGGCCGAACGCGTCCATCATATGATGCGGGACACCTGGGGCTTCCCCGACTCGGCTGATATGACGATGAAACAAAGACACGGCGCCCGTTATCAAGGCATCCGCGTATCCTTCGGTTATCCGGCTTGCCCGGACCTGGAGGAACAAGGGCCGCTGTTCAAGCTGATGTCACCCGAGGATATCGGAGTCCACTTAACGGACGGTTTTATGATGGAACCTGAGGCGTCCGTGTCTGCTATGGTTTTCGCCCATCCTGAAGCGCAGTATTTCAATGTGGAGAAAGCCTAAGCTTTTGGACAGAATAGTCTTAAGGGAACTTCCCGTTGTACCAGCCTCCCGGTTACGGGAGGCTTTTTGCTGGAAGATCGGGAGGATTTACGGGATGAATAAGATCACAGGGAGGAGAGGAGGACAGATATGGAGATATATTTTTTGGGCACCAATGCGGGTGTTCCCACTTTGCAGCGAAATGTAAGCTCGGTCGCCCTGCGGCTGCTCGAAGAGCGCCGAAGCCTATGGATGTTCGACTGCGGAGAAGGAACACAGCATCAGGTCCTCCGTTCGCCGCTGCGGCTTGGCAGGCTGGAAAAGCTGTTCATTACCCATCTTCACGGCGACCATCTCTTCGGACTTCCCGGGCTGCTGAGCAGCAGGGGATATCAGGGAGGCACCGCGCCTATGACTGTATACGGTCCGCCCGGACTCAAGGCGTTTCTGGATATTTCGCTGTCTGTCAGCCAGTCCAGGGTTCCTTACAAGCTCGAAGTGATCGAGCATAACGGCGGGCTTATTTTTGAAGATGAAAGTTTTAAAGTGGAATCGGCTCTTTTGGAGCACCGGATAGACAGCTACGGCTACCGTGTCACGGAAAAGGACCGGCCTGGCAGCCTCAATACCGAGCGGCTTAAAGCTTACGGCCTGAAACCCGGCCCTTTGTACGGCGTGCTGAAGAGCGGCCGGAATGTGACCACGGACGAAGGAATAACGATTGCCGCCGCCGATGTGCTCAGCGAACCGAAACGCGGCCGGATCATCACCGTTCTGGGAGATACCAGACCTTGCGGGAATTCCATTCCGCTTGCAAGGGAAGCCGATCTGCTGGTCCATGAGGCGACCTTTAGCCATGAACTGGCCAAGATGGCTCGGGATTACCATCACAGCACGACCGTTCAGGCAGCGGAAATCGCCAAGGAAGCACACGCCCGTCAGCTCATTCTTACGCATTTCAGTTCAAGATACGGCTCTCTGGACGAGCTTATTCCGCTGCTTGAAGAGGCGCGATCCATATTCCCCAACACGCTGCTCGCCGAGGAATTTCGGCTGTATCCGGTGGAACGAAAGACGGGAAATTGAAGGGGAAATTAAATTATTTTCCGGGAAAGCGCAGGAAGCGACAGACGCCCGTCAAAAATTGCTTTCGCAGCCGCCGGTTCGATGCCGTTCGACTTTTAGAGGGCTTCTTTCACCAAAAGCATGGAGAAAAATGTCTTAAATTTTAGAAGAAATTTCGTTTTTTGAGAATTAAATCGGCGATCACGGGAAATAGATTTCGAACCTAAAATTTATCCCGTTATTCATTTATGCCATTAATTATAAGATGGGGAGGAAATGGGAGAAAATGACCGATAACATACTGACCGGTAACATAAAAGGGCTGCTCTTGGACTTGGATGGTACGCTGTATCACGGCGGCATCATGATCCCCGGAGCGGATGAGCTTATTGCGGGACTTAGAGCAAAAGGTATTCCGTTTCTGTTTGTGACGAACAACTCGTCGCGTACGCCGGAAAGCGTTGCCGGGCATTTGCGAGCAATGGGGATTAAAGCGCAGGCGCAGGAAGTTTGCACCTCTTCACTTGCGGCGGCAAGATATATCGCCGGGGAATCGCCCGGGGCGTCCGTGGCGATACTGGGGGAAGAAGGGCTGCACCGGGCGTGCGAGGAAGCGGGCCTGAACATCGTTTCCGATTCGCCGCAGTACGTCGTCCAAGGTATTGACCGTTCTTTTACATATGATACGCTGACCAGGGCGGCGCGCTGGATCGCCGGGGGCGCGACCTTTGTGCTGACCAATCCGGATTTGATGCTGCCCTCCGATGACGGCATGCTGCCGGGAGCGGGCACACTGGGAGCGGCAATTGAAGCAGCCAGCGGCATGACGCCGGTGATTATCGGCAAGCCGCACCGCCATTTGATGAACTATGCAACGTCGCTGCTTGGCATCGACCCCAAAGAGGCCGTCGTTGTTGGCGACAATATGAGGACGGATATCGCCGCGGGAGCTAATGCGGGCTGCCGTACGGTACTGCTGCTGACGGGAGTAACAACGGAGGACAATCTGGAGCGGCATAAGGAGCTGACAGGGATTTCCCCGGATTATATTTGCCGTAATTTGGCTGATTTACGCGTGCTGCTTGGTGTATAATGGCAGAGCTGCATTTTCATTATTAGGAGAGTACAGTTGGAGAGGACGATGAACGATGCCGGAATTTCCGGAAATGGAAAACTACCGAAGGCTGCTTTCGAAGCACATAGTTAATTTACCGATCACCGGGGTGACGGTTAACAGGGACAAATCAATAAATGTGGAGCAGGATATATTCATAAAAAGTCTAATCGGCGCTCGTGTTGTTTTTGTGGAACGCAGAGGGAAGCATTTGGTGTTCCATCTGCATGACGGCCGCAGGCTGTTGCTTCATCTGATGCTTGGCGGACTGCTGTTCTTCGGGACTGAGGAAGAGCGTCCGGACCGCAGCACGCAGGTTGAGCTTGCCTTCGGCGACCGGATTTTGTATTTTATGGGTCTGCGCCTCGGCTACCTGCATCTGTTATCCGTTAAGGAGACGCAGGCGGCCCTCGCCAAGCTGGGTCCCGAGCTGCTGGACAAGCGCATGAATGATAAACACTTTGCCGAACTGCTGAAAGGTAGACGGGGAGCGCTTAAAAGCCTGCTGGTTAACCAGCAGGTCTTCGCCGGAATCGGCAACTGCTATGCCGACGAAATCGCGTACGAAGCGGCTCTGCTGCCATCGGCACCCGTGCAGGGATTGACGCCGGAGTCGATAGCCCGATTGTACAGCGCGGTACGCAAAGTGCTGAGCGAGGCGGCGGACATCGGCGGCTACATGGAGCTGCCGTTCATGGCGGGGGACACGGTTACGGGGAGCTACAATGACAGATGCAAGGTTTATGACCGCGGTGGGGAAACCTGCGAACGCTGCGGAGGAACGATTGTGAAAGCGGAGCTGTCCGGGCGCAAGGTGTTCTACTGTCCAGAATGCCAGCATGATCACTGAGCCGTGTATCGGAGCGCATGTCAGCATCCGCGGCGGTTACACGCAGGCGGCCAGAGCGGCGCGGGAAAGTGGCGCGGGCTGTTTTCAATATTTTCCGAAAAATCCGCGCAGTCTCCAGCTTAAGACACTTAATGCGAAGGATGCGGGAGAGTGCGCGTCTTTTTGCCGGGAAAAAGGACTGTTGTCCATCGCCCATACGCCCTATCCCACGAATCTCGCCGCCGGAGACGGGGATGTTCCAAGCAGGGAAATGATGGTTCAGTCGCTGCTTAACGACCTGGAGATCGCCGAAGCCTGCGGGTCGCTGGGAATCGTGGTACATTTCGGGCATTTTCACAAGCTGCAGCCGTTACAAGGCTATCAAAATATTATACAATGTATAAATGAAACGCTTCAGTCCTGGAATGGAACGGCCAAGCTGCTGATTGAGAATCAGGCGGGCAATGGCGGCTTCGAGGGAACGACCCTGGAGGAATTGGTCAAAATCCGTGAACTAAGCCGTTACCCGGAACAAATCGGATTCTGCTTCGATACCTGCCATGCTTTTGCCGCGGGAATATGGAATCCGGAGCGCAGCGAAGAGCTGCTGGAGTCGGGGGATAAGCTGGGATATTGGCCGCATTTGGCAGCCGTTCATCTCAACGATTCACGGTATCCGTTTTCCTCCAAGCGGGACAGGCACGCCCAGGTCGGGACAGGTCATATCGGCGCCATGAGCCTGAAAGAGCTGCTGACATCGGAGCCGTTACTTGGCAAACCTGCCGTTCTGGAGACGGAGAAGGGTTCTGACGGCACGCATAAAAATGAAATAGCGGCGGTGCGGTCATGGTTTGAAGCGTAAGGGGGCCTTGCGGATGATTCATGTGTATATGGACGATTACAGGCGTGCTCCCGAAGGATTTACGCTTGCCCGTACGACGGAGGAGTGTCTGCTGCTGCTTCGCGAGTGCGAGGTCGGTGTGCTTTCCCTCGACTATGACATGGGGCTGGAAGATGAAACCGGAGGATTCGTCGCCAAAAGCATCGTGCTTGAAGCGCTGTTCCCCCGGGAAATTTATCTGCATACCTCAAGCGCGTCCGGCAGAAAAGAAATGTTTGAGCTTCTGTACCCCGCGAGGCCGGAAGCAACAACGGTCCATACCGGGCCGGTGCCGCCGGAGAAGCTGCGGGAAATCGTTTCGGGAGCCTCCGATCTATGAATGAAATGAATGAAATCGAACTGCTTGAAGCTATAGACCGGAGCGGAGCTCCGCTTGCCGTCTTCCTGGAGACGCCGCTGTGCGGCACATGCAAAGCGGCCCGCCGGATGCTGGATGTTGCCGGACATCTGCTCCCGTTGGAGACCAAGCTCATATCCGGCAATATTAATCTTCTTCCAAACATTGTCAGTCAGTACCGTATTTCCAGCGTTCCGGCACTGCTTGTTTTTGACGCAGACCGCAATCGGCCGCCGCACATTCATTATGCTTTTTATTCGGTGGAGCGTGTGCTGGAATACATAAGGAGTGTGAATTTATAATGATTTCTTTACAGCATCTTACCCTGCGCAGAGAGCAGAATCTTATATTGGATGATGTTTCGCTTAATATCAATGCAGGCGAGAATTGGGTAATCCTCGGACGCAACGGTTCGGGCAAAACGACGCTGCTGGAGATGATGACCGGCTATATGTTCCCAAGCAGCGGTACGGTCAAGGTGCTCGGGCACACCTACGGTCAAGTCGACTTGCGCGAAGTGCGCAAGGAGATCGGTTACATCGGACCGTCGCTTATGGAGAAACTGACCCTGCGCGACCCTGTCTGGGAGGTTGTGGCTACGGGGGCGTACGCCTACCTGCGCTTTTATCAGCAGATTCCCGGGGAAATCAAGGCCAAGGCGATCGGTCTGCTGGAGGACATGAATTTGGGACGGCTGGCGGATCATCCGTTCGGCACACTCTCCCAGGGGGAACGCAAAAAGGCGATGCTGGCGCGCTGCCTGATGGCGGACCCGAAGCTTCTCATTATGGACGAGCCATGCGCGGGTCTGGATCTCTACGAGCGGGAAAAAATGCTGGCTGAGGTGGACAAGCTTAACCGGCGGGAGGTAACTGTCGTGTATGTCACCCATCATGTCGAGGAGATTGTGCCGCTGTTTACCCATGTGGCGCTGATCCGCGAAGGCAGGCTGGCCGGGGCGGGTCCGAAGAAAGAGGTGCTGACCCGCGAGATGATGCTGGCCGCCTATGAGCTTCCAGTCGAGATCGAATGGGAGGAAGAGCGCCCCTGGATAAAAATTAAACGTGGAGGAATATCCATTTGAACGAGCTTAACTCACACATTGAACAAAATCCGTCCCCGGAAGGGAACGAGACAGTTTCCCGTTATATTTGCACCGCCAATCACGGCTTTGCCCCGTACGCCCAGGAGGAACTCCGGCGCCAGTTCGGCTCGGTCAAAAGTTCCTTGCTGCTGCCCGGCGAGATATTTCTGGCTACTCTTCAGGCAGAGCCGGAGGAAGTAACGCGGCGGCTGGCGGAGAACCCGCCGATTTTTCTGCGCCATATTCAGCCGGTTCAGCTGCAGGATGAAGGCGGAGAGGAAGCGCTGGAGCGGCTGGCGGTATATTTGGGCCGCAGAAGCGAGCTCCAAGGGGAGAGAATCGCCATACAGGTGCGCAAGACCGATGATTCGTTCTGGCGCGAAAGTCCGGGCGAGCTGCGTGAATGGCTGCAGGCCAAGCTTGAAGGCGTCGCCGCCGAATTTACCGTACAGAACCCTGCATGGATCGTCTCGGTGTATGCGGCCGCAAACGCACTGTACGCCGGCGTTTCCCGGCCCGAGGACAATTTGTCCGACTGGAACGGCGGAGCGATCCGTTTCCGGCGCGAGGACGGCCAAATTTCGCGGGCGAAATTCAAGCTCATGGAAGCGGAGAAGGAATTCGGCGTTTCGTTCGGCAGCTTCCGCCGCGCTCTCGACATCGGGGCGGCGCCCGGAGGCTGGACGTCTTTCCTGCTGGAACGGGGCCTCGCTGTGACGGCGGTTGATCCGGCGCGCATGCATGAATCGCTGAAGGATCATCCCGCCCTAAAAGTGCTGCGCAAAAATGCCGGAGAAGTCAAATTCAAAGAGAATGAATTTGATTTGCTCGTCTGCGACATGAGCTGGAGCCCCAAGCTGATGGCCAAGCTCGTGACGGGACTGCTGTACAGCCTGGCGCCCGGAGGAACCGCCGTCGTCACGGTAAAGCTGCTCTACAAAAAGCCGCTTGCGCTGATCAAGGAGATTATGGCCATGTTCGAAGGCGAGCGGATGCAGATCCAGCGGGCGAAGCAGCTGTTCCATAACCGGGACGAGATAACACTTTATATGATTAAATATTAAAGAGATTAATGAATACAAAGGCATACTAGCTCCGGGAAAGCATCCCGCTAAAGGCGAACCGCAATCGATGCGGCTTCCTGCAGCGGGATGCTTTTTTTCATGGGGAAATTGACGCAGGAGGGGAAGGGAATGCGGTATAAATCAAAGCTAATACGGGGTCAAATCCTGGGCGGCAGGTACTTGGTATCCGGCATCATCGGTTCGGGGGGAAGCAGCCATGTGCATCTGGCTGAGGATTTGCGACTGGCCGGCAAGCGCTGGGCCATTAAAGAATGCGTGGCAGAGGATCTTTACGGGAATGTGCAGGCAGAGGCGGAGCTGCTGATCGCCTTGGATCACCAGCGCCTTCCGAGGGTTGCCGATTTCTTTCCGCCGGATGAAGACGGCTATTCCTATCTTGTGATGGACTATATCGAAGGGTTGACGCTGGACCGCTATATGGATTCTGTGGGCGGCAAGATTCAAGGAGACACTTTGCTTCTGTTCGCGAGGCAGCTGCTGGAAGTGCTTCAGTATCTTCATGAGCACCGCCCGCCTATCGTCTACCGTGATCTGAAACCCATGAATATTATGCTGACTCCTGAGAATGGACTCATGCTGATCGATTTCGGGATTGCCCGCAGGCACAGGGATGGCGCGGGCGAAGATACGGTCAAGCTGGGAACGGTCGGTTTCGCCGCCCCGGAGCAGTACGGAAGCGGCCAGAGCGATCACAGGTCCGATCTGTACGGTTTGGGAGCCCTGCTGCTGTACTTGGCTACGGGCGGGAAGTCCAGCGGATGGTCCGCCGGGATGGAGCGCAGGCTTGATGGCCGTGTTCCGGAGCCGCTGATTCCCGTGCTTCGGCGGCTGCTCCGGCCCAGGCCCGAGGACCGTTACGGGAGCGCCGGTGAAGTGCTTTGGATACTGGAAGGGATGAAGGCTGTCCGCTCAACCGGGACACGGAAGAAAGAGCCGGCGGCGGAAATCCTTCCTCCGTCAGGCAAGGTAAGCATCGTGACAATGATGGGCACGGCATCCGGCATCGGCACCACGCATGCGTCGCTGGCTGCTGCAAGTTTGCTGGGCCGCTATGGCAAGGCGGCCTGGGTCGATTATGCGCCGGAATCGCCTGTCTACGGGAGAATCAGCGCTTTGGCTGAAGCTGCCGGGAGGCGGACTCCATCCGAGGGGACGGGTGGTCCCATTGAGATTAACGGCGTTCATTGCTGGAAGCGCCCCGAGGGCGGCGGATTGGAGGAACTGGCAGGCAAATACCGCTACGTTGTCCTCGATATGGGCATTGGAGCGTATGAGGGGGCTTCCGCGGAATTTGCCCGCGGCGACATTCCCCTGCTGTTGGCATCGGGGGCCGATTGGCGTATGGAGGAGACGCTAATGTGGCTGCGCCGCAGCGGGTGGCGGCAGGACGGCGGCTGGAAGATTGTCCTGCCGCTGGCTGGACGCCAAGCCGCCGAACTGCTGAAAGGGACGCTGGGCAGCCGGGAAGTGTACACACTTCCCTATCAGCCGGAGCCTTTCGCAGCCGGAGGAAGCCTGGAATCGGCGCTGCGGGATTTGTTCGCCGAAATACTGAAAAAGGATAGCTGGCGAACAAAGGGAAGCTTTTTACAGCGGAAAAAAAGATGAAATGTAAACTTTTTTATTTCAGAAAGCGGGTTTTTTATGCTAAAATTAGTCGTTGTATAACCTGCGGAATATCCATGATTTTAAATATAGATAGGAGCTTGCGGATAATTTATGAGTTTACTTACTGTAGAAGACGTTTCCCACAATTTTGGGGACCGTCAGCTGTTCAAGAATGTATCGTTCCGGCTGCTTGCCGGAGAGCATGTCGGGCTTGTAGGAGCGAACGGGGTCGGCAAGTCGACCTTGATGAATATTTTGACGGGAAAGCTGCTGAAGGACAGCGGCAAAGTGGAGTGGACTCCGAGGGTCCGCTATGGTTACCTGGACCAGCACACGGTGCTCACGCCGGGCAAGACGGTGCGCGATGTGCTGAAGGACGCTTTTTTGCCGCTGCTTGAGCTGGAACAGGAAATGATGGGCATCACCGAGAAAATGGCCGACGCCTCACCGGAAGAGCTCGAGCTTCTGCTTGAGCAGATGGGCGAAATCCAGGAGCAGCTTGATCTCGGCGACTTCTACTTGATTGACGTCAAGGTGGAGGAGATGGGCAACGGGCTCGGACTGTCCGCAATCGGACTGGACCGGGATGTGGCCGCCCTGAGCGGCGGACAACGTACGAAAGTTCTGCTGGCCAAGCTGCTGCTGGAGAAACCGAACGTACTGCTGCTCGATGAGCCGACCAACTATCTCGATGTGGAGCACATCGATTGGCTGACCAATTATTTGAAGCAGTACCCGTATGCATTCATGCTGATTTCCCATGATACGGAGTTTATGAACAAGGTCGTGGATGTCGTCTACCATTTGGAATTTGCGAAGCTGACGCGTTATACGGCCAATTACGAGAAGTTCCTGGACATGGCTTACATCAATAAGACACAGCACATCGAAGCGTATGAGAAGCAGCAGGAATTTATTAAAAAGCAGGAAGATTTCATCCAGCGCAACAAAGCCCGTTACTCGACTTCGGGACGGGCGAAGAGCCGCGAGAAGCAGCTTGATCGCTTGGAACGGATCGACCGGCCGGAAGAAGCCGCCAAGCCGACTTTCCAGTTCAAAGAGAGCCGGGCGAGCGGCAAGACGGTGTTCGAGGGCATCGACTTCGAAATCGGCTACGACCGTCCGCTGCTCCCCAAGCTGAACATGACGATCGAGCGGGGCGAGAAGATCGCCATTGTCGGCTGCAACGGAGTCGGCAAATCGACGCTGCTGAAGACGATTCTGGGCGCCATTCCGCCGCTCAGCGGAAAGACTTACCTGGGCGACTTCCTGTCCCCCGCTTACTTTCAGCAGGAGGTCAAAGCCGGCAACCTCACACCGATCGACGATGTCTGGAATGAGTTCTCCAGCCTGAATCAGCATGAAGTCCGGGCGCATTTGGCGCGCTGCGGCCTGAAGAACGAGCATATAACCCGTCCGCTGAACATGCTGAGCGGGGGGGAGCAGGCGAAAGTGCGGCTGTGCAAGCTGTTGATGCGCGAGAGCAACTGGATCTTGTTCGACGAACCGACGAACCATCTGGACGTCGTGGCCAAGGAAGAGTTGAAGCGGGCCCTCAAAGAGTTCAAGGGCACCGTTCTGCTCGTATCCCATGAACCCGATTTTTATGAAGATTGGGTGACCAAAACTTGGGATGTCGAGCAGTGGTCCACACAATCCGTATAGCGCGAACCGGAGCTTGCCGTTTATAATGGCTTATAAGCGCAAGCAGCGCCTCCGGTCACCCGGGGGCGCACATCGTGCAGGTCCAGCAATATAAAGATAAGTCCGGGAGACGGCGGTTAAGGCGCCGTATTCCCGGACTTTTGAATATGGAGGGGGATTTCGGCATGGAGAGAGATCAGGAGATAGAGAAGACGACTAACGCAGCCGCCGGAAGAAACGGACGATATTCGCGTCAGGTGCGGTTTGGGCCGTTCGGCGAAGAGGGCCAGCGCCGGCTTGGACAATCGAGCGTGCTTGTCGTAGGAGCGGGAGCTTTGGGTACCGGCATCGCCGAGACGCTGGTCCGCTGCGGTGTTGGACGAGTCGTCATTGCCGACCGTGACTATGTGGAATGGAGCAATCTGCAGCGCCAGCAGCTTTATACGGAGGAGGACGCCGAGCGCCGCATACCGAAAGCAGCTGCTGCAAAAGCGAGGCTGGAGGCAATCAATTCCGAAGTCACGGTTGAAAGCCACATCATGGACGTTCGCGCAGAAGAACTGGAGGCGCTGGTACCGGGCATCGACCTCATCATGGATGGGACGGATAACTTCGATACCCGGCTGATCCTTAACGATATCGCCCAGAAGCACGGTATTCCGTGGATATACGGTGCCTGCGTGGCAAGCTACGGGGTTACCTATACGTTTATTCCGGGCGAAACACCTTGTCTTAACTGTCTGCTTGGCACCGTTCCTCTGGGCGGCGACACCTGCGACACGGCGGGCATCCTGCCGCAAGCTGTACAGATGGTGACTTCGAACGCTACGGCTGAGGCGCTCAAGCTGCTTGGCGGGAAGAAGGAACAGCTTCGCCGGAAGCTGATGACGTTTGACATCTGGCGCAACGAGTACCAGGAAATCGGCGTAAGCGCCGCCCGCAAGGAGCACTGCCCTTCATGCGGCAAAGATCCGGTGTATCCGTATCTGACTGCGGCGAACACGGAGCGCAGCGATGTGCTATGCGGGCGGAACACTGTGCAGATCCGTCCGGCGGTTCGCAGCTCGCTGTCGCTTCTGGACACCGCGAGCAGGCTGTCGAGACTCGGACTCGGCAAGGTTGAGAGCAATCCGTACCTCGTCTCCTTCAACGACGGAGATTACCGGGTCGTCGTGTTCGCGGACGGCCGGGCTCTCGTACATGGAACGAACGATATTTCGGCGGCGAGGAGCGTCTATCACCGCTATTTTGGATAAGAGCGCAGTTTATACTTTCTGATATTTAAAACAAAGCGGCCATCCCTTATGGAATGGCCGCTTTGTTTTGGGGAACTCTAAACCATATACAGCGCCGGTACCACTGCTTGCGCAGACGGCGGATATGGGGGATTTCCGTGGATGAGATTATAATTTGGTTCTTCCCTGAAGGGAAGGAGGGCCGGCTTCTACATGACGGTCTTGAAGAGCCGGGGAAAGGGTGGGACGCAACCGGCCGCATACTCCGGGAGACCGGTCTGACGGTTGTGGAAAGCATGGATATAAAGAGCCTGCGGAACGGCCTGTCGCAGCACGACACCGCTATGCTCGTAGCGGAGATTCCAGACGGCGAACCTTGGGAAGGTTGGGAGGCGGTGGCGGAAGCCCGGGAGAACGGCAAAAGCTTCCCGGTTCTGGCCATTTCCGCCGTACAGGGCGGAGATGCGGCAGAATCCGCATTCAAGGCGGGAGCCAACGATTATATGGCTCATCCGCTTCACGTCGGCGAGCTGAAATGCAGAATCGAGAATCTGCTGACGCTGACGCACCGTCGACACGCCGGAGGCACGCTGAAGATCGACGGCCTTGTTCTGGAGCCGTCCCAAAGGCGGGCAGTCCGCGATGGCCGGGATCTGAAACTTACACCCAAAGAATTCGCGCTGCTGTATTATTTGTCCGCGAACCGCAGCGAGATATGTTCACGCGATGACATTTTGCGTCATGTATGGGGATACCATTTTCAGGCCGGCACCAATGTGGTGGATGTGTACATCCGCCATCTGAGATTAAAGGTGGACAAAGGCTACCGTCAGAAGCTGATTCACACGGTGCGCGGCGCGGGTTATGTAGTCAAGGCGCCAGAAATGGCGCCATATGCATAAGCTCGGAATGAAAATAACCGATACCTAGAAAAATTACAGAACGCGGCGTGCTTTCAGATACGTTCTTTTCCAGTTGCCCGAGTTCAGGTTGGAAATTGTAACACCCGGAGAGCCGTACGTATGCAGGATTTTTCCGCCTCCGGCATAAACCGCCACATGGGTTACGTTTCGGCCGTTGGCGCGGGCGCCGCTGGAGAAGAATACGAGATCGCCCACACGCAGGTTGGCTTTAGATACCGCTCTGCCCACTTTGGATTGCGCAACCGAAGTGCGTGGCAGATTTACGCCGTATTTTTTGAAAATATATTTGGTAAAGGAAGAACAGTCGAAGTTGCGAGTTGTCGATGTGGAAGCGCCGAAATGATAAGGTCTTCCCAAAAAATGTTTGCCCAAGCTTACAATTTTCGAGCCCGTTGTCGATACCGAGGCCGCTTGTGCGGTCGGTGTCGCTTCGCCGCTTGCCATGAATCCGCCAAAACCGATGGCTGTACATACTCCTACAACCAGTGCTTTATGAATGAAAGTGGTTTTTCTCATGTTGTAGAACCTCCAAAGATGTAAGATATTTGTCCAGTTGTTGTCCTGGCATGATCGTAGTATAACAGGTCTGAAACACCCTAAAATTTGGCGGGGGAGGCCCAAACTGTTGGCGGACAAGGAGTGTATGCGTTTTATTAAAAGTACATTAAAAGTTACAATAAATTAATCTTTATAGATCCCCCGGCACGAAAAAAGACGGAAAAACCCTTATAGATAAAGGGTAATCCGCCTTTTTAAGATTTAAACTAAAGTTACAAAGATGTCTTTAATTTAATGTAATTAGCCCCAGTTCAATCCTTACTCTGAATAATCAGGAGAAGTCCGCTCTGGATCGTTACGGTTCCTGTCGGCGAGGTCAGCCGGTTGCTGATCCCCAGAGATTGTCCCAGCTTAAGCGTAGCTTCGGTTAATGGATACTGGAATCCCTGCAGCGTAATCCCTGTGACTTCCGGAGTAACGGGCACCAGAGATACATAGGTATAGCCGCGCTCCTGAACGAGAGCTTGGGAGCCGGTAATCGTAATATAATTGTTGAGATCCATCACCGAGCAGCGGATCTGCCGCTGAAGCGCCCGGGCCATCATCTGGATGCCGGCGAGAGTATGATCGATACGGGTACCGGTAACGCCAAAGAGTAATATATCTTCCGGTTGAGTTTCTATAGCCAAATCCAGAGCAAGCTCGCTGTCGGTCAAATCCTTGTCGACGGGGTCGCAGGCAATCACCTTCGGGCATTGTTCTTCTATTAATTTGAACTCTTCCGGAGTGATGGAGTCAAAATCGCCGACTGCAATATCGGGAATAATGCCATGGCTAATGAGAAACAGCGCTCCGCGATCGGCGCCGATAATATAATCTTCTTTATCCAGTTCCCTCAAGTACAACTCGGATAGCTCTCCGCCGGCAAAAATAACGCATCTGCGTGCTGGCATCGTGGGTCCTCCTTCCGCTTTGGTGCAGCAATTGTAATCCTGAACTAGTATAAAGCACATTGAAATGTTGTACAATTATCATTGTCCGGGCTAAAATGGGTAGGTGCCTTCGAAGCAGTCGGGACAAGGATTTGAGGCG
The DNA here is from genome assembly GCF_003854965.1 of Paenibacillus rhizophilus. GTDB lineage: Bacteria > Bacillota > Bacilli > Paenibacillales > Paenibacillaceae > Paenibacillus_AQ > Paenibacillus_AQ rhizophilus. The sequence continues at coordinate 489,572 of NZ_RQPI01000001.1, forward strand.
CCGGGAAATGTCGATTTAACCAAGGGGGAAAAGTTGTGCTGCATGTTCTGTTTGTCTGTCTGGGGAATATTTGCCGTTCTCCAATGGCGGAAGCCGTACTTAGGGACAAGATCGCTAAGGAAGGCCTTGGGCAAGATATATCTGTGGATTCCGCCGGTACCGGGGACTGGCATATCGGGAAACCGCCGCACGAGGGAACAAGACGTATGCTGGACCAGTACGGAATCAGTTATAAAGGGATGGCTGCGCGGAGAGTGAGCGGCGAAGACTTTGGCAAATTCGATTACATCATCTGCATGGACAACTCTAACGGAGTCAATGTGCGCAAACTGCCCGGGGGCGAGGATGCGAAGCTTATGTACTTTATGGATTTGCTGCCGGACGATGAGCATAAGGAAGTGCCGGACCCTTATTTTACAGGCAATTTTGAGGAAGTCTATGATCTGGTCGATGCGGGCTGCGGGGTTCTGCTGGACAAGCTGAAACAAGACCTGGCGTCAAAATAGAAAAGAGGGCTGAGGTTCTCTTTCTTTCGCCCCCTTTTGAAAGCGCAATCATAGGCCGTGAGTCTCATTTGTAAGAGATTGTTCACCATTTTGGGCGTTCAAGCCCGTTTCAGGCGTTTAAGAAATAGAGGAGCGATTCGGGAAGTTCCTTTTGCCAAAAGCCCCATATATGGCGTCCTTCTTTTTCCCGGTAATCCACTTTGGCGCCGCGCTCTTCAAGCAGCTTCTTGGCATCCCGGTTTAATTGAACGAAGTCGTAAATACCCGTGTCGGTCTGGTAATCCCTTTCCTGCATCCCAACGACCATGTTGATCTCCAGCCGGGAAAGATCGGTCTCATCCTCAATCCATTCCAGAGTAAGGGGGTAGAACGCGCCGGAAAGACTGAGCACTCGGGTGAACAGATCGGGGTAACGGAGGGCAAGATGCAGCGAAACGCTTCCCCCAAGCGAATCTCCGGCAACGATCCGTTCGGAGGGTGTGCGGCGAATCGGATAATTTTCCTCAATATAGGGGATAATTTCTTCGGCAAAGCATGTCAGGTACTGATCGAACCGGGTGCCAAAAGGCGCATATTCCTGGGTTCGGACGGCAACGTTCACTTCTACCCCCACAATAATGAACGGCTCGGCGCCTTCTTCGAGAATCAGCCTGCCCGCTGTGGTCGCGATACGCCCGAAGTTGAAGAACTCCTCACCGTCCTGGCAATAGACCACAGGATAGCTGAGAAGCTCGTTATAACCCGGAGGAAGGTAAACGCGCAGCTTGCGGTCCTCCCCAAGACTCTCGCTCCACAGGTTATGTTTTACAATTGTACGTTTCAGAAAAACAGAATCATTCATGGCTGTCGGCCGCCTTTCTTGTCGGATTTTGCAATGCTTCCGGCAATGAGTTAAAATGGATTTTGTGGCAAAAATCATTTACATTTTGAAAAACGCCAAATCTGTTATATGAAAAAAATTAAACTGTTATACATACAAAGTTTACGCTGCTATAAATTAAATGCGTATATCTTTGACGAAATTGACGAAACAGGTGTATAATAATTCTATAACAGTGGCAGCCAATATTCAAATTGTTATTCAAATTTTTTTACTGAGGTGAAGATAATGAGTAAAGTTCCTTATGAGGTTTATACAGAGGACGTGGAGGCTCTTACAGTTCTTTCTCCGGCTGGAGAAGTGATCAACAAGGATAAAATGCCTGCGCTTACTGATGATCAATTAAAAGAAATTGCTTACCGCATGATTTTCACCCGTACATGGGATGACCGTGCGGTTAACCTTGGCCGCCAAGGCCGTCTTGGATTCTATGCACCGACTTCCGGACAGGAAGCGACAATGGTCGGCAGCGAATTCGCGCTTGAGAAGGAAGACTTCGTGTGCCCGGGCTACCGCGACATTCCGCAGCTGGTTTGGCACGGCCTGCCTCTTCACCAGGCGTTTCTGTATTCCCGCGGCCACCAGCACGGCGGTGAAATCCCCGAGGATGTAAGCGTGCTGCCTCCGCAAATCATTATCGGCGCCCAAATTCTGCATGCCGTCGGCATCGCGATGGGCTTTAAATTGAAGAATCAGAAGAATGTCGCCATTACCTACACCGGTGACGGAGGTTCCTCCGAAGGCGATTTCTATGAAGGTCTTAACTTTGCGGGCCGTTTCAAGCTGCCGGTTATTTTCTTTGTGCAAAATAACGGCTACGCCATCACGACACCGTTCGCGAAGCAAACTGCGGCCAAATCGATCGCGCATAAAGCCGTTTCAGCCGGCATTACCGGCGTGAAAGTCGACGGAATGGATATTTTTGCGGTCATTCAAGCGGTTAAGGAAGCCGCTGAGCGCGCCCGTAACGGAGAGGGACCTACCTTGATCGAAGCCGTTACGTACCGTTTCCGTCCGCATTCCCTGTCCGATGACGCCAGCAAATACCGCACGAAAGAGGAAGAGGGTCAATGGAATGAGAAAGACCCGATCGCCCGCGTGGTCAAGTATTTGGAGTCGAAAGGCCTGTGGAGCGATGAAGACACGCAGCGCGTGAAGGATGAGGCGAAAGCGAAAGTGAACGAAGAAATCAAGATTGCGGAAAAAACCGAAAAAATGACGATCTCCGGCCTGATCGACAGCATGTTCGAAACGACGCCGAAGGATCTTGAAGCGCAAAAAGCGGATTTTGAATAAGGAGGAGTTCTGGCTATGGCACAAATGAATATGAAAGAAGCGATTCGCGACGCGATGCGCGTCGAATTAAAACGCGATCCGGGCGTCCTGATCTTTGGCGAAGACGTCGGCCATGTCGGCGGCGTGTTCCGGGCGACGGAGGGACTTCAGAAGGAATTCGGGGAAGATCGCGTATTTGATACACCGCTGGCGGAATCCGCTATCGGCGGTCTTGCCGTGGGCCTTGGCGTTCAAGGTTTCCGGCCGATTGCCGAGATCCAGTTCGTCGGCTTTATCTTTGAAGCCCTGGACCAAATGGTTATTCAGGCAGCCCGTCTGCGCTACCGCACCGGCGGCAAATATACGTCTCCTGTCGTGTTCCGCACGCCGTTTGGCGGCGGCGTCAAAGCGGCCGAGCTGCATACCGACTCCCTGGAAGGACTTATCGCCCAAAGCCCCGGCATCAAGGTCGTCATTCCATCCAATCCATATGATGCGAAAGGCCTTTTGATTGCGGCTATCCGCGACAATGATCCGGTATTTTTCATGGAGCACCTGAACTTGTACCATGCGTTCCGGGCGGAAGTGCCGGAAGAGGATTACACAGTTGAAATCGGCAAAGCCAACGTCGTCCGTGAAGGTTCCGATGTAACGATCATCGCTTACGGCCTGATGGTACATACCGCCACCAAGGCGGCCGACGAGCTTGAAAAGAGCGGCATCAAGGCCGAGATTATCGACCTGCGCACGGTCAGCCCGATTGACATCGACACGATTGTGGAATCCGTGAAGAAAACGAACCGCGCCATTGTGGTGCAGGAAGCCCAAAAGAGCGCAGGCGTTGCCGCCGAAGTCATTGCGCAAATCAACGAAAAGGCCATTCTTCATCTCGAAGCTCCCGTTCTGCGGATTGCAGGGCCGGACACGGTATACCCGTTTGCCCAAATCGAAGATACCTGGCTGCCGAATCCCGCCCGCATCATTGCCGGCGTGAAGAAAGTTATGGAATTTTAATTTACCTACACAAGACACGAGCGTTTTGTAAAAATCCAGACACTTTAAACGAGGAGGTTTTCGATCGTGGCAAAATTTAATTACCCGTTCCCCGAACTGGGCGAAGGCCTGCACGAAGGCGAAATCATAAAGATGCATATTAAGGCCGGGGATAAAGTAACAGATGAAGACATCATTATGGAAGTACAGAACGACAAGGCTGTCGTTGAGGTTCCTTGTCCCGTTAACGGAACCGTTCTGGAAGTGCTTGCCAAGGACGGCGACGTATTCCGCGTAGGCCAAACCGTGGCGGTAATCGACGCGGAAGGAGATATTCCCGAGCAGGAAGGCGGCCACGCCGAAGAGCAGGGAGCGCAGGAAGCCGATTCGGCAAAAGGCAGCGCGGACACGGCTTCGTCTCCGGCGGCAGCCAGTCCTGCGGACGCCAAAGCCGGCGAAGCAGGCGGCGCGGAAGCCGTTCCGGCACCGGACCGCGACGTTCTGGCTACGCCTAGCGTACGCAAATTCGCCCGCGACAACAGCGTGGATATTTCCAAGGTGAACGGCAGCGGCAAAAACGGCAAAATCACCCGTGAAGACGTGGAAGCCTTCCTGAACGGCGGGCAGGCAGCGGCTCCGGCAGCGGCAGCGGCTTCCGAAGCGGCGCCGGCTGAAAAATCGGCTGCTCCGGCAGCAGCGGCGGCTCCAGGCAACGTGAGCCTCGAAGAAGAGCGCGTACCGTTCAAGGGCATCCGCAAAGCGATTGCAAATGCGATGGTCAAATCGGCTTATACCGCTCCGCACGTGACGATTATGGACGAAGTGGATGTAACCGAGCTGGTCGCTTTCCGTACGCGCATGAAGCCTGTCGCCGAGAAGAAGGGCGTGAAGGTAACCTACCTTCCGTTCATCGTCAAAGCGCTTGTGGCGGCTTCCCGTCAGTTCCCGGCTCTCAATGCCACCATTGACGAAGAAGCGAATGAAATTGTGTACAAGAAATACTACAACATCGGTATCGCTACCGATACGGACAACGGCCTGATCGTTCCGGTAATCAAGGATGCGGACCGCAAGAGCATCTGGATGATCGCATCGGCGATCAGCGATCTGGCAGCCCGCGGACGCGAAGGCAAGCTGAGCCCGAATGAAATGAAGGGCAGTACGATTTCGATTTCGAACATCGGTTCCGCCGGCGGCATGTTCTTTACTCCGATCATTAACTATCCTGAAGTGGCTATTCTCGGAACAGGCCGCATCAGCGAGAAGCCGGTCGTGAAAAACGGTGAGGTTGTGGCAGCACCGGTAATGGCCCTGTCCCTCAGCTTCGACCATCGTCTGATTGACGGCGCAACCGCGCAGAACTTTATGAACTACATTAAATCGCTGCTCGCCAATCCCGAGCTGCTGGTTATGGAGGTGTAACATATGGTAGTGGGAGACGCTTCACTCGATATTGATACATTGGTAATTGGTGCAGGTCCCGGCGGATATGTTGCGGCTATCCGGGCCGCCCAGCTCGGACAAAAGGTACTCATCGTAGACAAATCCGAAGTCGGCGGCGTATGTCTGAACCGCGGCTGTATCCCTTCCAAAGCGCTGATCTCGGCGGCTCACCAGTATGAGTCCGCCAAGCACGGCGAAGCGTTTGGCGTCACCGCCGAGAACGTGAAGGTGGATTTCAGCAAGACGCAGGAATTCAAGACCAGCGTGGTCAAAAAGCTGACCGGCGGCGTTGCCGGTCTGCTCAAAGGCAACAAGGTTGAGATATTCAACGGTGAATGCATGTTCATCAGCACAACGGAAGCGCGCGTATTCAACGATCACGAATCGCCGCGCTACCGCTTCAAGAACTGCATCATCGCGACGGGCTCCCGCCCGATCGAGCTTAAGCCTTTCCCGTTCGGCGGACGCATTCTGTCCTCCACCGAGGCGCTTGAGCTGCCGGAAATTCCGAAGAGCCTGATCGTTATCGGCGGCGGCTATATCGGAGCGGAGCTCGGCCAAATGTATTCCAAATTCGGCACCAAAGTAACGATTATCGAAGGCATGGACACCGTGCTGCCGGGCTTTGACAAAGACATGACGCGTCTGGTGGCGAAGAACATGGCTAAGACCGGCATCGATATCGTAACGAACGCCAAAGCGGAAAGCGCAGCGCAGACCGATAAAGACGTAACCGTGAAATATTCCGTTGGCGGCGAGTCCAAGGAAGTAACGGCGGAATATCTGCTCGTGACGGTAGGACGCCGCCCGAACACGGATGGCGAGCTGGGACTCGACCTGATCGGCATCGAGCTGGATGAGCGCGGACTGATCAAGGTTGACCATCAAGGGCGCACCAACGTTCCGAATATCTTCGCCATCGGCGACGTGGTTCCCGGCCTTGCGCTGGCCCACAAAGCTTCCTATGAAGGCAAAATTGCCGCTGAAGCGATTGCGGGACATAAATCTGTCGTCGACTACAAAGTCATTCCGGCTGTCGTATTTACCGATCCGGAATGCTCCAGCGTCGGTCTGACGGAGAAAGAAGCGAAGGACAAAGGCTACAAAGTCAAATCCGGCAAATTCCCGTTTGCAGGCAACGGGCGCGCTCTGTCCCTGAACAATGCGGACGGCTTCATCAAGATTGTCGCGAATGAAGAGAACAATCTCGTGCTGGGCGCGCAAATCGTCGGCATCGAAGCCTCCAACCTGATCGCCGAGCTGGGTCTCGCGATCGAAATGGGCGCTACGCTTGAAGATATCGCTCTAACCATTCACGGCCATCCGACACTCGGCGAAGTGGTTATGGAAGCGGCCGAACTGGTTGAAGGACATCCGATTCACGTGCTGTCCCGCTAATCATACGAACAAGAAGCCTGCCGTGGCAGGCTGACAGAATAGGGCGAAGACGCATTGGCGTTTTCGCCCTTTTTTCAAAACATTTTCAAAACATTTTCAAAACATAACAAAGTATAAGCTCCGCGCTTATCCTTGGCCTTATATTAAACATATCCTTTTCTATAGTTTGGCATGTTACATAGCGACGTTAGTCATGGTAAACTTAGAAGAGAATATAAGTGGAGGAGCGTTGAAAGCTTGCAAAAATATTTAGATCTTCTGCAAGATGTATTGGATCATGGAACCCGCAAGAGCGACCGTACGGGAACGGGGACAATATCCGTATTCGGCCGCCAGCTGCGTTTTGATCTGTCGGAAGGATTCCCGCTGATGACGACCAAGCGGATTCATCTGAAATCGGTGGTACACGAGCTGCTCTGGTTTCTGAAAGGTGAGACGAACATCGCTTATCTGAAAGAAAACGGAGTCACAATATGGGACGAATGGGCGGACGAGAACGGCGAATTGGGACCGGTATACGGTTCGCAGTGGCGAGCGTGGGAAAGCGCGGACGGACGCCATATCGATCAGATCTCGAATGTCATCGAGTCGATCAAGAAGAACCCGGACTCCCGCAGACATATCGTAAGCGCCTGGAATGTGGGCGAGATCGATCAAATGAAGCTGCCCCCTTGCCATTTCGTCTTTCAGTTCTATGTAGCGGACGGCAAGCTGTCCTGCATGCTGACGATGCGGTCAGTGGATACATTTCTGGGGCTGCCGTTCAATATTGCAAGCTACGCCCTGCTGACGCATATGGTTGCTCAGCAGACGGGGCTTGCGCCGGGAGATTTTATTTGGTCCGGCGGGGATGTGCATATTTATACAAATCATCTGGAGCAGGTTGCGACGCAGCTTTCCAGGGAGCCCTACGAGCTTCCAAAGCTTGTCATCCGCCGAAAACCGGACAGTATATTCGACTACACTTACGAGGATTTTGAGTTTGAAGGTTACCGCTATCATCCGGGAATCAAAGCGCCTGTCGCCGTGTAGGAGACATCCCGCGATAGGGGTTATCAATGCCGGAAGGAGGAAAGACATAGCGATGAGTATAAGCTTAATTTGGGCTATGGGCGCAAAGGGAGTCATCGGCAAGGACGGCGGCATGCCCTGGCGGCTGCCCCGGGATTTCGCATTCTTCAAGTCGCAGACGATGGGCAAGACGATGCTGATGGGGCGCAAAACCTGGGATTCCTTGGGAGGCAGGGCGCTTCCCGGAAGAAAGAGCGTGATCCTGACCCGGGACGAAAGCGTCGCTCCCGAAGGAGCGGAAACCGTCCACAGTCTGGAGGAGGCGCTTGAGCTTGGCCGAGGCCAGGACGAGCTGATGGTGATCGGCGGAGCGGAAGTCTACCGGATGACGCTTCCCTATGCGGACAAGCTGATCGTTACCCGAATCGATGAGTCCTTTGACGGCGATACATTTTTTCCTGAAACGGACTGGAGCAAGTGGGAAGAGGTTTCAAGCACGCAGGGAATCCGCGATGAGAAGAATCCGTATGATTACCGGTTTGTCGTATACGAACGTACGGATAAAGTGTAATCCCTAAACTCTTCGACCGGAAGCCTGTCGTCCCAACTATCTGACATAACATGTGAAAAAAGTACAAACAATCAGCAAATTAGTCCATTAACGTGCAAAAGTTAGGAATGCTAATATAATAAAAATTAGATACGTTAGGGCGACACATCATGTACAAGAGCCTCACTGCGCAGTTTGCGCTCTTTTGAACTGCAGCACCAGGTTCCAATGTACTGAAATCAACATGAAGAGAACGGATGGGGGATACGAAGATATGTCTACACCTACTGGATTTATGGAATATAAAAGACAACTCCCGGGGGACCGCGATCCGCAGCAGCGGGTGAAGGACTGGGAGGAGTTCCACGAGCATCTGTCCGAAGACGAGCTGAAGACTCAGGGGGCACGTTGTATGGACTGCGGAACGCCTTACTGCCATACCGGAATCGATATGGCCGGCGGCACTTCGGGCTGCCCGGTGCACAACCTCATTCCCGAGTGGAACAACCTTGTATACCGCGGACTGTGGAGGGAGGCGCTGGAGCGTCTGCACAAGACCAACAACTTCCCGGAGTTTACCGGCAGCATCTGTCCGGCTCCCTGCGAGGGTTCGTGTACGGTCGGTCTGATCGGACAACCGGTAACGATCAAGACGATCGAGCTGGCCATTATCGACAAAGGCTTCGAAGAGGGCTGGGTCGTTCCGGAGCCTCCGGAGAAACGCACGGGCAAAAAAGTCGCGGTTGTCGGCTCAGGACCTGCCGGACTCGCGGCGGCGGCGCAGCTTAACAAAGCGGGCCATACGGTTACCGTTTATGAGCGCAGCGACCGGGTCGGCGGACTGCTGACCTACGGCATTCCGACGATGAAGCTCGACAAGCGCGTCGTGCAGCGCCGGGTTGACCTGCTGGCGGCGGAAGGCGTGAACTTTGTCGTAAGCACGGAGATTGGCAAGGATATCCCGGCGCAGCAGCTGGTTGACGAATACGATGCCGTCGTTCTGTGCGGCGGTGCGACCAAAGCTCGCAAGTTCACCGCGGAAGGCAGTGATCTGAACGGCGTAATGTACGCTATGGATTATTTGAACGGCACGATCAAGAGCTACCTGGCTTCGGGTCTTGAAGACGGAAATTTCGTATCTGCCGAAGGCAAGGACGTAATCGTGCTTGGCGGCGGCGATACCGGCTCCGACTGCGTAGCTACGGCGCTGCGTCATGGCTGCAATAGCATTACCCAGTTCGGTACGCATGAGCAGGCGCCGCTGGAGCGCGATCCGATCGCGAATCCTTGGCCGCAGTTCCCGAATGTATACACGCTGGACTACGCCCAGCAGGAAGCGAAGGCCGTATTCGGCAGCGACCCGCGCGAGTTCTCCATCATGACGACGAAATTCGTCGGCGACGAGAACGGAAACCTCAAGGAGCTGCATACGGTCAACATTCGCCGGATGGTAGATGAGACAGGCCGTAAAATTTACCAGCCGATTCCCGGCACCGAAGCGGTCTATCCGGCGCAGCTTGCGCTGATCGCCATTGGTTTCGACGGACCGGAGCAGGATCTGGTTCAGGAATTGAAGCTGGAGACCGACCGCCGCACGAACGTGAAGGCGCGGTACGGTAAGTTTAATACCAATGTTGAAAAAGTATTCGCCGCCGGTGACATGCGCCGCGGACAAAGCTTGGTCGTATGGGCGATCAACGAAGGACGCGCGGCCGCCCGCGAGGTGGATAAATATTTGATGGGTTCGACGGTTCTGCCTTAAGTTACGTAAGCAGGCGGAGACGCTGAAGCCGGTATATCCGAATTCCTCCCTCTTGACGAAACCGCCAAATTTATGTAAATTAATTGAAATTGTTCTGATATAACAACAGCATTGACCGAGGAAAGCAGAGCGTACACGCGTTGGAACAGAAAGATAATCCACCGGCTGAGAGATTCTCCGAGACGCCAGCCTGCCCCCCGCCTTGGTAGCTGCAGCGAAGAAGCGCTTAGCCATATGGCTCCGTGTCCACAGGGTATGCGGCCATTGGCTGAAGAGTCCTCTGACGGATAAGCGGTAGTGCAGCCGCATCCTGATCGAGCGCTCCGGGCGTGAAACGCTGCCGGTTAACGGCCGTTATCCGTTTTAAGGACTGTTCTGTCTCTGAAGACAGAGAGTTGAATTAGGGTGGTATCACGACACATTCGTCCCTGACGAATGTGTCTTTTATTTTTGTTAAGGGGGAATCGGGATGCGACAAAGTAAGTTATTGCTGAACACTTTACGGGAGCGGCCTTCGGAGGCGGATACGGAAGGTCACGGACTGCTGCTTCGCGGCGGTTACATCCGGCAGCTTGCCGCCGGAATCTACAGCTATCTGCCTCTGGGCCGCCGCGTTCTGCGCAACATCGAGGAGATCGTCCGGGAAGAGATGGAACGAGCCGGCGTTCAGGAAGTGATGATGCCCTCGCTGCAGCCGGCGGAGCTGTGGATGGAGTCGGGACGCTACGGAACGTATGGCAACAATTTGATGTCGTTAAACGACCGGCACGGCAGAGAATTTATACTGGGCCCAACCCACGAAGAGGCCGTCACTTCGCTGATGAAGAACGAAGTGAATTCCTACCGGAAGCTGCCTGTGAAGGTCTTTCAGATCGGAACCAAATTCCGTGACGAGAAGAGGCCGCGCTTCGGGCTCCTCAGGGGGCGGGAATTCATTATGAAAGACGCCTATTCCTTCGATCTGTCCGAGGAGGGGCTGGATCAGTCTTACCGGACCATGTTCGAAGCGTATAACCGAATCTTTGCCCGCTGCGGGCTTCGCTTCAAAGCCGTGGAGGCGGACGCGGGAACAATCGGCGGACAAGGCGGCAATCATGAGTTTATTGCGCTGTCCGCAATCGGCGAGGATACGGTCGCCCTCTGCGGACATTGCGGCTACTCGGCGAATCTGGAGCAGGCCGAGACGGCTGCCGGCAGCCGGGAGGATATTGGCGCAGAGATTGCGGAGGTCGGCTTGGAAACGCCGCCGGAGGATCGAGACCGGCCTACCGCCACGGAGACGCCACTGCTCGAAAAATTCCATACACCGGGCACAGGCACCATCGACCAGCTTATATCGGCGTACAGTCTAAAGCCGGAGCAAATCATCAAGACGCTGATTTACAGTGCGGGCGGAAAGCGTCGCGGTGCTTGTACGGGGAGATCATGAGGTCAATGAACTGAAGGTGGGCAAATATTTAGGAACTCCGGACATTGCGCTTGCGGATGGCGGCACGGTGGAGACGGCGTCGGGAGTTATCAGCGGTTACGTCGGGCCGGTTGGACTCAAAATTCCGCTGCTTGTCGATTACGCCGTCGCGGCCATGACGGACGGCATTGCAGGCGCCGGAGAACGGGACTTTCATTTCCGGGGCGTCCGGCCCGGACGCGATTTTCCGCTTACCCGTGTCGGTGATTTTCGCGCTGCCGCCGAGGGAGATCGCTGTCCGCGCTGCCGCGAAGGACGCCTGACGCTGCACCGGGGAATCGAAATCGGTCATGTATTCAAGCTTGGTACCCGGTACAGCAGCAAGCTCTCGGCAACCTATCTGGATTCTACCGGTAATGAACGGGAGATGATTATGGGCTGCTACGGCATCGGTGTTTCCCGGCTGCTGGCGGCGGTTGCCGAACAGAATGCCGGAGAAGGGGGAATTACCTGGCCCGAAGAACTGGCGCCTTTTGAGGTCCAACTGATTGCCGTCTCCATGAAGGACGAAGCACAAGCCGCGCTGGCGGAGAAGCTGTACGGCAAGCTGAAAGATTCCGGTCTTGAGGTGCTGCTCGATGACAGGGAGGAGCGTCCCGGGGTTAAATTTAAAGACTCCGGCCTGATCGGGGCGCCGCAGGTCGTTGTGATTGGCAGAGAAGCGGCGCTTGAGAGAGTGGAATACGAGGACCGGGTCAGCGGTGTTAAAGAGATGCTCGGGCTGGAGGAGACCTTCCGGCGCATTAAGGAGCATGTTAAAAACAATCGGATCTGATGTATAATAGACTACTGGACCTTTTTAACTACCGAGATTGATAGACAGGGAGCGATTGTTTTTGAAGACACTGATCATTGCGGAAAAACCGGATATGGGACGGAATATCGCCGCCGCAATTGAGCCGAAAGCCAAAAATCACCGTTCCTACCTCGAAGGGGAGCAGTATATTATTACATGGGCCATCGGGCATCTGATCGGATTGGCAGAGCCCGAGGCTTACGATCCGAAATATAAGAAATGGAATATTGGCGACCTGCCGATCATCCCCGAGCAATTCAAGCTCGTTCCGAACCGGAAGACCGTCGATCAGTTGAAAGTGATCGGAGAGCTCGCGAAGCGAAGCAATCTTCTGATCAATTCCTGCGACGCCGGGCGGGAGGGACAGCATATTTTTTCGCTGATCCAGCGGCATTTAAGGCTGAAGCAGCCGGTGAAGCGGCTGTGGATATCCGATCTTACGCCCGAGACGATCCGCAAAGGCTTTCGGGAGCTGAAGGAAGGCTCGGAATACGACAATCTGACGAAAGCGGCCAAAGCCCGCAGCGAAGCCGACTGGCTGATCGGGATGAATGGTTCGCGCGCCTTCACCACGAGACATAATGTACTTTTGTCGGTTGGCCGGGTGCAGACGCCTGTTCTTGCCCTGATTTATGAGCGGCAGAAGATGATTGAGGCTTTTTCCTCGCTGAAATTTTTTCAGCTGGAGGGTCACTTTACGCAGGGAGATATATCTTATAAGGGCTTGTGGCAGGGCGACCGCCTGACAGAGAGGGATAAAGCGGATGCGCTGGCCGCCAAGGTCAAAGGCAAACCGGGACGAATAGCCTCATACGAAGTTAAGGAAACGAAAGAATATCCGTACAGGCTGTACGATCTGACCCTGTTGCAGCGTGAAGCGAACGGCAAATTCGGTTTTTCGGCCAAAAAGACGCTTGACCTTGCCCAAGCGCTGTACGAGAAGCATAAGGTGATTTCGTACCCGCGAACAAATTCCAACTATGTGACCGAGCAGAATATTCCGGAGATGCACAAGACGCTGTCCTCCCTTACGGGAACGGCCTACGATGACTGGGTGAAAGGCGCCAACCGAAATCTGGTTCACAAAGGTAACAAGTTTGTCTGCAACCCGGCGAAGGTTGAAGATCACCATGCCATCCTGCCGACAGGACGCAAAGCGGCGGGACTCGGTCCCGACGAGCAGAAGCTGTACGATCTCATTGTCCGCCGGTTCCTGTCGCAGTTCTATCCTGCGGCCGAATACAAGATGCATGCCGTCATTACCGAAGTAGAGGAAGAAAAGTTCAAGACAACGGTCAAAGAGCTGCTGAGTCTCGGCTGGAAGGTCATTTACAGTGATCAGAAGAAGGATAAGCCGAGGGGCGGCAGGGCCAAGGGCAAGGAAGATGAAGAGGAAGAAGAGACCGAGGTCAGCGAGCCATTCTCCATTGTTTCCGGCGAAGGCGTGCATTGCGGCGACGCCGTAGTGAAAGAGAAGGAGACTCAGCCGCCGAAGGCTTTTACGGAAGGAACCCTGTTGAAGGCCATGGAAAGCGCAGGCAAGCAGATCGAGGACGAGGAGCTGCGGGACGCGATGAAGGATTCGGGTCTGGGAACTCCGGCGACCAGAGCGGCAACGATCGAACGGCTGAAAAAGGTCGGCTACATCGAGATGCAGGGTAAGAAGATTCTGATTACGCAAAAGGGACGGACCGCAATCGAGCTGATCCGGGGAGCCGGCGTCGAGCTGCTGACTTCTCCGGAAATGACGGGCCAGTGGGAGCGCCGCCTGACTGAAATCTCGCGGGGAGTGGCGTCCGACCTGCAATTTATGGAGAATGTCAAGAAATTCGCGGCGATGATCGTCGATAAGGTGCGCGCGCAGTCCCGAGCCGACAAAATGTCCTTTGAAAGCTCCGAACCGGCTTCCGGCACGAGAGGGAAAGGAAGGGGGGGCTCTCGGCGCACAAGCGGCGGGAAGGACGGTTCTTCCGACGGCAAGGGCCGGAGCGGCGTTTCCGGAATGGATGGCAGCGGAGTGTCCGGCCGAGTTGACAAGGGCGCGTCCGCAGGCGGGAACGCAGCAGCGGCGGCCGAACCGGGCGGCGCCGCTGCTCCAGGGCAGCGTAGCGTGAAGTCCGGCGGCGATGCCCCGGCAGCTGCCGCTTCCCGGCCTGCCGCGCCCAAGTTCATCGGGGCGTGTCCGCGGCCCGGCTGCGGCGGCCAAATCTTTATGGGCCGCAAGGGGTACGGATGCTCCCATTACAAGGAGGGCTGCGGATTCGTGATCTGGAAGGAGAGCTATGGCAGACAGCTTACCGACACCCAGATCAGGGCGCTTATCGAAAAAGGGCGCACGGCCAAGCTGAAGCTGGTGCTGCCGGACGGTTCGGCCGCGGAAGGCAAGCTGACTCTCAGAAGCCCGGAAACGGGCGAATTGGCGGTGGAGTAGGCGGACAAAGCGATTCCCGCGAAAGCTGTTCAAAGCAATCAGGATAAGGGATACCGGATTTACCTTACCACTTTTAAAAGGCGCTTTATACTCTATTGGATCTATAACAGTGGCATATCTGAACGGGAAAAAGTCCCTTTTATTTTCAAAAAAGGGCGGTTACCCATCCCTAAACGGGAAAAGCTCCGGCTTATTGGCCACGTTTACTTATTATTTCGCAAAAACGCTTGATTAAGCAGGAGGATTTCCCTCCCGGGCTTGGCTTGAAGCCATCATTGCCTAAATAAGCGGGAGAAATTCCCTTTCAGCCATGCTGTAATGCTCAGGGTATTGTCTATAATGCAATCCGCTGAAAAACGCCAAACAAAAACCAGCCAGTCTCCGGGTAACGGAGACTGGCTGATTTAATGAGATAGCCGCTTATGGGCCGCGGTCAGTTGCCGCCCGCCAGCTGTTTGTCGATGGCGGCCGTTAAAGTGTCGTACGAGGAGCCTTTCAGCAGTACGCCGTTCACCATGAACTGGGGCGTGCCGTTAACGCCGTAGGAGCCGGCGGTTTTGAAATCCTCTTTTACATCCAGCATATAGGTCTGGTTCTTGAGATCTTGCTCAAACTGATCGTAATCGATGCCGTCGATGTTGTCTTTGACGAACTTCAGGATGAACTTCTCGGTTGCCCAAATCTTGCTCTCGTCCCCCTGATTGTCGTACAGCTTCGTTGCATATTCCCAGAACTTCTCATTGCTCTGATGATAGATTGCTTCGCCCGCGCTGGCGGCCAGGTAGGAGTCCCGGTCGATAAAGGCAAAATTCATGAAATAGTATTCAACCTTGCCGGTATCCACATAATTTCTGATAAACCGCTGCATGTTGGTTTGTGTCCATTTTTTGCAGGCGGGACATTTAAAATCGGCGAATTCCATGACCTTGATCTTGGCATCCGGACTCCCGAGTCGGGGCTGCTTCCCGTAATTGAGACCGTCAACCACGATTTTCCCTTTTACCTCGGTATAGTTGGGCAGATTGTTCAGCTCTGCTTCTTGTCCGCTTTCTCCCCTGGTCAAAGTGTATCCGAGCGCGACCGCAAGGATAACGACCAATCCGGCCAGCACCATAGGCAGCGCGTAATGGTTTCTTGGGCGTCTCTTCTTGTCTTGGCTGTTCTTCATACCTATCCCCCTGCCGAAATCTCAAATACACTAAAACAGTATAATCGTCTCGGTGGCGGATTTTATATGCTATTTGTAACAGCCTGTCCGGGTCCGTGCTCATCCGTGGCTTTTGCTCTGCCGCAGAGCGTTTCCGCGGATCACCGGAACCACTTCATGAATCGAAGAAATCGTAATCACCGACTGATGCATCTCGCGCTGAAGTTCGACCATATTGTACACCCATTCGTTCTGCTGTTTCAGATAGATGCTTTTGACGCCGGCGGTAACCGCCGGAATCACATCGGTGCGGAGAGAATTGCCGATCATCCAGGTGTGCTTGCGGTCAAACGAACGGCCGCTCAAAATTTTTTCCAGCGCTTCAACATTTTTGTGCCGGCGGATATAGATACGATCGCCAAAGTACATATCCAGCTTCATTTGTTCGATTTTGCGGCGCTGTATCGAATGGTCTCCCCCCGTATACAGATACAGCTCATGACCGTCCTGCTTCAGGTTATCCAGCGTCTCGACCATGCCCGGATAGGCTTCGATCTCCTGATCGTATACGCTGAGCCCGAGTTTCATCAGCTGCCCTTCCTGAAATGGATCGGCCGGTCTGTTATACTTTGCGCAAAAATAACGGTAGGTGGCGATCAGCGACTTCGGAAAGTTATCGCTCGCGAGTCCGCTCGTGCTGACCGTCTCGACATCGATCTCCACCTGTTTGCGGCGGAGCTCCTCCATTGTAGGCCCTTCTTCACTAAACCAGTCGCTCATCATCTCGAAATACTGCCCCAGAATGAGGTCAAAATATTTATTGCAGTGGACCAAAGTATCATCCAGGTCGAATATCACTTGTTGTGTCCAATATTTCATGTCGCTCACTCCTTTGTTCGGCTTGAAAAGGGTATCCGGGCCTTAAGGTAGACGCCCTTCAAGCCATCCTCTGTTTAATTGTAAAAGTATTATAAACGAATATACGATTCAAGGAACATCTGAAGTTCAGACGCCCCGTCCGGACGGATGCTGAAACGCTCGTTATCCGCATCCCGCAAGTGAATGCGCAGCAGCCCGGCCACCCGCAGCATCATCAGATGATGCATCAGAATATCGCCCGACTGGCCCAGATCGGACTGCATTTCCCAGAGCGACTTCGGCTCGTCGGCGACATAGCGCAGCAGACGAAGGCGCACCGGATCGGACAGCGCTTTGGTCATGCGGAGCAGCAGGGTAGGCGGCTCATCTTCATTTTCCACCGGGACGTCAACGGGGTATTGCACAAGCATCAGTTTTTTGTAAAAGCAGTACGTATTAATCGGCCTGTGATGTACCGTCGGCAGGAGGACAATCGTTTCCAGCTCGGGGATGTCCTCGACCACAACTCCGCCTGAAGCGTACTCAATCAGCGCCCCGGGGTCCATTTTGCTTTGCAGGAGCTTTTTCTCGGAGGCGTCTTCAATGAGAAGAGGCAGCATTTTGGGCTCGACATGGCGGAAATACTGCTCATGCCAGAGTCGCAGCAGCGGTCCATAGCCGTTCTTGATCCGCCGGCACTCCTCCAGCGTGAAATCGGGAAGATAGGGAGCCGCCAGCTCGAACCATTCCTCCACGGTCGCGGATTCCATATCTTCCAGGAACAGCTGCACTTTGGCGGCGGGGCCGTGGGTATATGCCCAGGCGTATAAGATATCGTAATCTTCGAAAGGCCATTCTGCAGCTTGCAAAAGAGCCGCCTTCTTTTGAGGCGGGATTCGCCCGTCGATGTCTCGCACCCAGTCGGGTCCGATATCCAGATTGGAAATCCACTTTCGCGTTACATATAGCATGAAACTGTCAAGCAGTTCATATACGGGCGACACGTCTATTTTCAGTTCATAATCCATGAAACATGCAGTCCTCCCAAAAATCACTGACTTCTAATTATTATCCCTTGTTTGGATTAGGGTTGTCCACTATAATGTTGAATGTTTGACGTCCGCCGGCAAGTCAGGCCGTTTTTTCTTGATTATACAGGAAAATTTGGGAGGATATCATCTTTGGGCTCAGCCAGGGCTGCTGCTTACTGCCGGCGTCTTCGGATTGTTAGGATTTCTCTATATCCTGTTCTCTTTTGCGGGTTTATTATTCTCGCCAAAATGCGTAAGTTGAGTTAAGATAGGGGAACGGGTGATCGCATGGTATTTGTTCTTGCTTTCCAATACACTATATATATGAAATAGATATGGGAACAGGAGAGACTGATTCATGATTATCGTGGAGCATTTGGCCAAGCGCATCGGACCGGAACAGACCCCGGTGCTGCGAGACGTTGGCTTTCGGATGGAGTCCGGAGAACTGATCGGACTGCTCGGCGCGAGCGGCAGCGGCAAGACGACGCTGCTGCGCTGTTTGGCGCTGCGCGAGAAATGGGACAAAGGGAACTTCCGGGTGGATGGGACCGACATATTGAAGGGCGGTTTCGGCAGCAGAACGAAAATCCGCCGCGAATGGGCGTTCCTGGAGCAGAACGAGGAACTGAACCGGAACCGGACCGCTTTAAAGAACGTGCTGATTGGTCAGGCTGCCCAGACTCCTCTGTGGCGGAGACTGACGGGAATGGTCCGCTCCGACGATTATATGGGAGCCATGGATGAACTGGAAAGGCTTGGCCTGCTGGACAAGGCGAAGATGAACCTTGGCCAGCTCAGCGGCGGGGAACGCCAGCGGATAGCCATTGCCCGGGCGCTCGTTCATGGCGCCAAGGTCATTCTTGCCGACGAGCCGGTGACGGGGCTTGACCCGAAGTCGGCGCAGGGCGTTATGGAGTCGCTACGGGAACTGTGCAAGGAGACCGGACTTACGGTGATAGCCGTTGTCCCGCTTGAGCTTGCGGAACGCTACGCTTCCCGTCTATGGGTGCTTGATAACGGAATGATCAAGCATGACGTTACCGGGCGCAGGCTTACCTCTCAGGAGCGGGCCGGATTGTTATAACTCCGGATTATCATCTTAGAAGAATGAAATGAGTGATCATGTTGATTATACAAAGTCTGCGGCGCATTGGTTTGCGGCGTTACGCCGCCAATGTACCTGCTTTATGGCGCCTCGGCGCCGGTATATTGGCCCTTTCGCTGTTGTCCGGCTGCACCTTTATCAGCGACCCCGTATCCCGGATGAAGTCGCCGCGGCTTTCAGAGGATAAGGCGACGCTGATGACCGCCATCAACTCGCTGAAGCTGATTCGTCCAATCAACGACGACGACAGCTCCATCCGCACGGAAGACCTGAGCGGAGACGGAATTCCGGAGACGCTAGTCTTTTATGAAACGCCCGGAGAAGCGGTGGTGATACACGGTCTGATTCTGGAGAAGCAGGGTGATTCCTGGATTAAGAAGCTGACCTTCGACGGCGCGGGAACCGTGCTGGAATCGGTGGAGATCAGGGACGTTACGGGAGACGGCAAACCGGAGATTATCGCCGGTTATTCCCGGGGGGACGAAGGGCTGCAGAAAGGCCTGGTCGTATACAGTTATTCGGGAACTTCGCTTGAAGAGAAGCTGACGCTGTCCTATACGAAATATATGATCGACGATTTAAACGGCGACGGCATTGATGACATTACGGTCGTCTCGCTCAAGCGGAATGAGTCCTCCACACTGACGACTTATCAGTATAACGGAGGTTTCAAAGAGCTTGACCGGCTGGAAAATCTCGATCCTTACATTAACAATTATTACAACATTGTTGTGGGCAAAGTGGCCAAAGGCAAAGAAGGCATCGTTCTGGATGCCGCCGTCAATTCGCATTCTGCTTACAGCTATATGATCGTTATGGAAAATAACCGTTTCCGAGTGGTCCTGTCCGGTGACGACAGAACGTTCAAAGACAGCCGGATTTCGAGCGGAGATATCGACGGGGACGGCATTATCGAAATCGGCTTGATGGAAAGACCGTCGGGCTGGGAGAACTTCGAGGCCGACTCGGTTCCCTGGTTCTATTCCTATTATAAATGGGACGGCAAGGAAGGGCTGGTCTTCGCATTTCAGCAGTACCGTGATCCGTCAGACCGGTTCACCTTGAACTTTCCGCCGTCATGGCACGGGAATGTTACGGTAGACACGAAATCCGTGCAGAACCAATATCTCAAGTTTGTTTTGTCAGGTACCGGCGAAACCGTTGCTGAGATCTCTTTTTTCTCGTCTGAAGAATGGGATCGGGTGAAGGACGAGGGCTGGGAGCTTTGGGGCCGGGATGCCGACAAGATCATCGGATATCGGGGCAAGCTTGAGCAGAACGCAGACGGAATCAAAAAAGGGACGAATACGGCTCCCGCAGAAAGGAAGGGAATCAATGAGTAAAGTTCTGATACTGGAGGATGAAGAGTCCATCCGCAGTTTTATTGTAATCAATTTGAAGCGAAACGGGTTTGAAGTGCTGGAAGCGGCTGACGGCAACGAGGCCCTTAGCAAGCTGACTTCGGTGCCCGATATCGATATCGCGCTGCTTGATGTGATGGTGCCGGGAATTGACGGCTTTGAGGTGTGCAGACGGATCCGCGAGACGAATGAACGGATCGGGATCATTTTTCTGACGGCCAAGGTTCAGGAGCAGGATAAAGTATACGCATTGTCCGTTGGCGCGGACGATCACGTCAGCAAGCCTTTTAGTCCGACGGAGCTGATTGCCCGCATCCAGTCGCTTCTCCGGAGAGTGAATGTCCACCGGGAGCAATCGGCCAAGGTATCGTTTCATTCCGGGCCGTTCACGCTGGATCTCATTTCCAAGCAATTCAAGCGCGGTGGAGAGCCCGTTGAGCTGACGCCGACCGAATTTTCACTGGTTCAGTATTTCCTGGAAAAAGAAAACACTCCGCTGAGCCGGGACCTGCTCCTCGATCACGTATGGGGCAAGGAGTATATGGGCGATCCGAAGATCGTCGACGTAAACATCCGGCGGCTGCGGCAAAAAATCGAAAACAATCCGTCAGAGCCCGAGTATCTGCAAACGGTATGGGGACACGGCTATAAGTGGAAAGGGCAGGGACAATGATAAAAAAGGGGATGCGCAGACAGATTGTTTTACACTACATTCTTGTAGTCTTTTTGGCGCTTCTCCTCGTGGAAGTCATTTTTCTGCTGGTGATCCGGACCTATTATTACGACAGCATTTATACCCGAATTACGACGCAAATCAGCCAGGCGGAATATTTCTATCGCCTCTCGAGCAAAGATTCTCCGTTTGCTCTCCAGGAGCTGCTGCGCAGCTTTGATCTCAACAACACGGAACTGCAGGTGCTGACGCTGGACGGCGACATGATCACAAGCTCGACGGGCTTTCAGCCCGACCGGACGATTACGACAAGCGATGTACCCGAAGCGGTCGGCGGCGGAATCGGTCGATGGGTCGGCAGGCAGACGGGGACCAACGAAAGCGTGATGGCTGTCTCCAAAGTGCTGCAAATCCCCGGACATGACTCCTACGTGTTGCGATATGTGACTTCCGTGGAGAGAGTGAACAGCGATTTGTTCAACGTCACTTTGCTGTCGGCGGGCATCGTCGTAGCCGTGCTTGCGGTCGTCACCGCGTTCAGCTTCGGGCTGGCCAACTCGATTGTCAAGCCGCTCAACAATATCACAGCCGTGTCCGCCCAATTGGCCAAGGGGAAATTCAACATCCGCATCAAAGGCGATTACCGCTACGAGATCGGCGAGCTTGCCTCCACACTGAATTATATGGCTCAGGAGATCGTGCGGAGCAATCAGATCAAGGATGATTTCATATCCTCAATTTCGCATGAGCTCAGAACGCCTCTAACAAGCATCAAAGGGTGGAGCGAAACGTTGATTTCCGGCGGCTACGACCCGGAGGAAACGAAGCTTGGCATGAGCATTATTTCCAAGGAGAGCGACAGGCTGATTGGACTGGTTGAGGAAATCCTCGACTTCTCCAAGCTGCAGCAGAATGAAATGAAGCTTTCTATCGGTACAGTGGGCGTACAGGAGCTGCTCAAGGAAATTATTCTGAATCTGTGGGCCAAAGCCGAGAAGCGGAGTATCCGGCTCGAGCTGGAAGCGGAAGACGGCATTTATGTCCGAGGGGATGCCAACAGATTGAAGCAGGTGTTCCTGAATTTGACCGATAATGCGGTGAAGTTCTCGCATGAAGGCTCAAGCGTCCTGCTGTCCGCAC
Source organism: Paenibacillus rhizophilus (assembly GCF_003854965.1). Classification (GTDB taxonomy): domain Bacteria; phylum Bacillota; class Bacilli; order Paenibacillales; family Paenibacillaceae; genus Paenibacillus_AQ; species Paenibacillus_AQ rhizophilus. Next base: position 511,403 of record NZ_RQPI01000001.1, read on the forward strand.
GCCGGGTTAACGAAGAAGAGGCCGAGATTGTAGTCCAGGACTCCGGGATCGGCATCAGCCAGGAGCACTTGAACCGGGTAAAGGACCGTTTCTTTCAGGTGGATTCCCTGAACGGAGGCACCGGTCTTGGTCTTGCCATTTCGCAGCAGCTGGTTGAGCTTCACGGGGGAACCATGGAAATGGACAGTGAGCTCGGCAAGGGGACACGGGTAACGGTGCATCTGCAGCTGACGGAGCCGCTTCCGGCAGTGGAAGCGCCAGATCGGGTGAGTCTGCCGGAACCGGCTGATCATCATGAACGGAAGGAGGGCCAGCAGTGAATTTACCAATTACGAGGGAGATCGATACACCATTGGGCAGCCTGACTGTCGATCGAGCCGACTCCAGCATGGCCGGAGAGGTTCTGAGGCTGCTGCGCGAAGCGGCGCAGTGGATGAGGGATAACGGCCTTACCCAGTGGAGGCCGGAGCAGTTCAAGGAAGAGGATATCCTCACTTACTTCTCGGAACGCGAGGTTTATGTGGCCATGAAAGGCAGCGAAGCCGCCGGCATGTTCACGCTGCAGTTCAGCGATCCCCAATACTGGGGACCGCGAAACGACGAAGGGTTCGCTTATCTGCACAGGTTGGCGGTAGGACTGCCCTTTCGCGGTGCAGGGCTCGGCGGCAAGCTGATGGAGTTCGCCGCCGAGACAGCGAAAATGTCCGGCAGAAGGCTGCGCCTCGATACCATCGAGCACAATGTGAAGCTGAACCGTTATTACCAAACCCAGGGGTTCCGGTATATGGGCACCAATGATGTGGGCGGTGGGCGGCTTGTCAATCTGTACGAGAAAATGGAGAATACGGGCGACAATGATGCGGTCCGTTTGCAGTATTTTGACGAATCGGATTTCGATTGTCTGAGACGCTGGAGCGTCTCGCCGGAGTTTCTCAAGCAGTGGGCGGGGCCATCACTTCACTTTCCGGTGCAGGATGAGGAACTGACGAAATACATCGCCGGGAGTAATCGTCCCGCCGAATCTGAGCTGTTGGCTTACAGCGCCGTGCATGTGGCGACGGGCGCCGTTATCGGACATATCAGCCTGGCAGGCATTGACCGGGATAACGGTTCCGCCCGGATAGGCCGGGTCGTACTGGACCCGGAATATCGGGGAAAAGGTTTATCCCGCCGGATGATGGGCGAAGCCATGCGCATCGGCTTTGAAGGTCTGGAGCTGCACCGGCTGGCGCTCGGAGTATTTGATTTTAATACATCCGCTATTCGGGCCTATGAAGCCCTCGGATTCCGCAGGGAGGGTGAGCAGCTCGAAGCGGCCCGGTTCGGAGAACGGTATGTGAATCTGATCGATATGGCCATGCTGGACAGAGAGTGGCATGAAAGGAAATCGCAATTATAATTAAAAAGGGTTGTTCCGCAGGCCGATGCCTGTGGAACAACCCTTTTGACTTTGTTTATTAAGACAGGAGACCTCCGGCCCGCAGTCGGCCGGTTCCGGTCTTCTCGTATACTTCTTGAAGCAAACGGGAAGGCTGGGTACGAATCATCGGTTTGGACGCAACAATTTCATTCGGTCCGACAACGGCGATCATGTCGGTGCTGCCTTTTACAAAGGCCCCATCCTTGATTTGCGCCTCTTCGCCGATAATGGCGTTTTCGATGACCACATTTTTGCCGATTCGAGCGCCGGGCATGATCACACTATTCTTGATGAGCGTGGTTCTGCCGATATCGACGTTGCCGAATACGACCGAACGCTGAATCGTGCCTTCAACGGAGGCAAGTTCGCTGATCAAGCAGTCTGCGGCTGCGGCTTGGGCCTTACCCCGGACAGACAAAGGCTTAGTTACCAGAGATCTGCTGTACATCGGCCAGGCGGCATTGTTGAATTTCCAGCCGTTGTCATTTTGAAGCAAATCCATATGGGCTTCCCAGAGGCTTTCCACTGTGCCGACATCACGCCAGTAGCCCTTGAAGCGGTAGGCGAAGAGCGTGTCATCGTTCTGAAGCATGGCAGGAATGACATCTTTGCCGAAGTCATGGCTGGAAGCTTCGTTCGCCGCGTCTCTAAGCAGGTGAGCCTTGAGGTAATCCCAGCGGAACATATAAATACCCATCGAAGCCAGATTGCTTTGCGGGTTTTTTGGCTTTTCGACAAAATCCGTGATTTTTAGATCATTGTCAACATTCATAACGCCGAAACGGCTTGCTTCTTCCCATGGGACTTCCATGACGGAGATCGTCGCCTCCGCGTTTGCGTCCTGATGGTACTCCAGCATTTGGCGGTAATCCATATGGTAAATATGGTCCCCGGACAAAATGAGGACATGTTCAGGATTGAGGTCGTCGATGTATGATATATTTTTATAAATAGCGTCTGCAGTGCCGGTGTAGCTGTCTCTTCCTTCGCTGCCGGATGGCAGGAGCGTGATTCCTTTCTTTTCTTCCGTATGGAGACCCCAAGGCTCTCCCGTTCCGATGTGGTTATGCAGGGAGTCTGCTTCGTACTGAGTCAGTACGCCAACGGAATCAATACCAGAGTTGACACAGTTACTGAGGGGGAAGTCAATAATTCTGTAATGTCCACCGAAAGGGACGGCCGGTTTGGCCATACTTGATGTAAGAGGAGCAAGTCTGCGCCCTTCCCCGCCTGCTAATAGCATGGCGATGCAATCTTTTTTACTCATTTGATTACCCCTCCAAATAATTATTGTCACTGCTTGTTAAATAACCTCACCGACGACGTTTGAAACGAAAAAATCAACCATGAGTGAAATATATTACAATCTTTATAGGAAAATTACACAAAAATGGCGCAACCTCTTCACGGATATTTTTTCTTTGTTTGTATCAATCATTTTCAAACGGATAAAATTGGGGTAATGTATTAGGTGCATCCTGTATAATAAATATTTCCACAAGTGCAGCATTGCTTAGGACCCGAAACCATGAATCTTCTCTAATTTTAAAAAAGGTGGTAATCATTTGGCTGAGCAACCAACAGCAGTAAACATGCCGTCACCGGAGGATATTTATTTGTTTCATGAAGGTACCCATTACCGCAGCTACCGCATGCTCGGAGCGCATACCGCCGTGGAAGAAGGAGTGCCCGGTGTACGGTTTACCGTGTGGGCTCCCCAAGCAAGATATGTAGGATTAGCCTGCGATCGGAACGGCTGGGACGGAAGCCGTGAGGAAGACTCGTTATATAAGATACCCGATTCAGGGTTTTGGACTCGTTTTTTCCCCGATATTTCCTCGGGAACATTTTACAAATATAGAATCGCCGGACCGGACGGTTCAAGCTTTTTAAAAGCGGACCCTTACGGTTTTCTGGCCGAAGTTCGCCCGGCTACCGCATCGGTCGTGACCGAGCTTGACGGTTACCGCTGGGGCGACGCGGCTTGGCGGCGCAAAAATAAAGCTCCCTACAACAAGCCGCTGAATATTTATGAAATGCATCTTGGCACATGGCGGCAGAAGGAGAATATTCACAATAAGGAAGGCGGCGAACTGTACAGCTACACGGAGGTCGCCGACCTGCTGATCCCTTATTTGGAGGAAATGGGCTATACCCATGTGGAGTTCATGCCGCTGGCGGAGCATCCATACGACCTTTCATGGGGTTACCAAGGGACAGGATATTACGCTGCAACGAGCCGGTTCGGTGAGCCCCAAGGGCTGATGTATCTCATTGACCGTCTGCATCAGGCGAACATCGGCGTCATTTTGGACTGGGTACCGGCCCATTTTGCCAAGGATGATCCCGGGTTGCGAATGTTCGATGGTACGCCCTGCTTCGAATACGGCGATCCGTTGCTCGCGGAAAAACCGGGCTGGGGAACGCTGTCCTTCGATTTCAGCAAGCCCGAGGTCATTTCGTTCCTCATTTCCAACGCTCTCTTCTGGTACGAGGTGTACCATATTGACGGAATGCGTGTGGATGCGGTTACCAGCATGCTGCGGCTCGATTTCGAGAAGCAGGAGCATCAGTATCGGCACAATGTGAACGGCGGGCTGGAGAACCTTGAGGCTATCGCCTTTTTGCAGAAGCTGAACACAGTCGTTTTTCAATATTACCCGTATGCCATGATGATGGCGGAGGAATCCAGCGCCTGGCCGGGTGTGACCGCTCCCGTTCATGAAGGAGGCCTCGGCTTCAATTACAAATGGAACATGGGCTGGATGAACGATACACTTGCCTACATAGAGAAGGATTTCGGCGCCCGTCCCTATCATCACAACTTGCTTACATTTCCCATTGCGTACGCTTACTCGGAAAATTATACGCTTCCTCTATCGCATGACGAGGTCGTGCACGGCAAGAGATCGCTGCTGAACAAGATGCCCGGTTCATATGAGCAGAAATTTGCGGGTCTTCGGCTGCTGCTGGGCTACCAGATGACAAGCCCCGGCAAGAAGCTGCTGTTCATGGGCGGGGAATTCGGCCAATTTATTGAATGGAAGGACCAGGAACAACTGGACTGGCTGCTGCTTGATTATGAGAGCCACCGGAAAATGCTCGCCTATACCGCCGCACTGAACAAGTTCTATCTGGCGGAAAAAGCGCTATGGGAGCTTGACCACACCTTTGAAGGCTATCAGTGGATCAGCGCGGACGACAATGAACAAAGCGTGATTTCTTACATCCGCAAAGGGAAAAAAGCGGGGGACCTGTTAATTATTGTGATCAACTTTCAGCCAGTTGAACGGCATGCTTACCGAATCGGCGTTCCGAAAGCGGGCACTTATGAAGAAGCATTCAACTCGGAAAGACCGGAATTTGGCGGCTCCGGCGCCCAAACCGGTTCGCTGAAGACGCAAAAACGCGAAATGCACGGCCAGCTGAACAGCCTGGAGCTGACCCTCGCTCCGCTCAGCATGGTGGTTTTGAAAAAGAGTGGACGGAAGGGAAAGGGGGATGAGCCCGAACTTTTAACCGAGGAACCCGTAACGAAAGCGCCGAAAGGCAAAGCAAAGACGACGCGCGCCAAGGCAAAAAAGGCCGACAAACCGGCGGACAAGCCCGCTAATGACGAAGCCCCGGCCAAAGCCGCTCCGCGCAAACGCAAAACCAAAACCGAAGAGCTCCCGCAATAGACGACCATTTTATCTAACAGTTCACACAAGAGGAGGAATTGGTATGAAAGTGATGTTTGCCGCTGCGGAAGGTCACCCGTTCATCAAGATGGGAGGCCTTGCGGACGTCATCGGCGCGCTGCCGAAGGCGCTCAGAGAAGCCGGGGTCGATGTAAGGGTCATCCTGCCCAAATACCGGGGGATTTCCGAGAAATACCGCTCCAAGATGGAGCCCGTTAAGGTGATCGAGGTTCCTGTAGGCTGGCGGAATCAATATTGCGGAATCGAGCTGTTGAATTATGACGGCGTACCTGTCTATTTTATCGACAACGAATATTATTTCGGCCGCGACGGTATTTATGGATATTTGGATGACGCGGAACGGTTCTCTTTTTTCAACAGAGCCGTTCTGGAGGCGCTGCCGGCAATCGATTTCCAGCCGGATGTGCTGCACTGCCATGATTGGCATGCCGCAGTCATTCCCATGCTGCTCGAAGGGCATTATCGAAGCAACCCGTTTTACAGCGACATCCGTACCGTATTCACCATACATAATCTGCTGTACCAGGGCGTGTTTCCGTATGATGTGCTCGGCGATTTGCTCGGCCTGGACGGCAGCTTTTTCCTTGGGGTGGAATATTACGGCAACGTTAACTTCATGAAAGGCGGCATAGCATTCAGCGACTATGTGACGACAGTCAGTCCAACCTACTCGGAAGAGATTCGGACACCTCACTTTGGGTATGGTTTGGACGGCCTGCTTAACGCCCGCGCCGATCATTTGAGCGGAATTATCAACGGCATTGACACCAAGATTTACAATCCGGCGTCGGACCCGAAAATTTATACGAAATACCGCAACAATCTTCTCAAAAAGACGGAGAACAAAATCGGCCTTCAGAAGGAATTGGGTCTCCCTGTAGCGCCGCATATTCCGCTTGTAGCCATGGTCACCCGTCTGGTCGATTCGAAAGGACTCGATCTGGTGACCCGGGTTCTGGACGAAATTTTGTATTACGACAACATCCAGTTCGTCGTGCTGGGAACGGGCGACGAGGTATATGAGCGCTGGTTCCGCGAAGCTGCTTGGCGCTATCCGACCAAGCTGTCTTCGCAGATCAAGTTCAGCGACGAACTCTCCCGCAAAATTTACGCCGCAAGCGATTTGTTCCTGATGCCGTCAAAGTTCGAACCGTGCGGGATCAGCCAACTGCTGGCCTTGCGGTACGGCAGCATCCCCGTTGTCAGGGAAACGGGCGGTCTGAACGATACCGTACAATCTTATGATGAAGAGACCGGAGAAGGGAACGGCTTTACCTTCACGAATTATAACGCCCATGATATGATGAACACGCTTCGCCGCGGGGTCTCTTTTTACAGCAAGCCGGAGCATTGGAAACGCGTCACCCGAAACGCTTTTATGGGGGATTACAGCTGGGAAATATCGGCTCAGCAGTATATTGATATTTACAATAAAATTGCGGAGCCTGAATAGTACCTATCCGATCGGTACGTTTTGGAACAAAAAAAGGCAGCTTTCTCAAAGGGCGTGTATAACGCCGAGAAAGCTGCCTTTTTTATTTTTGTCCTCCACCGGATCATTACTGATGCACGGCAGAATGCTCTTTCATTGCTTCTCCGGAATCTTTATTGGAAGAAGCAGGAATATCTTGATTCAGGCGGCGGGACAATATCCGGAATCCATACGGTTCGAGGGAAATATGCATCGTTCCGTTATCGGGCTTCACCGCGTCGCCGGAGAACGCGTCTTTCCAATCTTCCGTTTCCATCGGATGGCTTAAGCTGCGGGGTTCGGGCGAGTTGTTCATCCAGATTGTAAAATGGGATTCCGTATCCATCCGCTCATAAATGATGCAGGGATCGTCCTTGCAGGCGGCGAGAATTCGGTATTGGCCTCCGCGCAGGGCATGGTTCTCCTTGCGCAGCGAAATCATCAATTTGTAGAAATCGCGAAGTTCGAGGTCCTGTTTCGCGGGGTCCCATTCCATACATTTACGGCAGTCAGGGTCGCCTTCTCCGGTAAGTCCAATTTCATCACCGTAGAATATGCATGGCGTACCCATGAAAGTGAATAAAAAGGCGACGGCAAGCTTTAATTTCCGCTTGTCTTCTCCCATACGGTTAAGCAGGCGGGGCGTATCATGGCTGCACAGAAGGTTGAAGATGACTTCATTGGTCTGCTGGGGGTAGCGCATGAGCAGGGCGCCGACTTTATTGCTGAAGGTATAACTGTCCATTTCGCCATTAAAGAATTCCAGAACGGTTCCGGAGAACGGATAGTTCATGACGGAATCGAACTGGTCTCCAAGCAGCCAGGCCAGAGAGTCGCTCCATACCTCGCCCACAATATAAGCTTCCGGGTTCGCTCTTTTAACAACAATGCGGAAATCATGCCAGAAATGGTGATCGATCTCGTCCGCCACGTCCAGCCGCCAGCCGTCCAGCTTGATTTCTTTAATCCAGTATTCAGCCACATCCAGCAGATAGGATTTGACCTCAGGATTGGCAGTGTTGAATTTGGGCATATCCCCAAAAAAGCCGAATGTATCGTAGCTCGGTATGCCGTCCACAATTTGGGCCGGATAAGAATTAATATGGAACCAATCGGCATATTTGGATTTTTCTCCGTTTTTCAGGACATCCTGAAATGGAGGGAATTCTTTGCTGCAGTGGTTAAATACCGCATCCAACATTACGCGAATGCCTTTCTCATGGCAGAGATCGACCAAAGCCTTCAGCTTCTCGTTGTCCCCGAAATGGGAATCGACTTTTTTGTAATCAATAATGTCGTATTTATGGTTAGACGGCGATACGAACAGCGGAGTGAAATAGATGGCATTGACGCCAAGATCGACCAGGTAGTCGAGATGATCCATTACGCCCTGAATATCGCCTCCGAAGAAGTTGTCTCTCTTGGGTACTCCTCCCCACGGTTCTGTTGTTTCCGGGTTGAGAGAGGGGTCTCCATTGGCGAAGCGTTCCGGCATAATCTGATAAAAGACCGCTTCTTTGGCCCAGTCTGGAACCTTGAACAGATCAATCTCATGAATATACTGGAATTCGAAATTGTTGCCCGGCGGCTGCGGCATTTCAAACATCGTGCCTTTTTCCGACATATAAACCGTTTCACCGTCTGATTCGATCCGAAAGAGATAGGATAACCGTTTGAACTTCGGCCGCGCGCAGACTTCCCAATAATCGAAACTGTCGTCTGAAGCCGCTTTTTTCATTTGGATTTCCTCAAAAGTTCTGTCCCAGGCGTATTTGTCGCCGGTCATGACATAGACCGTTTCCGCATCATCCCGTTTTGTCCGCAATCGCAGATGCACGGTTTCCTTATCATAGGCATATGCCCATTTATCGCGCGGAACATGATACAAAGCTTCCAGCAGCATACTCGCCCTCCTAATCATTGATCGGGTTCCGATAAGGTTCGGATTCGGTGCACTTAGGTTAATACCCTTAAATATGATGCATTGAACCAATCGTTTTCTTAATCTTTCAGAAAATAAAACCCGTTTTCACAGCCGGCTCACCTTGGATATGGGCTTCAGACGCCGTTCTGTTATTTTGCCAATTTGTCAACAAAAAAATCTTTGCATATTCATACGAGTTGAATTATAATAAATCGGTCCGGGACAAGACACAACTGACACATAACTAACACACTAGAGATGGGCTGAATTGCCCGACGAGAGAACAGGGGAGATTTGCAATCATGAACAAATGGATCAAAATGTCTATGGGGATGCTGCTCGCGGCAAGCCTTCTTTCCGGCTGCGGCCAGGATAAGGCCAATAATGGCACTGACGCTAACGGAGGCAACACAGGCACAGCGGCGAAGAAAACGTTGACGCTTGGAACAAGCGCGGACTTTCCGCCGTACGAATTTCACAAAGTGATCGACGGCAAGGATACAATCGTCGGTTTCGACATCGACATTGCCAAAGACATCGCTTCCGATATGGGCGCCGAGCTGGTTATCAAGGATCTGCCGTTTGATTCGCTTCTCAACGAGCTGTCCAGCGGAAGAGTGGATATGGTTATTTCGGGTCTAAGTCCGACTCCGGAAAGAGCGAAGGCGGTCGATCTGTCCGACATTTATTATAAAGCCGAGCAGGCCGTTGTGGTCCGCGAAGCCGACAAGGATAAATTCAATACGATGGATACCTTGAAAGGCGCGAAGATCGGTATACAGACCGGTTCCATTCAAGAAGACATCGCCAAAGGAATCGAGGGCGCGAAACTGACGTCGCTTGCCAAAATTTCCGATATCGTGCTCCAGCTTCAGTCCAACCGTGTTGACGCCTCCATTATGGAAGGGCCGGTAGCCAAGTCCTTCGTCAAGAACGTGAAGGGGCTGGCCATTACCGATGCGAAGCCGGAAGTGGAAGATGACGGTTACGTCATCGGGGTCAAGAAGGGCAACTCGGAACTGCTGACACAGATCAACAAGACTCTGGGCGATCTTAACTCCGCCGGAAAGATCGAAGAGTATGTGACCAAGGCGACCGAATTGGCCGAGAGCAAGTAAACTTAAAGATACACTGGAAAGTTGCTTTTCCCTAAAATTAAGAAAATGGCGGTGATCCGCCGTTTTCTATTTTTTTGTTGATAAGGAGGTTTGCGAGTAGGATGGATCTGCTAAATATGGCGTATGAATACCGCAGCTTTTTTCTGACCGGACTGCAATACACGCTTCTTCTCGCGGTAATCGGAGTGATCTGCGGCTTCGTGCTAGGGATCGTCGTTGCCCTGCTTCGGATGTCGAGCTTCAGAGTGCTTCGCTGGATCGCTGCGGCCTGGGTGGAATTTCTGCGCGGAACGCCGATGCTTGTTCAATTGTTTATTATTCACTACGGTCTTCCTACAATCGGCCTTGAGTTTACCGCGATACAATCGGGGGCGATTACCCTTACAATTAACAGCTCAGCCTATCTTGCCGAAATATTCCGGGCGGGTATTCAGGGCGTGGATCGCGGACAGACGGAAGCTTCGCGTTCACTGGGGATGACGCAGGCGATGACCATGCGCTACATTGTGTTTCCTCAGGCGTTGAAGAGCGTCCTCCCGGCCATCGGCAACGAGTTCATCACTATTATCAAAGAGTCTTCTATTGTCGGCATGATCGGGGCGATGGATCTGCTGTTCCAGGCCAGAACAATTACCACGATTACCTATGACGGGCTGACTCCGCTGCTGGTTATCGCTCTGATGTATTTTATTATGACATTTACATTATCCAAGGTGCTTGGCAGACTGGAAAGGAGATGGAGCGCCAGTGATCACCGTTAAGAACTTGCAAAAGGCATTTGGAAAGCTGGAAATACTGAAAGGGATCGATCTTACGATAGAAAAAGGTGAAGTCGTCGTTGTGATCGGTCCGAGCGGCTCGGGAAAAAGCACCTTTTTGCGCTGCTTGAATCTGCTGGAGCAGCCGACGGGCGGAGAAATCGCTTTTGAAGGTCAATCCATTACGGATCGGAAGCATGATATCAATGTAACGCGCGAAAAAATGGGCATGGTCTTCCAGCAGTTCAACCTGTTCCCTCATAAGACCGTGCTGCAAAACATTACGCTCGCTCCGGTCAAGGTCAAGAAGCATTCTCAGGCGGAAGCGGCGAAAATAGCCATCGACCTGCTGCGCACCGTCGGACTCGAAGATAAAAAGGATGCCTATCCGTCGCAGCTCTCAGGCGGGCAGAAGCAGCGGATCGCGATTGCCCGAGCGCTTGCGATGCAGCCGCATGTTATGCTGTTCGACGAGCCGACTTCGGCGCTGGACCCCGAGATGGTCGGCGAGGTGCTTGAGGTGATGAAGAAGCTGGCCGAGCAGGGCATGACTATGGTCATCGTCACCCATGAAATGGGCTTTGCCCGCGAGGTGGGGGACCGGATTCTGTTCATGGACGGCGGAGTTATTGTAGAGCAGGGAACGCCGGCGGAAGTGTTCGGCAGCCCTAAGCATGTCAGAACCCGAGATTTTCTGAGCAAGGTTTTGTAACATTCGATAATATGAGCGGCCTGGAAGCGAGAAGCGCATCCGGGCCGCTTTTTTCACCCTCGGATCTCGGGATGCAATCGTTTTCTTCGGCACGTTTAGAAAACCGCCCAACGTTTAAAATGTAAATATGCTGCCTAACCATGTATAATTATGCTCAGTAATAGTATAAAGGGGAACAAACGATGAACAACGACCTCAACCGAATAGGCATTATCGATATCGGTTCCAACTCCATCAGACTCGTTATCTACGAAACGACCCCTGAAGGAGGGTACCGGATTATCAAGGAATGCAAGTACTCCGCCCGTCTAAGCGAAAAAATCACCAAAGAAAACAGACTGGAGCGGGAAGCGCTTGAAACTATCGTTCCGGTGCTTCTTCAATTCAAAAAAGTATGTCAAGTATTCGGCGCGGCCAGGATTCGCACAGGCGCTACAGCCGCGATCCGCAATGCGTCCAACTCCGAAGAGATCGCCGCATTTCTCTCCGAAGCGGTTTCGCTGCCGATCGAAATCATCAGCGGGCAGCAGGAAGCCTATTTCGGCTTTCTCGGCGTGATCAACGCCTTCGATGTGAATGACGGATTTGTTATCGATATCGGGGGCGGCAGTACGGAGATTACCCTTTTTCAGAATCGGCGCTACCGGCACAGCATTTCCTTTCCGTTTGGAGCAGTCAATACGAATGTGGCGTTCGGCCAGGGCGGCAATTGGAACGGGGAGCAGGTGCACAGGCTCGAAGCTTTTGTGCGCGGGCGTCTAGAGGAATGCGAATGGCTCCGGGCCGGTTCAGGGCTGCCTTTATTCGGTCTCGGGGGGACGCTGCGGACGCTTGGCAAAATAGACCAGAAGCGCAGGAATTACTCCCTTCCCAATTCGCACGGCTACACGCTGTCCACCGAAACGATTAAAAGATTCATGGAGACGATGCCGGCGATGCCGTATGACAAGCGTAAAAATCTGGAGGGATTGTCGAAAAACCGGGCGGACATCATTGTAACGGGTCTGATTATTTTCCATACCGTGTATCAATACATCGGAGCCGGGCGGGCGCTCATAAGCGGAGAGGGGCTTCGTGAAGGGATGCTGCATGATCTGCTGGAGCCGGAGCATCCGGTCCGGGCCAGCGCACTGGAGTACAGTCTCGTAACGTTGCAGCGATTGAACAAGGAAGCATCAGCCGATTTTTTAACTGACGTCCACAAAAATGCGCAAAGCTTATATTCAACACTCAAGGGCGAAAGTGATGAGAAGGAACAGGAAATGTTGATCTATGTATCGGTCATGCTTTACCGCCTGGGCGCCAATATCAATTATTACCAGTCCAAGCGGCACACCCGCTATTGGCTGATGAACTCACCGATTCGCGGACTTACCCACCGCCAGCTCGTCCTGTGCTCTATGATCGCCTCGTACAGCACAAAAAGCCGGAAGCAGAAGCTGTCCACGGAGCATAAGGACATTCTTCTGTCTTCCGACGAAGAGCGGATTCACAAGCTCGGTTCGCTTGTCCAATTGAGTGCGGCGCTGGACAGCGGCGAGACCGGAATGGAACAGGAAATTAAACCCCGTCTTAAAGGGGCAAGCCTTGATATCGAACTTCTTGTCTGTCAGCGGCCCCTGCTGAAACTGGAGGAAATCGACAATGCCCTGAAGGCGTTTAAGAATGCATGGGGTCTGAAGGTAAAGCTTGAGTATACTTCCAATTGTCAACATCCATAGCGGCAAACTGGCTCCGGAAAGGAGCCTTTTCGTCGTTCGGCCGCTCATAATTGCCGCTCGGCAGGAGGAAGCTCGATTTCAGATTGTCCTTCAGCGACATCTCCAATATTTGGACCACCTGCTCACGGGCCGTTTTATCCCTGACCGGACACATTAATTCGACCCGGCGGGTCAGATTGCGGGTCATCCAGTCCGCGCTTGACAAATAGACCTCGGGATCACCGCCATTTTCGAAATAGTAAATCCGGGAATGCTCCAGAAAGCGGTCGACGATGCTGCGGACCGTGATCCGTTCGCTCAGGCCCGGCACTCCGGGGCGAAGGCAGCAGACTCCTCGGACAATCAGATCGATCGAAACGCCGGATTGATCCGCTTCGTACAAATCATCGATGACCTGCTGGTTGGACAGGGAATTCATCTTGGCGACAATACGCGCAGGGCGGCCGGCAGCGGCGTGTTCGCTCTCCCGACTGATCAGTTTTTTCAGCGAATGGCTCATGCTTCCAGGAGCGACTACGAAGGAGTTCCATTCGTGATTGGAGGAGTACCCCGTGATCTGATTGAACAGCTCGGAGGCGTCCAGCCCCGCGTCGTCCTGTGCGGTGAACAGACTGATATCGGTATACATTTTGGCAGTGTTCTCGTTATAATTGCCCGTCCCGATATGTACATAACGGCGCAATTCGTTGCCCTCCTGGCGGACAATCAGCAGAATCTTGGCATGTGTTTTGAGTCCGACCAGGCCATACACCACATGACAGCCCGCTTGCTCCAGCTTCCGGGCCCACGCAATATTGCGTTCTTCGTCGAACCTCGCTTTCAGCTCCACCACGACAGTCACCTGTTTGCCCGATTCGGCCGCGAAGGCGAGCGCGTTAATAAGCGGCGAATTGCCGCTGACTCTGTACAGGGTCATCTTAATCGCCATTACCTGATCATCCTCGGACGCCTGGGTAATGAAGTCGATGATGGATTCGTACGATTCATAGGGGTGATAAACGAGAACGTCGCGTTCTCGAAGGACCTCGAAGAAATCCTCTGTTTCATCGAATTCTGCCGGATAGACCGGATCGATCGGCGGATAATTCAAGTAGCCGTGTCCCCTAAGACCTCCGGCAAATTGACGCAGAAATCCCAGATCAAGCGGTCCGTCGATTTCATACACAAAATGCTCAATATCAAATTCGGCCTGAAGTTGTTCCATAGCATACGGATGAATGCCTTTTTGGACTTCCAGCCTTGCAGGTACTCCCCGGCGGCGTTTTCGCAGCTCTTTCTCAATCTCTTCGAGCAGATCCTCGGCGCCTTCTTCGTCAAGGGACAAGTCGGAGTTTCGCGTAAGGCGGAACTCATTGACGGCAACCGGATGGTAGCCGCTGAACAGCGTCCCGATATGGGCCCGAATGACATCTTCAATATAGACGAACTGCCGCCGCTTGCTGTTGGCACGGTGCGGAAGAGGGATGCAGCGCGGCAGATTGGACGGGATTTGCAGAATGGCAAAAAAGAACTGGTCCTCATCTTTATGTTTTTTCTTCAGTACGACGGCAAGATAGATAAACAAGCTGTGAACAAGCGGGAACGGCCGGCTCTGATCCACCGCCATCGGCGTCAGAATGGGAAAAATAATATCCCGGTAATATTGCTCGACCGCGGCTTCCTGGGCATGGGTCAAGTCTTCATAATCGACGAGGACAATGCCTTCTTTGTTAAGGCTCCGGGAAATGTCCCGAAAGGTCCGGTATTGATCGGCGACAATTTTTCCGACGCGCTTGTAAAGACGTTTATGAAGGCCGGATGGAGTATAGCCGGTAAAATCTTTTTTCGTATATCCCGCACGAATCTGATCTTGAATGCCTGCAACCCGCACACTGATGAATTCATCCAGGTTGCTTGAGACGATGCCAAGAAATTTGGCGCGTTCCATAAGGGGATTGTTTGGGTCCTGGGCCTCCTGCAAGACTCGGCGGTTGAACTCGATCCAGCTGAGATCCCGGTTCAGATAGGCGGATGGGCTGCTGTAGTTGTTTTTCTTATCCTCTTCGTTCATGACTCCTCCAAATTTATAACCAATGGCCGATTCTAACGGTTCTTTCTATTATTCTATCATAATGTGAAGACAATGTTATATTCTTGTCCGCGAACGGTTTATGAACCGTTTCTCTTTAATATTACCTTTTTCGACAGCGACAATTGTTAACGCAGTGTAAAATTTTCCTCTTCAGTTGTCGAAGTACAACAAGTATGTCATCAGTTCATAAGTTAACATAATAAATAATATGTAACCCTGAACTCAATTTCTCACTTTATCGTTCTCTGAATTATTTCAAAATGGTAACAATTACAAATGCAATGGTTACAAAATTGTGATATATTCAAAACTGTCGGGAAGCAATCTAAGGGAATATTTTACATGCTTCGCGATTTGAAAATACATAAGCCGAGAATCGTGCAGTAGTCAGAAGGAGGCAGTTATGAAATTCAGAGTGTCATCGGTTAAATTCGCCGCCGTCATTGTGGGCCTCGGAGCCCTGCTGATGGCTGGGCCTGCGCATGCCGATAAAATTCACATCGCCGGAGAAAAAACAACGTTCTACACGGTAGCCAAGAAATATGGTGTGGGCGTCAGCGCATTAATGAAAGCAAATCCTGAAGTAAATCCGCTTAATCTGTTTCCCGGCCTGAGACTGGTCGTTCCCGTTTCGGATACGCCGTCCGCTCCCGCGAAAATGCAAGTCTTGAGTAAAGATCAGGCAGCATCGCTGACAGAGGAGCAGGATTTGAAGACCGTGGAGGCCTGGGGGAAACTATTCAGTTATGAGAAATCATTGCAGGTGAAAGCAACGGCCTACTCTTCTGCCGCGAGCGAGAACGGAAAATGGGGGGCTGTCGACTATTTCGGCAATCCGCTGAAGCTGGGTACAATCGCCGTCGATCCGGATGTCATTCCGCTTGGAACGAAGGTCCTTGTAACGGGATATTCCCATCCGGGACTTCCCAAACAGGCTTTTGTGGCAACCGCCTCCGATAAAGGAAGCGCTATTCAGGGTAATCGTATCGATATTTTTATTCCCGGAAGCCAGAACTTCGTATCCGAATTCGGTTTCCAGTATGTGCAGCTGTACATAATTAAATAGTTAATCATCCAAATAAGAAACGAAGTCAGGCCGGAGGTCTGTTTCGTTTCTTTTTTTGCTGAAAAGAACGGTTATGGCCCTCTATTTCTTCTCCGGCACCTTGAGCATCTCCGGAACGGTCACAAAAGTGTATCCTTTTCGGCGAAGCGCCTCAATGATTTCGGGCAGCGCCTCGATGGAGCCTTTCAGATTGCTCCCTACACCGCCGCCGCCGTGCTGAAGAATGATTGAGCCTCTTCCGGCATGAGCCAAAACATTGCGCTTCACCTTTTCCTTGGGCAGTCCTTTCCAATCCAGAGAGTCAACGCTCCAATTCACCAGCTTATAGCCGTGTGATTCCGACCACTTCAGCTGCTGTTCGTTTATTTCGCCGTAGGGGGGACGAATCAGCCTCGGTTTGAATCTCGCAATTTTGTTAATTATATTTTCTGTTCGTATGATTTGGGACCGGAACTGCCTGACGCTCAGTTTGCTGAATTGGGGATGGTTATATGAATGGTTGCCAATGCTATGGCCTTCTCTCACTATGCGTTTAACTAGATAGGGATGCTTGGCTGCACGGTTTCCTACAATGAAAAAGGTGGCTTTCACCCGGTATTTCCTTAGCACATCCAAGATTTGCGAGGTGAATCTGGGGTCAGGGACGTCGTCAAACGTGAGCGCAATCTTTTTGATTCTAGGTCCGTTCGTCTTGATGACATCCGGGTATTTGCGAATCAGCTGGCCAAGGGACAACGGTGAGGCGGCCGCGGGTTTACTGGCGGGGTCATTGTCTCCATTGAGTGCGTGCCTTGCCGGAGTCTTTTTATCCTTTACAGCTGTGCACGAAAGGGGTTCGCCTGCCGTCATTGCAGCTCGGCAATCCGTATGGCTCTTTACGGTTTGATTCTCTGGAACCGCCGCAGCCGTTTCGGTCCGAATCGTACCGGGAACGGCTGAACAGCCTAATACACAGCTGATGAGCATACAAATGAGGCCCAAACTGATCCTTTTGGCAAAGCGGACATGAAACATTTTTTTACGCTCCCTTCATATAAAGACGTCATTACGTTGTTATTCCTCAATCGTCCGGAAAACATGCGAAGACTGTTATTCATCCCGATATTTCGAGCGGCTTCCAATACGTGTATACTGTTAGTACGGAAGATTGAAATTTGAATAATGAAACATGCATAGTGTGAAGAATATCACAGATTTTAAGTTTCTTCTCAGGCATGTTTAATAAGATAAAATTTGAAGGAGCTTGATAACGTGGGGACGGTTATTAGTAATGAGCGGCTGGCGGACAATGTCTACCATCTCCGGGTGGGCGGAGAATACGGCGGGGAGATGGGACAATTCTACATGCTGCGGGCGTGGGGAGCCTATCCGGTCCTGTCCAGACCGCTGAGCATACATCAGGTTAGCGACGAAGGCATCGATTTTTTGTATCACGTTGTGGGAGAGGGAACTGAACTGTTCTCGCAGCTGACTCCAGGAAATTCCATTAATCTGGAAGGCCCTTTCGGCAGCGGCTTTCCCGCCGTCACCGGACGTGTGGCGCTGGTCGGAGGAGGCATCGGCATCGCGCCGCTGCTGTACTGCGCGCGCGAGCTTCCGGGCTCCGACGTGTACCTCGGCTTTAGCCGCGAGCCTTACCGGACGGAGGAGTTCCGTTCCCACGCCGCAAGACTTACGGTTGATGTCGGCGGCCTCGTTTTGGACAATGTCGATTTTGCGGAATATGATCATGTGTTCGTTTGCGGACCGCATCCGATGCTTAAAGCGGCTCAGCTTAAAGGCATCGCCGCGGTTACCGCGGGAAGTACGGTGAATGTATATCTCTCGCTGGAGAACCGCATGGCCTGCGGAATCGGGGCCTGCCTCGTGTGCAGCGTATCCTGCAAAGACGGACAGCGGAAAGCCTGCGCGGACGGCCCGGTATTTTTGGCGGAGGAGGTAGTGTTCCATGATTAGAAACGAAGATTCATCATCCTTGAACACGCAGCTCGATTTGAGGGCCAATATTGCCGGCGTCGCGTTCAAGAATCCGATCGTTATGGCTTCCGGCACCTTCGGGTTTGGTAAGGAATATGCAAAATATTATGATATAAACGAACTCGGGGGCATTTCCGGCAAAGGGCTGACGCTTCAGCCCAAAGCGGGTAATCAGGGGACGCGCGTCTATGAGACGGCATCGGGCATGTTGAACAGCGTTGGACTGGAGAATCCGGGGATTCCCTCGTTCTTGGAGAAAGAATGCGCATACTGGGAGACGCTTGACACGGCACGGATCGTGAATCTTGGGGGGAACACGTTCGAGGATTACGTCACCGGAGCGGAATTGATCCAGCAGGATGCCGACCGGCGGAGCGATAGCGGCCGCAAAGCTGTCGACATGATTGAACTGAACATTTCCTGCCCGAATGTAAAAGAAGGCGGGATCGCCTTCGGCATCAGAACATGCGACGCGCGCGAGCTGGTGCGGGCCGTCCGGCGGGCAACGAGCTTGCCACTGTCGGTCAAGCTGTCCCCGAACGCGGAGGATGTCGCTGATATGGCGCTGATGTGCCAGGAAGAAGGAGCGGACGCCGTATCCCTCATCAATACAATCTCCGGCATGAAGATCGACGTGCGCCGCCGGCGCAGCGTGTTCAACAATCTGTATGCGGGTCTGTCCGGACCGGCTATTAAGCCGATTGCGCTGAGAATGGTGCACCAGGTCGCCAAGCGGGTGGAAATCCCGATTATCGGCATGGGCGGCATCTCTTCCGCGACGGATATTATCGAATTCATCATGGCGGGAGCGACAGTGGTTCAGGTCGGCACCTACAATTTTATGAATTTACGGGCGGGCGAGGACTTGCTTAGAGACCTGCGGCAGTTTATGATCGAAGAAAATATCTATTCTCTGGATGAAATCCGGGGCATTCTATAAAAAACGGTTAAATATATTGGGGAGGGAATCTGTGTGCCTTCGGAAGCCTTTGATCCGGGCGATATCACGTTGTCCGAAACGGCGGTGGGCCAAGACATTCTGCTGCTGATTACAGGCGGAGTGCGGCATATCGGCGCCGCCAGCACCGCCTACATCGGAGAGAATGGCGCTGAGGTGACGACTTCGGCCGTTCCCGGGCATAAAGAGCACACGATCAGCGAATCGGTTGCCGTCAAAGTTGCCGAAGCGCTGCGGAGAACGGTAACGGTTGTCATGGGTATTCATTACGACGATCTGTCCAAGGAGCAAATCGCACGGGTGGTAGAGATTGTAGAGCGCAGGGTGGAGCTATATTTGGCCGGCAAAAAATGAAACGCGCCTGAATTCCCTGCGTACAACATATCATCAAGCATTTAAAACCATCTTTTGGAGGAATGAACCATGTCGATTTTTAAAAGATTGCGTGATTTAACGATGTCCAATATCAATGCAATCATTGATAAAGCCGAGGACCCGATCAAGATGACCGACCAATATATCCGCGACATGACGGAGGATCTGGAGGATGCGGAAAAAGCGGTAGCCGCCCAGATCGCCATTGAGAAGAAATTCAAGCAGCTGTATGAGGAACAGGAAGCGCTGGTGACCAAACGCAACCAGCAGGCTCACGCCGCTGCGCAGGCCGGCAACGCCGACCTTGCCCGCCGCGCTCTGGAAGAGAAGAAGAACGCCGAAGGCAAGCTGACGGAATACAAGACTAGCTACGATCAGAACAAGGCTTCCGCGGACAATCTCCGCGCCAAGCTGGATGAAATGCGCAAGCAGCTGAATCAAATGAAGAGCAAGCGCGAGACGCTGGTCGCCCGCTACAATGCGGCGAAGGCGCAGACCGAAATCAACAAAGCGATGAGCGGCTTCAGCTCCGATTCCGCCACGGCAGGACTGAAACGGATGGAAGAGAAGATGCTCCAGGCCGAAGCGCAGGCGGAAGCGAGCAACGAGATGAGCGCAGGCAACAAATCGCTGGACGACGAGTTCGAGAAGCTGAACAAAGATCAAGGAGTCGAGGACGAACTAGCCGCCTTGATGAAGCAGTACGAGAAGCAATAACGGATACTCCCGCAAAGGTTAGCGGCCCGGGATATGCTTGCGAAAGGAGAGACGGCGCCGCCGTTTCTCCTTCGTTTTGCACTGGCGAGTTTATGACAGGGAGGACAACGGATGAGCATTTGGAAGCGTATCGGCAATTTATTTGCCAAGGACGAACCGCCCCGGAAGGAAAAAAGCATGCTGCAGCTTGCGCCCGGCGACATCTGTGAGGTATCGCTTGTCACCTATGAGGTGACGGGACGCGTAAGCAACTTTGGACGGAATGCGGCGCTGCTGACTCTCCGTGACGGCACGGCACTCGCCTATTTGCATATAGAGCAGAGGGAAGAGCTGAGATATGTGCTGTACAAGGCGATCGACGGCCGGCTGGACAGCTTGGCGGAGATTCCTGCCACGATGGAACTGGACGACAATGTGTACTATCTGGAAGAAGAATATGAAGGCCATGTATCCGTTGCCGGACAGACGCCATTTATGAACGCGGGCGACCAGCATGTCTGGCAGTATCAGTCGGATGACGGCCGTCTGCTGCGGATCGAATGGCAGAACGGACGTTTTATGCTGTATGAGGGCGAAAAAATCATTCCCGGCGATGTGAGAGTAATACGGGCCTCATAACGCGTACGGATGAATTCAATAGGTTAGGCTAAGCAGGGGTGCGCACAGTGGCACGCCTGCTTTTTTAAAATATAAGAATTTATAAGCCGGGCACTTATCATTTTGACTTATATTTCTACGAGAAACGATACCGTCCTTAAAAGGACGGCGAAGCCGTTTCTTCTTGGGTAAAATCAATTTTTCGCGGGCGGCTAAGGTTGGGTACACATTTTCCGGTATGCTACAATAGATTGAGCCAGACTTTGGAAAAGTCTATGCCTCCGTAATTCGGCTGCCGGAAGGCTCGTGTTAGCTGGAATACAGGGAGGGAGAACGATTACATACGGAAACAATCATGAGAAGGAGGAACAATCTATGACAAACCGCGAACAATCGGATAACAAATTTGGGCGAAAGGCGATCCAGGTCGAGGAAGCACAGGCGAGACTCATGAATTACGCTGGGGCGATGGAAGCCGAGACCGTACCGCTTGAGCAGTCGCTGGGGCGTTATCTGGCGGAATCGATCGCGGCGCCCCATCCGTTTCCCGCGTTCAACCGCTCGGGAATGGACGGGTATGCCGTGGTCGCCTCGGATACGGAGAACAGCCGGGATGGAGGGATGGTGTGGCTGAAAGTCGTCGACAATATTCCCTGCGGTGCGGTGCCAGCAGGGGCGATCATACCCGGGACGGCGGCGCGGATTATGACCGGCGCGCAGGTGCCCGAAGGAGCAGACGCCGTCGTGATGCTGGAGGTGACGGAAACCCGGGATCTTGACGGCATTCCCCATGTCGGTGTCCGCAAGCCGATTCCAAGCGGACGCAATATTACACCGCTGGGCTATGAGCTTAAACAGGGTGAGCAGGTGCTTGCGGCCGGCCATAAGATCGCGGCTGGGGATATCGCTGTGCTGGCTGCGTTCGGCGTGCACGACGTGCCGGTTATCCGCAGGCCCAGGGTCGGCGTCTTTGCCACGGGGAGCGAGCTGCTGGACGTGAAAGAGCCGCTTCAACCCGGCAAGATTCGCAACAGCAATTCTCCAATGCTTGAAGCGCTTGTCAGGGAGGCGGGCGGCGAGCCGGTGATGCTGGGCGCCATCGCTGACGAGCTTGAGCTCGCCCGGAGCAAGGTGCATTCGGCTCTGGAAACTTTAGACCTTGTCATCACGACAGGCGGAGTCTCGGTCGGTGATTATGATATAATGGGCGACTTGGTGCGTGAAGAAGCGGGCGATATGCTGTTCAACAAGATCGCCATGCGCCCCGGCAGCGTCACTACGGCCGCGGTGCGCGGTGGCAAGCTGCTGCTTGCGCTCTCCGGCAATCCCGGCGCCTGCTTTGTCGGCTTCCAGCTGTTCGCCCGTCCGGTCATCGCTTCCATGCAAGGGGCTTCCGAGTCTTTCCTTCCGGAATGGACCGTTGTGCTGGGGAAGGACTATCCCAAGGTGAACAATTATTTCCGCTTTGTGCGGGGCCGTCTGGAGGTGCGGGGGGGTAGCATCTATGCCTATCCTGCCGCAATAGACGAATCGTCCGTAATGGTCACCATTAAGGACAGCGATTGTCTGATCATCGTGCCGCCCGAAGAACGCGGATTGTCCGCCGGAGCGAAGGTCCGCGCGATCATACTGCCATGAGGCGGCCTTTCGGGCGCAGGAGAACGGAACCGGACCGGGCATCACGACAGCATGGGCAGGTCAGGAGGATGCCTGCATCCGCGGCTTTGGCGGGTTTCGGTGCTGACGCGGACTCCCGCAGCGGCCGGAACGGCAGGAGGGGGACAACCTCCTCCCGGCCCGCGGTCTGCCAGTTCGTCGGCTACAAGAACAGCGGCAAAACGACGCTGATCTGCGGATTGATTCCGCTTCTTCGGGCCAAAGGATGCAGCGTTGCCGTCATTAAACACGATGCCCATGAATTTGAGGCCGACCGTCCGGAAACCGACACGTGGCGGCACCGGGAGGCGGGTGCCGGGGCAGTCGCCATTACCGGGGCAGAGCAGTCTTTTATATTGGAATCCCGAAGCAGAGAGCTGGCGGATTTGATAAAGGGCTTTATCCGTTACGATTATGTCCTTGTGGAAGGCTTCAAGGAAGAGAAGTATCCCAAGATCGTACTGATACGGGATGAGGGGGATTTGGAGCTGACCGAACGGCTGGAGGAAGTGGCGGCGGTCGCGGCTTGGGGAAATGTTCCCGAAGCCATGCTGGAACGCCTGCCAGCGAGGCAGCGGCGCTTTGGAATTAACGATACGGACGAAATCGCCGACTATTTATGGCGGGAACGATATTTTTTCCAACATTTCAATATATGAAAAATTCACAATAACAATAAATGCGTCATCCGTCATTTCTCCAAGCCTGACTCTGTTCAGTCAATGCTAACCTGCCGCGTTCAATCAAGCGGAAAAAGGGTGCCCAAGGCAAAAAGAAACGGCCCTGCCTTCCCTATAGGGGGTGCCGAACCGCTTCTTTCTGATATAGGGCCGTTTTGCGCCTTTTGACGGATACCGGCAAGGCCGCCGTTCTGCTCAAGATTCAAGCCGCCGCTCAATGGCATCGGACATCGTCTTGTCGGTTAAATGCGCGTATACCTCGGTCGTCTCGGTGGAGGCGTGGCCGAGCTGCTCTTTCGTCTTGTAAATATCGTTCTGCAAATAGTAATCGGTAGCGAATGAGTGCCGCAGCTTATGGACGGTTAAATAAGGCTTGCCGAACCGTTTGGCGTACTTGATGATCATCTCTTGAATGGCGCGTTTCGTCATCCGCTTGCCTTCCGGGCTGCCGTTGGGCTTGGCCACGAATAGCGCCTTTTCCTTCTTGGGCGTCTTGTACCGGAGCTGACGGAGGCTCAAATATAGCTGCAAATCATCCTTGGCCTGTTCCCGGAAATAAACCGGGGTCTTGAACGTTTCGTCGTTATGGCCTTTGCGGTAAACATACAATAGCTTGTTGTTCAAATCCAGGTCATCGACGTTCAGATTGACGATTTCCGAGACGCGCAGTCCCGAGTTGAGAATGAGGCTGGCAATGCAGGCATCCCGCTCCCGGTTCAGCATAAATGCGTAATGGGCCTGCTTATTTCCTTCCACGTCGCGCCCGTAGCCCTCAAGAATATAGCCGACGAAATCGAGCAGCTCATCCTCTTCCAGGATTTTGCCTTTCAGCTTGGCGGCGGTATCCTTCGGCTTGTGGATTCTTTTGATTTCGACCTTGGCCATAATGTTGCGCTTCAGCAAAGGATAGAAATTGTCGTCCTCGGCGATTTGGCTGAGGTAATGGAATAAGGAGCGGAGGGCGGACAGCTTGCGGGAGACGGTGATTTTTGAATTCGTATCCTCCGTCCGCGTAGTCAAGAACAGCCGGTAGCCAACAATGCTGTCCATATGCAGCGTCTCCAAATCCAGCAGAGTGACCCCGGCGTTGGCATCGGCCTGCGACAATCCTTCCGCACGCAGCCAGCCGAAAAAGGATTCATAATCCCGCACGTACTCCAGCAGGGTGGAAGGTGAGAGGTCCGGAAGCTTGTAATCAATGAACTGCTGAACGAACCAGGGCATCAGCGGCAGCTTCAGCTCCAGCTTTTTTCGGTCGCTAATTTTTTGTATGCTCATGAGGTCACCTTTTTTCCCAGATTGTTCTTCCTGTCACCTATTTTAGCATGTTCGGGCCGGATTTACTTTTCCCGGCTCCGCCTTGCTCCGGGAGGTTCAAAGTTATATCATGTGAAGGAATAGAAAAAAGCGACATGCAGAGGTGAACCCTTTGGAACTTGGACTTGAGCTGGTTCCCGCCGAGCGGAAGCAGATTATAAGCAGACTCATGCAGTTCTATCTGTACGACTTCACCCGTTACCTGGATCTCGACGTGGATCGTGACGGCGCGTATCCCGCTTATCCCGGCCTGGAAGCCTACTGGAACAGCGGCCATAATAAATATGCTTACCTCATTACATGCGACAGCCGTCCCGCCGGATTTGCGCTTGTTGACCGTCTGCTGCGGAGCAGCGAAGGACAGTTTTACATGACGGAGTTTTTTGTGATGCAAAAATACCGCCGCACCGGCGTCGGAAAATGGGCGGCGCACCGGCTGTTCGACATGTTCCCCGGCGACTGGAAGGTTTCACAGATCCGGGCCAACGAGCCTGCCCGCAGCTTCTGGCACAGGGTGATCGGCGAATATACGAAGGGTGAGTTCCGGGAAAAGTTCAATTCCCAGCAGGGGAATCCAAGCCAGTATTTCAGTACGCTGAACGCCGGCAAGGTCAATAAATGATACAGACAGGAGCGGATATTCATGTATTTACCTTCTTTCAGGTTAGATGGCAAAAAAGCGCTCGTTACCGGAGCAGGAAAGGGCATCGGCCGCGCGCTGGCCATCGGGCTGGCTGAAGCCGGCTGCGATGTGGGTCTCCTCTCCCGGACGATCACCGATTTGGAGGAAACATCGGCCCTGATCTCGGAGCATACTTCCGCCAAGAGCTACTGCTATCCGGCAGACGTCACGCAGCGCGAACAGATGGAAGAAGTCTTCGGGCGGGCCGCGGCCGATCTGGGCGGGCTGGATCTGCTCGTTAACAATGCGGGCATGAACATCCGTACACCCGCGCTTGAAGTGACCGATGTGGAATGGGAGGCCATTATGGCCACCAATCTGAAATCGGCGCTTGTTGGCTCGCAGTTGGCGGCGCGCTTGATGAAAGAGCAGGGCGGAGGAAGCATTATCAACATTTCATCCGTGGGCGGCCATACGGCGCTGCGGACCGGCGTAGTCTATGGCGCTACCAAAGCGGCAATGATCCAGATGACCAAAAATCTGGCGCTGGAATGGGCCCAGTACGGCATTCGCGTCAACGCGGTAGGACCCTGGTATTTCCGTACTCCGCTTACCGAAAAGCTGCTGGCGGACGAGCAGTATTTGAAGCGGATTCTGGACCGTACGCCACTCGGCCGCATCGGCAGCTTGGAGGAACTGGTCGGGCCGGTTGTTTTTCTGGCATCCGACGCGGCTCATTACATGACGGGCCAAACGCTGATCGTGGATGGCGGCATGAGCATTTTCGGATTTTAAATTTAGCATCGGCAATCCGGTATAACCGGGTTGCTTTTTTTTTGGCCTTTCGATGAGATTCACCAGAAACGACGGGCGAAAGCTCATTGACAATAGATGGAGCGGACTTTATAATAAACAGTGTTTAATTGATTAAACGGTGTTCAAAGTTGGAGGGAGGGACCTCGGCCATAATGAAACGGCATGAGCGGCAGGAACGGGAGCGGGATGAAAGACGGCAGGCCATTTTGGATGCGGCAAGCCATATTGCGGCAGAAGAAGGATTGGAGCGTCTATCCATCCGGAAGATTGCGGAGAGGATCGAATACTCACCGGGCATTATTTATCACTATTTTTCGGGGAAAGAAGCCATTGTCGAGCAGCTCCTTCAGCAACATTATCAGCAGTTCGTCTCGGAACTGAGTGCTGCGAGCGCGAAAGAGACACCCCCGGAGCTGGTATTCTCGCAGACGATGCGGCGTTTCATTGAGACAACGCTTGCAGACGGTTCCAGTTACCGGAACATTATGCTGAATGAATCTCCTTCCGTGCTTTCGCATACTGCCGTGCTGTTTCGCGGTGCTTCAGAGCAGCGGGCCGCCATCGGCATGCTGTGCGGGATTTTGCGGAATTTTGAAAGCATGCGCGCTAAAAAAGACAGCGATATCGAATTGACCGCTCAGATTGTCTGGAGCGCCGCCTTTGGCCTGATTCTCCGTCTGACCGTTGAGAAGGAGATACCTGCTGAACAAAGAGAG
Source organism: Paenibacillus rhizophilus (assembly GCF_003854965.1). Lineage (GTDB taxonomy): Bacteria > Bacillota > Bacilli > Paenibacillales > Paenibacillaceae > Paenibacillus_AQ > Paenibacillus_AQ rhizophilus. The sequence goes on from NZ_RQPI01000001.1 coordinate 537,796, forward strand.
AAGCTGATCGACGGGTATATTGAACTGATGCTGGCTGCCGTTGCGGATCCGAATAGAGGATGAACGAAATGACGGAAGGAAGAAGTGATATGAAGAACATGAGGCTGGTCACTCTGTTATCGGTCTTGATTATTGCGTTCGCAGCGATTGCTGCGGGAGCCGGGCTGCTGCTTCCGGGAGGCCCGGGTGAACATTCTGTTATGTCGGTCCGCGGCGAGTCCATAACCCTTTACGGCAAAGGATTATACAAGAACGAATCGGTTTCGATGGCCGCACAGGCGAAAGGCCAGGATATGGTTACCTTGGCGCTTGGAATTCCGCTGCTGTGCATTTCGCTCATTATGACCGGAAAAAGAAAAAGGAACGGACATTTGCTTCTTGCCGGAACGCTCGGCTATTTTCTGTATACCTACGCTTCTTACGCTTTTTTATCCATGTACAATCCGATGTTCCTCATCTATACGGTTTTATTCTCAGTCAGTCTGTTTGCCTTTATCTTCACCCTGAATTCCCTGCAAAAGGACCGGGACCGCTTATTTAAAGACACTCTTCCCGTCAAAAGAATCGGCATTTTTCTACTGTTCATCGGCTGTTCCATCGGCTTGCTGTGGCTTGGCAAAATCCTGCGTCCTGATCCCGTCAGTGGCGTGCCGCTTGGTCTGGAGCATTACAGCACTTTGGTTATTCAGGCGATGGACCTCGGTGTCGTTGTTCCGCTGAGTATTGCGGCAGGCGTTCTGGTGCTTCAAAGGAAGACTATCGGATTTTTGCTGGCGTCCGTGATGATTGTGAAAGGCATATCGCTCTTAACGGCGATCACCGCCATGCTTGGCGCGATGCTGTATGCGGGCGTGAACGTTTCTCTTGCGGAGCTAATTCTGTTTCCAGGCTTTACAATATGGGCGTTATATAATTTTGTGCTGCTGTTGAAGCATACACGGAAACTGGCATAAGAATCTTTTAATGATGCGGAAGCGAGGAATTGGAATGAAAACGTTAATTTTGTTCACGACCAGACACGGATGCACGGCAAAGGCTGCGGGTATGCTGCAATCACGGATGGGGCAGGGGGCGGACGCGGTTAATCTGATGACGGATAGCGTTCCCGCTCTTTCGGAGTATGAGACGGTCATTCTGGGCGGATCGATTTATTATGGCGGGATTCAGAAGCAAATGTCCGAATTTATCAATAAAGAGCAGTCGCAGCTCGCCTCCAAACGGATCGGTTTGTTCATATGCGCAGCCGAATCGGAAGAGAAAGCGCGGCAGGAACTGGAGGGAGCGTTCCCGGACTTCTTAAGGGCCCGGGCGGCTGCGGCGGACGTATTCGGAAATGAACTGGATTATAATAAGCTGACGATGCCGGAGAAGCTGGTCTTACGGGTAGTAAAAGGCAAACGTAAGAAGGGAGACGGCTTGTCCTCCGAAAAGATCAACAAGTTTGCAGCAAAAATGCTTGGATAATGAGGATTTGCCATGCGGGATTTAATGTGCTATTATTTGCACATTAAATCCACTGCAGGGGAGCATACATTTCCGAATGGCCCAAGTCAAAAGATTCGGGTACGGCCTTCAGGCCTTGATCATTCTTGCTTCGCAGGAAGAGCAGTATTCCAGCGCCGAAATGGCTGGGCAAATCCGCTGCGAGCCGACGGCGCTGCGCAAGATTCTGGCCCGTATGACCGAAGCGGGAATCATCGAAGTGAAGCTGGGAAGAGGCGGAGGTTACCGGCTAGCTAAGCGGCCGGAGACAATCACGCTGTCTGAGGTGTACCGCTCCGTTCATGAGGATGAGCCGCTTTGGGATGGAATGCTGGAGACAGCCGAGAACAATTTGTTCGGAAATAAAATTCGCGGTTCCTTCGCTAAAATTATGACTGACATTGAGATTCAGGTATCCAGGGTGCTGGAATCCTATACGGTGGCGGATATGATGGAGTGAAAGTGATATGGAAAAATCCAATGGCCTCAAATCGCATCTTAAATTTACGGTTACCCTGTTGACGGGAATTCTCGGAGGTGTCTTGTTCACGCTGCTTCGTCTGCCCATTCCCTGGCTGCTCGGACCGATGCTCGCGGTACTCATCGGTTCCAACACGGTAAAGGGCTATTATGGCTGGCCGGCTGCGGTACGAAATACCGGGATGATTATCGTCGGCTATACGATCGGCCTCGCGCTGACGGTCTCCGCTATAAGGGAAATGTCCCGCGAGCTGCCGAGCATGCTGCTTATGACAGCCGCGTTGATTTTACTTTGCGGGGGAATTGCCGCCGCCGTATCCAGACTGTCCGGTTGCGACTTCAGAACGGTACTGATCGGCAGCATACCGGGTGGACTTACTCAAATGCTTATTTTGGCCGAAGAGACCGAAGGAATCAACATGACCGTAGTTACTGTAACTCAGGTTATCCGTTTGATGATGATCATCATCACGGTGCCGCTGCTGGTGTTCGGACCTTTAAATGGCGTAAGCGGCGGGACCGCTGCTCAAATCCCGGCTTTGTCTGCCGTCGATGCCACATGGACCGGATTGTTTCCGAACATATTTATCTTTGCGGTTGTGAGCGTCGTGTGCGCGGTAGCCGGGAATAAAGTCAAATTTCCGACTCCGTACTTGCTTGGACCGGCCATCGGGACAGCTGTAATCCAGCTAAGCGGATTGTCCGGCCCCGCGCTTCCCGTCCCCGTTCTGGATGCCGCGCAGCTCATGATCGGCGTATATGTGGGGCTGCTGCTGAAGCCGGCGGGTCTGGAGCATAAAGTGCGGACTCTTGTTCTGGCGCTGGGAAGCAGCGTGTTATTGATTGCGGGGGCCTTCGGCTTGAGCGAAATTCTAAGAATTTATTCTTCCGCTTCGTCTGCGACGGCACTGCTGAGTCTGGCGCCCGGCGGCATGGATCAAATGAGCCTGATTGCACATGAAGTCAACGCGAATCTGCCGATGGTGGCGGGATACCAGCTGTTTCGGACCTTTTTTATCTTTTTCGCCGTTCCGCCGATGCTGAAACTGTTCTTCCGGGTGTGGGACCGGACAAAAACCGGCGGGCGGCAACCTGAGCGGCAGGCAGAGTAATTCGATTGAATTGACGTAATGCATATTATGTTAACTTATAGACGGCTTGGCAAGATTTCAAATCAACATGCAGCGCCCCTAAACTTCAGGGCCGAATCATTATGTTAAACATTCAATATATGAAAAATTCACAATAAAACAGGCCCCAACCTATCAAACACCCCGCCTTTACGAAGCGTAAGGGCGGAGATGCGTAGGAAACCTCATGTAATACAATGGCTTATTGAAGAACGCTCCCCGTTTCAGAAGCCGAGTTCTTATTTTTTTCCAATGCGAGACTCCAGGCAGTGAGCACGACTGCGGCGGTGACCATCAGCGCGCCGATCCATGCCGTATGAATCAGTCCGAGCGTATCCGCGATAATCCCGCCTAAATAGGCCCCTAGAGCAATGCCCGCATTAAATGCGGCAATATTGACGGCGGAAGCCACATCGACGGCTTTTGGCGCATAGCGTTCAGCCAGTGTAACGACATAGATCTGAAGACCGGGCACATTCATGAATGCCAGCAGTCCCATGCCGAATATCGTTATTAGCCCCAAAACTTTCACTGGAGCAGTAAAAGTAAGAATGAGAAGTACAAGAGCCTGCACTATGAACATACGGAGCAGGGCCGAGAGCGGATAGCGGTTGGCCGCTTTTCCTCCGATAACGTTGCCGATAGCGATCGCAATTCCGTAGAGCAGAAGAATCAAGGCCACAGTCGATTGTTGAAAGCCCATGATGTCATGCAGCAGCGGCGAAAGATAGGTGAAGACGACAAAGGTGCCGCCATAACCGAGCGCGGTGATCAGAAACGCCAGCAGCAGCCGTCCATTTGTTACAAGCTTAACCTGTTCGCGCAGCGGAGTTTTGCTGCCTTTCCGCAGGTGGGAAGGAACAAGGAACATATTGGCGATAAACGCAATAACCCCGATGATAACGATTGTGATAAAAGCTGCCCGCCACCCGAGCTGCTGACCGATAAAGGTGCCAATAGGCACGCCGGTGACCGTCGCTACGGTCAGTCCCGAGAACATAATGGCAATTGCGCTTGCCCGCCGGTCTTCAGGCACGAGGTCCGCCGCGATTGTCGAACCGATCGACATAAAGACGCCGTGTGAGAGAGAAGAGATGATGCGGGCAATGAGCAGCAGTGTAATTCCGCCCGAAAATGCGGCCAGTGTATTGCCGGCGAGAAAAACGAGCATAATTCCTGCCAGTAAGGTCTTTCTGGGTACCCCGGAGGTCAGCGAAGTTAGTACGGGAGCTCCGAAAGTGACTCCAAGTGCATACAAAGTAACGGTTAAGCCAGTTAAGGTCACCGAAATATGAAAATCTTCAGCAATTAAGGGCAGAAGCCCCACACTGATAAATTCGGTTGTGCCAATGGCAAAAGCGCTAATGGCCAAGGCTAGCAGCGCCAGCTTGCTTCGATTCGATTCCTGTGACATGTTCATCACTCCTATATGGTAATTACCAGCCGGTATATGTTATTATGTAGGCAACTATCTTTATTGAATAGCACGTACTTTAAAGTACCATAGGCACTAAAAAGTGCCTATTAAATAACCGAACCTAACCTGGAGGCGGATAAATTATGACTCAAAAGAAATACAATATTCCGGTGGAAGCGACCCTTGAAATCATTGGAGGCAAGTGGAAATGTGTCATTCTGTGCCATCTTACGCACGGTAAGAGACGGACGAGTGACCTAAAGCGCCTAATGCCCGCAATCACGCAAAAAATGCTGACCCAGCAGCTCAGAGAACTGGAAGAACACGGTATCGTGAACCGGATCTGCTACAATCAAATTCCTCCCAAAGTGGAATATGAGCTGAGCGAGTACGGCTGGAGCCTGAAGTCGATCCTGGATTCCCTGTGCGCATGGGGGGAAACACATATTATTAAAGAGTACGGCGACAAATTCGCTGTGCTGGAAGATAATATTTTGAACAAGAACAGTATGGTTAAGGACAACCAGCCTGTTGGCTGATCCGAGTCAGCAGGGGAGTGTTATGCCGCGTTTTTAGATCGTGAAGCTTGAAATCGCCAATCTGGCCGTCCATGGGGACGGCTTTTTCTTATTCACCGCAACGGGTTCAAATCGGTTCCAGCAGTACAATTTACAACATTCAACAATGTGAAAAATTCAGAATAGAATAGCAGCGTCATTAGTTCCGAATGTCATAAGTTACATAACAAATATTATGTTAACTAATGAAAGTTTGCATGCCAATCCTTTTTAAAGCGGCTTCACGTTATGATCAACTTTCTAATTATTATATTTCATCATATGAAAAATTCATAATAGAAAACAACAAATCAATCCTCTTCCTTGTCACATTACACTAATCCAACCATTCAACTCTCCAACAAAACTCTCAAAACAGAAAAAGGGCGCCGGCAGGCACCCTTCATAACCGATTATTTTGCAAAATGCAGAAATACTTTTCTGTCTACTGTCAGACCACTTTTTCATTTCTTTCCATATGGCGGATGTCAAAAGATCGTTCACGTGCAGACAGACGGCGGTGAGCGGTCAGCAAAAAAGGCAGACCGAGCGCGGTCGACAGCGCAAGTGGGATGAACAGGGGAAGTCCGTGTTCCGCACCCAATTGGTCAAGCAGCAGGCCTCCGAAAATCGGCGCAATGACGCTGCCTATACCGTTAAAGCCGATCGTGCCGAAGTAAGTTCCTTTCCATTCCGGTTTGGCGACCCGGTCGATCAGCATGTCCATCATCGTGAACAGCATCACTTCGCCAATCGTGAACAGCACGACGCCGAACATCAGCAGCGGCAGACCGCTGGCCAATCCGAACAGAACCAAGGATACTGAGACGCACACATTGCCGAGGATCAGAGGAATGACCGGCGGAAAGTTTCGGAATGTCCGAACAACGGGATACTGGACGACGAGCACGGTGATTGCATTTAGCGACAGCATGTAGGAGAAGGCCTCACCGCCGTTCGCAAAATGCGTGTTAAGCGCCAAATACTGCGCCAGTGTCGAGCTGAAATGGCCGTAACCCAGCACGCAAAAGATGGTGCCGAGCAGGATCGGCAGAAACACACGGTCCCGTCCCGTTACGGCGAGCGCTTCGCGCAGCCGTGGCGCCTGAGACGTGGAAGGCGCTGGCAGATTCTTGCCATGAACGGCGAATTGCAGGACGAGCACGAACCCGTAGGCGATATAAACGATGGCGGCGATCAGGAACGGAAAGGTCGACTGTGCCGAACCAAGCTGCAGGCCAATGATCGGACCGAAGACGACTCCGAGATTGACAGCGGCGTAACGCAGATTGAAGACAAGCAGCTTATGTTCTCCGGGCGTAATATCGGACAGCAGAGCCCGCGAGGTCGGTTCGAAGACGGCGCGGCATAATCCATTCAGCGTATTGACAATCAGGAACACCCACAGATGGCCAGCCAAGGCAAAGCCCACGAACACCGCGGCCCAGCTGAAAATGGACACGAGCATTACTTTTTTGCGCCCGATAATATCCGAAATGTAGCCGCCATAGAATGATACCGAGACTCCGGCAAGCGAACTAACCGCAATCGTAAGGCCGGTCTGCGTTGGCGTTGCGCCCAGTACTTTTGTCAGATAGATGGACAGAAAGGGAATGCTCATAGAGGTTACCAGCCTGCCGAACATGGTGCCGACGATGATGGTCCATGCCAGAGGATGAATATGGTGTAACGTTTGTTTCATGGGTTTCTCCTTCAAGGCTTTAGTATTGTCATCCAATAGAGGATATAGATATAATTGTAATATTAAAAAGGGGAAGGAAAAGTGAAATCTTACATGAGATGATTTCACCTTTAAAGGAGTGAGGTAGGTGGAACTAAGCGACACCCATTTTATTCGGTTGGCAGCTGCTTTGCAATCTTCCGGAAGACCGGAGGAGCCGGTTCGCGTGACGATTGAGCAATTGTCCGGTTTGCTCTGCTGCACACCCCGCAACGTAAAGTTCATTCTGCGGCGGTTGGAGGAGAAAGCGCTGATATCGTGGAAGCCGGGCAGGGGAAGAGGACATGCCTCGTCGCTGGCTTTTTTGCGGAGTACGGAAGACATACTGGAAGAGACCTTTCAGGAGCTGCTTGCCCAAGGGAAAATAAAAGAAGCGATCGAGCTGATCAGCGCACCCGAGGTAAGCAATCTCCTAAGAGAAAGGCTGTGGACCGAACTTAACCGGCAGATGGGCTTTCACAGCGAGCCGGAGACGCCGTCGGGGCAGGACGTACTGCGTATGATGCGGAACCGCAATTTGGAGAGACTGGACCCGGCATTTGTATTTACGGCATTTGAAGCGTACATAATTGGACAAGTCTGCGATACGCTGGTGAGCTACGATGCCGCTAGCGGGAAATTCCTTCCGGGGCTTGCCCATACATGGGAGCACAGCCGAGACTACACCCGTTGGACCTTTTACTTGCGGAAAGGAGTCCGTTTTCATCATGGGAAGATGATGGCGGCGGATGATGTCAAATATACGTTTGAAAGGCTGTTTCAGGTGGAAAGTCATTCCCTGTGGCAATACCGGGATATTACGGAAGTGAAGACAGAGGGAGAATATGCGATTTCTTTTTGTCTTAGCCGTCCAAACTTGTTCTTTTTGCATCTGATCGGAAGCCTGTACATGTCCGTTCTGCCCAGCGACATTGTTTTTTCAGGAATTCCGGTCGGTACCGGTCCTTTTCGTGTCGCCAACCTTAACGAAGATGTACTGACGCTTACCGCATTCGACAGCTATTACGGCATTCGGCCGCTGTTGGACAAAGTGGAGATCTGGTTCCTTCCGGACAAAACGGGCAGCGACCGCCATTACGAGCTTACCGGCGGGGATACCGATGAGATTATGCCTTGGAACCAATATAACAGCAGCATCGACTACCCGGCGCTCGGCTGCCGGTATATCGTGTTCAATTTGCGGAGGGAAGGGGTCCAACACCGAAAAGAGATCCGCGAAGCTCTGCGCATTGCATATGACCGGGTTGCCTTGATTCGTGAACTGGGGGGAAGCCGCTATACGCCAGCGGACAGCTTATTGCCCTGGATCAGCAAAGAGCGGCTGGTAAAGGAAGGACAGCTAGAGGAAGCAGAGGAACTTCTGCGCAAAGCGGGATATGCCGGAGAGCCGATTCAGCTGGCTTATCCGCCCAAGAAGGAGGAAAGCGAGGAAGCCGAATGGCTGCAGAAGCGGTGCCGCGCGGTCGGCCTCAATCTCGTGTTGCATCCGCTGCAACCCGGCAGGTACGCGGAGGAATTTTTGCAGAATGCCGATCTGCTCATCGGGGAGGAGGTGCTGGAAGATGACTGGGAATGGGGGATGATGAACTTTTATAAAAACCGGCGGAATTATCTCCACTTTCTGTTTAATCCTCCAGAGAACGAGCTTCTGGACCGGGAAACGGATAACATTTTTCAACTTTCCAAACCGGAACGGGTCTCCTGCCTGCTTCAAGCGGAACAGCTTGCCCGGGACAACTTCTGGATTCTCCACGGCTGCCATCTGAATAAGAGAGCGAAGCTCAGCCAGAGTCTGCTCGGTCTGCATACCGGCTCGTTCGGGTTTTTGGATATTTCCAAGCTGTGGGTGAAGAGCGGGGAGGAGAAAGATTTGCAGGCTTAAAATGGTAGACAGTGGGCGGCTTTAAGCTGAAGGGCAGATAGTTTCAGGACTTCGCGAATACTTCATGTAACGGCTTAATTGCGAATTTCGTAGATAAGACGTTAGGCGTAATTCTCGAAAGTGGGAAAAAATTATAATTATAAAAAAATTTAAATACACAAAAATTAACTTATATTACAAAGTATTTTATTTAATTCCATCGGATTAAATTATATGTTATATTTTGTTTGAAATAATAAAAGGGTGGGGATTTTTTGCCAATTTTGGATTGGATAGATATAGGGAAAGTTGCAGCAGAGAGGGATGAAGAATTGCAGAATTATTTCTATGATGCTGGAATATCCAAACAGATCGTAGATAATCCCAACATTTTCTTAATGTTAGGTCGTAAGGGGGCAGGTAAAACAGCCGTTTTTCTGCATCTTTCAAGAAAACCTGATATTTTTAATGAAAACGATATAGTACTTTCTTTATCACTTACAAATTATAGTTGGAATGCTCATGGGTTACTTAAACGGGATGAAAAGGCAGATTCTTTAAGTTATAGAGATTCGTGGAGATTTGTTATATTGGTTGAATCTTTAAATGGCTTATCCAATTACTTTGAAGAGAAAGGGGAAAGGCCACCAACGGAGATACGGGACGCGATGAAATTATTAGAAAAACTCTTTGCGAAACCAGTTCCCACATGGACAGATATATTGGGTGAGAAATTGTATAAATTATCAACTCTTAGATTACCCTCAGGGGGCTTATCTCCCGAAGCAGAACTTTCGCTTGATGGTGGGGAAATTACATTTGAAGATGTAAGGGGAAATGCATCACTTAGAAACTCGCTTTCGCACAATATGGATAGTCTAACTAATTATCTAGAAACAAAGCTATATGCTGGAATACAGAATAAACGTATTTTTATATTATTTGATCGTCTCGATGAAGCTTGGGATTCAACATCCCTTGATGTTTGTAAGCACATAAACATTGGTTTAATTCAAGCATCGGATTATATTTCACAAAAATTTGAAGGGAAATTGCGACCAGTTGCATTTCTTCGCGAAGATATATTTGAGACTCTCTCAATTAATGATAAAAACAAGCTAAAGGAAGATTGTGGATCGTTATTGAAGTGGGATAGAGAATCACTTCAAAAAATGCTATTATATCGATTAAACTATTTCGCAAGGAGGTATGGAATAGAGGAAATTACCGATTTGAATGATCTTTTTGATAGGAAGGAAATTCGTAATAGAGCCACTCCAGTTTCATATATTAATCGATGTACATTTATGAGACCACGCGATGTTATTTGTTTCTATAAGAAAATTATTGATAATATGAAGGATGAAAAATTAGCACTTGAGGCTGAATTGCCGGACTCCGAAGACTATAAAAAAATATGTTTAACAGAGGTTCTATATTCTGATGTAATCTATTCTGCGGAAGCATCTTTTAGTGACTGGTTAAAGGATGAATTGAAAGATGAATGGGAGACACAGAAACCTGAGATAAATATTTACCTTAACACAATAACTAACATGGGTAAAACATTAATAACAAAAGAAGAGTTGAAAACAAATCTTGAACAAACTATGGGTCAGATAGACCCTGCAACAATACGAGAAATAATGTCATTTTTATTTGAAGTATCAGTTATTGGCTTTAAAGTCGGAGGTTCCAATATTTGGAGATTTAAATCAACAATGCCTTCCCAAGGATTTAATGAAGCAGATATCTATAGAGTTAACTTTGGATTAACTAAATCCCTTGGACTAACAGAAACATATCAGGCAGAACAATAAAAATACTAAAAAAGCAGACATGTATTGTCTGTTTTTTTAGTAAAACTTTTAGCATATCCAAGGAAGTCGAGAAGTACGCCTAACATTGCATTCAACGCAGCGGGCCGGCAAGCCGAACCTTGGTCCGAAAGAGGAATTTCGAGGAAGTGGCTTCTCCGGACACATTCAATTGGCTAAGTGGCGGAGCCACCCGATACTTACGTACATTAAGCCGCTTGAACGTCGTGAATGCGGAAAACGTTATCGGAAATTAGGGAAGGAGAAAGGGTAATGGATCCAATTACAGATGGGAATATTATCTTTCAAAATATACTTAAAGAGTTATCAAATAAAAAGGTCACAAGGTCTATAGAGGACCTAGAAATATTGTTAAATGGTCTCAAGGTTGATGCAAAAGGAAAGATAATTTTAGATTTTATGGATAGTGGAAATTGGGATATGATTGCCGGCTTTAACATAGACAAGAAGTCCAATACTGTCCAAATTCATTGGCATGACTTTAGGGGTAAAAACAATGAAGACGATATGGTAAGGTTGGTATTTCCGGCGGAATTATACTCATTATTTTTCCATTTTCAGTCAATAAAAATAATAGAGTCTTCGTCATTTCCTGCTTTTCTTATCCAAGGATATGCGTTAAGTGATAAAGAAGTTAGAAAATATTTATCAACTGATGCTGAAGAATTTGAACTTGAAGATAAGAATAACTTTTCAAAAAATGCCTATCGCAAAATAAATGGTAGATGGCAAGCGATAAAAGTGCTTAACACCCCAATACATTCAATGCTAATACTCCCAAAGAATAGCGGTCTTGACGTAAGTCATTCTAAAGAAATTCTATTTGCGTTTAATTTGGACGAATGCCTGAAAAGATTGGAAGCAATTAAAGAAGAAGTAGAAAATATTGATGATTCAGATGTAGACCAAATATGTGAGAAGGCTAATACTTTAAGGCGAATATTTGAAAACAGTCTTAAGATAGAACTGTGTTACCGGAATATTACTATGAATAAAGGATACTCTCAGTTATTACTTGGAGATTTAATTGCAAAGGTAAAGAGTTTTTATGATGATAAATTCCAGGTCATATTTAGTAAGATGGTGTCCCTTTCGAATGAGTTGTCACATGATAGCGGTAAACCAATAAACCGAGCAAAAGTATATTTGCTATATGCTATGGTACTTCTTTATATCGAATTTCTGAAGTCGACTATAAAATTATATCCTCATGGCCATTAATAGCGAGTTTTTCAAAGGAACCCTAACTTCTGATAACATCGTATTCACGCTGCGAAGCCTTACGGCTACGTGGTCCGCCTGAGGCAATTCGGGGCGGAGAACCCTGCGAACCTAACCGCATGCGGCTGCCCCCTTGAGCTTAAGGTTTCGCGTTTGTGAATGCGAAAACGTTATAAGAAATCGGTGAAAAAAAATTATTGGAAAAAATGTATGTATGTTAAATTTAGATGGTGTGTAACGGAAGTAACCAAACCACATGAGTTAATGTACAGGACAGCTCTTGAAGAACTGAATTTGTCCCCAAGTGAAGTCTTGTTCATTGATGATAGCATTAAGAATTGTGATGGAGCCGAGAAACTTGGAATTCGATCTTTCGTATTATGCAGAGACTGGAAGCCATACTTCTATAATAAAATAACATGCAAAAAACATCCTGTTGTGAGAAACTTATACGATGTCATCAAGAGTTTATACTAAAGAATTGCCATGTTACGTTAACGGGCAATTTCGTTGAATTAAGCCTAATAAAAAAGACCAGGAAAAATCCATCATCTCCCGGTCTTTTTCTTAATCAATCTTGTCTATGAATGGCCACCTTATTTTATCTATATGTGTCGTGGGGCGGCTGGAATAAATCCTCTTCGGTCTTTCTCACGACTGAAAAATGGTCCACATTATAGTGTCCATGCAGGATTTTGTTATGATGTTTAATAATTTGTTCAGCCGATAATATGGTGGTATCGGTTGTTGAATGTCCATCTTCCACTAGGGTAACATCAAATCCCCTAACGGTAGCGGCCCTTACAGCTGTATCAATGCAGTGCTCTGTTTTACATCCCATTATGATTAGATGTTCGACTTGGTTATCTTTAAGTACCTCTAATAGTGGTGTTGCATAGAATGAATTCGTTGCTTTTTTATCAAATATTTTGGAATCGGCCGGTACTTTGATTTCTTGATGAATTTCAAAGCCGTCTCCTTCACCCTCTGCAACATCTAAATCTCGCATGAATACTACTAATTGACCCATCTCCGATGCTTTTTCTATAACTGAATTAATATTGTTGAGAAGACCATCTTTATTAAATACACATTGTTCACCATCTTTACCTTCAATCAGCTCTTGTTGTGCATCAATAACCAATAATGCTTGGTTCAATAACAAAACTCCTTTACTTTAAAATAAAAAACCGTACAACCCACTGACTATTTTTATATGCATAAAAACCGCCCCCTTTAAATGTTCTAATTAGAAATATTCGAATTTGAATTATAAACTCCTGCTTGCATTATATTTTTGTTACCATTTTTTAAATTATCTTAGTGTTTAATATTTATCACCTCTTTCGTCGGGCCTAAGCGGGCCCCTGTTTTAAGTCCTACACCAACTATTGGAAAAATGCGACAAAAGGCCGCCTTACCATCGACAAATTCGGACAAGCTAATTCCCCCCATGCTGATATACTACTGTGAAAGCCGCATACATGCGGTTTATACACCATCACAGGGAGGAAAAGAATTTGAGAACAAAGGTCGCTGCTGTCTTAGGTTCGCTGCTAATCACCACAAGCCTGTTTGCCGGAACAGGGTATTCCAAGCCTGCCAACCAGGCGGCTCAGAAACAAAAGTACCTGATCGCGTTTCAATCTTCACTTCCGGCAGATTATGAAACGATAGTCACAAAAGCAGGCGGCAGAGTGCTGCGGGCCATTCCGGAATTGGGCGGCCTTGAGGCGGAATCCGACCGGCAGGACTTTCTTTCGAATCTTAGCGGTAATTCTGGGATACGGGCTGCCAACCGGGAATTAGTGTACAAGCTCGATGAAGACATCGCGGCCGCTGACGGTCAGCCGGTGACCGATATTCCGCAGGACGCCGAAACATACTGGCCCTATCAGTGGGACATCCAGCGGATTACGAACAATGGGGCCTCCTACAAGCTGGAAACGGGCGGCACGACGAACGCCGACGGAACAGTAACGCATAAAGCAGTTGTGGGCGTGATCGATACGGGAATCGACGCGGGACACCCTGACCTGAAGGCGAATTTCCTCGGGGGCATGAACTTTGTTCCGGCAGGCGTCGACGCCAGCGAGACAGGCGATCCGTACGACCTCAAGGACCGCGAGGGTCACGGCACCCATGTGGCAGGCTCTATAGCTGCAAATGGCAAGGTCAAGGGAGTAGGTCCCGGCCTCGGCATCCGGTCATACCGCGTATTTGCTGCCGAAGGCGGAGCGCCGACCTCATGGATCGCGGCAGCAATTGTCCAGGCGGCTAAGGACAAGGTCGACGTCATCAATATGTCGATCGGGGGCTATGACGGTATTTCTAAGTATACCTATGAAGGTCTCAAGTACAGCGATGTGGCGGATATGATCCTCTGGAAGCGAGCGCTGCAGTATGCCGTGAACAGCAATGTTACGGTAGTCGCAGCGGCCGGCAACGAGGAACTGAACCTGAACGACGCGGGCGCCGTGGTCGACTATATGAACCAAACCTACGGCTACCTGGGTCTTAACTTTAAAAGCGCTGTGAAAGAAGTGCCAGGGACGCTGCCAGGCGTTATCAACGTTTCTTCATCAAATAAATGGTCCACAGAGAAAATCGCTTTTTATTCCAACTACGGCAGCACGATCGACGTGGCTGCTCCCGGCGGTGACAACGGACCGGTCTACGATGCAAGCCGCAATCTTGACGAGAGGGATTTCCACTACCGTACGCTGAGCACATGGCCGACTTACCTGGAGCCTTACTTCACTTCGAACCTTACGAGCTATGCGCTGCTCCACGGAACATCGATGGCAGCACCAAAGGTGGCGGGCATTGCGGGCGTCATCAAAGCAGCGCATCCGGAGTATACGCCGGCCCAGGTGCAATCGCTCATCAAGCAAACGGCTAACGATCTCGGGAAGTCAGGTCAGGATCCCCTGTTCGGCTCGGGCGAAGCAAGCATCTACAATGCATTGAGCCGATAAACACGGAATCGAGCAGGGGACCGATAATTAATAAAATATAGTCCTTCTTAATGTATTGACGTATGTTCTTGTCGCAAGTATTTGACATGAACATACGTCAATAATTGTTTAGCGGCATGAATGCGCTTGTAAAAAGAGCAAAAGGGGATTGAGGTTCATCGCGACGATAATGAGCTCTAACTGTATTAGAAATAAATAATAATCTGACTTTAAAGTCACTCTTAGGAGTGGCTTTTGAAGTTCTTTATAAGCAGTTTGTGCAGCAAGTAGTAGAAGAATAGGGTTTCAAAGGTGCTTGATTTCCCTTCGGATTGGCGTCATTTTTTTAATTTATTACGTTTGATAATGTCAAAATGACGTCATGAAGGGTTGATTGATTTTATGAAATTTATATGTATCATATTTATTTAGGAATAAAAATTGTAAGTTGAGGAGAAATAAAATGAATGATTCATCAGAACGTCTGGAGGCCATTAACCAATTGAACAGAGCTATATACACTTTATTAACTGTGGACGGTA
The DNA here is from genome assembly GCF_003854965.1 of Paenibacillus rhizophilus. Taxonomy (GTDB): domain Bacteria; phylum Bacillota; class Bacilli; order Paenibacillales; family Paenibacillaceae; genus Paenibacillus_AQ; species Paenibacillus_AQ rhizophilus. The sequence goes on from NZ_RQPI01000001.1 coordinate 553,022, forward strand.
GACTACGGGGGCGGGCAACTCAAATTCCCGGAGCTTTATCTACGCCTCATGCGAGAGCGTTGAAGTCATTGACGGACAACGGAAATTTATCCATTAAAGAATTATCCCTGCATACGGAGAACAGATCTTCTGCCGTTACTCAGTTGGTAGATGGCTTGGAGAAAAATGGTTACGTTGAACGCATACGTTCAACCGCTGATCGCCGAACCGTAACGGTTAGTATAACGCCTAAAGGACTGGAGGTTTTCCAGGAAAGAGATGCAAAGATTAAAAAAATGCAAGAAGAGGAATTAACCGTGTTTACTCCTGAGGAAATTAATACGGCGTCTGAAATTATTAGAAGAATGAGCAAAATTATCGATCAGCTTTAAAACACTCAACCTGATTCCATGGGAGATATAAGGATTCAGGTTTTTTCATTTTCCCCGCAGTAACTCAATAACTTCTCCAAAGTGTTCAAAAAAACGAACCCCCAATCCCGTTAGCAGGCTTAATTTCAGCTGCTTTTTGTCGATCGTTTCTTTACATCACATAATCCTCATTTAAAATTATTCCATGTTACATTTAATCACATTGATCATCCGAACTATAGGTTTTCTGTATGTTTTCATAACCGTTATTGACAGCATATCTTACGTGTGCTAATTTATAGATAAGTACTTACTTAATAAGTACTTATATAAAAACAATACGGAGGTTGAACATGACGCAACGAGCACAATCACAAAGTTGGATTTTGGACATCGCGCTCTCTCTCGGTGGCTTTGATGCCCTTCATCCGGAAGGAAAAGCAACCCTTGAAGAGTTAGGTCACAATCACAGGGATTTTGATAAGGTGTTTGAATTAGTAAAGAGCGGTGTCATGCTCCCAAAAGCATGGTCGACTATAGCGTCGCAAGCCGAAGAACGCGCGGAACATTATGAAAATGAAGGGTTCCCGGCAACCGCTAAAGATTTGTATCAACGGGCTGCAGTGATGTGGGGAAGAGCGCAATATTCTTTTTTCAACGATGATCCAAGAAAAACATTATTTCGCCAACGGTGTAACGATTGCGTCGCCACGATTTCAAGATTGAGCAATCAAACCATCCAACGGGTGGAGCTTGATTTTGAAGGTGAAAAAATCTTTGGCATTTTGTATCTGCCCGAAGGGAATGTTTCGAACGCTCCCGCGGTCATTCTTGGTCCCGGTATGGATATGATCAAAGAGGATTATATCCAGATCGCCCAACGCTATTATACGTCGCGCGGTATGGTTGCCTTGTCCATCGAGGGGCCTGGCCAAGGCGAAACGGTTTCAAACGGACTTAAGGTTACACTAACCAACTATCAGCGTGCTATCAGCCGATATATCGACTTTCTTGAGGAGCTTCCGCAGGTCGACAAAAATCGAATCGGTTTGTTCGGAGTCAGTATGGGAGCTTACTGGGGATTGCGGGGAGCTGCACACGATAAACGCCTGCAAGCACTGGCAACTTTCATGACCGGCCCCGGCGATTTGGAGAAGTCTTTCAGCAAAGCTCAACCCAGTTTCAAGACTAATTTCATGTATATGACTGGCTACACGGATGAAGAGAAATTTGATAAAGAAATTGCGGCTCAATACAGCATTTGGGATCTCATTTCGAAGGTCACTTGCCCGGTTTTGATCGGGAACGGCGAATTTGACGAGCTTATCCCTGTTGAAGATGTGCTTGCTCTTTATGAACTGATCGAGGCTCCCAAGGAAATTCGCATCTACGAGAACGAGTTCCATCCGCTTGGCGGCGTTGCAGCGGAAATTTTCCGTTATGGCGCGGAATGGACCGAGCGGGCATTGAACGGCGGATTTGCAGCAAATACCGATAATCGTTATTACGTGCATACCGATGGAGGAGTGACCGAAGGATCGGCACTACCTGCTTGGTGGCGCGGAGCCGAACCACCCGAAATTTCATCACGGAAACAGTCGGTCGGAGTGTAGGTTGAATTCAAAATGAAAAGCAGCAGAATATGACAATATGGTTTTTCGATAAAGTTCAATCTCTTGGAAAATCGATCGTCACGCTCATCTTCTGGAGCGGTTATGATTTTGCAAGAGTTCAAATAGAGAAGATGTTAGAAAAAACTTTTTGCGTTGAGGGGAGATCTCTATGGTTAGAATTTTATCGGAAATCGATATGAGGAGGCTGGAGAATGGATAATAATACGGGAACGGTTCATGAGAGCCAAACGAGTTATCAATCCTCTGTAACCGTGAAGACTTCTGCTGTTAAACGTACGAAATCAATCACGGGTCTGGTCATTGGACTTTGCTGGTTCTGCATTTTTTTTGAAGGTTACGATCTCGGAATCTATGGACCCGTACTTCCAATATTAATGAAGAAATGGTCTTTAACCGCGATAGAGGCCGGTGCGATCGCAAGTTATTCTCTGTTTGGATTACTGGCAGGTTCAATTGTCGTAGGCGCAATCACAGATATCATTGGACGAAAAAAAACGTTAATTTTTTCGCTTGCGCTTTTTTCCATTGCGATGGGTATCTCCGCTTCTGCAACTACCCCCGAAATGTTCGCATTTTCCCGCGTCATTGTCGGCCTCGGAATCGGAGGCATCATTCCAAGCGTAGCGACGCTTTCAATCGAATACTCGCCAGTACATCGGCGTTCATTCAATTTTGTCGTTACAAATACCGGGATTACCTTCGGAGTCATTGCTGCTGTATTAACCGCCTTGTTTTTTCTGGATAATTTGGGATGGCGCATTTTGTTCTGGATCGGCATCGCTCCCGTGCTGGTTATTCCTTTCATTATTAAGTTTCTACCAGAGTCGATTAGCTTTCTGTTAGCGAAGGATAGAAGAGAAGAGGCAGCAGCGATCGCTAATCGGTTTAACCTTTCTCTGGATACTTTTGAAGAAAGCAAAAGAAAGAATACCTCTCAAGAGGCGGAGAAATTACAAGCTTTTAAATCTTTGCTATCCAAGAAATATATAGGCATCATCATCATTGCTTCCATGATTTACTTCCTTACTTTTGTAATGGCATACGGTTTAAATACATGGCTGCCTAAATTAATGCAGCAAGCCGGATACCCGCTTACATCTAGTCTTGTATTCATGTTGGTTTTTAACTTAACCGGGGTTGCAGGTTCTCTGATTGGAGGGAAAATTGCCGATCGTATTGGTTCAAAATGGGTCCTTGGCGTCGCCTATTCGCTAACTGCTATAAGCATTTTCTTGCTGAGCTTTAAAATAGAAAGCATGTTTATACTTTATAGTTTAATCGGAATTGCAGGGATTGGGGTGGTTGCAACGACAGGAATTACCATTGGGCTCGTCAGCTCGTATTTTTCTTCCGAAAATCGGGCGACCGCAACCGGATTTACGATTGGTATTGGGAGAATCGGAGCAGCAACGGGTCCGGTGCTAGGAGGGCTGCTCTTAACCCGAAATGTTCCATTGGCATGGAGCTTCTATACCTTTGCCATCGTTGCGGTCTTGGCCGTACTAGCCGTCGTCTTGATTCCAAAGAAGTCGGAATAGTCAACATATTATAAAATTTTAATAAGCAGGTGAGTAATGTGGACAATCAAGTTACGATCGCTCCGGATTTATTGGCGATACTCTCAAGTAAAGTCAACAGCATTTCCAAACAAATGTCGTATACGCTTCAAAGAAGCGCACGTTCAAGCGTCATGAGCAGCGCGAGGGACTTTTCTACCGCAATCTGTGATGGCATCGGCGACGTTATAGCGCTGCCAAACGGGTTTCCGGTCCACGTTGCCAATATGAGCTTGACGGCCAAATCGATTTTTGAGTTTCACAGTCCGGAATCTCTTGCTCCGGGGGACGCCCTTCTTAATAACTCACCTTATCACGGGAATACGCATATGGGCGATTATACGATTATCGTTCCCGTATTCCATGAAGGCGAACTCATGTTTCTTTGTACGGTGAGGGGACATCAGGCCGACATTGGAAACAGCGTGCCCACTACGTATCACGCGATGGCAAAAGATATTTATGAAGAAGGAGCGCTCTGCTTTCCGTGTGTCAAAATCCAGAAAAACTATGAAGATGTGGACGATATCATCCGGATGGCCAAAATGAGAATCCGCGTTTCGGATGTCTGGTACGGAGACTACCTGGCGATGATTGGCGCTGCAAGAATTGGCGAGCGGGAATTATCGAAACTGATCGCTAAATACGGAAAAGAAACGATCAAGGCTTTTTTTCAAGAATGGAAAGAGTATGGAAGCCGCAGAATGATCGAGGAAATTAAAAAGCTTCCGGCAGGAACGTGGATTAACGAATCGAAACACGATCCAATCCCGGGATTACTGCCCGATGGCGTAAATGTAAAAGTAAAATTGACGATCGATCCGGAAGAAGGCTATGTCGAGGTCGACTTTAGGGATAACGCAGACCCGGTAGCGGCAGGATTGAATCTGTGCGAAGCGACAGTGCTGTCGGCGGGACGGACCGGGGTTCTCAATTACATGCCTTCCGATCTTCCGCTATGTGAAGGAACATTCAGTCGTATCATCGTGAAAATGCGCGAAAACAGTGTCGTAGGGAAGGCCAAACTGCCGTATTCCTCTTCGCTGGCCACGACCAATATTCATGATAGAGCGGTGCTAGCGGTGCAATGCGCGTTCAATGAGGTGAGCGAATCGCTTGGCATGGCCGAAGGCGCGTTTGCCCAGCCACCGTCGCTTTCCGTTATTTCCGGCTTTGACTCCCGTTATGGAAGACCTTATGTAACCCAGCTAATTTCAGGTCATACGGGCGGCATGGGGGTGCACGGTCATGACGGATATATCGCCTACTGTATTTGTAATGGCGGCATGATGGAATGGAATTCGCTCGAGGTTATTGAACAGAAATATCCGATCCAGTACGTGATGCAAGAGTTGATCAAGGACTCAGGCGGGGCTGGGAAGTGGGACGGTGCACCTGCAACGAAGGTAGTTATGGTACCGCGTACCGACAAGGTGACGTTTATGTATGTTTGCGACGGCAAATACAATCCTCCACGCGGAGCGCAAGGCGGACATAACGGGTCAGCAGCCAATGCGGCCATGTACCGGCTCGAGGAAGACAAAACTTCGCAGGAAGATCTGCCGATGTTTCATGGAATCGAACTGGCGCCGGGCGAAGCATTGGTTTCGGAGATAAGCTCTGGCGGCGGCTTCGGCAATCCGTTAGAGCGCGACCCGGAGCGGGTACGCCATCGCGTAAGAGAAGGATGGGTCTCCGTTCAAAAAGCGAGAGAAGCCTATGGCGTTGTCATTGATACGACAACGGAGCTGTATGCAGTCGATTGGAAGGCGACAGAGAAATTAAGACAAAAGGCAGAACAATAAGGGAGGTAGCATCTAATGGGTATCCGAATTTGTACCGATATCGGTGGTACGTTTACAGATCTAGTCGTCGTGGACGAAAGCGGAAGTGTCAACATCTTTAAAGCTTTAACTACTCCGGAAAATCGGGTGGATGGGATCATTAACGGACTTACTATAGCGGCAGATTTTTATGGTAAATCGCTCAAACAATTGATGGAATCGTGCGAGTATTTCGGGCATGGTACCACTACAAGCACCAATGCGCTTATCGAACGCAAGGTAGCCAAGGTGGGTCTCATCTGTACGACAGGATTCCGGGACGTGCTGTTATTCCGTGAAGCCGGCAAAGAAAACCCCTTCGATTGGTATTTGGATTATCCGGAACCGTATATTCCACGCTATTTGACGCTCCCGGTGACGGAACGAATCAATGCGGAAGGGGGAATCGACATTCCTCTCAATGAAGATGAAGTGAGAGAGGCGATAAGGAAATTCAAACAATATGACGTCGAAGTGGTCGCGGTTTCCTTAATGTGGTCGTTCGTCAATCCGGCTCATGAGCTGCGAATCGGTGAAATCATTGAAGAAGAGTGGCCGGGTAAAACGTATGCGTTAAGCCATGTCGTCAATCCCCGCATACGGGAATATCGCAGAACAGTCAGCACGGTTATCGATGCTTCGCTTAAGCCGCTGATAACGCACTATGTCAGTACATTTGAAGACCGTCTGCGGGAAATTGGCTATCGAAACGAATTGTCGCTGCTGACTTGCTCCGGCGGTGTAACCTCTCCGCAAGAAATGATTGCCAGCCCTATCTACAGCTTAGACTCCGGTCCGGCGCTCGCTCCGGTATCGGGAAGATTTTACGCCAAGAAAGAACTGAGTAAAGATCATGTCATTACGTGCGATATGGGCGGCACCAGCTTTGACGTCAGCCGGGTTACCGACGGCATCATTACGATATCCAATGACAACGTCATTCAGAACGAGCGGTTAAGCATTCCGAAGGTCGATGTGAAAACGATCGGCGCAGGAGGAGGCAGTATCGCTTGGGTTGATGATGGCGGATTAATCCGCGTCGGTCCTGAAGGCGCCGGCTCCGTTCCAGGTCCTGCCTGCTATATGCGGGGCGGGGAAAGAGCGACGGTAACGGATGCGAATCTTGTCCTCGGCTATTTGGACGAGAACTATTTCCTGGGCGGAAATATGAAAGTGAGCAAAGAGCTGGCCGAAAAAGCGATTATGAAATCGGTCGCTGAACCGCTAAATCTAAGCCTCATGGATGCGGCTTACACCATCTATAATACCGCCAATCATTTGATGACGGAGGCGGTTCGGGATATGACCGTGTTTGAAGGGATCGACCCGAAAGAGTATGCGGTTGTCGCAGGCGGCGGCGCAGTCGGTATGCATATTATTCCCATCGTATCCCAGCTTGGATGCCAAGAGGTCATTGTGCCGAAAACCGCGTCCACGTTGAGCGCATTCGGCGGAGTAGTGGCCGATGTCGTGCGCGAATTTAACCGCAGCCATTTGACCGCCTCCACTGGATTTGATTATGAAAAAGTAAAGTCCGTCTTAAACAAGCTGGCCGCAGACGCTAGGGCATTCCTGGATACCGTCGGTGTATCCAAAGAAAATCAGGTATTTGAATTTGCGGTAGAAGCCCGATACTTATTCCAGGAACGCGAGCTGACGGTTCCGCTCCGGAGCAATGCAATTCAGAACGTTCAGGATTTGGAGGCATTGATTGACGACTTCCACTCGAAGCATGAATTTACGCTTGGTTCCATGGAAAAGGGGCAAGCGGTTGAATTTGTCGTTTGGAAGGTTATCGCGAGAGGAATCACGCCGGAGATCAACCTTCAAGTACAGTCTCTTTCCTCAGAAACACCGAATCGCTCATCTCTGAAAGCTACGCGGAAAGCGTATTTTAGAGAAATGGGTGGGCAGGTCGATGTCCAGGTCTATGACGGGACGCTGCTGCAAGCCGGCAATAAAATTGTAGGCCCGGCAATTATTGAAGAGCCGACAACCAATATTGTTGTCACGCCGGGCAGCACGGTAACGTTATCGAAATATGAAAACTATGTTATTGACATGAAAGAATACTTCGCTCCTGCCAATCAAACCGCATCGGTTCCGGTTACCCAATAATCAAGTACTGAAAGCTGAAGGACGATCAAACATGCGGGTACGAATCCGTACCCGTACCGTTCTCGAAATTGCTGCATCCTTTTCAAGCAATATTTGAGATAAAAATGAGATGAGGAGTTACCGCCATATATCAAGGGCATGCTGGCTATCTTGGTAGGGAAATTCTGTTAAGTCTGTATGTCGGGTTATTAAGCTATATTAGGTCAACGATGGGTGGGAGAGTGTGGTAGTACGGAACATTTCGGTTTTGGTATATAACCGTCCAGGCGTATTGGCGTGTGTTTCGCAGTTGTTTACCCTCTTTGAAACCAATATCGACAAAATAACGATCGGTCATGGAGGTAGTCCCGGAATTTCCCGCATTCAAATTGAAGTCTCCATTGAAGATGATAAGTTAGAAATGGTGATCAGCCAAATGGCGAAGTTGAGCGATGTTCTTCAAGTGGGTATGGCAAAGACAGGAGCGCAAACGAGGTCGTTTTGGATCGTCGCCTACAGCTTGTTTATTACCATTTTTGGTATTAATGTCGCTTCCCCGTTATATTCCATTTATCGAACAGAGTGGCAATTGACTTCGGGGATGATCACGCTTTTATTTGCCGCCTATGTGTTCTCTGTCATTCCCGGGCTCTTTATCTTCTTACAATTGGCTGAACGGTTCGGCAAACGAAAAATATTGGTATTTGGTTTGATGGCTGCATTATCCGGAGCGGTATGTTCAACTCTGGCAAACGACATATCCATTCTAATTATGGCAAGAATTTTACAGGGACTGGCGGTCGGAACATTTATCTGCGTTTCCTCATCCACCCTGAATGAACTGGAACGGAATCGCAATTGGCAAACATCGTCTCTTGTCACTGCTTTTGCGGTAACGGCAGGAAGCTCATTAGGACCATTTATGGCTGGTATATTGGCACAATTTGCGCCAATGCCGACAAAGCTGCCCTATATCGTTTATGGCGGCCTGGTCATTCTCGGCATGATCGGAATGTCGACAGTTCAGGTGAGCTACCGGAAAGCGCATCGCGTTCGGTTTCATGGGCTGAACATTCCGAAAACGATCCGGCTGCACGCTTATACGGCTGCAGCGACCTCGTTTATAGCCTGGGGAGTCGTCAGCTTGTTTCTTTCCGTCATTCCTTCCTATTTGAATGAATGGGCCGGCAAATTCAATTTTATTCTTTCCGGCGGGATGATTGCATCGATCTTTGCTCTATCAACGTTCAGTCAGTTTTTGTTTAAGAGATTGTCCGTTATGAAGATGATGGCGGTTGGGATTTTACTGTTGTCACTGGGACTTATGGGAGTTGCGGCGACTCTTCAACATATGTCGATCGTTTTGCTGATTACTTCAGCCATTTGTGTGGGATTGGGGCACGGTCCTTTATATGCGGGAAGTCTTGTGTCAATTAGCACAGAGGTAGCGGACGATATACGGGGCGACATTATTTCTTTATTTTATCTATTTAGTTATACAGGGATTGCATTTCCCGTCATATTGCTGGGATATTCCGCTGAGCAGATAGGTATTGAAACATCCGTATTTTTATTTGCGCTTGTTATTGAAGCGGGAGCTCTCCTAAGCCTCCTGTTGTGGCACAAGACGAAGACAGAGAAAGATGGAGGAAGAATGAGATGAAATTATTTCAAGCCATGGAACGAGACGATTATGAGGAGCTGTTGTTCTGCCAGGATAAGCAATCGGGGCTGAAAGCAATTATTGCCATTCACGATACATCGCTTGGACCTGCTCTCGGCGGCACTCGCATGTGGAATTATGGTTCTGAAGAAGCGGCCATTGAAGACGTCCTGCGCCTCGCCAAAGGCATGACGTATAAGAATGCCGTATCGGGTCTTAATCTTGGAGGAGGGAAAACGGTTATCATCGGTGATCCGAAAAAAGATAAAAATGAGGAAATGTTTCGCGCTTTCGGACGTTTTATCCAGGGGTTAAACGGACGGTATATCACGGCTGAAGATGTCGGGACAACGGTTCAGGATATGGACATCGTTTACCAAGAAACCGACTTTGTAGCGGGGATCTCCCCCACATACGGCTCATCAGGCAATCCTTCCCCGGCAACGGCTTACGGGGTTTATCAAGGGATGAAAGCGGCGGCAAAAGAAGCCTTTGGCAGCGATTCGCTGGAAGGGAAAGTGGTCGCCGTCCAGGGGGCAGGAAACGTGGCTACCCATTTATATTCACATCTCCATACGGAAGGAGCAAAATTGATTGTCACCGATATTCAACAAGAGGCTGTTCGGCGGGCAATAGAACAATTCGATGCCATTGCCGTAGACCCGGACGATATTTATGATGTCAACTGCGATATTTACGCGCCTTGCGCGCTCGGTGCGACGATCAATGACGAGACGATCCCGCGCTTAAAAGCAAAAGTCATCGCCGGTTCTGCAAACAATCAATTAAAGGAAGCAAGGCACGGCGATCTGATTCATGAACTCGGACTTGTTTATGCGCCTGATTATGTCATCAACGCCGGGGGAGTTATTAATATAGCGGACGAGTTATACGGCTATAACCGGGAACGCGCGTATAACAAAATTGCAGAGATTCATCTTACGATCGAACGCATTTTTGAAATCTCGAAGCGTGACGGCATACCTACCTATGCGGCTGCAGACAGGCTCGCTGAAGAACGGATAATGAAATTGAAGCAATCACGGAGCGCATTTCTGCAAAACAGTCATCATACCTTGAGCAGAAGGCCGGTACGAGTCTAGTTCGTTGCAAGAAGATAAGCGTTGAAAATGTGTAGAGGTAAACAAACAGGGAGGTTTATAGATGAGTTGGAATTATACCGATTCTTATGAGTGGATGGAACGGGTCACATCGATGGAGCCTTTGATTATTACCTGCTGCTGCAACGGAGGCGTTCAAGGAAAAGAGTCTCATCGGGAAATTCCGGAAACACCGGAAGAGATTGCCGATTCGGTTTATGAGGCCTACAATGAAGGGGCGTCCGTTGTCCATGTTCACGGGAGGGATCCAAACAATCTCGGAGACACCACAATGGACCCCGAAGTTATGTATCGGATCAATGCGCTAATTCGGGAACGATGTCCGGATATCATAATCAACAATACAACTGGAGGCGGACCGACATCGACCATGGAGGACAGGCTTCGCAGTCTGGATGCGCTGCCGGAGATGGCATCACTAAACATGGGACCGGATATGTCGCGTTTTGTGATCAAGGCCAGAGAAGAAGCTCTGGACTATCCCCGTCCCTCCCAGGAATACGACATCTGCATCCCTTTTACGTACGGCTTCATTGAACAGCTGGCAGCGGGCATGCTCGAGAAAGGCATCATACCCGAGATGGAGATGTATCATTCCGGTCAATATTGGGTGGCTCAAAAACTGATATCCGAAGGATTAATCAAGACGCCATACTTGTTTCAATTTGTGATGGGTTATCAGACCGCTACTTACCCTACGCCTGAAAACCTGATTCATATGGCCCGCGAGCTACCGGCCGGAGCGCATTTTACCGTCGCCGGCATCGGAAAATACCAATGGGCGATGACGACGCAAAGCATTCTGCTCGGAGGACATGTGCGCGTAGGTTTGGAAGACAATATTTATCTAAAGCGCGGTCAGAAGCTGAAGAACAATGCTGAGGCCGTCGCCAAAATTGCCCTCATCTCAAGAGAGCTTAACCGTGAAATCGCAACACCGGAGCAAGCAAGGAGCATGTTGGGGGTTTCGTCCATACCTAGCCGATATTGAGTAAGAGCGTCTTGCCGTTTCCGAATATTTACGATAGGAGAATCGAAACGAATGAATATTTATGAGTTTAATGGAATATATCCGAAGATTGCCGACGGAGTCTTTATTGCGCCCACGGCAACCATTATCGGCGACGTCGTCATAGAGGAGGGCAGCAGCATTTGGTTCGGAGCGGTTCTCCGGGGGGACGCAGGGTCGATCCGGATCGGGAAAAATAACAGCATACAGGACAACTGTGTCGTCCATATGACGGACTCAGGAACGTTTATCGGGGACAACAATACGATCGGACATGGCTCTATCCTGCATAACTGTACAATCGGTAACAACAACGTCATCGGCATGAATGCGGTTGTTCTCGACGGGGCCGTCATTCAAAACGAAAATGTCATCGCAGCGGGCAGCGTAATTACGGGAAATACAAGAATCGAGGACCGTCAGCTCTTTACGGGTTCCCCGGGACAATTCAAGAAAGAATTGTCCGGTAGCTCCTTGTGGTGGGTACAGGAAAGTTCGAACGTATATTTGAAGCTGGTTGAACAATACGACAGCAGGTATAAATATCATAGCAGTTTAAAATGAAGCCTGTGTATATCATCCAGGTAATAGGAATTAACAAAGGATTTTTGTCATGAAGCATCTTGACTGTTCAGTCTGGAAAATATATTCTTTATTTAAAGCCTAAATCTGTGAGCTCTCTGTTACTAAAATTCTAATAAGAGGTGGTAAAGGTGGCGAATCAGGCTGTTAATTACGAAGCGAGACTCCGGGAAGCACAGGAAATTTTCGAGAAATTTAAAAACTCTATGATAGAAAAGGATATGGATAAATTTATCGAATTGTTTGATGAGAATGTCATCTTCGAATTTCCATTCGCGCCCAAAGGATATACCCTGAAATTAGAAGGGAAATCCGCCCTTTATAAATATGTAAAGGAAATTCCCAACAAGATTGAGCTCTCCAAATTTAAAGAACCGACTTTCCATCTGACTCTGAACCCCAATGTGATAATTATTGAATTTGGAATCGAAGAAGGGCAGGCCATAATAACCGGTAAGCCTTATCTGCAAAGTTATATTTCCGTGATCGAAACGAAGGAAAACAAGATCGTTCACTACAAGGATTATTGGAATCCGGTTGTCGCGCTTGCAGCTCTTGGGGATGAGTCCTCGTTCCTGGAAGTTTACAAAGCGCAGCAGCAATAATATCCAATTACTATGGTCAAACGTTAGAGGAAGTAACAGGAATGACTTTTTACGAGTGGTCAGAGGATTGGAAAAAGAAATACGGAAATTGAACAAAGACTAAGCAAACGGAGAAGGATACTCAATAAACAGCGGCAGTCTAATAATTTTTAGACTGCCGCTTCATAACCTTAAATATTAAAGATACAAACCGTGCTCCGCCTCTGCAAACTGCTGCGATTTCTCCTTCATTCCCCGCTCAATCGCTTCCCTGTCCTCCAGATTATGCTGCTTGGCATACTCCCGGATGTCCTGTGTGATTCTCATGCTGCAGAATTTCGGGCCGCACATGGAGCAGAAATGCGCCGTCTTCGCACCTTCCGCGGGCAAGGTCTCGTCATGGCATTCCGTTGCCCGTTCCGGGTCAAGCGACAGCTGGAACTGGTCCTTCCAGCGGAATTCGAACCGCGCTTTGGACAGCGCGTTGTCCCGCTCCTGCGCTCCGGGATGCCCTTTGGCCAGATCGGCCGCATGCGCCGCGATCTTGTATGCGATGACGCCTTCGCGGACATCGTCCTTGTTCGGGAGGCCCAAATGCTCTTTGGGCGTTACGTAGCAGAGCATGGCAGTGCCGAACCAGCCGATCATCGCCGCGCCGATGGCGGAAGTAATATGGTCGTAGCCCGGTGCGATATCCGTCGTCAGCGGACCCAGCGTGTAAAAAGGAGCCTCCTTGCACACTTCCATTTGACGGTCGACATTTTCTTTAATCTTGTGCATCGGGACATGCCCCGGTCCTTCAATCATGACCTGCACATCATGCTTCCAGGCAATCTCGGTCAGCTCGCCCAGAGTGTCCAGCTCGGCAAACTTCGCTTCGTCATTTTTAAAGTGAGGGACAACAGCTTGCCGTATTTACCCTTCAGGCAGGACTCAAGCAGATAGGCATAGGCCGGGTCAAAATGGATAAACCGGTTAACTATATAGACTTAATTAAAGATTTACACTCTCAAACATAGCCGATCGATGACTTCCATTGGATTCTGGTTAATTCGCTTCTTGAACCGGCTGACGGTGGTTCGAACCTTATAAGTTTTGTCATAAAACACATTGTGAATGACATCGCTTTTGAGCCATTTCCAAAGCCCCTCAATGGGATTGAGTTCTGGGGAGTACTTTGGCAGGAAAACAAACTCCAAACGCGGTTGTTCTTCGACAAATCGTTCGATGGAAGCCGCCTTGTGAATGCGTCCGTTGTCCAGCACCATCGCGATTTTTCCAGTAGGATACGCCTGTAGAACCGAGGTCAGGAATCGCTCAAAAGCCGAAGCATCGTACGCTTCATCTTCCTGGTAAAACACCTTGCCGGTTTCATAATCCAGTGCACCAAAGAGTTTCGCCCCTTCATGCTTGCCATACGTTTTAACCTTGCGCTGGTGTCCTTGAGGAAACCAGTTATATTGCAGGGATTGGTACGCACGAATCATGGACTCGTCTTCGAAGAGTAAGTGAGCGATTTCTCCGTCCATGAGCTTTTTTTAAAGCGGGTAGTGTCTTTTCGCGAAAGGCCTTTTGCTCCTGTTGGTCCGCACGAGCCAAGGTATACGTCGCTTTGGTGTAGCTAAATCCAAGTCGATGCAGGAGCAAGGACAGGCCGCGTTCGCTAAAGGTATGGGCAAATTCACGCTCAATATAGCGAATCGCAAGTTTCAGGGTCCAGGTATACTTCGCTTCAAATCCAACGTCCACAGGGCGCTTATGGGTAAGAAGCTCCGTGAGCGGCTGCGTAAGCAAGTTATATTGCACTAATTGCCGCTGCAGTTTCTTTGATTTGCAAGCAATGGCTGTATCTTTACTGCATGCATCTTGGGAAAAAAGTAAATAGCAAAAGTTTAATTGCTACTGCTTATGATCATTTAGCTGATGTGTATGCATCGATTGCGGCAGTTGTTGGAATCGGAGCCGCGCTGATCGGTCATAAATTTAACATCGAAATATTAAGTTATGGCGACGTGGCGGCAGGGATTTTAGTTGCATACTTTGTGATCAAGCTCGCGTACCACATGGGCAAGGAAGCTGTGGATATCTTAATGGACAAAACGGTAGCACCTGAAAAGCTTCAGCAATACGAAAAACTTGTTTTTTCGGTGCCGGAAGTTAGGCGTATTGATCGTATCCGGGCAAGGGAGCATGGTCATTATGTAATCGTCGATATACGGGTTGGGATCCCCGCGCATTAAGTGTGCAAGAGGGGCATGATGTATCACGCAAAATAAAAAAACAATTATGGAGCAACATGACAGTGTGGAAGAAGTATTAATCCATTTAAATCCGTGGTATGAGGAAGAAAACGCCATTTACAGGTTGAAAAGCTGTAAGTATTTCGTAAAGAAGCTGTTATTGCAGAAGGAACAGCAAAAACCATCCAATTGTGGATGGCTCCTGCTTGAAGAAAAGTTGGCTATTTGAATCACCAGTTGTTAGTAAGGGAGCTAATACCAATTGGTCCATTGAATATTATCGCCATTATCAAGAAACTCTCTATCATTATTTTTTTATTGCAAATGCAACAAAGTTAGATTAAATTAAATTTATACCGTTTTTGTTGTATTTGCAACAATAATATGTTAAGGAGTTAACTATGAAGGAAATTCTTCGTGAAATTGGAATGATAGCAAGGGCATTAGATTCAATAAGTAATATAGAATTTAAAGAATATGACCTTACAAAAGGGCAGTATTTGTACCTTGTGCGAATATGTGAAAACCCAGGAATCATACAAGAAAAGTTAGCTGAGATGATAAAAGTAGATAGAACAACAGCAGCTCGTGCTATAAAAAAACTTGAAATTAATGGCTTTATTGAAAAGAAAGAAGATAAACATAACAAAAAAATTAAAAAACTCTTTCCAACAGAGAACGGGAAAAATGTTTATCCTTTTATAAAAAGAGAAAATGATTATTCCAATATCGTTGCATTAGAGGGGTTTTCTGAAAGAGAAGTAGAAACCATTTTCAATCTTCTTCAAAGAATAAGAAAAAATATAGAAAAAGACTGGGAATTTGTAAAAAAGGGAAACGAGAGAAATTATTGATTCTATAAAAGGAGCGACATATTTTAATGACTATAAATATAAAAAAGTGTACCCTTGAAGATTCACGCAAACTTCAAGAAATTAGTTATGAAACATTTAATGAGACATTTAAGCATCAGAATCCACCCGAAAATATGAATGCCTATTTGGAAAGGGCATTTAACTTAAAACAATTAGAAAAAGAATTATCCAATATTTTTTCGCAATTCTTTTTTGTTTATTTTAATAATGAAGTCGCTGGATATTTAAAGGTCAATTCCAATGATGCTCAGTCTGAAGAAATAGGTGATGAATCACTTGAAATCGAGAGGATTTATATAAAAAACAAATTTCAAAAACAGGGGCTTGGCAAATATCTGCTAAATAAAGCTGTGGAAATTGCGCTGGAACGTAATAAAAATAAAATCTGGCTAGGCGTATGGGAAAAAAACGAAAATGCTATTGCTTTTTATAAAAAAATGGAGTTCGTTCAAACAGGAGCCCACTCTTTCTATATGGGTGATGAAGAACAAATAGATTTTATAATGACCAAAACACTCATATAACATTTCTCTATAATGATATTCAGCTACCGGGAACGATAGCTGAATACAGACACGATGTCAGCCGTTCAGAAAGATCGGCTGCATTTGCTCACCTAACGGGGTTACGGATAACCCACTTGACTTTAGACAAAAAGCAAACTTTACGAAAGTACAGAATCAATACCATACCAGCAGAGTTGGGGGTACAACACGTAGAGCCCGATAAGATTTTGATAAAGAAGTAACAGTGTATGGATTTACCGTATCAAGTTATCCTTTGGAACATAGAAAAAACTAACAGGACACAATATCTCAATAAAACAGCGGCAGTCTATTTGCTTTAGACTGCCGCTTCATGCATTACAACTTATGTTCAGGAGTTAACGCTTTTCTAGCTGGAAAGTTCGCTTAAATATTAAAGATACAAACCGTGCTCCGCCTCTGCAAACTGCTGCGATTTCTCCTTCATTCCCCGCTCAATCGCTTCCCTGTCCTCCAGATTATGCTGCTTGGCATACTCCCGGATGTCCTGTGTGATTCTCATGCTGCAGAATTTCGGGCCGCACATGGAGCAGAAATGCGCCGTCTTTGCGCCTTCCGCGGGCAAGGTCTCGTCATGGTATTCCGTTGCCCGTTCGGGATCGAGCGACAACTGGAACTGGTCCTTCCAGCGGAATTCGAACCGCGCTTTGGACAGCGCGTTGTCCCGCTCCTGCGCTCCAGGATGCCCTTTGGCCAGATCGGCCGCATGCGCCGCGATCTTGTAGGCGATGACGCCTTCGCGGACATCGTCCTTGTTCGGGAGGCCCAAATGCTCTTTGGGCGTTACGTAGCAGAGCATGGCGGTGCCGAACCAGCCGATCATCGCCGCGCCGATGGCGGAAGTAATGTGGTCGTAGCCCGGCGCGATGTCCGTCGTAAGCGGTCCAAGCGTGTAAAAGGGCGCTTCCTTGCACACTTCCATTTGGCGGTCGACATTTTCCTTAATCTTGTGCATCGGGACATGCCCCGGGCCTTCAATCATAACCTGCACATCATGTCTCCAGGCAATCTCGGTCAGCTCGCCCAGGGTATCCAGCTCGGCGAACTGTGCCTCATCGTTGGCATCGGCGATGGAACCCGGCCGCAGGCCGTCTCCAAGCGAGAACGCGATGTCGTAAGCCTTCATGATTTCGCAGATTTCCTCAAAATGAGTATAGAGGAAGTTCTCCTGATGATGGGCGAGGCACCAGGCCGCCATGATTGAACCGCCGCGGGAAACGATGCCCGTAACCCTTTTGGCGGTCAAAGGGACATAGCGTAGCAGCACGCCCGCATGGATCGTGAAATAGTCGACACCCTGCTCCGCCTGTTCAATCAGCGTATCGCGGAAAATTTCCCAGCTTAGCTCATGCGCCTGGCCGCCGACCTTTTCCAGCGCCTGATAGAGCGGCACCGTGCCGACAGGTACGGGGGAGTTGCGGATGATCCATTCCCGGGTCGTATGAATATGGCGGCCTGTCGAAAGGTCCATAATGGTATCCGAGCCCCAGCGGGTAGCCCAGTGCATCTTCTCCACTTCTTCGTCGATAGAGGAGGAGACCGCGGAGTTCCCTATATTGGCATTAATTTTTACAAGAAAGTTCCGCCCGATAATCATTGGCTCGCTTTCCGGATGATTGATGTTGCAGGGAATAATCGCCCGTCCGGAAGCTACTTCATCCCGGACAAACGCCGGATCGACATTCTCGCGGATCGCAATGAATTCCATTTCCGGCGTGATCACACCTTTGCGGGCATAGTGCATCTGTGTAATATTGGCTCCGTTTTTTGCGCGCAATGGCAGCCGTTTTAATCCCGGAAAAATCTCTGTGGAAAGATCCTGTTCCTTGTGCCGCAATCCGTTATCCTCCGGTTTAATAACCCGGCCCTCGTATTCTTCGACATCGCCGCGTTCCAATAACCAGTTCCGGCGGAGCGGGGGCAGTCCTTCCCGAATGTCCGTACACATGTGTGCATCGGTATAAGGTCCGCTTGCGTCATATACCCTTACTGGGGGATTTTCTGTTTCCAATTCGCCGTTAACTCCGGCGCTGCCGCTCAGAGTAATTTCGCGCATAGGCACCCGAATATCCTCCCGCGAGCCTTCCACATACACTTTCTGACTTTGACTTGTCATTTCATTTCCTCCTCTAATTCATTATGAAGCGCCAGAGGAGGCCAGGTACGCAAAAAAGACCGCATCGAAAGAAGCGGTCTTTGAACATACAAAGCCTGTGACGATTCCTCCGCTGGCATTACCCAGATCAGGTATTACGGTCGATGGCATAAGGCCATCCTCTCAGCCCGGCTATTTCCGAGCTCCCGTGTCTATGATGTTGTCTTTAACAGAATATACTAATCGCTGGGAAAGTACAAGCTACTTTTGCTTTATTTTCCGCCGGATTTCAATCGCGGCTTCCAG
Source organism: Paenibacillus rhizophilus (assembly GCF_003854965.1). GTDB lineage: Bacteria > Bacillota > Bacilli > Paenibacillales > Paenibacillaceae > Paenibacillus_AQ > Paenibacillus_AQ rhizophilus. The sequence continues at coordinate 571,502 of NZ_RQPI01000001.1, forward strand.
TGATTTGACGGCCCGGTCCAAAGAAAGAAATGAATCCGTTCCCTGCCGGAAGCATTGCAGCGCGTGTTCCAGGCTGGCGGCATAAGGATTGGCTTCCTCCAGAACAAGGCGCCGCTCACCGGAGGCGGTGATTTCCATCAATACCGGATCGGAACGGTCTCCGCAGTCGCTTTCATGAAAGACCAGCTTTCCCGACTCGAAATAAGCCTCATAACCGACGGTAAAGGGGTACCCGTCAGGCATTCCGGAAGAAGAGACGATCTCCGCAAAAGTGCTTTCCCGCCGGAAGGCCGCCCGAACCAACGACTGCCGCGCATCCTTATATTCCGTTCCCCAGGCGTATATCAGCTCCGGTGAATCCATAATCCCGTTAATAAAATCCAACTCATGAATCATGAGATTCACGGGGTTGGTGTTCAAACCGAGATCGCCCCAAAGCGGGGGCGTCTCCCTTTTTAAAGTGAGGGACAACAGCTTGCCGTATGTACCCTTCAGGCAAGACTCAAGTAGATAGGCATAGGCCGGGTCAAAATGGATAAAACGGTTAACTAGCACTCTTTTACCGTATCGCCTTTCTGCATCCAGCATCGCCGCAGCCTCTTCCATGGAGCAGCATACGGGCGTTTCGCAGAACACATGCTTTCCATACTGAAGCGCTTTGACAGCAATCTCGCAGTGAAGAGAGGAAGGCAGGCACAGATCAATGACATCAATGTCCGGATCGCGAAATATCTCCTCCATATCCCGGGTAATCTCTACTTTTAACTCTTGTTCCAATTGAGCCAGCTTGGTAAGGTTCCTGCCGAACACGACCACCCTTGAGGACAGATCCATGTTCTTCAGCAGACTGGCATGATACGCTCCGAATCCCGTGCCGAGTACGCCAATATTCATAAATTCCAACTCCTTCAACCGTTCTCGCTCTATGATATACTTGAATTGTTGACAGCAGAGTGGCAATGATTTGAGTGTCTGAAAAATATTCTGTCCACAGCAAAAGGAGGCGCGCTATGAGGCTGCATCGGTTGGTTGCGATTTTGCTGCTTCTGGAATCCAGAGGAAAATTAAAAGCGAAGGATCTGGCGGAAGCGCTGGAAACCTCCGTCCGTTCGATTTATCGCGATGTGGATACACTGGCCGAAGCCGGTATTCCAATTGTCAGCGCTTCGGGACCTTCGGGCGGACTTTCGCTGATGGAAGGCTATACGGTCAATTTGAAAAGTCTGCATAATGACGATGTCGTTCACCTGTATCTGACGGGGCTCGGCATATACTCCGGCGCGGGAACCGAGTCCGGACACAAGCTCCAGAACGCGCTGCTGAAGCTGGAAAAAACGCTCCCGGACGCCTACAAGCCGGATCTGAATAAGGCGAAATCCCGGTTTTATTTTGACGATACGCCCTGGTGGCGCGAACGCCCGAAGGTTCCCTGTCTGGAAAAGATCAGATCCGCACTTTGGAAATCGCACAAGCTGACGATTCACTACCGCAAGCCGGGAGGTGAGATGTCCGTCAGGAATGTGCGGCCCTATGGGCTGGTGGTGAAGCAGGGGGAATGGTACCACGCTGCTTACTGTGAGGAGGCGGAGGAGGTCCGTATCTTCAAATGCGAGCGGATTGCGGAAGCCCGGAAGGCAGAGGGAGCGTACGAGATTCCCGCCGATTTCTCGCTGGAGGCGTATTGGAAAGAGCGGAACGAGTCCTTTAAGCTTTCGAGACAAGAGAGGGAGCAATATCCGGTCGTTCTCAGAGTGAAAGAGCCAAGCGTTAATTTGCAGGACAAGCTGGATATTCTGCACGAAGCCTTGGATAAGGATACGGTTCTGCTGACAGTGAATATGTACGGGTATGAGGCGGCCTGCCGGGATGTGCTGGAGATTATCGGTTTTGCCGAGGTGATTGCCCCGGAAGAGCTTCGGGCTTTTGTACGAAGAAAACTTTCGGAGCTGCAAAATTGGTATGCGAATTAAAAAAAAGGCCGTTCTCTCTCCCGAAAGAGGAAGAACGGCTTTCTTGGTCTTTTGCCGATTGCCTTAAATGATATGGTGTCCGCCGTCGACGTGAAGGACGCTTCCGGTCACAAAACCATTTTGGATGAGGTAAAGTACGCTTTGCGCGACATCTTCCGCTTTGCCCACCCGTTTTACCGGGAGTTTGTCTGCCACCGATGCATAGTAATCATTTCGCGCGCCCTCCGGCATCTTACTTCTTGAAGGCGTATCAATGATACCCGGCGAGACGATATTCACCCGGATGGGAGCGAGCTCCAAAGCCAGGGTCTGGCCCAGATTGGAAACCGCTGCGTTGACTGCGCCCAGTACAGACGATCCGATCATCGCCTTGTAGGCGACTACGCCGGAGAATAGGGTAATGGAGCCGTTCGGTGACAATTTTGGCGCTCCGTATTTAGCGGCATAGTATTGACCCCAAAATTTGTTCTCGAACAACTGACGGGCTTGAGCTGTTTCCGTGTGGAGGAAGGACCCGCCGGAAGTTTCCGCGGCGCTGACCACCAGATGATCGAACGTGCCGGTTTTTTCGAAAAAGGATTGCACCTGCTGCTCATCCGTCGTATCCAGCGTATAAGCCGCTGTTTTGGCTCCCAGTTGTTCTTTCGCCTTTTGCAGTTTATCTTCCGAGCGGCTGGCAATGATCACTTCTGCACCAAGCGCAATGGCCTGCTTAGCTGTTTCCAAACCGATGCCTGAGCTTCCGCCGATAATTACAACTTTTTGATTCTGCAACATAAATTTTCCTCCTAATTATTGATCGGTTGATTAACACTCAATACTTCTTGCAGATGGGCTTCCAATCCGGACAGATAGTGATCCAGTCTCGGATTTTTGATAACATCGTAGCAAGCGAAGCTCTTTAAAGGCTCCATGCCGAGAAATTTCTGCACACGATGCAGATGAGCGAGAGCATCGTCGAGCTTTTCCCCTTTAAAAAACTGCGATGGATCGCCAAATGCGTATTCCGGAGCGTTCCAGGTCGTCGATAACATATATTTTTTGCCGGTTAATAAACCGCCTTCTCCATACTGGTCTCCCCCCTTGAAAAATACACCGTACTCATAGACTTCATCCATATAGGTTTTGAGCAGCCCGGGAACACTGAACCAGTAGATGGGCGTTTGGTAAATGACAACATCGGCCCAAATAAACTTCTGATGCTCCTCTTCATTGTTGTATCCGTTTTGAATAATGGTTGTTCGCACGTTGTTCTTTTCACTTAAAATACTTACCATCCGATCCACCAGGGTCTGGTTCAATTTCCCCTCCGAGGCCCCGTATTTTTCATGGCCATTGATGATCAGAATATTTTTCATTCTTCTCCGTCTCCTTTATTTGTTTAATCACAATGTTATTATATATGTAGTTAATTCATTGTGGGAAGTAGTGATATTTAATTCATATAGTTTCCCGAAATATACTTTTGTGATATGATTGGCTATACTAAGTAAAATTTTTTATGGAGGATGTTTCGATGAGCGAGAGTGAACCGATTGTTCTAACCAAAGGAACGCCGGGCGAATCATGCCCCATTGCCAAAACACTGGACGTGATCGGGACGAAATGGACCTTTTTAATTATCCGGGACCTGCTGATTGAAGGGACGATGCGTTTCAGCGATCTGCTGAAATCCATGGACGGAATTAGTCCGAAGACACTGTCGCTCCGTCTTAAAGAGCTGGAAGAGCACGGGGTCTTGGAACGCAAGGTATTTCCTGAAGTTCCTCCGCGCGTAGAATATACGATTACGGAGAAAGGGAAACGGCTGGAAGGGATTTTTATTGAGTTAAAAAGATTTGGGCTGAATTTGTAATCCAATACGGCAGTTGATGGTCCTCATTATCGCTGCACAAAAAAGACCGTTTCGTATGAAACGGTCTTTACAGGTTCATAGAGGCAAAGATTGGGGAAGGGAGGGGATAGCGGAATAGTCGCACGCTTACCCAGCCTGTTTGCCCTGGCACTTCTTGCATACCGTCAGCTTTTCGCCTTGAAGTCCTTTAGCGATGTACAACAATTTGATCCGTGTGCTGCCGCACAGAGGACAAGTGCCTCTAGCCCGGGAAGGCATCCGCCAGAGCGCTTTGCCGCGCTTGTTTTTAGCCATATTCGATTCCACCTCTGCCCATAACTTGATCTCGCTGTTATTCTATGCGGGCAGGAGGCAAGCGGTTCGGCGTGGCGGTTTTTAGTATGTTATTTAATGGCTTTCGATATGGTGGCCAAGTCTGGTCATGGAGCATATTTCTTTTCAGGTTTACGATTGTGGTTTCCAACATCTTACACTATAATTAGTACCAGGTACTAATAGTGGGTTATAATTCTATATGAGGTGATCCGGATGGCAGGAGCAAGAATAACCGCAATAGGAAGTTACGTGCCCGACAAAAGATTAACCAATTCTGGTCTGGAGCGGATGGTAGACACGAATAATGAATGGATTATTCAAAGAACCGGAATACAAGAACGCAGAATTAGCCGTCCGGATGAATTCACCAGCGATTTATGCGTCGCTGCCGTAAGGAATTTAATTGAGAGATTCAATAAAACGGTAGAAGACGTAGATATGGTTATCGTGGCAACCAGTACCCCGGATTTTACGTTCCCCTCGGTTGCCAGCCTTGTGCAGGACCGATTGCAGATCGCCCGGACGGGAGCGATGGATCTAAGCGCGGCATGCTCGGGATTTGTCTATGCACTGCATGTTGCGCACAGTTTGATTTCATCCGGACTTCACAAGAAAATACTCGTCATCGGCGCGGACACAATGTCCAAAATCACGGATTACACCGATCGGACCACCTGTGTGCTATTTGGTGACGGTGCCGGCGCCGTGCTGGTCGAACAGGATGACCATTTTCAAAGCTTCATGGGGTATCACCTCGAAAGTGACGGGAGCGGGGCGCATCATGTGTACCGCGCTAATTTAGCGAATAAAGTCAAGGAAATTGAATTAGTCGATACAAGAAGCCTTGTGCAAAATGGCCGTGAAGTATACCGATGGGCGGTCCGGAATATTCCGGGCGGGATCAAAGAACTTTTAAAGAAAACGGACATGACCATCGACGAAGTGGACTGGTTCATCCCACATAGCGCCAACCTGCGAATCATCGAGCCGATCTGTGAAAAAATAGGCCACCCGTTGGACAAGACACTGTACAGCTTAGTCCATTTCGGGAATACTTCGGCTGCGACCATTCCATTATCTCTTGATCTTGGCATTCGCGATGGAAAAGTTAAAAATGGGGACCGGGTTCTTTTGTACGGCTTTGGCGCAGGGTTGACTCATGCCGGGCAGGTTATGGAGCTGAGATTGGATGAACAAGTTGCGGCGCCGGAGCCTTTGTGAAAAATACGGAAATAGGCCGACTGTGAAGGTAAACAGACCGATCAAGCGGCCATTTTCGCCCTGAAAAAACAGCGTATAACATATATTATACGCTGTTTTTGATTTTAGCGATTTTTATCAAGGCGAATGGAGAAGTGGACGGGCGGATTTGCTCCATTTTTTGACTATTTCAACGATTTCGGAAGAGCGGCTGCGAATATTCCATTGTTCGTCTGAACGAGCAGCATGCCATCGACCATATAGGCGTTGCCGATCTCGGTAGCTTTCGTTGAGATACGTCCGAGCCTTTTGCCTGTCTCTGCCTTTATCAAGTAAAAGTCTCCGTTGTCCAAACTGGCGAATACGCCCCTGCCTAAAGTTTGAACACGCGATACGGGACTCGGAAAGCCGCCGTAGGAAACCGCGCTAAGATCATCTGATTTTACTCCGATCAATTCGGTTCCCTGTGCAAAGAAGGCCATTCCGTTGTTCGGACCGGCGAGCCATTTCCCAAACTGAACATAGCTGACAGGTTCTGCGTTGCTGTCTTGATCCAAAGTGTAGCGGCGAAGGATGGCTTCATTCTTATCGAGATTGCCGTCGGCTGTATAGAGATAGGGGCCCGTGATGGCGGTATAGCTGTTACCCAGTCGGCTTACATCATTAAGAGGGGTGTAGTTCTCTGTTCTGCTCACCTTTCCGGTTCGGAGATTCAGCTGAACCCATGTAACCAAATAACCGGGAGCCGCCACACCGCCGGTAACCGTTGAAAGGTCTGGCTGCCGGCGCATCGTAAGCTGGCCATTCCGGTAGGCGAGGAAGGAGTAGACGCCCTCAGTTCTCCACCGTTGTTTGCCGGTAGCGGGATCAAGGCCGAAAAATTGCGTCCGGTAATTATCGACGGTACTGGAGACTACGAGTAATCCGTCATATTGGCCGATCACGGAGCCTGCGTACATGCTCAATGCTTTGTTCTCCCATTTTTTCTTGCCGTTAGAAGGGTTGTAGGCGGCAAGCCCGCCGTTCTCGTTAAAATAAATCAAGCTCCGGTTTACAAGTTCGGCATGCGCTCCGACCTCCGAGGGAGAATTAACCCCTTTCGTTCTCCAGATTATCTTGCCTCTTCGGGCATCCGCCCGTACCAGATCGCCCCCGTTTGTGATGTAAAAGACGGAATTGTTAGTTATTACTTCGGGGGACTGTCCTTCCGGGATGGACCATTTCAACTTGCCTGTTGCGAGATCCGCCGCCATGAGCTTGCCGCTCGCAGCATAATACACAAGGCCGTTCGACACGGGGGCCTGCTGATCATAAAGTCTGGTTTCGTTTGTTTTGGCCTGCCAGATCGGCTTGAGTACAGGGGTTGCGGAGTCGGCCGCTTTGGAAACGGAGGGGGTTTTATCCCCTATGGTTTCTGCTGCGGCGATGTGTCCGTAAAGTCCGTCACCTCCAGTAAGCAGAGCTGCGGCGAGCAGTGCGTTCATGATAATAGCCGTTTTTTTCAATGAGTTCATCTCCTTGTTATTCATCTATAGGTTTGACTCCCGAAGCGGTGAGTAAGTTGCTATATATGGAAAATAAATACATGAAGCAAAATAAGTTAACATAACAAATATTATGTTAACTTAAATGAAAGAGAACACTGAATTGCGCGATATCGAATCAGATTGGACCAAACCGGGTAAGAAAGAAGAGAACATTAAATCTTATCACAGCAGGATAAAAGGAGGATCACCTAATGGGACTTAATTTGGGCGGTTTTGGCGACTTGAAGGGACTGATCGAAAAAGCGAAGTCTCCGGGAGGGCTGATGGAAATCGCAAAAAGTCTTCCTTTAGACCAACTGCTGCAAAAGCTGCCTCTCGACAGTCTGCTGACTCCGGAATTCATGCAGAAGTATACGCCGTTCCAGTCTATCGGAGAACTGCTGGAGAAAGCCGGACTTGGCTCGGCCGGCGATTCTGCGCAAAGGATAGCCGAGGTGCCGCAGGACAAGCTGGACAATCAGGTGAAGGAAACCACCTCTTTCGGCTCGATGCAGCAGCTGCTGCAAAAAGCGGTGGAGTATTACCAATCCCGCCAGCCGGGCGGGAAATAAAAGAGCGGCTTTTCAAAAGGACGCTTCTTCTTTATCGTAATATACGATGAGGAAGAGGCGTTTTTTATTTTGCCGCAAAACCGAACACTTCCCTCCACTAAAAGCGTATAGCAAATAAAACCGGGAGGAAGGAGCTTTACGTTGAAAGATCATCCCATCATGCAGCGCCAAGCACGGAAAATATTTGAGGACCATTCCTCCTATATATATGGCGTTGCGCTCATGATTACCAAGTCCCCCGCAATGGCGGACGATGTCACGCAGGAAACATTTTTGCGGGCCTTTGGCAAATATCATTTATACGATTCTTCCAGACCGATTCGGCCCTGGTTATACCGGATTGCGATCAACATTACGAGAAGCATGCAGCGTAAGCTACGGTGGCAGTCGCTCTTCGGATATGTACCAGAGAGGGAATCCGGCGATTCGCTGGAACATATTATTTTGGATCATGAACGGCACGCGGAGTTATGGGAAGCGGTGAGCGGCTTGTCCAAAAAACAAAGAGAGGTTATTACCCTGCATTATTATGCGGAACTTCCGCTGCGGGAAACGGCCGAGACGCTTGGTATCTCGATCGGAACTTGCAAGTCAAGATTGAACGCCGCTCTTGAAAAGCTTCGAAGTAACTGTCATTTCGTGAGTAATCCATTGCCCGTAAAGGAGGGGAGAAAATGAATAATCGAACGGACCGTAAGTCCGGCCGAACGGAAATAAGCCTGGAACCGATAAAAGCTGCTGAGGCGGACACTTTCAAGATTGCTCCGTATTTATTCCGCGAGCTTCGGCCATCCTTTTCCTTTGAGGAACTTTGGGAGAAGCGCCTGGGCGGCGAGGAAAAGGAGGAACGCAATAATCCGTTCCGAAAATGGAGAATCGGTCTTGTTGCTTTGGCTGTCGCATTTGTAATGGTCATCGGCTCGAACTTTTTTTATCCATCGTTCGGCGAGGCTCTAAGGCGTATTTCTTTTATCGATCTGCTGTACAAGAAGGGGCTTTTCCCTGGCGGATTGGAACAAATTGAGAAGAAAAACCTCAGTTCTCCGGGGAATACCTTCGTTACCGATCAAGGAATTGGGTTCAGGATTGACAATGTATTTTATGACGGCATCCAGCTCGTCTTGAATTATGAAGTGAATTTCCCGCCGGATGGGCCTAAAATTACGGACAAAGATGCGGAAGTATACTACAATCTCGATTTTGCGGAGAAACGAGCCGATCTTAACAGCATGTATACGCATGAGTTTACGATTACGGGCGATCATAGCTTTGTCGGAACTACCCTTTTCTCGTTTGGACGGTCTGAAATGCCGGATACTTTGCATCTGAACATGCACATAGATCGTATCGGAACACAAAAAGGAAATTGGGACATTTCTATTCCGTTAAACAGGTCCAAAAGCGACGCGCTCACACAGACATTTTATCCAGGTGTTAAAGCAACTTATCAAGGGACCGAATTCACTGTGGAGAAACTGGTTCTGGCGCCGGCCGCCGTAAGGCTTGTGCTTCAAGCGGAGGACAATTACTGGATGGCGAATTGGTCGATTCAGCTTCAAGATGATCTGGGAACTTATCTGGATTCGGGAGGAGCAAGCGGCAGCGAGAACGGGCAATCGATTACGGATTATTCCAGTTTGACCGATATCAACCCGCATCCCGCTTATTTAAAAGCTTGTCATTCGGGCCCGGAATTCTTCCGCCAATCCAAATCCAGAACCTCCTAAAGAAGTACTGACAGAAGTCAAAAATACATTTCCCATCCAACTGCATAGGGAAAAAGGCGGGGACATAACGATTACGAATATCAATTACAGTCCGCGCGAGACGCGCGTATATTATACGCTAAGTGGAGGAATGGAACAGAATTTGCCTTTTCATTTCAGGACAACGGCGGAAGAGTTTATTCCAAATATGCATTTTCCAGTGCGGACTGCTAGAGACAAACTGTCGTTTATGGCGGTATTCCCGCCGCTGGACCCGAAGAATGGACTCGAAGTGGTTACAGATGCCTGTCCGACCGGCAAGAACGCTGAACCGGTGCGGGTTAAAATACCGTTAAACTGGGATACTTCTTCACAATAAAAAAACCGCCGGCAGAGCTGTCATTCGAAGCTTTGCCGGCGGTTTTTGCAATGAGCTATTTCAGGAAACTTCGGTCCGCTGTTCGGGACATTTAACCGGAGCGGATTGTGCCTTAAAGGCAGTCTTCTGCTTCTTGTAGAAGGTGAAGGCGAAATAAAAGGCAATGATGATGCAAGGATAGGCAATCGCCATGCCCGTAAAAGGAAACACGGCCGCAGTCGCGGCAAAGGAAATCCAGCTGATGGCAACCCCGAACCGGTTGCCCTTGAGCAGCCGGATTCCAGCCGCGCACCCCCCGATATAGGTCAGGATGAAGGTGGCATTCGGAAACGTAATCAGGGTCGTCAGCGAAACAAGGCCGCTGCCGTAAAGCGTAAGAACCGTTGTAAAGCACAGCAGGAGGAAGGCCAGCGCGCCGATCGGCGTATGAAAACGGCTGGACATCCTGCCCATCCACCCCGGGGCGTGGCCCTGGCGCGCCATCGAGTAGGCGACCCTTGAAGCGGCGCCGGCATAAGCTATAATTGTGGCGGTGCAGATGAACAGACCCGTGAGTCCGGCGATTAGCCCGCCCCATTGCCCAAGCGGCCGGCTGATCATCCAGACCAGCGAGGAGGAGCTTCCTTTAAGGTAGCTTTCGGTGCCGACCACAGCCAGCGCCGTCAAGAAATACAGCGCGCCGACAACAATGGCGGCGATGGTAACCCCCTTGACCGCTGCGCGCTGCGGGTCCTTGAACTCCTCGGACAGATGGGACACCGCTTCCCAGCCGATAAAGCACCAGAACAGAATCGCCGTTGCCTTGCCGACGTTCATCCAGCCGTGCGGGACAAACGGGGTAAAGGCGGTGCTGTCCATCCGCGGCAGCGCTGCGGAAAAAGCGAAGACGAGCACGGCAACGATGGCGAGCACGACGGCGATTTGCACTTTCCCGGCGAGCTGCATGCCGACCCAGTTCATGCCGAGCCCGGTAACCAGGATCGCGGCGGCCAGCGCGATTCGCGCCGGTTCGCCCCAGCCCATGGCGGCGGACATATAGCCCGCTCCGGTCAGGGCGGCTACGGGAGCGCCAATCGGCACGGACATGAGGAAGAACCAGCCGACCAGCGTGCCGGCGCGTTCCCCGAAAGCAAGCGTTACGAAATGAGACACACCGCCGGCGTTCGGAAATTTGGCGGAGAGCAGGCCCATTGAGAGCGCCATCGGCAGAATTAGCAGCGTCATGAATCCCCAAGAGAGCAGCGAAGCGGGCCCCGCCATTTCCGCCGCCAGTCCAGGCACGATAAGCACCCCCGATCCGAGCACCGCACCGATATATAGAGCGATCGCCTGCGGCATCCCGATATGGTTTTGCAGCGAATTAGATTCCTTCATTAAAATCATCCAGCCTTTCTTGTCATTCTTGTCTTTTGTTAAAGAGTATCAGATAATAGTCCTATTGGAAAAACGGAATGTTTAGATGACATCCATTCAAAATTCCGATGGAAGGGTGCATGTCGATGGAATCCCGTCATCTTTTTACTTTTTTGGTCGTGGTGGAAACTGGGAGCTTCACACGGGCCGCCCAGAAGCTCGATTACGCCCAATCCAGCATTACGGCGCAAATTCAAGCTTTGGAAAGCGAACTGGGTCAACCGCTGTTTAACCGGATCGGCAAAAGAATCACCCTGACCGACGCCGGACGCCGTCTTCTGCCATATGCCCAGGAGATATCCAAAATGCATGCCATGGCTGAGAACGCACTGCGCTCGCAAAGCGGCATCGGCGGATCGCTTAAGATCGGCGGGCCTGAATCTCTGGCGGCCTTTCGGCTCCCCGGCATCATTCGCGAATACAGAGAAAGGTATCCCCAAGTTGAGATGATTCTCAAACCCGGTTTCTGCTGGGATTTGCGGGAAATGATCCGGTCGGGCGAGGTGGATTTGGCTTTTTTGCTGCAGCCCGAACAGGACGACAAGGATCTGCATATCGAGACGCTGGTGCAGGAGGAAATGGCGCTGGTTGCGCCGGTGAATCACCGGCTGGTTCACCTTGCCGCAGTCGATCCGTCCGATCTTAAAGAGGAGACGATTCTGCATACCGAGACGGGCTGTTCGTACCGGCTGCTGTTTGAGCAGCATTTGAATACGCATGGAGTGTACCCGGACCCGAAGCTGGAATTCTGGAGCATCGAAGCGATCAAGCAGTGCGTTATGGCCGGTCTGGGCATTTCCTTTTTGCCGCTGGTTACGGTGCAAAAAGAACTCGCGGACGGAACGATGGCGCGGCTGAACTGGGATGACGAATCCCAGCGGGTGGCGACTCAGGTTGCATATCACCGCAAAAAATGGAAGTCACCGGCGCTCGAAGCATTTATGGAAACGGTTCGGAAGCATGCGTCGGGGTGGCAGCGCCAAGGCGTTCACGGCTAAGTTAATATCTGCTATAATAAGTGGTCGGAAAAGGGGAGGAGGGAATCCGCATGGACGAAGCTCTGCTGGAGTATGAAGAAGAACTCGAAGCCTTTATCGTCTGGATGAAGGATGCGGGTTACACGCCGTATACCCGAAAATCGTATCTGGCCGATATCCGGCAGTTCTTAATCAGTCTGAACGGCAAGAAGCTGGATAACGTCAAAAAGCTGCACGTCATCTCCTTCCTTACCTCGATGCGCGAACGCGGAGTAAGCGACGCCACTAGGAACCGCAAGCACGCCTCGGTCAGCTGCTTCTTCAAATCGCTGATCGAACTTGAACTGTTGACCGGCAATCCCGCGGCGGGCATCAAAAAGTCCAAGACCGAGAAAAACCGGGACCCGGTCTATTTGGACGAGGACGATATGCGGCTCTTTCTGGCTAATGTGGACGGCAAGTACAAAGAACGCAATTTAGCCATTTTTCTGCTGATGGCTTATATGGGGCTGCGCGTTGGGGAGGTACATACGCTTGATTTGGGAGATTATCATCCGGAACGGCGCACGCTGCGCATATTCGGTAAAGGGCGCAAATGGCGCAATGTTCCCGTGCCGGGGGATGTCGCCCCTTATCTGGACCATGCGCTGGAGGAACGGCTGACGCCCTGGCGCGGAAGCAGGGAAGAAGCGATGTTCATCTCCCAAAAAGGCCGCCGCCTCTCGATCCGCGCCATTCAGGGCATTGCCGCCGAGACCTTTCAGCGCTTCCAGAGCGGAACTCCGGCTGCCTACCGGCGTTCTTTTTCCAGCCATAAGCTTCGGCACTCCTTCGCCACGATGCTGCTGCGTAAGGGTGCGGATTTACGGACCGTTCAGGAATTGCTAGGACATTCCTCTATTCAGACAACGACGGTGTACACCCATATTACGGACAAGGAAAAAGAAGAAGCCATGTCCCGCCTGCAGCTCCACCTCTAAAACATAACATTAAATTAACACCACTGTGAAAGATATTGGTGACAAGAACGCCGATCAACGGTTAACATGGAAATGAGGTTGCAGACATGAAATTCAATGTCCAATTTCTGTCCTTTTATGTGATTCAGGTAGAAGGAAATGAAGGACAAGGCGCGAAATCGTACAAGCATTACCAAACGCTGGATGAAGAAGAGTATGAGCACAGCGAGATCAAGAAGTTTCTGGACGGGGAGTTTACGCGGACAGCCAAGCGAAAGGTGGAGAAAAATCCGAACTCGGAGCAGGCGCCGACCAAGATCGGACGCTTTCTTGTGGAGCCGGGGTACGACCTTGACAGCAATCCTAACTTTAATCAGCTGACGCGGCTACGCGCGGCGGAAGACGTGGAATCCTTTCACAATTTCGGCGATGATCTGGTCCGAAGCTATCTCGACACGAGCGCCGTTCGCGGGGGAGCGCTTATTGTTTCCCAGGCTGTCCTGCGCACCCATGGCGACGACCCGTTCGTGTTCATCATGAAATGCGATTTCGAGTCCAAAATCGCCCGTATATCCGATGAGCGCAGTCTGATCAGCGAAGTGGAAATGGCGATCAGCGCCCGCAATATGAAGTCGATCCAGTATCCTTATATGCTGGAGGAAGGCATGGTGGAGGAGTGGGAGCTCAAGATCCACCAATCTTCGCATGCCCGTTATTTCGAGGATTTTCTGAAGTTCGTCACCTACGAGCAGTCGATTCCCGAGATTGTGAACGATCAGGTCATGGAGTACGTGCAGAGCTATGTGGAGACGAAGTGGCCGGACGAATCCCATGAGGAACGCCAGCAGACCGAGCGGGATTTGGAGCTTTGGGCGGCAAGCGAGAAGCGAGATATCCAGCACAAGTGGGAGCCTGAGGAAGTCATCGAGGCGGCGGCGCGGATTATCGACATCAAGCCGGAAATCGAGCTGAAATTCAAAATCGGCGACACCTATGTCAAAGGATTTTTGGCGGATTACGGGGACAAGATCCATATCGCCACGCTTGGCGACCGTTATGCGCTTGTGATCGAAGGCTCTTCTTTTACTTTTGATAAAGGATTTTCGCCTGTGGAGCTGCTTCAGCCTGAGCCGTTTGACCGGCTCTCGGAACGCCTGAAGGAGAAGAAATGGACGGAGGACGACGGGGAACCCCGCGAAGAATAAAGAATCATCCGGGAAGTCGAACGCAAAAGAAGCCGCCGGCTGTTTAACGCTTGGTGGCTTCTTCTTTGTGCGCGTCCTGCTTCAATTGAGCTTGACTTACAGCTCCAGTTTTGCGATTTCGGCTTTAAGCTTCTCGGCGGACTGCTGGAATAAATTCCGTTCTTCGTCACTCAGCGGCAGCTGCAGCACTTCGCGAACACCAGAACGGTCCACAATGCATGGTGCGCCGAGGAAGGCGTCCGATACGCCATTATAGTTGTTAAGCAGCGTTGAAACGTTCAGGACGGCGCCTTCATTGCTGAGGATGGCCTCCACGATCCGATCCAGCGCAAGCCCGATGGCATAGGAGGTCGCTCCTTTGGCGTTAATGATTTCATAGGCGGCGTTTTTTGTATTTTCGTAAATCTCCTGGCGGGTCTCATCACTAAAGCCGAGATCAATGCCGCCGCTGATGTTGGCCAGGCTCCATACGGGAACCTCGGAGTCGCCGTGCTCGCCGATGATGGAACCGTGAATGCTCCGCGGGTCGATCTCTTTGTGCTTCCCGATCAGATAACGGAAGCGGGCGCTGTCCAGCACGGTGCCGGACCCGATGACGCGCCTGCGGTCGAAGCCGCTGATTTTCAAAGTGGCATAAGAAAGAATATCGACAGGATTGGTTGCAATCAACAGAATGGCGTGCGAATTATATTTCGTAATCTTTTGGATAATATCCCGGAAAATCGAAATATTTTTGCGCAGCAGGTCGATGCGCGTCTCGCCGGGCTTTTGGGAAGCCCCCGCGGTTACAATGATAATGTCCGCGTCGCGGCAGTCTTCGTAGGTTCCGGCCCACAGCTTTACTCCGCCTACAAAAGGCATCCCGTGGTTCATGTCAAGGGCTTCGCCAAGCGCCTTTTGGTGGTTGACGTCAATTAATACGAGTTCGGGCATGCGGCGGCGCAGCAGCAGGGTGTAAGCGGTGGTCGTACCAACGGCACCGGTGCCGATAACGACGACCCGGTTAGGTTTGAAAGGGGGGGCCATATTTCCATCTCCTTCGAAAATGTGAATTTTTCTTGTCCAATCTTAACCATCATAGCCTCATTCGATAGTCTTTTCAAGAACCCGTTATTTAATCCATTACCCATTAATAACGGGAACCAACAACGAAAATCTGGGAAGGTGCGTCCCGGGCCCGATCTCATCTTTGCCGTAACCCAAGCCGCTGCGAACGGAAGAAAAGCGGGCGTCTATACGGCAGCGGGACTAGCAAGTTTGTAAATTGTGAATACTTCCCCCTAACCTAACATCTGAGACTGGAGAGAATTACAGCATGAATCTATTTCGCAAAAAACCGCTCGCCGCTCCCCAAGAGATTGGCGCAAGCAAATTGAGCAAGACTTTGGGCGCCTTTGACTTAACGGCGCTTGGCGTCGGCGCCATTATCGGCACCGGCATTTTCGTTATGACGGGCGTGGCCGCCGCCGAGCACGCCGGTCCGGCACTTGTTCTTTCCTTCGTCATTGCCGGCTTGGCCTGTGTCCTGTCGGCGCTCTGCTACTCCGAGTTTGCCTCGACAATACCGGTTTCTGGCAGCGCCTACGCATACAGCTATGTTGCATTCGGCGAGCTGCTTGCCTGGATTCTGGGCTGGGATCTGGTGCTGGAATACGGAGTGGCCGCCGCCGCGGTAAGCAGCGGTTGGTCGGGTTATTTCCAGGGGCTGCTGGAAGGCTTCGGCGTACATTTGCCGACCGCTTTATCGGGGGCGTATAATGCAGACGAGGGCACCTTTATCAATTTGCCGGCAGTAGTCATCATTCTGCTGATCTCCTCTTTACTGACCCGGGGAGTGAAAGAGACGGCGCGCTTCAATGAAGTGATCGTCGTCGTCAAGATCGCGGTCGTGCTGCTGTTTATTTTCACCGGTATTTTTTATGTGAAGCCCGAGAACTGGACGCCATTTATGCCTTTCGGCTTTCATGGAATCATGAATGGCGCGGCGACCGTGTTCTTTGCCTATATCGGATTTGACGCGCTGTCCACCGCCGCCGAAGAGGTGAAGCGACCGCAGCGGGATTTGCCTATCGGGATCATTTCCTCGCTGGCCATTTGCACTGTGCTGTACATTGCCGTTTCGCTCGTTCTGACCGGCATCGTTCCGTACCGGAGCCTGAATGTCAGCGATCCGGTGTCTTTTGCCCTGCGGTTCGCCGGACAAGATATGATTGCAGGCCTTATCTCCGTCGGCGCGATTGCCGGCATGACCACCGTGCTGCTCGTGATGCTGTTCGGTCAAACCCGGCTGCTGTTTGCGATCTCCCGCGACGGCTTGCTGCCGAAAGCTTTGTCCAGAGTCAGCTCCAAGACGCATACGCCTGTCCGCAGCACCTGGATGGTAGGCGGCGTAATCGCCGTTCTGACGGGATTTGTTCCCCTTGACCGGCTGGCCAACCTGACGAGCATCGGAACGTTGTTTGCCTTTCTTGTCGTCTCGCTCGGCGTTATCGTGCTGCGGCGCACCCAGCCCGGTCTTAAACGCGGCTTTACGGTACCTTGGGTTCCGGCGATTCCGCTTCTCAGCGCGGCGGCCTGCGCCTATTTAATGTACAATCTCGGCAAGGAGACCTGGATCGGCTTCTTTATCTGGCTTGTCGTCGGATTGATGATTTACGCCCTGTACGGATACCGCAGCAGTCTGCTGAACGGAGACGATAGCCGTTTGAAATAATAGGTTCCTATAACTAAAATACCGAAAGGAGAGAGAGCTTTGCCTTTTCTGGCTGTATGCCTGAAGCATCTGAGAAAGTTATCCGTCGTTCTTCCGGCTGCGCTGATCCTGGCATCCTGTTCATCTCCCCCGCCGGAGCCCTCGCCGCAGCCGCTCCCAACGGAGAAGCCGGAAGAAGGGCAGACGATTACCCTGATCACACCCGATGCGGCCAACATCGACTCGGCAAAATCGTCGAAATATCAGATTCAGACACGTTTAACCGACTTTCAGCTGCTCAGCGAATCGGAAGGACTGGCCTGGGGCGTGACCAAAAATGCATTGCGCCTTTACTTGACCCGGGACAACGGAAAGACGTGGACCAATATTTCCCCAGCTTCCGCCGTCCAGTTCTCATCGAATCCCGTGTATGGCCAGGATATCTTTTTCACGGACCCCGATAACGGTTGGATTATACGGCAGGCATTCGGAATGATGGAGACCATTGTGCTGCGCACCAGGGATGGGGGGAAGAGCTGGAAGATCTCATCGCTCAGCCAGGGTAGCAGCATTTCTTCGGCTTATTTTGCGTCGCCGCTGAAAGGATGGCTAATGGCGACCTGGGACACCGAGGAGAGTCGCGAGAGCAAGGCGCTGTTCATGACGGAGGACGGAGGCGCGACCTGGAAGACCGTTATGCAAAATGACCAGTATTCCCCGAACTCTCCCCATCCGGCGCTCCCGGTTGTCGGCGTGGCCGGAGGCTTGGTGTTCCAGGACAGCGACATCGGCTTGATTACGCTGAATCGGTCGAAGAGCCCTAGACTGTATCGTACCGTTGACGGCGGGGCCAGCTGGAGAGAGGATCAAGCCTTGCCGGATATCGGCGTTTTCAAGAATTACGATAATGTTATTTTGGGGAAGCCGGAATTCTTCGGTGCCGAAACCGGCTGGATTCCGGTAGCCAGCACTAAGAAGGACGTTGAGGGGACCGTCTATAATGGTTACTTCACCGCCAATGGCGGCAGAAATTGGAAATTAGTGGAGTTTAATCTCGGAATCCGAACCGGCGAGAATGAGAATGTGCCTCCGACCTTTCTGAATGTCAATGACGGCTGGATCTTTAACGGAAGCTTATTATACCGAACGACCAATCAGGGGAAGAGCTGGAAAGCACTGCCGTCCAGCAGCGTTCTGATATCGAAGTTGACTGAATTTCCGGAGATTGTCAAGCTGCAGTTTGTTTCGAAAGAGGTCGGATGGCTGCTGATCGAAAAAAGCATGGACAAGCGTTCAATTTTGCTGCAGACGACCAATGGCGGCATCAATTGGCGCGTCATGTGATATGAAGCGTGCGTATTCGAATCCCCAGGGATGAGGAGCCGCACGCTTTTTTACAAGAAACGTCATGTCTGCAATAGAATGCCGCCGCCATTTGCAAAGAAAATAAACAATGAAAAACTTATTTAAAATTTCTTATTAAATGTGAAAAAAATCACATTAACTACGATTTATCCTGTGATATATTTAACACATAGAAAGAACGTTCAAATTTTCACAAACTTAAATATCGAACAGGAGAGATTAATATGAAAACATTTGAAACGGATTTTGTAACCAAAAACCTTCTGCAATTATGTTATAACTGTGAGGATGCTTACCTGTGCGAGACGGAAGAACAATGCAAAGCTTGCTGGGCAGAGAACGGAATGATTCAGGAGCAAGAAGATGAAACGAAACGCTTCCTGGACCTGGTGCATGCATAACATAACCACCTTCAGCAAAGATAAAGGCCGCTAGTTTTCCGGAATCCGGAGAATTTGGCGGTCTTTTTGTTGCGGATTCAAAGCGAATGCCTCTCGGGAGGTGTTTAGGTCTTGAAGTGGCAAGTATGCTGTAAAAGTATGGGCATATAATGTAAGGAAGCCCGAGTTGACCGGTTTGCCCGGCGGGTGGAATACGGGAGGCGAGGGGGAATCAGTTATGAGTTTGGGGCCGGACCCATCATGGATGTTTGATTTTGCCGGAACGGTATTACCGATCTTTTTTGTCGTGATGATAGGCATTGTAGCCATTTCGGCCGGCAGAGGGCTGCTTGTGTGGAGCAGGAACAACCGGATGCCCGTTCTAACCGTCCCTGCCCACATTGTATCCAAGCGCAGCGAGATCAGACAGAAACCCCCGGAAGAGGGAAACGTTGCCCATACGACGATGATCTATTATTTGACCTTTGAATTCGATGACGGAGAACGGGTGGAGTTCAAAGTGAACGGAAGCGAATACGGGATCAGCGCCGAGCGCGACAGGGGACGGCTGACCTACCAGGGTACAAGGTACCACGGGTTCAAGCGGGAGCCCCATTATTCCGCGGTGGAAGAACGTTAGGTCAAATCTTTTTCCAAATTGTAAAAATTTAAGGGTATCCTCTGTTTCCGTCAAGCGGGTTCAGGGGATATATTACAAAATAGGACGCCGTCAGGCGTTTCTTCTTGTTTGCGGACGTAATTATAGAAATGGAGTGAAAGTCTATGAATTATAAAAATAAAACGGTTATGGTAACCGGAGCGGGCCGGGGAATCGGCAGGGCGGTCGCCATGGCCTATGCGTCTGAGGGCGCGCAAGTGGTCATTGCGGAGCTTAAAAGGGAAATAGGCGAAAAAACCGCGGAAGATATCCGGCGGGAGGGAGGAAAGGCGCTCTATTTATCCTGCGATGTCAGCAGGGAGGCGTATGTTGCGGCAGTGGTCCGGCAAACGGTACAAGCCTTCGGAAGCGTCGATATCCTGATTAATAACGCAGGGATCGCAAGCGCGCATACCGCGAAATTTTATGAGTTGTCCGTAGAGGATTGGGATAAAGTGATGAATACGAACGCCCGCGGCTGCTTTTTGATGGCGCGCGAAGCGGCCAAAGTGATGCGGAATAATCCGGATGGAGGAGCTATCGTGAATATTTCCTCTACCCGCGCCTTGATGTCCGAGCCGGACACCGAAGCATACGCCGCCTCCAAAGGGGCCATATCTTCACTGACCCATGCGATGGCGGTTACCCTCGGCAAAGACGGTATTACGGTCAACTGCATCCTGCCGGGATGGATCGAAACGGGGGATTACAGCGAGCTCAGGGAAATAGATCATAACCAGCATCCTGCGGGACGGGTCGGCGTTCCCGGGGACATCGCCAAGGCCTGTCTGTATTTGACTTCTCCGGACAACCGATTTGTTACCGGCGCTCAGCTCGTCATCGACGGAGGTATGACCCGCAAGATGATATATGAACCTTGAACCCATCCAGCATGATAAAAAATAACCGGTAAAAGTCACCACTTGGGCGTTCGCACATACAATACAACGTGCAATCAAGAACGACTGCCTCTCATTTGGCTAATTGAAGGAGGAAAGCGCGTGGCCGTCATCAAGACGAATTCGGAAGACCAGAAAGTTCTGGCCCGGCTAATGCGGGCGGAAGCGGAGGAGGATGGAGATCTCGGCATGCTTATGGTGGGCAATGTCGGAGTCAACCGGATACTAAGTAATTGTCTGGATTTTAGAAACATTCGCTCGATGAACGACATGGTATTTCAAAGTCCGGGCGGATATGAAGCAATCACGAAAGGGTATTTCTATCAGCGCGCCAGAGAAAGGGATATCCGCCTCGCCAAACGCGCCATCGCCGGCGAAAGAACGCATCCCGCCTCCAACGCGCTCTGGTTTTTCCGACCCGTCGGCAACTGCCCAGGTACCTGGTATAACCAGACGAACACCGGACGTTTTAAAGCGCACTGCTTTTTTAGACCCAGCGCAGCGGATTGTCCTACCGTTTACTAAACGATTTCATTATTTAGGAGGTTATGATTCATGATTATGCAGCCTTACCGTCCCGTTACGTATTCGTACGGAAGCATGTCTTCCAGTATGCCGGTTGGATCTGGAATGCCGGCTGGGCCCGGAATGCCGGTTGGGTCCGGAATGCCTGTTGGCGGAAGCGTCCCGCCCCAAGTAACGAGCGGAAGCCCGATGACGCCGTCGGGAGCCGTCGTTCCAACCCAGCAGCCCGTCTTCGAGCAATCCTACATCGAAAATATTCTCCGGCTCAATCTGGGCAAAGTCGGCACGTTTTATATGACCTACGAAAACAACAGCCAATGGAATGCCAAAGTCTTCAAAGGCGTGCTGGAAGCCGCGGGACGGGATCATATCATCATCAGCGATCCGTCGACCGGCCAGCGAACTATCCTGCTGATGGTCAATCTGGACTATGCGACCTTTGACCAGCCTCTTACTTACCAGTACCCGGGTGTCACCGGAAATCCGCCGGTTACCCGTAATTAATGCTAAATATAAGTTGGTCCCGGGCTAACGGCTCGGGACCTTTTTATTTATTCCGAGCGGGTGGCCGGAATGGATTTAAGCCGTCTTTTTCTGAAACAAACGCGCATGCTTGCGGGAATGGCGGATATATTTATATAATAATGAATATCTTTATACCCGGAATAATCAAGGAGCTGAGTCTATTGGGAAATATGTAGAGAAAGGTATGGCTGCCAAGTCGGACGTCTATATTTGGATAAAACGAAGGAGGTGGGCCTACCCGCCGGCCTAAGAATACGACGGGTAGGAGTAAAATTTGAGCGACCCTTTACCCGGATTATTGAGAGTTGGTCTGATTATTCTTTTGGTGCTGTTAAACGGATTTTTCGTCTCTGTGGAGTACGCGATGGTCAAAGCGCGCGGAGGGCGGATCGATTCACTGGCTGAGGAAGGCAGCAAAAGAGCGCTGTCGGCGCAGGGAATCATCCGCAATATGGACGCGTACCTCTCGGCCTGCCAGCTTGGCATTACACTGGCTTCGCTGGCTCTGGGCTGGCTCGGAGAGCCTGTCATCGCGGCGCTGTTGTCACCGCTGATGTCCGGATTCGGGCTTGGCGGTGCGGCGGTGCATGTATGTTCCGTAATCCTTGCCTTTTTATTCATCACCGTTCTTCATATTGTGCTTGGTGAATTGGCTCCGAAGTCCATCGCGGTTAACAAGGCCGAAACGGTGCTGCTGATGACTGCGGGACCTATGGGCGCCTTTTACAAGCTGATGTACCCCTTTATATGGGGGGTTAACGGGCTGGCGCAAGGACTTTTGCGAATGTTCAAGCTGGCGCCTGTTTCCGAGATGGGGACCGCGCATACGGAAGAAGAGATCCGGATTATAATGCAGGAGAGCAATAAGAGCGGACTGATCAATAATACCGAAATGGCACTGGTGGACAATATTTTCGGATTTGCGGACACCACGGCCAGGGAAATCATGATTCCACGGACGGAAATGATCTGCCTTAGCAATCTTTCATCCGTCCAGGAAAATTTGCAAATCGCTTTTGAAGGCATGCGGACGCGGTATCCGGTATGCGAGGGCGATAAGGATCATATTATCGGATTTATTCACATGAAGGATTTGATCCGGGAAAATACGATGAACCTTCACGAGCTGATTCGTCCCATTCTTACGGTACCCGAGTCGATTCAAATCAGCGCTCTGCTGAAAACGATGCAAAAAGCAAAGACGCAAATTGCAATTTTGATCGATGAGTATGGAGGAACTTCGGGACTGGTCACGCTTGAGGATATCATGGAAGAGATCGTCGGCGAAATCCAGGACGAATTCGACCAGGAGCGCGCGGGTGTCGAGAAGCTCGGCGAAGAGGAGTACTCTCTGGACGGCCTGCTGCTTATTGAAGAAGTGAACAGCAGGTTCGATATGCATCTGGAAACGGAGGATTACGACACGATTGGCGGCTGGGTGTATTCCAGACTTGAAGTCAATCCCCCTAACAAAGGGCAGTTCGTTGAGTACGAGAATCATCTGTTCATCATTGAGGAGACGGATAATAAACGAATCTCACGCATTAAGCTCCTGAAAGTTCAGCCGCTGGCGGAAGAAGCGGGAGCCTGAAAGAATGACTGAATTCTGCCCAATTGAGCTGTTTCTTAATGGCGGCATTCTTTTCTCGCAGTTTCATCAGTCAAACGGATAAGCGCGCAGCACTTATATTATTTGTCCAAGGGTGCCCCTAAAGCCAACGGCTCTAGAGGCGCCCTTTTCATTGCTGCGGAATTTTTAAAGAGTACCAGAGCAGGAAGCCGTCCTGTTTGCCAAAGCGAGTTCAATGATTATATAATTTTTCTGCACTATGTCTTCATGCCATTACTCCGGTCCGGCAGGACAGAAAGGAATTATAACCTTGAGCAAATCGAAAAAAAGCAGCACAGCCTCCCCGGCCCTGGCCCAAGAAAAGCGGCGGGCCGAACAGGAACGGCAGAAGAAGAAAACACGTATCCTTTTACTAGGAGCGATCCTGCTCGTGGTCGTTCTTTTCGCTGCGATGTTTGTATTGGCTTCCAAAAACACGGGCAACCCGGGTTTTCCGTACGATGAACTTCCAAGATTGGGAGCGGCGGATGCGCCCGTCAAGCTGGTGGAGTTCGGAGATTATAAATGCCCGGCCTGCGCCCAATTCTCCGGCGTTGTCAAGCCGCAGCTAGTGAAGGATTATATCGAAAAAGGCAAGGCCGCCCTGTATTTCGTCAATATGACCTTCATCGGGCCCGATTCCGAGACCGCTTCCTTGGCGGCGCTGTCGGTTTACCATCAGAACAGAGAAGCGTTCTGGAAATATTACGATGCGTTGTATGCCAATCAGGGGGACGAGAAGACCGAGTGGGCAACCGAAGATTTCCTGGTTGAGCTTGCGCAAAAAGAACAGCTTGACGTCGATTACGATCTGCTGCGCAAGGACATTCAAGAGCGTACTTATGAGGATGAATTGGCTAGAGATAACGCGACCGCAAAGGACAGCGGTGTTAGAAGTACACCGTCGCTGTTTATTAATGGTATAAAGGCCA
This sequence comes from Paenibacillus rhizophilus, assembly GCF_003854965.1. GTDB lineage: Bacteria > Bacillota > Bacilli > Paenibacillales > Paenibacillaceae > Paenibacillus_AQ > Paenibacillus_AQ rhizophilus. Next base: position 595,164 of record NZ_RQPI01000001.1, read on the forward strand.
ATGAGCCTTTCAATCTCGACGCGATCGCCAAGGAGATTGAGACGGCGGCAAAGGCGGTTGAGACGGAATGAAATCATCCTCCGGCTTCTTAAGTCGGCATGGTCTCTACCTGGCCTGGTTTGTATCCTTGGTTGCCACAGCCGGCAGCCTCTACCTAAGTGAGGTGTTGAAATACGAACCCTGCAAGCTCTGCTGGTTCCAGCGGATTTTCATGTACCCGCAGGTGCTTCTTCTTGGCATAGCGACCTACCGGAATGATAAGCGTATTGTTCCTTACGTGCTTCCGCTTAGCGTTATAGGGGGCAGCATATCGCTGTATCATTACGCGGAGCAGAAAATTCCGGCTTTAGGCAAAGTACTTCCTTGCACCATCGGTGTGCCCTGCACGAAAGATTATCTAAATTTTTTCGGTTTCATTACGATCCCGCTGCTGGCGCTGACGGCTTTTATCCTTATAGCCCTGATGCTGTGGAACGCCAGAGCGCGCGAGGAGGAGGAAACGGAAGAGGCGGAGGACGGAAACAACTCGTAGCGGGGAAGTTTTTTTCCGTAATGGACATAAAAACCCGTGCTGCAGGGATAATACAAGATAATGAACGACACGATTATCTCTTGATGGGAATTTGCGTGAATTAGTCCGTTTTTCATTTCTTTTTCATCATTTTCACTGTTTACGACTATGGCAATATAGACTAATATTAGACCTTGTGAGTAGTTGAATATGCGCTGAATTTTCCAAATGGAAAAACGGGGGAACCAACTTGACCGCCCAGCGGTCAACGGGGTGAATCGGTGCCGGGAAGTTAATCCGGTCCGTAGGGCTTCCACAGTCCGAATCCGCCAGCTAACCTCGTAAGCTACAGTGGGATAATGATCATGCATAAGCATGCGGTCATATCCGTATGCTTATTTTTGTGCCCTTATTTATGAAAATCCACCACTGAAAACGGCGCGCGGTATTACCGTTTCAACTCAACAAAGAGAGGAACTGTATCCAAATGGTAAGCAGAGTAAAACGACTATTGATCGGTCGTCCCAGAAAATCAACCGAACTCGACCAGGAAAAGTTAACCAAAGTGAAGGCACTTGCCGTTCTGTCATCGGACGCACTTTCGTCCGTCGCATACGGAACGGAACAGATTTTGATCGTGCTGATAGCAGCAGGTTTTACGGCCATCTGGTATTCTTTACCGATTGCCCTCGCGGTACTGGGATTACTGGCAATTCTGATTTTATCCTACCGGCAGACGATTTTCTCTTATCCTCAAGGCGGGGGAGCCTACATCGTAGCCAAGGATAATCTCGGAGTTTCCACGGGACTGCTCGCTGGCGGTTCCCTGCTTGTGGATTACATCCTGACGGTTGCAGTTAGCGCCTCGGCAGGTACGGATGCGATCACTTCGGCGTTTCCGAATTTGCACGACCATACCGTGGCGATTGCGGTCACGGTAATCATAATTTTGACTATTATCAATCTTCGCGGCGTGACCGAGTCGGCTTCTTTCATTGCCGTCCCGGTATACTTGTTCGTCTTGTCTATCGTGGTTCTGATCGTCTCCGGTTTGGTCAAATATGCGGCGGGCGGCGGTCATGCCGCTGTTCCAGAAATCGGCAGTGCGGTGTCCAATGTCAGTCTGTTCCTGCTGCTTAAGGCCTTCAGCTCCGGCTGTTCGGCGTTAACCGGTGTCGAAGCGGTATCGAATGCCATTCCGAACTTTAAGGCCCCAGCGGAAAAAAATGCCGCCAAAACCCTCATGATGATGGGTTTGATTCTGGGATTCATGTTTACCGGCATAACACTGCTGGCTTACTGGTACGGTATTACCCCAAACACCAATGAAACGGTGGTTTCGCAAATTGCCGAATCGACCTTCGGACGGGGTGTCCTGTACTACTGTATTCAGGCGATAACGGCGGTCATCTTGTTCCTGGCGGCCAATACGGCCTACTCCGCCTTCCCGCTGCTGTCGTTCATGCTGGCTAAAGACAAGTACATGCCACATGCTTTTATGGTCCGCGGCGACCGTCTCGGCTTCTCCAACGGCATTATTTTCCTGGGAGTGGCTTCTTGTCTGCTCGTTGCTGCGTTTCACGGAGAAACCGGAAATCTGATTCCGCTCTATGCCGTAGGCGTATTTATTCCGTTCACTCTGTCCCAGCTTGGCATGATGATTCGCTGGTTTAAGCTGAAGCCGGCCGGCTGGCGGACCAAATTTGCCGTGAATACGGTCGGAATGCTGACTACCCTTACCATTACGCTTATCTTCATTATTACCAAATTCTCGAACGTATGGGTGGCTTTCATCTTCCTGCCAATCGTTATGCTTATTTTCTTCCGCATTCATCGTCACTATATGAATACGGCAGACCAGCTCCGGATTCAGTTGGATAAGGATAAGCCATGTATTAAAGGAAGCACAATTGTTATCCCGGTATCCGCCGTAACGCGTGCGGTGCTTCATTCGATCAGCTATGCCAAATCGTTAACCAATAATGTGGTCGCCGTCTATGTAGGCTTCGACGAAGAAGAAATCCGCAAGATGGAGATGAAGTGGGAGGAATGGAACCCCGGAGTTCGCCTTATCGTGCTTCGCTCCCGGTACCGCAGTATCATGCGTCCGCTGGTTAAATTTATTGATACGGTGGAATGGAAGAATGCTGCGACGGATCATATTACGATTCTGATTCCGCAGTTTATTACCAAGCACTGGTGGCAGGCAGTCCTGCATAATCAGACGAGCGTATTTATCCGGACTTATCTCATGAACCATAAGGATATCGTCGTTGCGACGGTTCCGTATCATTTGAATAAATAATCGGGCTGATTGCCCGTTGGCAGAAAGCTGTTGCTGGAGAATGTCTCCGGCGGCAGCTTTTTTGGCATGACTAAGCAGAAGCGAGGAATCGCAAACATTGATGTTGACATAGATAATGATAATCAATATCATTTGAAATGACAAGACTAAGGAGTGAAATGGTTATGACGGAACGCTTGAACGCGAATCAATTAAGTATCGGTTATGCGGAATCGATGATTGTCAAGGATCTCAACCTGTCGATACCGACCGGGAAAATTACGGCTCTGGTGGGAGCCAACGGTTCGGGGAAATCGACGATTCTTAAGACGATGGCCCGGCTGATGAAGCCGGCCAGCGGCAGCGTGCTGCTGGACGGCAAGTCGATTCATACCCAATCGACGAAGGAAGTTGCCCGCCAGCTCGCGATTCTGCCGCAAAATCCGACCGCTCCCGACGGATTGACCGTTTCCGAACTGGTGAGCTACGGGCGTTATCCGCATCAGAAGGGCTTCGGCGCTATCGCCGCGGAAGACCGGAAGATCATTTCCTCGGCTATTGAAGTTACCGGGATGGGCGATTTCAGCGACCGGCCGATCGAACGCCTGTCCGGAGGACAGCGGCAGCGCGCATGGATTGCCATGGCGCTGGCCCAGCAGACGGATATCTTGTTCTTGGACGAACCGACGACCTTTCTGGATATGGCGCATCAGCTTGAAGTGCTTCAGCTTCTGCAAGTGCTGAACGAGCGGGAGCGCCGGACGATTATTATGGTCGTACACGATTTGAACCATGCTTCACGCTTTGGGCATCATATGGTTGCGATCAAATCGGGCACCGTAGTCAGCGAAGGAGCTCCAGTGGACGTTATGACGCCTGACGTGCTGCGCGAAGTGTTCGGGATCGAGGCGGATATTGTCGAAGATCCGCGGACGGGATTACCGCTGTGTCTGCCCTACAGCCTGGCTGATCGCAAGGCTATCTAATTTGAACGAATCCTTTGCCGTAAACATAATCGCCGTCTAACGGGCTCCTGTCATTGACAAGGGAGCCTGTTCGTTGTTAAAGTGAGGATTGCCTAAAGATATGTATAACAACTAAAGGAGCAAACCCATGGATATCGGCAAAATTGAAGAGGATCTGCAAAGGCTTGTTCCGTCCGGAACGATTAAGAGCCATGAGTCGCTCAAAGATCATGTCTTCACCAAAATGGGCGGCCGGGCGGACATTCTGGCTGCGCCTTCCACTTACGAGGAAATTCAAGCGGTCGTTACATATGCAGCCGGAAACGGCATTAAGCTTACCATATTAGGGAACGGTTCAAACGTAATTATCCGGGACGGAGGCGTGCGCGGCATCGTTCTGCAAACGCCCGGATTATGCGACATCAGCTTTAAGGACGATGTGGTCATCGCCCAGTGCGGAGCCCAAATTATTGATACTTCCCGTTTCGCGCTTGAGCGGAAATTGACGGGTCTTGAATTTGCCTGCGGCATTCCCGGCACGGTCGGAGGCGCTCTGTACATGAACGCCGGAGCCTACGGCGGCGAGGTGGCCGATGTGCTGCAAAGCGCGCTTGCCATCGACAAGACCGGCGCCATCGTAAAGCTGGAAGGCGAAGACCTGAAATGGGGCTACCGGAAGAGCGTCTTCTCCAGCGGCGATTATCTCATTCTGGAAGCCCGTTTTGGCCTTAAGCCGGGAACCTACGAGGAAATAAAGGCGGCGATGGATAAGCTGACCGAGATGCGGGAGTCCAAGCAGCCGCTCGAATACCCATCCTGCGGCAGTGTCTTCAAGCGGCCTCCGGGACGGTTTGCGGGCCAGTTGATTCAGGAAAGCGGACTTCAAGGGACAAGAATCGGCGGAGCTGAAGTATCGAAAAAGCATGCGGGGTTCATCATCAATGCGGATAACGCTACGGCAAGCGATTATATCGGACTGATTCAGCATGTGAGAGAGACTGTAAAGGGACGTTTCGGCGTCGAGCTGGAGACGGAAGTCGAGATTATCGGCGAAGAGCTGTAAAGTGATGACGGCTCCCGGCTTTGTTCTACATTTCTAATCTTCAAAAAAAGCTGCTGGGAGCGTGGGGAGACTAACCCCCGTTCCCAGCAGCTTTTTGCTTGCTCTTACTCAAGCGCAAGCGTATATTTCGCCCGATCCGTTTGCGCTTGCACTCTTGTCTCATCCGCGGAAGTGAAAGCAAGACCGCTGACTGCGATCTCGTAGCTCTGAAGCGGAAGGCTGACCAGTTCGCCGTCCGCGTTCATTGTGCTGCCTGTACCGTGCAGGATGAGCGCGCTGTCTAGATAATCGTCGATGACGTCATCGGCATCCCGGTAATCAACACGTTCCAATTTAAAATAGATCTTGTCGCGATCCTCCAACTCCTGTTTTTCGATAACAATCGTTCCGCCTGTATGCCCGTTCAGCCAATCGGCAAGCAATTGTACATGTTCTTCCATCGAACGATCCCATCCTTTGCCACATTGTCAGTCTTAATCAGTAATTTACCCTGCTATGGCAAATTGAATCCATCTAAGTTGCCGCGACTCCACTTTTTCGGAAAAGGAAGGCGGAGAGGACAAAACACAGTAAAGTCAGAAGGGTCACGCCGAGAAATATACCCGAGGCCTGATAAATCCCGCCGGCGGCCGCGGCGCCTATCGTAGTTCCAAAATACATCAGGGTGTTCGCCAGAGCCGAGACCGTTCCGCGGGCGGTATCCGACAAAGACTGGAGGGAGCTCATCATGATGGGGAACAGAATCCCGCCGATTCCAAAGATGACAATCAGCTCTACCTCAATGCCGGCAATATTTCCCGTCAGCGAGAGCAGCGGAAACATTAAGCTGTTGACCAGAATGCCCAAAATCAGTGTTCTGGAGCGTCCAAGCTTCTGGCTTAGCCGGCTGCCGAACAGGCTGCCAAGCATGTTGCCGAGACCTAGGAACAGCATAACTTGGCCGATTTGGGCCACATTTAAGCCGAAATCGCCGGAAAGCCAGGAGCCGAGGAAGGAAAAGGCGGCAAAATTGCCGATCTGAAAAATAAAATAGGCGGCAAAGGCGGTAACCGCAATACGGGAAGAGAGCAGCCCGGCGTATGGCTTTAAGAGAGAAAGACGGTCTGCCGATGGATTGCGGGGCGGAATGGAGGGCAGGAGGAAAGGAATCAGAAAGGTCAGGAGGAGGGAAAACAACCCGATCACGATAAACGGAAGATTCCAGGAATGAGCGGCGAAAAAGCTGCCGATGGGGAGGCCCAGCATCTGGGCGATGGAGAGACCTGCGGTGGCGATGCCCATTCCCTGCAAAATCTTTTCCCTGGGAAGCAGGACCGGAATGGAAGCCCAGATTTGCGGGGATACGACGGCAGCGCTGACCCCGGCCAGAAAACGGAACAGAACCATGCTCCAGAAACCGACGGCGGCGGCGCATAAACCCGTAGAGAGGGAGAAGGCGGCCATCCCGCATATCATGACATGCTTTCGGTTCAGCCGGTCGGACACCGGGCCCGCCACCAGTGCGAACAAGGCGTAGCCGAGCGCATAGGCGCTGACCATCCAGCCGGAACTTGCGGTCGATACATGGAACTCTTGCCGAAGGACGGGAAGCAGAGGGCTGATCAGAAACGTATCTGTGCCGATGGCGAACATAATGAGAAAAAAGAGAGTCAAACTGGATTTTTGCATAATAAACCTCCTAATTCATTAGTTTAATAACTATTGAACAATATGGTTATAAAAAACCGGATTACAAGGAATCCAGGAATCCGGGCAAATAAGTGTCGAACGTCTCTTGATGAAGCTGTATGTATTTCGTCTGAGCTTCCTTTCTTACAAGAATAAGCCCTGCCTCCCTCAGGGTGCGAAAATGATAAGAGGCGTTCGATTTGGAAGCTTCACAGCGTTCACCCACCTCGCCGCAGTTCAGTTCCGTAAGGCTGCCCTTAAGGGTACGAATGATTTGCAGACGGGTATGGTCGGCCAGCGCCTTGAAGATGCGCACGCGATATTCGTCAGAAGCATTAAGTTGTTCAATAGTCATAGAACTATTATATCTTCATGATGCATCCTGTCAATACGGCATATCAAATCCAATGACTTTATATTATTTATGGTCACGCTTGCGGAGCAGCCGTCTTTAAGCATGCTTCATATTTTTAATGTCTTGTCTTGCCTGAGCTTCCTATGGTATAGTTCTAGACGCATAAATAATAATTGAAGAAGATATCTGCGGCATTTCGCAGGAGAGGTTCGCAAACTCCCTCTATAAAAAACTAAGATCCGATATGCCCGGGATGGGTATGTCCATTTTTCACATTCTTAGTCTACATGGATCAGGTTTGATGAAATCTCGTTCTTCTTTCCGAATACCGGCGGAGGATGCCGAAGGAAAAGAGAGGGATTTTTTGTTATGTCAGAAGGAAGATTGAAAGAAGAAATGCCGGACGTTACTCTGCTGGGCAACCAGGGAACCAAGTACAACTTCGGTTATGATCCCGAGGTGCTGGAGACGTTCGACAACAAGCATCCGGGCAGGGATTATTTTGTGAAGTTCAATTGTCCGGAATTTACGAGCCTGTGTCCCGTTACCGGACAGCCCGATTTTGCCACCTTGTATATTTCGTACATTCCCGAGCAAAAGATGGTCGAATCCAAATCGCTTAAGCTATATCTGTTCAGCTTCCGCAATCACGGCGATTTTCACGAAGACTGCGTCAACATTATCATGAACGATCTGATCAAGCTGATGGACCCCCGCTACATCGAGGTATGGGGCAAGTTCACCCCGCGCGGCGGCATTTCCATTGATCCTTACTGCAACTACGGCCGTCCGGGAACCAAATATGAGGCCATGGCCGAGCACCGGCTCATCAATCATGATTTATACCCGGAGACAATCGACAACCGATAAGGAGAGATTCGGAATGAACAAAAAAGCGTTGGTCGTCTTCAGCGGCGGGCAGGACAGCACAACATGCCTGGCATGGGCCTTGCAGCAGTTTGAAGAAGTACAGGTCGTGACCTTTAACTATAACCAGCGGCATGCGGCCGAAATTGAAGTCGCCAAGGAAATTGCCGCTCATTTCAATGTAAAACAGCATATTCTGGATCTGGGATTGCTGAACCAACTGGCCCCGAACGCCCTGACACGCGGGGATATCGAGATTTCAGCGGGAGAGGACGGAGAGCTTCCTAGTACATTTGTCGACGGGCGGAATCTGCTGTTCCTGTCGTTTGCGGCGATTCTTGCGAAACAGTTCTCATACCATCATATTGTCACCGGAGTATGCCAGACGGATTTCAGCGGTTACCCGGACTGCCGGGATGTATTTGTAAAGTCGTTGAATGTCACCCTTAACCTCTCGATGGATTATGAATTCGTGATTCATACCCCGCTGATGTGGCTGGATAAAAAAGAAACATGGCAGATGGCCGACGAGCTCGGCCAGTTCGATTATATCCGCGAGCATACGCTGACTTGCTATAACGGAATCAAAGGGAGCGGCTGCGGCGAATGTCCGGCCTGCCAGCTGCGTAACCGCGGGCTTAAGCAATATGAAGAGGTTAGAAAGACGGAGGGCCGCTGATGCGAGGCGAAGTTACGGTATGTAAAATCTTTTCGTTCGATGCGGCGCATCAACTGGTCGGCCATAAAGGAAAATGCGCTAACGTTCACGGGCACACCTATAAGCTGGAGGTTGTGCTGAAAGGCAAGCCGGTCGCAGAAGAGGGACGTTCCGATGAAGGCTTTGTCGTCGATTTCGGCGACATCAAAGCGTTAGTGAAGGAGAAGGTCGTCGACCGGCTGGATCACGCTTTTCTTGCCAAAGGCGACGAGCCTGTTCTGGAGAGCCTTAAGGCGAGCGGCTCGAAGACGGCGGTGCTGTCTTTCCGCACGACGGCCGAGAATCTGGCCAGCTACATCGCTTATACGCTGAAGACGAGCGACCTGCCGGTGTATTCCGTCAAGCTGTGGGAGACGCCGACGGCCTGGGCCGAAGTCTTGGCCGAGGACGTCCCCGAAGAGGGTCCGTCGTACCGGATGTATGGAGGCTGCGACCTATGAGCGCCAAAATTCCGGTAATTGAAATGTTCGGTCCGACCGTCCAGGGAGAAGGAGCGGTCATCGGCGTCAAGACGATGTTCGTCCGCACGTACGGCTGCGATTACCGCTGCTCCTGGTGCGACTCCGCTTTTACATGGGATGGCAGCAGTAAAGACAAACGGGTCATGATGGATGCCGAAGAAATCATGTCCGGTCTGACCGAGCTTGGAGGCGACCGCTTCGATTGCGTTACGATTTCCGGCGGAAATCCGGCGCTGATCGGCGAAGGGCTGTCCGAGTTGATCGACCTGCTCCATGAACGCGGCATCAAGGCGGCGATTGAAACCCAGGGCAGCCGGTGGCAGGACTGGTTTCTGAAGGTGGACGCTCTTACGATCAGTCCGAAGCCGCCTAGCTCGGGGATGTCAACCGATTGGGAAGCGCTGGACGGCATTATGGAGCGGGTTCATACAAGCGGGACGGGCAATCACAGCTTGAAGGTTGTTGTGTTTGATGACGAGGACTACAACTATGCGGCCCGGGTTCATCACCGTTATCCCAGCGTTCCGTTCTTTCTTCAACCCGGAAACGAGAACGTTACGGAGGAAGGCGACATTTCGTCGCGTCTGCTGAACAAGCTGGAATGGCTGTTCAATAAGGTGATTGCCGATCCCGATATGAACGCCGCACGCGTTCTCCCGCAGCTTCATGCGCTGATCTGGCATAACAAACGGGGAAAATAATGAGCCGAATTAAGCCTGTTCCCGGCTGCCGGGCGGCAATAGCGGGAAATTGTTCACATTATGACTATTGTCTGTGAAATAAGTTTCTTTTTCCGAAAATGAATGTAAATTATTACAGCTTGTTGACAGTGTGAGATGAACGGTTGACAGTTAAGCAGACGACCGTTAGGATAAATAATATAATTCCGATAAACAAAGTGAGGTTTTACTAAGCTGACTGGTATACCAGAGGCCGGACTCCAGACCTGTAAAGGTCGTGAGGCCGGCCTTCTTGCTTTCTTTGGAATCCTGCTTAACCGAAGGAAGGTAAGAAGGCATCATGATTCGATTTTTATAGAGAAAGGGGAGTTCATAGAACCGGATTGCAGATTGATTCTGTATTCAATACCGAATTCATCTAACAACGAGAAAATGTTATTTTTACAGACTTAATTATCAATTCCACCCATCAGAATGGACTGATTATCACATGATTAAGGCATTGAAGTCGATTCATAATGCGCTGACAAGCTACTATCTGTTATTTTTAGTTATCGTTATTTGGGAGCTTGCTCCCAGACTTGGTTGGGTCAGTGCCGTTTTCGTCCCTCCTTTTTCCAGAGTTATTAAGGTTGGAGCGGATTTGGGCCTAGTAAATATTCTGCTGTATATTGCTATAAGTCTGAAAAGGGTATTTGTAGGCTTCTTACTGTCCACGTTCCTGGCCCTGCCTCTCGGATTTATACTGGCTGGCGCGCTGCCGTGGCTGGCCCGGTTCATTAAACCGTTCACCCTGTTTCTTTCCCAGATTCCGCCTTATATTCTCTTTCCCGTATTCGTCATTATTATCGGCATTGGGGAAGGGGGGATCTATACGGTGATCTTCTGGTCGTCCTTTTGGCCCATACTGTTCACGTCCATTGCCGGAATAAGCCAGGTTGATCCGCTTCTCGTTCGTGCAGCCAAAGCCATGAATGCCAGCCGTATTCAGATTTTTTTCAAGGTGGTGCTTCCGGCGGCTTTTCCAGCGATTATGACTGGCATGCGTACAGGTCTCACGATGAGCTTCTTCATGCTGATTGGCGCGGAGAGCATGGGTGCTGATAAAGGGCTGGGCTGGCTCATTCACAATGCACAGAGCATGGGATTCATCGAACGGATTTATCTCGGGGCCGTGATCGTGGCTGCGGTCGGAGCGCTGCTGAATTTCATTCTGGATTTTCTGGAAGAGAATATCGTTGACTGGAAAGAGGTGGCGGAGGAACAAACCGTCTAGCATCAGAAGACTTAATAGACAGAGAGGTAGCTAAACACATGAGCTCGTTCTGGTCAAATATAAGAAAAATTGGTTTTGGGAGCATTCCGATTATTCTGTTCTTTATCTTCTGGGAAATCGGAGCCGGACTGGTGCCGGAAGGGGTAATTGCCCCGCCGTCAGAAGTTATTAAAAGTCTATGGACAGCGGCAACCTCCGATATGCTGTTTAAACAAACGGCGATTAGCCTGGGAAGAGTTGGCATGGGCTTCGCTCTTTCCATTCTCGTTGCCCTTCCGTTAGGTTTTATATTGGGAACATTTTTCCAATCTGCCGAGAAGCTGCTGCTGCCCTTTTTTCGGATGTGCGAGAAATTGAATCCATTTGCGATCATTCCTATATTTATGATCTTTTTCGGGATTGGCACAGCGGAGAAAGTGGTGGTTGTATTCTGGGCTACCCTATGGCCGCTGCTGTTCAATACTATGGCCGGAGCGAGAGCCGTCGACTATTCGCTAATACGCGCAGCGAGGTCGATGGGCGCGACGAGACGGGAGCTTTTTCTCAAGGTAATCCTGCCGTATGCGCTGCCCAACATCTTCACCGGCGTTGAAATTGCGGCCCAATTATCCTTCTTCATGATTATCGCTTCGGAAGTCATCGGGGCCAGCACAGGACTGGGCTGGTATTATATCAGCGCCACAACAAAGTATCAACTGCCGCTAATGTACGGCATCATTCTCTATATTACGGTGTTGTCCATCTTTATCAATCTTTTATTTGGCAGGTTGAAGAAGCACTTTCTGGTATGGAAAGAAGCGGTTCAAATTCATTAGGCGGTTCAAATTAAATTAAAAAACTCAGGAGGTCATTAGGAAATGGCAAGCAAGAAGAAGACAAATCTCATTATTATTGGTTCTTTGGCAGTAGTTGTTGCGGCAGGCATAGGGATCGGAACTTATTATGGAAGAACATCTGACACAATCCAAGGTGCGGCTGGCTTAAAAAATCTCAAGGATGCAAATTATAATGCGGACTCCTCCGGTAAAAAGGTAATCACGTTAAAAACGGATACCAAATTGAACTGCTCCTCGACGCCTTGGGTTATTGCCGAGAAAAAAGGATTTTTCGCGGAGGAAGGTCTCGAAGTCAAATACACGGGCGAGTTGAAAACAGAACAGAAGCTTCCGGCCATTCTCAACGGAACCAATGATATCGGAGCGACATTGCCCAATACATTGGCTACATATGTGGCTGGCGGTGCCAAGGTCAAGGCCGTTACGCTGGGCGAAGTGGACCCGCCGGATAGTGTAGATCCCAAATTCCGTCATATGCGGTATGTAACGAGCGAGTCATTTGCCGGCAAATCATTGAAAGAGTATGTCGAATCAAAAAAAGGAGCTAAAATTACGGTCAGCGGGACTGCGCCAAACTGCAGCACCTTTATTTTCAATGAGATTTTTAGAAAAGAAGGATTAGACCCAAGCCAAATTCAATATGTCGCTTTTGAATCGGATACGGCTGCCATTCAGGCCGTTCAACAAGGCAATCTCGATATCGCGGGCATTCACCCGCCTTTCTACAAGCTGGCTAATGATTCCAAGCTTACCGTGCTGGCAGACTCCCAAGATACGGGGCTAGGTGCGGCGTCAGGCGCTTCCGTTTATTACTTTACCGACAAATTTATTGAGGAGAACCCGGAAGCCGTACAACGCTTCGTCAATGCCATCAAGAAAGCTCAAAATTGGATCAATGCGAATACGGACGAGTCCGTCAAGCTGACCGCCGAATATATCGGACAACCGGTAAACGCCACCCATTATTACTTTACCGACAAGGGACTGCCAACTGAGCTCTTCCAGCCGTGGATTGACGATCTGGTTCAGTCCGGCACGCTGAAGAAGGACCAAGTCAAGATTGACGATATCGTCACTACGCAGTTCAGCAGCTAAACCTTATTCAAGCCGTTCGCGATCTATCTGCGTTGCGGAACCCGAAATAAAATACTCTCATATCGAAACGGCTTCGCCCTCCTGTAATAGGAAGGTGGAGCCGTTTCTTCATCATTGGATGATCCCGATTGGAAATATTTTGTCACGGGAATGTAAGAACTATCCAATATAATGGAACAGGTACCCAATACATAGGGAAAAGGAGATAAGGAAATGTCCATTTTACAGGCAAGCGGCCTGATCAAAAATTACGGCAAGGCGCCCAATGTAGTTCGGGCGCTTCGGGGAGTGGATCTGGATATACAGAATGGAGAATTTGCGGCTGTTGTCGGAACGTCCGGAAGTGGGAAGTCAACTTTGCTGCATCTGCTCGGGGGATTGGACCGGCCGACCGAAGGGAAAGTCTTGATCGGCGGCAAGGATATTTATGCGCTAAACGAAGACGAGCTGACCGTCTTCCGCAGACGGAATATCGGGTTCGTCTTCCAGCAGTACAATCTGGTGCCGGTTCTGAATGTATACGACAACATCGTTCTGCCCATTGAACTGGACGGCAACCGTCCCGATGGGGAGTTTATTGCTCATATCGCTGAAACGCTTGGATTGGCGGCGCTGCTCCACCGCCTCCCGGGCCAGCTTTCCGGCGGCCAGCAGCAGAGGGTCGCGATTGCCAGGGCGCTTGCGGCCAAGCCTTCTTTTATCCTGGCGGACGAGCCGACCGGCAACCTGGACAGCGTCACGAGACAGGAAGTGATCGGTCTGCTGAAGGTCACCAGCCGGCAATTTAACCAGACGATGGTTATGATCACCCATAATGAGGAAATCGCCTTGATGGCCGACAGGGTGATTCGGATCGAAGACGGGCAGATTGCGGAAGGACGGGTTTATCATGTTTCGCAACAACACTAAGACAGCCGTAAACAGGCTGGCAGCCGGTAGCATGAGAATGAGCCGCGCGAGAAACGGGGTTGTAGTGCTGGCTATTTTTTTGACAACATGGCTGATTACCTCTTTCTTCAGCATCGGGATGAGCGTTGCCAAATCGTTTGATCTGCAGGAGATTAAATTGGCCGGTACGAAGGCCCAAGCTGTGCTGAACGCGCCCACGGAAGACCAGCTGAAAAGAATGAGAAATCTCGATTATGTCAAGGCGGTCGGACTTCAGACGGGAATTGGCGCTGCGGACGGAACTTCCGGAAACCCGGAGGAGGCGGTCCAAATGGTCTGGTATGATACCGCCGAATGGAACGATATGCGAATGCCTGCCATTTCCGAATGGAAGGGAACCTATCCCGCTGCCCGGAATGAGATCGCCGTTCCGCTGGATTTGCTTCGGCAAATGGGCATCGACAAGCCCGAAATCGGGATGAGTGTTCCGCTAACATTTAATGTCGCTGCCGATGGAAAGCCGGTCCGGCATAATGAGACGTTTAAACTTACCGGATGGTTCAAAGATTATTCGCAGCTTCGCCCCGGAGACGGAGGCAGTCTGCTTGTATCCGAGCCGTTTATGAAAGAGAGCGGGGCAGCGATTCAAACCTCCGGTACAGCTTCCATTTTATTTGCAAGTAAAGATACGGAACTACTTATAGAGAAGCTGCAACAGGATCTGGGGCTTCACCAAGGCCAGAAACTGAACGCTGTATCCAATAAAGAAAGCCTGGATAACGGCAGCATAGCGACGCTTACCGGTTATGGGGGATTAGTTCTGTTTATTATGCTTAGCGGCTATCTGCTGATTTATAATGTGCTGTACATCTCGGTAGCGGGCGATGCTCGGTTCTATGGTCTGCTTAAAACAATCGGCGCCACGCGCCGGCAAATCCGGACCATGATCCGAAAGCAGGCGCTGAGGATGGCGCTGATCGGCATTCCAACGGGCTTAATCGCCGGAGCGGCAACTTCCTTCGGAATTGTGCCGATGGCCTTGAAGACGTTCGAATTGCCCGCCGGCGGTAGCCTATCGTTTCATCCGGTTATTTTTGTGGGAGCGGCTTTATTTGCCTTGATTACAACGATGGTCAGCTGTATCAAGCCAGCCAGGGTTGCCGGAAAAATCTCGCCCATCGAAGCGGCCAAATACACCGGAATCACCCCCTCTTCAAAAGCGCGGAGCGGCAGCGGTGCTTCGAAGCTGCACCGGATGGCGCTGCGCAACATTTTCAGGATCAAAAAACGGGCGTTCGTTGTGTTTTTATCTCTATTTCTCGGCTTGACTACCTTTCTGATTATCAATACGCTGGTGCTCAGCATGAATCCGGAACATTTTGTCGCCGATTATATGTCTAATGATTTTGAACTGAGTAATCAGACAATGACACTGGGTTATGAAGGGGTGACGAAACAGGCGATTTCACCGAATATCGTTTCTGCGGCGAAGGCGCTTAAAGATGCGAGGGACGTAAGAATTACTTATGCCGAGCGGTCCACACTTGTCTATGATCCCAAGGTCTTCGGAGCCTATCTCGATAAATTTGCGCAGTCCTTTAATATTGAAAGGATTACGGATAGCCAGATCCATAATCAGCCGGAAATATTCTGGGCTGCCGTTATCGGGCTTGACCCTGCTTCTTTTCGCGAAGTCAACAAAAAACTGCCGAACCCTCTGGACGAGGACCGGTTCGAACGCGGGGAAATTGCCTTTTTGGATGGGGAGATCGCCAGCTTTAAGGCCGGTGACCGCTTTCGGCTAAAGCTGAATAACGGAGCCGGGGGGGCTGAGAGAGAGTTGGAAATTGGTGGAACGGTATCCTTGCGAAGCCAAGTTCCTTATTACGGGATGGCCCCCACCGTGTACATCAGCCAAACCGCTTTGAAGCAAATGAAGAATGATCCAATCATTTACAAGCTGTCTATTAACGCGGATCGGAAAGATTGGCCCGCCATAGCAGATCAAATCAAATCGCTGTCCGCCGGAAACGGCGATTTGAAATTGGAATCCAAAATGGACATGATGAAGCTTGTCCGATCGGCCAAGCTGGCCTTCTATATCCTCGGCGGGGGACTTTCGATGATTCTCGCTCTGATCGGCCTGCTCAATTTCATCAACATTACGGTTACGGGCGTTTTGGCGAGAAAGGCCGAGCTGGCGGTACTGGAAAGCATAGGGATGACGCCAAGGCAGATTAACAAATTGCTGCTGTTCGAGGGAGCCTGGTATGCCCTTATCTCCATCCTGCTTGTCACCGCGTTTGGGAATGCGCTGGGCTATGGCGCGTATCGCCTGTTCAGCCAAGAAGCGACGTATGCGGTTTATACGTTCCCGGCCATTCCGCTGGCGGCGGTAATCTTACTAGTAGCCTTGGTTTGTCTGACTGCTCCGGTCCTCGCGTACCGGAAAGTCTGCCGTTCTCCGCTTGCCGAGCGTCTGCGCGAAGCCGCCTGATTATCATCTGGCAATGAGCGGCATGTCGCAGCAGGTCTCCTGCTGCCTTGATAAACTGAAGGCTGGGGAGTGAAATAGATGACCACCATTTTGATCGTGGAAGATGACCGGCTGCTGCTTGAGGGGTTGTCCTATACACTGGAAAAAGAACATTACGAGGTGCTTGCAGCCGGCTCTTACAAAGAGGGCGTCGATTATCTACAATCACGCAACATTCATCTCGCCATTCTGGATATCCGATTGCCCGATGGCAGCGGTGCCGAATTGTGCAGAGAGATCCGCCGAAGCTCGGTCATTCCCGTTATCTTCCTCACAGCCAATGATACGGAGCCGGAAATCGTTGCGGGATTTGACCTTGGGGCGGATGATTATATTGCCAAGCCATTCAGCATGGAGGTGCTTCTGCGGCGCTTAAAGGCCGTTCTGAGAAGAGCCGGAGACGATGAAGCCGGGCTGGAGCGTTCCTTTATGTATAGAGACTTGAAGATCAACTTTAATAAAATGATGGTATATAAAAATGGAGAAGAGCTGAAGCTGACAACGACCGAGTTCCGGTTGATTGAAGCGCTCGCTCAGAACAGCGGGCAGGTCATGACCCGCGAGATGCTGCTGAACAGGCTGTGGGACCAGTCCGGGAATTTCGTTGATGAGAACACGCTCAGCGTCAATATCAAAAGGCTGCGGGACAAGCTTGAAGATGACCCCAAAAACTGCCGGTACATCAAAACGGTATTTGGCATCGGTTATACGTGGGGTGACGGATGAAAAAGAATCCATTCCGGAGGTTGATTTTTCGCTGGACGTTTGTATTTGCATTGGTATCCGGCCTGCTTGTCACGCTGCTGCTCTGCTTCCGCCCGGAAACTCCGGTCCTGATTGGCAGCTTCGCATATCTAGCATGCACCGGCGCGATATTCGCGGGATTCATTTTCTCGGTCCGCCGGGAAATGGAAACCGTCCTTGAACAGCTTTCAGAAATGATCCAAGGCCTCATCTACCGGCGGGATAAAGAGATACTTTCCGTCACCGAAGACACGCTGCTGTCCAAGCTGCAAAGCCAAGTCATTCAGCTGACGGGGATTTTATCCGTTCAGAAAGAACGGTATCTAAAAGAAAACAGGGAGATCAAATCGCTGATCTCGGACATCTCCCACCAGCTCAAGACGCCTCTCGCCAATCTCGCCATGTACAGCAGCTTGCTCGACGACCCCGAAATATCTCCAGATAAACGTCCGGAGTTTACCCGGCGCCTGAAGAGCCAGACCGACAAGCTGGCGTGGCTGCTGGACAGCCTGATTAAATTATCGCGATTGGAATCCGGAATTATCTCTATCGAGACGGAAGCAAAAGACCTCGGCAATACGGTGCTTGCCGCCATTAAGCAGGCGTTTCCGGCAGCTGAGAATAAGAACGTAACGATCGAATGGAGGGGCGGACAGGGACTTGTGCTTCCCCATGACGCTAAATGGACGACTGAAGCCATCTATAACGTGATCGATAACGCGATAAAATACACCGATACAGGCGGTAATATTATCATTACGCTCACAGGCTATGATCTGTTTGCCAGGATCGACATAGCGGATAACGGGCAGGGGATTCTGCCCGAAGAGCTAAACGACATATTCAAACGTTTCCATCGCGGGACAAACGCTAGGGAGGCGGAAGGCGTCGGACTTGGATTATATTTGACCCGCAAAATAATCACCGGACAGGGCGGATACATTAAAACCGCATCCGAGCCGGGCAGCGGCAGCACCTTCTCGCTGTTCCTTCCGCTGGACGGGCTCCGGGTGAATTCAAGCCAGCACTAATAGTATAAAAAATATCGATTAAGCCGCTCTCCTGGTGAGGGCGGTTGTCTTTTTTTAAAAGGGTATTGCAATATCTATAATACCGAGTATAATACTTGGTATAAAGAAAAACGAGGAGATGTAGAGATGTCTGTCGATGATTATCTGGACCTTTATAATTATGCTAAACAAATTGGCGATGCCCAGTGGCAGGCCGAACTCATCCAAACCTTGAAAGAACTGAAGAGCATGACGGAAGCGGAAATTCGTGAACAGAAGATTAAAGAGATGTGGAACCGTTTTGACGATATCAATGTGATCTTACTGGAACTGTTCGAGAAGCTGAGAAACGGCGGCAGCGATATTCAGGCGAGGGCTTGGAAAGAGCGGGTCTGGGAACTTAAACTGGAGAGAATCTCTTTGGCTAAAAAACTTCAGGACAAATATATTCATGTGCGTCACTAAAACAGAGAAAGCCTAAAAAAGGGCATAAAAAAAGGCATGCAGTTGTCTGCTCTGCCAAGACCGTTTAGTTGAAACAATTATTTTGACATAGGCATGGCTTCACGCATCATAGTCATACACATTGTCATCATTTCATCGCAGTCTTGCATTTTCTGCATCATCATTTCCATGTCCATGGATTCCATGCCGTCCATCTTCGACATCTTTTCCATGCACATTTTCATGCATTTCATCTTGGCCATCATGTCTTCCATACACATCGTCATCATCATTTCCATACACATACTTTCCATTATTACTCCACCTCTCTATTAATTAGTTTACTTGACTCCTTTAAATTACTATATTTTTCCGTTGGTTTCAACGCTTAAGCAACAATATCGACATAAAATTTTTCTATAGTATGACATAATTATGTATATTCCTACCATTGTCATGCTATTAATCCGAATACTTTATATTAAATGACGCCCTTTAAATCCCGAATGGGAAGTAAAAGGGCGTCATTTTTGTCTGCGGGTCAAGAGGGACTTCCGGCTCCAAGCTCAACCCAGTCCGAGGACCAGTTGCCAATCTCCTTCAAAATAGGTGCAAGCGCCGTTCCCTTCGCAGTTAGCGAATACTCGATTCTTACCGGAATATCGGGATAGACGGTTCTCTGAACTATACCTTCATTTTCCAATTCCTTCAAACGGTCAGACAGCACTTTGCCGCTTAGGTTGGACAAACAGCTTTCAATTTCGCCAAACCGGCATGGGCCGGGAATCAATACAAATACGATCAGCGCGACCCAACGCTTGCTTAGCAGATCGACTGCCTTTTCAAAGCGGGGACACATTTCAAAATTTTTCATACCATCACCTCAACATTCATTATAACATAAACTTACAATAAGTAATTATAATTATTTAAGTATATATTATAACTTGACGAATTTATATTACAATGATAAACTTACTTACAAATAGTTACTTTAATTTAAAATAAATCGACTCTGCTGCGAGCGGCCGATTGAAATGAAATATAATTGAGGAAGGTGCGCTCATGATTAAACCTGAGATTGTGTCCATACTTAATAATAAAATCCATACCATCGATCTGAACGACTCAGCTAACATTCTTGTCGGGCCGATTACGCTTCCGGTGAACCTGAACGGAGAGACCGTTACATTCAAGTGGTACAGCTGGCTCCACGTGACGGATGAAGAACGCCTGGAACTTGCGGGAGAGGAAATGACTGAGAAGCTGATCGGCCGCCTGGCCGGGATGAAGCTTGCCGACAGCCAGCAATCCAGTGTTTTGGTGTACGGGGATTTCGAGAATGCCGACACCGCGCTTATTCGGATGCACAGCATCTGCCATACGGGCGATATTTTCGGCAGCAAGCGCTGCGACTGCGGCTACCAGCTTCATCAGTCGATGAAGATGATCGTGGAGAATGGCTCCGGCGCTCTATTTTATCTGGCTAATCATGAGGGGAGAGGCATTGGGCTGTTCAGCAAGGCGATGGCTTACCTTCTGCAGGAAGAAGGATATGATACGGTGGAAGCGAACCTGGAGCTGGGCTTTGAGGACGATTCCAGAAGCTATACGGACGCCATCAGCGTGCTTCAGCATCTGCGCAGCAAGCCGGTTACGCTTATCACCAATAATCCCAAGAAGCTGAAAGCTCTGAAGGCCGCTGGCATGAACGCCGTGAAGCGTGTGGCGCTGTGGGGCGATGTGTCCGTTTTTAACGAGAAATATTTGCGCACGAAAGTAATCCGTTCCGGCCATCTTGAAGCGCAGGATGGGGAATCGCTGCCGGGAATGATGGCACGGTAAAAGGCAAAACACGTAAAGGGTGGTGCTTTTAAGCCCGTTCCTATATAATGTCCTTTGAATGAATTTAATTGTTTAGCGAGGTATACTATGGCAGCGATTGATGTACATGATTTGCGAAAAACGTTTAAAGTGCAAAAAAACCGCGGAGGTCTCAAAGGGGCCTTCGTTGATTTGTTTAAGCGGGAATACAACGAAGTAACTGCGGTTAAGGATATCTCGTTTCAAATTCCGGAGGGTGAAATCTGCGGATATATTGGCGAGAACGGCGCTGGTAAGTCGACGACGATCAAAATGCTGACTGGTATTCTGGTCCCAACTTCCGGGCGCTTGACTGTAGGCGGCTATGTGCCTTATGAAGAGCGCGAGAAATTCGTCCGCAACATTGGCGTGGTATTCGGCCAGCGAAGCCAGCTCTGGTGGGATATCGGCGTAATCGAATCATTCGAGCTTCTGCGCAAGGTGTACCGCGTTGAAGAGGCCGATTACAAAAAGCGGCTGGACGAGCTGGTGGAAAGGCTTGAGCTTCAGGAGCTGCTGAACCGCCCTGTACGCAAGCTCAGTCTCGGTCAGCGGATGCGCTGCGAGCTGGTGGCGGCCCTGCTGCATAATCCGTCCATCGTATTTCTCGACGAACCGACAATTGGGCTGGATATTGTGGTCAAGTCTGAAATCCGTTCGTTCCTGAAGGATATGAACCGCGAGCACGGCACGACCATTCTGCTTACGACCCATGACTTGCAGGACATTGAGGCGCTCTGTTCGCGGGTGATTATGCTCGATGACGGGAGCATTATTTACGACGGCGGGCTCGATGAGCTGAAGCAGCGCTGGGGAACGGGCCGCGAGGTGGTATTCCAGTTTGGAACCGCCACAAAGCTTAACCGTCTGGAACTGCTGACCGAAGGTATGCCTGTAAAATGGACAGCCGAGAACAATCTGGGCGCTACGGTATGGATTCCGCTGGAAATGAACGTGTCTGACGTGCTCGGCCGGGTTGTCGGACAAGCCGATATCACGGATATCAAGATTATTGAAACGAATACGGACGATATCGTCCGCAGTATTTACCAGTCCGGGTCTGCGAATAAGGCGGAAGAGGCGAATTTGGCGCTGCCTCGGGAAGGAGCCGGGCATGTTTAATGCACTTTCGGACGCGGGTTCTCCTCAGGGGGGCCAGGACGCGGGCACGGAAGGACAGGAGTTCAGGAGAACTGAGCGAAGATTGCTGCTCGAGGCGTACTTCGATTTTATCCGCATCCGCTTTCTGACCATGCTGGCCTACCGGCTGAATTATTACACAGGAATCCTGATCTATTCCCTCAACATCGGCGTCAATTATTTCACCTGGAAAGCCATTTACGGACAGGGAGAGTCACTGGGCGGCTTCACCGCGGCGCAGATGACAACTTACGTGGCCGTATCGTGGATGGCCAGAGCGTTCTATTTCAATAATCTCGACAGAGAAATTTCGACGGACATACGCGACGGGAGCATCGCCATCCAGTTTATTAGGCCCTACAATTATGTGCTTGCCAAAATGATGCAGGGTCTAGGCGAGGGAATGTTCCGTTTTCTGCTGTTTATGATCCCGGGCATGGCGCTCGCCATGCTGCTGTTTCCGGTGCATCTTCCGCATGACCCGGCGGCGTGGGCCGGATTTTTAGTCATGCTGTTCTTCAGCTTTTTGATCAATTCGCAGATTAACATTATTACCGGGCTGCTGGCTTTTTTCGTGGAGAATAATGAAGGGCTGATGCGCATGAAGCGCGTCGTTGTCGATCTGTTCTCCGGTCTGATCATTCCGATCAGTCTGTTCCCGGGCTGGCTGTCTTCCATTCTCAAACTGCTGCCGTTCCAGGCGATTACCTATCTGCCGGGTTCTGTCTTTACCGGGCGGGTGCAGGGTGTGGGGATTTGGAACGTATTCGGCATTCAGATCATCTGGTTTGCGGTTCTGCTGATTCCGCTGTTCTGGTTATACCGCGCGGCGCGGCAGCGCCTGTTCGTGCAGGGAGGTTGAGGAAGAGATGTACCACTTAGGACTGTTGTCCGAATATTTGAAAAATTACATGAAGACCCGGCTGACCTACCGAGCGGATTTTTGGGTAGAGGTGCTTTCGGATCTATTATTTCAGGCGACGAATCTGATTTTTATCTTTGTCATTTTTATGCATACGAACAGCCTTGCAGGGTGGAGCCAGGACGAGGTGGTCTTCGTTTACGGCTTTTTCATGGTGCCTTGGGGGGTATTCGCCTGTTTCGTGAATATGTGGAATTTCAGCGAGCGCTATATCGTCAAAGGGGAAATGGATCGTATTTTAACGCGTCCCGCCCACAATCTGTTTCAGATATTTCTGGAAAATGTGGACCCGCCCTCGCTTATCGGCTCGCTTATCGGACTGCTCATTATGGCGGTCAGCGGCTTGAATTTGGGGCTGCCGTTCGAGTGGTGGACCATTCCGGCGTTAATTCTGCTGACGATCAGCGCTGCGGCCATTTATATGGGAATCTATACAACTCTGACGGCGCTGTCTTTCTTCTCGGACGCTCCCACCGGCATCATTCCACTGATGTACAACATCCAATCTTACGGCCGTTATCCGGTGACGATTTACAACCGGGTGATTCAGGTGCTGCTTACCTGGATTCTGCCGTTCGCCTTTGTGGGCGTATATCCGGCGGGGCTGTTCCTTCAGCGGGAAGAGATGACGCGGATGGCGCTGCTGACTCCGGTCATGGGCGCAATCTTTGTCAGTATCGGCTTGTTTGTCTGGAGCCGGGGAGTGCGGAAATATAAGGGCGCGGGATCGTGATGAAACTGCAAATTTGGCGCTCACGAAACGGTAATTCAGCACATTAACGATTATCCTTAATGACATTAATCATTTGATTTTGCCAGGGCCGCTTTCCAATAGGGGAGCGGCTTTTTTGCGTATTGGAATAAATATACCGAGAAAACAATCGTATTTCTCCTGCTATCCGCAATACATAGGATTGCAATGCATAGAATGCCTATGTATAATTATGACCGCAACCATTGAACGTCCCGTGGTAGGAATAGGAGGAGCACGGCAATGAACAGGGAACTTATGAAAGGCAGCACCGCTACGATGCTGCTTATGCTGTTGAACAGCAGAGCGCTATATGGCTACGAGCTGATTAAAGAGCTTGAACGAAAATCCGAAGGGACATTCGCACTGAAGGAAGGGACACTTTACCCCATTTTGCACGCCATGGAAGGAGAGGATTGGGTTCAGGCTTATTGGGAAACCGTCGAAGGCCGTAAACGGAAATACTACCAAATCACGGACAAAGGCAAGCGGATTTTGGAAGAAAAGAAACGCGAATGGGCGTTATTCCGCAATGCCGTCGATTCCGTATTGGGGAATGGAGGGATTTGAGTGAGCAGATCCGATGCATTTGAGGAATTTCTGGACGAAGTCTGCGCACAGGTCGGTGCTCGTGAACTTCACGGTGAGCTGCGAATGGAGTTGGCTAACCATCTGGAAGAACTAGCGGGGGAACGGGAAGCCATGGGCTTCGAGAAAGAAGAGGCTGCCAAGTGGGCGCTGGAGCAGATGGGCGACCCGGAAACCGTTGGAAGGAATTTGCACCGTGTACATAAGCCGCGAATGAATTGGAAATTGCTTGCCGTGGTTCTACTGTTTGCTGCAATCGGATTTTCCGGCATGCTGTCCCTTGCCGCCGCTGCTAAAGGTCACTCTGGAACCGAAGAGTTTTATGGAAGGCTGGCCTCCAATCACATTCTTTATCTGGTTATGGGTATCGTATTGATGCTTGGGCTGGCTTTTTTCGACTATCGCAAGCTCCGGCGTTATTCCTGGGTTTTGTACTTCGTGACTCTAATTGGCATGACGGCCGCGCTTTTTTCGGATACATCTGTGAATGGTGCTAAGGGTTGGATTAAACTCGGGGGCTTTATCTTTAATATCATGGGCTGGAGTCCATATATTCTTATTATCGCTTTGACAGGAATCTGGACTATGAACCAAAATTCATCTTCCAGGGCTTTCCGCTTAAAAAAACGGTTCGAACTCCCGATGATTCTATTACCATGTTTATTCTACGCTGTCGGACACGCACTAACGGAGTTAATCATATTTTCAGCTGTTGTGTTAACGCTTTATTCATGGTTAAACGGCGGATGGCGCCGCTCCATTGTTATGATCTTGGGAGCGTCAGCCGTAGTATTATTCTATGCTTGGAGGGAACCCGCTTTCCGGATTGGTATAATAGCCGCTATTGATCCGGGAAGAGTTCCCAAGCATGCTAGCTATATGATTATCAATCTGCGGGAAACACTGGCTACAGCTGGTTGGCGGGGGCACGGGTTTGGCGCACTTAGGGATCAACTTCCATACGTGTATTCCGACATGCTTTTTCCTTATTTGATTTACACATTCGGGTACTTGGCTGGTCTTGGACTTGCAGTAGTTATAGTTTGGTTCATTGCGCAAGCGGTGTTGGCCTGGAAGACTGTCCGCGATCTTTATGGCAAAACGCTGTTTGCGGGAATGGAACGTAAAACAACCAAGGTGACTTTTCGGCGACATTTGTTTTTTTACCCGCAAACGGTAAGATACTAATACAAGGGATGCTCATTACGTCAATTTGGGAGGCAAGAGATGAAGAGGGAAGTACAGCATGTGCCCTACGGCTACGAGCCGCCGGCGGAGAAGCGC
The DNA here is from genome assembly GCF_003854965.1 of Paenibacillus rhizophilus. Taxonomy (GTDB): domain Bacteria; phylum Bacillota; class Bacilli; order Paenibacillales; family Paenibacillaceae; genus Paenibacillus_AQ; species Paenibacillus_AQ rhizophilus. The sequence continues at coordinate 620,113 of NZ_RQPI01000001.1, forward strand.
AGAGGGACGTTAATCTATTATGATTCCTTCGAGCATACAACCGATGAAGAACTGAGGGCGGCGGCGCAGGCCGCGCTGGACAAAAACTTCGGAAAGCTGGTGCTCTATCCGCTGCACGAGGAAACGGTGCGCAGAATGTCCAAGGAACCCGTAAGCTCTTACTATAAGCGTGAAGACCGCCTGCATGAGTGGAAAAGAGAGCAGGGCACCTCGTCCATCACGGTGGAGAATTGGGAGGGCAAGCGGAAAAAATATACGCCCATCGACTCCGCGCTGCGCCATTTGACCGAGCGTTATCCGGGGCCGCATTTTCTGTATGTCTCGCCGGAGACGGCCAATCTGTTCGCTTCGTTTTCCTCTTTCGAAGAATGGATCAAGAATCTGCGTTTGCTGCTGCCGGAGAAACCGGGAATCCTACATCCCCGTCTGGAAAAATACAGCCACCGCTGGTCGGTTGCAGGCGAAGAAGAGTAAAAAAACAGCCCGTTCATTCGCCGGTTCTGGCGTTTGTGCGGGCCGTTTCTTCATAGCGCGGCTATTAATGTGAGCTGCCTTGGCGACGTTTGTACAAGTACATTTTCCATTGGTAGTGGATGAAGCAGCCGATGCAGAAGCCGAGTATGGCTACTAAGGCGGCGGTACCTACAATAGCGGTGAAGATATACGCCGCGGTTAACCAACCGGCAAGATAACTGACAAGTCCGGCAGCGAGACAGATGACGGCGATGGTTTGATTGAACTGCTGCTGCTCCGCATCTTCGAGAACATACGCGGAGCGGTCTTTCCGCAGAAACCGGGCAGAGAGGCTGATTACCGGATTGTACCGAAACAACAGACCGAGCAGCCCTGCAGCCAGCGGTATAGCCAGAAACCAGTAAAAACCGGTAAACCAGGTTAACAACACGGACAGAACGATAACCGATTGGTTGGCCCGGACCAGCGGTCTGGGAATCCCCCTTGACGTATCGGCCATTAAACCCACCTCGCTTATTGGAATAATTAAATTATAATCTCAGCCAGCCTTTTTTGAAAGTAAAAGTATTGACTTTTAGTTTATGGTTTTGTTATGGAGACCGATTGTTATAATATAGTTAAAGAGACAGAAATATAGGAGGAATCGGAGTGGAAGATACGATACAATCAACAGATATTAACAAGGAGAGGATCAGGAAGATGCCGATCCTGGTTTCGCTGCTGCTCAGCGGCTTTATCGGCATGTTCAGTGAAACCGCGCTCAATGTCGCGCTAAGCGACTTGATGAAAGCGCTGGAGATTACACCGACCACGGCACAGTGGCTGACCACCGCGTATTTGCTGACGCTGGGAATTCTGGTCCCCCTCTCGGGATTGTTGATTCAGCGGTTCACGACCAGGCAATTGTTTATCGCATCCTTGTCTTTCTCCATAATCGGGACGGCTCTGGCCGCTGTCTCGCCAAACTTTGAATTTTTGCTGATCGCCCGGGTCGTGCAGGCTATGGGAACGGCGCTTCTGCTGCCGCTCATGTTCAATACGATTCTGGTGCTGATCCCGCCTGAAGAAAGAGGAGCTGCAATGGGGATGATTGGGCTGGTCATCATGGTGGCCCCCGCAACCGGTCCGACGATCGCAGGTCTCCTTATCGAGAACCTGAGCTGGCACTGGATTTTCTGGATGTCGCTGCCGTTTCTCGTAATCGCGCTGATCTTTGGGATGGTCTTTATGCAAAATATAACGAAGGTGACCAAGCCTGCCATCGATTGGCTGTCGATTCTTCTATCCTCCGTTGGCTTCGGGGGTGTCGTGTACGGCTTCAGCAGCGCCGGAGAAGCGGACGGCTGGAACAGCCTTAAAGTATGGATTGCCATTGCTGTCGGGGCGTTCTCGCTGATTCTGTTCGTATGGCGCCAGCTTACAATGAAGCAGCCGCTGATGGATCTTAAGGTGTTTAAGTATCCGATGTTCGTCGTAGGCCTGCTGTTGATCTTTATCTGTATGATCGTCATTTTGGCGGCTATGCTGATTCTGCCGCTTTATTTGATTAACGGACAGGGATACAGCGCGTTCAAGGCCGGCCTATTACTCCTTCCGGGCGGACTGATTAACGGCTTGTTTTCGCCGCTGATGGGCAAGCTGTTCGACAAATTTGGCCCGAAATGGCTGGTCATTCCGGGATTAGCCATTGTCGCCGCCACCCTGTGGCTGTTCTCGGGTATTAACGCGGCTTCCACTGTAGCATTCGTGATCGTGCTGCACAGCGGGCTGATGATCGGGATATCGATGGTGTTCATGCCAGCCCAGACGAACGGCATCAACCAGCTTCCGCTTGAGCTTTACCCGCACGGCACAGCCATTATGAACACGCTCCAGCAGGTTGCCGGAGCCATAGGCACCGCGCTTGCGATCAGCATCATGACGGCCGGCACGAACAGCTATCTGAAGAGCGTGAAGAATCCGCAGGACCCGGCCGAGCAGCTAGCAGCCTTTACGCAGGGGGTCCAGCACTCTTTTATTTTCGCCATGTCGCTAACCATCGCCGGCTTGATCCTTGCCTTCTTCCTGAAGCGTGTGGCCGTCCGCCATCCGCAGGAAGGCGCCATGCACTAAGCAAAGCTTATATCGCTTCAAGCCCTTCGGCCAATGCCGGGGGGCTTTTTTGCACCGTCACAGAGCCCGATAGAAAGGCGCAGCCGTTTCTTCAGATTGTATGCAACATTTTGCGGCAAGTGCGCGTCCAGAGGGTATATAGGCTTTACTAAATCAGCTTGGAAAGAAGGGTTTTTATGAAAAATCTACCTAAATTATCTGTAAAAATAAAAAGAAATGCCCTGCTCGGGCTGGCAATCGTTGTGGGAGCGGGCGCCGGAACAGCGGCAATCGCGCAGTCGGCATCGGCCGCGCCGGCCGCGGCGGTTGTAACCGCCGAACAATCGTTAGGCGTGTATAATCAATTCCAGAAATACTTGAAAAATTCCGCGAAGACGCCGTACAGCCTGGTTCAGGCCCGCAATTACCTGTTCAACCATATCAAACGGGTCGATTCCTGGCGCGCCACCGTCATGGTGCTTCAACTGGAGAATGCGCAGAAAGCGCGATTGAATGTTTTTTCGGAAAAATTCTTTCTGGAGAAGGTCCAAAAAGTAATAGACGCCGCTTACCGCAAAGGTGGGCGGGAGACGGGACTCACTTACAGCAGCTTGCTGAAGTATATTACGGATCACAGCGTCCGCGCCTTATTGACCGAGTCCTACGGTTACGGCTATAAGCTGGAGACCAGTGAAGGCATGTATTACCCTGTCATGCATTACGAGGGCTTCAAATTCTTCAAGCCTTATATTGGAAAAGACATCGCTGCCTATATTGACTTGATGGCTGCTGATTCCAATAAACCCGCCCTGAGCGACGCCGCCATCGTCATCACTTGGAATGAACTGATTAACCGGACGCTTGCCCTGGAAACCTATGTAAAGGAGTATCCGAAATCCAATCGTACCGCGGCGGTAAAGGATAAATTGAAGCTGATGGAAACATTCGTGTTTTATGGCTCCAACAATACTCCCGCCTATCAATACGGAGCCAAAGGCGAGCTGACAACAATCGATCCCGAACTCAGACAAGCGTATGAAAAAGCGTTGCAGAGCGGGGTGGGGGACAGCAGAGTTTTGAAGACGATCCAGAATGTGCTGGGAATGCTGGATACGAGCGGAGATAAATGGAACGGGAACATCGAGAAATTTTTAAGGGATTTCATACAAAATGGTTAAGCGGTTGATTCTGGCGCTGACGCTGATTCTGGTATTTGCGGGTATGCCTCTTCCGGGCGGCTGGAGTACGGCTTCTCCGGTGAATGCGTCGGCGAAAGAGGCCATTAAGCAGTATCCTTTTCCCATAGGTTTCGTGTATGTGGACGAGGTGATACCCAATGCACGGTTCGACATCCGTTATTACGGTGAGAACAATTTTGCGGGACGGCGAATTGCCGGGTACAATGCGCCTTATGCCATTTTGACGAAGCAGGCCGCCAAAGCGTTAAAAGCGGTCAGCGATGAGTTGGAACCAAAGGGCTATGCGATTAAAATTTACGATGCCTATCGTCCGCAGAAGGCGGTCAATGATTTTATCAAATGGTCTAAGGATGGCGGGGACATTAAGATGAAACGGCAATATTACCCCCGGTTGGATAAGAAGAATCTCTTCAAGCTGGGCTTTATCGCCACCAAATCCGGGCACAGTCGGGGCAGCACCGTCGATTTGACGCTCGTAAGCATTAAAACCGGGAAGCTCGTCGATATGGGAGGGCCGCATGATTTCTTCGGTAGTCTTTCGTATTATGATTCACCGCAGATCACCGAGGCGCAGCAGGCCAACCGGAGGCTTCTGAAGGAAGTCATGAACAAGCATGGATTCAAAGGATACAGCAAGGAATGGTGGCACTTTACGCTAATTAAAGAGCCTTTTCCTGAACGGTATTTCGATTTTGATGTTGAATAACTTACAAAAAGAAGGCCTCACTCCCCACGGCATTTGTGGAGAATGAGGCCCTTTTGCTGTTACTTGCTTTAGAAACCCTTGTATTGGGGTTCTTCATTCTCAAGCTGCTGTACCCGGCTTTCCACCTGCTGCATGATTTGTTGGGTTTGCTGCGCAGCAGAGGTAAACAGAGTTTTGGCGTCCTGATTCTGAGTGCTCAATGCGAATTGCTCAAGGCTTGCTTGGGCGCTTTTCAATGAAGAAAGGCAAGTTTTTACATCTGAAGCTACGGTCATCGTCAATTCCTCCTGTGTTGGGTTATGAATGGTGAATCACCACGCTAATATTTGCGCCGCAAGCTCCGATTATGCATTGGAAGCATTCCATTTTTTCCAAAAAAGAGCAATGGATTTCCGGATAGGTTCCGCTGCTTTGAGCAATAATGAATTTGGATGAAATTTGTCAGCAAAACAAAGGGAGGGCGCTGTAATGCCTACTTGGTTGGAGGTTATTTTACGGACCATTGTTGCGGTGGTCGTGCTGTTTCTGTTAACAAAGATACTTGGCAAAAGACAGGTTTCCCAGCTTTCTTTCTTCGAATATATTACGGGGATCACGCTAGGCAGCTTGGCGGCCTACATCTCGCTGGATACGGACAATACCTGGCATTTGGGCATGATTGCGATTGTGGTATGGGTCGCCATTTCCTTCGGGATCGAATTTCTGCAGCTCAAGAGCAAGAAAGCCAGAGACTTCGTCGATTTCAAGGCAACCGTGGTGATCAAGGACGGCAAGATTTTGGAGGAAAACCTCAAAAAAGAGCGTCTGACTACTGATGATCTGCTGGAGCAGCTTCGGGGGAAAGACGTGTTCAAGGTAGCCGATGTCGAGTTTGCGATTATGGAAACGACCGGACAGATCAACGTACTGCTTAACCGCGAGAATCAGCCGCTTACTCCGAAGCATTTGGGAATCAAGGTCGCTCCGGAGAAAGAAACGCAAGCCGTCATTATGGACGGGAAGCTGATGCCTGAACCGCTCGATATGATGGGGAAAACGCCAAAATGGCTGATGGATGAACTGGAGAAGCAGCAGCTTAATCTGCAGGATATTTTTCTGGGGCAGATTGATTCCTATGGGGAGTTGACCGTCGATTTGTACGCCGACAACGTTCAGGTCCCGCAGCCTCAGGAGAAGCCGGAGCTGTACGCCCTGCTGAAAAAATGCGAAGCCGATCTGGAAATGTTCGGGCTGACCACTAAAAATAAAGACGCCAAAAAGCTGTACGAGCAGTGCTCGTCACAGCTTCAGCAGGTGATCTCGGACTTAAAGCCGCTCCTCCGCACTTAAAGCGGAGCGAGTGGCTTTACCGAGGGCAAGATAGATGATTTGTTTATCTTTAAATTCCTCGCTGCAATTCGAACCTTTTGCCATAAAGGGTATTGGGTTTCAAAGCTCATTGTCTCCTCATACCAGGTAATATCGGATGGGGGAGGGGATGAGTTATACATAAGCAGCCTCCAATCTGTTCTCTAAGTCTTGTTAACCCGGCAGCACCAGCCGGAGCAGCATCAGAGACACGATGCCCACCGTCACTGTTCCGAGCAGGCTGCGCGTTGCAATAGCGACGAGAAAAGCGGGAACCGCCGCGAACAGTTCTGTATTGCTTGTCAGCGGGACGAGCTTGCCGTCTTGGATAAGCAGCTCCTGCGCCACCAGAGCGGCCATAATGGACACAGGTACATGATTCAACCACCGCATGCTCCAGTCCGGAAGCATGAACCGGCTGAGCACCATCAAGGGCAGAACGCGCGGGATAAGGGTGACTGCCGCCGAACCGAGTATAATCCACAGGATTTCGCTTCTTACTTCCATTTTTCCACCGCCATTCCAATAGTCGCAGCTATGATTGTTGCCGCAATAACCCCGACCGTCGGGGAGACCCACAGAGAAACGCCGATCGCCACCGCCGCCGCCGCCAGACCGACGATGACATCCGTCCGGATTGTGCGCCGGCCGAGTATGGAAAGGACCAGCAGCCCGATGAACATGGCCGGCAGCGCATAATCGAGACCGAATTTTTCGGGGCTGGTAATCCACTGTCCGAGAAGAGCGCCGGCAATGTTGGCGGCGCACCAGTTCAAATAAGCGGTGATATTAAGCCCGTGCATCCATTTTTCGCTGATTCTTTTGCGTTTGGCGGCTTCATTAATGGCGACGCCAAAGGTCTCGTCTGTAAGAAGAACGCCGACAAGGAAATTACGGAAAGGCGACAGTTGACGGAAGTAGGGCGATATGGCCGCGCTTAGCAATAGATGCCGAAGATTTACGAATAGAATCGTTATGATGATGCCTGCCGACGGGCTGCCCATGGCGATCATGCCTGCAGCGATAAATTGGGCGGACCCGGCATATAGAACCAGAGACATCAGGATAATCTCCGTAATGCTTAACCCCGCCGTTTTCTCGACGACGCCCGCCGCAAATCCGATGCTCAAATAGCCGAGCAGCGTGGGAAGACAGTCCTTGACTCCCATTAAAAAGCTTTCTTCATTCGTGCTGCTCCCGGTTGTCTGTGCCCGAGTTGTTGTTTCCATTTTCATTATGTAGTTCGCGACCTCCTAATTGAAACAAGCTTCTTGTTCTAGCGGTAATTATTCTGCCGTTATTTTATCACGCTGATGGATAAAAAGGGCATACCGAGGCCTGTCAAATGCAAATTTGGCGCAAAATACTTGACCGACCGTTCTCAAATGAATATGATGGAATCAGAGAGGAGGGGAGACGATGGCAAGACCCCGGGAATTCGACGAAGAAACGGCACTCGATAAAGCGATGGAACTGTTCTGGAGCAAGGGCTATGAAAAAACATCCATTCAGGATCTGTGCGATTACACGGGAGTGCACCGTGGCAGCTTGTATGAAACGTTCGGGGACAAGAATGAATTATTTCTGGCTGCGCTTGACCGGTTCCGGCATCATTTGGCGGGAAGACTCTTTGCGGTTTTGGAGGAGCACGGCAATCCGAAGGAGCAGCTTGCCGCCTTTTTCGAGCGGCTGATCGAAAGCTCTATGGACAATGCAAAAGAACGGCGCGGCTGCTTCATTGCGAATACGGCCATCGAACTGGCGCCCTTCGACTCCAAGGTGGCGAGCAGAGTGGAGGCAAGTCTGCTGGATATGGAGAATCGTTTCTACAGCTTTCTGCTGCGCGCGCAGAAGGAAGGCCGGTTGAAAGGGAAGCATAATCTCCGCGAGCTGTCGAGGTTCCTGGTCGGTGTGAAGCAGGGAGTGCATATCATGGCCAAAGCGACTGATGACCGCAAAACATTACAGGATGTATATCAAGTAGCACTTTCGGCAATTTTTTAATTTTTTTTTGCTGAATTAAAGAATGTATATTCTTAATTTATGATGAGGAGGAACAATCATGACTCAAAAACCGCTTGAGTTACCGGAGCCAACAGAGGGCTCGGACTGGAAATATCCAAACAGCTGGGTACGCTTGGCATAACCGTTCTGATGGGCGCACGCACCCTCTCCTCGGCAGAGACTCTGCCCTGGTAATGGAAGGGGGATGGACTGTAAGATAGATACTGTAAGATATATAGAGAAGTGATAGAGATAGGAGTGAAGGGATGCGCAATATTAATCTAGCTCCCAGGTGGTATTATGGCTGGACTGTGGTTTCCATTGTTTTTCTAGTGTTGCTGGTTTCGGCGGCCATCAGTTCGATTCCAAGCGTATTGATGCTGCAATTTGAGGGGGAATTCGGCTGGAGCCGCTCCGCCGTATCCGGCGCGCTGTCCATCCGCATCTTTTTGTACGGATTAATGGGTCCTTTCTCCGCAGCGCTGATGGCCCGCTTCGGCATCCGCCGCATCATGCTACTGACGTTGAGCTTGCTGACAGTAAGCCTTGCGATGACGTCTTTTATGACCGAGCTCTGGCAGTTCATCGCACTGTGGGGGATTGTCATGGGTCTGGCCACCGGAGCGCTGGCCAATGTTCTGGGTGTCACAGTGGCGGGCCGCTGGTTCGTGAAGCATAGAGGGCTCGTAGTCGGCATTCTTACAGCCAGCGCGGCAACGGGCCAGCTGCTTTTCCTGCCGCTCCTGGCGAAGATTTCGGTCGGTTTGGGCTGGAGGTTTTCCATTTATACGACCATTGCGGTGCTGCTCATTCTGATTCCGGTGGTTGCGATCTGGATGAGAAATCATCCTTACGATGTCGGTGCTGCTCCTCTTGGAGAGACGGAGATTTCACCGCCTGCGCAGTTCCGGGGAAATTTGTTCTTAGCTCCGCTGCTTGCGCTGAAAGATGCGATGAAGAGCGGTACGTTCTGGCTGCTGGCAGGTACTTTTTTCTTCTGCGGCTTCTCCACCAACGGCTTAATCGGGACCCACCTGATTCCCGCCTGCGGCGACTTTAACATCCCGGTTGTCATGGCGGCCGGATTGCTCGCATTGATGGGAATGTTCGATATGGCGGGCACGACGCTGTCGGGCTGGCTGTCGGACCGTTTTGACAGCAGATGGCTGCTGTTCTGGTATTACGGTCTTCGCGGGTTGTCGCTGATCTTCCTCCCTTACGCGCTGAACGGAGGTTACACGCTGATGCTGGTGTTTGCCGTGTTCTACGGGCTGGACTGGATCGCAACCGTACCGCCAACGGTCAAACTGACCGCCGATCATTTCGGAAGAGAAAAATCGGGGATGGTGTTCGGCTGGATTCTGGTGTCCCATCAGCTTGGGGCCTCGGCAGCCGCTTACGGCGCCGGTGTGATGCGGCAATGGCTTGGCAGTTACACCGTTCCTTTTGTTACCGCAGGCTTTCTTTGCCTGTTCGCCTCCCTATTGGCCATGAGAGTTGTAAAAATGCGCAGTAAATCGGCTGCGACTGTTGAAGCCTGAGCAATCAGGCTTTTTTACATTATATGTAACCTCGTGGACGGCAAACCCCCATATTGACGAAAAATGTCGTGTGATGTTGTTAACTGTTCTTTCCGCTCGAAAGAGAGAAAATGGAAGCGTGTATGAAAATTATGGTAGAAGGAAGCGATGCGGCAATGATAACCTGGAGGGAATCGTACGAAATAGGAGTGGAGAAAATCGATTGTCAGCACCGTCAATTGCTGGTCAAGCTGAACGAATTTTTTGATGCCTGCTCGAATCAGCAAGGGCGCGAGAAGATCGAGGAAACACTCAAATTTTTAAAGGATTACACCATTGAGCATTTTGGCAGTGAAGAAGAATTGATGAACGACATCCACTTCCCGGAGTTATCCGAGCATCAGAAGGAGCACGCCGATTTTGTCAAAACCGTCCTTGAACTGGAAGAGATGGTGAAGACCAAAGGCGTTTCCGTTCTAACCACGATTAAGCTCAACCGCACTTTAACGGATTGGCTTCTGAGCCATATCAACAAATGCGACCGGCTGATCGGGGATTACCTGGCCCAGCAGCGCAAAGCGAATGCGTAATTACTAATACATAGCAAGGGAATGGAGCGGCAGTCAGGGATCGATGAAGTCCCGGGCTGCCGTTTTTGTGTGCATTCCGACGGTGACCCGAGGTGTGGGTAAAGATGAATCGGGACAAGCACTTGTGATAGAATGTACTGCAAATGAGACTTGAGTTAAGGGAGACGCACGCCATGAAAAAGCTAAGGCTGATTATTTCCATTGCTGCAGGCATTATTCTGCTCGGTATCGTCAATTTTTATATCGGCTGGCATTTGTGGATGCTGCTGCGGGAATGGTTCCCGGGGATAGACGGTGGGTTATACTGGTCCGTTTTTCTTATCGTCGCATTTGCCTATTTGATCTGCCGCCTTCCATGGCCTGCGGCTTTGCGCCCGATAGGGAGGTTGTTAAAAGTCATCGGATCATATTACTTGGCCTTGATGGAATTCGCCATTATTTTATTGCCTGTGGCCGATCTGTTCTACGTGATTTTGTCCCTCGCCGGAGTCGATGTTTCCGGCTATGTTACCGAGGCGGGCGCGGTACTCGTGATGTTGGCGGCGGTTTTTATCCTGTGGGGCTCCCGAAATGCGTGGAGCACGGTGCTGCGGGTTCACTCTCTTGGGCTGAACAAGCAATTTGAGGGAAATGATGCGCTCAAGATAGCCGTGGCGTCCGATCTTCATCTTGGCAACATTGTCGGCAATCGGCATTTGAAAAAGATGGTTGACCGGATGAATGCGATGAAACCGGATATTATTTTGCTGGCTGGCGATGTGCTTGACGACAGCCTGGAGCCTTTCGTCCGCAACCGGATGAGCGAGCAGCTCGGTAAGCTGAAGGCCCGTTACGGCGTATTCGCCGTGCTGGGGAACCATGAGTATTATGGCGGGGATATCAAGAAGTACACGGAGCTGATGAGAGCAATCGGCATCCGCGTGCTACAGGACGAGGTGGCCGAGGCCGCCGGCGTGTATATCGTGGGCAGGAAAGACAAGACGGCGGAGAGCATGGACAGCGAAGGGCGCTTAAGCGTCGCCTCCCTGCTGGAAGGCCTTGATTTGTCCCGCCCCGTCATCATGATGGACCATCAGCCGACAGGCTTTGACGCCGCCGCGGCGGCGGGAGTGGATGTTCTTCTCTCCGGCCACACGCACCGGGGGCAGATCGCTCCCAATCACTGGATCACGAAACGGTTGTTCGAGCTGGACTGGGGCTATTTGCATAAAGAAAATCTGCATGTGATTGTTTCATCCGGTTTTGGCACATGGGGTCCGCCCATCCGTCTGGCCAGCCGGTCGGAGATTATCGGACTGTCGCTGAGCACAAGCTGAGGGACACACCGCCTTGCGGTCATGCATAATTTTCCTCCCTGACCGGGAAACTAACCAAGTAATAAAGTAAGGTTAAGGAGAGGATTACCCATGAGTCCCGACAAAAATTTGATCAACACGGTAAAAGATTTGGAGCAGGTCGCACCGACCTCCCATGAAGCCAATCAGCTACAGGAGGAGAAGAACGACCGGCGTAAGGAAATGCTGCGACGAGACAAGGGATACAAGGAGAATGAGCAAAACTCCTACGAGTAAGACGGCTTTTCGGGAGTGATAAGCTTCCGGCAGGCAAGACCAAAGCGAAGTCCGCTTCACTTTCAAGGGGCACCGAATTCGGTGTCCCTTTTTTGGATGAAATGCTGATTCGGCGCCTGGGTAATCCGGGAGGTCTTTTCGTTTTTTGATTACTTTTGAATCAAGGGGGTAATTAAAAAAAGGTAATCAATTAAAGCCTTACGGGGCAATACAAACGCAAGAAGGAGCGGAAACCATATGAACAGAATTCAGGACAAGGTCGCAATTGTGACGGGAGCAGCTTCCGGGATTGGCAAAGCCGCTGCCGTTCGTTTGGCGGCCGAAGGCGCAAAAGTCAGTCTCATCGACAAGAACGAACAGACGATCACCCAGACCGAAGCGGAGATCAAGAACGCGGGCGGGGAAGCGGTCAGCTTTATCGCCGATACTTCCAACCCCGAAGAAATCGGCCGGGCAGTCAAAGCTACAGTGGAGCAGTGGGGCACCATCGATACCGTATTTGCCAATGCGGGAGCTCTGGGGATGGCGTCCCCGATTGAGTATTTTCCTTCGGAAGAATGGGCCGGAACGATTTCGAATAACGTAATCGGGACCTTTGAGACGGTGAAGCAGGCTATTCCTTATATGAAAGAAAAAGGCGGCTCCATTACCGTGACCAGCTCGGTCAGCGGCAGCCGGCAGTTCGCCCAGCCGGGTTTTTCGGCTTACAGCACCTCCAAGGCGGCGGTTGCCGTATTCGCCGAGATGGCGGCGCTGGAGCTGGCCCAGTACAAAATCCGCGTAAACGCCGTCTGCCCGGGTATCATCGAAACGAATATTTTTGATTCCCAGAAGAAATCCGAGCATCTGGATGAAATCAAATATCCGTTTGACATCCCGCAGGACGGCGTTCCGCTGACGCACGCTCCCGGGAAGCCGGAGGAGGTTGCGAATCTGGTGCTTTTCCTCGCAAGCGAAGAAGCTTCCCACATTACGGGCACCAAAGTGTTCGTTGACGGCGCGGAGACGCTGATCAAAGGCTAAGGCCTCTGGCCGGTCCTTCAAGGAAACGGCCTCATTCCATCCGCAGTTTTAAAAGCACATTCTGCCGCAAGCGCAGGGTGTGCTTTTTTGCCGTGTGAAGATCCAGTTATTTGAAAAAAAGGGGAAATGACGTTGACAACAAAGAATATAATGTATATATAATATATATACAATATTGACAGCGCAGCAGAATGGGGTGAATGATGAACATCATTTTATCGAACTCATCGGGAGAACCGATATATGCGCAGATTGTAAGCCAGATCCGGCAGTTGATTTTACAGGGCGAACTGGTCTCGGGGTCCCCCCTGCCTTCGATCCGCCAATTGGCCAAGGATTTGCAGATCAGCGTTATTACGACAAAACGCGCATACGAGGAATTAGAGCGGGAAGGTCTTGTCAATTCTCTGGTGGGAAAAGGCTCCTTTGTGTCCGGCATGAATCAGCAGTATATCCGTGAACAGCGATACCGGCTCTTGGAGGAAAAGATGAAAGAAGTATTGGAAGAGAGCAGACTTCTTGGGATTGGGTTTGCGGAAATGGTTGACATATTCAGGACGCTTGGTGAGGAGGAGCAAGGATGAGCAATGTGGTAGAGATTCGAGGAGTTTCCAAGTCTTTTGAACAGTTTTCGCTGGATCAGGTGCAGTTTGAAGTGAAAAAAGGGTTTATCACCGGATTGATCGGACCCAACGGCGCGGGAAAGAGTACAATGATCAAGATTATGATGGATATGGTGCGTCCGAGCGGCGGGGAGGTCCGAATATTCGGCAGCTCACTTACGGAAGATCCGGGATTGAAGGAACGCATCGGATACGTCTCGGATGAGAATTATTACTACGAGAATATGACTCTTAGGAATATGCGGAAAATGATCGCCCCCTTTTATAAAAATTGGGATAATGCAGCCTTTACCCGGTATCTGGAAATGTTCGAGCTGTCCGAAAAATCCAAGATCAAGAACCTGTCGAGAGGAATGAAGATGAAGTTCTCGCTTGCAGTGGCACTGTCCCACCATGCGGAACTGCTGCTTATGGACGAACCGACCGCAGGCCTTGATCCCGTCTTCCGCAGGGAGCTGCTGGATCTGCTCGGGGAGGAGATTCTGGATGAGAACAAGTCGATCGTCTTCTCTACTCACATTACGAATGATCTGGACCGGATCGCGGACTATATCATTTTTATGAACCGGGGGAAAGTCGTCTTCAGCGACAGCAAGGACGAAGTGCTGGAACGGTATGTCATGGTCAAGGGCGGACGCGAACTGCTCGACATGGATGTGCGTCAAGTTTTCGTCGGGATAAGGGAAGGGGCTCACGGGTTCGAAGCCTTGGCGCCGGACCGCCGGGAAGCGGAGCGGGTTTTTCAGGGAATCGCGCTGCTCGAAACGCCGACGCTTGAGGATATTATGTATTTCACTGTAAAAGGAGGCAAGGCTCATGTCTAATCTCGTTTCCTTGATCCGTAAAGATTTTATGCTGTCGAGAAATTTTCTGCTGTTTGGCGTCCCTTATCTCCTTTTAATATTCATTATGAATACGAAAAGCACCCCGTTCGGCGTGAGTCTGTTTGTAACTTTCCCCGCCATGATGATGCTCCTTACCTCCTGCCTGCAGGATATCCGAAATGTGAATATAAGGTTCTCGGTCAGTTTGCCTGTGCACCGCAGATTGATCGTGGCCTCTAAGTATGTATCGGTTCTGCCGTTTATCTTGATTGGGGCAGCTTTTGCTCTGGTATTAAGTCTGGTGCTGCAGCGGCTGGGATATGACATCCTAAATTTGAATTGGAGAGTGCTGGGGGTCTCGATTCTGCTGGTGCCTCTGACCGCCTCGATTTACCTGCCCCTGTATTATTGGCTCGGGCCCAAGGGAGCCCAATATGTGAATACCGTGTTCTTTTTGGTCATCTTCTTCGGCATGAATAATCTGGGAGACATCATTAGTGCGATTCCTGGGCTGAAAAGCTTTATTCTGGACAATGCGGATATGGGTCTTGAAAAATGGCTGCTCGGAGGTGCCGTCTACATCGTATTTATCGCGGCTTCTTACCTTGTCTCTCTGCGTCTGTTCACCAGCCGGGATTTATAGTTTCCTGGTTGATCTCCGTCCTGGCGGTTAAATACGAAATAGCAGGCCAACCGTTGGGACATATTAGGAGATGAAGGAGGAACGCCAGATGAGTGTGAGAATATCCAAAGGAAAATACGACCGATTAATCAAGCTGTCCAATGAACAGGGGTTGTTTGTGGCGACGGCCATCGATCAGCGGGGGTCGCTCAAGAAATCGCTTGGACGCGCTCTCGGAGGCGAAGCGGACGGACGGCATGTCGCCGAATTCAAAAGACTGGTGTCCGAAGAGCTGACGCCATACTCCAGCGCAATCCTGCTCGACCCGGAGTACGGCTGGGATGCGGCGGCGGTCCGGCATAAGGATACCGGGCTGCTGATCGCATATGAGGAAACGGGCTATGACGCTGCGGAAAAAGGACGCCTGCCGGATCTGCTGCCCGAATGGTCGGTGCGTCGCTATGCGGAAAAAGGCGTCGATGCCATCAAAATCCTGATGTATTACGATCCGGACGACGATGAGAAGATTAACACGATTAAACATGCCTTTATCGAACGGGTCGGAGCCGAGTGTGAGTCTATCGATATCCCTTTTTTCTTCGAGGCCGTCACGTACAGCGATACCCTCACGGATTCCGCCGGAGCGGAATTTGCCAAGGCCAAGCCGGAAAAGGTGAAAAAATACATGCAGGAATTCACCAAGCCGCAGTACAAGATCGACGTGCTGAAAGTGGAGGTTCCGATTAACCTGAAGTATGTCGCGGGCACCCGGGCCAACGCGGGCGGCGAAGCCGTGTATACGCGAGAAGAGGCGATTGCGCATTTCAAGGATACGGCGGATCTGACGACCGTTCCGTTTATATATTTGAGCGCGGGCGTGACGAATGAAACGTTCATCGAGACGCTGGAGCTGGCCGGTGAAGCCGAAGTTCCTTTCTCGGGCGTGCTGTGCGGACGGGCAACCTGGCAGGACGGTGTCGAGATCTACGGCAAGCATGGAGCCGAAGCGCTGCGGGCATGGCTGAAGGGAGAAGGCGTACGGCGGATGATCCGTCTGGGTGAAATTTTGTCGAAGGCCGCGACCCCCTGGTGGGATTTCTATGGCGGCAAGAACAAGATCGAGGTTGTGGAACGGGAAAAAACAGGGGTTTAACCTTGAATACGGACGGCTTCACGGACGTGTTTCGTCTGTTGAGGCCGTTTTTGTATTGCATGGAATACGCTCACACATTTTACAGAACTTGAAATCCTTCTGTTGACTTCAAGTGCACTCGAAGGTGTATGATGAAAGCGAAATAGAGTCCGGAAGCGGAAAGGAGGTACGCGGATGGCCTTAACCATCAAGGAAGCTGCCGAACATACGGGTCTTACCGTCCATACCCTGAGGTATTATGAGCAGGAAGGACTCTTAAAGGCGCTTAAACGGGATGAGCGGGGAAATCGGCTGTTTGAGCCGGAGGATCTGGACTGGCTGTATTTTATCCGCTGCTTGCGGGACACCGGAATGCCTGTGGCCAAGGTGAAGCATTTTGCCGAGCTGGCTTTTAAGGGCGACCACACCATGAGGGAACGGCTGCAAATTCTGCAGGACCACAAGCGCTCGACGGAGCGAAAGGTGGAGGAAATGAACTCGTTTTTGGAGAAAATTACGCACAAGACGGTATGGTACGAAAATTTGGTCCGTGAAAGGGAACAAGCGGCTGAAAAAGTATGATCGCGCGGCATTATATGTGAAAAATATCACATCATTTCATTTTGGCAAGCCTGCAGCCGCTAATCACTACTATTTTGATTAGGAGGAATTTATCCATGTTGTACCGCAAATATGGCAAGACAAACGAGATGGTCTCCGTTCTGGGCTTTGGTTGCATGCGGCTTCCCGTAATTGACGGCAACGCCCGCAATATCGACGATGACAAAGCAATCGCGATGCTGCGTTATGGTATCGACAACGGGATCAATTATGTGGACACCGCTTATCCTTATCATGGAGACGGCATGGGTGGACCCGGGGAGAGCGAGCCTTTCGTCGCCCGGGCGCTTAAGGATGGATACCGCGACAAAGTGAATATCGCCACCAAGCTGCCCAGTTGGCTTATCCGGACGCGGGAGGATATGGACCGCTATCTGAACGAACAACTGGAGCGTCTGGAAACTGACCGTATCGACTTCTATCTGGTACATGCGCTCAACGCAGGAACCTGGAAGACTGTAAAAGAACTCGGTATCTTTGAGTTCCTCGATTCGGCGGTAAAAGACGGACGAATCCGTTATCCTGGCTTCTCGTTCCACGACGAACTGCCGGTGTTCAAAGAAATCGTCGACGCCTACGACTGGACCTTCTGTCAGGTGCAGTACAACTACCTGGACGAATACTTCCAAGCCGGAATCGAAGGTCTGGAATACGCCGCGGCCAAAGGCATCGGCATCGCCGTCATGGAACCGCTGCGGGGCGGCAAGCTGGTTCGCGACATTCCGGAAAGCGTACAGGCGGCCTTCGACAAGACCGATATAAAGCGGACGCCAGCCGACTGGGCACTGCGGTGGGTGTGGAACAACCCGGACGTGGCGGTTACCTTAAGCGGCATGAGCACCATGGAGCAGGTGGAGGAAAACCTGAAAATCGCGAACGAAGCGCATCCCGGCTCTTTAAGCAAGCAGGAGCTGGACATCGTGGAGGAAGCGCGGACCGCTTTCCGCCAGACGAGAGTCAGCTGTACCGGCTGCGCCTACTGCATGCCTTGTCCGGCTGGAGTGAACATTCCGGGCAATTTCACCTATGTGAACGAGTATTATTTCCTCGATAACGACAAGCAGAAGCAGGCGCTGAAGGAAACCTATGCCTCCCGGATTCCCGAGGTAGGACGGGCATCTAAATGCGTTGAATGCGGCACCTGTGAAGAGCATTGCCCGCAGAACCTGCTCATCATCGAAGAGCTGAAGCATGTTGTTGAGGTCTTCGCTTAAACCTTGAACAACGATGCATCGACATGCATTTTTCTAATAAAGTTTCTTGCAAACTCATCTTAATAGAAAGGAGAGCAAATTGTTGAACATTCTCTACTATGATTGTTTTGCGGGCATCAGCGGAGATATGAACTTGGGCGCGCTCCTTGATGCCGGGGTCGATCCCGATTACTTCCTTCGAGAGATCGCCAAGCTAAATCTGAACGGTGAATTTGAAGTTACCATCGCCAAGGCACTCAAAAAGGGAATTAGCGGTATCAAAGTTGACGTTCGGCTGACAGGAGACCAACGCGGTTCTCACCAAGGTTCTGAACATGCGGAACACGGACATGAACACGAACATAACCATGGGCACGAGCATGAACATGCGCACGGACACGAGCATGTACATGGACACGAACATAACCATGCGCACGGACACGAGCATGAACACGAGCACAATCACGCCCATGAGCAAACTCACATCCAGGAGCACAATCATCACCATGAGCAAGGCCATACCCATAAGCATGACCATAGCCACGATCACCATCACGGCCATCATCACCGCAATGTCGAGGATATTGAGCGGATCATTGGGGCCAGTTCGCTGCCTGACCGGGTGAAGGAGCTCAGCATGAAAATCTTCATGCAGGTTGCCCTCGCGGAAGCGAAGGTTCACGGCAAGCCGCTGGAGGAGGTCCATTTTCATGAGGTGGGCGCGGTGGATTCCATTGTCGATATCGTTGGAGCCTCCATCTGCCTCGACTACCTTAAAGTAGACAAAATCCTGGCTTCTCCGGTTCAGGTGGGCGGCGGCTTTGTCCGCTGCGAGCACGGGCTGATTCCAGTGCCTGCGCCGGCGACCGTCGAGATTCTGAAAGGCATTCCGGTGAAGGCCGGTCTCGTTCCGTTCGAGACGACGACGCCTACGGGAGCTGCGATTCTGGCCGCGGTGGTGGATGAGTTTACCGACAAGCCCGATTTCGTGATGGAGGCGGTCGGCTATGGACTTGGCAACCGGGATCTGGAGATCCCTAACGTGCTGAGGGTTTATCTGGGCCGGATGGAGGATAAGAAGGAAAGCGCCGCAGCCGGACCGATTTTGCTGGAAACGAACATCGACGATATGAACCCCGAGTTGTACAGCTACGTGGAGGAACAGCTTTTTGCCCGGGGTGCTTCCGATGTGTTCAAGACTCCGATCATCATGAAAAAGGGCCGCCCCGCCGTTAAGCTGAGCGTGCTTGTCGGCTCGAAGCGGGAGAAGGAAGTGCTGGAGGTTATTTTCAAAGAGACGACTTCCCTCGGCGTACGCAAATTCCCAGTCGGCAAAGCCATGCTGGAGCGCAGCTTCGTTAAGCACAACACCCGGTACGGCGAGGTGACGATCAAAAACTCCTATTATGAAGGAAAGCTTGTCAAATATAAGCCCGAATACGAAGACTGTAAAAGGCTGGCGCTGGCAAACGGCGTGCCGATCTCGAAGATTTACCGCGAAATTTATACTGGTTATGAGGTGAATTTGGATGAATCGCAACCCGAAATATGAGGCCCTTCTCGATTATCTGAAACAGCTCGACCGGGTGGTGCTTGCATTTTCCGGCGGGGTGGACAGCACCTTCCTGCTGCGTGCGGCCAAGGAAGCGCTAGGCGACCGGCTGAAGGCCGTCACGATTCTTTCCCCTTACATTCCCAAATGGGAAATTGAAGAGGCCAAGGAGCTTGTACGGGAGCTCGGCGTCGATTACGAGATTATCGAGGCTCCCTTAATCGACGAAATCAAGTATAACCCCGACAACCGCTGCTACCTGTGCAAAACCGCGGTGTTCAGTATGATCAAGGAACTGGCCGGGAAGGGCGGCTACCGTTATGTCATCGACGGCACCAACTTTGACGACATTCATGACTACCGGCCGGGGCTGAAGGCGCTCGCCGAGCTCGGAGTCAAGAGCCCGCTGCTCGACTGTAAGCTGACCAAGGCGGAGATCCGCAGTCTGTCCCGGGAGCTGGGGCTCCCCACTTGGGACAAGCCGCCGTATGCCTGCCTATTGACGCGTATCCCGTATGGCAGCGAACTGCGCACGGAGGATTTCGAGAAGATCGAACGGGCGGAAAAATATTTGATGGACCTTGGCTTCCGGGCCATCCGGGTCCGCTGCCACGGCGATCTGGCCCGCATCGAGGTGGGCCGGAGCGACCGCAGCCGGCTGTTCGACGAGGAGCTTATGGACCGAATCTCGGAAAAGCTGAAGGAATTCGGCTTCCGCTATGTCTCCCTTGACCTGGCGGGTTACAAGACGGGCAGTCTGAACGCCGCCATAGGCGTCACGGGGTGAAGGGCATGCACAATGAAGCGCTTCGAAAGCTGCTCACCTCCGTTCAAAATGGCGAGCTGAAAGTGGAAGAAGCCCTGGAAGATCTTAAGGAGCTGCCTTTCAAAGACCTCGGCTTCGCGCTGATTGACAATCACCGGGAAGTCAGAACCGGCGTGCCGGAGGTTATCTATTGTGCCGGGAAGACGGTGGAACAGGTGCGGCAAATCGTCGAATACATGCTCACGAGAGACAACAATATTCTGGGCACCCGGGCAAGCGCCGAGATGTATGAAGCGGTAAAGGCCATCTGTCCCGAAGCGGAGT
The DNA here is from genome assembly GCF_003854965.1 of Paenibacillus rhizophilus. Lineage (GTDB taxonomy): Bacteria > Bacillota > Bacilli > Paenibacillales > Paenibacillaceae > Paenibacillus_AQ > Paenibacillus_AQ rhizophilus. Next base: position 640,295 of record NZ_RQPI01000001.1, read on the forward strand.
ACAATCCGATCGGGCGGACGATCACCGTCCGCCGCAGACTTGTGGAGCTGACCGACAGTTACATCGCAATTGTCTCGGCGGGAACCTCCGACCTCCCGGTCGTCGAGGAAGCCGTGGAAACTGCCCTCATCCTTGGGAACCGTGTAGAGAAGATTACCGACGTTGGGGTTGCCGGGATTCACCGTCTGTTCGACAAACTGGGTGTGATCCGGGAAGCCAAGGTCGTCGTGGTTATCGCCGGAATGGAAGGCGCGCTGGCCAGTGTCGTGGGCGGCCTCACCGACAAGCCCGTCATCGCCGTCCCGACAAGCATCGGCTACGGGGCCAATTTCGGCGGGCTGTCGGCGCTGCTATCCATGCTTAACAGCTGCGCCAGCGGAGTCAGCGTGGTCAACATCGACAACGGCTACGGCGGCGCGTATTGCGCCAGCATGATCAACAAGCTTGCCGGCTCATAAGCCAAGCAAACAGTAGGAAGGCCGGCAATTCCGGATGGAAGATGCCGGCGATAAATCTTGCCAAGCACGGCCTCTCGGAGACTATCCGGGGGGGCCGTGCTTTTTGGCGTAAATTGATTGAACACTGACGAATAACACGCTCACACTTTTTGCATTGACAAATGGATTAGTTGACGTTATGATGTGAGGAATTTTCAGACAAGGAGTGGAAAAACGTGGCCTATTATTACCCGGAACCTTCCCGGACGTTCAGTGAGTTTCTGTTGATTCCGAATTTAACGACAAAGGATTGCACCCCCGCAAACGTGGACCTTAAAACGCCGATTACCAAATTTAAAAAGGGCGAGCAGCCGGACATTTCCTTGAATATCCCGTTCTCGTCGGCGGTGATGCAGTCGGTCTCCGATCATCAGATGGCGATTGCATTGGCCCGCTGCGGCGGCATCTCATTCATTTTCGGTTCCCAATCCCCGGAAGACCAGGCGGACATGGTCCGTAAGGTAAAAGAGTATAAGTCCGGGTTTGTGGTTAGCCGCTCCAATTTGACCCCGGATCATACCTTGAAAGATGTGCTTGAACTGAAAGAGGATACGGGACATTCCACGATCGCCGTTACCGATGACGGTTCACCAACCGGCAAGCTGCTGGGAATCGTAACCGGCCGGGATTACCGAATCAGCCGTGATCCGCTGGACAAACGGGTAAGTGAATTCATGACGCCGTTCTCTTCCCTGATTGTCGGAAAATCCGGAATCAACCTTCCCGAAGCCAATGACATGATTTGGGAGCACAAGCTGAATTGTCTGCCGATCGTGGACGGGGAACAGCGGCTGGATAGTCTTGTTTTCCGCAAAGATTACGACGCTCATAAAGAAAACCCGCTGGCGCTGATGGACGGCAATAAGAGCTATATCGTCGGGGCCGGCATTAACACAAAGGACTATGAAGAGCGGGTGCCGCTCTTGGTAGAAGCGGGCGCCGATATCCTGGTGATTGACGCGTCGGACGGGTATACGGAATGGCAGCGCGACACCATCGCTTACGTCAAAGAGAATTTCAATGTTAAGATTGGAGCGGGAAATGTCGTAGACAAGGAAGGCTTTCTGTATCTTGTCGAATCAGGTGCCGACTTTGTGAAGGTAGGCATCGGCGGCGGATCGATATGCATTACGCGCGAGCAGAAGGGGATCGGCCGAGGACAGGCGTCGTCGCTTATCGAGGTTGCGGAGGCAAGGGAGCAGTATTATAAAGAAACGGGCATATACGTTCCGATCTGCTCGGACGGGGGGATTGTTCACGATTATCATATCACGCTTTCGCTGGCGATGGGCGCCGACTTCGTCATGATGGGCCGGTATTTCGCCCGGTTCGACGAGAGCCCGACCAAGAAGCTGAAAGTCGGAAACAACTTTGTCAAAGAGTTCTGGGGAGAAGGCTCCAACCGGGCGCGGAACTGGCAAAGATATGACACGGGCGGAAAGTCGGGGCTGATCTTTGAAGAAGGCGTCGATTCTTACGTCCCTTACGCGGGTAGCCTCAAAGAGAATCTGGACAAGACGATCAGCAAGATCAAGTCGACGATGTCCAACTGCGGCGCGAAATCAATCGATGAATTGCAGCAGAACGCAAGAATTACCCTTGTCTCCTCAACCAGTCTGGTTGAAGGCGGCGCGCATGATGTTATTATGAAAGAAACCAGCTTTTCGGGAGAGTAACCCAATAGCACCATAGAACAGAAGGGGTAGTTGGCATTGAGCAGAATAGTGAAGACATTGACTATTGTCAGGGCAATGTGGTTATTGATCCCGTCATGGTCTGCAAAGGCGAGGATGAGTTGCTGAGTCCCGAGAGCGCCGAGGCGATCCGTGAGCTGCTGCTGCCGCTCGCTACGGTCATTACGCCGAACCTGTTCGAGTCGGGAGTGCTGTCCGGCATTGGCAAGATCTCTACGCTGGACGACATGAAGGAGGCCGCCGCGGTCATTCAGCGCCAGGGGGCGAAGACGGTGGTGATCAAGGGCGGCAAAGCGCTTGGCGGAGACAAGGCGGTGGACCTGTTCTATGACGGAGCCGAGTATACGGTATTCGAGACGGATAAAATCGAGCCGGCGTACAATCACGGTGCGGGCTGCACCTTCGCCGCCGCGATCACGGCAGGACTCGCAACCGGCCTGAGCACCCGTGAAGCCGTAGCCAAGGCGAAGGATTTCGTTACGGCGGCGATCCGAGCAGGCTATGCTTTTAATAATTATGTTGGCCCCGTGTTTCACGGGGGCTACCGGTTGAACCGGTAATAATGTAATCCGGGAGTGAACTAAAATTCAGGAGGCGCGTCCGCCGTTCAATATAACGGGGCCGCGCCTCTTTGGGTTTGTAAGGGGGTTAAAAGGGGAGCCGCCTGGAAGATGAGCTCTGTCGCCAGTTTGTTTAGACCCTCTTTCGTCCCAGGCGGTATTGTTCCGGAGCCATGCCGGTGATTTTGACGAATGCGCGATAAAATTGGCTGGCCGAAGCAAAGCCGAGGCCCGCGCTGATCGCGGAAATTGTAGCTTCGGTATGTTCGAGCTCATACTTGGCGCGCTGGATTCGCAGACGAAGAATATACTGGTAAGGCGTGAATCCGGTCGCTGCTTTGAAGGAGCGGATAAAATGATATCGGCTCTGCAGAGCCATGGACGACAATAAATCAATGCGAATCGGTGATGTAAAGGAGCGGTGTATGTATTCGAACACTTGATCCATGTAGGGATCTCCCGTACTGGCGAGTTCCGGAAGACACGGAGGATTCGTTTCCGGACAGACCCCTCTTTTCAGATTGCGTGTAAGATATTGCAGCACATTGGCCTCCGTAAGGCTCCGTTCATATCGGTCATCCTCATCAGGCAAAACCAGCGGGGAAATCCAGCGATTGAACTCCGCGTTCAGTTCCTGGGGATTGATGACCTGCTCCACAGCGATACAATCTGCTTCCCTAATCTGTAAAGACTCCCACAGCGAAGTGCGTACTTTGATCACGATTGCGCGGTTTCCTTTATCCACCCGGATTTGATGCTCCTGAAACGGTTGATGGATGATCCCTTCGCCCTCCGGAATGAACCCCGTTGTCCCATAACTAATGACGGAGGAGCCGCCGCGAATGGCGAAGGTCAGCTGTACCCAGTTCTTATGAACATGGGGAGTGTCTTCGTAATGCTCTTCCAATCTGCACAGCTCGATATTCTCCGTCACAACTTGCATTTTCATTAGCGTTCACCCCGTCTCATTATAGTATGATAGCAATAATTGCAGATGAATTGAGCAATTTTCACAATGACATTTTTACATCAGATTGTTTACAATACGTTAATGCAGATGTGATCATCCAGGGAATAGAAAGGAGGTTGCAGGGGAATGGACAGCATTTTGAAAGTAAGCAATGCCTCGTGGAAAAGAGGGACAGAGACGCTGCTGGACCAGGTAAACTGGAGCATTGAAAAGGGGCAAAATTGGGCGTTGATGGGACTGAACGGTTCCGGCAAAACGACGCTGCTGAACATAATCAACGGTTACATCTGGCCGACCGATGGGGAGATTTATGTGCTTGGCGAGCGGTTCGGCGAGATCGACCTGAAGCTCCGCAAATCTATCGGCTGTGTGAGCTCTTCCCTTCAAGAGAAGCTTCACGGCTCAGACCGGACGCAGCTGGTCGTGATCAGCGGAAAGCATGCCTCCATCGGACTATACGCCAATGCGCCGGAGGAGGATTACGAGCGGGCCTGGTTCGATTCCGGCGAAACGTCCCGCATGCTGAACGAAGAGACGCTCAGCCGGTTTTTTGAAGCGCCTGTCACGGCCCGGCACAGCGGCGGCCGAACCTATATTTTTCCCGGCAACAACAGACCGGGCAAAGGAGAATCATAAGCATTGGAAACTTCATACACCACGAATCCCCGGGCTCAAGTCAAGGAGCGCTTTCCGCTTGCGCTTTTGTCTTTGACGCTCGGCGCTTTTGCCATTGGAATGACTGAATTCGTTATTATGGGCATATTGCCTAATGTAGCCGAGGATCTGCACGTTTCGATCGCTTCGGCGGGACAACTGATTACCAGCTATGCGCTGGGCGTCGCCATCGGGGCTCCGATTCTGGCGATGCTGACGTACCGGCTTCCGCAAAAACAGCTGCTTTGCCTGCTGATGATCTTCTTTATCATCGGGAACGGCATCGCCGCATTTGCGCCGAACTACAACGTACTGATGGGAGCCAGACTGTTTACCGCCTTGGCTCACGGTACCTTTTTCGGCGTCGGTTCCGTCATCGCGGCGAGCCTCGTCAAGCCGGGGCGGCGTGCCGCGGCGGTTTCGATTATGATGGCCGGATTGACCGTAGCCAATATTATTGGTGTCCCGGTTGGGACGTTTATCGGCCAACATCTGGGCTGGAGAGCGTCGTTCGGGGCCGTGGTCGTGATGGGCGTGCTCTCGCTTGCCGGCATCCTGCTGCTCGTGCCCGTAATCAAAGCGGAGGAGACTTCAAGCCTTACACGCCAGCTTCGGGCGCTGATCCAGCCGAAGCTGCTGCTTGTTCTGCTGACAGGAGCGTTCGGGTGCGCCAGCCTTTTCTCCGTCTTCACGTATATTACGCCGCTGCTGGAGGACATTACCGGGTTCTCGGAGAGCATCGTCGCCTTGATTCTCGTGCTATTCGGCGTAGGCGTAACAACAGGAAATATCATAGGGGGCAGGCTGGCCGACTGGAAGCTCATGCCCTCGATGCTTGTGAACTTTGCATTTCTTGCAGCTGTCCTAGCCTTTTTTTCCTATTCGGTCCACATTCCGGCACTCGCGGTCATTACCATATTTATCTGGGGCGCCGGCGCCTTTGGCGTGCTTCCGGGCCTTCAGGTCCGGATCATGACTTTGGCGAAGGACGCTCCTGCGCTGGCCTCCACGTCAAACCACTCCGCGCTGAATCTGGGCAACGCATTCGGAGCTTTTTTCGGGGGATTTATTATTACGCATGTCGGCCTTTCCGCTCTTCCCTGGTTCGGGGCGCTGCTTGCTTTTTTAGGGCTCCTGGCGGCGTGTATGTCTGGGATATGAAGGACGGAACACGCTGATCCAACCGAACAGCGAACCGCTCAAACCGTATGGGTTGAACAACTCCGTCCGTATAGATTGAACAACTCAAAACCTATAGTGAACAACGAACCCAAGCAGTGCCGGCACAGCCGCCGGTCTCTGTTTGGGTTTTTGTGATTTACAGCATAGAAATCGGCTGCAATAGGCGAACTACACGTTTACAAATTGGGTAAAGGAGAATATAATAAGCCTAAGAAATGTTGCATCAGGTAAACTTTTATGTGCTTGGCTAATTTTTAGGCGGGGAGGTAACAAGAATGATGGAACGCACTTATCCTTTGGGCACCGCCCAGCAAAAAGAAAGACATCTTCTCGCCGCCCACTCCGCATTGCAAGGAAAAGGGAAGGGCTTGAAACGAATTCTTCCTTTCCTCGGACCCGCTTTTATCGCGGCTGTCGCTTATCTCGACCCTGGAAACTTCGCTACCAATATTACGGCAGGCTCAAAGTACGGTTATCTCCTGCTCTGGGTTATCGCAGCCTCCAACTTGATGGCTGTTCTGATTCAATCGTTGTCCGCCAAGCTCGGCATCGCGACCGGCCACAATTTGCCTGAGGTTGCCCGCGCACGCTTTCCCAAGGGAGCCTCGTTCTTTCTATGGATTCAAAGCGAGCTGGTCATCATGGCGACCGACCTGGCGGAATTTCTCGGGGCGGCATTAGGCCTGTATCTTCTGTTCGACATTCCGATGCTGCCCGCGGCGCTGATCACGGCGGCAGGCTCCTTCGCCATACTTGAGCTTCAGCGGCGGGGATATCGTTCTCTTGAAGCGGGAATCGCCGCCATGATTCTGGTCGTTGTGCTGGCGTTCGCTTTTCAAGTCATCATGGCTAAGCCGGATATGGGCGACGTGTTCCACGGAATCGTGACACCAAGCTTTCAGGGCGTCGACAGCGTGCTGCTGGCGGCGGGCATTCTTGGAGCGACCGTAATGCCGCATGCGATCTACCTGCATTCCTCGCTTACCCAGAACCGGATCGTGGGCAGAGATGACGAGGAGAAGAAGAAAATTTTCAAGCTGGAGTTTATTGATATTCTGATTGCCATGTTTATTGCGGGCGCGGTGAATATGGCCATGGTGATCGTTTCGGCAGCGGCCTTTTTCAAGAACGGCCTTGCTGTTGAAGATCTGGAAGTGGCTTTTCACCAATTCGGCCATCTAGTCGGACCCGTTACGGCCGTTTCCTTCGGTCTGGGTCTGCTGATCGCCGGGCTCTCCAGCGCTTCCGTCGGCACAATGGCGGGTGATGTCGTCATGCAGGGATTTATCAACAGAAGAATAAATCTGTATCTCCGCCGCGCGATTACAACCATTCCGCCTCTTGCCATCATATTGTCGGGCGTTGATCCGACGCAGGCGCTTGTAATGAGCCAGGTTATTCTTTCTTTCGGCATTGCGTTCGCGCTTATTCCGCTGGTTATCTTCACCAGCGACCGCAAGCTGATGGGCGGGCTCGTCAACCGCCGGATCACCTCCGCGCTCGGCTGGGTCATTGCCGGAATCGTTGTCGCGCTGAATTTGTTTCTGATCGTCGAGACGTTCATTGCTTAACATCGAAATTCGAACTGTTATTGAAAAAATATCGGGTGTTGTCCGTAAAGGGCGGCACCCGTTTTTTTTGTTGCAAATCGTTACATGCGAAGTGAACGGGTGTGAGGTTTACATCATCGAATATGCTGACGGTACAACCCTGTTGGAGCCAAGATACTAGTAAAGAGAGAGGTGAGACTTTCTTATGATGGCATGGATCAGAAGACAGCGAGAAATCAAAGAATTAAGGAAAGAGGTTTTGAAGCTTGAGGAATCAGCTAGGGAGGCTTTCTCTCACTGGTATCAATTGGTGGAGCGTAAGCCCTGTCTCGACATCCTCGAAGCGAATACCAAAGAAGCACTGCAAGAGTTATGGAGAGATTTAAAGGCAGCAGGGACAAATCGAGATCTTGGGTTTGTGGCGCGTCTTTCCAAAGCCTGCACGTGACGCCACCCGGTCAACGGCTCCGTGAACAGAAAGAGGCTGCAACTTCCCTTACGAACATACTCATAATCTTCTCGCTGAACTTGTCCGGGTTTCATCGTCTGTGGAGGCCGCGAGTGATCCAGCAATTGCACGGGCTGTTCATCCATACAGATCAGCGGAATTTCCGGGTCGTACGCAAGGGCATAGGTCTCCAGAATATCCTCCATCCGAGCCACAAGAATTCGCTGCTGGATTTGGCGGGGATGCACCACTGTTTTTTTAAGCGAGGCTTAAGCCTTGTTTTTTAAAGTCGTCCGAATGGTTTCTCGTCCTACGGATTCCAAAATATTTAGTTCGATCACCCGACGGGTCAACAGACGAATCGTCCAGCGAGCATACCCCTTTGGAGGCTCGGAACAGGCCGGCGCGATAATTCGGACTTCCACCTCGCCGGTTCGGCGCGCCGACGATAACGTAACGTCTCGTCCAGCCCACGGGTGCAATAGTCTTTTACCGTGTAATTGACGGTAACATCGCTGACCCCTGAGCGATGGGCAATTTCAGCCTGCTTGGGGATGGACCCTTGGTTTTCTCGTCCGAAAGTAGGAGTACTAGACAGCGGCGGCGAATGCCAGGGGATGTAGAATCAGCACGGAGAAGTTGTTCAATCCATTCGCGTTCCTTCGGTTCGAGTCGAACCTCGCATTTTTTGTTCATCTGCAAGCCCTCCCATATTTTCTTATAGGATGAGCTTAAAACTAGAATCAAAAACGGTCAAGGTTCTAGGGCGAGACGTGATTCATCATTCCCTCTTGGTTGTCGGTCATACAACTCGCTTTTTTCGGAGTTACTAGAGTTTAATACTGGTTTACGAGAAATCAACTAACAAGAATGTAAGGAATACAAGATTCTGCTGTCTCACAACTATTTCAGCTAAAATTTTTAATAATAGAAGTTGGAAACTACAACAAACGACATTAACTGTCCTAAACTCCTTTATTATCCGCTTTCCAAGAAAGCACTCAAGTAGTCATATGCATATGTATTCATACCGATGATAGTATATTCATTAACTATACTGATTTTTGTCGGAATTTATAGAATTATATAGAAAATTAGGGTAAAAAGGGGAAGGAAAAATATTGCTTATTTTGCCAATCGGACTTATCATAAAACCAACAAGCGAGAATAACATAAAAAGGTATTATATTAATTTTTTTTAAAAAAAGTAAAGGAGTAGTTATATGAAAATTTCAATTGCAACTAATTTCGACTCTGCTTTGATTGATGGCGTAAAAGACTATGGTGTCACTAATTTGTTTGGGAAATTAACCGATGATTTTGTCGGTGGCGGTCTTGAAACAGACCTTTTAAATAATATTGATAAAGAAAAGATAGCAGGGCACGTTGCATATGCCCATAAGAATGGAATCACCATGAACTATACGTTCAATTCTCCATGTCTAGCGAATGATGAATACACGATACATGGAAAAAAGGAACTTGCAAATTTACTAGACTGGATTTCTGAAATCGGAGTTGACTCTATAACTGTATCTATCCCTGTAGTAATGAGGTATGTAAAAAAGTACTATCCAAACTTACAGGTTAAGGTTTCTTCTTCAGTTTGTGTAGATAGTGTAGCAAAAGCAAAACGCTGGGAAGAAATGGGGGCAGATTGTATTGTACTGGACCCTATGGTTATAAATAGGGACTTTGAAGTATTGAAAGCAATTCGCGAGGCAATCCCGATTGATCTCGAGTTGATTGTCAATAACAATTGCATGTATGAATGTCCGTTTCTTACTTATCATCAATCTTTTATGGGCCATTCCTCCAGAGGCGATGATAAAGAAAAGCCTGATTTTGATTACTGCTACTTGAATTGCTCCTATAAAAGGGTTTCTGCTCCTGTTAACTATCTCATCTCGGATATCATCCGACCTGAAGATTTAAAATTTTATGAAGAAATCGGTTATGACAATTTTAAGATCATTGATAGAGCTACACCTACGAGCGTGATGATAAACAGAGTTAAGGCATATTACCATCGGTATTTTGACGGTAATCTTCTGGAATTAATTCAACACTATGGATATAGAGATATGGCTGAACCAGAGGAGTTTATCAATAATATTTATATCGATAATCGAAAGTTGGATGGATATTTTGATCGGTTCAGAAAAGAAAAATGCTTAAGAACGAACTGCGGAAGCAAATGCACATATTGCTACAACTATGCGAAAAAAGCGATCACTATCAATCCACAGTTCCAAAAACATGTTATGGAGAAGGTATCTCAAGCGATAGAACAAGTAGAGAATTTTGGGAGTAGTCAAGCACTTGTGAGAGGATAAAAGATATATGAACCAAATTGGATTGGATTACTACCGTAAGAGGCTAGACAAGCTTGATGCACTCCTAATGGAGATATGTGCTTATCGTTTTAATATCATTCGGGATGTGGCCGTTTATAAAGCGAATCATGATATACAGATGATGCAACCCGACAGGGTGACGGAAATTTTTGCAACTCGGACTGAATATGCCCTGGAACTTAACCTGCCGACCGAGCTCGTGAAGGAGCTCTTTGGCATTATTTTGAAGTATTCATGTAATGAAGAAGATCAAATTATTGATCAAATAAATTTAACAAAAGGAAATGAGACAAATGAAAAGTGTACTGATTCTTGAAAATTATAGATTTGGTAAAAGTTATTTAAGAAAAGCAAAAGAAATGGGTTATGAAACGATTCTAGCTACTTATCACAAAGAGGATGAAGTTGATCTCCATGACCGTCCTTTTATTGACCATTATGTACAGATTGATATTGAAAATTTTGAAGCGACAGTTGATAAGATCGTTGAATACTACAATGACGTTCCCTTCGACGGGGCTTTAGCTGGTCATGTTTTCTTGATGCCTCAAGTTGCTGCAATTACGGACAGGCTGGAATTGCCTTCATTCGGTTATGAAGCTGCTTGTAATGCAACATATAAGGATTTGACCAGGAAGCTAGTTAAAGAGGCGGGTCTGTTTCCGTATGATTACTATGAAATTCAATCCATGGATGATCTTAAGCACAATCAAGATAACTTCAATTACCCCTGCATAATGAAGCCTGTCGATGGCTTTGCCAGCATCAACATTTTTAAAACGAATTCATTTGATGAACTTAGAAATAATTATTTCGAACATTTGAACAATATTCAGTATGGGTCTCTGGGCAAATCATTCTCACCAAAGGTATTAGTAGAAGAATTTATTAATGGCAGTGAATACTCTGTCGAAAGCGTAGTTGAAGAGGGAAAGGTAACTATTCTTGCTATCACCGAGAAAGTATCGGATCCGGAACTTAATCATATTGAAATCGGACATATTATACCGGCAAGTAATTTGGATAGGGATCAGGATAATCAGCTTAGAAAGTTTGTTGAGGAAGTACATAAAGCGATCGGTGTGAAGACTGGAGTTACTCATACAGAAGTGAAAATCGACGGTAACCGTTTCGGCCTAATGGAGATAAATCCGAGGGTAGGGGGCGGCTACATTGCCGATATGCTGGGAAAAGTTATTGGGAAAGATATGTACAGTATCGTCATAGACAATTGTATTGGCCGAAAACTTATGGCTGGACATGAACCTAAAGGGCATGCGTATATACGGTTTATTCGTTCACCTAAAGCAGGAAAACTAGTTGATATTAAAGGCGTCGATTCCGTTACTTCATTACCTGAAATCCAAATTACAGAAAACAGATATGATATTGGTAGTGAAATTAAGAATTGGAATGATAACCGAAGTCGGGTCTTTGCTTACGTTGGATTTCATGATTCTGATGTAGAATATCTAAAAACAGTAATGAGTGAAGCCGAAAAAAAGGTGAAAATTGTTATTGAATAGGGAGAGAAGGTTGGCACATGTATTGTGTTGCTTTAGGAAGAAGACCTGAAGTACTTGGGAAATTAAAAGAATTAGGTTACAGCACCATTGTTATTATAGACAAAAGTGTGGCGGCCCCTGATGCTGAACTTTGTGATTTTATTCACCAGGTTGATGACATTTCTGATTATGAAAGTGTGAGTTCTGTATTACAGCCCTACTTTAACAGATTCACAGTTCATGCCGTAATAGCTCCAGGAGAAAAAAGCATTCTAACAGCAGCAAAGATCAGGGAAGAATTCGGGATCCCCGGAAGAGGTGTTGAAATTTCTGAAAAATTACGTGATAAGTACTGCATGAAGAAATCCATTGCAGCGAAAGGAATTAAAACATCTGAGTTTACTGCGGTAACCAATTTTAATGATGGAATTGTTTTTTTATCGAAAATGCTGGATCAAGGTAAAAAAGCAATTGTTAAGCCGCGAATAGGTGCAGGAACAATTGAAGTAAAGCTCTTATCTGATGTAGAAGACTGGATACGGTATTTTGACCATTACTTAGAGTGTCGGAATAAACCTCATTTTAGAGAAGGTATGATTATGGAAGAATATATATTAGGAGAGGAATACCATGTTGATTCAGTGATTCAGGACAATCAGGTGATATTTTCACATGCCGGTAAATATCCGCACAATATTTTGGGTTTTGAGCAGCACAAATTTGGCGGAAGTATTGCTCTTTCCAATCAGAGCGATATATTTAAAGTGCTTAAGGCATTTAACAAAAATGTAATTGAAAGTCTAAAGGTGGAATATGGGGTTACCCATATGGAGTGTTTCATAACCAAGGAGTATGACATCGTTTTCGGCGAAATCGCTATAAGAGTTGCCGGAAGTTCCATCCCTGAGAATTTGTTAAAGCAAACAAAAGTTGACTTATTTGATGCGTTCGTAAGGGTTGAATGCTTTTTGCCTTATATAGCGGAGACCGAATATGCATCGAATCTTTTTGGGTTTACTCATATTCCTATTTACAAAGAAGGCAGAGTAAAAAATTTAATTAAAGAAGAAGAACTTACCATGATTGAAGGGGTTTATAAAGTTCATTACAACATACAAACTGGCGACACTGTTGGTATGGGTAAATTGTCACATGATAAGCTTGGAGATGTTTTCATCTACGGCAAAGACCTTGAGGCCGTTTATCAAACAATTCTACAAATTCATTCTATGACGCTTGTTCAAATTGATCCGGCAATATAATTTTGAAATAAATCGGATGAAATTGCTAGTAACCAGTAGGAGGTTTCAAATGATACAATATTCCGCTATTGAACTTAACATCAAGTCATTAACCGTGGAGGAATTAGTAAATAACTTAAATCAGAACTCTAAATTGTTTTTCTTAGATTCAGCTAACAACGAGTCACATGACTTTGAAATACCGCAAGAACAGTACTTACAGGAAAAGTCGAAATATTCATTTCTAGGAGTTAATCCAATCAGGGAATTTTGTTATTCAAATGATAACGAGGAAGCGATAAAAGTATTAAAAAGACTAGATGAGTTTCTGGACATTAAAATTAATAAACTGAATGTATTTGTTGAACCAGTTGACGAAGAGCTAAAACAGCAATTAAAACCACAGTTCTTTTTTTATGCCTCTTATAATTTTGGAGAAAAGCTTCAGAATATTGATAATACTTCGACAGATTTGATAGCTCTCCCCGATGTTTATTGTGTGCTGTGTGCTGATAACTTCCTAATTAATCATCACACTTCCAAGATTTATTATATTTATGCCGGTGAAGAGGAACTCGATCTATTTCAATTGCAATATCGTGTCAACATGCTTACCGCAGCCTCTGGAGCTGATCATTTATTCAAAGAAGAAGAATTGGTAGATGCTGGGGATTTTGAATCTAATTTCAATTTAGATGAATATCTTAGTGCGATTGATAAAATAAAAAATTACATTTACGACGGTCATATTTATCAAGTCAACCTAGCACAAACTTTTTCTTTTAATTTTCCAGGTGATTACTGGGATGTTTACAAAAAAATAAGAAAAAGTAATCCAGCACCATTTTGTGCTTTTTTTAAGATGGGCGGAATGTCCATATTGTCCACTACACCAGAAAGATTTTTATACAAAAAAGACGGAAAGGTTTATACCGAGCCAATAAAAGGAACAAGACCACGAGGAGTAACAGCCGAAGAAGATCAAATTAATTGTCAAAAGCTAAAAACCTCCGAAAAAGAACGCTCAGAGAATATTATGATTGTTGATTTATTGAGAAATGACCTAGGAAGAATATGTAACTATGGAACAGTTGAAGTAGAAAAGCTGCTTTATGTTGAAAAGTATGCATCTGTCTTCCAATTGATTTCACGGGTAGTAGGAGAATTGAAGCCAGAGTTAAAATTTGGCGATATTTTGGAAGAAACATTTCCAGGCGGCTCCATTACCGGCTGTCCTAAGTTGAGGGCTATGGAGATTATTGCTGAAATGGAGCCCAGTCGTAGATCCTTATTCACAGGAACTTTAGGGCGAATCTCTGTTGACGGAGAAACTTTTGATTTAAGTATTGTCATTCGAACAATACTGGTTAGTGGTCAATATGCTCAAATCTCTCTGGGTGGTGGAATTGTGTATGACTCCTCTCCTGTTAAAGAATATCAGGAGACCATCGATAAGGGAGCTGCTATTGTAAAAGTATTTAATCTTTCTAGGGAGGTAGAGCATGATTCTAGTTATCGATAATTATGATTCTTTTACCTATAATCTAGTTCAATATATTGGAAAACACACTAAAAATATAGTTGTCTATAAGAATAATAAAATTACAATTGAAGAGCTTAGAGGGCTTCCTATCTCACGTATTCTCATTTCACCAGGCCCCAAATCCCCTTCTGAAGCCGGTATATCGAAATTAGTCATCGATTATTTTAAAAATAAGGTACCAATTCTTGGTGTGTGTCTTGGGCATCAGGCTGTTGGCGAGGTATTTGGAGGAATGACAGTTCATGCGCCATATGTGATGCACGGAAAGCCTTCTAAAATTTTTCACGATGGAAAAGGAATATTCAAAGGTATTAAGCAAGGGATCCCTGTCGGAAGGTACCACTCACTTGTTATAGACCCCCACACATTTCCTAAAGATGAGTTGGTAATAACAGCCAGAACAGAGGACAATATCATTATGGGCGTAAGACACAAGCAGTTCCCTGTTGAGGCTGTTCAATTTCATCCGGAGTCGATTATAACGCAAAATGGATTAATGATGATGGAAAATTTCCTCCAGATGTAAATAGGAGACTAAATTATGGAGCAGGATTATAGCTATAAGCGGACATTACAGATGTCATTGCCTATTACTCTTTCTATGTTAAATCAAACTATAATGGGCATTCTCGACACATATTTTGTTGGAACGCTTGGAATTCTTCAAATTTCAGCCGTTGGTCTTGCAAGTGGAATTTATATTATGGTTGTTCCTTTTATTAGGGGTATTTGTGATGCGGGATTAATATTTGTTTCGCAAGCAAATAAAGACAAAAAGTACTGCTCCTACTGCATTTGGCAATGTATCTATGTAAGTTTATTATTCTCAGTCAGCATAATATTAATCTACTATGCTTTTCGATCGTCTTTAGTGAACATTATGAACTTAGACAACTCTTTGAAGATTGAGTTCTTGACTTATTTGGATGTACGTATTATGTGCCTTATTTTTTTTGCTGTAAGAGTGAGCATATTTAGATTCTTTCAGGGGATAGCTGTTAATGGTGTCATTCTAAATAACTCTTTACTTATGAATGTCATCAAGATTTTTTTTAACTGGATATTTATTTGGGGAAACCTAGGGGTTGATCCTATGGGGATCAAAGGTGCTGCTATTGCTGTACTTATTACTGAATTCTTATGCACCCTACATATATTTGGGAGATTTTTTAATGAGAAAAATAACCGATTATATGGAACTAGAGAAATCCCGACACCTAATACAAAACTAATACAATCGATTTTTACTAAGGGTTTTCCTAGTGGAACCTCCGAATTTATTGAAGGTTTAATTCTTAACTTAACAAATGTATTGATTGCTAATATATCAGTAGTTGCGATTGCTGCCAATCAGATTATAAGGCAAATTTCTTCTGTAATAACATTATTCGGTCTGAGTTACCAGATCGTACTTGTTAATTTTGCTGGCAAAGCCATAGGTCAAAATAGGTCTGAGGATTTAAAAGTTATCTGGAAAATTGTATCTAGGCTTTGTATCATGACGTTTGCGATTTTGGGAGCAGGGGTAATTTTGTTCAGATTTCCATTGGTGAGGATATTTACGACAGACCAATCAGTCATTAAACTGGTATCTTTAGGATTAATTATCAGGGTTGCGGCCATGATTGGTGATTATTTGGAATTAAGACAAGGGATGCTTAAAGCAAATGGGGATACTAAGCCTATATTGTATATTCTCATCTTTTGTTCGTTGTTAATATATGCTCCATTATATTTGCTGGTAAATTATCTGAAACCAGGTGTTATATGGATTTGGATTTCTAACTATACTTTAACCGTCTGCATGGGACTGTTTTATTATATAAAAGTAAATAGAAGCCGCTTTGTGCCGCTGGAAAAATTCATGAATACTAACTAATTATTGTGGAGGGAAAAGTATGCGAGTATTACTCATTGGGAGAAACGCTGGATTTATCAAGAAATGTTCTGTTATTGATCCTGAGGTCGAGGTATTTATAATTGAGGAGCCCGATATACTTAGAAAACTTAAAGAATTTAGTTCACCAAATATCAAGGAGATCGCCGAAGTAAAATATCATGATTCTGAAGAATATATGTCGATTGTTAAAGAATGGGGGCAAAAGTATAGATTTGATCTTGTAGTTCCCGGATTTGAGTATAGTGTTAAAGCAGCAAATGAATCGGCTAAATATTTGAATTTGCCACGTATAGGTGATAGAGGGGCTGCTGTATTCACTAATAAGGTAAAACTTAGGGATTTATGTGCTGAAGCGGGTATACCACATCCAAGATATAAAAAGATTACTAGTATTGAAGAACTTCGGGAATTTTATAATGGAAGTCCCATTGTGTTCAAACCAGCCAATAGACAGGCATCAATTGGAGTAATACGTATAAATACTGAGGAAGAGATTGCCTCAGCATATAAAGAAACGCTAAATGGTGAGTCTGAAGTATTAATTCCAGACCGTGAAATCCCCTGTGAGTATATTGCGGAAGATCTAGTAGTAGGGTACGAAGTAAGTGTAGAGTGTTTTGTTAGAAACTGTAAAATCATTTTTATTAATTATACAATGCAGGATGGTACTGTAGGTAGGTATTTTATCGAAGTGGGTCATGAGGTTCCCGGTAATATTCCAAGTAGTGTAACAGATAAGTTATATCAGTTTAAAAGCAGATTGGTAGAAGCTGCGAATGTAAACACCGCTATACTGCATTCTGAATGGAAAATAGAGGAGGGGGAACCAATTTTAATAGAATGTGCGGCTAGAATGCCTGGAGATTATATACCGAAACTAATAAGCAATGCTTATGAATTCGATGTCCATACAGCTTACATTAACATCTTGCGAAACAAGGATCCACATATAAATAACAAACACAAAAATTATATACTTATTCAGTATTTCCAATCAAAGCCAGGGAGATTGAAAGAAATAAATAATTTAGAAATCTTTGATGAGCTTGGAGACAAATTGATTGAGTACAGCATAACTGTACAACCGGGTAATGATGTTCCCGAACTCACTTCCTCTTGGAAGAGAGTAGGTTATTTTATTATAAAAGATCAGTCACACGAAGCTCTTCGTAAATTAGCAGAAAAGATTAACGATACTGTAGAGTTTGTAATGGATATAACAACAGGCGTTTCCTAAACGAAGTAATTTTATTATGATGTATTTGGTGATGAATTTACTTAATACTTTAAAAAACCGCGTCTTCGGCGGTTTTTTTTATTTTGTATCTCTTGTTGTTCTTTGCTCAAAACAAAAAATAATAAATTGTGCATGTACTTTAAAATTGTATAATTCATAATTTCACTTTCATAAGTATCCCTCCTATTATTTGGCCTTGTAAGTTTGCTCTTTTAACAACATCATATGGCTTAAAACCCATTTTCGTATAAAACATTAAACCTCTTGTATTAATATTATGGCAAACAAGATGTAACTCCTTCACATTCAATTCCTTTTTTGCAATAGTCATCATGTTTTGTATCAAAAATTCGGCAGAACCCTTTCCCCTGAACTCTGGGGAAACTATGACACTTCCAAGCCAGACTTTATTTCCTTCCTCAAGGTTATAAAAGTTGCAATAGCCACAAACTTTCTCATCACCGAAAACTAAAACAGTCGGCATCAATCGTTCTTTTGTAACCTCTTTGAATTTCTCCACTGTAAGAGGAGGTTGTAGTTTGGGCGATATAAAAAAAACTTCTCCGTTATCAAGAGGAAAAGAACAGATTGTAGGAAAATCATCTGAAATAATAGGTCGACATTTATACAAAACTATCCCCGCCTTATAAAATTTTATAGTAAAAATTTGTACCGCTTTAGTAGGTGATTTTTATCAGTAAAACAAATGAAGAGGCATCACTTGACTGAATAAAATAATAAGATATCCTTTAAAGTTGCCATTTTAGTTATTTACACCACCTAGCTTATCAAGCTATGGAAATTGGTTAGTTGAATTAGTTGGGAGTACCTATAGTGTATATTATCTATTATTAAAATATTCCTTGATATAAACAAAGCTATGGTATTCATAAAAGATCTTAATGGAAATGTAACGTCCGTTCAAAGAACGGACGCTGATGGTGTATTACAGTCGACGACCTATAATAAGGCAAATCAATTAACGGATATTCAAAATAATATTAGTTTCCATTATAAGGAGAAGTATCGGAAGTCTTTTAATGTTGTCGTCTTCCGATACTAAAACATTATGGGAGAGTTTTATATGAATTTAACGGTCTTAAGTGCTGAGGAGATTGAACTCCTAAGACAAAATTTCGGAATTCTTGATTTCGATGATGATGATGTAATTAACAGATTTTTTATAACAGGAGTTTTAGATCGGTTTGATCGAATATTAACAGAGGAAGAAGCCTCTAAATAATTCTCCAATAAGTGGCAAGACCATAAAGATGAAGTACGGTATTTGGAGTGTTTCCGGAGAATCATTCAAACAATCGAGAAACAAGAAGTGTTTGTTCGTTGCACTAAATTATATTTTGAAGATGTTATATCAAAATATTATAGAAACGAAATGAATCAATCTGAATTTAGATTTCTCTTACTTTTAAAACAATCCATAAGAGGAGATTTTATAAGAACAACAGATATCAAAATAATAGAGTTTTTATTTAAACTTTCCTTAAGAGAGTATATTTTATTCGATTTCTTTTTTCCACCTATAAGGATTGTGATTATAGGGAATTATGACCTTTCATTTCCTGTTTATTGTAAAAATCAAGAGGCATTACTGACAATTCAAGTGTGTGCCAACTTGTCAGGGTTATATATTCGGAATGTCGAAATGATAAAATAAATAGTATGATGTTTTGATAGCAAGTTGAATTCGTGCGATTGGGGTAAAACCTTCATCTCCTGCTTCTTCATTTAGAGGCAGGTTTTTTATTGTCCGGGCGCCTGCGTCAAGTTTTAGGGGCTGTATGTAGTCTCTCTTACTTCCTTAAATTACGCGAGAAAGGAGAATGTCGGTTCTTATTTTTTAGCTGCATATACGTCTGATACGCCACTGTATGAACCACCTATCGCATGACGGAAAAAGTCTACGGAAAAAGTCTATAGTTCTGGAATTATTGTTGCAGCCGGTCACTTAGCGGTAATCATACCACTGAGTAATCGGTTTTTAAACGTATATCGACTTTCCGTTTCCTGCTCCCAATAGTAAAGCTCTACCTCCGGTTATCTGATTTTTGCGACAAGCTTTGTTAATTATTAGGCCATTCCGTTTTCGGAAACCTCGCCATTCTTTCCAAAACGAATGCATTTCTTATTTTGGAAATCTTTGGTAATAAGGAAATGTTTGGTGAATAAAAATCCTCCATTTCTGTGTATGTTTACCATAAATATCGTTGATTTGTAAGATAAATAGTTTCATTCCCCTACCCGGCAGCGAAAGTTCTATGAACGTTCCTTGTATTAGGAACTAATGTTCTCGTTATCCGTATGGTATATAGAATAGAACAGATACCATAGGAGGAAATTAAATATGTTATATCAAGAAAGTTGTATTGGAGGCGCCGCTCGTATTGCTGATAAATCCGTAGATCTGATAATTGCGGATACTCCATAAAATCTTCATTTTGGGGGAACAACCCAAACCCGGAACAAACAGCCCCGATTTCAAATCCTGCAAAATGATGACCTCACTTTGGCGGACTACCGGAAATTTAGTCTCGCTTGGCTTAAGCAAGCGTATCGTATCCTCAAACCGTGCTGTCATTTGTATGTCTGCATCGATTGGCGGACTTATCCGGACATGGTCCGCTGGCTCCGATTAACGGGCTTCACGGTCAAAAATTGCATCGTATGGGACAAGATTAATATGGGATTAGGATGGCAATACCGATACCAGCATGAGTTTATTATCCTGTCGGTCAAAGGACAACAGAAAGTACGGCGTATTCGTACCCGAAGCCAATCCGATATTATGAGGATCCCTCGCATTCATGGCAATAAAACGGTTCATCCCACGGAAAAACCAGTGGAAATGATGAAGCTGCTGATCGAGAACAGCAGTGAAGAAGGAGAGTATATCGTGGACTTCTTTGCCGGAAGCGGAGTTGTTTCGGTAGCTGCGGAAGAAATAGGTCGTAAATGGGATGCCTTTGAAATAGATCAGCAGTGGGTGGAGGTAACTCAATCCAGGATTATGGAGTTCCACAGATGCTGATCACATAAGTAAAATAGCTCATCACCAAACGCATTTCTGCCAAGGAGCTCTCCAAAAGGGGGAGCCTTTTTAATTCTAATCCTGTGAAGAAATAGAAACATATGCGCATTATTAATCCATCAAGATAAATATGGTGTCAAGTAAGGTCGTAAATGTGAAATCAAGGGATTTATGAAGTATTAAAGTGCTATAGATTATTTTGGAAAACAACTATAATTTCCCATGTGGTCAAATAAAATATGAAAAGAGGAATGAAAGTGAAAAGTAGGAGACCACTTATTTTGACTATTGCGTTATTTATGATGTTGCTATGGCCAACTAGTGTGTTTGCCTCAGATGTAGCAGTCCCGGATGATGCTGTTGATACCTCAGGCTTTGAAGTGTTGGCTACATACAGTATACCTATTAGTATAAACCAAGAAACAAATGAGATTACAGTTTTGCCATCTGATGAACAATCAAGTGTAGCTACTCAAGCCTCGGCAACGGGTGAACCTATTGTTTCGGATAGAGATGTCGCTAATTTGGATGTTAAAGTTAGTAAAAGCGGATCAAATGTATATGCAGATTTAACGATAACGTCATTAGAGACTCCTTTTGTAGGAATATTTTCTTGGAACTTTTTCGGTTAACTGGTCGAATGGTTATAATGATATTGCGTCAGGCTTAGGTGGAGGTCTCTTAATTTGTCGTGATCAATCACAAACGACATACGACACTAGCGGGTAACACACCATTGATATTTTTGGACACATTTTACCGTCGGCCATCGTCGTGCAGGGGGATGAAGGGGGCGGCGGATTCGTCTATTCAGTCTGTGTTCAGCGTAGCCGTGGCGTTTTCCTGAGGAATCTACGCAACCCACCAACTTTCCCCGCTGTCGACCGCCATGCCTTTAAGATGAACTTGTACCCCGCTTAATTGGCATCCGCTTAATTCACATCCGCCTCAAGCTGCATCAACTGCCGTCCTATAGACTTTAGGGGGATCGGCGCTTCAATCCGGCTTGCACTATAACTCTAAACCCTGCCACCTTGTGAGAGTCAATAGATTTCTAAGAAATCCCTATTAAACCCGGGCGCGCTGTACATTAGCCGTTTCCCCCATACGCCGATCCCCATAGTATGCAGGTATAAGAGAGGAGTGATCTTGTGGAAGCCTATTACAATTGTTTGAGATGCAAAGGAAAAAAAGTTCGCATCCTTACGACAGACGGCAAGGAGTACAGAGGTATGATTAAAGACGTGGATATGCATAACGTTTATTTGCAGCCCGAAAGCGGCGACGTGAGGACATCGGGTTACTATCCCTACGGATATGGGTACGGGCCTTACGGTTATGTTAATCCCATAATCACGCTCAGCCTGTTTACTCTGCTTGCCATTGCGCTGATTTAACGGACGGTCGGAGCTCTCCTCTCTAGTCGGAGGAGGGCTTTTTATTTTGCTTATAGAGTGCTCTTAATCGTAGGTTAAGGAAAGCGAAGTAGAATATAGAGAGTAATCACATTTTTGAAGCGGAAACGAAAGGACAGCGTATGCACAAAATACTTCTGATCGAGGACGAGAAAAATTTGGCGCGCTTCATTGAATTGGAGCTCCAGCATGCGGGCTACGCGGTTACTGTCGCCTACGATGGGAAGAAAGGGCTTGAGCGTGCTCTGGAGGAGGAGTGGGATATGGTGCTGCTGGACCTCATGCTGCCGGGATTGAACGGACTGGCGGTGTGCACCCACATTCGGACGGCTAAGGAAACGCCGATCATTATGATTACGGCGAGAGACGGACTGGCGGATAAAGTGGCGGGACTTGACAGCGGGGCGGACGATTATATTTCGAAGCCTTTTGATATTGAAGAGCTGCTGGCCCGGATGCGGTCCCTGCTTCGCCGCTCCGGCAATGCGAGCCAGTCCCGGATACTGCGCTGCGCCGATCTGGAGCTGGAAGTTGAAGGACGGACGGTTTCAAAGAACGGGACGGCAATCGATTTGACGAAGCGGGAGTTCGAGATTTTGCAGGTATTGATGGAGAACCTGGGACGGGCAATGACGCGCGAGATGCTGATGGAAGCCATCTGGGGATACGATTCCGAGGTGGACAGCAAAGCGGTCGATGTATATATCAGCTATATCCGGAACAAAATCGACGAGCCGGGAAGACCGAGCCTGATTCAGACGCTGCGCGGCCTCGGCTATGTGATGCGGAAATGAACAAGCTGAGACACGGGCTGGCCCGGCTGTCGATCCGCTGGAAAATGACATTTTGGGCGGCCGCTTTGATGTGCATCCTGTTTCTTGCCTACAACGCCATTCAATATATCGTCATCAACAACTGGATGTTCGGCCGAACAGAAAGCGCCGCTCTGAAGAGCGCGGAAGAAATCCGCAGCTATTTCGAAATCGAAAAGGTGACAGAGGAGTCCGTCGGAAGTATTGGGCCGTTCATTGACAGCCTCAACTCGAGCAATCAGATGATCCGGATATTAAACAGGGGGGGCAATCCCGTCCTGACCGTCTCCGACAGGCTGCCGGAAGATTGGATAGCGCCGCAGAGGGCCGACAGCACAGTATCCTATACCGCGTGGCACGGCGATGACCATCTGCTGGTGATCCGCAGACCCGTTGATTCGGCGTCCTTTGAAGGGACTATTGAAATCGTGAACAATCTGGAGAGCTCGGACAAGCTTAGCAAAATGCTGATGGCCGTCATGCTGGCGGGATTTCTCGTTGCCTTCCTGCTGAGCGGACTGGGCGGAATTTTTCTGTCCCGCAAGCTGCTGGGTCCGATCCGCGAGCTGACGGTGACGATGAATAACATCAAGCGCAAGGGTCTTCAGGAGCGGGTGGCCGTTCCCAACGGCAAAGATGAGCTCGGCAACCTGGCCAATGTCTTCAATGAATTGATGAACCAACTGGAGCAGGCGTTTCACAACCAGCAGCAGTTTGTCGCGGATGCGTCTCACGAGCTCAGAACGCCTATCTCCATTATCGAGGGACATATCTCGCTGCTTCACCGTTGGGGCAAGAACAATCCGGATATTTTGGAGGAGTCGCTTCAGGTTTCAGTACAGGAGCTTGGGCGGCTCAAGGGAATTGTCAACGAATTACTGGAGCTTACACGCGCGGAAGCCTTGCGGAGCGACGGCGAAGTCTGCGCAACGCCGGTTATTGAAGCGGTTAACTATGCGGTGAGGAATTTTGAGCTGCTGCATCCTGAATTCACTTTTCAATGCGAGCTTGAATCCGCCGAAGGAGCGGTGGTGAACTTCAAGCATCATCATCTGGAGCAGGTTCTGCTCATCGTGCTTGACAATGCCGTCAAATATTCCATGGAGCACAAAGAAATATCCGTTTCGGCCGCCATCGAAGGCGGAAGCATCCGAATTGCGGTCAGGGACCGTGGCATCGGGATTCCGGAAGAAGATCTGCCGCATGTGTTCCAGCGCTTTTACAGAGCCGACAAATCAAGAAGCCGGGAGCAGGGGGGGACCGGCCTCGGCCTTGCCATCGCGGAGCGGCTCATGCGGGGACACGGCGGCGCGATCACCATCGCAAGCAAGCCGGGCGAAGGAACAACGGTGACGCTTAATATTCCCGTATTGGCGCACTGAATAGAAACGGCTTGGCTCTTCTCTGATAGAGAATGGACCAAGCCGTTTTTTTGCACACAGCCGTTTAGCATGGTGAATAATAGTGCTGAGAGGTCATCTGTTTATGATTTTTTGCCTCCGCTATAAGCGAACACGCTACCGAAACGCCCCAGGTAGACCGGCTCGCCGAAGGCTTTTCTCCAGCCCTCGAACAGGCGCGTCGAAGCGTTGCTGCGGACAATGATGTATTCGGGTTTGTCGTAGTCTGCAATGTCCGGCAAAATATCGGAGAAGCCATACATCGACCGCTCGAACGCGGTCCAGCCGTAAGCGCCGAGCGATTCGCGGGTAATGAAAGGGTCCTGCCTGCCGTCGCACAGGACATCGCCTCCCCGGTACATCACATAGCCGGACGAGCCGTAGGGAGCCAGCACTTTCGGACGCGCGGTTCCCGTATGGTATTTTAAAATATAGGCCATTTCGTCAACCGGATAGCTGCGCGCGCTCACTTCGGGAGGAGAAGCGAAATTGACGATGCAGTTCACCAACAGTCCGGCGGCAAGCGCGATCTTTATCATCCACGGCTTTAACCGGATATCCACCTTTCGCATCCAGGGACAAGCTTCGAAGAACGCTCCGGCGAAATACGGAATGAACAGCCACATGAACAGGTTCTGCTTAAAGTTGGACACGCCAAGGTACAGAATCCCCAGCATCAGAAAGAACCTGAACGGTTTCCGGAACAGCGAGAAGGGAAGAGTCAGGGCAAAAAACAGCAGCAGGAGCGTCATGGCCGACGTATCCCATTTGCCAAACGCTATCGGCTGCCATTCGTTGATCAGCATATTGTAGTTGTTCTTACTTACCGTCAATATGTACAACAGACTCTTGATGCCGCCCGGATTGGGAATACCGGCAATCACCACCCCGGCAAAGACGAGAAGGCGGCGCTTATCCAGCTTTCGGGCGATCCAGGCTTCGAGAAAGGCCATACCCGTGAACACGACAATAACGAGCCAGACGCCTGCATGAAAATTGGCGATTCCGAAGGAAAGGGCGATCATGGCCGCTGCGGGTTTGACCACAGGCTGCATCTGGAATCTGCGCAAATACACAAAGAACCACACGATCATCCACGAAGAAACCATCTGCGGTCTGCCCTTGAAATAATTGTAGTAAATCCAAATGGAAATCAGCAGCACAAAAGGCAGAAGGAGCGGATGATCCTCCCTGAAGCCCAGCTCTCTGCGCGAAACTTTGGCCATCTGCAGCAGTCCGAGAATTAAGAGAAACAGACAGAACGCGGTAAGCAGGTAAACGCCCGGCCATCCGAACGTTAGATACAGACCCGCCGCGACGATTTGAAACCCGAATTCATGCGGAATATAGGGCAGTTTGTCTCCGTAAAACGTATGTATGGCGTGATGAAGCACGGTTTGGTGCCGAATCATATATTGCCCAAGCTCGATATGCCAGAAGGTATCCGGATCATTATAGGAATACTTTGGAAACAGAGCCAGGATCACAGCCGCGACGAGCAGGCCGTAGACGGCTTGG
Organism: Paenibacillus rhizophilus; assembly: GCF_003854965.1. Classification (GTDB taxonomy): domain Bacteria; phylum Bacillota; class Bacilli; order Paenibacillales; family Paenibacillaceae; genus Paenibacillus_AQ; species Paenibacillus_AQ rhizophilus. Next base: position 665,824 of record NZ_RQPI01000001.1, read on the forward strand.
AGCCATTTTATTTTTGTCCGCACAAGATTACCCCCAGTTCTCCGTATAACAACAGCCGTTCCTTTATAACTATAACTATAACTATAACTGATAAAAGCTATAAAATGATAATAATTGACCTGTCTTACCTACTATGATAGGTTCTAAAGAGGGATACTTACATTGTGATAAAATTACTTGAAATTTATGATGAAAAGATGAGGCGGGTGTATGTTTTTGGAACTTCAAGTAACGAATAGTCCGTTTAATCAGGAGCAGGCGGAGCTGCTGAACCGTCTTCTGCCAACACTTTCAGAGAGCCAGCGGTTGTGGCTCAGCGGTTATCTGACGGCCCTCGGGGCGGCGGTTTTTGCGCCTTCCGCAGCGGCGGCTCCGGCGGCGGTGAATGTACAAGCTGTATCTGCGCCGGTGAGCGCAGCTTCCAAGGAAGTGACCGTGCTCTTCGGATCGCAGACGGACAACGCTCGCGGGCTGGCGAAGAAATTCGCCAAGAGACTGGAGGAGCTCGGATTCAAGGTCGTCCTTTCCGCGATGAGCGATTTCAAACCGAATGCGCTTAAAAAGGTCGAGAACCTTCTAATTCTGGTAAGCACCCACGGAGAAGGGGAACCGCCGGATAACGCCATTTCCTTCTATGAGTTCCTGCACAGCAAGCGGGCGCCGGAGCTGACCTCCCTGCGTTATTCGGTGCTGGCGCTTGGCGATATGTCATATGAATTTTACTGTAAGACAGGCAAGGATTTCGACAAGCGCCTGGAGGAGCTAGGAGGCAAGCGCATCGTTTCCCGGGCCGATTGCGACGTGGATTTTGAAGAGCCGGCCGCGGAGTGGATGAATGCCGTTATTGCTTCTCTTGGAGAAGGAACCCCCGCTGAAGCTTCCGTAAGCGTATCCGTTGCAGCTCTCAAAACCGAAGCCGGATCGGAATACACGAGAAGCAATCCGTTCTACGCCGAGGTGCTGGAGAATCTCAACCTTAACGGGCGCGGCTCGGACCGTGAAACCCGCCATATCGAGCTTTCCCTTGAAGGCTCCAATCTGAAATACGAGCCGGGCGACAGCCTCGGGCTGTATCCGGAGAATCATCCAGGGCTGGTCGATGAACTGATTCAGGCCGCGGGCTGGAAGCCGGAAGAGCCGGTAACCGCGGGTAAAAGCGGTGAGCTTCCGCTTCGCGAAGCTCTCCTCCGCCACTATGAAATCACGGTGCTGACCAAGCCGCTGCTGGAGCAGGCGGCAGGCCTTGCTCCCGAGAGCGGCCTTAAGGAACTGCTCGCGCCAGGACGCGAGCAGGAGCTTCGGGCTTATGCCGAAGACCGGGATTTGCTTGATCTGGTGCAGGATTATGGCTTGACCGGAATCCCGGCAGGCGATTTCGTGAAGATTCTGCGGAAGCTTCCCGCGCGTCTGTATTCCATTTCCAGCAGTCCGGAGGCCTACCCGGACGAGGTCCATATCACGGTCCGCGCGGTACGCTATGAATCCCAGGGAAGAAACCGCTACGGCGTCTGCTCCGTCCAGCTGGCGGAACGGATTCAACCGGGGGACAAGGTGCCGGTCTATATTCAGCATAATTCGAACTTCAAGCTTCCGGAGAACAGGGAAACGCCGGTGATCATGATCGGACCGGGAACGGGCGTCGCTCCGTTCCGCGCTTTTCTTGGAGAACGCGAGGAGACCGGAGCGGAAGGCAAGACATGGCTGTTCTACGGCGACCAGCATTTTTCCACGGATTTCCTGTACCAGGTCGAATGGCAGCGCTGGCTTAAGGACGGCGTATTGACCCGGCTCGACGTCGCTTTCTCCCGGGATACCGACAAGAAAGTGTACGTCCAGCACCGCATGCTGGAGAAAGCCCGTGACCTGTATCTGTGGCTGCAGGAAGGCGCGGCGGTATACGTATGCGGCGACGAGAAGAGAATGGCGCATGATGTTCACACGGCGCTCACCACGATTCTTGAGCAGGAGGGCGGCCTGAGCTCCGAGGAAGCCGCCGAATATTTGACCCTTATGCAGCAGCAAAAACGTTACCAGCGCGATGTATATTAAGCCCGCAACTAATCAATCGCCGAGAGGAGTAGAGCAACATGGCACTTTACGAAAAATATCCGCCTCATGACGCTCCCCACAGCGATGTGGAGGATATCAAGCGCAGAAGCAATTATTTGCGGGGAAGCCTCACGGAGACGTTGGCAGATCCGATCACGGGCTCCATTCCTGAGGACGATAACCGTCTCATGAAGCATCACGGCAGTTACATGCAGGATGACCGGGATCTTCGGAGCGAGCGGGCCAAGTCGAAATTGGAACCTGCTTACCAGTTCATGCTTCGCGTCCGGGCGGCCGGCGGCGTAGTTACGCCCAACCAATGGCTGATGATGGACCGGATTTCACATAAATACGGCAACGGCACCATCCGTCTGACGACCCGGCAGTCTTTTCAGCTCCACGGCGTCATTAAATGGAATCTGAAAAAGACGATCCAGGAAGTCAACGAATCACTGCTGACCACGCTTGCCGCCTGCGGCGACGTGAACCGCAACGTCATGTGCAATCCGAATCCCTATCAATCGGAGATTCACTCCGAGGTCTATGAGTTGGCGAGCAAGGTCAGCGATCATCTCGATCCGCACTCGAAAGCGTACTACGAGATCTGGCTGGACGGTGAAAAGGTAACGGACAGCCAAGACGGCGCCGAACAGGAGCCGATTTACGGACCAGTCTATCTGCCGCGAAAGTTCAAGATCGGGATCGCCGTTCCCCCGTCAAATGATGTGGACGTGTTCTCCCAGGATCTGGGCTTTATCGCGATTATTGAAGACGGCCGTCTGGCCGGCTTCAACGTAAGCGTCGGCGGCGGCATGGGCATGTCTCACGGCGACCCGAAGACGTATCCGCAAGTCTCCAAGGTGATCGGCTTCATTACGCCAGAGCAGCTGATCGACGTTGCCGAGAAGACGGTCACCATCCAGCGGGATTACGGCGACCGCGCCATCCGTAAGCATGCCCGCTTCAAGTACACCCTTGACGACCGTGGGCTGGAATGGTTCATCGGTGAGTTGACCGAGCGCCTGGGATGGGCGCTGCAGGAAGCGAGACCTTTCCATTTCGACCACAACGGCGATCGTTACGGCTGGGTTAAGGGAAGCGACGGCAAGTGGCATTTCACGCTCTTCATCCAGAACGGCCGGATTAAGGATGAGGAAGGCTATCCGCTGATGACGGGCCTGCGGGAAATCGCGAAGGTCCACAACGGCGACTTCCGTTTGACGGCGAACCAGAACCTGATTATCGGCGGCATCAGCAGCCAAAAGAAGAAGAAAATCGAAGGCCTGATCAAGGAGTACGGACTGACCGACGGCATTCAATACTCGGCGCTGCGCCGGAATTCGATGGCCTGCGTGGCGCTCCCGACCTGCGGCCTGGCCATGGCCGAATCGGAGCGCTATCTGCCAACGCTGCTGGACAAACTTGAGCCGATGCTGGAAGAAGCCGGGCTTCGCGACGAGGATATCGTCATCCGCATGACCGGCTGCCCGAACGGCTGCGCCCGCCCGGCACTGGCGGAGCTGTCGTTCATCGGCAAGGCTCCGGGCAAATACAACATGTATTTGGGCGGCGGCTTTACCGGCAACCGGCTGAACAAGCTGTACAAGGAGAACATCGGGGAAACCGAGATTTTGGAGACGCTGGGGCCGATTTTTAACCGTTACGCGAAGGAACGGGAGAGCGGAGAGCATTTCGGCGACTTCGTCATCCGGGCAGGCTATGTTCCGGAAGTGCTGGACGGCCGGAATTTCCATTCGTAATTTCGATTCTTAACGATGCAACTTTTTCAATTGAAAATATAGTGACGAAGGGCTTCCGTACTGGAGGCCTTTTGTTTATGTACGCCTTCAACCCTCAAAAGATAAAATTTGCGTAATGAAAAATGTGGCGGAAACCGTCGTTACTGGGTAATCACTAGTGTCAGCATTCATGCAAAATTTCGGTTTTACATAATTACATGCAGCCCGACGGTCTACAAGGCCTGCGGAAGGAGATGGCACAAATGAAGTGGCAGGGCAGAAGAGGAAGCTCGAATGTGGAAGACCGCAGAGGCATGGGAGGCAAAGCGGTGATCGGCGGGGGGCTTGGAGTTGGCGGGATTATCATCTATCTGATCATCACGCTGCTTGGCGGCAACCCCGGCGACCTCCTGGACGGCATCACGACGACCACGTCCAGCACCCAAACGTCCGGCAATTATCAGCCGTCGCAGCAGGAGCAGGAACTGTCGCAGTTTGTATCTGTCGTTCTCGCCGATACGGAGGATGTCTGGTCGGAGGTATTCAGGCAAAAAGGGCTTACGTATGAAAATCCGACACTTGTCTTATATACGGAAAGCGTTCAGTCCGCCTGCGGAAACTCAAGCTCGGCGGTGGGGCCGTTCTATTGTCCGGGCGACCATAAACTGTATATCGATTTAAGCTTTTATAACGAGCTGCAGACCCAGTTCCAGGCTCCCGGCGACTTTGCGATGGCATATGTAATCGCCCATGAGGTTGGACATCATGTGCAGACGCTGCTTGGCACAACGGATAAATACGCTTCCCGGATGCAGCAGGACAATACTTATCAGGTCCGGTTCGAGCTGCAGGCCGATTATTTGGCCGGCGTCTGGGCGCATTACGCCCAGGACAAGAACTTGCTCGAAGCGGGCGACATCGATGAGGCCCTGAACGCGGCGAGCGCTGTGGGCGACGATACGCTGCAGGAGAAGGCGAGAGGCTACGCCGTTCCGGAAAGCTTCACGCACGGCAGTTCGGAGCAGCGGAAAAGCTGGTTCTATAAAGGGTTTGAGTCAGGCACCATTGAGGGCGGAGATACCTTCAACGCAAGCTCTCTGTAGGGCTGCGAATCCGTGAACTTGAGGCACAGCCTTTTAATAAAAAGGCGCTTGGAGGTTTCGATCATCGAGGTTTGGGGTAATGATAATCAGGTGGGAAGTGGAAGGTATCAATTGTCGGCTGGAAAGACATTTGTGTGTAATTCCGAAAGGTAGTTGATTCACCCATGTACTATCTGAAAGGCAGAAGAAGATCTTTGCGAAGGTCCATTCTTCGTCGATGGATTTCAGGAAAATTACCCTAGCAAGAGGGTATTAGCATAGAACATTCACTTCTCACCATTAACGCTCTGCGGCATAGCCGCAGAGCTTGTTTTTTATCCGGAAGAAGCTGTTTACATACAACTGGCTACTTACCCCCGCCGATAGGCTTTTTTGTGGAATGATTCGATATACCGAAAGAGCGAGCGGCCGTCGTCCGTTACCGGATCTTCGGGATTCAGCGGCAGCAGCATCGCCGTATACGGCTCCGGAACCCAAATATAAGTATGAACATAAGCGGTTCGGACGAAGCCGCAGCGCTCCCAGAAATGAAACCGTTCGGCATGCGCGGCCGAATCTCCGGCCTCCACCTCAATGATAATCGACGAGACGCCGTGCTCCTTGACCGCCCAATCACGGATTTTGCTGAGGAACGTTCTCCCGATGCCCTGACCGCGCAAATCCGTACGTACAGCCATGTAGTCGATGATCAGTTTTTTATCCGATTCAGCCCCGGCTTGTCCCGTCACCGCCATTGCCCCCGCTTCCCCCTCGCACATCAAGACATGCATGGCAGAGATGCCCTTTTCCAGCATATTTCGCAGCAGCCCCTCCGGTTTGGCCCCTCTTGGGAAAGCTTCCCGGTAGATCGGCCCGATCATTTTCCAGTACTCATTGCTCCAATGCGTCAGCGTAATAAAATCTTGTTTCATGTTGTGCGCCTCCGGGTTCAATCTTATTGACCGTATTCACCGCTTAAAATATGATCTATCTATATCATAAGGTTTTTTTGGGAAGGAGGCCTAATTTTGGAACAGGCAATCGTCGATATTTTTAACAGCAGCCATGCGGAGAGAGCCGCAGCGAAGTACGGGATCAAGGGCAAGGATTTAACCTTTATAGGCGGTTTTCAAAATTTCGTCTACGAATACCTGCACAACGACAGGCCCTGCATTTTGCGGCTGACTCCAAGCACACACCGCTCCGCTCAGACGGTTCAGGCCGAACTGGAATGGATATTCTACTTGGCGGACCACGGGATATCGGCGTCCAGACCGATTGTTTCCAAACGTGGGAACTTGACAGAGGTTGTCGGCACGGATACGGAACTATTTTTCACAGCGGCAGCCTTCGAGAAAGCCCCCGGACACAAAGCAAGCTACCCTGAATGTTTAAATGACGTAGGCTTGTACGAAAAGCTTGGACAATTGACCGGAAAAATGCACGCCTTGTCGCAATCGTACCGGCCCCGGAACGAAAGCGTCAAACGCCAGGAGTGGAGCGGCAACTATTATTTAAACCAAATCGATATTTTACCCGCTTCGCATACCCTTGTCAGACAGCAATATCTCGAATTGGCACAGGCAATTCATAGGCTTCCGAAAGAAAGTAATACATACGGGCTGATTCATGGCGATATGGGTGTGGGAAATTATACTGTGGACAACCGGGGCGCGATTACGCTTTACGACTTCGATGAGGCACAATACAGCTGGTATGTGGAAGATATCGCCGTTCAGCTTTATTATCTCGTGTATGTATATGGCGGCGAAGAAGGGTACAAGCTCAGAGAAGAGCAGGCGCACCGCTTTATGAAGTCTTTTTTGAAAGGATATCGGCTGGAAAAAGAATTGGACGAGAGCATGCTGAAGCAGATCCCCTTATTTTTGCGGCTCAGAGAATTGATCGTCTATATCGGCGCTTTTCGGAATTTTGAAGGGGATGAAACGTTCAGCGGCTCGGACAACCAATGGTTCAAGGATTGGATTGCGGAAAGCAGAGTCCGGCTGGAGAGCGGCACGCCGATTGTCGATATTTGGTGAACCCATATACGAAAGAGACGGAGGAGAAGAAGATGTACAATTCCATTATTTTTGATGTGGACGGAACATTGATCGATACCGAAGAAGCGGTGATTAAAGGGTTGCAAAAAATGCTCGAAACCGACTACGGCAGAGTGGTGGAGAGGGATCGGCTTACATTCGTATTAGGCATTCCCGGCAAGGATTCGCTGCCTCAGTTGGGGATCGAAGATGTGAAGCGGGCGCATGACCGGTGGAATCATTATATCCATGAGTTCTTCGAAACGGTCAAAGTTTTTGACGGGATTACCGACCTGCTTGAAGGGCTGAAGAACAAAAAGGTGACGGCCGGGGTCGTGACCTCAAAGACCTCTCAGGAAGTGATCGACGATTTCAACCCGTTCGGCCTTACGGATTACATGGCCTATACCGTATGTTCAAGCGATACGAAAAAGCATAAGCCGAATCCCGAGCCGCTGCTGAAATATCTCGAAATTTCGGGTGCCGATCCCAAAAAGTCAATCTATATCGGTGACACCATCTATGACTACCAATGTGCCAGAGATGCGGGAATCGACTTCGGTCTTGCACTGTGGGGCTGCATCAATCAGGAGAACATCGACGCCAAGTTTAAATTCGAAAAACCTACGGACATCCTTGAAGTCATCGAAACTATGAAATAAGCGAAAAAAGTAACGAATAAGGAGGTTGCATATGAGTAAATATTGGAGCGAAACGGTAAAAGGAATTACGCCCTATGTACCCGGAGAACAGCCCGGAGCCAAGAAGGTAATCAAGCTGAACACGAACGAGAACCCTTATCCGCCGTCGGAGCAGGTGCTGGATGCCATGAAAGCCGCCGTAACCGGACGGCTCAAGCTATATCCCGATCCGGAATGTGTGGGACTGCGGAAAGCCGCCGCCGATTACTATGGTCTGCCTATAGAGAATATATTTGCCGGCAATGGCTCGGACGAAATTTTGGCTTTTTGCTTCAAGGCTTTTTTCAACCCCGGTGAGACCATTCTATTCCCCGATATTACTTACAGCTTTTATGAAGTGTATGCCAGGCTGTTCAATATCTCCTACCAAAAAATCCCGCTGGACGAGCAGTTCGACATCCCGTTTGAGCCTTTCTTTGGACAGAACGGCGGCATCTTGCTCGCCAATCCGAACGCGCCAACCGGCAAATTCACATCTGTGGACAGCATTCGGCAAATTCTTGTACATAATCCGGATAAAGTCGTCATCATCGACGAAGCGTATATCGATTTCGGAGGCGAATCCTGTGTACCGTCGATTCCGGATCATCCGAACCTCCTAGTCGTCCACACGTTTTCCAAGTCCCGTTCGCTCGCCGGGCTGCGTGTCGGACTGGCTATGGGGCAGAGCGAATTGATCGAAGGCTTGAACCGGGTGAAGAACAGCATCAATTCCTACACTTTGGATGCCGTTGCCCAGGTGGGAGGAGAGCAATCCCTCAGGGATATTGAAACGTTTGAGCTTAATGTGCGCCAGATTATCAAGACCCGGGAATATACGGTCAAGGCGCTGAAGAACTTGCAGTTCGAAGTGATAGACTCGCGGGCGAATTTTATTTTTGTAACCCATCCCGTCATTCCGGCAGTCGAGCTGTTCGATGCCCTCCGGCAGCAGGATATCATCGTCCGCTATTTTGCCAAGCCGAGGATCGACAATTATTTGAGAATCAGTATCGGGACGGATGAGGAAATGGAAGCTCTGTGCCGGGCGCTGGAAGGGATTTTGAGGGAAAAATAAACCTGTGATCGGCCGAATATCCGCTGCCGCTTATTCATATAGTCTGATTATAACTGTATAAGCAGCTTGCTTGTGGTTCCCATTTGAAGGGAGGAGCCGGATGAAACGGTCAAAAAGGAGAAGAGGTTGTACTGCCCATATATAACAGTCGAATTAGGGGCTGTGCCTGGAAAATTGCTTCCCGGGCATAGCCTCTTTTTGTCTTTTTCCTCAGTAAGCGTGAAGGAGGAATTCCGGTGATACAACTCGATGGTGACAGCCTGACGCTGAAACAAGTCGCCGGCGCGATTTTCTCCGGAGACAAGGTGAAGATCAGCGATGAGGCCCGGGTCAAAGTCAACCAATCCAGAGCGATTATCGACGCTATTGTGAAGCAGGGACGAAGCGTTTACGGGGTAACGACAGGTTTCGGGAAATTCAGCGATACCGTCATTTCGGCCAAAGACGCGGAGAAGCTGCAAATCAACCTGATCCGCAGCCACGCCTGCGCAGTCGGCGAGCCGCTGCCGCCGGATACGGTACGAACAATGCTGCTGCTGAGAGCCAACGCGCTGGCCAAGGGCTACTCCGGCATTACGGCGGACGCGCTGCAGCTGCTCATCGATATGCTGAATGCAGGGATAACTCCGGTCATTCCCTCCCAGGGATCGCTTGGGGCAAGCGGCGATCTGGCGCCGCTCTCGCATTTGGCTCTCGTGCTTGTGGGGGAAGGAGAGGCGCGGGTCCAGGGAGAGCGGTTATCCGGCTCCGAAGCGCTGCGCCGGGTCGGACTGAAGCCGATCAAGCTGAAAGCCAAGGAAGGGCTGGCGTTAATCAACGGCACCCAGGCGATGACGGCGATTGGAGTCGTGGCCTTTCTGGAAGCCGATCGTCTTGCCGCCCTTGCGGACGGGGTTGCGGCGCTGACACTTGAAGCTTTGAGAGGAATAACCGATGTCTTCGCGCCCGATTCCCATTTGGCTAGGCCTTATCCGGAGCAGCGGCTTGTTGCCGGACGTATTCTTGAATTGCTGAAGGGCAGCTCGCTTACGACCGCGCAGGGAGAAATCCGCACACAGGACGCCTACTCCCTGCGCTGCATTCCCCAGGTTCACGGCGCTGTTCAGCAAGTGCTCACCTATGTGAGGGAGAAGCTGCTGATCGAGATCAATTCGGCTACGGATAACCCGCTGGTGTTCCCGGATACCGGGCAGGTTATTTCAGGAGGCAACTTTCACGGCCAGCCCATTGCCTTTGCTATGGATTTCCTTGGTATTGGTATGGCCGAAATCGCCAGCATCTCCGAGCGCCGAATTGAACGGCTCGTTAATCCGCAGCTGAACGATTTGCCGGCTTTCCTGAGCCCCGATCCGGGATTGCAGTCCGGAATGATGATTGCGCAATACGTCGCCGCCTCTCTGGTCTCGGAGAACAAGACGCTGGCGCATCCTTCCAGCGTGGATTCCATTCCCTCATCCGCGAATCAGGAAGATCATGTGAGCATGGGAGCGACGGCGGCGCGGCATGCGGCCATCATTGTCGACAACGGCTACAAGGTGCTAGCGATTGAAGCGATTTGCGCGGCTCAGGCCGCAGAAATAAGGGGGGCCGACCGGCTCGCTCCGGCTACCCGCAAGCTGCTGCACCAGATTCGTTCGGTTGTGCTTCCGCTGACGGAAGACCGGTCCATGAGCGGAGATATCGAGCGGCTGGCGCGCAGTATGAAGACGCAGGACTGGGGTTTGGAAGGAGGATTTTGAATGTCTGAACAATCGCGCATTGTCCACGCTCCTCGGGGCCAGCAATTGAACACCAAAGGCTGGGTGCAGGAGGCCGTTCTGCGGATGCTGATGAATAATCTGGACCCTGATGTGGCAGAGCATCCCGATAAGCTCGTTGTATACGGAGGCATCGGCCGGGCGGCGCGGAGCTGGGATGCTTTTGACCGGATCGTTGCCTCTCTCAAGGAGCTTGAGGAAGATGAGACGCTGCTGATTCAGTCGGGCAAACCCGTGGCAATTTTCAAGACGACAAAAGACTCGCCTCGGGTACTGCTGGCCAACTCCAATCTGGTTCCTGCATGGGCCAATTGGGATACCTTTCATGAACTCGATAAAAAAGGACTTATGATGTACGGCCAGATGACCGCGGGCAGTTGGATTTATATCGGCACGCAGGGGATACTCCAGGGGACCTATGAAACCTTTGCGGAATGCGCAAGGCAGCATTTCGGAGGCACCTTGAAGGGCACGATTACGGTAACGGCCGGCATGGGTGGCATGGGAGGAGCCCAGCCGCTCGCTGTTACGATGAATGATGGCGTTGTAATCGGCATAGACGTAGACCAGACCCGCATTGTAAAAAGAATCGGAACCCGCTATTGCGACCGGCTTGCGCGCGACCTTGACGAAGCGCTTGCCTTGGCCGCCGAAGCGAAGGGGCAGAAACGTCCGCTTTCCATCGGTCTGGTGGGCAATGCCGCTGAGGTGCTGCCGGAAATGATCCGCCGGGGCTTTATTCCCGACATCGTTACCGACCAGACTTCGGCCCACGATCCGCTTAACGGCTATTTGCCGGCAGGTTTAACGCCGGAAGAGGGGAGGACGCTGCGGAACGATAACCCGGAGCTGTATATCGGGCAGGCCAAAGCTTCCATGGCCCTTCATGTGCAGGCCATGCTCGAAATGAGACGGCAGGGGGCTGTCGCCTTCGATTATGGCAATAACATCCGCCAGATTGCCTTCGATGAAGGCGTTAAGGACGCCTTTGCTTTCCCGGGATTCGTCCCGGCTTATATCCGTCCGCAATTTTGCGAAGGGAAAGGACCGTTCCGTTGGGTGGCCTTGTCGGGCGACCCGGAGGATATTTACAAGACCGATGAAGTGATTTTACGCGAATTCGCCGGCAACGAAGGGCTGTGCCAATGGATTCGGATGGCGCGGGAGAAGGTGGCGTTTCAGGGGCTGCCCGCCCGCATCTGCTGGCTCGGTTACGGCGAGCGCGCCCGCTTTGGAAAGATCATCAACGAGATGGTGGCTTCCGGAGAACTCCGCGCGCCGATTGTGATCGGACGCGATCATCTGGACGCCGGGTCGGTGGCCTCCCCCAACCGGGAGACCGAGAGCATGAAGGACGGCAGCGACGCCGTGGCCGACTGGCCGATCCTGAATGCCCTTGTCAATACCGCCGCCGGGGCGAGCTGGGTGTCGGTGCATCACGGCGGCGGGGTGGGCATGGGGTATTCGCTGCACGCGGGGATGGTTGTCGTTGCGGACGGAACGGAGGACGCCGGCAGGCGGCTTGAACGCGTACTGACCACCGATCCCGGCATGGGCGTCGCACGCCATGCGGATGCCGGTTATGAGCTTGCCGTGGAGACCGCGAAGAACAAGGGAATTAAAATCCCGGGACTGCAGTAAAGGAGGCCGGTAAATGGGGAAATTGACGTACGTTAAATCCGCTTCCCAGCTCGTTTGCATGGATAGAGGATACGGACCGAGAACGGGCAAGGGCATGTCGATGCTGGGAATCATAGCGAACGGAAGCGTCGTGATCGAGGATGGAATCATCGTCTTTGCCGGTTCCGACGCGCTGGCTGCACAATTTCTGAGCTCCATACAAGACGAGGTTGAAGTGATAGACGCCTCCGGCAAGGTCGTTACGCCTGGACTTGTCGACCCCCACACTCATGTGATTTATGCCGGCAGCCGGGAAAATGAGCTGGAACTGCGTCTTCAAGGGGCTAAATACATCGACATTCTGAAGCTTGGCGGCGGCATTTTGAATACGGCGCGGAGCACAAAAGAGGCCTCCGAAGAGGAACTGATCGGGCAATCCTTGGCCCGGCTTGATCGTTTCCTTCTTCACGGCGTCACTACGATTGAAGCCAAGAGCGGCTATGGGCTGAGCGTAGAGGATGAACTGAAGCAGCTGCGGGCCGCGCGGGCGCTTAATGACCGCCATTCCATCGACGTGGTTCCGACATTTATGGGCGCCCATGCGGTTCCCGATGAGTATATCCATAACCCTGACGGTTATGTCGATCTTGTCATCAACGAAATGCTTCCGGCTGTTGCCGAGAACGGGCTGGCCGAATACTGCGATGTGTTCTGTGAACAGGGGGTCTTCGATAACGTCCAATCCGAGAGGATTCTGAAGGCGGCCGGAAGACTCGGCTTCAAGCTGAAAATACACGCTGATGAAATTGCGGAAAATTTCGGAGGCGCGGAGCTTGCCGCAAAGCTGGGCGCCGTTTCGGCCGAGCATTTGCTGAAGGCTTCGGAGGAAGGGATTCGTGCACTGGCAAAGAGCGGCACGATTGCTGTGCTGCTTCCCGGAACGGCTTTGTTCCTGATGGAACGGGCAGCCGACGCCAGAAGAATGATCGATGAGGGAGTTGCCGTCGCTCTGTCCACCGATTGCAATCCGGGTACCTCCCCGACCGTTTCCATGCCCTTTGTTATGAACGCGGCGTGTCTGACGATGAGGATGAATCCGGCAGAGGTATTGACGGCAAGTACGATTAACGCGGCTTTTGCGATCGGCAGAGGGGAAGAAATCGGCAGTATCGAGACTGGCAAGCGGGGCGATCTGGTCTTGTTCGATGTTCCCAATTACCGCCAGCTTCAATATTATTACGGAATGAATCTGGTGCACACGGTTGTCAAGAATGGAAGAACGGTTGTAAAAGGGGGCGTCCTCGTTGATCGATACGAGCCTGCGGATTAACCGGGACAGATTGGAGCACAGCATTCATGAATTGGCTGTCTATGGGCTGAACGGGCAGGGAGGGCTGGACCGGACCGCCTTTACTCCCGCCGAACTGGAGGCGAGGGTTTGGCTTATGGCAGCTCTCGCCGACGGGGGCTTCGGCGTAAGGGTGGACGGGGCGGCCAACATATGGGGAAGAAGAGACGGCGAGCATCTGGAGCTTCCGGCCATCGTCTGCGGGTCGCATATCGATACCGTTCCGAATGGCGGCAAATATGACGGAGCGCTCGGGGTATTAATGGCGCTTGAGATATTAAGGACGTTGAACGACAAGGGGATCGTTACGCGGCATCCTTTCGAATTGGTTTCGTTCAGCGCGGAGGAGCCGAATCCGTTCGGGCTGTCCACCTTCGGCAGCCGGGCCGTTACGGGTAAGCTTACGCTGGAACAAATCTCGGAAGCGAAGAATGTGGAGGGGAAGCCGCTGACGGAAGCTTTGGAAGAGGCTGGAGGAAGCCTGAAAGGTCTGGGGCATGGGCCGATTTCGAAGGAGGAGGTCGGTGCCTTCGTGGAAGTGCATATCGAACAGGGGAAGCGGCTGATCGGCCGAGGCATTCCGGTCGGCGTCGTTACGGCGATTACCGGCATTTACCGGGAGGAGGTCACGGTGTGCGGGGAAGCCAACCATGCGGGAACAACGCTCATGGAAGACCGCTGCGATGCGCTGACTGCGGCCGCTGAGATGATTCTCGCTGCCGAGGACATCTGCCGAACGTTCCCTGCCGCCGAAGTTGTAGGAACGGTCGGGCAGCTCAGGCTTCTGCCGAACGCTCCGAACATTATTCCGGCGGAGGTCGGTTTTCTGGCTGAGTTTCGCGGGGAGACCGAGGCGCAGCTTCATGCTGTTGTAAACGAATGGAGTGACCGGTTCCAATTATTGGGACAGCGACGGCGTGCTGCGGTGACCCGCAAGCTTATTCTGAACCAGGCCCCGTCGCCTATGGACCGGACCGTCATCGAAGCGATGGAAAGGATGGCCGGCATGCTTGAAATTCCCTCGCTGCGCCTGGGGAGCATGGCCGGCCATGACGCCGCTCATCTTGCTTCCGTTACCCGCAGCGGAATGCTCTTCGTTCCCAGCATCGATGGAAAAAGCCACTGTCCGGAAGAGGAGAGCCGCATGGATGACATCGAGCATACGGCCAATGTGCTGCTGTATACGCTGCTTGATCTGGATATCATCTTGGACACGAAAGGATGAGGGCGTTGAAGCAGCTGTTCAAGGCGGACCGCGTGTATGAAGGCGGCCAGTTCCGGCAGAACTGGGCAATCCTCATCGAAGACGGCACAATCATCGAGACGGGAGAACAAACCGTGCTGGAACGGAAATACACGCAAACACCGACGGTCGATTGGACTGGTAAGGCTATCCTACCGGGCACGGTCAACGCCCACAACCATTCCTTCCAAAGCCTGCTGCGGGGAATCGCGGCGGATCGGCCTTTTTTGGAGTGGAGAGATCAGGCCTTGTACAAATACACTCCGCTCCTGGATGAAGAAGCGATATACATCGGCGCTCTGTTTGCCTTTGGCGAAATGCTCAAATATGGCGTAACGACGGTCAGCGATTTCTTCTATGTGCATGACGGCGGGAACGCCAGGGATGAAGCTGTGATCCGGGCAGCCAAGGATTTGGGAATTCGGCTCGTTTTGGCGCGGACGATGTATGATTGGAGCGGGGCGCCCGCAAGCTACCGGGAATCGGTGCCGGATGCGGTGAAGCGTACCCGGGAGCTGGCTGTAAAATATCAGGGCGATCCTATGGTGACCGTTCATCCCGCGCCCCACAGCCCTCACGCGGCTTCGCCTGAGATGATTCAGGCTGGTCACAAGCTTGCAGCGGAGCTGGATACGCCTTTTCATATTCATGTGGCCGAGGAGCCGTTTGAAGTGGAAGAGACGCTTGCGAAATACGGGCTGCGGACGGTTCATTATTTGGATAAACTAGGCGTTGTCGATGAGCGGATGATAGCGATCCATCTGGTATGGCTGGAGGATTCGGAGATCCGGCTGCTTGGAGACAAACGCGCAGGTTTGGCTTATTGTCCATCCAGCAATATGTTTTTATCTGACGGCGTCACGAATATTCCCGGTCTGCTCGCGGCGGGGGTGCGGGTTTCGATGGGAACGGACGGTGCGTGCAGCAACAACCGGATCAGCGTGTTTGAAGAAATGAGAATGTGCTCCCTGCTCCAGAAAGTAACCCGGCTGGACGGTACGTGCATCAACGCGGGGCAGGTCTTTCATATGGGCACCCAAGCGGGCGGCGAGCTGCTGCGGCTTCCGGTCGGCCAGATCTCTCCGGGGTATTATGCTGACTTCGTATCTGTAGATCTGAACGATCTTTCTCTGTTGCCCGCTGCCGAGCTGTTTAACAATATCGTTTATTCCCTTCAGCCAACTGCGATCAGGGATGTGGTGGTTGACGGTAAAATCGTGGTGGGGGACGGCCGGCTGCTTACGGTGCAGGAATCGGTGATTGTCCGGAAGATCAATGCACTATTAAGTAAATGGGAGTAAATAAGTAAGTGGGAGTAAAAATAGTAGCCGATAGTCCGCAGCTGCTGCGATCCAAGGTTTTCGATGAACGAACTGGAATTTCTCCTCTTAATCTTGCTGAATACGCCCCCGGTGTCTTGATGAACTGGAATTTCTCCCATTAATTCTATGGATTTCACAATAATTATGGAAAAACTGAAGAATAAACTGGTAAAATTCCAGCTATTTATTCAAAAAAGCATGTTTTTGCGGAAATTAGCGGGAGGAAATCCCGTTCGATTGTTCGGAAAGCAGAATTTAGCCTTTCGCCGAATCTATCCAGAGGAATTCCCGCTTATCCGGCCGCTTGGAGACGCTCATCCGGCGGTGCGCTTTCGAATGAACGGTTGCCGTCCTAATAAAGGATGCCGCAGCCGTTTCTTCTTGTATAAATAATGGTTTTTAAGTTCTTTTTAAGAAAAGTGGCGTATACTGATTGTTTAGAAAAGAAAAGGAGAGGGTAAGGGTGCGTCATTATCTGCCCGGCAAACGGCTGGGAATCATGCTGCTGTCATTTTTGATCGGCGGATTTATACTGAACTTTATTATGCAGGCCGCTTCGTTTGGGATGGATGCTGGAAGCGTACTGAATTGGATATCGCAGTTCTATTGGCTTTATGTGTTCGGCAGCCTGTTCTTTTTCTTTGTGCTGCTCGCCTTTGCGGCGGTCATTCCGAACGTGTATGCGGGTTCCTTGCTCGCCTTTATAGCATGTGCCATTCTGGGCATCGCCGATTACAAGAAGCTTACCACGACCGGGGAACCGCTGTTCCCGTGGGATTTGATGCTGGTCAAGAACGCTCAGGAGATGAGCAAGATTACCAAGGGAATGATTTCGCCGCTTGTGCTTGTCCTGGCTGTTGTACTTATTGCGGGATTGATCTTTCTTCTGCGCAAGCTGCCAAAGGTCAGAATGAGACTGGCGCTGCGGGCGGTGTTTACCGTTCTATCGGCCGCCGTGATTACCGGATTTATCATGATGGTCGACGGCCATTCGACGCTTGCGACCTCTATCCATTATCAGAACATTTACTGGAACCAGAAAGTGAATTATACTCAGAACGGTTTTTTGTTCGCTTTTACAGGCAACCTGAAGCAAAATTTGATGGACAAGCCGGATAGTTACAGTAAGGAAGCCATTGCTCAAATCGCCAAAAAGTACAGCGAAATGCCGGACGGCAGCACTTCCGCTGCTCCGGCTGAGAGTCCCAACATTATGTACATGATGGACGAGGCCTTCTTTGATCCGACCCGGCTTCCATCTTTGACATTCAGCGAAGACCCTTTGAAGTTCATTCATCAAGAGGATAACAATACACCGTCCGGCTATATGCTGTCACCCGAGTTTGGGGGCAATACGGCCAATATCGAATTTGAGGCGCTGACGGGTTTGTCGATGTATTTTCTGAAAGACGGCTCCATCCCTTACCAGCAGCGCATCGTCAAAATGTCCTCGCTGCCCTCGATCGTCAGCATTCTGAAAGACCGGGGATACCGGGCGCTCGCGGTCCATCCGTTCGATGAAACGTTCTACAATCGGAACAAGGTTTATCCGGTTCTCGGTTTTGATCAATTCACTACCCAGAAAGAGATGACAAACGCCGAGCGGATTACGCCGGACGGGTACATTTCCGATATGGCCGCCGTGAAAGAGGCCGTTCGCGAGCTGGAGAGCTCCGATCAGCCGACATTCCTGCACCTCGTTACGATGCAGAATCATTTTCCGTTCGTCAAAGGCTCGAATGGACCGAACACGATTACGGTTAACGGGGTAAAGCCGGAACGGAAGGACGAGCTTGAAACGTATGTCCAGGATACGAAGCTGACCGACGAGGCGCTCGCCTATCTGGCCCAGGAACTGAAGTCGCTGAAGCGGCCTACAGTTGTCGTATTCTGGGGCGACCATCTTCCTGCGCTGTCGGCGGATATCTATACACAGGCCGGCTGGGACGCCAATCCCAGACTGAAGCACGAAACGAAGCTGATGGTTATGGCCAATTTCGATATCGGTAAGCAGCCTTTGGGCACACTCAGTCCCGCATTCTTCGGACCGACGGTCTTTAAGCTGTCGGGGCAGAAGATGCCGGCCTACTACAAGCTGCTGGAAAAGGTAAACGTGGAGCTTCCCGGATTAAGCAAAAGTGTGCTAATCGGCTCCTCCGGCGTCGTCACCGGGTTGACCGCGGAGCAGCAGGACTTGCTGAACGATTACCGGTTGGTGGAGTACGACATGCTTGAGGGAGAGAATTACTCGCAGGATTTGCTGTTTTAATAAGTGGATTCAGAAAAAAACGGATGCGGCCCACACGGGCTTGGCATCCGTTTCTATTTACAGACCTACTTCTGCTTACGCAAACCCCGTTACCGGATGCGGCACATACGGCTCTTCCAGCCTCAGGATTTCCTCATCGGTCAGCCGGATTTCCAGAGCCGCCGCCGCATCCTCCAAATGATGAGGTTTGGTCGCTCCGATAATAGGTGCGGTTACCGGCTTCTTCTGGAGTACCCAGGCCAGCGCGATTTGCGCCCGGGGAACACCGCGGTCTTCGGCGATTTCCTTGACGACTGCGGCGACCTTGCGGTCGGCGTCTTCAGTGGCGGCGTACAGCGATCTGCCAAAGATATCACTCTCCGAACGATTGCTCGTCTCTTCCCAGTCCCGGGTGAGCCGCCCGCGCGCCAGCGGACTCCACGGGATGACGCCGATATTCTCTTCTTCGCACAGCGGAAGCATTTCGCGTTCCTCTTCCCGGTACAGCAGATTCAGATAGTTCTGCATGCTGACGAACCGAGTCCAGCCGTTTCGTTCTGCGGTGAACAATGCCTTCTGAAACTGCCAGGCATACATGGAGGAAGCTCCGATATAACGGACTTTGCCCGATTTAACGACATCGTGCAGGGCTTCCATCGTTTCTTCAATCGGCGTTTCGTAGTCCCAGCGGTGAATCTGATACAAATCGACGTAATCCGTCCCCAGCCGGCGCAGACTGTGGTCGATTTCCGACAGAATCGCTTTGCGGGATAAGCCTTTCCCGTTAGGGCCCTTGCGCATCTGGCCGTGAACCTTGGTCGCGATCACGACTTCATCCCGGCTTGCATAATCCTTCAGCGCTCTGCCGACAATTTCCTCGCTCGATCCATCCGAGTAGATATTGGCGGAATCGAAAAAATTGATGCCGAGCTCCAGCGCTCTTTTGATAAAGGGGCGGCTTTGCTCCTCATTCAGTGTCCATTCATGGTTGCCGCGTGCAGGATCTCCGTAACTCATGCACCCCAAAGCCAAGCGGGATACCTCTAGCCCGGTTTTTCCGAGTTTTGCAAATTGCATGCCATTTCTTCATCCTTTCCATTGGAGGTTATGGTCGATGATCGAATCTGTGCTGCAAGTCTCAAATCTAGTTTAGCCGGGCTCAGGAGCTGGCGCAAATGTTTGAGTCTGCTTCATAAGTCCGAATATCTGCCAGCGCCGCCTCATATTCTGGTTTATGGGGGAACGTAGCAATTGTCCTTGGGAGAGGAAAACCGTCCGAACAGCCATCCTTTAAAGGGAATGGAGGCGGACGTAATGAGTCTGGAACAGCTCATTTCATTGCTCGTTCTTGTCGTTATGATTATAGAATTGGCTCTTGGCAAGAAAAATTCATAACGATGCAACCCATTATTGCGGCCCGCAGCTTTGCGGGCTTTTTCTAAATATAAGAATGTATAAGCTGTGCGCTTATCATTTTGTCTTATATTTCTACGAGAAACGGTACCGTCCCTAAAAGGACGGCGAAGCCGTTTCTTCTTGTGTTGGGGTAACCCGAATTAGCACTAATACGGCGCATGATCAAGAAAAAAGCGCATATCCTGCTTTTGGGAAATTAGGTATCATGATTAGGATTGTATCAAAATCCAGGGAAACGAGGGCCTTCAATGATTAATTTATCGAAACTGCTGACGGGTATGAAGGGAGAAGGGGATGACCTGCGCTATGCAATCAAGCAGGGAGCGAAACCGCATGGCGTTTCCGCAGGGAGAGGGCCGGTCGTCGTCTGGAATATGACACGGGCTTGCAACCTGAGCTGTAAACATTGTTATGCCAATGCCTGCCCAGCCCAGGACCCCGATGAAATGACAACAGAAGAAGCGAAGCAATTTATTGAAGACCTGGCTGCATTCCATGTGCCTGTCCTGCTCTTTTCCGGCGGTGAGCCTCTGATCCGCAAGGATATTTTTGATCTGATTTCTTTTGCGGCGAGTAAAGGGCTGCGACCGGTTATATCTACAAACGGCACACTTATAACTCCAGACAAAGCGAAAATGTTAAAAGAAGCGGGAGTCGGCTATGTCGGTGTCAGTCTGGACGGGCTTACAGAACGTCACGATGAATTCCGGGGGCGCAAGGGCTCTTTTGAACAGGCGCTGGCCGGTATCCGCAACTGCCTGTCTATCGGCCAAAAGGTAGGAGTCCGGTTCACCATCAGCAAGCATACATACGGCGACCTGGACGGAATCCTTGATCTAATCGAACGGGAAAATATCCCCCGGGCCTGCTTCTATCATCTTGTGTATTCCGGCCGCGGGAGCGCTCTCCAGAAGGAGGATGTGACCCATGAGCAGTCACGCGATGCGCTGAATCGGATTATGGCCAAAACGCTCGATTTGCACCATAAAGGCAAGCAGGTGGAACTGCTTACCGTCGATAATCATGCGGATGGAGTCTACTTATACCAGTGGATGATGGAACGAGACCCCGAGCGCGCGGCAGAACTGCTTGGACTGCTTCGGCGAAACGGAGGCAACCGGTCCGGAGTGGCCATCGGCTGCGTCGATTGGCACGGTAATGTCTATCCCGACCAGTTCACCAGAGATATTGAAATCGGCAATATCCGCACGCAAAAGTTCAGTGAAATCTGGCGTGATGCGGCGCACCCGGTCATGGCGGGGCTTCGTGATCGCAAACCTTTGCTGAAAGGACGCTGCCGGGAATGTAATTGGCTTGATATCTGCAACGGTAACTTCCGGGCCCGCGCTTCGGTTAGCGGTGATTTCTGGGCGGAGGACCCGTCCTGTTATTTAACCGACCGCGAAATTGGAATTGTATAGGGAAATAGGATTCGTATAGGGAAATAGAAATCGAATAGAAAGATTGGAATCATATCAACGGTGGGGAGGGACTGAACAATTATGCTCGTATCCTGGAATGTGACCAAACGATGCAATTTGTACTGCGAACACTGCTACCGCGACTCCGGACCGGCTTCGTCTGTCGAAGATGACCTGACGACGGAAGAAGGACGACAGCTTATTGATGAGATCAAGGCAGCCGCATTCCGGCTGCTCATACTGAGCGGCGGCGAACCGCTGATCCGCGACGATCTGTGCGAATTGATCGCTTACGCTTCAAGTATCGGACTCCGCCCCGCGCTCGGCAGCAACGGCACCCTTCTGACCGCCGCCAAAGCCGCCGAGTTGAAGAAAGCGGGCCTTGGAGGGATTGCCATCAGTATCGACAGCGCCACGCCGGAGCATCATAACCGGTTCCGAAATGCGCCCGAGGGCTGGCAGCAGGCGGTACAAGGCATCCATTATGCCCGTGAAGCCGGACTCCGGGTGCAGATCAACATGACGCTGACCGCCGACAATATGGATGATTTCGACCAGTTAGCCCAGCTTGCTGAGGAGCTGAATGTCGCCTCTTTGCACCCATTTTTTCTCGTTCCGACTGGACGGGCCGTAAATATCGAGGAGGACGGATTGAAACAGGAGCGTTATTATTCGGTTCTGCGCAGCGTTCTGGCTAAACAAAAATCATCGCCGCTTGAAATCAAACCGACATGCGCTCCCCAGTTCATGCCGCTGGCCAAAAGCATGGGCCTGGATATGCGTTATACACGCGGCTGTCTCGCCGGGGTTGCGTATTGTTCGGTGCTGCCGAACGGCGAAGTCCATATTTGTCCTTACCTGCCGGTCAAGGTAGGGAATGTCCGTGAGCAGCCATTTGATGAAATATGGAGGGACAATCCGGTATTTAAGGATTTAAGGAACTTTATGGAGTACGAGGGAGCATGCGGCTCCTGTCCCGATGTTAATATTTGCGGCGGCTGCCGTGCCCGATCGTACTATTACAGCGGGGGCAATTTCATGGCAGAAGAGCCGTGGTGTTACAAAAGAACGGCGGCGCTGTAAGCCGGGGAGGGGAAGCATTGGAACTGGATGTGAAGGATAGAAAGCTGCTGAATCGGCTGCAAATCGAGCTTCCTCTGGTCAGACACCCTTGGAGGCTCATTGCGGAAGAACTGGAAATACAACAGGAAGATGTGTTGGAAAGGCTGGAAAGGCTGAAGAAAGAAGGATTTATCCGGCGGATCGGCGGGATATTTAATCCGGCCGGGCTAGGGTTTAAGGGCTGCTTGTATGCGATGAGAGTGGAAGAATCTCTATTTTATCCTACAGCCGCTGTCGTCAACAGCTTTAGAGGCGTTACCCATAACTACCGAAGGCACAGCAGGTTGAATATGTGGTTCACACTGACCGCCCGAACGGAGGAGGAACGGGGAGCCATACTTGAAGCAATCCGTGAGGCGGCGGGTCGGCCGCAGCTGTATGAATTTCCCGCCGAGCAGGTGTTTAAGCTGAAGGTTTTTCTCAATATGGAAGAAATGGCTGCGTCTTCGGCTATGACACCCGGTCAGGTTGGAAATAAGACATTAAGCCTCTATAAGGAGCACCAAGAAATCGAGAGTTCGGATTTGCATCTGATTCGTGAGCTTCAGGGTGATCTGCCGCTGTTACCCGAGCCGTATACTGAAATTGCCCGTAAGACAGGCTTCAGTTTGGAAGAGGTATTCTTACGCTTGCAGGCCCTTCAGGCCGGCGGGGCATTAAAAAGAATCGGAGCCGTCCTTAGACACAGGGAAGCCGGATTTACTGCCAATGGCCTGTTTGTCAGCGTGCTCCCCGCGGAGCGTATTCCGGAGGCAGGGGAAAGGCTGGCCGGCTATGCGGAAGTCAGTCACTGTTACAAGCGCCGGGCTCATCCCGATTGGCCCTATAATCTATATGCCATGATTCATGGTCCGGATGAAACGGCCGTGCGGAAAATCGCGGAACATTTCATAAGGCAGGAAGGCATTTCGGAGTATGACATCCTCTTTAGCACGGAGGAATTGAAGAAGACGAGTTTTTCTATCTAAACAAGGCGAGGTAATCCTTAAAGTGAAACGCGGAGATCTATACATCATATTGCTGGGACTGCTGCTTGCCGGTTCAATTTACGGATTCAAATGGCTCCAGATGGACCATAGCGCATACAAGCCAGGAGATCTGATGGCTCGGATTACGGTGAACGGCAAGCTGTACAAGAACGTCGCCTTAACGGATAAAGTGGAAATCATCGATATCAAAACGGGCTTCGGCCATAATACGCTTAAGGTATTCAATTATGGAATTCAGATGATCTACTCGGACGCGCCGAAACGTATCGCGCTGGATATGGGCTTTATCTCCAAACCGTATCAGCAGATTATTTGCATTCCGACCCGTGTTTACGTGGAAGTGTTCAATCCTCATGGGCAGCCTTCCAAGGATGAACTCGATGCCGTTATTTGACGAAACCTTGGTTACACGCAATATGCAGGCCATGGATCACATTAATGTGGTTCATGGCCTGTTTTCTCTCTTCTCATAACATTTAGGACATATGTCCTTCCCAAAAAATCGGAGATATCATTTAATTAGGATCAGAGTTAACATCAGAAGAGAGGTAAAAGAAATGAGAGGGCTGTTATTTGCATTTTTGGGCGGAGCCTTTATTACGCTGCAAGGAGTAGCCAATTCAAGGATCAGCCAGGATATTGGGACATGGCAAGCGGCAACGGTTACCCAGTTAACCGGATTCCTGATGGCTTTATTGATACTGCTCGTTGTTCGAGACGGAAACCGGCAGGGGTTGAAGCAGGTCAAACCGTTATATCTTATAGGCGGATCGATGGCGGCTGTCATTATTTTCAGCGAAGTCACGGCGATTCACAAAGTCGGAGTTACATTTACCATATCCGCTCTGCTAATTGCCCAGCTGTGTCTGACCTTTTTAATCGATACGAACGGGTGGTTCAGCGTGATGAAGCGGAAGATGAAGCTGCCGCAGTTCATCGGCCTGGGGTTGATGATTGCCGGTGTAATCATTCTTAAATTTTGAGGTGAAAGCAGGATCATGAAAGAAGTGACGGATCGAGAGCAGCTGCATTCTTTTTTGCGTACTCATCAACTGGAAACCGTGTTTAACGAACCGCTGATGCCGCATTTGTCGCTGTACCGTTTTGATCAAGGGGAATGGATCTGTTCCCAAGGAGAACCTTCGGAAGTCCTTTATGTACTGGTCAAGGGAAAAATCAAAGTCTACACCACCTCGGCGGAGGGCAAAACGTTAATTCTCTCTTTCAAAACGCCGCTTGAGGTCATCGGGGATATTGAATATATCCAGGAAATACCTATTATCAATACGGTGGAGGCGGTATCGCCTGTCCATATGATCGGCATTCCTTATCGTTTCTTAAAAAAATACGCCGCCGATTATGCACCGCTGCTGAACTTTTTGCTGGATGTCATCACCCGGAAGTTTTATATGAAATCCAACTTTTTGAGCTTTAATATCTTGCATCCGGTCGAAGTGCGTCTGGCCAGCTATTTGCTGTCCGTTACCTATGATGAATCCGCTGATGCCGGATTTCAAGGACAACTGAGTACATTCAGCCTGACCGATGTCGCCAATTGGATCGGAACCAGCTACCGGCATCTGAATCGGGTCATTACAAAATTATCAGCGGAAGGCCTGATTGAACGGAGCAACGGATTCATTGTCGTTAAAGACAAGGAAGGGCTAAGCGCGCTGGCTGATCAAAATATATACGAATAGGAGGGGGAATTGATGATTCAGGGCCTTTTATTGGCGCTTGCCGCAGGTTCACTGGTCAGTTTGCAAAATATTTTTAACACGAAGGTCAACGAACGGACAGGTTCATGGGCCACAACGACCTTGGTGCTGGGGATGGGCTTTGCGGCTTCTCTGACGTTTGGCTTGATTTTTGAAGGAGGACAACTGTTTAACCTGCTCAATATGAAGCCCTGGTACTGGATCAGCGGTGCGATCGGAGTGGGAGTGGTCATCTGTCTTACACTGGGGATCAGGCAGCTCGGTCCTACGTATGCAATCTCCATCGTTCTGATCTCACAGCTAGGTTGTGCTTTATTATGGGATTCGCAGGGCTGGTTAGGCCTGGAAAAGGTTCCCTTCACCTTTCAACAACTGGTCGGAGTTCTGATCATTGTCGGCGGCATTTTAGTCTTCAAATTGGGCGGAAGGCGTCCGAAGGAAATAAAGTCCTAGACTGCCGCTAGTTTATTGAATTAACGTGTCCCGTTAGTTTATATTTTGGGCCAACATCATTCGCGTGGTTGCCTAGAAACAATATTCAAACCATCTGCTCTATACCCGTTTGTTCGATCCGCCCGAAAGGTAAGCTGCACTCTACAGCTCAGCATTCGAGGATCAGCTCCAACCGGCTTCGGAAATCGAGGAATTGGCCTGGTTACCTAGAATAACGGCGACAGCAACCGGGCGTAAACAGATTTCAATTTTTGAAACCTGCTTCGCTTCTCGAAATTCGACTGTAAAATCTCCTCGCTCACGCCAAGATCCCGATGAAAATCCTGTACCAGCCGCTCAACGACCTCCCCATCGTAAAAGAGCGCATTGATTTCAAATTGGTTGCTTAAGCTGCGTATATCCATATTTGCGCTGCCGGAGAACGCCAAATTATCGGAAATTATCACTTTGGCATGGATGAACCCTTTTTGATAGCTAAAAAACCGAACTCCCGCCCGCAGCAGCTCCTGGACATAGGACAACGTAGCGGAATAAACCAGATTTTTATCCGGAACCCCCGGTATGATTATCCGTACGTCGACTCCCCTGAGAATAGCCGTTTTGAGAGCCAATAAGACGCCGGGATCGAGAATGAAATAGGGCGTCTCGATGAATATCCGTTGCTTTGCCGAAACGACGAGGGAGAATATAAGCTCCAGGATCGTCTCGTCGGGACCGCTTTTTACAATTTGCACAAGCTCCTTACCCCGGCTTTCCTGAATCGGATAGTAGACGGGATCGGCTATGAATTGCCCTGTGACCAAATGCCAATCGGTTAAAAATGTATATTGAAGCCAAAGGACCGCATCGCCTTTAATGCTGAAATGGGTATCCCGCCAGTAGCCGAATTTCGGATCTTCTCCCAAGTATTCATCCCCGATATTCAAGCCGCCGAAAAAACCGATTTTGCCGTCCACCACCACAATTTTACGGTGATTTCGATAATTGAGCCGTCTATTGAAGAAAGAGGCCAGCAGAGGAAAAAAGCATCCCGTTTCCACCCCCGCGTCCCGCAGCCTTTTCAAATAGGCCTTTCCTAACCGGCGGCTGCCGATCCCGTCATATAAAAGCCGCACTCGAACCCCTTCCTGCGCTTTTCGAATCAACAATTGCTCAAACCGGGCACCGAGACGGTCGTCGCGGAGAATGTAAAACTCCACATGGATATGATGCTCGGATGCGGCAATCGAACCCAGCATCGCTTCAAAGGCGCTTTCTCCTTCGGCAAATACCGTCGTTTCATTACAAGCGGTAATGGGGGCGACAGGAATGTTGCCAAGTAATGCATGCAAATTGTCGTCTTGGTGAATGGTCTCCCCGCGAAGATTTGTCAGGGCTCGCTGTCGGCATCGATCCATGAGTTCTGCCTTTAACCGGTTCCAATGCCCGATTTCTTTCTTCGAAAGAGCAGGGGTGCGGTTGTATTCTTTCGCCACAAATAAATACAACAGGAAACCGATGACCGGAAAGATGTACAAGACGATGAGCCAAACCATCGCTTTGTTCGGACGTTGATATTCGAAGAAGATCACGAACGCAATTTGGATGATAAACAACAAGAGAGCCCCAACGATCCAAAGCAACGGTTCAATCTCCCCTCTTGTCAGGTTGATCTGAGGTTTGCCGTGAAAAACAACTCATGATATAAGAAACCTTTTCGAAACCGGTTGATTACCTGCGAAGTAAATTCATTCTCACGAAACAATTGAATGTATTCTTCTTCTCTCCGGATATATTCGCCATCGTCATAGAAGTTCATGAACCAATTGCATAACGGATTTTTCTTGCATATGCAAGGTTCCATAACGATGATGTTTCCGTCCGGTTTTAATATCCGCTTAAATTCCTTCATGTAATCGGCAATTTCTGCAGATGAAATATGGTGCAAAACAGCGATGATGAGTATGTAATCGACAGACTCATTATCTACAGGAAGCTTGCCATTTTCAAGAACATGAAACTTGTAATTCGGATATGACCGTCTCGCGTAATGAATCCGTTTTGCGTCCGGGTCGATACCGAGATAATGGATCGGCTGAAACATCGAACAATTGGCGCCTGTACCGGAACCAAAGTCAAGCACGATTTTATCGTTGAAAGCGAATCGGGGTGCAATTTGATTGTGTATATATTTCTTGGTAAACCATTTCGGACGGACTAGCCTATGATAAAGCACGGGTGAAGACGAAGTATTCAAAAGGAGCCACCATCTTTCCTGATTTTGAAGTCAACGACAATAATCTAACCTTCCAAACCGGGAAAAATTCAATAAAATTTTACATAATCACATCCTGAAATGGACATCTTTATATTTATTCGAAAAAAAATGATGAGGTGTAAAGTTGAGTAGAATGTCCTATGTAATGGGGGGAGGCAGGAAAAAAACCGTTGTTTTGACAATCGGTTTGGCTTTAATTATGTCTCTCACCGGGTGCCGGGTGAATTCGGGAACGGACGTTGATGTACATTCCGAACCGGAGTTTAAGGCCAAAGCAGTGAGCGGAAAGCCAGTTGTAGTCATTATTATTGACTCTCTGATGAACAAGCCGCTGCAGGAAGCGTTGGAACAAGATCGGGTGCCCGCCCTGAAATATCTGATTGATCACGGGCGATACTATCCCAGAATTATCAGTTCATTTCCGACCATGTCCGTAACGATTGACAGCACTTTGTTAACGGGTGTGTATGCGGATCGGCATCATGTTCCTGGGCTTGTATGGTACAGTGACCGGGAAAGGCGGATGATCTTTTACGGCAATGGGCCAAAAGAAGCTTTGAAGATTGACCAACTGCAAGTATTGACGGACAGCGTCTATCAAATGAATCAGGTTCAATTAAGCAAGAAAGTGAAGACCATTCATGAGGAACTGGCTGAATCGGGCAAACATTCGGCTTCGATCAACGCAGTTATTTTCAGAGGTAAAAAAGAACGCGATTTGCGCGTACCCAAATCGATGGCGAATACCACACGGCTGCCGGATCATTATAAAATAACCGCTCCGGAGCTGTTTTCGCTTGCAGCTTTCGCTCACCTTGACCCGCGAAATGCCAACCATACAGCTTTATGGGAAAAATATGGGATGAACGACAAATTCACAGCCCGGGACATTGCTTTTCTCGTAAAGAATGGGAAGCTTCCGGAAGTCACAATTGGATATTTTCCGGGAAACGACAGCGTTCATCACCGAAAAGGCTCCATGGCGACTAAAGGAATCGAAAGGGCCGACCGGGCGCTGCGAGACGTACTGGATGCGTACGGATCATGGGAGGAAGCGGTAAAAACAACCACCTGGATTATTCTAGGAGACAGCGCTCAAAGCGATGTGTTGGAAAATAGGGAAGAATTCAAAGTAGATCTTCGCCCTCTTCTAAACGGTTACCGAATTGCCAAGCTCGACCGGCCCGTCGGGCAAGACGACCAGATCGTCATCGCCGCTAACGAAAGGATGGCCTATATTTACGCTATATCGCCCGGTCTAAAGCTTTCCGGGATCGTAAAAGGTTTGCAAACCGAAGCAAAGCTCGACATCATAGCGGTTAAGCGGGATCATTCAGTTGCGCTTACGGGCGGAGGAAAAGGCGAAAATGTATTATCCTATCGCCCGGGAGGACCTTATTCAGATGAATACGGCCAAAAATGGTCGCTCTCCGGCGATCCCGGTCTCGCGGACATTTCGCTTCGTGGACATCGGATCAAATACGGACAATACCCGGACGTGCTCGCCCGATTGTACGGAGCGCTCCATTCACATGAAGGGCAATATATCGTCGTTACGGTAAAACCGGGATACGAGCTGGCCGGCGAAAGCTCTCCCACCCATCGGGGAGGAGGAGCACACGGTTCGCTGCATGAGGTGGATTCCGTCGTCCCCCTTATTGTAACCGGAACGGATTTGCAGCCGAAGTCACCCAGAATCGTTGATCTGAAAGACTGGATCCTGCGGATTGCGGGCGACAGATAACATCAGCCCGCATTCCCGGTGATAGCCGTAGGAATGCGGGCTGCGCTTGCTTTAGGACCCCGTGGAGCGATAATGTCGGACGCCGAATTGCCACACAGCCAGGCAGGGAAGAAGGAACAGGATGGCGGCCAGAGGAAGCAGAGCGTACAGGAGTCCGTGTCCCTGGGTCCGGTCCAGGAGAAAGAGCAGAGGCAGATAGCTCACGCAGCCAAACGGTATAATGAAGGTGAAAAAGAGCGTGACCCGCTTATGATAGATATTTAGCGGATACTGCGCCATCTCCCGCCCGCCGTCGGTCAGCAGATTCCCCACCTCCAGCCCCTGAACCGTCCAGAAGCAAAGAGTGGCATTCAGGATAAAGATACCCGCAAAAATCAGGATGCCGCCCGCCACCATCATCATCAGGGTCAGCACCTTAAGAGGCGTCCAGGCAATCGGGAGGTTCCAGAGAGCCCAGCCCAGCACGACGGCGCTTTGCACCAGACGGCCGAACCGGGTGAACTCGAATTTACTGCCAAGAACCTGGACAATTGTGCTCCGGGGACGTACCAGCAGGCGGTCAAATTCTCCGCTTACCACGAGGGAAGAGAAGACGTCGAACCCGCGAACAAAACATTCGCTGAGAGAGAACGCCATGTGAATGACGCCGAAACAGAGCGCCGTCTCAAAGAAGCTCCAGCCCTGAAGCTCCCCAAACCTGGAGAACATGAAATACAGGCCGGCAAAGACCGAAAAGGGGATGAAAAATTGCCCGAAGGTGAGCAGCCAGAAGGACGTCCGGTACTGCATCTGAGAGCGAAACAAAATTGACAGATACTTTAAATAAAGCTGCATCTTGTTATCCTCCTTGCACGACGACTCGCCGAAGCGCCCGGTTTATAAGCAGCAGACCGAGCCCAGTCAGCAGCGCCAGCCAGAATAGCTGAATCATAAGGCCCTCCAATGCTTCTGCCGCTGCAATATGGCCCGTATAAACCCGGAAGGGAAAATCCACCGTCCACCGGAAAGGCAGACTATTTGCGAGCTTTTGCATCCAAACCGGCATCAGGGGAATCGGCAGAATCATCCCGGCCAAAAACTCTCCCGCTGTCGCTACCATGAGGGTAGACCCGGTGGGCGACATCGTCCAGAAGATGGAGATGTAGATCAGCAGCGAAATCGCGCAGACTATGAGCAGACCGAGCAAGAGGGACAGAAGAAAAAGCAGAAAGGCCGTAATGCTGGGCGGCAGACTTATCCCATAGGGATTAGGGAGAAGCAGCACCGCCACCAGAAGCGGGAAGCAGCGAAGCACGACGCCGGAGACACGGGTCGCCAGAAGCTTTGCGAACCAGAAGCCATACAGACCGCAGGGACGGCACAGCTCGTAAGCGATATTACCGCCGGTGATCAGCTGAAAGATGTCCGGATCGCGGAAATAAAGCGCAATGAGGCCAAGAAACATCTGCTGGAGCCAAATGTATGTGACTACTTCCTGCAAGGTCATGGGCAGCTGGGCACCGCTGCGGTTGTAGAACGCGACGTATACCATAATGAAGACAAAGCCGAAAAAAAGCTGGGTGAGAATGCCGGCAAAGGCGGCAGTGCGGTATTGAAGGCCTGTTACGAAGCGCAGCTTTCCGACTGACAGATACATTTTCATATCTGATGCTCCTTGTACAGCTGCAAAATCAGCTCGTCCACCGATTTGGAATCCACCGCCACATCCAGAATTTCAGCCTGTTCGGATAATTGGGAAATGACGCCCGTAAGGCTGATCTGTGCGCTGTCGAAGGTATAAACGGCCTGCTGCGGCGACCAGGAATGGCGCACGGCACCGGGAATGTCGACGGGACGTAGGCAGTCCCGGTAATCGACGGTAAGGGTCCGGCTGCTGCCGAACCTTCGGCGCAGCTCGTCCAGGGAGCCGTCGTACAGGAGGGAGCCCTTTCCAATCATCAAAATCCGCTCTGCAAGTGCCTCAATGTCGTTCATGTCGTGGGTGGTGAGAATGACGGTAATGCCTTTTTCCTTGTGAATGGTCTTGATGAACTGCCGGACAGCAATTTTGCTGGCGGCGTCCAGGCCGATGGTCGGTTCATCCAGGAAAAGAATGCGGGGATCGTGCAGGAGCGAGGCCGCGATCTCGCAGCGCATGCGCTGTCCCAAGCTGAGCTGCCGGACCGGGACGTGGATCAAGTCGGCCAGCGCCAGAGTCTCCGTGAGCATGGAGAGATTTTTGCGGTAACGGGTGTCCGGAACCTTATAAATGTCCCGCAGCAGCTCGAAAGAATCGATCACCGGCACATCCCACCAGAGCTGGGAGCGCTGTCCGAAGACGACGCCGATGTTGCCGACATAGGCGGTCCGGCTTTTCCAAGGGGTGTAGCCCATTACTTTGCAGTCGCCCTCGTCCGGAACCAGAATACCGCACATCACCTTGATCGTCGTCGATTTGCCCGCCCCGTTTGGCCCGATGTACCCGGCGATTTCGCCCTCGCGGATCGTGAAAGAGATATCTTTTAGCGCCTCCACGAAAGTATGCTTCCGGTAAAATAGAGCTTTTGCCGCCTGCCTTACCCCGGCGGCCCGTTTTGCTACTTTGAATGTTTTGCCGATCCCTTCCAGCGAAATAATAGGGTTGCCCAATTCAGCACCTCCGTCAACGTTTAATTACAGCTCAACAAATATAGCGGAAATCCCCAAAAAAGAATAGACTTTTACAGAGAAACGACAGGTGAATGTTGTTTTTTTATAAACTGTAACGCCCAAGAAATCAAAAAAGACTTCGGAGCCCGGCTCCGAAGTCTTTTTTGATTCTCCCTGATTAATGATTCATTCCGGCCATTCCCCCGATGATTTCCGGGTTAATCATTCCGAAGATCATCGCAACGTGGGCCACAATGAGGAAGCCGCTGACGAGGATAAAGTGAAGCTTCAATTTTCCTTCTGCGGAACGATTGCGGGCGATTATGCCAAGATCAAGAAGGGCGAGAGGCAATAAGAAGAGCACACCGCTTAGGTAAAAACCGACAGCGACAACGTCCACCCAAGTATGCCATTCTCCGTTTACGGTCAAAGGGATAAACGCGGTGGGGAACAAGTATATAAAGATTCCTGTGAAATACAACCCGGCCAGGATGCTGCAGATGCGGTTAAAGCTTCTGAGACCGCCTTGCGTCGTTTTGTTGAAGAGGATAAAGAATTCGGTTACAGTGATCGTCTCGGCAAAGATCACGGGAATGGCCATGAATAGAATCAAATTCCATGGCTGATTGTCCGCAAGCAGGGACATGTAATGCGTCATGCTCATTGTTTGATACTCCCCCAATAGATAAATTAACTTCGAGGCCATTGTATAAAAAAATTATGTGGAATGTGTGAAGAAGCTTCTAATGGAAACAACAAGCAGACATATATATCGTACAATCATTTAGATGAGCTTGAAGAAATCCGTTGAACAGAGGAGGGTGTATCCATTGTTTATCATTCGGCCGGAACAAAAAGAAGATATTCTTGAAATTAGTGAGGTGAATAACCTTGCTTTCAAGGGAGAGGAAGAGGCCAAACTGGTAGAAGCAATTCGGGCCTCGGAGTTTTTTGTTCCGGAGTTGTCGCTGGTTGCCATTTCAAACGAAGTAATCGGTCATATATTGTTCAGTATCATTTCCATTGAAACAGATAGCGGAATCGTGCCGACGTTAGGACTCGCGCCTTTATCAGTCAAACCTGAGTTCCAGAATCTGGGCATAGGCTCTGCTTTGGTAAGAGAAGGTTTAAAAAAATGCAAAGAATTAGGATTTGAACATGTTGTCGTGTTGGGACACCCGAATTTTTATTCCAGGTTCGGGTTTATTCCTTCTAAGACCAAAGGAATCAAGCCACCGTTTCAAGTACCGGATGAGGCATTTATGGTGCATGAACTGAAAAATGGATCACTTGACCATATTACCGGAACCGTGAAGTATCCCCCAGCTTTTGATGTTGTATCTTAATTGAGACAGTCATCTCGGAATAGGGTTACCTGCCAATCGCTTTTACGATAAGAGCTGCCGATGCAATTAGTGTCTGATCATCAGTCATGACCGTTAATATTCTGGTTCGTGCGGAGGAGTCCATGGCTTTCACAACGGATAGAGTCTTGGCAGTGTCTGTTTGCAGCAAGTTGTCAATAAGTTTAGCCGCTTCAGCAGGAGGCATTTGGGAATAGGTCTTGGCTACCTCGTTCAAAGGTGAATTTTTCAGCTCCGCCCGCTTGATGAAATTAACCTTTTTTTGAAGCTGGGCGATCTCCTGATTTGTCCAATCGGAGCGGTTTTTAAGCTGGAAAGAAACCTCCGCAACCTTGGCGGGATCCATTTTACTCCAAATATGTCCGCGTTCAATTGAAGACATCTCGGCCATTGCATAAATGATTTCTTCGGCAGATTGGGTTTGCAGGATCGCGGCAGCTTTGGATGGCAGCATTGCAGCATAGCTTTTTGCAATTTCGGCAGCGGCGCGGATATAAGTTTCTTTTTTGTTCGCGCTTCCCGGTGAAGGGGAGGCTGTTGACGCAGCGTTAGCGGCATTTGCAGCCGGAAGTGTGGATTTGACGGTGCCCATACCGCTCTCTACAGGTGGTGTGGATTTAGACGTGTCTGGATAAGAGGAGGGCGCCACTGCCGAGGTACCAGCCGATGTTCCACCGAGCCAGGTTGAAATCAGCTGTGCCAAAGGCTTACGATAAAATAAAGCTCCGCCTATTAAGATCAAAACAAATAGCAGAGGCAACCATTTAAACTTGCGTTTTTTTCGAGAAATGGCAGCGGGGGTCTTATTCACCTGGGAGTTTTCCTTCGGCGAAGAGATCTTTACTGGGACGCGCTGAGGTCTGGCTAGGGGCATTCAAGTACACTTCCTTGTTCAGTCTAATTAGGATTGGCAAAGTATAGCATGATTTTGTTAAAAAATGATTAAGGCCTGATTATAGCAAACTGTGTATATCCAGCCTCCAATTAATTAATAAATCGTTAAGAATTGATTCATGGCCAGTTCATACTTAAGCTGTAAATTGGAGTATATGTCGGAGAGGAGTGAAACCTAATGCACCAATTATTGGCTTGGATATCCGAGACGACGCTTCACCTTGTGGATACAATGGGAATCTGGGGGATATGGATAGGAATGATTCTGGAGAGTGCCTGTATTCCGATTCCCAGTGAAGTTATTATGCTTAGCGGCGGTTGGTTGGCTGCTCAAGGATCGCTATCTTTTGCGGAAGTGGTTGTCGCGGGTGTATTTGGAAATCTCATGGGTTCGATGATCGCTTATTATGTCGGAGTCACGGGAGGCAGGCGGTTGCTGGATAAATACGGAAAATATATTCTCTTAAACACACATCATCTGGAACAAGCGGAGCGATGGTTTGGACGTTATGGAGAGAGCACGGTTTTCTTTACCCGCATGCTGCCCTTTATTCGCACCTTTATCTCATTGCCGGCGGGGATCGCCGGGATGAAAGCCTGGAGATTTGCCATATTCACAGCGCTTGGCTGCATACCTTGGGACTTGGCTCTTGTCTACATAGGTTTCAAGCTAGGCGGAAATTGGACCATTGTGGAGCAGTATTTGCGGCCGGTCAGCTATGCGATCTGCGTAGCTGTACTTTTACTGCTGGTTTGGTGGTTGCTGCGGAGAAGGAAGGAACGGGCGGTGTAACCATTTTTGAATCCTAGAGGCAGGGAGATTGACCAAAGATGTCCATTCGTTTGAAATTTTTGCTTTCCTATGCGGCAATGCTTGTGATTCCCCTGTTTCTGCTTGTTGTAACCGCCTTGCTGCTGACTGTGGTTTACCATGGAGATGTTCAAAGCCTTAAAAACGCCTACGAAAGCAAATTCGAAGGAATGGAAGAGAGAGATACCCGAAATTTAATTAAACACACCTTTCTGCAAAATTCCGCTTTGCTCACGGATACCGGATTTCTGAATGATTTTTCCGCAGATATGCTCCAAAAGAATACGGCCATCTATATCCGTTCCGAAAATAAAGAACTCTACGCTTCTGACGATCTTTTGCAGAAAAAGGGTTTAATCGACGAGCTGCCTTCTTTCACAAAGGCGGGACGAGAGTATGAGCCCTACCGGCAAAAATATAACAATGAATGGTATAAAGTCGCCCAGTTTGATTTATTATCCAAGGACGGCACGCCGGTAAGCCTTTTTTTGCTGACAAAACTTGATCCTTTGGTTCACTTTGTGAGAACTTTTTTTCCCATCCTCTTCCTCTCAACGCTGGTCGTGCTTCTGTTGACGCATGGGCTGCTGACCTCCTATATGTCGAGACGCATTATCCGTCCTTTGCTTGAACTGCGTAGAGCGACGAAGCTGGTTACCGACGGCAACTTGGATTTTAAGGTGAACATTAGCGGCAAAGATGAGCTGGGCCAGCTGGGTATGGCTTTTGAGAAAATGAGATCCCGACTACAGCAATCCATTTATCTGCAGCAGCAATATGAGAACAATCGCAAAGAATTAATTACGAACATCTCTCATGATCTGAAGACGCCCATTACGGCTATTAAAGGCTATGTGGATGGAATATTGGAAGGCGTGGCCAACTCGCCCGAAAAAAACGAGAAGTACATGCGCACGATTGCCGCTAAGGCCGGGGAGATGGACAGACTGATTGACGAGTTGTTTCTTTACTCCAAACTGGATATGCAGAAGCTTCCATTTTCCTTCGAATCCGTGCCTATTCTCCCTTTTTTGACGGATTGGGCGGAGGAGCTGGAGGTAGAGCTGGAGAAAAAAGGCGTGCAGCTTCAAATCGAAATGAATGGCGGAGAAGGAGCCTGGGTATCGGTAGACCGCGATTCGTTTAAACGTGTACTCGGCAACATTATTCAGAACAGCCTGAAATATATGGATAAGCCTGAAAAGAAAATCACGGTAAATACTCGTTTGGAGACCGAGCGTTTTATTCTTGCCATTCGGGATAACGGCCCCGGAATTCCGCCGGAAGCAGCCCCTTTTATTTTTGATCGCTTTTACCGGGCGGAGCAGTCGAGAAATACGAACACGGGGGGCAGCGGTCTGGGTCTATCCATTGCCAAGCAGATCATCGCCGGTCACGGGGGAAGTATTTATGCAGATAGCGAAGAAGGCGAAGGAACTGCCATTTACATTGTTTTATCGATAGAGGAGGGGGCACCGGGAAATGGAGCGAACGATACTGATTGTTGAAGACGAACCTTCGATTGCCGAACTCCAGCGGGATTATTTGGAGATGAGCGGATATCGGACCGAAATCGCCGTCAATGGAGAAGAAGGCCTGGAGATGAGTCTCACCGGTAAATTTGAATTAATCGTACTGGATGTCATGCTGCCCAAGCTGAACGGATTCGAGGTATGTAAAAAGGTTCGCGAAGAGCTGGATATTCCCATCCTTATGGTCACCGCCAGACGGGAGGACATCGACATTGTCCGCGGTCTAGGGCTTGGAGCGGATGATTATATTACGAAGCCCTTCAAACCCGCGGAGCTTGTCGCCAGAGTCAAAGCCCATCTTGCCCGTTATGACCGTTTGAAGGGACACAGATCATCCACAAATGAACTGGAAATCAGGGAAATACGGCTCGATCCCGACTCCCGCCGCGCATTTGTGAGGGATCGGGAGGTAACGCTGACAACGAAGGAATTTGACCTGCTATACTTTTTAGCGCTGCATCCCAATCGGGTATTCAGCAAGGATCAGCTCTTCGAGAGATTATGGGGCGTTGATTCGTTCGGAGATACGCAGACCGTAACCGTGCATATCCGCAAGCTCCGGGAAAAAATTGAAGAGGATTCCGCCAATCCGGTTTATATCGAAACCCTTTGGGGCGCCGGTTATCGTTTCCGTTCTTGAAGGCAATTATAACCCCGTATTCGCGACTCTCTTGCGGAAGTTAATATTCCATTAAGAATCCCTTTACGTTCTTTTTACGATTGAGGGTTAGAGTTAGAGAGAGCCAAGATAGAAAAGGAGCTTTCTTATGAACCCAAACCCTGTAGTGCTAATTGTGACCTCCACGTTTGGAGACGGTCATGTCAAGGTGGCTGAAGCTATTGAACATTCTTTCAGATCCAGAGGGATTAATCAGGTCCACACCGTTGACCTCTTTGCTGAAGTCCATCCTAAGCTGAATGAGCTTTCCCGAAGATTCTATTTGAACAGCGCGGTATACGCTCAAGGACTGTATGGATTATTGTACGAGATGACGAGCGGGATGAAGCCGAGACGCGCCCTGGGCCGGCTTTTGCATTCCATGGGCAAGCGAAAGGTTCAAAAGATACTGGACGATATGCGGCCGGATGTCATTATTCATACCTTTCCTTATTTGGCAGCCGCCGAACTTGGCGAGGGGACTGTAAGCGGGGTGCCGATATTCACCGTCATGACGGATTATGTTCTGCACGGAAGATGGCTCCATCCGCACACCATGAAGTACTTTATCGCAACGGAAGGTATGAGGCAGGCCCTGCTGTCGGAAGGTATTGCTGAAGACGCGGTCGTTGTCAGCGGAATTCCAATCCGTCAAGCTTTTGAGACTTACCAGGATCGTGAACTGCTCCTGAAAAAGCACGGATTATGCGGAGACCGGCGCTATATTCTCCTTGCAGCCGGCGCTTACGGCGTAATGAGTCATACCAGCAAATTAATAGAGACCGTAATCGCAAAATCCGATTTCGATTTAATTGTGCTCTGCGGAAATAATCATAAGCTGCGAACGGCTATGGAAGAACTTTATCAAGAGAACAGCCGTGTCCATTTGCTCGGCTATACGGAAGAAATGCAGGAACTTATGTGCATTTCCTCTTGTCTGCTGTCCAAGGCCGGCGGAATTACGCTTACCGAGGCGATTGCCCAATCTCTTCCGGTGATTGTATACCGGCCGCTCCCCGGACAGGAGGCAGGCAACGCGGAATGGCTATCCCGGCAAAAAGTGATAGACACCGCTCACAATGAGGAACAGTTAATCGATCAGCTTCGTCAATTGGAGAAACCGTTATACCGGAGAGAACGGATACGGCGTATGAAGGCTTTTTCCCGAAAATCATCAGCAGAGCATATCGTTTCCGAGATTTTGAATGCTGTGGAGCAGCGGCAACCCTTTGCCGGGCAAGCGAAGCCCAAGATCGTCGAAGGGCAGGTGAAAACCATCCATGGGTATCTCTAATACGGTAGAAGAGCCCCGGCAATCCTTCACCCGCCTGGCGGTTGTTCTCTTTTTCATGGAGTGGGTAAGAGGGGCCTTTCTGGTCGCTTATTTGCCGGCATATGCATTGGAGGGCTGGGGGCTTTCCTCATCCATCGTCGGAATAGCAGTGTCCGTTCACTATTTGACCGACAGCCTGATCAAAGGCTTCACCGGCTATCTGCTGGACAGATTCTCTAACCGTAAGGTGCTTCACGGCGGCTTCACCCTCAGCATGATTGGACTGTTGCTCATGGCAACTACTCATAACGCGTGGATTCTCATTGCCGCTTCAGCTTGTTTGGGAGCCGGCTTCTCTCCGATCTGGATCATTTGCATGAGCCAAATCAAAGAAGAGAACCGAGCGCAGCAGGCAGGGGTCTTATATGCATATTGGATGGCGGGTCTGGGACTCGGTCCGGTCACCCTTAATCTGGTTATGGGCTGGGGCTTGTCCATTTCGCTTTTAATTATTGGCCTGTTTTTTACCGCCGGCTGGATATTGGCCGCTATGGTGAAGCTTGATGATGTCGCAGCGGCGCCGCGTTTAGAGCTCACCATAAATGAGCAGTTTGCCGCTTTGTGGGACAAAGTGAAAAAGGGCGGTTTTCTGGTGCCCGGCATGGTGCTGCAAACTACGGCGGGTGGAATACTGGCGCCTTTTTTAACAAGCTTTGCGGTCAAGCATGTGGGCCTCTCGCATACACAGCTATCCATTGTATTATTGATGGGCGGCGCCGGTGTAATTCTGCTTCTTGTCCCGATGGGCAAATGGTTCGATTATGCCGGGGGAAGATGGTTCCTGGTATTGGGGTTCGGTATTTTTGCAGCGGCATTATTCGGACTAACTTCGATCAGCTCTTTCGCCGGCGCAATGGGGTTCTCGGTTCTGTTAGGGTGTGCGTATGCAGCGTTATTGCCTTCATGGAACGCATTAATGGCTTGCTATATTCCTGAAGATTCCGTTGGAACAAGCTGGGGGCTGCTGTTCTCCATTGAAGGTTTGGGGGTAGTCATCGGACCACTAATCGGAAGCTGGCTGGCAAGCGCAGGGAATGAGCTTCTGCCTTTTCAGGTCAGCGCGTGTATGTTCGGGTTGATCAGTCTGGTCTATCTGCTGTCTCCGTCCCGTTTGTTTGCGCATAAAGAAAGGTCGATGGGTTAAGCCATTATGCCATGCAGTTAAGATTTATTTAATAGTCTCTTCACGTTGAATTTAGGATTATAGCTTAGTCTAAGATTATGAAGACAGGAATCATCACTAAAAGAAGACGGAGGAGGGCGCCGCTGATATGCACGAGTTCATTATCGCAATCATTCAAGGAATTGTAGAGGGAGTCACTGAATTTCTGCCGGTATCATCCACAGGCCATCTCATTTTGAGCGGAGAACTTCTCGGATTCACCGGAGAAAAAGCCGACACTTTCGAAATCATCATCCAGCTTGGAGCTATTCTTGCTGTAGCCGTCATTTATTGGCGGCGGATACTCGGCTTGCTGGGTCTAATGAAGATCCAATCCGAAAATGGAGATACGAAAGAGAGGCCGAAATTAAACCTTTTACATATCATATTGGCTTGCTTACCGGCAATGATACTTGGGTTTATACTTCATTCCTTTATTAAAACGTATCTGTTCTCACCCTATACCGTACTTGCGGGGCTTGTACTGGGAGGACTCTTTATGCTTCTTGGCCAGAAGAAACAGACTCCTGTGCGGGCGGAGAGCATTGATCAGCTGTCGTATAGACAGGCGCTGACGATTGGTCTATTCCAGTGCCTATCCCTGTGGCCGGGATTCTCCCGTTCCGGAGCGACCATTGCCGGGGGCTTGCTGGCGGGAGCAGGCTATAAAGCCGCGACTAATTTTTCCTTCCTGGTTGCCATCCCGATGATGATTGCCGCAAGCGGTTATGAATTACTAAAGAGCTACCAGACGTTAACGGCAGCCGATGCCGGCTTCTTCATCGTCGGATTCCTCGTAGCCTTCGTAGTGGCGCTCCTGGCCGTGATAACCTTCCTGAAGCTGCTTGAGCGGCTGAAGCTCGCGCCGTTTGCCTATTACCGGTTTGCGCTTGCCGCGATTTTCTTCATCTATTTGCTGGCACATTAAACATCGAAAGAATGGATAGGGCGTCAGACAAGTTCTGATACACTATCCATTCTTTTTTTACCCCAATGAACAAAAAGGTCCTCTTTGAAGTCTTTTCTTTATATAGACTCGAGAGGAGACTTGAAATGAAGCGATTAATCGAAGCAGTCATGCAGCGGGCGACCA
This sequence comes from Paenibacillus rhizophilus, assembly GCF_003854965.1. GTDB lineage: Bacteria > Bacillota > Bacilli > Paenibacillales > Paenibacillaceae > Paenibacillus_AQ > Paenibacillus_AQ rhizophilus. Next base: position 706,627 of record NZ_RQPI01000001.1, read on the forward strand.
TTATTTTGGTCAGTGTCGTGCTAATTTTAGCATGGGGGGCGGTATCGGCTTTTCAAATGCAACGAGATTATCTGCCCGGCATCAATAACACCACATTAATGGTGTACTTGCGGGCATCGTCCTACCAAGCGGACCAAATGAAACGTGATATTACCGCGCCGCTAGAGGAAGTGATTCGCAAGACGAACGGACTGACCCATCTGGAGACGACCTCATACGATGGCGGTCTCTTGATGAATCTGTATTACCCGATGGATTATGATATGGAAAAAGCGGAGAACACGATCAAACAAGCGCTGAACGATGCCGCATTGCCGGATGGGGTGGGCAAGCCTGCCGTGACAAGATTAACCTCCAGCACCTTCCCGATTCTGAGCTACAGTCTGACTGCGAAGAATAACCAGGTAGATGACCTGACCTTGCAATCCTCATTGCAAACGGATATTGTGAAACAATTAAAATCCGTTCCCGGAGTGGCCGATGTCCAGACCGTCGGGGGAGCAAATAAAGGCTATGTCGTCAGCCTTCGGACGAAAGATCTGGCGGCAAACGGCTTAACGCTGGACGATTTTAATAAATCCATTGCAGCCGATATTCCCAGCATGCAGGGGAATCTTGCGAATGTGAAAGCCTCATTTCCGATTAGGGTAGAAGGTTGGGACATTACGGATCAGCAGCTGAATAACTTTGCGATTAAGAACAGCGTTGGAAAAAGCGTACCCTTATCCGCCGTTGCGTCGGTATTCGAGTCGCTTACGGATGTTAAGACCGTCTCACGAACCGATGGCCAGGCAAGTGTGCTTATCAATGTGATCAAAACGCCGACTGCAACCATCACGGATGTTGCCGGGCATGTGAAAGAACGGGTTTCCGGCATAGCGGCGGTGAAAAGCGGTGACGTCGCGATGACGCTGCTGACGGATCGTGCCCATGATCTGAACGAATCCTTGAAGGGGCTTATTCGCGAGGGCTTGCTGGGCTGCCTCTTCTCGATGCTCTGTGTGCTTTTCTTTTTCCGGAATGTGAAGTCTACAATCTTGATTGCCGTATCGCTTCCCATTACGCTCCTTGCTACCACAGCTATTCTGAAATGGATGGGCGTTACGCTTAATTTATTGACCGTTTCCGGATTAATTGTAGCCATGGGGCGCATTGTGGATGATGCGATCGTTATCCTGGATAACATATACCGGAGAGTACAGGAAAATAGAGGTGAACCCGTCTTACATGTATTAGCTTCCGCGGTTGTGGAGATGCTGCCGGCAATTTTCGCCTCCACGGCGACAACCGTTGCCGTTTATGTTCCGATTGCTTTGGTTGGCGGCATCATTGGCGCTTCATATTCCGGCTTTGCCTGGTCTGTCGTCATCGCGCTTGGGGTGTCATTCCTCGTAGCAATGCTTGTCATTCCGGCTTTCGCATATATCGGTTGGAGAGAGCCTCATGCCAAAGCGGTAACGCTTGAGCCCTTGATGAAGCCATTCCTCTTATCCGCATTGAAGCACAAAAAAACAGTGATCAGTATCTCGATCCTCCTGTTTGTTGCCGCCGCCCTGTTCGCCGCCCGTCTGCCGTTTAGCCTGCTGCCCAGTACGGCCGGCGGACAGGTGGCTGTAAAAGTGGAGCTGCCGAAAGGAACCCCGCTCTCGGAAGTGGATAAGGAAGTAAAAGCTGTTGAAGATGTTCTGCATAACAACGCCCAAATCGCTTCCTATTCATCCACTTTCGGTTCTTCATTTACACCGCAGGCAGATGACGTATTTGACCAAGGCGGCGGGTATATTCAGCAGCCGAACGTAGCCAATCTTTCCATTCAATTAAAAAACAAGAAGGAAGTTAATTCGTTCATACCGTCTTTACAGTCTGATTTGTCCCATCTTTCTAACCGTGCCGCCATTACGGTAACCAATCAGAACATCGCAGGCGATGATTCAACGATTAAAATCATGCTGATGGGCGCAGATGGCAAGACACTGGAGCAGGCCGCGGAACTTGTGCGGACCAAACTGGTCGATATCCCAGGTCTAAGCGTATCAGGCAAAACCGATATGACCAATGGTATTCCTAAGTACGCCATATCCATCGATAGGGAGAAGGTTGCGAAGGCCGGTATCAGGGAAGGTGACATTAACAAGCTGTTGAAACGGTATATGGCCAAAGGGAAGGACTTTGACATCATGACGTCAACCGGTTCGGGAGTCATTCCGGTAGATGTCTACATCGACCCTATTCAAAAGAACACGGTTAAAGAGAAGACATTGCCTGTCTATACACCGGAACAAGTGCTGGCTTCTCTATCAGCAGAGCTGCTCACCGGCAGTAACGGCCAGTCGTACCGGTTGGATCAATTGGCATCCATTCATAAAAGCGATGCGGTTTCATCCATTCAAGAGCGCGATGGTCAGCCTTTCTCAGTCGTTACCGCGCAAATCATTTCCAGTGACATGAGCAAGGTGTCGGGCGCGGTCGATCAGGCTCTGAAAGATGTGCAGCTTCCAAACGGGGTAACCTATTCCCTGGGAGGCATTACAGAGCAGGTTACGCAAATGATAATCGAAATGACGATAGCTGTAGTGATTTCAGTATTGCTCGTCCTGCTTATTACCAGCATTGTATTTAAAGGATGGAGAGCGCCGTTTGCCGTATTGATAAGCATTCCGCTGGCTATGTCCGGTGTGGTGCTCGCCTTGTATGCGATCCACGGTCAATGGAACCTGGCTGCATTGATTGGGGTATTGATGCTTACGGGTATAGTAGTGACTAACGGGATTGTCCTTATCGATAAAATTGAACGAAATCGAAAAGAAGGAATGAGCCTGAGGGGGTCCATAGTGCAGGGGAGTCTGTCCCGGGTACGTCCGATTTTTATGACGGCGGGTACAACCGTTCTTACGCTGATTCCGCTTGCTTTATCCCATAGCGCCGATACGGTCATTTCACAGGTGCTTGGCATCGTGGTTATTGGCGGTATGGTCACCTCAACACTAAACAGCTTTGTGGTAATCCCGATTATTTACGAATGGATGCAGAGAAAAGCGGACCGGAATACCGAGCTGTCCTTGAACGGAAGCGCAGTGTGATTCCTGCCCGGTATGTATAAACTATAAGGAAGAGGAGGGGTTCCAGTGAACATAGTTACCGCATGGCTTGAACAATATGGATACGGAGTTATTTTTATAGCCTTATTCCTTGAGATGCTCGCATTGCCTCTTCCTGGTGAAATGTTGATGAGCTATACGGGATTATTCGTTTTTGAAGGGAAATTGAATTTGCCGCTCAGCATCTTATCCGCGAGTGCCGGTGTAACAGCCGGCATCACCCTTTCTTACTGGATCGGTCACTGGCTGGGAAGGCCCTTTGTACACAAGTATGGGCATCGGGTTCATCTGGGTGAAGACCAGCTCCTTAGAATGAATGTGTGGTTTGAAAAATACGGAGACAAGCTGTTGTTCGTCGCGTACTTTATACCCGGGATCAGACATATTACAGGGTACTTCTGTGGGGTAACCCGTATGCCTTTCCGGAAATATGCGATTTATGCGTATTCGGGCGCCATTTTTTGGGTCAGCTTATTCATTTCACTTGGCAGGGTATTGGGACCGAAATGGGAAGCTTACCACCAAACCGTGAATCGCTATATGATCCTGTTTGGGGTCGCTTCCGCGTTGTTGACCTTGCTGATCTATTTCTATCAGAAGCATAGACAGCGTGCCCTGGCAGCGCTTATGGTCTTGCTTACAAAAGGTGTGCGCCATTTCAACTCGCTCGGCAAAGTCAGATTCCTGGTTCTGTCTTCGTTTGCCGCATTTGTGTTGTTTGTTTCCTTGATGCTTGGACTTATACAGGATTTCTTGGCACAGGAATTTAACCGCTTTGACGAGGTTGCTTCTTATGTTATCCTCTCGGTATTTGGACCTGAATGGAAGGACCTTATGAACGGCTTTGCCCTGTTAGGTTCGATCTATCTGTACGGGCCTCTGATTGCAATAACCGCTATTTGGATCATACTGAGTGCCCGCCAAAAGCTGCTTGAGCTATCCTTCCTGTTCTGGGTCGTCATCGGTGGGGAAATGCTTGATGAAGGATTGCGGGTGCTTTTTCATCGTCCAGGGCCGGTTGCGGCCGGATATCAAATATTCAACACCTTCCCCAGTGAAGAAACCTTAACTTCGATCAGCGTATGCGGATTTTCCGCTTTTTTAATGCTTCGTCATTACAGTAATAATCTCATCCGGATTTCAGCCGTTTTTGCTGTCATACTCTTGGGTCTCCTTGTCGGGGTTAGCCGGATTTATTTCAAAGTGCAATTTCCGAGTGACGTTGCGGCCGGCTATGTCTTCGGCGGGGTATGGATCAGTCTGAACGTCATTCTGCTGGAGATTCTGCGAATACTTCAGACGAACGAAATTATGGCATGATAATGAGAAAGCTGCCGTATCCGGTAGGAGTGAACATAAGTGGTAGAAGAAGAACTTTATCAGATTATTCATAAAGCCAAAGGTGGCGACCAAGACGCATTTGCCGAGCTTGTGAAACGTTTTAAAGGCCATGTTTATCGTTACGCCGTCGGCATGTTGAGTAATCGAATGGATGCTGAAGATGTTTCTCAAGGGGCGTTTGTCAAAGCGTTTTATTCGATATCCGGTCTGGACAATGAATTTGCGTTTTCCTCGTGGATGATTCGAATTGCAGCCAATCTGTGCAAGGACCGGTTGAAAAAAAGAGCAAAAGAGAAAGAGTTCAGCGATGAGCAACCCAATGAGCATCTGGTGGACCCCAATATACCCGACATGTCGGTGAAACTATCCATAGAGGAATGCTTGAGCAGGCTTTCCATTGATCATCGGGAGGTTATCCTGCTGCATGATGTGCAAGGATACCGTTATGAAGAGATAGCGGATATGCTAGAAGTGCCTCTTGGAACCGTAAAGTCGCGGCTATTCGCAGCTCGAATGGCACTGCGTAAGGAACTAGCAAAGGAGGAGCAGGGATGACCGGCCATTTAGAGGAGCAATTATCCGCTTATATGGATGAGGAGTTAAGTGATGACGAAAGACGGCAGATCGAAGCCCATTTGGAGATATGTGAGTCCTGTCAAGTCCTGCTGGAAGAGCTGTTAACCCTCCAAAGCAACATCACACGCACTTATGAAGAGATTCAAGGACCGGCAGATTTTGAAATCCGGGTTATGCAGGTAATCGCAGACAGGCAAGAACCAGCTGCCGCCGGAAAGGGTTGGATATTCGTTCCTCTTCTGTCTTTCATGGCACTTGGGTTACTCTGGTTCGCAGCCGGAGCCATCTTAATGAAACTGATTAACGGGTTTTTGAAATTAGTGGTCGCTCTGGTCTATATGGCGTCGCATTTCGTTTCAGGTGTGCCTGTCTTATCCGGGGCAGTGGTTGTGCTTTCATTAATTATCCTGTCAACCTCCGTTTATTCGCTTAGACGGCTGCTTCAAGCCTCAACCAGTTGAAAGGGATGAACACATTGAGAAGGATTTTTTATACATTAAGCTGTTTTGCATTCCTCATGCTCCTCATTCCGGGTATTGCATCGGCAAAGAGCATTTTCGAGCATCAGAATACGACCGTACCCGCAGGGCAGACCGTAGATGATCTGTATGTGTTTGGAGGCAATGCCGAGGTATACGGACAAGTGACCGGTGTGGCGGTCGTTGTAAACGGCGATCTTCACCTTGGCAGCACAGCCGATATAAAAAGCGTTGTCGTCGTAATCGGGGGCCTTGTTAAACAAGATCCCGGAGCCGTGCTCGGTGATGATATATATACAATTTCTCTGGACAGTGCGACGCAAAACAGTCTGTTGATCGGGGGCGGGCTTGCCCTCGGTTTATGGGTGCTGCAGCTCGCCGTCAGTCTGCTAATGATTCTTGTACCTGTTCTAATTCGGATTTTGGGGAAACAAAAAGTAGCCGCATTTACTGATCGCTATCCCTTAAGCTCCAATGGACGGCTGATTCTTATTGGTTTGTTGGGGTGTTTGATCCTCGCGGCTTTGAGTACATTGCTGCTTGTCACCGTTATCGGCATGCCGATTATCATTGTTATCTTGTTGGCTGTGCTCCTGGCGCTGGCATTTGGAGCTACCGTCATTAGTTTCCGGATTGGAGAGATGTTTCATGGGCCAACGCTCATGTCCGATTGGATGAAGGTATTAGTGGGTGCCGCCATCTTAACCGCCTTTATCAATATCCCCATTGTCGGGTGGCTTCTGCTGCTGCTTGTCTTGATGATATCTCTGGGCATAAGCATACAGTGGATTTTCAGAAAGAGAACGAAACAGTAAAACAAGAATTCATGATATGTATACCTGCCTAAAGTTGTCCCGTTGTTACTAAAAATTTTAACTCCCGCCGGGCATGTGGTCGCAAACTCCCGGCGGGGCTGACAACCGTCAGAGATAATTTAGATCCAGCAAGTTTTCAAAATGATGACCAGCAGAATGTAGAGAACCAAAATTGTACCCGTAGATGTGAACATAGGATAAACGGGGCCTTTATCTTCTCCGCCTACTCCTCCAACGCAACCGTAGCCCATTTGGATTTCCTCCTCTGTTTTATAAGATACAGCACAGTATATGACTAAGGAAATGTAGGTGATTAGGCTAATGGGCATGAATGATAACCTGTTTTTTGTCTACCTCAACGGATCAAAGACAATATCGGTGGCTTTGCAACGAATAGGGAAGATCAGCAAATGGAAAAAGAGAGCTGAAGTCTCAGCTCCCTTTAGGGGATCTTTTTTAACCGTATGGACCGGAAAGATTTTAGAACGTTTTTGCAGCCTCTTTTGCTTTTTCGATCGCTGCTTCTTTAATCGATTGAGCTTGGTCCGGCTTTGCGGCCATGCCTTCAACAAAAATCCCGTCAAAGGACGGCACGCCATGGAATTGCATGATTTTTGCCAAATAGCTGTGGCCGCTTTCGAAACCAGCTGCAGGGCCTTCCGAATAAACGCCGCCGCTTGCTTGAATGTGGATCGCTTTTTTGTCCGTCAGCAAGCCAATGATGCCTTGCTCGGTATATTTGAAGGATTTACCTGCGACGCAAACAGCGTCAATATAAGCCTTTAAAATTGGTGGGAACGAAAAATTCCACATTGGTGAAACAAATACATATTTATCGGCTGCGACATATTGATCCACGATTTCACCCAGTCTTCCGACTTTAGCCTTCTCGTCGTCGGAAAGCTGGTCGAATGAAGATCCGGAAGCAAGCTTGCCCCAACCGCTGAATACGTCCGCATCGATATGAGGGATGTCCAGTTTAAACAAGTCGAGCCTGATCACCTCATCGTCCGGGTGTGCTTCCCGGTAAGCTTCGATAAATTCGTTCCCGACGGCCATGGAGTAAGAAGTCTGATGATCGTGAGGGTGGGCAGTTATATAAAGAACAGTTGACATATGTAACACTCCTTTTTAAATGGTTTAGTTTATTATAACTTAAATAAAGTATATTTTCAAATTATAATTACTAAATTAATTAAAGGGAGTGGACATTAATACATCACTAGGTTAAACGAGCGGCGCACTAAGGCTTACCAAGGAAGCACTCCGTTTTCATCAAAGAATCCGCCGGTAGGCCCATCATCCGAAAGAGTAGCAAGACGAACGACGATTTCTGCAGCTTGTTCAACGGTTCGCTTACCTTGAAAGCCATTTAGATCGGTAGTCGTAAATCCTGGGTCTGCCGAGTTTACTTTTACCGGCGTGTCTTTCAGCTCATGGGCGAAGTGAACAGTTAACGCATTGACTGCGGTTTTCGAGGTATTATACAGTAAAATTTTGTTATCATAAAACTCAAACACGGGGTCGCTGTGCAGCGTTAAGGAACCAAGCCCGCTGGATAAATTGACTATCCGTCCTGCCGCCGATTTACGAATGAGCGGTAGCAAAGCCTTCGTTATGGCAAACATACCGAAAAAGTTAGTTTCGAATGTTTCCCGTAATACCTTAACGTCTGTTCTCGAAGGAACAAGAATATCTTCCAAATTACCAAGCGCGACCCCCACGTTATTGATCAGAACATCCAACCGACCGAAGGTCCCCCCAATTTCTTTTGCCGCTGAATCAATTGAGAGTTGGCTTGTTGCATCCAGTTCAATAAAATGGGCTGTGACCCCTTCAGACTGTAATTTCGCTTTGGCCTCAATTCCTCTTTCTTTATTTCGGGCACCTACTAAAATAGTAAATCCTTGTGAGCCTAAACGCCGGGCCGTTTCAAATCCGATTCCTTTATTTGCACCGGTAATCAGTATTGTTTTACTCAATGTTTGTTCCGACATCTTGAAGACCTCCCATTCATTTATTGTTGATTGGATGTTGCGCCGAATACGATAGCGTCCTCCTTGCAGTTTTTTGACATCCTGTTATCGGCCCCACTGATAATGTATAATACCTGTAACCAGTTTAAGGAGACGGACGGTTATCCTAGGAGAAAAACTACTAACCAAGATCAATCAACGGGAGGTTATGGTTTGATGGAAAATTTGAAATTCGACCGACATCATGAGTTGGGACAGTTTTTAAGGAAATGCCGTGAGCGGATTTCTCCCAAGCAAGCCGGTATTCCGCATGGAAACCGAGACGTACGCCGGGTCTTCGGCGCGGAGAAGTGTCAGCCTTGGCGGGGATAAGTCTTGAATGGTACACGTATCTTGAACAGGGAAGGGACATTCAAGTTTCCGTTCAGGTTTTGGAAAGCTTGACCCGTGTACTTCGGCTGGATGCCAATGAACGCAGGCATTTATTTTTACTCGCATATAGACAGTACCCTTTGGAGGAAAAGCGTGCCCAGTCCGTTATTAGCCCGAACCTGCAGAACTTCCTGGATCAATTGGCCGCTTGTGTAATTGACGTTAGAATGAATGTTGTGGCATGGAATAAAGCGTTTTGCATCGTATACGGTGACTACGACTCGATGACCGTGCGGGAGCGGAATTTGGTATGGAGCACCTTTACATCCGACTATTTGCGTCAAATCAAAGGGGAATATTGGGAAGAAGGAGCGCTGCGCTGCTTGGCGCAATTTCGGGCCGGGTACGGCCGCTTTATTGAAGATCCGTGGTGGGGGGAACAAATCCGGGAATTAACGCAAATCAGCCAAGAATTCAAGGAAATGTGGCAGCGCCAAGAAGTTCTCTACGCTCCGGAAGGGAACAAGGTGATTTATCACCCGGTAGCAGGGGAATTGATCTTTAAACATCTTTCATTTACGGTTACCGACTCGCCTGAGCTTCAAGTCGTGATTAATACGCCGCTGGACGGTACGGACACAGCCGACAAAGTGAAACGGCTTCTTTCCCAAAAAGAGTTCTTTTAAGATGAAAACAATGAAAAAATGACCTCAACATCCACGGGTTATATGGAGATGAGGTCATTTTTAATATGTTTAGCCTTTTTTCCAAAATGCGGTATGCGATTTGGCGAAATCGGCTAACGATCGCGGAGGACGGCCGGTCACGCGTTCCACGGTATCGGTCACGAGATCCTCGGTGCCGTCGTTTTTAATGCCTTCATCCAAGCCCGCAAGGAAGATCGCGTAGTCTTCAGGCATCCCGAGGTTGATCATCCCGGCCGCGAGCTCTTTCGTCTCTATGTGTGTATGTGTAATGGTTCGGCCCGTAGCGGCACCGATAATTCCCCCCGCCTCTGCGTAGCTGAGGGACTGCGGACCGGTGATGATGTGATCGGTATTATGGGGCTGCGGGTCAATCAGCGCCCGTACGCCCACCTCCGCGATATCGTCCGCATCAACGAAGCCCATTCGTCCAGGCCCCGTGGCCGAAATGATCACCCCATCCCGGTTAATCGTCGCACCGTGGGGGCCTTCCGTGAAATTTTGAAAAAAGTACGAAGGCCGCAGAACCGCCCACTCCGGCGCAAACTGACGAACTGCCTGATGCACCTTGCCAAACACAGGCCCTTCTTCCGAAACGGAGGCGCTGCCGAGCAGTACGATCCGTTGCACCCCTGACTTCAACGCTTTCTCCAGAAAAGGCAACATCAATTCTATAGGATTCATGACCAGAAGCGGGGCTACGAGATAGACTTTATTTGCGTTTTTTAGTGCCAAATCGAACGTGGTCTCGTCATTCCAGTCAAAATACACATGTTCGTCGATAGTGGAAGCAGATTGTTCACGGCCGGCTGTACGAACATTATAACCAAGTTCCTTAAGTCGTCTGGCGATTCGGCTTCCTGTTTTGCCGGTTCCGCCCGTAATCAGAATTTTACTGTTGTCCATCATGTCATTCACTCCTGATTCAAGAAATATTTTCATTTATGCGGCTGCTTTTACTTTCGCGGATTTTTTGTGTCTAAGTGAGATAAACGCCACGGCAATGCTTATCAGCGCAATAACGGCTTCGATGAAGATTGCCATACGGATCGCTCCATTGAGCGCCGCGGACTCCATCGTTTCCAGCGTAGCATTCGCACCCAAACTTGCCGAGATGATCGCCATAATGACAGCCAACCCGACGGCGCCGCCAATCTGCTGTCCGGTCGTGACGATCGCGGAGGCGACTCCTTGCTCCTTCATGTCAATTCCTGTGCTTGCCGCAATATACATCGTTGTGAACGTAAACGCCTGACCCAGACCGATAATAACCATGCCCGGAATGACGTCCCAAGCCGATCCGGTTTCGGATACCCGGGTCAGAAGCAAGAATCCGATGACGCCAAGTCCCATCCCGGCCGCAATCGTGCCGGCAACGCCAACGCCTGAAATCATTTTGTTAATCAGCTTGGCTCCAAGCAAAGCGCTGACCGTCAGAGGCAGGAAGGTAAGGCCAGACTGGATCGCGGTATATTGCAGCACCTCTTGCGTGTACAGCGTCAGGAAATAATACAGCGTACCGAATGAAGCGGAGAATAGAGCGGCCGTAATGGCTGCGCCGGTCAAATTGCGGTTGCGAAACAGACGGAACGGAATCAGCGGCTCGCTTGTGCGCTTCTCAATCGCTACAAACAGCAGAAGCGAGGCAGCCCCGATTAGCCCCGGAATAAGCGTTGCTGTATGCAGCCAGCCTGTGACCGGGGATTGAATGAGATAATACACGATTAAGATCATGCCGACTGTTACGGAAATCGTCCCGGCCGCATCATAATGGCGGGTTTCGGACAGTGTTTTGCTCTCCATAAGGGCCATTGGCGACAGGATAAGGACCAAAATAGCGATCGGCACATTGACGAAGAATGTCGATTCCCAGCCAATGTAACTGGTTAACACACCGCCCAGAAGCAATCCAAGCGACATTCCGACTCCGCCCATTGACGCCCACACACCCAGCGCGCGGTTGCGTTCCTTGCCTTCTTCAAAATTGGACATAATCAGGGACAGTGTGGCCGGGGACAGGAGCGCTCCGCCCAGCCCTTGAATGCCTCTGGCGATAACGAGCGCGAGCTGCGAGCCTGCCAGCCCTCCGAGTAAAGAGCCAAGACCAAAAAGCGCCATGGCGATCATAAACATCCGTCTTCTGCCAAGCAGGTCTGACAATCTTCCGCCGATAAGCAGGAATCCGCCAAAGGCCAAGGAGTAGGCGCTAATGACCCATTGCAGATTGTTCGCGCTAAAGCCTAGATCCGCCGCCAGGGAAGGCAGGGCCACAAAAATAATCGTGTAATCAAGCGCCAATATCAACTGGGATACCGCCAAAAGCAGCAATGCCAGTCTTTTATGTTTCGAGTTGTTCATATGAATGTTCATCCTTTCTTTTGTAGATCAAACAGTCTGGAATAGGTAAAAAAATGAATTTATTTTCTCCAATTCAGAGCACGCAGGGGAGAATCACCTCCTTTATAGATCGTTCGGTCAAAAATATTTAAAATAATAATGAAGCATCTGTATGAAGCTTCATTATTTATCTAGCACCGAGAGGGTGACAGCCGCAATTTGGTCCAGAACCTGCGGGTTGTCGGTAAGTTTAGCCGCTTGGGTTAGCGCATATCGCGAATGATACAAATAGCGGGCAAGGGCAAGCAGGTCATCATGACGGCCGCTCAGTTCGCCTTGTTCACGGGCCCGAACCAATGCGTCATAAAAGGCTTGTTCCAGACGTTCCATGTCATGCTTGAAAAAAGCCGCAATCTCCGGATCGTGAGGGACTTGATCAATGGCGCTGTACAGAATGAAACATTCCTTGCGGCGCTGTTCATCCTGCAAAACGGCTGCAATTTCGTGAAAAATGTCGGCAATCGCTTGTTTCACCGAACCCGAACGCTCCAGATAGGAGACGACGGCCGCCGATTTCTCATTGACATAATATTTGACTGCCGAGATAAAAAGGTCCCTTTTAGTCCCATACGTATCGTACAGACTTTGGCGGGCAATCCCCAGACCGTCGAGTAAATTTTGCAGTGAGGTTCCCTCATAACCGTAATGGCCGAATACTTCCATGGCCTTATGCAGCACAAGGGTGGTATCGAACTCTTTGCTTCTAGCCACAACATTGCACCTCCTTTCTGGTGTTATCATACCCCTTTTCAGACCGTTTAGTCAAGAAAAAAATTATTACTTTTATTCATCGCAGGGCAATGAACGGGAGCAGGTAACTAACTTGTCTGTAAAAAGATCGTGAAGCGCTCTTGCCAAAGGGTTGACAAACTATTTTGATGTAATTATTATAGTTACAACGAAAGGGTGATCACCTTGAGAATCAGCAGCCGGTTTTCAATAGCCGTTCATATGCTCTCGCTAATCCACGTGCGGACTGATCTTCTGACTTCAGAGCAGATTGCCGACAGCGTAAACACGAATCCGGTAATTATCCGCCAAATCAGCCGGTTATTAAAGAAATCCGGTCTGCTCGATGTGAAACGGGGCTCCGGAGGGGCATTCTTGCTAAAGGAGGCTGCCGACATTTCCTTATATGACGTCTACAAAGCCGTCGAGGTGGTGGAGGAAGGCGAGCTGTTCCATACGCATGACCATCCGAATCCGAACTGTTGGGTGGGAGCCAATATTAATCAGGTGTTGGAGCTGATTTTATTGAAGGCTCAAACGGCGATGGAACAAGTTCTGCGAGAAATCTCCATAAAAGAAATAACGGTACTTATGGTTCAAAGAAAGAATGCTTCTCATGCTTCTGCGGAAGCATAATTTTTTGAGCTTGTTGTAATGATCGTGTTTACAACGATACTCGAAGTTCTTAATTTGCCGGGCGGACTTTCGTTTGTTGTCGTTGTAACATTTTTCATTACAACATGGAATTTGTATTTGAAGGGGGTGAGGACCATGTAGCAATGAAATTGCAGGCTAAATTTTACCGGCTACATATTATTTATTTTCAAGGAGGAACGTCAAATGGCAGATATCAGCAATGCAGAACAGGAAATCAAGGTGCTCGACTGGGAGCAAAATGTCAATTCGTATGTACAACTCATTCCCAATATTGAGTTCTCCAATGTAGAGGGAACTTCATTGAAACTGAATTTACTGGTGTACCGGGACCCGATGGATGAGTTGTTCGGCAGGGAAGGGAATAAAGAAACGTATTCTTTGATTATTTACTTGCAAGGCTCGGGATGGGGATGGACGGAACAGAACATTTACGCTTTCATCCCTCAACTGACCGATTTTGTGAAACAAGGCTACGTCGTCGCGTCTGTGCAATACAGAGGAAGCGGAGAAGCTCTGTTCCCGGGACAGCTTCAGGATGTGAAGGCGGCGGTGCGTTTCCTGAAAGCCAATGCGTCTAAGTACAATATCAATCCGGAAAAAATAGGAGTATGGGGAGATTCATCGGGCGGACACCTGGCTCTTTTGCTTGCCTTGACGGAAGGTATCGAAGAATTTACGGGAGACAGAGAGCATCTTGAAGAGTCCAGCCAGGTTCAGGCCATTGTAGACTGGTTCGGCCCGACGGATCTTTTGTCCATGAGTCAATATCCGTCCCGCTTAGACCATGATTCGCCGCATTCGCCGGAATCGAAGCTGGTTGGCGGAGCTATTCAGGAGCATAAGGATAAAGCGAAAAAAGCAAGTCCAAGTCAATATGTGCATCCTGATGCGCCTCCGATCTTGATGATGCACGGGGATCAGGACGATGTCGTGCCATACGAACAAAGCCTTGAATTTTTGAAGACAATGAGGCAGGCCGGCAATGATATAACTCTGTATAAAATAACGGGCGGCGGACATTTCGGCTTCACCCAGCCTCATACGCTTGATGTGGTGAAGGATTTTTTTCATAAGCATTTATAAAAATAATAATCAAGCCGGCAGAAAGCATCAGAAGCCCGCTGAATCACCGTTTTATGCAAAGAGTTTATCGTCAATGCGGTTCACCATGTCGTTCGCTACACGAACGAGGCGGTTTTGTGAAATAAAGAATGGCTTTAGTAAATGGAAAAGGGGCGATCCCAAAGTCATCCAGGATGACTTTGGGGATCGCCCCTTATTTCTGATGCGGGCCATTTTTATTAATAGACATCCCGCAAATATCGTCTGCTCAGCGACAGCTCTTTCACATAATCCTTCGCTTCATCCGCACTCATCCCGCCATGCTGCTGAATAACGGCCTTCAGCGCGGCATCCACCTCTTTGGCCATTTGATTGGCATCTCCGCACACATAAAAGTGGGCGCCTTCCTGCAGCCAAGCCCAAAGCTCTGCGCCGTGCTGCATCATGCGGTGCTGGACATAGATTTTGTCGGCCTGGTCGCGGGAAAAGGCGGTGTCCAGACGATGCAGTAAGCCTTCCTTCTGGAAAGCTTCTAGTTCATCCCTGAAGTAAAAATCGCTATCTTCACGCTGTTCTCCGAAGATCAGCCAGTTCTTGCCCCTGGCCCCGGTCGCTTGTCGCTCCTGAAGGAAGCCGCGGAATGGAGCGATTCCGGTACCCGGACCGACCATGATCATCGGCGCATCCGGATTTGCCGGCAGACGGAAATGAGCGTTCTTCTGAATAAAAATCGGGATTTCTGTATCCTGTGCGGCGAGGTCTGCCAGAAAGGTGGAGCACACGCCTTTTCGGGGGTTGCCGCCACACTCGTAGCGTAAGGTGGAAACCGTGATATGGACCTCGTCCGGATTGGATTTCGGGCTGGATGAAATGGAGTACAGGCGGGGCTGCAAAGGCTTGAGCAGCTGAGTAAACTCCGCCGCGCTCATGGATACCGGAAACTCCTGCAGCACATCGATCAGCTGACGCCCCCACAGCCACTCCTTCAGGCTTGCCTGGTTTTCACTTTGAAGAAGCTCGCTCAACCTTTCATTCTGTGATTGATCGCGGATAAACCGGAGCATTTCCGGTGAAATCCGGGCAATTTCGAAGTAACGTAGCAGCGCCTCGGCGATCGGCACTTCTCCTTGGCCTTTTACCGTAACCGGGAAGGATGGTTCCAGTTTCACCGCGCTTAGCAAATTTCCGACAAGCTCAGGACAATTGGCCGGCCATACCCCCAGAGCGTCACCTGCTTCGTACCGCAAACCGGTATGTCTGAGGTCGAAAGCATAGTGGCGGGTTTCCTTCTCGGAATTCTCTTTATTCAGGCGCCGGTTGAACAGGATACGCGAATGCACCGGGCGATTTCGGTTATATCCATTTTGTTCCGGGATCGGGGAAGCCGCATCGGGGCCGGTTGCTTGAGCCGATATGGCGGTGGCTGCAGCCGTAGGTAAGGCTTGCTCCCGGTTGCTTGCATACTCGCGTAACATCCCCGCAGCTGTGTTCGTCCACGTTTCGACCTGTTCTTGGTAATCCGTATCGCAATGAGCGCAGTCAAGGAGCCGCTGAGCGCCAAGCTCCTCCAAACGGGCATCCAAATTTTGTCCGAATCCGCAGAACTGATCGTAATTCGAATCCCCGAAGGCGAGAACGGCATAGCGAAGCTCAGTCAATAGAGGCGCATGATCCGCTTGCAGGGACTGAAAAAAGCTTTCCCCATTGTCCGGAGGATCTCCGGCACCGAAGGTACTGGCAATGAACAGGACAAAGCGCTCCTTGGCCAGATCCGGTACGGCATATTGATTCATGTTGACGAGTCTTATATCATAACCGGATTCCTGCAATTTCTTCGCGCAGTCGATTGCCGCACCTTCCGCATTTCCGGTCTGCGAGGCCCAGAGAATGGTGACAGGAAGTCTGCCCGCAGCCTCTGGCGCCGCTCCCGCCGCCGTTTCAAGCTTGGAAATCGTATCCTCATCGGGAAGGGAACTGCGGGAGAACATCCCGGCCAGCAAGCCGTCTACCCAATAACGTTTGGCTGGTTCAAGCGGCGCGGCAGGGGGCAGAACCGGAATGCCGGCAGCCGTTCGCGAATCCTCGGTGCGGAGACCGGTTAAGAAGCCCGACAGATAAACTTGTTCATGACTATCCAGCGTTATGGCTTTGGGGGATTGAAGGCCCAACATGTTAGCGAGCGTATCTAGTTGTGCCAAATACAATTCCTCCTTCTGATTGACGGTCGCTGCGTTGGTTGGAAGAGGTGTCTCAATTCCATCTTTGTCCGATAAATTATGCTCCGCTGACGGATGCCCCGCAGCCTTGACCAACGAGACGGAGCAATACTTCAATTCGGGCTGAAAGGACAGGGGGTCGACAGAATCATTGGTGACGTCGTTTACCGCCAGATTCGGCCCAAACACATCATTCCAATGGAAGGGGGCAAAGCAATTTCCCGGGCGCACCCGATCATTAATGACTGCTGGAAGAATAGCCCGCCCTCGCTTCGAACGAATTTCTACCGGGTCGCGATCTTTAATTTCAAGCATCGAAGCATCCTCCGGGTGAATTTCAATAAAAGGCCCTGGATTCAGTTTATTTAGCGTGGGAATCTTTCCCGTTTTGGTAAGCGTGTGCCATTGATGCTGCAAACGGCCGGAATTCAGCACAAAAGGATATTTGTTGTCCAGTATTTCTGCAGGCGGCATATACGGCCGCGCCCAAAAGATTCCTTTTCCGCTTTCCGTGGGGAAAACAATGCGCGGAGCGCTGCTGCCGGCAAACTCTATCGGCGTACTGTCGGCCTGATCGTTCAAATAGCGGATCGGGTTCCGATCGCTCGCGCTGTCCGAAGCACAAGGCCACTGCACAGGCGTTTCGCGCAGCCTTTCATAAGTCGCGCCGCGAATGTCATAGCCGGTCTTCGGATTCCAGGCCTGCTGGATTTCCTGATAGACCTCAGCTGAGGAACCGTACGAGAAAGCCGCGGAATAGCCCATTTCGCATGCAACCTGGGCGATAATCTGCCAGTCGGGCATGGCTTCTCCGGGCGGCTCGACCGCTTTCTGCATCAAGGTCAGGTTGCGCTCGGAGTTGATCATCACACCTTCGGCTTCGGCCCATAGAGCGCCGGGCAGCAGAATATCCGCGAACCGGTTCGTCTCAGTATCGAGGAACGCATCCTGCGTAATGACCAGTTCGGCAGCTTCCAGTCCTGCAATCACGTTCTTGCGGTTCGGCACGGTGGCGACCGGGTTCGTACAGATGATCCAGCAGGCTTTGATATCGCCGGATTTCATACTTTCGAACATGGATACGGTGCCGGTGCCGACCTCAGTACGAACGGTGCCCTCGGGAACCTTCCACATTTCCTCGATAAACCTCCGGTCTGCTTCGCTTAGGACGGAGCGCTGACCGGGCAAACCCGGCCCCATGTAACCCATCTCCCGGCCGCCCATGGCGTTGGGCTGGCCGGTGAGGGAGAAGGGGCCGCTTCCCGGGCGGCATATGGCCCCTGTAGCGAGATGCAGATTGCAGATGGCGTTCGTATGCCAGGTGCCGTGTGTACTCTGGTTAAGGCCCATGGTCCAGCATGTCATCCAATTAGGGGCCCCGCCGATCCATTCGGCGGCTTTACGGATATCCGCCTCGGGGATTCCTGTAATTTCGGCCACCTTGTCCGGCGGATAATCTTCCAGGAAATCCGGCATGTTCTCAAAGCCGGAGGTGAACTCTGCGATGAAGGCCGGGTCCGTATGGCCGTTCTTTACAAGCAGGTGCAGCAGTCCGTTAAGCAGGGCGAGATCCGTTCCGGGCCTGATCTGCATATACAGATTTGCTTTTTCCGCGGTAGCCGTACGGCGGGGGTCCACGACAATCAGCTTCGCTCCCGCTTTAACCCGATCCATCAAACGCAGGAACAGAATTGGATGACAGTCGGCCATATTGGCTCCGATAACGAAGAACAAATCGGTTTTATCCATATCCTGATAAGACCCCGGAGGCCCATCCGCTCCAAGCGAAAGCTTGTAGCCGCTGCCGGCGCTCGCCATACAAAGGCGGGAATTGGATTCGATGTTATTAGTTCTTATGAAGCCCTTAGCCAGCTTGTTGATCAAATACTGGGCCTCCAATGACATTTGACCCGAGACGTAAAAGGAGAGGGCATCCGGGCCATGTTCGTCAAGAATGGCACGGAGCCGCTTGGCCGTATCGCTGATGGCGTCATCCATGCCGACTTTGGAGGCCAGGCCCTTTCGGTCCTGACGCATATAGGCGTTTTCCATTCGCCCCGATTCTGTGATGGCTAGAGCGGCAGTGCTGCCTTTGGTGCACAGTCTGCCGAAATTGGCCGGATGCTCTTTATCTCCAGTGAGTTTGACAACGCGGTTACCGGACACCTCGAGTACGATTCCGCAGCCGACGCCGCAGTAAGGACAGACACTTTTTACTTTTTTCGTTGTCATGTGAGTTCACCCCCACTGAAGTTTTTTTTAATCTGCTAGAAATTGACGCCGGATTCCGCTTTAGCCCAGGATTTTCTCCAGGAACGTGTAACCGCGTAAAAAATAAGGGTTGTTATTAACACGATGGAACCTACAACAAGGAATCCTGTGACCTGTGAACCTGTGGATTGCTTTAGCGGGCCGAGGATGTATGTTGGCAGCAAATATCCTCCCAAACCTCCTGCTGCGCCGACGATTCCCGTAATGACTCCGATTTCACTGGAGAAGCGCTGAGGTATGATCTGGAATACCGATCCGTTCCCCATGCCAAGGCAGGCCATCATTACGCTGGTATATAGTAGCATTACAAGGAATGAAGAGGGCATAGTAGCAATCGCAAAGGCGCATACGGAAACCACGCTGTACAAAATAACCAGGAGACGCATGCCGCCAATTTTGTCGGCGATCCAGCCGCCTACAG
Organism: Paenibacillus rhizophilus; assembly: GCF_003854965.1. Classification (GTDB taxonomy): domain Bacteria; phylum Bacillota; class Bacilli; order Paenibacillales; family Paenibacillaceae; genus Paenibacillus_AQ; species Paenibacillus_AQ rhizophilus. The sequence continues at coordinate 725,741 of NZ_RQPI01000001.1, forward strand.
GTCTGAAGAAGCTGCCTGCAATGACTGTAATGGTTACCAGGTAACCTACCTGAATTTTGGTCAAACCGCCGGGATTCGCGCTGTCGCCATATATATCATAAAAGAAAATGCTCGCATAGTTGGCGAATCCGACAAAACCGCCAAAGGTAATGGCATAGAACATCGAGAACCACCAAGTATCCGCATGCTTGAACACACTGAGGTAATCCATAATTGGCTTTGGTGCAGGAGCATTCGGGGCATCTTTAACCAAAATAGCAAATACGATCATGACCATAACCAATGGGATCATCGCGATACCAAAAACATTATGCCACCCGTAAGCCTGAGCGAGCTGCGGCCCGAAAAAGGTTGCCAGCGCCGTTCCGCTGTTGCCTGCTCCCGCAATGCCCATCGCAAGTCCCTGATACTGTGGAGGATACCAGCGGCTCGCCAAGGACAGTGATACGGCAAAACTCGCGCCCGCGAAACCGAGCAGAAATCCGATCATATGAATCTGCAGCAGGCTGGTTCCGCCAAGCCAACCCCACAGAAGAGGGATGAGGGTTAGGGACATGCCGGTAAGGCCCGCTTTTTTACAGCCGATGCGGTCTGCCAATATTCCCATCGGTATCCGGAACACCGAACCGCCCAGGATCGGAATCGCAACCATTGTAGCTTTCTGGGTATCCGTTAAGCCGAAATCCTTAGTGATGAAGAGCGATAGAGCTCCGCACAGCACCCAAATCATAAAGCTTACATCAAAATATAAAAAAGCTGACAATAAACTCGGGGAATGACCGGCTTTACGAAATTCTTTTGCTTCCATTTTTAACTTCCTCCTTTTATTGGGTAAACCACTGTTTTGTTAGGGCTTGCAGGTGGGCTGGGAGTATTCGAGTTCATTTGCCGCTGACATCGCCTCCTTAAAAAGTAAGTGAATGAGCAAAAAGAGCCGACTGACAGAACCCGCAAATCTGCGGATTTCGTTAATCGGCCCCGTTGCCATTGCAGCCACATCATTGTGACTGACTGTATAATTTTAAGTACAGCAGTACAACAAGCCATCCGGCCACAGCGTTGTGAGGATTGACTGTCCTGCTCTGAGTGACACACTGTTGTGTCGCTAAAAATCTTATAATGCCAATATAATTAGCTTTTGAATTAATGTCAATAATAATAACATAAAAATTTAAAATAATTAATTTTAATGCTGTTTTCGTGTTTTTTGAGCTAGATGTGTGATTTAAACTGACATTCGATTTCTATTCCTTTTCCGGAAAAATTATCTGTAAAAGGAGGCTTAATAAAAAAAGCGTCCCTAATGCAGATGTTCTGCATTAGGGACGCTCTTGAATATCTAGCTTAATACTCCATCACAAAAGCTACGTTTTGCCAACCGGCGCCAACGGTCCAGAACAGAAGCTTGTCCCCGCGCTCGAGTTTCCCCGTGTTTACGGCTTTGTGCAGGGCGATAAAAGGGCTGCTCGTGGAGGTATAGCCGAATTCATCGCCTATGTAGACGGCTGCGTCGCTGTCGATACCGGTTTTGCCCGAAACCGCTTGAATGTTGGGAAGTGATAGCTGAGAGAAGCAGGCCACTTTAATCGATTCAGGGGCAATCTCATTATCTCTTAGCAATGTGTTGATAGACTCGGAAGCGGCGTCTACGCAAATCGAGTCGTCAAATGGGATGAATTTAACATTGAACTCTCCGGCGCCCACGCCGGTGCGTCCCAGATTGGCTAAGCCTTCCGCAGGGAACATCGAATTGCCGTAGACGCAAGTGTCTGTCTGGTAGATGGAATCGATGAAGCCTACGGAATTCTCATCACGCTCCAGAATGACCGCGGCGGCGGCATCTCCAAAGTTGGCGTAATATACAGGGTCATTCTTGTCGGCATGCGGTGCAACATGGTCGGAGCCGATGACCAGAGCGCGGCGGATTTTTGGATTGGCCATCATTTGCCGGCTTACCTGTTCAACCGAAGCAGTCATTCCCGCACAGTTTGCATTGCTGTCAATGCAGATCGTATGGGATGCGCCGCCGATTAGCCGGTGGATCATCAATGAATTGGTAGGAAAGATATATTCAGGAGTTTGGCTCGCATAAGCGATAAGGTCGATATCAGCACCGGTAAGACCGGTCTTCTCCAGAACATTGCTCGCCGCCTCGAAAGCCATCGACAGGGAATTCTCTTCCTCATTGTCAATGCTGTAGCGGTTTTCACGGCCCAGAGCAGCGAGAAGTCCACGGATATCAATGCCTTTTTCGTCAAAATGCTCAATGAAAAAGTCGTTGCCAATCTTTTTACTTGGATGATAGATATCTATGTCCTTAATACGAATCCCAGCCATATGAATCCTCCTAAAAGTTTTGTGAGCGGCGCTTCAGGCTTAACTTCGTACAAAACTTGCATCGAAAGCATCCGCTAAGTTTAAACGCCGCTGTCTTTCCCTGGCTCAACAGTTGCAGGCGTAGCCAGATTTAAATGCTGATGATTTCCAGGTTTTCAAGTCCCGCTTTACGTCCCAGACGAGCCAGCTGCATTTTGAGGACAGGATTATTCTCAAGGGTAAGCTTCACTCTTTCAAATCCGTCTTTCTTGAACATCATGAAGCAACCTTCTAGAAGCGGCACAACATCAGGGGATGTTACATTCAGCTTTCTGCAATCAATATCCAGTTGATAATCAGCTGGAGTAATAGGATTAATGGTTTCTTGATAGGCTTGAATCGATTTAAGACCATCTTCTTCGGTGAAGGTTCCCTCCAATTCGATATTAATGACTTTTTTGGCAGAATCGGTGTTCAAAATAAATTTTCCCATGTGCTCATCTCTCCCAGAGTTTGATTAGTTCAGCATTAACCCGACTGTGCGAACACAACCGGTATTAATAAATATCCTTCATAACTATTCACCAACGTCAATATTCGACATTATCACTTTAGTTTTGGGATATTTTAACTTTATTATATACATAAATTTCTCATCCGTACAATAAAAAAGTCGAATGGTGTATTATTTTGTCGCGGGAGCAGTTATTGGATTTCTTCCAGTGTTGAGAGCAGAACATTAAAAGCGGTAATAACCCTTGGAGCACCGACACATGGCACCAGATGCAATAAAATACCCTTGATTTGATCGACGGTCATGCCTACACTAAGCGCCATCACATAATGAACGCCGAGCTGGTCGAACTGGCCCATCGATATTAAAGCGGAAATAACGGCAATCTCTTTCCAATCCGCGCCAATGGTGGTCCGCTGAAAAACATCGCCATATGCGTTGCCCATGATATATTCGGCAAGCTCTGGAAAATGCTCTTTGATCGGAGCCAGCGCTTTGGCGCCATAGTCGCCTGAAAGGTTGGAGAAATGCTTGAGACCGCTGTTGATGTTGTCTATCATCGGAATACCTCCTAAACGTTTTATGTTTAATTCAGATTCAATACACGGTGTGCAGTAGGGGGCACTTCGTCACGATCAGTCAATAGTTCGATGACAGCAACACGGTTTAAAGCCACAGCTTCGCTAATGGCGGCAGCAAATTGATCTTTAGTCTCGCATCTGAAGCCGGTGGCTCCTAGAGATTCGGCAAACTTCACGGCATCCATAGGAACTTCAAATATCGTTCCGTCAATTCTGCCTGTGGTTTTTTCCATACCTTTTAAAGCCATATCGAGCTGCATATTGTTCACAACGATGAAAATAACCGGAATATTCTTGCAAACGGCGGTATTTATTTCAGTGCCGAGCATCATGAAGCAGCCGTCGCCGGTAATGCAGAATATCGTTTCTTCAGGAGAAGCAACCTTGGCGCCGATCGCCATTCCGATTGCGTTGCCCATGCAGGCAAAGTAGGCGTCAAAGACAAAGCTTCCCGGTTTCTTCACGTTGTACCATTTCACGGCGTTGAAGCCGTGGCTGCCATCATCCACAAATACCGTATTGTTATAAGGGATCAGGTCGCTCATGATGCTCATCACCGATGCAAGTGAAAGATTGGGCAGAACTGGCAGTTCTTCCGAATAATGAACGGCGGTCTCCGTTTCGCGTGTTTTAATCGCGGCAGTGTCAACATTCTGGAGAACCAGCGACAGATTATCGCGTAAATCGCCACCGACCGCAATCGTATGGGAGTTCAGGATTTTACCTACAAAAGTAGGGTCAACATCAAACTGAATCAGCGTCTCCGGATGGTTCTCCGCCTTGAGATTGCAGGTGGTCATATCGCTGAGCCGCGACCCAAGCACGATAAACAAATCGCTATGATTCAATAGGTCGTCGCCATGCTTGCATCCGCCAACACCTACAGGTCCGTGGTACAGCGGATGATCCCAGACGATAGAGCCTTTGCCGCCGGGAGTGGTAACGACAGGAATATTGAAGACTTCCGCCAATTGAATCAATTCCTCATGCGCGCCTGAGCGGTTAACGCCTTTGCCGGCAATGATGAGAGGCTTTTTGGCATGGTTAATGGCGTTGATAACCCGGCCAATATTCGCGTAATTGACGAGTGTTTCCCTTTCAGGGATAACGATTCGGCATTCTTCAAGCGGCTCTGTCTGGACATCGAAAGGGATGCAAAGATGAACAGGCCCGCGTTGGCCACCGAGTGCAACAGAAATGGCATGGTTGAAAATCGTGCTGAAATGATCGCCGCGTTCCACCAGCTTGCTGAAGAGCGTTGCGGGTCTGAACATTTCCGCCAAATCGGCTAGATACGAAGAGGAATCCTGGCACTGCGGAATACCCAGCTCTTTAATGGATTGATGCCCTGTTATGAAGAGGACAGGGAGGTTGTTGGCTTTGGCGTGCGCAGCGGCGGTAAGGAGGTTGGTTCCTCCCGGGCCGGAAGTGCCGAAAGCCACGGCGAGATTTCCCGTCTTGAGGGCGTAACCGGAAGCTTCGAATCCTGAACTGGACTCATGTCTCCCGGGGATAAACTCAATACCGTAATCCACCATTTTCAGAACGATGGGGCAAATGGATTTGCCGATAATACCAAAAGAATGCTTTACACCGAGGTTGCGTAGCGCCTCCGCCATATAGTCTGCGACTGTCTTCACAAAGATCCACCCCACGATTTATTATTGTTTGCTATGTTATCTATCCTTCGAAGTGAAACCGGAAGTTAGAATAACAAGTAAATAGAAAACCTGTACTCAGGTACTGAGCACAGGTCGGTTGACAAATCACCATATAGGACGCTAGACATATAGCATCCCGGTTTTTCAGCAACCTGGCTGTCATGGTCTCAAATGAAAAATGAGACTGTAGATCCATGGCTTTGCGTCATTCCCTTTCGGAGAATTTTGCCCATATTTAGTTTATTTTTTTGAAAAAATAAAGAATAATTACCCTTTACAATATATTCCTACTCTGCTTTTGTCAATATATTTTATACAAAACACCCCGAAATTTGACGAATAATATGATTATCTAAATCTCTGTTTATAAAATAGGCCTAATGTAGGAGTGAACGGGATTGAGAAGAAAGAAAGAGTTGAAAATGACAACCATAAAAAAAGTGCAAAGCAGATTTGCTTTGTCACTTAGGTGAACATGCCGTTTCGCATTAATGAAGGAGGGATTTCACGATGTACGAACATCTTGTAGTATTTAAATTCAATACTAACATTACACCCGCCAAACAACAGGAGCTTCTGGATCAACTGCTCGCCTTTCGGGATCGTATCCCGGGAATATCCGATCTGAGTGCAGGCATCAACGTAACTGAAGAAACGGAAAACATTCATGGCTACACGCTCGGATTAAGGGTTACGTTCAAAGACCTGGAGTCGCTGCGCTCTTATGGACCGCATCCCCTCCATCAAGAGTTTGTGAAATCGCTGGACGGTATATTGGAAAATGTAATAGTGGTTGATTACCCCAAGGTTTAAATTCGAAAAACAAACTTATTTACCGCTGTATTTGTCTTATACCGTTCTATGAAATTCTTAATATACTGTATCAACCTTAGAAAAGGAGTGATATAGTTGGCTAACAGTGATGTACGTCTTGCTCTTTGGTCTGGCACCAATTTTTCAGTTCGTCGGATTCTCTTCAGACGTGGAGGAGTTGCAGTTCGTGATCTTGGAGCGTTTCGGTTTAACAACGTTCTCTCGAGCTTCCGGCTCAGAAATGTGGTGGAGAGATCCCAGGTAACACTTGTACTGTTCTCGCGTATTAACTTTCAGGGGTCATTCCGCGTGTTCCGTGGAAGCCAAAACGTGGCAAACTTGGGTAACTTCAACTTTAATGATGTTACATCTTCGTTGATTTTGGTTGGCCGCAACCTTACAAACTCCGAAATTGCCCGAATTCAAAGTACTGGCATACCGCCTCGTGACATCCTCATAATCAGACAATAATCGGTAATAACGGAAAAGGGTGCCTCGTGCACCCTTTTTTGTGTGTAATTAAGCTGAGTTTTGATGTGGTGAGATCCATGCCCGCCCTGTAAGGGTATAATAAATTATCAGTAGTAAAAACTAAACGAGCTGCCTTGTGTTGATATAGTCAGAAGATAACTAAAATAATCTAATGAAAAACGGAGACACAATGACCGAAAACAAAGCAATTATAGAAACAGGTTGGAACTTCGACAATAGTTATGCCCGTCTGCCTAAATCATTTTTTACCACACAAGCCCTAAACCCTGTACGCTCGCCGAAGCTGGTTATTTTGAATGAACCGTTGGCGACATCCTTGGGGTTAAACGTTCAAGCGCTGCAAAGCGATAATAGCGTAGCGGTGTTTGCCGGCAACCGAATTCCCGAAGGCGCCGTGCCTCTTGCTCAAGCTTACGCAGGCCATCAATTCGGACATTTTACCATGTTAGGGGACGGCCGGGCTCTGCTGCTTGGAGAACAGATCACTCCCCAAGGCGAGCGGGTTGATATTCAGCTTAAAGGTTCAGGCAAAACGACTTACTCCCGCCGTGGCGATGGCCGGGCGGCCCTTGGACCGATGCTGCGCGAATACATCATTAGCGAAGCGATGCATGCGCTTGGAATTGCGACCACCCGGAGTTTAGCCGTGGTGACAACCGGTGAGTCAATATTCCGCGAAACCATGCTTCCTGGTGCAATCCTAACCCGCGTGGCTGCCAGCCATCTGCGCGTCGGCACCTTTCAATACGCTTCGAAATGGGGTACTGCAGAGGACCTTAAGGCCCTGGCTGATTACACGCTGCAAAGACATTTTCCGGAAGTTGAGGCTGATGAGAACCGCTATCTGGTCCTGCTTAAGGAAGTTATCAAGCACCAGGCCGCGCTGATTGCCAAATGGCAGCTTGTTGGCTTTATTCACGGGGTAATGAATACCGATAACATGGCCCTCAGCGGAGAAACTATTGATTACGGTCCCTGCGCCTTCATGGATGCCTATGACCCGGCTACGGTATTCAGTTCCATTGACATTCAAGGCCGTTATGCCTATGGCAATCAGCCGCATATTGCCGCGTGGAATCTCGCGAGATTTGCTGAGACCCTTTTGCCGCTGCTGCATGACAAGGAAGCGGAGGCTGTGAAACTGGCCGAGGATGCGATTTCAGATTTTTCAGTGTTGTTTCACCGGAACTGGCTGGCTGGAATGAGGGCAAAACTGGGGATTTTTAACGAAGAGCCGGAGGATGAATCCCTGATTGAAGATCTCCTGAGCATGATGCAGAAGAATCGTGCGGATTACACCAACACTTTCCGCGCCTTAACTTTTGATAAGCCGGAGGATACGGTTTTGTACAGCAACGCGGAATTTGTTCAGTGGCATGACCTGTGGCAGAAGAGACTGGGCAGGCAGGAGGAACCCAAAGCCTCCTCGCATCAGTTGATGCGAAGCAGCAATCCCGCGGTAATCCCCCGCAACCATCGGGTCGAAGAGGCACTGGAGGCCGCGGTTAATCAAGGCGATTACAGCGTAATGGACCGGCTTCTTGATGCTCTTTCCAGTCCCTACGCGCATTCCCCCGAACAGGCTGATTACTCCACAATCCCCGCGCAAACTACATGTCCTTACCGGACCTTTTGCGGAACCTGAATAACATACCTGAATAACATATTTTTTTCATTCCGCGCAGGGCGCGGATTTTTTTTATTTTAAGGGTACAAATTCTTAAGTTGAATTAATGATGCATAAAAGACGATAAATAATTGTAATGACTTATAGTATGATGTAAAATGACTTACATAAGGACGGATTAAGGAATAGTTAAGGAGACATGGAGCATGTTTCAGGAAGAGCGGATCAATGCCATTACCGATTATTTAAATCAACATCAACGAATTGATATCAAAGAAATTTGCCAACAGTTCGACGTATCCCGCGATACGGCACGCCGTGATCTGTTAAAGATGGAAGAGCTTGGACTTATTCTTCGTACGCACGGCGGAGCCGTTTTACCCCCCAAAAAACACAAGGAGGTCTACGAGTATAAAGAACGCTTGGGCAGAGAATCCAGTGAAAAACGTGAAATTGGACTTTTCGCAGCTTCCCTTATCAAAAATGGAGATTGTATTCTAATGGATGCCTCCACCACCGTTCAGTACGCTGCGGAAAATATTGCATCCGAAAATATTGTTGTCGTTACGAATTCGATTGATATCGCGGATGTGCTTTCCAGAAAAAATTCGGTCAGAACCTATTTGCTTGGAGGTGAGTTAAACCGCCAGCATCGTTTTCTGTATGGCCAATCTACGATCGATAAATTGGCTGATTACCAGGTTGATAAATTGTTTCTTGGCGCATGCGGAATTACTTCCGACGGTTTGACCTACCCTTATGAGGAGGATGGCGTAGTCAAGCGTGAAATGATTAAACGGGCGAAGCAGGTAATTGTCCTGGCTGATCACACCAAGTTTGATGACCCGATGTTTTTTAGAATAGCCGGACTGGATGTCATTGATCTGTTGATCACCGACCGCAAGCCAAGCGAAGAAATGATGGAGAAACTAAAAGAATTCCAGGTGGAATTATTAACGGTCTCGGAGGAGGATAACGATGATTAAGCTGATTGTTTCCGATTTGGACGGTACTTTACTGAATCATTCGCTCAGAATCACGGATAGCGACTGGGAGGCGGTGAAGCTTGCGTTTCATGAAGGGTTTGAATTTTGCATTGCGTCCGGGAGAATGCACTCGGAAATCAAGCTGCTCATGCAGGAATTTCACGGCCGGTATTTTGCGGTCAGCCAGAATGGCGCAACCATTTACAAAAAGGATAAGGAACTTGTGGCTAACTATTTTTTTGAACCGGAAGTCTCATCACAGATCCTTCATTTTTCTTCCAGGCAGAATCATTTTGTAAACTTTATTCACTGTACGGACGACTCCTTTTATACAGAGAATCGAACGGAGGCGACGCTTCCCTATGAATCCCGCATTTTAACCGCTTGCTCTGAGCGCGGAGATTTGGCGGATGCTTTGAAGAACGGGGAAATCATGAGCTGCAAGTATTCTTTTTTTGGAGAAATTGATCAGTTAATTCTTCTAAAAGACAAATTGCAGGATCAGTTCGAAGGCCGGATCGAATCCTTCATTTCGGCTAACGACTGCCTTGACGTCATGCCGTTAAATGTGAGCAAAGGAGCGGGACTATCCTTCATCATGCAGGAGCTGGGACTGAGCCGGAATGAAGTCGCATGCATCGGAGATTCTTTCAATGATCTGTCCATGTTTGCCCTGACGGACCATAGCTTTGCGATGAAGGGAGGCCATCCGGACGTCAAAAAGAAAGCGGCTCATGTGACTAACTCCGTCGCTGAAGCGATCGAACAGATCATCACCTATAATCGCTCGCTGGAAGCAAGACGGTGATCCGGTAGGCGTCGATTGCGTTATTGGTTGGGCGGAAAAACAGGAACGGTTCAAAGCGCAAATCGCCTTTGGACCGTTCTTTTTTTGAGGGGACGCTATGCTACAGGATGCCGCAATTTTTGGATATGCGATCGAGAACATCAGAAGAACTTCCATATTTGCACATGGCGTCACAATCACAGCGAAGATCGGAAAACAAAATGTAGGAAATGCGATGGACGCTCTCCTGCTGAAGGGAAGGGCGAAGCAGCTGAGCCTGGACTTCTTTTTCCCGGTTATCGGGGCAAATCAGGTAAAGCCGGGAATCCTGATTTCCGAGCGACAACGATAAATCATGCAATCTTAGAATCCCCGAGTAGATGGAGGTGCTTTTTTCAACTTCAAAAGCGGATTTGATATTGTTCCTGTCATCCAGCCAGATCACGTCGATGAAGGATATCGTCTCAGCCACGGATTTCGGAACGTTCAACGGCGGCAGGGAAGAGACTGAAAACTCTCCAAGAACATGGTGGTTCCATTTGCGTTTGTGATCGTTCTGTGCGATCCACACCCGGTAACCCAACGCATTTCCGAGTCTGGCCAGATGATACTGCATCTCACTGTGTTCATTTTTCTCTTTAATATCGTTGGTTACGTCCAAATGCCTCTTGAGTTTGGTTTTTTCACGCTTGGCAGCTTCCATCTTCAGGTATTTCTCCGCATTTTCGCTAATGATGATTCGGCCTGATCCGATTTCAAACATGAACCCTGCAATCGCCCCCAAGTCTTTGGAGAAAGCCGAGCGGTGGGCTTCATTCATTTCCATCAGCTCTGCCCGCATCTCCAAATAAGCCGGCCATGATCCAAGCTTGATCTTGCGCCCAAGCAACAGGTTGAACCCATTGACTATCGCTGTATTGAACGGCGGAAACAAGGTAGGATGAAGAAAATATAGGATATTGGCTACTGCCGGTCCCAGCCCTTTGATTTGTAAGCTGTCCAAGTTCAATATCTCCGTCAGGACCGTTTTTTCCTGGGTTGTCTGGGAAACGGACTTTAAGAACCTTCCAAAAGCGAGCTGATGCTCTTCATTTTCGTAAATATCAGGGATACGCATCTTCGGCTTCCAGTAAAAGGCGTGAGCCGCTCCTTCAAAGACTTGCTTCTGCTCACAGATCGCCGCCAATACGAATTCAAGCGGAGAACCTTTAAAATCATTTCCGAATGTCCTTGACTCAATGGCTTTTATCACGTCGATTAATCCGTTTTTTATGGTGCGAAAAGCCTTTAAGCGATCGTTGTTATTTAGAAACCATGTATGATACACGGATTCCGGATCCGATTTATATTCCTTAATAAGCTGTTCGATATTCGATTCCATGTTCCATTAGTTCCTCCATCATGAGACTTAAAAAACCATACTCCGAATTATAATGCGGAATATCGGCAGGGGCTGTGCGTTTTATTTATCTTGAAAAAACATGCTTTCCTCATGGTTTCTTCATACTTTCCCCAAAGTGAATTGCTATTCTTGAGCTACGGGCAAAGTCATCGATACTCTTCATAAAGGAGGTGAGTATGTTTTGAAAGCAATTCGCAGCATTATCGGTTTCGTTCTCATCATCATTATTTTATCCAGCCTTGGATATATCGGATGGTTCGCTTCAAAGAGCGGTCTGCTATCATGGAATAACTTTGGAACGTCCGCAAATGAAACCAACGCACACACCCAGCACTCTGCCATGCAGCAATCGGAGACATCTTCAAGTATGAAAGTGAATCCTATTGATGAGCTGCAGAAGAAAGTATCGAGCGCCAATGAATCGGTTAAGCAGATGTCGGATTTGATGTCGGATTACCCTTATACTGTTCCGGCAAGCACGGCAACTTACAGTAACAACGAATCAGGTGGAACTGGCGGTCAGACCGGTGTGCAAAGTCCGGTACAGGTTCCGAACTTTAAGAGAGGCATATACCTCATGTCCGAGAGTGTATATCTGGTAAATCAGCTGAATCAAACGGTGGAAGCTCAGTCCGGATTGACTGAATCGGCCGCTCCAACCTATCAGACTTATGTAAGCCGCTATAATCTGCTGGTTCAGAGCCAAACAACGCTTAACAACGTTTACATCAAGCTGAATAATGCCAAGGATTTATTCCTGTCCAACGATTCTGAAGCTCCGGCAGCAGATTATAGCGGGCCTGGCGATATCCGGGAAACGAACAAGGCCATTTATCAGATGGCGCAAACGGTTATGGAAATGGAAAGCCTGAACCGGTGGGTCAATAATGAAATTGAGCAAACCGTTGTACAGGCTCGGAATCTTTCTGCCGCGGAAGCATCCAGTACGGTTTCCCCAAACCAATCCAATGGGTTTAGCGTTAGAGGCATTCAAATTCCAGGGCTCATGACGACGATTTCCGTATTGTTCATTGTCTTGTTGGTGGTCGGGTTAATCGGAATGATCCGAAGCTTGGTTGTATCGAGACCTGAACCGGCTAACACGGAAGAAAACATTTAAATTTAGAAGGAGGAGAAACAAGAAATGATGGATATGGATATGTCCGGAAGTGTTCAAGGCTCGGTGGATATGGGGACTTACGGAGGCACAGGGAGTGTTATCAGCGGAATTCTTTCCACTGTGACTCAATTACTGTTGGTCGCTTTGATCATAAGCCTTATTGTTGGAATAGCCGTTTGGCTTAAAAACGCGTATTTCAAAGAGTCCTACAACAAAGGAAAACAGGTCATTAGCAATGATCCGATGTTAAAAACCATATTTATCCTTGCTGCTACGTTTGTTGGCGTAATCATCGTTTTGTATCTGCTGGGCATTTTGATGAATGGCGGATTTAATCCGAACCGAATGGGGATTGTATCCTCTTGGAGCGTCTCGGGAATATTGACCTTCTTTGTAAAACTGTTGACCATTCTTTTTGTAGTAGCTTTGATCGCTTCCTTGTACAGTTATGTGAAGCAAAATATCAATAAAACCCCTGTCGCTTCTTCCAATGGGGCTGTACTTGCAGCAGGAAACGAATTGAAATCCAATCCAATTGAGGAGAAACCTCATACCGACAAGACCAGTCCGGATGAACCGGAAACAAACAAAGACTAAAACGGATTGAGGTTGATGCGGGCAATGAAGTTTGATTTTATCCTTCACTGGCTATGGGCGCTTGTGTTCTCCATCTTGGCTCTTAGCGGAATTGCAATGGCGGGAGCGAAGTATGGTTGGGTGATGCAGTATGATATTGCAACGGCGGATGTCGTGCACCGCTTGGCGGCGGTTGTATATGTCCTGCTGACCCTGATTGTCATCATCTACGAAATCATCCGTATCCTGAGACGGGATAAGACCAAAAAGCCATGGCTTGTATTCGGTCCATCCGGTTATGGACTCTTTACCTTCATTACCACTCTGACTTTTATTATTACCGGAGCGATTATCTGGCTCTTCATGGATAGTAACCACGCGGCAACGGCTTTTACACTATGGATTCATGAAAAATTGACTTACCTGGCGGTAGCGAGCGTGATCTGGCACATCTATATGAAGACCCACGCATTAAAGTGGCCCAAGAAAAAGGCACAAAGAGGAAGATAATCAAAGAAGGGAGGGCCTTCGTCATGTGGATGCAGAAAAAATGGTTTATGTTGTTGATCTGGTTTGTTACGACTTCATTCTTCTTTGTCTTTGCCGCCATATTGATCTCGATGTTTCGCTTTGGGCCGACCGAACAAGAGAGCATGAGTTTCATGATGGGTATGATGAAGGCCATGGAAACCTCCCTGATGGGATTGTCCATGCAAGTGAAAGAAGACGCAAATGTGCAAAGGTTATTGTTTGAGAGCGTTCAATTCGCATTTCCTCTATTAGCCATTAGCATTGCAGGCGGCGTCTACGTACGGTGCAGAGGAAAGGTGTAACCCATGTTCAATAAACAAAAACGGCCGTTCTGGCAGCTCAGCTCCGTGTTTGCAATCATCGTCATACTTGTGCTGGCCCTTTCCTGGAGCAATAAAGCAGAAAATGCGGCCCAAATGGATGCTTCAATGGCTGACATGATGAGCAATGAGACTCTGGGTTATGCAACCGTACCGGATTTGTTCACTCTCGGTACAATGGACAGTCCGGAAGAATCATCAGGCAATGGCGAGCATGCCGGGCATCATGACCAAGAAGGAAAACTGTATGCTATGCATCTTATAACAACAGCACTTCTTGTGTTTACACTGCCAATCATTATAGCAGGGGCCTTATTTCTTGCCATTGTATGGCCGAAGCCCGTCAAATGGAGGAACTCAAAATGAATGCTCTTGGAGCCTTTGGAAACTTGTATATGGCATCCCTGCTGATTCTTCTCGTCGTTGGTTTGCTGTTTACCATTTATTATCTGTTAAAAAAAACGTACGGCTATATTACTGTTGCAAGCAAACAAAAAGGAAGTAATACAACAAGCTTAATTGGAGGGATTTCCCTAATGAAAACGAATGGTTGGATGAAATTGGCAATTTTCTCGTTTGTCGGTTTGATTATCTCTGTAATTTTACTTAATTTAACGAGTCCCTCAAACACAAATACCACTACGTCAACGAATAATCAGCATAACGCCCATGTTAACGGGACTGCAGGAGTCGGCGCTTCGATGCAGGGCACAATAAACGGTGCCGTACCGATGGATCAAATGAATGAGATGATGCAGCGTATGAACCAACTGCAGCAGGAAATGATGCAGATGCAGCAGCAGTACATGGGCGGCGGGCAATCCAATATGAACCCGGGTATGAACCCGGGCAGCATGGGAGGCAGCATGGGGACCCCCGGCGGCATGGGCAACTCTAGCGGCATGGGCAGCATGGGAGGCGGCATGATGGATGACATGGACATGATGAATATGGGCAGCGGCAGCAGCAACATGAATAACGGCGGCAATGACAACAATATGAATAGCAGCAGCGGCGGCGGAATGGGAATGATGTAGGAGGAATGGGGCTTGAGCAATAAAAGTCTTGTATGGCTGTTTTTCTTGGCATTGATTATTGGCGGGACGGCAGCCGGTATCTTTATAAGTAATACCTCGGCTTCCAAAGATTCAACTACTATTGATAGTGTAAATGAAGTGGATACTGGCGCAACCAATCATCAAATGAACCATAGTTCTCATGGAACTGCGGGTGCGGGTACTGCTGACAGTATGGGGGAAGCGATTCCCCCTAGTCCTTCTCCCTCTCCTGAAGCAACTGCGGGTACTGTCCAAGAGGAGCAGGCGACTTTACCGCATCCTAAATCCGGGCAGCCTGTAAAAGGTTTTACCTTGACAGCCATGGAAAGTAATTGGGAATTAGCATCCGGCGTGACCCAAGCGGTCTGGACATACAATGGTACTGTGCCCGGTCAAGAAATCCGGGTTACGCAAGGAGATTTTGTTCGGGTTACGCTGAAAAATGAACTTCAAGTACCCGTCACTATTCATTGGCACGGTTATCCTGTAACCGCAGGTTCAGACGGTGTTCCCGGGATTACACAAGATGCGGTGAAGCCTGGCGAAACCTATACCTACGGGTTCACAGCCGATGTGGCGGGAACGTATTGGTATCATTCTCACCAGGAAAGCTCGGAACAGGTCGACAAGGGACTCTACGGCGCTCTCATTGTGGAGCCGGAACAATCCGAACAGCCGGATAAAGACTATACATTAATCCTGGATGAATGGATGAAGGAAGGCGGAGACGCTCACGGCGCTCACGGATCGGGAAGCATGAGCGATGAAGAAATGATGGCTTCCATGTATAATATTTATACGGTAAACGGCAAGTCGGGATCATTGATAAAATCTCTTGAGGCTAATTTAGGAGATACCGTCCGCTTGCGTTTTATTAACGCCGGATATCGTTCCCATGGAATCCACATTCCCGGAGAGTTCCGGGTAGTAAGTACGGACGGACAGGAAATAGCGGAGCCTGCCGTGGTCAAGGATGAGATCGTTAACATCGCTCCCGGAGAACGTTATGACATCGAGTTGAAAATCAACTCGCCAAAGGATTATGCAATTGAAGCGCATGACGACAATAAATATAACGATCAGTTGGTTATACCGGTTAAGGTATCGGGAAGTAAGGGCGAAGAAATGGAAGTGCAGCACGATCAATTAACCGCGTTTGATCTTTATAATTACGGCAAGCCAGCCGAGTCTGAATTAAGCAAAGTCCAAAAGTTTGCACTGGAGTATACTGCCGTGTTGAATTCCAAGATGAACGGGAATGGGCAAGTGTATACGATCAACGATAAAGTCTTTTCAGAACTCCCGGCTCTTCAGGTGAAAACCGGCGATTATGTAAAGCTGACGTTTGAGAATCAAGGTACGGTGGATCATCCGATGCATGTACACGGCCACTTTTTCCAAGTCCTTGAGAAAAACGGGATTAAAGTAGAAAGTGCGATCATGAAGGATACCGTTATGGTTAAACCCGGTGATAAGATCGTCATCGCCTTTAAGGCCGATAATCCCGGAAACTGGATGATCCACTGTCATGAGCTTCACCATGCTGCGGGAGGAATGGCGCAACAATTGACTTACACCGATTTTAAATCGGGTTATACTCCTCCTTCTAATGCAGCGAACAAACCGGAATAGATAATGGGAAAAAATGGCTATCCCGAAAGCCGCCACAAGCGACATTGGGATAGCCATATCTTTTTTTCAATTAGTGCATTATTTCGCACGTTTATTGGGGGTTAACACGAGTCTGCGGACGATGGAACCCATTAAGGGTACATTTTCCTCGATGCTAAAACCCGCTTTTTCAATATTTTGCAATGTTCTGCGGTTGATGTTAGCCCCTGAAATTCTGACTGTGATCGGATTGAGCAGGTCCATTAATATTCCTGCAAAAGGCTGCTCGCTGCGCATATGCTCTAACAGAAGCACTTTCCCGTCCGGCTTGCACACTCTTCGGATTTCCATTAAGCCGGCTACAGGATCCGGCACAGAACAAAAGACACAGGTCGCAATCACATAATCAAAAGAATTGTCGGGGAAATCCATATGCTGGGCGTCCATCTCCAAGAGGGTTACCGGAAATGGAGCGTGGAGTGCTTTTTGTTTGGCATAACGTAGCATGCCCGGGCTAAAATCAATACCGGTAACACCCGCTGCATGTGGTGGATAATAAGACAAATTGGCCCCGGTCCCAACGCCTACCTCCAATACCTCACCGTCCACACTACCGAGTAAGTCGGCCCGCCATTCTTTTTTGATCATCCGTTCCATTACATCAAAGATTCGCGATATCCGGTCATATCGTTTTCTAATAATGTCTGATCCATTTGTTTTCATGCTTCATGATTCCTCCTAATCCTCGTCAAGAAAGAATCCAACGAGTTTGTTATGGTAAGAAGTACTGATCCGAAAGGAATCATGGTTAGATTGTGACGCCGTAATATCCGTTTCTGTATTCAGAGGGACCTCACTTATTTCAGGCTGTGTTAGGGATGCTGCTAAGCCATTGGATAAGCCATTGGAAGAAGAAAAGGACGGCATGCCGCTGGTTAATTGCGAAATCCAGTTCATTAACAATTGCTTGGTGAAAGGGTGATTGAACCAATCCTGCTGTTCCTCGGTAAGATGCTCCGGCAACGGAAGTACTACATGCGGTTTTTCCTTAAGGCATGCCTGATTTAGCGATTCGATCAACAACTGCGTAATTTTATTGCTGAATGTTCTTTCGCCTGATTGTTTTAATTGTTCCAAATAGGCCAGAATCGTCTGCGGAGTATTATCAGGCAAAGTAATGATTATCGTATGGGATTGCGGTGAGGAAGAACCCATTTATGACCACCTACTTTGTTGTGGCAGACACTTGTTCATTTTTATATTGAAGGTAGACAGACAGTAATTTGTAATATGCCCTTGCAATCATCCATATTGAATCCTTCGTTCCGACAAAGCGAAGCGGATAACCCTCTTCATGTTCATTGATCTTCTCAAGGTAAGGTTTAAGCAGCAAGGAACCTCCGCCGATTTGATAGGAAACGCGGATACTTGGAACCTTGTTCCAAGAGCTCCGGATCAATTTATATTCTTCACGGGCGATCTTGACCAATACTTCATCCACAATAGACTGGATGCTTATCCGTTTCCCTCTGAACCAGATGAAATTTCGTTCCTCTTTGTTTGCTGAAGTAATTACTTCGACTAATTGTTGTCTGTTCAAGAACCGGTATCCGATTTCGTGCTGGACCCGTTCGATAATTTCATCCAGATAGGGGGAAACTCCCTCTTTAATTCCGTCCGAATAAAAATTGTCCACGGTCCCGTCCTCATGAATAATAGCTGCATCGGTTGACAGCCCGCCAATATCATTAATAAGCACGGTCATCCGCGTCAGGTCCTCATTACGGACCGTTCCGTCATCATTCGTCGTCAGATCAATTAACGCGACATGACCTTCAATATTAACCAGCACTTCTTCGAACTTCAATCTTATCACTTTTCCGCCGATTTCCGGAGTGGTCTTGAATCGCACTTCATGAGTATTGTCCTTTAGTTTTGCTTTAAAGGTTTTGCGCTTTCCCCGTTTAGCTTCACTTAAAGGCAGCCCCGTTGAAAGATAATATGTAGCTTTGATAACTCCATCCTTTTCACTCAATGCTTGAGCGGCATCATAAGCCAATGCAGTCAGCAGCATAACCACGGGCTGATCGGACTCCGACTTTTCACTAACCGTTGTGAGTTCGTCATTATGGTTATATCCTCCGGCCAGATTACCGACAGCATAAATTCCTTGCCCGCGCTTAAGCGCATTAGAGAGAATCTCCACATGGAGACCGTCCAGGGGATGCTTTTCGAATTCCACTATATCACGGGATGGGCCGATTTCGGCGATAACATTTGGAATATAAACCTCCTGATCCAGCCCTTGAACATAGGCTTTTAACGCATCGTTGCCGATATCTACCGCGGCCTGTCTGATACTCATGTCAATTTCCTCCCTTATTAGCCTGTCCTAATGCTTGTTTTCCAAAGTGATGGCAGTGTCATTGAAAAAGTTCCGCTTTACATAGTCGAGTGCAAGGCTGCTGCTTTCGCTTTGCTCAATATGGCGGTTTTGAGGCGGGATTATGATTTCAGAAGAGAGACGGGGCGGATGGTTTCGGCTTGATGCAATGGCATACAAATGGACAAACCTCAATATTCCCAAAGTAATCGTTGCCAAGGTAAGAAGAATGAATAGGAGAAGGACAAAGGCAATGGAATCTGCAAATAAAGAATTATTGATCATTTAATAACCCTCCATGCTTAAACCTTTTTTCGAAAAACATGATTGTTCATCTCCTTGTCCAGAATTTTCACTAATTTTTATACTTAATTTACCAAATAAATATGTTGAATCTATGTAGATTTTTAGTAGAGGTATAAAAATAGACGAGCGGGTCCAATCTGGTGGTAATTATTTCATATTCATCATAGTATGGCTTGGATGCTTAGGGTTAGGAACCAAAGTGCCGGTTGAGTTGTAGACGGAGTAAAGAATAATTAAAGCAGTGATTGCCAGAAACATAAGGGATGGAGAACGAAAGATCCAAGCGGAGCGTTTCAGAACAGATTCCTCGATTTGACCTTGGAGCATAAGGGTATGAACAAATTGGAGGAAACCGCCGACGACCATAAAAATAAAGATTACTCGATTCCACTCGGACGAAGGCAGCATAACAATGAGCATCGCCCCCATCAAACCGGCCATCATGCCGGATAATGCCCCGTTTAGAAATGCTCCGATATGGATTATTGAGCCGGTTATCCCTCCGGCAAGAATGCCTGTTAGCACACTGATCAACAATGACAGGAATAGGTTTGATGAGAATCCGGCGCCAATGATCGTCCCGCTGCCAAAGCCGACAACCATCCCGATAACCATAGGCGAGATCATTGCAATATTGCCAGTAACGGCGGAACGGAAGCGATGAATAAAACCAAACGACCAGCAAGCAAAAAAACCGTAAAAAATAGCTGCGATAATCCAGTTGAACATGAGTGCAACCCCCTGCTTGTTTATATAGTATCGTATGTGCCTTGGGTTAAAGTGCATGCCTGACTTTTTCGATCTTAACTCCAACCTAATAATCATTATTATTACAAATTGATTCCACATAATTTCTACATATTTTTAAGGTAAAGTGGCATTAATTTAACATTTCAAAATGGAGGGAAAATGATGATAAAAGGTTTAGCGGTTGTTAGTATCACTTTAGTATTAAGTGCAGTCCTGGCCGGCTGCCAAATCGGGAACAAAGCGGCTGAACCGGCGGCTGAAGACACCAATAAATCATCCGTTGCTGTTCCTTGGGTAGGCACTAAAAATACAACGCGGATTAATACATCCGATCCGGTTGAAGCGGCTGTTCTGGTCTCCCGCACGCTCTGGACAGCGGTATCCGAAAGCAACAGACCGGCAAGCGTTGTGTTGACGGATGTAAGCAACTGGCAAATTGCAGCCGTGAGCACCGATTTGATTCACCATCCGAGCAATGGCCCGGTTCTTTTCTTCGAGAAGGATAAAGTCCCCGAAGCCACGCTGGAGGAATTAAAACGTTTGAAGCCGCTAGGCGCAGAGAGCAATGACAACATCCAAATCGTGATTGTCGGTCCTGTTTCTGCAAGTGTTGAAGAACAGTTAAAAGGTCTGGATATGAAGACGGACAAGATTGAAGGTGAAGAGCCGGCCGCCGTAGCCCAAGCGATTGATACGTATTATGCCAAAGTTGCGGGCGAACTGCCGCAGGCCGTTGTGGTTGGATCTATGGACAGCCCGGAATATACGCTGCCTGCGGTGAATTGGATTGCCCATATGCCTGAACCTCTGCTATACGTTACGAAGGACGAAGTTCCTGCACCGACCGTGGAGGCATTAAAGGAACGCGGAGGCAATGCGGTTATTTATCTAATCGGACCAGAATCCGCTGTTTCTTCTAACGTGGAAAATGAATTGAAATCCTATGGAACGGTTACCCGTATTTCCGGTGATGATCCGTACGCAAACTCGATTGCCTTTGCTCAGTTTAAAGACAAGAATACTCAGTTTGGCTGGGGAATCACCACGCCTGGACATAACCTGTCGTTCTTGACTCAGGATGCCACCCTGCTTGCCATTGCTGCGGCTCCGTTCTCACACTTGGGCAAACATGCCCCGTTGATTTTTACCAATAAGGACGGCTTGCCGGATTCCGTCATGGAATACACAATGGATCTTCAACCGAAATTCCAGGATTCGCCGGCAGAAGGACCATACAACCACGCTTGGATCACAGGCGATACCTCGACCATTTCAAACGGCGTACAAAGTGAAATCGATGATATGCTGGAAATTTCGCCTGCTTCCGGCGGCAATCCGCACGCAGGCCATTAATAAAACCAGAACTCAATTATGAACAAGCTGGCACCGTAACCAACGGATCGTCAGCTTGTTTTTTTAACCTCAACCTTTCAACATATTTTCTCCATAATCCTTCCTTACAATAAGACTATAAAGTTCCACAAAGAAATACAGAGCTTGAAATCCTATAGAGAAAAGAGAGGTATTCGTGATGAGCTGCTGCGGAAATCATAACCATGGAAGCCAACATAACGGTAACAACAATGATGATCAAGGAAAGAGCAAGAAATATATCTTAATGATGAAATTATGCTGTATCGTCCCGATTGTTCTGGTAGCCGTTTTGCTTATTGCTAATTCCGTGAAAGGAGCGTCCGGTAATATACTGACCTACGGCCTGCTTCTGCTTTGTCCCCTTTCCCATCTAGTATTAATGCCCCTATTGATGCGAAACAAGAAACACTCAGCAAACGAACGATCCAAATATTAATTTAAAACTCAGAGAATAAAGAAGGTGGGCATTGTGTCGAAGCTTCATGTGTTAATCGTAGATGATGAATGGAATATGAGGAACCTGCTCCGGATTTATTTGATGAAGGAGGGATTCCAGATTAAGGAGGCGGCTACAGGACTGGAGGCGTTATCCATGATCAGGAAGCATTCCTTCGATATTATTTTACTTGATGTCATGATGCCTGATATGGATGGCTGGCAAGTATGCAAGGAGATCAGAGAAACCGAAACGGTTCCGATATTAATGCTGACGGCGCGAACGGAAACTAAGGATAAAATCCATGGTTTGGGTATAGGTGCGGACGATTATTTAACAAAGCCGTTTGATTCGGAAGAGCTCCTGGCCCGAATATATTCGTTAATCCGCCGATCAACGATTACACAGACTTCGCTGCCTCAGCAGTGGGTGCTTGAATTCCCGCAAATGACCATATTCCCCGATGCGCGGGAGATTCGCATTCAAGAGGAACTGGTGGATTTTACACCGAAGGAGTTCGATCTGCTGGCTCTGTTATCCCAAAGCAGGCAGCGCGCCTTCAGCAGGGAAGAGCTCGTTGAACGGTTATGGGGATATGATTATGAGGGCGAAATCCGGGTGGTGGATACCCATATCAAGAATATACGTGAAAAACTCCAGAAGGCTGGGATGACTTACAATCCCATTCAAACGGTATGGGGAGTGGGCTATAAGTTTTTTGTTTCCGGAGAACAAGAGTGAGAAGCAACCGGATCGGATTTAAACTTGGCTTGATTATTATCAGCGTGTTCTTGATCGTGTTGGTATTTCTGGGATTCACCATTGACCGTATGTTTACTAACTATTATTATGCCCGCATGCAGACCGACACGGAGGAGATTACTTCCCACTTTGCGCTAATGGCGGACTCTACAGATGCAACGTCAGAGCAGACAATGAAGACTTTTGCCGAGTTCTCCAATGTAAGTATTTTCAATATCCGCAAAAATGGAGAGGTCATCCTTCATTCGGGAGTCCACGATTCATCGGACCGAACCTTTATCCGGGTCTCTGACCTGTATAAGATTTTTGCCGGAAAAAAGGTGAACTTACTGTATGAGGATGCGGCAGGACACCGTTATTTTGTATCGGGGCAGCCCATTCATGAAGGAGGGGCTGTTGCTTCCGCCCTTTATGTCATGTCTTCTACCGAACAGATGGAGAAATCGTTGTCCGGCGTGCGAAATTTACTCATCCTCTCCGGATTGGGCGCATTTTTGCTGGCCCTTGGGATCACGTGGATTATCGCTCAATTTTTATCCCGTCCGCTTCTGCAAATGCAAAAGGCGACCCGCAACATTGCCGCCGGTGAGCTTGAAACGAGACTGGAGCTTAAAAGCAGGGACGAAATGGGCGCCTTGGCCGAAGCAATCAATGATCTGGCGGTTGATCTTCAGCGTTACCGGGATACGCGGCAGGAATTTTTTGCAAATATATCCCATGAGCTGCGGACGCCGATCACTTATCTGGAGGGTTATTCCCGGGTGGTCAAAGACGGGTTGTACGAGACCGAAGCGGAGAAACATCAATACCTGGATATTATCTACGAAGAATCGGTCCGGCTTCAGCATCTGGTCGATGATTTGTTTGACCTGGCCAAAATGGAAGAAGGAAGAATTACACTTGTCTTTGAATGGGTTGATTTGTCGGAACTCTCTAAGCACGCGGTCAGGAAGGTTGAACTGAAGGCCAAACAAAAAAATCTGAGTCTTTCAATTCAGCAATCCGGCGCGGCCTCATGCGTATGGGCAGATCGCAAACGGATGGAGCAGATTGTACTGAACCTGCTTGAAAATGCCATTCGTTATACAGAGCGGGGAGGCATTAAGGTAAATTTGCTATATGAAGCCGCTTCTGTAACATTTATTGTAGAGGATACCGGAATGGGGATTCCCGCGGATGAGCTTCCCTATATTTTTGAACGGTTTTATAGAGTGGAAAAGTCCCGCTCCCGTCAATTTGGAGGCACTGGACTAGGATTATCTATAGTGAGGAAATTGGTAGAACTACAAGAAGGGAAAATCCAAGTTTCCAGTAAAATAGGAGAAGGCACCCGATTTGAAATTCGGTTTGTCCTGCAATCAGACTTTGGGGAGGAAAGCACATGAAAAAAATAGAGTGGCTGATTGCCGTATTTTTTATAGGAATGGGTTTAATGTGTATGAGCATATCAGCGCTTTCTTTCCAAAGCGATTCCTTACTGCAGGTAGGCGGCTATATCAAAACCTTATTAATTTGCGCAATTTTGCTGATCGCCATCATATTTCTGCTGGTCCAATGGATTCGTGTAAGAAAAAAACGTTGAATTAGGCCGTTTAGATCGTCCAGGATATCTTTTCACTCAAACAATATCCTTATCTGACTCCGCAGCGGGTTGGATTTGCTGTATTTATTTGAGCTACAAGAAGGTAACTTTCTTGTAGCTTTTATATTTTTAACATACAGGAGGATATTTGCATGTCATTAATAAATGTTTCAAATTTGACGTTTGCCTATGAGGGCAGCTACGATAACATATTTGAAAACGTAAGTTTTCAAATCGACACTGAATGGAAATTAGGATTTACGGGAAGAAACGGAAGAGGCAAGACAACATTTTTAAACTTATTGCTCGGTAAATATGAATACAGCGGAAGTATTTCGGCTGTCCAATTTAAATATTTCCCTTTATATGTCGAGAACAAGGAAAATAATACCCTTGATGTAATCAACGAAATTGTTCCGGACTATCTTCACTGGAAATTAATGCGTGAACTCTCATTGCTGCAGGTTTCCGAGGGTGTGTTATATCGGGCCCTTTGATTCTTTGTCGAGCGGAGAGCAAACGAAAGTGTTGCTGGCTGCATTATTTCTTAAGGAAAATAGCTTTCTGTTAATTGACGAACCCACTAATCATCTAGACATGAATGCAAGAAGACTTGTCAGTGATTATCTGGGTGCCAAAAGCGGATTTATTCTGGTGTCCCATGACAGATCATTTCTTGATAACTGCGTCGATCACATACTTTCAATCAATAAGACCAACGTAGACATTCAAAAAGGTAATTTCTCCGATTGGTGGGAAAATAAACAGAGACAAGATAACTACGAGCTTGCAGCGAACGATAAGCTAAGAAAGGATATAAAACGCTTGTCGGATTCTTCCAAACGAACGGGCAGCTGGTCGCACGAAGTCGAAAAAACGAAAAACGGTACCAGAAATTCCGGTTCCAAGGTGGATAAAGGGTATATTGGTCACAAGGCTGAAAAAATGATGAAACGCTCCAAAGCCATGGAGCAAAGACAGCAATCTGCGATTGAGGAAAGGTCAAGCTCCTTAAAAATATAGAAAGCTCCGACAGCTTGAAGATTTCACAACTTGCTTATCATAAAAGCCAACTTGCTGAACTTGAAAATGTATCGATTTATTACGGTAAGATGATGGATTGCGGAAATATCAGTTTTACTATTGAGCAAGGGGAGCGAATCCAATTTGATCGTGTGTTTAAAGCTTCTTCGATCAGTCACGTTCAGCAGGTAAAGGAATGCTATAATTATGAAGATCAATAGTTATCGCTGGAAATAGGAGGATTATAAGTGAGTGCTTTATTCGAAATACATAACTTAGCTAAACATAATTGGGATAACGGAGATCAGGCTTCCAAGTATATATTCTCGCAACTTTCGGCTGAAATCACCGAGCCGGAGCGGATTGCTCTTATCGGCGCTTCAGGACAAGGAAAAAGTACACTGCTGAGGATATTGGCTCTGCTGGACACGCCGGACGAAGGCGACCTGCTTCTCGACGGAGCTTCATATAAAAATACGAATGTGCGTCTATGGAGAATGGGGGTATCCTATGTTGCACAGCAAGCGGTTATGCTGCCCGGCAGTGTGGAGGATAACTTGCGTATGGTAAGCAAACTGCATGGTCTGGCCTATGATTCAGTACTTGCGGCACAGCTCTTGAAACAGCTTGGACTGGACTATTTGGATCTTGGTAAACAAGCAGCAGATTGTTCAGGAGGAGAAAAGCAGCGGATATCCCTGATCCGATCATTGCTGCTCCGGCCGCGTATTCTTCTACTGGATGAAATTACGGCTTCTCTTGATATAAATAGTACACAAAAGGTAGAAGAGCTTCTGATGGATTGGCACCTTAAAGAGGAAACCTTGTTGATATGGGTTACTCATGATCTGGAGCAAGCCCGCAGAATCAGCAACAGAACATGGGTGATGGGGAGGGGAGAACTGCAGGATCACAGCAGCGACTCCTTTTTTGCTGAGCCTGTTGCGGTATTGGCGCAAAAATTTATTCAGCCCGTGAAAGGAAGCCTGTAACTATGACATTAACCGCACTCAGTTTCACTCTGCTTTTTGTAATAGGGACTATGCTGGTCTCGATTTGGCAAAAGCTTGGACTGGAGAAGGACATTGCGATTGGTACCATACGTTCAGCGGTTCAGCTTCTGGCGGTTGGATATGTGCTGCAGTTTATTTTTCATACGGGACATATCGTATTTATTCTCATCATTATTTTCACGATGATTTGCGTAGCCTCATGGAACGCGGCCAAAAGAGGGAAGGGACTGCCAGGATTGGTCTGGAGAATTGCGCTAGCCGTTACCGCTTCGGAGATCATGATGATGGGCATTCTCCTCGGTCTGCATATCGTCAAGGCTACGCCGCAGTATATTATTCCGATCAGCGGCATGACCATTGGGAACGCGATGGTGGTATCCGGGCTGTTCATCAATCAGATCAAGCAGGAAATCAGGCGCAGCAAGGGAGAGATCGAGACGCTGCTGTCGCTTGGCGCAACGGCCCAGCAGGCGATGCAGGAGGTCAGGGCAAGGGCTGTGAAATTCAGCATGATTCCTACGATTGATGGCATGAAAACCGTGGGCCTTGTGCAGCTTCCGGGGATGATGACCGGGATGATTATCGCCGGAGCGAATCCAATCATCGCCGTACGGTATCAAATTCTGATTGTTTTTTCCTTCACCGCATCCGCCGCGATTACGAGCATGCTGCTGAGTGTGCTGATTTACCGGCTTTTTTTCACGGCCGATCTCCGGTTAAAGCTGTAATCCAAAAGACAACTCCCCATTTCCAAATCGGAAGTGAGGAGTTGTTTTTAAAATAACGAATGGATCTCCACACGCTTGGGGGAGTCTGCGAATTCAAGCGACCTATAAGCCTAATGTTCAACGAATGCCTATGACATTAATAGGTCGATTGACATAATTTACTACCAGACCACTTAAAAGGAGTTGCTACTTTGAACAAAATTCCTGTTAAAGGATACTTTCTTAACCGAAGGGAATCTTGCAACGAGCATTCCCATGATGTTTACATTACTTCTTGGGACGGTCGCCCCGTTTATCACGTTCACCCTTTTTCGGGTGTGACGTCTTATGATGATGGACATGTACATCAATATGCGGGTGTTACCGAGCCTGCTCCAACAGGTGTCCCTCATGTTCATCGTTATTTTACCATGACGTCGGTAAACCAGGGGCATACTCATGTCATCCAAGGGGTAACAGGTCCGGCAATTGATGTTCCGGGTGGCGGGCATATCCATTACTTCGAAGGAGTTACGACGGTAAATGGTATGAGACCGCATACGCATCATTACAAAGGCGCTACGGGTAAGGAAAGCTGATCCGAATCGCTGAAACACCGCCGCTGTGCGTCAGTTCAATTTACCGCCAAAGAGCTACCGGATCAACCGGCAGCTCTTTGTATATAAAGATGTTAGTTTAACTCAGGAAGGGAACTTCTGGGCAAGCTGAATCCGTTTTGTGATTCCCAGCTTAGAGTAGATCGAGATGAGATGTTTTTTTACGGTGATTTCCGAGATATAGAGGGTTTTCGCTACCTCCGAATTGGAGCATCCGGCGAGGACCAGCCTAACGACTTCCTTTTCCCGTTTGGTTAGCAGCTGTTCACCGTCCACGGCCGATTCCGCAGCTTCTGCCTGGGCCGGTTCGGCTGGCGCCGACTTCTTCTTATGATCATTCCCCTGCCACGTAAGACCCGCGCGGTAAAATAACCTCTCCAGGAAGTCCTGAAGCTTCGCGCCCCTAGTGTCGACTGCGTATGTGGGTGTCGGAGTGACCCCGTCATAATTAAAGTGAGTGGCTCCTTCAACGGTATGGAAGCCAAAGCCTCTATACACTTTCCTGCTGATTTCGCTCTCAAAGGGCGAACTAACGAGAATCCCGCCCCGGAACATATAGGAATAAATCAAATAAATGCCAGCCGTCCGGATCGCCGGGTTGAGCAGATCGGAGTAATAGGTGCATCGCATAAACCATCCCGCAGGCCGCTCGGGCAGCGTTTTCAGTTTGTCCTTTTCTTCCCGGGAAAGGGAGGCCAGATACGGTGAGCATAACGGGTCGCTTTCCAGCCATGTAAGTGTGCCCGAGTGGATCGGGATGACGACGAACAGAGCAGCCGCCCGGCCATTATCATCGCGCAGAAGCTTGATCGAAGACGGATCGAGGGCAAAGACCCCGGTTAAATCTACCGGTTTGACATGCTTGCGAATTTCCTCGGCGCTGTATTCAATGGCATAAGTGGTTCCCGTTTCGGGATCGACTCCAACCCCGCTGATGGGCTCAATATGATTTTCTCTCCAATTCGCAAAAGCTGCGGCGTCCGCAAGGGTAGACGGTGTAACCGTTTCCCAATAATAGGCCCGCTGCTGCTCCTGTCTGGACATGAGCGCCCTTGCCACCTCAATGCCGGTATACCGGAATAATTCACCGACTTCCCAATCCTTTTCCGCATACGGCGCGGCTAACAACGAATTGGCATAATACTGGGCTGCGCGCTGCTTGAGCCGTTTAAACAAGCCGGGAGCCCGGTTTTGCAATCGCAAGCGAATGTACTCGCGCAATAAATCGTGTAGCTGCCAGCCCCGCTCAGACTTGCGGACAAAGGAGAGGGAGATTAGCCGGTTAAAGGCTTGAGAGGACACCTCTTCATCCATGATAAAGGCCAGAAGCTCATGATGAAAAAGTTGAAGCAGCGAAGCGGCATCCAGCAAGGTTCTTAATTCCGGGTCGGGAACCTCCCGCAGCCACAGCTCAATGACATCGTCAAAATAATCGCTTCCATAGGCCGGACTGGAGGGAGAGTAAGCGGCTGCAGCCAGAGAAAGGGACAGCGGATGTCCTTTGGTGCGGTCCGAAAGCTTCTCCACAAGCGCCGGATGATGAATGCCGCATTTCTGCAAATATTCGCTGCAATCTTCCGGGTTTAAATAATGAAGCTCCAGCTGGCAAATGCGCTCCCGCAATGCCGGAGATACGATCCATCTTCCTTTTAGCGGATGCCGGCCGGCAAATAATAACAGCGTTCTATTCGGGAGCCCCGGGAAAAAAATATCCCGCAGCCACGATTCCAGCTCCGGCATTTCCTCAAAGGTGTCGAAGGCAAGGACAAGCCGGCGCTCCGAGGTGATGCCATGAATGAGCTTCATCAGCCCGTCCAGATGAACGGGCGACGAATGTACGGCGGTTAAACCCGGTGAAAGATGCTTGAATATCGCTTCGACAAGCCCTTGTTCCGTATGTATAAAGTCATTGCTGTCGATGAGGACGAAAAGGGCATCCATTTGCTTGGACCATGAACGGCACAGCCGCAGATAAGTGCTCTTGCCAATCCCTCCGGTGCCGTACACATGCAGGATTCGGCAAGCCTGGTCACAGCTCTCTTGCAGAATATGGGTAAAGGTTCCTGTCTCTGTGCTTCGGCCTACAACAAATTGCAGCTCTCTCTCCTCAATGGCGCTAAGTTCGACGGTCAATCACCACTCACCACCCTCTAATCCCTTATATATCCAGTATATCAGAAAAATCCAACTCCTTCGAAAGTATATTATCCAAAAGGATAATATTTCTTATTTAAAAATTATGATATCTTTTCTCTGGCAAAAGAGGAGTATCGTTATTGAAGGAGGATTCTTACCCCATATGGAGATTGTTAAAAATACATGTACCATCAGAGGCATCATCCAACTGACAAACGGAAAACCCGCAAAGCATGTCAAAGTGGCCGCGTATAACAAGAAATTCAGAAGCGAAAGCAAGCTCGGAGAAAGCTGGACGGATGATCAGGGGCATTACGAGATCTTCTACCCATCGCCGCCCGAAGGCGATGTCAATCTCCTGGTCCGGTTGGTTGGAGCTGACGGCCGGGACGGAGCCGAATCCCAGGTTCGTTTTCAGCCAGGGCCGGAAGAAGTCGTAAATTTAACCGTCGATCTTAAGCTGGATGGGCGGGTGTCGGAGTATGAACAGCTCCTTAGCAGCTTGTCGGAACTTCTGCACAATGTGCAGCCGGGCAGCCTGACCGAAGTGGACCTTCTGTATTTGTCAAAAGAAAGCAAAATCGAGCCGGAACCGATCCGGCATTATGTGCGGGCATGGACCGCGTCTAAGGAGCTTGACCTGCCGGAGGCGCTGCTCTACGGCTTGTCCCGAAGAGAGATTCCTTTGGAGTTATCCAGACTCTTATCCATCCCGGGAGAGAAGCTGCGCGCAGCATTGGAATCGGCGGAAGATGAGGGCTTGATCCCGCCATTGTCTAAAGAAGCGATCCCTCCGTTTCTGGAGAGGCTGCCGGAGCTTCTGTTATCCGGCGCGGAAGCGGGCCAATCGCTAAGATCAGGAGTTAAGGAGGGCGGAATCGGTGATTTTCTGAAAGCGGCAGCTTTAGGCAATTCAGCGCAAAACAGACTCCGTGAGCTGGTCCTCGGGCACACAGGAGACCCGGTATCTTTATGGCGCCTGCTCAAGGAAGATCCCGAGTTATCCGGCCATGCTGGCCGAATCCGGCTGATCCTGCAGCTGAAGGAGCTGACGCAGGGGGATTTGCCTTTGGTGAATGCCATATTAAGCAAGCTGGATGGGGCGAATCCAGACCATTCGGACGATCTGCGCGAGCTAGTCTTGTGGAACAAGGGGGACTGGCAAGAGCTGCGGGATCAGGAGGAAATCGAAGCGGTTAATTCGGAGCGTGCCGTCAGGATTAAGCCGGCCATTCCCCATGCGGCCGCCGAAGTCATCCAGGTGTTGGATCAAGTATTCCCCACACAGGCTGTTATACGAAATCTGAAGGCTGACGGCAGCTTTGAGCTGCGGGATGAAGTGCTGGAATTCCTTCAGGACCACCCGGATTTTGATTTGAAGACTTCGTCCGTGGATACGTTCTTGAAGAAGGCGAAGAGTGGAGAGCAGCAGCTGGGCATTACGGAACAGAGCGGACAGAAGTCGGCTAGCCGTTTGACCAACCGCTTGAAAAGCATGCAGCGCATTTATAGGCTGACGCCGTCCTATGCGCCGATGAAGGCTCTCTTGGAGGAGGGAATCCACTCGTCGCTCGGAATTGCCCAGCATAGCCGTGAGTCGTTTATATCCGACTATGCGGATAAGGTTGGCGGAGAGGGTGCCGCCGGAGATATTTACAACAAAGCGGTATCCGTAACGTCCACGGCTTTGGCTGTGTTCGGGCAGATCCAGGAGGCGTCCCGGTCGGTGCAATTTAGCGCCACAACGGCCAATTCGGCGGAAGCCATGGCCGCAGCGGCATCGCTTCCGGATTGGAGCGAGATGTTCGGAGAGCTGGAATGGTGCGATTGCGAGCATTGCCGTACCGTATACAGTCCGGCGGCCTATCTGGTCGATCTGCTTCAAATGCTGTCCAAGACGCCATCTACAACAGGGGGGACCGCTCTTCAAACGCTGCTTGGACGCCGCCCGGATATCGGGCAGCTGGAACTGTCCTGCGAGAATACGAATATTACGCTGCCTTATATTGATTTGGTCAATGAGCTACTGGAGAATGCCGTATCGCCGGAAACGGCCGTTCGGGCGGCCCAGACAACCGGTACCAGCGAAGAGCTCGGCGCCCAGCCGGAGCATGTGAACGCAGGCGCTTATAACCGGCTGTCTCAGAAGGTGTACCCGTTCCGGCTGCCGTTTTCCCTGTGGCATGAAGAAGCGCGCGCCTACTTGGAGCAAATGAATGTGCCCCGCGTGAAGCTGATGGAAGCCTTCCGGCCCTTGAACGCATCCGCGGAAATCCCCGGAACGGAGCTGGCTATTGCGACTGAAACGCTGAAGCTCAATCCTGCGGATTGCAGCATTATCACCGGGCTTCGTCCAGAGGGCAAACCGCTCCATTATATGTTTGGTTTTGCGGAGAGCAATGTCGGGCTTGAAACATGGGTTCAGGCGATGAGCAGAGCACCGCTGTTATTGGAACGGACGGGGTTGTCCTTTGCGGAATTGGAGGAACTGCTTGGCGCTTCCTATATTAATCCCACAGGAGAGCTGAGTCTCGATATGGACCCGTCCACTTGTTCGGTTCAATCGGCAGTCGTGCTGAACCTGTCCGAAAGGGAGCTTGACCGCATTCACCGGTTCGTCCGGCTGCTCCGCAAACTCAAGAATTGGTCGATCAGCCAGCTGGACCATGTGCTGTCCGCGCTTGGCGGACAATTATTGGATGAGAGCTTTATCATCCGGCTGTCTGAAGTGTTCCATTTGGCGGACGAACTCCAGGTTCCCGCGCAGGAGCTGGTCTACTGGTGGGGAAGCATCGAGACGACCCCGGCTTATGGGCAATCCGTCAGCCTGTACGAGCGCTTGTTCCTCAATAAGACGGTGGCTCAGCAGGTCGATCCGGCATTCCTGCTACGTGAGCCGGAACGCGATGAATTGGCCGATACGACCGGTTACCTGGAAGAGCACCAATCGACGCTGCTTGCCGCCTTTCATTTGACCGGTGATGAGCTTCGCTCACTTATAGCCGCCTGTCTGCCGGACGACCGGCTGACGCTCGGCAATCTTTCGCTGCTTTATGCCTATACAGGGCTGGCGAAGGCGATGGAACTCTCCATCGCCGATTACACAGGCTGGATCAAGCTTATTCCGGCGTCGCCTTTTACCGGAGGCGCCTACAGCGTTCAAAACACGGCCAGATTTGTCAATCTGTGCCGCCATGCGTCGGAGGCGGGCTTTGCCGCTGGTGAGCTGCTGTACATCCTCCGTCATGAAGGAAAAGAGGCGGCGCCTTCCGAGCCGGAGATTCTGGAATTGCTGACGGCTCTACGCAGCGAACTGAGCGAAATTGCAGGTGAAGCCGATTCCGCCGCGAGTGTGGAAGGGTTAAGTCAATCGGCGGTAATCAGACGGCTCAGCGAATTTACGCAGCTGAATGCCGGGCTTATCATAAAGCTGACGACGGCTTGCCTTACGGTTCCCTCGGCTCCCGAAATCCCGCTGCTGAAGGCCTTCGTCAACCCGGCATTCATAGGCAGTGCGGGACCGGTAACCAGGGAAGGCTTCCCCCGGTTGTTCCAGTCGGTCCTGAAGCTGGCGAAAGCCGCTTCCTTGGCCGCAAAGCTCGGGCTTCAGGATGAAGAGGTGAATTTCTTCATCACTAAGTCGGGCAGCCCCGGTTGGCCCGATTGGGACGCCATTCCAGCAGAGCCGACGGAACTGCTGTTTATAGACGGCGGTTCGATCGCCAGAATCAAGCTGCTCGTTGACTGGCGGGATCGTTACGCCTCCGGCAGCAGCCGCTGGACGGATTTGTTCAAGCTGGTAGACAGCCGTTCATCGGAACTGGAGGTCCCGGAAGAGCTGTTCGCGGGCTTGGCGGAGCTTACAGGCTGGAAGACAGATGACATCAGGCTATGGGCGGGGCTGCACCTGCTTCACCTTAAATACCCGCAGGATTACCGGGATGAGCGATGGCTCCTGAGACTAGCGGAGGGGCTTTCGCTGATGCAGCGGCTCAATGTTCCAGTTGTCGAAGCGAAGAGATGGACGGTCTCCGGTATAAGCGAGTACGAGATCTGGAGCATCAGACGGGCACTGAAAGCGAAGTACGATGAGCAGCAATGGCTGTCCGTTGCCAAATCGCTGAAAAACCGCCTGCGAGAACAGCAGCGCTCGGCGCTGACCGCCTATCTCAAGCATGATTTTTATTACACCAAACGGACCGAGGATTTATTCGCTTACTTTCTCATCGACGTGGAAATGGGCGCCATGCAGGAAACCTCCCGGATCAAGCAGGCGATCTCATCGGTACAGCTGTTTGTGCAGCGCTGCCTGATGAATCTGGAGCCGGAGGTTCACCTGACGCACGAGGCTGCTGAAGACTGGAAGAAAATCCGGAACTACCGGATTTGGGAAGCCAACCGGAAGATATTCTTGTATCCGGAGAACTGGCTGGAGCCGGAGCTGCGCGACAATAAGTCTCCTTTTTTCACCGAGCTGCAAAAAGAGTTCATGGAAAACGAAGCGAAGCTCGAGCGTGCGGAAGCCTCCTTTATGAATTACATGGAGAAGCTGGACCGGGTGTCACGGCTCGATATCGCCGCCATGTACCATCAATATGAGGATCATGGAAACGGGATATTTACCGATATCCTTCATGTGTTTGGACGGACGCAGAACAGCCCGCATATTTACTATTACCGCCGGTTTGAGAACGGCCTCACATGGACCGCTTGGGAGAAGGTCGACACGGACATTGAAGGGGAACATCTGATTCCCGTTCTGTACAAAAGCCGGCTCTATCTCTTCTGGCCGATCTTCAAGGAAGTGGCCAAAACGCCGGATGTGTTAAATCCATCGGGAGAGAAGCCGCAGAAGTTCCTGCAGGTCGGGCTGGCGTGGAGCGAATACCGCTTCGGAAGCTGGTCCCCCAAGACGGTGACGAATGCCAATCTGGATATGACGCAGCGCTACGATAAGGAAAATATCGCTTTTCACTCCTATATTGACGAGGAGAACAGCTTGTTTATCGAGGCCATCATCCACTATAACGGGTATTCCCTGTATTCGAGGCTGTTCTATTTTAAGCTGAACAACCCGGATGGCCGAGTGAATGTGTATCCGGTATATTCCGGCTTGCTGGGCAAACGTTACCCTCTTCCGGATGCCACGGATGTATACAACAATGCCATCAGCCCCTTCAACGAGGGGGCGGGCCGGGTCGTCATTCCTATCGATAACAATGACGGCGGCTACAACAGGGAGGATATGATCTATCACAGAGACTCTTTCAAAATCGTCTTCCCTCAAAACAACTTGTGGTTTGACGGCAGCCGCCCCTTCTTTTATCAGGATGCGAAGCGCGTGCTATTCGTGACGTCAACGCCGTACAAAACGTCCTTGCTCGAATATAACAGGCTGATGGTTGGCGGGTTCGGACTCTCGCTGACTTCGCCTTACGGGGGCAGCTATCTTTTGTTCCATACGGCATTTCATCCTTACGTAACATCCTTCGTAGAGAAGCTGAACAATGTGGGGATTGACGGACTTCTGAGCCCGCAAACGCAGAGCATGGAGAAGGAATTCTTTGAAGCGGAGTACCAGCCGTTGACCGAGCCGAACGAGTACGGTTTTACCGGGTGCGTCAGCCGTCCGTATCCAAAGGAAAATGTGGATTTTAGTATCTATGGGCCATACTCCGTATATAACTGGGAAATCTTTTTCCATACACCCTTGCTTCTGGCCGACCGGCTCAGCAAAAATCAGCAGTTTGAAGAGGCCCAGCGGTGGTTCCACTATATTTTTGACCCGACGAATTCTTCACCTGAGACCAAAGGATACTGGAAGCTGCTTCCTTTCCGGCAAAATGACGCGGCAACAACCCTGCGGGAGTATATGATGCTGCTCCACTACGAGGGGAGTGACCCCGAGACGCTTAACCGTAAGCTGGAGTTCGAGAAGCTGATTGCCGCATGGAAGAGCAACCCCTTCAACCCGCATCTGATTGCCCGCATTAGGATTTCTTCTTATCAAAAACTGGTCGTCATGAAATATTTGGATAACCTGATCGCTTGGGCTGACCAGCTGTTCCGTCAAGACACGATTGAAGCGATAAATGAGGCAACGCAGCTGTACCTCCTTGCCGGAGAACTGCTCGGAGAACGCCCGCGTTCCGGAAGCGAACGTTCCCGTATAGAAAGCAAATCATATTTGGACCTGCAGCCTGAACTGGATTCGTTCTCCAATGCTCTTGTTCAACTGGAGAATTGGATGCCAAGCGCTTCTTTCACATTTGGCGGGAATAGATTGGACACCGGGCTACTGTCACTTGGAAGTGCCTTGTATTTCAGTATTCCGCCGAACGATAAATTGCTGGGCTATTGGGACAACGTTGCCGACAGGCTCTATAAAATCCGCAACAGCATGAGCATCGACGGAACGGTCAGACAGCTATCCTTGTTCCAGTCGCCTGTGGACCCCGGGCTGTTGACCCGGGCAGCGGCGGCCGGGCTGGACGTCGGTAGCGTGATTGAGGAAGTGAATGCCAAGCTTCCCCAATACCGGTACCAGACCATGGCGCATAAGGCAGAAGAGCTGTGCGGGGAAGTAAAGGCTTTTGGCTCGGCGCTGCTGGCCGCTCTGGAGAAGCGGGACTCGGAGAAGCTGTCTGTTCTCCGGTCCAGCCATGAGGTTTCCCTGCATCAAGCGGTCATCGATATAAAACGGAAGCAGGCGGCGGAGAGCCGGGAGTCGCTCGAAGCGCTGTACCGCCAGCGGGAGATGGTTAGGGAGAGGGAGCTGTATTATAAGGAGCAGCCCTACACCATCCAGCTGGAAGATGACCAATTGCAGAAGCTGGAGGAGGCCAATAAGCGGTCCGAGCAAATCATGCAATATGAAGTCGCTGCACAGATCGCTTCCCAAATTCCGAACGTCACGATCGGAATGTCCGGCGTCGCGAGTCCTGTCCTTACGGCACAGCTCGGAGGAATCAACATTTCAACCGGTCTGCAGGCTTACGCCCGTTATCTGAATCATTTATCCAATCAGGACAACTATAAAGCGGGACGCAGCGGAACCCTTGCCGGGTACGAGCGCCGCAATATGGAATGGAAGCATCAGGCGCTTATGGCCAATATGGAGCTTAAGCAGCTGGAAAAGCAGATCGTTGCCGCGGAAATCCGGTTGTCCATTACGGAAAAGGAGCTTAAGAATCAAGAGCTTCAAGCTCGCAATACAATGGAAGTCCATAAGGCGATGCAGAGCAAATTTACCAATTCGGAGCTGTATGACTGGATGGTTGCCCAGACCTCGGCATTGTTTTTCCAGAGCTACCAGTTTGCTTACGATACGGCGAAACGCGCGGAACGGGCGTTCCAATTCGAGCTCGGCACGGATAAAACCTATATCAAGTTCGGCCACTGGGACAGCATGAAAAAAGGCCTCCTGGCGGGCGAACGGCTGATGGGCGATTTGAAGCGTCTCAGCCTAGCCTACCTGGAGCTGAACAAGCGCGAATATGAGATCACGAAGCATGTATCGGTTTCCCTGCATGATCCGCTCGCTTTGGCCCGGCTTAAAGAGACCGGCGAATGTCTGATTGAGCTGCCGGAACGGCTTCTCGACATGGATTATCCAGGTCACTACATGAGAAGAATCAAGTCGATCGGCGTGTCCATTCCTTGCGTAACCGGTCCTTACACCAGCGTCAACTGTACGTTGACCCTGCTGCAGAGCTCCATCCGCAAGAGCGCCCAGCTGCTGGGCGGGAAATATGAACGGCAATCGGCCGAGGATGGGCGTTTCCTGGATCAATACGGGATCAATCAAGCCATTACAACGAGCGGCGCCCAGAATGACAGCGGCATGTTTGAAACGAATCTCCGGGATGAGCGGTATCTCCCGTTTGAAGGCGCCGGAGCAGTCAGCCGCTGGAAGCTGGCGCTGCCGAAGGCGTGCAACAGCTTTGACACCGATACGATTGCCGATGTAGTCCTTCATCTCAGATACACGGCAAGAGAAGGCGGGGAAGGGCTGAAGTCGGCCGTAATGAATGAGGTGGTCGAGGCTGCCTTGCAGGATAACCGCGTGCTGCTGTTGTCCTGCAGAACCCAGTTCCCTTCGGAGTGGCACCGCTTTGTACACCCCGCGGAAGCGCAGGACGGCCAACGCTTGGAAATCCGGCTTGCCGAGCAGGTTCTGCCTTACAGGCAAAGAGGGAAGACGGTCGAGATCTCGGATGTGGAGCTGTTCTTGAAGTGGAAGGATGCTGCGAGAGTCTACGGAGACGGCAGTCCGCTCCGGCTTGGGCTGTATGCGCCGAACCGGACCGATGTGCAGTCAGCAGAGCTGTTAAGTGACCCGGCGTTCGGCGGCGTCCCGCACTGCCGGGTGGAAGGAACGGCTTCCGGTCTGGGCGAGTGGAGCATCGCCGCGGCCGAAGAGGACATAGCCGGGCTGGCTGAGCCTTATCGGGTCAGGGTTACAGCTGACAGCGTGACCCATGAACGGATCAACAGCCAAATGATCGAAGATTTGTGGCTTGTCATTCACTACAACGCTAAATAACAGCTTGCAGAAGTACTAGACATGCGAGGCGGCCCTATGATGGACCGCTTCGCATGTTTCATAGGAGAGGAGAGATTGCATGTCAGGATTGTCACCCACGCCGGGAAGCGCGCCCGCTTCATCTACCCCGAAGCCATCCGGAGGAGGCCTGCAGGCGCCCGCCATATCCATGCCAAAAGGTGGAGGGGCCATTCGGGGAATCGGAGAGAAGTTCACCGTCAACCCGGCGACTGGAACAGCCTCCTTCAGCATCCCGGTCTACACCAGCCCCGGAAGAGCCGGCTTTGAACCGGACCTTAAGCTCGCCTACAGCTCCGGATCGGGGAACGGCATTTTTGGTCTGGGCTGGCAGCTGAATTTGCCATCCATTACACGAAAAACCGATAAGGGCCTGCCCCAATATAACGATGCGGAAGACTCGGATGTGTTTCTGCTGTCCGGCGCGGAGGATCTTGTTCCGCTAAAGGAACCGCCGGAAGGAGCCGCTGCCACGAACGGTGATTATCGCATCCGGTATTATCGGCCTCGGACGGAGGGACTGTTCACCCGAATCGAACAGTGGACCCGCCTGTCCAGCGGTCAGGTGCATTGGCGGACGATCAGCCGCGACAATATCACGGCGATTTACGGGCAGACACCGGCCAGCCGGATCGCCGAGCCCGGAACAGAACACCGCATTTACTCCTGGCTCATCAGCGAAAGCTATGATTCCAGGGGTAACGCGATTGTTTACGAGTACGTGGAAGAAGACAGCCGAAATGTGGATTTGACGTTAGTAAGCGAGCTGAACCGGGAGCGGGGAGCAGCAAGGTACCTGAAGCGAGTCAAGTATGGAAACCGGACTTCACGGCACATAGAGCCGGATTTGTCCAAGACGGATTGGTTGTTCAAGGTCATCTTCGACTATGACGAAGGCCATTTAGTGGAGCTTGGACCAGCATCTCCCGGGCTTGGGGAACAACGGATGGTTGTAGCCTCTGGGACGCCGGAGCGGGCATGGTCCGCTAGACCGGATGTAACCTCCTCCTACCGGGCGGGATTTGAGATCCGCACGTACCGGAGGTGCCGCCGGATCTTGATGTTTCACCGCTTCGATGAGCTTGGACCCGAGCCTTGCCTGGTCCGTTCCACTACCTTCGATTACAATGACATTTCTGCATCCGCAACTGGTTCGCCTCTATCACCGGAAGAAGAGCTTTCGCATCCTGGAAGCACCCGGTTCGGCTCTATCCTGTGCGCGGTAACCCAATCCGGTTATATTCGCGGGGAGGGAACGGGAGAGAGGGAAACAACAGCCGAAGGTCACACGTATCTGTGCAAATCTCTGCCTCCGATTGAATTGGAGTACAGCCAGGCAGTCATTCAAGACGAATTGCGGGAGCTTCCGGAGAGCAGTCTGGAGAATCTTCCTGCCGGTTTAAGCGGTGCCTATCAGTGGGTGGATTTGGAGGGCGAGGGCGTATCCGGCATTTTAACCGAGCAAGCAAGCGGCTGGTTTTACAAACCAAATGAGGGGGAAGGCCGATTCGGCCCCCTGATGAAAGTCGCCTCCAAGCCCGCTCTTGGAGAGCTTGCCGGCGGACGGCTTCAGCTGCTGGATCTGGATGGCAACGGCCGGCTGGAAGCCGTTGCTTTCTCCGGGCCGACTCCCGGCTACCACGAACGTGCGGAGTCGGGGGAGTGGAGCGGGTTTCAGCCTTTTCTCCAACTGCCTAACATCCGCTGGGACGACCCGAACCTGCACTTCGTCGATCTGGACGGCGACGGGCATGCCGACCTTCTGTTGATGGACGATGACGTATTCACCTGGTCTCCTTCCCTCGCCAAGAAAGGTTTTGGAGCAGCCAAGCCGATTTATTCCGATCCGGATCAAGACAGTGATCCCCGTCTGGTGACCGCGGACGGCACGAAATCTGTCTTTCTTGCAGATATAAGCGGAGACGGTCTCGCCGATCTTGTTCGCATCCGAAACGGCGAAATCTGCTATTGGCCCAATCTGGGCTACGGGCGTTTCGGCGCGAAGATTACGATGGCCGATTCCCCGTGGTTCGATCACCCCGATGCATTTCGTCCAGACCGTCTTCGTCTCGCGGATATCGACGGTTCGGGATTAACCGATATCCTGTACCTGGGCCAGAATGATATCCACGTCTATTACAATCAGTCCGGTAACGGATGGATCGGGCCAAGGGCCATTACCGGACTTCCTTCGGTGCACAGCCAAGCCTTCGTTTCGGTTATCGACCTGCTTGGCAATGGCACCTCCTGCCTGGTCTGGTCGTCCACATTGGAGAGTTCCATGGGCAGACCGATCTCTTATATCGATCTGACCGGCGGGCAGAAGCCGCAGTTGCTCGTCCGGACAGCGAACAATCTCGGAGCGGAGACCCGGATACATTATGCTTCATCCACGAAGTTTTATCTCACTGACCAGCGGGAAGGCAAGCCGTGGGTGACGAAGCTGCCTTTTCCGGTTCATGTCGTCGAAAAAGTCGAGACATTTGACCGAATCAGCGGTAATCGTTTTGCCACAAGGTATGCGTACCGCCACGGTTACTTTGACGGAGAGGAGCGGGAATTCAGGGGCTTCGGGTTGGTGGAGCAATGGGACTCGGAAGCTTACGGCAGCTTGGAAGGGAAGGCGGATTT
Source organism: Paenibacillus rhizophilus (assembly GCF_003854965.1). Lineage (GTDB taxonomy): Bacteria > Bacillota > Bacilli > Paenibacillales > Paenibacillaceae > Paenibacillus_AQ > Paenibacillus_AQ rhizophilus. The sequence continues at coordinate 766,419 of NZ_RQPI01000001.1, forward strand.
CTTTCCTGAAGGAACGAACGAGTCGTATGATTCCCATGTTCCTCCCGTCCTGACCCGTTCCTGGTATCATACCGGCGCCTATCTGGACCGTTACCGCCTGAGCGCCTACTTCGCCGAACACGAGTATTACCGCGAACCGGCTACGACGGAGGCCGGGGCGGTACTGCTTCTTCTGGAAGCTTCGGTCTTGCCGGACGGATTATCGCCGGAAGAGGAGCGCGAGGCCTGCCGCGCGCTTAAAGGCATGCTGCTGAGGCAGGAAGTGTATGCTTTGGACGGCACCGATAAGGAAAGCCATCCTTATACCGTGACGGAGCATAATTACACGGTTAAGCTGCTGCAAGCCCGACAGGGGGATCATTCTGCGATATTTGTTTCGCATCCCCGGGAACAAATCAGCTTCCACTATGAGCGAAATCCCCAAGATCCGCGAACGCTTCATTCCATCGTCATGGAAACGGATGACTTCGGCAACGAAACGAAGCTCGCTGTTGTAAGCTATGGCCGCAGGCAGCCGGATCCGGAGCTTGCTACACGGGATCAAATTGAGCAGAGCAAGATAACGGTGGTGCTAACCGAAAACCTGTACACCACTCCCGTAACCGGGGCAAATGATTATCGTGCGCCGCTCCCAAGTGAAACCCGCAGCTACGAGTTGACCGGATTGCAGCTGCGGAGTGTCCAGCTCCGGTTTCAACTTGCTGATCTGGAATCGGCATGGGCTGGCGCCGTCCCGATTGACTATGAGGCGGACAGCGGCTCTTCACCGGACGCATTAACCCGGCGCCTGATCGAGCACGTGAAGACGCTGTATCGCCGTGACGACTTGGCGGGTCCGCTGCCTGCCGGACAGCTGCAAGCCTTGGCGCTGCCTTACGGCAGCTACCGGCTCGCTTTCACCCCCGGATTGCTGGAAGCCGTTTATGGAGGGCGGGCCGAGGAAGCTATGCTTCTGGACGAGGGACGCTATGTCCGGCTGGAGGGAGAGTCCGGCTTCTGGATACCGCCTGAGCAAGTGTTTTACTCACCTCAGCCGTCCGATGCTCCGGCGGCGGAGCTCACCTATGCGGCAGAGCATTTCTTCCTTCCTCAGCGCTTTAGAGATCCCCTCCACCGGGAGGGGCGGAGCGCGGAGACAATCATTCGCTATGACCGCTACGATTTGCTGGTCACGGAAACCTGCGATCCGCTCGGCAGCCTCATGACCGTTGGGCTAAGGCATGCGGACCCGGCCATAGAGCCGGTTCCGTCCGGTGATGATTACCGCGTGCTGAAGCCAGCGTTTGTTATGGACCCGAACCGCAACTGCTCGGCTGTCGTATATGATGCGCTCGGCATGGTCTCAGGTTCTGCCGTTATGGGCAAGCCGGAGGACCAGCCAAGCCAGGGAGATACACTAGAAGGCTTTGAAACGGAGTTAACGCACGCAGAGGCACTTATGCAGTTGAAATCGCCGCTTGCAGCTCCTCATGCTGTGCTCCAAAAAGCAACAAGCCGCATCATCTATGATTGGTTCGCGTATATGCGGACCAAGGATCAGTCCGTTCCCGAGCCACCTGTCGTTTATACCCTGTCGCGGGTGACCCATGATTCCGATTTGGCGGCGGGTGAGCAAACAGGCCTGCATTACAGCTTTCTATATTCGGACGGTTTTGGCCGTGAGATTCAAAAGAAAATTCAGGCGGAGCCCGGTCAGGTCCCGTTAAGAGATCCGGCGTCGGGACACATCCTGACGGCAAGCGGCCAGCCTGTGCTGAGTGCGGAAGCGGTACTTCCCCGCTGGGTGGGCTCCGGGTGGACGGTGTACAACAATAAAGGAAAGCCTGTCCGGCAATTCGAGCCTTTCTTCACGGACACGCACAGCTTCGATCATGATATCCAAATCGGGGTAAGTCCCATAAATTTCTATGATCCGGCAGGCCGTTTCGCCGCCGTACTGCATCCGGACAGGACGTGGAAGAAGGACGTCTACGGTCCGTGGAAGCAGACCTCGTGGGATGGCAGCGACACGCTGCTGCTGGAACCCGCGAATGATTCGGATGCCGGGGATTATTTCAGACGATTGCCGGAGATGGAGTACCTGCCTACCTGGTACGGACAGCGGGCCGAAGGGCTGCTTGGACCCGATGAACAGGAAACGGCTGTCAAAGCAAGCGTGCATGCGAATACGCCTGGGGCGTGTTATTTCGATTCCCTAGGGCGCGCATTTCTTACTGTGGAGCATAACAGGTGCAAACGAAGCGATGCGCCGCCAGATGCGCCGACGGACGAGGAGTTTTTCGAAAGCCGCACCGTATACGATATTGAAGGGAATATCCGGGAAGTGATCGATGCCGCCGGGCGAACCGTTATGCGCAGCGCCTATGACATGCTGGGGACCACAATATCCGAATTGAGCATGGAGGCCGGAGAACGTTGGACCCTGTATGACGCTGGAAAAAGACCGGTCAGCACCTGGAGCAGCGGTGGTGTACAAAGCCGGACCGTTTACGATGTGCTGGGCCGTGCGATCGAAACTTATCATAGTGTAGGCGACAGTCCCCCGGTTATGACAGGCCGCATCGTGTACGGCGAGTCCATGCCGGAACCGGAACTGAACAATCAGCGAGGAAAAAAGGTCCTGTCCTACGACCAAGCCGGGCTGCTTACAAACGACGAGTACGACTTTAAAGGGAATCTGCTCCGCAGCAGGCGGGAGCTTGCCGCCGAATATAAAACGACGCTGAACTGGGCTTCGGATGTTTTGCTGGAGGCGGACAGCTACGAGACTCGCACCCGTTACGACGCACTGAACCGGGCGACCCAGATCACGGCTCCCGATTCCAGCATCATTCGCCCTTCTTATAATGAAGCGAATCTGTTAAACGCGGTTGAAGCCAATTTGCGTGGGGAAGAGCAGGAAGGGGAACGTATCTGGACCTCTTTTGTAGCCAACATTGACTACAATGCAAAAGGGCAGCGCACCCGTATTTCATACGGTAACGGGGTACAGTCCCTGCTCGAATATGATCTGTTCACATTTCGTCTCATCCGGATGCGTACCATTCGGGATAAGCTCATTTTTCCCGAGGACTGTCCGCAGCCGTCCCGGCCGGATTGGCCGGGCTGTGAACTTCAGCATCTGCATTACACCTACGATCCTGTAGGCAATATCATGTCCATACGGGACGGTGCGCAGCAAGCCCTCTTTTTCCTTAACCGGAGGGTGGAGCCTTCATCCCGTTACACGTATGACGCTTTAAACCGATTGGTTGAAGCGGCGGGGAGGGAACATCTGGGGCAGATTGGAGGATCGCCTGCCGGTCCGACCGCTCCCGATGCCATGAGCGAATTCCATACCCGGCTTGCCCATCCTTCCGATGGAAATGCGATGGGGACCTATATTGAGCGTTATGTATACGATGCCGTCGGCAATCTGCTCGCCATGCAGCATCGCGGCAGTAATCCGGCGCACCCGGGATGGACCCGGAGCTTTAACTATCAGGAGCAGAGTCTCCTGGAGGAAGACAAAGTAAGCAACCGGCTGATCAGCACGGCTACCGGTGCATCAGCGGAGCTTTACAAGTACGAAGGCTCGGCCGGAATGCGCGGAAATATGACCTCCATGCCCCATTTGCCCTTCTTGCGATGGAATGAGCTGGATCAGCTTCGGGCAACATCAAGGCAGGCGGTATCGGAAGCAAGCGGTGCCACGCCGGAAATCACGTGGTATACGTACGATGCCGGCGGTCAGCGGGTGCGGAAGGTGACAGAACGGTATGCCGCTCCCGGAGTGCAGCCAACCCGGTGGAAGGAGCGCATTTACCTGGGTCCTTTTGAAATTTACCGTGAATTCGCGGGGGATGGGCGCATGATTGAGTTTGAGCGTGAATCCATGCATATCATGGATGGCAAACAGCGAATGGCCTTGGTCGAAACGCGCACGGAAGGTCAGGAGGATCTGCCCGCCCGGCTTATCCGTTACCAAATCGGGAATCATCTGGGCTCCGCCCATCTGGAGCTGGATCATTCGGGGCAAATCATCTCCTATGAAGAGTTTACGCCATACGGAAGCACATCCTTTCAATCGGTCCGAAGCCAGAACGAGGCGCCCAAGCGGTACCGGTATACTGGAAAAGAGCGGGACGAAGAGAACGGGCTCCAGTATCATGGCTCAAGATATTATGCCACCTGGCTGGGACGCTGGATCAGCTGCGATCCGAAGCTGTTGATCGACGGACCCAATTTGTACCGGTACGTATCGTCCAATCCGGTCAAGCTGATCGATCCAAACGGGACCAACGAGCTGAAGCCCCCGAATGTGAACATCGGGTTTCTGGGCGATCCGATCAATCAGAAGATGGGGGATTTATGGAGCAAGGCCGCCAACGAGGTGTTGGGAAAGGAGTTCCAGGGTAAAGCCCCGAACGAACTGATGAAGTTGTTCCGCGACAAAGTGGAGCATTTGAAGAATACGAAAGGCATGGGCTCCAACCGGCAGCAGGGAACGGCGATCAATTACGCCCGTGAGACCTATTCCAAGGTTCGAACCGTCTTCGGGAAGCTGGCGAAGGAAGCCGGCGTTGCGATGGACGGCGTGCAGGTTCACCATTTTGGAGGCGGCTTGGCAGAGATGCCTCATGATGCGCTGGATGCGAGCGGTTTGATTATGACGACAGGCCAGGCGGGAGTTAAAGGTACCGGTCATTTCCGTTTGCACGAGCTGGAGGCCAAATTTGCGGATATGTATAAGAAATTAATGCAAAACAAAGGCTTGGCCGCCAAAATGGGTTCAGCCATAGAGAAAGGCACAGAAGCTTTGAAGCCCGTGGCGGGGCTTGTCGCTAAGACGGGAAGTGTACTCAAAAAAGGAGCCGAGGCGCTGGAGCCGCTGGCGAAGGTCGCATCCAAAGCTGGCAAAGTGATGCCTGTCATCGGCGCGGCGTTTATTGCCGGCGACGCCTATGCAGCCACAACAGCCAAAACTGGCGGCGAACGATTCCAGAAGAGCGCCGATACCCTGGCTGGACTGGCTGGATTTGCCGGACCTGTCGGCATGGCCTTCTCGGCAGGCTATGGCGCAGGCGGATTGATCAACGACGGACTGCAAGCGGTTGGCGCGGATCTATCCAAGGGACTGTCCGCTATTGACGAGACGGCTTCCAAGCTGTGGACCGATCCGTCCAAATCCGCCCACACGCAGACTATCGGCTGGAAGATGGCGGAGTTATTCGAATAGAGGAGTATCGTCATAAACCAGATAAACCAAAGAAATCCGCGCTCAGCGCGGATTTCTTTTTGAAAGATAAGAATTTACAGTTTCACGGTCGTACATGGCCTAATAGAGGAGGGTGGAAGTTTAATTAACTCATTGACCGTTTCGTTTCCACATAAAGCACCTGGATAAATTTTTTCGTGTTGATCCGCACCTGGGATTGGGAAGGCTCCACCTCATTTTGCAGCTCCAGCATCCGTTTACGGATTTCAGTGAAATCGAAAAATTTCGAAGCATAATTCTCGAATTTCGGATGCGAGTAATCGGTTAAGCCGAGAGAGGCCACATGAGTAAGCGTTTGAAAAATAGCCCGGCGCACCCGCTGCTCCGAGGCCTTGATTTCCTTGTTCAGCTCAGCGGGGGACGCCCGGTGGCCGAGTTTTTTTGCGGCGATGCTTGTAAAAATATCTTTAAGTGAAGGGAATGCAAAGGAAGAATCACCCGTTTCCGAATCAAGCTGATACAGAACCTCCAGCATCTCTAATACGTCTTTGCTTCCCGCTTCCCCGATCATTCCCAGTTCAGACAGCATAAAATGGCCGGATGTCACGATTTTGTTCTCTGCATCCGATGTCCGCTGGTTCTTTGGCGAATTCGCGATCTGCAAGCCTTGAATCGTTCTCTGGATATCGCTCATCGACTTTTGCAGCCGCAGATGATCCATTACTTTACGTATGACCTCCAGAATCTCCAGACGGTTAATCGGTTTGGTGATATAATATTGGACCCCAAGCGAGTAGGCCTCGCCAATCATATCCTTCGATTCAATTTGGGAGAGCATAATGATTTTGCCGCTGAAATCCTGCCCAATTGCCCGAACCGTCTGGATTCCATCCCGAATCGGCATCAATAGATCAATCATCAGAATATCGACTTTCTTCAGTTCAAGCAGATCATGACTTAGATTTGAGCCGTCTTCCAGTTCGCCGACAACTTCACCGATTCCGAAGTCTTCAATGATGTCAGCCAACATGGAACGAACTCCCTCATCGTCATCTACGATAAAAAATCGCATGCTGTCATCCTTTCTGGGTTAACGGATCGATCGGAAGCAGCAGAGTAAATACCGTTTCTCCGCTTTCCGGGTCATCCTGCAATTCAATATTCCCCTGAAGCTCCTCTACGACCTCACGGATATAATACAATCCCATTCCTGTTGAGGGTTTTCCTGAAATATCATACTTTGACGTGTATCCCGGTGTAAAGACCAGCTTCTTCTTTCTGTCTTGGATACCCGGTCCGTTATCGCGGACTTGAATGTGAATCCTGTCGTCCGTACGGTTTATCGAAATGGCAATAGTCCCTTCCTTGGAAATGGCTTCTACCGCATTGGCCGCCAGATTGTTCATTAAAGATAACAGGGTGTACACATGCAGGGGAGGAAACGTATCGTTCACCTTGATGTTAAATTGAATCGTTTTGCCTAAAGCTGCCGCGTATTTGTCATTCGTCCGGACAATGAGCCGCGCGATGTCCAGAGGTTCCATATAGTCAGACGGCCCTTCGTCCGAGATCAGCTTGGAAAGTCCGGCATGGATTCGCTGGTTATCTTTTTTGATCTCATGGACCTGCCCCGAGAGGCTGAGCGCTTTCCGCGCCAATGGGTCCAGCTCGTCCAGGGAATGAACTTGCTGCAATTTACGGTACAATTCATAGCAATCTCTCGTTATATCTTCCGCAAATTGCATCGTTTTTCTAAGCTGGACCGACTCTTCATATAAATTCGACACGAGCAGAAGAATACGTTCCTTTTCTTTGCGCTGCTGCTCTTCGGCGAAGACCGACTGGCGCAATTGAATGAGATTGAAGAAACCGAGCACAAAAAAACTGCGAATGACCGCGATGACCAGCAGCTTGCCTAATACTGCTAAATTGATCTGGTCCATTTCATTAGCATGACGAACGGAGAACTCAACCAGATTGGCAAAGATTTCGGTGAAGATGCTTAGAACCCCGACCCGCACCGGCCGGTAAGGAAGCTGGTTTAACTGAAGGAGCTGGAATAATGCCGCATACGCCAGGTAATAAAAGAACGCCGGAAAATGCTTCAGATACAGCGTTTCGATGGAAACATCCGCCGGAATCAAGGAATCCAAAAAGACACGGAAGGCGACAACGGCAATGCCAACCAGGAATCCGGATAAGGCAGGGGGGATTCTTTGAATCCATAACAGGAAAAAGAAAAATATGGGAATACCTAAGCTCACGCGAAATTCATCTTGAAAAGGAAAGAATTTTAATTCGCCGGCCAGTGGTACCGCAATAAGCATAAGGACGAACGCAGCGATATTGGTTTTCAACACGAAACACTTCCAAATCTGTAAGAATGATATTTGTAGGATGGTTCATATTGTAGCATCAAATGGGCCGCTTTTATGCAGTTTTCTAACATGTCAGTTTAAATCACATGATTATAATTTTTTTGTCCATTTTTGTAGATTTCAGTAGATGCCGGTTTACGATGTAAACACTAATGTGACCTATAATAACATCTTGAAGAATTAAGGAGTGTGATTCGATGAAAAGAATAGGACTGGCCTGGCAAATACTGATCGGACTCGCTTTAGGGATTGCGGCGGGCGCATTGTTTTACGGAAATCCCTCAATTGAAAAATTTCTTCAGCCCATTGGCGATATCTTTATCCGGCTGATCAAAATGATCGTCGTTCCCATTGTTGTATCTTCGCTTATTGTCGGCGTGGCGGGAACCGGGAGCGTCAAGCAGCTCGGTAAATTGGGCGGCAAAACTATTCTCTATTTTGAAATTGTAACGACCGTCGCCATCATCGTCGGACTGCTCGCAGCCAATTTGCTGAAGCCGGGAACGGGAGTGGACATGTCTCATCTGGCCAAAACCGATGTTCATAAATACATGAATTCCGCGGAAGCAGTGAGCAGCCACGGCTTTGCCGATACGTTTGTAAACATCGTTCCAAGCAATATTGTCGATGCCCTCGCAAGAGGGGACATGCTGGCGATCATCTTTTTCTCCGTCATGTTCGGTCTTGGTGTTGCTGCTATCGGAGATAAGGGTAAGCCGGTGCTCCAGTTTTTCCACGGGGTCATGGAGGCCATGTTCCAGCTCACGAATCAAATTATGAAATTTGCACCGTTTGGCGTCTTTGCATTAATCGGAGTTACGGTTTCGAAATTCGGGATTGCTTCCCTTATCCCTTTGGGCAAGCTGGTGTTCGTGGTCTACTTATCCATGGCGTTCTTTGTGATCGTGGTACTCGGCCTCATCGCCAAACTGTGCGGGACCAGCATTTTTGCCATCGTCAAGCTGTTGAAGGATGAGCTGATTCTTGCCTATTCGACCGCAAGCTCCGAGACCGTCATGCCGAAAATCATCGAGAAAATGGAAAAGTTCGGTTGTCCCAAAGCGATTACCTCTTTCGTCGTTCCCACCGGCTATTCATTTAATCTGGACGGATCTACGTTGTATCAGGCGCTTGCGGCGCTGTTCATTGCGCAAATGTACGGAATCGACCTGCCGCTGACCGCTCAAATTACTTTGATGCTCGTATTGATGGTCACCTCCAAAGGAATCGCGGGCGTACCGGGCGTCTCGTTTGTGGTCCTGCTGGCAACGCTTGGGTCTGTGGGGATTCCGCCCGAAGGACTGGCCTTTATTGCCGGAATCGACCGGATTTTGGATATGGCGCGAACCGTCGTGAATGTGCTGGGCAACAGCCTGGCCACCGTGGTTATTTCCAAATGGGAAGGTAAATTTGACGCCGAGCGAGCGAAGAAGTATTTGAAGTCCAGACAATCCGCCCAAGACGCCGCCTAAACTGAAAAAGGTAAAGGAGAAGCGTGATGAGTCCACAAATCGAGGCGTCGAAATGGAGAGGATGGATATAGCTAACGGAATGCTTCGGTTAAAATGGAGGGTGCCCACGTTAAAAATCGGGCTGAGGACACTCAAAACGGCGGTTGGTGTCAGCCTCTCCGTCATGGTGTCCCAGCTATTGCAGCTGCAGTATTTTTCTTCGTCTGGCATCCTTACGCTATTGTGCATTCAGAAATCACGCCGTAAATCCATACAAGCGGCGGTGAGCCGTTTTTTCGCTTGTATTATTGGCATGTTTTTCGCGACAGGAGTCTTTTTCATCTTTGGGTATTTTCCCTATTCGTTTCTGATTCTGATGCTGCTCTTTATCCCGTTATGCGTCCGGCTTCGGATTCAGGAGGGGATTGCCAGCAGCTCGGTCATCGTGATGCACGTCTATATGCATAAGGAAGCGTCGCTTGCGTTTTTTGCCAACGAGTTTCTCGTGATTCTGGTAGGCCTCGGCACATCGCTGATCATCAACGCATATATGCCGAACATCGAGCGGCAGCTGAATCGCTGCAAGGAAGAGGTCGAGCTGCTGTTCCAGGCTCAATTGCAGGAAATCGCCGCTTATTTAAAGGATGGGAACAGGCCTTGTGATGTCAAAGCCATGCAGCGGCTTTCGGATGTGTTCAAGAGGGCCAAGTCTCTGGTGCTGCTCTATAACGAAAACCATATTCTTGGCAAGGACGAATTGTATTCTCCCTATTTTGAGAAGAGAGAACAGCAGTACGAGGCACTGGCCCGGATGATGCCTTACGTATCCCGGATTACCGTTCAGATGGAGCAGCGGGAGAGAATCGGCGAATTCCTGCTCACTCTGAGCAATAGTCTCCTCCAGTCCGGATGGAGTCCGGGTCTACATGAGGATTTATGTAAAATAAGACAGTATCACAAGCTTCTTCCCATGCCGGAGTCCCGTAAGGAATTTGAGGACCGTGCAAGCTTGTTCGTCGTAGCCAATGAGTTGGAGCTTTTCCTAAAAGCCATTTAGTATTATTGTTAGAGGCATGTCTGTGTCCCGGGTTTCCGGCATAGGCATGTCTTTTTATTAATATAAATCACATTGCAACAGAATAGATGTTTCGATTTGAATCGTAGTGTGCGAGATTCCAAACGTTTCTTCGATGCACTTGATAGCCGCCTGCAGGATCTCTTGATTATCAGCTTGCACATCAACTATTAAATGGCAGGTTAGCGAATCTCGCCCTGAAGTTATCGTCCAGATGTGAAGGTCATGCACATCGTTTACCCCTTGGATTGTCAACAGCGTTTGTTTCACTTTACCCGAATCAATGTTAAGCGGCGTGCCTTCCATCAATACATGTACTGCCCACCGGATGACGCCCCAGGCGCTTTTGAGAATAAGCAGAGCAACAATGACACTGATGATGGGATCGGCCACATACCAGGAAAACAGCAGCATCAACAGGCCGGCAATTATGGCACCCACTGAACCAAGCGCATCACTGAGTACATGGAGGTAGGCACTGCGGATGTTTATATTATTTTTCACATCCCCTTTACGCATTAAGAACCAGGCGCTAAGCATATTGGCAATCAATCCAATACAGGCGATCAGCATCATCGATCTGCTCTGTACCACAGGCGGTTCCAAGAAACGCTGGAATGCTTCCCAAATAATAAAGCCCGAAATGACAAACAAACTCAAGCCGTTAAATAGCGCAGCTAAAATCTCTAAACGAAGAAAACCGTATGACTTATTGGAAGAGGCGGGTTTCACTGCAAGCCACATGGCCAACAGGCTCATCGCCAGCGCAGCCGAATCACTTAACATATGGCCAGAATCCGAAACAAGCGCCAAACTGCCGGAAACCAATCCTCCAAAAAACTCTAACAGCATGATACCGGTCGTAATAATAAATGCGATCATTAGTCCTGCTTTATTATTGGGGCCATGATGATGCACGGGACCGTGGGAATGATCATGAGTAGAGTGATTATTTGCGTGGTCATGGTTATGTTCATGATGATGGTGAGCATGCTGATGTTGTCCCATAAAAATCCTCCTTGATATAAACATATGAGCAATTGTTCATATATAATATACGATGGCTTCCCACAAAAAGGCAAGATGACATTTGACTTCATTAAAAAAACGAGCTGTCCCAGCCAGATGTAACTGACTAGGCACAGCCCATTTTTTTATTGAATCACTAACGCCATGCTGCTGAGAAAGTGAGAATGGAAATATAAATATCTTTTAACGCCTAATGCCGCTCGATCTGTGGCAACTCGAAACTCCAGTTCACATCGGTATACTTCTTGTCGGTTACGTTTCGGATGAGCGTTAGCTTCTGTGGCATAGCAGTCATGCCTAAAACATCGAGATAAGACTTAGAGTTTACTCCTTCCTTCGGTTCATCAATGGTTATGGTGTTACCGTTCCTAACATTTCCTACAAAGTAAACTTTATATTCCTTACCGGATTCATCCCGTGCGATCCAGCGATCCTCATTAAAGCTGTTAACAACTTCTCCGCTGACTGTAATATGGCCCGAGAGTCCCGGCTCGTTTGAGCTTTTTTCAATATCCATCGCATGTATTTTGAAGATATCGCCTTGCGCTTCCAAAACTACAGGTTGCTCTCTAAGCTTCTCTGGACGAAAAGTAACAGAATCCTCAGATTGTACCGGGATAGAATAACTATCCAATACAAAGCGAACTTTCATGCTATCGTACGGAAGATATGAGAAGGAATAAGTCCAGTGCTGTGTCCCAGTCTGTGCATCTTCTGTCGCAAAGTGGTTCAGGTAAACATCCGGGGGGAAGCCGGTATAGCTTCCTGGGCCGTTAACTTTGGAGAGAATACGCCCGTTCTCATCTTCAAAATGGTAGTTAAGCATGAGTTGCTTGCCGAGACCCTTGGTCGAGAGGGCAGACGCTTCATCTGTAAGTGAGGTGTCGAATTGCAATTGGGCGCCGATAGGAGTATGAACAAGCTGCCGCATGTTAATTTTTAGCCCTGCTGGGGTGGTATAGGAATCATCCAGAGCATTCGTTGCGGTCAACTTCTTCGACTTGGTCATATCGGCCGTGTAGGAAAAACTCCATTTTCCCGAAACCGGCTCCGTACCAACGTCACCGACATACAGCTTTTGAACGTTTCCCTCGATGATTACGTTATCCCCCGGCGGCCGGGAGAATACGTAAGTTAACCACAACTTTTGAGATTTCTCATTGTTGGATCCATGTTCCAGTGGAAGTTTTGAAAGATAATATCCTATTTCTTCACCGTCTTCATTTAGAATACGCAATTGCTGATTGTCGAACCTACTTTTTGTCCACCCTTTGTCCGGCCGTCCTGATTCATCAGTAATTTGCAGAGACAGCACCAGTCTTGAGGAGTCGGCAATGACGTCTTGCAGCGACAGGGTGTACCCCTTGTCACTTACTTCCACACTAGGCTGCTGTACTATTCCAAGCGCTTGCGCTTCAGCAAGGCTGTTATCGACCCATTGAATAACTTGCAGAGGAGGTCTTTGAGACAACTCAGACACGGGCTTCGGGACTAAGGAAATAGGTCGAGTCGTCCCGAGGGCGGACAGTATTGAAATTATTAGAAGTGACATTGCACTTGCTACTAGAGCGGCGCTACCCCAGAGAATGCTGGGCCGCAAACGATGATTAACGCGCATTCTGTACCAATCCCGCGATCTGCGGGGAGCAGGCAGCATCTCTGTATGCCGGAGATTCTCCATCACTTGCTCCGTAAATTCATCGGGAAGCCTTACGGATGCGTATATTCTGTGCAGTGGAAGTTCATCTTCCACCATGTTATCTAAATTCGTGTAATGCCGATTTTTCATGAGAAGCCTCCTTTGGCTGCAGCCATAATTTTCTCAGCTTTTGTCGGGCTCGATAGAGCCGGTTTTTGATTTGATGCATGGGCATACCCGTAACTGTGGATATTTCCTCGTAGCTCAGATCTTTGGTATAATGCAGCAGCAGTACGATCCTGTACCGGCCCGGTAATCTGGAAAGCAGTTTGTGTAGCTCAATTTCGCTTTCCTTACGCATGTACATCTCTTCCGGAGTAGGTGCCCCATCGATTTGTGCCATCGTCGGGTTACTTGCAACGCTAAAGGTTTTCCGCCGTTTAACGTCCCTGAAGCGGTTGACCGCAATGGTGTACAGCCAAGCGGCAAAGCTTGATTGGCTGTTGTGACCGTTGAGCTTCTGGTAGGCGTTGATAAAAGTCTCTTGGGCTATATCCTGGGCATCCTGATGGCTCGCACCCATTCCCAGCAACAGAATGTATAATCCGGACTTGTATTTATCTACCAGCGCCGCAAATGCTTCACGATCCCCATTCAGCACCCTGCCGATAATGATTTCATCGTTAACCTTATCCGTCATTAAGTGCCTCCAAACTTATTTATTTACTTATAAGACGAAGCGGAGGCTGATCACTTCTAACTTTTCCGCAAAAATTTTAAAAATGGCGCGTGACAGCATGTCTAATAACGGAACCCAATGATCGTCTCGTATTTCATATAAAGTTGAGTTTAACATGTTTTGGAATATCCCTATAAAAAGGAGAGTATTTCCGTGGTCATATCTAAGAAAGAGAACCTCATAACGATTTAGTAACCAAAAAGACTTTTTCACGTATTTAAAATTATGAACATGCGGCGATTTAACAAAACAGTAGTAGAGGTATGAACCTTATGAGTGTGAAATTTACAAATTATGCCGATACAGGATATCGGCTAGCTGAGCAGAAGGCGGCTCAGTATTTTTCTTCCTTATATGGGCAGGTGAAGGAGAAGACGTATGTCACTGTCCTGACCGAAGACATTCGCTGGTGATGCCGGCCATACTTGCTCAGGTGGAGGACCAGGATATCGCGGCATTGAAGAAGTTCGCCTATCATGCTGGTATTGCCTTTCAGATTAAGGATGATTTGCTAGATGTGGAAGGAGATCTGCTTGTACTTGGCAAACCTACCCAGCAGGATTTGGATAATAACAGTTCGACTTTTGTAACCGTCCTTGGTCAAGATGGCGCCCGAAAAGAGATGTGGGAGCACTACTGCTTGGCCGCTGAGGCTTTGAGAGAGGTGCCTCGGAATACCGCGTTTTTGAAGCATTTGCTGGATTATTTGGTGAATCGGGACCGTTAAAATCTTATAAATGATGAAGCTGGACAGGATGCTACTCCAAAGCGGGTAGTTCCTGTCCTTTTTTATCTTTGAGGTCATGTACGTGTGAGACTAGAAGACAATATTTATCTTCAACGGGGATTGACCTGAGAAACATTCTCAAGTAAACTAAAGCGAGATCGGTAATAATAATCATTCTCAATATGAATATTAATGAAATGAGGCTAACCGTTGCATATATTAAGAATAACAACGTTGTTAATTCCGCTTTTAATTGTCCTGGTATTCCTGCCAAAGCAAGTGGCTGCTGCGAGTCAAGGCGTGGAGAATATGAAGCAAGCCATAAATAAAATTGCTCAAGCGATAGATTTAGCCAAACAGGATCTAAGCAAAGCGAAGCCAGTCTACGAGCAATTTCACGATCAATGGATGGACGAAGAGGATAGTGTTAAATCAGACTCCCTGGCCGCCTATAAGGACATCGAGACTCAAATGGGTCAAGTTGAATATGAACTGTTGGTAAATAAGCAAGATGAAGCCATCACGGCGTTGGTGAGCCTGCAGCAAGTGCTCGACAAGTACACAAATGGTCAATATGCAAATGTCGAAAATGTAAAGGAAACGGATATCACGCTTGCCGGATTCGTAAGCCTCCTGGAGCAAACTAAAAATGCTGTTCAACAGCAAGACCAAGTTTCATCGCTTAACGCGATTAGCGAGGTACGGGAGAGTTGGCTCAGTGTGGAGGGGAGCGTGGTCGCCCAGTCTTCAACGGTTTACAGTAATACAGAGCGTGATATGGTTGTCGCAAACGCAATGATTACTGATCATAAGTATGAAGATGCATCAAGCCTTTTGACCGATATGATTACATACCTTACCCCGCTCGCACAAAAATCAACCTATACACTATGGGATGCGGCAATGATTCCAATCCGTGAGGGGCTGGAGGCTCTGCTTGTGGTCGGCGCTCTTCTTGCCTATGTAAAAAAATCGAAAGATCAAAAGGGCAAGTTGTGGATTTGGGTTGGCGTTATCGTTGGGCTTATTGTCAGTGCGGCGCTTGCCGTTATTGTGAAATATGTATTTTCTTCCGGGGCATTTGGAAATAACAACTTCCTGATTGGAGGGTGGACCGGCCTGTTTGCGGCTGTAATGCTGCTTTATATGAGTTACTGGCTGCATAGCAACTCAAATTTAAACCAATGGAATACGTATATCCAGGAAAAAACACAAACGGCGTTAAGCACCGGTAATATCGTATCTCTTGGTATCCTGACCTTTCTGGCGGTGTTCCGCGAGGGAACCGAAACGGTTCTATTCATTATTGGCATGGCAAATCAAATCAGCGCTCAGCAGCTTTTACTCGGGATATTAGTTGGGTTCGGTGTCCTGGGCGTTGTCGCCTTTATCATGCTGTATATCGGTGCAAAGCTTCCAATCCGGCCATTCTTCCTTATTTCAAGCTTAATCGTTCTTTATCTCTGCATAAAGTTCGCCGGTCTTGGCATCAATAGTCTGCAGCTAGCGGGTGCGATCCCCACGACAAATAGTGCGGTGCTTCCCAGCATTAGGCTCCTTGCATTCTTCCCTTCCTGGGAGAGTGCAATCCCTCAAATCCTAATCATTACAGTGGCCATCATTGTCGTGGTAAGGGGCAAAATGAAGAGTCCAACTCGTACATCCAATACTTAATATAATCTGGGGGTCGTAAAAATGAAGAAGCAAGTTGTGCTTTCCGTTGTTGCATTAACTGTATGTGTTACAATTCTCTCCGCCTGCGGCACAAAATCA
Source organism: Paenibacillus rhizophilus (assembly GCF_003854965.1). Classification (GTDB taxonomy): domain Bacteria; phylum Bacillota; class Bacilli; order Paenibacillales; family Paenibacillaceae; genus Paenibacillus_AQ; species Paenibacillus_AQ rhizophilus. The sequence goes on from NZ_RQPI01000001.1 coordinate 782,427, forward strand.
AACGTAGAGGGAGCCTCCTCGGCACAAGAAAAATCAGCAATAGAGGTGTCGGTGAAAGATGGGACGGCGGAACTGCTTTCGACTGCAAAACAATTGAAAGAGGCTGCTGATAGCGGAGATCAAGCGAAAATAAAAGAAGTAGGACCTGAACTTGAAGAAGTATGGGCCACATTTGAGGATGGGGTAAAACCGAAATACCCGGACCTCTATGACCAAATAGAGAAAAGTCTTAACCCGGCTGTTGCCGCAACAAAAGCAGCGACGATTGATAAAGAGGCGGTGTTGAAAATTGATGAGCAACTTATTCAAACGCTGTTTGAGCTTTCCGCCAAACTGATTCCTGCAGAAGAGATCAAAGCCGGTTCGAACCAAATGCTGACGACTACCGGACAAATTAAAAATGAAATAGCGGCTGGCAATGATGCTAAAGTGAAAGAACTTGTACAAACCTTAGAAGATAACTGGAAAACGTTTGAAGATGGCGTACCGCCGCACAGTACCGAGCTTTATGAAGAGATTGAAGAGAGTCTGAATCCGGAAGTTGCCGGCTCGCAAAAGAGTCCAATCGATAAACAGGTCCTGACTGGGCTTAACGATCAGTTGACAAAAGCTTTGAACGAATTGGTTCAGCACATTGAGAAATAATACTTCAATTAGATTCTGCGTCTATTCACCGCGTTAGCGTGAGGAAGATCGCCAATTACCTGGCCAAGCTGGCTGGGTAGGGTGATCTTCTTCTTTTTGAAATGTTTTTTGATTGAATGTGACCGTTCAGGCTTTGACGGCTGATGTAAAATTTCCGTTTCTAGGCAAAGTCGGCCCTCCTTCGCAACTTTTCGGGTTCAAATGGGTTAAAAAGGGGCAAGAGTAAGTAATAAGGAGGGGACTTATGAACATCTCAAGAAATATCGGAGGGACAGCGCTGTTGGCTGCCATGCTACTGCTTGCAGCTTGCAGCGGGACACCTGAAGCTGTACAGGAGCCGCAGCAGACGCAGGAAACGCAGGAAACGCAGCAGTCACAAACGCCCGAGACCGAGCAGCCCCGGGAGACAGCATCATCAACTCCATCTGAACAGCCGCAGGATCAGGAAGGACTTCCGCCAACGGCTCAGGAAGCAGCAGCAACAGTTATGACTGCACTTAAGGAAAGTGATATGAGCCAGCTCGCGGCATGGGTACATCCGGAAAAGGGAATCCGGTTCTCCCCGTACGCTTACGTTGATACGGAGAATGATATTGTGGTCACCAAAGATGAAGTAGCGGGCCTCATGAATGACTCCACGAAGCGGGTATGGCGTACGTTCGCCGGCTCGGGAGAGTTAATCGACATGTCGTTTGCAGATTATTACAAGCAGTTTGTATACGATGCGGACTTCATCAAAGATGGCGAAATCGCAGTGAATAAGGTAATTGGGAAAGGCACGACACTTAACAACTTAACCGAAGTGTACCCTAGAGACAGCTACGATTTCGTGGAGTACCACATCGCCGGCATTGACCCTGCAGTTGAAGGGATGGACTGGCGCAGTCTGCGTCTTGTCTTTGAGAAAATCGGCGAAGACCATGCGCTTGTGGGCATCATACACGACCAGTGGACGCCATAACAGTAATAAACGGCGGAAACCCGGCAGCGGAGCAGCTGAACCGGCGATACGTGGCACGACGATCACTCACTCAACCTTTTCGTAAAATTCGCCATGTTGAAATTATAAAGTGGATATGGTAATACACACCTATTTAATGAATGGAGCTGAAAAGGATAATGTAATAACTTTCTTGCTTAAGAATGGAAAACAATCAAGCGAAATCTTTTCGCGTGTTTTTATTCTTTGTTTTGCAAGAATGTTACTGGACCTTTTTAGCTCAGACGATATCCCTTATCCTTACCCCTTGGCGGGCCGGATTTCTGTATCTATTTGAGCTGCGAGAAAGTAACTTTCTTGCGGTTTTTTCTATTTTTGGATACAGGGGGATGATTTCATGTCATTAATCAATGTTACGAACCTGACGTTTGCCTATGAGGGCAGCTACGATAACCTGTTCGAGAACGTAAGCTTTCAAATCGACACCGATTGGAAACTGGGCTTTACGGGAAGAAACGGGAGAGGGAAAACCACTTTTATGAACTTGCTGCTCGGTAAATACGAGTATAGCGGAAACATTTCGGCGAATGTCCGTTTTGAATATTTTCCGTTCCAAGTTGAGAACAAGGAGAATCTTACCTTTGATGTCATTGAGGAGATTGTTCCGGACTATCTTCATTGGAAGTTACTGCGTGAGCTTTCATTGCTGAACGTATCGGAGAATGTACTGTACCGGCCCTTTGATTCATTGTCTAACGGAGAACAGACGAAGGTGCTGCTGGCTGCATTATTTTTGAAGGAGCATAGCTTTCTGTTAATTGATGAACCTACAAATCACCTGGACATGGACGCGAGAAGGATTGTCAGTGATATCTGAGCAGCAAAAGCGGATTTATTCTGGTGTCTCACGACCGGTCGTTCCTGGATAACAGCGTGGACCACATTCTTGCCATCAACAAGTCCAACATTGAAATTCATAAGGGCAATTTCTCGGACTGGTGGGAAAATAAACAAAGACAGGATCGCTTCGAGCTGGCAGAGAACGACAAGCTGCGAAAAGATATTAAACGCTTATCGGATTCGGCCAAACGAACGGGCGGCTGGTCCGACGAGGTTGAAAAAACGAAAAACGGCACAAGAAATTCCGGTTCCAAGGTAGATAAAGGGTACATCGGCCACAAGGCTGCCAAAATGATGAAACGCTCCAAAACGATGGAGCACAGACAGCAATCGACGCTGGAGGATAAGTCCAAGCTTCTTAAAAATGTGGAAAGCTCAGACAGCCTGAAGATGTCACAGCTTGTCTATCATAAAAGCCGGCTTGCCGAGCTTGACAAGGTATCGATATACTACGGCGAGAAGCGGGTATGCCAGGATATTAGTTTTACGATTGAGCAGGGTGAACGAATCGCGCTCTCAGGGAAGAACGGCTCCGGAAAATCGAGCATACTCAAGCTGATTTGCGGCGAGGATCTAAGCTATACGGGCGCGTTCAGAAAGGGAAGCCAGCTTAAAATATCTTACGTTTCCCAGGACACCTCCCATTTACAGGGCGATTTATCGGATTACGCCAGAACCCACGGGATTGATGAAAGCCTATTTAAATCGATTTTAAGAAAGCTTGATTTTTCGAGAAATCAGTTTGAAAAGGATATTTCCGCATACAGCGGCGGCCAAAAGAAGAAGGTGCTCATTGCCAAAAGTCTTTGCGAACACGCTCATTTGCATATTTGGGACGAACCGCTGAATTTCATTGATGTAATCTCCCGCATGCAAATTGAAGAGCTGCTGCTCGAACATTCGCCAACGCTCCTTTTTGTGGAGCATGACCGGGAATTTTGCAACAATATTGCCACAAAAGTGATTGAACTGTAACGGCATTCTACGATCATGGATTGCGTATCGCAGCGCCAAGTGATATTTTGTTAAAAACCATACTTGGTAAAGGAGGCGAATGATGTGATCAATAAAGGGGAGTTAGACCGCTATTACACCCTTTCGGGCAAACGCAAGATGCTGTCCCGGCAGTTCGAAGAGGCTCTTCCGAGGTTTCATTCGCATGCGGAGGCGAGAGAATATCTGAAATCGCTGTTTGGCGAAGATTTCGTATACCTGGGATCGCAAGAGGACGAAGACGATGATCAAATCGTATATTGTTACACCATTATCCATGACCGCCACGCTTGGGAAGAGGGCACAAGGAAGATGAAAGAGACCGGATATGCGAGCGGATCGGACTTCATTCATTCGTCCCAGGATATTCAGATCTATGAGAACGGACGGATTTGGCTGGTCTACTAATCATCAGTAGTCGGGTGTCACGACCGAAAATCGCGTTCAGAATTTCCTGGACAGCGACCGCGCTCCTTGGTACAACCATGTTAACATCACTGCCCACGAACAGGGCGGACACTTCATCCCTTGGGAAATTCCGGACAAATGGGTGGAGGACCTGCGCCGAACCTTCCGCGGGCGAAGGTGAGTGTCAGGTTTTCACCACATAATGGTGCGTAACAACATCCTGTCGCAGTCTTTGGACAGGATGTTGTTTTTTGCTGTATCAGCCTGTGAGTAGCGAAGTAACTTTTTAGTATTCTTCAATCAGCAAAAAAGTGGTATCATCCGGTTAATTGACCAAGGAAGTAAATGGAGGAAATGAATGATGAAAATAGGAACGAACCCATGCTGACCACCGTGAACCGGATGTTTGACCGAATCATGCCATGGATTACCCCCTCGAGTCTGATTGCCGGTATGCTGTTAACCGTATGGTTAAAGCCATACGGCTATTTATCCATCTGGCTGTTCGCCTTTATGACACTGGCGGGTAGTTTGGGGACGAGCTCCAGAGATTTCGTCCGGGTGTTCCGGCGGCCGGCGCCGATGTTGTGCGCTCTGATTCTTCTGCATTTTGTCATGCCGCTCATTGCATGGCTGCTCGGGATGGCGCTCTTTGGCGGGGATGTTGAGACGATTACCGGCCTGGTGCTCGGAACCGCCATTCCGACAGGCGTTACGACCTTATTCTGGGTAGCGCACAAAGGGGGAGACGTAACCTTGACGATTGCGGTTATCCTGCTGGATACGCTTCTCGCACCGTTCGTCGTTCCAGGCATGCTGTCTCTCCTGTTCGCTTCGGAGGTGCACATCGATGCGCTCGGGATGTTGTGGAAGCTTCTGCTCATGATCGTGTTTCCGTCGCTGCTTGGCATGTTCATCAATCATGTGACCAAGGGACAGGCTGAACGGATATGGAAGCCCCGGCTTGCGCCATTTTCCAAGATTGCACTCGGAGGAGTCGTTGCGCTGAACGGGGCATTCGTTGCCCCGTTCTTCATTCATTTTGAATGGAAGCTTATCGGGATTCTCGCAACCGTGATTCTTCTGACACTCATCGCCTACTTCTTCGGCTATTCGACAGGGCGATGGGGGTGGAGGAAGGACACCGGAGTCACGATTTCGCTGACTTATACGGTTGGAATGCGGAACATAAGCGCTGGAGCAGTAATTGCGACGACGTTCCTGCCGGCCGCTGCGGCACTGCCCGTTGTTCTGGCCATGCTTGTTCAACAATTGATGGCATCCATAGTAAGCAGCGTGCTAAGCAAATTAACGGATTTCAAGCTGATCGCCACCGATAGCTACCCATTGGAAAAAGTAGAGTAGAAGATTCAAAGACACAAATAAAATATTTTGCGTCGACGGAAGAGATTCAAAGTGTTAAAATATTCTATATTTTTACTCGAACCGGAAAATGGAAATTCGAAGGAGTGCTTGACGGGGAATCCGGCGTGATACAGTATTTAACCTTTTGGTGACCGGTTTATGACCGTTCCCTCATGAATGGCTGCATCACGGCTCCTTGCGTTCCATTTCCAAATGATACTTCCGCTGGCTGTTTCACCAGACAGTCGCAAAAAAGAGGAGGGCATGGTGATGATTGAACTCGCGCCCGAGGATTATTACAAGGCGTTTCCGCTGCTTGACCAAGTGAAAATTAACACAATGTTTGCCGAAGTGGTGTTGAGGAACCATATTCCAGGCCGTGTCTATGTAGATTCCCGGGAGAATCCCCGTGCATTTTATGTGGCTCATCCCTATAGAATGTCACTGCTGTTCGGTGATTCGGGAGATGATTCATTCACCCACGGACTATATGATTACATAACCAATCAATCGGCTGCCAGACATCAGATGGAATGGCTGCAGGCCGATCCGGCCGGAGAATGGAGCAGGGTAATAGATTCTATGCTAGCCTCCCATAACAGCAGCCTTGAGGATCACGGCTTGTCGCCCGATGACTTGGAAAACAAAAAGATTCAAAGAAACACCAGAGTCAACTTCAGCTTTGACCGTGACGCCTACCTGGATGCGAAGCAGAACTTTCCGAGGCACGAAGAGCCGGTAGTCAGTTTGACCAAAGAATTGTTTTTTGCCCAAAGTGGATCGGTAGTTCCCCGTTTCTTCTGGCGGGATGCCGAGCATTTTGCCGATAAGGGCGTAGGTTATTCCTTGCTGCGGGAGGGAGAAGTCGCTTCCACCTCATTTTCGGCCTTTCTGTCGGCCAGTCAGCTTGAGATTGGAATCGAGACGTCAGATGCCCACCGGGGACAAGGATATGCCATCTCCGTATGCTCTGCGCTAATCGACTATTGTCTGGAGCGTAATCTGGAGCCGGTATGGGCCTGCCGACTGGAGAACCAAGGATCTTACAATCTGGCGCAAAAGCTCGGATTTCGGCCGTCGGTCATTTTGCCTTATTATCGTCTGCCTGTATAACGAGCTGACGTGGTGCAATAACTATGACAAAAATCATGAATTTATTTATTGTATTGATTATCAAACCATGTTATAATTTTAAAATTGCCAAAATGATTGAAATGTGGTGCTTTTAAATGAACGTATCCGACAACACAAAATTATATAAATTCCAAAGTCCTAAACCCTACGCGGTTTAGGACTTTTTGTTTCCTTGGAGCAAAAAATATGGTGCAGGGAATTTTTTATGCATATGGACAATCGGGTAAGACATGTCTTGGAGAATAAAAATGGGGGGCTTCTTTATGACTATTCAGAGCCGATCAACAAATATTATAGCAATCTGGATCAGTTTAATTAGTAATTTGCTATTAACGGGTATCAAAATCATTGTGGGCGTTTTATTTAACAGCCAGGTATTAATAGCCGATGGCGTACATAATGCAGGGGATGTAATCGCGACAATAGCTGCACTGGGGTCTGCGCAGGTTGCCAAGAAGCCTAAAGATCTGGATCACCCCTACGGGCACGGCCGTGCAGAGATCATCGGTTCCGCAATGGTAGCGATCATTATGTTATTTGCGGCTTTGTTCATTGCTTACCATTCCATAGAGTCCTTTTTACATCCTGCTGCGGAAGCAAGTTATATTGCGTTAATTGCCGCGGCCATTTCTCTGATCTGGAAGCAATGTCTGTACTTTTACTGTATGCATTTTGGACAAAAAGAAAACAGCAAAAGTCTAATCGCGACCGCCTACGATCATTTAGCCGATGTGTATGCATCGATTGCGGCCGTTGCAGGAATCGGAGCCGCGCTGCTCGGCGAGAAATACAGCATTGGAATACTCAGCTATGGCGACGCGTTGGCCGGTATTTTAGTTGCATACTTTGTGATCAGGCTTGCGTACCACATGGGCAGGGAAGCTGTGGATATCTTAATGGACAAATTGGTAGCACCGGAAAAGCTTGTGCAATACGAGGAGCTTGTTTTTTCGGTGCCGGAGGTTCGGCGTATTGATCGTATCCGGGCAAGAGAGCATGGAGCTTATGTAATCATCGATATACGTGTCGGGATTCCCGGGCATTTAAGTGTACAAGAGGGGCATGATGTATCTCGCAAAATAAAACAAACCATTATGGAGCGGCATGATAATGTGCAGGAAGTATTAATCCACATCAATCCGTGGTATGAGGAAGAAGACGCCGGTTTACTGGCAAAATAGCTTTCATTTTTCTCTCCGGCAGTCTTAATGCAATCTTAATGCTTACGCTCGATGTCGTAATACGATGCTGATTTTGCACATGCTATACTAACACCTGAAGAAGAGAAAATAAGGATTATCGGAAAGCGGGCTTGTAATGGAAGGCATACCGGCAGAAAAAAAACGGGGAAAGCTGAATATTTTCATCGGTTACGCACCAGGCGTCGGCAAAACTTATGCGATGCTCAGCTCCGGCAAAGAGGAACAAAAGGACGGGATCGATGTTGTCGCCGGATTCATTGAATCCCATGACAGACCCGATACGATGGCTCTCCTGGAAGGATTGGAGCTATTGCCCCCCTTGACGATTTCCGGCGCAGGAGCCGCGAATCAAGAATTCGACTTGGATCATGCGCTCCAAAGAGCTCCGGATCTTCTTTTATTGGACGATTTGGGTCATACCAACGCCGCCGGATGCCGCCACAAAAAAAGATATCAGGATGTAGAAGAATTGCTTAGGGCGGGGATTCATGTCTATACGACGATTAATATTCAGCAGATTGAAAGTCTGACGGATATTGTCGCCTCGATTACCGGAATATCCGTTCACGAACGCATTCCTGACAGTGTGTTTGACAGCGCGGACCAGGTAAAATTGGTCGATATCGAACCGGATGATCTAATCGATCGTCTCCATAAGGGGAAAATCTATCGCAGTGATGAAGCGGAACGAGCGCAGACCCAATTATTTACCAGGGAAAAGCTGACCGCCCTTCGTGAAATTGCTCTCCGCAGTACGGCAAGACAGCTAAACCGCATAGCCATCCAGATCAGTGAACAGGCCCAAAGAGAGGAATACGATACGAAAGACCATATTCTGGTCTGTCTCTCCCCGGCTGTTTCCAACAAAAAAGTGATTCGCACCGCGGCGAGAATGGCTGAAGCGTTTCACGGCCGTTTTACCGCATTGTTCGTGGAAACTCCGGAAACGATGGCGCTGACCCCTAAAGACAAAGAAGAGCTTCGGGGTAATCTGAGGCTTGCCGAGCAATTAGGCGCCCAGATTGCGACGGTGTACGGGGAAGATATACCGGGACAAATCGCCGAATATGTCAAGACCAGCGGGGTATCCAAAATCGTGCTGGGACGGTCGGAGAACAAAAAGAGAGGATTAGCAAAATCCAATGTGGTGGATAAGCTGACCGTGCTGGTTCCCAATATTGAAACGTACATCATTCCTTACTCTCAGCCTTCCAGCCCCAGGAAATTTCACCTGAATGCCAAACCGCTCTATCTTTCGGCGTCGGATATAGCAAGGACCACGGCGATTATCGCGGGCTGCACCATTATCGGATTATGTTTTCAATACTTCGGTTTAAAAGAAGCGAACATCGTTACGGTGTATATTCTCGGCGTCCTGCTGAACGCCATGATAACCAAAGGCAGGCTATACAGCGTCTTTTCGTCGGTCTTGAGTGTACTTGTGTTCAATTTCTTTTTTACGGAGCCGTATTTTTCCTTAAGAGTCTATGATTCCGGTTATCCGGTTACCTTTCTGGTCATGCTGGCGGCCTCTTTCCTGACGAGCACCTTAACCATGCGGGTGCGGGACCAAGCGAGGGAATCCGCGCAAAAGGCTTATCGCACAGAAGTGCTGCTCGAGACAAGCCGAAAATTGCAGCAAGCCCAAGACTTCCCGGCAATTATTGATGAAACGGCCCACCAGATGGTGAAGCTTTTGAACCGGACGGTCATTTTTTATTCCGTTCAGCAGAAGGGGTTGTCCGCACCGGTTATTTTCCCAAAGAGAGATTCCGGGAGCATCCCAGCGGTCTATACGGATGAAAATGAACGTGCGGTTGCTGATTGGGTGTATAAGAATAACAAGCGAGCCGGAGCGACAACCGATACATTTTTTGGCGCTCATTGTCTCTACCATGCCGTGCGCGGCGGAGATACGGTTTTTGCTGTGGCGGCCATTGTCATGGATCAGGAAGAACCTCTGGACGTCTTTGAAAAAAGCTTGGTGATTGCGATGCTCGGAGAATGCGGGCTTGCCCTGGAGAAGGAAAGACTTAACAGGCAGCAGCAGGAAATCATCATGCAAATCCGGCAGGAACAGCTCCGCGCCAATTTGCTCCGGGCCATTTCTCATGATCTGCGGACTCCGCTCACCAGCATTTCCGGCAATGCGGGCATACTGATCGGCAATTCTCAAGTGCTTAGCGAGGAACAGAAAAAAGGTTTATATACGGACATCTACGACGATTCCATGTGGCTAATTAATTTGGTGGAAAATTTGCTGTCGATCAGCCGGATTGAGAACGGTTCGATAAATCTGAACCTGCAGGCGGAACTCATCGAGGAGGTCATTTCCGAGGCCCTGCAGCATGTAAACCGCAACAGCGTGAAGCATAAAATCCAAACGAACGTTGAGGACGATTTGCTTATGGCCCGGGTGGATTCCAGGCTGATCGTACAGGTATTGATCAATCTTGTGGATAACGCTATCAAGTACACCCAAGAGGGTTCATGCATTACGCTTTCGGCAAGACGCGACGGGCAAATGGTACTTATAGAAGTGTCCGATGACGGTCCGGGTATTTCGGATGAAGCGAAGATCAGGTTATTCGAGATGTTTTATACTGGAGATAATATTCGCGGAGACGGGCGACGCGGCTTGGGTTTGGGGCTTGCTCTGTGCAAATCAATCGTAAATGCCCATGGCGGCACTATTGGTGTAAGAGATCATTTTCCGAAGGGAACGATATTTTATTTTACCCTTCAGGCTGCGGAGGTGAGTGTGTATGAATAAGCCTTTCATTCTGGTCGTGGAGGATGACAAGCCTATCCGAAAATTGATAACGACCACACTGGAGACACAAGGGTATAGATATCACACGGCGGATACAGGTGAAGTATCTATTATTGAGGCCATTTCCAGACAACCGGATTTGATCATTCTCGATCTGGGGCTCCCGGATATGGATGGAGTAGATATCATAAAAAAAGTTCGGGATTGGTCGAATGTTCCCATCATCGTCGTCAGCGCGCGAAGCGAAGACCGGGACAAAATCGAGGCTCTGGATGCAGGGGCGGACGATTACCTGAGCAAGCCCTTTAGCGTGGATGAACTGCTGGCACGGCTTCGGGTAAGTCTTCGCCGCATCCGCTTTAACAGTGATAAGCTTCTGAAGGATGCTTCCCAGTTCATTAACGGACCATTAAGAATCGATTATGCGGCGGGATGCGTTTGGCTGGATGAAGAAGAAATTCACCTCACGCCAAGCGAGTATAAGCTGCTGTGCTTACTGGCCAAGAATGTAGGCAAAGTGTTGACGCATAATTATATCCTGCATTCGATCTGGGGCAGCCATCCCTACGATGTGCCCGCCCTGCGTGTATTTATGGCGACGCTGCGAAAAAAAACCGAAAAAAAATCCGCACAGCCGAGGCTGATTCAAACGCATATCGGTATCGGTTACCGTATGCTTCAGGTTGGCGATGATTTTAGCGACAGATAAGCAAAATGAATCGAAATAAGTTGAAAATGAACCATAATCGACCATGCTCTTTGGGAGCGTGGTTTTTTTATGCGATTTGAAATCTTAAGACAATCTTTATTCTATCAAGAAACCTCTAATCCTAAACTAACGGCCGGAGTGTTACGCTGATATCGGAACTAGATAGAAAGGATGGATACAGCATGAATGGGCTTTTCAAAGTGGCGGGGGTAATTTTCATGGCGCTGGTAATACTATACATCGCAAAAAAAGTATCGGTATACCGGGGCATGGTTAAGCCAACTGCAAGCGGAGGTTATGAAGATTACGCTGTTTATCACGCAGCCCAAAAGTTTGCTCAAGGAGCGTCTCTTGACGAAATTCGGGACATTCTGCTGAGCAGCTATGAGTTTGATCAGCAGCGGATCGAGGAGACAATGCGTTTGGCGCTTCCTCACCGAAGCGACGGCGACGGAGGCTACCGCGCTTTTATTAAGGCCGTAAACCAGGTGCTGGGAGAAGAGATATACGACTGATATCTTAGTGTTTTGGAGGAGGAAGGGTTACTGTGCTGGATCTTTATATGATTGTCACCCTATTGCTGCTTGTCGTACTCATGATTGGACTTTGCAAATGGGCATCCAAGACCATTGATGAAGGAAGTGACCGGGGATGATCTGGGGACTTGCTGTTATCATAGCTGCGCTGCTTGTATACCTGACCTACGCGCTTATTAACCCGGAAAAGTTTTAGCGAATGACTTCAGGAGGGATTCCCGTGACCATGATTTCTTTAGCTGCAATTGCAGTAACTTTATTGATAGCCTTGCTGCTTGCCCGCCCCGCAGGGCTCTATATAGCACAAGTGTTCAACTACGAGAGAACAGGACTTGACCGCTGGTTCGGCTGGCTGGAGAAGCCAATTTACGCGCTCGGAGGAATACGAAAGGAGGACCAAAGCTGGAAGCAATATGCCATGGCTCTGCTCCTGAGCAATTCGGTCATGATCCTGCTGGTGTACCTTATCTTCCGCTTTCAGGGAATGCTGCCGCTGAACCCAGGCGGGATTGCATCAATGGAACCGACCCTGGCGTTTAACACGGCGATCAGCTTTATGACCAACACGAATCTGCAGCATTACAGCGGCGAAAGCGGATTGTCGTATTTGTCGCAAATGGTTGGCATTATCTTTATGATGTTTACCGCTCCCGCTTCTGCCCTGGCTGGCGCCATCGCTTTCATTCGTGCTCTTTCCGGAAAGCCGCTTGGGAACTTTTTCGTAGATATGATACGGTGCATTACACGCATTCTTCTGCCGGTTTCCTTTGTGCTGGCGGTTGTGTTCGTGGCGATGGGCGTTCCGCAGACGCTGGAACCGGCAGCGGTTGCCCGAACGATGGAAGGCGCGGTCCAGGAAATTGCCCGAGGTCCTGTGGCGTCGTTTCTGTCGATTAAGGAATTCGGAAATAACGGCGGCGGTTTCTTCGGGGTAAACTCGGCCCATCCGTTTGAGAATCCGAGCGGATTCAGCAATTTTCTGCAAATTGTGCTCATGCTGCTGCTTCCGGCTTCGCTGCCCTTTACTTACGGGAAAATGGTGGGTAACAAGAAGCAGGGACGCGTGTTGTTCGTTTCAATGTTGATGATGTTTGTTGTTCTTCTTGGCGTTTCCCTGACAAGCGAGAATACGGGTAACCCAGTGATAAATGCTTTGGGCATCCAGCATGCGCAGGGTTCGATGGAGGGCAAAGAGGTGCGCTTCGGTGCGGCCGAGTCCGCCCTGTACTCGGTGGTCACCACCGCAACTGAAACCGGATCGGTGAACACGATGCATGATTCCCTGACTCCCATAGGCGGTCTGGTCGCCATGGGAAATATGATGCTCAACACGGTCTTTGGCGGAGTGGGAGCCGGATTCATCAATGTACTGATGTACGCGATGATCGCGGTCTTTCTGTCCGGCCTCATGGTCGGCCGAACGCCGGAGTTCCTTGGGAAGAAGATCGAGGGCAAAGAGATGAAGCTGATTGCGGTCACGCTGATTATCAGTCCCCTGCTGATTTTGCTGCCCACGGCGCTGGCTTTGTATGCTCATCCGGATACCATTTCCAATCAAGGATTTCACGGGCTGTCCCAAGCCTTGTATGAATTCACTTCTTCGGCGGCCAACAACGGTTCCGGCTTTGAAGGGCTTGGCGATGCGACACCGTTCTGGAATATTTCCACCGGCATTGTCATGTTTATCGGACGCTACTTCCCGGTCATTACCATGCTGGCTGCAGCCGGCTCGCTTGCCGCCAAGAAGAGCGTACCCGAGACGGCGGGAACGTTCCGGACAGACAATATTTTGTTCGGTGCCGTATTTATCGGCGCCGTACTGATCGTCGGAGCGTTAACGTTCTTCCCGGCCGTTGCGCTGGGACCGATTGCTGAATATTTAACGCTGAAGCCATAGAGCGGACCCGGATGGAGGAGAAAAAATGAGCACCCGTAAAAGCACATTATCAAGAGAAATTGTCAGTCAGGCCGTTAAGCAGGCCTTTATCAAACTGGACCCGCGCATCATGATGCGAAATCCGGTCATGTTCGTGGTGGAAGTCGGATTTCTGATCACCTTGTTTTTGCTCTTTGTTCCGAACGCTTTTGGCGGAACCGTATCAACCGGCTTCAACGCCTCCGTGGCCTTGGTCCTGCTGTTCACCGTGCTGTTCGCCAATTTCGCCGAGGCTCTGGCCGAAGGACGAGGCAAAGCGCAGGCCGATTCGCTTAAGAAGACCAAGAAAGAAATTTCGGCCAATAAAGTGACAGGACAAGGCGTCAAAACTGTCTCGTCCACAGAGCTGCGCAAAGGCGATGTGGTCATTGTAGCCCAGGGAGAGATGATTCCGGGCGACGGTGAAGTCATTGAGGGATTGGCGTCTGTCGATGAATCGGCGATTACCGGGGAATCCGCACCGGTGATTAAAGAGGCGGGCGGCGACTTCAGTTCGGTGACCGGAGGCACCCGGGTCATCAGCGACCAGATTAAGGTCCGCATTACCAGCGATCCCGGAGAATCCTTTCTGGATCGGATGATCTCCCTGGTCGAAGGGGCGAAACGGCAAAAAACGCCGAATGAAATTGCGCTGAATACCGTTTTGGTCAGCCTGACCATTATTTTTCTGCTTGTTGTCATCACACTGCCTTTCTTCGCGGATTACCTGAATATCCGGCTGGAAATTCCCGTGCTGATCGCACTGCTGGTCTGCTTGATTCCCACAACGATCGGCGGCTTGCTCTCTGCAATCGGGATTGCGGGCATGGACCGTGTCACCCAGTTCAACGTTCTGGCGATGTCAGGCAAGGCCGTTGAAGCGTCTGGGGATATCAACACGATTATTCTGGATAAGACGGGAACAATTACGTACGGCAACCGGATGGCCAGCGAATTTGTTCCGGCCGAGAATTACAGTGCTCAGGAAGTGGCGGTGTGGGCGGCGATCAGCTCGGTCAAGGATGAGACTCCGGAGGGACGCTCCGTACTGGAGCTGCTGAACAAACAAGGGCTATCGTTCCCTGAAAAATTGGCGGAAGGCGCTGAGTTTATCGAATTCAAAGCGGAAACCCGAATGAGCGGCGTCGATTTGCAGGATGGGCGGAAGATCCGCAAAGGAGCCGTGGATGCCGTGAAGGGGTGGGTTGCCGATCAGGGCGGCTTCATTCCGAAAGGATTTCAGGAAAGCAGCGATGCCATCGCCTCTGCCGGCGGAACGCCGCTCGCCGTAGCCGTCGATCAAACGATCTACGGTCTCATCTATCTGAAAGATACCGTTAAACCTGGGATGAGAGAACGGTTTGACCAAATGCGGAAAATGGGCATCAAAACGATTATGTGTACAGGCGACAATCCGCTGACGGCCGCTACAATTGCCGCGGAAGCAGGGGTGGATGCCTTTATTGCCGAAAGCAAGCCGGAGGATAAAATCGCCGTCATTCGCCGGGAACAGGCGGAAGGGAAGCTTGTCGCCATGACCGGCGACGGAACGAACGATGCACCCGCACTGGCGCAGGCGGATGTGGGGATTGCCATGAACAGCGGAACGGTTGCCGCCAAGGAGGCGGCCAATATGGTCGATCTGGATTCGGACCCCTCCAAAATTATTGAAGTAGTGTCCATCGGGAAACAGCTGCTCATGACGCGCGGAGCGCTGACTACCTTCAGTATTGCGAATGATATCGCCAAATATTTTGCGATTATTCCCGCGATGTTCATGGTGGCGATTCCGGAAATGAAAGTGCTCAACATCATGGGGCTGCATTCTCCGCTGTCCGCCATCTTGTCAGCGCTCATTTTTAACGCGATCATTATTCCGCTGCTGATTCCGCTGGCGATGAAAGGGGTCGCCTACAAACCGATGAGCTCTTCAAGACTGCTGAGCCGCAACCTGTTTGTTTATGGCCTCGGCGGTGTCATCGTACCTTTTATCGGCATTAAGCTGATTGATTTGCTTGTTCAATTTATGGTGTAGGAAGGGCGGGTTAACGGTGAAGACAATAACGGTTACAATAAGAACAAGTATCTTTCTGATGATTATCTTTTTGGTTTATCAACTGGCGGTGACGGGAATCGCCCAAGTCTTTATGCCTCATAAAGCCAACGGGAGCTTGGTCTATGACGGCAACAATCAATTAATCGGTTCCGAATTGATTGGGCAGACGTTTGTATCTCCCAGATATTTTCACGGCAGGGTCTCCAGCATTGAATACAATGCCGCTGCATCCGGCACGCCGAATTATGCCCCTTCCAATCCGGATCTGCTAGAGCGAATTCAGGCTTCGGTCGCTGAGTGGAAGGCGGCTAATCCGGATGTCCCGGTCAATAAACTGCCGGTCGATCTCATTACGAATTCAGGGTCGGGCCTCGATCCGGATATCTCCCCTGCTTCGGCGCGGGCGCAGATTCCCAGAATCAGCGGCTTGACCGGAATCCCGAAGGAAACGCTGGAGAAATTGGTGACAGAGCATACTGATGGACGGGATCTCGGATTGTTCGGCGAAGAACGTGTCAATGTGCTGAAGCTGAATATGGCTTTATCGGAGCTGTTAGCGAAATAGCCCTGCGTAATAGCCCTGTCCGCGCGGATTGCCGGGCAGGGCCGTTTACGGTTGGGTCGGAAAGAGGGGACCCCCAATGCCGCCTTATAAACGTAAAACACCGGAAGAAATACTTTACTCCATTTACCGTCTACACCGGGGAAGGCTGAAAATAATTATCGGTTCAGTCAGCGGATCAGGCAAGACGTATCATATGCTGCAGGAAGGCAGACAGCTCAAAGAACGGGGCATTGATGTGGTGTGCTGCGCCGTATCCACCATGCAGCGGGCCGAGACGGTCCAGCAGCTCGAGGATCTGGATCGCATACCCAGCATCCACTGGTTGAAGGGCGGCAAAGAGCAGAAAGACCTTCCGTTGGAGGCCCTGCTGAAACGCAATCCCGAGGTTCTGCTTGTGGATGGGCTGGCCCATCGCAATCGTAAAGGGGCGCAGTTTGCCACACGGCTTGAGGATATCCGCTTCCTGATGGAAAATGGCATTAGCGTGATTACGACCGTCAATGTTTATGAACTGGAAGGAGTGGGTGAATCCATCTTCAAGATGACGGGTATTCGGGCCGAAAACACGGTACCCATGGATACATTGGAACTGGCGGATGAAGTTCGCCTGATTGACGTCT
Organism: Paenibacillus rhizophilus; assembly: GCF_003854965.1. Lineage (GTDB taxonomy): Bacteria > Bacillota > Bacilli > Paenibacillales > Paenibacillaceae > Paenibacillus_AQ > Paenibacillus_AQ rhizophilus. Next base: position 799,188 of record NZ_RQPI01000001.1, read on the forward strand.
CGCCGGAAACCATCCTGAAGCGGATTGAAGAAGGGTTGCTGGGCGACGTGACCCATCCTTCGCTGTCTCGCCGCGGCAATCTTGCCGTGCTTCGCGAAGTTTCCTTGCGTCTGGTGGCGGAAGGGGTGAATGAGTCTTTAGAGAAGCACAGGGAAGAGCATGGACTTGTCGGTCCTTCTGGCGCTGCGGAGCGGATTCTCGTGACAGCACAATATCATTGGAACGGCTCCCTTTATGTGAGAAGAGGCCAGCAGATCGCCAAACGGCTTAACGGTGAACTAATGGTTGTAACCTTCGTTCAGCGGGGTATGCCGATAACCAAGGATCAGCAAACCTTCAAACAATCCATCATCAAGCTGGTGAAAAGAGTGGATGCCCGCTTTGAAGAGCTTCAGGTGGCCCGTCTGCGTCAGCTTCCTTCCGAATTGGTTCGTTATGCCATTCAGAACAATGTGACGCGGATCATCATGGGACACTCCAAGAAAAGCACCTGGCAGGAAAAATGGCAGGGATCCATCGCGAACCGTGTATTGCGCAAAACGAGGAACATCGATGTGTTCCTGATGGCGGATCGGGCCGAGCAGGAAGGGGAGCGGATTTTACCCATTAGACCGAGATCCAAGAGGCAGGAGGAGCCCTTCCATCGATTGACCAGTCAAGAGATTCAGAAGAAAATTGAAACGATCCGTCACGGCACGCTCAAGGTATACATCGGCGCGGCTCCGGGTGTGGGCAAGACCTACAAAATGCTGCAAGAGGGAAATCTTCTGCTGGGTAAAGGCATAGATGTCGTCATCGGTCTTCTGGAAACCCATGGACGCAAGGAAACCTGGGAGCAAATAGGCAAATTAACCGCCATCCCGCGGGCAAAAATCCAATATCAATCGACTACCCTGGAAGAAATGGATACCGAAGCGATTATAGCCCGCCATCCGGAGGTTGTGCTCGTTGACGAGCTTGCACACACCAATGTGCCCGGCAGCCAAAGCCGTAAGCGATATGAAGATGTGATCCGTTTGCTTACGAACGGTATTTCCGTGATTACCACCGTGAATGTGCAGCATCTGGAAAGCCTGAACGATGCGGTAGCTCAATTAACCGGTGTACGGGTCCGGGAGACTGTACCGGATGCGATCCTGAAAATGGCGAATGAAGTGGAGCTTATCGATGTTACTCCGCAAATGCTGCAGGAGCGTATGCGGGAAGGGAAGATTTATGCGGCCGAAAAAGTAAACCAGGCGCTGGAATCCTTTTTTAAAATGGGTAATCTGATTGCATTGAGGGAACTGGCCCTTCGTGAAATTGCGGATGATGTGGATGAGAGGCTGGAAGCCTGGGACCGGGATGCGGCTTTGCGCGGCTCATGGAGCAGACAGGAGGTTATCTTCGTTTGTGTGGATATGGGACCGGGAGCGGAAAGGCTGATTCGCCGCGGCTTTCGCATCGCGCATCGTCTTAAAGCGGAATGGTACGTCCATTATGTGCATTGCGGGGCGGGGCAAACCCCTGAAGAACTGAAACGGCTGGATACGCTTCGTCTATTAACCGAACGGCTTGGAGGAAAAATGGAGGTAACCGAGGCCACAGGCAGCGCGGACATTCACCGGCACCTGTTAAACAGAATTAATGAACTTCGGACTACTCAGCTTATCATTGGTCAGTCTCATAAGCCCTTGTGGCGAACCTTGTTTAAACAAACCCTTATTCACTACCTACTGCGAAATGGACGTCATATGGATATGCTGATTGTGGCCGATTTTGATCCGAACGTTACAGAACCGGCAAGGTGATCTTAGCGACGCTCAAAGTACCCTATTTTGAAGAAAAATACGAAGTGTCAGTCACCATTGAAAACAATATGAACATGACAGTATGTCCCTGATAATAGCCTTTTTGAAACCGCGCCAGTCGCGGCTTTTTTATTTTATAGGATCAAGTTCTTGTCCTTTGTCAAAGACAATAACTTGACTTCATTGCAGAATGTGGATAAGAACATTTTACCATTGCATGGATATGATTTTGAATGCCACATAAATCATTGCTTATATAAGTACATTATTATATAATGATTTCGCGAGGAGGGATAGTTATGACTCAAAGGATAAATAGCATGGAGGATATTTCTCTGACACTTAAACTGCTTGGAGATAAAACACGCTTAACGATCATGAAATTACTTGATAAACAAGAATGCTGTGTTTGTGAATTGGTCGAGATTTTTAAAACCAGCCAACCTGCAATCAGCCAACACCTCCGAAAACTGAAGGATGCAGGTCTTATCAAAGAAAACCGAAAAAGCCAATGGATTTTTTACTCGATTAATACCGATTCTAGGCAATGGCAGCTGGTACAGGAATTAATTAGTCATGTTCCTTCGGTAGATCATTTGTTGGAAGAACTTAAGGTTAAAGGACTCAGAATGACCTGCAACTAACGAATTTTTCATAAACAAACATAATACAGGGAGTGTTTTTCTATGAATGAACCACCGAAGAAACTGTCGTTCCTCGACCGCTTCTTGACCGTCTGGATTTTTGGAGCTATGGCATTAGGGATCGCTCTCGGCTTCTGGGTTCCTGGATTCGCCAACAGTCTTTCGAAAATGCAAGTTGGAACGACATCTATACCGATTGCTGTAGGACTTATCTTGATGATGTATCCGCCGCTAGCTAAGGTGAAGTACGAGAAGTTGGGCCGGGTATTTAAGGATTGGAAGGTACTGCTTTTATCCCTTGTGCAAAACTGGGTGATTGGGCCTGTTCTAATGTTTATTCTGGCCATCCTCTTCTTGAGTGACATGCCTGAATATATGATCGGCCTCATCATGATCGGCCTTGCCAGATGTATTGCTATGGTACTGGTTTGGAGTGATTTGGCAAAAGGAGATCCGGAATACACAGCAGGTCTCGTTGCTTTCAATTCCATTTTTCAGATTGTGTTCTACTCCGTATTTGCTTATGTGTTTATTACGGTGATGCCTGAATGGTTTGGTATTCAAGGTGTAGCAGTAAACATAACAATGGGTGAGATCGCGCAGAGCGTCATGATTTATTTGGGCATTCCTTTTGCCGCCGGTATTTTCACACGCATTATTGCGCTTAAAACTAAAGGAGAAGCCTGGTTTGAGCGGGAGTTCTTGCCCAAAATCGGTCCACTGACTTTAGTTGCGCTGTTGTTTACCATTGTCCTGATGTTCTCCCTTAAAGCAGATGTAATGATTAAACTACCCATGGATGTCGTTCGTATTGCAATCCCGCTGCTGATTTATTTTGTTATTATGTTTTTTGTGTCTTTCATGGCATCCCGCAAAGCAGGCACCTCTTATCCGGTTGCTGCTTCGCTCTCGTTCACAGCCGCCAGCAATAACTTTGAACTTGCGATAGCAGTCGCTGTCGGTGTCTTCGGTTTGAACTCCGGCGCTGCCTTTGCAGCGGTGATCGGTCCGCTAGTAGAAGTTCCCGTGCTGATCGGACTGGTTAATGTGGCTCTATGGCTTCAGAAAAAATATTTTGGCAAGACGTCAACGGTATCTTAAAACTGTGTGTTGTACAAAAATTGATTATAAAAAGGAGTTTATTCACTATGTCTAAAAAAACGATCTATTTTCTTTGCACTGGAAATTCCTGCCGTAGTCAGATGGCTGAAGGCTGGGCAAAGAAATATTTGGGAGACGAATGGAATGTATACAGTGCCGGAATTGAGGCGCACGGGTTGAATCCGAATGCAGTAAAAGCGATGAAGGAAGTTGATATCGATATTTCAAGTCAGACATCCGATATTATTGATCCCGAGCTGCTGAATAACTCGGATTTGGTGATTACGCTTTGCGGCGACGCTGCAGATAAATGTCCGATTACTCCTCCAAAGGTAAAGCGGGAACACTGGGGCTTTGATGACCCCGCCAAAGCTACTGGAAACGATCAGGAGAAATGGTCGGTGTTCCAGCGTGTTCGGGACCAAATCGGGGAACGCATCCAGCGTTTTGCGGTAATGGGTGAATAATATTTTCACGAAACCGGGTAATTGCTTCCCGGCTAACTTATCTGAAGGGGAGTATGGAGATGGAAAAGCTTGAGATCTATGACCCGGCAATGTGTTGCTCGACAGGTGTATGCGGTCCGGTGGTTGACCCGGAATTAATCCGGATGTCGCTTCTAGTAAATAACTTGAGGAAAAAAGGAATTCAGGTTGCCCGCTACAATCTCGCAAGTGAGCCACAGGCATTCGCAGAGAACGAATTTGTTAGCCAGTTACTTCAGGAGCAGGGACCGGAAGCGTTGCCAATTATAATTATAGACGGCCAGGTAAAGAAACAGCACACCTATCCGACGAATGAAGAACTGGAAGCTTGGACAGGCATTCAAGCCGATGAGTTAACGCAGAAAACAAAAATCCGTCTGCAGCTTAAACAAAAGTAGGGGAATGACCATGTACAATCTCTTCGATCCTTTAACAGCCGTCCAGACCCGATATATCTTTTTTACGGGCAAAGGCGGGGTTGGGAAAACCTCGACTGCCTGTGCGACGGCCGTTACTTTGGCGGATGCCGGAAGGAAGGTACTTCTGGTCAGCACCGATCCGGCGTCCAACCTCCAGGATGTATTCGGGATGGAGCTTTCGAACAGTCCTGCGACTGTAAAAGATGCAGCTAATCTGGATGCAGCTAACCTGGACCCTGAAAAAGCTGCTCTGGAGTATAAGGAAAAAGTAGTGGCTCCTTATCGTGGTGTTTTGCCGGATGCAGTTCTAGCCTCCATGGAAGAACAACTTTCAGGTGCTTGCACGGTTGAAATTGCCGCGTTTGATGAATTCACGGCTATACTGACCAATGAATCCCTTAGGGAACATTATGACCATATCCTGTTTGACACAGCGCCTACCGGGCATACGCTTAGGCTCCTTCAGCTTCCAACGTCATGGAACGGCTTTTTGGAAGAGGCTGCCCACGGAGCATCGTGTCTTGGACCTCTGGCCGGATTGGATCAGAAAAAACATCTGTATGAGCAGGCGGTCCAAACGCTGTCCGACCTGTCAAAGACAACCATAATCCTGGTAGCACGACCAGAACGAACTCCGCTGCTTGAGGCGGCCCGAGCGTCATGCGAACTGCAGGAACTAGGTGTAGGCAATCAAGTACTTATCATCAACGGAATATTGGATAAAAGTGAGACGGAAGATCAGCTGGCCTCCGTTTTGTATAACCGTCAGCAGCTTGCTCTGAAGGACATGCCCGAAATGCTTAAGCAGCGGAGGATCTTCCAAGTCCGGCTGGCTCCTTTTAACGTCCTTGGAACCGATAAAATGCGGCAGTTATTTAACTGGTCCGGTCTGCCAGTGAGCGAAAGTACTTTTACCAATGAAAAACCATTGGGCCAGCCTCTTGCAGCTTTAATTCAAGATATCGAGCAGGCCGGTACTCGAATTCTGTTCACGATGGGGAAAGGCGGCGTGGGTAAGACCACCGTTGCTTCTGCTCTTGCCGTCGGGTTGGCAGAACGGGGGCATAAAGTTCATCTCAGCACTACCGATCCGGCAGCTCATCTGGAGATGGTATTTGGCCAGGAAGCGGGATTGGTCACGTTAAGCCGAATTGACCCTAAAGAAGAGGTTGAGCGGTATCGCCAAGAGGTGCTTCGTCAGAACGAAGATATGCTTGATGAAGAGGGGCTAAGGTATCTGGAAGAGGATTTAAAGTCCCCATGTACCGAGGAAATCGCTGTATTCAGGGCTTTTGCCAATCTGGTCGAACGATCCCGGGATGAGATTGTAGTCATTGACACAGCTCCGACTGGCCATACGCTGCTCTTGCTGGACGCCAGCGAGGAATACCATAAGGAAATCATGCGCTCCACTGCAGCTGTCCCCGAATCGGTACGACAATTGCTCCCCAAGCTTAGAAATCCTAAAGAAACCGGTGTGATCATTGTTACTTTGGCCGAAGCTACTCCATTTTACGAAGCTTCCCGTTTGGAGCGAGATTTAGGTCGTGCAGGGATTGCGGTGAAATGGTGGGTGATTAGTCAAAGCTTCGCAGCTGCAGAAACGCATTCTTCTCTTCTGAAAGGCAGAGCTCTGGCGGAACGTGAATGGATCGAGAAGGTTCAAGAAGCTTCAACTGGTCATACCGCGATTATTCCTTGGAAGGCGACAGAGATAAGCGGATACGAACCATTAAAGGACCTAATAACAGGAGATTAATCAATATTAAAAGGGAGAGTCCAATGACAAAACCATATCAGGCATTAGTGCCGGACCGGATCTATTTTGGCGGCGCTCAGGACGTCGAACAAATGGTAACCGATGAAGGAGTAAAGGTGGTCGTCGATCTTCGCGAAGAAGCGGAGAAGTGCGCGAGTACGGCGGAACATGTACAGTGGGTGAAGATTCCTTTGGGAGATCATGCGGAGGAGCCTGAAGCCGATCTTTTCCAGTTGGCCATTCAGGAAGTAGTAAGTGCCTACCGGGAAGGAAAAAAAGTAGCCTTTCACTGCGGCGGAGGGAGAGGACGCACCGGAACGGTGGCCGTCGGAACGCTGCGGGAACTGGGACTAGCCCAAACGCTTGAAGAGGCGGAACTGCAAGCCAAAGCGATCCGTCCAAGCATCAATGTAAAGCCGCTCCAATGGGAGTCCTTAAGAGCGATATACGGTAAATAATAGCATAATGTCAAAAAGAAAGAACTTGGTGGCTGTTAGAATAATAAGTCATCCAAGTTCTTTCGTTTGGATCAGCCGAATAATTTCTCCATGATCATGACATCGATCGGCTTGCCGTCCATGATTCCTTGATCCTCGAATACCCCGACCTCACGGTATCCGAATTTTCGGTACAATCCTTGCCCGCTTAGGTTAAAGGGGAAGGTGAAGAGCACCATTTTGTAAAAATCGTTATGGCGGGCTTCCTCTTCAATAGAAAGGAGGAGGACAGAGCCTATACCTTGCCCCCGATAATCCCGGTGGATATAGATGGACAGATCAGCAACACCCTGATAAGCGCAGCGGTGAGAGTAGGGATTTAAAGAAGCCCAGCCGACAACCTGATGCTCGGCCACGGCCACTAACACCGCATGCCTTCCTTGATGCTCCTCGAACCATTTTTGGATATAATCCTGATTCTTCGTCTCAGTTTCAAGTGTAGCAATACGGTCCTCAATCCCTTGATTATAAATGAGCAGGATGTCATCCAAATCTTCCGTCTTTGCTGTTCGGATCGCAACGTCACTTCGTACCATCATTTTATCCCTCCAACTCGTCATTACGGTTTAACTGCTTCGATGACTGCCGAAACAATATATTGCTCGATATTCGTTCCAGGTACCCAATCTTTGATAAAAGCCTTGGATTCGTCTTTGGGCTGGATAGAGATGTCAGTAAACCCGCTGCTGTGCAGCATTTCCTCAATCTCATGAATCGAGGAGGCGCCGGAAATGCAGCCCGAATACAATTCAGTCAAATCATTTTTGATTTCAACGGGCAGCTCGGCCGCAGTAACAATATCGGAAATCGCCAGGCGTCCACCAGTCTCCAGCACCCGATAAGCCTCTTTAAAGACCTGCTGTTTGTCAGGAGAAAGATTGATCACACAGTTGGAAATAATGACGTTCACAGAGTGGTCTGCTACCGGAAGGTGCTCGATCTCACCAAGCCGGAAGTTCGTATTGGTAAACTTTCCTTTTTCAGCGTTGCTGCGTGCCCGGCTAACCATTTCCGGTGTCATGTCAACGCCAATCACTTTTCCGGTTTCACCCACCTGCCGAGAAGCCAAAAAGCAGTCAAAGCCGCCGCCGCTTCCCAGATCCAGCACAACCTCTCCGGGTTGGAGCTCGGCAATCGCTTGCGGGTTTCCGCAGCCAAGCCCCAGATTAGCCCCTTCCGGAACCTCCGATAATTCATCCGTCGAATAGCCTAATTTTGCCGATATCTCATTAAAATCAGAAGGGGTATCGCAGCAGCTGTCAGATGCACAGCAGGAAGTGGAGGTCCTGGACGGCCTTACCGCAACCTTGCTATATCTTGCGCGAACATTCTGTCTGATTTCATCATGCGAAGCATTGTTCATGCTCATCTCTCCTTAGATTTAGGATTCACTTTTAATCGGCTGGCAGCACCGATCAGATTTGGCCATCGCTTCATTCATGAGCTGGATCGACCGTATGATCGTGTCTTTTTCAAACTCGCTCATATACGAAAAGACTTCATCCAAATAAGCATTCATCTGCTGATCAATGGTGGTTGCTGCATATTTGCCTTGAACGGTAAGGGAGAGCGTATAAACGCGCCGGTCAGTAAGATCGGGAGACTTTGACAACAGTCCCATCTTGATGAGTGATTGCACCTGCCGGCTAAATGTGGTGATATCCGTTCCGAGGGTTTCCGCGATCTGCTGCATGGATGGGTTATTTTGGCGGTCCACCTCATACAGAATGTGGCTCTGAACGGGGGTGATATCACAGCCGCCAATCGTACAGCAATTTTTATTAAGCAGTCCAAAACGTCTGGTCATAATTTGAAAAAGCTCGCGAGCATTTTGCAAGGGAATTCACCTCTGCTTTTGTTATACCCCATATCTTTGTAATTTGCAATTAAAAATGTAGGTTTGGAAATGAAAAGAATATCATAATCTTAAATAAAACTGTGTATATATTGCTTTTAAACGTTAAACATCATCATGTCATTCAAAAATTATACTTGCAAATTACAAATTAAATGCAATACAATACCCTATAACAACCTAACTTGTGGAGGGATGCTTGTGTGTTTTTCCAATAAATTATTTATTGTTTCCGGATCAAACTCAGGTATTGGCAAAGCGTGTGCTGAATTATTGCTTGAGAGTGAGGCAACGGTGATGGGGTTAGATATTAAAACCAATACAATAAGTCATTCCAATTACATACATTATTCCGTTGATGTAAGAGATGAAGAACAAATAATGGCCGTTATTACCGAAATCCACACGAAATATGGAAAGATTGAAGGTCTTGCAAACTGTGCAGGGATTTTTGCAAACTCAAAACCTTTTTATGAATTAAGTTTAGCTGAGTGGAATGGCGTAATCGGAACGAACCTTTCCGGGGTATTTATCCTTTCTAAATATGTTGCTCAAAAAATGATTCCATATAAGGCTGGGAAAATCGTGAATATCAGTTGTATCCGTTCGAAAATATTCAGACCCCATATGGCGGATTACGCTGCAGCTAAGGGAGGGGTTGTCGCTTTGACATCGGCAATGGCGCTAGACTTAGCTCCTTATCATATAACTGTGAATTCTGTTGCTCCTGGTTTTACCTATACAGGAATGACTGCCGAGTCTTTCGATATCCCTGAGATACGGAGATCTTCGGAAGAATTAATTCCGGCTGGAAGAATAGCGGAACCTAAGGATATTGCCAATGTCGTTTTATTTTTATTATCGGATAAGGCCAATTATATTAACGGTGAGACCATATTTGCTGACGGCGGTTTTTCAAGCTTAAAATAAACCAAGAAGAATGATAACAGCGGAGCAGAAGATGTAAAAGGATTTCAGAATTCAAGTGATGAGGAGTGTCGGGCATAGTATGAAATTTCGCGAATCCGGAATGCCATCCGAGACTTTATGGGAGACTTTTTTTGATCCGGCAGAGACTCTGCGATTAATGGGAATGACCAATGACATTCAACTTTGGATTGACGTAGGGTGTGGCTATGGAACATTCTTATTGCCAGGAAGTCTCATCATTTAAGGCTGCGCGGTTGGAATGGATATCGATTCATCGGCTTTGGAAATCTGTAATCAGAAGCTCAGGGGCCAGAATATCCAAAATGTAAAGCTGATGCTAACGGATATCTCAGAAATGGATTACTCGGATACGGATTATTGATTCGTAAACCATAAAGAAAATGAGGAATACATAGACAACAAAGCAAAAAGGCAGGGAACAAACATTCACAGGTATGCTTTTTGTCGCTTTTTTACCCGAGTAAATAAATAGAAGAAGGGGTCTTTACGAGCCCGCTTCTTTTTTGTTGACTAATGAATTAGTGGAAGCTATAGCATCAACTCCCTAGTTAGAACAATGACAGGTACAAGTTCGGGCTGCCCGACTTTCTATGCACGATGAATGGTACAATGTGAATAAAAGTAGAAATTTAAACTACCCGGAGGGATGGGAAGCATGAGCGAATCCAATCAGGAGTATATCGTAATCTCGGGTGCGAGGGAAAATAATCTTAAGAACGTATCCTTGCGCATTCCCAAGCGGAAAATCACTATCTTCACCGGGGTATCCGGATCCGGCAAGTCATCGATCGTCTTCGATACGATCGCCGCAGAATCCACGCGATTGCTGAATGAGAACTTCAGCATGTTCGTGCGAAATTTCCTGCCCCGCGTTCCTCAGCCGGATACGGACGCGATCGAGAACCTGAGCATGGCTGTTATTGTGGATCAGAAGCGGCTAGGCGGCGGTTCTCATTCCACAATGGGCACGATTACCGATATCTCTCCCATTCTCCGTCTTCTCTTCTCCCGAGTAGGTCAGCCCTATGTTGGACAAGCGCACATGTTCTCGTTTAACGATCCGCAAGGCATGTGTCCCGAATGCAACGGGACCGGTCGCAGGCTGGGCGTCGACATGAGCAAGGCGCTGGACAAGTCAAAGTCGTTGAATGAAGGGGCAATCATGCTGCCGGACTATAGGGTGGACGGCTGGGAATGGAACATGATCGTGCAGTCGGGGTTCTTCGACCTAGGCAAGAAGCTGAGCGATTATTCGGATGAGGAGCTGGAGCAGCTGCTGTACGCCAAGGCGAGGAAAGTGGAGATGGATTTCGCTGGGAAGGCAGTGAATATTACGGTGGAGGGCGTCATCGAAAAGTTCACCAACAAGTACATCAAGCAGGATGTGAAGACGAAATCCGAGCGCACACAACGAGCAGTTGCGCCGTTCATCTCCGAGGGTCCCTGCACCAGCTGCCGAGGCGCGAGACTCAGTCAGGCCGCGCTTGGCTGCAGGATCAATGGACGGGGCATTGCGGAGCTGTCTTCCATGGAGGTCGGACAGCTCATCCGCGTCATTCGGGAGATTGACGACCCGATTGCCGCGCCGATTGTCAAGTCGCTGACGGAGCGGCTGCAGCACTTGGTGGATATCGGACTTGACTACTTGACGCTGGACCGTGAGACGGATACTTTGTCCGGCGGCGAGTCGCAGCGCGTCAAGATGGTGAAGCACCTGAGCGGCAGTCTGGTTGATGTCACTTACATCTTCGATGAGCCCAGCATTGGCTTGCACCCCCGTGATGTACACCGGTTAAATGGATTGCTTCAGAAGCTGCGCGACAAGGGCAATACCGTGATTGTCGTCGAGCATGATCCCGACGTGATCAAGTTGGCGGATCATATCGTCGACGTCGGGCCTCACGCCGGCAGCCACGGAGGTACCATCGTGTATGAAGGAAGCTTTCAGGGCCTGCTGGAGGCAGGTACACTGACTGGCAGCCATATGAAGCGGCCGCTCCAGCTGAAGCGCGATTGCAGGCAGCCATCCGGCAAGCTGTCCATCAAGGATGCCCAACTTCACAACCTGCGGAACGTGAGTGTAGATATTCCAACCGGAGTGCTGACAGCAGTTACGGGTGTCGCCGGCTCAGGCAAGAGTACGCTGATTAACGAAGTATTCCTCAGCCAGCATCCGGATGCGATCGTCATCGACCAATCGGCGGTAGGCGTGTCAACACGCTCGAATCCCGCGACCTACACGGGCATTATGGATGATGTGCGCAAGGCGTTTGCTTCCGCGAACAAGGTGAGCCAAGGCTTGTTCAGCTTCAACTCGAAGGGGGCTTGCGAGAACTGCCAAGGGCTGGGTGTGGTGTATACAGACCTTGCATTCCTCGAGAGCGTGAAGCTGCCATGCGAAGTATGCGGAGGTAGAAGGTTCAAGGAAGAGGTGCTCGCGTACAAGCTGAACGGCAAGTCCATTGCAGATGTGCTGGAGATGACGGTGGAGCAGGCATTGGATTTTTTTCAGCTAAAAGAGGTTGTGCGCAAGCTCCAGGCGATGAGTGATGTGGGGCTGAACTATATTACACTTGGCCAGCCGCTCAGCACGCTCTCGGGCGGGGAATGCCAGCGCATCAAGCTTGCAAGCGAGCTGCATAAGAAGGGCAGCATCTACGTGATGGACGAGCCGACGACCGGCCTGCATATGTCAGATATCGGTCACCTTCTGGGGATCATGAACCGCCTCGTGGATGCCGGCAATACCGTGATTGTCATCGAGCACAACCTCAATGTGATCAACCAAGCGGATTGGATCATCGATATGGGACCGGATGGAGGCAGCAATGGCGGTCAGGTGGTGTTCGAGGGTACACCGGCGCAGATCATCCATGCGGAACAGTCGATCACGGGAAGATACTTGATGTAATGTATCAAATCCAAATTTAGTAAGTTAAGGGATTCGTAATTTCTTAAGCATGACAAGGAGAACATAGTCGAGGACAAGAACTTGTTCCCTTTAATCTTCTGCTAATTAACGTCACTTTTATCGAATTTAGCCAACTTTTTTGTATCTCTCGACCTTGCCCAGAAGTACAGGGCTATTCCCGCGATGGTGAACATTCCCCCCAGCAAAAACTGTTGTCGCTCCGATGGATTTTAACAAAAGGTTAAAAAGAAAATGCCAAAAAATCGTTGGTATGATCGCGAGCAAAACGAAATATATCCAATCCGCTGGACGATAATCAGTTTGTGAGAATAAGTTGATCAATGAGTAAACGAGCATGACGCTCCCACCAATAAAAACACGATCACACTATAGAAATTAGCCGGTATTTTATGACTCACTTTTTGTCCTGCAAGCATATAGACTGACATCGAAACGGTCCCCAATAATGACAGCCCATCTCTAATAAAACCTCTCTGGAAACGCCAATGTCCCCCCATGCTATAATCAATGACCCCACAACCGCAGCGATCATGCACACTGATGAGAGGATCGTAACCCGTTCTTTAAAAAGATAATAAGAGCCTATCATGACAAACAAAGGTTGCAAATTCAGGATGACCATAGAACTGGCAACCGAGGTATACAATAAGGATTCCATCCAAAACAATAAGTGTAATCTAAGAAACAATTGGTTACGAATGGTAAAATACTGGGGATGGGAATATGAAGTCTCCGTTAAAACACCACAGCTTTGGTTCACGATGATACCTTTAAAAAACATCAAAATATTACACCCATGAAATATCGGAAATTAAAAAAGTATTGAGTTTCGATGTTAAATTAAGAATGAGTACTCTTAAACAACAACTTTCCAGATAAGAATTTATGTATCAAGAAGGCCAGGTATTTTCGTTACCTGGCCTTTACTTTTTTGCTGTTGTGTATTTTTCTATCTAACTTAATCAACAATTACTATTGATTTGTGGAGTAATCAACAAATTGCGTTCATTTAACCATTGAGAGTATCGTGTTTCTTTTTTATGATTATATACAGTTGTTGATTAATCATCAACGGTTCTTTTTTGTCGAGGTCAAAGGCGAGCATGCTTTTACAAAAAATGTTTGAAAGGGTGTTTTTAAATTGAACAGAAAATCTATGATCAAACGTGGCCTTCACTTACTTACAGTGATGGTACTGGGCGTGCTTGTATCGACGACTACCGTTTCATCCGCGACCACCGGTTCACCCGCAGCAGATAGCTTAACATGGGACAAGACCTTTCCTCAAAACAACAAGGTGACTGTTGAAAAAGTCTCATACACTAACAGACTTGGCATTAACATCGTCGCGGATATGTATCTTCCTAAAAACTTGAAAAGAGCAAAGAAATCTCCCGCAATCATTGTCGGACCCCCGTTCACTGGCGTGAAGGAACAGACGGCCGGCTTGTATGCCCAGGAGATGGCAGCACGGGGCTTTGTAACCCTGGCCTTTGACCCCTCCTACACTGGAGAAAGCGGCGGGCAACCGCGTAATATTGCTTCTCCGGACACGTTCGCCGAAGATTTCAGCGCCGCCGTGGACTTTTTGGGCACACGCCCGTTTGTGGACCGTAACCGTATTGGCGTCATCGGCGTTTGTGCCAGTGGCGGGTTCGCGGTCAGCGCTGCGCAGATTGACCCCCGGCTGAAGGCCATCGCGACAGTTAGTATGTACGACATGGGCCGCGCCACCCGTGAGGGATTGGGGTTAGCGGTTACACCGAACGATGTAATGACCAAGGAAGAACAGATGAAAGCTCTTGAAGAAGCCGCTGAACAGCGCTGGACCGATTTTGAGAGCGGACAGATAAATTACGGCGGCGTAACTTCAGTGGAACTAAAACCCTCAGCAGAAGCAGCAGTCCGAGAGTTCTCTGAATACTACGGTACGCCAAGGGGATATCACCCCCGCTCATTGCCCTACAGCCTTACTAGCAGAGGGGCGCTCGTGAACTTTTACCCGTTCGAGCATATTGAGACGATTTCTCCGCGTCCACTTCTGTTCATCGCTGGCGAGAATGCCCACTCCAGATACTACAGCGAAGACGCCTTCAAGCTGGCGGGCGAACCGAAGGAACTCTATATTGTTCCAGGCGCAGGGCATGTGGATCTGTACGACAAAATGGAGTACATCCCGTTCAACAAGCTCGAGTCCTTCTTCAAAGCAAATCTGAAGTAAAAATAAGGCTTGTGTTGAAGATAGTAGAGAGCTTTGCGTGCCAATGGCACGTTGAGTGAAACGCTGTGTGAATCCCGCATATCTTGTCGGGATTCACACTTTTTGTTTGAATAGAATTCCATACGGCTAAGATTAACCAACATTTTTTATTGTTTTGTTGAATAAACAACATGTTGCGTTCTTTTAACCATTGAAAGCATTTTGATTCTGTTTATTATTGTAACCATAAGTTAAATCATTTTGCTTCTAACATTCTGACTTAATTAGCAAAGGACCAATAATTTATAGATTGCAGGAGGTTATATATGATTATTGCTGATGCACGTGCTGTATACAGTCCAGAAGGTCCGTTCAAACTGACTATTATCGAGCGAAGGGATCTTGAGCCGCATGATGTCCTCATTGAGATTAAATACGCTGGTGTTTGCCACTCCGACATTCACACAGCTCGCGGCGATTGGGGGCCGGTAAACTATCCTCTTGTTCCGGGACACGAGATAGCAGGAATTGTCATTCGGGTTGGTTCGGAAGTCACAAAGTTCACTGTGGGCGACCGGGTAGGAGTAGGTTGTATGGTTGACTCCTGCGGAGAATGTGATAACTGCCATAAGGGAGAGGAGCAGTATTGCCTCAATGGCATGACGGGCACCTATGCGGCTATCGACAGGTATGGGCAATTTACGCAGGGAGGTTATTCTACCCACATTGTCGTAACCGAAGATTTCGTACTCCGAATTCCTGATGGTATTGAGCTTGATGTCGCTGCTCCGCTGCTCTGTGCTGGCATCACGACATACTCGCCGCTGCGTCATTGGGAAGCTGCGCCTGGCAAAAGAATAGCTGTTGTTGGACTTGGCGGGCTTGGACACATGGCTGTAAAGCTAGCTCATGCTATGGGGGCTGAGGTTACTGTATTATCACAAACTTTGAAGAAGAAAGAAGACGGGTTGGGACTTGGCGCAGACCATTATTATGCCACGAGCGATCCGGAGACGTTTAAGCAACTGGCTGGTTCGTTTGACCTCATCGTGAATACCGTGAGCGCGAAGATTGATATTAGTGCCTACCTTTCGCTGCTGGCGACGGATGGTACACTGGTCAACGTCGGTGCACCAGCGGAGCCGTTATCCGTTAACGTATTCTCACTCATCTTGGATCGTCGGTCGTTTGCCGGATCGATGATCGGTGGAATTCGCGAAACGCAGGAAATGCTTGACTTCTGCGCTGAACACCGCATTGCTCCGGAAATCGAGGTTATTTCCGCCAATCAGATCGATGAAGCCTGGGAACGCGTTCTAGCTTCAGATGTCCGGTATCGATTTGTGATCGACATCAGCACGATGGGGAATGAATAACGTGTAATCCTGTCAAAATATTAGGGGCACGCTTACACCGGCGTGCCTCTTTCTTGGTGTAAACTCATACGGCTAGAAATCCGCAATCGGAAGATGGTCATAATACTTCTAGGGAGGTAAACATGCGAAAAATCTTAAGCTTACTGTTTTGCCTTTGGATTATATTGGCGTTGGCAGCCTGTAGTGGGGCACGTAATGAGTTGAATTCCGGGTCTGCTCAATCGGATACTCCCCTCTCGAGTGGTGAACCTATAAAAGCAACGGAGCAGCCGTCCGTAAAACCAACGGAGCAGCCGTCCGTAATACCAACGGAGCAGCCATCCGCGTCACCTACTGAAAACGCAACGGCTGAAACAAGAAATAACGAGACGAAGGAAAACGGCGTGATTTCCATCAATATTACTGTAGGCAGCAGTACATTTACAGCAACATTAAATGACAACGAAACGGCGAAGGCGCTAGTTGCGAAATTTCCTATGACACTCCAGATGAATGAACATAATGGGCTGGAGAAGTATTATGATCTGTCGGAGGATCTTCCTGCCGCATTAACGGAGCGCCCTGCAACTATTCATGCCGGTGACATAATGGGCTGGTCAGGAAACATTCTGGTGCTTTTCTATGAAACCCACTCCAATTCTAACGGCGGTTATGTACCACTGGGAAGAGTGGACAATCCTTCAAACCTAGCATCTGCTCTTGGTTCAGGCAATGTACAAGTTACATGGTCACTTGCCGAATGAGTTTGTTCTGTTCATCGGGTACCTTTGTGTCGGTTTTTCTGAAAAGCACGCTGAACTGTTAGACGAGTAAATCGAGGAGTGATTTCATGAAGAGAAAACAGACATCTCGTTTAATTAGTCTGATGCTGGGAATTGTTTTAATTTTCTGTATGGCTGCCACTGCTTTCGCGGCAGACTATAATGATGTAGCAGACAGCGTATGGTATCATACCGCCATAGACTATGTGGACGAAAATAACTTGATGGGCGGTACCGGGGGAGGAAACTTCGAGCCGGAAACACCTATTACCCGCGCAATGCTTGTTACGGTACTGCACCGCATCGAAGGTTCTCCGATAGTGTCAGGTAACGGTGGTTTTTCCGATGTTCCCGACGGCAGCTACTACACGACAGCCGTAGCTTGGGCTGAAGCAAATCAGATAATTACCGGTGTAAGCGACGGAAGATTTGCACCGTACAGCCTGATTACCCGTGAGCAATTCGCAACGATCTTGTATCGTTACGCCGGGGCGAAGAGCTATGACACCTCCGCTTATGTAACATTAGATGGTTATACCGACGCATCGCAGGTCAGCCCCTATGCGGAAACTGCCATGCACTGGATGGTGGGCACCCAGAACATGCAGGGCAGTGGCGGCAGGCTGTTGCCCATTGGCTCTACCACTCGCGCCCAGGCTGCTGCAATGCTTATGCGCTTTATGGAAAGCATAGCGAAAGGAGAATCTGCAGAACCGACTGTTCCTCCACAGCCCACAGAACCTGAACGCCCAGCTCCAAGTGTTCCTGCACTACCCGAGGGGGAGGAAATGATTACCATGAATATCAAGGTTGGTAATACTTCTTTCACTGCAAAACTGTATGATAATGAAACAACAAGGGCATTGATTGAACAGCTGCCGATGACAGTCAATATGTCAGAACTGAATGGTCGGGAAAAACACTATCATTTCCCTAATGATCTACCTGTTGGATCAACAGAAAAGCCGGCAACAATCCATGCAGGCGATATCATGCTATGGTCCTCCAACACCCTGGTACTTTTCTATACTACATTTTCCAATTCATACGGTGGTTACGTTAAGATCGGATATATAGAGGACATCTCCGGTCTTACATCGGCACTTGGGACTGGGAGCGTTCAGGTGACATTTTCCATTAATGACTAATGAGAAGCTTAGATTTGGTTACACCACACGTTGTATTCATGTGTAAGGGTAGTGTAGCGTAATTAAAAAAGCGTAATTTCTCAATTTAATGCTGAGAAATTACGCTTTTTGTTACTACATATATGCGCCCGATTATTACTAATAATTACCAAGGGATTTGTTTTCCATCTCTAAAGAACTTTCCGGAAGGTCCTTCAGGTCCTATCGTCGCTAACCAAAGGATAGACTCAGCAGCTTGCTTAGGAGTTCTTGGAGCCGATGGTCCACCCATATCTGAACTTACCCATCCCGGATCAACCGCGTTTATTTTTATATCACCCTTGATTTCTGCAGCTACCAATCGTGTCAATCCATTTAGGGCAAGTTTAGACAACTTATAAGCGCCTACGCCTTGATATGACATTTCGCTCATCGCTCCATATTCGGAGGAAACATTAATAATTCTCCCATAGCCTTGTTTTTCCATGAGGGAAATAAAAGAACGAATCACATGGTAAGCGCCGAAGAAATTAGTTGCCATCGTTCCCTCTAGAATTGAAGGTTCCAGATTCAATAACTTTTCATTTTCATCCAAATAAACGCCAGCATTATTAATCAATACGTCTAATCTTCCATACCGCTCATTTACTGTAATCGCAGATTGGCGGATGCTTTCTTGATTATCTACATCCATCACCATAACCGAAACGTCCAGATTTGACTCCTTTAGCTGTTGCACTGCTGCATGCCCCGTCTCTGGATCCCGACTTGTCAAAATGACTCTAAAACCATTCAGAGCCAATTGTTTGACCAGCTCATACCCAATTCCTCGATTCCCGCCGGTAACAAGGGCAACTTGTTTTTCTTTTGACATTTAAATCCTCCATTTATTTCCTAGTAACCTTATCTAGAAAGTTGTTTTGTAGGAGTATTCATGTAATTCCTTAACATAAGAAAGGCCAAACCTAATACCAACGATAATAATCCCACTAATACAACGTATTGTGTACCTAATTCTGAAATAAATAATCCACCTACAGCTGTACCAAATGTTGTTCCTAAGTTAACGGACGATAAAAATAATCCATTAGCGAAATCAGGAGCTTCTGGAGCTGCAGACGTAATCCAATATTGATTAATATTACCTCCTATACCAGCCAATATTCCCCAAACTAAAGTAATGATAGCCATAGGTAAAGTGAATTGTCCGAATAGGAATAATATGATGTAAACAGCTCCCAATGCAAAAGGAAAAGATACTACAGTCTTGATGGCATTTTTAGTAAGTAACTTCCCAGCCACAATGTTTCCAATAATATTTGCTCCTCCGAATATGACTAACATTAAACTGATTGATTGTCCAGAGGCATTCGTAACGGTTTTAAGATACTCAGCAAGAAAACTATACACCCCAAATACTGCTGAATTTAGTAAAATGACAGCAACAATGGAAAGCCAAGCAATTGGTTTTTTTAATACCGATAATTGAGTTCCATACGAAAGTCTTTCTTTAACAGGCATAGAAGGGAAAAATACTAATGTAGCAATAAATACTATAGCGTTCACTATGGCGAAAAATGACATTGATAATTGAAACGAAACCGTACTAGCAAGAAAACTTGCAATTGGTACACCGAGCACCATACCCGCAGATACTCCAATAAAAACTTTTGAAACAGCTTTTGGAGCTTCTTCCTTGCGAACTGAGTTAGCAGCCATTGTAAATGCTGCTGAAAAATAGATGGGATGAAAAATGGCTGGAATCACACGCGCAACTATTGCAATGGCATAGTTAGATGTAAATATAGAGCCAATATTACCCAGAACAAAAATACCTAGTACGAGTAACATTGCCTTCTTGCGATTCATCCCCGAAAATAATAACGGCATAGTTGGACCAGTAATTGAAACAGTAAGTGCGAAGAGACTCACCAGCCACCCGGCCTTAGATATACTGATATGAAAGTGATCAGCAATGTAGGGTAATATGCCTATAACCCCCATTTCAGTATTTATGATGCCGAAAGCTCCTATGGTCAATATTAATATAAGTAAATTATTTCGCTTAGACAAAAAAAGCCACTCCTATCTTCAATTATTTATTAGCACTTGAATTAGTATTGAAAATAACATAAATTGAGCAGGGATTATCCTGAAACTGTCATTAATAAATAATTGCCCCTCAACAAGCTACGGGGCAATTATTCATTAGGAGATTTGACCTGCAGGACGAATAATTATTTTTTTAATCGCAACATCCATTAGACAACCTGTTTTGTTGGACGAATTATAATTTCGCTTACTGCAACAGTTTCAGGTGTGCTAATCGCATAAGCTACTGCATCTGCGATATCGCTTGATTTCAAAGAAAGACCTTCTGCACCCTTACTCATAAGATCCTTTACCCATTCTCGATTTTCAGGATCATTAATTGTTGTATAAAGTTCAGTACTTACCGCACCTGGTGAAATTATAGTTGAACGAATATTACTTTCTCTTTCTTCCTGGCGTAATCCCTCCATAATTGCTCTAACTGCAAACTTAGTCCCACAGTATACAGCAGACCCTGGATAAACAACATGTCCAGCTACGGAATCAGTTGAAATAATATGACCGGACTGTTGCTGCTTCATAATAGGTAATACAGCAGCAATTCCATTAAGCACACCCATAATGTTAATATCTAACATTTGACGCCATTCATCATAGCGAGTTTCTGAAAGTGGAGCAGTTGGCATGACTCCAGCGTTATTGTAGAGTACATCTACACGTCCATATTTTTCAATTGCCAAATCTATAACTGCTTGAACTTCCTCTTTATTCGATACGTCGGCAACCGCGTATGAGATTTCAGTGTTGTGTAATGATTCAACAAGAGCTTTTAGACGATCTTCACGACGAGCCGCAATGACTAATTTTGCTCCCTCTAGTGCATGTTTCTTGGTAGTAGCTTCACCAATCCCACTTGACGCACCCATAATAACAACAACTTTATCTTGAATATTTGACATGCTAAACTTCAACCTTTCTTTTTTTGTTTTGAAAACATTTCCTTGTATAATGCCCAACATTGACTTCACTTATGAAAAATCAATATTGATTGATTAATCGACATCTGTTAATAATTATAAAAAAAAACAGGATGCCTTCAATGGTTAAATGAACGCATTTTGTTGTTTATTCAACAAAAGAATAATAAATATCGATTATCTTTCAGCAACTGAAATGGAGTTAATACCTTATCCACCTCGTGTAATGGCAGAAAAGGTGGGAATTTGTTAGAGGGGATTGTATAGGGTAAGAAAATCCTTGTGGGGCAACCGATGAACAAAAAAATATGGGGTTTCGGCTGACAGCCGAAGAGCTGGAGTGGGTCGAGCGACAGGATGAACCCCGTATCCCATACCCCCCCTGAACCGCCGAATCGGCTCCATTGATGAATTGCAGGGTGGGGTGTCGGGTTGGGAAAACGAACGCAATAGGGCTCCGAATTTAATGTAGCCGCAGCAGAATAGAGCGGATCACGTCCATCATAGTCAGGTGGGGCTATTTGAACAGGGCTACATCGGTCGGAAACTTTATTATTTCTAAATGGAGTTACTTGATTTATACTAATCTTTCCAATAACTCTCCAACTTTTTCTGCCATATCGCGAGGCGGATAAGGCATTCCATTCTTTAACCACCATTCAACTACCCCTACGTATGCATTAGCAACAAATTCAACAACTATATCTTCATTTTGACCAGCATTTTTTCCTTGTGTGATGTCCACATCTTTCCTGAATTCTTCGATATTAAACTGAAGGAAGCGACTACGAAAATAAGAAGCTCCTTCACTCGCTAACATCGTCGAAAAGAATAAAAAATTATTCTCAAAGTATTCCATACAGTGTACAGTCGATTCTAAAAAATCCATTTCAGCTGCCGATTCGCAAAAATCACTCATATTGTATATATGTTCTTCCATGATCTTATCTAATAGGTCGAATTTATCCAGGTAATGAAGATAAATGGTTCCTCGGTTCACATTTGCCCTGTCCGAAATATCTTGAATGGTAATGTTATCAAAACTTTTTTCAGTCATCAGTTCAATAAGAGCCTTCTTAATGGCTTCTTGGCTTTTGGCTACTCTTCGATCAACTTTCATTGTTGGGTCACCAGACTTTCTATAGATAATTAATACTTTATATAGATCTGTTGAGTAATCAACAAATCGTGTTCTTATAACGATTGAAAGCAGCATGTTTCAATTTTATTAGTATAAACGAATGTTGTTTAATCAATCAATGGTGGTTTTTGTAGAGTAATGCGTAAGGCTCGTTCTGGACTTATCATTTCCACCTCTTCACTAGCGGATCTCGTCGGATTTGAATACAATACTGAAAAATAAAATAATAGACCGGGAGTGGCATTAAGCTAAAGGGCAGGTTAAATGAATTATAATTTTTAGAAAAGAGAAAAACTGAAATGTGATAACATCAGATTATCCTATATAAAAGGAGAAAAAGTATGAACCAAGACGAGTTTTTTATGAAAGAAGCAATCAGGCTATCTAAACTTGCGGTTGAGCACGGTAACGAACCTTTTGGAGCGATATTGGTTAAAAGCGGGGAAATTGTATATTCTAATGAAAACCAGATTTATTCGGCAACCGATCCAACGTTTCATGCAGAAGCAGGGTTGCTGCGGAGATTTTGTGCATAAACGCATATTACCGATTTGCGTAAGTACACCTTATATTCAAGCTGCGAGCCTTGTTTTATGTGTTGCGGCGCAATGGTTTGGACAAAGGTTGGGCGATTGGTTTATGGTGCCAGCGATATAGACCTGTGTAATCTACTGGATGAACAGGGAAGTCATTGCAGTCAAATTGTATTTGAAAATTCTCCCCATAAACCGGATATTTCAGCGGGCATATTACGAGAGGAAAGTTTGAGTGTATTGGCCAGCTATTTTCCCCATAACACAAAAGGCTAAAAATCATACTTGGTCGGTCATGGTTAAATTGTAATACTGCTAGCATTCATTGAACAAACGGGACATAGAAGCAAACAGGATTTATTTTCTATTCGAAATATATTAAAAATTTGAACCTGCCGCAGAAAACGGCAGGTTCTGTTATTTTTCAGGAAAATGCAGGATTATACTCACTAGTCTAGGAGTAGCCTGCTATTAACAGGTTAAACCCGCTGTTGAGATAACTCTAAAAATTGATAATTAACAATTTTAAATAAAATGTTGAATAAACAACGAATCACATTGATTTAACCATTGTATACATCTAGTTTGTAATTATAAACTTATGTTGATTAACGAATAAATGATGGTTTTCTTTGTTTTCGAATTAAGTAAGAAAGGGGGATTATTGTTCCATATATTTAAGTAGCCAGGTAGAGACGATAATACCAATTCGGAGGAATTTAATATGATTAAAAAACAATTGGCACTTACTGCTTTACTCGCCCTCACCCTCACTGCTTGCAGCAACAATAATAATATGAATATGAATAATATGTCTCAGCAAGGGGAGGAGCCCTCGGAGACAGGGTCTAATAATATGTCTCAGCAAGAGGAGAGTACCCCGGGTGCTGAGTCTGGAGAATACGCTGAAATTGGATCTGGGGCTAACCTTGTGAAATTCCCTGACCTTAAAGATGCGATCGTGTTTACGACCTATGATAGAGGAGATATTCATGAAAACATCTATGTAAATAACAGAGAAGCTATTGAAGCCGTGCAGAACGGAGAGGAGCTTCCGAGCGGCACGGTTATCACTCTCGAAGGCTATAAAGATGGAGAGCTTGAACAATATTTAGTGATGGAAAAACGCAAAGGATGGGGTTCCCAGTATTCGCCCGATGAACGTACTGGGGAATGGGAATTCCAGCATTTCACTCCTGACAGAGAAGTGGCTGATGATAATATAGGCCGCTGCTTTTCCTGCCACGCTAATCAGGAAAGAGACCAATATTCGTTTTCACTAGATGACATGAAAGAGTTTGATCTAGGATCGGTTCCACAATCCAACAATAGCAGTACAGGAAACCAAGTCGCAGCCATCCCTACAGAGGACTGGGAGATAACTGAAATACCTGCTCATGCGAATCTATCTAAGGATGTAGTCCTTGCAGGAAGTAGGTCAATAGGGGAAGAGGAAAAAGCGGGATTACTTCAAGATGTACTTTTAACCATGTACTTAAATCAATATAAAAATTAATTGAATCGCTTAATAGAAAGAGGAGAATGTTTTGAGTCGAATGGTGTTAATCAAGCTAATCATTGACCTGGTCATGACAATTCTCATGTTAGTAGAAATGGCTTACTATATTACCGGAAATAGAGTGCATGAAAACGTTGGTGTTACTTTATTGGGTTTATTTATCGCTCATATTTTTTTAAATCGCCGGTGGTTTAGTTCTCTACTTCAGGGAAAACATAACTTTCGGCGGATTCTACAAATCGGACTTAATATACTTTTTCTTGCAGCAATGGCTGTAATGATGGTATCCGGAATACTAATTTCCAGTGATCTATTTCCTTTTATTCCGGTTAAGAATGATATGATCTTCCGGCAAATGCATGTTCAGATGGCCTATTGGGGATTTATCATCATGGCGGTACACATAGGATTTTCTTGGGGAATGATTCTCAATTCAGTACGGAGAATGACGGGAATCACCGGTATTAGCCGTATTCGCACCATGGGATTACGTATTCTTGCGGTGTTGATTGTATTTTACGGGGTGTATGCTTCCTTTGAAAGAGAAATAGGTTCTAAACTAACCATTTATAATCCATTTGGTAGCTGGTCGAATGATGATTCTGCCATAAAATTTGTAATCGACTACCTGTCCATCATGGGAATCTATATTTCCGGGACGCACTATGCTTTGAAATTTGTTCAACAACAGGGACAAAGACAAATATAGGGAGTTTTTAGTATTGGAACGTGTAAATTGCGAATGCGGTCATGTTAATCCATACGGAACCATTCTTTGTGAGTCTTGCGGGAAACAAGTTGGTAAAGAACTATCGGAAAAGTCGGTTGATCTGCGTTATGAAGGAAGTGCAAGACGTTCACAAACCTATAAAAAAACACCACTTGACAGGATTTGGAACTTTTTCTCATCCGTTAAAGTAGGAGTGGGCATTATTGCTCTTATTTTAATCGCTTCTATGATTGGAACCATTTTTCCTCAGCAAATGTATATCCCGCAAAATGTTGTGCCGGAAGATTTCTATCGGGATAGGTACGGTTTTTTAGGCCAAATCTATTATCAGTTGGGTTTTAACAGGCTGTATGAATCCTGGTGGTATTTTCTGCTGCTGGCGGCTTTGGGAATATCGCTTGTGATTGCGAGTTTAGACCGGGTTGTTCCGCTATATTTTGCTTTGAAAAATCAAGGAGTAACGCGGCATGAAAGCTTTATGCGCAGACAACGTCTTTTCAGTGAAACCAAAGTGACTGAGAAATCAGATAAACAGTTAGACTTTGTAATATCCAAACTAAGGAATAAACGGTACCGTATTCGGGAAGAGAATGGGAATTTTCTGGCTGAGAAAAATCGATTTTCAAGATGGGGACCGTATGTTAATCACGCTGGCCTGATTATCTTCCTAATTGGAGGAATGCTTCGATTTATACCGGGAATGTATATAGACGAAACGCTTTGGATTCGTGATGGTGAAACCAGTGTTATTCTGGGAACCAGTGGAAAGTACTATTTAAGCAGTGACAAGTTTATTCTGGAAACCTATCCAAAAGGTCAAGAGAATGTCGTTAAAAATTATCAAACGAATGTGACCTTGTATGAACGTAAAGGAGAAATCCTTTATGGAGACACACCAAGGCTCGTAAAGGTGAAAGATGAGCAAATCAAAGTGAACCATCCTTTAAGACATGATGCCTTTGCTCTTTACCAGGTTTCCTACCAATTAAATGAACTTAATAAGATGACCTTTAGTTTAGTTGATAAGAAGACTGAAAAGAGCTTCGGTCGGATTACGATCGATTTGTTAAATCCAGAAAAAAGCTATGATCTGGGCAATGAATATAAGGTTGAGATTTTGGAATATTTTCCGGATTTCTATTTCGATGGGCAAGGTCAGCCGGCAACAAAATCACAAATTCCTGATAATCCAGCTTTTGTCTTTAACATGATATCTCCCGAAAACCCGGTTGGAGAAAAAAGTTTTGTTGCTATTCGAAACACCATTGAACCGGGCGGAGATAATCAATTACAAATGAAATTTGAAAACGTTGAAATGAAAAATGTATCCGCCCTTGCCGTTCGTAAAGACAATACGTTATGGATTCTTGGAGTGGGAGGAGCCATTTTCATGATTGGGGTTATCCAAGGGATGTACTGGAACCATCGGAGAATATGGATCAGGAGAAGTGGTGACGCCATATTCATTGCGGGCCATGCCAATAAAAATTGGTACGGTATCCAAAATGAAATAAACCCTATTTTAAAAGAAACCGGTCTTCAAGAATTAACGGATCAAACAGACAGAAAAAGCGAAAACAAGGTAGAAGGGGGAGAATAATGATCGCTTTTAGCAGTAACCTGCTTTATGCAGCATTCTTTCTATATTTAATTTCAACCTTTCTGTTTGGCGGAGCTATTCGTGATCGAAGAAAACAATACGAAAAACCAAGTAAATGGGCTGCAGCCGCAATAAGCGTGACTATTCTGGGCTTTGTTACACATCTGGGTTATTTTATCACTAGATGGATGGCTTCCGGACACGCGCCAGTTAGCAATATGTTCGAGTTCGTAACAGCTTTTTCTATGATGTTTGTGCTGGGATTTATCATCCTTTATTTTTTATACAAAGTGTCCATCCTGGGGTTATTCACTTTACCGATTACCTTATTAATGATTTCCTATGGGAGCCTGTTCCCTACAAATGTTTCTCCATTAATCCCGGCATTACAATCGGATTGGCTAGCTATTCATGTAACCACAACGGCACTGGGTTCCGCTGTTTTAGCCAGCAGCTTTATTGCAGGTATCATTTATTTACTTCGTTCCGTTGACCAAACGAAACGATCCATGAAAACCTTCTGGCTTGAGGTGATCATGTACTCCATGGTGGCAACACTTGCTTTTATAGTCATTACTTTGGTTTTTAGAGGATTACAATATGAAGCAGTTTATAGGTGGGTCGATCATAATGGCCAAGAGACGGAAACCACTTACAGTCTTCCTTCACTTATAGGACCTAATCAAGGTGAGCTGCTTACTGAAGGCAGGATGGAGGCTTTAGCCTATGTACCGGCTGTTATTGACGCAGCAAAACTAAATACAGTCATTTGGTCTGCAGTTACGGGTTTACTTTTGTACTTCATACTAAGACTGATGTTCAGGAAAAGAATTTCTGCAGCTCTTCAGCCGTTAACGAAGAATATTAAGCTTGATTTGGTTGATGAAATAGGATACAGGTCGGTAGCCATTGGATTTCCGATATTTACTTTGGGTGCGCTCATTTTTGCGATGATTTGGGCTCAAATCGCTTGGACGCGTTTTTGGGGGTGGGATCCCAAGGAAGTATGGGCTCTGATTACATGGTTATTTTATGCTGGATATTTGCATTTGCGGCTCTCCAGGGGGTGGCAGGGTGAAAGATCAGCATGGCTTGGAGTCATCGGTTTTGGAATCATTATTTTCAACCTGGTTTTTGTGAATCTGATTATCGCCGGACTGCACTCTTACGCCTAAAGGAGGTTCAGATGAGGAACAGAAAGACCAGATTTATTCTTCGCGCGAGTCTGCTGCTTATTATGATTTCAGCTATAACTTACACACTGTATCAACATTTTTTTACTGAAAAAATTCGGGTTCAGGCAGGAGATCAAGCGCCTAATTTTGTCCTTGAAGATATGCAAGGAAATAAAGTTCAACTTTCAGACTTCAAGGGAAGAGGGGTTTTTTTGAATTTCTGGGGGACATGGTGCAAACCATGCGAGCAGGAAATGCCTTATATGGAGAGCCAGTATAAACGCTATAAAAACCTTGGTGTAGAAATATTGGCTGTTAATATTGCGGAAAGCGACATTGCCATTGAATCTTTCGTGGAAAGACATGGACTTACATTCCCGGTTCTGAAAGATAAGGATCAAGCAGTCACTGAAGCTTATGATATTATCCCAATTCCGACTTCATTCTTGATTGATAAGAACGGAACTATTCAAAAGGTTATAACCGGCCCTATGACTGAAAAAGATATAGCAAATTACATGGAATTAATAAAACCGTGATCATACCAAGTATTAATTAGTGGGACAGTTAAATTTGTTCTTAGCATTTGGTGCCGGAATGTTATCATTCATATCCCCTTGTTCATTGCCTCTGTATCCAGCCTTTGTATCGTATATCACTGGAATGTCAGTCCATAGCCTGAAGACAGAACGAGGGATTTTAAGAATTAATGCTTATATCAATACGATCCTGTTTTTGCTGGGGTTTTCCATTATTTTCTTGGCTTTAGGCTTGTCAACGTCTTTCATTGGAAACTTTTTTGCTGAGTATCATGATGTTTTAAGGCAAATAGGCGCTATTTTGATGGTGTTCTTTGGTTTGGTCCTTACAGGTATGCTTAAATTTGACTTTTTACTTTCAAGCAAGAAAATCCACTTTCAAAAGAAGCCTGCGGGATATGCTGGGTCTATACTTATCGGCATCGGTTTTGCGGCCGGATGGACCCCGTGTACAGGTCCCATACTTGCAGGTGTTATTGCTTTAGGTGTCTCGGACCCAGGAAGAGGTCTGCTGTATATGATGTCCTAAGGGTTGAGGTGACCATGTTGAAAAAAGCCCAGAGCATTATAATGATCATTCTGTTGCTTGTTGGATGTTCTTTTAAGGAACAACAAAATACAATAGGTAACACTCAAGCCACTGAAAGTACCCAAAATGCAGAAAGTAATTTAAATGTAGAAATAATTGCGGAAAATCTTGAGGTTCCTTGGGTCGATAGAAAAAGAAGGGGATACTTTTTATTTGTCAGAAAGACCAGGAGTCATTATTAGAATCGAAAATGGAAAAGTGGACAGGCAGAAGGTAGAGCTTAAGAACCGGCTATCGACAGCTTCGGAGGCAGGTTTACTAGGATTTGTACTCGCTCCTGATTTTCAGGAATCGAATCTGGCTTATGCATATTATTCGTATGAAGATAACTCCGAACGAATTAACCGTATTGTAACACTCCGTTTGGATGATGGCGTTTGGAGCGAAAACAATGTGCTTCTTGATCGTATTCCAAGCGGTCCTGCGCATCATGGGGGAAGACTTAAAATTGGACCTGACGGAAAACTTTATGCAACAGCCGGAGATGCTTATGAGTCTGAGGTTGCACAAGATCTCGATTCATTGGGAGAGAAAATTTTAAGAATCAATCTGGATGGATCGGTTCCGAGTGACAATCCTTATCCCAATTCCTATGTCTATAGTTATGGACACCGAAATCCTCAAGGATTAGCCTGGTCGACTGATGGAAAGCTGTATGCCAGTGAGCACGGAAACAGTCAGAATGATGAGATAAATCATATAGAACCCGGTCAGAATTATGGCTGGCCGATCATTGAAGGAAACGAAGAAAAGAGTAGGATGGTCTCACCGCTATACACTTCTGGAGATGCAACTACGTGGGCGCCATCTGGTATGGACTATGATAATAACAAATTGTATATTGCTGCCTTGAGAGGGACTGCCGTTTTAGAATTTGACCTTAACACAGGTGAACACCGCAGTGTTATTACCGGGCTTGGAAGAATTCGAGATGTAAGAATTGAAGATAACTTTCTTTATTTCATCAGTAATAATAGTGACGGCCGTGGAGACCCACAGGAGAATGATGATAAGCTGTACAGAATTTCACTTACAGATTTTGATTAAACCCTATTGAAACTTATCTGGGCAGAGATTTAATGTTTGTACTGAAAATAGAAGAGGAGCTATTAGTGATTTCTTAAACAACAAAATGAAAAAGGTGAGAACATGAGCGATCCGTATGAAAGAGAAAGCATGCAGAATAAAATTGTGAAATTAGAGGATTTAATCTTATCTCAACTCCAAGAAATCATATCTTTGAGGCTCGAAAATAAATCTCTTCGTGAGCAATTAGAACACAGGAGTATTACGAGCAAAGAGGAACGCTTACTTCGAAATGGCGAAAGCAATTCTCCAAGAATATGAACAAGACAAATACAAATAAAAATTGATTGAAGCCTAGCAAGGAGTAGTTTACCAGTGCAACTGCTTCTTTTTTTTATCAATACTACGATAGGTTCTTCTCTAGTATATTCCCCACTTGTTCTTCCATGATATGTGGTGGATAGGGCATTTCATACTTAAACCACCATTCCACAAGTCCCACATATGCTGGTGCAAAAAATTGGACAAGAACATCCTCGCTTAATCCGCTCTTTTTCCCTTCGGTCATCTCCCATCCATTGCGTATATCCTCGATAACAAACTCAAGGAATCTTTTGCGAAAAAATGGAGCTCCTTTACTAGCCGGCATCACCGAAAAGAAGGAATATTTTTCTTCAAAGTACTCGAACCAACTGAAATTGCCTTCTGAAGAAGTCGATTCAGATTCGCAAATTTCTCGGAGTTCATTAATGTGCTCTTCAATGAGCTTATCCAATAAATCAAATTTATCTGTGTAATGAAGATAGATCGT
This sequence comes from Paenibacillus rhizophilus, assembly GCF_003854965.1. Classification (GTDB taxonomy): domain Bacteria; phylum Bacillota; class Bacilli; order Paenibacillales; family Paenibacillaceae; genus Paenibacillus_AQ; species Paenibacillus_AQ rhizophilus. The sequence continues at coordinate 829,777 of NZ_RQPI01000001.1, forward strand.
TTTTCGGCTAACATTTGCTCGATCCGAGATTTCCTGGATTGTGATGGAATCAAAATCTTTTTCCGTCACCAATTCAACAACAGCTTTTTTGATTGCTTCTTGAGTTTTCAGTATTCGTCGATCCACTTTAGCCATATGAGAACCACCAATACTCCAAGCGGCTTTGTTGTAGAATTAAGTGCAATGTAGAGGGTCCTGAAATATAAAGTGGGTAGATTTGTGTCATATGAAGCTTACCAAGCCTGAGCTGGTTGATTTATTGATTCGATTGGAATAGTACATTGCGCATCAGAATCAGCACTGGTTGAAAAACGAATTTGAGAAGTTTAAGTGATCAAGAGTTTGAAAAGCGCCACCTCGAGAAGTGGCAAACCGATCTTGTTTTTTTAGAATTATCTGAATATAATTAAAGTAAAATTTTGGTGTGTGTAACTGGCGTAAACGTGGTGAACCACGAGGGAGCACACAGAATAACAGCCGTTCGCCTGGGTAAAGTATTTGGACTTAAGTTCGAATACTTTTTTATTTTGCGAAATTCTGAAAGGGGATAAGTTTAGATGGAAATTGCTCTACGGTATGGAATGAACCCGCATCAAAAAAAGGCAAAAATATACTCTACAGGAACAGTGCCCATAAAGATATTGAATGGTGATGCAAGTTACATAAACTTTTTAGATGCACTAAATGCTTTTCAGCTTGTTCGGGAACTTAGACGATGTATCGGTCAACCCTCAGCAGCCTCGTTTAAGCATGTAAGTCCAGCTGGTGCAGCTATTTATTCCCCGTTAAGTGAGTCACTTGTCAAATCTTATTTCGTAGAAGGTCTGGAACTATCTCCTTTGGCTACTGCGTACGCAAGAGCCAGAGGGGCGGACCGAATGTCTTCGTTTGGTGACTGTGCAGCTTTTAGCGATCGGGTCGATGTGACCGTAGCGAATTTACTCAAAAAAGAGGTCTCCGATATCATTGTTGCACCAGGATATGATGAAGATGCTTTGACACTTCTAAAAAAGAAAAAGAACGGAAAATACCTCATCATAGAGATCGATCCGGACTACATACCTGATCCGATCGAAACAAGATCTGTGTTCGGTATCACGATGGAGCAAGATCGAAATGATGTAGAGATTTCAGAGGAACTCTTTAAGAACATTGTAACAACACAACAAATAATTCCCGATAACGCCAAGAGGGATCTTCTCGTTGCTCTGATTACCCTCAAATACACTCAGTCCAATTCCGTTTGTTTTGCGTTGGATGGCCAGACAATTGGAGTTGGCGCAGGGCAGCAATCACGAATTCATTGTACACGACTTGCGGCGGGAAAAGCGGACAATTGGTGGCTAAGGCAGCATCCGATTGTACACCAAATGGATTTCCGTGCCGGAATCTCCCGTTCGGAGGTAAATAATGCGATTGACGGCTGGATTAATGAGGACTTTACACTTGCCGAAGAAAAACAGTGGACACAATATTTTAACGTGGTACCTGATCGGCTTACGAAAACTGAGAAGCAAAATTGGCTAAGAGGCTTAAAAGATGTTTCCTATGTTTCCGACGCTTTTCTGCCTTTCCGTGATAATATTGATCGAGCTGCTCAAAGTGGTGTCAGGTACTTGGTTCAAACCGGAAATTCACTGCGTGATGATCAGGTCATAGAGGCAGCAAACGAAAACGGAATGGTGATGGCCAATTCGGGTATCCGATTGTTTCATCATTAAATTTACATACTTCAGTGTTAAGTTTGTTGCACTACATTATATGCCTCATTTAAATCTTTTTCATAGTTAGCTTTTTTGTGCTCAATAAGAGCCAGTTGTGCCTCAATCTCGTGTTTTTTGGCTAAAAGTAGTTCTTCTTGGTCTAAGACAATGGAGTATTTCTCTTTCAGTTCCATTTTATCTTCCCTTGAGAGGCCGAGATAATGGTGGATCATATCAATTCCCATTCCTGTGCTTCTCATACATTGAATCATTCTCAATCTCATGATTTGATCATCAGAGAACAGGCGGATGTTATTCTTATCTCGCGCTACACCTTGCAGCAAACCGATATCTTCATAATAACGGATTGTTGGTTTGGGTAGGTTAGTTATTTTGGATACTTCCTTAATTGAGTATTGGGGTTCGGTTCCATAAATAAATTCTTCCATATTATTTCTCTCCTATATCCCTTTGTTCAAGTTACTTGAATATACAAAAATTACGATAACATATGAGTGGAAGAAGAACAAGTCATGCTTATTAGAGTTTAATAGATAGTTTCCACGAAAATTTTTTTAAAAATAATATTTGACTTCAAGTTACTTGAACTGAGTATAGTGATTCACGAAGCAAGTAATCATAAATATCTCATAGGAGGTAAATGGATGAACAGGAATGCAGTAATGAAACTTATTGACAAGGTATACATCAATGGAGAATTTGTCAAACCCGACGGAACGGAGCGAATGGATATTATCAATCCGTCAACAGAAGAATTAATTGGACAGGTGCTGTTGGGAAATGAAACAGATACCAGAAAGGCGATCGCAGCCGCGAAAGAAGCATTTAAAACTTTCTCACGAACATCAATTAAAGAACGGGGGCTAATGCTGCAACGGATACACGACGCAATTCTGTCAAGGGCTGCTGATTTAAACCAAGCGTGCATGGAGGAATATGGTGCTACAGCTAAGGCAGCAGAATTTAGAACTCAGATTTCGGCTGATAGCTTCCTTTTAGCAAAAGAAGCAATGGAGGCTTTTGAATTTACCAGACATATTGGGAAAGCAAAGGTTGTTTTTGAACCGTTGGGCGTCGCAGCTGCGATTACGCCTTGGAATGCAAACAATTCCCAGATTGCTATAAAAGTGGCTACAGCCATATCAGCAGGCTGCACGATCGTTGTAAAGGCTAGTGAATTTTCCTCCATTCAGACTCAAATATTGGCTGAGTGCTTCCATGACGCCGGATTGCCTGCCGGTGTAGTTAATATTGTGTATGGATTGGGAACTTCAGTTGGTGCTGAATTATCCCGTAATCCGGATATTGCAATGATTTCTTTTACAGGCTCTGCGAATACTGCAAAGGTTATACAGCATAGTGCTATTGATACAATGAAAAGAGTCGTTCTGGAATTGGGGGGCAAATCAGCAAATATCATTCTGGATGATGCAGACTATACAAAAGCAATCCCTCGTGCCGTTACGAGTGCTTTTGGAAATCACGGGCAGATGTGCATTGCCGGCAGCAGATTATTGGTACCAGAGCATCGACTTGATGAAGTAAAAGAACTCATCAAAGTGGCGGTTGAGAATACCAAGGTGGGTTATCCATGGGAAAATGACACATTTATCGGCCCACTGATGAATGAAAATCAATACAAAAGAGTTCAACGATATATCAAAATAGGTATGGAGGAAGGTGCGGATTTAGTAATTGGCGGAGAAGGACACCCTGAAGGATTAGAGAAAGGTTATTTTGTAAAACCGACCGTTTTTGCAAATGTAAACAGAGATATGACGATTGCCAGAGAAGAAATATTTGGACCCGTACTATCTATTTTAACGTATCGAACGGAGGAAGAAGCGGTAGAAATTGCAAATGACACAGAGTATGGATTAGGTGCATATATCAGTTCTTCTAATATAGAAAAAGCGAACCGCATTGCTTCTCAGCTTGTTGCCGGAACAGTTCTCATTAATGATGGTATTTTCGAAATGAGAGCTCCCTATGGTGGCTTTAAACAATCTGGAATCGGGCGTGAGGGTGGTATATATGGCCTCGAAGAATATCTTGAGCCTAAAACCATAATGAGTTCTAATTAAGCAATGTATGATGTGAAAACACTCTGAAGATATCCTGGCTGCCGAAAATCATAAAAGGGTAGCATCATTTAGAGAGGCTTTATGATTTTACTTACGGTTCCTTATTCTACTAATACGAGGAGTGACATCCATGAATGACGCTAAGATGAATGATGCCAAGTACGCCCTGGTCACGGGGGGCAACAAGGGGGTGGGGCTGGCCACGGTGCGCCAGCTGGCCGAGCGAGGCATGACCGTCCTGCTCGGCAGCCGAGACGCCCAGCTCGGCGCCGACGCGGCCCAGGAACTCGCCGAGGCTGGCCTCACGGTGAAACCCCTCCAGATCGACATCACGGACGATACCTCAGTCACGACCGCAGCCGAATACGTCCGCAGCACTTTCGGGCGCTTGGACGTGCTCGTGAACAATGCGGGCGTTATCGTGCGCAAGCAGGCGACCGAGGTGACCGCCGAGGGCATGCATACGGAGTTCGAGACCAACGTCTTCGGTACGGTCCGCGTTATCCACGCGATGCTTCCGCTGCTGCGTGAATCCAAGTCGCCAAGGATCGTCAACGTCTCCAGCGACTCAGCCATGTTCGCCAGGGCCACCGAGACGGGGTCCATGTTCGCCCGCTCCCACGAATCGTTCTCCTACTCGGCGTCGAAAGTAGCATTGAACATGTTGACCGTCAAGTACGCCAACGCCTTCCTCGACGACCCTGCACTGGCGCATGTGAAGATCAATGCCGTGACGCCCGGATACGTCGCAACCGACCTGAACGGTTTCCGTGGTGTACTCACCACGGAGGAGGGAGCACGCGCCTCAGTGCACTGGGCCACCGTTGGCGACGAAGCCCCGACGGGCGGTTTCTTCGACGAAAACGGCCCAGTGCCCTGGTGATGTGCTAAACTTCACGGTCCGAAGGTCCCCTGCTGGCTGGTCGGGCGGTGTGCGGATTACTGCCGCGCGGGACGCCAGACGCCCGACCAGCCGCACCTCCAGTGGGGAGCGGTATGCGTGGGCGGTACCTCCAGACCAGCAGCCGGCCAGCGTCCGGCAGGATCCTGAGACAGCATCACGGGCTACCGGTGTACCGTTAAAAAAACAGAGGCGCAGCACCTCGCAAGAAGTGCTGCGCCTCTGTTTTGGCTTCATGATGCTGTTTCAGGCGACCCCACGATTCAAGAATACCAGGGGTTATCGCGCCGCTCGCTCGCGTGTTACTCCAGCTGAATCACCAGTTCTTTGGTCATCCGGCTGTCCATATGGAAGCCAATGATTTTGCGGCTATACAGGTCCATGACGCTCGCCAAATAGAGCCAACCTTCGTCGGTGGCGATATAAGCCTGATGTCCGAAACCCAGGTCTGGTTGGGCGCCGCTGGCTTGAATTTTCGGTCTAGCACGTTGTCAAATACGGGCAGATTGTGCTTAGAATTTGTCGTTGCCTTGTGTTTTCGGAGGACTTTGGTGATGTTGGGGCTGCCGTATAAACGGCGGGAATCCAGAAGAATTCGGCGAATTCGCCGCTCCAGTTGCTTGCGGCGCTGCTCACGCTGGCTCGGCTTCCGCCGGGTCCATTTATAGTAGCGGCTTCGTGATACTTGAAAAGTACTGCACATCTTCGAGATCCGGCACTTGAAGCGGTGATCGTGGATAAACGTATAGATCAGCGCCGGTCTTTGGCGAAGAAGTGCATCGCCTTTTTTAAGATTTCATTCTCCTCTTCCAGATCCCGGTTTGGATGGTTTTATTCTATCTCATTCTCGGTTCGTGGTGTCTACTTTTTAGTCTAACAGCAGGGAAAATGATTTCTCAAAGAGTTAGTTGCAATGAAAATATTGGGTATGTTAAGATTACGCTAACACTGACGATAGGAGTTGAAGAGGATAATGTAATATTTCTTGCTTAAGTTTAAAGAATAAAACAAGTTCTGTTTGCTCTGTTTTGTTCTTTATTGGCAAGAAAGTTACCTTATTCTTTTCACTCAAAAAATATATCCTGATCTGACTCTACGCAGGGTTGGATTTGCTTTATTTTTTTGAGCTACAAGAAAGGTCAACTTTCTTGCAGCTCTTTTTTATTTGAGAAGAAAGGAGTTTTCTGGAATGTCATTGATCAAGGTAACCAACCTGACGTTTGCCTATGACGGCAGTTACGACAACATTTTTGAGCATGTAAGTTTACAAATCGATACCAACTGGAAATTGGGCTTTACGGGGAGGAACGGCCGGGGCAAGACTACGTTTCTCAATCTGCTACTCGGCAGGTATGAATACAGCGGAACGATTTCCTCTAACGTCAGTTTCGAGTATTTCCCGTTCCACGTCGAACACAAGGAGAACTATACATTCGATGTAGTCGCCGACATCTATCCGGACTATGAGCACTGGCAACTCATGCGTGAGTTTTCGCTGCTGAAGTTGTCAGAAGATGTGTTGTACCGACCGTTCGACTCGTTGTCCAACGGAGAACAAACGAAGGTGATGCTGGCGGTCCTGTTTTTGAAGGAAAACAGCTTTTTGCTAATCGACGAGCCGACAAATCATCTGGATCTGCATGCTCGGAAGCTGGTAAGTGATTATTTGAACGACAAGAACGGGTTTATTTTGGTGTCACACGATCGGGCCTTTCTCGACAATTGTGTGGACCACATTATTTCGATCAATAAGACCAATATCGAAATCCAGAAAGGAAATTTTTCAGACTGGTGGGAGAATAAACAACGACAGGACAATTTCGAACTGGCCGAGAACGATAAAATGAGGAAGGACATTAAACGGCTGTCCGAAGCGGCCAAGCGAACGAGCAACTGGTCGCACGAAGTAGAAAAAACGAAAAACGGCACCCGTAACTCCGGCTCCAAGGTCGACAAAGGGTACATCGGTCACAAGGCCGCCAAAATGATGAAGCGGTCCAAGTCGATTGAGCAAAGACAGCAATCCACGATCGAGGAAAAATCCCAGCTTCTGAAAAACGTCGATAGCTCGGAAAGCTTGAAAATATCGCAGATGACTTATCATAAACACCAATTGGTCGAGCTTGACCGCGTTTCGATTCATTATGGCGATAAGAACGTTTGCCGCGACATCAGCTTTACTGTCGAGCAAGGGGACCGCATCGTGCTCTCCGGTCCGAACGGCTCAGGCAAATCCAGTTTGCTCAAACTGATTTGCGGCGAGGAGATACCTTATTCCGGCGTGTTTCGAAAAGGCAGCCAGATGAAAATTTCCTACGTTTCACAAGACACCTCGCAGTTGCGGGGCAATTTGACGGAATTCGCCAGATCCAGCGGGATTGACGAAAGCTTGTTCAAAGCGATTTTGAGAAAACTCGATTTTTCGCGCTTGCAATTCGAAAAGGACATCGCTTCTTTTAGCGGCGGTCAGAAGAAGAAGGTTCTGATCGCGAAAAGCCTCTGCGAACGCGCTCATTTGCATGTTTGGGACGAACCGCTCAATTATGTCGACGTCATTTCCAGGATGCAAATCGAAGAGCTGCTGCTGGAGCATTCGCCGACTATCCTTTTTGTGGAGCACGACAGCGAGTTTTGCAAACATATCGCAACAAAAATTGTGGAACTGAAAGTTTAACTCACTCTAGGAGGATGAAAGCGATGATTATTGAGGTTGTAGATGATTATGTGAACCGGTTCTTACCGATTGTCCCGGTTCACAAAAAAATTAATCTGTTGCCGGAGGTTTACCAATCTATCGACAGATGCACGTAGCGATTACGTCCGCAAGCGCAACGTGTTTTTTCCTGCGTAGTTGGTTAATGACGCATTAAAGCATCGGATGACGGTTGCTTTATTGTATATTCTCCGGCGGTAAGGAGAACACATGAAATCAACCTCGAAATATGAAACAATTGGGCAGATCTTGTCCGACTTCACGCAGCCCGCGTACCGGTATGGGCAAATTATGGACGCTATTTTCAAACAAAAAATTGCTGAATACGAACGGATCACCATACTTCCTAAATTTTTACGAGAAGAGTTGGCCCGGACGCTTGGTCCGCACGTCTCCAGCGTTACTCCGGTAAAGGAACTCACATCGCAGCAGGTCAGCAAGGTGCTGTTTGCCAACGGAGATGGCGAACGCGTAGAGGCCGTACGACTTACCTATGAACGGGGGTGGAAATCGTATTGTATTTCCACTCAGTGCGGCTGCGGGTTCGGGTGCCGCTTTTGCGCCACTGGTACTATCGGCCTGAAACGAAATCTGACCGCTGACGAAATTACCGACCAATTGCTTCACTTTCACTTGAACGGCCACGCCTTGGACAGCTTGTCCTTCATGGGAATGGGGGAGGCGCTCGCCAATCCGCACCTTTTCGATGCGCTGGCAATTTTGACCAACCCTCATCTCTTCGGATTAGGACAGCGAAGAATTACGATTTCCACCATCGGCCTGTTGCCGGGAATCGATAGGCTGACGCGGGAGTTTCCGCAGATCAATCTAACCTTCTCGCTGCATTCGCCGTTCGACGATCAACGGAGCGAACTGATGCCGATCAATAAGCGGTTTCCGCTCCACGACGTGCTGAATGCACTGGATCGCCATATTCGGCATACGGGAAGAAAGGTGTATATCGCGTATATTCTTCTTCGAGGGTTCAACGACCGGGCCGAGCATGCAAAAGCGGTTGCCGCTCTGTTGAGGGGAAGGGGATCTTGGGAACATCTCTACCACGTGAATCTTATTCCCTACAATTCGACAGAAGCGACGCCTCAAAGCTACTTGCCATCTGACCCCGAAAGGATCAAAACGTTCGTTCGGACGTTGAAGATAAATGGTGTGAACGCTACGGTCCGAACCCAATTCGGATCGGACATTAATGCGGCATGCGGTCAGTTATACCGAACCGAATAGTCGACGTTTGAAATTTATCATACAATGCCTGCCGCAATACATTTGCGACAGTTAAGAGTAGCGGTTGCCCTGAAGAGGGCAGCCGCTTTATTACTAGTTGAATTAATTATGCACATGGAGCAATACATTTCTGTCGAAGGACAACAACATATAATCGATAAGGTTCCGCGTAAAAACGCGGCTTTTTTATTTTAAGCGCGCCTAAGATGGCGATAGACCTTGTGATTCAACAAGGAGCTAATGGTACAGTCTGGGGCGATATAGAATAAGACCGCCCCAGCCGAGGAGCGGTCTAATCCGAAATAAGGCGTTATAAAATTACGAGGATTGCTGACCTTAGATTTATTCACACGTTTTTTTATCGGGCAAGCCGATGGCGCCTCAAGCAGAGCCAGGGGCGGTCAGATTCGTAAGGAAGAACTCCGCGAGCTTCGAAACCGCAGGCGCCACGTACTCGTCCTTGTCGTAAAGGGCGACGTGGGTGGCACCGTCAATCCAAAACAGTTCCTTGGGCTCTTGCGCGTTCGCAAACGCTTCGGTTGTCATCCATGACGTGACGGCTTGAGTTCCAACGATCATGAGCAGCGAGCGAGGCGCGATCAGGTCGATGAACCGGAACGCGTCGAAATATGCGATGCGGTCTATACTGTTCCAGGTAAAGCTCTTAGCCGAGCACGGGTGCTGCGCGCGGTCGGTGCAGTAATATTCCCAACCCTCGAAGGCGTGCTGGCCGAAGGCGCGGGCCTGATCCTCGGTCTCCGGGAAAATCGGGAATGTGCCGACGCCTTCGCCGCGGGCTTCGGAAGTGCGGGCCGCCGCTGCGGCGTCGAGCATGCCCTGGAAGATAGCGGGGTCCTGCTTGCCATCGCTGCCGTTACGGAATTGACGGCTGATGTCGACGGCGCTGACGGTAGCGACGGCCTTGATGCGGTGGTCTGTCACAGTGGCGGGGATCACATAGCCGCCAGAGGCACAGATGCCCAGTGCGCCGATGCGGTCCGGGTCGACCTCGTTGTGAACACTGAGGAACGAGACGGCAGCCTTGAAGTCCTCGACGCGGTGGGCTGGGTCCTCCAATCCGCGCGGCTCGCCTCCACTTTCGCCCTGATAGGCGGCGTCGAAGGCAAGAGTGACGAAACCCCGCTCGGCCAGGCGCTTTGCGTAGAGGCCCGCAGCCTGCTCCTTGACGCCGGTGCCGGGATGGCCGACGACGATCGCAGGGCGCGGCCCGCTGATCATTCCGTCGGGTGTGTAGAGGTGGCCGGCGATCTTCACGCCAGCACTGTCGAAGGTGACGTCCGTCTTAGTATAGTAATTCATGCATTATCCCTCCAAAATTTTATTTTGTTTTCGAACTTACATTTACGATATTTACATAATGAGTTCGATATGTCAAGTAAGAAATTATACAAACTTGACATTTGTTGATCTGTTCGTTAACCTGAATATATGGATAAAAAAGAATCGGCAAGACTGGCGTACGTTCTTGAGACAGCTCTGAATATTTTTGTTCGGTACGGCTATAAAAAAACATCCATTGAGGATATCTCGAAAGCCGCGGGGATCACACGTCAGGGGATTTATCTTCATTTTAAAAATAAAGATGAGATCTTTAGCGCTTCCATTCAAAAAGCGTTGGACGACGGTTTGCAATTCGCCGATCAGATACTTGAGGATGACCACTTAACGCTGGAAGAAAAACTGTTTCAAGCATTAGACGAGTGGTATGGCCGACACGTAGGATTCCTTCATCCTGAAGCGTCTGATCTTGTGGCCCAATGTGAACGCGTTCTCGGCGGCGCTGTTGAAAACAGCAGTTCATCATTTCAAAAGAAACTCGAACAAGTCATTTTAGCGTCATCTGGGAAAAATACAAAAGACGTTAAGAAGCGCGCTGCGACCATTGCCGACATGCTATGTACATGCGCATTGACTTGGAAGCATCGTTTATCATCGCGGCAAGAATTCCAAGAGAAGTTGTGTGATGCCATCCACTTGTGTTGTCAAGATCTTCGAGACTAGTTTGTGAAAGCCGGCTCGAAGATCATACGCGGGGCAAGGCGGAGGAGTGATACTTCCCAGAAAATTCAACAGTTACGTTAACGAAATAGTCAGACTCCACAATTGAGCCTAATTGATGTATAATAGTGCTAACAATTCGCACCTGGAAGCACCGGGAGAAACGCGGTAACCGCCGCTTTCTTCGAGGTGCTTTTTTTGTATGCTAAAGAGGATTTGAATGACAAGAACATAATCGAATAGAGTATCAGTAACTTACTTTTAGAAGATACCGCCCCAGCAGCCGAGGGCGGTATTTTGATGCGGCAAAATATTTGTTCATCAAAGCTGGGGTGAACCAAAGCCAAAAAACGTACCGAGAGCTTATCGAGGAGTTAAATGAGAAATGACATTTTCCAGAAGTCTATCTGAAGCCGAGTGACCATGTTCTGAAGATTTGGATAGAAAGACTCGCAATACATACTAAATAGAAGCGATAACCCAATGCCCGATCTGTTCAACTGGTTTACTAAACCTTCCGTGGCTATAGCCGTAGTTCTTGCGGCGGTTTCATTTAGCCGTAAATTAAGCAGAAAGCTTCGTTATGAATCGAATTGAAAAGAGGAAGGAGACGTACAAGCAGTTATTTTAGTGAGAGAGTGCTAGCTAAGTATGCTACCGATTCGGATTTTCAGGATATTCTGTGCCGCTTCATTTTTGGAGAAGTTTTTGACCAAGTTAGTCTGGATATCAATCAGCGCAAGCTCATCACCTTGATCGTGATTGTGACCAGTCAAACCTTGCCCCAACTCAAGGCACATGCTCGCACCGCGCTAAGTTCGGGGCTAACACCGGTAGAAATGCAAGTACCATAAGAACCGCACCTGACACGATTTTTTTAAGGGACCAAGGCCTAACGCTGATTTGAAGAAGCTCTAATTAAGTATACGGGGAATCATTTTATCAGGAGAGTTTCGCAACGGCTGACACCGGAGACCGACTTAAAGTAGTTTAGTCCTTCTGTGCGGTCAGCTGCGGCGTCAGCACCAAGATAATATCAACGGCATAAGGGTGATATAGCAATAGAAGCCCCCAGCCACCGTAAAAAACTTTACTGTTTAATCAGCAGATTTTACTTCTGATATGTCAATCATCTTATATTCGGATTTTTGTTTCTGAAAGTTAATTTTTATGTTCTTAATTTCATTTCTTCGGTGAAGAACTCCTTCAATAGAAACATTTCCCTTTACTCCACAGACTTTCTCAGGATTGAAAATCCAATCCGTACCATATTTTTCGTATATTGCATTATTGATCTCATTGTGCAAAAGCCTCGTTGAAAATTCCTGTAAACCAGGAGGGGTAACATTATCTTCTGCTTTTGGATTACTAAATCCCGTGATTAAGATTAAAGTGAAGCAGAACATGATTAAAACCAACAACTTTCTTATTTTCATCACTCATTCTCGGGTGGATCCTCATCCATACCGACGGCTGAATCAAATACACTGTCCTGAGGAACTCTCGTCAGATCCAACTTTTGCTTCACCTGGTAATTGATATTCCCATACCAGGCCTCAAAGGAGTCATCCAACTGCTCCTCTCGATTACGATCCTCGTTCACATCCGAATCAACTTCGATTTTTTTACCTTTTACCCCGTAGTCGTCTTTGGGATGGATCATTCTTTACTTCAGCTCCTTCGTATACGGATTGAATTAAAATCCCCTGCAAAAACCAATTTTATGCAATCCCGAGTAGATATTAATCTGTTCAGTCCTTTATTGAGCATTGGAAAACTTACGAGAGATATTCCTATATTTTGTAGGTGATATCCCTTTTTTAGCTTTAAACTGCTTGATAAAGTATGTGTCATACTCGAATCCCGTAGCGCGCGCTATTTCATTCAGCTTCATGCCTGTATGCGTAAGAAGATCACATGCAACTTTCAAACGATATTCAAGCATGTAACCTATTGCCGTATTTCCGCATCTCTCCTTAAATAATTTATTGAGAGTTACACGGTTCAAATGGACATAATTCGTCAAATCCTCCAAAGAAATCTTCCTTGAGTAGTTCGTTTGTATATATTCTATTGCTAAATCCACAGGAGAACGTTCACTGGTCAGGCATAAATCCTCAAGTAATCCTAAAATTTGTATAAGGTACTTTTTAATTCTGCATACCCAGTTTGAATCGCTTTGCGCCTGAACTTCCATACCAAGTATAAAAAACCATTCAAATAAAATCGGATATGCTTTTTCGGTTACATGTGGAACGCTTAAAAAGAGAGGATCACGTTGAAACAGCGAAAGACCTGTTTGTATTCTCGGACCCGTTGGAAAATAACCTTGAGCTTCGGAAAGTGTTGTGGTGTTGAGAAATTGGGAATCATAACAAAAGGATTGCGCCGCTAAGCTAACCTTCTCGTTGACTTGGATAACATCATATTCAGTCAAGCAAAGGACACCCGGTGCGACAATAGTTATGGGAAACTCGTTGAATATCCCTTTCAAGGTTCCTGAAGTAATTAAGATAATTGTAAAACGTTGAGGATAAGGAAGGTTACTAAAGTCCTCCACTGCGAAAAATTCAATGTTCACTGAACGTTTTTTGTAACGGTCGGTCTGCGGCATAATGATCACCTATCAAATAGTATAGTTAGATGCTTCGTTTTTAGCATAGTACCACAGAAGTTCAAGGGATATCATTAAGATGTGCATAAAAAAGGAGGAGGAATATAATGTCCGTTGAACGTTTTCATATCCACATTGCAGATGAAGTCCTTGATGATTTAAAGAGAAGATTACACCACATCCGCTGGCCGGATCAATTGGACAACTCAGGCTGGGATCGAGGTACTGATTTAACTTATTTAAAATCCCTTGTTTCGTATTGGCGGGAACAGTATGATTGGCGGGAACATGAAGCTCAGTTAAACCGTTTTTCCCAGTTTCGCTGCAACATCAATGGAATTGATGTGCACTTTGTTCATGAGTACGGCAAGGGTCCCAATCCCATACCCATTATTCTAACCCACGGATGGCCAGATAGTTACCTTAGATATCAGAAGATTATTCCTCTTCTAACAGATCCAGCTAGTTATGGAGGTGATCCGAAGGATTCTTTCGATGTCATTGTCCCTTCATTACCTGGTTTTGGGTTCTCTAGCTCTCCTGACCATCCTGGTGTCAACAATTATCAGGTTTCCGAGATGTGGGCTAAATTAATGACAAAAGAATTAGGATACGATAAGTTTGCTGCAGCAGGTGGGGATATAGGTTCCGGAGTTACAAGATATCTGGCATCGAATCATCCTGAACTTTTATTCGGGATTCACCTAACAGATATTGGTATCATAAGAGATCTCCTTACGTCCCACGAGCAGGTAAAACTTTCAGAGGAAGAGCTTCAATACAAGAAAAGAGCATTAGAATGGATTTCTCTAGAGGGAGGATACATGTCGATACAATCGACACGTCCACAGACTCTTGCGTATGGACTTTCTGATTCACCAGCAGGCTTAGCCGGTTGGATTATTGAAAAATTCCGAGCTTGGAGTGATTGTGGAGGTGACCTCCGTCAAAGATTTAGCGAAGATGAACTCATTACGCATATCATGGTTTATTGGCTTACTAACACAATCGGGTCGTCAACACGGATGTATTACGAAAATTCAAATTCTCTGCCGCCATTAGGCTATATAAAAGTACCAACTGGGGTTGCATTATTCCCAGCAGATATAGTATTACCACCAAAAGACTGGGCAGTACGCAATTTAAATATAACTCGCTGGACGAACATGGCTCGTGGTGGACATTTTACGGCCATGGAAGAGCCAGAGCTTTTAGTCCAAGAAATTCGTGCCTTCTACAAGCCTTATAGAGTGGAATAGGGAGTGTTTCTGATGGAGCAGATTTCTTAGAGGACGACTTCTCTTCGTAATTAGTTATATCGATATGATTACAGGTATACTGGCAAAGTTAGGGGGTGCTTTACTGATGGAGAATCTCTTAAGATTGTCTGTGACTTATCCTGCATTCGGTGGAAGGCCATTTGCGCGGCTTAATCGGGCAATTAACGGTGGAATCCATACTAAAGACACCCGACGAAATCAACAGCAAGATGCGGGAGACCTGAAGCCAACCGGGCCGTCGGGAAATCGAAGTTGAACTGAGACAGAGGGAGCTGGAGGCGACGGTGATCAAGCCTGCCCAAGCGGAGAACCAGGCTACGATTATGAGAGCGGAAGCAGCCAAGCAGCGGCAAATTCTTGAGGCGGAAGCAGAGGCAGCCACGACGACCAAACGCGGGCTAGCAACGGCGGAAGCAGAGCTGGCGAAGGGGAAAGCCAACGCGGAAACGCGGAAATTGTTCAACTGGCTGGAGCGGCGGAAGCGGGGGCACTGGAGAAAAAAGCCGAAGCGTACAAACAGTTCACGCAAGCCGCACTTACAGTGGAATTCTTGAAAGTTCTGCCAGAGCTGGCTGAAAAAATCGCTTCTCCGCTGACCAAGGTAGATAAGATTACAGTGATTTCCCAAGATGGAGCTTCATCCGGCGTGAACAAAATTACCGGCGATATCGCCAAAATCATGGCCCAGATTCCTGAATTGACCCATATAGTTTCGTAAACCAGCCCCGTACAGCGGCAAAAGCTTTCCGCGCTGTGCGGGGCTGGTTTAGCTTGTTTGGAAAACAGCAGATAGCTATAGAACGTGAAATTGAGCATGTTACACTTTTCATATCGGAATTTCTTGTGATTCAAGGCTGTTTCGGCAATCCAATATGATGAGAATATTGTGAGGTCCGGCTAAAGTCATGGATGCGAGCGACATCAGATGCAGGAAGAATGAAGCGGACACTAGCTTTCTGCTGGACTCCAAAATTACCTGGAATTTCTTTAACGAGTTTTAATGTGGTTTTTTGCGGGATCAGGGATGTACCAGTGTACATATGTACAAAATACGGGTTTTGTGAAGATGTATTAAAGAAACCGTGTAACACCACGGGTTTATCGATCCATGTTGTTTACAGCATTACGCATCTCTTCATCTGTTAAGTGTGTATATATCATTGTTGTTTGTATGGATGAATGCCCTAATTGATTTTTTAATCTAGGTACATCGTTATTCTCCAAGTGATACCGTGTTGCGAAGGAATGCCTTAGAGAATGTACTGTTAAAGAAGGTTTCCCAAAAGCTGTTGCGTATTTCTCAATTAACTTTTCGATGGATCGCCCAGTCAAACGCCGGCTTTTTCCTTTACGTATAACACGCACTAAAGCTTTATTAATATCTAAGTCCTCCAGATTAATTCCTGCAGCCTCTGAAAGTCTAAGTCCGGAGCCCAAAATAAGCGAAACAATGTTAGTATCTCGCTCACGATTAAACTGATGGAAATTATAAATTCGTTTATTTTCCTTATTCATTTCTCCAAAATCATGCGCTACGAATTGTCTTAACGATTCAAAATCGTCTTCTCTAAGAATTTTCCCTTCAATACGGTTTGCAATGGTTTCCTGACTTTCTTTAATCGCATTCAAGTCCATTTTGGCCATCACATTCCGCTGTATATATGGTTTCAAATCACTTGTTTCAGCCTTATTCTGCAAATAATCGAATAAAGATTTCAGTGAAGATAATTTTCGATTAATTGTAAGTTTGGTATTGCCTAATTGATATTCCAAAAAAGACAAGAAATTTTCCACTTCACGTATAGTCAGTTTTTCTAATGTAGATAAATCAATTTCTTTACGACTGGCCGTTGTAAAGTTATCTGCAACCAATCAAAAAAAATTATATAATCGTGGCAGTAATTGAGCAATGTTGTAGGAGAGAGTTTTCTTTTTCTACTGTCGATAAATTCTGTAACGAACCATGGCAAATCAGACAGTTTTTCATCAATTCGATTCATGTAATTTCTCAAAAGCTGACGATTTTCCGTCTCCAAAACCGCGTCAAATCAACAACTTCAGTCTATCCTGAAATAACTTTATTTCATCATCTGATGGCGCCGCGTTAGCGGCATGGTCGTCTAATACTTAATTTTCTGAGTCTAACACTTTATTTTTCAATCTAATACTTTATTTTCTTTTCACATCTATTTCTATTTTCACTCCCTCCATCCCGATGTTCACAACACCGGAGAGGTGCAATTATAGCACATATTCAGGCTGGCGGCTGAGCTGGTACTGCTTTGGCGTGATGCCGAACTGTTTTTTAAACAAGGCGATGAAGTGGGAAATGTTATCGTAATTCAGGTGCATTGCCGTCTCCGTAACCGTACGCTCCTGAAGCAGTTGTCTGGCGAGTCTCATTTTCTCGCGGGTGATGTATTCGAGCGGCGTGAGACCCGTTATGCTTTTGAAAAGATGTGTAAAATGAGTGTGCGACATATTATAGCTGCCTGCCAGTTCTTTCACAGATGAAAGCGTTATCAAATGCTTATGAATATCGCGGATGGCGCGGAACACGGGATGTTTGCTTCCGTTATGCAGACTCAGCCGGAAGGCCCGAATGCGCAGCAGATGATAAGCCAGTTCCTGCGCCGCAAGGTCGACAAGAAAGATTCTGCTCTCTCCGGGATAGGCCATGTACGTTTTCATCCGGCTGATTGCCTTTACCACAGGGTCCATCTCATCGCTCTTCAGTCCACATCGCACGACATCTCCGACCGTCGCTTTCTCCGCAAGCCCGAATTCTTCGCCCACCACCGGCTCCAGGCGCTCGATCAGTTCGTCGCCCAGCTCGAACACGAGCGCTTTTGTCTGGCGTTCAATGGACATTTCGACCGATGAGTGCGGCGGAAGCAGAATCATTTCATCAGATCCATATTGAAAACTCTCCGTTTTATTAATCCGCACTTCCTTCTCCCCATCCAAAATCGTGCACAGCTTGGAGCATTCATACGAAGCATACTGCTCGTAATAATGCTCCGGGAGATCATAATATAAAATCCGAATCAAATCGGTTTGAAATCCGTAGTGCAGTTCATCGTACCGGCTAAAGCTCTTCAAAAGCTTTTCCATGCGTTCCTCCAGAAGTTTCGTGTATTTTACCGCAGTTTCGGTTAGTTTTTTTGTGGTCAAAGCCTTATTTTAGTAATAGAGCAAGGATAACACAATATTTTCCAACCAACAAATAGCGAGGTGCGAAATGACAGGTAAAGCGAAATTTATGATGCCGGGAATGAGTCTGATGGGATCTGGAGCGCTCTCGGACGCAGGTGAAGAAATCAGTAAGCTCCGCTACAAAAAAGCGCTTGTCGTTACCGACAAGCCGCTCGTGGACATCGGACTTGCCGCCAAAGTCACGGAAGTGCTGAACCAAAATGGAATCCGCACCGCCCTATACAGCGGAACGCAGCCGAATCCCACAGTGACGAATGTGCGCGAGGGTCTGAAGCTCTACAAGGATTCCGATTGTGACTGCGTCGTCTCGCTCGGAGGCGGTTCGCCACATGACTGCGCCAAGGGGATCGCCCTTCTGGCCGGGAACGGGGGAGAAATCGGAGATTATGAGGGCGTGGATATTTCCGCAGAGCCCGCCGCTCCGCTCATCGCCATCAATACGACAGCAGGAACGGCCAGCGAGATGACCATGTTCTGTATCATCACCGACGAGGAGCGCCATATCAAGATGGCTATTGTCGACAAGCATACAACGCCGCTGATCGCGGTCAACGATCCCGACCTGATGATGGCGATGCCGAAATCCCTGACCGCCGCAACCGGCATGGATGCGCTGACGCATGCTATCGAAGCATATGTCTCGATCAATGCGACGCCGATTACGGATGCTTGCGCACTAAAAGCGATAAATATTATCCGGGATTTTCTAGTTCGTGCCGTTGACGACGGATCGGACAAGGAAGCGCGCGAGCAGATGGCGTATGCCGAATTCCTTGCCGGTATGGCGTTCAACAACGCGGGCCTTGGCTATGTCCACGCAATGGCGCATCAGCTCGGAGGCTTCTACAATTTGCCGCACGGGGTCTGTAACGCCATTCTTCTGCCGCATGTGGAGCGGTATAATTCGGTCAAAGCCTCTGCGCGGCTGAAGGACGTGGCTCAGGCGCTCGGCCGGAATACCGACGGCGTCACTGCGGAAGAAGGCGCGGCGCTTGCGCTTGAAGCCATTGAGGTAATGGCGGAGCGGGTCGGCATCCCGTCCGGACTCTCGGCGCTGGGTGTGAAGCGGGAAGACTTCCCCGTGCTGGCGGCGAATGCGCTTAAGGATGCATGCGGCGTGACCAATCCGGTCCAAGGCTCGCACGACGAGATCATGGAAATTTTCGAGTACGCCATGTAACGATGTAAGCAGTACTTAAAACCGCTCGTCCTCCTCTCTACCATATAGATGGACGAACCCATCCTCTGCAAATGGGGGGATGGGTTTTTAATCCAAAAGTATGCAATTGAAGATTAATGTTTCGTTCATGTTTTATATGTTTGTTATTTTTGTAACTTGAAGAATTTATCAATAGCCTTATTAATAAACTGTTTTTGGTTTCTTATTTTTAGTTGCGAACAATAATCCTGCAAAATTTCAACTGCGGCTGTTCCGTTTAGTTTTTGATAGCGATGTGTGAATTCTTTTATCATCTCTCGATCCGGATATTCGACCTCATAAGATTTAGGACGGGGTTTTAAGGCGTAGCCCTAAAGATTTGGGGTATTACTGAGGTGCGTCCGCTCAACTAAATGTGCAATTAACGAATCCAGCCCCTCCCGGCCGCTGCTGCGGCTGAAAGGGGCTGGAGCGTTATTTGTCTTCGGTGTATGCGGCTGCGGTTAACCTTTTGTGCTCGAGAGTACGGGCCGGCCCTCCACGTAGACGGCGAAATCCGCGGCATACTTCTCCAGTTGTTCATCGCTCACTTCGCGAATTCCGCTCACTACAAAGGGCGGGCGGTAGATCATTCCGGCCAGGTTGGCGGTTTGCTGGAACGGCCGCAGCAGCTCGCTGTAAGAGTAATTATGAAATCCTCCGGCTTGGTACATGCTCTGGGCGCCTCCCGAAGAGGTGGCAATGAGGAGCTCCTTGCCATTTAGCTTATCGCCGTCTTTAGAATTAATCATAATATCTTAAAGGATCTGAACGCTTTTTGGGGAACCGCTCATTTCTTTGAGCAGCAGTTCCAGCATTTGCTCGAAACAAACCGTAAGCCTATCATTTAAAGCACTATATACCGCCACACCTTCACGATCAGCGGTTATAAAGGCCGGATCAAATGGTATACTGCCAAGTAAGCTCACCCGTTCTTCCGCAGTAAAGGACACATCTGTGCTGCTTAGTCCTTCCATCCATTTGTTTTGAATCAGATAAAATTGCTCGATTCCAATATCCTTCGCCAGGTGAATTACAGATTTTGCCGTCTCCAGACTTCGGCTTCCCGGTTCGATGACGAGGATCAACGCATCCACATTTTTGGCGGTCGAACGCCCAAGATGCTCCAGCCCTGCTTCAAAATCAATAATCACCGCGTCGTTTTCTTCGGTCACCAAGTAGTTTAGCAAGGTTTTCAGCAGAGTACTCTGCGGACAGGCGCAGCCGGAACCGCCCTTTGACGCTCCGCCCATTTGCAAAAGCCTAATGCCGTCTTTACTCACAACATAATTCTCCGGAATATCGTCAACCTTTGGGTTTAGGGAAAACCAGCTGCCGCTGACGCCCGGCTCGCCTCCGGTCTTTTTCTTGATCAAATCCCGGTCATCGGCTATGGTGCGGACTTCTGACAATTGTTCCCTGCTGAACCCTAATGCCATTCCGAGATTGGCATCCTGATCCGCATCAATGGCGAGCACCCGGTGCCCTTTTTTCATAAATAAATGAGAGAACATCGCAGCAACCGTTGTTTTTCCCACGCCGCCTTTGCCCGAAATTGCGATTTTTAATGCCTGGCTCATTTTTTCTTTCCCTCCCTTATCTTTATCTTTCAGATCCCTAGCGCTTCGCGTTTCATATCAATCCGCTCAAGTAAAATAGCGGCCGCTTTCACAGGGTCACTTTCAACGATCAGCTTCCCCCCAAACAGTCCATCCATCGTAATGCCTTTATCCTCGCGGCTTCCGGTGAGTGTCCGAGTGACCAGATTCGAACCTGACACCTGCGGGTCCACGCCGACATGAACATCCACACCATGAGCAATAAAATAGGTTCCGATCGTAAGCGCCTTTGGACTATGCGTTTCCGGACAACTGCCGACTGCAGGAAGGCTGGAGACAGGAACATTCAATTCGTCCGCAATTGCCGACAGCAAATCCAACGGTCTGGAATTATCCACACAGCTGCCCATGTGAAGAGCCGGCGGCAGTGTAGACAAGCCTGCATGCTGTCCAAGCTGCTGCAACAAAGACTTCAAACTATCGCCGCACGCCTCAAGCCCGCCTTCATTCATGAGCCCGTATTTGGCCAACGAATGCGCTGCGCAGCCTGTGGTCACAATCAATACATTATTTTTGAGCAGTTCCCTTGCAACGGTAACGTTTCCTATATCTTGCGGCTCCCTTGGGTTTGTGCATCCAATTAGTGCGGCAACCCCGCGGATAGTTCCGTCTTTGATCGCGTCAATCAGCGGCTGTAAAGGATTTTTCTCGTTGATTTTCCCGGTTACTTCACAGAGCTGTTCGACGGAAAATCCGGCATAGGCTTCCACCGAACCGGTGGGAATGACTACTTTTATCGGGTCACGTTTTGCAAAATTGCGGATCGATCTCTCCACGATTTCCCTGGCCGCCTCATCCGCGTATTCCGGTTCAAAATTAACGTGCGTCGCACCCGGAATTTTGACATGCGGCATGGTTGTGATGATTTCCGTATGAAAACATTCCGCCACCTGCTGGATTCCCGGCATAATACACTGGATATCGACAACCATCGCTTCAAGCGCACCTGTCACAATCACCAGCTCTTGGGAAGAAAAACTGGAAGCGGCATGCACTCCCTGACGCATTAAAAGCTCATTTCCCGTGCAGCAGACACCGACAATATTGATCCCTTCCGCACCGACGGTTAGGGCTTTATGCTCAAGTATTCGTGCCCATTCCACGATTTTCTCCGACAGCAGCGGAATATGACCATGAACCGCGATATTGATTTGCTTCTCATTAAGCACCGCAAGGGAATAATTGAATTTGACCGCTTTCGGCGTCCCGAACAGAATGTCCTGCAGATCGGAAGACAAGTGCAATCCGCTGTAGCCGTCAACCAGCCCCATCGTAACGGAGCCCAGCAGCAGGTTGAGCGGATCGGCATCGCCACCCATGGCGTTTCTTGTGACCGCTTTTGCGATTTCTAGGTGGGCATTTACCGGTGTGATGCCAAGCTTATCCCAGATTTCGCGCGACTTTTTGTGACCCCGATACTCAATCCAGTTCATCGTCCCTTCATGCTTTTGAAAATCCTCAAGTGCTGTAAGCGCCACAGCTTTTGCAACTTCGTTTATGGATTTCCCTTCAATCTCCAGGTTTAAACCTTCAGCCACCTGCATCAATTTGCCGACATCCCGGATCACATACGGAGCTTTCCCTTCCGCCGTCTTCAGCAAAGCCATTGCGACTTCTCTGCCGTGTTCGGCATGGCCCGACGCTCCCTGAATCATCGTGTTCAGGAGACTTCTCGCCACTAGTGTATCTGCATTCGAACCGCAAACTCCGCGCCTTGGCCCATTTCCGTTCGGCACAATTCGGCAAGGACCTTCAAGGCAGGAACGGCAGCAGACGCCGGCCGACCCGAACGGACACCTCGCCGCCATCTGATCGGCACGATCAAAGGCCGTTTCTATCCCCCTGCTTCTCGCAACCGATAGCATTTGCTGAATCTGAGTATCCTTCGAGACCTCTTCCGGTTCTCTTATTTTGGCCACTAGATTTTCACGCCCTTTCTCTTGGAGGCAGCATACTCCACCAAATCAGATCTAAATATTCAGAAAGAGACAAAGGAAGCCTCGCAGTATTGACGGCTTCCTTGTTCTGATCATGGTTATCGTGATCGTAAAGGTGCTCTTACTTCACATTCCGTCAACGGCCTGTCTGCCTCTCATCCCTCTCCAAATAAACATCGAGACGATCCAGATCAAAATCAGAAATCCGGCCAGAGCGTAGCCAACGTGATCGATACCGAGCCTGTTGATCCACTGGAGATGCTGCGGCCATTTCGCTTCAATTAGATGAACGAGCTGAACGGCGCCGATAAAAAACGCGGATACAACCGAGACACCGGTAACGATCAGGTTATAGGCTGTCTTTTTCTTGTCCGAAATGAATGCCCAGCGGTAGGCCCTTGTCATAATCGCGCCGTCGACCGTGTCCATCAGGCTCATTCCGGCAGCAAACAGCAGCGGTAGGGACAAAATGCCAATAATCGAGACCGAGTCGTTCGCAGTACTGGCCGATATAGCAAGCAAACTCACTTCCGTCGCCGTATCAAAGCCAAGCCCGAACAGAAATCCGAGCGGATACATATGCCAGCTTTTGTTGATCATTCGAAGGGCAGGAGCTAACAAACGGGTAAACATTCCCTTGGGTCCATGCACATGACTTAATCCGGAACTCCCGCCTGTTTGGTTCGCCGCCCCCCGGGCTCCGCGCCATAGCTTCATAAGTGTGAACACATTAATCAGTCCGACGAAGAGCAGGAAGAATCCGGATACCAGCGTTCCGATCAGCCCGCCGATTTCACGTACTTTTGGATTATCGAGCACAAATGTGTTCATCGAGAGCGCGATCCCCAGCACCATGAGAAAGACGACCGTCGAGTGCCCAAGGGAAAAATACATGCCTACGCCTAAAGGGTTTCTCTTCCGTTCGATCAGCTTCCGGATCGTATTGTCAATGGCCGAAATATGATCGGCATCAAAAGCGTGGCGCAGACCGAGCGTGTAAGCCAAAAGGCCAAGCCCCCACAGCTCCGGCTGACGGGCCGCTGCCGTGAGAAATCCGGCTCCCCCCAACACATGCAGCGCCAATACAACAAGAAAGTAGACGTAGCCGTTACTGGCGGAAATTCTCCTCATTCATTTCACCTTCTCCTGGTAGAAGCGCCTCACGCTTCATTTTTACAGATATTCCTGCAGTCTCGGACCGTCATAGTATTGCGTATCCCGCTGCTTAACAAATCCGGGGCAGTTGGTCGCCTACCAGCACATCGATGATGCGGTTGCCTCCGGCCAGCGTACGCATATACACCTTTCCCGGATGATCCGCGACAACTTCGCCGATCACGGCAGCGTCCCGCCCGAAGGGGTGACTGCGCAGCAGTTCCATCACTCGGTCCGCCTGAGCCCCGTCGACCACCAGAATGGCTTTGCCCTCGTTAGCTATGTACAGCGGGTCCATCCCCAGCATGCCGCATAGACCGCTCACTTCCCCTTTTACGGGAAGCGTACTCTCCTCCAGCCGGATGCCGAAGCCCTGCCCCTCGGTAAATTCATTCAGCGTAGTGGCTACGCCGCCGCGGGTCGGGTCCCGCATAAGTCTTACGGCACCGCTCATTGAAGCCGTTACCAGCTCCAGCATTCCGTTCAGCGGCGCACAATCGCTTGCCAATTCGGTTTCCACCCGCAGCTGTTCCCGCTCAATCAGAATCGCTGTTCCGTGATCCCCGATCGTACCGGTGACAATCACACGATCCCCCGGCCGGATCAAAGCTGTGGACAGCTGGAGACCTTCCGGAATAAAACCCACTCCGGAGGTGTTAAGGAATAGCTTGTCCGCACAGCCCCTAGGAACAACCTTGGTGTCGCCTGTTACAATCGATACACCGGCTTCCTGTGCGGTCGACGCCATGGATTCCGCAATCTCCTCCAGTTCCCCAAGAGGAAACCCTTCTTCGATAATCCAACCGCAGCTAATATACCTGGGAATTGCCCCACAGACGGCCAGATCGTTAACGGTCCCGCAGATGGCCAGCTTCCCGATATTCCCTCCCTTGAAAAAAAGCGGATGAATGACATAGGAATCCGTGGTGAATGCCATTTGTCCCGGGAGAGTTTCCAGCACTGCCGAATCACCGCCCTCTAGGAGCCAATCATTCCGAAAGTGTTTCTGAAATATCCCTTGGATCAGTTGATGGGTCAGCTTCCCCCCGCTGCCGTGGGCTAGAGTAATGATTTCGCTCATTGGTCTTCCTCCCGCTATTGGTATCGGTAATATGCCGCGCAAGTACCCTCGCTCGACACCATACAGGAACCGATCGGGGTTTCGGGCGTACATGCTTTTCCAAACAACTTGCAATCGGATGGGAGACATTTTCCTTTTAATATATCGCCGCAGCGGCAGCCGCCCGCTTCCTCGTCCCGCTCCTCCACTGAGCCGTTAATCAGGCCCCACGCATCAAAGGATCTGTATTTCTCGCGAAGCCGAAGGCCTGAGCCCGGGATCTGCCCCAGTCCCCGCCATACGGCATCCGAAGGCTCGAATACTTCATCCATTTTCCCCCGGGCAATCGGATTGCCTCCCGGCTGAACAACCATGGAATACAAATTGGCGACTGTGGCCTTGTTGTCCCGGATTTGCTCCAGAACGTATAGGATCGAGCCCAGAATATCCGCCGGGTCGAACCCGGTTATGGCTCCGGGAATCCCATACGCCTTGGCCAGTTCCTCGTAAAAGCTGGAACCGATTACCGCGCTGACATGGCCGGGATACAGGAAGCCGTCAACGGCGACTTCAGGGTCCGAAGATAGCAGGTGCATCGCTGCCGGAATCGTCTTATTGGCTGACAAGATCATGAAATTATCAAGCCCCTGCTGCGCGGCCTCCAGAACCGTAATGGCCGTTACCGGAACCGTCGTCTCAAACCCGACAGACAGAAAGATAACCGTCTTATCCGGATGCTGACGGGCGATATCCAGACTGTCCAGCGGGGAATATACCATACGGATATCCCTGCCCATCGCCTTCTCGGTCAGTAAGCTGACGCCCTTATACGGAATCCGCATCATGTCGCCGAAAGTGGCCAGGATGGTATCCTCTCTCCTGCA
Source organism: Paenibacillus rhizophilus (assembly GCF_003854965.1). Classification (GTDB taxonomy): domain Bacteria; phylum Bacillota; class Bacilli; order Paenibacillales; family Paenibacillaceae; genus Paenibacillus_AQ; species Paenibacillus_AQ rhizophilus. The sequence continues at coordinate 855,423 of NZ_RQPI01000001.1, forward strand.
GAGCTCTAAAGCCGATTTCAGGTAAAAGCTCGGGGTTACGCAGACCGGACAGCCCGGCCCAGAAACGAGCCTGACGTTCGGCGGCAGCAATTCCCGAATCCCGTAACGGGAGATCGCCATCGTATGGGTACCGCATACTTCCATAATCGAAACGAGCCTGCCGTCATAGCGCTGGATTGCCTTCACCAGGCTTTCCGTCAACGTTTGATTCCCAGATGTCCCCAATTGACTAATCATGGATACTCCCCCGCCAGCTGCTGAAGCAGCTCCATCGTTTCCAACGCTTCTTGTTTATCGATGATCGCAATCGCGCAGCCCGCATGAACGAGCAGGTAATCTCCCACGTTCACCCGGTCGACCAGGGCAATGGACACTTCCCTCCGGATACCGGTAATATCGATCACCGCCTTATCACCACATACGCTTTCTACTTCTCCGGGTATGGCTAAACACATGATTCCCGCATCCCTTCCCATGTTAGATATTTGCCCAGCGCAATCGCCGCCTGGCCTAGTGAAAGCCCCCCATCATTGGCAGGCACCTTGCTGTGGAGCCATACGCGAAACCCGCTGCGTTCCAATTCGTCGACCGTAAAGGCAAGCAGCAAGCGGTTTTGAAACACACCGCCGCTGAGCGCCACCTCATTCAGACCCCGCTCGGACCGAATTCGCCGGCAGACATCCCCTACAATTGCAGCCAATGTCCGGTGAAACGCTCCGGAAATTCCGGAAATACTCATTCCGCTCCGCATCTCGCGAACCAGTTCCCGGATTAGAGGCGCAGTGCCGATCTCAAGTATGCCTTTCAAATCCTTCACTTCGTACGGATAAATCCGTGACACCTCTTGATCTGCCGCCCTTTCCAAACGAATGGCCGCCTGGCCTTCGTACTCGGCATAATGGCAGACACCGGTCAGAGACGCCACAGCATCAAACAACCTGCCGACGCTGCTGGTTAGCGGCGTGTTGATGCGCTGGAGGATTTGGCGTTTGACGATGTCCCTTTTGTACGGCTCAATGTTATTCAGCCAATCGGCCGGCAGCTCCGTCGCATCGTCATTCATGACATAGCTCAATGCCATCCGCCAAGGCTCCTTGACGGCCGCATCCCCGCCGGGGAGCGGAACATACCCGAAGCGGGCCATACGCTCAAATCCGCCGTAATCCCCGGCGAAAAATTCACCGCCCCAGATATGCCCGTCTTCCCCTAGTCCCGTCCCGTCGAAGGCGACCCCGATCACCGGACCGGAAATGCCGTTCTCCGCCATACAGGAAGCGATATGGGCGTGATGATGCTGAACGGGGATCTTGACAATGTTCTTTTGTACGGACGCATATTGGGAGGACCGGTATCCAGGGTGCATATCGTAGGCCAAAACCCCGGCCTCGGCTGAGAAAATACGCCCAAAATGCTCCGCTCCGTCCATCAGGGAATCCAGCGTTTCCAGGTTATCCAGATCGCCGATATGATGGCTGACAAAAGCTTTGCGATCCTTGACCAAACAAAACGTATTCTTTAATTCTCCCCCCAAAGCCAAAATGGGAGGGTTGCGGGACTTATGCGGCTGCCTTTCCGCCGATTGAACGACAGCAGTCAAGTCGACGGGATAAGGGACGTACCCCCGTGATCTGCGAATGATGTACTCCCGTTCACGAAACACACTGGTTACCGTATCATCCGTCCGAATATGGATAGGCAGGTCCCCAACCAGGTAATAGTCGGCGATTCCTTGAAGAGTCGGTACCGCCTCCTCATCGCGGTACACAATAGGCTCACCGGAACGGTTGCCGCTCGTCATGACCATAAGCTCCAAACCGTCCAGAAACAAAAGATGCTGCAACGGAGTATACGGCAGCATCACTCCCAGCATGCCGTTGTCGGGAGAAAGGAAATCGGCCGGAAGAAGCTTGCGCGCCTCTGACTTCAAGGGAAGCAGGACGATCGGCCGCTGGGGGCTTGTGAGAAGCTCCCGCTCCTTCTCCGTCACGTTACATATGCGGAGAACCGTCTCCAGCGTATCCGCCATAACGGCGAACGGCTTGCCGTCCCTGCGCTTGCGCACCCGCAGCTCCCGCACCGTAGCCTCCCGCGTCGCGTCGCAAGCCAGGTGATAGCCGCCGAGGCCCTTAACCGCCAGAATGGCGCCCGACTTCAAACATTCGGCAGCATACGCGACCGGATCAGCACTATCCACCCTTTTGCCGGAAGCATCCAGCAGATATACCGACGGACCGCAGACTGGACAAGACACTGGCTGGGCATGAAACCGCCGGTTAGCCGGGTCATGATATTCCTTCGCACAATCCTCGCACAACTCGAAATCCCGGATGGTCGTATACTTCCGGTCGTATGGAACTTGAACCGTAATGGTAAACCGTGGCCCGCAGTTGGTACAGTTGATGTACGGATATCGGAACCTCCGGTTACCGGGGTCCTTCAGCTCCGCAAGACAATCCTCACAAACGCAAATATCTGGCGAGAGGTGCACCTCGTGAGAGGCGGCGCCAACGCTCTCTTTTATGCGGAATTCCGTGTATCCGTTAGGAGATTGCAGTTCCCAGGTCAGTTCCTCGATATGAGAGAGAGGCGGGGCGGATGCCCGCAATGAAACCAAAAAAGCATCGATGTCCGTCCTGCGGCCCTCCGCCTCCAGTCTGATGCCGCTTGAGTCATTCGTGACCCACCCTTTAAGATCATGCTGATGCGCAAGCCGGTATACAAAAGGGCGGAACCCCACTCCCTGCACAATACCCTTCACCTGGACATCTACCCGGATGACCTCACTCAACATAGCTTTTCGCCCTCATTCCATTCCTGTGTTAGTGACGCTACCTCCCTGCGTTTCTCCATCCGTATGACGACTCTCAGGCTGATTTCATAAATAAGAATCAAAGGTACGGCCAGCAGGATTACCGAGGCGATGTCAGCCGAGAGCAAACCTTCCCCAATCAATACGGAGAACACAATGGTGAACCTCGCTTTTTTCATCCAGGAGGAGCGCAGGAGCCCCAGCTTCCCGAGCGCGATCAGCGGAAAAGGAAGCATGAAGACAAGACCGAAAACGACGCACAGCATCGCAATGAAGCTGAGGTATTCCTCGCCCGCCAAGGCCGCCTTCATATAAGAGTTTCCGTATGTGAGAAGTGCGCGCAAAACGGAAGGAACGACCACCGCATAACAGAGAACTACGCCCAAAATGAAACTGGGAACCATATAAACCACAGCCGTAAGCAGCACTTTTCGTTCCTTGGCGGTTAGGCCGGGACCGATAAAAGCAAACAGCTGATAACCGATGAGTGGCGACAGCGCGATGAGGGATGCAATAAGAGACAGCTTGACCCTTAGGACAAAAGCTCCGGTTAACGAAAAAAACGCCAGATCCAGCCCCACGTTCCCAACGGATCTTTTTAGAATCTCTACAATCAGGAACGCTTTCGTATAAATGACGGCAGTCAGAACGATGACGGAAGCCACTGTCACAATTAATCTTCTGCGCAGCTCCGCCAAATGTTCCAACACCGGTTGATCCGTGTCATGCCGCAAAGAGTTTCGATTAATCATGGGTAGTCACACGCTTCATCCTTGACATGCCCTTTCGCTCCAGAAGGTAAATCGTCCAAATGCTGATTTCGTACAATGCCGCCACCGGTATCGATTCCGCCAGAAGCGAGAACGCATCAGGAGTTGGAGACAAAATCGCCAATATGATCACGATTCCCAGCACGGCGAATTTCCGTTTTCTCATTAGCATCTTGGAATGAATCAGACCAATTCTCGACAGCGCAACCATCACGATCGGCAGTTCAAACACCAGTGCCACCGAGATCAAAAAGAATGCCATAAACGACACATAAGCACTCCCGGAAATCATCGGCCTCAGAACCCCTTCTCCGCTCTGGATCAGGAAGTCGACGGTGTTCGGCAAAATAAACTCGTAGGCAAATGCGATCCCCCCCGCAAAAAGAACGACAGCTAACGGAATGGTCAAAAAATAAATTTTGAGACGAATGCCGCGATCCAGCAAGGAGGCGAACATGGACACGAGCAGGCAGGCCAGAACGGGAAACGACGCCAGAACTCCTCCGAACATCGCCACCCGCAGTTTCGTCATCACTCCATCCACGGGAGTCATAAAGAACAGCGGCTGATCCTGAAGCGGCCGGCACAAAAGCTTCAAAAGCGGGTCCGACACCGCATATACAGCCGTCGCTGCGACGATGACAACCAACACTCCGGCGAGGATGCGGGCGCGGAATTTGCCCAGCCAGCGAACGGCGCTAACGATATTTTCGCTCTCCCACATCAATATTCACCGATGAGACGATTACGACTTGACTTCATGGGTTTCTTGAGGAACGACGGCAGCCTGAACCGGAACAGCGGCAGCTTGAACCGGAACAGGCTCGTTAGCAGCAGTGGAAGCGGCAGTCTCGCCGGTTAACTCCTTGCCCGCTTTCCGAAATTCGGAGAAGGCTTTACCGATAGCTCCGCCCACGGAGGGAAGCTTGCCTGGACCGAACACAATTAACGCGATGACCAAAATAACAATAAGTTCGCCAAAACCAATATGAGGCATAAGTTAACTCTCCTTTTTTATACTGGATTCGAGATCGAGATCGTTTCCTTCAACCAGGCGCAAAGCTCATCAATCCCCTGGCCGGTTATGCAGGAAGTTTCAAGAACCTTCGCCTTAGGATTGATTTCTCTGATATCTTTGTGAAATTCATCCTTGTCAAAGTTCGTATAGGGCACCAAATCGACTTTATTCAAAATGATAATGCCGGACTTTTCAAACATGCGCGGATATTTCTGCGGCTTGTCGTTTCCTTCCGTCGTACTTAAAACGGTGATGATCAGATCCTCCCCCAGCTCGAACGATGCGGGACAAATCAGGTTGCCGACATTCTCGATGATCAGCAGGTTCGTTTCGTCCAAGTTCAAATGGCTTAAGGCGTTCCGGATCATCTGCCCATCCAGGTGACACCCGCCCTCGGTGTTGATTTGCACGACCGGCACCCCGTGGGCCTCGATTCTTTCGGCATCCTTTGTCGTATAGAGGTCACCCTCGATCACCGCAATGTTCACTTCATCCTTCAGCCTCGCGATCACTTTCTCCAGAATGGAAGTTTTGCCTGATCCCGGGGAGCTCATCAAATTGATGACATAAAGCCCCTTCTCATTCATCAGCTTCTTGTTCTGCTGCGTTAGCTCGTCATTCACCTTCAGTATGTTGGTAACCACTTTAATGCTGCTCATTTAATCACCCTCCATCGTATCGATATACAGCTCATAACCTGTAAGGACCTGATTGTCCAGCCCGCCGCACGAAGGGCACACGGGATGGTAAAAACGGATGGGAAACGAAATGCCGCAGCTTCCGCATGAGGCAGTTGCTTCCACCTGTTCGATGATAAAATCCGACCCTTCCGCAATCGTACCATGCGATGCGTTTTGAAAAACGAATTGCATGGCTTCCGGAAGGGCCCCCGACAGTTCTCCCACCTTGGCCGTGATGCGCCTAATTTTTGTTAAGTGGTGCTCTTCAGCTTTCGTGAGGATCAATTCCAAGGCGCTTTCTACAATAGCCGCTTCATGCAAAGTTCGTCTCCTCCTGCCTTGCGAAGCCCAATTCTTGCTTGAGAAGCCCGATTATGTCGGGAATCTTACTCCTCATGAGATCCGACAATTCCAATTCAAAGCAGATCTCCTGCGGTTCAATGCCGAATATGATCACGTCCGGAGCGGCACCGAGCATCCGGGCCATTTTGACCACATCAAAAATCTGAACATCGTGAATGGATAAATTTTCTTTCTTGTAGCTCGCAAGATCCTCTGGCCTGATTCGGTAAATCGTTCCGGGCTCGAAGCCTGCTTTCAACGCATCGACAACAATAATTTTCCGGCACTCCAGAAAATAGCTCAGCATAGCCAGGGTGGAAGTCCCCCCATCCACCAGTTCAACAGTGGACGGGAGGTCTTCTTTCTCCAATTCGCGGATGGTATGGACGCCGATGCCGTCATCCTTCAAGAGTATGTTGCCGATTCCAATGACCGCCGTGTCCTTCATCGTTATTTGCCAAGAGGCTGCACGACAAATTTGGACATTTCCACGCCGTCAGGGGACATGACATGCACGGAACAACCGGTGCAGGGGTCAAAGGAATGCACAATGCGGAGCAGCTCCACAGGCTGCGCAGGGTTTTCCACATGGGTACCAATCAGCGCTTTTTCGACAGGACCCGGGTTGCCGGAATCGTCCATCGGGGAAGCGTTCCAGCAGGTTGGGGTGATAATTTGGTATTTTGAAATTTTGGAGCTGGATACCGATACCCAATGCCCGATCGCGCCCCGAGGAGCTTCCGTTAAACCGGAGGCACTGCCCGATACCGGATCGCCGATATTCGTAAAGCCGCTGGCCCCGGGTGTCACTTGATCCAGCCACGTCTGCATATTGCTTACGAGTTTGGACATTTCCACGTAGCGCGCCATATGCCGGTCCATAACGGATACGCCCCTGCGATAGTCGCCGCTTACCCATGCTCTGGCCAGCGGTCCCGCTTCAAAAGCCGTATTGTTGTACCGTGGAGATTTCAACCAGGTGTAAGCTCCGCTCTTTCCGTAGCTCGCCGTTGTGGTGCCGCTTGCCGGGGCTTGTCCGCTCGGAGAGGAGTAATAGGAATATTTATTGTATTCCTTAATGTTCGCTTCGTTGAATGCGCCGACGGTTCCGCCTGTGACAGTGCCGGCCGGGAATAACAAGCCTCCTGAAGTGTTCGTGTCAAATGCGCCGAAGGTGATCAGGTTGCCGTACCCTGTGCCCACGTTGTAGTAATCGTTGTAAGCCGAAGCCAGCATGTTGACGTCCGATTGATAAGTATTGGAAATGAAGGACTGTATATCGTTCAAATAGTTTCGGAAATTGGTGATTTCCGTTGCCGAAGGCAAGGCCGTTACACCGCCCGGAATAATATTCGCGGCATGGGGAAGCTTACCGCTGAAGATGGCCGCCATTTCATTGGCCTTTCTGCGGATTTGCAGCGCCGAAATATAGTGATCCGTCAGCGTTTGGGTATCGGCGGCGCTGAACCTTAGATCCTGCGTATAGCCTCCCGTCCATGGGCTCATCTGCGGACCTTGAATATAGTCCAGTAACGATAAATGGTAAAAATGCGTGATCCCGCTGTCCAGGAAATTCGCCCCTTGAATCAGATTCCGGAGCATCAGCCCCTGGAGATTAGGTTTAAAGCCCTTTATCTTCTCAACCGCCTTTGCGGAAGCAACGGCCTGGGGAACCGGGCATACCCCGCAAATTCGCTGAGTCAGGAATGAAGCATCCCTTGGTGGCCGATTCAGCAGCATATTTTCGAAATCCCGGAACAGCATTCCGGCAACAGTGGCGGAAGCAACCGTATTATCGGCGCCCAGCGTGACTTCAACCTTCAAATGTCCTTCCAAACGAGTTACTGGATCCAGTTTAATTGTACTCATTATCATTCACCCTTTCTTAGTCGTCGCTTGAGACGGAAATGACAGGATTTTGCGGGAATGCGGGAGATGTACAACCGATGCACGGATAATTCGATTGGATGCACCAGCCTTGTCGGTTATTCCACTTTAGCGACGGACATGGCGATTGGTTATCAGGGCCTTTGCAGCCGATTTCCTCATAGCAGCCGTATTTTCCGGGCTGGGAAACTTCTTCTGTTTCTCTTCTTGGACAAACACTGTGTACGGTTCTGCTGAAATATTTTGTCGGGCGGCTGTAACTGTCAAGAGAAGGTGTACCAGTCAAAATCAAATCAAGCAGTGTCTGTACCATTACCGTCGCATTCACGGGACACCCCGCTAAATTGACGACCGGTTTCGCGGTTTTACCGCTCAGCAGCGACTTAACGGTTACGCACCCTGTGCTGTTGGGGGCTGCGGCCGCCACACCGCCAAAGGAAGCGCAGGTGCCTGCCGCCACGACATATTTCGCTTTCGGTCCATATTTGAGCACAGCATCATATACGGTAAGCGGAACCCCGTTCTGCTCGCCGATAATACAGTTGTTTTTAGAAGCTCCCCCGGGAATGGCACCCTCGATTACGAGAATGAATTGTCCGTTATACTGGTTCGCCGCATTCTCAAGCGCCTGCATCGCACTTTCACCTGAAGCCACCATAAGCGTGCTGTCATACTTCATACTGATTTTGTTCTGAAGCACATCTTCGATGGTGGTAGGGTTCGTTACGTTCAGTGTGGATATGCTGCAGCCTGAACAGCCCGACCCGAGCAACCAAATGACCGGAGGGTCCGTGTCCGCCGCCATCACCGTGTTCAGCTTGTCCATATCCATCTCCAACTTCAGCGCTGCCACGGCCGCCACCGACCACTTGAGAAAATCTCTCCTGTTGATTCTCATCAAATACTCTCCTTTTTTGTAGATTGGGAGCCTCCTACCTATAGAACCACTTTAAAGGGGTCCATACGATTATTCGCCCTTTCTTAGCCACCGCTTGAAACGGAAATGATCGGATTTAGAGGAAATGCAGGTGCTGTACAGCCGATGCACGGATGATCCGATTGGATGCACCAGCCTTGTTTGTTGTTCCACTTGAGCGACGGGCATGGCGATTGGTTTCCGGGGCCTTTGCAGCCAACTTGTCTATAGCAGCCGTAAATTCCGGGCTGGGAGACCTGGGTTTGTCCTTTTCTCGGACACACACTATGTATGGTCGTGCCGAAAAATTTGCTCGGGCGGCTGTTGCCATCGAGAGAAGGAACACCAGTCAAGATTAAATCAAGCAGCGTCTGCACCATTACCGTCGCATTTACAGGACATCCTGCCAAATTGACAATCGGGTTCGCGGTTTGGCCGCTCAGCAGGGACTTCACGGATACGCATCCTGTGCTGTTAGGGGCTGCGGCCGCCACACCGCCAAATGAGGCGCAGGTGCCTGCCGCTACGACATATTTCGCTTTCGGTCCATATTTGAGTACAGCATCATACATCGTGAGCGGTACCCCGTTCTGCTCGCCGATAATACAGTAGTTCTTGGAGGCTCCCCCGGGAATGGCACCCTCGATCACGAGAATGAATTGTCCGTTATACTGGTTCGCCGCATTTTCGAGCGCCTGCATCGCACTTTCTCCTGAAGCCGCCATGAGTGTGCTGTCATACTTCATACTGATTTTGTTCTGAAGCACATCTTCGATGGTGGTCGGATTCGTCACATTCAGCGTAGATATGCTGCAGCCCGAACAACCCGATCCCAGCAGCCAGATGACCGGCGGGTCTGTGTCCGCTGCCATAACCGTGTTCAGCTTGTCCATATCCATTTCCAACTTCAGCGCTGCCACGGCCGCCACCGACCACTTGAGAAAATCTCTCCTGTTGATTCTCATCAAATCTCTCCTTTCGTCGATTGGGAGTTTCACATGCATGGAACAGAATTCTTTCAATGCAAAAACCACCCAGATTATAAAGTGAAAGGGAATGAAAGATCAATGAACAAATTGAGAACATTTGTATAAATTACCTAAAATTTGACGTTTTTCTTCAGGAATCGAGGGGATGTGCAGGAGGGTGTTGGTGAGAAGGGCTGAAGGATGTCGAGATTGAAATCGCATACGAATAGAATTTTAAACTGTTCATTTATGCAAAATAGGTACTATGTCTACTATGAATTCGGGCACTATGAACCACTTCCATAATCCTATATCCGGCTTCATTCTATGGTGATCTCCAATGATCTTCGTTATAATTAAACCAGGAATATAATTTATATATTGAATCTTTTGATCAGGTGAATGTTAAATTTTACTATCATTGGAGCTGGTTATGGATGGAGCAGGCGCTTGAATATATTCGCCGGCAGAAGGATGCCATCATTGAGTGGTGGTTGAACGAAGTCGACAAGGAGTATCCAAAATTCTATAATTTGGATAAATTAAGGGGGCATGGCAAGCTCTATTTTGATCTGGTCACAGCCGTACATATTCCTGTCCAGGAGCACCCCCTTTTTCAGCATTTACCGGAATGGTGCCAAATTCTGTTTCTTAAAAAAGTGCCGATCGTGCATGTCATGCACAGCTCCCATTTATTCCGTCAATCTGTGTTTAAAGCGCTTTCGGATGCGCCGCTGGATGAAGGAAAGCTGATGAAGGTGTTGGCCCTTCTGAGCGAGCGCATTGATACGTATGAGCGGCAAGTTTCCCAGTATTATACAGATCATGTCCACTCACAGCTGGAAGAGCAAGAACAAAGGCTGGATGAGCTGCATGACGACAAATTAAATCTGATCGGCAAAATGGCGGCCAGTATGGCCCATGAAATCCGCAATCCCCTCACCTCCATTAGAGGTTTCATCAAGCTGATCCGGGGCCGTCTGCCCGAAGAGTCGCTGGCTCTCGTAGAAAATTACATCCACATCATTGAGACCGAGTTCGATCTCATTCAAATGCAGATAACCGGCTTTCTAACCTTTTCCAAAAAAACCTGTCGTGGATCGCTTTGTCTGGATAAACCTCCGGGAACAGATTCATTCCGTGCTGGTGCTCATTAATCCGCTGCTTATCAACAACAACATCGAACTGACAGTCGATTTGCCGGAAGAATTGGCCGTCTGCGTTCAGAAGACACCGATCCAACAGGTTCTCTCCAACCTGCTTAATAACAGTATCGATGCGCTCGGCAATGTCAGCCGTGAGAAGCGGATTTGGATTTCCAGCGATGAAGACGAACAATGGATCTACTTAAAGATAGCCAACAATGGCCCGAAAATTCCGGATGACATTCAGCGGAAGCTGTTTCAGCCTTTTGTGACGGGCAGAGAGCATGGAACGGGTCTTGGACTGACAATCTGCAAGAAGATTATGGAAAACCACAAAGGAAACATGTTCTTCCGCTCCACCGATAACGAAACCGTATTCATTCTGGGGTTCAAAAAGCCTTGAAAAAGGCATGAGTATTTTTGATTTCTCAAAGTGTGCGTCAGACTCGGTCAAAATCTCTAAGTATCGATATTCTACCGCTGCAAAATCATTTTCAGCCCGTTTTTGTTCGTCAGCAAATCCTCGAGGGTATATTCGTCAAGCACTTGCAAATAAGCATCTAATGCTTTACCAAGGACTCCTTTCAGCCCACATACCGGGGTAATCGGACAATGGTTCCCCTCGGGGTTGAAACATTCGACGAGGTGGAAATCGTCCTCCATCCTCCGAATGACTTCACCGATATTGATTTCTTCGGGTGCATGCGCCAGCCGGATTCCGCCTCCCCTTCCCCTAACTGTTTCGATAAACCCCGCTTTGCCGAGTTCATGGGCAACTTTCACTAAATGATTTTTGGATATATTATATGCATCCGATATTTCCTGAATGGTTGACCGTTCCTTTCGCACCTTCGTCCCCAAATAAAGAAGAATCCGTAAAGAAAAATCGGTGTACATGGTAAGCCTCATTTTCATCCTCCCATCGGGCATTATAGTATATGATCATTGTTACACACCCGCCTTGATATTTTGTCCATTTTGTTAAAGTTGTATTTTAAATATATCTTTAAATTTAGGATAAGCTTATAGTAGATCTATAGAAATGAAAAAAGGAGTGACTTATCATATTATCCCAAGGAACAAGAGATATCGTCAAATCGACAGCACCTGTCTTGGCGGAGCACGGCACAAAAATCACATCGGTGTTTTACCGGAATATGTTTGCCGCTCATCCTGAACTTCTAAACATTTTCAACCATGCAAACCAGGCTCAGGGACGCCAACAGGCAGCCCTCGCGAATACGGTATATGCGGCGGCAGTCCACATTGATAACCTGGAGAACATTCTGCCTGCCGTTGTCCAAATCGCACATAAGCACGTAAGCCTCGGTATCAAGGCGGAGCATTATCCGATCGTCGGCGAGCATTTGCTGGAAGCGATCAAGGAAGTATTAGGCGATGCGGCAACGGATGACATTCTGGGCGCGTGGGCGGAAGCATACGGTGTCATTGCTGATGCCTTTATAAGCGTAGAAGCGAACATGTACAAAGAATCGCGGGAACAAGAAAACGGCTGGAACTTCTTTAAATCGTTCACAGTTTCGCGGAAAGTAAAAGAAAGCGACACTATCACATCATTCTACCTAAAACCGGCAGACGGCACTAACGTTCCGGAGTATAAACCGGGTCAGTTCATCTCCATTCGCGTGTCGATACCGGGTGAGAAATACACGATGATTCGTCAATACAGCCTTTCACAGGCGCCAAAGCCGGACGAGTTCCGAATCTCCGTAAAACGCGAGGCAGACAAAGATCCGAATGGCGTCGTCTCCATCTTTCTTCACGAGCGGGTCAATGAAGGGGATATCGTCGAAGTCAGCGCTCCTGCCGGTGAATTCGTGCTTGATGCAGCGAAAACAACGCCTGTGGCTTTTATTTCAGGCGGTGTCGGCATCACGCCTATGATGAGTATGTTAGAAACAGTAGCAACCGCAACGCCTGACCGGCCGACTGTCTTTCTGCACGCTGCGCGTAATGAAGCGCTTGCTGCTTTTAGAAGCGATGTTGAAAAACATGCAGCGAGCATGAGCAATGTGAAGAACAAAACGTTCTATTCGGATGAGCCGAACAGCTTCATCTCGCGTAAAGTTCTGGAAGAGTTCGTCGATACCACCGGAGAAGTGTATGTGTGCGGACCGGTTCCGTTCATGGAATCCATCATTCGCGAATTGCGGGCGATGGGCATGAAGGAAGACCAGATTCATCACGAGTTCTTTGGTCCGGCTATGCAAATAGAAAACGGATAACCCTTACAACAAGATATTCGTCATTTATCCGTCATCGCCATATAGACATTAAACGGCGGCCTCTCCCCTTTATAGTTTCGGGGAAAGGCCGCCGTTTTAGGTTGTATTACAACTTATAACGGATCTCATACTCACAGTTTGCCTTAATATTTCAAAAATTGTCCGACAGACTTCATTGAACAAATCCGCTTAATTCAAGCTCTCGTTCAGCCATTGCTTTCTTAGTTTTGTCGGCAGGTACTTCCGTACAAAAACGATCGCCAGAAGTCCGATTCTTTTCCCTGGGACACGGACACGATATTCTCTTCTTTCAACAACCCGATGGCCTTGCGGATCGTTTCGGGTGAAACTTGATATTTTCCAGCCAGAATGGAACGTCCCGAAATTTTGCTGTTGACGGGAAATTCACCGCTGACGATTCGTCCGGCAATATCTAATGCGATGGACTTGTAACCGGTTTTCTTCATGCAAGCGTTACTCGCTCCTTCGTTTGATTTTTAAGCATATGACCAATTTGAAATATCGTTATCTGTACATCATCGACCAGGAGCCGATGTCGCGGAAGCCAATCCGTTTGTATATGGAGGCTGCGTCCGGATTATCGTAAAAGAGGCACAGCGCTTTCCCTTCACTCACCAGCTCGGCGCATAGCTTACTGATTACGGATGTGGCCAATCCCTGTCCCCGGTATGCCGGATGCGTCGCTACGCTGATTACCATGGCGGACATCGAATTCTCTGCCGTACTCGAAGCCGACGCAGCTACTTGACCAGTCCGTTCGACGAAATAAGTGCGCCCCGTTCCGGTCTCCAGTGTCCGTCTTAGGCTCCGGCGCGAGCTTTCCGGATTAACGTCGAACTCCTCTATCCCGTCCATGAGCGAACATATGGATTCCACATCTTGAATCGTTGCCCGCTTCACACAGGTCTCCGTGTCAAACCGAGCGCTTGCCTCTGGGTTCAGCTCTTTCAGTTCCGCAAAATAAAGACTTTTCTCTTTACGGAAGTTAATCACCCCGCTGAACAGGTTCACAAGAGAGGACGAGCCTGATAACATCTCCATCTTACCGTCCTGCAGCATAATTTCGGCAAACCCCTGCACATTGAACGGCCCGTCCGCATACGGGATATAGCTGTGTTCATAGCGGAGCAGAACCGCCATGGGCTGCGCATCCGCCGGGCCAAATTCCCCCCATACTTCCTGAAAATCCTGTTCAAAACCGAAGTTCTCCACATCCGCAATCAGGAATAAATTAAGCGCCGGCTCTTTTCCCAAAAAAGCCAGTAATCCCTCGCGGTCCTCTTCCGTCAGCTTACGAATCATACGGCTCCCCCTAGTGAAAATAAAAATTACTGCGATTTTACGATCCGCGCCCGGAACAGGATATAGTCGGCCTTTTGCGGAACGGTAAATTTGAATGATACCTGTCCGGCTTTCGGAACCTGAGCGCTTGTTCCGTTAATCTTGCGTACGACAGCGTTCCCCTTTTCATCAACGAACGTCAGTTCCAGCTCCGTACTGTCCTTGGAAATGACAAAACCGGATGTGTTCTGCACATTCAGGGTAACAAGGTATTCCTTACCTTTCTTTTCCTGTGACAGCGTCTCCGGATAGAAAGGATAAGGATGGAACGTGGTTTCCGAGGGAAATGAATCTGCGGAAGGAGCAGGGACAATCCGTCGGAGCAGCACATCCTCCTTCGCTTTAATCGCCAGTGTGGATTTACCAGTATTTCCTGAAATTATCTCCGAGCGATACACCTTTAGGGCGTTCAAAATTGGAGCCGCCGGCACAAAAAGCACGCCGTTCCGCAGTTCCGGGGCAGCCCCTAACGACCATGCCAGATCGCCTTCAAACACTGCGGCCAGTTGACCCGCTTTAATGCCCTGCACCTTCTCGCCGAGCAGAGAGACGGATACGCTTCGGGCTTTTGGATTGTAACTCATATCAGCTCCAATGACTTCGCAAAATGCCCGAATCGGCACCATCCATTTTCCGGATTTCACATAAGGCGCAAGTTCCCCGGGAAAGAGCACATAGTAATTGCCGATCGAAATCGGCATTTCCTTAGCGACGGGCTTCGGAGCGGCAAACAATGCTGACGGCGCAATTGCGACAACCGTCAAGAAAACAAGCAGCAAGATTCCGATCTTTCTTTGAGTCCGAACCATAGGTAATTTTCTCCTTCTCTCCAAATATATCTATATTTTGGAGCAAAGTCGGTTCCGATGCAAACAAAAAAACGCCAAGCGGACAATGGCCGGCAGAGACAAGCTGCTTTCCTACCGATATCCGTGGGCGTTCTTTGCCTTCCCTTTACCTTCTGTTTTCTTAAAGATCCGCCCGGCATATGACGGACGTTCCTTAATCGCATTCAATACCTCATCGACAATGCGGCTGGAAGATTCTGTCCGGGAAATGGCCTTCATTTGCCGCTCTATCTCCTCCCGGAAAGGTTGGATTCCAAGTCTCCGGAGCCGGTCCAGTAATTCCCTTTCATTGCAGGCGGTGTAAATGGCTTTTTGCATGGAGAGAGATTCTGCATTACCGGCTTCCTGACCAGGGAGCGGACGGTACACAATAACGGGCAATAACATCGCGAACGCCTCGGTAAGCGTCACCCCTCCCGCTTTGGTCAGCAGGCAAAAGGAAATACTCATCAGTTCATGTACATCGTCTGTATATCCCAGGATGTGAACGCGGCTGTTATCCCTGTAAGTGTCCTCCAGAGACTCGCGAAGCCGGTCGTTATTCCCGCAGAGCACGATAAAATCAAAGTCGGTATGGACAAGCACGCTTTTTAAAATATTCCTGATTCTTGCCATGACCCCGTACGCTCCCCCAGCAAGGAGAATATAGCGCTGGTTATCCTTTAACCTATGCTTCCGCAGAACCTCGGCCCGATCCGGAGACCGCATGAATGCCTCGCGAATCGGAATCCCGCTGACCGTAATCGCCTGTTCATCAACACCTGACGACAGCATCGCCTCTTTTATACTTTCCAAGGGGATAAAATACTTCGTCGTGTGGGGATGAATCCATCTGCCGTGCAGAACATAATCTGTCAAAACGGTAAAGACCGGAAGCTGGATCGCCGACTCTCTGCCAAGCTGTGAAGCGGCCAGATACGGAAAAGTGTGAATGATCACGTCGGGCCGGATTTCTTCCAATACCTCTTTCGCTTTTCGCTTTCCCATCGAATGCAGAAGCCTGCCGAAGGGATAGTCCGGCTTCATCCCGCTGGTTGCGTTGTATATCAAACCGTAAAGATTCGGGGCATAGACGAAGCTTTTCAAATAAAAGGCCCGGGAAACCCCGTTCAGCCAAGGATGGACTTCGGCAAAGAGGTCCACAGTGTGCACCCGGTCAACGCCTCTTGATTTGAACGACTGTTCAATGGCCTGGGCCACCTTGGCATGGCCGTCTCCAAACGCGGAAGATACGATAAGCACAACGGGGTCTGGGTTCATGGGAGGGCTCCTTTTTATATAAGCATTAGTATTATTAATTACCCATTCGCGAAAATTATGCAAAAATAAACAAAGCCCTGATGAACCATCAGGGCTTGTTTCGATATTTACATGTCACCGGATGTAGCTGTCCAGCGCTTTGGTGAGATCCTCAAGAACCTTACTCTCATTGCCGTGATGAACCGCTTTGACGACACAGTTCTCCAGATGATCCTTTAGCAGCATCTTGGCGGCCTTGTCCAGCGCCTTTTGCACGGCTGCGATTTGCAGCAGCACTTCGGAGCAATCCCGGTCTTCGGCGGTCATTTCCTTGACTGCACGTATATGGCCTTCAATCCGGGCTAATCTGTTGACGATCTGCTTGCGGTACTTATGATCAAAATTGTGTTCGTGATCACCGGATTCCCGAACCATGTGCGCACCCCTCCGATTGGTCCTATTTCGGCTACTTCATATGATGGCCATGCCGTTATTATATCAAGAGTTGATTCTGAGGGGCAATTCCCTTCTTCTCGGGTCAAGAGAGATCAGCGAAGCAGTCTTAGCCCGCTCAAGATCACGGCCAGTGTGCTTCCTTCGTGGCCGACCACGCCGGAGGGCAGATTGATGCAGCCCCAGAAGTTGGATACGACCAATATGGCAATCACGGCGAGCGCAAAAGATATATTTTGCCGGATGACCCTGCGCGCGCGTCGTCCAAGCGATATGGCAAAAGGAATTTTGGAAATGTCGTCGGTCATCAGCACAACATTCGCCGTCTCCAGCGCTACATCGGTTCCTCCAGAGCCCATAGCGATTCCTACGGCGGAAGCCGCCAGCGCGGGCGCATCGTTAACGCCGTCGCCGACCATGGCGACCTTGCCGTGCTGCTCGGTTAACTGCCGGATCAGCGCAAGCTTGTGATCGGGCATCAGTTCCGCGTGAACCTCGTCCACGCCGGCGGCCCGTCCGATGGCCTCCGCCGTGAGCTTTGCGTCCCCGGTGAGCATAACGACCTTTTGGTTCATGCTCTTCAGCTTCAGGACGGCTTCCCGTACGCCGGGACGCAGAATATCCTGTACCGCCAGCATACCGGTCAGTGTGCCACCCGACTCAACGAAGATCACCGTCTTTCCGTCCGCCTCAAGCTTGCCCGCCGTTTGCAGCATAGCATCGTCCATATTCAGGCTCGCGAGCAGCTCCTTTTTGCCGATGCGGCAATTCCTGCCGTTAACGGTTCCGCTGACTCCCATTCCCGGTACGGCCTGCATATCCGACGCCGATTCGAATGGAATCCCGGCATCCTTGGCATAATCGACAACGGCCTTGGCGATCGGATGCTCCGACAAATACTCCAGGGAAGCGGCGAGCGTAAGCAGCTCTTGTTCGCTGTGGCCTTCGGAAGGAATGCAGTCCGTAAGCTTCGGTTTGCCCCCGGTCAGCGTTCCCGTTTTGTCAAAAGCGACCACTTTCACTTCCCCTATTTGCTCCAGATGGACCCCGCCCTTAAACAATACGCCTTTGCGGGCGGCATTGGAAATGCCGGACAGAATCGCAGGCATGATCGAGGATACAAGAGCACATGGCGAAGCGACTACAAGAAAGATCATCGCCCGGTAAACCGTGTTTTCCCAAGACCAGCCAAAGAGAAACGGAGGCGCGACCATCAGCAGCAGGGCCGCTGCAACCACGCTTTTGGCATAGATGCCCTCAAAACGCTCCACGAACAACTGGCTTGCGGCAGCTCATTCTTGGCCTCCTGCACAAGATGGATGATTCGTGCCAGCAGCGTGTCCTCCGCGCCCGCATCGGTATGAATCCGCAGTGCGCCCTGGCCATTGATCGTACCCGCGAAGACGGTATCGCCAGCAGCGAGATCGACGGGAATGGATTCACCCGTAATGGAGGATTGGTCTACCGCCGATTGTCCTTCCAGAATGTGGCCGTCGCACGGAATGCGCTCACCCGGTCTGACGAGCACGACATCGCCTTTTTGCAGCTGGGCCGCCCGGATCTTGACCTCGCCGCCGTCCTTGAGGAGAACCGCCTCTTCCGGCCGGTACTTCAGAATGGAGGCGATATCCTGGTTCGTCTTCTCCATCGTATAATCCTCCAGCGCGCCGCTCAGACAAAAAATAAAGATCAACACCGCGCCGTCCAGCCAGTATCCGATGCCCGCAGCGCCTAATGCCGCGACAACCATCAGGAGGTCTACATCAAGGTCCTTTTCTTTGATCAGGGTTTCCAGCCCTTCCCATGCTTTCCGGTATCCGCCGACAACATAGGCCAGAATGAAAAAGATGACTTCCACCGTTCCCTGCCCGTTTCTGCCCATCATCCAGGCAATCCCGATAAACAGCAGACAGGCTGCTGCGATGAACAAGCCTCCATGCTGCTCCCAGATTGCCTTAAACGGCCTCTTCTCCTCTTGTTCACTTCCCAGTATGACTTCTCCCATTTCTCTGTTCCCTCCCAAAGTTTTAAACCAAATGTTGAGAATTGTTCTCACCATAATATCCCCCCGGGGGGGTTATTGTAAATAAATGATGTCAGATTTTTTGTGACAAAAATCGTATAATTTGCCGGATATACTGTGAAGCGCTTTAAATATACTTGGCGATTAACGGCCAGCAGCCGGTCTGGGAAGTTTATTCCCTAACCGGCTGCTTTCGTGTATGGAACGCTCCTATACAGACACTTGAGAATGAAACTACAGCTCAGCGGCGACCCCGAAATGATCCGAGACGACCGCTCCCCGAATGCCGTTCATGACGACATGGCAGGATTTAGCCTGAAGCGGCCGATTGGAGAAAATATAATCAATGCGCAGTTTGCCCTCGTTCTCATCCCAGCCCTTGATGGCTTTGGTGACCGTGGCTCCGTCGTCTTTAAATGATGCTGACGCATAGAGGTCGTTCCAGCCTTTTTGGGCGACGTAATCATAGCCTTCGTGACGAATTTCCGCTACATTGTTGAAATCGCCCATGATAAACACCGGCAATGCCTTTAGCGTGTCCAACTTGGCCTGCGCGGCATCCCATTGTCCCCTGAATGGCTCCACTTCATCATTCCACCAGCCGAAATGACCGCTCACAAACCAGGTTTCCTCCCCGCCGGCCTCTGCTTTGACTCCGACAATCTTCCGCGTGCGGTAGTTTTCGTAATCCCGTATGACCGACACGTACTCGCTGAATGCGTCGATAACGGGGGTGAGCGTCAAGATCGCCAAACCTTCGTCGTACTTTTCAAATCCCGTATGTACCGGTATCCATGTCCAATAATAGGGAATACCCAGCTTTTGCAGAAGGACGAAGGCGTAATTATCCTGTCTGACCACCGTGTCCGGTTCGGCCCGAAAGAAACGTTCCAAATCGCAGGCGGACAGCGCCTCCTCCTCCTTGGACTGGTTGACCTCCTGCAGAGCGATGACATCAAACTGCTGTTCCCTGATAAAATCGGCCAAGTGTTCTATCTTCTGAAGCTGGTCGGTTTCCATCCATGCATGGGTGTTCAAAGTCAATATTTTCAAGACCAATCCCCTTGCTTTCTTTATTGTAAAATGTTGTATTGGCACTAAAGCTCTTTTTATGCCTTGGCTACTTTTGCAGGCTCATAATGAACATGAACATCATAAACATCAGAATTACACTTTAATTCATCTTCAACCCGTGTTGCGATTTCATGAGCTTCTTGAAACTCCAGTTTTGCCCCAACAAGCAATACAACGTCTACGACCGCATTGCTTCCGTAATTTCTTGCTCTTATTTCTTTAACTCCCTCTACTCCTCTTACGTTCAATACGGTTTCTTTGAATGATTGAATCATATTCTCATCAAAACCATCAGTCAAATAGTGGGATGCTTCACGGAAAATTTCCCAAGCCGTTCTACAAATAATGAATCCAACTGCAACAGCTGTAAGCGGATCTAGCCAAGGCAAATTAAATTGGGAACCGATGATCCCAACTACCGCTCCAATACTCACATATGCATCAGAAATATTATCTTTTGCTGCGGCCATAACGGCTTGACTGTTTATTTTGAGTGCCAGTTTTTTGTTGTATCGATATACACAGTACATTACAATGGCGCAGAAAATCCCTGCCCATGCAGAAATGAGATCAGGAGATTGTTCCTTTCCGTGAAACATAGAAACAACAGCTTCGTAAAGCACTTGCAACCCTACAGCCATCATGATAAAAGAAGCCATTAAAGAAGCTACGGTTTCCGATTTCCAGTGTCCATACGGATGATCTTCGTCTGCTGGTTTCCGCGCCAATCTTAAACCAATTAACACGGCAATGGATGCAACAATATCCGTCGCATTATTCAGACCGTCCGCCTTCAAAGCTTCGGAGTTAGCTGCATAACCAATGATTAATTATAAAGCAGATAAACAGATGTAAGCTATAATACAAACTATTGCGCCATGCTCGCCTAATTTCAAGTTATCGTACCTTTGCTGATCCATTCTAAGATAAAGCCCCTTCCAATCCGCTTTCATACCTGCTTATACTATCAGTTAGGATATAAGTGGGTCTAGAGAAACGTTTTTTCGTCAAGGTTAATAAATAACGGCAGACAAACAAAGTTGCCTGTGCGAAAAATGTTTGCGCTATGCAAATCTGACGATTTCCCACCCGCACAAAAAAAGACGAGCCGATTTCAGCGCGCCTTTTTTCCGATGAACCAAAGAATTAATGCAGAATTTCCTTCTTGTCTACTCTTGCCCCCGATAAGGATCGATCGAACATATCAAGAATAAAGAGGAACCGTTCGGCTTCGCGGAATACATGATCCGCGAGCAGCGGATGAATAATGCTTTTGATCCGGCAATCATTGATTAAATCGCGCGCCGTTTTCTTGAAATCGCGCAATGATTGCACCGAGACCTTGTTCTCATCAACGAATTGACTGAGCAGCGGTACGGTTTGAGATTGAGGGCGCATGCTGCTTAAATCTGTCGCTTGGAACACCAGCATATCAAAATCATTGCTGAATTCTCGCGCTTGTTCAACCAATTTCCGTTCAGACGGATCAAGCAAATGACCAATAAATTTGGCATGATCGGCCATGATTTTTAAGAAAAATACATTTTCATCGATAATTGCATCTGGCAAAGGTTCGAGATTTCCGGTATTGAGTTCTACCAAGCGGTTTCTGAAATAATTGGCTTCCCGGCTCACATGGTCTACCAGCAGCGGGAAGTTGGTTTGTCCGGGGAGTTTACATTGCAAGATCAGGCCAAGCACCTTACGCTTAAACGCCCAAATCTGAGTCGCTGCAATACATACTTCCGTATTAAATTTCTGGATCGTATTTGGATCGGCATTGACCTGAAATTCGTGGGATCTTCTCTCAATATCCTCAAAAATCGCATAAAACCGGTTTGCTTCCTCTTTTAGCTGAGTATCCTCGCATCTAAAGCCTAATCCGAGAAACAGGGAGTGCTCCTTCATTATTCTGGACCAAAATCGTATTTCGTCTAGCGACCTGGCAACGAATTCATTCAATTCGATCTCCCCTTTGCCGAAAAAATCACTTGTTTTAGGGATATGGAATTGTCTTGTCCATTATGACACCCGGTTTTGTCTGAGGGGGAAAACTATACATAAAAAGAAACCCGGAGTTTAAAAGACCGGGTCTCTGATTTAAATGGGGCTATAGTTGGGAATTATTCATAGCGCGGGAGCCAATCCCCATGTGCGGCAATCAGATCATTGCACATGCTGACAATGTCGTCCATGGACAGCTCCGCGGCCGTATGAGGATCGAGCATCGCCGCATGATAGATATGCTCTTTCTTGCGCGTTATCGCCGCTTCGATGGTCAGAAGCTGGGTATTAATGTTCGTGAGGTTCAGCGCTGCAAGCTGAGGCGGCAAGTCTCCGATAAAGGTCGGCTGGACTCCGCTGCGGTCGACGAGACAAGGCACTTCAACGCACGCTTCCCTCGGCAGGTTCGTGATAAGGCCGGTGTTCATGACGTTGCCGCCGATTTTGTACGGAACGTTCGTTTCGATTGCTTCCATGATATATGATGCGTACTCATGCGAGCGAGCATGCTCCAGATTGCGGTTGTTCACCAGCTCTTCGCGCATATGCTCCCAGCGCCCGATCTGTTCTACGCACCGGCGCGGATATTCGTCCAGCGGAATTTGAAAACGGTCGATCAGTTCGGGATAGTTCCGCTTGATGAAGTAAGGATGATACTCCGCCGTATGTTCCGAAGATTCGGTATTGTAATACCCGAACTTCTGCATAATCTCATAGCGGACCATGTCGTTATGGGGTTCCCGTTGCTTCTCGGCGGCCCGTCTCTTAATTTCCGGATACAGGTCCTTGCCGTCCTTCGTAACCTCCAGCAGCCATGCCATATGGTTGATCCCGGCGATTTTCGCCTGAACGCCTTCCTGCTCAAGGCCCAAATGCTCGAACAGATGCGGCACGCATACCTGCACGCTGTGGCATAGGCCGACCGTCTTGACGCCGCCGTACGTATTCATCACATTCGTAAGCACGGCCATCGGGTTCGTATAATTTAAAAAGAGCGCGTCCGGACACACTTCACGGATATCTGCGGCAAAATCGAGCATAACCGGAATCGTGCGCAGGTTGCGGAAAATGCCGCCGATGCCGACGGTGTCGGCAATCGTCTGACGCAGGCCGTATTTCTTCGGAATTTCAAAATCGGTGATGGTGCAGGGATCGTAACCGCCCACCTGAATGGCGTTGATCACGTATTTGGCTCCGCGCAGCGCCTCTTTGCGGTCGGAGTAGGCTTTGATTTCACAGGTGCTGCCGCCGCTTTGTTTTAAGTTGAGCAGCATATTCTCGGAATCCGACAGACGCCGGGAATCAATATCGTACAGCGCCAGCTCGAACCCTTGAAGCGCGGGCGTCGCCATGCAGTCTCCTAGTACATTTTTGGCGAAAACCGTGCTTCCTGCTCCGATGAATGTAATTTTGGACATTGATCATATTCCTCCTTGTATCGGGTGACGAATACATCCGTACAGCGCATTATCTTTAGGAAAAACCTTGATAAATCAAGGGAAATGCGTGTATGTCGATGATTGCGTTCCCTTTCTTCCCTTCCTACTATAGAGCAGAGTACCCGAAATTTATATGGAGGAATAAAAGGAACATATGGAGGTTTGTCGTATAATTAATTTAAGGTGTTGAGAAAAATATAGGGTTTTCTAAAGCTGGAGGGTCCCATGAATTTCGATCATTATCAATTTGAAATCGGCATTAACCTGCAGCCGGAGGCGGGAGAACTCACGGTTCTGTTCAGCGGAGAGGGCAGTCCCAAGCCGGGCCACAAAGTCGGCCCTTCCGTTCACGATTACTATTTGATTCATACCGTTCTGTCCGGTCAGGGCGTGTTCGTAAGCGAGGGTCATGCTTATTTATGTCAGGCGGGGGACACCTTTATGATTTCGCCGGGTAAATTATTCAGCTACGAATCCGACCGGCGAACGCCATGGCATTATGTTTGGGTGGCGGTTCAGGGAGAGCATGCCTTGCGGCTGCTGAAGGAAGCGGGACTCAGACCGGAGAAACCGGTGCTTCAGGGCGCCGACCCGGCGGCTCTGCATTCCTTGTACCAAAAGATTCGGCTGTCTTTCAAGCAATCGCCCTATCCCGGACTGGAAAGCCTGGAAGCTTCGGGCTGGCTGAGATTGCTCTTTCACAGATTGGGGCTTGCAAGCCGAAATTTGGAGAATGCGTCCGCCCGGCAACCGGAGATGATCGACCGTCAGGTTGAGCAGGCTATACGCTGGATAACCCTGCAGTATCATCAGCAGCTTGGAATCGGCCAGATCGCTTCCGCACTGGGCTACCACCGGGCCCATTTCTCCAAAGCCTTCAAGGAACGGACCGGCCTATCCCCCAAGCAATACCTGATGAAGATCAGGATGGACAAAGCAAAGGAACTGCTGGCAAGCAGAGCGTTGACGATTGATGAAGTCTCATCGTCCGTCGGCTTTAACGACGCGCTCTACTTCTCCAAGCAGTTCCGCAGCTGGTTCGGACAATCTCCGAGTGAATACCGCAGCGGGCTTAAGCCCCTTTAGGCTTAGCGGGGATAGGAACACGCTCCGTTAGTTCGGTCTCGTTTAGCACCCGGGCATGCGGACCTTTGTACTGATGATACCTGAGTATCTGATGCTGAGTAGGACCGGTTGCAGGAGTCCCGCAAGAATATCAATGCTTTCGGCTGGAGAGTCGGTGCGCCGACCAAACGGCAAACGCGGCAAAGACCAGTCCGCCGCCGGTCAGACAGACGCCTGTCCAGCCCCAGGTATGCCAGGCGAAGCTGCCAAGCGTCGAGCCGATGGAGCCGCCGGCGAAGGTACTGACCATGAATACCGTGTTGATGCGGCTCCTTGCGGCGGGGTCAAGGGCATAAATTCTTGCCTGATTGCTGACCTGGGTCCCCTGTATGCCGAGATCAAGAATGACGACGCCGGAAATCAGAAAAGCGATGGAAAATCCGGTCAAGCCGAACAGCACGAACGACAACAGCGTCAGCAGAACAAGAACGCCGATCATTCTTTGGGGCGCAACTCTGTCAGCCAGCCGTCCGACGACCGGCGCTCCGGCCGCTCCGGTGACGCCGACGAGTCCGAACAGGCCGGCAATTGAACTGGTGTAATGATACGGCGGACCTTCCAGGAAGAAGGTCAGTGATGTCCAGAACACGCTGAAGCTGCCGAACATGCAGGCGCCGATCAGGGAAGCCTCGCGCAGGGTGGCGTACTTCCGAACCAGTTGAAGCATGGAGCGGAGCAATTCACCGTAATGGGCCGAGACCATCGGCTTCGAGGCCGGAAGCAGACGATACATGATCAGCGCTAGAATCAGCATAAAGGCGGCCGCAATCCAGTACATGGATCTCCAGCCCAACAGATCGCCGACAATGCCCGACACGGTGCGGGCAAGCAGGACGCCGAACAGCAGGCCGCTCATAACCGTCCCGATGACCTTCCCCCTCTCCTCTGGTTTTGCTAGCTGAGCCGCCAGCGGAACGATGATCTGCGGAACGACAGTCGTGAATCCTATCGCAAAGCTGGCGAAATACATCCACCCGAGACTGCGGGATTCGGCAAAGCCGACTAAAGAAAGGGCAACGCAGACCAGCAGCAGCGAAATGAGGCTGCGTTTTTCACGGATATCTCCAAGCGGCACGAACAGCAGCATGCCCAGGGCATAGCCGACTTGAGTGAACATGGAGACATAGCCGACTTCGCCCGGAGACGCGCTGAAGGCGCGTCCGATGTCGGCGAGCAAGGGCTGATTGTAATAAAGGTTTGCCACGCCCAAACCGGAAGTAATCGCGAGAATGAGAATAATTCCTCTCGATAATCCCCTCCCTTGTCTGCCGGAATCGATTTCGGCAATGGATGAAGTCATAGCGGTTTACCCTCCGTTTCCTGCTGCAGATAATATAGCGGCTTTAGTTTAGTATTTATTATAGCAGCCGCTGTCAAATCTTAGATTCCACCGGATGTGAAATGAACAGCAAAGGTGACTCGGGCGACGAAGGAAAGATAAACAAAAAATCCCCGGATAACCGGGGATAGGAGATGCTTGCGGATCGAAGCCAAAATCAAAGTCATTGAATCCCATCACGGGAAGACAGGAGCGCCGCCTCTATTTACACTTGCAATCGCCGATCGCCCGTAGTCTGGGACCCGGGATGGCGATCTTGCAGCAAAGCGGCTACCGCCGTTTGCGCTTCCTCCACATTATTTACGTTTAATGTGATTTTTTCGGATTCGCCGTATTGTTGGGAGGTATAATCGTATTTCGGATCGTAATAATGCTCCAGCAGGAGCAGGACCGCATTCTCGAAATTCCCTGTAGTCAGGCTCCGGTCGATCTCTGCAGCAATGGGCACATGAATGCGGGATTTGATTCTGCCGAATGCAGCTAAAATCTCTTCCTGATGCTCGTGAGGCCGATAGTCCAGCATAATCTGAGCTACCCTGGCTTCAAGCGGCATTTCAATCCGAATTTGGGTACCGGTCTCTTTCTGCCTGCCCATAAACGGCGGCATTACGACCTTCCCGATCCGCATGCTTTCCGCCTCAAACAGCACATAAGGCGATTGTTCAAGCGTGACCAGCTTTTCCAGCAGCAGGCTGTCAAAGGTCTTCTGGTTGTTCGCGTGGAGTCCGACCTGTCCGAAAATCGAACCCCGGTGTCCCGCCATGCCTTCCAAATCGATAACGGGATAGCCGTTCTGTTGAAGACGGTGCAGCAGCGCCGTTTTGCCCGTCCCGGTGTTGCCGTGGATGATATAGGAATGCGGCTTGAAATCATAGGATTCCAGCGTCTCGACCACCCATTTACGGTAGGCCTTGTATCCCCCGGTTAAACGGTACACGTGAATGTCCATAAGGGAGAGCAGAGTCGCCGTCGTCCGGCTTCGCATGCCCCCTCTCCAGCAGAATACGGCTTTATTCCCTGGAATCTCCCCGAACTGCCGGATAAACGCCGGGAGCTTGGCGGAGACCAGCTCCAGCCCGCGGTCTTTGGCCGCCTGGATGCTCGTCTGCTTGTACAGCGTGCCGACTTCCGCCCTCTCCGCATCGTCGAAGAGAGGAATATTCAGGCTGCCGGGAAGCGTGGCATCTCTGTATTCGGATGGAGAGCGGACGTCAATGATAGTCATCTCTTTACGTTCTTTAAGGGCCCGAAGCTCTTCGAGCGAAATATCCTGAAACAATACTCTCTCTCCTTCTTATGCCTTAAACAACCGTAATTAGGCCCGGTTGCTCGGCGGTAACTTCTCCTATGACAGCGGCCTCTACGCCGGCGGCTACAAGATCTCCCAGGAGTGCTTCGCTCTCATGAGCGGCCACGGAAATTAGGAGTCCCCCCGAGGTGACGGCATCGCATAACAGATAACGGTCAATCTGATCCAGGGTTTCGGGATAGATGACCGAGCCTTCCAGATGAGCGAAGTTGTTGCGCGTTCCCCCGGGAACGAAGCCTTCCTCCGCCAGCTCGCGGGCTCTCGGCAGCACCGGTACGTCGTCTCTCCGAATGATAAGCCCGTTGCCGCTGCCCTTCGCCATTTCCGAGGCGTGTCCAAGCAGTCCGAAGCCCGTAACGTCCGTGCAGGCGTGAACTTCGTACGAGCCCATCACTTCCGCGGCCGTTTTGTTGAGTGTGGACATGACCGCAGTCAAACGTGCGGTTTCTTCAGGAGTCAGCTGGCTTTTCTTAATCGAAGTGGTCAGAATGCCGACCCCGATCGGCTTGGTGAGGATCAACTTGTCTCCCGGCTGTGCGCCGGCGTTGGTCCGCACTTTATCCGGATGGACAAGACCGGTTACGGCAAGTCCGAATTTGGGCTCTTTGTCATCGATGGAATGACCGCCGACGAGCGTGGCGCCCGCTTCGTTCACCTTGTCCGCGGCGCCGCGCAGAATATCGGCCAAAATGCTTTTATCCAGCGTGGAGATGGGAAAAGCGACAATGTTAAGGACAGTCAGCGGCTTTCCGCCCATGGCATAAATATCGCTCAGCGCATTGGCAGCGGCGATTTGGCCGAAGGAATACGGATCGTCTACAATCGGTGTAAAGAAGTCAACCGTTTGAACCAGCGCCAGCTCATCGGTCAGCTTGTACACACCGGCATCGTCGCTAGTATCGAGTCCGACCAGCAGATCGGGGTTCGGTACCGATTTCGGCAAATTCCGGATCACCTGCATGAGATCGGCGGGACCGATTTTGCAGCCGCATCCTCCTTTAGAGGATAAAGAGGTTAACTTTATAGATTCGGCTTGAGACATGGAAGATTCAACTCCTTAATTGTGAAATGAGGAACACAGTATCTAATATATTACATCATTCATGTATATTTTCGCAAAATAAGGCTTTTCCAGATTCAAGGTTATGCTATAATTGTAACATTTCGAGTTTAAACAGATGGAGGTCGTTCAGTATCATGTCACCTGCAACAAACGGTTCATTGCTTCCCCAAAAACACAGAGATATCAAGGCCATAGCGCTAGCGGTTATTTTTTTGGTTATCGCCATAGCCGGACTCTCCTATGTCAAGTGGTGGCCTTACTACCACAAAGCGTTTAAAGCTGCCGCCGAGCATTCCATCGGTTCTTCCATTTTGACCGGCAAGGAAGCGGCAGCTCCCGCGCCTTCGCTGCAAGCCGCGCTGGATTATGCGGCCGCTTATTTCAAATCGGTATGGAAAGCCGCGGTGCTTGGCATTTTGCTGGGCTCGCTCGTACAGGTGCTTATCCCGTCCAAGTGGCTTCTGCGCGTTCTCGGCAAGGCCAATTTCAAGAGTACGGCTCTTGCCGGACTTGCTTCTATCCCCGGCATGATGTGCTCATGTTGCGCCGCGCCGATTACGGTCGGACTGCGCAAGAAAAAAGTATCCGTGGGCGCCGCGCTCGCCTTCTGGATCGGCAATCCCGTCCTTAATCCGGCAACCCTGATATTCATGACTTTTGTACTGTCATGGAAATTTACAGTGATGCGGATCGTATTCGGACTTGCTCTGACGTTCGGCATCAGCTACATCGCCAATAAATTCGCCGGGAATACGACGGTTCCCGAGGCAATCGCCGAGCCGGTGAAGGCAGCTTCCCCAAATGATGGTCCGCTGCTGCTTCGCTGGACGGCCGCAGTGGGAAAAATGCTTCTTGCCGTCGTTCCGGCCTATGTCATTACCGTCCTTCTGCTTGGCGCGGCGCGGGCCTGGATGTTCCCGTCTCTTGGAGCCGGTGTCGCCAGCGGTATCCTCGCCGTCATTATTTTTGCCATCGCAGGAACGTTGTTTGTCATACCAACCGCGGCTGAAATTCCGATTATCGGAACCTTTCTTTCGTTTGGGTTCGGAACAGGCGTTGCCGGAGCGCTGCTCGTGACGCTGCCGACCATCAGCCTGCCGTCCCTGCTAATGGTATACCGTTCTTTTCCGCGACGGGTCGTATGGTTCGTCTTCTTCTCGGTTATAACTATCGGTATTCTCGGAGGCATCGTGGGCGCGCTGGTGCTCTAAGCGATCTGATAGTCCGGTTGAGTGCGATCTTAAGCAAAACTCCCTTTCAGCTGTTATCAGCGGATCGGGAGTTTTTAGCTTTTTCAGAAACACTTTGATGTAAAGACTACGAATTATACAAAAAATTACGAATCGGTCCATCGGACCGGACGAAGCGGAATTCCTCCCCCTAATTTTTGCAAAATGAGGCTTCTGTCAGGCTCAAGCGGGAAAAACTCCCTATAAAACTGGCGTTTCAGCCCGAAATGACGAGGAAACGGCCAATTAGCTGGAGCTTTTCCAGTTTATTGACTGAAATATCCTCATTACAGTGAATTAAAGGGAGGTTTTCCCGTTCATGCATGCACATGACTCTTGAGTTCAACTATAACCTTCGTTCAAGTTCTGACCGAGTGCTAGTCCATCCGCCAACGCTCCACCATCTCATGGAAGCCCGGGACGTCCAATCCGTCCACCGCAAACGCTTTGCGCAGCAGGTCTTGGGGAATCCACTCGTCGTATTTCCCTAAGTAGGGAGCTTCGCCCGGAGCCAGCAATTCCAGCGGGTCTACTCCTGCGGAGCCTGATTCCAGGATGGAAGCCTCCAGCCAATCGGCGTCCGCCTTTCCGGCGACGACCATGTAATAAGGCTCCATCGGCACAACCGAGCGCAAGGCCAGCGGACGCGTCAGCTTGTGCTTCAACAGCCGCTCCAGCGTGCGGAACGTGCGGCTGCCCGCCCAGGGCAGAATGAACAGCGAATCGCCGCCGGCCGGAAGCACGGAGCGCAGAAGCAATCCGCTCTCCCGTGCCAGCCGCCGAGCCCGCTCAAGCCGGGCTGCCGCTCTAGGCGCGAGATACGGGTAAAGAGCCGTATCTCCGAGTATGTCCCGGATTTTGGTCATGATCCGGGTATGCACATCGCCGCCTGCGCCAAGCCACAACGTATCGACTTTGCCGCGCGACGATTTCACATACACCGCCTTGTGGCGGTTGTCCACCTCTTCCACCTTCCACAGCTTGCCTGCCAGCGTGAAGCAGTAGCCCGGGGGCGGCACGGTCGTAATCGACCCGATTTCCTCCGTGCCGTTGTATACGACATGCTCCTCGTCGTCCTTGAAGACGGCCAGAAAGCGAAAGTTATTGACAATCTTCTCTCCGGCAAGACCGATCAGGAGGCTGCCTTCATCCATTTGCTCTATCTGGCCCATTCCCATCTGGTAAGCCATGAATGCTTCATAATCATCTTCGCTGAAATCCCGAAAAGAAGGGAGCGAGAGAACGGCTTCCCGCAGTTCTTCGGGCTCGGCCTCACCCATGCTCTTGAGTATGCTCATCGTCTGGTGATAAAGCAGACCCATCGGCAGCTTACGAACGGTCAGAGGCTCGACCCATTTCTCCCGAACATAAAGCTCAATAACGGCGATTGCCCGGAGCAGGGTCCAGGGCATGCGCGCCGGCAGCTGCGCTTCCTCGTCCTCTTCCTCCGGCGTGACGAACATCATCTCCGCCGCGGCGTCGCCCCGGCGTCCCGAGCGGCCAAGCCGCTGCACGAAGCTGGAGCAGCTGTACGGCGCCCCGAGCTGCATGACCCGCTCCAGCTCGCCCAGGTCGATGCCCAGCTCCAGCGTGAGCGTCGCTGCGGCAACCGCCGCACCGGGGCCTTCGCGGAGCGCGGCCTCCGCCTCCTCCCGCAGCATCGCGGAAATGCTGCCGTGATGGACGTGGAACACGTCCGGCTCCTGGCGCCTCGCCGCAATGCGCCTCATTTCAAGGATCGCCGTTTCCGCGTCGGTGCGGCTGTTGGTGAAGACCAGTGCTTTTTTAAGCCGGGTATGGTCGTAGATGTAGTCGTAATAGGCTTTGCGGGCAAGCTCCAACTGTTCGGATTGCTTCTCGTCCCGGGCATCGGGAAAAGAAAAATGCTCGACGCTCAAGCGAAGCTTCCGCCCGCCCTGGGGCGCGGATACCCGTACCTGCTCCCGCGTCCCCGCAGCAAGCCAGCGGGTTGCGGTATCATAGTCGCTGAGCGTAGCGGACAGCCCGATACGGCGCGGAGAACAGCCCGCCATTCGGGATATCCTTGCGAGCAGGCTGAGCACCTGGATGCCCCGGTCGGCGCCCATAAAGGCATGCACTTCGTCAATGATGACAAAGCGCAGATCGCCGAACAGCGCCGGAATGGCGTTCGGACGGTTCATCAGCAGGCCTTCCAGCGACTCGGGGGTAATCTGGAGCACTCCAGACGGATTCTTCATCAACTTCGTCTTCTCGGCCTGCGGCACATCGCCGTGCCAATGCCAAACAGGAATGCCGCCTTCGACCAGCAGGTCGTTCAACCTGGCGAATTGGTCGTTGATCAGTGCTTTGAGCGGGGCAATGTACAGAATTCCGACAGAGGAAGAGGGATTCTCATACAGATCGGTCAGCGCGGGAAAAAAAGCCGCCTCCGTCTTGCCCGACGCCGTTCCCGACGCGATCAATAGATGGTCCGGCGACTCCAGCAGCACCCGGCAGGCGTCCACCTGCGCTTCGCGCAGCGTTTCCCAGCGGTTTCTGTAAATAAACTCCTTGATAAATGGCGCAAGTCGGTAAAACGGGTTATCGCTCATAGCTCAAACTCCGCCAATAGATCGTCCATCGTATCCTTGCCGCTTTCGGAATTGCCGGCTCCTGCCCGTTCTCCGACCAGGCTTTCGAACGACGTATCCGGGTTGCCGTGCAGCGTATGAAGCAGGTCCATGAAATCCCGCACCAGTTCGCGGGGCGTCAGAAGCTCGTCTGCGCCCAGCCTTGAAGAGGCTTCCTCCATAAAATGAACAAGCTGGTCGTCGGTCAACGCGGACGGATAGCCGTAATGCAGCGAATGAATATCCCGAAGTCTTTGCAGCAGTACGAGAATTTCCTCGGAAGACAGCATGTCGAGCGGAATAATCGGCCCCGAGAAATTATTCGGAGCGGCGAAGCCGTACCGTCCGGCCACAAGTCTGGACCGCAGCGCCTCGTAGCTGAACAGTCCCCGCCGGTGATCCTCGACAAACTGCGGTGTTCCGCCAAGAAAAATCCCGAGATGCTCAGCCTTGCCCTGCATCGTATCGTTGAACATGGTCAGCAGCTTTTCATAGTTGCTCTGTCTGGAGACGCTGTTTGTAATTTTATACAAATTGACGCCTTCATCTATAAAGAGCAGCAGCCCCTTGTAACCGATGGCCGCGGAAAATTCCGCCCACAGCTTCATATAATCGTACCAGTTGTCGTCATCGATAATGACACCGACACCCAGCGCCTTCCGGGATTCCGTGCGTGTCGCGAATTCGCCCCGCAGCCAGCGCAGCGCCTCCTGCTTCAAATCCTCGTCGCCAATCTTGTGGCCGTTCCAATAAGCCGCCAACACTTTGGCGAAGTCAAAGCCATGCACCAGATTGCGCATATCGGAGGCGACGGCAAAAATCTCCTTCTCGACCTCTCCTGCAAAAGAAGGATGTCCGGGGTCCATCCCCCGTTCATTCATAATCTTCTGCTGCAGCGAGGATATCCATTTCTGGAGGATGACTTCCAGCGCTCCACCGTCCGGGCGGGTGCGAGTGGACAAGTGGCTCATGAGCTCCTTATAGGTGGCCAGGCCCTGTCCTTTGGTGCCGACCAGTCTTCGCTCGGGCGACAGATCGGCGTCGGCGACCACGAAGCCGCGGTCCATCGCGTAATTGCGGATCATCTGGAGCAAAAAGCTTTTGCCGCTGCCGTATTTGCCGGTAATCAGCTTAAAGGCCGCGCCACCTTCGGCAATGTTGTCAAGATCACGCAGGATCGATTCGATCTCCGCGCGGCGTCCGACGGCGATATGCTCCAGTCCGATGCGCGGGACAACGCCCGCCGTCAGCGAGTTGACGAGCGCCGTCGTCATTCGTTTCGGTATTTTTAGTTCGTTCATGCCTTATGTCACCTCTTCAAGTATTGCAGCAAAGTCACATGCTCGGGTGAGAGCTCTTCGCCGTCGATCAGCAGGTCGCCGAGCACATCCATTGCGACATCGTTGATTTCGTCAATCAGCAGATCAGGCAGCGCCGCTTGGGCAGCAGCAAGTCTGCGCAGCTCGGCTGGACCATCCGTCCCGGAAAGGGCCAACACAGCCTGACACTGCAAGGGACTGAGCGCGCCGGCCATTGCTTCCCATTCGTTCTCGGGCATTAAAGATGACGTCTGCGGCTTATCTGCTGCTGTCTGCGCTTCGTTAATGGCCTCGCTGCCCTGCGCATCAAGCACAACTGCGTTAGATTCGTCCACAGACGGCATTTCCGTCACAGGCCAATCACCAACGGTCTTCTCCTCTGCCGGTTCATCCACCGTCAGCAGATGGCGGACAACTTCAGAATCGCCGCGCAGCCGCTCCAGCTTGTCCTTGTCTATCACAATATCCGGCCCTTTCTCTTCCCTCTCCGCCTTGCGGAATTCCCGTTCAAGGAATTTGCTGACAAGCTCCTCAATGTCTTTATCTATACTAATTCCTTTCAGGCGCCCCCGGTAGTCCATCAACGCTCGCAGCTTATTTTCCGTAAGCCGGAACAGCCGGGTGATCAGGCTCCGCAGCGGAGGAGATTTACTAATACGGACGACAGGGACAAGGACGGAATAGCCGTACTGTGAAATATCATAGACGGCGCTGCGGAACAAGTAGCGTTCCCTCATCGCCGGCGGTCCGGGGGGAAACATTTCAAGCAGCGAAGCACCGTGCTTGCGCGTCACATAAGTGTTCACCAGACCAACTACCTGCGGAACAAAGCGTTCCAGCACTTCATTTCCGGGACCCGCATAAAACTTTGACTTGGTTATATCGTAGTCCGACATCAGCGACAGCGCGGTCAATGTCAGCTGCTCCGGCGCGGACGTAAGGCAGCGTTTCAGCTCCAGCTCCGCCAAATCTCCGCCCAGACCTTTAGCCCGGACGACAATTTCCCGCAGCGGAATATTCAGCTTATGGATAAAGGAGAAATCCGCAATCCACCCGCCGAGATAGTGATCGAGGCGTTTGAAGGTGCCGCGGTAAGCTTCCCATAAGCCGGATAGCTGTGCACAGCCGTTCTGCGGCGTATCCCAGCCGACACCATTGATCAGCTCATAGATATGCAGAAAAATATAAGACAAATCGGTTTCGGGATAACGGCCGTGCCGGACTTCATTCCGCCAATAGAAATACCATTTTGTCTGCGAACCGGTCATGTGCCCGTAGGTCGGCCAATAGCTCTTGAATTTGACGAATTCAGCTGAGTTCTCAGTATAATCGGCCAGCTCCCTTGCATGCTCTACGAACTGGCTTTCCGTCGTGGCCGGTCGGGAGGAGGAAGCAGTTTCTTTATCCTTTACAATCTCGTCTCTTCGGGGAACAGCCGCGCTTGGAAGTCCGCCGCGCTTCTCTTCCCTGCGACCGGAGAGCTCCAAATCCCACAGCTTCAGCTGTTCAGGTCTTTCGGGCATACTCCGGCTTTCCTTCAACCTCCGATTCTTATCCGCCTCGGCCGCTCGTTTCGCCTCCACCTCCCGAACCGCTTCGCGCGGAGGCACCGCCATATTTTTTTCATCGCCCTCCCAGATCAACTCCGAGAAATGCGGCTTGTCGTCATAGCTCATCGATCTATCCCGCTCCATTACCGGCAGCCCAAGAACCGCCCATTTAGTTCCTCCCATTATATCATGAATCCTATGATTTGCTTCCTATTATGGGAACGTTTATTCGGATTATAATAAAAGTGGCGGGGACGGAACAACTGAAGATCTTGATTTTTCCTAAATAGGGGAGTGTATAAGGTGGGAAAAACAAAAATCCACAGAAACATTGCGAAGTTGAAAAGCATCGATCTGTTTTATTTTGATACACAAACCGAAGGGCCGGCTATTCTTTGTCTTCACGGAAGATGGGGCCGGGCGGAAACCTGGGTTGATTTTATAGAGTGCTATGGACAACAATACAGAATTATCGCACCGGATCAAAGAGGACACGGATTGAGCGGGAAACCCGCATCGAAATATACGGCCGAGGAAATGGCAGGGGACATGATTGAACTGTTGGATTTTTTAAAAATAGATTCCGTCCTTGCAGTCGGCCATTCGATGGGCGGACGGGTCGCCGGATATTTAACAGCGTTATATCCCACATATGTAAAAGCATTGGCAATCCTTGACCGATCCGCGTCAGGACCCGCCAATCCCAACATGCTGCCGACAGATCCAATCCCAACCGTTGACCCTTTGACCAAAGATTGGCCATTACCATTTTTCAGCTTAAGTGAAGCAATGGATTTTATTCGACAGGCTACGGATTCGAAGCTGAGCTATCAATATTTCATGAATAGTCTGGTCGAAACGGTTGAGGGGTATCAGATGTTGTTCAGTTCCCAGGCTATGGCTGCCGGCATTGCGCATGATGTGGATTGGTTTCATCTGCTTCCGAGCATACAGTGTCCGGTATTGTTAATCAGAGCAAAAGGCAACGATGCCGTTTCAGACGAAGATTTTGTTAAAATGCAGTCTCTCCTCCCCGATTGTCTTGCCCAAGAAGTGTCGCATCCCGACCACAATGTTCATCTAGCAAACAAAGAAGAATTTTATAGGTATTTTGATGAGTTTTTGAAAAAAATATAAAGTTGGCAGTGGGGATGGACCGCGAATTGTTTACAGCAAGTCCGTCCCCTTTGTTTCTTTACCGAGAAACAGTACGGCTGCGGCGCCTATGATCACCGTAACGAAGAACAGCAGAAAAATGGATTGAATGCCTACGGACCGCTGAACAAGCACGCCGACGAGCAGCGGAGCGATTATGCCGCCGATCCGGCCGAACGAAGCGGCCAGTCCGACTCCCGTCGAGCGGACAGCCGTAGGATACAGTTCCGGAGTGTAGGCGTACATTCCGCCCCAGGCGCCCAGATTGAAGAACGACAGGCAGATGCCTGCGGCGATCAGCATTCCCTCGGAAGAGGCGAAGCCGAACCAGGCCGCACTGACAGCGGTAAAGAAGAGGTATACGACAAGCACGAATTTGCGGCCAAATTTCTCGATGAAATAGGCGGCGGTAAAATAACCGGGAAGCTGGGCCAGCGTCATAATCAGCGTGTATTCAAAGCTCCGCACAAGGCTGAAGCCTTTCAGCACCATCACCGACGGCAGCCACAGGAAGATTCCGTAATAGGAGAAGACAACCGTGAACCACAAAATCCAGAGCATAACGGTGGACTTGCGGTTATCAGCCGACCATACCGAGGCGAAGCGTTCCACAAATGGAACGGGCGCCTTTCGGATTCCTGCAAACCGTGGAGAATCGTCGATGGCCCGCCGAAGGTAAAGGGCATAAAGCACCGGAACCGCCCCGATCACGAGGGCAACACGCCAACCGTAATCCGGAATGACAAAATATGCGATCAGTGCGGAGGCGATCCACCCCACAGCCCAGAAGCTTTCGAGCAGAACGACCGCCCGGCCTCTATCTCTAGGCTCAACGCTCTCGGACACGAGTGTGGATGCGACGGGAAGTTCGCCGCCAAGCCCGAAGCCCGCTATGAAACGCAGCACGCACAAAATGGCAAATCCCGCCGCGAGCGCCGACAAGCCGGTGGCTGCCGAGAAGATGATCAGCGTCCATAACAAAATATTTTTCCGGCCATATTTGTCGGCCAGGATGCCCGCGGCAGCGGCTCCCGCAGCCATGCCGAGCGAATTAATGCTCGTCAACAGACCGATCTGTCCCGGTCTAAGACTCCATTCCTTGGCCAGCGCCGCAACGACAAAGGAAATCATGCCGACGTCCATCGCGTCGAACATCCAGCTTAACCCCGCGCTGAAGAGCAGCTTGCGCTGCTTCGGGCTCTTTAGCAATCCATCTGCTTTTGCTTCCACGCTTGAATCCTCCTAATTTCCGACTTAGTAATTGTAATATAATCTTTCCCTGATTGGATTGAAACCTTTCATCTTCCGGATCGCCTCAGAAGTCCAGGAACAGAGAGGCGTTGAAATACTGTCTGGCCAGCGCCTGAAAATAACAGGCCTGAACCGAAATCGCGGCAATTAACAGCGAGTTCCGCACGGTTTCCCTCTGAGGCCGATTGAGGTGGGATAGCCGCTGCACCGCCTCTTCGGCGGCCAGGGCCCATCTTCCGCTGCTCCAAAGCTTGTCCCGCGGATTTTCCGGGTTCCGTTCTTCTTCCGGACTGTCAGCTTCCCGGTTCTCTTCGAATAATAAGGCATATGCGCCATACAGTTGTACAGGCTCTAGCAGATCGTCATCATCCTGTTCCGGTTTCAGAAACAGCATGCGAAACAGCTCGCGAATGCTCCTAAAGTCGAGCGAAGATTTCAGATCCTCGATCATAAACAGCATAGCCGCTTGGTTGATCGAATACTTTTTCCCTTCTCTCGGCGCGCCAAGATATTCTTTGAAATCTCGTTTCACCCAGTTCTGCATAGCGGTAATGGAAATTGTGGAATACTCTATTAGCGCTCCAAGTGCGGCAATTTCCTGGAGGGACAATCCTTTGGCCTTCCCCCCATGGATGATTTTTTGCAGTATAGCTGGAATATCCGTGGACAAAAATGCGTTTAGCGATGTACCCTCCTTCATTTCTTGGCGGTGAAGCTTGGTCCACGCCTCCTGTAAAATATGCAGCGGAGTATGATCGGACTCGCCGGTCAGTGAGAGCAGAAGAGAGGACATCTCCATGCGGGTTAATGTAAATGATTCCATAGCCGTTCAGCTCCTCCTTTGTCTTTGACCTGTTGAAAAATCCGCAAAAATTTGAAATACAATTAAAAAGTTCGTAAAATGAGTTCAAATGAACTTATAATAGGAGTATAACCTATTTTATTAAGGAAAGGGATGGTACCGATTATATGGGTATAGGACTTAGTTTGACGTTGGTGGCCGTTTTGATTGTTTTGACCGCTTTTTTTGTGGCTACGGAATTTGCAGTTGTGCGACTACGGGGAAGCCGGATCAGCCAAATGGTGCTTGAAGGACGCAAGAACGCGATTGCTGTTCAACAGGTTTCCGCCAATCTGGACGGATATCTGTCCGCCTGCCAGCTTGGCATCACCATTACCGCCCTGGGCATTGGCGCCCTTGCGGAACCGGCTTTTGATCGCCTGCTCTACCCTCTCTTGCACTTGGCCGGCGTCGGGGCGGAATTTAGCCATGTCCTGTCATTCTTACTGGCTTTCTTTATTGCGACGTTCCTGCATGTCGTTATCGGCGAACTCGCACCGAAGACCGCAGCCATCAACAAAGCCGAAGAAATCAGTCTGCTGACCGCCAAACCGATTATTTTGTTCTATCGTATCCTGTTTCCTTTAATATGGCTGCTTAACGGCTCTGCCAATCTGCTGGTCCGTCTGTTCGGGATGAAGCCGGCAAGCGAGCATGAAGAAGCGCACTCGGAGGAAGAGATTCGTCTTATTTTGTCCGAGAGTTATGAAAGCGGCAAGATCAACAAAGCCGAATACGGCTATGTCAACCGGATTTTCGCTTTTGACGAAATGCTGGCCCGTGAGATCATGGTTCCGCGTACGGATATGATCTGCCTGTTTACCAATTATTCTCTTCAAGAGAACCTGAATATTATCCGCAAAGAACAGTATACCCGCTTTCCGGTGGCGGAAGGCAACAAGGACAACATTATCGGCATGGTCAATACAAAGCAGATGTATCTCGAATATGACAGCAATCCCGGTTTCAATTTTAAAGATCTCATCCATCCGCTCCTGACGGTTTCCGAGGTTACGCCTGTAAAGACGCTGCTGACCCGCATGCAGAAGGAACGGGTGCATATCGCTCTCCTGCTTGACGAATACGGCGGAACTTCCGGGCTTATTACGATCGAAGATATTCTGGAAGAAATCGTCGGCGAAATACGCGATGAATTCGACGCAGATGAACTCAAAAGCGTAGAGAAGCTCGGAGAAGACCATTATCTGGTGGACGGCAAGGTGTCGCTGCCCGAGCTGCGCACGCTAACCGGCTTGGACCTTGAAGATGACGAAGTGACCACAATCGGCGGCTGGGTATACAGCCATCTGGAAGAGCCTGCTGTCGGCAAAGAAATCGCGCATGGGCAGGATACGCTAACTGTCCGCGAAATGAACCGCCACCGCGTCCGCAAAGTTGAAATCGAGCTTGGAACGAGGTCCGACGGGGACGTCGCAGCGGAATCATTCACGTAAAAAGCCGGTTTTAAGTCCTGTCAGTCAATGATTAAAGCAGCCCGTTCTCGCCGAGACCGGGCTGCTTTATGTATGAGAAGATCATAGCAATTTTATCAGGCGCATCTGAGAAGCGAATTTCACAAATTAGGCGGAGCATCTGTCTTCAATCCATCTGCTCTCGGACTGTCTCCGGATTGTCCATCTTATGTATTCTCTTCCGCCGAAGCCTCGATAATTTTGCTCATATAATATTCGTCTACCCATTTGCCGTCGACTCTGAGCGATTTGACTTTGGTTCCTTCAACGGAGAAGCCGCTTTTGGTGTACAAGGCAATTGCCCGATCGTTATGCTTCATCACCGTAAGCTCCAGACGGACGATTCCGTTCTCTTTGGCCCAGGGTTCCAGTTCGCTCAGCAGCGCGCCGCCCACTCCCATACCCTGATAGCGTTTAAGAACCCCAATTACGATATAGGCGCTGTGACGGTTGCGGTTTGCCCCGCCTCCTCTGGCTGAAACATAGCCCGTGAGCTGTCCGCCCGCTTCCGCACCGATCAGAATGGATTTCCCTGACGCGGCAAAATTTTGTATGAATTCCCTCACCTGCTGCACATTGGAATGCCGCTCGCCCGGCTCCAGCATCATAAAAGCTGTTTCTTCGTCCAGTGCGTGCTGCAGGCGGAGGAGTTCCTCGGCATCGCCTGGAACCAGTTCCCTTAAAGTCACACCCACTTTGTTCACTTCCCAATCGTCTGTTTCATTTTCTATTTTCATTATTGCAAACCTCGATATCCGGATGATCCGGCAGCAGCAGCCGGTACAACTCCTCTATCGGGCGGGCATCCTCCGGTACGGCTTCTCTGATCATAAAACAGTCTTCTTTCACACTTAGGCCTCCTAAGAGCGGCAGACCATCAACACATTTCCGTCCGGGTCTTTGAAGTTAAACCAATGGTCATGCTCGATATCGGTCAATATTTCGGCTCCGCTCTGCCTCACAAAATCATAAGCGGCGTCGATATCATGGCTATTCAGGTGAAACAACGGTGTATTCAGAACGCATTCGCTGGTGTAAATTCTGCTGTCCAGCACTATGGCCGGCCCTGTCATCGGAATCACGAACAGATGTCCGAACAGAATTTCACCGTCAGACGGCAAGCCAAGCAGATCGCAATACCAATCTTTCGATCTTTCAATATCGCTAACCGGAATAAAAACGCCACCAATCTGAGTCAGGATGGGACTGTTCACCGTCAAAAACCCTCCTTTGGAAGATGCGAAATTGGATATTCCAATAGAACCATTCGATATTACAAGTGCATTTCCTGCCGTTTGCTTAGGGAAAAGCATAAAATTGTGATATAATTTGTCACAATGCCGGAACGAACACACTGATGTCAGGAGAATGGACCCATGGCCAATTTATCCTATGGCGGGCTGCGTCTGACTCCGCCCAAAATTTTATCCCTCGGCTTTATTCTTCTTATTGCCGCAGGCACCGTGCTTCTCTCTCTTCCCGTTTCATCCGCGCAGGGCGATATCTCCTGGATCGATGCGCTGTTTATGGCCACCTCCGCCACTTGCGTGACCGGGCTGGCCGTTATCGATGTCGGGACCGGACTTACGACCTTCGGCCAGATTGTGCTGCTCGTGCTGTTCCAGTTCGGCGGCCTCGGCTTTGTAACGATGGCAACGCTGATTACGCTCGTACTGAGCAGGCGGATATCTCTCAAAGAGAGACTGCTGCTTCAGGAGTCGATGAATCAGAATTCCATGCAGGGAATTGTTCGCCTTATTCGCCGGGTTCTGATTTATTCGCTGGTGATCCAGCTTTCCGGGGCGGCGGCGCTGGCGCTCCGGTTCCTCAAGGACATGCCGGCAGGGAAAGCGGCATACTACGGCATATTCCACAGCATTTCCATTTTTAACAATGCCGGCTTCGATCTGTTTGGCGATGTGCACGGGCCGTTCAGCGGTCTGACACGGTATGTTGAAGATCCTGTGGTGAACATCACGGCCATGCTGCTTATTTTTCTAGGCGGGATCGGCTTTATCGTATTGTCCGACGTGGTCGATTTCCGCAAGCGAAGACGGCTTACCCTGCATTCCAAGGTGGTTCTGTCCACTTCCCTTATACTGATCGCTGCCGGAGCTGCACTATTTTTCTGGCTGGAGCTATATCATACGCTGAAGCCGCTTCATCCCGGCGGAAAGGCGTTGGCTTCTTTTTTACAGGCCCTGACTCCGCGATCTGGCGGCATTACGACACTTGATATCTACAAGCTCCGGGAATCGACTCAGTTTCTAATTATTCTGCTGATGTTCATCGGCGCCGCCCCGGGCTCCACCGGCGGGGGGATCAAGGTGACGACATTCGCCCTGCTCATCGCCGCCGTATACTCGCGCATTCGCGGCAGAGAGGATGTGGTGCTGTTTCGCCATCGTTTGTCCAAAGAGAGCGTCTACCGGGCTATAACTATGACACTGCTCTCCCTGCTGCTTGTTATAACCGCCACGATGTTGTTGTCGATTACCGAGCAAGCCGACTTTCTTACGGTGATGTTTGAGGCTGTGTCCGCTTTCGGCACCTCGGGGCTTACGATGGGACTGACCACAGAGCTGAGCGCTGCCGGAAAAATTCTCGTCATCCTGCTCATGTTCATAGGACGGACCGGACCCCTGACGCTGGCTTACGCCCTTAGACCGACCAAAGGCAAGGAGCTGTACCGCCATCCCGAAGGCCATATGATGATCGGTTAGACATACGGACGGCGGAGATCCGCCGTTCTTTCTTTTTATCCGCCTCCACGAGTATATGCGCGGACCGGCTAACTGTTACGCATCATTGTATTATTCTTTGGTGTCTACTGAATCTTCCGCATCCAGAGCCGCGTCCAGCAGCCGGTCGAACAGTTCGTCGTCTTCCTCCAGCATGGCGTCCAGTTCCAGGAATTGCTCTTCGCTACCGGGCTCGCCCGCAAAGCTCAGGCTGTAATCCCATTCCTTGCCCTTTTTGCTGAAGAACGTAATTTCGTATCGGGCCGCATGGCCCTCCAGGGTAAATACGGTTCTTCCCACATAATTTCCTTCCTCATTGCGGCGCATGGCCGCTTCCGTAACGCTTACGCTCATGAAGCTTCCTTCCTTTCATATCGTCAGATGTCCAATCGCTCTTGGAGCGAAGTGGAAATCCATTTCAGTATATCATTATTGCCCGCTCAAATCCCGCTCCTCCGACCTAATTGACTTTTTTCATCCGGCGGTTAATAATTTAGTACAATACTCAAAAGCTTAATTTGGCAACCTAAGAAACGGCTTCGCCCCGCTTCCAAGACGCCCCGTTTCTTGTGGAAACTTCACAGCCAAGACTAAGTGCGAAGCTTATCGGATTTCTTATATTTGAACAAATGGAGGAAATTTCTATGACCGATTTTGAAGCAAAACTTTCCAAATACGCCGACCTGGCCGTAAAAATAGGCGTTAATGTGCAGCCGGGTCAGGCGCTGGTCGTGAATGCGCCCATCATCGCGGCGGAATTCGTCCGTATGATCGCGGCCAAGGCGTATGAAGCCGGCGCCAGCCAGGTAAAAGTCAACTGGAGCGACGAACGCATCACGCGCCTGCTGTTCGAGCATGCCGCCCCGGAAGTCTTCACCAAAGCTCCGACCTGGTATGCCGGTGAGA
This sequence comes from Paenibacillus rhizophilus, assembly GCF_003854965.1. GTDB lineage: Bacteria > Bacillota > Bacilli > Paenibacillales > Paenibacillaceae > Paenibacillus_AQ > Paenibacillus_AQ rhizophilus. Next base: position 898,537 of record NZ_RQPI01000001.1, read on the forward strand.
TTACCGAGTTTGCCGAGAACGGCGCGGCCGTGCTGTCGGTCATCGCCGAAGACCCGGATGCGCTGAAAGGAATCGACCAGGCGCGGATCGCCGACTATCATAAGACCCGTGGAGCCGCCCTGTCCAAATACCGCGAGTTCATCATGTCCGACAAAATCAGCTGGAGCATCGTCGCCATTCCTTCGCAGGCTTGGGCCGACAAAGTATTCCCTGATGTTCCTGCCGAGGAGCGGATAGACAGACTGTGGGAAGCGATTTTCCATACCGTACGTCTGGACCGTGAAGATCCGGTAGCCGCCTGGCAAGAGCATCTGGATACACTGGAGGCGAAAGCGGCCGTGCTGAACGCCAAGAAATATAAGAAGCTGCGTTATGCCGCTCCAGGAACGGATCTTACCATCGAGCTTCCGGAAGGCCACTTGTGGGCGCAGGGCGACAGCATCAACGCACAAGGGCATACTTTTGTGGCCAATATGCCGACTGAAGAGGTGTTCACGGCTCCGCTGAAAACGGGCGTTAACGGGACTGTCCGCAGCACGAAACCGCTCAGTCATGGCGGTAACATCATCGACGGCTTCTCAATTACCTTTGAGAATGGAAGAATTGTCGGGGTTTCGGCCGAGCAGGGACAGGAAACGCTGGAGCATTTGATCAGCCTGGACGAAGGCGCCAAGTATTTGGGCGAAGTAGCCCTCGTCCCCCATTATTCCCCGATTTCGGATTCCAACATTTTGTACTATAACACGCTGTTTGATGAAAATGCCTCGAACCATCTCGCGATCGGAACCGCGTACGCATTCTGTCTGGAAGGCGGCAAAAGCATGACGAAGGAAGAGCTTGAAGAGCGCGGTCTCAACACAAGCGTTACGCATGTCGATTTCATGATCGGCTCGGCAGAGATGAATATATACGGCGTTACAAACGATGGAACGGAAGAACCGGTGTTTTTGAACGGAAACTGGGCTTTTTAATTCAAGGAGGGTCGGGATTTGGATTTCAATCAAAAGCTGGAGAATTATGCGCTGCTTGCCGTAAAGGTCGGCGTCAATATACAGCCTGGGCAGACGCTGGTCGTCAATGCGGATATCGCATCGGCCGAACTGGTTCGCCTGGTCGTCCGCAAAGCTTACGAAGCGGGAGCCAAGTTGGTCAAGGTAAATTATTCGGACGAAGTCGTAACGCGGACGCGCTACGACCTGGCCCCGGAGGAATCGTTCTCGGAGCCTCCAAAGCGGTTCGGGGATGAGATGGAGGAATATGCGCGGAATAACGCATGCTTCCTGACAATTATCTCGACCGATCCGGATCTGCTGAAGGGCGTCGATCCGAAGCGGATCACCATGAATCAACGAGTCTCGGCCGAGGCGATGGCAGGCTACCGCCAGCTGCTGATGGGCAACCACGCGAGCTGGAGCGGCGTTGCTTACCCTTCGGCCTCCTGGGCGGCCAAAGTATTCCCGGATGCGCCGGAGGAGGAGCGGATCAATCTGCTGTGGGACGCAATTTTCCGGGCCGTCCGCGCGGATGTGGAAGACCCGCTTGAAGCTTGGCAGCTGCATCTTGACGAACTGAAGCGCCGCTGCGACAAGCTGAATGAGCGCAAGTACCGCAAGCTGCATTACAAAGCGCCGGGCACCGACCTGACCGTCGAACTGCCGGAGGGCCACATCTGGTGCCAGGCCGGAGCAGTGAACGGCAAGGGCGTTCCTTTTCTGGCCAATATTCCTACCGAGGAAGTGTTTACGGTTCCCCACCGCGACGGGACGACCGGCAAAGTCAGCAGCAGCAAGCCGCTCAGCTACGCGGGAAGCGTCATTGACCGCTTTACCCTGACCTTTACGGACGGCAAGGTAACGGACTATACCGCTGAGGTAGGGCAGGACAAGCTGGCCGTTCTGTTCTCAATGGATGAAGGAGCTGCTTCACTCGGCGAAGTAGCGCTTGTCCCCCACCGTTCCCCAATTTCGGAAAGCGGCATTCTCTACTACACCACATTGTTTGACGAGAATGCTTCCTGTCATTTGGCGCTGGGAGCTTCATATGCTTTCACCCTCGAAGGCGGCACATCGCTTACGGAGGAAGAGCTGACCGAGCGCGGAATGAACCAGAGTCTTATTCACGTCGATTTCATGATGGGCTCCCCGGAGATGGACATTGACGGCATTACGGATGACGGCACGGCTGAACCTATTTTCCGCAATGGCGGATGGGTGTAAGAACAGGATTCAACCAGCTAAAGATTTTGAAAAAGCCCGGTATCTCCCTTTAATGGAGGAACCGGGCTTTTTGCGCGCCTGCACGATCAGAAAATAAGGGTTCTTCATCAGCTGGTCATGCCATCAATATGGGCTTCGATCTTGGACCAATTTGGCATAAGCTGAAAGAATTTGCCCCTTCCTCTCTGCTACCTTCTGTTCATTAACTGTGCTAAACAGCCTAATTTCAAAATTTGTTCAATTTATAGACACAATACTGTTGATTTTAATTCACAAAAATGTCACAATAGAGATGTGGAAGTTAACATCCAAGGAGGCGATAAAGATGATGAAAGATCCGTATTCGAATGAGGCCGAACGGATTGAAGAGGAAGACCATGATGGGGAGCCGTTGTACGACAATCGCATCGATGCTGCCAACGCCGTCAAATACACCGCTTACGTCATGCTCTTCATGGGTTTCCTGTATTTTCTGGTTGCTTTTATTCTCCCGATGTTCGACTGACGGATTCTCCTTTACCAATCCAATAGAAAGCGCTTACGGCTAATCCCGTTCCTTCATTTCGAGGCACGGAAACAGCCGTTTTTGTTTGGAGGTCATAGAAACTATGCCCATAATTTGTGGATCCATGTCATTGCGGCCTTCGACCACACCGGTTCCATCCGGGCCTTCAGCCAAAGAGCGGCTTCCTCCCTAGTTCCTGCGAACGGTTCGATTCCGGTCTCGCGCATCCAGTGGGCGGCCGTTTCAAACGATGTGCTGTTCCAGCCGTTTTTTGCTCCATCTGCGTTAAGCCGTGGACGAACCCCGGAAATGACGATATCGACGCTTCCCTGCAGCTCGTTCAAGGCGTTGTCAAAAGCGGTCTTCTTCTCTTTGGCTTTCATTTCAGCTTCTGCCCGAAGCTGACGCGTCTCAATTCCCTCATTTCTCTCTACGATCTCCAGGATACTGAACGCTTCCCTACTGGCTAAGCCGCTGTTGTAGCGGTCCTTAAACGTACGGGCATTTCCCGATACGGCAGCAAAATAAGGGAACCATTCCCTTGCGACCAGCACGGCCTTTTTCTTCAGAAACTTGCCGTAAGCCGCTTGGCCTTCTCCAGGGAACCTTACCCGCCACTGCCATGGATCAAGTTCTGTATCCGTATGCCAATCCTCTTCTTTCGTGAGTGACTTAAGCGAAGGATGCTCCGGAATTAGCGGTGCGAGCGGCAATATCCCGATATGTGCGACAAGTTCAGCGGCATCTTCAAAAGTAAAAGACGCCGCCGGTGTTGCTTCCTGTACCATGCTAACTCTCTCCTCCTAATTCGGCTTACCTTATTCCCTGAACTAGTCAACGCCCGCCAGAAAAGCGCTATGCGTAGCAGACAGGCTGTCGCTCACGTCACCTGTAAGTCCGGACTGTCCGTTAATGTGATTATACAACGAAGGGGAACGCATGCCCAGCTTGGCGACAAGTGCCGCCAGCGTCACTCCTTCCATTCCATACTCGTCGGCAATTTGCGCGGCTGCCGTTACAATTTTGCCTCGGCCTAGTCCTGCTCTAGGCGACTTGACGAATCTTCCGTTACTTTTATGAAGTGAGACCTTGCGGTTTCAGACCGGCTTCTGCTTTCGCAATGGCGCTGCGCAGGCGTTCGCCGGGCTGTTTCAGCAAATTCCCGTGCCCTACCGCAAGAAGCGATGGGTTCAGCTGTTGTATTTTAACAGCACTCTCCAGAGCGGCTTCCTTGTTCCAGGTGGCCATTGCCGGAAATGGAAACAGTGGGACGACTGTGCCCGATACCGCTGTACCGCGGAAGGTCTGAATCGCATCGCCCGCGATAACCGCTCCGCTCCTCCGGTCGAGAAAGGACATTGATCCTGGCGTATGTCCCGGTGTGAAGATGGCAGTCAGTGAACCGATCTCGTCGCCATCGCGGAGCAAACGATCGGGAACGCTGGTTATGCTCTTGGGAACTCCACCACGGACAGGCGTCGCCGGCTCCCCGGAACGCAGCGAACTGTCGCCGCGCAGCAGCGCCGAGTCTCTCTCCGATATATACAGCTCCGCTTGCGGAAGCTCTTTCTTCAATGCATCGAGCGCGCCGACATGATCATCATGCGCATGGGTCAGCACGATCCGGGCCAGCGGCTTTCCGAGCGATTCGGCAGTGCGGAGAATGCCGTTCAGACTGAAAGGCATCCCTGCATCAATCAGGGTCAGGTCTTTCTCTTCCTCCACAATATAACAGTTTACCGGAAACAGACGCGGCATCCAAGTGAGCTGAAGCAGCCAGCTTTCACGCGTTATTCTCATGGTCTTCCCTCCAAACTAATGTTATTAGTTATAATATAAACTAATCATATTAGTTTTGCAATCGTTATTTATCACCTTAACGTAAAATGTTCGTTGTATGCAAAAAACCGGAATCCCCTCTTCTTGTCAAGAAGCGGATTGATCCCGGTGAGTGACCTGAACATTCAGGAGAATGAATTTGTAATTTTGAAACTCAGCCGAAACGGCCCATGATGTATTCCTGGGTCATCGAATTCTCCGGATTTGTAAATACCTTCTCTGTCAACCCGTATTCAATCAGTTGGCCGAGATAAAAATAAGCCGTATAATCGGAGATCCGCGCCGCCTGCTGCATATTGTGGGTAACGATAACGATGCGCAGCTCCTCTTTCAGTTCCTTGATGAGTTCCTCAATCTTGCCGGTGGAAACCGGGTCAAGAGCCGAAGCGGGTTCGTCCAGCAGAAGGATCTGCGGATTTACCGACAGCGCCCGGGCGATACAGAGACGCTGCTGCTGGCCGCCGGAGAGCGCCAGGGCAGAATCCTTCAAACGGTCCTTAACCTCGTCCCACAAGGCGGCGCGGCGCAGACTGCTCTCCACAATCTCATCCAGCGCTTTCTTTCCCTTCACCCCGTGGTATCTCGGTCCGAAAGCGATATTGTCATAAATCGATTTATAAAAGGGATTGGGTTTCTGCCATACCATGCCGATTTTCTGGCGCAGCTTGATGACATCCGTGCCCGAGGCATTGATGTCCACACCGTCGATCCAAATGCTTCCTTTGGTCGTCGACCCGGATATTTCATCGTTCATACGGTTCAGCGACCGCAGAAAGGTCGATTTGCCGCAGCCTGAAGGTCCGATCAGCGCCGTAACCGTCTTCTCGGGGAAAGGCAGGCTAATGCCTTTCACAGCTTCATAAGTGCCGTAGAATATACTCAAATTTTCGGTCCGGAAATTTTTCTCCACCATTGCTTCCTGTAAAACATGCGGTGCCGTAAGTGTCGCTTCCATGTTCTTCTCCTCCACTCTAATTCATTCTTCGCGATGCGGTTAGCTTCCGGTAGATCAATCTGCCTACGTAGCGGGCGGCCAGATTAAAGATCAGAACCGTAATGACCAGGACGGCTGACGCTCCGGCGGCAATCTGTACCGCATCGGGCGCAAGCCCTTCGCTGTTGATCTTCCAAATATGCACAGCCAGCGTTTCGGCCGGGCGGAACGGATTCAGCGGCGAAGACGGACTAAGCGGATTCCAGTTGCTAAAGTTCAGCCGCGGGCTGCTCATCCCCGCCGTGAACATCAGGGCGGCGGCTTCGCCGAATACCCGGCCGGCGGACAGAATCGTTCCCGTGATGATCGCGGGCAGCGCCACCGGGAACAGAACGGTGGTGACGATTTTCCATTTGGAGAGCCCGAGCGCGAAACCCGCTTCCTTCTGCTGCGCGGGAACGCTGCGGAACGCCTGCTCGGTGATCCGCACCATCAGCGGAAGATTGAATACGGTCAGTGCCAGCGCTCCTGAAACCAGGGAGAATCCGAGGCCGAAAATGTTGACGATGAGCAGCAGGCCGAACAAGCCAACGACGATCGATGGGAAGGATGACAGGACCTCAACAATAAGTCGGATAAATCCGGTAATTCTTCCCGGACGCGCATACTCCGCCATATAGATGCCGGCTCCGAGTCCAAGCGGAACGGTAATCAGCAGCGTCAGGACAAGCAGGAACAACGAGTTGAACAGCTGCGGACCGACGCCGCCGCCCGCACGAATTTTTTGCGGAGCCGAGGTCAGAAAGTCCCAGCTGATGTGGCTCATGCCCCGAAATAAAATATATCCGAGCAGACCGGCCAGTACGGCGACGATGAGCAGAGCCAGTGTTACAATGATCCCGGTGGCGATCTTGTCAACAGTTCTTGCTTTCATTAGATTGCCCTCCTTTTTTCCAGCAGGCGGACAATGAATACAAATAAGAAGGTCATCAGCATGAGAACAAGCGCCATACTCCAAAGCGAATTATTTTGCGGCGATCCCATCGTTGTATTACCCATTCCGAGCGTGATGACGCTGGTGAGCGTCGATGCCGATTCAAACAGCGATTTCGGAATGAACGGCGCGTTCCCGATAACCATTTGGACCGCGAGCGCTTCGCCGAAAGCGCGGGCCATGCCCAGTACGACACCGGTCAGAATGGCAGGCAGCGTAGTCGGGATAATAACCCGGGCGATGGTCTGCCAGCGGGTGGCGCCAAGAGCAAAGGAGGATTCCTTCAAATTCTGCGGAAGTGCGGACAGCGCATCGACCGTTACGCTGGTGATCGTCGGCAGAATCATGACCGACAGCACAATCGAGCCGGCGGCAACGCCGATTCCTTGTCCAGGGAATACGTTCCGCAAGAACGGCACAATCACGCTGAGTCCGACAAAGCCGTATACGACGGAAGGAATACCCGACAGAAGCTCGATGACGGGCTGAAGCAGCTTTTTGCCCCATCCCGGAACGATTTCGGTCATGAACAGCGCGGCGCAAATGCTTAACGGACTGGCAATCAGCGCAGCCAGAAGCGTCGTAACAAAGGAGCCCGCAATGAAAGGCAGGGCTCCAAAAGAAGGATTGCTTCCTTCCGGAGACCACTTCGTTCCAAAAAAGAAGTCCGAAACGCTGACCTTGTCGACGACAAACGTCGAAATGCCCTTAGACATTACAAAATACACCATCGAAATAATGGCGACGATCAATAGAAGCACGCAAAAGGACATATAAGAGCGTCCGATAAAGTCTTCGATATGATGTTTTTCAATTCGCGATTTGTGATTCTGCGCGATTTTGTTGTTTAGCACTATCGTGTAGGTCCCTTCTCTATAAAGTGAAAAGAGAGGCAGAAGAAATCCGCCTCTGAATCATATAAAGCTTGTACGTGTGTAAGCCGGTTTATTTGTTCGTTACAGTGCCGGCAACATCGCGGGAAACTTGCATCTTCGAGGCCGGAATGTACCCAAGCTCGGTTACATCGCCGTTTTGAACCTCGTCAGTCAGGAAGTAGTCCAGGAACGCTTTTACCGTTTCGTTCGGTTCGCCGTTCGTGTACATATGCTCATATGCCCAAACCGGATATTTACCGCTGATTACGTTGTCCACGGATGGGTCAACACTATCATATTTCAAAGTTTGAACCGTTTGATCAAGGTAAGACAGAGCCAGGTATCCGATTGCTCCCGGAGTTTCGCCGATGATCTTCTTAACGGTACCCGAGGAATCTTCCTGGATGGAGCCTTGAAGATCTTCCGTCTTGGTTCCCAGCGCGAATTTCTCGAAAGTGGCGCGTGTGCCGGAGCTTGCCGGACGGTTGATGATCTGGATCTTTTGATCCGCGCCGCCTACGTCTTTCCAATTTGTGATTTTGCCGGTGAAAATATCAACCAGCTGCTGTTTCGTTAAACCGTCAACACCCACAGCCGGATGGGTAACAGCCGCAATCGCGACTACCGCAACCTGATGATCGACTAGCGCCTTCGCTTTTTCGGCATCCGCGTCTTTCAGTTTCTCTTCCGCGAACACATCGGAGTTACCGATATCTACTTGTTTTTCCGCAACCTGTGTGAGGCCAGTGCCGCTGCCGCCGCCTTGAACCTGAATATCCAAGCCTGCGTGCTGCTCCATGAATTTCTCGGCAACCTGTTCAACCAGTGGTTGAAGGGCCGTGGAGCCGGAAGCAAGAATCGAACCGCTGAGTTCTGCGCCGCTGTTTGTTTGTGTAGGCGCGTTGCTGGCCTCTGCGTTACCGCCGTTAGCCGTATTATTTCCCCCATTATTTCCGCATGCCGAAAGTGCCAGTACACTTGTTAACGCAAGTGCCATAACCCAGGATTTTCTAGAGCGCATTATTGTTAGTCTCCTCCTACATTTGGTGTCGTTAATTAGGCTCGTTCGCCCTGACATGATTTATTGTAAAATCCCTACGTTAGTTAAACCCCCGACTTGTGTAAAATGAAAGATAAAAAAAGAAATAGAATATGTATATCTGTATAGAATTATTCTATAATATACGAAGATGAACAACTATGAACTTCAGTCAAAGCGGAGGATTTCCCATGAACATTTTAAAATTACAAATCGTCGTTCTCATTGAAAAATATAAAAAAGTCACCGACGTAGCCTCCGAACTCGGCCTCAAACAACCGACCGTTTCGTTTCATATGAAATCGCTGGAGAGTGAACTTGGAACCCCGCTGTTTCTGAGCCGCAGCGGCCGCGTGCTGCTGACCGAGGCCGGTCATGCGCTGCACCAATATGCGGTTCGTATTGTCGCGCTCGCGTCCGAGGCCGAAAGAAGCGTAAAGCAGACTGTTTCCCGCTCCAAGGTCAAACTGGACATCGGCGCATCGGCGATCCCGGCCGCTTATCTGCTGCCGGCTGTTCTGGCCAAATTGATGCAGCAGTATCCGGAAATGGAAATCACCGTTTCGGAAGCTGATGAACGCGCTTTGCGTGAACGGCTGCGGAGCCGCGAGCTTGGACTTGCCGTTCTGTACGGCGGCGGGCAGGCGTACGAATCTTTACATTTGAAAAAGATAATCGATGACGAAGCTGTACTTATCTTCCCTCCCGAGCACCCTTTTGTATACATGAATGACATCGCGCCGGACCAAATTGCCCGGGAGCCATGGATACAGCATGCCCCGGGAAGCCGTCTGCGGGAATTCGCCGACAGCTGGGCTGAATTGAACAGCTTGCATTTATGGAATAAGGTCGAGCTGCATAGTGCCGAGGCGGTCAAAAGACTGGTCGTTCAAGGCAATGCGGTCGCCGTTTTTTCCAAAATCGGTATTGCGGCGGAGCTGGAATCGGGGAGCTTGGGTTACCGCCATCTTCCGGGGATTATGCCGGAACGGGGGGGCTTCTATCTGGCCTGGCGAAAGGACCACGCCATGACTGCGATACAGCAGGCTTTTGCGGACAGCTTGGGGTCCTCATTTCATCCTATTTCTTAGTATTCGGGAGGTTCATTATGGAGTGTTATCAATTCAGTAAAGATAACGGTCAAAAGATTACAAAATTCAATTCCGACTTTACAATGTCGCGTATTCTTCAAACGGATAAGCCGGCTCATATCGGGTGTATGCACTTAGAGGAAAATGGTGTCGTTGGTTACCACCAAGCCATAGTGCCTCAGCTTCTTATCATTATGAATGGTGAAGGTTATGTGAGAGGTGAAGATGAAGAATATGTTAAGGTGCAAACTGGTGACGCCGTTTTTTGGGGGAAAGATGAATGGCATGAAACAAAGACCGTTATGGGATTAACTGCTTTTGTTATTGAAAGCGAAGAATTGAAGCCGTCATTATTTATGAGTAAAAAAGAAATGACAAGACCGTCAATAAAAAAGGTGCCGGGCCAAGTGCAGCCTGACACCTTTTTGCTTAGATACCTTCTACACCGGGCTTCTCCGCGATGAGCACAAACGTCTTCGGGATGCCCTTGTCGAACACTTCCGAGGACAGATTCGGCTCTTCGATCAGCTTCCGAATACGCAATCCGCTGTCTGCAGCCGCGGTCACGATCTCGCCGAGGGTCCATTTGCGCCAGTATACAACGCCCATATGGTTCCCGCTTTCTCCATCTTCCGGTGAATACTTGGCATAGGACACCCGCTTCTCCTCAAGTGAAGTATCGAAGTAATCTCCGCTTACCTTATGCTTGCGGATTTTCGCTGTGGAGCCTTTGGATGAGATGAGCTTGGTCGACACTGGATGAAAATCCCGCAAAATAAACTGTCCACCGGGAGTCAACAGCGAATATGCCGTATCCATGAAAGGCTTCAGGTCGGTAAAATAATGAACGATCCCCTGCTCCGCAAAAACAATGTCGTATGCTCCCCGACGAATGTCCTGCGGCAGATTCAAGACATCGGAGACGACATAATCCAGCCGGACTCCCGCCTCTTCCGCCAGCTCGCTCGCATAACGCGCATTGCCTTCCGAGAAGTCGGCGACCGATACCTCCGCGCCAAGCAGGGCAAGTGCTACGCCCTTTACCCCGTTAGATCCCATCAGGTTCATGATTTTCTTGCCGCTTACTTCTCCAAAATGGGCAAGAAGCGGCTGAAGCTTGACGGCGGGATTATTCCGCAGCTTTGCAGCGGCTTCTTTAGGCGTTCCAAACCGGCTTGTCCAAGCGCTGTACGTGTCCTCATTCCACAGCTCTTCGCTGACGGAGGAGGTTACCGCCGAATCGGGTTTATTTTCGTCCATAGGACTGTCGTGCATGATTTAAAGCTCCTTTGCATCATTCGTTGTATGTTCAAATCGGATTGGAACTTTCCCGGCTCAAGAAGCGCTTTCCGGTAGTGTCTGGAGTTCCTGCGGATGGATAAACTTCCGCTCTTCTACTCTGGCTGCTTTCCGGCTGCCCATGTATAAATAACAACCGAGACCGCCGAGCACCAGCAGACCGCCTCCCCATTGCAGTCCGGTCAGTTGCTCGCCAAGCAGCGCATAGGCAAGGATGCTCGCTCCGACCGGTTCTCCGAGAATATTCATGGAAACAGTAGTCGCAGACGTATATTGGAGAAGCCAATTAAACAGTATATGCCCAAATACGGTCGGTACGATAGCCAGTAGTGCGAAGATGCCCCATTCTTTTGGTGGATAGTCAAAGAAAGCGATACCCATACCGAAATTATACAAAGCAAACACGACTCCGGCGATGATGAAGACAACCAGGCTGTACAGGTAGGAAGGCATCCGGGCTACCAGTTTTTTGCCGATCATGAGGTGGACGGCTACCGCTGCGGTTCCGAAAATGGATAGCAGATCACCCTTTAGATTGTCCGATGACAATCCGATATCTCCCCAACCTATGAAGACGACTCCCACAATCGCCACTCCAAGACCGGCTACCGCAGAAACCGTGCTGCGCTCCCTATACAGAATAAAAGACCCAATCATAATAAAAACGGGTTCAAGCGCCATGATCATCGTAGAGCTGGCGACGGAAGTGAATTCGAGCGAACCCATCCACAGCAAAAAATGCAGCGCCAGCATGAATCCGGAGGCTGTCAGCAGCATCCAATCTTTTAGACGCAGGGCCGACAGCGCTCCGCTGTATGGGCGAACGAACGGCGCCATCAGAAGCGAGGTGAACAGCAGGCGGTACATGGCCTGAACGGAAGCCGGAGCCGAGGACCATTTAATAAAAATGGCGGAGAACGAGATGGCGATTATCCCGATCAGCATGAGCACTGCCACGGGAATCGGCGATTTTTTGGTATTCATGAAGCGGTCTTCCTTTCCGTAAGCGTCGATGTAATAAAAAGCTGCTTTTGTTAATGTAACGCAGACGGCGGAAAAAATCAGCCTTTTTATAAAAAAATATAACCTAATGAAAGCCTGATCTATCCAAAGGATGAAAAATAAACTATAAGGAGTTCTCCTTTAACAAGGGGGAATACATCATCAATGCCATGTTATCGGTAATGGGCTCATCAAACGCGACACTGCCGTCCCGTGCAAACAGTCTCCGCCGAATGCTATTGCGGCGAACGTAACCGCCCCAGGGCTCCAAAGAGATGGAATGATCGCATTCATATACCTCGTACTTATAAAGCGGAGATTCCGTGCTGCGCCATTCTCCGTGCAGATGCGTATCGGTAAGCCACAGTCTCAGCTGATAGTCCGCATCGGTATCGTTTCTGAGCTGCAGATCTAGGTAATTATAAGAGCAGGTGGCCCCACTGCCAAACGGCTGAGTTCGCTGTTCATCCGGGAAGACATCGTAGCTGTGTCTATGTCGTTCCGTCACCGTAAGCGGCGAATGAAGCGACATCCAATAGATCAGGTTCGAGAGCTGGCACAGCCCTCCGCCTACGCCGGATTTAAATCCCCCGTAGTAAAGCACCATGCCTTCCATGTAACCTTTTTGTCGAGTCGGCTTCCCGATTCTCCGCCAGTAGGAGAACGTTTCACCCTGATGAAGAATCAAACCGTCAAGTCTCTGAACAGCCAGTCTAAGATTTGTAATTTTATTATACTGCAACTGCATATCCACTTTTCGCAGTTTCCGCAGCAATGGGGTCGCGTGCTCGAACACCTTGCAGGGCAAGGCTTCCCGGCTGAAAGCAGTCGCCATTTTTTCCTTCCCTACCACCCACTCGATATATCTTCTCCATATAAAATACTGTTTACCCGCAAAAAGACGTAAACGCGAACGTTTCTTGGGCTGCATAGCCGTACGTTTTTTATCCATTCAAAATGTAATCTCGCTTGACGGCTTCAGCGTAACGAATCGTCCTCCGAGCACTCCGTTATGATGGCGAACAATTTCTTCGCCGGTAAGCCGTCCGTTGTCAAATGTGCTATGGGCATCTTCCGCCAGAACGGACGAGTAGCCGAGGCTGAACGCCCGGCGGCATGTCGAATCGACGCAGAACTCGCTTTGCATACCTGCGAAGACCAGATTGGTGATTCCTGCGCGCTCCAACTCTTCTCTAAGTCCGGTAAGATGAAAGGCATCCCAAGTCGGCTTCTCAATGATCTTTTCTCCAGGCAGCGGCGCGACTCGGGAGCTGATTTGCCAAGTAGGCAATCCCTTGGTGTATTCTTCGTCCTCGGTATGCTGAATAAAAATTACCGGCGTATTGCTCTGGCGTGCCCTGCCAAGCAGCGATACGATTCGCTCCATCACGCCTTCTTCATCATGCAGCTTCATCCCCGGATACGAAAACATCGCCTCCTGTACGTCAATCAGAATTAAAGCAGTGCGCGGTTCAACCATCTCAAATTCCTCCCTCAGCATGATCATAACCCAAAGTATACCAGAAATAGTGATGTCCAGTCTTTACCATGTGATACACTGAATAAATCATATTTAGACAAGGAGTGAGGATGTTGAGGAAGATACTGGTACTCGGCGGAACGCGCTTTTTTGGAAAAAGGCTGGTGGAACGACTGCTGGAGGATTCCGAAAATGACGTTGCAATTCTCACGCGGGGAAATATGCCCGACTCGTTTGGAGACCGGCTTCGCCGTTTCCATACGGACCGAACCAATCCGGATGAGCTCGCCGCCGCGATCGGAGATCAAATTTGGGATGTTGATTGGCTGCCGGAATTAATACTTAACCTCAACCACTCATATTCGAGTATCCATTAGCCGGTCCTGGAACCGTTCCATTTGAAAAAGCCCGCGGCAATAGCTGCTTCCATTAGGAGGAGCGCGACTGTTCGCGGGCCGGGGGTTCCGGTTGCCGAATATCCGGCTGTGGCACTGACTGGTAATGTTACATCAGCTTTTTAATATTATCCTCGCTCTCCGCGTTTTCAGATCGCCAATCACTCTTTATCCTGAGATGATGGCACATCAGTTGAAGGAGCTCCTTGAGGTTCACAGGCTTTTTGATAAAATCCGTCGCACCGGCTGCGAGGCACTTCTCTCTGTCTTCCTTCATTGTCTTCGCGGATACCGCTATAATCGGAAGCTCGGTAAGCAACAGCTCTTCACGAAGAATGGACAACGTGTCGTAGCCGTCCAAGACCGGCATCATAATATCGAGAAGAACAATCCCGATTTCGGGATTTTCTCTGACGATCTGGAGGCACTCAAATCCGTTCTGCGCCGTCAGCACCTTCATATCATACTTCTGCAGCGTTTGGGTCAGCGCGAAAATATTACGGGAGTCGTCATCGACGACGAGCACGGTTTTGCCGGTCAAACAACCATAATCCGTTGAATAAAAGCTATCATCGGAGCGCATTTCCCCGATACTGCCATTGGCAAAAGTCCCGCTTTCAACCGTCGCCGCCGCCTCGGAATCAAATATTTGGCCCTGCGGCTCCCATGGTTCATTCCTGCAAGGAAGATACAGTGTGAAGATGCTTCCCTCATTCGGCTTGCTCTTGAGCGTAAGATATCCTCCGAGCAGCTTCGCCAGCTGCTGAGAGATGGACAATCCGAGTCCCGTTCCGCCAAACTTGCGCGCAGTCGAACCATCCGCCTGTTGAAAAGCTTCGAATATAAGATTTCGTTTATCAGGAGAAATTCCGATGCCACTATCGATTACGGAGAAAGCCAGCATAGGTCCAGCGGGATGGTATCCGGGAGCCGAGAAGCTGTCGAGCTTGGAGACTTCCAGCGTTACGCCGCCCTTGTTAGTAAATTTAAAGGCATTGGACAACAAATTTCGCAGGATTTGATGCAGCCGAAGCTCATCCGTGTAGAAGATATCGGGCACTCTATCCTTCAGGACGACGCTGAACTCAAGTTTTTTGGATTCCGCCGTCTTGCCGAAGTAGCCGTCAAACAGGGAAGGGAATTCCGTAAGATTGACCGCGCTCGTTTCGATTTGCATTTTACCTGCCTCGACCTTGGATAAGTCCAGAATATCGTTGATAATCGCCAGCAAATCGCTTCCCGAGGAATGAATGACCGATGCGTAAGTTTGCTGCTCCTCCGTCAAATTGCCCCCTTGGTTTTCGGACAAAATCTGAGACAGCAGCAGCATGCTGTTAAGCGGAGTCCGCAGCTCATGCGACATATTTGCCAGGAACTCGGATTTGTAGCGGGAACTTCTTTCAAGCTCCTCGTTCATTTTCTCCAGCTCCGATGCCGTATTTTCCGCAAACTCCTTTTGCGTTTCCAGCTTGCTGTTTACATTAATCAGTTCGTGGGTCTGAACTTGGAGTTCTTCCGATTGAGTCTGCAGCTCCTCGTTCATGGTCTGGGATTCCGAATAGAGCTGTTCGATCTGCATGCGGGTCATGACTGAATTCACCGAGACGGCGAACAGATCGAGCATCTGCTTCAGCAGAGTGAAATGTTCCGGAGTCCATCTCATGAGCGAAGCAACCTCCACCACCGCAACCGTTCTATTCTCAAATACAGCCGGCGCGATCACCGCCTGCCTCGGCGGGGTTCTTCCAAGACCCGAGCTGATGTTAATATAGTCGCCGGGAAGTTCTTCAAGCTTCAAGAGATTCTGATCCAGTGCGCATTGACCGACCAGGCCTTCCCCCAGCATGACTTTTTCTCTACCGAGGTGCGTATCCTCTTCCCCACCCGCGTAGGAGCTAACACGCACCAGAGAATCGCCATAATTGCCTTGAGCAATATACACCGAACCATATTGTATTTCCAGCATTGTGGACAGCTTGCTCAGGAAAGTATCGCTTAAATCGGCAGGGGCCGTTTTTTCCTGAAGTTTGAGCGACATACGGGCTACCTGATCGCTGAGCCGCTGCTCTCTTTCCACATTCTCCAGAAGACGGTTTGTCGCAATGGCGAGATCGTAGATCTCGTCTTTGGTGTTCACTTCGATTCGTCTTGCCTTGCTGTCTCCATCGGCGATATGGTTGATGGCGTCAATCACGTTCTTCAGCGTCTTGACGATACCGCCGGAAATCATAATGGAAGCGGCTATGGCGACCAGCGCAACCAGGCTCCACAAAATATACATGGTGACAATCAGCTGACGGTTGCGATCCTTAAGATTGGTTACCCTTTTTTCCGTAGTCTCTCTATCAATATCGCGAAAATGCTGCAACTCTTTGCGGATTTGATCGACAATTGATTTGCCGGTATCCGCTTGGAAGTAGGCTGTTACCTCAGCATCGCGGCCAGCCTGTTTGAGTCCGACGACATGTTGTCCCGCTTTGACGATCCATGATTCGATATTGACTTTGATACTTTTCAGATTCTCGACCTGGGATGCATTGCCCGCAATCATTTCGTTCAGGTCTGCATAATTGATCCGCCATTTCTCCAGACCGTCGTAGTAAGGCGCAAGATAGGATTCATTACCAGTGAGCGCATAGCCGCGCTGGCCCGTCTCCATATTCAATACATTCTTCTCAATTTGAAAAGTAAGGTCATGCACCTGCATATCATGTCCGCTCAGCATAACTGTTTCCTGTTCAAGCTCGGATATCCGGCCCTGAACGATGATCAGAAAGAGGCCGAGCACGAACAGGATCATAATGTAGCCGAGTGCAATTTTTCCACGGACTTTCAAATTCCATACATTTTTATCCACAAAAAATACAACCTCCGTCCCGGCATCCGGCGGATTCGCCGTTTATTTTTGCATACCCATTTCCCGGAGGCTAAATAATCTCAGTTCGCTGAACTCGTTCCTTGAGCTGACGGACGCCTGACTCAAGCCTCAATATCGTCTCCTCGATCTCTTTCGGATCGATTCCGCGGATAACGGTGGGCGGCGCCTGCGTACTTTCCGCTTTCATTTCACGCAGGGCAATCTGCTGCTCCTGCCATTTGTCCATCAAGTCGGCGATGGTTGCATAAAACCGCTCGTAATCCTTGATGACGCTGTCCAAAAAAGTATCTACTTCCTCCGGATCGTATCCGCGTAATTTCATGCCGAATTCTTTCTCATGAATGGTAAGCGCGTCCAGCGCGATCCCAAGCTGACTGAACAATTTTCTCTGTTTGTCCAGCCTCCGCTTCATATGTTCATCCATCTTCCATACCTCCAAATGTGGACTGCTCTCTTCCGGCTTTCTCATTATATCAGGGTGAAGAGAAGCTGAAAACACCAACGCCCCGGGGGGAAGGGTGATTGCATCCTCGCTTATTAGGGTAAGGAAGAATTACACCCAGGGTTTTATTACGTTAAGAAAGGGAGTTTCTATATGAGTCATTTATCGGATACCCAGCTTGCCCATCTGAAAAAGCTTCTGCTGGATCGCAGACGGGAGCTGCAAGAGCATTTCGCTCAAAATAACGAAGAAAACAGCCTGCTCGGCGATTCGCTGCGTATATCAACCGGCGAACTGTCGTCAGTGGACAATCATCCTGCCGACGTGGGAACCGAAACCTTCGAACGGAGCCGCGACCTGGCGATTAACGATTCGCTGGAAGACGAATTAGAGGAAATCGATCAGGCCCTTCAACGGATGGAGGACGGCACCTACGGCCTATGCGTCGTCAGCGGCGAAGAAATTCCTTACGAACGGCTGGAGGCGATTCCCTTCACCGCGTACAGCGTGGAACATACTCCGCGAAAAGAGATTTCCGGCGACCGTCCGGTTGAGGAGCAGGCCATGACCCGGCCGCCTTCCGGAGCGGGAGAAGGACGGCAAAAGCACACCGGCCGGTTCGACGATGCGCAGGCCTGGGATAGCGTCGAGGATTATGGAACCTCTAATAGCCCGGCGATGGCAGCCAAACGTGATGTTTCGGATTATGACGATATGTAGGATGCCTTCCTCTCCCCCCGGCTGCGGACACATGATATCCGCAGCCGGGGGTTTTTGGCGTCCATTCTTGCCGTCTCGCATTCGGGTGCAGAACATCCCGGTTCTCCTAATAGTTGTCGGCAACCGCTTTGTTTAATATGCCCAAACAACGGTCTAGATCCGTCTTCACCTGCTTCTTATAGAGCTTGGCCTTCTCGGCTCCGTCCGATGTGAAATGGTAAAGAACGATTTCCTGAAAATCCACCCTGGGATCATTTCCCTTTAATTGCTTCGTGCGGTACAGAATCCCTTGCTGAACCAATTCGTGGAGAGCGCGGTAAATTTCGCTCTGCGGAGGGTTGTATCCGTGACTTTTAAAATCCCTGCGCAAATCTTCAAGCATTTGATAGCCATAGCCGTGATGCTGCTCCACCATGGTAATGAGATACAGCTTGATAAACGCCCTTTGAGCAATCATAAAAGCCATGAAAGACCTCCCTTATCAAAATGCGGGATACGTTACCTCTATATAATCACTGTTTCTCAAATTTCACAATATGATTTTGCGGATTTGCCTCTCCTTTTTCCGGAGTTATTGATGCGGGAGAGATTTAGGTTGAGTTTACGGAAATGGTGTGGGGGGATTTTTTGTGTTTACTATTTTGAATTTTTCATATGATGAAATATATTCTATAGGAGGCGGTAATAATTGGTTTGTTTGTCGGAACATGTAATGTTAATTTGTTCCATTTAGCTGTTGGGAACGATTAGTTTGTTGAATTGCCTGCCGCATGACGTACAGACGCAAAAAACCGCATTTCCCAATATTTGTTGATGGGAAATGCGGTTTGTTCGTTTGTTTGTTTTTAGGGCTGTTTTCAGCGTGGTTATTTTAGAACTTGTCCCGGTTATAGAGATCCGGGTCGGCATCGGCGTTCATCGACCCTCTGTTGCCCATCGTGTTGCCTACTCTTGTGTCGTCCGGAATAATGTCCGGATTGGTTGGACCTCTGTCCTGAAGCATCGTATTATCGTTCATTGCCGAACCAGTTACCGACGATTCATAGCGCGAGGCGTTCAGCGAGCGATTGCCGCGGAAGATATCATGAATTTCGGTATCCCGTCCGTTATCATCCACCAGAACCAGGATTTTGCCTTGGTCGACGTATCCTTCATACTCTTTCGCTTCGTCTTCGGGGATGCCCAATCCGACTAGTCCGCCGACCAACCCGCCTGCCCCCGCTCCCACTGCGGCGCCGGTTAACGCCGCCGCAATCGGGCCTGCCGCAATAATCGGGCCGACACCCGGAATGGCCAACGCGCCGATTCCGGCCAGCAGGCCGGCTATCCCTCCGACTACTCCGCCGGTTGCGGCTCCTGTAGCAACTCCTTCCGGAGCCATTGTATCCGTTTCATCGGTAATCGTATTCAGATCGTCGCGATCCCTCGTTACCACCGAAATATCTTCACTGCGGAAGCCTCTGCCCTGCAATTCCTGAATCGTTCTGGTTGCCTCTCGTTCCGTATCGAAAATGCCTACTATTTTCTTTGTCACTTGAAGCCCTCCTTAGTCATGTTGCTACGTTAGTTATTACCCTTCATGTGATTTTCCAAACGCAGCGCACAAAGTGAAGGAGCCTGAATGCAGTGCCAAAATTGAAGATTTCCCGAAATATGGAATGCTCTCTTGCAGCTATTTTACCGGCCGCGTACGGCTTGTCGGGATGGCCTGAAGCGGATCTTCCGGCCAATAATGTTTGGGATACCGGCCCTTCAAGTCTTTTTTCACTTCGAAATATCCGCTCTTCCAAAAGCTGGCGAGATCGGCAGTCACCTGAACCGGGCGACGCGCAGGCGACAGCAGGTGAAGCAGAACGGGCATCCTGCCCTTTCCAATTAATGGAGTCTCCTTCAGTCCGAACATTTCCTGAAGCTTTACCGCCAGCACCGGAGCCGCCGGGTCGCTATAATCCACCGCGATCCGGGAGCCGCTGGGCACCGCAATATTCGTGGGAGCCTCCCGGTCCAGCTCACGTTTCCGCTCCCAGTCCAGCAGACCCTCCAGCGCATCGCGCAGCGAAAGACGCTGCAAATCGCGCAGACTGCGGCAGCCAACCAGATAAGGCAGCAGCCATTCTTCCATGCTGCCAGCGAGTCCCGCATCGGACACATCCGGCCAGCTCCGGTCAAGCCGGTGCATGAACGCCATCCGTTCCCTGAGCTGAATTGTACCCTTGTCCCATGGAAGCGGTCCTAGAGCTTCTCCGGCAATAACCTGCATCAGAACCCTTGCGGCTTCCTCTGGCGAAGGCCGTTCATGCCCGGTCTCCTTAAGCGAAAGCTCGCCGAGCATCACGCGGCAGCGGGATTTCACGCTCTTGCTGTCCTCGTCCCAGTATACTTCGGAATGCTCGGATATCTTATCCTCGTGGTACGCCAGCAAATCCCTCTCTTCCACAGGAGCCGCAAGCATAATCCGGCTCTGCGTCCCCTTGTCGTCAACGGAAACGGCGACAATATACGGCTCACGCGCCAGATGCTGGCTCTCCCCCATTGCCGCACCCCGTCCGCCGGAGAGCACAAAAGCTCCTCCTCCCCGGCGCTGCCCGATCCGGTCGGGATAGGCGAACGACAGCAGCAGACCGCACAGGAAAGGGTCCGCCGCCACGGCATCGGCCGAGTCGTTATCGGCCGAAAGCGCGGCTTCGGGCGCAGCCGCCCGCAGCTGCGCCAGCAGTCCGCGGCTCGCGCGCGCAGCGGCGCGAAGAGCCGCGGGATCGCC
Source organism: Paenibacillus rhizophilus (assembly GCF_003854965.1). GTDB lineage: Bacteria > Bacillota > Bacilli > Paenibacillales > Paenibacillaceae > Paenibacillus_AQ > Paenibacillus_AQ rhizophilus. Next base: position 919,007 of record NZ_RQPI01000001.1, read on the forward strand.
TCCGCCCGCTTCGCGTCCGGCGGAGGCCTCGTACCGCAGCAGCGCCTCCACGCGAAGCGTGAGGTCGCAGCTGCCCGTGGCGGGACCGCGCATCGGGTCCCGCTCCTGCAGCAGCGCCGCCAGCCGGCAGGCGAGCGGCGCCGCGCCAAGCCCGGCCGCGCGCAGCAGCATGTGCGCGGCGCGCGGGTGCGTGCCGAGCGCGGCCAGGCGCCGGCCGTGCGGGGTTATAGCGCCGGCGGCGTCTAGCGCGCCAAGCTGGCGCAGCAGCGCCGTCGCCTGCGCGTAAGGCGCGGGCGGCGGGGCGTCCAGCCAGGCAAGCTGCGCGGGGTCGCGCACGCCCCACAGCGCCAGCTCCAGCGCGAGGCCGGAGAGATCGGCCTCCAGAATCTCCGGCGCGTCCGATTCGGGCAGGCGGTCGTGCTCTTCCGGGCTCCAGAGCCGGTAGCAGACGCCCGGAGCGGTCCGTCCCGCCCGTCCGCGCCGCTGATCCGCCGACGCCTTGGAGATCGGCAGCGTCTCCAGACGCGGCATGCCGGTTCTCGGCGAGAACCGCTGCGTACGGCGCAGCCCGGAATCGATCACGGTCCGCACCCCTTCGATCGTCAAGCTTGTCTCGGCAATCGACGTCGCCAGCACGACTTTCCGCCGGCCCTCCACAGCCGGTGCAACGGCGCTGTCCTGCTCGGCCTGCGGCAGTTGGCCGTAGAGCGGGCGAACTTCCACGTTCCCGGGGAGCGCACCGGACAGCAGCTCGGATTCGACCCTGCGAATTTCCCTTTCGCCCGGAAGAAACAGCAGGATATCACCGGGCTGTTCGGCCAGAGCCCGGCGGACCGCGTTCCCCGCAGCCTTTTCCAGCGGGATTGACTTTGCAGGCGGCGCATAAATCGTGTCTACGGGATAGACCCTGCCCGGACACCGGACAACCGGAGCTGCGCCAAGCAGTTCGGATACCTTCTCTCCGTCCAGCGTTGCCGACATGACGAGCAGCTTCAAATCCTCGCGCAGAACGGCCTGCGTCTCCAGCGAGAGCGCAAGGCCCAAATCCGCATTAAGGCTTCGTTCGTGGAACTCGTCGAAGATCACTAGCCCGGTATCGCCAAGTGACGGGTCGTCCTGAAGCATCCGGGTCAGCACGCCTTCGGTAACGACGATGATACGCGTGTTTGGCCCCGTTTTGCTGTCCATGCGCATCCGGTAGCCCACAGTCTGGCCTGCCTTTTCTCCTAGACGGGACGCCATAAAGACCGCCGCCGCCCTGGCGGCAAGCCGTCTCGGTTCCAGCATAAGCATGGTTTTGCCTTTCATCCACGGCTCTTCCAGCAGCGCAAGCGGCACTGCGGTGGTCTTGCCCGCTCCGGGCTCCGCAATAAGGACGGCAGAGGGAGATGCGGCAAGTATATTTTTAAGTTCAGGCATAACCTGCATTATCGGCAGTGTGCTCATGTAATCGCTCCGTCATCAGTAAATATAGTTAATATTCATTTCAATGCATCATTCGACTAATCATAGTAAACAGACAGCGGGACTGGCAATTGCTTGATTCGTGAATTACAATAAAATATTGAATAGAGTAGACACGGTCTATCAATATGATCATTTTCGTTATTGTAATCATGGGCGAAACGGCGGAAAAATTCAAGACGGGAGACGGGCCTCGGATTCCAGGTCGCCTTTTGATGCAGTCCGCTTCGCAAGTCATACATTATTTGTCTCGTTAGGAGGGTTCTCCTTTGCTTCCGCTCTCAAATATTGAACCGGCCGGCAACGTCATTCGCGGCCGATACGCACCGTCGCCATCCGGCTGCATTCATATCGGCAATGCCCTGGCCGCACTGATGGCCTGGCTGCAAGTCCGCAGCAGGAACGGAATCTTCGTGCTCCGTATGGAGGACATTGACACGGCTCGCTGCCGGCCCGAATTTGCCCAACAAATCACCTACGATCTACGCTGGCTCGGTCTCGATTGGGACGAAGGGCCCGACGTGGGTGGACCCTTCGGACCTTATGTCCAAAGCGAGCGGCTGAAGCTGTATGAAACGGCACTGAACCGGCTGAAGGCCGAAGGAAGGCTATACCCCTGCTACTGCAGCCGCCATGATATTCTGGCGGCCGCTGCCGCTCCCCACGGTCTGGCCTCGGAAGGTCCGGTTTACCCCGGAACATGCCGCAGCTTGTCTCCCGAAGAGGTGCAGCGGCGATCCTTGAACAAGTCGCCTTCCCTCCGCTTCGCCGTTCCGTCCGGAGAAATCTTCTTCACCGACGGCGTCGCCGGCCCCCGCCGGACCGATGCAGCCGCCGGAGGCGACTTCATCGTGCGCCGCGCCGACGGCATCTTCTCGTACCAGCTTGCCGTCGTCGTGGACGACGCCCTCATGGGCATTACGGATGTGCTTCGCGGAGCCGATCTGCTTGATTCCACGCCCCGCCAGCTGATGCTCTACGAAGCGCTGGGCTGGAAGCCTCCGCACTTTGCCCATGTCCCGCTCCTATTGGACCGGGATGGACGACGGCTGGCCAAGCGTCACGGCGGGATTACGCTCGCCGAGCTGCGGGATGCGGGTGTGACGCCGCAGACAGTCAACGGTTGGCTGGCATGGGCGGCCGGACTGCTGCCGGAACCTCTCCAGGTCTCGCCGCTAGATCTGCTGCCTTCCTTCAAGCTGGACCGGATTTCCCGCAAAGACATCGTAGTCACTCCCGAAATGCTGGGCAGCCTCCACCCTTCCTTCCAGCAATAAACTGTCTCCGTTTCTCTCCATGAAATGCCGGAGACATCAAAAGAATGCCCGGCCGCTCTATCAAACAAGCGGCCGGGCATTCTTAAGCTTCTGCGCGGCATCTGGGGCTGCTTCCATTCATCCCGCCGGCAGTTCTATTTTAAATTCGCCATTTCCTACTCTTTATCCAGTCTCATCCGGATTTGTTCCCCGTACTGCGCAAAAGCGGCGCTTCCATCGAGTCCCCGCTGCCGGAGAAGCTCTTCCAGCCTCAGCTTTTTCTCCGTCAGCCTTCGTCCGAGCTCGCGTTTCTCTCCCCCGCCGCTGTGGCAGGCGGCAAGCAGATTTTCCAGAGTCGCGCATTCCGCCCGCAGCTGCAGCTCCTCCGGTAGAAGTCCGGCATTCTTCATGATCTTGAACGACATTCGGAGTTCGTCGGGCACCCCCGACATATCCTCCAGTTCCAGCGGCTTGCCATGGCCCGGCAAATTCCGGAATTCTCCTTTGCGCATCGCCTCTTCAATCCGCTGCTCGGCCAGCCAGGACATAATGGCCATTTCAACCGCCTCCTTGATCAATATTGAACGCATTGAGCGCCTGGGTTTATTTTATCACAGTTATCCGCAGCGGATCAGCCGATTATAAAATCAATGAGGGCATGGCATAGCGCCGACCCGGCAATATTATTCGTTCGTGTATAAATGTATGTAAAGTAGAGATGCAAGCCCAATATAATGATCAAATGCATGTACGTTTGAGCAATATACCCGGCATAATTCAGATTCAGGACCGCCATTTGAAATGGAACATGAGTAATGGCAAAAAGCACGCCGGTCGTGAGGATAGCCACGAACTTGCTCGGGATGAGTCCCATAATCCTCGTCTGGATGTAACCCCGGAAGATCAGTTCCTCCGGCAGCGCGATCAGCGCCAAATAATACAAGAACCCCAGCACGGCCCCTCCATCCAGCGGGAGAGATTTGCCGTGAAACATCCAGTTTGCAATGGGTATCCAGCGGAAAGGAAGGACGGCAATGAGACCGATGATAATGGACAGTACGATTTTGGAACGCTTTATCCCTATGGACCCCCAAGTTTCCCCCCGCAGCTTCAAGATAATGAATAGAGGAACAAGCTGTAGAACCACAGCCGGCACAGTAAACGCCAATCTCATCCAATCCTTATCGGGAAAGGCGGTTGTTAATTGATCCATCCACTGGGATTTATAGAACAGACCGAGCAGATAATAAATCACATTCACATACACAAAATACAGCAGGGCGGTGATCCCTTCTCTGACAGCCGGCCTTGTATTCGTGCTGCAGGTTAAATGGAAAGAAGTCATAAAATTTAATACCCTCAACCTTGTCACCTCTCAGGAAAAAAATAACATACTTCCAACAGTTTATCATTTTTTCCCATTTCCCGCCGCAAAAAAAATCCGCATACTCCGGAACGGGTCCGGAGAACACGGATCATAGTAGCAATATGCTGCAATTTGTTTTCCTTTAAGTCAGAAGTGATTCAGCGCCATCAATTACGATATGCGCTCCGGTAATATGGGACGATTCATCCGATGCGAGAAAGCATACGAGGTTAGCCACATCCTCCGGCTTGCCCGGCCCGTCGGCCAGCGGTTGCTGTCCTTCCGGAAATTCGATCGGAATCACAATCGATTCCAGCTCTTCGTTCGGTTCAGTGCTTTCGTCGATGTTCGTGGAAATAGCCCCGGGAGAAACGACGTTCACCCGGATTTTGAATTTGGCCAGCTCCAGAGCGGCCATTTTGGCAAAGGCCACCTGCCCCGCCTTAGTCGTGCTGTACGGCGAGAAGCCGAAACTCGCAAACCGCCGGTTGCCATTGATGGAACTGGTAATAATAATGCTCCCTTTTCCTTTGCTCTTCATATGGGGGATAGTGTATTTCAAAGAGAGAAACGTTCCGGTAAGGTTGACCGACAGCGTGCGCTGCCAGTCTTCGATGCTCAGCTCTTCGATCGGACCAATGGAACCGTTGATTCCCGCATTGGCAAATACGATATCCAGACCGCCGAAATGCTCCACCGTTTTCCGAACCGCCGCTTCCATCCGCTCGGGGCTTGAGGTATCCACATCGACGGCGAGCGCACAGCCTTCGCGTATCCGGTTCAGCTTCCGCTCCACAACGGAGGTACGGTCGTTCACCAGATCAAACAGGGCGATATTGGCGCCTTCACGGGCCATCTGAATGGCAGTCGCTCTGCCGATGCCCGAGCCCGCTCCGGTAATTATCGCTGTTTTTCCTGCAAAACGCTGCTTGGGTTCAGTATTAGGACTCATATGTAGGCTCTCCTTCCGTTTTCATGTAAATAGTGACTCTGTCTCAAGATTACCCAAAGGAGCCTCCCTTTTAATCATTTCAGGTAAAAAAGGTTCCTTCCAAACTCAAGGTTCAGAGAAGGGTGTCCTACTATTTTCTCCGAAAAAGACAAATCAAAACAGCCGCCTCCGGTTATTAACCGAAAGCGGCCGTGACAGCTGAGACGCCGTGGCTTATGTGACGTTTTAACCCCTATTAATTGTCCAGTAACCGCACATCCACCGTGACTTCCAGATTGCCTGAGGCTCCTCGGTAAACGCCTTTGACCGGCACAATATCTTTGTAATCGCGCCCATGTCCCAGCTTTACATAACGCCAGTTCACTTCCACGTTGTTGGTTGGATCGAAGCCGAGCCAGCCGCTCCCCGGGATATGCGTCTCGACCCATGCATGGGAAGCCTGTTCAAAATCGGCATTGCCGCCCTGAAGATCGCCCACAAAGTGATATCCGCTCACATATCTCGACGGAAGTCCGACGCTGCGGCAGACCGCGATCATAAGATGAGCATAGTCCTGGCAGACGCCGCGTTTGAGCTTTAGCGCTTTTTTAACGGTCGTATTGACGCTCGTCGCTTCGGGATCGTAGGTGAACTGCTCATAGATGGTGGAGGACAGCCTCTTGGTCCATTCGTATAAATCCTCCGCTTCGTCAAAAGGGTGCTGGGAGGCGAATTCCATCAGCTCCGGCGTTACCTCCGTATAGCGGGTCGGCAGAATATACTCGATATAACGGTTCTGGAATTCCTCTTCCTTTATCCGTGTGATCTGATCTTCCAGTGCCAGCTTCGGCAGATCACGGCGTTGGGCCCTGTCTTCCGTTACGACCGTTGCGCGGGTATGAATGACCATCTCCGTATGCGGTTTGTTCACTGAATAGGCGTGCACCCGGTTTCCGAAGAAATCTTCATAAGTAAGCAGATTCGCCGGCGGAAATATGTCCACTTCATGATGGTAGCAGGATTGCCGGTAATTGGTTCGCGGAGTGAGCCGGATCTCATTGACACTGTCCGTCACGGGCTCCGGATAAGTATACCGGGTCGTATGGTTGATTTGAATTTTCATATTTTAATCCCTTCTTGCCGAAAAAAAGCAACCTCCATCGTTCTCCCCAGCTTCTGGCAGGATGACTTCAGCGACTCCAGCACCTGGTCCACCAGCTGCCCGGCGATATCTTCCTTTTCCATATAATCAAGCTCCGCCCTGATCTTGCCCGCCTGGCGGATTACCCGTTCATAACCTTCGCCCCGGTCGGGAAAATCAATTTCGATATTCGCCAGATGCTCTTCCAATTGATTAGCCGCAAAGCGGACGGAGCGCGGAAAAGCGTTGTTGGTAATCAAAAATTCCAATATGCATTCAGGAGACACCGCATCCGCGAAAAATTTGCGGAACGCCTGGTACCCGCTGACCGATCTCAAAACAGCCTGAAGCTGGGTATAAACCGCGGACTGTTCCTTGTCCTGGCAGGAAGAGGTTACGGATTGAAGAATGCGCACGGTATTCTCCGCGCGTTCCAGAAAGCGTCCGCTTTCGATAAACCGCCACTCATTGGCCCGCAGCATAACCGACTGCTCGGCTCCGAGGAACATGGCCGCCCGTTCTTTAATCTGCTGGTAGAACTGATGAGGGCTCTTCATAATGTCGGCAACCGAGCGGTCGCCGAGCCAGAGGTTAAAGCTGTTGGCGATATCCCACAGCTCGCTCGGAAGCTGCTGGCGCAGGGTGCGGAGATTGTTGCGCGCATGATGTACGCACGAATACAGAGAATTCGCATTGCCGAGATCCAGCGTGATAAAGGACAAGACATCCTGCTCCGAAAAGCTTTCAAACTGCTGCACATATTCATCTCTGGCGCCGATCGCATCAATCAGCCTGGACCATTTATGCCCTTCCTCCCGAAAATCCTCTTCCTGCTGAATATGATAATGAACATCGATCAATCTTGCATGATTCTCCGCTCTTTCCATATAACGGCCAATCCAAAATAAAGCTTCCGCGTTGCGGTTCAACATCTACCGTCACTCCCTCGTCCTTATATTAATGCGTTCTTTTTGTTAGGACATGACCCAGGTATCCTTGACTCCGCCACCTTGAGAGGAATTCACCACAAGCGAGCCTTCCTTCATCGCCACGCGCGTAAGACCTCCCGGAATGACATGAGGCTTGCGGTCCGCCCCCATCAGTACAAAAGCTCTCAAATCGATATGCCGGGGGCTCATCGTGCCTTCAGACAAAATCGGCGCTCTCGAAAGAGACATGATCGGTTGGGCGATATAGCGGTCCGGTTCAGCAAGAATTTTAAGCCGGAATTCCTCCCGCTCATTCCTGCTTGCCTCGCTTCCGATCAGCATTCCGTATCCACCGGAAAGTGAGGTTTCCTTGACAACCATTTCTTCCAGATTATCAAGCACATGCTGCCGTTCATCCGGTTTGGAAAGGAGATAGGTGGGAACATTATTGAGGATCGGTTCCTCTTTCAGATAATAACGGATCATCTCCGGCACATATACGTACATGGCCTTATCATCAGCGACTCCGGTTCCCGGAGCGTTGGCAATAGCCACATTGCCGGCGCGGTATGCATTCATAAGGCCCGCAACACCAAGCAGCGAGTTGGGATCGAAGGCAAGCGGATCGATATAGTCGTCGTCGAGCCGGCGGTACAGCACGTCCACGCGCTTAAGTCCGTTCATTTCTCTCAAATACAGTTTATGATCCTGAATGACCAAATCTCGTCCTTCCACAAGATGAATTCCCATTTGCTGGGCCAGGAAGGCGTGCTCATAGTAAGCGGAATTGTATACGCCTGGGGTCAGTAGAGCAATAACGGGATCAGACGTGCGAGAAGGCGAAAGGCTGCGAAGTACAGACAAGAAGCGGTTGATGCTGTGTTCCACATCCCGGATGGAGCTCGAGAAAGACAGCTCGGGGAACAGCTGGTTCATCAAAGATCTTCCTTTAAATAGGTAGGAAAAACCGGAAGGCGTGCGGAGGTTGTCCTCCAGTACATAATAATTCCCGTCGTTGTGCCTGATTAGGTCGATTCCCGACGTGGTTATATAGGCTCCGCCAGGGACGCGCAGCCCTGTCATTTCCGGGCGGAAATAACAGTTGGAGATGACCATTTTGCGGGGCACGATGCCGTCTTTGACGATATATTGTTCGTGGTAGATATCATGAATGAACAGGTTCAGCGCCGTCACGCGCTGGATAATCCCTGCTTCAAGCTTCTCCCACTCATCCTTAGGGATAATCCTCGGAATCATATCAAAGGGGATGGTCCGTTCCATGGGATGGTCCTGAGCCGGGTTGTACAGAGTAAAGGTAATGCCCTCCTCCATCATCCGCCGCTGCATTAAATGTTGTTTGGTCTGCAGCTCTTCGGGGCTCATTCCGGCAAACATGCGGTTTACATGCTTATAATGAGGGCGGACGCTGCGTTCACCATCGAACATTTCATCGTAAAAATGATGCAGCGGATACGGAGACAGACCGGGCAGTGGATCAAGTTTAGACATGAGCCCGACTCCTTTCGAAATAATGTAATGTTTTTTAACAAACCATACTTATAATTAATCCAATATCAATAAAATAATTCAATCACATTTTCATAATACGTAAACCCTCTGGATCATGTCAATATATATAACAACGGATTTGATAGACTGTCATTTTATCATGCTCTGTATGCGTTTCCTTTATCTGGGATGGAGCGCGTTTGATAGTATTACAGACTAAATGGATGCGGGAGAGATATGCGTCTTTTCTATTGTGAATTTTTCATATGTTGTAACATTGGAATATGTGGATGGAATATTGTGGTTTTAGTTTGTTCTCTTTTAATTTATGATAGATATCAAACTGAAAGGATGTGAGTCCATGGACCGGCTTCGTTATCCGATTGGACCATTTGAGTCTGTAGAGAACCCGACTTCAAAACAGCATAAGCTTTGGATTGATGAAATCCTGGAAATCCCGAACCTACTCAGGCAGACTGTGAAAAATCTTACATTGGAGCAGTTGCATAATCCATATCGCCCCGGCGGATGGTCGGTTCAACAAGTCGTTCACCATATGGCCGATAACGATATGAACGCCTATATTCGTTTTAAGAGGGCGTTGACTGAAGATCACCCAATCTCCGGTTCTTATCGGGAAGATTTGTGGGCGGAGCTAAGCGACTATGCGGCACCGATTGAAATGTCCTTGATTCTTCTGGAATCCCTTCACAACCGCTTTGCCGTTCTGCTCCATTCCTTGCGCCCGTCCGACTTTCAGCGAACATTTACGAGCCCCACTCACGGACCAATGAGCCTGGAAACGGCCACTCACCGATATGCCTGGCACGGCAGGCATCATATCGCACAAATTGTTTCACTTAAAGAACGCATGGGCTGGACATAGAAATTATGTATCGGAGTGCAGGGAGATTGTAAAATAGTATAAAGAAAAGCGCCGGCATCTGACGGCGCTGCTGTATGTCGATATTTTTATTAAAAGTCAATCTTCCGGGTTCCCGTCTTCCTTCTCTTCGATAATCGCTCCGGAGAACAGAGCGTGAACGAATTGTTCGGAATCGAACGGCTGCAGATCCTCCATTTTTTCACCAAGCCCGACCAGCTTCACCGGAAGATTCAGCTCCTGGCGGATGGCGACGACAATGCCGCCTTTGGCCGTTCCGTCCAGCTTGGTAAGGACAAGGCCTGTCACTCCGCTCTTCTCGCCGAACAGCTTGGCCTGCGCAAGCGCATTCTGCCCTGTCGTCGCGTCGAGCACCATCAGCACCTCATGCGGCGCGCCCGGAATCTCGCGCTGGATGACACGGAATATTTTGGCCAGCTCTTCCATCAGATTGCTCTTGTTCTGCAGCCTGCCCGCCGTATCGCAGATCAGCACTTCGACGCCGCGCTGCTTGGCGGCCTGAACCGCATCATACATCACCGCTGCGGGGTCGGAACCCGCGCTCTGCTTGATCACATCCACGCCTGCCCGCTGTCCCCATACCTCAAGCTGCTCGATGGCTCCCGCACGGAACGTATCGCCCGCAGCCAGCAGCACTTTTTTGCCCTCCTGCTTGTAGCGGTGTGCCAGCTTGCCGATTGTTGTCGTCTTGCCGACGCCGTTGACGCCAACGAACAGAATGACTGTAATGCCGTCAGGGTTCTCATTCAGCCGAACGTCATCGTCGCCGCGCAGCAGCTCCATTAGCTTGCGGGAGAGTATCGGCTGCAGCTCGGCTGCGTTCTCGATGCGCTGCTTCTTCACCTCGGTGCGCAGTTCATCCACCAGCGTCATAACCGTATTAACACCGACGTCGGCGCCGATCAGAATTTCTTCCAGCTCTTCGTAGAACTCCTCATCGATTTTTTTGCGGCGAATCATCAGGTCGGATACTTTCTCCACGAACCCTCTGCGGCTCTTCTCCAGACCTTCCCGGAACTGCTTCGTCACACTTTCCGTTTTGCCGGAAATGCTTTCTTTCAATTTCTTAAAAAAACTCAATCTTCTTCCTCCGTTCATTTTATGAAATGGCTATACGCCAAATTATGCAATCTCCGCTTCTTCATCTTCCAGACGCACAGAGACAAGCTTGGAGACGCCGCCTTCTTCCATCGTTACCCCGTAGAGCACATCCGCCTCTTCCATCGTTCCTTTACGGTGGGTCACAACGATAAACTGGGTCTGCTCCGAGAATTCACGCAGATATTGGGCAAACCGGACCACATTCGCCTCGTCCAGCGCAGCCTCCACCTCGTCCAGCACACAGAACGGTACCGGCTTCACCTGCAGGATCGCGAACAGCAGCGCCATTGCGGTAAGCGCGCGTTCGCCGCCCGACAGCAGCTGCAGATTTTGCAGCTTCTTGCCCGGAGGCTGGGCGACGATGTCGATACCCGTATCCAGCAGATTGTCCGGGTCCAGCAGCATCAGATCTGCCCGGCCACCGCCGAACAGCTTGGTGAACACCGTGCCGAACTCCCTGCGGATGGCATCGAATGTCTGCTTGAACCGCTTGGACATTTCTTCTTCCATCTCGCGGATGACCTGATACAGCGTGGTCTTGGCTTCAACGAGGTCGTCCTTTTGCTCGCTAAGGAACGTATAGCGTTCATGCACCCGCTGATACTCGTCCACGGCGCCCAGATTCACCTCGCCAAGCGCGGAAATGCTCCGTCTTAGTTTCTGTACTTCGGCCTGTGCGGCAGGGACATCCTCCGGAACGGGGTAGCGCTGCTTGGCCAGCTCATAGCTCAGCTCGTAATCATCGCTCAGCTTCCGTAAAATGTTATCAAGCTCAACGTCCAGCCGGCCTACGGAAACCTCCGTCGCGCGCAGCCGGTCATCCACCGCTTTCAGCGCCTGCCGCTGTTCCTTCGTTTCGCCTTCCTCCAGCTCCAGCTTTCGGGTCAGCGATGTCCGTTCCGCCCGGGTATAATCCAGATTCTCAGCCGCTTCTTCCTTTTTGAGACGGTATGTGTTCAAATCTTCCTGCTGTTTGACGGCTTCGGCGGCATTGGTATTCAAATCCTGCTCAATCGTCGCGAGTAAACTGCGGTTCTGCCGCAATTCCTTATCCTGTGAACCGGCGTCGGCCTTCAGTCTCCGCAGCTGTTCCTCCAGCGAAAAAATCTCCTGATCCAGCTTGCCTTCCGCTACCTTCATCCCGGTCAGCTTGCCTTGAAGCTCTTCCCTCTCGGTCTCGCTCGCCTTACGCAGCGATTCCGCATTCCGGATCGCTTCATGGGCGGCTTTTTCCTCCGCTTCCAGCGAAGCCAGTTCGGCCGCGGCCTGCTCCCTGGTCTTTTCCAGCTGCTTCGCTTCATCAGCGAATCCGCTTCGCTCCGCTCCTGCGCTTTCCACCTGCTCCTGCACATGGCGCAGCTCCTGCTCCAGCTGTCTCAGATCGCCGGCGAGCCGCTGCTCCTCCAGACGCTTCTCGTCCCCTCCGTGGCGAAGCTTCTCCAGCTTGTCATTGGAGTCCTCCTGCTCCTTCCGCAGCCGGGCGATGCTGGCTTTCAGCTTGTCGATCTGGCGCTCGGTTTCGCCGATCTCCTCTTTCAGCTGATCCAGTTGGCGTTTGCGTCCAAGGAGACTGGAATTCTTCTTGTGCTGGCTGCCTCCGGTCATCGAACCGCCGGCATTGACGACATCGCCCTCCAGGGTAACGACGCGGTAGCGGTACTGGCATCTGGCGGCGATTTTGTTCGCCTGCTCCAAGCTTTCCGCAATGACGACATTCCCAAGCAGACTGCCGACTATGCTGGCATACTTTCCGTCAAAGCCGACCAGCTCGGAGCCGATTCCCACAAATCCGTCCGCACCCTCAATCATCCCGCGGTCGCTGCCGGAAATCTGGCGCGGCCGGATGACATCGAGCGGAAGGAATGTGGCGCGGCCAAGCTGCCGCTGCTTCAGAAAAGAAATGGCCTGTCGAGACACGGCTTCGTTGTCCATAACGATATGCTGCAGCGAAGCGCCCAGCGCGGTTTCGACAGCCGTCTCCAGCTTCTCGGGAACGGAGATCAGCTCGGCCACAGCGCCGTGAACGCCGCTGAGCTGCCCCTTGCGTGCGCCCTTGAGCACTTCTTTGACGCCGAGCATGAAGCCGTCGAAGTCATCCTGCATTTCCTTCATCGTCTCATGGCGGGAGACCTGCGCTTCCCGCTTCTGTTCCCATTTGCGAAGTCCCGAGTGGGCCTCGTCAAGCAGCTTTTGCCGGGCAACCGAGTATTCGCTCTCGGTGATGTAATCTTTGCGCAGCTTTCCAAGTTCTTTGCCAAGCGCCTCGATTCCGTTCTTCAGCTTGCCCTGCTCCCGCAGAAGCTCCTCATGCCGTGAAGTCCACTTGCCGCTCTCTTCCTCGCTGCGGTTCATCCGCCGCTCCAGATTTTCCTTCTGCTGGTCGGCGTAGCGGATTTCGTTGCGCGCCTGCGCCATTTTGTTCATGAGCTCCAGTAGCGCGCTCTTCAAGCTTTCCTCTTTGCTCTGACTGAGCCCGTCCGTAACGCCCGACAGCCTGGCTTCTTCGTCCTTCAGCTGCTTTCGCAGCTCCGCGAGGCGTAGCCGGGTCTGTTCCAGATTGTTTTCGAGACCGCTCAGCTCGCGTATCCGGTCTTCCGAGCGCTCGCCGACGGAACCGATGGCCTGAAGCAGCTGCTCCCGGTTATTTTCCAGATGCCGTCTGCGCTCCTTCAGCAGTTCGCCGTAACCTTCACTCTTCTCAAAAGCTTCACTGTACCGCAGCAGCTGCTCCTGAAGCTTCTCGATCTTTTCCTCCAACTGGCGGAGTGCGGCTCTTCCGCTCTCCAGCTTAGCGTCATGGGCCGTTACGACCGTCGACAATTGAAGCTGCTCGTCCCGCAAAATCTCCAGCTTGGCATTGCCGTCCTTCCATGCCTCATGAATCCCCTCGATCTGATGCACATAGACGGATATTTCCAGCTGTTTCAGCTGCTCTTTCAGTTCCTTGTAACGGATCGCTTTCTCGGACTGCTCCTTCAGCGGGCCAATCTGATCCTCCAGCTCGCTGATCAAGTCGTGGATGCGCAGCAGATTCTGCTCCGTCTCATCCAGCTTGCGTCCCGCATCCTTTTTGCGCAATTTATATTTAACGATCCCCGACGCCTCTTCGAAAATCCCCCGCCGGTCTTCGGACCGGGTGCTGAGAATTTCCTCAATCCGGCCTTGTCCAATAATGGAATATGCCTCGCGGCCGATGCCGGTGTCCATGAACAGCTCCGTAATATCCTTCAGCCTGCACGACTGCTTATTGATCATATACTCGCTGTCTCCGCTGCGATGGACCCGCCGGGTCACCGTCACTTCGCTGAAGTCCAGCGGCAGCGCATGGTCCTCGTTGTCCAGCGTCAGCGACACTTCGCCATAATTGACAGCCTTGCGGGCATCGCTTCCGGCAAAAATAATATCTTCCATCTTGCCGCCGCGCAGCGATTTGGCGCTTTGTTCGCCAAGCACCCAGCGGATGCCGTCCGAAATGTTGCTCTTGCCGCTTCCGTTGGGTCCAACGACAGCCGTAATGCCGCGCACGAACTCCATCTCCGTTTTGTCGGCAAACGATTTAAAGCCAGCTAATTCAATCCGTTTCAAAAACATACGTCGCCAGTCACCTCCGCCCCATTATACCATAGCGTTCCATACCCACAAATAGAACGTTGCAATGAAGGAACAGGATGAAGAAATAGAGCTGGATTGTGAAATATAAAATTGACAATTATTGCAATAAGTGATGTAGTAAAGTTGGTCCAATTACTATTTTCTTCTATTAAAGTTATTTTTCTATATTTAAAATCTTCATTAATAAGGGTGATGAAAATGAAGCGGGGACCTGAACAGCAAGGACACATTATTCGTTACCGGCAAGGCCGAATCACCAGAGAACCGGATCTCATTGTGACGGAGCATCCGGTCACACTCAAGATTAACGGCGAAGAATTCGTGACTCTGGTATGCACCCCCGAATACATTGAAGACATGGCAATCGGTTATTTGGCCTCTGAAGGCATCATTCGGGGAATTCAAGATATTAAAGAAATGTGGATGCAGGAAGAAGAAGGGTACGTACACATCTCCACTGAACGCTGGAATGAGCTTCACCGCCAGCTGTATGCCAAGCGTTATGTCACTTCCTGCTGCGGTGCAGGCCGCCACGGGTTTGTATATGTCAACGATGCAAGAACTGCCAAAATCATGGACGGCATTCATGTCTCTTTATCCTTTAAGGATTGTTTTCGCCTGATGGAGGAAGTGCAGACCGGTGCGGAGCTGTTTCACCGAACGGGCGGGGTCCACTCCGCCGCGATTTGCGATACCGATGGAGTGCTGCTCGCCCGCAGCGACATCGGCCGCCATAATGCGCTAGACAAGATTTACGGCCACTGCCTAAGACACGAGATGAACCTGGACGACAAAATCATCGTGTTCAGCGGCCGTATTTCATCGGAAATTCTGCTGAAGGTCGCCAAAATCGGTTGTGAAATCATTTTATCCAAATCCGCTCCGACGGCGCTGGCCCTTGAGCTGGCTGAACAGCTCGGGATCACGACAGTCGGTTTCA
This sequence comes from Paenibacillus rhizophilus, assembly GCF_003854965.1. Classification (GTDB taxonomy): domain Bacteria; phylum Bacillota; class Bacilli; order Paenibacillales; family Paenibacillaceae; genus Paenibacillus_AQ; species Paenibacillus_AQ rhizophilus. The sequence goes on from NZ_RQPI01000001.1 coordinate 934,160, forward strand.
TCCGTCAGGATTCATGCAACGTGTATACACGCCCGGACCGTATCAGCGATTGTTCGCTCCTGATCAATAATTGAACAAACCTGCGATTTCAAGCAAAAAGCTCACAGTTCTTCTTTTTTACTTTTGTTACATTATTTACATGTGATTGCAAGAAAGATGCACCTGTTCAGCTTGGGGAGGGATGTTCAACGGATTATTTACTGGATCGTTTATATGCGCAAGAATCCTTGGATTCCGACGAAATTGTCTACTTGCTTGATAGATTGGACGAGGAATCCCGAAGGCGGCTGCATACTCTTGCCCATCAGAAGCGGGTGGCCTATTACGGAACAGTGGTGTATCTGCGGGGGCTCATTGAATTCTCCAACATCTGCAAGCAAAACTGCATGTACTGCGGGATACGCTCCGCCAATAAGACAGTCAGCCGCTATCGGCTTCAGCCCGATGAAATCTTGGAGTGCTGCCGGGAGGGTTACGATTTGGGCTATCGCACCTTCGTTCTGCAGAGCGGAGAGGACGATTGGTACACAACGGACAAGCTGGCTCGCCTGATTGCTGACATCAAGCGCCGCTATCCGGATATCGCGGTGACGCTCTCGATAGGCGAACGTGACGATGAGACGTACACCCGATTATTTGAAGCGGGTGCGGACCGTTATTTGCTGCGTCATGAGACAGCTTCCCGCAGACTGTACCAGGCGCTTCACCCGACCATGACTTTTGAGAATCGGCGGGACCGCTTGCTTGCCCTTAAAACGATCGGCTATCAGGTCGGAGCCGGGTTTATGGTCGGATTGCCCGGACAGACGCACGAAGACTTGGCCGAGGATTTACTGTACCTCAAGGAGCTTAATCCGGACATGATTGGCATCGGCCCTTTTTTGCCGCATCAAGCTACACCTTTAAAGGACGAGCCGGCCGGAACCTTAGAAGCCTCACTTGATATGATCGCACTTGCGCGACTGTTTGTGCCGAACGCCTTAATTCCAGCTACCACAGCGATGGGAACCGTCCATCCGTATGGGCGGGAACTCGCATTAAAAGCGGGTGCAAATGTAGTCATGCCTAATCTGTCCCCGCTGTCCGTTCGTCCGAAATATACTTTATACAACAATAAAATTTGTACAGGAGATGAATCTGCGCAGTGCAGATTCTGTCTGGAGCAGCGGATTGAGGGCGCCGGCTTTCATGTCGATATGGGCCGAGGAGACAGTCTGAACTGGTTGTCGAGCCCTCCGGCGCGGCAGGGTGATCTTTGAGAATTAAAGGTCATTTGTGACCTGTCGTTTGTCTTGTAATTTCACAGGAAGGCAATCGGGCGAAGTTCAGCCTTCTATTTTGCCATTAATGAACCCAGAAAGAAGTGGATGTTCGTGAACCGAGTGAATGAGCGCCGTACGGCGGATTTTATTCAGGACGAGGAAATCAAGGAATCGCTGCAATACGGGGAGGAGGCAGTATACGACAGCCAGATCGTTAACACAATCCTGGACAAAGCAAGAAAGTGCAAAGGCCTGACTTCCCGGGAAGCGGCGGTGCTGCTGCATGTTAATGAGGACGAAACACTAGAACAGCTGTACCAGGTATCCAGGGAGATCAAGGAACGGATATACGGCAACCGGATCGTCCTGTTCGCCCCCCTCTATGTCAGCAACTACTGTGTCAATAACTGTGTCTACTGCGGATACAAGCATTCCAATTCCGAGTTTGTACGCAGCCGTCTCACTCAAGATGAAATTGCCCAAGAGGTCCAGGTACTACAGTCACTTGGCCATAAACGGCTTGTCCTTGAAGCGGGTGAAGACCCTCACCATTGTTCCATTGACTACATCCTGGAATGTATCCGGACCATATACGACACCAAGCTCGACAATGGCAGTATCCGGCGGATTAACATCAATATTGCCGCCACGACGGAGGAAGAATACCGCAAACTGGCGGATGCCGGGATCGGAACCTATATTTTATTCCAAGAGACTTATCACAGACCCAGTTATCACAATTACCACCCACAGGGACCCAAAAGCGATTATGACTGGCACACGACCGCCATGGACCGGGCAATGAAAGCCGGCATCGATGATGTTGGCATCGGCGTCCTGTACGGACTCTATGATTATAAATACGAGACCATAGCAATGCTGAAACACGCCGAACATCTGGAGCAGACATTTGGCTGCGGGCCGCATACGATCTCTGTCCCCCGCCTGCGCGAGGCGGAGAACGTGAATCTGGACAATTACCCCCATCTTGTGGGTGACCGCGATTTCGCGAAGATTGTCGCCGTATTGAGAATGGCCGTACCTTATACAGGAATGATCCTGTCCACACGTGAAGATCCGGAATTCCGCGACCAAATCATTAAACTGGGAATCTCACAGATCAGCGCAGGCTCAGCCACCGGCGTTGGCGCGTATAGCGTCAATAAAGGCAAAGACGACAAGCCGCAGTTCACAGTCGGCGATCACCGCTCTCCTATGGAAATTATCAAAAACCTGTGCCGGGACGGCTATGTTCCCAGCTACTGCACCGCATGTTACCGGGAAGGGCGAACGGGGGACCGCTTTATGCAGCTGGCCAAATCGGGGCAAATTCACAATGTATGCCAGCCGAATTCCTTAATGACCTTCCAGGAATACCTGCTGGATTACGCCGACGACGAGATGCGTGCCATTGGCGAGCAGACTATTCGCGATAATCTGGAGCGTATCCCCAAGGAATCGGTCAAAAAAGCAACGATAAAGCAGCTGCGGCGCATCCGGGCAGGTGAACGGGACCTGCGGTTCTGACAAACAGGCATCATAAAAAGCACCCGGAACCTGTAACAAGGAACCGGGTGCTTCCATTTAACTGACCCTTCTTTAAATCCCCTCATCCGCCCAGGCCAGCATCGCGGACGGGAACATTTCAATCGCCCTTGGGAATACCCCATGGACATAGGCAATAAACACGCCATAATTGACAATCGGGACCCCCGCAACCCTGGCTTCCTCCATTCGCTGCAGCATTGCTCTGCGATTCAGGATGCAGGCTCCGCAATGGATGATAAGGGAATACTGTTCCAACCCTTCCGGAAAATCACTGCCGGCGGCATGCTCGATTTGAAGCTGCCTGCCCGTCTTTTCCCGCAGCCAGCGGGGAATCTTGACGGTGGCAATATCATCGGATTGCCGATGATGCGTACAAGCTTCCGCAATCAGCACCCGGTCGCCGTCACGCAGGCGGCTGATCGCCCTCACCCCGCTTACAAGCCGGGGAAGATCGCCTTTATAGCGGGCGAACAAAATGGAGAAGGAGGTTAACGGAACATCCTTCGGGGTATCGGCTTGGGCTTTCAGGAACGCCTGCGAATCTGTGATCACCAATCTAGGCTTGCGCCCCAGTGCGGCCAGTGTATGCCCGAGTTCCTGTTCCTTGGTCACCACAGCTACCGCATCGCATTCCATAATGTCGCGAATGGTCTGCTGCTGCGGCAGAATCAGCCTCCCTTTGGGCGCGGCCTTGTCGATCGGGACAACTAGCACAGCCAGGTCACCGGGACTTAACAGATCGCCGACGATCCGGAACTTGTCTTCTCCCCTGGGCAATGCGGCTGCAATTGCCGTCTTTAATTCGCCGATTCCAAATCCCGTGGCTGCGCTTAAACAAATCGGCTTGCAGCCAAGTACGGCTTCCACTCGTGCCGCCGCCGAGTCGGCCTCTCCTTCATCTCCTTGCGCGGTAAGCAAATCGATTTTGTTTAAAAACACAATCGACGGAATCTCTCTGGCGGCAATCGTCCGCAGCAGCTCCAGCTCAAATTCGCAGGCTCCATGGACGGCATCTACCGCAACCAGCGCCAGATCCGTTTTGTTTAGAATCCGCATAGTTTTGTGTATACGCAGCTGCCCCAAATCGCCAACGTCATCCAGTCCGGCTGTATCAATAAGTACCACCGGGCCTACCGGCAGCAGCTCCATCGGCTGATAGACAGGGTCGGTGGTCGTACCGCTCACCGGGGAAACAATTGAGGTCTCCTGCCCGCCAAGCGCGTTAATCACACTCGATTTACCGGCATTGCGCCGCCCGAAGACGGCAAGGTGCAGTCGCTCTCCGCGTGGTGTATCGTTCAAGCTCTCGTTCAAGCTCATTATGTGCTCTCCTTCGCTTTCCTCTGCCTCTTCAGACCCCTCTGCCGCTTCCGGGAATACCCGGCTTGGTCACTTCCAGCGGATGAAGGATCGCTTTAATTTGCTCCTCAGCCATCAGGCCGCGTTCCTGAAGAAGCTCTCCAAGCGGCCGTCCCGTAGCCTTCATAGCCGCAGCCAGCTCAGCTGCGGTGTCATATCCAAGATAGGATACCGTCGCCGCAGCCATCACCCCTGAACGGTCCAGATGCTCATGACAACGTTCGGCGTCCAGTGTCAACCCCTGAACACACCGGTCCTTGAACAGCGGCACGGCATGGCTTAGCAGCTCCAAGGATTCAAGCAGCGCCTCGGCAATTAATGGCGTAAACGCATTAAGCTCCAGTTGTCCGCTTGCCGCCGCCAGCGTCACCGCCGTATCGTTGGCGATCACCCGCATCGCGACGGACCCGGCCATCTCGGCGATGACCGGATTGACCTTACCGGGCATAATGGACGAGCCGACCTGCACAGCGGGCAGCTTATATTCGCCAATGCCACCGGAAGGGCCCGAATTCAGCAGCCGGAAGTCGCCCGATATCTTCAGCAGATTCACTGCGGCTGCTTTCAGCAAGCCCGAAGTTTCCACGAACACATCCATATTCTGAGTGGCATCCATTGGAAAATCGCTGCGGCATAACCCGAGACCGGTTATTTCCCGCAGCTCCTCAGCAATAGCATAAGTATACTTAAGCGGCGCATTCATCCCTGTGCCGACAGCCGTACCGCCGATATTGATCTCCCTCAGCCGCTCCTCCGCTTTATACAGCCGCCACCGGTCACGGGCTACCGCCTTGGCGTAGGCGCCAAAGCTCTGACCGGCCATGATCGGCAGCGCATCCATAAGCTGAGTCCGGCCCAGCCTTAACACATCGGCATATTGCCGCTCCTTCTCCTGAAACGCTTCCTGAAGGGAAGACAGCTCTTCACTCAGTAATCGCAGCAGAGGAATGACAGCGATCCGCAACGCGGTAGGATAGACGTCGTTCGTGGATTGATAGAGGTTTACGTGGTCAATCGGATGGATTAACCGATAGTCTCCCTTCGTTCCTCCAAGCCGCTCGATTGCCCGGTTTGCGATAATCTCGTTCACATTCATGTTGGTACTGGTTCCCGCTCCACCCTGATAGGCATCCACGATAAAATGATCATCCAGCATGCCTCCCAGAATATCGTCGCAGGACAACCGAATTGCCTCAGCGGCATACTCTGGAATATCTCCTAGCCGTCCGTTTACTTTAGCTGCGGCTTTCTTAACCAACACCATGGCCTGCATGAGCTGCCGATGGGCCGGGCGGCCACTGACCGTAAAATTATCCCGCGCGCGTACGGTATGAATGCCATAATAGGCATCCCACGGCACTGGAGCGCTGCCAAGCGAGTCCTGTTCCATACGGAATGTTAATTCATCATTCATTCCGGTTTCACCCGCCAATCTGAGACATCTGACGCAGCATTGTATGCTGTGAAGGTTTATGGCTCGGCTGAACGATCATTTCATGCCGCTGCGGTTTGGCTTCGAGCGATCGCCGAATTTCTTGTCTCAGCATCTCATCATTGCCGATAAACGGCTTGATATCCCGCTCGTCGTTCCAATAAAGGCAGGGCTTGACATGCCCGTTTGCCGTTATGCGCAGCCGGTTGCAGTCCATGCAGAAATGATCACTAACAGGATTAATCAGGCCGAATTCTCCGGCAGCGCCTGATATCCGGTAATACCTGGCCGGCCCCGAATCGGCAGCCGTTCCGCAAAAGGATGAATTGGACAGACTATCGGCAGGCACAACACGCTGTGCGTCCCAACCTCTCTCCGCACATTGCGCCATTATACCTTCCAGCGGCATAAATCCCGCTTTCCACCCCTCTGCTTGATTTCCGATAGGCATATATTCGATAAAACGGATTTGCAGTGGATAATCCAGCGTTAGCCGCAAAAAAGACTCGATTTCATCTTCATTGACTCCCTGCATGAGCACTACATTGAGCTTCAGCATTTTGAATCCGGCCTCAAAACAGGCTTCAACCGCCCTCATTACCCGGGACAAATTGCCGCCGCGCGTTATATTTGCGTACCGCTCAGGGAGCAGGGAATCCAGACTGACATTCACGTCGGTCAATCCTGCCTGGCGAAGCGCCTGAGCCTTGGACGCCAGCAGCATTCCGTTGGTGGTCAGTCCAATGCGACGTATGCCCGATATGGCGCTCAGTCTGGATACAAGTTCTTCAAGATGTGGTCTGAGGAGCGGCTCTCCGCCGGTAATCCTCACCTTAGTGACACCCATCTCTGCGAGTACATTTACGATAGCAACCATCTCGTTAAAGGTGAGCAGGTCTATCTTGGTAGTATAGTCGGTTGAATTCCCCGGCCTGCAATATTGACAGCCAAGATTGCAGCGGTCCGTAACGGAGATTCGTACGTAATTATGTACACGGCCAAAGGAGTCCACCAAAGGATCGGACAAAGGATTCACCTTGCTTTCTACATTTTTATGACTGATGCCTGGATGGAATATAAACGGGCTCAATAGCCGGACAAGCTGCCAAACTGCTGCAGCAGCTGCGCACTGGCCGTTCTTTTCCGCGCAATCGACTCGTCGATTTGGCCGGGTACAATGAACCGGAGCGCATCCGTCGGGCATACACGTACACATTCCGGTCCATTTCCGCTTTCATCACACAGATCGCATTTGTTCGCTACGATTCTTTCCTTCCGGCTCCATGCGCCCTCAGCATTTGTCCGCAGGCCGGATTGCCGCTGTTTCTGACCATCTTGATATGCGGTAACCATCGAAATCGCCCCATACGGACATGCCAGCATGCAGGTTTTACAGCCAATACACGTATCCTGGTTAATAAAAATACTGTTGTTCTTGTTCGTAATCGAGCCATTCGGGCACACATTGGCACAAGGCGCATCCTCGCAATGCCTGCACTGGACGGGAGCGGTAACTTCATCCGTTTCGATTACGGTGAGACGAGGGTAAAATGCAATCTCGCTTTCTTCCTGCTCAAACAGATCGTTTCCCGAATGGGCAACGACACAGGCTGCTTCACAAGTATGACATCCTATACATTTATCTGGATCGGCAAGTACGAAACTGTTCATGACAACTCCTCCTTGGCACTTCTGGAAATGAACTGGGTATGCAGCAAATGATGTGAGGCATGGCCTAAAGGCTCGCCCAGGAAATCTTTGTACAATTTAATAATGGCCGGGTTCTCATGCGACTTGCGTACCTTCTGATTGGAATCATGACGGTAGATCGCGCTCTTTCGGGCCTGATAAGCTCTCTTTCGCTGTGTTTCCAGCAGTAGCTTAGGTTGGCCGCCGCCGCTGACGCACCCTTCAGGACATGCCATGACTTCTATAAAATGATAGGGGCTGGTGCCATCGGCTACTTGTTCCAAAATGGATGAGACATATTTGAGCCCTGCGACCATGGCGACTCTCAGCTCCAAATCTCCAATTTGTACCGCTGCCGTGCGAATCCCTTCATCCCCTCTGATAAAATCAAGCTGAAGATTCGGGATGGACTCGTGGGTTACCAGTTCATATCCTGTTCGGATCGCCGCTTCCATAACTCCGCCAGTGGCCCCAAAGATCGTTCCTGCTCCGGAATATTTGCCGAGCGGCGAATCAAACGGTTCGTCAGGTAGATTAATGAAGTCTATGCCCATGTCTTTAATTAACTGGGCCAGCTCCCTTGTTGTAATGACCAGATCCACTTCACGATGCCCGTCTACATTCATCTCTTCCCTGCCAGCCTCAAATTTTTTGCAAGTACAGGGCATGACCGCCACACTTAGGATATTTGCAGGATCAACTCCATCCAATTCAGCGCTGTAGGTCTTGACCAAGGCCCCTATCATTTGCATCGGCGATTTGCAGCTTGACAGATGCTCCAACAGCTTCGGCGCGGCCGTCTCCGCATGTTTGACCCATGCCGGGCAGCAGGAGGTGAACATAGGCAGCCGCTCGCCGGACATAACTCTGCTTATTAATTCACTGCCTTCCTCCATGATCGTGACGTCGGCACCGAAATTCGTGTCGTACACCCGGTCAAAATTCAGCCGTCTTAACGCCGCAGCCATCTTCCCCGGTGTTAATGTACCAAAAGGCAAGCCGAATTCCTCTGCCAGCGATACGCGGATAACCGGAGCGCATTGCACGACTTTGTACCGCTTCGGGTCGGCCAGCGCTTCCTTCAGCTCCAGCGCATGCCCAGTCGAATAGGCGGCGAATAAAGGTTCACGCACGCTGGAAAGCTGTCCTCTTTGCCGCAGCTTCTCCGCACGGGAAGTCAGGGATGGTTCGCTTTCCGCCGCGTAAGCGGTACAGGCCTGAACACATTGCCCGCAAACGACGCAGCGGTGTTCATCAATTCTTTGGGGTGTGCCCGCTTCCCCGATAATGGCATCTACCGGGCATACCGCCGCGCACCGTCTGCACCCGGTACATAACTGTTCGTCAATATGAATAATAGGATCGATGTTTGGCATCACAGATGAACCTTTCTTTTCTGGAATTAAGTTTGTCATAATCTAAGGCTTCTCAAGCTGCCCAGGCCTGCAGCCGTTCGTGGTCGGGATTCTCCGAGGCTCGGACTTACTAGCGTCAACGCCTGTTCCGGACAGACCGAGACACAAGCGGGAAACGGCTCGCCTCCGTTTTCTGTCAGACTGCCGTAATGATTCACGGCGCCTGCTGATACCATCTCTCCGGAAGCCGAATTCCCGCCAGACTCGATATTTCGGCATAAATCACATTTATAGGCGATAACTCTTGCTTTGCGTTCCAAACGGCCGTTTTGCTGTTCCTTTAAGTACGGCTGCTTCATCTCCTGGCCATTGCCGTACGACTTATAAAGACTGACCGCGCCAAACGGGCAAGCCACGGCACAAGCTTTGCAGCCTATGCAGCGATCCTCATCGATGAGAATCGCACCATCCTCCTGCCGGATCGCTTGTACCGGACAAACGCCGGCGCAAGGCGCATTCTCACAGTGCCGGCACTGAAGCGGCATTGTGAAGCTGTCCGTCTGGATAACATACAGCCTTGGAAGAACCGGTATGGTGACCGTACCTACCGAGGCAGCCACACCGTTATCCTGGTTATGCACCGTGAAGCAGGCCAGTTCGCACGCTTTGCAGCCTATGCATTTGCCGGCTTCGGCAATGACGAACGAATTGGGTCGTTCCTTCTTCATGCCTGACCAGCCCCTACATGCATTTGTTTTCTTAGCGACTCATATTGCTGCCGAACCTGCTGCTCGGCACGAAGCTGATCCGGAATCTTTTCCAGGCGAATCGCGCAATATTTATACTCCGGTGTCTTGGAGACAGGGTCCAAAGCGTCACCAGTCAGCTCGTTGCAGGCGCCAATCCAGAAATGATAGGTCATATAGGTGGCGCCTGTTTTGACCCGGTCGCTGATTTGCGCTCTGGCTACTATCTTCCCGCGCCGAGAGATAATGCTTACCAGATGCCCGTCTTCAATGCCAAGGCTCGAAGCATCCCCGGGACTGATCTGAATATTGCCGGGCTCATCCGACAATTGGCTAAGGGCACGGCAGTTCCCGGTCATGGTTCGGACAGAATAATGTCCGACTTCACGGACAGTCGACAAGGTTAACGGATATTCCTGATCCGGCTGCTCCAGCGGAGCCCTCCATTCACAGGCGAACAGCCGCCCTTTGCCGTTGAGTGTTGAAAAGCGGTTACCCTCATATAAATACGGTGTGCCCGGATGATCTTCGGACGGACAAGGCCACTGAACGCCGCCCTGCTCCTCCATCTTCTTATAGCTTGCTCCCGAAAACTTCGGACAGAGGGCTCTCATCTCGTCCCATATCTCCTCCGTATTCCGGTAGGACATCGGATAGCCCATCGCTGTGGCCACCTCGCTGATAATCTGCCAATCCGGCTTCACTTCCCCCGGAGGATCAATGGCTTTTCTAATCCGCTGAAATCCGCGGTCGGCTGACGAATACACACCTTCATGTTCGCCCCAGGAGGTAGCAGGAAGGACGACATCCGCATGCAGTGCCGTCTTGTTCATAAAGATATCCTGCACAATGACAAACTCCATCTTTTCCAGCGTTTCTCTAACTTCGGCCGCATTCGGATCACTCTGTACCGGGTCTTCACCAAAAATGTAATAGGCCTTCACCTTGTCTTCCTTCAATACCAGATGGGGAATTTCCGTTAAGTGGTACCCCGTTTTTTCCGGCAGTGTTACGCCCCAAGCCTTCTCGAACTTTTTGCGTATTTTGGGATCGGTAACGGATTGATAACCCGGATACACATTAGGCAGTGCCCCCATATCGCAGGAGCCCTGTACGTTGTTCTGGCCGCGGACCGGTCCAATGCCGACGCCGGATCTGCCAAAATGGCCGGTCAGCAGTGCCAGCGAGGCGAGCCCTTTGACAACGTCCACCGCTTGGGCGAATTGGCAGACCCCCATGCCATACAGAATCATCGCTTTATTCGATTTGGCGTACTGCCGCATCACCTTGCGGATGTCATTTGCTTTTACACCGGTAATGCTCTCGGCATATTCAGGCGTATACTTTTTAACACTGGCCTTATATTCCTCAAACCCTTCCACGTAATTAGCTGTATACTCCTTATCGAATAAATCCTCTTCGATGAGCACATGTCCGAATGCATTTACAAGCGCCATGTTCGTTCCGCCTTTGAGCGGGAGCCAGGTATCGGCGATCCTCGCCGATTCGGTCTTCCGTGGATCAGAAACGATAATGGTGGCGCCTTTCTGCTTCGCTCTGACGATTCTTCTGGCTACAATCGGATGCGTGACGGCAGCATTATAACCAAAAATGAAGAGCAGGTCCGTATCCTCGATCTCCGGAATCGAATTTGACATGGCCCCATCGCCCAGCGAATAAGTTAGCCCCGCCACGGACGGGCCATGGCACACTCTGGCACAGTGATCGATATTATTGGTGCCGATAACGGCCCGCATAAATTTCTGCATCACATAGTTGGCTTCGTTGCCCGGCCCTCTGGCCGAACCTGTGCCCATGATCGCATCCGGACCATATTTTTCCTTAATGGCCGTAAGCTTCTCTGCTGTAAATTGGATAGCCTCCTCCCAAGAGACCTCACGCAAAACCCCTTCTTTACGAATCATGGGCTTACGAAGACGAGCGGTCAGAATCTGCGGATCATTCAGAAAATCCCAGCCATAATGGCCTTTCAGGCACAAGTTCCCTTCATTCGTTCTTCCATCCGCAGGCTCAGCCCCCACGACCTTCCCATCCTCTACAAGCAAGTGCATCTGACAACCGCTTCCGCAATACGGGCATACCGTCAGTACTTTGTTCCCCATTGGATAACCACCTTTTTATGTGATTTTTTGCACAAAGAACACAACAAAAAAAAAGCCAATACAAAGTATAGTCATGAAAATACACCGTGTACTGGCTTATTAAAAAGCGAAGAAGCTTACGCCCTTTCTCTTCAATCAAACCGATTTATTAAGTTGAATAATAATGGCCCGGCCGCTTGGACAAAGATCAGCAATCTTCCAAGTATATGTAAACTGGCTGCCAAGCGTGTCTATCATTTCGGCCATAAATTCTCTTTCTAAATAAGGCTTTAATACTTTCCAATATTCCGCAACGAGATCGACAGCGCCTTCTTTCATTAAAATTTCCGATAGACTCGAGAGAATCCCTCTAATCTCAATGGTGACTAACAGGTCATTCTCCAGTTTAACCTTTACATTCTCGGGGCCTTTCCCACGGTAATGCTTAACCATCTTGACTACGAGTCTTCTAATCTTTTCCTGATATTCGAATTCAGTCTCACACATGCAGACACCCCACAATGACCATCTTTTTATGGGATTTTAATTAATTAATTACATGTTAAACTCTTCCAAAATTCTTGTCAATCCATAAAATGTACCATATCCATAGGTTTCCAACTGTTATTCTAAAATTCCTGGGCATTTCCGTTAAAATTCGAAAAAGAGCAGCAAAGGTCTGAGTTCCGTTTGTACGCCGGATTCAGACCTTTGCTGCTCTGCTGCGTTTACCCATATTATACTTCGTTAGCTTATTTTCTGAGGCCCGTCCTCTTTCAGCTGCTTCAGCGCAGCGGCTGCAGCCTGCTGCTCTGCTTCCTTCTTCGAGCGCCCGCTTCCCCGGCCCAATGTTCGGCTGGCCATGCTCACTTCGGAAACGAATTCGCGTTCGTGAGCCGGTCCCCGTTCCTCGGTAATCCGATATTCCAAGGTGCCCATTCCGTGATGCTGAATCAATTCCTGCAGCTCTGTCTTGAAGTCGTTTACCCCTAACAGCAGCTTGCCGTCCGTCTCCACCAAAGGGAGTACATATTCATCCAGAAACCGGCGCACCGTTTCCAAACCCTGATCCAAAAAAAGCGCTCCAACGAAGGACTCGAACACATCGGCCAGCAGCGCCGGCCGGGTTCGTCCTCCCGTCAGCTCTTCGCCTTTGCCAAGCAGCACGTAGCGGCCAAAGCCGAGGTTCTCGGCGAACTTGACCAGCGAGGGCTCGCATACGATAGCAGCCCGCAGCTTAGTCAATTCACCTTCCGGCCGATCCGGAAGCAGATTGTACAAATATTCGGAAACCGTCAGCTCCAGGACGGCGTCGCCCAAAAATTCAAGGCGCTCATTGTCCTGGTGCTGGTTGAAGCGGTGTTCATTGACATAGGACGCATGGGTAAAAGCCTGCTTCAGCAGCTGAGAATCGTGGAATTGAATATGAAGTTGACTTTGCAATTGCTTCAGGTCCCCATTCATCGCACGGTCTCCTTACTGATTGTATTTTTTCAAAATAACGGTTGCGTTATGTCCACCAAATCCGAACGAGTTGGACATCGCGATGTTCAGATCCGCTTCGCGCGGCGTATTCGGAACATAGTCCAGATCGCAATCGGGGTCTTGATTATCCAAATTGATCGTAGGAGCGATTATTCCCTTTTGCAGGGAAAGTCCGCAAATGATCGCCTCAACGCCGCCGGCCGCTCCAAGCAGATGGCCCGTCATGGACTTCGTGGAGCTGATCGCCACCTTGTACGCATGGTCGCCCAGCGCCTTCTTGATGGCTGCCGTCTCGGACTTGTCCCCTACGGGTGTCGAGGTGCCGTGCGCGTTGATATAATCGATTTCCTCCGGCTGAATGCCTGCGTCGCGGATCGCCATCTTCATGCAACGGGCCGCACCGTCCGGATCGGGCTCGGTCATATGGTGGGCGTCGCCGCTCAGACCGTAACCGATTACCTCGGCATAGATTCGGGCGCCCCGCTGAAGCGCATGCTCCAGGGATTCCAGCACCAGAATGCCGGCGCCTTCGCCCATGACAAATCCGTCTCTGTCCGTGTCGAATGGACGGCTCGCCTTTTCCGGTTCATCATTTCGCGTGGACATCGCTCTCATCGCACAGAAACCGGCCATACCTGTCGGACGGATCGTCGCTTCCGCGCCGCCGCAGATCATGGCGTCCGCGTCGCCGCGCTGAATCATGCGGAGCGAATCGCCGATAGCGTGGCTTCCCGTCGCGCAGGCGGTTACCTGCGTCGTATTTGGTCCCTTCGCCCCGAGGCTGATGGACAACTGCCCCGAACCCATGTTGGCGATCATCATCGGAATAAAGAACGGGCTGACACGCTTCGGGCCTTTTTCAAGCAGCAGGTTATGCTGGTCTTCCCAAGTGCCAAGTCCGCCAATACCCGAGCCGACGGATACGCCTAATCTCTCGGCTTCAATGTTTTCGCCAATCACAAGACCGCTGTCATTCAGCGCCTCCTGTCCCGCTGCGAGGGCGAATTGGACGAAACGGTCCATCTTGCGGGCTTCCTTGCGGCCGAACAGTTCCTCAGGATCAAAATCTTTAATCGAAGCTGCAATCTGCGTTGTATATTCGCTGACATCGAAGGCTTCGATTGTAGAGACGCCGGACTTCCCGTTCATCAGGCTGTCCCAAAATGTCTCCAAATCTTTCCCCAGCGCTGTCATCACGCCCATACCGGTAACAACCACTCTATGACTCAAACGCATTCACCCCATCTGTTTACTGTTAGCTTTGAATTCTCTCTTATTTACCGCTATATAAATTGCAAACGCCGCGAAAAAGGCGGCGGTTTGTTATTTTCCTTGGAAATACGCTTATCAAAGCGTATCTTTCGCAAAGCGTTAGTCGCTGTAAAAATGAGGAGAAGTCCCGCCTTAAGCAGGTACGGGACTCTTTAAGCAAAGGACTCTAGGTATGAGATTGTATGTAGTTTACAACTTCACCCACGGTCGTAATTTTCTCTGCGTCTTCATCAGAGATTTCCATATCGAATTCATCTTCCAATTCCATAACCAATTCTACAACGTCTAGAGAATCAGCTCCCAAATCATCTTTGAAAGACGCTTCCAGTGTGACTTCGGCTTCGTCGGCTCCTAAGCGGTCGACGACAATGCGCTTTACACGCTCCAATACATCGGACATCCGGTTCACCTCCTCTTTTGGTATTATACGAGATATGAGTTCAAAATACCATAGAGCGAAAAAAACGCTTTACGGAGACCATTCCCGTACTTTAAACCCCGGTACGGGGCTTCTTATAGCTTTACATATACATGCCGCCATCCACATGGAGAGTCTGGCCCGTCATATATGCCGCTCCCTCCGATGACAGGAAGAGGGCGGCCGACGCGATTTCTTCCGGCAGGCCGAGACGGGCAAGCGGAATGCCCTTGGCCAGGTCGGAGCGCACTTCCTCGGACAGCTGGCGGGTCATATCGGTGTCGATAAAGCCAGGGGCAATACAATTGACCGTTATGCCGCGGGAAGCAAGCTCGCGCGCAGCCGATTTGGTCAATCCGATAATGCCGGCCTTCGCCGCCGAATAGTTCGCCTGCCCGGGATTGCCCGTCACGCCGACCACGGAGGAAATGTTGATGATCCGACCATAGCGCTGCTTCATCATCGGACGGGTTACCGCCTTCAGACAGTTGAACACGCCTTTGAGATTCGTCTCAATGACCTGGTCGAACTCTTCCTCTTTCATCCGCATAATCAGGTTGTCCCTTGTAATGCCGGCGTTATTGACGAGTATATCAATACGCCCCCAAGCGTTAAGGGTCTCTTTAACAAGACCTTCCGCCTGTTCGGCACTGCCGACATTCCCCCGGAGCGCGATTCCTTCGGAACCTAGCTCCGCGATGCGTTCCACGGTCTCCCGCGCCGCATCTTCGCTGCCGGAATAGTTCACGGCGACCTTGACGCCGTACTCCGCCAGCGCCAGCGCGATGCTGCGGCCGATGCCGCGCGAAGCGCCGGTAACGAGGGCCGTCTGGCCCCGCAATGCTGAGAACATCCTTATAGTCCCCTTTCATATTCCGTAAAACTTATCTGCGCGGTTCGAATCACTGGTTCAGGCAAGAGCTTCAATGCTTGCCAGACTGTTGATATTGATCACTTTGGCGTTCTTGTCGATTTTGCGGATAAGACCGGTAAGCACGCTGCCGGAGCCGATCTCGACGAACGTATCCACGCCTTCCGCAATCAGCTGTTCCACGGAGTCCTGCCACAGCACCGGCGAATACACCTGCCGGACCAGCAGCTCTCGGATCTCCTCCGGATCGCTAACGGGAAGAGCGGTAACGTTGACGACAACCGGAACGGACGGAGCACTGAATTCCGTCTTGGCAAGCTCACCCGCCAGGCGCTCCGCCGCCTCCTTCATCAAGGAGGAATGGAAAGGACCGCTCACTTCCAGCGGGATCGCCCGCTTTCCGCCCGCTTCCTTCACCCGCTGAACGACCGCGTTCACGCCCGCCTGCGAGCCGGATACGACAATCTGTCCCGGGCAGTTGATGTTCGCCAGCTCAACCGGGCCTTCCTGTTCGGATACGCTTCGGCACAGCTCGGCCAGCGCCTCGCGCTCGGCTCCGAGTACGGCAGCCATCGCGCCCTGCCCGCCCGGTACGGCCTCTTCCATAAACCGGCCGCGCAGACGCACCAGCTTGACGGCGTCCTCATAGGTCAGGACACCTGCCGCCACCAATGCGCTGTATTCTCCCAGGCTGTGGCCCGCCACGTAATCCGGCGTAAGGCCTTTGCCCTTCAGCGCTTCCAGATAGGCTACGCTTGCGGTAAGCAGCGCGGGCTGTGTGTTGGCTGTCTGCTTAAGGTCGCTTTCAGGCCCCTCGAAGACGAGTGTGCTGAGCGGAAATCCTAGAACCTCATCGCCTGTTTCAAATATCGCACGGGCGTCTGGCACAGCTTCATATACATCCTTCGCCATGCCGACTGCCTGCGCGCCCTGTCCGGGAAATACGAATGCGATTTTACCCATTATGCTATTACTCCCTTTCGCTTACCAAGTCAATATGGAAGCGCCCCAAGTCAAGCCGCCGCCGAAGCCGACCATCAGAACGGTGTCGCCTTCTTTTATCCGACCCTCTTCCGCCGCTTCCACCAGGGCGAGCGGTATGGATGCAGCCGAGGTGTTCGCATATTTGTCTACATTAATAACGCACTTCTCCGGCGGAAGATCAAGACGCTGCATCGCTGACTGAATAATACGTATATTCGCCTGATGCGGGACGAACAGATCGATGTCTTCCTTCGTAAGACCCGCTTTGCCCAGCACCTTCTCCGTTGCCGTACCCATAACCCGGACCGCGAACTTGAACACTTCCCGGCCGTTCATGTAGATAAAATGCTTCTTGCCTTCCACCGTTTCCATCGAAGCGGGAAGCCGCGAGCCGCCGCCTTCCAGTTTCAAAAGCGGACCGCCTGCGCCCTCCGCGCCGAGATCAAAGGACTTGAAACCCCGTCCTTCCGGCACTTCGCCGACTATGACCGCACCTGCGCCGTCTCCAAACAAAACGCAAGTATTGCGGTCCGTATAATCCGTTATACGGGACAGCGAGTCCGCACCGATAATCAGGGCATTGTTGTACATGCCGTTCTGAATGAAGCCGACCGCCGTCGCCAGACTGTATACGAAACCGGAGCAGGCCGCAGACAGGTCGAATGCCGCCGCACCCTTCGCGCCGAGCTTATCCTGCAGAATGCAAGCTGTAGAAGGGAATGTCGTGTCGGGCGTAATCGTTGCCACAATGATTAGATCCAGATCCTCGGGCTTCATGCCCGCCGAAGCCAGCGCTCGGAGCGCGGCCTCGTAAGCCAGGTCGGAGGTCGCTTGATCCGGAGCCGCTATATGGCGCTCCCGGATGCCCGTGCGGCTCACAATCCATTCATCGTTCGTTTCCACTATTTTTTCCAAATCGCTGTTGGTCAATATCTTCTCAGGCACATACTTTCCGGTGCCGATAATACCGACTGGCCGTAAGCTCTTCATATTGTCACTCACTTCCCGCTAATTTCCTTGGATATACTTGGCACAAGACCCGACGAGAGCGCCTGCCGCGCCTGCCGGACCGCATTCTTAATGGCATTGCCGTCAGATGACCCATGTCCCTTCACGACGAGACCGCTTAAACCGAGCAGCGGCGCGCCGCCGTGCTCCTTATAATCCATCTTGCCCTTAAGCCCTCTCAGTTCAGGCATAAGCATCGCCGCCCCAAGCTTGGTCTTAAGGGAACGGCTGAACTGTTCTTTAAGCAGGGCAAAGATCGCACCCGCTGTCCCTTCCAGCGACTTCAGCAAGATATTGCCGGCAAAGCCGTCGCAGACGAGCACATCGCAGCTTCCCGTCAGAACGTCACGCGCTTCCACGTTGCCGACAAAGTTGATGCCCGCAAGCTGCTCCAGCAGCGGGTACGCTTCCTTTGTCAGCTTGTTGCCCTTGCCGGGCTCCGCGCCGACGTTCAGCAGCCCTACGCGCGGCTTCGAAATACCGTGCATCTTGCTGCGGTAAATGCTTCCCATCAGCGCGTACTGCGCCAGATGCTGCGGCTCGGCGTCCATATTCGCGCCAAGGTCCAAAGCTAGCACGCCGACATCGTCGAGGGTCGGAATCATAGGCGCAAGCGCCGGGCGCTCGATGCCCTTCATTCTTCCGACGACAAGCAGCCCCGTCGTCATGAGAGCGCCTGTATTGCCTGCGGATATCATAGCCTCGGCTTCGCCTTCCTTAACCATTCTTCCCGCAACAACCATGGATGAATCCTTTTTTCGCCGTACGGCTTTGACGGGCTCCTCATCAGGCCCGATTACTTCGCTTGCATGGCGAATCGTCACATTAGACGGCCTGTCTTTAAGCAGCGGCGCGAGCCTTGCTTCATCGCCTACCAGCACGATCTGCGTATCTTTCCATTCCGCTGCCGCGGACAAGGCACCCTCTACATTGCACTCGGGCGCATGATCCCCGCCCATGGCGTCAATGGCGATCTGCACTTCGGCTTCCCCCTTCGCTGTATTCTTCCGCCGCGGACCGGTACACGACGAAATGGCCCTGAAAGACCATCTCTTCGCCGACATAGGTGAATACGTCGACCTCGGCCTTGCCCCTGCGGCCCGCCAGCGAGCGGACATAAGCCTTGGAAATGCATTTCTCTCCCAGCCGGACCATGCGTACAAAACGGATATCGGCCGAGGCCGTAAGCGCGATTTCATCGTTGATTACGGCAACCGCAAGCGAATTGGCCTGCGCGAACACATAATGGCCCCGGGCGATACCGTTTCTTGAGAAGACATGCTCTTCACGAATCTCAAAAATCGAGATCCCGCTCTTGTCCAGCTGCAAATCGACGATATCCCCGACCACTTCATCCGGAGGAAGGGAGCGCACTTGATCGTAGGAGTGCTCCGCCATCTGTTTCATACGCTCGCGCAGCTCCGGAATCCCGAGTTCCATACGGTCCAGGCGGATGGTCTGTATGCTAACCTTCAACTGCCGTGTAAGCTCGCGGTCCGTGACAAAAGGGTTGTCCGCAATAATCTGCAACAGCAGCTGCTGGCGTTCTTTTTTCGACACGCGCTCGATGGCGGTTCACCTCCCGTCCGTGCTTGTACAAGCAATGACCGGCCTCTGAACGGCCGCAATTTATATGGAAGCAATTATAAATTCATAATTTAGAACCTGGTACTAATATGTAGTATAAAGCATGATGCCGGAAAAATAAAGCATTGACTTCAAAACCGTGATCCGGCGAAAAATCTCCCGAAACAAGCTGTCTGATAAACTGCCTACGTTATGCCCGCAAAAAAAATAGCACCTCACCGATAGATGAAGTACTACTTTGTTCAGAAAGATCACTATTGTTTGATGATCTCTCTAGCTTTGTACGTTCCGCACACTTTGCATACGTGGTGAGCAAGCTTCAATTCTCCGCATTGTTCACATTTCACCATGCCCGGCACAACCAGCTTAAAGTGCGTGCGACGCTTGTCACGGCGTGTTTTGGACGTTCTACGTTGAGGTACTGCCATGTGTTCCACCTCCTTATTCAAGTGAACCCGTAAAGACGGGTTGTTCATTTCATCGTCTCATTTGAAAAAATCTTTCAATCCGGCGAGACGCGGATCGATTACGGTGTTGTCGCAACTGCAGGCGCCTTCGTTCAAATTCTTCCCGCATGTGGGACAGAGTCCCTTGCAGTCTGAGGTGCAGAGCACGGAAAGCGGCAAATGGAGAAGAAAGCTTTCCTCGACATAAGGCACCAGATCCACGGCTTCATCGGTCACGTAGTTCAGATCCTCGTCTTCCTCTTCTTCCGGCTCGGCCGGTTCCTTACTCCACTTGAACGTCTCGGCAAAAGGAATATCCATATGGCTCTTGACAGGATTCAAGCAACGCGCACATAGCATGTCCGCATCTCCGCTCAGCTTACCCTCCACGGTTACGAGATCCGCAGCCGCGGGCAGCGCATCGAGATCGGCTAATAACGGCGATACAGTCAAAATATCCTTGCGTCCTTTGACGGCTTCGCTGACATCCACATTCTCGTGGAAGTGCAAAGGTCCGTCGGCATTTGCGATTTTGCGAAAGTGAAACTTCATAGATATCACTCCAAACAAACAAAATTTATTATACCTACCATTCATGACCTTTGTCAACCATTTTCCCTTTATATTGTTGCGGAAAGAGGGAAGATTTATGTTATAACTATTAGTAACCGATTCGGGACGTTTTGACGGAGCTTTTGTACACTTTCGCCAAGGCGAACCCATAAACAGAACAGGAGTGAACCCTGTGTGTCGACAGTAGGAATTATTGCCGAATACAACCCTTTACATAACGGGCATGTCCATCACTTCAGAGAAGCCAAAAGACTGTCCGGCGCATCCCGCTCCATCGTCGTGATGAGCGGCCCATTCACCCAGCGCGGCGAGCCCGCGGCCGTAAGCAAGCGGACTCGCACCGAAATGGCCCTGCGCATGGGCGCCGACCTGGTGATCGAGCTTCCGGTCGCTTACGCCGTCCAGCCTGCGGAGTGGTTCGCCTTTGGCGCGGTTGCGCTGCTTGAAGCGACTGGCGTCGTAAGCAGCCTGTGCTTCGGCTCCGAGTCCGGCAGCCTGTCGCAGCTGCTGCCGCTGGCCCGCTTTCTCGCCGAGGAAAGCGCCCCGCTTCAGGGCGAAATCCGCCGGCGTCTTGCGCTCGGCGAGAGCTTTCCCGCCGCTTACAGCGCGGCGGCGGCGCTTGTATGGCGGGACCGCCTTGATGAAGGCGGCCCGGTTGGGGTTGCCGCAGGCGCCGAAGGACCTTCCGGCCGGACTGCCGGTCCGGCAGACATGTCCGGAGCGGGCGCCGGCTCTGCTTCCCCAATGAACGGGAGCGGCCTGGAGGATCTGCTGCGCGGACCGAACAACAGCCTCGGCCTTCATTACCTGATCGCCCTGCGGCGGCTGGGCAGCGGGATCGTTCCGCTGACCGTTCCCCGCCTCGGAGCGGGCTTTCACGAACCGCTCCGCTCCGGAGCCTCGATCGCCAGTGCGACGGCGCTGCGCGGACTGCTGCGGGAAGGCGGATCTCTTGAAGGCTACATGCCGGAATACAGCCTGAGCGTCCTTCGGCGCGAGCAGGAGGAAGGCCGGGGGCCGCTCGATTGGGAGAGCTTCCGGTCCCCGCTGCTTCACCTTCTCTCCACCCGCTCAGCCGCCGAGCTTGGCGGACTGCTGGATGTGGGTGAAGGATTGGAGAACCGTCTCCTGCGGATTGTACCGGAGCTTGAGCGGTTCACGGTTGACGGTCTGCTCTCCGCCTTGAAGAGCAAACGCTATACCCGCACCCGGCTTCAGCGGATGCTGCTGCATATTTTGCTGAATCACGGCAAGGAAGAATTCTCGCCTGGTGCCCTCTCGCAAGGTCCGGGATATATCCGGGTGCTCGGTTTCCGGGAGAGCGGCCGAACTCTGCTAAAAAAAATGAAGCAAAGCGCCTCTCTCCCCGTCATTTTGCGGCCGGCGCTATGCTCCCATCCCCAGCTTACGCGGGATCTTCAGGCTTCAGCGGCCTACGCCGCAGCCTTTGCCTCACCGCTCCGCAGCGATCTGTACAGCGACTATTTGAAGCCGCCGGTCATGGTTTGACCGGCAGCTTCTCCATGTACTGAATAGCCTGGCTTAGTGTCGATACGGGCACCAGCTTCATCTTGGTGCCGATTTTGTCCGCTTTCGCCTTGGCTTCTTCGTAGTTCTTAACCGGAACGAAAAAGATTTCGGCGCCCTTCCGGTCGGCGGCTACGATTTTGAACTTCACTCCTCCAATCGGACCCACTTCCCCATTCGGATCGATCGTGCCGGTGCCGGCAACTCTGTACCCCTTGGTCAGATCGCCCTTCGTAAGCCGGTTGTATATTTCCATAGTGAACATCAAGCCCGCCGACGGACCGCCGACATCCGTATCCGTAAAGCGGACTTCTCTCCCCGCCTCCGAGGCTTTTACCTTCTGAACAGCTCCAATAACGACGCCAAGACCCGGACGGACCGCCGCCTTGCCGCTGTCCTTGATCTCCACGAGCGTTACGTTTTCCGTAAGCTTCTTTCCGCCGCGATCCAGCGATACCGCCACCTGATCCCCGATTTTCCTGGAAGACAGCAGCTTGCTCAGCGCTTCCGGATCGGCCACCTGCCGCCCGTCAACGCTGACAATTTTGTCTCCGGGCTGAAGCTGCTTGTGACCGGTCTCCCCGGGAACGGAGAACACGAACAAATAATCGGTTGCGTCATGGTATGGAATGCCGGCCGCTTTGTACGCGGCCTCCACGGCATTAGACTGCGAGCTGCTCATATAGTACACCTGCGTCGCCGCGTATTCTTCCTCCGACTGATTACCGAGCCTTTCGGCTTTGCGTTCGACCTCAGCGTTCGGATTCAGCGCCGAAAAGAGCAGCAGCGCCACGTTGGCATAGCTGGCGGAAACGGTGGTCATCATGAAGGTTCCCGCCTCCTCTTTATCCTCATTCTCCACCTTGATCATGGGGGAAACTTCGGAGGCGCCTCCCGGCTGGTACACGACATAAGGCGTCCCCATGAACACAATGATGTAGACCAACACGATCAGTGTAAACAGATAAACCCCGGCGCGAAATCCCGTTCTGTTCCTGGACTGCCTCAATGGAATTCCCTTCTTTCCAATAGACTCCGCCTTCATTTCCGGTTATGTATTTTGTGGAGACCGATTTGTGATCCTGCACCCGCTTTAGCATGACGGTTGCCCGGCCTGCATAAATTGTTAGAAAACTCGTCTGCTCCCAAGCTATGAAGAGGTGGAATGAAACATGAACGCAAATATAACGCGGATAGCCAAACAATCGGCGCCTTTTCTGTCCGGGGGTCTGGCTATGATTCTCGCAGCTGCCATCATTTCCTCGCCCGAAAGTTCGTTTAATGCATCACTTCAAGGCTTAAAGCTGTGGTGGACGCTCGTTTTTCCGGCGCTGCTGCCATTTCTAATGCTATCGGAAATGCTGACCGCCTCCGGTTTCGTTCATGCCATCGGGGTTCTTCTGGAACCGCTCATGAAGCTCGTCTTCCGGCTGCCGGGTTCCGCGGGCTGGACGCTGGCGCTGGGAATGACGTCCGGCTTCCCCGGCGGTGCCCAAGGCGCAGTCCAGCTGCATCGGCAGGGCGAAATCTCCGGCAGAGATGCAGGCCGTCTGGCTTCGCTTGCCCATTTCGCCAGCCCGGTCACGCTGCTGATCGTCGTCGGCGCCGCCATGCTTCATAGCCCCGCGGCCGGTTACGGCCTGCTTGCCGTGCACTGGGTTGCGGGGCTCGCCGCAGGCTCGACTATATCCTTGGGAACTTCCCCCCATGAGAATACCGCTCCGGCTAAAGCTTCCGCCATTCGGCGGGCTTCCCTAATCCGGCGCGCGGTATCCGGCGCCGCGGATGCGCGCGCAAGGGACGGCCGCAGCTTCGGCAGACTGCTGGGCGAATCGGTAAGCGCCTCGGTGCAGAGCTTGATGCTGGTTGGGGGATATATGATTATCTTCGCCGTCGTTATCAGCATTGTAACAAGGCAATGGCCCATGCTGCCAGCCGCCCTGCCCGCCGGTCTGCTGGAAATTCATCTTGGGGCGCAGGCGCTGACGTCAGGGCCCGGGCCGACAGTCCCTGGATTGTCTTTAGGACCGCTCGGGCTTGCGGTGCTGTCGGGAGTACTTGGCTGGAGCGGCATCTGCGCACAGCTCCAAGCGCTGACGGTGCTGAGGCCCTCAGGTACCCGCTTTCTCCCGTTTGCCGCAGGGCGGCTTCTGCACGGCGGTTATGCTTTCCTTCTGACGCTGCTGCTCTACAAACCGCTTATTGCGATTCAAGAGGCGGCGCTGCCCGCTTTAGCAGGCGGGAACCTTTCTCCTATGTCCGGATCATCCGGAGAAGGAGCGGCCTGGAGCTTTTTCCCCAATTTAGCCGCACTGTTGGTGTTGATGCTGCTCTCCTTGCTGATTCTGTCTGCTGCTGTCCAGCTTACTTCAGCGCTCCACCGCCGCTTTCGCTGAACTTCAGCCGGATTGCCCGTTCGACTTCAGGAGTGACGAAATCGGTCAAATCACCATCGAAATGGCCGATTTCTTTGACCACGCTGGAGCTAAGATAGGAGTACTTCGGATTCGTCATCATAAAAATCGTCTCCGCATCCGAATTCAGCTTACTGTTAATGGTAGCGATCTGCAGTTCATATTCGAAATCGGTAACGGTGCGGATGCCCCGGACGATGACATGCGCATTTTTTTGCCGGACATAATTGGCAAGCAAATCCCGAAAGCTGTCAATTTCCACATTGGGAAGATGCGATGTTACCTGGCGAAGCAGATCGGCGCGTTCCTCTACGGAAAACAGCGGATTTTTGCTTAAATTATTCAATACGGCCACGACCAGCCGGTCAAATTGCTTCGCGGCCCGCTCAATAATATCGATATGGCCCAGCGTTACCGGATCGAAACTGCCGGGGTAAATCGCGACTCTTTCCTCTCTAATTTGCAGACTCACTCTTGTACCCCCTCATCCTTATCGATGTCGGTCACTTCGCCGGATAGATAACGGTAAATGGATACCGCCGTTTCTCCATACACTGCATGACGCAATTGTTCAAAGCCCGGGATTTGTTCGGGATATTCATAGCCGGACTCGTGCTCAAGCACAATGACCGCGCCCTGGCGCAGCAGCCCTTTGTCTGCCATTAAGGCCATTAGCTCGTCCCCGAATTTATGACGGTAAGGCGGGTCCAGAAAGACGAGATCGAATATCCTCCCCCGCTTCTCCAGCGCGCCCAAGGCCTTGTTCGCATCGTTCCGGTATACCTCGGCCTTTTCTGCGAGCCTTGCAGTCTTTAGATTCTCACGTACCGTATCGATGCTTTTCGGCTCCATGTCGATAAATACGGCGCTGTCCATCCCCCTGCTCAGGGCTTCGATTCCGAGTCCGCCGGTCCCGGCGAACAGGTCCAGCACGTCGCCTCCATCGAAATAAGGGCCGATCATGCTGAAAATCGCCTCCTTGACCTTATCGGTCGTAGGGCGGGTTCCGGTTCCCGGAACGCTTTTTAAAGGTCTTCCCTTGGCTGTGCCCGACACCACTCTCACTGCTTGCTTCACCTGCTCTGTATATCTATTTATTACGCCAAAACGGCATAATTTCACGCCTATCGTACCACATTCCCGCCGTTAAATAAAAAAAATTGTCGCATCCCGTCCCGTGAGCCGGCGGACAAAATTTTGCATGATATGTATAAAATCAGCTGTCAAGGGTCATCCTGTAATTATCGACATCACAAAATGTCGTAGACAACCGCGGAGCAAGCTTACGCTTCCCCATAAGCTCTTCGTCCGGTTTCTCCTCTCCCATGAAAGGGCCTCGTCGCGAGACGGGGCCCGATTTTTGTGTGTAAAACCTTATTTATCAAGCTCGAAATATTCGGTCAACAATTCCTTGAACCCAACTCTCCGTATAATGGCTCAATATTTTTGGCATACTTAACTTGTCAAAAATGAACTCAAAAAGGAGCTTGAAAATGACAGGGATACTAGGCGGCAACCCCAAAGAAGAACCGATGCATTATGGAGAGATCTTTAACGTTTGGTCGGCTTCAATGGCTGCAAAAGGAACGGTCTCTTGTTATCGGGCATATTTAAATCATGCCGGTGACCACGACCTGAAAAAAGTATTAGGCTCGTTAATTGATCAAGCTGAACTGGAAATCAGTGAATGCGATAAGCTTCTCGAGGACAATGGCATCGCTTCAGCGCCAATATTGCCTCACAGACCCGAAGCCAAGCTTGAGGATATTCCTGTAGGTGCGCGATTTACAGATCCGGAGATTGCAGCTAAAATCGCTGCCGAGAATGCAGTCGGACTGGTTGCTTGCAGCCAAGCGATGGGCCAATCGATTCGTGAAGATATTGGCACTTTATTCGCCAAGTATCATGCTACAAAAGCAAGCTTAGGTTTGAGAATCCTGCATTTAAACAAGAAAAAAGGCTGGCTAATTCCTCCTCCGCTTCAAGTAAAAAGACCCGAACCAATTAAAGCATAAGATCAAGAGGGTGTCTCCTAAGCCGAATAGGCGAGACGCCCTCTTTCTTTTAGTATGAGCTTTATATGGTCGCTGCCGGAATAATGAGGTTATTACACCTTAATTGTATAAACAAGTAACCTTAGGAGAAAATAAGGTTGATTTTTTACTAGCAATCGAGGAGGTTTGACTTTGTATTTCTACAAAGAAGGTATAATCAACAATATTGTGGTGGATAAACCGGACCCTGCCGCAGCCAAGGTACTGCAGGAAATTTTAGGTGGACATTATGGGGAAATGCGGACAATGATGCAGTATTTCTTCCAAACCAGCAATTTCCGCGGCAAGGAAACGCAGTTCCGCGATCTCCTCAGAGGCGTGTTTCTTGAGGAAATCGCCCACGTGGAACTGGTTCAGCATACGATCAATCAGTTGTTGAACGGATCGGGTGAGAACACTGCCGGAAACGCCGGAATCGATGGGGCTCCCCTGAACGAAGCCGTCAAACACGCAAATCCCCATCATTATATTGTAGGCGCTCAGGCATCGCTGCCTGTTGACGCAGCAGGCAATCCCTGGCTGGGTAATTACGTGTATAGCCATGGCAACTTAATTAGCGATTTACTGAACAACGTCATTCTGGAGTCCACAGGCGTGCTTCAAAAAACACGCATTTACGAGATGAGCTCCAACAAAACCTTCCGGGAGACCCTGGCATTCCTTATTGTCCGCGATAACGCGCACCAAAATGCTTTTGCCAAGTCCCTGGAGACACTTGGGGTAAATTGGGGCAACATCTTCCCTATTCCTAACTATGACATCAATAAATATCCGGAATGCCGGAAGTTTGTGGAGATGGGTTATCATAACGCACAGTTCAACTTCAGCCTCGACCCTACAAGAATAGGAGAAATATTCCAAGGGGCCTCTCCAAGCCGAAACAACGGAAAACTGCAGGTCGTCGCGCCTCCAGCTGGTTTCCCTGTACCCGTAATGCCGGAAATGCCAAATGAACATAGCCCAGGATTAGGTGATCTGAAAGCTTAAAACCCAAGCACGGAAAACTCACCTTTTGCCATCCTCCCGAATAGGCAACGCATACCGTAAGGAGGAGAATTAAATTGTATACTTATGAAACACAGCGGCAGCAGCATCTAGCCTGGCACGAAACACTGGAAATGCACGAACTGACGGCCTATCAGAGCAACCAAACTTTTTACTTCATGTTGGAGGGGGTTTTATCCGTCCTACGATCTTCCCAAACTGCTGGCAAACGATGTCGCTACTGCAAAGAAGGCACTTCCATTGTAGAAGATATAGGTTAAAAATGCCCCCATCAAGGGGGTCTTTTTGAAAATATAAGAAAGTATAAGCTGCACGCTTAACTTTTTCCTTATATTTCTACGAGAAACGAGTGCCGCCTTTTGAGGACGGCATAGCCGTTTCTTCTTGTCAAGCAATTACCCGGAAATCATGCGGTACATATTAGAGAGGGAAGCTCCATCATTTATATGGCGTCAGTACTGCAAGAATCCCCCTTGGAGATTCCGGCCTTGACCGTCCTGAGGGACCGACCCTTTTTTCCGGGGATAGATGCATTCAGCCCGTCCCTTTTCAAGCTGTTGTTCAAGGTATGTTCGGGACTGAAAAAAAGGGACCCATCCTTGCAACCCATTATGGTCGTCGGACAGATCCCACCCCGAAGGAGCCCCGTGCTCAAGCCTCTATTTTGTTGCGATTTTGGCGAACCAATTCGGAGAATTGTCATAAGATTTAGACTAGAGCCGGTTATCAACTAAGAAATTTCGACGGAAACTGTTGAACGATTCCGCTTGTCATCACGTCAGCCATTCCAAGCGCTTGCAGTTCAATTTGGTCACCAGATGCGATGTTCTCCGCATAGTTCCCGGCAATACGGGTGGCAACCTCATTGCTGAGGAGTCTCAAATGCTCATGAAGCATACGCTGCCACTCTGCTTTGGACCAATAGGGATTGAGCTCAGAAAAGCAGCGATAGAATCCGCATTGGCATACCACCGTTTCTGTGCGTCCGCCGCAGCTTGGGAATTCCCCGACTTCAGCGCCTTGACAAGTTCGGCCGCGATCGTGAGATGCCCCCGGAGTAACTTGGCAAATTCGGCCGCAATGGCCGGACCATACAAAGGGGCGAGAACAGCCGCAAAATCGTCAGGATTACGGAGAAGCCTTTCGGTTGTTTCTTTTTCATCTGGGAGGCCGTCAACGATACTATCGACCGTCAACCGGGTCCAGTAAACATGCTGCTCCCATAATGTCCTGAGCTTCCTGTTCAACTCTACTTTTGATGGTGTCCACTCCCAGTGATGGCCCTGTCGGAAAGCATAATTGCTATATAGATCGGAAAATAAGCATACATTTGGGTGACTCCTTCTTTTTTTCCTACAGTATATAGGCGGAGTGCTTATTTTGTGCCAGCATTTCCGTGATGCCCCTTATTGTTGTTTGCGCGCAATCGCGAAGAAAATAAGCAGCGCCAATATTGATCCGATAATCGCGGGCACGATGTAAAATCCGCCAACGACTGGTCCGCGGGCGCCTAGCAATTCCGTCCCTAACCAAGATCCCACAAAGCCAGCCGCAATATTTCCGACGATGCCTCCAGGCACATCTCTGCCAATCAGGTTACCGCTTAGCCAACCAATTAACCCGCCGACAATCAATACCCATAACAGATGCATTCAGTTATCCCCTTTTCAAGTTGTTGGTTCAAGGTATGTTAGGGACTGAAAAAAGGGACCCCTCCTTTCAACCCATTACGGTCGTCGGACGAATCCCACCCGGAGCTGCGCCCCGTGCTCAAAGCCTTTATTGTATTGCGATTGTATTGCGGTTTCAGATTTGCTGCGATTTCAGACTTTTCAGTTCCTGTCTCTTGGCTGCCAGCGCAGTAAAGGCCTCGAAGGTTTGGCGCGCCAATTCGGGGAGTTGTTCCAGGTTCAGCGGCAGGCCCTCCGCCAAGTCGTGAAGCTGGTTCTGCAAGTTGATGGCTGCACTGTTCAATTGCTTAATTTCTTCCTTCAGCTGAACGATTTGCTCCATATATTACTCCTCCTGTTTGAGCCGTCTTGTCTGATACAGCCCATGATAATAATTGCATTTTTAATAACTATACCGTATTTATAACTATTATTATGTAATAAATGTTACAGTAATCTGACTAGCATAGAGATCAAAGAAATATTCCCGTTGAATAAAGCTTAGACTTGGCTTATGATTGATGACAAATTAGGGGGTGCCGAGCATGTGCGGTCGATACACGATAACCGTTGCTTTGGAAGAACTTATGCTGAAATATTACACACAGGACGTCACAATCAAACATTACGCTCCAAAATATAATGCCGCACCGATGCAGAATATTCCCGCCGTTATCGGCACCGGGGCCGGAAACCGAATCGGAGAACTGCGCTGGGGGCTTGTTCCTTTCTGGGCTAAGGACGACAGGTCCGGGAGCAAAATGATCAATATCCGCGCCGAGACGCTGCGGGACAAGCCTTCGTTTAGACAACTGCTGTCCTCGCGGCGCTGCATCATTCCGGCAGACGGATTTTATGAATGGCGCAGTCAAGGCGGAAGCAAGCAGCCAATGCGTATAATGATGTGTGACGGAGGGATTTTTTCGCTGGCCGGAATTTATGATATATGGGTGAATGCGGATGGAAAAAAGCTCGGCACCTGCGCCATCATCACTACGGAGCCAAATGCTTTAACGGCGGAAATTCACAACCGGATGCCGGTAATTCTTCGTCCGGAAGATGAGGATAACTGGCTGGGGCGAAGCAATCATGATATGGACAGTCTGGCCAACCTGCTGAAGCCGTACGATGCCTCAAAAATGCGGGCCTATCCCGTCTCCGCGAAGGTCGGCAATGTCCGCAATGATTCAAAAGAATTATTAGAGGAAGCTTAGCACTCATTGGAGCTAAAGTATTCCTCTACCACTTGGAAAGTCTGCTGCAAATCTTTGCTTCCGTCTATTTTTAATACACCCAGATTAAGATCCCGGGCTTCTTGTTCAACAAAATCAGCAAATCCGGCATCCCTGGACATCCAATTGTCAAAAGCCGCAGCCGGGTCATCCGTGCTGTTCAGTATTTCCTGTATCCAATCCCGCTGGCTGTAATAATGACGCTGAAACGGTTCGGTAGGGATCAGCCAAATGGCCTTATGCCGGGATTTCAGGCAAGGCGCTACCAAAGATGGCAGCAGTTGATTACCCTCGACAACTATGGGAAGACTACTCCGTTCCTCAAGGTCCCGCTTCATTATAGCTCATCCTCGAAATCTTATGCATTGCCGGCTGATTCCTGGCGGATATGTTACTCAAGTGACTGTTCAGATGCTCATCGCAGGAATACAGCTCCCAATCGTGCTTGTCTGCGAACCGCTTGGCTATTGTGCTTTTTCCGGCACATGCCGATCCGCCAATCCAGTATATGGCTTGTTCCAAAATGACAACCTCCTCTTCTCATAAAAATATAGCATTTTACAGGCTGGCTGTAAGCGCACGGAATCCCTTTTCCTCCGCTCCATTTAACCTCGAACGCCGATTCTGCTAAACTTGAGTTATCACAAAATCAGCGCAAGGGAGGATAACAATATGACAAAGCCCTTTTACACCAGATGGTGGTTCTGGGTCCTTATCGGCATCATTGCCTTGGTGATAATCATTGCGGTTACAACAGGAACGCAGCAAGCTCAGAAAATCCAACCTTCGGCTTCTCCGTCGGCGGCTGCGGGTTCGCAGGAACCCACGCCGGAAACGACCGCTACACCTTCTGCAACGGCCGCTCCCGGCGTTTCCGCTTCAAGCCCGGCGACGCCGGTCGCATCGCCATCGGCTGCAACGCCTGCAACGGATGCTCCGCCAGCAAGCGCGGGGCCTTCGGCAGCGCCGAGCCAAGCCTCCTCAGCGGACCAGGTGCCTTTACCGAAACAGGAAGTGCTGGCTTATTCGCGGCAGCTTAAGGGTTCTCCTTTTATTAAAGACGTCGGGATCGGAACGGATAATATAGAAATCAATTACTATGGCAGCTTCGCGGAGTACAAAAAAGCCAACCCGGGAACCAAGTTAACAACAGCGGATTATACGAGTTATTTTGGCTCCGGCGACGCCATTAACAAAATACTTATGGAAGAACCGACCCAGCTGTTCCGCCATTTTCCGGGCACGGCCTCCATTGACATCACCCTTCCGTACAGCGGCAAAACCTATTCGGTTTCCCTGACCAAAGGTTCTGTAGAGAAATTTTTTAATACCGACCTTGATGGCATCAAGACCGACGAGCAGTGGGAAAAGCAAATCAGCGGTCCTTACTTCAACAAAGAATATCGCGATCAATTCGCGAAACGGTTCGTTAAGGTAAATTAGCTTCATATAAAATTAGATGACGCGTGTTCTGACTTCCGGCACAATTCGGTTGGGAATGGAGATTATACGGTGTACGACAATGGTTGAAACGGTCAACCAGGCGATCGGAGACTGAAATTTTATGGATTGGACTGCGAATACGCAAAAAATGGACCCCGCCTTTCGGCGGGGCCTATCTTTTATTATAAGGGGGTTATGTCTAATTTACCCCAGACAGCTTAAATGAATCTGAATCGTGCCTAAAAATTGATTTGTTCATTTGGCGCCGATTCCAGGTTCATCAGCAGTTCTTTCACTTTGACGACTTCCCCGATGATGATCATCGCCGGGTTGCCGATCTCGAGCGCGGAAGCCAGCTGTTCAATATTGTCCAGTGTCCCGACGACTGTCCGCTGCCGGCTTGTCGTTCCGTTCTCAATCAGCGCCACTGGCGTCGATCCCGCTTTACCATGGCGCAGCAGTTCCTCCCGGATTTGCCCGAGGCGGCCGACGCCCATGTATACGGCTATCGTATCCACGCCGCGCGCAAGATGCTCCCAGTCCAGCGGAGCTTCCGGATCGCCGCACCGGCTGCCGGTGATGACGGCGAAGGAAGCGGCGACACCGCGGTGCGTCAGCGGGATGCCCGCGGCCGCGGCTGCGCCGATGGCGGAAGTGACACCCGGGACAACTTCCCAGGCGATGCCGGCCGCAGCTGCGGCCAATACCTCTTCTCCGCCCCTGCCGAACACGAACGGATCGCCTCCCTTGAGCCTGACAACCCTAGAGCCTTGACGGGCATGGTGAATCATCGCGTGTTCAATCTGCTCCTGGGTCATGGTGTGCTGCCCCGGTGCTTTGCCGCAGTAGATCAGACGCGCATCGGGCTTCGCATAATCCAGCAGCTCCTTCGACACAAGCCTGTCGTACAGTACGACATCCGCTTCCCGGATGCGGCGCACCGCCTTCACTGTGATCAATTCCGGATCTCCCGGCCCCGCCCCGACGATGGATATGCTGCCGGTTTTCATATGCTTTTCTCCAATGCCGCTTTCTCGTGCAGTACCGGTTCACCCGACCGGCTGGCCTTTCCCGTCAATGGCGATGAGTACAAGCCGGGAATAGAGCTTTTATGGGACAGGTAGAGCAGCAGGCCGGTGCAGAGTATGCCGCCGATAAAGTTTCCGAGAAGAACCGGAATACCGTTCCAAATCCACCAGTCGGCAAAGGAGACGTCGGCTCCAAGCATCATTCCGGCGGGAATAACGAACATATTGACCACGGTATGCTCAAATCCCTGCGCGAAGAAGGTCAGAATAGGCAGCCACATCGCCGCGATCTTGCCTCCGGTCGATCTGGAAGTCATCGCCATAACCGCGCCGAGCGTTACCATCCAGTTGCAAAGGATAGCCTTGATCAGAACAAGCCCCATTCCGTCCAAACCCATTTGCTTGTAGGCGTTCGTCTTGCTTTCACTGGCCGAAATAATCGTTTGAATCATCGGATTGCTCATATCCGTCCCCATCTTGGTAATGGTGAGGCCGTAAAGAGCCGCATATACCGCACAGCCGATGAGATGGCCGACAATGACCCAGAAGAAATTCCGGAGCATCCGGGCGGCGGACGTCTTCTTCTCCATCACGGCCAGCGGAACCAGAGCGAAGCTGCCGGTCACGAGCTCAAGTCCGAGAAGTATAATCATAACGAACCCGACCGGAAAAATAAGCGCGCCCGCAACCGGAATTTTCGTCTGGGCCGCCGCCGTGTAAGCCAGGGTGGTGGCGCAGGCCAGAATGGCTCCGCCCAAAACGCCGCGTATCAAAAGCTGGGAAACGGTTAGCTCCGCTTTTGTCTTCCCCGTTTCAATCATTGACTGCAGAACTTCACCGGGTTTTACATAATCCATGAGTACTTCCCCCTACGCTTAACAGACTTCTTATGATGTCCCGAAACCGGTAATGGCTAGACGTTAGACAGTTAGATAAATAGCTCCTGTGGCCGGGTCAACTTCAACCTCGAAGGTGGGAACGCATCCCGTGTCCGGCTCCTGCACCTTCCCGGTATGAAGATCGATGCGCCAGTCATGCAGCGGACAATGGACCTTGTCGCCGCAGACCATTCCTTCCGACAGCGTGCCGCCTTTATGAGGGCACTTGTTCTCCACGGCCAGCACCTCCCCGTCAGACAGACGGAACAAGGCGATTTCCATGTCATTCACTCTAAGGGTCCGCGATCCCTTGCGATCGATTTCCGACACATTGCCAATATGCATTTTGGTCATCGTCATATCCGTTAGCCCTCCTGGTAAACCGTCTCGGTCTGAGAGATCGGCTCGAAATTTTTGCGAAGATCTCTGTTTGTCACGATCTGCTTCCACGGATCGGTGGTCACGCTGAGAGCCGTCTGGATTCTTTCCTGCAGCTCCAGCCGCGCTTCTCTGTCCTCGAGCGCCTTCTTGATGCTGTCCAGTCCCACACGCTCCACCCAATTGGAGGTTCTTTCGTTCCAACCGGCATTTTCGCGGTAATATTGAAGGAATGCGCTTGCCCATTCGACAACCTCATCCTCCGTCTTTACGACGCACAGCAGATCCGTCGCACGGACATGTACGCCGCCGTTGCCGCCGACATGAAGCTCCCAGCCTCCGTCGATCGCGACAACGCCGAAATCCTTAATCGTTGCTTCTGCACAGTTACGCGGACAGCCGGAGACGGCAAGCTTCACCTTGGCCGGCGTGTTCAGCCGCTCGAACTCCCTCTCCAGACGAATGCCCATCCCGATGGAGTCCTGGGTGCCGAACCGGCAGAAGGTCGATCCGACACAGGTCTTAACCGTACGCAGCGTTTTGCCGTATGCATGTCCGGACGGCATGTCGAGCTCTTCCCAAATTTTCGGCAGGTCCTCTTTTTTGACACCAAGAAGGTCGAGTCTTTGGCCCCCCGTAAACTTCACCATCGGAACGTCAAATTTCTCTGCGACTTCGGCAATCTTTTTCAGCTCGCCCGGGGAAGTTACGCCGCCGTATATCCGGGGAACGACGGAATATGTGCCGTCCTTCTGAATATTGGCGTGATAGCGTTCATTTGTGAAGCGGGATTCCTTCTCGTCCACATATTCTTCCGGCCACAGCATGCCGAGATAGTAGTTCAGGGAAGGGCGGCATTTCGAGCAGCCTTCCTCATTGCTCCATTCCAGCACATTCATGACTTCCTTGACTGTTTTGAGCTCCATCCGTTTGATCTCGGCAACGATTTCGTCTCGTCCAAGCGATGTACAGCCGCAAATGCCTTCCTTGACCTTGACCGCCGCATCGCCCGCATACAGCTCAAGCAGCCCTTCCACCAGCGGCTTGCAGCCTCCGCAGGATGCCGATGCTTTCGTGCACGCCTTGATCTGTCCGACGCTGGCGCAACCGCCGGTAGTAATGGCTTCCTCGATGGCTCCCTTGGATACGCCGTTGCAGCCACAGATAATTTCATCATCGGCCATGGCTTCCAGCCTAGCGGTTGGAGAAGATTTAACCGCGTCATCAGGCAAGCCGAGCAGCAGAGATCTTTCTTTGCCCTGGATGGATTCGCCGCTCTTCATTAAAGAGAACAACTGCGCGCCATCCGCCGTGTCGCCGAACAGCACCGCGCCGATCAGCTTGTCTTCACGGATAACAAGCTTTTTATACACTCCGCCGATCTCGTCCTGATAGCGGAGCGCCCGCGAACCGTCGGGTTCTTCGTACTGTCCGGCGGAAAAGACGTCCACGCCCGACACTTTCAGCTTGGTTGAGGTTACCGATCCTTCGTAGCCCTGCGACTCAATGCCTGCCAGCCGTTTGGCAAGGACGGCACCCTGTTCATACAACGGTGCGACGAGGCCATATGCGATACCCCGGTGCTCCGCGCATTCCCCGATGGCATATACGCCCGGAATATTCGTTTCCATATAATCGTTCACCACAATGCCGCGGTTAACGGTTATGCCGCTCTTTTTCGCAAGCGTCGTATTGGGCCGGATTCCGACCGCCATCACGATCAAATCGGCTTCAGCCGTACTGCCGTCCGCGAAGAGCAGGCTTTTGACGCGTTTTTTGCCAAGAATGGCTTCCGACTGCTTGCGCAGCAGGAAATTCATACCCTGAGCCTCCAGCTCTCTTTGCAGCATGAGCGCCGCTTCCCTGTCGAGCTGTCTTTCCATTATATAATCGGAGATATGGATGACAGAGACCTCCATTCCAAGATGCAGCAGTCCGCGGGCCGCTTCCAGGCCGAGCAGTCCTCCGCCGATTACAACGGCTTTTTTATGTGTTTTCGCGGTTTCCATCATGATCTGGCAGTCCTTGATATCACGGAAAGCAATAACGCCTTCCTTGTCCGCACCCGGAAGTGGGAGCATAAACGGATCGGAACCGGTAGCAAGAATCAGTTCGTCGTAAGGCGCCTCGATCCCAAGATCCGAACGGACGATTCGGTTCACCGTATCGATGTTCTCGATTTTGTGTCCGACATGCAAAGTGATATTATGGCTTTGATACCACTCATAATCGTTAATAACGATTTCGGATAAATCCGTTCCCCCGGCCAATACCGAGGACAGCATGATCCGGTTGTAGTTCGGATGCGGCTCGGCGCCGAAAATCGTAATCTCATAAGTATCGGGAGCCAGTTTCAGCAGATGCTCGATTGCGCGTACACCCGCCATGCCATTGCCGACAAGTACCAGTTTTTTACGGGATGAATTCATATTTATCTCTCTCCTCTCCATGGGAACACAAAAAGCCCGCTTCAAGCCGGCACGAGAGAAATTATCCCTCAAACCGAACATGTAAGCAGGCGCCATTGCCGCTTTTTCTCAGATACGCCATTGTATCCGCGAAAGATTAAATTGGTTAAACTGAATATACAACACCAATTTTTAAACGTCAACAAATTTAACATATAAAATTTTTATTTTTAAAAATATCGACATCCAACCGTATTGTGTGTTATATAAAATAACATCGATATATAAAAGTACAATGATTAAGCGAATAATAAGCGAGAATTCCAGTATCCTCCTAGTTTAAAAAAAGGGGCGTCCAACTATGCATTCCCTGTTGGTTGTATATAGCGGTCTGACCGGGAAACTCCCGGACAAGATCGAAGCCAGGTCCAAGCCGGAAGTCATTCTCAGGTCCTGCGGCTATATTGTTGAAGTGGCCGCTTCTCGTGAGGAAGCCGTCTCGCTGATTGCGGACGCCGATGCCTCTATCTTATATCTGCCGATTACGGAATTTAAATGCTGGGCGGATCTGTTGATGTCGCGCAAGACCGCACCTGTCATGTGGTGGTGTACGGACGAGACCGCTACTCTCTCCGTCTCCGCGTGCGAGGACAATATTATGACTGACGGTATCCTGTCTCCGTCCATGCTGCCGCAGGAAATCCATTGGAGCCTTCATTTCGGCGCCAAGCAGTGTTTCGAACGGAAGCAATGGATGAAGGAAAAGGAACAGCTGCTCTCCCGTCTTGAAGAAAGAAAATGGATCGAGATGGCGAAGGGCATTCTGGCCAAGGCCAAAAACATTCCCGAATCCGAAGCTTATGATCTTCTGCGCAAACAGGCGATGAACGAGCGCAAACGGATGGTGGATGTCGCAACTTCAATCGTCAAGGTATACCAGATGCTTCAGGATCAAACTTAAGGGGGCACCGCACATGATTAACATACTTAAAGAAGTTGCCAGAGGCAAAAGGGGCGCCCGGGATTTGAACTTCGAAGAAGCTGCCGCTGCCGCAGAAGCGATTCTTAGTCTGTCCGCCACACCGGCACAGATCGGCGCGTTCCTTATCGCCGAACGGATTAAGCTTGAAAGCATAGAAGAACTGGAGGCATTCGTGTCCGTTTCCCGGAATTATACGCAGCGCGAGCCTGTCCAGGAGGGTATTGACTGCTCAGGACCTTATGACGGGCGAATCCGCTCCTTTGCGGCGACCTTTCCGACCGCATTCCTGCTCGCCGCGGCAGGACTGCCGGTAACACTGCACGGTTCCGCGCCGCTCCCCCCGAAATGGGGGATAACGCTGCAGGATATCATCTTGGAGGCGGACATTCCTTCCTCCGCTCTCTCCCGTGAAAGTTCCATTCATGCCGCCCGCCGCAGCGGTGTATTGTATGCAAGCTCCGAAGAATGGTGCCCTCCGCTCGGAAAAATCCGGGGAATCCGCGAGGAAATCGGGATGCGGACCATTTTAAATACGACGGAGAAGCTGATGGATTACGCCTGCTCCCCTTTCATCGTACTTGGAATCTATCATAATACGGTCTTTGACCGTCTATCGAGACTTCTGATTAAACTCGGTTACCGTAAAGCCATGATCATACAGGGAACCGAAGGCTCGGAGGACCTCCATATCGACCGTCCTACCCGGGTATACACGGTAGAAAACGGCGATTCGGGTCTTGATATTATCGATCCTGAAGCGCTCGGACTGGATACTCCCGTTCCGGATCTTGTCTGGGATGCCCGCCTCCAGCTGACGACGGCGGAAGCCGTTCTGCGGGGCGGCGGCCATCTCGCCTTTTACAACCAGGTCCTGCTGAACGGAGCGGTCAGACTGCATTTGGCCGGCCGCGTCGGTTCCATCGAGGAGGGCGTGTACACTTGCAAGGATCTTCTGGATGGCGGGAAAGCTTGGGACATCTACAGCGCCTGGAAAAACGCGCTGCGCAGCGAGCCTCCCGTCACGCATCATGTCTGAGTTGCAGACGACCGGATTCCATACTTTATACGGACGCAGCAAAGCGCCTTTCCCGAATGGTGGAAGGCGCTTTTTTCTATACCTATATGTCAGTTCATAGTATGTCAGTTCATAGCGGTTCTTATACTCCTAGCATTTATACCGCAGTTTCAAAAGTAATCCGGTTCTTGCCGCTCCGCTTGGAAATATACAGCGCGTCATCCGCCAATCGCAAAATTTCGCTAGTATCCTGGGTTTCGGGACTCCAGACCGCAGCTCCCACGCTGCAGCCGACATGCACGATTTCCCCGTCGATCAGGAAAGGCTGATTGATCTTGTCAATGATGCGTTTGGCAACGACCTCGGCTTCCTGCATCGGCTTCGCCGCAGATGTATGCAGGATAATCACGAACTCGTCCCCTCCTACCCGGGTGACCATCTCATTGTCCCTGGTTGATTCCAGCAGACGGAAGGAAACCTCTTGCAGCAGCTTGTCTCCCGATGCATGTCCTAGCGTGTCGTTCACCTTCTTGAAACCGTCCAGATCCAGGTACAAGAAGCTGAGAGTCGAGCGGCTCTGCTTCGCTTTGCTGACCGCATGGGCCAAATAATCGTCGAGAGCCATTCGGTTAGGCAATCCGGTCAGCGCATCATGCCGGGCCATATCGGATATATAGAACTCTGTCTCGGTTTGGCTTAAATTATTGACAAGATTGCGCAGAGAAGCGGAGAGGATGGATAAATCTGTGATCCTGTTAAATTTCGGAATCTCCGCCTCTTTTCCTGTACTCAGCAGATCTGCGCTCTCCGCAATAAGCTGAAGCGGGCGGACAATCCACCCGGCGAGGAACCAGCCTGCAATGCCGAACAGAACGGCAACGGCAAGTCCGGAGATCGCAATATAATTTTGCAGCCTATGGACGGAATCAAAAGCGATATCCGTCGGCTGACGAATGATTACGGACCAACCAAGGCCGGGGTAGTCCATATAGCCGTCTCCGTGAGCGTAACCTGTCAAATAGGACTGGCTGCCCTCTGACTTATTAATGAGCCAGGAGCTTTTGCCCTGCCTAGCCTGTGCAAGCGCCGGGTCTTTCATCGACTTGCCTACCTGGCTTGCGGGTCCGAGCACAATCATATTATCGTCTTTGCTGACAATGAAGATCTCGACACCCTTCATATTTTCCTTGAGCGGCGTCAAATTGGAAGACTCCACCTGACGGGACCACTCCCAGCTGAGTTGCGCCGCCAGCACGCCGATCGATCTGCCGCTTGCGTCCTTCACGGGAACGCTGATATCAACGAATTGCAGCGGCTCTCCGCTTGGATTGGGCAGCAGCTTGGCGAGCAGTTTGACATCATGGACATCACCTATGTAGGGAGCTTCGATCCCGTTTATAAAAACAGGCCGCTCCTTAATGTTGCTTCCGGCCAGAATATTATCTGTTGAGGACAGAACATTGCCTTTCGTATCCATATAACCCACCCAGGTAAACACCGGAAGATTTTCTTTCAGTTGGTTAAGAAGTCCCGCAATTTCCTCCTTGTCAACCGGCTCCTGGAACGCTTTAAGCTTGCTAAGCACCTCCACTTCCTCTGAACGCGCCCACATGAAGTGATCCAAACTGTATGACATCTGGTAAGCAACCTCCGCCAGCGATCTGCCGATGGTAACCCCTGCGGTCTTAGATGATTCATTGCCGATTAAATAACTGAGCAGCGCGGTCAGCAAAATGATCACAACTGCAAACGCGCCTGCGAACATGGTCCGCAAATTTATTGACACTCCGTCGCTCCTCCCTCCCCATTGCCCAGTTCGAGAAATGAACCGTGCGAAATGGTAATGGCGTATAAACTCATGATTAGTTTTAATATATATATCGGTAGACGGACACCTTTTGTGTAGTAACGTACACCCTATGAATAGAACGCTTTCTTAAGAAAGCTGATATGTTTTAATCTTCAAAATTAATGAAGTTCTCCCTCTTGTCTTCCACTGTCCATTCCTTTAATTTTTTTATAAATTATCGTCCAGCCAGATTGTCCAAAACGTCTCATTTCGATATAATAGTGTATAAATGAGCGGAGGTAAATTATGGACGCTGCCAGCAGAAAAGAACCATTCCGTTATGTGATGAATCAACCGATTGATTGCTGGCTGGAAGTGCCGACCGGAAGCACCGGTCACGGTACCGGCAAGCGGACCGCGGGAGTGCTGATCGACCTAAGCCGTTCGGGCTGCAAGGTCCGCAGTTCATTGAACCTCCGGTTCACGTCCGGGGATACCAGAATTATTATTCATTTTCAATTGAATGAGACTATGCTTCAGTTCACAGGAAGCGTACGCTGGGGTTGGATGTACGGCCTCGGCGAGTACCAGTACGGAATCAGACTCGTTTTGACTGATGAAGAGGAAGAAACTCTGATTCGCGAGCTCGATATATGGACAATGTCTTCAGGTGGTGAAGGCGTTTAGAAGAAGACGGGGATGCCCGTCTTTTTTCAACATATAAGGCATTTAGAAGTTTCACGTTTATTAATGGCCTTATTTTTCTACGAGAAACGTACTTGCGTCCTTCAAGGACGCCGTCAGACGTTTCTTCTTGTGTGTATCGGAATGTGTATAGCCCCTAGTAAAGTCCCACGCCTCCTCACTCCATGTCCACTTCATGCACATTAAATACGGGTTCGGCGTAGCCTTCTCTCTTTGTGGCCTCTTCTTTTTTCGATATAATAGCTTTAAAATACTTGCAATATTAGGAGGAAGTTGAATTGATGGATTCCGTTGTTTCCACCCGCTGGCTGCTGGCCCGGATGTATGAGCCCGAGCTTGTGATCGTGGACTGCCGCTTTCTGCTGTCCGATCCCGAAGCGGGACGCAGCGCCTACCTGAAAGATCATATTCCGGGAGCCGTTTATTTGCATTTGGAAGAGCAGCTGTCCGCTCCTGTCGGCACGCATGGCGGCCGCCATCCTTTGCCCGATTCGGGTGAGCTTGCGGCTGTACTTGGCCAAGCGGGCATCAGCCGAGGCAGCGTCGTTGTTGCCTACGATGACCAGGGAGGCGCGTTCGCTTCCAGACTGTGGTGGCTGCTGCGCTATTTGGGTCACGATAAAGTGTATGCAATGGATGAAGGCTACTCGAAATGGAAATCGGAGAATTTCCCCGTAAGTGACAGCCAGCCTATCCGCATTCCAACATCATATGAACCGGAAGTCCATCCCGAAATGGTAGCCGGTATGGAGGAAGTTCGGAAGTATTCGCTGAAAGGCGGATCGGCCTCTCCCCTGCTGATCGACTCGCGCGAGCCGCGCCGTTATGCCGGTCTCGAAGAGCCGATCGACGCCAAAGCCGGTCATATTCCAGGCGCAGTGAACCGGTTCTGGAAGGAAGTCCTTGATGAGCAGGGCCGCTGGAAAGACGCCAACGCGCTGAAGCGGCATTTTGCTGATGTTGATCCGGGCCGTGAAGTTATTGTCTACTGCGGCTCCGGCGTAACCGCCTGCCCGAACGTGCTGGCACTGCATAGAGCCGGATTTGACAAAGTGCGGCTGTATGCGGGGAGCTGGAGCGACTGGATTAGTTGGGAAGAGAATCCGATTGCTACGGGAGAAGAATGAAAGAGCAAGGACTTAATACAGGGTATAGATAATGAGATGCACCGTCTCAAGCATAATCGCTTGGGCGGTGTGTTTTTTATGTTCGGAATCAACAGGGAGTCAACGGTTAACAGGGAGATGTTTAAGGGTCTGGTATGGCGAGTGGCTTGCACGTATGACTTTACAGTGATGGTGTGGGTGAGTCATCAAGTAAGTAGTCAACAAAAAATCAACAAAACAATCGATAGTTTAATTGATCTATACAATAGGTTTATTGACATGGTAAGCTGGAAAATCAGAAGGGCATGTATACGCTTGGTCGTGGTACAACTTAGAGCTGCATCAGATAAACTTTTCATAATATAAAATTGGGGTGTTTGAACATGATTGAAAGTTTATTCATTTTAGGTCTAAGAGGATTTTCTAAGCAACAACGTATAGATTTTGCAATACCAAATGGGAATAATGGTAGTGGACTGACTTTGCTAGTTGGTGCTAATAATTCTGGTAAGTCCACCATTATAGAGGCGATTAGGGCAATTTCTCCACAGCCCGCCTTGCCAAGCTTTACCCAAGGAAGGAGAAATGTTAAATCTGGTGATGCAGTTTCAATATGTATTACCGACCATCAAGGAAAATCTACAGAACTTAGAAGTGTTAATGCTGGAAGTAGCGAAAGTCATATGAATGTTGATGAAGCAGAAAGAAATAATATATTTGTCCTTCCCTCTAGAAGAGCTTTTAATCCGTTTTTTCATAAACATGAGATGGATAGATATTCTTATATGGTGAACTTTATTGGTTTTCCTCCACAAAGAACCAATAGCCAAGATAACTTTGGCTCAAGATTATTTGGTGCTGAAAAAAACAAAAAAAAGTTTAATGAAGTATTAGGGCGTGTTTTGAACC
Organism: Paenibacillus rhizophilus; assembly: GCF_003854965.1. Lineage (GTDB taxonomy): Bacteria > Bacillota > Bacilli > Paenibacillales > Paenibacillaceae > Paenibacillus_AQ > Paenibacillus_AQ rhizophilus. The sequence continues at coordinate 976,840 of NZ_RQPI01000001.1, forward strand.
CTGTTCCAAATTGGGCTATAGATCAACATGATACAGGTAATTATTTTTTGAAGATAATGAAAGATAGTGCTAGTCATAGTAGTGAAGGCCTCGGCGAGGGAATAGTGAGTCTGTTTTTTATAGTTGATGCTTTGTATGAATCAAAACCTAACGATGTTATAGTTATTGATGAACCAGAGCTATCCCTACATCCTTCAGTTCAAAAACGTTTATCAAAACTTCTTAATGAATATGCTAAAGATAGGCAGATTGTTATTTCAACACATTCTCCATATTTTATAGAACTTGAAAATCTTAAATGGGGAGCTACTGTTGCTAGGGTGCATCAAACAGATGATGGTTGTATCATCTCGCAAATAAGTAAGAAATCTAATGATTTTATAACAAGAGTATTAAGAAATTCATTTAATCCTCACGTGTTTGGCATCAATGCTAAAGAAATATTTTTTCTGGAAGAGTCAGTTGTCCTAGTGGAGGGACAAGACGATGTAATTTTTTATAACAAAATATTGAATGAAATTGATGTTAAATTGGAAGCCTCATTTCTGGGATGGGGTATAGGAGGAGCGGATAATATTCGTTATTTTGCAAACCTGCTCTCAGAACTAGGGTTTAAGAAAGTTGTGGGTATTTTAGACTTGGATCGACAACATATGATTGAGAGTTTAAACGAAGAGTTTCCTCAATATAAATTTTATAATATTAAAGCAAATGATGTGAGAACAAAAGACGAACGAAAGGCAACAGAAAAAGTCATAGGCCTGCTTGATGACAAAAATAAAGTACTGAGACACGAACACTTAGAGTCTACGAAGGAACTATTTTCAAAAGTCAAAGAATATTTCAACTGAACACTTATGGGTTGAGATTGGCAAATCTATAACTGGAGTGACTGAATTAACTTTGACGAGAATCCTGTGGCTACGAGGGAAGGATAAGAACCGGAAGTGTTTTTGAGAAGCTCCTGTATGGACTAAACTGGGTATTAGTAAGCTGCCCATTTCAGTCCTTTTTTGGTTTTTTCTTTGACCGTAGAAGTCTCAACAATCGCTTTCCAGGCCGCCAAGTCTAACGCTCAGGACACAAATTTAGCATTACCGGCGGTGCAACAAGATTCGACTGGCTTGTCGCATCACTCGGATAGTTCGGAGAGTTTGATTCGATACCCTAGCCCTCTCTCTGTACTTCGTGATATAATGCTGGAGTTCCGGGAGCATTATAGTCAAATTCGAGCGACTCTGTCGCGTAATTGCTCTTCCCGGTTTTAATCGATTCTTATGCTACTTTTGAGTTCAGCGTAAAGATAGCAGACGGGGAGCAATACGAAAGCTACTCTCCGCATAACTAAAAGTTAGTCTGGATATGGATTACTAAACAGATAATCGTTATTTTCTTCCCACTGTTATTGACCGATTTACCGAATTTAAAATGCTGTTAAACGCTTTTCGTAGTTACCCTTGTATCCGCGTAGAATGCAGGTGGGAAGTAAGCGTTAATTTGTAGGGTACGTTTTGCAATCGAATATACCCATAATCTTTGCGGATCAGGTCTATCTCCAAACGGAGCTGAAGCAGTTGGTGGAAGACGCTATTGTTGCCGACTTCAGCCTTAGCTCCAGCAATCCCCCCCTTACTCTTCCCGCAGGATCTCCAGAATTAGCGAAGTATGGGCTGATAGCTGAATTAAATCTTCTGACAAGAGCTTCACTTGGTCATGCAGCACATGTGCTTCGTCGGTACCCTCCAGATAGCGGGTGACAAAATGAAGGAACACATCGACTTTTCTGAGCAACATCAGCACCGGAATGGCCTTGATTTCGGCTTCGGTGAGACGGACCCTGCGGCTGAAGCCCCGGCAAAAATCCCGGACTGCTGTCATTTCCTCCGCATGCCCCACCAGCCCAGACAGAATAACCGCAGGCTCCATCGCCCGCACATCGAAGGGCCATGCGGCAGATCGTCAAAATGATTGTTGATCACGGCGGCTGCAAGTGAACGGTGAACACGGTGAGGGCCGCTTTTGGAAGCGGCTTTTTTCACTGTTTAGATACTCTGAAACCTGCGGTAAACCTTACATATCCGCGTAATTTCCACATGATTTTTGAGTGAATTTATGCTTTTCAAAAAAAAATTATTAAAAATGGGCGAAATTCTTGCATATGCAAAATGCCGAACGGCTATTTCCGGCGAATTACGATTCGACGAGTACTTCCACATCCTCGAAACTATTATTAGCCTCAACTCCGCTTCCCCCAAGGGTTTTAACTCTCTCCTTCCATTTTGTATCCTGTGAATGATAACGCTATCTTTTGGCAAAATCCACTCACCTGACCACAACTTTTTACTTTCATTTTCCTTCCAAAAGAAACCGCTGCCAAACTCCGTTTTTACGTGTTTTACGGCCTTCCCGGTTTGACCCTGGCTTTTGAGGTATGTTACGCTTTTTTCAGTGAAAAGCACAGAGCTTTCATTTATTTTCATGAATATTTCAGACTCAAGCATGTAAATTTATCTGACTGAAGGGAGAGCGAACATTCATGATTAAAGCATTAGTATTTGATTTTGACGGCACGATTATTGACACAGAATCTGCATGGTATGCAGCTTTTCGGGAAGCTTACGAGCAGCACGGCGTAGAGCTTACCGTCAAGCAGTACTCCCAATGTATCGGAACCAGCTTATGTAATTTTAACCCTTATGAGTATTTGATGACTGATTTAAACCTTCCCATTGACCGGGAGGAATTCCGAAAAGCCGTCCAGCTCCGTCATTCCGAGCTTATGGAAGCCGAAGAGATGCGGCTGGGCATCAAGCACTATCTGGATTCAGCCAAAGCCGCTGGCCTCAAGATCGGACTTGCGACAAGTTCTTCCACGGCATGGGTTGAAAAATACTTGAATCAATTGGGGCTTCGTGAATATTTCGATTGTATTCGTACATCAGATCATGTGAAAAACGTAAAGCCCGACCCTGAATTGTACTTGCAGGCGTTGGAATGTCTGGGTGTTAAGCCGGATGAAGCTATCGCAATCGAGGACTCGCCGAACGGTTCTAAAGCCGCATTGGCAGCCGGTATGCACTGCGTCGTCAGCCCGAATAAAATCACAAGTCTTTTGGCCTTCGACCCTTCACTTCATAAATTAGAGTGCTTTACCGACCTCGATTTTGAACATCTGACTACCCGTCAATTTGAAGCCACTCAAATAAGCTGAACCAAACAGGCTGTCTAATCGCCTGAGTCCGTCCCCAAATACCTTGCCGGCAGAGAACCACAGGAAAATGGTTAGTCGACAGATAAATTAAGGAGGAATGCTCTTTTGAAAGCCGTACATTTCGGAGCTGGTAATATCGGGAGAGGCTTTATTGGACCGATTTTATCTGATTCCGACTATGAGATATGTTTTGTCGCCCGTAATGAGAAAAAGATTTCCCAGCTTCAGGAACGTGGACAATATCCCGTAACTCTCGCCAACGAAACTCGCGACACCGAGCTAGTTAAAAATGTCACTGCCGTTAACATCAGTGATATGGATGAAGTAGCGGAGTCCATTGCCGAAGCTGATCTTGTCACTACTGCCATTGGAATGTCGGCGCTTCGTGACATTGCGGAATCCATTGCCAGAGGTATCGAACTGAGGTTAAAGAAGACTAAGCGTCCTGAGCCGCTCCATATCATCGCATGCGAGAATGGTATTGGAGGCAGCCAGCGATTGAAAAAGCTAGTCTATCCTCTTCTGAAACCTTCTGAACGCAAGCGTGCCGATGAATTTGTCGCATTTCCGAATACCATGGTTGACCGGATCGTACCGATCCAGCAACATAAAGACCCGCTTAAGGTTATGGTTGAGCCGTTCTGCGAGTGGGTAATCCACAAGGCCGGAATGCTGGAGGGTTTTACCAGGATCAAAGGCGTCCGTTATGTCGATTCATTGGACCCCTATATCGAACGTAAATTGTTCACCGTGAATACCGGACACTGCGCCGCAGCTTATTTTGGATACCTGGACGGGTACTCTACGATTCAAGAGGCCATTGCCAATCCGAAGGTGCTGGAACAGGTTCGCGGGGTGCTGAATGAAACCGGCGCAATGCTGACGCTTAAACACAATCTGGACAGTAAGAAGCATGAACAGTATATTGAGAAAATGCTACACCGTTTTACAAATCCCCATTTTATTGACAAAATCACCCGTGTGGCCAGATCTCCGCTTCGCAAACTGTCTCCGAACGATCGACTCGTTCGTCCCGCTCTCCAGGCTCATAAGATGGGACTCGAAACGAACCATCTGGTCGCTGCGATTGCCGCAGCCCTGGTATTCGATCACGTGAAAGATCCGGAAGCCGTAAAACTCCAAAACTCCATTCGCGAGCATGGAATCGGCTATGTAATCGAAAATCATTTGGGAATTCCGGACACCCATCCACTGCACAGCCGTATTGCTGACAAATACGATGAAAGTTTCTCATCTTACCGTTCCGAGGCCGAGCCCGACCTTTTAAGCCGGACATAGGACGGTGCCAAATGATGAGTCTCGCAAAGTGTTTTGACCGTTGTTTCCTATAACAATTAAATAGGGATCAGAAAGAGGCTGCCAGTGTGCAGCCTCTTTGCATATCCTGCATAACAGTTAATCACCGCTTGCAGGCCACCACTCGAATTCTGCGGTAATCCATCTCCCAGCGATCCTTTTGAAAAAGCGAAGGTTTCAGATCCTGCTCCAAATGCCCCAGAACCGCCTCTCGCTCCGAAGGAGAAAGCACACTTAAGACTCCATTGGCAAAAGTGTTCAGCCACTGCCGGAAGCCCTGCTCCCCACCTTCAAGCGGTGTCGGACGGTCAAAGCAGAGCGCGAGGTCTACCGTCAGTCCATACCGCTCCAGCAGTGTTGTATACTGCCCCATGCTGGGGAAATACCAAGGCAATTGGAGCTTATAGCTGGCACCTATAGCGGCAAAAGCGCGCGGAAGCCCTGCTACGACCGAAGCGATATTGCCGAGCGCGCCGAATTCGGCGATTAAACGACCGCCCGTACGCAGACTGGCTGCGATGGAGGCAGCAGCCCCGTCCGCATTCTTCAGCCAGTGCAGCGCGGCGTTGCTGAATACAGCATCAACCGGCTGCTCCGCTACATAAGTTTGACCGTCCGCGAGGATAAAGCTAAGATCAGGATATTTGGCGCGTGCGGCCTGAATCATCTCGGCGGAGGCGTCGATCCCTGTTACAGCAGCGCCGTACCCGGCAATGGCCGCGGCCAGATCTCCTGTCCCGCAGCCCCAATCTATTATCCTTTCCCCCGGCTGCGGCTTTAACAGTCCAATTAAAGACTCCCCAAACCGGGATACAAACGACATATCCACATCATAGGTTCCGGTATTCCATTGCTGATTCATTGCAGCACTCCCCTTCTTGTTTCAGTAACTTCCGGTCATTATCGCAGCAGGTCCGCTCTTCATGAATATTTTACAAGCCGCCTCCTTATAAGTGAAATATATAAATCGTATAGAAGCAATTGGTGAAGCCTATAAAAGAATAAACCGGCGGCTTTCTGTTGGAATCGGGGAGGCTGCAATGGTCGTTCGTCAGTCACATTTATCGGCGCCGGCCTGCATCAAGCAGCTTCACTCTTTTACAAAATCCTGTCCGCATAAGGAATCTTGTAAATAACCTGCGCGGCCGCAAAGGTGAGAACGACGGAAACAGGGGCCACAATAATAAATTTCAGCAGAGGAGCCAAGTTCACCTGATGCATAAGCAGCGTACTGCTTACGACGACAACAGGATGAATGATATAGGCCGTGTAGGCTAGCTTCGATAACCTATCCATGAGTCTGGAGGCCTTGTTCATCCGGCGCTGAAACAGGCAGAGCAGCCCCAGGCTGACGCCGAAGCAAATAAACGGTTCCCACATCGCATAAAGAAAAGCTTGAAGATGAAGCCCGCCGCTGTAGGTGAGATTCCCGCTCAACGCTCCCGTCACAATGAGCAGCAAAGGGAAAACCGGAATCAGAATGAGAGCCGTACGCAACCAAACTTTGCTGAGTAAAGACGGAATTTGTTCAAGCCAGTTATGGCGATAGGCCAAGATGCCGGCAATGTACAGCAGTATGTATAATGGAAAATAACCCAGTTGGAGCTCCAGGGGGCCTGTGCCCAACGGAAATACAAACCGAGTGAGGAAAGCGGCGAGCCCGCTTCCGAGCGCGAAACCGAGAAGCCTTGCTCCTACCGGGAAAGCGATGGGACGCGTTGAGGTATCTTCACTTTTTTTGAAAATCATACGGTAAAGCACATAGAAAAGAGCAAAATATATCAATGCTTCCGCGAACCAGAGAGGCCCGAAATTGATCTTTTTAACGTGCATAATAGATTCCCTGAAGAATTCCGCATACGTTTGTTCATCACGGTACTTGGCTAGATAAATGGTTGTCGGGCCAAGCCACAGCATATAGAGAACCATGGGAATGCCTAACCGCAGCAAGCGGTCGGACAAAAATCGGAGAGGCCCTTTCCGGTCATACGATTTAGGCGTAAAATAACCGGATACAAAAAAGAAAAGCGCCATAAAGAAAGCTTGGCAAACCGCAGTAAAAATAGTCAGGACGATGATCGTCGCATTGATTTGGGACTTATCTACGTCCTCATAATACCAAGACCCCGCTCCCCCATACGCAATAGACGTATGAAAGACAATGACCAGCATAGTCAGAAAAACACGAAGATTATCGAGATAATACAATCTTTTTAACATAAAGCCTCCTAATTTAAAGCTGCAATATTAAAAAAGCCGCCAAAACTCTGGCGGCATTAATCGGCCAAGCCGGGTGCAGGCAAATCAGTTTTTTGAATCAATCGGCGTGGATTCTGCTTCTGTCCGGTAACGCTCCCGTATCTGATCGCATCCCCCCAACAGCTTATTTTTAAGCTTAACGGCCCACTCCGGCGAGCTTGAATCATCCATACCCTCGACACTGCGAAGCAGCCGCGCGAACGTATACAGATCTGCAAATTTCCGAAAAATGAACGGATCGCTGATATCAACTGTACCAAGTAGCATCCGCAATGCAAGCTGATCATTTTCTGCGTTTCCGGTCTTATGGCCGACGGTCCGAGCTTTCCGCCGGCTGCAATTTGCAGCGGCGGACTCCCGGCAGTGACCGTTCTCTGGACCGGATTGACGGCACACTTTTAGGACCTGTCGTTTCTCTCGTTCAAATTCTAAATATCCGAGCTTCCGGGATTATTTTGAAAGTATCCGCCGCCCATTCCAAGCGGTCTGTCGATTGAGGTATTCCCATCACCGTCGCGGAAGTAGCCCTTTACTACGGTTCCGTCCGCTTTAATATAATCATGTACATAATGAGGCTGAACAAAATGCATGTCGCCGAGATCGAGGGTCATTGCTTTAAACGTATACCCATTACAGTATTTAAGCGGATCGTTAGCTGAATAAATATGCTCGTTTGAAACGATATGCGTATGCATGAGCGGGTCGGTCCATCCTATTCCGTCATTTGAATGATGGGTTACAACATCATGGGAACTGCTTGCATCGTGCATATGCATGTGATTGAATGTGTGATCATGACCGCTGTAATTGTCCATTTGTAACTTCTCCTTCCCTGACCTGTGAATCATTTGAAGAAATAAGGTCAACAAGTCCAAGCAGCTCGTCACGCCGGACTTGCTTGCTGACAGCCGTTTCTTTTTTTACGGTAATCTCCATTTCCAAGGATGCTTTGGCTCCCTCAACCAGACGGCTAAATTCCCGAATGGTTTGCGTTCCGATTACGTTTACGGATTCCTTTACATAATTCCGCAGCAGCGCCCGGGACTCGTCAAATAGAGAATTCAAGTGAATTTCAGCCGCCGCCAATAATTCCGGCTTGGCCCTTTCCAGTTGTTTCTCGGCCAGCTTTTGCGAAATGAACGGAAGCCCTGCCATCCCTACCACCGGTATGATAAAAGGCGCTCCGACCAGCAAAGCCGCAGCGCCAACACCGCCTACGAGCAGCCCGGCCTTAACCGGTGCACTAACTGTCCGCTGCATCAAGATCGCACCTTCCGCATTCAGCTCAAGCCTGTCTTCCTTGTATGCCTTGATGTTCACCGACTGTTCGAAGACATTCATCAGGCCCTGTCCGACCTCCTGTTCCAGACGGTAAAAAAGAGTATGCAGAGACCCGGCATACTGGTCGGTCCATTGAGAGAACTGCAGGCCGATGTGAAGCGGGAGCTGCGATTCCGCCAATATTTTTATATCGCCGCCTTGAAAATGCTGTATCCGCTGACCAATGTCCTTGCGAAGACGTTCCGCAAAATAATCGAATGATTTCACCGCCATATAAGCGATCTCTTCCTCTTGCTCGGAGAGGTAATCCGCAATCTGGCTCTCCCACATTTCGCGCCGTGAAAGAAAGGCTTCCACTCTTTGCGTCTCGCCCAACAGCGTTTCGATGTCCTTGCCCGTCATTTCACATGCCGCCGAAGCCTCTGCATGCAGAAGACGAAGCGCGTTTCCATAACGTTTCAAATAGTTCCTCAGCTTGTTCTCCGCTTTGCCGCTGGTCCCGGCAATTTCCCGGATCGCTAGTTCCACGCTCCGCAAGCCCGACTGATTCAGCAATTCTTCATCCTGCCGCAGAGTGCCGAGCAGAGCTTCCTTGGCGGAAATAGGAAGAACACGGCCTGTATGGCCAGTCATTGCCGCAAGGCGCCGTTCCAGCCGCTGAATAACTGAATCCATTTCTCCCTCATCAATCCGGTCGGCGAAATTGGCAACGTATAGGATATGGTCGGTGCCCTTATTCAGCAGATGCTGTTCAATAAATTCCTGCTCCGACCTGCGGAACGGAGCCGTCATATCCAGCATAAATATCAGAACGTCCGCCCGGGGAATGAAACGGTATGTTATTTCGGCTCTGTGCTTGTTGAGATCGCCGACGCCCGGAGTATCGACCAGCATAACATCTTTATTCATAAACGGAGCGTTGCAATAAATTCGCAGGAACTGAATCGTACCGGGGTCGAATTCGGCGGAAGCGGTATAACGGTCAAGAATTCCTGCAGTAAGCGGATAGGTCTCCGTGCTTCCATCATTGTTCAGCACCTCGACCCGTTCATTGCTGTCGTAGATCACCGTATTGATCGTCGCCGTCGTCGGAGCGACGTCAGCGGGCATGATCTCGCGGCCGAGCAGCGCGTTAATGAACGTCGATTTGCCGTGTTTAAATTCGCCTACCACGACAACGGAATTGCAGTCCTCACGCAGATCCTGCCGGAGTTCGGCCAGGGCGTCAAGGCCGGCGCTCTCCGTCAGAAGCGAAGATGCCTTATTAATGAGTTCGACGGACCGATCTGCCAACTTTTCTTTTGTCCATGCTGCACTCACACTTTCGCCCCCACTCTGCTGCTGTCGGATAATCCGCCAACCAGTTTCTCAAGATTCGTGCGAATTTGTTGAAGTTTCCGTTCCTGACGGCCGAGCAGATCCAGCTTGCTTTCAATCTCATGCTGTTCAAGACCGGCGCTTGTCTCCAACTTCCGAAGCTGGTCTTCGATCTGCCGCACCTTATGGTTAACGTTCTTCCTAATCGATTCGCGAACGGCTTGATGGACGCCATTCCATTCCATGTCAAACCCGGATATTTTGGCTTTTCGCGACTGATTGAACTGCTCGGCAAGCTGCTTTTTCAGCTTCTCTTTAGGATCTTCCTGTCGAAACAGTCTATTGAACAGGAATGCCAACGAACCGGCAACGGCAGTCAGCACCATACCTGTTCCGATTATAGCTTTGGCGATCACACTTGTCCGACTTTCCCAGGCTGTTTCCAGTTCATTAAATATATCTTCAAAGAAGCTGCTTTCTTGTGGGCTGTTATTCCCAAGCAGTGCCAGCTCCTGCTTGCCAGCAGACGGGGTTTCTTCCTGGCCGACAATCTCTTCAAGCTCGGTCTGCAGCCCCTGCATCATCTGAATTAATTCTCCGCCTGAACGTTCCAACGCAGCTTTAACACTATCGGCTATCCGCTGTTTACGCTCCAGATGGAGTTCTCGCTCCCGCGGAGCAATTTCACTCTCAACCGCTCGGTTTATGAAATCGGTATTTCTGTGGCGGTTGACATCGAATATGGCCATTCCTCCAGCATAAAGTGCCTGAAGCTCTTGCTCATACCACCGGAAAATCGACTCTTCTTCTTTTTTCATCTCCTGTTCGAACTTTCGCAATGCCGCGTTCCCGGAGTCGACCGCCTTGGAAAGTTTAGGGCGGAATGCCTGAACCTTTTCCTTCAAGTTCGCTATATTTCGGGTAAGCGCCCGCTTTTCAACTTTAAGCTGCCTGTCGGAAATCTCTGCAATGCTCCGCAGAGCTTGCCGGACCGGCTTGCCAAGCTTGACCGCGCCGCGGTCGTACTGAAGAAAATCCGACAGCTCCATCTCCAGCTCGGGCAATCCGGTTTCATTCATCGGCCAGGTCGCCATCGGTCTCCCTCGGATGACCAGCGTTTCGCCTGCAGCTGCGCGCTTGGCGTTCAGCGCTTCCTTAGCGCTCACCATGTAAAGCCGTGGATTCCCCAAGACACTCTCCAGATGTGTTCGGGCATAAGCCAATATTTTCTCTTCATTTTCTTTAGAGCCAAGTTGATCCTTAAAGTTAATGACGATAAATACTTTTTGGATATCGCTGGCCAAAAGCCGGTCTCTTATAAAGCTCATCTCCGAATCGGAGAGAATTTTTACAGCTGACAATATCAGAATAGCCGCATCGGACTGTGGAATGATCCGGTTCGTAATCTGCTCGCGGACCGGATCAAGCTCATTCGTTCCCGGAGTGTCCAAAAGCTGAACGCCGTGTCGGCAGAATTCTAACGGATAACCGATCTCCGCATGCCGAATGCTTTTGATTTTGCCGAGGGCACGTTCATACTCCAGCTCGCTGTCGGTATTTCCTTTGATTGACTCCATAGGCGCCACCAGCTCCATAAAGCTCTTCTCGCTGATTATCTCGGATGGCCTTGCCGGGTCCAGATAATGAAGCCGGTAGTATGGATCCTTTGCGTATTCTATAATATTCAGTACTGTGGTTGTAGGCACCGCATTTGAGGGAAGCACCTTCTTTCCAAGAAGTGCGTTGATGAACATGGATTTCCCCCGTGAAAATTCTCCGACGACAGTAATCAGGAAGCGCTCCTCCAGAAGCTGCTTTTTGATTTCACTGATAGCAGCAACTTCCGCCGCCATGCCCATATCTTGATAGGTAAGCAGCAGTTGGTCAAACTGCTCAATGGCCTCGCGCTTGTTCCGATCGAAACTTTCCAAAGTAAATGTCATTGTAAACCTGCCTCCCGCCGCACCCTCATCATGTTCTGTATCTGTGCTTTCAAAATTTCGTCTTTTCCAAAATATTTAACGACATCATCTCATTGATCAATGGTTGTCCTTCCGGCGTTATCACAATGCGGTAAACAACATTCAGCTTCTTCTCGTCACCGGTTCCGTCTCTGTAATAATAACGGTCCTGGAGCGTAAGCGTGGCCAGGTACTGGTTATCGTTATGCTGGTGCACATCAACCACATCAATCGAAAGGTTCTCCATCTGCATTTGTTTTTCAATTGCCATATCCAAATAGGACTTCTCGTTCTTGAATTCCTTGCCTTTCGGGTCGTAATACGCCGCAATCGAGTTAAATCCGCCCCCATTAAACGCCGACGCAAAATCCGAATAGTATTGCTGGACAAATGCCGCCACATCCGCGGAAGAGACCAAGCCTGCCGTAGGCAATGTGATCGGCGTCTTGATTGTTTTACTAATAGCAATTTGATCTATCGAAAAATGCTCGCGGTCCAACGCATGAATAAAATACTGTTTGGATCGCTCATAGTCTGTCTGCTCGCCCAGGTCATCAGTGAACCTGAATTTCTCGTATGTATCCATCCGGTATTCTCTCGGCCCCGTCTTTTTGACTCCCGCTATGTCAAAGTCTTCGTGTTCAAAAAGGTATCCCCGCCCCGCGATATCCCCTATGTATTTTGCTAATTCCTTGTGCGCTTCTCCGTCCGGCGTCAGGTAAGACGCAACCAAGGAGAAGTCGCCTGCTTGGAGGGCGTCAAAGTAAGAAACCCGGAAATCTTTGAGAAAAGAACGAAGCACGCTCCCGTCCGCGTCAACCGCAGTTTCGGTCTCACTAATCTTCTTGGCAAGCACCGATTCAATGAGGTAGGAGCCGTTAAATTCAACGACGCCATAAGTTACTTGGTATTCGGTAAGAGCATCTGCTCCTTGGTAACTCTCAAGGGTCTGGATTCGGAATTCGTTACCCGAGGAACCGGAGACCTTTTCCACGGACGTCCGCGTCCGGGTGGCGTCAGGCTTAGTCGTATTAAAGGCTTGCAGCCCGTTCCAACCTTCTGCCGTAAAATATTCCTGGCCGTTCCCGTCGTCGATGGCTGAGATTACTTGATTCATAAACTTATGCATATCCTTGCGGGCAGGCGTTTCCGACGGCAGCGGCGTTTCCGGAATCACGGAATGATCATCCGTTAGTGCAGCGGCTGCAACAGGCGCCGTATCCGGAAAGGCCGCTGCCGATTCCTCCCGGCTTTCGGGCCCGTCTTCGTTATGCCACCATAAAAAAGCAATAATTCCGGCGATTGCGGCTAATGCGATCAAACGGTTTCTTATGATTTTACGTAAGGTTTGAACTTGAAGAAGCCGCTGCTCCGAATGGAAAGGAAGAGGATCGGGCACAACCGGAATGCGGGAATCAATCAGACCTTTTCCAAAGGTCCCTTTAATGGTAAGTTCGCTGAATTTCATAGGTAATAAACTGCCCCGCAGCAGATCTACTGCCGCCCGATTGGTCTCGGTATCGAGTTCCTTGCATATCCCTGCAATGTTCTCATATAAATAGCGGCAAGCCTGATAGTCTTCCAGAAGTCTAAGCTCATCGTCGGATTCAGCGAACACAGGGTCAAGCTGCTTCTTAATGGCCAGAAGAAAACCATGCCAATTCTCCAGATCGCTTACAATACCTTGATTAAGCTTACCGTATTTTTCCTTGGCCATATCCAGTCTTGTCAAGAATACCTTTTCTGCCCTGACAACCGCCTCCAAAACTTTCGAGATCTTCTCGCTCAGTTCTTTCTTCAGATTCACTTCGACTTGTTTAACCGATTTCTTAAGATGGTTGATCCGGTTCAACACTTGATCCTGCCGGTCTAAAAGACCGTTTCGCGCATTATTGTATTTCTTTTGCTCAAGCGTAAACCCGAGAATCCGCTTTTGTTTAAAGATGCCGTATCGGTCGAGTGTCTCCCACTCTTTTTCAAGTCTAATCTGAGTTTCCAATAATTTCATACAGTCGGCAGATAAATCGGCCGAACTTTCCAAAATACGTTCATACTCCGTCATGCATGACAACCGCCACTCCCTGGCTGCGTTGACCGGTTGGTTCATCTGACGGCTGAAGTCATCAATTTCTTCCCACATCTTTCCGGCCTGCTTCAATGATGTAATCTTCCGATCAAAGAGGCTCTTCCATGTCATAACCTCTGTTTCTGCATGCATCTGACGGGCGAGTAAATCTTCTTTCATTTGGACCAGTTCGGGATAAACTCCGGCAGTAAGACCTTCAACAAGCTCTTCATACAGAAAAAAATCTCTACTGCTCCGTTCCTCCATAAGCCTGTCATTAAGCTGCTTCAGCAATTCATTCAGTTTCTGAAATACCCGTTTGGCTTTCCAAGTATCATCAGCCGAAATTACTTCCATTAAATGCTCAATTTCAGCCCAGTTGCTATATTCCTTCTTCAAAGGGTCCAATTCCAGCTTAGCCTCAAGAGCTTCCTTGGCGGAGACGCCGATCAAAGTCCGGAAGAATTCACTCATCCGGCTGCGCCGCAGATTATTGCTGAGGAATTGCTGCAAAGAATCTTCCTCTTCATCATGCAGATCAATGGCGTTTACGATTCCATAGATTTGAGCGCCCTGACTCTTCAGCTCTTCGATTTCTTGCAGTTCGGAAGCTGTGCCAACATTGCGGTAAAAAAAGAGCCAGAACGCGAAATCCGCACGCCGCAGATAAGAACGTACCGTCTTCGTATGATGTGCATGATTGGAATTGAAACCAGGGGAGTCCACAATATGAACCCGCTTCAGCATTTCATTCGGCACTTGCACCTCAACATGATCGAGCAGCCTCCTGATGTTCTCTCCTTCGCCAGTTCTTTCGGCGGACAAGCCTTCCAACCAATCCATACCGTATATGCGGGAAGTCCCATCTATAAAATGAGCGATAATTTTCTTCTCAGTCCCGTATGTAAGTTTGGTCAAGACAGCGGTGGCCGGGGTAATATCAACCGTCAGGAGCGGTTCTCCCAGCAGCGCATTAATAAAAGTGGATTTCCCGGCATTGAATTCACCGGCAATAAGCAGCAGTGTAGGCGATTCTGCATCTTCCTTGATCTCCCTGATGGAGTCAGCAAGTTGAGTACAGGAATCCTGGCATTGAAGCAACCGTTCCAAGCCAGCGAGCCCTTCGGGCAATCTCGATTTCCATTTCATAATTTAATCTCCAGAATTTTTTTGTGTTAGGTATAGTCATATTTAGGTATTATGAAATAGCAATTCTACACAAGTGTCGAATTACCTCTTTTCATTCGAATTTCGCCTGTTTTACAATTCTTACTTCAGGGAGGAAAAACAATGAAACGATTACAAGGGAAAATCGCGATTATTACCGGAGTAAGCAGAAGCAAAGGAATTGGAAGCGCTATCTTTTGTACTCTCGCCTGTGAAGGAGCGGATATCTTTATTATACATTGGAGCAAGTATGACGGACGGCAGCCTTATGGCGCTGAGTATCAGTGGCCGGCTGTATTCTCTGAGGAGCTTTCTTCCTATGGGGTTCGCGCGGAATCGATGGAACTGGATTTATCCCACCCTTCATCACCAATTCAGTTGTTAAATGAAGTTCAACGGCTCTTGGGTTCGGCTGATATATTAGTAAATAATGCAACCTACTGCGAAGATGTAGATTTTCGATCGCTAAGCGCAGAGGTTCTTGATGCTCATTGCGCTGTTAACATCACTGGAACCTGTATGCTATCCGTTGAGTTTGCAAGAAGAATTGTACCGGACGTCGGCGGACGAATAATTAACCTCGTTTCGGGACAGGACAAAGGACCCATGCCGGGAAATCCGGCATAAGCGGCTACCAAAGGAGCGGTCTCGGCGTTTACCGTATCGTTGGCCGCGGAACTGGCACCATTGAATATTACAGTGAACGCCGTTGATCCCGGACCGACAGATACGGGGTGGATGGACGATGACTTAAAGCAAATTTCTGCTTCCGAAGTTTCCGATGGGAAGAGTCGGACAACCCAACGATGCGGCGAAGCTGATCGCCTTTCTGTCCAGTGATGATGCCCAGTGGATCACCGGGCAAATTATCCATTCGGATGGCGGCTTTCGAGGCTAGGCCTTCATCCAATAATATCCGCATTAGTTCGCATTTTTTGCATTATTCCTTCAAATAAAAGTCCAGCACAAATTGTCTAAACCGTTCTGCCGCAGGGGACAGAAACCGGTCTTCCATCCACGCGATTCCTATTTCTCTGCGGCAAGATTGGTTTTCGACTGACACCCAAAATAACTCTTCCTGATCCAATCCGCTGTATTTTGGCAGGATGGCAACGCCAAGTCCCGCGGCGACCAGCCCGGCGACGGTATCGACATCTTCCCCCTCAAAAACGATGGGTGGAGCTATTCCCGACTCTTGCAGCAGATTATCGGTAATGATACGCAGCCCGTAGCCTTCTTTAAAGGAGATCAAGGGTTCCTGGGCGATCTCGCACAATTCCGCCTGTGATGAACCGGCAAGCCGGTGTCCGGCAGGCACTGCTAAGAATAATTCCTCCGACCACAATCTGGCCCAGCGAATACGCAAGTCGGCATCCCGAGGCGAAGCCATGCACAGATCAATTTCACCGGAGACCAGCTGTTCCAAGAGGCGATGTGTGCTGCTCTGATGAAGCTGAAACCGGGTATGGGGATGCGCCCTCCGAAACTTGCCGATCAGATCGGGGATGTGGTGAATTCCAAGCGTATGCAAAAACCCCAGAGAGACTTCTCCCTGGGACGGGTTCAGCAGATCGTCAATCTCACGCTTGGCCATCCGGAATTCCTCAAGAATATGTTCAACATGGCTTAGAAAAAGCTGGCCATAGCGATTAAGCCGGATCGAACGGCCCTCCCTTTCAAAAAGCGGAATGCCCAGCTCCGTCTCCAGTCTGGCAATGGACCGGCTTAGAGCCGGCTGCGTAATGTTAAGCGTCTGAGCCGCCAGCGTCATATGCTGCAAACGCGCGGTTGCTTCAAAATATTCAAGCTGCTGCCATTCCAAGGCTGATTCCCTCACTTCGATTACATGAAATATATGAAAACAATGAAAATAATGCATTATACATTTAGGTTCTCTTCATTTTATACTTGCTTTGGCTAATAAGAAAGATGCAAATAAGCCAGCATGTAGACGAACGGGAGAGAAGTAAACATGAATGTAATCGAAATTGGAAGCTCTGACCATCGCAGGGCTTCGGCAAGCATGTTGATGGGAAGTATAGTCGTTTTCGCTGTTTTGTACAGCCCGCAGCCTTTGATCAGCCTTTTTTCCAGGGAATATCACATTTCACCGGCAATGGCGGGAGCCTCCATTTCCCTCGCCACGATCGGTCTGGGTATCGGCCTGATCCTGATTTCGGCGCTATCCAGCTCTCTGGAAAGAAAAAAATTAATGAGCCTATCCCTGCTGCTAACCTCCATCCTTGCGGTGGCATCCGCTTTCTGCCATCAATTTTCCTTATTTCTGGTCATCAGGTTTCTTGAAGGCATCAGTATCTCGGGATTTCCTTCGATTGCGATGGCCTATATTAATGAAGAGTTCCATCGAAAAGACATCGGGAGAGTCATGGGGAGTTACATTGCGGGAACGGCTATCGGCGGATTTACCGGGCGGATCGTGATCGGAGCATTAACCGACTTGTTTGATTGGCAGACAGCGATGATGATTCTGGGAATGATCAATCTGCTGCTTAGTCTTTATTTCTGGAGATACCTTCCAGCATCGCGCAATTTCCATCCTCACCGGCGGTCTTTCAAGCAGTGGCAGGCAGGGATGATCGGCAACCTGCTAAACAAGCGGCTGCTCTTGCTGTTCATCACCGGATTTTTGCTAATGGGCGTCTATATCATGATTTTGGACTATATCGGCTATCCGCTTACATCCAAGCCCTATTTCTTAAGCCAAACCGTCTTCGGATTTCTGTTTGTCGTCAATTTGGTCGGAACATGGAGTTCCATCTGGTTCGGCAAGCTCGCGGATCATCATCCGCGCCCGCAGGTCATCGCCATAGCGATCGCACTCTTTGCGGCAGGGGCAATGTTAACCCTGATTCCTGTTTTGGCAATCAAAATTTTAGGAGTTGCTTTGGTCGCCTTTGGTTTTTTTGCCGGACATTCGATTGCAAGCGGATGGGTAGGATTGGTGGCTGATTCCCGGCATAAAGCGCAGGCCGCCTCACTTTACTTGCTCTTTTATTACGGGGGTTCCAGCCTGGTCGGTTGGTCGGGCGGCCTGTTTCTAAGACACGCGGGCTGGAGCGGCCTGATTTATTATGCGTTTGTTCTGCTGGCTGCCGCTGCAGTAGTTTCCTCGCTTGCGGGAGAAGCCATCCGTCTGCGGCGTTTACAGTTAAAGTAAGAGCATCAGATACTCGGCCCAGCTTAAAAGCGGATAAGCAAAAGGGACGTTCCCGAATACGGGACGCCCTTTTTTTTTTACATTGAACGATATGGCTGCGCTAAATGTCCTAACCTCGAGCCGCCCCGCTTTTTGATCAGGACAACATTTCGATAAAAGCTTTAATCCGGGTAAGAAGCTGTCCGCTGGGGGCTCCGACCTGGAATGTTCCTTCCAGATTAATGCTCGGAATGCCTTTGTTATGGAAATAATCCCTGTACATCTCGCGTGTGACGCTACCGAACGAGCAGCCCAGGTATCCGTACAAAATAAGGCCGCGCGCCTGAATCCGGTCAACCTGCTGCTCAATGACGTGGCGCCGGTAAATCGAGGCCCCGGCCATCTGACTCTCCAGCTGGAAGCGGGCGACCGATTCGACCGGATCGATATCTTCGCCGAAATCCTTGGCGTAAGGAGAGCTTACAAATCCGAGCAGCGAACCCCCGGCATTGTCGATCGTTTCATAAATACCGAATTCCTGCCCATTGCCGCCCGTCCAGATCAGCGGAATAGCCCGTCTGCGATCGGCCTCATCGGTTTCAAGGCCAGACAATTCCTCAACCAGCGCATCCAATACCTCGGTATATTCCTCGGGTTTGCCGAAATAATGGGTAAGCCCGTTCATCAGGTACATGATTCCCAGACTTTTGACATGGAACGGATGCTTCAGCCGCAGATCCATGATTTCCCGCATCCTGCGCATGAGATGGTTCTTGCGGACAATCTCACGATGCAGGCTGTCCTTGTCAATCTCTCTGCTTCCAGTCAGCCATTCATTGAAGTCATGAATTTCATCAATAAAATAACGAACCAGTTCTTCATAACGCTCGCCCTCGACGCCAGGAGCCCGGTAGACGATGTCGCTGGTATATACGTCAAAGCCTTCCTTCTTCATTACTTCCCACGCCAGGTTATACGGTTCACAGCCGGAGGACGAACCGAAGATGCGGGTGATCGAGGTCCCGGCCTGCTTCCGCAAATGCCATTCGCCCGCTGTCGCTTTCACCATGGAGCAGGTTTCGGCGGGCATTTGATAATAATCCTCCGAGACGGTAATGGCCTCTTGTCCACTGATGCGGCCCATCTCCGAAAAAGCGACCGGTATGGCTCCGGTAGAATAGATAAGCGGCATCGCCCAGGGCACTCCGGCCCAAATGACCTTTGTGCCGCTTTTTCCGGCTTTCTCCGCATCGTCCACATAATCGATTACTAGATTGAACAGCTTTTGGATCGCGGGCGAATGGGCATGAACCGTATCCCGGCTGTAACGGATATGGTTGAGCTGTTCCTGCGCTTCGCTTGTCAGCACCGTCGACATTAACATATTCCTCCCACTATAAATTGATTCTGTTTCTTTGATTGCTTATACTCAGGGTAGAGTGCCTGCTGTGCTGGAACTGTTCTTTGGTCGGAGCGTTTCCCAGTTTACAGTAGGTGCTTTTTTTCATTAGATCGGTTAACTGTATTCATCATTTCGCCTTTAAAAGAGCAAAATCGGCCAACTCCGCCTCGCTGCTGGAAGCCGCCTTTTGGGCGAACACGGCTGCGCCCAGCGCTCCCGCATAGATCGTGTCGAGCTTGACCCTGCTGATCGGATGTCCGAGCAACTCCTCGAGCGCTTTGGTCATTCCCGGGTTATTCGATACTCCTCCCGAAAAGACGAGGTCCGGTTCAAGTCCGATCCGGTTGACGAGATTACGGACGCGGCGCGCTGTAGCCAGATGGATGCCGGCGGCAATGTTCGCAGCGGATACGCCTTTCGCTTTCAGGGAGATTACCTCGGATTCGGCGAATACGACACATTGGCTGCTGACATCTGCGGGAGCATCCGCGTTCAGCGCTTCGTTGCCGAGCTGCTCCAGCGTCAAATCAAGCAGATGAGCGACTTTCTCCAGAAACCGTCCGGTGCCGGCCGCACACTTGTCGTTCATGATAAATTCAACAACCTTGCCTGAAGCCGGGTCCACCCGTATCGCTTTGGAATCCTGTCCGCCAATATCCACGATTGACCGGACCTTGGCGTTCAGATAATGAGAGCCCATGGCGTGGCAGGATATTTCGGTCACGATCTTGTGCCCGGTCCCGCCGAAGTTCAGCGCAATGCGGCCGTACCCGGTGCCGACAATGTAGGCAATATCGTCCCGAGCCACCTTTGACTGCTTCAGCAGCTTGTCCAGCAGCTTATCGGCAGTCTCCTGCATGTACACGCCCGTAGGCGTGATCGCCGTATACAACTTGCCGCCGGCCAAAAGCACCCCTTTTCCCGTTCTGGAACCCAGATCAAGTCCGACCGCAATATCGCCGGTCACTGTGGACTGCAGATCAGGGTCGATGATTTCCTTCCATTCGCTCATGCAAGTTCATCCCCCTTAAAGAAATTAGTAATTTATTTGTTCGGGTCGCCCTGTTCTTCAAGCCGTTCCGACGGCGGCCAGCCCCTTGCGTTCCCTCAACACTTCGATAAAAGCTTCCAGCCGTGTTTTGAGCTGACCCTGATCGCTCTTGGAGTAGTCGATTGGCAGTTCAAGAACCGGAATGCCCAGCTGTTGATAATGACGGAAGAATTCGTTCTTGATTTGTCCGTAGCACGGGCAGAATTTAAGATAAGCATACAGCACACCGTCCGCCTGATATTCGGTTGCAAGTCCGCCTGAAATTTCCACGCGTTCCTGGAGCGGTTTCATCCGTGCGCAGGGAGTCTGATCAATATATCCTTCGGCCAGAGCCCGGTACGGATCGCCTTCCTCATCGATATAGCCTGAGGCTATTTTCAGCCCGGTGCAGTGATCCTCGGCGACAATTCTGGCTCCGAGCTCATCCTCGATCAGCTCAAGCAGCTTACGGTCGCCATCCGCGATAATGCCCCCGGCCATGAACAGACGGATCGTGCGGTCTTCACGGACAGGCACCGCG
Organism: Paenibacillus rhizophilus; assembly: GCF_003854965.1. Classification (GTDB taxonomy): domain Bacteria; phylum Bacillota; class Bacilli; order Paenibacillales; family Paenibacillaceae; genus Paenibacillus_AQ; species Paenibacillus_AQ rhizophilus. The sequence goes on from NZ_RQPI01000001.1 coordinate 997,548, forward strand.
GCCAGCTTGTCATAGATGCCCTGGTACAGCGGAAGAAGCTCTTCGGCGGGCAAATAATAGAAGGCTTTGACCAGGTCTAAATAATCTTTGCCTGAAAGCGGCGGATTGGGACGCTTTCGCAGCTCGGAGATTTGGGTCAGCAGCTTTCGCACCTCGTTGTACTGCCGAATCTGCAAACGCAGCTCACCGTCGGTTATAATATTGCCGGACAGCTGCTCCAGATCGGCCTTGAAGCTTAGGATTTGGGAGCTGTAGAAATCGCGAGACGACGGCTTGTCCTTAATCCGGGGAAGCGTATAAATGTCGGCTGGCGTAAAGAACTCACCGATTGCTTCTCCAACGGTCTTAATGCAGTCGCAGGTATAGAAGGTATAGATTTTATCCAGAGAAGTATAGAGCGGGTCTTTCTCTTTGAAGGCGCCGAGAATACTCTTGGTGAAATCGCAGAATACGCTCTGCGTGATCTGTTCGCCGCTTGCCACCGTCTGGGTATCGCCAGCCTTGAACAGCCGAATATGGGAAACGCCGGCGGCGCTGATCATTTCGAGCGGCGTATAAGAGCATAGGTAGCCGACTTTTTTGCGATCTTCCGCATTGACGATAAGCTGATCCTGACGCTCGGCGATACGGTTCTCCAATCCTGTAAGATCCAATCGGAACACGTCCACCGCTTCTTGAGCCGAGGTGACGGCCGCCTTTGAATAATTCAGGGCATGAATGGCCGCTCCAAGAGCACCGGCGAAGATCGTGTCGATTTTGGCCTCGATCAAGGGATGCCCGGACAGCTCCTCAAGCGCCTTCCTCATCCCGATATTGTTCGAAACGCCGCCGGAGAAGATCAGGCCCGGCTCGATGCCGACCCGTTTGAGCAGATTGCGGACCCGCTTGGCTGAAGCGAAGTGAATGCCGGCGGCGATGTCCTGCCGCGTCTCGCCTTTGGCCCGGAGCGAAATGACCTCCGACTCGGCGAACACGACGCATTGGCTGCTGATTTCGGAAGGCGAACCGGACTTCACAGCTTCTTGCCCAAGTTCATCGATGGTCAGCTCCAGGATTTCAGCGACCTTCTCGAGAAATCGGCCGGTGCCGGCAGCGCATTTGTCGTTCATGACGAACTCGACAACACCGCCGGTCAAAGGGTCCACCCGAATCGCTTTGGAGTCCTGGCCCCCGATATCCACAATGGTTCGGACGTCGGCGTTTAAATAGTGGGCGCCCATGGCATGGCAGGAAATTTCCGTTACAATCTGGGATGAAATATCGCTATACTGAAGGGCAATGCGTCCATATCCGGTGCCGACGATATAATCGATGTCCGAACGTTCGAGGGCCGATTGGTCCAGCAAATCCTCCAGCAGCTCATCGGCCGTTTCCTGCATATTGATGCCGGTATAGACCGAGCTCGTATATACCTGTCCCCTGGACAGCAGCACCGCTTTGCCGGTTCTCGACCCGATGTCGATGCCAATTACGCTGCCGCCGGTTATCTTATCCAGCAGTCTTTCATCTACCACATCTTGAATCAACATGAGTAACACCTCGTATTTTGGAATTGGAATACGGCCTACCACAGCGTTTTACGGATGCGCAAAACCGGAGAGATGTCTTCACGACCCGGTAATGTCTTGTTTCCAGCGCGTTATATGTTTCTCCCAACGGACCAGCAGAAAGTTGACCAGCATGCCCAGAAGGATCAGGACAATTATGCCGGCATACATCTGTTCCACCTTGTAGTTCTGTTCGGAGGAGAAGATCAGGAATCCGAGTCCCTTGTCAGCCCCGAGCATTTCAGCCGCGACCAGTATGATAATCGAGCGCGAAGCACTGAGACGGATACCGGTAAAAATCGAAGGCAGGGCCGACGGCAGGATGATCCGGAAGAACATCGTCAACGGCGAAGCGCCCATGGACCGGCCGGATTTGACCAACAGAGTGTCTGTCCGATTGACCCCCTCCACCGTATTCATGAGAACAGGCCATACTGCACCCCAGAAAATAATCGCCACCTTCGAAAGCTCGCCCAGCCCGAAAACCAGAATAAAAAGGGGATATAGCGCCAAGGTTGGCGTATTGCGCATGAACTGCATGACAGGATCCAGCACCCGCTCGATTCTTGTCGACCAGGCCATCAGGAATCCTAACGGGATGGCGATCAGAACCGAGATCGCGAAGCCGGAGGCGGCCCGTTGCATACTGGCTCCGATGTCGGGCCACATCTGACCGGTGACGAGCAGTTGAACCAACTTATATATGACCCTGGTAAACGGAGGCAGGATGAAATCTTTGACCAGACCACTCCGGGAAACGGCCTCCCAGGCTACGCATACCGCGATGATCGCCGCCCATCTTTCGGGAGCGGACCTCAACCTTACCCAGGCTTTTTTCCTCATAATTGCCCCCTCCTTACCTCATCAGCTTATCAAGACAAATGCTGCGGGATCATTTCAACGTATCGTTGAATTCGTTGGTGAAAATGTCCTCGGGCTTGACATCCTTCTTGATTTCGTTGAATTGGCTCAGGAGATCGATCCAGACCTGCACGGATTCCGGGCTGATTTCACCATGGGCTGCGTAATGGTTTGCCCTGATTTTGGCCGGATCCATATCGCCTCTCTTCGCTGTAATCTCAATCGCTTTCTCCGGATTCGCATTGACAAAATCATTGGTCTTGCTGATCACATCGACGAAGCGTCTGACCACATCGGGCTTCTCCTTAATGAATTTATTTGAGAAATAGAGGGGGGTGGCGCCGCCGATACTCTTCCAGATATCATAATCCGTGAAAACGACTTTTAGATTGCCGCGCTTGATAATCGTGGACGGATTCTCATGCAGACCGATGAGGTCGACCTCGCCCTGCAGCAGCGCCTGTTCCAGCTTGAATTCGGGGGCGGTGACGATTTCAAATTTGCCTTTGGGATCGGCAATTCCGTTCTTTAGGAGATAAGCGTAAGGCGTATACTCGTTGCAGCCACCAAAGGCGGGAATACCCACTTTCTTGCCGACGATGTCCGCCGCAGACTTGATCGGGCTGTCTTTGGTCGTTACGAAGCTCATATGCGGGATTTCTTCGGTCGTCTCGGTTTGAGCCACAACCGCCTTGATTTTGGCTCCCGCGCTGATGCCGGCGATGGTGCGGTTGATGTGCGCGCCGCCCACATCGATCTTGCCCGCTACGACCGACGCCACGAGCTGTCCGGACTCAACGGCTCCGACATAATCGAACTGAAGTCCGGCTTCCTTCACATAGCCGAGCTCTTCGGCCACGTAATAATTGGAGATGCCGGTCAAATTGGTCGGGGTCGGCAGCCGGATAATATCAGGTCCTTTCACCGAGCTTCCCGCTTCCGCGGTGTCCGCGTCTTTGCCGCAGCCTGCGAGCAGTGTGGATACCGCAGCCAGCAGGAGCAGCGCCCTCAGCATGATCGGCCGCGCCGGTTTGGTCCTCATTCTCATGTTTCCCATGTCTTCCTATCCCTCTTTTCCTGTTACTGAATAGATCCCGGCTCAACGAGCTTTGGCAGGCCATGATTTCTAGCCTTTAACGATACGCTCCTTCCAGCGGGTCATCCGGCTCTCCAAACGGACTAATAAAAAGTTGATCAAGACGCCCAGGACAGCAATAAAGATAATGCCGCCGAACATTTCGGGGATGGCGTATCTTTCCTGGTAATAGAAAATCATGAACCCGAGTCCCCGGTCGGCGCCTAGCATTTCTGCGGCCACCAGCATCAGAATCGCGGTCGCGGCGCTGAGGCGGAGTCCGGTCAGAATGGAAGGTGTCGCCATCGGCCAGACAACCTTGGTAAACAGCCCGATTCTGGAGATGCCCATGGATCTCGCCGATTTAATCAGCAGCGGGTCCGCCTCCTTCACCCCCGATATGGTGTTCAGCAGAATCGGCCATACGGTTCCCCACAGAATGATGGCGATCTTCGATGTCTCGCCCAATCCGAAAAACAGAATGAATACCGGATAGAGGGCAAGCGTCGAAGTATTACGGCATACCTGCAGCAGCGGATCGGCGATGCGCTCGATCCGTTTGTTCCAGCCCATGAAGGTACCGACGGGGATAGAGAAGGCCACTGCTGCGAGGAATCCCAGCCCCGAACGTTCCAGGCTTTTGGCGATATGCCGGAACATCTCGCCCGACTGAAACAGGCGCACCAGACTTCCGACGGCGTCGCTGAACGGCGGCAGCAGGAACGGATCGACAAGTCCGAGACGCGGCAGCGCCTCCCAAGCCGAGAGAATCAGCAGCATAACGGCGGATTTCTCGGCAACAGCCTTCAGGATGGAGAGGACAGGGGTCTTTTTGCCTTTGGCCTTTGGATGAATGTAGTTCATCGGATAAGTCCGGAGCAGGATTTCATTGTCGATCTCGGGCATTTACTTTCACTTCCTTTCTTTTTGTATTTATTAAAAAAGGTCAAGCTCGCCGGATGGAAATCGGCTGCTTGACCTCTTTTGGAAAAGTGGGCTGCAAAGAATAACTGCACTTTTTAATTAGTAATCTTATCTAATTAGTCAGTTTTAAGGCACAATTATAGACTTAGCAAATCAAGTTTGAATCATATACGGTCAAAAAACATCCATGCTCAAATACCGCTCACCTGTGTCGGGCGCCATGCACAGCACTCTCTTGCCGGGGCCGAGCCTGTCCGCAACCTGCAATCCGGCCCACACCGCCGCACCGGAGGAAGGCCCTACAAGCAGACCTTCCCTGCGGGCAAGATCCCTCATGGCCACAAGCGCGTCATCATCCGATACCTGAACAATCTCGTCGTATACACTAGTATTCAGCACGGCAGGAATAAAGCCTGGACCGGTTCCGACAAGCTTGTTCGGCCCTGCCTTCCCGCCGGAGAGTACTGGAGAGCCCTTGGGCTCGACTACGTAAATAGAAATTCCGGGAATCAAACGTCTCAGCGTTTCTCCGACTCCTGTAATCGTTCCCCCGGTACCGGCGCACGCCACGAAAGCGTCCAGCCTTCCTTCCGTCTGCTCCACGATTTCCAGCGCTGTTGTCGTCCGATGGCTGTCGGGGTTGGCGCTGTTCTCGAATTGATGGAGCATGAGACTTCCTGGAATTTCTTCATGCAGCCTGATGGCCCGGGCAATGGCCCCCTTCATACCTTCCGCAACCGGCGTAAGCACCACCTTCGCACCGTAGGCTTTCAATATACTGACTCGTTCGTTCGTCATATTGTCAGTCATGACAATAATCGCCGAGTATCCCCTGGCGGCGGCGTTCATTGCGATTCCAATTCCCGTATTGCCGCTTGTCGGTTCGATGATCGTGCTCCCCGGCCGCAGTTTTCCCGTTTGTTCCGCTCTTAGAATCATGTTGTAAGCCGCCCGATCCTTAATACTTCCGGAAGGATTGAAAGATTCCAGTTTAACGAGAACCTCCGCAATATTTTTTCTGGCCAATCGCTGCAATCTCACCACCGGTGTATTCCCGATCAGATCCGTAATGCTGTTCACAACATGCGCTCTTGTCATCCGATGCTCCTTCTTGTTAAAGACCGCTCCAGACGCCGACAATGGAAAATTCTCCTGATATGGAGCCCCGATATGCATACGGAATTATAGATTGCCTGCCGCGGCCGGGGCGATCAGGCCGGATTCCAGCGCCACCAGTTGTTTCCCCCACTCGGCCGCCCACTGTCTTAACTCACTGGTCTCCATAGGGGCCGGCACCTTGGACTCGGTATGGTTAATAATTTTTTGGGCCAGCGATTTATACACCTTTGCCTGATTGGAATCGGGATCCGCTTCGATGGTTGTCTTGCCCTGCAGTTCAGCTTGGGTCACCGAAACCGAGCGCGGAACATATTCCATCACCTGGGTATGGGTGCGGGCAACGAAATCATCCACGATGTCTTTGGCATAAGGAGCGTTAATGGAATTGGCTATGACCCCGCCCAAAAGTGCGCCGCCTTCGGTAGAATATTTATGAATACCTTTAAACAGGTTGTTGGCCGCATAAATTGCCATGAAATCGGCAGAGGTAACTGTAAATACATGCTCTGCAATGCCTTCCCGAACAGGAACAGCAAACCCACCGCAAACTACATCACCCAGAACGTCGTAAATGACATAATCCAGATCTAATTCTTCAAATACCTTCTGCTGCTTCAGCAAAGATACAGATGTAATAATTCCCCGTCCAGCGCAGCCGACTCCGGGAGCCGGTCCTCCCGCTTCGACACAATAAATGCCATTAAAGCCTTCAAATATAACATCATGCGCTCTTACAATCTGTTTATCCCTCAGCGTATCCAGCACAGTGGGAATATACTCGCCGCCGCGCAGCGTGTTGGTCGAATCGCTCTTCGGATCGCAGCCGAACTGCATCACCTTGTAGCCCGCCACGGACAGAGCCGCGCTAATGTTAGAGGTTGTTGTTGACTTTCCTATTCCCCCCTTGCCGTAGATTGCAATTTGTTTTATTTTTTTAGCCATTAATCTGCACTCCTTCTCTGTTATACGCTTTTTTAAGATTTGAATGGAGACGCCGCTGTACCGTATCCCCGGGGAAGATTATAACGCTGCCGATGAGGATAGCTGCTCGGCGAGCTCAAGCGGCGCTTGAACCGGAGCCTGCTGGGGTGCCGGTTTGACTGCGGCCGTCTCTCCCTGCAGAAGTTCCCATACCCGGTGACGGATCCAACTGAAGTCGGCGGTGGATTGCACATCCCCTACACGTCTGGGACGGGGCAGGGAAACAGGAACAATTTCGCGGACTCTGCCCGGATTGGGCGACATGACAACGACCCGATCGGCTAGAGCGACGGCTTCATCAATGCTGTGGGTAACAAACACAATCGTCTTTCCTGTACGCTCCCAGATTTGCAGCAGCTCATCCTGAAGAGTCTCCCGGGTCTGGGCATCCACCGCCGCAAACGGTTCGTCCATGAGCAGAACTTCAGGGTCATACGCCAGGGCCCGGGCAATGGCTACCCGCTGCTTCATCCCGCCTGACAGTTCATAAGGATAACGGTCGCCGTAGCCGCTTAATCCGACAAGCTCCAGATACCGGTCGCTGATGGCTTTTCGATCTTTTTTAGGAACCTTTTTGATTTCCAGACCAAATTCCACATTGCGGCGAACCGTTCGCCAGGGAAATAAAGCATATCCCTGCATGACGATCCCTCTATCCAGCGCAGGACCCGTAATTTTCTTACCATCAATGAACAATTCGCCTTCTGTCGGCACGGCAAGCCCGGCCATAAGATCCAGCAATGTCGATTTTCCGCAGCCGCTCGGTCCCACAATAGTCAGGAACTCACCGGGTTTTACATTCAGTTCCACATCCTGCAAAGCGGTAAATTCTTTCTTCTCCTCTTCCGTATTCCGCCGGATCGAATACTTGCGGGTTACCCCGCTTATTTTAATTTTCGCTTCAGTTGCAGACATCTCCATTTCCCCTCCCATTTAATTGTTCAATTAATCGCAAGCTATCCAATGCGGGCAGCTATGCTGGCCGAATCGTCAATATACGTGAACGGGTCCTGCTCGTACCAGCTATCCCGGTAAGGCAATCTCGTATTTTTGCCCAGGTTTTTGTTAAATGACGCATTTTTCAAAATACGGCTAACCCGCGTTGCCACCTCATACACACCTTTATATCCTAAATAGTCGTCGCTTTGTCCGAACAGCGGGAAGATCGGATATCCCTGCTTGGCCGCCGAGCCATTAACGCCGATATGCCCAACGAATAAATCGGGAGTAATTTTGCTGAGCAGATTTGCCTGCTCGAACACCTGGCCCGAACCGATATTAAAGATCGCTTTTTCCGAATTGGGAACATCCTCCAAATATTCATCCAGGAGAATCTCGCCGTATTTGTCGAAGTGATAACCCCGGAGTCCAAGGATCTCAAATCCGAGATTATGCAGCAGTTCCGCAGTAGTCAGAATCCGCACCTCGCCGCCGGTGAGAAACGCGGTCTTCCCTTTGAACTCTGCTTTAAACGGTTCAATCGCCTGTTTCAGCTCCGCCGTCTCGGCTGCAATCAGCTTCTCGGTCTGCTCCTCGATCCCGAAGAAGGAGGCGATATCGCGCAGCCATTTGTTGGTGTTGGCAATGCCGATCGGAATGGTCCGCAGCACATAAGGAATACCGTACATTTGCTTGAAATGCTCTACGAAATAATCGTCATGCGTTGCGCAGATACTGACATTAAGAGCCGCTTCATGCGCATAGGTAAAATCATCAGGGTGCGAATACGAGGGCAAAATCCGAACGTTGAGATCAAGCGCCTTGAGCAATCGCACCAGTTCTTCCTCATCAATACGGCTCATCGAACCGACATTGAGCAGATTGACCGTTTTGCTGATTTTGGCCTGATGCTCGATCTCTTCCTCCGGTGTACGGATGACCGCAGGTTTCGCGGTATTGTCCTCGCCCACTAAATTGCGGATCAGACCGTGATAGACGGAGTCATAGGCCGTTGCCTGAATTTTCGTCTTGAAGCCTTCGCAGTGGATCGGTACGATCTTGGCCGATACCTGCTTTTGCAAATCATCCAGAATCCCGTCAATATCGTCGCCAATCAAGGCCGGAACACAGCTGTTAAAAACAAGAATCGCGCTTGGCCGAAATTCACGCTCAGCTTTGAGCACGGCCTGTCTCAGCTTGGCTTCGCCTCCGCTGATCACATCCACCTCGCTAAGGTTGGTGTTAATCCACCGCAGGCCGACCGCCGATTCCTGACGCAGTTTCTGGAACACTTTGTTAATCCCAGCGTTCTGAATCAGGTTGCCGCCGCAGCCGATCGGGCTGTGAATGACCATAACCGCGTCGCGCATCGAGCTGATCATGCCCAGACTGAGATTAAGCTGGCAGCCCTGGGTTTGAGAGAAGGTGCGTTTGCTGGCGTAGAGACAGCCTTTCTTTGATTCTGTGGACAGATCTCCGCACGTTCCTCCGTAGGCCTGGCAGGCCATCAGCCGGTCTTCACGCACCGGTGGTACTTTATGTTTAATGTAATCCATTGAACAAGCCTCCTTTTTTTATATGAAAATGTTGCGTCTCATTAACGATGAGCGACAACCAGACTGAGCACGTCCTCGGCAAGAGTAAGCCCGCCGGAATATCCCACATATGCCCGGTTCAGCACTACCCGGTTGGAGATGGGATAAGTGACCGGAAGCAGTGGCACTTTGAACTGTTCCGCCGTATCGCGTTCCATGACGCTTCCGATGATGACTCCCGGGGCGAAGCCTTTGTGATATTTTTGACCTTGATTCTGCGGCCAATGGCGATTGATGTAGCCTACGACGCTTGAGGCATCCTCGTCGAACACAATTTCCGGACGAAGCCCGGATTCGTATTCTCCGAATGAAGCAAGGACCCGTTCCTTCTGCTCCTCCCCCAAAATGTCGGTAATCACAACAAGTTCAGGGAGCCAGCCGATATCATCGGAAAGAAACCGCGTCACGGCCTGCGTATAATTGGGATCGCCGACCACGGTGGCGTACCGCTGGAAATCCAGATCGTTGTATACATCAGCCAATCGCTCCAGGTAGGGGTAATAGGCCTTTCTTTCTTCCTGGATCAATTTCTCGACCTTGATTTCATCGACGCCGAGAGCTTTACCGACTGTACGAAGAAACCGCGAAGTCCCGTGATCCCCGATCGGCAAAGGGACCGTAATATAGGGAACACCGTGCACTTCTTCAAATACTTTGGCCGCTTCGATTCCGTACGCATCTGACACGACGATATTCAGGCTTGCCTTTCCGGAATTTTTCAGGTTCTCCAAAGTCTCGCCCTGGCCAAAGAAGGTATTGGTCTCATAGCCCAATTTCTTCAGCAAACTTTTCAATACGCCGAGGTTGCCTTTCCAGAATACATCCTGCATGGGAACGACTCCCCATAAATTCACCGTCCCGGCATCTTTGACCGGAGCCGGTTCTACAAAGTCGCGGAACAAGGTTTCGAGCACCAGCTCGTAACCGTAATAGGAATTCCCCTTAAAGCTGACCGTTTCCGCTGCCAGAACAGGTAATTTTTCACCCTTGAAACGTTTAGTTACCGCATGAACATTGTCGCCGATCATTTCGACCATGCAGCCTGTTACTACAAAATACAAATCCCCATCCATTACCTTCAGTGTGTTCTCGATCTGTTCCTGCAGCCGGCCTTCGCCGCCGAACACAATGTCCCTCTCGGATACGTTCGAGCTTGGGAGCGCCTGTCCGCCGCAATAATTGCCGCCGTTATACCCCGAAGCTCCGCTTAACGCTCCCGCCAGATTTCCGCCGCAGCCGGAAGAGGAATGGAGAATCGGAATCGCCCGGGGCAGCGATTGGATGGTGCCGATCGCGCCGCCAAGGGCGCACACATAACGCGGTCTCTCAATTACTTTACTCATGACAAACCTCCTGCCTGCGCCGGTTCCTGAAACAATACGGTGGATAAGTAGCGTTCGCCTGTATCCGGCAGCAGGACGACGATATTTTTGCCTTTATTCTCTTTCCGTTTAGCCAGCTGGGAAGCTGCAAAAACGGCTGCGCCCGAAGAAATACCCACGAGCAGCCCTTCTGTGCGGGCCAAATCCCGCGCCGTATCCAGCGCTTCCTCATTTCGAACCTTGAACACCTCATCAATGACTTCCCGGTTCAGAATGAGCGGAACAAATCCGGCGCCGAGCCCTTGAATTTGGTGCGGTCCGGGATTCCCGCCCGAGAGAACCGGAGAATTAAACGGCTCCACAGCCACTATCTTCACATCCGAATTACGTTCTTTCAGGACTTCTCCCACTCCGGTTATCGTCCCCCCGGTTCCGACTCCACTGACGAAGATATCTACTTTGCCGTCCGTATCCCGCCAGATTTCCTCGGCGGTCGTCTGGCGGTGGATTTTGGGATTGGCCGAATTGTTGAACTGCTGCAGAACGAAGGAGTTCGGCGTAATCGCCGCCAGCGCTTCCGCCTTGCGAACAGAGCCCTTGATGCCCTCTGCTCCTGGTGTAAGCACCAGCTCGGCGCCCAGCGCCTTCAGCAGATTGCGGCGTTCCACGCTCATTGTGTCCGGCATTGTCAGGATCAGCCGGTAACCGCGGGCTGCAGCCACAAACGCAAGGGCGATTCCGGTATTGCCGCTGGTAGGCTCTATCAGGACGGTTCCAGGCCCGATCAGGCCCTGCTCCTCGGCCTCCTTGATCATGGCGTAGCCGATCCGGTCTTTTACGCTTCCCGCCGGATTGAAGTATTCCAGCTTAGCTATTACCGATGCGCCAAGCTGCTTTTCCCCGTTGAAGCCCTTGAGTTCCAAAAGTGGTGTGTTACCAATGAGATCCGTCAGTTTACTTGCGATTTTCGTCATGTTTACTTTCCTCCATCTTAAATTTGCTAGGGCTTGCTAATAAAAAGAGACTTGACCCGACCCTAAATGGTCATGTCAAGCCTCCAGTGAACTGGTTGGCTTAAGAGACTGACAGCTATAATTGTGATAATAATCACAAAATATCCCATTAAAAAAGGAAGCCAAGCGCCCCATGCATGGGGGTGCTCAGCTTCCGGGTAACCGGTCAGCCACATTCTTAATTCATATTATTTCCATGTGAATTAATGGTTAATATGGATTATAGGATAGTTCATTTACTCTGTCAATGAGGTTTCAGTAAACTCAGAAACTTTTCAAAATTCCAATATCCTTATTTCAGCTTCCATGAATTGCGAATTTGCTCCCATTTCGCATCCCTGGCATGTACGATGGCAGCGATATCTTCGTCCTCCAAATGCTTGAAACGTCCCTGTCTGCGAACATAATTCTCCACCGGAGCAAAAGATTTCGGATTGCGGTTAAGGCGGAACTCACCCTGCTCGTATTCCGCAAGCACCCAGAGACCCGTATCCACCACCTCTTTCGCCAGATCAATGGTGACATCGGTTTCGGTTCCCCAGCCCGTCGGGCAAGGCGCATAGACATGGATGTACGATGTGCCGTCCACCTCGGAAGCCTTCTGGATTTTATTGATAAAATCCTGGATATAACCTACGCTGGCCGTCGCGGCATAGTCGATTCCGTGTGCGGCAACAATCTCGAACATATTCTTCTTGGTTGTGACCGTGCCTTTAATATTCTCTCCGGCAGGCGTCGTCGTCGTCCGGGCGCCGAAAGGTGTCAGACCGCTCTTTTGAATGCCGGTGTTCATATAGGCTTCGTTATCATAGCAAATATAGATGACTTTCTCCCGTCGGTCGATTGCGCCGGACAGCGCCTGCAGGCCGATATCTGCGGTTCCTCCGTCCCCTGCGATGCCGACAACATGGTAATCCTTCAATCCGAGCGCCCGGGCGCCCGCCGCAATGCCCGACATCATCGATGCCGTTCCGGCAAAAGTGGAGATAATGGCGTTGCTGTCGAAGCACAGCTGCGGAAAGTTGAACCCAACCGCAGACATACAGCCTGCCGGAAGCACGGTAAACGTCCGTTCGCCGAGCACCTTGAGAATATGCCTTACGGCAAGGCTTCCTCCGCAGCCCGCGCACGCTTTATGCCCATAGAAAAATTCTTTGTCCGTAATCGTTCTCGCGTTAATTCTGACTTTGTTAACCACGCTCATCAATCGCGACCCCCAGACCCAAATACTGCACATTCTCCTGTGCGATCCCGTCCAATCCGTCCTGCAGACGCCGGTACATTTCCCGGATATGATCTTTGGAAATATCCCTGCCGCCAAGCCCTCCGATGAAGTTTAGCTTGAGTATTTCCGCCCCCGCTTTGGACAGCGCGGAGTTGACGTTCGTAAATACCGTACCTTCGTAGCCAAAGGAAATATCCTTATCCAGCACGGCTACAGCTTTGACGTTCCGCAGGGCGGCAATGATTTCTTCTTCGGGAAAAGGGCGCATAAACCGGATCTTCAGGACTCCCACTTTCCAGCCTTCATTCCTCAGCTCATCCGCGACTGTTCTACAGGTGCCGGTTACACTGCCCACACTGACTACGATCAGCTCCGCGTCGTCGCAGCGGTAGGCTTCCGTCAGCCCGCCGTAGCTGCGGCCAAAGATCGACTGAAACCGTCCATCCGTCTCCGCAATAAGCTCTTTGGCGCGGAGCATTCCGCGGTGCTGCCGGAGCTTGAACTCCAGGTTGTTCCCCGGATTCGAGCTGAAGGCCATATTTTTGGGCGCGTCAAAATCCAGTTTATTAACCGTCTCATAAGGAGGTAGAAATTCGCGCGCTTGTTCCCAGTCGGGAATATCCACCAGCTCATAGGTGTGGGTCAGCACAAATCCGTCCAGATTGATCATCACGGGAGTCAGCACCTCCGGGTGCTCCGCAATGGCATACGCCTGCAGAACCATATCCAGCGACTCTTGCGCATCCTCCGTATACACCTGAATCCATCCGCAGTCCAGCAGCGACATGGAATCCCGGTGGTCACCGTAAATGCTCCAGGGCAGCGCAAGCGACCGGTTCGCATTCATCATTACGATCGGGAATCGGCCGCCGCTGGCGTAATGCAGACATTCGGCCATATACACCAGTCCTTGCGAGGAGGTCGAGGAAAAAGTTCTGGCTCCGACCGCGCTTGCGCCCATTGAAGCGGACAGCGCCGAATGCTCGGATTCAACATGCATGAACTCCGCTTTGACGCTTCCATCCTCCACCATTTCCGCCAGACGTTCCACCACAACCGTCTGCGGTGTAATCGGATAAGCGGCGATAACATGCGGCGCCGACAGCCTTACGCCTTCGGCAACCGCCTCATTTCCGCACAAAAAAGCCCGTTGTCCCATGCTACGCCTCCCCCTCTCTGATCATAACGATGGCATCCTTGGGACAGCCGTTCCCGCAGATTCCGCAGCCTTTGCAGAAATCGTAATCAATATCGACTTTGCCGTCCGATTTGAAGATTACGCCTTCCGGGCAGTTCATATAACAGATATAACAGCCTGTACACGCCTCGGAGTCCAGAACCGGCTTACGGGTCCGCCAACCCGCATTCACGGTGACCAAATGACCGGCATCATAGCACGGACCTTCCGGCAGGTCGGACAAATATTGGGGATTAACGTATTTGCGCAATGCGGGTCGGTTCATCCTGCAGCCTCCTTGCTTCATCATAAATCCGGGACACAACCTGGCGGTTCTTATCCAGAAGGCTTCCTTTGAGAAAATGGGACATACCCTCAAGTACGGATTCTACGCCCGTAATGCCGGAAACTCCGATCAATGCGCCCAGCATGGCCGTATTTGTAATCGGTCTGTTCAGTATTTCCAAGGCAACCGAAGTAGCATCGAGCGCGATAATCCGGCTGCCTCCTTGTTCTTGATATTTTTCCGGTCTGGACGCATTCAGAATCAGCTTGCCCTCCTCCTTCAAATCGGACAACAGTTCCTGCCGATACAGCGTTTCATCCAGCACGACAATATAGTCACACCGGGTGATTTCGCTGCGGTCCCGAATACGGACATCGTCAATCTTCGTAAAAGCCTGCATCGGCGCGCCGCGCCGCTCCGGTCCGAAAGAAGGGAACGCAAGCGCGTGCTTGCTGCCGTACAAAGTGACCGCCACGCCAAGCAGCTTGGAGGCGGTGAAGCTGCCTTGACCGCCGCGGCCGTGCCATCTGATCTCGATCATAAGGCCACCTTGTCCGCTTTTTGACGTAGCAGTTCCAGACGGTTCAGCGCATCATGCAGGGTCTCCTGCCGTTTGGCAAAATGGAAACGGATCAGATGGCTGATCGGTTCGCGGAAGAAGCTGGAGCCGGGAACGGCGGCCACGCCGACTTCCCTTGCCATCCATTCGCAAAATGACACATCGTCGCTTGCGCCAAATTCCGAAATATCCACCATGACATAATACGCGCCCTGCGGCACGGTATACTTCAGCCCCAGGCTCTCCAATCCGTCCAGAAACAGATTGCGCTTCTCACTGTACAGCCTGGTCAAATCCGTGTAATAGCTCTCCGGAAAATGCAGTGCGGTCACCGCCGCCTCCTGCAGCGGAGCGGCTGCGCCGACGGTAAGGAAATCGTGAATTTTGCGCGCGCCCTCGGCAATCGCGGCAGGAGCGATCAGGTAGCCGAGTCTCCAGCCGGTTATGGAATAGGTTTTGGACAGCGAGCTACACGACAGTGTCCGCTCGAACATTCCGGGAAGCGAGGCGAAGTACGTATGTTCAAATGGCTCGTATACAATATGCTCGTATACTTCGTCCGTAATGACAAACGTATCGTATTTCTCCGCCAGACCGGCGATAATCAGCAGTTCTTCCCGGCTGAACACTTTCCCTGTCGGATTCGAGGGATTACAGAGTATGAGCGCCTTGGGCTTCTGTCGGAATGCCGCCTCCAGCTCATCGGCGTCAAAGCCGAAGGACGGCGGTTTCAGCGCCACATAAATCGGCTCGGCCCCCGACAAGATAGCGTCCGCCGCATAGTTCTCATAGAACGGGGAAAAGACGATCACCTTGTCTCCTGGATTGCAGACCGTCATCATGGCCGCCATCATGGCTTCCGTGCTTCCGCAGGTGACGACAATCTCAGTGTCCGGATTGATCGGAATTCCAAGAAGCTTGGACTGCTTCACCGCCAGCGCTTCACGGAAATTCGGCGCGCCCCAAGTGACGGCATATTGGTGAATCGAGCCTTCCGCGGTATTCACCAGCGCCCGTTTCAGTTCTTCGGGCGGGTCAAAATCGGGAAATCCCTGTGATAAATTTACCGCGCCGTGCGCGTTGGCAATCCGGGTCATCCGGCGGATGACCGATTCGGAGAATACCTCCAGCCTTCTGCTAAGCTCTGGCATGATCAACACTCGCTTCCTTTGGCGTATTTTGCTCTCTTAGATCGACGATCCGTTTCGCCTTATGCGTCGCTCTTGGCAGCACATTCGCTTCCAGCACGGATACTTCAGACGGCCGGACACCGAGCCGGGTCTTTAACCGTTCGGATACTTTGACGGCAATCGCCTCGCTTGATTCTTCATTTCCTTCCGCGCGTTCCACTGAAACTTTATACTTTGTGGCATAATTTTCATTAGAAAGAGTTACCTGATATTCCCCGGTCAGTTCCGGCATATTCCGGACCACAAATTCAATATCGCTTGGAAAAACATTAACGCCGGATACGATAAACATATCGTCCAGCCGCCCGGCGATATGAATCCGTCCGTGCGTCCGGCCGCAGCTGCACGGCTGCCGGTCAAAAGTTCCAATATCCCCTGTGCGGAACCGGATCATCGGGCGTGCCGACTTGCGCAAGGTCGTCAGAACCAGTTCTCCGCGTTCGCCGTCCGCCACCGGTTCCAGAGTAGCCGGATTGATGACTTCAACCAAAATATGGTCTTCAGCGATATGCAGGCCGTTCCGCTCTTCGCACATGCCCGCGCAGGCCCCGAATATATCCGAAATGCCGTAGAAGTCAACGATCTTCGCGTCCCATAGACGTTCGATCGCTTCACGGGTGGCTTCAATGGAACCCCCGGGCTCTCCGGCTACAATAATCGTACGAATGGCAAGATCCTTGGCCGGATCGATCCCCTGCTTCCTTGCCGTCTCCCCCAGATACCAGGCATAGGACGGCGTCGTCCAGATGATCGTAGGCTGAAATTCTTTCAAGATAAATAGCAGCCGTTCGGATGGAACCGTCCCTGCCCAAATGCACAAGGCTCCCAGATTTTGCGCGCCGATTACATCCGGTCCGCCAACGAACAGGGTGAAATTCAGGGCATGCACATACCGGTCTTTCGGTCTCATGCCTGCCGCCCAGAACAATCGGCTCTGCACATCCTGGTATTCATCGAAATCCGTTTTGGTAAAAGGACTCACCGTTGGAATCCCCGTCGAACCGCTTGAGGCGGATACGAACACGACATCTTCTTCATCAACGGCTGCCATATCGCCGAGCAGCGGTTTTTTCAGCTGTCTTTCCCGCTCAATCTGTTTGTTCACGAAAGGAAATTTGCGGATATCCTCAAGTCGGTTCAAATCGACAGGCTTGACTCCGTGCAGGTCAAACGCCTCTTTATAATAACCCGAGCGGCTGTAGGCAAATTGCAAATGCTCGCGGAGCTGAACCAATTGATACGCCTCAAGCTCGTCATGCGGCAATGTCTCCAGTTCCCGGTTCCAGTACTTATCGCCCATTATTCAAGTGCCCTCCTCCAATTGATTTTCACGCCCGCACATCGCGGCATTTGTTGACGATTTACCTTTTGTCCGTCTCTCCCGCAATCAGTTCTCCAAGACTCTGAATCACCTGTACGAGAACAATCAGCAGCACAACGGTTATAATCATGACATTCGTTTCGTAACGGTAATAACCGAACCGGATGGCCAAATCTCCGACGCCGCCACCGCCCACAATTCCCGCCATCGCTGTATAACCGACCAGGCTGACAACCGTGACCGTCAATCCCCGCAGCAGTCCGGGCAGCGCTTCAACCAGCAGCACCTCCCGGATGATCCGGCCGTTCGTCGCGCCCATTGCGGTTGCGGCTTCAAGCACGCCTTTGTCGACTTCAACAAGCGATCCCTCTACAAGCCGCGCATAAAAAGCGACAGCAGCGACCGAAAGCGGAACCGATGCGGCGAGCGGACCGATCGTTGTTCCGGTGAGCATATGAGTGACCGGAATTAAAAGAACGAGCAAGATTACAAAAGGCGTCGAACGAACAATATTTACAAGCAGTCCGCCGATTAAATGGAGAATCCGATTTTGCCAGAACAGACCCTCCCGGGTAATATAAATGAACAGGCCAAGCGGCAGTCCGAGTACAATGGAAATGAATATCGAGATGCCGCACATTAAAAACGTCTCCATAAAGGCCTTAATCAAATCCGTTATCAGTCCTGTAACGCTTAGACTAAGCATGCAGCTCCTCCACCTCCGCCACTCTGGTTTTTAAATAGGAAACAGCGGAATCCACACTTTCCTTGGCGCCTTCCAAATTCAGAATGAGAACACCTATCGGCTGTTCCGCGATGTATTCGATTTTACCGTGGAGAATATTCATATCGACGGGGAACTTTCTGACCGTTTCGCTAATCACCGGTTCTTCGGCCCTTTCGCCCCTGTACACCAGCTTAAAGAGCCGTTTCGTGCGATTCTCGTTCAATTTCCGCGGCAATTCCAAATCCAGCGTGCTGTTGACCAATTGTTTGGTGAATGGATGTTCGGGAACCGCAAAAATCCGGAATACATCTCCTGTCTCCACGACCTCGCCTTTGCTCATGACCGCTACCTTATCGCATATTTTTTTGATAACGTCCATTTCATGCGAAATAATGACTGTCGTAATCTTAAGACGGTTGTTAATCTCCTTAAGCAGATCAAGTATGGATTGGGTCGTCTCCATATCGAGTGCGGAAGTCGGTTCGTCGCACAGCAGAATCTGCGGATCGTTGGCAATCGATCTTGCGATCCCCACCCGCTGCTTCTGGCCGCCGCTTAAGTTAGACGGATAGCTCTTAGCCTTGTCGAGCAGACCAACCAGTTCAAGCACTTCCGGCACTCTCCGCTCGATCTCGCTCTTAGATTTTCCCGCCGATCTCATGGCGAAGGCAATATTGTCAAAGACCGTTTTATTATGAATCAGGTTAAAATGCTGAAAGATCATTCCCGTTGTTAAACGCAGCTGTCTCAGCGATTCTCCTCTTAAGTGAGTAATATCGTTCCCGCCGATTAAAATTCTTCCGTCCGTAGGTCTTTGCAGCAGATTGATTGTCCGCAGCAGCGTGCTTTTTCCCGCCCCGCTAGTGCCAACGATCCCGAAAATTTCCCCTTCCCCAATCTCCAGCGTTACACCGCGAACAGCCTCTACCTCCTGCTTGCTCTTCAATGTATATTTCACAGAGATATTCTCAAACCGGATCATGACCCCCACACCCCTTATGCGTTGTTAGAAGAGCTATTTGTTGGCGATGTTCCATTTCTCCGAATACCACTGAGGTCTTTGGAAATCTTTGAATTCATGCTGATCGTTCTCGATTTCATTCTTGAAGGCTTCAGAATTTACAACCTCCACAATATCTTTGGCAAAATCTTTGTCCTTATCTTCCGTTCTGATGGCGATCACGTTCTTCAGATCCTCGGACAGCTCTTCCTTAATCACAGCCGATCCCAGCGGAATGCCGGCGGCGATGGCATAGTTGCCGTTAATGGCGGACAAGGTGACGCTGTCAAGCGAACGGGGAAGCTGGGCGGCTTCAACCGGCTGGAATACAAGCCCGTACGGATTTTGATCAATATCTTTTTCGGAAGCTTTGGTAGGGTCAATTTCATTCTTGATCGTAATCAGGCCCGATTTAACCAGCACCTGCAGCGCTCTTGCCTGATTCGTAGGATCATTCGGCACCGAAACAATATCGCCAGCCTTCAGCTTGCTCTTCAATTCTTCCAGGCTTCCGGCTGTGAGCGTCTTGGAATATACACCCAGTGCTGCGGTTGGCACATTGGTAATGGAAGAGAGATCAAGACTGTGATCAGCAGAAAATTTCTTCAGATAGCGTTCATGCTGGAACAGATTAGCTGTGATTTCCTTGTTGCCAAGCGCCAGATCCGGCTGAACATAATCCGTGAACTCCTTGATCTCCACTTTATAGCCTTTCTTCTCAAGCTCAGGCTGAATCGCTTTGCGGATCATATCCCCATAAGGCCCGGGTGCGACCCCGAACACCAGAGTCTCATTTTTTGAAGCGCCGCTGACCTGGAGCCACGCGCCTCCGGCTATAAGAATCACGACGATCAAAGAAATAGCGGCAATAATGATTTTTCTGGATTTAGTCATTTTGAATTCCCCTTTTTATTCAATATGGTTTGATAGTTTCCAGGTTTTACCTTAAATCCTCCATTCTCTAATTTTTAATTATTATTCCTATAAGTTTAATGTACTTTAATACTTTAAAGCTTTCTCAAAAAAATTGTCAATGACATCAAACGCCTTTATTTGCGGATTATACGATCCACCAAGCAGCTTTTTCTGCATAAAAATGAAAAAAATCTCCGATTCTCAATACATCCCTTCGGCTTTCGGTCAAGGTTCACTCTCAAATAATTCACACTTAACCGATCCGAAATAAACAAAAAAACCGCCTATACAGGCGATTTCTCAAGTAAAACAAACGATCTGAATTACGCTTAGCAAAAACAATTCAACCTATTGACTTTTTCATTATCATGCATAAGTAAACAGAAAATGAATAAATATTTTTCCGCACAAAGTCCCAGGACAAATTGTTGCATTATATTCACAACTGCTCTGCCGCTTCTTTATGAGGCTGGCTGTCTTTGCCGCGATTCTCATTAATCTTTCTGTTCAGCAACAGAAACATCACCACTCCCGTCAGGCAGGTCAATATTTCCGTCACAGCCAGCGACCATACGATGCCGTGCAATCCGAAGATTTCGTGCATTAGGTAAATAACCGGAATAAACAGCAGTCCCTGTGTTACGGACATCACGACTGCCTGCCGGGCCTGGCCCGCTGCCTGAAAAAGACTGGTGAACAATCCCGTGAACCCGGTAAACAAAGAAGAAATGAGCATGGCGGTCAGGATGGAAGTTCCGATTTCAATTACGACCCCATCTGCGCTGAACATTTGAAGAACATGGGTCCGCAGAAAAAAGACGATTCCCGAAAACAGTACCGTTACAATCCCGATCCACAATCCCGTCATAACGGCTGCACGCTTGAATCTGGCCATATTATTCGCGGCATACGAATATGCCAATAATGGCACTATCCCCATAAACAGTCCCATGCATAAGAACTCCGGCAGTTGGACAATCCTCAGAGCGATCCCAAAGCCAGCAACGACGCCGTCTCCGTAGAGGACTGAATAATGGTTCAGCAGCAGCGTGGTCACAATCAGAAACATGGACAGAAGGAACTCCGATATGCCGATTTTAAATGTATTGGAGACCGTATCCATCGTAAGTTTGAAGCTTCTGAGAGAAAGCGATAAATATTGGCTTTTGCGCTGTAAATACCATGCGTAATATAGAACCGATATCCCATTCGCCAATGCCATCGAAACAGCGGCGCCGATAACATTCCAATCGAGATATAAAATGAGCAGCGGATCAAGCGCAAGATTAACCAAAGTACAGATGAACATCCCGGACATCGAGGCTTTGGCTGCCCCCTCCGCCCTAACCACTTGCTCAAAGGCAAAATTGGCGATGATGAACGGACTCCCGATTAGCAGCGCTACCGTATATCGCTTGGCGAGGTCAAATGTGGCGGCATCGGCGCCCAGCAAATGGACAATCGGATCAACAAAAAGAAGGGACAGCAGGATACAGAGCAGCCCCGTCGCAAAGCTGCCGCCGATAGCAAAGACAGCCGCCGATTTGGCTTCGTCCATTCTTTTTTCGCCCAACAGCCGGGAAATATATGTTCCTCCCCCAACCCCGTAAATATTGCCGAGCGCCATCAAAATCGTGAACACAGGCAGACCAAGCGTCACCGCGGACAGCATCGCCGTGTTGTGAAGCCGTCCGATAAAGAACGCATTCATGATATTTTGAATCACGCCGACCGACATCCCAAGCATCATGGGAACGGACAGTTGGAGTATGGCTTTGGACACCGGTGTTCTCTCAAAAATATAAAGATTGGATTGTTCTTCATTCATGGTTAAACACTCTCCTATTAATTAGAATTCTAAGTATATTGCGAAAAAAAATTCCGGCTTTGCTCAGGTCTGCTTTCTCTCTATATAGGTATCCACTTTACCAAGCAGCCGGAACAGCTCCTCCTGCTCCCGTTCGCTCAATCCGTCCTTGATCAACTGCTCTGATTCCGCGAAGAGCGCTTCGAATTCCGCTATTAATTCTTTCCCCTTCTGCAGCACGAACAGCTGCTTCTGCCGCTCGTCCGCGGCGCTTATACGCCTTTCGATATAACCCTTTTTCTCAAGACCCTGAAGCATGCTGGTGATGCTGGCGCCTCTGCGCTGAAATACACGCTCCAAATCCTTTTGGATAATGCCCTTCTCTTCATGGGAGGCGATATAAGAAATCATTCTGCCCTGCTGCGAATTCAATCCGTAGTCCGCCAGCCGCAGGTCCGCTCTTCTCTTTAACCGGATGCCGATGGAGCGGATCAAATAATCAAAATTGCGTTCGTCTCCTGCTGCCATTTTTCCACCTCTATTAGTTAGAATTCTAATTAAAAGTAGCATATGCTCTTTCCTCTGTCAACTCACTGGAAACCATAACGCGGACTCCCAGAACCCATATTTCGAAGGAAAGCCCGCAGCTGTCAGGTTTCGATTATTGATTACTGATTACTGGTTCCAGACAACCAGCAGCAGCTTATTGACCAGAGCCGCGATCCCATACACCGCTGCCTGCCCGGGACGGTTCATCAGGATCAGCAGAACGATCGGCGTTCCGAACATCAGAATCTCCAGCAGCAGATGCAGTGGGGCGGGCAGAGCGTAAGAGGCTCTGGGAGCGCCCAGCATTGCCCAAACTACGGCCGCGAAAAGCGGCAAACCCAGGCAGAACAATGTTCTGCTCCATGTGCTGCCTCCCAACCGGTAACCCCAAAACCCGTAAACGATCAGGACAACGATCTCCAGCAAAAAACGAAGCGAAAGGTTGAGCATTTGCAATATTCCGATCATGTTCCATTCCTCTCCCATCCTGTAATTAAATTTGGCTTTCCGTGAAAAAAACATAAACTAATCATATTAGTTTCATAATAAACTAACGAGATTAGTTTTTCAATGGTGATTTTTCATTTTTCTCAAGTATTGTTTGTTGAGGCTCCTTGTATAAGTGAAGAATCGAACGGGGGATGTCCGGAACCGGACGGAGTAATCCCCCAGCAGTGGAACGCTGCCTGTTCTGCCAGGGGTGTATGCGGAGACGGCCTCCGTCTTCGTCTTTATTCAGTTGAACCGCCAGGCTGTCAAGCTCAGGCTTCCCCACTGATAGCTGCGGTGAAGGAGCTCCGCATCTCTTCCCGCATCCCCGCTCCCCATCGCCAGCAGCAGCGGAATGAAATGCTCTCTCGTGGGAACAGCACGATCTGCGTAAGGAGCCAGCTCCAGGTAGCGGAACAACTCATCCAAATTCCATTCTTGCAGACGCTGCTCAATCCAGGTATCGAATTCTAGCGCCCATGGATCTACGGTTTCGGGCCCGGTCCCCCACTTGATCTGCCGCAGATTGTGGACGATTCCGCCGCTGCCGATGATGAGAACATCCTGCCCCCGCAGCTCGCCCAGCGCTTTTCCAATCTCGTACTGCTCCGCATTGCTCAAGTACCGGTTCACCGACAGCGCCACGACGGGAATGTCCGCGTCCGGGTAGATGAGCTTCAGCACCGCCCAGGAGCCGTGGTCGAGCCCCCGGTTTGTGTCGGGTACGACCGGGATTCCTGCGCCATTCAGCAGCGACAAGACTTGTTCGCTAAGCGCGGCGTCTCCGGAAGCCGGATATGTCATCCGGTACAATTCATCCGGAAATCCGGAGAAATCATAGATAGTCCCATGGGTTTGGACCGCGCTGACCTGCTGGACGTTATGCTCCCAATGGGCGGAAAAGATCACAATTGCCTTCGGCTTGCGCGGCAGCGAGGCGGCAACATTTTTCAAAAAAGCGGTATACTCGTGGTCTTCAATAACAAGCGACGGCGCACCGTGCGCAAAAAAGTATGACGGCAACATGGCGTTTTCACTCCTTCTTCTCTGAGATTAGACTATCTTCCAGCAAAAAGCCGCGCAGCGGGGATGCCGTTCTTACGAAATCGGGGACATAACAATTCATACGGCGCATCCATCAGCTTCAGTTCTCTTTATCGAACAGCGCGCTGTCCAGCGACAGACCGGTTCGGCCTGCCACGGCCAAATACAGGGCAATCAGAATAAAGGCCAGGTCCAGTTCATATCCGGCGGACTGCCCGTTACCGAGAAGACCGGCCGACAGTTTGGCGGTAAATACCGCTCCGACAAGCACCGCAATCAGCACGACCGACACATATCGCGTGAACAGGCCCAATATCAACATTACGCCGCCGATGAGTTCAACCGCCGCCACCACATAGGCCAAGAATCCGGGAACACCGATGCTTTCGAACCATCCCGCAACGTTGCCGAGCCCCATTTGCAGCTTGCTGATGCCGTGAGCAAGAAATAATACCCCAAGCACTACTCTCATCAAAATCGTCACCGTGTTTTTCATTATTCATTTCTCCTTTCAAAATATAAGTAATATGAATTATTATTTTATGTAAATAAACATAAACAAAATATTGCAGTTTGTCAATATTAAATATAGTTACTGACTATTTGTAATCTATTAACTGATTTTCTCGTGTTTATTCGATGCGAGTTTATTCGATGGGAATGGCCTTGCCGACGCCGAAGGTGATAAAATATTTGAATGACTACATTAATTCCTTCAAACGAGGTGACCGCCTGTGGATATCGGTTCCACAATCCGTGCCATACGCAAGCGCAAAAATATTACGATCGCCCAAATTTGCGAACAGACCGGGCTTTCCCAAGGCTTCATGAGCCAGGTTGAAACCAACAAGACCTCTCCTTCCATCGCAACGCTGGAAAGCATTGCCGGTGCGCTTAAGGTGCCGATCGCCTACCTACTGCTGCGCAAAGAGGAAAGAATTCAGATTGTGCGGGCTCCTGAGCGCATGCAGACGGCCAGCGGCCCCGAACATTTGAAAGTGTCTCATCTGGGGAGGACGAAAAATATGCGGATGGTACTCGTCGAGCTCCCTCCCGGGTCTTCAACCGGCGAACACCCCCATGCCCACGAAGGCGAGGAGACACATCTGGTCATCCGGGGCAAGATCCGCGTGGAACAAGGCGAGGATGTAGCCGTGCTGGAAGAAGGCGACGCCTTCAGTTGGAACGCCTGTACCCCACACAAGGTCCAAAATATAGGCGAAGATACCGCCGTGGTGCTGATCGCCGTATATACCGAAGAACAGGAAGACTGGAAGCTGACTTAGCGTACATTCCAAGACCAAGGAACTGAGCGGTTACGTAGTAAAAAGGTCTTCGGAATGGAGTATTCTGATGCTTTCCAACATTAGTGTAACAAAGCTGGTAACACCTCCCGATATAAATAAGAGCATTAAGTCCGGGAGGAATGTAAATGAATGTCAGAATTAAATTAATAGTGTTGGTAGCGCTGCTGATTGCAGCTCTCACCGGCAGCAGTATTTTAGCTGTAACATCTATTCGTGAAATTGCAGACCAGGCGCAGGAGCTGCGCAAACTGAATGAACTGCAGCGGGACATGAAACAGGTTCAATTTCTGCTTGCCGGGTTGGCAAATGACGAGCGAGGATATTTGCTTACCGGTGAGGCGGAATTCACCGAAGAAATGCAAACGAAGATGGGCAATCTTAACAAACTTCTTCAATCGATGGCTCCGCCCCTTAAGGACAAGTACGGTTCAGCGATGCAAGAGATCGAGCGCTCCCTGTCGAATCTGTTCCAATTGAACGGTGAAATGGTACGCCTGCGCAGCAGCGGCTCCGTGCAGAAGGCCAAAACCGTACATTTCAAGCAAGAGCGAAGTCTGCGCAAACAAAAGGTAAATCCTGCAGTCGAAAATGTGGTCAAGCTTCTTGCAGAGGAGGCTGCTCCGGTTGAGATACATATTAAAGAAAATTCCACCCGCTCTCAAACGATCTTGCTGACGGTCTCCATTCTAAGCGTAATACTCGGATCGGCCGCCTCCGTTCTGCTTCTGCGAATCATTTTGAAACCTTTAAGACTGCTCAATGAACAGATGATTGAAATCACAGCGGGTGAAGCCGACCTTACAAAAGCGATTCAGATTGCCCAAAAAGATGAATTTGGCATGCTGGCGGGAAGTTTTAATGCATTTGTCGCATCGTTAAGGGATATCGTCCGAAAGGTCGGCGAGACTACCGATCATCTCGCTTCCGTATCGCAGCAATTCTTCGCAAGCGTCGAGCAGTCCCGGTCCACATCACAGCTAATCGCCGAATCCATGCAAACCATTGCCGACAGAGCTTCCGAACAAAACAGACTTGCTACCCTTAATGCAAAGCAGACGCGCGAATCATTGGACAGGATTGAGTCCATTTCCCATCACTCCTCGGATATGGCTTCCGCTTCGCTCAGTATGCATGACCAAGCGGATCTCGGAGAGCGGACGATTGCGCAGACGGGTGAAAAAATGAATGATATCAAGCAAGCCGTTGACGAAGCGGATTCGAGATTAACCCTGCTCTCCGAACAGACGGTGAAAATCGCCGAGATCACCTCGCTGATCAACGAAATTTCCGAGCAGACCCATTTGCTAGCGCTCAACGCATCAATCGAAGCGGCAAGAGCGGGCGAAGCGGGCCGCGGATTTCACGTCGTAGCCGAAGAAGTGAAAAAATTGGCCCGACATTCTGCCAAATCGGCCAAAGAGATCCGCGAATTGATCGGGAATATTCGGGAGAACGCAAATATGGCGCTCACCAGCATGACGGATGTCAAAGCCAGAACCGCGGAAGGAAACGAGATCATGACCCATAGCGTGAATCAGTTCCGGGAGATCCTGCAATCAATCAGCGAGGTTTCCGGCAAAACGTCGGAAATCTCCGACTCGGCGCAGCTTGTCTGCAGAGAGTTCACTGTCGTCTCGCAATCCATGGAAACTGTTGGAAAGGGAACAAGCGACATTTCGGCCGGTACACAAGAGATTGCCGCGGCCACCCAGGAGCAATTGGCATCCGGTGAAGAAATGCGTTTCGCAGCCGAATCTCTTAATGACATGGCAGGAAACCTACAGTCGCTGATCTCACGATTTAAAGTCTGATCCCCCGTTTCCTCTTCAGTTAAGTAGTAATAAGCCAACAAGGCTGCACCGTGCAGAGATGTTCTGCCGGCAAAGCCTTGTTGTAATTCCATTTTTTCAATGGGAACCGTCCCTGACTTCCGTAGGGAAGTTATTTTTTCAATAGTAAATAGGCAAAGTACGGCGCTCCGATCAAAGCTACCATGATTCCTGCCGGAACCCCTTCGGGACCGACAATATTATGGCCTATGACATCGGCGACCATCAGCAGCCATCCTCCGAGCAGCAGCGATACAGGGATATACATCTGATGCCGGGGGCCGACCATCGATTTGGCGATATGCGGCGTCATCAGACCGATAAAGGCGATAGCGCCCGTTACGGAAACGGCAGCCGAAGCCAGCGCGACAGCGGCAAGAAGCAGCCCCAGCCGTTCACGCTGAAGCCGCACTCCGATGCCGACAGCCACATGATCGCTGAGCGCCAGCAAATTCAGCACGCCCGATTTGTACAAGACGTAAGGAATCAGGATGACCAGCCACGGAGCCAGTGCGGATATGAACGGCCAATCTGTGCCCCAAATATTACCCGCCAGCCATTTGGCAATGAATTCGTACTTCTGGCGGTCGGATGATGAAATAATGAAGATCATAAGTCCCGACAAGGCCATCGAACAGCCGATGCCCGTCAGCACCAGCTTGATCGGCTGAAGCCCTTCGCTTCTGCTGTAGGACAGGATATAAATCAAGGCGGCTGCCAAGAAACCGCCTGCAAATCCGACCAAAGGCAGCAAATACGCGAACGAACCGGCATCGATCGGAAAATGCAAGAAGAAGACAGCAACCGCCACTCCTGCGCCTGAATTGATGCCGATTATGCCGGGATCGGCCAAATCGTTCCGGGTAACGGCCTGAAGGATGGAACCGGACAGCGCCAGGGCCATCCCGGACAGCAGGGTAACCAGCATACGGGGAAGCCGTATGGAGAAGAGCACAAATTCGTCCTTGAACGAACCGTGCCCCAGAAGCGTTGGGAAAATACGGCCGTAAGAGACTGAAGCAGTTCCGATCCCCATGCCTGCAAAGATGGTGGCGATTAGCAGCAGAACGAGCGCAATGAGGATTCTTCTCTGCCGGGCAACAAGTTCAGACTGGATCATGACAGAAATTTCGCCCCTTTGCGAACAATAATAAGAAAGAAAGGAAATCCCAGCATGGCTATGATGGCGGCCACGGGCGTCTCAAAAGGCGCGTTGACCATCCGTCCCATTGTGTCGGCCAGCAGCATGAACGCAGCTCCTCCAAGCGCCGAGAGAGGCAGAATACTCCGGTAATCGGTTCCGGCAAACGTCCTGACGATATGTGGAACCATAAGCCCGAGAAACACCATATTCCCCACAAGCGCGACGGAAGACCCTGCCAAAATAATAACCATCGCATAGAGCGCCGCCTTGATTTGTCCCGTCTTCAAACCGAGGCCGGTCGCCGCCGTTTCGTTCAGGCTTAATAGGGTCAGCGGACGGGCAAGACTGATTGAAATGAGTATTCCGCCAATGACAAAGGGCGCAATACTCCGGACCTGTACCCAACTGGTGCCGATGAGTCCGGCCGCGGTCCACATGGATACATCTTTTGAAATCTTAAAATACAGGGCTACGCCTTCGGCTACAGCGGTCAACAGCGCCGAAATGGCTGCTCCGGCAAGCACCAGCTGTATGGAAGACAATCCGCTCTTCGATGCGGCCCCAAGTCCGAACACCATGAGCGCTCCGGCTGCCGCGCCTGCGAAGCAGGCCAGCATAATGCCGAAGTAGTTCAGCGAAGGAATAAACGCCAGTGCGCATGCCAATGCGGCATTGCCGCCTGAAGTGATGCCGAGCAGTCCGGGGTCGGCCAGCGGATTCCGCGTCAGTCCCTGCATGATAGCTCCAGCAACAGCGAGAGCCGCGCCTACCAGAATGCCTGCCGTTATGCGCGGCAGGCGGATTTCCCGAATCAATGTAATGTCATCGCTGGTAGCGTTCGAGGTCAGAGCAAGCCAGGCGTCATGAAGCGTCGTGCTCTTCGCCCCCACAACCAGCGAGACCGAAAAAGAGAGAATAAGAAGAACTAAGACGGCCAGCAGCTTCCCCCATAGTGCTCTTGAATGTGCAGAATCAGCTCTCATCACCGCTCCGCTTACTTGCCCAAGATACTCTTGTTGATGAAATTCAGCTGATAATCCAGCGTAAGCGGATCGTTGAAATAGAAAGCCTTGGCATCGACTTCGTAGACCTGTTTATTTTTGACTGCGGGAATATTTTTGTAAGTCTCCGTTTGCTGGAAGGCGTTATCCATTGCGGAGCTGCGGCTAAAGATCACATAGTCGCCCATATACTCCGGCATCACTTCCAGTGAAAGTGCGTACCATCCGTCTTTTGCTACCGCATCCTTCACTTTTTGCGGCATTTTCAGCTTCATGCCCTGATACAGTATTTCGGTGCCGCGGCCCCAATGATCGCCGAATACGTAAAACTGTTTGGCGTCGTTTTCAATGACCGATATGGTCTTGCCGCCGATCTTGGCTCTGATTTCTTCCCCGGCCTTCTCCATGCGCGCCTTGAAGCCGTCGACCCAAGCCTGAGCTTCTTTCTCCTTATTCAGCAGCCTGCCGATTTCCAGATGCTGCGTCAAATAATCGACCTTGGCATAAGTGAAGACTACGGTTGGAGCAATTTGCTTCAGCTTGTCCACATTCTTGACATTGTCAAGCCCGATGATCAGATCGGGTTTCAGCTCGATAATCTTCTCCAGGTCCTCATCGGAAACCGCTTCAACATTTTTCAGTTTATCCTCGAAGTTGGGGTTCATCTTGCTCCACGAATCGACACCGACCAGATTGACGCCGAGCGCCAGCACATTGCCCGCAAATGACGACAGTACGATGACGCGCTGCGGATTCGCCGGCACTTCAACGGGTCCGCTCTCGGACTGGTAAGTGATGGTGCCGGACGCACTTGCCGGGCTGGCTTCTGCTGTTGACGTGCTTTCGGGCGCTGCCGTAGCCGATGTATTGCCGGCAGCCGGACTGCTGCTGGCGGCTGCGCCGCCGGAATTGCTGCCGCCGCCATTGCCGCATGCGCTGACGACAAGCGCCAGCAGGATCAGAACCGGAAACCATAACTTTTTCATATCTCTTTTCCCCCTATAGTTGAATAGTAGTTATGTATTAGTGATAATGATTATCACTATCATTGATATATACATTAAATTCTTTGTTTCTGTCTGTCAATAAGCGATTGATATTTTTTGAGAATGATGGTTGTGTTCTTAGCATCCTTGTAACCGGCTCTGCCCTTGTGCTAACCTGAATCCGGAAACACTAGTGTTTGGACATATACGAAACGAGCTTTCGGGGAGAGAAATCCATGATCAACTTGACAGTGGCAGCCGCTTCCGGCGCTGATTTGGACCAGCTGGCGGAACTGAACCGGCAGCTCATCGAGGATGAGAAGCACGATAATACGATGAATAAGGAACAACTGAAGGAACGGATGAAGAGATTTTTGGAGGGAGAATACAGGGCTTATCTGTTCACGGAAGACGGAGAGGTCAAAGGCTACGCGCTGGTCGATCACAGCAGGAATCCGCTGTATCTGAGGCAATTTTTTATTTGCAGGCATTGCAGAAGGAACGGCTATGGGCGGGCAGCATTCACAACATTAGCGTGGTATCTGGGAACGGACAGGCTGGATATCGAGGTCATGCACTGGAATGAGCGAGCCTATTCTTTTTGGAAATCGCTCGGCTTCAGGGAAAGAAGCATTTATATGCGGTTGGAACCGTGAGGTTGAAGCGATGAGGCTGCACAAGCCGGGTACGTTCCCGAATGTGGCAGCCTTTGCTTCTCATTTCAGCCATTGAACCTTCCCATAACAACTGTATTATAGTATTTGCCATCGGAAAGAACTTTGTCATTCTTTAACACGCCTTCGACCTCAAAGCCGAACTTCTTATAAAGCTGAATCGCTTTAACATTGGTTTCCAGAACGCCGTTCAACATTATTTTTGAAATCCCGTTGGAGTCGGCCCAGGATACGGATTGCATCAACAGATTTTTTCCTATGCCAAAGCCCCAATAATCTTTTAATACGCATATCCCAAATTCGACTTTATGGGAGAATCGTTTCAGTGTATTCCCTTCGCATCTGGAAAATCCGACGAGCCTGCCGTCTGCTTCCGCGACCAAAAACAGGTTCACCCTGCTCTCGGTATCCGCTTTGATAATCTGTTCAAAACCCGGAGCATCAATGAACCCCTCGCCCCGTTCCCGGTCCAGATTTTCAGTCTCTCCATCAATCTGTACTCTGATCTCGGATAAACTTTTCGCATCTTGCACCAAGGCAGATCTAACCGTATAGCTTAGCCCGTTAACCTTGAACTTTTGTTCTTCAATTTTCATTAGTTTGCTCCTTTCATACGGCAAAAGGATGCCCCAGCCGCCATCTCATGACTGCGGAGACACCCTTTCTAAGTTAACAGAATATTCCTTATTTATAAATCCCCACTTGGGATTTTCTCTTCCAATTTTGCTGAAAGAGCGATTGGGTATGGCCCTTCAACTGCTGCAGATCGATGGACCGGAGATAATCCCAACCCAGCCACTTCATCTTCGCCTGCGCGGGCAGAGCGTTGTCCACCTCGGCATTGAGCGCCGGGAAGGAACAGGCAGCAACCTCGCGTCCCAGCTGCGGACCGGTCATGTAGCGCGCGATCGGCTCAAGCTCACGGTAACGGTCTTTGCGGACCAGCATAAACAGCGGATTGGCAATCGCTCCATCCTCCGGCCACACGACGGATACTTTATCCGGTCTTGGACTGAACCGGGCAAACGCCCACGGAAGCACATATATCGCCGCCCCTTCTAATGAGCCGCTTCCCGCCGTTTTCGCCATTCGGGAGCCGTGCCAACCGTCCTTGATCGTAACGCCGAGCCGGCTGATGCCTTCGTCGCCATGCTCTTTGTGCGTGTACATGAGCAGCAGCTCTGATACTTTTTCGGGAGAACCGATTACAATAACATTATCCTCGTATACGGGATTCATCAGGTCCGCCCACTCCCTCGGGCGCGGCAGCGAGCCTATCCGGGTCTCGTCGATCATCATCACATAAGGGTAGATTCCATACAGGGTATAAGCGCCATATGGATCAATCAGCTCCGGGGAAAGCGAAGCGTTGATCGGCATATCCACGGCTTGGAAGACGTTCTTGTTCAGCAGATTGTCCCTAAATTCGGCACGAAAAAAATCGCTGAACCCGCAGCCGCTAACGATTCCCGGGAAGTCCCTAACATTCTCCGCCTGCCACACATTCCGGTACGGATTGCCGCTGCCGCAGTTCCGGGGCAGGTAACAATTGAAGCTTTGGCCCGTTTCCTCCCTATAATCCGTCATCCATTCGTCAAAACAGGCCTGAAACCGCTGGCGCATCAAACAGATGGTCATTCCGAGAAAATCCAACTCTCCCACCGCCGGCAGCAGACGGTCTTCCTCGCCTTCATTTAACAGTGACAGCAGGGTATCCGCCGGTTTCCCTTCACTCTTCAGCATCCGGTTCAGGTAAGTGTCCGCCCCATAACGGCGAAGCAGTTCCGCAGATGTGCCCGCATCAAAAAACTCCTTGAGTACACCTTCTTTGTCCGGATACCGGTCCAACAATTCGCCAAGCTTCAAATACGTTCTGATCGCGCCCACTTTTTGGCCTCCTTTAGACTTGTTATGCCTCCTCTGCGATGACTTTTCATGGTTTCATTAGATTCTCTTAAAATTTTTCAAAAAAGGGAGTGATCCATGTCATACTTAATCAATTCGGCGCCAATTCTATAATGCTCAGGACTTCAAGTTTTTCAGATCGTAGGTGGTGCCACGCCAGGTCATGCCGCCCCGCCGAGAGGCCCGGTAAGCGCCTCGGAGCCCGCCAAAAATAAGGCAAAGCCCGATTAGCGGATGGGCGATGCCGTACCACCGGCGTCCGCCGGCATGGCGCGCGTATACGAAGTACAGCCAGAACACCGACAGCAGGCTCACCGCACAGAGCGCTCTTGGGACCGGAGGACCGATAAAGAGACCGGCCCAGGGATACAGCATCGTCAACAAACAGGATAAAGAAGTGGGCAGGGCGTTCCGAAAGCTGAACACCAATTTTTCTACACTCCCGATTAATTGTCCCAGACTCTCATACCAGTTCCAGACGGCGATCATCCGGGTTCCGTAAGCGGCATCCTGGCGGCAGCCCGCCTGTTTAATCCGTTTGCCGAGCGTCGCGTCGTCCGTTGTATTATAGGAGAAAGCCGCGTGTGTACCGATTTGTTCGTACGCGCTGCGCTTGACCAGATTAAAAGCTCCAACGCCAAGCGATTGCGGCGCTTTCGGATTCTTCACTCTCCAGAGCATGCCAAATGACGATGCGCTCAGGAAAATAAAGGCGCCGTACCATTTGGAGAACAAATGGCTGCCGTGAAAATCAGGAATCAGCGTTAAATGATCGAGCCGGGCTTTTCGGCAGTAAGTCTCCGCCTTGGACAGACACGCCGGTTGAAACAAAATATCACCATCCGCAAAAAGCAGCCAATCCCCTTTCGCCCGCTTCACTCCCTCGAACAAGGCATGGCTTTTTCCCATCCAATGCTCCGGCAGTTCTTGGATATATACCCCTGACACATTGGGGTGCTTAGTGGCCATCTCTTCGATAATCGACCGCGTGCCATCTGCGGAACGGTCGTCGACCGCGATAATTTCGAGTCTTGGATAAGTCTGCGCGGCCAGTGAGCGAATGCAGCTTTCAAGCGCTTTTTGCTCGTTTCTGGCGGCAATAACCACAGAGATCAGCGGCGGCTCCTGAAGCGGCAGCTCTTCCGTTTTGTACAGCTGGCCGATCTGCCCGACCTTGGCCGTATACAATAACGCCACGCCTCCCCACATCAGCACATTCAGTCCCGAAAGAAGCCAGTATACCCATTCCATACGGATTCCCCCTTCCCCTTAAATTTGGACAATCGTTCTAATCACTCCGAAAAAACAGGGTTCTACCCTGAGATCGACCGCAAAAACAAAGCCGCCGTCTCCCGGTAAAAGCCCCGCAGCGTATCCCGGTCCAGCGTGTGAACGTACGCGTTAAGCCCGCCGAGCCAAGCGCTGAACAGCAGGCTAAGCCGTTCCGCGTCCCCTTGTCTGAAAGCGCCGCTTGCCATTCCTTCTTCGATGATTGCCCGGTAAGCCGCAATCGGCGTTACCGAAAGTCCATACAGCGCCTGTGCAGTCGACGGCTGTACACCGGGAAGCGAGGCCAGCTCCTGTCCCGCTTTCAGCAGATCCTGCTGATAGTTGTTCATGACGAAATCGGCAATCGCGTACAGCTTCTCCGAAGGAGAGGAACAAGTCAAAGCGCGCTCCTGCCAGCGCTCCCCCCATTTCCGCATGGTCTGCTGCGCCAAAGCAACGAACAGCTCCTCCTTGCTCTTGAAGTGATAATAAATATGCCCCTTGCTGTGCCCTGTTACCTTGGAAATATCGGCGATCGAAGTGGCGGTGTACCCTTTCCGGGAGAACAGCCCTTCGGCTTCCCTCAGCACATCCTGACGGACACGCTCGCTGTCATAGCTTCTCTTGGCCACTCTTCCTCACCGCCCCTTAGATATAGAACGATTGTACTAAAGCGATCATAAAAGAAATCCAGATTTTTGGCAAGCGGGAACTAACCGTGGAGACGGAGCGAATCCCTGCTTCCGCGTAGCGGACCGGCAGTATGCCCTGACGCCCGCAAGACGCGCACTTTGAGCAGTGCGCGCCTTGATTCGGCGCTGTCAGAGCCAAATGCCCGGGCTCAATTATAAGGTAATAAACCTTCCGATTAGCATCCGGAGTTCAGCCGCCATGACGCTGATCCTTTCCGACTCCAGGCTAACCTCCTTCATCGATCCGAGCTGATTCTCCGAGGAAGCCGCCACGCTGCGGAAATGTTCCGATGCCGCTCGCGAAATCGCCTCCAGCTCGCCAACCGATGCCGCAAGCTCCTCAGAGGTTGCACTCATTTCCTGCGAGGAGGAAGAAATCTCCTGAAGCCGGTCCGAAACGCTAGCGATCCCGGCCACTATCTCTCCAAAGGCGCTGCCCGCTTCGCTGACCAAAGTCCTGCCTCTCCTTGCTTCAGCCGCTCCCTGCTCCATGATTGCCGCCAGCTCTGCCGTTCCCATCCGGATTTCCTCCGCAATCCGTGAGGCGGACTCAAGCGAAATCTGAGACTGGTCGGCAAGCTTCCGTACCTGCTCCGCGACTACGGCAAAGCCCCGTCCGTGCTCGCCCGCCCGGGCCGCTTCGATCGCGGCATTTAGAGCCAGCAGTTGCGTCTGCCCGGCAATGTCTGACATGAAGACGGAGATTCCGCCAATCTCTTCCGAACGAACCGCCAAGCTACGGGCGGCGGCGGCCATTTCCTCAGTCATGCCGGTGATTCGGTTCATCTGCTCCACGCTTCCTGCGACTGAGAGTCTGCCTTCTTGAGCCGCGCTCGTTGTGCTTGCCGACAATTCCGCCGCCTCAGCGGCTGATTCGGCAATGCGCTGCACGCCGGAAGCCAATTCCTCCATCGCCCGGCACATCTCCACAGTCTGCATCGCCTGCGTCCGGGCTCCGGACGCGGCTTCCTGCATCCGGCTGGAGATTTCGGTGCTGGCCGCTGCCGTGCGCTTCGAGTGCTCGCTCACCTCGGAAGAGGACGAAAGCAGCCGCTCCGATCCTTCCTTGATCCCTTCAATCACCGTTCGGGTGCCGCTAACTAGGGAGTCAAAGGCGGAAGCCAGTCTTCCGATTTCGTCTCTGCGGGTAACGGGCACGGCCACGGTCAGATCGCCGTCTCCGACCCGAAGCATCTCGCGCGCTAGCCTCTTCAGCGGAGTGGTTAAAAATCTAGCCAGCGCATAGACGAGCGCCAGGCTTGCAAGCAGAATTGCGGCTCCGGCAATCAGCATCATTCTCCGGGAAGCGGCCATCGATTCATAGACATTCGTCGCATCCAGATCAGCTCCCATTATGCCGAGCAACCGTCCCTCCCGGTCATAAAAAGGGACATAAGCGGATACCGTCGCCCCATACTCATCCCGGGACAAATCTCCATATTCGGCCGTTCCCGCAAAAGCCTTCACCATTTCGGGATAGTCGTTGTCCTCCACCGAGCCAAGCGGTGAAAAATCATCCTCCGCAGCATCCGCCGGTGCTGCGTCCACCATATAGACATAAGAGGTCTTATCGCCGTTCTCCGTCCGGCCCAGGGTATACAAATATTTGAATCCGTTGTTCTCTCTGAATGCATTAAGCTTCTCACGCAGTTCGGCGTAATAGGCATTCTCGCCGCCAGCCTTTGCAGGAATGCCTGCATATTTATCCGGATCGATAAGCTTCACCGCCCTTTCGGCAACGGACAGCGCCTGCTGTCCCATGGAATGTTCCACGAGCCGGACGGAGGAGAAGTAAACGGTTCCCCCCAGGATCGATCCGCTGACCAGAAGCAGCACAGAGAAAAATAAAACCATACGCGACAACAAACTGTTCACTTTCCGTCGACGCCCTTTCCAAATCCAAAAGTATGTATTCACTTCAAATGTTTCAGACCGTTCCGTCTGATTGGTGAAATGCATCAGCACCTCCTTTATCCCGATTCTACCAAAACATTCCTACGAAAAACACTAGAATTCCGCACAAGTCCGGCGGCAACTGCCACGCTTCATTGTTAACCCGGAGGACCGCTTCTGTTATTCCGCTTCCACTCTTATTCCTCCAAATGATTGGTCGCCTTCTGTCTCCCTTTCAGCAGCAGCAGGAGCAGCGGAGGCCCAATAACAAGCAGTACAATCAGACTGCTGCCGATATCGCTCCAATCCGCGGCGCCCCCGTCAAGAAACCGGTAAAAAGCATACGCCGAATAGGGAAGCGCGATCAATATGGCCGTCCAGACGCCGGGGGTATACCTTTTTAAGTACAAGGCCTGAAAGGCATGCGTGAACGAATGAAGAAAGAACAAGGAAAGCGCCGCCAGAAACGGCAGATAAACCGAGAATAACACGGCCAGCAGGGTCGAGGCCACGATAACGGAGTATACGTACAGCACATCCTGGGCAAATTGGCGGGTGCCGCAGTGCAAAGAGGGTAGAAGAGCCTTGCGGGCAAAAGGCGGCATTGCGGCGAGCACCTTGTCCCTATTGTTTTCGGCCCATTTCTCGACCGTCAAAATTTCCTCGAAATCATGAAACATGAATAACACGGGAAACAGCCACAGCAGGCTGACCCAATTAACCGCCGCATCCAGCCACTCCAGCATGGTTATACCTCCTTATTTTAAAATCCCCCGTAAAAATACTCTCGCGGCCTGCCGGCCAAGCTCCTCTTCGCTTCTTTCTCCATTCAATAAATACCGGTAGGTCAGGCTTTCCACTGAGGCAACGAGCGACTCGGCCGCCACCTCCGGATCGATGTCTGGGCTGACAACTCCCCGGGACTGGTTTAATTTCAGGTTGGTGTACACTTGCTGCGCCAGTTCGCGACGAATCCGGTCGCCGGATGCTCCCTGCAGCGCGATTTTGGACAAATTGATGTTCTCTCCCAGAAGCTTGAACATTCGCACAAGAGAACCGGCGGCGAAGCTTTCCACCTCTCCTTCCGGCTGTCTTCCGGCTTCTTCTCCCGCATTCCCGAGCTCTAACATTCGCGTCTCGAACCGGTTCAGCAGTTCTTTGAGCATTTCCTCCTTGCTTGCAAAATGCAGATAAAAAGACGCCTGCGTCAATCCCGCGCCCGCCACGATTTGGCTGACTGTCGCCGCGTGATAGCCTTTCCCGGCAAATAAAGCCTCCGCCGACGCGATAAGCTTGGCGCGGGTCACTTCCCCTTTCCCTCCGGCCATTAGCCAATCACCTCTTTCGAATTAATATTACTAACTAGTTAGTTATATGCATTGTAGCACGATTCCCGTAAGGTGAAAACGGGAAGCATCCATTAAAGGCGCCGCTTCCTCTTTTCCGCAATTAAAGCGCGGGTATCCGGTGCAATCTGTATTCGATAATGTGGAGGGAAGCTGAGTTTTCTTAATAGTGGAGGATGGTGGAATATGAGGATGCGAGAGGTGTGAGGGATGTGAAATATGGGGGGTATGAGGACGTGAGGGATATGGGGATATGAGGATGTAAGACTTGTGCTGATATATGGTTGTTTGGGATGCATGGGTTGTCTGGGATATCTGCAGGCGTGGGCGGTTTCTATTGGAACGGGTGATTTCGAGATCAGTAATTTGTGCAGGTGTCCGCGATAAATGGGATGAATGTGATGTGGGTGATGGAAGGGAAAACCTCCCTTATATTTCGCAAAAAAAGAGACGAAACAGCCATTATGCGGGAAAATCTCCGGTTTATTAATCCATTCCTATTCAAGTTCGGCCAAAAGGCCGGATTAGAAGGGAGATTTTCCCGCTCAGTCTACCGGAATCCCCAGTTTCACGAAAATAAGAGGGAGGAATTCCGCCTTATTTGAAGCTCAGCATCATTCGATCGCTTTGCTGTCAACCTCGGAGTCGTATCCCCGGATGCCATCCATCAGCAGATCAGCATCATTTACGCCCAGTTTCCTTGCCGGAACACCGGTTCAATCGTTCCGTCCGGCAGTTCGCCGTCAATATCCAGCTCAGGGGACCCGATCATGAAATCCACATGCGTCAGGCTGACGTTAACGCCTCTGGCCAGCAGTTCATCCCGGCTTAGCTTCGTCCCGCCCTCGATATTGACCGGATAGGCGCTGCCGAGAGCGAAGTGGCAGGAAGCATTCTCGTCAATGCCGGTATTGTAGAAGATCCGGTTCAGCCGGGAAATCGGCGAATCATGCGGCACTAGCGCCACCTCGCCCAAGTAGGACGCGCCTTCGTCCGTCTCCAGCAGCGAAGCCAGATGCTCGCGGCCTGTTGAAGCGTCAAATTCCGTCACCTTGCCATCCTTAAAGGTCAGCTTTATGCCGTCCACAAGCCGACCGTTCAGATTAAGCGGCAGCGTGCTGCTTACCGTTCCGTTCACGCCTGTACGGTGAGGCATGGAGTATACTTCCTCCGTCGGCATATTGGCGACAAAATAGACGCCCCGCTCATTCTCGCCTCCCGCGGCCCGCCACAGATGCCCTTCCGGCAGTTCCACGCGCAGATCGGTGCCCGGGGCGCGGTAGTGCAGACTGCGGTAACGCTTGGCGTTCAGCTTGTCCTGTCTTTCTTTCAGACGAACAATATGCTCCCGCCAGGCTGCGACTGGATCGCCGTCCGCCTCCACGCGGTTCATCTGAAAGATGGCCTCCCACATGGCGTCAATCCGCTCTTCTTCCGGCAGGTCGGCGAATACCTTATCCGCCCAGGCCCGGGTGGGCGCTTTGACCAACGACCAGCTAATCCGGCTGTTGCGGGTGTACGCCTGGTACTTCTGGCGGGCGACCGCCGCCGCTTTTACCGCAGCCGATACTTTCGCGGAATCGATGCCGCGCAGCAGCTCTGGATCGGGCACTTTGATATGCAGGATGGCTCCGCCTTCCTCGGCGAATTTCTCCAGCATATCCGCATGCCACTGCGGGTAATAGCCGAAGGAATCCTCCGGCGCTTTCTCGTAGCGGATACGGGTTATCGCCTCATCGTCCCAATCCATCATGACGTATTTGGCGCCCGCCTCATAGGCTTTGGTTACAATCAGCCGGGTCAGCTCGGCGGTCTCCAGCGGCGCGTGAACCATCAGCACCTGCCCGGGCTGGATATTCACCCCCACTTTGACGACCAAGTCCGCATACTTTTCCAGCAGTTGTTCAAAAAAAGCCATGTCTGCTCATCCTCCGTTTGTTCATTTGAACCGGCATCTTATTAGTGTATCACAATGGAGCCGTGGCCGCGTTCAACTCCAGTACGACCGGACAATGATCGCTGCCCATGACCGCGCACTCGATCCGCGCATCCTCAACAGCCGGAGCCAGCCTTGCGGACACGAGAAAATAGTCGATCCGCCAGCCCACATTCCGTTCCCGGACCTTCGGCATATAGGACCACCAGGAATACGCGTCCTTCACATCGGGATGAAGGTGGCGGAACGTATCGATAAACCCCGCTTCCAGCAGCTCGGTCATCTTTTGCCGTTCTTCGGGCGTGAAGCCGGAATTGCCGTTGTTGGATTTCGGATTTTTCAAATCGATCTCCTGATGAGCCACGTTTAAATCGCCGCATATCACGACCGGCTTATGCTTGTCCAGACGCTGCAAATGTGCGCGGAAACGCTCCTCCCATCCCAGCCGGTACTCCAGACGCGACAGGTCGCGCCGGGCATTGGGGCTGTAGGCATTGACGAGATAGAAGTCCGCATATTCCAGCGTAATGACTCTTCCTTCCGTATCCTCTTCACCTTCCAGCCCGAGGGTGACGGACAATGGCTCTTTTTTGGTAAACACCGCGGTTCCGGAATACCCCTTCTTGACAGCGTAATTCCAATACTGCCGGTATTTATCACCGTGGTCGAGCGTGATTTGCCCTTCCTGGAGCTTCGTTTCCTGCACGCAGAAGATATCCGCGTCGCAATCCGCGAAATACTCGTTAAATCCTTTGTTCACGCAGGCTCTCAGCCCGTTGACGTTCCATGATACCAGCTTCATTCTTCCTTATTCTCCTCGCTTTTGAGCCTTGATTATGATAAGATGACTGCCGAAATTCTTGATACAACCCGGGTATTCCTATCCTCCGGCCGGAGGGTCGATATGTATATCCGTGTCGGGACTCGTTAACGACCAGCGAGTAAAGGCAACCTGAAACCCCGCTCGGGTCGGCGCGCACAGAAAAGGACCTGCCTGCTTCCGGGAGGCGTACGGAAAACGGGCAACACGAACGGTCCGCCACGGTCCCCCTTCAATTCTGGCTCGGATAATGACGGCATCGTGAAGCCTGGATGCGCGGATGGTAATCTCTTTCCCAATCCATTCGGGCACAGGCGAAAGAGACCAGTCCGAGTAAGTATCTGTTACCACGGCGCCAAGATGCGGAACGCCGTCATTAATTTCAATCCCTGATTTAATCCACTGAGTCGGACTATGCCACAGCATCAATCCCGCCTGATCGTATAATCCGGAAAAACCGTCCAGCTTAAAGGCAATTTCAACGGCAAACGGTTCATCCCACGAAGCCAGGAGGGCATGACCACTGTCATGTTGAAAACCGTACATCGTTTGCTGCCAGTAATCGCTTTGTTCCACGGCTTGAGCTATAAGCCGATCTTCTTCGGTACGGCTGGATTCCGGTTCGTTGGTCCAGGTTCCGCTTGACCAGTCAATCTTGTTCAAGGCCATTTCGCATCATCCTTTGCCTATTCTTCTTATAAGAATAGCAGTTTGCCGCCGTATCTTTCAATGTCTACGGTTCGGAAGGAGACCTCTTATGCCTATCCGTTTCTTACTATTTAAGCCTGCTCATGATAGAATGACTTGATGGACCGGACTTTTTAACAGCATTCCGAGAGAAGTCCCCTTCCTCTACAGGGAGGGGATGAATATCGGCCAGGCTAACAACTCTGGAAAATTATTGATGTATATTAGCTCATTTGATATAATCAGTCTTAGTTAGATATAAGGCTGGTGTATCAATGAAATTAGACTCGAATAATCACTCGGTATTCTCCCTGAACTATCATCTCATCCTCTGCATTAAATACCGCAAAAAAGTGCTTTCTGATGAGATCTCCGAGTATGCGAAGGGGATTTTTGAACGCATCGGAGAAAACTATCATATTACGCTGAGCGAGTGGAATCACGATAACGATCACATCCATGTGCTTTTTAAGGCGCACCCCAACACCGAACTATCCAAATTTATCAATGCCTATAAAAGTGCCAGCTCCCGCCTCATCAAAAAAGACTTTCCCGAAGTCAAAACGAAGCTGTGGAAAGAGTACTTTTGGTCGCAAAGCTTCTGCCTAACTACTGTGGGTGGCGCCCCCTTGGACGTATTGAAAACCTATATTGAAAATCAGGAAAAGAAGGCGAAAACCAAATGATCCGATGTGTCAA
The DNA here is from genome assembly GCF_003854965.1 of Paenibacillus rhizophilus. Lineage (GTDB taxonomy): Bacteria > Bacillota > Bacilli > Paenibacillales > Paenibacillaceae > Paenibacillus_AQ > Paenibacillus_AQ rhizophilus. The sequence goes on from NZ_RQPI01000001.1 coordinate 1,039,401, forward strand.
AACACCGTTTCACACCTCCAAAGGGGATCTGGAACGACTGTTTGCGTGTAACCGGATTTCAGCGGAAGTTTGGAACCAGTGTCTGGTCATCGCCAAGAACTATGCCCTACGGCAGGATGGAAAGTGGATCGGGAAAACGGAACTTCAAGCGGCATTGAAAAATCAGTTTCCTCTGCATTCCCAATCAGTGCAGGCAGTTTGCCATAAATATCTTTTTGCCAGAGACAGCGCAAAACAAGCCAGAAAGCAGGGCCTGCGCACCAAATACCCTTACAAAAAGAAGAAGCACTTCAACAGCAAATGGGTGGACCAAGCATTCAAAATCGAGGGCAACACGATCTACTTAAGTCTGGGTATCCAAAGCGGCAAACGCCAGCAGCCGATTAAAATCACCGTCCCGCGTATGCCGGAAGCGGACATCAAGGAAATCGAGCTGGTGTATGACCGGAAACTGATGATTTCCATGAGTTATGATGACGGACAAGCGGCAGCAGAGAATCCAGGCAGCCAGACCGCAGGCGTTGACCTGGGGGAAATCCATTCCATCACGGCAACGACCACCGAAAACAAGTCGATCATCATCACCGGAAGAAAAGTAAGAAGCATTCACAGGCTGAGAAACAAGAAGCTGGCCGAGATCCAAAAGCTCATGAGCAAATGCCAAAAAGGCAGCCGGCAATGAAAAAAATACAACCGGACTAAAAAATACATACTCAGCAAAAGCGAGCGCCAACTGAATGATGCCATCCACAAAACCACAAGGCAATTCGTAGAATGGTGCACGGAAAACGAGGTCAAAGAGACGATTGTCGGCCAAGTGGACGGCAGCTACACCAGCCAACAATGTCCTTGTTGCGGTCGAAGAAAAAAGACGTCCACCCTAAATTACAACTGTTCCTGTGGCTATACTGAACACCGGGATGTGCATGGGAGCAAAGGGATATTATCCAAGTATCTGCATGGAGATATCCGTTATTTGGGCGAAACGAAAGAAATCAAGTATCTACGGATCGCGTGAGTGCGAGAAGTAGTAGAAGGTGAGTTCCCACCCACTTGTACAAGTGTTGCTTACTGAACCTTGCCGTTAGATTTCCGCATTTCAGCGAAAGCAGATAGCCAACCTATGTGCTTATCGAAAGTAACGGTAGGGGCTGGTAAGAAACTCCTGCTTCTAAGCAAAGTGTAAGCAGGGGAGGTTCATCGAATATCCATACATACTAGACTTGCGAGGTAAAAGACATTCATGAACGCACCGCGACTATTAAGAGCTTTTAACTTTTTGTATTTTGCCCTGCTGGCCATTTTCATTCCGTTTCTTCCGGTCTACCTGGCCGAACAGGGCCTGAATCCCGGGCAAATCGGATTTATCGTAGGCACCGGCGGCTTTGTGACGATTATTTCCCAGCCGCTCTGGGGGATGATCAGCGACAGGACCAGGACGATTCGCAAGGTCCTCCTGCTGCTTCTGCTTTTTTCAGCCGTTCTCGGGTATTCACTCTACGCTTCAGTCAGCTATATTCCGCTTATTTCGTTTGCCATGCTGCTCTACTTCTTCCTAATGCCCATTGATCCGCTGACAGAGAGCCTTAATTTCCGGGTTGCCGAGGCTCATGGAGTAAGCTATGGGTCCATACGCACCTACGGCGCACTCGGCTATGCGGTGATGTCGCTGCTGGCCGGATACGTCATGTCGTATTTCGGCGGCCACAGTCTCGCGCCGCTCTTCGCGGGAATCGTGCTGCTTAGCCTGGCGAACACCTGGGTTATGCCGGACGCCCCGGTATCGGGCAAGCCGGTCACTCTTGGTAGTCTGAAAGCTTTTTTGGGAAACAAGGAAACGGTTCTGTTCCTCGTTCTCGTTCTGATCAGCTCGATTCCCGCGCGGATGAATGATACATTCCTTGGCGTCTATATCTCCGAACTGGGAGGCAAGCCCGAGCTTCTCGGACAGGCCTGGTTCCTCGCTGCGGGCAGCGAAATCGTTGTGTTCGCCCTAAGTTCCCGGTGGCTGCGCAAAGGCAAAGAGATGATGATCATTTCGATTTCAGGCTTTTTCTATTTCCTGCGCTTCTTTCTGTCTGTCTGGATCACCGATCCGCAGCAGCTTGTCTTTCTGCAATTTTTGCAGATCTTGACCTTTCCGGTATTCTACTCCGCTGCGATTCAATACTTGTATAGCATTGTACCCGCGGAATGGCGGGCTACGGGACAAACCGTGCTGGCTCTGCTGTTCTTCGGAATATCGGGAATTGTCGCTTCTTATGCGGGGGGCGCGCTGTATAACGCCTTTGGCGGGAAGTCGCTGTATGTTTGCATCTCGGGCCTGTCGTTTGCCGGCTTCGTATTCGGCATTATTTTATACCGCCTGTCTCGAAAGGAGCGAAACTCATGATTGAACCGATTAAACAGCTTGTCCGGGAACTGGAGAATGAGCGGGACCCGGACGCGGCTGCTGCCATGAGCTCGTATATGCGGGATCAATTCCCTTTTTTGGGCGTGCGGACACCCCTGAGAAAACAAATATTGAAGGCCTTTCTTGCGGCGAATCCGCCGGACAAGAAATGGATTCCCCTGCTGTGGGAAATGCCCGAACGCGAATTTCAATACTGCGGGCTGGATATCGCGCTGTCGCTGCGAAAGAAGCTCGTACCCGCCGACCTCCCCATGATCGAAACCTGCATCGTCTCGCGTTCGTGGTGGGATACCGTCGATCTGCTAGCCTCCAATGCCGCCGGGTTTCTGCTGCACAAATATCCGCAATTGCAGGCAGACTACGGCGAGAAATGGCTGCGCTCTGGCAATATGTGGCTGAACCGAACAGCCATCCTGTTCCAGCTTCACTATAAGGAAGCGACGGACGAAGCGCTGCTGTACAGCTATATCCGCGAGCATGCGTCGTCCGGTGAATTTTTCATCCAAAAAGCGATCGGCTGGGCATTAAGGGAATATTCCAAGACGAACCCGGCGTCAGTCGTGGCATTTATCGAGCACGAGGAATTGAAACCGCTGAGCCGGAGGGAAGGCATGAAATGGCTGAATCGGCCCGGTAAAATTCAATAGAGCCCTCCCCGGTTGGGGAGAGCTCTGACACTAAACGAACGGTGAAAACGATATTAAACGTCCGTATTTTATTGATAAATGTAAACACTGGAGCCGAGGAAGTCGGTTTCCAGCTGGAATTTGGCTTCCAGCACATCCATATCGATCCACGCCATACCCTGATTGACCAGGGTTTCGCCAGCTTTGACGGCGACCGGGTTACCTCCGGAAACGACAGTGATCTGCTTCTTGGTGCTGTCCCATGTCACTTTGGAGCCGAGGCTTTCCATAACGCCTCGCAGCGGAATCATAACTTTTCCGCCTTTATACTCGCCAAGAAGACCAACCACTTCTTTACCATCCGCGTACACCTGTAGCTTGTCCGAGAAAGTGACGCCGCTCTCGATTTTTTTGATGACTTCAATGACAAATTCAGAGCAATAATCGCTAGATACCGGAGCGAAATCCTCTCCGTACAATTCGGAATTGGACAATACCCGGATACCCAAGAATGGAACTTTAAACGTTTTAGCTACCTCGGCAACCGATGCGGTTTCCATTTCTTCCGCACTTGTGCCTAAAGTATTATGCAGCTGGTTAATACGGTCAATTTCTTTATTCCACGCATCCGAGGTGCCTATGACGCCGGATACGACTTTGCCGTACTTATACTGATTGGCCAGGCTCATTGCCGTCTTGTACAGCTCAGGGTCCGGCTCGATAGGTTTGGGCATGACCTTCCAGCTGCCGGTGTCGATTCCCGCTCCCGCATCTCGATGCGGGGATTCAATCCAGCTGTAATTGATCGCTTTGGCGCCAACCACAATATCGAATTGATGGAGCGCGGGGTCGTGGCCGCCGGCGGTTCCCTGGTTAATGATCGCTTTTGGATGATATTTCTCGATTAAGAGCGTCGTCGAAGATGCGGCGTTAACCATGCCGATATTCGTCTTGGACACGACAACCGGAACGCCCTCGATGGTGCCAGAGTAAAAATTATAAGATCCGAAGGTTTCCGTCTTATATTGGCCCATTTGCTTCAGGAAATAGGCGACTTCCATGTCCATTGCGCCTTGCACGGCGATTGGACGGACTTCTTTGCCCCCCGCCGCTTGAACCTGTAGAGGCATCAGAATCAAAAGTAACGCGACACTCCATAATAACCATTTTTTCACCTGCGATCACCTCGTCATTATTTTTGTGCTTGACTGCCTCCTACAAGATAATCGCACGTCAGTTTTGCGTCAATTACCTGGTATGTTTTATGTCATATTGCACAAATATTCGGAGGAATTTTGTAAGATCATTATAAACTTTTGACAAGAAATATGAATTATTATCATTTTCATGTTATATTTATTCACTTAAAAAATAACAAAAAACAACAATTCTGATGAATGCGGCTATCATTTACTCCGTCCATTATCGAGCCTTAACGACCAGTTCCACGTCCTCCAGTGGCTGATTCAGAACAACCGTCAGTTCTCCAGCGTCGCTGTCGAAATGCCATCCCTCTGTGAGCGCCTCCAGTTCTTCCCGGTTCGCCGCCTCTTTCCCGTATTCCAGACAGCACCCCGCAAGCTGCAGATGCTTGAACGTGACCGTCCATTTCTTCCAGCCTCCGTCATAACCGGTCCATTCGGGATGAACGCCCAATCTGACGGTTCCCTCTGCTCCTTCCACTCTCAACCGGTACAGATTATAGGCCTTGTCCTTATAGTCAAAAGTCGTGCCGTCGTCATCATACAGGTCAAAGGCGCCTTCGCCGTTCTCCGGTGTATAAATATCCAGGAACAGTTCCGTAGACCGTTCAAATATGGTTGATTCAGCAGCTGCTGTGCGGGAGATGATCGCTCCCTCTTTGACATACAACGGCAGCGTATCGAGCGGGGCGTGAGCCATAACATGCCGGCCGCCTTCCAATTTTTCGCCAGTCCGGTAGTCGAACCAGTTTCCTTCGGGCAGATAAACGACGCGGTGGAACGTATCGGGGCGGTAGACCGGAGCCGCCAGCAATTGATCTCCCAGCAGGAATTGGTCGCAAAGGTTGGCGACATTCGGATCTTCGGGATATTCCAGAAGCAGCGGCCGGATAATCGGCATCCCCGTTTCCGCGGCTTCACGGAATACCGAATACAGCAGCGGCATCAAGGAATAGCGGAGCCGAATATACTCCCTGCAAATATCTTCAATCTCGGGCCCGAAAGACCAGGGCTCCTGGCGGACGGTTTCCAGCATGCTGTGGTTCCGGCAGAACGGGAACAACGCGCCCATCTGCGTCCACCGCGCCAGCAGCTCGCCAGTGGTATGATGCCCGAACCCGCCGATATCGGGACCCGAGAAGGAGACGCCCGACAGTCCGAGGTTCAGCACCATCGGCATCGCAAGCGCCATATGCTCCCAGAAGCTGCGGTTGTCGCCTGTCCACACCGCCGCATAACGCTGAATCCCGGCGTAGCCGGCGCGTGAAAGAACGAAGGGGCGGCGGCCGTCCAGGTTTCTGGTCATCCCTTCCGCGGTCGCTTTGGACATCAGCATTCCATAGAGATTATGAATCTCGCCGTGCGTAACGGGATTTCCATTATTCTTGTGAAGCGCATCCGGGTCGATCGTCTTGTTCTCGTTAAATACCGACGGCTCGTTCATATCGTTCCAGATTCCCTCGATCCCCATCTCCGTAAAGAAGCGGTGAAGGTCTCCCCACCATTCTCTTGCCTTGGCATCGGAGAAATCGGGGAATACGCTCGGACCCGGCCACACCGGACCGACAAACGGCGAACCGTCCGGTTTCATACAAAAGAGTTCCGAAGCCGTTCCCTCTTGATAAACACCGTACTCCGGATCAAGCTTCACACCGGGATCGATGATCGGGACGATTCGGATACCCAGCTTCTTCAGTTCGGCAATCATCCCTTTCGGATCGGGGAACCGGACCGGATCGAACGTAAAGACGCGGTATCCATCCATATAATGAATGTCCAGGTGAATGACATCGCACGGAATTTCTTTTTCGCGAAAAGTACGGGCCATTTCCAGGACCTCTTCCTGATCCATGTAGCTGTACCGGGATTGGTGATACCCGATGGACCACTGAGGCGGAAGCTGTATGCGCCCCGTAAGGGCGGTGTACTTTTTGACGACATCTTTAATTTGCGGACCCGGTATAAAATAATAGTCCAACCCGCCGGTTTCCGCTTGAATGGTGAACGCTTGGCCCGAGGTGCGCATATCAAACACTGATCTCCCCGGGTTATCCAGAAAGATCCCGCAGGCGCTCTCCGGCTCATTGACGATCAGAAAAGGAATCGACTGGTACAGCGCTTCGATTTCCGGCACATGCGGAGCGTAATTATCGGAGTTCCACATTTCGTAGCGCTCTCCCCGCTTGTCAAGGTAGCCCGTCTTCTCGCCCAGCCCGTAGTAATGGACATTCTCACTTGCACGGAACAGGGCAATTGCGGACTTGTACTCGTTCCAAGCCATCATCGGATTACGGGCTAATATGCGGCCGGACTTGTCCGTAAACCTGAGGCTGGCGTCCAATTTGACGACCTCCACCATCATTTCATCCGTTTCAATCAGGTAGGCGGACCCGGCGTCCGCGACCAGCAGCTCCGTTTCTGCGGCACCGGATGCGGATTTCCGCTCCATAATCGCCGGTGTCATCTTCATGCTCACCATTTCATCAGGTGCGGCGCCGGCAAATAGCCTGATCCGGACCGCACCCGCATGGGCCTTGCTTACGGCAAGCTTGCCGTTGTCGCAGGTGAAGATCACCAGACCGGCTTCCTGTTCAATATGATTAACACATCCCAATGTCAGGGTAAATGAGGCTGCGTAATCGGTATGCAGCTTACCCGGACTGATTTGTTCACTCGTTAGCATGACTTGATCCTCCTGAACGTTCGTTTGGATATATGTCTATGAAAGGTTGTTAACCCTTATCGGCCCCGGCTGTTAATCCATCCACCAGGAAGCGCTGCATCAAGATGAACAGGACGGTAACCGGTACGGCGGCGAGCACGCAGCCTGCGGCAAACATCGTAAATTCGTTTGAAAAGCGGTCGCCGATCATATCGAACAGGCCGACTGCAAGGGTCTTCTTATCGGGTGATCGCAGCACCAGCTTCGCGAAGATAAAGTCGGTGAACGCGCCGGTGAACGTCATCAGCGATGTGAACACGATGAGCGGCGTAGATAGCGGAAGCACAATCCGGAAGAATATCGGCATATGCCCGGCTCCGTCAATCCGCGCGGCCTCGACAAGACTTTTCGGAATCGTGTCGAAATAACTTTTGGCGAACAGAAAGTACAGCGGCGCTCCCGCAGCATACACGATGACGACAGCGGTGTGCGTATTCAGCAGATTCATTTGATTGAGCAAAATATAGATCGCAATCATGCTCATGAAGCCGGGAAACAACCCGAGCACCAGCAGAATGCTCATCAGATTCTTTCGCCCGGCAAAACGGAATACCGAGAAGGCGTACCCGGTCAGCAGCGTCAGAATCGTGCCGAGGATCATGCTGGAGACGGAAATCTTCAGCGTGTTCCAATACCAGACGCCAAAGGGATGCTTATCAAACAGCCCGGTATAATGGCTTAATGTGTAAGATGCCGGAAGGATCGTATCGCTGAACAGCGCATCCCCCGTACGGAAAGACGACATCAGCACCCAAAGGGCCGGATAGGCACAGAAGACCGTAAGGAGAACAAGCGCAACATAACTGAAGGACAGCCGGACGGCCGTTTTCGCTTTTTTGCCGGTCATCATGACGCCTCCTCTTCCTTGAACGCTTTCGTGTGGCGGACATTCCATATGGCGAATGCGGAGAGCACGATAAAGATGAAGATTCCGATTACCGAAGCGTAGTTGTATTTGCCCTGCTCCATGGACAGCTTGAACAGCCAGGTGATCAAGATATCGGTATGGCCGGCAAACTGGAAGTCTCCGTTAAGCGGCTTGCCGTTCGTCAGCAAATATACAATATTGAAGTTGTTGATGTTGCCCACAAACTGCATGATAATCAGAGGCGCCATCGAGAACATGACCATCGGAAAAGTAATCAGCCGCGTCTTCTGGAAGCCGCTGGCGCCGTCGATATCCGCCGCTTCATACATATCTTTCGGTATGGTGGACAAGATTCCGATAATCATCAGCATAGAGACCGGGAAGCTCAGCCAGAAGTTGGCCAGAATCAGTGTGATTTTCGCCCAAAGGGGGTCGGACAGCCAGGGAGCCTTGGCAATCCCGAGCATTCCCAAATATTGATTGACGGGTCCGAATTGGCCGTTAAATATGTTGCGAAGGATCAGGGTGGATACGAACATCGGGATGGCAAAGGGCAAAATGAAGGCCGTCCGCCAGAACGATCTGAACCGGATTCCCTTCTGCTGAACGAGCAATGCCGCGGCAAATCCGCCGAAATATCCTGTGATGGTCGCAAAAAACGCCCAGATGAACGTCCACAACGTCACACTGTAAAAAGTATGGCTCCAAGACTGATTACGCAAAAGCTCCTTGAACGCCTGAAGTCCTTCCCAGTTGATCAGATGGGCAGGGGGCATCGTTTCCCGGCTAAAGTCGGTGAACGCTACGAGGATCATAAAAATAATCGGCATCACCGTAAAGAACACGATACCGATCATCGGAATCGCCAGCACGATATGCGGGAAGCGGTAAGCCGCCACAAAGCTGAGCGTTTGCTTGAATGTATTCGGCTTGATGCCTTCTTCCCGCAGCTTGCCGGTCCGGTAGGCATCCTTAATGCCGGAGATATACAGCCAAATCAGCACAAGCATGATGAACACCGTGATCAAGCCTTCGACCATTAAAAAGATCGAATGGTCGCCCATGACCTGCTTGTACAGCCTTCCGACTTTCCGCAGATGGGTTTCCGTTTCGCCAAGCGTGGCGAGCGCCCAAAGCGCATGGGGCAAGCTCGTTACGGCCGTAAATATGCCATACGCATACATCGCGAGCATGAGAATCCCTTTGACATACTGCCGGTTGTATAGCTGTCCCAGTCCCATCGCGATCACGGATAACAGGGCCGCTTTTTTACTGAACTTTTTAGAATGTTGGGGATATTCACGCTTAATCGCCAGCTGCTGCATCTCCTTTCAACTCCCATCCAATTGAGGCCGGATCACCCGGAAAGCCGGATGATCCGCCTCTTTTATCACTTATTTTCAGACTGGGCGGCAGTTACTTTGATTTCGATTCAATGTTTGTCTTCATGCCTTCCGCTGCTTTGTCAAGGGTCGCCTTGACATCGGCGCCGTTCCAGACCGCATCAAATGCCGGGTCCATGAATTGCCCGAAGTATTGCATTTCCGGAAGACTTGACCACATTCTGCTGTTTTCTATCTGTTTTAAGAACCCCTGCATGATTTCATCTTTTCTGATGCTGTCGTTTATTCCTTCGGCAGCCGGAATGGAGCCGATTAATTCGTTATCTTTAATCTGCATATCCTTTGAAGTAATAAAATTCGCGAACAGCTTCGCCGCATTCGGATATTTCGAATACGTGCTTACATAGTACGAGGTGGTTCCCGCCAGCGTAACCGGAGTTTTCCCCTCCGGCATGGCCGGCAGCGGGATAACAGCTACTTGAAACGGAAGCTTGCTGTATTTGCCGATTTCCCAGCTGCCATCCATATTCATGGCCAATTTGCCTTGTTCCCAAAGTCCATTCTTCGCGTCTCTGGTCATGTCGGTCAATTTGAACGGTAAAATTTCTTTTAGCGATTTGAGGAATGTCATGCCTTTAACCGACCCTTCATTGTTAACGCCGATATCCGTCGGGTCCGTTTCATTGCTGCCGAATATATAACCGCCGTAACCGGTCAGAAAGCTAAAGAGATAGAAGGAACCACTGTCAAACATGAAGCCGAATTTATTGCTTTTAACGTCATTAAATTCCTTCGAAAACGCAATGACATCGTCCCATGTATCCAGCTTGGCGTCCTTCACCAGATCTTTATTGACATAAAGCCCGTAGGTATAGACTGAACGAGGATAACCATACAGAATCCCCTCAAATGTCGATGCGTCAACAGCCAGCTTACGATTGATGGTTTTGGTATCTTCTTCAAAATAATCGTTAGGCAATACAAGGCCGGCATTGACAGCCCCTCCAAGGAAATCGTTCGTCATCCCGAATACATCGGCACCATTACCTGACGGTCCATCCGTTGACATACGGGCTACGCTGTCCCAGTATGCAACGTCTTCTACCGTTACTTTAATGTTGTATTTCTTTTCAAACTCCTGAACGGCGTAATCGCTGTAACCATCCTTGATCGTCCAGAAGGTAAGCTCCGCTCCCGGTTCCGGCGTCAATTCCTCCGTTCCCTCGGCTGCAGCTTCCCCGCCGGAATCGGCGGCGGCATTGCTGCCCGTATTCTCGGCCCCGGAACCCGGCCTGCCTCCGCAAGCCGAGAGCACGAACAGCAACATCATACAAAGTGCGAGAAGTCCCAATTTCTTTGTCATTTCAAATCTCTCCTTTAGTTTGTAAATGAATAAGAAAGACTTTAGTCAGTCAACGCCCGGCAGCTTTCTCTTACGATAATTTCATGGGGAAGCACCTTGGATTCGCAGCTTCCGGTTCCTTTTTCCCGAATTTGTTTAAGCAGCATTTGAGCGGACCCGGAGCCAAGCTCGTACACCGGCTGGCGTACAGTCGTTATTTTCGGGCGATAAGCTCCGGCAATCGGAATATCGTCAAATCCCATAATCGATACATCCTCAGGGACCCGCAAGCCGCTGTCCTCCGCCGCCCTGATCGCCCCAATGGCAACCATATCGCTGACACAGAAGACAGCCGTCGGACGATTCTCCCGCGCGAACAGTTCCATCCCGCTCTTGTAACCCGACTCAAGGTCGTAATCCTTGTCAAAGAGCCATCCTTCTTGGTATTCAATGCCGTGATCGTCCAGGGCCTGCAAATACCCGTTATACCGCCGAACCGTTTGGTAATACTCCATCGGTCCGCTGAAAAAAGCGATGCTGCGGTGACCCAGCATGATCAGATATTTTGTCGCATCATAGGTGGCCTGGTAATCATCGATGTTGATGCTGGAGAACCGGCCGTCCTTGTCCGTATGGCTGGAGAAAATAACGGGAATATCGTTCTTATCGAAGAAATCGATTTGCTCCTGTTTCGGAGCGGAGGTCAGCAGTACAACGCCATCCACATACTTATCACGAAGCAAATTTAAATAATGGAGTTCAACCTCCGTATCCCCGTTCGTATTGCAGAGCAGAGTCGTATAGCCATGCTGGAAGAGTTCTTTTTCAATGCCGCGGACAAACATCGAAATAAAGGTATTGGCGACATCCGAAATCAGCACGCCGACCAGCATACTTTCCTTCATGATCAGCGTTCGGGCCACAGGATTCGGATTGTAGCCAAGCTCGTCCACCACTTTCATGACTTTCTCCCTTATTTCGGGACTTACCGGCTTGCTCCGGTTAAGCACCCGCGACACTGTGGCAATGGACACATTCGCCAGTCTGGCCACATCTTTGATTGTAAGTGACATTCTTTCACCCCCTTAATCATGATAGGAAAACCTTTTCCCCTTTCTCAAAAAAAGAGAGAACAACCTGAATTGCTTCTTCCGACATGCAGCAGGATAGTCAACCGTAAACAGGTAAACCTTTTCCTGAAAATGAAAACTACATTTCTGATTTTTTCATCTGCTTTGCAGCTGTTATTTGCGATAATAATACTATCGGGAATAAAGGAATGTCAATATAAATGACACACTTTAATTTAATTTTTAATTTTTGTTATCTTTTATTACATAAGTTGATAGAGCGGCACAAGACAATGCCGCCCCGCAGCTTCATGTGCGGGACGGCATCCACTTTGAGACGATAAGGTTATTTTACGCTCGTATAACGGTTGTAAGCGTCTGTGCGGATCTTCATCAACTGCTCAAGTCCCATGTCATTCAACTTTTTAACATAAGTGTCCCAGCCCTCATTGATTCCGCCTTTGGTTATAAATTGAGCGCGCATGGTGTTCACATAGGTGTCAATGTCCGTGGTCAGCGTCGGCAGCTCCTGAAATTCGTCCGCGGTATACATTACGTTAGGGAATGGCACCGTAACATATTCATTTCCCAGCTTGTCGAGCTGCAGCTTCAGGCCGTCGCCGGTCTTCGGACTGAGAGCAATATTCTTCTCAAAAGAGGGACTGGCATATTTCGGACCGAAATCCCGGAGGGACTGATCCCAGTACCAGGCGTCCGCGCTGGTGCCGGTCGGCGGGTCCATCAGCGTATACGTACCGTCGTCGTTCTTCTTGATCACCGTGCCGATGGCTCCCCAGAAATTCTGAATACTGGCTTCATTCGTATAGAATTGGTCGGCCCAGCGGGCGGCAACCTCCGGATTTTTGCAGAATTTCGTAATGAGCAGTTCATTCCGTCTATAGCTAAGTCCGCTCGGATCTCCATTGGAATACCGTTTTCCATCCGGTCCGGCGATTGGGGGAATGGTCTCATATTGATCGCTCCATTTTCCGAATACCGCGTCGGGTGTCCACTGGTTGGAGAAGCCGATGATCGGAGCGTCCGGATTTTGATGCTTGGCGGATGCCATCGTGCCGTCCTGGGTGAACAGCTCTTTATCGATCAAGCCTTCGGAATAGAGCTTATGCACCCACTCTAGTCCGGCTTTGTATTCCTCGCTGGTCGGGAAATATACCGGTTTGCCGTCTTTAATCATCATGCTTGTGGCATTCAGGTCGGTGATGCCGAACGGGTTCAGAAAATCCATCGACAGTCCGACCTCGCTGTAAGGAATCTCGTCTTTTTTGCCGTTTCCATTCGGGTCTTGCTCTTTAAACGCTTTTAATACGTTGTACAAATCGTCAATGGTGTCCGGGGCTTTCATCCCCAATTTATCCAGCCAAGCCTTATTGATAACGGGCTGTTGGGCTGTAATGGGCCGCGATGGCAGTCTTGCCGGCAAAGAGTAGATCTTCCCGTCTGGAAAGGTGCTGATCTGTTTCATCTCGGGCGTTTCCTGCATAGCCGCTTTGAGATTGGGCATGTACTGATCGATATATTCATCCAGCGGGCGGAAATAGCTTAAATTATTTACAATGTCGGAATCGGAGAACGATTGATCGCCCAGAATGACTTCCGGAAGCGTGCCGCTGGCGAGCATGATGGACTTCTGTTCAGCCCAGTCATTGGAAGACATCACCTGCCAATCGATTTTGACGTTCGTATTCTGTTCGAGATCCTTAAGCCATTGATTCTGCGTAAAGGTGTCCCCCATACTTCCCCACCGGACGGTCAGCACTTTCAAGGTCACCGGCTTGTTGACAATCGGAAGTCCTTCTTGGTTAAAATCGCCGCTAGCGACTGAGCCGGAGTTCTCTCCCTTGCTGCCGCTGCAGCCAACCATGCCTGTAAGCAGGACAGGAACAAGAACCATTGCGGTGATCATTTTCACCCATCTCTTCTTTGCGTTTTTGACCATTTGTGATTCCCCCTGATTCAATTTAGGATCAACGCTTTTACTCCTTCACGGCTCCGATCATCACCCCTTGGTTAAAGTATTTTTGTACAAACGGATACAAGCACAGGATAGGAACGGTCGCAACGATAATGACGGAATACCGCATCAAATTGGCCAGGCGCAGCGCGATCTGCGCGGCTTCGCCGGTTCCCATGCCGGACTGCATCTGATTGGTGATCAGAATATTGCGCAATATGAGCTGCAAGGGATATAAATTGGGATTTTTCAAGTAAATCAAGGCATTAAAATACGAATTCCAGTAGCCGACGGCGATCCATAAACCGAGAACCGCGATAATCGCTTTCGACAACGGCAGGACCACCTGAACAAAATACCGGAGGTTCCCGCAGCCGTCGATCTGCGCCGCCTCCCACAAATCACCAGGGATGCTCGACTGAAAGAACGTCCGGGCAACGATAATGTCGTATACGATAACGGAGAAGGGCAGCACCATGACCAGAAACGTGTCGTACAAATGAAAATCCCGGACCGTCAGAAAGGTGGGAATCAACCCGCCGCTGAAAAACATCGTGAAGATGAAGAACAACGAAAGAAACTTTCGTCCGACAAGGTCCTTTCTCGACAGCGCGTAAGCCGCCGAAATATTGACAATCAGGCCGATGGCGGTTCCCACTGCCGTATACAGGATGGTATTTCGATACCCGATCCAGATGTTCTCATGGCGCAGCAGTTCTTGGTAGCCGTCCAGTGTAAACCCTTTCGGAAACAGCCATACCTGTCCATTCGCCACCGCGGACGGATCGCTGAACGACGCAATGATGATAAAATAGAGCGGGTAGATCAGGATCACCAGAAACATAACCGCAAACACATACATTACCATTTCCATAACTCTGTCGGATGAACGGTTGTTCTTCACTTTTCCCATATTCTTGTTAACCGCGGCTTCCAATACCCCCATCTCAAGCGGCCTCCCTTCTACCACAAGCTGTTTTCGCTGAATTTCTTGGAAATCTGATTGACCATAATCAATAAAACAAAGTTAATGACCGTATTGAACAGGTTGATGGCCGAGGAAAAGCTGTATTGGCTGCTGAGCAGCCCGATTTTGTAAACATAGGTCGAGAGAATTTCGCTTGAGGTGATGTTCAGGTCATTCTGCATGAGATACACTTTTTCAAAACCGACCCCAAGCAGCCCTCCGACCCGCAAAATAAGCAGTGTAATCGCTGTCGGCATAAGCATGGGAATATCGATATAGCGGACTTTGTGCCAGCGGCTCGCTCCGTCAACGGTAGCGGCCTCGTACAGGCTCGGATCGACCGCGGAAAGCGCGGCGATATAAATAATGCTGTCCCAGCCGACATGCTGCCACACATCCGACCACACATATACACTGCTGAATAATCCCGCGGAGCCCATCAGATCGGGAGCCTCTCCGCCGAACAGATGATACAGGCTGCCGAGCAGACCGGTGCTGGGGGAAAATAAAATCATCATCAAACCTACCATAACAACCGTCGAGATGAAATGCGGCATATACGATACCGTCTGAAAAAAACGTCTAAACCGGTTTGCTCGCATCTGGTTGACCATTAGCGCCAGTATTATTGGAATTGGAAAGGTAATCAGACTGTAAACGCTGATGACAAGCGTATTCTTGATGGTTGCCGAAAATTGATAGGAATGAAAGAACTTCTCGAAGTACTTGAACCCCGCCCAAGGGCTGCCGGTAATTCCTGATGCCGGGCTGTAATCCTTGAACGCAATGATCACCCCATACATCGGCTTGTAGGCGAACAATAACGTAAGCACCACGGCGGGAAGAAGCAATACATACAGTCCCCAATTTCGTCTGATCTGTCCGAATGTTCGCCCTGGAACAAATTGACCGGATCTCATGACATCCCCTCCTTAACCTCTTTAGTCTGTATAAATCGCTTTCAGTTTGATGCCGGCCTTTTGAACATCTTTAGTATACCTTCCCGAATTCCCGTTTACTGGACTTCATGAGACGGTAATTCGGACCTTTGCATTCCGTTTCCCTGCAGCTTAAAGACCCGGCTTCCCTCCTGAGCGGGAAAAGTTGACGGTATACCGACTTTTGTATGCGCTTTCCGGACTTTAAAGTAAAACGTTGAAGGGTTCATATGTTTTTTTCTCACAAAGGTTTTATAATATTTTTGTTACCATAAAATAAAACGCATTCATTAAATGAAACGCGCTCAGGAAAGGACGCGGCTCTGAAGGCCTATGGCAAAAAAAACAAGAAACAAACCTTATCCCATCAAGCATTATGTAAAAATCATGATTATCATTTCTTTCACAGTGCTTGTTTTGGACTTTGTCATCAGCTTCGCTTCCATTTTCATCGTCAAGCAGCAATCCACACGGTATTTACAGGACACGGCCGACTTGTATATTAATCGGATTAATCATGATTTTGCTTACATCAATCACTATATGGGCTGGACGCTGGCGAACGATGATACCCTGAACATGATGAATGCTTACGGCCTGAACAGCACTCCGTTCATAAAAGCCAACGAAAATCTGTACAAACGGTTTACCGAGCTGCAAAAAAATTACGGGCAGGAATATAACTTCTTCTTCTACTTGAAGAACCAGTCCTTTTTTCTGAACTGCGCGCCAATGAGCATTTCCTATACGGATTATCGGAAACTGAAAGATCAGATTGTTTCCTACATAGAGGATAAGAACCTGTTCGAGAAATTTTATTCGAAATGGACGCCTGTCCTTGCCGGCGGCAAGTACTATATTATCAACATTGTGCCTTACTACAACCGTTATTTAGTCGCCCTTATTTCCGCGGATAACCTGATCCGGCCCCTTCGTCAGATCAATCTTGGAGAGGCAGGCTATGCGTCACTGGTAGATATACAGGGAAGAAACTTATCTACTCCGATATCCGAAAGCCAAACATCGCCGCCGGAAAGTAAGGCATACTCTGTTCTGGATTTCCTTCGGTCCGGAAGGACCGTCAGCAATGAATTCTCCAACGCGACGTTCAGCGTCAAGATGGTCATCAAATTCGGGGCGTTTGAGAAGATCGTCATTGCCCAGCTGCTGATTATGCTGCTGTTCTTTATCGTCGTGTTTGTCTTAAGCGCCGTCATGCTGTTATTTAGAAAAAGGGTGCTTGGCCCTATCAGAAGCTTCTCGCGAAATCTTGCGCGCATTAACTTAGGCGAAGCGCCGGCGGATATTAAAAACGGCAAAATTATCGAACTGGAACAGGCGAACGCGCAGTTTAAAGATCTGGTTGAGCAAATTAAAACCTTTAAAATCGCCATGTACGAACAGGAACTGGAGAAACAAAGAATACGGCTGGACTATATGAAGCTGCAGATTAAGCCCCATTTTTTCCTGAACTGCCTGACGAGCATTTACAGTATGGCGCAAATTCAAATGTACGAGGAAATCGAGAATATGGCGATGTCGACCTCCAAGTATTTCCGGTATATTTTTCAAAACGGCGAGAATTTTGTTCGACTGGAGGATGAAATCGAGCATGCCCGCACCTATCTGAATATTCAAAAATCGCGCTACCAGGGCGCCTTCTCCTACCGCATCGAGCAGTCGGAAGATACGATCGGCACCATGGTGCCGCCGCTTATGCTTCAGACCTTTATCGAGAACTCCATAAAATACGCCGTTTCGAGAGACCGCGAGCTGCAAATTACGCTGACGGTGTTTAAGCGAATACGAGCCTCAGAAGAGGAAATGACCGTAATCCGAATTGCCGATACCGGCCCGGGATTTCCGCCGGATATCCTAGAAAAGTTGGCGAATGGCGAGCCATTCATGCAAACCGGCGGCAGCCGGATCGGCATTATGAATGTCCTGCAGCGATTGAACCTTCTTTACCGCCAAAAGGCGAACGTCGGTTTTACCAATGGTGAAGACGGCGGCGCCTGCGTTACCATAGCCCTTCCTCCATTAACACGGACTGATGAACAGCCAAAAGAGGTGTAATCCAATGAACATTTTGCTGGTGGATGATGACTATTATGTAATTACGGCATTGGAGAAAAAAATAGACTGGAAAGCGTTATCCATTGAAAATATTTATACTGCTTACAATGTTGCGCAAGCGCGAGAGATTCTGCTTCGGCATCCGGTGCAAATTGTCATATGCGATATTGAAATGCCCCAGGGAAGCGGGCTTGATCTGCTCGCATGGATTCGGGAGGAGCAGTACAGCGTACAGGCGATCATTCTGACCAATTACGCCGACTTCAACTATGCCCAAAAAGCGATCGAGCTGCAAAGCTTCGATTATTTCCTGAAGCCGATCGAGTTCGACAAATTAACGCTTATTATTCAAAAAGCCGTCGCCAAAGCTAAAGAGCAGCAAAGCAATGAAAAAGCAATACACGAAGGGCATTTGTGGCAGAAAAACCGGAAGACCATGCTGGAGGATTTCTGGCGCAGATTGATTCTGGGGAAAGATTTCCCGTCAAGTCCTTCCTCTTTCGCCGCTTTCATGGAGGAGCAAAATCTTCCCTACAAGGCGGAAGATCTCTTTCTCCCCGTTCTGGTCAATCTTTTCCCGTATGACAAAAGCTTGGGCAATGACGATAAAAGCCTGTTCGATTACGCGCTGCTGAATGTGATGTATGAGCTGTTTCAGGACCCCGGATTCTCGGTTGATTCGATTACGGAATTCAAGGAGTATAATTGGATGGTTATCCTGAAATGGAACCGTTCGCCCGATTCCTGGATGATTGAAAGCATCTGCTCTTCTTTTATCGGGCAAGCCAACAAGTATCTCAAATGCGACGCCAGCTGCAATATCGCCGTTTCCCGGACGCTTGAACACATCCGTAAAGCGATCAAAGAACTTCTGCATCTGAACGAGGAGATAATCAAGCATCGCAACCGGATATTTTGGCTGGAACACTATCACTGCCCGGAAGCAGTATATGCACCGCCGAATCTAAGTCTTCTGGAACAATTACTGAATGAAGACGCATATGACGCCTTTCTTGAAGAAGCGGGAGATTACTTGCGAATGCTTAATCAAGGTCAAGTCCTGAACACTTCGGTACTCAGCCTGCTCCGGCTCGATATTGCCCAGCTTGTCTATGCCCATTTGAAAAGCAAAGAAATTGAGGCTCACAAATTGTATACGGGGCGAACGGGCGATCAATTGTTTATGCAGTCATTGAATTCCATTGAAGATATGCAGAAATATATCGGCTATTTGGTGAGCACCGCCGCAGAACACCGCCACTTTGCCGAACAGCCTAAATCCGTCGCCCAGGAAATCAAGCATTATATACACACCCACTGTGGCGATGATTTGTCCAGGATGAGTCTGGCGGAAATCGTCTATCTTAACCCGGATTATTTGGCAAGACTGTTCAAAAGAGAAACCGGAATTTCGCTCGGCAATTATATCATCCAAACCCGGATCGCGGCGGCCAAGCATTTGCTTGAAACGACTCATCAGTCGGTATATACTATCGCAAGCAAGGTCGGGTATGGCAATTATTCGCATTTTTCCAAGCTGTTCAAACAAGATGCCGGATGCAGTCCGAATGAATACCGGAAAAACCGGAAAGAACCGGCATCGGCCCCTCCGATTTAATACCCATCTTATATATAAGGACGTGATGAACCTGCATTTTCTGGATATTGAAGAATGGAAGCCGGAACAAATCCAAGATATTTTCGGCCTGACCGACCGGCTTTGTCAGAACCGGGAGCAGCCTCTGCTTCAAGGAAAAACGTTCATTTTATTTTTTCCCGAATCCAGTCTCCGCACGAGAGTAAGCTTTGAGAAAGGCATCCGCGATCTGCGGGGAGAGTATATTTGCATATCCCCTGAAGCTCTGAATAAGAGAGAACAGCTCTCCGATGTCATAAGCTATATGGCGAACTGGGCCGATGCGGCCGTAGTCCGGCATCCGGACCTCCATAAACTTCGAGAACTGTCTCGGGGTGCTTCGATTCCTGTCATCAATGCCATGACCTCGGAGAACCATCCGTGCGAAATCATGTCAGACCTCTATGCCATCAGCAAACGGAGGCCGGATTACAAGGATTTAGTCTATACCTTTGTAGGCCCGGCGGGCAACATTAGCCGAACATGGATGAGCATGGCGAAGATGATGAACCTAAACTTCCACCATGTCTGCACCGAAGGCAATGCGCTTGGGCCGGAAACCGCCAATTATACGTTTCATACCAGTCTGGACGGGATATTGCCTGACAGCGATATCCTGCTGACCGATTCTTTGCCGGAGGAATACCGGACGGCCGAATACATAGGGAAATACCAGCTAAATTTGCAGCGGATGCGGATGGCCAAGCCCGGCGCGATGCTCAATCCATGTCCGCCCTTCTTCAGAGGGGAAGAAATCTCTGCCGATGCCATCAACTCGGATTATTTTGCCGGATATGAATTCAAAAAATCTCTGCTGTTTGTCCAGCAGGCCATTATGCTGTACTGCCTTTATCACTCGGAGCGCGCAGTTGTCTTGGAATAATCATTTAGAGCAAAACCCTGTTTTCTAATATATTTTTCAAACTGATATGAGACTTTGAAGGCCCGAACTTTATAAGGCAATCTTGAAATTCGGCAAGTTCCTCAATAGATGCGGTTTGTACCTTAATGAGATAATTGTATTCTCCACTAATGCGAAATAAATCAGTTACTTCCATAGCATTTTTACAAAAATCAGTGATCTCTTGGCAACGTTCTGTTTTTAATAGAATAAAAGTGGTCGTGCCTCGATTCAGATCCCGTAAATTAAAAACTGTGTTATACCACGAGGCAACAACATGTATGAAATGGAAGTTTGGATACCTGTCGTTATGAAGCCGGAAGCTTAGAACATCGAGCAACACGAGTGATTACCACTACGTGTTGCTCTTTCATATAGTTCAAAAAAACTTGCCCTTATTTATGATACGGTTCACCGCGCTGTCTATAAAGGCAAGTTACATATCAATCAACCCGAACACTAAAGGTATTTCGCAGATGCTTAACGTCGTTCATTGGTGGACGCCCAAACATGCGGGCATACTCTCGGCTAAACTGCGAAGGGCTCTCGTAGCCAACGCGAAAGCCCGCATCGGCGGCTTCTAATCCCTCCGAGAGCAGCAAGCGGCGTGCTGTCTGCAGTCGGATGGCCTTCAGATACTGCAGCGGGCTTATCGCCGTTACCTTTTTAAAATGCTTGTGCAAAGAAGAAGGGCTCATGTTTGCTTCCTTCGCCAATTCTTCGATCACAAGAGGCTTGGAGTAATCCCGGTTAATCAGATGGATCGCTTTGGAAATGCTATGCGCATAACTGCCAGCTATGACAAATTGCCTGATTAAAGCTCCCTGCTCACCTTTCAGTACACGATAAAGGATCTCGCGGGTGATAAGCGGCGCAAGGAACTGAATATCCTCAGGTGTATCCAGAAGTCGGACAAGCCGAAGCAGCCCATCAAGCAGCGGTGGGTCGGATTGGCTCACCAATATACCTCGTCCAGTCTTTCCGTTCCATTGGGAACTGCTCATATGGATTATGTCCAGAATGACATCTGGACTAATGGATAATTGAAGGCTTAGATATGGAAGTTGTGGCGAGGCTTGAGTGATTTTCCCGATTACAGGCAGATGCACCGATGTGACCATGTAGGTGGTCGGATCGTACACGTAATTTTCCCCGGCCAGCGTTGCTGTCTTTGAACCTTGTGCGACCACGTACAGAGAGGGCATATTGACCGTATGCTTTGGCTCCGACACATGGCTTGCGCGCCTGAAACAAAGTTCCGGCACTGCTGAAGCATGTGTTCCGTCCGAAGGCGCGTGACGTTGAATAAGAAGAATCAGTTCTTGCAGATGAGCAGAAATCATAGAAGGGTGGACGAGATCGTGCATGCTTCACCTTTCCTTTCCACGGACGTTGATGGCTAATTATATCCATACCGAATAGGATTAGGCAAGAATCTGACATGATTAGTCTACCTGTTTCAATCGAATTTTACTTAAAATGTACCTTGCAAGGCCAATAGATCAAAGAAAGAAGGAGTGAGCTATGAGCTTGGAAGGAAGATTAGAGAACAAAGTTGTCGTTATTACGGGTGCAAGTAGTGGAATAGGAGAGGCAACAGCACTGTTGCTTGCCGAGCGCGGAGTAAAGGTCGTACTTGGGGCTCGCGGAGTGGAGCGCCTTGAAGCATTGGCGACACGTATTACAAATAGGGGTGGCGAAGCCATTTATGCAAGCACTGACGTTAAAAAACGCGAGGATCTATCCAGACTCGTTACGTTGGCAGTGGAACGGTACGGGAAGATTGATGTTCTTGTCAGCAATGCTGGCGTTATGCCCATTTCCCCTCTCGATGATCTGCGTGTGGAAGATTGGGAGCACATGATTGACGTCAACATTAAAGGCGTTTTGTATGGTATTGCTGCAGCGTTACCTGTCTTTCGCAAACAGGGTTTCGGACATTTCGTAAACATTGCTTCTACAGCGGGACACAAGACCGTTCCGAACCAGTCGGTCTACTCCGGTACGAAATTTGCCGTGCGCGCGATCTCGGAGGGGCTGCGCCAAGAAGCTGGTGATAAGCTACGCGTAACCATCATTTCGCCCGGTATTGTGCAAACAAATTTCATCGAGGGCTTAACAGACCCGGCATTAAGAGATCAACTCGCCGTCATCCGGGATAAACTGGCGATGACACCGGATGCAATAGCCCGCGCGATTGCTTACGCAATCGAACAACCAAATGATATCGATGTGAACGAGATCGTGATCCGTCCCACCGCTCAAGTGTAATATAAATACTTATTGGTACAACCAAAAGAAGGCCCCGATTCCTTCATTCCCGAATCCATTTAGCTAATCCGGAAGATGTCACCGCATCGTCAGGTAGCAAAGTGTCCGATATCGAACATACCGCGACGGAACTCAAAAAATTAGTAACGGCAATAAAATCGGCTCTTCCCTCTAACTCCAATTAATATGTTTCTCCGACAACGAGTTTAGTTCTCAATTCGCAACAGATGTCTTTCTATCTTTGAATTAAAGAAATGTTCTACAGGCTGCTGAAGTAGTTTCTTCTCCTTACCGTTGTTTTTCTTTTAAGTGGTTGCTCAAGTATGTTTTATGATTACAGGGATACCCAAAGTGACAATGTGATCAAAGGATGGCACTAACCAGACTACTCCTCTGAGACAGACTTAAATACTCGACTCAAATTGGACTCTATAATACGTAATGTGTAAAAGGTATTCCCGAACAAAAAAAGAAGAAGAGTTAACTGCATCTTTCCTTAGAATGAGTCCCTTCTGCAGAAACGGCGGAAGGGACTTTTACCGTTTCTGCAAAAGTCCCCTTTGAGATACCACATCAACCGTAGTACAAAAAACTGGAAAGAGTCTGTTTACACAGCATTTCCATTGGAGAGCGATCCAACGATCCAACCAGCCATGGTCGGCATGAAGCAAATAAAGCAACTCTCTCCCAGCCTTCGAGCAAATTCGTATTCGCCCAATTCAAATGCTCGCTGTTATCATACTTGCGGGAGTAGTACTCGATGACCGAGATCAAATTGAAATAAAGATCGTACAGTTCTTTGCGCGCCTGTGCGCCGGGACTGTCGAATACGACGCCATATCCCGAGCCAAAGGCTTCGGAATTTTCAAAAGGGCGGAAATAATATTCCATCAAGGGATCGCCCCACAGCGCGCGTTCCCAATCGATCAGCGCCGTAATTTTGCCATTGTCCACAAAAATGTTGCCATTCCACAAATCCCAATGCACCAGCCTCGGCTCCGTCACTTCATCCAGCACGGGCAGCAGCTTGGCGATGCCCTGGTCCAGCGTTTTCCGGTCGATAGGCAGCGAAGCTCCCAATCGCCGCGCATCGTTCAGCACGTTGCCGATCAAGCCGGAGAACGTTTCCCGCCATGTTCCCGGCGCTTTTGCAGGTGTATTAAGAAACAGGCCGAACCGTTCGCCGCGCACTTCATTGATCTGCCGGTTGTAACGGCCCAGCTCCCGTTCGATTTCCATCCTCTCGCCGATGGTCATCTCTTCCCTTGCTTCGTTGTATGGCCGGCCTTTGACTTTTTCCATGAAAAAATACTCATATGGAATCACCGTACGGCTGTCGTCATAGGCGTAGACCTCAGGAACCGGCGCGACACCGGCCGCCTTAATAAATCGAAGCGCTTCCACTTCGGCGCGCATAATGTTCCGCTCATAGCTGAGCATTTCAGCCGTGTAGGGTGGAGCGATCTTCAGGATCGCCTCTCTCCCGTCAGCAAGAGCAAGCTCATATGCGGCATTGAAGAATCCGCCCGTCAGTTCCCTCGTTCTCAGGACTACCGTACCGATGCCAAAGGCCGCCTCAGCCAGCCTGCCCCGCTCTACTTCAGTCAATTTCGATTTCGTGCCGCTTTCCACATCCCCACCGCCATTCCCCATTTATTTACTTAAAGTAGAATTCGCTATGCTTAAAAAAATACCTCCGCTGAACCTATAATACGATTCGGGGAGGTATTCCAATTCAACTTTATTTCAGCAGATACATCCTAGCCTCATAAGGACGCAGCGATCCGCCGGAAATATCGCCACTATAATTAGAGATCAGCAGCTCCTTGTCTCCGGCCAACTCCTCGGGTAATTCAAACGAAACGGGATTTCCGTAGAAGTTGCACAGTACGAGCAACGTAGTTTCGTCCAGCGAGCGGGTATACGCGAACAAATCCTTATCCTCGGGGAACAGCAGCTTGAAGTCTCCGTAAACGATTACGTTATATTCCTTGCGAAGCTGGATCAGCTGCCGATAGTAATGGAATATGGAGTCCGGATTCTCCAATTCAACCGAAGCATTAATCTCCGTGTAATTCGGATTGATTCGAATCCAGGGCTGACCTGTTGTAAATCCAGCATTCGCGGAAGCATCCCATTGTATCGGCGTACGCGCATTGTCGCGGCCTTTGGCGTAAATGGATTCCATGATTGCTTCGTGGGCAAATCCGCCTTCCAGACGCTCTTTGTACAGGTTCAGCAGCTCGATGTCCCGGTAGTCCCCGATCGGATATTGCACATTCGTCATGCCCAGCTCTTCACCCTGATAAATGTAAGGGGTGCCCTGCATCCCGTGGAGGAGGGTAGCCAGCATTTTCGCCGATTCCACGCGGTATTCTCCGTCATTTCCCCATCGGGAAACGATGCGCGGCAGATCGTGGTTGTTCCAGAACAGGCTGTTCCAGGCCTCGCCCTTCAGCTCGGTCTGCCATTTGGACAGCACCTGCTTTAATTTCAGGAAGTCCAGCGGTGAAAGGTCCCACTTTCCTTTCCCTTCCTGCTCATCCAGGCCGATATGCTCAAACTGGAACACCATGGAGAACTCGCTGCCGTCCGGATTGCTGTACAGCTTGGCGATTTCTGGAGTAGCGCCCCAGGTCTCGCCCACCGTCAACAAATCTCCTTTTTGAAAGGTTTCTCTGCTGAGCTCTTGAATATATTTGTGAAGATTCGGACCATTACCGGTGATTTTCCGGTCGGGCTCTTTGGCGATCAGGTCGATCACATCCAGCCGGAAGCCGCCTACTCCCTTATCCATCCACCAGTTGATCATGTCATAAATCTCCTGCCGAACTTTGGGATTATCCCAGTTGAGATCCGGCTGCTTCACGGCAAACTGATGGAAATAATATTGTCCAAGCTCCGGCACCCACTCCCATGCGGACCCGCCGAAGCATCCTCGCAAATCGTTGGGCGGCGTTCCTTCCACGCCATCTCTCCAGACATAATAATCATGATACGGATTGTCCTTGCTCTTCTTCGCCTCCAGAAACCACGGATGCTCATCGGACGAATGGTTCAGCACCAAGTCCATAACAATTCGGATATTTCGCTTCTTGGACTCGTCAATAAGCGCTTCCATGTCATCCAATGAACCGAACATCGGATCAATATCCTGATAATCGGATATATCGTAGCCATTGTCATCCTGTGGCGATTTGCATACCGGGGAAAGCCAGATGGCCCCGATTCCGAGCTCCGCCAAATAATCCAGTCTGGAGATAATTCCTTTCAGGTCCCCGATGCCGTCTCCGTTCGTATCCTGGAAGCTGCGGGGATAAATTTGATATACGACCGTCTCTTTCCACCATTTTTGATTTTGCATAGGTATCCGCCCTTCTTTCTACAATCTCGCTATTTAAAAACACACCGACGCCGATTCAATTCGGCCCCGGTGTGCTCGAATACGCCTCCGTCCGTCCGAAGCGGTACGCTCAGGACAAAGTCCTTACAGCCACCACATTTCGCCGAGCTGCTCCTGGATCAGTACCTGATTCAGATTATCGACCGCTTTGGAGAAGCCTTCATTGATCGACATCAGCCCATCCTCGTGCTCGATGCTGACGACATAGTCGTAGCCGACCAGCCGAAGCGCGCTGACAATGTCCGCCCAGGTCTTCAGATCATGGCCGTAGCCGACGGTGCGGAACTGCCATGCGCGGTCCAGCATGTTGTCATAGGTTTGCATATCGGTCAGACCGTACTTGTTCACATTGACCGGATCAATGACCGTATCCTTGGCATGGAAGTGATGAATCGCTCCTTCACGGCCCAGGACATGGATAGCCTGTACGGGATCAATGCCCTGCCACCACATATGGCTCGGGTCCAGATTGGCGCCGATCACTTCGCCCGCCGCTTCTCTCAGGCGGAGCAGCGTCGCCGGTGTATGCACCGAGAAGCCGCCGTGAAGCTCAAGGCCGATCTTGATCCCATGGTCAGCGGCAAAGGCTCCCGTTTCCGTCCAGTAAGGAATGAGTTTATTTTCCCACTGCCATTTCAGCACTTCCTGAAAATCATTCGGCCAAGGCGCAACCGGCCAGTTCGGATACTTCGCATCCTCATGGTCTCCCGGGCAGCCGGAGAACGTATTAACAACCGGAACGCCCAGCTTCTCCGCCAATAATACGGAATTGAGGAAATCCTCGTGATCCTTTTGCGCCAGCTCCTTTTGCGGATGCAGCGGGTTGCCGTGGCAGCTGAGCGCGCTGATGATCAGTCCTCTCGACTCCACCGCATGCTTGAACTCCTTCAGTGCGCGCTCATCTTCAAGCAGCAGCTTCGGATCGCAATGTCTTTTTCCCGGATTGCCTCCTGTGCCGATTTCGACCGCTTTAACCCCTTTCTCCGCCACATAATCCAGCGCGTCTTCCAGTTTCCGGCCTCCGAACAGCACCAAAAATACGCCAAGTTTCATAGAATGTGTTTCTCCTCTCCGTTTATCATCATTAAGGATTGTATAGTGAATTTATTTATTCAGTACCGCTTGAGCCGTATCTTGGGCTTCGATATTCCGGGTTCCGTCAAAATATACCGTCTTGCCGGTACGGGCGGATTCGTAGATAGCCTCCAGAATTTGCGTTACGACCAGCGCCTGTTCCGGTTTCACAAGCGGTTCTTTATCTTCGATTACGGCTTCAAGCCACAGGCGCGCTTCGCGGTCCGCTTCGCTCTCTTCTCCGCCCGAATAAAAAGCGACTCCGCCCGGTGTAAGCTCGATATTGGTCTCGTACAGACGGCCGGACTTCTCGCCGTTGATACGGAGGCCGCTCGTCATGTCAGCGCCTGCTTCCGTTCCGCACAGCAGCGTCTTCGCTTCGCCGTACTCGGCGACGTTGAGCGCCCAGCTCGATTCCAGCGCGATTGTCGCGCCGTTCTCCATCGTGATGAAGCCGAACGCGGAATCCTCAACCTTGAACTGCTCGGGGTCCCACGGTCCGAACGCATTGGCGGCGTTCTTCCGGTGTCCTAGCTTGTGGAAGACCGAACCTGTTACGCTGCGCGGCTTGTAATTGTCCATCATCCACAGCGTCAGATCGAGCGCGTGGGTGCCGATATCGATCAGCGGTCCGCCGCCCTGCTTCTCTTCATCCAAGAAGACGCCCCAAGTCGGCACCGCGCGCCGGCGAAGCGCAATCGCCTTGGCGTAGTAAACTTCGCCCAGCTCTCCGTTCTCGCACATTTCCTTCAAATATTGGCTGTCATTGCGGAAACGGTTCTGGTACGCGATGGACAGCTTCTTGCCGGTCCGGCGGGCGGCGTCCAGCATTTCCTGCGCCTGTGCCGTTGTCTTCGCCATCGGCTTCTCGCACATTACATGGCAGTCGGCCTCCAGCGCGGCAACCGAAATTTCCGAGTGGCTGTCGTTCGGCGTACATACATGCACCACGTCGATGCCGCCTTCTTCCAGCAGCTTGCGGAAGTCCGTATACACCTTGGCGCCTTCCGCGCCGTATTTCTCGGCGGCTTCCTGCGCCCGCTCTTCAATAATGTCGCAGAAGGCTACCAGTTCAGCGGTTTTTTGACGAGACAGGCTCGGCAAATGCTTGCCGCCCGCAATACCTCCGCAGCCGATAATTGCGATTTTAAGTGTTTTAGACATAAATGTTGCCTCCTTGTTTATAGTTTGTATTAAGCCATTCCATGCTTGCCGCGACGCTTTCGATCGGCGGCCGGCTGCAGTAATCCTGCTCAACTAACGCCCATTCGGCGCCAGCTTGTTCCGCCGCCTCCAGAATGGCGGATAGATCGACTTCTCCTTCGCCGAGCACGACCGTCTCCGCCGAGCCGTCTTCCCGCAGCTTCATATCCTTCAGATGAATCAGGGGAAGCCGGCCGGCATACTTGCCGATATACTGCACGGGATCGTAACCGCCGTATTGCACCCAGCAGGTATCCATTTCGACCTGGAGCTGCTCCGGCGGCACTTCACTATAGAGATAGTCGAATGCGGTCAGGCCCCCGCTGCTTTCCCGCAGCTCAAAATCATGGTTGTGATAAAGTAGTACGGCCCCTTTTTCCTTGCACTTCTCTCCAAGTGTCCGCAGATTGGCCGCAATCTTGCTCCAGTCAGAGCGCTGCTCCTCACTGAGATAAGGCACGATCAGATAGGGGCTGCCGATCTTTAGTATGTAGTCAATCTCGGCATCGGCATTCTCCAGCAGAACGTCATAAGGGCGGTGCGCTCCCACGGCTGTCAATCCGGTCTCCTCAAGCAGCGATTTCACCTCGTCGGCGCTTCGGCCGAAATAATGAAAGAATTCGACGCCGCTGTAACCGAGTGCCGCCACCTTCCGAAGCGTGCCTTCGAAATCCCGTTCCAGTTCTTCTCTGAGCGTGTAGAGCTGCAAACCGATCTTCAACATGTAATCACTCCCGGGAATGTTATTGTATCCACATTTTTCAACATCATGGTGCAAACGATCCCACGAACCGCCCGGGCAAATCCCGGACCGACGCCCTGACGGGAAATCTGAAACATTGAACCTGAACAAAAGGGCTCTTGCATACTGCTCCTACGTCTTGATCCACTCCTGCACTAGACGCCTAGACAATCAACTCTCCCTGGATTCTTAATGAATTGCGCGTTCTTGGTATTATTTTTCGATGCCCTAGAACTAGTATCATCGTAATCTGAAAGCGTATATAATAAAATGAATAATATGATTAAAACATGAACAATCTGATTATCTTTTAAAATGAGCAGGAGGACATATGCCAAGCGACGCACCTTGTACCATATTAACTGCCGGATTCTCCTTTCACCGTAAACCGTTCCAGATGTCGGAAGCGGAAGGCTTTCCCCAATATCTCATTCGTCTTCAGACCGAGGGTTGCTGCAGCGCTTTAATAGACGGCGCTATTACGCATGTAGAAAGCGGTGGCTTGATGCTCATTGCTCCTGGCGTGCCGTACAACCTGATTATCGACAAAGAAAATTATCCGCTGGGCGAACCGCGCGTCGAAAGCGGGGATTATCATATTTTTTGCCGGGGAGAGTGGCTCGACCGGTGGTGGAACAGCCGTCAGCGGAGTTCGCTGATTCATATTCCGCTTAACGACGCATTAATCGGACTTTTTCGACAGATTGTGTTGGAGCAGCGCCGCCTGTCCGATTTTTCTCCGGAAATCTCAAGCTGTTACTTGCAGATTCTGTGTATGGAAATCGACCGTCTCACCATTGACCGTCCTTCCGTTTCCCCGAGGGGCTATCTGGCTTACCGGATGAAGCAGTTTGTGGAAGAAAATGCGGCTCTTCTCTTCCGTCTTGAAGATGTTGCCGCCCATGTCGACATTTCCGTTTCGCGCGCCGTTCATCTATTTAAGGAGGAGTTCGGAACCACGATTGTTAAATATGTAAATGAAGTCCGCCTGGAGATGGCCCGTGAACGGATCGTCTATAGTCCGATGCCGCTGGAACATATCGCGGAAGCCTGCGGTTTCGTGAATTACACCTACTTTCACCGGCAATTCCGCAAACGCTACGGCATGTCGCCGAAGCAGTTCCGCACGCACAGCAGGGAGAAGGATGCGCCTGCGCTAATATAAACTGTACACACCATGGATATACAATATCGCGCACAAAAGATGCCGTCCTCTTCAGGACGGCATCCGCTTGTCGAGAAACCCGGTCTTTTCAAGACTCGGGTTTCTTCTTTTTACTGAGGTGTTATTAAAAATAGAAAAATGGAGGGGGTTACCCCCTCTAATATTTTAAATTCTTTTTGTTAAAATTGCGTTGACTGTATACAAGTATACATGCTATTCTAATGCATGTGATGTTTCCTCACACAATTAATTGTTTTCATCTTAATTCCGCGCTTCTGTGTTAGATAATCTCTCAATTATTATTGAATAAATAATAATCAAGTAAAAATAAATATTTTTACTGATTGATATTTAACTAAATTTGGAATAGGACGGTGAAGTGATGAAAACAAAGAATCCGATTATACTTATCATCTTGTTTGCGCTGGGCTGGACATTTATGTATGCAGACCGCAATATTTTGTCTCCTGTCATGAAGGTTATTGGTGAAGAATGGGATCTTTCCAAAGCGGAGCTCGGCTTAATGTCGACTGTCTTTTTCATCTCGTACGCGGCGATGCAAATTCCGGCAGGGATATTAGCCGATCGCTTCGGCAGGGTTAAGGTGCTGGTGGCCGGATATATTCTGTTCGGCATCGGGACGATTCTTAGCGGCTTCGCCCCGGGCTTTATCGTTTTCTTAGCGATACGTGCAGTTACCGGTCTGGGTGAAGGTACGTATTATGGTCCGGTATACGGCATCTCCTCCAATGCCATCTCAAAAAAGTTTAGGGGAATTTCGTCGGCCTTGATTAACAGCGGGATGGCGATAGGTATTTCACTTGGCTTTATCGGATCCAGCTACATTACCTTTACACTCGGCAAAAACTGGCAGTTCACCTTTTACCTGTTTGGAATTGCAACGATTATTGTCGCTATTGTGATCGGTTTGTTTGTAAAGGATGACCGTGCCGATGTGCGCGCGCAGAAGAGTGCTGTCCAGGCCGAGCCGGTGAACATGAAGGCGCTGTTCACCCGAAATCATATTTTGACGTATATTCTAATTTTCTGCTCGCTGTACGGGTTCTTCGGTATGCTGACATGGCTGCCGTATTACTTGCAGACGGCAAGGGGCGTTGCCGGCTCTCAGACCGGCATTATTTCTTCTCTCGTGCCATGGGCATCCATACCGGGCGCAATCCTCTTCGGGTATTGGTCCGATCGAGTGAAGAACAAAAAACCGTTAATTTTGCTGCTCGCTGTGCTTGGAGCAATATGCCAGTTCGTCGTTCCTTATGCAGAGAACTATTCTCTGATGATCGCTGGCCTTATCGTTTACGGATTGGTCGGCAAACTTGCGCTGGATCCGATTCTCATTTCGTTCGTCGCCGATAACACGCCGTCGCATATGTATGCAAGAGCGTTCAGCATGTTTAACTTTGCAGGGATGCTGTCTTCCATATTCGCTCCGTACATTACCGGATATTTTGCCGACGTGACAGGAAAGATGGAGTATGGTTTCTACTTGTCCGGAGTACTGTTGCTAATCGGGGGCATCCTGTTCCTGTTTGTCAAAGAAGGAGATTCCACAGCGAATGCTAGCCGTGCGGCTCAAGCTGCAGTGGTGGAGTAGATTATAAAGTTTCGAAATCACTTAGAGTACGCGGCATTTACGACACCTACCGTTCGTATTTATTAAAATAACTATACAATATTAACGCGGTGTCGTATTAAAATAATTAATCATAAAAAGAGCTGTCGAGACTTTCTCGGCAGCCTGATGCCGTCCTCTTCAGGACGGCATTTCATTTTTCCGCTTCATTAATGGTCAACAGTCTGCGGAATCTGACAACGTTATCCCCTTTCACTTTTTGCTCGGTATAGGTAAAGACGACTTTCGTCCCCTCTTCCAGCTTCTCTACTCGGGCTTCCAGCGCTTCGCCGAACTGAAGATCAATCGGCTCGCCGTACACCGTAATCTCTACAGTATGAGAATCGGCCTGTCCCTGATAAATGCCGACCGCTTCTTTTCGGACGGCCGCAGACAGTCCTTTTGCAGCCGATTTATAATAGCCCGGTGCCGGGTACGACGTGGAATTCGCCGATGCAGCTTGTCCCCATATGACAAACAGCAGCGCCGTTGCCATTAACAGCACGGAGGCGCGGAATCCGGTTAATACTCGTTTGCTTGCATGATTATTGTTCATTATCATTGCACCTCGCTTCGTGGGAATGTAGTAGCCCTTTAGCAGCAGTGAAAGCCGGTCAATGTACCCTTTTTATAACCGGAAAGGCCTTCTTTCAAACGCCGGTCAATCCGCCGCAGGCCATAATTTCGTCTGGACACAGTCCCGGATTTCGGACATGAACGGCAGGAGGATAATCTACTCTATTCAGCCGCCGGCGCAGATAGAACGATAGAAAGATTCGTACTATACTTATGCAAGAGCCATATTCTATCATTCCAGAACAGTTTCGGAGGTATGCATCATGAAATATGACATTTTATATGAAGGCGCTTTTGCGATGCTGAAGGTGCAATTGAATCCCGGGGAAAGCGTAAAAGCGGAGATGGGCGCAATGGTTGCGATGTCGCCGAATGTCGAGCTCAGAGGCACCGTCGACGGCGGCTTGATGCGCGGGCTTGGCCGGATGCTGAGCGGCGAGAAATTCTTTTTTCAGGAGCTGACCGCGGTCCGTGGACAAAGCGAAGTGCTGCTCTCGCCGGGGGCGATCGGAGATATCCAGGCGATTGAGCTTGACGGGTCGTACAAGCTGTACGTGCAGAAAGACGGATTTCTGGCTGGCACCCAGGGCATTCAGGTCAATACGAAGATGCAAAATCTGGCTAGGGGCCTCTTCTCCGGCGAAGGCTTTTTCATTGTGGAGATCAGCGGGCGCGGCACGGTCTTCCTTTCTTCGTTCGGGGCGATTCATGCGATTAATCTGGAACCCGGCGAAGAGATGATTATCGACAACGGGCATCTCGTCGCCTGGCCGGATTACATGGACTACCGGATTGAAAAAGCCGCTTCCGGCTGGCTCTCCAGCCTGACCAGCGGCGAGGCAATCGTCTGCCGGTTCCGGGGAGAAGGCGTCATCCTCGTGCAGAGCCGCAACCCCGGCAGCTTCGGGAGCTGGATCCGCTCGTTCGTTCCGAACCGGAGCCAGTGATATAAGCGCAGCATTCGGGGATAATGAGCCACGCGAAACTTATAGACTCGATAAAAAAAGAGAGCGTCTCCGCCGTTCCGGCGGAACACTCCCTTGTTCTTATAGTAATAGCATCGAATTAAAGCATTTTCGGATTATACCTAATTACGATATCGCCATTACGATATCGCCTGGCCGTTCTTCTCCCGC
Source organism: Paenibacillus rhizophilus (assembly GCF_003854965.1). Taxonomy (GTDB): domain Bacteria; phylum Bacillota; class Bacilli; order Paenibacillales; family Paenibacillaceae; genus Paenibacillus_AQ; species Paenibacillus_AQ rhizophilus. Next base: position 1,072,677 of record NZ_RQPI01000001.1, read on the forward strand.
TTGCAGCCGCTGCCCGTGCAAATCCGGTAAGTCCCTTTGAAATCGAGACGATGGTCGGTTACCGCAAATCCGTATTCCTTCTCCAGTTTGCTCTCCAGCTCCTCAAGCCAGTCGTCCTTGATTTCGGCCACCTTGCCGCAAGATTGGCAGATCAGATGATGGTGCATATGATCATGTCCTTCGCTGCGCAGGTCGTAACGGGAGACACCGTCGCCGAAGTTCATTTTCTCGACGATATGAAGTTCGCACAGCAGCTCCAGTGTACGGTATACCGTCGCCAAACCGAGCTGAGGATAGCTCCCCTTGACGAGCATATACACCTCTTCGACGCTCAAATGGTCCTTCTCGTTGTCGAGCAGAACCTTGACGATAGCTTCACGCTGCGAGGTTAGCTTGTAATTATGGGCGGCAAATTGCTGGGCGATTGTATCCATAGGATTCATGATCATTCCTCCCTCCCCGGTTGATAAAGACGCAATCGAATGTGGCTAAGCATGTCTTTATCAAGTTACACTGCCGGATGTTTAATCGTAAGATTTTCTACATAAGAATTATTATAATAAGCATACCAAATGCACCGCAAAAAGGAAAGAGGCAAGCCGCCGGAACGGCAGCAAAGGAGCGCATTTCAAATCAATAATCCCGTGAGTACTCCGGTTATAATGATCTTGATTTTAGACTTTAGCAGAAGAAAGGAATGCAGCCATGCATTACTATTTGCAAATTCAGAAAGCCGTGGATTATATCGAACGTCATTTGCAGCAGGAGATTGGCATTCAGGAAATCGCATCTTCAGCTTCCTTCTCCCCGTTTCATTTTCAGCGTCTTTTTCTCGCCATTTCGGGTTTTACCGTGCAAGAGTATATCCGCAAACGCAGACTTACCGAAGCGTCCAAACTTCTATTGGATTCAGATGAAGGCATTCTCCCGATCGCCGTGGCCTTTCAATATCATTCGCAGGAGGCTTTTACGCGCGCGTTTGAGAGCTATGCCGGGATGACGCCCGGGAAATTCCGTAAGGAAAATGCAGTATTCACCGGACAGTCTCCAATCAGCTTTGTGGATTATCAGACAAAGGAAATTGAAGAACTCGAGATGGGCAAACCGGCAATTGTGCAATTGAACCGCACACGGATCATTGGTTGTGAGTATATGACAAATCTAGATGAAGGCCGGCATTACCGGGACATCCCCGGCTTTTACGATGAATTCGGAAGAAACGGCCGCTATCAGCATATCCCGCACAGACTGGCGCCCGATATGGCCTACGGGGTTTCGTGCCGCTTTCAGGACGACGGTGGATTCTCTTTTATCGTTGGTGAAGAAGTCGGAGAATTCGCGGAGGTGCCGGACAGCCAATACGTCAAATTCGATCTGCCTGAAGGGAAATACGCTCAATTCAAAGCCTACGGTCCCGCGGAGCATATTCAGAAAAAACGGGATTTCATTTACGGCGTATGGCTGCCAGAGTCCAATTATGTTCGCCGGGAAGGGCCTGATTTTGAAGTAACGGATGTACGGAACTCCACCTTTCCGGAAGACATGAGAATCAAGATATTTATTCCGCTTATTTAAGCGATAGCCCATACGGGTGTATGCCTGAAGTCCATACCTTATAGCAGACAGCTATCTGTAAAGGAGGACTAACGGATGCTTAAGACAACCAATAAGAAAGACAGGGCCGTTACGGCAGACGTGCTGGTCAAAGTGGCGAGGGGCATGCTGCCGTTCTACCGGGCAATAGCCGGAAGCCGCAGCTATGCAAGTGCATGGACCCGTGCGGTCGTCGGCGCCAACCTTGAACTTATGGGCAAGCTGTTGAAGCTTGCGGCTCCTCTGGCGGCCAGGCAGGGATACGGCACGAACGCGATCGGGTATTTTGTAGACTTTGACTTTCCGCTTCCCGCCCTGGTGTATACGAACGGCACTACCATCCCGCCGGGATTAGTACAGTTTACGTTCAGTACGGAGGTTCACCGCCGGATTGCCCGCGCCGTGCTGCCGCTGTACCGCGAGCTGGCCATTAACCGGAATTTCGCCGCCGCTCTGGCCCGCGGCATCCGCCGGGATGACCACAAGGCGGTCGCGGCCATGGTACGCGGACTTGTTCACAGCCCCGGGCTGCGGTCAGTGAAGATTGAAGAGTCGGGGATCGCTTTGCTGTTCAAATACAGCGATTCCCCTTATCCTTACCGGAATCTTTTGTTCCGCGAATTGCATTAATAACCTTTCCGGGCTGCCTTCCCGCAACCTTTCCGGCCCGTCCCCCGTTTAGGGAATATGACGGCTTCCTATGCCGTACTCAGCAGGAGGTGCAGCAATATGATATCGACAAAGAAAGCGTTGGCAGCCTTTTCAATCAGCGCATTAATGATGCTGTCGGCAGGAGGCGCGGGCTTTGCCGCAGGCAGCGGATTCACCGATCTCGGTTCCGTCCAGGGCAAGGAGAAGATCGAAAGCCTGAAAGACCGCGGACTCGTGAAAGGAGTAAACGGATCGCAATTCATGCCCGGTTCCGTCTTGAGCGTTGCTCAGGGCGTCCAGCTTATATCGGGAGGCCTGCAGCTAAGTCTGGCAGCCATAGATTTCATCAAGGCTCCCGTGGCAAGCGATATTTTTACCAAGGTCGACGATGACGCATGGTATGCCGAAGCTTTTATTAATGCGCATTATAACGGTGTCGACGTCCCGGCGGATCTTGATCCCAAGGAACCGATGACCAAACAGCAGTTCACCGCCCTGCTCGTTCAAGGCCTCGAAAAAGCCGGCAATCTGCCGCTTATCAAACTTGCTCCTGTGGACATCGACGACGAGGATCAGATTGACCCTTCTCACCAAGGAGGCATTCAGCGGTCCCTTGTGTACAAGATCACCGCCCTGGACAAGGACGGAAAGTTCAATCCGGAGAGCAAGCTGACACGGGCCGAAGCGGCTGTGATGCTGTACAATGCGCTGGAGTATTTGAAGGCACACGGGAATAGATAAACCGTACGGAAATGGACGATAGAATCTGTTAAATATTTTGGCCTGTAGCATAGAGTTCCTGTTCGGAGGACCTAGGTTACGGGCCAAGTGTGTTTAATTACGGCCGTCAGAATCACTATCATTTTACATAAATTAGAAGACTATAAACATATCCGTATGCTAAAATATTGTAATATCTACAGGAAAAGGAGATCATAGCGTGTCGAAACCCGTATACGGTAAAAATGCTGTGCAGTCGAGAAATGTAGAAAAGATTTCAGGTCCGGTGTGGATGTTGGCCTCTGCTTTTGTTTTATTTTTGGGGTGGGCCCCGTTTCAAGTAGGATTATTTAATGGTTTGAATATGGACTACGAGAAGCCTCTGTATATATCCGCTTTGCTAAGCGGCTTGATGCTCCTGGTATGGATTGGCCTTGATATAACCAAGTTCAAATTGACCGAACAGCGGGATTTGGTGACTGTAATGGCGGCATTGCTTCCTGTCACTTATATCCTGTCGATGTTTGTCGCCGTTTCGCATTATATGGCAATGAATATGATGTTCATTCAGAGCATGTATGCTGCAATATTCATTGTTGCGTTATATCTGCTGAAGCAAAGGCAAATCAATGTTGTCGTTCAGAACGCCATTCTCGCCATCGCCTATTTCATCGTAGCCTTCGGGCTGCTGAATTGGCTGGGGAGCTGGAAATCCGCCGGCGCTCTGGTAGGCTGGTTCTCCGATACCGTGCGAGAGGGAAAATATTCGGGTGCGGTGATGACCGACTCCAACGGCTTGCGGCTTACCTCGATTTTCCAGTATGCAAATACATATGCTGCATTCCTGATGGCTTTTCTGTTTGTCGCCCTGTTCGCGCTCGTCCGCTCCCGGAAATGGTATGGCCGGCTGACGCATGGGTTCATGCTGGTTCCGATCATTGTATCTCTTCTGCTCACACTGTCGCGCGGCGGACTGGTCATGCTGCCCGTTGCATTCATCCTGCTGCTTCTGTTCCTGCAACCAGTGCAGCAAATCCTGTGGATCGTACACCTCGGAATTGCCGGAGCCGTCTCGATATTAATTACAACACCCGTGACCAATTTAGGCATCGAGCTGAATACCGCATACACATCATCCGCCGCCTCCAAGGGCTGGGGGTACTTGCTTGGTGGGTCTTTGATCGTTGCCGTGCTGGGCTGGGTCATCCAGCGTTTTGCGGAACCTTGGCTGCACAAGAAACTCGGGGGGCTGGAGGCGCGCAAGCGGAGCGGACTGTGGATTCCACTCGGCTCTGTAGTGCTGGTCGGCGTGATCGCTTTCCTGTTTATCGGAACAAGCGTGCGAAACCTGCTGCCTCCGAACATCGGGATACGTCTGGAGAACATTAACTTCAAACAGCACAGCGTGCTGGAGCGTATAACTTTTTATAAAGATGCATTAAAAGTGGTTAAGGATCATCCGATCCTCGGTGCCGGAGGAGGAGGCTGGGCTTCGCTGTATGAACACTATCAGAACAACCCTTATAGCAGCCGTCAGGTTCATAACTTCTTCCTGCAGTACCTGATTGAGGTCGGGATTCTCGGATTTATCGTGTTCATGAGTTTTATCTTTTATATTATCTATAAATATATTCGCGGGTATGCGAAGAGGGATAAGGACGATTTCAGCAACGGTTTCTTTTATCTGATTATCGCTTTATCGATTCTGATCCACAGCTTGCTGGACTTCAATATGAGCTATGCTTTCATGGGAATACTGGTCTTTATAGGTCTCGCCGGGACGGCGGCGGTCATGGACAGCAAGCCGCTGCGCCGGAACTGGAATACGGCGGGGCTGCGTCTTGGATATTTTGCTGTGCTGGGAATCGGCACCGCATTTCTGCTGTTCATCTTGATCGGCTATATCGGATCGAGCAATGCCGCTGTGAAAGCCAAGAATCTGACTGCGGTCAGCCAGTCCTATGAAGAGCTGAAGGCGCCGCTGGTGAAAGCTTTGGATAAGCGCCCGGGCCATCCGGAGGCGTCGCTGTATCTGTCCTCTATGGATCAGCAGGTGTTTAGCCAGACTCAAAACGGGCAGTACCTCGAAGAGTCCTTGCATGTGCTGACTCCCGCCCTCAAGAACGAGCCATACAACAAGCAATTACTGGTCCAGTTGGCAGCTTACTATGCCTTTAAAGGGCAAGGCGATCTTGATTTCGGGGTGTACCGTGACAACGCCGGCAAGTTCGTCTGGGATATTGAATGGGCGGATGCCTTGATCAGCCGTGCTATGTTGATGGGAGCCGAGGCCCATACTCAAAAAGACAGCGCCCGGGAGCAGGAGTATTTCAAGACAGGGCTGGAGGCATATAGGCATGTTTTGGCCGGTGTAGAGCACTTGAAGACACTCCCTCCGGAGCAAATGCAGGGACGTCCGTTCTCCGTCACTCCAACCATCGCGCTTAATGCAGGTAAAATGCAGTTTATGTCAGGAGAAAGCGACTCGGCCAAGGCTGCCTTGAAGCTTGGATTCAATGAAAATTATGCGGATCTAATAAATAGCGAAAACCTCTGGGAGATGGACTGGTACAGTGCTATAATCAGCCGTTCTTATGATCTGGGCCAGGCGGCATACGCACAAAAAGATGATATTAACAGGAAGGCAAACATGCAAGAGAGCTTCAAAATGGGGTTTGAGGCCTACAGTCAGGTTCTGGCGGATATGGAATATTTGAAGACTCTGTCTCCCGGAGAGCTGCAAGGACGGTCGCTTACTGTCCCTCCGGCTATAAGACTGAATGCGGGTAAAATACAATTTATGTCCGGACAACTGCAAACGGCGGCGGCTACGCTGCAGCTTGGCCTGAACGAAGATTATACCGATCCAACCAATCGTGAAACAGCCCGTTGGTACCTGGCTGCACTGAAGAAGAATAACAGCGCCCAGGATCAGTCCGTTTATGACCGGCTGGTTGCAGCCGATCCCGCGGAAGCGGCGAAGATTGATGAAATCGCGGCTTTGCAGCTTTAACTTGAAGACCGGCTAAGCGAGTTATACAATGCAAAGGACGCTCCGCAATCAGCGTGGGGGCGTTCTTTTTGGTGAAGGCTGAGCGCGTCACTTTCGATAATTCATTAAGGAAGTGTTAGAAATGTCTATCTATACAACCGCAGATTGCGAACAATGCTTTGGTTTGTGCTGTGCGGCTTTGCCTTATGCCAAATCAGCCGATTTTGCCTTTGATAAAGCCGGAGGCGTTCCTTGTTCAAACTTGCAGCCAGATTTCCGCTGCGGCATTCATTAAGACCTTAGAACAAAAGGCTTTCGAGACTGTGCCGTGTATGAATGCTTCGGTGCAGGTCAAAAGGTATCCCAAATCACCTATGCCGGAAACGATTGGCGGGATATTCCGGCGTTTGCAAAGGAAATGTTTGAGTTGTTCCCTATTATGCAGCAGTTTCATGAAATGCTTTACTACTTGTATGAGGCGCTGAGTTTTGAAGAGACTGAGCCTATTCACAAAGATTTACAGGCTGTTCTGGAGCAAACGGAGTATCTCACGAATCTTGATCCAAGCTCGATTTTGGAACTTAACGTCCCTGCCCATCGAGCGATTGTTAATGATCTGCTTCTGCAAACAAGTGAACGGGTGCGTGCAAAAGCTACACCGCGGCATAATCAAAATCCAAAAGCAAAAACCAAAGTACGGATAAGAAACGACTATATAGGCGCAAATTTAAAAGGAGCCGATCTTAGAGGGGCTAACTTAAGAGGCGCTCTGCTTATTGCAAGCGACCTGAGAGATGCTGACATGAGAGTAACTGATCTGATCGGCGCTGACTTTAGGGATGCCAACCTCAGCGGCGCCGATCTCACAGGAAGTATTTTTCTTACTCAAGCACAAGTGAATTCGGCTAAGGGCGACAGGAATACCAAGCTTCCGCCTTCTTTACGCATTCCTGATCACTGGATTGAAAAATGATAGCCCGAATTTATCGCGTAATGGAGGATCATCTCGGTTTTGAGTCAATCAGGCCCAAATGGTACATTGAGGGAACCGACTGGGATATGGTATAGTTAAAAACAGTCTAAACCGAATAAAAGACCGCAATTTCACTAGGGGCGTCATCCGACTGAGACGGAGCCGCGAGCTTCGGACCCTTGGAACCTGATCTGGATCATACCAGCGGAGGGAAGTGGAACCTGGAGCTTACTTAATCGAAGCCGCGCAGACCTTGCGCTTGTACGGTGGATATTTTGAAGGCCCGTCCATTTCTCTCCTGAAATGGACGGGTCTTTATTCATCTTAAGGAGGGCTGATCGATTATCGAAGAACTTTTATCTCTCCGCCGCCTTTCTTTTTCGTTTCCGCAGCAGAAGCCCGTATTTTCGGATCTGTCGTTAACGGTCCGCAAGGGCGAATTCGTCAGCATCGTCGGCGCCAGCGGCTGCGGCAAAAGCACGCTGTTCAAAGTGATAGCCGGACTCTTGGAACAGACGGCGGGAGAAATCGGGCTGCGCGGCTCCGGCAGCGGCTCCGGCGGAAACCGGCTCGGCCTTAAAGCCTACATGCCTCAGCAGGACCTCCTGCTGCCCTGGCGGACGGTGCTGGACAACTGCCTGCTGCCGCTGGAGATCAAAGGCCGGGCCGGTAAAGACAAAAAGTCTGTGGTGCAGGACATGCTGAAGCGTTTCGGGCTCGCCGGTTATGAGCTTGCTTATCCGCATGAGCTGTCCGGCGGGATGCGCCAGCGGGCCGCTTTTCTCCGGACGCTGATGAGCGGCGGCGAGCTCATGCTGCTCGATGAGCCGTTCGGCGCGCTCGACGCCATGACCAAGCGGGATATGCATCGCTGGCTGCTGGAGCTATGGGGGGATCTGGGGCGGACCGTTATGTTCATTACACATGATCTGGAGGAAGCTATTCTGCTGAGTGACCGCATCTTTCTAATGCCGTCCGGCAGCGGCGGCTCCCTTCAGGAGATGAACGTGGAGCTGCCGAGACCCCGGCGTCTGGAAATGAATTACGAGCCCGGCTTTGTCTCTTTGCGGGCCGAACTGGAGCGGAGGCTGTATGAAACGCGCACCGTTTAAGGAAGAAATTCGCCGCTACGGCGCCTTTCTTCTCCTGCTGCTGTTGATTCTCGTCGTGTGGGAAGCGGCTGTGCGCTCGGGACTCGTTCCGTCCTTTATCCTTCCCGCACCCTCCTCGATCTGGACCGCGCTCGTCCTAAACGCAGGGCTGCTGCTGGGCACTCATCTGCCCGCCACTCTGGAAGAAGTGGCAATCGGATGCCTGCTGTCGGTGGCGGGCGGCATCCTGCTCGGAATCGGCATGCATCTGTCCCGGACGCTGGAAAAGGCGCTCTACCCTTTTATTATCATCAGCCAGACGATTCCGCTGATCGCGCTCTCCCCCATTTTTATCATGTGGTTCGGCTATTCCCTGTGGAGCAAGGTCGCCGTCGTCTTCCTGACCGCGTTCTTCCCGGTCGTCGTGGGTGTCTACGACGGTCTCAGCAAAAGCGGCGGCGCCTACAAAGAGCTGCTGCTGACCATGGGTGCGAACCGTCGGCAGCTGCTATTCAAGATCGGAGTTCCGCTGGCGCTTCCTTCCTTTTTCTCGGGACTGAAACTATCGGTGGTGTACTGCGTGATCGGCGCGACCATCGGCGAATGGCTCGGAGGCACGCGCGGACTTGGTTATTACAGCCGCCGGATGGCGGGAAGCCTGCACAGCGCCGAAATGTTCGCCGCCATTGTTCTGCTCTCAGCTCTCGGTATCGCACTATTCCTGGCTGTCCGTCTGCTGGAGCATCATATTCTTAAGAAAAGAGGTTCTTATTAATGAAATCTTTTACCCGTATTAAAGCTTTAATACTTATGCCTGCTATCTCGCTTCTTCTGCTAACGGCCGCTTGCGGAGCCTCTTCGCCAACCGGCGATTCCGCGTCTTCCGCCTCACCCTCACAAGCCCCCATTTCATCGGGCAGCCCGCTTGCACCTGCACATAAGCTGACTCTTATGCTTGATTGGTATCCGAACGCCGTGCATTCCTTTTTGTATGCCGCTCAGGAACAAGGTTATTTCGCCAAGCAGGGACTCGATGTGGAAATTCAAATGCCGGCGGACACGAATGATGCGCTGAAGCTCGTCGCGGCAGGCAAGGTGGATCTTGCGTTGAACTACCAGCCTCAGGTGCTGATGGCCCGGGGCGAGAAGATTCCCGTAAAGGCACTGGCTTCCATTGTCCGTCATCCGCTGACCCACCTGATGGTGCCTGCGGACAGTTCCGTACATACGCCCAAGGATTTAGCTGGTAAAAATGTGGGGTATTCTTCCATCCCGCTGTACGAGGCGATGGTCAAGACGATGGTCAAGGCCGACGGCGGAGATCCGGATAAGGTTAATTTCGTGGATGTGGGCTACGACTTGATCCCGGCCATTTCCACTGGGCAGACCGACGCCATTATGGGCGCGTTCATCAACCATGAGCAGCTTATTTTGCAAAAAGAAGGCCACCCCGTCACCTCCATCGACCCGGCGAAATACGGTGTGCCCGACTATTCCGAGCTAGTGCTTGTTGCCAGCGACGAGGGAATCAGTCAGCATAAAGACGATTACAGCAAGTTTCTGGCGGCGATGCGGGAAGGCCAGGCGTATGTAAAAGACCATCCTGACGAAGCGCTGTCTATCCTGCTGGCGCATGAGGAAGGGACCGCTCCTCTGGACAAGGAAATTGAGACGCAGAGCCTGAAAGTGCTGCTGCCGCTGATGGACGCGGGCGATAAGCCCTTCGGGTATCAGGACCCGGAATCTTGGGACAAAGTGCTGAAGTGGCTTGGAGACAACGGACTGCTGCCTGCGGGTATCGCGGCCGGGGACGCTTTTGTGAATTTATAGGTTCATACTAATTTAGGGGGGGAACTCAAATGTCTTTCATAACCAAACTTCGGGAAAACAATCCGCTCATCCACAACATCACCAACATCGTCGTCACCAACTTTACCGCCAACGGTCTGCTCGCTCTGGGAGCTTCGCCGTTTATGGCGGATTCGCATGAAGAAGTGGCGGATGTAGCTGCGATGTCCGGCGCCGTCCTGATCAACATCGGCACGCTTAACGAGCAAGCCATCAAGGCCATGCTGCTCGCCGGACAGTCGGCCAACAAGCACGGTGTACCGGTCGTTCTCGATCCGGTGGGAGCCGGCGCGACTGCGTACCGGACGGAAGTCACACATCGTCTCGTTTCGGAAATGAAGATTACCGCGCTGCGGGGAAATGTCGCCGAGGTTGCCAACGTCATCGGAGAGAAATGGTCCATTAAAGGCGTGGACGCCGGAGCAGGTGACGGCGATCATGCCGCCGTGGCCATTAAAGCGGCGAAAAAGCTCGGATGCATCGTCATTGTTACCGGAAAAGAGGACATTATCACCGATGGAGAGAAAACGTATATCGCCGCCAATGGCCACCCCATTTTGACCAAAGTGACCGGAACCGGCTGCCTGCTCAGCTCCGTCGTTGCCGCTTTCCTGGCGGTTGCGGGGGACTCCCCGCTGGAAGCGGCGGCAGAAGCCCTCTCCTTCTACGGCGTCGCCGCGGAGATCGCAGCGGAGAAGACGGCTTCGCACGGTCCGGGCAGCTTCCAGATTGAATTCCTGAACCAGCTGGCGCTTCTTACGCCGGAGGAATACGGCAAGCTGTCGAGAATCCGCGAAGCGTAAACAGAACTTTTCAGCAAGGGGGACGAAAAAGATGAACGTATACAAAGCGTTAACGATCGCCGGCTCCGACAGCGGCGGGGGCGCGGGAATCCAGGCCGACCTCAAGACGTTCCAGGAACTGGGCGTCTACGGCATGTCCGCGCTTACCGCGGTGACGGCGCAGAATACGCTCGGGGTTCAGGGCGTGTACCCGCTCGAACCCGAGGCCGTGGCGCGGCAGCTCGATTCCGTCGGCGAGGATCTGGCCCCGGATGCGGTCAAAACCGGCATGCTGTTCAGTGGAGAGATCATAAGAACTGTAGCGGATAAGATCAGGCAGTACGGATGGAGCAATCTCGTTATCGATCCGGTTATGGTAGCCAAAGGCGGGTCATCGCTGCTGCTGCGGGAAGCGGTTCAATCCCTGATTCAGCACCTGCTCCCTCTTGCCCTGGTAACCACTCCGAATATTCCGGAAGCGGAAATTTTGGCCGGCATGAGCATTGCAAGCCTCGAAGACTGCGAGGAAGCTGCCAAAAGGATCGCGCAGATGGGTTCGCGCTACGTCGTCATTAAAGGCGGTCATGGAAGCGGAACTTCCGTCGTCACGGATGTGCTGTATGACGGCCGGGAGTTTGTGTACATGGAAAGTCCGAGAATCGATACCCGGCATACGCACGGAACGGGCTGTACCTATTCGGCCGCTTTGACAGCGGAACTGGCAAAGGGGCATTCGGCGGCGGAAGCCGTCCGGACCGCCAAAGCGTTTATCCGGGCGGCTATCGAAGACGGCCTCGGCATCGGGGGCGGACACGGGCCGACCAACCATTTTGCGTACGGCCGCAGGCTGCGCACGGAAGGAAGTGACCGGCGATGAGCGAACGGAATCCCCAATTCGGCTCCCCTTGGACCGGTGCGGATGAATCTTTGGCGGACAGCGGCGGCAGACTGGACAGCGAACACGTACGCAGCCTGCTTCGGGTGTATTTCATTATGGGGAGCGTCAACTGCCGCCGTCCCGCTGCCGAGGTACTTGCGGAGGCGATTGCCGGAGGAGTAACGATCTTTCAATTCCGCGAAAAAGGCCCCGGAGCGCTAAAGGGCGAAGCCAAGCTGAACCTCGCCCGGGAGCTTCAGGGGATCTGCCATTCCCACGGCGTTCCCTTTATCGTCAACGACGATATCGACCTGGCGATTGCGATTGACGCGGACGGTGTGCATGTCGGCCAGGACGACGAGCCGGCGCGGGTGCTTCGTAAGCAGCTGGGCAGCCGCAAAATCATCGGCGTCTCCGCACACACGCCGGAGGAAGTCCGGCAGGCCATCGCCGACGGCGCCGACTATCTTGGCATCGGCCCCGTGTACCCGACATCGTCCAAAGACGATGCCCGGCCGGTGCAAGGCACGGTCCTGATCGAAAATCTGCGCAGAGAAGGTATCGCCATCCCTCTAGTTGGCATCGGCGGCATAACAGTGAACAACGCTAGCCCTGTTCTGGCCGCGGGTGCGGACGGCATTTCGGTCATTTCCGCGATCGCCTCCGCCTCAAGCCCCCGTTCGGCGGCGGCGGAGCTGGCCAGCTTTTTCGGTGTAGAGGGCTAGCTGCTAATGAATAGGAATGCCCTATAGGATGTTGGACTTAAATTTTCTGTATTCCTCACAAGAGTCTCTCATTGACCGATAAAATAAATAGATTCGATCAAGGAGGGAACATAACAAATGAAAAAAAGCTGGATGATCCTCTTATCCTGTATGCTGGCGTCAAGCCTTATGGCCGGTTCGGCGCTGGCAAAACCCGATCACTCCAACGCGGGCGGGCAAAGCCAGAAAAATGCCGCCTCGGACAAAGGCCAACCTGACAAGGCCGCGGCGAAGTCCGAAAGTAAAGAGAGCAAGACGAAGTCGGTTACGGAGGCCACGTATCAGGAAACCGCAACAACAAGTACATATAAAGGCCACAACGGTTACAAAGGTCTGCTTAAAGCCATCGAAAATGTGGAAGGCAAGCCGGCCGGAGCCGTTCTTGCCGAACTGCTGTTGACGAATTACTCCACTGAGCTGACCCCTGAAATGAAAGCCAGGCTCGAAGCCATCCAGGACCAGGATGCGGCACTGACTGCTGTCGCCGAAATGCTGGAACAACGCGGCAGCGTAACCGATGCGGTTTATATCGAACAGGAAGCCATCAAGGCGAATATCAAAAACCTCGACTCCTACAAAAAGCTGGGCAAACTGTATGATAAATTAGGACAAAAAGGCATCCGGCTGTACGTCAACGGGGAACAGTCTGACGCCGGATCGGCTCCTGTTCTTCTGGGCGGCACAACGCATGTTCCTTTCCGGGCCATTGCCGAAGAACTGGGCGCCAAGGTCACCTGGAACAAACAAAAGCAGTCCGTGACCATTACCCGCGGTGGAATCGCCGTTAAGCTTGTCATCGGTAGTAAGTCCGCTTACGTTAACGGCAAAAAAGTTTCTCTACAGACGGCACCCGCCGTTGTGAACGGCACCACGGTTGTCCCTGTCCGCTTTGTAAGCGAATCGCTTAAGGCAACAGTCAAATGGGAAGCGGAAAGCCGCTCCGTCATCATTTACGAGGAATAGCAAAATCAAAGCACCGGCAGTTGAATGAAAAGGGAGATTCCGCTAAAGGAACCTCCCTTTCTTTTGCCATCTGTCCGTTCAAGAAAGGGACCGCCTTGCTCTTGCCTGCTGGCGGTATTAAAATAACCAAATACGTTTAATTAAAGATAGATTCCATAATCAACGGGGGAGGTCCGGCATGATCGACAAAAACATTACCGAAGGAGTTATCCGCACGCGGACGAAGCTGCGCAAGCAGACGCTGATCTCCATTTTTAACGAGTTTGACGGCGAAATTATGAAGCTTGGCGAAGACAAAAGAGCCGAGAAATACAGCAAGATGCTGCTGAGCCCGTTTTCCTTTTTCCGGGGCAGCGCGTATCTGTTCTATTTTGACGCCACCCGCCAGTATTTCCCCTACCATTCCTCGCCGGAGCGCCCAACCTGGATTCAGGGAGATTTGCATTTCGAGAACTTCGGTGCCTTCCGCAACGAGGACGGAAATCTGGTCTATGATGTCAATGATTTTGACGAAGGCTATGTGGGGTCCTACCTCTACGACCTCCTGCGGATGTCCGTCAGCATTGTGCTTGTCTGCCGGGAACTCGGCTACACCCTTGAGAATCAATGGGACTGCGTTGAGGCCTATGTGTTGGCGTATTACAGACAGATTCAAGCCTTTTGTAATGAAAAGGATGATCCCGGCAAATTCATTATCGATGAGGATTCGGCGAAAGGCCCCGTTAAAAAACTGCTTCGGAAACTGGAGAAGCGCAAAGCGGCGCATTTTTTGGAGAAGGTAACCGCCTTGATGCAGAATGACCGGATATTCCTCGAAACCTCGGAGCTGAAAGCGCCCGGCAGGGCCGAACAGGAAAAGCTGGAGCAGTCGTGGCCGTTCTATTTGGATACGTTAAATTCCCGGAGAACTGCTCCTGAACATTACAATATCAAGGACATCGCTGTAAAAGAAGGTTCCGGAACCGCGTCGATCGGACTGGATCGCTATTATATTTTGATCGAGGGTGGAGAAAAAAAGGATGCGGACGACACGGTGCTGGAAGCCAAAGAGGTGCGCGTGCCGATCCCCGCTTACTTCATGCCTTACTCGGAATCCTTTTGGCATTATTTCGGTCATCAGGGAAAACGCGTAACGGCAACACAGCAGGCCATGCACCATAAAGCCGATCCCTATCTCGGTTTTTTCACAATGGAAGAAAGGCATTTCTACGTACGGGAACGTTCGCCTTACAAGAAAAGATTGAAGCTTGAGGATATCGAATCGTTCGAGGATATGGAACGCACACTCGTTATCATGGCCCGGCTCACGGCAAAAATGCACGCCAGAGCGGACGCCGATGTGAACCGCGGGGTTCTTCCCTATCACAGCGAGAACGAAATCGCCCAAGCGATGGGACCGGACCCGGGCCTACCCGCCCGGCATATCTCGCATTGGGCCGCCGCCTATGCCGACCAGGTGGAGACTGATTTCAAGCTGTTCAAGGAGTGGGCGGAAGCGGGCCGATCTCAATAACAGCGGCGGGAAGGTTACAAAAAAAAAAGGACAGCTCCGCTTCCCGCACCCGGTTGGCGTTCTGTCCTCACAGCAAATTGTTGAAACAACTTTGTTAATTCTCTCTTTTGAGCATCTTGCTGTTGGCAATATACAGTGTAATCACAAGCAGCAGGATAGCTCCGGAGTAGATCAACGTGTCCGACGGACTTTCATGATCGATAATAATCAGCCGGATCATCGCCGTTATGCCGATGTAAATAAAATATCGGAGCGGGAAATGATAATGCGCTTCAAAATACTTGATAATCAGGGCAATGAACTCGAAATACAAAAAATAAATCAGCAAAGCTTCCAGCAGGTCCAGTTTGGTCAGATGGCCGCCATCGTTGATAAAACCGAAAATATAAACAGTCTCCTTGCCGAGAAGTATGACAAGAATGACCGCCAGCACGACGAGCGCGGCATTGAGAGTCCATTGCAGAATGAACGGAATAGACGTGAAATTATTTTTTGTCTTCAAAAGATCACCTCCCGCCTGAAAGTAATCCCAAGTATAAAGGTGATTTCGTTTTCAAGGCAAGTTTTCAGTGATTTTCATTCCGGCAGGCAAACTGGAGCAGTGCACTTGAACTGGCGCTGCGGACATTTCGCGGGTATACTGGTTTTACTTTTGTTTTGCCATTATTGCGAAAAGGAGAACTTTATTCATGCCGATAAACCGACCTTTGGTCACCGACCACGACTTTCAGGAGGCGATGGAACGACAGCTTCCTGTTCGCGTGTTCCAGAATGATCACTTGATCAACTCGGGAGCGACGGTGGTAAGGTTCACCGATACGGATGTGATTATCCAGTCAAGGGTCAGCGATCTGACCTATTACTCGCGGCGGGACTGCGAATTCTTTGAAGTTAGGTAGACAATGAAATGTAGACATTGCAAAAAACCGGCAATTCGCCATAACGGCGAATCCCCGGCCGGTCATCTCAAGAGTTTACAGATTATTTTTTTAAGTCCATACCGCCGGAGCTCATCTTTTCATTCAGGATATCCTGAAAGCTCTGGCTTTTCTCGTGGACGGTTTCCCGCTTAACATCGACAGACGGCTGAGGTCTGAAATATTGCTGATTGAATGCCATAAGGTTATGTACGGATAAGGTCATTTAAGTCGGCCTCCTTTTCATAATCGCTCCTTATTTGCAAGTTAACGAATGATTAATTTTTACTTACCCCATACTTTCCAGCCCTAAACAGTTTTTATGAGTATCAGAGAAAAATAGTTGCGTAGTCCCAAAACTCTATTTTAGAGCCGGTCCCGCGAGTCCTAGAACATCTTCCCTGGCGGTTAGGCGATTACTTTTGGCCCATTGAGACAAAGGAAATTTCATAGCTCTTGCTATCCCAATTAACCAAAAATCCCAGGCTTTCTGCCAGTTTTCCCGCCGGAACAAGCTGCGTATAGCTGACTTTAAAAGAGCCGGCGGCCGGCGGCGCGACACTTCGTCCGTGTCCCGTCAGTGCAACAGATCCGTCATTTTCGATCTTGACCGTGAACCCAAGCCCTTCGGCGACGGTACGAAGCGGAACGTACACTTTTCCGTTTCTGTAAAGCGGCGGCTGTGCCGGATTCAGCAGCTTGCCTCCTACCCGGAGTGAAACCGGCTTGAGTAAAGGCGAAGCCGTAAAAGGACGCGATTCGTTCACGCCGATCCCGAGCTGCCCGAATATATTCGTTCCCCAGGCCATCGCCGTCCCATCCGCAAGCACAGCGTACTTGCTGTTCTCTCCCGCCGCAAAGGAGACCGGCCAGACGACTCCCTTCATTTGACGCGGTTTGGTAAAGGTCAGCTTGCCGCTCTGGTAATTACGATGCCAAAGCCAAAGCGTTCCGTCCTTCCTGACCGCCGCTAAACCTCCGAAATCCAGGGTCAGGCTTGAAATACCGCTTAAGACCGTTACTTTCTGAAGCGACTTCAGATTCGTACCCGCTTCCCAAAGCAGATACTCGCCTTTTGTATTCTTCAATAGGTTAAAGCCGTAGCCATTCTGGATGGATACGATGCTGGACAAGCCCGGCACCTGCTCCAAGCGGTTCACGGCTGCATCCGCCGCGCTTAACGGCGCCCAGACCTTTCCGCCTCTGGTCAATACCATCAAGCCCCCGTCTCCGGTTTCGACCGTTTGCACTTTCTCCGGTCCCGGAATCTTGACGGGTTGTCCGCCGGCTGCCGCCCTCTCCTTCGTGATCAGCCAAAGCGTTCCGTCGTTTTTTACCGTCAGCCCATTTTCACCGTCCATGTAAATGGCCTTAACCCCGGACAAGCCGGATACCGGTATGGCGGACGGGAGTAGTGAAGCGGTGCCCGCCGATACGGACGGGGTAGCACCGGTCGAATTCACCGACGCGGATAGGGTATCGCCGGTCGAATTCACTGATTCGGACAGGGTAGCACCGGTCGAATTCACCGTTTCGGACAGGGCACCACCGGTCGAATTCACCGATGCGGACAGGGTGCCACCGGTCGAATTCACCGATTCGGACAGGGTGCCACCGGTCGAATTCACCGATTCGGACAGGGTGCCACCGGTCGAACCCGCCGAGGGTCCGCTGTCGTCCGATGATACATCCGGAGCCAGCCAAGCCATCACCTTACCGTCTTTTCGCAGCGCCAGCGCCATACTGCCTCCTGCGGCAATATCCGTAATGCCGGTTAACCCGTCTATCGTTTCCGGCAGCGGAATCACCCATTGATCGCCGGATGGGGCAGCCTCACTTCTTCCGCCGGTTCGAAGGAAAGCACCCCAGACCTTCACCTTACCGTCAAGACCGAGCGCCATATAATAATTGCCTCCGGGGACAAGCCGCTTTGTTCCCTCAAGTCCTGCGATTCTGTGCGGCGCATTGCTCCAATTCGCAGGCCCGGCTGTTCCGTTCGCAAATTGGCCGAAATAATTGCTTCCCCACGACCAGACAGTGCCGTCTTTGCCGAGAGCAAAGGCGCTGCCGCCCCAGAAGCCCGGCGCTGCCACAATTTCCTTAATCCCTGACAGCGTTGCGGAGGCGTACACCGAAGACTGCGCCGCCTTCGCGCGAACCGGCAATACAGTAAATACTAAGGTAGAGGCAAGCAGCAGACCTGACAGATGCTTCATTCGGTACCATGCAGACATCTGTTCACTTCCCTTCTTCATGCCATTACAAAGCGGAAATGCTTTAATCTGTAGACGCGTCGAAGCAGAAAAAAGTTTTCCGTTTCGGCCCAAAACCGTTCTTTCGTCCCATCAGGAGCCGACAAATGAACTATCCCCAATTACAGATTCCATTTTCTGCCGCTACAAAAGGATGATATAATGCATGTGGATTGTTACGCTTGCGGGTATACCGGCAACACTATTTTTTGGAGGGGAATCATGGTTAAATTTATCGTTTTTATGCTGCTGTGGAGGCTGGTGGGGAATCCGTTTCTCGCGGTGATCATTCTGCTTGCGGTTGTGTATTTCCTTGACCGCCGCTATGTGGGCGTGTTCCCGAGCATCGCAAGGCCTTTTCGCAGAGCAAGACAAAGCTCCAGACTTCGCACTCAAATCTCGCTTAACCCCAATGACGTTTCTTCCAAGTTCGAGCTGGCCCGTCTATTGGCAGAGCGCAAGAAATACAGGGAAGCGCAGGAGCTTCTGCTGCAAATCGGAGACCGCTATGAGCAGTCCGCCGAATACTGGGTCGATCTGGGATATGCAAATATTAAGCTGGGACAGCTCGAGGAAGGAGAAAGCCAAATGCTGCGCGGATTGGAGATTAACCGAAGAGTGCAGTACGGTCAGCCCTATCTCCGTCTTGCGGAGGCTTTCCGCCACAATGACCGCGACAAGGCGCTGCATTATTTGCAAGAGTTCCATGAAATACAGTCTTCTTCCAGCGAGGCGTATTATTTGCTTGGCTCCATGTACAAGGCACTGGGCCAAGAGGCCGAAGCAAAACGGTCTTTCAACGAATCCGTCGCCGTTTACCGTTCGCTGCCAAGGTATAAGAAGCGGCAGGAACGCGGCTGGGCGCTGCGCAGCTTTTTTGCGAAAATGCGATAGATCCGAAGCCTTTTCACCGCCAAAAGAACCTCTGCTTCTTCTCACAAAGGAGATAGCGGAGGTTCTATTTCTTTCATCGGCCATACTGCTATGATATTAACTTGCGGAGCCAGCCAGCCGCACGCGGGAAGGCTTCCTCCAGCATCCTGCGGAACTGCTCCAGCGAGAATCCCCCGGGGATCGGCTGCGCTTAAGGTATACTTTCCGATTACGCTGCCGCCGATGGCGATTTTGCCGACGGCTAGGCCTCCCAGCGCTATCTTCCCGACTGCTACTCCGCCGACAGCAAGGAGGACCAAAAGCCAGCCCGAAGGCTGGCTGATTTCTGCTGCTCAGTGGCGGCGTAATAGCAGAATCTAAACTCGCGTCGATGTTACATCTGGAGCTTGCGGTCCGCTGCTTCCTCCTGCTCCTTCATCTTGAACGGCCACCAGTTCGCTCTGCCGAACATTCTTACCATGACAGGGACGAAGAACGGTAGGAACAGGAACGCATACAGCGCAAGACCCGACAGCACCACGGTCGCGATCTGCATCATGGACAGCACGCCTGAAGGATACATCGAAGCGAACGTGCCTCCAAGAATAATGACCGCCGATAAAATGACGGTGCCCATGTTCCGCATCGCATGCAGGATGGCATCCTTGACGTCCCAGCTTGAATTCTCGTTAAAGCGCGCCATCAGGAAGATGCTGTAATCGACGCCAAGGGCAATCAGCATGACGAAGCTGAAGAACGGGGTCGTCCATGTAATACCGGAATATCCCAGCATATTAACGAATACCGCTTCCGTTACGCCCATGGCTGTAAAGTAGGTCAGGACAAGCGACAGAATGAGATATACTGGCATAATGACGGATCGGAGCAAAAAGACCAGTATGATGAAAATGCCGCCAAGCATCAGCATAACGGTCCGCGAATAGTCCGCATTGGAAATGGTCTGCAGGTCGTTGTAAGTGCTTGTTACTCCGCTTAAAGCCACTTCCGCATTTTCCAGTTTCGTGCCTTTTACGGCCCGTTCTACCGCCGCCTGGATATCGCCCACCTTGTCAATCGCCTCGGTGCTGTAAGGATTATCGGCGAAGACGACGTCGATTGTCATCACTTTGCGGTCATCCGACAAATAATTGTCGAAGACCTGCTGAATGTCATCCGATTCCAGCGCTTCCGCCGGAATGAAGAAACCGCTTAGTTCATTCTCTCCAGCCGCTTGAACCTGGTTCAGGTAATCCTGCGCTGAGCCGAGGCCGCCGGTAATCTGCTTCAGACCGTCCGCGCTGTCACTAAGTCCCTTCGTCAGATCGCCGATTTGCCCGTTCAGCTCGCCGAAGCCATCCGCAAGCTGCTGCTGTCCACCTTGCAGCTGGTCCAGTCCGCCCGTAATGGATGGAATCTTGCCGACGATTTGACTCTGCCCGCCGGCAGCCTGATTGAGTCCGGACTGGAGCTGCGCGATGCCGGATACCAGCTTTTGCAGCCCTAGTGCCAGCGCATCCTGTCCGGCAGCAGCCTTGGCATAGCCTGCGTTTGCTTCGTCCAGCCCCGCTGCGGCGCCTTTCAGCTGCCCGGAGATTTGTCCGAGCCCGGCTGCAAGCTTCGCGGTTCCTTCACCGGTCTGGGTGACCGTCCCCTTGATGGTCTGGTAGTCCGCATCCTGCAGCAGTTCAGGATGGCTTCCCTCCAGACCGGTAAAGCTCGAACCCAGCCCGGTCAGCGCCGCCGCCACACCGGACAGCTGCTGCTGAATCTGGCCGATGCCGCCATCCAGCGCAGTCAAGCCTCCGCCGATCTGCTTGTACCCGGCCAGCAGCTTCTTATGGACGTCGACCAGCTGCTGAGCGCTCGCCGCGGCCTGCTGAAGGCCGCTCTTGATCTCGCCCGCTCCCGCCGATCCGCTCACGATGCCTTTCTGGATGCGGGTCAGACCGTCTCCCAGAGCGGCAACGCCCGATTTCAGATCGGCCGTACCACTTACGAGCTGTTCTGCGCCAGAGGCGGCCTCCGTCAGCTTCGGCTCATTCTGCTTGAGCTGGTTGCTGGCATCCGCCAAACCGCTCTGGATTTTGTTCAAGCCCTCGCTGCTCTTGTCCAACCCTTCCGACAATGTTGCGACCTGCGTCGGAATCAGAAAATCGTTAATCTGCTCACCGGTTGGCCGGGTCATGCTGCGGACCGTTTTTACACCGTCGACTTGTTCAACCTCGCGGCTGATTTTTTCAGCGAGTCCCATATATTCCGCATTGTCCATGCGGTCGTCGTTCTTGATAACAAGCTTGCCCGGCATCGATTCGCCCGGACCGAAGCTGTCCGCGATAATATTGAAGCCTTTGACCGATGCGTAGCGGCCTCCGATCTCTTCCATGCTGTTGAATGACAGCTTGCCGCTGTATGTAAGCAGAAAAGGAAGCACGACAGCCGCGACGATCAGTAGCGCCGCCCAAGGTCTTTTTAAGGAGAAGGAACCTGCCGCTCCCCAAATCCGGCTCTCGCTGTGCTCCAGACTGCCTCGCGACGGCCAGAAGAGTTTCTTGCCCAGCACCGCCATAAAGAAAGGCACGACAGTAACCAGCGCGAGCAGCATCACCGCGACTCCTACTGCGACCGCAACGGCCGAACGGTACAGAATGAACTTGGACAGGCCGATGACGACGAAGCCGACAAATACAGCCAGACCGGAAAAGAAAACGGTCCCGCCCGCTTTTCGATACGTCTCGATAATGGCAGATTTGGTATCCTCCGAGGCCGCCAGTTCTTCTTTAAACCGGCTGATCAGCAGAATGCAGTAGTCCGTCCCGATACCGAACATAACGGCCACCATGAAGATCTGCGTGAATGTGGAGAGCGGAAAATCGAATCGGTCCACAAGAAACGCCACGATCGACTGTGAAACGATATAGCTGAGCCCCACAGTCAGCAGCGGCACGAACGGCGCCACGACTGAACGGAACACAACCAGCAGGATCAGAAGGATAAAGACAACGGTGATGTACTCCGATTTTTTGAGGCCCGCTTCCGAACTAAGGATCGTATCCTCGTTAATCAGCCCTTCGCTCGTTAGGTAATGATCTGCATTCACATCTTTCAGCAGGGCATCCACCTTATCCGGCAACGCTTTGACGGCATCATCCCCGCCCTTGACCGACAGTGCGACTAGGATGGTCTTGCCGTCCTTGGCAATCAGGGTATCCTTTAACGCCTCCTGCGAAAAAGGGTCCGTAATGCTGTCCAGTCCAAGCTTCTCCTTATTAGCGGCGAGCTTCTCCACTCCCTGGCGGATGCTCTCCGTCTCCTTCTCGCCTAGACCCTGCGGCCTGTTGAACACCAGCGCTGCCTGATGAAGTGTTTCTCCGCCCTTGGCGTCGGACACCTCTCTGAGAATCTCGGAAGCATTGGAGGATGTGTAGCCCTCTGGAACGGAAATTTGTCCTTTCTCCCGTACCAGATCGGAGAACGAAGGAGCGGTCATGACCAGAAGGACGGCCGCCGCGAGCCATAACGCGATAATGACCCATCTTGCTTTTAAAATGCTTCTCATTCGTTGCTACCTCCCGCTTCTTGCATCAACTGCGCCAATTTCTCAAACATGGTGATGAACAGCTCGATATTGTCCTTATCGAAGTTCATTAGGTAGGGCGAGATGACCTCCAGCACTTTATGTTCCGCCGTTTCATATATGCCGCGTCCGTAATCGCTGATCGTCAGATAAACCTGCCGCCTGTCGCTCTCGTCCCGGGTGCGCTCGATGATTCCCGCTTCCGCCAGCCGGTTGATGATTGCGGTAATGGAACTTTTGCCGACGGAAAAGGCTTCCGCCAGGTAAGTCGAGGTGCAGCGGGGCTGCCCGTCGATCAGCCTGAGAATCTGGAACTGGTCGCTTGTCAGTCCCTCGTCAATACTTTCCCTAATCCGGGCGTTGATCCGCCGGGTGACAATTTGATAAGCGTCGATATAGCGATTGATCCACTCTCTGGCTTCGTCGTTCATATCAGTCTCCTCCTTTCTTAAATAGTTCATGAATAGAATAGTTTTATTGTAAAACTATATTTCGGTCAGCCGGAAAAGTCAAGTGCTGTCCTATCGACAACAAAAAAAGGACTACCCGCCAGCCATCGTCGATGACATGCGGGAAGTCCCCGTGACTACTATGGATGCACTACAGTCTATCCCAAATAACTTATTCTTCATCCTCCGAATCTTCCACTTCGTATACGCAGCGAAGCAGTTCAATACCGGATGGATTCTCTCCCAGCGAATACACCATAAAGCCCAGACTGCGGTAAAAATGTGCCGCCACCTCTTCCTCAGTTTCCGCGATGACATACCGGGGCTGGCGGTCGGCCAGCAGCTCCAGAATCATGCCGCGGGCGTAGCCTTTTCCGCGATTTTCCGGAAGCACGGCGATATGGCGGATGTCGATCGAACCGTCCTCGGTCTCTTCAAAGCCGATCAGGCCGACCAGCAGCTCCTCTTCCTCCCAGCCGTAAAGCTTAAGGGGAGCTTCCTCCTTATATTCCGCGCGGACTCTTTCAAGTTCGCCGGGATCGGAGATAACCGCATAAGACAGCAATTCCTCAACATCGTGAGAATCGATTTTGGATTTAATATCAGTAAGCATTGTATCACAATCTCCTTATTCTCGTTATGCCGTACAGCCGCAGCAGCCCGAAGCCGGTCCACACTCCCAGCAGGTTGAGCAGAATGTCGTCGACATCAAAGCTCCCGACTCGCAGCACCATTTGCAGGATCTCAAGCGCCGCAATGCACGGGATAAACAGGACCGCCAGTCGAATCGGCGACAGCAGGCGGCCGGTTGCCAAAGGCACCAACATGCCGAAAGGAACAAAGACGGCCACGTTGCCCAGCAAGTTGACCAGCCTCGCGGCCAAAGACGGCCCGCCGCCCGCCGAAAGATAATACCACACCGTTCGAAGCGGAACAAGATTATATCTCATCGGGAGGTCATGCCGGACGGTCCGTCCGAAGCCGAGAAACATCCAATAGAGCAGACAGCCCGAATATGCTAAGAGACAAAAGATTGCCGCTCTCCTTATCCAAATCTTGCGGCGAGCGTCCCGTGTCAAGCTTTCGCTTTACTATGGATCACTTCAAGGCTGCCGTCGCTTTTTCCCACGATCGCCATATCCGCTATCCCAATAAACAGTCCGTGTTCAACAACACCCGGAATGGAATGGAGAGCCAGCGCCAACTTGGGCGCAGATTCAATGATTTCAAACCGGCAGTCCGCTATGTAATTTCCGTTGTCGCTTTTATATAAGTCTCCCCCGGCGCGCCGAAGCTCCGGAACGCAGCCGAGTTTGGCCAGATCCGCCAATGTCCATTCCCAGGCAAACGGGACGATTTCCACAGGCAGCGGAAATTTGCCGAGCGTCCGGACCGCCTTGCTCTCATCGGCGATTACGATCATCCGGTCGCTGCCTTTTGCGACAATCTTCTCACGCAGAAGGGCTCCGCCTCCGCCTTTGATGAGCTGAAGCTCTCCGTCCAGCTCGTCCGCTCCGTCGATCGTCAGGTCAAGACGGTCGATCTCCCCGAAAGATACGAGCGGAATTCCAAGCTCTCTCGCCTGCTGTTCTGAAGCTCTTGAGGTCGCGACTGCCGTAATGTTCAGGCCTTCGGCGACCCGCTCTCCCAGCTTGCGGATGGCCCAGTAGGCCGTGGACCCCGTCCCGAGACCGACCTTCATTCCTTCTTTTACATAATCAACCGCCGCTTCCGCTGCCAACTGCTTCGCGTTCATTTGGTTACACCCCTATTTGCCGTTATAATAGTCTAGTATTCAGTATTTCCCAATTTCATTTCTTTCAGGAGGACTTTCGGATGAGAACCGAAAATCAGATCAAATCCAAAATCAACGAGATGACTCTCCAGCGCAGGTCTTTGGAAACGCGCCTCGCCCCATTACCGGAAGACGATCCGGGCCGCCCGGCTCTTGCGTCGCAGCTTGCCCGGTTGGACGACATGATCATCATACTGGAATGGGTGCTGAACGAGCCGGTCGGCAAATATCACGCCTGACGGCCATCATCAGTCCAGGCTTTTGCCATAGCAGAGACATTGCGGATTATCCGTATAAATGCCGAAACGTTCAATCGGCCGGTAGCCATGCTTCATATAGAGCGCTATCGCTTCCGGCTGCTCTCCGCCCGTCTCCAGCCTCATCTCGCGGAATCCGCGCCCGCGCGCCTGGTCTT
This sequence comes from Paenibacillus rhizophilus, assembly GCF_003854965.1. Taxonomy (GTDB): domain Bacteria; phylum Bacillota; class Bacilli; order Paenibacillales; family Paenibacillaceae; genus Paenibacillus_AQ; species Paenibacillus_AQ rhizophilus. The sequence continues at coordinate 1,097,719 of NZ_RQPI01000001.1, forward strand.
CCAGGTACTTCAGCATGCCTGAAGCAATACCCATCTTGCGGCTCCCTCGGTCCACGAAGAACCGCTTCAGTTCAGCCGTTGGCTGCTCGGCGCCGTTCTCCGTTAAGGGACGGATTCCTCCGCAGCCGAGCGCATCCCCCCGGTGACGGGCGATTACAAAGATGATCTTGCGCACGTCGGGATGATCGAAATCGACTCCGTAAATCCGCTCCTGCGGATACCGTTCCAGAAGCTCTTCATCAAGCTTGGCGATCAGGCGCCGCAGGTCGGAATTCCCGGAATCCACAACCACATATTCCACATTGGAATTGCTCACTTTCCTATTCCTTTCCTCAAGGGGTCTTGATCGTAATTCGCTAACGGATTTGCCCATATTTGTCAGCGCTTCTTGGTACAACCTTGCGTTATCGTCTTCATAGCAAATAAAATCGATTCTTTCCGGGAAGCCGTCTTCCTGCTCCAGCCGACTGACGTATTCCGCAACCGCATTCAAAGCGACGCTGCAAGCCAGCGGCTTCGGAAATCCGTAGATGCCCGTCGAGATGTTCGGAAAAGCGACGCTGCGCGCGCTTATGGCAGCAGCCAACGCCAGGCTGTTAATATAGCATTTCGCCAGTATATCGGCTTCGCCCGCCGTGCCGCCTTTCCAAATCGGTCCCACCGTATGAATGACGGCCCGAAACGGCAGATTGCCTGCACCCGTGGCGACCGCTTCACCCGGAAGACAGCCGCCCTGCCTGCTGCGAATCAAAGCGCATTCTTCGGCAATCTTGGGCCCTCCGGCGCGGTGAATCGCCCCGTCTACTCCTCCACCGCCAAACAGTCCGGTATTGGCGGCGTTTACGATGCAATCGCCGCTCCAAGATGTAATGTCTCCCTGCTCCGCCGATATCACGGTCTGATTTAGTGTAACCTTCATGCCCTCGCTCCTTCCTCTGCTGACTGTTCCAGCTCCAGAATCGCCGTCCTTTCGTCTTCATGAACCGTATTCTCTACGTACGATTTGTACAGCAAGCTGCCTCCGGCGGCCAAATCCGCCATTCTCCGCAGCATCCAGTCTATCGCATGCTCCAATGTCATTTCGCCTTTGCCTACGGCCGTTCTGACCAAAGAGTGCATCTCCCCTGCTTCGTTACCAGTTCCGCCTTCAACCGCAGTTTCATAACCGGACCAAATCCGAAACAAAGGAACAGGCTCAGTTAAATTGTCTGGACAAACGGAAGCGCCGACTACCGAATAAGCCACGGCACCCGGCTTCGCGGCCGGGTGCCGTTCGCGTCCGCGAAGCAGTCTGCTGTTTGCCGAGGCGATAATACCTGCCAATATCATCAGAAAGAGCGCCAATGCCAGAACCGCGTAGATCATCCTCTTCCCCGCCTTGTCACGGAAATCGACATGCCGAGTTTATCTTATCACGGGCAGGCCCGGGCGAAAATGCCCTTTGTGCAATCTGCCGATATTTTCTGCCGAAGGAAGTTCTATTTGCCGGGACGCATCGTCGTAAGCTGGCGCAGAAAGACATCAAGGCCGGGCATTCCTTCCTGCTCCGCTTTCTTTCGCGCTATAGCGGCCGCCTCTTCGATGTTGTAAGGCACCCGTATAAATTGAATGGACAAAGGCGCGGGGTTCTTTCCCTGCCATACCCCCTCCATAATGCAGAAGCATGCCGTCGGTTCATCCCTAGGCGTTCCCACGCTGCCCGCGTTGAACAGCATGCGGCGGTGCAGATACTGGAGATAAGCGTGATGTATGTCTCCATAGCCTACTATGTCCGGCTTGCCGGAAGCGCCCGAGCCAGCGGTCGCCTCCGTATTGAGGAACAGGCCGAGCCTTTCCTTCTCCGAAGCCCACGGCTGCACGCGCACGTACACGCTTTCGGGAGAAGCATGGAAGAGCCTTACCTTCCTGCCGCTCATCTCCCACTCCAGCCCAAAGGGCAGGCTGCGGATATAATTCAGCCGGGCGCCGCCAAGCCGGTCCCGGTGCCAGCGTGCGGCCGGATCCCCTTCGACGTTCTCTTCGTCGATCACCATCGATTCCCAATTGCCTATGACAACCGATTCGCACGACTCGCGGACAAGATCAAGCGCTTCCGCGGGTTCCGGACCTTTGCCTACCATATCGCCCAAACACTGAATTCTGGTAATCCCCCTCCCCGCAATGTCCTTAAGAACCGCCCTTAACGCGGGCATATTGCCATGGATGTCGGAAATAATCGCAATTCTCTCCATTTCAATCACCTGCCCGTCGTATTTACTTATTAATTCATACCCGGACAAGGAAGCCGCCAATCCGCAATAAGGGAGAAACAAAATGAAAGCGATGCACATAATATAATAGTTATTTTGAGATAATCAAAATAACAGTTGAATCTTTTCTCACAATGACCCATAATGTAGTTATCACTATAGCTTTATAATCTATCTGGAAACCAGAGGAGGATACAGGAATGAAATTTTTCTTGGATACCGGAAATATTGAAGAAATAAAGCGGATTACACGCCTTGGATTGGTAGATGGCGTGACGACGAATCCATCGCTGATCGCCAAAGAAGGTAGACTTTTTAAAGATGTTATCAAAGAGATTGTTGAAATCGTTCCCGGGCCTGTCAGCGCCGAAGTGATCGGTCTGAAAGCCGCGGAAATGCTTGAAGAGGCTTACGAAATCGCTGAATGGGGTTCCAATGTCGTAATCAAGCTGCCTATGACGGAAGACGGCCTGGAAGCCTGCTATGAACTGACGAAAAAAGGCATCAAAACGAACGTCACCCTGATCTTCTCCGCCGCCCAGGGCCTCATGGCCGCCAAGGCCGGCGCGACCTATATCAGCCCGTTCGTCGGCCGTCTCGATGACATCGGGGTGGACGGCATGAAGCTGATCAAAGACCTGAAGACGATTCTTACCAACTATGGTCTTTCCTCCGAAATCATTGCCGCCAGCATTCGGAATATCGCCCACGTTGAGCAGGCCGCCATCGCCGGATCGCACATTGCGACGATTCCGGGTTCTCTGCTGCCGTCGCTGTGGAAGCATCCGCTGACCGACAACGGGATTGAACGCTTCCTCAAAGACTGGGCGACGGTTCCTCAGGTTGCCAAGCAGCCGCAATAATCCTGAGCCATTGCAAAAAGCTCTTGCCCGGCAGACGGGCAAGAGCTTTTTTATCGGCTTGCTTGTATTCCCAAAATAATTGTCATACCATGTAAATGTACAAACGAATACGTAAAGGAGAACAACGATGACCCTGCCCAATCTGCAGCACTCTCCAGGCTTTCTGCTCGGTTCCGCATACCGGCGGATCTCCATTATTTTCTCCCGTGCCCTGAAACCCTTTGATATTACTCCGGAACAGTGGACAGTCCTTTATACAATAGCAAGCCATGACAACGTCAACCAGAAGGCGGTTGCCGCTTCCGTTGACAAAGACCAGCCCACCACCGCCCGTATCGTCGAGCTGCTGGGTAAGAAAGGCCTTATCACAAAGACGGTCTCCGATATCGACCGCAGAGCCTATCTTTTGAACGCTACCGCAGAAGGGAAAGCGCTGATCGACTCTACCCGGGCCCTTGAGCAGCAAAACCTTGATTCCGCCTTTGCCGGCCTGTCTCCGTCACAGATCGAGGAGCTTCGCCTTATTCTGAAAACAATCTGCCGCAATACCGGCAATATATACGAAGATTAGACCGGCGACCTGCCCCTGCGCCCGAATGTCCCGTCCGGTCCGGTTTGTTCCGGCTTGTAACGGGAGATGTTTTCTACTCCCTTCTTTCCCCCTTTTTCCCCTTCGCTCGGTTTGATGGCAAGCAGGGTCAGCAGTCCTCCGACAGCCCCAACCGCCGCCATAGTGCCAAACAACGCCCAGTGGCCGGCATTCATCAGCAAGGATACGGCCGGCGGACCCAGCGACACTCCGATAAACCGCATACTGCTGTACAAGGAGGTGATCGTACCGCGGTTTTCTTTTTCAATCCCTTCCGTGATCAAGGCGTCCAGACAGGGCAGCGAGGCGCCGATCCCGATTCCGCCAAGTCCCAGAAAGCCCACCATAAAATAGATTCCGCTGTAAAAACCGGTAATAACCATGGATGCCGTGAGCAGCGCCATTCCGCCGAACCCGATCCATTTCATCCGCTTTTTATTTTGGCCTATTATTTTTCCGGCTCCGTACGAGGACAGGCAGAGCAGCGCGAGCGGTATGGCAAGCACAAGGCCTTTCATCGAACCGTGCAGGTTGTAAGCAGATTCCAGCGTTTCCGACAGATAGAACAGTACGCCGAACGTAACGAACATACAGATGCAGCCGACGGCGAATATGGCATACAGCCAGCGTCCCTTTTCATGCAGCACATCACGAATACCCGAAAGAAACTGCCTCACAGTCGATGATTCGCGCTCTTTCTTCTTCGGACTCTTGACCAGGAACATAACCAGCAAAAATGAAACCAGACACAAAGCCGGAATAGCGATAAATGGAAGATACCACAGCAGCGTTCCCAGATAAGCGCCGAGAATCGGACTGAGCACTTTGCCGAAGGTGTTGGAGGTCTCGATCAGGCCAAGACTTCTGCTGACCTCCTTTTCATCCCGGAACATATCGCCGACAAAAGGCAGAACGATGGGAAAAGCGCCCGCCGCCCCGATTCCCTGCAAAAAACGCCCGCCCAGAATCACCCAGTAAGCGGACGTTCCTGCCATTAACCATGCCGCGGCCGCGGACACGCCCCCGCCGAGAGCCGCGATGATAAGGCTTGGAAGAATGACAACTTTACGTCCGAACCGGTCGGAAAAATATCCGGCAATGGGAATCATTACAATCGCGACAACACCGTATACCGTTATGATCATACTTACCTGAAAGGAGCTGATCGCCAGCTTTCGGGAAATTTGAGGCAGCACCGGCAGCAGCATGGAATTTCCAAGCGTCATGATAAAAGGGATGGACGCCAATGCCAGCAAATCCCACTTTTTATCTTTCATGTACGGACCACCTTTGTTCTTCGTTCACAACACCTTTTATTGTGGTTTGTTCTGCGCCGATTATTCATTCACGACAAAAAGTCGTCCCCGAATGGTCACAGGAACGGCCTTTTGCAATTATGGATTTATTGGACGCGGCTGCCGGTGTCCACCGATTGGACGGGAATGAACCGGCTCGGTTCACCGAGGCAAAAAATATGCAGCACATGCATGGCCCTCGTGCAGGCCGTGTAGAACAGCTTCCGTTCGCTTTCTCTCCCGTAGCTTTTCGCGGAACCGTCATAGATGATTACCGCGTCGAATTCGACCCCTTTGGCCAAATAAGCGGGTAGAACGAGCGTCCCCTTCTGGAAATTCGTCGTCTCCTTAGTCACGAGCTGAACCGCTAGCTTATCTTTGAGACCGGCATAAACCCCTGAGCTCTCCCCGGCTGTCTTGCAGATGACCGCGACATAGTGATAGCCCCGAGCATGCAGGCTCAGGATATCTTCTTCCACCTTGGACAAAAGCTCCTCGCTTCCTGAGACCTCACGGATCACCGGTTCTTCCCCTCTGCGGTTAAAAGGAACGATCCTTTCTCCGCCGGGAATCATCGACCGCGTAAACTCGACAATCTCGTACGTGGAACGGTAACTTCGGGTGAGCGATACGACTTCCGTGTTCTCTTTCCCATAGATGCTCTCCAGTCCCGCCAATTCACCAAGCGCCTCTCCCTGGGCATAAATGGCCTGGTTGAGATCGCCCAATACGGTCATTTTGGCCCTGGGGAACAGACGGCGCAGAAACTCGAGTTGGAACGGCGAGTAATCCTGCACCTCGTCCACGAAAACATAACGAATGCCAGTGTTGGTATGAAAGCCCTGGCTGAGCTCCTTCAAATAAAGGAACGGCGTGGCATCTTCATATGCAAGCTCACCAGCCGCAAGCGCATCCAGCGTCTGAAGGCTGACGCTGTCCCAACTCGCTGGCAGCGCGGCGCCTTCGCTCAGGATCTCCAGCAGCTCCCTGTCCTGGAACAGCCTGGAATAGAGCCCATTCGCGTCTACAAAGCGGCTGCGTTTGACCCACCCCCGCAGCGGCTTGAGACGCTGGCTGACCACATAGCGGGCGAGCATCTCCTTCTCCGTGTCGTAATCGTCGAACGTTTCCTCCTTGCCCCGCTTCTTGCGCCGCATCATCTGGTAGGCGCGGTGGTACTCACCGGAGTCCAGCAGCTCGATCTGGTCCTCCACCCAGTCCGCGCTCCTCTCCTCATGGCTGAATACGGCGATTTTCTTCAGCAGCCAGCCTGTCATGAGGTCGATCCGGTTCGCCAGCCTGATGGATGGATCATATCCGTAAAATTTACGCTCCATTTCTTCTTTGCACACAATTGCCCGACCCTGAAACATAAGAGGCTTAAAGAGCATTCCTTCACGCTCCAGCCTGGTTGCATAGCGGCGGATGGCATCGAGGAACGCGACCGACGACTTGTAGGCAATTCCGTCTCTCCTGGCATCCGTCTCAGGGCCGTCGGGACTGTTCAGCAGCGTTTCCGTCTGGCTGAATACATCCTCGAGCTGAAATTCCTGGCCCAGGCGGTGCTCCAAATACATCTGGAAGGTCGTCTGCTGCATGTTATCTTCACCCAGCTCTGGAAGCACGGTAGATACATAGCTGTTGAACAGCGGATTGGGGGAGAACAGGAGAACCTGGTCGGCCTGGAGACTGTCGCGGTACTTGTAGAGCAAGTAGGCCACGCGCTGGAGCGCCGCGGATGTCTTGCCGCTTCCGGCCGCCCCCTGAACGACGAGCATCCGGCTGCGGTCGTTGCGGATGATTGCGTTCTGCTCTTTTTGAATGGTAGCCACGATGCTCTTCATCCGGTCGTCGGCACTGTGGCTAAGCACCTGTTGAAGCAGTTCATCGCCGATTGTAACGCCGGTGTCGAACATTACCTCGATTGTTCCATTGTCGATAACAAACTGCCGTTTCAGGCTCATTTCTCCGCTCACCGTGCCTGCGGGAGTTTCAAAGGATGTTGGCCCCGGCGCTCCGTCATAATACAGACTGGAAATGGGAGCCCGCCAGTCATAAATCAGAAAAGTGCCGTCGTCCTCCATCAGCGAGCCGATGCCGAGATAGATGCGCTCGGATTCTCCATCCGGCGTTTCTGTGAAATCAATGCGTCCGAAGTAAGGGGACACCACAAGCTTTTTATATTTTTTCAGCGCTTTGCTGGATTGAAGATGATGGCGTTCCCGCTCAGACAATACCTGGGCCTGCTGCCGCAGACTGGTTGAGGTTTCGCCGAGATCGTCGGGACTGCTGAAATTCACGGTTACCTCTTCCCAAAAATCTTTGCGCAGCTCCACCACATCGCTGCGATGCAGCCCAAGCTCTTCGGAAAGGGCCCGAATACGGCTTTTCAGAAGACCGGTTATGCGGTCTACTCGGACCTGCTCATCTTTCCATTCATTTTCATTGATGGACACTGCCATTCATCCCCTTTTATAGGTTGACATCACACTTAAAGCATGCTATAATTGAATAGAATAGCTGTGTTTACTTAACCTATTATCGTTGTGTCATTTTTTCATTTTAACAATTTTCACCTGTGTTATCAAGCCGTAACCTCGAAATCAACACTCTTACATAATAAACCAAGACATCCGGTTCCCCAAGGGAGCCGGATTTTTTTTAAATATAAGACTTTATAAGCTTCGCCCCTATCGTTTGGTCTTATATTTCTACGAGAAACGGATGCCCTCCTCCTGCGAGGACGGCGCAGCCGTTTCTTCTTGTGAAAATATATTCCTTGGCTGTTTCCTTTGCTGCGTTGTTTCCTTCCTACCCGCTAGTCCATATCTTCCGATGCCCGGTTAATCTGGTCGGCGACTCTGTCGAGACGTTCCAGCTGATAACCATAATCGTAGATCGCTCCGGCGACGACGGCAAGTCTAAGGCGGTTCGTGTTTCCTTGTCTATAGCCTTGAACCACCGACTCCAGGAAGCCGTCATTGTCATCGCCAAGGGGCTCCGTCTCCGATATCCCCGGTTTAATCTTATCCTGAAACTTCAGCAAAATATGCTCATGATATTTGATCAGCAGCTCCAGATGGCGGTCGAACACTACGTCGGTCTCCTCGCTCCTCATGGCCTGAAAATAATGCCGGTCTACCGCATCCAGCACTTCATAGCCTTTTTGCAGAGAGGAAAGCAAATTTTTATACACCACCATCTGTCTGGTCTGGCTGTATTTCGGTTTCCGAAGCTGCTTCTGTTCCTCTTCGAACAAGGCGTATTTGTCCGCCAGCGAGCGTATCGAACCTTCGAGCGCGTTCTTCTCGTCCCGGAACACACTTTCTTTCATTTCATGCGAGACGGCGGTGCGCATCAGCAGAGAAAGGCTGTTAAAGACACGCTCGATCTGGTTGATATACTGCTTCCTTGGTTTCGGCGGAAAAACAAAAATGTTAATGACAAAAGCCGAGACGATCCCCGTCATCAGCACCAGAAACCGGGTAAGCGCAAACTGCCACTCTCCCGATCCCTCCATCACGGATATGACCGTAACGAGCGTCAGGCCGATCGTATCCGAGCGGTTCATCTTCATGCTGAGCATAATGACCAGGATGCAGACAATGCCTACGGCGATGGGCTGGTTGGACAGCAGCATGCCGCCAAGCAGCGCAATGACCGCTCCGGCCGTACTGGTCTGAATCTGGTCCAGAAAGTGCCGCCAGGACCGGTAGATGGACGGCTGCATTGCAAATATGGCCGCAATTCCCGCGCCTGTGGGCGAAGAGAACTTCAGCAGCGTGGCGAGATATAGGGCAAGCGTTACCGCCAGTCCCGTCTTAAGTACGCGGGCGCCAAAATTCACGGTCCATCCCTCCTCTTGTTTCTTCTGTCAGTTTGTTCGAACATAATTTTATTATTATTACCCATGAGGCGGAGCAGCGAAATTTAACGGGATTTAAGTCTTTTTTCAGCGTTCTTTCAGGTTTCTGGAAATACTGGATACTGCAGTTCATTTTCAAGGAAAAGAGGTGAAACTATTGAGCGCGTATATCAAAAGAACGCTGGCGCTGGCCGCAGCCCTTCTGATCGGTCTGTCTTACGGCGTTTCGGCAAGCGGCACCGCTGGAGCCGAAGGCGTCTCCGACAACGGCCGGACCGCCGTTTCCCCTTCCAACCCGGACTCCGGGTCGAACGGAGAACATAAAGCCAAGCGCCACGGCAGAGGACATTTCATCTTTATGGAAAGCGCGAAGCTGTTCGGCATGGACTGCTCCGCTCTATCTGAAAGCCTGAAATCCGGCAAAAGTCTGGCCGATATTGCCAGGGAGGAAAAAGGCTGGACGGAAGAGCAATATGTGCAAAAGCTCGCGGACGCAGCCGGCAGCCGTATAGACAAGGGCGTCGCCGAGGGGCGCTTCACGCAGGAGCAGGCCAAACAGCTTAAGTCGGGACTGCCCGCCATGCTGAAAGCCCGGGTCAGCGAAAAGGAACCGTTCTCGGGACGGCATCATTACCCGTACCGGAAACCGGTCGATCACAACGAATAGCCGTTCCCGCTCATTCACACCGCCGGACACCCTTAAGGGGCGTCCGGTTTTTTTCATGCGATGCGCCGTTATCCCTTTCGCTTCTTCAGGAAGGAGCGGAGAGCTTCGAACAGGACGATGGAGAGCATAAGCCAGGCGCAGCTGGCAGCATACCCGCCGATCACATCGCTCGGATAATGCACGCCGAGATAGATCCGGCTCCAGCCAATTGCAGCTGTAAGGATGAAGCAGATGACGACCAGCAGGACCCGTGCGCTTCCGGAGCGCAAATGGCGCCACAGCAAAAAGGTCAGCACGCCGTATACCGAAAAGGCGGCCATCGAATGGCCGCTTGGAAAACTGAAGCCGGGTTCTTCGATAATCCGGTGGATGTTCGGCCGCTCCCTGTGAAACCAATTCTTGAGAATCGAATTCAGGATATTTGACGTAACGCCCACCCATAGAAACAGCAGCAGCTCCAAGCGGTGCTTTAGAAACAGAAACAGGGCAGCCATAATTACAAGCGACAGGCTGATGACGATTTTGGATGATCCGACAAGCGATAGAGATTTGGCCGCAGAGGTAAGCGCCGGCGATTCGGGAGACTGTACGAGATGAATAATCCGATCGTCAAACCATGCCGTGTGGTTGTAAGTGACCAGGACGGAAATAAGCCCGAAAATCACCGCAAACAGAAGAAAAAGCTTGAAACCTCTGGACCAATGCCTAGCAGTCAATATCTTTTCCTCCTTATGAACATCCGACGGATAGAGTTTGTTTCCAGAGGATACCTTTTCCATGCTATACTTGGTTAAGTAATCAATCATAAAAAGATGGAGTGCTGCCAAAGTGGAAATTCAAAAGCTTCAGGAACGCATGCTGAGCCAGTTTGTTCAGACAAAGGTTCCGCTGACGATCTTTACGACCAATGGAGTGAAAATCCAGGGCATTATGACTTCGTATGACGCCTACACGATAACTTTGCAGGGTCAAAGCGACGGCAGGCAAAGCGTATTGTTCAAATCCGCCGTATCCACAATTGTGCCGTTAAGGCCAGTCTCTCTCCGATAATTTAAAAGCAGTTCATGCAGGAAACGCCGGTCTTTGCAGTCCGGCGTTTTTGGCGTTTCGTTGATTGATGCCGCCCTTTCCGATCTCCGTCTCTATAAGAATACCGGCTTGACGCAGACGGGCTTCGCTACCTGCGCTTCACTCCCTGTAAAGGTCAGCTGTCCGCTTGCGCCATCCCTTGCAAAGACCACCAGGTTGTTGGAGTCCCGGTTGGCGACGATTAGATAATCTCCGTCCGGCGTCAGCGCAAAATGGCGCGGGTGGCCGCCGCGGGTGGACACATGCTCTACAAAAGTCAGTTCGGCCGTCGCCGGATCGACCGCATAGATGACGATGCTGTCATGTCCGCGGTTTGACCCGTAGAGATAACGTCCGTCAGGGGACACCGCGATTTCCGCGCAGGTATTTTCCCCGGCGTAGTCTTCCGGAAGCGTGGGAACGGTAACAACCGTTTCAAGCACGCCCGCCTCAGCCTCATATGTAAAGGAAGTAATAGTGGAATCCACTTCGTTAATGACATAAGCGGAACGTCCGTCCGGATGAAAAGTGAAATGACGCGGACCCGCCCCCGGATGAAGCGGAGTGTCTCCGTGCAGCTCCAGCGTTTCTTTTTCCCCATTAATCCGGTATGACCTGATCACATCAATTCCCAAATCGCAGACAAACAGAAAACGTTCATCCGGACTAAACGAAGCCGAATGCGGATGAGGACGGTCCTGGCGATCAGGGTGGGCTCCATGCCCCGTATGTGCTGCGGAATCGGTCAGACGCACCGTCTTGCCTTCACTGTCAAGGGAGACGAGTCCGATCTTGCCGCCGTGATAGCTTGAGACTACGACGAATCGGCTGTCCGAGTCTCTGGAAATATGACAGGTACTCATCGCCGTTGCGCCTTCGGCGGGCATCGTGTCCGTCCGGCTGATCTCCGTTAAAGTTCCGGCTTCCGGTTCAATGGAGTACGCAACCACTTCTCCTTCCTTGACGCCTTCCGCATTCGTCTTATCGCCGATGGAATACAAGCGGTGTCCCTGCGCGTCCACATTGACGAAAGTCGGATTCGCAATCCCCTTCACTCCGCCGAGCAAGGTTAGAGCGCCTCCCCGTTCCGGTTCAAACCGGAACACATGAATGCCGTTCGCATCGGCTCCCGAATAAGAACCTACATATACTAGAAGTGTGGACGTTTGATTCATTATGATAATTCCTCCTTTATAATCGCATTGCTTTTTATAATTTACATTTTTTCTCCGCCTATGACAAATCGCAAGTAATACGGACTTAATTATTTTAAAAATAAGCTTTCCAAGGATAAATGAGCATGTTATAATGGAAGCGCTAACATTCAAGAATATGAATAAGGGGGAACAGGAATGAACAGCATTCTACTGGAGGCCAGAAATGTATACGAGGACTTCGAGGTGGAAACGGACGTTCTGTTCTTTAAGGTCGGAGACCATGATCTGGTCATCTTTCACGGCAGAAACTATAATATTAAAAAAAGAATGTCTGCCGAGCAATTGAATCGTCTGCTTAAATCGTCAAGCTATTTTCATGTTCAGGGCGGCGTTTATGTTAATCTGAACAAAATTGGTTCCATCGAGGATGACTGCATCTATTTCGGTGAAAAAGGCGGTTACGCAAAGCGGATACGCATTCCGAGAAGGAAGCAGGAGCATATCCGCCAGCTGCTCCGCAGCCGGATATCCTAAGGAAGCCAGCACATAGCCGTCAAGAAGCCGGAGAACAACGGGCGACCGTGTTTTCCGGCTTTTTCCGTATATTAATGCATTCTTAAAAAGAAAATCCGTTTTTTTATGCTTTCTTAAGGTTTGAACCTTTGTATTCTGGTAAAGTTGGTAGAGAGAAAAGCAACACCTATTAACGAAGGGAGTCATTGCTACAATGGATGAAAAGAATTTGGACCAGAACGAACACCAGGATAACACCACGGCTGCGGAAAAAGCCGCCGTCGACAACACGAATCCGGAAATCCCGGTTATGGACAAGATTGGCGAACCGCCTGCAGGCGTTCCCTCTTCCTCCAAGGGGGGCAAAGGCTGGATGATCGCCTCGATCATACTGGCGGCTGCGCTTATTATTGTATTGATTAGACCGCCGTTCCAGAAGGCCGACGGACAATCCGCCGTCGCAACCGTAAACGGCAACGATATTACCAAGAACGAGCTATATGATAAATTGGTGCAAGCCGGCGGTGAATCTACGCTTCAATCCATGATCACCCAGGAGCTTGTCGATCAGGAAGCCAAGAAAGCGAACATCACGGTCACCGATGCCGATATCAACACAGAGATCGAAGATCTCAAGAAGCAGTTCGGCGGCGAAGAGGGACTGAACTCCGCTCTTTCCCAAAGCGGCATGACCCTGGACGATCTGAAGAAGCAAATGCCGCTTCAAGTCGAAATCCGCAAGCTGCTGGAGCCTAAAGTTACGGTTACCGACGACGACATCAAAAAGTATTTTGATGAAAATAAAGCAACTCTCGGCTCGGAAGAAGAAGTCCGCGCTTCCCATATCCTCGTGAAGACGAAAGAGGAAGCCGATGCGATTGTCAAGCAGCTTAAATCCGGCGCAGACTTCGCGGCTTTGGCCAAAGAGAAATCGGGAGATACCGGCTCCAAGGACAAAGGCGGCGATCTTGGATTCTTCAAGCGCGGCGACATGGTTGCCGCATTCTCCGACGCAGCCTTCAAGATGAAGGTCGGCGAAACAAGCGATCCGGTCAAGAGCGAGTATGGCTACCATATTATCAAAGTAACGGAACACAAAGATGCCGTTACTCCAACGCTGGAGAACTCGAAGGAAGAAATCCGCAAGACGCTGGTTTCACAAAAAGTTTCCGAGATGTCCTCCACTTGGCTGCAAACTTTGACTTCCGGAGCGAAGATTACGAACACGCTGACCGATGCCAAGAAGGCGGAAGCCTCTGCAGCGCCGGGAGCCTCCGCAGCGCCCGAAGCAAGTCCAAGCGCCGCTGCCAAATAAGCAAGCCTATTACACAAAAAGGACAAGCGACTCTGTAGCTTGTTCTTTTTTGCGTAATAAACAGTGTAAAAAACAACTCGTGGGAGCGCTTTAATCAATGTTTCTCTTTCCGGATCTTCTTGTCGTGGTTCTCTCCCCACTCCTTGGCCTGCGCGGTGGCGATTGAAATCGCCCGCCCTTCTTCCTTCACAAGGGCTTTACAACTTCTTAGCCATTCCGGAAGAGATGAAACAGCCTTATTTAAATACTTTTACGCGCTTGTCGATCGGTTCGAATTCTTTCTCGCCAGGAGCGGTCACGATGCCGCCGAACGGCATTTGAGCGATCAGTTTCCACTCGGCAGGCAGTCCCCAAGTCGACTTCACTTCTTCGTCGATCAGCGGGTTGTAGTGCTGAAGGGAAGCCCCTACGCCGGCTTCTGCCAGAGCAGTCCACACTACGTGCTGTAGCATACCGGAAGATTGGTTGGACCAGATCGGGAAATTATCCGCATACAATGCGAAATTCTCCTGCAGGTGCTTGACGACGGCTTGATCTTCAAAAAAGAGAACCGTACCCGCGCCGGCTTTAAAGGCTGCCATCTTTTGGGCGGTGCCTTCGAACTGATCGGCAGCCACGATTTTACGAAGCGTTTCAGATGTCAGATCCCACAGTTTATCATGCTGTTCTCCGAACAGAACAACGGCTCTGGAGCTTTGGGAGTTAAAAGAAGTCGGGCTGTGCAGAACAGCCTGCTCCACGATTTCCTGTACTTGACCCTGCGGCACCGGCAGCTCTTTGCTAATTGCGTATACCGAGCGTCTTTTTTTCACTGCATCAAAGTAATCATTGGACATATTATTATTACCTCCTATTTATTTAGTTTCTTACTTTTTTATATCTTAATACATTTTTTCGGAATTTTCAACTCTTCCATTAAATTTTTATCCATAGAAAAAGCCCAGCCGCTTCAACGCATTTGCGTTAAATAAGCGGCTGGGCTTGACTGCAGCGGTAAAGGTTAATCGCGGGTAATGTAAATCAGGCCTTCATCGTCCACCTTCACTTCGGCGTGAAGAGCCTCGGCTACAATACGCAGTGGCACATAGCCTCTGCCGTATTTGTCAAAGATGACCGGCTCAGGCAGCTTAACCTTCGTACCGTCGATAACGGCATTCGCGGAACCCGCCTTCAGTACAATCGTGGTTCCGTAGACATCATCGATAACGGTAATCTTCTTGGATGCCGCGTCCCATTTCACCTGGGCATCCAACAGGCCGGCCAAGTAACGGAGGGGAATCATCGTCGTTTTCCCTTTGACTACGGTATCGTACAATTTAGGATCGATGACAGCCGATTTTTTTGTAATGCCGAGATCGTCCTTGAGCACACGGTAAACCGTTGAACTGGCGTCAAAATTGCTCAATATGGAGCCGGGTGTAAACCGCATCTCCGTGATGTTAAGAGCGCCGTCCACAGCAATCGGGTCGGCTTTGACCGGTCCGTTGATGTTCCAAATCTGTGACTCTGATTTAAAGGATATACTCCGGATCGGAATGCTTCCGTCATTCGGCAGGGCCACGTTGAGACTCACGTTCTGTTTGCGGACATGCAGCGCGCTGTCCACGAACAAATCGACTTGAAGCTTCGTATCCTTACTCAGAACGGTTTTGATTTCCGGGGTCGATTGGTACAGCTTATCCAGCTGTTTGTCATACACCAGAAGAGCCGCATCGACTGCCAGTTTGGCCGCATCATGCAGAACAGGTACGACATCTTCTTTGTTATCCAGCGGAATATCGGAAAGGCCATACTGTTCCAGCAAAGCCGACGTCGATTCCTGCTTCAGCACCGGCAGCAAGTAATCGTACAAACCGTCGATCAATTGGGTAAAGCCCTCGGTATCCTTGGAGATCGACTTTAGAAAGGCTTTGAGCAGCGACGGAAGCTCATCCCCTGTCACTTCGGCATGCAGCTTCATCAGGTTCAACTGCTCCCCATAAACAGCTTCATTAACAGGAGTCACACTGATTGCCGACGGGTTCGGAAGGTTCTTGACGACAAACTGGCTCACCAGCTTGCCGACGCTTTCGGCCTTGTCCTTATCGAGCCCAACCGCGGACAGCTCTTGATCGTAACCCTGCAGCGGGAAGTAGAACGGCTTCTTGGCGCCTTCGACATTCAAGGCCAGCACCGTCTTGTTCATGTAGAAGGCGAACGGTATGCTTGCCTGCTTGAAGCCCAGCGTCCCTTCTGCTGAAATGTCTCCGTTGTCCTGAAGCTTCAGATGGCTTACATTCAAGGTTAAAGAATTGATAAGATCGATGGTTTTCTGATCCTCGGCGCTGATTCCCGAAGCGGGAACGGCATTCAGAGAGAAAGACACGCTTTCCTCAGCCGATTTCACGTCAAGATTGCCTAGCAGCGCCTTGTTCACATCATAACCGCTTACCGCCTGACAACCCGCAAGCACCAGCAGCAGCGCCAAGATAGGAAGCAGCCATCTCGCTCTTTTTTTCACATGTTCCATTGAATCCCTCTTCTCTATTGTATTGGCATTCAACGCTATTATCTCAGGAAAGGGATATTCTGTAAACCGAGAGAGACCTTTAACCATTCTTCCGGGGGCTTATTCACAAAGAGAGCCTGTTTAACCACTCGATCTCCGGCAAATATCCAAAATGCTGTATTCGTATTACGGCAAGAAGCGCCAGATGTCCCGGATAAAAAGACCACCAGACCCATCTCGGAACCCGACGTTTCCGCAGTTGCTCCCATACCGAGGGTCCGTAAGCGATCATCAGAGTCGGCAGCAGACTCAGCATTTGGACGATCCAGCCGTAATAGAACATATATATAATATTTAGCGTCAAATGAGCAATGACAAGCCCGTACGAACGGATATAGCGGAAGATCAGCACCAGAAGCAGCCCGTACGCATTATAATCAAGGGGAAAATAGTCCATCACCCATATGGCCGGAACGACAACCGCTATGCCCAGCCATGGCTTGGGCAGCCTGTCCACCGCAATCAGCACAAGTTCGGAAAGCAGCAGAGTGAAGACGACATTCAGCCCTCCCGGGTCGAGCGCCAGATTGTAAGGAATTTGCGCTATCACGGCGATTGCCAGCAGACGCAGCAAATATCGGGGCTTTGAAGAGGTTTGGAGATGGCCCTGGACAAGCGCATAACAATAAATAGGGAACGCAATCCTCCCAATATACCTCCATTCCAAGTCCTGAGGAAAAAAGATATATCCGATGTGATCGATCAACATGGTAAGCATGGCAATAAACTGCATTTGAGTCCTCCTGTAGGTCTATGTAAAGAATCGGGATATTGCCTCTTATTATCCATGGCTTTTCCGGCCCTGTCCACCGTTCAGCAATCCGGTACCGCTCATATAAGCAAAAAGCGATCCGAATATCCGTCTTCGGGACACTCGAACCGCTCTCTTGTATGGCATTCTATTATTCCTTTATATAAAATCTCGCCGTTTCTTCCCAATACTCACCCGGCTTTAAACTGAACAGGCCTATTTCGTCGCCAGGCAGGTCCACATTCGGCGCATTTACCAGATTGACCTGAGGTTCGGGGCAGAAAAAGCCTTCCTTCGCTCCGTTGTTCCAAATCATCCACTGCTTGTAAGATGTGCCCACATCATAGACCAGCGTCACGCCGAGATTCATATCGGTAAGCTCCATCCGGTTTCTTCCGTTTTGAGGAACAGCCGTATAATGATTGTCCATCGGAGCGAAGAACGGATTCACTCCCTCCTCTCGCAGTTCGATCTCTTCGGGCTGGAGAGGCTGATAATTTCCCGTCGGCAGCATCCGTTCATTGAGTTCCCAGCGCTCGCCTATCGTTACCTTTACCCGGTAATCACTTGCAGCGCTCTCCTGAGCGAACGGGGCGTTAACCGCCGTATGGAAAGCCAATAGACAGGGCATGACTTCATCCCCGTCGTTATGGATCAGCAGCTGCTGGGACAGTCCCGCTTCCGACAGACCATAGCGCAGCTTCACGATATATTTATGGGGAAAATATTCATAGGAAGGATGATTCTCGTCCACTTTGATGGCCACGGTAACATAGCTCTCGTTCTTGCTGCTCCCGAAGTCTTCCACCTGCCAGACCGCCGTATGCAAAAAACCATGAATATGATTCCCGGTCGCCTCTTCGTTAATCGGCAATTGATAAACTTGCCCGTTCCAGGGAAATTTGCCGTCAGCGTACCGGTTAGGAGGGAACAGCACAGGAATACCATATACTCCGGGGCTTTGCTTAAAAGCCTCTATTCCGTCTTCTCCCGGTTCCCGCAGGAAGCGGTAGCCGTTCTCCGTATCGCGAAACGCGATCAAATTGCCGCCGGTTCCCGGCAGTACGGCCGCCTCAAAGCGTCCGGCTTTCAGCCATACCGCAGGTTCGCCCTCAAATTGTTCTTCGTATGCTTTGATATCCATGGTTTCTGCCTCTCCTCCCATTCATGTAACTGCTTTCACAAAGGATAGAGTATCATAAATCCGTATTTTCTTCTATAACTGTTCCACTTCGACGTTCATAATGTTTTCAATCCCCTTGAGATCATAATAAATTTCCGTGGCAAAATCGCGGTGGGGAGCGGACAGCACCATATCGATCATTTGTCTTCCGTCTTCCAGGTCCTTGATTTTTATCCGCCGGATAATGCGCTCGCGGAATTTTCGCTTGTGCTGGCCTTTTGCGTTGCCTGTCCGATTCTCGATTTTACAGATAACTTCCGGCATGCCGTCAATGTCTTCCATGACAATCTTGACGGATACGTCATGATTGTTAAGCTTCTGCGGACCTATCGCCCGAATAAGCCAAGGAACCGCGTTGACCGCAAAAATAAGCAGCACAACGGCGATAGCCGCTTCAATATAGAATCCGGCCCCCACCGCGATGCCGATGCCCGATGCCGTCCAGATCAGCGCCGCCGAAGTCAGGCCGGAGATTGCGTCGCCGCCTCTTCGCAGGATGACGCCCGCACCCAGGAAACCGATGCCGCTTACGATTTGCGCCGCAAGCCGCATCGGGTCCATATTGGGATGATCGGCACCGGAGAATTCATCAAAGGCCCGGATTGATACGATAGTCACGAGGCAGCTGGCTATACTGATAACCATACTGGTCCGAATTCCCAACGGTTTCTGCTTTAACTGGCGGTCTATACCGATGAACAGCCCGAACAGCATGGCTACAAGCAGTTTGATCATGGCTTCGATATGCAAATGCATCGTCTTCTCTCCTTTCAAGGGAATAAAGATAAATTATATCCTGATGCTTATTCATTCTTATACTAATGCAAAAAGCCCCACTGGCGTGGAGCCTTCAAATCACTTGCAGCGCAGCATCCCGCTTTAAACTATATGCCTTCCCGTTCCCGCTGAGACCGGTTACCATTATTTCCTTAACTTATACCCTCACTGCTAAAAATGAATCGACGGCGGAATATTCAACTATCCCGTAAAAAAGGCCGACAATTCCGTCCGGTGTTCGGACCTCATATCGGGCCTCTACTGTTCTTCCTTCAACGTAAACGATGAATACCGGCTAGCCCAGCACGATCCGGTCATCGGCAAGCTTATGGCCGCTGATGCTCTCAAATTCTCCGAGAAGCCGTTCCACCGTCAGATCCTTTTTACGAGTCTCATCGATATCGAGGATAATCCGTCCCTTGTCCATCATAATCAGGCGGTTGCCAAGCCGGATGGCCTGCTCCATGTTATGGGTTACCATCAAGGTGGTCAGCTTCATTTCGCGAACGATGGATTCGGTCAAGCGTGTAATCAGCTCCGCTCTTGCAGGATCGAGCGCTGCCGTATGTTCATCCAGAAGCAGAATTTGCGGCTTCGTAAACGTGGCCATTAGCAGACTGAGAGCCTGTCTTTCTCCGCCGGACAAGAGCCCGACCTTCGCCCTCAGGCGGTTCTCCAGGCCGATGCCAAGCCGCTCCAGCTCCTCACGGAACATTGCCCGTTTCGCGGATGAAACGCCGATGGACAGCCCTCTGCTTTTGCCGCGCTTGTAAGCCATCGCCAGATTCTCTTCAATCGTCATACGCGGCGATGTGCCGGCCATCGGGTCCTGAAAGACCCGGCCGATCCAATGGCTGCGCTGATGCTCGGCCAAATGGCTGATCGGGCTTGCTTCGATGAGGACTTCGCCGAGATCCGGCTTCATAACGCCGGAAATAATATTCATCAGCGTCGACTTTCCGGCCCCGTTGCTGCCGATGATTGTAACGAAATCTCCCGGATTCAGTTCCAGATCAATACCGAGCAAGGCAATCTTCTCGTCCGGCGTGCCCGGGTTAAACAGCTTGGACACGTTATCGAGCTTTAACATCGGCCGCGCCTCCTTTCTTGTCTTTCAAGGCTAGCTCGGCCAGCTCAGCAGTACGCTTGCGGGCGCTGTTCTTTTGCTTGAGGTAGCGCTGCACCGATGGGAACACGAGGGCGATAATAACAATAATCGCCGTAATTAATTTCAGGTCGGAGGCGTCGAGCCATTCCACCCTCAATGCCAGCGCGACAACGATCCGGTACACAATTGAGCCCAGAACAACCGCGAGCGTAGCGCGGAATACGCTGCCCGAGCCAAAAATCGCTTCCCCGATGATGACGGAAGCCAGACCGATAACGATCATCCCGATGCCCATCGAGGAATCGGCAAACGTCGAGTATTGAGTGATGAGCGCTCCCGAGAGCGCCACCAGTCCGTTCGACAGACTGATTCCGAGCATCGTCGTACTGTCCGTATTCACGCCGAAACTGCGGATCATCCGCGAATTGTCTCCGGTCGCCCGCAGGGCGAGCCCCAGGTCGGTTCGCAGGAACACATCCATGAGCAGCTTCACCGCTATAACCGCGATTGGCATTACATAGAGCGGATCAATTGAAGAAAAGAGCGTCTCATCGCCCATGAGCGACACATTGGGCTTGCCCATAATCCGCAAGTTGATCGAATAGAGCGCGATCATCATCAATATCCCCGACAGCAGCCCGTTGATCTTTCCTTTGGTGTGGAGCAGACCGGTGCACAGCCCGGCAATCATTCCCCCGGCAAGCGCACCGATCGTAGCCAGCCACGGCGCATAGCCGTGAGTGATCATAACGGCGGCAATGGCGCCGCCCGTCGTAAAGCTGCCGTCCACGGTTAAATCCGGAAAATCCAAAATCCGGAACGTTATATATACACCCAAGGCCATAAAAGCATAAAGCAATCCGAGCTCAATCGCCCCGTTCATTGATTCCAACATGATGTCTTACTTCTCCCTTCAAACGGCAAGGGGCGTCACTATGGATCGCCCCTGGACAAATCTTATTGAATAATGTCGTTAGTCTGATCGGCCACTTCTTTCTTCATGGCGTCCGTTACTTCAATGCCTTGAGCGGCGGCAGCCTTCAGATTCAGGATAACGTCCAGTTTCTGCTGCACGGTAACTGGTAGATCCCCGATCTTCTTACCGTTCTTCAGCACGTCAACCGCCATTTGCCCGACTTGATAGCCGTGGTCATAATATTTGAAGCCTACGGTAGCGAAAGCGCCTTTCTCAACTGTATCACGGTCACTTGAGAAGAACGGAAGCTTGTTCTCGTTGGCTACCTGGATAATGGAGTCAACGCCGCTGACAACCGAGTTGTCGAGAGTGATGTACAGCGCGTCGGCCCGTCCAACCAGGGACTCGGCGGCTTGTTTGACTTCGGAAGTGTTCGTAATCGGCGCTTTGATCAGCTCAATGCCATGCTTGTCCAGCGCAGCTTGGGCTTTGTCCGCCATTACGACAGCGTTCGGCTCGCCCTCGTTGATAATAAGGCCCAGCTTCTTCACATTTGGAAATTGAGCGGCGATGAAATCCATCAGTCTGGTAATCGCCTCGGGATTCGTATCGGATGCCCCCGATACATTTCCGCCCGGATGATCCAGATTGGATACCACCTTGGCGTCAAGCGGGTCCGTTACGGCCGCAAACAAGATCGGCGTATCGTTCTTGATGGCCTGCACAAGCGCCTGAGCGGGAGGCGTTGCGATTCCGATGACCAGATCATTGTCTTCGGACGCAATTTTTTGGGCTATGGATAGATTGTTCGCCTGATCCGCCTGCGCGTTCTCAAAATCGACGGTAAGGTTCTGTCCTTCGACAATCCCCGCATCCTTCAGTGCGGCTATAATGCCGTCGTAAGTGGCATCCAGCGACGGATGCTCAACATACTGCGATACGGCGATCTTGTAAGTTTTGGTGTCCGTGCTTCCCGCTCCCGCAGTGCTCTGTGCGGTGCTGCCGGGTACGGCTGTCGCACCGTTGCTTGCCGTTGTATTGTTGTTGCCGCAGCCTGCCGCCACGAGCATGAGACATAAACTGAGCCCCAGCCAGATTTTCTTTCTCTTCATGTAAAAATCCCCTCTTCTCGTAATATTATCAGCGCGTGCATCGAAACGTGCGCCGCAGCACTGTCGCTTCTATAGATCAAAGCGATAAAGTAAATGCTAGCGGCAACCCGCGTCCATACCGGCATTCTATGAAACTATATTATATGTGGGTTCCTATTTTCGTCAATCTGAAATAATAACCGAATGTTCTACATTATCCGCGCAAACCGGTTCTTCAAACCATTCATCCGGATCATTCCTTACAACCATTTCCTTTTGCCCGAGCTACATAAAAAAAAGAGCGCTGAGCATACTGAGTCTACAATTTTGAATATGGAGCGTGTGATATGAACGCAACCCCAAAAAAACTGCTGCTCCTGAGCTCAGTGCTGTCTGCCGCCGTACTTGCAACAGCCTGCGGAAACACCAATAACACCGGTCAGCCCCGTACCAATGCCGTCAATCCTTCCGTCCAGCCGCAAGGTTACATCGAGAAGCAGTCAGATACCGACTCTTCGGGCAAAACGTGGATTCCCCTTGAACCTGCAGCTAAATCATTAGGCTATCGGGTAGAAGAGGAACCCGGAGGAGGCGGTTATGCCAAGATCGGTTACAGCGACGTGATGTACAAAGTGCGACCGGGCTCCGCAGAGGCCTTCTCCCTCGGTAAAACCTGCACTCTGCCAGAAGCGCCTATCCGGCGAGACGGAAAAATCTATATAACGACGGGTTCGCTGTCGAAATTATTTCAATCGAAGGTCAGCTTGAACCCCGGCAGCAGCGAAATCTCCATTGACACCCCGAGAGAACGTATCGCCGACGATAAGCAAAATGCGGCTGCACCAGGCAAGCCTTTCCGCATTCAAAGTATGTCTTCGGATCAAGCCGGCGAGCTGATTTCCTATGCCAAAAAATATCTGGGCGTTCCTTATGATTTCGGGGCGGCGCCTTACGAGGAATCGAAAAAATTCGACTGTTCTTCCTTTACCCGCCATGTCTTTAAGAAGTTTGGCGTGGATTTGCCGCGGCTCGCCAAAGATCAGGACAATCTCGGCAGATCCGTCAGCCGTCAGCAGCTTCAGCCCGGAGATCTTATTTTCTTCACTGTCCCCGGACGGTTCGATAGAGACACCATTCCCGGCCATGTCGGCATTTATATCGGAGGCGGAGAATTTATACACACCTGGGGCTCCCCCGGAGTTCAGATCAGTAATCTGGACAGCGGGTATTGGAACAACGTCATTCTGCATATGCGGCGCGTCCTGTAGGGCGCGTTGCTTTTTTTCCGATAATCTTCAGTTCTTGCCCCCAGCTTATCCCTCAGCATTCCCTGCTGCCCGATCGACTGCCCGGTTAAAGCCTTTGAATCTCGTACCTTGATAAGTCAGCTCTCCCCGGTCTCCTTCCACTACCAGTCCGTACATATTGTCAGGCACTTCGAGTTCAATCCTGGCACCATTCTGAAACTCATAGGTTACATACTGTTTAATTCCTTTGAATAAGGCGTAGAAAATTGCGGAAAGAATGCCAACGGCGACAACTGCGAAAATAATCATGAAAATTCGGAAGAAAGTCGGCGTATCCTGCCAAAACAATTCAAATCCGCTTGGCGGCTCTGTCGGGAATTGCCCGCTCCATAGTTTCATTTATTACTCCCCCGTTCTGTTGGCTCCGCCTTGCTATTTGGCTCCAAGGTGAAGGCTATGTTATGATTTTTACACTAGATCGGCCAAGGAGGTGCCCTTTTGACTCAATATATAGATCGAAATGCGCGGAATGGACTAATCCGGCTCGCTTTGGCAATTCTCCTTGCGCTGGTCCTTCCAGCATTCGCTGTCGTCGATTGGAACAGCCCATCGGCTCAGGACAACGCGGCAAAAGGTATCGAAAAGCAGGCTCACCATTTTGCGGTGACTTCGGCCCGCCAGCATCCGCAGCCGCATTTTCCAGGCGCCTTATCCCGTCTTCCTATTGAACAGAGCTATCCTGCCGAGTTGAAGCCCTACGCATTGCCTTTGCTATTCGGGTTATTTTATCCGCTTATCTATAATCTGTTGAAGCGCCTGCTTCTGTATCCGCTTAAATACACCTCGAATTATGTGGCTTACTCCCGTGCGGCTGAAGTCATAGGTGGACGATACTGCAAATATACGACTTTTACTTATTGGAGGCTGGTTTGATTATGAATTTTAGAGAATGCGATTTGCCCGGAATCGGGAAAAAATTTGTTCTAAATACCCGCAGCGGCGATAAGCTCGCTATCATTGTACATGATGACGGACGGCGGGAGCTGTATCATTTTGAATATGATGATCCGGATCAAAGTATTTCCATGGTTACACTCGACGATGACGAAGCCAGATATATTTCAGCTATCATTGGTGGCGTCACTTACAAGCCCCGGTCGCTGGAATCCATCGAGGTGGCGCTGGACGACCTGATTATTGAATGGTACCGTCTGGAGCCGGGGTTCGGCTGTATCGGCCATACGATTGGCGAACTCGATATCCGCGCCCGTTCCGGTGTTACCGTAATAGCGGTCATCGAAAAAAATCACACTAAGCATATCAGCCCCGGACCCGAACTGGAACTGACGCCGGACTGCATCGTCGTTGCCGCGGGGGAGAGAGAACAGCATAAACAATTCAGGCATATTTTGCGGAATGGATGTGGTTGATTGATGAACCATATCGTATTTGAAATCGGATTGGCCATAGCGCTTGTGGCGCTGTCCGGATTATTAGCAGCGAAATTCCGATTCTCCGTCATCCCTTTTTATATTTTGGTTGGAATGGCGGTCGGACCGCATGCTTTTCATATTTGGCATCTGGACTTCCGGTTTATCGAAAGCGCCGCTCTGATTGAATTTATGGGCCGGATCGGCGTTCTGTTCCTGTTGTTCTATCTGGGGCTGGAGTTCTCCGTAGGCAGGCTGGTCAAAGCGGGAAAATCGATTGCTGCTGGCGGAACCATCTACATTCTGATCAACTTCTCCCTCGGTCTGCTGCTCGGCTGGGGACTTGGATTCCCGCTCGAGGAAGTGCTGGTGGTCGCCGGAATTACAACGATTTCCTCCAGTGCCATCGTCGCCAAGGTTCTGGTCGATCTGAAGCGCACCGCCAATCCGGAGACCGAAATGATTCTCGGCATCATCATGTTCGAGGACGTATTTCTGGCCGTCTACATTTCGACTCTTTCAGGTCTGGTGCTCAGCGGTTCCTCCTCTCTTGGCGGAGTGCTGCTGTCGGCGCTCATTGCCCTCGTTTACATGGTGGGACTGCTTGTCGTCGGCCGCAAACTGGTCCCCCTGCTTAACAAGGCGCTTAATATCCGCTCCGGCGAATTGTTCGCCCTGGTCATTTTCGCCATTCTATTCCTCGTGGCGGGCTTTTCCGAGACCATTCATGTCGCGGAAGCGATCGGAGCGCTGCTCGTCGGCCTCGTTCTCGCGGAAACGGAGCATGTCAAACGGATCGAGAAGCTGATCATTCCGTTCCGCGATTTTTTCGGAGCCATCTTCTTCTTCAGCTTCGGTCTCACAATCGATCCGCTCTCCCTTGGCGGAGAAGCCTTATGGTATTCACTGGCGGCAGTGGCCGTCACGCTGCTCGGCAATTTCGCCGCCGGCTTGCTTGCCGGGCGCAGCGCGGGTTTAAGCCCGCGCGCTTCGTCCAACATCGGCCTGACCATCGTATCGCGCGGCGAATTCTCCATCATCATGGCCAATCTCGGCAAAGCGGGCGGACTGCTCGCCATTTTGCAGCCGTTCGCAGCCATGTATGTACTGATTCTGGCGATTCTCGGCCCACTGCTGACCAAAGAATCCAAAGTGATCTACAAGGCTTTGGATAAGCTGTTCAAGTGGGAAAGCAGACATATCAAGCGGAAGGCGCAGACGCAGAAGCGCACTCCCGCCTCCGAGGAAAGATAACCGGGAGAGCGACGCTTGCGTTTTCTTCCTTACAACATAAAAAAGCGTTCCCGGCCCTTAAAGCCGGAACGCTTTTTTATTTCCTCCGCTGTACATCAGCCGCTTGCTTACACGGCCCGTCGTCCTTGACTAACGGAACATTCCCCATAAACGAATCAAATGGAACGTATTGTTCGGATCGATTTTCTGGGCGATAACGAATCTCACTATGCTGTCCTCCTGGACGGAGGTGAGTCTTTCCCCCAGAATCCCCGAAGCATTGTGCACCAGTCTGCGCACCACGCCGGGGTCCTGCAGTTGCTGCTTGCTTACACCATTTATTAGATTTTTAATCCGATCCTTGACCGCCGGGTTTTTCATCTTCAACTTGATCCGCTCCACCAGCTGCGGGCTGATTCCATATTGTTGATAACTCATCTTGCCCCACCTCCCGTCATATCCAATCTTTCTCAGTATATGACGGGACGTGTCTTCAATTGACTCAATCGATCAGATCGCCCTGAAAAATGTGTTCCTTCTGGAGAAAGCTTCGCAGCGGAGCATATTCGGCGGATGTCCAAAAGGTGCCGTCCCGCAGCAATTCGGCGGCATCGCCGCGAGCCTGCTCAAGGACGGCAAAATCGGCCGTCATATCCGCGAGGCGGAATTCCGGCAGACCGCTCTGCTTCGTGCCGAAGAAATCCCCGGGCCCCCGAAGCTCGAGATCACGCCGAGAGACTTCGAATCCGTCGTCCGTTTCGGTCATCGCGGCCATCCGCTCGCGTCCGACCTCCGATTTCGGATCAGCCACCAGTACGCAGAAGGAAGCGTGCTCTCCCCGCCCGACCCGTCCGCGAAGCTGATGGAGCTGGGACAGTCCAAACCGGTCGGCGTCCATAATAATCATCAGCGTGGCATTCGGCACATCGACGCCGACCTCTACGACAGTCGTGGAGACGAGCACCTGTACTTCATTATCGTAAAAAGCGCGCATGACTTCATCCTTCTCGCCGGGAGTCATACGGCCATGCAGCAGACCTACCCGGTAATCAGGAAAAGCCTGCGACAGCTGAATATGCAGATCAATGGCGTTCTGCACATCCAACTTGTCCGATTCCTCGATTAACGGACAGATCAAGTACGCCTGACGGCCCTGAACTACCTCTCGGCGGATCAGATTCAACACCCTGTCCATTTTGTCCGGCTTCACCCAGTAGGTCGAAATCGGGATGCGGCCCTTCGGACGTTCGGACAAAGTGGAGACATCCATGTCCCCGAAGACTGTAATCGCCAGCGTCCGCGGAATCGGTGTCGCGGTCATCGTAAGCACATCCGGGTTATAACCTTTGCGCCGTAAAACGCTGCGCTGGTTCACACCGAACCGGTGCTGCTCATCCGTTACAACAAGGCCGAGTTCCCTGAAGAACACGTCTTCCTGAATCAAGGCATGGGTTCCGACAACAATATCTATGAGGCCCATTTGCAGCGAGGCGAGCAGATCCTTTCGCTTTCGGCCGTTCACACTGCCTGTCAGCAGAGCTACCGTGATACCGAAAGGCTCAAACATCGCCTGAAGCGACCGGCTGTGCTGTTCGGCCAAAATTTCCGTCGGCACCATCAGCGCTCCCTGAAAGCCCGAGCGGACCGTCGCGAACAGTGCGATTGCCGCGAGCGCCGTTTTGCCGGAACCCACATCGCCCTGAAGCAGACGGTTCATGCAATAAGAGGATCGCATATCCTGCAAAATTTCAAGCTCCGCTGTCTTTTGGGCATTGGTCAGCTCGAACGGAAGGCTGCGCACGAACTGGCGGACGGTCGCATTATCGACCGTATGAACCATGCCGTCCATTCTTCCCCGGTTCAGCGTGCGGAAGGCTTGAACCTTAAGCTGAAACAGAAACAGCTCTTCGTATACCATCCGCCTGCGTCCCTGCTGCCCTTCCCGTGAATCCTCTGGCTGATGGATCGTGGTAATCGCCCGCTTGCGGGGCATGAACTCATATTTACGCATAATCGGCTGAGGTAAAATCTCGGGAATCAAATCCCCGAATTGCAGCAGCGCCTGGGAAATCGTCTTGCGAAGCCAGCTCTGCGTAATTTTGCCGCTGACGGAATACACCGGCTGCAGTGTCCCGGTCTTCCCTTCCCCACGGTCCGGAAATTCATAATCGGTCACCGTAATTTGCGACCGTTTCTGATCCCATTTTCCGCTGATAACAACCTGACGGCCCGCGGTCAGCTGCTCGCGGACATAGTGCCGGTTAAACCAAGTCGCCGTAAACATCCACGGCTCCGCCATCATTTTGCAGCTGAGACGGGACTTTCCTCCAAAACGCTGAAGCACCGGAATACCAATCACCTTGGCCTCAACCGTCACTTTGTCCCCGTGCTTCACCTCGCTGAGCGATTTCGGACGGTAATCCTCATAACGGAAAGGATAATACTCCAGCAAATCCTTTACCGTAAATATGCCAAGGGCGTGAAGCTCAGCCTGCTTTTGAGCGCTCACGCCACTAATTTGCTTAACTTCGATTGTATCCAAAGACAGAGTCATATTCATCCCTCACCTACGCGGGCCAAATAAATACGGCAAGCGTGCCGTTGCCGACATGACTGCCTACAACAGGCCCTACGTTTGTCAGCACTTGTTCCTCTAAGGTGAAATGCTGAGAAAGTTCCCGTATAAATTCTTCACCGGCCTCAGGCTGAGCCGTATGCCCGACGGCCACGTTGATTTTGTCGATCCCTTGCAGATCGGCTTTGAACAGCTCGATCATCCGGGCCACCGCTTTTTTTCGTCCTCTGACTTTCTCTACCGCATAAATGATGCCTTCCTGATCGATGGACAGAATCGGCTTGATATTGAGCAATGTGCCGAGCACAGCCGACGCTTTGCCGATCCGTCCTCCCTTTTGCAGATATTCAAGCGTGTCCACCAGAAAATACAGCTTACGCGAGCGGCGCAGTCGTTCGACCGAATCCAAAATCTCCTCCGGGCCTTTCCCTTCCGCGGATAATCTGGCCGCATGGACCACCAGCAAGCCGAATCCGTAAGAAGCCGACAGGGAATCGAATACAGTTATCCGCTCGCCTTCTTCCTCCAGCATCGACTTGGCGAGCAGAGCGGACTGATAGGTTCCGCTTAGTCCGGAAGAGATATGGAAAGACAATATCGGACTCTCCGGATAACGCTCCATAATATTTCGGTATACGTTCAAATATTCAACCGGCGACGGCTGGGACGTGGTTGGCAGCTGCGACGATCGGGGAAGGCGCTCATAGAACTGTTCCGGCGTCATATCGATTCCGTCGCGGTAAGATTCCTCGCCGAACATGAGTGTAAGCGGCACGACTTCGATGCCATACGCTTCCGCCAGGGACGGTGGAATATCGGATGTGCTGTCGGTAACGATAACGGTTTTATTCATGGTAAACCTCCCCTTGACTAGTGAAAAAGGCTTAAGCTTCTACCGAGAGTAAATAATAATAGATGGGCTGACCGCCTTCATGGACCTCGACTTCGGCATCTGGATAATTAGCTTGAAGCCAGCTCTCCAAGGCAGCCGTCGTCTCCGGATCGGCATCTTGTCCTGTCAGGATGGTCACGATTTCGTCCCCGCTCTCCAGCATGCCTGCCAGCAGGGCCTGGCTCGCACCCAGCAGATTCTCGGCGGCAGTGACTATCTTTGAATTGGAGATCCCGATGTACTGGCCCGATTTAATGTCCATTCCCTCGTATTTCGTATCCCTCACCGCATGCGTGACCTGCCCGGATGTAACCCGACTCAGAGCCTCCAGCATACCGGAAGTGTTAGTTTCCACGGATTCTTCCTCCTGGAAGGCAAAAGCCGCCGCAATGCCCTGCGGAATACTCTTGGTCGGAATTACCGTAATCTCACGCTCGCCTTCGAGCAGTTCCTTCGCTTGCTGAGCGGCGAGGACAATATTCGAGTTATTAGGCAGGAGGTAGACATGCTTCGCCGAGATAGACGATATCGCGTTAACGAAATCTTCCGTGCTCGGATTCATCGTCTGACCGCCCGCCAGCACAACATCGATGCCCAGGCTCTTGAAGATCTCGGCGATTCCGTCGCCTGACGACACGGCGATGAATCCGTATGGCGCCAGATCATCCGCCGGAGGAACGGCAGGCGACTCGACACTGCTCTTCTCCTCCGGAATATCCGCAAATACATCGGGACTTGGAGCGATATCCATTCCCGCTGTCAGCAGCTCGCGATGCTGCTCACGCATATTCAAAATATGAATCTGTGTAATCTCCCCGTAAAGCAGCGCAAGATTCAAAACTTCGCCCGGTGCCTTGGAGTGAACGTGCACCTTGATCGTCTCGTCGTCAGAAATTACAATGATGGAATCTCCATTCACCGATAACGCTTTCCGAAATTGATCCTCATCGAAATCAGCCGCTTGGGTGCCGCCCAGCTGACGGTTGATAAAGAATTCCATATCGTAAAAGAACTCGATATCCTCTGTCGAAAGCTGCGACTGGGCCGAAGAATGGATGGGCGTCGGCTTCGTTTCCGGCTTGGCGAGCGCAATTGCGGGAGCGGCTGTGCTGGCGGCTTGTCCCTTTACGGATTCCGCCGACTGTCCGTTCAATAGATACTCAAAAAAACCTTCATATATATAGACCAAACCTTGACCGCCCGAGTCCACGACACCCACTTGTTTGAGTACCGGCAGAAGCTCCGGCGTTCCCGCAAGTGCTTCTTTGGCCTTGACCAGCACTTCAGTCATCAGTTCATTAATATCGGTAGTCCGTCTTGCCAAATAAACAGCATGTCTGGCAGCTTCCTTGGCAACGGTCAATATGGTTCCTTCCACTGGCTTGACCACCGCTTTGTATGCGGTATCCACTCCGGTTTGAAGCGCTGCCGCGAACTGCTGCGAATTCAGCTCTTCGTATTGCGCGGCATAGCGGCTGAATCCACGGAACAACTGGGATAAAATAACGCCGGAATTCCCCCGCGCACCCATCAACAGGCCTTTGGACAGCACACCTGCGCATTGCCCGATGGAAGCGGAATTATTTTTCCGCAGTTCACCTGCGCCTGCCGTCATCGTTAGATTCATATTGGTCCCCGTATCTCCGTCCGGAACCGGAAAAACATTCAGGGAATTGACGTGCTCCGCATGCTGCTGCAGCTTCTCCGCGCCGGCTAGTACCATCGCGGTAAAATCAATTCCATTAATAGAACGCTTACTCAATGAGAATTCCCCTTCCTAGCCTTTCATGCCTCTTCATACCTGACATCAAATAGACATAATGCACTAATCTATATTGTACTATAAGCGAACTAAGAAATAAATGTTTTTGAATCGGTTGACGAAGCAATTTTTACTGTGATATTATATTTAAGTATTGTTTTAATGCAGGTGATCGCAACAAGGAGGTGTAATGATGTCCCGTAAATGTGCTGTAACTGGCAAAAAGCCGAGCAGCGGCAACCACGTATCCCATGCCAACAACCGTAACCGCCGCTCCTGGGGAGTTAACGTTCAGAAGGTTCGCATTCTGGTGAACGGTAAACCGAAGCGTGTATACGTTAGCACCCGCGCCCTGAAATCCGGTAAAGTCGAGCGCGTCTAGTTTTTAAAATAAACCGCTCACAATAATTGATACTTAGAAGAAATGGCAGCGCCGTCCTATACGGATGGCAACCGTTTCTCGAAAATATAAGACAAATTATAAGCTCACAGCTTATAATGCTTATATTTCAAGCAAAAAGCACCCTTTACATATGTAAGGTGCTTTTTTTCATGTACCTCTATTCCGTTGACGGCCCTCAGCTCTTCTGAAATGTATTCAAAATCGCCTTCACAAATCCTCCCAAAAACTTCGGCAGCTTAAATGTATAAAATTTCATGTTTCACCCTCCGATCGGTCCTGCAGCCCAGTTAAGACACAAAAAAGGCTACATGAGATTTCTGCTCATGTAACCATATTTATGCGAAAGGAACTTGGCCTATACCTTGGCCTTTAGCCCAACTTAACGGCCCGCGGCCGCGGCCCGGATCGCCGAGATGGCCGCTGCCCGGTCGCTCCGGCCGAAGACGGCATTGCCGGCGACCAGGACATCCGCCCCGGCTTCACAGACGATAGGCGCCGTCGCTTCAGTGATACCTCCGTCCACTTCGATGCGTAGATCATGGCCGATCTCGCTGGCCCACTCCCGAATTTCCCTGATTTTATGCACGGTCCCAGGGATGAATGCCTGTCCGCCGAAGCCGGGGTTCACGGTCATGACCAACACCAAATCGAGATCCGCTAATATTTCTCTCACAGCGGAAGCGGGCGTCGCCGGATTGATGGCCACACCGGCAAGCAGCCCCAGTTCCTTGATCTGATGAACGACCCGATGCAGATGCACACACGCTTCGGCATGCACGGTAATAACGGCGGCTCCGGCCGCCGCAAAATCGGCAATGTAGCGCTCCGGACTCTCGATCATGAGATGAACATCCAGCGGAAGGGAGGTATGGGTGGATACCGCCTTGACGATCGGAGGACCGAGTGTAATATTGGGCACGAATCGCCCGTCCATCACGTCTACATGAATCCAGTCCGCTCCGGATCTTTCAGCTTCGGCAACCTCGGCGCCGAGTGCGGCGAAATCCGCCGAGAGCAGGGATGGTGCAATTTTGATCATAGGTCAATACCTCCGCTTCTTGTCTTTCATTTCATTAAAAAACAGCTTGTAGTGGTCGTAGCGGCTGTCAGCGATCACTCCGGCTTCCCAGGCTTCGATTACGCGGCAGCCCGGTTCATGCAGATGGCTGCATCCACGGAATTTACATTCCGCCGCATAGGGGGTAAACTCGCGGAAACAGGATGACAACTCCTCCACGCCAAGCTCCAGAAAATCCAGTTGGCTGAAGCCCGGCGTATCCGCCACATAGCCCCCCTCCCCGATATCCATCAGCTCGACATGCCGCGTTGTATGGCGTCCGCGTCCCAGCCGCATGCTGATCTCGCTGGTTTCCAGGGAAAGGCCGGGAACGATCCGGTTAAGCAGCGACGATTTGCCGACACCGGACTGGCCGGCGAACACGCTGATTATGCCAGCCAGCCGCTTCCGCACCTCTTCACTGCCTGAACCCGTCCGCGAGCTTGTTACTATCACTTCGTAACCGATATGCTCGTACAATTGTTTCACATGAGCAATACCTTCTCCGTCCCCTTCAGCCAGATCCCGTTTGGTCAGCACGATGATCGTATCCAATCCGGCATGCTCGATATGTACAAGGAACTTGTCGAGCAGCTGTAAATTTAGATCCGGTTCACGTACGGAGAACAGCAGAACGGCAAGCGACACATTGGCGACAGGCGGCCGGATCAGCTCAGAATCCCGGGGATTGATTTCATCAACCATCCCCTCTCCGTTCTCGGTCAAGGAATAAATGACATTGTCTCCGACAAGCGGAGATAAACCTTTTTTCTTAAAGATACCGCGGGCTCTGCACTGAATGATTTCATCCTCAGGGGAGATTTTCCCTTCCCGGAGCGGTTTTACATAATAATAACCGCTTAAAGCCTTGACGATTATTCCTTCAGGCATACTATAAAGCCTTCCTCTCTTGGATTTGGCTTACATCCTGGTGAATCTCTAGCTCTGTTTGCTGCAAGAGCGGCTGATAACGGCCGCTCTTGTTCATGGACTTATCCTGCGATATTTAGTTGTTTTTATCTTTTCCTTTGCCTTTTTTATCCTTGGCTACTATCTGAGAAGCGCTGACATTGCTTCCCGTCTGGTCGACTGTGGAGCCATCCCCTGTATCAGGCGGGTTGCTCTCCGTACCGGGTGCTACGGCCGGATCGGCTGACGGCTCCACGCTCGCAGGCGTCTCGGTAGGAGATGGCGACGGCTCTACGGGCGAAGCCTCTGGAATCTGTACCGTACCGTTCTTCGCATCCATGTACGAAACGGGATACGTATCGAAGAACTCCCCGTCCCGGTACAAGATGACAGCCCCATCCTTGTTCGGTGCTAGAACAAGATTCACCGACAGCACTTGGGTTCTGCTGATCGTGCGGGTTCCCCAATCCTGGTTCTCGCCATTGTTGCGCGCATCAGCGTACTCGATCCGGATCTTTGTCTTCTTGCCTTCCTGTACCGGTGAAACCGGCAGGTTGAACGTGTATTCCAGCGCCTCCGGCGGATAGCCGTTGCTGATGTAAATGGTGATTTTCTCGCCCGGCGGCGCCGAGGCGCCTCTTTCATAAGGCCACTGTTTGGTTACTTTGCCCTTTTCAACGGAAAAGCTGGATTCCGTCTTCACATCGCCGAGAACGAGGCCCGCCTCTTCCAGCTTGGCTTTCGCGTCCCCTTCGGTAAGACCTGCCAGGTCCGGTGTCGTGACGCTCTCTTGCCCCTTGCTGACTATAATAGAGACGGTCGCCGTATCCGGATCGTATTCACTGCCAGAGATCGGGTTCTGCCGGAGAACCTGGCCTTCCGGGACCTCCGTACTGAATTCGCTGTCCTGGGTAATTCTGCTCTGATCCATTCCCTGAGCCAACAGAGCGCTCACCGCTTCGTCATAAGTTATTCCGGATAAATCCGGCATTACCGAGAGCGGTTTGGCGATGCTTACCTTAAGCGCGATAGTCGTTCCTTCTTTAACCGTTGTATCCGGCTCCTTGCTCTGCTCGAAGACGATGCCTTCGGCAAAGTTAGGGTTGTACTGAGTCGTAACCGGCTCTTCCAGAACGAGTCCGACTTCGGACAGCTTGGCTTTGGCATCGTCCAGTGAAAGATTGACCAGCTTCGGGACCGTAACTTCCGGTACGACCAGTTTGGCGTTTACATACCATACCACCCCAAGCATCGCGAGCAGCAGTAAAAGCGTCAGCCCGATCCAAAGTACGGGTTTCCCCCAGCCTTTTCTCTTCTTGGGAGAAGGAGCATCTTCATCACGGATCATTCGGTCTTCGGCATGCCCTCGCGTACCGATGCCCTTGGGAATCGGCTTGATGGCGGGCATGACTCTGGTCCTGTCCTCATCGTCATCGACGAAGGACACCTTCGGCTCGCTTCGGCGCTCCGGCAGCAGGCAGGTTTCCAGATCCTGAAGCATCTCCTTCGCCGATTGGTAACGCTCTTCGGGGTTTTTGCGCATCGATTTAAGGATAATGTTCTCCACGCTCTGGGGAATCATCGGATTCAGCTTGCGAGGCTCCTCGAACTCCTCCTGAAGATGCTTCAGTGCTACGCTGATCGGACTCTCGCCCAGAAAGGGCAGACTGCCGGTCAGCATCTGATAGATCACAATGCCCAGCGAGTACAGGTCCGATTTTTCGCCGGTGGTTACGCCCTTAGCATGCTCCGGGGAAAAATAATGCACCGAACCGACAACCGATCCGGTCTGGGTAATGGTTGTCGACGTCACCGCGCGGGCGATGCCGAAATCCGTCACCTTGACCCGGCCGTTTCGGCCGATAAGGATGTTATGTGGTTTGATATCCCGGTGGATAATCTGGTTCTGATGGGCATGATCCAGTGCGTCGCAGATTTGGGTAGCGATTCTTACCGCTTCATCCACCTGCAGCGGAGCCCTTTCCTTGATGATTTCGTTCAGATTATAGCCTTCAACGTATTCCATGACTATATAATGAATTTCATCTTCCTGCCCCACGTCATAGATGCTGACCACATTGGGATGAGAGAGCGAAGCGGCGGATTGCGCCTCCCGCCGGAACCGGCGAATAAATTCCTCATCATGTACAAATTGGTTGCGCAACACTTTAATAGCGACATTTCGGTTGAGCAGAATATCGTGTGCCCTGTATACAAGGGCCATTCCGCCTCCACCGATTCGCTCGATGACTTGGTAACGGCCTCCCAACTCGTGACCGATCATCTATCCCACTCCTTTGATTCGGGCACAGCGGCCTCCTCTTGATGTTCTAACATAGCGACGCTTATGTTGTCGCCGCCGCCGGCAAGCAGTGCCAGCTGAAGCAATCGGTCCGCTCTTTCCTTAAGCGATATTTCCTGCAGGCCGGCAACCTTCCCCAGATGCTCGGCGCTGACAAAATTGCTTAAACCGTCGCTGCACAGCAGCAGCACTTCACCCGGTTCAAGCGTTATTGGAAGCAGATCCGTCTTGATTTCCTCATCCGTACCAAGAGCACGTATAAGGACGTTGCGGCGCGGATGGGTATCCAGCTCTTCAAGACTGATCTGGCCGTTTTTGAACAGCTCGTTTACCAGCGTATGATCCTCGGTCAATTGCTTCGCGTTACCGTCCCGGATTATGTAAGCTCTGCTGTCGCCGATGTGGCCGATGTACCCTGAACGTCCGGCAAGCAGCACGGAAACGACGGTCGTCCCCATATTATGGTAACGTTCGTCGCTTGCCGCCTGCTTGAAGACGGTGTCATTGGCCTCTATTATCGCGTTCGACAGGGCGGTGCTTATAGCTTCTCCCGTAAGACCTGGGGCGAGGCCGTCCAGTTTGTCGCGGATGGACTCCAGCGCTAGACGGCTTGCGGTGTCTCCCGCCAAATGTCCGCCCATTCCGTCGGCGATAATGCCAAGCGTATACCCATGGCCCGTCACACCGGTCCAAACCGAATCTTCATTGACGGAGCGCACCCGTCCAATATCGCTGGCATGAACTGTTCTGATCAAAAGATCTCACCTCAACTCCATATGTTTGGCGCGCAGCTGTCCGCATGCGGCCGCGATATCATGGCCCTGTTCACGGCGTATCGTCACATTGACGCCCTGATCGGCCAGAATCCGCTGAAATTGAAAAATATCGTTGCGGGAAGTGCGGACATATTTGCGTTCCGGCACATAGTTGACCGGAATCAGATTGACATGGCACAGCATGTGCTTCAGCACTCCGGCAAGCTCCTCCGCATGCTCCGGCTGGTCGTTGACACCGCCGATCAGCGCATATTCAAAGCTGATGCGCCGTCCCGTCTTGGCCTGGTAATAGCGGAGCGATTCCATCACTTCATTGAAAGGATAACGGCGATTGACAGGCATCAGCTTTGAGCGAAGACTGTCGTTCGGGGCATGGATGGAGATTGCCAGATTGATCTGGGTATCCTCCTCGGCGAATTTGTAAATGCTGGGGACAATTCCGCTGGTTGATACCGTTATATGCCGCTGACCGATATTCAATCCCTTTTCATGGATCATCAGGCGTAAAAATCTCATCGTGGCGTCGTAGTTCTCAAACGGTTCTCCCGTTCCCATAATGACAATACTGCTGACGCGTTCGCCCCGGGCATCCAAAATCTGCTGGGAACGCACAACCTGGGCTACAATTTCTCCTGCCGTCAAATCCCGCTTCAGCCCGCCGAGCGTGGAAGCGCAAAAGGTACAGCCGATTCTGCAGCCCACTTGAGTCGTTACGCATACGCTGTTGCCGTAGTTATGCTTCATGATAACAGTCTCAATCGCATGGTCGTCATGCAGGCCGAACAGAAATTTCACCGTTCCGTCCTTCGACTCCAGCCTGGTGATTTCTGAAAGCGCGTCAATAGAGAACTGCTCATTCAGTTTAGTCCGCAGCGCCTTCGACAGATTACTCATCGACTCGAAGTCGCTTACACGCTTCACGTACAGCCAATCAAAAATCTGTCCTCCGCGAAAAGCCGGTTCTCCATTGTCTTTGGCCCACTGCGCCAACTCTTCAAGAGTAAAATCATATATTAAAGGTTTCATTATCGTTATCGCACCTGTACTTTCTTCTGGATAGTCATACTGCTTTCTCATCCTGCCTATTTTAACATAAATCTCACAAAGGGTAAAAGAAAACGCATGGACAGCGCATATCAAGAAGAAATTGGGCCTGCTGCGGCAGTTATCTCTCCCCCGTTCCGCCCGATCAAGCGTGAGGTCATCTTTACACCCCGTCAAAGAGTTCTTCCCGGATTTAAATTAGTGGAAATCCCTCTAAACGCAAAAAAATCCTGCGCGGCGGGAGTGGCCCAAGCGCAGGATTTAAGAAGATCAAGACAACCGTTGCAGAGCAGCGATATAAAATCCGTCGCTGCCGAAATAGTGGGGAAGAATTTGCATACCGGCAGCATCGGGTGAAAGAAGATTGCCAAGGCGCTCGCCAAGTGGAGTACCACGGTCAGCGGCTGCAAACTGCGGATTCCGCCGCAGAAAATCGTTGACCGTCTCCTCATTCTCGAAGCTCTCCATCGTGCAGGTGCTGTAAACCAGGACGCCGCCCGGTTTCAGAAGCCCTGACACGGATTGGAGAAGTTCTCTTTGCAAAGCGCCAATGCTTGCCACATCCTCAGGCGTCTTGCTCCATTTCAGATCGGGCTTTCTCCGGATCACGCCGAGTCCCGAGCAAGGCGCGTCCAGCAAGATCCGGTCAAAGGTCATCGGAGAATAACGCTCCGCCAGAAGCAGGGCGTCCGTGGCTATGGCTTCGACGGATTCCAGACCAAGCCTTCGAGCCTGTTCCTGCACAAGCGAGACTTTGTGCTCATGCAGATCGCTCGCGATTATCGTGCCCCGGTCCTTCATCAGCTCGGCCATATGCGAAGTCTTTCCGCCCGGCGCCGAACAGCAGTCCAGTACTGTCATCCCCGGCTCAGGCGCCACTGCTTCGGCGACGAGCATCGAGCTCTCGTCTTGAATGGACAGGATGCCATCGCGGTACCAGGATGACAAGGCAAGGTTTCCGCCGCCCTTGACAACAATCCCGTAGGGACTCAGCTGAGAAGGAGCCGCGTCCAGCCCCTGGCTCAGCATCTCCTCAAGCAGCTTGTCCCGTGTCGTCATCGTGGTGTTAACACGCACGCTGACGGACGGGGGCTCATTATTGGCCCGGCAAATGTCTTCAGCTGTCGCCTGCCCATAACGCCGAATCCAATCCTTGACCATCCACAGGGGATGCGAATGCTCCAGGGCGATGCGCTCCGCATCACCGAGACCGTCCGGCAGCGCCGGAAGCTCTCCGGCCCGCAGCGCGCTGCGGAGGACCCCGTTGACCATGCCCGAAATGCCCTGATGTCCCCGTTTCTTGGCCAGATTCACCGCCTCGTTTACAGCGGCATGGGGCGGAATCCGGTCAAGGTAAACAATCTGATATAGACTCATGCGAAGCAGACAGCGGACCCATGGCTGCAGCTTGTTCGTTCCTTTGCTCACGAAACCGTCCAGCATGAAGTCCAGCGTGTTCAGCCGGGAAATCGTACCGTATACCAGCTCCGTCGCAAGTCCCGCGTCTTCACGGGACAGCCCCGCCTTTTGCAGGCTGGTATTAAGCAGGAGGTTGCTGTATGCCGCTTCCTGCTCGACACGCACCAGGACATCAAGAGCAGTTTCCCTGGCCGTAGCGGGGCGGGAACTGCGGGCCGGCCCTCCGCCTTGGCCGTTGCCGCCTCGGCGGTTTCCGGGCGGCCTCATTCCAGCACCGTGCCGGGCTTCATAGTTCCGCCCCGCGCGAAATCAGCCGCGCTCATCGCCTTCTTGCCGGCTGGCTGAACGGTAAGCAGCAGCAGACTTCCGTCTCCGGTCTTCACCTCGACGCCGGCAGTGCTGGCAGCCAGCACCGTTCCGGGCACGGTCTCGGCTTCGCCGGACCCTTCTTCCTGGATAACGGCTCCGGACAGGGCTCCCTTGTCGGGATTGGCCGCCGCCCACACTTTGAACGTCTCTCCGTTCCAAAGGGTAAATGCGCCCGAGAAAGGCACCAGGCCGCGGATTCGGTTATAGATTTCGTGCGATCCCGCGCTCCAGTCGATCCGCTCATCCTCACGTGTCAAATTAGGCGCATAGGTTGCCTGGCTGTCATCCTGAGCTTCTGCCGGGAGAGGTCCCGCGAGCAGACGCGGCATCTGCGCTTTCAGCAAATCCCGGCCGGCGAGACTCAGCTTCTCAAACAGCGTTCCCGATGTATCTTCATCCTCTATCGGGACTTCGACCTTTGCGATCATGTCTCCCGTGTCCAGTCCTTCCGCCATGTACATCAGCGTCACGCCCGTAACGCTTTCGCCGTTGATAATGCTTCGCTGGATCGGCGCTCCTCCCCGGTACTTGGGCAAAAGCGACCCGTGGACATTTACACAGCCCCGGGCTGGCAAATCCAGCACGGCCTTGGGCAGAATCTGCCCGTAAGCGGCCGTAACGATCAGTTCTGGCTCGTAGACGGCAAGCTCCGCCACCGCCTCAGGACGCCGCATTCGTTCAGGCTGAAGAACCGGCAGGCCCATCGCCTCCGCAGCCGCTTTGACCGGCGAGGGCGTCAGCGTCTTCTTTCTCCCCTGGGGCCGGTCGGGCTGGGTAACGACGGCTGCGACCTCATAGCCCTCATCCACCAGCATTTGAAGGCATGGCACCGCAAAAGCGGGTGTGCCCA
This sequence comes from Paenibacillus rhizophilus, assembly GCF_003854965.1. GTDB lineage: Bacteria > Bacillota > Bacilli > Paenibacillales > Paenibacillaceae > Paenibacillus_AQ > Paenibacillus_AQ rhizophilus. Next base: position 1,137,942 of record NZ_RQPI01000001.1, read on the forward strand.
TGAACACAATTTTCATTTCCTTCACTCCTCGGTCCGGCTGTGTTCCGTATTACTATCGTATACCTTCTCCGCGACATCTGTGAACAGCACGCCGTTCAGGTGATCGACTTCATGCTGGAACGCCCGGGCCAGCAGTCCACTTCCTGTAATGGTAATCTCATTGCCTTCGCGGTCAAGTCCCCGGACGGTTACTGTTTCCGCCCGGCGGACGTCTCCGTTGAGACCCGGAATGCTAAGGCAGCCTTCAGGACCGAGCTGCTCGCCCTCGGATTTGATGATTTCCGGATTGATCATCTTGATCAAACCATGCTCTTCGTCGGCATCCACCACAATCAGCCGCTTGAGAATGCCCACCTGCGGTGCGGCAAGACCAACGCCCTCGGCGTCGTACATTGTATCCGCCATATCGTCCAAAAGCTTTTGAACGTTGGGCGTAATTTTCGTTACCGGTTTTGCTGTCTTGTGCAGCACTTCGTCAGGCTCTTTCACGATTAAACGTATCGCCATTTCGCTAACACCTTCCTGTTTTTGAATATATTATGCCAAAACGGCGCTACATCAGCATTTGGGGGTCGACATCAATACTAATCTGAAGCACCGGGTCCCGCAGCGAATCCTCCAATTCCTCCGCCACCTCGCGGGCAAGTCCAATGGCGTCTATGGCTCCCCGCCACTTGACCATGCACTGGAACCGGTATCTTCCCTTAAGCCGGGGCAGCGGGGAAGCTACGGGACCCAATAGATCGAGCCCGTCCGCCGTCAGCTTGTCCAGACTGCCGAACCACCGGCGCTGCCTTGCCTTGCCCTGAATATTCATCGCGTAGTTCTCCGCCATGCGCAGCGCCACCGGCATCTGTTCATGCGACAGCGTCACCAGAATCAGTCTGCAGTAAGGCGGGTAGTGAAGCGCTTTGCGATGCTTCAGTTCTTCCTTTATGAATGAAGCGTAGTCATGCCGGCTGGCATGAATGATGGAATAATGGTCGGGCGTATAGGACTGGACCAGCACCTCTCCCGGAAGCTTATGCCGTCCCGCCCGTCCGGCGACCTGTGTGAGAAGCTGGAATGTCTTCTCGGCGGCCCGGAAATCCGGAAGGTTCAGCGCCGAATCCGCGGTGATGACGCCAACCAGCGTCACATCGGGAAAATCGAGCCCTTTGGCTACCATTTGCGTGCCCAGCAGCACGTCGGCCTTCTTGTCCCTGAACTGTCCCAGCAGTTTCTCGTGCGAGCCTTTCTCGGTCGTCGTGTCGACATCCATCCGGATGACCCGGATTCCCGGAAACAGCTTGCCCAGTTCCTCTTCCACCCGCTGCGTTCCCGTTCCGAAAAAGCGGATATGCTCGCTGCCGCATTCCGGACAGGTCTCAGGAGCCGGCTCCGCATGACCGCAGTAATGACAGCGCAGATTATTGCTGCGGCTGTGATACGTCAGCGAAATATCGCATTCGGGACAGCCGGCAACGTAGCCGCAGCTGCGGCACATCACAAAGGTCGAGAAGCCTCTTCGGTTCAGCAGAAGCACGGTCTGCTCTCCCCGCTCAAGCCTGCTCTGAATCGCCGAGTGAAGCCCCCGGCTGAACATGGAGCGGTTGCCTTCTTTAAGCTCCTCGCGCATGTCCACAATTTGGACCGTAGGAAGCTGATTTCCCAGCGCCCGGCTCGGCATCTCCAGCAGGACCGGAGAGAAGTTCTCGTCGCTTTGCGACCGTGCGGCATAATAGCTCTCCAGCGAAGGCGTCGCCGACCCGAGGATGACAGCTGCATCGCCGAGCATCGCCCGGCGGACCGCCACATCGCGCGCATGGTATCTCGGATTCTCTTCCTGCTTGTATGAGGTTTCATGCTCTTCGTCCATAATGATCAGGCCCAGATTGCTAAAAGGGGCGAATACCGCCGAGCGGGCGCCGACCGCGACCGATGCTTTGCCTTCGCGGATCTTGCGCCATTCATCATACCGCTCTCCGGTGGACAAGCGGCTGTGCATGACCGCAACCCCGCTGCCGAATCTGCCTTTGAAACGTTCCACCATCTGCGGAGTCAGCGAGATTTCGGGAACGAGAACAACGGCCTGACGGCCCTGGTCAACACATCGCTGAATGCACTGCAGGTAAATTTCCGTCTTTCCGCTGCCCGTAACGCCGTGCAGCAGAAAGACTTCATGCCGCTGACGGTCGACGGCGCCGACAATCCGACCAAAAACCGTTTGCTGCTCGGAGGTCAACGGGAGCGGATCGCTCGGCTTGAAGTCTCTCCCGCGGTATGGATCGCGGTAGACCTCCACCTCGGTAATCTCAATCAGCCCTTTGTCTTCCAGTCCCTTTACGGTGCCGGCCGTCACCTGAAGCGCGGACAGCACATCCTTGAGCGGCATCGGGAGCACCGCCTCCATATCGATCAGAAACGACAGCACTTCCTTTTGGCGGGCGGATCTGGCGGGAAGCTTGCTTAGCGCTTCACGCGCGGATTCCGGCTCCATTGTCAGATCAACCGCTTTGAGCTTCTTTTTGCCCATTTTATCCTTGATCGACTGGCTTTCCCTCAGCACGCCCCGCCGCAGCATGAATTTGATCGTCTCCGCCCCGTCCGGAAAGGCACGGGTCAATTGCTTCATCGACACCTCGCCTCCGCGGCGCACGAAGTCGGCAATCTCTCTTTCCTCCCTGCCGGTATCGGGAAAGCCCGGAAACCATTCTTCATCGGGGAACAGCGTGCCCTCTTCATTCGCCGGTTCCGGCTCGGTGTCTCCAAGCGAAATAAGCCGTTCGGCTTTGCCCTTAAGCGCCGTCGGCAGCATCGCCTGCAGCGCCGAAATTCGGCGGCAGGCATAACGCTCGCTCATCCAGTCGGCCAGCTCCACAAGTTCAGGCGAGAGCGGCGGAACGAGATCTAGCACCTCCTGTATCGGCTTGATTCCCTTAATCGCCCGTATATCGCCGTATTCCAGAGATACGACAAAGCCCTGCACCGTTCGGTGCCCGAATGGAACAGCCACCCGGCTGCCTACCTCGATCCATACTTTAAAAGACTCGGGAATCGAATAATCAAAGGTTCGGTCGGTGCTGCGAACGGGAACATCGACGATAACCTTGGCGATATCCATTACAGGCCTTCTTCCGGCAGCCGATCCGCTGCGACAGCGAGCAGCCGGCGGGCCACCTCGTCCTTCGAAAGCAGCGGCAGTTCCTCCACAAGACCTTTTCGATCATAAATCGAGACAATGTTCGTATCGACTCCGAACCCCGCTCCCGGTACGCCCACATCGTTGGCGACGATCAGATCGAGGTTTTTGCGGGCCAGCTTATCCTTAGCGTACATTTCCGCATTTCCGGTCTCAGCTGCAAAACCGATCAAAAGCTGATGACTTTTTCGATGCCCCAGCGTTTCCAGAATATCGACGGTTTTCACCAGCTCCAGCGTCATTGTGTCGCCGGACTTCTTGATCTTCGTATCCGCTCTTTCTTTCGGACGGTAGTCCGAGACGGCGGCAGCCTTGATAAGGATATCGCAATCCTCCCAGACAGCCGATACGGCGCCGTACATCTCGTCGGCGGACTGAACGCGCACAACGTTAATATCCTGCGGCGGCCGTTCATCCGTCCGCGCGGCGACAAGCGTAACCTCAGCCCCCATATCCCTGGCTGCGCGAGCCAGCGCAAAGCCCATTTTGCCGGAAGAATCATTGGAGATATAGCGGACGGGGTCAATCCGTTCCACCGTGCCGCCGGCGGTAATCACGACCTTTTTGCCGGTCAGCTTGCGGTTCTCGGACTTCGGGTTCTGCTCAAAAAAAGCCTCGACGCAGCTTACAATCGTCTCCGGTTCCTCCATGCGACCTTTGCCGACGTAGCCGCAGGCCAGCAGTCCCTCTCCAGGTTCAATGAACCGGATTCCGCGTTCCGCAAGAATGTTGAGATTGTTCAGCACGGCGGGATGTTGATACATATGCACGTTCATGGCCGGAGCGACCATTACGGGCGCAGTCGCCGCCAGAAGTACGGTCGAGAGCATATCGTCGGCAAGGCCGTGGGCCATTTTGGCGATAATATTTGCGGTGGCCGGCGCTATCAGCACAAGATCGGCCGAATCAGCCAAATCGATATGCGAGATGGAAGACGGGTCCCGCTCCTGAAAGGTATCGCTGTATACTCTCTGTTTGGACAATGACTGCAAGGTCAGCTCCGTAATGAACTGTTTGGCCGAAGCTGTCATAACCACATGCACCTCGGCCCCCTTTTGTACAAGCTTGCTGCACAGGGAAGCCGCTTTATACGCCGCGATCCCCCCCGTTATGCCAAGCAATATCGTCTTGCCTTTCAACATACTCTTCCCCCCTGCTCCCCGTGTCAACGGAAAGAATCCGTTCCGGAAGATAACAGCTGCTTCTTTCAGGAGCAGCCATTTCCCGCGGACATTTAAGACTTCCTAAACGCATAAATTATTAAAAAAATAACAACCTTCCGGTTGTCAGGAACAGCCCCATCCGGGCTATGAAAGAAATGCGGATTGTTCAGCACGAAGGCGCCACAATCGGCGCCCGCAGTCCTCTCTATAAAAGGCTGCAGGCGCCAACTGTCATTAAAAGCACCCTAATGCTTGATCATTTATTCGGAGGTTTTGTCATCCACCCGGGTTACCGTGATGTAATCCTTGTATATTTCTTCAAGCGCAACCCCGACTTGCTTATGGGCTCTCGGAGACTTCAGTTCGGAGTGGCTTCCTTCACGAAGCTGTCTTGCCCGGCGGGCAGCAGCGACAACAAGCGAGTATTTGCTGTCGACTTTGTTCATCATTTCATCGATCGATGGATATAGCACAGGTACACCTCTTCAATTAAATTTATACAATAAGAAACAGTGGTGCCGTCCAAACTATCTTATTTTACAATGTTCGGCAATAATAATGCTTTCTATTCGTTTGCACGCAAGATCGATTTCATCGTTAACCACTGCGTAATCGTAATGGCGCATCAGGCTGATTTCGTCTTCCGCGACCGTCATCCGGTGATTGATAATGTCATCATGCTCCGTTCCGCGTCCGCGAATACGGTCTTTCAGCTCATCCATCGACGGCGGCAGCAGAAAAACAAAGATTCCTTCAGGAAACTTCTCCTTAACTTTAAGCGCGCCCTGCACTTCGATTTCAAGGATGATGTCCCTGCCGCTATCCAGCGTCCGTTCCACAAAATCGCGCGGAGTTCCGTAATAATTCCCCACGTATTCCGCGTATTCCAGCAGCTCATCGGCCTCAATCATCTGAAGAAACTGCTCCCGGGATTTGAAAAAATAATTGACTCCGTCCTGTTCGCCCTCGCGGGGACTCCGCGTCGTCGCCGATACGGAATAGATGAGCTCCGGTATTTTCGGCCTCAGTGCGGTGCATACCGTTCCTTTACCGACTCCGGAAGGTCCGGACAATACGATCAGCAATCCTTTTGACATAGTACACTCCATTAATCGTTATTCGTCGTTATCGTCATCTTTACTGGACAGTCTATGCGCCACGGTCTCCGGTTGAACCGCCGACAGTATGACATGATCGCTGTCCGTAATGATAACGGCACGGGTACGTCTTCCATAGGTCGCGTCGATCAGCATATGCCGGTCTCTCGCTTCCTGGATAATCCGCTTAATCGGAGCCGACTCCGGGCTGACTATGGAAATGATTCGATTGGCCGATACTATATTTCCAAAGCCGATGTTGATGAGTTTGATTGCCATGTTCCGGTTGTTCCCCCCATAAGTTACATCTTCGCTTGCCCTGTCGCTACTCCAAATTGGCAGCCTGCTCGCGAATCTTCTCCAGTTCCGCCTTCATCTCCAGAACGCAGTTGCCAATTCCCAAATGGTTGCACTTGGAGCCGATTGTATTCGTTTCCCGGTTCATCTCCTGAATGAGAAAATCCAGTTTCCGGCCAATCGGCTCGCCGCCGCCCAAAAGAATCCTGCACTGCTCAAAGTGGCTTCGCAAACGGGTCAGCTCTTCTTCAATGCTGGAGCGGTCGGCGAAAATAGCCACTTCCATTCCGAATTTCTGTTCGTCAAAAGGAAAAGTTCCGTCTTGAAGATCTTCCAGGCGCTGACGAAGCTTGTCTCTGTATTCCATCACGACAACCGGTGCCAGCCCGCTCATTTCGTTATGCAGCTCTTCAAGTCTGCCCACGCGCTCCGCGATGTCGGCCGCCAGAAAACGCCCTTCGCGGGCACGCATTTCAACCAAAGCCCTAACGCTCTCCTCCAGCCCGTTTACAAGCAGCTCCAGAAAAGAATCGCCGTTCTCCGGTAATGCCGGCTGACTGTCGCTCTCCATTACTCCCGGCAGGTTCAGCATGCCCAGCAGGTCAAGCTCTCCGTTCACGCCGAATTCCTTCTTCAGCGCTTCCGCCGCGGCCAGATAAGATTTCACAGCCGTGCGGTTCAGAACCGGACCGCCAGCGTTCTCTTCGTGCTCCCTGTTAATAAAGACGTCAATCCGGCCGCGTCTGACGTATTGCTGAACCTTTCTTCGCAGCGCATCTTCAAACCCGTTCCACTCCCGAGGCATCCTGAGCACAATCTCGCAGAAACGGTGATTCACCGATTTGACTTCGAAAACGATCTTGCTGCCGCCAAAATGCCTGGACGATTGACCGTATCCGGTCATGCTAAATGACATCGGCATCACATCCGTTACACTATTGTAATTGATTCTCTCTAGCGAAACAAGGGGGATAATTGGCGTCCCGATTTCGCCCATACATGGTTCAGAAGCTGAACGCTCATGTCGTAGAACATGAACGGAGTCATCAAATAAATTCCGTTAAAGCGTTCCGTGGCCGCATCAAGCAGTTCCTTCGCAATAGCGACCCCCTCTGCCCGTCCCGCTTCGCCTTGCAGCCCTTTCATCCGTCCCAGGACCTCTTCCGAGAGCTGAATGCCTGGCACTTCATTATGAAGATACTCGGCGTTGCGTCCGCTCGCAAGGGGCATAATGCCGATAAATATAGGGATGTTCAGGTGAGCCGTCGCATCGGCGATCTTATGAATCAGTTCCCTGTCGTATACCGGCTGGGTCATAATATAGTCGGCTCCGAAAGCGATCTTTTTCTCCAGACGCTCAACCGCCTTGCCCAAATGCTTGACATTCGGATTGAACGCCGCTCCGATGATAAACTTGGCTTTCTGCTTAAGCGGCTTGCCGGAGAAGGCAATGCCGTCATTCAGCTGCTTGATCATCCGTATTATCTCGAATGACGTCAGATCGTAAACCGAGCTTGAACCCGGGAGATCGCCGAACCGGGCCGGATCGCCCGTCACGGCCAGCACATGGTCGATATCAAGCGCATCGAGACCCATCAGGTGTGACTGTGTCCCGATCAGGTTGCGGTCCCTGCAGGCAATATGCACGAGCGGACGCAGGCCCGTCCTCTGTTGAACCAGAGAACCGAGCGCCATATTGCTCATGCGGCATACGGCCAGCGAGTTGTCGGCGAGCGTCAGCGCGTCCGCTCCTGCGCGGCGCAGCGCCTCAGCTCCGGCCATAAACTTCGAGATATCAAGATCCCGGGGCGGATCCAGCTCAACGATTACCGCATGGCGTTCCTTGACGATATCAATAAGGTTCGGTTCTCTGCCGTCTGCCGCCGAATCGTCTGCAAGGCTCTCCTGCAAGCGGACGCTAATCTTCTCTTTAGGCGCCGGCCCCGGCAGCGGAAGAGGCTCATAACCTTTCAGCGCCGCCGAGATTTCGGCTATATGATGAGGCGTCGTTCCGCAGCAGCCGCCGATGATCCGGCTTCCCATGTCGGCAAAGTCTCTAGCCATCTGGCCGAAATATTCAGGCGAAGCGCCGTACTTGTAATGGCCGTCCACATAATCGGCCAGGCCCGCATTCGGATATACCGACACCGGCAGCGTCAGGCTGCCTTGGAGGGTACCGAGCGCTCTTTTGATGCCGATAGGACCGGTACGGCAGTTAAAGCCGATAATATCCGCGCCATCCTCTTCCAGAATGCGGAAGGCCTCCGGAAGCGTCAGCCCGTCCATCGTCATCGCCGTTTCGTCGACGGCGAACTGGCAGATGACGGGCAAATTGCTTAGCTTGCGCGCGGTTCTGAGTGCCAAATGCAGTTCCTCAAGGTCGTAGAACGTTTCCAGCATAATGCCGTCCACATCTTCTTCAAGCATTGCGCCGATCTGTTGACCGAAATATTTTTTGAGCTCTGAGGCCGACAGGCTGGCGCGCTTGCCGGCACGGATCGAGCCAACGGCGCCAACGACATAACCGCCGCTGCCGGCGGCTTGTCTGGCAATCCGAATACCCGCTCGGTTAATCTCCTCGACTTTGGATTCCAGGCCGAACTTGGACAGCTTATCGTAATTGGCCGAATACGTATTGCTCTCCAGCACTTCCGCACCCGCCTCAATATAACTGCGGTGCACCTCATCAATAACCTCGGGCGAGGTTAGATTCAATTCTTCATATGAAATGCCGACAGGAAACCCTTTCTGATATAAAAAAGTTCCCATCGCCCCATCGCCGACCAGTACCTTGCTCGCCCAGGCAGACCGCAAATCCGGCTTCACAGAGCAGCCCCTCCCCTGACATTAGTTTCATACTAATGTAACATAAATCGTGAGGAAAGATAAGCTTTCTGTCCAAAAGCATCTGCAAGATTCGACACAAAACGCATGGCAGGCGGCTTCTGGCCACATACTAACGTATAAGGCAAAGGAGCTGAAACCCGTGAAAAAACGAATTAGAAAGATGCTGCTGAAAAAATACGCCGTAGTAGTTATGTTTGGCACGCTCACCATTCTGCTATTGTATTTTGCGGACTGGATGTTCGGATACGGCATTACCAATGTGAACACCCTGTTTCCCTTCACTATTACTACTACAGCCGAGAAAATACTGATACTTACCCTGGCCGCAAGCCTGCTTGTCCCGGATCTTGCCCATTGGATTTCCGGACGTCAGCCCGGCCGGGAACGTGAACGGTAATTCCTGAAGGCGGCGACAATAATCAGGACGACCGGAATGACAATAGTAAAGACGGGATATACGAAGGTAAGCATCTCCGCGCCTTCCTCCAGATGCTCCACAAAACTTCGCGAATCCAGCATGCCGGAGAATAAAATGATAATCGCTGAGGGAATAATCAACGTCCGGTATGGAAGATTGAACAGGTCCGAGATGGCGATCACCGCCGCACCGTAGTAAACGGCTACTTTGAAAAAAACACCGATAATCAGCAGCATTACCACCAAAACGTCCAATCGCTGGATAAAATCGGACAACGCCGCTTTACTCACGGTAGCTAGCAGAGGAAACGGAGAACGCTCCACCATGTCGCTGCCCAGCACCGTAATATTGACGAGCGCCGTGAAGCTGATAATTAATCCGGCTGCCAGAATTGCGGAAGGCACAACCCAAACCGCTCTTTTTTTGTCGCCGAAATAAGGCATCAGCATCGTGAAACAGAAGACTTCGCCGAACGGAAACATATAATTCGATCGGATCACCGAAAGGGCCACCGGTTTGATTCCATCCCCCAGCAACGGCTGCAGGCGCGACCATTCCATTTCCCCCGAAAAAAACATTAGCAGCGTAATAATCCCGCCGATCAGCAGCACACCGACCATAATAATAAACGAGGTCCGGGCCAGCACCTCCAATCCTTTATGCAACACGTATCCGCAAGACAAAATCATCATCGCGGCAACGATCAGGATCGGCGTTCGGTTCAGGGCAGCCATGACCAGCAGAGCGCTTCCATCCCGCATATCTCGGCCGGCTCCATTCAAGAAGATAACCGCATAAAGAATGACCACGACCGCTCCAAGCGGTTTGCCGAGAATCGCCCGGGTATAGCCGGATAACGGCAGGTCAGGATACAGCTTGAACAGATAATTGTAACCGGTATAAACGAGCATGCCCACCAAACATCCTAAGAAGATGGCTATCCAGGCGTCTCTGCCGGCTTCCATTCCAACATTGACCACCAGAGCCGTCCCCAGCTCAAACATGAGAACCAGGGAAAAAAAATGTACGGATCCTATTCTGATCTCCCGCATGAAATCCCTCCATTCCTATTCCACTCCCTCTCCCGATGATTTCAAGGAACGGGTCCTCATTTCGGTATGACGGATAAGGGTGTTTACCTTGATGTGCACTTCGCACTGGGTAAAGATGGTATCCCAGCGGCCCTTGACCCGTTTCCAGCCTTTCGGATTAACCCGGTTCACGGTCTCATTGAACCGGATATAATCGCTGTTAAGACGCATGGCCGCTTTGACGGCGGCATCGATTTCCTTCTTTGTTTCTTCACTCAAAAGCTTTTCCCAGTTTCTTAGTACAGAAGACTTGGAAATATCCAGAGAACCGTTGTATTCTTTCAAAGCGGCTTGCTGTTGGGTGCTGATGTAGATAACCGGATGCTCCGGATCTTTCGCATTGGCCGTGACGGAGGTATGCACCTTGAACATACTAAAGGTTGCGGATTCATTTTTCCCAAGCTCAAGGAGTAACGGATATTCTTTCTGCTTGTTATGGATCAGGCTCAGGCCCATTCCCTCAGTGCCATCCTGAAATGCCATCAGCTTATCCTGCTTGAATACGGCAAGACCCGCGTTTTTCAAGATAGCCTTCGGCTTTATGCCCTCCAAATTTGACTTCGTTCCCCCCGCTTCCAGATCGCCCTTGACAATTACGCCGTTAATAATCGCCCCTCCCTCTTTAGCCAGAATCCCGCGGATCACATCATCCACCTCAATCCGGAAATTGTAACCGAAGGAGCGGTTTCCCGTTTCCAGCTTTTGTACAAGGTCGTTGGCCGGGATTTTGCCGAATATCGTCATTACGGAAAGAATGTCTTCCGCCCGCTGTCCTCTGGAAACAAAGACCAGTGTGCTGAGCCGCATATCGGATTCCCGTTCAAAAATATCCATGAGATCCCTGATCCCTTCACGAGCGAGGTCTTCGGATATAATGATCACCTTCGAATGGCCCAGAGAGAGAATACGCGCGGATTGACGGGAAGCGTTGCCGAAGGCCTCATAAATGGAACGGCCGCTTCCTTTATATAAAGCTACAGGGGCGTTCCCCCTGCTGTTTTTCCCGGTTATTTCATCCGCCACGATGACTTGGAAGGACACGCTATATCTCTTGTCCTCCGTCAGCCCCTTATCGATAGACACACCGGAAACGATAGCCCTCCTGTTCAGTTCAACGCTGTCCCAACAGCCGGTCTGCAAAAGAAGAAGTCCTGAAATCGCCAGCAGCTTCCATAATTTAAGCACCTGTCCGTCCATCCTTCCCTGAATCGGATGTCCCCTGATCATTACCTGACTTATTGTCGTTGTTCATATTGCCCAGCTTTTCCGGGCTGAGATCGATTGTAAACATGGGCAGCCTCGCCAATGTATCCTTTTGCCCTCTAATGGAAAACGGGCTGAGCGGGGCTAGATAGGGTGTACCGAAAGATTCCAGGCTGTTTATATGGGCAATCAATACAATCAGTCCCAGAGTAATCCCATAGAATCCAAACATTGACGCGGCCACCAAAAATCCAAAACGGATAATTCGGCCCGCGACCGCGAGGTTGTAAGAGGGAATGGCAAAGCTTGCAATACCGGTGAGGGCAACCACAATAACCATGACCGGCGTAATAATACCCGCTTCCACTACGGCCGTGCCCAGAATCAAGGCGCCGACAATCGATACGGTCTGTCCTACCGCTCTCGGCATCCGGGTTCCGGCCTCCCTCAGGATTTCAAACGCGGCCTCCATGATCATCGCTTCGATCGCAGCCGGAAAAGGAACGTTCTCCCGCTGGGCCAGCAGGCTGATCAGCATGGGCGTCGGTACCATTTCGTAATGGAAGGTGGTCAGTGCAATATAAACCGATGGGCCCAGAAGCAGAATGATCAAGCTCATATAACGCACCAATCGCATGAGTGTGGCACTATCAAATCTCTGGGTATAATCGTCGGTCGATTGAAGGAATTGAGCTAAAACCGTCGGAACTACAAGCACAAAAGGCGTACCGTCAACAATCAGAACAACTCTTCCTTCCAGTAAATTGGCCGCCGCCACATCCGGACGCTCTGTATTGTAGACCGTTGGAAACGGGGTAAACAATTTATCCTGAATGAGCTGCTCGATATAACTGGATTCCAATACCGCTTCAATGTTGATCTTTTTCAGGCGCATTCTTACCAGGTCAACGACTTTGTCTTCCGCCCTGCCTTTCATATACAAAAGGGCAACGTCCGTATTCGTCACTGTGCCGATTTTCATAAATTCAGTCCATAGTGTCGGCGATTTGATCCGTCTTCGGATCAGCGCAATATTCGTAATTATCGACTCGACAAAGGAGTCTTTCGGTCCCCGTATGACAATTTGTGAGGAGGGCTCGGCGACGGTCCGCCATTCCCCCCCTTTCGTTCCTCCCTCAATGGCCTTGCTGCAGCCATCCAGCAAAATAATGGTGTTACCCGACAGGAGGGAGAGCATCATGTCGTTCCAATCGTCCTTAACTGCGATTTCGCCAAGCTCCAGCGCCCTGTCCAGAATGAGCTGAAGCCTTTCCTGCGGCTCGCGCGGCATTTCTTCCGCAGCATCGGCGGAATTATCGAACAATGCTCCCATCACGAATTCATCAACGGCTACGGCATTGATCAATCCGTCCATAAAAACGGCGGCCACCCATACCGGTTCAGCCGAACCGATCTGAAACTTCCGGATTTTCAGATCGGGACTGGAACCGAGTTCGCGCTTGATGTTACCAAGCGTCTGCTCAAGATTATTCGAAATATTAAGGACAGCTTGGTTTTCGGCTCTAGTTGCTGTATTTCCCGAACCCCCGGCAGGTGCGCCCTGATTGCTTTGTCCTTTTTTTTTCATCCGCCCTCGCCTCAATTCGAACTTCTTTTTTCCATTATTTACGACTTCCGCGTTTGTTATTCGCTGTATCGGAGGCATGCATTAGTGAAACAGGCGTTTTAAACGAAAAAAGGCCAACCAGCATTCGCTGGTTGACCTAAAACAATAAACTTTTTGGCGGAATATAGCTTATATGGATACGGACCCTTTAAATACCGCTTCGGCCGGTCCTGTCATATATACATGATTATCCTCTTCGTTCCATTCAATATACAGGTCTCCGCCCTTCAGGCTTACCCACGCCGCCCGGTCGCTCACTCCGTTAAGGACGGAGGAGACGAGCGTGGCACAAGCGCCGGTTCCGCAAGCGAGCGTCGGTCCGGCTCCCCGTTCCCATACCCGCATGTCGATGCGTCCGCGGTCTTTCACGGTGGCGAATTCGACATTCACCTTACGCGGGAACAAAGGATGAACTTCAAGCTTTGGTCCCCAGGTCGCCAGATCGAAGGAAACGGCGTCGTCCACATAAATGACGCAGTGCGGGTTGCCCATCGAAACGGCGGTAAATGTAAATTCCTTTCCATCCGTCTCAATCGGTCGGCCGAGCACCGGCTCGGCCTCGATGTTCACAGGAATTTGAGGTCCCGACAGAATGGGCTCGCCCATATCGACCGTTACTGTCTCCACCTGCCCGTCCTTCACCTGCAGCTTCACTTTCTGTTCGCCCGCGCCGATCGTTTCAATGACGATTTGCTCCGACTGCACATGCCCGTGATCGTATACGTATTTCGCTACACAGCGAATAGCGTTGCCGCACTGCTCCGCTTCGGAACCGTCGGAATTCATAATCCGCATCATGTAATCGCCGCGCTCCGAGGGCAGAATATATACGAGTCCGTCGGCTCCGATGCCGAAGAACCGATTGCATAATTTGACGGCCAGTTCCGCCGCGTTCCCTGGCAGCGACTTCTCGCCGAATACGACGATGAAGTCGTTGCCGAGTCCGTGCATTTTGGTAAATTCCATAGCTTCGTCCACTCCTTCGGTTAATTGCAACAAGCATACCGCAAGAGGTCAGGCAAAGCTATTGATTTTATGCCGAAATTTTTGTACTTTTTGGCATGCTCCGTCCGCCGCCGGCCCCCCCTGCACGGAGACGCTTCCGGCTCTGTTTCCCGCCCCAGACGCTGGCCGCGCCCATCAGGAAGGTTGGAATACCGGAGGCGACGAGGCAAAGCGACCAGTCTCTAAAGCCAAGTGGCACTGTCTTGAAAACTGGCTGCAGCGCGGGGATGTACATGACCGCCAGCATCAGCAGCACGGACGAGAGCACCGCGAGCACCAGATATTTGTTCTGGAACGGATTCCGGTGAAACACGGATCGGGAGCTCCGGCAGTCGAACACATGAAAGAGCTGGGCCATAACGAGGGTGGCGAACGCCACCGACTGCGCTTGGATAAGCCGGGCCGGATCTTCCGGGGCGACGCGCAGCGTCAGCCAGAAGGCGGCGAGCGTGCAAAGGCCGATCAAAATGCCGCGGCTGACAATCTTCCAGCCGAGCCTGCGGGCGAAAATATTCTCTTTGGCGCCGCGCGGCTTGTGTTCCATCAAATCTTTCTCGGGCTGGTCGACGCCCAGCGCCATCGCCGGAAGACCGTCCGTAACCAGATTGACCCACAATATTTGAATGGGCACGAGCGGAAGCGGCAGACCGAGCATCATGGCAAAGAACATCGTCAGAATCTCGCCGACATTCGATGCGAGCAAATACCGGATGAATTTACGGATATTCTCATAGATGCTCCGGCCCTCTTCGATCGCCGCCACAATCGTGGAGAAATTGTCGTCACCCAGGATGAGCGCCGACGCTTCCTTGGTCACGTCGGTGCCCGTAATGCCCATGGCGATGCCGATGTCCGCCGCCTTGATCGCCGGGGCGTCGTTGACCCCGTCGCCCGTCATGGCGACGACATGGCCCCGCCGCTGCAGCGACTTCACGATGCGCAGCTTGTGCTCGGGCGAGACGCGGGCGTAGACGTACACGCCGTCCGACATTTTGTCGAGCGCGTCGTCGTCCATCCGCGACAGCTGGCTGCCCGTCAGCACCTTGCCGCCGCGCTGAAGGATACCGAGTTGATGGGCGATCGCTTCTGCGGTTGTGCCGTGGTCGCCGGTAATCATCACCGTCTTGATGCCCGCCCGGCGTGTGACGCTGATCGCGTCCCGCACCTCCCGGCGCGGCGGGTCGATCATGCCGGCGAGCCCGGCGAAGATCAGCTGGCCCTCGGCCTCCTTCTCGGAATTGGCGTGTTCGTTCGGCCGCAGCTCACGGTAAGCCAGACCGAGGACGCGGAGCGCGTCCGACGCCATTGCTTCGTTCGCTTCAAGCGCTTTTTGCCGAAGGGTCGGCGTACACGGGACTACCTGCCCTTCCCAAAACATATAGGAGCAGCGGCTCAGGAGCACATCGGGCGCCCCCTTCGTACACACCATGCGGCCTCCGGGATGGCTCACGATAACCGACATCAGCTTGCGTTCGGAATCGAAAGGAAACTCCTTCTCTCTGGAGAAGGTTACGGCTAGCGCCGAGGCGGTCAGCCCCATCTTCGCGGACAGCGCCACAAGTGCGCCTTCCGTCGGATCACCCTTAAGCTCCCATACCTTGGCTGCTGCGGACGGCGATGTTTCTCCGTCACCGCCTTTCGCCTTGCCTTTTTCTTTGCGTTTGGCCTTGGCTTCCTCGGAAACCGTCTCGTAAATCTCGGCGTTGCTGCACAGTGCGCCAATTTGCAGCAGCCGCCGCAGGCTCTGGTCGTTCTTCAAGTCGGCAGGCTTGCCCTTGTACAGAACCGCTCCCTCCGGAGCGTACCCATCGCCGGTGACCTCAAGACTGCGTCCTCCGTTCCAGACACGGGTGACGGTCATTTTATTCTGTGTCAGCGTTCCGGTCTTGTCGGAACAGATGACGGAAGCGCAGCCCAGTGTCTCGACTGAAGGCAGCTTGCGGACGATAGCCTTGCGCTTGATCATCCTCTGCACGCCAAGCGCCAGCGCGATGGTGACGATTGCGGGCAGACCCTCGGGAATCGCAGCAACCGCCAGGCTGACCCCGGCCAGGAACATCGAAACCGCGGGCTGGCCGTGCAAAATACCCGCAAGCACCACAACAACAGTCAATGCTAGCGACACGTAAATCAGAATTTTACCGAGCTGCTCCAGCCGCCGCTGGAGCGGCGTTTCCTGGGCGTCGGTGCTCTGGATCAAATCGGCGATCTTGCCCATTTCCGTGCCCATTCCTGTCCGGACGACGATTGCCTTGCCCGTTCCCCGGGTGACCATAGTGCCCATGAAGCCGATATTCTTCTGGTCTCCCAGGGGAACCTCCTCGGCGTGAATCGGCTCTGAGTGTTTGGACACCGGCAGCGATTCACCGGTCAGCGCCGATTCCTCGCAGTACAGGGAGCTGCATTCCAGCCAGCGGACATCGGCTGGAACCCGGTCGCCGCTCTCCAGCAGGACGATGTCGCCCGGAACGAGCAGCTTCGCCGGGATATGTTGGACGGTTCCGTCCCGCAGCGCTTTGGCCGACGGCGCGGACAGCTGCTTCAGCGCCCGCAGCGAGCGCTCCGCTCGAAACTCCTGAACGAATCCGAGGAGCCCGTTCAGGGCGATGATGGCGACAATCGTGATCGCATCCAGGTATTCACCCAGCAGCCCCGATACAAGCGTCGCCCCCATAAGCACGAGGACCATGAAGTCCTTGAACTGATTCAGCAGCAGCGTCAGCGGGGATATTTTTTTACCCTCTGACAGCTCATTTAGGCCGTTCTCGTTGCGTCTTGCTTCAGCCTCCTCATCGCCAAGGCCCCGCTGCGGCGAAACCGCGAATGTTTTCTGCAGTTCTTCACTGCTGAGCCTGTGCCAACTTTTTTGTTCCATGACTCTCCATTCCCCTCCCGGTCGTTTCTTGACTTCCGGCGGCGTTAACGCTTTTCCACCCGTTCATGACCAATGTATTCGGGGTCGTCCCGAATTATCACTGGGGCTTATCCTCTTCGTTTTGCGCTGAACGGCGAAAGTATGGCATCATAGAGAGGAAAGAAATTTTACCAGCGACAGGAGAATTTATAATCATGGCACTCGACGGCATCGTGACCCGCGCCATTGTAACTGAGCTTCAGGCATGCATTGGACAGCGGATTAGTAAAATATATCAACCCGGCGATCACGATCTTGTATTTACACTCCGAGGCGCAGGCGGTGGCGGCAAGCTGCTGTTGTCGGCCAATCCGACCTATCCGCGCCTGCACTTCACGGAAAGAAGCACCCTGAATCCAGCAGAAGCCCCCATGTTCTGCATGCTGATGCGCAAGCACTGCGAGGGCGGCGTTATTGAAGCTGTCTCCCAAGTGGGGATGGAACGCATCATTCATTTCGATATCCGGCAAAGGGATGAGCTCGGAGACGTGTCTTCCAAGAAAATCATCATCGAGCTGATGGGCCGCCACAGCAACATCATCCTGACCGACGTCTCCGCAGGCACAATTATTGACGGCATTCATCATGTTACTCCCGCCATCAGCAGCTACCGGATTGTTATGCCCGGCTTTGCCTACACGCAGCCGCCGGAACAGAACAAGCATAACCCGCTGGACGTATCGCGGAGCGGTTTCATGCAGCTGTACCGCGACGCCGAGGAGAAGCAGGCAGAGCCTGCGGCGGATACGGAAGCCAGCCCTGAAGAGGGGGCGGAAAGCTCAGGTGACCGGAGAAGAAGCCGGGAGAACCCGGGAAAAAGCGCCCCTAAACCGCCTTCTCTCGATCCCATTGCCTGGATCGTCGATACCTTCAGCGGCATCAGCCCGCTGATCGCTCAGGAAATCGCGCTGCGTTCCGCGCAGAACCGAGACGCCGGGACTGCGGAAGGGGTTCGCGGATACTCCGGGAACGAAATCGGATTCGAAGACAGGCTCGCTGAAGCCTTCGAATCCATTATGGAACCGGTCCGCCGGTGTCAATTCTCTCCGGTTATCGGCACGAACGCCAAAGGGAAGCTTGTCTTTTCCGCGATTCCGCTGACGCTGCCGGAAGGCAAGACGAAGCATTACGACACGATCAGCCGCTGTATGGAAGATTATTACGGCGACAAGGCCGAGCGGGACACGGTAAAGCAGCGAGTAAGCGACTTGATCCGTTTCCTGACTAATGAACGGAGCAAAAATGTCAAGAAGCTGGCCAACCTCCACGCGGATCTGGAGGAAGCCGGCGGGGCCGAGCAGTATCGGATTCGCGGCGAGCTGTTGTTCGCATCGCTGCACACGCTGTCCAAAGGCGACAAGGAAGTTCGCCTGGTCAATTATTACGATGAGGATCAGGCGGAAATCACGATCCCGCTAGATCCGCTGCTTACTCCGTCCGACAATGCGCAGCGCTATTTTAAAAAATACAATAAATACAAAAACAGCCTCGCGGTAATCGAAGAGCAGCTTGGGAAGACGCATGAGGAAATCCGCTATATGGAAGGTCTGCTCCAGCAGCTCGATCACGCTTCCCTGAACGACATCGAGGAAATCCGGGAAGAGCTCGTGGCCGGAGGATATCTTCGGGACCGCGGCAAAAAGGGCAAAAAGAAAAAGAAGCCTACCCGTCCGACTCTCCAGGTGTTCACTTCTTCGGAAGGTTTGGAAATCTATGTAGGTAAAAACAACCTGCAAAATGAGTACCTGACGAACCGCCTGGCCGGAGCTAACGAAACGTGGCTGCATACGAAGGATATTCCCGGTTCGCATGTCGTGATCCGAGGAGAAAAATTCGGCGACGCCACACTCAATGAAGCCGCGCAGCTCGCCGCTTATTTCAGCCAGGCCAAGCATTCCAGCAGCGTACCAGTGGACTCCACGCTGATCCGGCATGTCCGCAAGCCAAGCGGATCCAAGCCCGGCTTCGTCATTTATGACCATCAGCGGACTCTGTTTGTGACGCCGGATGAAGAAATGATCAAACGGCTTCCCAGCACGTTAAAAAGCTGAATTCAGCGGAAATACGGCGGAATGGAACAGTCCATTGAATCCGCCTTTCCGCTGCCAAGATAAGTTAAAAAGAAGCTTTCATCAGGCGGCCAGACCGCTCTTGAGAAAGCTTCTTTGATTTGCGTCGCCCGGGCGTTCCCGTCAGACTTGGGGCTTGGGACTATGCTTTCTTTAAGCCTTCAACTGCTCCAGCACATCCGCTCCTACCGTCACGCTTCCGAGATCACCGTGGAAGATCACGCCGCCCCGCGCGCCGTGAAAATCCGAGCCGCCCGTAACCAACAGGCCGTACTCCCGCGCCATCTCAAGGTAGCGTTCCTCCTCGGCGGGACCGTGGTCGGAGTGATAAACCTCAACGCCGGCGAATCCGCCGCTGCCGAGAATGCCGCGCACCAATTCATCGTCGCCGTACAGCCCGGGATGGGCCAGCACCGCCTTTCCCTTCGCTTCGGCGATCCAGCGACTGGCTTCTCCGGGGGAGATGCGCGGCGGCGCCACAAAGGCGGCCTTTCCCTCTGCCAGATACTTGTCGAAGGCATCTCGCATATCCGACGCCGCACCGAGCCGCACCAGTTCGTCAGCGATATGCGGCCTGCCCACGCTCTCATCCGGCTTCAGCTCCCGGCCGATTCCCCGGACTACGGCCTCCATCGTGATCTCAATGCCCAGCCCTTGCAGCCGCTCGATTATAGCTTCATTTCGCGCGGCGCGGGTGTCCCGCAGTTCGGCCAGCCGTCTCAGGAACGATTCGTCCCGGAAATCCACATGATATCCGAGGACGTGGATGTCTTTGCCGCCGGCGCGGGAGCTGATTTCAACGCCGGGAACGACCGTAATGCCGTATTGTTCCCCGGCCTTCATCGCTTCAGCCAAGCCCGCAACCGTATCGTGATCCGTAATGGCGACCGCGGCCAGGCCCTTTTCCTTGGCAAGACGCACATTTTCAGCCGAAGGCTGCATGCCGTCGGATGCAAGTGTGTGCGTGTGCAGGTCGCAGCGCCCGATAGACGCGGCTCCGGCGGCCTCAAATTCTTTTACCAATTCGCTCATCCCTTCCTTGTTCATCCGAGCCGCTTCATTTCTTCCCATTCCTCGCGCAGAATCCCCATCTTGATCGCATCGTAATATTGACCCCGAACGATACGCGCCTTGCGGACACGGGCTTCTTCCGACATTCCGCTCTCCCCCAAATCCCCGAAAATAACTGTCCAGACTTCTTAGTCCTCTGCGTGCTGGCGAAGAAAACTCAGGAACGTTACCGCATGAATCGGCAGCAGCGTCGATTTCTGATGAATCGCGTAAAACTGCCGCTTGAACGAAGCGTCGGAAATGTCCACGATCTTCAGCAGCCCCAAAGCGATTTCATGCCTAACCGTAGAGGGAGACAGCATCGTTATGCCCAGCCCCGCTTCCACCGCCGATTTGACCGCTCCCGTACTGCCAAGCTCCATAACGACCTGCAGCTCGCCCAGGTCCATCCCTCTGGCCAGCAGCTGCTCCTCCATAACCCGGCGTGTTCCCGAGCCCTGCTCGCGCAGCACGAATGGGTACCTCAGAGCCTCTTCAAGCGGCACTTCGCTTCTTCCGGCAAGCTCATGATCTCCCGGCACAATCAGCTTCAGCTCGTCCTCCATCACCGGCTCGATCACCATGTCCGGATGGGTTACCTCCGCTTCGATCAGCCCGAAATTAAGCTGGTGCTTTGTAATTTCTTCCATAATTTGAGTGGTGTTCATGATCTTCAGCATGACGGAAATGTTCGGATACGTCTTACCAAAGGGTGCAAGCAGCCGGGGCAGCACGTATTCTCCAATCGTAAGGCTTGAACCGAGCAGCAACCGCCCTTCCAGCATGTGAGTATAGGCCGCCATCGCCTGATCGGTCTCCCGCATCAGTTCGATACTGCGCAGCGCAAAGGGCAAAAGCGTCCTTCCTGCGTCTGACAGTACGATTTTTTTGGTGGAACGGTTGAACAGCTTCGTTCCGAAATACTCCTCGAGCGACTGGACCTGCATCGTCACGGCCGGCTGGGTCATATGCAGCGCCTGCG
This sequence comes from Paenibacillus rhizophilus, assembly GCF_003854965.1. GTDB lineage: Bacteria > Bacillota > Bacilli > Paenibacillales > Paenibacillaceae > Paenibacillus_AQ > Paenibacillus_AQ rhizophilus. The sequence goes on from NZ_RQPI01000001.1 coordinate 1,158,886, forward strand.
CCGCAGCGGAGAAGCTTCCTTTTTCGGACACGGTGTAAAAAATATGCAGCTGATGAAAATTCACGCTCGTCCACTCCCATTATTCCATGACTTATGTTCTGTAACTTCCTTCATTTTCAAAAAGACATGCGGCCCTGGCCGCATGCCTCTTCGCCTTATGTCTTTACTTAACGTCTCTTCCTGCCCGACTGCATAAGGGGCGTTCTCCGCAAACTTCGCTGCCGAGCAAAATAGTTCTTCAAATCCCTGAGATCTATGTTCTCCGACATTTTCCCAAGAAACGACACGACGATCAGCTTGTAGAGGGGGTTCCCGTAAAGATCGGCTTCATCCGGCATTTCCACTATGCGCGCCGCCATCACAAGATCGTTGTCAACCACATACATTTCCGGCTCATCCGGAGAATGCACCCTCACTCTTTTTTGCTTGAGACACTGCCACAGCCAGAAGGCGGTCTCTTTGCCGGACTGTCCGTCTCCCTGGCTCCGGTCCTCATACCGGCTTCTCGCATGCGCCGTAATCACAAGATCGGCGATTCTGAACTCTTTAAGCATCACATAGAACGGCTCGTGAACGCCCCGATTAGCCGATTCTTTATCGCGCATAGCTATCACACTCCACAAAGGGTCTTGGCGCGCATGTATTGATGCCATCTTACCACCTTAAGAGCGGGATATTCAAGCTTGGCCCTAGCGGCAGCGCGGGTTATGTAGGTTGTGCACAGACTCCCGGCGTCATGCTTTCTTCAATCAAACAGCTCCCTTTGATGTTCTTGCATCTCTTTTTCAGACGCGCAGCCTCTGTGGAAATCTCCTCAATCGACCCAAATTGGCGGAAGCGGTTCGTTATGACGGCAACCGAAAGCGAGACGAGCGGAATTTCTTCATATTTTCCCAAACGATTCTCGGCCAGTACGGACTGCTTCGTCAGGTGCGATTCGGAGTAGAAACTGTTAATCGTCTCATCGAAAGCGCGGAGAACCGTCCGGCAGCTTTCGGAATAATGATGGTGATCCATCACGACAATAAAATCATCCCCGCCAATATGTCCGACAAGCCCCCCTGCCGGAACCATGCCGCCACTAATGATTTCCGCCGTCCATTGAAGGAGCCGGTCACCCTCTTTAAACCCGTATGTATCATTGTAAGCCTTGAAGTAGTCCAGATCGAAATAGAGCACGCTGAACTGTTCTAACGACAAGGATTTCTTCAACCATTCGTTGATGCTGACATTGCCCGGAAGACCGGTAAGAGGATTCATGTAGCTGGCCGTTTCAACCTGGATTTCGGCAAAATGAAGCAGCAGGTCCCTAACGCTGACCGCGCCGTATAACCGGTTTCCGCTGGTAACCACAACATCATCGTACAGCTTCTCTTCATCGCGGGCCATCGCCAGTCTACTGACCTCTGTAATGGGGCATTCGTAATCGACAACCAGAGGAGTGCTGTCCATAATAAGCTTTACAGGTCTTTGCATATACAGTGTATAGCCATATAAAGTGCCTATTTTCTGGTAAAATCTCACTCTCATGATCAGAGCAACCGGAAAATCACCCTCGGTGACGGCTACCCCCTGAAGCGCGGGATTTTGCTTAAAGATTCGATCCACGTATTCACAAGGTGTACTCGGAGCAAGGTGTGGAATCGACTGGCATACTTCTCCAACTTTATGCTGCATCAATTAATGGCTCCTTTCCAAGTTTGAACTTCAAACAATGGCGGGAATACAACCGGCGGCAGGGGAGGATTCCGGTCTCCCAACAAGATATCCTTGTCCGTAATCGATTGCCGCTTCACGCAAATATTTAAGCTCCGCTTCGGTTTCAATGCCTTCGGCAATGACGCGTGTCCCCGACGCCTGGGCATATTCGCGTATTAGTCCAAGCAGATGCTGCTGCTCTCGATTTCCGTTGATGCCTCTGATCAGCGACTTGTCCAGCTTGATGAATTCCGGCTTCAGGTATACCAGCGTCTTCAGGCTGTTATAGCCCGAACCGGCATCGTCGACTGCAATCCGGAAGCCTTGCTTGCGGTAATGCGCCAGCGTTTTTTCGAAACCGACATAATCATGGACTGCCTGCCTTTCCGTCAATTCCAGAACAACTCGGGATGGCGTCAACCCCAGTTGTTTGAGCAGACTAACGGTTTCACCGCTTTTGTAACGTTCATCATTCAGTATGCCGGGACTTACATTGATAAAAAGAAGCTCAGAACCGCCAAAGCCTGCGACAGAGGCACTGCCTACGTAACGCGTAAGCGATACCCTTCGACAGTAACGATCCAGTCTGGACGTATACTCCGTCTTTGCCGCGAACTCATAGAAGATATCCGCCGAGTGAAAGAGCTGCGAAGCGGGAGGGCGGTTCAGCGCCTCATGCCCCATGGTTTGGCCAGTTGCCAGCTCAACGATAGGCTGATAAAAGGTGGAAAGCGCTTCTTGATTCATAACCCTCAGAAACTCCGCCAGTCGTCTTAATTCTGTAATTTCTCTCTTCACCTTGATGTTGATATGCCTTAGGTAATGCAGAATGGCCGCATCTTCCATAAAGGATATGTATGGTTTTATCATATTCGCTCCTGCACGCTATTCGTCTGAATTTCCGATACTCTTATAGGATAGGGCCGCAATATTAACTACAGATAAAATTCAGTCAAGTGTTTCCACGTAAATAATCCAGTTGGCCTAATTCCAAAGACCCATATTGCTTGTATCTATCGCTTTGGCGATACAAAACGTTTATAAGCGTGAACTTAAAAATTCTTCTATTTATCGAGTAGGAGGGGGCGGTAAGCCCCCGTCCTCTCACACCACCGTACATGCGGGTCCGCATACGGCGGTTCCAAAAGGTTAACCAAGCTCCAGATAACGTGAAAGCAAACTTTTCAGCCCTTTCCC
>NZ_RQPI01000010.1 GCF_003854965.1 Paenibacillus rhizophilus
CCAGAAAAGTAGAGTATAACGACAAAGAAGCTAGGTGGAGCCCGTTCGACGTATGCCGGATGTGGCGTAATGAAGATGGGAATTTATCTGCTGTTGAAGTGGTTGAGGAGGTAAACCCCCAATGACCAAAACACCCATAGTGAAGATGCCAAGCTACGGAAAAATGCTCAGTATAGTGTCTAAGGCAAACGATCGTACAAAAGCCGAGAAAGCCCGTGCTGATGCAGCAGAGGCCCGGGAACAACGGCTGAAAGAGGCCGCGCAGTCCGCATGGATTAGCCTCGATGCATGGGATAATCGACAAGCTGCAATGAGAACACTCGAAAACGTGTTATCCACCCTTTACCCAGATACCCCAGCACCCAAGGAGGGCGAATAGATCATGAACGCATATTTTACAAATCAGCAGTTGGATGAACTCAGTAAGGAATACCGAACGATGTCCACGGATGGGGAAGGCCGTAGCATTGAACCAGAGCACAACAGCATGGCTGTACGGGGAGATATTACTAAACTGGTGTCTGATGTAAAACTGGCCCGTAGACAGTTCTACGCTGCTGAGAACGTGCTTGTCGCAATAATCCGTAACTACTCACACGTTTTGTCTTACGGCATCACTCAGATGGCCCTGGAGGCCATAGGCAAGGGTGAGGAAGGAGATAACCAATGACACTCACAAGGGAAGAGATACTGGCGATGGAGCCGGGGCGGGAATTGGACGAACTAATCTGCAACCAGATATTTGAATTAGAGATGGTCGCACATGTTCATTACTCAACGGACATATCCGCAGCATGGGAAGTGTTAGAGAAGATGAAACAACGGTGGCATGACTTTAATATTGGGCGTCACAATGGCAAGTGGAGTGTCGGATGGAATTATACAGATTTTGTAGAGAATATAAATTCAGCGCCAGAAGCTATAGGCAAAGCATCTTTATTGGCTGGACTTAACTTATAAGGGGGCAGAGACCCCAAAGGGAGAGGATACACGTGAGAGAGATTAAGTTCCGGGCATGGGTTGTGAAGGATGAGGACGGCGATATTGTCCCATATATGGAGGATATGAACGGCGTAGAGTCATATAAAGATCCATTTGAAGAGCATCGGAAGGGAAATATCGTTCTGTTGCAATACACCGGATTAAAGGACAAGAACGGCCGGGAGATCTGTGAAGGGGATGTGGTCGGCGTAAAAGCCTATTTAGGTCATGGATATGGACGGAAGGTAGTGTTCAGAGACGGTTGCTTCGGATTTGAAGCAGTGCCAAACGTCAGCGAAGAACTTTGTTATTTGGAAGTTTGGACGGAAGACGTTGAAGTCATCGGCAACATCTACGAGAATCCAGAACTACTAGAGGTATAAGGGGGATAAGAGGAATGGACAAAGTAACAGTAATGGTGATGCGCAACAAGACGAATACAGAAAGATACCTTGCAGCAAATGCTGATGTCGGAGATTGGGACGATGAAAATCTGGACGTTACTTTGGACAATATCCAGAACGGCTACATGATTATCCGCAAAGATAAGCTTGCCCCTACAGCCGAGGACTTTGAAGAACATAAAAAATGGCATGCAGAGTTAAAACGTGTACTTACAGAGAAGTGGGGTCCAGATCCGTTTATATCGCTGGACTTTTGTGCAGTGTGCGAACACTACGAGCCAGTTAATGTTGAAATCACGCAAGAACAACTTCAGTATGCACAAGAATTGATGGAATAGATTAAGGGGGAGAAGAGGATATGAGTGATACCGTAGATTGCCCGTACTGCGGACACGAGAATGACATGTCTCATGCTTTAACTGATGGATTGTCGAGCAACAACACATTTGACCATGAGTGCGAAGAATGCGAGACAGAATTTGAGGTGTATGTTGAATTTGAACCTTCTTACACTTCTAGTGAAATACTATATGAACCGTGCCAAAAGTGCGGAAGTGAAGAACGGGACATTTACAAGAAAGGTAGGGTATTCCCGTTCCCCGAATCTCTCCAGCATAAAAAGGTTTGCAAGAAATGCTATATGGAAGCAATCGCGGCTGAGTACGCCAAGTGATGCATTAGGGCCGAAGGCCATCGAGTCAGACCGAATAATCCCAGTGATAACGGGGGACGGATAAGGGTTTATGGCTTATCTGGCTCCCCATAAAGAAAGGAACAACAAACCTATGATCAATTGGATCAAGTATGACCCGGCGAATCCGCCGACTCACGACATGGAATATCTCGTTATAGAGGAAGATGAACCGGAATCAATGATCTGCACGGCATACAAGCACCGGGACCCGGAAATATGGATTACCTGTCATGATCATGTTGTCTTGCCGAAAGTCACTCATTACGCTCCTATCAACCTACCAGGGGAGGATACAAGCAATGAGTGAACGTTTAATATCAGCAGATAAACTTCTGAAGGCAATGAAAGACAGGGTGAACGTGCTACTGCGCGACGCCGACCCGGGATATGACGTCCATCCAGTGGTCAATGCGCTTGAAAACTACATCGAACGCATTGAATCCGGCACCTTTGACCCCACACCAGTACAGCCAGACATCAAGCCGGGGGATAAAGTGCGGCATAAAGATCACCCAGAATACGGTGAAGGAAAAGTAAGAACGAAACGGAACGAATTAAACGAGGTGTACGTCACTTTCTACCGGACGCAAGCACATTTCGGATTAGACAAACTGGAGGTAATCCATAATGGCGACTAAACCAAAGAACAAGTTTGGAGCCAGAAAGACGCAGGTCAACGGAATAACCTTCGACAGCAAGAGAGAGGCAAACCGTTATCGAGAACTTCTGCTATTACAACGTGCTGGGATCGTCAAGGATATAGAGCTGCATCCACAATACGTACTGATAGATAAATTCAAGCACAAGCGTACCGGGAAGGTGATACAACCTATCAAATACACGGCCGACTTCCTGGTTACATACGCAGACGGACACCAGGAAATAGAGGATGCCAAGGGAGCCATTACCCGGGATTACGCACTGCGGAAAAAGCTATTCTACAACCGATACCCTGATCTTGAAATAAAGGAGGTCTGACTATGAAAATGTGCTGGGTTAACTTCGGCTCGTCAATGTGGCTCGTGGACGAATATGGACGGCGTAGAGGCGTTATTCTACCGTTGGACACACAAATACACTATCAGATAGAAAGATCGCTCTACGAGCCAAAAAGATCGTTTGGCGACGATGAATATAAAATTCTAGGCAGACCACCTGACCGAGAAAATAAAGGTGCGTAAAATAAGCTAAAAAACTACGAAAATAGTACAATACATCCGTGAAATATGGTAAAATAAGAGTAATAGAATATATACGGACGAAAAGGAGACTTGACAAATGGATATAACAGAGATTCAGTCGAATATCGAGAAGCTTCAGTACGAATTGAACGTGGAAAACCAACGCGGAGCGCTCAAAAACGGCACAAAAGTGGCAAATCTTGAGCAGGAGATACATGAGTTGACGCAGCAAATCGAGGCGCAAAAGCTGCAAGAGAAAACGGCAGAGATTGAGGCCCAGCACGAGGTAAGAGTCGCGGAATCGACCAAAGAAATCGCCTATATCTTCGACAATCTGGATTTTGGAGTGCCGACGAAAGAATTGTTCCTTAACTTCACTGAAGAAAAAGCCCAAGCGTCTTATGAATATGTGCGTTCGATGCTTGAAGCTGCGGTGGTTGAACGGGAAAAGGTATCGCTACTTAAGATCAAGGATCTGGAAGAAAAGAATGCTTCTCTTGAATCGGAAAATGCAAAGATTCAGGAAAAATACGATGCGTCCGCGCAGGAAAACGGTCGTTTGTCGCTTGAACTGAGCGCAGCAAAACTGCAAATTACCGATGTGGAAAGCAAACGGGATGCAGCGGCAACGGCATTGGAAGATGCAAACAAACAACTGGAACAGGCTAAAAGCTGGAATGATGACCTGCAAAAGCAAATCGCTGTTGGTGCATCGGCTGCGGCGAATGTTATTGAGGTGAAAGACGCAAAAGAACGATTCTTTGAAGAACGTCGTAAGGAAGAAGAGTCTAAACCTGTTATCTACAATGTTCGTTGGAAAGATGATGGTCACAAATCATATCTTGCTGAGTTGGCTACAACGGATGAAACAATTGAGATTACATGGTTCGAGTTGAGTGGAGATCCTGAAAATCCATCAGACATGAAAGGGAAATACAGGGTGGTGACCGCCGAGCAGGCACCTACATTTCGAACCGAATACCTTGCCAAGCAAGCAGCAGCAGAAGCAGAACATGTGGGTGCGGATAGCAACGGGCCTGTGGCGATGGAGGAACATCCTGTAACGGTGCCGGCATTTCAAGGCGATGACAGCACAGCCGGTGGACTGGATAAAGCAGACGCTGGTACACCAGTGGCAGATAAAACAGTTGAAGAAAGACTCCAAGCGCTTGAGTTAGCGGTATTTGGGACAAAGGTGGAGGCGGCGTAAGCTGCCTTTTCTTCTCATGATCATGAAACGAGGAGACAAAGTAAGGCGAAAAGACTCTCACTGGTTTACCGGTATTGTGGTTGACGTTGAATATCGTTTCGCAGGTTTTCGGCCAATGGTTCTTAACCGCATTAGAATATGTGATGACATATTAGGTTGGATTTTGTGGGAGCCAGCGAGTAGGTATGAATTAATCGAGGAGGAGGGAGAACATGGACAACAACCAAGTGACTGAGCTGCTGAAGAACTTCAGGTCGTATGAGTATGCGGCGATGATGTGTGGAGAACCTCCAGAAGTGGAAAGGCAACCGCTGATATACACGGAGCGAATGAGAAACCTAACCACATGGGACCAGCAGCGCTACAACCGGATTGTCAAACTCATACGAGGGGCAGTAGACTACGTGTTAAACGATGACCAACGAACGGTAATCATGAGAAAGTATCTGGAACGCAATACAATGTCTCTGAAGGAGATTGCAGCTATTCTTCATAAAGATCGTACAACGGTCGGGAGATGGCATACAGAGGCGATTAATAGTCTAGCAAAAGCGCTGCATCCGATGGCGGAGGAAGAACGGGAAATAAATAACTTCGACCACATGTTTGACCGCAATTGGATATTTAAGGAGCCTGCGTGATGAAATATAAAAAAGGAGAAACGTATACTGGTTACGAAAAAGGGTGGGTATTTGAATTTACTGTTACGGATGTAACGGAAGACGGTGTTTATTATGTAGATTTGGAAGATGGCATAGGATATGCCGAAGAGGAAGAAACTTTAGACAAATGGACGGAAGCATACAAAGATTATCTCACTTCATGAATGCCGCATTATTGCACACAAATGCATCACGGGAAATGATAAAATAATATCATAAGAAACTCGGGCATGGGCGCCGGTAGCTAAATGCGCAGTCGCCGCCCACTCGGTTTCTTGGCCGCTTCATCCCTTGAATATCTACTCCTGAACTCAGCGCTGATTGCTACGGGTCGGCGCTACCTTTTAGCAACAACCACACACCGATAAGGTGACAGACTCGCTCCTTTGACTCGGTGGTGTGGATTGCGATATATGATGTGGTGGCGGAATAGGTAGACGCTTAGACTACAGTCCATATGGACGTCTGTAAGATTGGTCGCCTACAGAGTAGCGCGGATTGCGTACGGTGCAGGTCAAATTCAATCATGCAAGGTGCAAATCTTTGCCCACATCTAGCAGATAGAGTAACGGTATACGCCGTTGCTCTTTTTGTGTTTTGCGCGAAGCGCCATCGAGTCAGACCGAATAATCCCAGTGAAACGGGGGCCGGATAAGATGGTTAGATCTGAACGTATTCTATATCTACTACTCATACTGATGTATCTCCTATATACGGGGACATTCATAGATTGGAGGTAACCATATGAACCTACCAGAAACTGTAGAACTTATGAAGAAGTACGCTACATGCCCAGACTGTGGTAACAGCAACATCGGAAATGGTGAGGGAAAGCTTGAAATCACGGATGATACGTTCACCAGAGAATGTAAATGTGGTTACAAGGCGGTTGAAACCAAGACGCATGTACATGTTCAGGGTAAAAATTACGGTAGAATCAACCAAAAGTAACGTATTTACGTTGTTATATGATCATCGAGTCTCAAAATTTACGGGTGTTATATCGTAATTAAGTGCAAAGGTGGTGAGATTATGGCTAAGCAAGGACAGAAGCTAACTGACGAACTGAAAGAACAGATCAAGGCTCACCTTGTCTTAGGCGACAATAAAAACGATGTAGCAAAGAAGCTTGGCGTTTCATGGTCTACGGTGCAGAAGATTGCAAAAGAGGTAGAAAGCAACCCCGAAGAAAAAGAAAGCTTCGAGAAACTTCGTGAAGATAAAAAGCAAGAAGTGATCACTAGGATTTGGGAAGGGTTTATCAATGGTATTGAGCTAGGGAATAAGATGATCAAAGAAGCCTTAGACGGAGAACGAGAAATACCACTTAATCAGCTAAGCACATACAACGGCACGATGTACGATAAGATGGCATTGATGAAAGGTGACCCTACAGCAAACACGAACATAAACGGGTCCATGACCTTTAAACAAGATCTTAAGAAGCTTTCACCTGAGGAGTTGAAGAACCTTGAGAACCTCATTGGCAAGGTTGCCGACGCTTGAAGAAGTCAGACAGGCCCGCGCCTATGCTGACTTCTCTTATTTTGTCGACTATGACAGCGAATACCGTGACAAAGACGGAAAGCACCTAGATGTACTGGACGAAACGCTGATGAAGGTGTCAAGCGGTGAGCTCAAGCGATTAATCGTGACTATGCCTCCGCGTCACGGCAAGTCAGAAAGGGTAAGCCGTAAGTTTCCAGCATGGCACATTGGACGCAATCCAGACGATGAAATCATACTCGCCTCTTATTCCGTTGACCTGAGCCGTGGATTCTCGCGTATTGCTAGGGATACACTGACCAGCAACACCGGAGTATTCGAGGTTGAGGTGGACAGGAATAACCAATCTGCAGAGTCTTGGGGAACCAGTGGATATCGTGGAGGTTTACATGCAGCCGGTGTAGGCGGTCCAATCACAGGTAAGGGCGCACGAATAGCAATCATTGATGACCCCGTTAAAAACGCGGAAGAGGCCGACAGTGAGACTATGCGAGAGAAAATATGGGATTGGTACACATCCACACTATACACTCGCTTAACTCCTGACGGTCGTATTGTCGTTGTAATGACGCGCTGGCACGAGGATGATCTAGTAGGACGACTGCTAAAGAAAGAGGCTGACGAGATCAAAGAGGGCGTTCACAAGGGAGAGCGATGGACGGTCATTAACTTCCCGGCACTCGCGGAGAAAGACGATTACCTCCATCGGCCTGAAGGTGAACCGTTGTGGCCTGAGCAAGGATTTGATAGAGAACGCATGGAGCAAATCCGGACGGATGTTGGTTCCCGGGTGTTCAATGCGCTTTATCAGCAGCGACCTTCAGCAGCAGACGGAAACATGCTTAAGCGTGATTGGTGGAGGTACTACGATTCACCACCGCCATTCGCCTCCATGTTGATTAGCGTCGATGCCACATTCAAGGACGAGGACACCAGTGACTTCGTTGTTATACAGGTGTGGGGAAAGGTACAGGCCAATATGTATCTGGTGGATCAGGTGCGGGCAAAGATGAATTTCCCGGCTACCATACAAACCATTCGCAACGTGGTAAAGAAGTATCCAGAAGCACACTGGAAGCTTATAGAGGACAAAGCAAACGGTTCAGCCATTATCGCAACGCTACACCGCGAGATTGGAGGCATAGTGGCCGTTAATCCTGAAGGTGGTAAGGTGGCAAGGGTAAACGCGGTGTCTGCTTATATCGAGTCTGGTAACGTATTTCTGCCGCGCACATCCTGGATACAGGACTTTGTAGAAGAAGCAGCAAGCTTCCCGAATGGTAAACATGATGATCAAGTAGACGCGATGAGCCAAGCGCTCCATCGCTTTATTTATTTTAACGGCGTACTGCCGCAGGAAGAAAAGAAAGTTACGCCGTTCCCATTCCGTACAGACGAACCAACCGGGGGTGAATACATCGCATGGTAGACGTCAAAGAATTGGGCGACTTGCTCAAACTACCGAACCTGGAAGAAAGCACAATTGCTCTTATCAATGAGAAGATGCGGGTTTTAATCGGTGAAGTGAAGCCGTTAACCCCTGCACAAAAGCAGGATATTGAAAGTGTCGTAGCCGAATGGCTTGGCGGACCGAAAGAAGGTGAATAGGTGAAGGAAGAAACGCTAGACAAGTTAGCTGGTGAAATGGAGCGGCAGCATAAAGATGGACTCTCGTACAAACGAAAGATGGGATTCCTCGACAAATGGCCCGAGTATGAACGCTTCAAGGCCGGTGATCAGTGGCCGCCCGTCACAAACCGCACCAAAGCGCTGCCGCGTCCCGTATTCAACCTCATTAAGATGATCGAGACGCACAAAGTAGCAAACGTCATGAGCGAGCAGATTAACATGATGTTCAGCAATGAGGAAATGGACGAAACGGACCCGCAGTCCGATGTTGGCGACCTGTTCAGCCGATACGCTTCCGCTACCTGGGAGCGAATTAAGCAGGATGAGCTGAACGAAGAAGGGTTAGACGTTGCCGCGAACACCGGGACCGCCATCTGGCATTACTATTTTGATATGAGCATCAAGGGCGGAACACAGTATCCATTTATCGGGGAAATGGTCGGGGAAATCATCGACCCTATGAACATCTTTTTCGGAAATCCGCAGCAGAGGAATGTACAGCGACAGCCGTATATCCTCATATCCAGCCGGGAACCGGTGAAAAGTGTGCGGGAATATGCGGAGAACAACGGCATGAGTAAGGAAATGGTATCCCAAATCAAGCCGGATAAGGATACGCAGGATGAAGGCTACGACATGGCTAAGGATGAACTGAACGATGAAGGAAAAGTTACCGTGCTAACGCGCTACTGGAAAGAGGGCGGCAAGGTAATGTTTGCCAAGTCTGCATCTGGCCTTACGATCAAGAAGGCAACGGAAACCATGCTTTCCTTGTATCCGGTAGCAGTCATGCAGTGGGAGCGCCGGAAGAAGTCCATATTCGGCATAGGAGACACGGAAGGGTTGATTCCGAACCAAAAGGCCATTAATACGCTGGTCGCTATGCAGATTCTATCGGTACAGCTGACCGGCTGGCCCAAGCTGCTGTATAAAAAGGGAGCGATTGACCCGAGTAAGGTCACCAATGCGCCGGGGGAGATGATCGAAGATCACTCGCCGCCAGGGAGCGAGGGTGTAAAATACATGAACCCAGGCAATATCAGCGCAGTTGCCGCTAATCTGGTGGAATCTATCCTCATGTATACCCGGCAAATGACCGGAGCAGATGAGGCCGCGACAGGGTCGGCTCCCAGCGCAGACCTGAACGCCACGGCTATTATGCTTCTGCAGAAGGCATCGGCAATCCCTATTGAGTCCATCAAGCGCCGCTTCTACCGTTTGGTGGAGGACATTGGCCGCATATGGGAGGACATTTGGAAGGTAAAATACAATCTCCCGCGCCAAGTTACGCTGAAAGATGATGACGGAGAAGAGTATCCGGCAATGTTCGATGGTTCGCAGTACCATGGAACGGAGCTTACGCTTAAAATCGACGTTGGTCCGTCTTCGACCTATTCTGAGTCTTTGATGCTATCGAGTCTGGATAAGGCGCTGGACCGTGGAGATATCACGTATGAGCAGTACCTCAAGTACGCCCCGCGTACCGTGGTTCCATTCCGGGACCGATTAATGAAGGAGATCGAAGAGAAGAAGGGTATCATCGGACAGATGGAACAGGTCGTAAACGGCATGCAGCCGGAAGAACGCGCTATGTTTGATGCCATGCCGCCGGATCAGCAGATGATGTTCCTACAGCAAATCATCATGCAGCAGCCGCAGATGATGGGGCAGGCTCCGATGTCACCGCAGCAAGCACCGCCGGCCATGATGGCCTAGCTACACAGGGCAAGGGTGAGAATCCTTTGCCCTTTTTCATACACAAATTTGCTCCTACCACAGAGCAAGGAGGTTTAACCCATGGAAGAAACCGCCAACCATAGCGGCATTGAACAGCAAGAAACACCTGTTACCGAAACGGTGACTGAGTCGATAGAAACTCCCGTAGAGACTTCCCCACCACAGGAAGAGCCTAGAGGGATAAAGGTCAAGTACAACAAGGAAGAACGCTTTGTGCCAGAGGATGAGGTGCCGAATTGGGTCCAAAAGGGACTGAATTACGATAAGGTGTCCGAAAAAGCCAAAGAGGCCGAGCGTTATCAGCAGATTCTTGACCGCACCGCCAAGTTTTACGGCTTTGAAACGCACGAACAGTACATGGAAGCCCTGGAGCAGGCCGAGACAGACCGCAGAATCCAACAGGAAGCGGATCGGCTTGGCGTTCCCGAAGAAGTAATCCGTGAATATGTACAACCGCTGAAAAGCGAGTTAGACCAGCTTAAACAGAAAGATCAGCAACGAGCTGAAGCCGACGCCATTCGTCAGGTGGAACAGCAAATTGCATCCATGGAAGCGGACGCCGCCTCCTATCCCGATTTCACGCAGCATAAAGCGCAGGTGATTAACCTTGCCGCTGAGCGCGGGTACTCCCTAGAGGATGCCTACAAGATTGTTACCTATGATTCCCGTATCCAAACCGCACAGCAGCAAGCCCAGCAAGAAGCGATCCGAAAACTACAACAAAACGCCGACAGTTCTACCGGCGCTTTAGGGGCGGATTCGCCGGATACGGCAACGGGCTATATGTCCATGTCTCCAGCCGAGCGGAAAGCCTTTAGAGACGCTGTGAAACGCGGCCAAACTAAAGGAGTGTAAACTAAATGTCGACAAACGTACAAGGCTATAACGCCACAGCAGGAGTCAACGCATTAACCGCCGAGCAACATACCTTTTTCCAAGATGAAATGCTCGAAAGACTGCTTCCGGAACTCACATGGACCAAATTTGGCGAAAAGAAAGCCATCCCTAAGCGTAAAGGCGCAACCACAAACTTCCGCCGACTGAACTCCTTGGCCGTTTCCACTACGGCCCTCACTGAAGGCGTAACGCCGGACGGTGTAAACTTGGACATTGTGTCCATCACGGCTACCGTTTCCGAATACGGAAGCTGGACGAAGATTTCTGAATTCATCAACATGACCGGCTATGATCCGCTTTTGACGGAAGCCGCTGGGCTAATGGGCGAAAACGCCGGTGAATCCATCGATGTTATTGTGCGGGATGTACTCTCTGCCGGAACGAACGTGGTGTATGCGGCTGGACGCACTTCCCGCGTGACCGTAGCTGCTACCGACAAGATTACGGCTGCTGATATCCTGAAAGTACGACGCACCATGAAGCGCAACAAGGTCAAAGAGATTAAACTTCCTGGCGGGGGATCTGGTTATGTGGCCCTCGTTCATACAGACGTGGCGATGGACATCATGCAGCTGCAGGAATGGAAAGACCAAAACACCTACGTGGACACCAAAAACCGCGAAGAAGGTATGCTGGGTAAAATGTACGGCATTTACTTCATGGAAGTGGATAACGGCGTGAAGTTTGCAGGCGCAGGCGCCGCGGCTGCTGACGTATACGGAACCATCTTCCTCGGTAAAGGCGCTTACGGCCTGCCGGACATCGAAGGCAGCATGAAACCGGACATTATCGTGCATCCTGCCGGTTCTGCTGGATCTGCTGACCCACTGAACCAGTTCAATACAATTGCTTGGAAGTGCGCGTTCACGGTGGCACGACTGCAGGAACTGGCAATCATCCGTTACGAATCCGGAGCATCGTTATAAATCATCTGAATGAGGGGGCCTAACGGCTCCCTTTTAATTTAAGGAGGCAATATTATGGCAAGAGAATCCCTTGAAAAGTTGGCAGCAGAAGCAGAAAGAACGGCGGCGGAGCAACTTAAGGCTATGCCGAAAGTGTCCATCATCATTCCTGACGATCCGCAAAACCCCGGAGATAAAGTAGTTCCTATTGGATTTAACGGAGTAGTCTATACCGTACCACGCGGAGTACAGGTGGAAGTTCCGCAGGCCATCGCGGAAATCTACCAGGATTCCTATACACGCACACGCGCTGTAACCCAGCGCATCGAGAATAGCACACAACAAGAAGTCAAAGTGATGTAACAACGGCCCCATTCCGGGGCCTTTTTGTCTATTAAGGGGTGATAACATGAATCTTCAAGAGATTCTGGATGAAATATCCGAAAAATACCCGCATGGCCTGTCCAATGACAGTGTGATCCGTAAGATCAACCAGATTCAAGTTGAGTTATTCCGCACTACATTCAAGATCAACACGATGTGGAATGATGACATCATATCTGATGTGTTTTCCTATTCCCTTCCTTGCGCCCGTAGTAGCGTCATAGATGTGCTTGTAAATGATTGCGAGTATATCTATCAAGATGTAAAAAAAACGGCTGGCGTACCTTTTTATTACTTCACAGACGGTGATGAACTTGGTATATACCCCACGCCAACAGAGGATAACATAGGTGGACTGACCATCTTTTACAACCGGGAGCCTTACAAACTGACAACTTCGGACCTATCTGTTTCTCCGGAATTGGATGAAGACTTTCATATGCTTCTTGTCTATGGTGCATTGGTGCAGATTGCTGAGAACTTCAATGATGTGGCAATGGTCAATAACTACACAGCAAAGTATAACGGACTTATTGAGGAGTTCCAGAAGGCCAATGACGAAACACCGGATTACCCTGTTATTGAAGATGTCATGGGGGGATTGATATGAGTAATGCCTCGCAATTAATTGCACAGCAGTTCCGAAGTGGAGAGGTGAACCGTAAAACGTGGAAGGATGTTATATATAACATCCGTGATTACGGGGCATCAGAATTACTTTCTGATAATACAAACTATATCCGTGATGCGATCAGCGCAGCCTACAATGCAGGAGGTGGAACAGTCATTGTTCCTCCCGGGGAATATTTGTTTACGGCGATTACGCTTAAAACGAATGTACGCCTTGTTAGTTTTGGTGGAAAGCTGAAGCTTCGAGATGGAGTTTGTGTTAATTCATCTACCTCTTATTACATCATTCATAACATGGATGGTCTAGGAGGTCTGTTCTCTAACGTTGCATGTGTTGATCTGATTGTTGACGGAAACGGTGCGAATAACGCTACTTTTTTGGTTGCTGATATTATTACATTCGGCGGTGAGAATGCGAATATCATCAATTGCAACTTATATGATGCACCTGATTCAGGGATTATGTTTTCCGGAGCAAAGAACAGTTTGTGCATTGGTAATCGGATTGACTTGGGTCGTGACTTGGGAATCTATGTTAACGATGGTCTTAATGGTTCGAATCTGTATGAAAATGTAATATCATATAACCGAATCACGAATTTCCCGAACGGTGGTATCGGATTAAAACGGGTAAGTACAAAAACAACCGTAGCGCTGAACGCCATTAATGATTGTGGAAACGGAATTACGTTAGAGCAGGCTTCAACTGCTACCGACTACTCTAAAAACATAACTATTATAGGCAATCGCATCCGGAACGTAACTGCCAGCGCAGGTATTGACATAAGATCTGCACCTTATTGTACTGTAATTGGTAACCGAATTGAAAACTTCGCTTTGGTCGGACTCAATATCCAAGGTGATACGCACCATTCGTCTATTATCGGAAATGTCATCACCTCAGACGGAAGCATTCCGGTATTCGGCACGTACCGTGCAGGGGTGATGCTTACATCTAGACAAAACATCTTCCCGTCTTATAACACAATTATGGGTAATACCGTTGAAATCAACAATCCTTCAGGAGATAACGTTCTTGCGCTATACATGCTTTCGGTTGAATCCAAAATAAGCGGCGGGGATCACAATATCATTGCAGGAAACACATTTAAAACAAATGCAACATACGGAGGACGGATTACATCTGCTTACACCAAGAATTTGATTGCAAACAACGTATTTAGCGGATCGACTAACGACATTTTCGTTAATGCCTCCCTGCAAAATACCATCGCGGACAACGATTATGTCAACAATACCCCTGCTGGACTTGATGCTTCTACAGAAACTTATTTACAGCGTATTGGTACGCAAAAAGTAACGAGGTCAAATTCCGCCCCTACAAGTGGAACGTGGTCTGTAGGAGACATTTGCGAAAATCCTACGCCTACATTAGTGAGAAACATTGATCGCTGGAAATGTATTAACGCTACTGGTTCAGGAACATGGGTGGCTTACGGATGCGGTACGGGAACGACAGCGCAAAGACCGACATTAACCGCAAACGATGCTGGTTACTTATATTATGACACAACAACTGGAACGAAAATATTTTGGACAGGAACTGCATGGGTTTAATCAAAGATCAAGTAAAATAAATGTGTAGGAGGTAATTAGTGTTGATAAGACACAATAAAATCATCAATTCACAGGACATGTCTACGCAAAATGACGCCGACCAAGTGTTGTCATTCACAGGAAATGAGATAGTAGGAGAAACTCACTACATTAAAATAGGTCACTGCCGTATATACACAGAGATACGTCTATCTGATGAACAAAGTGATAAACTTAAAAAATGGGAAGATGAAAATGGAAAAGACGTAGATTATCTTGTTCAAGATTTACTGTTGAAATTCATCGACGAATTACCAAAGTAGGACCATACTGTGCCATAAGAAAGGAGGAAACTCATGCAGCCATGGGCGTCTAATCCCGATAAAGCAAAGCCCGTCATTGTCACCTTGGCAGACGGAATAAACCAATCACAAGAGTCCATCGAAATCGCAGACGGTCAGTGTACCGCTGCGGTGAACATGGACTCTTTGCTTTATCCCACATTACAGACGGTAAGCGGTTATTCACTTCACAGCGTTCCAGGAGGCTACGTAAACCGCTTGTTCAAGTTCCTTGGTGTTTGGTACTGCGGCAATGGAAACGGGCTGTACAAGTTCACTGGATCATCATGGACTGCTGTATACGACCACGGAAACACCAACAATGAAAGACTGTGGGACGCGGCCATGTTCTTCGATGGAAGCAAAATGTATTTCATCGACGGTAACCTGCAGCTTCAGCAGTGGGACGGAACCACATTGACCGCGCTTGGAAGTGCGCCTGCTGGCAGTGACTTCCTTACGACCCACGCGAACCGGTTCTACTTGTCGAATCGCAGCGATAATCTCCTTTCCTACTCAGGACTTCGGGACGCTGCGGACTGGACCAGCACTGACAAATACACGGGAACGGGTAAAATCACCGTTGAAACGCCAGACGGAGAGAAGCCGACCGGACTTGTAGCGTACAGCAATCACGTTATCCTGTTCAAAAAGTACACGATGCACGAACTGTATGGTGAAGATTCGACCAACTTCCAGATGCAGCAGCCCTACGGTGTCGGTTGCGTGTCGGATCGCTCCATTGTTCCGACCAATTCAGCACTATACTGGCTCGCTGCTGATGGGGTGTATGCCTACGGAGGCGGCGCAGTACCGACCAAGATCAGCGAACCGGTAAAAAAGTATATCGAATCCATCAACCAAGCTTACGCGCATCACTGCACAGCGGGTACAGATGCGCGCTTCCTGTATCTTTCCCTTGTTACAGGAAGCGCACAAACACCAAATGTCACACTGAAATACGACCTTCAAGGCGGTCGCTGGTGGCCGTGCAGCTTAGTGGCAACCGCCTACTACCTGGACGGTCAAACGCTGTATATGGCCTTATCCGATGGCCGCATTGTGCAAGCTGGTGGAGATACGGAAGCCGGTAACGCCATCAGTTGGTCCATTGAGACAAAACCTTTCTCCGAGGGAGACGAAACCGTCCGTAAGTCGATTAATAGAGTATGGGTCATAGCGGACATCGAGGTTGGGTCCACATTAAACATAGCCTACGCCGCAGGAACCGAAGGGTCTGACTGGAACGTGGTAAGCACCATTGCGAATGGAACCGGACAGATTCGGAGCACACGAATACCAGTGATTGTCCGCACTCCGGAAACGTGGTATCGTCTGAAGCTATACGGCACGGGAAAAGTCAAAATACACCGCATTGTGCGCGAGGTATCAAGGAGGAACGCATAGTGGCATCCGTTAATCTACCCAACACTGATGGTTTGAAAACCATAGATGAACTGAAGAACGCTGTCGGCAAGATGGTGAAGGAACTTTCGTGGCTTCTGGAACATTTGGACACGCGAAACATTAACGAACTGAACGCGGAAAAAATTGTGGCCGGATCGATCACGGCGCAGCAGATGGCGGCAGACTCCGTCACCGCTACTCAGATTCAGGCTGATTCCATCAATTCCGAGAAAATCCAGGCTGATGCGGTCACCGCCGAGAAAATCAATGTAAGTGAACTGTCGGCCATCACCGCGAACCTGGGTCATATCATATCCGGGCTCATTGAGTCTGTGCAGATATTCGGTTCCTATATCGCTACGCGTAACGGGGCCTATCCTCGGGCTGAGCTGAATGATGATGGGGACTTGATCGCGGTGTATACGGATGCAGATAACTCGGTAACCATTGAACCTGGGATTACTACTGAACCTACTATTGTTTTTCGTAAGGATGGTAACGTGTCATTATCTCTTGGTCCGTTATCTGGATTTGGTTTCTCTGCCATGATATCAGCTCTTGATTTATCTATAGGAACATTGAATGGGTCATTACAACTTGTATGTGGAACGGGAGTTTTAGATTATATTAATATACCTGGTTTCGGACAACTATACAGTAGTGCAGAAAGCCAAACTCTTGCAGATGCACTTGCATCGAAGGCCGACAAAGGAGTGTCAACTAGCATTTCAGGTTCAGCCAACGGAGGAATACCCATCGGAACTCAATTACTAGACGCTGATGGTGTAACTACGTGGACATGGATGGGAATACCAGGTCATTCCCACGCTCAAAATTAAATGTTATACTAATGCCAAAATATAACATAGAGGTGTACGGGATGAAGAAAATTGTCGCATCATTTATCGCAGGCGCTTTAGTAATGGTTTCTGTTCAGGCATTTGGGGATTCTGTTTCTCAAATAGGAAAGAAAATTCAGACTGAATACACCGTTACGGTTGACGGTCAGAAATTAACAGTCCCGGCTATCGCGGTTGATGGTAAAAGCTATGCCCCGGTTCGAGTGATCGGAGAGGCCGCAGGATATAATGTTTCTGTTTCCGGGAAAACAGTGGTACTTAATAAAAAGGAGGAACAAAATGTGACAACTCAAGAAAATACAGTTATATCAACTACAACATCTCAAACTCCTTCTACAAATACGTCACAGATTGAAGAACTGAAGAGACAGGCAATTAAATTGCATGGTGAAATTGTAAATCTAGCTATCGAAGGCAATCCGATTTACATTCAACTTTTGCGAGATAGAAACAATGCAGAGTTGAAATCTAAATACGAAGATTATGAAAAAAGAATAAACGAACTAAAAGCACAATATGATGAATTGGAAAAACAAATAGAAGCGCTACAAGCACAATAACTATCTCCCAATTGACGACATTATAACAAAGGACTCCAACCGGGGTCCTTTTTCTATTGCAAAGGAGTGAGGATATGGCAGCACCGGGAAATGGAGTGGTGGATTATAATACCGCTACTGTCGATGCGAAGAAGAAAATGGCGCAAAATCAGCTTAAAATCAACACCGACCCAACCTATGTGCAAAACGAACAGCAGCGGGCGCTTAAAGTCATTGCCGACCGGCAGGCGCAGGGGCTGGATGTAACTGCCCAGCAGAAGTATTTGAACAATCAGTTAGGCTATAAACCACC
This sequence comes from Paenibacillus rhizophilus, assembly GCF_003854965.1. GTDB lineage: Bacteria > Bacillota > Bacilli > Paenibacillales > Paenibacillaceae > Paenibacillus_AQ > Paenibacillus_AQ rhizophilus. The sequence continues at coordinate 17,838 of NZ_RQPI01000010.1, forward strand.
AGTGATGAAAGCCGCATCAGGTAACACGGAGACCGCGCCAAGGCCTGTGTCTACTCCGACCAAGACGAACAATCAGCAGTCTTCTGAATACCTGGACCTCATGCGGCAGATTGCGACCAGGGAAGTTACGCCGTTCTCCTACGACCCGAAGTCCGATCCAGCGTATCAAGCAGCACTGCAGCGGGCGCAGGGCAACATCCAAAGTGGAAACTCCGCGGCGCAGGCCGAAATGAGCCGGCGCGGAATCTTAAACAGCACGATCACAGGTGACCGCATGGGCGAAATCGCTTCGCAGGAAATGGGAAACGTGGAAACACAGGTGGTTCCGCAGCTCATGCAGCAGGCGTATCAAAGATACATGGACCAGGAAAACATGAAGCAGCAGCAGTTTAACAACTATGGCGCTTTGGCAGATACGTACATCAAAGAAGATCAGCGGGGAATCGACAATATGAACGCCAGAGCTGACCGTACCGGATACATTCCAGGCGGAGACGAGGCGCAGAACCTAGTGAACCAGCTTATGGGCCTGAAGCAGCAAGCCGAATCACCGGGAATCACCGCTGCGGATCGTACGAAACTGAGCAACCAGGCCAACGGAATCCGAGCGATGCTTTCGCAAATGGGCGTGGATATCAGCAAGTACGGAGCGGACACGAATTCCAGTATCGCCAGCCAAGCCACGCCGATGATCCGCACGATTCAAGGCCAACAACTAGACGCGCAAAACAGAGAGGCTAACGTGAATGCGGCTCAGATCTACATGAATGCTACGGGACGAGTTCTAAATCCGCAATCGGATTGGAGCGGATACATTCGCCAATCGCAGAACCCGAACGCTCCGCTTACATCGGCCCAACAAAACACGAACTTTAATCAAGGATTACTGACACGTCAGCAAAACACCAATGAAAAGCAATGGTCTGAAGAATTTGCTTATAAGCAAGCGCGGGATGCAATCACTGACAGCCAGTGGCAGGCGAAATTTGATGAAGATGTTCAACAGTTTGGCCTTAATTATGCGCTTCAGCAGCTCCAAACCGATAACGACCAAGCTTATCGAGAAGCGACGCTTGGCATTCAGCAGGACGAGAATTCCAGAGCATGGCTAGAATATGGTGATAAATCGTCTGCCGCAACGACTCCGAAGTATAACGGAATGACAGTCAACCAAGCCGTTGACGCATTAAGACAATCCTTTACCGTAGAAAATCCTACAACTGGAGCTAAGAGTATTCCTAACGATCCAGCTACCAAGGAGAGGATCTATCAGCAGACTATGGCAATGGGATTGCCTGATGGTCAGGATTCACAAGCTATGGTGGTTCTTGGCCTGACTCCAGCAGAGATTGCTTCATTTGATAAAAAGTACGGGGTATCCTCGGGAAACTGAAAAGCCCCGGTGACGCCGGGGCGTACACCAACTATTACAAAACTACAAAGGCTGCGAAGGCCAATCCAAAGAATTATGCCGTTGCTTCAGCAGCCATTGCAAGCGCGTTGAAAAATTCAGGTAAACCGGCTGAATGGCAGAAGCCACTTGAGGAACTGGTCGCGAGAGAATCGTCGTATAACCCGAACGCGAAGAACCCTAAATCTTCAGCGTCCGGGTTATTTCAATTCTTGGATGGAACCCGTGCTAATTATGGCGGCAGAAAAGTAGACTGGAACGACCCTTACCAGCAAGCGGTTAATGGTATTCAGTATGTCGTGGATCGATATGGAGATCCTTACAAAGCTCTGAAATTCTGGGATAAAAATAAATGGTACTAGAGGTGAAGCCGTATGGCGTCGCGGTATGAACAGTTTGTGTCCAATCAGCGAAAAAAAGCAGAGGAAGTCAAGAAACAAGCGCTGAACGGGACACTTAAAACGAATCAAAGAGAGCAAAAGTCAATTACAAGCCGCTCAGATGCGTTCAGGGCCAACTCGGTCAAGATGGCCGAAGAAGCCAAGGGAACACCCATGCCTGACCTGTACAAGAAAACCGGCGGGATGATCGACATGAATCCGCTGCATTCCACCCTTTCTCGCGCTGTCGCCGGTGACCCCGGCGCAGTGCAGACCTATAAGCAGTCAACCGGCGTAGACCTGAATAAAACCAAGTCTGATCCAAAGAAAACCAATAAGTTTATGGACGCGGTGGACGGATTCAATGCTTTTACCGACCGAATGAAATCGGCAGCAACCTTTAGCGGAACCGAAGCGATTGACCGGCTCTTTACCCATATTGGTCCGGAAGAAGCACGAAAAGCCACGCAGGAGAAGATCGACCGCGCCGAAAACGTCAATGGCGGAAAGGTCGCGGATATTCTCGGTTCCCTGGTCCCCGGGGAAGCGGCATGGAAAGCGGGAGGCGCTTTGGTGAATCCGCTTGTGAAGAATGCTCCTAAAGCCATCCAGACCCTCACACGCGGCGCGGCAGGCGGAACGTTATTCCAAGGAGCCGTGGAGGTCGGGGAGGCGCTAAACGGCAAACAACAGTCCATTGCGGGGCGTGCCAAGGATATCGGATATTCCGCTGCACTTGGAGGCGCTGGCGACCTGGCGATAAGCGGAGTGGGCGCGGGACTGCAGAAGCTACTGCAGCGAAAACATATTCCCGAACAGGGAATCTCGGAAATTCTCGCGCTTCCCGAAGGAAGAGGAACAGCGCGGCAAGCGGCTGCAGCGGAGCGTTCCAGCCTAGCACCGGGAACCGAGCCGATTGCGATTGCACAACCGCCACAGGCCAAAGAGAATCCGATTCCCCTAACAGCGAGAGAACAAGCGATTGATGCTCGGGCCGCAGCAGGTGAACAACCTTCACAGGACGACATTGATTATTTGCTGCAACTCGGAAATGAACGTGCGGGAGCCGGAAGAAATGCGGTAGAGGAATCGGCGCCGAGCATGCAAAACCAATCGGTTCCCTCGAGAGTCGCAGAAGAACCGAAACCTGCGGATTCTCTGGATGAACTGGATAATCTGAATGTTGATGAAACGCCGCATCCTCGGGTAAGAGACAAATTAAACTCTGTCGCTGACGATTGGATTGCACAGGCTAAGGCGGAACTTGCCAAGAGCCGAAACCGTCTATCTTCAAACCCTGTCGATATTTACGCGCAGTACGCCAAGCTCGGAGCCGGATACATGATGAAAGGCGCGGTTAAACTGGCTGACTTTACGGAAACGATGGTGCGGGAGTTTGGTGAAGAAATCCGTCCGCATGTGAAAGAAATCTTCAAACAAGCCAAGCCGATGTACAAGGACCTGAAGTTCTCCGCAGAGAAGCAAGAACTTGGTCTTGGGGATATGGACGCAACCCAGTTAAAAGACCTTTCCAACATACGGTTGAATACATCGGACGTGTACCGTAACTTCCGTGACGTATTCGGAAAGAACTTCAGTTCCGTGAAACGTTCGATCTTAGATCCATTTGATGAAGCAAAGCGTTATTATGTCGACACGCAAAAGAACCTGACCAAAGAACTTCATGAAACCATCGTGAAGAAACTTGGCATCAGCAAGGGAAGCAAATCGTCTGAACTGGTACAAAAGTACGGAGAAGGACAAATCACGCTGGATGAACTGAAACAGCAAGCGCCAAATAACTGGAAAAACATTGTGAAAGCCGACCAATGGTTTCGGAATAAATACGATTCTCTCTTGGATCAGGTAAACGAGACGGTGGCGAATATTTACCCGACTCGCCCGGATAAGATTGTACCGAAGCGGCAGAACTACTATCGGCACTTTCGGGAGTTAAACGGGCTTTCGGGGCTGAAGAACATGTTTGAAACTCCATCTAAGATTGACCCGAAGCTATCCGGTATTTCGCCGTTCACCGAACCGAAAAGCAAGTGGGCCAGCTTCAAACAAAAGCGCGGTCTCGGGGAGTTTAAAAATGATGCCGTTGGCGGATTCCTCGAATACATTCCAGCTGCTTCCTACGCCATGCATATCGACCCACAGATCAACGTATTCCGGACGCTGGCGAAGAACTTGGCCGAGCAGACAACCGATTCGCGGAACGTGAACAACTTCATCAAGTTCCTGAACAATTATGCAAATGACCTTTCTGGTAAAACATCACCGCTTGACCGGTGGGTGGAGGAAATTGGCGGAAGAAAGACCCTTCAAGTGCTGAGTTGGGCCAATAACCGTGTAAAGGCCAATGTGATTCTTGGGAATGTTCGATCCACGCTCTCACAGTTCGCTAACATTCCGCAAGGGATGGCCTTTGCCAAGCAGCACAGCGCGGAAGGAGCCGCGCGTACCGTACAGTCCATATTTCAGCCGAACGAAGCTATGCAACGATCTATCTTTATGAGAGAACGCTATATCGGCAAAGACTTCCGGCAGTTCAATACCAAAATTTTAGAGCAACCCAAGCGCTTTGCGGAATGGATGATGGAAACCTCAGACCGCGTGGGTACTTCGTTTGTCTGGAACTCGGCCTATGCAAAAGGAAAGTCTCTTAAGGTGACTGATGCGGTAAAATACGCGGATGAACATACCCGCCGCTTGGTAGCTGGCCGGGGAATTGGGGAAGTGCCTTTGCTTCAAAAGTCCAAGGTGTTCCAGGTGGTTGCTCCGTTCCAACTGGAAGTTGCAAATCTATGGAAAGTCATGAAGGACTTTGTGAGCGAAAAAGATTTTGTGGGGATTGCAACGTTGTTCGCGGCCAACTTCCTGTTAAACAAGGGCATGGAGAAAGTAACGGGAAGCGGTGTAGCTTTTGACCCGATTGACGCCATTTATACAGCAGCGACGGAAGACGATTTATCACCATTGGAACGGGCCGGAAGACTCGGCGGTGAAGTCTTATCTAACCTTCCGCTTGGACAGTCGGCAGCGTCCATGTACCCGGAAAACGGAACCACGCTGTACGGGATAAAATTACCTAGCCGTGAAAAACTGTTTGGAGACAAAGACCCGACGCGGTTTGGTGAAGGTCTGGTACTGACCAAAGGAATTCAAGATCCGCTGTTTAAAATGGTCCTCCCGTTTGGCGGAAATCAGATCAAAAAAACCATCACCGGGGCAGACGCCATTCTTCGCGGCGGTGCGTATACCGAAAACGTGCTTACTACCGGCATCAAGAATGAGAAAAAGGAACTCAAATTCGGAATCGAAAAAACCCCAGCCGAAATCAGCAGGGGATTGTTGTTTGGCGCACCGGCAACCAGCAGCGGTCAAGAGTATTACAAAAACGACCGCAGACCGCTAAGTGAGAAACAGACGAAGCAGTACCTTGCTGCACCGGACAAAGGGGGATTTTATGACGCGGCCATGATGAAACGGGCGATTGAGACGAACCGGCGCAAGATCAAGGAGATTCAAAAAGATCCTGCCATGAGTGAGAAGAAAAAGTATGAGGAAATCACAAAGATCGAAGACAAAATAAAACAATTGCAGCAGTAATCGTAAGCATGACGCCGATCAAAAAGTAATGGGTAAACAGGAACGAAACGCCGATTAACAGGGAAATCCCACCGATGGCATAAAGCACGCCTTTCCAGTAGCTTGAACACATCATCGGGATTTCCCAAAATACAAATCGCAAAGCGAAGATTCCGAGAATACCGTACACGGAATACGCAAAATATGTCATTTTTACCCCTCCGTAATGTTGTTGATCTTATTATATTATGGAAAACAAGGTGAGCAAATGATCCAATTCGACGAATCAGAATACAAACAATCAGCAGTATCGGATGAACTCCTACATCTGATACTGCTTTTTCATGGGCCGGAAGTCCGCGACATGTTCCTTTATGGTGGTGAAGATATTGTGGAATCTCTTGGACCTGCTGTATGACGTATCATATTTCATTTACAAGAGCGCTGACACGTTAAAGTGGGATGCACTCTTGATTTATATTGTCTACGCCGTGGGTAAACGGTCAGGAATGAAGATGTTCCGCAAGTTTCTGGCTGATCACTTCCCGTATTTGGCTGATGAAAATGAGGACTGGCGTAAATGGGCAACGAAACAAATCGAATTATTAGGTGGTGCAAAATGGCAGCCAACGAGGTTGTATGGACGTACCAAACGATCAAGGAAACGGGCAGCGAAGAACTCAACTACATCATCGACCTTATCACAGCCGGTCACCGCCCGGGGATCCCAGCAAAGGAGGAAGACAATGGACGAGCTAACCGTAGTAATTGACGCTGGACACGGCGGAAAGGACACAGGAGCGATTAGCTGCACAAAGAAGTTGGAGAAGGATTTCAATTTGTCTGTAGCGCTGAAAGTTGCAGAACGGTTTAAATCCATCCCTGAAGTGAAAGTTATCTTAACCCGCAGCACAGACGTATTCATCAAGCTTACAGACCGTTCCAAAATAGCTAATGAAGCGAAAGCAGACGCTTTTATCTCCATCCATGCAAATAGTTTTTTTAAATCGTCCCAAGGAACACAGACGTATTACACGAATGTCATAAGCAAAGACTTTGCTACCATGTTCCATCCGTATGTACTGAAAGCAACATGTTTCAAAGATGGTAAAGTCAATAAAAAAAGTTTATCGGTGACGCGAAAAACGAAGATGCCAGCCATTCTGCTCGAGCCGGGATTCCTCAGTAATCCCAAGGAAGAAGCTGTCCTCATGACTGAAGAGTTCCAAGATACGTTTGCAGAAGCTATTGTCCAAGGTTCCTGCGCATTCTTTGGCGTCACGTACAACGTTTCTACCGCGAACCCGGGACTTACTCCAATCACAACGGTAATCGGCACAGAGAAGCTGCCCGATCCCGGCTATATCAAGGAAGGAATAAGCTGGGTCCCTGCCAGGTCCGTACTGACCATACTCGGCGCCCTATGGACGTTCCAAGATAAGCAGGTCGTACTAAGCGGAACGCCGCTTGATACGCTGCTGATCGACAACACGGCCTATATTAAGGCGCGTGACCTTGTTCCAGCAGGCGTAGGGGTATTCTACGAACCAAGCCTTGAAAACGCCAAGGCCGTACTTCTGTATCCACCAAAACAAGAGGGGGCTATCTAATGCAAGATTACGTAAATCAAGCGCTTGTCATTATCGCCATTGCTGTTGTCGGTATGCTGACACGAATATTCCTTCGCACACTTTCTCTGCTTGAAGTCAAATGGAATGAATACATTGAAAGCAAAAAAGCATTGGCTAAAACAACCGAATCTCTGAAGCAGATTGAAATGGTTCAAAAAATCGCCAGCGAAGTATTTTCTGTCGTTGAAAAAGAATTTTACAATATGCCAAGTAGCCAAAAGTATAACGAAGCATTTTCCCGCCTATCCAAACGGGCGGCAGGAGTTGGCATACCGATTACCCCGGAACAAATCAAGGGAGCTATCGAAAAAGCGGTGCTGGACTATAATGCAAAAACAAAAACGCTGGAATATAAGAAGACCTCTTAATGAGGTCTTTTACTGTTAAACTATAATTACAATAGAAGAAAAAAATCATAATCGTGTGTAAATTAGTATGCACGGATTTCCTTACCATAACGATCCCATGCTTGCCTTTGCCGCCGAAGGAGCCTGCAAGCCCGGAGGAGCGTTTATTTACTTGTCTGCTACGCCGCCGCAGGATATGCAGCGTGAGGTTCGCCGGGGAAGACTGGCGCATGCGAGAGTGCCTGTCCGCTTCCATGGCTTTCCTCTTCCGGTGCCGAAACATTTAAAAATGCCCCCAGTCGGCGAATGCCTGAAGCGTGGACGGCTGCCGGTAAAGCTGGTAAGAGCGCTGAAGCAGTCGCTTGAACGGAAGGCGCAGATTTTTCTGTTTGTGGCACGGATTGCGCAGATTAATAGGCTGCTTCAGCTTTTGCGCCGCGCTCTTCCCGGCATTGTCATCGAAGGAACCTCTTCGCAGGACCCCGGAAGAGTCGACAAGGTGGCCGCTTTCCGCCGCCGGGAAATTTCCCTGCTTGTAACAACGACCATTCTGGAAAGGGGAGTCACCGTTCCCCGCAGCGATGTGTTTGTGCTGGATGCGGACAACCGGCTCTTTGACGAGGCTTCACTGGTTCAGATGGCCGGACGAGCCGGCCGCTCCAAGGACGACCCTAGGGGCAGAGTCGTGTTTGCTTCCAGGCAGTGGGACCGCTCGCAGCGCGGCGCATGTGCGCAGATTCGGACAATGAACCGGATCGCCCGCAAAAAGGGCTATCTGAACAAGGAGGCGACGGTACAATGAAGCGGGGAAGCTGGCTGCATGCCGTTCATTCTCTCCTGGCTCCGGTACAGGATCATTGCTTGACGTGCGGCCGGGAAGGAAGGCTGTCGTCCCAGTTGCCGGGCATCTGCGAACATTGCGCCGTAGCCGTTCCGTGGATTTTGCACCCCCGCTGCCAAAAATGCGGCCGCCATGTGGGCTGCCCGGACTGCGCTCGCGGAAACGATACTTCCTCTCTGATATGCAACAGGAGTGCGGTGGCCTACAGCAGCGAGATGCGGGAATGGCTTGGACAGTACAAATATAGGGGAGACGAGCGCTTTGTCGAAGTCCTTGGAGTCATGCTGGATAGAGCCTACAGAACGCTTAAAGCCGAAATGGAAGCTGAGGCGAAGTCCGGGCGTGAAGCGGAAAGGGCACCCACAGCCAAATCCGGAAATCCGGCAACTGCATCCAAGCGGCATTTCGGATATCGGCGCGGTGGATGGGAGGACCTGCTGTCATGGCTTCACTTTCCGCCGGTATCTTCTCAGCGCCCGCGACTGCCCATTCGCGCGGCTCGATCCGGCATTGCTCGCCGATGGGAGGCGGACTTGCTTGTTCCTGTACCTGTCAGTGACGTCCGGCTCGCAGAGCGCGGCTTCAATCAGGCGGAAAGACTGGCGCAGTTCATATCGGCACGCCGCGACATCCCCGTTATGGAACTGCTGGTCCGCGCACATCATACCGGCAAACAGAGCTTTAAGACCAGGGCGGAGCGGCTTGCCGATATGAAGCGCGCTTTTGTTCCGAATCCGGTATGGGCAGGTGGATTTGCGGAAAGGCTTTTATTTTCTCACCGCTCCGCTTCCGGGAACACCAACCAATCTCCAGTTAGTTCGCAACCGTTAAAAATTGTTATAGTGGACGATATCTACACGACGGGAAGCACCATCCGTGCTTGTGCAGATGTGCTGCAGAAGATGGTATCGTCCGCCGGCTGCCAAGCCGAAATTTACAGCCTGACTTGGGCGCGCTCGTAAAGGTAATCCTTTCTCCAGATTGGGAAGCCATAGACGAAACCGGCGCAATCATGTAATCTAGGAGCACAAGCAGTCTAATGACGGATAATATGGAAGGAAAGGGGGCTGCCGAATATGAATATCGATAATTGTCCACGGTGCGGCCGGATTTACGTCAAGAATGTTATGGAGCTGTGCCAGCCCTGCATCAAGGAACTGGAGAAGCAGTATGAGATTTGCGTGAAATACTTGCGTGAGAATAGAGGCGCCAATATTCAAGAGCTCTCCGATGCCACAGAGATCCCAATCAAAGAAATTACCCGCTTTATTCGTGAGGGGCGAATTTCCATCGCGAACGCGCCGAATATAATGTACCCTTGTGAGGTATGCGGAACGCTGATCCGGGAAGGGCATATGTGCGACAGCTGCCGCGGAAGACTGACCAAAGATTTAATGAATGCATCGAAAGAAAGCGCCGCTGCGGAAGCTTCCCGGAAGGGTTCCAATGGAGCCTATAGGGCGGTTGACAAGCTGCGCGGCCAATAATTTCCGGAAAAATACGCTTTCAGCTATAAAGTATGTTTCAATTAAGGCCGATAAACTTAGTAAAGATTATCGGCCTTTTTATAATCGAAAGAAGGTGTGAATTGTGAAAATCAACGAAAGCGGACGAATTAATCCGATTAACCCTTACCAACGGAATGCGGAATCGCAAAGGCAGGAACAAATGAAAAAAAGCACACGCAAAGACGAGGTAACCATTTCTACGGAAGCCATGAAGCTTTTGGAAGCGCAGAACAGCGGGAATGTCGATAAGGAACGCGCCCAAAGAATTCAAAGCTTGAAGCAACAGGTCTCCGCCGGTACTTATCAAGTAGACGCATCCCAACTCGCTGAGAAACTCGCCCCCTTTTTTAAGCAATCCTCCGAGAATTAGGTGAATCCATCCATGTCATTAACAACATTGATTGAACTGCTGGAGCGGCTGGACGAGAACCATTTACAGATGCTTGATCTGGCCGCTGCGAAGAAACAGGCTATCATGGACAACAACATCGAGAGTCTGGTCGATATCCTGAGCCGGGAGTCCAAACTGACGAAGATTAGCGCTCAGCTTGAGGAGCAGCGTGAACAGAGCGTATTCGCTTTTTTACAGGGAGTCGGCATCCGTTCTCAATTAAATTTAAATTTGACTGAACTTTCCCGGCTTGTATTTGATCCTGAAGACAAAGCGCGGCTGCTGCATATCCAGGGCCAACTGGCAGACACTTTGGACCGTTTGAAAAAGGCCAATGAACTGAACCAGAGACTGATTGAGCAGTCGCTTGCATTTATAGATTATTCCCTTGATTTGCTGGTCGGAAGACCAAATCAGGAAATTACGTATCAACCTCCGTCTGGCAGAGCCAGCTCTCCGAGCCGACCGGGTCTTTTTGACGCTAGGGGTTAGCATGGATTAGCACTTTCACCATACAGACAGGTATAGATTCACCGCAAGCTTGCTTTGGATTAACCAGAAGGCATAAGGGGGAAAAGAAGTGACATCAACCTTCCACTCAATTGAAACCGCCCGGCGAAGCCTTGTCACGCAGACGGCGGCGCTCAACACAACGGGACACAACATCGCCAACGCCAATACCGAAGGCTATACACGCCAGACTGTCAAAATGGCCGCTTCCAGACCGATTGAAGCTTACGGTTTCAGCAACTCCACTTCTCCGGGGCAGCTTGGCACAGGCGTGGAATTCGGCTCCATTGAACGTATCCGAGAGACTTTTCTCGACGACCAGTTCCGCGGGGAGAACTCCTCGCTCGGTAGCTGGACCATTCAATCCGATACGCTGGACAAGCTGGAGTCGATTTTTAACGAGCCTTCGGAGACGGGAATCAGCACCGTATTGGATAACTTTTGGAAATCATGGTCCGATCTCAGCAAAAATCCGGAAGACAGCACCGCGCGTAAAATCGTCGTTCAGACCTCCCAGTCGATGGCGGACGCGCTCAACTATATGAGCAGACAGCTGGACAATCTGGACAGCGACCTGGCGACCAATATGGGCGTTAAAGCGACCGAGATCAATGGCTATTTATCCTCGATTGCGAACCTTAACGAGTCGATATTCCGGATAGAGAGCATGGGCGACAAGGCCAACGATCTTCGCGACCAGCGCGATTTGATGACAGACAAGCTGTCCAAAATCATCAATATCAGCGTGACGCCAACCGACAGCGGCTACAATATTTCTCTAGGCGGCCAGCAGCTTGTTCAGGGCTTCGCGGCTTCGAACGTCACTTCGGATTCGTTGACTAGCGCATACGGAGATGGGGCAACCGGCGATTTGAAATCCGGGGAAGTCTACGGCATGATCGATTCCAGCAAGAGGTACGTGGCTGACTATAAAGCCCAGCTTAATAACATGGCCAATACGATTGCTACCGGAGCGGTCGAGGTTACGCTGCCCAAGGGTTCCATTATGCCTGCGGGAACTATTCTGACCAATGATGCTTCGATTACGAAGGCGGATGGTACAACAGCTACGCTGACCGCCGGCGACGCCATGCCGCAGGGAGCAACCCTGAACGCAGACGTTAAAACGACGGTTAACGGGCTTAACGGGCTGCACCAGCTGGGCTATACAATGGACGGCACACTAAATCCAGGTAAGCCGCTGTTCACCGGCGACGGAGGTGCAATTACGGCAGGCAATATCACCTTTAATCCTGAAATTGCTACTGACACCAACCTGCTGGCGACTTCGCTGCGCACAAGCGGTACCGGAACATCGGAGACTGTTGTGAAGGGAAACAATACGTTGGCGCTTCTGATTTCCAATCAGCAGACAGGAATATTCGCCGCTCCGACCGGAATCAAAGCCACTCCAGGCACTTTTTATAAGACAATGGTGGGACAGCTTGGCGTTCAGTCGCAGGAGGCGACCCGTCAGACGGAGAACTCCAACTACTTGGTACAGCAGGTCGACGCCCGCCGCCAATCCGTAAGCGGTGTATCACTCGACGAAGAAATGTCTAATATGCTCGTGTTCCAGCATGCTTACAGCGCCGCAGCGCGTTTTATGACGACTTATGATGAAATGCTTGATAAACTCATTAATTCCACCGGCACCGTCGGCAGATAAGAGAGGAGGAACTAGAGATGCTTAGAGTAACTTCCAATATGATGAACTCACAGCTCCTGCTAAATCTTAACCGCAACGCGCGCACCATGAATGACACTCAGCTCCAACTGTCCACCGGCCGAAAGCTCAATAAGCCGTCTGACGATCCCGTCGGGATCACCTACTCCCTTCGTTACCGGTCGGAGCTGTCCGCGAACTCGCAGTATCAGGAGAATGTGGACGATGCGACGTCATGGTTGGAATTTAATGATACAGTTCTGACGCAGGCGGGAGATGTTGTTCAGCGGCTGCGGGAGTTGTCGGTTCAGGGAGCGAACGGAACGAATCCCCAAGAGGCACTCGACAGCATTAATGCTGAAGTGAAGCAGCTCAAGGAACAGCTGATTGATATCGCGAACAGCCAGTTTAAGGGGAAATATATTTTTAACGGTCAGCAGTACACAGAGCAGCCCTATCAATTTCCAACTGGGGCCGACGGTAAATTGGATACTTCTAGCGCCTCCTCGGTTATAACAGATGACGGTCAGTTAAATTACACGGTAGGGGAGAGCGTACAGCTTCCTATCAATATTACGGGGAATGAAATGTTCGGCGGACAGGAAGGCGATAATATCTTTGCGGTAATTGATAAAATCTCCGCTGCGCTGGCAAATGGCGATACCTCGGAAGTGTCCAATCAATTGGGCAATCTTGATAGCCGATACAATAAAATGTTAACCGTTCAAGCAGATGTAGGAGCCAAATCAAACCGGATTGAACTAATGAAGAATCGGCTGACCGATTTGGAGGTCAATTTAACGGATATGCAATCCAAAACGGAAGACGGAGATTATGCCGAACTGCTGACGAAGTCTAAAGTTCAAGAAAATATCTATAATGCTTCTCTGTCGGTTGGGGCAAAGATTATTCAAAATTCTCTGGTTGACTTCATTAGATAGACAGGAGGTGCTCATCCTTGAAGGTGATGGTGCAAATCTCTCAGACACCGGCGCTCATCGGGATGGAGACAACGCCGGGAAATCTGACAATCAGCCAGCCTCCGGCAGATATACAGATCACGACAACGCCGGGGGAATGGAATATTCACCAGCCGGGACCCGAGGTGACGATTGACCAATCCCGGGCACGCGCCGCATATACGGGCGGAACGTACCGCGAGATGAGTCAGCGCATTTATTCGGGCGTTGAACAGCTTTGGCTGCAGGGAATCGCCAAGAGAATGGAACAGGGCGAACGCATGGCCAATTTCCACAAGCCCGGGAACTCGATCGGTGAAGTTTATGGAGAGGACTGGCAGCCGGTATCTTATCCGGAAGTGCGCGGTCCCGCCTCCTATGATAATGTAGATATTGATATTAAGGCGGTTCCAGTGCAGATCGAGTATCGCAGAGCCGAAGTTCATATCCAGGTGGAGCAAAATAAACCGCAATTTCATTACACACCGTCCAGCGTTGAGATTTACTTGCGGCAAAAGCCATCTTTGACCTTTACGCCGCAGGTGCTTGACGCGCAGGTCTAGGACTATAAGCTATAGATGGAATGTTAACGGCCATCTATAGCTTTTTTAATACGACAATTAACGAAGAGGAGTGCTGAACGAAATGATTATCGAAACAACCGCTTTAGGTCCGCTTGATATACATGATGAACAGATCTACCATTTTCCGAAAGGAATTCCCGGGTTTGAGCAGGAGACGGAATTTGCGATGATTGATCTGCAGGAAGGGCCGTTTTCGTATCTGCAATCGCTTAAGACGGAGAATCTTTCTTTTCTGCTGACCGATCCCTTTGTTTTTTATCCTCATTATGAGTTTGAGCTGCCTGACATGGAAGCGGAGGAGTTGGAAATATCGGATTCGGTTCTGGTGCGTGCCATTGTAACAATCAGAGACACGCCGGAAGAATCTACGTTGAATCTGCTCGCCCCCGTCGTGCTTAATCCGGAGAAGCGGCTCGGTAAGCAGATTGTGCTTCACCGTTCTCCTTACTTGGCCAAGCAGCTTTTGTGGACGGAAGGCCAAACCAAGGAGGGTGAGCCATCATGCTAGTTCTTGCGCGCAAAAAGGGAGAATCCATTGTCATTCAGGACAATATCGAGGTCACGATTCTCAGTGTGGAGGGAGACAACGTCAAGATCGGCATATCCGCTCCGAGGAATGTGGATATTTTTCGGCAGGAGGTCTACTTGTCCATAAAAGAAAGCAATAAGGAATCCGCAGCCCCGGCTGCAAGCAGCTTGAATGCCCTGATTGACCACCTGAGGTCAAAATAAATTTGAAAAAAGAGAAAAATGCTATAAAGATTGCTTGCAAGCAGACGATATATATAGTAGGCACTGATTGGAGGGGCGGCCGACCTTAACAGCAGTGTTACCACATGGATGTGGATCAACTTATTTCAGGGAGGAAATATCAAATGATTATCAACCACAATATTGCATCGCTTAACACGCAGCGTCAATTGAATACCAACACAGCTAACCAAAGCAAGAACATTGAGAAGCTTTCTTCGGGTCTTCGCATCAACCGTGCCGGTGATGATGCTGCGGGTCTTTCGATTTCCGAGAAAATGCGCGGACAAATTCGCGGCTTGGACCAAGCGGCTCGTAACTCGCAAGATGGTATTTCCTTGATTCAGACTGCCGAAGGCGCGTTGAATGAAACTCATTCTATGCTGCAACGTATGCGGGAACTTGTTGTCCAATCCAACAACGATACAAACACTGCTGCTGACAGAAGTTCTATCCAGCAAGAAGTAGCCCAATTGTCCACAGAAATTACAGCAACTGCAAATAGAACTGAGTTTAACACTCAAAAATTATTGACTGGTACATTGGGAGTGAAAGCAGCGGGTACTGGTACTGCTGAGGTAGGCCTTGCAGCCGCTGGTGTAAGTATCGATGCTGCAGGAGCGAAAACAGGTGCAACTTATACAATTGCAACTACTGCTACAACGATTTCCTTATCTCAAGGCGGCGTGAGCCAAACTCTCACTGTTGCTGCTGCCGCTACTTATAGTGGAACGCTTAATTTTGATAAGCTAGGCGTGAAACTTACATCAACAGCAACTGTGGATTACACTAATGCTGCTATCACTGCTAAAACTATCGATACCACAGGTAACACAGCTACACTTCAAATTGGTGCCAACCAAAACCAAACCCTTAGCCTGCAGTTTAACGACATGCAAGCTACTGCATTGGGTACAGGTGCAGCTGCACATGTGTCGGATGTAGACGTAACAAATGCTGCTCAAACGTTTAATGCGCGTTTGCAAATTGTTGACGATGCAATCAAACAAGTGTCTGATGAGCGTTCGAAAATGGGTGCTTATCAAAACCGTTTGGAACACACCATCAACAACTTGAACACATCTTCTGAAAACCTGAGCGCCGCAGAATCCCGTGTTCGTGACGTGGATATGGCGAAGGAAATGAGCGAACAAACCAAGAACTCCATCTTGGCACAAGCAGCTCAAGCAATGTTGGCTCAAGCGAACCAACAGCCACAAGGCGTTCTGCAATTACTCCGTTAATCTTAATGGAATGCAAAGAGACTCTAGATCTTCTAGAGTCTCTTTCTTTTGAAACGAACGGATACGAGACGAAAGCATATATCATATATTAGAACATACATAGTGTGTGATATTTGAGCATTGGGGGCTTCTCTTTGGAGGAGCCCTACTTAAAGTTTCAGCGTACCTAGTAAGCACGTTCACTAGGCTGATGAAAGTCCGGTCAAAGAAGGATTCAATTCCTTGCTTAGCTGGACGCCTGCTCATAACGAAGAAAGTAAGTGGAAGCACATCGATAAAAGTGCCGATGACAGGTCGGGAGGTGCGAGAGTGCAGTGAATTTGAGGCCCCGGATAATGGCTCTTTTAACTTGGATAACTTCTTGAAACTGAAAAGATTATTTGGAAACTATATTAATTCCTTACGGTAATATCCGATAAATATAGTATAAATATTTCCACGGAGGGTGCCGATTATGGATGTCCGCTTATCGAATACAGGAGGTTACAAAAATTCAATTCCAGATTACCGGATTAAGCCGAGTTTCAAGTCATCGGAAGCGGACACCTTAAGTATTGAAAGTGTTCATACGACCGGCCAACTGAAGAAACTGGAGAGTCAGGGTGTTACCGTATCACCGGGGGAAGAGCAAACTGTGAAGGCGCTAGAAAAGCTCCTAAAAGCTTTGGAAGGACCTGAGACAACATTTGAAGTTAGTATACACAAAGAAACAAAAGCGATTATGGTTAAAGTCCTTAATAAAGACACCGGCGAACTGATCAGAGAGATTCCTCCGGAGAAAACACTGGATATCGTTGCCAATATGATGGAGATCGCAGGAATAATTGTAGATGAAAGAGTTTAGAGGATAGGGGGAATAGTCATGACGACTCTTCGAGTGAGCGGTATAGTTTCCGGGATTGATACTGATAGCATTGTTAAGCAGATGATGACAGCCAAAAGAATGCCATTGGATAAACTGACCCAGCGGAAACAGGTCATGGAGTGGCAAAGAGACAACTACCGGGAGATAAATAGCAAGCTTGTTGATTTTAAAACAAATAAACTCACTGCTTACGATAAATCAAGTGCTATGAATACTCAAACGGCGGTAGTCACCGGTGATACAACGGCTCTTAAAGCGGAAGCGACGGCGGATGCCAACGGGGTTTCTATGGACATACAAGTCGTTCAACTCGCTAAGTCTGCAACGGCGGAGACAGCAGGAGCCTCAATGGTGAAGGCTGACGGAACGAGAATTACCTCAAATTCCACCTTGGCCGATTTACAGGCAATTAACACAGGTGTAACGGCTTCGAATACCTATACAATAACGGTTAATAATGGTGTGCCAATCGAACTTTCTAAAGATTTAAGTATATCGGAGGCCATTTCAAAGATCAACAATACCACCGACGCCAATGTAACAGCGAAATTCGACGAGGTAACCGGAAAGCTAACTATCGCGTCCAAAACTTATAGTTCCTCCGGTACCCTTACACTGGGTGCCGGCGACACTTTTCAGAATCTGTTTGGTGGCGTTACAGATCCAATCTCGACTTATGAGCCAGCGAAAATCAAGGTCCTCGGTTCCAGTGGCTCGACCGATCTGACCTTTGCCACCAACAGCTTCAAACTTAACGGAGTGCAGCTTACATTATTGTCTCAAACCACGACATCCGCCAAGGTAACCACCACGACAGATCCAGCAAAGGCACTAGAGTCCATTAAAAGCTTTGTATCCGATTATAATAATTTGCTGAGCGCATTAAATACGAAAGTTAGTGAAGAAAGATATACTGACTATACTCCTTTATCCGATGACCAGAAGAAGGAAATGACGGATACACAGATTGAGGCTTGGGAGACCAAAGCCAAAAGCGGGCTGCTGAAAAACGACGACATTCTGAAATCGACCCTTACTTCCATGCGTTCCGCTTTGACGGACAAGTTGGGGCAGCTAAGCGCGATAGGAATTACGACGGGGAAATACTACGAGAACGGCAAGCTTTACATTGATGAAGACAAGCTGAAACAAGCTCTCTCGGATAATCCCCAGCAGGTTACGACAATTTTTCAGGGGAGTTCTGGCAGTTCGACTACCGGGCTGTTCGACAGCTTATCTACCGGGATGACTAACGCCATTGAGAAATTATCGACAAAAGCCGGTACTTCCAAATATTCATCCGACTTGACAGCCGCGTTCAAATCGGACAGTGTTATGGGAAAAGAGCTTTCCGATTATACTACCCGTATTTTAAATCTTCAAAATCAATTGAATGATTACGAAGATAATCTTTACAAAAGATTCACTGCCATGGAAACGGCAATCAGCAAGTATAACAGTCAATCTTCCAGCCTAACAAGCTACTTAAATTCATAAGCCAGACGCAAAAGAAAGGTGAACGCTATGATCACATCTCCTTACGATAAATACCGGCAGTCGGCCGTGCAGACCTCGAGCCCATCGCAACTGTTGCTTATGTTGTTTGACGGAGCGATCCGGTTCGGTAAGAGTGCGATGGAGGGCATGGACGCCGCCGATTATGAGAAAGTCAACACCAACCTGGGAAAAGTCCAGTCCATTGTCAACGAATTGATTATAACGCTAGATCGATCTTATGAAGTTTCGAATGGGCTTTACGCTCTGTATGAATATACCAACCATCTATTGATTCAGGCCAACATCAAGAAGGCTAAGGAGCCGGTAGAAGAGGCTCTCGGCTACCTGTCCGAACTGCGCCAGGCCTTCGCCCAAGCAGCCAAGATGACGGCGGGCCAGGAAATTCAGAATGGATAGTTTAATTTCCGAGCTGGGCCGACTTACTGATAGTATGCTAACTCGTCTGCCGGAAGCCCCTTACGAAGAACTTACAGCTTTTGTCGAGAAACGGCAGAATCTTGTCGATAATATCGGCAAGCAGATTGTCGAAAATCATCAGTCTTTGACTGAGTCCCAAAAACTCGCCATCCGCAGCATTCTGGAACACGATGGCGCGATCCTCGCCCGTATGAATGCGCACCGCCTGGAAGCCCAGGACGGACTGCACAAGCGCAATATGGCCAAAGCCCAACGCAGCGCCTACGAGGCCGGCTACACCCCGGACAGCATTTTAATGGACCGAAAAAAATAATTTCGTATACATGTTTCAATCGGAGGGACACTTGGGTAATACTACTCATCTGTTCCTCTTTTGATTTATTGTCGCGCATTGTTTTTCTATAAATATTGGCATGGGAAATAATTGAAGGTAATCATTTTCTTTTCCAATTGACAACAGAGAACTCGCGGTGGTATAGTCAGAATTGTGAGCAAGACTCACGTTCATTTGATGATGAAGGGAATGTTCAAGCAATGGAAGGAAAAGTTAAATGGTTTAACGCAGAAAAAGGTTACGGTTTCATCGAGACTGCAGAAGGCGGCGACGTATTCGTTCACTTCTCCGCGATCCAAACCGAAGGTTTCAAAACATTGGAAGAAGGACAGTCGGTTGAGTTTGACATCGTGGAAGGCGCGCGCGGACCACAAGCAGCTAACGTAATCAAATTATAATCATCCGGCATAGCCGACCTACATATACGGTAGATGGTTAGCAAATTGAGACGACGCTAGCGAGAGACCCTGGGGAATCCTGGGGTCTTTTTTTATTTTTTTTGAGAAGAATACATCTTTTGTAAATTTCAAGCAGGAATTTGGTAAAATGCCCTGGAATAGAGAGAGCGGGTAATTGTTGAGCTTATTCTGTCTTTATTTAATGACTATTCCCACTACAAAGATAGGAGAGTGAATAACAGTATGAAAAAGTTTTGGCGCGGTCTTCTGACCGGGGTCCTCGGAATCGGAATGGTGTTCGGCTCGCTTGGAGCCGCATCCGCCGCATCCACGCCTAAGGACATTCAAGGGCACTGGGCGCAGAGCAAAGTGCAGGACTGGCTGGACAAAGGATATTTGACGGGGTATCCGGACGGTACCTTTAAGCCGAACAAAGCGATTACACGGGCGGAATTTGTAGCTGTGGTCAATCGACTGTTCAGCTTTAAGGACACGGCAACGGTTACTTTTACGGACGTCAAGACCACGAACTGGGCTTACAGCGAGGTAGCGAAGGCGGTTAAAGCCGGATATATCAACGGCTATTCAAACAACACCTTCCACCCCAACAGTCCGATTACACGCCAGGAAGCGGCGGTCATTGCGGCGAAGGTACTGCACCTTAGCACCGATGCAACGTCAACGACATTCAAGGATGCTGCGCAAATCTCGGCATGGGCCCGTGGCTCGGTTGCGGCTGTGGCCAACCTGAAGATTATTACAGGTTATCCGAACGGTACGTTCGGACCGAAGAAACCGCTGACCCGCGCGGAAGCGGTGATCATCGTTGGCAACTCGTCCGCCCATTATACCGGCGGCGCGAGTACGACACCAGCGACGCCGACGCCGTCGGCTACCCCTGCTCCGACACCGTCCACTGGTGGGGGCGGCGGAGGAGGCGGCACGGTCGTAAATCCGACAGTAAGCGGAGCGACTTACGGCCATGTGGGCTCGGTAACGGCAGACGTCTATTTCACGTCCAACGTTACCGGTTCGGTATACTATGTGGTCGCAGCCGGCTCGGCAGCGCTGCCAACCGTTAACGAGGTTCTTAACGGTTCGGCTGGAAGCGGCGTATCGGTGGTGAATAAAGGACTGAAGTCCACGACTGCATCCAGTACTGTTTCCTTCTCCGTATATGGACTGACGGCCGGTACGAATTATTCCGCATTTATTATCCTGGTTGATAATTACGGCAACCGGTCGGTGAGCGTAGCGAGAGTGGACTTCAAGACAACGGCAAGCACGGTAACGGGAATCACTTACGCCGCGTCAGGAACATCGACTACTGTTACATCGGTGGTATATGTAACTTACGGCTCTGCGGGTGATCTGGCCGGACAAATCCGCTATGTCGTGATTCCATCCGACCCGTCGATTGCGACGGGAGCCGCAGCTCCTACCGCCGCGCAGGTATGGAACGGGCAAAACGCCTCAGGAGTTGCCGTCGGCAGCGGATGGAGTGGAGGCCTACCGGTCATTATACCCGGAACCCAAACTTCAATTACGATCACCGGCCTTGCCAGCGGCAAGGAATACAAGGTATACCTTGTAGCAGGGGACGACACCGGCGGATACTCACCGGTTGAAGTCGTCACCGTGCAGACGAAATAACAAACAGCAGGATAGAAAGCTCAACAACTTATATCGGAGCAAGTTACCCGCGGACCTGAAGCCTTGGTGCTTCAGGTCTTTTTTTGCACTTGAAAGCGCATTAGTTTAAATTTAAACTTTTTACATGCAGCTTACGTTTTGGTATAATAAAGGTGCAAAGGAGGAGTGCCCATGCAATTCAGCATTCGAGGTCAACAAATTGAAGTGACCGACGCTTTGAGAGAGTATGTTGATAAGAAGCTCAGCAGACTTGAGAAGTATTTCGATGCGCCCCCTACTCAAGAAGGTTTCGTGACGCTCAGCGTTATACGGGGTCTTCATACGGTGGAAGTGACAATCCCGCTGGCCGGTGTCACGCTTCGCGCGGAAGTCCGCAGCGATGATATGTATGCTTCGATCGACGGGGTAGTGGACAAGCTTGAGCGCCAAATCCGCAAGCACAAAACCAAACTCAACCGGAAGTT
The DNA here is from genome assembly GCF_003854965.1 of Paenibacillus rhizophilus. Lineage (GTDB taxonomy): Bacteria > Bacillota > Bacilli > Paenibacillales > Paenibacillaceae > Paenibacillus_AQ > Paenibacillus_AQ rhizophilus. Next base: position 39,303 of record NZ_RQPI01000010.1, read on the forward strand.
CCGTCAGGAAGGAAGCCTGAAGACGCTTTTCGTGGAAGGCGGATCGAATGGTTCCGTCGCCTTGGAAGAACAGGATGAAGAATTGGAGGTTGTGCGAAACAAACGCTTCACATTGAAGCCGATGGACGTGGAGGAAGCGATCCTGCAAATGAATATGGTGGGACATAATTTCTTTGTATTTTCCAACATTGACACTTCCGAGGTAAGTGTCGTGTACAAACGAAATGACGGCAAATATGGATTGATTGAACAGGATTGACCAGATGTGATCGGTAAATGAGGGTGTCCCATTGCAAGGTCATCCTTGGATAAGCTGAAATGTCATCCAGATGAAAATAATTACCCGAGCCCTTATTCGCATGAAGCGGATAGGGCTCTTGTGCGTATATATGAAGGTCCGCAGAGCAGGTAACTTCTGCTTGTATTGCGGCAACTCTTACAAACTGTTACAATTTATGAAGCAGCGGAATCGAATAGGTTAAGTGGCCCTTTCAATTTTGTGAGGATGGGCTGAGATTCCACCATCTGTGTTGCATGAAAGGGGTTAACCATGCTAGGACTTGTTAAAAAAATATTCGGCGACACGAATGAACGCGATGTCAAACGTCTGTTGAAGACGGTCGAAATCATTAACGGGCTGGAGCCTGAATTTGAGGCGTTGTCCGATGAAGCCTTGAGAGCCAAGACCGAGGAGTTCCGTGCCCGGATTGAAAAAGGTGAGACGGCGGATGAAATTCTTCCGGAGGCTTTCGCAACCGTACGCGAGGCTTCAAAGCGTACGCTGGGCATGCGGCACTTTGATGTGCAGCTCATCGGAGGAATGGCGCTGCATGAAGGCAGAATCGCCGAAATGAAGACCGGTGAAGGCAAGACGCTGGTCGGAACACTGCCGGTTTACTTGAACGCTCTGCTTGAAAAAGGCGTGCATGTCGTTACGGTCAATGATTATCTGGCCCAGCGCGATAGCGCCCAAATGGCACAAATTTATAATTTTTTGGGCATGACGGTCGGGGTTAACCTGAGCGGCATGGACCATGCCGATAAACAGAATGCTTATGCCTGCGATATTACGTATGGCACGAATAACGAATTCGGTTTTGACTATTTGCGCGACAACATGGTGCTCTACAAAGAGCAAATGGTGCAGCGTCCGCTCTTTTTCTGCATCATTGACGAAGTGGACTCCATTCTGATCGATGAAGCTCGGACGCCGCTAATTATTTCCGGACAAGCCGAGAAGTCGACGGAGCTGTACTATGCAGCTGACCGTTTCGTGAAAAGATTGCAGCCTGAAGAGCATTACACTGTGGATATCAAGGTGAAGTCCGTCGCGCTGACCGAAAAAGGCGTGGCGATTGCCGAGAAAGCTTTCGGCATCGAGAACCTGTACGACCACAGCCACGTCACGCTCAACCACCATATTGTTCAAGCCCTGAAGGCAAACGTCATTATGCGCCGTGACGTCGATTATGTGGTGACGGAGGATGAAGTTGTCATCGTCGATGAATTTACGGGACGTCTGATGGCGGGACGCCGTTACAGCGACGGCCTGCATCAGGCGATTGAAGCGAAGGAAGAAATTCAGGTACAGAACGAGAGCATGACACTAGCCACCATTACGTTCCAGAACTACTTCCGTATGTACCGCAAGCTGGCCGGTATGACCGGTACGGCAAAGACGGAAGAAGAGGAATTCAAGAAAATTTACGGACTGGAAGTTCTTCAGGTGCCGACGAACAAGCAGAACCAGCGCGAAGATATGCCTGATGTGGTCTACAAGAGCGAGAACGGCAAGTTTAACGCCGTTGTCGAGGAGATTGTGGAACGCCATAAGAAGAACCAGCCGGTGCTGGTCGGTACGGTGTCGATTGAGAACTCCGAGCTTGTCTCGGAAATGCTGAAGCGCAAGGGCGTCAAGCATCAGGTGCTTAACGCCAAGCATCATGCGGCGGAAGCGGAAATCATCTCGCATGCGGGACAACCCGGCACGGTAACGATTGCAACCAATATGGCGGGCCGCGGCACCGACATCATTCTCGGCGAAGGTGTATCGGAAGTCGGGGGACTGCATATCATCGGTACCGAGCGCCATGAATCCCGGCGGATCGACAACCAGCTCCGCGGTCGTGCGGGCCGCCAAGGCGATCCGGGCTCGACGCAGTTCTACCTGTCGCTGGGCGACGAACTGATGAAGCGTTTCGGCGCGGACAATGTGCTGAACATGATGGAGCGCCTTGGGTTTGAAGAAGACCAGCCGATCGAGAGCCGGATGATTACACGTGCGGTAGAATCGGCCCAGAAACGGGTGGAAGGCAATAACTTCGACATCCGCAAGGTGGTTCTCCAATATGACGATGTCATGAACCAGCAGCGCGAAATTATTTACAAGCAGCGCCGCGAAATTCTGGAATCGGAAAATATCAAGGATATCGTTATTGAAATGATCCGTCCGGTCATCGAACGGGTCGTAGAAGCGCACTGCAGCGACGACATTCCCGAGAACTGGGAGCTGCAGGAAGTCGCTGATTATGTAAACAGCAAGCTCCTTGACGAAGGCTCCCTCACCCGCGACGATTTGTGGGGCAAGGAAGCCGAGGAGATCGTGGAGTCCATCTTCGAGAAGGTGCTGGAGAAATATGCAGCCCGTGAAGAACGGCTCGGCTCCGAGCTGGTGCGCGAATTCGAGAAGGTTATTGTGCTGCGCGCTGTCGACAGCAAATGGATGGACCACATTGATGCGATGGATCAGCTTCGCCAAGGCATTCATCTGCGTGCTTATGGCGGTACCGATCCGCTGCGCGAATATCAGTTCGAAGGCTTTGAGATGTTCAATGCGATGACGGCGACCATTCAGGAAGAAGTGGCGACCTACATCATGAAGGCTCATATTGAGACGAACCAGGAGCGTCAATCCGTTGTGGAAGAGAATAAAATCTCTACAAACGGCGAGCCTGCCGAGAAGCGTCCGGTAGCGGTCGGCCAAACGGTGGGACGTAATGATCTTTGTCCTTGCGGCAGCGGCAAGAAATTCAAGAACTGCCACGGACAAAACGCCTAATTTGGTTAAATCCGCCGACAAAGTCGGTATGATGAAAAGAAAATGAGGAACGGCTGGGCCGGGGAGATTCCCGTAAGCGGCTCGGCCGTTTCTTCTTGATTATACCCATTCAAATATATCCTTTATGGAAGGTGCAGTGAGTACATGATTGATCCAAGTGTAAAGCAAGACTTACGCGAAATCGGCAAGAAATTAACCAACCTTAGGGGGTCTCTTTGACTTAGACCTCAAGAAGGAGATGATCGCCAACTTCGAGGAGAAGATGGCCGCTCCGGATTTCTGGGATGACAATGAGAAGGCGCAGGGCCTTATTGCCGAGATGAACGCCGTTAAGTCTGGCGTAGACGAGTACCAGAAGCTGCAGCAGGAATATGACGATGCGCTGCTGATGGCCGAACTCGCGGATGAAGAAGGCGACGAAGAACTAGCTGCCGAGATCGGAGCGAATGTACGCGCGCTGACGGGCAAGCTGGAAGAGTTTGAGCTTCAGCTTCTGCTCAATCAGCCTTACGACAAGCTGAACGCCATTCTGGAGCTTCATCCGGGAGCCGGCGGAACGGAATCCCAGGATTGGGGCCAGATGCTGCTTCGAATGTACACCCGCTGGGCTGAGAAGCGCGGCTTCAAGGTGGAGGTACTGGACTACCTGCCGGGCGATGAGGCCGGAATCAAAAGCGTAACTTTGCTGATCAAAGGCTATAACGCATACGGTTACCTGAAGGCGGAAAAAGGTGTTCACCGTCTGGTGCGCATTTCCCCGTTCGACGCCTCGGGGCGACGGCATACATCCTTTGTATCCTGCGACGTGGTGCCGGAAATCAATGAAGATATCGACATCGAGATCCGCACCGAGGATCTGAAGATTGATACGTACCGGGCCACTGGCGCGGGCGGTCAGCATATCAACACGACCGACTCAGCAGTCCGGATTACCCATCAGCCGACAGGCATAGTAGTGACCTGTCAGAATGAACGTTCCCAGATCAAGAACCGGGAGCGCGCGATGACGATGCTGCGTTCCAAGCTGTATGAGCGCAAGCTCGAGGAACAGCAGCGGGAGCTGGATGAGATTCGCGGCGAGCAATCCGACATAGCCTGGGGCAGTCAGATCCGCTCTTATGTCTTCCACCCGTACAGCATGGTCAAAGACCATCGCACCTCAGTGGAGACCGGCAACGTCGGTGCCGTAATGGACGGCGATCTCGATGCTTTTATCGACGGATATTTACGCAGCCAGATCAAGACCGAGGCTGAGTAACCGATGGCTGCAATGAAAACACGGGGCAGGCCGCCGCTTATTCCGCTGAACGGACCGCTCCGTCATCTTGCGGATACGACGATGATCATGGTTGGCTCGCTCATTACCGCGCTCGCTTTCAACTTGTTCATGCTGCCGAACCGGATCGCTTCCGGCGGTGTATCGGGCTTGTCCATCTTGGCGGAGTCGTGGTTCGGAGCGGAGCCGGCTTTTACCCAGTGGGCGCTTAACATCCCGCTCTTTATACTTGGCGTGTTGATCCTGGGCCGAAGCTATGGGCTCCGGTCGCTGCTGGGCAGCATTGTGCTACCGCTGTTTATTTACTTGACCAAAGACGGTCCGGTGCCGACAGCTAATCCTCTGCTGGCCTCTATCTACGGCGGAATCGGTGTCGGTCTCGGCCTCGGCCTTGTGTTCCGCGGACGCGGATCGACAGGGGGCCTTACCATTCTGGCGCAGATTATCCAGAGGGTGACCGGTTTCAGCTTCTCCTTGTCCGTCGTCCTGCTGGACGGCACGGTGATTACGCTGGCCGCATTCGTGCTGGGGATGGAGCAGGCCATGTATGCCCTTATCGGTCTGTTCGTAACGGGCCGGGTCATCGACGCGCTGGAAGTGGGCTTCAGCTATACCAAGGTAGCCTATATTATTTCGGATCATACCGAGGCGATCTCCGACGCGATTTTGCATGATCTGAACCGGGGCCTAACGAAGCTGGATGCTCACGGCGGGTATACCGGCGATAACCGTACGATCCTGATGGTGGCGGTCGGGCAGAATGAGACGGCCCGTTTGAAGGCAATTGTCCGCTCGGTGGACCCCGGAGCGTTCGTCATTATCAGCGACGCGCATGAGGTGCTGGGCGAAGGATTCAAGAGAGAAGCGTAGTTTTTCCTGTAACTATAGGAGAAGCGGCGCTTCTTTTTTCGAAATATAAGACTTTATAAGCTTCGCGCTTATCGTTTGGTCTTATATTTTTACGAGAAACGTACTTGCGTCTTAAAAGACGCCGTCAGGCGTTTCTTCTTAAAATAGGAAAGTGGAAAATGTACATGGTATGGGGTGGGAATCGGCTATTCTTGGAGGATATAAATGTTACATAATCGGTTGTATTTATATTAATTAGGACGTATAATAATACATATTTCCAAGGACGGCGGATAAGTCGAATTATCCGGTATAATAGAGAGAAACGGCAGGAGGTAACCGGAAATGACGGTGGAAGGCAAGCTAAGAGCGGCAATTGTGGGATCGACGGGATATGGAGGCGTGGAGCTGATAAGGCTGCTTCAGGTTCATCCGAAGGTGGAAATCACCTCGGTGATTTCCTCTTCAAGCGCAGGAGCGCCGATCGAAGAAGGATTTCCGCATTTGACCGGCGTGCTGCATCGAAATCTGGACGGCGTGGATGCGGCGGAAATGAAGGAAAGGGCGGATGTCGTGTTCACGGCTACGCCGGCCGGCGTAAGCGCCAAGCTGGTTCCGCAGCTGCTGGAGGCGGGCCTTAAGGTCGTTGACCTGTCCGGCGATTTCCGGCTGAAAGACGGCGGCGAATACGAGCGCTGGTACAAGCATCCGGCTCCGCAGGCGAGTTATTTGGAACAGGCGGTATACGGACTGTGCGAGGTGTTCGGGGAACGCGCGGCGGGCGCGGATTTTATCTCCAACCCGGGCTGCTATCCGACGGCGACGCTGCTTGGGCTGATTCCGGCGCTTAAGGCGGGATGGATCAAACCGGACAGTATCATCGTTGACGCCAAATCGGGTGTATCGGGCGCGGGACGCGGAGTAAACGTAGGCGTTCATTATGCGGAAGTAAATGAGAACTTTAAAGCCTACAAGATCAACAAGCATCAGCATATTCCCGAAGTCGAGCAGGCTCTGACTGAGATTGCCGGAGAAGCGGTGACGGTAACGTTCACCACGCATCTCGTTCCGATGACCCGGGGGATTATGACCACGATGTATGCGGGTATGAACGGAGATTACAGCGAGCAGGATTTTGTCGATTTATATCGTAACTATTATGAGGGAAGATCTTTTGTCCGGGTGCGAAATGCCGGGATCTGGCCGGCGACGAAGGAAGTCAGCGGATCGAACTTTTGCGACATCGGATTTGCGACGGATGCCCGTACTGGCCGGGTCACGATTATTTCGGTTATCGACAATCTCGTGAAAGGCGCGGCGGGGCAGGCGATTCAAAATCTCAATTTAATGATGGGATGGGAGGAAACCCTTGGGCTCGGTTACACGCCTGTGTATCCGTAAAGCTTAACGGGAAATAAGACATGAGTGAGAAGCTGTACACCGTCGTGGAAGGCGGAAGCATTACGACACCTAGAGGGTTTACATCCGGAGGCCTGCACTGCGGCTTGAAAAAAACTGACCGCAACGATCTCGCAGCCATACTGTGCGAGGTGCCGGCGACGGCAGCGGCGGTATATACAACGAACCTGTTCCAGGCGGCTCCACTTAAGGTAACACGGGAGAGCCTCGGCAGCGGCGTTCTTCGGGCTGTAGTTGTCAACAGCGGCAATGCCAATGCCTGCACCGGAGAACAGGGCGAGGCTGATGCCTATGAGATGCGGGCGGTCGCCGCCCGGCACCTCGGCGTCAGCGAGAATGATGTGGCGGTTGCATCGACGGGCGTTATTGGCGAGCTGCTGAAGATGGACCGCGTGCGCGACGGCCTTGCCTCTCTTCCGGCGAAGCTTTCGGGCGATGCGGACGGGGCGGAGGAGTTCTGCCAGGCGATTTTGACGACCGATCTGGTGAAAAAGGAATGCTGTGTAAAGGTCCGAATCGGGGATACGGAAGTCCTGATCTCAGGAGCGGCCAAGGGGTCCGGCATGATTCATCCGAATATGGCCACCATGCTCGGCTTTATGACGACGGATGCCGTCGTTGGACAGGAGGCGCTTCAGACGCTGATGCGCAAGGCGACGGACACGACATTCAATATGATTACCGTGGACGGCGATACCAGCACCAACGATATGCTCGTAGCGATGGCCAGCGGTCTGGCAGGCAACGAAGAGCTGAATAAGCTGCATCCGGATTGGGAAGCTTTTGAAGCAGCGTTCACGCATGTGTGCCGCCATCTTGCGATGGCGATTGCCAGAGACGGCGAAGGCGCAACTCATTTGGTTGAGGTACAGGTTAACGGCGCGGGTGACGAAGCGGCGGCGCGTGCGATTGCGAAGACGGTGGTAGGCTCCAGCCTGGTTAAATCCGCCATATTCGGCGCGGATGCCAACTGGGGACGGATTATTGCCGCAGTCGGCAGAGCGGGTGTTCCGGTATCGGTCGACAAGGTGAATATATCGCTTGGCACTATTGAGGTGCTGCGCCAGTCGAAGCCTGTGATCTTTGACGAAGCGGAGGCTTTGGCCTATTTGCAGGGGGACACCACACTTATTACCGTGAATTTGGCTGACGGCGAGGGCAGCGCCACCGCATGGGGCTGCGATTTGACTTATGACTATGTGCGGATCAACGCCGCTTACCGGACTTAAAAGGCGGACGTTTCCGGCGTTGCTGTATGACATATACAATGAAGGCATAATACGGCCTTCTACAAGGAAGGATAACGAAACTCATGACGCAAAATGGTGCTTATAAAGATAATAGCGCGGGCAATGAGAGAATGTTTGTGATGAAGTGCGGCGGCAGTACGCTGACCGCGCTTCCGGACTCTTTTTTTGATGAGCTTCGGCATCTGCAAGAGGAAGGGGTAAAGCCGGTCATCGTTCACGGCGGTGGCCCGGCGATATCGGACAATCTGGCTCGTCTCGGCATTGAGAGCAGCTTCGTGAAGGGTCTGCGGGTAACGACTGAGGAAGTGCTTGATGTCGTGGAGATGACCCTGTCGGGCAGCATCAACAAAGCGATTGTAAGACGGATTCAGGGAAGCGGAGGGAAGGCGATCGGCCTATCCGGCGTGGACGGGAATCTCATTACCGCAGCTCCTGTGGCGAACAGTGATGAGGTAGGGCTCGTGGGCAATGTGACCAGGGTCAAAGCGGAAATTGTGGCGGGTATTCTGGCGCTCGGCTACATCCCCGTGATCGCGCCGCTTGGCGTGGACGCTGCCGGACAGCGCTACAATATCAACGCTGATACGGCGGCCGGAGCGGTTGCTTCCTACATGCAGTCGCCGCAGATGATTGTGGTGACGGATGTGCCGGGAATTATGACGACTGTTGAAGACGGAAGCAAAAGAGTTCTGCCTTCGGTAACGGTTGACGAGATCGACCAAATGATCGGCAGCGGCGAGATTTACGGGGGAATGATCCCCAAGGTTCGGGCCGCGGTGGATTGTATCCAGGGCAGCGTATCCGAGGTCGTGATCGTCGACGGCAAGGAGCCGGGAGTGCTGAGGCGGGTGCTGTCCGGCGAGACTATCGGTACACGGATCGTGCGGGAATAAGGGAATAACGGATAGTTAGGCAAACGGCAAAGGACGGTATACTTGGAACGCCGGGGGCCTGCTGGGTGGAATCCAATAAAATCATGCCGGCCGTCGCTTAAGAGCGGCGTGGGCGGGGGGAGAGTGAATGGAAATGAGCAAGCTTACGCAGGCGGAAAATCATTCTTTGAAGGAAGTACAGGTCGCGGACACGGGAGCGGGAATCAGCACAGCGGGTCAGCAGGTGTCTTCGGGGAAGCTGGAACATGTTTTTCCTTCCTATGCGAGATTTGATATCAGTCTGGTCAAAGGCAAAGGAAGCTGGGTATGGGATGATAAAGGCAATAAATATCTCGATTTTACCTGCGGTCTGGCGGTGACCAGTCTCGGACACGCTCCGGAGAAGGTTGGCGAGAAGTTGAAAGCCCAGATCGATACGCTGTGGCATGTATCCAACCTGTTCCACATCCCTGGACAGGACAAGGTGGCCGAACTGCTGACCGCGAACAGCTGCGCGGATCAGGTGTTCTTCTGCAACAGCGGGGCGGAATCGAACGAAGCCGCGATCAAGCTGGCGCGCCGCTACCACCAGAAGGTGAAAGGTACGGGCCGCTACGAGGTCATTACATTCGAACAGTCTTTCCATGGACGCACGCTGGCGACGCTGACGGCAACGGGACAGCAGAAGGTAAAAGACGGCTTCCTGCCGCTGCCGCAGGGCTTTGTCACGGTGCCTCTCCATGATCTTCCTGCGCTCGAAGCGGCCATCGGGGATAATACAGCTGCAATTATGCTGGAGATGGTGCTGGCGGAAGGCGGCGTGCTTGAGGTGCAGCCGGAGTTCCTGAACAGCGTCGTGGAGCTGTGCAAGCAGCACGGCCTGCTGCTGATCGTGGACGAAGTGCAGACCGGGATGGGCCGCACGGGCAAGCTCTTCGCGCATCAGCATTACGGCATTGAGCCTGATATTTTCACGGTTGCCAAGGGCATAGCGAGCGGCTTCCCGGCAGGAGTAATGCTTGCAAAGGGCTATCTGCGCGAGGTGTTCACTCCGGGCAGCCATGCCACGACGTTCGGCGGCACACCGCTGGCGACGGCGGTTATGGCGGCTACCATCGAGACGATGCTGGAGGACAATCTTCCGCAGCGCGCGGCCGAGTCCGGCGAGTTTTTGACAGGGCTGCTGAAAGAGAAGCTGGCCGATTGTCCATTCGTAGTGGACATCCGCGGCAAAGGCCTGCTGATCGGCATCGAGTGCCAGTCGCCCGTCGGTGAGATCGTACTGGCCGGACAGTCCAAGGGTCTGCTGTTCGTCACGGCGGGAACGCATGTCATCCGTCTGCTGCCGAACCTTTACGTAACCAAGGAAGAAATCCACCAGGCGGTGGACATCCTTTCGGAACTCATTCATACTTATGCTAACAATCACAAGGCTTAAGCGATAGAGCATACAAGCGTTTATATATTCGCGGGTTTCCGCAACAATAAGAAGGAGGAACGGATTCATGGGTCAGGGCATCACGGACAATGCAAAGGGCATCGTGCTCAAAGGCCGGGATTTTCTGGAGCTGGACGACTACAGTCCGGAGGAAATCCAGTATCTGATCGACCTGGCTATCGAGCTGAAGCGCAAGCAGAAGAACGGTGAAGTGTATCAGCCACTGCTGGGCAAGACGATCGGTCTTATTTTTGAAAAATCATCCACACGCACGCGCGTTTCCTTCGAGGTGGGCATGTTTCAGCTTGGCGGACATGCTTTATTCCTGAGCAAGAACGACATCCAGCTTGGACGCGGCGAGACGGTGGGCGATACGGCGCAGGTTATGTCGCGTTATCTGGACGGCATCATGATCCGCACGTTCGGGCATGACAAGGTCGAAGAACTGGCGCGCTATGCTTCGGTGCCTGTCATTAACGGCCTGAGCGATCTGGCGCATCCGTGCCAGGTTCTGGCCGACTATCAAACGGTCTATGAGCAAAAAGGCCGGCTGAAAGGCCTTAAGCTTGCCTATATCGGCGACGGCAACAATATGGCGCATTCCCTTCTGCTTGGCGGGGCCAAGCTTGGGGTGCATGTCTCCATCGCAGGACCGGAAGGCTACGAGCCGGATGCCGCCGTTGTAGCCAAGGCGCGGGAAATTGCTAAAGAGACTGGCTCCGAGATCGTTATCACGCGCAGTCCGGAAGAAGCGGTGAAGGATGCCGACGTCATCTACACGGATGTATGGGCGAGCATGGGCTTCGAGGAAGAGCAGCTGGCGCGGGAAGCGGCGTTCAAGGATTTTCAGGTCAATGAGGAGCTCGTTAAAGGCGCTAAGAGCGACTATATGTTCCTGCACTGCCTGCCAGCCCACCGGGGCGAGGAAGTGACCGCCGAAGTGATCGACGGACCGAACTCCTTTATTTTCGACGAGGCGGAGAACCGGCTGCATGCGCAAAAAGCGCTGATGGCCGCCCTGATGGGCTGATCCCTCCTTGCCTGGAGATAAAGTGCAGCGAGAAATCCCTTAAGCAGAAAGGAAGACATTTGTAATGGCAAAAGAAAAAATCGTGCTCGCCTATTCCGGCGGCCTGGATACCTCGGTCATTCTGAAATGGCTGAAAGAAACATACGATGCGGAAATTATCGCTTTTACGGCCGATATCGGCCAGAAGGAAGAATTGGATGGCCTGGAGGAAAAAGCGCTCGCTACCGGCGCGTCGAAAGTATATATCGACGACCTGCGCGAGGAATTCGCCAAGGATTTCATCTACCCGATGTTCCAGGCGGGGGCGCTGTATGAAGGGCAGTACCTGCTCGGCACCAGCATCGCCCGCCCGCTGATCGCCAAGCGCATGGTCGACATCGCCATCGCGGAAGGCGCGACAGCGATTGCGCATGGCGCGACCGGCAAGGGCAACGACCAGGTCCGCTTCGAGCTTGGAGCGGCTGGTCTGGCTCCGAACATCAAGGTTATCGCGCCTTGGCGGCTGGAAGAGTTCCGTAACCAATTCCCGGGCCGCGCGGAAATGATCGCTTACGCGGAAGCGAACGGCATCCCGGTTCAGGCATCGGCTGCAAAGCCGTATTCCATGGACCGCAATCTGCTGCATATCAGCTATGAGAGCGGCGTACTGGAAGATCCGTGGTTCGACGCCAGCGCGCCGGAGAACAAGGAAATGTTCCTGCTGACGAACGCGCCCGAGGACGCTCCGGACGAGGCGGAATACATTGAGCTGGAATTCCTGAAGGGCGACTGTATTGCCCTTAACGGCGAACCGCTTGCACCTCTCCAGGTTATGGAGAAGCTGAATGAGCTTGGCGGCAAGCACGGCATCGGCCGTGTGGATATGGTCGAGAACCGCTTTGTCGGCATGAAGAGCCGTGGCGTTTATGAAACGCCGGGCGGAACGATTCTGTTCACCGCTCACCGCAAAATGGAGTCCATCACGATGGACCGTGAAGTCATGAACGTCCGCGACAGCCTGATTACCCGTTACAGCACGCTTGTGTACAACGGCTTCTGGTTCGCTCCGGAACGCACGGCGATTCAGGCGCTTGTAGCCGAGAGCCAGCAGAACGTAACCGGAACCGTACGCCTCAAGCTGTATAAAGGCAACATTATCGGCGCCGGCGTCAAGAGTCCGGTCAGCCTGTACAATCCGAATATCGCGACAATGGAGGCCGATCCGACACAGGCCTACGATCAAGGCGACGCTACCGGCTTCATCCGCCTGAACGCGCTGCGTCTGAAGGTTTCGACCGGAGTGGCCGAATCGGCGAAATAAGCCGCAGGTCTGTCGATGTAAACCGGCAGGTCTGAAGTGTGCGAAGTGCCTGGATAAACCTTAGTTTGTTCGGCGTATAGGTTTGAGAAGGAAATTGGATGCTTGGGAATGGCTTGTACTGCCGCGAATTCGCAGGATCGAGCAAAAATCGGGTACGCAAAAGTATCCGTCACATAAGAACTGACGAAGGCCGTTCCTCCCCGTAAGGAAGGAGCGGCCTCTGACGTCGTAAGAGGGGGAATTGAGCGGTGAGCAAGCTGTGGGGTGGACGTTTTACCAAAGGAACGAATAAGCTCGTGGAGGAATACACAGCCTCCATCGGCTTCGATAAAGCGCTGGCGGAAGAAGATGTGCAGGGCAGTCTGGCGCATGTGACGATGCTGGGCAAATGCGGGATTTTGCCGCAGGAAGATGTAGAGACGATTAAGAACGGACTTCAAAAGGTGCTGGAAAAGGTTCGCGCCGGAGAAGTCGAATTTTCCGTTTCGGATGAGGATATTCATATGAACATCGAGAAGCATCTGATCGAGGAAATCGGCCCGGTCGGCGGCAAGCTTCATACGGGACGCAGCCGCAACGACCAGGTGGCGACGGACATGCATCTGTATTTGCGCAACCGGGTGGTGGAGCTTGTCGACCTGCTGCATGGGCTTCAGGAAGCGCTGATTGAGCAGGCCAAAGACAATGTGGAGACCATTGTGCCCGGATATACGCATTTGCAGCGGGCCCAGCCGATTCTGTTCGCGCATCATCTCCTCGCCTATGTCTCGATGTTCCGCCGGGACGCGGAGCGGCTGAGTGACAGCTATAAGCGCATCAATGTGCTGCCGCTGGGCGCCGGAGCGCTGGCGGGAACGACTTTTCCGATCGATCGTCATTTTGTTGCGGAACAGCTTGGTTTTGATGGTGTTTATGAGAACAGTCTGGATGCCGTCAGCGACCGTGATTTTATCGTCGAATTTCTGGCGAACGCCTCGCTGATCATGACGCATCTGTCGCGCCTTAGCGAAGAGCTGGTGCTGTGGAGCAGCACGGAGTTCAGCTTTGTGGAGCTGGATGATGCCTTCTGCACAGGCAGCAGCATTATGCCGCAGAAGAAGAATCCGGACGTGCCGGAGCTTGTGCGTGGCAAGACGGGCCGTGTCTACGGTAACCTGATCGGCCTGCTGACGGTGCTGAAATCCCTGCCTCTGGCGTACAACAAAGACATGCAGGAAGACAAGGAAGGCATGTTCGACACGGTAACGACGCTGACGGGCGCCCTTCAATTGTTCGCGCCGATGATTGCGACGATGAAGGTGAACAAGGGGCGGATGCGGGAAGCGGTCAATACCGATTTCTCCAACGCGACGGATATTGCGGATTTTCTGGTCGGCAAAGGACTGCCGTTCCGTCAGGCGCATGAAGTCATCGGAAAAACGGTGCTGTACTGCATCAATGAAGGCAAATTCCTGCTCGATCTGACGCTGGACGAATTCAAGCAGTTCTCGCCGCTGTTCGACGAGAATATTTACGCGGTGCTTCAGCCGGAAGCGGTCGTCAATGCGCGCAACGTGTACGGCGGTACGGCAACTGTGCAGGTGCAGGCGGCGATCGTTAGGGCGGAAGAGAATCTGCTCGAAGCGAAAAAATGGGTTGCGGAGCTTGCGGAGAAACTTTAAGCGTGTTATCCGGCAAAAACAGATCCAAGAGGCCACTCGAGTAGACATCACGGGTTCTGTTTTGAGGAACAAACAAAGTAATTCACTAAAAATGACATTCAAACTGGCAACAGTTGAATGTCATTTTTTCTATATACACAGGAGAATAAAGTTTGGCATACGATCGACGCGATCAATAAAGTTTTTGACTTTGAAAGATGGTCAGTAAATTAGCTTAAGAGGGAACATTCCTGCGCGAATACATGTTTTTCCACTTAATTTCTTGCTATTGCAGAAATAGCTTGGAATTCCTGCACGATCGCAGCTCATTTCCAATCGATTAAAGGATCAACGAAAGAAGATGCACTATTACAGTTTTGGCAGCACCGGAAAAGCACCCGTAGTGGATAAGAGGAGACCACTTTCAAGTGGAGAAGGGCAGCTTTCTTAATAAGTGGTTTTATCCTCTTAAAGTGAATTTACCCTCGCAGAGGCAGCCAGGCCAGCACATCCTGAATTTTGGTATCCCAGTAACCCCATTCATGGCTTCCCGGGCCCTCCTCATAAGTTAAGGATAATGAAGTCGATCGGGCGGCGTCGCGAAAACGCAGATTGTCCTCGTACAGAAAATCCTCCGTACCGCAGCATTGGTAGAGCAGCGGCTTCGGTCCGCCCGAGGCGTCCGCCTTGCGGATTAAGGCTAAAAGGTCCTCATCGGTCCCCGAGATATCCTCCTTGCCAAAGATCAACTCAAATTCCCGTTTGGACATCACGTTGCCATGTCTTAAATGGAGATTCGTCACATCCAGCGCTCCCGACAGGCTGGCCGCGGCGGCAAAAGCCTCCGGCTTACGAAGCCCCAGCTTGATTGCCCCGTACCCTCCCATCGACAAGCCCGCTACGAAATTATCCTCACGCTCCGCAGACAGCGGAAAGAACGAGCGCGCCAGCGCCGGCAGCTCCTCGCTGATAAAGGTCCAGTAGCTGCCTCCGGATGCCATGTCCGTGTAAAAACTGCGGTGCACCTGTGGCATAACGACCGCGATCCCCAAATCAGCGACATACCGCTCAATCGACGTGCGGCGCAGCCAAATGGAGTCGTCATCCGATAAGCCGTGCAGCAGATACAAGGTGGGATGGAGGGAAGTTCCCCGGGTGACGCCGCCCATTCCAATTTGCGTCTTCGTCTGCTGCGGCAGAATTACCGTCATCGACGTGCCCAGCCCCAAGGTTTCCGAATAAAACCGGCATTCAATCAAAGCCATATCATCAAATCCTCCTTTCAGCCAAATCATAGCATAGTCTTTTACCGATATACATTGTAGAGAGTGCTAGATTCTCTCGGTGAAACTCATTGTGGGTCTTAGGCCCACAGCATATAATGATAGGAGAACTAGGTCTAAACGATGTGCAAACGCGAAATCATCATGCGGTCCGGAGGAAAGAAAACTATGCGGTTCGACCTAAAACAGGAGCGGGGCTTCACCCTTATCGAGGTGCTCGCGGCAATTGTGATTTTATCCATCGTCTCCCTGGTCCTGACGTCATACTTCGTCAACGCGATGTCCTACTCGAAATCGAACCAGAACAAGACGATTATGGTCAATCTGGCGCGGAACGCGCTTTTTTATATGGAGAAGCAGGATTTTGAGAAAACGCAGGATTTTTTTGTCACTAAAGGCTACACGGTATCCGCCAATGTCTGCCAAATCGATGCCTGCGGCAACAATACCACCGCTGAAGGGCAGGCTTACCGGGATACTTTTGACACGGAGTCTTTGGCGAGTGTGCTGCATCCCCGGGTGAACGGCGTTACTTACACCATCGATGTCGTTTATCAGTCGGGTGTATGGGGCAACCAGCCCCAGCCAACGGGCGCGGTGTCAAGCATCCTTAACCAGTCATCTGTCCGGAGCTACTTGCTGCCGGTTAAAGTGGAGGTCAGACGTGCGAATACCGTGAGTCCACCTGCCAATACCGTAGAGGTGGAGGGGTATATAACCGATGAACGAATTCGTTAGGCGCCTAAAAGCAGAGGAACGGGGTTTCACCCTGGTCGAGTTGATCAGCTCGATTACGATTTTTGCCATGGTCTTGGGACTGATCTCTGGTGTGACGATGTTCGGCATGCGAAGCTATCACCAAATTACAGTACAGAACGCTTTGCGGGATGAGGCCGATCTCATTATGTCCACCATCATTACGAAGCTGTACACCTATGGTCCCGAACGAGTGCAGAACATAACCGGCGGCATTGAACTGATCAAAAGCGGTGCCAACCCGGAGATCATCGCTGTAAACGGCGATGAGATTGTTATTGCAACGGGCAGCACCGGCGCGGACTCCGGCTCCCCGATTGCCGTTCAATCTAAACTGGAGGGGTCAACGATCACGTTGATCAAGACGGATGGAAGAACCGCACCGCTTGACACTCCCTATGAATCCGGGACCATTGAGATCAAGCTGGTGCTGAAATACCAAGGAAATGTAGAGGATAAGCTGGAGCTGAGCAGTCAATTCGGATTTTAGGAGGTTCGGTTTACAACATGCGGAGGAGCGGTACTTCTGATCGTACAGACATGAGATTAGGACGGATAGGAGAGCGTTTGTCCTCCGAACAGGGCTCTGCTCTCGTGCTGGTCATGTTCATTGTGCTTTTGCTTACGATTCTCGGAGTCGGTGTTCTTAGCGCAACTATCGGCGGAGCCACACGGACCGAAACGCGGGAGAACGATGTGCAGAGCATCCATTTGGCGCAGAAAAAAATTGATGAAGTCATGGCGTATGTGACCGCCGATGTGAACCAAAAGATACAGAATTACATGGGCAGGCCGCAGGCGGATCTGGACCTTTCGATTCAAAACTTTTTGGTGTCCCTTAACAATGAGAAAAACGGCTTCGTCTCCAGCACAAGCCTGAATGGCGCAGCTAACGGGATTACAAGCATTACACTGGACAAGGGCGCCTCTACGAACAGCAAATATGTCATCGTGATCCGGGCGAATGCAACGGTCAACGGCGTCGTTCGGACGCTGCAGCAGAAAGTGGAAGTTTCAACATTTCCAGACTTTTTGAATTATTCCCTCGGTTCCGAGGGAATCGTCTATTTGAACGGCGCGCCGTATATCGAGGGGAAGCTATATGCGGGTATCCAGCTAATGCTGAGCCCGGTGGCAAAATATAAATATTTTACCGAATCGACCAAGACGACCTTGTATCCCCGGATTGACGGAGAAGCGCAGGTGCAGTCGCTCAAGGATATGCGGTATTCAACGGACGGAACGGCTTATGAGGACATACCGGTGTCCGATAAAGAGACATACTCCAAGTTGGACGACCGCGTTAAGCAGGTGTACGAGAACTCCCAGGTCAAGAAGCAGTCAACCTTCGTGCAAATTGACGTCGAGGATTCCTTTCTGGACAAAGTCGCCGAAGCTTCGGGATCGGCTGGCAATAAGACGGAGTTCGCCGTTACTTACTTTGGTGCAGGGGGTAAAAACAGCGCAGAAACTCCAACGACAAGAGGAACAAGATTGGTAGATACGCTTCAGGAGCCTGCTGGAAACATAACCACATTAAAAATGCCTGTAAAGAGCGATTATGACCAATGGGTTGACAACACCTTGACCGCAGAAGAGCTGAAGTGGAAGAGGCAGGAACTTTATGATGCGGCCGTTCGAGAGTTCAAGCAGAAACTTATAAGTCTCGGAACCAGCACAATTATCGATGGGAATCTGAACCTGGATGGCACCACCTATAATGAAATTAAGGATCTGGCCAAGGCGCAGGGCACCGAAGAATCACACTGGCTCATTGTCAATGGGGACTTGACCGTGGACAATTCAACGATTCAAGCGAATATTCTGGTTACAGGCAATCTGCACATCAAGGGAGAGGTCAAGCTCGACTCCACGATGTTCGTGCTGGGGAGCACAGACGTTGTGAACGCCAACATTTCCGGCAAAAATGATAAGGAACTCGTGCTTATCTCCAAAGGGTCCGTGCTGATCAACCGTATTGAGGAATTTAGAGATGAGGCGACTCGTTTGAAAGGCTTCTTTTATACGGACAGTACGGCTGAGTTATACGGAGTGGGCTCCATCTTCTCGCTCGAAGGCGGATTTTTCGCCAAAGGCGATCTGACGATTAACGCGGTTGTCGGCAAAGTGTATCCGAATCCGGGACAGCCGGAGTTTCGGTTTGAGGATCAGAATCAGGAGGGAGAAGCCGCTGCCCGTTTCGTGATCCGCTATAATGAGGATGTCTTTGCCGATCAGCGGGTAGGGCTGCCGAGAGTGACCCAGGTCAATATTCATCTTAATCCGATTGAGCTTCTTGCCCAAACGGGGGAGACCGGTCAGACCGGGGACGGCAATCAGCCATAGACAGAGCCGAATGAACGGCTATGAATTAAAGCAGCCGGTAGAAGCATTTGCTTCAACCGGCTGCTCTTTTTCAATTGAGATATACTATTGGCTTGGCATTCATGCTCGGCTTTGTCAGTAACGATGATCGGCCGTATCCGGATCAACAACCTTAATCGTGTAATAGGCGGTTGCTGTTTCTCCCGTTCCTTTTGGATAGGAAACCTTGATCCTCTCGGTCCCCTCCCGAATGCCGGTTATGATGACGGTGGATTTATTGGTAACGTTGAGCGTAACGGCCGGTGCCTCGTGATTGCCTTCGATTCTCCAAACCAGCTTTCCCGCCAGGCTTGCAGGAATATCGCCATAAGGATCGATCGTATGCAGGAGCGAATAGAGATTGAGTGACTGATTAATGCTAATTACGCCGTAATCCGGTGAGAATTCCAAATTCGGCTCGGATAATACCTTGATCGTGAATGGAGGGCTGGTGATTCCGGCTGCTGTCACAACCACCTGGATGCCTCCGCTAGGCTGGATACCTTTAAACTCAACAGTGTTACCGGCCGCATTAGCTTTGATAACGCCTTGATCATCGGTGAAGCCGCCGTAGCTTATGTCTCCATTATTGACAAGATGCCATTCATACTCCTCCTCAGGGGCAACTGGATCGGGCAATGCGGTCAAAGTAATCGTATTATTGACAAACACCGTTGAAAGGTACCCAATTGTCAGGGAGTTTAGTCCGACGGTAATTTCCTTGGTTTGGGTAATGGCTTCGTTAAACTGATCGCTGATTACCGAGACGGTAATCGTGTAGACGCCCGATTTCACTGCGGAGAAGTTGGCAGATCCCTGACTGCTTGTAATGGAAACTGGATTCCCCATGTTATCCACAGCGCTCCACGTATACTGTACTCCGGTCTCGTTCGAGTTCGAATAAGCCGCGGTCAAAGCCACGCTTTCGTTAATGACTACCCTATCTTTGTCGGCCCTCAGGCTCAATGTCCGATCGGCCGGCTTCGTTGGACTTGGGGAAGTCGTTGGGCTTGACGAAATTGTTGGACTTGGTGTAACCGATGGGCTTGGCTGAACCGATGGACTTGGTGCCGGACTCGGCGGATTAAGAACCGTAACCGTAGCCGAAGAGTTCAGGTTTCTTCCATCGGTGGTAGAAGCCGTGATAACGGCGGTGCCTGCCGACCTGCCATAGACGACGCCGCCCGAGTCGACGCTGACAATTGAATCGTTGCTGGAACTCCAGTTCAACGGGTCTGCCGCTCTGCTCGTCGGTTCAATCGTCCGGGACAATTTTTGCTGGTCCCCGATCAGTAAGGTGGTATCCGATACCGTGAGTCTGGTTATCCTTTCCACCGCTGTTACAGTCATCTTCGGAAAATAAAGGATAGTCGGTGACGGCGTTGTCGAAGGCGTCGGTACCGGCGACGGTGATGACGTTGGCGTCGGTGTTGCAGCAGGCGTTGCCGTCGGCATCACAATAGGCAGCGGGCCTGCATAGGACTTAATGTCGATCAGAGACGACGCATTGAGCGCTGCCGCGATAACGTTGCCGTGAATCTGCCCGTTGGTGAAGTTCAGAACGCCCCTAGGCGCCAATACCGACCCGTTGATTTCCACTCCGGAAATGTTGACCGTCTCGGCATCCGGGAAGTTATAGATCACATGATCCCCGCTAACCCCGCTCGGCAGCCCGAAAGCCTTGTTCAAAGTAATAACATCCTTATCTTTATCCTTATCCTTTGTGGTAATCGTATAAATAATATTCTTGCCGGAAATCTGAGATACATTGGGCCAGCCTGCATTTTCAAAAGTTTTAGATTCAATCTTGAAAGCAACGATGGAATCCGTTCCCGTGCCAGTTCCCGATAAATTGAGATCCTTATCATAAGTTCCGTTAGGCGTAACATCCGCCAATTTATCCGAAAGAATCTGGTAGTAGGAGCGCGCCGCCTCGAAATCGATGAGTGATCCTTTTTTGTACGTTCCGTTTAAGATATTGCCGCTGTCTACCTTCGTGTAGCTTCCTTGATGCAAAATATTGCCGTAAACGGTACCGTTTTGAAAATCAAGATCTCCGCCCGTGACGATCGCATAAGGAACGCGGCTACCATTGGATTCATTAATTTCTGCACCGCTGATTGTCGTGTTGCCTCCGGCCGCCAGGTTCCCTTTCAAGGAAGCTGTCACATTCGCTGGGCCGAATACGAAGGCGTTATAATCGCCCGCAATTCCCAGCGACGAGCCGGACGAGGAGACCGACGGGTCGAAGTTTGATGAAGCAGGGGTTGTCCCCGTTGCAGCCGGACTGGCCGTGGTCACTGTAGGCGACGGACTGGTTGTAGCCACAGCCGTAGGCGTCTCCGTTGCCGCCAAGACCGGATGAACATCGACAAAGCTGACCTTGGCAGTGTCAAAATGGTACGTATTGGCGACGGCCGCTCGCACATTGATGCTGAAGACGATTGGACCGGCAGAGTCGGGCACGTAAGTCTTAACTCCGTCCACGGTCTTTAACGTATAGGTGATACTGCCAAGCGATTTACTCAATGTATATCCGGCTGATCCATCACCGGAAACACTTATCCCCGCAGGCCAGTCGCCGTTTCGCTCCAGATTAGCGGGCAGCGTCTCAAGGAATCTGATGTCCGAGATGGTCAACGCTGCTGAGGATTGATTAGCGGTCCCCGCCTGATCGAACGGAATGGACTTCGGCTTAACCGAGTACGTAATGGTAAACGCCTCATCCATGGCAACCTCGCCGCTGGCGTTGACATTGGACGACAGCGTACGCGTCAATTCCAGATTGGCGGAAGCCTTGAGGACGGTGATGTCAATGCTTGTCACGGTCAGCGCCCCCTGCTTGTCCCGGGCAGTGATTTCAATGGTCAGCGGCCCGCCGTCCGGAAGCGGATTGGCGAAGGTTGCATGAACTGTTTTTCCCGAAAGTATGGAGGTTTCCGGCATTCCGGTGTTGGTTAAGTAGACGCCATTCGATTTGAAACGGATTGTCGTATATAATTCCTGATCTTCAGGGTCCGGATCTTCGACTTTGTAATCGACGGTAATCCCATTCTGATAAGTAGGCACCGTATCGTTCTGCTGCGGTAAATGGACGGTGATTTCCGGTTTATGGTTGGAACCGATGTACCCCCGGTACATCATATTGACGAACAGCTTTTGTTCCCAATCCGGGAAGTGCTCCTTGCTGGGCGTTCCTAAAATATGACCGGTGGCCGAATAGATTATATTCCCTTTGGTATAGGTATAGTAATGATTCGCACTGTCGTCGCTGTCCCGGTTTGCGCCGATGATGTTATACCACGGGATAATTTCCGGGTCCTCCAGATTTAGCGAATAGGACGGATTATGGGCTGTGGAAATTTCCGGCGTAATGATATCCGTTTGCTCGTTATGGGCATTAAGCGCGCTGAGATAGAACGGATAATGGGCGAGCAGTCCGTCGTTGACGGGCTTGACCGATTCGGCAGCGTAAGGCGCATTAACGTTGGAGTTCTTCTGCGGATCAATCTGTCCGGCGATATCCATAAAGTATTGTTCCCATGCTCTGGCCGCTGGGCTGTTCCCGTGATACACCGCATCGTTTGCCAAAATAACGCTCTGTCTCGTTACCTTGGCGTAATCGATAACAGCTTGTGCGGCGCGATCCGTGAGGGAAGTATTTCCGCTGTTCCGGAATCCGAGAATTAGCATGTCGTATACGCCGTTAAGTCCGTAGGTGCCATCCAGCTCATATTGAGCGGCGATATCATTATTAAACTCAGAGACCGGCTTGGCGGTAATGTTGAATCTGTAATCTTCCGTATTCAAATAACTCTGATTCATGTTATTTGGATCGAGCAAACTGCTTGTTCGCTCGCTGTTGCCTACGGAGGGCAATACTTGCAAAATATTCAAAACCTTCTGCTTCCCCCGGAAACGGATAACGCCGCTGTCGTAATCTTTTAACTTAGTGGCACTCAAGTGATCGCTGATTTCCAATTTCCAGTACAACAAACCGGATGTCGTTTTGGGAAGCGTATACGTAATCTCTCCATTGGGGCTTTGATCCAAAGTCGTGGCGGCAGCGACCTGCGACTCCGTCATGGGAACGGACTTATCCCTACTAACATACAGCTTGACCAAAATAGGGTGATTGTTTAAGTCTTCCACATTGGCTGCGTTGAACTTAAAGTCCAGGGTGTCACCGGGCCTGTAAAGGTAATCCGGATTTTGACTGTAATCGGTAATGTCACTCTTATTGGTAATGGTGAGACGCGGGCGCTGCTTCAGCATACGGAGAACGTCGGTACTGTCGCTGTTGATGTCATTAATGAACGTGCTTAAATCGCTGTCGCTGACAAAACGGACGTTCTGTCTCGGAGAGTCTGTACGATACTTATTGAACGAAGTATACAGAATGCCGGTTTGGCTCTCAAAAGACGCGTTGTTGAAAATGACGGTAAGGCCCTTATTAATATAGTAGTCGGAGATTTCCTTTGCTTTTAGAGAGGTGATGTCGCTTGAGTCATCAGATTTGCCGGAATTATCATACTTACTGTATGTACCCTTGCCGATATAGACGGCGTCGTATTTTCCGTCGAAGTCATCGCGCAGCGAAACAAACCGGTTCATGCTCATGGTGTCAACGATTATGTTAGCCGCCGTAAGCGATTTGAGATCGCTTTCCCCACTGTTTGTAACCTCCAAAATGCGGATGTTGTAAACAAAGGGTTCCGCATTTACCTTCAGAACGAGGCTTTTGATAGGCATCACAAGCAGGCCCAACACAGCGAGGCCCGACAATATTAAAAGTATTTTCGATTTGGTAAGCTTCAAGGCTATCTCTCCCCGATTCTATATAAGAGCATTATAAGAGCAAAACTCCGACAATTTATTTCAAATTTTTCTAAAAACCGATAACTTTCAGGCAATTTTAATTGTAAAACTACCTATTATATGCTATATATCATTCTAGGATAATTTTCATTGATAGGCAATAAAAAACTATGTAAAATTACCCTGTAATCAGAGACTTTAGAACTATGTTTTGTTAGCGTAATCCAATATTATCCGGCTCTCCGAAAATAAAGAATACATAAGAGATTTATCGGTTCCTTTTTGTGAAAATGTAGTGGGAAGTGCTCACTCCTTTTGCTAAAATTTTAAAGTCTTGCAGCCGATAAAAAATTAAACACTACACGGCATGGAGATGAGTTCGCGTTGGCGATTGTGAAGAAAAGACTTGGAGACTTGCTGGTAGAGAATGGGATCATCTCTCAGGAACAGCTTGAGGAAGCGCTTGTCGAACAGCGCAAATCGAAACGCAAGCTCGGCGACCTGCTTATTTCGCAAGGTTATATAACCGAGCAGCAGCTGATCGAAGTATTGGAATTTCAGCTAGGCATACCGCATGTAAGCCTTTTTAAATATCAGATCGACCCTGCGATTACGCAGATTATTCCCGAAAGCATGGCCAAGCGCTATCAAGTTCTGCCTTTTATGAAAGAGGGCGGCAAGCTGATGGTGGCCATGGCGGACCCTTTGGACTATTTTGCAATTGAAGATTTGCGCATGAGCACCGGATTCCGGATCGAGCCCGCAATCTCCACAAGAGACGAGCTGCAGCGGGCGATCGCCCGGCATTACGGCATGCGCGATTCAATGAGCCAGATGATGGGGGAGCTTCCGTCGCAGGAAGAGATTGAAGAAACGGAAATTACCGATGAGGACTCGCCGATTGTCCGTCTGGTCAACCAGATGATTCAGCAGGCGGTGCAGCTACGGGCATCGGATATTCATGTGGACCCCGGCGAAAATAATCTCGCCATCCGCTACCGGATTGATGGTACGCTGCGGACCGAGCGGCTGATTCCAAAGCAGATGCAGGGCTTCATTACGGCACGGCTGAAGATTATGGCCCGCCTGAACATCGCTGAGCGTCGGCTGCCCCAGGACGGCCGGATCAAGATGCAGTTCGAATACAAGATGGTCGATATCCGTGTATCGTCCTTGCCGACGATGCATGGCGAAAAAATAGTTCTGCGGCTGCTCGATCTGAGCACCGGTGTCAAATCGGTGGACCTTCTCGGTTTTAGCGACGGCAATGTCGAGGCTTTTAAAGAAATGATCGGCAAGCCTTACGGCATCCTCTTGATAACGGGGCCGACGGGCAGCGGCAAGACGACGACGTTGTACTCGGCGCTTAACCAGCTGAATGAAGAGAGCGTCAATATCATCACGGTTGAAGACCCTGTGGAGTATCAGCTGGAGGGCATCAACCAAGTTCATGTCAATCCGGCGATCGGATTAACCTTTGCGGCGGGTCTGCGTTCCATTCTTCGTCAAGATCCGAACATTGTCATGGTCGGGGAAATCCGGGACACGGAGACGGCCGCAATCGCCATCAGAGCTTCGCTTACAGGACACCTGGTGCTGTCCACATTGCACACGAATGACGCGATCAGCACCATTTCACGCCTGCGCGATATGGGAGTCGAGCCGTATTTGATCGCTTCGTCGCTGATCGGCGTCGTGTCCCAGCGGCTGGTGCGCAAGATTTGCACAGACTGCAAGGAAACCTACGTTCCGTCCCAGCAGGAATCAATCATGCTGGGCAAGTACGGTTTGAAGCGTGAAGTCTTGCACCGTGGCCGCGGATGCGGAAGCTGCAACACGACGGGATACCGCGGACGGATTGCGATTCATGAAGTATTGACGATCGATGACCATCTCCGCCAATTGATTACGAATTCGGCCTCGGTTGAAGAATTGCGGGTAGCGGCGAAGGAGCGGGGATTGGTTCAATTGATGGAGGACGGATTTCTTAAAGTATCCCAGGGATTGACAACGCTGCAGGAAGTGCTGCGGGAAACGGTCTCGCATTAATGACAGGAGGAGAGTAACGATGCTGTCCGATTCACGACAGATTACACAACTGCTGCATATGGCGTACTCCTCCAGAGCGTCGGACCTGCACATTTCGGTCGGCGCTCCGCCGGTGCTGCGCATTGACGGCAAGCTGCACAACGTGGAGGGCGGGCTCGTCGGCCCGGCCGAGGCGGAGAAGATGGCGCTCGATCTGCTCGGGCCTGAACAGGAAAAAGAGTTTCGGGAAGCAGGCGAATTCGACTTCTCTTATCCGCTGGAAGGCGGCGTGCGGTTCCGTGTCAACGTCTACCGGCAGCGGGGAGGGATCAGCATTGCGGCACGCAGCATTCCGGCTGAAATCCCGAGTCTGGAACAGCTTGCGCTTCCGCCGGTGCTGTCTGCCCTTGCGCTGAAGCCGCAGGGCCTGATTCTGGTAACAGGGCCGACGGGCAGCGGGAAATCGTCCACGCTTGCGGCGATGCTAAACCATATCAACCGGAATGAGCGCAAGCATATCGTCACGCTGGAAGATCCGATCGAATTTTTGCACAGCCACGGCACGTGCCTGATCGATCAGCGTGAGGTCGGCAGCGATACGGCCAGCTTCTCGAACGGCCTGCGGGCGGCGCTGCGCCAGGACCCGGACGTTATTCTCGTCGGGGAAATGCGCGACCTGGAGACGATTTCGGCAGCTGTTACCGCCGCGGAGACGGGTCATCTTGTCATGGCGACGCTGCACACGACCGATGCGCCGCAGACGATTGATCGGATTATCGATGCCTTTCCGGGGCATCAGCAGAATCAGATTCGCCTGCAGCTTGCTTCTGTGCTGCTTGCCGTCATTTCGCAGCGGCTGTTCCCGCGGGCTGAAGGCAAAGGGCGTCTGTGCGCGACGGAAATTCTCATGAACACACCGGCGGTCTCCAACCTGATCCGCACCGAGAAGACGCACCAGATCAAAAATATTATGCAAACCGGACGTTCGCTCGGCATGCATACCCTTGACATGGCCATCCGCGATTATTTATCGCACGGGTTGATCCATCCGGAGGCGGCCAAGGCTTATCTGGCGGAGGTGAGAGCCGATGCCACAATTTGAGTATCAAGTACGGACATCCGGCGGCAAACAGTTGAAGGGAAAGCTTACAGCCCTCGATAAGCCATCGGCGATGGAAGAGCTTCGCAAACGGGGACTTACCGTATTTTTGCTGAACGAGCAGAAGAATTCCATCCTGTCGATGGATATTTATATCGGAAATCCGGTGAAGACGATTCATTTTATTATATATTGCCGGCAGTTCGCGACCTTGATCCGCGCAGGCGTCTCGATTATCGATGCGACCCGTATTTTGGCTGAGCAGACCGACAGCAAGCCGCTGAGAAAAGCGCTGCAGGACGTGAATTCCAGCCTGATGCGCGGGATCGCGTTCTCGCAGGCCGTTCAGGAGCACAAGAAGATTTTCCCTTCCCTGTTCGTCAGCATGGTCCGCGCGGGCGAGGAGTCTGGCGATTTGGAAGGAACGCTGGATCGGCTGGCATTGTTCTTTGAAAAACAGCACACGACAACCGAGAAAATCAAGTCCGCGCTGACTTATCCGATCACCGTAGCCATTATGGCGGTTGCGGCTGTCATTTATCTGCTCTGGGCCATTGTTCCGCAGTTTGTCACGATGTTCGAATCCATGAACGCCGATCTTCCGGCGATTACGAAGCTGGTGCTGGCGTTAAGCAAAAGCATCCAGGGCCAGTGGTATTATTGGCTGCTTGGCATCATTCTGCTGGTAGCGGCCTTCCAAATTACGAAGCGGACGGAAAAAGGGGCTTACGCCATTGACTATGCGAAGCTGAAAGTTCCGGTGTTCGGCAAGCTGAACCAAAAGGGTTCGATTGCACAGTTTACGCGCACTTTTTCTTCTCTCTATGCCAGCTCGGTGCCGATCTTGCAGTCGCTGAGCATTGTCGAGGAGATCGCCGGGAACAAGGTTATCGGCAAGTATATCCGCAGTGCGGGCGATTCGCTTCGCCTCGGCAACCCGCTGTCCGATCCGCTCAAAAAAGCGTGGGTCTTCCCGCCGCTCGTTACGCAGATGATCGCCATCGGCGAAGAGACCGGCGCCCTCGACCAGATGCTCTCCAAGGTGGCGGACTTCTATGAGATGGATGTCGAGAACACCGTGGACCGTTTGAAGTCGCTGCTGGAACCGCTGCTGATCGCTTTTTTAGCGGGAGTAGTAGGAGTCATTGTAGCGGCGATCATGCTGCCGATGTTCAGTTTGTACAGCAATATGGGGTAAAGGGATTAATATTACAAGGGGGAAGAATTGAAATGTTGGCTAATGCAATTAAGAAAAGATTGAGCAAGGAAGAGAATCAGAAGGGTTTTACGCTGATTGAGCTGTTGGCGGTTATCGTTATTTTGGGGATTATTTCGGTTATTGCTATACCAATGATTGGCGGAATTATTGATAATACGAAAAAAGATGCTGATGTTGCCACAGCACGTCAAATTTATGAAGCTGCAAGAATGTATGTTACTAGTGAATTAAAGGGGGATTTTACTAGTGAAACTGTACTAATAACTGATCTGAAAACAAAAAAATACTTGGAATCTAGTATTGTATTGCCAAGTAACAAAGAATCCATTACAGGTGGAGAAGTTAACTTCAATGCTAGTGGTGAATTAGATACAACTAATGCTGTTGAGATCGTTACTGCATCATTTCCGGCAGCAACACCCAAGGTTTATACGGCTGCTAAAATTCAAGCTGTAGAGAAGTAATAAGTTATTAGAATATCAATTTCAATCAGGAATCGGACCATTCCGATTCCTTTTTTAAAACATCCAGAAAGCGAATAGGAACACGCCATGACGATTTTTCTAGCCGTTTATATCACCTTGCTCGGACTGATTCTGGGCTCCTTTTATAATGTCGTGGCGCTGCGCGTGCCGGCGGGGGAATCGCTAAAGTCTCCACCGTCGCACTGCACAAGCTGCGGGACAAGGCTGAAAGCAAGGGACCTGCTTCCGGTGCTCAGTTGGCTTACAGCCGGCGGAACATGCCGATACTGCGGAACCCGCGTGTCTTCGCTCTATCCGCTGGGGGAACTCGCGACGGGACTGCTGTTTCTGTGGTCGTATCTCCAGTTTGGGTTGAACGGCAGCGGAATCACAGCGATGGTTCTGTCCAGTCTGGCTGTTATTGTAACGGTCTCGGATTTGAAGTTCATGTTGATTCCGGATAAGGTGCTGCTGTTTTTTCTGCCGGTCCTGCTTTTGTTGACCCTGCTGTTCCCGGAAGGTCCGCTGTGGCTGCATCTGCTCGGGGCCGCAATCGGCGGCGGCGTCATTCTTCCGTTCGCTTTATTCGGAGGAATGGGTATGGGAGATGTCAAGCTGTTCGCGCTGCTGGGATGGGTCATTGGGTTTCCGAATGTTCTGCTCGCCTTCTTTACCGCGTGTCTTCTGGGAACCGTTGTTGGCGGAACGCTCCAACTGCTGGGCGTGGTGGGGCGCAGACAGCCGATTCCGTTCGGTCCGTGGCTGGCGGTCGGAGGTTTGCTCGCGTACGGTTACGGATCACAGATTATTGGCGGGTATCTCTCGCTCATCCGTTAGGAGGAATATCGATTCATATGCTTGGACTCAGAACACCGGCGGCTGGTCTTGCGATTGAGCAGACGGGAATCCGCTATATCAGCTTAAAGAACAAAAAGTCATGGGAAGTCCGCAAGAAACGATTTCTCCCGCTCCCTCCGGGCATGATCGTGGGGAACCAGGTGGCTGAAGGCGCCGCGCTGCTTGACCGGGTCAAGAAATGGGTGAAGAAAGAAGGACTGCGGGGCACCCGGATTGCCCTGTCCATTCCTCCATCGCAGATCATTGTAAGAAAAATGACCATTCCGAGCACCAATGACAAGCAGGTGGAGCAGCTCGTCAAGCTGGAAGTGGAAACGGGGCTGCATCTGCCGTTCGACAATCCCGTTTACGATTATGTGACCACCGAAGTGGACGAGGACCAGAGCCATCTGCTGGTTTTTGCCGCTCCACGCAAGCCGATCCAGGAATACATCGATATTTTGGAAAAAGCGGGTCTGCGGGTAAGCAGTGTGGAGATCGCGGCGACGGCGCTGGCGCGAAGCCTGTCTCTGGGGCAGGGCGAGAGCTTTGAAGAGACGATGCTCATCAATATGGAGCAGTCCATGTTGGACGTGTACATGTTCCGCAGCGGGAATCCGGTGTTCATCCGCACGATTAACCGGGGCGACTTGAACCAGGCCGTGCCATCGGCCGACCTTGCTCCTGGCGGAGAACAGTATATGGCGGAAGCGGCGGCCTCGTCAGAGGCGTCGCAGAAGCAGCTCTCTCCGGAGCAGATGGTGGAGATTACCGCAGAAATTTCGCGGATGCTCAACTTCTATCAATACAGCTTGCATGACGGCAGCACCCGTATTAAAAATGTGCTGATCGCCGGATCGCCCGATACCCGCCGGCAGCTGTTCGAGGAATTAAATCTGTCGCTGACGGAGCTGGAAGTTTCCATGATCGGGCTGGATCCTTTTGCTGCTACCAATTTGCCCGATCCCGGGCTTAACGATTACCGTGTGGCCGTTGGGGCTGCTCTTCGCAGCAGCGGCTTCTTGACGATAGACCTGCTCCCTCGGGAAGACAGGGAAGCAATGCTGTTCCCTTACCTTGCCACGGCTCTTGTCGGTATTTGGCTGCTTGGCGTTATTGGAACCGGCATTTATTACGCTGCGGAACGCGGGAAAATCTCGAACAACAACGAGCAAATACAAGGAGCGCAGGACCGGGGGACGATGCTTCAAGTGGAGCTTGCCAAGCTGAACGGAGGCGGAGGACAGCTGAACCGTAAAGCGGCGGTCGACGAAATTTTGAAGTACAAGATGAACATCGTTTCCGTGCTGAATGAGCTGGCGTCCGGGTTGCCGCAGGGCAGCGCGCTCCGCAATATTAATTATACGTACCGCACATCCATTGATCTGACCGTAAAAGTACCGCGGATGGAGGATGCTTCCATCTACCTGGCCAATCTTCGGCAAATGTCATTTACCGTGGACGCTTCGATTCAGAAGCTGACAGAAGGAGATACCGGCGCGGGTCCGGCCTCAACTTTATTAACCAAATCGTATACAGCGGTGTACAAGGTGAACCTCACCGCCAAGAAGCCGAACGAAGACGCTGGCGGTACAGATACAAGCGGGCAGGAAAGCCAAGGGGAGGTGGACAGCAGTGGAACAAATCAATAAATACCGTTCTCCGATTGTGCTAGGGGTGCTGATCTTATTCCTTATGCTGTTGTCCTTCTACTTGCTGGGAGTGCAGTCCGCGAGCCGGAAGGTCAGCGAACAGGAATCGCAGCTCGCGCAGCTCAATGAGCAAAATCAATTGCTGCAGACCCAAATCGATAAACTCCAAATCTCCTCACCCGGAGACTCGGAAGAGGAAGCGCTGCTGGCGCAGCTTCCGCGCGGAGATAACAGCGAGCAATTAATTCTCGATCTGCGGGCCATCGGTACGGTTACGAATGCCAGATTGAAGGACATCAGCTTTACAGTGGGAGACACGAACCCCATTCAGGAAATGACAGGCGCTTCCACCGTCGCTTATTCAACCGTTAAGGCGCTGAAAATGACTGCCGTGGTCGAGGGCGACTATACAGGCATCCGCAACTGGATGAAGGATCTGCAGATTTTGCCGCGCATCATTAACGTGGATTCTTTTGTTTTCCAGCGATCAAGCAGTAACAATGCCGCCCAAAGCGTGAATAGCATTTTAACGGCAACGGTATCCTTCACGGCTTACTATGAAGAAACGGACAAAGATAAAGCAGAGGACAAGAATTCCTGGACAAAATCGGGCTCTGATCAAACAGCCTTTACCGGCGAATAACCGGGTCATCCCCATCCATTTTTCGCTTTGCATCCGGCTCCTTTAAGGAGTCCGGATTTTTTTGCGCCACATGATGTTGAAATCGTTTTCGTTTTCATGCCAAAAGGGTATTGATAGCTTAGAATCCAATCCAAAGGAGGAATAATAATGAACAAAAAATGGTTAATCGGATCGCTTGCGCTGTCTTTGGGTTTGGTATCTGCGGGAAGCGGAGCGATGGCGGCGTCAACAGGTTCAAGTGGGATGAAGACGGTGGCGGCCGCAGCGGCGGTTAAGACTGCAATAGGTAATCCGACCGCCATCAACAACTTGACGGCAAGCAGTATCATCCCGCTCGTGGTTTATGCCAGAGAGGTGTTTTTCTA
The DNA here is from genome assembly GCF_003854965.1 of Paenibacillus rhizophilus. GTDB lineage: Bacteria > Bacillota > Bacilli > Paenibacillales > Paenibacillaceae > Paenibacillus_AQ > Paenibacillus_AQ rhizophilus. The sequence goes on from NZ_RQPI01000010.1 coordinate 70,963, forward strand.
CACAAACCGGGGCGGGAATCTCGTCAATCTTGAGACTTTTCAATATAACGGACAGGAATACCGGTATCTGTCTGCCGACATCGGCACCAAGCAGCAGCTGCTGCATTATGTCAAAAAGGCCTACACGCATAATGCGGCGGCTTTTTACGCTCAAACGCAATTTTATGAACAAAATGGAAGAATGGCTCAGATCAATGCCGATCTGGGGAATCTGCTGCTGTTTGAGAAGGCGACCGCCCGCATGGTTTCCAAAAATGCAACCGCTGCCGTCTTCGAGCTGACAGTGCCTTATCCGAACAACACGCAGGAGGCGGAGCGAGTGACGGTGAAGCTGAAAAAGGTTAACGGATATTGGAGAATCGACATGTCTCCGGATACCTTGTTCTAATTGCAGAGGGGAAGCGGGGATAAATAAAAGCGAAAGATTCGTGGCGGCCGGTGATGAGTGTGGTTTGTCTATGACCGGAAGGCGAGCAAATCGGAGACATACACCACTCCAGCCAGCTTGCCGCAGTCAGTGACGACAATACAGTCGTTACGACTCATCGGATTGCGGTCCAGCGCCATAGCCAGAACCGTTTGGGGTTCAGATGCGATGTCGACAATCAGCGGATATTTATGAGCCAGCTTCATTGCGGGTTCTCTGTAGAACGTATCCGTTCCGAGCCTGCCGGTTGCTACTAAAAAGAACTTCTCGCTCATCAGCAATCCGACCGGCTTCTCTGCGGTATTGCAGAGGACGAGACACTTGGATTCCGGGTGCTCAAACATGGTGCGAAGCGCTTGCCGGCATGTGTGATGGTCAAGGACTACCGGGACGGGGCGCATGATTTCCGCCAGCTTGACGGCGGTTGATGCAGCCTTTGTGTTTATCATATGAAGTCATCCTTTCCCGAATGTTTAATTTAATCATATCTACGGTATATCATCAGTATATCAGCCGATTGTAAATAGAGCGGTCTCACTAAGTAAAGCGCGGATTAAATAGATGGGAGAAAGTCTTAAAAAGACATCCTAATCACGGACGACTCCAAAAAGGCCGGAACCGCACTTTGGCGGTTTCGGCCTTTTTGGGTGTGAGGGGGAGGTTCGAAGTGGATAGACGCGGGGCAGTCGACCGATTTCATTAACGGTAAGGCCTCTTCAATTTCCCTTCCGTATTCCGTCCTCCACCAGCGGACGTTCGGAGGGTTCCGGCACGGCCAGCCCGGCTCCGCCCGGACCGACGGCGACAAGAGTGCGCTGCGGCCGATAAATGTCGCGCGACAGCCGTTTCCGGTCAACGGCCTTTCCGTCGACCTTGCGGACGAGATAGGTCTCCACGATATACCCCGCTTTGCCTCTCTGGAGCGTGCGCGAGGCTCCGCGCGGCAGGGAAGCATCGGGAACGGTTCGTCTGCCGGGCGCCAGGATTTCCACGGTTTTCGATTCCACCGTGTACGATACATTTTGCGGGAAGGTGCCGAAGAACTTGACGGTCAACGTACGCCCCTGGACCGCCGACCGAATCAATAAATAGCTGCCGGTGTTATTGCGGAAGCGGAAATTGATCGACCCTTGCGCGAAGGTCGCATCCTGACCCTTGGGCAGGTAGCTTACGGGCAGGGAATGGTTGCGCCGCTCCACGATCTCCAGTCCCGTGCGCAGCGCCGCATTATACAGCGTGCTGGACACTTGGCAGATGCCGCCGCCGACGCCCGGCTGAAGCTTGCCGTTCACGATAACCGGGGCTTCGCGGAAGCCGGTGGTGCTCACCGCTTTTTCGACCGCTTTGCCGTAGTCGAATATTCCGCCCGGGGGAAGGAGCGTGTCATTCACCGCTTTCGCGGCGGATTCCACGTTGTAGCTTCTTCCCGGACCGCTTGCGCCCAGCGAGGTGCTGAATTCGGCTATCTTCCGTGCCACGCCCTGTTCCCGAAGCGAATCGACCGTCACATCGGGCTGCACCGTCTTCAGGGGCAGCTCGATGACGATTCCCTCGCCCCGTGCAGCCTCCGTCCGGTCGAAGCTGACCGGCAGCGCGGCTCTAAGCGAAGCCTCCAGTGCGGACCAGTCCACCCTTTGGGCTGTGCTTCCCGGCGTGTAGACAATCCCGTCGCTTTCCGTGATTCTCCGGGTGGCGTTCACCGGATCGCCGAAGGCGGTGCGTTCCCACTGGGGACTCAAGCTGCGTTTCAATAGAGCGCTGTCCCAATCGGCCTGAAGGCCCCAGGCCTTCTTAAAGCCGCGGCGGGCCTTGACCCGATCCAGCAGGCTTCCGTTCGTCAGCCGGTCCAGGCCGTTTAGAAACAGGTCAGCATTATACGTAATCCCCGCTTCCTTCAGGGTTAGCCGGATATCTGTCCCCCCGCCGGCAGTCAGCGTGACCGGAACCGCATGGAGTGATTGCAGTTTCCGTTCCAGCTCCGCACGCGCCTGCGCCATGTCCATTCCGCCGACATTCCAGCCCGCGAGCGCCGTCCCTTTCGGCACGCTGCGCTGCCCCGCATATAAATACAGCCCTCCATACACTAGCGAAACCGCCAAAATCAGGCCGGTTAACGCAATCAGGGCGCCATGTAATTTTCTCATCGCAAGTCTCCTCTGGTACGATATTTGCGCCGTCAGGCGCCGGTTCTGCCGCGCTCGGTCTCTTTAGAAACACGGTCCGCTATTCCGATATAGTTATAGGGACGCGTGCCCGGGCGTGATATTTTAGATATATGCCGGGTGCCTTCAAAACTTTCGGGTACTCAAGCAGTTACGGATTTGTTACAATAGATACGTTGCGGTAATATTGCAGTTTATGGAAGCTTGCGCGGAGGATTGTCGAAGAGCGCGAGCGGATAATGTCAGAATCGGGAAGTGATAACTTGATAGAAATGCAGGATATTTGGAAGACGTATCCCAACGGCACCCATGCGCTTCAAGGAGTGTCGGTCAAAATCGACCGCAACGAATTCGTATATATCGTCGGTCCGTCCGGCGCGGGAAAATCCACGTTCATGAAATTGATTTATAGAGAAGAAACGCCGACCAAAGGTCAGATTTCCGTAGGCGGTTTTAATATCGGCAAGCTGAAGCCTCGCAAAATTCCTTACGTGCGCCGCAACATCGGCGTGGTATTTCAGGATTTTCGCCTGCTTCCAAAGCTGACGGCTTTTGAGAATGTCGCTTTTGCGATGGAGGTTATCGAGGCGCCGAAAAAGCAAATCAAGAAACGGGTGAACGAGGTGCTAGACCTCGTGGGTCTGCGCTCCAAAGCGAACCGCGAGCCTTCCCAGCTCTCCGGCGGAGAGCAGCAGCGGATTGCCATCGCCCGGGCCATCGTCAACAATCCAGCGGTTATTGTGGCGGACGAGCCTACCGGCAATCTGGACCCGGAAACGTCGTGGGGCATTATGCAGCTGCTAGATGAGATCAATTTTCGCGGCACGACCATTGTCATGGCGACCCATAACCGGGATATCGTGAACAAAATGCGCAAACGCGTTCTGGCCATCGAGCATGGACAGATTGTCAGAGACCAGCTGAGAGGAGAATACGGATATGAGTTTTAAAACCTTCTTGCGGCATGTGCGGGAAGGCTTCAAGAACGTATTCCGCAACGGCTGGATGTCGGTGGCCTCCATCACATCCATTGTCGTCTCATTGCTCGTGTTGGGTGTTTTTATTTTATTGGTACTAAATGTAAATTCGTTGGCAGACAAAGCGGACAGCCAGGTACAGATTACCGTTCATTTGACGCTGGAAACGAAAGAGGCTCTGCGCGATACGATCCAGAACGAAATCGGCAGCATGCCCGAGGTCAGCAAGGTCGAATTCGTCTCCAAGGAGCAGGGGCTCGCTGAGCTGCGCAAGGATTTGGGGCCGGATGCCGACAGTATCCTGGAAGGATTTGACAAGGATAACAATCCGCTGAACGACGCATTCCGGGTGCAAGTGATTCAGCCGACGACCGTACCTTTTGTGGCGAAGAAGATCGAGGCGCTGAACGACACGCATCCAGAGAAGCCGATTTACAAGGTGAAATATGGCCAGGGCGCTATCGAGACGCTGTTTAAGATCACGCGTACGATCCGCAATATCGGCTTTGTTTTTGTCGCAGGGCTCGGTTTGATGTCGATGTTCCTGATTTCCAATACGATTCGGGTGACCATACTGGCCCGCCGCAAGGAGATCGGAATTATGAAGCTGGTGGGGGCGACGAATGCTTTTATCCGATGGCCGTTTTTTGTGGAAGGCGCGCTGATCGGACTGCTCGGCTCGCTGGTTACCGTCGGAGTTTTGTATGCCGGTTATACCGGACTGAATTCGTCTATGCAGGGCGATCCGCTGATGGGGTGGAGACTGTTGCCCTTTAATGATATCTGGATGCAGCTGGGCGGTCTGCTGGTCGGCCTTGGGATACTGATCGGCATATGGGGAAGCACCGTTTCCATCCGCAAGTTTTTGAAAATATAAGAGTTGGTCATCCGAACACTAATAAACAAAGGACGGGGAACGCGAGTTGAAAAAAATAGCCGCCGGATTAGCCGTACTGCTGCTGTCTGCCGTAATGTTCCAGCCCTCTGAAGGATATGCCAAGAAGACAAGCGTCGCCGAAATCGAGAAGCAGCTTAAAGAGCTGCAGCAGGATGTGAAGAACGCCAAGACGCAGCAGGAAAAAGCTTCTGCCCAGGGTCAGCAAGCCCAGCATTATAAGAATAAAACGAACCAGAATCTGCAATACGTGCTCGGCCAGATCGAACTGGTCAAGGGAGAAATGACGCGGATTTCTTCCAGAATCGACAGCACCGAGAAATCGCTGAAGACGACGGCATCCGAGCTGGACGCCGCGCAGGAACGGGTGGATTCACGGCAAAAGCTGATTGAATCCCGCGTTCGTCTCATGTATACGGATGGAGCGGTGTCTTATCTTGACGTGCTGCTCTCTTCCAAGAGCTTCTCGGATTTTCTGGACCGCGCGGATTCTCTTAAGCTGATCGTAGACCAGGATCAGGATCTGCTGGATCAGCATAAGCGGGACGAAGCGATTGTGACCGTCAAGAAGAAGGAGCTGGAAGGCCAGTACGCCCAGGCCAGGCAGCTCTACACCGATCTGGAATCCCAGCGGAGCGTCTTGAAGGAGAAGGAAGCGGAGAAGCAGCAGCTGATCGCCTATTACGACAAGGCTATCGACGACGCCGAGGATATCAGCCAGGAGCAGAATGCCAAGCTGGTACAGCTGGCGAGCCAGCGGGCCGCGCTCGAAGACCAGAAGGACAAGATCAAGGCCGAAGAAGCGGCGAGAAGAGCGGCGGCGGCCAAGGCAGCAGCGGCTAGAAGAGCGGCCGCGGAAGCCGCGAAAAGGGCGGCGGCAGCGGCCGACAGCTCAGACGATTCCGACGTCGATCACGGCGGCGACGACTCGAGCAGCACTTACGCCAGCGGCAGCGGTCCGCTGCTGCTGCCCGTGGGCAGCGCGCGGATTTCTTCGCCCTACGGCTACCGGATTCATCCGGTGACGGGAGAGCGCAAGCTGCATACCGGCGTTGATTTCGCCGTTCCGCAGGGCACCGACATTCATGCGGCCGAAGCGGGCACGGTCATTGTCGCGGAATGGTGGAGCGGCTACGGTTACTGCGTGGTCATCGACCACGGCGGCGGCATGTGGACGCTGTACGGCCATATCCGCGAAGGCGGAATCAAGGTCAGCGTAGGAGACAAGGTGGAGCGTGGACAGACCATTGCGGAATCGGGTGCTACCGGTCGGGTAACCGGACCGCATCTTCACTTCGAGGTTCGGATTGACGGAAAGCCGGTCGAGCCGATGGATTACCTGTAGTTTCACGGAATTATAAATATTATTTGGCATTACGGCATATACTGGAAGTCAGACCGATCCTTATGGACGGACCTCTACAGACCGGCATGATGGACAAGAAGGGACGGTGAAGGCTTCATGATAAAAAAGAGCACCGCGGCTTTTATGGTAATCGCCGCCCTGCTGTGCGGCAGCCTGCTGGCGCTGGCCGTGACAGGCTCGCTCTTTTCCGGACAGGCTGCCGGGGAAAGCTCGGCAACGGCCCTGTCAATCGGCGGGCTAGAGCAGAGCGAGGCGAAGAAGCTTGGAACGACGCTCGGCCTGATCGAGAGCAATTACTACCAGAATGTGGACCGAACCAAGCTGATCGACGGCGCGGTTAACGGAATGATGGAAGCGCTCGGCGATCCTTATTCCAATTATATGGCCAAGGAAACGGCGGAGAAATTTGAGGAGAGCATCGAAGGCTCGTTCACCGGCATCGGAGCCGAGGTGTCTTCGGATAACGGCAAAGTCGTCGTCGTGTCGCCAATTAAAGGCTCGCCGGCGGAGAAGGCCGGAGTTCAAGCGAAGGACATTATCGTCTCCGTGAACGGACAATCGCTGGAGGGGATGGACCTGAACGACGCGGTCGCCAAAATCCGCGGCCCCAAAGGCAGCACAGCGGTTCTCGTCATCCAGCGCAGCGGTTCAGCGAACCCGCTGACCTTCAAGATCATGCGGGACGACGTGAAGCTGGAGACGGTTTACTCCTCCATGGAACAGGGCGGCGTCGGCGTTATCGAGATTACACAGTTCTCGCTGAACACCGCGGACCGCTTCAAGGAAGAACTGGACAAGCTGGAGAAAAAGGGACTGAAAGGCCTTGTCATCGACGTCCGCAACGATCCCGGCGGCGTGCTGCCGGTTGTCATCGATATTGCCGAGCAGTTCGTCCCGAACGGCAAGACGATCGTGCAGGTGGAGAACAAGGAGAAGCAGCGCGAGCTGACGACCTCCAAGGGCAGCGGCAAGGATTATCCGGTTACCCTGCTGATGAACAAAGGCAGCGCCAGCGCTTCGGAAATCCTGGCGGGAGCCCTGCAGCAGTCCGCCGGAGCCAAGCTGATCGGCGAGAACTCCTTCGGCAAGGGCACGGTGCAGACCAGCTTCGACAAGCAGCTGGGCGACGGCAGCCTGCTGAAGATTACGATTGCCAAATGGCTGACACCGAATGGCACCTGGATTCACGGCAAGGGCATCAAGCCGGATATCGCCGTGGCCCAGCCAGATTATTTTGCGGTGTCGCCGATCGACAAAAGCCGGCCGCTGCAGTTTAACACGAACAGTTCGGACGTGAAGAGCGCGCAGACGATGCTTGATGGCCTTGGCTACAAGCCGGGGCGCAAAGACGGTTATTTTGACGCCGGCACGAGGGAAGCGGTGCGGAAATTCCAGAGCGCGGCTAAGCTGAAGGTTACCGGCATTATTGACGCCAAGACGGCGGAAGCGCTGGAACTCGCCTTGATCAAGGCGATCCAGAATCCGGCTAACGACAATCAGCGCAACCGGGGAATTGAAGAGATCCGAAAGGAAATCGGCGCGAAGGCGTCGAAATCATAAAGAAGGCTGACTGCAGCCTTCTTTTTCTCATTTATAAGCTTTTGAAGCGAGATCCCCGTTTGGAGGGGGTTATTTCTTGCCGGCAGACAGCCGGAACCCATATTTTTCTGTCCGCTAGGCCTGTCTTTGACCCCTCGATTCCATTAGAATAGAGAAAGAGCCGCACTTAAAGGTGCCGAAGCCCAAAGGAGCGTGACGATCCGTTTGAATGACATGCTGGAACTGCTGGCAAGCTTGGGGAATGCCGCGCTGCATATGCTGACGCAGCCCTTTTATTATATCGCTTTGCTGTTCATCACCCTTTATTACCGCAGGCAGACGCTGCTGGAGCGGAAGCTTATCCATGTAAAAATGCACAGCTGGGGCCGGGAAGTATGGCGCGTCATTTGGAGCGGACTGGCCGCGGGTCTTCTTGTCTCGCTGGCAGCCGTGCTGCTGGGCGTCTCGGTAACGGGCGCCGCTGTCGTCTGCATCTGGGCGGTCAGCGCCGTTCTGCTCGTTTTCCGGGTACGGTATTTCTGCTTCGCTTATTCCATCGGCCTGCTCGGCGTCGTACAGTTCATCCTTTCCTTCTTTTCGGATTTCCGGCCGGGAGGCTTGGGAGGAGAGGCGGCGGCAGCGGTAAGAGGAATGGATATTCCGGCGCTGCTGGCTTTGGCCGCCATCCTGCATCTTGCTGAGGCATTGCTGGCCCGCTGGCAGGGCCCGGCTCTTGCGACGCCGCTCTTTCTGGAAGGCAAGCGCGGCCGGGTCGTGGGCGGCTACCGGATGGAGGCGTTCTGGCCGCTGCCGCTCTTCCTGCTCGTTCCCGCAGGAGCGGGAGCAGGCGACCTGCCGTGGCAGACGCTGCTCGGCGGCGGCTTCGGCCTCGTCTCGCTGCCGGTCGTCATCGGCTTCAGCCAGCTGACGACCGGCATGCTGCCGCAGCGTAAAAGCGCCCGCGCTTCGGGCTGGCTGCTGCTGTACGGCGCCGCCCTGCTGGGCCTCGCCCTGCTGGCGGCCTGGTACAGCCCGCTGACGCTGCCCGCGGCGCTCGCGGCACTGCTGCTGCACGAAGGGCTGGTGTGGTACGGCGCTCTGGAGGAGCGCCGCAGCAGCCCCTTCTTCGTGCATCCGCCGCACGGCCTGAAGGTACTGGCCGTGCTCCCCGGCAGCCCCGCGCAGGAGCTGGGCATCCTGCCGGGCGAGATCCTGCTGAAGGTCAACGGCGAAGCGTTGACCGGCAAGGCGCAGCAGCTGCACGAGGCGCTGCGGCGGAGTCCGGCGTTCTGCAAGCTGGAGGTGCAGAACGCCGCGGGCGAGAGCAAGTACCTGCAGCGCGCCATATACGACGGCGACCATCATCTGCTGGGCGTCATTCTGGCGCCCCAGCCGGATGAAGATACGACGGCGCCGGAGAAGCCGGCCGGAATCTTCGGCATCGCCCTCATGAAGACGGGCGCCCGCCGCAGGCAGGACAACGGCTCGGCACTGCCGACCGGGCGGGAGACGGCCGCAGCGCAAGAAACGGCCGCACCACTCTCTCCTGCAGCCGCGCCTGGACCTTCCGGGGCGCTGCCCGGTTCCAGCGGAGCGGAGTCGGCGAAGGGATAAGCATGGAAGAAAAACGGCGACAGCCCTTTTTGCGCTATAAGAACGGACAAGCCCGGAATTCCGATGATCGGTCGGAATTCCGGGCTTTTGTTACCTCGCTTCTCTGCTGCACTATCAAGTCGATCGCCGCAGCGGGGCAGCAGTGACTACCAAGCTCGGCCTCACCCCGCATGCGTGCCGCGTGCCGCATAGCCCGGTCTCGCCCGGCATGCGTGCTGCATAACGCGGTATCGCCCGGCATACGTACCGCATCACGCAGCCTCTCCCGGCGTGTATTGAGCACTGCTAAAACACCCGCCGAGCGGGCTATCATACCCTCCGTCGCTGCGCAGAGGCGGATGAAGGTTCAATAGAGCCGTTGTGTTCAGCCGGAATATGCGGCGCTTTACTGCAAACCTGCAGGTTTTCATGGTCAATTTTACCCGGGAAGAAGAAATAGCTGCAAGGGCGCAGGTATTTTGATGCTTGCACGCCGAAACGGGGAGAAGGGGGCGAAATGCCTGCGCATTTGCAGGAAATGGGTTGGGGAGAGATTTTTGACGGGGGATAGATGTACAATTGCAGGAATTCTCAGCAACCTCTGCCTATGCAGGAATTCTCAGCAACCTCTACCGCAGCCGTCCACTTAGCCTTTAGAGGGGATGTTTCGCTCGTTGCCCACTGCAAGCGGCAGCCCCGAATTTATCCACCAGGCAAACTCAGATCATTGTAAAGTATGCCTTATAACTCCATTCAAGCCGCCCTCTCTTGCTAATCACATGGCAGTACTGATTTGGAGATGAACCTGTTTTTTAAGCATCCTCTATGAATACCGCTACGACTCACCGCTGATTCTTCAAATAAAAAATAGCGATCTGTGTCCGGTCCCGCAGTCCCAGCTTGCTTAGAATTTCGGTTATGTAGTTTTTGACCGTGCCCTCGCTTAAGAAGAGTTCGGCGGCAATTTCCTTGTTCGAAAATCCCTCGGCGATCGCCGAGACAATCGACAGCTCCGTTTTGGTCAGCCCATATGATTCAAGCGGACGAGGGGCCGTTTCTGCGGCTGCGGGCTGAAGAAAGCTCGCCAGCTTGCGGGCAATGTCGGGATGAATGAGCATGTTGCCCTCATGGACCGTTTTGATGCCCTGGATAATGCGGTCGGGGGGGATGTTTTTTAGCAGATAGCCGCTGGCTCCCCCTTTGAGCGCCTCGATAATATATTCGTCATCATCGAAGGTGGTCAGCATCAGCACGGCAACCTTCGGGTAATCCCGCTTGATCAGCCGCGTTCCCTCCACGCCGTCAATACCGGGCATGCGGATATCCATCAGCACGACGTCGGCTTCCGCCCCGTTTTCCAGCAGCTTTAGCGCCTCGCCACCGTCTCCCGCGGCCCCCGATACCTGAATTTCCGGGTCCATGCCGACGAGCACCTTCAGACTTTCCCGTATAAAGGAATCGTCGTCCACGATTACTACGTTAATCACGATTGCTGTTCCCCTCCTCAAAAGAAACCTGATCTTCCCTGCCGCTCTATATAATTTCGCTCTGCTTGTAGACCGGCAGCGTCGTAATCACAGTAAAGGGATAAGCGGTCCGAATCCGGAGCGTTCCGCCGACCAGCCGGGTCCGCTCCTCCATTCCTCTCAGTCCCATGCCGCCGGCAAGAGGCAACTCTTCGTTCATACCGGTCAACCGTCCCGAGCGGGTTCCATCGTCCCGGTTATCGCCATCACTCACCGCTATCTCGCTTCCATCCTCTTCCATTGCCGTCTTTCCGTTATTGCTGATTTCCATCGTGACTTCGGACGGGCTGTAGCGGAGCTTGATGCCGACCGATGTCGCATGTCCGTGCCGGAGTCCGTTGGTGATCGCCTCGCGGGCATTTTTGTACAGCACAACCTGAAGGCTCGGATAGAGCGGATAAGGCGCGCCTTCCACCGTATAGGAGGTCTCGATGCCAGTATCCCGGCCCGTCTCTTCCAGCAGCCGGTCCAGGGCATAGGCGCCTTCAAGCTGCGGCCCCCGGCCGATGCGTCTTACAGCGAAGCGCAGGTCGTCCATGCACTCGGCAAGCTGGTCGCGCACCTGCCCCATCATGGTCATGCCCGCTTCGGGAGCGGAGGGAAGCGTGTGAAGCGCGGCCTCCATCATCATTTTGACGCGGATCAGCCGGTGGCCGATATCGTCGTGCAGCTGGCGGGAAATCCGCACCCGTTCCTCGGCTTGGGCTGCATTTTCCACCTGAGAGGCGAACTGCAGTATCCGGCTGCGCGCTTCATCCAGCTCGAAATGCTTCTTGCGCAGCTCGTCGTACAGATGAAGCGTCTCTTCCTTGCCGCGTCCCGCCGAATGCAGCTGGGCGCACAGCACGGCAGCCAGCAGAAAAGTCAGGTTAACCCAGGCGGAGATCAGCGGAGAGGCTTCCATGACGGCGGCGTTTAGGGCGGCGAGATGAATCCCCGCAAAAAGATAAGGCAGCGGCCGGGGGCGAAGACGGGAATAGACGAGCAGCGCAGACAGGGAAGGAAGTGCCATGAGGCTTCCGTACCTGAAGCACAGCCAGGAAGAGTACAGCATTTCAGCCGCGGCAATCGCTGCCGTAAAGCGCGCGGGAAGACGTGCTCCAAGCGTCGCCAGCAGCAGAAGGATCAGCAGATGCAGGGTGAACCGGCCATTGTTGGCATATTCCTGGACGTACATCGAGAGAAAAGCGGGTACGGCAATCAGTCCGTACCTCAGCAGCTTCAGCTCCTTGTTCACACGTCGTCATCCTTTTCAATAGTAATAGAAGGTCGCCCTTCCATCTTAGCATATCCCATGCGCTTCGGTACGGGGCCCCAATCATAAAAAGTGCATACCCGCCGTGCTTATCGGCCGCCTTTTCCTGAAGAGATGACTAAAGTCACCTTCACTTCATGACCTTCCGTACCTTCGGCCGCTGCGGGGTTGCGCTACAATGAAGCCATGAAGAATACGAGGGCAGGAGAGATGAACAATGGCGCTTGCACAGCTAACCGATGTGGTGAAAAGATATGACAGCAAATTGACGGTGGATCATGTGAATCTGAGCATTCGGGAGGGTGAAATTTTCGGCCTGCTCGGCCCGAACGGCGCGGGCAAGAGCACGACGATCAGCATGCTCTGCGGTCTACTGAAGATGGACGGGGGAAGCATCGTCATCGATAGCATCTCCGTAGCGAAGCAGCCGCTTGAGGCCAAAAAAAGAATTGGACTCGTCCCTCAGGACTTGGCGCTGTACGAAGATCTGACTGCCTGGGAAAATGCATCCTTTTTCGGGAAGCTGTACGGCCTGCGCGGCGGGCTGCTGAAGGAGCGGGTGCAGGAGGCGCTGGAATTCACCGGGCTCGCCGACCGGGCGAAGGATAAGCCGTCCACTTTTTCCGGAGGGATGAAACGGCGGCTCAACATCGCCTGCGCTATTATGCACCGGCCCAAGCTGATTATTATGGATGAGCCGACGGTGGGAATCGACCCGCAATCCCGAAATCATATCCTTGAATCGGTAAAAGCGCTCAATAAGCTGGGTTCCACCGTCATCTATACGAGTCACTACATGGAAGAGGTCGAAGCCATATGCGACAGGGTGGCCATTATGGATAAGGGGCATATCATTGCCTGCGGGACGGAAAAAGAGCTGCGGGAACGGGTCGCCCATGAAGAGAAGATCGTCATCAAAGCTGGCAGTATCACTCCTGAACTGATTACGGAACTGAAGCGGCATCCCCGGGTCACCCGGGTCGAAGCGGAAGGCGAGACGGTGGAGCTGTACCTGCCGTCCTCCCAAAGCGAGCTGCAGGATATCCTGTTTATTTTCGCCAAGCATGGGGGCGTGATTCAGACTTTGCAAATCGAGGAGCCGGATCTGGAGACGTTATTCCTAAGCCTGACCGGACGCACCTTAAGGGATTAGGAGGGAGAGAACCATGACTAATATTTGGACGATTGCAGCTTATGAGCTGCGGCGGCTCTTCCGCTCCCGCACGATGCTGATCAACTTGTTCCTGCTGCCGATTCTGCTGATTTTCCTGCTCGGCTCGGCGCTTTCCGGCGTTATTGGCGAAGGCAAGGACCGGACGATCCATCCCTTCCGGGTTGGCATTGTCGATGCGGCAGCGAATCCTTCTGAACGCTCGCAGATGATCGGGAGCTTCCTGAAGTCGCCGGGGGTCGCGGAGATCATTACACCGGAAATCGCAGACAGCCGGGAAGCGGCGGTAAGCGGAGTGCGTTCGGGAGAATACGGCTATGCCGTCATCGTTCCGGCGGGATTCGACCAGGACGTTCAGAGCGGACAGCAAGCGAAGCTTGAATATATTCTCGGCAAGGACCGGAGTGACAATATGGTTGCAGCGACCGTGTTCGATAATTTCCTGAGCAAAATCAATTACACGCAGGCTGCCGCCTTGACGCTTGGACCCCAGGCGATTAGCGCTATGTTGGAGCCGGGGCAAGCCAGTCCGTCCGTCGTGCTCGGCAAGTTGAATGAAGGGGGACAATCGTATACCGCTTCCCAGTTTTACGCCGCCTCAATGCTTATGATGTTCCTGCTCCTGTGCGGACAGATGGTGATCACCAGCTTGTACAGCGAAAAGGATAACCATACGCTGTTTCGGATCGGCTCCATGCCAGTGAAAGGCTCGGAACTTTTTAGGGGGAAAATGCTCGGCATCGGCATAGTGTCTGTCCTGCAGTGCGCCGCCATTATTTTTGCCACACATTTTCTGTTCGGCGTGTATTGGGGCAACCGCCCGGGGATTCTGGCGCTGTTGTGTCTGCTGATGATTCTTGCTTCGCTCACGTTGTCGGTCACTATAGCCATGTTTGCCCAGACGGCAGCGTCGGCGCGGTCCATTTCAAGCGGGCTTACGGTGGTGATGACGTTTATCAGCGGAGGAATGGCCCCTCTGCCTGATTCCTGGGTGAACACGGGAGGCGCCTTTTCAATCAATCATTGGGGATTGCGGGGTGTTCTGCGGATGATGCTGGAGTCCCCGCTATCGCAGATTTCCGGCAGTCTCGCAATGCTGTCGCTGATCTGTCTCGTTCTTCTGGGTTTGGCATTCTTCTCATACCGAAAGGTGGGTTACCATGCATAATATTATGACGATAGCCTGGAATCTGGTAAAGCGGATGATCGGCAGCCGGAGAGGATTGATCGCCTATATTATCATGCCGGGCGTCATTGTTTCCATTATTATCTGGATGACCGGGGGTGCGGGGAATGATAAGGCGACCGTGCTGTACAGCAATCTCGATAAAGGTTCCGTAGGAGCGCATGTCATAGCCGAACTGAAGAAGACAGGAGATTATGCCCTGGTTGAAAAAAAGAGCGAGGGCGAGCTGCGCGCCGGAGTCCTTAACGAGGAGGGGCGTGCGGGACTGGATATTCCGGCAGGCTATACGTCTTCGCTGCTCGCCGGCCAGGCGCCGCAAATCCATATCTATGAGCTAAAGACGTCCGAAGCGTCGATTACGCTCAAAATGAAAGCCGGGGAAATCGGCGACCGGCTGCGCGAGCTGGCCTCGGCGGTAGGCTCGGCGGGAACCATTGCAGCCGCCGGGACGGCTGAAGGCACGACCGGTGCCAGGGCGGTCAGCTCGGCTTCCGGAACGGCCTCCGCCATGAGCGGCACGAGCGGCACGGTTGGTGGGCCGGACGCCAATTCGGCCGCTGCGCCCGACGCGCAATTGACCGCCATTCTGCAGCAGGCCGAGCAGCACCGCGTGGGAAGTCTGAAGACCGATTATAACCTGTATCCCCGTCAAGGTCTGGATACTGTTACCGGATTTATGCTGATGTTTCTGATGGCCATGGTTACAAGCTCCGTCTCGGTCATTATGGATGACCGCAGACAGCGGACGATGATGCGGATATTCAGCGCGCCGGTCCGTTCCTATGAAATCGCAGTCGGCAACTTTCTGGGCAGCTTTACAGTTGGAATCATCCAGGTTGCCGTCGTGCTTCTGGTGGGCCGTTATGTGCTGAACTATAATTATGAGCTGCCGATGTATATTTATTTCCTGGTGCTTGCCGCGTTCATGCTCGTATCGATGGGGCTGGCCAGCACGGTTGCCGGACTCATCCGCAACCCGAACAACGCAGGCATGCTGAACGCGCTCATCCTCACCCCGACCTGCATGCTGGGCGGCTGCTTTTGGCCGATCTCGATCATGCCGGATTACATGCAGAAGGCCGCGAATTTCGTCCCGCAAAAATGGGCAATTCAGGCCGCAGACCTCGCCGCGACCGGCAGCGGCTGGAGCGAACTATGGCTGCCCTTTGCGGTTCTAGGCTTAATGGCGGCCATCCTGCTGGCGATCGGTTCCGCTATTCTGCGGCCAACCGAGGCGGGAATATCGGCGTAACCTGTACAACCCATTTAAATTCGGGTAAACTATTAGAGAATGAAGGAATTGCAGCGGCAATTGAATAATGAGCAATTAATTGGAGGAGCCTGTCACCAAGGGCTCCTTTTTGCCGTTTTCAGGGTGTTTTACTGAAGTGTGCTATGGCTTTTCCCATCTTATAGAGAAATGGAGAGGGATATCGATGGAATTTATTTTGACTTTGCTGCTGATTCTGCTATCCACCAAGCTGGCCGGGGATTTGGCCGTGCGCCTGGGCCAGCCTGCCGTTCTCGGCAAGCTGATTGTGGGAATCGTGCTCGGCCCGGCGGTGCTGGGCTGGATTCAGGAGGGAGAATTCATTCACTTTATGTCCGAAATCGGCGTACTTCTGCTGATGTTCATCGCAGGACTCGAAACGGATCTGGACCAGCTCCGGCGGAGCTGGAAGTCGTCCATTGCCGTAGCGGTGGGCGGAATCATCCTTCCGCTCTTTGGAGGCATGGGCATTGCGGAGCTGTTCGGCTTTTCTTATTCGCATTCGCTGTTTCTTGGCGCGATCTTAAGCGCGACCTCCGTCAGCATTTCCGCCCAGGTGCTCAAGGATATGAACAAGCTGAATTCCCGGGAGGGCTCGACGATTCTGGGAGCAGCGGTCGTTGACGATATTCTGGTCGTGATTATGCTTGCGGTGCTCATGAGCCTGTTCGGCGAGGGAGAATCGGTCTCCCTGGGACTTCTCATCGGTAAGAAGCTGCTCTTCTTTGCGGTTGCCCTCATTGCCGGCTGGCTGATCGTTCCCCGGGTGCTCAAATGGCTGGCGCCGCTCAAAGTAACGGAAGCGACCGTCAGCATCGCGCTTGTGATCTGCTTTGCTTTTTCCTGGTTCGCCGAATGGACCGGAATGGCCGGCATTATCGGCGCGTTCGCTGCCGGGATCGCGGTCTCACAGACTGCCTATAAGCACAACGTTCAGGAAAAGCTGGAGCCTATCGCTTACGCCATGTTCGTTCCGGTGTTCTTTGTCAGCATCGGGCTGAACGTTTCTCTTAAAGGCGCGGGAAGCCAGATCGGCTTTGTCATTGTCCTGTCGATTGCGGCGGTGCTGAGCAAGATGATCGGCGGCGGCCTCGGCGCGCGTCTGACCGGATTCAACAATCACTCCTCCATAGCCATCGGCGCCGGGATGGTCTCCCGAGGGGAAGTAGCCTTGATTATCGCCGCGATGGGACTTGGGAGCGGACTGCTGCCTCAGGCCTATTTTACCTCTGTTATTATTGTCGTGATCATAACGACGCTCGTAACGCCGCCCATGCTAAAAGCCCTATTCCGCGAGAAGGTGAAGACGGGGCAGGATGGATAACATTCAACGTTCATTCGGGAAGCCGGTCCATTTCTTTGCCGGTTTGAGCGTCATGCCCCGCGGCTTTGCTTTAATTAGCGCATTCAATCCTTTTTGAACTTGTGCGCTTGAACTTCATCTCTGCAATGAATACCCCTGATAAAATCAGTGCCGCTCCAACATAACCTCGTACGGAGAGGTGCTCGTTGGCAAATACGTAGGCGAAAGCGGCGGCAAAAACGGGTTCCAAAGCAAAAATAAGTCCCGTATGGGTCGGTGTCGTATACTTTTGCGCGATCGATTGAATGATGTAGCCTGCCGCGCTGCACACAACGCTGAGCATCAGGACGGAGATCCAGCCTCCCATGGATGCAGGGACCCGGGGGGATTCGAACAAGAGGGAGAACAACAAGCCCAGGCCACCGGCGAATCCCAATTGCAGGATACCGAGATTCAGCGTATCGGCAACCTTGGCCGCCGCTCCCGTCACCAGAATATGGACGGCGTACAGCAGCGCGGCAAGGATGCATAATAGATCCCCCGGCTTCACGGTCATCGGACCGCTGAGTGTCAGCAGCCCGATGCCGATCATTGTCACGCAGGCGCCGGCTATTAGCTTCGCCGCAGGCTTTTGCTTTAGCACAATCACCGACAAGGCAGGAACGAAAATGACCGTTAGACTGGCTAGAAAACCGGCATGGGACGTTGAAGTGCTTCTGAGGCCGAAAATTACGGATGCGGAGACGGCGAACAAAAGAAATCCGAGTACGAAGGAATAGATCAGCGTCTTCTTATCCGTCGAACGCAATCGTTTAAACCATACAGCCCCGCATAGAATGAACGCCAAGGCGAACCGAAGGGCGACCAGATTAAACGGGGAGACCGAATTCAATCCATCCTTCATAAAAAGATAGGAGGAGCCCCAACTTAAGGTGACAAGCATCATCAGTAAATCGGCGTTTCTTTGTTTCATCATAACCGGCTCCTTTTGGTTCAGCTGATTTTGCCAAGGAAATCCGGCCTTCAGAAATCTGCGCTGGACGCATCCTTGTTTTAAAGCTAGTATAAAACTGAATTTAGATTAAATAAAATGAATGTTTGTGAAGGTATTCTTGAAAAATATTCATCTATCGGAGGTGCGAAGGTGAGCCTGATCAAATACGAAGTCTTTCAAACCATTGTTGAACTGGGGAGCCTTGCCCGGGCCGCCGAAACTCTTGGGCTTACCCAGTCTGCGGTCAGCCATGCTCTCAGCAGCCTTGAAGACGAGCTCGGCTGTGTCCTGATGATTCGGAACCGGACGGGGGTGCGTTTGACGGCGAATGGCGAGCGCGTGTTGAAGCATGTGCGGAATATGCTGGGTTGTCACGAACAGCTTAAGCAGGAGGTTGCGGCCATTAATGGAATTGAAGCCGGGATTGTCCGAATCGGCACCTTTTCCAGCATCTCCATCAATTGGCTGCCGGGCATCATGCGCCGCTTTCGGGAGGAGCATCTCCGGATCGAGATAAAGCTGGTTAACGGTGATTTTGACGAGATCGAAGACGGGTTGAAGAACGGCACGATCGATTTCGGCTTCATGTCCTTGCCCGCTTTGGGGAATTTCGAGACTATCCCGCTTAGAGAGGACCGGATGGTCTGTATCGTGCCGAAGGAGCATCCTTTGAGCGGGATGGAGCGGATAACGTTTGCCCAGATGGAGCAGGAATCTTTTATCATGCCGACCCCCGGCTGCGATCAGGACGTCAGGCGCGTGCTTCAGAAGCTTCCTTACCAGCCCCGCGTCCAATTCCTCGCCGGCGACGATTACGCCATCATCGCCATGGTAGAGAACGGGCTTGGAATCAGTATTATCTCCGAGATGATCCTGAAGAGCCGCAATCATCGTGTCTCGATGCTGGAATTGGAAATTCCCTGCTCAAGGTCGCTGGGAATCGTTGTTCCTTCCAGGAAGCAGGCGTCACCGGCGGCCAATCGATTCATCGAGGCGGCGCGGCTTTGGGTTGAGGATTGGAGACTGCCATCATGAAGAGCGGTTAGCCGCGCTTATTTGGGTAATATGTCCCCATCCTTTGGTAGGGGACGGTCTCAGACCAGAGGCTGAGAATCAAACCCGCCGTCCGACTGTTTTAAGCCCGCTTGAAAAAAACTAAACTGAATCAAGAGAAAACCAATTCTACATAAAAAATAAGCAACAAGAGCATTAACAATACTGGGGAGTGGAAGGAGAAATTAATAATGACATGGTTGACAAAATGGGCGTTCAGCAATAAGGCGGCCGCGGGGCTGCTGATTGCGATGGCGCTCGTTGTGGGAGTGATGAGCTATAGCTCACTGCCGATGGAGTTCATGCCGGAGGCGGATAATCCGCAGGTGACGATAACGGCGCTCGGCCCTGGACAGGACGCGCATTCGATGGAGGAGAAGGTAACCAAGCCGATCGAAGCCGCCGTTTCCACGGTCAAAGGAAAGACGAGCATGACGTCCACTTCGGGAGACAGCTTCACTAAAGTGGACATTGGTTTCGACTCCAAGACGAATATGAAGGATGCCGCGCAGGAGGTGCAGAAGGCGGTCGACGCGCTGCAATTCCCGCAAGGGGTGATGAAGCCGTTCGTGTTGCAGCTGAATACCTCGATGATTCCGGTTTCCGAGGCTACTCTCGCGTTCGACACAGGAATAACCGAAGAGAACCTGAAGATAGCGGAGACGGTGATTATTCCCGAGCTTCAAAAGATTGATGGCGTTGCGAACGTTGCGCTGTACGGCAAAACCGCGCCGCAGGTGACGATTAAGCTGGATCCGCGTCTTATGGCGGAGAAGAAAGTATCCGTCGCACAAATTACCGGCCTGCTTCAGGGCCGTAACGTATCGGCTTCCATCGGGGAGCAGACGATTGGCGGGCAGACAGGCAGCGTGAGCGTCGTATCCTCTATCGATAGTATCGATACTTTGAAGAAGCTGCCGGTCTCGGCTGGGGTAACGCTTCAGGATATTGCGTCTGTTCAGGAGAAGAGCGATCAGGAAAGCGTCAGCCGCTCGAACGGCAAGGATGTGCTGTTCGCGGTGGTAACGAAAGAACCCAATGCCAACGCGGTTGATGTCGGCAATAAAGTCAAGGATGCCGTAGAGAACATTAATTCGACCGTAAAAGGCGCGGAAGCCGCCGTCGTATTCAGCACCTCGGATATGGTCGTCGATTCCGTGAACAGCATGATGCGTGAAGTGCTGCTCGGCGCATTGTTTGCAACGATCGTCATTTTGATATTCCTGCGCAACCTGCGGGCGACGCTCGTGACGGCCGTTTCCATTCCGCTGTCGCTGGCCGTTACTTTATACCTGCTCGATATCTCTGGCATTACCCTGAACATTATTACGCTCGGCGGGGTAGCGGTTGCAGTTGGCCGTCTGGTCGACGACAGTATCGTGGTTATCGAGAACATTTACCGCAGATTGCAGAAAGAGTCCTTTTCCATTGACATGATGATCAGTGCGACTAAAGAGGTTGCCCGGGCGATTACGTCCTCGACCGTTGCGACCGTCGCCGTCTTCCTGCCGATGGGTCTGCTGCGGGGCAGCCTGCAGGCGTTCCTGCTGCCCTTTGCCTTGACCGTAACGTACTCGCTGCTGACATCGCTGGTGGTCGCATTGACTGTCGTTCCATTGCTAAGCTCCGTGATGCTGCGGAAGACATCGATGAAGGAGCATGAGCCGTCCAAGGGATTCCTGCGGTTCCTTAAGTGGAACCTGAACCATAAGTGGGTGTCGCTGTCGCTGGGGCTGATTATTCTGGTATCTTCAATTGCAGCGTACATGAACATGCCTAAGGGCGCGCTTGACGCTTCCGATGCTAGCATGGTCTCGGTAGAGCTGAAATACCCGAATGATACACCGGTCGCGGAGGTTCTTGAACAGGGGAAACGGCTGGAACAGGAATTGATTAAACAACCTCAGGCAGAGACGGTAATCATGCAATCCGGGAACAGCGCCGATTCCGCTAAATGGGGCAATGTATCCTCAGCTACCGTGGTCAACTTTACCGCGACTATAAAGAAAGATGCCGACGCCCAGGCGTTCATTGATACCATCCGCGGCCTGCAAAATACCTTTGCCGGCGCTACCCTGACGGCGAATGAAGCCAGCATCATGCCTTCGGCTTCGACAAGCGAATTCATAGATATCGCCGGCGAAGATCTGTCCAAGGTTACTGCGGCGGCGGGTCAGGTTGTGGATAAGGTCAAGACAATTGACGGCATCCAAAAAATCTCCAGCAATATGGAGGATACGAAGCCGGTCTTTGCCTTCAACGTGAATCCGGCGCAGGCCAACGCGCAGGAAGTAACGATGCAGCTGGCCGCTATGCTGAATCCGATCCCGCTCGGCGAGATGGAACTGAATGGCTCTCCGGCGTCGGTTATTTTGTCTCCTTTAGCCGAGCCGAAATCTCAGGCGGACTTGAAGGGCATTACGCTGATGACTTCAACCGGTCCTAAGCCGCTGTCGCAGCTTGCCAGCCTGGAGGTTCGTGAAGAACCGGCCATGCTGTACCGTAAAGAAGGCAAGCCTTATGTACGCATCACGGCAGAAGTCGATCCGAAGAAGGTTTCCGAAATCGGGGCCTCCATTAAAAAAGAAACCGACAGCATCAAGCTGCCGGAAGGCGTAACCATCATCTCGGGCGGCGCCTCCGCCGACCAGGCGGGCGATTTCAAGGACCTGGGCATGACGGCGCTCATTTCAATCGGCCTCGTCTACCTGATCATGGTCATCACCTTCAAGACGCTTCGCGCTCCGCTTGCCATTATGTTCTCGCTGCCGCTGGCGGCCATCGGCGCCGTCGTCGGTCTGCTGGTATCGGGAGTGACCCCCGATTTCACCGCCGTATTCGGGGCGCTGATGCTGATCGGCATTGTAGTCACGAACGCTATTGTGCTGATTGACCGTGTCAAGCATAACGAGGAGCATATGAGTATTCGCGAAGCGCTCCTCGAAGCGGCCGGAACGCGGATGCGGCCGATTCTGATGACGGCCATCGCCACCATCTGCGCGATGCTGCCGCTGCTGTTCGGCCATTCCGAGCAGGGCAGTATCGTCTCGCAAAGTCTGGCCATCGTGGTCGTCGGCGGTTTGACCGCAGCCACGGTGTTGACGCTGATTGTGGTGCCGGCCATTTACGAGCTGTTCTACTTCCGCAAGTCGGCTAAGCAGCGCAGAAAAGCGCTGAAACAAGCGGCGTAGTCCACAATCCGCTGGAACAAACGATTATAAATGTTAAATGGAGCGATGACGTTCCGGACTTGATCCGGGGCGAATCGCTCCATTTGTTTTCTCGGAATTGGGGGGCTTCATTCAGAGCGATTTAAGAAAACGCTGAATCTCCTCAAGGTAACGATTCGGCGCGTCAAAATGGATGGCATGGCCAGCGTCCAGATGTACGAGCTTCGTATTCTGCCTTCTGCGCGCCATTTCTTCCGCCTGCCCGTAAGATAGGCAAGTGCTTCGCATACCGTGAAGCAGCAGGGCAGGACAAACGGTCGAGAGCCAGTCGTTCCAATGGTCCCCGTTCAGCTGTCCCTGGGATTGAATCATATCTTCAGGAACAAAGGGCAGTCCCCAACCGTCCTCATACTGCCGCATCGAGTAGGCGAAGGCCGGACCCAGGCGTCCAAGAGCGGTAATCAGCGCCTCCTTGGTCGGCATGCGGCGCGGCCATTCGGCCGCAAAGCTCAGATCGTCGTCCACGACCGCGCCGATATCCTCGATAACCAGCGCACGCACCCGTTCCGGCCGGCCGCGAGCCGGTAAGCGACGACGCCGCCGAGAGAGTGTCCAAGCAGGGCGGCATGATCGATGCCGAGATGATCAAGCAGCGCCAGAACATCGTCGACGTAGCGGTCGTTATCGTAACTTAAAGGGCGGCCTGACTCTCCGTGCCCCCGCTGGTCCAGCGTGATAACACGGTATTCACCGGCCAGCGCCCCGGCCAGACCCTGTGCTAACAAGCCTTCGTTCATATGGCCGTGCAGGGCAAGCATCGGAAAGCCCTTGCCCCCAAAGTCGATGTATGACAAGGTCGTATCCGGACCTTCAAAGAACTTCCGGGTATAGCTCACTGAAGCGTAGTTTGATTTATAATCAAACATCCTGTTTTCCTCCTTCCCGGGGAATCTTCCCTCATCCGGGTTCAGTACAGATCGAACATGTTCACTTCATAGCCCAGTTCCTTCATGTAATTAAAGAGCTGCGCCCGGTGGTGCTGGGCATGGGTGACAATTTCAATCAGCCATTTCGCCTGCACCGAGCCTTGCTCCAAATAAAAGGGCTTAGTGGCTTTGTGAAGAAAGTCCTCTTCGCTTAAGTTCTCCATGTACGCTTTCAGATCCTGAAAGCCTTTGTCCATCCACGCCGACAAATTCTCCGAAGTCCCGGCTTCGTTAATCTCTTCTTCCGTCCGGCGGATGTCCGGCTGCCCTTTTTCCTGCAGGATCAGCAGATCGACCGAGGGAACGGAGACGAGATGCTGCGCCAGCTCCAGCAGGGAGCGCATATTGTCCCTTGGAAGGTAGCCCCAGTGCTCGGGAGAGATTTTGGCAATCAGCTTGGAAGAGGTTCGGACGATATGTTCCAGTTCATGCAGGAGAAGACCTTTCATTTCACTTACGGCTTGCATAAGCTCACACCCTTCGAATTCATTGATTTGGGCCGACAGCGCCCCGCATTCGCATCGTTCTGCATTCGGATCGTTCAACGAGGAAGCGCAATTTGAGGCTGCGGCGCTCTGGGATTCGGTTCCTATTGTAGCTTATAATAGTGACAAGTATTGTCATAAAATAGTTGGAAGATTCCGTCCCACAGGCAGAAAGGAGGCTTAGCGCCCATGTCCAAACACGAAAGCCGGGACACCATGTCCAAATCAAAACGGCTGCTGGAGCTGATGCTGACCGTTAACCGGAAGCGAAAATTTACCGTCAAGGAGCTTGCGCTGGAGTTTGGTGTGTCATCGAGGACCATATTAAGGGATTTGCAGGAGCTTGGCGAACTGGGTGTCCCCTTGTATTCGGAGGTGGGGCCGCACGGCGGCTATCAGGTGCTGAACGAACGAATTCTGCCGCCCATCGCTTTCACCGAGGAGGAAGCGGTTGCCCTTTTTTTCGCATGCCATGCTCTTCGTCATTATTCCTACATCCCCTTTGAGACGGAAGCTTCTTCGGCGCTGGGCAAATTTTATCATTACATGTCCGGGGACGTGCGTGACCGGATTGACCAGATGAAGAACCGGGTGGATTTCGTCGTTCCGGCGAGGCAGGCGGAATCTCCCTATCTGTCGGTGCTGCTTGAGGCAGCTGTGATGCAACAGACCGTTCGGATCGGATATAAGTCGCAGGACACGCTATCGGAACGGAACATTCAGCCGATCGGGATTTATGCCAGCAGCGGGCTGTGGTACTGTCCGGCGTACTGCTTTTTGCGCGGCGGCGTCCGCCTGTTCCGCTGCGACCGGATCGAAAGCGTGAAAGAGGGAGACCCCGTGACGAAGCCGCTGGATTTGCGCAGCATTCATCTGGACAACTGGGAGGATTCTTTTTCGGACAAAAGCCCGAATACCCGCTGCCGCGTTCAATTGAGCGAGGAGGGGGTAAGGGTGTGCGAAGCGGAGCTGGGACGGCGGGGGCTGCTGCGGGTTCGGGAAGACGGCACCGGTTGGATTGACGGGGATATTCCGAACAGCGAAATACCTTATTTCGCCAGACTGTTCATCGGCCTTGGCAGCGACGCCGAGGTGACGGAACCGCCGGAGCTGATCGAGTGCATGAGATCGAAGCTGAAGGAGCTGCTGGCCAAGTATGACGGTCAGGACCAACCATCCTCTCCGCGAACATAGAAAATCCCCCTTGACGCATCCGGCGAAAAAAATGGGCCGGATGTTCAAGAGGGACTGTATCGTGTTAATGCCGTGTTGCCGCAGGCTTATCCGCAGGAGCAGTTCAGCACGGGCTTCCGCGCCGCCTGCGTCTCGTCAAGCCGGCTGATTTCCGTTGTATGCGGCGCGTTCAGGACGACTTCCGGCGTCTCCTTCGCCTCCTGCACAATCCGGATCATCGTGTCGATGAACCCGTCGAGCGTTTCTTTGCTTTCCGTCTCGGTCGGCTCAATCATAATGCACTCCTCCACGTTGAGCGGGAAGTAGACGGTCGGCGGATGGTAGCCGAAGTCGAGCAGGCGTTTGGCGACATCGAGTGTTCGGACGCCGTAGGCTTTCAGATTTTTGCCGGACAGAACGAACTCATGCTTGCAGATGCCGGGGTAAGGCACCTCAAAATACGGCGCCAGCCGTTGCAGCATATAGTTGGCGTTCAGCACGGCATTCTCCGACACCTCGCGCAGTCCGTCCGGACCGTAGGTGCGGATGTACGCGTAAGCGCGGACGAGAATGCCAAAGTTGCCGTAGTAAGCCTTCACCCGGCCGATCGACTGCGGGCCGCCTTCTTTAAGCGTGAAGCCCCCGTCTTCCGTCTTGGCCACGGTCGGGCCGGGCAGGAACGGAGTCAGCTTTGCCTTGACGCCGACCGGGCCAGCGCCCGGACCGCCGCCGCCGTGCGGCGTGCTCATCGTCTTGTGCAGGTTGAGATGCACAACGTCGAAGCCCATGTCGCCGGGGCGGGTGATGCCCATGATCGCGTTCGAATTCGCGCCGTCATAGTAGAGCAAGCCGCCCGCTTCGTGCACGATCCGGGCGATCTCGACAATCTGCGTCTCGAACAGGCCGAGCGTGCTCGGGTTGGTCAGCATGAGCGCAGCGGTGTCGCTGCCGACTGCGTTTTTCAGCGCCTCCAGATCGACCATTCCGTGTTCATTGGAAGGAATGGTCACTGTCGTCAGGCCCGCAGCCGAGGCGCTGGCCGGATTCGTGCCGTGCGAGGAGTCCGGAACGATGACCTTGGTCCGGACTTCGCCGCGGGCTTCATGATAGGCGCGGATCATCATCAGTCCGGTCCATTCGCCGTGCGCGCCGGCGGCGGGCTGGAGCGATACGGCGTCCATGCCGGTCAGCGCGGCTAGGTCGCTCTGCAGCGTGTGCATCAGCTCCAGCGCGCCCTGGATGCTCTCTTCCGGCTGGTACGGATGAATCTTCGCAAATCCAGGGAAGCGGGCGACATCCTCGTTGATCTTCGGATTATATTTCATCGTGCAGGAGCCGAGCGGATAGAAGCCGTTGTCGACGCCGAAGTTGCGGCGGGACAGGGAAGTGTAGTGGCGGATGACATCCACCTCGGACACTTCCGGAAGCGCAGCCGGTTCGCTCCGCAACAGCTCGGCGGGAATCAGCGTCTCCAGGCTTTCCTCGGCGGGCACATCGCATTCCGGCAGGGAGTAGGCCGCCCTTCCGGGACGACTCAGTTCAAAAATAAGGCTTTGTTCCGGTTTCATAAGCAGCCCTCCAGTACGCTTGCAAATTCGTCGATTTCGCTCTTGCTCCGCTTCTCCGTTACGGCAATCAGCATGTGGCCGGCAAGCTCGGGATAGTCCTTGCCGAGATCGTAGCCGCCAAGGAAGCCCTCCCTTAGAAGTTTGGCGTTAACTGCGCCCGGATCGCTGCCCTCCGGCAGCTTCAGGACGAATTCGTTGAAGAACGGGGAGTCGAAAGCGATCTTAACGCCTTGGACGGCCCCGAGGCGGGCAGCGGCGTAATGGCTCTTGCGGATATTCAGTCCGCCGACCTCGCGCATGCCTTCCTTGCCCATGACGGACAGGTAGACCGAAGCGCAGAGCGCCAGCAGCGCCTGGTTGGAGCAGATGTTCGACGTCGCTTTCTCGCGGCGGATATGCTGCTCCCGGGCCTGAAGCGTCAGCACGAAGCCGCGTTTGCCGCTGCGGTCGACCGTCTGGCCGACGATGCGGCCGGGGATGCGCCGCATGAGATGCTCGGCGACCGCGAAGTAGCCGCAGGTCGGCCCGCCTAGCGAGGCGTTGATGCCGAGCGGCTGAGCGTCGCCGACGACAATGTCGGCGCCCAGCTTGCCCGGCGTCTCGAGTGCGCCGAGGGCAAGGGGGTTGGCGCTGACCACGAGCAGCGCTTTGGCGTCATGCGTGAGCTGCTCGATGGCGGCCAGGTTCTCGATGCACCCGAAGAAGTTCGGGTACTGCACGAGCACCGCTGCCGTCTCGCCGTCGACCGCCTGCGCCAGCAGCGCAAGATCGGTGACGCCGTCCGTGCAGCCAACCTCGGCGATTTCAAGGCCGAGTCCGGCGGCGGACGTCTTCAGCACCTGCCGCGCTTCGGGGTGGACGGCGGTGCTTACAATGATCTTCTTGCGCTTCGCAGCGCCTGAAGCCAGAACCGCCGCTTCGGATAAAGCCGTCGCGCCGTCGTACATGCTGGCGTTGGCGACCTTCATGCCGGTCAGCTCGCAGATGTACGACTGGAATTCGAAGATCGCTTGCAGTTCCCCCTGGCTGATCTCCGGCTGGTAAGGCGTGTAAGCCGTATAAAATTCCGAACGGGAAATAACATGGTTAATGACGACGGGAACATGGTGATCGTAAAGGCCCGCGCCCAGGAAGCTGATGTGGCTGTCGAAATCGGCGTTCTTGTCCGCCAGACGCTTCATATGCCGCAGCAGGGCGTATTCGTCCAGCGCTTCCGACATGGGCAGCCGGCCCTTGTAGCGCACGGCCTCGGGAATATCGGCGAACAGTTCCTCCACGGACTGAATTCCGATCTCCGCCAGCATTTCGCTGCGGTCCTGCTCGGTCATTGGCAGATAACGATGCTTCATTTTCGGATTCACTCCTTGGCTGATTAATTATGAAGCTGATTAATTATAAAGCTGATTAAATGAATAGGTTATGTCCTACACAGGCAGGTCCCTAACGGCTTTTCTTGTAAAAAGGGGCTTTCACTACGGCTGCCTTGAGCCGCTTGCCACGGATTTCAACTTCCAGCTCCGTGCCGATTTCGCCGTACCGGGCATCCACCAGGGCAAGCCCCAGGTTCCGCTTCAGCGTCGGCGACTGCGTGCCGGTCGTAATCTCGCCGATCTGCTGTTCCCCCGTGTATACGGGATAATGCGAGCGCGGAATGCCGCGGTCGATCATTTCGATTCCGACCAGGCGGCGGGGAACGCCCTGCTCCTTCTGGGCCAGCAGCGCTTCGCGGCCGATAAAGTCGGCCTTATCCAGCTTCACGAAGAAGCCGAGTCCCGCTTCCAGCGGCGAGATGTCCTTCGACAACTCTTGGCCGTACAGCGGCAGCTTCGCTTCGAAGCGAAGCGTGTCGCGCGCGCCGAGGCCCGCCGGCGTAAGCCCGTGGGCGCTGCCCGCTTCGAGCAGCCCGTTCCACAGCTTTTCCGCAGCGTCTACCGGAGCATACAGCTCAAAGCCGTCTTCGCCGGTATAGCCTGTGCGCGACAGCAGCACTTCCACGCCGCACACGACCGCGCGCTCCGCGAAATGGAACGGCTTCAGACCGGCCGGCGCCACAGAGGAAACCTCGCTTATGATTTGTTGGGCGTGCGGCCCTTGAACCGCCAGCAGCAGCGTTTCCTCCGACCGGTCCGTAAGCTCCACGCCGCTCTCCGGCAGATGGTCCTGAAGCCACTGGAAATCCTTATCGATGTTGGAGGCGTTCACGACAAGCATGTAGCGCCCTTCGCCCAGGCGGTATACGAGCAGGTCGTCGACCGTGCCGCCGTCCGGGTAGCAGAGAAGCGAATACTGCGCCTGGCCGTCCGCGAGCCTGCCAACATCGTTGGTCGTCATGTGCTGCAGGTAAGCCTCCGCTCCGCTGCCGGTCACCATGAATTCGCCCATGTGCGAGACGTCGAACAATCCCGCCCGGCTGCGGACCGCTTCATGCTCCTTCTGGATGCCGGTGAACTGCACCGGTAGCTCCCAGCCGCCGAAATCAATGCTCCTGGACTCCGGGTAAGCGGAGTAAAAAGCGAAAAAAGGCGTTCTCTTCAAAGCATTCATGTCGTCACTCCCCGTGATTTTTTTAAATAATAAGACTTTGGACATCCTTATATTTCCAAAAGAAACGTGGTTGCGTCCAGCGGGGACGCCGTCCGGCGTTTCTTCAAGCCGCATATAGCTGTTGGGGTCCTCCTATAGTATCCGGGTCTGCTTCACCGCCAGATTTTTACTTTGAAGGGGCAGGGAAGCGGGTCCCGAACGGGGCTGGTTTATTCCACAAAATGAAGCTTGCCCTCCACAGCACATTCCAAAACCTTTGCGTGGATTCCACTTTTATTTTCGGCAAGCGCAAAAAAGGACAGGCGTAAGACGAATCTACGCAAAATATGCGCACACTTTCGTCTTTCGCTCTGTCCCTTGTACCTGAGAGTTACCCCGCTCCGGGCTGCAAAAGTCCGGTATTCCAGCATATAAGCGGCAATAGCCTGACGGCCCGGCGCTTTAGCTTTGAGCGGGTTTCCCCGTTGGTGACCGTACGCTGCTAAACGCCCGGTGCTCTCCAGAGATGCGTCCGGCAGAGGTCCTTTTGCCTGAGAGATTCCCCTTGGTTCAAGGCTTACTCCTTCGGCGCCGTCTTCGGAGGACGGTCTCTCCCTATGCCATCATTCGCTGCTTGTATGTGATTCTTCTCACTCCATTAATACTGGAATCCCCTCCCGGTGTCAACCATATTCATTCAAAAACCGGTCAAAAATTATTTTCCTGTCAGATATATTGACACCGGATAAGGGCATAACTTAGTCTATAACTAACTTTAAACTCCCAATGGCGAAGAGAGGCGGCTATCGAAAATGAGTGAAGTGCTAGACAATCTCCGGTATAGCGAAGAGCATGAATGGGCGCAGCAGGGCGAAGGTCAAATCGTGCGCGTAGGCATCACCGACCATGCCCAGCATCTGCTTGGAGATATCGTGTTCGTGGAGTTTCCGGAAATCGGCACGGCGGTCACCGCCGGCGACAGCGTAGGCAGTATCGAATCGGTCAAAACCGTATCCGAATTATATTCTCCGGTGTCGGGAAAGGTGACGCGGGTCAACGCGGCGCTTGAAGACAAGCCCGAGCTGCTGAACGAGCAGCCGTACGGCGAGGGCTGGATTTACGAGGTGGAGGTCGAGGGCGACTACGCCTCTGCGACGGACGGACTGCTGGATGCGGCGGCTTATCGTGAACTGGTCGGCGAGTAACGCGATTATATCTAATATTCTCGGTCATAGCTTAAACGGAGGATTCCGTTCGTGCCTGGTCCGGCAGCGGATTTTTGCATGAACGGGAAAAACTCCGTTTAATTTTTCGAAAAAAAGCTGTTTCGCCCAATTAACGGGAAAAACTCCTGTTTATTTGCTGTTTTTTCTTTATTTCTGCCTGAAACGCCGATTTAGAGGGGGATTTTCCAGTTTAAGTTTGTCAGAGGCTCCTTTTTTGAAAAATAAAGGGAGGAATTCCGCTTCATTCTATCCAGCTGCTTGATTATGGCGGGGAGATGATCGGATGCTGCCCTGCCAAGGTTGTCGGCGGCGGATTTTGGGCCATTTTGCATACGGACGAATAAGCGGCTAAACTCGGCAGGCTGGCTACTGGACAATGGTTCGATCCGCCGAATCAACGCGGTCTTACTGGGCAGGCTTTGGACAGCGGATTGATCCGCTGGACCAAGGCCCGCCTTTTTGTTTTTTTTGCAGGTGATTGAGGACGTTTGCTCCTTGCTGCTTCCGGCCCTTCTGCAGGATGCTACTGTATGGGAAAGCCGGCGATTCCCTCGTAGATCGAAGGTGCGATATGCCAGAAGACGGGCTGCAAATACAAGCTCGCTGCCGCAAAAAGAATCCACAGTCCGAGAAGCCTCCCTATTTTGCGGGTCCTCCGGATAGAGGGAGAAAGTACGAATGCGTAGACGGCTATGGAGTACAGAGGGAACAGGGCCGCCGTCATCAAGGCTGTGCTCATCGTAAAGGTGATTTCAGCGGCGGAGGTCGGAATCATGGCATTCGGATTACTGACCGGATCGGCAAAATACAACCCTGCGAGAAGAGGCAGCCAGGCAGCCAGCACATGAAGCGGGAACGCCCGGATCTTATTGCTGTTCAACGCGCGCAGCACCCACCAATAACCGCACCAGACGAGCGCGTACAGAGCGCCGAAGGCCAGCAAGTAGCCCCTTATCGTCGTCAGTTTCCAGCCAGTGGGCATACCTGTCGGGATATCCCAAAACAGCCGGGGAGAGGACCCGAAAAACAACATAAAGCCACCAAAACCCATTAGAAACATTAAGAAAACGGCTTGGAAAACAAGGCTGACCGACGGCAGGCCTACCGAATACGCTAAGGTCTGCCATCGCTTCGGATCGCGTAAAGCGCGGACAAGAGAAGCCATTTTGGGAAACATCTCCTTTGCATACTCTTTCCGCTCAATGTATATTTTTTCCTGCCTGTTATACATGAACTTCCCGTGAATTTCTGTTAATTTCCTGTT
Source organism: Paenibacillus rhizophilus (assembly GCF_003854965.1). Lineage (GTDB taxonomy): Bacteria > Bacillota > Bacilli > Paenibacillales > Paenibacillaceae > Paenibacillus_AQ > Paenibacillus_AQ rhizophilus. The sequence continues at coordinate 102,075 of NZ_RQPI01000010.1, forward strand.
AATATCCCGGCTGGCGCCACTCCCGTCTGCATTTCTTATTTCTCAAAAGGGCTTGCCTGCCGCGCTCCCCAAACGGAAAGGGCCGTAATGCAGTTGGTAATGGGATGATAGTCGGTCTTCGGCGGCGGACTCTTGATGCTGTTGTACTTCCGGTTGCTGGCGTCCAAAAGCTGATACCACGCTCCAAAGGTATGGTCGACGAAGTAGGTCCAACAGTAGCTGAAAATATCGTCGTAAAATTTCCGGTAGCCGGCCTGCCCCGTACAAGCGGAGAGCAGGGAGGAAGCGCCAATCGCCTCGGCCATTACCCAGTATCGCTTATCGGAATCGATAATTTGTCCGTCCTCAGGGGACATCGCATAGAAAATACCGCCATGCTGCCGGTCCATCCCTTTGTCTATAGCCTCCCGAAACAAACGTTCCGCCTGCGGCGGAAGCCATGCTTGCGGGCAGTGCCTGTTGAGCAGCAGAAGCAGCTTGGTCCATTCGATGGAATGGCCGAAAATATAGCCGTAAGGCCGGAATTCGTCCTTGGTGTTGCCCTTGTTGTAATTCCAGTCGATCACCCAGTCGGTCTTGTAGTGCTCCCAAATCAGCTTGCCCGATTGCGGAAGCAGCTTGAACATGACGGAATGCGCCAGCGTATTTGCGCGGTCAAGATAACGTCTTTCGCCGGTAGCCTCATAAGCCGCCATCATCGCTTCGGTCAGATGCATATTTGCATTTTGTCCGCGATAGGGAGACACTTCAGACCAGTCGGCGGACGCCTCATCGGCGTACAGGCCGTCCTGTTCATTCCAGAAATGCTTCTCGAGCACCTCGTACACTTCGCCGATCATCGCCCCTGCCGGGGAGATTCCCGCTTTGAAAGCGGTAGAGGCCGCCAATAAGGCAAAAGCATGCCCGTAGGCGAGCTTTCTTTTATCGGTCGGATTTCGCCACTTCAGCGTCCAAAAGAACCCTCCGTGCTCATGGTCCCACTGAAACTCGCGAAGAAAGCGAAGTCCGTGCTCGGCGGCCCCGCGGTACTCCGCAGGCCCTCCAACCAGCAGAGCCGCGCTGAAAATATAAACGAACCGCGTCATTCCCACCAGCTGTTTCGTCTCGTAATCGCATACGGTTCCATCGTCCAGAAAGCAGTTGATATAACCGCCGTTAAGACGGTCGATACAGCGGGGGGCATAGAAACGAACCGTGTCCAGAATATGCAGTTTCAAAAAAGAAGAGTCGGCGAAATCGGGACGGACGGAATGTGAATCGTTCATAAGATAATCCCTCTTTTTAATAAAGTCGTTAATGATTTTATATGCATATTGTGGCTAGTCTCAGTCTATATGATACTTAACGCATTTCAGAGACGGGTAAACCAATGGGGCATTGTCATCTACCCGGTTCAGCAGGAAATCCTATTGTGTAAGGAGGCAGCGCGAAAAAGCGGATTTTTAACGGACAGCAAGTTGTTATGCCGCCGAAAAATCCGCCTTGTATGCTCATTCATGTTTTGCTGTATTCCGGTATGCTTTAGTACAATCCTAATGCCTCCGGCAGCTTGCGTTTGCAGCGGGCAGAGGAGCGCAGTCACTTCAAAGCGCCTTCGTTCACTCCTCCTGGAGCTGCCGCAGGACGATAATCTCCACCCGGCGGTTTTTCTGCCGTCCGCTCTCCGTGGCATTGTCCGCGGCGGGACGCGTATCAGCGTAGCCTGCATACTGGAACTGGCCGGGGCTCAGGCTTTCTCTGTCCAGGAAAAAGCGCAGAACGGACAGCGCGCGCGCTCCCGAGAGCTCCCAGTTGTCCGCATAACGGGAGGAGGGAAGCACCGGCGTTTTGTCCGTATGGCCCTCGATGCTGACCGTAGCGCCGATGCCGCGGAACAGACCGGACAGCTGGCGCAGCGCGGGGAGCGCTGCGGGCTTGAGATCCGCCCTGCCGACGGCGAAGAGGAAACGGTCGCTGAGGGTGATGGCGATGCCCTGCGGCTTGTCCGCGACAAAAATCTGGTCGCCGAGACGATTATCCTTCACGTATTTGGTTATCACGTTCATCAGATCGGCCAGCTTCGCTTCCTGCTGGCGGAAGGCAAGCTCGCGGGGGGAAGGAGACGCCGCCGCTCCAGGTGTCGCTCCGGCTTGCCCGCTCCCGCCGTCCGTTCCGGCGGATACCCCGCCGCTCGGCGCCGCTGACGCTGCCGGCTGACCCGTGGGGCTGCCGGTTGAACTGCTCTGCCCGTTTTCGCTGTCTTTGCCGCTTCCGTTTTGCTGGCCGTTTCCGCCGTCCAGCAATCCGCTGCTCCCGTCAAGGATGCCGCTGCCAGTCTGGAACGAGCGCTGGAGCGAAGCGATCACATTGCCGTATTTCTCCTGATCCAGACTGCTCATGGCATACAAAACGACAAAAAAGATAAGCAGCAGCGTAATCAAATCGGCGTAGGTTATCATCCACCGGTCGCGGCTCTCGCGGCTTTCCCGCCGGCGGACCCGCTGTCCCCGCTGCCTCATGACCGGACTCCTGCCGCGGTGTTCTCATCCTTCTCGTCCTGAAGGAAGGACGCCAGCTTCTTGCGCACGAGCTGGGGATGATCACCGTTTTGCACCGCCAGAATGCCTACAAGCAGCATCTCCATGCCGTGCAGCCGGAGCTGGCTCCGCGCTTTGATCTTGGAGGCAATGGGCAAGAGGAGCAGATTGGCGCTGGCGACTCCGTACAGCGTCGCCGTGAAAGCAACGGCGATCGAAGGGCCGAGATGGGAAGGATCGGTAAGGTTGCCGAGGACACGGATGAGTCCCATGACGGTTCCGATAATGCCCATGGTGGGCGCGTAGCCGCCGGCGGCCTCGAATATTTTGGCATAGCCTTCATGCTTCAGCTCGGCAGCGTCCATCTCCAGTTCCAGAATTTGACGCACCTGCCCGGGGTCCGTGCCGTCGACGATAAGCTGCAGGCCTTCGCGTGTAAAGGGATCGGGATGCGCCTCCGCCCGGGGTTCCAATGACAGAACGCCGCTTCGGCGGGAGAGCAGCGCCATCTCCACGAGTTCTTCGGCCTGCTCCTTCAGATGGGTCCGGTTCCGGCCGAAGGCCATTTTCAGTGCTGCCGGAATGGCGCGCAGCGTGCGGGCGGGAAAGCTGATCAGGACCGCGGCAACCGTGCCTCCGAACACAATCAGGGCGGCATTCCATTGCAGCAGACCGGATACGCTTCCGCCTTCCCAGAAAAATCCGCCGATCAGGGCGGCGAGCCCGGCAAAGATGCCGATTATTGAGGTTATATCCATCGGGTGTACTCCTTAATTGTTCTATATATTAGGTTTGCATGAATGCGGCAGGACATGTATAATTGACGGGAACAAGTATTCTTATATTCCTTTTTTTCACTTTCGTATGAAGAACGGCATTTAAGATAAGAATGGGTTAATATATTCATATATTTTAGACGATTAAGGGGGAGACGGGCAAATGAATGATATTGTCGTCAGTACGAAGACCTTCGAGCTGGAGTCCGAGTACTCACCCCAGGGCGATCAGCCCCGCGCCATCGGGGAATTGGTGGAAGGTCTGCGTGGGGGCAAGAAGCACCAGACGCTGCTGGGAGCGACGGGTACGGGCAAGACGTTTACCGTTGCGCAGATGATCGCCAAGGTGAACCGGCCTACGCTGGTCATTGCGCATAATAAGACGCTGGCCGCTCAGCTGGCGAGCGAATTCAAGGATTTTTTTCCGCATAACTCGGTCGATTATTTCGTGAGTTACTATGACTACTACCAGCCGGAGGCCTATATCCCGTCTTCGGATACTTATATAGAGAAGGATTCCAGCATCAATGAGGAGATCGACAAGCTCCGCCACTCCGCGACGAGCTCGCTGTTCGAACGCAGGGATGTCATTATCGTCGCAAGCGTATCCTGCATTTACGGTCTCGGTTCGCCGCAGGAATACGGCAGCCTGCTGCTGTCGCTTCGGGTGGGAATGGAGAAGCCGCGAAATCAGATTCTGAGCCGGCTGGTGGATATCCAATATCAGCGCAACGACATCAATTTCGTACGCGGAACGTTTCGGGTGCGCGGCGATGTGGTTGAGATTTTCCCCGCTTCGCAAGGGGAGCATGCGATCCGCGTCGAGCTGTTCGGCGATGAAATCGAGCGGATTACCGAGATCGACGTACTTACCGGGGAACTGATCGGGGAGCGGGAGCATGTCGCCATTTTTCCGGCTTCCCACTTTGTCACCCAGGAAGAGACGATGCGCGTTGCTCTGGGCAACATCGAGCGGGAGCTGGAGGACCGTCTGGCCGAGCTGAGGGGCGCCGGCAAACTGCTTGAAGCGCAGCGGCTGGAGCAGCGGACGCGGTACGACATTGAAATGATGAAGGAGGTTGGCTTCTGCTCCGGCATCGAGAACTATTCCGGACCGCTGACCTTCCGCGAGCGCGGGGCCACTCCTTATACGCTGCTGGATTATTTCCCGGATGACATGCTGATCGTTATCGACGAGTCGCATGTGACGCTTCCGCAAATCCGGGCGATGTATAACGGTGACCAGGCGCGTAAGACGGTGCTGGTGGAACATGGCTTCCGGCTTCCGTCCGCCCTCGACAACCGTCCGCTGAAGTTCGAGGAATTCGAGGATAAGGTCAAGCAGATCGTCTACGTTTCGGCTACGCCCGGTCCTTATGAACTGGAGAAATGCGACACGATGGTGGAGCAGATTATCCGGCCGACAGGCTTGTTGGACCCCATCATCGAAGTGCGTCCGACAGAAGGGCAGATCGACGATCTGATCGGCGAGATCCGCGAGCGTCTTGACCGCGACGAGCGCGTGCTGATTACGACGCTGACAAAGAAAATGTCGGAAGACCTTACCGATTACCTGAAGGAAATCGGGATCAAAGTGCGTTATCTGCATTCCGACATCAAGACGCTGGAGCGGATAGCGATACTGCGCGACCTGCGTCTCGGTACATTTCACGTTCTCGTGGGTATTAACTTGTTAAGAGAAGGACTTGATCTGCCGGAAGTCTCGCTGGTTGCCATACTCGATGCCGACAAGGAAGGCTTCCTGCGCTCCGAGCGCTCGCTGATCCAGACGATCGGCCGCGCCGCGCGCAACTCGGAAGGCAAGGTAATCATGTACGGCGACCGCATCACTGATTCCATGGACAAGGCGATTACCGAGACTCAGCGGCGCCGGACCATCCAGATCGCCTACAATGAGCAGCATGGCATTACGCCGCAAACGATCCGCAAGAGAGTTCGCGACGTCATCGAGGCGACGAAGGTCGCCGAATCCAAGTCCGACTACTTGACCGGCGCGGGCGGCAAGATGAGCAAGAAAGAACGCCAAAGCCTCATGCAGCGGCTTGAGGCCGAAATGAAGGAAGCCGCGAAGAACCTCCAGTTTGAACGTGCCGCCGAACTGCGCGACGCCCTGCTGGAGCTGCGGGCCGAGTAAACGTGTCATGCGCAGAAGCATCAACGATAGCACTTGCACTGATTTGAACGGCGCTGTCTTTAGGCCGTTCTTCGTTCTTTTTGCCGAGTGCGGTGTGAGGTACCGGTACCAAGTGAATCCGTAGGGGAGTGAACGTAAAGCGAATCCTGTAAGGGAGAGCGCTCGTTGCAGACTAGTGGCATTAAACGCTCGAATCGAACGTAAAGCGAATCCCGCAGGGAGAGCGCTCTAAGCAGACCGGTGGCACCTAAGCGCCCATCTCGCGAGCGCAAACGTTCGAGCGGTCCCGCAGGGATAAGCGGCTTCCCGCACGGAAGCAACTAAACAGAGCTAACCTACCTCCCCCGCCAAAATTTGCGGGTGTCCAGAGGGCGGAGCCCTTGGGGCCCTCCTAAAAGTTTTTCGAAGGAAAACTCGTTTCGGAAGCATAGGCTTGGGAGGGTTTGGGAGGGCAAGCACCAACACCTTAAGGAGGATGTACCGTTGGCGAACGAAAACATAGTAATCAAAGGCGCGAGGGCGCATAATCTCAAAAATATCGACGTGACGATACCGCGTGACCGATTCGTCGTGCTGACGGGACTAAGCGGCTCCGGCAAGTCGTCGCTGGCTTTCGATACCATCTATGCCGAAGGGCAGCGTCGGTATGTGGAGTCGTTGTCGGCTTACGCACGCCAGTTCCTAGGCCAAATGGAGAAGCCGGATGTCGATTCCATCGACGGCTTGTCCCCGGCCATTTCCATTGACCAGAAGACGACGAGCCGCAACCCGCGTTCCACCGTGGGAACGGTGACGGAGATTTACGACTATCTGCGACTGCTGTTCGCGCGGATTGGACATCCCCACTGCCCGGATCACGGCATCGAGATCACGTCTCAGACGGTGGAGCAGATGGTCGACCGAATCATGCAGTACCCGGAGAAGACGAGATTGCAGATTCTCGCGCCGGTCATTTCAGGCCGCAAAGGCGAGCACAAGAGCCTGTTTGCAGAGATTTCGAAGCAGGGCTTTGTCCGCGTGCGTGTGGACGGCGAGCTGCGTGATTTATCCGAGGACATCGAGCTTGAGAAGAACAAGAAGCATACGATCGAGGTTGTGGTCGACCGGATCGTCATCAAGGAAGAGGTCGAGTCCCGGTTGACGGATTCAATCGAGACGGCCCTGAAGCTGTCGGGCGGAAAAATCCTCGTCGACATCATCGGACAGGAGGAGCTGCTGTTCAGCTCCAACTTTGCCTGCCCCGTATGCGGCTTCAGCATGGAAGAGCTGGCTCCGCGCATGTTCTCCTTCAACAGTCCGTTCGGGGCATGCCCGGAATGCGACGGTCTTGGAGCGCAAATGGTGGTCGATCCCGAACTGCTCGTTCCGGACTCCGGGAAATCGATCGAAGACGGCGCTTTTTTGGCCTGGACCGGCAGCACGTCCAACTATTACCCGCAGTTTCTGAAATCGGTGTGCCAGCATTTTCATATTCCCCAAGATGTGCCGGTGAGCGAATTGACGCCGGAGCATATGAATAAGCTGCTGAACGGCACGGGGAGCGAGAAAATCCGTTTCCGCTATGAGAACGACTTCGGGCAGCGCAAGGAAGCGATGGTTCCCTTTGAAGGCATTATCCCGAACCTTCAGCGCCGTTACCGCGAGACGGCGTCCGAGGGCATCCGGGAATTTATCGAAGGCTTTATGAGCGCCAAGCCATGCCCCGTATGCAAAGGCAAACGGCTGAAGCGTGAAATCCTGGGCGTGACGGTAGGCGGAAAGAACATCGCCGACGTAACCGATCTGTCGATCGGGGACGGCCAGCGCTTTTTCGGAGACCTCTCCTTAAGCGAAAAAGAAATGGCCATCGCCAATCTCATTCTTAAGGAGATCAGCAGCCGTCTCGGTTTCCTCGTCAATGTCGGTCTCGATTATTTAACGCTCAGCCGTTCGGCCGGTTCGCTGTCCGGCGGCGAGGCCCAGCGCATTCGGCTTGCGACACAGATCGGCTCAAGCCTCATGGGCGTGCTGTACATCCTGGACGAGCCGAGCATCGGCTTGCACCAACGTGACAATGACCGGCTTATCTCGACGCTCGCGCATATGCGCGATCTTGGCAACACCCTGATTGTCGTCGAGCATGATGAGGATACGATGCTGGCGTCTGATTATATCATCGACATCGGTCCGGGAGCGGGCATCCATGGCGGCAACGTTATCGCCCAGGGAACGCCGCAGGAAATCATGAACGACCCCAACTCGCTGACCGGCGAGTATCTCAGCGGACGCAAATTCATCCCGGTTACATCCAAGCGGCGCGCGACCGACGACCGCTGGCTGGAAATCCGGGGAGCCAAGGAAAACAATCTCAAGAATGTGAATGTCAAAATTCCGCTCGGCGTCTTCACGGCGGTAACCGGCGTGTCCGGTTCCGGCAAGTCGTCGCTCGTCAACGAAATTCTGTACAAGAGTCTCGCCAGAGAGCTGAACAAAGCGGTTAAAGTGCGTCCAGGTCAACATAAAGAGATTCGCGGCCTTGACCAGCTGGACAAGGTTATTGATATCGACCAATCGCCGATCGGGCGTACGCCGCGATCCAACCCGGCAACCTATACGGGAGTGTTCGACGATATCCGCGACTTGTTCTCCAAGACGAATGAAGCGAAGATCAGAGGCTTTCAGAAAGGCCGCTTCAGCTTTAACGTCAAGGGCGGCCGCTGCGAAGCTTGCCGGGGCGACGGCATTATCAAGATTGAGATGCACTTCCTGCCGGACGTCTATGTTCCATGTGAGGTCTGCAAGGGCAAACGCTACAACCGCGAAACGCTGGAAGTCAAGTACAAAGGCAAGAACATTGCCGATGTGCTGGGGATGACTGTAGAGGACGGAACGGAATTTTTCCAAAACATACCTAAGATTCACCGTAAGCTGCAGACGCTGCTTGATGTGGGCCTAGGCTATATCAAGCTGGGACAGCCGGGAACGACCCTTTCCGGCGGGGAAGCCCAGCGTGTGAAGCTGGCGTCGGAGCTGTACCGCCGGAGCACGGGCAAGACGCTGTACATTCTGGACGAGCCGACGACAGGCCTGCATGTAGACGATATCGGCCGTCTGCTGGAAGTGCTGCACCGCCTGGTCGAATCGGGCGAATCCGTGCTTGTCATCGAGCACAACCTCGACGTTATCAAGACGGCTGATTATATTATCGACATGGGACCGGAAGGCGGAAGCGGCGGCGGAACAGTCATTGCAACCGGGACGCCGGAGAAAATTATCGAGGTATCCGAATCGTACACAGGGAAATATTTAAAGCCGATTTTGCTTCGCGATACGGCCCGTACGGAGGCATTGATGCTTCAGGCTGTGGAGGCGAAGTAAGAAGCGATGGTTTCTAAGCGAAGGTTTCTATAGAGAAAATAACAAAGGACCGCGGCAAACTGCCGCGGTCCTTCCTTCGTATTCAACTTCCCGATATTTCAATCTTTCAATCAAGAGGCGGTCGCGGCCAGGATCGAGCTCAGCTTTTCCTGGAAGGCAGGCAGGCCAACGCGTTCGGCGAATGCATGGAAGCCCTCGCCCGCGGCGCGCTCGCTCTTGTAGAACAGCAGAAGCTGCTCAACCACGCCTGCCACTTCGTCCGCCTTGACGCGCCCTTTAAGCGGCTGCGCAAACTTTGCGGCCGGGCCCTGAGCTCCGCCGCCAAGCGTACCGCCGATGGCGATATCATAGGCTTCAACCATGCCTTCGGGGGTCTTCACCAAAGCGCCCTGCAGTCCGATGTCTGCGATCTGCTTCTGCCCGCAGGCATTCGGGCAGCCGATCAGATGAATGCGCACCTTCTCTTCAAGCGTCAGGCGCTCGTCCAGAAATTCGGCAATGGCTACGGCCCTTTTTTTGGTCTCCACCAGAGCCAGACTGCAGAACTCGTTGCCGGTGCAGGCTACTGTACGGCTGATAAAGTGCTTCGGCGCAGACGACAGGCGCTTCAGCACAGGCGCGGCCAGCAGCTCATCGACCTTGTCGTTCGGCACGCCGCTGAGAATCGCGTTCTGCGACATCGTCGTGCGGATGTTGCCGTCGCCATAAGCGTCGGCCAGATCGGCCAACTGCGTCAGCTCGTCGGCGTTAAGCCGTCCTACGGGTACGTTCAGGCCGACATAATTCAGCCCCTGCTGCGGCTGCGGATGCACGCCGTCGAAATAGGCGGCCTGCCAGCCGGCCGTTTTGTCCTCGCCCCGTGCAGGCAGCTCCCCGATCACTTCAACCAGCTTGTCCTTGAATTTCTCCGTGCCCCAATCGGCCAGCAGAAATTTCAGCCGGGCATGGTGCCGCTTCTCGCGGTATCCATAGTCGCGGAAGATCGTCGCCACTCCCGTCGCCACCTTCAATACCTCGTCCGGGCGGACAAAGATATCGAGCTTCTGCGCCAGGTGCGGCTTGGCGGACAGTCCGCCGCCGACCATGACATGGAAGCCGACGGTTTCTTGACCGTCAATTTCCTTAACGGCAGGTGTAAATGCCAAATCGTTGATCTCCGCATGGGCGTTGTTATAAGGGTTGGCGGAAATCGACATTTTCAGCTTGCGCGGAAGGTTGGAGAAATCGCGGTTCAGCATGAAGAAGCCATTCACTTCGTCGACAAGGGCTTTGGTATCCAGCAGTTCGTCCTTGTCGATCCCGGCGAGCGGATTTCCGACAATGGTGCGCGGGCAGTCGCCGCACGCCTCGAACGAATATAGGCCGACCTCTTCCAGGCGTTTGAAAATGTCCGGGAAATTGTCCACAGTCAGCCAGTGGAACTGGATCGCCTGCCGGGTTGTAATATCGACGAGTTCTCTACCGTAAAGCCGGGAGATATCGGCTAAGGTCCGCGCCTGCGCGGATGTCATGATGCCGGTGTTGATGCGGACACGCATCATAAAATGACCGTTCTTCGGTTTCTGCTGATACACGCCCGCCCATTTGAAGAGGTCCAGATCATCGGCCGGAATGGAGTCGTAACCCTCCAGCGCATATTTTTCAATAATAGTGCGAATAACGTCCAGTCCGTCTTTTTCCAGTTTGACTAATTCGAATTTAGACAGCTTGTCCGGATCTTTGGTCCAAATCGGCTCATATGCCATTGATGTTGCCTCCTTCAGAATCCTTGACGGTTTGCGCCGGTTTCGCGCTCATTTCTAATATAAATCCGACGAGGTCGCTATGATATTAGTTTGATGGTATCAAATAATCCGGCCTCCCGTATGTGAAGTAAGGTATAGCTCGTATAACAATTGTTTATGGAACCTCCAGGTTCCGTTGATAAATACAAGGCATATGCTCGGCCCGCAGCGCGTAAGATTCAAACAGGGACAATCCCGTTAATATAGTTATTAGTAGGATGTAAAAGAGATTTTCCGTCTCAGGCACATTGAAAATTAAATATTCGCATTAGGTGTCAATGAAGGTTGTCACAAGTACATAGTTTTTTGTAAAAATCCTATTGCGCGCCGTCTTTGGTAACGGTAACATAGAAGTGAAAATGCATAAGCAGAGAGTAGACGGTGCCGCTGATGGGCATGTCTGCTCGACAACCATTAGGAGGAGGTAGGGCTATGCTGCTTGCGGAAGCCGCCACGGCAACTGCGTCCAGATTTCATACCTTTGATGTGTTTATGATTTTGTTCACGGTGCTCATAGCGACCGGGGTTGTCCGGCTGCTCAGAGCCCCGCAGAAGAACAAGTTTGCGATTGCCTTCGGAATCGTCAGTCTGCTGGTCTTTCTCGTTTCCGACTATGCCATGGTCAAATATTGGCTAAGCTGAAGAGCCGGCGTTTTCATGGAATGATTACAGAAGAATCGTTTGTTTATCGACGAAGACACCTTTGCCGCCTGCGGGAATCAAGGTGTCTTTTTTTCTTTTTTTCAAGCGGGGCGGCACAAAGATAATACAGATTTAATAAAGGGGACAACATATGGAAAAAGATGGTATGATGCGAAACAAAGGCCTGCGCTTGCTGCTGTGCAGCATTGCACTGGGACTGGCTCTAAGCTGGAGCGTACCCGTGTCCGAAGCGGCGCGGAAAGGAGAAACGGCTGCCACGCATCCTTCCTCCACAGAAGCAGGTGTATTCGCTGCGGACCCGATTCCGCAAATTTATAAAAGACTGTCCCCATCGGTCGTCGGCATTATCGGCAAAGGCCAGGGCGGAAAAAATACGGGTCTGGACAACCGTTACAATCTGGTGCATGGCTCGGGCGTGATCATCACAAGCGGCGGCTGGATCGTCACCAATGCGCATGTCATCGAGTCTATGCAAAATGCCACGGTCGTGACATCGGACGGCAAATCGTACGGCATCAAGGATTACTATGCGGATGAAGTCAGCGATATTGCGCTGCTCAAGATCAACGCGGCCTATCTAAAGCCTGCCTCCTTCGCCGAAGCATCGAATGTGAAAGTGGGCGAGAAGGTCATTGCCATCGGCTCGCCCTTGTCTTTTGCGCTCCGCAACTCCGCCACCGTCGGTGTTGTCAGCGGCTCGGGACGGGTGGTCGATGCCTCGTACCGGCTTCTGCAGAGCGATGCCGCCATCAATCCGGGCAACAGCGGCGGTCCCCTCGTTAATATGAGCGGAAAGGTTATTGGCATCGTCAGCATGAAATACTCGGCTGTCGGCGTGGAAAATACGGGATTTGCGATTCCTGCGGAGACGGTCCGCTATATCATCAAGCAGCTGCTTGCTTACGGTGAAGTAAGACGACCAAGTCTTGGACTCGAGCTTCAGGAGAGCTGGTCCGCTATTGTCGGACTGCCGGCGGAAGATCCTCTAACCGTTACGAAGGCGGTCTCGGCGGAAGCCCGCAAAGCCGGTATAGCCGAAGGCGACGAGCTGTACAGCATCGACGGTCACCGTGTAACCTCTGCGGTCGATATCAATGAGCTGTTCAAAAGCTATCGTCCGGGACAGACCGTCGAGCTGCTCATGCAGAGCGGAGGAGATATCGTTCAGCGCAAGCTGGTGCTGGGAGAAGGAGATCCTATGGTTAATAAGGGGGATGGCGGCAGCGAAGATGAAGGACCGGAAGAGTAACAAGAAGCGAAAGCGGGGAGAGCTGGATATGAACAAGATGTGCCTAAGAGTCCTGCATGTCGCGCTGGCCGCGCTGATTATCCTGGCCATGCTGCCGATGAACGGTGCGGGGGCAGCGGAGAGAGAGACCCTACTGCTGACGCTCAAGTTAGGCAGCAAGCAGGCAAAAGCGAATGGACAAGTTATGGTCATCGCCGCGCCTTTCTCCGAAAACGGCAGTGTCATGGTCCCGCTCGGGGTGTTCAAAAAAGCGTTCGGCAGCGGCGTCTCGCTGGGAAATGACGATGTTGTCAAAGTAACCTACGGTCCTCATACGGGCGCAATGACCATCGGCGGAACGATCGCCTGGAAGGACGGACAGAAAGTGAAGCTGGCTGCTCCGCCGCGGATGGTGAACGGGGTGCTTATGGTTCCGCTGCGCTTTGTAGCCGGGGTCATCGGAGCGGAGATTTCGGTTGGCAGCGGCGGGAGCATCGTTGTGGCGCTGTCTGCCGCAAATTCGGGGGGTGACAGCCTGCTGGAGAGCGGCATCGACAGCGAAGCGGGCAAGACGAAGGTCGGAAACAGCTATTATGAGTGGAGCATGCTTTACCCGGCCGGGCTCATCATCGGTGACAGCGGCGGAGAAGAGGGCGTGTCCAGCTTCATGAGCGCCGATAATGGTTATTATCTGGAGGTTCATGTGGCGCCGCAGGGTGCTGCCCCGGACGCCGACGAACTGCTGGAGCAGCTCGTGAGGAGCTCCGAGGACAGCGGAGAGGTCGTGCTGGACCGGGAAATTTTCCCGCAGGCAGCCGTTCCCTATGCACGCATTGTCAGCAAGGACCCCGCCGGAGCCTTGTGGGAAGGCCGCGGATATTATGCCAATGGGCGGTTGTATCAGCTGTATTTGACGGATGACAACGCCGTTAACTATAAAGACTTTGCCAAGTACGCTGTGCTGCTCGATTCATTTCGTCCCTTTTTTGACGATAAGGACAGCTCGATTCGCGATCTGTCGACCGTTCGAAACGGCCTGCGCTCTGCCGGCAGCGACGATTTCGGCATTTCTCTGCAGGTACCCGCCGCATGGAGCATTGACAACCGGCATCTCGTCTATGGGAGCAAAGACGGCAGTTATTTGAAGCTGAATATCAGCTCGGCGCCGCCGGCATCGACTCTGGATAGCTGGGAAGAGGAGCTTCGCCTCAAGGATGCGGATCTTTTTGTGCCGGAGGCTTACCGTGAGCAGGGGGTTACGGCGATGGAGATATCCGGTGCTCCGGCGCGGGTGCGGGAAGTCCGCTATAATTACGGCGGTGGGTGGGTGACGGAGTACCAGACGCTGCTGCTGAAGAACGGCTACCGCTATTATGCGGAATATGGCGCTGCGGCGGGACAGGACGAGGATAAGGCGAAGTTCACGGCGGTTCTCGACTCGCTGAAGATTGATTTTGAGACCGTCAAAGAGAACTTCGGCCGCCTGGAGCAGAATGACTATCCCTCGTTGAAAAATAAGACCGTCACCAAAACATCGAAAATGTACGGCTATGCCATCGACATGCCGAGGCTGTGGACTTCGTATCAGGGGGGATTCGAAATGCAGGCCGTCGATTATCGGTTCACCGGCGGCAGATTCCAGATCGCTGTTCTTCCCGATGGTTCCTTGGATTATACAGTTAATCAGCTTAACGAATTCTACCGTAATGCGGGCGGCGATCCGCAGGGGCCGTTCGTCGAAAGCGTGCAGGATATAACCTTTGCCGGAGAACCGGCGGTGGAAATGACTGTGCAGCAAAAAAAGAATGGCATCCCTTCGCGCATCCGTGTCATCGTCTTCAGCCGCGAGGATGCCGTTTATACCCTAACGGCCACGCTGGGCGATGCGAACGCGACGGAAGCGCAGCAGGCGGCGCTGGATCGGACGCTCCAGTCGTTCTGGTTCACGGACGGAGGGAAGTAATAACGGGGGCAAGCGGTCTCGGACATAAGCCAGCTCTACCAAATAGCAAGAACCTCCAAACCGCACTGAGGCGGAATGGAGGTTCTTTTTTAAGCGGAATGGAGGTTCTATTTTTAAATAGAAAAGCTTGATTTGGCATTCCGTCTACCGCAGGGCAGGGACTTAAGCGTTATACACGAAATTGAGATTCGCATCCTTGAGGAGCGGCGCCTTCTCGTCTTTGGCCGACAGCACCGGCACCACATCGATAGGCCACTTCACGCCGATGTCCGGGTCGTTCCACAGAATGCCTCCGTCGCATTCCGGCGCGTACAGCTCGTCGCACTTATACTGAACCTCCACGTCCTCGGTAAGCGTCATGAAGCCGTGGGCGAAGCCTTTGGGGATAAGCAGCTGCTTCTTGTTGTCCGCGCTCAGTTCGATTCCGAACCATTGGCCGTAAGAAGGGCTTCCTTTCCGGATATCGACAGCGACATCATAAATAACACCGCGCGTGCACCGGACGAGCTTCGTCTGCGCTTTGGGGTTCAACTGGTAATGGAGTCCGCGCAGCGTCCCTTTAACCGCCGAGTAGGACTGGTTATCCTGTACAAAATCCAGGTCGATCCCTTGTTCCAGGAATTTCGCCTGGCTGTAGGTTTCCATGAACCATCCGCGATGGTCGCCGAAGACGGCGGGCTCTACGATAAACACGCCTTCCAGATTTGTTTTCGTGAATTTCATCTATTTCACTCTTTCCGCGTTAATATTTGATTTTGCCGGTGGCCACCTTGATCAAATACTGACCGTAGCCGGTTTTG
Organism: Paenibacillus rhizophilus; assembly: GCF_003854965.1. Classification (GTDB taxonomy): domain Bacteria; phylum Bacillota; class Bacilli; order Paenibacillales; family Paenibacillaceae; genus Paenibacillus_AQ; species Paenibacillus_AQ rhizophilus. The sequence continues at coordinate 117,317 of NZ_RQPI01000010.1, forward strand.
CTCAGCTTCTCGCCGCAGCTCAGCAGCTGCTCTTCCGTAATCCACCCGTTAATATATGCAATTTCCTCGGGGGCGGCGATTTTGATGCCCTGATGGTCCTCGATCGTTCTGACAAAATTCGTCGCGTCCACCAGACTCTGGTGCGTGCCGGTATCCAGCCACGTAAAGCCGCGTCCCAGAAGCTCCACATCCAGTTCGCCAAGCCGCAGATACTCCTCGTTGACCGAAGTGATTTCCAGTTCGCCCCGATGCGAAGGCTTTACATTTTTCGCAATGGAGACGACCCGGTTATCGTAAAAATACAGTCCCGTGACCGCATAGTTCGACTTGGGCTGTTCAGGCTTTTCTTCGATGCTAAGGACTTTGCCGTCCTGGTTGAATTCCACAACCCCAAAGCGTTCCGGATCGTTAACGTGATAGCCGAATACCGTAGCGCCCTGCGGTTTGTCCGAAGCGCGTTTCAGGATTTGACGCATACCGGCTCCATAATAAATATTGTCTCCGAGAACCATGGCGACCGATTCGCCGCCGATAAAGTCTTCGCCAAGGATAAAGGCCTGCGCTAACCCGTCGGGACTCGGCTGGACTTTATACTGCAGCGAAATGCCGAACTGGGAGCCGTCGCCCAGCAGACTCTCGAATCTCGGTGTGTCCTCGGGAGTCGAAATAATCAGAATGTCGTTGATTCCCGCCAGCATCAGGGTGGATAAAGGATAGTAAATCATCGGTTTGTCATAAACCGGCAGCAGCTGCTTGCTTGTAACCATCGTCAAAGGATATAGGCGCGTGCCGCTGCCGCCTGCTAGAATAATGCCTTTCATTTTCTGGGTCAGCTCTCCCTACTACATATAATTAAATAATCATGGCTATGTATATTTTACGCTCAACGCTAGATTGCTGTCTATTTCTCTTTTCCATTTGCTTCAAGAAATCCATTCCAGTTCCTTGCTGCTTCGCTTCAGGACTATAGCATACAAGTGTGATATTTGATACAATAGATAGGTTAACCGGACATAAATCTGTTTTAAATCCATGGTAGTCCGGATCACATAGGCTTTTTCATATTAATAGACCCGTCCCCTTGGACGGTTTGGGAGGATATAGATGAAAGAACGGGATATACGCAGGGAAGACGTGGAGCTGCTCGCTCCGGCGGGCGACTGGGACTGTATGCGCGCGGCGGTGGCGAACGGGGCGGACGCCGTCTATTTCGGCGTAGAGAAGTTCAATGCCCGGGCAAGAGCGAATAATTTTCGGATGGACGAGCTGCCGGAAATTATGGCTTTTCTGCACAGCTATGGGGTTAAAGGGTTTTTGACCTTCAATATTCTGGTGTTCGAGAACGAATTGGAGGATGCCCGGGAATTAATCGAGGCCTGTATCGACGCGGGCGTGGACGCGGTCATTGTGCAGGATCTCGGGCTGGTGAAGCTGATCCGCGAGATTTCGCCGGATTTTCCGATTCACGGCTCGACGCAGATGACGATTACTTCGCCGGAGGCGGTGGAATTCACCAAGCCGTTTGAACTGGAACGCGTAGTGCTGGGCCGGGAAAATAATCTCAAGCAGATCCGCACGATAGGCGATCAGGCGCGCCTGCCGATGGAGGTGTTCGTGCACGGCGCGCTGTGCGTCTCGTATTCGGGCCAATGCCTGACCTCGGAGATGTGGGGCGGCCGTTCCGCCAACCGGGGCGAATGCGCGCAGGCCTGTCGGCTTCCGTACGATCTGGTTGTGGACGGCGAGGTGAAGCCGATGGGCGATATCGCCTATCTGCTGTCGCCGAAGGATTTGGCGGCCATCGAACTTATACCGGAGCTGATTGAAGCGGGCGTGACTTCCTTCAAAATCGAAGGACGAATGAAGAGTCCCGAATATGTGGCGAATGTGGTCGGCAAGTACAGCAAGGCGATCCATCGCTATTTTGAAGGGAAATGGACGGCGCCTTCCAAGGAAGAAATGCGGGAGCTGCAGCAAAGCTTCTCCCGCGGCTTCACGCACGGCTTTCTGGAAGGTACGAATAATAAAAAGCTGGTGGACGGCACCTTCCCCAAAAGCCGGGGCGTCTACCTTGGCACCGTGGAGCAGATCCTGCGCGACGGCGTCGTCTGCCGGATCGAAGCGCCGGTGAAACGCGGCGACGGGATTGTATTCGATGCGGGTGATCCCACGAAAAAAGAGGAAGGCGGCCGCATTTACGATTTGCGCCGCAAAGGCGTGAAGCTGGAAGGCGAAGCGCAGGAAGGCTGGATTGTCGACATTGTCCCCGGACGCAGCGATGTCAACCTTGACCGTCTGCATGTCGGCGACCGGATCTGGAAGACGAACGATCCGGCGCTGGATAAGGCGCTGCGCCAGACGTACGAGACGGAGAAGCCGTACCGGGTGTTCCCGGTGCATGTAAAGGCGGCGGGCCGCGCGGGCGAGCCGCTGGCAACCTGGTGGACCGACGTGCAGAAGGGCGTTACCGTTCGCGTCGACTCCGAGCTTATGCTTGAGACGGCGAACAAGCGCCCGATGGACACCGCGCTGCTGGAAGAGCAGTTCGGACGCCTCGGCGGAACCGTCTTCCAGCTTGAGCGGCTGGACGCCGAACTGGAAGGCGGCGTCATCGTGCCGATGCGCGAGCTGAACGGCATCCGCCGCCGCGCGGTGGAACTGCTCGCCGGCGAGCGTCCGAAGCCGCCCGTATACGTGAAACGGGCGGTAGAGCTCTACGGCGACGGTGCTTCGCGCGGCGCCGGAAGCGCCGTCCCGGCACGGCCGGACGGCGTGGGAACGTCCGCCCCGCGCGGAGCGGGCGGCGCCTTCACAAGCGGCGGCGATGCGCAGCTCACCGCGCTGTGCCGCAGCCTGCCGCAGGTGCAGGCTGCCTTGAAGGCCGGCGTAACGTTCATCTACGCCGACTTCGAATTCATCAAGCAGTTCCCGGCAGCGGTGGAGGCCGTTCGGGCTGCGGGCGCGAGAATCGCGCTGGCGACGCCGCGCATCCATATGCCCGGCGAGAACGGCTACCATGCCAACATCCTGCGCCTCCAGCCGGATGCGGTGCTGGTGCGCAATACCGGCGCGCTGTATTATTACCTGCGCCGCCGGCGGGAAGAGCCGGATGCCGTGCATCCGCAGCTTATCGGCGATTTCTCGTTGAATATCGCCAACCACAAAGCGGTTGACCTGTTCCTCGAAGCCGGCTGCGATCTGGTAACGCCATCGTATGATCTGAATATCCAGCAGATGGTCGATCTGCTGGGGCGCAGCCGCACTTCACAGCTTGAAGTGGTCATTCACCAGCATTTGCCGATGTATCATACGGAGCACTGTGTCTACTGCACCTTTATGAGCGAAGGGACCGACTTTACAAACTGCGGTCGTCCCTGCGAGAGCCATCGGGCTTCCCTGCAGGACCGGATCGGCATGTCCCATCCCGTCCGTGTGGATGAAGGCTGCCGCAACACCGTTTACAACGCGATCGAGCAGTCCGGCGCGGAATATCTGAACAACTTCCGTGAACTCGGCGTATCGACTTTCCGCGTGGAGTTTCTGGAAGAAACGCCCGATCAGGTAGCCGAGGTTATCAATCTGTACGGCAAGGCGCTGCGCGGCGAAATTTCCGGAACCCAGGTGTGGAAGACGCTCAAAGCGACCAACCAGCTCGGCGTTACCCGGGGGCAGCTCGTCAAGTAACCGTAACGGATGATCCAATGACATATGATACCCAGCAGTACTCTCCAGCTCCCGCCTTCCGGCGGGGGTTTTTGTTTGTGTGTTTTTCAAATGGTTTACCATTCTTTTGTATGACTAATCTGACAATATCTCTCTGAAGCTGATATAATAGTGTAAAAGACGATCTTTCATTCTAACGAATGCAGTTCTACATAACATGACCTAACTTTAACTAAAGGAGCCATAATATGACTAAAATTCGCAAAGCTATTATTCCGGCCGCCGGCCTCGGAACCCGCTTCCTGCCCGCCACCAAGGCGATGCCCAAGGAGATGCTGCCGATTGTGGACAAACCCACCATCCAGTACATTGTGGAAGAGGCCGTCGCTTCCGGCATTGAAGATATTATTATCGTGACAGGCAAGGGCAAGCGGGCGATCGAGGATCATTTCGACAATTCGTTCGAGCTGGAATTCAATCTGGCTGAGAAACAGAAATGGGAATTACTGGATTCCGTCCGCAAATCGTCCGAAATGGCAGATATTCACTATATCCGGCAAAAAGAGCCCAAAGGTCTCGGACATGCCATCTGGTGTGCGCGCAAATTTATCGGCAACGAGCCGTTCGCCGTACTGCTCGGCGACGATATCGTCGAGTCTGATAAACCCTGCCTGAAGCAGATGATCGAAGTCTATGACCAATATAAATCATCCATTGTAGGCGTACAGCCGGTGCCGTGGGATGAGGTTTCCCGTTATGGCGTTGTCGACGGTACGGAGCTGGCTGAGCGTGTCTATAAAGCGAACCGGCTTGTCGAGAAGCCGAAAAAAGAAGAAGCGCCTTCCAATCTGGCCATCCTTGGACGATACATTTTGACTCCGCGCATCTTTGATATGCTGGGCGAGCAGCAGGCGGGAGTAGGCGGCGAAATTCAGCTGACGGACGCTATTGCCCGTCTCAGCGAGGTGGAGCGAATTCTGGCCTTCCACTTCGAGGGACACCGGCATGACGTTGGCGAGAAGATGGGCTTTATCCAAACCACGATTCATTATGCGCTGCAGCATGAAGAACTCAAGGAAGATCTGCTCGTTTATCTCAAGAGTCTGATTGAAAACGAAGCATCAAAGACAGTGTCGAAATAATATCGGATAACAAAATAATGACGGTGTGCTGTTTAAGCGCGTCCGCACTACAGCATAGAAATGGCAGTCCGGGAATTGGCTCGGAGCTGCCATTTTAACGTTATATAGCTAAAGTTGTGGCTGTTCTTCGGCTGATCGTTTATTTGTTTACAACCTTTAATGAGTAGGAGTGGGAGCATTGAACAGAAGTATCATGTCACCGGCCAAGTATATTCAAGGCAGAGGAGAAATCCGTCGTCTTCATCGGTATTGCACCGATCTGGGTGCCGGGAAAGCTTATATCATCGCTGATTCGTTTGTTCTTTCGCATTATGAGAAAGAAATCACTGGAGGCTTCCAGGAAGGGACCGCTTCATTTATCCTGCAGTCGTTTGCGGGAGAATGCAGCCTGAAGGAAGTGGAAAAGATCGCCCAAGCGGCCGAAAAGGCGGAAGCGGATGTGATCATTGGAATCGGCGGAGGCAAGACACTGGACGTAGCAAAAGCGGTCGGCTTCTACAGCCGTCTGCCGCTGATCGTCGCTCCAACCGTTGCTTCGACCGACGCCCCGTGCAGCGCTCTGTCCGTCCTCTATACTGAAGATGGCCGGCTGGAGAAGTATTTGTATCTGCGGAGCAATCCGGACAGAGTGGTTGTCGATACGGAGCTTGTGGCGGGGGCGCCTGTCCGCCTGCTGGTCGCCGGCATGGGCGACGCGTTGTCGACATTCTATGAGGCGCGGGCTTGCCGGCGATCCGCCGAGAGTCGGGGTCAGGATAAAAGCGCCATAGGAGCTTACGCGCTCGCACAGGCTTGCAGAGACACGCTGCTGGCCGATGGAGCGCAGGCCAAACAGGATGTTGAGAACGGCATTCTCTCCGAGGCGGTGGAGAATATCATCGAAGCCAACATCTACCTCAGCGGCATCGGCTTCGAGAGCGGCGGGCTTGCTGCCGCCCATGCGATTCATAACGCCATGACGCAGCTTGAAGAGACCCGCCCGGTTCTGCACGGTGAAAAAGTAGCCTTCGGAACGATTGTACAGCTTGTGCTGGAGAATGCCGATACGTCCGAAATCGCAGAAGCCCTTGCTTTCTGCCAAAGTGTCAGCTTGCCGACCACCTTGCAGCAGCTGAACTTGGATGCGACCGACCAATCAAAGCTGCGGATCGTGGCCGAGGCTAGCTGTGCCCTCCAGGAGCCGATGAGTAATATGCCTTTTGAAGTGAAGCCGGAAGACGTCCTGGCGGCTATGCTGGAGGCCGACCGGTTGGGAGCGAAGAGTTCGTTCTCATAAACAATTTTTACTGGCTGTACTGCTGAACAAGTTCATCATTTAGTCCATACCGTCTAAACTCAAAAAACGGAGCGCCGCGGTTTCCCGCATGCGCTCCGTTTCTCCCTTTCAACTGCAAAGACTGAAAAAAACTATGCCAAGCAACTTTCTATCAATACTGAGCCGCCGCAACCTCCTCAATCTTCGCTTTTTCCGAAGCATCGGCCTGAATGAGCTTGTCATAGACCGCCTGGTCCTGCTGTCCTTCTTTCTGCAATGAGGCCAGATAGAAGCGGGCAATTTCGCGATTCGTCGTATCTTTATAATCGTCGCTTAACCCTTGTTTCAGCGTGGCGGCCGCTTCGGCCGTTTTACCCGTCATGAGCTGTATTTTCCCCGCGCTAAGAGCGATTAAAGGCGTTACCGAGAACGGACGCCCCTGCATCTGTCCTGCCGGCAGCGTCTTGAGATGTGCGACGCCCGCGACCACATGCTCGTAAGCGGCAAGCCCGGTTTGGAAGTATTGCTGTTCTTTTGCGCTGTCTTTCTGGAGATAGGCCTGATTGCCAAGATCGAACGAACGGCTGATGAGCGGCTCGTACCATTCAATATCCCAGTTATACTTATCCGAATTGTCACGGTATACTGCGTAAGCTTCTTCGGTCTTCCCTTGCACATCGTACAGATTGATCAGCTGCTTCAGCATCTGCTTATTATTCGGTTCGTCCTTTAATCCGCGTGTCAGCACGGCGAGTGACTCGGTCGCGAATTGTTCATTTTTCGTCTGCTGGTATACCTGGTTGTCCAGCGAAGATAGAATAATGACCGATTCAGGAAGGCTGGGACGGTTCTTAAGCGCCTTAAGCAGCGGAGCCTTGATTTCTTCGTAAGACTGGCTTGTCTGCGCGATCGCCTTGGCATCCGCAGCGGCATTGGCTGAACTGATGTAGCGGAGCGATACAAACAGAATAGCCGCCGCCCCAATACAAGCCAGGGCCATGTAGCCTAATCGCAGCCCGGAAGAGTTCCATTTGACCGCGAGCGGTTTGGCATCCATAACAGCTGCCATCCCCGCCAGCCCGATGAACACTAGCAGGCCCATGAAGGCGTAACTCATATTAAAGTCGAGAACGCTGTGAAGCAGAATCGACAGTGCAAGGATGAGGAAGAAAAAGCCGTTTTCATAATCGTCCTTATCTTTGTGCTTCATAAACCCTCGAATATATTTGTAGAACACAAACAGGATAAAGCCCATAAATACAACGAAGCCAAGTATACCCACTTCAATTAAATACTGCAGGAAGAAGTTATGCGCCTGCCGGCTCGTGTACGGGTTATTCTGATACTTCTCATAGAGAGCGGCCCAACCGCCGCCGCCGGCGCCGAGTACAGGATAATCCTTGGCCACCTTGAGAGCATCCTTATAGAAGGTGAAACGTTCCAGTACGCTGTGCTGCTGGAAGTTGATATTTTCCAGACGGGTTTCAATATTGTCCGGCAAAATACTGCGCACGCTCGTGCCGATCAGCAAGAACGCGGCCAGTGCCACCAGCACCGTTGCGCCGATCGGAAGCCACAGATTGGTGAATCTCCGGTTTGACCAGCTCTCAAGACTCTTTTCCAGCCTAGGTGCCGCAAAACGCTGTACCACCCAGCACAGAACCGCCGTAACCGCTGAGGCAATCAGCAGATAGGACCAGCCTTTAACGGCCGCCGACGCATCAGGGACTAGGCTAAGACGCTGCCCAATCGTTGTAACCGGACTCGTCACCGCCAGCGAGGCAATACCTGCGATAATCAGATGGATGATCCACAATATTTGCCGCGCCGGTTTCAGGAACAGCAGCAGAAGAACGAATACTACCGGCAGCATGACAAGCCCGCCCCGCGAGAGCGTCAGCAGCAGCGACACGATGATAGGAACGAGCATAAAGCCGTTGATCAGCGTACCGTACCCTTTTTTCGAGCGAATCAGCGCAAATATCGCCACAAACAAGAACGCCATCAGGAAGGCGGCATATGTATTGGCATACTGGAAAATCGATGTCAGACGCAGACCGTTGGCGTCGGTCATCACCGCGTCCAGATATTTGCCTCCTTTTACCGTGTTCGAGAACCAGCCGACCAGCCCTCCGGCCACGTTCCAGGCGCCCAGCCAGTTCATCAGACCGAACCAGACGATCAGATAAGCTACTGTCAAAATAGCAGTTTGTATGATAACATTAACTTGTTTTTGTCGAAGGAGGTAGAGACTTACAATGAACAACGCTGCGTACATGCTCTGAATCAACAGCAGATTCATCGCCATATAATGCGAAACGGCGACAAACAGCGACAGAAAGTACGTCAGAGGAAGCAGCAGTACGACTACCGCCAGCAAATCCCGCTGGTCCTCCAATTTAAACCTTTTGTAATAGAGGCCGGCCCAGAAGAAGAGCATCAGACAGCCGAGCAAAGCCGCGACATAAATCGGTTTCTCAAAATCCGTCTGCTGCCCGTTAAATAATCCCACTTGAAACGGGGCCCAAATTAAAAATACAATAAAACCAATTACCAACACCCATAGCGAGTCGGGTATTTTTTCGGCATTTCTCGACTGAGCAGCCTTTTTACCGTATACTGGATTAGCCAACTTTTTAATCTCCTTTTCCTGTAGATACGACAATATTTTAGCATAAGGCAAGATGTAATTAAACTTTATAAATTTACTAAAGCTATCAGATATTTTACTTGAAGAATAGTTAGGGGAAGTATCAATGAAAGCGGCAAAGCATTTATTGTTAATTATGTGCTCTTTAATTGTTTTGGGATTATCTTACTACTATATTAGTTCGTATTGGAAAGATAACACTGACGTATCTCTACACATCAAAGTCAAGTCGGGACAAGAAATGGACTACCAGCTGTTTTATGCGCATGATCCCGATGCGTGGAGTGAGGAGAAGTCTATTCATATAGGTTATACTAATCCGGGTGATTGGAAAGAGCTTGTATTCAATTTGCCGGAGTATTCTTTTATCCGAATCGATTTTGGTAACGGGAATGCCTCAGTAACTGCTCGTGATTTGTATATCACCGCAAATTCAAAAGTGAAACTAGATATAAATGAAATTGATAAGAAACTAAATCAGTTAAAGATTGAAAAAACGGAATCCGAAGAATATCTCTTGAAGGCTAGCGGCAAAGATCCGTTCATTTATTTTGATGCCAGCGGATATATTACTGAAGCTATGCAGGGCGGAAATTGGAGTTTGAAAATCATATCTTTGTTTTTAAGCCTGTTTGCTGCTGCGGCTTTTTATTTTATAGGAAGATATGTGAAAGAAAGCATGAAATTTGTGAGAGATTTTTCTGCTAATAAGGAACTTGTTCTAAATTTGGCGAAGAATGATTTTAAAACGAAATTTGCTTCGTCATACTTGGGTGTTTTGTGGGGATTTATAAATCCTTTGCTAACTATCGGTACCTATTGGTTTGTGTTTCAAGTTGGACTGAGAAGCGGAGATGTAGGGAATGTTCCATTCATTATTTGGTTTATTGCCGGTATCATCCCATGGTTTTTTTTCTCCGACGCTCTTTCAACCGCTACTAACGCTTATCTTGAATATAGCTATCTTGTAAAAAAGGTAGTTTTTAAAGTTGAACTGCTTCCTTTAGTTAAGATTTTTTCGGCATTTTTTGTCCAGTTATTTTTTATTATTTTTATATTTATTATTTATGCATTTTATGGGAGTTTCCCAACCGTTTATAGCTTTCAACTGATCTACTATGTTGTATGTTTGTTTGTCTTAGCTGTTTCGGTATCATTCCTCACTTCGTCAATCGTTCTTTTCTTTAAAGACTTAAATCAGATAATCGCAGTTATTCTTCAGATCGGATTTTGGTTCACTCCCATTGGTTGGACGGTCAGCATGCTATCCGATTTTTGGGGCAGAATTTTCAAATTAAATCCGATGTTTTATATAGTGCAAGGTTACAGAGATACGTTTATTGATCATATTTTATTTATAAATCGCCCGTACCAAACGATATATTTTTGGTTGTTTTGTCTTGTATTGTTCACATTCAGCATAAAAGTCTTTAAAAAACTTAAACCGCATTTTTCGGATGTACTATAGGAGTGAGACTATTGAGCGGGATAATAGAAATTAATAATCTGGTGAAAAAATACAAGTTATACAATAAGCCAACCGATCGTTTTAAAGAAGCGGTACATCCCTTCAATAAAATCTATCATAAGGAATTTGTCGCCTTGGATGGAATTACACTTTCCGTAGAGAAGGGAGATGCTGTTGGGATACTTGGGAAGAACGGCTCCGGCAAATCCACGCTCCTAAAAATAATCACGGGAGTATTGTCGCCAACCGTCGGAAGTGTTGAAATCAATGGGAAGATTTCTGCTATTTTGGAACTGGGGGCCGGGTTTAATCCTGAATATACGGGCCGGGAGAATATCTACTTGAACGGTTTAATGATGGGTTATAGCAGAGAAAAGATGGATGAAAAAATTGACTCCGTAATCGAATTTGCCGATATCGGTAAGTTTATAGATCAACCTGTCAAAGTATACTCTAGCGGTATGTTTGCCAGACTTGCCTTTGCTGTATCCATAAATGTGGAGCCCGATATTTTGATCGTTGATGAAGCTCTGGCTGTTGGAGATACACGGTTCCAGACAAAGTGTATTGATAAAATGAAGGAATTAAAGAGAAACGGCACTACGATCCTCTTTGTCTCTCATGCTTCGGAGCAAGTAAAGAGGTTCTGTAATAAAGCGGTTTGGATAAAGAATGGGAAAATAGAAGCGCAGGGAGAATCAAGTGAGATCGTAGATTTGTACGAGGATTATATGAGAAACGATACAGAACAGTTAACGGAGGGAACTAAGCCGAGAGCAAGCAAAGAGATTTCTTCTATAGAGCCGGATTTTGTTCTCCCTTCCAATCCTGATGTGCTAGCTCTTATTACAAATGTTCAAATTAATAAAACGTCATTTCGAACATTTGAAGAGTTAATTGTAGAAATAGAATATGAAGTATATGAAGAGTCCATTGAGGATCTACTTTTAGGCGCAGCTATTTATACGCCGAGTCGGGATTATATTTTTGGTCCAAATACTTTTTTGGAAAATATATCAATCCCTAATAGCATGGGAAGACATAAAGTGAATTATTGTATTCCACAACTTCCCCTATTGGGTGGAACCTTTTGTTTGGATGTGGGTCTTTTTAATAATGAGGGAATCGTCAATTTACATTATATGGAGAACGGAGTATCTTTTACTATAACCAATAAGTACTTTTCAGAAGGATTAGTTTATATAAAGCACAATTGGGAGGTACTAAAATGATAGATGTTCTTTTTGATCAATATCAACGGTATCAAAATGTTACTGATATAATTAATTCGATGAGGATGTCTGGGCAAGTCTTTAATATTCTTGAGGTTGGTGCCAACGAACATCAGAACTTAGAGAAGTTCTTGCCGGTTGACCAAATAACCTATCTAGATATACAATTGCCTGAATATTTACAGAATAATCCTAAATATATAATAGGTGATGCAACCTCAATGGATTTTTCTGATAATCAATATAATATCGTTGTTGCATTAGACGTGTTCGAACATATCTTTGAAAAAGATCGTGAAAAATTTTTAAATGAACTTAATAGAGTTAGTTCTGATTTTTTTGTTATTACAGCCCCTTTTCATTCTCCTGAAGTGGTTGAAGCTGAAAGAAGGGTTAATGCGGTATACAAATCGATCTTTGGCAAAGATTTTATCTGGTTAGAAGAACATATGATGAACGGTCTGCCCGTTTTGACTAAGATGTCTGAGTATCTTAAAGCGCAAAACATTCAGTTTGAGATTATTAATCATGGAGATGTGCGTATCTGGGAAAGGCTAATGGCTATACATTTCATTGCGGCTCAAGACTCCCGATTGGGGGTTTATAGAAATGAAATAGATAGGTTTTACAATCAACATCTTTTTGGAAATGATTTTGTGGAGGAGTCTTATAGAAAAATATGTGTAGGATCAAAAAATAGAAACTTATCTGCTTTACCATTAAGAAAAATAAATTTATCTAAAAAAGAAGAAAATCTATTAAAACTAGACAGTATGGAAAAGATCTTCTATAGCTTAGCTAACTTGCCTTTGAAAATAAACAAAGATGATGCTTCTGGAGACTTTATTCAGATTTTTAAAGATGAAGGGGCAGGATTCACTGAAGATAAAAGTATTAAATTCAACCTGAAAAGTATCAGACAGCACATACATGCTGATCTTGAATCTCAGAAGCTTAAATCAATAAGAATTGACCCGTCTAATTTTAAAGGCTCATTTGAAATAAAAAATATTATAGTTACTATAAACAATCAAAACAACCTTCCAAAAGCAGCATATACGATTAGTGGGAATTTCAATCTGAAATTTAATAACACTTTTATTTTCCTTGAAGATGATCCTTATGTAATTCTGAATTTTTTAATGGAAGAAGCTATAAAAGAAGTGAGTTTCGACATTGTTAAGCTTTCCCAAGATGATGCTTCCATTTCTATAGCTGACTATTTCACTGAACACATGGGAATTATCGGTGAAAAGATGAGATTGATGGGAATTTCACATGCAAAAAGTATTGAGGAATTGAAACAGCAAATATCAGAATTGTCGGCAAAGAATAGCGAACTGATGAAAACAAATCAATCATTAATTATGGAAGTGGAGAATCATAAATTTTCGAATGATACTTGCAGGGAAACTATAAATGAAATTAGCCAAAAAAATACTCAGTTAACCCAAACAAATGGGGAGTTACACCAAACTATTCTTGAATTACAACAAGTGAATAACAGTAACGCAGCTGAGTTAAAAGCCATATATGAGTCTAGAGGATGGATTTATTTAACAAAAATTAAAAATCTCATAGGGAAATAATATTAAGAGAGTAGGTGCTTCTTTGTTTTTAAGAATAAAATCGATTTTTTTTATCTTTCTTAGAATATTTGGGGTGAAAAGTAAACTGGAATTAATTCCTTTGAATGACTTGAAGAAAGATGGAGACCGATGGGTTTCATATGGGGCGGATCCCAGTTTTTTAATACATGGAGAATTTGGTGTTGGTTGGAATGAAATGTCATGGAGTTCAAATTCTGAGGAGCGTATCCCCTTAAAGATGTACTGGGATAATGGCGAAGATTTTAACGAAGGCCGCAGTCTGATTATCGGAGAAATCAGCAAAGGTAATTCCAATACTAAAACGTATCTTTATATTCCTGACGATGCAATAGCAATCAGATTGGATCCTGGTGAAAAGAAACTTGACTTTAGTTTTAGCAATTTGAAAGTGAAGAAAGTTAGCAGAATCTGTGTTGCTGTTAAAGCTTTAAGAAACTACTCTTTTCAAAGAGGTTATGGCTACAGAGGTATTGTCAGTTTGATAAGGAAAGTTCTGAACGCTATCAAAACTAGTGGTATAAAGTCACTATGGGCTAATGCTAAACAAATTATGGAGTACAATAGCAATAGTTTGGTTAACGATTATAGTAGTTGGCTTGAGAATAGCATAATTTTGGAAAAAGAAATTTCTCAAATAAATGATGAAATTGAAGCTTTTGAATATAAGCCATTAATATCTATTATTCTTCCTGTTTATAATATAGAAGAGGTTTGGCTGAGGAAATGCATCGATTCCGTATTGGCGCAGTATTATTCTAATTGGGAATTATGCATTTCCGATGATGCTTCTACTAAATTACATATCGCGAAGGTGCTAGAAAATTATAAAGCTCGTGATAGTAGGATAAAGGTAGTATATAGAAGTGAAAATGGACATATTTCTAAATCATCAAATTCTGCTTTGGCGATTGCTACCGGTGAATTTATCGCACTGCTCGATCATGATGACGAATTAACTCCAGATGCTCTTTATGAAAATGTTTTACTGCTTAACAGATTTCGTGATGCAGATATTATTTATAGCGATGAAGATAAGATCTCAATCGAAGGGGAGCGATTCTCTCCCTTCTTCAAGCCGGATTGGTCTCCTGATTTGTTACTCTCTCAAATGTATATTTGTCACCTGACAGTGTGTCGTAAATGCCTGATTGATCAAGTTGAAGGGTTCCGCGAAGGGTATGAGGGAAGTCAGGATTTTGACCTAATGTTAAGGGTTACTGAATTAACCGATAATATTTATCATATTCCCAAAATCCTTTACCACTGGAGGGCAATTCAGAACTCTACCGCTTCTAGCGGATCGTCTAAAGATTATACACATATTGCTGGTTTGAAAGCGGTAGAGGATGCTTTAGCTAGAAGAAAATTGCCTGCAACTGTTGTATCAGTAGAAGGTCATTCAAATATATACTTAACTAGGTTTAGGCCTACCAGTAACCCTAAGATTTCTATTATTATTCCAACGAAAAATATGGCCTCTGTACTAAAAACATGTTTGGATTCCATTTTTACAAAAACTAAATATTTTAATTATGAAGTTATTATAATTGATAACGGAAGTACAGAGCCTGAAATTTTTAAATTGTATAAATATTGGGAAAAAAATGAAAAAGAGAGATTTAAAGTCTATGTGTTGGACATTCCTTTTAATTACTCAAAGTTAAATAATTTTGGCGCAGAAAAGGCGAGTGGAGACTTATTACTATTGTTGAATAACGATACCGAAGTTATCTCCGAAGATTGGTTGCAGGAAATGGCTGGACAAGCAATTCGTCCAGAAATAGGAGCTGTAGGTGCATGTTTATATTACCCTGATAAAACATTGCAACATGGAGGAGTTGTACTAGGTCTTGGAGGAGTGGCCGGGCATAGCCATAAACATTTTGCTTCGGATAGTTCTGGGTATTACCGAAGATTAAAAATTGTATCAAATTATACAGCTGTAACAGCTGCATGCTTAATGATACGTAAAGAAATATTTTTTGAAGTGAACGGTCTAGAAGAGGAGCTGCAAGTTGCTTTTAATGATGTTGATTTCTGTTTGAAAGTTTGGAGCTTAGGATATAACAATTTATGGCTACCGCATGTGAAATTATATCATTATGAATCAAAAAGTAGAGGATATGAAGACACCCCGGAAAAACAACTTCGATTTGCTGGGGAGATCGAATGGGTAAAAAATCGTTGGTCTAAGATTTTGAACAATGATCCAGCTTATAATCCTAATCTATCTAAAGACAGAGAAGATTTTTCAATAGGCATCCCCTCTGAAATTTATGAAAACAATCTTAATATAATGAGATGTAAAAAAGAGAACGTACATTCAAATAAAGTAAATATTTAAACTTATAATTTTAGAAATCAGGTATTTTAGAAATTAGCTATATTAGTTCTATTTAAGTTAGCGAGGAATGAAAAATGTGGATATACTTATTTGTTTCAATTATACTCAACGTCTCTGCTCAGACAATTCTAAAGTTTGGATTAAACAAACTGCAGTTGGATACTATAAATTCTGAGAGTATAGTCAAAATCATTTCTACGCCAAACATATGGTTTGGCGCTTTGCTTTATGGTGGAAGTTTTTTTGTTTATTTGTTTGCTTTGTCAAAAGGAGAAATTGGAAGGTTATCGCCCATTGCGCAGGCGCTAACTATTGTAGGTCTTGTACTGGTTTCCATAGTCTTCTTTCATGAAGGTATAACAGTATCCAAAACGATTGGCACTATCCTATTAGTAGCAGGTGCTATAGTTATTTTTCACTGATATTCAGCTTTGGGAGGCTGGGGGAAATTGAAGTTGGAAGAGAATCTTAGAAATACAAAACACAAATACAGTTTGTGGTTAGTCATAATTTTATTCTTCGGATATGTAAGTTGGATCTTAATAAACTATTATACTAGTTATACCGAAAGAATAGCCTTTCCACATTATTTAATTGCCTCAGTCTTATTTTATGGGCTTGTCATACTGCTTCTTAGGCAGATTAAACACAAAGAATTTACCTATATCATGCTTATTTTGCTGGGCCTATACTATATACTATTTCTCCCTTTTTTCTCGCCTATTGATGAGGGAGCCCATTTTGACTATATATTGCATATTATTCAACAGCACAAACTGCCTACTCTTTACGATATAATTAATACAAATGAGCTTTATAAAATTACTGAATGGTCAGTACCTAGCAACACTCAATATGAAGCTGTACAGCCTCCACTTTATTATTTAATTTCCTCTGTAATAGTAGCTCTTTTACAAAAAAACTTAGTACTATCCGTAATAATACTTCGTGTATTCGGCGTTTTACTTATTGTTCTCACTTACTTTTTTGTCCAAAAAACTTATAAGGAATTATGGCGGAAAGATTTAATCCAAAAATGCGATAACTTGTTCTATGCCTTTACTCTTTTATTTTTTTTAAATCCGGGCTTTCTAACAAGAATGACCACTATTAGTAATGAACAATTAGTTGTGTTTTTAATGACCGTATTAACTTATTATGTTGTAAAAACATTGGGTCAAAAACATTCTTTTAAACACTTAACGTTTCTTTCCTTGATAAGCGCAGGAATGATTTTGACTAAATTCACCTCCATATACATTATTGGAATCATTGTTCTATTTTACTTACTGAATAAAGAGATTAAGCAGGCTTTTAGTTATGTTATATCCACTGGGGTTCTTATATCACCATGGTTTATCTTTAATATGTACCATTATAAAGAATTGACCGCTAATAGCCTGCATGTAGCTTTTGTGAAAGGTATAGTAAATCCTAATAATATTCAATTATCACCCTATTATATCTTGCAAAAGACCAACCTTTTCCTAGGATCTTTTTGGAATCCACAAGAGAGTGGGTTTCCGGCAATAAGGGAGCCTTACTTCACGATCACGAACCTATTGTCATGGGTACTGATAGGGACACTTATCATAGCAACTATGTATGCAGTAAAGTCTTGGAAAATTCTTAAGGAAAGTAAATCTCAACTTATAACTCTCCTTACCTCCAGTATTTTATTGAATATAATTGTTCTGTGTTATGGGACTATTTCACAAGACGTTGATATAATGATTGGTAGATATGTATATATGAATTCAATTTCATTTATTATACTGACAGTCATACTGACTCAAAAAGTAATTGTTAAAAAGTATCATCATTTATTTGGATTAATTTTACTTGCTTTAGTTTGTTTTTTAACTATTAATTTTATGTTTGATATAGCTCAGTCAAAGCAGAATTTCGCCACATTGATCAAAACAAATGTTCTTGAACGAAGGATTTCATTATCGAATTATCAACAAAAGATATACGATCCACTATTAAACACTCAGAATTTGAAGGAGGTCCCTTCATTACTGAAAAAAAATAACGTTGTAAAGCTGGGCTATTCAAATATATTTTATCCTGAAACATATCAGTTTAATAACATTAGTTTAGAGAGTTCGAATAAGTTAAAAATTATTGGCAATGACCCTTTCCTTGCTGTATCCTTAAACAATGCTCATTCCGTACAAACCGCGGACTTGATTATGGTAACCCTAAACAATGTACAGCAGGATGGGGTAGGGCAATTGTTTTGGGATGATGGAACTGGATATTCAGAGAATAGGTCCATTAAGTTTTCAATCTTGAAAGGCGAACATTCATACTTCATACCGGTTGGAAGAAACACTTTCTGGCTGGAGAGTAAAGATATTAAGAAAATCAGGTTGGATGTTGATGGATATACTTTCAATAATAAGTTTATATTAAAAGAATTTATGCTTACAAAAGTAATGGACTGATCTGAAAGGGATGACAAGTTTTGAAGTTCGATTATGTGATATTTGGTGCGGGCATTTATGGGCTTTATGCAGCGCATTTGCTTGCTAAGAAGGACTTGAAAGTGGCTATTATAGAATTCGATGATAAACCTTTACAGCGAGCTAGTTATATTAACCAAGCCAGGGTGCATAATGGCTATCATTATCCTAGGAGTGTATCCACGGCTGCAAAATCGGCAAGCTATTATGAGCGGTTTTCCAGGGATTTTTCGTTTTCTATCAATGATAGTTTTAAAAAGATTTATGCTATATCTGCCAATGACTCGTTGACAAACGCGGAACAATTTTTGAATTTCTGTGAGTATGTCAATATTCCAGCCTATGAAGTCAGCAGCAAGCCTTATTTTAATCCCGGCTTGGTAGAGGCGACGTATGAAACTGTAGAGTTTAGCTATGATGCAAATATTATACGCAACTGGTATGTGGAAGAGCTGGGGAGTTTCAAAAATGTAACAATTTATTATAATAAACATCTAGATCGGAGCTTTAAAGAAGAAACTGATTTCAGCCTGTTTTTTAAAGATGGCGATGTTATAACTACACCCAAAATACTTAACGCTACTTATGCAAGTATCAACCAAATATTAAAGATTTTTGATTATGATTTGTTTACTACAAAATATGAAATATGTGAAGTTATAATGACTAAGGTATCGCAAAGCATGAAAAATGTAGGGATAACCGTTATGGATGGTCCATTCTTCTCGTTGATGCCATTCGGCGTAAGCGGGTACCATTCATTGACTTCGGTAGGTCATACTCCACATGAATCATCTTTCAATCCATTACCGGAATTCACATGTCAGAATTATCGGGAGGATTGTTCAAAGGATCAGCTCCAGAACTGCAATACTTGCTTTGTTAAGCCAGAGTCAGCGTGGAACAGAATGCACCAGTTAGCTAAGAAATATTTGATGCCAGATATTGCTGTAGCCTATGAAAGCTCATTATTCGCCGTTAAAGCGTTGATAAGCGCTTCAGAGCTGGATGATTCTAGACCTACTGTAATTAAGGAGTTTTCCAATTCACCGTCTTTTATTTCAGTATTTTCGGGGAAATTTAACACAATTTATGATTTGGAGGAAGTGCTATGAAAGAGCAGGTTTTTGTTTCTGTCGTTGTTTATGCTCATAATAATGAGTCAACGGTGGGTCATACACTGACTACGCTTGATCAACTGTTCGATAAAAATTTCAAAAGTTATGAAATTATATTAGTAAACGACTACAGCCAGGATGAAACAGTTATTAAAGCAAGGGAAGCTATCAAACAAATCCATGGCGATACCACCATAATTAACTTATCAAGAAAACATGGTATTGAACATGCGATGATGGCTGGTTTAAATAAATCTATGGGAGATTTTGTGTTCGAGATTGAGACTGCGACAATAGACTATCCTGTTGAACTGCTCTATGAGCTTTTCCAGATAGCAACCAAAAAGGGATTCGATATTGTAGCTGCAACAGCAGGTTCAACAAGTTGGAAGTCCAGACTCTTTTACAAAATGCTTAATAATCTATCCTACATGAAATTATCTCTACAAACCGAAACCATCAGACTCGTAACTCGTAGAGCACTCAATTCCATGCTGAATCTCAAAGAAAAGGTAAGATACCGCAAGGCTCTATATGAACTTACTGGATATTCCAAAAGTATCGTAACGTATCAATCCCTTTCCAAACCTAAAGGAAAGAAGCTGAACAGGGAGAATATATCACTGGCCATTGATGCTCTGGTTTCTTTCTCCAATGCTGGCTTAAAGGCCGCCCATTATTTAACATTTGCTTTCTTTGGATTCTCTATTTTTATGGGGGCCTACGCGCTCTATAATTATTTCTTTAATCAATCAGTTGTTGAAGGCTGGACAACATTAATGATTCTAATTTCTTTCGGTTTTGCCGGTTTGTTCTTTATATTCGGTGTAATTGGAGAGTATATTTCCAGAATTCTTACAGAAATTCAAAATCGACCATTCTACAGCACTAGCTCGGTTGAGATGTATAAAGAGAAAAGACAGCATCTCCAATTAGTAGAACGCAACAAAGATAATTTATCCGTTTAAAGGAGAGGTTTTACTTTGACAAGTTGTCTGATAGGCTATACGGGTTATGTAGGATCCACACTGCTGAGAAGTACAGCATTTGACGATTTGTATAATTCTAAAAATGTGGATGATATAAAGGGGAAAGACTATGACCTCGTTGTTTGCGCTGCCGCCCCGGCAGTAAAATGGAAAGCCAATAAAAATCCTGAAGAAGATTTGCAGAACATTGAAAAGATTATAGGAAACTTAAAAACAATAACGGCAAAGAAATTTGTTCTAATCTCAACTGTTGATGTCTACAAGAATCCTATTGAAGTAGATGAAGAAACCGAAATCATTCCTGAAGAAGTAACGCCGTATGGGCGACATAGATTTTATTTGGAAGAATTTATACAAAAGAAATTTCCGAACCATCTTGTTATAAGACTTCCCGGATTATTTGGAGAGGGTTTGAAGAAAAATTTCATTTATGATCTTATTCATACCAATTGTCTGCATTTAACTCATCGCGATAGTCAATTTCAATTTTATAATATGGACTCGCTCTGGAATGACATTAAAACCGCTTTAAATCAATCCCTCTCGTTAGTGAATTTTGTTATAGAACCGGTCAGTGCGCATGAGGTAGCTGAGGCAGCCTTAAATATTACATTTGATAATGTTACAGAGAATCCTCCAGTTTACTACGATATGCGCAGCAAATATAGCTATCTTTTTAACAATCATGAATCTGAAGGATATTTTAAAAATAAGAATGAAATCTTATCGGAAATAACGGCCTTTATATCGAAAGAGAGGGCTAAACTGTGAAGCTTTCTATCTCGAATATAGCTTGGGAAGCAGATGATGAGGAACAAGTTATAAAGGTATTACAAAGCCGTAATGTTACAGGTATAGAAATTGCTCCAACAAAAAAGTGGCAATCACCTGTTGAGTGTACAGAGGAAGAACTTAACAATTATCGAGTAGAATGGGTAGAGCGTGGTTTTGAACCAGTTGCCATGCAGTCTCTTTTGTTTGGCCAACCCGATTTAATTTTATTTGGTGAAGAGAATAGCCGAGTCCAATTAATGGACTATTTGAAAAAGATTATTAGAGTTGCTGGGGTTCTAGGGACAAAGGCAATGGTATTTGGCTCGCCTAAAAACAGATTGGCAGGCAGTTTAAGCCCTACTAAAAGACTTGATATTGCTATTTCCTTTTTTTATGAATTAGGGCAAGTTGCTATGGAAAATGGTGTAGTTTTTTGTATCGAACCCAATCCATCACAATATGGGTGTGATTTTATTACCGATACAGCTCAAGGTGTTGAACTTGTAAAAGCAGTTAATCATCCAGGCTTTAAATTACATTTAGACGCTGCAGCAATGAACCTAAATGGTGAGAACTACTATGAATCCATAGAGAAAAGCTTGCCTTATTTAGCCCATTTTCATGTAAGTGAACCTTATTTAGGTTTAGTAGGATCCAGTGTTATAGAACATCATCAATCGATTGCCAAAGTGCTTAAGGATCTTCACTATAAAAAATTTATTTCAATCGAAATGAAGAGCGGCTTACTGTCATCTAATGCTGAGAGCGTTAAGAAAGCTGTTGACTTTGTGGGAGCAACGTATCTCTGATAGGGGGACTTCAAACAATGAATAAGGAAAATTGGCAAGTTCCTGATTATGTGGAAAATGAGCTGATCGATAGATCGAGGAATAAATACTGTGTGTGTATACCGGTCATTAATGAAGGGGAAAAGATACAAAAACAATTAAAGAAAATGGCAGCTTTATCCTCTAATATTGACATTATTATATTAGATGGCGGAAGTACGGATAATTCGTTGAACCTGCAGTTTTTAGAGGAAGTAGGAGTTAAAGCGCTTCTTGTGAAGAAGGATACAGGAAAATTAAGTGCACAGCTCCGAATGGGGTTTGCATATGCCCTTGAAAAAGGGTATGAAGGCATCATTACTGTAGACGGCAATAATAAGGACAGTGTCGAATCTATTCCGTCATTTATAGAAAAACTTGATGAAGGCTACGATTTTGTACAGGGTTCGAGATATGTTCCTGGGGGCAGTGAAATTAACACACCTTTATCCAGGAAGCTTGCCATAAAACTGATCCATGCACCAGTCATTTCTTTAATTGCAGGTTTTCGCTACACAGATACGACCAATGGGTTCAGAGCCCATTCAAGGAGTTTTTTATTGGACCCTAAAGTTCAGCCGTTTAGAAATATATTTAGTACTTATGAACTGCTGGCTTATTTGTCAGTCAGAAGTTCCAGATTAAGATTCAGAGTGATAGAAATTCCTGTGACCAGAGCTTACCCCAAAGGGAAGATCCCTACTAAAATCAGCCCTTTAAGGGGTAATATGCTGCTCATGAAAATATTGTTTAATTTGGCACTAAAAAAATATAATCCTGAGTCTAATGTGGAATATCAAAAAGGGGCACAATCGCTTTAAATAAATAGCATAATATGCATTTTAGTGGCAACCTATTTATAAACAGCAGTAAACGAAATTCATTTCATCACACATGAGTGTTGTATAAGATAAATATTAAAAAAATATATCTGATGAAACAAAGGTGGGTTAACTAAATGAAACTCCTCGTCACCGGCGGAGCCGGGTTTATCGGAAGCAATTTTGTTATGTATATGCTGCAGCAGCATCCCGATTATCAAATCGTTAATGTGGATGCTCTTACGTATGCAGGGAATTTGGAGAACTTGAAATCGGTCGAGAGTCATCCGAACTACACGTTTGTAAAAGCGGATATTACGGATGTTCAAGCGATGGACGCATTGATCGGCCAGGGTGTGGATGTGGTCGTGAATTTTGCGGCGGAGTCTCATGTGGACCGGAGTATTTTGGAGCCGGATGTGTTTGTGAAGACGAACGTGCTCGGGACTCAGGTGCTGCTTGACGCGGCCAAAAAGCATAAAGTCACCAAGTTTGTACAAGTTTCGACCGATGAGGTGTACGGTACGCTTGGGGCGACCGGTCTGTTTACGGAAGAGACCCCGCTGACGCCGAACAGTCCTTATTCCGCCAGCAAGGCGGGTGGAGATTTGCTGGTGCGCGCTTATCATGAAACGTTCGGCCTGCCGGTTAATATTACGCGCTGCTCGAACAACTATGGCCCGTACCAGTTCCCGGAGAAGCTTATTCCGCTGATGATCTCCCGCGCTCTGGCTGACGGGGCGCTGCCGGTATACGGCGACGGCTTGAACATTCGCGATTGGCTCTACGTGGAAGATCATTGCAGCGCGATTGATCTGGTTATTCACAAGGGTGTACTGGGTGAGGTGTACAACATTGGCGGAAATAATGAGCGGACGAACGTGCATATCGTCAAGACGATTTTGCAGGAACTCGGCAAGCCGGAATCGCTGATTACGTATGTGCAGGACCGTCCGGGGCATGACCGCCGCTACGGCATTGACCCAACGAAGATTACGAACGAGCTTGGATGGAAGCCGAAGCATACCTTTGAAACGGGGATCAAAGAAACGATCCAGTGGTATTTGAACAATAAAGAATGGTGGACACGCATCCAGTCCGGTGAATACCAGAAGTATGCCGAAAAGCAATACGGCAGCCGCTTGGGAGATGCCCTGTAATGGCGAAGAAGATTCTGGTGACGGGGGCGGCGGGACAACTCGGCCGGGATGTGGTGCTGCTGCTGGAGAGACGGGGGTATGAGGTGCTGGCTTGCGACCGGCAGGAGATGGATATTACCGATCTCGACCAGTGCAGCAAGATTATTGGAGAATTCGGCCCAGAAGCCGTTATACACTGCGCCGCGCATACGGCAGTGGACGCCGCAGAGACGGATATTGACGCTGCATACTTGATCAATGCTGTGGGCACGCGCAATGTTGCGCTTGCATCGGAGAAAGTCGGCGCCAAGCTGGTTTATATCAGTACGGATTATGTGTTCGACGGACAAGGAAGCCAGCCGTATCATGAATACGACAACACGGATCCCAAGAGTATCTATGGCAAGTCCAAACGAGCCGGAGAAATTATGGTGCAAACTCTGTCTTCAAAGTATTTCATTGTCCGCACTTCCTGGGTGTATGGAAAGTACGGGAGTAATTTTGTGAAAACGATGCTTAAGCTTGGCCAGGAAAAACCGATGCTTCAGGTCGTGGACGACCAGAAGGGTTCACCGACGTATACGGTGGATTTGGCGAATTTCCTGTTGGAATTGATTGGGACGGAAAAGTATGGGGTTTACCATGCCTCCAATAGTGAAGCTTGTACGTGGTATGAGTTTACCCAGGCGATTTTTGCCGAGGCGGAGGAGATTCTGGGACTCAAGTTTACCGCCAAGCTGGAGCCGTGTACGACGGAACAGTTTCTGCGTCCCGCTCCGCGTCCGCGCAATTCGGTGATGGAGCATTTGTCGATACGGACGAACGGATTTCAGGATATACGGCCGTGGCGGGAAGGTCTCAGAAGTTTCCTTCTAGAGCTAAAAGTGTAAGGAGCTCAACTCCCGCATCATTCATAATGATACGGGAGTTTTATTTGCATATTATACTGCCAATTATTTCTGGAATTGAAGGGGATGTTGTTGTTGTTTGAGATTTTTAGGAAAAAATTGGTAATGGTATATAAATCTCCAAAAAAAATGTTAGTTTCCGTGTCAGCTTCAGCTCTTTTATTCTCATTATTACTAGCTTTAATATGTGTGAAAAGCGTATTAATATATAAGCCTAATATAAAGAACTTTTCAGATCATATTATGTCTTCTGCTACGGCTGCTAATCTGGATATAGCTGGCCGCATAAATACATATATTATCTTTTTAACCGGTTTGATTTTAATTGCAGCCTTCTTTTTCCTTGTAATATATAGAATGGTTATTAACAGGTGTAATGATAGTACATTACCTTTTATTCGCCTAATAACTGATCTTTCATTTATAGGAATAGTGGGTGTAGTAACAAGCATTTTATCTGCTGGACAAGATTTAGCTCTTTTCTTTATTGGAGAAGTCATTTTATTAGGGTGGATCTATATTAGGTTTTTTTACGACAGAAATATAGAATTAAGTATGTTTGTTTGGTATATATTCATGGCCATCCCACTTAGTTTATTCGTATGGGTTGTTTCAAAAAAGCTTCATTTATTGGATCGTTTACTAATTATAAATCTTGTAAAAAATTTAGAATTAAATATCGATGTCTTATATGTTATGTTAGTATGCTTCATATCAAGCACAATCTTGCTTTTTGTATGTGAGAAGTTATTTAAGCATGTCAGAGATAAAACAAATATAGAAGATGAGAGATTGAAAAATATAATGTTTATAGCCGGTATACCGGTTATGTTAACTGGAATCCTACAACCAATAATGCTTGAAGTACTAAATATATTCAATAAAAGATTCGGCATAATAACGAATAGATCACTTTTAATGTATTGTATATTATTCGCTATATGTTTGATCTTATTTATGATCATCTTCTTTTTTTTCAGAAATGATGAAAAATGGTTAAATATAGATAGAAAGAAATTGTTGTACAAGATTTATATCCCGATTATTTTGGCTTCAGTTGCTTTTATGATAGCACAACCAAGTCGAGTAGCTGGTGTAGGCAAAGAGTATTTTGAAATGGCTAATCATGGATTAGCGATTGATCAATTCTTTAAATATGGAAGCATCCCTATAATTGAAAATTATGATGCCCATATGCTCTATAATCAAGTGTTTGCTTACTTATATTCTTTTGTTAATGGGTATGAACCATGGGCGGCCTTTTTGTATGATAAGTATGTGGTAGTTATATATATACTCCTTGTGTATTATTTATTAAAGAATCTTATTGGGGAGATTAATTCATTTTTCTTTATTTTTACATTTCCTTTATTGGAGAATTTATTTAACATATTATACTTATTCTCGGGGATTATAGTTTTTTTTATTTACAGATGCGTTAAAGATGGTTCTATTTTTAATAATACTAAGTTCTGGCTGGCTGCAACATTCTTATGTATCTATAGACTTGACTTGGGTGTTGGAGCAATTATTAGCGGAGTGATTACCTATATAATTAGTTGTTTCATTTACAGGCAACGTTATTCGAAAATACTTAAATTTTTAGGTTCGGGTGTGATAATTATTTTCTCGGGGATAATTCTCTTTGTAGTATTATGTTTGATAAAGGGAGTATCTCCGGCGGACAGAGTTGTTGAATTTGTAAAACTATGCCAATCAAATCAAAACTGGGCTTATATTAGTGTAGGAGATTATAATTTAATAGCTTATACAGTAGTCTATTACTTATTGCCTATTTTGATATTAGTAATCTCATTAATTACTATTGGGAAATTTACAGTCTTACAAGATGAGGCACTTAAAGTAAATCAACAGAATTTAATAATGTTTTTCTATTTCTCATTTTTTTATTTGGCAAATATCTCAAGGGGGATTGTGCGGCACTCTCTAGTTGAAGGTAGTATAACTCATGCGTTAGGAACATTTTCATTAGCCATTTTATCGTACATGATAATTAGATTTGGTTATAAAGGTAAAATAGTCATCTTTTTAATAACTTCCATTATTACTATTGCATTGATTAATATAAATATGATTACGCTGAAAGGAAGTATATCTGTAACAACTAAAGCAATAACATCAACCAATTATTATCAACAATACACAAATTCATTTGACTTTAATGGATCTCGAGTTAGAGGAGAACTTTCGGATGCGACTCAGCTTAAAGACATATTAGACGCTACATTGAAGAAAGATGAGACATATTTTGATTTCTCGTCAACTAATTATTTCCATGCTTTAGTTAATCGAAAAAATCCTATCTATGCAAATCAATCTCCACTAATGATTAGTGATGATACAACACAAAAACTAGCTTTGAAAGAAATTAAATTGAACAATCCCTCATACGTCCTGATGCCGATTGGAGGGAGGCTAGGAAGTAGTATTGACAATATTTCTGTTGATTTTAAGTACTATATGCTTTCTGAATATATATACGAGAATTACACCCCTTTTATTAGGTTGGCCAATTTTGATCTTTATGTATTAAAATCAAAAAAAGATATTTATCATGATAAGTTAGTGGAAAAAGGATTATTTTCTAATGTTATAGAAGATCAACCTGAAGTTTGGGTGAGGGACATTGGGGATATTCCTTTATTATGGGCTGAACGGGATGGGAATGGTGCATTTCTAAAGGCCTCATCTCTTATTTATCCAATAATTAACTTCTATCAATTTTCCGTCGATACACAAGAGAAAATCATGGAACAACCATTATTCATAATATTAGAAATAGAAAGTGAAGCAAATCAACGTGCTGCAATCGAATTAAATTCTAAGAATAAGGATAAATTGGGGGAGTTTTTATTCAATATATCCAAAGGTAAACATAGCTATGCAATTCGCTTGAGTACAGATTATAAGTGGTGGAACAACAAAGTGGATAATTTATCCTTCTTGTTTGAATCAAAGGTGTCAATAAGTAAAATGTTGTATTATAATGATGTAAAAGGTAAATATTATTCTATAAATCCAGAGTCTAATCTACAGCTGAAATTATCAAATTTATCTGATGAACACTGGATTAACGGTATTGGAAAGGATAACTTTACACTATTATTTGATGCTACATTTAATAATTTAGAGCAATTAAGAGTAGGAAATAAATTAGTATTTAAAGATGGAAGAAAGGTTACAATTACTTCAGTAAACATTTCTGGGGCATACATTCATGTCTTAATTGGACAAAAGTTGGACGCTTATTCCGATATTGCTTCATTTCCGAATTCAATCGGCGTAAATGAATAACTTAACATTGACCTTTCTATTAGGATATTTCAGTTGTTTTATAAAGATCTGTTAAAGTACGATTATTAAACTAGAGGATTACGAAAAACAAATATTTAGAAAAAGAGTTAAGGTATTTGTGTCCGAAATAAGGTTACAACAGGAGATATTCTGGAACGACACTTTATAACAAATTCAAGACTCCCGGTCTGCACTGGCAGACCGGGAGTTTTTTGTTTAGGAAGTGACAAATTTACGATATACTATTGAATTAGACAATGACTAAAATAACAAGGAATAGACCATGACAAACAAAACGGTAAGTGTTCACATCGTAACGTATAACAGCGAAGCGGATATTATAGACTGCCTGAAGGCTGTACAGAATCAGGATTATCCTGTAGAACGAATTATTGTGGTCGATAACGCTTCTTCGGATGGAACGGTTCGGAGTATTGAAGCGTGGTACGAAAGCCCAAGAGGAGACGATACGCTGGGAGCAAGAGGGGGACTCGAATACGGCTGCCCAATTATCCCGAATAAATCCAACACCGGCTTCGCTCCCGCCCACAACCAGGCGATTGCTGCGAGTGGTTCCAATTACGTCCTGGTGCTTAACCCTGACGTTGCGCTGGCGCCGGATTATGTGTCCAGGCTGGTGACCCGAATGGAAGCTGATCCAAGGATCGGCAGCGCCACCGGAAAACTGCTGTTCAAGGCAGACCCGGGTAAGGTGGACAGTACGGGGCTGCGGATGAACAAGGCCCGGAGAGCTTTTGACCGGGGAGCGGGGGAGCCGGCGGAGCATTGGATGGACTCGGGCGAAGTGTTCGGGGTATCGGGCGCGGCGGCGATGTATTCGCGGCGGATGATTGAGGAGATCAGCGTGGACGGCGAGTTTTTTGACGCGGATTTTTTTGCCTACAAGGAAGATGTCGATGTGGCGTGGCGGGCGCGGCTACTGGGCTGGAAGGCATATTACGACGCGGATGCGATTGGGTACCATGAACGGGGCTGGAAAGCATCGGGCCGCAGCGGAAAGCCGCTGTTTATCCGGCGGGTCTCATACATAAACCGCTATAAGATGATTTTTAAAAATGAGCCGGTTCGGACCGTGCTGAGAACTGTTCTATCGTCTCTCCCATACGAAATCGCCGCCCACGGATATATGCTGCTGAAGGAGCCGGGTGTGCTCAAGGCCTGGGGGAGTTTTTTTGTAGGATGGGATTCACTAAGAAAGAAGCGAAGATCGGTTCAGGAGATGGCGAAGCGCGGGAAAGGATGAGTGCGATGAAATCTTGCGGCAGCATCGAAGAGGTAAGGGCTAATATAGACAGGCTGGACCGGCAGATTGTGGCGCTTCGAGATCGTATTGAGCTTTAAAAAACATGAACTGCGGCTTCATTATGAACAGACCGGTGGACTGATTGGCGGTACAGAGACCAAATGAGTGAATGGATGAATCTTACTGAAAGCCTCCCGTATTTTGGGGAGGTTTTATGCTATAATATTGTCGATAGATTACTATTTTTGTCTGGAGCGTAAGCAAAAGTGAATATCGATGCCAGCATCATCATTGTCAATTACAATACGTGCCGCCTGACAGTAGATTGTCTGCAGTCGGTGTATGACTCGGAAACGAAATATGCCTATGAAATTATTGTGATAGACAATCATTCCTCAGACGGATCGGCAGATGTCATCCGGGAGAGATTTCCGCAGGTGAAGCTTACCCAGAATCAGGAGAACACCGGATTTGCGCGGGCCAATAACCAGGGAATGAATATTGCCGAAGGCAGATACATTCTGCTGCTGAATTCGGATACGGTGGTGCAGCGGGACACGCTGGAGACGATGATTGCCTTGATGGACCGGCGGCCGGAGCTCGGGGCTTCGGGGTGCAAGGTGATTTTGCCGGACGGAAGTCTGGATAAGGCATGCAAACGGGGATTTCCGACCCCTGCGGCTTCCTTCTATTATGCGTTCGGGTTCAGCAGGCTGTTTCCCGACAATCCGAGATTCAACGGTTACCAATTGGGATATCTGGACCCTGACAAGGAGTATGAAGTCGATTGTCTGGTCGGCGCATTCATGCTGGTAAGGCGGGAAACGATTGAGCAGATTGGCGGACTGGACGAGACCTTTTTTATGTACGGTGAGGATCTGGATTGGTGTTACCGGATCAAGGAAGCCGGCTGGAAGATTTACTATTATCCAAAAGCTTTCATCGTGCACCTGAAGGGCGGCAGCGCGCGGCGCAGACCGCTCAAGATCATTTATGAGTTTCACCGCGCCATGGTTGTCTTTCACCGTAAGCATTACAGCAGGCAGTATCCTTTTCTGGTAAATGGGGCCGTATACGCCGGGGTAGGCGTCAAGTTTGCCGCAGTTCTTCTGCGTAATGCCCTGACGTTTGGACGGCGGAAGCAAGTGCCTGTGCCAAGCCTCTCTACCGCGGGTGACGCCGGCACGCGTTCCGAATCGAATGCCGAGGTGAGATTATGATTCGCCGCAATCAGCGGTTTTTGACGCAGCTTTATATGGTCGCCGACTTTATTATCATTCAGGCTGCCTTTCTGCTCTCCTGGTGGCTGAAGTTCAAGAGCGACTGGATGCCTTACGAGAATCATATGACGGTGGAATCGTATGCGTATTGGAGCTTAATTTATGGTGGAATCGCCGTGTTGCTCGGTATTCTGCTCACGCTGTATATGCCGAAACGGAAGAAGCGGTTTGCCGATGAGTTCCTGAAGATTTTTCAGGTGCATGTGATGGGCATCTTCATCCTGCTCGGTTTGATGTATTTTGTGAGAGAAATCGACATTTCCCGCCAATACTTGTCCATTTATATCGGCATTATTATGCTCTCGACCATGCTGTACCGGTATGTACTGAAGAAGATGCTGAAGTCTTTTCGGGAAAAAGGGTTCAACCGCCAGTTTGTGCTCATTCTCGGAGCGGGCACGCTGGGCAGAAGAATTTACGATAATCTTGCCCAGTACCCTGAGCTCGGTTACGAGATTATCGGCTTTCTGGACGATTACCAAACATGGGATACTCTCGACTCCCAGCGCTATAAGCCGATTCTCGGCAAGCTCGATGAGCTGCCGTCTATGCTGGAGACGATGCTGATCGACGAGGTGGTTCTCGCTCTGCCGCTGGATGTGCACCACAAGTTTCCCACCATTATCGCGACCTGCGAAAGGGCAGGGGTCCGAACGCTGATCATTCCGGATTTCTTCGATTATCTGCCTGCGCGTCCGTACTTCGATAATTTTGCCGGATTGCCAATGATCAATGTGCGCGATATCCCGCTGGACATGACGGCTAACCGGATGGCCAAGAGGCTGTTCGATATTATATTTTCGCTGTTCGCCATTGTGGTAATGAGTCCGATTTTGCTGATTGTGGCGCTTGGAGTGAAGCTGACTTCGCCGGGACCGGTGATTTTTCGGCAGGAACGGGTGGGACTCAACCGCCGCACGTTCACGATGTATAAATTCCGCTCGATGAAAATGCAGCGGGACGGCGAGGAGGACACGGGCTGGAGCACGGAGCAGGATCCGCGGCGCACCCGGTTCGGGACATTTATCCGTAAAACGAGCCTGGATGAGCTTCCGCAGTTCTTCAACGTGTTGATGGGCCACATGAGCGTAGTCGGTCCGCGGCCGGAACGCCCCTACTATGTGGAGCAGTTTAAAGGAGAAATTCCGAAGTACATGGTCAAGCACCATGTACGTCCCGGAATTACCGGCTGGGCGCAGAGCAACGGTCTGCGGGGCGATACCTCGATTGAGGACCGGATCAAGCACGATATTTTCTATATCGAGAACTGGTCGCTTCTGTTCGATATCCGGATTATTTTCAAAACGATCCGCAACGGTTTTATCAATAAGAACGCTTATTAATGATGTCATCATACATCCGTTTCCCCGCTCCGCCGCTTGAAGGCGGGGCGGGGAATTGTTTTTTACAGACTATTTCCAAAGGAATCCTGCATATGAAGAAAAAAACAGTCTTGTCATTTGCCGTCCTGTTCTCGCTTGCTTTACTCCTCCTGCTGGCGCTGTCTTATAAGGATGAAGAAGAGTCTGGAACGGGGCTTGCCGCATACCGGATTGTCGCCCATGGGATGGGGAGTGTAAACGGTCATAAGTATACGAATGCCTTCGAAGCTTTTGTAGCCAATTATGAAGCTGGCACGAGGATGTTCGAAACCGATCTGCTGCTTACGAGCGACGGCAAGCTGGTGGCCAGGCATGAATGGACGAAGAATATGAGCAAGGAGCTGGGACAACTGGACGCTCTGCCTGCACATGAGCAGGGGAAGGCTCTCAGCTACGAAGATTTCATGAATACGCCGATTCTGGATATCTACTCTCCGATGGATTGGGATACTGTTCTTGATCTGCTGCAGCATTATCCGGACGCTTATATCGTGACAGACATCAAGAAATCCGGCAAGGCGATGGCGAAGGAGTTCGAAATGCTGGTGGAAAAGACCCTGGAGCGCGACCCTGCGCTGCTCACCCGGATTGTGCCGCAGATTTACAATCGCCCGATGCTCGAGGAGCTGAACAAGATTTATGCTTTTCCGCATGTCATCTATACGTTGTATGATTCCCCGGACAGCGACGAGGAGGTCATCGAATTCATCCAAAAAACGAACGTCGATATTACGATGCCTGTCGATCGCGCAAATGCCGGATTTGTAGGCAGGCTAAAGGACGCCGGCGCGCGCGTGTACGTCCACACTGTCAATGATATGAGGGAAATTCGGAGGCTGCATCGTTTGGGGGTGGACGGATTTTACACCGATTTTGTCTCCGAAAACGAGGTGAAGACGTCGGGTGGACTGCGCCGGTCTTTGTGGCCGAAATAGGCATAAGACTGTAATCGTTGGGAAGCCGAAGCGATTGACAGAAAAGGCGAAAAAATGTTCGTATTTAATTGACACGTCCAGCCGGCTATTTTAACATATAAGAAGTATAAGCTTGATGCTTATTAAACCGAGTAAGGATGGAAGATCATGACTGTGGTGCGACAAATGATTGAGAACTGGCGTCATGTGTTCAAGCTGGACCCGGACCGCGAAATCGGTGAAGGAGAGCTGAGGGCGGTCTGCCAGTCCGGTACGGATGCCATTTTGGTGGGTGGGTCTACAGGCATCACCTATGATAATACCGCCGGCCTTATGTCCAGAATACAGGATTATGGTGTAACGTGTGCGCTGGAAGTGTCCGATCTATCCGCTGTCGTGCCCGGCTTTGACGCCTATATGATTCCCATGGTGCTGAATACTCCCGATTCGGCATGGATTATCGGCCACCATCGAAGAGCCGTCGAGCGCTACGGTGATTTTATCCCCTGGGAGCTGCTGTTGACCGAGGGTTATATTGTGCTGAATGGAAATTCCGCCGTGGCCCGCCTGACCGGTGCGGATACGGGGCTGTCGGCGGACGGAGCGGCTGCATGTGCGCATATTGCGGACAAACTTATGACTCTGCCGATCGTCTATCTGGAATACAGCGGCAGCTTTGGAGATGTGGAGACAATGAAAGCCGTGCGCGAAGCCGTAGGCCGTGCCCGTCTTTTCTACGGCGGAGGAGTTACCGGACAGGAAGAGGCGAAGCTTGCGGCTTCTCTGGCCGATACGGTTGTCGTAGGCAACATTATTTATAGCGATATCGGGCGGGCGCTGTCGACGGTCAACGCGGTTAAGCAGACGCCGCCATCTAGCGAGCGATATAGTAGTTCTATATAGAACTACTTATGAAATAAGCGATTTAAGCTTGGAAAGGGGCATGTCCTACATGCAATCCGTTAACATACAAGATGCCGTAAGCCGGCTCAATCCTCCCCAGCGCCAGGCGGTCGAGGCGACCGATGGTCCGCTGCTCATCATGGCCGGAGCAGGAAGCGGCAAGACAAGGGTGCTGACCCACCGCATCGCCTGGCTGATTGCAAGCCGCAAGGCTCCGCCTTGGGCGATTCTTGCCATTACGTTCACGAACAAGGCGGCAAGAGAAATGCAGGAGCGGGTGTCCAAGCTCGTCGGACCGGAAGGTCGCGATATTTGGGTATCGACGTTCCACTCCATGTGCGTGCGGATCTTACGGAAGGATATTGAGCGGATCGGGTTTACGTCCAATTTCTCAATTCTGGATTCCACGGACCAGCTCTCCGTTATCCGCAGCTGCATGAAGGAACTGAATATCGACACGAAGAAGTTCGAGCCGAAGGCGGTGCAGTCGATGATCAGCACAGCTAAGAACGAACTGGTGACGCCTGCGCAGTATGAGATGAAGATCGGGGATTATTTTGAAGGCCTCGTTGCCAAAATATATACGATGTACCAAAAAAGACTCAAAAGCAACAACTCGCTCGATTTCGACGATCTGATCATGACGACGATCCAGCTGTTCAAGGACGTGCCCGAGGTGCTGGATTTCTACCAGCGGAAATTTAAGTACATCCATGTGGACGAGTATCAGGATACAAACCGGGCGCAGTACATGCTCTGCCGCATGCTGGCCGACAGCCATCACAATATTTGCGTCGTCGGCGACAGCGACCAGTCGATCTACCGCTGGCGCGGCGCCGACATCAGCAACATCCTCAACTTTGAGGAAGACTACCCAGAAGCCAAGGTCATTTTGCTGGAGCAGAACTACCGTTCAACCTCGAATATTCTGAACGCCGCGAACGGCGTTATCGCGCTGAATACCGGACGCAAGCCGAAGAAGCTGTGGACGGATTCGGAGGAAGGTCCGAAGATCAAGGTATACCGGGCCGATTCCGAGCATGACGAGGGCTATTTTGTATCCGGAGAAATCAGCAAGAATGTGAAAAAAGGAAAGCCGTACCAGGATCATGCAATTCTGTACCGGACCAACGCGCAGTCACGGGTCATAGAGGAAATTCTCATTAAATCGGATATTCCTTACCAAATTGTCGGGGGCATTAAGTTCTACGATCGTAAAGAAATCAAGGACCTGCTCGCTTACCTGCGGCTGCTGTCCAATCCCGACGACGATATCAGCCTGACCCGGGTGATCAATGTTCCAAAAAGAGGGCTCGGCGACACGACAGTCGGTAAGCTTGCCGACGCGGCGGCATCCCGAGGCATCTCCATCTTCCGTGTGCTGGAAACGGTGGATGACCTGGGCTTCGCCGGACGGACCCGGAACGGGCTGGTCGAGTTCTACGACATGATTCTGGCGCTCCACCGGATGGTGGAATTCCTGTCGGTGACGGAGCTGACGGAGAAGGTGCTGGAAATGTCGCAGTACAAGCTGGAGATGCAGAAGGAGAACACGATTGAATCGCGTTCCCGCTTGGAGAATATTGACGAATTCCTATCGGTGACGATGGAATTTGAGAAGAATAACGAGGATAAGTCGCTCGTTTCTTTTCTGACCGATCTGGCTCTGATCGCCGACATCGACAGTATGAACGATACGGATGAAGACCGCAGCGACGCCGTCGTGCTCATGACAATGCACAGCGCGAAGGGGCTGGAGTTTCCGGTCGTGTTCATCGTCGGAATGGAGGAAGGGGTGTTCCCGCACAGCCGAGCTTTTCAGGACAATGATGAGCTGGAAGAAGAGCGGCGGCTGGCGTATGTGGGTATTACCCGGGCCGAGAAGCAGCTGTTCCTCTCCTGCGCGCGGATGCGTACGCTGTTCGGGCGGACGACGGCCAACCCGCCGTCCCGCTTCCTGGACGAGATTCCGGAGGAACTCAAGGAAGACACCGTCATGAACGCCGACCGTTTCCGCCGGGGAGGCGATGTAGGCGGAGCCTACGGCGGCCGCGGATTCGGCGCAGGCGGCCGCGGCAATTTCGGCGGCGGCCGGAGCGGAGCGGCCGCGGCTTCATCGCCGGGCGCCGCTGCAGGCTACGGCGGCGCTTCGGCGTCCGCGGCGGCGGGCCGCAGCCGCGTGACCGTGACCTCGGGCGGAGCTGCGCCCCGCCCGGCTGGAGGAGGAGCGTCCGCCGATTTCAAGGCGGGCGACAAGGTCTCGCACGGCAAATGGGGCGTAGGCACCATTGTCGCCGTGAAAGGCAGCGGCAACGATATGGAGCTGCAGATCGCCTTCCCGGCGCCGGTGGGTGTGAAACGGCTGCTGGCCGGATTTGCGCCGATTTCTAAGGTGGAGTAAGAGTTCGGCTGCAGATGGCAAGCTCCGACCTGGAGCGGGCCATCGGCCTTGGGTTAAGGAACCGGTTTTTGGCTTAGGCTGAACAATAAAGAAACTATTCGGGATGGCGGAGGGATGTCTCAAGCATGGACGCAATGCATACGATGGAAGAGCTTGTGGCGGAGCTGAATAAATATAATTATCACTACTATACGCTGGATGCGCCGCTCGTCAGCGACAAGGAGTACGACGCGCTGTACGACAAGCTCGCCTCCCTTGAGGCCGAGAGCGGCTTTGTGCTGCCCGATTCGCCAACCCAGCGCGTCGGCGGCGAGCTGCTGAAGGGCTTTGTGCCGCATCGGCATCTTGCTCCGCTCTGGAGTCTCGATAAGGCGCAGAACATTGAACAGCTCCGCAGCTGGAACGCCCGGGTTCTTCGGCTGGTGAACGACTATAACAGCAAGAATCCCGAACAGCCTCTTTCGGAGCCCTGCTATGCCGTGGAGTTGAAATTCGACGGTCTGACGCTGAACCTGACCTATCGTGACGGTAGGCTGGTTCAGGCTTCCACACGGGGCAACGGCGTTACGGGTGAAGGCATTTTGGCGCAGGTGAAGACGATCAAATCCGTTCCGCTGACGATTCCCTTCAAGGAAGGCGTCATTGAGGTTCAGGGCGAGGGCATCATGAATTTGTCGGTGCTTGCCGACTATAACCGGGCGGCGGCGGAGCCGCTGAAGAATGCGCGCAACGGTGCGGCCGGAGCGCTGCGCAACCTGAATCCGAAGCTGACGGCGGAGCGGAGGCTGAATGCCTATTTCTACAATGTTGGCTACTCGGAAGGCATAGAGTTCCATGATCATCGGGAAATGATGCAGTTTTTACGCGACAACCGGTTCAAGGTTAATCCTTATTTGACCTATTTTGACAACTTCGACGAAGTGACGGAGCAGTTGGCTGAAATTGAGGAGGGCCGCTCCAAGCTGGATTACCTGATCGACGGCGCGGTCATCAAAATTACCGATTTCCGTATTCGCGAAGTGCTGGGTTATACGGACAAGTTCCCCCGCTGGGCGGTCGCCTACAAATTCGAGGCGGAGGAGACGACCACCGTTCTGGAATCGGTAATCTGGAATGTGGGCCGGACCGGCAAAGTGACGCCGCTGGCACGGGTCGAGCCGGTGGAGCTGGCCGGCGTTACTGTACAGAACTGCACGCTTAACAATGTCGGCGACATTGAGCGGAAGAACCTGAAACATGCGCTCGGGACGCGCGTCTTCATCCGCCGATCCAATGACGTCATACCGGAAATTCTGGGGAAGGTGACGGAAGAGAATGATGGCGGGGAGATCATTTTTCCCGACCACTGTCCGGCCTGCGGGTTTCCACTTGAAATGCGGGGAGCACATCTATTCTGCAACAACAAGCTGAACTGCAAGCCGCAGATCGTTGCGAGAATTACCCATTTTGCATCGAGGGACGCGATGGACATCGAGACCTTCAGCGACAAGACGGCGGGGCAGCTGTACGAGGAGTTGAAGGTCCGCGAGCCCGCGGATCTCTATGAGTTGACGCTGGAGCAGCTGGTGAAGCTGGAACGGTTCGGCGAGAAGAAGGCAAGCAATCTTCTTCAGGCGCTCGAAGAGAGCAAGGGACGGGATCTCGCTTCCTTCCTGTACGCGCTGGGCATCCCGAATACCGGCAAGGCGACGACCAAAATGCTGGCCGATCACTTCCGCAATTTGAACGCCGTTATGACGGCGAGCGCGGAGGATCTGTCGGCGCTGCCCGATATCGGCGGCATTGTGGCCGAGAGCATCGTTTCC
The DNA here is from genome assembly GCF_003854965.1 of Paenibacillus rhizophilus. Classification (GTDB taxonomy): domain Bacteria; phylum Bacillota; class Bacilli; order Paenibacillales; family Paenibacillaceae; genus Paenibacillus_AQ; species Paenibacillus_AQ rhizophilus. The sequence continues at coordinate 154,989 of NZ_RQPI01000010.1, forward strand.
TTTTTTGCCGATCCGTTCGTGGTCACAGGCATCCGCCGCCTGCTTGATTTGGGCGTCCAGGCCAAGGCGCCGGAAGCTCCGGCTCCGGTCGCAAGCGATTCCTTCTTCAGCGGCAAAACGGTAGTCCTGACCGGAACGCTACACCGGTTGACCCGCGAGGAAGCGGCGGAGAAGCTGGAAGCGCTGGGCGCCAAAGTGACCGGCAGCGTCTCGAAGAAGACCGACCTCGTGATTGCCGGAGAGAAGGCGGGCAGCAAGCTGGCCAAAGCGCAAACTCTCGGCATCCCGGTCATCGAGGATGAGGAAGAATTGCTCCGGCTGCTGGAGGGCGGAACGCCGTCCTAAAGTGCAGGGGCCATCCCGCGCTGCAGGATTCAAGCGAAGACTAAAGATACGCTACCTGATATTTCGGTAGCATGCCGTGCGGATTACCACCGTTTCTTAAGGCGGTTATCGATGCCGTGCTGGCAGTAACGATCTATAGAAAGTTAAAGACCCGTTCGAAGGGGATTCCTTCGAACGGGTCTTTTTTGAGTGCGTTCAGCCAATATTTAACCCAAGTCCGCCCATATCTTTACATGGAGCAAATACTCTCCCCTTAGACTATGTTTGATCACTTACTACTGGGAGGGTAAATAAAAAATGAACAAAGGTCTGAAAAAAGTTGCAATCAGCGGCTTGGCCTGCCTGATACTTTCTGCAGGAAGCTTTGCCTATGCGTCACAAGGTTCTTCCAAGACACAAACGGCTGCAAAAGCCCCGTCGAAGAATCTGATCGTCCTGATTGGCGACGGCATGGGACCCGCGCAAATCTCGGCGACGCGTTATTATGAACAGTATAAAAAAGGAGTCAAGCATCTCAACCTCGACCCTTACTATGTTGGACAAGCGACTACCTATGCGGATCGCGGCGAAGACGGCGGCAAAGTGGTGTCGGGTGTCGTAACGGACTCCGCTTCCGCGGGAACGGCTTTTGCCACAGGCCATAAGACATACAATGCGGGTATCAGCGTATCTAATGAAGATGCGTCCAAGCCTTTCGCCTCTGTTATTGAAGCGGCGGTAAGCAGCGGCAAAGCGACGGGTCTCGTAACCACCGCGCGGATTACCCATGCAACGCCTGCCGTATACGCATCGCATGTCCGCAACCGCGATAACGAAGCGGCCATTGCCTCCCAGTATCTGGAGAGCGGAGTGGATGTGCTTTTCGGCGGGGGCAAGCAATTTTTTGTGACAAAGGATGAGAAAGGCAAGCGGTCGGATAAAAATATTCTGCCCGATTTCAAAGCGAAAGGGTATACCGTTGTCGAGAGCACGAGCGCACTGAAGGCTCTTCCGGCTTCCACAACCAAAGCGCTGGGCCTGTTCGGCAGCTCCCATGTCGCCTATACCCCGGACCGTACAGCCGAAATTCCAAGCCTGGCGGCAATGACTTCGTCCGCGTTGAAGATTTTGTCCAAGGATAAGGACGGTTTTGTCATGATGATCGAAGGCGGCCGGATCGACCATGCCGGACATGCCAACGATTTTCCGACACTCGTGCAGGAGACGCTTGATTTCGACGCCGCCTTTAAGACTGCGATTGAGTTCGCCAAGAAAGACGGCAATACATCCGTAGTCGTGACCGCGGACCATGAAACTGGCGGTTTGTCCCTGTCGCGCGACAATATCTATGAGCTCAATATCGACCTTTGGGATAAGCAGAAACATTCTTCGGAGTCCATCGCAAGTAAACTTGCCGAGGCCAAGACTCCAGAGGAAATCCGCAGCATTGTAGCGGAAAATACCGGCTTTACCGATCTGACCGACGAAGAGGTGCAAGCAATCCTGGCAGGCGATGGTTCCTCTTACAAACAAGAGGGCGCCTACAATGCCGTTATCTCCAAAAGACTGCTCGTTGGCTGGTCCGGACACGGACATTCCGCCGTTGATGTCGGAATATGGGCATACGGTCCAATCGCCAATAAAGTGAAAGGCCAAGTGGATAATACCCAGATCGCCAGAGCTTCGGCAGCCATTGTAGGGGTCAATCTGGACAAGAGATCTTCTGAGCTTCAATCGAAATATGTGTATCCGAAATTCAAAATCAATCGCGAGAATGAAGTGCTGTATCCTGTAGCATCGCTGATTAAGGCCCTTGGAGGAAGCTACAGCAGCGGATCATCCGTCTCGAAGGTCGCTTTTGGCAAAAACACGCTGAATATCAACATGTCGGCTCTGACAGCTACTCTGAACGGCAAGGCTGTGTCTTTCACGGTAGATAACGATAACGGCACCGTGTATCTCCCGCTGTCCGCTTTCAGCCAGTTGACCGGCAAAAATCTGAAATGGGATTCGCTCTCCGAACGGATTGTCCTGCGCTAAGGGGGAGCAAACATGCTTCAAATTTCCGGCCTGAACAAAAGCTTCCGAATTGACGGACGCAGTCTGCCGATTCTGGATATTCCCTCTTGGCAGGTGGAAAAAGGTGAAAAAGTGGCGATTACCGGACCCAGTGGGTCCGGTAAAAGCACGTTGCTCCACTTAATCAGCGGAATCGCGGTACCGGACAAGGGTGAGATTCACTTGGAGGGTCAGCCGCTGCACACCATGACGGAGGCGCAGCGGGATCGGCTTCGTTCACAGAACATCGGTTATGTGCTGCAGGATTTCCATCTGATTCCATCCCTTACTGCCAGTCAGAATATCGAAATCGCAATAAACACCGGCATTCCTGCGAAACAGAGGAAGACGCTCATCTCCGAGTGGCTTGAGAGGGTAGGCCTTCCGGACCGGGCGAAGCATATGCCTTCCCAGCTATCCCGGGGCCAGCAGCAACGGGTGGCGATTGTCCGCGCACTTGTGAACAATCCGCCGCTCTTGCTAGCGGATGAGCCTACCGGCAGTCTGGACTGGGAGACCGCCGATGAAATTTCGCGGCTTTTGCTGGATCTGAGCTCTTCCGGGCAGCAGAACCTGATTGTCGTCACACACGACTTGAACATGGCGGAGCGCTTTCCGAAATGTTTGGATATAAGGGAGCTGAACCGTGTTCGGAAGCATACTGAGCATCAAGCCGGAAGGGGCGGCGCATTGGAGGTAAGCAACGGATGAATCTTTTTTCATTGTCGCTGCGGAATATCCGCCATCGGCTTTTTCTCTCTTTTCTTACCGTCTGCGCGATCGGGGCTACCGTCGCTTTTATCGTCCTGTTCTCGCTTTTCCGGGACAGCGTCGAACAGGGGGCGGAAAAGGGATACGGTCCATTCGACCTTGTCGTTGGCGCACAAGGCAGCGAAACGCAGCTAGTGCTGAACACGTTCTATCATATTGGCGCGCCTACCGGGAACATTCCGGTGAACGTGCTGGAGCAGGCGCAGCGCGATTCGGGCGTGGACAAGGCGTATGCTATGACGACAGGGGATAATTACAATGGATTTCCGGTAGTCGGCATCGATCCGGAGTATTTTCTGACAAGGTACGGCGACCGAAAGATGAAAGAAGGGGCGCTGTATTCCAAGACGGGAGAAGCGGTTGTCGGATCGCATGTCGCCCAAACTCTCGGTCTGCATGTGGGTGATACGTTCACGGGCGCCCATGGACTTGTGGATGAAGAGGGGGCCGAGAATCATGCCGGTGAAGGAGATGCGGAAGAGCATTCGCATGAAAGCTTTTCATATACGGTTGCCGGTATTCTACCCACGCTTAACACACCGGATGACAGAGCGGTATTCACCACCGTCGATTATGCCTGGGCGGTTCATGAGCTTCAAGGGGAGGACCGGGAGATTACGGCCGTTCTGGTGAAGCCGTCAACCCTGCTTGGCGCGCATAATCTGAAGCAGACGCTTGATGGAAGCGGTGGAGTCCAGGCAGCCTACACAAGCAAGGCGGTGTCGGATGTAGTTGATGCGGTGGACCAAGGTTCTCGTCTTGTCAGCTTATTGGCCGGACTGTGTGTACTCCTCGCCGCGATCACGATTCTATTGTCCTTGATCGCCGCCGCCGGAGAGCGGACCAAAGATGCCGGTCTGCTGCGGCTGCTGGGCAAGCCGAAGAGTTATGTATGGATGTCGCTTATTAGTGAAGGCTTGATTCTGACGCTAACCGGGCTCGCCGCTGGCTTCCTTGCGGGACACTTGGCCGCACTGATCTTTAAAGAAATGCTCTATGCCAAAGCGGGAGTTAGACTAAACCCTTATCTATGGAACGCCGATCACGGCTGGATTGCTGCGGGGACGATTGCGATCGGGATGCTAGCCTCGCTGATTCCCGCTTTCCGAATGTACCGGCTCCAGCCGCTCGCTTTGTTTAAATCTTAGGAGGTAAGCTACGCTTATGAAGACAAGACAAAAGTTTCTGACCGCCGCGGCTGTGTGCTTCACCCTACTGCTGTCCGCATGCGGCAAGGATGGGCAAGAGACGTCGGCGTCTTCGTTTTCGTCGGTTCAGAACACCTCTGTGTCCACTGAAGAACAAGATAATTCCCAGGTGAATGAGGAAAGGAAGGCAGCGGGAGACTTCGCTGCCGCCGGGAATTCCGCTTCTCCGGAGGTTTCACCGGACGCCGCACCATCCCCGGGTTCAGCGACCGCTGTTATCGGCTCTGCCGCACCCTCTCCGGTGCCGTCAGCCTTGGCTTCTTCGCCGGATGCGAAGCAAACGCCGGTGAACAAGACAGAGGCAGAGGCATCAGATTCGGCGTCAAAGAAGCAATCGGCCGAAGGAATGCCTTCCTCCGGAGGACAGAAGGCAATTGCCAGCTCCAAGCCTGCGGCTCTTCCCACCCCAAGCGCTGCCTCCAAGCCGTCCGGTTCTAACCGGAAAGCGTCTGCCGCCGCTGCCCCTTCCCCTACCCGGGAGCCGGCTTCGCCTTCGCCGTCCGCTTATGCGGATAACAGCAGCAAGAAGGAAGCGGCAGCCTCCGCTGCTCCGCGCAATGCCGGAGAAGAGACGGCGGCTAAGAGTTCAAATGACGGGAACAGGGCAGGCGCGGAAACGATCGGTTGGTCGGAATTTTTTGACGGGGGCGACCAGACCCGGCCGTCGGAGCGTTTCTGGGACCTCAGCGAGAGCAAAAGTAAAGTGACCATCAAAGGCTTTATGGGCGAAGTGCTTTCTTTTGAAAAGCACTGGTTTCTGCTGATCCCTCAGCCTGGAGCCGAATGTCCTTTTGACAACGGGGACGAAACGTACTGGAACAAGATCATGATTGTATTTGTGCCGGACGATGTTAAGCTGAGGCATAAATCGGGTCCGCTGCAGGTGACGGGACGGCTTGAGGTGGGGATTAAGATCGATGAGTCGGGATACAAGACGATGTTTCGGCTGTACGATGCATCCTTTGAGGAAATTAAGGAGTAGCACTAGTTTAAATTTGGAGGCTTATCCGGGGAGAGATATCTTTCTTACGGACAAGCCTTTTTATTATATCTTCTCCTTCCCCGGCAGCCATGCATCGATACCGTAGCCCCGCTGTTCCCAGTAGCCGACATGGTCGCCTTCGATCAGTTCAATGCGATTGAGCCATTTCACCGATTTGTAAGCGTACATTTGCGGAACGACAAGCCGAACGGGACCGCCCAGTTCATTGGAAATCGGCTTGCCATCGTGCATAACGGCGACAAGTACATCGTCCATCCGCGCTTGCTCCAGGGTTAGCGAATCAGTGTAAACACCGTCTCCGGAATAAAATTTGACGCTAGTGGCTGTACTCTGCACACCGGCCATCTCCATCAGCTTGGCAAGCGGGATGCCTTCCCATGTATTTTTATAGACCGACCAGCCTGTGATGCAGTGGAAATCGCTCACCTGCACCTCCCGCTGGAGCTTGACGAATTGCTCCCAGTTCCAGTTCAGCTTGTTGTCCACCAGACCGTCGACCTTAAAAGACCAGTTGGAATTATCGAAGGAGGGGATGTCCGTCACCGTATAGATACGGAAATGCCCTTCAGCGCCTCCGCCGATAGGCGGGGAAGACTGCGGCAGCGGAACGGGGTCGGGCAAGAGCCGGTTGGCATTGGCCGTCGCAGACTCTCCAGTCGAAGGCAGCTGCAGCGACCGGCCCATCCAGCGGACAAAAGTAGGTCCGAGCGTGACCGCCAGCCCTGCGCCGACGGCGACTTTTAAAAATCCGCGCCGCGTATAAATAGGCTGGGGATGCTGGAGCCCTTTTTCCACTCTATTAGAAACTGCTGAGTCGTTGGTTTCTGGTTCCGGCCGAATCGACCGCTTATCCGGTTCTTTAAGCCAGCGGGTGCGGGTAATCGAATGATAAATGATGATCGGTAAGCCGATCCAGGTGAAGAGATCATGCGCCAGCAGCGCGGCATTGGCCGCCCGCGGGCCGAAGACTTTGAACAGCCAAAGTATGATTCCCGATATGATCCAGCCGAGCAGCAGCGTAAGAACCGTGATGACATTGGCTTTTTGCGAAGTCTTTCCCTTTAGCAGTTTCCAATGCTTGGCCGCCAGCAGCAGGTAATAGGCAACCGGAACGAGCAGGGCCAACCCGGCAAGAATATGCCCCCATTTCAGCCAGACTCTGCCTTCCCCAAGCCATTCCCTCCAAAATGCGCCCAGCAGCATCAAACCGCTAACAGCCAAGAACAGCACTAGCCAGGCGTTCCATGCATGAATGGAGACAAGCTTTTTTCCATAACCTTTCCGGATGCGAGCAAGCGCCTTGTTTGCCATTGCATCTCCCCCTTTCTGAAAGACCAGTCGATAATTCAAGTTTTAATTAATTGTAACGCAAAAAGCGAGTGTTGAATAATACGCTATTGAAATGCAGCAAGCCGACAGCAAAAAGACTCATCGTCCTCTTCTAAGGGAGGTAGATGAGCCTTTACCGAAAAAGCAATACACCCTCAAACGTTACTCTGCCGCCCATTCCTCCAGCTTGCCGTCTCCCGGAAGAAGCAGGGCAAGAAGTCCGAGAAGCGGCAGAAAGCCACAGGCGATGAAGACGCGCGTGATGCCGATTGCATCAATCAAATGGCCAATGAACAGCGAGCCGATCCCGCCGAGTCCGAAAGCCAGTCCGGTAATAAGACCGGAGACGGTGCCGATATTACCCGGATACAGCATTTGAGCATAAATAACCGTGACCGAGAAGCTGGATAAAAGAACGAATCCGCCGATCAGCAGCAGCACGCCTGCCCAAAACTGGCTTGCGAACGGAAGTGCAAGCGCGAACGGCACGGTTCCGACCATGGAAAGAAGGATCAGATTCCGCCGTCCGAACCGGTCGGCAAGCGGACCTCCGAAGAGCGTGCCGACGGCGCCGGCAGCCAAGTACATGAAAATATAGTTCTGAGCATTGTCCAGCACCAAACCGTATTTCTCCATTAAATAGAACGTATAGTAACTGCCGATGGCTTGACCGTACCACGAACGCACAAACACGATTATGACCAGAATGACGGTTGCCTTCAGAATACTTTTACTCCTGGCCGGGTCTATTGCGCGGGAGACGGTTTTTTTGCGGAACGTATAGCCGGCATCCAGCATCTCCCGGTACCACCGGGCCACATAGGTCTGCACCAACACACCGGCGGCGGCGATAACCGTAAAGCCCAGTGCGCCAATCTGTCCGAACGGGATAAACACCCATTTGGTCAGCAGCGGACCCAGAGACTGTCCCGCATTGCCTCCGACCTGGAAAATAGATTGGGACAACCCCTTTTTCAGTCCTGCAGCCATATGCGCAACACGCATGCCTTCGGGATGGAAAGCGGCGGAGCCGAAGCCGATCAGAATAACGGAGAGGAGCACCAGCACATAATTATTGGCATAACCCAGCAGCAGAACACCTGTTAAGGTGCTGCCCATCCCGAGCGGAAGAAGGATTGGACGCGGATGGCGGTCCGCGGCGTAGCCGATGACCGGTTGTATAACCGAAGAAGTGACGTTGAGCGCGAATGATATCCATCCGACCTGGGCGTACGAAAGCAGCATATTGCTCTTGAGGATCGGAAAAATCGCCGGTATCACCGCCTGAATGGAATCATTGAACAAGTGGACGAAGCTGACGGCAAGGAGTATTCGGTAGATTGTGGCCTGCTGAAGATTCCGCTGCTCTCCGGCCGCCAATTTTGACGGGGCTAATGTAGACGAAGATTGATTTCTCATAACAGCTCCTTTCCATATTAAACCGGGCAATCGATATGGATTAAGATAACTCTTTTTGCTGCTTTACCGCAATGAACATTCCAGGAAAGATGAGAGATTGACCGCTTAACACCACTGCAAGAAAAAGAAACGATTTGCTTTTTAAAAAAAGGGTTGCACATTTTCTGCAGGCATGATATATTATTTCTTGTCGCTCGCGAGGTTGTGATGAAGTTGAAAATCACGATTGAAAAAAAGAGTTGACGAACAGAAATGAATATGTTAATCTATAATTCCTGTGCATGAGACGAAATATTCAAATGCAAGGTACAAGTTCTTTGAAAACTGAACAAATGGAACACGTTAATTTTTAAGATTCATATCAATGAATCGTCAGTTTCAAAATGAGCGAATCGCTCTTTCAATACTTTATTGGAGAGTTTGATCCTGGCTCAGGACGAACGCTGGCGGCGTGCCTAATACATGCAAGTCGAGCGGAGTATTTTGAAGAGCTTGCTCTTTAAAATACTTAGCGGCGGACGGGTGAGTAACACGTAGGTAACCTGCCCCTTGGACTGGGATAACTACCGGAAACGGTAGCTAATACCGGATAAGACCTTCTGGTGCATACCGGAAGGCGGAAAGGCGGAGCGATCTGCTACCAGGGGATGGGCCTGCGGCGCATTAGCTAGTTGGTGGGGTAACGGCTCACCAAGGCGACGATGCGTAGCCGACCTGAGAGGGTGAACGGCCACACTGGGACTGAGACACGGCCCAGAC
>NZ_RQPI01000011.1 GCF_003854965.1 Paenibacillus rhizophilus
AAGGATAAAGCCTATGAGTGGGGAAATACCCGTAAAGGGTACTGGCGAGTTGCAGGAAGTCCAATTCTGCAACGTGCATTGAATAACCAATACTGGGAATCCATTGGATTAAAGAGCTTGTCGGACATTTACATCTCTTTACGGAATATTTCATGAACCGCCGTATACCGAACGGTACGTACGGTGGTGTGAGAGGTCGGGGGCTCGCCGCCCCCTCCTACTCGATTTCACCATTGTTAGATAAAGCTGCGCAGCGACGGCGACTTGCGGGCTTTGGAGTGTCTCTCGAACGCGTAAGCCAGCCGGATCAGCGTCGGCTCGGCGTAAGCCATGCCCGCAAACGTCACGCCGAAGGGCTCGCCGTCCGGAGTGTAACCGGCGGGCACGACAATCGACGGGTATCCCGCCCGGGCCATAATTCTTGAGCCGAAATCGGCGGGGAACAGCAGGGCGTCCAAGCGGTGCTCCCGCATGACGGCGTCGATGCCCTCTTCCTTGCACAGCTTGAGATCGGCCGCCCTGTCGCGGAGATACTGCGGCTCCGTCAAAGCGCCGGAGGTTCTGTACTCGGCGTCGAGCAGCGTCGATTGGCCGTAGCGCAGCGTTTCCATCGGATGGTCGTGGTTGAAAGCGATGATGTCTTTCAGCGTGCGCATGGGCGCGCCCGGACCGAGCTTCGCCAGGTAGGCGTTCAGCGAATTTTTGAACTCGTTAAGCAGAACCGTGGAATAGCGGACCTCACGCGCTGTCGGCACATTTGCGGGATCGACGATCACCGCCCCGTGGTCCTTCATCAGCTGGACGGCCGCCTCATACAGCGCAATCCGGTCTTCGCCCACTTCCTCGAAATAGTAATCGCGCGGAATACCGATTCTTGCGCCCTGAAGGCCGTTCCCGTCCAAAAATCCGGTGTAATCCCCGTGCGTTCTTCCGAGCGATGCGCCCATGGCGGCATCCGTTTCGTCCTCGCCAAGCATGGCACTCAGCAGCAGCACCGCGTCGCGAACTGTTCTTGCCATCGGTCCGGCCGTATCCTGCGAGTTCGACAGCGGCAGGATGCCGGAGCGGCTGAGCAGCCCGACCGTAGGCTTGATGCCGACTATGGAGCCGAGGCTGGCGGGGTTGAGGATCGAGCCGGCGGTTTCCGTTCCGACGGAGACCGTGCAGAAATTGCAGGCGACGGCCACGGCGGAGCCGGAGCTTGAGCCTCCCGTCGGCTTCGAAATATTGTACGGGTTCAACGTCTGCCCGCCGCGTGAGCTGTATCCGGACGGCATGCCCATGGTCATGAAGTTGGCGAACTCGGTCATGTTCGTCTTGCCAAGGATCACCGCTCCCGCTTTCCGCAGCCGGGACACAATAAAGGCGTCTTCCCCGGCAAAAGAGTCCGCAAGCGCAAGCGACCCGGCGCTCGTATGCATTTTATCCCCCGTGTTGATGTTATCCTTGAGCATGACGGGCACGCCATGCAGCGGCCCCCGCGCGCCGAGCATCGAGCGCTCTGTATCCATAGCGTCGGCGATAAACAGAGCGTCCGGACTAATCTCAATGACCGAGTTTACCGTCAGCCCGTTCTTGTCGTGATCCGCGATGCGTTCAAGGTACATCAGAACGAGCTGTCTGGATGTAATTTCGCCGGAGTCCAGCGCTGCCTGAATCTTCGTAATCGTCGTCTCCACAATTTCAAATGCCATCCTTCGCACGCTTCTTCCTGTCATGTAATCGCCTTCAAATTTAATATAAGCCAGTTTGGATTTGCTTCATAGTCTGACTTCGATTTTATTGCTAAGGAAGCAGCGCTCGGCAAAAAAATAAAGCGGAAGCGGCCTGGCTATATTCGAGACCAAGCTCGTTTCCGCTTTTTCAAAACGTAAAGCCCCGGACAAGAGAAGCTAATCTTGTATCTGCGAAAAGCCTTCTTCCGCCAAATATTCTCTCGCTTCTTCCGGCGTTTCAAAAGCCATTTCTAAACTCATGCCCGAATAGAGATACCACAGGTCGTCCTCGGCTTTAAGCGTAAGCTTCTCGCCTTTCCCGTTCACCCAGTTCGTCTCGGCCGCAAGCCGCTTGCGCTTCTTGGCTGACGGCGCCGCTTCGGGCAAAGGCTCGGAAAGCGAAGCGATGGAGGCGTCCAGCAGGCGCCGCAGTTCGTCCTCCGTGAAATCGCGGATGTTGACGAAGCCCTTGGGGTCGGTCTGGTAGCCTTTCAGCAGGCCTGCGAATACGTAGCCGTTGCCGTTCGGATGCAGATGAAACGCAACGGTCTTTTTGTCGTGCAGGCTTTCTTCATAATGGTAGTTGACCCTTCCTAAAGAAACGTCTTTGCGCTGAAGCTGCGGATAGGAGTCAAGAATCTCGATTTTTTGTTGAAAAGTAAGCATGTGGTTAGCCTCCGTTGATCGTATCGGTCCGGCCGGGACGCAGGAGTGTCGTTTTATCCCCGGCTTTCGCTATCTGATTATATCATGACGCCCGGCTCCACGCCGCTTTCGGACGGTTTATCCCCATATCCGTAGAGTAAAATGTGGATAGTGTGGAAAAATAGATCTAAATTATATTTTTGTGGATAAAAGATATATATCTAATGAAATAATCCACTGGATAATCACAGTATGCCGCGTTATATTCCATTTATAACATGTACGGAGGTGGCTTCATTGATTCAAGTGGCGGCGGCCATCATTTATAATGCGGAAGGGAAAGTGCTGATTGCGCGCCGCAGGGAAGGCAAGTCCCAGGCGGGACTGTGGGAATTTCCCGGCGGCAAAATCGAAGACGGCGAAGACGCCTGCGCCTGCCTGCGGCGGGAATTGATCGAGGAGATGGGTATCGACATCGTTCCTTATGAATATTTTGGCGTTAACGAGCACCGCTACGGCGGCGGCTTGCATATCCGGCTGATCGCCTGGAAAGCGGAATACCGGGGAGGAGATATCGTTCTGACGGATCATGACGACTGCCGCTGGGAGCGTCCGGGGGAGCTGGAACGTTTTCTTTTTGCGCCCGCCGATATTCCGTTTGTGCAGAAGCTGGACTCGGAAGCGGGCAGTCGATGAAAGCAAATCGCGAAAGAAGGGGCGGCGCTTCATACCGCTCTTTTTATCATATAATTTGCGGTTTGCAGACGTTATGATAGAGGAAAGAACGCTAATGAGGAGTGGGAACTTGCTGAAATTGGACTATAGACGAATGCTGCTCCACATCGCCATATATGCCGTTTTGTTTTTTGCGCTGCCTCTGTATTTGCGGAGCCACCCGGGCACAATGAGTGATCTGGGCGCGCTGGTCATGCTGCTGTTGATGATCTGCCCGGCAGCCATCTTTATTTTGTCGGGAGAGCTTGGTTTTCGGGCAGGCTTTCGTCCGCTGGCGGCGCTTCTGCCCATGCTTTTATTTGCGCTTTCGGTGCTTACGGTGTTTGAAGGCAGTGTAACCGGTTTTGTGTATTCGGCGGTTTACGGTTTGATTTCGCTGACGGGGAACGCGGCCGGTGCGCTTTTTCGGAAGAGGACAAGGAGATAATGGAGAAGAAGATTTGCAGGCGCCGGAGGTTCGATCATGTGATCTGTGCAATGCAGTGCTGCCGATCCGGACGAAGGCAAGGTAAAATCGGTTTGGGAGGGGAACTCAAGATGAATACGGACGAAAACAGCTTTAAACTCTTAGTCTTGTCGGAAGCGGGGCAGGAGCTCATCTTGAATGAAGACCCGAAGAAACTCCTGGATAATGTATTCAGTAAACTGTCCGCCCATTTGGATTTGGATGTTTATTTAAATTATATTTTTGACGAGGAGACTCAGCGGCTGCATTTGATGAATTACCACGGAATCAGCCTGCAAGAATATTGTGCTGTCGAGTGGCTCGGCTTTGATGATGCGATTTGCGGAGAAGCTGCAAGAAGGCGTTCCAGAATAATCGTCGAAGACGTTGAGAGTTCATGTGACCCGAGAGTCGGGCTTATTAAAGGCTTCGGTTTACAATCATATGTAAGCCATCCGCTGATCTCTTACGGGAAGTTTGTGGGTACGCTGTCATTCGGCTCACGAAAACGCTCATCTTTTTCCAGCTTGGAATTGGATATTATGCAGACGATTTGCAGTCAAGTGTCCATCGTGCTGGACCGCATTCTGCTTATTTCGGCGCTGAAAAGAAAGAACCGGGAGCTGGCCCAAAAAAATAAAGAGCTCAGACATTCGGAGAAGCAATTGGCCGCCATTTTCTCCGTCATTCCCAGTCCCGTGCTTGTCGTTTCCCTTGAGACTCAGCAAATTATTGAATGCAATGACGCTCTGTTATCTATGCTCGAAATCAGCCGGGAGGAGCTGTTCAACCAGTATTGGCCCGAGCGGCACAATGCGGATTCGTTGTTAAAGCCGATTTTGGAAGCTTCCTTGCAAGCTTTGTATAAAAGCAATATTGAAGTGTCTTTTCCCAACGCTTCCGGCCAACCGAAGATTTGTTTATGCCATGCCGTCTATGTAGACATCAATCAAACTCCAGGTATGCTGGCTGTCTTCAGCGACCTTACGGAGCATAAAGAGTACGAGAAGGAACTGATAAGGCTCGACCAGCTTCATCTTATCGGCGAGATGGCTGCGGGAATCGGTCATGAGGTGAGAAATCCGTTGACCACGGTACGGGGGTTTCTGCAGCTTATGAGCAAAACGGAAGACGGGAAACAGCGCTATCTGGAGGTGATGATCGAGGAACTGGACCGCGCGAACTCCATTATCTCCGAATTTCTCGGGCTGGCCAAGAATCAAAGAATCGACATGGAATATGATGTGCTGAATGTCCTCATAGAAAAAATCCTTCCTTTGATTCAAGCGGATGCGACGGTTTCGGGCAAAACGGTAACGACCGAGCTTGGCCCTATTCCGCCCATGCTTATGGACGAAAGGCTCATTCGCCAGCTCATATTGAATATGGTCCGAAACGGGCTGGAAGCCATGCCGTCGGAAGGTCATTTAATCATCAGAACCTATATGGAAGAGGACAGCATCGTATTGTCCGTCGAAGATAACGGCAAAGGAATCCCTTCCGACCAGATTGAGCATATATGGAAACCGTTCTATACGACCAAAGAAAGCGGCTCCGGCCTGGGATTGGCCGTATGCTTCAACGTTGCCGACAAGCATGGAGCCAAAATCGACGTCGTTACGGGTCCGGCCGGAACTACCTTTTCAGTCAAGTTTAAGAGATTGCCCGCTTAAATTCTCCTCTGCAAGACCCAAATTCCGAACTTTTCTTCAAAAATTCATAAATTTCCGCAGGTATCACAGAATTTCGATCGTCAAATAAAGTAGCTGCTTTTGTCCCTGCGCCTCTAATGCTCAATCTGACCGAAATCGGGGTCCCAGCGGTACTTGGCAGCTCGGATTTCCTCTGCACGGACATCGAGACCGTTCCAGGACTCGTGCGGATAGGCGGAGATTAATTGATGCAGCCGAAGGAAGCGGTCGCGGGGCAGCAAATCGGCGTAACGGCCGATAAAGCCGGAATAGAGCAGGGCGTAGCGCTTCATGCGCACCGCCGATCCGGCTACTGCGGCGAGCAGCGAGGAGCCGTCGTTCATTTCGAGAATTTGCGCTTCATACCGCTGTACATAACGCAGGGTACGGTCCTTGATCAGATCCCGCCGCAGTTTCGCAACCTCGCCGATATATTCCGCGAGCAGCGGCTCGAAATCTTTCAGCAGCAGCTGTTCCATCTCCAGATCCATGTCCTTGCGCAGCCGGAAGCCGTGCAGCAGGGCGACGCGCTGCCTCGCGATGCGGTCGCCTCGAAGCAGCACGGCGATTTCGCGCAGCTTCTCATAAGCGAGCGTATCGTTCTCCCGCAGCACGGACACGGCCTCCTGCCGGTTGATCTCAAGGCCCTGCTTAATCGCGCCGATATTCCGGCCAAGCAGCTCGTCGAGGGCGCGCAGGTTCTCAGCCGGCTGCGCCTTTCGCTGGGCGGCGAAGAGTGCCAGCAGCAGGGCAAGCCCGCCCGCTGCGCACAGCGCAAGCTGCGGGAAGTTCGCGGCAAAATAGGCCGCGGTCAACGTCAGGAGGACGACGGCAAGCAGGGCGGTCTTCATGCGGCGCCCGGCAAGCGAAGCCGCCCGGTGTTCCACGGATACCAGGGCGGCCCTTCCGCAGTGCTTGCAGCGTTCCCCGGGCAAAGCGGTGTACGTGCCGCAGCGTTTGCAGACGCGCAGCTTGTCGAAGGAATAACGCGGGGCTTTGAAGGGACGGAGGACGACCGGTTTTTTGTTAGCCACGGGTGCGGTCGCCTCCGTTCAGCGCGGCCAGGAGCCGCTCGTCGATCTCTTCCCGTTTAACAGGCCTGCGCCCCCGAAGGAAGTACCCGAGAATTCGGATAACGGTATAAAGAAACGAAATTCCAAGTATAACGTATGAAATCATGGAGCTGTCCTTTCCTGGAGAACGGCGTGCTCGAACAGTGTCCGAAAAGGCTTACGGACGCCGCCCGCTCCCGCCTGCTCAGCGTTCCTTAAGTTGAAGTTTACAGGGTTTAATTATATCATAATGGCAAGCTATTTACAGAATTTAGCTGCCCTTACCGTGTTTGCCGTTGTCTATCAAATCATAAGAGGAGTTATAGTCATGCTTCGTAAAGATGTTCGAAATAGAAGGGTTTTGTCGTTTTATGCTCGGTTTCTTCCCGCGCTGCTGCTGGCGCTCTGCCTTGCGGCCGGACCGTTTGCGGCGTTTCCGGTACTCGCGGCTCCGTCTTCTTCCTCTGGAGCCTCTTCGCAAATCGATGCCGTTCTGGTGCTCGATGTCAGCAATTCCATGAAGACAAGCGATAAAAACAACATCGCCGGCGAGGCGATGAAGATGTTCATAGATATGCTGTCCGCGAAGGGAGACAAGGTCGGCGTCGTCGCCTACACCGATGAGGTGCAGCGGGAGAAGGCGCTGCTGACGATTAACTCGGCCTCGGACAAGCAGGATTTGAAGGATTTTATCGGTGGCCTGGATAAAGGCGCCTACACGGATATCGCCGTCGGCGTCGATGAAGCGGTCAAGGTGCTGCAGAATGGCAGCGACCCTTCCCATGAGCCTATGATCGTGCTGCTTGCCGACGGCAACAACGATCTGAACGAAGCTTCCGGCCGGACGCAGAGCGAGTCGGACAAAATGCTCGGCGCGGCGGTAGAAACCGCCAAGAAGAAAGGATATCCGATTTACACGATCGGTCTGAATGCGGACGGCAAGCTGAACAAAGAAAGTCTTGCCAAGTTGTCCGACCAGACGGGCGGCAAGGCGTTCGCAACCGATACCGCAGACGATTTGCCCGAGATTTTGAGTGAGATTTTTGCCGACCATTTGAAGCTTAAGGTTGTTCCTGTGCAGTCGATTACGGCGAGCGGAAGCTATCAGGAGGTTACGGTGAACGTTCCGAACGCCAGCGTGCTGGAAGCCAACATTTCCATCATTTCCTCGAAGCCGGTAACAGCGAAGCTGACTGACCCGTCGGGGGCGAGCGTGGTGATTCCTTCGAATAATGTGCTGCTGTCCAAGTCATCGACTTACAGTCTGTTGAAGCTCCTGTCCCCGAAGGAAGGAGACTGGAAGCTTCAAATCAAGGGCGTTCCGAAGGATAAAATCGACATCAATCTGATTTTCAACTATGACCTTGAGCTTAAAATGGAAGCTCCGGCGTCCAAGACTTACAAGAAGGGCGACAAGATCAGCATCTCCGCCCGCCTGTTCACGGGCGGTACGCAGGTAAACGAAGCGGAGCTGTACAGGAACATGAAGGCCGTGCTGCTGGCGACGGATCTTGATACCGGAAAGACCGCGGAGCTCCCGCTGGATAATTCTAGCGGCGAGTTCAAGGGCAGCTTCGAGGTAAAGGACAGCCATAACTACGAATTGAAAGTCCGGGCCGAAGAGAGCAGCTTCTACCGCGAGAGCAACACCGTACAGATAAACGCGGGCGGTTCCGCTACTCAGGCCCCCGCAGCGGCCGGAAACGGGAATGAGACTCAGGACGGAGGCATGTCATGGACGCTTATTCTGGTTATTGCCGGAATCCTGCTGGTTCTGGCCGCGGCCTTCGTCATCTGGATGCTGTGGAAGAAAGCGAGCCAAGGTTTTGTTGGCCAGCTCGTGATCGAGGTGATTGACGGAAATACCGGCGAGAAGACGTATCCGCAGTACAAGAAGCTGACGGGCTTCAGAGGTAAATTCAACCTGCACCAGCTGCTGCAGCTTGCCCCGGAGCTTAAGGAAAGCGAGAAGCTGGTCTTCACGCCGGGAAGCAATGACCGGCTGCAGCTTCGCGGCGGCGACGGGATCGCGGTCGAGAAATCGGGCCGTGCGGTCGACGCCTCCCGGGGTCTGGAGCTGAAGAGCGGAGAACGGGTCTCGGTTCCGCTCCGAAGCGTGGACAAGACGATTATGCTGGAGTATTTGGTATAAAATCCGTAAAACTTAGCGTATGCTTTCGAAGCGAGTTTTGCGAAGCGCATTCCAAAGTTTAATCATGCAAAACTAAGCGTATGCTTTCGAAGCGAGTTTTACTGAAGTATATGCGAGGAAGTATATCATCGTAAAACTTTTAGGGGGATAAATATGAAACCGGTCGTAAGAGAACATATTCAGCAGCTTGACGTATCGCTTGGCGGAGGCATCGTCAGCGATAAGATCAGAGTCGACACGATCGACAATCCGATTCTTATAATCGGTCTCGGCGGTACGGGCATCGACGCTCTGCTCCGCCTGAAATACCAGATCAACCGCCGCTTTAAGCTGCCGGAGGACCCGATTTCCAAGAAAAAGCGGGATAAGCCGGACAACGTGGAGTTCCTCGCTTTCGAGACGAACGAACAGGACCGCGGCAAAAAGTACAAAGGCATTGGCCTCGACCCGCAGAACGAGTTTGTGCTGCTGGCCAACGCCGAAATCGGCGGGCTACTGCAGAACCGGAGCATTCTTGATCCCTACATTACGGAATGGCTGTCGCCCGAGCTCAGCATTACGGACGGTATGAACGGCGCCGCCGGGGTGCGCCAAGCGGGACGGCTGCTGCTGTTCACGAAGATTAATCAGGTCGTAGGAGCGATCGACAAGAAGATCAAGACTTTGTCGGTCGGCACGAACAAAAAGCTGATGGTCTTCCTGCTAACGGGTCTGTCCGGTGGAACGGGCAGCGGCGCTTTTCTGGACATCGCCTACATCGTCCGCGGCATCATCGAGCGCGATTACGGCTCCGCCGGAATCGACCGCGTCAATACACTCGGGTATCTGTTCACGCCGGACGTGAACCTGTCGAACAAGAGCCTCAGCGAGCATACCCGCGAATACATCCGCAAGAACGGATACGCGGCGCTCAAGGAGCTGGACTACTGGATGAACGTGGACAGCCGGGGCGAGCGGTTCCGCCAGCAGTACGGCAATATTTTGACCGTCAATTCGCCGCTTCCTCCGTTCAATCTGTGCCATCTCATTTCGGCGACGAACACAGAGGGCAAGCTGCTGGAGAATGCCTACGACTACTGCATGAACGTGACCGCGGAGAACATTACGAACTTCATGGCCAGCGAGGAGAAGCAGTCAGGTGAGGAATTCGCCATCCACGACTATATCAGCAACATCCGCACGAATATCGCGCAGATGCACAAGAGCTATCCGGCCAACTACGAATACAACATTATCGGGGCTTCGTCCGCCGTACTGCCGATTGAAGAAATGACGACCTACCTTGCTTACCGCCTGTTTGACAAAATGGATAAAATGTTCCACCAGGCTCCGGGCCAAGAGGACATCGAGAAGCTTGCCCGTAAGCTCGGAATCGATCTGGAAAGCATGATCAAGTCGTTCGAAGCCCGTGTACCGGAGCCCCTGCCCGGCTATGAGAACAGCGAGCGCCTGAGCCATTCCAACGTCATCAAGCATCAGGTCGTCGACATGGATACCGAGCTTGAGCAGAACTTCCTGTCCCGGGCAAGAGAAGAGTATATCAAGGTGAGAAAGCAGCTTCCCGGCGAAATCGTCGGACGGTTCGGCGAGGAAATGGAGCGGACGTTCCTGCATCCCGAGCAGGGGCCATTCTATGTGTCGCGGCTGATCTTTACGGAAAAAGGCTTTTGCATCCTCAAGCTGATCCAATCCTACATTGAAGCGCTGCGCGAGAATCTGCTGCGTCTGCCGCGCGATATCGAGACGGCCCGGGAATCGGCGGAGGACAAACTGGGCGATGCGCGGAGCGCTTTTGTCTCGAAGGAAAAGAAGAAGAATGCCTATATCGACGCGAAGATCAACGAATATTGGCTGCATGCTGATACGGAGCGCACCGAACGCATGATCGAGTTCTATGAAGACCTGTTCGAGCTGCTGAACGAGGAGAACAGCCGGATTTACGGCGTGTTTACGGAGATTTTGAACGCGCTGAGTTCGATCTTCTCCAAGAACGGGGATATTCTAACAAGCGGCGAAGAACAGACGGACCATAAAGGCAACAAGACGTATTACTGGAATATCGTAAGCGTGCCGGACATTTCGCAGACGATCTCGAAGATTATGGATCAAAAAGACGGCGACGATCTGATCCGCGACTTTTCCCGGGAAATGCTGCGGAATTCCAGCCGCTGGGTCAGAGAGCAGGAGATTGACATCGTCCGCTCCATTTCCGAGTTCCTCAGCGACAAGTTCGGTGATCTCATTACCCGGTCGATGGAGGATTTCCTCGTGATGAAATACGGCAGCGAGGAGCCGCTCGACAAGCTCGTGGAACGTACGATCGCCGGGAAGCTTGATGAGGAAGCTGTGCCGGTCTTCCACCTCAGCAACAGCTCGGGAAGCCTGCACTTCCCTTCGTGGGGCTTTGTGTCGGTGCCGGTGAAGGCGCCGGGCATCCTGAAGGGCATCCGCAATTACCAGGATAACGCGCTCGGCAAATCGCAGTTCACGGTCAAGGAGAGTGAAGTCAAGAACCGGATTTTCTGGCTGAATACGCGCAACGGGGTGCCGCTGTTCGTCTATACGCCGCTGCGGGTGTATGAAGAAAACTATGAGCGGACCATTCTCGATAAGGAAGGCATCGGACGCCATCTGGTGCAGACCGACAAGAACAACTGGACCTATCTGCCGTCGCCGATTCCGGAGCAGTCCTGGGGCGACACCTACAGCAACGCGCGGGTGCGCGAGTATAACGCAAGAGTTCGCGGAGATTTCGCCAAAGCGCTGGAAGCCGGAGTCATTGCCGAAAAAGGCCTGGACGAAAACACGAGCAGCCGCTATTCGGTCGTGTTCTCGAAACCGTTCGACATTGACGCGTTCCTGCGCGGATACGATCTTCAATTGGAATCGCCGCGACCGAATCTGGGCGAAGTGAAGAAAGCCGCCGACGAGCTGGGAAGGCTGCGGGAGAACGGACTGGAGCGCGAAGGCGTGAAGGATATCTTCGGAAGCATCAACCGGGAGCTGGCCCAGGAGAATCTGATCCGTTCGCCGCAGCTTACCGCAAGGGTGCGCGAGGAGCTGGCGAAGTACGAAGCGCTCGCGGCCAAATCGGAGGAACTGAACGCGGTGCTCCGCCGGTACCTGGACGAGGAAAAATGGTTGGACCAGTTCTTGGAGTCCCTGTACACCGATACCATCGTGAAGAAGGGCGCGCTGTTCGTGTACGACAAAGACGAGGAAGAGGATGGTTGGGAGCCGTTCGCCAACCTGATGAAGGAACGCAGCTATGTGGAATTCGCGGTCTACCGCCATTTCCGGGCGCTGGACGAGAAGAGCCGCAGCGTTCTGCTGCGCAAGGCGGCGCGGCGCGCTGCGGAAATGACCGCGGCCGAGGATGTAACCGCGCTGCTCTACAAGCTGGAGAACCTGTATGTAACCTTCCTGGAATCGCGGGACAGCCTTGAATACGAGCGGGTGGAGCATGCCGACGGCGACGAGATGTACGCTTTCTACAAAGGCATGACCGGAAAGCTTGGCGGCATCCGCAGAAAGTTGAAATAAGCCTATGATCAAATCGCTGGCAATGCGTTATGCGGCGGAATACGCCGCCCGGGAGGACCGGCTGCAGGATCAAGGGGACGGGCGCAGCAGCATCCATTACCCTGCCCTGTTTCTGTTCGTAGGTGAGAAGACGGCGCCTGCCATCGGGCCCGTGCTGGATAGCTGCCGCCGCAAATGGGACAATGCCGGCGGCGTCATGGCGATGCACGCCGTTCCCGAAGGCTGGAAGGCGGAGCAATCCGCCGTCCCGCAGAAGGAATCGTCGTCCGGGGGCTTTGCATCTGTGAGCCCCGCTTCCGGCATTTCCGCCCGGAGCGGGGCTTCGGCGCCCGTCTTGTCCGACTGGCCGTCCGACCATTTGAGAACGTTGATTCTTCCCCGGCCTACAGGCCGCGATCCCCGCACCGTCCGCCGGGACCTGTTCCGTGAATTTCAGGGGGAACAACGCTATCTTGCAGAGATGAACACCGCGCTGCGGCGCATGACGGGGTGCATAGCGGATTACGGCAGGCTGTACTCATCCTTCGACGTTATCCATCTCTCGATCATTACGCGGGTCGACGACCCGCTCAATGTGCTGCTGCCGGAAATCACGCTGCTGACCCGCGCCGTGCTCGGCCAGTCGTTCAAATCGGTGCAGACCGACCTGTTCGCGCTGATCAGCGAGCGGGACCAGGCCGAGAGCTTCGGCCTTTCCAGCTCGGCGGGAATGGCCTTCCTGCGCGAACTGGAAGGGATGCAGTCGCCGGATTACGAATTCACCGCTCCGCTGCTCGTTACGGAGGACGGACTGTCCATTCCGGTCAGCCACGGCCCGTCGCCGCTGTTCGACTTAGTCTACGTCCTGTCGGACAAGAATGAGCGCGGCAAGTCTCCGGCGGGCGGAATGGACGACAATTACGAAATTATTTCCCACATCAGCCTGCTGAAGAATGTGATGCGGCCCTCCGGCGGCATCGACCAGGAGCAGGTCAGCTACAACAATATGGCGTTCAAAAGCGGGATAAGGGGCAGCACGGGCCGGCAGGGGTACGCTTCCGCCGGCTTCTCCGGCGTCAAACGGCCGAACCGGCAGATCGCGCTGGCGGTGCTGTATCATACGTTCCGGCGGATCAGGGAGGAGATGTCCGGCGAGAGCCGTCTCAGCCCGCGCGAACGGCTGGAACTGCTGGGCTTAAGCCCTGACAGCCTGCGGGAGCGGGCCCGGCGGCTGCTTCCAGACAAGGAGGGCATTCTCGAAATGACAGGCCTGATGAGCCTTGGGCGTCCCTCCTACCATGAGCTCAAACGGCTGTCTCTCCGCGAAGCGGAGGATCTACTGTTTGGCGGCGGGGGCGAGGCTTACTTCCGCAGCAACTTCGCCTCGCCCGCGGCGAAGCGGCTGGAAGCCGCCGATCCTCTGCGGGAATGGACGCCGCTGCTCGCCGCTCAGGACGGGGCTAGTCCGGAAATCACGTTCTTCCAGTTGGCGGAATGGACCGCCGACCGGGACGATGCCGGCAGTGTGCTTCATGGGCTCCGCCAGCACATGGCCGGCCTCAGAGCCGCGATTGCCTTATCGCGGGAAGAGCTGGAGCTGTTGTACGGGGATAGTGTGGACCGACTGCCCTTCTCAAGGGTGCCGCTTATGGATAAGCGGACGGTGCGGAACTTCATCCATTATTTGTTCGCCGAAGGCTACGGCGCAAAGTATGAATTGCTGCTGCTGGAGAGCGAGCTTGCGCTGTGCGCCCGCCTTGAAGCCGGGCTGGAGTCGCTTCATTCGGCAAGCGTCAAGCGGGTGAAGGCGATGGAGCGGCTGGAGGAGGAGCTTAAAGCGGCGGCGCTGGACAGCATCGGCCGGGCCGGAAGTGACATTGGCCGGAACATTATGGAATACTATCGCGTCGTAACGGATGAAGTACTTGGCGAGATTAAGGCCCGTCGCGGGCCCGGCGCCCTGCTGGGCGAGCGGTATATGGGAAGTCTGCCGGGTCTTCTGGACCGGGGCATCGAGGCGCTGCTGGAACGGCTGATCGAGGTGTGCGGGCGGGAGATTCTGACGGCGGAGCCTTTTGCCCTTTCTTTCGAAGAGGAGCTTCTGCGGCGGGCAAATGTCGCGGCGGCGTACGACAACCGGGAGGTATTATCGAAAGAAGAGCTGTTCCGGCGGCTGTACCGCACACTGGAAGAGGAAGCGGCCATCAACGTCCGTCTCTTCGAATACACGCAGGAACACCGGCATGAGGAAAAATATTTCTTCGGCGATAGCGGCTCGGAATTTTTACGCTACGCGCTTTCCGCCGACGAGACGACGCGCATCTACCGGCTGGGCTTTGTGCATGAGCGGCGTCGAAGCGGCGTGGAGAAGCTGAATCTGATGGGCGGCTTCCATTTGGAGGACCTGCTCTACTACCGCAACGGCAGGATCTATTACGAGACGTATTTGAAGAACGGTTACGAGCTGCACGGCGTGGATGAAGAGTCGCTTCCCGCTCTGCGCTAGACGCTTTCCGAAAGGATGATGAATCAATGCAGCGCAAATTGAATCTGCTTCTTCTCTTGTTCAGTCTGATCGGCGGAGCGGTCGCTTTTGTTATCGGCGAGCTGCTGTTGGGCCGCCTGCTTGGAGACTGGCCGTCCATTTTGGTCGTCGGCCTTTATTTTGCCATTGTGGCGCTTGGCGTGGGACTCGGCTGCCTGCTGGCTGAGATGATTTCACCCCGGCTGAATGGCTGGTCGTGGCGCCGGCGGTACCTTGGCTTGTCGTGGAAGCTGCTCCCGTTGACCGTCGTCATGCTGCTGGGTGTTGGAGTATTGATGGAGTTCGTATATGAACTCAATTTCGGCGGCATGAAGCCGGTCAAGGATATCGTGATGGTCATCGACGACTCCGGTAGCATGCAGCAGAGCGACCCCGGCAACAGCCGCTATTCTGCAGCACGGGATCTTGTGATGCTGATGGACGGCGATAACAAGGTCGCCGTGCTGACGTTCAGTGACGAGGCGGCGGTCGTCCAGCCTTTGACTTCGCTTTCGAAGGCGGAGAACCGGGAGCAGGTAACGGCGGCGATTCAAACTCTGCAGACGACGCAGGGAGGAACGAATCTCAGAGAAGCGCTGACGGAGGCGATGAATGTCATTAACGGCGACAATGCCGCCGGCCGTGGAGCGATGGTTATTCTGCTGTCGGACGGGGTAAGCCAGCTTGATACCAGGGCGGAACTCCAAGAGTACGTGGACCGGGGCATCGCGGTCAACACGATCGGACTCAGCATCAGCGATCCTTCAGGCCCGGATCTGCTTAGGGACATCGCCGGGACAACCGGCGGGCAATATTACGATGTGGCCGATGCGAATCGTCTGGCCGACATCTTCCGCCAGATTTACGACCGTCTCGGCGACCGGACGCTGCTTACGGAGCGGACGGATAACACGCAGCACAGTCCTTATTACGCGACCCTGCGCATTCTGTCGCTCGTATTGATCGGGGCCGCGCTCGGACTCGGACTCGGCATTGTCTTCGACAACCGCCACCTGGCCAAAAGCTTCGGCCTGGGCGGCATCGTGTCCGGCCTTCTGGCCGGCTTGACGCTGGAATTCGGCCTCGGCGGACACGCCTTCCTGAATGCGATGGTGCGGCTGCTTGCCGTGCTGCTGCTGGCGGGCGTGCTCGCGCTGTTCACCGCGGTCGTTCCGGTGGGGGAAGGACGGCTGACCCGCCGCGGACGCGGAGCGGAGCAGCCGTCCGCACGTCCATCGCAGGGCTACTCGCCCCGCAGGAACCGGAGCAGCAAAGGCTTCTAGCAGCAAGGTAAAGATACTAGGAAAGGGGCTGTGCGGCGATGAGGTACATCGAGCTTTCACCGGACTTGCCGGTTATCACGGATATGACCTCACGCGTGGAAGACCGGCTATGCACACTCCGTTGGCGCTGGCCGGACGGCCTGCAGGCCGTCTATGTCCACAAGGGCCCCGAGGTCGGGACTTATCCGGAGGATGACAGCCATCTGCCCGGCGGTTTGAAGCTGTACACGCGTGAAGAATACAAGGCGAACGGCGGTTATCATGACCGGCTGGAAGACATCGGTCCGGTGGTCTACACCGTGTTCGCCCGTCTGACGGAGAATGGGGAGGCACTGCTGGTCCGGCAGAGGGACGGCTTCAACCGGGCTTCCGTCAGCGCGGGCAAGGCGCTGATCTATTACGCGATTAACACCAAGCGGGGCTTGTTCCGCAAGGAACAAACCGTACATATGACGATTACGGCAGAAGTTCCCGTTGGCAGAGATGTGCTGTGCTATGTCAAAAAGCACGGCGGTTATCCGGCAGCGAAAGAGGATGGCATCCTCTTTCCGTTTGTGCAGGATTTCGCGCCCGGACGCAACGCCCTTCCGCCGATCGAGATCGGCAAGGACGATCGCATTCGCATCTTTTTTACCGACGGGCCGAAGTACGGCCGCTACTACGAACTGGTGCCGGAATGAAACAGGGTGCCTGCGGCGGCGGTTCGTCCATGACGGCTCTGTGATGAACACAGGCGAAAGGTTGGCATGAAATCGCATGGCTGTGGGAATGCCGGATGTTTTAATGCAGACTTCAAAGCTGCCGCCGGATGTTTGAGGGTTGCTGTTAATAATAGGAATTCCTCCGTCTAATATTCAGTAAAAGGCATCTTGTCGTATCGTTAAAGGGAAAATTCCGGCTAAATAGAAGGTGCGCCGCATTCATGCCTCCGCGATCCTGCCGTTTTTGCCATATAAAACGACCGGTATTTTCCAATACACAAGCTGCGCCCTATTAAGTGTTCTGCTATTTTTATGAGAAACGTTTCCGTCCTTAAAAGGACGGCGCAGCCGTTTCTTCCTGAAATATAAGAAAGTATAAGTTGGGCGCTTATCGTTGGGTCTTATATTTTTACGAGAAACGCACCTGCGTCTTGACAAGACGCTGTCAGGCGTTTCTTCTTAGGAGGGTGAACCTATGTCTTTTTTCAGCCGCTTTTTGAAGAAAAACCAGCCGCAGCCGCGGCCGCTTTTTTACGATATCGTATGCCCGTACTGCTTCAGCAAATTCGCCCCTTCGGAAGTGGCCTTTCGGGCCATGCACAGCCGGGAGGACGACGAAGATTACGCGCTCGGCGAAGATGACGAGCTCAATAAATACCGCGAGCGGTTCGGGCTCGACTCGGTGGACGATCTTGAAGCGATTATTCGGCCGTCCGACATTCCGGAGGAGCATCATCATTACACGGATCATGTGCTGACTGGCCTTACCGACCGCTACGGGGTGCTTACGCGCAGACGGCTGTGCCCTTACTGCCACAATGAGCTGCCGGTAACGGCGGGCAAGGTGCCGAGTAATATCATCTCCATAATCGGCGCTTCCCAGGTCGGCAAATCGGTCTACATGACCTCGCTCATCCACACGCTCCAGCATACGACCGCCGGCCATTTCGACGCCGCCTGCATGCCGCTGAACGCTGAAATCAGCCGGAAATTCCGCACGCTGTACGAGGACCCGCTGTTCGAGCGCGGCGATCTGCTGTCTTCGACCCAGAAGGAGAAGATGCAGGAGCCGTTTATTTTTCAATTCGTATTCAAAAATGAGGAGAAGCCGCCGCTGACACTCGTCTTCTTCGATGTTGCGGGCGAGGGCATGGTCGATCAGGACTACCTCGGGCTGCACGGCCAGCATATCAAAAATTCGGCGGGTATCCTGTTCATGGTCGATCCGCTGCAAATCCGCTCCATCCGCGAAAAAATCCGCATCAATATCGGCGACCGCCCCGGCGAATGGGTGTCGCAGTACGATGAGCCGCGTGACGTGGTGCTGACACTGTTCGGCGATTTCATCGCCTATCAGGAGAAGAGCCGAACGGAGATTCCGACCGCCGTCGTGCTGGCCAAGAGCGACATGCTGCACTCGCTCAAGGACGAGGACGGAGATTACATCAAGGCGAACAGCAATGTGTTCAACAATTACGTTCACCGCGGGAAGCTGAATCTGGACGAAGTCGGCAATATCGACGGCGAAATCAGCCGTTTAATCGAGAAGGTGGACCGTCCGTTCAAGGATACGATGGATGTGTATTTCTCCAATACCGCCTACTTCGCGGTTTCGGCGCTTGGCAGCAATCCCGTCGATCAGAAAATCGAGGGCGTCGTCAGTCCCGTTCGGGTGGACGAGCCGTTCCTGTGGCTGCTGCACACGCTGAAGTTCATCGAGGGGAGCGATTAAACGGTGAGTATTCATTCGGAAGCCGGCGTCGCCCAGCAGATGTATACGCGTCAGCGGCGCGGCGTCTACCGCTCCACGGAGGGCTTTGACACGGTGGCGAAGTCGGAGAGCCTGGACAACAATTTCGTCAAAAAAATCCTGCACCCTTTCTGCCTGTACGACGCTCCGGCGGAGCTGGCGGCAAAAGGCGAGAAGAACGAGTCGCAGTATCCGCCCGCGCTGCATTTGTTCCATCTGGAAAGCGGGGAGACCGTGCTCGGACAAAGCGTCTTCCAGGCTGCGGATTTCACGGGTCTGCGCAGCGCTTTTTTCACCCATAACTATGTTCTTCCCGCCCTTCGCGCTGAAGAAATCGTTCGGGATTACGGCGGTTACCTGCATGCGGATTTTGCAAAAGGCTTCAGCGGAGAACCGGGCGAAGCCCTGCCGGAGCTGAGCGGCATCCCGGCTTCGCGCCGAAACCGTCCCCGCGCGGCGGACGTTCTGAAATCGCTCGGCATTGACAGGGAAATGTTCAAAAGCCTGCTTCAGGCGATCATGCAGTCGATGTCCGGCAAAAAGAAAATTTATATATCCCTGAATGTCCCCGTGAGTGAGCTGTCGGCGAGGGCAGCCGACCTGACCGAGGTGCTGCTCGGCTGCCTCCCCTTCGAATTCCGGCGCAGACTCGGCGTTATCACCTATGCGAAAGAGCCCCAAAGCCGCAAGTACATCCACCTGACATTCGTGGAAACTGGTTCGCTGCGTCCCGGAGACCGGGCAACCGAGAAGGACTTTATTTTTGATCTGGCAGCGGGACGGACGCTGGGCGCCGATTTCTCGGCCTCGCCCCAGCCGTTCCTTGAGCTCGCTTGGAAACTGCTGCTGCGCGGACTGGAGACTGCGGATGATTTTGCCGTGTTTGCCGACATGATGCTGGGAGGCGAGCCTGCGGAACGGAAGCTGTCGCTGGCGGCCTATAATGAGCTGGCCGTGTTTTACCGGATCGAGCAGGGGGACGAGGCTTTATACCGGGAGAACAAAAGCGCCGTGCTGAACGGGCTGCTGAGCTATCTTGGCGGAGAAGGGGCGCTGGAATCAAAAATCCGGCTGAACGACCTGTTTCTGGAGCGCTTCGACCGCGAATTCGACGCCGTCCGTCAGAAAGCCATACCGGAGCCGGCTGTTCTGGAAAGCTTCCGGGATTATTTTTCGCTGAAGGGCCATAATTACCGGGCGCGGATTGTCGATTACTTTATCAACGGGATGCTGAACGCGCAGAATGCGGGCCGGGGGGATTCTCTGGAGGAGGCTTTCGGAGTGGTCGAGAGCGGCGGGGAGCTGGCTGCCGCCTTTTTCCGCAAGCTGCTGACGACCCCGGTCTTTGGACGCCTTCTGTTCCAGCCTTATGTGGAATCCCGGCTGGCATCCGCCGCGAACGCTGCGGACCTGCTGGAATTCGTGGCGGACTGGGATCGTTTTATGCCCGAAGCGCTCCGTCAACCGGCCGTCCATGACGCGCTGCTGGATTATTTGCCGGAGAAGCTGGAGCGCGAGCGTGATCCGGTGGGTGCTGTGGCTGCGATCCATGATCGCATTGAGCAAGCCGAGAAAGACCGCCGCCGAAGATCCGGCATTCGCCCCGAAGCGCTGGCGCTCCAGAAGGAACTGGCAGCGGCGGCGGACCGGTATTTGCTGGAGCGGCTTTCGCTTGACGATATTACGCAGGAGCAGCTGCTGGAGCTGTCGTTCGTTCGGTATTCCCTTGAAATGGGCGCATGGGACCCGCCGCTCGACCTGCACAGCAGACGGAAGGCGAATGTGCTGCGCA
The DNA here is from genome assembly GCF_003854965.1 of Paenibacillus rhizophilus. GTDB lineage: Bacteria > Bacillota > Bacilli > Paenibacillales > Paenibacillaceae > Paenibacillus_AQ > Paenibacillus_AQ rhizophilus. The sequence continues at coordinate 20,008 of NZ_RQPI01000011.1, forward strand.
CGGCGTACCGCTGGTTCGGCGAAGAGGACCCGGACGAGCATATTTTCTACGGCCTGTCCCCGCAGGAGATGGACGATGTGCAGCTGCTGGGACGACGCTGGCTCAAGGAGAACCGGGGAGCGGAGCCGTTTGCCCGCCTGCCGCTTGCCTTCTACCACAGCCCTGCCCGCGATGGAGGGCCGCTGGAGTACGACGCACTGCTGGAGCATCTCCGCCGGAAGGCGGATGGCGATAAGGAAGAGGTGTACCGCTTTCTGGCCTGGTCGCAGGACAATCCGCTGTTCGCCATTTCCTCCAAGAAGCTCCAGCCGGGCTACCGGCGGGCGATTCTGAAATATTTTGCAGGCCATGACCGTGAAGCGTTCAAGAGCCGCGATTTCCGTAAAAATCATATGGCCGCCGCCGGACCCGCGTTGCAAAACGTATATGGCGAGGCCCGGTCGCAGCTCGCCTCGCCGCTGGCGCAGTGGGTGCGCCGCCGCCGGTTTCAGCTGATGATCTTCGGCGCGGCCGTCATCGTTCTGCTGATCGCGGGAGTCCTTGCCGCCCGCCTGCTGAAGGGCGGCGGAGACGAAGCGGCTCCGGCAGCCTCGCCGCAGCCTTCGCCTTCGCAGCCTGCGTCAGGCGTGAGTTATCTCGAAGCTGCGGCGTATCTTGTGCATGGCGACGGTAAGGGCGGAAGCTCGCTGCTGTTCGCCTTCGCCTCCGCAGACGCCTGCCGCGAATTTAACCCGGCGGAGATTCAAGTGGATTCCGGGACCGGACAGGCTGAAATATATAAAGTAGACAGCCTGACCCATAACTGCGAACTTCCGGCATCCGCAAGCCCTTCGGATGCCGGAGACGCGGCGGGTGCCGGAGAAGCAGCCGATTCGGGAACGGTGGATGGAAGCGGAGGAACGGCCGGGAACGTAAGCGGCAGCCAAGGCCAGGCGGAAGCAGCGTCCGCCGGCGAGAGCGAAGCCGCCGCGGAATCTTCGGCGGCGTCGGCCGTTCCGGAGGCCTCTCCCGGCGGGGACGTTAACGCCGATTCGCCTTCGCCGTCAGAAGAGCCAGCCGCCGGGTCAAGCGATTCGGGTTCCCCGGCTCCGGCCTCACCAGGCGCAGGAACTTCCGGCCTTGCGCCTTACCAGGTGAAGGTGACGCTCGTTTCCTCTCCGGAGCTGACCGCCGGAAGCGCGGTCAAAGCCGAAGACTACACGCTGGTACTGATGGAAGATCCGCAGGCGGCCCCGTCTCCTTCCGCAAGCACGAGTCCTCCGGCGGAATAACGGGTGATTTTCCCGTTTTAATTAATGGCCGAATGGCCTGCCATGTATGGACAACCCCTGCGATAACCGATATGATAAAGATTGTCAAAATTTAATATAGTCTTAAAAAAGGTGCGGGCCGATTACAAGCCTGCTTAAAAGGGAAGCCGGTTGGAATCCGGCGCGGTCCCGCCACTGTACATGCGGAGCAACCCTCTGAAATCATGCCACTGTTCACGTAAAGCGGGAAGGCGAGAGGGAAGCGATGAGGCATAAGCCAGGAGACCTGCCTTTTTTAGTCAAAGTTCGGTGTCCTTCGGGGGGTGAGGGCATCTGACATTTGCGAGCGTTCGATGCCGGGAAAGGCTTTACAGCATGGATTCCCGGCTCATTTTTCCGAAAGACCGTCCCTCCGGGGGCGGTCTTTTCTTATTCGGAAGACTCCCACATTATTCAGGAGAGAAAGAGGTTGAAGAATGAAGAACAGGATTTCTTCCAGAATGTTTGCGCTGGGAATGGCATTATTGATGATTTTTTCATTATTGGGCGTGCCGTTTGCTCCTGCGGGACAAGCGCTTGCCGAAGCGGCGGATTCCCAAACGACGGGTGCTGCCGATGCCGGGTACGCTGCGGATGCAGCTGCGGCTACCCCGTCTTCGCAGTCGATCGGCGTAACCGATGCCGTTTATTCCGCGGCCGAGTATATTTTAAAGCAGGGCGTAGCCTCGGAATGGCAGGCAATCGGCTTGGCCCAAGCCGGGTACAAAGTGCCGAGTTCCTACTCTGCCGCGCTTAACCAAAAGGTAGAGAAGGCGAAAGGGATCTTTTCGGCCGTTACGGAATATGCAAGGTACGCTTTAGCGGCTAAAGCGATCGGAGAAGACCCGACCCATATTGAAGGATATAATCTGATCGAATCTATCTACAACAGCGGCGGAATTACCGGGCAAAGCCTGAACAACGCCGTCTACGGATTGATCGCACTGGATTCCGGCAGCTATACGGTGCCGTCCGATGCGAAATGGACCCGTGACAAGCTGGTTCAGCACATTCTTTCCAGACAAAATGGCGACGGGGGATTTGCCCTCAATAGCGGAGGCTCCAGCGAGCCCGACCTTACGGCAATGACTTTGGCCGCTCTGTCTCCTTACAAGAGCGATCCGGCTGTCGCCACCGCCGGGCAAAAAGCGGTACAATGGCTGTCCGCTCAGCAGAATACGACCCACGGAGGCTATGGAGAGAGCAGCGAAAGCGTCTCGCAGGCCATTATCGGCCTGACCGCATACGGCGTCGATCCGGCCGGTTCCGATTTCACCAAGAGCGGCAGCAATCTGATCAGCCGTCTGATGAGCTTCCGTACGGCAGATGGAGGCTTTGCCCACCTGCTGTCCGGCGGCAACGACGCTTTTGCCACGGAACAGGCGCTGCAGGCGCTTGCCGCATACAGCCTGTTAACGGGCGGCGGCGACAGTAATCTGTATGATTTTATTGCGAATCCGCCGGCCGTGCACCCGCTTGTCCAAGTGTCCGTAGCCATTGAAGGACCGACGGCTTCTTTGGGCGAGGGCAATGTGTACGGCAGCAGCGCTTTGGACGCGCTGAACAAGCTGGCGGAGACCAAGGGAATCTCGGTGGTCAATCCGACCGGCAATTACGTGACGGATATCGGCGGCATTCCGGCGGGACTTTTCGGCAGCTTGTCCGGGTGGTCGTATGCAGTCAAGAGAGACGGTGAATGGGTTGCCATCGATGTCGGCATGAAAGATTTCGTGCTTAAGGATGGCGACAAGCTGGACATTTATTATGGGAACTATGGTTTCACTCAACTGATTGATTCCGTATCCTTCTCACCGCAGCAACCAAAGCAAGGAAAGGCGCTTGAGGTTAACGTTATTCAAAAAACGTGGGTGTGGGACAATGAGACTTTCACCTCGCATCCAGTGACCTCTCCGGCGGCAGGCGTCTCCGTCTCCATCGGAGGCAAAACGGCCGCTACGAACGACCAGGGCGTCGCTTCCTTTGGAACCGATCTGACGCCGGGACCACAGACGCTCCAAATAACCGGCTACCAGGACAATGCCGCGCCGACTATCGTGCGCTACACCGGGTCTGTTACGGTTCTGCCGAAGGAAGTGCCGGTGTCTTTGGCGGTGGAAGGTCCACAGGGAACCATTATGGAAGGCTCCATTAGCGGGTCCGTTGCGCTTGAGGCTCTTCAAAGATTGGCCGATGCCAATCATACGGCGCTGGATATTACACAATCCTCATACGGAAGCTTTATCAGCGGCATTGGCGGAATCAGCGGCGATATGAATAACTGGTGGTCGTTTGTCGTTCAGCGCGGGGGCAAGTGGATTTATCCAAGCGTCGGAATTGGCGACTTCGAACTTCAGGCGTCGGACAAGGTGCTTGTTTATTACGGCGGCTACTCAACCCAGGTCGTCGATTCATTGGAGCTTTCGCCTTTGCAGCCACAGCCGGGGCAGGCTTTTACGATTAAAGTCACTCAAGTTCAATGGGTGTGGAATAACACAACCTACAGCTCCGACCCTGTCACTTCACCAGCTTCCGGCGTGAAGGTAAGTATCGGAGGTCAGACGGAGGTAACGAATGACCAGGGCATCGCTTCGTTCAGCGGCCTATCGGCCGGCAGCTATGCAATCGAAGTGACCGGTTATCAGGCTGGCGGTGCGCCAAGCGTGGTGCGATATACGCAGCAGACAGCCGTTTCCGCACCGCCGGCGGTTTCCACGGCAACCCTTTCCGTTGTCGGCGACAGCGTGAAAGGAACGATTCTTCCAAGCACCTCCGTCGCTCTCAGCGCGGGGGACAGTCCTTACAGTCTTCTTCACCGCACGCTGGGCGGCAAAGTAGAATCGCGGACAACTTCAGGAGGCGTGTACGTCTATTCGATCGACGGTCTGGCCGAATTTGACAGGGGCGCCGAGAGCGGCTGGAAATATTTTGTCAATGGAAGCGAACCGTCTGTCAGTGCCGATAAGTATGTGCTTAAAGACGGGGACGAGGTGCTGTGGAAATATGTGTCCTCTTCGTCGGAAACATCGACCGGCGCGGCTTCAGGCACAGGAAATCCGGCAGCTTCCGGCGTGTCGATTACTTCCGCAAATACGCTGCCGCTGAATCAGGTTGGCGCGACAACAGCGGTCAGCGGCACTCCGATGACGGCTGAGAAATCCGCCGAACTGGCCAAGACGCTGGCAGCGAACAGCGTATCCTTTGCCCAGCTCGCTACATCGGCGGGGACTGCCTTGAAGGATGCGGCCGGCGAGGTGCAGCTGCAAATTCCAGCGGGCGCGGTAGAAGGCATCGCCTTTACCATCGGTGTGCAGGAGCAGCCTTCATCCCGGCCTGAGCTGGTATCCGGCTTGTACGAGTTCACGCCAAACGGAACGAAATTTGCCAAACCTACGGATCTCTCCATCCAATTTCCAGTAGGGGCGCGCAATCCGCAAAATCTGGCGCTGGCCTGGCTGGATGAAAAGAATGATCAATGGATTCCGGTTCCGGCCGTGCTGGATCTGTCGACGGGAACCATTACCGGCAAGGTGAGCCATTTTACCAAATACGCTGTAGTCGACCGCAGTAAATGGGAGGCTGCCGGAAGTGGAGTGAAAGCAGATATTTCTGCAGCGGCAAAATGGATCCTGTCGGCGGGCGAGCTTAGCGATTGGCAGGCCTTCGGCTTGGTCCGTTCCGGCAATGCGCTGCCGGCGGGCTATCTGGAAAGCGTGCTGAAGCAAATATCGGAGAGCAAGGGCGAATTCCGCAAGGTGACCGATTACGAGCGGCTGGCGCTGTCTGTGGCCGCAGCCGGGGGGAATCCGCGAAATGCGGCGGGATATGACCTGATCGCCAAGATCTACAATAACGAGAGCCTGACGAAGCAGGGCAGCAATGGACCGATTTTTGCGCTCCTGACGCTGGACAGCGGGAACTATTCCGTACCGGTAAATGCGCCATGGACCAAAGCCAAGCTGGTGAAGTGGATATTGGATATCCAGAACACGGACGGAGGCTTCCCGCTGGCAGATGACGGAGAGAACAATGTGGACCTTACCGCGATGGCTGTCGCCGCGCTGTCCGCGCACAAGGAGGAAACCGGTGTACAGGCAGCCCTTGATAAAGCGGTGGCCTGGCTGTCGGCGCAGCAGCTTGAAGACGGCGGCTATAAGCTGTCCGGTGAAGAGAACAGCGAAAGCGTGTCGCAGGTTATCATCGCTCTTTCCTCCGCAGGTATCGGACCGGGGGATGCCCGGTTTGTAAAAGCGAAGGGAAGCCTGCTGGGCAATCTGGCAACGTTCAAGCGCAGCGACGGCGGCTATGCGCATACCATAAACGGCGAGAGCAGCGGGCTGGCGACTGAACAGGCGCTGCTTGCCCTGACGGCATACGATCTTTATCTGAACGGAAAAGGCAAGCTGTACAGCTTGGCAGAAGCCCCGGCGGCAGCCGCTTTCGTATTCGCCGACGAGAAACAAATCTCGGCATGGGCGCTGTCTTCGGTGCATGAAGCCTATGACCAGAAGCTAATGGAAGGCGTAGGGGGAGCGGCTCCGTCGTTCGCGCCGAAATCGGCGATCACCCGGGCGCAGTTCGCGGCTCTGCTTGTAAGGCTAACCGGCAATACGCCTGCCGATGCTTCGGCCGTTTCCGGCTTTAACGACGTCAAGTCCGATTCATGGTATTATGGATATGTTATGAAAGCGAAAGAGCTTGGCGTAATCGGCGGGGTAACGGCAGCCTCGTTCAAGCCGAACCAACCTGTCAGCCGTCAGGATATGGCGGTAATGATCGCTAGAGCTTACAAACTGTCGCTTTCGTCCAAAACATCCTTCGAGGATGGCGCCGCAATCGGCAGCTACGCGATTGACGCCGTAAACGCGGTAACGGAGAAGGGGTATATGACCGGCTTTGGCGGGTCGTTTGATCCGGCTGCCGCCGTAACGCGGGAGATGGCGGCTGTTGTGGCAGTCAGACTGCCTTAGCATTCTGGCTGGAGGTGTACTTGAGCGGCAGCACGCAGCTATTGCCCGGGGAGATGGCTGCTCTGCCGCGGAAGCTTTGACGTTCTTTTCCGGGCCGATAACGGAGAAGTTTAAGACTTACAGGGAAAACCACCCTCTAATTTTCGTATTTTTCTTCTTTCTCTTTGACTTAGATGGAATTTCTCCTTCTAATTCCTGGGGAGAAGGCTGAAGTAGAGGTTTTCACCCAAAATAAAGGGAGGATTTCCCGGTAAACGCCAAAAGGAGGAAGCTTTCCTGAAATTAGCGGGACTTTTTCCTTCTATTTGGAATAGGAGAACAACAAGCAATGGATAGAGGAACGAGCAACGGGAGAGCAACAAGCGGCAAATAATGAGTTCAAAATCTCTCGCCCTTTGCAACGATTCTTGGCGCATCTTCTCCGGGCGTTGGCCATCGCTTGGCAGCGGTGCTGGGGCGCTGTGCACGGATTCGTTGCGTACCTTGCCTGGCAATGGCGTTCCGCCCTGCATGTTGCAAAGAAAGATAAGCGGGAGAAATTCCGTCTCGCAATTTCTGAATGTAATCATACAAGCTTTAATACAATGAACGGGGGCGCTCTGCTGCCCTCGTTCTTTCCCTTTACACGGAGGTGTTCCCATCTTGATGTCAATCCGAAAAGCGGGCGCCGGTTCCCTAGCGCCCCTTCTGCTTGCAGCCGCGCTGCTGCTGTCCGGCTGCGCGCCGGACCGTAACGAGGCGGCGGTAACGAGCCCGCCGCCAAGCGCCGCCGGCACGGACACCGGCGGCGCCACAGCCCCGGCTTCGGCTCCGCCCGAAGCCGCCACGGGCAAGCCCGGCGTCAGTCCGGCGCCGGGCGGTACGGCAGCGGCTGATGCGTCCGCCGCTGCGCCAAACCCGGCCGGGCCTGCCGCCGAAGCGGCCCGGCCAGCGTCTCCCGGCGCTTCGCAGCCGCCGGGAGACGGCGCAGCCGCCGCGCCATCGGCGGCGCCAAGCGCCGGGGCCGCTTCGCCCGGCCCGGCGTCCACAGGCGCGCAGCCGCCGGCCAAAGCGGCTGCCCCGCCAGCTTCGGCTGCGCCGAAGCCGTCCGCGGCCGCGAAACCGGCCGCCCCGGCGCAGCCGAAGCCTACGGCGGCGGAGGCGACGCCGCCGTCATCCGGCGGCGACCGGCCCGCTGCCGAGCAAGTCGCCGTCACAATGTCCATTGTCGGCGACAAAGAGCTTGGAACCGTTCTGCCGCCGACCTCGGTAGAGGTGGAGGAGGGCGACAGCGCACTGGATGTGCTGAAGCGGGTCACCCGCCAGCATAAAATCCAGATGGAGTACCGCGGCGCAAAAGCCGTCGGTTACGTGGAAGGCATCGCCAACCTGTACGAAATGGACCGGGGCGCCGAGAGCGGCTGGATGTACCGGGTGAACGGCAAGTTCCCGAGCGCAAGCGCAGGGGCTTACGGGCTGAAGCCTGGAGATAGGGTCGAATGGCTGTATACGCTTGATATGGGCAAGGACCTGGGAGCCTCAAGGTGAGCGGCTTCCGGTCCATGCATCCGTCGGTGGCCGTAGTCTATTACGCCGGGCTGCTGCTGTTCACGCTGCTGCTGTTCCATCCGGTGTTCCTGCTGACCGAAATCGCGGCCCTTCTCGGCCTGATGCTGCTGCAGGGACAGGGGCGACGGATAGCGGGGAGCCTGGCTTTTTGCCTGATCGTCGCCGTTCCAGCGGCACTGCTGAACCCGCTTTTTTCGCACAGGGGAGCCGTTATCCTGTTTTATTTCATGGATCAGCCGATCACGCTGGAAGCCGTGCTGTACGGGCTGATGATGATGGTTGTGCTGATTTCGGTTTTTGTTATCTTTCTTTCGTACAACTATACGGTAACACCGGATAAATTCATGTACCTGTTCGCGTCGACGGCTCCTAAAAGCGCCCTGATTACGCTCATGACGCTCCGTTTCGTTCCGTTGTTTCAGCGGCGGCTGCGCCGGATAGCGCTGATTCAGGGCGCGCGCGGAGTGTCGGTCCGCGAAGGAAGCCTACGCTCCCGCATGTCGGACGGCATGACACTGCTGAAGACGCTGCTGACCTGGTCGCTGGAGGAAGCGCTGCAGACCGCCGACTCCATGAAAGCGCGCGGATACGGCATACGCCGCCGAACCTCTTATGCGGTGTACAGGCTGGATCGGCGTGATATCCGCGTCCTGGCCGGGCTTGGAGCCGGGGCGCTGGGTACCCTGTGGGGCTGGTTTCAGGGATACGGCATGCTGATGCTGTATCCCCGGTTGAAGCCGCCGGTATTTACTTGGCAGGAAGCGGCGATGTACGCCGCCTTTTGTCTGTTCGCAGCTCTTCCCCTCTGGGTGGAAGGAAAGGAGAAATGGTTATGGAGATCGTCCGCACGCAAGAGCTTACCTTCCGCTATCCAGGGGAAGAAAGGCCTTCACTGGACGGGCTATCGTTCACAATAAAAGAGGGCGAATTCGTCGTCCTCTGCGGTCCCTCGGGAAGCGGCAAAACGACGCTTCTGCGGCATTTGAAGCGGGAGCTGACCCCGGTGGGGGACGGAAGCGGCGCGATTTATTACAGAGGCGCAGAACTGCCGCTTCTGCCGCCGGAGACCGCCGCCGGGGAAATCGGTATGGTTTTCCAGAATCCGGAGGCGCAGATCGTGATGGAGACGGTATGGCAGGAGCTTGCTTTTTCCATGGAAAATTTGGGTCTTTCCCCGTCCGTCATGCGCGGAAGGCTTGCGGAGATGGCCGGACTGTTCGGGTTGGAGCCGCTGCTGTACAAACCGGTGCATGAACTGTCCGGCGGGCAGAAGCAGCTCGTCAATCTGGCTTCCGTCCTGCTGCTGCATCCCCGGCTGCTGCTGCTGGACGAGCCGACCTCGCAGCTTGACCCGGTAGCGGCCCGCGAGTTCATTTATCTGCTCCGCCGCCTGAATGAGGAGCTGTCGATGACGGTCATTATAAGCGAGCACCGACTGGAAGAAGCGCTGCCGCTGGCGGACCGCGTGCTGGTGATGGAGAACGGCAGAATGGCGGCGGACGGAAGCCCCCGCGAAATCGTGCGCGCCGCGGGGAGCAGGCTTGGAGAAGGGCATTATGCCTATTTGCCTGCAGCTTCGCGTTTGTTTCTGGCCCTGTCAGCCTCCCCGGCCGCCGCGCCGACGGATACAATTCCCCTGACCGTGCGGGAAGGTAAACGCTGGCTGGAGTCGGCTGTCGAAGAAGCGCAATCGGCGTCCCCGGTCTCTGCGGAGAGGTCCATTCCGAGCGCTGGCCCTCTGGAGAAGAATGCGGCCGGTCCAGCTCGGATAGACCTGACCCGGCTGGGCGGGAGCGGTAAAGGCAACACGCTTGAGGGAGCACGGCTCTGGGAGAACGGGGGCGTCGGATCTTCATTTTCACGATCCGGCTCCGGCGCTTTCGCGGGTGAGGCGCAGTCATCCGGCACCGGGGAGACGCTGCTGGAATGCCGGGAGGTAACCTTCCGTTACGAGAAGGACGGGCCGGAGATATTGAAGAAGCTCGATTTCTCGCTGTACCGGGGGGAGCTTACCGCTATCCTTGGCGGAAACGGTGCAGGCAAGTCCACGCTGCTGCAGCTGATGGCCGGACTGCTGAAGCCGCAGCGGGGCCGTGTGGCGCTGCCAAAAGGCGTTACAGCCGGTTACTTGGCGCAAAATCCGCTGCTGTATTTCAGTCATGACACGGTGTCTGAAGAACTCCGGCATATGGCGAAGTACGCCGGACTGTCCGATTCGGAAGGTAAACGGGAAATTGCCTCGCTGGCGGACGCTTTCGGCCTCGAAGGCGTGCTCGGCAGTCATCCGCATGACATCAGCGGCGGCGAGCAGCAGAAGACGGCGCTGGCGATGGTGCTGCTGCTGCGGCCGGATATTCTGCTGCTGGATGAGCCGACCAAAGGGCTGGACCCTGCCGCCAAGGAGCATTTGGCAGAATTGTTGACAGCGCTGGCGGTGGCCGGGAAAAGCGTAACGTTCGTTACGCATGACGTCGAGTTTGCGGCGCGCTACGCTTCCCGCTGCGCTATGTTATTTGACGGAAGCATGGCGGCGGAAGGGACGCCGGAGGCTTTTTTCGGAGCGAATTATTTCTATACGACAGCCGTTAACCGGATGGTCCGCGACCGGCTGCCGCAAGCATTGACCGTAGAGGATGTGATGGCCGATTGGCAAAGATTCGTTTCCCGGTCCTGATCGCGCTTGGCCTGTTTATCGGGGCGCTCGCCCTGTCCTCGGCGCTCAAGGACCGACACTACCTGCTGCTGAGCCTGGTGCTGCTCTGCGCCGCGCTGCTTCCGCTGTTTCTAAGGCTCGAACGCCGCAAGCTGGAGCCAAGGGAGCTGGTCCTGCTAGCCGTTCTTGCCGCGCTTGCCGCCGTAAGCCGGATTCCATTCGCCGCGCTGCCCAGCGTCAAGCCGGTGTCGGCCATTGTTATTTTGTCGGCGTATGTATTCGGGGCGGAAGCGGGCTTTCTGATCGGAGCGGTTGCGGCTCTCGTCTCCAATCTGTATTTCGGCCAGGGGCCGTGGACGCCGTGGCAAATGTTCGCCTGGGGGATGGTCGGGTTAACCGCCGGCTGGCTGCGCAACACGCGCTGGATGAGAACAAGACCCGGGCTGCTGCTGTTTGGTTTCATATGGGGCTTTTTGTTCGGATGGATTATGAATATTTGGCATCTGATCGGCCTGCCCGACGCTTTTAGCTGGGGACTCATAGCGACCGTATACGCCGCCAGTTTTTATTTCGATCTGGCGCATGCGCTGTCCAACGTCGTTTTTCTGTCCATTTTGGCGGGAGGCTGGATCAAGGTGCTTGAACGTTTTCGCAAAAAATACGGGCTGCTTCGTTAGAGAACGGCTAACTTGTCATGACAAGCCGGCGGATTGTTAATCTGCCCGGCTTTTTTTGTTGTAATTTGTCGTTTTTTAATTCAAATCATTCAATTTAAAAAGGAGTTCTGCCGATAAACAATTGTATATGTAAAAAGTCACCCGGAGAGTGAGGATCACAATGAAAAATTTGAAATTGATGTATAAAATGGGACTTATTATGGTTATCGTCCTGTTTGCGCTGATTAGTGTGGGAGTAGTAGGGATAGTTACCGGGCAGCAACTGGCGGATCGTTCCAAAGTGATGTATAAGGAGAACCTGCTGCCTGTTCTGTGGTCCGCCCAAATCCGAATCAACAACGGTTTGATCGAATCGGATTTATTGGAGCTTATGATGACGAACGACGCGGCAAGCAATGCGAAGCTTACCGAGGATGTCGAAGCGAAGAAGGCGAATAACGATGCCCTGGCTAAGAAGCTGCTTCAAGTTTCTTTCGGTACGGCCGAAGCCATAAATAAGCTGAAAGAATATGAATCGCTGCTTCCGGAATACCGGAGCCAAAGAGAGCAGATCATTACGCTTGCCAAGGCTAACCGCAAAGCGGAGGCCTATGCTCTTTTTTCGGGGGATTTCAGCACGCTGCGCGGCAAAATGGTAAATCTGCTCGACAATGCAGGCAGTCTTCTTCAACAGGATGCGGAGAAGCAGTACGCGGACGCAATGGCACAAGCAAAGAGCACACGGAACCTGAATATTGTCCTGATTATTGTTTTTACCCTTCTTACCCTGCTGATCGCCTTCTTTATCGTCCGCATGATTACTGAGCCTTTGGCCATACTGCGGGAGAGCATGGGAAAAGCGGAGCAGGGAGACTTGACGGCTGCGGCGGCGTACAGCTCCAAGGACGAAATCGGTCAAATCAGCGTTTCGTTTAACGGCATGCTGGCGAGCCTGCGCCGTATGATGCAGAGCGTGTCGGAGAGTGCGGAGACCCTGTCCGCTTCTTCCGAGGAAATGAGCGCCAGCGCCGATCAGACCTCGCTGGCTTCCAATTTGATTGCTTCCACCGCTTCGGAATTGGCCGCAGGGTTTGAAACGCAGATGTACAGTTTAGCCGAGACGAACGCTTCCATCCAGGCGATGGCGGAGGATATCTCGTCGGTGGAGAGCGGGGGCCGGCAGATGTCGTCCCTGATGGCGAAGGCGGCGGATTCTGCCGACCACGGGGCGGACAAGGTCACCCAAATTGCGGAGCAAATGACGCAGATCAACGCCAACATGACCGAAACGCAGAGAATTATTGCTTCATTGGCCGGATTGTCCGGGGAAATCAGCGACATTATTACGACGATTAACGGAATTGCGGGGCAGACGAATCTGCTGTCTCTCAATGCCTCCATTGAGGCCGCCAGAGCCGGAGAGGTTGGACGAGGCTTTGCCGTCGTAGCGGGAGAGATCAGGAAGCTGTCCGAAGAGACGGCCAAGAGCTCGCTTCACATAACCGGCATTATTACGCAAATTCAGCAGCAGACCGGAGAAGCCGTGGAATCCATGTCCCATGGGGCCAAGCTTGCGACAGAGGGCGTGGCCGGAAGCGGCGAAATTTCCGAGGCATTCTCCGATATCGTCGCCTCTATCCAGGATGCCATCCGGCAGACCGAAACGATCAGTAAATCGGTGAAGCATGTTTCCGAAGAATCCGGAGATCTGGTCGCCGTTATGGAAATGGTGAACGAAATTTCGCAAAAGGGCGGAGCGGGCGTCGAGGATGTCAGCGCGTCAAGCCAGGAGCAAATGTCGGCGATGGAAGAGATGTCGAGTTCAGCCCGTTATCTGGCTTCGCTTGCGGAGGAGCTGCAGAAGAATCTTGCCGGGTTCAAGCTGTAAGGCCGCAGGGGCATCCAGCTTACAAATAAAAATGGGGATGTTCCCAAAAGTCATCCTGGATGACTTAGGGATCGCCCCATTTGACGTCCCAGTCGGGAGCCAGCCCTTACGGGCTGCCTTAAGGAACGACTAAGCGGAATTCCTCCGTTAAATTAGCAGGATAACAGGCTGATATCCGAATTATAAGGAAAACATCCAGCTAATTGGGGCGTTTAATCGACCGAACGGGGGAATCCGTGAATTAGATGGAGTTTTTCCCTCTCCATCCGTCAGTTGGCCAACGGGGCTTCTCATCCCCGTACGCAAAAAGGGGCTCTCCCAAAAGTCATCCTGGATGACTTAGGGATGGCCCCTTTTTGCGATGCTTCGCGCAGCTTTGATTTGCCGCAGGGCATCAAATTACGCGAAGCGAACAAAAAAAGCGTCCGGCCGCCGCAGCAGCCAAAGACGCTTTTTCAATAAACCGATACTTAACTGTACCAGCCCCAGACGAAGATGTAGAGCGTACCGAAGATGGTGACAAGACCAACGAACAGCGCGTAGGCGAGGTTGATGTACAGCTCTTTTTTCGTGTCGGCCGATTCCCCGATGTGCATGAACAGAAACAACTGCAGGGAAGCCTGAATCAGAGCGGTGACGCTCAGAATAACGATGTTCGCGGCATGCGAGAAATCTCCGTAAATGACAGCCAGCGCTGCGGCGGAAAGGACCAGAGAGGCAATATAGCCGATTACATGGCGAATGGGAAACAATTGCTTCATCATGTCACATCAGTCCTTTCAGGTAGACGAAGCTGAAGATGAAAATCCAGACAACGTCCAGGAAGTGCCAGTACAGCGAGAAGATAAATGATTTGTTGGCCGTGGCCGGGTTAATCCCTTCCCGCATGAGCTGGATCATAATCGCCGCGCCCCACAGGAAACCGAAGGTAACGTGGGCGCCGTGAGTGCCTAACAGTACGAACAGACTGGAGAGGAATCCGCTCGTCTGAAGCGTCGCGCCTTCATGTACGTAGGTCACGAATTCTGAAATCTCGATGCCGAGGAAGCCGAGGCCCATCAGCAGCGTAATGCCGAAAAAGACGAGCATAGCTCTCTTGTATTGATGGCGCATGGCGTGAACCGCCAGACCGATCGTAAAGGAACTGGTGAGCAGCAGGAACGTCTCGGCCAGCAGCGGGCCGACTTCGAACAGCTCGCTTCCGCTCGGACCTTCCGCGAAACGGTTCACCAGAACGAAGAATACGGTAAACAGTGTAGCGAACAGCGCGATCTCCGCTCCCAGAAAGACCCAGAAGCCGAAGATGCGGTTGCTGTTCTCTTGCGTGCTATATTCAAGCGGTTTGGAGGTATCTACTTTCATACCGTTCCACCCCCCAGTTTCTTTTCTGTCTTGATCACTTTGTCAGCCGGAATGTAAAAGCCGTGATCCCGGTCGAAGGACATCGCCGCCAGCACAATCAGGACGCCGACGCCGGCAACAATCGCCGGAATCCACATGCTGAATACCAGGAAGAATCCGAGGAAGAAGAAGACAACCCCAAGGATAAACGGCTTGCCGGTATTGCTCGGCATATGAATCTTCGTAATCTTGTCTTCGAACAGCGGCTGCTTGTCATACTTCATGGCCCATAAAGGATCGCGCGATTTAACATTCGGAACAACCGCGAAGTTGTATTCCGGGATCGGGCTCTTAGTCGCCCATTCGAGCGTGCGGGCATCCCACGGATCGCCGCTCTCGTCGCGCGGCATATAGCGTGTGCTCCAGTAAATGTTATAAACGAGAATGACGAAGCCGATCGCGAGGCCGAGCGCGCCGGCGAACGAGATCATGTTAAGCGGGCCGAAGCCCGTTTCGGCGGAATACGTGTACATCCGGCGCGTCATGCCCATGAGTCCGAGAATGAACAGCGGGAAGAACGCCACATTAAAGGAAATGATAATCCACCAGAAAGCATGCTTGCCCAGACGTTCGTTCAGGCGGAAGCCGAATACTTTAGGGAACCAGTAGTGGAAGCCCGCGATAACGGCGAATACGGCGCCCGGAATCAGAACATAGTGGAAATGCGCCACAAGGAACATGGTGTTATGGTACTGATAGTCGGCACTGGCCATGGCTAGCATAACGCCGGTAACGCCGCCGATCGTGAAGATCGGAATGAAAGCCAGGGAATACAGCATCGGCGTTGTGAAGCTGATCCGCCCTTTTCGGAGGGTGAACAGCCAGTTAAAGATTTTGACGCCTGTCGGCACGGCAATGGCCATCGTCGAAATCGAGAAGAAGCTGTTGACCATGACGCCTTGACCCATCGTATAGAAGTGATGCGCCCATACAACGAAGGACAATAAGGAGATGATCAGCATACTGGCGACCATCGAGGTGTAGCCGTACAGATTTTTTCTGGAAAAGGTCGCGATGATTTCACTGTAAATACCGAAGGCCGGCAAAATAACGATATATACCTCCGGATGGCCCCATACCCAGAACAGGTTGGCCCAGAGCATATCCATGCCGCCGTTCGCCATCGTAAAGAACTGGGAGCCGAACAGACGGTCGAACATCATCAGCGCCAGCGCCACGGTCAGCACCGGAAACGCAAAGACGATAATTACGTTCGTAATCAGCACGGACCAGGTGAACATTGGCATGCGCATCAGCTTCATGCCCGGAGCGCGCATCTTCAGAATCGTCACGATAAAGTTGACGCCTGTCATCAGTGTGCCGATACCAGAAATCTGCAGTGCCAGCGAATAGTAGTTGTTGCCTACGGTCGGGCTGAATTCCAGACTCGCCAGCGGGAAATACGCGGACCAGCCGGCGTCGGGAGACCCGCCGATGACAAACGAGATATTAAGCAGCATGGCTCCGAAGAAGAAGAGCCAGAAGCTGACCGCGTTCAGGCGCGGGAAGGCGACGTCCCGGGCGCCGATCTGCAGCGGGACGACGACGTTCATAAGGCCGATAATAAACGGCATAGCCATGAACAGAATCATAATCAGTCCGTGGGTCGTAAAGACCTCGTTGTAATGCTGCGCGTCGAGAAATTTCATTTCCGGGGCGGCGGTCTGCAGACGCATCATCAAAGCGTCGATGCCTCCGCGGAACAGCATGAGCAGGGCAGCCAGAATGTACATGACGCCGATCCGCTTGTGATCAACGGTCGTCAGCCATTCGCGCCACAGCCAGCCCCATTTTTTAAAAACGGTTAACCCGACTACAATCCCGATCGAGGCGAGAGCGATGCTGATCATCGCTCCGTAGATCAGGGGTTCGCCGTGAACCTTGAATTTTTCTATATCAAAATTCATTGGGAGGACTCCTTTCAGTTGTTTAAGTACGTCTGGAATTAGTTGCTCTGGTGCGTATGTTCATCCGCCGGCGAGCTGGGCAGAGGAGATTTGAGTTCAGAATCCGGCTTGCTGTCGAATTCCGTCTGTTTCTCCGGAGCGGGAGAAGGGTGCACGTCCTTGTTATCCTGGTGCTCCACATTGCCGTTGTCCATTTCCATGTTGCTGTGATCCATATCCATATGCTCGCTGTGTTCTCCCGGAGGAGGGCTAAAGGCCAGATGCGTGGACGAGAACGTTTCTTGCCCGACATGGGCCGTTGCCAGCAGCGATTTGAATTTGTCTTCGGTCAGCTGCGGAGCGGTTTCCTTGACGTCCTTTATCCACTTGTCATAGTCTTCGGCGCTCATTGATCTCGCTGTGAACTCCATCTGGGCATAGCCTTTGCCGCTGAAGTTCGTGTTTCTTCCGAGAAAATCGCCTTGGGATTCCGCGGCAAGATTCAGATAGGTCGTCATATCGCTCATCGCGTATTTTTGTCCGGCGAGCTGCGGAATCCAGAAGCTTGTAATCGGTCCGAAGGAATACAATCTGAACTCTACCGGGCGATTAACGGGGAAGTTCACATAGTTCACCGTTTCAATGCCTTCCTCCGGATAGCTGAAATGCCATTTCCAGTTGGAGGACGAAGCGTAAATGACCATCGGTTTTTGATCCTTGTAATCTGCGGGAACATTCTCCACCGCATTCGTCGTCTTCACGGTTACGACCGAAAGGAAGGCGACGATGATGATCGGAATTGTGATCCAAGTGACTTCCAGCCATTTATTTCCTTCTTCATGCGGCGGAATATACCCTTCGTTGCTTTTTTTTGCGCGGTACTTCACCAGCATGATAATGTAGAGAATGTAGACCACGGCCAAGACGCCGAGCATCGTCAGAATGGACAGGATGATCGTGTCGGACAGCGTTTTTGCCGCAGGCCCCTTCGGATTCAGAACGGTGAGCGAACTGCATCCGGGCAGCAGCAGGAAAAGGCTGAAAAACAATGCGTATAAAGGCCCTTTTTTGTTCATGATGAACTCCTTTCCTTTAATACTGGTTTTTAACCGGAAAACATTAACCTCTATCTATATTAGAAATTCCTTAAGGGGATTGCAAAATGCACAATATAGTTTATATTCCATATAAATCCTATAAAATGGCGATTTGTTTAATTTTCTGTGTAAAAACTGTTACAAAAATCAAGATAATATGATATAGATCACTGTCGTTACGCTGTTTTGTGCTGGATTTTAATTGTTCGAAATTTGTTCATGAATTAAAGATTGTTGCTAAGTTTGTCACAAATATTTTGCTCTTGCGCACAGCTTTTAGTGCCGGTGGTAACAAGTTTTTTGTCTGATGGTTACATTCTCTCAAATTCGTTTGATTCTATTTATGTTAAGGTTTAGAGAGAACTGAACTACATAGGATAGGAGACTTGCCGCCTTGCCGATCAAAAAGCTGTTGTTATGCGCTATTATATGTATCATCGCATTGGGAACGGAGCCGGGAGCGCTTGCCGCAGGAAGCGGCGAAATAAAGCTTGGAGTCAATGACAGCGTTACGGATATCCGCGCCGTGTCCGTGGAATATACCTTTTATGTGCCGGTGCGCGAGCTTGCGGAGGAGCTGAAGCTAAGCCTTTCGGGCACACCGGAGGATTTGAGTCTTGCCGGCGGCGCCGGAAGTCTCAAAATCTTGAAAGAGGGCAAGGGAATCTTGGAAGACGGGACGGAAATAAGCCTGGGCACCTTTACAAGCGGCGGTAAGCTGATGGTGCCCCTGAAAATCGTTCCGCTGTTCGGCTATTCCGTATCCTATAAGCCCGATCAGCATTTGCTGCGGATTACGGACGGGAGTCAGACGCTGGATGACGATGCGTTTGCGGCGAAGTTCAAAAACGAGCTTGCGCCGGAAGAGCCGGCCCAGCCTGCTCCAAGCCCATCCCCGGCCGTGCCGGATTCTTCCGTGCCAGCCCCGAATCCTCCCAAGCCGGGAACGCAGGGAAAGATCGTTTATTTGACCTTCGACGACGGACCGTCGGCGACGACCGGGCAGCTGCTCGATATTTTGGAGAAGCACGGCGCAAAGGCTACCTTTTTCATGCTGGGACCGAACATCGGGCGTTATCCCAGCCAGGTGAAGCGCATGGTTAAATCGGAGCAGGGCCTCGGCCTGCATGGCATAACCCATATGAAGAGTGAATTTTACGCATCCCCGTCGGCTGCGCTTAAAGAAATGAACCAGGACAATGTAGATCTGCGGGCGGTCTCCGGACGGTCCACCAAGCTGATTCGCACGCCTTACGGCAGCAAGCCGTATTTTACGAAAGCCTTCAGAGATAAGGTGCTGGGCAGCGGCTATCGCCTCTGGGACTGGAACGTCGATTCCCTGGACTGGAAATATGGGAGCTCCGGCGATTCGATCTATAACAACGTGGTCAGTCAGGTGAATAAGCTGAACAAATGCGGTTTTGCTCCTGTCATTCTGATGCATGATCAGAAGGCAACGCTCAAGGTGCTGCCCCGTATTTTGGATTATCTCCAAATGAAAGGCTATCGATACGAGATCATCACATCCGATCTTAAGCCGGTGAATTTCTGGCATGATGCTCGGTAGCCCGGATTCGCCGCCCGTTTGCTGGAGCATACGTGCAGGTAAACCAGTTACGCCGTTAAAAAGCGTCCCGAAGAACCGTTATCGGTTCTGGCCGGGCGCTATTTTTATGTGAAAAAAAGGCCGTAAGCGCGCCTGTTCAGGAATTCTCCTGGCGGGAACGGCTTCTTCAATTTGAATGGAGAGTATTGACAATCCCGCTTAACTGTATTATTAATAATAGTACAGTTGATACACCTGCTCTGCCAGGGAAGCTATAAACCCGGGAGTGGGGGAAGGGGGAGTCGCATGTGTTCGAACTGGACGTTCGCAGCCGCAGGCCGATTTACGAGCAATTAACGGATAAGATCAAGGAACTGATTTTGTACGGCATTTTACGGTCCGATGAGCAGCTTCCATCCGTACGGACGCTGTCGGCGCAGCTAACCGTGAATCCGAATACCATTCAGAAGGCTTACCGTGAACTGGAGCGGGAAGGCTATATTTATTCCCGGCCGGGCAAGGGCAGCTTCGTTTCGCCGGCGCAGCAGGGGACGAATGCAGCCAAAAGGGCGGAAGTTCGCGATGAACTGCTGCGCCTGATGGCGGAGGCCGTTTACCTCGGCTTTACGGAGTCGGAAATCAGCGTATTGTTCAAGCAGGCATCGGAGCAAAAAGGAGAGGAGGATCAGCCATGATCGAGATACGGGAGGTCAGCAAGGTTTTTCAGGACAGGAAGGCGGTTCAGGGAATTTCCTTGACCATACATAAAGGGAATATATTCGGGCTGCTCGGCTCGAACGGGGCGGGCAAAACGACGCTGCTCAAGACGATTGCGGGGATCTACCTGCCCGACGCGGGAAGCGTGCGGATTGACGGCAAGCCGGTGTTCGAGAACCCGGACAGCAAGGGAAGGATCGTATTTATGCCGGATTTTCCTTATTTCTTCCCGCAGGCTTCCATCCTGCAGATGGCCGATTTCTACAGGTCCGTCTACCCGCGCTGGAGCGGAGAACGCTTTAAGGAGCTGGGCGGGTTGTTTTCGCTGGACCCAAGGCGCAAGCTGAACCGGCTGTCCAAAGGAATGCGGCAGCAGGCCGCTTTTTGGCTGGCGCTCAGCTGTATGCCGGATGTGCTGATCATGGATGAGCCGCTCGACGGACTTGACCCGGTGATGCGGCGGCAGATTAAAAATGTCCTGTTCCAGGAGGTTGCCGAACGCGGCCTTACCGCCGTTATCTCCTCTCATAATTTGCGCGAGATTGAAGACCTGTGCGACCATGTCGGCATTATGCACGAAGGGGCTCTGCTGATCGACAAAGAGCTTGACGAGCTGAAATCCGACACGCATAAAGTGCAGGTCGCCTTCCGGGATGAACGTCATGAGGCGGCGCTGTCCGGCAAGCTGCAGATTCTGCACCGCGAACGGCGGGGGAGCGTCTGCCTCTATATTGTAAAAGGGGACCGCGAGCGGATCGCGGACGCGTTCCGTGTCTATAACCCGTACGTGCTGGATCTTCTGCCGCTGACCCTGGAAGAAATCTTTATTTACGAAATGGAGGGGGCGGGCTATGACATCGCGCCAATTCTACTTTAACCGGGGCATGATCCGGCAAAATCTCAGGCAGCACTCCTGGATCGCCGCCGTGTACCTGCTCGGTCTGCTGTTCGCGCTGCCGCTGCAAATGTTCCTTGGCGGAAATCCCGATACGCCGCCGCAGAAGGTGAAAGATCTGTTCTTCATCAGCGGATCGCTGCCGATGCTGTTCACGCTGTCGCTGCCGGTGGCCGCCGGTCTGCTGCTGTTTCGCTACCTTCAGCACAAAGGGGCGGCGGACATGGCGCACAGTCTACCGCTTCGCCGGCAGCATCTGCTGACGGTCCAGCTGTTCAGCGGCTTCATTCTGCTGCTCGTTCCGGTGTGGCTTACGGCGCTGGCCGCCGGCGTGGTGCAAAGCTGGGACGGCAACATGTTCCTGTACAGCGGTGCGGATGTCTGGTCCTGGGGAGCTATAGTCAGCGTGTTAACGCTGTTCCTGTTCACCCTGACCGCTTTCGTCGGCATATGCCTCGGTCTTACTGTGCTGCAGGGCATCGTCGTCTATATTTTGCTGATTTTGCCCGCCGTACTCTCGCAAATGGTTTTTTACCATTTATCCATCTACCTGTACGGGTTCCCGTACCAGAACAGCATGAGAGGCATAGATTATTGGTCGCCGTTTCTACACATGATGGAAATAACTTCCAAGCCTTATACCTGGGGCGAGCTGGGCATCTACGCGGCTTTGATCGTTCTGTTCGTCCTGCTGTCCTATCTGCTGTACCGCAAGCGGCATGTGGAAACGGCGGGCCAGGCGATGGCCTTTACGTACTTCAATCCGCTGTTTAAAGGCGGAGTCATGCTGTCTGCCATGCTGATTTCCGGCACTTACTTTGCCCAAATGCGCCCCGGACTCAGCGGCTGGTCGTTCACGGGCTTCGCTCTCGGGGCCGTTATCGGCTATGCCGGAGCGGAAATGGTCATCCGGAAATCGTGGCAAATCCTGAACCGGAAGCTGCCCTTGCGGTTTGCGGGTTACGCGGTTGTTCTCGGACTGCTGCTGTACCTTCCCGTATCGCCCCTGACCGGCTTTGAAACGAGAGTGCCCGCTGCCGACAAGGTCGCCAGGATATACGCCGGAAGCAATTACCAGGCTTATACGGATTCGCAATCGGCGCCTGTAAGCAATGTTGACTACTACACAATAGGCAGTCCTTACAAGGGGGTAGACCCGTTCTCTTCGGACTCCGCCTATATAACGAATGTCCGCAAGCTTCATGAAGCGCTTGTGCAGGTGCGGCCGGGTGACGGGGAGGACCGTTACAAGGTTTACACGGGACGAAAATTATTCGGCTATACCTTGGTCTATGAGCTGAAGGATGGACACAAGATTACCAGACAGTACAATGTGCCGCAGGCCGGTTTCGAGCCCGAACTTAAAGCGGTGATGGAATCTCCCGAATTCAAGCGGACCGAATATCTTCTGCCGCTGCTTGACAAGCCGATCTCGAACATCCAGGTAAGTTCCGGCGTCAGGAGTGTCACGATCTCGGACCCGGCGGATATCGCGGCGTTCAAGGAGCTTCTGAAGAAAGAGATTCTGAACATGTCCTTTGAAGACCAGACGGACGACGCGGTCCCGCTAGCCACAATCCGTGTTGCCACGGAAGAATCGATGAAGCATCCTTATTCGGGGTATTTGTTCGAAGGCTACAACTGGAAACCGTCTTTTCATGAACTGGGAGCGTGGCTTGAACAAAAAGGCTATGCGGAAAAGGTCAAAATCAAGGCGGATGACCTGCTGTCAGTTGAAGTGGCGAAGCAAAGCGGCGAAGACGTTCTTCCTAAGGGCGTCAATTACGACCCGGAGGCGCATCTCAGGTTTGCTAGGGAAAAGGGACGGTCCGTTATTGTCAAGGACAAGGCGCGGATTGACGATATTTTGAAAATACGGCGGAGTTATTCGGCCGAAAAGGGCTCGTATGTCGCGCTTCTGAAGTTCAAGAGCGGAAATAGCGACTTTTTCAGGCTGGATGCGTCGGAAATGACCCCTGAACTAAAAGGTTTGCTGCCCTAATTAGGCATTGGAAAAATCCGTCCGGTGCGTCGGCACGGCTCTGAACGCTTCGTCCAAAACGGCTTACCGTTTCGGGCGAAGCTTTTTTCAGGATATAGCCTTCCGGACTGCCGTCGTTCTATTCACATTCTCTTACACGAGTAATGCGAATCCAATCCGTTGAATTGCGGCTGGAGTTAAACCCGGGAGCCGGGTATTATATAATCTAACGGAGGTGAACGGCCATGAATCCGGTGGAGGATCATCTCGATTTCGGGCTGCAAATTGTATTCATCGGCTTTAACCCGAGTCTTCAGTCTGGAGAGGTCGGCCATCATTATGCGAATCCTCGAAACAATTTCTGGAGAATTCTTTGTCGCAGCGGACTTACGCCGCGGCTGTACGAACCTTCCGAGGACGGCGAGCTGTTGAAGCTGGGCTACGGCTTCACCAATATTGTCGCCCGCCCTACCAGGGGAGCGGAGGATATTACGCGCGAGGAATATAAGGAAGGACGCGAACTGCTTCGCGCCAAGCTTGCAAAGTACCGACCGCAAATCGCTTGTTTCGTCGGCAAGGGCGTATATACGGAATTCAGCCGGAGGACGAAGGCCGAGTGGGGCTTTCAGTCCGGCGCCGAGCCGGCGGTGGATGGCGTGCGCGAATTTGTCGCACCTTCCTCCAGCGGGCTGGTGCGGATGCCGATGAATGAAATTGTCGGGATTTACCGGAAGCTGAATGAGGCGATCCGGGATCATATCTCATAATCGGGAGGCTATCCAATTCATGAAGTACGAAGTCATTCTATTTGACGCGGACGATACGCTGTTCGACTACGGGCAGGCGGAGAGCTATGCGCTGCGGGAAGCTTTTAACCAGTTCGGTATGCCGTCGGTCTTTGAAGATTGTGCCTCCGCCTACAAAGAAATCAATAAGGCGCTGTGGAGAGATCTGGAGCTTGGGCTGATATCCTCCGCCGAGCTGCGCGTGGAACGGTTCACTCGTCTGTTTGCCGCGCATGGCCTTGATCTGGACCCCGAGTCCTTCAGCGCGGCATATCTGCTCCATCTGGGAGCGGGGATCTTTCTGATCGAGGGGGCTGCGAACCTGAGCGGCGAACTTGCCGGGTGCCGTCTAGCGGTTATTACCAACGGGATCAAGGAAGTTCAATACTCGCGCATTCAAGGCTCGGAACTGCGCGATACGTTCGCGCATATCATCATCTCCGAGGAGGTCGGAAGCCAGAAGCCGGAGCGGGGCATCTTCGACCACGCTTTCGCCAGGCTGGGACTCACCGCCGAGGACAAGCGCAAAGTGCTGATCGTCGGCGATACGCTAACCTCGGACATTCAGGGCGGCATTTCCTACGGCATCGACACCTGCTGGTTCAACCCCTTGGGAAAGCCCGGAGACCCGGAAATTGTTCCGACCTATGAAATACGGGCATTGTCCGAACTGCCGCCCATTGTGGAGGGCAAAGCTCAGGGGGGGCTCCCAAGCGGCGGCGGAGGTCCGGGCAGGGAAGAGCCGATTTCCTGAGCAGGGATTTCCGCAGAAAAAGAGGATGATCACGGACGTGTGCCCGGGGTCATCCTCTTTTTCTTGAAAATCGGGTTTAGCGGCGTGTATCCAGCGGCTTTAGCAATCCCTCGATTTGCCCGCGTTTCGGCTCAAGGAACGGAGGGAGCGCCAGCGATTCACCGAGCCGGTCGGCAGACTCGTCCGTATCGAAGCCCGGCCCGTCCGTAGCCAGCTCAAACAAAATGCCGTTCGGCTCGCGGAAGTACAGGGAACGGAAATAGAAGCGGTCAACAAATCCGGAATTAGGCAGGCTTGCGGAGCGGAGGAGCTCAATCCACAGCTTAAGCTCCTCTTCGTTGTCCACCCGGAAGGCGACATGATGCACCCCGCCCCGGCCCAAATGCTCAGCCGGCAGATCATTGCGCTCTTCGACATGCACCTCGGCGCCCGAGCCGCCTTCGCCGGTCTCGAACACGATGACGTCCGGCTGGCCCGGGACAGCCGAAGGGTAGGCGCCCCTGCGCCGGAATCCGAGGAGCTGCTCCAGCACGGCTGCAGTCGGTCCGGCGTTCTCCACCGTCAGATGCGCCGGCCCAAGTCCGGCGATGGCGTATTCGGCCGGAACGGGGCCTTTTGCCCACGGGCGGCCGCCTGCGACGCCTTGATTGTTCTCATCCGAGACGAGGATGAGCCGCTGCCCTTCGGGATCGCGGAAGAACAGCGTTAGCCGCCCGCCGCGGTCCGTAATCTCTCCGTGCTTGATCCCGTATTGTCCGAGCCGCTCCTGCCAATATTCCAAAGCGGCATCGGAGGGAACCCGCAGCGACAGAGCGGAGATGCTGTTATTGCCGTCCCGGTTACGGCCCGCCATCGGAATTTCAAAGAATGTAACCTCGGTGCCGGGACTTCCTTTTTCATCGCCGTAAAATAAGTGGTAGACGGAGGTATCGTCCTGGTTGACCGTTTTTTTGACCAGACGCAGGCCGAGAACCTCGGTGTAAAATTTGAAGTTCTCCGGCGCTTTGGCCGTAATGGCGGAAACATGGTGAAGTCCTTTGAGTTCCATGCGAAACACCTCCAGTTTTTATGTTGATAATTTTATATACTAAAAGTTGAGTTGCTTTAATTTTAATAGTTAACTAAGTATTTTTCAACTGCTTATTTTATGAAAGTGATGTCATCCAATCGTTCAGAGCAGAGAGAACGGAGTGAAGGTTCTAAGCCCGGCGCTTCGTTTAGGGACTGGCGCCTTTCGCTTCTGGCGGCTTCCTATCAATCTGTGGTATATTAAATGGAATAAAACCAAAGTAAGGAGCTTGGAAATGGAAAAAACATTGATCTTTGGACACAAAAATCCCGACACTGATACGATTTGCTCCGCCATCGCCTACGCCGCGCTCAAAAAAGAGCTGGGCTGGGACGCTGAAGCCGTCCGCCTCGGCGAAGTCGGCTCCGAAACGAAATATGCCCTGGACCATTTCGGCGTGGAAGCTCCGCGTCTGGTCGAGAATGTGGCCGGCGAAGCGAAACAGGTTATTCTTGTCGACCATAACGAGCGCCAGCAGAGCGCGAACGACATCGACCAGGTGCGCGTCGTTGAGGTTATCGACCATCACCGGATCGCCAACTTCGAAACGGCTCATCCGCTGTACTACCGCGCAGAGCCGGTAGGCTGCACCGCAACGATACTGAAGAAGCTCTACAAGGAGAACGGAGTGGAGATTTCGAAGCCGGTAGCGGGACTTATGCTGTCCGCCATCGTGTCCGACTCCCTGCTGTTCAAATCCCCGACCTGCACGGAAGAGGATGTAGCCGCCGCCAAGGAACTGGCGGAAATCGCCGGCGTGGACGCGGACAGCTACGGTCTGAGCATGCTGAAGGCCGGAGCGGACCTGAGCGACAAGAGCATCGATACGCTGCTTAACCTGGACGCGAAGGAATTTACAATGGGCGACAAGAAGGTGGTTATCGCCCAGGTCAACGCGATTGACACGAACGATGTGCTGTCCCGCCAGGCCGAGCTTGAGGGCGCCCTGCAGGGCATTATCGACGAGAAGGGGCTTGATCTGTTCCTGTTCGTTGTAACGGACATCCTGAACAGCGATTCCGTCGGCGTCGCGCTGGGCAGCGCGGCAGGGGCCGTCGAGCAAGCTTACAATGTGAAGCTGGACGGCAACAAGGCCGTGCTCAAAGGCGTCGTTTCCCGCAAATCGCAGATCGTGCCGGTGCTTACCGAAACGATTTCCAAGCTGTAGGTTTAAACAATAAAATTTTTCGCCCGCACAGCTATCGGACAGGCCTCAAAGCCGTGTCTCCGCTCCGCGGGAATGATGCGCGCAGGGAATCCCGGCAGCCGTTACCGGCCAGGGATTCCCTTTTCGCTATACAGGCTCTTGATTAAAGCTGCCCCAAACCGATTGCCTGTTGGATTTTCGATTGGTACAATTAAAGGGACTCAATGAAGGGAGGAGACTGGGATGACCAAACGCAATATAGGCTCCCTGCAATATAAATCGTTCGGTCTGGCCCTTCAGGCGCTGGTGGTGCTTGCCAAGGACGGGGGGACCTGTCCCAGCTGCGAGATCGCCAAGATGATGTCGTACGAGCCGACGCTGCTCCGCCGAATTCTGGCCAAGCTGGCGAAGGAGTCCATCCTGGTCACCCGGGAAGGGCGGGATGGGGGATATGCGCTGAACAAGGCGCCCGACCAGCTGACGCTGGCCGAAGTATACCGCGCGCTGGAAGTAGGAGAAGCCCGTCATGAGGCGGTCAGCGGCACGATGTGCGTGAGTGATTTCGGGACTCAGATGAAGACGGCATGCTGCGGCATTTTGGAAGAGGTCGACCGAAGCGTCACCGAGGTGCTGAAAAATTATACGGTTGCCGACGTCGTTCGAAAAGCGGGATATTGACAGTTCGCTTTTTATTGTTTTATACTGTGCATATTAAACAACAGTTAAATATGCGGCGGATCACTGGAAGGCGATATATTTTTTTGGCTTTAACTGTGCTGTTATACACACAGAATTAAAGGTGGGAGCAGCAGCCGCCCGGCCCGGCCGGCGGAATTATTTTTCATTCAGGAGGCAACCAACTATGGAAACGCAAGTAAAAAACAGCCTGTCTTTCAGCCAAGTGATTCAGGAACGCCATTCGGTGAGAAAATACGATTCTTCCCGGAAAATGTCCGATGAAGAGATCAATGATCTGCTAAGCGATGCCGTCCTGGCTCCGTCCTCTTCCAATCTTCAGCCTTGGCGTTTCATCGTCATTACAGATCAGGCGCTCAAGGAGCAGCTGCTGCCGATCGCGCATAACCAGCGGCAAGTTGTGGAAGCATCCGCCATTATTGCCGTGCTTGGCGACCTCGAAGCCTACCGAAACGTGGATAAGATTTGGGACTCGGCAGTAGAGGCCGGTCACGCGACGACGGAAGTGCGGAATATGATGGTGGAGAACAGCTGGAATGCATACTCCGCGCTCAGCCGGGAGAAGCAGAAGGAAATCGCGCTGGTGGACGGAGGTTTAATCTCCATGCAGCTGATGCTGGCCGCGAAGGCGAAAGGCTATGACACAGTGCCTATGGGCGGCTACAATGCCGATCAATTCCGCGAGATGTTCCAGATTCCGCAGCGCTATGCGACCGTTATGCTGATTGCAGTAGGCCATGCCGAGGCCGCAGGCCGCCAGACCACGCGCCTGCCGCTCGAAGATGTAGTCCAGTTCAACGGATTCAAGGGCTGAATCCCATCCGGCGCCAATCCCCGCCGCCTTCCGGAAGGCGGCGGTTAATACGAACCCCCGCCAAACCGGCGGGGGTTCGTTAGCGTCCGGCGCGATTTCGCTATTAGAGCCCTTTCTGCTACAATTTTGGTAAGGCGGCAAAGGCAGCTTTAGACGCGAAAAAACGACGGAAAGCTTTTGAACAGGAGGCTGAAGCGCAATGATTAAGGTGTATATTGCTGAATCGGTCCACCGCTTTGACCATGGTTGGCTGAAGGGAAGCCATATTTTTTCCTTCGGCGAATATTATGATCCGGCCAATACTGCTTTCGGCCCCATGCGTGTATGCAATGACGACACCATCGCACCGGGAAGAGGCTTCGGAGCCCATCCGCACAGCGATATGGAAATTGTCTCCATCGTTCTCTCCGGCGTGCTTCGCCATGAAGACAATCTGGGCAATGTCGCGGAGAGTTCCTTTGGCGGTATCCAGCGGATGTCGGCCGGCACCGGGGTCATCCATACCGAGCACAATCCGTCGGAGGATGAGCCGGTGCGGCTGCTCCAGCTCTGGTTCATGCCGGCCGTTCGCGGTTCCCGGCCTTCGTACCAGGCGGGAAAGTACCGGACGGAGAAGCTTGATGGCGCTTTGGTGCCGGTAGTTTCCGCCGAAGGATCTGGTGAGATCGTCGATATCGGGCAGGATATGACGATTTATTTGGGGCGTTTGCGCGGCGGTCAGAATCTTGCGTTTCATCAGGAGCCGGGGCGCCGCATTTTTGTATATGTAATCGAAGGAAGTCTTGTGGTCGGCGGCAGCGCGCTGAATTCCGGGGATTCGGCGCGGATCGAAGATGAAGATACAATCTCGCTCGCGGCATCGGAGTCCGCTTTTGTGATGCTGGTCGATCTGCCGTAGGCGGTGAGGCATTAAATGAGGAGGTCCTTATGATGAATCAGCGGGAAAGAGTATTGGTCAAACATGCCGTGACCGGACGCATGCTGCTGAGCAGCGCGGAAGGATTGACTTATGTCTTCAGCCGGGATGGCGAATTGACGCGAATTACGATCTGCGGTGTGCCGGCGGACAAGGGACAGGAGGTCCTGGCGCTGAAGGCGGAGCTGAACGTCCTTCGGTTCGAGGAGCCGGAGGGCGGGCCTGTCGTCAAGCATTGGTATTACGTTGGCGATAACCCGGTTGACTATGACGAAGCTTCGGGTTGTATTACCGTGACCGCCCAGTCGGAAATCGAATACCGGCCCGACCAATATTGGGAGTGAGCATCTGCTCACAGCACCGAAAATTACGCAAAACTTGTAACAGGGGAAGTTAGTATTCAGCCCTTTTGCTGCATGGATGAGCGGATTTATAGAGAAATTCGGTCAACAGGAATTGACAATTGGTCAATTGTATACTAGTTTTGTTATGAAAGCTAACATTGGCAACATACAAAGGGACAGGAGAAATGAAGATCATGGATTTATTCTCGGTATTGGAACGGGACGATTACGAACAGCTGCTGTTTTGTCAGGACAAAGCGTCCGGACTGAAGGCGATCATTGCGATTCACGACACGACGCTCGGGCCCGCTCTGGGCGGAACTCGGATGTGGACCTATGCTTCCGAGGAAGAGGCAATCGTCGACGCGCTTCGTCTGGCAAAAGGCATGACCTACAAAAATGCCGTCTCCGGACTTAATCTGGGCGGGGGCAAGACCGTAATCATCGGCGATCCGAAAAAAGATAAGAACGAAGCGATGTTCCGCGCCTTCGGAAGATATATACAAGGGCTGAACGGACGCTATATCACCGCCGAGGACGTCGGAACGACCGAGGATGATATGGACATTATCCATCAGGAGACCGATTATGTGACCGGGATTTCCCAATCCTACGGTTCTTCGGGCAATCCTTCGCCGGTTACGGCTTTTGGCGTATACCGGGGCATGAAGGCGGCGGCGAAGGCGGCATTCGGTACGGATTCGCTGGAGGGTAAGACGATCGCCGTTCAGGGCGTAGGCAACGTAGCCTTTGCCTTGTGCGGGCATCTTCATGAGGAGGGCGCCCGGCTTATCGTGACCGACATTAACAAGGAGGCCGTTCGCCGGGCCGTGGATGCATACGGCGCCAAAGCGGTCGATCCGAATGAGATTGTCGGCGTAGACTGTGATATTTACGCACCGTGCGCGCTCGGGGCGACCATCAACGACCAGACGCTGCCGCTGATCAAGGCCACAGTCATCGCGGGCGCGGCCAACAACCAGTTGAAGGAGCCACGCCACGGCGACGCGCTGCATGCGAGAGGCATTGTCTACGCCCCTGATTATGTGATCAACGCGGGAGGCGTTATCAATATTGCCGACGAGCTGAACGGCTATAACAAGGAGCGGGCTCTGAAGCAGGTGTCGAAGATTTATGACAGTATCACCCGTGTCCTTGAAATTTCACGCGAGAAGGGCATTCCAACCTACGCGGCGGCTGACCATCTGGCAGAGGAACGGATTGCTCTGCTCAAAAACAGCCGCAGCACCTTTCTTCGCGACGGCCATCACAACTTGAGCAGAAAACGGCATTAATCGGATTTCTACGGCCCGGTATACCCGCATTCAAGCGGGCCGGGCTTTTTTAAAATACAGATTGTATAATTAAGATCGAAGCGTCGGAAGAACGGTTTCCGGAAAAAAAAGCCTCTAAGCTCCCTACCGACTTACCGGTCGGTAACAGCCAAGAGGCTCTTTTTCTAAATATCAGAAAGTATAAGCTTCGCGCTTATCCTTAATCTGATATTTTTACGAGAAACGGATGCCTTCCTCTTCCAGAGGACGGCGAAGCCGTTTCTTCTTAGGCGGACATGCATGAACGTTACTGCATTTTGTCCGGTTCGGGATAAGCGACGCCCAAGGTATCTACCGTTATCTTCTTGATTACGGGCGGATTTTCGGGACGGTCGTTGGCGTCTCTCGGAAGATTGACGATGGCGTCGACGACATTGAGCCCTTCGGTGACTTTTCCGAAGGCCGCATACTTTCCGTCCAGACTCGTCGCGGCCGCCGTCATAATGAAGAATTGCGATCCCGCCGAATCGGGATCGTTCGTCCGGGCCATGGACAGCACGCCTCTCGTATGCAGGAGCTTGTTGGGGAAGCCGTTCTCGGAGAATTCTCCGGAAATGCCGTACCCGGGGCCTCCCATGCCCGTGCCTTCCGGATCACCGCCCTGAATCATGAACCCGGGGATGACACGGTGGAAGATCGTCCCGTTATAGAACCCTTTTTTAATGAGTGAAATGAAATTGTTCACCGTATTCGGGGCGACCTCGGGATACAGCTCGGCCTTGATGATCCCGCCGTCCCCCATCTCAATGGTAACCAGGGGGTGGCTCGCACTATCGGAGGGCGTTCCGTTAGCGGGCGCGCCGTCTGTCTGCGATCCCGGGCCTGTGGTCCCGGATGCGCTTGGGGTGGCGTTGCCCGCAGCGTCAGGCTTGCTGCCGCACCCGGATGCCAGAATCAGCATCATAAGGCCCAGAAGCGCCCATATGACGAAGGAATGTTTGCTTGCAGCTCTCACTAATCTTTCGCTCCTTTACTTCATTAATCCGTGCGTCATATGCATCATAACCCGGAGCCTTTCTATTTTGCAAAATTCACAGGGTTAATCGGGATTGGCACCGGCCGCAAACAGGTTTACAATAATAGGATGCTTCCAAGAAGCTTGAAAGGATGTACAGCATGATGAACTTTTCGTGGAAGCGGAACCTTGCCGTCCTTTGGGTGGGCGTATTTCTGTGCAGCACGTCGTATTCGATCTCGATTCCGTTTATGTCCATTTTTCTGAGCGATGATCTGGGGGTAACCAGCCATTTGGAGGCTTGGTCCGGCTTCGCTTTCGGAATCTCGTTTCTAGCCAGCGCGCTGATTTCTCCTTACTGGGGTTCCCTGGCCGACAAATACGGACGAAAGCCGATGCTGATCCGTTCGGGATTCAGCCTGGCCGCGCTGTATTTGATTAATTATTTTGTCCATGATCCTTATGTATTTCTTGTTATACGGGTGCTTCAGGGGCTGCTGGCCGGGTTCGTGCCGTCCTCCATCGCGCTGGTCGCGACGAATACCCCGGAAGAGAAGACCGGGTACGCGCTTAGCGTTATGTCGACCTCTGGCGCTGCCGGAAGCATTATCGGCCCGCTCATCGGCGGCGTGATCAGCTATTATTACGGGAACCGCAGCGCCTTTCTGTTCTCGTCGGCAATTGTGCTGCTCTCGGCGGTGATCGCCACCCTGTTCGTGAAAGAGCGGAAATTGGACCGGTCGGCTCCAAGATCGCGAGTGCGCGACGATATCAGGGAAGCCGGGAGCAATGGAGCCTTCGTTTCCCTGATGGTAATGACGGGAATCTGCAACTTTTCCGTAATGCTGCTGGAACCGCTAATTCCCATCTACATGCTGGATATGGGAATCTCGAAGGACAGCGCATCGCTTACTTCGGGAATCGTCTTCTCGGCAGTGGGCATCGCCACGGTGCTGATGGCTCCCCGGTGGGGAAGAATCGGGGGGCGCAAAGGCTATGGAGCCATCCTGTTTATCGGCCTTCTCGGCGGCGGAATCGGCAATATTCTGCAGTTCTTCGTGACCGGCTATGTCCAGTTCGCGATTCTGCGGTTTGTCTTTGGGCTGTTTTACGCCGGGGTGCTTCCTTCCATTAATGCGCTTATCGTAAGGGTAACAGAGCAGGACTTCCGGGGCCGCGCTTTCGGTCTGAATCAGTCGGCCTCCCAGCTTGCGACCATGGCCGGGCCTATTCTGGGCGGCCTGCTTGGAGCCTTCCTTCCGATCCGGTGGGTGTTCGTGATCAACGGGCTGATGCTTTTGGCCGCGGGACTGACGGTGAAGACGCGGGGGCTTGAGGCGCAGGTATCCGCCGTCAGTACGGAGTACCCTTCCCGGGTGGGCAAGAGTGGACCGGATCGGGCACGGCAAAACGCCGCCGGACGCCAAAAATGATCGGGCGGCGCTTAGCTGCTTTATTCATCTTCGCCCGTCGAGCCGTTCAGCACATCCGTGCCCGGCACGGCATCAAGCGAAGGGGAAGCCGGATCGACCGGGCTGCCGGCCTGGATATCGTCGGCGTCGGGAACATTCTCCAGCGGCTCGGTTTCGTCCTCCGCCGTATCATCGGCGTAATCGATGGAACCTTCATTCAGCCCGGCGATAAAGGAAGCCTTGGCCGCGTCGGAATACAGGAGCTCGTCCCGGCTGGGGGCGGGTCCTGAAAGGATGCTTTCCTCCAGATCGGGCGGGCCGCCCAGTCCCCGTTCGGGAGCGTTAAACCCGACATCCGCCGCGAGCTCCGGGTCCCTGGCCAAGGTTTCATTATCGGCGGTATATACGATTCCGTCGGAGGCCATTGAATCGGCGCCGACCCGCTTATGGCTGGTAAAAGGAGATTCGATGGGAACGCGCACGCTGCCGGAAGCTTCTTCGCTTACGCTTTGCACCGTTTCTGTTCCTACAAGCCGGATGTCATCGACCGGAATATCCTGCTCCGGAGAGACGCCACCCATTTTGGCATAGCGTTCGTATTCAAAATCGGCTTCCGTCTTATTGAAATCAGCCATTTTATTCAGCTCCTTTTAGGTGTAATATCATGGGTGTCCGCTTCCTTTGGAAGCGCATGCCGTACGGCTTCTATCTGATCCTTGTCAGGCAGGGCATCCGGAAAAGTTCCTTCCTGAAACAGGCCGAACTCTTCATCGATATCCCGCTCGGTTACTAAATCATCTTCTTCCGAGCCGCTGCGCTTCTTGTTCTTGTACTCTTCCAATGAGCAGCCCTCCTTCTTGGTTATCAGGCATTTGTCTAACAAAGGTATATATTAATGTTTACCCTTATAGAGGCAAGCGAATCCTTCCTTGGATTCTGTTCTTGATCTTCATATGTATTCTTTCGTGAAACGGTTATTTTTAATCAACTTAAAGGGAAGAATCGAAAGTTGGTCGAAAATTATAGCAAAATATCTATTTTGGATAGCCGAGGTGCCACTGTTATGAAATTGCCACTACACAAAATAGCGGCAGTAGTGTTTGTCATATTGCTGCTGGCCTCCATGATTGAAATCGGAATTTCCATGGAGCGGGGGAAACAGGAGGGTACCGAGCTTTCTCGGTGGAAGCTGAAATGGGTAAGCGAAGCGGAAGGAGACCATGGTCAGCATCCTCCCAGCGGGGATAAAGGATGGATTGACGTATTGTCTTCCGGCCCTCAGGTCGAGGCGCCCGGAGAGACGGCTGCTGTATGGATCCGCGCTTCTTTGCCTCCGATTAGCAGCAATTCGGCCGCACTTGTGAATAAAGTGTACGGAAAGAATATCAGAGCCTATCTTGACGATACGCTCGTCTATGGTTCAAGCGGCAGCGTAGGCCTGAGTGGAAGCAAGATTCTGATTCCGCTAAACGCGTCGCAAACCGGCAAAGAATTGTACATATACTGCGAAGGGCCTGACAGCCGCCTTGGCATAGACGGAGAGATCAAGATTGAGAGCTACGGAAAGCTGCTGAATCTTTACTTGAAGGAAGATTTGATGGACATTATCATCGGCGGAGCGCTCATTTTTGTGGCCGTCGTGCTGGGCGTCTGCTCGATCTTTTTAAAAAGAGAGCTGTTTTTCAGCGGATTTTTGCTGATGCTGATCATGCTGTCGTCCGGGGTGCTGATGATCTACTACTCCCCTTATTTTTCGCTCGTGCTGGGCAGCAGATCGAAATGGATGGAATTGTTCTTTGATATATCGCTGTTCACGCTGCTGCCGGCATTCACCTATTTTTTCGAGAAATTATTCGGCCCCGGCCTGTATGGCGGCGTTACCCGGCTGAGGAAGTTCCAACTGGTGTATTCTCTGTTCTGCCTGGGACTCAGCATCCTCAATATTGCCTTGTCTTACTGTATTGACGGCCTGTACAGAATGTTCACGGTGGAAATTGCAGGCGTTCTCATGATCATGCAGTTTCTGTTTCTGCTCGGACATGCGGTCCGTTACGCCCTTCGAGGCAATGTGGAAGCGATTATCTTCACCTCGGGTTTTGCTGTGTTCGCCCTGACGGCTCTAAGTGAGCTGTCCCTGTTCTACATGTCGGGCGAGGGATACCATCTGTACTGGTGGAAGTGGGGCATCGTCATTTTTCTTGTTTCCCTGATTGTTATCGTGGGGCGGAAGTTCGCCAAGAATCATGAGCAGGTGGTCGAATATTCGAAGGAGCTGGAGAAGTTCAACAACGATCTTCAGCGTTCGGAAAAAATGGAAATCATCAGCGAGCTGGCCGCTTCGGTGGCGCATGAGGTCCGCAACCCGCTCCAGGTCACGAGAGGCTTTTTGCAAATCATCGGTGAAGGGTCGGACAGCAAGGAGAAGGAATATTTGCAGCTGGCTATTTCGGAGCTGGACCGGGCCGCGCATATTATCAATGATTTTCTGACATTCGCCAAGCCGCAAATGGATGAGGTGGAATGCCTGGATGTCGGGGGAGAATTGAAGCATGTCGCAGGCATTCTGCTTCCTCTGGCCAAAATGCAGGAAAGCACCATCGAGATCCATCTGGAGGACGGACTGTATGTGAAGTTCAGTTCCTCCAAATTCAAGCAGGCCTTGATCAATCTTATCAAAAACGGCATCGAAGCCCTTCAGGAAAGTGGGCTGGTGATCATTACTGCCTGGAAATCCGGCGGTTACGTCGTAATCAGCATCCGGGATTCGGGGGAAGGCATGACGTCCGGGGAGATGGCCAGGCTGGGGGAGCCGTATTTCTCCAACAAAACGAAAGGTACCGGTCTCGGTTTGATGGTCACCTTCCGGATTATCGAGGCTATGAATGGCACAATCGAATTTAAGAGCATCAAGGGCAAAGGGACGGAAGTGATCGTCAAACTGCCGGCCGTCAAACCGTGAGAAACGAAGAAACGGAAAGGAGCGGGACAAATGGAAAGAATCGGGTTCGGATTAATCGGCGGAGGCTGGAGGGCTGAATTCTTTCTGCGGATCGCCGAAGCGATGCCGGAGCGTTTTGCCGTAAAGGCCATCTTTGTCAGAGACCAGGGGAAGGCGGACAAGCTGCAGGAGCAATGGGGCATTAAGACGTATACCTCATTTGAGGAGTTTACCGCCGCATGCCGGAATGAATGTTCCTTCGCGGTTGTCAGCGTAAAACGTGTGGTTAACGCCGAATTCATCGAAAAGCTGACGGAAGCCGGTATCCCGGCGCTGGCTGAAACGCCTCCCGCCGACGGCGTGGAAGGCCTGCTCCGTCTGTGGGAGCGGGTGGGAGCCTCGGCCAAAGTCCAGATCGCGGAGCAGTATGCGTTCCAGCCTGTGCACGCGGCCAGAATCCGGCTGGCGCGTTCCGGCAGGCTGGGCGAAGTCAGCCAGGCCCAGGTGTCCGCGGCGCATGATTATCACGGCATCAGCCTCATCCGCAGGCTGCTGGGAATTGGCTTCGAGAATGCCGTCATCCGCGCCCAGACTTTTACTTCGCCCATTGTCAAGAGTCCGGACCGCGGCGGTCCTCCGCTCTCGGAAGAGCTTGAGGAGTCGCAGCAGATCATCGCCACGCTGGATTTCGGGAACAAACTGGGCGTGCTGGATTTCACGGGCGACCAGTATTTTTCGTGGATTCGGGGAAAGCGAATTCTGGTTCGCGGAGAGCGCGGAGAGATCGTGAACGACGAAGTGTCCTGGCTGCAGTCCTTCGACAGTCCGGTTTACGACAAGCTGCGCCGGATCGATACCGGACATGGCGGTAATCTGGAGGGCTTCCACCATAAGGGGATTATGGGCTGCGGGGAATGGCTGTATGTGAATCCCCATGCCCCGGCCCGGCTGTCGGACGATGAGATCGCGGTCGCCGAAAGCCTGGCGAGAATGGAAGATTACGTCCGGGGCGGCCCTTCTTTTTACAGCCTGGCCGAAGGCTGCCAGGACCATTATCTGGCGCTTGAGATGCAGCGGGCCGCGGTGAGCGGCGTTCCCGTCACTACGCAGACCCAGCCCTGGGCTTCGGCTTCGGCGGGAGGAAACATTTAGGTTCATAACAGAACAAAAAGCGCTCTGTCCCTGCATAACCCTATGCGGCTATGCGGGACAGGGCGCTATTTATTAAGCGGAGGGCCCGGCGGCGAGCACGGATTCCAGGGCTTCGTACTGACCGCGAAGCCGAACCAGCCTGGAGACGCTCTGCTCAAGGCCGCCCATCCGGTTGCGTTCGCACCACAACAGACGGTATTGGAGCAGAAGCAGATCGAGATCTTGTTTCAGTTCCCCGATTTCGGCGGGCGATAAAGGGTCATTAGCCGCGAGGCGGCGCTTTAGGAAAGCGAGTCTGATCGAATGCTTGACGAAATGAACGCTGTTCCGCAGTTCTTCCAGAATCAGGCCGGCATCGTCGCAGTGCGGGGAGAGGCCGCCAAGCCGCTCTTCGATTTCCTCGATATAGGCTTTAAGGCGATGCAAATTCTCGTCCGGCAGTTTATCCGTCAGGCGCATATTGTCCAGGTCGCTACGCAGCAGCATGGACATCTCGGTATCGTTGTGATGCGGATTGCCGGATTCCAGCCTGTAGTAGTTCCCAAGGTCCAGCAGCAGTCTGCCGGTATGTCCCGAAGTATCGGCGAACAGGAAGCTGTCCATGTAGCCCGCGATATCGGCGTCAAGACTGGCATCGGCGCTCCAGGCAAGGGCTGCGCCGTACACGAATCCCGCATAGCTTACGGGAAGATGCTGCCAGTGTCCATTGTCACCCCAATCGGTGATCAGATAGCCGATGGCTCCGTTGTTCTTGCCGTGAACGGCTGCGCTGCGCAGATTGGCAAGCATATTTTCGGTGCGGCCGGTGATGGAATTCCATGAACTGGTTCCGGGGCATACATAGAAGGGAATGCCCGCGGCGCTGAATTTTTGCGTATCGGCTTCGAACGGATGCTCTGCGGTGTACCCCCATTCCATGGCGATGATATCCTTCGGCAGATGGGGAATCAGTTCGGGGTGCTGGAGAATAATGTCTCCCCAGAACTGCATCGTTTTGCCGCGTTTTCGGACGAGCTCCGCGATTTTCAGCAGAAAGGACAAATACAGACGGCCTTTGCCCTGGGACTCCGCGGCGCTTTGGCTTCGCCCCGTGCCCAGCTCATAGGTTTCATCGCAGCCGACGTTGAACATGCCGGAGCTGAAGTAAGGCAGCAGATCGTCGTACATCTTTTCAAGCAGGCCGGTCGCTTCGGTCGCTTCAGTATAGAACGTTCCGGGTCTCATGGCGTGGCCGTTCGGGTACAGATCGGAGTCGTACATGCCTTCCGGCATCATGAAGCCTTCCGGAATTTCCGCCAGGTGGTTAAACTCCGGCCGGGACAGCCAGCCTTCCATATGGCCGAAGCTGTTCTGATTGGGAACCAGCTCAATGCAGCGCTCCCGGCAGTATTCATCAAGCTCCAGAATTTCTTCGCCGCTGATCGGGGTTTCCAGCTCCCAGACACCAGGGAAGGATTCGTATGAAAAAGGAGTTCCTTCTATATATAGCTGCAGTTGGTTCAGCTTCAGATCGGCCATAAGATCCACAATCCGCCGCAGCGTCTCCAACTTAGGAATTTTGTTGCGGCTGATATCGATCATAAGTCCTCTTGCCGGAAAATCGGGTTCGTCGGCAATGTGCAGACAAGGCAGAACGCCGCCTGTCTGCTGGATCAGCTGCTTCAGCGTGGCTGCGGCATAAAAGGCCGCTTGCGGCGAACTGTAAGTTATCAGGACTCCGGTCTCGGTCACGGACAGTTCATAGGTCTGGTCGCCCAGGTTGGGATTCTGGGTAAATATGCAGGCGCAGGGAGAGCCGGGGCGCACACCGATGGATATCTGGAGATATAGACCCAGATGCTTAGACACGGCATCCTGTACGGTTCGGGCAGCCGGAAGAGCCGGCTTGTCGGCGGGTCCGGCGAGCGCGATTTTGTCACCGCGGGACACCCGGTAAGAACCGGGCCGGAAGGTCATTTCCTTAGGGATGGGAAGCAGAACTAGGGATTGGAACGGTTTGGACAATGACATGGCACCTCGCTATCCTGTAGAATATGATCATCTTAGGCAATAAACATATCACTCCGAAAAGAGCGGAGGAATGCAAATCATGTCCATATACATGGATTATATGATCAGTCCTTATCCGATTAGAATTATCGATCCGAAAGTTGAGGCCTCCAAGCTGCGGCTGAACTCAATCCGTGTGGGCCAGGTCGGCCACCTGCCCGGAAGAACGCTGTTCCGTACGGGCGTAACGTTTACACATTGGGCCTTCGTCTATGTTGTTTCCGGCTCCGGCACCTATGCCGAGAACGGCGGTAAGCGGCAGCAGGTTCGGGACGGCAGCCTCTTCTTCTTCCAGCCGGGCCGCATCTATGATTTCGGTCCCCCGCCTTACGGGAGCTGGGACGAGTACTATATCAACTTTACGGGCAACCGGGTGAACGAATGGCGGGAGGCGGGACTTTTGACTGAAGGAATCGTCTTTCGCGCGGATGCGGCGCAGGATTTGGCGGCAGGATTTGAAAGAGTGCTGGAATGGATGGAGGGGGGAGACCCCCGGGACGCCGACAGGGCGGCGCTGCTGCTGGAAAGGATGCTTCTGGATTGCTGCGGCGCCGGCGACAGCCGCCGCCCCGATTCCGGAGACAGCATGCAGGCCATCCGCGAAGACTTGCACTCCTGCATTTATGGGGAGTTCGACGCTTCCCTGTTCGCCCGCAAGCACCATATCTCGGTGTCGACGTTAAGACGGCTTGTGCTCCGCAGCAGCGGATACCCCCTGCATGATTACATTCACCGGTTGAAGATGGGCGAAGCCAAAAAGCTCCTCCTCAACACCCCGCTGCAGGTTAAGGAAATTTCAGGTATGTTGCGTTATAACGACCCTTTTTACTTCTCGAGGCTATTTAAGAAATATATGGGAATTTCCCCTATGGAATGCCGGTGTAATGTGTAAGGCTGAAAGCTTGTCGTCAGCGGAAATTAAGCTGACATGGCTCTGACTTTAAAATGTAAAAAATTAGAAAAATATCTTTTACATACCCCGTTTTGGCACGGAATAAACAGGGAAAAATAAAAAAAATATACTAAAATTTTAATCGTGTAACCGTTAACATTGAAAAAGGTAACTTGTTATTGTCATTTTTCTTTTGTATGATGCATTTAACACAGCAGTTCCCATGGAGGTAAAAAGCTCGCATTTTCCACAAATTTGGAGAATAGGGTGGTGGGATGAATATCAAGTTATCTGCGGAAGATCGAATGATTACATTTTTCCGTTACTTTTCACTGTTCCTTACTTCACTGATGTTCTTGATAACGCGAACGGGTCTTTCACTGTTTTATAAAATTCCGATCATCATTGTTCTGGCCTTGCTGGCCCACGCGTTTACGATTTCCTTTCGGAGTTTGCGGCACAGGCCGCATGCCGTTATGGCTTCGGTGAGCATCGAGATGTCGCTGATTCTTCTGCTGGCGATTTGTACAGGCGGTTATAACAGCCCATTCAAGCTGTATTCGCTAAATCCCATTTTGATTGCCGCGGGTTCTTTGTCCTTTTATTTTTGTTGGAGTCTGCTGGCCGGCTATTTTGCCATTTTCTTTGGATTTTGCTATTTTTTTTATAAATCGGCGGAAGATACGTTTGCCTCTGTTTTGCTGGAGAACGGGAACCTGTTCCTGGCGCTTGCTCTAACGGTGACCTTTATGCAGCTGCTGTCGCGGTTCAGGCGTCAGCGGGAGGAGGCGAATGCCCGAACGGACGAAATGCTAGAGCATATCAAATCGCTGTATCACATTGTGGAAACCTCAAGCGAGCACGATTTTATGAATATCGGACAGGTCATCACCGACTATGCCGTCAAGCTGACGAAGCTGAACAAAGCGCTGTTCTGGTTTGCGGGCAATACTGGAGGACCATCTCCCGTAAGCCGCCAGACCGGCTGGCTGCCCGAGGAAGAAGATAAATTGTTCGGGGAGCTGAAGAAGCACGAGACGGAGTGGCGGCGTTTGAAGGAACCGATATTCAAGAGCTTTCCCGGTTTTGGGGATCTGCTGTTAATGCCAGTTCGGATGAGCACACGTTTTGTGGGTGTGATCGGAGTAAAGCTTGAAGCACACGAGGGGCTGGAGGGCCGAAGATGGTACATCCAGCAGCTGATGTTTCTGGCGGAGCTCAGCGCGATTACGCTGGAACGCCATGAGCTGAGCGTTACCGAGAACCGGCTTATTGTAACGAACGAACAGAACCGGATTGCGGACGA
Organism: Paenibacillus rhizophilus; assembly: GCF_003854965.1. Lineage (GTDB taxonomy): Bacteria > Bacillota > Bacilli > Paenibacillales > Paenibacillaceae > Paenibacillus_AQ > Paenibacillus_AQ rhizophilus. The sequence goes on from NZ_RQPI01000011.1 coordinate 61,095, forward strand.
AATGCACGACAGCGTCTCTCAGAGCCTGTTCGGCATTGTATATGCGGCCCATTCCCTCAAGCAGTCCTGCAGAAAAATGACGCCCTCCCAGCTGGAGGAGCAAATCGAGCTGATCCATGATTCGGCGACCAAGGCGGCCAAGGAGCTGCGGATTACGATTTACAGCCTGAGCTCCAAGAAAAGCGGCGGCCCGACCTGGCTCGGCATGGTAAGATCGCATCTGAAGAGCTTGTCGAGACTGAATGATGTCGAGATTGATTTCAAGGTGAAGGGTGATGACTTCAGTCTGCCCTATACGTACCACAAAGCCCTCTTTCGGATTATCTCCGAAGCGACCGGCAACGCTATTCGCCACGGAGCCGCACATAAAGTCGAGGTTGAGCTGACCTTGAAGCCGAGGTGGATTGGACTGGCAATCCGCGACGATGGCGTAGGCTTCGATACCGATCTGCTATGGACCCATTCGGAGGAAAGCACCGGCGGACTGGGAATGAAGAACATGCAGCATCTGACCCGGTCTCTTGGCGGGGATTTTCAGTTGTCGAGCAATGAAAATGCAGGCACCCAAATTTTAATTTCAATTCCGGTAGGCGTAATTGAACTAAAGAACGCATAATAGATAACAGGAGGTCTTTGCATATGGAAATCGTGATAGTGGATGATCATCCCCTTGTGAGAAGAGGACTGGCAGCGGTCATTTCCATGCAGCCTAATGTGAAATTTGCGGGCGAAGCGACAAACGGCGAAGAGGCTCTGCGCGTACTGGAAGAACTCCGGCCCGATATGGTGCTGATTGATTTGAAGCTTGCCGACGAGTCGGGGCTTGATGTAATCAAGGCGGCGCGGAGCCGCGGAATTAAGAGCAAGTTTATACTGTTGACCTCATCGGCGAGCCGTGAGGATTTCCTCAAGGCGGAGGAAGTCCTGGTCGACGGATATGTATTGAAGGAGGCGCTCCCTGAAGAGCTTCTGTTCGCCATTCAACTGGTCCACAAAGGCAGAAAATATTACGATCCCGGCCTGATGGAAGACAAGATGAGGATGAGCGGCAAGAGCCCGACCGACGAATTGACGCCCAAAGAGCGGGAAGTTCTGATTGAGCTCGGTCAGGGCGCCTGCAACCGGGAAATCGCCTCCAGGCTGTTCATCAGCGAGTTCACGGTCAAGAAGCATGTCAGCCAAATTTTGGCCAAGCTTCAGGTCGCGGACCGCACTCAAGCGGCGCTTTACGCCAACGCGGTCGGTCTAACCAAATACGAGATGTCTGTCGAATAAACTCGGACAGAATCATTCATTTTCAGGAACACGGACAAGATGTCCGTGTTTTTTTGTGCGAAATCATAAACTTTGGAGCCCTAAAGACCCGGTTGCGCTCTGGGCCAATACCTCAATTTGCGGTTACTTATTTTATCGGTAACTGTTCCACAGCGGAATAGACACCTTAGTACCATATCGTATGGTACCAAAGTATACCATAGTTTGTCCTTAAGCGGTAATTTTCTTTATTCGAAAGTGAAATCGAAAGTAATGGCAGGGACCATGCCTCGAAAAATGAGGATTGATAGAATAAAAGTAAGTTATCTGAAACTTTCAGAAGTCTTTCAAAATCCTACGGAAGGAGGATCGCTGTGGAAAAGACGATTTTGGATTACCTGAATCTGATTAAGAAAAGGCTGTGGCTCATTGTATTGTTCGTGCTGATCTCCTGCAGTACCACCTATTATGTCAGCAAGAACTACGTGGTCCCCGTCTATTCCGCAACAGCGCAGCTGCTGGTGAACAACGCCGCAGATCTGTCGGAAGGCAATAATCTTAACAATCTGAATTTCAGTCTCAATCTGATCGGGAGTTACAAGGATGTCATCAAATCGCCGGCCATTATGGACCGCGTGGCCGCGGCGCATCCGGAGTTCGGGCTGACCGGAGATCAGCTGAGCTCCAAGGTTAGCATCAAATCTTCGGAAGGAAGCCAGGTCATCAATCTCGGCGTAAACGATGAAAGCTATGTCAAGGCCGCCGGAATCGTCAATGCGGTATCCCAGACTTTCATTCGTTCCCTGCCGGAGCTGATGAATCTGAGCAACGTCACCTTCCTCACACCCGCGGACCCTAAAGATGTTCCGGGGCCTGTAAACGGCGGCTTTACAATGAATTTGGTTATCAGCTTCGTCGTTTCGCTGATGGCGGCTCTTGGGATTATCCTGCTGATGGAGACGCTGAATGGCGCTCTTCGCTCCGAGAAGGAAGCGGAGCATGAGTTTGGCCTTCCGGTCATCGGCACCATCCCGGTTATCCGCAAACGCGACCTCGGCAAAGGCGGAGGCGACAAAGCAAGGGTAGGGGAGGGAGCTTATGCTGCGGTTAAGTAACAGTCTCATTGCCGAACGAAATCCGCAGTCGCATGTGTCCGAATCGTTCCGCTCGCTTCGCACCTACATCCGGCAGCTCGGGCTGCTGCAGGGCGGGGGAGGAAGAGCGCTGCTGTTCACATCCGGCGAAGCGGGAGAAGGAAAGACAACGGTTCTGGCCAATCTCGCGGTTTCCTTCGTCCAGGACGGCAAGAAAGTGGCGGTTGTGGATTGCAATCTTCGCAGCCCCGGTCTTCACACGGTGTTCGGGGTAGAGAATGGCGAAGGTTTGGCTGACTGTCTGAGCGGTCAGAAGGAGCCGGGCAAGATTAGCGTCTTCGGCAACCTTGCCAATCTGACCATCGTGACGGCAGGTTCTTCCACCATTAGCCCGCCCGATCTGCTGGGCAACGCGGCGATGGTGGAACTGCTGGAAGAACTCAAAGGAACTCATGACCTGGTTCTGCTGGACTCGCCTCCGGCGGTGGAATACAGCGATGCCCGCGTGCTCGCGCCGCTTACAGACGGCGTCGTCATCGTTGCCCGCTACGGCAAGTCCAAGCGGGATTCGATCCGCAGAGTCAAAACGCTGATGGAACAAGCCGGGACCGCAATTCTCGGCATTGCCATAAATCAAGCCAAGTAAGCTTTCGAAGCCAGTTTTGCGAAGTTGTTCGAGGATGCTTATGCTAACAAAACTTGGTGCATGCTTACGAAGCCAGTTTTGCGAAGTTGTTCAAGGATGCTTATGCTAACAAAACTTTTAGGAGGCATGGATGATGAAAAAAGTGAAAAAAGTGATTATCCCCGCAGCCGGTTTAGGAACCCGTTTTCTTCCCGCAACGAAAGCAATGCCCAAGGAAATGCTGCCCATCATCAACAAGCCTACTATTCAGTACATTGTGGAGGAAGCGATCGCTTCCGGCATCGAGGACATCATTATCGTAACCGGTAAAGGTAAACGGGCGATCGAAGACCACTTCGACAACGCCTTCGAGCTGGAATCGCGGCTGCTTGAGGATGGCAAGCTGGAACTGCTCAAGGAGGTACAACGTTCGTCCAAGGTTGAAATTCACTATATCCGGCAAAAGGAACCCAAAGGCCTGGGCCATGCGGTCTGGTGCGCAAGACGGTTTATCGGCGACGAGCCGTTCGGCGTAATGCTCGGGGACGATATCGTTACCGGACAGACGCCGTGCCTCAAACAGCTGATCGACCAGTACGAGGAAACGCAGAACTCGGTCATCGGCGTGCAGGAAATTCCCGACGAGTTCACCAATCGGTACGGCATTATCGAGCCGGATTTGCAGGACGGCCGTCTGTACCGCGTCCACAACTTTGTCGAGAAGCCGGCGCTGGGCACCGCTCCTTCCAACCTGGCCATTATGGGCCGGTACGTGTTCACACCGAAAATCTTTAAATATCTCGATTTGCAGGAGAAGGGCGCTGGCGGCGAAATCCAGTTGACCGACGCGATCCAAAAGCTGAATCAAAGCGAGCGGGTCTATGCCTACAATTTCGATGGAACGAGATACGACGTCGGGGAACGGCTGGGGTACATTTTGACAACAATGGAGTTCGCTTTGCAGAACAAGGATTTGCGCTATCCCCTCATGGATGCCATGGCCGAATGGTTAAGCAAGGCGGAACAAGCCACAAGTTGATAGATTAAAGTGTTACACATATTTTATGGGCCATTCTTTCAAGGAGGATTGAGAGGGAAATGAGCATGCAAAAAATGCCGGATGACGCTGAGCAGATTCTGTCGAGCCTTTATGTGCTGCATGCCGAAGAAGCGCAGGAAACCAATTCTTACCTGGTTATGAAACGGGTAATCGACATCCTTTTTTCCGCTCTGTGTCTCTTCTTGCTGCTGCCCCTGTTTGCCGTAGTCGCGATACTGATTAAGCTTGACGACCCGAAAGGGAAAGTGTTCTTCCGGCAGACTCGCATAGGCAAGGACGAGAAGCCGTTCGAGATGTACAAGTTCAGATCCATGATCGCGAATGCGGAGGAACTGAAAAAGAATCTGATGGCTTACAACGAGGTCAGCGGGGCGATGTTCAAAATGAAGAACGACCCCCGCATCACACGGATGGGCAGGTTTTTACGCAAAACCAGCATCGACGAGTTGCCTCAGCTGTGGAACGTGCTGGTCGGCAACATGAGTCTGGTCGGCCCCCGGCCTCCTCTTCCAGATGAAGTGGCGCAGTATACGGAGTACGACAAGCAGCGGCTGACCGTCACCCCGGGATGCACGGGCTACTGGCAGGTGCACGCTCGGAACAGCGTCGGATTCGAAGAAATGGTCCAGCTGGACCTTACGTACATTCGGATGCGGAGCACGGCGCTCGATCTTAAGATTATCGTCAAGACGGGCCTTATGCTGCTAGGATCGAAAAACGCTTATTAATTCAGAAATTAGGTGATGCCCATGTTAGAGCAAGGAGACGTACCCCGGCTGTCAATCATCATCTGCACTTACAATCGGGCCGGGCTGTTATCCAAAACGCTGGATTCCCTGCTCGGGCTCGAAATGCTGGATGAGGCGGAGGTCATTGTGGTCGATAATCGCTCGACCGACGATACGGCGTTCGTCGTGAAGCGGTTCATGGACAAGTATGAAAATATGATCCAAATGAGATATTTGCTGGAGCCGGTTCAAGGACTGTCGGCGGCCCGCAATTCGGGAATTCTGGCGGCGAAATCGACGCTGATCGCCTTTCTCGACGATGATGCGCTGCCTGTCCGGACTTGGGTTTCAACGATTGTAAACACCATGGAAAGCAAGCCGGCAGTGATGGCCATGGGCGGGAAGGTTGCTCCTATCTTTGAAAACGGGAGGCCGGAGTGGCTGATCAAGCCGTTTGAGTTCCCTTATACGATCATGGATTTGGGCAACCGGATCAAAGAGTATCCCGGCAAGTTCCACCCCTGCGGCGCCAACATGGCGATGAGGCGTGAAGTCTTCAATCTGAGCCTCTTCCCGCTGGAGCTTGGCCGCAAAGGGGAGTCGCTCTTGTCGGGCGAGGAAACCTGGCTGTTCGGGAGAATCCGGAAAGAAGGACAATCCATTCTTTATCATCCGCAGATGGCGGTGGACCATTTCGTTCCGGCGAGCCGCCTGACGGAGAACTGGATCATGAAACGGTATTACAGTCAGGGGCTGTCCAACGCTCTCGGAAGCAGCGGCCCGATGGGCACCCTGCTTCTTTGGGGGAAGACGGGGGCTAAACTTCTGTATATCGCCGTGGATTCCGTTTTGTCCGCGATATCCGGAAGCCAGGGAAGAAAGCTGCTGAACAAATGCAGGCTGGAGAGCGTCCGCGGTACGCTCCATATGCTGCGGAATCGAAATCGGGAATCGGCGACGGGGTGAATGGATGATGATAAGCGGCCACCGGGCTTCCAAATTGTATGCACTGCCGTACGGAATGCTCTTTCTCATGTCGGCTCTGTTTCTCGGTACGACAGTGATTTACAAGCCGGCTGTCGCGGTTGCCGCTGTCGGTTTGCTCCTTATGCTCGTCGTATCCCTGACCCGGCCGGATTATATCAGCTATTTCGTACTGCTGACCACGGCAATATCGATCAATTTTCTGTATGGCGGAAGCCTTTTCGGAATGGAAATATTGTCGCTGTATAAGCTGGCCATGCTGGCGCTGCTCGTGCCCTGCATCCTCGTCAACGGCCTGCGCTTCAAGCTCAGTTATCCGCTGTTGGCCTTGCTCGCGATGGTATTTATGACCTTTACGGTCTCCATCTGGCTTCCCCAGATGACATCTCAGATTGCGGTCAAGGCATTCATCGGACTGTCTCTGCCGTTCATGTTCCTGCTGATCAACTGGAAAAAAGAAGTGGCCCAGCGGCACATCTACTTGATCTGCCTGCTCCCGACGGTAAGCCTGGTGATCGGAGCGCTGCTGCAGGCGGCCCATCTTCACCCCATGCTGAATGTGGAATTCACCGGCGCGGTGCGGATTCAAGGGGCGAATATCCCGTCGCATCTGGCGATGCTCGCCTTTCTTGGAACGGTGATTCCGTTCATTGAGCTGAAGCGAAATCCGGGCCATGAGCGGTTTTATTACAGCATACTGGCCGTGAATTTCGTGACGCTGATCGGTACGGGAACAAGAGGGCCCCTCCTCGCGCTGCTCCCAATGGCTCTCTATTACTTCTTCGACATTTTCCGGCGCTATCTGAAAGGCAAAACCCGTTATTTGATTCCACTGCTGTGTTCGGTAGCGGTCATTGCCGGAGCCGTGTTCATGCAGTGGGACAATATCAAGAAGCGGTCCTTCGAAAGGCAGACCAGCGAGGGGATCGACCTGTCGGGACGGTCGGAAGCCTGGACTTACTTTTTGGATAAAGCGTCGGGTTCTCCTATTTCGGGAAGAGGCTTGGGCGCCGTGACGGTGGCCAATGACGGTACGTTGTTTATAGGCTTTGTCGTTCCCCACAACGAATATATCCGGTTTTACTTCGACGGGGGGTATATCGGCTCGATTCTGCTGTGGCTGTCGTTAATGGCTGTGTTCCTTCTGGTTTGCAGAGCTTTGGCGCCGCCGGTAAAAAAATATTACCTGCTCTTAATAGCAGCGTTTCTGGTTTATTCGTTTTCTGATAATACGCTGTCGACGGTCCAATTCATTATTCCGTTCTGTTGGTACCTGAACTGCCTGTATCGGGCTTCGCAGCCAACCGATTCCCCACAAAAAGAAGTGATACGATGAATCAAGTAAACATGTTCGATGTCAACTTTAACAATTATGATTTCATGGATCTGCTGGAGTATATCGATACCACGATCCGGGAACGAAACCATTCCTACATTCTGACCTGCAATGTGGATCATGTGATCAAGCTGCGCAAGGACCAGGAATTCCGGACGGTCTATTCCGAAGCGGGCGCTGTGGTCGCGGACGGGATGCCCCTCATATGGGCTTCCAAGATGCTGGGCAAGCCGCTTAAGCAGAAGGTCTCCGGAGCCGATCTGTTCAGCAGATTGGGGCATGCGTTTCAGCAGCGGAAATACCGGCTGTTCTTCCTTGGCTCCGCCGAAGGCGTGCCGGAACGGGCGACGAAGAACCTGAAGGCCGCATACCCGGACATCAACATCGTCGGCTGCTATTCTCCATCCTACGGCTTTGAGAACAACGAGGAAGAGAACAAGCGGATTATAGGGATGCTCAATGAAACCCGGCCGGACATCGTGTTCGTCGGCGTTGGAGCTCCCAAGCAGGAGAAATGGATCTACCGCAATTATCTGTCCTACCGAGCGCCGATTTCGATCGGTGTCGGAGCAACCTTCGACTTTCTGTCCGGATCGGTTAAGAGGGCCCCGGATTTCATGCAAAAAACGGGGCTGGAATGGTTCTGGAGGCTTAGCCAGGAGCCGGGACGGCTGTGGAAGCGGTATTTGGTCGACGATGCTCAGTTTCTGGTTCTTCTGCTGAAGGAACTGCGCAAACGGGAAAAAGCGAACGGACAGAGCTTCGAATAAAGGCATATCCGCAAGGAACTGGAGGTGTATGAGACGATGACAAGCCGCTATTCGGGCAGCAGCACCGGCCTTCCGCTGCCGGGGAATCTTCGCGCATTGGCAACAGCGGGCATCTTTACGGCGGTTTGTGCGGTTGTGCCGCTGATGATCGGCTTTGTCAGCGCGAAGCTCAGTTCCTCGAGCAGCTTGCAGCTGGCTATCGTGTCGGCACTCCTGTTTCCGGCCTTTCTGCTCGCCCTGCTGAAGCCGCGGCTGCTCGTTTCCTACACGCTGCTGGTCTGGGCCATCGCTCCCGAATTGCGCCGGCTCGCCGACTGGAGTGAAGGAGCCTACCATACCGTCTCATTGCTTAGCCTAGCCCCGCTGCTCGCGGGGGCGACGGTCGCCATACCGGTTATGCGCGAGATTCATACCATCAAGCGGCCCTTTATGCGGCTTATGCTGCTGTTCGCGGTTCCGCTCGGATACGCCACCCTGATCGGCTTGGCCAAGAACGGCGTCGGTTCGGCGTACGATCTCCTGAATTACCTGGTTCCGCTGCTGCTGCTGCCGTATTTTGCGGTAACGCCGTTTACGGCCCGTGATATCGACAAGCTGCTCGGCACCTACGCCAATCTCGCGGTTATGGTTGCCGTGTACGGCATCATTCAGTACTTGACGGTGCCCGCGTGGGATGCCTTCTGGATGCGGAATTCAGGCATGAATTCCATCGGTACGCCGCATCCGCTGGAGGTCAGAGTCTTCTCCACCCTGAACTCGCCGGGACCCGCCGCAACCTTTCTCGTGTTTGCGCTGGTGCCGATGATCCTTGAGAAGCGGTGGCGGGGGGCCTTCAGTTGGATCGGCGTTCTGCTTGTGGTCGTTTGTCTGCTGACCACGCTCGTCCGCGCATCCTGGCTTGTACTGCTGGTTATGCTTCTCGTCTATATCGCTTCCTCCTCTTCCAAAGGCAAGTGGAAGACACTGGTTCAGGTGCTCTTTGTGGCTCTCGCACTATTCTGGATCGTTCCGAAGCTTCCGGGAGCGGAGGGGCTGACCGCCCGAATGGAGACCCTCTCATCCATTAAAGAGGATCGCTCGTATAATGATCGGCTCAACCTGCTGGGAAGCATGATCCCGGCTATTAAATCGAATCCGGTAGGCCAGGGAATCGGCAGCGTCGGACAAAGTACGAAGCTTGGCAACAGCGGCGAGCTTGGCGAATACGGCATTATGGACAACGGCTTCATTGCCCTGATGCTCACCTTCGGCGCACCGGGCGGCCTGCTGTTTTTTATCGCACTTGGCGCGGTCGCCAAGCAGATATTCGGCAGAGTCGCCGGCACGAACCGGCTTCAGCTATATGGCAGGCTGGCCCTCGCGGCATGGGTCGGCGCAGTGGCCGGGCTTGTGTCGGACAACGGATTCTCCGGACTTAAGGGCTACCTGATCTGGATGCTGATCGCTCTTGGCCTCGGCGCCAGAGAGAGGATGAACAGCAGAAAGAAGGAAACGGCCCGAGCCGCGGCCGAACCTGAAGCCGTAAGCGCGCAGGTTCGGTGCGGAGAGGCAGGCTGCTTCGAAATGCCGGCCGTTCCGCAAGTCGTTACGGCTGAGACGAAGACGACAATGAATTCCTATATGGGCAAGAAAACAATGGATGCGAACGGTTAGAAAAAGGAGGAAACCTGCATGAATTCAGTGTCAAGCGTGCTTGCCGGCTGCGACCCGATTTCCGCGGTCAATACCGTCCGAAATGACGAAATCCGGAATGAACGCCGGCCGTTCGCCGAAGAGATTGTGTTCGATGAGGGAAGCGGGGATGGGGCGATGCAGATCGCGGACAGCCACGACATCCCGGATCATGTGCGAATTCATAGTCGGCTTCAAACCCTCCGGGCATTACGGACTTTAAGGTCAAGCCAGGCGGAGAAAGTACGGGAGAAGGGAGGAAGAAGCTATGTCTTATCATGACGGATTGAACATTATGTCGACCGGCCTTAGCTGGCCGTCGGTGCAGCCCGGAGGGCTCAACACGTACTTCAAATCTGTCTGTGAGCAGCTCTCTTCCCGCAACCGGGTGCAGGCGCTGATTTGCAGCAGGGAGAAGCCTGAAACTTCCGAGGAGCTGATTATTCACAACGCCGGCGATCCGAAAGAAGCGATTTGGAAGCGAAAAGACGCATTTCAGAGAAAGGCGTCGGAACTGTTTAGCGGCGATAAGGACCGGGTTGATATCCTGTACTCCCATTTTGCTCCTTACGGAGTCGGCCCGGCCGTCGAGGCGAAGAAGCGCGGCATCCCGGTAGTCATGACGTTCCACGGCCCCTGGAATGAGGAAATGAAAATCGAAGGCCAGGGCATCAAGCATCAAGTCAAGACCGCGATTGCCAAGTCCATCGAACGCAAGGCCTACCGGCTGGCGGATAAGTTCATCGTCCTCAGCGAGACGTTCCGCGATATTCTGCATTCGCTGCACGGTATTCCGCTTCACAAGATCGTCGTCATTCCCGGCGCGGCCAACATCGACCGTTTCATTCCATCCGGGAACCGGCTCGCGGTCCGGCGGATGCTGAACCTGCCGGAAGGCGCGACTACGGTGCTGACGGTCCGCAGATTGGTGAACCGGATGGGACTCTTGCAGCTGCTCGAAGCCTGGCGGTCCGTGTCGGAGCGCTTCCCGAACTCCATCCTGCTGATCGGCGGAAAAGGTCCCTTGAGGGCGGAGCTGGAAGAGCGGATCGCCGATTACGGGCTGTCGAGCAAGGTCAGACTGCTCGGTTATATCCCCGATCATGAGCTGGCTTCGTATTATCAGGCGGCCGACCTGTTCGTCGTTCCGTCGCAGGCTCTGGAGGGCTTCGGCCTGATTACGGCAGAGGCGCTGGCGAGCGGGCTACCGGTAATGGCGACGCCGATCGGCGGCAACCGGGAAATTCTGCAGAACTTCCGCCCGGAGCTGCTCTTCAAGAGCTCATCCGCCGCGGATATGGCTGAAGGGATTTCCCATATGCTGGGCAACCGCAGACTCCTTCCCAGCCGGGAAGAATGCAGGGAGCATGTGCTGGAAAAGTACACCTGGGAGCATGTCGCGGATCAAGTGGAGACAGTATTCAGAGAGGTTATGGGGAAGGGAGAGACGCTGAATGCTCAGAGTGGCGTATATCGATCACACGGCTAGATGGAGCGGCGGCGAAGTGGCGCTGTTCAACATTCTTACCCATATAGGTGAACAGGTTGACCCGCTCGTAATTCTGGCGGAGGAAGGCGCGCTGGCCGACCGCTTGCGCGACAAAGGAATCGACGTCCGGATCGTTCCGCTGGACGAGAGCATCCGAAGCCGCGGGCGCAACACCGTCAATCTTGGCGCGCCGGCCGCGGCCATGAAGCTGCTGGCCTATGGGCGGAGGCTCGCTCCGCTGCTGAAGAAAGAACGGGTTGCCTGCGTGCATACCAATTCCCTGAAATCGGCGCTGTACGGAACGGTTGCCGCCAAGATGGCCGGCGTACCGCTGATCTGGCATATCCGCGACCACATTGGCGCGCCTTACCTGAAGCCGGTTGTCGCCAAAGCCATCCGGCTGCTCTCGCGTCTGCTGCCCAACGGCGTCATCGCCAACTCGAAGTCCACGCTCAGCGCGCTTGAGCTGCCGCGTTCCAAGAAGACGCTGGTCGTCTATTCCGCCTTCGCCAAAGCGATCGGCGGCGTGGCCGGACGCGCGGACCAGAAGGACTTCAACGTCCTGCTGGTAGGGCGGCTGGCCGAATGGAAGGGGCAGCATATTTTGCTGGAAGCGGCGAAGAAGCTGCGGAGCAACGGGCGGGTCAAGTTCTGGCTGGCTGGCGACGCCCTCTTCGGCGAAGACGAATATAAGAAGAAGCTGATCGCGACGATCGAGCGCGAGGGGCTGAACAATGTAAGTCTCCTGGGACATGTCGAGGACATTCAGGGATTGATGCAACAAGCGGATCTGCTCGTGCACACTTCGATTACGCCGGAGCCTTTCGGCCAGGTGATCGTCGAAGGGATGGCGGCGGGTCTGCCGGTAATCGCGTCCAACGAGGGAGGACCGGTTGAAATCGTTGTGCCGGGAGAGACAGGACTGCTCATTGAGCCTGGAAACCCGGCCATCCTTGCGGAATCGATCAATTGGATGCTCGATCATCCCGAAGAGAGGGAGAGAATGGCGGAAGCCGGGATCAAGCGGGTAAAAGAACATTTCGTGATCGAGAACACGGTTAAAGAGATTGTCGCTTACTATAAAGGCCTGCTGGCGGGCACCTGACGAACATACGTAAGAGCGGATATCACCTGTGAAGCAAGCAGGCGGCATGGCAGCCGCTTCTTGACAAACATTGCTCCATCAAACGTTGAGGATGATTCACATGAAAATTGCGATAGCGCATGATTACTTAATCCAAATGGGCGGGGCGGAGAGAGTGGTGGAGGTTTTTCACCATATGTATCCGGAAGCTCCGATCTTCACGACGGTTTTTAACGGAAGCGGCCTGACCGAGAATCTCAAGGACGCGGATATCCGGGCCTCCTGGCTGCAAAAAATTCCGGGAGTGAAGGCCAATTTTAAAGGGGTGCTGCCGCTTTATCCCATGGCTATCCGCGATCTGGACTTCCGCGGGTTCGATATCGTTCTGAGTTCCAGCAGCGCGTTTATGAAGAGCATTCAGGTGCCCAAGCGCACATTTCATCTCTGCTACTGCCACACCCCGATGAGATTCGCCTGGGACTATGACACCTATATGGAACGGCAGTCGAATTCCGGTCTATTCAAAAGAGTGCTGAAGCTCTACATCCAACAGCTCAAAATGTGGGACCAGCGGACTTCCAAAAATGTGAACCAGTTCGTTGCCAACTCTTCCGTCGTCAAGAGCCGGATACAGAACTACTACCACCGGGACGCCGATGTTATCTTCCCGCCCATTAATACATCCCGCTTTACCAGCTCAAGCTCCATCGGCGATTACTATCTGATCGTCTCCAGGCTGGTATCCTACAAGCGGATCGATCTGGCAGTCGAAGCCTTCAACCGCAACGGGCTGAAGCTGCTCATTGTCGGCGACGGCCCCGACCGGAAGCGGCTGGAGGGGATGGCCAAGAGCAACGTGAAATTCCTCGGCCGGCTTGAAGACGACCAGGTCACCGGGCTGATGTCGCAGTGCCGGGCGTATATTTTTCCCGGGGAAGAGGACTTTGGCATAACGCCGCTGGAGGCGAACGCCGCGGGAAGACCGGTTATCGCTTATCAGGCGGGTGGAGCGCTGGACACGATTGTGCCTTATGTAAACGGTGTGTTTTTCAAACGGCAGGAGGTTGATGATTTGCTTCGGGCGATTTCCGAAGTGGAATCGTATGCGTGGGATGTCGGAAAAATTGTGAAGCACGCGCAAAAATTCGATGAACAAACTTTTATGGTGCAGTTCAAGCAGTATGTCGAACAGGCGTATGTGAACTTTCTAAAAGGAGGATGAAGATATGAATCTGGCGGTAATCGGCACCGGCTATGTCGGCCTTGTATCCGGCGTATGCTTTACACTTGGGGGTAACCATGTCATTTGCGTCGACAAGGATGAGGACAAAATAGCCAGATTGGGACAGATGAAGTCGCCCATCTACGAACCGGGAATTGAGGCGCTGATCGAAATGAACCTGAAAGAGGGGAGATTGCACTTCTCTTCCGATCTTCAGGAATCGGTACGCCGCTCTGATATCGTCATCCTCGCTGTCGGCACGCCGTCACTTCCAAACGGCGAAGCGGATCTGCAGTACATCGAAAACGCGGCGGCGGATATCGGACGGGCGATGGAAGGCTATAAAATCATCATGACGAAATCCACCGTTCCCGTGGGAACCAACGAGAAAATCCGTCAGATCATCGCCGCGAGCACCGGTTATCCGTTTGATATCGTATCGGCGCCTGAATTCCTGCGGGAAGGCTCGGCCATCCAGGATACGCTGCATCCCGACCGGATCATCATCGGCCTTGACAACCCTGCCCTTGAGCCTGTCATGCGAGAGCTTCATCAGGGCTTCACCGACAATATTGTCGTCACCGACATCCGCAGCGCGGAGATGATCAAATACGCTTCGAACGCTTTTCTGGCAACCAAAATCTCGTTCATCAACGAAATCGCCAATATTTGCGAAAAGGTCGGCGCGGATGTGACCGAGGTGGCCGAGGGAATGGGCCTCGACCGGCGGATCGGCTCCTCCTTCCTCCAGGCCGGCATCGGGTACGGCGGCTCCTGCTTCCCCAAAGATACGAAGGCGCTCATCCAGATTGCGGGGAACGTCGACTACGAATTCAAGCTGCTGAAATCGGTGGTCGAAGTCAATCAGGGGCAGCGGTTCATGATTCTTGCCAAGCTCCATGAATCGCTCGGCAGCCTGCAGGGCGCGAGCATCGGCATTTGGGGACTCGCCTTCAAGCCGAACACCGACGATGTGCGTGAATCGCCGGCAAGGGAAATCATCGAGGCGCTGGTTAAGGAAGGGGCGCATGTGAAGGTGTACGATCCGATCGCCGCAGACAATTTCCGGCAGCAGTATAATCACCCGCTGATTCACTGGTGCGCCGTGCCGGAGGAAGCGGCGTCCGGCAGCGACGCGCTCTGCCTGCTGACGGATTGGGCCGTGTTCAAGGATATCGATCTGCACCTTCTGGCCGCAGGAATGCACAAGCCGATCCTGATCGACGGGCGCAACGTCTACTCCAAAGAACAAATCGAAGGAACCGGACTGGAATATTATTCGGTGGGACGCCCGCGTATGGGCGGACTCAGCGGCTTTTCCCCAAGTGTGGCAGGCGCGGTGTAATGGTGATTGTGGATGGCCCGCGGTGGCCTGAGCCAAACGGCGAGGCCGCAGAGGAAGCAAGTTAACCGCGGCGCCGCCGCTCCAAAGGATGTCCCGTTAGGAAGCAGGCAGTTCACGGCTATATCATGACCATTTTGAGGGAGGGTATCATTATGAAACTGGTATTATTGTCAGGCGGTTCGGGAAAACGGCTGTGGCCTCTGTCCAACGACTCTCGGTCGAAACAGTTTCTGAAGGTGCTGGAAAGCCCGCTCGGCGAGCCGGAATCGATGGTCCAGCGGGTATGGCGGCAGCTGGGAGAAGCGGGACTCGCGGAATCGTCGTATTTGGCGACAGGCCGCGGACAGGTGGAAATGATACAGAGCCAGCTCGGCGGGGACGTCAAGATCATCGTTGAGCCCGAGCGCCGCGATACCTTTCCGGCCATTGCGCTCACGGCTGTCTATCTGTATTCGGTAGAGGGCGTTCTTCCGGATGAGACCGTGGCGATTCTGCCGGTCGATCCGTATGTGGAGGGCTCCTTCTTCGGCGCGGTTTCAGAGCTGGAACAGGCGCTTGACGCCACCGGCGCGAACCTGGCGCTGATCGGTGTCGTGCCGGAGCATCCTTCGGAGAAATACGGCTACATTATTCCTTCGGGCGGTGAAGCCCAGGAGAACGGGGTTATGCCAGTGAGCGGTTTCCTTGAGAAGCCGGATCGCCTGCGGGCCGAGGAATTGATCGGCCAGGGCGCTTTGTGGAACTGCGGCGTGTTCGCCTTCCGGCTGGGGTATCTGCTTAATATTTTGCAGCAAAAAGGGCTGCCTTTAACTTACGAGGAGCTGCAGAAGCAGTACAAGCTGCTCTCTTCCATCAGCTTCGATTACGAAGTGGTTGAACAGGAAGACAAGATCGTCGTCCAGCCGTATGACGGGTTCTGGAAGGACTTGGGCACCTGGAATACGCTGACCGAGGAAATGGCGAGCAACCAAATGGGCAGGGGCGTTATGACCGAGGATTCCTCGACCAGCTGCCTTGTCAACGAGCTTGATATTCCGATTACGGTAATCGGTCTACAGGATGTGATTATCGCGGCGAGTCCCGACGGCATTCTCGTCACCCACAAATCGGAAAGTCCGCGCATCAAGGAAGTGCTGAAGGGCACCGAGCAGAGACCGATGTACGAGGAACGCCGCTGGGGCCACTACCGGGTCATCGATTATGTGAAATACGAGGAAAGCAATGAAGTGCTGACCAAGCGGATATTTATCGGCGAAGGAAAAAACATCAGCTACCAATACCATCTCAAACGCAGTGAAATCTGGACATTCATCAGCGGGGAAGCGAGCATTATCCTTAACGAGAAAATGCACAAGGTAAAAGCGGGCGACGTTGTGCGCATACCGGCAGGAACGAAGCACAGCATTCTCGCTTTGACTGATGTTGAATTCATCGAAGTACAGACCGGCTCGGAGCTGGTGGAAGAGGATAATATTCGCATAACACTGGATTGGAAGGATATTGAACTGCAGCAATTTATCTCTTAAAAGGGTCCGATTGATTAATAACCTACTTATTAACCATATTAGCAGGTCTTTAAACAGGTCTTTCGACTCATTTATTAAATAAATATGAAAATCAGTCTTCATCAATAATTGCATATCGTCGATATGTACGGTAGAAGGTTAAGCCTTCCAATACGACAAAGGCAAACCTATCGCGAGGTAGGGACGCAAAGCCACAGGGCCTCTTCATTTTAGAGAGGTAGCCTGGCCACCGAAAGGAAGATCGAATTGAAAGTTCACCGCACGTATCGACTGTTCTGCATGCTGGTATCTCTGTCTTTGCTCCTGACATTTGTTCCGTTTATGGGCGGAGGAAGTGCTTCGACCGTCTCAGCGGCGGCTGCGCCCGCAGCGCCTGTCAACCCGGATGCATCACCCGAAGCGGTCAGGCTGCTGAGTTACCTGAATTCCATTTCCGGTACCCGCATCATCACCGGCCAGCACGACTACCTGGAAAGCCCGGACGAATTCAGCAACAAGCTTCAAGTAACGAGCAGCAGATATGCGGCTCTCCACGGATATGAGCTTGGCGCGATCAACGGCCAAACGGACGGCGCCGTAACATGGCTCCGGCAAAATGTCGTGAGCAGCGCAATCAAATGGCACAAGGCCGGCGGCATCGTCGCCATGACGTTCCACGAGAATCTGCCCGGAACGACATACGATTGGGCCAATGTGCAGAAGTCGTTGTCCCAGGCCGATTTCGACAAGTATGTCACGCCTGGAACCACGCAGTACCAAAGCTTGATTACTGAACTCGACAAAGTGGCGGTATCGCTGAAAACCCTGCGCGATGCGGGAGTGCCCGTTCTGTGGCGGCCTTATCACGAAATGAATGGGGGCTGGTTCTGGTGGGGCCAGAAGAGCAATTTCACCGCCCTCTGGAATATTATGTATGACCGTTTTGTCAATGTTCATAAACTGAACAACCTGTTGTGGGTGTGGAGCCCGAATGCTCCGAACAGCTGGGCCGATCCTTACGTTAAGACCTATCCCGGAGCGGATAAAGTGGATATTCTGGCGGCGGACATTTACAACAAGGATTTCAGACAGAGTTATTATGACGACCTGCTCAGTTTGGCTGCCGGCAAGCCGATTGGCATTGGCGAAAATGGTGAAATGCCCGATCCAGCGATGCTGCCCAAATATCAGAGCAAATGGGTCTTTATGATGACTTGGGGCAAAATGCTTTACGATAACAACAGCACGACTATAATCAAGAGCTTTCTGAACAACGGATTTACTTTAACCCGCGATGAGATTATTACGGCTATGGCTTCGTATACGGTGCCAACGCTGTTGCCAAGCGCAACGCCGAGTCCGACACCGTCGCCAAGCCCGACACCGACGCCAACACCGTCGCCGAGCCCAACTCCGACGCCAAGCCCGACACCGACGCCAACACTGTCGCCGAGCCCAACTCCGACGCCAACACCGTCGCCGAGCCCGACGCCAACACCGTCGCCGAGCCCAACGCCGACGCCAACACCGTCGCCGAGCCCAACGCCGACGCCAACACCCACGCCGAGTCCGACGCCGACGCCAACAAATCAGCTGACCGGCGGAGGTTCGGGTACAGGAAGCTCGACGCTGTCGGACGACTCTGACCAGACTGCGCCGCTGCCCCGCAACGGTCTGCTGGGCGAATATTTTGCCAACGAGCAGCTTTCCGGTACGCCTGCGCTGGTGCGGGAAGAATCGGCCATCGATTTCAACTGGGGATACGGAACGCCGGACAGTTCGGTCGGCCCCGACCATTTTTCCGTCCGCTGGAGCGGTAAAATCAAGCCTCTTTACAGTGAGAACTATTCCTTCTATACAAGCTCGGATGATGGGATTAAAGTATGGGTCAACGGAGTTGCCGTCATTACCAGCTGGTCCGCTCAGTACGGAGTAGAGCGGAAGGGAAGAATCGACCTGGAAGCCGGGAAACTGTACGACATTAAAGTTGAATATTACGATAATACGGGAGGCGCCAAAGCGCGTCTGATGTGGGAGAGCAGCAGCCAGATTAAGGAAACCGTTCCTTCCAGCGCGTTTTACCTTTCTGAATCTCTTTGATATATCTTTTACGGCCGTCTTCGCGGGGGGCCGCCGATACTTATAAATTACATTGCATTCTATTCATTTGAGCCTTGTCAGGCCCTGCTTTTTACAGCAGGGCTTCTAAGCTATAAGCCCCATTTGGGGAATCACCGTCTTTCCCTCATTTGGGAAGACGGCTTCTCCGGCGGCATTCCTGGCTTAAGAAAGGAAGATCGAATTGAAAAAATCCTCTAAGTATCGGTTGTTCGTTTCGGTTGTGCCTTTGATCCTGATTATGTCTCTGCTGCCGTGGATAAATTCCGAAAGCCCGCCCAAGTCAGTAATCCAGACACCGCCCGTGCCCGTTAATCCGTCTGCTTCGGACGAAGCGCGGGATCTGCTTGATTACCTGGCGGGCTTAAGCGGCAAGAGCCTGATATCCGGCCAGCACGATTATCTGGAAAGCCCGGATGAATTCAATAGCAAGCTCGAGAAGGCTACCGGCAAATATGCCGTGCTTCACGGTTACGAGCTTGGAGCCATCAACGGCCAGTCGCAGGGCACGATCGACCGCCAGCGGAATGCGGTTGTGCAAAGCGCCATCAACTGGTATAAAAGCGGCGGGATCGTAGCCATGACCTTTCATGAAAATCTTCCCGGCACCTCTCCAGCCTGGTCCAATGTCTCCATGAGTCTGAGCCAAAGCGAGTTCGACGCCTATGTTACTCCCGGCACGGCCCAGTATAACAGCCTCATTGCAGACCTGGATCAAACCGCCGTGTATTTGAAGCAATTGCAGAGCGCAGGAGTCCCCGTTTTGTGGAGACCTTACCATGAAATGAACGGCGGCTGGTTCTGGTGGGGAAAGAAAAATAATTTTTCAGCGCTCTGGGATATTATGTATGACCGATTTGTGGGTAAACATAAATTAAACAATCTGCTCTGGGTATGGAATCCGAATGCGCCCAATGGGTATGCCGACGCTTACGCGTCCTATTATCCGGGTGCGGACAAAGTCGATATCCTGGCAGCGGATATTTACAATAACGATTTTCAGCAGACCTATTACGACAGTCTGCTGAAGCTTGCGGACGGCAAGCCGATTGCCATCGGCGAGAGCGGCGAGCTTCCCGATCCTCAGGTGCTTGCCAAGAGCCAGAGCAAATGGGTCTATGTGATGACCTGGGGGAAAATGCTGACCGAGAATAACAGCCAGCAAGAAATTAACAGCTTCATGAACGCCGATTACACGTTGTCCAGAGATGATTTTATCAAATTGTTGGATAAGGAGACTGTAGCCGCTGGCAACGGGCTGCGGGGAGATTACTTTTCCAACAAGGAACTGGAAGGCAAGCCGGTTATTAGCAAGACCGACGCCAATTTGGACTTGAGCTGGCAGGATGGGGCGCCCGGGGAAACTGTGGACACGAACTTCTTCTCCGTGAGATGGCAAGGCCGCCTCAAAGCTCCGGGCACCGGAACCTATTCGATCAAAGCGGTGTCTGACGACGGTGTGCGAATTTGGATCGGAGGCAAGCTTATCATCGACAGCTGGGTGCCTCAGAACGATGTTGCCCGAGCAGGAACTATCAAATTGAAGGAGAACACTTTTTACGACATCAAAGTGGAGTACTTCGAGAATAAAGGCAAAGCCGATATCAAGCTGCTCTGGCAAGGACCGGGGCGGCCGGAAGAGGTCATTCCCCCGAAAGTGCTTTTTCTACCCGACTGAACAATGATTCCCAACCGGGAAGTCGGACTTCTTGAGAAAGCGAGGACAGGAAATGAGAGAACCAGGAAAAGCTCAACCCTTAGCCGTACTTCTAAAGCTTGCAGGATTTATCATCTTATTTCTGCTGTCTGTCTCTTTTTTTGGGAACGAAGGCGCGGAAGAAACCGGTATGCCCAAGCTTTCCACCGATTATAAGACGGCGCCCGTTGCCCCGCCGGGGAAAACAATCTGGCAGCTGGGCAGCCGGAATGAATCGGCCGGCGAGTTCTCGCCTAAGGATTCTTCGTCCGCGGCGAGCACCGTCAGCATGGATACGTCAACGCTTGACACGAGGGAGCTTAAAAAAGTTCCATCCGGTCTTAACGGCAAAAGCTTGCCCGAACTGCGCATATCTTATAGCTTGAACAAAATTCCCGCAAACGGGGTATTGTTTCAGGTCAGCATTCTCGACGCCTATAAATCGGTTCCGCAGATGGCGGCTTTCTCCAACAGCCAGCTGTCGGGGATTATTCAGATCGCGGGCGTGGCGGGAACGGGCAGCGGATACGATTTTCGTAAAACATACGAATTGTATATTCCGAAGGAACAGCTGAAGGTCGGCAATAATGAGCTCAAGCTGAAAGCGGCCCGTTCCCTGTATGCGTCGAATGCAGAGGACCAATATTCATGGTGGACGTGGGACGATCTCAGCCTGCGGTCGCTGGATTCCCCGATCAGCGAGCCGATTCACGGCAGTTATGTGCTTACAGGCACGATGGTCGCCAACAAGCAGTTTTATTTTGATACAGGCGCCACTACTCATCTGCCGTACATTATGAAATGGCTGGGCGTGGCCTATAGCGGCAATATTATGAGGACGGGCGGCGCCAGCGATGTAAGCTTTTCCCGTTCCGATTTGGAGAATTACTATAAAGTGCTTAAGGATTACAATATGCAGTCGGTTGCGCTGTACTTGTACACCGGGGATATCAAGCTAAATGCGGACGGCTCATTGCCGGAAAGCGCGAAGAAGAAGCTGACCGATTATTTTCACCAATACGGCTCCTATTTTCAGTATTACGAGGTGGACAACGAACCCGGATTGTTTAACCGCTCCAAAGCGGTCAATTTGGCGATTGCCGATTGGCTGAACAAGGAGGGCAAACAAATCGCGCCCCATCTGAAGACGGTTGCTCCGGGCTGGGCGTATTGGCCGACATACAGGGAAGATTCCTGCGGAAACCAGAGGGGAGACGTCAAGCAATGCGGCGATCCGGACGGCTGGGAACGCGATTCGGCGCAGCGGCTGGAGCTGGAGAAGGTTACCGATCTGACGAACGGACATTCTTACGGGGACTCTTACGTCGCCAAGAACGGCGGCAGCTTTACCGAGAACCTGAAGACGTTCCAAGGCTCGAATGACGGACTTCCCAAAAAAATGCTGGTCACAGAGTTCGGCACCTCCGACACCCATGTGGACGATTATCATTACG
The DNA here is from genome assembly GCF_003854965.1 of Paenibacillus rhizophilus. Classification (GTDB taxonomy): domain Bacteria; phylum Bacillota; class Bacilli; order Paenibacillales; family Paenibacillaceae; genus Paenibacillus_AQ; species Paenibacillus_AQ rhizophilus. Next base: position 82,530 of record NZ_RQPI01000011.1, read on the forward strand.
GGGCGAAGGAGCGGACGTCAGCGGTATTCGACCGGATTATGAGAGCCCATATCGGCTATACGGATATGTTCGTGCAGCACGCCGCCTTTTTCTACAACTTCAGCCTGTTTCAGTTCAAAAACGTCAATCTGAAAACTCACGATCCGGCCAAGACGGAGATTTATTACACGAAAGAAGGCGAGGATTCCCGCGTCCGCATCATGCGCAGAATGAGCTTGGCCTATGCGACTCACGGAGCCCCGCTTACCTACAGTCTTCTGAACAAAAGCATGCTCGCCGACAAACTGGTATACGTCCGGGCCGTGGATACATCCAAGCTGGCTCCGCTCGCAGGGAGCAACGCGACCTCGAACAAAGTGCTGGTGAACTTCGTCAACTTCGAGAACACGCCGCAGACCGTAAGCGTCAAAGTCAACATGCCCAAGCAAACGGCGTACGAGGGAGAACGTTTCGGAGACGGCGACACGTATGAAGAAGCGCGCCGCTACGTGACCGGGCTGCATGCGGGACCTGGTCTGACTTTTACAGAAACGCTGGCGCCGGGAGAAGCGGTTCAATATATTTTGCAGCCTTCCTCGGCAGTAGGAGAAGAGGCGCCCAAAAGCCTGACTGCCACCGCGGTCAGAGGGACCTCCGTACAGCTGAACTGGCTGGAATCTCCCGGAACCGGCTATGATGTCCTCCGCGCGGAGGGTGCGGAAAGTGAACTGAAACAGATCGCCTCTAAGATTACAGCCACTTCTTACATCGACCGTGCGCTGAAAGAGGGAGTTCTTTATACTTACGGGGTGCGGGTAACGGGCAAAACGCTGCTGTCGGCGAAGGCGCAAATTACGGCTACCGGACTTGTGCCGCTGGACCGGACCGGGTGGCAGGTCTCGGACAATTTGAACCAGAGCCCAAAAAAGCGTTTTTATATGATCGACGGAGATCCGAGTACCCGTTGGGATAGCGGAAAAAATATGACTTCCGGCGAAACGATTCAGATTGACATGGGAACCTCACATACCATGGAGGCCGTCCAAATGGACACCTCCAAGTCGCCTTACGATTATCCGAGGGTATACACCATTTATGTATCGGAAGATGCGCAAAACTGGCAGCAGATTGCTTCGGGTAGGGGAAGAAAGGACAACAGCATGTATCCTTTTGCTCCGGCAAGGGGAAGGTACGTCAGAATCGTTCAGACCGGAGCCGGCGGGAATTTCTGGTCCATCCATGAATTGCAAATATATTCGAGAGAGTAGGCGAAGACGCCGGAGCTTGAATTGGCGGTGCCGATATTCCTGGAAAGGGCGTGATCGACAAGATGACCCATCAGGCCGATTCCATCATTATGTTGCTGGCCGCCCTCATGCTGGTAGGGGTGTTGTCAACCAAATTTTCTTCGCGTTTCGGGTTGCCGTCTCTGGTTCTGTTTATCGCCGTCGGTATGATCCTCAGCCGATTTGTATACTACAATAATGTGCCATTAACTCAGTTTGCGGGCCTGTTCGCTCTCGTCGTCATTTTGTTTGAGGGCGGCATGCAGACCCGTTTCAAGGATATAAGGCCGGTTATCGGCCCCTCTTTGGCGCTTTCCACCTTGGGTGTGCTGGTGACGACCGCAGTAGTAGGGCTGTTCGCCACATGGGTCCTTGATGTTTCCTGGGCGGAAGGGCTGTTGTTCGGGGCCATCGTCGGATCGACGGATGCCGCGGCGGTCTTCTCCGTGCTGGGCGGCAAAAATATTGACAAGCGTCTAACTTCGACGCTGGAGGCGGAGTCGGGCAGCAACGACCCGATGGCGGTCTTTCTTACCGTGTCGCTGATCGAATGGATACACCAGCCGGATACCGCGGTATGGAGTTTGCTGCTGTCTTTTATATGGGAGATGGGGATCGGCCTGTTCGTAGGCCTGGCGATGGGCAAAATCACCGTTCAGGCAATCAACCGGATCAACCTGGATTCCTCCGGGCTTTATCCCGTTATGGCCTTCGGGTTTGCAGTGCTAACCTACGGCTCGGCCGCTCTGCTGCACAGCAGCGGTTTGCTTGCGGTATATACGATGGGACTTGTCCTCGGAAATTCCGAGCTTACCTATCACCGTACCATTATGAGCTTCAATCACGGATTTGGCTGGATGATGCAGATTTTCATGTTCATTCTGCTCGGCTTGCTGGTGTTCCCCCAGGAACTGGCGAATATCGCCTGGGAGGGCCTGCTGCTGTCGTTTATTTTGATGCTGGTGGCAAGACCGGTCGGCGTATTTTTAAGCCTTGTCTTCTTTAAATACTCCGTTCCCGAAAAAACGCTCATCTCCTGGGCAGGACTGCGGGGCGCCATTCCAATCGTTCTCGCCATGTACCCTCTGCTGGCAGGGCTTGAGCACGGCAGGATGTTTTTTAACGTAGTCTTTTTCGTCGTATTGACTTCGGCCGTCATTCAGGGAACGACCATCTCGCCGCTCGCAATGAAGCTTAAGCTGGCCGGTTCACAAGCGAAAGGCCCTCGCTGACGGAACAGGCGGAATATTCATATTGACAAAATAAAGATTGCTGGTATTATGGAAATGTAAGCGGTTAAACGATTAACAGAGAGTTGGAAGAGATGCGTGAAAGCGACACTTAAAGAAGTTGCAAAATTAGCCGGGGTATCCACCGCCACCGTCTCCAATGTGATCAATGAAACGAAATATGTAAGCGATGAAGTGAAGAAGCAGGTTTTTGCCGCGATGAAGGAACTGAGCTATGTTCCGAATGATGTGGCTAAAAGTCTTCGGGTTAAAGAATCGCGGCTGATCGGATTAATGATTTCGGATATTACCAATCCTTTTTTCTCATTGGTTGTAAGAGGCATTGAAGATACGCTGGCCAAGGAAGGTTACAATGTTCTGCTGTGCAATACCGATTCAAATATCGATAAGGAAAAAGAATACTTGAAGGTTCTGCTTGGCAAGAGAATCGACGGATTAATTGTGTCTTCTTCAGGCGATACCGAGCAATTTTTCAGAGAAATGGCCGATATCGATGTTCCGCTTGTTTTTCTGAACCGCTGCCCGGCTCCGTTAATTTCGGATGTCGTCACAACGGATAATGTCAAAGGGGCTTATCTTGCGACTGAGCATTTAATTGGACACGGCTACCGCAGAATCGGAATCATTACGGGACCTCTGTGCATAAGCACCGGAAGAGACCGTTTAAAGGGATTCAAGCAGGCGATGAACGAGTACGGTTTGGAAGTGGATAATAAATTGATTAAAGAAGGTCTTTTCAATGTGCAAAGCGGATACAGTTTAATTAAGGATTTCATGAGCGAGAGCGTGAAGCCCGAAGCTGTATTCATATCAAATAACTTCATGACGCTTGGCGCCTATCATTACTTTCATGATGCCGGCATAAGCGTGCCGGGCGATTTGGCCGTTGTCGGTTTCGATGATCCCGATTGGGCCCGGATCGCAAATCCCCCGTTAACCGCAATCCGGCAGCCGGACTACGAGCAGGGGGAGCGTGTCGCTCAGCTGATTATGCAAAGAATTAAAACCGGAAACCAGAGCGAACCACAAGAGATTTATTTAAATCCTTCACTCATAGCTAGGAAGTCTTGTGGATGTTGAACCAAGGGAGGAATGAGTATGGACGGATAAGGCTTCCTAAAGAAAAAAGATGATTAAATTTTAATGATCAGTTAAACGATTAACTAAAAAATCAAGGAGATGAAGAATAAATGAAAATAGCAGTAGGCGGCGACCATGCAGGTTTCTCTTTGAAAAGCAGCATTATAAGCGCAATACAATCGTTGGGCCATGAAGTTACGGATTACGGCTGTTATGATGAAAATCCTATTGATTTTCCCGATATTACACGGGAGGTATGCGGGGTAGTCCTCGAAGGAAAAGCGGATAGAGCCGTATTGGTATGCGGAACAGGCGTTGGGGCCAGTATAGCGGCGAATAAAATACCCGGAATACGCGCGGCGGTATGCCATGACATCCATTCCGCACATCAATCCGTCGAACATGATGATGTTAATGTGATGTGCATCGGCGCCAAAATCGTCGGCCCGTGGTTGGCCGCGGATCTAGTTGAGCATTTTTTGAAAGCGGAGTTCAGTACGGATGAGGACTGCCGAAGACGTGTTCAGAAGCTTCACGATATGGAAAAGTCGCTTTTCAGCGGCAATTAGTTAATCGTTTAACTGGTTATTGCAAAGAGAAAGCGATCCGGCGGTTTTCGATTATAATATATAAATGGGAATGGAATAGGACGCGTTTTCTTAAAAACCATATTTGTAAGCGCTTTTAATTAATTGAAGATTACAGAAATACAAGGGAGGACTTCAATATGGTTTATCCAAGCATACCCGCTCAGCGGTGGAAGCGAATCATTCCGATTGCCTTCTTAATGTATACCATAGCCTTTCTGGACCGGAACAATATCAGCTTCGCCTTCTTTGGAATGGAGAAGGATCTAGGCATCGGCTCAACCTATGCCGGACTTTCGGCAGGCGTGTTTTTCTTCGGGTACATGTTTCTACAGGTGCCGGGCGCACTGCTGGCCCAAAAATGGAGCGCCAAAAAATTCATCATGATTTCGCTCCTGGTATGGGGTCTCTTATCCGTAATGACGGGTTTTGTTCAGAATTTATCGCAGCTGTTGATCATAAGATTTCTTCTGGGCTTTGCCGAGGGCGGCGTTTCACCGGCAACGATGATCCTGCTGACCAAGTGGTTTCCTTTAAGCGAAAGAGCAAGGGCGAACGGTTACTGGTACCTGTGTATTCCTGCGGCATCGATCATCGCGGCTCCTCTGTCCGGTGTGATTCTTACTTATTTGGACTGGAGATGGTTGTTTATACTGGAAGGTTTGCCGCCGATCATTTTTGCACTCATATGGTGGTTCTTTATTGATGAATCGCCGAGCAAGGCGAAGTGGATTTCGAGAGAAGAACGCGAATACCTGGAGAAGACACTGGAAAGTGAAAAACAGGAGATTAAGAAAACGACAGGCAGCTTTAAGGAGGCCATCAAAAACCGGAACGTGATTGTACTGCTGCTCGTATTCTGCCTGCTGCAAATCGGGTTCTACGGGTTTGGACTCTGGCTGCCGAAATTGATTAAGTCGGTTTCCGACGGAAGCATGATGAAAACGAGTCTCCTTACGGCCATCCCTTGGATTTGCGCGATGTTCGGTTCAATCCTGAACTCCCGGCATTCCGATAAGACGAGAGACTATAAATGGCACATCGCGATCCCGATTTTATCCGGCGGCATTTGTTTGCTGTTTTCCATACTGGCCGGCAGTAACCATCCCGTCCTGTCGATTGCTTTTCTGAGTCTGTGTCTGGGCTTCATGTTCTGCTATGGCGTCTACTGGTCAGCCGTCACCTCATATTTAACCGATTCCGTATTGTCCGTTGCAGTCGGCACGTTCAATGCGATTGGAAATCTGGGCGGGTTCATCGGCCCGTATATTGTCGGCTATCTGATCTCCACCACGGGCAGCTTCATCATGGGAGAAGTATTCCTGGTTATCTGTCTGGTGTCATCGGGCTTGCTGGCCATGCTGCTTAAGACGAAAGCAACCAAAGAGATACCGGTCTCGACAAACCCGGCGGAAGTTAACGCTTAATACGGAGAGGGGATAAAAGAATGGACGGCGGTGAAAACGGATGGGCGATATTCTTGTAGTAGGCAGTATTAATATGGATATCATTAACAAAGTGGAAAGGCATCCTTCAGTCGGCGAAACCATCTCCGCACTGGAGACGGAGACCGGACCCGGCGGAAAAGGGGCGAATCAGGCGGTTGCCGCATCCCGAATGGGGAGTCAAGTCACCCTGGCCGGCGCAGTCGGAACCGACTCCTATGGCGAGGAACTGTTGGCCTTGCTAAACGGCGAGAATGTGAATACGGAACGGATCATGGTAAAGGAAGGTTTAACAGGGCTGGCGTTTATAACGGTCAATGGTGCCGGCCATAATCATATTATTGTGTCACCGGGGGCCAATGAGAAATTAAGCGAGGCCGATCTGCTGCCGCTCATGCCGGAACTGAATCAGGCAAAGGCACTAATCGTGCAAAACGAAATCCCATGGGCGGTTTCCGCCTACATTATCAAAGAAGCGCGGGCCAGAAATGTGAAAGTCTTGGTCAATCCGGCGCCCGTTGAGCATTTTCCGGTAACGATCCTTCCCTCCATTGATCTTCTGATTGTAAATCAGCATGAATCGGAAGCGCTTACAGGGCTACAGGCCAAGGATCACGTACAGGCGGTTCAGGCCGCACAGCGCCTTCTCGATCTGGGCGCAAACGCTGTAGTACTGACTTTGGGTGAACAAGGGGTCATTTATCTGGACCGGAACGGCGAGTATTTTAGAGAAGCGTTCCAAGTTAGCGCTGTCGATACAACAGCGGCGGGGGATACCTTCATCGGCGCGCTGGCCTCATCCATCGTTAAAGGTAAAGCTACCCAGGAAGCGGTCGATTGGGCATGCGCCGCCGCCGCGATATGCGTGACGCGCAAAGGAGCCATACCGTCTATACCTTATTGGGAGGAGGTTCGGGCTCTTATCGAAGAAGCCAATGCCATAGAGCGCGGGCAATCGGTAAAATAAATGAAAACCGGCAAACTTTTCGCGGTATTCATATAAAGGATGATGAAAGAAAGGGGGTTCCTCACGGGGCCCCTTTTCCTGTTGCCGCCTGTAAGGCAACAGGAAAAGGGAAACGGGTGTGACCGAATTAACAGTTCCTTCCAAGATAAGCATGGTAAAATATGCACCAATTAAATACGGTTAACGGATTGCAAAACGGAGAGATCTATGTTAAATTAAATATAGATTTAGAATAAGTCTAAATATTAAAATATTTTAAAGACCGGGAGGAATGAATCATGAGTACTGATCTGAAAACTCAAACCGAACTGCATGCCACATTGAACCGTCAAACTGCCAACTGGACACTGCTGGGAATTAAGCTTCATCATTACCACTGGTTTGTTACCGGTACGGACTTCTTCACGCTTCACAGCCAATTCGAAGAGTATTATAACGAAGCTGCTGAATATGTGGATACTGTGGCGGAACGTCTGCTGGCGATCGGCGGCAAGCCCGCTTCCACAATGAAAGAATATTTGGCTCTGTCCAGTCTGCAGGAAGCGACCGGCGGCGAGAGCGCCAAGGAAATGGTGGCGGCTCTGGCCAAAGATTACGCGCTTCTCGCACAAGAGCTGAGCGCCGGCATTACACTGGCAGAGGAGTCCGGCGATCAACCGACAGGCGATCTGTTCATCGGTATCCGGACAAATGTCGAGAAGCATGTATGGATGCTGAACGCTTACCTCGGCTAAGAACGTATAACGACCGGCTTCGCGCTGGAAGATTCAAGTATTCCCCATCCTCTTAACAGCGCCAAATGGCCGGTTCCAGTCAGAATCTGACTGGAACCGGCCATTTTATTTTGCAGCCTTCCGTATGCGGCGGGATTACGGATTACTTGATGAATACGCCGCCGAAGGGTAGAACTTCCCTCAGGAACCGTTTGAGAATGCCGTCCTCATGGTTCTCCCGTTCAAACCTCCGGTTCTGCCGGCCGGCCTGAAAGAGGACAGGGCCGCTGCCGGTCATTTTCCAGTGATAGCTCATATGCTGGCTGGCAAGATGATTTCCGTAGACGGTCAGTTCCAGCCGGGCATTCTCGGGATAAGCGATCACGCTGCCCGCATCGACATACAAAGGCTCCACCGGGTCCAGAGCCGCTTCGCATACGGTTCCTTCCGTCAGAATGCCGATGCTGCCATTTCCGGAGAATTTGACCTTGACGATATCCCGGGTCACGATCATATTTTTTACGCTAAGGACACGGGTCTGCATGGTGATTCCTTTACTATAATAGAACAGGTGCTTGAAGTCATAGAGCAGGTCGTCTTTGCCGTCCAGCTTGACCGTTTTGATCCGGTAACCTGGCGGCAGCGCCGCCGTGAACCGGCAAGGACCGGTCATATCCGCCCGGATCAGCTTGCGTTTGCGGTACATTCCCTTTACATCCATAAACCGGTCGGCCCGTCCGGATGAAGGCCCTTGATAGGCTATGATCTGCTGCGGGTGCAGCACATGAATTTCCTCATTCTCCTCCAGCGTGAACGTCAAAGCCTGGCCGCTAGAGGAATTTCCTTTCTCTTGGACTTCCGCGTTCACCGCCCGCACCCCTTCCTAATCGTCATAGGCATCTTTCGCCGGACCTGTGCATTAACGCATTCTGTCTCCTCTGCTGGAACGGCTGCGCATGCCGAGGCGAATGGCCCTGGTCAGTATAAAATAACCCGCAATCAGTCCGAGCCCTGTAAGTACGGTCACTTTAAGACGGTGCACATAGCTTTCACGGGCGGCGCGCTCGTCTCTCAGCTCATCGACTAACGCGGTAAGCTGCCGATTCTGTTCTTGCAGAGCTGCATTTTCGCTGCGGTACGTTTGCAGTTGATTTTGAGTTTGATCCAGCTGATCTATAGTTTGTCCAAGCTGATCCTTCGTCTGCTCCAGCTCGTTTACAGTCTGATGATAGCTTTCCTGCAGCTCGTCAACCTGATCCGGCAGCTCGGAGAATTGCTCCAGCCCGCGGTACAAATCGCCGAATACATTCGCTTGGGCGGCTGATGCCGGAAGGGTATAAAAAATGGAAGCTATTAGAATAAAGGCGGCCAGCAGGCGCGGCAGCGAGGGAAACTTTGATTTCATAAGTTGATCACCGCCTGACATGTAATTAGGTTTCTTCTATACTACTATACTGATTATAGCATGTCAGCATCCGGGCAGATTGCGGCAAAAGACGCCTTCCGCCCATCGTTTTGTTGTAGGGAAGCGGTATTTGCCTTATACTTTGGACCTGTAAAGGGGTTGATCTCATTTGAATAATTGGCTGAAGACCATTTTGTTTCTGGCCGGTTCGGCCCTGCTGACAAGATGGATTCCTTTTTCCAGCCTGTTTCGAAATCTGGATACGATGATCCACGAATTCGGCCATGCGCTCATTACACTGCTCCTGTCGGGGCGGGTGCTGCGGATTGAGTTGTACGCGGATCACAGCGGGGTTACTTACTCGGCCGTTCAGGCGGGATTCCGCTCTGTTTTGGTGTCGCTCGCCGGTTATCCTTCCGCTTCGCTGTTTGCGCTTCTGCTCTTTTATTTGTATGCAAGAGGCAGAAAGGAATGGGGACTTATATTGGCGACCGGCATCGCGCTTGTCATGCTTGCGCTCTATGTGCGGAGCGGCTTTGGCATGCTATGGCTGGCCGGATTTGCCGGGCTTAATATCGTAATGCTGTTCCTTGGCAAAGGGGTTCGCAAGTTCTACTATCTGCTTCTGGCTTTTCTGACGCTGGAGGAATCCGTTGCCGGCACGCTCTATTTGGTTTCCGCAGGCATCTATTCGCCATCGCGGGCGGGAGACGCCGCCAATCTGGCCCATCTTACCGGAATGCCGGCTGTGATTTGGGCGGCTTTGTTTTTTCTCTTTGCGCTGCTTTGCGCCAAGCGGGCGCTGGGTTCGTTTTTTCGTTCCGCGCGTCCTGGGCGGGAAAGAGAAAACCTTCAGGGTAGAATGAAATAATTCATGCATTTATGCAATTTATAGCGGTTGTTCTCCAAGAGCGGTTTACTTTCGGGTGAATTTGCTCTTTTTTTGTCGATAATATCAAACCGAACATACATTCCATGACAAGGAGTTGTCCGCCAATATTGGTACATTATATAGAAGACCCAAAAAAAGAAAGAGGTGGAAATCATGCATGCCAGCATTCAACCGGTTTACACGTGGAGCCGCGATTGCATTTTTTCCGGCAAATCGCAAAAAGCCATTTTGCTCATCGAATGGCGCGGCGCCGCACAGCCGATTACCGGGCGGAAGAAGTCTCATACAGTGGCCGCGCGAGATATTGAGCTGCAAATATGGCTTGAGCCCCATGTCAGCCTGACCGGGTTGCACGGCTGCCGTAAGGCGGACAGCGGAGACCGGGCGCTCCTCCTCCCGCTGGGGACAATCCGTGCCGGGCAGACTAAGTATATCGCTCTGGATTTTGATTTGGAACCCCGAGCGGCCGGGCGGTATGAAATGCTCTGGCTCCAGTGGCGGTACCGGCAGAAGACAGGTGAACGCGGACGCGAACTGCCTGTACAGAAGCTGACGCTGGAATACAGCCGCCACACCGGATGCATGGATGAGGTCTGCTCTTTTTACGTGGAGAAGCACAGGGAACTGCTGATGGTGGAGGAGTCCATTGCGGAAGCTCTGTCTCTGAGCGCTGACGGGCGGCAGACTGAAGCCCGGGAGAAGCTGCGACGTCATGCGGACAAGCTGCTGCTGCTGGCTGTACGTTCCGGAGATACCGCTCTTATGCGGGAAGCCGAGTCGCTCTATATGCAGAGCGAACGGAAGACGAGTCCATGCCTGGAAGAAAACAGCCCATCTCAATATGCAAACGGCTGAATTAATAATGAATATAGGGATTAATACCTAATCTATTATTGAGTCTTTATACTTATTATTTTTAGGTATAAACTTAGAAATACACTATTATTTGTGTTAAAATAGTAAAATAGTTCTATTACATATCCCATTATATGGAATTTGTTTGATTGGTATAGTGCATATATCCGAATCTGGCTTAAAGACGAATTTATTTTACTAATGTTGGCAAGGAGTAGTTAATATGACAGACCGATTAATTCGTCTGATGCGTGTTATTACGCTCGTTCAGGCCAAGCCCGGCATTCTGGCGCGCGAACTGGCTGAGCGCTGCGGCACCAGTGAGAGAACGATTTATCGGGATATGGATGCCTTGAGCGCCATGCATATTCCAATTACCCATATGGGCCACGGGAAGGGATATGCTTTTATCGGTAATTTTGCGCTGTATCCCCTGGACTGGTCATCGAAAGAAGCGGCCGCCTTTTCGCAGCTTCGCGTCAATATAGATAAGATTAAACCTTGGCTGCCCGAAGGCTTCGAGAGCGCCTATGAAAAGCTGATGGCGGCCGAATATAAATACAGAGCAGATAGGGAAGAGAATATGGAAAGCGCCAAAACAGAAGCCGGTTCTCTCTGGCTGGAGCGGTACGATGCCGGTACGGAACAGCCCCATTTGATTCATATTCTGAACGCTGTGCTGAAACAAAAAAGCATTCGCGTCGATTACTGCGATAATTCACAAGAGGAGAACGGACTTGAGATCGATCCGTACTACCTGGTCCCGCTGGACAATCGTTTTCATCTCATCGGGTACTGTCACAGCTTCAAGGGCATTCGCAGCTTTCACACCCATGATTTGACGAATGTTAAACTGCTGGACAGAGCTTTTTCCAAAGAGTCGTTCAATTTACAGGCGTTCACGAAGCAGAAGTGGTCCGTAGATGAAGACAGCCTTCGGGTGGAGTTCAAGGTTAGATTTTCTGACAGTGCTCTGGAAGAAATCAAGCGGGGCAAGCCGGAAATCGCACCTGTAACAATGAAACCCCAGGGCAAATACGCCTGTTTTGAAGTGTCGCTTGAGCGGGACAGGGAGTTCATTGAATGGGTTGCAAATTTTAAAGAGGAAGCGGAAATTATCGAGCCCTCCCATTACCGCGAGGTTTTCCGCTATCGAATTGAGAAGTGGCTGTCGCTGTATAAATAGCGCAGTCTTTTTTTAAAATATAAGAATTTATAAGCCGGGCGCTTATCATTTGTCTCTTATATTTCTACGAGAAACGCACTTGCGTCCTTCGGGACGCCGTCAGGCGTTTCTTCTTGAGTGTTTTTTTATGTAACTGCATGTAAGTTTATGCAAAATGAAAAAGAAGGATACGCCAAGTTTCCAAAATTTATTCTTGTCGGGGCAGATTATATATAGTAAAGTCATTAAATATAACAACTGTATTGATTTAAAGCAGCATTTCTTTCATGTGATGTTAGGTTAATGCTTTCATGCAATGTTAGTTTTTGATGCTCTCTATAGACTATTGGAGAGTTTTTATTTTATTTAAATTTGACCTTTGTTCAATTTTTCACGGGAAAAGAGGTAAGCTTCTTTGATTCAGCCTATATTGAAAATCGAGAATCTGCATACGCATTTCTTTACGGAAAAAGGGGAAGTGCCTGCGGTCGACGGCGTCGATCTCTACATCAATCCCGGAGAGGTGCTGGGCGTGGTGGGAGAATCGGGCTGCGGAAAAAGCGTCACCTCCCTGTCCGTGCTGAAGCTTGTGCCGAGTCCGCCGGGCCGCATTGTGGACGGCCGCATTGTATTCAAGGGGACGGATATCGTGCCGCTCAAAGAAAAGGAAATGCGGAAAATCCGCGGCAACGCCGTGTCCATGATTTTTCAGGAGCCGATGACCTCTCTCAATCCGCTGTTCACCGTCGGCCAGCAAATTATTGAAACGGTGCGTCTGCACCGGGGACTGTCCAAAAAAGAAGCCCGGGAGCATGCGGTGGAAATGCTGCGCAAGGTCGGCATTCCAAGACCGGAAGCCATTATTGACGAATATCCGCATCAATTGTCGGGAGGCATGCGCCAGCGGGTGATGATCGCGATGTCGATCTCCTGCAGTCCGGAGCTGCTGATTGCGGACGAGCCGACAACCGCGCTTGATGTGACGATTCAGGCTCAGATTCTGGATCTGATCCGCCGTCTCAACGAGGAGCAGGGCACGGCCGTTATGATGATTACCCACGATTTGGGCGTCGTTGCGGAAATGTGCCACCGGGTGGCGGTCATGTACGCCGGCAAAGTTGTGGAGGAAGGCTCGGTGCACGATATTTTCAAAAATCCGCTGCATCCTTACACCCAGGGACTCATCGCTTCTGTGCCGAGAATGGACGAGACCCGCGAGCGACTGTATTCCATACCGGGCAATGTGCCTATTTTGAGCAAAAATATGCAGGGCTGCCGGTTTGCACCGCGCTGTTCCCGTGTTATGGATATATGCCGCCAGTCTCTGCCGGATCTTACGCTTCAGGAGAACCGGCACAGCTGCAGATGCTGGCTGCATGACGGTAGTCAGGAGGATGCGGTATGAGTGAACACTTGCTGGAAGTTAAGGGACTCAAGAAATACTACCCGATTAATAAAGGGTTTCTGAATAAAACGCAAGGCTACGTCAAGGCGGTAGACGATATTTCGTTCGCGGTCCGCAGAGGCGAGACATTCGGCCTGGTGGGAGAGAGCGGCTGCGGCAAATCAACGACCGGACGCTCGCTGCTTCGGCTGATCGAACCGACGGCCGGGGAGATCATTTTTGAGGGGCAGGACATCCGCAAGCTTTCTGTGGAAGAATTGCGCAAACGGCGCCGGGATATGCAGATTGTATTCCAGGACCCGTTCTCTTCGCTGGACCCGCGCAACACCGTGGAGCGGATTCTGGAAGAGCCAATGATCGTGCATGGCGTCGGCGACGCCAAAGAGCGCAAGGCCGCCGTTCAGAGGCTGGCCGACGTCGTCGGCCTGTCGAAGGCGCATCTTCAGCGTTTCCCGCATCAGTTCTCCGGAGGACAGCGGCAGCGGATCGGCATCGCCCGGGCGCTTGCCCTTCAGCCGAAGCTGATCGTGGCGGACGAGCCCGTCTCCGCGCTGGATGTATCCATCCAGTCGCAGGTGATTAACCTGATGCAGGATTTACAGCGCGAATTCGGATTAACTTACATATTCATCGCGCATGATCTCAGCGTTGTAAAGCATATTTGCGACCGAGTCGCAGTGATGTACCTTGGGCGGATAGTGGAGATTACCGACAAGGATAAGCTATATTCCCATCCCCAGCATCCATATACGCAGGCGCTGCTGTCGGCGGTTCCCGAGCCTGATCCTGATTTGCGGAAGGAGCGCATCATCCTTCAGGGCGAGGTGCCGAGTCCGGCGAACGCGCCGGTCGGCTGCGCCTTTGGTACAAGATGTCCGTATGTGATGGATATATGCCGGAATACGCGCCCGCAGCTTGCGGAGACGGAAGCCGGACACCTGACCGCCTGTTATCTGTACGACAGGGAAGCTAAAACGCAATTGGTATAGGAGAAGGAAACGTCAGGACTTTGCGGGAATTCTGCCTTCTGGGCAGAGACACGGTTTATGGCCGCCCTTTCAGAGCGGCTCAATATAAACGCATTATATATATTTGTGGAGAGGGGTATTAACGAACATGAAGAAATGGGGCAGTCTGGCTTTAACACTTACGCTTGGCGCGGGACTCGTGCTCAGCGGCTGCGGCGGCGGCAACAACGCAAGCTCGAATAACAGCGCGGCGACCAGTTCGCCGGCAAGCACGGCGACCGCCGGCGCATCGACTCAGGATACGCTTGTTGTGGGACGCGGCGGCGACTCTGTTTCGCTTGATCCTGCTATTATAACCGACGGAGAATCTTTGAAAATCGATCATCAGGTATTCGATTCCCTGCTGGAGTACAAGCCGGGAACCTCTGAAGTTGAGCCTTCCCTGGCCGACAGTTGGGAGGTGTCGCCGGACGGTCTGACCTATACGTTCAAGCTGCATCCTGGAGTAAAGTTCCATGACGGAACGGACTTCAATGCCGAGGCGGTTGTATTTAACTTCCAGCGCTGGAGCGACCCGAAGAGCGAGTATAAATTCGAAGGCGATTCCTTCGATTACTATGATTCCATGTTCGGACCGGACGGCTCGCGCGTCATTAAAGAAGTTAAGGCTGTCGACGATCTGACCGTACAGTTTACACTGAATCAGCCGCAAGCTCCTTTCCTGCAAAACCTTGCGATGACTTCCTTCGGCATCGCGAGCCCGTCGGCGATCAAAGAAAAGAAAGCGAACTTCAAGAACGAGCCGGTTGGTACGGGTCCGTTCGTCTTCAAGGAATGGAAGCATAACGATTCCATTACGCTGGACAAGAACACAAGCTACTGGAAGGAAGGACTTCCGAAGCTGAACAAGGTTATCGTTCGTTCCATTCCGGACAACTCCGCACGCTTCAATGCGCTGCAAAACGGAGAAATCGACCTGATGGAGGATTTGAGCCCGGACGATTTGTCGACGCTGGAAGGCAATAGTGATCTGCAAAAGATCGAACGTCCTCCGTTTAACGTGGCCTACCTCGGCTTCAACTTCAAGAAGAAGCCTTTCGACAACGTAAAAGTAAGACAGGCTCTGAGCTATGCCGTCAATAAACAAGCGATCATCGATGCGTTCTTTGCAGGTCAGGCGGAGCCGGCCATCAATCCGATGCCGCCGTCCCTGTGGGGCTATAATGACCAGGTGAAGGATTATGAGTATGACCTGGACAAAGCGAAGCAACTTCTAGCGGAAGCCGGTTATCCGAACGGCCTGCCGGATACGGTAACGCTGTACGCTATGCCGGTATCCCGTCCTTACATGCCGGACGGCAAGAAGGTCGCCGAAGCGATTCAGGCGGACTGGGAGAAAATCGGCGTGAAGACCGTCATCGAGTCTCCGGAGTGGGCGACTTATCTGGACGACACGAAAGCCGGCGAGAAAGATGACATCTACATGCTCGGCTGGACGGGCGACAACGGCGACCCTGACAACTTCATTTACACTTTGCTTGACAAGGATTCCATTCCTGGCAACAACCGCGACTTTTATGTGAACGAAGATCTGCACAAGATTCTGATTGAAGCGCAAAAAGAAACCGATCAAAACAAACGTGCCGACCTGTACAAGCAGGCTCAGGTTATCATCAAAGAAGACGCTCCTTGGATTCCGCTCGTGCATACCACTCCGCTGCTTGCAGCCAAAGCAAACCTGAAAGGCTTCGTACCTGATCCGACAGGCACGGAATATTACAGCGAAGTTTACTTCGAATAGCTTCATAGCACACGATCTTGCCGCCGCGAATAGCGGCGGTAAGCCCGTGTAAGGAAGGTGATCCGTTCTTGAGTTCCTACTTATTAAAACGTGTCATGGTGCTGATTCCCGTCTTGATCGGCATGACGATTATCGTATTTTCCATCATACATGCCATCCCGGGAGATCCGGCGGAGACGATTCTGGGCCAGAAGGCGACAGAGCAGTCCAAACAGGCGCTGCGGGAACAACTCGGTCTCGACAAGCCCTGGATCAATCAATACGTCGATTATATGGGCGATCTGTTGAAAGGCGATTTGGGGACCTCAATCCGCACCAAGACGCCCATTGCCAAAGAAATCGTACCTTATCTGGCGGCAACGCTGGAGCTTACAGCGGCTGCTATGCTGTTCGCCACTTTTGTCGGCGTAAATGCCGGCATTTTGAGCGCCTGGAAACAGAACTCATGGTTTGACTATACCGCGATGATTATCGCGCTGATTGGGGTGTCCATGCCGATATTCTGGCTTGGCCTCATGGAACAACTTGTTTTTGCGTTGAAGCTTCACTGGCTACCCTCGATCGGAAGGATGAATCAGCGGGACCCGGTGGAGAGCATCACCAATCTATATGTAATCGACAGCATTTTGGCGGGACGCTGGGATCAGCTCTGGACCGTCATCAAGCATTTGATTCTCCCGAGCATCGCGCTCGGAACGATTCCGATGGCGATTATCGCCCGGATGACACGCTCCAGTATGCTGGAGGTCATGAATTCCGACTATATCCGCACGGCCAAAGCCAAGGGGCTGTCACAGTTCCTCGTCGTGTACAAGCACGCCCTGAAAAATTCGCTGATTCCCGTGCTGACCGTCGTCGGTCTGCAGACGGGAGCTCTGCTCGGCGGCGCGGTACTGACAGAGACGATCTTCGCCTGGCCGGGCGTGGGACGGTATATATTTGAAGCGATCAGTTCGCGCGATTATCCGGTCATTCAGTCCGGAATTCTCATCATCGCTTTCATTTTCGTTATCATCAATCTGCTTGTGGATTTGCTGTATGCCGCCATCGATCAGCGCATTCAATACAAGTAAGGAGGGAACCTTTTGTCACAGGCATCATTAAACGTAAATTCGGAAGCCGCTTCTGCCGAAAAGGTCTCCGGCCCTTGGCGCGACGCATGGAAGGCATTCCGCAGAAATAAAACGGCGATGCTCGGGCTCGGCATTATCGTATTCTTCATCTTGATCGCGCTGCTGGCGCCGTTCATCGCCCCGTATGATTACAAGGAACAGGTGCTGATGGACCGGCTGAAGGCTCCGTCCGCCGCTCACTGGTTCGGAACGGACGACCTCGGCAGAGATATGTTCACCCGTATCCTCTACGGCGCGCGCATTTCGCTTTGGGTGGGCTTTTTCTCCGTCATCGGCTCCATTATCGTAGGCACACTGCTCGGCGTGCTTGCCGGCTATTATGGCAGATGGATCGATATGCTCATTTCGCGTCTGTTCGATATCCTGCTGGCGTTTCCGAGCATTCTGCTGGCGATCGCCATCGTGGCCATTCTCGGGCCGTCGCTGCAGAACGCCCTTTACGCCATCGCCATCGTCAACATTCCGACTTACGGGCGGCTTGTGCGCGCGAAGGTGCTCAGCCTGAAGTCAGAGGAGTATATTACGGCGGCGCGGGCAATCGGTATGAAGAACACCCGCATTCTGCTCACGCACATTCTGCCGAACAGCCTGACGCCGATTATCGTGCAGGGGACGCTCGGCATCGCCACCGCGATTATCGAAGCGGCCGCGCTCGGCTTTCTCGGGCTCGGCGCCCAGCCTCCGGAACCCGAATGGGGCAAAATGCTGTCGGATTCCCGCCAGTTTATCCAGAAGGCGCCCTGGACGGTCGTCTTTCCGGGTCTGTCCATCATGCTGACCGTGCTAGGCTTCAATCTGATGGGTGACGGTTTGCGCGATGTGCTCGATCCCCGGATGAAAAATTAACGTATTCTTGTTTTTCCATACCCTTCAGATCCGACGTGCAGCTTTAAGCGAAGCCGCCGGGGTCTGGAGGGTATTTTTTTGGGAGATCAGAAGGATTAACTGCGCTCTCTGCAAGTGGAGGAAGGGACGTGCGGGAGGAAGGAGAGCTGCAAGGTGTAAGCGTTAGCTTATCTCGCATCATTCGACATTTAATAATGAATTATTTTCAAACTTAACAAAAACATATATATTATAACAAAACATATAGTCGATTATCGAAATGTGTGTTAGAATAGCTCCTAAATCATATGAATACATACAATGGAGGAATGGGAGAATGTTAAAGAAGCTTGCAATGTTAGTAATGGCGGTGGCAATATTTGCTGCCTTGCCTACGGCAGTTACAGGTAAGGTTGAAGCCGCAAGCAAGACACAAATTATCGTATCCGCCGCGGCGAGTCTTCAGGATAGTCTGGATAAAATCGCCGTTCAATACGAAAAATCTCATCCGAATATCGATCTGGTCTTTAACTATGCGGCATCCGGCACGCTGCAAAAGCAAATCGAGCAAGGCGCTCCGGCAGACCTCTTCTTCTCGGCAGGCGATAAGCAAATGAAGGCTCTTGTTGACGGAGGGCTCATCTCCAAGAACAAGGGGTTGCTGAAGAACCAACTGGTAGTTGTGGTTCCTGCCAGCTCGAAGGCGAAGCTTACCACGATCTCGCAGCTTACGGGCTCCTCGTTCAAGAAGGTGGCCGTAGGCCAGCCGGAATCCGTACCGGCCGGACAATATGCGCAGCAATCGCTGACTTTCAAACAAATTTGGGACACGCTGCAAAGCAAACTGGTCTTCGGCAAAGACGTGCGCGCCGTGCTCTCTTATGTTGAAACAGGCAATGTGGATGCGGGCTTTGTCTACAAAACCGATGCTTTGACCTCCAGCAAAGTTAAAATCGCCCTTACGGTGGCCTCTTTCGCCCATAAACCGATCAACTATCCGCTCGGCATCGTGAAGAGTACAGAACATAAGGCTGAAGCAGAAGCTTTCTATGCTTATCTTCAAACAAGCGCAGCAACCAGTGTATTTAAATCTTACGGATTTTCGCTCTATTAATAATTGAAGACTGCGGGTTGAGTACATGGACATCAATTGGACCGACTTTATGGCCCCTGTGTGGCTATCGATTAAAATTGCGGTAATTACCAGCTTGATTGTATTTATCCTGGCGGCGGCCATCGCCAAAGCGATGGCGAACCGGAAATTTCCGGGGCACAGCCTGATCGAAACCGTGATTTTGCTGCCGCTGGTTCTTCCGCCTACCGTTGTAGGTTTTGTGCTGCTGGTCGTTCTGGGAAGAAGAAGCTGGCTCGGTGAATGGTATGAACAGATGACCGGGGGAACGATACTGTTTACCTGGGGCGCCGCGGTGATTGCGTCCGTCGTTGTCGCTTTTCCGCTCGTTTACCGCACGCTGAAGGCCGGTTTTGAGGGCGTCGACCGCGACCTTGAAGACGCGGCGCGCGCGCAGGGAGCTGGAGAGCTTCAAGTGCTCCGGTATGTTACGTTTCCACTCGCGATCCGAACGCTCGCGGCAGGCTATGTTCTCGGCTTCGCCCGCGGACTCGGCGAGTTCGGAGCAACCATTATGGTGGCCGGCAATATTCCTAATCGTACCCAGACGATTCCGACAGCCATTTATGTGGCCGTGGACGGAGGGGACATGACGCTTGCCTGGCTGTGGGTCATTTCCATTATCGGCATCTCGGCAATCATGCTGATGTTTGTCAACCGGTATTCCTGAAAGGGGACGGAAACACAAGTAAACCCTCCTTAATCGGCAGCATTAGCGGCTTGCGGATAAAGGAGGGTTTGTCATTAAGAGGAGAAAACGTTCGAAGATCAAGGAAGGCTGGCGCTGTCCAGCCGTAAGGGCTTACGTTTCGTAAATGATGTTCCCGGTTTCGGATAAATCATATCCGTACAGCGAGCCAAGCTCATTGTGCAGCGCTTTGGAGCGGCATATTTCGAGCACCGCCGAGATCCACTCCCGGTTCTCCGGACGTTTCAGCATAACCAGATCGTACTTTTCCTGGATTAGCGGAATAAAATCCACGCCTTCGACCATACGGGCGGCTTTTTCATTTCCGACGCCGACATCGGCTTCGCCGCGGGCAATCTTGCCGGCAACCGTCAAGTGGCTGATTTCTTCGGTTGAATAACCGTCGATGTTCGCACCGTTCACGCCGTTCAGGCGCAATTGTTCATCCAGCAGCACCCGCGCGCCCGATCCTCTTTCCCGGTTAACGAGCCGCAGACCAGGCTGTCCCAAGTCTTTCCAGGCATGAAGTCCCTTGGGATTGCCCTTCTTTACATACAGACCGGCTGCTCTTCCCAACAAGCGGACGACAAGGAAGCTGGAACCTACGAGAAGCTTGCGGATATAAGGAATATTATATTCACCCGAATCGCCGTCAAGCAGATGGGTGCTAACGATATCCGATTCCCCGCGGTACATGGAAATCAGACTGTCAAGGCTTCCCGCGTATGAACGCAGCGGGCGCAGTGAGGGAGAGAACTTTTCCAAATGCTGTGCAATAATATCAAGACTGATATCCTGACCGGTAATGACGATATCACGCGCGGATGAACGGAATCCGCCCGGAAGAGCGAGGTTATGGGCAGGGGGCGCGCTCTGAATCGGCGCCTGCGCCGAAGCGAGCATGGAAGCCTGGCGTCCGATTCCTCTGGACTGCTGCTTGTACATTTCAAGATCCGAGGCGTCCACACGCATTTGTTTGCCGACCCGATAAGAAGAAAGTTCGCCTTTTTTAATAAGGTCATAGACCTTAAGTTTCGATATTTTAAGCATCTGGGCAACCTCTTCGGTTGTATAGGATGTATTGTCGGACATAAAATAAAGCCTCCTAAAAAGTAGGCTGCGCCGGCAGCCGTCGCACTGTGAGTGCATTAACACAAGACTACCTTATTTTTTACCCGGACGCAATTACTACGGGGCGAGAATAGAAAAGAACCGGACGCACATCAAAGGAGATGTACATCCGGTTCTTTGGCGTCTGATTGTCTAAAAGCGGACAGCCGCCTTAGGCCATCAACAAAACGGAAGAAGCCTTGAAAAGGGCTGTAACGGTAGAGCCTTCTTTGATTCCGAGTTCTTCAAGAGCATCCAGAGAGATAATGGAAGTAATCGTTTGTCCGCCGGCATCAATAACAACCTCTGCATTGATAGGACCTGATTTTACCAACGTTACGCGGCCTTCCAATTGGTTTCTAGCGCTAAGTTTCATTATGCATTCTCCTCTCAATTTGGGAAAATAAAGAGATATATAGAAAGTAATTCTTGATGTCTAATTATCAATGATTATATCAAAACATAACCAAAACAAACTTGATATAACAAAATTATACTACATAACACTTGGAAAAACAAGGTATTCTGAGTATGGATGATATATTTTGAGAAATCATATCACTTTAGCGGAAAAAAGCGGAAATTTTCCTGAATAAGAGCGCAAAAGACCGGATAACGGCATTGGGGTTTTTCTGGCCTCCAACCGGCAAAAATATAAGCGGGATTAGTGAAACTTTTACCGAAAATGAACTATAATGAAGTATTAAAGACAGATCGCCATAAAAAGGGGTGGGGGATATGACACTAGTTGAACAAAGAGAACACCGCCAATATCCGGAGATCACCCGGCAGGAGACGTCGCGGGCCGTTTACGAACGCGATTATTCCCGGCTGATCCATTCGCCTACCTTCCGCAGGCTTCAAGGGAAATCCCAAGTATTCGGCGCAGGCACCGGTGATTATTACCGGACGCGTTTGACCCATTCGCTTGAAGTAGCGCAAATTGCCCGGGAAGCGGCGAAAAGTCTGCTGCGTTCTTATCCGGAAGTGGAGACGGGACAAGCCGAAAATCCGGGACTGGTCATTGATCCGGAGGTGGTCGAATGTGCGGCGATTGCCCATGACTTCGGTCATCCGCCGTTCGGTCATAAAGGGGAAGAAGTGCTCGACAGCATACTGGACCGTATGATTGAGGAGAAGACGACGCAGAAGGCGCTGGTGACAGGAGCGGCGGCGGACCCGGTCCGCAAACTCGAAATCTATAACAAAATGAGAACCAAATATGAGCATTTTGAAGGCAACGCGCACAATTTCCGGCTTATCATGTTTCTGGAAAAGCGCGAAAATATCGACGGACTTAATCTGTCGGATGCCGTACTGCTCGGAATCAACAAGTATCCTTTTCCGGGAACGGCGCTTAAAAAAGGAATGTACCTTCATGAATGGAATTATATTTCGCATATCCGCTCGGAATGGGGCATTCCGGAAGGCAAGAAGACCCTTGAAGCCCAGCTGATGGATTTATGCGACGATATCGCTTATTCCGCCCATGACCTTGAGGACGGCATTAAGGCCGGGAAGATCGAAGTTCATGAGTTTTTCATGCATGATCCGTATATTTTAAGGCTGATTGTCGAAAAAATCATGACGCTTGAGGATTCCTTCTGGCACGGATGGACGGAGGAAGCGATACGGCCCAAGGTGGAAGAGGTGCTGAATTCGTTCCTGCGCATCTGGAAGGAGAAAATGCCGACCTGCGAAAATGATTATTCCAGGACCCGCCGTGAAGTCAAAGCCTACTGGGTCAGCACTTTTGTCGGCAGCCTCGGCGTCATTTCGGACGGTGATTGGAAGAAGGTTACCTTTATTAAGGAAGGAAAAGAAGATGAAGACCTGCTGCGTACGGTAAGCGTCCTGAAAAGTTTTGCCTGGGTGACGATGATCCGAGACCTGCGCGTACAGCGGCTGCAGAAGCGCAGCGAGTGGATTGTACGGAAGCTGTGGGGCGCTTTTGTCGACCCCGATACATCGAAGGCGATTATCCCGACCGATTGGCTGCAGCGTTTTGAAAAGGACCAGCGCCGCCCCAGACCGATCTGGACCTGGGAGCATATGGTGATCGACTATATTGCCGGAATGACGGATGCTTTTGCCGAGAAAATTTATAACGAGCTGTTCGGGCTTAAAGTCGGCTCGATCTACGACCTGGATTAAAGAGATGCTCACAATTGATTTGCTTTTGACGCCTGGCTCTGCGAAAGACAGAGAGGGCGTTTTTTATGCATATTAAGGGAATGAACGGGAAAGGCGGGACAGGTACCGGATGGATTACAAGCGGACGCCTTATTTGTATATGTACCGCAGTCATGAGAACGAGAGCGGGCTGTGTTCACTGGAGCTGGATGTTTTATTGCAGGGAGATGTTCTGTCCCCGGGGCTAATTATTGCCCGGGAAAAGATCGACCCTGGCCGAAGTCCGTTTATTTCGGGCAGAATCGACATTTTATGCGCTTCGGATTCGATGGAGACCATCGCGGCGTTTGCCGGGGGAATCGAGTTTGAAGCAGGAGAGACCTTTAAGCTGTTCTGTCCGAAGGAAGGGGGCGGAACTTATGAAGAACGCAGAGAGCTGGAGAGAACAGTCGGTCGTCATATGACCGGCGCGGCCGATATGCGGTCGCCGGACCGCGTATTCGGTTTGGTCATGCATGAGGGCTTCATTATGCTTGGCGAGTACCATGAGAGCGACAGGAGCTGGCAGCGGCGAAAACTTAAGCCGCATAACTATTCGACGGGGCTTGGCGTGGCGCTGTCCCGGTCGGCCGCCAACATCGCGGCACCGCGTCCGGAAGGTCTGCGGATTCTCGATCCCTGCTGCGGGATGGGGAACGTCCTGATCGAAGGTCTGTCCATGGGTATGGACATGACCGGCTGCGATCTAAATCCGCTCGCCGTTCGGGGGGCGAGGGGGAATCTTCGCCATTTTGGCTACCCGGAGCATATCGTAACGCTCGGCGATATGAGAGATCTGTCCGGCCGCTATGACGCGGCCGTGCTGGACATGCCTTATAATCTGTGCTCGGTTCTTTCGCTGGCGGACACAAGAGAGATGCTGGAAGCGCTCCGCCGGTTGACCGGCCGCGCGGTCATTATTTCCACGCAGCCGGTAGAGGAGAGTATCGCCGCGGCCGGTTTTGAACTAAAGGGCGGCTGCACGGTGTCCAAAGGCACCTTCAAGCGTTCGCTGTGGCTGTGCCGTTAATATTGGCGGCGGTAGTCGACCACATTGCTCAACGGAGCGCCGGAAACCAAATAAGATTTCATATTTTCGGTAAAAATATCGACGAGGCGGTCGCTGTAATGATCGGTCAAGCCGGCGACATGAGGAGTAATGATAACCTGTTTCATGTCCCACAGGGGATGATCTTCCGGCAGCGGTTCCGTTTCGAATACATCCAGTCCCGCTCCGCGAAGCGGTCCGTTCTCCAGCGCTTCGATCAATGCCTCCGTATCGGTGGTGCCTCCACGGCCAATATTAATATAGTAGGAGCCTTCCTTAAATGCGGAGAACACGGAGGCATCGAACAAATAGCGCGTCTCATCGGTGAGCGGGAGTGTGTTAATTACAAAATCGCCCCTGGTCACAGCCTCTTTCAATCGGCTGGTCGTGTACATGGCGTCGAAGCCGGGCAGCGGATCGTCAATCCGGCGCACGCCTACGGTTCTCATCCCGAACGCCTTGGCGATTTGGGCCGTTTCGCCTCCGATTTCTCCGGTGCCGACGATGACTGCCGTCTTGCCCGTTAGTTCGGTTTCGGTACCGTCCGAATTCCAGATGTGGCGGTCCTGATTGCGAATGGCCGTATGCAGGTTGCGTACGAACATCAGCATAAATCCGAAGATGACCTGGGAGATGGGTTCGGCGTGTACGCCGCTGGCGTTGGTCAGCACAATTCCCCGTTGTTCCAGCCGGTCAAGCGGCAGCTTCTCGACGCCGGCAGACCAGGCTTGAACCCAGCGGAGCGGCGTGCCTTCGCGTAGCAGGCAATCGGAGATTCCTTTCGCCCAGCCGATAACGATCTCCGCCTCGGCAAGAGCGTCAAGGTCCGGCTGCTTGGCGTCGCTGTGCACATAGGTAAAGCCGGGAGCGGCCTTGCGGATCGCTTCCTCTTGTTCATTCGTCAAAGACTGCAGACATACAATCGATTTTGCCAAAATGGTTCCCTCCCGACAAAGAATTTCTATATTCAAGCAACAAAGTATTCTATAACAATATCAAAACCGCGAAGAAAGGTGAAATGACCATGAATGATGGAATAAAGGACGGCAAAAGTGACTTGGCTCCCGAGAGGCTGTTCACAGCGGTGAGATTGTCCCCCGAACTTCGCGGAGCCGTGGGCGGCATGTGCCGCAGGCTGTCCAGGGAGCTTTCCTTTGCCAAGTGGGTCCATGAAGAGGACTACCATATTACGCTCCAGTTTCTGGGCGATACCGACCCGCGTGCCATTCCCGCGCTGGTATCGGCGCTGAGGAAGGCCGCCGCGAACTTCGGGCCGTTCACCTTGTCGCTGAGTGAAGCGGGCGTCTTCGGAGCGACGGCTGCACCGCGCGTCTTGTGGGCGGGATTAGGCGGCGAGACGGATCAGCTGCGGGAGCTGCAAGGCCGGATTGTGGAGGCCACGCTGCCGCTGGGATTTCGCGCGGAGGAGCGCGCTTACAAGCCCCATGTGACGCTGGCTCGCAAATACAGGGGAGAAGGGGCTTTCGACCCCGGACAGCTTGATGCGCTCACACGGGAAGAGGCGGCTTTGCATGCGTCCTGGAGAGTTGATCAATGGGTTCTTTTTGCAACGCGGATGCATAACAAACCGATGTATGAAATTGTCGAAACGATAAACTTTTAAAAAAAACAGAAAAAAACTTGTTCAAACCTCTCATTTTCGGTTACATATAGAAGGAATGTGCCGTAAAACTAGGAGGAATAAAATGCCAATATTTAAACAAAACCGCTGGATGATGCCGCTGTTCGGTGTTATTCTGGTGTGTTTCTCTGCGATAATTTTGCTTGTGCCCGGACTGAGCCGGAGCGGAGAGCGGGACAAGGTCCATCTGGGCCGCTTGCAGTCGCCGCGGTTTTCGTCTGCGGCGGAGACCGGCGATATGGCCGTGAAAACGGCTAACAGGACCAAGCCGGCGGCGGAATCGGACCTTGCGCCCGAAGCCGCTAAAGTCCGGCAGGTCCAGCTCAAGCTGTCCGCCGTATATCGGGCACCCCGGTCCGCCTGGAAACCGGCGCTCGCCGCTGAATGGCTGAGCGCGAAAGAATGGAACCGGAAGGATCAAGCCGCCTCGGCCGTAACGGCAAAAGGCGGGACCTTCGCAGCCGCCGCAATGAGAATCCCGCAGAGCGTCCGCGAAGCGAAGTGGAAGGCGGCGTCCGGGGCCGCGGCGGGTCAATCCGCGGTCAAGAAGGCAGTCGTATCTCAGCAACATCCCCCCGCAATACTTTACTTCTCACGGAGCAGGCTGTTAAGCCGGGAAGAGCGCCACCAGGCGACCCGGAGCTACGCGGTATCCGAAGAAGATGTGCTTCTGCTGCAGAGAATTGTAATGGCAGAGGCGGAAGGCGAACCGTACAAGGGCAAGGTGGCAGTCGCCAACGTTGTTCTGAACCGGCTGCGGTCAGCCAATTTTCCCAACACTATTAAAGAAGTGATTTACCAAAAATTTCAGTTCAGTCCGGTAGCCAACGGGCGGCTGAACCGGGTCAAGCCGAACCGTGAATCGGTCAGGGCGGTGGCTGATGCGCTTTCCGGAGTCAAGGCGGTCACCGACGATACCTATTATTTTCTTTCGCTTAAGCTGGCCCAGGATCTCACCGTGCACCATTCCCGCACTTTTTCCAAGAAAATCGGAAATCATAGCTTCTATAGATAGTTCATCTTCTTGTTACTGGGTAATCTTACTATATGAACAGAGGAGGGGGAAAAATCATGAAAGTTACCTACTACGGCCATTCCGCGCTGCTGGTTGAAGCTGCCGACGCCAAGATTATCATTGATCCGTTCCTGTCGGGAAATCCCCATTCGGGAATCGCGCCCGGGGATATCCAAGTGGACGCCGTGCTGCTGACCCACGGTCACTCCGATCATCTCGGGGATGCGGTGGAGATTGCCAAGAACAACGATTGCCCGATATTCGCGGTGTATGAGCTTGCCGAATACTGCCGGATTAAAGGCGCTAAAGTCAAGCACCTGAATATAGGCGGCGCACATACGTATTCGGGATTCACCGTAAAATATACCCCTGCTTTCCACTCCTCCTCCATACAGGAGGGCGACTACTGGATTTATCTTGGCCAGCCTGCGGGAATTCTGCTGAACCTTGAAGGCAAGACGCTGTTCCATGCCGGGGATACCGCGCTGTTCGGAGATATGAGGCTGATCGGAGAGCGCAATGCCATCGACATCGCTGCGCTTCCGATTGGGGATATGCTGACGATGGGACCGGACGATGCGCTGCTGGCTGCGCGCTGGCTGCGGGCCGCCAAGGTCATTCCGGTGCATTACAACACGTTTCCGGCTATCGAGCAAGACGGAACGCAGTTCTGCGACCGGCTGAAGCAGGAGGGCATTGACGGCTATCCGCTCAAAGCCGGTGAAAGCCTGGAGGTGTAGGAAGAAGACGCGGGCGGCGCGCAGATTTTCTTTTATCGGGCGCTGCCCTGCCGGGGGCTGAGGCATGTACCCGCTAGGGCGTCTCGGGCCGTTTAAACGGCAAAAAAGGATGACCGTCGCAAAGCCCGGTCATCCTTTTTCAATTTCGTCCCGAGGGTCAAGGCGTCAAATATACCGCTTCTTCGGTGCACGGCTGAGAGAGGGCGCTCCGGCTCCCGGCCAGATCCTTCGAATTTCCGAGCATTTCCAGCACCGTTACCGCGCAGTCCCGCGGCTGGTAGCGGTCGGGCGAGAGCCGGAGGCGGCGCTGTTCCTCAAGCTCCGCGTACTCGCGCCGCAGGAGCCGGAACCACTTATCGACGACCCTCTCGGAGTCCAGCACCTCGGCAAGCCCGAGTTCGACGAAGTATTGGGAGTTTTTCTCTTCCTGCCCGGGAATGGCCTGGTAGAACAGCATCGGAATGCCTTTGGCCAGCGCTTCGGTGCAGGTCATGCCGCCCGGCTTCGTAATCAGCAGATCGGCGGCTTCCATCAGCTTGTTGACGTCGCTGCTGTATCCGAGAATGGTAACGTTCGGATGCCGGAGCCGGGGATCGCTGCGCATTTTTTCCACCATTTTATCATTGCTGCCCATGCAGAAGACGAGCTGAATCTGATCCATCTTGGCCGTCAGCGCGTTCATGATCTCTTCGCCGAACATCAGGCCCCAGCCGCCGCCCATAACAAGCACCGTAGGCATATCTGCGAGTCCAAGCTCCTGGCGGAGCGTCTCTTTGCTCGATCGTTCCCAGAACTTGGGGTGGACGGGGATGCCCGTTACCGTTACCTGGTCGGACGGAATGCCGCGCCCCGTCAAGATCGACTTGACCCGCGAGGTGGAGACGAGATAGCGGTTCACCTCCGCGTTGACCCAGCTGCCGTGCGCGTCGTAGTCGGTAATCAGCGTGTATAGCGGCACGTTCAGCCCCAGACGCTTCAGCCTGGAAACGACGGCGGCGGGAAGAGGGTGAGTACATATAATAAGATCGGGCTTAAGCTGCTCGATGACTTGCCGGGCATGAGTATAAAAAACCCGGTGCAGCGCCAATTTGGTGAATCGGTTCAGTGATCTGTGATATTGCGTCTTGTACAGCATGCCGACCAGCTTCGGCTGGCTGCTGACAGTCTTGCGGTAGGCGGAAAGAATCCACGGAGCCACCGTCGGGTTCAAAAATTTGCCCAGCTCGATGACCCGGCACTGGACTGCCGGATTGAGGCGCTTAATTCCTTCAGCCAGAGCATAGGCTGCCCCTGTATGGCCAGTGCCAAAGCCTTCCGAAAACAGCAGTACTCTTTTCTTTCGCATAATGTCACCCGCTACTTTCCATATCAATAGAATTGCAAAGTCTGTTACATCCACTATACGCTATATTCGCTCAGAAATTCTGTTCTCTTTTCACATTATACAAATAAGACGTAAATAGAAAGTTAAAACACTGCAAAAAATTAAAAATAAAACATTTGGGAACGTATTGCAATCCGGCGGTCAAAGTGGTAAATTAATCAGTGACTAAATGACCATATTCGTAAAATGGTCAGAATGATTGAACAGCATTTCGCAAAGCGGCGGAAAGGACGTGCAAAGAGTGGCAGTGGTGGACCGAAGGCAGCAGGTGATCAAGGCGGCGGCGAAATCTTTTTCACTATTCGGGTACAAGGCGACAACGATGGATCAGGTGGCGAAAATCGCGAACGTCGGCAAGGGCACCATCTATACTTTTTTTTCGAACAAGGAGCAGTTGTTTGACGAGATTCTTCACACGGTTATCCTCGAAATGAAAAATATCGCCGAACGGGAGATTAGGCGCGACAAGCCTTTCTTCGATAACCTGCAGCGGGTGCTGGACGCCCTGCTTGAATTCCGAAGCGAGCATGAGCTGTTTATCAAGCTTTCCCAGGAAAAGCGCGAATTCGGCACGCCGCAGGCGCAGGAAGGCCTCGACAAGCTTGAGAGTGTCATCCTCAGTTATATAGAACGGGAGGTGGAGTACGCCATCGGGCTGGGAGAAGTGAAGCCGTGCGATCCCAAGGTCGTATCGGTGGTTATGCTGAAGCTGTATATCGTGCTGACCTCCGAGTTAAACAAACTGCGCGAGCCTCTGGACAAGGAGCAGATCAAATCGTATTTCCGGCTGTTTCTGGCCGAAGGGCTGGAACAGAAGCAATCGTAAGAGGGGGCGGAAGGCTGCCGGGGCGCTTTTCGCTGCCGCATCGGTTTCGCCGGACTCACTATTGAAAAAGCCGAGAGGGCTTTTTTTATCCCTTTTGTTGACCAATCGGGGAAAATAGTCAGTGGTTATTACAGCAATACAGCAAAATATAAAGAAATTTCATAAGGAGAGGACCGGAGTGAAATCATTATCTGTTTTTATCAAAGACCTGCGCACGGCCTTCAAGAAGCCGATGACGCTGATTACCCTGCTGGTCGTGCTGTTCATTCCGATACTGTACAGCGGAGTGTATCTGAAGGCATTCTGGGACCCGTACGGCAATCTGGATAAGATGCCCATTGCGATCGTCAATGAAGACAAGGGCGCCAACTACGAAGGAACCAGGCTGAATGCCGGGCATGATCTGGTGGAGGAGCTTAAGAAAAGCAAAGATTTCGACTGGAGTTTTGTCAGCCGCGAGCAGGCGGCGGAGGGACTTAAGAAAGACGAGTATTATGTGGCGATCATTGTGCCGGAAAATTTCTCAGCCAATGCGACGACGCTGCTGGATGATCATCCGACGCCTGCACAGCTCATTTACGAGCCGAAGCAGGGCGAGAACTTCACGGCAAGCACCATCGCGGGTTCGGCGGCCAAGGAGCTAAAAGCCAAAGTATCCGCGAAGATTACGGAGGCGTATGCGGATTCCGTCTTCGACAAAATCACCGATATCTCAAGCGGGCTTGGCGAAGCCAGCAACGGCGCGTCCAAAATCGCCGATGGCGCCGGCAAGCTGGACGACGGCGCGTCCAAGCTGAAGAATAATCTGCTTGTCCTGAACGATGGCGCGGGCAAGCTGCTCAGCGGCGTCCAGCCGCTGAAGCAGGGCGTCGCGGCGATCAAGACCGGGGCCGCCCAGCTACAAACGGGCGGCAGTTCCCTGGCCGGCGGGCTGAACCGGCTGTCCGCCGGCCATAAGCAGCTTGCGGCTGGCGCAGCGCAGTCGGCGGCAGGCGCCAAGCAGTTGAGCGGCGGGCTGCAGCAGTCGGCCCAAGGCGCGGCGAAGCTTCAGACCGGAGCGGAATCCGTCGCGGCCGGCAGCGCGAAGCTCCAAAGCGGAGCGGAGTCCGTCGCGGGCGGCAGCGGGAAGCTGCAAGCCGGCCTGGCTTCTTCAGTCGACGGCAGCGCGAAGCTGGCGGACGGACTCAAGGCCTCGGCCGAAGGCAGCGCGAAGGTGAGCGCCGGGGCCAAGAGCGTCTCGGATGGGCTCCAGCAGCTGGCAGCGGCCAATCCGCAGCTCGCGTCGAGCGCCGATGTGCAGAAGCTGATCGCCGCAAGCAAGGCGGTTGCCGAAGGCAGCGCGCAGCTTCAGCAGAACCAGGCGCAGCTCGCGCAGGGCGCAAGCGATTTGCACAGCGGCCAGGAGCAGCTGGCGCAGGGCGCCGCGCAGGTGCATGACGGAGCGCAGCGGCTCGCGGCCGGTGCGGGCGAGCTGAACAGCGGAGCGCAGCAGCTGAGCGCCGGCGCCTCGCAGCTGGCCAAGGGGCAGCTGCAGCTCGCTCAAGGCGCTTCGGCGCTTGCAGCTGGCGGCGGCAAGTTGTCGGCCGGCATGCAGCAGTTCGGGGCCAAGCTCGGCGAAGCGGCCCAGGGCGGCAGCAAGCTGGCGGAAGGCGGCGCCAAGCTGGAATCAGGCGCGTCGGCGCTTGCGGCCGGAGTCGCCAAGCTTGGCGGCGGCATCGGCTCGGTGGCCGAAGGCTCTCAGAAATTGGCCGACGGCGCGGGAGATTTGAAGGACGGCACGACCGACCTGAAGTCCGGATCGGCGGAGCTTGCGGGCAAACTGGACGATGCGGCGGATAAGACGGGCACCGTCAAGAGAACTGACGAGACCGTCGGCATGTTCGCCGAGCCGGTCGAGCTGAATCAGGAAACGCTGAGCGAAGTGCCGAACTACGGTACCGGGCTCGCTCCTTATTTCCTGTCCCTGGGCCTGTTCGTCGGAGCGCTGATCTGCACGATCGTCATCTCGCTCCGTACCACTACGGTTGAGGAGGCAAGCCGGTTTAACCGGTTTGCCAGCCGCACGCTTATTTTCTCCACTATGAGTCTTCTGCAGTCCCTGTTGGCGGCGTCGATCCTCCTCTACGGGCTTGGACTCGAGGTTCAGAGCGTGCCGAGGTTCTATGCGTTTACGTTTATCGTCAGCATCTCGTTCATGTGGCTCATCCAGGCTCTGGTGACCTGGCTGGATCAGCCCGGCAGATTCGTCGCGATTGTGCTGCTGATCTTTCAGCTCACGACAAGCGCGGGCACCTTCCCGCTTGAGGTCATTCCGAAATGGATGCAGTCGATCCATCCGCTGCTTCCGATGAGTTACAGCGTGCAGGGCTTCAGATCGGTCATCTCTACAGGCGATTATGGCAGAATGTGGAGCGATGCGGGTACGCTGGCTATTTATGGCGTCGGCTTCCTTCTTCTGACACTTTTGTACTTTATGACCCGCGGACGCGATTCACAAGTTGAATTAAATAGTGAACAAGTTTTGTCTGTATAACGCCATAATGGAACCGCCGGAAGCGGTTTTCACCGGAGCGCCCTTTTAGGGCGCTTTTTGGTTTATACAGGTAAAAAAAACGCTTTCCCATTAATATTACAAAAGGATTACATGTGTATAGCGCTTTCAATTTATAAGCCCATATTCAATTATTATGTATAAATATTCATCAGGGAGATTAATTGGGCTTTATTTCGCTAAAGCTGTGACGCAAAAGCTAATCTTAATCAGTATAATAAAAAAGTTTAAATTGCGCTCATGTGAGGTCGATGATAAAATAATATAACCACTCTGCGTTGAATAATTATTAATAATGCCCCACTTTATTATAGAAAGGTTGCGTAAGATGAGACACACAGAACTGCCCCCTAAACAGGGCCTTTACGATCCCCAGTTCGAGAAAGATGCCTGCGGCATGGGTTTTGTCGCCCATATCAAAGGAAAGCCTTCTCATGAGATTGTCAGCAACGCCTTAACCATGCTCGCCAATATGGAGCATCGCGGAGGCCAGGGAAGTGAGCCGAATTCCGGCGATGGCGCGGGTATTATGCTGCAAATTCCGCACCGGTTCTTCTCCGAAGAAGCGAAAGCGCTCGGCTTTGAACTGCCGGAGGCGGGCCTTTACGGTGTCGGCATGCTTTTTGTGTCTCATAACGAAAGCATCCGCACCGCACACGAGCGCATCCTGAGCGACATTATCGCCGAAGAAGGGCAGACGCTGCTCGGCTTCCGCGACGTTCCTACCTGCGACGACATGCTGGGCAAGACGGCAAAGGCCGCCAAGCCTTATGTACGCCAGGTATTTATCGGACGTTCCGGCGATATTCAAGGCGATCTTGCCTTCGAACGCAAACTGTACGTTATCCGCAAACGGGCGGAGCTGGCTGTCCGCTACGGCGGATTGGAAGAGGGAGATTCCTTCTACCTGCCAAGCTTGTCCTGCCGCAAAATCGTTTACAAAGGAATGCTGACCACCGAGCAGGTTGGACAGTTCTATCTCGATCTTCAGAACGAAAAGCTGGAATCGGCGATCGCGCTTGTCCACTCCCGGTTCAGCACCAACACGTTCCCGAGCTGGGAGCGCGCGCATCCGTACCGCTTCATGATTCACAACGGCGAAATCAACACGCTGCGCGGCAACGTGAACTGGATGCATGCACGGCAGTCCTTGTTCAAGAGCGAAGTGTTCGGCAGCGATCTGGACAAAATCAAGCCGATCATCAACCCGGACGGGTCCGACACGGGGATGTTCGACAACACGTTTGAATTCTTGTACCTGAGCGGACGTTCCTTGCCTCATGTGGCCATGATGATGGTTCCTGAGCCGTGGAGCAACCACGACAGCATGGACGAGAAGAAAAAGGCGTTCTATGAATACCACAGCACCCTGATGGAGCCATGGGACGGGCCTGCCGCCATGGGCTTCACCGATGGCGTGCAAATCGGCGCGATCCTTGACCGCAACGGTCTGCGGCCTTCGCGCTATTATGTAACGAAGGACGATTTGATTATTCTGTCCTCCGAAGCGGGCGTACTGGATATCCCGCCGGAAAATGTGCTGTACAAGGACCGGCTGAGACCGGGCCGCATGCTGCTGGTCGATACGCAGGAAGGCCGCATTATTTCCGACGAAGAAGTGAAGGCGTCCATCGCTTCCGAGCATCCGTACCGCGACTGGCTCGACGAGCATCTGATCGGCCTCAGCGAGCTTCCGGATGCTCCGGAGCTGCCGAATCCGAAGCATGACAACGTTCAGCAGCTGCAGCAGTCTTTCGGCTATACGTTCGAGGATCTGCGCAAGGTGCTTGAGCCGATGGCGTCTAGCGGCGCCGAAGCGGTCGGCTCCATGGGCTACGATGCTCCGCTGGCGGTGCTGTCCGACCGTCCGCAACGGCTTTATAACTACTTTAAACAAATGTTCGCCCAGGTAACCAACCCGCCGATCGACGCTATCCGCGAAGAGCTGGTTACTTCGACGACAACGACAATCGGACCGGAGCGCAACCTGCTTAAACCAGAACCGGAAAGCTGTCGACAGATCGCGCTTGAGACACCGATTCTGTCCAATGAGGATTTCGCGAAGATCCGACATGTACGCCGCGCCGGCTTCAAGGCGATGACTATTCCGATTCTGTTCCCGGCGGAGCTGGGGGCCGAAGGGCTGCGTACCGCGCTTGACCGTCTGAGCGAAGCCGCTGACCGGGTTATCGATAAGGGCCACAATATTCTTATTCTGTCCGACCGCGGAGTAGACCGCGAGAATGCGGCCATTCCGGCTCTGCTTGCCGTATCGAGCCTGCATCACCATCTGATCCGTCAAGGCACGCGGACCAAAGTTACGATTTTGCTGGAATCCGGCGAACCGCGCGAAGTGCATCATTATGCGCTTCTGCTCGGCTACGGCGTGAGCGCGGTAAATCCGTACCTGGCGTTCGAGAGCTTGGACGACATGATTGCCCAGGGCCTGCTGAGAGGCGTTTCGCATGAGAAGGCCGTAAAGAACTACATTAAAGCCGCGACCAAGAGCGTCGTCAAAATCCTGTCCAAGATGGGCATTTCCACGATCCAGTCCTACCGTGGCGCCCAAATCTTTGAGGCGGTCGGCCTGAATTCCGAGTTCGT
Organism: Paenibacillus rhizophilus; assembly: GCF_003854965.1. GTDB lineage: Bacteria > Bacillota > Bacilli > Paenibacillales > Paenibacillaceae > Paenibacillus_AQ > Paenibacillus_AQ rhizophilus. The sequence continues at coordinate 117,198 of NZ_RQPI01000011.1, forward strand.
TGACCGCTACTTCACCTGGACTCCATCCCGCATCGGCGGCATCGGTCTGGAAGAAGTGGCTGCGGAGACTCTGGTGCATCACAACCGCGCCTTCTCCGATAAGGACGGCAAGGACAAAGTGCTGGATTCCGGCGGTGAATACCAATGGCGCAGCGACGGGGAGGATCATCTGTTCAACCCGCAGACAATCCACATGCTTCAGCATTCCGTCCGCAGCGGCGATTACGATATGTACAAGAAATACTCCGCCCTTGTTCAGGGCGAGAGCAAGAAGCATCAGACGCTTCGTTCCCTGCTTGAATTCAAGCCGGTAGGAGAGCCGATTCCGCTGGAAGAAGTGGAACCGGTGGAATCGATCATGAAACGCTTCAAGACCGGAGCCATGTCCTTTGGCTCGATCAGCAAGGAAGCGCATGAGACGCTGGCGATTGCGATGAACCGCATCGGCGGTAAGAGCAATACCGGCGAAGGCGGGGAAGATCCGGCGCGCTTCATTCCGGATGCCAATGGGGATTCCCGCCGCAGCGCGATCAAGCAGGTCGCATCCGGACGGTTCGGCGTAACGTCGAATTACCTGGTGAACGCCGACGAGATTCAAATCAAGATGGCGCAGGGCGCGAAGCCGGGCGAAGGCGGACAGCTTCCGGGACGCAAGGTGTATCCTTGGGTTGCCGAGGTTCGCGGTTCCACGGCGGGCGTGGGTCTGATCTCGCCTCCTCCTCACCATGATATTTATTCCATCGAGGATTTGGCGGAGCTGATCTACGACCTGAAGAACGCCAACCCGCGCGCGAATATCAATGTGAAGCTCGTATCCGAGGTTGGTGTCGGAACGATTGCCGCAGGTGTGGCAAAAGGCCGCGCCGACGTGATCCTGATCAGCGGATACGACGGAGGCACCGGCGCGTCGCCGATGAACTCCATCCGTCATGCCGGCCTTCCGTGGGAACTGGGCCTTGCGGAAACGCATCAGACGCTGATGCTGAACAATCTGCGTGACCGTATCGTCCTGGAGGCGGACGGCAAAATGCTGAGCGGCCGTGATCTGGCCGTGGCCGCGCTCCTTGGCGCCGAAGAATACGGATTTGCCACTGCGCCGCTGGTGGCTGTGGGCTGCATCATGATGCGGGTCTGCCAGATGGACACCTGTCCGGTTGGCGTCGCAACACAGAATCCGGATCTGCGCAAGAACTTTGCCGGCGATCCGCAGCATGTCGTTAACTTTATGACTTTCGTCGCGCAGGATCTGCGCGAAATTATGGCCAGCCTCGGCTTCCGCACCATTCAAGAAATGGTCGGACGCACCGACTGTCTGGATGCTGTTCAAGCTTCGTATCATTGGAAGAAGAAGGGCGTCGATCTCAGCGGATTGCTGCATACGCCTGAACTGCCTGAAGGCAGCACGCGTTTCAACAGCAAGAAACAGAGTCACGGGCTGGAAGAGACGCTGGACGTATCCACGCTGCTTTCTCTTGCGGCTCCGGCCATCGAGAACGGAACGGTTGTGGAGGCATCCCTGCCGATTACGAACGTCAACCGCGCCGTCGGCACGATTCTCGGCAGCGAATTGACGCGCAAATACGGTGCGGCCGGCTTGCCGGACGACACGATTCGCCTGAACTTCACCGGCTCTGCTGGACAAAGCCTTGGGGCATTCATGCCGAAGGGCATTACCATCACGGTTGAGGGCGACACGAACGACTACATCGGCAAAGGCCTTTCCGGAGGCAAGCTGATCGTTAAGCCGTCTCCGAAAGCGACGTTTGCCGCCGAGGAGAACATCATTGTCGGCAACACCGGCTTCTACGGAGCGACAAGCGGCGAAGCCTATATCAGCGGCATTGCCGGCGAACGCTTCGCGGTCCGTAACTCCGGCGCCAAGGTTGTCGTTGAAGGCGTGGGCGACCACGGCTGCGAATACATGACCGGTGGACGCGTAGTCGTCTTGGGCGGAACCGGACGCAACTTCGCGGCGGGAATGTCGGGCGGCATCGCCTATGTATACGATCCTGACAATACGTTTATCAACCGCTGCAACCTGGAAATGGTTCTGCTGGAGCGCGTTGAGGAGAGCGAAGAGATCGAAGATCTGCATGGCATGATCGTCCGTCATACGGAGCTGACGAACAGTGCTCTTGGACAGCGTGTGCTGGATAGCTGGCAGGATAATCTGCCGAAATTCGTCCGTGTCATTCCGAAGGATTACAAACGGATGATGGAGCAAATCCGCAAGGTGGAAGAAACCGGCCTGACCGGCGAAGCCGCATTGATGGCTGCTTTTGAAGCGAACATGCGCGAGTTGGCACGGGTTGGCGGCTAAGCGGCAAGCTAACACTTTCTTATATTTTTAAATAACGATAACGCAATGCAAGCGGCAGTTTGGAGCAGGGCTCCGAGCTGCCGCTTTTTTTGCTAATCAGAGAAAGATACAGAAAAGTTTTTGCAGTATGTTTACTGTCGGAGTCGTCTAACCTAATATAGGGAATTTTTTGCGAAATTTATAACGGAAGGATGGTGCAATAATGACGGCAAATATAGCGGTTCAGGAACCGGTCGCCAGGCTCCTTGGCGTGACCAAACAAATCGGCAAGAAAACGCTGGTCAGCGACTTGACGCTCGATATTCCGGCGGGACAAATCTTCGGCTTTCTGGGCCCGAATGGCGCGGGCAAGACAACAACCATAAGGATGATGGTTGGGCTGATCTCGATTAGCCGGGGCGATATTATGATTGGCGGAAGAAGCATCAGGACGAATTTTGAAGAGGCGGTGGCGCAGGTCGGAGCGATTGTGGAAAATCCGGAAATGTACAAGTTTTTGACCGGATACCAGAATTTGCGGCAGTATGCGCGTATGGTCAGTGGAGTAACGAAGCAGCGCATTGATGAAGTCATCCAGCTCGTCGGACTGAACAATCGTATTCATGACAAAGTGAAGAGCTATTCGCTCGGCATGCGCCAGCGTCTCGGGGTAGCCCAGGCTTTACTTCACCGTCCCAAGCTGCTCATTCTGGACGAGCCGACTAACGGTCTTGATCCCCAGGGCATCCGCGAACTGCGTGATTATCTGCGGCGGCTGTGCCGGGACGAAGGAACAAGCGTGTTTGTCTCCAGCCACTTGCTGTCCGAAATGGAACTGATGTGCGACAGCGTGGCGGTCATTCAGAACGGCAAACTGGTCGACGTACGTCAGCTTAAGAGTGTAGGAGATGCTAAGGCAGGGCCGCAGAGCAGGGAGATCTTGTTCGAAGTGAATGATCCGGGAGCCGCACAGGCGCTTATCGGCGGAACTGTGGAGGCGGAAGGCCTTGTCGTGAGAGCTCTCCGGAGCGATATTCCCGGGCTGAACGAACGGCTGATAGGCGGCGGAATTCAAGTATACGGCATAAAAGAAGTTGTCGTTTCGCTTGAGGACCAATTCCTGAAGATGACAGGAGGTGAAGGCATTGAGTAGTTTCTCGGCGCTTGTACATAACGAGAATATTAAAATATACAGCCGCATCCGTACCTGGATCATGCTGTTTCTGCTCGTTGTTTTGAGTATCCTGGTGCCGGTGCTTACGTACGTAACCAGCGAGCCGCAATACCGGCCGACCATGTGGAACAGCTTTCAAATGACGATAAGCGTAATGTTCTTCTTGAATACGATTTTTACCGTTGTCATCGCTTCGGATGCCGTGGCGGGCGAATTCTCTTGGGGAACGATCAAGCTGCTGCTGATCCGGCCCTGGAGCCGCTCGAAAATCCTGCTTTCAAAATATATTGCGATGGTGCTGTTCAGCATCCTCACGACGGTTCTGCTGGCGGTTTGTGCGTTCGGAGCGTCGCGCATTCTGTTTTCCGCGGAAGGAACGTCCATGCCGATTGGCGGCTGGAGTCCGGAAGCTTATAGCCTGTTGGATATCGGCTGCCGGTATATCGAGCTGTTCCTGACCGCGGCGATTGCCTTCATGGTCTCCAGCGTGTTCCGCGCAAGCGGCCTGGCGATCGGCCTGTCGCTGTTTATTATGTTCGCCAAGGATGTATTTACCGCTATTTTCAATCCCGAACGGTATGAATGGGCGAAGTATTTGCTCTTTACCCATATGGACTTAAGCGCCTATCTGGTGGCGGACAAAGGACCCGGAGGCGTGACCCTGGGCTTCTCCATTGCGGTGCTTGCCGTCTATTATGCCGTTTTCCTGCTGTTGTCCTGGGTTGTGTTCAGCCGCAGAGACGTTGCCGGTTGACCGGAAAAAAACAAGAAGCCGGGCCTGGCCATATCATGGAGGTCAGCTCCTAAGAGGCGTGTCCGTCATGCTGTAAATCGTCTTCTGCATTTGCGGCGCATTCTGCGGTCCATACTGAACCGTTCGCTCCTTCCGGAGAGGACGGTTCTTCCATTTCTACCAACCCGTTCAGGATTCCGCCCTCCATTATGGAGAGCTTGCCTGCCGCCGCACTGCCGTGCAGACTGCCTGTCGAGGTCAGAATCAGGCTGTGCTTCGCGGTTACATCCCCGAATACTTTACCTGCGATAAATACATCGGCGGCGGTAATGCTGGCATGGACGCGTCCTTGCTCGCCGATCGTTAACGTGCCGCTGCAGCGGATTTCTCCCGTAAAACCGCCGTCAATGCGCAAATTGGTGTCACATTGGATTTTTCCTTCCAGCGTTCCTCCATGGCCGAACAGGGAATCTGTTGAAGCGCCGGGCTTTCCTTTTCCTTTTTTATTCCACATGCTTCATTCCTCCATTTCTTCATCGCGGGTTCATTTCAATTCGGTTGGACATAGGACAAGGGGTTGACGGTCTTGTTCTGTTTGCTGACCTGGAAATGCAGATGAGGGCCGGTGCTTCTTCCGGTGCTGCCGACCTGTCCGATTCGCTGGCCTTTGACGACCTTGTCTCCGGCGGACACTGCCGAGCTGCTGAGATGCATATAGGAGGTCTGCAGCCCGTTTCCGTGGTCAATCACGATGTAATTGCCGCGCGCAGCCGACCATTCTGCGGCAAGGATTGTACCGCTCTGAGCTGCAAATATAAAATCGCCTGTCTGAGCCGCGATGTCGATTCCGGCGTGGAAAGAAGAACTTCCTTTGAAAGGATCGGTACGATAGCCGAAGCTGGAGGAGACGGTCCGGGAGGAAGTGGGCCACAGGAAAGAATGCATCTGGCGCGCGTTATGCCGAAGCTTCTGCTGCTGCAGATCCGCCTCCGCTTTTTGGGCATCCAGTACCGTACGGGAAAGGCTCCGGACCATCTCTTCGAGCATGCCGCTGAGTTCCGTAAGCTCGTCCTTTGTCTCCAGGAGGGTACGGATCTCCCCGTTCCCGTAGGAGGCGACATATTCGCCTCCTACGCGTAAGGCGGGGGTGTCATCGATGGCGGCGGTAAAGGCTCCGATACGGATGGTGATAGCTGAAGGAGAAGCGGAATGGGCCGGCGCGGCGAATATGGCCTTTGACCCGGAGTCTGCGCCGGACGCGGAACCCGTCCCTTGAACGGACATGTCCGCTGTCGATTCCTTACCGTGAGAATCCTCCTTTTGTTGATTAATCAGGTTTTGCAGTTCCTGTTCCAGCGCATCTACGCTTTTTAGCCGTTCCTTGATCGCTTTGGCTTCTTTCGAGAGCCCGGCGGCTTCACTTTGGACCTGCTGCAGCGTTTTTTCCTTATCCGCGATCTTCGCTTCCAGACGAACATTCTGCGAGGACAGGGCGGCGGCTTCGGCCTCAAGTTCCTGCATGGAGCGGGAGGCATGATAATGCATGGAGCTGATCAGACTCGACAAGGACAGAACGGCCGCGGCCGGAAGGGCCATAGCCATCGGTCTGGAAAGCTGAAGCTGTCTGACCGGACGCCCGGCATCCCTGACAACGAGAAGGGTAATCTTATCTGATTGACTTTTCATAACATCTCCTTCCTGCGCCCAGACCGTAAGGCTCGCGGCCGGAAGCTTTGTTGTTCACGTTGTCCATATTACTCTATGTATTCCGGACCGCACGGGATCATGACATGTGATTAATTGAATAAAGCGGGGGAGTTTCGGCAAAACCTGTACTTATGCAGCTTACACGGTCTGTCGCGTACGACAGCAAAGGAGAATAGGACGGCATGAAAATATTCGTTGCAGTGCTGTGTTTGTTTATTGTACAGATCATTGTGATTCTGTTTCTCGAATACCGCCGTCCTCAAAGAGCGGTCGCCTGGCTGTTTCTGCTCTTTTGCTGTCCGCCGCTCGGTCTGCTGGTCTATTACTTTTTAGGCCGGGATTACAAACAGGGCCGCAGGCTTAAAGCTTGCGCCGCAGAAACGCGCTGCGGACTCCACGGGCACGCCGAAGAACGGAGCCGGCCCATAACCCGCGTGGAGGATACCGGTAACCCGGAGCTGGCCGGCCGAAAAGAGCTGCTGCGCTTGCTTTCCGGGCTGTCGGAAAGTCCGGTAACCGGCAGAAACGCCACCCGGATTCTGGTTAACGCGGGCGAAACCTACGCTTCCATGCTTGAAGCGATGGAAGCGGCTTCCGAGCATATCCATCTGGAGGTATATATTTTTCGCGATGACGGTATCGGGGAGAGATTCCAGGATGTCATGATCCGCAAAGCCCGGCAGGGTGTAAAAGTCCGTTTGCTGTGCGACGGGCTCGGCAGCCACAAGCTGAGCCGGCGCTTTCTTCGCGCGTTATCCGGCGCCGGGGTAGAGACGCATTTGTTTCTGCCGCCGCTCGCGTCGCTGCTCGGCGGGCGCTTCAATTACCGCAACCATCGTAAAATCCTTGTGGTGGACGGTCTTGTCGGCTTCACCGGCGGGATCAACATCGGCGACGAATACTTGGGCAAAGACCCGAAAATGGGATTTTGGCGCGATACCCATCTGAAGCTGGAGGGAGACGCCGTCTACTTTATCCAGCGTATTTTCCTGAAAGATTGGCGGCTGGCTTCCGGTGAACGTTTAAGCCATCCGCGTCTGTTCCCCATCCATGCCTGTGAAGGCAAAGAGGGAGTTCAAATCATCGGCAGCGGTCCGGACGGCGCAATCGACTCCGCACAGACTATGATTTTTGCCGCGCTCAGCGCGGCGGAGAAGCGGATTTGGATCGAGACGCCTTATTTTATACCCGATCCGGCAATTTTACGGGCGCTTAAAACCGCCGTTTTGCGAGGAGCGGATGTGCGGATTATCATTCCGGGCAAACCCGACAATGCGTTTGTCTATAACGCCTCTCTTTCGTACTTGGATGATTTGCTGGATGCTGGCGTGAAATTTTACCGTTACCGCAAGGGCTTTATGCATGCAAAGGTATGGATCGCCGACGGTCTGCTGGCTTCTGTTGGCAGTGTCAACCTGGATATGCGGAGCTTCTATTCCAATTTCGAGCTGTCTGCTGTGCTGCTTCAGCCGCAGCGCATCGAAGAACTGGCCGATCAGTTTCGGCGCGACCTGGAGGACAGCGAGGCGGTTGATCCGGATGTTTTCAGCAAACGGGGCAATGCCGCCCGGAGAAAAGAAGAAATTTGCAGCCTGCTTTCTCCGCTTCTGTGAAAGGAAATAGGGCAGGAGATCAAATTCAGCAAGGGTTATTTGGGTTGTCCATTCATTATCGGGTATTGCAATGTGATATAATATAATGACTATTGAAAAATTACGGCAAAGACAGGGGGAGTTCTATGGGTACGAGTCCACACATTCTAGTTAAAGAGGAACCGAATAAACCCCGGAAATCCGGGACAATCAAGACAGCCAGACTGGCGCAGCGTACCGTGATGATGGTAATTGGGGCAGGCATGATGGCCGTGGCGCTAGAAATTTTCCTCGTTCCGAATCAGATGGTCGATGGCGGCATAACAGGCATTTCGATTATGCTGTCGCATATTTTTGATATTCCCCTCGGGATTTTACTGACACTTCTCAATCTTCCTTTTCTTATCGTCGGCTATAAGCAAATCGGCAAGACGTTCGCATTATCCACACTGTTTGCGGTCGTCGTAATGTCGATCGGCACTCAATTGCTTCATCCTGTGCAGCCGATTACGGTGGAGCCGCTGCTTGCAGCGGTATTTGGCGGCGTTATTCTCGGCGTCGGCGTCGGACTTGTGGTGCGTTATGGAGGATCGCTGGACGGCACGGAAATTGTGGCGATTCTGGTTGCCAAAAGACTGCCATTTTCAGTGGGCGAGGTCGTTATGTTCTTCAATCTGTTTATTTTGACTGGAGCGGGCTTTGTGTTCGGTTGGAATAATGCCATGTTCTCGCTGATTGCCTACTATATTGCGTTCAAAATGATTGATGTCACCCTCGAAGGTTTGGATCAGTCGAAGTCGGTCTGGATCATCAGCGATAAATACCGCGATATTGGCGAAGCGCTGACGGAGCGGCTCGGCCGGGGCGTAACTTACCTGCAGGGGGAAGGCGGATTTTCGGGCGAGGACAAGAAAGTTATTTTCGTCGTGATCACCCGGCTGGAAGAAGCCAAGATGAAGGCAATTGTCGAAGACTGGGATTCCGAGGCTTTTGTTGCAGTCGGGAATATCCATGATGTCAAAGGCGGACGCTTTAAAAAGAAATCCATTCACTAAGCACTCATACTCGAAAAAATACGCATACTCAAAACCTCCGCATCGCAGCCTGCGAAAGACGGAGGTTTTGCCGTTTATGGCGCCGAAGATGGACAATCGCTTACCGCAGGCCGGCGATAACAAGCTCCACCGGCTGCGGTGGCAGCTTCGCGATCAGATCGCCCTTGGCGCGCAGGCGTTCTTCAATATTGAGCAGATGATAATCCTCTGGCGAGACATTGCGTTCAACCTCGTCCCATGTCAGGGGCGTGGATACGGTAGCGAGCGGACGGGCGCGGGGGGTATAAGGGGCGGCGAGCGTCTTGCCGCCGTAATGCTGGAGGTAATCGAAGTAGATTTTATCTCCGCGCTGTTTCTTGAGCCGCTCCAGTGTGAACAACTTAGGATGCTTCTCGGTAACATACCGGCCGACAAAATGCCCGACCTTCCGAAGCTCATCAAACGTAACCCCCTGCTTGATCGGGACGATAATCTGCACGCCGGTCGCTCCCGACGTCTTCGGCACCGAAGCCAGCCCGAGCGAATTCAGCACCTTCCCGACAATCGCTGCCGCTTCCATAATCCTGGGCTCCACCTCACGGGAAGGATCAAGGTCGATCATCCATTCGCAAGGAAGGCTGCTGCCGGCATAATGCAGTGAGGGATGAAATTCCAGGGCGGCCAAATTGCCCAGCCAGAGCAGCCCGGGAAGCCCGTCCAGCGAGATGTAGTTAATCTCTTCATGCCTAACGGTGCGGACAAAGGGCGGGAGCGGGTCCGGAGCGTTCTTTTGGTAAAAGGACTTGCCCGGGACTCCATGCGGGTAGCGGATTACCGTCAGCAGCCGGTTCTTGAGATAGCGCAGTAAATACGGCGACAGGGCGGCAAGCTTCTCCAGATAGATGCGCTTGGTTATTCCCCGCTCCGGCCACAGCGGTTTATCGGGATTGGTGATGGGGACCGTTTGTCCTTCGATGGTAATGGAGCCTTTGACGGCGGCTGGCATACGGCATTCCTCCAAAAATGAATGAATACAGGGCGGCAATTAACGATTCGGCAGCAGGCACTCTGAGGGAGAGAGATCGAGCCTGGCTTGAATGCTGGGATGGCGAAGTGTACCGGATTCAGTCCATTCCAGAAAGTGAATTTTAAATACCAGTTCCGGACGAATCCAGAACGCTCCTTTGACCCGCTGCGGGATGGAAGCAAACGGCATGTAGTTCACGGCTAGACTGTGTGAAAGAACGGTTAACTCTTGCCAGTCCTTAACTTTCATCTTCCCGGTGCCCGCGTGTCCGATATAATGCAGACGTCCGTCATCGCCATATAAGCCGAGCAGCAGAGCATTGACCGTGCCGTCCCGGAATGTGACGCCTCCGGCGACGGCATTGAGATCGGAAATGATCTTGCACTTGAGCCAGCGCTTGTCTTTCCCGCCCGGTGTGTAGACGCCGTTCACATCCTTGCAGACTATGCCCTCAAGTCCCTTTGCGCGAGCGGCAGCCAGCAACCCGGCGGAATCGCTGTAGCTCGGTACGGCCTGAACATGCGGGTGAGGCAGCAGCATTTCTTCAAGCAGGCTCCGGCGCTCGGAGAAGGGCCGGTCCATAGTCCATAACCCGTTGCAGTACAAAATGTCGAATACCATATACAGAACCGGAATTTGCCTGACCGTCGAAGCAATGGCGGAATCGTTCTTCAGGCTGTCGCGGCGCATCACTTCGTGAAAAGAAGGTTTTCCTTCACTAAGCGCAATAACCTCACCGTCCAGTATGACGGAATCCGCTTTGCAGTAGCTTGCCGCTGCCGCGATTTCCGGGTACTGCCTTGTGCGGTTATTTTTCCGCCGATTGATCAGCTCCGTGGAACTCCCGTCATAATAGGAGAGCATGCGGACGCCGTCCCATTTAATCTGGGCAGTCCACTGCTCTCCTGCAGGCGGCCGGTCTGTAATCATCGGTTCAAACGGAATGATGGGCGTGAATTTCATCGGCGCAGCCCTAGGATACCGTTTGCTTGCTCTTCGCGCTGCGGCGCTTCGGCTTGGGCGCGATAACAGGCGCCGGGGAAGAAGCGGCGGCCGCTCCGTCGGACGGTATCGCGCTTCCGGCTGCCGCGGCGCCCTCTGCCGTGCCGCCGCCGGCCTTGGGAGCTGCTTTCTTCCGCCCACCCGCCGTTTTGCGGGGTTTGGCCGCAGGAGCGCCCGCCGGGCTGCCCGGATCGGACGGAATATGCTGCACGGCCTCTATGCTGGCCTGAAGCGCGGCCATCAGATCGATCACATTCGTCTCCTGACGCGCCGGAGCGATGCGGATTTCCTCGCCGGCCACTTTGCTTGAGATCAGGTCCAGCATCCGCTGGCGGTAATCGTCCGTATATTTTCCCGGCTCGAACGGCGTCGACAGCTGAGATATAAGCAGTTTGGCCATATCCAGCTCCTTGTCGTTCACCGCACCGGCCTCCGGCAGACTCGGTACCTGGGACACCGGCCGGATCTCGTCCGGGTAGAACATCGTTTCAATCGACAGGCAATTTTCCAGCACCCGAATCGCGGCAAGACTGCTTTTGGAGCGGATGGATATTTTGGCGACGCCGATTTTTCCCGTCTGGCGCATCGCTTCCATCAGCAGGCGATAAGCGCCTGCCCCGGCTTGGTCGGGAGAAAGGTAATACGTTTTCTGAAAATAAATCGGATCGATATCCTTCAAATCCACAAAGTCGAGGATTGTAATATTTTTGGTGCTTTCCTCCGTCAGTGTGTCCAGCTCGTCTTTGTCAAAGACGACGAATTTCCCCTTTTCATACTCATAACCTTTGCCGATTTCTTCCCAGGCCACTTCCTTGTCGCACACCGGACATTTTCGCACATAGGACAAGGGACTGCCGCAAGCCTTATGGATATAGCGCAAGGAGACATCCTTATCCTCAGTGGCCGAGAACATTTTGACCGGAACATGTACAAGTCCGAAGCTGATGGCGCCTTTCCAAACGGTATGCATTGAATAACACCTCATTTTCTAAAAAAATTCCGCTTTGACTTAGTATGAACGGCATCTGTCTTTTTACACCTTGAAGAATTTCGGTTGTGCCGTCCGCCGGATAGAATAGATCTTTTTGCTGCCGGGGAACATAACACTGTCCGGTTTCGGCAAATTCATGGCATGGCGTTATCGCGAATGGAGGCGGGAAGATCGATGTTTCCGGAAAACGGATGGCAGGAGCAAGAGGAATATCCCGACAGATGCGGGACGGCCGTGAACTGGGAAGAGCTTACCGTGCGGCGCCGGGAAGAGGAGATTGTTCCGGGCACGGACAATCTGGATGCGGACCGGACAATCGGAGGACTGACGGAGGACAATCCGGACGATCTGGATGATCGGGATGAGAAGATCAGGATGAGCTGAAACAGGGTTTTGTATAAAAGGGAGGAACAAACATGGACATACAGCGTGCGCAGGATATTTTCGCTTCCAAGGATAACATTTCCGTACATCTGGACGGTGAATCGGTATGGATCGAGCATGTAGATGCGGCAAACGGCATGGCGACCGTTCAGGTCGGCTCGCGGCCAACCAATGTGCATACGGTCGGCGTGGACCGGCTGGAAGAGCAGAAGCCGAAGCACTAGCAGTTTCTATTTCCTTGAATCTTGTGAACTCAAACCAAGAGCCCACGCGGAATGCGCGGGCTCTGATTGTTGTAGGACTGCCGCTGCTTTTCGCCATCCGCTGCTTGTCAGGGCCATTTCATTGCCTAATGAACAATGCGCTGACAGCCCCTGCCGCAGCCAAGGCTACGCAGATATAGAGCGCTATGATGCCGCTGCCCGCCGCTTCGCTGAAGTAGGCCAGAATGGGCGCGGCCACGGCGCCGCCGCCGTTGCCGAATATCGTGTACATGGAGCTGGACCGAATAGCCGCTTTCGAATCGACCAGTTCGGAAGGCAGCGACCAGAAGGGACCGCTGACAATGGACGTCGAGGCGAACGCCAGAATAAGCATGAAGCCCAGCCACTTGATGGAAGTATGCGGTACCGCAACAATCGTGACGACCGACAGCAGGGCTCCGATCAACAGAACGGGATAACGCCGTCCTTTAAACACAAAGTCGGAAATAATCCCGCCCAGAGGCGCGGCCACGAAGGTAACGAAAAAAGTGGCTCCCAGCATCGCTGACGCGGTCTTTTCCGGAATCTCCAAATCGACGGACAGCAGGCGCGGCAGGAAAGAGCTCAGACCGTAAATAAGCCAGCCGTTGACGAATACATAGACGGCAGCCGCCCAAACCCTTGACCGGCGCAGCGCTTCTTTCATGGTTTTAGGCTTGATATACTTCAAATTTCCCGTCGCCGTTCTTGGGTTCTGCTGCGGAACGTTATTTCCGCCCAGCAAATGATCGATCGAAGTCACGCCGGGATAGACCTCATTCAAGCCTTTTACAGTGAAATACACCACAGCAGCCAGGATCACTCCCGGCACGCAGACCATTATCGCGCTTGCCATCTGCCATGACATGCCTGTATCGGTCAGCATCGGGCCGACAATCGAGGGAACGGAAAAGCCTACGCCCTGAAACCCGAACAAAATGCCTGAAGCGATGCCTCTCTGCCTGGTAGGAAACCATACGGAAGTCCCGCCGACGATTGCGCCGATGATTAGCCCGCCCGAAATGCCCTGAAAGAAACGCAGCGCCAATATGGCCGTATAGCTGTCTCCCGCCACCGGAAAGAGCAAAGTGACGGCGGTATTGATCAGAATACCGGCCGTAACGGTTTTACGCGGACCCCATTTTGCGCCCCATGCCCCTCCGATGAGAGGAAAGAGTGTATAAGCGATCATGGAGGATGTGATCAGAAGGGTAACCTCCGTCACCGTAATCTTCCATTCCCTTTGAATGGTAATTCCGAATACGGAAATCAATTGCAGACTCATAAAAAAATGTGCGAAAACAATCACATGGATAATTAATACGTACCAGCGATAGACAGGGGGAGCATCGAGTTTCTTAACTGGATTCTTCGATTGTCTCATATGCTCATCTCCTTTCTCAATATCGGACCGTAACAACATAATGATGATATTTAAAAATTCTCGTTCAGGTGCAAAAATGCTGTTATAATTTTGTTGAACCAGAGAGACCGAAAACTTTCCGGCCGCATTTTGGTGAACCGTGGCAGTCGCCAAGACAAGAAATGATTAAACACAAACCGACAGCACCCAAACATCTGTTAAAGAAGGGCTTGCTGCTCCTTAGTTGGTTAAACTTGGTATTTATAAGCTTAGCTTTATACAAAAAGAAATGAGTTGATCACTTGAAACCTTTGCTTTACGGCGTCTGTTCGGCGCTGTTCTTTGCCATCACCTTTGTACTAAACCGCCGGATGGAGCTGTCCGGAGGAAGCTGGGCATGGAGTTCCTCGCTCAGGTATTTGTTCACCCTGCCTTTTTTGCTGGCCCTCGTGGCCGGACGCCGCAGATTGAAGCCGCTTCTTCGAGAGATGGCTGACAAGCCCTGGTCCTGGCTGCTGTGGGGCACGGTCGGCTTCGGCCTGTTCTATGCCCCGATTACCTTTGCGGCGGCTTACGCCCCGGGCTGGCTGACGGCCGGAACGTGGCAGATTACGATTATTTCCGGCTCCTTGCTCGCGCCGCTGTTTGTTACCCGGATACAAGGACCTCAAGGATTTGTGGCCGGAAGGGGCAAAATTCCGCTTCGCGGACTTGGCCTTTCCGTAATCATTCTCGCGGGCGTTGCGGTGCTTCAACTGGAGCATGCCCAGAAGCTGTCGGTGTCTCAAGTGCTGCTCGGCATCGTGCCCGTGCTCGTCGCTTCCTTTGCCTATCCGCTCGGCAACCGCAAGACGATGGAGCTGTGCGGCGGCAGGCTGGACGTATTCCAGCGCATTCTTGGAATGACTCTTGCCAGCATGCCCTTCTGGATATTGGTCGCGCTGTTCGGCTGGAAGGAGTCTGGCCTTCCTTCCCAGGGCCAACTGGTCCAGTCAGCCATTATCGCGCTTTCATCGGGCGTTGTGGCGACGGTGCTGTTCTTCCGGGCCACCGATATGGTCAGACACAGCATGACGGGACTGGCGGCGGTGGAGGCAACACAGTCGCTTGAGGTACTGTTTGCTCTGCTTGGGGAGATGCTTATACTGTCCGCTCCCGCTCCGACCGTTCTGTCATGGGCCGGAATTGCCGTTATTATTATTGGCATGATCTTGCATAGCTTATTCTCCCATTCCAAACCGGAGAAGGAACGCACCGAAAAGCAAACTGAACGAGAGAGCGTTTCTGCGGCGCAGTGAGACCCGGGCGTGTTGCGGTAAGGCTGTGGGACCGATATAATAAAATGTATTCAAAATTTCGGACGATAGCTGCGGATACGCCGCTCTGTCAAAGGATGGTTGTTGCAGTTGGAAAATAATCCGGAAGCGGTATTTACCTTCCGTTCACGCAGCCTGCGGGAGACGGAAGCACTGGCGGCGGAGCTGGCCGCAGCGGCAGCGCCGGGCTGGGTCATCGGACTCGACGGCGATTTGGGCGCCGGCAAGACGGCGTTCTCGCAGAGCTTTGCCCGGCATTTGGAAGTCCCGGGCATTGTCAGCAGTCCTACGTTTACCATTATCAAGGAATATGCGGGCCGTGTCCCGCTGTACCATATGGATGTGTACCGGCTGTCTCTTGAGGAGGCGGACGAGCTTGGCTTGGACGAATATTTTTTTGGACAGGGAATTTGTCTGGTGGAATGGAGCAGCATTATTGCGGAGCTGATGCCTGAACGGCATATGCATATCCGCCTGGAGTCGACCGGGCCGGAGGAACGCGTGATTACAGTGGCCGGAACCGGAGAGCCTTATGCGGGCGTCTGCCGCGGACTGATACAGAAGTGGGGTTAAGAAAGAATGACGAGTGCAAATGAACAGCCGCGCAAGCGGTTTTTGGCGTTGGATACGGCGACGGCATCGCTGGGCGTGGCGGTGACCGAAAGCGGCAGAGTGGTTCATGAAATCAATGCGTCGGGAGAACGAAACCATTCCGTGCATCTTCTGCCGATCATCGGGGAGGCGCTGCAGGCTTCGGGCGGCGCCGGCATGCTGGAAGGCATCACCGTCGGCGTGGGCCCGGGCTCCTATACGGGAACCCGGATTGCCGTGACGGCGGCCAAATCGCTGGCGTGGAGCTGGAAGCTCCCCGTCTGCGGCGTGTCCACCCTTCAGGCGCTGGCCTGGGGCGGCTGGAATGCCGGTTCGGGAAGCCCTGATGAAGCCGCCGCCGAAAGCGTGCGGCCAGAAGACCGCTTCGGGCCGGACTGGATTGTTCCGCTGCTCGACGCGCGGCGCGGGCAGGCTTATACAGCGCTGTTCGCCGCAGACGGCGGAAACGCGCCGCGGCGACTGGCGCCGGACTCAATCCGCTTGATGGCGGACTGGGTGCAGTCCCTTGCGGAGCGCCTGGAGGAAGCGAAGGCGCAGGGGGAACGTCCCCGCCGCGTATGGTTTGTCGGCGAGGCGGCGGCGCATGGCGGCGCGGATTCGCTGAAGCCGCTGGAGGGCGCCGCCGAGCTGCGCGTTCTGCCTTATGATCTGGAAGGGCGCTGGATCGGATTTTTGGGGGAAGCTCGGCACGCTTCGGGAGACATCGACGATGTGCACAGCCTGATCCCGAATTATACGCAGCTTGCGGAAGCGGAAGCGAGTTTGCTTAAAGCCGGCAAAGGGGGCGTGAAATCGAAATGATGGAAGCTGAACCGGCAAAAGGGCGGGAAGAAGGCCTTGTTTTTCGGCTCATGAAAGTGGAGGATATCCCGGATATTCTCGTAATTGAACGGGAAGCCTTTACGATGCCCTGGACGGAAGAAGCCTTCCGCAATGAGCTGACGCATAACCATTTTGCCAAATACATGATTATGGAATTTGACGGCCGCATTATCGGCTACGCGGGAATGTGGGCGATTGTGGATGAAGCGCATGTCACGAATATCGCGCTGCTGGAGGCGTACCGGGGGCGCAAATGGGGCGAAAGGCTGCTGGACGAGCTGATGAAGACCGCCTCCTATCTCGGGATGAAATCGATCACCCTGGAAGTGCGGGTATCAAACGAAGTCGCCCAGAATTTGTACCGCAAAAAGGGTTTCCGGCCCGCCGGACTCCGCAAAGGATATTACTCCGACAACCGCGAGGATGCAATGATAATGTGGGCGGATCTGCCCTCATATCTGGATATGTAATAGCGTACAGGGTTATGGAAGGAAGAGTGGGAATGGAATGAAGGACGAAACGGGAGCTGAAAAGCCTGTCTATATATTGGCGATCGAAACGAGCTGCGACGAGACGTCGGCGGCTGTCGTAAAGAACGGCTGCGAGGTGCTGTCAAACATCATTTCCAGCCAAATTGAAACCCACCGCGCTTTCGGTGGGGTAGTGCCCGAAGTGGCCTCCCGCAAGCATGTGGAGGTTATTACCCTGATCGTTGAAGAGGCGCTTGCCCGGGCGGAAATAACGCCGGATAGGCTGAACGCGGTGGCGGTAACGCAGGGCCCGGGCCTGGTCGGAGCTTTGCTGGTCGGCGTTGTGGCCGCCAAAGCGCTCGCGCTGGCCTGGAATAAGCCGCTGATCGGGACGCATCATATTGCCGGACATATTTACGCGGGCCGGCTGGTGAAGGAACTGAAGTACCCGTGCATGGCGCTGGTAGCTTCAGGAGGGCATACGGAGCTGGTCAGTCTGGAATCCGAAGGGCGTTTCCGGATTATCGGGCGTACACGCGACGACGCGGTCGGCGAGGCTTACGACAAGGTAGCCCGGGCGCTCGGGTTCCCTTATCCCGGAGGCCCGCATGTGGATAAGCTGGCGCATGAAGCGGCGGAAGCTGCGGCGCTCCCCCGGGTATGGCTGGAGCCGGATTCCTACGATTTCAGCCTCAGCGGCTTGAAGTCGGCGGTTCTGAATCTCGTGAACCAGAGCCGGATGAAAGGGCAGGAGCCCGATGCAGCGGCTATCGCCCGGGGATTTCAGGAGTCCGTCGTCGAGGTGCTGGTCGAAAAAGCCGTCCGCGCCGTCCGCGCCACCCATGCGCGGCAGCTGCTGCTCTGCGGCGGGGTCGCCGCGAACCGGGGTCTGCGTGAAGCGCTGACGGCCCGCTGCGAAGAAGAGGGCATCGAACTGATCATCCCTCCCGCCGTCTACTGTACGGATAACGCCGCCATGATTGGCGCCGCGGCTTACACCAAGTGGCTTCATGACGGCGGCACTCCGCTGGACATGGTAGCCGATCCCGGCTTCTCTCTTGAAAATTGGTCGGTACAGACCTATTGACAGCAGGGAAGGCCCGCGCGTATAATCGTGGCAATCATAATGACAAACGCAATGATCGGAAACAGTAAGGTAATTCCGGGGATAAAGAGAGCTGCGGGGCGGTGCGACGCAGCCGAAGGAGACCTGAACTCGTCCGGGAGCGGAGTGGCGGAATAAATGCATGTCTGGCTGGAATCATCATTTGCCAGGCATCAACCCGGCAGTGCACGGCCGGTGGGAAGTACGCCGTTACGGGTCGTCCCCGTGAAAGGACGGTCATACAGAAAGGAAGAAGCCTCCAGGCTTTACCGGACCGTATGACAGCAAAGTGGATATCTCGATGAAGCCCGCCTGTGCGCGCCGAGCCGAAATATCAACAAGAGTGGTACCGCGAAGGCACAGCCTGTCGTCTCTTGAAGAGACGGCGGGCTTTTTTTGTTATTATCAGACAGTATAACGCAATGAACGGGAGCAGTAGAAGGGAAGATGGCGCGCAGAGAGCTGCGGTTCGGTGCGAAGCAGCGGCCATCCCCTTTGAATCTCGCCCGGGAGCGTAAGCGGCGGAAACCGCAGCTTGCAGCCCTGCCGATTTGGAATCCGGGAATGGCCATCCGGGTATTCTGGCAGCAGGTCAAGCAGCGGCGGGTACGCGGCTTACGGATAGTCCCCGTTACCGGACATTCTCTGCAAGACGCCGCTTGAGTGGTGCGGCGCTTCAAGAGAAGATAAGCTGGACGCAGCCAGGGAAAATGCACGGATTCCCGTTTAGGCGCGTCAAGAAGAGTGGTACCGCGGAGGGGAAACCCGCCGTCTCTTTGAAGGAGACGGCGGGTTTTTTGCGTTCTCAACACAACAAGAATGTAACGCTTAAAGCAGGGCTAAAACTTTAAATTCGGGAGGAATTCACAATGATAGTACAGCCGCGAAAGAAGATTCACATTTTCGATACGACGCTCAGGGACGGGGAGCAGGCGCCGGGCGCAAGCCTGACCCCGGAGCACAAAATGGTGCTCGCCGGCAAGCTCGCCGAGCTTGGGGTGGATGTGCTGGAGCCGGGATTTCCGGTATCCAGCCCCGGAGATTTTGCGGCGGTGCAGGCGATTTCCCGCCAAATCCGGAATGTTGAAATTTGCGGCTTTGCCAGGGCCGTCAGAGGTGATATCGATGCGGCCGTCAAGGCGACGCAGGATGCGGAGAGACGGCGCATCCATCTGTTTATTTCCTCGTCTGATATCCATTTGCGCCATCAGCTGCGCAAGACCCGGGCCGAGGTCGTTGCGACGGCGCGGGAAATGACCGCATACGCCCGCCAGTTCTGCGATGCCGTGGAGTTCACAGCCATGGACGCCGCGCGCACGGGCATCGACGAGCTGATTGAAATGGTCGAGGCGGTCATTGAGGAAGGCGCGACGATAATCAATCTGCCGGATACCGTCGGCTATGCTCTGCCGCAGGAATACGGCGAGATGTTCCGCCGGGTGCGGCAGGGAGCCAGAGGCGGCGATAAGGTCAGCTACAGCGCCCACTGCCATAACGACCTGGGCCTGGCGGTTGCCAACAGCCTTGCCGCGATTGCCGGCGGCGCGACACAAATCGAAGTTACCGTCAATGGGATCGGAGAGCGGACGGGCAACTGCGCAATGGAGGAACTGGCGATGGCGCTGGAAACCCGGGGAGAGGCGCTGAACGCGGCTACGGGGCTGGCCTTGGACAAGCTGTACGAAACTTCGCGCCTTGTCAGCGAGACGATGCATTTTCCGCTTGCTTATAACAAGCCGGTCGTCGGCCGGAACGCCTTCCAGCATGAATCGGGCATCCATCAGGACGGGCTGCTCAAAGACCGCAGCACCTATGAAATTATGGACCCGGAACGTCTCGGCATTCCCCGCAGCATGATCATTCTGGGCAAGCATTCCGGCCGGCATGCCCTGAAGGACCGGGTCGCCAAATACGGCATCACCCTGCAGCCTGCCGAACTGGAGGAATTGTACGAATCCTTCAAGGTGACTGCCGACCGCCAAAAGACCGTCAGTGACGACCAACTGCTGCAAATGGTAAGCCAATCCACCGGCCATCAGGCTCAAAGGTATGAACTGGGCGAGGTTCAAGTGCTCGCCGGCAGCGCGCCGCGCCGGGTCGCCGCTGTGACGGTTCGCCATCTGCGGTCCGGTTTGGAGAGATCGCATACGAGCATTGGCGACGGTCCGCTGGAGGCGGTGATCGCGGCTATTTCCCAGGGAATTGACGAAAAGCTGGATTTTGCGGGACTGGAGCTGCATTCGCTCGGAAGCGGGGAAGACGCCTACGCCGAGGCCGAGGTGTATGTGGAGTGGAACAATGCGAGATTCAGGGGAACGGCGATCCATCAAGATATCGTTATGGCTGCCGGTCTTGCCTATGTTGCCGCGTGCAACGCCGCCCTGCTGTCATCCGTGGTCTAACGGACGGCGTGTCCTCCGCAAGCATTCCGTGAACCGAAAGCGTATCTTTTACCGCGGCCGGCGCAGCTGCAAGCCGGCGCAGCCCGCTGCCCTCACAGGGCGGCGGGTTCTTTTTTTGCATAAATCGCGGATCGTTCCATAGAGGGACGTTTTTTGTCAAGCTGTGGACAAGGTTATCCACATATTCCGCCGAATCTGTGTAAAAATCGTGTAAAGTCAGCATTCAAGCCAGTTTTTTTAACTCCTAAGGCAGGGTATAATTTCTCAACAGAAAGCAGTGAAAAATGTGGATAATGTGGATAATGCGGTGGATAAAAAAGTCTTGACAGCACAAATAGCGATTTGACGCATAAAAAAAGACCCGAAGGTCCTTTTTTTGGTAATAGTTATGCACGATATCTGGGGACAACCCTGTGGATAATTATTTAGGATCTGATCCTAATTCGTATCGTCGGCCAGAACTTCCCATTCGCTAAAAAATTCGGCGAGCCGCTGTTTTTTTTCATTTAAATCCCGTTCATGCTCCTGCAGCGCCATATAGTCCTGGTAGATCTCCGGCTTCGTCATATCCGTTTCGATTGCTGCGATGTCTTCCTCCAGTTTGGCAATGGCGTTCTCCAATTCGGCCAGCCGCCGCTGACGGCCCCGTTCCTCGCGTTTGGCCTGTTTGTCGGTTTCGTATGAGGCGGCGCCTCCTTTATCGGCAGCGGATACCCCTTTTTCAGCGCTAGTTGAAGGAGAAGAAGGCACACTCCCGGCATCCTCGCTGGCGAGATCCTCCAGTTCTCCTTTTTTCGCGATATAGTCGTCGTAATTTCCGAGATAAGGGTTTATTCCGTCCGGATGAAGTTCCAGCACACGCTCGGTCATTTTATTCAGGAAATAACGGTCATGGGAGATAAAGAGCAGGGTTCCTTCAAAATCGATCAGCGCGGATTCGAGCACCTCGCGGCTGACAAGGTCGAGATGGTTGGTCGGTTCGTCGAGAATAAGCATGTTCGCGCCCCGCAGCATCAGCTTGGAGAGCGCCACCCGCGCTTTCTCGCCGCCGCTAAGCGCGGCTATTTTCTTCTGCACATCCTCGCCGCTGAACAGGAAATTGCCGAGAATCGTCCGGATTCGCGCCTCCTCCAGCATCGGATATTCACTCCAGAGCTCCTCCAGTACGGTATTCTTCGGATTCAGCCGGGTCTGCTCCTGGTCGTAGTAGCCGATCTTCACCTTGGCTCCCCAGTTCACGCTTCCGGCGGACGGCTCGCGGGTGCCGATCAGGCATTGCAGCAGAGTCGACTTGCCGATGCCGTTCGGACCGATCAGGGCGGCTGTCTCGCCGCGGCGAAGCTCGAAGGACGCATGCTTGAACAGAGGATTGCCCTCTCCGAAGGCTACAGCGACTTCCCTGACCTGCAGCACTTCCCTGCCGGAATGAAACGCCGGTTCGAAGGAAAAGTTCGCTTTTTTCAGGTCGCCGAGCGGCCGATCGATCCGGTCCATTTTTTCCAGCGCCTTGCGCCGGCTCTGCGCCCGTTTCGTTGTGGAGGCCCGCACGATGTTGCGCTGCACGAATTCCTCCATCTTGGTGATCTCGTCCTGCTGCTTCTCGTACTGTTTGAGCCTGCTCTCATACTCGGCGGCCTTGAGATCCACATAGCGGCTGTAATTGCCCGTATACCGGCGGGACTCATGCCGTTCGATTTCCACAATGGCCGTCACCAGCCGGTCAAGAAAATAGCGGTCATGGGATACGACCAGTATGCCGCCAGAGTACCCGCGCAGATAGTCCTCCAGCCAGGTCAGCGTTTCGATGTCGAGATGGTTGGTCGGTTCGTCCAGCATCAGCAGGTCGGGAGCCTGGAGCAGGATGCGGGCGAGCGCCAGGCGGGTCTTCTGCCCTCCGCTTAAGGTCGAAATCGGCGTGTCGGTAGGGAAGTCCCCGAAGCCCATTCCGTGGAGTACGCTGCGGATGCGTGTATTCATTTCATAGCCGCCGTGGTCCTTGAACCAGTCCGACCGGACGGCATACCGTTCAAGCAGCTCCTCATAGCGCTTCTCGTTCTCCGCCGCTGCCGGATCGGCAATTTGCTCCTCAAGCTGACGCAGTTCGGCCTCCGCCTCGATTAGGGGCGCGAATACGGCCAGCATTTCCTCATGAATGGTGCGGTCAGACTGCAGCCCGCTGTTCTGGGCCAGATACCCGACCGTCGTTTCCTTGGATTTATAAATTTGACCGCCGTCATGGGACAGCTCTCCGGCCAAAATTTTAAGCAGGGTCGACTTGCCGGCTCCGTTGACACCGACGAGCCCGACCCGTTCCTTCTCGTTTACCTGCAGGTTGATGCCTTCCAGCACGGGCTGGATGCCATATAATTTCGTGATTCCTGACGCTTGAAGAAGCATGACAAATGAAACCTCCACCCTATAAGACTTCGCTGCGGCCAGCGATTCTGGCACTGTGCCGCTTTTGGACCTATATTCCTAATATTAGTGTACATGAAAAGACTTTTTTGCGCGAGGTCAAAGGGTTCCGGGGGCGTCTTGGCGAATTCGGAGCAACAGTGGTAAACTGGAGGTAAGGATTTGCCCTGTAATGTAAGACATTTATTCCGCTTCCGGCCGAGGGATACGGCTTCACGTTAAGCGGGAATCTATAAATCTTGACCAACCAAGGATAACGGCAAGACGATTATTAAGGAGGCAGAAGGTTGAAAGACGTGGACTTGCAGCTTCCCGCCTACAAGCGCGCGCTGCGCCGAAGCGCCGCCTCTGTCCGTGACGGAATACCTCCGCGGCGAAGAGAGGAGTTGTCCTCGCTCGTATGCCGCCATGCATGGAGATGGCTGGAAGAGACTTGCGCGGACTCGCTTATGGTCTACGTTCCGTTCCGCTCCGAGCTGGATACGCGCCCTTTGATTGAGCGGTGCTGGAAGGAGGGGCGCAGAGTCATTCTCCCCCGGGTCCATGGCGATTCCGGGAAGCTGTCCCTGCACGGCGTAGAATCATGGAGCGAGCTTGCCCAGGGAATGTTCGGCATTCCGGAGCCCGCGGAGACCTATTCTGTAATCGAGGAAGGAAGCGAGCCGCCGGTAGTTTTCGTTCCGGGTCTGGCCTTTGATGCCAGGGGAGGGCGGCTTGGATACGGCTGCGGCTATTATGACCGGCTGCGGGCCCGCCTTTCCGGAGCCTCGGCCCCCGGCACGCAGAGGAGTTCGGTGTGGATCGGCCTCGCTTACGGCGCGCAGATCTTGCCCGAGGTGCCCATGGAAGCCCATGACGCTTTTATGGACATGCTGATTACCGAGAAAGGAATACTGCATTGCACTGCTGAAGGAAAGGGGATTGACGCAAGATGGAGTTGACGCATTTCAACGGGCAGGGCAGAGCCCGCATGGTTGACGTGAGCGACAAGGAAGTGACCAAGCGCGAGGCGACCGCGCAGAGCAGGGTGACGATGGCTCCGGAAACGCTGGACGCCATCAAAGCCGGATCCGTCGGCAAAGGCGATGTGCTTGCCGTCGCCCAGGTCGCCGGCATCATGGCCGCCAAGAAGACGGCCGACTGGATACCGATGTGCCATCCGCTGCCTTTGACGGGCATCGATATCCGCTTTTCGGACAACACCAAAGATGAACTATATATAGAAGCGACAGTCAAGACCACCGGCAGGACGGGAGTTGAAATGGAGGCGCTGACAGCCGTCTCTGCCGCCGCGCTGACGGTATACGACATGTGCAAGGCCCTGCAAAAGGACATGATCATCGGGCCGACGCTGCTTGCGTCCAAGACCGGCGGCAAGAACGGCGACTATGCACGGGAAGAAGCGTAGTTCATATCAGTACATAATGAACATAGAGAGGAAGGAGAACCTATGGCGTGGAAGACAGCAATCCTGACGGCCAGCGACAAGGGAGCCCGGGGCGAGCGGGAGGATACGAGCGCCCAAGTCATCCGCGAACTGGTGGAGGAGGAGCTTGGAGGAGAGATCGTAGAGTACCGGATTGTTCCCGATGAGCCGGATGAAATTATTGCGGCTCTCATCGAATTGACCGATTACTTTCAGGCCGATCTGGTGCTGACCACAGGCGGCACCGAGCTGGCGATCCGGGACGTAACGCCGGAAGCGACGCGTCGGGTTATTGAACGGGAAGTGCCGGGTATGTCGGAGGCGATGCGCAGTACGGTGATGCAGAAGAACCGCGCCGCCATGCTGTTCCGGGGGATCTGCGGCATCCGCGGCCGAACGCTGATCGTCAATCTTCCAGGCACGCCGAAGGGTGTGCATGAGCATTTGGCCGCCATTATGGATCAACTGCCGGAGGCGCTGCTGATGGTGACCGGACAATTCCGGCAGTAACGCTTTCGAATCGTAGAATCGCAGGATTACTTACAGATCGTAGGGTTGCTTACTATGCCATCTTCTCCAAACAACTGCTTCCGTTTGGGTTTCGACACAGATTACAGATGCAAGTGTGATCTAAGTTATGGTATTATATAGTTGTCGAAAACGGTATCACGAACGGAATAGGGAACAAGGAGGAATGAACATGTTAAACGGTATTGGGGCTCCGGGTATTATACTGCTTGTCATTCTGGCGCTGCTGCTCTTTGGTCCGAACAAGCTGCCCGAACTGGGCCGTGCAGTCGGAAGAACCTTCCGTGAGTTCAAGGAAGGGACCCGTGATATGATTGCCAACTCCGAGCCGGAGGTCAAGAGCGAAGCTCCTGCACCGGCGGCGCAGAAGGCACCCGTTTCCCTGGAGAAGCGTTTGCCGGAATAACATCAACATGCGCAAGGTTAAATGATAAGACTACACGCGGAGGCGCCCTTAAGTCCCCGGACTTTACGGGGCGTCTCTTTTTTTGAACTTGCTGCAGGAAGAGGGGGGCCTGTCTTTGGAACCCGGAGAAATGACGGTAGTCGAGCATCTCACGGAGCTGCGCAGAAGAATCGTATATGTGTTGGTCGTCTTTGTAATCGGCCTGGCGGGCGGGCTGTTCTGCGCGAAGCCGGTCTATGAGTATCTGATCCATGCCGACATGGCTCAGGGCTTCGTGCTGCACGCATTCGCTTTCTGGGACGGCATCGGCATGTACATGAAGATTGCCATGGCCGTGTCGCTAACGGTATCCGTACCGTTCATCGTCTATCAATTATGGGCGTTCGTCAGTCCCGCTCTGCGGCCGGCGGAACGGAGCGCAGCCCTGCGGTATGTGCCGTATGCGCTTGTTCTGTTTGTGGCCGGTCTTCTCTTCGCTTATTATATCGTGTTCCCGATGGCGCTTTCCTTCACCGTCTCGGTTACACGCGATCTGGGACTGGAGGAGACTTACGGCATTGCGCAGTATTTCAATTTTATGTTCAGCCTGGTGCTGCCGATGGCGCTGCTGTTCGAACTGCCGCTGATCGTCATGTTCCTGACCAAGATCCGGCTTCTGAACCCGCTCCGGCTGCGCAAAATGCGGCGCTATGCCTATTTTGCGCTGGTCTTTATCGCCGTGGTCATCACGCCGCCCGATTTCATCTCGGATTTTCTGGTCACCGTTCCTCTGCTCGTTCTCTACGAATTCAGCGTGTTTCTGTCCTCGGTTGTTTACCGCAAGCAGCTGGCCGCTGACGCGGCGCTGGAGGCAAGATACGCCGCGGGCGATCATGCCTGACGGCGTCTGCCCCGTACCTTTCGTACCGCCGGATGAAAGCGGCAGAGGCGATTTTTAGTGTTGGTGTCCTATTATGGAAGAATCAGCTGCGATATGCCGTTTGCCCAAAGAAGCAGGCATATTTTGCCGTGCTATGGATAGAATGAAAGAGGGTATGGCCTGGGACAACCTGGCTGACCGGCTTTTTTCCAAATTCGTGTAGAAAAAAGAGCAAAAGGACTTGAAATCCGCAGTCAAGTTGAGTAATATAAAAATTGTTGTTAGCACTACTGGCTGTCGAGTGCTAACAAACCCAAAAGATATGCTGAGCCGGGCTGCCGACTCTCACATTTCATGAATGCGACGGAATCTTGTTTCCGGCAACGTCATTCTCAAACCCTGTGTTCAAGCATAACAACATAATCTAAAAGGAGGCTATTTTTCATGATCAAACCTTTAGGTGAACGCGTATTGGTGGAACCGATCGAGCAGGAGGAAACGACTTCGTTCGGAATCGTGCTTCCGGACTCGGCCAAGGAGAAGCCGCAGGAAGGCAAAATCGTGGCCGTGGGCAGCGGCGCTCTGAAAGACGGAGTTCGTGTACCGCTGGAAGTGAAGGAAGGCGACCGCGTTATTTTCTCGAAGTATGCAGGAACCGAAATCAAGTATGAAGGCAAAGAGTATTTGATTATGAAAGAAAGCGACATTCACGCGATTCTGGGTTAATTCCCGAGAACCGTCTATAAGATTTCAATACCGATACTTACAATTCATAGGGAGGTAATTTGACAATGGCAAAAGATATCAAGTTCAGTGAAGACGCCCGCCGCGCGATGCTGCGTGGGGTAGATGCTTTGGCAAACGCGGTTAAAGTAACGCTCGGACCAAAAGGCCGCAACGTGGTGCTGGAGAAGAAATTCGGCAGCCCGCTGATCACGAACGACGGCGTCACGATCGCCAAGGAAATCGAACTGGAAGACGCATTCGAGAACATGGGCGCTCAACTGGTTAAAGAAGTTGCTACCAAAACTAACGACGTAGCCGGTGACGGTACGACTACTGCTACCGTGCTTGCTCAAGCCCTGATCCGCGAAGGTCTGAAGAACGTGACTGCCGGCGCCAGCCCAATCGGTCTGCGCAAAGGTATCGACAAAGCGGTTCGCGCTGCAGTGGAAGAACTGCAAAAGATCTCCAAACCTATCGAAAACAAACAATCCATCGCCCAAGTTGCGGCTATCTCCGCAGCCGACGAAGAAGTAGGCCAACTGATTGCTGAAGCGATGGAAAAAGTGGGCAAGGACGGCGTTATCACCGTTGAAGAATCCCGCGGCTTCCTGACCGAGCTTGAAGTGGTGGAAGGCATGCAGTTCGACCGCGGCTACATCTCCCCGTACATGATTACCGATACGGATAAAATGGAAGCTGTACTGGATAACCCTTACGTCCTCATCACCGACAAAAAAATCAGCAGCACGCAAGAAATCCTGCCGCTGCTTGAAAAAATCGTTCAACAAGCGAGACCGCTCGTTATTATCGCCGAAGATATCGAAGGCGAAGCTCAAGCGATGCTGATCGTGAACAAACTGCGCGGAACGTTCAACGCCGTTGCCGTTAAAGCCCCTGGCTTTGGCGACCGCCGCGAAGCGATGCTGCAGGACATTGCCGCTCTGACCGGAGGCCAAGTCATCACCGAGAAGCTCGGTCTTGACCTGAAGAGCACGACTGTCGAGCAGCTGGGCAACGCCCGTCAAGTGCGCGTAACCAAAGAGAACACAACAATCGTTGACGGAAGCGGCGCGAAGGAAGACATTCAAGCCCGCGTCAGCCAAATCCGTTCCCAACTGGAAGAAACAACTTCCGAGTTCGACAAGGAGAAGCTGCAAGAGCGTCTGGCGAAGCTGTCCGGCGGCGTAGCCGTTGTCAAAGTCGGCGCCGCTACCGAAACCGAGCTGAAAGAGCGCAAGCTGCGCATTGAAGACGCTCTGAACGCTACCCGCGCTGCCGTTGAAGAAGGTATCGTATCCGGTGGCGGTACAGCCCTGATCAACGTATACGGCGCCGTAGCCGCTGTCGAAGCGACAGGCGACGAGAAGACCGGCGTGAACATCGTGCTCCGCTCCCTGGAAGAGCCAATCCGCACGATCGCCGCGAATGCGGGCCAAGAAGGCTCCGTTATCGTTGAGCGTCTGAAGAAGGAAGAGATCGGCATCGGCTACAACGCCGCTACCGACGAGTGGGTCAACATGATCGAAGCCGGTATCGTCGACCCTGCGAAGGTAACCCGCTACGCGCTGCAGCATGCTGCATCCGTAGCTGGCCTGTTCCTGACCACCGAAGCCGTTATCGCCGACAAGCCTGAGCCTGAAAAAGGCGGCGCGCCTGACATGGGCGGCATGGGCGGTATGGGCGGCATGATGTAATATAGACACGCAAACCCTTGCCCTACAAGGAGTATAATGCGTGGTCTATACGATAATTTAACGATTATTTAACGAAGGCTTCTCATGAGTTCGCTGAACTTTTGGGAAGCCTCTTTTTTTCTTGGCTTCGTGACGTGCAGATAAATAAGTTTAGTCACTTCATCATCGCCATGGCCGAGCCTGTCCATTATTTGCTCTAGACTCACTCCGGCTTCAGCTAAAAGAGAGGTGTGGGTGTGTCGAAGCGAGTGAGGGGTTAGGTCTTGGTTCAATCCAGACAACTTAAGAAGCCGATCCATCCTAATATCAACTTGTTTGACCAACTCCGGATACCCCTTGTGCTTGTTTACAGTAGCAAAAACAAACCCGCCTTCATGATAGATGTCTTTATACCTCATTCTGAATTCATTCTGCCACGCTCGATAATTTTTTAATATGGACATTACTTCTTCGTCCATTTCAATTGTGCGGATGGAGTTTTTTGTTTTCGGGGGATGCAGCTTGTATAAAACATGGTTGTTCCTAGGGTTATATGTCGTTTTCGTAATCGAGATCCGATTCTCTTCGAAATCAACATCACTCCATTTCAAAGCGCATAATTCACCTGCTCTCATTCCGCTATAAGCTAAGACTGTGAAAATTTCAAAGTCCCTCTCCAGGCCTTTTTCTTTCGCTGTCTCAAGTAGCTTGGCCAAAGATTCTTTTTCAAGATACTTCGGGATCTCTTCTCTGCCTTCAATTTGTTCAATAGTTTTCTTCGAGCGAGGAATTGCCGCATACTCCGTTGGATCGTTTGTTAACATATCAAATTTCATTGCGTACTTGAAAATCATCCTACCCGTTGAGTGAGCACCGGATACGGTTGTATTTGCGAATTTTTTTGCGAGTTTATTTAACGCTAGTTGATAATCCCTCTTTGTAATATCTTTAATTTTTAGATATTCAAAATAGTCATTAAGGCGAGCGATTTCATGACGGCGCACCCTAATAGTGCTTTCCTTCACCGATCCGTTTACACTGTAATATTCTAACCATTCTTCAGCGACATCTTTAAAAAGCGCGTTGGTTGGGTCCTTAAATCCATGTCGAGCTAATTCGCTCAAAAAATCAGCCAAAGCTTTCTCGGCATCTGCCCTTCGGCTAAAACCGCCTTTAAACTTCTGTTTGCGCTTTCCTGTTTTAGGGTTTGTTCCAACATCAACAATAAACCCCCACAATGCGCCGCAGCTGCATTTCTTTTGATCTTTAGGGCATTTACAATTAGGCTTGTAAACATGTCCCTTCATGATCATTCCTCCCCTGGATCAATATCTACGCTTCGTTTCTTTGACTTTCCCGACTATTCGAACTAGAGATAATTCTTGACCGGTAATGATTCTTGGCTGGTGCATAGGGTTTGCGGACTGGAGTATCATTCCGCCTTCGGTTTTATAAATACGTTTGAGAGTTCCTTCTTCGCCATTGACTATCACGACAGCCAAATCCCCATTTTCAACTTCTGGCGTTTCTCTAACCAAGGCCAGATCACCAGGCAGTATGCCTTCCCCGATCATCGAATCTCCACGAACCCTAAGATAGAAATATTCACCTCCTTGAACGCCGTCCTCATCCGCCCACTCTTCACCATGGAAGTCATCGTAAGCCAGTCCGTTCGGCCCGGCTGTGACCGTGCCGATAACAGGGATTTTAATCCTCGACCCAACATGAATTTTATCGACTTGGTCATTAACTGAATAAAAATCAAGCAAATTACCGCTGCTTCCTTGGGTCGATTCTTTAAGTTTTTCAAATATTACTTTTGGGGAATTCGAAAGTTTATTAACGGATTCCAAAAATTCCGTAACCAAATCTTGATTATTTCTAGGATCTGATAGAAATTCGCTAAGCTCTTCTCTGTCAAGAAGATTTGTACCATGTGGCGCTTCCTCAAAAAGTTCGTTAAACGTAAAAATCATATCCATGTCAGTGTGCAAAAATGGGTAGATAACTCCGTTTTTATCGCTGATCTTGTCAAGAGTGAAGTTAATCAGCATCTGGTTTTTTATATATGTTTCGTATGCCTCTTTCTGAGCATCCGTGAGTTTTCCTAGATTAGCTTCAGCGAGTAATTTATCCGGGTCTCCGCCAGTTGATTTTGCCAGAGCTCTTGTTATCTCCTCGGATGGAGCAGGTCTTTTTCCTAATCTTAATTTGCTGATGTATGTAGGGTGAACCGTAACGCCTTCTTTTGCGCAGTCACTAGAGATTTGATCTAATGTTTTTCCTGATTTTTTAATGTACTCGTTTAATATGCTTGCGTAGGACAACTGAATCTCCCCTTCATCTAATGGCTTGAAATTAGTATATATTAACTAGACAAGTCTGTCAAACAAATAAACACAGACTGACTTGGAAGGCTTGACAGGAACATTTCACCAAGTTATATTTTACCTAGACAAAAAAGTCTATCGATTGTGAGGTGAGTGTTTTGGCCAAAAGAAGATTTGTTACAAACATTCAGGAGGTGAGGAAAGAAAGGGGGATGACACAGCAGGAAGTAGGGCAAGGTTTTCGCAAACCCGTTGATATTACAATGATTTCTCGTTGGGAACGCGGTGTAGTTAGACCCACTGCAACCAATCTTTTGGAGTTGGCTCGCGTCCTTAAGATTAATCCAGCGAAATTACACTTCGTCGAAGACAGACAAGACAGTCTATAAAAGGGGTGCATCATGTTTCAGACAATTGAGAGTCTCCCGGATATCATCACTGCTCAGCACATTTCGGATTACCTTCATATTTCTCGCCGAAGAGTTTATGAATTGCTGGAAATTCCAGAATCACAAGGAGGGATACGCTGTTTTAGTATCGGAATTTCTAAAAGGGTAGACAAGCGAGATTTTCTAGCTTGGATCGAGCGGCAAAAAAAACCTGTTTCATAAATTAATTTCTACCCGCTTTTTGGAGATTTATACGCACTCATCCAAAAGGAGGTTCCATGAAAGCAGAAAAAGCAAAAATTCAAGGGGCTTTACAAACCTGTCTCGATGCCGGGGCACCATTGGAATTCCTTCGGCAAATGATTTCCTTATTCCGGCGCAAATGGACAGGCAGTAAGATCATGCAAAAGTTTATCGATGATATGGAAGTAAGGTATATCACATCAATGGAGGTGGAGGAATGAACCCAGCAGATGAAGATCGCGTAAGGGAAATCATCAGAGAGGAACTGTATGCCCTGTTAAACAAAGGGGCCGGCATCCTTAAGCCGTACCCCGGGAAAACGGTTATGGACGCCAGATGGCTCAGAGAAGAAGGTCAGTCGCCCAAGAAATGACCCTTTCGTCGAGGCTGTGGTGAAAGTTGTTGCTTTCAGCCAATTCGTAAATGATGTACCGGTCATCTTTCGCAAAGACGTTCTCCAAATGGAGATAAAGATCCCGGGCGCCAAAATCGCATCGCACTAACCATGTGTCCGGCAAAATTTCAGCGAATGACGCACGGCCAACGGATAACGAAAGCTCGCCTTGCAGTAAAAAACTCTTTTCGGCTGACAAGCCAGGTGAAGATAAGATGTAATTTCGCAAAATCATTCTCCTTCCTTCAAATTTGGTAAGTCTGGACAACTTCCATTTTAGGTGAGAAGAGGAGATACGGAAAGGAGCAATGTCATGGACCAATTATTGCCTCGCGCATTCACGATAGACAGCAGAGAAGTCGCAGAAATGTTAAATATTCGTCACGCCGACCTTCTCGAAAAGATCGAGGCTTATATCCTTATATTGGAAAACGGAAAATTCCGTTCTGCTGATTTCTTTATTGAATCGTCATATACAATCTCTGGAAGTTCTCGGTTGTACAAATGCTTTGATGTAACTAAAAAAGGTTGCGATATGGTCGCCAATAAAACGACCGGAGAAAAGGGGGTTCTGTTTACAGCAGCTTATGTCACCAGGTTTGAGGAATACGAGAAGAACGCCACCGGGACGAACATTTCCGAATTGAGTCCGCTGCTGCAGATATTGATTCAGACGGAGCAGCGCCAAAAGCAAATCGAGCAACGCCAGGACAATACTGACCGACAGCTAGAGATTGTTAAAGAAACATTTCTCCAGCGCGATGAAAACTGGCGCGGGAAAATCAAAGGTCTTCTGAACGGAGCTGCTTACCGCCGCGGCAAAGCATATCGGGAGATACGATCACTCAGCTACGAAATGCTTGAAGATCGGGCGCACTGTGATCTGGCCCGCAGGCTAACCAACTTGAAAGAGCGGCTTCGCGAATCCGGGGCGACAAAAACCAAGATCGACGAGGCGAACCGCCTGGACGTCATCGAAGCAGAGCCGCGGCTTAAGGAAATCTATTACACCATCGTCAAGGAATTAAGCATCGGCACGATGCAATAGGAGGATAAACAATGAAATTGACTAAAAACCAACTGCGTAACGTAATGGCCTATTTCCTGACACTTCGAGATTGCGCGAAAGAGGAAGGATTAAAGCAAAACGAGGATTGGGCGGACAAGCAATACCGGGCCTATCGCGAATTGTACATGGGAATCGTCGAAAACGAAAAACGGCCCATCGGGGTAGGAGCCGATAAGCCGTTCATGACTTTTAAAATAATTATTAAGAGCAGATTACCATTGTTTGAGGGGAATTGCAATGGAAAATGCGGCTAACAACGTAAAAAAGCTGTCTGCGGCCGAGTTCCTTTCTCTCTATGACAACAAAATCACTCGGATGAAGGCTGAATATGAGCAATTGAAGCACTATGCCCGGGGGCGCCCGATATTCGTCAGCAATCCAAAATTGGAGAAGTATCGCAAGCTTAAAAAGCTGCTGGAGCAGGCAGAGCCCCGGGAAGTAATTATCGGATACCAGAGAACGTGCCAGGGATGTGGTCGAATGATCGGTGCGCAAGAGAAGGTCTTACAGGTACATTCCGGAATCGTCTGTGACCGGACTTGTCACGGCCTCCAGCTGGAAAAGCAATATGGACATTGATAACTATATCCAGCAGATCAAGACCCTTCGTGCTGAGGCTGATCTGCTGGAAGAGGACGCACCAGGAGCTGTTATGCGCAAGATCAACCTACTTACTCATGCTCATATGCTCATGGGCCGGGTATCTGCCCATATGGACGGTGATTATGCCAAGGTGTATGCCTACCGCAAGATTAAGTATGCACAAGCCCAAGCTGAAGCCAAGAAGGGTCAGAAAGGCTATGCCGGAGAACTGGCTGTTGCTGATCTACGAATGGCCGAGGCACAGGCGCAAGCCCTAAAGACCTTTTGGAACAATGAATTCCGCTCACTCCGGGAGTATATTTACGAGCTCCGGCTGCGGGTGAGAGTAGACATGAATACGTTAGGAGGCGGAGATTAATGGGCGCTACACGCGTGAATGATGATGCCCTCAGATCCGAACTGCGGAAGCAGCTTAAACAAAAATATATGGAACAAGATCAAGAGATTAATCTACATCAGAGAGCATCCGTCCGAATCGATTCGGAAATCTATGATCTTAAACTGCGTCTTTCGCAAATTGATCGGGAATCAGTAGAGGAAGAACGCAACAGCGTTAGCAAACCGATACGGCCAGCTTCATTTAGAAAATCTGCTGGAATGTGTATTAATCCGAAATGCCAAAAGCGGATTCACATTGGGCAGCCGGCCGTGAAATTCGGTCACTATGGCCTTTGTTGCAACTGGAAGTGTTTCTCCGAAGCGCTGGTAAGTAAGACCTAAGAATGCGGGTGAATCAATGAAAGACGCCTACTATTTTTCACACGACAGCAACGCGCGGCATGATCCTAAAATATCAGCCATGATCGGCGTCTACGGAGCGGAGGGATACGGCTGGTACTGGATGCTGATTGAAATGATGCGGGAGTCCAGCGATTACAAACTGGACATGCAAGCGAAGTACGCATTCAATGCATATGCATCACAAATGCATTCCGATTGCACTAAGATTGCACAATTAGTGCATGACTGCATCCATGAATTCAAGCTGTTTTCAAGCGACGGAGAGTGCTTCTGGAGTGATTCTCTCAACCGACGGATGGCGAAGCGCGATGAGGTTTCTCGCAAGAAGTCAGAAGCGGCAAAATCCAGATGGGGCAAGGGAAAATCAGCTCAACATCCTATTCCGGAAAATGCAGAAGAAATGCATATGCATAGCGGATGCAATGCTGACGGAATGCAAGGAAAGGAAAGTAAAGAAAAGGAAAGTAAAGAAAAGGAAAATATAAAACCATTGTGTGATTCGCCTGCGGCGGAACCACACGCTGATCCGTATCACCCAGATTTCGAAAGGTTCTGGAAAGTGTTTCCCACGACCAGGAGAAAAGATAAGGCTAAGGCGTTTGCGACATGGAAGAAGAAGGTCAAGCCATCCGAAAGAGAAGCGCTTATTTCTTGCACGATCCTTTATTCCAAAGATTTCAAAACGATAGGCCTGCATTCCGAGTTTGCGAAGATGCCGACAACCTATCTTAATGCCGGTACTTATAAAGATTACCTATCAGGAGGTGAAGACGATGGACCCGAAGGATTTGGATCTTCCGGAAGAGGACAAGCAGCTTATCCAGAATACGATGAGCTCGGTCCGCCGCCTCCCGAACCGGAAGATATCGACGCCACCTATTACGGCGATGCTCCGCGAGATGGAAGAATCCGCAGCGAGGGAAAACGCCCTTCGGCCCCTTCGGACGACGACATCTTTGTTCGCAGATAGCGAGCATGAGGGGACATACAGTTGCCTTGGCTGCCGTCAGACAATCGGTCGGACCTACCTTCCATTTAACGGGAAATGGGGTTTGAAAAAAGCATGTGCATGCGTGGTTGCTGAAAACGAGGCGCGGGAGAAGGAACAGGAACGGAAGCTGCGGCGGGCCAACATGGAACGAATATACGCCCGCAGCATCATGAACGAAGACTTGAAAAGAGCATCATTCGATAATTTCACAAAAAGACCTGGAACAGACGGAGTGTTGCGCGCGGCGATCAGTTTTACAAACGGGTTCGAAGGACGGTCAACCGGCCTTATGCTCTATGGGCGCCCCGGGAATGGGAAAAGTCATTTAGCTGCAGCGATCAATCACGAGTTGAACCGGCGCGGGTGGGTGTGTCTCTTCCTGGATGTTCCACAGCTTTTCAACTTAGCGAAGGACACGAACCGAAAGGGCTCAAAAATCAGCTTGACGGACATTATTTCCGGAGCGATTGCCGCCGATCTCCTTACACTGGACGAGCTGGGCAGCGGGTACCTGACGGAATATGAATTCAATGACATTCTGTTCCCGATCCTCAATGGCCGGCAGGGAAAGCCAACGAATTTCACCACAAATCTTGATTTAGGCCGGCTTCAGCGGTGGTTCGAAAAAGATAAGCTCGGCGCGCCCCTCGATGAAGACGGACGGATATATGACCGCATTCTTGGATCAACAGACATTTACGAAAATCAAGGGACCTCAAAACGCCGGGAAGATGCCATCAGGCGAGCGAATGGAGGAAGATCATGAACTTTCTGAACTGGAGGACTGAAGCGGAGCTGCGGCAGATCATCACAGACGAATCTCTTGACTACGACATCCGGATCAAAGCCGAAGAAGAACGGCTCCGCCGGAAATATCCATCCTGCAAGATACCGGGATGCCACAGCATAGCAAAAACGACATGGGCGACCGTACCGGTCTGTGAATGCCATAAAGCTACCTTGACCACGGAGCAGCTTGATTATTACGCCGAAGTGATCAAAAAGGGAGAACGGACGCTAATCTATACAATCGGGCCGTACTTGCCTTGGAAACGGGGTGCGGCATGGCCGGGACAGGGAAGCGCCTGTATCTGAGCAAGCAACAGAAAATGGACGAGGTCTTTGAATCGTTTGAGCTCAGGCTTTTCGACAAACTGGATGGCGCTGATCATATCATCGCTCGGATTTATACGGAGGGCGGTCTACTCGGTGTAGATGCCGAATTCCGGCAGCAATACATTCGCGAGCGGGTAACGGACATAATCGACCAAATCGCAGAGAAGAGGGAGGCAAAAGATGGGCGAAAGAGCAAAAAGCAAGGCAAGTAACTACGGGAACCGCGGCATGGCCTTTGAAGGCTTCCTCGAATACAGCAATGAGTTATACAGCAAGCGGGATATCGCCATCATTAAGAAGCGTCCGACACCAATCAAGGTCATTCAAATGCGGGGCGGGAGAATCACCGATGCTGTCTTTGAGAAAAAATCATCGGTTGATTTTGATGGAATCTACCGCAGTCGGCGGCTGGATTTTGAAGCTAAGGACGTTGAGGATTTAGTCCGATTCGACTTGAGTCGGGTGGAGGATCACCAGTACGAACACCTGGAGAGATCGCATAGGCACGGATCGCTAACCTTTATCCTTGTTCATTTCGGGCGGAACCGAGTGACCTACCTCCTGCCATTTACGGCGCTTCGGAAGTATAAACGAGCTGCAGCCGGAGGCGGACGGAAGAGCATTAGCCTAGATGACTTTGAGATTGAAGGATACGAGGTGCGATCCGGTAGAGTGCCGGTAGATTACTTGGCTGTAGTAGACAAGCTTTGGTTCTCAGCAGAAACTTAGGCCCCTGATATGACAGGGGATCGGGCACCACCGCAGCCATTAGTCGAACTGGTGTACCCATTTACTTCAAATACAGAACTGGAGGATGAATATGAGCAACGAAATCAATTTGGATAACCTGGCCGGCGGCGCCGTAAGCGAACGGCTGAACATCGAACTGAAAAAGGCAGCAGACAACATCATGGACCCTAACACCGACTGGAAAAAAGCCCGTAAGGTCACCATGACTATTACGCTCAAACCGGACGAGGAGCGCGATATCGCCTTGGTAAGCATCGATACTAAAACTGTTCTCGCGCCGGCGCATGGCGTTGCGACAAAGCTGGTATTCGGCAAAGACAATGCCGGGCAAGCCGTTGTCGAGGAACTCGTCTCTGGTACGAAAAATCAAATGATGATGGACAACGACGGCGATCTTGCGGACGACCGTGGCAAAAAATTAGCAACCGAAGAAGCCGGCAATAATGTTTCATACCTACAACGTAAAGCCCAAGGAGGCAAATAATCATGATCAAAGAAGCCCTGCAATACATCACTGGATTGGCGAGCCAGAAGACACTTGAAATCAACGGCCAGCAATATTCCAATCATTCACTGACCCTTTTGAAGCAACCCACTCCGTCGGCACTGGTGATTCGTAGTCTCTCCGGCTTCGTGGATTACCTCAAATCTCAATACGATGCTCCGGGAAAACTCATGATTCACGTTGAGAGCCCAACTAGAGTGTCAGCATTCGGCACATTCAATGACGATTTCGTCCGCTCCACGTTCGCCGTAGCGGATGCCCTGCTGCCGTCCATTCGCTTTGACAGCTTTATGGATGTGGAAACCTTCAATATCATGCTGCAGTCGCTCTTCGTACCGTCGGAAACTAGGGCTTCTCTTCTCAAGATTGTCGGAAACGTAAAGGAAGAGACCGTACAGAACACCGGTGATGATGGAGTCGCCCAACAGATTACGGCAAAAACGGGTGTAGCTACCGTGGGAACCGTAACCGTGCCGAATCCAGTAACATTACTGCCGTATCGTACTTTCGTCGAAGTGAAGCAGCCTGAATCTCTGTTCGTGTTCCGCATGCGGAGCGGCCCGACTGCTGCTCTGATTGAAGCGGATGGCGGAGCATGGAAGGTTGAAGCTATGGATACGATTAAGGATTATCTCGCGGAAGCACTGAAAGATGAAATTGCTGATGGTGACTTCGTAATTATTGCGTAATTCCATTCTATCAGGGCGGCTTCGGCTGCCCTTCTCTATAAGGAGTTATGCCGGATGCCCAATAAAAAGGGATGGCTCACGAAAAATGAAATGATGGATACCGGTCAGCCTTGTTTTATCCCGGACGCCGCCGGCGCATTAACAGGCCGCTGGTTTGGCACTCCTCCACTAGGAGGGATTCTCCTTACTGCAACACGCTGCAAGCAGCTAGGATGCCCAGTAAAAACCAATGAATATGCCGTTGCTTACTTTTATAGCGCCGCGGCGCCAGACCACTTCCGATATGTGCCGTTTTTCCACCGCCAAGCGGAAGAACTGAACTCAAAGAAAATAACCGCATTGGAGGAGCGAGTACTCCAGCGTGAATTTTATCTAATTAAAGCAGATAACAACGAAATTCAGACATGACTGAAGGTGATAACATGCCGCATCAGACCTTCTGGAAACCTCCGAAGGAGGAGAAGTCAAAGAAGACAAGCAGCCTGGGACGCGGCCGGAAGGAAAAGAAGCTGCTGCCGGAGTGGAAGCAGAATCTATTTTCGGACCATACTCCCGGCAAGAGTAGTGCAGACCGAGCGGAGTTCCCGCCCAAAGTGATCAAAGAGTTGATTGCTGAAGCGGACGGGCAGTGCCAGCACTGCAAGACAGCGCCCGACACCACTACTCATCATGTTTGGCCAAGAGGCAGAGGCCATAATCGCGGAAGAGGCGTCAAGACCAACGGCCTCCGCTTGTGCGGCCCGTGTCATGACATGATCCAAACGAACGAGGGGCTTTTGCAAGAGTGGATCACTATCTACCGCGAGAAATACGGCGACTACTTCTGGTACGACGAACAAGATTGGGAAGAACATAACCGTAAACTCGCTGCCCAAGAGCAAGCCGAACGTGAACGAGACGAGCGTATGCGGCAGATTGAGCCCGTGGCAGACTTGGTTGCTTCGGCAGCCGGACGGCCTCTCAGAGCCAAGGAATTGAGACTCATAGAGTCATTCGATACCAAGGCCTTGCAGGTCTTTACCGGAATGGTGACGGATGCCTTGAATGGTTACGCTGCCGCTGGGCATTACCGTCCAACAGATCGGTTCGAAGACTGAGTTATCAACAAGATTATGCACATAACAACGAAAATACATCATAAGGGAGCGCTCCTTATGAACTGGAAAAGCGCAACTCGTGAAGAACTCTACACCGTTTTGCAAGACCAATACGCCCTCCCTTGGGAACGGCAGGCGGCCGAGGAAGAAATCCTACGCCGCTGCCGCCCCGCTTGGTGCCGGGTTCAATACAAGATTAAGACTATCCCGAGAAAATGAAAGGATGAAAATGCATGAACCAAGCTCTTTTAGAAGTGAGTAAACCCATAAATCTATCACAGATCGATATTTTGGAGATACGAACCGTATTAAATGGTTTTGGCCGCGCCGAGTTGCTTCGGACGGCAGGAGATTATGCGATCCGGGCTGCGTATCGTAAACAACCATGCCCGGCAACTCCATCTGAGGTGCTGGAAATGACAGATTCTGAGCTGCGGAAATTTATTTTCGAGACAGATTATCCCGGATACAAATGGTGATAGAAAGGACGGGAATGCATGAGAGAAATCATCGTCGATAACTTCGCCGGCGGCGGGGGCGCGTCGACAGGCATAGAACTTGCAACCGGCCGCAGCGTGGACATCGCCATCAACCACGATCCCGCGGCGATCGCTATGCACCGCGCCAATCACCCAGAAACGGAGCACTACTGTGAATCGGTTTGGGATGTTGATCCACGGGAGGTCACCGGCGGGCGTCCGGTCGGACTGGTCTGGCTGAGCCCGGACTGCAAACATTTTTCCAAAGCCAAAGGTGGAAAGCCGGTTGAAAAGGGTATCCGCGGGCTCGCGTGGGTCGCGGTCCGCTGGGCGGCCACAGTCCGGCCCCGGGTGATTATGCTCGAAAATGTCGAGGAATTCAAGACATGGGGTCCACTGTTGAAAGATGGCTACCCTGACCCAGCGCAGAAGGGACGGACGTTCAACTGCTTCGTGAACGCACTCCGCCGGCAGGGTTACCGCGTAGAATGGCGCGAGCTGCGGGCTTGCGACTACGGGGCTCCGACGATCAGAAAGCGGCTGTTCCTGGTGGCCCGGCGGGATGGCCGTCCGATCGTTTGGCCGGAGTCAACACACGGGGACCCAACAAGCGAGGCGGTCAAGTCCGGCAAACTTAAGCCATGGCGGACGGCGGCGGAGATCATCGACTGGTCTATACCGTGCCCGAGCATCTTCGAGCGGAAGAAGCCACTGGCGGAGAATACAGAACGGCGGATCGCCCGGGGCATTCAGCGGTTTATCTTGGACAATCCTAACCCATTCATCGCCCCTTATGTGATCAAAGTCAATCACAAATACGACCAGTTTCGGGGACAAAGCATTGACGAGCCCTTTCAAACGGTGACAGCGGTAAACGGCTGGGGCGTTGTAACACCATACATCGCCCGCATCGGACAGACCGGATATGGCGGAGACCGGCTGCAATATGAGCTCGACGATCCACTAACGACGGTAACAACCAAGGCTGAGCATTTACTTGTGACTCCTGTGCTAGGGGTTAATACTTCCGGGCATCCGGGCAGCTCGCCAGAAGTGCCGTTACGTACAATCACGACGGGCAATCATCACATGCTTGTCAGCCCTACGTTGATTGAGATTGGATACGGAGAGGGGCCGGGGCAGGCGCCGCGCGTCCCGGGGCTGCACAAACCACTGGGTACGGTGGTGGCCGGCGGTCGTAAGCACGCCATGGTCGCGGCATTTCTTGCGAAGCACTACGGCGGCAATTACACAGGGCCTGGCGCTGACATAGAAGAACCGCTGCCAACCGTTACGACCGTTGATCATAACGCACTGGTGACGGCGCACGTCGTCCGGCACTTTGGCGAATCTGTCGGCAGTACCGCGGACGCACCACTCGG
This sequence comes from Paenibacillus rhizophilus, assembly GCF_003854965.1. GTDB lineage: Bacteria > Bacillota > Bacilli > Paenibacillales > Paenibacillaceae > Paenibacillus_AQ > Paenibacillus_AQ rhizophilus. The sequence continues at coordinate 158,284 of NZ_RQPI01000011.1, forward strand.
CACAGTGACTGCCGGGGGCGGCGGAAAGAGTGGGATTGTTACCTCACACCTGGTCAAGCTGCGCGGGACCTGCGCGGACGGCCAGCCAGTCACGGAGCCCATGCCTACGGTCACCGCCGGAGGGCTGCATGTTGGCGAAGTCAGAGCATTCCTGCTCAAATACAACTTTAAAGACGTTGGCCAATCGCTAAAAGAGCCGCTGCACACGATTATGACGCATGACCGATTCGGCATTGTCACGATTAAGGGCGTCGAATATCAGATCGTAGATATCGGCATGCGGATGCTGGAGCCACACGAACTATTCGCGGCGCAGGGCTTTCCGGCAAACTACATCATCGACGTGGACGCTGACGGCAAGCGGTATTCTAAGAGCGCGCAGGTTGCCCGCTGCGGAAACGCCGTTCCGCCTCCATTCGCCGCGGCACTGGTAAGGGCGAACCTACCAGATATGTGCGTCGGCTCCGGCCGTACGCTGGCGCTGGAGCGGTACAAGCCGGCTGCCGGGCAACTGGAATTTAGCTTGTAGTTAAGCCAATACAGGGGAAAAGCCCACATATCGGGGGGGAGGCTACACCCTTTCCCCACCAAAGGAGACGATTAGCAATGAGTGTAAATAAACAAGCGATTCTGGATGTACTGAACAGTTTGGAAGTGGTCGAACAGCAGGGCGGAGACGATTGCTATATTCTTGTCGCCGACAGCGAAGAGAACCGTTCCCGACTGATGGCCGTCGGAGTTCAGTCCGAAACTATTGACCGATACGCCGAAGGAGGAACCTTCTGCATTTTGGCAATGGCCTTCAGCGAGAAATACGCAGACGATTATGAAAACGGGAAGCTGGTTGTATGGGGACCGCTGGACGACGAATTCCGCTACCGCGTCCTCAATGGCGAGGGTACAGCAGCCGACGCCGAACGATTGCTCAGAATGGTAGAGCCGGGATTGACTGAGGGAGAGGTGCAGTCATGAGCAGAGAAATCAAATACAAATTCTTTTATAAGCCCGAGCAGAAATTCGTTAGTCTTTGGGCCGCCGGATGGAGATTTGAGCCTGAAAACGGCCAAATCTACAGCGGAGACATGAACATTACTGACCGCTTTGAAATCGTGCAAAACACCGGACTAAAGGACCGAAACTTACGGGAGCTTTATGATGGGGATGTTTTTGACGGTAGCTATAAAAATCCGATGTCGGGAGAGGTGGTTAAACGACATTTTAAAGTGGCTTACAGAAAAGGAGCCTTCTATGCCGAAATGATTGGGCATCATCCATTCGGCACAACAATGCTTTACTTCGAAAACGAGAACGGGATAATCATCGGAAACATCTACGAGAACCCTGAACTATTGGGAGAGGCGGCGAAAGCATGAACGAGGATAGATTGCCAGCAGCGACACGGGCTCAGCGGTCCGGATTCATCGGACACGACCCGGTTAATCGCCCAAAGCACTATACATCAGGAAAAGTGGAATGTATTGATGCCATTGAGTCGGCTATTGCTGGTCTTGACGCAAACGAAGCTTTTCTTACCGGACAGGTGCTCAAGTATATGTGGCGATGGAAGTATAAAAACGGCGCTGAGGACCTGAATAAAGCAAATTGGTATTTGCAACGGCTGATTCAAAGTCAATCTGGAGGTGAGAAGGCATGACCGAAGGAAAAGTTTCCTTACCCAGACACACGCCGGAACAGATGCGCGCCGCGTTGCAGCGGCTCATAAAAGGAGAGCACAGCCTGCATATCCCACCGCAGTCGGACGATGAGGATTTTGTCATTGCCGGAGCGATTGATGAGCTTGTAGAGGCCCGGGCTGCTCTGGAAGAGGCACAACAACAACTAGCAGAAGAAAAGAAATGGCGTGCGGTAGAACATGAAGTAGCTGGTGGATATCATCGTGAGCTGGTTGAGGCACAGCAGACCATAGCCCGGCAGACCAACATATTCAACATGATAAATTCTCTGTCTTATATCAACAATGATGCATATTCAGCGATCAAGGCATATGTCAATTTGGCACTGGGAAATAAGGAAGGGGAGAAGACGGATGATCATTGATTTCGGACTCGGCGATATTGCCGAATGCCCACGTTGCGGCCGTGAATTCGAGATTAATAATCTGGATGACGAGGAACTGGACGATGCAGACCGCTATTTCGAACATGTGACAACCTGCGATGGGGAAGGGGATAGCGAGTCATGACACAAGTACAGAATATGACCGACCAGCAGCTTAACCGGGCGCTAGCGGTGTTGATGTATAACGCTCGTGTATGTGGTCGTGATACAGATTCCCGCGTTGTAATAATGGGAGACTTCGGGGAGTACAACACTCACCCGCTAACTGGAGGATGGAGAACGGCGGTCTGGAGGGCAACAGAAGAAGAGGCATGGGCAGATATACCTAATTACTCTGGCGACCCTGCCGCCTCTCTGGAGGTACAGGCAGCGGCGATTGCCAAAGATGTGGACGCCTACCTTAGCAATCTATTCGACGAGACGTGCGACCCGGATAAGCCGATATGGACGTCAAAGGTCGTGGGAAGGATGATGACAGCCAGCCACAGAGAGCGGGCTATGGCGGCATACCAAGTGTTAAAGGATCATACGGCTACCGGATATGCTTAAGAACATTCGATGTAAGCCGTAGTAGACGCATACGGCGCAGGAAGGAAGTGAGGGTTTGAAGGCACTTGACTTGTTCTGCTGCGGTGGTGGTGCCGGTAGGGGGTTGCACCAGGCAGGATTCGAAGTAACCGGTGTTGATATCGAGCCACAGAAAAGGTACCCGTTCAGATTTATTCAATCCGATGTAATGACATTATCCATAGATTTTCTGAGAGAGTTCGATTTCATTTGGGCTTCACCGCCATGCCAGCAGTACACGCTTGCAGGCACACAGTGGCGTAGGGAAGGCAAAGAGTACCCGGACATGATTGATGCCACCCGGGATATGATGGTCGAATCTGGGGTGCCGTGGGTGATCGAAAATGTACCTGAAGCGCCTTTGCGAAACCCGGTTATTCTATGCGGGACAATGTTCGGTCTGCGGACGTACAGGCACCGATTATTTGAATCAAGCTTTACGATCCAACAGCCGGAGCATCCGGAGCATGTAGCCCGCAGCACGAAAATGGGCAGGCCGCCAAAGGATGGAGAGTTTCTACAGATCGTCGGTCACTTCAGCGGTGTGCCGTTGGCCCGGGAGATTATGGGGCTGCCAGGACTTAATCAATACGAGCTGGCGCAGGCGATACCACCGGCATATTCCCGGTATATCGCGAATGAGTTCTTACGATCAATTGGAATCGCTGAAGGGCAGATAGAAATGAGCTTTTGATGCGTAGTACGAGAAAATAGCACATCTGGCCGGCAGGCCATCGACGCGACCGAATCACCCAGCCTTTAGGCGGGGGCCGAATACAGGGTTAGAGGGGCTTAACCACCCCTCTCCAAGGGAGGGATAAGCAATGAATAAGTATAGAGGTCAATCAACTTATACAGGTGAATGGGTATATGGTTCACTGGTAAATAAC
>NZ_RQPI01000012.1 GCF_003854965.1 Paenibacillus rhizophilus
GTATTAGGCACGCCGCCAGCGTTCGTCCTGAGCCAGGATCAAACTCTCCAATAAAGTATTGAAAGAGCGATTCGCTCATTTTGAAACATCTGACGAGAATTTGCATTCTCTTCATTTTGGAACTCGCTAAAGCGAATTCCCACTCACTCGTTGTTCAGTTTTCAAAGATCAAACTATTCATATCGATCAACTCGGTAAAAGCGACCGGAATAACAATGTACCACATTCAAATCATATCTTGCAAGTGAAAGTTTCTTCCAGCTTGCTCGCCGTTACGCTGTTTTGCGCCCGGAATAAGAATATACCATGATTGAATCACTTCTTGCAAGTGAAAGTTTCTTCCAACTCGCTCTCCGCGACGCTGCTTGCGACCGGAATAGTAATATACCATGGCTTTATAACTAAAAACAAGATGGAATTTTCACCAATCCAAGTTCCTAGATAACAAGTGAAAATGATTGGTTATAGTCTTAAATAAAATGCCAACCTTACTTGGGTCAAACTAGAAATGGACAATAGAGTCTTTGATTAGTAAAACGAACTTACCAAGTAAATAAGTAAGTTCGTTTATTGTCGGGGCGATAGCTTTCGATGGCCTTGATAAACCCGATCGTTCCGATGGAGATCAGATCCTCCATATCTTCTCCATTGTTATCGTTTCAATCGCCAAATGATTGAATGAATACGGAAGATATAAATGCACCCGGCCATGAAAACCAATGCCTTGATTCAACATCCCCCGTATGCTCGTTTACCGCTTCTGGAAAAAGTCCGTCCCACTGGACGATCTCCGCCAATTTGCGCTGAACCTGTTGCTCACGCCTGACGTCTCCGATCAGCAAGCTGTACAGAAGCTCCTGCCCGTCTCCGAGCGGCCATGGATGAGGTGTATGTACGGAACCGAGTCCGCCAAATTTCCCGTCGTAAAAGCCCCCCTTATTCTCCTTCGAAAAAGCAAACTCTATCGTATTCATCCATCTCGGGTCATTCGAATTACAAAATCCCCAGATAGGAGCATAAACCGTTGGAAGATCGTTCGCATCATGGTAAAGCTGAAAGCTTCCCTTCAAATCGGAAAGATAAGCAAACAGTTCCCTGTCTCCGTGCGGCGCAACAAAACAATCCAGGGTATCGCGTTTAACCGACCGGGCCATTTCCAACAGCTCAAGGCTAGTAAAAGAAAAGGTTTCATTCAGCTTCGCCAAAGATGTCAGCGTATGCCATACCAACACCTGGCTTGAAAAATGATAAGGGTACGTGACTTCATCATCCGCCGGCGTTTCCCCGGTTTGAAAGAGCCATCGTTCCATATCCTTATATTCCATGATCATATTAAGTATTTCGTTAACCTTGGGCAGAATTCTTGCAACCGCTTGGTGATCCTCAAATCTGTCGTAATATTCGCAAAGCTCAAGCAGGGGGTAACACTGCTGATCCAACTGAAACACATTGTCCTTGCAGAACCCGTTGGTGAGATAGGCCCGGCCCCAGTAGCCGCTGGGTCGGACGGCTTTTTCGAACATCCATAATAAATGACCCTTGACGGTTCGCTGCACCTGACTTTTGAATACGGGTACATAGGATGCCTCATATATAAAGTGTGCGTGCCGCTCCGAATCCAGCAGCAGCCGCATCATATAGTAAGAATCCCGGTTCCAGGACAAAGGCAGGAGTTGATGATCGGTAATGATGCACACTATATCTTCGCCCACCGGGATGGAGCAGCACGTCAGAATGTAATCGATATTCCTCTGAACAATGAACTTTTCCTCCCGAGAAGGACCCTCCCGGTGTAATATCGGCGCTTCTTTCAAGGCCTTCTTTTTCCAAACTTGCAGCTCGTCAAAGCTGAAATCCGTTTCTCCCTCTTCCACGGAAATCCGGCAGACCATCATCAGTTCGCGGCTTTCACCAGGTTTCAGATGGATTTCTGTTTCATGCATATATTTTACCGGCCGGTTCGTTGACATCTCCATCGGCGGCAATATCAGCGGATCTTTCCCGTCAAAGAAATCAAGACGCGCTTGCGCCGGCAAGCTCAAATTGGTTACCGTCAGGCGGTTGTTCATTACCTCAACTGCAAGATCCGTTGGCGGAATCGGGATCGGTCCGCCTTCCGTCAATTGTCCGTAGCTGCACCGGTGAAGGCTGAGGGTGCCGCCAACTGCCAATGGAACGGACTCCGGTTTGTCGCCGCAGTTGGTGACCGTTAACTGCTCAATAATGCCGCTCTGCCCGTCTTGTTGAAAAGGGATAAATACCGCATCGATTTCAATGTTTTGCCTTTGGAACCGGATGAGCGGGAAATGATTCAGGGCCAAAAAAAACTCTTGCTTCCACTCCGGCCCCTTCGGTTGTATCCCGAATCCGGCGGCGCCCTCAGATGTATGTCCCTGATCTATTAAACGTCTGCGATATAGACGAACGTATTCACTGTCGTACCATTTATCGTTTGGAAATGGTTCTGCCGGTTCCAGTGTGATAAATCCGTGTCGCGGATGGACGTGATTAACCGAACGGATGCAACCGTCCTCTCCGATGCTCGCGGACAGCTGCCCGCATCCCACATCGAGAGGCTTGCGGCTTTGTGAATCAGGTAAACGCATTAACTCAAGAGATGAAGTAGACAAAGGAATTCCTCCATTTTACCGCATTCAATTATGCCTGCTGTGCCAATGTTCCGTACAACTCCGGTCTTCTGCTGCGCAAGCTCATTTCCTGCTTCCGCTCTCTTGCAATTTCCCCTAGATCAATCTTGGCGGACACTACCTCCTCCTTATCGCCGGCTTCGCAGATCACGTCACCGCGGGGATTGACGATCTTGCTGTTTCCGCAATAGACAAAATCTGCTTCCGAGCCTACCCGGTTAACGGCTACCGTGAAGATTTGATTGTCTTGGGCACGGGCTCTCGTCCGCAAATCCAGCAGGTATTCGAAGTTTTTTGGGATGACAGAAGGGATAAAGATAACCTGGGCTCCCTTCAAGGCCAACACCCGGAACATTTCTCCGAATGCATGATCATAGCAGATGGCAATTCCTGTTTTTACCCCGCAAATCTCAAATACGGGAAAATCCGAACCGCTGCGGAAATATTGATGCTCTGTCGGATACAGATGCGCTTTTCGATACTTCCCGATATATTCACCCTTTTCATTGATGACAAAAGTTGTATCATAAAGCACGCCTTCCAGGTTCTCGTCCTTTTCCACGATCGTTCCGATAACGGCTGTCCCATAGCTTCTCGCTTTTTTCGCCAACCGTTCGACGGTCGGACCCGGGATCGTTTCCGCCAACTCATAGAAAGCATCTCCGATCAAATCGAAATTGTAGCCGGTCGTAAAAAGCTCCGGGTAACAAATAACGTCCGCTTTGCCCCCTGTCTGTTCCAATAAGGCTTCCGCTATTTGCAGATTATATTCCTTGTCCATAATTTTGCTGTCCATCTGTCCAATCGCGATTGTCAGCTCCGTCATATTCATTCCTCCGTCATTTTCACAATTTCACAATTAGCCTTTAACGCCTCCGGCTGTAAGCCCCTGAACGAAGAAGCGCTGAAGCAGAGCAAAGATCAGTAAGGTTGGTATGGTGCCGAGAGCGGCTGCGGCGAACAGGACACCGTAGTTGGTTCCCATGATCGGATCGCCGACAAACTTATACAGCATAACGCTGAATGGAAACTTGTCCTCATTAAACAGCATCGTTAACGGCAGGATAAAGTCGATCCAGGTCTGCATAAACGTAAACATGGCAGCAGCCCCGATGCCAGGCAGAGCCAGCGGCAGTGCAACGCGATAGAGGGAGGCGATTTTCGAGCTGCCGTCCACCATCGAAGATTCGATTAATTCGTTCGGAATGGACTGAAAAAAACCTTTCAAAATCCAAATGTTAAGGGGCAGCGTTCTTGCGGTATATATGAGAATCAAGCCGGTGTAAGTATTCACCAGATGCATTCGCTGCAAAATATCGAATAAAGGGACAATCGCCGCCATACCCGGAATCAGTTGGGTAGCCAGGATGGCCAGTAAAAGAATGGTCTTTCCTTTAAATTCGTATTTCGCGAGTGCGTATGCAGCCGGAAAGCTCAATGTGACGCTTAGAGCCAGTGTACCTACGGCTAGAATCAGGCTGTTGATTAATCCATTATCGATACCCGCTTCAAATAACGCTTTTGTATAGTTGCCGAATTCCCATTTGTCCGGCCAGATCGTCGGAGGAAACAGGTACAGTTCATCGGCCGGCTTGACGGACATGATGAACATCCAAAGAACAGGAAAGGCAATGGCGATAGCCGCGGCGCTCATCAAGATATAGATTCCGAGTGATTTCTTTCGGTTCGTCATCTTTTTACGCTCCTTCCTTCAACGTGTTCAAGCCGAACAACCGGATATATACGAAAGTAATCAGGATATTGACAACAAAGATTATGGTTGAAATGGTTGCGCCCAGCCCGAGGTCCATGAATTGGAACGCGCTGCGCCACATAAACATTCCGATCACATCCGTACTTCCGAGCGGTCCACCCGCCGTAAGCACAAAAATGATTCCGAAGGAATTGATGGTGTACAAGGTAATCATGATCATGTTCAAAAGCGACACATAGCGTATGGAAGGAAGCGTGATGTGAACAAATTTGCCCCAGGATGTGCAGCCGTCCACTTCCGCCGCTTCATAAAGTTCTTTGGGAATGCCCTGCATGGCGGATTCCAGCATCAGCAGGGAGAAGGTGCTTCCCCACCAGACATTCGCGACAATAACGGCGGGAAGCGCGAAGTCAAAGAGCCAGTTCTGCGGATCAGCACCAAGCAGAGTGGCGAAATAATTGATAATCCCGAACTCGGTATCCAGCATCTGCAGCCAGATTAGCGAAACAACCAATTCGGAAAGCGTATAAGGTAGAATAAACGCCGTCCGGAAAAATCTCTTTCCCTTGACACCTTGGGCAGAGAGCAGGGCAGCCAGCGCAAGCCCTACGAGAAATTGCAGCGCGACCGAACCGGCTACATAGATGACGGAGACCTTCAAGGCATTGATAAATTCTCCGTTTGAAAACAGCTGCGAATAATGATCCAGCCCTACAAACGTTTCCCCCGGATTCAAAAGCTGCTTATCGTATAAGCTGAGCCGAAATGCGTTGATGACCGGAAACAAAGCGAAAAGTCCCATCACCGCAAGCGCGGGAAGCATGAGCAAGAAGGGGATGGATTTGGCCCATTTCTTACTGAATCTGGATCTGGTTGAACCGGTATTATCCCGGATCGCTGTGATCAGTGATTGTCCCACATATGCCACCACCTTTTTAAAAGAATAGGGGATGGAAGCATCCCCCCTTACTGTAAGTTATTACTGAGGAAGTCCTGTAACATCGCTGATCGCTTTTGCCGCTTCCGTTACCGCCTGATCAACAGGTGTTTTGCCGGATACCGTGCTCTCGATCATTTTCTGGATTTGTTCCGATACCTTGGCATACTCCGGAATGACCGGACGGACATTGGCGTCATACAGGAAGTTACCCGTTTCAGCGAGGAACCAGTCCTTTTCTTTGTCCAAACCTTCGGTTACCGAAATGCGAGGAGAGTTTTGCGCCGTGTCCACTACGAACTCCTTCATCAGTTCAGGGCCGGTTACAATTTTCAAAATTTCCATAGCGAGTTCCGGCTGCTTTGCCTTTTCATAGATGACATAGTCCATTCCGCCCGCAGATGTCGCGACTTTCCCGCTGCCCCCGGCCGGAATAGGCACGAAACCAAGCTTTTCTTTCATTTCGGCATCGCTCCAGCCGGTCGTGTTCTTGATCATCGCATATTCGTAGCTGCCCCCTACGGACAAAGCTACTTTGCCTGTTGCCAGCAATTTCGTGGCCCGATCCCATTCATAGGCAATCACTTCCTTGGTCGACGCCTTTTCATTCACAAGATCAGCCAGGAATTGGACCGCTGCCTTCGACTCCGGACTGTTTAATACGACCTTCCCATCCTTGAAGACATCCGCGCCGCTTGACCAAAAGAAAGGCATCAGCAGACTTGTCGTCGTTTCTCCGGCTTTCAGACCTCCTGGAAACGCGATGCCTTGAGAGTTCCCGTATTTGGCCTGGACATCCTTCTGGGAAAAATGTTTGGATGCAGACATCAACTCTTCAAAAGTCTTCGGCGGCTGAATGCCCTCCTGGCTGAACCAATCCTTGCGGAACCAGATTAAGGCCATATCCGTTTGGGAACGGATTGCATAAGGTTTTCCTTCATAGGAGTCACCGTTGACGAATACAGGATAGAAGTCTTTCTTAAAATCATTCTCAACCCATTCGGGATCTATCGAATCGAGTGGTTTAAGATACCCGGCGTCCGCAAACTCCGCAACCCATACCGAGTCGATCAGGGAGAAGTCGGGAGCTTGTCCGGCTGCGGCTGCGGTTGTAATTTTTTGGCGCAATTGCGGGTAGCCCAAGACAAGCTGATTGAGCTTCACCTGCTTATCGGGATGTTCATCGTTCCAGATTTTCACCGCTTTTTCCACGTAAGGAGCCCAGCGGTCCTGGTTAATGACGGTTAATTCAGTCGGTTCTGCGGAAGTTGCTGCTGTACTATCTCCCCCTTGATTATTCTGGGAAGTGCCGGAACCGGAGCTTTTGCCTCCACATCCCGCCAAGATAGTCATAACTGCCATTACGAAAACCAGCGCCAATACTTTCATTTTTTGCATGGTAATCTCTCCTCCTCATATTTGCCGGTATATTTTTCTAAAACGTTTTCCGAAAAAAGGCAAAGCTATCAGATTTTCTTTACCGCATCACTCCCTTTGTTTCTCAAAAGAATTGGCTCTGTTCCATCTGCTCTCTTATATTTGAACGAATAAAAAACGGAGATTCAGCGAGAAAGCTCCTTATTCGGTCCAACCATTCCCTAAAACGTTTTAGATAAAAATTGAAACGAAGGCGTCAGCCCCCTCGTTTCGTGCCGCTGCTTTCTCTGATCACCAGTCTGGCTGGAATCGTGGCATGACGGGTAATTCCGTCTTGGCTATCGATCAGCTGAAGAAGCATTTTTGCCGCTGTTTCTCCCATTGTAAAACGCTGTTGGTGGACGGTTGTTAATGGGGGCTGATAGTCTTTGGATTCGTCTATATCATCAAAACCTATGACAGCAATATCTTCAGGAACCTTGAAACCTAAATCCTTCAAAGCATCAATGATTCCGAAAGCCATCATATCGCTGGATGAGAATACGGCTGTAACCCCGCCAGGCTTTGAGAAGAAACGTTTCGTTAACTGATAGGCTTTTTCCCTGGAGAACTCCCCATATAAAATCAAATCGTTATTTACTTCAAGCCCATGCTTACTCAGCGCCTGCTTGTAACCTTCGATCCGGTCGTATGATGCCTTGGCGACCTGGTCTCCAGCCATCTTCAAAATTCTCGTGTGACCCAGTTGAATCAGATGTTCCACCGCGTGGAATGAGGCATTGACATTTTCCGTTTCAACGAAATTAACATTGTTGTATTGATAGGAAACACTGTCTATATAAACTGTCGGCAGACTCTCATGCAGTTCCCGGATGTTCTCATCCGTACGCTGGTCGCCGGTGAGAATCAGGATGACACCATCGACACCTTTCTCGTAGCATATGGTCTTATAGCTGGATGTATTTCGCTTCTGATTGGCAAAGATGAGAATATCGTAACCCTCCGCACCGGCCACATCTTTTATCGAACGGATCAGCTCACTGAAGAACGGATTGTCGAATCCCGAGTTTTGCCTGTCTCCGAAAAAGATTCCAATCGTATTCGATTTCTTCGTAATGAGTCCCCGGGCCATTACATTGGGCAAATAATCCATATCTTTGGCAACATTGAGGATCATTTCCCTCGTCTTGCTCTTTACATCCGAATATCCGTTCAATGCTTTGGAGACGGTGGATACTGAAACTCCGGCCGCTTTGGCTATATCCCTTATGTTAACTATAATAACGCACCCCACATTTCTAAAACGTTTTCGATAATTTTTATATTTTTATAATACATTCATAACAAAGTACTTGCAATGTTTTTTTTATTTTAATGTCATTATATTTAACATCAGTCCGGATATCGCATTTCCATTATGCATCTGGAGAACAGCGAAAAAAACAGCCTGCCAATGACAAGCTGTACTTTCCTCTCCCTCCGCTTCGCCTTTAGAACTTATGATACAGCTTCATCAGCGCCGCTTCTCAATCCGTGATACGAAGCTGCTGCTCAGACTAACGTTTGGTTTGCTGCAGGAAATAAACGGTTTTGTCATACTCTCTTTGTAAATAAGCTACCACATCATCCAAGGAAATATTCCTGTATCTGCCTTTATCAACAAAGCGGTAAAAGCTATGAGGAAAAGCTAAGTCGAAATACATTAGGTCTAATTGGTCATCATTCAAAGGATTTTCCCGGAGATAAGAATTCAGTAAACGATTAAACCAGACAGGGTCCCAACCTTTTCGCCGGTTCATTATTCCTTGCAGAAAACGGGCTATATCTTTGGAGGGATAGTCATAACGGATGAATTCAAAGTCGATAACATAGAGACTTGCTCCCACCGTCAGGATATTGTCGCTATGAAAGTCGCCGTGACACAAAAAATGCTTTTGAAGAGGAGCATCGATCCAGCTTTTAAAAAAGGGATGCCGCTCAAGCCGTCCAACCAACTCCTGCCCAGCTTCCAGAAAGAAATCCATATAGGACAGGATTATCTTTTTTTTGGAGGCTCTAGAGTTGTGATACCAGCTTGCCCAATGCTTCAAAGAGGAAAGTTCCCTTAGATAAGTACGCGGCCACAGCCTTTCCTCAGAAGTGTATGGCCCATGTTTCGGAAGGAAGCCTAGCGAAGAGGAATGCATTTTGCCAAGAAGGGCTGCCCTGCGGGTCACGGCTTCTGATGTTGTTGGAGGAAACGGAGCACCCCGCAATTTTTCTTGCAGGACATAACGATCCCCCTCCCATAGAAAATAAGGCGTGCCTGTGAGAGTAGGAAAGATCTCCGGTATATGAATTCCCTGCTGCCGCAGGAAGTGTTCGGCTTCCAAAATAAACTCAAGGCGCTTTTCACTGGTAAAAATACTTTTCAGAACATATTCACCCTGTGGTGACTTTATAGCCAGGACCAGCGTTCGCCCCGTTTTATGAAGAATTTCAGATTCGTAGAATGCTATCCCATATTGTGCTGAAGCAGCTTGCAGCAGCTGGTGAAACATAAAGAATCACCTCGTCTGGCCAAAAATGAAAGTCCGTATTGCGAATGTCTTGCAAGTAGAAACGGCCTCTTCCGGGATGGAAGAGACCGGCTAAGGATATTAGTAGTGACCGTCGGAAGAAGAATTGGAGCTGGAATCCGAGTCGGAGTCGGAGTCAGAATCACAAGGGCAATGAGTATCGCACAATACCCACTCGGCGTAGCGTACATGAGTTTGTTCATCTGTACCTAATACACCGGAGTTTGTGTAATAGGTTTGATACAAGGCGGTCATCTCTGCAGGAATCGCTGTTACGAACGGACCACCCAGGTTACCCGAAAAACCAACTACGCTGGAAATTTCCAGCAGTCCGCAGATGGGCTGGCAGCTGTCTTTACAGATTTCAAAATCGCCTGTTGCCGTCAACCGGATAACAGAATCAAACAATTCATAGTTGTCGAACGTTTTTTCAATGCGCAGGCATGTCATCGGATCAACCTTGAACGTACCGAGATGAAAATCCGTTTCATTTACCTCGAATGTTTGTACCGAATTATTGACATAGCCACCTCCGGCACACGGTGAAGGCGAGCTGTTAGGAGAAGGACAGAGGCCAAGTGTTATTGTCGCTTGAAGCTTTTTGTTCGTCGGATTTTTCAGAGTTATTATCAGTTTATCATTAGGAACAATAATGTTAATGGGCGGTACATAAATAGGACCTGTAGTTATAGTGACGTGTTTCTGATCTTTGTGATCCATTTGCATCTTTTAGAAGCACTCCTTTAATAATATATTCGGATGCCTTAATCATCCTGATACTATTAAATGTTCGAAACTAGAAAAGGTAAGGGCAGACATTCTAGTGAATTACCATATTTTCAAGCATTCTTCCAAAATCAATTGTCGTCTTCCTGCCGCCAGATCGGAAAGTAATCCCTTAATTCATCCAAAGCACCCCTAACGAGGCTCCTCCTGCACAGTAAAAAATCAATCAACCCAGTCACATCTTCCCGGGAGATATTCCATTGTTTGGGGAGCCCTTTTACCGCTTGAATAACGACTTTCTCGCTGACCTTTTCGACTAACGAGACATAATGGCCAAACGGGTCCGGGCTGTCGATATAGGGAACGAACATTTCATATATTGGCCCCCAGAACACATCCATTCTATCACTGTCATCCATGAATTCTTCTTGATCCCAGTACGGGCCGAAAAAAGCATCCGAGTGATCAATCATTTGAATTTTGCGTTGGTCCGGTACATATAATAGATTCGATCCGGCAACATGCCGGTCCCAGTTATTGATCCAGTGATCAAAAACTATCATCCCGGCCGCATGGTGCAGATTTTTGCATAATGCCAAATTGACTTCCCCCAGCAAGGTCGTCCCTTGTTCGAAATATAAACTGCCAAGGTGAAGGCCTGCAGGGATATCCATGCTTTTTAAAACAGGGAACATATCCACAAGATCCCTTGTTATCTGGATAATGCGATAGGGTGCAATCGGCAATCCAAGCCATTTCCCCAGACGATAAGCAATCAGCTCGTTGGCCAATATACCAGAACCGGAACGATTATTAATGAATTTGACAACATAGGTTTGACCGTCCTCGCATTTGAACAGATGCGGGAGTGTCCATCCATCATCCATTGGTCTAATGTATTGCACAGCCAGGATGCTCATCGGTCCTCAACCTCTTATTCGTAAGGTCCATTCCACTCCCAGCTGTTGTGGTCGTCCCTGACGTAGTATTGATACTTGCCATCTTTACATGCAATGGCTGTCAATTGCTTCTCGTTGTTCTCAACTAAGATTACATCGTCATACTGCTCCGTACCGAATACTTCCGCGCCAAACCAAGGGTGCATCGGATCATCGTTGTTTCTCCACCAATGGCCAAGGCCCCCCTCCTTCAGCGGGGCAACTACTTCGAAATTACCGTAGCTGCTTTCCAGAAAAGCAGGCATTCCCGTAACCCCTTCCGCAAATTGTTCGGATTGAAACCATTCACCGCTATGCTCATCTCTCCAAAAATGTATAAGTCTGTCATCGCTTCGGCATACCGCTTCAAGATTGCCGAATTTGCCCTCAAGCGCTGTTAATCCCTCAATCTTTTCACTTCCGAATGCATAGGGCCCAAACAAGACATCTTTCGTTCTGCCTGATTGATTTTCCCTCCAGTAGAGCAGCCCTTCATCTTCTGAGGCGGCCAGCCACTCTATTTTTGCGCCGTTATATCTGCTTCTACGAATGAGATAAGGCATCTCGCCGAGATACTCTTCCATAAATCGTTCTTGATAGTCGGGACTGAGCTGGATTTTCCGTTTCATGGCCTCCCGGATAAAGCTTCTTGCTTCATCCTTAAGTTTCCGATAGACCGGATGAATGAGGAAGCTCTCGGGTTGAGAATTCACAAGGCTGACCACCTCATCGAGCGGAAAGTGCGGCCGGTAACGAACGGTTGATGCAACGTTTTCGGGGTAAGCATGCAATGGATAGCCCAGCCGTTCAACCATCGTAACATAGACAATCTCATCTACTCCGAAGGACCTTGTATCATGGAGATTACTTTTTAACAATTCATACTGGTCATCATGTAAAAAACGAAGGACTAATTTCCTGCTGTATACCTGCCCTACGTTGAATGACTCCCAATAAGGTTCGTTTCCTAACAAGGGGATCCATTGGTCGATTTCCTGCCTAAGTTGTACTAAGCAATAAAAATCATCATCCGGTATTTTCGTACCGACGCCCATGTAATCCTTGTCTTTCATTTCATTAAGAATGTATTGCTCAAAGCCTTCTCTGGCAAACAAAACATCAGAATCCAGATTGATCAGTACATCATAGGAATAATCAATGTCCTCGAGCCATTCCATCACTTCAAGCATATATATTGCGGTTACCCCGTAATCTAATTTTCTGCTGGTCGGGCATACCGGATATCCAAGACCTTTACATAATTCCGGATCATCTCCACCGTTATATAAGACGACAGAACTGTTAGGACAGTAACAACGAATGTTGTCTAATAAATCGAAGACAACTTCTCTTCGGTTATGCACCAATATGGCAAAACAGATTTTACTCAGTGTATGGTCTGTGTACTCTGAATACGATGAATATTCCGTATATTCAGTGTAGTCACTGCTTTCTGTCACATTAAATCACCTTCCTTATGTTGTGCCGCTGTTATTGTATTGCTAATCACGAATTTTGATTGGGTAGGTACATATCTCCACATACATTTTAAAGAAAATGTACGGTTATCCCTTTCAACTGTATTCTTTAGATCATATGGTGAAAGGACATGATTATTGGAATGGAGGGGCTTGATGATGTCGCTTGCACGAATTGACCGGCTTGTAAGCATCGTGATCCCGTGCTTTAACGCAGAATCTTACATTGAGGACTGTCTGGATCATTTATACGGGCAAACCTACCCAAACATAGAAATCATCATTGTGGATGATGCATCAACGGATAGATCTGCCGATCGTACCTTGTTGTGGCAGGCCCGCCGGCGATTCCCCCGCTTCACTCTGCTTCAGCTGCCTCGAAATGTAGGTTTCTCCGGCTCTCTGACAACAGGGCTGTTTATGGCAAGCGGAGAATATATCGCCATTCACGATGCGGATGACTACTCCCATCCCGAAAGGATTCGTAAGCAGGTCGAGTTTCTGATGAACCACCCGCAGATCGATCTGGTCGGCACGAACTATATGGCTTTTGAAGATAGCGACATGTTAAAACTAACCCCGTCGAGTTGGCTAAGTTATGGTGAGGACATTCCCAGGAGATATGCGATAGGCGAGCATTGCGTTTCACATCCGACCATTTTGTTTCGAGGCAGTGTATTCGATCGCTTGGGAGGACTTTCCCGGAACATGAATGGAGCCGAGGATTATGAGTTTATTGCCAAGTGCGTTACTAATGGCATCCGGATCGAAAACCTGCGGGAGACCCTGTATTACTATCGCTCTCATCCGGCCCAGCGTTCCCATGAATTTTATTCAGAATAAGGAGCTGAATCAGATTGAAAAAAAAGGCAGAGATTCGCAGCAAAAAACGCACGGTTAAGAAACGCATATACACTCAAAAGCCGATTGTACAATACGTCGTGAACGCCCAACCGCCCAAGCAAGTGGTCTGGTTGAATAAAGAAGAATCGAATCGCAGCATGGAAACGCGATATTCAGTTAGTGACCTGCGCGTTTTAATGGTGCTGGACCAATTTAATATCGGCGGAACCGAAACGCACGTTCTGACATGCGTACGGGAATTGCTTAGAAACGGTGTTCACGTCGTTGTAGCCGGGAAACGCGGAGAAATGTGTGATGCATTCGCCGCATTGGGCTGTCCCGTATATGAGATTAACTTCGTCACGAACGAACATAGAATCAATGATGCCGATGAGCAGAAAATTATCTCCCAATTAAAACAAATCATGAATACGGAAGGAATTACAGCCGTTCATATTCATCAAATCCCTTCCGGTTCCTTTGCTGCAAAAGCCGCGGATCAATTGTGCATCCCCCGTTTATGGACGCTCCACATGCTGCTTCCTTTTACAATTGATGAAATCGAGCTGATCAGAAGCAGCGCGGCGGTCGTCTGCGTGAGCCCTTCCATAGTGAAACAACTGCCTGTCAAAGGAATGCCTGTCCAATTGATTCCTAACGGAATTGATACCGTACAGTTCAATTACCGCTCCCTTATACAGAGTGACTTGCGCGAAGAACTGGGAATTCCAAAGGGCGCGCCCGTTATTATGTACGCCGGCAGATTGTCTTGGGAAAAAGCGGATATTTGCAGAGACATCATTGAAGCATGCAGACAGTTAAAGGCCGAAAACTACCCTAACCTAAACATCCTCGTGACCGGCGAAGGGCGGCATAGTGAGGGTATTAAATCGCTGGTTGATATAATTCACAAAGAAACGAAAGGAAAATTCATACATTTGCTGGGGAATACGCTCAATATGTCTTCCTATTATTCCATCTGCGATGTCTTTGTCGGCACCGGGAGAGCCGCTCTTGAGGCTCTGGCCTGCTGTCGTCCTGTGGTCGCTGTTGGTGTGAAGGGTTTTGTTGGACTCGTTCATCCAGGAAATTACCGGTCCGCCTGGGAGACATGGTTCGGTGACCATCATGCCGATGAAGCCTGGACAGTAGAGAAGCTAAAAGCGGATATTAAGCAAGCGCTGGATATGCCGGTTCAAGAAAAGATGGAAACAGGCTGGGTAAATCGAAATCTGGTAAAGGAGCAATTTAACTTCACCCGTACTACAGATATGTTGATGAATTTATATGCAAACATTCTAAAAAGCCGTTATGCCCCCTATGAGGTGGAATAATGTCATCCCATTCGGAAGCAGATAAGCTTATGGTGGTCGCTCATCCTGACGATGAAAGCATATTCGGAGGCGGAGCCTTAATCCAGGAGTCAGGCTGGAAAGTCATTTGCTTAACCAACGGAGGCAACGAGACTCGTTCCCGTGAATTCCATAATGCGATGAATTCCGTTAACGCGGATTTTGAAATTTGGGATTTTCCGGATGAATACGATGGAGAGTTTGATGAAGACCAAGTGAAAGACGCTTTAAGAGACCTGCTGGATTCCGGCCAATTCCATAAAGTTGTTACTCATAATCTGCAAGGGGAATACGGCCATAGACAGCACCGGTCGTTATCCCGTATTTTGCACAGCATGAAATTGGATCACTTATATATATTCGAAACTGAGGATGATCCGCTTCCATTTCATATTTTGCAAAAGAAGCTCCAATTATTGCAGCACTATAAAAGCCAAATGTTTGTAATCGAACAACTGATGCCATTCATCGTGAATGAGGGATTGATTTGGGTTGACCCGTGGGAATCTTAAGCATTCATATACGATTTTCAAGCAGAGGTGATTTACGGTGATCATTGTTCAGGTGGCTCCGAACATCATTCCTCTTCCCGGCAGCGGAGGTCTCGAAAGGGTCGTTTACAATTTATCGGATGCGCTTGTGGATATGGGACATGAGGTCTATGTGTATGCCCTCGCAGGGAGCCGAAGCCGTGCTGTCGTTATTCCGTATGGACACCGGTATGAGACGGACAGCATCAAGGATTTCGTTCTTGATACGATTCCGGACAATACGGATATCATACACGACCATACGCATGATCTCCTGTTTGGACAGGAAGACCTAAACATTCCGACGGTCGCTACGATTCACACGGAATGGTCGCTTCATGTCCCGGTAAAGCATCCCGTATATGTGAGCCGTACGAAGCTTAAACAGTCTCCTAACCGGCATAAAGGATATTATGTACACAATGGAATCGACCTAAACGAGTATAAATATAGTAAGCACAAAGAGGATTATTTGCTGTTTCTGGGACGGATCGATTGGGAAAAAGGCGTGCATACTGCGATTGATGTGGCCGAAATGACAGGTATAAGAACGATCATAGCAGGTCCCGCCTGGGATGGAGATCTGTTTAATCAGATCCTTCCGCGAATTAACAACAGTCCCAACATCGAATATGTCAGTGAAGTTCACGGAAAAGAAAAACAAGATTTACTGCGGCATGCCAAATGGCTCATGTTTCCGACTGCTTGCGAAGAGCAATTTGGATTGGTGATGATTGAAGCGATGGCCTGCGGAACGCCTGTGGCCGCATTCCCTAGAGGGGCTGTCCCGGAAGTATTGTCCGGGTTTCCGCAATTCTTGTGCGAAAGCGCGGAGGATATGGCGAAGATGGTTATGGGCGATGCATCCGTCCATCCGGAGCAGCTTCGTCAGTATGTCGCTGACCGATTTACGAAAGAAAAGATGGCTGAACGTTACTTGAAAGTATACGAGAAGGTTATTGGGCATGATCATTACCTGTAAAGCAGACAGCTAAAAACAATGGTACTTGCGGCCGTTTCCCGGAACTTGACCGGGGAACGGGTGTATTTTCGAATGCTTTTTTTATATTCATCGCCACGTATAAAGTCGCTGCCCTTCAGAATCAGACTCTGTCAGGGCAACGACAATGCATCCCCCCTGCCCCGTATCACTGCTATAGCCGCATTACCTCTTTGCCTTATAAAACTCATGATACAGCTTCATCAGCGCCCGCTTCTCAATCCGCGATACATAGCTGCGGCTGATGCCCAGCTCTTTGGCGATCTCCCGCTGCGTCCGCTCTTCCCCTCCAGTATCCAGGCCAAAGCGGCCCACAACCACTTCTTTTTCCCGGTCATCCAAGATGGAAGAATGATGACCTCTTATTTGGTAAGCTCTGAATATAATTCGGGTCTTCGATCCCGAAAGACCGGTTCTTGCTTTCTCTCTTTGAAAATAAGGGAAGTATCAATCTGTCCGATTAGAACTTCCTCCTGATCGCCCGCTTCTGCCACAACTTCGCCTTGCGGGTTCACAATTTTACTTTTCCCGCAATAAACAATTTTGTTCTCCATCCCCACCCTATTGACCGCCACTGTAAATATTTGATTGTCCTGGGCCCGGGCGCTGGTGCGAAGATCCAGCAAATATTCATAGTTTTTCGGTATGACCGAAGGAATGAATATAATTTCGGCTCCTTTAAGCGCCAGAATCCGGAAAGCTTCTTCGAAAGCGTGGTCATAACAAATTACTACGCCCACTTTCGTACCGAACAGCTCAAACACAGGAAAGTCAGCGCCGTTTCGAAAATATTGATGTTCCGACGGATAGAGATGAACCTTACGATATTTCCCAATATATTCGCCCTTCTCATTGATGACAAAAGCGGTATCGTACAAAACACCGCTTTGCAGTTCATCCCGTTCTACGATATTCCCGATGATCGCCGTCCCGTAATGCTTGGCTTTGGCAGCCAGCCGTTCTACTGTCGGACCGGGGATCGTCTCCGCCAAGGAATAGAATTCGTCTTGAATCAGGTCGAAATTATATCCTGTCGTAAACAGCTCCGGAAAACAAATAATATCTGTTTCTTGACCGATTTGATCTATATAACGCTCCGCTTTTAAAATATTGCTTTCAATATCCTTAATCACGGAATCCATTTGTACAAGCCCAACGTTTAATAGTTTCATCTATTTTCCCTCCGTGGTTACAACAGATCTAACTGCGAGTTTACTTAAGCTTGATTCCCAAAGTCGTAATTTGCGCGGGACCCACATCGAGGGAATCCTTGCCTATATGAGCTAGGGGCCCAATGGTTTCTTCGAGCACATTGCTTACATACAACTCTTTGATGGACGTGTTGAGTTCAACAGCAAGCGTCGATTCCTCAAGCCTCATATTGTACCATCGCAGGATTACATCATCCGTCTGATTGTTGATCTTCATAGTTGAAAAAGCGAGGCCTTCCCCGTTCCATTCTACAAATCCAAAGTCAGCCGGTAGCTTACCTGTATGAATTCCGGTTTGCCGCTCAGTCCACGGAATTTGGAACTGATAGGCTTCCGCAAAGGCCCCGGATTGCACACCATGATACGGATGAGGAATCATTTCAAATTCAACCGTCTGCTCGCCCAAACATTGCGCTTCCGGTGTTGGGAATACGCCCCAATCTCCCAGTTCACCCACGGAGCGTAATAAGGTTACAGCAATCGTATTGCGCCCATCTCTTAAAATCTCATATTCATTTAAACCCAGGTTGGCTATGGTCAGGCCTGCCCGTTCGTCACTCACATCGACAAATGCTTGCTGATGCTGGCAGTTGCTTGGATTTTCCCATTCCGGGGCTGGCTCGATATTTCTTTGAACCACCTCAAAGATTGAATCCACCGAGCATACGGTTGTGTTCAAATCAACAGGAAACAATACACGCAAGCGATGATCCGTTGCCTTGTTGTCAAAAGTCGTTTTTACCTTTATTCCTTTTCCGCCCTTTTCCAGGCTGATACGGGTAGTGAGCCTCATTGGCACAGTTTCCAGGACACGCTGTGCCTTCCGGTCTTTAAACAGAACCATTTGGTTCATCTCGGATTGCAGCAGTTCATTAGCGCCTTGTGGAATTTGCAGCTCATGGATGATTTCAAAGGAAGCGCGGTAGGGTGTATCCTCAACAAGCTTAATCTCAGCCTTAAGGCCTTCCGTTGTGATGGCGATCTCCCCATCGGGCTGTTTAAAAACATACTCGTTACCGATATCCCCTACATCCTCATAAATTAGAAGATCCGTAAACGTATGCCCGCTTTGTTTTTCCATGACCGATAACCGGCCATCCGCGGATATGGCAACCTTTAAACAATCGTTTTCCATTTCCCGTTCGCCAACGACCAGTGAAGGATTCTCATTAGATTCCGAAACAACCTCTGCAAGGCCAGGATTCTTGATCCACGCATACGTCTTAAATCCAAGGGCAGGTACATCCTGCGCCTCAAAGGTAAGCTTATGTTTACGGGCCATATAAGGCTGCCGGAAACGGTCTTCCGGAAGGTCATAGCCAAATTGCGGACCCAGGTCCTCCATAGTAAAGGACACTTTGCTGCCTCGACTATCCATCAATATCCAGTCGTGATAGCTCTCCTTCTGCAGTTCCTGCGCTGCAAGCGCAGGGACTTGCCCGTCAATGGATATCCGCCCGACTTCCAAAACAACGGATAGGACTCCCGTACGTTTCCAACCGCTCGTATTGAACACCGTGAAAGGCACCGCTTCTGAGGAAAATTCGGCAAACATAGCGGTATCGATATGCTGAGTGATCGCTTTCAGGCTTTCGTCTACAATTTCTTCCGTGACATAGAGACTTTTATCAAACCGGGTGATCATTTCCCGGTGAACCTCATCTATACTGCATCCGCAAATACTATCATGAGGATGATTCTGCATTAATGTCTTCCACGCATAAGTGAACAAGTGATGGGGATAGGCCTGACCGAGAATATGGGCGAATGCAGCCAGCGGCTCAGCCACCTTTTCCAGCATGGCCTGACCGGTCTGGTTCTTTTGTTTGATATACACCCTGGCCGAAGCGGTATTGACCAAAGTAAACCATCCGTCCGTATGCTGGCTGCGCAGTTCACCCTTTACTACAGATAAATCATCGGGCAAAGCCGGTTTGACCTGCTCTATATAATGCTCAAAGCTGGAATGGACAAATTGAACGTCGGGCATCTTCCTTCTTGCAACCGCCAGCGCAGCCGATAAGTCGGTTTGGACAGGCTGATGGTCGCAGCCGTTCATAAACAGTAAATGAGGGGTTGAAGCATACCGGGCTGCATCCTCAATCTTCTTCTCCCAATACAGCTTTGACTGTTCCTCATCTGCCGGTATTTCCATTCCATTGTGGTACCAGTTTGCGAACAGTATGCCAAGCACGAAGGACCCGTCCGGAGACTGCCAAATCATTTCCGAATAGGGCGATTCAAAATGGTTGGTTTTATCCGCTACAGCATTATTAAACCCTGTCGGTTTTACCCCCCTGCCAAACACAGCGGTATCGATTCCGGCCTGCCGCAGGATTTGTGCGGCTTGTCCCATATTTCCGAAGGAGTCCGGAAAATATCCAAGCTTGGATACAGCGCCTTCATACTGCCGCGCATCTTGAAATCCAATGAGCAGATTCCGGATGTTGGCTTCACTGCTCGTTAAAAATTCATCCTGCAATATATACCATGGACCAATAATCAGTCTGCCTTCCTTAATGTAATGCACCAGCTTGTCCCGCATCTCCGGACGAACCTGTAAATAGTCCTCAAGAATAATCGTTTGCCCGTCTATATGAAAACTATGGAAATCAGCATCATGATCCAACAGCTCCAATAATGTATCCATTAACCGGACGAGGCGTACATGATGTTTTTCATAAGGCAAATACCATTCGCGATCCCAATGGGTATGAGAAATAATATGGCAAACTAATGGATTGTTCACGGTCTCACCACTCCCAGTAAGTAAGAATCCGGCGCCGAATCATTCGCCTCCACGCCGGATTCGATGAATGCTCCGCTATTTTGCAAAAGGATTTGATTTGTCCTGCTGAAGCTTGTTGCGCTCATCCTGAACCTGTTGGCCGCCGCTCTTGTAATAGTTCGCTACATAATTGTCGAAGGTTTGTCCCGGATCCGCTTTGCCGTCCACAATGGCTTTCGTCAGGCCTTCCTGCACGAGCGCAGCCAGCTTGGCACCATATTGTTCATTCGCAGGGCTTGCAATAGGTCTTCTATAATCGGCGGCATACTTGTTCGTTTTGGATTTTTCCAGGTACAGATTATATACGGTTTTCAAATGCTCAAACTGATCCTTGTGATCCACAAATTTCGACTCAAGTTTTTGCAGGGAATCCACTTCCTCCTGCGGAATCACTTCGCGCAGAACTTCAAGAGAAGCATAATCGTCAGGCAGCTTGTCCGTTGAAATCAACGTTTTCACGCCGTCTTTTTCGGTATAAGTCTTGTCCAGTACACCGTACTTCATCAGGTCGAGGCCATCTGTCAGCTGCCACTCCAAATATTTGAAGATGGCATCCACATTTTTCGCTTTACTGCTGATCGAGAATCCGCGGTCATGCGGAGGAATTAATCTGGCTCCGCCCTCGTAGCCGTTAGGTCCTTTAAGCGGCGGAAGTACAGCGACTCCCTTGACATTAGGGCTGTCCACCAGGCGGATATACTCATTCTTCGTGCCGGAAGTTACGCCTACATTGCCTGCGATGAATTTATCGATGCCCGGCTTCTTGTCGACCAGCCAATCGGGATCAAGCAGCCCTTGAACTCTTAAATCATGCAGATAAGTAAGACCCGTTTTTAGATTGGGATGAATAAAGGCATCGACCAGTGTGTTCGGATCTTCCTCCGAGGGAACAAACCCGTACATATTCGCCCCAAAGTTGGTCATAAAGGAATTCAGGAACCAAATGTTCTGGTCTCCGGGAGAAAAGGCGATGGTATCCTTCTTGCCGTTTCCGTCAGGGTCCTTGTCGCGGAAAGCTTCCAGCATTTTTGTGAATTCATCAACGGTTGCCGGTTCTTTAATGGCCAGTTTGTCCGCCCAATCCTTGCGGTAATATGTGAGTTGCGGCTCTTGTCCAATGTACCACGGCAGATGATAAATCTTGCCGTCCTTCGGACTCTTGAGCAGATTCCAGACATCGTCCGAGACCATTTCTTTCACTTTAGGGTATTTTGCAAGATAATCGTCCAGTGGCAGGAATGCGCCCTGCTCGACATAGCTGTTATACTGAGGCCAGTCGGGTCCGAAGTTATGAATAATATCCGGCAAATCCCCGCCGGCCATCAGCACATTCAGCTTGTTGTCATATTCTTGGGCGGGAATAAATTGATATTCAAGTTTAACATTAGCCTTTTCTTCGATTAATTTTTCAATCGCTGTATCCGGGGCATAGCGCTGCCCGCCGTTCAAATGCTTCAAGATCGTAATGGTTACCGGCTCCGAGCTGCCGGCAGCATCTGCTGCCGTGTCTGCACCGCTGTTTGCGCCATTATTGCCCGAAGAACATCCGCCGAGAACAATTACAAGTGCCGTCAATAACAAAGACCCTTTTTTCCAAAAGCTGCTTTTCATCCTTATCCCTCCTGATTATCTGCTTTGTATCTCGCTTGAAGTGCTATCCTTTCACAGCTCCCAATACCATTCCCTTAACGAAATAGCGTTGTAAAAAAGGATAAACAACCAAAACGGGCAAGGCGGCAAAAATAATTGAAGCTGCTTGAATATTTGCGGGTTCGACCGCTTGGCCGGCAGTGGATAAGGTATTCAAAGCGGCTACGTTGCTCATGTTGTTATCAAATACGATCGTTCGCAGCAGCACCTGCAACGGCCATTTCGATGAATCCGAAAGATAGAGAACCCCCAGAAAAAACTCATTCCAGTGGTATACACCATAAAACAGCCCTATAGTAGCAATCGCCGGTTTGGAGATTGGAATAAGGATTCGGAATAATACCGTCCATTCGCTGCAGCCGTCTATTTTGGCCGCTTCCTCCAAACTGCCGGGCAAACCCATAATGAAGTTACGCATCAAAATCAGGTTGAACGCGGAAACCGCGCCGGTGAGGATTAAAGCCCAGAGCGAGTTCAGCAAACCCATATTTTTGATTAATAAATAGCTCGGAATCATCCCCGCGTTGAACATCATCGGAATCACAATGTAGACCATGAACCCTTTGTACCCCGGAAGCTCCGGTTTGGATAGCGCGTAAGCTCCGGCAATCGTTAGGATTAGATTCAATAAGGTTCCAACAATCGTAATGAATGCCGTGATATAAAAGCTTTTGACCAAAGCATTCGTAGAAAACAAATATTTGTAGGCTTGAAACGTAATCTCCTTGGGCCACAGCAGTAGATTGCTCTTATGCACCTCGCTGGCCGAAGTCAATGAAAGATTAAAGACGTGAAGGATAGGCAGTATGGTGGCCACACAGGCAAACGCTAAGATGGAATAAATGATGAAATCGGCAAAACGGTTCTTTTGTTCAACCATGGTCTTTCCCCCTTACCATAAAGTTGGTTCGCCGCTGCGCTTAATGATGCGGTTAGCCGAAACAATCAGGATAAAGCCGACAACCCCTTTGAACAAACCTATGGCCGTAGCTTCACTAAAGTTGGCCTGCTCGATTCCAATCCGGTATACATAGGTATCAAATATATCCGATACGCCATACACCGTCGGGTTGCTCATCACAAAGATCTGTTCAAAGCCGGCGTCCAGAATATAACCGATCTGTATAATAAGCATGAGAAATACCGTTGGAAGCAGTGCGGGCAAAGTTACGTGAATCATCTTTTTCCATCTGCCTGATCCATCGACCGTCGCTGCCTCGTATAATTGCGGATCGATGGAGCTTAAGGCCGCCAAGTAAATAATCGCTCCCCAGCCAAAATCCTTCAGAATACCGGTAATGACCAGAATGGAACGGAAATAATCGGGGCCTGTAACAAAGTCTATTGCCGGAATGCCGAAGCCTTTCAAAATTTCATTAATGATCCCTGCGGGACTAATAAAGGAAAGGATTAATCCTCCGTATACGATCCAGGAAAGGAAATGCGGGAAATAAGTGATGGTTTGGACGGTTTTTTTAACGGATTGTTTTCTTACCTCATTGAGCAGCAAAGCGAAGATAATAGGAACGGGGAATCCAAAAATAAGGCGGTAACCGCTGATCAGCAGGGTGTTTACTAATAATTGATAAAAGTCTTCGGAATGATAGATCATGTTAAAATGCTTGAATCCCACCCAAGGACTGTCCGCAATCCCTATAAAAGGTTGAAAATCCTTAAAAGCGATACTGATACCGGCAAAGGGGATATAGTGGAAGATAAAAAAATAAATCAATGTGGGGAGGAGCATCCAGTATAAATTCCGGTACTTCTTTATTTGCCTCCACTTGTTTGATAAACCGGTCGATTTACCGGTCAACTTACCAGTCGATTTACCGGATGTTTTCATCAGTGAAGTATGTTCCACAGCCATAAATACTTACGCCTCCTTCTAAATTTATGGGATTTTTAAAATACATACCAATTCCGATGTGGTTTGACAAAATTCACCTAAAACGTTTTAGGAAAAGTGTATGAAAATCCTGCTTTCTTTTTTTTAAACGGACCGGTTGCCGCAGCTCTCCCGGATTACAAGATGAGCCGGAACGGTAACCCTTTGGATAGAACCATCGTTATTATTCTCTATAATATTTATCAAGATTTTCGCAGCGGATTGTCCTATTTTGAGCCTTTGCTGGCGGACTGTGGTCAACGCAGGGCTGTAGCCTGCAGCGGAATCAATATCATCAAAGCCTATTACCGAGATGTCACCAGGCACACTGTAACCTAGCTCCTTTAAAGCTTCGATCGCTCCATAAGCCATGGTATCGCTGGAAGCAAATATTGCTGTAACATCGGTTTTTTTCGAAAAAAATGATTTGGTGAGCTTGTAGCTCTGCTCCTGGGAAAACTCGCAATACTTAATCAGTTGTTCATCTACAGGGATATTATGTTTAGTTAGAGCATTCTTATAGCCTGCTACCCGATCATGTGCGGCCTTGGCTATCTGATCTCCGGCTATTTTTAAAATTCGGGTATGATTCAGTTGAATTAAATAATCCGTTGCTTCAAAAGCTGCCGATTCGTTATCGGACTCTACCATATTCACATTAAAATACTGATGCGGAACACTATCTATGTAGACAGTAGGAAGAGTTTCATGCAAAGCCCGTATGTTCTGATCCGCACGTTGGTCGCCGGTTAGTATAAGGATGACCCCAGCTACACCATTTTCAATACAAATCGACTTGTAACTCTTGGATTCTCTTTTCCGATTGGAAAATATAAGAATATCATACCCTTCTGCGCCGCATACATCCTTGATGGAACGCAGGAACTCGCTAAAGAATGGATGATCAAATCCCGAGTTGGTCTGATCGCCAAAGAAAATGCCAATCATATTCGATTTTTTAGTAATTAACCCTCTTGCCATCACATTAGGTGTGTAATCCATTTCTTGAGCGGTTTTTAAAACAAGCTGTTTGGTCTTGAGGTTGATATCGGAATAACCGTTCAATGCCTTGGAAACTGTGGATACGGAAAATCCGGTCGCTTTAGCGATGTCTCTTATATTCGCCACTTCAGGTCACCTCATAGTAGACTTGGTTAACAATGCTAACAAGCACTCTTTCCTAAAACGTTTTCTGAAACTTGATAACGTGATTATATGAGAGATATAATAACATGTCAACGGTTTTAGTTAAAATTTTTATATTTTATGTAATCTATTATTACATCCGTTCCGAGATAACAAGTAAAAACATTCCTCCCTCTACAAATTCACTGCCCGTTAACGTAGGAAGGCATCCTCCATTTATGCAGGAGCTGCGCTCACCTGCCAGCGTGGGATTGCTAGAACAGTCTGCCTCTTCTGCATGGGTTCTTCAGGAGAGGCTGCAATCAAAAATGGCCTGCCAATTGGCAGACCATTTTGATTTAATCATCTTTTCGCCTTATAAAACTCATGATAAAGCTTCATCAGCGCCGCTTCTCAATCCGCGATACATAGCTGCGGCTGATCCCCAGTTCCTTAGCGATCTCCCGCTGCGTTCGCTCTTCCCCACCCGTGTCAAGGCCGAAGCGGCCGACCACGACCTCTTTTTCCCGGTCATCCAATATATCTAAATTGCGGTAGATCTTGCTCTTCTCGATCTTGAGATCCACTTCCTTGATTACGTCGTCGGTCTCAGAACCGAGGATATCGATCAAGGTGATTTCGTTGCCTTCTTTTATCAGTACCAATTGGATCGTGCAGCGACACGTCCTTGCGCGTTTTTTTGAGCGAGCGCAAGTGCATCAGGATTTCATTCTCGATGCAGCGGGCTGCAAACGTCGCCAATTTCGTACCCTTGTTGGGGCGGTAGCTTTCTATGGCCTTGATGAGCCCGATCGTCCCGATGGAGATTAAATCCTCCATGTCTTCGCCGGTGTTGTCGAATTTCTTGACGATATGGACACGATACGATGTAAAAAAATAAACCAATACGATCGATCCCGATTCGAATTGGTTTATTTTTTGGTTTTGTGCCTGGTCCGTAATTGCTGTTCAATTATTTGTACCCATTCAGGCAATTCATCTAAATAATATTTTATTCCACTTTTATCTGCTTCAAGAATAATTTCACCATCTGTTTTACTATTATCGATAACGACTAAATGATCTATTTGGTCCAAGTTCCTGTTCATTCATTTCCTCGATTTCACCCGTGCTATATTCTTTAACAATTTGCCCTTCAACTGTTTTATATACTATATATGTCCCATTTGCTTTAGCATCCAATTTCGCACGATCACCCGTTAATCGAATCAATTTAGCAAGGTCCTGTGTAAGATTCATCATTTAACAAACACCTCATTTTTTTCTTATAGCTCGAGTATAACACAGCACAATGTAATTTATATTCACTTTGGTGTGATCCTCGGATCTTTTACAAATGATGAATTCTCTCATGCAACCGAAAGATCACAATACAGAGACACAAATAGCCTGTAGGAATGAGAAATTGATTTCTCATTCCTACAGGTTATTAATCTAATATCCAACTCACCGCTTCGCCTTATAAAACTCATGATACAGCTTCATCAGCGCCCGCTTCTCTATCCGCGACACATAGCTCCGGCTGATGCCCAGTTCCTTGGCGATTTCCCGCTGCGTCCGCTCTTCCCCACCCGTGTCCAGGCCGAAGCGCCCGACCACGACCTCTTTTTCCCGGTCATCCAATATATCTAAATTGCGGTAGATCTTGCTCTTCTCGATCTTGAGATCCACTTCCTTGATTACGTCGTCTGTCTCAGAGCCAAGTATATCGATCAAAGTAATCTCATTACCCTCTTTATCCGTACCAATCGGGTCATGTAGCGATACATCCTTACGGGTCTTTTTCAACGATCGGAGGTGCATCAGGATTTCGTTTTCAATACAACGGGCAGCAAAGGTTGCGAGCTTCGTTCCTTTGTTGGGGCGGTAGCTCTCGATGGCTTTAATCAATCCGATCGTCCCGATGGAGATGAGATCCTCCATGTCTTCGCCGGTGTTGTCGAATTTTTTGAGGTTATGGACACGATGCGATGTCATTTTGCTTCATGATCGGCGACCATTAACGGCCTCGGCAGTAGCAGTAGGTGTCACTTAACCTAAGTTTGCCGCTATGGTATACTTATGCTTCCAAAGGAAAAGAGCCTGTCGCATTTATCGCTTGGCAAAAGCCGGAGCAACGGAATGAATTCATCTAACGACAATATCTGATTAATTCCTGCTATCTGCACACCTATTACATCCATCAATTTTGAAACTCCTTTAATACAGCGACCATTAACCATTGTCAAAGCTTTACCCGGTATACTTCTCAATCTGATTTAGCAAAAATTCGTTAATAACATTCACGACTTCAAACGCGTTGTCAAAAATAAAAAAATGTCCGCCATCAAAACCATGCATGTTAATCTTACCATTACTGTAATCCTCCCATTCCTTCATGGCCCTTTCAGATGCAAGGGTGTCCTGATTTCCATACATCACCATGACAGGACAATCCAATCCTTCACGTCCAGCAACTATCTTATACGTTTCCACCAGTTGAAAGTCATGCCGCAGTACCGAAGCGAAGAACACTTTCGATTCTGCACTTGCCAGCAGTTCAACTGGGGTCCCCCCCATACCTGCTACTTCATTCCATAATTCTTCATCACTTAGCAGATGACGCTGCTTTTCCGTTACATAGTGTGGAGGCAGCTTGCCCGATAAGAATGCATATACTGGATTGTGAAAGCCTTCTGCCTGGACAGTATGCAGTAATTCGAAAGCCAACAAGGCCCCCATGCTATGTCCGAACAGTGCATACGGCGTCTCGTCTGCCACAACTTTATGCACAACGCTCAAAATATCCTGTACGGCTTCCTCCACATTTTTATACGGCCGCTGACCGAATCTTCTCCCCTTGCCAGCTAATTCAACGGGCATTAGCTCCACAGAAGGATGCAAATAAGGCTTCCATTTCAAGAAGGACGAGGCCGCTCCCCCTGCATGCGGGATACAAATAAGCTTCATCTTTTCCACCTTCTCACTCCTTTGCTTATGCGGTGTTGCACTGTATATCATTTCAATTCATGAGCAATGAGCTCCTTGGACTTCTTTTGGCGTCGGCGTTGATTTGGCAGCCACCAGTTTAACGGTCCAAGCAGAAACATGGTTGTCGGAACCAGCAATGTACGTACCAGCAAGACATCAACCAGTATGGCAAAGGCCAGCCCAACCCCAAGCTGCCGTATAATCTGGAAGTCTGCAAAGTAAAACACGGTAAACACTACAATCATAATTGAAGCAGCCCCGTTGATCATTCCTACTGTTGAAATAAAGCCGTCGGTTATACTCGTGCGGATGTTCTTATTCGAATCATACATTTCCTTCATACGCGATACCAGGATTACCTCATAGTCGACACTGAGACCAAATAGAAGAGTAAACAAGATGACCGGTGTATTAATATCCAGCGGCATCGGCGTTGTACCGTGCAAGTGTGCTTCCTGGAACATATATACCAGAAATCCCAGAGAGCTTGCCGTTACCAGGCCGTTAAGTAAAATAGCCTTAAGCGGCAAAATAATCGAACGGAACGCCGAGAATAGCAGGAGGAAGGTTAATCCAACAACAATGCCTAAAATCATGGGAATGCTGCTGGTGATTCGCTCCTCCACATCAACACCGACTGCGGTATCGCCAGTCACTTTACCGATGAAGGAAAGGTTCGCTTCCGGTAAAATCCGTTGCCGCAGCTCTTTGACAATTGCTCTTGACTCGTCAGAGTTTGGATCATTGGCCGAGATTACTTGGAGAACCGTTGAGTGCATATCTTTGCCTACGAGATTTTTAAGCTGCGATTTCATTGCTGCCGGTAACGAATCCCGATTCTGATAAATAGCAGCATATGCCGCAGGATCTGCAGTTTGCGGACTCAGTGTTGTCAAGCTCACAACCCGGGAGACATGTGCAACCTCCTTGATTTTTTGTGTAAGCCGATCGATTTCAGAAAGTGATTCCGCACTATACACGTTGCGGTCCGGACTTTGAAGCACCACTTGGATCGGAAACAGCTCTCCGACACCGAAGTGATCCACAACAGCTTTCATTCCTTCCTTTGAGTCACTGCCATCCGGCAGTTCTTGATAAGCGACAACGGAGGAGTGGACCTGAATGTCTTTTACAAAAGGAAGAAATGCGCTTGCTAACAGCAGTCCAATCAGCAAAAACATGATGGGATATTTCAGAAAACGTTGAATCAGAAAGCCGGCGATCCGGTTATTCCCTACTGTCTTCGGAGCAAATGGGATTCGCAAAAAGTCAATGTTCTTCCCAAGCAGAACCAACACGGCAGGAAGTAAAGTTAACGAGGCGAATAAAGATACGAGAACAACCACAAAGCCGCCGATAGCAACCGAACGCGTAATTAGTGTATTCGCACTGATAAGAGAAATGAGACTGATCGCAACCGTCATCCCAGCGAAAAACACAGATTTACCCGAGGTGCTAACGGCCATCGCTATTGCTACATGCTTATCCCCATGCTTCCGCATCTCTTCCCTGAAACGTTGAGTAATGAAAAGCGCATAGTCGATCGCAACCCCAAGGCCGAGCATTGTCACAATATTATTCAGTAACGTGGAAAGTTGAACGTTAAGGGAAACGAAATAAATGACTGCCATCGATACAAGAATACTGAATATACCCATTAGCAATGGGAGCAGCGCAGCTATAACAGATCGAAAAACGACTAATAATAAAATAAAGACGATTGGCAGACCGATTTTTTCGACCGTCGCCACATTGCTTGCGCTGGTTTGATTCACGTCATAGGAAACGCCTGGACCACCTGATACCAGTACCTGGAATCCTTGCAGGGGGTCCTTTAATTCCTCGATTTTACTTCGCAGCTTCCCTACATATTGCACAGCATTCTGATTCATATCAAGATACATAAAGGCACGATGATTGGCGGCATCCAGTAGTTGTGGTCTATCCGCATTGAACGGACTGATTATGCGCTCTACCTCTCCTATGCGCTTGGCTTCCGTTTCAATTCGTGTTACGGCGTCTTTAAAAGCCGGATCATCTACGTCCATAGACGGGTTGCTGACGATCACCAATGCCCGAAACTTATACAATCCGTCATAGTGTTCCTGAATATACGCCCTGGCTTCAGTTGATTCTGTCTTTTGGTTCTCGGAACCGCCGATCGCTAGCCTATCATGTAACTTTGGACTAACCAGAAAGGAACCAATCAGTATTAGAATCCATAGCGCTAGCCATTTCTTTGGATGCTTGCCAACAAATTGCCCCACTCGCTTAAACATTACATACTCACTCCTATTTTGATTTTTGTCTTCAAATATTAGTTGGTCAACCAACCAATATTAATCAAAACCTTGTGTTTTGTCTTCCATCGCCCTATTTCTCGGACACATAAAGGGCCATTCTCATCAAAAGATCATAGGCGCCGTCAATATCAAAATCTGGATTCATAATTTTTTGCAAAGCTAGACCATCCATGCAAGACAGCAAGATAGCGCTGATCATCTTCGCTTCACTGGAATTGCCGGTAATTTCCTCTATAATTTCACTGGTTCCATTTCGGCTTACTTCGAGAAAAGTAGCCACCCGTTCTGTAATTTCCGGGTTTTTCAGCCCTTCAGAATAAAATTCGTAACGCAGTCTGTACCAGTTGGGGTCTGACTTCACCCGATCCCGCAATAATCGGACAGAAGCCGGAAGCAAATTACTTGGCTCTGCAGTCAGACTGAGATTTTGACGCAACTCACGGTATTTTTGCAGCTTCAGCTCAATGACCGTGATAAACAGCTCTTCTTTGCTGGCAAAATAGTAATGGATCAGTCCGGGCGCTAC
Source organism: Paenibacillus rhizophilus (assembly GCF_003854965.1). Taxonomy (GTDB): domain Bacteria; phylum Bacillota; class Bacilli; order Paenibacillales; family Paenibacillaceae; genus Paenibacillus_AQ; species Paenibacillus_AQ rhizophilus. The sequence continues at coordinate 30,584 of NZ_RQPI01000012.1, forward strand.
GCCTGCCTCTGATGCAATATCTTTAATCGATGAAGAATGCAATCCTCTCTCAGCCAATATCTTGTAAGCAGCTTCGATGATTTTTTCTTTCGTTGAGGTGGATTTGCTCATGGAGGATACCTGCCTTTAGTTAGTTGGTCGACCAACTAAATCCTACCATTTTTAACCCCTGATTACAATCCCCTTTCAAGCATTCAGGATGCCATTCTGAAACCCTTTCACCACAGCACCTACTCTGGAGTCCACACCTAGCTTAATAAGAATGGAACTAATATGTGATTCCGTCGTTCTTTTACTTATTCCGAGTTCGTCGGAAATTTGCTGATTGTTCTGCTCTTGGGCAATGAGCTGCAGTATTCGATGCTCCATCCGTGTGAGTCTGTCACGATTCATATATTGCATTGCTCGTTCCGTGACGAGAATATTCCCAAGGAAACTTTGGCGGATCGCATTGACAATGGATGAGTAAGGCGCATTTTTCGGAACAAAGGCATGTACTCCGATTTCAAATGCCGCTCTTTGATATTCTTCATATGAATACCCCGACAGCATGACTAATCTGATGGATTCGTATCCAGCTTTAATGGAACGTGCAAGCTCAAATCCATTCATTTCAGGCATTCGTATATCCATGACAATTACGTCAACTTTGTAACTCGGCAATTGGGCCAATAGGTCCTTGGCTTTATCGAAAACAGCAAGTACAATAATACCATGATCCCTATCCAGGAAAGAGCGAAGCCCTTCCATTACAAGCGGGTGGTCATCGACCAAAATAACATTGATTATGCTATCCAATAATCCCAACTCCCTACAACTTGTTATTGACTACTTACTTCACAAGGTTCGTTTTTATTGTTAGCCGGAATCACAAATGACACATTTGTGCCCATCTGCTTACTTGAGTACATACTCATGCTCCCGGAAAATTGCTCCAACTTCTTTTGAACGGAAGCTAACCCGAAGTACTTTTTCTTCACAAAATCGGCAATATGCAAGGGTACATCAAACCCCTTTCCGTTATCGGATACTAGGCAGCTTATGGGTTCATTTATGCTAGATTCAACTTTTATTGTAATCACTGTTGCTTCAGAATGTTTCAGGGCATTATTAACAAGCTCCTTTACATTGCGGAATACACACACCTTCAGCTTGAAGGGCCATAATTCCTCATCTTGGATCAAACTTTTGTTCTCGACAATAACATTCCGTTTTTCTTTAATTTCACGAATCAACCATTGGATTGCTTCCCGGATGCCAAGATCTTCGATAATCGAAGGGTATAAGTCAGAACACAACTGCCGAATTTCATAAATGGTATCCTGGACTTTTTCTGAAAGCATCTCTGAATGCCGTTCAATCTGCCTCAACTTTTGCAATTTTGGCAGTTCGATAAGACTTCTGGAGAGAAAAATAAGGTTTTGTAGTATTTCATCATGCAGATAGTGAGCGATTCGGTTTTTTTCTTCCTCTTGCGCTTCAATCAGCATTTGATTAATTTGCTTCTGATCCATCTCGATTTGCGTTTGACGGGATTCAACAAATCCCGATCGCATTTCTTCAATGGTATCCAGCTTGGCGTATGTATTAATGATTTGGGAGACCTCCATTTCAATTTTCTTTAAAAAGTGAAGCTCTTCCTGGGTCAGCTCTTGTCCGTTAGGGCGTAAAGCAATAACTATGAGACCGGATGGTTGAATAGGACCTCCAATCGGTATACATTCCTGAATACCGGTCCATTCCGGATTTCCATAGATGTATCCCCGGGCACCAAACATCTCATTCTCCCTTCCCTCCAAACTACCTGAACAACAGATTAAGTCAATCGGACTGAGATAAATAATGATACCGACACCAGGACTTCCAAGATATCTATTTATCATTTCTGCGATTAACTTCAGGGTCCGATAAATATAGTCGGTTTGAATCATATTTGACCAGACCCGCTTCTTCTCATCTTCCAAGTACTCCTTTCCTAAGGAGGGGCGATAAATTTCTTCCACCCAGTTTAGGGACTTTTGGAGCACGGAGTTAAGAATAAAGATGGTTACAATGAACATTAGTATTTTGAGATAGAAGGAAGGGATATCACTGAGCTCCGAAACAGAGACAATCACTAACAATCCATAGAAGATATAAACTATGGTCTTCCCGATATAGACCTCCAGAACAAGGAACTTATTCTTAGAGATCAGATAGAATAGACAAAAAGGAAGACACAGAAAAAACATGATCGAATTTTTGATCGGCACCCCATTATATCCCAGAATCTCCGGAGTCATGCTGAAAAGGAGAATCGGCAGCAGCCCGATGCACATCGCACCACTTAATATTAATCGGCAATCCCTGGGAAGAGAATATTTCGCGTACCATGATTTTTGGAATGCAATACCGATCGAAATTAATATAGATGTAACGACATTAACAATAAGACCCGTACGAAGCATATCAAGACTCCAGTTGCCTTCCTGACTGATAAATAATATAAGCAGAGCCAAGAGACTTAACATACATGCAATAAAAATATACCAGGCTTTCAGCCACCTCACGAACTGATTGGTTATTCGGACCGGGAATCGTGTGATGAATCGGATAAGAAAGTACGGAGCCCATGAAACGGAGAAAATTTCAGTCATTCTTGCCAGTAACATTCCGCGCTCAGAAGCGATATAGGCTAAAATTGCGAAAGACATCACTGAAAACAAAAGGAAAAATTCCTTCGAATATCGAAAATTCCACGTCTTGAGGTAGAGAAAGATGCCTGATCCCATAAGCAAAATTGAAATGCTGACACTGACAATCACACTATTTCCAGTTTTTTGAACAGAATGATTAGGGAAGGTATCCATCCAGCTAACCAACTTATGATTTTGATTCATAAACTCCAATTCATGGGATCCCTCCACGATATGCCAACGGCGTACATTGCTATTCTGTTTCGGAGATGCGGAGTTGACCTCAACCAGCGTATCTCCAGGCTTGATCCCTAAGTATGATCCTTCTCCATTCGGATCGACATGGTTTACGATATAGTTTCCTTGAGTATGTTCCAGAAACACTCCAAAATAGTGAATACGGTTCATATATATGAAAAATTGAGGCAGCAATATTAAATATAATCCCAGGACCAAAAAGAATAAAAATTGATAATATCCTCGGTGAGTAAGGAAGCCTTTCATGAATCACGCTCCAGGACAAGATTGCTTGGATTGCCAATCACTATGAAGCGCTACAAGTGCCAGCTCTGCTTCATGGTCGATCAGCCTTGCCTTAATATTTGCGTAATCAATAGCGCCCACATTCACCATATAATCACGCAACTGCTGTTTATATATCTCCGCTTCCATTGGCTGACGGTAAATATACTCAAGCATGGAGTGAAAAAAATCGTGCCGGCGTTCACTGTGCGAAATAGCCATAATGAGAGGTAAACTCATCTTCAGCCTTTTAAAATCAAGTTTCCTATCATTCATAATATCTCTCGCGTCATTGCTTATTTGGCCGGATATCGCCAGCATGCTCCCAATCTCCTTTAACCGATCTGTCACTTTTTGATCCAATCTGGCAATGAGTGCTATAACCGCACAAACAAGTTTCCCCAGCTTTCCCGAACTTTCCTCAATCATAAGGATGTACCTTTCTTCAGTTGAAGAAAATGGATACACATGTGCATCCGCCCGCCATTGCCCCCACAAGGCATCCATCGACAAAGAATTAACCTCTTGAAGGAGACGGCCTGCCAAGCCTGTATCGATATCCAACTTTAGAAAAGCGTGATAAGACAAAGAAAATATCCATTGTGCAAAAGCGATGCGCAAGAGGTGGCCAGGTTCAAACGACGACTCAAGCTTGCCCCCATCCTGGTCCATACAATCATCAAACAGATCCGCACTGAGCATGAGCAATTCAATGGCAGCTCCCGCCGCAGTAATTCTCTCAATGTGATTAACGCCAAATAAAAGACCGAGCTTTACAGCACGGCCTCCCCAAGTTGAAAAAAATGGCGTTTCAAGATGGCCAGCTTTGCCAGGCTGCCTCAGCTCTTCATCCAACATTTGGTTGAATTCCCTCATGTGTGCAAAATCATACTTCAAACGGTTGATCTCGTCCCACATCCGGTTATGCAACTCTGTACTCTGAATAGTCATACCCACATCTCGGCATTTGGAGATTTTTGTTCAGTACAGTCTACGCTAAAATAATGCTCCAAGATTATGCTCTGTTCAACTGCAGATAATGATGAAGAAAGGATCATCTCCTTCCCCTTTATTTCTGGTCCGATCTTACGCAAATAGTGAACGATTTCCCATAATGGATTGTTAATCATCCCTGTTCCTCCTCTATTTGTTATGAGTTCAGTTTTCCCTGTACGGGTTCAACCGGGGTAACTGACGTTACAGCATAATTTAATAACAATTTCAGGATCATGCCTACACAAGCTAAGGCAATCGGTAAAACTAGAATTCTCGTGTCGAATAAAGCGCCGTAAATGGAATTCCCGATAACTCTGCCTATTGCAAACAGCATGAATAGTACAGCGTAGAATCGTCCCAAGTAAGCATTCCCAACTTTCTTCTGGTTGAATGAGGTAAAGAATACACCGTAAGTTGAGAAGCACAGGGAGAACAAAAAAGATATTAAACTAAGCAGCGTGATCATCACCACACTGTGATGGTGCATTGAATGATTAATACCCGGGATTGGAATGAGGAATAACAGCAGTATTGCCCCCAACATCCCATACATGCCCACATTCAGCGCCTTAAGATCTTTAAACGATTTGTTCACAAGCGGCACCGTAACAAAAGCAAACAATGTTGCAGCAGAATAGAACGATTGAACGGTGCCATATTGAGGATCACTCCCCGCAAAAACCGATTTAACGAGGAAGGGTAGCCCTATCAAGAATAGGGGCAGAATCAACATATGGGTAAGCATACCGTTAATGCTGATGCTTAAAATCTCCTTGTCCCGGTATAATCGAAATCCATCCTTCACAAATGACATAATCCGGTTGTCGGCTGTCTCCGTTTGAATCTTCCTGAGTTTGATAAATAGGTTCATAACTCCTGTCACGAAGAAAGTGACGGCATCCAGCAGCAATACCAGCGAAAGTCCCTTCCAGCCATACAACAAGACCGCAAAAGCCGGTGCAATGATTTTTCCTACCTGCCAGAATAGTTTGTTGATCAAATTCCCGCTTACAATCTGCTCTTTGTCAACAATGGCAGGAAGCAAGGTCATTGCAGCCGGCTGATAAAAGCTGTCGCAAATCCCAAAGAAAAGCGCCAACGCATAAATATCCCAAAGGGAAATTACATGATGAAGGGAATATAGATAGAGCGGGATCAGCGCTATTCCGCGCAAAAAATCCAACAGGACAATTAACCGATTTTTATTTACCCGATCTACGATTGCGCCTGCAAATGGGGCCAATAGGATAGAGGGCAATGCGGACAGTGTCAATACACCTGCATATTGACTGGCCGATCCGCTGAGCTTTAGCACATAGAGAGCAAGCGCGATTGTCAGCAGCTCATCCCCCATCAGGGTGATGAGCCCGCCAAAAATGTACAAGGAAAAGCTGCGAATATTGAATAGTTTATAATTCATCCCGAACCTCCTTCATCATACATAACCCTTACAAAAAGTTTACTTCCTTACAGTGGTCGAGCATTCTCTCTATATGCAGCGGGCGGACCGACTCCCAGGAGAAACCGAGCCTTTCCAGATAACGTTCTGTTTTTTCAGTGGCAAAGAAATACTCCGATGGAGCGTGCAGCATATCCAAATACAAAAGAATCTGATTGGCAAAAGATTGACGATCAGCATTCGTTTTATCCTCGGACAAGTCGAGCATCATTCTCAGATATTCTTGAACAGGCTCCAATTTCATGCTTTGTTCACCGGAAACTTCATTCAGCATTCTTGCCAAGGCTGAAAAGCTGATGGTGAACGGGTTCATTAAATGATGGATATCATTCCGAAGCGCACTTACCGGGAGCAAGAGCGTGATGGCCATGCTTACCGAATCAATGAAACACAGCTCGATGTTCTCCCTTTCAATATCAGGAAATGCCCCTGTACGAACAGCAGCTTTTAGCATGGCATAGACCGCATTATCGCCGATATTTTCTTGAAATCTACCGGTTTGTGAATCACATATCAGGTGCCCGATGCGGTAGATCGAAACATTCAGACCCTCACCCTTTGCAGCAAGAAGCATTTTCTCGGCTATAAACTTTGTGCGCGCATAATGAATATTCAGCTCTTGACCTTGATCACAATCAAATTCAGTGAAGAGCGCCTTGCTGAGACCTTCACGCTTACCGGTTCCGATCCCCAGAGTAGAGATATGATGCAGATCCTTCATTTTTCCACTCTTGACGAATTCAAGAACACGTCTGGTGCCCTCAACGTTCACTTCAAAGAACTTTGATTCTTCGCCGTAATAACTTGTATATGCGGCCGCATGGAGTACAACGTCAACCTCCAGCGAAAGTTCATGGTATGCCGCTTTCTCCAAGCCTAAACGATCCTGACAAATATCCCCGTTAACAACGATCAGCCGGTCTTGAAACTCCTTGAGCAAATCGGTTTGAAAATAGAAGAGTGCTTTATTACGCAAACGCTCCGAAGCATCCGCAGCGTCATGCCCTCGAACAAGTACTATCAACCGGAGAGAAGTATGAACTAGCAAATCGCGCATCAGATAGATACCCAAATAGCCAGTTGCGCCTGTTAAGAGAAGAGTATTATATCCATTTGTCACGCTGAGGTCCGCCTCATGCATCTGAGCAAGCCTTGTATGATATTCCTTCAGGGGCTTTTCAAGTTCCATGCAGTCCTTGAGTTCCAGCTTTTCCTTACGGGATAAAATCCTGTGTTGCAGAGCTTCTATCCGGAGCAATTTATGGTTTATGCCGGCCTGCACTTGCAGTGCTTGCTGACAGATGGTGGAGAAACGAAACATGTCGTTTATTGACCATTGATAATGCTTTTGCATCTCCGATACAAGCTTTAGGGCGATGATTGAGTCACCTCCAATTTCAAAAAAATGATCATGAAGCCCCACTTCTTCAATTTTGAGCACATCCCCCCAAATGCTGGCGATTTGAATTTCATCCGGCGAATATTCACCTTCTGGTCTTCCAGTCAATTTGATCGCTGGGGAAGCCTGGAGCCGATGATCTGGGGAAGACCAGTAGCGCTGCTTGTCAAAAACATAGGTAGGCATATGTACGCGTGCAGGGTTTGATTCCAAATGAAAAGACTCCCACCGTACAGAATATCCAGAGATATAGCTGAAGCAGGCCTGCCTCAGCTCAGTAAGCCGATTCCCTTCATTCATTCCGCTAATGACCGAGGGCTGCCACGCCTTTTCTTCTCCGAAATCTTGTCCGAAAAAAATGTCCGGGTTGTCACAATCATCGAAACGATCACAAGAATCAAGCTCACGCAATTTAAGAAGCAGGTCCTCTATACTTTCTGTAAGAATAGCAAGTCTGTATTGGTAATGGCCTCTTCCTGTTTGCAATGTATAGCAAATATCTTCCAAACGATATTTTACTTTATTTTCAACAAAATGTATATAACTTCTAATCGTTTTTTTGAGACTGCTCAGCTTGCGAGTAGAAAGCACAAAAACATAGCAGCGACTGTCTTCTTGCTTCATATAATCAGCCTGGGTGGAAGGGGCTTCCTCTAGCAGCACATGACAATTGGTTCCGCTTAGTCCAAAAGCATTGACACCGCAACGTCTAGGTTTACCGTCCGATTCCCAATCGGACAGGCGGCTATTAACATATACCGGTGAGTCAATGAACGATATTTGCCGGTTTGGTTGTGTAAAATGCAGCGTTGGAGGAAGCTTTTTGTGCTTCAAAGCTAGTACGGCCTTGATTAGCCCAGCCAATCCTGCTGCATGGTCCAAGTGGCCAAAGTTTGATTTCAATGAACCGATTCCGCAAAACTGTCTTTTTGTTGTGAACTTTTGAAATGCCTTACGGATTCCCTCGATTTCAATGGGGTCACCCAGCTTCGTTCCTGTGCCATGTGCTTCGATATAGCCTATCGTTTCAGGATTGATTCCTGCCTGTCTCCAAGCTTTTGTTAGTACTTGCGTTTGTGCGTCAGCATTCGGCGCGGTTAGACCGGCCGATCTCCCATCCTGCTGACAGGCACTTCCCTTTATCACTGCATGGATAGAGTCCCGGTCACGAAGCGCCTTGTGCAGTGGCTTTAAAACAATGGCACTAACGCCTTCGCCAAGACCGGTTCCATCCGATGCATCATCAAAGGCCTTCGTTCGGGCATCGGATGATTCGATTCCGATCTTTACATCCATATCCAGGGGTAGCAACATTAGCTTCGAACAACCTGCGATCGCCATATCGCTTTCGCCCGTACGAATCGATTGACAAGCGAGATGTACCGCTGCCAGTGACGATGAGCATGCCGTATCTACCACCATGCTCGGACCCTTCAAATCGAGCAAATACGCCATCCGCCCTGCAATAATAGAGGTAATATTACCCGCGCGGCCAACCGCCATATTTAGCGGGTCTATATCAAAGATATATCGGCGATAATTAGCCAATAAATCCGGGCTAAAGCCCAAAAAAACACCGGTATTGCTACCTATCAACTTGGTGCCGCCATATCCGGCATCCTCAATCGCACTCCAAACGGTCTCCAGGAACAACCGCTGATTGGGATCCATCAATTCTGCTTCGGCAGGGGATAACCGGAAGAATTCTGCATCAAACTTATCGATTTCTTCCAGGTACCCGCCTTCGAAATATGAGTAAGACTTATCATCCGCGTTCAAAAAAGAAAGCAACTGGTCTGCATCTCGTTTACGAGCCGCCGGCAGCGAACGGACGCAGTCAACGCCATCTTTTAACACGCGCCAATACTCATCCAGATCATTCACCAATGGAAACTTCAAGCCAATTCCGATAATCGCGATATCCTGATTGTTAACCTGCTCGATATCGATGTTTTCCTCGAATAAATCAGAAGCTTCATCTAATACGAATTCAGAAAAATCTAACATTTATGCAACCCCCCCTACAGTTGGCATACCGCTATCAGTATTCCATTTCCTGCTTTCAGCAGAGAGGCGTACAGCCTCATATACCGGATAAAGCAAGCTCGTTCTGAGCCCTTCATGGATTTGTTTATTGGCCAGAATTGTGTCCAACAGATTGGAGCAATCTCTCAATTCCTGCTCCGTCACTTTGGCGCTCCCTGCTTCCAATCGATAATGAATTTGTTCGAGCAGTCGATATGGATGCACGACATTTTTCTCATAGGTTAGTTCATCGATTCCATCATTTCGGTTCGGTGTACTTACCGAAGCAGCCAGACAATACTTCACAATCTGCAATTCATTTTCAAATCCTAAAGCCCTCATTGCCTGTTTGGGTCGGTCAATCGCGGCGAGTTCGCTGCAAATGATCGTGAAATCATCGGGTACATCGATTGACAACGCCCGGAGATTGTGATGAATTGGCACTAATTTTTTCAAAACACTCCGCGGCCCAAACTCAACGGCGTAGTTCAGATCCCGATAATGGAGAGCCTCCATCGTTTCAACCCAGCGTACCGAATTTGTAAGTTGTGCCGTCAGCTTCTCTCCGATTTCATCTGACGACCGATAGGGCAATCCATCCAGATTCGATAATACAATACCTTTTGGCTGGTGAAACTGAACCTGGCTTATGGCCTCTTTCATCAGTTGGGCAGCCGGTTCCATATACGGACTGTGAAAAGCTGCGCTGACTTTTAACGGGATGACCGCCGCCCCTTGTTGTTCCAGTCGTTGTGTAACTTTCTGCAAGGATTCGGAATGGCCTGAAATAACCGTTTGATCCGGTGCATTATAGCAAGCAACCACGAGAGTCTCCGGCAATACATCTAAACTCTCAATCGCCTTCATCACCTGCTCTCTACTAGCATGATTCACAACTCTCATCCCGGTTTGCTTATTTTCCGCAGCTTGCTGCATATACAGCCCGCGTTTCTGCACCAATTGAACCGCATCATGAAACGTGAGCGCACCCGCACAGGTCAGGGCAGTCCACTCTCCAAGACTGTGACCTGCATATAAATAAGGCTGGATGCCGTGTAATTCAAGAAACCATTCAAACATTGCAACACTGGTTACAAATATTGCAGGCTGGGTAATCTCTGTTTGCATAAGCGTTGACCCATCGCTTTCACCGCAAAATTTCCGAAGATCGTACCCTAGCAGATCACTTGCTTCTTCAAAGCGAAGCCTTGCTGTCGGACTCATTTCACAACATAGCTTTTCCATACCTGGATACTGTGAACCTTGACCAGGAAATAAAGCGGCCATTCTGATCGACTCGATATTCATCTTGATACAGCTCCCTCTACGGATACGGATGAGTTATAAAATTTTCCTACTCGATGCAACAACTCCAAGTAACGTCGGAACAAAGCTGCTACGCTTTTCTGATCGAGAAGGTCTGCATTGAATTCACATATAAAAGAAAAGTGCTCGATACTTCTGTTCACCGCAAGTGTTATCCCATGATGTTCTATCCATTGCTGTGACAAAGTGAATAAACGGTCCACATAGAACAGAGGGAATAGATGCTTTGAATCTTTGAGGTGCGGTGAAAGGTGTTCGGATGATATGCAATCTTCTTGCGGAGGCATATTCATTGGAACCCGTATCCACTTAAATAACCCCTGCAAACCTGAAATCTGATCAAAAGAAATCGTAAACTTCTGTATCCGATTTACCTGTGATGTGACAGCTGAAATACCGATACGTTCCTGCTTTGTGATCTCGTGGAAGAGATAAGCAAATACCGACAGACAGATCTGTTCGACTGAAATATCCTCCGCAGCCGCTGCAAGTTTTATTTGCGTATGCATAGGTTCCGGAACGGTGAATTTGTAGACCGATTTGATAAACGCTTGCCGGGAAACGTTGTAATAGACATCAGGCAGCCGGACCGGCTCAATCCTTGGAGAAGCTGCTTCTTTTTCAGTTAAATAATAGGCAAGTAACGATATGGTCGGATAAGCAAATAAATCAACCACCTTCATTCGTCCTGGAAGCTGTTCCTCTATCTTCTGATGGAGCTTGACTGCCAGCAAGGAATTCCCTCCCACTTCAAAGAAATGATCGTAGATACCTAACCCTTCCAGTTGAAGGACCTCTCTCCAGAGCACCAGTAATTGACGTTCCATGTCACTTTGTGGTCCCGGGCGTTCCTCGTCCGCATCCAATACTTCAACAGGGTCTGGCAGCAGCTTCCGGTTGATCTTTCCATTCTCGTTAATCGGGAAGGCTTCAACTTGAATAAAGCGTGCCGGAACCATATATTCTGGAAGATGGCTTGCAAGAAAACCTCGTAATGCCCGCATAGAGATTTGTACAGGATTAACCGCTACATATGCGCACAGCTCCAAAGCATTTGTTGGGCCTGAACGGGAAATAACCACCGCTTGCCTGATATCCGGATGCTGGTTCAACCGGTTCTCGATCTCGGCAAGTTCGACCCGATACCCCCGGATCTTGACCTGTGAGTCGATTCGGCCAAGAAATTCAATGCGACCATCTGCCACATAACGTCCCAAATCACCGGTTCGATAGAGCCTTTCCGAGTTGCTCCCGTTATACCGGAGGTCGACATCTAGGAAAGCCTGTTCCGTTAAGGAGGGATCGTTATAACCTCTCGCGACGCCGACCCCTCCAATATAAATTTCGCCTGGAATTCCGATGGGAAGCAATTTACACTCCGAATCCAGTACATGGATACGAGTATTGGCGATTGGATTGCCTAACGTAGGGCGGGTCTTGAATGCATCAAGCCCTTCCGGTTCGATAGATTGGGCGATACAGCCAATTGTGCATTCTGTGGGACCATAGTGGTTCATTATTCTCGCATTCGGATAGGCACGGTAGTATTTCGCTATATCCTCTACCTGTATCGGTTCTCCTCCCAGGATGATGAGCCGCAGTGCGCTTAGGTTCGTTCTGCTAAACGCTGACGCTTCTACCAGCAGATGAAACAGGGAGGGTGTCATTTTGATATAGGTTATCCGGTGCTTCTCCAAATAAGCCAGCAGCTCGGAAGGATCCAGTAAATGAGATTGGGGTACAATATGAAGTTCACAACCGCATGTTAAAGCACTGAATAAAGCTGTATAGCCCAGATCGAAGGCATAAGAGGAGACGAGTACAGCACGGTCATCCACACAGAGCTCTGCCTGTTCCTGAAGCCATGCAACATAATTCACAAGCCCGCGGTTTTCTAACAAGACACCCTTAGGAGTCCCCGTGCTTCCAGAGGTATAGATGGAGTACACTAAATCGTCGGAATGGGATACAGTTGGCGGGATAGATGTCTCTTCATCATCGTCTATCTCATCCAAATCAATCCTGATCCTGCTGAAAGACTGGGCTAAAGCTAAAGTTCCTTCGCCATGTGTTACAATCACGCTGCAGGCGCTATCCGTCAGAATCCGTTCCGTTCTTTCAGCAGGCGAGCCAGGATCAATCGGCACAAATGCGCAGCCTGCATTCAGAATACCGACAATACCTACACCTAAATGAGCGGTACGCCCTGTCATTAGCCCAATAAGCGAACCCGGTTTAACCCCGAGGGAGTGCAGTTTTCTTGCTAGCCTATTTGCCTTACGGTGCAGCTCCTTGTAGGTTAAACGCAGGTCTGGGGTCGCGACAGCGAGATGCTCAGGATATTTAATTGCAGCCTGATTTAGCATTTCCTGTATGCAAGCGGCAGGTAGCGGCTTTCTTAATCCTTGAAAATCGGATAGCAGTTGTTTCTTCTCGTAAGCAGGCAGCATATGGAACTGACCGAGCACCATATTCTCATCCTTCACAAAACCTTTCAGCGCTTCAATAAAATGGGCACCAATTCGTTCGATCGTTTCATGCTCATACTTTACAGCGTCATACCGAAGCTTGACCTGCATTGCGCCTTCTTCTTCCTCGATTTCTACCGCAAGTTCAAATTTAGGTTCATATTCGTCGACCCTGAGCGGTGTAATCCGAAGTTCCGAATCTTGAATGACAGGGTGCTCCATATTTTGAAAAACAAACAAGGTTTCGAAAAGCGGATTCTTTCCGGCATCACGCTGCAAATTCAAATCCTGAATCAAATCCTCCAACGGGTAAAGCTGATTGTCGAAAGCCTCCAAAATCCCCTTCCTGATGTCTTGTAAAAACTCTCGTACAGTCAACCTGGATGCAGGTTGGCATAGAATCGGCAGAGTACCTGCAAACATTCCGATAACAGACTCCCATTCCTTGCGCCGTCTTCCTGAAGTCGGGACTCCGACAACAACCTTCTCATGCCCGTTATACTCTCCTAATATATACGCATAAGCAGCAAATAGAATCATAAAGAGAGTCATACCATGCCGTGCCGCAAGCTGTTTGGAAGAATGGACCAATTCCTTGCTTAAATGAAATCGGAAGGTTCTTGATAACGGCGCGTCTTCCTGTGGCAAGATATTGTCCGATGGCAAGCGAAATACAGTTTCTTTTGTACCAGACAGTCGATTTAGCCAGTATTCCCGCTGACGCTCTATATCCTCCGATTGTCGTAACATCTGTTGATGTGCGACATATTCTTTATACGTGCAGGAAACTGGCGGTAGTGCACGCCCCGCTGCCAAGTCTATGAACTCCTTTATGAAAATGGCCCGGGAAGTGCCGTCCACCACCAAATGATGGGCGTCCATCATCAGTAGGTGCTTGCGGTTCTCCAGTCGTACGAGCTTAACCCGAACGAGTGGCGCTTGCGCCAGTTCAAAAGGACGAACAAAGGTATCGAAGAACTTCGAAGTCTCCGAATGCATCCCCTCCATATCCACGTAATCGATATGGAATGATAATTCCTCTGGTTTATGGATACGCTGCATCGGCTCATCGCCATCCAGCAAAAAGCTCGTTCTCCATGCTTCATGTCGGCTGATTAGATTCCTGAACATTTTTTCAAGCTGCTCCAAGGAAAGTGAGCCTTCAAGCATCCACCCCATTGGATTATTGTAGGCAAGGCTTTGCTGGTTCATGCTCTGCAAAATAAAGAGTCGCTTCTGGGGTGAGGATAAGGGAATCAAATCTTCGGGGCAGCGTGCAAGAACCCCCACTGGATCTATCGTAAGCTCTTCTTCTTTCGCAGACGACAACAATTCCTCCAAACGACTGCTCAATACCCGAATATTCGGATGCTCAAAAAGTTCCTGAGTGGCCACTCGAACGTTGAAATGCGCCTCCATCAAATTTAATAGTTGCTGCAATTTAAGCGAATCTAATCCCGCCTCCAGCAAATTGGTGTCAGGGCCGATAAAGCCTGATGGGACGATGCTTCTGGCCATGGCTAGAAGCTCTGATTCGACCGGGCTTAGCGTCTCTTCTAAACACTCTGTTTCCTGTTTCTCCTGTTCGGAGCTCAAAGACGTAATTTGCTTGATCAGTTCATCAAACTCACCTTTTTCAATCCGTTCCGCCAACTGATAACGCTGAATTTTCCCGCTTGTTGTTTTAGGGATTTTGTGAATGGGCAGCACGCATTTAACCTGCAACCCTATCCTAGAGTGAATCGCTTTATGCACCTCGCTGGATAGTCCTACAAACTGCTCTACCGGTTCTTTGAATTGGATAAAAATATAGATCGACTCTGACCGTGTGTCCGGCTCGATAACGCTGCAAACGGCAGCTGGATGCAATATTCCGGAAAACTCTTCGACGACGCGTTCGAAATCGTGAGGGTAGTAGTTTTGACCGTTAACAAAAATAATGTCTTTTGCCCGGCCGGTAATTACCAAGCGCCCGTTTCTCATCAGGCCCAAGTCGCCGGTATTAAGCCAGCCATCGCAGATTGCATCCTTAGTTGCAGTAGGGTTCCCATAATACCCATGAGTTACATTCCTGCCGCGAATGTGGATGTATCCGATGGTCCAATCACTTAGGGATTCCCCATCTTTGCCACTGATCCGAACCTCACAATCTCGTATCGGACTTCCAACGTCCACAAAAGTGATACTGTCATCATCCGGAGCATCCACTGAAACGGCACGTTCTCCGATACACATGGAATTTCGAAGCAGATGAACCGGTTGTATATTCTCAGCTACAGGCGGGATGGTAACTCCAAGACTGGCTTCGGCCAATCCATATACAGGGAACATGGCACTTCTCTTCATCCCATAACCTTGCATCTTATTCATGAACTTTTCTGCCAAAGGAACAGAAATAGGCTCTGCTCCGTTAAAGATCAAGCGGACGCCGGATAAGTCCCAGGCATATTTCATTTCTTCTTTCATATGGCCAAGGATATATTTGTATCCGAAGTTCGGAGATGCCAATAGCGAGGCCTTGTGTTCGCTTGCCTTTTTCAACCAAAGCGTGGGGTGCCTGATGAATAAGGACGTCGGCATGATATATTGATCAATAGCAGCCAGGACCGGCACCAAATGACACCCAATCATCCCCATGTCATGAGTTAGAGGCATCCAGCTCAATAAACGATCATCGGTGGTGACGTTAGATGCTATTCGAATAGCATTGATATTGGCAAGCAGATTATCCTGTGTCAGGATAACTCCCTTCGGATCACCGGTCGATCCGGAAGAGAACTGAACAAAAGCAATATCATTGCCAGAGGAAACATGAAGCTGACCAAGACCCGATGGCTGGGTGACTTCATCCAGCAAAACGGCTCTTGATTGAATTTTTCCTGAGCTGATATTACCCTCCCTTCCGTCCATATAATTTAACAGCCGCTGCAGGCTTTTGCGGTCCGTTACCAGATAAGGATGAGTCAAATAGTTCCATATGTTTAATACCTTTTGCTTATGCTCGTTATTACTCCCGACAAGCACAGGAACCGCGACGATTCCACCCAGAATGCAGGCCCAGAACAGATATAGAAAATATTCAGGATCTTCCACCTGAAACAAGAGCTCATCTCCTGGCTTCATCCCCTTATCCTGAAGGACAGACAACGTATAATGCGCGGAAGAATATAATTGGCCGTATGAAATAAACCTGGTCTCCAGATCATTGAGAATCAAATAGACACCTTTGTCCGTTTTGGAACTTCTTTCTTTGAGGAGTTCAGATAGAGAATTAAAACTTTCCAATTGATCACCGCCTATATAATGTGTTGTTAATCCGGACCTTCCATAATATCCCTAAACTTTTTACATTGTAGCATTCGGAAAATAAACGGACATCAGTATGTAAATCCTATTCCTGCTGCGACACCGCACTCTATATTGCGTGATCGCGCTGCAAGCCTTTACAATTTATAAAGAGTGGAGTAGCAGACCAATGGGATACCCAGCGGCATCTTTTCTTCACGACAAAAGAACTCTACTGAAGTGCACCCTTTAGAACAGACATTGGAAAAACCCCTGTGTTTATCCGATGAAGTTCTACGGAGTGCATGTTTGTAAGGCTATCAAGGGTAGAAGTTTAAAACGTATTCTGAAGAGATTAAAAAAGAGGCGGTCCGCCTGCATGTTGTGGAACGATGAACTTTCCGAAAGATTAATGAACATATAGGCATTCATGACTCACAGTAGAATGAAGAAGTGGAAGCGTAAATACCGGGAACAAGGCGACTCCTGAATCAGCGAGACAGACGGCAGGAATACATCAAATCAAGACCGATATGTTCAAAAGCTAAAACGGAAAAACGAAAGGCTAAAAAAGTGCTTGGAAATCTGGATACAGGAGGTAAGAAAGAAAGGTATGTCCTTTTAGAGAAGGCTTCTGCCCAAGGCCGGATCACAGAATTGTGCCAGTTATTCGGCGTTTCCAGAAGCGGTTATTATGCGTATCTGAAGCGAAAACAGACGGATCGGAGTGCAGATGCCAAGAAACTCATTAGTAGAGCTTACTGGCGCAACGTGGGGAA
This sequence comes from Paenibacillus rhizophilus, assembly GCF_003854965.1. Taxonomy (GTDB): domain Bacteria; phylum Bacillota; class Bacilli; order Paenibacillales; family Paenibacillaceae; genus Paenibacillus_AQ; species Paenibacillus_AQ rhizophilus. The sequence continues at coordinate 47,518 of NZ_RQPI01000012.1, forward strand.
GTACGGTTATCGGCAACTCCAACTTATGGTATGGCAGGACGAGGGGATATGGATGAACCACAAGAAGGTACTGCGTCATGCAACAGCTTGGCCTTCAAGCTAAGATCCGCCGAAAACGCCGCTTGAACATGACACGTACCCGACAGGCGAGCGTGTAGCTGAGAACTTGCTCAAACGAAACTTTACAGTTGAAAAACCAAACCAGAAATGAGTCACCTGCGTCACCCAATACCGTGTCGGGGATAGCTGGCTGTATCTTTCAGTGGTGAAAGACTTATTTAACAACGAGATAGTGGCCTACCAGCTAGGTGAACGCAACGACAATGAGCTGGTTCTGCAGACGTTCGCCAAAGCTTTTGCCAAGCAAAAAGACGTGACCGGATTGGTCGTTCACAGCGACCATGGATTCCAGTACACGTCTCATACTTACCACGACATGCTGCCAAAGGTTGGCGCCCAAATCAGCATGTCTCGCCGGGGCAATTGCCTAGACAACGCCTCCATGGAGAGCTTCTTCTCGCATCTCAAAACGGAAGGACTCTACCCCTATGATATCCGAAATCTGGTAGAGACACAAAGCCGAATACCGAAAAACGGCAGCAGCGTAAATTAAATAAACTGATGCCGGTAGAGTACCTGATCCAGTTTGCAGCCTAGGTGTTTTTTTCAATGTCCACTAAATGGGGTCTTGTCCAGACCGTTAATCTTCTTAAAGCGCTTTTTCGTCAGAATGAAGCGTGGTACCCGACACCATTCGCTGCGCGCTAATTATGGCGGTTTAACGCAGATTGATCCGTCCCTGAAACATTAGGTTAAAGGAATATTATGAACGAAAAACGAGCTGAAGGAAGGCCGCCTAAAGTAGCTCTAGTTGCCTGTGCAAATTAGTTGGGACATGGTGTGTAGGCCATTTGAAAATCCATTCAACCTGCAAGTTTTACCAGCGACCAAAAAGAGACCTTCCATCTGGAAAGTCTCCTTTAAGTCCTCTAACGCTTCGCCTTATAAAACTCATGATACAGCTTCATCAGCGCCCGCTTCTCTATCCGCGACACATAGCTCCGGCTGATGCCCAGCTCTTTGGCGATCTCCCGCTGCGTACGCTCCTCGCCCCCGGTATCCAGCCCGAAGCGGCCGACCACCACTTCTTTTTCCCGGTCATCCAAGATGTCTAGGTTGCGGTAGATCTTACTCTTCTCAATCTTGAGATCCACCTCTTTAATGACATCGTCCGTTTCCGAGCCCAGGATATCTATTAACGTAATCTCGTTCCCCTCTTTGTCCGTCCCGATGGGGTCGTGCAGCGACACGTCCTTGCGCGTTTTTTTGAGCGAGCGCAGATGCATCAGAATTTCGTTCTCGATACAGCGGGCTGCAAACGTCGCCAATTTGGTTCCCTTGTTCGGGCGGTAGCTCTCGATCGCTTTGATCAGCCCGATGGTGCCGATGGAGATCAAATCTTCCATATCTTCACCAGTATTATCGAACTTTTTAACGATATGGGCAACCAGCCGCAAGTTATGTTCAATCAGCAAATTCCGTGCCTTAGCATCACCCTCGGCCATCATTCCTAAGTACTTGCTTTCTTCCTGCTCCGTCAAAGGTTGCGGAAACGCATTGTTCCTTACATAAGATACCAGCAGCGACAGTTCCTTGATCAACAGTGCAATGGTGCTAAGAAATCCGGGCACGTTGGCGACACCTCCCGCACATGTACAATGAAACCGGTCAGTAACTCTTACGGGTTCACGGTCACTTCATTGTATGTGGGTGAATGCCTAGAAGTGCATGTACGGGAGAAATTTGAAATCTCAGAAACAATCTCAATTGTTCGAGTATATCGCCTCAAACTTGCTTAAGCAGGAACAGCGCCGCATGATAAAATATAAACATATTGTATAATGTTATGCGAAGGAGGGAACACCGTGAGAAAACGACTGGAAAAGAAGCAACCATGCCAACCGGCGGGGGGCTGCCCTGTTGAAGTCACCTTAAGTATCATAGGCGGAAAGTGGAAGGGAATTATTTTATATGAACTGCTGGACGGAACCAAACGGTTTCAAGTACTGCGGCGGGCCCTTCCTACGGCAACGCAGAAAATGTTGACCCTACAGTTAAGGGAACTGGAAAACGACGGTCTCATCCACCGCGAGGTTTATCCTCAGATTCCGCCCAAGGTAGAATACTCCTTAACTCCTCTGGGCACATCTCTTGAGGCCCTTATTATGGAGATGAAAAAATGGGGAGAACAGTTCCTGGCAGAAAATCATTTACCTCAGTCTACTGAAATCTGATCTATACACGGAGACCTTGGAAAAGGCTGCGGATCTAAAATCTGCGGCATTTTCCGAAGGTCTCTTTTCACGTTCGCAGCAACGACTGAGTGTAATAAATGATACTGAGGTTCAAAAAAGTGTCTAATTTACAGACTCCTTGTGCCGGATTAAGATGAATGCATACCCGCCGGCGGAAACAGGATGAAGGATCATCATCCACCATACAGAGGAGAATGAATATGACCGCATATGTAATTGTAGATATTGAAGTGGAAAATGAAGAGGTGTTTAAGGAATATGCAGCCAAAGCGGATGCCATTTTGAAGGAGGTGCCTGGCTTCCGCAACCTGACCATCGATGTTCAGCCAAAGGTGCTGGAGGGCAACTGGAAACCATCTACGGTTGTCGTACATGAATTTCCCGATTATGAGGCCGCTCAGAAGTTTTACTATTCCGAGGCTTATGCACCGTTAATTCAATTGCGCCAATCGGCGACGAAAGCAAGTGTCATTCTAGTCAATGGCAGAGAGTAACATATAGGGCTCGAATAGTAGACGATAAACAAGCCGCCACAATCTCATGATTCGTGGCGGCTTGTTGCAGCTACTAGATGTTTAAACTTATGTTCACTTTAGCTGAATAACTTGATCGTCACCAGATTGTTCCACTTTAGAAAAACGCGGGCCGCAGGTGGCGTACCAAAACCTCGTCGATCCGTTGTTCCGATGCTCCCCAAAAAAGAAGCGTCATCTCAATCAGGTACCGCATCCGGCGGCGTTAGGCGTTTTCTTTACCAGACCCTCCCTTGAATTAACGTAAACGATTAAAGCATAAGAAACCTGGAACGGTCCGATCACTCCGCCGACAGCTTGTCGTACAGAGAAGGATTCACCCGGACGACGGCGTTCGTCGCCTGCCGGTTCAGCCACGCTTCGTAGCGTTTGTCGTCCAGCGGCTTGCCGGAGCGGTCGCCGTCCTCCTCGGCAAGCCGCTGCCGCAGCGCCAGCTCCAGATTGGCCAGAGTGTATCGGTAATAGGCTTTTTCCGTATACTGCTGCGGACCATAGATTGGTTCGCCGCGCCGGAGCCGGCTGCTCCGCGTCCGATTCTCTGCATCCAGCCGCGACAGGAACGCCTTGTATCCGATGTCTTCAGCGATTCCGGCTTCCTTGGCTGCAATCTGCTGGACCTTCACCCGGACCAGAAGGTCCAGCGTCTTCTCTTTCAGCAGACCGAGAGGCGTGCGTCCGCCGGTCTCGGAGGTCCAGAAACTCTTGGCCGCCGGATCGGCGCCGTCCTTCGCCGTCTCGGCGACGACCTCTCCCCGCAACTCCAGCATGCGGGTCTGAAATTCGCCGTACGCGACCGGTTCGCCGTTCACCCAGGCGACGGAGGCAAACGGATCGGGCGCCGCCGCCCCGCCGCCGGCTTCGGAAACGGCAGGTTCGGCAGGCAGCTTAAACATCGAGCAGGCGGCGGGCACCAACAGCGCCAGCAGCAGCGCTAGCAGTAGCGGCAGCGCCGCCCGCGGCCGAAGCCGGAGACGTCTCCCCGCCGCCAAGCGCAGGCGGAATTTGCGGCTTCCGCCCCTCACCGTCTTTCCGGCGGTCATCGTTCATTCCTCCTTGTTCGCCTGCTAACCTGCGGGGAGCGTGACCACGGCGGACGGCCTTAACCCCGCCATGCCGACATTACTCGGTCACCCGCACATTGTCGAACGACGCCATGCCGGAGTGCACGCGCAGGCCGATTTTGCCGGAAGCGAGTTCCGCTCCGCTGCCGGTCCAGGAGATGAGATCAGTGCCGTCAACGGACCCGGTAATGGACGATCCCTGAACCGTCGCCTTCAGCCTGTATACCTGATTCGGATTTACGGTTATCGGCACGCTGGCCAGCATCTGGAGATTGCCTCCCGTCTTCTTGTACAGATCGGCAGTGCTGCCCGTGTCGTTCAACCGGAACATATAAAAATTATTCGCATCCTGATAGCGGAACAGGATGCCGGCATTGCCGCCGAGCTTCTTCACCTTCACATCCGCTTCAAGGCTGTAGTCGGTCCAGAAGGCTTCGCCGGCGAAAGCGATCGATTCCCCATACAAGCCATTCTGGGCGTAGACCAGCGAATCCTCCGTCCCGATGTCCCAGCTTCCTCCTACCGTGGTCCAGCCGTCCGCCGTCCCGTCTTCGAAATCGTCCTCAAGCAGCGCTGCCGGGGGACCTCCCGCTCCCGGGGCTTCGTATACGCCGATGTCGGGCGCCCCGCTATACAGCGGATTGCTGAAGAAGTCGGTGCTGCCGTTGCCCCATACGACGGCACCGGCATTGATGGCCGGCGAGCCTTCGGCCAGTTTGTACGCCGATGCGGTGTCGATGCCGGATGCGCCGCCGCCGTTCAGGAACTGCGGGTCGAGAGTGACCTTGTCCGGGTCGTTCGGCACATTCGAGTTCGCGCCATAGAACAGGTTGTGGCTGTATTTCATGTAATTGCTGTTCGCGTACGTTCCCCCGGCGGCGTTATAGAAAATATTGTTGGTGTAATTCGCCATTCCGCTCGTGCTTGATTGGGTCAGACTCGACGTAATTCCGTTGTCGCGATAGATGACATTGTTGTAGATGTGCAGATTGCCGCCGCCCGGTCTCAAATGGAACGTGCCGAAGGCGTCGTAGTCATTCTGGCTGATATTATAGCGAAAAATATTGTTGTTCGTACTGTCCATAACCAGCAGGGCGCCGCCTTCGTTGTGATGGCTGAAGTTATATTGATAGATACTGTCGCTGACCCTGATGTCGAAGTCCCAAGCCTGGCCGTCTCCTTGCAGAACCCGGGTATTGAACGCTTCGTTGTGCTGGAAGACGGCCCCGGAAGTGTAATAGGCCCACTGGGCAGCGACAAAACCGATGTTATCCAGATAATTGACCACAGACGTGTTCACGTCGCAGCTGACGCCGATCTCGTTCGTCGTGTTGTACTCAATCAGCGGAGAGACGCCGGCGCGGACCAGAATCCCGTCCCGGTGAATTTTCTCCACATAGTTGCCGCGTATGATCAAATGGGTGAAGGCGTTGAACTTATGGGTCCAGGAAGTATTGGCAAAAGCGTCCGTCATCACCTGGATGCCGGTATCCGCCACATTGATCACCGTATTGTCCTCGATCAATACGTCGTCCCAGGTACTCTCGGGATCGGTGTTGCCGCCGCGCGCGTGAAAATTGATGCCTCCGGTTCTCCTGTCGGTACCGAATACGTCATGGATGTCATTGCCTTTGATATAAATATGCTTGAACGCACCTGCGCCCGCGCCTTCGCCGACGACGAGAATGCCGCTTCGGCGCATATCGGTCGCGTGCTGCCCGCTCGTAATTTCCAGATTGTTGATTTCCCAGTACGACACATTCTTGAGCCGGACGCCGAACCCTTCGCCGCCCACCGCCGTATTGCCGAAGTTAATTAGCGGTTTGGAACCGCTTCCATACTTGTCTACCACGATCGGGCTTCCTTCCACGCCCGAGCCCTTCAGGTCCAGGTAGGTATCACTCCAAACCGAACCGGCTTTGAGCAGAATCCGGTCGCCGGGACCAAATACGACCGAGTTGACCTTGGCCAGCGATTTCCAGGGACTGTTCGTGCTTGTGCCGCCATTCGTGTCGCTTCCCGCCGACGCGTCTACATAATATGTCGCACCCGCCGCCTCGGCCCGGTCCGCCGGCATGAGGCCAGCCGGACCGAATAACAGAGTGGCCATAAGCGGAAGCAGTAATAATTTTCTCAAAGTAACCGCTTTCATAAATACTCCCCCATAATTGTTCTGGCCCCATACTAAGCATTCTTGAACTCGCTGGGGCTCTTGCCGCTGTACTTCTTGAAGACTTTGGAGAAATAAGCCCGGTCCGAAAAACCGAGCGTATAAGCCACATTTTCGACGGTCTCGTTCTCCCGGCGAAGCATGGAAATGGCGATGGAGATTTTGTAGCTATTGACGTAATCCGTAAATTTCATCCCAGCCAGCCGCTTGAAATAGCGCGAGAAATAGCTGGGGTTGAGGTGCAAATGTTCCGCCATATCTACCGATGTTATCGTCCGGTCGACATGCTCCCGGAGAAAAACGTCGATGGCCTGAAGTCGAATGTCCTTCTCCAGATCGCTGATCGGCGTCAGCGCCTGATGACGCCACAAGTTCCACAGCTCCCGCTTCGTCAGGTGCGCCGCTTCCTCCGCCCGTAGGGACCGGCTTAAGTGGACGAAGAACGCTTCCTCCGCCGTTCCGTTCGTCTCGGACGCCATCCGGCGGACACAATCCGCGTAAGCTTCTTTGAGCAGCTTTGGCGACCAATGTTCCGCTTCAGCATGCTGCAGCAGCTTGCCCACGGCCAGGTCGATCCAGGCGGCGTTGTCTTCCTCCAGCGCCAGCGACAGCATCACCTTCTCTTTCTCCGGTTTCGATTCAGCCGCCGTCAGGAACGTGCGGTCCGGCTTCAGCATCGCGGCCGGCAGGGCGGGTCCATAGAAGCTGTGGTCGCGATACTCCGCCAGCTGCTTGTAGGTATCGACAAACTGCCGGACCGGAACCGCCTCCGACGCATAGAAGCCGCGCACGCTAACCTTCAGATACTGTTCCGCCTTCTCCCGGACAGACATCATATACCGGATCAGTTCGTCTTCCGGGACATTCCGGTCTTCGACGTTCCACAGCAAATAAATGTCCGCCTCTCCATCCATCAGCGCCGTGATTGACGCCGGACTGGAGGACAGCTCGGCCGCGATGTTGCCGACTGCAAAATGAAGGAGCGGAATGTCCTTGTACCGATAGCGTCCGACAACGGATGCGGCATCGATATGCAGAAAGCCGTGGCGAAGATAGGGCAGCTTCCAGGAAATGCCGAGCCGTTCGCCGAACAGCAGAATATTGTCCCATTCTCCGCCTTCCGAGAGCAGCTGCTTCAGGAAGTTCTGCTTGAGCACCTCCCGGTTCCGCTCGATCGCCTGCTGGAACGAGTACCGCTCCAGCAGCTCCCGGCGCCCCCGGAAACGTTCCATCGCCTTGCCGACGCTGTCCCGGAGCTGCTGGGGCGTAAGCTCATCTTTGATGAGATAATCGTCGGCCTCCAGCTGAATCGCCCGTTTGGAATAATGGAAATCTTCATAACAGGTCAGGAAAATAAGCCGCACCTCCGGCTTCATCATCCGGAACGCTTCCGCCAGCTCCAGTCCGTCCATACCGGGCAGGCCGATATCGACGATGGCCAGATCGGGCAGGCTGTCATGAAACATCTCCAGCGCCTGCTCGCTGCCGGAAGCCGCAGCGGCCACCTCAAGCTCCAGATCGAGTTGGCCCAGCAAATGCTTCACATAGTCCAGCATAGGCACATCGTCATCGATCAACATGACCGTCATCATGGGAAGAAACCTCCTTGCCGCCCGTCACCGGAATATAGAATGTAAAGATCATGCCGCCGTCCGGGTTCGCTGCCGCCGTCAGGCGCGACCGGTAGCCATACAGCACCTGCAGCCGCCGGGCCGTGTTAATCAGCCCCACGCCCTTCTCTGGCTGCGGCAGCTCGGGCTCCCCGCCCGACAGGCGGCGGCTCAGCCGCTTGATCGCCTCTTCGTTCATTCCCCGTCCGTTGTCGGAAATCGCGATTTCGATCATGCCGCCGCCAAGGCGCGCTTCCAGCTCGATGCGGGGATACTCGGGACGGGCTGAGAAGCCGTGGGCGATCGCGTTCTCGACTACAGGCTGCAGCAGAAGCCTCGGCAGCTCCAGCTCTTCCGTTCCCGGCTCAAGCCGGTAGTGGAAGGCGATATCCAGCCGGTTGCGGATCTGCATCACCTGCACATAGCTGCTGAGAATGGCGCACTCTTCGGCAAGCTGAATCGGCTGGTCGGCATGGACGTAGGCCCGCTGCAGCTTCATCAGCGCGTCGATCATTCCCCCGTGGATGCTGTCGCCGGCCATCAGCAGATTGACCTTGATCGAATTCAGCGTATTGAGCAGAAAATGCGGCCGGATCTGCGCCGACAGCGCCCGAAGCTCCAGCCTCCGCTTCTCTTCCTGCTCGCTTTCCACCTGATGCAGCAGCTGGTTGATATCCTCGAGCATCTGGTTGAAAGCGGCCGACAGCATTGCCACCTCGTCCTTGCCCTTGACCGGAATCCGCACGCTGCGGTTGCCGCCGACATACTGCTTGACGCTGGCGCGGAGCAGACTGATCGGCTTGTTCATATATCCTGCCCAGAACATGGACAGCACCACAAAGGCGGCGAAAAACACGCCGACTACCGAGATGGACACGAGAAACTCCCGGTTGATATGACTGTCGATCGAGCTGCGGGGAAGCTCGCTTGTCAGCAGCCAGCCGGTCCTTTCGATCCGGACCTCGCTGTGCAGCGGCTTCCTCCGGCCTTCAACCTCGCTTCCCCGGCGTACGGCGATTGTCTCCCCCGCCGAATCAACCAGCGACAGAACAACGGAAGCGTTGCCCGTGTCCAGCAGATTCTCGAAATAATGCCGGGGAATGCCGATGAACAGGGTGCCCAGTTTCTCATGATTCCGGGGATCGAGGATAAAACGGGCGGCATAGTAGTACTCCGGAACAGAACCGCTTTCCCGGTAGGGAAACCACTGGAGCACGGTCTCTTCATTCAGGTTCAGCCTGGCGCTCTCCTTAAGGAAACGATCCGGCACCTTCGAGAAGATGGGACGGTCCAGATTGCCCATAATAATCCGGTTGTTCCGGTTGACGATCATAATCTCAAGATCCGCGTCAAGCGCCTGGATCGTGAGGATGCCGCCTATCGATTTCAATTTGGCTTGATGAATGTAGGACTTGTAATCACCGAAGCTCTCGGCGTTCGTCAGGTAGCGCAGACTGTTCAGGACTTCGGGATCATAGGTTTCGGAGAGATAGAGCGATGCGAAGGAAATGTTATCGATCGTTTTTTCGATCTGATTGGCGATGACGGTGATGGTCTCTTCATTCGTGTGAAGAATCTTGTCACTAACGTTCTGCCTGACGGACAGGTAAGACCAGAAGGTCACGGCGGCAAAAGGCAGCAGAATCAGGGCCAGAAATGAGAATTGCAGCCTTCGATGATAGGAGAAACGGTTCAACCATTGCATATCGGGCCATCCTTCTCCCAGAGTATCGGTATACTGCTATTATAAACCCTGATTGCGCGCCATTATGACATTTCGGTTAAAAATTGTCCCGCAAAAGCACGCCGCATGGCACAGATGGGCTTTTGGAGCTGGCCTGCGGGTGATTTGCGGGGTACCCGATGGGGTTAATCAAATACGGTATATAGCCGTTACTTGTTGGCGGCGACTACCTTTTCGACTTCCGCTGTCATTTCCGCCTTCACATCATCGAACTTGCGATTGTCCAGCATATAGCTGGCGAAGGAATTTTCGACAATTGTCTTCAGCTGGCTGCCGTAGGGAACGGTGAAGGTGCCCTCCGGCATTTTGTTGCGGCTGTCGAACAAGGTTTTGGCGAGCGAGTCGGTATCGATCAAGTTTTTGTTTTCGCTAAAAAACTGTTCCAGCAGCGCCTTGCCGTCTACCTTTTTCAGCGCCGGAATTTCCTGTGTGTACTTGTAGGATTCCTTGGTCATCCAACGGATGAAATCATACGCTGCCTGCTTATGCGCAGACTTGGCTCCGATCGCCAGGCCACCGCCGGAAATGTTCGTCATGCCGACATCGGTTGCGTCCACGGAACGCGGCAGCGGCGCGTACACCATCTGAAAATCATGCGGGAATTTCTCCAGATTGAGACCCGCCCGGACCGCGTAGCTCGGAACGGCCAGCATACTGGCTTTACCGGCAAAAAACTGCTGCAGCACATGATAGTTGGAGGCCAGCACATCCGCGTAAGGCTCGACGCTCTTGTCTTCCTTCTCCATGGCGCGGCGGAGGTTGAAGAAATAGCTGAAGGACGGGTCGTCGAAGATCGGCTTCAGATCGGCGTTCAGCTGCGGATTCGGATGCTCGGTGTACGCGATGATGTTCGCATATTCGCCCCAGGTGTGGAAATAGGTCCCGTAGTGATCCGGGGTCGTCAGCTTTTTGGCATAATCGCGGAAGTCGTCCCAGGTCCAGCCCATTTCCGGAAGCTTAAGTCCGGCCTCATCCAGATACTTCTTGTTGAAGACCGTAAACCACTGCGTTGCAGAACCCATCAGCCCGTAGACTTTGCCATCCAGCTTGAGCACCTTGAAATATTCATCCTCCGGCTTTACGCCCTCGGCCTCAAAATACGAGTTAAGCGGTTCCACAACTCCGCGCGAAGCCCGCTCCATCAATTCTTCCTCATTACCGGTCATGAAAGCGTCTACAATTTCACCGCCGGCAACGAGAACGTCCAGCTTCTTCAGGAACTCCGTACTATCACTGTTCTGGACAAGCGAAACATATTCCACCTCCACTTTGTCCTGCGACTGGTTGTAGGCTTGAACCGCCTGGTATGCCGGCTCCTCCGGTTTATTGGACTTAAAGGTGTAAAATTTGATTTTTTCTTTCTCCCCTGGTGTACTCGTCTGGCTTGCCGCGGTCGGATCGGCGGCCTCTTTATCGTTCGCAGCCGGAGCATTCCCGCTTCCGGAACATGCGGTGACCGAGAACGTCAGCAGCAGGCCGGCCAACCATAATGCAGGTTTCTTCATACCATTTCCCCCTTCAATTGGTTGATGCAATTTAATTATACTCCCTCGCCGCCGTGGGCACCGTGTACAGTCTTGCGGTGCGTGCGTAGACATTTTTGACTTTGCGTCTGCGCAAGTTCCGCCAGTCCAGGCCGGGCGCTTCAACCCTTTACCCCGCCGATGGAAATGCCCTTAATCACCTGCTTCTGCAGCACCAGGAACAGCACGAGCAGCGGGATAATGGCGGCAAGCGAAGCCATCATCATCACGGAAATCGTGGTTCCGAACTCCTCCTTGAAGAACTGCATGCCGAGCGGAATCGTATACAGATTGGTCGAATTCAGCATGATCAGCGGCCCTTGGTAATCATTCCAGGTCCAGATGAATTTGATGATGCCGACGGTCGCCAGAATGGGACGGCTCAGGGGCAGCATGACACTCCAGAAGATGCGGAAGAACCCGGCGCCGTCCAGCTCTGCCGCCTCCAGCAGATCGTTATGCACCCCGATCATGAACTGCCTCAGCAAAAAGGTGAAATAACTGGAGAACATGCCCATCAGAATCAGTGCGGCATGCGTATCGTACAGGCCCATTTCCTTGATCATGATATAGCGGGGAACGAGCGTCGCCTGCTCCGGGATCATCATGAAAGCCATCATCGCGCTGAAGACGAGGCCCTTCCCCGTAAATTTCAGCTTGGACAGCGCATAACCGGCCATGGCGGAGACGATGAGCGTCGCCAGTGTGGAGATCAAGGCGATTTTGACCGAGTTCATATAGAAGAGGCCGAAGGAGACATCCCCCATCCAGACGGTCTTGAAATTTTCAATAAAATGCCAATCTTCAGGAATCCACTGAATCGGAAATGTCCAGACCTCTTTCTCCGTCTTGGCGGCTGAGGACATCATCCAGACCAGCGGAAGCAGGAAGAAGATCGATAGAGCGCCGAACAGCGCCGTAAGCACGACAGACCCAAGCTTGATTTTTCGTATCGTCATTGCGCTTATGTCCTTTCTTCGAAACTTAATTTCGAAACTTAATAATGCACCTTCCGGCTCTGCGTAATCCAGGTCAGCGAAGTCACGAGCATGATGATCAGGAACAGTATCCAGGACATGGCCGAAGCGTAGCCCATCCGGAAATGCTGGAATCCTTCTTCATAAATCTGGTATACGATGACCGTGCTGGAGTAATTGGGTCCGCCGTTTGTCAGGAACTTGATCATGTCGAACACCTTGAATGAAGAGATGATGCTGGTAATCGCCAGAAAAAAAGTCGTCGGCCCGAGCATCGGCAGCGTGATCCGCCGAAACTGCTGGATGCCTGTCGCTCCGTCGATCGTCGCGGCCTCGTAAAGTTCATCCGGAATATTGGCCATCCCCGCCAGAAAAATGATGATCTGGTAACCGAGCAGCTGCCAGATATAAATCACCATGATTGCGGCCAGCGACCAGCTCGTGTCCACCAGCCAGCGCGGCGGATCGGCGACGCCAAGCTGGATTAACAGCTGGTTGAGCGGTCCCTTGGACGGATGATAGAGCGCCGACCACACCGCGGAAACCGCGACCGTCGAGCAAATATAAGGTACGAAGAACGCCACTTTGAAATAATCCTTGATGTACAATTTCTTGTGGATGATCGCTGCAAAAACGACGCCCAGCAGCATCGTAGCCGGCACTGTGCCAGCGGTGAAGCCGATGTTGTTCTTCAGCGCCTTGAGGAACCGGTCGTCCCGGAACAGCTCGGCAAAATTATCGAGGCCGATAAACTTGATGGCGGACAGGCCGCCGACCAGGTTCCACTCGGTCAGACTGAGGCCCAGGCTGAAAATGAGCGGAAATACAGCGAGGACAAGCATGCCGATCACCTCGGGCGCAATGAACAGCCAGCCGGCCAGCTGTTCACGCCGCCGGCGCGTCCAGTACGTTCTCTTATCCTTTGCGGCCAGCTGCTTCTGTACGGTTGCATGTTGGCTCATCTCAGATCTCCCCTGTTCCCGGCGGGAGACATTTCCGGCAGATAGGCCCCTTCTTCCCGCAGGCGCTGCCGCAGCCTTGCGACGTCGACTGCATGCACATCGCCGCCCGCCGAGGCGGCGAGGGCTGCGGCCAATCCGGCGGCTTCGCCCATCGCGAGACAGACCGGCATGACGCGGACGCTGCCGAGCACCCGGCGCTCACAGGAGATGGACCGCCCGGCCACAAGCACATTGCGCAGGCCGCGCGGAGTCAGGCAGCGGTAGGGGATGCCGTGCGATTCGCCCGGCCCGTACAGCGTAATCGTCTGCGCCGAGCCGGTTTCGCTCTTCTCCTCCTTCTCGGTGCCATGCACATCGATGAAATAGCTGTTGCGGCAGATTTCATCCTCGAAGCTCCGGCGGGAGACGTAGTCATCCACCGTCAGTACATAATCGCCGATGATGCGCCGCGATTCGCGTGTGCCCATCAGTGTGCCGGTGCTGGCCACATAAGCGTTGCCGAAGGAGGCCGGTTGGATCTCGGCCAGCATGTCGCGGTAGGCGGCGGCCATCTTCCGCCCACGGATCAGCGCCCTGGATACGGAATGGGCATCCGTATTGTCCACCTGCCACAGATGGCCGGCGTTGAAGCCGACGGCGCGAGGAGCGATCAGATTGTTGCAGAGATGGGTGTCCGGCACATCCGGATATCGGCCTGATGCAAACGCTTCGTGGATCGGGCTCCGCGGATTCTCCTTATGGAGAAGCGGACCGTATAGATAAGCGTAATCGTCGACATTGCCGAGGACGAAGCAGTGGGTAGCCGGCTGGAGATCTCCGGTGGCGCTGTCGCCTTTCCGGTACTCCGCTCCCGCCCAGGCGGCGACATCCCCGTCGCCTGTGCAATCGATATACACCGGCGCCCGGAACGCCTGAAGCCCGCCCTTGTTCAGGACGATAATCGCCGTCACGTTTCCCTGCCCGTCCGTCTCCACCTCGGCCAGCGAGGTGAGGAACAGCACGTCGGCGCCGGCCTCCGTCACCAGATCGTCATAGACGACCTTCAGCTTCTCCGGCTCGATCGGCACCCAATCGAGCGCTTCCGGCTTCACATGGGGCATTTGCGCTTTCAGCGTCTCGAACACTTTCTCCGCCAGCCCGCGGTAGACCATTTTCTCCTTATCCGAGAATGGGCACCATGCCGGGACCAGCCCCGATGTCCCCATTCCGCCGAGACTTCCGGTGGCCTCGATCAGCAGCGTCTTCGCCCCTTCCCGCGCGGCCGACGCCGCGGCAGTGCAGCCCGCCGGTCCGCCGCCGACGACGATCACCTCATAGGAAGTATTCAGCGGGATTTCCCTGCTCTTCAATTTGTAGCTATCCATACGAGCCTCGCTTTCCCGGCGAATTCCCGCTCCCGGCAGGGTCCGCCGCTTCTATTCGACCCTATTATAGCAACCGGCGGTCCAAAGTACGGTATAGGTCTCATACCGGTTGATGTGTATTTTTTTGACCTTTGGGCAGCTAAAGGCGCAAAAAAAGCAGGCATCTGCCTGCGACGGAAAAAACGGATAATGTAACTCTTATTTATATTTTGAAATCATAGTTGGAATAAAAAATTCGCCATCCGTGGATTGATTGACAATAATTGCAATGTTCTTCACCCTGGTTATCAACCTCAATTGTCCTGATGCCAGTTGACGGGTCCAATCCTAGCATCTTACAGCACAGTCTCGCTGATGATTTCGATGCCGCCTAGTAGCCGCCTGTACGGGGAATTTGTACGAATATATCTTCTTTTGGGGTGTGCGACATCATTCGCTCTAACATTCACTCACGTAGCGCCTGCCGCACCGCTGCCAGCCACTCCCCGTCCTTGATCAGACAGTACGCCGCCTCTATATCAATCGTCTGGCAGCGGTCCGCATCCAGAAAAGGCACGGCGGAGCGGAGCAGACGGTAGGCCGCCTCCGTTCCCCGTCCAAGCTTGACCCCGCCGCGCAGGTCAATGGCCTGGGCGGCGTGAATGGCTTCAATCGCCAGCATATAGGTGAGCCGGTCGATGATCTCCCTTGTCTTGGAGACGACAAACGGCGCGTTGGTTCCGTGGTCCTCGATATCTCCCGCCAGCGACATATAATCGGCGGATGACGGGTTGCTCAGATGGCGGATTTCCGCATCCAGCGAAGAGGCCGTCTTCTGGACGGTACTGAAGCCGAGCGAGCGGTCCGCATCCGGCGTCAGAAAGCGGCTGAGGCCGGTAAAGGCCGGGTCGCCCAGCTTGAGGATGCGGTAGCAGGAGCTTTTGGAGACATGATGCAGGGCGCTGCCCAGCATCTCAAAGCCGAGCGTCCAGACAACGGGATCAAAATTGGCGCAGGATAATATGCGCCGCTCTTCCGTCAGCACGCAGGGATTATCGTCCGGGCTGTTCAGATGAATCTCCAGCAGCTCCCGGGTATAGTCAAGCGCATCACGGGCCGCGCCGTGGATCTGGCAGGCATCGCGGAAGCTGAGCGGGTCTTGCAGGGAGTCCGCATTATACGCCTCCCAAAGGCCGCTGTCAGCAAGATTATTCCGGACATTCGCCGCGCTTGCAAGCTGCCCCCGGAATGGACGCTTGCGGTGAACGGCTTCGTCCAGCGGGCTGATATTGCCGCGAATCGCCTCCAGCGAAAGGGCGTACACCGTATCGGCGGCTTCCAGCAATCCGGCCAGATCATGCAGCGCCAGCGCGCCATTCCCGGCGGAGAGCGCATTGGAGCTGACGATGGCCAGCCCGTCCTTCGGCCCCAGCCTCAGCGGAGCCAGTCCAAGCTCCGCGAGCGCCTGCTTGGCCTTCAGGCGGCGTCCGCCAACCTCCGCCTCCCCTTCCCCGATCATCGCCAGACCCAGGTGGGCGATCAGGGTGATATCCGCAGCGCCCACCGAACCGCGCAGCGGCAGTACGGGGTGAAGCCCCAGGTTGAGGAAATCGGCGTAGCGCGCGGCGATTTCCGGCTGCGAGCCGGTGGCTCCGGCGAGCAATCCGTTCAGCCGGGCGAGCATCGTCGCCCGGACCACCTCCTCCGGGGCCTCGGGCTTGATCCCTGCGCTGTGGGACAGCAGCAGGCTGCGGTTGTAATCTTCATACAAACCGGGAGAAATGACTTTATCCTTATTCCAGCCCACGCCCCGGTTCAACCCGTATACGGGCAGTCCTTCCTCCGCCAGCTCGAAGATAACCTGCCGCGCCTTCTTCAGCCGTTCCCAGGCGCTCGGCGCGATCTCAACCTTTCGGCGGCCGCGGGCGACGTTGTCCACATCGGCAACGCTAAGACCGGTTCCGTCCAGCACAAGAGCGCTGCCTGATAGTTGGCAGCTTCTTTCAGGCATGAACCTTCTTCTCCTTATTGAAGGCGTAGCTTTGGAGGTCAATCCCCAGCACCGCTTCCACTTCAGGATAGACGCTCGGGTCCTTGACGCTGGAGCTGAGCGGA
This sequence comes from Paenibacillus rhizophilus, assembly GCF_003854965.1. GTDB lineage: Bacteria > Bacillota > Bacilli > Paenibacillales > Paenibacillaceae > Paenibacillus_AQ > Paenibacillus_AQ rhizophilus. Next base: position 63,871 of record NZ_RQPI01000012.1, read on the forward strand.
ACATTGGATTTATCTATGGCAAATACGGCAATCTCCTGCCCTTCCTGCAGATCCCCCACACTTACCGGACGGCCTGTGGCCAAATCGATGGTCGCAATGACATCGGGGAAAGTGGTCAGCCGTTTGCCCGACTGGTCGTCCACCGCCATATATTCGTTCATCACATGCAGGATCAGCGTATTTTCCGGAATTTCCACTTCGATTGTGCCGATATCAAAAGCGCCGGAATACCGCACATTTTTCTTTGTTACCGTGCCTTTGCCAACAATCTTGCCCTTCGTATGGCGCACGATCGTGTTCAGCACCGCTTCCGCGCCATCCGGCTCGGCCGCAAGGATAGCCCGCCCCAGCTCAATCGCAATCGAGATGCCGCCCAGCGCGGCATGCTCCTTGATATATTTCGCCGGGAGCGGATGGCGAGCCGCGGCGATGAAGCCGCCGGCCATGTCGGACGCGGTACGCAAAATGTTCGAGGTCCGCGCCGGCGTCCCTTTTACAACCAGCTCAATGTAGCTGCCAAGCTCGGGCTTGCCGCCGGCCACCGCCTGGACCGTCTCGTAATCAATGGACGAGGCGAGGCCGAGCGAGCCCATTTTGCCTGTGGGATGGGCGCGGATGTCCCCGGTGGCGTCCACAACCGCAAGGCCGAGCGCGGCCGCAGGCAGCCAGCCGTTGATCGTACTGGACATTCCGTTCTGCGGCGTCATGACTCCGGCAATTTTGCCGTCGTAGTGGTCGATTACGAGCTGCACGGCCTTGATGTAATCTTTGCCGAGCATCTGCCAGTCGCGGCCCGCCGGGGCGCCAATGGCTGTGCAAGTCAGAACAATAGCGTCTTCCGGCAGTTCATCGACCGACACCAGCTTCGGACGGCCCACGCTAAGCGCGGCGTGACCGATATCCAGACCGTGGTCCACCCAGCCGCCCCCGCCGCTGGCAAATACGGAACCGCCTCTAACCGCGGCGTTTACATCATCTCTCGTTAACTCTCTCATTTATCCCAGTCTCCTCCTGCGGCAAGCCGGGTGCGGCGCGTGAAAGGCATTCATGCGCTGATGCCCGCGCTTTTTCGGCTTGCGGCCATTATTTTTTGCACACGTATCAGTCGGCCAAATTCAGCCGGTTCAAGTTTTAATCCGCCAAAATCTCTTCGTTTCTCCCGGTATCAATTCGTGCGATTCCCTTGCGTTCCACCTCATCCAGCGACTCCTCGTATCCGGCATCCGCATAGCGAAGCACGCCCAGCCCGGTATCGTTATCGAGGGCGGTCCGCAGCCGCAGGTCGCTCTCCGCTTTGCCGTCAGCGACAATGGTGACGCCGGCGCTCGTCATGTATCCCGCGTAACCCCCGCCGCCGGAATGAATGGCCACCAGATCGGCCATGGAGGAGCAGTTCAGCATCGCGTTCAGCAGCGGCCAGTCGGCAATCGCATCGCTGCCGTCCTTCATCCGCTCCGTCATGATGTTCGGATGGGCCATGGCGGCGGCATCCAGATGGTCGCGCGAGAACGCCACCGGACCGCTCAGCTTGCCTTCGCGGACCATGTCATTCACGGCCAACGCCAGTCTGCTGCGGTCCCGGTGGCCGAACCAGCCGATTCGGGCCGGCAGCCCCTCGAACGGTATGTGAACGTTCGCCAGCTTGATCCAGTTCGACACGATCTCGTTGTCGCTGAATTCACGCAAAATATATTCGTCGATGGTCCGGATATCCTGCGGGTCGCCGCTGAGGGCGATCCAGCGGAACGGGCCGATGGCTCGGGCGAACAAGGGCCGCAGGAAAGCTTCGGTGAAGATATCGATGTCAAATGCGCTCACGACGCCATACTTCACCGCCTGCGAACGGATGTTGTTGCCGTTGTCGAAGACGACCGCGCCGCGCTCCTTGAATTGCAGCATCGCTCCGACCTCGGCGGCAATCGACGCTCCGGCGGCTTCCTGAAGTCCGGCCGGGTCCTGCTTGCGGGCCTCCGCCGCAGTGACGGGGGTATAGCCTCTCGGAATATACCCGTAGAGCAAATCATGCGCGGAAGTCTGGTCCGTCACAATATCCGGCAGCACCCCGCGCGCCAGCAGCTCGGGATAGACGTCGGCGGCATTGCCGAGCAGGCCGACCGACAACGCCTCTCCGCTGCGTTTCGCCTCTTCGATCCAGGCCAACGCTTCATCCAGGCTTGCGGTCTTGCGCTGCAAGTACCCCGCCGCAATGCGCTTGTCGATCCGTTCCTCCGCGACCTCCACGCATAGAATAGCTGCGCCCGCCATCGTTCCGGCCAGCGGCTGAGACCCGCCCATGCCGCCCAAACCGGCCGTCAGAATGAAACGGCCCTGCAGGCTTCCGCCGAAATGCAGGCGCGCAATGCTCTGGAAGATTTCATACGTTCCCTGGATAACGCCCTGCGAACCGATGTACTGCCACGCGGCGGCTGTCAGCCCTCCCCAGATGATCAGGCCCTTGTCCTGCAATTCATAGAAGTTCTCACTGGTCGCCCATCTGCCCACCAGATTGCAATTCGCCATCACAACGAGCGGAGCCTGGCGATGCGTACGGAAGACGCCGATCGGTTTGCCCGATTGAATGACCAGCGTCTCTTCCTCCTCCAGGTTCTTCAACGTGTCCACGATGGCTCTGTAGGACGGCCAGTTCCGCGCCGCCTTGCCCAATGAAGCATAGACGATAAGCTCCTTCTGGTTCTCGCCGTTCTCCAGCACATTCTCCAGCATCCGCAGCAGCGCTTCCTGCCGCCACCCCTTGCAGCGTAATTCTCCTCCTCTTGCCGCCGTAATTCTGCCCACGGCTATCCCTTCCTTTCTGTTTCAATCATATCTCTCTCCGCGCTTAAAAATTTGCCTGTCATCCAGTCCCAGAACAGATTGCAGTCCACATCAACCGCAACACTCACATTCGGTTCTTTGCCCGTAACGTTGTTGAAGTCGGCAACGGTCATGCCGCGGGTTACCGTCCCTTCGGTTTCCACCGTCATTACATATTTGTTCAGGGTAACGAGCCGGGGAACGATCAGGCTGGCCAAGGCGATGGCATCATGGACATTCGGCGGATCAAATCCGAACTGCTTGCAGCGGCGCAGCATAAAGTCGAAAATCCGGGCAGCCAAGTTCGCAAATTTGTTGTCCAGCCGCTTGACGGTTTCAACAACAGCAAGCGGGAGCTGCGGTTTCAGCGTCACATCAAGGCCGACCATCACCAGAGGGATGCCTGATTCGAACACGATTTTCCCGGCGTCCGGATCAACATACAGATTGAATTCGGAAGCCGGGGTCATATTGCCGCCTCTGAGCGCGCCGCCCATAATCGTAATCCGTTTGATTAGCCGTATAATATCCGGGTAACGAATAATTGCCTCGGCAATATTGGTAAGCGGGCCGACGGCCACAATTTCAAGCTCGCCTTGCAGGGCAACGGCATGCTCATAGATGGTGTCAGCCGCATCTCTTTCGTAAAATGCCCTGTTCGATTTCGGCACAATCACATCGCCGAGGCCGGTTGCGCCATGACTGATCGCGGTATGCAGATCCTTGTTTAGCGGCTTCGCCGCGCCGATCGCAACAGGGATATCAAAGCCAAGATAATCCACAATATTAAGAGTATTGCTGCTCGTAAGATCGACTCCGACATTTCCGGCGACGGCGGTGAATGCTTTTATATCCAGCACCTCCGTGCTCATCAGCGCGCAGATGATGGCAATGGCATCGTCTGTGCCGGTATCGACATCCATTACTAAGGGGATCTTCTTCATAAGCAGCGGCCCCCTTTACTCTTCAAGAGCTTGGCGAAGATTTTGGGACGGCTGCCCCGTTTTCGGCAGATGCAGTTCGCCGCGCGCCCGTTTCATCGCCCGCTTTTCAAAGAACAAAAGAATCCAGTTGGCGATCAGGGACAGCGCCGAGGCCAGAATCGTTCCCCATAGTATCTTGTATGCGAAATTCATGCGGAGACCGTCAAACAGCAGCGTGCCCAGACCTCCTGCTCCAATCATTGCGGCGATCGTCGCCATCCCGATAGCGGAAATAACTGCCAGCCTGAGGCCGCCGAGCAAGGCAGGCATGGCAAGCGGAAGCTGCACTCTGAAAAATAGCTGCGATGCGCTAAGACCCATCCCTCGCCCCGCTTCCAGCAAGAACGGATCGACCGATTTGAAACCGGCCAAAATATTTCTCACCAAAATAAATTGGGTATAGACAACCAGCACGGTAACGGCTGTGGGGATGCCCAGCCCGAGAAGCGGAATCAGGATCGCAAAGAAAGCAAGGCTGGGAATAGCATACAGCGCTCCAAGCACAGCCAGTACAACCGTTGACAGCTTGTGCGAATGATATAGAGCAAGGCTGAGCGGCACGGCGATAATGATCGAAATAAGCAGGACGAGCGTAACGATTTGCAGGTGCTCAAGCGTCATGGTAAGCATTTTGTCATGATATTTTGCAAAATAGGCCAGAAAATCAGCTATGGATTGCAGCATGGATGCCCACCTTCTCACTGATCCGGTTTTGGCTGCCGGTTGGCGACCCGCTGTCCTTTGAACGCAGCAGTTGATTGAACTGATCCCAAGCGATTTCTCCGACCGGCTTGCTGTCCGCATCCGTCACAATGATAGTTTTCATTCCACTTTCAAAAAACTTTGACAGCACACTGTCGAGAAACTCATCCTTGCCGATATAGATATCCGTATCATCCGGGGTCCGGGTTAATGGCTGCACGGCGGTTTCAGCTTTCAGAATCTTGAGCCGGTTGATGATATTCTCGGAAGCTACTAATTGCGCAACAAATTCATTGGCCGGGTGAAAAAGGATATTGAACGGCGTGTCGTACTGCTGGACTTTCCCCTGGTCCATAATGATGACTTTATTGCCGAGCTTGAAGGCTTCATGAATATCATGAGTGACAAATAGTATCGTTTTATTCAGTTTTTTCTGTATGCGGATCAGCTCATCCTGCAGATTCTGTCTTGTGATCGCATCGATCGCGCCGAACGGCTCATCCATCAGCATGACCTGAGGATCAGCGGCCATTGCCCGCGCCAGCCCGATCCTCTGCTGCTGCCCGCCGGAGAGCTGCGAAGGATACCTCTTCCGGTAGCTTTCGCCCGGCAATCCTACCAGTTCAAGCAGTTCTTCCACGCGGGCATTGATTCTCTCCTTGCTCCAACGGAGAATTTTGGGCACGGTAGCGATGTTGTCCGCCACGGTCATATGCGGGAACAGCCCGATTTGCTGGATGACATAGCCGATTTTTCTCCGGTAGTCCTCCACTTTCAGCTTTTTAATATTTTCACCATAGAAGTAGATATCGCCCGAAGTGCTTTCATAGATCCGGTTGACCATTTTTAACAGCGTGGTTTTCCCGGAGCCGGATGTCCCGAGTATGGTGATAAAATCACCTTCATTTACGGTGATGCTGACATCGGAAACGGCGTCAGCCTCCGTATGGGAGAATCTTTTTCTTATGTTTTTAAATTCAAGCGCTGTCTTGCTCACCGATATCAACCCCTCTCCACCTAACCGTCATAATCACCAAGAAAAAATGAAAACCACTACCCAATCGATACGTGGTTTTCATTTCCTTTTTGGTTAGTAATCTTATTTGCCCGCTGCCGCTTTCACATCGGCTTTGATGGTCTCGAAATAGTCGCCCGCTACTTCTTCATACTCTTTTTTGTCGATATCTACGGCGGCGTTGAGCTTGATAATCGTAGGATTGTCAAGCTTTGCCGACACGGCGTTCAGTACGTTCGCCACCTTCGGCGAATCCTTTACTACGCTCTCTCTGACAACCGGCGCCACATAATAAGGAGGCCACAGATGTTTGTCATCATCCAGCACGACGAACTGCGGATCGACCAGCGAGCCCTCTGTCGTGTACGCCACGGCCAGATCGGCCTCGTCATTTTTAAGCACCTGATACTTGATGCCGTCGTCATATACCTTTGAGGATTTGAAGTTGAACTCTCCGTACACTTTTTTCAGGCCGATCAGTCCATCCTCGCGTTCGTCAAACGAACCGTTGGAGGCATATCTGATTTTGTCCGCATTCTTCTGCAGATCGGATATCGTCTTGATGCCAAATTGATCCGAAGCTTTCTTGGTGATAACCAGACCTTGCGAGTCATTGATATTGGCCTGGTCGAGCAGGGCGAGCTTGAACTTGTCTTTGTACTCAGCTGCAACCTTGTCGTACACTTGCTTGGCGTCAAACAATGCCGGCTCCTTCAAAATAACCGTTAACGCCGTTCCGGTATATTCCGGATATAAATCAATGCTGCCTTTCAGCAGCGCCTCGTGAGGCCCTTGCCCGCTGATGTTAAATTCTCTCTTCACCGAAAATCCGTTGTCTTCGAGCGCTTTTGCGTAAATCTCGGCAAGAACCAGCGACTCCGTGAAATCTTTGGAGCCTACCGTAATGGCCGGGCCGCTTGCGCTTCCCTTGGAACAGCCGGCGAGCGAGAGCAATGCAGAAAGGACGACAATAGCCAGTAGCGTAGTGGTGAATATGGACTTCATGGATTTTTTCATATGGTTTTCTCTCCCCAACTAAAAATATTTATCAGTTCTCTGGTAAACTATCCAGCCTTTCAATCTTGCAGCCGCCCAATCTCAGTTCAGCCACAAATGTCTCGTAAGTCTCTTCTGGGTAATGGCAAGAATGACGTCCGCCGCTATGGACAGGATCGCTACCGACACCCCCCCGACAAGTAAAATAGCTGTGCTTGGCACCTGGAGTCCGATGATGATCAGCTCCCCTAGACCGCCGGCTCCGATATAAGCGGCCAACGCTGCACTCGCAATCACTTCCACCGCAGCCGTTCTTATTCCCGTGATAATCATGGGAAAAGCAAGCGGAAATTCAACCGTGAACAGAATCCTGCGCGGGCTCATCCCCATCCCTCTGGCCGCCTCGATAACCGAAGGGCTTATTCCCGTGAAGCCAATGCTCGTGTTGATCAAAATCGCCGGAAAAGCAAGCAGCGTCAACGCAAATATCGCGGGAGCAAGCCCTGTTCCGATCACCGGCATCATCACAATCAGAATGGCGAGGCTCGGTATCAGACGGAGAATGTTAAACAGTCCCTGGACCGGCTGGGACAACTTCAAAAACTTGGCGCACAATACTCCTAAAGGAACAGCGATCAATATGCCAATCGTTACAACTGCAACACTGATGCCGATGTGCGTCAGTACAGCGTTGAGATAGACGTCCTGGTTCTCGGACAGATATTCGAGTATCCGATCAATCAATCAGGATCACCGCCCTTCAAAATAAAATGGTGAAAGCGGCCGGTGTCGTTTGTAGTTGAATATTGGAGCTTCGACATCGCCCGGTTCCCGGGATTTTCACGCGAAGAGGCAAGATGAACTTCATGCCGTAAAACACCTCACAAATATGTAGTATTCAAATCAATATAATATGAATTAGGGTGAAGATAAATCACAAACACCTTAAGTGCTTGTGATAAGCGCATGGAATATCGGCTCGATACGAATGATTCATTCATAATCAAGGATTATTTATTAACATATGATAATTAAACTCCACAGTTCAATATTATTATTGATAGCCTTATTTTGTCAACCATTAATTCTAGTATTTTTATCGGAATTTAAAAAAATTAATGTCCAGCCCCCATTCGCCGCGATAATTCGACCGCAGCCTGCTTCACCGCTTCAATGATAAAGCCCTCCCGCTCCGGGCTGCAGCGAAAGCTTGGACCGGCGACGGACAGACTGGCGACCGCCTGGGCGTGTCCGTCCGTAATCGGGGCGGCGATGGCGAACACATCGGGGTCCACCTCGCCCTTGGTAATGATATACTGGTGAGCCCGGGCCGCTTCAAGCTCCGCTTTCAGGCGCGCTCTGTCCTCGGCATCCTCAATCGTCTCAAAAATCCGCTGGGCGACCTTGCCGCTCTCAAAAGCAAGGATACATTTGCCGGAAGCGCCCAAATGCAGCGGCAAAATCCGTCCATTCTCGATGGAGAACTGGATCAGACTACTGTTGCTTTTCACATTCTGGATACACACGGCATTATTGCCGGTCCGCACGAACAGCACCGACGTTTCCTGCACCTTCTCCGTCAGCTCCTCCATAATCGGCAGCGCCAGGGGCAGCAGGTCCCGCTGAAACTGCAGGTTGAGGCTCCTTGCCAAATCCAGAATCCGCAGCCCCAGGGCGATCCGGCTTCTCCCCCTTCTCTCCACTATGCCGTTCTGCTCCAGCGTCTGGAGAAGCCGGTACGTGGTGCTCTCCGGTATCGAGACCTTCTCGGCAATCTCGCTGACTGTAAGCGTATCGCCGGCTTCCGCCAAGGCGAACAGGATATCCAGCGCGCGGCTGAGCGTTTGTGTTCCATTCATTTTCTGCACCTTCCAACGACTCCTCTACTGTCTATTGCAATTATGTTGACGACTTTGAAAAAAAGACCTCCCGCATCCGGAGGCCGCTGAAAAAGTCAGAACAATCAAATTTCGAATTTACTCATGCCACTGCCATTATTTTTATTGCCACTTGCTCATTCATGTAAAGATTCCTGATCGTTTATTGGTACTATCTCACCATTTGCATATTCTTTGACAATCTGCCCTTTATCCGTTTTATATACAATGTAAGTCCCGTATGCAATCTTGCCAACATTATATAGCATACTCACTAAAGATCAAGAAGGAAAGGCCCCACAAATGGCTTGTCCGAGCGGTCAATTTTCCATTGACCTTTCCTGCATACACCTTAATGGCCGCATTCCCGGCATCAAGGACCGACGAGACTGCACTGAACATTTCAAAGAGTATTGTTGATTGTTTTGAAGATAATCAGAGAGTAAGATAGATTCATGCAAATGATCAACACGTTGTTCATTAATGCTTGCATTAAAAAAGACTGTGAGGTGTTCAAAATGACAATAAAAGGTGATATGAAAGCTGTCAGAATTCATGAATATGGCGGCACCGAGGTTATTCGTTATGAAGTGACTCCTATCCCTGAAATAGACCAAGATGAAGTATTAATCAAGGTGGCTGCGACTGCGTTTAATCCTGTGGATGCAGCGATTCGAATGGGAGCGCTGAAGAACATTTTTCCTCATCGGATGCCGTATATCCCGAATGTCGAAGCATCCGGCGTCATTGAAAGCATCGGCGGGGCCGTAACAAACTTTAAACCGGGTGATCCCGTCTTTGTCTTTCTGGATATGACCAAAGACGGCGCCGCTGCCGAATATGTCGTGACCAAAACTGAAAATGCCGCTCTTGCTCCTAAGAGTATTGATCTCCAGGATGCTGGCGCAATTCCTGTAGGGGCTTTAACGGCTTGGCAAGGATTGTTCGACCATGGCAAGCTTCAAGAAGGCCAGCGTGTACTGATTACCGCAGCCGCAGGCGGAGTCGGATCTTATGCCGTTCAACTGGCCAAGTGGAAGGGTGCACATGTAATTGGCACAGCTTCGGAAGCGAGCTTCCCGCTTCTCCAAGGGCTTGGGATCGATCAGATTATTGACTATAAGCATGAGGCTGTGGAGGAAAAAGTAAGCGATAAGCTGGACCTGATTCTCAATCTTGCTCCGGAAGGCCCGGCGGAATTGAATAAGTGGCTGCCCTTGCTGAAAGAGGGGGGGATTTTTGTATCGACCACAAGCCCGGCGGACGCTGAACTCGCCAATCGTTCGGGTGTCCAGACGATCCGAATGTATGTGGGGCGCAATGCCGGACAGCTTTCGCAAATTGCCGCATTGGTAGACGAAGGGCGAATTAAGCCCGTAATTACCGAAAGAGTAAAGCTTGACGATCTGGCGCTGATTCACAACAAAAGTCAGGCAGGAAAAATCCGGGGGAAAGTATTGATTAACTTGGATTGGCGGCAGTAATGGCGTTTAAGAAGACAATTCCTCCCCTTGCGGCAGATGGCGGCCGGGCTCATGATTAGTTGAGCTTGACCGCCGCTCTGCCGCAAGGGGTGATTTATCTAAAAGGCTGAAAGAAGAGTAATTTGATATAAATTACGGCTATTTGTTCCGGGGAATAAGGCGGGTCCTGGTTTAACCACTCCTCCGTGACACCAAGAAATACGGATACCGAGAAAGCGGTCAAATATTCTTTCGGGATCGAAGGGTTATTTTCAAAAGTATGGTGGTTGAACAGCTTCTTATAGAAGCTTTCGCTCACCACCTCTTTCATTTTCCCCGGGAAGCCGGATTCTCCTTTGGGACCTAACAGCAATCGGATTAAGCCCCCATGCTCATGCAGATATTGGAATATGCAAACGAATGGAGCATAGGGCTGTTCATCTAAATAGGTTTGCTGAAGCTCAACCGAAGAGATATCCACTACCATGACCTTCTGCAAGCCATCCAGAATCTCCGTTTGAATTTGTTCCATTAAATCATATTTATCTTTGTAGTGGAGATAAAATGTTCCTCGATTTATCCCTGCACTTGCAGTTAAATTCCGGACAGACACCCCGCCGAAGCCCTCTTTCTCAACTAAACGGACGAAGGTTTCCTTGATTAGCTCTTTGGTGCGGGCCGCCATTGCATCATGTTTATTCTCAGGCATGGTGTTTAAGCCTTTCCATAGATATGTTGTCTTTGATGTCACTAACATATCATATTATTTCCATTAAGCATAACCCGGCACTTCGGCGGCATCTCCCGCAAATGTACAACGAAACCGGGCAGCAGGTTTACTCACTGGTTTTCCGGCTGGTCGCCGTTCACATCCATTCACCTCATGTCATTCGCTGCTCTTTTCTCCCCTAAACGTTTAAACTTTTACCCTCGTTTTGAACCGTATGCCGTGCCGTTCTCATATTGCTCCTGCCAGTCGGGAGCGGCGATGCCCGGAACTTTACCGCTCAGCAGCCTGTCCGCGCTCGACATCATCCAATCCTCCACCTTCCGCCGCAGCTCCAGCAGAATTTCTGCATACGCCAGGTCATCGGCCAAATTCCGTTCCTCCAGCGGATCTTCCGCAAGGTCATACAGTTCTTCAGGCACATTTGGCTTGTAATATTCTTCCCGCACTTCATGGCCGGAGGGGCTTAGATGAATGTCGAGCGGCAAATAAACGGAAGGCCCATCCTCGAAATTGCGGATATATTTGTACCGGTCCGTACGGACGCCCCGCATCGGATGATACTGGTCATGCCAGGTCAGCTCCGCGAAGAAATGGTCGCGTGTAGAGGGGCCGTCCGCATTCTGCAGGAGCCTGTAAAAGCTGACTCCATCGATGTCCTGCGGCGCCTCCGCTCCGGCAAACTCCAGCAGGGTTGGCATCAGATCAACGTTGCAGAGCAAATGTCCGTTGACATGCCCGCCCTCCAGTGTCCCCGGGCAACGCATAACGAGAGCGGTCTCAAGGCCCGCATCCATCAGGGTGCCCTTGGCCCGGGGGAAGGCAATACCGTGATCCGTTGTATAGATCACCAGCGTCTCTTCCGCAAGTCCCAATGCATCCAGCCGGGACAGGATGCGGGCGATGCCCCGGTCTAGCGTCTTGACCGAGCCGCGCAGCAGCGCAAAGTCTTCCCGCACCCGCTCCGTGTCGGGCAGATATGGCGGCGGTACGATCTCTTCCGCCGGATCGGCCACCGGCGCGTATTCGTCGAAATCGCGGTGGGTTTCAAAAAAACCGACCGAAGCAAAAAACGGTCGTTCCTGCGGCCCTACCGCTCTATCCTCCAGGAAAGAGACGACCCGCTCCGCGACATCCACGGCCCGGTCGCCCGGCACCGGGAGGACCGTCTCATATCCCAACTTATATGTAGATGAGGTGCGGTCACCTCCGGCTTCGCCGATCGTTTCATGGCTGAAGCCGATCAGCGCAGTTTCATATCCGGCTTCACTCAGGCTCATCGGCAGCGTTGTTACCTCCGGGTTTATGGAGAAGCCGAGATGGCTTAGCCCGATCATTCCGTGATTTTGCGGATAGAGCCCGGAAAGGATGCTCCCCCGGCTCGGGCTGCATTGCGGCGCTGGGCAGAAATAATTGTCAAACCGCACCCCTTCCTCAGCCAAAGCGTCAATAGCCGGCGTTTTGACCGATTGTCCGTAGCAGCCCAAATACCGGCCGGTGTCATGCGAGATCATCAGCAAAATATTTTTACGCTTCATTTCATGTTCCTCCTTTTGACCACATTATTGCTTCACCGCTCCCGACGTCAGGCCGGCGATAATCCGACGCTGGAACAGCAGGACGAGCAGCACCACCGGAACCGTTACCGTCACGGTCGCCGCCGATATTTCTCCCCAAGGAAACGTAAACTCCCCCTGGAACATGGCAATGCCGACGGGCACCGTCATCATCGACTGCTTCGTATTGATTGTCAGCGCGAACAGGAACTCATGCCACGCGTCCACAAACACGATAATGGCCGTCGTGAACAGCCCGGGCGACACGAGCGGCAGCAGCACCCGGCCAAAAATACCCAGCAAAGAAGCACCGTCCACTTTGGCCGCCTCCTCCAGCTCGACCGGAATCTGCTTGAAGAACGTAGTCATGTACCAGATCGCAATCGGCAGGGCATAGGTTGTATAGGGAATGACCAGCCCGGCGTACGTGTTGCGCAAACCGATGGATTGCATAAACAAAAACAGCGGCGACAATGTGGCGATTTGCGGCAGCATGGATACGGCGAGCAGAATGCCGAGAAAAAAGGTTTTTCCAAAAAAGTACAGCCGGGCCACCGCATACGATGCAAAGGCCGCGATACTGATCGAAAGAAACATCGTCAGCACACCGACCGTAAAGCTGTTCAGCAGATATCTGCCAAATGGATGGTTCGTAAACACGGAAATGTAGTTCTGGAGCGTGTACTCCGGGACCTTAATACTGAAAGCATACTCTCCGTATAAATACAGGGGAGCTTTTAATGAAGCGAGCAGTATCCACAGAAACGGAAAAATCACAATTCCAATAAATGCGGCAATGGCGATATATAACAGCAGACCCGTCTTTTGATTCATGTTCCCCCTCCTTAACTTGCGCGCCGGCCGACAACATCGGCTCCAAGCCATTTGACATAGACCATGCTGATCAATAGCACGCAAACAAATACAATGACGGAAAGGGCCGAGCCTTTGCCGAAATCGAGTTCACTGAACATCGTTTTGTACGCGTAGATGGAGATCGATTCCGTTGAATTCGCGGGGCCGCCGCCGGTAAGCACATAGATCAGATCAAACACGCGGAAGGCATCCAGCGTACGGAACATCAGCGCGACAAAAAATGCGGGCTTAAGCAGCGGCACGGTTACATGCAAAAACTGCTTCCACCTGCCGCCTCCGTCTACCCAGGCGGCTTCGTACAGGGAAGCGGGAATGTTCTGAAGACCGGCAAGCAGCAGCAGAGCCACGAAAGGGGCCGTCTTCCAGACATCCGCCATAATGACCGAACCCATAACCCGGGAGCCGGAAGACAGAAGGGTTCCCATATCCGAAATCAGCCCGGCTTCGTATAACAGCTTCGCAACAATGCCGTTCTGCCCGTCGTACAGATAATGCCAAATCATGGCCGACACGGCGGTCGGCGTGGCCCAGGGTATGAGCACCGCCGCACGCACCAGCCCGCGCCCCCGAAAGGTCCGGTTCATCAGCAGCGCAATCAGAAGTCCCAGCAGCATCTCCAGCGCCACGGCAAACACGGTAAACAACATGGTGTTGCCCAGCGACTCCCACAGCCGCCGGCCCGACATCAAGTCTTTATAATGCGATAAACCGACAAAATTGGGAGCCTGGAACGTATCGAGCACGGCGTTGGTCAGCCCAATAACTTCATCCGGGCGTTCCAAGGACCCGGCGGCCTTCAGTCCGGCAAGCTCCTTTCGAATCTCTTGAAGCTCTGCCTTGAGCCGTTCGGCCTTCGCATTATCCACCGGGATGAACCGCAGCTCTTGCGGGACCGGTGAAAAAGCATCCAGCAGCCCGTTCACCTTGGTGAGCCTCTCCTGAAACGCCCGGTCATCCTCAAGACCGCCGCCGACTTCATCCAATTTCTTCTCGACAGCGGACAGGACGGACAATGCGCCGCCTCCGGCATTTCCGGCTTCCCGCTTCACAGCCCGGAGCAGACCTGGAAACCGGTCGGCATACTGCTCGACATTCATCGAATACGAGTAGTGGATGGCATTGCGGGTCGGATCGCCCAGCCGGAGATCAAACAGGCTGATCCAGAAGGAACGGAGCAGCGGCCAGAGCGCAACTGCAGCAATAATCAGCACAGCGGGCAGAATCATGGCATATGCCGCTCGTCCTTCTTTCCATTTGCTTTTTTTCTTAAGCGGCATAGTATGGACTCCCCTTTATTCGAGTTCAGCAAGAAGAAACGCCTGACGGCGTCTTTATAAGACGCAAGTACGTTTCTCGTAGAAATATAAGTCAAAATGTTAAGCCGTCGGCTTATACATTCTTATATTTTCAAAAACGAGTGAGAGCCGTAAATACGGCTCTTCACCCGCCTTATTGGACTTGATTGACGCTTATTGAGAAACAGCGGCTTTAATTTGCGTTTCCAAATTAGCCAGGGCCTGCTCGGCGGTCTGCTGTCCGGCGATCGCCTTGGAGACTTCTACTTGAATCAGCCCGGAGATTTTGGCGTATTGCGGTGTAATGGTGCGCGGAACCGCGCTGCCAAGACCGTTTACGAAATCGCGGCTTGCAAACAACGGGCTTGCCTTCTGCACTTCCGGATCATCGAACAGCTTCAGGTAGGTCGGCGTTTGCGTATTGTTGATAGCTACAATCTTTTCTCCTTGCTCGCTGATCAGGAATTTCAGGAATTCCCAAGCTTCCTTCGGATGCTTGGAGTATTTGCTGATGGCGCCCAGCCAACCGCCAAGCGCCGCCGCGGAACGGGCGTCTCCGGCAGGAAGAGGAGCAATGCCTACTTTACCGACAACTTTGGATACTTTGGCATCGTTGGCCTGTGCGTACAAGGCCGGCCAATGCCGGGCGAATACGGCGTCGCCTTCGATGAAAGCAGTCAAGGTTTCTTTTTCGGTGAAGGTGTTCAGGTTGGAAGGAACCGCCTTCGAGGTTTGGATCTCGATCAGCTTCTTCAGTCCCTTCAGGGCTTCCGGGCTGTTCACGACAACGTTGCCCTGATCGTCAATGATTTGGCCGCCATAAGCGTTAACCAGCTCGGTAAACCCGACGGCCAGTCCCTCATACTGCTTGCCTTGAGTTACGAATCCGTACTTCGTTCCGCCTTTGCCTTTCAGTTCCTCCGCCTGCTTCAGGAGCTCGTCCCAGGTCGTCGGAACCTTCTTCACCAGATCGGTGCGGTAGTAGAGCAGCCCCGCATTGTTGTATCTCGGGAACGCCCACTGCTGGCCGTTGTAATAACCGGCCTCAATACCGCCCTTCAAGTATTCGTTCGTATCAATCCCATCCTGCTCAATATACCGGTCCAGCGGCAGCAGGAACCCGGCTTGGGCGAATTCGGCCGGCCACGTTACATCCAGGTTGACGACATCAATCTCGGAGGATTGGCCGCTCAAAATAGTGAGCAGCTGATCATGCATTTGCGAGGAATCATTCGGGAACTCGCGGACTTCGACATCGATGTCCGGATGCTGCGCTTCAAAGGCTTCGACCAGTTTTTTGGTGCCATCGGTCTGGTCTGCGCCCTGGCTGAAGACGATCTTCACTTTTTCGCCCGCGGCCGGTGCGGCGGTAGCTGCCGCTGAAGCCCCAGCGGAAGGAGCCGCACTGGATTCTCCGCTTGCGCTGCCCGAGCCTGCATTGTTGCCGGAGTTACCGCACCCCGCGAGCAGTACCCCTGTCAGAATGAGCGCCATACTTAATTTCCCTGCTTTTGTTCTCATTGTTTAAATCCTCCTCTGGAATCTGATTAAAAGATTACAATTATTACAAAATAGAAAAGCTTTTCAGCTTGGCCAACCGATTACTCCTGATCCGTCTCTTTACTCCACAGCAGCCGCATCTACTTGATAACGGCCCGCTGCGTACAGTCAATTACGGAATTCCGTTCGATAATTTGATGAGGCACACAGGTCCGCAGCTCCTCAATGGGGTTCTCATTGATCACTTTCAGAAGCTTGTCCACCGCCAAATACCCGATGTTGTACAGAGGCTGGGCTACCGTCGTCAGCCGGGGAAAGCTCATGCCCGCCATCCGCGTGTCGTCGAAACCGATTACCGAAATTTCGTCCGGGACCCGGATCTGATTCTCGTGCAAATAAGAAATGGCGGCTAAAGCCCGTTCATCGCTGGAGGCAAACACAGCAGTCATTTCCGGATATTTGCCGTGAAGACGTTTCATCGCTTCATAGCTGTCCTCAAAATGATATTTCCCGAATTCCACGCAGACCGATTCGTCAAATTGAAGATGATGATCCCTTAATGCCCGAAGAAAGCCCTGAATCCGCGGATAACCGGAGATCGGATCGTTCGGCGGACCGCTGATCATACCGATTCGGGTATGCCTCCGTTTAATCAGATACACGGTCGCGTCATAGGCTGCCTGCTCATCGTCAACCCTTACGGAAGGAATCTCATAATCCGGACTGTGGGTAGCCGCAAGCACCACCGGAAAATCGAGCGTGTCAAACATCTCGTAACTGTTACGGGAAAGCGGCTCGCTTGTCCAAATCACGCCGTCAATCTGCTTCTCATACAGTACCTTCAGAATGGAATTTCTGCGCACGGTACTTGTATCCGTGTTGCAAATAATCAGATTGTAATCCGACTGGTTGGCTGCATCCTCCATGCCCCTGAGCACGGCGGGATAGAAAAGATTAGATATATCCGGAATCAAAACTCCCAGAGTCCCGGTCCGCTTATGTATAAGTCCTCGCGCCAATGCGTTCGGCGAATAGTGCAGCTCGCGGATGGCTTCCAGCACCCTCTGACGTTTCCTGGGAACAACCAATTCGGGATTGTTCATTACTCTGGATACCGTGCTGATGGATACGCCGGAGAGCCGTGCCACATCTTTGATCGTTGCTTTCATCTCTATCACCTTTCACCGGACGCCTTTTCCACTGAAAAGCTTTTCAGTTTCCTGTTCAAGCTCTTCCGTTTTGTATACCAACTTGCGGCGAAATTCTCCTTCACTCCTTTCATTGGATAGAAAAAGGCCTACTTCGCTCTTTGATAGAGTTCGGTAGGCCGTTGGTTTGTCCAGTGGGCTCTTAGGGTATGAAATTTAAACTTTCATTGGAGAAAATATATCACGATAAATCCAATGGGTCAAGTATGAATTATTATCTTCCCACTCTTCATTACTCGCATGAGGCGGTAACGGATTCTTTATTCAGGGAGGACAGGATCGTTTTGGAGTCCGGCATATGATCAAGAACGTCCCGGATATACGGCTTGTCTTCAACATTCAACGAATAGTAAACCCATTGTCCGCGTTTCTTCTCCTTAACCATGCCTTTACTTTTCAGCTTTCTTAAATGCTGGCTGACGGCTGGCTGGGAAATGTCGAAGATGCTGACAAATTCACACACGCACCATTCCCGCTCTTTTAAAAGGGAAAGCATTGCTAAGCGGGTTCTGTCGCCCAGAAGCTTCAGATCATCTGCAATATTCGTAAAAACCTCCATACCGAATCCTCCTTCCCGTGCGTTTATGAAGCTAATGGTTATATTCTAAAGAGATTGTTTGAGAAGATCAACAATAGAAAAAGCCTGAACCAACCGGTTTAGGCTTTTTGTCTGCCACTGCGCGAGATGCCGCACATGGCCCATTTTATTAATTTGCCAAAGCTTCTTCCGTTATCCGTCTGATGTCGACGGGAGAAATGGTCTCTTCATTTACCAGATCCGGCAGGATGCGGTCGAGAAAATAGCCGACACAATGCAGCGGGATGTCCTTGATCTTCATCAGGGCGCTGCGGTACATCGTGATAAATTCCTTCTCCGTGTTGCCCTTTTGCAGTTCAGCGAACGCCTCGTACACCTGGTCCAGCTTGTCAGCGACTTCAAGAATGCGCCCTTCCACCGAATGATCCTTGCCTTCACGCAGCTGGTGTGTAGAAGATGCTTTTGAATTCGGACGGGATGTGTTCTTCGATAAAATGGTGCACCATACCCTCCTCCACCTGCTGAATCAGCGCACGAAGCTGCGGGGAGGAATGCTTAACCGGCGTTTTGATGTCGCCAATAAAGATTTCGCCATAATCATGGCTGCTCGTAATCTCGTAAAGCTTCTTCCAGTCGATCTTCACACCGTGCTGCTCCTCGATATCTGCCAATGTCTTGGCGTACTGCACCACCTTCCACGAGTGGGCCGCCACACTGTGTTCCTCGAATTTGAACTTCCCCGGACACCGGATAATCCGTTCAAGCCCGCCCAAAGACCGGAAATATGCATGAATTCCCATAGGTTCAGCCACCCTTTTTTTGTCATAGAAGCTTGTTTCTACTATAAGAAACTTATGTTAAGGGCGTATTAAAACAAATCTCTCAATGCCGTCTTTCAAACCGTCTTCGTCATTACTTAAAGTGACCTTGTCGGCAATCCGTTTCACTTCTTCCGGCGCGTTCCCCATCGCAATTCCGAGTCCTGCGTACAGGATCATGTCTATGTCGTTATAATTGTCTCCGATCGCCATCAGCTCCCGGTTGGAGATATGAAACACCTCTTCCAGCTCACGGATCGCATACGATTTGGACACCATTTCGTCCATGATTTCCAGGTAGGTATCCTTCGATTTGTAAATGCTGATCCCCGGAACAACGCTTTGCAAGGTTCGATCAAGCCGGTTAATTTCATCCGGACTTCCCATGCACAGTATTTTGTGAATCTCATGATCTTCTTCAATATAGGAAGACAGCTCGCGCTCTGTCGGATCAACCTTAATAATCTCCTGCTCCTGAACAACCCACGGATCGGATTGGTCACCGACGATCCACTGGTCGTGGCTGTATAGACTTAAGCTGATGCCAGGAAAGCCCGTACTCACGATGTGGAGCATGGCTCTCACGCTGTTATTGTTCAGTCCGATGCTGTGAAGAGTTTCTCTGCCGCCATGGACATCGCTTCCGCCGAGAACGAGAGCGCCGCTGTAACAAATGACGGGCGCATTGATTTCAAGCTCCTGCTGCAGGGAGAGAATACCGCTCGGCATCCGGGCCGAAACGAGGACAAACGGAATATCCCGATCCTTCACCTCCTGTATGATGGTTTTGGTGTCCGGCGTTATCTGGTGCCGCGAATTCAGCAGGGTTCCGTCAATATCGCTGAAAATAGCTTTGATCATGGCACATCGCTCCTTGACAATTTTAGTTTACTCTTCTCCGGCCGTTTGGATGATCTCGATCCCGTTTTCGCGCATGACAGGCTGCAGCTGCTCCGGCGGACTTTCGTCGGTGATCAACATATCGATGTCGGAGAATTCCATGCCCCTGAATGAAGCGGTTAGATTGAATTTTTGAGTGTCCGCCAACACAAACACTTTCCCGGCGCGCCCCGCTACAAGCTTTTTGACCAGCGCGTCTTCCCGGTTCGCAAAATATATGCCGTCCTCCATAATCGCCGCTGCCCCCAAAAAGACCTTGTCAAAGTAAATCTCGTTCAACTGCAACGCTTGAGTCTCGTCGTAAAAAAAACGGTTGTCATGGTTAAACTTTCCTCCGAGCAGGTGAAGATCGATGTCCGTTTTGCCCGCCAGAACCTCCGCGTTGTCGAGTGAGTGGGTATACACCGTTATCTTTTCCCGAACCTGCGCGCACAGTTCCCTGACCGTTGTGGAGACATCCATGAAACAGACCTCCCCTTTGGCAATGTAGGCGTTGGCCGTCTGGGCAATTCGAAGCTTCTGTGTAGAAGCGGAGGCTGCGCGATCCTTGTATGCTTTAATTTCTTCTTTGAAAAAAGGCAAAGCGATCCCGCCATGCGTCCGGATGGCAGCGCCTTCCTCCACCAGCTTGATAATGTCCCTTCTCGCCGTATCTCTGGAGATGTCCAGCAGCTCGCAAACGTCCGCATTGGACAATTGGGCATGGGTCTTCAGTTGATCCAAAATTTTCAGCAGGCGTTCCTCCTGGTAAATGGAAAACTCCTCCCTTCTCATCTTCATTATAAGCATTATTAAGCAATTTGTTAAGCGTTTTTAAGCATTTATTTCAATTGAAAAAGCGATCTGCCCGGATGCACCGGAACAAATCGCTTAAAAAGGGGAGCGGGGAAGGCCTCTGTATAATGATCTTAGGTATATGAAGGTTGCTCGTGAACGAGTTCCACATATTCCGCAATCAAGCCGTCCGGGTGTTTGACAAGCATAATCCAGCTTCTGGGAGTCCGCTTGGGTTCCGTTAAATGGACTGCTCCATGCTGCTGCAAATAAACGGCCGCTTCTTGGATTGAATCAACTAAAATAGTTGCACTTGCAGACTCATATAGCCGTCTAGACTCCGCATCTCCTGCAATGATAACAGTACGGGCAATCATCGCCAATTCTAAATTCAATTCCTCATAATAAACACGAGCTTTACACTTCTCTTGATACAAATCTTCATAGAATCGAATGGTTTGATCTAGAGCCTCTCTTTCAACAAATACTCGAATTAATGTATCTAACACCTTCATGAACAACACCGCTTTCTTTTATTATTTTAGGTATTTACGAATCTTAAAGTTGACGCGCTTGATGGTAGACATCTTGCAGCCACTTTTCTCTTTTCTGGGTACTGCTGCCCTTCATTCCCGCAAACATCATTCTCTTCACAGAACGAATGCCGCAAAACTTCAGTATGGAAGTCTTGATGACTTTCCATTCGGTGCTTCCTCTTAAAAGCCTCACAAACCAGGAAGGGGAGTCGATCGTATATATGACCCATGCAGATTTTCCCGCCAATAATCCCTTTGGCATCAATCCTTCATAGATGTAGGCAAAGCCGGATACGAACACTCTATCAAAAAAACCTTTTAAGATCGCAGGCGTACCATACCACCAGACAGGATATACAAAGATAAAGTGATCTGCTTGTTTTACAAGAGTACGATAACGTTCCATTTCCGGATCGTTCTTTAAATCTCTTCTCTTTGAGGTCTCGTCGAACTTCAGAACGGGATTAAATTGTTCTTCATACAAATCAATAATAGTGAATGTATGGCCTTTCTCTTTTAGTCCTTGCTTTACTTTTTCCAAGATGGCATGATTAAAGCTTTTTGGATTGGGGTGTGCATAAATGATCAGTACGTTCATTTTAATTTCTCCTTCGCTTTAACAAATAAATGATACATCATTTAATATCACAAAAAAAATTCCTTTTCATTTTGTAGGCGATTCTTCCGGCATAATGTCAGCGATTAAGGTTCGCATCCGCGCCGTTTGAGAGTGTCCGCCAAAGACTGCCCCTTTAAAAAACGAAACAACAAAGAATTAATGGTCTCAAGCTCCTCTTCGGAATAGATCTGCATGAGCTGTTCGTATAGCCCCTGCTCGATGCCTTCGACTAATTTGGCTTTCTCCAATCCCTGAGTTGTCAGTTGAAGGATTACATACCGGGAATCCTTGGGATCAACTACTTTTTCAACAAGACCGTCTGCAGACATTCGGTCCAGAAGTCTTGAAGGACTGCCGGATTCACATATCAATAAATGTCCAAGATCTTTCAGAGAAAGGGTCTTCCACTCATCCAATATTCGTAGAACTTCTGCTTGCGAAGCGGTTAACCCGATTTCCTTCAGTAAGTTATTGAGCAGCCTGTTTCCCTGCCGTTGTACGGCCAGTATTTCGTAGCGAAAGGTCTCAGCTTTGGAATACTTATTCCTATCCATCTAAAAATCACCTTTGATCAATTATTTATAGAACTAGATGATGTATCATTTAATTGCATTATAAATGATGCGTCATCTAATATCAAGTAAAAAAAGCGACCTGCCCGGATGCACCGAAAACAGATCGCCTTATAAGGGAACGGATCATGCGGAAAATAAAGTTTTACTTTCCGGCCAGCTTGAAACCGTATTTGAGGAACACCTCTCCGGCCTCCTGTGTAAACAGGTATTCGTAGAAGACTTCCGCTTGCTTCGGATGCGCGCTTTCCGCCAGAACAGCCGCCGGATAATCAATCGGGTCATGCGCGGAAGGGTCGACCTGCATGGCGACTTTCACCTTCGGTTCCCCGGCCGCGTCGCTGCCATACACCAGGCCCGCTTCCACATTGCCGGACGCCACGTAGGTCAGAACCTGACGGACATCCTTGGCAAAGACGATTTTGGGCAGCAGCGTGTCCCAGAGGCCCGCATGTTGCAGAAATTGCTGCGCGTACATGCCCGCCGGGACCGATTCAGGTTGTCCGACCGCAATCTTCACGAAGCCGGTTCCGGCTAAGTCTTCGGCGGTAACGGCCGCAACCGCCGAGTCGGCGGGAACGACCAGCACCAGGTCATTCGTGAGCAGAGTCCTGGTCAGGCCGGGATTCGTCAGCTGCTTGTCCGCAAGGGCGTTCATCTGTTTGGCACCCGCCGAGATGAACAGGTCTGCGGGAGCGCCCTGCTCGATCTGCTGCTGGAGCGATCCTGAAGACGCAAGATTCAGACGCACGGCGATATCGGGATGCGCGGCCTGAAACTTCGGAACCAGTTCTTTTAAAGCATCGCCGAGGCTTGCGGCAGCCGATACCAGAAGCTCCGTATGTTCGGCCGCGGAATCTGTCGGCTCGCCTGGAGATGCAGATGCCGAATCCCAAGAAGCAGCTGCGGGACTTGAGGTTGCGGAAGCGTTGCCCGGCGGCGAATTCCTGGCACAGCCAGCGATCACCGGCAGACACAGGAACAACAGTAACATATAGACGATCCAACGGGGCTTACACTTGACGGCCATCCTGCTTCATCCTTCCAAGGTCAAAATAACTTTGGTCAAGTATACAATGAAACGGAAGCTTGCTGGAAGAGTCAAAAAAATGAAAGCTACACTCCTCCCGTTCCTCAACAGAAAAAGGGAAGGCCGCTATTGACCCTCCCTTGCATCTGGCAGTAACGAATGGCCAGATTTTATCTGGTTCATAAAGCGGCATTCTCCCTGGCCAGGCTGTAAATGCCGTGTGCGGGATTTCCCTCGCAAATAGACACAAGCCGGGAAATTCCGGCCGTTTCAAAGAGGGAGCTCAGATTCCGCCGGAGTGTCGAAGCGTTGAATACTCCGCCGGACAAGTAGACGGGGAGCTCACCGCCGAGCCGCTTGAGAGCCGCAAAGGCCAGCCGGAACAGATGCCCTGCCGCCTCTTCCATTATCCGGCACGCGGCGGGATCTCCCCGTTCAGCCTGTTCATTGACCGCCGGAACGAGCAGGGCGAGATCCTTGTCGGTAATTTCTCCAGAGTAGAATCCGGCCAGAAGCCCGCTTTCCTCTTTAAAATCCAGCATTGACGCAACCGGTTGTTCCAAAGCCGTTGAGGCTGAAATGCCGGACCGCGCTTTAAGAACTTCCTTGACGGCTTCCAAGCCGATCCAGTAGCCGCTGCCCTCGTCTCCCAAATGATGTCCCCAGCCGCCAAGACGCGCCGAGCTTCCCGCCGCATTCTTGCCGTAAGCAACCGTGCCGCCGCCGCTGATGACGACGATCCCCGGCTTTCCGTTCGTTACAGCCCTCCAGTTGCCCCAGTAGTCGGGAACCACCAGCAGCCCGGCCATGGAAAAGTTTCGGCCGCTCATCCCGCGTTCAATCGTCTCTGGAATGATGGACACATCTCCGTGATAGCCGCTAAGGCTGAAGCATACAGAAACCGGTTCGGCCAGCTTCATCCCGTTCAGCTCTTCGCACAGCCCCGCCGCGATGCGGAAGTAGCTGTCCAGACCGCCCGGCCGGGCATAATGGATAACCGGCTCGGTCTTCCAGTTCCGGATTAACCCGGCGTTCCCGTCGAACAGATCAATCGAGGTCTTCGTCTGTCCTCCGTCAACGCAGACAATCAGCATCGCGATCACTTCCTGTGCCGTGATTTTGCAATAATCCCGTATATCCTTTGGTAATGGCTACCGTATCGGTGATCGCCGTTCCGACGACAACGAAGTAAGCGCCGGCTTCAACCGCCGCAAGCGCCTGCTCGGGCGAGGAGACATGTCCTTCGCAAATCGTCCGTATGCCGGCATCGGCCAGCGCCTTGACCAGCTCGATATCGGGCGTCTGCCGGTCCATGCTGATATCCGTATACCCCGAAAGCGTGGTCCCCACGTAATCGGCCCCAAGCTCCCATGCCCTCACACCTTCCTCGTATGTGGAAATATCGGCCATGACCGGCGTATTCAGCTCTTCTTTGATCTCCCGGATCAGTTCTTTCAGCGCTTCCGTGTCCGGTTGATTCTGGAAGGTCGCTTCCAGCGCAACGATATCCGCCCCGGCTTCCACGATGTCCTTGGCGTGCTCGAACGTCGGCGTAATAAAGAAGCGGTGTCCGTGCTGCAGCACTTTATTAATCCCGATTACGGGAACGTTTACATTCTTCTTGATTTCTCTGATATGCTCGGGGCTGTCCGCCCGGATGCCCACCGCCCCCCCGAGCTCCGCGCATTTGGCCAGAGCCGCGATGTGAAGCGGGTGATTCAACGGATGGTTAAAATGCGCCTGGCAGGATACGACGAGTCCGTGCTTCATGCTGTTATCCACTGATTTTGCCACTCCTTCTAGTATAAATTTTTACTGGTGGCCCTTGCCGTTTTCCGGATCGTTCCCTCAGCGGTCTCGCCAAGCTCCTGCATCACATGCGCAAAAATAATATCCAGAATATAAAGCTGCGGAATCGTTGACGTAAAGGCGCTGCCTTCCGTCGGCTTCTCCCGTGACGAACTGAGCAGAACGACATCGGCGTATTTGGTGACCGGCGATTTGATGTGGCTCGTGATGCACACGACGCCGGCATTACCTTCTTCTTTGGCAATTCGGGCAATGTCCACCATATCCACCGTGCTTCCCGACACCGACAGCAATACGGCGACATCGCTCTCCGTCATCAAGGTCGCCTTAACAGGCCCGAGATGCCCGTCCGTCACTGCTTCAACAGGCAGCCCCGTGCGGATAAACCGGTATTTGGCGATTTCCGCCGTAAATCCCGAGGAGCCCACGCCGAAGAACACAATCTGCTTGGCGCGGATCAGCATATTTACCGCCTCCCGAATCTGCTCCTCTTTCAGAAGGGCGGTCGTTTCATTAATAATATGAAGATTTTTTTGTCTGACCTGTTCGGTAATGCCATCCCCGATGGGATCTTTTTGCTGCTCATGGCCGGAATCCAGTTCCTGGGCAAGGGCCAATTTAAACTCCTGGAATCCCTTGTACCCGATATGCCGGCAGAACCGGAGCACCGATGTTTCCCCAACCTCCGCTTTTTCCGCGAGATCGGTTAGAGAATCGAAGATAATATTTTTGACTTCGCTGAGAACGACGTCGGCCACTTTCTTCTCGGCCTTGGTCAGCGTCGGATAAATGCTTCGGATAAACGCGATTACATTTCCGGTGGGTATAATTATTTTTTCCATCCCGGCAGTTCCTCCTCATTGCACCTGTTCAGCCCTTAACCGCACCCATGGACAATCCGCTGACCAGATAACGCTGGGCGAAAAAGGTGAACAGAAGCGGCGGCAGTATCGATAATACGGTGGCGGCTGAAATATCCCCCCATTTAATTCCCCAGCTCGTAATGAACATCGTCGAACCCAGGGTAACGGGAGTAGCCTTGTTAAGAGATATAATAACGGCAAATAAATAATCGTTCCATGAAAAAATGAACGCAAGTATGGCCACGGAGGCGATGCCCGGCGCCATCAGCGGAAGTATAATCTTCCACAGAATCTGGTACACGTTGCACCCGTCAATTTTGGCCGATTCTTCAATCTCATAGGGCAGCTCCTGCAAAAATCCTACCATTAAAATCAGGCCAAGCGGAATATTCAGGAAAATATTAATGAGAATCAAACCGGTGACCGTATCCAGCAGTCCCAAATATTGAAACATTAAATAGTAGGGAATGGCAAATACAATGGGCGGAAACAGTCTCAGCGCCATGGAAAGGGTCAGAAGCCTTCCGGAACTGAAGCCCAGCCTGATGACGGAATAGGCAGACGGCAGCGCGATCACGATCACAAAAAGACTGGTGAACACGGACAGCAGGATACTGTTCTTAAAATAGCTTGTAAAATCGTATCCCGCCGCGAACATCACATTTCGGTAATGCTCGAGCGTTGGAGCGAACGTAAACTTCGGAGGGAAGGAATTAATGTCCCCCGTCGTTTTCAAGCTGGTCATCAGTGTGTTGAGCAAAGGGAGCAGCAGGAACACGGCGATTACACTGACGGCGATCGTTGTAAGCCACGGCTTTCTTGCTTTCATAAGAGGACGGCCCTCCTTGTGCTTTATTTGGATAATCTCTTCACGAAGAACGGAATGAGCAGCAGCAGGAATACAGCGACAATGACGGAGGCAGACGCTGCCTGCCCGATTTGGCCGGATTTGAACGCCGCTTCATAGATATAGATGCTCGCCGTCTTCGTGACATTGCCGGGTCCGCCGTTCGTCAGGACATAAATGACGTCGAACGTGCGGAACGCATCGATTCCCCGTAGAAACGCCGCGATAAAAAAGATCGGAGCAATAACGGGAAGAATGATCTGCAAAACGGTTCTCCAGTATGAAGCACCGTCCACCGAGGCCGCCTCAAAGAGCCCCGGATCGACACCCTGCAGCCCGGAATAGATGATCAGAAACGTAAACGGGACCCACTGCATTATGTCCAGAACGATCATGAGCGGCACAACGAGATCGGGATCGAACAGGTTGATCTGGATGTGCAGCAGGGACAAAAAATAGGTGGCGACGCCGTTGTTCTCATTCAGAATCAGGCGGAACATGATACCCATCAGCGAAGGCGCGACCATAATCGGCAGCAGCACCATGCTCAGAAGCGGACGCTTCCCGGGAAAGGACCGGTTAAACAGCAGCGCGAGCAAAAATCCGAAAACAAGCTCAAGAACCGTGGTAATCAGAGCAAACTCAAGGGTAAAGCCGATGGAGTGCCAAAAATCGGCATCCCCCAAAATTTCCAGATAATTGCCGAACCCGGAAAAAGAGGACATCCCCTGGCCCATGGATACATCGTGTAGGCTTAAGTAAATCGCATATCCTGCCGGGAATACAACCATGACAACCCAGAATAACAGCAGGGGAAACGACAGGACCCACTTTGCCGCCTTTTCCGAATAGACCATTTCAACACCTCTTCTTAAAAAATAGGGTAAGGGGGGAGGAATCCCCCCTTTACCGGCTGCAGCTTACTTGGACAAAGTTTCGGTTACATCGGTCTGCGCTTTTTCAAGCGCTTTTCCGATATCGTCCTTTCCTGCCCAGGCTCCGCTCAAATCTTCGGCCAGCTTCAGCATGATCGGCTGGGTTTCGGCAATAATCGGTGTGGAATAACCGTATTTATCCACATGCTCAGCGATGAGCGGCAGCACCGGCTTCTTCTCGCCCAGACCGTTCAGCACTTCCGCAATCGGAGGAATCCCGCCGCCATCGGCATAGATTTGCATGGCGTCCTTCGTCGTCAAATAATTCATCCATTTCAGTGCGGCTTCCTTGTTCTTGGCGTATTTGTTCAGTCCCACCCCGAGGGCGTGAACATGCGTTTTATGCTCGCCCGGAATCGGCGCGACCGCAATTTTGCCCGCAATATTCGGAGAACGCGCCGGATCGTTCAGTTCGTCATACGCCGCTCCCCATTGAACGGCAAAGGCCGCGTTGCCCGATTGCAGGGCCGCTTGGGTTTCGGGGTACTCCGCAACGGTCGAGTTCGGGGACGTCATTTTACCGTTATAAATGGTCGAGTAAATACCCATCGCTTTCTTGGCTGCATCGGAATTGAGCTGCGGCTTGCCGCTCTCATCAAGCCAGGAACCGCCGCTTGACCAAAGGAAGTCGTCCCATATCATCACATTGAAAATCAGGTTCTTCATTTGCAGCGCGGTTCCGTATTTCGTCGGGGAATCCGGATTGTACTCCTGGCTGAAGAACGCCGCGGCCGCAATAAAGTCATCCCATGTCCAGTCCTTCGGATCTTTGGGCTCAAGGGTTTGGCCCAGCACCTTTTGGCTGACTTCGCCATATTTGCTCTTCCAAGCGGAATCGCTCAGCAGTTGATCGATCAAATCCTGGCGGTACAGCAGGAAATGGTTGCTGACATCCATCGGAATCGCCAGGGTCTCGTTATTCATTCGCAGGGAGTCGACCGAGGATTTCAAATAACCGTCCGTGTTCAGCTTACCGTCCAGGGCATCCAGACTTGGTGCATGCTGGCCGATAATATAGCTTGCGGTAAAGTACATATCCACTTCATCCGATTTGGAGCTCATCATGGCCGCTTCCTTCTCGTAAGTTCCATCACGGCTCAGCAGCACCATCTCGACATTCACGCCGTCAGTCTTGCCCTGCCCGCTATTATAAGCGTCCACCACTTTTTGCATGGCGTCGCTCTCCGGTCCCGGCCAATACACCATGGACACCTTGGACGTTCCCGATTGTTCGCTTCCGCCGGAAGCGCCGCCCGCATCGGTCGAACTGTCCTGATTCGAGCCGCAGCCCGCCAAAACGACGGTCAAAGACAACGCCAAAGTAACACAACGAGTTAATAAACCTTTCATCCAAATCCCCCCTTGATAAGCTTGTTCTTATAATATTCTATCGCAAAATAAAAGTAAACACTTTTTTTATTTATAAAATGGCGGAATACTCTTTTATTTGATTGCATTTCACTCCTTTTGCATGAAAATCATATTGTTTTCAACAACAAGAATGTCAGTTATTATCACATAAGAAGCAACTCTGAAGATTTCACAAGCAGCAACAAAAAAAGAGGAACGGATCTCTCCGTCCCTCTTCCCATTTTTTTTCAATGCTTAATTCGCGGCGCGGCTTACAAAGTCTTGCCATGAAGCCGGTACACCCTGGCCTCGTACGGCTTCAGGTGGATCGTCCGGATGCTGCCGCCCGCAGGGGCCTCATAGTTCGACAGCAGCAGCTCGGTGGAGCTGTAACGAATGCCTTTAGGCAGGTGGAACAGCGCCTCTTCCGCGAACAGGTTGGTGATGATCAGCAACTGGTCATCCTCAAGCGTTCGGGTATACGCGTATATTTGCTTGTTCTTCGGCAGGATCAGATCATAGATGCCGTAGACGGCGACCGGGTTGCTTTTGCGTAGATGGATCATCTTCTTGTAATAATGGTAGATTGAATCGGGATTCTCCAGTTCGCTTTCCACATTGATTTCCTTGTAATTCGGGTTCACCTTCATCCATGGCGTCCCCTCCGTAAATCCCGCCTGCTCCCCGGCATTCCACTGCATCGGCGTTCGGGAGTTATCCCGGCCGTTGGTCCAGATCACGGGCATCAGATCTTCATGTTCCTTACCTTCTTCTCTTTCCAGCCGGTACCAATTCTTCATATGCACATCGTCATAATCGTCGATCGACTGAAATTGCACGTTAGTCATACCGATTTCCTGGCCTTGATAGATGAAGGGAGTGCCCTGCATCAGGAAATACATCGTCGCCAGCGCCTTGGCCGACTGCACCCGCAGCGGTCCGTCATCGCCATAAGTGGAGACCGAGCGGGGCTTATCGTGGTTCTCCATGAAAAGGGCGTTCCAGCCGGTGCCTTCGAGCGCTTTCTGCCACTCGGTAAGCACCTTCTTGAAGGTAATCAGGTCGAACCCGCTCTCCAGGCTTTTATCCCAAAGATGCATATGATTAAATTGGAACACCATGTTGAACTTGCCTTTTTCCTTGCTTACCCACTGATCCGCGTCATCCGCCGTGACCCCGCTCGCTTCGCCGACGGTCATGATGTCGTACTTGTCGAACGTTTCCTCTTTCAATTCCAGCAGAAAATCGTGAATCCCTTCGCGGTTCATATGTCCGGCAAAGGCGCTCACATAGCGCAAGCCTTCCGGGTTCGGCAGGTCGGGAAAACCGGCCAGCTTCTTGATATGCGAGATGGCGTCGATACGGAAACCGTCGATGCCTTTATCCAGCCACCAGTTGACCATATCGTACAGATCCTGGCGCACATCGGGATTCTCCCAGTTGAGATCCGGCTGCCTTTTGGAGAACACATGCATGAAATACTGCTCCGTAATGATGTCATATTCCCAGATGGACCCTCCGAAGATGCTGTCCCAGTTGTTTGGCTCCGCGCCGTCTTTCGGATCGGCCCATATATAGTAGTTCCGTTTCGGATTGTCTTTGCTGGACCGGGATTCAATGAACCACGGATGCTCGTCCGAGGTGTGGTTGATGACCAAATCCATGATGAGCTTCATCTCTCTGCGGTGAACCTCTTCCAGCAGCTCGTCGAAATCCTCCATCGTGCCGAACTCGTCCATAATGTCATGATAATCCGAAATATCGTAACCGTTATCGTCATTGGGCGACTTGTAGACCGGGCAGATCCAGATCACGTCGATCCCTAAGTTTTTCAGATAATCCAGCTTGCCGATAACTCCCCGCAAATCGCCGACTCCATCTCCGTTGCCGTCCATAAAACTGCGGGGGTATATTTGATAGGCCACCGCTTCTTTCCACCAGATTCTTTCCACTTCCGTCAGCTCCTCCAACCCTCTATAGGAAAAGTTTTTCCTTATTCGGAGTATAAAACAACTCTTTTTTCCTAGTCAAGTGGAATTGGCAGTTGGATTTCGGCATGATATGATACAAATTAGGAAAATATTTTCCCGTTCATCTATCTTAATATTCGGAGTTGTGATGCTCATGAAAGTAACGATTAACGATATCGCCAGAATGGCCGGAGTTTCGATCTCTACCGTTTCCCGGGTGATCAACAACAGCAAGCCGGTCAAAGAGGATGTGCGGATGCGGGTAATGGAAGCGATTAAGCGGACGAATTACCGTTCCGGCGCCTCCATGGACGACAGTGCCAAGACCGATTCCCAGCTAATCGGAGTCATTGCGCCGCAGTTCAGCCACACCGTGCTTAACGATATGGTGGCGGGCATCGGGTCGGTTTCCCGGTTGTATGGCTACGAGCTGCTCATCGGGCTGACGGACGGAACGCTTGAAAGCGAGCTTGATCATTTAAAAAGATTTGGAGATATCCAGTCGCAGGGTATCATTTTTGTCGGCTCCATTCTGGAACGCAGGCATATTGAAACCATTGAAGCGGCGCGAATCCCCTGTGTGGTGATCGGACAAATCTCCAATATTCCGTCCATCCCTTCCGTCCATGTGGATAACGTCACCGCCTCTTACGAAGCCGTAACCCATCTCATTCAACAAGGGCACACCCGCATCGCGATGATCCGCGGAACAGGCGATTCGGGCATTGGAAGCGACCGCTGCCAGGGATTTCGGCAGGCGATGAGCGATGCGGGACTTCCGATCCGGGAAGACTGGGTTGTGGAGAGCGAGCTTTCCGTGGATGACGGAATGAACGCCATGCGCAAGCTGGCGGAAACCGGCGACATGCCAAGCGCGGTATTCTGCTCAACGGACTGGATGGCGCTCGGAGCGATGAATTATTTGATGGACCACGGCATGCGCATACCCGAGGATGTAGCCGTATTCGGCTTTGACGGCAGCTATCTGTCGTCGATTATCCGCCCCAAGCTCTCGACGGTGGAGTATTCCGCAGCGGAAATCGGCATGACAGCCACCCGCAATCTCATCAAAATGATTAGAGGCGCCGCGGATATCCCGCAGCATTCCAACGTCACCCACTACCTGGCGATCCGTGAAAGCACGGACCGAGGAATACGGAACGGATAGCACTGGGCACCGAATACCTGTGCCAATCGTTTCAGATAGGGGCTTCCGGCCTTGCAGCCGGAAGTCTTTTTGTTATCCCCGTCCAATTGCCGAACCTCCCCCCGTCTAAGGTCGAGATCGCAAAACCGTCTCCAGCCCGTTTTGCAGCGTGCGTGAAACCACTAGAATAAAAGCATAGATAACGGATATGACGAAGGGAAGAGATTAAATCATGAAAAAACTTTACCGTTCCGAAAGAGACAAGAAATTCAGCGGCTTGTGCGGAGGCTTGGCTCAGTGGCTGGGCATCGACTCCACCCTTATTCGCTTGGTTGCAGTAATCGTCGCTTTATGCAGTGTCGGGTCGTTCATTCTTTTTTATCTGATCGCCAGCCTGATTGTTCCGAGCGAACCGACAGAAAGCTTCATGGACGGGCACCATTATTACTAAGTTAGAGCCTTTGTAAAATGTTAAATACAAAAAAGGGAGAGATACCGATGAGTATTTTGGAGAGAATTGCAACGTTAACGAAAGCGGCCATGCATGAAGGGCTGAACCGGCTGGAGAACCCGGTCATTATGACCGGACAATATTTGCGCGATCTGGACGACCGGATCGAGGAAGCCGAGCAGAGAAGCCGCGATTTGCAGGCGGCAGCCAAGCTCCTGGAGCGCCGGTTGAAAGAATACACGATGCTGGCTGAGCTCAGCGAAGGCGATGCTCTGAAGGCGCTGGAAAACGGAGACGAAGAAAAAGCCAAGCAGGCCGTCGAGGCGAAGCTTGCCTATACGGAGAAAGAGCGGGAATGCTCCGCCGTTCTGGAGGAGACCCGGCAGGTTCTGGCGGGGTTGGGATATGAAATTGCCGCCGCCAAGGAAGAGCGGGTCCGGCTGAAAGCCAAAAGAGACGAGCTTGCCGAACGCGCCGAGCGTCTCCGTAAAGTACCAGGGAACACCGCTTCCGCTCCAAGCAGCACCACTCCAGCTCCCTGCCGAACCGTCTTCTCCGGCCTCAATACTCATGCCGCCGCGCGGGGCTTCGAGCGGATGGAAGAAAAAATCCAGGAATGGGAAGCAAGACAGAATTTCCCGGTCCGGAGTGTTTCCCCGGCTGTTGACACCGAAGGCGGACGCGCCGACCCCCGCGTAAAGGAACAGGCGGCAGCCGAGCTGGAACGCCTGCGTGGACAGATGAAGAGCGCTGGACAGAAAGATTCGGAATAACACGAAATAATACGAAGACGAAAAACAGCTTTCCCTTACCGGGCGGCGGTTACGGAACTATATGGCACTCTCCTTGCCGGGTAGGGAGAGTGCTTTTTGTTGTAAGATTCTGTAACTTAATGGACCGGGCTGCGTCTAAGATGTATGTAATCTTTTTCCGGAGGTATATGTGCAATGAAAAAGCTGATAAGTTTGGGCTGCGCCGGAGTCCTTGTCCTGGCCATCATATCGGGAGAAACAGCATCCGCGGCCGGCGAAATCGAAGTCATCGTGAACAACCAAACGGCAGGGTCCGGAACATCCGCCTACCTGGCAAACGGAACGACTATGGTCCCCTTGAACGCAGTGCAGCAGATTCCGGGTATATCGGTAAGCTGGGATAACAAGACCAAGACCGTAACGGTCAAGAGGGGCTGCAAAGTGATTAAGCTGGTTGCCGGTCAGAAGACAGCATCCGCCGGTTCCGGCAAGATTGCCCTCTCCATACCCGCCACCCTTCACAAGGGGCATGTCTTGGTTCCGCTGCGTTTTATCGCCGAAGTCTCGGGCGCTTATGTGACCTGGAATTCTCTCTCCCGCACGGTGTATGTGGCGAAGGCCGACGATCAATTGAAGGACCGCATGGCGTCCGGCAATCTGACCGAAGCGCGCAGAGCGGCCCTCCAGCTGCCCCGAGTGAGCATGATTCGGAACCTTGAATCGACGCCATCCTCTCTGGAGGGACAGAACTTCACCTATTATTTTCCGGAAGGCGATTATGGGCGGTTCATGACCGAGAGCGGGGATGTTGTCTCTTATTATGAAGTGGTGAACGAACGAAGCCAGCTGATTTGGACGGCAAGACTGACAAACGCCGCAGTAACGGAGAGTGTCCTATTCTTCAAGAATACCAAAGCGCTGGATGAGAGCGGCAGCCGACCCGTTCTGAACAGCCGATTTGTCTATTTTCGGACCATGCCCCATATCGGCGCAGCCTCCTACGGATTTATCGACCCGGACGGAGCAGTGTCGGAGCTCGGCGTCCAAGACGTCACCCTGAACGAGGAAGTCATCGATATTCCGGAAGAGCAGAAGTAAACCCGCTCTTTTTTTAAAGCCGGCCTCTGCTATACTTGTAGAAAGGAATCTTTGAACCTACTTACTCGGAAAGACAGGAGCTTGAATGATGGATTTTGTGGCAATCGATTTTGAAACGGCGAATGCCGGCCGGGCCAGCGCATGCGCACTGGGACTGGTGGAAGTGAAGGGCGGAAGGATCGTGTCCGAGCAGGCATGGCTGATTAATCCGGAGCAGTCTTTCGACCGCAGAAATATCGCCATCCACGGAATAACGCCCGAAATGGTCGCCGGGCAGCCGACATTCCGCGAGCTGTGGCCCGTCATTGAACCGCTTATCCTTGGAAAAAATGTGGTGGCGCACAACGCTTCCTTCGATATGAGCGTACTCCGCTATGGACTGGATCAGTGCTCCCTGCCCTATCCGTCCTTTCAATATTGGTGCACGTATTTGCTCGCCAAAAAAATGCTGGCCGGCTTCGGCTCTTACCGTCTCAATATACTTGCCGAATATTTCGGCATTCCCCTGCGGCATCATGACGCGCTGGAGGATGCCCGCACCGCGGCTGTCATCCTGCTGAAGCTGTCGGAGCGGGCGGGGCATTCCGGCCTTACGGCGCTGGCGGAAGATTTGGGCTGCCGGATCGGCACGCTGCATACCGGAGGCTACACGCCGTTCTCAATCCCGGCACGCAAGCCGTCCGGCAAGAAGACGAAAGCTGCCGGGAAGAAGTCCGGGATCAAGTCAGCGGCCGCCCCGGCAGAATCCGCCCAAGCTCTTCTTCAGCATAATGAAACGGCAGCCTCCAGCGAGGCGCCTGGCAGAGAATAAGAAGAGGAGGCATCCTCCTTTTCAGGACAAGCCTCCTCTCATTCATGGCCGGTCTTCGCCGATAACAAGCGTTTGAGCCGGCCTTTTTGCCGCCAGGATCTACAGCTTCATCCGGTATACAGCCTTATTCTCCAGTCCGCGGATAAACGGCGTCCACTCTTCGGTCTCGGGCGTCGTATCCAGCGCATCCTCCACCATCTGAAGCTTGGCGTCCATAGCATCGATATGGTGCAGTGCCACCGCCTCGGCCGTCTGCGGCTGCACTGGGCTTCCCCATTCTCCGAGGTTGTGATGCGACAGCACCAGATGTTGGAGCCCCAGAACCTTCGGCGAGCCCAGATCGATATTCGAGCGGATCGCCGCCTCCGTAATCCAGTTCGAGGCCATCGCAATATGACCGAGCAGCTTGCCTTGAACACTGTAATCCGAGACGATTCCAAGCTCGGCGATCATTTCCTCCGGCTTGGCGATATCATGTAAGATTATTCCCGCCTTCAGCAGATCCGGATTCAGAAAAGGCCGCTGTCTGCACAGAAAATCCCCAATCTCCAGCATTCTTGCCATATGGTAGGCAA
The DNA here is from genome assembly GCF_003854965.1 of Paenibacillus rhizophilus. Classification (GTDB taxonomy): domain Bacteria; phylum Bacillota; class Bacilli; order Paenibacillales; family Paenibacillaceae; genus Paenibacillus_AQ; species Paenibacillus_AQ rhizophilus. The sequence continues at coordinate 99,278 of NZ_RQPI01000012.1, forward strand.
GGCCGGCAAAATAGGCGTGATGATGAGTCTTTGCCGCCGGATAATGCATCAGCTTCTCCTCCACCTTGCCTACACAATACGCAACGATCGTCCGAATCTCCGGATCACTTATGGCGTTCATCGCCTGCTTGATCGCATGAATCAAGTCGACCGGCCGGATTGGCGCCGATCGGATAAACTCGGTCAGCGACACACCGTCCTCCTCCGTCGCGAGTCTCATTTTAGTGACCTTGATTTGCAGCTTCTCCCGGTATAAATGGGCGATGCCCTGAATTTTGACAAGTCCCATTGGGAAAAAGGTCTCTTTATCCGCAGTCGACACATCCCAATACTTCGCGGACAGCTGACCGCTGGAATCGCATAGCACAATATCGAAATAATCCTTGGGAGGATTGCCGTTCGTTTGTTTGACCGTCAATTCCCGCAGCAGATAAAAGCCGACGAATTCGTCCTGTGGCGCCAGTTGGTTAATTTGTTTCATGGTGAGCCTCCTACTTAGGTTAAACCCTCTTCTATTTCTACCCACATTAACTTTGACATCGGCTGCTTCAATCCCTTTAAATGGCGGAATAAAGACAAAAGGAGCCGTTCCCGGTCCATATGAATGGTCCCGGGAACAGCTCCTTCGAAACGAGGCTCGCGCCCGTTATTTGCCTGCGCTCTCCAGCGCGGCCTTGATTGCTTCCACCGCTTTGGCGGATATAGCCTTCTGGGCATCGTTTGCGCCGAATGCCGCAGCTCTGTATCCGTACTTGTGCAAGCTATCATATGAAGGCGTTTCGATTTCACTCTTCACGGCCTTCTCGTCATCCGAGAGTTTATCGTACGCTCTCACACTTCCTTTTTCGTCCAGATAGTAGACAAGCATTTTCACTGGAACGTTGTACTTGACGGTTACCATTACGTTGACGGATTTATCAGCGCTCACCCCGATGTAGGTGCCGTTGAAATAGGCCGCTTTGTAGGCTTCCGCAACTTCAGCTTTGCCGTATGCCCGGTCAACGGCGGCCTTCAGCTCATTGCTGCTGCTTGTTGCGCCGGAGACAGCATCGACCTGTTGAACGCCTTCTCTCGTGCCTGCCGCCAAAAATTTAGAGGTAAGCTGTGGAATGGCTTTAACTACTTCCTTATAAGCGGCTTCGCCGCGGTCAACCATGTTCATGCCCAGGCGGTACAGAGCCAAGTCAACGATTTTGCCGTTGCGCAGCGTCACTTTGGCCTGGTTTGTTCCTTTGTCGTATGCGTCGCCGTAAGCGGTATAGGTGCCGTCTTTATAGGCTCCTTGCACCTTGGACGCGTTAGTCAAGGCGTCGGCCAAAGCCGCTCTCGCTGCAGCGGAAAGGTCTTCCTGGCCAGCAATGTCGGCCAATTGTACGCCTTTGTCCAGCAGGCCGCTAGTCAGCTGCGCTACCAAGGCTTGTTGCTCGGCAGTCAGTTTGTCGGCGGCGATCAGCTTCTTGTCGGCGCCGAACAGGCTGACGGTGATGCCCGTAACCTTATCTGAAGCGATATCAACCAGCAGCAACAGCTTCGACTGATTGTCGACTCCGGCGAATTTGCCGTCAAAATATTGGCCTTTCGTTGGAACTTTCAGCGCCTTCTCGAATGCTCTTTCCACAGACTGATTCCAGCCGTGGCTGCTTTCGGTTGCGCCGGAAATGCCGTCAACCTTCTCGTCGTAGTTCGCGATATACGAACCGTTAGCCAGCAGCTTCGCGGTCATAGGAGCATTTGCTTCAACGACTTTGGCATAAGCCGTTGTCCCTCTGTCAAGCAGGTTGCTTCCCAAACGGTACAGCTTCACATCAACCAGTTTGCCGTTGCGGATGATAATGTCGGCTCTTTCCACGCCTACGCTTCTTGCTGTGCCGTAAGAGGAATAGAAACCATCAATATACTTGCTTGTATTATTAATGAGTGCGTTCTGCTCGGCGTCCCAGAAAGCATTTACCGCTGCCTTAAAGTCCGCCTCTAAACCGGCGGTAGGCTGTGCAGCCGTTCCCTTAGCCAGCAGAGCTGGCGTAATCGCGGCAACAGCGGCCGCCTGTGCCGGCGTGAACGCTTTTTCTTCAATGATGTCGCCTGTGCTGCTCAGCGGGTATACTTTGACGCCCGTCAGCTTAGTGGCATCATAAGTGGAGAATACGGCGTATTTGCCTTCAGGATCGACACCCATATGCTCGCCGGCAAAGTAAACGGTAGCCTTCGGCTTCACTTTGAGCGCTCTTTCAAACGCTCTGTCCACCGACAGCTTCCAGCCGTTGCTCGAACGAGTGGCGCCGGAAACTGCATCAACATTGGCCGCGACTGCTCTCGTCTTACCCAGCAGTCTATCCTTCATCAGCTCATAGGCAACCCACACGCCGCTGTAATTGTTGCGAGCGTCTCTGTCGATAATCTTTGCGCTCGTTCTAAGCAGCTCGATATCGGCAACCTTGCCATTCTTGATCGTAACCTTGGCACCTTCGGTGCCTTTGGTGTTAGCGTTTCCATACGCAACGTATACCCCGTCCAGATACACGTTCGCACTGACGGTAGCCGGTTTGGCGGTTGCTTTCGGTTTGGCAGTAGCTTTAGGAGCAGCCTTAGGCGTTGCAGCCGGTTTGGCAGTTGCGGCAGGCTTGGCGGTTGCTTTCACGCTCGGCTTGACGGTTGCCTTTGGTTTAGCAGTCGGCTTTGGCGTCGCTTTCGGTTTGGCGGTAGCTTTCGGTTTAGCTGTCGCTTTCGGTTTAGCTGTCGCTTTCGGTTTGGCTGTCGCCTTTGGTTTTGCAGTGGCTTTCGGTTTAGCCGCAGGTTTAGGCGTTGCGGCCGGTTTCGGTGTCGCCGCCGGTTTAGACTCTGCTGCCGGCTGTTCTTCAGAAGCGGCCGAAACGGCGTCGACCTTTAAATTTAATGCCGGCGCATCAATTGCGAAGGCGAAAGGCGATAACAGCATCACAGCGCTTACAGTTAAAGAAATAAGTTTTTTCAATCCCGATTCTCCTTTACCAAATCCCCAGTATTATACAACTTTTTTTAAAATTCTAAGTGATGAAACCGTTTCCCTAATTATGAAAGCTATGGGAACTTTCATAAAAATGGCCTTCCTCCTTCCCGCTCGGCCTGAACCTTCCCTTTATGATTGGCCATTTGTTAAAGTCCGGGAAAAGGGGTGAAAAATTTCACTTGAAATGGTGAATATTTTCACAAAATCAGATGTAACTTTTCCCAGCTATTACTGGCTTGATAATAGCAGATCGTTGAAAACGTAATCTGTATGTAAAATCACACCCCCTATAATAAAAATCACGATTTCCTTTTTTCTGGAATTATATCTCAAATCCTTCTATAAAGTGATGGTTTTTTAGCGTACACACAAATAGGCCGCCTTCTTCTCAACAATCAAATCATTGTCGAAAGAGGCGGCCCGTTTCAGCCGGTAATATCCGGAGAATGTCTATACGGTGCATGGCGCTTAAGCGCTCAGCTCTTTATATTTCTGGGAAAGTTCCTCAAACCACTGTCTGTCCTGCAGCGCCAGCGCAAAATCGATCAGCTCAGCGATTTCGTTCTTCCCAAGCTCCGGCTTGTCGTTAAAGCTAACCTCCGCCACGGCAGCGGCTTCGACGTTGGACCCTTGGGAGAAATCGAACGAAAACTTCAAGTCGATTTCACTTTCCAAAAATTCGTTGCGGAGAAAATACAGCACTTCACACATCAGAACCGGCCTAACCTGATTTTCAAAGACGCAATCCATTACCTTAGCCCAATAATGGCGGTTGGTCAGATGAAGCTTGTCATCATTCAAGAGATTCTTCTCGCCTTGAAAATCGTTGACAAATCTCAGCTCAAGCGGCTCCATCTTAAAAATATTGGCTATTTGCTTCTTGGCGATACTCACGATATCCTTCGTTTCCAATCTGATCATCTCGTGTTCCCCCATCCGCATAATTTTTGTTTAGGCATTGCGCTAAGCTTTGAACATTAGATCAACCAAATCTATTATTATTCATTTTTAGTTATATCGTCTTCGGGATGCCTTAAATTAATATTATATTAGCATCTTTTCAGAAAAAATGTTTCAAAACTATTCATTTTGGTTAATGAATTTGTCGCCTAAACGCATAAAATTCATTTAAAATTCAAACTTTCAGAAATTTTATGTAAATTTAATCCATTTTCAACATTCAGAAACTACATTCTGCTCAGAGATTTTGAGATTTAGCAGAGGAAGGTGATTACTTTGGCTGGTCATCTCAAGCCAAACAACAAAACTCCGCTGCCCGTAATGGGACAGCGGAGTTTTGTTGTTGAAGACGGACGGCGCAGACGGGTCCAGCAGATGCCCCGGTTCCCGCGCTTCCGGACCGCAGCTGCGCAGACAGTGACCGGTTCGTAAAACCGGATGCATTAATATGCGAGGCCGCTGCTGGTCTGGCTGATGCACGGCAAACGTCGATCCAATCAGCCGAATTCGGGATTTTTATACCGGGGCGTTAACGCCCTCGCCGCAGAACAGCGGAACAAGCTGAATGCCGTCCTCCGGCGTAATCCGCACCAGGCCTTTATCGGATAGGCGCAGAGTCGGAATAACCGCAAGCGCGAGCAGCGACAGCGTCATAAAGGCGTAGTTGAGGGTGCAGCCCGCATCGTACAGCGCCTTGCTGATCGCTGCCGATTGGGCGGCGGCGACTTCAAACGGCTCGGCGGACATCAGGCCGGCGATGGCGAGCGGGAACAGGGTCGTGCCGGACCCGGTAATAACCGCAACCCCGCCCTGCGCGTCGGCAACTGTATTTACCGCCTTGGCCATGAGCTCGTCGTCGCTGCCAATAACAAGCACATTATGGCTGTCATGGGCCACGGTCATGGCAATGGCCGCAGGCTCATGAAAGCCGACTCCTTCCACCACTCCGACCGCCATATTTCCCGTTCCTTTATGGCGCTCCAGAACGGCGATTTTGCACAAGCCGCCCCCTACCTGAAGTTTCCCTTCCGATACGGGCAAGGTTTGAATGCGTTCCATCGTCTCCACGTGATTTTCCAGCACCTTGATAACCCGGGTGGCGACATTGCCGGACTCCACCGGCGCTTTAATGACGAAATCTCCGGCTGTCGGACGCTTCGGCAGATGGACGGAAGCCAGTACCTCCTGAGGATAGGTAAAGGGAGGCAGGGAAATCGTCATAGCTCCGTTCTCCGCGACTACGGTCCCGGCAGCGATCGTCAACACGACGTTGACGTCGGCTAGATTGCCGTCCAGCAGAATGATGTCGGCGATCGAGCCGGGTGTTATGGAGCCGATATCGCGGGCAACGCCGAAACGTTCGGCTGTGTTGATCGTCGCCATCTGGAAGGCGGTCACCGGCTTTACCCCTTGGGCAATGGCATGCCGGAGCACGAAGTCCATGTGGCCTTCGTCGCGCAGCGATTCCGAGCTGCGGTCATCCGTGACCAGCATCATCCGCCGCGGGTCGAGACCATGCTCGGTATGCGCCGTTATCGTCTTGGCAACATCATGCCAGGCGGAGCCGCGGCGCATCTTCGCGTACATGCCCAGCCGTACACGCTCGATCACATCCTCGGCGGTCACGCACTCATGATCGCCGGTTACGCCGGCAGCCGCGTATACGGGCAGCCTCCAATCGCTTGCCGGCCAGGTGAAATGTCCGTCGACATAACCTCCGGCCCGGAGGGTCGCCTGAATTTCCCCGAGCATTTTATCGTCTCCGTAGACAACGCCGGGAAAGTTCATCACTTCGCCGAGTGCAATGACATCGTCTCCCCAGGTGAACGCCTCCGCCACTTCCTTCGGTCCGATCGCCGCCCCGGTTGTTTCAAATTCGGGACCCGCCGACGGAACGCAGGAAGCAACCTGCATATACGCGGCAAGCGGCGTCGTCCGCATTTCGTCCAGCATCAGCTTGATGCCCTTAAGACCGAATACATTCGCGATTTCATGGGCGTCGAAGAAGCCTCCGGTCGTTCCGAGCGGAAGAACCGCGCGCGCAAATTCGGTAACGGTCAGCTGTGTGCTCTCAATGTGGCAATGACCGTCGAGCAGACCGGGAGCGATATATTTTCCCGCCGCATCAATGATCTTGGTGTTCTCCCCTATCATATGAGAGACGTCCTTGCCTACATAGGCGATGCGCCCTTCCTGAATGCCGACGGACATGCCTTCCAAAATTTCGCCGGAACATACGTTGACCAGCTTCCCCCCGGTGATGACCAATGTTGCCGGCATATCGCCGCGCGCCGTGGCTACAAGCGCCGGAACGCTGTCGGCAAGAGGTTTTCTTGCAAAGACCATATTTTAACCGCTCCCTTCACAAAAAATTTAAGAAAAAACGGCTCTGCCCTCTCCAAGGGGCCGGTAGCCGTTTCTTCTAGTCCATCCGGCCGGTAAACCCTCCGAATGTCTTACATCCAACATTTCTCACGATTATCCTATGCCTGCTCGTAAACGTCAAGCGCCGCCTGAACGCCAAGTCCGGCCGGCAGCCGGCAGCCGTGGCGGAGCAGCGCCGCCTCAAGCGCGCCCAGCACTCTCAGTACATTGTTCCCGCGGCAGCTGAAGCCCATCGTTCCGATACGCCAGATCTTACCTTTAAGCGGTCCGAAGGAGCTGGCGATTTCGATGCCGAAACTGTCCAGCAGCATGGTCCGTACCGATTCTCCGTCGACTCCGTCCGGAATGGCCACGCAGGTTACCATCGGCATTTTGCAGCCGGGATCGCCGTACTGCTCCAGTCCCATCGCCTCAAGTCCGGCGACAAGCGCCCGTTCATGCAAACGGTGTCTGGCAAACCGCGCCTCCAGCCCCTCTTCCAATACAAGCCGCAGCCCTTCACGCAGAGCGTACAGCATGGAGGTCATTTCCGTATGATGATTAAGCCGCAGGGGGCTCCAGTAGTCCTGAAGCATTCCAAGATCGAAATAATTGCTTCTTACCACCGCTATATCGTCTGCGCCGTCGTCGCCGGTTCGCAGCCCCCGCTCCACGCGCTTACGCGACAGCAGCTTCTCTTCGGCGCGCTTGTTGTACGTAATCGGAGCCATTCCCGATGGAACGGACAAGCATTTCTGCGTTCCGCCAATAACGGCGTCCAGCTGCCAGGCGTCTGTCTCGACAGGCACACCGCCTATGGTCGCTACTGCATCGACAATGAGCAGAGCGTCCATTTCGCGGCAGGCCTGCCCGATTCCCTCAAGCGGCTGCAGGCGTCCGGTCGACGTCTCGCCGTGGACCATCGCCACCACATCGGGTTTTACCCTGCGCATCTCGGCAATGATCTCTTCCTTATCGAATACAGATCCCCACGTCTTCTCCATCGTATGCACCTCGGCGCCGCAACGCTCGGCGATTTCATGCAGCAGATGCCCGAAGCGTCCGTAGATCGGGATCAGCACACGGTCTCCCGGAGCAATCAGACTAACCATCGCCGCCTCGATTCCCGAACGGGAGGTTCCGTCTACCGGATAGGCCCATTGGTTGCTTGTAGCGAACAGCTCCCGCAGCATGCCCATTGTCTCATTCATAATACTTGTAAATTCGGGATCAAACTGGCCGAGCACCGGAAAAGACATGGCGCGCAGAACGCGCGGGTCAACTTCTACCGGTCCCGGAGTCATGATACATCGCAGCGACGGCGACAAGTCCTCGAACCGCTTCATGTCCATCTCTCCTTCGTGTTATGCGGCGCAAAACCGTTATCGTTCATTTCCTCGTATCCTAGCTTATATAATAGCGCGATCAGCACATCAAGCCCGGCCGCCAGCTCTTCCGGCGGAGTATATTCCTCCGGGGAATGGCTGATGCCGGCGCGGCTCGGCACAAAAATCATGGCCGTCCTGGAGCGGGGCGCAAAGAGCTGGGCGTCATGTCCCGCTCCGCTTACCATCGTCCGGTACGTCCTGCCCTGCCGGGTACATATGGCCTCAAGCTCCGCGCTGAGCCCGCTGTCCATCGGCGCGGGAGAAGCGCTCAGCCGGGCAGTTATGTCAACGGTGACATCCCTCCGCTTCGCGATCTCTTCAAACGCGGACGCAGCCGCGGCGCAGAACGCCTCCAGTTCATCCTCCTTGCTGTGACGGATGTCCAGCGTAAACACCACTTCGCCGGGAATGACATTCGGCGTATTGGGGAAGGCCTCCAGCCTGCCCGTGGTGGCTACCAGCGGATCTCCCGCCGCCGCGGCGGAGCGCTCCAGCTGCAGCACCATCTCGGCCGCTGCGGCAAGGGCGTCCCGGCGCAGCCCCATCGGCGTAGTTCCGGCATGATTAGCCGTTCCCTTGACCGACACGGCGAACCGCCTCTGTCCGGCAATCGCCGACACGACGCCGATCTGTGTCCCCGTTCGCTCAAGGACGATCCCTTGCTCGATATGAAGCTCCACATACGCGGCGATGTCGTTTCTGGGCGCAGCCGACTCTTCACCGCTTAGGCTGCAGCTTTCCATCGCTTCCTGCAGCGTCACACCTTCGGCATCCTTGCAGTTCTCCGCTTCGCCGCCGTCGTACAGTCCGGTCACGCTGCCCGAACCCCAAAAGGTCAGCGGAAACCGGCTGCCTTCCTCTTCGGCGAAGGAGACGGCTTCCAGTGTCCGCAGCGGCGAGCCGTACACGCTGCTCAGGTAGCGCAGCGCTGTAAAAGCTGCCGCTACCCCGTAAGCCCCGTCGTACTTCCCTCCCCTAACAACTGTGTCGATATGCGATCCAGTCAGTACGACTTTTTCGTCAGGGCCCGTGCCGGTAAGTCTGCCGTAGACGTTGCCGACACTGTCGGAATAGGCCGTCAGGCCGCTTTCCGCAACCCGGTTCAGCAGAAACTGCTGCGCCTGCTTCCATTCAGGCGTATAGAGCAGCCGGGTGACTCCGTCGCCCGGCGCGCTGAACGCGGACAGTTCATCGAGCAGCTCCATCATTTCGGCGGCCGGAGATTGAATGAAGGACGCGCTCATAAGGCCGGCTGCCCTTCGCCGATTTTGATCCACTCTCCGCCTTCCGGGGAAATCACGCCTTGTTCGCGGGTGTAGACGATCTCGCCCCGGCAGATGGTGGAAGTCACCCTGCAGGACAGGTTCATGCCGGCATACGGACTGTGCTTGTGACGGTACAGCAAATCCGAAGCGGCAAGGGTATAGGGCATATCCGGATTCAGCACCGCCAGATCGGCGTCCAAGCCGAGAGCAATTGAACCTTTGCGGCCGGACAATCCGAAGCGCTCCGCAGGAAGCCCTGACAGCAGGCGTGAAATCAGCGTAACCGGAAGTTTGCGCTTGTTCACCCCTTCGTGGAACATCAGCTCCATACTGCTCTGAGCGCCGGAAATCCCGCCCCAGGCTTCAAAAAATGACAGCCCGGCGGCAAGCTTCAGCTCGGGAGGACAAGGCGAATGGTCGGAAGCGATAAGGTCGATCTTCCCTTCGGCCAGCGCCTTCCACAGCTTCTCCCGCTCTTCGGCGCTCCGCAGCGGAGGCGCGCACTTAGCGACCGGTCCCATGCTCTCCATGTCATCTTCAGTCAATATCAAATAATGGGGGCAGGTTTCCGCCGAGACATCCTGACCCCGCAATTTGGCTTCCTGAATCATCTCGATGGCAGCGGCCGTGCTGATATGGACAAAATGCAGCCGGCATCCCGTCCGCTCTCCATACAGCAGCGCCCGGGCAACGGCCTCAAGCTCCGCCTGCGGCGGCCGGGAAGCCGCAAAATCCCGCGCTTCCATTCGTCCTTCGCGAACGGCTTCCGCCGCGAGGACCGCCGTCATCTCGTCGCTCTCCGCATGCAGCGCCAGAATGCCGCCGAGCGAGGCGATCTTTTTCATCCCCTGGTACAGGGTCTCGTCATCAACCTCGCGAAAGCGTCCTTCGCCTTCTCCGCCCGGGTTCGAAATAAAGGCCTTGAATCCGGTGACGCCCGCCGACCAAAGCTCCTCCAGATGTTCCAGATTGCCCGGAACAAGTCCGCCCCACAGCACATAATCGACGGCGGAATGACCGGCGGCCATTTCGGCTTTCAAGCTAAGAGCGGGCAGATTCACAGTCGGCGGATTGCCGTTCAGCGGCATATCCGCATAGGTGGTGCAGCCTCCCGCCGCCAGCGACGCCGATCCGGTTCGGAAGCCTTCCCAGTGGCCGAACGAAGGCTCGTTAAAATGTACATGCATGTCGATCATGCCAGGCAGCACATACTGCCCTTCTGCATCGAGGACGGTTGAATCCGGACCGGCTTCAATATCCGCCTCCAGCGCGGCGATTTTGCCACCGGCAATGCCGATATCGAGTTTCACGACCTCTCCGGGGAGGACCGCCAGACCATTTTTAATTATCAGTTCATAAGAATCGCTCACGCGCGGTTCCCTCCCTTCGTCGTCAGTTATTCAAATTTTCTTCAAAAAATTCCGGCCTTCAGCTTCCGCGATAGGTGCTGTATCCTCCGGGAGCGAGCAGAAGCGGAACATGATAGTGGCCGCCTTCGCTTCCGATATGAAAACGGATCGGGATAAGATCGAGGAAGCCGATTGATCCTTGTGCCCCGGAAGAAGATGTGCCGGAGGATTCCGCGTCCATTTTCCGAAAATAATCTCCCGCGTGGAACAGCAGCTCATATTCGCCGGGCTTCATCTCCGCATCCTCCAGCAGGGGGGCATCCAGCCTTCCGTCCGCATTCGTAGCCGCCTTGCGGAGCAGAAGATTCTCTCCGTTTTCGATCCGCCTCAGCTGCAAGAAGACTCCGGAAGCGGGGATTCCACGCACCATATCGAGCACATGGGTGGTCAAGCGTCCGCTCATGCTGACACCTCCCCTAATAAACCGCGAGCCGGAGCGTGCGATATATCATTGCATGTCCCGTTATTATTGTGGAAAATATTCATAAATAGGCTGGGGATATCCTGTCTTCTGAACACCAGCCGGTCTGCGGATACCGAATTTTTTGATGAATAGCCGTATTTATCCGTGAACCTTCTCATTGAGTTTCCCGAAGCCGCCAAGATATTGCCGTCTCCCGGGAATGCTGCCTGAAACGCCTCTCGGGATGCGGCCAAGTTGATGCTGAAGTCGGAAATTGTTCGTCCGTTCATCGGTAATGACATGGATGACACCCCCGTTTGATAATGGAATGATATGAAGGATGTATTTTTTTTCGTCAGCTTATCCCTTCAGCAGATCGTCCAGGCGGAACTTCGTAATTTTGCCGATTTCAAATAACGCCCAGTTCCATTCTTCCTCAGGCGAAAGATTAACACGCTCGCTGACGGATTGTATGATATCGTCTTTGTTTTTGCCACGAACAGCCAGAATGAACGGAAACTGAAACTTCTCCGTATATTTCTTGTTCAAATCGTTTAGCAATTCGAATTCCTCCGGGGTCAGCTGGTCAAGCCCTGCGCCTTTTTGCTCGGCAGCCGACAGCGGTGTTACCTGTAGCCTGGTCGCCAGATCGGGATGGGCCCGCAGCAGCGACAAAGTCTTCTCCCGGCCAGCGCTTCGGGCGGCTTCCGCCATAGCTTCGTGCAGTTCGCCAACCGATCCGAAGGGACGGGAAGCGTAAGCCGATTCGGCAACCCACGGCGAATGCTCAAAAATGCCTCCAAGCACTTCCACAAACTCTTCCTTGCTCATTCCGTTGATCTCTGAAAGCGTAAGAGGTGAAGCGGGAATTCCCATCGTTTAACCCACTCCTTTTTCAATTGCTTTGTTTACGGCCCGCATAATGCCGCCATACCCTGTGCACCGGCACAAATTGCCGGACAGCGCCTCTTCTACCTCTTCCGGGGCCGGCTTCGGATTTTCCGAAAGCAGGGCAACGACCGAAATAACCATACCAGGCGTACAATATCCGCATTGAAAACCGCCTTCCTCCAAAAAAGCCTGCTGCACCGGATGCAATCCGCCACCGCTCAATCCTTCAATAGTCGTGATCCCGGCTCCCTCGCATTGGTAGGCCATCGTCAGACAGGAATTGACCGGACGGCCGTCAATCAGCACCATGCAGGCACCGCAGCGGCCAAGCTCGCAGGAACGCTTCGTACCGGTAAGCCCGAACTCTTCGCGCAGCACCGTCAGAAGACGGCGCGAAGGCGGGACTTCGGCAGTCACCGGCTGTCCGTTAATGCGGCAGCTAAGCGTGATGAGCGTCTCCCCGGGTTCCGCCGGAAGGCTTGCGTCAGCGCAATCCGGGTTGTTCGGCATGCCTTGCATGGCCTCCGCGCCGCCCAGCGCGCAGCGGTTCTCTTCGGCATCCCTGGCAGATTCCGGCAGATTATCCCTGTCTCCCGGATTGGCTGCGTATTTATCCAACATTCGCATTCACCGCCTTCTGTGGTATAAACGGAGTTTCCTGCAGAAATTCGGGCTCAATCGGCAGCCTGGTAACCCGCTTGCCTACCGCCTGAAAAATGGCGGAAGCCACGGCAGGAGCCAGATTCACCGAGCCGATTTCACCTACCCCGCGGGGGCCGTAAGTGTCATGCTCCGGCAAATCCTCGATCGCCTCTACCTGAATGCCGCTCATATCGGCAATGGTTGGAATAATGTAAGTATCCAGATTCTTCGTAACATAGGAGCCTGCGTTCATCAGCGCGTCCTCCGTCAGCGTGAAGCCGACCGCCATGCCGCTGCCGCCCTCGATTTGCCCCAGATAACCCTGCGGATTGGCAACCGGACCGGCGGCTACCGCATGATACTGGTCAACGATCCGCACACGGCCGGTCAACAGATTGACCTCCACCTTTACGGCAATGGACGAGTACGTATAGAGAAAGTGGGCGCCGACCCGTTCATGAGGCGTTGTGGGATAATGAAACACCGTTTCGCACACAATAGGTTCATTAAGGGTACGGGCAAGATCGGCGTAAGAAAGGATCAGTTTCCCTTCCTTCCACATTCCACCCGGTCCCGGAGTCAAGCCGCTAACACCGCCGGAAGCGGATTCCGCCGCTTCGGCCAGCCGGGCGGTAAAATCGGGATGCAGCCTGCGCAGCGCCATCCACATCATGCTTGTCGCTCTGGACGCCGTGCTCGAACCGCTGTCCGGCACGACATCCGTATCGCCGATAATGATCCGCAGATCGCCGGCGTCGAATCCGTACTGCTCGATCAGCATTTGCTCCATCGTGGCGATCAGCCCCTGGCCGAATTCCTCGTACCCGAATACGGCCTCGATCTTGCCGTCAAGCGCCAGGCAGAGCCTGCCCCCTGCCGGGTCGGGAATACCGTAACCGAGGCCCGCTCCGTGCATGGCTATGGCTGAACCGACGCCGGTTACCGTCCAAGGGTCCCTGGCGTCCCTGCCCGGGCCGTTCTTTCTCTCCGCCATCAGCGGAATAGCAGCCAGCGCCTCCCATACCTGCATGGCTCCATGCGTCTGGACAATCGGCTGGCCCAGCGGGCCGGGATCGCCGTATCTCCGCAAATTCCGGAGACGCATTTCCCAGGGATCAATGCCCGCTGCTTCAGCCAGGCGGTCGATCTGTCCTTCTATGGCGAAGATGGCCTGATTTCCGCCAAATCCGCGGAATTCGCCGGAAACTCCGTTGTTCGTATAGATACAGAAGCCCTCGATCTCCATATGCTCAATCATGTATGGACCCATAACATGCTCCGTGGCGAAGTTCAGCACCTCGGTGCCGAGTGTGGCATAGGCCCCGGTGTCGGAGACGATCCTCACCTGATGGGCCATCAGCCGGCCGTCCTTGTCGCAGCCGGTCTTCATTGCGATCTTCATGGGATGGCGCTTAAGTCCTGCCCGGACGGATTCGGCGCGGGAGTTATGCAGCCGCACCGGCTTCCCCGTTCGAAGAGCCAGGAGTGCGCCGTAAGGCTGAACGTTCAGTTCGTCTTTGCCCCCGAACGATCCGCCGATTGGACTTGATACCACGCGAATGCTCTCCTCAGGCATCGCGAGAATGCGGGACAGCTGCTTGCGGTCCATCAGTCCGTGCTGAGTGGCTGAATAAACGGTCAGCCGGCCATTGTCTTCAGGAATAAAGAGTCCGCCTTCGGTTTCCATATACGTATGCATTTGTCTGGGCGTAAAGTACGTCTCCTCCGCCACATAGGCGCATCCAGCAAAAGCGTCCGCCGGATTGCCTTTGCGGTATTCGGTATGATGCAATAAATTGCCTTCGGGATGAAGAAGCACAGAATCCTCTTTCATGGCTTCCTCAGGGTCCGTTATTACCGGCAGCAGCTCGTAGTCGACCTCGATCAGAGACAGCGCATATTCCGCAATTTCGTCGCTGTCGGCGGCTACCGCGGCGATCGCGTCGCCGGTATGCCGCACACGGTCTTCGCAAAATACCGGCTGATGCGGAAGGGCGATGCCGAAGCCGTTCAAGCCAGGAACATCCTCATGCGTGATTACGGCATGCACGCCCGGAACGGCTGCCGCCTTCTCCGTGCGCAGAGCCAGAATCCGGGCATGAGCCTGATGGCTGCGAAGAACCCGGCCGGTCAACATGCCCTCTGCGCTCATATCGGTTAAATACTGCAATGTGCCGGTGACTTTTTCCATTCCGTCGGGCCGTGTTCTCCAGCGCCCTCCGCTGGATTCTCTGCTTAGCAGCATTTTCCCTCTCCCCTTTCGATAGCTCCGGTATTCCTCGCCCTCTCCCTATGTTACATTAATGGTCGCCTTTTCCAGCGCTTCCTTCCAAAGCCTTCCACAGTTCGGCAACAATAAGATTGCCTGCGGTCTTCTTCTTGTATTCTACGGTTGCAAAGGGATCGCCATAGGTCTCGAATTGCGTGACAACCGCCTCGAAAACCGAAGCAAGCTGCTCCTTGCCGATGCTGGCGCCTTCCAGAACCGCTTCGGCAATATCCAGCCGCTGCGGGCGGCCGCTTCCTCCTCCGGCGGCAATCTTCACGCCGCTCAGACGGCCTTCGCTGTCGATAAAGCATCCTATCGCTACCGTGACCAGCGAGGGCGTGAACGCTTCCCGGCGGCCGACTTTGCGGAAGATCTCAATTCGCCGGCTTCCCGCCGGACCTGCCGGGGGCGCAAGCCATATTCCCGTCAGGATATCTTCCTGCGGATGCATCCCGCTCCACCGGTCGGCCAGCCACTCTTCCACTCGCCGGCGGCTAAGGAACTTGCCGTCAAAGACGGCCAGCTCCGCATCGCAGACGAGCAGCGCGGGAAGACAATCGCCGTATCCCGAGGCGATATTGCCGCCGATCGTCGCCAGGTTGCGGACCGCCGGAGCGGCGATGCAGCGGACCGCCTCCTGAACGGCGGGCGCCATATGTCCCAGCGCGGCGCTTCGCCGGCACCGGGACAAGTCGGCAAGGGCGCCGATGGAGAGCCCGCCGCCATCTTCGTCAATGTCTGCAAGGTCTTCAATCCCCCGCAAATCAATCAGTGATTTCGGCATGGAAACCGTCCCGGCTTCCCACTGCGTCCGCAGCAAAGTGCTGCCGGCGACATAAACCCCATCCCTGCCAAACGTTCGTTTCAGCTCCCAGGCCTCATGCAGGCTTCGGGGCCTTTGAACAGCAGGCGTCCACAGCGGCTCGTCACGCAAAGCTTCCATTTGCTCCCCTCCTTTTTACAGTTGTCCAGCAATTTCGAACCCGTCTTACAGATCTAGAACCGCTGCTCCCGAACGTACGGAACACCCAACGATTCCGGCGTGCCGGAAGGCTTGTTGCGGTTGCGGTACCCCAAATACATCAGAACAAGGATGGTTACAACGTAAGGAATCATCTTCAGGAAATACGGCGGAATGGCGCTGCCGAGCAGCTGCATCCGGAAACCCAGCGAATCCAGCGCTCCGAAGAAGTAGGCGCACAGCAGCGCCCTTACCGGATTCCATCTGGCAAAAATAACGAGACCAACCGCGATCCAGCCTCTGCCCGCCGTCAGCCCTTCGTTCCAAGTCGGAGCGACGGTCAGAACCATATCCGCTCCCGCAAGTCCGATCAGCATGGCGCCGATGGTGACATAACCGTAACGGATTAGCCGGACGTGAACGCCCATGACATCTGCGGTGGCCGGGCTGTCGCCCACCGCCCGCAGGTGCAGCCCCCATGAGGTGCGGTGAATGAGCAAATGCAGCACAATGACAAGCACAAAGCTTAACCAGGTCAAAACATCCAGATTTCCAAAAATATCACCGATCACCGGGACTGGCTTCAAAAAGTCCAGATGCAGCCTCGGCAAAACGCCGGGCAGCGGGTTGCCGCTGATCGACTTGCCGAGATAGGCGCTAAAGCCGCTGCCGAACAGCGTCATCGCTAGACCCGACATTGTCTGGTTAGCGCGGAGCGTGATGCACAGGAAGGCGTGAATCAAGCCGAACAGCGCCGTTACTCCAACGGATGCGAGCAGCGCCACTCCAAGATTTTCGGTACGAATAAAGACAATGCAGGTTGTGACCGCCCCCATCAGCATTAAGCCTTCGGCTCCAAGCTGAAGAATGCCGGCGCGTTCATTTAATATGCCTCCAAGCGTCGCCAAGAGCAGCGGCGTGCCCGCGGAAATGGCGGCGATTAATAACGGTGTGACAAAATCCATTTCTTTCGACTCCTCCTTTGGGCTACGCTCCCCGGCGAATGCGGAAGCGGGTGACCATATCGCCGGCAATCAGGAAAAACAGGATCGCGCCCTGCAGCATTTCCGAAATGGACGACGGCAGACCGATGGTCTGTACGCTAAAACCTCCAACAATCAATCCGCCGAACAGCACCGAAGTGACAACAAGCCCGAGCGGATTCAGCTTAGCGAGCCAAGCCACGATAATGGCGGTGTACCCGTAGCCCGGCGAAATGCCCTGCATCAGCTTGTGGCTTACCCCCGATACCTCGGCCATACCGGCAAGACCTGCAAGTCCTCCGCTGATCAGCATGACTATAATAATATGGCGTTTGATGTGAATTCCGGCGTAACGGGCAGCGGTCTGATTCGCTCCGATCAGACGCAGCTCGTAGCCCCAGCGGGTAAAACGGACCATCAGATAATAAATGACAACCGCGACCAGCGCAAAGATCAAGCCGATATGCAGCCGGGTTGCTCCGAGTACAGGCAGCGATTGCGCGTCGGTGAACACCGGCGAGCCAGGCATATTGAAACCGTTAGGATCTTTCCATGGTCCGAATACGACGTAATCAAGGGCCAGCAGCGCCACATAGTTGAGCATAAGCGATGTAATCAGCTCGTTCACTCCGAAATGCGTCTTAGGAATGGCCGTGAGCAGCCCCCAGAAAGCGCCGGCGGCAACGCCGAAGATCAGCATCAGCAGAATGGACCAAAAGCCGGGCAGATTCGGAAAATAAACCGTAACGGCGGTCGCTGCCATCGCCCCAACCGTCAACTGTCCCTCGGCTCCGATATTCCAGACCGAAATCCGGTAGGCCACGGCGATGCCGAGTCCGCACAGCAGCAGCGGAATGGCTTTGACGAGCGTTTCGGTGATGCCGTATGACGTTCCGAAGGCACCCTTAAACATTTTGGAGTAGACGGTTACCGGACTCATTCCGTTGGCATAGATAAAAATCGCGCACAGCACGAGTGCCAGCGCCACCGATACGATCGGCGTCCACCACGGCGTGCGGATGCGGGATGAATCATATTCCAGCCGCCAGGGCAGCCGACCTCCGGAAGTCTGTTTCACAGGTCCCGAAAGCGCCCTTCCGCTTGCCTTTTCCTGGCTCATACCATGCTCTCCTCTCTGCTGCGGATGCCCGCCATCATCAGGCCGATTCTTTCTCTGTCCGCCGTCTCATGGGTCTCCTCGCCAATAATTGCTCCGTTATAAATGACCAATATCCGGTCTGACAGCTGCAGCAGCTCATCCAGATCCTCCGAGATAAGCAGCACGCCGCTCTCGGAAGCTCGGAGCTCCATAAGCAGCTCATGTACGCCCGCTGTCGCACCGACATCAAGGCCCTGCGTCGGATGGACGGCAACCATCAGCTTCGGCCGGTGGGTAACCTCCCGTGCAAACAGCAGCTTCTGCTGGTTGCCTCCGGACAGCTGCTGGACAGGCGTATCCAGCTCCGGCGTCTTCACATCGAATTTGCGCACGAGCTCTTCGGACCATATGCGGTTCTTGGCCGCCTTCAGGAAGCCGAAGGTCGAATGCTCTTCGGAACGGTATGACTTGAACAGCAGGTTGTCGACCGAGCCCAGACGTCCGGCCAATCCGCTCTTCATACGGTTTTCGGGCACATGGGAAATGCCGGAATCAATCGCTCCGCGAACCGAAGCCGTCTTGACGGGACTTCCGTCAAAAATAATTTCGCCTTCCCGCCATGTCCGAAGACCGGTCAGCACTTCTGCCAATTCCTTCTGACCGTTGCCCGCCACTCCGGCTACACCGACGATTTCGCCCTTTCGCACGGACAGGGACAGACCGTCAAGCGCCTTGCGGCCGTGATCAGCGTAAACGCTCAAGTTTTTTACATTAAGCAGTTCTTCGCCCTCCGTAGCTTCGCGTTCCTGACGCTCAATAACTACCTCTCTGCCGACCATCAGGCGGGCAACCTCGCGTTCATCGGTATCCTTGGTTACGAGTGTAGCGATCATTTTACCTTTGCGCATGACCGAAATTCGGTCCGAAGACGCCATGACCTCCTTCATTTTATGCGTGGTCATGATAACCGTCTTTCCTTCCTGCTTCATCCGGCGCAGCGTGCTGAACAACCCCTCTACCTCGCCCGGCGTAAGCACTGAGGTCGGTTCATCCAGAATAATAATGTCGGCGCCGCGGTAGAGCGTCTTGACGATCTCCACCCGCTGTTGTTCCCCGACAGAAAGCTGCCATATGGGACGGTCCACCGGAAATTTCAGCCCGAAGCGTTCCGCCAATTCCTCAATTTCTTTATGTTTGTTTTTAATCCAGTTTCTTCCGCGCCAGAAAGACGATTTTTCGCCAAGCACGATATTTTCCGCCGCCGTCAAGGTCTGCACCAGTCTGAAGTTCTGAAACACCATGCCTACACCGAGCATAGCCGCATCTTTGGGAGAACGAATCTTGGCTGGTTTGCCGTGTATCAGAATCTCTCCTTCATCCGCTCTATACACGCCCGACAGCATGCTCATGACCGTGCTTTTTCCCGCCCCGTTCTCGCCAAGCAGCGCGTGTATCTCGCCCGCGTTTGCCGAAAAATCGACTTGGTCGCTCGCGGTTACCGAACCGAAACGTTTTACAATTCCGCGCATTTCCACCGAATATTCCTGCATTTGGAACGCCTCCTTCCTCATAGTTGTAGTACAGGTGGGGAAGGTTCTTGGATTAAGAGCCCGCCCCACCTGTATGGTCTTCCTCTTATTAATGGATATCACGAACGAATTTTACAGCTTAAAACAGGTCAAAGATCACTTATTTAGGAAGCGTTCCGACTATACCCTTGGTCAGCCAGTTCATGCCCAGCACTTCTTCAAGCGTAAGCGACTTTCCTGCCGGAACTTTCTCATTGCCCTGGTTATCACTGATCGGACCTGTGAAGACATTCAATTCACCGCTGATGATCTTCGCCTTGGCATCCGCCACAAGCTTCTGCACATCCTCGGGAACCTTGTTGCCGAATGGAGCCAGATCGATCATGCCGTCAGCCATGTCGCCGGAATACTGCTCGTTCTTCCAGGTTCCGTCAATGACCGATTTAACAGTCTTCGTGTAGTACGGTCCCCAGTTCCATACCGGGTTCGTCAAATAATTGTCAGGTGCGAATTTCTTCATATCGGAGTCGTTGCCGCCTGCGAATGCGCCGCGTTCCGCAGCTGCCTGGATAGTAGCAGGGGAATCCTGGTAAGCGAGCAGCACGTCGGCGCCTTTATCCAGCAAGCTGATGGCCGCCTGCCGCTCAGTCGCCGGATCATACCATGTGTTTGTCCATACGACGTCGACTTTAATGTCCGGATTTACACTTTGTGCACCAAGCGTAAACGCATTAAGGTTGTAGATAACTTCACTGATCGGAAAAGCGCCGACATAGCCAAGATGATTTTTCTTGGTCACTTTGCCTGCTGCAATACCCGTCAGATAACTCGCTTGATAGTTCTTTCCGAAGTAGTTGCCCATGTTGTCGGCGGTCTTGAAGCCGGAAGCATGATCGAACTTGACGTTCGGGAATTTCTTCGCCACGCTGAGCGTCTGTTCCATATAGCCGAAGCTTGTTGTAAATACGATGTCATGACTTTGCGCCAGCTCGGTAATGATGCGCTCGGCATCGGGTCCCTCAGGAACGTTTTCTACAGCATCAGCCTTAATGCCAAGTTCCGCTTCCATTGCTTTGCGCCCTTGGTCATGCTGGTAAGTATAACCACCGTCGCCTGGAGGCCCGATGTATACGAACGCCACCTTCGGTTTCTCTCCGGACGGCTGTGCGGACGCACCAGCCGAAGCTCCTGCCGTCGCCGTTGCTGCCGGCTCCGAAGACGCTCCTGCGTTCCCTCCTGTATTGTTGCCGCCGCAGCCTGCAAGCACAACCGCAAGCACAAACAGCAGCATGAAACTCAAACTAAATGCCCGACCCCTCTGTTTCATTGTTTTCCTCCTCCTAAAATGTCGTGTAGCATAGAAGCTTACACAATATGAACTGGCCGTTTCTGGCCTAAGCTCCTTCATTTTGGGCTCCGGTTAATTTCTACCTCTAACTATAATGAGGCCGGAGCCATGCGTAAATTTATATAACATACGTTTGTGCATAATGATAAAAAGGAGGGATTATTTTGTGCAAATCGCACTAACCCAAGCCTTGATATATTTAAAATTGTTAGGAATTATAACATAGGCGCGTTTTACATGTCGGCAGAGTCCCGATTCCGGTCGTTTCTAAGCAACCACTGGCGTCGGACCTTCATGAAATCCCCTTCGGTATCGGCGTCCATAGAGAATAATGGAGAATCCCCTTCGATCACCGCGCCTTTATAGACAGGGGAATGAAGGATGCTTGCCGCGCCGCGGTCACCGTCGAGCTGTTGAAGAGCCGGAAAGAGTGATTTGGAGAACAGCGCCGGCGGCATGATCGTCCCATCGCCTCGGCTGGCTACATAATCCAGATCCGGTGAACGCCGAAAGGTATCGATCAAGCGTCCGACCAGCCCCGCCGTTATGAACGGCTGGTCGGCAAGGGCCACTACCACCGCATCCGGTTCGGTCGGCAGCACCGCATTGAGGCCGCAGCGGAGGGAGAAGGACAGCCCCAAATGGGCAGTCAGGCAAGTCTCCGTCCGTCTTGAACCCCGAACTCCGCTCTCGGGCGGCAGCCACTCCAGCTTGTCATCAGCCCTTACAACCACGGCCAGCGGCTCAAGGCCGCAGCGTTCCAATTCACTGAGCGCGACGCTCCCAAGCGCGACGCCCTGCGTCAGTCTCAGAGAAACCTTGGGGGTGCCCATCCTGCTGCTCTGCCCGGCCGCCAGGTAAATTCCGGCTACTTTCAACGTTATCCGCTCCTTTCGGCTGTTTGCGCGAACCCGCTCTTCTCACCTGAATCATCTCTGCAACGATACTGACGGCTATCTCTTCCGGCCCTTCTCCGCGGATCGGCAGTCCGACGGGCGCATGCAGTGTCTCCGGCACGCCTAGTCCCTCCAGCAGCAAACCTATTCTCGCGGTGGAGCCAATAATCCCGATATAATGCGGTTCATGCTCAATAACGCGTTCAAGGAACATTCGGTCGCGCTGAAATTGATGGCTGCAGATCAGGACATAATCGTTTCTGCCGATCCGAAGCCGCTCAGCGGCCTCTTGCGGAGAACAAATTACTCTTTCCTCTGCCGGGAGTTCATTCTTCACGCTGGCTTCACGCCAGTCCGCCACCGCTATCCGAAATCCTGTTCTGAACGCTAAATCAGCGATGGGACGGCTGTCATGTCCGGGACCGAACAAAATCAGACGCGGTTTGGGAACAAGCAGCGTTATGAACGAGGCTTCGCTCCCGCCGCCAGCCGACTGTGTCTCCTGCGCTCCGGCAGCCGGTTCCAGCGAATAGGCATAGCTGCCGCCTGCCCGGCTGCGCCGCAGAATCGCGCTTTGACCGGAGGCCATCCGGTCATGGGCTTCAACCAGCAACTTTCTAAGGTCGTCTTTTACAGGCTCCAGCACTACTTTAATCTTGCCGCCGCAGCCCACCGCTTCTCCCCACGAGAAATCATCAGGAGACAGCATATCATATTCTACGGTTTCCGGCATCCCCGAATCCCACACTTCCCCGGTCCGGAGCTGCAAATCGCTTTCGAGACATCCGGGACTAAGGCTTCCTATCGTTCCTCCATCATGAAATAGCATTGCCGATCCGGCCTTTCGGTATGAATGTCCTTCCACAGAAATCAGCGTGGCCAACACAGCTGGAAGGTCGTTTCTCTTAATGTGGGCCGCAATATCATAAGCGCTCATGAAACTCCCTCCATACAGTCTCCTGCAGTCAGCCTTTAGCCGCCTTCCTTGATCGGATTCAGCCGCGCTCCAGCATTTTACGGAACAAAAACGCCAGCTGCAGCCGCAGCAAATCGTCGGTCTTCTTGAAATCGACGTCCAGCAGCTCGCTCAGCTTCTCCATCCGGTAAGTGGCTGTATTGCGGTGAATGAACAGCTTCTTGGCCGTTTCGTTGATATGGCCGTCATTTTCCAGAAAAGCTTCCAATGTATGCAGCATTTCCCTTACGTACTCAGGTTCGCGGCCAAGCAATCCGGCCAGGGTGCGGCTGCAGTATTTTTGCATCATTTCGGCGGGAACCTGCTGCAGCACCATGGCCAGCTCAAGCTGGCGGTAATGCGCAACCTGCTGTCCGGCATTCCAGTGGGCAGTCAAGCGCATGGCTTCCTTCACTTCGGCAAAAGCTTCCCTGATCTCCTCCGGCTTGCTCTTCCGGCAGCTGACCGCCGCCCGGGGGTAGCAGCCTTCACTGATCTCCAGCTTGTCGAAGCAAGCCTCGATCATGCCGCTAAAGCGCTCCGGAGCCAGCCGTTCCCCCGAGTAGATTGACAGCAGCCCTTCATCTACTATTAGGTGAAAAGCCTGCATCTTTCCAAGCTCCGGATGCTGCACATACTCTTCTTTCAGGCGGGTCAACTCGTGCTGCCTCAGTTCTCCCGCTTCGGTCACATCGCTAAGAACAAACTGAAACGCCCCTTGCAGCAATCCGGGATCCATGGCGTCAGCCGCCTTTGCCAGCTCGATACACGACAGATCACCTTTCAGACAGCGGCGAAGCTGTCTGCCGAATTCTCTGTGCAGATCCTGCTCGAAATAATCCTGGGCGCCTGACCGGATGTGATACGCGATAAGTTCGGCTCCCTGAACGAACAGGCTCTCTTCCATGGACAGCAGCAAGGGGTCGATGGAACAAAAGACGAGATAGCCCGCGCACTCTTCCCCCTGAAGGAGAGGAAGGCGGTAACCCGCCTCCTCTCCGATGCGCACCTTGCGGTTCTTGTTCCCCCACGGCCATCCGCCCAGCAGTTCACGTTCGCTGTGGGGAGAGTTGTTGAAGAGCAGTTCCCCGCGGCTGCCGATAACGGCCAATGGATGGCCGACACACTCGGAGACGGACTCCAGCAGCGAACGGCTGCGCACGGGGTGCAGAGCAAAACGCATCAGCTTCCGCTGCTTCTCAAGGACGGATTGCAGCGCGCCTGTGCTGCGGGCGAGCTCCGCACGGAACAGGCCGTTCATCTGGTCTGAGAACGTAAACTGGAACGGCAGCTCGATAAGCGGGAAGTTCAGCTCTTCCGCTTCGGCAATCAAAGCTTCAGGGACCGTTTCCCAGAAACGCCCCAGCTTGATCCCGAGTCCCGACGAGCCCCTCCGGTTGAGCTTATGAAGCAGTGCCGACGCCTGCTCAGGATTATCTTTGATGAGGTAGGCGGTCGTTAGAAGCATTTCGCCTTCCTTGATCCAGTCTGAAATATCCGGGGCATCCATCACATTGATCGACTTGACGATTCTGCGGGTTCCTTTGGAACCGGCAATCAGCTTTGCTTCCGACAAAGGATATATCGATAAAGCCTCTTCGACCGTAAGGTGCATGCCGCCCCTCCTCCGTTATATTTATAAAATCAAAACTTTTATGTTTTTTTGTGTTACTTTATGTAACATTATAAAGAATATGCCCCCCTTTGAAAAGATTAAAGTTTAGAAACTCCGCTTTATGTTATGTAACTTTACATATATTTCTTGTTGAATTTCTTTAGTGTCGCCACCGGATAAAAAGAAAGAGCTGCCAGTCACGGAGTTTCCGCGGGACAGCCCTGTATTTTTTATTGAATCCAAGAAGGAACGCCGCAAATCCTTTAAAGGACGGATCAAACCAGCGCCGGCTTCCAGATTTGGTTTGCCCATGCCAGCAGACGCAGATCTTGGCCGAAGCCTCCGATTATGGACAGTCCGAGCGGAAGACCGCCGGGACCGTTAACCGGGAGTGTAATTTGCGGAAGGCCGGCCAGGCCGGCGATGCAGCAGAGCGACATGGCTCCACTGCGGTTAAACTCCAGCTGAGCCGCATCTCCTCCGGACAGCGGCGCCGCACCGGGCACCGTCGGAATGACCAGCGCCCCGTCCTCGCCAAGCATATTGCTGAGACGGACAGCGACTTCCTTCCGGAACGACTCGGCAGCATCATGATTCTGTCCGTACAGCTCTTCCGCCAAGGCAAATCGGGCGGCGATATCCGGCCCGAACGTCGGACGCTGCTTCCGGACCCAGCTTCCGTGTGTCTCCCATATTTCACTGCCCTGAAGCTCCCGGAAGACATCCATCCATGCCTTCAGCCCTTCCGGAGCAACTTCGGTCTCCATACTCCGCCCGGCGCCGGCCTGCAAAAGCTTCAATGCGCCGGACAATACTCCGGCGCTTTCCGGTTCCGCCAGCCTCCAGGCATCCCTGGCGACAAACAGTGTGCTCATGTTCTTCATACCAAGAACAGCCTCGCCGCCCGCCGCTGCGTCCGGGCCAGTTGCTGTCTCCGCCGTATTCTCTCCTCTATCCATGCCTTCAAGCAGCACTTTGCCGACCCGGAGGAGAAGTTCAGGGCTCCCCGCCATCCAGCCGACGGTATCGAACTGCGGAGCAAGCGGAATTACGCCGCTCATATCGACCGCTCCGTGACTCGGCCGGAAACCGTAAATGCCGCAGTACGCGGACGGTAC
Organism: Paenibacillus rhizophilus; assembly: GCF_003854965.1. GTDB lineage: Bacteria > Bacillota > Bacilli > Paenibacillales > Paenibacillaceae > Paenibacillus_AQ > Paenibacillus_AQ rhizophilus. The sequence goes on from NZ_RQPI01000012.1 coordinate 124,359, forward strand.
GCGGATCGAGCCTCCCGTATCCGTTCCGAGCGCGCAGTCGACGCTCCCCGCGGCGACAGCAACCGCCGAGCCGCTGGATGATCCGCCGGGAATTCTTCCCTTTCCGCGCGGGTTCACCGGCGTTCCGTAATGAACATTCTCCCCGCCGAGGCTGTACATCAGTTCATCCGTATGGGCAGCTCCCCTGAGAGCAGCCCCCGCCATCAGCAGACGGCGAACCGCTTCGGCATGCTCCGCCGCCGCCGGATGGCTGAGCAGCCAGTCCGGATTACCGGCCGACGAGGCATGCCCCTTGATTGCAAATACATCTTTAACCGCAAACGTCACTCCGTCCAGAGATCCGCGCGCAAGCGGCGGGACCTCAAGTCCGGGATCGATAAACGCTCCATACCGGTTGTCCAAGCTCATCCGCTCTCTCCTCCTTCCGCTTTCTCTTCCCCTAGAGCTTCATCCGAATAAGTAGTAAAGGATTTGTATCCGCAATCGCCCCAAACTGCTGAAACATACCCTTGCAGCGTGTACAGATTGAGAGACGAAGCGGAATTCCTCCACCTATTTTTTGACAAAGAGGCTTCTTGCCAGGGCCAAGCTGGAAAATCTCCAGCTAAATCCGGCATTTCAGCCAAAAATAAATAAAAAGCGGGCAAATAGCGTGAGGTTTTCCCGCTCGTTGTCTGAAATATAGTTTTTCCGGAAATTAAAGGGATCTTTTCCCGTTTATTCGTTTTTGCAAGTACATGCATGAGAGCAAGCGCAAGCCTAATCCTCGTTTAACCTCTGACAGGATGCTATTTGGTTATCTCCCTGCGTATCTAACCTTACATCCGCTTTCCACCGCTGAGGCTTTGCCGCTACCAGCCGATGGCTGCTCCGTCACAGCGCGGATCGGTCCCGCCGCTGCGGTAGCCGTTGTCATCAATGCTGATTACATGGGCGTGGCCGGCAAGTCCATCATAGTCCGCCGCCTTCCGCACCTTGTGGCCGGCTGCTGCCAGTTCTTCCAGCACAGTGTCCCCCACTCTGCTCTCCACGGTCAGCTCCTGGGTCGGTTCGCCCCATGTTCTGCCCCAGACGAACCGCGGCTCGTCGACCGCCTGCTGGGGATTCATCCCGTAATGCAGCATCCGGGTCAGCAGCAGCGTCTGGGTCTGCGGCTGGCCTTCGCCGCCCTGGGTGCCGTAAAGGATAGCGGGCTTGCCGTCCCGGCAGGCCATCGCCGGCATCAGCGTATGGAAGGTCCGCTTATGCGGCTCCAGTGTGTTGACCGCGGCCGGGTCCAGCGAGAAGAAGGAGCCCCGGTTCTGCAGCAGAATGCCGGAGCCGCCCGGGGCGGTTCCCGACCCGAATTCGAAGTACAGGCTCTGGATGAAGGACACCGCATTGCCTTCCGCATCCACAACCGCCGCATAGGCCGTGTCCCGGCCGGTAGGCTCGCTGGACAACGCGGCCGCGCTGCGGGGCGAAATCAATGCCGCAAGCTGTGCAGCGTAAGTCTTATCCAGCAGCCGGTCCAGCGGAATCTCGCTGAATTCGGGATCGGTAAGCACCGCGTCGCGGTCGCGGAAGCTGGCCTTGATCGCTTCGACGAGAAGGTGATAATATTCATACGAGCCATGCTGAATGCCGCCGAAGTCAAACTTCTCCAATATATTCAGCGCCATCAGCGCGGCGAATCCTTGTGAATTGGGCGGAGCCTGATGGACGGTATAGCCGTGATAATCCGTCCGGATCGGCTCGCACCAGTTGCCCCGGTGGTCGGCAAAGTCCTCGCGGAGCAAGTAACCGCCAGCCTCTGCCAGTCCGTCGCAAATCGCCCCGGCGATTTCTCCTTTATAAAAGGCGTCGCGGCCCCCGGAAGCCAGAATGGAAAGCGACCGGGCCAGGTCCTTCTGCACGAACTTCTCTCCGGCCTTCGGAATCCGTCCGCCCGGCATATAAATGGCTGCCGCTTCGGGCGACAGCGCAGCCCCGGCAAGCACGGTATTGGCGTGCTGATCCGGCGACAGCGGAAAGCCTGCGGACGCGTAATCGATCGCGGCCTCCAGTACCTCCGCCAGCGGCAGACGACCGTACCGGCTCAGCACCGCGTCCCAGCTGTCGGCCATGCCCGGCACGGTAACCGCACTGCGGGTGCCCCGCCGCGGAATCGCAGCTTCACCGGCGAACCGGCCTCGGTGCACGCCGTAGCCAGAACGGCCGCTGCCGTTATAGGCCTGGACGCGGCCTTCATCAGCGCTGTAAGTCAGCCAGAACGCATCGCCGCCAAGGCCCGTCATATGCGGGTAGACAACCGCCAGCGCCGCGCTGACGGCCACCGCCGCGTCGAAGGCGTTCCCGCCCTTTTGCAAAATCCGCGCACCTGCGGCGGACGCCAGGTAATGCGGGCTGACTACCATCGTTTTTGTACCGATTACCGGTCGCTTTGTCATAAGCTTTTCCCTCCCGTGAATTAATGTCATTTAACATTACACAGCCGGCTAAAGTCAACCGGAAGCGCGCATTCCAAAGACGGCGCACCCGCGATTTGTGTACGGTGCACAAAGTTCCCGCCGGAGGGCTTCGAAAAGAAATATAATGAGAATGCATTCATACGGATTGTATAGAATTGGCTCCAAAGGGGGAAAGGGTTTGAGACCGACTCAAAAAGATTATATAGAGCTTGTCGTTTCGATGTGCAGAACGGGAATTATCGGCTACGGCGGCGGCCCTTCGGTAATTCCGCTGATCCGCCATGACGCCGTCATCCGATATAAGTGGCTCAGCGACGAGGAGTTTGGAGAAACGCTGGCCCTGGCCAACGCGCTGCCGGGACCGATCGCGACCAAAATGGCCGCTTATTTAGGATACAAGCGCAAAGGGGCATGGGGAGCGTTCCTCGCCGTAATTGCGCATATTTTGCCCAGCGTTCTTGCCATGATTCTGCTGTTGTCCGCCGTTAACTACCTGGCCGGCTCGAAGGTAGTCAAGGGAATGATCGCCGCCGTATCGCCCGTCATCGCCGTCATGCTCGGCGTCATGGCGTACGAATTTGCGAAAAAGGCCGTCAAGGGCCTCGGCATAGCAGCCGGAGCGGCCTTCATGCTGCTCGCCCTGCTCCTGCTTGAGGTGCTGCATGTCCATCCGGCTATCGTCATCGTGCTGTTTCTCGCTTACGGCGCCGTGCATTACCGGGCTGTAGCCAGCCGCCGCGGCAGACAAGGAAAGAAGGAGGAAACGCCATAAATGGAGTGGATTAAACTGATTATCGGATTCTTTATCGCCAATCTGCTCGGCTACGGCGGCGGACCTTCCTCCATTCCGCTCATGTATGAAGAAATCGTCCCGCATTACCACTGGCTGACAGACGGGGAATTCTCCAACATGCTGGCGCTGGGCAACGCGCTTCCCGGACCGATCGCCACCAAGGTGGCGGCTTACGTCGGCTTCGAGATTTACGGCTGGGCCGGAGTGCTTGCGGCGCTGCTTGCCACTGTCCTGCCGTCGGCCGCCGCCCTGATCGTTCTTCTTCGGGTGCTGCAAAAATACCGCCAGTCCAAGGTTGTCAAAGGGATGACGCTGCTCGTCCAGCCTGTAATCGCCATCATGATGGCCGTATTGACCTGGCAGATGGGAAAAGGGCCCGCCGCTTCCATTGGAATTTGGCAGACCCTGATTATTGCGGCCATCGCCTTCTGGGCAATGGAACGCCGCAAAATCCATCCCGCTCTCGTCATTCTCGCCGCTTTTGTCTATGGCGGACTTGTTCTCAGGTACAGCATGTAGTTGCCGGGCCGGACGTCTGCGGGGCAATAATTTTTTCAAAAAAAAAAAAAAAACAGGAAACGGCTGCCGCCCTATTCGGGGATCGGAGCCGTTTCTTTTTTACGATTTCAAAATGTACTGGGACAGCACAGCCTGCACCTCATAAATATTGACGCTCTTGTTGAAGGTCTTCTTGAGCGGAAGCGAACTGCCGGATACAAAAAGGCACAGCTCCGCGTCAAGATCGAAATGCCCCGCCGTCTCTACGGAATAATGCGTGATGCTTTTGTAGGGAATGGAGTGATACGCCGTCTTTTTGCCGGTTACACCCTGCTTGTCGATCAGAATCAGCCTTTTGTCCGTAAAAATAAACATGTCGCGAATCAGCTTGTAGGCTCGCTCGATCTGCTCCCCGGGGGCCAGAATTTGTCCGTACTCCTTGCGGGCCGAATTGAGATCCACCTGGGATGCATTGCCGAGCAGGCCGTCAAAAAATGCCACCTTTGCTCCCTCCTCTTGATCATCCTATTATGACGGCATGCCGCCCTATCACCATACATATTGAAAAAACAGGCGGGTATTCCGGTTTTACCGCTTTGACATGCTAAAGGACGCGGAGGAAAAATTTCTTGCTATTGGCAACATATTCTTTTAAAATTATTGTAACTTTGTTAATGAGGGAGGTGAGGAAAGATGAATTATGAGGGTCTGGGTAACATGGTCAGCCGCTTGCCTATAGCGACGGCGGGCATCGTTCATGCTTCTGGCGTCAACGGGAGAAGTCTGTCCTTTTTTGCCAAAATCATAACGCCTGACCACCCAGAAATGTCTTTCCTGCCTTCCGACCGTACAGCTTAACTAGGGCTTACACGGACAAGGCCGCGGGGAACGTTTCCCTGCGGTCTTTTTGTATTGTCCTTGCACGAAAGACGGCAGGGGGCGTTTTCCGGATGATTACCCGCTCGGTGGCCCATAGGGTCCGCCGAAGCCTAAAGGAGAAACCCCATGATCATACAATGTCAAAATGTTCAAAAATACCACGGTGCTCAAGAAGTGCTGAGCGATATCACGCTGGCCGTCCGCCAAGGCGAAAAGGTCGGCCTTATCGGTCGCAACGGCTGCGGCAAGACGACCCTGTTCCGCCTCCTGAGCGGCGAAGAAGCGCCCGACAGGGGACAAATCTCCATCCGCAGAGGCAGCACCGTCGGGCTGCTGGCCCAAATCCAGGAGGGCGGCGGAGATACGGTATACGCCGTCCTCCAGCGCAGCTTCGCCGAGCCGCTGGCGTGGCAGCGGCGGCTGCGGGAGCTTGAGCAGGAAATGGCCGGCTTGAACGCAAGCGGCGAGGAGCGCTGGAACGGGCTGCTGCGCGAATACGGCTCGCTCCAGGAGAAGTTCGAAGCTGCGGGAGGCTATGAAATCGAGGCCGAAATCCATCGCGTCGCATCCGGCCTTGGCATCGGAAGCGAGCAGTTCGGGCGGCCTTTCGCCTCCCTCTCCGGCGGTGAGAAGACCAAAGTGGGCCTGGCCGCGCTGCTGCTGCGGCGTCCGGACGTGCTGCTGCTCGATGAGCCGACCAACCATCTGGATATGGCCGCCATCGAGTGGCTCGAGCAGTTCCTGCGGGACTACGCCGGAACCGTGGTCGTCATCTCCCATGACCGCTATTTTCTCGATGCGGTTATCACGAAGGTGATCGAGATCGAGGACGGCGAGGCCATCACCTATCATACGAATTACACCGGCTTCCAGAAGGAGAAGGAAGCCCGGCTGCTCCAGCAGTTCGCCGATTACCAGGAGCAGCAGAAAAAAATCAAAAAAATGCAGGAAAGCATCAAACGGCTGATCGAATGGGGCAACAACGCCAATCCGCCCAACCCTTCCTTTCACCGCCGCGCGGCTTCGATGCAGAAAGCGCTGGACCGGATGGTCAAGATCAAGCGCCCCGTGCTGGAGCGCAAAAGCATGGATTTGCAGCTCGAGCAGCAGGACCGTTCGGGCAGCCGGGCGCTGATCCTTGACGGCGTGAGCAAATCCTACGGGAATCGCATCCTGTTTACGGGAGCCGAGGACGTTCTTCGCTATGGCGAGACCGCCGCGATGATCGGCGGCAACGGTGCGGGCAAAAGTACGCTGCTGCGAATCATACTGGGCCTGGAGCAGCCCGACGCTGGAAGCTGCACGCTCGGCGCACGGGCATCCGTCGGCTATCTGGCGCAGGAAGCCGTCCCTGAAGACGCCGGGCTGTCGGTCCTGAAATACTTCCGCGAGGAGGCAGGAATGGAGGAGGGCGAAGCCCGCGGGCAGCTTGCTAGATTCCTGTTCTATGGGAGCGATGTGTTTAAGAGCGTCGGAGGGCTGTCCGGAGGAGAATGGACGCGGCTGCGCTTCGCCGTCCTCATGCACCGCCGGCCCAATCTGCTCATTCTCGACGAGCCGACCAATCACCTGGACATCGACTCTAGAGAAGCGCTGGAGGAAGCGCTGGAGGAATTCCCGGGAACCGTCCTTGCGGTTTCCCATGACCGTTATTTCATCAACCGCTGCTTCGGCAAATTATGGACGATTGAAGATGGAAAGTTCTCCGTATTTTCAGGCAGCTATGAGTATTTCAAAGAAAAGCGGGCGGAGAAGGAAGCATGGATTACCCGTTCTTCCGAAGCCGGCGGACAGGAATCGCTAGCCGCGCCGGGGAAAGCCTCTTTCCCCGCGCCCCTTGGGGACGTAAAATCTCCGGAACGGCCGCGTCCGGAACGTTTGCGTTCCGTACAATCAAGGGAAATCCGCAGCGCCGCTTATTGGGAGCAGGAAATTGCGGAAGCCGAGAAGCGGCTTCGGGAGATCGACGCGGCGATGCTTGACCCGCAGCTTGCAAGCGACGCCGCCCGGCTGTCCGTCCTTCACGCCGAAAGGGAAACGGTGCAGCAAGGGCTTGACGGTATGTATGAGGAATGGCTTGGAAGTTCCCATCAATAACTGATAATCGGGCGAGATGCAGAAAAGCCGCTTCTTCTTGGCGAAGAGGCGGCCTTATTTCATTCTTTTGTCCTATGATCTATATATAAGCGGTCCCTGAATTATCTAGTAAAGCTCATAAACCAGCCGATTAACGAAATCCATAACGGGATGCTGATCAGAATCCCCCACAAAAGTCCTGCCGAGAAGTGGCCTTCGGTGTGAACTTTGACACTTTCCTGCTTCAGCGGCAATCTCAAATTCTCATGTTTTTCCATGCGATCCCCTCCTACCTAATCTTATCGTCACAAAAGAGGAAAAAATTTAGACCGCCGGACCTAAAATTTTTTTGTCTCGGGTAAATTCATTATAGCCAAAAAGACTCAGCGGGCATACTTCTAATGTAAGCACTTTCATAAACATATTTTAAACGATTTTGGCAATTTTTTAAACAAAAAAATTCATTTTCAATTATGTATTTTTTGTATACGATCCTAATCCAAGATAATCGCCTTATCCGGGTGCCGCAAAAATTCAAACATCGTACGAATCTGTTTCTCCGTATTCCGCCCCACCGACAGGTCCGGAAGTTCTTCCTCCTTGAAAAAACCGACTTCGCTCGTCTCGAGCCCCCCTGCCGCCTCTCCGCCGACAATCTCGCATAAAATAAACAGCTTGTAGATATGATAAGGGTCCGGCGGATGACCGTGGAATTTCTTGTCCAGCACGCCGAGCAAGCGCACCGCTCTTGCCGTGAACCCCGATTCTTCGCGGATCTCCTTGACGGCAACTTCGCTCGGCGAATAACCGATGTCGGCCCACCCTCCGGGCAGCGACCATTTACCGTCGATTTTTTCGCGGACCATCAGAATCCGGTCTTCCCGGAATACGACGCCCCGAATATCGACCTTCGGCGTACTGTAGCCCTTGTCGCCCGCGAAGGACATTCTGATTGTCTCCCTGCTTTCGAAAGTGTAGTTGGCCATAATATCCACGCTCAGCTCCCGAAGCATCTCATACCGCTCAATGTCGTATACATCCTTCGCATACTCCAGCCCCGTCTGGGCGATCGCTTGAATCTCCTTGGCCCAAGTCAGCCATTTTTCCTCCATGTTATCCCTGCTCCTTTCCGGTCTCCGTCTAATCCGTTCCTGCACTCTTTAGTTGTACCTAGTCTATCATGGCTGCAGCGCGTGAAACAACTTGGCTGCAAATGTATGATTTTGCGTCGGCAAGCGCGATTTTGATTGTGCGGGGTTTATTCCAGTATAATAATGTCTATGGAGCGGCGAATTCGTTTCGGCGCATCCGTCACAAGCCGCAGGCTTGCGACCCCGTAAATCCAGGAGGTACATAATCATGACTTACGCAGCCTATTTTGAATCCCGCCGGGACGAACACTTGAACGAGCTGAACGAATGGCTTAAGATCCCCAGCATTTCCGCATTGTCAGAGCATAAGAAGGATGTATTGGCAGCGGCTCAGTGGCTCGCGGATACGCTGAAGAAAGCGGGACTCGAACATATCGAAATTCACCCGACCGACGGTCATCCCGTTGTCTACGCGGACTATCTGCATGCACCGGGCAAGCCGACTCTGCTTGTCTACGGACACTATGACGTCCAGCCGGTTGATCCGCTGAATCTTTGGACGACTCCGCCGTTCGAGCCGAATATCAGAGACGGCAAGCTGTACGCCCGCGGAGCAACCGACGATAAAGGCCAGGTCTTCATGCATATCAAGGCGCTGGAAGCGGTATTGAAGCAGGAGGGCACTCTGCCGGTTAACATTAAGCTGTGCATTGAAGGCGAGGAGGAGATCGGCAGCGTTCATCTTACTTCTTTCCTGGAAGCTCATAAAGACATGCTGGCGGCGGACGCCGTGCTTGTCTCCGACACCTCGCTTCTGGAACGAGGAAGACCGGCCATTTGCACCGGACTCCGGGGCCTTTGCTCGATGGAAGTCGGCGTTACGACCGCTGCCACGGATTTGCACTCGGGCTCTTACGGCGGCGCCGTTCCCAATGCGCTGCACGCTCTCGTCTCCCTGCTGGCGTCGCTGCATGACGATAAAGGCCGCGTCGCCGTGGACGGCTTCTATAAAGGCGTTCCTGACCTGTCTCCGCTGATGCGCGAAGAATTCGCCAAGCAGGGCCTCGACGAAGAGAAGATCCGGGAGGGACTCGGACTGTCCGCACTCTACGGCGAAGAAGGCTATACATTTGTCGAACGCGTCGGAGCCCGGCCAACGCTTGAGCTTAACGGCGTTTACGGCGGCTTCCAGGGCGAAGGCACGAAGACGGTTATCCCGAAAGAGGCCCATGCCAAAATCACCTGCCGTCTGGTCGGGGACCAGAATCCCCAGCATATTCTCGACGCGATTGAAGCCCATCTGAAATCGCATATTCAGCCGGGGGCGAAGCTCCATGTACGACAGATTGAGAAGGCTTTCGCCTTCAACATCGATCCGTCGAACGCCTTCCTTCAACTGGCAGCGGACGCTTACGGCAAAGTCTACGGCACACGCGCCCTGTTCACCAAGGACGGCGGCTCCATCCCGATCATGGAAAGCTTCTCCCGCATCCTGAAGTCGCCGGTCGTTCTGATGGGCTTCGGACTGGACGACGAGAATCTGCACGCGCCCGACGAGCACTTCAATCTGGAGAACTTCGACAAGGGCCTGCTGACGATCGTGGAATTTTTGAAATCAGCCGGAACGGTTGGTTCGGCTGCAAATTGAAACAGACTCATATGGCAAAAGGCTCTTCGCTGGAGATAGCGAAGAGCCTTTTTAACCCGGAAAAAACTAAAAAACCCTTGCTCTGCAAGGGTTTGAACATTTCAATATTGGAGCGGGTGATGGGAATCGAACCCACGCTATCAGCTTGGAAGGCTGAAGTTCTACCATTGAACTACACCCGCGTTTTTCATGAACATATAACATTTTAACACTTATACTCGAATAAGGCAATTCTTAATCAGGAAGGCAATCCGAAAATGGTAGGTTTCAGGAAGATATTTTCAAACTCCTGCGCCTTGATCGGTTTGCTGAAGAAGTAACCCTGGGCCTCATGGCAGCGCTGCTGGCGCAAGAATTGCAGCTGATCTTCGTTCTCCACTCCCTCGGCCGTCACCTTCAGCTTCAAATGATGCGCCATAGAAGTGATTGTGGAGACAATGGCGGCATTGTTACTGTCCTCCATAACCTCCGCGACGAAGGAACGGTCGATTTTAAGCCGGTCGATCGGCATATTCTTCAAATAATGCAGCGAGCTGTATCCTGTTCCGAAATCGTCAATGCTGATAAATACGCCGAGGTCCTTAAGCCGCTTTAGTTGTTCGAAGGCTTTTTCTTTGTCAAGCGTCATGCTTTCCGTAATTTCAAGGTCCACATAACACGGATCGAGACCGATCCGCTTTAAAAATTCTGCGATCTTGCCTGCCAGGTTCGGCTGGAGAAATTGCCGCATAGACAAATTGACCGAGACGCAAATCGGACGGTATCCCGCGTTCTGCCATTCCTTGTTCTGCCGGCATGCGGTTGTAAGCACCCACTCCCCGATCGGAACGATCAGACCGCTCTCCTCGGCAATGGGAATGAATTCGGCCGGAGACACGAGTCCGCGTTTCGGATGCTGCCAGCGCAGCAGCGCCTCCATCCCTACCAGCTCCTTGGTGGACAATTGAACCTGCGGCTGGTATACAAGGAAGAATTCGTCCCGCTCCAGCGCTCGCCGAAGATCGTTCTCCAGCTTTAACCTTTCCTTTGCCTTCATCTGCATTAGCGGCACGTACCGGCGGATGTCCACGCCCTGTTCCTTGGCATTATGAACGGCGGCATCCGCGTTCTGAAGGAGCTGCTCTGCCGTCTCTCCGTCACCGGGATACACGCTGATGCCGAGGCTAAGCGATATATGGTACTCGCCCGACTCCAGATCGATCGGCTTCTCGAACAGCTGTAGCAGCTCTCTGGAACGGAGAAGGCAGCTTTCCAGGCCGACTCTGTCCGTCATCAGATAAGCGAACACGTCTCCCCCCATACTGAATAATTCCTCGCCGTGCCGGCCTGCTTCTTTAATCCGCTGAGCCACCAGCTGCAGCAGATGGTCTCCGGCAAGATGACCGAGCGAATCATTTATATTCTTGAAATGATTGATATTGAGGACGGCAAGCGCTGAGAAACCGCGAATGGCGGAGGATCTATGGGACTCGATCACTTCTTCGACATATTGCAGAAGCCGGCGTCTGTTCGGCAGCCCGGTCAAATCGTCATGATACGCCAAATAATTGATCTGCTCTTCGATCTCCTGCTTTTCATAAAACGGCTCCTCAATCGTCAGTCTGTATACGCCGGTAAGCAGCAAATAATAGGCGACCCCGCTGCTTACCGCACCGAACAGCAAATCGATATTCCTGTCGTAGCCCACGTTAATATAGAACGCCTGCCCCAGAGCCAAAAATACGAGCGACCTGATAATAATCAGCAGAGAGGACGACTTCTCCGCGCGTTTCGGATACACGATGACGGCGATGGCCAGCAGATAAATCAGCAGCACAAGGAAATTCAGCAGTTTCCTGGCGGAATCCGCTTTTTCGGGACTAATAACCCCGGGGAGGAAATAGCAACCGGCCGAGAATATAACCACTGACAGTGCAACCAATAGAATCGATTTCCGCAGGACGCTGTTTTTGCCCGAGACAAGCACCGGGGAGTCTTCCTTCCCAAAAATCGAAAGAATGCCGATACTGCTCGCCAGCCGCGAGAAAGACAGTAGCCAAAGCGATCTGTCCTCACTTATAATGCTCTTGATAAACGGAACTCCCACAAAACCGAACGTATGCAAAAGGTCAAATACGCAAACTCCCAGAAAAAGCGCGGACGAGTAAAGCCTCCCTCTTGATAATTGATTGGAGAAAAGCAGCCAACCTTGGGCAAAAATGGCAAACCCAAAGGCACTGGTGCACCAACTGGCAATGAGATACAGAGTAGATAGCGTATTTCGCTCAACAGTGCCTTCAAGCGTGATGTGCAAGGTTTGGACCAGCAGAAAAAGCGCCGCGCCGCAGACTGCTGCAAGTACCGTTTTTTTCTCTTCTCTATTCATAGGTCCCTCGCGTCTAATTATTCTCTTTCAATCATAAAACTTTTTATCCTCCATATAAATATCGGCTGGATAGGGTTGTAAAGTTACAGTGTTATATCGACATTATTTAAGGAAAATATCTTACAATTCCAAAGAAATCAGCAAAATAGTACGTATTTACGAAAATGTGGAGAAGAATATGTCTATTTTCCTCAAGTAACTAGATTTATTTATGCACAAGAAAAAGCATCCGTTTATGGATGATCTTGTTTCCGGATCTTCTACACAATCAACTTTTGTGATTTAAATCATTGAAAAGCGGTGGAAAAAATGCTAAATTACTAAAAACAAATGAGATTGATTATCAGTCTCCACCGGAGGGATTAAAATGATTGCATCAGCTTGTTGTCACTTACTGCAACTGCAACCGGGTTCCGCCGGCGCCATTCAAGAGATTCAAGATATGAACCCTATCCTGCGCCGCCGCTTGGCCGATTTGGGAGTTTCGGAAGGTTGCACCGTCTGTCTTAAAGGAAAAGGACCTTTCCTTGGACCTGTCATGTTGGAATGTAATGGGCAATTGCTGGCCATCCGCCGGAAAGAGGCTTCGAAAATCGTGGTGAACGTGTCATGAGTTCGATCGCACTTCTTGGAAACCCCAATACCGGAAAGACGTCCCTTTTTAATACACTGACTTCTTCTTATGAATATGTAGGGAACTGGGCAGGCGTTACAGTTGAGAAAAAAGTCGGCGACCTGAAAAACGGCGCAGGCACACTGATCGACCTTCCCGGCATTTACTCCCTTCACCCGCTTTCACGCGACGAAGGCGTAGCCACCCAATACCTTCTTGAAGAATCTCCGGAAGCCCTAGTCAACATCGTAGACGCTTCTCAGCTTGAACGGAATCTTCTGCTGACCGTCCAACTGCTGGAGTACGGCAGGCCGACCGTCATCGGTTTGAACATGATCGACGTCGCTAAAGCAAGAGGCATCAAGGTTCATCCGGATGTTTTGCAAACCAGGCTTGGTATTAACGTGCTGCCGCTGGTTGCAAGAACGGGCAAAGGCACCTCCCAGGTGCTGAGCATGCTGGAGAATTCCGCAAATATCCCGGCTGTAACCTTCAAGCTTGATTATGGAATTATTGTCGAACAAGCTGTTTCCTCCATTGAACAGGAACTTAGTCACATTGCCGATCTTCCCGATCATCGCTGGGTCGCCCTGCAGTTTTTAGAGCAAAATCCGGTTATTATGCAATTCCTCAAGGATCGAACCGATATAAATCAATTGCTGGCTATCCGTGAAAATTGTCAAAACGAGCTTCAGAACAAAAAATTGGCACTTACCCTTCCGCAATGGATCCGCTCTATCCGAACCGATTACATCCGCTCGATTTGCAAAGACGCTCTGGACACATCGGGCATTAAACCCCATAACTTGACGGAACGGCTTGACTCCATACTTACGAACCGCTTTCTCGGGCTGCCCCTATTCCTTGCGTTCATGTATGTGCTGTTCAAAACGACTTTTGAATGGGTTGGCGCTCCGCTTTCGGACTTGCTCGATGGTCTGATTTCCGGCCCGATCAGCAGCGGCACAACTTCTTTCCTGGATACCGTCGGGGCTTCCGAGTTCATTCACGCGTTAATCGTTGACGGCATTATCGGCGGCGTTGGCGGAGTTATCGTCTTTGTCCCGCAAATATTCATTCTGTTCCTTATTATTTCCTTCGTGGAGGATTCCGGGTACATGGCTCGTGTCAGCCTGGTTATGGACAGCATTATGGAACGGATGGGACTGAACGGCAAAGCTTTTATTCCGTTCATCATCGGCTTCGGCTGCAACGTGCCTGCCATTATGGCCGCGCGAAGCATCGAACAGCCCAAGGACCGGATGCTGACCACCCTGCTGCTTCCGCTTATGTCCTGCTCGGCGAGACTGCCGGTATACCTGTTGTTCGCCGCCGTCTTCTTCCCGCAAAACCAGGCAGCCGTCATCATGACGATGTATGCTTTGGGCATAGTGTTTGCGCTGCTGCTGTGCAAGATTTTCTCGAAATATTTGTTCAAGAACGAGTCCTCGGTATTCGTCATTGAGCTTCCACCGTACCGGATGCCGCAGCTTAAATCGCTGTCCCGAAACACATGGGAGAAGGGCAAAGGCTTCCTGCGCAAAGCGGGTTCGATCATCCTCGCCGGCTCTGTGATTATCTGGGTTATGTCTTATGCCGGACCTACCGGATTCAACGTGGACATGAATAACAGCTTTCTCGCCAAATTCGGCGGTCTTGTGGCTCCGCTGCTTCAGCCGCTCGGTTTCGGCAACTGGCAGGCGGGTTCGACGCTCGTTCCGGGCTTCCTGGCCAAAGAGGTTGTCGTTTCGACCATGAACATTATTTACCACGCACCGGAAACCGCCGGACTGCAAGCGCAGATTGCCCAAACGTTCACGCCGCTCAGCTCGGTTAGCTTTATGGCCTTTATCCTGCTGTATACACCTTGTCTGGCTACGGTGGGCGTAATCAAGAAAGAAACGGCTTCTTGGAAGTGGACCCTCTTCTCCATCGGCTATGCCGTTGCTCTTGCCTACGTTGTGAGTCTAGTTATCTATCAAGGCGGACGGCTCCTTGGATGGGCCTAACCCGAAGCGTAAAGACCTAAATAGAGGAAAGCGAGGAAACTCTCATGATTAGCCTATTGATCAACATCTTGATCGCTGCCGCTATCTTTGGATATTCCGGATGGATTCTTTACCGCCATGTGCAAAAAGGGAAAAAAGGAGCCTGCGCCGGGTGCGACAAAGGCAAGAGCTGCTCGGCCGCTTCCCTGAACTCTCCTCTCTCCTGCTGCGGCACCGGGGATAACAATGTTCCGCCTTCAGCAATGCAGCACAGCAGCCAAGCCGGAATGTAAGTGTTTGAATTCCCGGATGGGCGGGTATGTTTGTTATAAGCAACCGCATCCAGACTATTCCGGGGAGGTAATCCTAATGAATACGAAGAAGACATTGTTTACCACATTGGCGTTAGGCGCTGCTTATCTGCTCAAGAACAAGGACGCGCGCGACAAGCTCATGAGCGGCTTCCAATCTTTCAGCAATCAAGTCAAAGCTAAAAGATCTACCGGCAACCCACTATGACCGATCGGACGTTCATCCCGCTAATTATTCATACGTAAACACAAACAGACCGGCCAAGGCTATCCACTTGGCCGGTCTGTTTGTGTTGGTGTCCCCTGAATCCCCATTTCAAATAGCCGCAATCACTCGCTTGCAAGGCTCCCGCCTACAAATTAGGGGCCTGAAGGAGTTCACTCTTTCCTGCTATGCGGTAAAACCCGTGATTAGTGGAAGCGATATCACAAAGCTGGTCCCTTCATTAACCCGGCTTGTGACAGAAATCCGTCCCCCGTGGTTCTTGACGATCCGGTCGCTTACCGAAAGCCCAAGCCCCGTTCCGTTCTCCTTGGTGGTGAAGAACTGGTTGAACAGGCGGTTCATGGTGCATGCATCCATACCCTTGCCGTTGTCGGAGATTAATATCCGTACCTCACTGCCCTCTTTGCGCGCACCCAACTCAATTCTCCCTGTGGAACCGTCTAAACGGTCGGATACGGCCTCAAGGGCGTTTCGTATCATATTGATCAGAACCTGTTTCATCTGCTTCACATCGACGGAAACATACAAGTCGTTGGCCAAGGATTGAAGATCAATCTGGCAGCCCTTCATCAAGACTTCACTTTCTGTCAGCAGTATAACTTCCTTCAATAAGGCGGAAATGGAAGCGATTCTGGTTTGCGGAGAGGAAGGCTTGGACGAGGACAGAAATTCATGAATAATATCATTTGCCCGGTCAATCTCGGCTAATATAATTTTGGCGTATTCCTCTTTCCCCAACCCCTGGAGATGCGGGCGAAGCAGCTGGATAAATCCGCGGATAGCGGTCAACGGATTGCGGATTTCATGGGCGATTGAGGCTGATAATTTGCCAAGCATGGCCAGATTGTCATTTTGGTAGGCGGTCTGTTCTATTCTTTTATAATCGGAAACTTCCTTGATAGTAAATAGGTAACTGCCGTTCATATCCACTCCGTAAGATGCGTTCACTTCCCAATACCGGCCGTATTCATCCATTAATTCACACATCGATTTTCCTTTGCATACCGTCTCCCGATAGACTTTCAGCAGTTGTCTCTTTTTGGTGCGGGCCAAAGAAAGATGCGTTAATAATTCGACGATTGAGCATCCTGATAGTTCATAGCGCTGGAGTTCAAGCATTCCGTATGCTCTTGCATTAAGGAAGGTAAGGAAACCCTCTTCATCAAACAGCATGACGCCACTGTCCATATGCTCCAGAACATTCTCATATGTACTGTCCAGAAGCCCGGCTTGGAAAGGCCGCTCCGGCAGAAGCCGGCTTTCCTGAATTTCGTGTAACACGATGTGAAGTTCCCCCTTCAACTGAAATTGACGAAGCAGGACTACAAAATTAACGGGCAGTTCTGCGACATCAAATTACGCTATCATTTCAGTATATGCAATGAAGCCGCAAGAACATTCGGCAATCGCTATAATATTCAGTTATCCAAGCGTTTAACTATATTCCAATCATATCCAAGAAGAGTAACCAAAGCAACCGGAGATACTGTCGAATGGCAAAAAAAACATAAAATGATACTTTAGTGCCGCTCTTGAACAGGCCAAAGGAAACATCCCTTACTTTTTCTCCAAAAAAATAACCCCCGCAATCGCAGAGGCCTTTCTTATGAAGTCAATATATACTGCATGCCTCTACGCTTTTTGTTGAAGACGGTGACGTCGCTGGCTCATAACGGCGAGCCTCTTCTTCAGCTCTCTCTCCCACTTGACGTCTTCAATCTGCTTGGCTACGGCCAGCAAGTCAAGCGCCATATCGATTTGGTTGCGAATAATGGCCAAAGCATCTTCACTTTCCATATTGACGACATTTTCAAAAATGGACTCTTCGTCCTCCATCACATAATCCTGGAAATCCACGTCGGTAACGCCGTCGCCGTGCGCATATTCCGCCAAGATTTCATACTCATTCTCGACCTTGTAATGAACTTCAACCCGGTGACATACCGGGCAAAAGAGCAGGGGAACATTATGGACTTGCGTGCGATAATGCTTCAGTGTCCCCTTGGTACCTACCATACTCGCTCCACAGCAAAAACTCATGATTGTTCACCCTCCTCAGGTCATTCCAATGATTTCGTATTATTGTATTATACACGCTTGCCGGCGATTCCTGCTGATTTAAGGTTTATATTAACCTTTACGCCCATTTTCAAACATATTGAGGCAAAAGACGGCCGTTTTGTTGCAAAAAACCCCCTTGACCGGATAAACATCCGGAAGGAGGCTTTAATCAGCATTTCAAAGGACAAAAAGTGGAAGCCTTACAGCTTACAGGTTCTTATCGCCCGGTTTCCAGTTCATAGGGCACAATCCGCCCGATTGCAGCGCCTGCAGCACGCGCAAGGTCTCTTCCACGCTGCGGCCCACATCATTGTGGTTGACGACTTGGTATTTCAGTTCCCCTTCCGGATCGATGATGAAGAGACCGCGAAGAGCGATGCCTTCTTCTTCGATCAGCACGCCGTAATCGCTGGCAACCTTCTTCGTAATGTCGGAAGCAAGCGGGAAATTCAGCTGACCAAGACCATTAGCGTCTTTCGAAGCATTGATCCAAGCTTTATGGCTGTGCACGGAATCGATGCTCACGCCAAGGATTTCGGTATCAAGCGCCGTGAATTGATCGGCCGCATCGCTGAGCGCCGTAATTTCAGTCGGGCACACGAAAGTGAAATCCAGCGGATAGAAGAAAAATACCAGCCATTTGCCGCGATAGTCGGACAAACTGACTTTGCCAAATTCTTTGCCATCCCCGGATACGGTTTCCATTGTGAAATCCGGAGCCAATTTACCTACCAAACGTTCTGCCATTGGGAAAATCCTCCTTTGATTATGTAAGAAAAACAAGCGGCCATCCCTCTGAAATCAGGTGAAGAGGCAGTGTCTTTCTTGGTTATGATTGGATTTGGTTACGTTTTTGCTGCTACAAACCAAATGGTATCACCGCACAAAATCAAAGTCAAGATTACAGTGATTATTTTTTTATAATTATTATAAATAAGCAAAATTGTGTGACGTTTTCTTATTTCCGGATAGCTGCAACGATCAGGTCGCCCATTTCGCTCGTGCTGATCGCCTTGCTCTTGTCCACGGCGATATCGCTGGTACGGTGCCCGGCATCAAGCACCTGCGCCACAGCGGCTTCGATTGCGGCTGCCGCGTCTTCGTAGCCGAAGGTCATGCGGAACATCAGTGCCAGCGAGAGAATCGTAGCAATCGGATTGGCCAGGCCTTGTCCTGCGATATCCGGCGCAGAGCCATGGACCGGCTCGTAAAGGCCGTAGCTTCCTTCACCGAGCGAAGCGGAGGCAAGCATGCCGATGGAACCTGTCAGCATAGCGGCTTCGTCGCTCAAAATGTCGCCGAACATGTTCTCGGTCACGATGACGTCGAAGCTGGACGGGCGGCGAAGAAGCTGCATGGCGCAGTTATCGACCAGCACATGCTCCAGTTCCACGTTCGGATAATCGGCCGAAACCCGGATCACCACTTCACGCCAGAGACGGGAAGTTTCCAGCACGTTCGCTTTATCGACGGAAGCCAGCTTGCCCCGGCGCTTGGCGGCAATTTCAAACGCCTGGCGAGCGATGCGCTCCACTTCGGTCACATTGTATGCGCAGGTGTCGACCGCTTCTTCCCCTTGCTCGCTTTGACGGCGGAACTTCTCACCGAAATAAATACCTCCGGTCAATTCGCGAACGACGATCAGGTCTGTTCCTTCAAGCACTTCCGGTTTCAGCGTGGAGGCGTCCTTCAGACAGTCGAATACGACTGCGGGACGCAGATTCGAGAACAGGCCCAGCGCTTTGCGGATGCCCAGAAGCCCGGTTTCCGGACGCAGCTCTTTCGGGTTGGTGTCCCATTTGGGACCGCCTACGGCGCCCAGCAGCACGGCATCCGCGCTCTTGCAGATGTCAAGCGTTTCCGTAGGCAGTGGAGTACCCTTCTCGTCGATCGCGATGCCGCCGAACAGCGCATGCTCGGTCTCGAATTTGTAGCCGAATACCTCCTCGGTTACTTTTAATACTTTTTCCGCTTCCGCCACAACTTCGGGCCCGATACCGTCCCCTGCGATTACGGCGATTTTTTTAACTTCGCTCATTCTTCGTCACTCCTCAAGTTGATCCGCACCACGCGGACATAGTTCTTCTGTATATTGTTGTAACATAACGAGGTCAAAAGGACAAAGATATGGAATCTATCAATTAATAGGCACCGCCTATAAGCCGGAATAGAGTCAGACGGAAACACAATACTACGGCAGGTTCAGCGCCAGAATACATAGCCGGGTGCCCATAAAAATTGCAGGCACCCGCAGCGGCGGCAATGCCGAACGCGTCGAACGGCACCAGGATCAGCTGGAACAGTTCGCCAAGCTATGTCTGGAACTTGGCGAACCGCAGGACAATGTCGCCTTGGCCTGGCTGCTGGCCAATCCCGCCGTTGCCGCACCCATCATCGGCCCCCGCTCCCTCGAGCAGATCGAGAGTTCCCTGCGTTCCCTTGAAGTCGCACTGGACGATTCCGTTATGGCCCGGCTGGACGAGATCTTTCCCGGCCCCGGAGGGGCCGCTCCCAAGGCATACGCCTGGTAAGCAAAGAACAACAATAGCCGCAAGCTGCCGGGATTCCTCCGGCGGCTTGCGGCTTCTTCTTGTCTCAGGCTATTCCGCGATATCCGCGGTCACGCTGCCATTGGTCGTGGACAGCTTTACAGCATGATTCCCGCCTCCAAGCACCGCCGATCCGTGGTCGCCGCTTTTCTCCTGCCAGTTTACGCTTCCTTTCAGCGAACCGTTGCTCGTATCGGCCGCAATCGTCGCATCGGTCGCCTGAGGCAGCGTCAGCGAGATGCTGCCGTTGCTTGAAGCGCAATCCCAATTCCCCGTGATGGGGGATTTAATGACGATTTTACCGTTGCTGCTCTTGGCATACACTTGGCCGGCAATATTCTCAAGCGTTATGGAGCCGTTGGAGCTTGTGATATGGGCTCCTCCCTCCACGCTCTGCAGATTGAGCGAGCCGTTACTGGTGCTGGCCTTGACTCCTCCTTTAATGCCTCTCATTTCGATTCTGCCATTGGAGGTGTCGGCCTCGATTCCGCCTTCAAGGTCCGAAACATCCAGCGAACCGTCGCTTGTGTCGATCTTGACTGCGAGCGCCGCAGGAAGACTCACATTGAGATAGGGACTGTTGCCGGAAAAACCGAAGTAAATACCCGAAAACAAGCTCTTTTCCGCAGTCATTTCAAGCACTACCGTGTCGCCATCCGTTCTTACCTTCCAATTCTCTTTCATTGCCTGTTCACTTTCGCTCTGACTGCTGCCCGGAGACAGAAGTTTGCCTTCGTAAGTCAGAGCGCTTCCTTCAATACCGTTGATCTTAACCCTGCCGTTTGGAATTGAAATAATGACCTTCTTAATATTCGTGCCGGTTTGCACCGTTCCGTTAACGGAGCTTAGATGCGCTTTACCCAGCAAGCTGTCCAGCGAGCCTCCCGGAAGCGCCGATTGTCCTCCGCTCACGAGTCCCAGCAGCACAATCAGGACGATTGCTAAGCCGCTGGTCCGGGTCTTGGTCTCCGATCTATACAGAAGACGCATCAGCATTTCCAGCCCCAGCAGGATGAGCAGCGCCGGCCATAAATACCCGATGGCCTCGTACGTAAGCTTACCGTATTGAATCAGCGCAATGATGACGCCGAGCGCAATACAGCCGAGCGCCGCCGTCAAACTTCCGATCTTCCATCTTCCCATGACCCTAATTCTCCGTTTCTATGCTTTAGTATTCTTTTTTAGCATATGCAGCCCGTAACCGATCAGGCCCAGCGAAACCAAAATCGTGCCGATATTTAATTCTGAGAGCAACAGCCACAAGTCCGGGAACATCGTGATGATCAGCAGAATAATCCCCGCTGCGACACAGGCTCCTCCAAGCAGCACCGGATTCACGTCATCCTTCGGATAATCGGGCATTGGGGGCATGGAAAGGGGCGGCCAGGGCGCGCCGAAGCCTTCCGGCTCATACATCAACCGCTCGTGTTCCGCGGCCGCAAGCTTATTCCATGTCGCTTTTTGAAGCGCGTCGAACAGCTGATAGAACCACAGAGCCGCCAGCGCGAACGGGAATACCTGCGGGATGGAAGGGATGCAAATGATGCAGGCAAACGCGCCGATCATAAACTGCATTCCCTGTTTTTTGAAGCCCAGATACAAATGTCCAAGACCCGGAACCATGGCCAGCATAAAGGTGAGCCAGCGTTTCTTTTTTATCATGTGATGTCCTCCTGATTATGTGTTTTTGCCGACATTCCGCTTGCAAAATATGGATCTATCTTTCTATCCGCTTAGCGCGTTCTTTGGGCGCCGAACAGCTCGGTGACCGAGCTCGACATATGGCCGTTGATTTCCGTTAGCCCGTAGCCCAGCTGTTCAAATACGCCGAACTCCAGCAGCACAAAGGTTAGACAGGCGGCAAGGCCATAGTGAATCCATGAGGTTCGGAGCGCAAACCGTCTTCTGGAAGTAACGGGTCCGGCGTCATTCTTTTGCCGCGCAGCCTCCAGCCGTTCGATTTCAGCCATCACCGGAGGGACAAGATCGGGTATCCCGGAAGACAGCCGCAGATCAACATCTCCGTCCAGCTCTTTCCACATTTCCTCCATCGCCCTTGCTTCCTCCAGCCACCGCGCGCAGCCGGGACATGCTCCGATATGCCGCGTCATTTCGCGCTCCGCTTCGGGAGACAGAAGACCTTCGATATAATGGGGAATCCATTCCATCACTGTTGAACATTTCATTCCCATCTCTCCCCTTTTCTTCGCATGATCTGTCTGGCGCGGTACAGCTGGGATTCGACCGTTTTTACCGATACGCCCTTCACTTCCGCAATTTGCTGATAGGTTTGCCTGTTAAAGTAGTACAGCTGCACAACCGACCGGTACGGTTCCGCCAGACTGTTCACACTTTCACCAAGCTCTTCGGAGGTCTCCTTGCGAAGCGCGGCATGCTCCGGCGTTTGGAGAGTCACATAGTCATTCTCCGTGTAATCCGCCGTGCTGCGGTGCTTCCACTCTCTGTCGTTGGCTCTTTTGAAGTCCAGACAGGTGCGGTAGGCGATCCGGTACAACCATGTAGAGAATGAGGATTGGCCCCGGAAGGAGGGAAGCGCCTTGTAGGCTTTGATGAATACCTCCTGGGCCATATCTTTGGCCGACTCGGGTTCTCCCGTTATTTTTACGCACACCCGGTATACCATGCCCTGATAGCGCGTCACCAGATGCGCAAAAGCTTGACGCTCGCCGTTCAGTACGGCCGATATCCATTCCGCCTCTTCCAGTTGTCTCCCCTCCCCCTCTATACTACATTTGACGTCAGGCTCTTTCTTTCCCCTGCAAAAATTATTGATTTAATCATAACCTGATTTTGGGCAAACGTTCAGTTGGGTTTTCATTCCAAAAACTGGGAGCAAATTAATGTAGTTGTCTGGTGAACTCTCCCCCACTTAGCTTACGCATGAAGTGGGGGCTTCTGTTGGCATCGATACAGGGTTGCACACGCTTGCGAGCTTCATGATTGAAGGCTCAACGCCTGTTGCACCCGAATGAGGGAAGCCAACGTCCAATACATTCGTTTTGCCAGTGAAGGGTCTTTGGCCTCCAAGGACAACCACATCTTTTCAGATATGGCTTTGTGTATACTGCGCAACACGTACCGTGCGCCGATGTTATACGAA
>NZ_RQPI01000013.1 GCF_003854965.1 Paenibacillus rhizophilus
GACTTGCATGTATTAGGCACGCCGCCAGCGTTCGTCCTGAGCCAGGATCAAACTCTCCAATAAAGTATTGAAAGAGCGATTCGCTCATTTTGAAACATCTGACGAGAATTTGCATTCTCTTCATTTTAGAACTCGCTAGAAGCGAATTCCCACTCACTCGTTGTTCAGTTTTCAAAGATCAATTTCTCTCTCAGTGCATCGCCGCGTCTCTTGCAGCGACCTTTATAATATATCACGCCGACTCCGTTTTAGTCAACCTTTTTTTTGGAATCAATTTTTCAATTGCTTTGCAAAAGGTTTTCGCCTCCAGAGGGACGAGTTATAATTTATCACATGAACGAGCCGACAGTCAACCATAAAATATTGTTATTAATATCCTCGCCTTCTCCATGGATACAATAAAAAAAAGAGAGCGCTTCGCCTCTCCAGTTCATAAAAAACTTCATATTTAAGATCATGGCAATATATTATAAAGTGTATCGTATCGGATACCTGCCGCCCGCATCGGCCCATGACGCCATTTCTTTAATCAGTGCGCGGGATGCCAGCTTGCGAAGGACAAACGGCAGTTCCGCTTCCACATCTTTGAGTCCAGGAAAGCAGAGAAGCTCCTCTATGCTGCTTGGCTCGTTGCGGTCTCTTAGCAAGTCAAGAAGCCATTTGCAGCAGTCGCCCATTTTGGACATGAGGGAGAACTCGCAAGCAAGCTGAACGAGCTGAATTCTTTGTTCCATCGTTTCGCCGCTGATTGTCAATTCCTCGTACAGCTTATAAACAGAGTTGTTTAGATTCTTCACCTGCTCCCATACTGCGGGCATCGGATAGTGTCCAGCCTCGCTGACTTCCATCCGAGCCCAATGATACAGAGCAACCAGAATACAATTGTACGAATCCATATAACAGCCGGCCTGCAAGTAACGCTTTGACTTCACATGCATATGCAGAAACCGGGCAAATTCCACGAATAGCACCCGTTCTCTGAGAGGCTGTTCAAAGCGAATCACTTCATGGCGGAAACGCTCCAGAATCCCTTGGGGATCCCAAAGGATTTCGCCTTCCAGCAGGCAGGTAACTCGCTCGTTATTGTCTCCTGTTATAATGGAACGCTCCAGCATTGAAAGCCCGACGCGGAGAGTCTGGGTCCGAAATTCGCCTGCAATCATGTGATCAATAAGCCGGTTCTCTTCCCCGTTCTCATGGAGAATCATTACAACTCTATCGAAATCGTGAAGAAGAGCGCTCTGAAAAGGAGCATTCCCTTGGGATCCCAAAGCAATCACTCCCAGGGCATTCACGTCAAAAATATCTCCATTTAATAATGTCAGATTGGATAATTCCATATCGTCCTCCATCAAATTTGGCGATTTTGCGTCAATTCAGTTATAATTCTTTTATCTTATAATCTTAATCTATTAATTCTACATATCCATTTCAGTTCCTTCTGGACGACCGAACTATATTTAAGCTGGGAGAAAATACTCATGATCTTTAAATCCGCCAAGATTAACGCTTTTCGTACCTGGGGCCTGCTGCTGACAATGCTCGGAATGGGGCTTATGATACTAGGGACAGCGGGCATTGTGTTCTGGGGCCAGACAGGTAAAATCGTCGCCGGAATCGGTCTTGTGATCGGCTTGGTTTCCATGATGGTAAGTCTTGCGATTTATTTTTGGGCCGGTATGCTCTCTACAAGCGCTGTTCAAGTGGAATGTCCCGAGTGCCGCAAGCTGACCAAAATGCTCGGAAAAACGGACCGCTGCATGTTCTGCCATACGATTCTTACCCTTGACCCTGAGCTGGCGACCATTACCTCCGAACAGGTTAAAAATAAGCAGGTTAAGCGATGACCTATTGTCGGACACAGAAAAAAACGGCAGCAAAAAAGAGGCTCTCCATCGGAGAGGCCTCTTTTTTACTATGCATGATTGTATAAATGCTGTTCAGCAACATTATTGATGGATTCCGCCAAGTGTTTCCCAAGCCGCCTTATCCGCAAAGCTGCGGTTCCAAGAGGCAATCCCCCCCAACTTCAAAGACTTGGCAAGCTTCACTCTAGACTGCAACGAAACTTTGTCCTCGATCCATATTTTGCGGAGAACTCCGTCTTCCTTATATTCCACATAGTTTTGTCCTGTATCTTTGGAAAGGACGGGTTTCAGCTTCTTGGAACGGATGATATCGGCGACGGCTTCCATTCCAACCGCCTTGGAGCTTACTTTCGTTTTTCCTTCAACCTTCTGTTCCGTCCAAATGCGAGTATACAGAGGAACGCCTAAAACAAGCTTGCGGGCTGGCACAGCATCCTCTTCCAGAATGCGCTCCATAGAGTTCTGCGACCAGGAAAGCGATGCCACCGACCCGGCTTCAGGACTGGATGCCCAATGCTCATCATATGCCATAACGATTATAAAATCGGCCAAGGCTCCCAGCGCGCGCCGGTCGAGAAAGAGCGACCACATTTCGCTGTTCGACTTGGGAGTGACGTCGATAGAAAGAATGAGATTTTTCGCTTGGGCCATCGGCTTTAGCTCTCGCATAAATTGCGTTACACTGCCGCCATCCTTCGTGTATACATTTTCAAAATCGATATTAATGCCGTCGAGATTGTAAAGGTCGCAGTATTCCAGCATCTGTACGATCGTCCTCATCCGCTTTTCATAGGTGGATAACGCTTGGGCGGTCAAGTCGGGATCGAAGCTGTTGCTTAGCAATCCCCACACTTCCATTCCCTGACCGTGTGCCCATGTCACATAAGCCTGGTCGGCTTGGCTGCGCACATTACCTTCGCCGTCTACAATTTTGAACCAGGTAGGACTCACGACATTTACGCCTGTGAGCTTGCCGATGGAAGCAGGATTTGGGTTACGGTTATACACGGCTTCCCAGGTGAGATTCACGGCTTTACCATCCCAGCTACGTTCGGCCCGGGTTGGAGCGGATGTTTTCTTTTTCACCGTCTTTCTCCCGGTCACCGCCAGCTCCGCCGATTTTATATAACCCGCGTATCCGGAGTCCATTTGAACGTACAGCCAATCTTCCTGACTGCTCCAGATTCTCACTTTGGTCCCAGCCTTCATTTTGGTCAGAGAGGGTGCATGAATCGTCGCCTCGGTGCGCAGCGCGGCTTTATTCTTCTGCACTTGTCCCAGCGGTACCGTTTCGCCGGCAGTCATGATCAGAACCGCTCCCGTTTCCGCATTCTCCTGTACATCAAGACTGTACAAGTTTTTAAGCGTCTCGGCCGGCAAATAAGTTATCCCGCCTCTCTCTTCGGGAGCCAGCCGAAGCTGAATCGGCTTATTGTTGAGGCTGGCTGCCTTCTTGTCCGCCTGCATATATAAAAGCTTGCTGTCCGTCGTAAGAATAACCGACTTCGTCCCTGATTCATACCGAATAGAGGAGTCTACAGCTTTCTGCAAAAGCGGAAGCGGAAGCAGCAGGCTCTCTCCGGAGCCCGAGGCGGAATAGCCGGTATATTTGCCCTTGATGAAAATCGGCTTGTCCGTCCCTTTCCATTCCGGGTCTACCTGAAGGGGATTTGGCAGTACGTAAAAGATTACCGCATAAGCTGCAGCCGCAATAATAAGCAGACCTGCCAGCCTGCGAAGAAGCCCTCTTCGCCTGCCGGCGCGTCCGCGTCCATATTTCTGTCTTTTGTTCAAAATAAATCCTCCATACCTTGCTGAATTTAAACTGAGGGAAATGCTGCCATAAAAAGAAAACGTGGGGCATCCGCTATATTTTCGGACTCCGCACGTTGTCAATGCTTTCAGGCAAAGGCGTCCACTGTCCTTTCAAGGGGCGGCGGAGTCTTACACCATACTATATTCAGTTTCGATTTATGATTAATGCTGTTTGTTCGAGCAGCATCCGCAAATGCCGTACAGTTCCATGCGCAATCCATTCACCTTGAAACCGGTAGCCTTCTCCGCCTCACGCTCAACCTCATGCAGTGAAGGATAACTAAAATCCTCGATTTTGCCGCACTTCTGGCATATGATGTGGTAATGGTCGGTTACATTGGCATCGAAGCGGCTGGAATTGTCGCCGTACGTCAGCTCGCGGACCATTCCCGCTTCCATAAACATCTTGAGATTATTGTACACGGTGGCAACGCTCATGCTTGGAAATTTCGGCTCCAGCGCACGGTAAATCTCATCTGCGGTAGGATGATTCATCGATTCTATCAAGTAGGTCAAAATCGCATGACGCTGTGGCGTAATACGGACACCCGTCGTCTTCAGTTGTTCCAATGCGTGCTGTACGCCGCTTCCCATTCCTGTCACCGCCTTCACATCTGAGTCATGAGTAAATAAACGTTATTGTATTTATTGTAAGACCGGTTCTTTATTATTGTCAACGTGATCAGTTAATTATATTGATTATTATCTGATAAAAATTAGTTTATTCAATTTTTCCTCACATTTAAGTTGCTGTTTCCCTCAACATCCACCTTGAATTCGCCGGTGCCTATTTTGCCGGAGACCGTTTTTTTGTCGATGACCAGTTCGGTGAAGTCCGTAACGATGTCTCCGTAGCCGCTGGAACCATTTATAGAATAATTCCCCTCCGCCGGCAAAAACAGATTGATATCGCCAACCGCGCTGTAAATATTCCAGTCCGCCTGTACATAAGGTGAACGGATATCGATGATTCCATTGAGAGACTGCGCATTCAATACCGATCTGGCTCCGTTAACTTCAACGTTGCCGTTCTTGGTGGAGACCTCGATATCGGCCCCGCTTCGTTCGGCGCTGATATTGCCGACAGCCGTTGAGAGCTTCAGTCTTCCTGAAACATCCCAGGCCCGAATATCGCCTCCGCTCGTGACAAAATCCACATCTCCCTGTATTTCTCTGACTCTGACGTCACCGTTGTGGGTCTTTCCTTTGATATTGCCGAAAACCTTGTGCAAAATAATCGGTCCATTGCCGGTTTCAAGATTGATGTCTTGAATCGCCTCCGTATTTTGCAGGGTGATGCCGCCATTCATTGTCGTGATATCCAGATTGAAACGCCGGCTGTCCGGAACGGCGATGTCCAAATCCATACGCGGCTGGCGCTTGCCCGATTCACCGTAGGCCTTGCCCTTGGTCGCAAGCTTTATGGTGGCTCCTTCGGAAACTTCGATAAACGACTGGTCCGATACGGCTTCCGCTCTTGCTCCATTCAACTGGTCGACCCATACGGTGGCGGTAACTTCAATATCGTCAATCGGACTGCGGTGTACGACTATGTCTCCGTTAATCGCATCAACAGTCAGCTTGGCGGACCGCAGCTCCACCGGCACCTTCAGTACGGGCTTCTGAAGTTTGCTGCCCTTTGCTTCTCCGTAATCGACGGCTGCCGCCGTTAAATTGAGACTGACCTTATTCCATAGATGCAGATAATGCTCCTGCTCAGAGACGATAAATACACTGGCGCCAAGCAGGATGGCGGGCAAAAGGCCCCGAAAATCAAGACGGAATCCCGGACCGGCTCCGGCTCGCCGGGGACGCCGCGCCAAACCGTAAATCAACAGATATTCCACGCCCCATATGACCGGCACAGCTGGCCACCATTTCAGCAGCAGCAGCATATCGTCGGTTTCCCTCAGCCAGTCCCGGAACAGCAGGATGCCGACTCCAACCAGCAGGAGAGACGCGGTGAAGCGTCCGATCCGGCGTTCTCTCCGTCCTTGCCGGGGCATGAGCTTAATGCCGAATTCCCTTGCTGCAAAAATCACTCCGCCGGCAATCAAGAGCGTTCCCACGGCCGCGCCAGCATAATGCTCAATAAAGTACCGAAGCCAGGCTGGTCTTTGCCGGAAGAGAAACAACGTGATACCTCCCAGCAGCAGGAGCAGTCCGAATGAAATACCCGGTTCGCTGATAAAACGCCGGCGACGAGGCTGAACGGAATCCGTATAGTGTTCCGCAGACACGGGCATTTTCCGGAGACGAACAATCCGGTCCGCCGATTGAAGGGCATCATATACATTGTAGAAATAGACAGCGGGAATAAGCAGGGCCAGCAAAATGAGAAGAGGAACATTGATCTGCATGCCGATGGAGGAGAAGTACAGCAGCGCCGCAATGTCCAGGACAATCACAAACAGAAAGGATACCCCTTTCCGAAGAAGGCCCAAATATAAATGACCAGCCCCAGGTATAACGGCCGACAGCAGACCGGCAATGAACTTGCGCTTGGCGGGCTGCCGCTTGGTCCGGGGAGGAATCACTTCTGCGCTGTCTCTCTCTTCCTCAAGCTCTGCCCGATTGTCGCCGCGTTCCGTTATGAGTAAAGACTCCCGCTTCTCCATCGACAACGCCGTACGCGGATCATCTTTCATTTGGACCTTCTCTCCTTTCTCGTGTAATTGCCGGATCAACGTTTGCCGCTCCGGTTAAATTCGATCAGTTGGATACCGGGAGCTACTTCCGCGGAAGAAACGGGAACAAAGCCATGTTTGCGGTATAAAGAGACCGCCGGCGTATTCTTTTTACCCGTGGACACGATAAAACGCTCCTTGTCCGGATAAAGTGCGAATACATGCTCCAGCAGCCGCCCGGCAATTCCTTGGCGAAAATGATCTGGACTGACCATCATGCGCGTAACCGTCAGGCTCTCCGGATGCTCTTCTTCCACGGCTACGGCACCGGACAATTCCCCCTCTTCACTTAGGCAGCCGTAAAAATCCTCGCCGCAGCTTCTTAACGTATCCCGTGTCTCCAGCAGTGGAGGTATAGAATCAAACCCGATCAACTCCGCCTCCAGGCGATAGGCTTTATGCTGAAGGCTCCACAGGCTTCTCAAGGTATCTTCGTCCTGCAGGTCCAGCTTCACTATTTTGATCATATCGGGTATCTCCTTATATATTGCCGAAGGCCTGCCGCTGCCGACAAGCCTCCAGTATTAATTACCCATTTATTGTATCTTATGTTAACTATTCAATACTTCTGCCAGGAGCTTGTTGACAAGTCCCGGATTGGCCTTGCCCTTGCTTTCCTTCATAACTTGTCCGACAAGGAAGCCGATTGCTTTTTGTTTGCCGGCTTTATAGTCATCCACCGATTGCGGGTTGGCCGCCACGACCGCTTCCACGATCCCCTTGATCGCACCCTCGTCGCTGATCTGCACAAGACCCTTCTCTTCCACAATCTGCGCCGGAAGCTTGCCGGTTTCAAGCATCTCTTTGAACACCGTTTTGGCAATTTTGCTGCTGATGGTGCCCTTCTCGATCAATCCGATCATTTCGCCAAGCCCCTGCGGTGTAATCTTCGCCTCAGACAGCTCAAGATTGTTTCCGTTCAGAAAAGCAAGCAGATCGCCCATAATCCAGTTGGCGACGGCTTTGGCATCTCCGGTGTAGTTCAGGCTTCCTTCAAAAAAGTCGGCGAGCGGCTTGGAGGCCGTAATTACTCCGGCATCGTAAGCGGGCAGGCCATATTCCTCGCTGTAACGGGCACGCCGCGCATCCGGAAGCTCGGGAATGGAAGAACGAACGGCTTCTCTCCAAGCGTCGTCGATATGCAGAACGATAAGATCCGGATCGGGAAAATACCGGTAGTCATGCGCTTCTTCCTTGCCCCGCATGGTAAGTGTCTTGCCCTGGGCGTCATCCCAGCGCCGGGTCTCCTGCTCGACCTCGCCGCCGCCGTCAAGAATTTCCGCCTGGCGGTACTCTTCATACTCCAGACCGCGCAGCACGCCGCGGAAAGAGTTCATGTTCTTCAGTTCTGCGCGGATGCCGAATTCCTCTTGGCCGATGGGCCGCAGGCTGATGTTCGCATCGCAGCGCATGGAGCCTTCTTCCATCTTGACGTCGGAAACGTCGCAGTACTGCATAATGGCGCGAATCTTCTCCAGATAAGCCCGCGCCTCTTCCGGCGAGCGCAGATCGGGTTCGGAGACGATTTCGATCAGCGGAGTTCCCACCCGGTTAAAGTCGACGAGCGAGGCAAAGCCGCCGTCCACATGCGTCAGCTTCCCGGCATCCTCTTCCAGATGCAGCCGGGTAATGCCGATTCGCTTCGTTTCGCCGTTCACTTCGATATCAATCCATCCGTTCAGGCCGATCGGCTGATCAAACTGCGAAATCTGATAAGCCTTCGGCGAATCGGGATAAAAGTAGTTCTTGCGGTCAAACTTGCTGACATCGCCAACCGTGCAGTTCAGCGCCATGGCGGCTTTCATTGCATAATCTACAGCCTGGCGGTTCAGCACGGGCAGTACGCCGGGATGGCCCAGGCATACGGGGCAGGTGTGCGTATTGGGCGGCGCTCCGAATTCCGTGGAGCAGCCGCAGAAAATTTTGGACTTGGTATGAAGCTCGACGTGAACCTCGAGGCCAATGACTGTTTCATACTTGGATGATGGCATGATATTCTCTTTCCCTCCTTATGGACCGTTTACAGCTGCGGACGCTGCTTGTGATGATCGGTATGCTGTTCATAGGCGTGCGCGACGCGCAGCACCGTGCTTTCATCGAATTCTTTGCCGATAATCTGCAGCCCGACAGGCAGTCCTTCGGCAAAACCGCAAGGAATGCTGACTGCTGGGATGCCGGCAAGATTGACCGGGATTGTCAAAATATCGTTCAAGTACATTGTAAGCGGGTCCTCGGTCTGGGAGCCGAGCTTGAATGCCGTCGTAGGCGCGGTCGGACCGATAACCACATCGTACTTCTTAAATACTTCATCAAAATCCTGCTTGATCAGCGTTCGCACTTTCTGTGCCTTCAAATAATAGGCATCGTAGTAGCCCGAGCTGAGCGCATAGGTTCCGAGCATAATCCGGCGCTTCACTTCCGGGCCAAAACCATGGCTGCGCGAGTTGTGATACAGATCGAGCAAACCGCCGCCCTCGTCGACACGAACGCCGTAGCGCACCCCGTCGAAGCGGGCCAGATTGGAGGAAGCCTCCGAGGAAGCGAGCAGATAATAGGTCGCTACCGCATACTCGGTATGCGGGAGGGAAACCTCTTCCCAAACCGCCCCGAGATCTTCCAGCACTTTAAGCGCAGACAGCACCGTCTCGCGGACGGAAGCGTCGACGCCTTCGCCGATGTATTCCTTCGGCACGGCAATGCGCAGGCCTTTGATATCGCCGGTAAGGGCG
Organism: Paenibacillus rhizophilus; assembly: GCF_003854965.1. Lineage (GTDB taxonomy): Bacteria > Bacillota > Bacilli > Paenibacillales > Paenibacillaceae > Paenibacillus_AQ > Paenibacillus_AQ rhizophilus. Next base: position 9,100 of record NZ_RQPI01000013.1, read on the forward strand.
CTCAAATAGTCAGGAATGTCGACCTTGGCGGACGTGGAATCCTGGGCGTCATAGCCGGCAATAGCCTGCAGTACATAGGCGGAGTCCTCAACGGTCCGCGTCAGCGGTCCGATCTGGTCAAGCGAGGACGCGAACGCCACGAGGCCGTAGCGGGAGACGAGCCCGTAGGTCGGCTTCAGGCCGACAACGCCGCAGTAAGAAGCGGGCTGGCGGATCGAGCCGCCGGTGTCGGAGCCGAGGGCAAAGAATACCTCGCCCGCAGCCACCGCCGCAGCGGAGCCGCCGCTGGAACCGCCGGGCACGCGTTCCAAATCCCAGGGATTGCGGACCGCTCCGTAAGCGGAGTTCTCGTTCGAGCCGCCCATGGCGAACTCGTCCATATTCAGCTTGCCGATCGTCACGGCATCCGCCTGGCGCAGCTTGGCGGCAACGGTAGCGTCGTAAATCGGCTGATAATTATCCAGAAAACGGCTCGCGCAGGTCGTGCGCAGCCCTTTGGTCACAATGTTGTCCTTAATGCCCGCAGGCAGCCCGAACAGCAGGCCTCTTGCCGCTCCGGAGGCCAGCTTGTCATCCAGTTGACGGGCCGCCGCGCGGGCGCCTTCTTCATTAAGCGTCAGGAAAGCGTGCACATCGCCATCCACCCGTGCAATTGCCGACAGGGACTCCTCGGTCAGCTCGCTGGCCGAGATTTGCGAGGCATGCAGCATATTATGTAATTCAGACAACCGATATTGAAACAGGCTCAAAATGTCATCTCCCTACCTATTCAGATTATTCCAAAACCGCCGGCACTTTAAATTGTCCATCCTCTTCCTCCGGCGCGTTCAGCATCGCGTCCTCAACGGAAAGACTCTCCTTCACGACATCCTCGCGCATGACATTGCTGACATGCAGCACATGTGTCGTCGGCTGGACGCCTTCCGTATCCAGTCCGCCCAATTTCTCCGCATATTGTAAAATGGCGTTCATCTGCTCCGTAAACATAGCCTCTTCTTCCGGGCTTAAATGCAGGCGGGCCAGCCGGGCCACATGCTGCACATCCTTGATGGTAATGCTCATATTGAGTATCCCTCCTGTTTAAAGGGCTAAAGCGCCCGGATAACGTTACTAATTATATTGTAGAAACGTGGACAATTCAATGCGGTTGTGCTCCGCAGGATGCAGGGAATATACACCTGTTAAAACCTATGGGAACGGACGAAAACAAGAAAAGCACCGATCGGGTGCTTTTGTAAAAAGCTGCCGGAGTCCCTCTTAAGCCGAGTTCTCCCTTGGCAGCAGTTATTATAATATCGGGAAGCTTAAGCTTTCCGATATCCAAGAAGAAACGCTGCGCCTTCCTTTAAGGAGAGGCCCCGTTTCCCGTCGAAATATAAGGAAAAGGATAAGCGCGAGGCTTATACTTTCTTATATTTTGAAAAAACCGGCTTGCGCCGGCTTTCCTTAAATCCAGGCCCGAAGATTCACCTGTTTGATGAATTCCGCCTGGGACATGTTTTCCTTGAGACTAGTCTCTATATCTTCCGCCTGCTCGGCCTCACCGTTCATCAATTGATAAAACAACTTCTCGTTGTGCGTGGACAAGGCATAATCGATCAATGCCTCTCGCGTAGTTCTCTCCGCTTCCTCAACCAGCAGATCCGCTTCCGTCTCGACGTCTTCCGCCGTGACGTAGAAGTTCCGGTTGGCCTGAGGGATGCGAATGACATAATCAAACGCATTATCAGGATTGCGGTCGTAAGCGATCACGTATCCGTAATCCCCGATAGGAAGATTCTGCTCGAAAGCGTCCGCGACAATGACAACCTTTTCTCCTAAACGCAGCATCGCCCTACCTCCTGAGCCAATATCTTTCGTGTTGTGCTTTTTCACAGTCTACTAAAAAATGATAGACCTGTCTACAGGAAGAAACGGCGCAAAATTGAAAATATACTCAAAAATATGAAATTGAAAAAAAGTTGTTACATTTTCGGCGAAGGACTAAAATCGCGGCAGTTTATTGCGTCCAAACGATAGCGAGGCGCCCAAAAAGCAAAGAACAATGAGCGCAATACCCGACAGTACCGGGAAAATCCAAACGGCCGGAGCGGCGGTCTGCTGCGTGAGCGCCTGCGCGGACAGCTGCGGCAGAGCGGCAGGCGACCAGTTCAGCGGCCGGGGCAGCAAAGAGTGCAGCAGCGCCAAACCTGCCGCGGCCGCGAGCGACAAAAAGGCCGCGGCCGGAGCGCGGAGGCAGGCGCTGAACAGGAGCGTAAGCGAGACAGCGCACATCAGCCATAATCCGTACAGGGCCGACGCGGCCAGCACCGCGCTCCAGGAAAGGCTGCCGATTAACCGAATGGTATAATAGCCTGCGAATGCGGCTCCAAGCCCCAAAGACAGAGCGAGTAAAGTCAGCTGCGCCAGCCATTTGGCGGAAGCGGCCGCAAATGGAGTCAGCGGCCTGGCCAGCACCAGCTCCGCGGCTCCTCCCTCCCGCTCGCCGGCAAAGCTGTTCATCGCCGAAAGCGCGAGCACCAGCAGGCCTACCGTGCCGTACTGCCCGATCGACTTGGCCATGACTTCCCCCGCTCCCGGCATCTCGTACAATTCCAGCATCCCCGGGGGCACATCGCCCGACATTCTCAAAATCTCAGGCATATAATAGGCCGATATCGGCTGCATCATGCCAAGGATGATAAACACGACCGGTATCCACAGCAGCTTGTAGCTGCGGACCGCCTCCAGCATTTCTTTCCTGTAAAAAATCAAAGCGTTTCTCATACTCCCACCGCTTCCATAAATACGTCTTCCAGAGACAGGGAACCCGCTTCGAAGCGCATCAGCGGAATTCCGCGATCGGCCGCTTCCCGGAGAATCGCGGACCTTGCCGCCTCCATGTCTTCAACCTTAAGAAATACGGAGCCGTCTCCTTCCATGCGGCTCTCGTGAATATAAGAACGGGTATTCAGTGTTTCAAGCCACAGCAGAGCTTCCTTCCGCTGTTCCACGCGCAGGGTAATGACCGGCCGATTATATTTTGCTCGAAGGGAAGACAGCGACCCCTGCTCGGCAATGACTCCATGATTCATCATAATAATGTCGTCACAGACCTCTTCGGCATCATGCAGCACATGCGTTGAAAAAATAACGCTGGTCTCCCTGCCGATTTCACGCAGCAGTTCCATAATCTCGCGGCGGCCGATCGGATCAAGCGCCGATACCGGTTCATCCAGCAGCAGGAGGCGCGGGGCGTGTACAAGCGCCTGCGCAAGCCCCAGACGCTGCTTCATGCCTCCGGAGTAACCGCCGATCCGCCGCTTTGCGGCGTCTTTAAGCCCCATCCGCTCAAGCATGGCCTCTGCCCGGCCCGCTGCCTCCTTCCTGCCCATACCGCTAAGTCTTGAAGCGAAGAGGAGATACTCTTCCCCGGTCATCCAGTTATAGAAAGAGGGGGATTGGGGAAGATAACCAATCTGCTTGCGGTAATCCTTCCCAATTAACTTACCCTCGAATAAAATTCTGCCACGGCTTGGGTTTAACAGGCCCGCAAGCATGCGCAGCGTGGTCGTCTTGCCGGCGCCATTGGGGCCAAGCAGGGCGACGCAGCGCCCCTGCTCCATGTTAAAGCTGATTCCGTCCACGGAAGGTTGCCCGTTAAAAACCTTGTGAAGTCCCGAAACTTGAAGCAGCGACGGCATTATTCTTTCCTCCCAATCGTAAAATAGGCAAGGCTGCCGAGCAGATTGCCGAGCAGAATAATGATTGCCCACATCCACTTCGGCCCGCGCACACTGCGCGCTCTGACCAGGGAGACCAGTCCGATGACGGCCAGCAATCCCTGCAGCGCAAAGAGAGGCCACAACAATGACAAATCGATTGTCTTCATATGGTATTCCACCCTTGGCATTTATTTTCTAATCTTCTCATCCTTTTCCGCGATTTCTTTCCGTTTCCGGCGGTGTTCGGGAAATACAACAAGCAGCAGGTAGAGAACCGTCGGTAATGGGAACGTTGTCATTCCCCACAACCCCCAGAACCAGTGCCACCTCCCCCGGGCGCGGGCGTCACGAAACAACAGCGCGCCCTGGGTCATCAGCACCGCCGCGAGTACGGCCCAAGCCCATAGAGGCATACTGGATTGCTCTTTCATCTCCGTTCACCGCGCCCTTTCCGCCCGGGACGCATTGCCGCCGCTATAATTCCTGCGATAGGAACAAGCCCCTGAACCGTCCAATACACCGGCGGCGCCGAAGTGATCGCGAGCAGGGAGAACCCGAGAATAAACAGGGAGACAAGCCAAAACAGCAGCCATTCCCGCAGCGCCCGGCGGCGATGTCTTTCGGATGCGGCAATAAGCCTGGCCTGCAGCATGCCTAGCGGAGGCGGTCCGGCTTCATCGTCGTAAGCGCGGTCCAGCCGTTCCAAGCCCGCTAAAAGCTCCGGCAGCGCAATTTCCGCCGACACCGGCCCTTCCTCAGCCTTCAGCCGGCCTTCCTTATCCGGCGCATCCCCCGGCTTGCGGCCGTTATCCGGACCGGTCATGTCGTTAGTCATCCATTTTCATCTCCTCTCGCAGCTGCTTCAGTCCATACGCCGCGCGCGACTTGGCCGTCCCTTCAGGGATTCCCAGAATTTTGCCGATCTCCCCATAGCTGTAGCCGTAGTAATGCTTGAGCAGCAGTGCAATCCGCTGGGGAGAAGAAACGCGGGAAAGAGCGTCCAGCACATCGCTCCACTCTTCGCCTTTAGTCTCGAATTGCCAGCGGATCGACCGCATGCCCTGCTCCCGCCGAATCCACTCTTCTTCACGGCTGCGCCGCCTCAGCCTGTCGATATACAACCGGGTCGCTATCGTAATCATCCAGGATGAGAACGAGGACGAACCGTTGTATGAAGTCATCTTCTCCATGCATCTGACTATCGTATCCTGGGTGACGTCTTCCGCCAGCTGAGGGTCCATTGTTGCTTTTAACAAATACTTGTACAGAAAGGAATAATGATTCTGAAACAGCTGCGCCAGCGCAAGACGGTCACCATGCTGCGCCTGGCGGATCATTCCAAGTTCCTCGTCGCTCATCGGTTCTCCCGCCGTTTATTTTTTTCATATGTAATACGATTGGCCCGAAGAAATCGTTCAAAGGCTACCAAAAAAATTTTATAACTCATCTCTCCGGTGTTCCCACAGCCTGCGCCTCCAGGGCTGCCTTGCTCCTCTTCCCTCCGGGAAACTCCAGAACAAAGGAACGGCCCGCGCTGGCTGACCCGATTCGTCCTTGCGCATTCCGGATAAGCGTTCTGCAGTGCAGTGGTAGGCAGCCTCCTCCTCCCGGATCCTGCATCGCTCCATTCCCCTTGCCTCTTCATCTTGGGTGCCAATCCATTCGCTGTCGGTTCTTTCTTTCTCTCCGGCAGCTTCGATTCTATTATAATGATCCCCGCAATCGAGAAGATAGTGTATCCTGCTCTTCAACAAAAGCTCCTCCGTTCGCCTTTTACCTAAAAAGAAACGCCTAGACTGCGTCTGATCAAGACATAAGACAAAAAAAAGAACGCAAACCGGGATGATTCCACAGTCTGCGTGCTTCGCTAGGTAAATGTTACATTTAATTAACGTCATTGTAGCAAGTTTGTAGTCTGTTGTCCAGCCTATTTCTCGCTTTTTGTCGATTGCTACAGCATTGCTGCAGCCTTCGCTCAAGAGACATAAGGATTGTTGGCGCGCTCAAAGCCGATCCTCGTGCGGGGGCCATGCCCCGGATACACAGTCACATCGTCGTCCATCTTGAACAGCTTGCCCTGGATGGAGTCCAGCAGATCGCGTTCTCTTCCGCCCGGCAAATCCGTCCGTCCGACGCTCAGCCGGAACAGCACATCGCCGGAGAACAAGTCGCTTCCGCACAAAAAGCTTACGCTTCCCGGAGAATGCCCCGGGGTATGAAAGACGCGGAACGTATGGCCGATGAGTTCAAGGGTCTGGCCCTCGTCCAGATCGAACTCGGCGGGGTCCGTCGTAATCGGCGGCGATACGTTCGGCCACATAAGCGAGCCGTTCAACTTGGTGCTTGTCAGCCAATCGCTCTCCAAGGCATGAAGATATACCGGGCATTTCTTCAGCTTGCGGATCTCGTCGACGCCGCCGATATGATCAAAATGCGCATGCGTCAGCAGAATGGCCTCGATCTCCATGTCCTGAATGGCCCGCACAAGCGGAGCCGGGTTCATGCCGGGGTCGATAATGATTCCTTTGGCGGGGTCCGTTCCCGTCAATAGATAGGCGTTGGTCTGCAAAGGACCTAGATTAAAGCTTCGAATGTTCAGCATAGCGTTAAAAACCGGAAATCAGTTCGCGCAGTTCCTTGACGATCACTGCCTGATATTCCGTTCCCTCCCCATAAGCTTGGCCCATCGCCTTGCGGACCTCCGCGATTTTGGCTTCATAGTCCGGAGCCTCGCGGTCCGGATTCTCTCTTTTAAAATCATTCATCAGCGTCTGCACATGCTGGGGGCGCGGACCCCAATGTCCCAGCACATGACCGCCCGTATCCGCGATAATGACGATCGGCACCGCACGTCCGCCCATGGTCAGATAATCGTCCATCACATCCTGATTATCCTCCAGAATAAGCACTTCCGTCTTGAAGCCCGCAGTCTCCATAACCCGGAATACGGCAGGCACATTGCGGACGACGTCGCCGCACCAGTCGGCGGCCAAAATAAGCGAGCGCAGATCATCACGGTGGTTGAGGCTTTCAAAAAACTCCCGGTCGCTCTCGTCCTGCCAGGAAAAAGCTTCATACCATGATTCAAACGCCTGCTGGTTCTTCGTCATGCCCTCGACGAATTGACGGGGCGTCAGGCCCTGTCCGAATTTGGAGGCGAGATTTTGCTTCATGCCGCATTACCTCTTTTCTTTTTGGATTGGAGCCACTTGAACAGAAAATAAACCACAATGAGCGCGATGGCCCCGATGATGATTTCATGCGTATACGCGGAGGCCGTTTCATCAATATCCTTCCATTTTTCACCCAGACTCATGCCGAGATAAACAAACAAAGCGCTCCATGGAATGACAGCCAGCGTCGTCAGCACAATAAACCGCCAGATCGGCATACGCGAAATCCCCGCCGGGACCGAAATAGCATGCCGTACCACCGGAATAAACCGCGCCGTAAAAATAACGCCGGTGCCGTACTTCTCAAACCAGGCTTCCGCATGGTCGATATGATGCTTTTTGATTAAAATGTATTTGCCGTACCGCTCCAGCACCGGCCTGCCGCCGTAGCGTCCGATCCAGTACACGAAAATCTGAGCCACCACCCCGCCAATCGTACCGAATAAAACGGCCCCGAAGAAATTAATCTCTCCCAAATGAACCAAATAACCGCCGTAGGCCAGGACGATTTCGCTCGGTATGACTTCAATCATAAGTCCAATCATAATACCAATGTATCCCAAACTCTGAATCCATTCGAACAGCTGCGAGACCAGATCAGAAATGACATGCAACTTTCGTTCCTCCTCCCGTTTTTACTGAATGCTGTCAGTTTGCCCTATGTACAACCCCGGACCCTTGCTCGCATTCTTGTCTATGCAGTAGGTTTCTATTAGCCTATTCTAGCATAGGGATGCTTACGACTTCTAGTTCGGGCGAGAGAATGGAACTTCGGTCATTGACATAGCGGGTTGTCCTTGGCTATTATACATTTAAACAATTATCTAAATATCGAAAGGTTATTGAAAAAGATGAACGAATCCTTTAAAGCGCTGGCCGACCCTACCCGCCGGCAAATCATCCGTCTGCTGCGCGACAAGGACCGGACCGCAGGGGAAATCGCCGAATTTTTCAACATGTCCAAACCGAGCATTTCCCATCACCTGAACGCGCTTAAAACTGCGGGACTCGTGCAGGACGAGCGGCAGGGGCAGTTCATCCGCTACACGCTTAATACCACCGTTCTGGATGAGGTGCTAAGCTGGCTGCTGGAACTGACGGACGGCAATCGGGACAAAAAAGGGAAATAAGAAAATCGGAGGATAACGCGATGGAAAATTTCAAATGGAAGTGGCAGGACACTGTTGCCGTTGCGGCAGGTCTGCTTACGGTCGGATTCGCTCTGGTCAATTACCACCGGCTGCCCGCGCAGCTCCCGGCTCATATCGGCATCTCTGGAGAATTCGACGAATTTTGGAAAAAGAGCTCGGTAATTTTGATGTTTGGCGGGCTTGGGATTCTGCTGCCGGTATTGATGCAGATTACGCGTTCCCTCGATCCGAAAAAAGAGCGCTATACCAAATTCGAGAATGCCTATGCGATGATCCGCCTGGCCGTATCCCTGATCTTCGACTCTGTACTTGCCGTTTCCGTATTATACGGACTTGGCATCTCCCTGCCGGGCTCCAAAATTGGAATCGCCGTGCTCGGAGCGGCATTTATAGTCATCGGCAATTACATGCCGCAGGTTAAGGACAACTACTTTCTCGGCGTGAAGACACCCTGGACGCTGGCCAGTCCCGAAGTGTGGCGCAGAACCCATCGTCTCGCCGGAGCGCTCTGGTTAGCGGCGGGCTTCGTTATTATCATTAGCGCATTTCTTCCGGGAAAATGGTTTTCCTTTACCATGATCGCTGCGCTTCTGCTTGCCGTCGTATTCCCGTGTGTATATTCGTGGGCGGATTACCGCCGCTTAAAAGCGTAGGATTCGGCCTCCCTGCTCTGCCCCTTCAGCCCTGAAGCCTCCCGCTTCAGGGCTTCCATTCGTTCATGAAGGGCGCGGGCTGCGGCTGTAAACCGAAAATCCCGGTCGTTGTGCCGGGCCGTTCCCGCTGTTTCAGCCGCAAGCAAAAAATACTGCCTCAGCAGTTCCCGCCCCATTTTCGCGCAGCGCAGCGCTTCTCTTCCGTCTCCCTCCGCCAGGTAGCGCTCACCCATCGTCAGCATTCGCCTTACGGCTTCGGTTCGTTTAACGTAATTAAAAACGTCAAGCCGCTGCCCCCGGCGCAGCCAGTACAAAGCTTCGCCCGGAGGCCCTGTCTCCGAGACGGCTTCGGCCATCGCCCAGGTTAATGCAGGGTCTATCGGCGAATAGCGAAGACCTGCCGTTATTATTTCCACCCTCAACTCCGGCTCAACAAAAGTAGACAGGGCCAAGGCGCTCTTCGGAGACAGCGGGTTCCAGGCCAGCGACCGGTCCAGCAGCTCAAGCGTCTCCTGCGTCTGGCGTGCCGATGCCGCCGCGCGGTACAGTGCTTCTCCCCGGTAAGCACGGAAAGATAGGAGACAGAGCGCAAACAGCAGGCAGCAGACTCCGGCCGCCGTCAACCTTCGGGCAAGCAGATTTAGGTTATGGTTTCTTCGCCGCCCCCCGGCGGACGAGTGCCCGGCGGATGCAGGAATTAGGCGCATACGCTTCGGGGGTGAAAACCTGGATAGGTGATCTGTAGGCATATGCTCCGGTGTCAAATACTTTAAGGGCGAGCGCTCCGCAGGGAGAATCTTTGCAGGCAGTCTCCATGCGGATGGATGCCGGCCCGAAAGACTTCCGGCCCCGGCGGCTTCGGCCCTGGCCAGCGCGGGCAGCCAGAACAGCAGCAGCCAGAACAGGCCGTAGCTCCAGTCGAAATCGACGGCGCCGTGCAGGATGATGACCAGAAAAGGAGGCAGCAGCCGCCGGGAATGGGCGCTGATCAGCCAGCCCGCCGCCGAAAGGCTTATGGCGGCGGCCGCCGCTCCAATGACTCCGACGTTCAGGAGGAGATCGAGGTATCCGCTGTGCACCTGGCTGCCCACATAGGGGCGGGACTGGACGGCGAGATAGGCGCTGCGCCAAGTCTCCCCGCCCCGGCCCAGCCAGGGCGCCTCCGCCGCGAACCGCAGAGCGTCGCGGTACATCAGCCCGCGCGCGGCGACCGTCGAGGACGGTCCCGTCCCCCGCGCGCGCACGAGCGTCAGGACGGCGGCTCCGCCCGCCGTCCAGGCCAGCGCCGCCAGCGTCATCGCGGCGGCGCGCCCCCGGCCGGCCGCGTGCTGCGCGCGGCGGCCCAGCCACAGGCCGGCGGCCAGCGCGCCGGCCCAGAGCCCGGCCAGCAGCGGCAGGCCGGGCAGGGGAGGCGCGGGCAAGGCGGCCAGCCCGCGGTAGAGCAGCGCCGCCGCCGCTAGGGGGGCGGCGCCGGCGGCAAGCAGCGGCAGGGCGAGCCGCCGCTGCAGGGGCAGGGCGGCGGCAGCGGCGCAGGCCGCCGCCAGCCACGCGCCGCGCGACTCGCTGAGCAGCAGCGCGGCGGCGTACGGGAACAGCGGCGCCAAGCGCAGCAGCTCGCGGCGCAGGGGTCCTTTGGCCGTTCTGCGGCGGCCAAAGGCAAAGGGCTCCGTTTGCTTTGCCACCGGCTCTTCGCCCTTCCCCTTCCAACCGGAGGCGTTCCCGCCGCTCCCTGTCCAGCCCGAAAGTATGCCTCCTCCGTCCTCACCCTTCCGGCTGAGACCGGCATCCCGCCGGTAAAAAAACGCAACGCCTCCGCCCTCGCCCTTCCGTTCGAGCCGCTTACCACTATGATCGGCGCAGCTTTGAGCGGCCGCGAACAGCCGCTCCAGCAGAAAAACGGCCATCGCCGCGCCGAAGGCGTTCGGATATTGAAGCAGCCCTCCTAGCCTTGCGCCCGCAGCGCTGACTTCGGGCGAGGCGCTATGCAATACCGCATACGGGATTGGGAGCGCCCCGCAAAAGGCAAGCAGTCCGCTCAAACATAGAAGCATGCCCACCGCATGCCAGGCTGCCCAGAGCAGCCGGCCTGCGCTGTAACCCGACGCGGCCGTCCAGACCAGGATGGCGAAGCTGGCGAATCCGCTCCAGCGCAGCAGTTCGTTCATCGTCCCCTGTGAGGATAAGGGACCTCTTATCCACCCGGCGGCATACAGAATAATCATCACAACAGGGCCGCTAAGCATCATGGCCTGAGCCCAAATCTCTTTCCACGCCTGTCCGCTCTTCCCTTCCTTGGCCAGGCTGACCGCCATTCTCCTCCCCAATGTCTGCATCTCGCCGGTATGCCGGAGTCCTCCCAGCCGCCGCTCCCCTCCTCCTTGGAGAAGGCTGGCCGCAGCGGCTCCGCACAGCAGGAACCAGATCGTCCAAATGGGATACCCGTCCTCCGGGAAAAACAGCCCCCGCTTCATACAGGCGACAGCCGCAAGCCCCGCGGCCATTGCCGCGCATATATCCCTCAACTGTAACTTCGCAGCCCATCGGCTGTGCCCACCGCTCTTTCGCATCGCCCTGTCTCCCATATTGTTGGTTAGCTTCATTGTTGCCGTTTTTTTCCTCAGGGAAACAACCTTCTCTCAAGCGCAGGTGCACAACCGCAACAGGCTGCCTCCGGTACTCCCACTGCCACAACCAAGCCACCAGACCAACAGGCTTAACCAGTAGACAAACAACCGATAGAGTTCAGGTAAAAATGAATTACCATTCATAATCTCCCGGACATCCTCGTTAAAATCGGAAAAGGAGGTGGTCGGCAACGTGCAGGACAGAACGCCGATGCCCATTAAGATCGCGGAAAGCGTTGCCAATCCTGCGGCTCATCGCCTTGCTGTCGAACGCTGGCGATAGCCCGGCAAGTATAAGACTCGTTGTCTGCGTCATTGCAAAATTATAAGGAAAAACTCCAGCTTATTCAGGGTAAAATCAAATAAACTGGAGTTTAGAGGGATTTTATCCCGTTAATTCGGCTTAAAAACTCTCCCATACCCTTCTCCCCCGGAATTAGATGGAAGAATTCCATTTAAACCAAAGAAATGAAGAAAAACACTGAATTTAGATAGCGTTTTTCCCTTTAATTCCTAAGCGCTCCGTTTCGGTTTTTGGCCCGAAAAAGACATTGAAGCTCTTACAAGGAGTGCGTAAAGTAGAGGAGCACCGACATCGACAAGCGGTTTTCAGCAAAGATAAGTACAAATTTTTAGGAAGGAGGGCTTATCCCCGTTGGCTGTTAAATACTATTGTAAATCACTTCATTCCCGCGCTTGCTTTGCGGCTGCTATAACAGAAACGGGTAGCCTCCTATTCAGAAGGCTGCCCGTTTCGTTACCGATATCGGCGTATATGGCGTATATGGCGTATATGGCGTATATGATGTTCGGCAGGTTTTTAATGGCTCTTCGGTACGGTTTGGGCTGTGGGAAGCAGATCGGCGCACACGCGCTCCAGATAAGGCTTCGCTCCCAAAAAATCGCGGAATGCCGTATATTCACGCCATTTTGCATCGCTGTCGCCGCTGCCGCTTTTGACCGCGCGGATCAAAATATTTTTGGGCGTGTGCTCCATGTCGATAAATTCGAGCAATTGGGTACGGTAGCCCATCAGGTCCAGCAGCTTCGCCCGGATCGCGTCGGTCGCCAGGGCGGAGAAGCGCTCCTTGAGGATGCCGTGCGACAGCAGCGGCTCCATGATTTCGTTCTCGATCTGGGCGAATAGCTCATGCTGGCAGCAGGGAACCGACAGGATGACCGAGGCGCCCCAGCGGACCGCTTTTTCCAGCGCGGCATCAGTTGCGGTATCGCAGGCATGCAGCGTGACAACCATATCGACCCGGTCCAGTTCGTTGTATTCGGCGATGTCGCCAACAAGAAAGCGGAGCTTGTCATATCCCAGCTTGTCCGCAAGAGCGCTGCAATGCGCAATCACATCGGTTTTGAGATCAAGTCCGACAATGTTCAGCTCCCGCTTTTCCCGAACAGCCAAATAGTGATACAGCGCAAACGTCAAATACGATTTGCCGCAGCCGAAATCAACGATCGTCAGCGGCCTGCCCGCCGGGAGAGAAGGCAGCACGTCCTCCACCATCTCAAGGAACCGGTTGATCTGGCGGAACTTGTCATATTTCTTGGCATGCACCTTTCCGCTGTCGTTCATAATGCCAAGCTCGATCAGAAACGGCACCGGTTCGCCCTCCTCCAGCACATACTGTTTGCGCCGGTTATGGGAGAGGTCGGCGGCGGCTTTTTTCGTTGGCGGTTTGGTGAGGATTGTCGCTTTTTGCTTTTTGCTGATCAGCACCTGGTAATCCGCTTCCTCCGTACAGAGCAGTCCCTGCCGGAAGACATCGCCCAGCAGCAATTTCAGCTCATCCGCCGCGGATTCGGCGGGGATATTCCTATGCTCCACCTGGGAGCCGGTATAATAGGCAAACTGGTAATGCAATCCGTTTTTTAGCTGCACAGGCTTGATGCCCACTTTCGAAAAAGAGGCCCCTTCCTTTTTGCGCAGCTGGCTCAGGGTTCCAGCAATCAGGGAACGTCCTTCGATTAAGCGTTCAATCAGAGTATTCAGGGATTCCACAATCACAACCCGCTTTCATGTTATTAAAATGGAGCCTACGGCATCTTCGCGGCTGACGGCTTGATCCCCTTGGATTCCCCGCCCGCTAGGGCCGGGCATGAAACAATCCGCTGACAACTGTCACCGCATGTCCGGTCAGGAAGACCTTGTCTTCGCTTAATTTCAGCTTGAGTACGCCGCCGCGCCGGGATGCCTGATAAGCGGTCAGCTCCCGGCGCTTCAGCTTGTCCGCCCAGTAAGGGGCGAGAGCCGTATGCGCGGAGCCGGTTACGGGGTCTTCGTTCACGCCGATGCCGGGCGCAAAGAAACGGGAGACAAAGTCGATGCCCTCTCCGCCTCCTTCGGCGGTTACCGCAACGGCGCGGGGCAGCAGGCTCTTCAGTGCGGAAAAATCCGGACTTAGGCTCCTTAGCATAGACTCATCCCGGAGGCGGACCAGCGCGTTATCGGCATAGAAAAATACTTCCTTAATGTCCTCCGTTTCCGCTCCCAGCGCGGCGGCCAGCCCCGGCATCGGCTCCGCCGGGATCAGATCGTAAGCGGGAAAGCAAAGCGTAATTCCTCCTTCGCTCCGCTCTGCCGTAAGCAGGCCGCTCAGTGTGTGAAATTCCGCCCGCTTCTCACGCGGAAGACGTCCGGTCTCCCAGAGGATATGGGCGCTGGCGAGCGTGGCATGCCCGCACAGCTTCACCTCGGCTGCAGGTGTAAACCAGCGCAGCCGGTAGCCTCCACCGTTCTCCGGCCACAGAAACGCCGTTTCCGACAGATTCATTTCCGCCGCCGTCAGCGACATGAACTCTTCCGAGACAGGCTGCTCCAGCAGGCATACCGCAGCCGGATTGCCCGCAAAGGCATGCTCGGTAAAAGCATCGACGATATAAATGGGAACGCTCATTAGACACCCGTCTCCTTTGTCTGTCGGTTCAATTTCAACCATTCTTGCCGGCCCTGTCTTACTTCTTCCAGAGGGAGATTACCCCGTTCCAGCTCGCCGGGATCTTTTTCAAGCAGACGGTCATACAGCTCCTCGCCTTCCTTTTCGGTCGCCTTACCCTGTTCCATCAATCGGTACAGCGAATCCTCCGCCTTGCCATAGCGTCCGACGGATTCCATATAGGACATGAGAAGCCGCTCGGTCTTCACCGGAAGACGGTAGGCTTCGATATCTTTCAAACAATCGTCAATCTCCTTCGGCAAGCCCAGCAATTCGCGGTCGGCACCGTGAAGCGCGGCATACAGGTACAGGTGCAGCGCCTTCATCAGCCGGGGCAGCAATTCGGGAAGATTGCCCGCTGCTGCATATATGGTCCCTTCCTCATACAGCAGACGGGCCATCCCCTGGAGCTTGTCGACTTCTATTCCTCCGCCGAGGCGGAACATTTCGATAATATCCTCCACGGACAGCGAATTCAGCAGGCGGGAGTTTAATCTGAAATGCTTGTTCAGCAGTTCGTCTACTTCCCATAACGCTTCAGTTGTCTTGCGCTCCTGTTTTAGAACGAATACTTTGGCGATCATCCCCGTCATATCCTCGATCATCCGGACGATGTAATCTCTACGGAACATCCGTTTCGCCTCCTCCGCAGCATAGCTTCACGCCTTATCTTAAACCATTCCCCTGCGCAATTCCACCATGCTCCCTGGGCCTGGGGCGAAGCCGCTGTGCTTGCCGCTGCAATCGAATGCCCCGGAAATCTCATGCGCATGCCAAATTAGATTGTAATGCATGCCAAAATTAGAAACGGTACCATCCTCTAGGGGACGGTACCGTTTTTCGTGAGAATATAGGGCATGCGCCCTCTTTTTATGCATCCATCGTTATTTTACCAGCACGGCGGCAAAATCCTTGATCACATCGGCTAGCTGCTCGGGTTCTTCAAACAGGCTCATATGGCCTGCCCGGGCAATGACCGTCTTCGTAACGTTCGGTTTGTCCGCGGTAAAGGTCTTCTCCAGCGGCACAAGGCCGTCCTTCTCCCCAGCCACAAGCAGCACCGGCAGCCCGCTGGCGGAGATCACATCGCGCCGGTCGGGACGTTCCCGCATCGCCAAAGCGGCTCCCGCCGCGCCCTGAGGCGGCGTCTTATAGCCGATTTCCCGGGCCCGCTGCAGCAGCTCCGGCGAGGACTTGGCCGTCTCCGGTGCGAATATTCCGGGCACGAATCCGTCCACAAAGTCCGTAATGCCTTGCGACTGGATGGTAGCGACAGCGATGAGCCGCTTCTCCTTCGCCTCATCGCTGTCCGGGTATGCCGTGGAGTGGATCAGACCGAAGGCGTTCAGACGCGAGGCATGCCGCTGCGCGAACGAAAGGGTGACATAACCGCCCAGCGAGTGGCCCAGCAGCGTAACCTTGGGAATGTCCAGCGCATCCAGCAGATACAGAACGTCATCGGCCATTTGTTCGATAGTGTAGGCGCCAAGCGGCGCATCGGAAGAACCGTGCCCACGCAGGTCGGGGGCAATGACGCGGTAGCTTCCTCTTAGAATCGGAATGACCTTCTCCCAGTATTCCGCGCTGCCGCAGAAACCGTGGAGCAGAACAAGAACTTCACCCTGCCCTTGATCGTTGTAACAAATGGGGCTTCCTTCACAACGCACCGTTTCCATGACAGCTTCCTTCTTTCTTCTTATATGTACCTGATCGGTAATCATTATTTAAGCCAATTGGACAAGATTGAAACGCCTTCAACGGGAGATCCCGAATCCCGCCGCCGCTGCGGCGGCAATTGTTCCGGCCATACCCATCACCCGGTGCAGTGGCGTTGTCTGAAGTGTCCGGTACGGCTTCGGTCCGTTCGCGTCGACGACGGCGGCCAGGCTGTAATGACCTACTGCGGGCAGAACCAGGCCTACGGATTTGGCCGGGTGCAGCGGTTCCATGGAGACGAAATAACAACCAACGGCCGCATACGGACCGAGGCAGGCATCTATGGCAATGACGACATGCTCCAAGGGGATTTCATCAATTCTGTTCGTCAGGTTATTTGCATCGCAAGGGGATGGCAGCGTGCCGATCACATGGGGAAATCCATATTCCAGCAGCCGGCTTCCCGTCAACGGTCCAAGCGAATCACCGGTAGACCGGTCCGTACCGACGCACAGGAAGGTAACCTCATCCGGTGTATGCAGTTCCCGGATTTCGCGAAAGAAAGCGGTCAGGCCGCCGGCATCCATCTTTCGCTTCTGGCCTCCCGGCCCTTGTTCCCTGATTGCCATGCCCTGCGTTTCCCCCTTTGATAATGAAATTTTTGTTCCATCCATTTTACGATAAATTAATTTCGGGAACAAATATGGTGTCTGCGGCGTTAACCATGGTAAAATACATAGATTAATGCGTAGAAAGGATGAACGCGAACATCATGGATTTATCGAACCCGACCCAGAGCAATGTCGAATATATGATCGAGTGCATCAAGACCAAGCTGAAAATGGCCAGCGCCGCCGCGATGCAGTCTTCCGCCTTCTCGCTGGACAAATATGAGGATATCCGGGACATTTACGAAGTCGTTATGGATAGCGAACGGCTCAGCATCGCTCAGGTGGAGGCTCTTGTCTCCGAGCTGGGACGCTTGCGGAAGTAGAAACTTTCTGCAGTGAACAAGGCCCCTTGTTATCGATCCGTGAAAATCGGGGTCGATCACAAGGGGCCTGTATTTTTCGTTTCGATCTTATTTTTCCGGTCCTATGTCAAGGAAGATCGATTAAGATAAGCTCCGCATTGCCTTCGCTGCTCATTCCCTTAATCTTCAGATCGCAGCATTTGCGGATGCGGGCGGCATCGCCGGGTCTCAAGTGGAAATGGCCGTCCGAGCAATGAATTTCCGCGTGGCCGTCCATCAGAAACACATGGGTGCGCCGTTCCTCCGTCTGCGGGTAGATGAGTTCCCTGCCGGTCGCAAGCGTCGCCAGATAGACGGCGGCATTCTCATGGACGGCCAGGGCGCCGTCGGCTCCGTTCCCGGCAGCTACGGGAAGAAGTGTGTTCCGCCTAGAGTCCGGCGGAAAATACTTGGCATTCCACTTGGGCGGAAGTCCCGCCCGATTCGGCAGCAGCCAAATTTGCAGGAACCGTACATTTTCCGTCTCGGACGGGTTCGTCTCCGAATGGCTGATCCCCGTTCCCGCACTCATCACCTGAACCGAGCCCGCCTGAAGATCGGCCTTGTTGCCAAGGTCATCCTCGTGCCGCAGTATCCCCGATACAACATAGGTTATAATTTCCAAATCGTGATGGGGATGCCTGTGCATGCCCTGCTTCGGCTTAAGCTCATTTTCGTTATGCGCCAGCAGACAGCCGAAATGGGCGTTGCTGGGATCGTCATAATCGGCAAAAGAAAAACTGAATTCACTGTGTATCCACTCTCTATTCGAAGTGTGCCTTTCCGCGGATGTCACCACTTTAATCATAATTTACGCACCTCCAAAGATGTAAGAAGCTCCCCTTGGCCTTCGGCAAGGGCAAACCTTTGAATCTAGTAAATAGGCGCTTTAATTATGTATTTTTTACCCGATCCGCGTCTGGCTCAATCACGCTTCCCTTCATATGAGTTCAAGTTTGAACACCGTTTCCGCACGGCCGACATGCATGCCCTCGTCATTCTCGATATCGCTTGGGAAGGCAGCCTCCAGCTTTCTTAGCGTCGCCCGGTTGCCATAACCGATCTGCTCCAAAATGCTGCGCACAATCAGCCCCCATTCTTCCTCGGAGCCGTCCAGTATTTTAAAGGCAAATCCAAGACGCTCGTTTCGCAGCCCGAAGCAGTATACTCCCTTGAAACCGCCTTTGGCTATAATATTGTCGTCCTCAAGCAGCAGAGAATCCAGCCGTCCGTGTCCGGCCACCATCTCCGGATGGGCATGCATAGACGATGTAATCAGCTTTACCGCCTCTCTCGTCGCGATATCTTCGATCAGTTCGGGGCAGGAGAGCTTTAAATAGGCATGAGCCAGTCCCGTCAAAGGCAGCGCGAACACCGGCAACCCGCATCCGTCCGTTCCCAAGCTGATGTCTTTTGGGGACAGGCCGGCCATGTAAGCGACCGTTTGAAGAACCTCCCGCTGAACCGGATGGTCCGGCTTCGCGTATCCTTCCAGCGGCAACGCCTTTGATTTGCTGTAAGACAGCAGCCCCAGATGCTTGCCGGAGCAGTTATGGTACAGCTTCCGCTTGCCCTTGCCGCGGACTGCCTCCTCGCGGCTGCCTTCGTCAAGCGGATAGCTGGAAGCGCAGATCATGCAATTTTCCGTGATGCCTGTCTTGGCGGAAATACTCTCCAGCGCTTGAAGATGATAGTCCTCTCCGCGGTGCGAGGCGGTCATGAGGGCGATTTCGGCCGCGCTCAGACCATACTTGCCGGCAATTCCGCCGCGTATGCCCGGGATCGCTTGCAGCGGCTTTGCCGAAGAACGGGTGAAGGACACAAAGCCGGGGTCCCCTGCATAGCCTTTCAACACGCCGTTCTCCCCCACCATTGCGATGTGCCCGCTGTGGGCGCATTCCATCAGATTGGCCCGATACTCTTTTACCAAAACCGTCTCCATGCTGGTCTCTCCTCTTTCTCTATGTGGTTTCCTATTATTAGTGAATAGTATTGTAAGTTATTAATGCATCATTTTGAAAGAACTATATAATCTAGCAGTCAAATGACGCCGTTTGTAAAGGTTCAAAAAGGACGGTTTACCCTATATATTAGCGCCCGTTCATTCCGTTTCCTCAGTTATCCTTCTCCAATCTTTCCCGTACGCTTCCGCTGTTTCAGCACATTCGCCCAAGTTTATATACGAAGTAAGATGAACTCATCGTACTACGATTTCCAAACAAAGGAGGCGATCGTATGTGGGGAATCATCATCAGCATCGTGATGGCAATCGTCATCGGCATTATAGGTGATGCTATAGCCGGAGGCGATATGCCCGGCGGGATCATCGGCTCGATGGTTGCAGGCTTTATCGGCGCTTGGCTGGGAGCATACTTATTCGGCAGCTTTGGCCCTGTGATCGGTAATTTCGCCGTCATTCCGGCAATTATCGGTACCATGCTGTTCATATTTCTGCTGGGTTTGATTTCCAGACTACTGCGACGCGCCACCTGATTTTGGATTCACATTATTCTAATGAGGAGTGATTTGTGATGAATAAAGCAGAAACAGAATATCCAGTACAAAGCGGCGGGACTTTTGCAAAAGGAGTCTTAATCGGTGGCCTGCTCGGTGCAGCGGCGGCGCTCCTCTTTGCGCCCAAACCGGGACGCGAAATGCGCAGCGACCTGTCCGACAAGCTGACTCTGGCGACCGACAAAACGAAAGAAATTTCCGGCAAGGTCAGCGACAAGACGAAAACGCTCGCTTCGACAGTCGGCGGAAAGGCGTCGGATCTTGCCAGCACCGTAACCGCCAAAGCATCCGACTTGGCCAGCACCGTCTCGTCTAAAGCTTCAGATATCCTGACAACCGTCAGCGACAGCAAGCAGCAAATAGCCGCCACCTTGCAGGAAACCGGAAAAGATGTTTCCGATACCGTCAGTTCCGCTTCCGCAGAGGTAAGCGAAGACGTCAAGGATGCTTCAAAGAAGGTCGCCGATCAGGCCAAAGACGCTTCCGAGGATGTCTCCGAAGAAGCGAAGGACGCCTCGGACGGGGTCAAAGCTTCCTATAAATCAACTTATTAAGCGGTTGCTTTAAGCTTCAAGCTTTATCCTTGCTCAGCCAACAGCCAGCTGCGATCAGCTGGCTGTTGGCATGTATGGCGCCTCACTCCATGGACCAGAAGAAACGGCTCGCCGTCCTTTATAGGACAGCCCTATTTCTCGTAGAACTATCGTAAAAATATAAGGCCGGTTCGGCTATAAGAAAGCAGGGAACTTTATGGGAAATCCGACTGAAAAAACGAAAACCTACGAAGTGGACGATCACCCGTTTGAACTCCGCCATGAAGTGAAGCGGCTAAATGCCAGGCTGGACAAAATCGCAGATTCGCTGGAGAAATCGGAGTTCAAAGATATACTGGAGAATTATACAGATCCCAAAAAGCGGATCATTACGAACCTGATGGCCGGCATTTCCCGCGGCTTGGGGCTATCGCTAGGCACATTTATCATTCTCGGTTTACTGGGCTACATTATCAGCCTGTTCGTCAATGTGCCGGTCATCGGCGAGTACTTGGCCGAAATCAAAAAGTACATTGATGCCAACAGCTGATGCCAACAGCTGAAGCATGCCGTACCGCAATCCAGCCCGCCGAAGTTCCGGATCTGACCGGGAACTTCGGCGGGCCTTGGTTTTACGCTCAGTCTTCGAAAGGAAGATGCGCTTCGGCATGCCATACTCTCCCGAACACTAATAAAGGGCATGAGCCTCCTTTCAGGAGAACACATACCCTTTATTAGTCGGGAAAGCCGCTTGTCCATTCCATCAGTAAGAGGAATTGGACATGATCTGCTTCAGCTTCTCGGTCGCCCGCTTCTGGATTCGCGATACGCTCATCTGCGATACACCCAGCTTCTGGGCGATTGCCCGCTGGGACTGTCCTTCCTGGAAGGCCAGCAGCAGCACCTTCTGCTCCTGCTCCTTCAGCTGTCCAAGCGCCTGCTGAAGGTCCATACGCCGCTCTACGGTATCGTAGTCATTCGCGTCCGAGCTGATCAGTTCGCCCAGCGTTGCGCCGGTCTCTTCTTGAGACAGCGGAGAATCCAGAGAAACGTAATGATAGCATTCCCTGCCTGCAAGCACTTCGACCGTTTCCTCCACCGACAGATCCAGGTAGTGTGCGATTTCGCCCACATCCGGAGAACGCTCCAGCTTGACGGTTAGCTCGTCAATCGCCTGCTGAACCAATGCGCCTTTTTCTTTGATGCGTCTCGGAACCTGTATGTACCAGGATTTATCGCGGAGAAAATTTTTCATATGCCCAATCATGCTCTTCATGGCATACGGTTCGAAAGGAATACCCAAGCTGATATCGTACTGCTGCAGAAGGCGGATGAGAGCCATCTGGCCAACCTGGTACAGGTCTTCATACAAGTCGGGGCGGTTGCGGGCAATCTTCCCGGCAGCCATTTTGACCATAGGTTCATATTTTTGAATCAAAGTCGTGGCAATATCATTATCCTTGGTCTGCTGATATTCCCAAATGAGAGAAACGGATTCGTCCATGGACTCTGGGGGAGTCACTCTTTCACTCATACTCTCTCCTCGCTGAGAAGTAGTCTTTTGGTCAAAGTTACGACTGTCCCCTTTCCCGACTCGCTTATTACGTTAACCTCATCCATAAGCGCCTGCATCAGATAGAAGCCCAGCCCCCCGACTTGAACATCGCTCAGTTCCTTGTCATGCAGGGTGATGCGTTCTTCGGATGCCACATTGTCAAAGCTCTCCCCCTCGTCTTTGACAGTGATAGACAGAGCGTCCGCACTTACTTCAAAGATGACATCGACAAATCCATCCACCTGATCGTAAGCGTAAAGAACGGAATTGTTGCAAGCCTCGGAAACGGCTACCTTCATATCTTCTATATCCTCGTACGAAAAGCCCATCTTAGAAGCGATTCCGTACAAATTGAGTCTAACAATATCGACATATTCCGCGCTGGCCGGCAACTGAAGTATCACTTTTTGTATATCATCACTCATTCTATGTTCGGTCCTTTCCTAGTGGGAATTCTCTTGGGAGGCGAAAAATTTGGCGATCCCTGTCATATCAAACAGCTTCTGAATTTGCGGCGGAACTTCCTCCACGGTGAATTTGACATCCATCCCGTGTCTTGCCTTGAGGATCGACAAGAGAATTCCTATTCCCGTGCTGTCGATATACTTCAATTCTTTCATGTTAATGACAAGATCAAGCGCTGTATCCCCCACTAGCGGCTCCATTACCAGCCGGAAATCGGGAGCAACCGACAAATCGAGCTCTCCGCTTAAGTAGACTGTGCAGACACTGCCTTCGGTCTTGGTCGTTGCATGAAACTTTTCACTCTTATGTGTATTCATAGACAATCTCTCCTGATTAATGTTTTCTTTACCAATAACCCTTAAGACATACTCTTGAAACAAAAAAATCGGACTTCGTTCCCTGGTAACTGCTGGATCAGGCGGGATTCGACGTGGTATCCCGGTCGTGATCCAGGCTTTCCTCGCCGGAATATCGGGACAAAATTTGTTTGAGGCTGCTCAGTTTGAGCGGCTTGCTGATATAATCGTCCATGCCGGCGGCCAGGCAGCGGCTCTGAATGCCGTCCATGACATTGGCCGTCATGGCGATAATAACAGGGGACCCGAACTCCTGCTTTTTTCCCCGCCGAATCTCTCGCGTCGCCTCGAGTCCGTCCATTCGGGGCATGTGGAGGTCCATAAATATCAGATTGTATGGACGGGATAGCGCCAAGCCGGTGGCCTGACGCCCATCCTCGGCCACATCCGCCTTCACTCCCAGCTTCTCCAGCATGCTGACCATCAGCTTTTGGTTGATAGGATGATCTTCTACAACAAGCACTTTGTATTGGCCTTCCTGGCGGAGCGGAACTTCAGCCTCTTTCTTCTCAGGCCGACCGCCTCCGCGCGGATCATCCTCCGGGACTCCCGCCACAATGGTGAACACGAAGGCGGCCCCTTTTTCTTCCATATATTCCACCCGAATATCGCCTCCCATCATGCCCACCAGCGATTTGCAGATGGCAAGACCCAGGCCTGTGCCTCCGTACTTCCGGGTCATCGAAGAATCAAGCTGGGAGAAGGGCTGGAACAGACGGTCGCGCTTTTCCGGAGAGATGCCGATGCCGGTATCCTTGACCGTAAATTCGACAACAATCTCGTTATCTCCTCTCTTCGCGCCGGATACGACCAAATAAACCCCGCCTTGATTGGTGAACTTGACGGCATTCGACACCAGGTTCATCAGCACCTGGCGAAGCCGCGCCATATCCCCGTACAGCACCTCCGGCAGCCTGTGGTCGATAAAGAAGGCCAGCTCCAGGTTCTTTTTACCCGCTTCCGCGGAGAACAGGCTGAAGACCTCCTGAATGCAGTTCCGAAGTTCGAACAGCTGGACTTCCATTTCCATTTTGCCGGATTCCATCTTCGTAAAATCAAGAATATCGTTAATGACGGTGACGAGAGTGTCTGCGCTCCTGCGGATGATTTCTGCGTATTCCTGCTGCTCCGTTGTCAGCGCCGTTTCCATCAGCAGGTCGATCATCCCCACGACCCCGTTCATCGGTGTGCGTATTTCATGGCTCATCATGGCCAAAAATTCAGTCTTTGCCCTTGCGGCGATTTCCGCATCTTCCTTCGCCTTGATCAGCTCCTGGTTGATCCGCTCCAATTCTTGCGTCTTCTGCTGGAGCAGCATCGACTGGGTCTGGTGCTTCTTGGTCGTCAGGAACATGTCGACAAAGCCTTCGATTTTCGATTTCAGAATTTGCGGGATAAACGGCTTAACCATATAGTCGATGGCCCCTGCGGAATATCCGGCAAACAGATGCTCCGCTTCCTTGCTGTTGGCCGAAATAAAAATAATCGGAATATCCTTGGTCTTGTCCCTTGACTTGATCAGTTTGGCGGTCTCAATCCCGTCCATTCCCGGCATCTGAACATCAAGAACGATAACGGCGAATTCATGCCTCAGCAGACATCTCAGCGCCTCTTCTCCGGAGTTTGCCTTTATTAATTTGTATTGCTGGCTTTCAAGGACCGCCTCAAGCGCCAGCAAGTTTTCCGGACGGTCGTCTACCAGCAGGATATGAATCGGTTCTTGAACCCCCATAAGCCCCTCCTAAGACATCATTTGACTTTACGATAGATTTTTTCCACTCTGTCCAGGGGCTCGTAGCTGTCGCTGTACCTGGTAAAATGAATGGACTCTTTCGCTCCGAGAACAAGCACTCCAAACCGGCTGAGGCTCTCGCAGAACAAGCCGTGGACGTGGTCCCGAAGCTCATCGTTAAAGTAAATCATCACATTTCGACAAAATATGACATTAAATTCGTTGAATGAGGTATCGGTCGCCAAATTATGCTCGGCAAAAATAATATTTTTGCGCAAGTCAGGCTGAAAGATGACCGAATTGTATTTCGCCGTATAATACTTGGAGAAGGCGTGTTTTCCGCCGGCTTCCAAGTAGTTTTTGGTATACTGCTTCATCTTGCTGATTTCGTACACGCCTTCCTTGGCCTGCTGAAGCGAACGGTTATTCATATCGGTGGCGTAAATACGCGCCTTGTCGTACAAGCCTTCCTCCTGGAGCAGTATCGCCATGGAGTAGACCTCTTCGCCCGTGGAGCAGCCGGCATGCCAGATGCGGATGTACGGGTAGGTCCTCAGCAGAGGAACGACCTTCTGGCGGAAAGCCATGAACAAGCCGGGGTCCCGAAACATCTCCGTAACCGGTATGGAAAGGCTGTAGATGAACCGCTCAAAACAGGTCCGGTCATGAAGCACCTTCTCCTGCAGCGCGGAGATGCTGGACAGGTTCTCCGCATGAACATGATGCCAGATACGCCTCTTCAGGGAAGGCAGCGCATAATTCCTGAAATCATATCCATACAGGCGATGAACGCCGCTGAGCAACAGTTCGATTTCAATATTTTCCAATTCGTTCTTGTCGGTCCCTGCAAGGGGCAGTTCATCGCTTCCTCGTTCTGTTGCTACCATGCTTATCCCGGCTCCCTTGCGCTCGCCGTCTTCTGGTAGGCGGCTGATTGTTCTGTCTGTAAGAGTATTACCCCAAATCGGGAATTACGAATACAACCACACCCGCATTAGCGAAAGAAGCTGCTCCGTATCGATCGGTTTCTTCATGTAATCGGACGCCCCGGCCTCAATGCATTTGGCCCGGTCTTCTTTCATCGCTTTGGCGGTCAGCGCGATGATCGGCAGCTTGGAGAACTGCGGCATTTCTCGAATCCGCCGCATAGCTTCGTATCCATCCATTTCAGGCATCATCATATCCATCAGCACGAGATCGAACTCCGGATTGTTCACGAGTATTTCCAGCGCTTCCCTGCCGTTCTCCGCGAACTTCACTTCCATATGGTACGCTTCAAGCACGCTGGAGAGGGCAAAGACGTTTCGGATATCGTCGTCGACGAGCAGTATCTTTTTGCCTTCGAACAGCTCCTCTTTATTGTGAAGCTTCTGCAAAATTTTCCGTTTGTCCTCCGGCAGGTTCGCTTCGACACGGTGCAGGAACAGCGTCGTTTCGTCAAGCAGCCGTTCCGGCGAGCGCACGTCCTTGATGATGATGGACTCCGCATATTTGCGCAGCCTTGTCTCTTCCTTGCTGTCCAGATCCTTGCCGGTATAAATGATGATCGGCAGATCGTTCAGCTCCTCGTCGTCGCGGATATGATCCAGCAGTTCGAAGCCGTCCATATCGCCCAGCACGAGGTCGAGCACCATGCAGTCGTATTTCCGCTTGCGCAGCTCGCCCAGCGCTTCCCCTCCGGTCGAGACGGCGGTAATGGCCACATCGTCGTGGCCGATCAGCTCCATGATGGAGCGGCGCTGGATTTCGTCGTCTTCGACGATCAGCAGATGCTTGAGACTGCTCTCCGTGTAGGACACGATCTGCGTGAATGCCCGTTCCAGCGCTTCCCTGCTGGAAGGTTTTCTTAAGTAGGCGATTGCACCCATCATCAGACCCTGCTTGATTTCATCGCCCACCGAAATGACATGCACCGGAATATGCCGGGTCTTGGCGGCACCTTTCAATTCCCTGAGAATCGACCAGCCGTCCATTACGGGAAGCTGAATATCGAGGATGATCGCATCGGGCAAATAAGACTGGGCCATTTGCAGCCCGGCGTCTCCCCGAAGAGCGACAATCGTCTTGAAGCCACGGGCTCGGGCCATATCCACCAGCACTTTGGCGAACTTGTCATCGTCCTCTATAATCAGCAGCACCTTGTCGCTGGAAGACAGATCCTCTCGGTCATCCGCAAACGATACTTCGTGCTCCCGGACCGGCTCGGGTTTGGCTGTGGCGGCCGGGGGCAAATAGCCGATCGCAGGGCTCGGCAGGCCGGCTTCTCCGGTTGCCGCCGATTCCTGCGCTCCCGGCAGCAGGCTGTAATTGAGAGCGACCGGCAGGTACAGCGTGAATTCGCTGCCCGCGCCCTCGCGGGATTCCAGCATAATGCCTCCGCCCAATAAGCGTGACAACTCGCGGCTGATGGACAGGCCAAGGCCGGTACCGCCGTATTTGCGGCTGGTCGTGCCGTCCACCTGCTGGAACGCTTCAAACACCAAATCCTTCTTATCCGCCGGTATGCCGATGCCGCTGTCCTTGACGCTCAGAGCCATATACTCCCTGTCCATCGGCAGATACACCGGCAGGGACCTCTCTTCCGCCCGGCTTACCGAAAACTCCACAAAGCCTTTATTCGTAAACTTGAAGGCATTGGAGAGGAGATTGCGGAGCACCTGCTTCAGACGGTAGCCGTCAGTAATAATATGATCCGGAAGCGGTTCGTTGAAGGACAGGCGCAGAGAAAGGCCTTTCTTCTGGGCCATCGGGGCAAAGTTCTGCTTCACGAACGTTTTCAGATCCGTGAGGGCGACTTTCTCGCGGTTCAGTTCCATCTTGCCCGCGTCCACTTTCGACAAATCGAGAATTTCATCAATCATCTTAAGCAGATCCGCTCCGGACGTGTGGATGGTCTGGGAGAATTCCACCTGCTTGTCGGTCAAATTGCCCTCTTTGTTCTCCATCAAAAGCTGGGACAGGATAAGCAGACTGTTCAGCGGAGTACGCAGCTCGTGGGACATATTCGCCATGAATTCGGATTTGTACCTGCTTGTGACGGTCAACTGCATGGCCTGCTTCTCCAGTTGGGCCCGGGCACTCTCAATCTCATCCTTTTGCTCTTCGACGAGTCCCACCTGCTCCTCAAGCGAGCGCGTCTTGGACACCAATTCGCTGTTGTAATGCTCCAGCTCTTCCTGCTGGCGCTGCAGCAGCTCCTCGGAACGCTTAAGTGCTTCCGTCTGCTCTTCCAGATTTTCATTGGAGCGGCGAAGCTCCTCCTGCTGGGTCTGCAGTTCTTCGGACTGGCACTGCAGCTCTTCCGTGAGGGCCTGCGATTCCCGCAGCAGTTCCTCGACCGCCAGACGATGCGTCGTAGTATTAACGATGGCCGCCAGGTTAGCGGCAAGCTGCTCCAGCAGCTCGTAATGCAGCTCCGAAAACGGCTTGAACGAAGCAAATTCCATAACGCCCAGCAACTCGTCATTGAATAGAAGCGGGTAAATGGCAATATTGCCCGGAGATGAGCTTCCGAAGCCGGAAGCGACCGAGAGATAATCATCCGGCGCGCTCTCCAGCAGAATCGGCTTTTTGTCCAGCGCGCATTGGCCGACAAGGCCGCTGCCAAGGTCAAAGCCGTTCTTTGGCTTGCTCTCGTCAAAAGCATACGCCCCGTAGATCTCCAGCCTGTTCGATTTATTCTTCTCTTTCAAATATATCGCGCTGAATTGCGCACCGACAACCGGCGCGAACTCATTCACGAAGGTCTGGGAAATCTCTTCGAGCGAGTTCACACCGCGCAGAAGCTCCGTAGTCCGCGCCACATTGGCGTTAAGCCAGGAGTGATCCTGCTGTTCCTTGATATAGAGAGCTTCCCTTTCCTGCTTCTCCTCGATCTCTTCCGCCATGACCTGAAAAATACGGGAGACCTCTCCGAACTCATCCTTTGAGGTAACTTTAATATTGCGGATTTCTTTCAAATTCCCGGCGCCGACGCTTCGGATCATCATGGACACGGCTGCCAGCCCCCTTGTGATGCTAGGCAGCACCCACAAGATGACGCCAAGTCCAAGCAGCAGACCTGCGAATATCACCATAGTAACGACTTGAATGGAACTCTGGTAGCTGTTCTTGGCATTGTCGATTTCTTCACTGATCTTGAAATTCTCATACTCGGCCAGACTGTTCAGGCTAGCCAGCACTTCGTTCTGAATATTCGTGCCGACCGAATTGCGGTAGGCTCCCGCAGCCGCCCTTTCTCCGTTATTCAGAAGGGTCAACACGCGTTCTTGATATGAAAAATAGGCCTCGGTCGCCTCATCGATACGCGCGAACATCTGCTGCTCTTCCGCGCTCTTCTTCGTGGAACCCATCTGCGCTATATATTCCTTGGACTTGGCTATGCTCTGCTCGATCTCATTGCGCTGCACATTCATATTCACATCAGGATTCAGCATAATGTTTGTCAGAATACGGGCCATGTCATTCACTTCACCGCGCATTCCGGAAGAGGCCCGGATCTTCTGATAACGGTCCTGATAGATGCTGTCAAGCTGTTTGTTCATATAATGAAGGCGGTCGTATCCGACCAACGCCAGCGCCATCAGGATGAGCAGAAGCGCGCTGAAGCCGATCAGCAGCTTGGCTTTGATCTTCATTTGTTATCATTTTCCCTTCTTCAGTGAAATCCACACCAGGCATTTGTCGTCATCGCGCTCACCCGGAGCCGCGCCATCGAAGAAAGCGGCCCGCATCGGCTCTTCCCGCCACTCATGTTCCCCATCCAGTTGACGGATCAAAAATTCGAGCTGTTCCTGCTGGTCTCCGCTTACCATTTCCAGCAGCCCGTCGGTATATAACGCCAAGTGGCCTTCCCGCTCATAGCTAAAGCTTTGAGGCGTGGCTTCGATCCGGTCGAACAAGCCGACCGGGTGGCAGTTGCTCTCGAGCATAATCGGTTCTCGGGCGTCGCCTTCAAAGAGCAGGGCCGGCGGATGGCCGGCATTGATATAGTCAATGCGCTGAAGCCTGGTATCGATTACCATATAAATGGCCGTAAAATAGTATTGTACAAGCTGCTTTTCAATATAAAGCTGGTTGAAACGGCGGTTTAGCTCCTGTATGACCTTCTCCGGCTCGACATAAGTCGTGACCGTATCCTTTAGCACGGAGGCGATGAACATGCAGAACAGCGAAGATGAAATGCCGTGTCCCATCATATCCAGCAGGATAACGGCGTACCTCCCTTCGCCCAGATCGTACCAGGCGTATAAATCTCCGGCCAGCTCGAAGGAAGGCTGGTAAATGGCATGAACCTCGAACTCTTCTTTTTCCAGCGGCAGGCTGAGTACCGCATTTTGCACAAGCGCCGCCAGCTTCAGTTCGTCCTGTATTCGTTGGTCCCGCTCCTTGTGCCAATCCTTCTCGGCTTTAAGTCTCAGGGCCAGCCGGATTCTCGCCATCAGCTCAACCTTGTTGATCGGCTTGGTCACATAATCGACCGCGCCCGCGTCCAAGGCTTCCGCCAGCTTTTTGGAATCGCCGACGGCAGTTACCATAATAATAGGAATATCCTTCAAGTGCTCGTACCGTTGCACGATCCGGCAGGCCTCGATACCGTCCATTTCCGGCATCATCATGTCCAGCAGAATTAAATCGACATCGGAATACTTAGGTCTAAGTTCATTATTATTCTCACGGCTGATTCCGATCATCTCCAGCATTTCGATGGCGGAAGCCGCTGTAACCAAATTGCGATATCCCTCTTTTTTCAGGATTTCACGGATAATGATAATATTTGTCGGATTATCGTCTACGATTAATATTTTCATCAGTTCACCTCACCCAGTTTCATACTTCGACCAAAAACTCCAAAAAGCGCATAATTCTATCTTACGACATCCAGACGGGTATTTTCCATCCGCAAGATTTGTTGCGGCGGCCTTTTCTTTCCTCCGTCAGGAAGATTTAGGACATTTCTCCAACAAAGTAACCTCCAGCCCCACTGACACAGTGGTTCTGGAGGTTACGTTATTGGACTATGGATCCTTCCCGATCAGATAGCAGCGCTCATACGGATGTTTTTTTTGCGATAACGAGCACTTTGCCCAAATCAAGCTCTTGTTCGAAAAAATCAGCCTCTGCTTCGCTAAATCCCAATGAAGTAATCTTGGAGCGAAGCTCGTCGCCGCGCGAGCGGAACATATTGGCCAACGTGCCGAACAGTCCCTCTTCACTCATCCCGACTTCATTGCTGTCCGCAGCCTCTGCAATACGGTCTTCCCGGTCCCGGTCATGACTAATAACGTACAAATCTTCCTTCATATACCCGCTGTCCCGCAACCTGTTCACTTCCTCAATCGCTTGTACACCATTCTCCAACACCTTGGCATAGGCTTGTGCACCGACAGAATCCATGATCTCACTCTCCTTAGCATGAAATTATTCATTTCTTACAAGGCAGTAACGGCAAAGACAACTATATCTTAATAAACTTGCCGCTTCCGGTTGAAACGGATCAGGAAGAATAATCGTCAAACAAATCAATTCCGTCCCACTCTCCGGTTTCCTCGCTCCGGTAAATTTTAAGGGCCGTGCTTCCCCTCATGTACACATCGCCATCCTCGGCCACGAAATCCGGAGAGCCCAGCGTCTCCTGCAGCGTATCGTGAACAGGATCGATCTTAACCGCGTTCAGCCGCAGCCCGTAATTCCTAGCCTGCTGGGGACTGACATGCACATAGACCACAACTCCGTCCGAGATGCCGGCCGACATATCCGCATAGCGGTACTCCAGGCTGTTCTGCCAAGGATCGGGAACGACTTCGAGCGGCTCCCCTTTAAGCTCCGCCAGTTCCTCCTCAGAGGAATACAGCGATACTCCGGCCAGCGACTCAAAGCTTCGGATAAACTTATTCTCCGTTTTATTCTCCGTTTCTCCCGCTGCGTTTTGGGCCGCCAGCACCGTCTGTGGCCCGAATCCGAAACCGTCAGCGTTCAAGGACGCATTCTGGGCAGGCGAATCCGCAGCAAAAAGAGGGGAAAGAAGACCGAACAAAAGAATCCATACATTCATAAGATTGCCCCACCTTTCCAATCTGCACCTCGGCTGCCCGCATCATTCGGCCGAAATCATTTACGGTATCTTTGCCAGAGGCCCGCGGCTACGTCGACACCCTTCAGGACGGCCTGCATTTTCCCTTTCTTGCCGTATGCCGCTTTGTAGGAATTGACCGTGCGTTCTTCAGCGGGGCTCATCGGCGCGTTATCGATCGACACGAGATCCGATTTCTCTCTCAATTCCCTGTTTTTGCGGAACTTCTCGATCACCGTTACCGAGACCTGCTTGACGCTCAGCGTCAGCTCGCTCAGCACCTCGCCTAAGTTTTGGACCGAATCCAAGATGGGATCAATCTTCCCGATTTTGCCCTGCACATCCGCCGTAATATCGTTGGCATGCCTTACGGTAGTCTTTACTTCATAAGTAAGCTCGTCGACCGTCTTCTGGACTTCCTGAAGCGTCTGGCTCACTTTGTCCAGAGAGTCCTTGGCGGAATTCAAAGTCTTGATTAAAAAGAAAACGAGAACTGCGAATGCGACAGCAACAAGCGCTACGCTTAGGCTAATAATCATGGATAAAAGCTCCTTCCGATTCGAAATAGTAGCGGCCCCAGGCCTGCCTTAATATTGCATAGTTACCCCTTGGTTTCAAGGGCGAAACAATTGTTCGGCCGCTGGCCTCCGGACTCCCGGATCCCCGGTTTAATGCGGTGTTTCAATGCTCCCCGCTTGCGTTTAAACATTGACTACCAACGCCAAGAAAGGGTGAAAAAACATGCTGAAATGGTCCGTTATTTTACTGGTGATCGCCTTAATCGCCGGAATTTTCGGCTTCTTTAATCTTGTTGCTGCGGCAGCGGGAATCGCCAAGATTTTGTTCTTTATTTTCCTTGTGCTGTTCATCATTTCTCTCTTCACCGGGCGAAGAGGCCGGTCAATGTAAGTGTATGCGCCCATATTGAAAAAAGGGCATAAAGACCGCACCAAACAAAAATAAGTCCGGGACGTCTCCCTCATGCAGGAGGAGTCCCGGACTTATTTCAATTTCAGCAGCAATTGAAGCAGATCATTCCAATTCACGTCAAACGAGATGCGCATGCCGCTGTCCAGCAGTTCGATCTTATCCACCTCCACCATAAACGGCATATGCTCCCTGAGGGGAACCGCAATCGGCGGAATGGACAGCACGCCTTCCGGCAGCTTCCGGTTCCGGATCGAAGTATAGTCGTGGCGCAGCATAATCATCCCCCCCGCCCCCGTCGAAACCTTCATGGTCATCCCGATTTCCGCGCCGAACGGCACCGGACCGGCCAGCCCGTTAATATCCGCGGTCAGGCGGTCCCCGCTCTGCCGGAACCTCGCTCCGGTGAGGCGGACAAGGGTTAACGGATGCTCGGCGAGATAGTCGTTCAGCCCTTTTTTGAACAGGTTGTTCAGTTCGTCTTCGGTCAGCGTCAGAACGGGCCTTCTCTCTTTTGCCATCTGAAGCAGCTGCGGCTCAAGGTCCAAGCGGTCGTAAGACATATCCAGTTTATACTCCGGCTTGACGTACCAGACGGCCGCCGTTCCCGCAAGGAGCAGGACCAGCGCGAAGCCGGCGAACAGCCGGAGCAGAATTCTGCGCGGTGCTCTCTTTTTACTCGTACGGGGCATATCGCTTCTTCCCTTTCTTGTCATGCACAGATCTTTTGTTGGTTCATAAGGTTAAAATTTTGTTTATTAGGATATTGACATACCGACCACTGAAACATACCGGTAATGATTACCACTTAAGGAGGAATTGTAAATGAAAAAAATCGCCACTATTGCAGCAGCTATCGGTCTTACTGCTTCCATCGCCGCCACCGCATCGGCCGACGAAGTAACGGGAACGGCAACGCCGGCCACCGCTACCTCAAGCACTTACGGCAATACGATGATGGAACCTGTAATTACTCCGGAAGATATCAAACCGGCTACGCCGATGATCATCCTGACCCGTATTACTCCGTTCTATTTCACTAATGGTTCCGTCATGAAGGCAGCCGGCATGCTCAGTCCGCAAACCATTGATACGACCGGACAAGTCGTAACCGATATGAGCGGCAATGAATGGAGAGAGGTCTATACCTGGCTGGGTCTTGCATGGATCAAGGTTCCCAATTCCGCTTTTGTAATCATGCCTTAAATTAAAGTATAAACGCAAATCGCAGCGATATCATCCCGGCCGGGGTTACATAACCTTTCAGTCACCCGCCGAAGTCCTCGTATGGTTGCCCTTCCGGGCAGCGCGGGATGATATCGCGCCATTGGATAAGCAGTCCGGATGCCCGGCCCGCCACGCAAAAGGGTATCCCTATCAGCCCAGCCATCACCGGCAGATAGAGATACCCTTTTTCAAAATGCACCCGTCACAAACATACTGCTTTCGCTTCGCCTTGGGTAGGCTGTATAATCAGTGGACAACCGAGCCTCCGAAGAGAAAACGGTTGGTCCAAGAAGCGCTTAATTTATCCACTCTGACGCCCCCGGAAGACTTGGAATACGTATGCAGGATCTGCCCGTCCCCCAAATATAGAGCGACATGCGTAATCGTCTGCGCCGACTTGTCGATTCCGGCATAAGCCGCCGCCGAGCTTCCTCTGTAGCTCATAAAGAACATCAGATCGCCGCGCCTGAGGCCCGATATATCCGTTGCGGCAGAGCTGTTCTGCTTGACCCAGGTTCCCTGCTGTCTGGAATCGGCCGGGAGCTTGATATTCCCCGCTTCAAGATAAATCTGCCGCAAAAAATCCGAGCAGTCAAAGGTGGATGTGTCGCTGCGGCTTGACCCGAATTCGTAAGGTGTGCCGAGGTAGGCCATCCCTCTTGCAATGACCGCTTCAACGGCCCCGGACGCCGCCGGGCTTGCCGCAGGAGCAGCCGGTGAAGGCTGGGGCGCCGCGCCCGCTGCGGTTAACGTGATGTACTTGTCCTGAGAACTGCAATAACCGGTTTCACCGTCCGCTGTGCGGACCCTATAGAAATAAGCATTCGTCTTCTCAAGAACGGTTACCTTCTCCCCTTCTTTCAAATAGGAGAGCACCCTGCTGTTAACGGATGGCGCGCTGCGAAGCCGCACCGAGGACTGGATGACAGCCGTCTGCACCGCTGAAGCTGACAGAACCTCAGACGCATGGACGGTCTGGGCGCCAAGCTCTCCAGAAGAAGCGTAAAATGCGGTCGATAAAAATAACGCGGCAAAAAGCTGCTTGGTTAATTTGTTCATACCGTTCCCCCGAATGGCTATGATGAGAAATCAACAAGGGTGGCGCCGCCGTTATTGTTTTCTGAACTCATTATAGGCTCACAAGGATATGGGAACATGCACCAAATTTCACAAATCACCATGCCAATTCATGGTAAACACCGGGTCTATAGTCTTGATTCCTACTTATATTTGGTGGAAATTACAGCTAATTAGGAAAAATCGGAATGTTAACTTTTGGGTTCGACATGGACATGCACACTCATGATGTTGTGCTTGTTATGCATGCGCTCCTCAATGGAGTCGCTGATTTCATGGCCCTCCATTACGGTTAATTCAGCATCCACTTCAACGACGACATCCACCAGCACCTGATTCCCGTGAATCCGCGCTTTCATATCCTTGATGCCTTCCACGCCCGGCGTCCGTTCAATGGTGCTGCGCAAATCCAGCAGCCGGTTCTCGTCAAATCCGTCCGTAAGGCGGTAGGTGGAGTCGCGGAAAATTTCCCATGCCGTTCTGCAGATCAGCAGGCCGACCGCAAACGCCGCAACCGGGTCCATCCAAGGAAGCCCGAACTGGGCGCCGACGATGCCGACGGCCGCTCCTATACTGACCATGGCATCCGAAAAGTTGTCCTTGGCGGCTGCCATAAGGGCACTGTTGTTAATCTTGACTGCAAGCCGCCGGTTGTAATAATACACCCCGAGCATCGCCAAAGCGCACACAATCGCCACCCCGGCCGACCATAATCCCGGAACGGACTCCCGTCTCTCGAACAGGTTGCGCACCGCCTCAATGATGACCTGTATGCCGACCATCGCCATAATAAAAGATGCCACCAGCGCGGCAACCGTCTCCGCCCGAAAATGTCCGTACGCATGATCCGAATCGGGTGGCTTGCGCGAGATACGCAGGCCGACCAGCACAGCCACGGAAGCAACAATATCGGTAAGGTTATTGAAGCCGTCCGCGAGCAGCGCGCTGGATGCGAACAGATATCCGCAGATCAGCTTAAAGGTCGACAAGATCAGATAAGCCGCTATGCTGATCATCGCTCCCCGCTCGCCTTTGCGAATATCCTCATAAATATCAACCAATGCCGCCACTCCTTTTTAAAATACAACAAAGTATAGATCTTCCAGTGCCACTCTATCCTAGCAAAGCGCATCCCTGTGGGTCTAGAGCAACAGTGTTGGCCTGCCGAAAGATCGTTTCAATAAGAATCGCTTTAACCACAACTATTCTTGCCCTTGTCGGCGTTTTTAAAAACAATTAGAATAATCTCATGACTAGCTTCAAGGAGGAAACGAACATGACCGAAAGTAGCGACAAGCCCAAAATCAACCTAGCCGACGCCATCCGGCAAAAGCTCGAGCAGAAAAAACAGCAAAATGCCAACAAAACGGGAGGCTTTCAAGCCGGCGCCACCAAAACGTTTAAAACCCAGAACAACAAAAAACCGAATAACCAGCGCCGCCGCACCGGCGGGTCCTGATTTGGCAGTCTGACTGCAATCTGCAGAAAACAGCCTTTAGATGGATTAGAAAGACAAACGGGGTCGTCCTAAACGCAGCTTTTTTCTTTCGCTGCTGTCAGAACCGCCTCGTTTTTATTTTGGGGCCGGACGTTTCGTCCGACCATAGGCATGCATTCGGGGACTCATATCGACGGGCATATGCATATGACGGACTGCACAGAGTATATCAATGAAGCCATTTTCTTATATATCAAACAAGGAAGCTCCCGCAGCCGAAGGCTTTGGGAGCTTCCTTGTTAATACAGCATTGCACCGGGCACCGCGATTTTACACTTCCACCGGATACATCCGCTGGCGGAGTTCCTTGATCTCGCCGCTTTCGAGGTACTCGTCATAACTCATCACGCGGTCGATAATGCCATTTGGCGTAATCTCGATAATCCGGTTCGCGATCGTCTGAATGAACTGATGGTCATGCGATGTGAACAGAATCGTGCCGTCGAAGTCGATCAGCCCGTTGTTCAGCGCCGTGATGGACTCGAGGTCCAAGTGGTTGGTCGGCTCGTCGAACACGAGGACATTCGCGCCGTTCAGCATCATCTTAGCCAACATGCAGCGCACCTTCTCGCCCCCGGACAATACGCTTGCCTTCTTCAGCGCTTCCTCGCCGGCGAACAGCATGCGTCCCAGGAAGCCGCGCAGGAACGTCTCGTCCTGATCCTTCGAATATTGGCGCAGCCATTCCACCAGATTCAGCTCCACACCGTCAAAATACCGGGAGTTGTCTTTCGGGAAGTAAGCCTGGGATGTCGTAACGCCCCAGGTGTATTCGCCCGAATCGGCTTCCGCTTCGCCCATGATGATATCGAACAGCGTTGATTTCGGCAGCCCGTTCGGACCGACCAGAGCGATCTTGTCGCCTTTGTTGACGACAAAGCCGACTTCGTCCAGCACCTTCTCGCCCTCAATGCCCTTCGTCAAATTGCTGACCGTCAGCAATTGCTTGCCGGCTTCGCGCTCCGGCTTGAAGTTCAGGAACGGATATTTCCGGTTGGACGGGCGGAGATCGTCAAGCGTGATCTTGTCAAGCTGCTTCTTCCGCGACGTTGCCTGCTTCGACTTGGAAGCGTTGGCCGAGAAGCGCTGAATGAACGCCTGAAGTTCCTTGATCTTCTCCTCTTTCTTCTTGTTCGAGTCCCGCTGAAGCTGAAGCGCCAGTTGGCTGGACTCGTACCAGAAATCATAGTTGCCGACATACATCTGGATTTTGCCGAAGTCGATGTCCGCGATATGCGTACATACTTTGTTCAGGAAGTGACGGTCATGGGATACGACGATGACGGTGCCTTCATAGTCCATGAGGAAGTTCTCCAGCCAGCCGATCGATTCGAGGTCCAAGTGGTTGGTTGGTTCGTCAAGGAGCAGGTTGTTCGGTCGGCCAAACAGCGCCTGGGCGAGCAGCACACGGACCTTCTCATTGCCGCTGAGCTCCGCCATTTTCTTGTCGTGCAGATCGCGCGAAATGCCGAGGCCGATCAGAAGCGCGGCGGCGTCCGGCTCGGCGTCCCAACCGTTCAGCTCGGCGAATTCGCCTTCCAGCTCGCCGGCTCGCAGACCGTCGGCTTCGGAGAAGTCGGATTTTGCGTACAGCGCGTCCTTCTCCTTCATAATGTCATACAGGCGCGCGTGGCCCATAATGACCGTTTCCAGCACCGGGTTTTCGTCATATTCGAAGTGGTTCTGCTTCAATATAGCCATGCGTTCGCCGGGCGTGATATGAACTTCGCCGGAGTTGGCTTCGATCTCGCCGGACAGAATTTTCAGAAACGTCGATTTGCCGGCGCCGTTGGCCCCGATCAGGCCGTAGCAGTTGCCGGGAGTGAACTTTATATTTACATCTTCAAAAAGTGCGCGCTTTCCGTAACGGAGTGTCACGCCGCTTGTGCTAATCATTTTTGCATACCATCCTTTACACATAGGTTTCCGGCATATTATAGCACAAAAATGAACCGAAAAGCCCGTAAACTCCTTGATTTGCCGCGAAAAGGGCAAAATTGGGCGGTTACGCAGCGGGATTCCGGGTCTTGGCGGCTGCTCCTTCTCCGGCTTAACGCGCCTCGGGATGAATAATAAGCGTCTCTCCATTCCCAAGCGTTCGAATCCGCTCCTCGGTGAGGCCCTGCTCCTTGCGCGCCGCTTCCATCCGGTCGAGCGCCTCGCGCGCCGTATCGTCGGCGAGCCGGAACGTGCCGTAATGCATCGGAATCATTGTCTCCGCGCCCACGTCGAGAAACGCCTGCACCGCCTCTTCCGGGTTCACATGCTGCGAGGTCATGAACCACTCCGGCTCATAAGCGCCGATCGGCATCATGGTCACATGCACCTTGAAGCGCCTTCCAATCTCCTTGAAGCCCGGGAAATAACCGCTGTCCCCGGCAAAATACAGATTGGGCGGCAGCTTATGCCCTCCCTCTCCTCCTTTCCCACCAGCGTTCGGATGCCGCTCCGGCTTGGCAGGCTCCATAATGAATCCTCCCCAGTGCGAGGTATTCGTATCAAAGGGCGTCCGCCGCGTCCAGTGCTGGGTCGGCACGAAGGACAGCTTGATGCCGCCGACATCCAGGCTTTCCCACCACTGCATTTCCACGCAGTTCCGGAAGCCTTTGCGCAGCATTTTACGTTTAAGTCCTGCGGGCACAACCACGGTTGTCTCCGCGCGGTACAATTTCCGGATCGAAGACACATGCATATGATCGTAATGGGAGTGGGAGATGAGGATCAGGTCGACGGGCGGAACATCGCCAATCACCATACCCGGCGGCACCAGCCGCTTTTCCAGGCCCAGTCTTCCAGCCCAAATCGGGTCGGTGATGATGTTCATTCCTTCATATTGGATAAAAAACGTCGAGTGGCCGATCCAGGTTATCGTCGTATCCAGCCGGTTCTCCCCTAAATAGGACAGCATCGGCGGCACGCTGGGAACGACGAACGAGAGGTCTTTGACTTTCCGACGCCGCTCTTCGCGCCATTGGCGGAATTCCTTGAACGTCTTGTCCACGCTGACATTATCGATATTGTTGTATCGGATTTTAGGCATGACTGATCTCTCCTTGAAAGTCCTAAAAGCACGGAATGCTTCCATTTTACCAGATGTTCCATTTCCGTTCCTGTCCGCCCTGTTTTGTGCTTTCAATCAAATTTGATGTAAAATGCAGATACATACTTCCGTATATCATTTACGTAAATCTTTATAGCCAGAAAATGGGGCGCTGATATCCTAAGGAGGTTTTACCCGAATGAAGATCACATTTATTGAACCGACACCGAGTCCGCATACGATGAAGCTTCATCTGGATGAAAGTCTCGAGCCGGGGGTACGCAGAACCTATACGCCGGAAAGCCTGCGCTCGGCGCCTTCCTGGGCGCGGGAGATGCTGTCCATTCCAGGCGTGACAAGCGTCTTTCATACAGCCGGCTTCGCGGCGGTGGAGCGCAAGCCGTCGGCGGACTGGGCGGCGATTCTTCGAGAAGTGCAGTCCCGCTTCGGCGGCGAAGCGTCAGGGGAAGCAGACTGGAGCCTGACGGATGAGAACGCGGGAGCACACTTCGGGGAGGCGCAGGTATTCGTCCAAATGTTCCGCGCCATCCCGATCCAGATCCGGGTCAAAACTGGATCAAGCGAGGAACGCATCGCGCTGTCGCCGCGATTCACCAAGGCGGTGACGGATGTGGCGAGCGCCGTCCTGATCAAGGAGCGCAAGCTGAGCGATTACGGCGTCCGCTACGGCGAGCCGAAGGAAATCGCGCGCGAGGTCGAGCAGGAGCTGGAGGCGGCCTATCCGCAGGAGCGTCTCGATTCGCTGGTGGAGCAGGCCATCGCGCACGGGGTTACGGGCGGCGAATTCATTGAGCAGCGCAGCAAGCGCGGGCAGGACGAACTGCTTCGCGACCTTGCGAGCGAAGACTGGCGCGCGCGTTACGCGGCGCTGGAAGATTTGACGCCTTCGCCGGAGCTGCTCCCGCATATCGCCGCGTCCCTGCGCGATCCGAAGCTGCAGATCCGCCGGCTGGCCGTCGTCTACCTCGGCGATCTGCGCACGCCCGAAGCGATGGAGCTGTTGTACGAGGCCATGCAGGATAAAGCTCCTGCCGTGCGGCGCACCGCAGGCGATACCCTCTCCGACATCGGCGATCCCGCAGCCACGCCGGTCATGATCGACGCGCTGAAGGATGCCAGCAAAATCGTCCGCTGGCGAGCCGCCCGCTTTCTGTACGAAGTCGGAACGTCCGAAGCGCGCGGCGCGCTGGAAGCAGCGGTTAACGATCCCGAGTTTGAAGTCGGGCTCCAGGCGCGCATGGCGCTGGAACGTATTGAATCCGGCGAAGAAGCCGCTGGAACCGTCTGGCAGCAGATGGCGGAACGCGGACGCGGGTGAGCCGCGGTATAACCACAGTGATGACAAGAAGAAACGCTTCGCCGTCCTTTTAAGGACGGTATCGTTTCTCGTAGAAATATAAGTCAAAATGATAAGTGCCCGGCTTATAAATTCTTATATTTTAATAAAAGATCGCCCTCCCGCCGTCCTTTCGGACAGTGGAAGGGCGATCTTGTTCATAGCCGCGGCATTACTGCCAAAAGAGCTCCACCTTCAAATCCCCTGTATCCTCAAACGAGGATGTCTTATAGCTCAAGCTTTTGAAGCCTGTTTTGTACAACTGCTGCAAATCGCTCACCAGCCTGCTCTCGCTTCCGTCGTAGCGGAACAGCAGAGAAGCTTCCCCCGTGCTCCGTGCCTGCTGCGCCAGACCCGCCAGCTCAGCCGCGGTATTGACGATTCCGCTTTCCTCAAATAGATCGTACCTTAGCTCCCGCTGAAGTTTCTGGTAGACCGCCCGCTTCTCTCCTCCGGCGCTTGCCAGTTCACCCAGCGTGCGGGAATACTCCACAGCAGCAGCCGGATAGGCGCGCGTCCAGGTATGGTCGCGGCGCATCTGATTGTCGGTGCGCAAATAATAAGCCGTGCTGACGGCCCCCTTCCGGTCGGGTGTGGGATCGTCCCAAGTCGTATCCAGGTGATACCAGCGTCCGTTCAGCTGAACCAGATTCCATGCATGCGATTGGCCCGAGCCCCCTTGCCACGCGGTGCCTTCCACGATTTTATTCGCAATGCCCGCGCCCTTTAGCAGCTTGTAGGTCAGAAGCGAATAGCCCTGGCATACAGCGCTGCCGCTTTTCAGCCCTTCATACGCCGTATATTTGGTATAGGTCGTGTCATACCTCAGGTTCAGCACCACCCAGTCGTGGATCGCCTTAACTTTTTCATCGGCCGTCATTCCCGGAGTGATAATCTCGCTCAAGATCGTCTTGACCCGTCCGTTGACGTAAGTGGTCTGCTGAAGCGATTCGCGGTAGGAAAGTCGGATACTTACGGTCGCCGAGCGTGATCCTCCCCGGTAGGAGAAGCTGTAGCTGTTCACAATATAGTTCAAATAGGGATCGCTCGACATCGCCCGATCCAGCGCCGTTTGTATTTGCGACTTCAGGCTTGAGGTCTTTCCTTCATATGTAAACGTGACGCTCTCTTTGCGGTTATTCATCGCTCCGCTCAGACGCTGGGTCATATCGCCGACGGAATGCATGACGCTTCCGCTTGCTGCGGCGTAGGCGTAATCCATCCCCCAATACACGGCCGGCGGCACGGCGGCGGCAGCCAACATGCCCAATAGTACCGCTTTTGTCATCTTACCCATCTTCGTTTAAGCCCCCCTGATGCCTGGAATTTTCCGTCGCTCCAAATCATTCCCCAAATCCTCTTCCATATATTACATGCGGGGAGTAGCGTTTCCAATGCTACTTAAGCGCCAAAATTCACAAAATAATTGCGTCTCAATGCTCTATTATCGGCAATACGGGCATCATGAATAAGGGTTCCGGACGAAAGAAAAACCCCGCCGCGTCCCTCGCAGCGCTTCTATCGAGAGTTCGTTTAAGAATATTTGAAAAACATGCACATATTTGTCATTCCAAATTTGGAGTATTTTGTAGATAATAAAATTAGGAAAGTCTTCCTGGAAAGGGAAAGGAGAAATGACGGACATGATACAGCTTGTAACCTTATCGAGGGAGAATCTTGAGAAAGAAGGAAGCTACTGCTATCAAAACAGCCCAAATTCAGAAAGCTGCCAGAGGAAGAATAACTGGTTAAGCGCCGAACTGGAAAAGTATATTAGCTATGTGAAAATAACGGATGACGGGAGGCTGCGAGGGTTTATCGAATTCGCGGAGGCCTTCTATTTTTCGAGAATGGTCTATGCAGATTTATATATGGTTATTCATTGTCTATGGGTCTCCCCCGGATATGAGTATGACAGCAGGCTGATCCATCATTGTTTGGAGGAGTCGGAAAGATTGGGCAAGCAAGGAATTGCCGTTATTGTTAATTCAGGAAATACATGGAAATCATACAAGGAAATCTTCCTTAAAAGTGGCTTTAAAACGGTAGACAAGGCGCCTGGGGGTTATGAGCTTCTCGCTCTCAAACTTCATTCGGACGCTTATGACCCGTTTTTTCCCTATGACTGGGAAGAACAGCTGAACCGCTATAAGAGACTGACTCTCCTCCGCGCTTTTCAGTGTCCCTACGTTCAAAGCGTAGCCGTAAATTTTGACAAAGCCGCCGTTGCACTCCATCATATGAGCGATGGGATTGATGATCCGCACAGCCGTGATGCTCTGTTCCCCTTGTCCCCCACCCCTTACGGCGTATTTGGAGCTGTGTGCGATGACACTCTCATCTCCACTCATCGGCTAACAGTGCAAGCCTTGGTAGAACAGTTGAAAAATCGTACAAGCCGATAGCGCAACTTACATACGAATTGGAGTGAACGTTCATGACCTATGTGGATACGTCCGATATTTCGGCCCGGATGTTCATCACCGTACTGCTGTTTCTGCTCGTTATCGCGCCCTTGATCAGTCTCGGGGTGCTGCGCCTGTTCCAGTCCAGAAGAAAGGCGGGCCTCATGCTGATCGGCGGCGGCATCGCCGTGTATGCGGTCTTTCAGATCGCTATGTCCCTTATTCCGGCCTAGCCGAAATTCCCATACAAAAAGGCGCCTCCGCTGCCGGAGACGCCCCTTGCCAAGAATAGCTGTATTATTGCGCAGCCGCCAATACTTTATCGAACTGCGTTTTGTTCATGCCTACGATTTTGTGTTCACCGATCACGGTGACAGGCACGGCGCGCATGCCCATATCCCATACCTGCTGCGCGTAATCGTCGTTCTGCTCGATATTGCGCTCCTCGTAAGAGATTCCCTTCTCGCTCAAAAAGCTCTTGACCTGACGGCAGTGAGGACAATTGGTGGATGTGTACACCACAACGTTTTCCATAGTAGGTTACCTCCCAAGTATAATTTTTTTGTTGTTATTATAACACCTGATGCGCTCCGATGAAAATTACAGCATTACCGCGCTGTGCTCCAGGCTCTCAATGTATTTCTCGGCGTCCATAGCCGCCTTGCAGCCGCTGCCCGCTGCCGTAATTGCCTGTCTGTACCGGGTATCCTGAACATCGCCGCAGGCGAACACGCCCGGAATGTTTGTTTCGGAAGTGCCCGGATTCGTCACAATATAACCGTTCGCATCAGTGGTAATCTGGCCTCCGAGGAAGGCCGTATTCGGATGATGTCCGATCGCCACGAACACGCCGCTTGCTTCGATGATCTGTTCTTCGCCGGTCTCGTTGTTCAGCACCTTCAGCCCGGTCACGCCGTTGTCGCCCGCCACAACTTCAAGCGGTGTCCGGCTCAGCGCCCATTCCACTTTCGCGTTGTCGCGCACGCGGTCCTGCATAATCTTGGAGGCGCGGAGTTCTTCCCGGCGGTGAACCAGCGTTACCTTCGAAGCGAAGCGGGTCAGGAAGCCGGCTTCCTCAAGCGCGGAATCCCCGCCGCCCACCACGATAATCTCCTTGCCCCGGAAGAAAAAGCCGTCGCAGGTTGCGCAGGTGCTTACGCCCCGGCCCACATTGTCCTGCTCTCCGGGAATGCCCAGATACTTTGCCGTAGCTCCGGTGGAAATAATCAGCGTATCGGTCTCAAGCGTACCCATATCTTCAACATTCAGCTTGAAGGGACGCTCGCCCAGCTCCACGCTGTTGACCCAGCCGGTAACAAATTTCGCGCCGAAACGCTCAGCCTGAGCCCGCATGTTGTCCATCAGTTCCGTTCCCAAGATGCCTTCCGGAAATCCCGGAAAGTTCTCGATTTCCGTCGTTGTGGTAAGCTGGCCTCCCGGCTGCGGACCTTCGATAACCAGCGGATTCAGATTGGCCCGGGCCAAGTAAATAGCGGCAGTCAGACCGGCGGGTCCGGTACCGACAATAATGGATTTATACATGACAACATCCTCCTTAAATATGGAACGTAGAATTGCGAGCTCTTAAAGTACAACATCTATAAGCTGCGCGCTCATCCTTGACCTTATATTTCTACGGGAAAAGAACGCCTGAAGGCGATGCTTGATCGCCGGCTTCGGAAGCAAGAGCACAAAGGGCGGCAAGGTGTTCCTTCTTGTTTAGAATTATTATAAAGTAGTACTTATTATGATAGACACTGGCGAAAATGTCAATATGCCAGACTCGTCAACCCGAGGAATATTTTGTGAACAATTTAATTTTTAAAAACTTTTGTCAAATCCATTCGTTACCGCAGGAGCCGCAGTCCGTTCAAAATCACG
Source organism: Paenibacillus rhizophilus (assembly GCF_003854965.1). Lineage (GTDB taxonomy): Bacteria > Bacillota > Bacilli > Paenibacillales > Paenibacillaceae > Paenibacillus_AQ > Paenibacillus_AQ rhizophilus. The sequence goes on from NZ_RQPI01000013.1 coordinate 53,657, forward strand.
AGAATGGTGCTGCCTTCATGACCGACGACGCCGAAGGGAAGCGCGATTCCCTCGGTAAAGTTGCTGATAATCAGCAGCGCAATCACGCTTATAGCAAAAATCATGTTCTGCTTAACGATCCGCTGCGAACGGCGGGCGAGAGAAATGGTTGACGCGATCTCTTCAATATTATCGTTCATCAGCACCACATCCGCGACTTCAAGCGCCGCGCCGCTGCCTTTCATGCCCATGCCCAAGCCTACCGTCGCCTGCGCGAGCGCGGGCGCGTCGTTGACGCCGTCGCCGACCATTACCGTATGGCCGTACTGCTCCCGCAGCGCGCCGATATGCTTCACCTTGTCCTCCGGCAGAAGGTCGGCAAAGACGAGGTCGACGCCCGTCTTCGCGCCGATGGCCTGCGCCGTGGCTGCCCGGTCGCCGGTCAGCATCGCCACCTTGATGCCCAGCTCCTGCAGCTTCCGCACCGCTTCCTCCGCCTGCGGGCGCATCGTATCTTGAAGCGCGATCATGCCCGCTATTTTGTCTCCGTCCAGAATAATGGATACGGTTTTGCCGTCCTTCTCCAGGTCCGAACGCTGCTCTCTCCAGAACGCCAAATCTTCATCCCGCAGCGCCGCCGGCTCGCCCTCGGCGCCCCTTTCAGCCGCCCCTCCGGTTTCGGCATTGCCCACCGTCGTCGCGTCTGTTTCCGCAACCGTACCTTCATCCAAAATGTTCGACTTGCCGATCTTCCACAGCTTACCGCTCACTATACCTTCCATTCCCCAACCGGTCAGAGAGCGGGAATCCTGAACGCTCCACAGCTCCAGACATTCATCCTCGGCTTTGCGTACAATCGCTTCGGCCAGCGGATGGCGCGACATGCTCTCAATTGAGGCGCTCACTCTGAGCAGCTCAAGCCGGTGGTATCCTTCACCGACGATAAAATCGGTTACTTCCGGTTTGCCTTCCGTCAAAGTTCCGGTTTTGTCAAAAGCGACGACGGCGGTACGCGCCATATTTTCCAGATGCGCTCCGCCCTTGAACAGAATGCCTTTGCGCGCGCTCTTGGAAATCGCGGACAGCATCGCCGGCATAATGGACGACACCAGGGCGCACGGCGAGGCGACAACGAGGAAGACCATCGCTTTATAGAACGTGGCGCCCCAAGACCAGCCTAGAACAAAAGGAGGCAGGAAAACGAGAACAAGCGTCAGGGCGACCACGATCCGGGCGTAAATCGCCTCAAATCGTTTGATAAACCGCTGGGACTCCGGAACCTCGGCTTCGGCATCCTCCACCATTTTGACGATTTTGGCAAACAGCGAATTCTCCGCCGATTTCGTCACTTCGATATACAGCGCGCCTTCGCCGTTCAGCGTACCCGCGAACACTTCATCCCCGTAATACTTCTCAACCGGGACCGATTCCCCGGTAATCGACGCCTGATCGACCGATGACTCGCCCCGGTACACGGTTCCGTCGGCGGGAATCAGCTCGCCCGGACGCACCAGCAGCAGATCGCCGACGGCCAGCTCGTCGATAGCCACCTCGTTCATGGCCCCCTGCTCGATGCGCAGCGCCGTCGCCGGCTTGAGCGCCATCAGCGAAGAGATGTCCTTCCGGCTGCGGTCCATTGTATAGCTCTCCAGCGCTCCGCTGAGCGCAAAAATAAAGATCAGCATCGCCCCTTCGTTCCAGTACCCGATCGACGCCGCGCCAAGCGCCGCCGCGATCATCAGCAGGTTAACGTCGAGATCATGCTCCTTGACGAGTGTTTCGACTCCCTCTTTGGCTTTGATCCAGCCGCCGACCGTGTAGGAGACGACATAAAGGCAGATTGACAGCACCGATGACCAGCTGCTGAGGCCCCAGGCCAGAAGCATAAGCAGCCCGCTTCCAAGCGCGGCCTGCATTTCCGTATTTTGAAGCATCGCTTTCGGATCGAATTTTCTGCCCTTGGGCGCTCCCGGTTTCTGGGATTGTTCATCGTATGACGAGACACGCGGCATAGATTTCGTAACTTGTTGCATTGCAGACACCTTCCTTACGTTTTGATATTGAGCTCAGGTCCTAATGATAATGAGAGCCATTCTTACAGCCCTTAAAATGACACATGCTGCCCCGGCTCCGCCGGGACAGCATGGTAAATGAGAATGATAATCATTGTTTCTTTAGTACAAAATGTTTTCCATAGTGCAACTTAATAGTTATAATATACCCCTCCCTGGAAAATGTAAACCAGTATACAAGCCCAATTTTAGCGGAGCTTGCACAAATGGATCTCTTCAGAATAGACGGAATCCGCTGCCGTCTTGATTGAAATCGCTTAACTTTGGCAGCGATTAACGGCTTATAAATGCGCCAAAGGGAGCGCCCTGGTGGGCGCTCCCTTTGAAATTGGTATACATGTACGCATACTACCGGGTGTAAAGGCAAACCGCCCCGCCAGGTTGCCCGGCCGTTCAGTTCGTCCCCGCCGGTGTCTGGAAGATAACCGGCATTCAGGATACGGGAGGAGGAATGACTGCGGGCTCCCGCTGCTTATTACAGCCGGCCGGCGGCCGCATCCGTGCTCTCGTGCCGGTCCATCCAGACCAGGCAGGCCGCCCGGAGCAGCGCTTCGGTCCGATGGGCGGCCCCGCAAAAAATCCCGTTCAGCCCGATCCGGTACAGATCGGCCAGCTCGGACGCCGCCGGAGCGCCCGCGGCGAGCACAACCGCCGCCGGCTTGACGCTCCGCACGGCGGCGATAATGCGCTCCGCCGCGGAGGCAAAGCCCGCGGCGCTCTCCTCCGGCGCGGACCGGTCCGCCGCGCCGTCCAGCACGAGGAAATCGGCGATGCGCCCGATTTCCGCGGCGGCGGCGGGATGGACATCCGGGGCGATCAGCGCCCCGATGCGGCACGCCGCCGCGAAACGGTGGCCGAGAGTCTGCTCGGCCACCGACTCCATGAATTCGCGCGCAGCGGCGAATTCAGCCGGGCTGGCGGGATAAGGCGCCAGCAGATCCAGGCGGCAGTCGCCGCCCTCGCGCTGCCGTTCCGCCAGCGCGTTGAAGAGCGCTTCCAACAATGTGTCCTGGAGCTCGGCGAGCCGGTCCGGACGGGAGTCAAGCTCCGGGGTGACGGGCAGGCTCACCGCGGCCCACTCCCCGTCCGCCGATCCCAGCAATGCGGCCGCTTCGTCGCGCAGCCGGTAATAGACCCGGCGCAGCGCCAGCTCCGCTTCCGGTCCGCTCCCGCCGGCGAGCCAGTCGCCAAAGAGCGAAGACGAAGGCGTCAGCCAGTCCTCGCTTCTAACCAGGCAGGGCCCTGCCGGAGCCGATCCCGGTTCACGGTTATGCGGACGATCCTCCCGGCCTTCCGGGAGCACAAGGAAAGCCGGACGGGCTCCGCGCAAAGAAGCCGGCAGATACGATTCTTCCGCGCCGGCCGGGATTTCCGCAGCCGTTCCGGATGAATACGGATATTCCACGCCGTTTCGAACACTATCCTGCCATTGTTTATCCCCCATCTTCGCACCTACCTTATCGGTTATGGATTGTCGCCGGACGAAGTATGAGCAAGCATTCCGCCGGCTGTTATTCTTCTTGCGCCCTCTCTAAATTCATACGGAGACGGAGCATGAAATATGCAAGTACGGGCTTCCCTTTGATGGGCAATCTGACAGCCGGGTTGTCAGAAGTCCCTTATCCGGCGATTACTCCCCGGCTGGCCGCAATCGCCTGCCGCAAATCGCCTATAATGTCCTCGATCGCTTCCGTGCCGATCGACAGACGGATCAGTTCGGGCGTGACGCCCGCAGACAGCTGTTCTTCGTCCGAAAGCTGCTGATGGGTTGTGCTGGCCGGGTGAATGATCAGCGACTTGGAATCGCCGACATTCGCCAGATGCGAGAACAGCTTCACATTCTCGATCACCTTGCGGCCCGCTTCGCTTCCTCCCTTGATGCCGAAGGTTAAGATCGCCCCTTGGCCTTTAGGCAAATACTTCTGCGCGAGCTTATAGGAAGGATGGTTCGGCAGCCCCGGATAGCTTACCCATTCCACATCTTCGTGAGCGTCCAGGAACTCCGCCACCTGCAGGGCGTTCTGGCTGTGGCGCTCCAGCCGCAGATGCAGCGTTTCGAGTCCCTGCAGCAGCAGCCAGGAATTAAATGGCGAGATCGTCGCGCCAATATCCCGGAGGAGCTGAACACGCGCCTTGATAATATAGGCGACCGGCCCCAAGGCTTCGGTATAGACCAGCCCATGGTAGCTGGGATCGGGCTCTGTCAGACCTGGAAACTTGCCGCTGGCTTTCCAGTCGAATTTGCCTCCGTCCACGATCACGCCGCCGATTGAGGTGCCGTGGCCGCCGATGAACTTTGTTGCCGAATGGACAACAATATCCGCTCCGTGTTCGATCGGACGAAGCAGATACGGGCTCGGAAACGTATTGTCAACGATGAGCGGAATGCCGTGCTCATGCGCGATTGCCGCCACCGCTTCGATATCCAGCACATCGCCCCGCGGGTTGCCGATCGTTTCCGCATACAGCGCTTTGGTCTTCTCGGTGATGGCGCTGCGGAAATTGTCCGGGTTGGCCGAATCCACGAAATGGACCTTAATGCCAAGTTTCGGCAGCGTCGTGGAGAACAGGTTGTATGTCCCCCCGTACAAGCTGGCCGAGGATACAATTTCGTCTCCGGCTCCGGCGATGTTCAGAATGGAGAAGGAAATAGCTGCCGCACCCGAAGCGGTCGCAAGCGCCGCCGCGCCGCCTTCCAGCGCCGCAATCCGCTGCTCGAACACATCGGTCGTCGGATTCATCAGACGCGTATAAACGTTGCCGAATTCTTGCAGTCCGAACAGATTGGCCGCATGCTCCGCATCCCGGAATCCGTAAGAGGTGGTCTGATACAGCGGAACGGCACGGGCAAAGGTAGTCGGATCGATTTGCTGTCCGGCATGGACGGCGAGGGTTTCAAATGACAGGCTGGTTTGTTCTGGCATATTTGTTTCCTCCCTTTTTTTCCCTATTCTCTCACAAAGAATATCATTTGAAAAGACTTAATCTTATTATTCCACTGAGAATTATGAGAAAAATAAAAAATATCAAGAAGAAGCGGCTCCACCGTCCTTTTAGGGACGGTACCGTTTCTCGTAGAAATATAAGTCAAATGTTAAGCGCTCCGCTTATAAATTCTTATATTTTAAAAAAAGCTGCGGTCAAAGAGGCTTTTTCCTCTTTAACCGCAGCTTGACTGGTCTGAAAAACTTCAATATCCGGAAATGTTTTGCTCGCCTTTGGCGATTGCGACGCCGCCGCTCGTCCCGATCCGGGTCGCGCCCGCGCCGATCATGACCAGAGCGTCTTCCGCGCTGCGCACGCCGCCGGAGGCTTTGACTCCGATGTCCGGCCCAACTGTTCTGCGCATGAGTGCGATATCCTCCTTGGTTGCGCCGCCGGTGGAAAATCCGGTCGATGTCTTCACGTAATCGGCTCCGGCTTCCACGGACAGCTTGCAGGCCCGGATCTTCTCTTCTTCTGTAAGCAGACTGGTCTCAATGATGACTTTGGTCAGCGCCTTTCCGCGAGCAGCTTCCACCACGGCGGTGATATCGCGCTTCACCAGTTCTTCATCGCCATCCTTAAGAGCGCCGATATTGATAACCATATCGACTTCTTCCGCCCCATTGGCGATCGCGTTCGCCGTTTCAAAAGCCTTGGTTTCCGGCGTCGAAGCTCCCAGCGGAAAGCCGATTACGGTGCATACCTTAACCTCAGGCGTATCCTTCAACACTTCATAGGCGACGGCAACCCATGCAGGGTTGACGCATACGGAGGCGAACTTGTAGCTTTTGGCTTCCTCGGCCAGTTTTACAATATCTTCTTTTCGGGCATCCGCTCTAAGCAGCGTATGATCGATCATTTGAGTCAGCTTGTTTTCGCTCATATGCAATTTCCTCCATAAGATAAATAGTGATTCTCTCACTCCCTGTAATCATACCAATAGGGCTCCCTTTTGCAAAGCGGATCGCTTTAAAAAACAATGAACAGACCAGCCTCAAAATGAATTAACAAAATTTCGACTACAATGAATAATTTGTAAAAAGATGTCTTTTCCGAACTAGAAAATATAGGTATAATGTAGCATGAATACTCATATTTTCGACATATTTCAATTTTTTAGAACTATTTTTAATAGAGAGAGGAGAATTTCACACAAATGGGAAGCTTCAAATTCGAAACCAGCCCGGCTTCGCACACACTGAATGTTACCGTGGAGGGTTCTTTCTCACAGGAAGACGCCGCCCGTTTCGTCGCCGCCTACAACGATTCTGTAAGCAAGTTCAACCCTCAACAGTATGAAATTGTGTTGGATTGCACTACGATGAATGTCACCGCGCCGGGGGTCGTCCCCATGCTGGAACAATGCTATGTGATGTATAAAGAATCGGGCTTTAAGAACGTCGTCTTTATCATTGCCAAAAATCCCGTTCTCAAAATGCAGCTTAGTCGTGTAGCGCGAAATACTAAGCTGGAACATTACGAGATCAGAGAAGTCTAGGGAGGTGTCCGCTCTGGAGCATATTTCGATTCGCCAAGTTGCGTATTATCATCCGGAAAAAGCCGTTCACAATGATTATTATACGAATCATTTTAAAAGTATGGGCAAGGATATTACCCGCTTTTTGCAAGTGATGGGCAGGGAACAGAGATATATTGCGGCCGAAGGGGAGAACGCGTTGACCATGGGTCATCAGGCTGCCCGGAAGGCCCTTTCGGATGCTGGACTGGTCGGCGAGGACCTTGATATGATTGTCTTCTCGTCTCAAACACCGGAATATACTTATCCTACGAATGCGCTGCTGCTGCATAATCTGCTTCACGGCAAATCCCGAACGATTACACTCGACTCCAACGCGAACTGCGCCGGCATGGTGGCTGCGGTAGAGCAGGCAAGCCGTTATATGCTGTCCAACCCCCATATTCGCAATGCTCTGGTCGTGGGAAGCGACCTCAGCTCGGTGAACTGCAACCCCGAAGATGAGATCACGTCGCCCAATTTCGGGGATGCCGCCGCGGCCGTTATTCTAGAGCGCAGTTCCGAAGGGCCCGGCTTCATTGATTCCTTGTACTACACCGATTCCGGCGATTGTGAGAATATCATGTTTCCCGCGTGCGGCCTGTCCAATATTTATAATCCCGAAATGACCCCCGAGCAAATACGGATTGCCTGGAAGCCGTTTGACGGCACCTGCGTGGTCGAACCCGCAGCAGCCGATATACAGGAAGTGATGCGGCGCAACGGATTAACCCTGGACGATATTTCGGCCTTCTGCCTGTCGCAGTTCTCGCTGAAAAATATCGAACTGATCTGCGAAAAGCTGGGCGCCGATATGGATAAATTCATCTATGTGGGCGATGAGTTCGGCTATACGGGGACAAGCAGCCCTTTTATCGCGCTGCAGCGCGGCATTGAACAGGGGAGCATCAAACGGGGCGATTACATTTTCTTCTGGTCGGTGGGAGCCGGCTGGCAGCTTCCGACCGTTTTGTTTCAGTATTAATTGCACTTCATCGGCTGATAAAAATAACCTCCAATTCCGCCAAGGCGTCGTTGGAGGTTATTTGTTATCGCTCAAGCATGATTAAAACGCAGCGAGCTTGATCGGCTCATTTTGCGGTTAGAGAGCCAATATCGATAAACGGAGCAGCCCCGCCGGTAACGGTCGGAAGCTTCCCATCCCATTTCTCCAGCGCTTTCTCCTGAACCTCAATCTGCTTCAATTGTACGAGCTCGGGGGTGACTTCCTGCTTCTTCAGCTTAAGCGACTGGGCTTCCGCCTGCGCCTGGGCGATCTTTTGCTTCGCCTCGATTTCGATCCGCTTCAGATCATTCTCCGCTTTCAGCGCCTGCTGCTGGGCCACCTGTTTTGCTTCAATCGAATCGTTAAACGCTTCGGAGAATTTGAAATTGACGATATTGATGTCGTTCACAATCAGATCGTATTTGGCAAGCCGGGTCGTCAAATGTCCGCTGATCTCGCCGGCGACGATGTCGCGGCGGGTAATCAGATCCTCGGCGGGATACCGGGCCGTAACTTCCTTGACGATTTCCTGGATGGCGGGATTGATGATAACCGAATCGAAGCTGCCGCCGATATTGTTCATCAGATTGTACGCCGACTCCTTGTTCACGGAATAGTTCACCGCCACATGTGTGGATACGGGCTGAAGATCCTTCGACGAAGCCGACGTATCGGTTTCCGCCTTGGTAACCTGCGTGTTGACCTGGATAATGGTTTGAATAAACGGAAGCTTAAAATGGATACCCGGCGATAAAATATTGTCGTTCAGCTTTCCGAACGTCTTGTACAGTCCCACATGCCCGTATTCCACCGTGGAAAAGGCATTCCCCCCGATCAACAGCACGATGAGCACGGCTGCTACGACGCCGATTATTCTCCCCGAACGAAACGACCTCAGCTTTGGATTGGTCTCCATATTCACAAACATTCCCCCTAATTAATTCGGGAAGCCCTGGCCGGGATGTTGTTTCGGAGTCCAAAGTCATTCTGCCCGGATTCAGCCGGCCTTCCACTATACTTTGTATACGGCGGCTCCGCAAAAAAGGTCGCAGCTAATTGGCCTGAAAAATCATTCGTCCGGGCAAGCAAGAAAGACGACGTCCTGCGAAGAGGAACGCCGTCTTTCTGTCCGTATGATATATGCTAGTGACCGTCCGTCACTCTTAGTCCCACCCGGCTTACGAGCCTGGAGCTTTCTTCATTCATGCCGATGATCGTTACTGTTTTTCCATACTGTTCATACTTGTCCATCGTCTTTGAGATGGCGTTCACCGCCGATTGATCCCAAATATGCGAATGCGAGAAATCGATGACAATTGTATCCGGATCGGTCTCATAACTGAACTCATTGATAAAATGGCTCATCGTGCCAAAGAACAGCTGTCCCGAAACGATATATGTCTTGGAGCCGCCCTCTGTTGTTACCGTCATGCGGATCGAAGCCATCTTCCAGGCAAAAGTCAGCGCGCTCAGCAGCACGCCCAGAAGCACGCCGATTGATAAATTATGCGTGGCTACAACCGAAATCACTGTAACGAGCATGACGAGCGCATCGCTGAGCGGAACGCGGACAAGCGATTTCAGCGAGCCCCATTCAAATGTGCTTACCGACACCATGATCATGACGCCGACCAGCGCGGCCATCGGGATCTGCTTGACCACGTCGCCGAGCACCAGAATCAGGAACAGCAGAAAGATGCCCGACACGAAGGTGGACAGCCGCGTACGGCCGCCGGATTTCATATTGACCATAGACTGTCCGATCATGGCGCAGCCCGCCATTCCTCCAAAGAAGCCGGTCACGATATTCGCCAGCCCCTGGCCCTTGGCCTCTCGGTTCTTGTCGCTGCCGGTGCCGGTAATATCGTCAATGAGTGTAGCCGTCATTAGTGATTCAAGCAGCCCTACGACCGCAAGTGACAAGGAATACGGCAAAATAATGAGCAGCGTATCCAGCGTAAGCGGCGCCTGCGGAAGATGGAACAGCGGCAAAGAGGCCGTTATATGCCCCATATCTCCTACCGTTTTGACATTAAGATGCAGAAAGATGGTCAGCGCCGAAACGATAATAATCGCGATCAGAGCCGAAGGCACAGCCTTGGTCAGCCTTGGCACGGTGTATATGATAACAAGTGTCAGGGCAACGAGTATATACATGAGCGGGCCTTGTCCGCTGAAATGCGTCAGCTGCGACATAAAGATAAGAATGGCTAGGGCATTCACGAAACCGGTCATTACCGGCTGCGGCAAAAACGTAATAAAGCGCCCCAGTTTCAGCACACCCATCAGAATCTGAAAAATGCCGCAGAGAATCGTGGCCGCGAACAAATATTCGATGCCGTGGTTCAAGACAAGGGTGCCGACCAGCAGCGCCATCGCTCCCGTGGCCGCCGAAATCATACCCGGCCGCCCTCCGGCGATTGCCGTTACGATTGCAATACAAAAAGACGCGTATAAGCCCACCATTGGACTGACTCCCGCCAAAATCGAAAAAGCGATCGCCTCCGGTATGAGCGCAACGGCCACCGTCATTCCCGACAGAACGTCGCTCCGGGTATTCGATAGCCAACCGTTATTCAATTTGCTTTGCTTCAATGGAAAGAATCCCTCCTGCGGTTTGAATTTGAGTGTAACAGGTCCGGTTCAACGCTAATGCCGTTAATTTTACCTGACCCGCCATTGCGGCCACAATTAGGGACCATCCATTTGTAAGCGTTTGTTTCAAGTTTTTTCTTTCATTTTCGTCTGTATTCTGCATTATTCGAAATATTTAAAAAAGGGGTGTCCCAGCAGCCATTTCATGGCTTTTGGAACATCCCTTTTCCAGTTCATTGAGCACGGCAGCTCAACTTCCTGTCTTTAATCAGAACTGTTTCTCAGCCATTTCCCCACCATTCGGGACGGCGTTGTTCAGCCAACTGGAATCCATACCGGAATCCATACCGGAATCCATAATCTCGCACATAAAGTCCAGCGCTTCTTCTTCGTCCTTGCCTCTGGTGCGAATGGTAATGACAAAGCCTTTTTTGAGTGGAGACAGCATCATTCCCAGCAAGCTTTTCACATCGATGACCGCATCCGGCTTCAGCAGTATAATCTCGGAAAGGTAGCGTCCCGCATTAATCGATATGCTCTTGAGGTCATCGGAGGAAAAGTCGCGGGTCAAAGTAATATCGTGAACGCGCATAAATAGGTCCCTCCCAAGGTTGTTACCTCAAATTTTAACATCGGGAGCGTCAGCTTGGAAGGGAGTCCAGCCCAGCATTCATGACAAAATCGGGAAACCTTCATCCGCTAAGCTTCGGCAGGACGGACCGCACGCTTTCGCAGGGATTATTGGCGGTACAGTCCGGACGCCTTCACTTCGTCGAAGAACGTGTTGAATTCGTCGAAATTAAGCTGCTGCGCCGCGTCGGACAGCGCCGTCGCCGGATCGGGATGAACCTCGACCATAATGCCGTCGGCTCCCGCTGCAAGGGCAGCCTTCGCGCATGGAATGAGGATGTCCTTGCGGCCGGTGGAATGGGTTACGTCGACCAGCACCGGCAGATGGCTCTCCTGCTTCAGGATCGGCACGGCGGAGATATCAAGCGTGTTGCGCGTCCATTTCTCGTAGGTGCGGATGCCGCGCTCGATCAGCATGACCTGCGTATTGCCGCGGGACATAATGTACTCCGCCGCATGCAGGAACTCCTCCATCGTCGCCGCAAGTCCGCGCTTCAGCAGCACCGGCTTGTTCACTTCGCCGGCCGCCTTAAGCAGCTCGAAGTTCTGCATGTTGCGCGCGCCGATTTGAATGATGTCGACATAGTCAAGCGACGGCTCGATATGCGCCGGGTCGACGATTTCACTGATGGTCAGAAGACCGTACTCATCCGCGGCTTCGCGCAGAATACGCAGGCCGTCCATGCCAAGACCCTGGAAATCGTACGGCGAGGTGCGAGGCTTGAACGCACCGCCGCGCATTACGCGCACGCCCGCCTTTTGCAGCGCCGCGGCTACCGCCCGGGTCTGCTGCTCGCTTTCAATCGAGCAAGGACCCGCAACCATCACCGAAGCGCTGCCGCCAACGACAACGTCTCCTGGAAGGAGGATAACCGTGTCTTCCTTGCGGGTCTTGCGGCTGACAAGCAGGCTCTTCTTATGCTCGGTGCTTTGCAGGTCAAGCGATGCCTTGAAGATCTGCTTGAACAGCGTGCGGATCGTGCTTTCGGTGAACGGTCCTTTGTTCTCGGCTACGAGCTTGTCCAGCATCTTCTTTTCCCGTTCGGGATCGAATTTCGGCACTCCCTGCTTCTCCTTGACAGCCCCGATATCACGGACAATCGCAGCCCGCTCCGAAATAAGCGCGAGCAGTTCGCTGTTGATCTCATCCAGCCGGCTTCTTAATTGTTCCAGTTCCGCATTACTCATAATGTGTTACACTCCCTCTTCTCTTTTATAACAACGCAAAAAGGCTCTCCGTCAAGGGACGAGGAGCCGTGGTACCACCCTTATTTAGAGCCGTTCTTCAGTTCGAAGGAACTCAGCTCTGCCTTAAACCCTGTAACGCGGGGTGCGGGATTCCCTACCCATGCCCGTAAAGGCACTTCAGGAACCGACTAGGAAGTGAATTTCGGCGGCAATCGTATCCGGGGCAGCTCTCAGTCTTCGGCATGCCTTCCCTGTTCAGATCCGCGAGTTTGCGCTTACTCTCTTCGTCAACGTCTTTTCTTTATCATAACGGTCGCCGTCCGGGAGGACAGCGAAGTCTTTTCTTCTGGTATCTTAATGGATATTGTCGCCTGATGCAATGGCTCTAACCAACGCATTAAAGCATTAAAACTGCAATACTTTAATCTAACCCTTAATCCCCAAAAAATGTAGTACATGCCCATCACGCCGAATAGGATAAGATGTACGACCTATCCGGCTGAGGAGGAGACGTGACCGTGGACATTTTTATCGGCTACATTTTTCTTGGAATATCGCTTTCAGCACCTATAGGGCCCATTAACGCCGCACAGTTGGACAAAGGGTTCCGCAGCGGCTTCTGGCATGCCTGGTTCGTCGGGCTCGGCGCGATCTGTGCGGACATTTTATATATGCTGCTTGTCTATTTCGGCGTCATTCAACTGCTGGAATCCCCTTATATCAAAGCTTTTCTGTGGCTGTTCGGCTTTCTTGTGCTGGTCTACACCGGGATTGAGAGCATTAAGGATGCCGGCCGCGTCTCCGTCCCGGGATCAGCAAGAGACGATGCCAGGCTCAGCAAATCCCTGCTTTCCGGATTTCTGATGTCTCTGTTCAATCCGCTGTCGATCCTGTTCTGGCTCGGAATTTACGGTTCCGTACTGGCCAAAGCCGCTGCAGAGTTTCCGATGCAGCAGCTTATTCTGTACAGCGGCGGCATCGTTCTCGGTATTCTCCTCTGGGATATCAGCATGGCTGGGGCAGCCAGCTTTTTTCGTAAATTCTTGACCAGCCGGGTATTAAAAAGCTTGTCCGTCATTTCCGGACTGGCGCTGATCGGATTCGGTTTATACTTCGGAAAGGAAGCGGCGCGTCTGCTCTTTTTCCACTAACGCCGTGATTTGCGCAGCCAAATCCCCTTGATGCGAAAACCCGGCCCGCCGCTTAAGCGTCCGTGGAGGGGAGCAGCCGCCGGATTCTCCGGCTTGTCTTGCTCCCTTTCCTTGCCGCTGCGCCCTTTGCGCACACGCTGGACGATCGCGTCGCAGCCGGCAATGAGCGCCACAAGCAGCAGGCTGATAAAGAAGCCCGGCCGGCTCTCATGATGAAAGACCGTTCCTATAACCGCCGCAGCGATCAGCATAAGCCCGCACCAGCGTTTGAAGCCGCTGAGTTTGGCGGGCTTCAGCAGTTTTGCAGAAGACAATAAAATAAACGACCAGTTGTAAAGCAGCATAAGACCTGCCGCCGTGGTAATGTACTCATACACCTTTCCCGGCATCAGCAGAGCCATTACGATGGTCGCCGTAAGACCTGCCGCAATCAGGCTCAGCGCAGGCACCGGATATTTGTCCTTCAGCTTCCGCGAGAACAATCCGGGTGCGTCACCCTCCTGCGCAAGCGTAATCATCATAGAAGTAACGGCATACAGCGAAGCAGTCATCGTGGAGAAGCCGGCAACGATCAGCACCCCGTTAAAAACATGGGGAACAAAAGCCAAATGGTCGCTGCTTAAAGCCAGCACGAACGGGCTCTCCTTCGGATTGAATTTGGATTGGGGCACCATGGTTACGGCTAAGGCGATCGACAGGGCATACACGCCCGCCAAAAGCAGCAGCATGATTTTCCCCGCTTTGGGGGCCTCCTCCGGCTTCTGGAGCCGGTATGACATAATGCCGAGCACCTCAATGCCGCCATAAGCGTAAAAGGCAAAAATAAACGATGACCACAGTCCCATTCCGCCGTTCGGGAAAAATTCTTTCATCGTCAGCGGCACATTCGGTTTAAACCGCCCTCCGTCGATCCAGCCCGCAAGAAGTCCCGCCGCAATAATCAGAAACATGACAATCGCGGCGATTTTGACAACGGCAAGCACATTCTCTACCCTGTCAAAGCCCTTGTTGCCGAAAAAGACGATAATCAGACCGAGCAAACCGAAACCGGCGGCGAAAATCCACATCGGAACAGCCGGAAACCAAAATCTGGAGAATATGGACAACGCCGTAAGCTGACTCCCCATAATAAGCAGCTCGGAGCACCAATAAACATATCCGCTTCCGAATCCCGCCCATCCCCCGAATGCCTTCTGCGCGTATGAACGGAAGGAGCCTTGTTCGGGATGATCAGCCGTCATGCGGGACAGCGCGTCGAATACGACATAGGTTCCGGCCGCAGCCAGAAAATAAGCGATCAGTACGGACGGTCCGCCAATCATAATCGCAAGGCCCGAACCCAGAAAATAGCCCGTTCCGATCGTTCCCGCCACTCCGAGCAAAGACAACTGCCACCACTTGAGCTTCCCGCTGCCTTTCGAAGACGATTGTTTGTCCATTATCCAATCCTCGCTTGAAGTAAATTGCATGCTTAATTATCATGCCTTTCTTAAGCTTTTTTCATGCCACATAACGATACACGGAATCATCAAACCGGCGATGCCATGCTTATTGAAATTGGCAAGCTTTTGCAGCTGGAAAGCAGCAGGCAGACGTTTGCCGTCCGCTGGGGAGGAGATGAGTTCTTGCTCTGCGGGCTCTGCTCCGGCTATGAAGAGGTGGAATCGATCAAACACCGGCTCAATACGGCGATTGCCGGGTTGTCGGCCAGCATGAATCTGCCCGTCAATATCTCCATCGGCTCAGCCCTATATCCCGACGACAACTCCACCCTTTCCGTACTGATTACTCTTGCCGACTCCAATATGTACAACGAGAAAAAGGCATAGGCATTCCGCAATATCCGCAAAAAAAGAGACGATAACGATAATTCGTTAACTCGTCTCTTTGCTTAATACCAAAGCTTATGTCCGCCGGTCCAACTCTCCCGCGTTCTCAGAAAAACTTCCCGATCATTTTACGAATCGTCTCGGTTCTCACAGGCTTGCTGATATATTCATCCATCCCCGCCGCCAGACATCTCTCGCGGTCATCCTTCAAGGCGTTGGCCGTTATCGCAATAATAACCGGAATTTTCTCCGGGGGGAGTGTGTCCTTGACCACCTTTACTGCTTCCAGCCCATTCATACGCGGCATCTGGACATCCATAAAAGCAAGATCATACATGTTGTCGTTCAGCGCATGAACCGCCTGAAGCCCATCGGAAACTATGGATACGGTATGTCCACGTTTCTCCAGCATCTTCCTCAGGACAATCTGGTTGACTTCATTATCTTCAGCCACAAGAATTCGCAGAGGGCGGGAATCCGTTCTTCCTTCGCGGACTGCATCCGGTTCCACCCGGTTTCCACTGTATTCTTCCTGCCGGAAGACGACTGTAAACACAAAGGTCGCTCCCTGGTCCGAATCCTCCAGCCCGATACTGCCGCCCATCAAGCCGACCAGCCTTTTCGCGATTGCAAGTCCCAGCCCCGTCCCTTCATGCTGGCGCTGCATAAAGCGATCCGGCTGGTAGAACGGCTCGAACAGCCTTTCCCGCTGGTTCTCGGGTATACCGACACCGGTATCGGACACCTTGACTTCCAGCGTTACCTCATTCCGGTGGATTCCTGCCGTTCGAACCTCGACGGTCACTCCGCCGCTATAAGTGAATTTGACGGCGTTGCCCACAAGGTTCATCAGAATCTGTTTGAAGCGATCGCTGTCTCCTCTTACAAATTCCGGAGTCTCCGGATCGACCGAAACCCGAAGCGTCAGTCCCTTGCTCTCCGCTTTATGGGCCAGCACCATGACCGCCGATTCAATGCACGGTCTTAGTTCAAAACGTTCTTCATGCAAATCGGTGCGCCCCGCTTCGATTTTGGCGAGATCGAGAATATCGTTGATAATCGAGAGCAGCGTATCTCCGCTTTTTCGTATAATCTCCAGATACTCCCGCATGTAAGAATCCGGCGGGCTCATATCCAGCAGCAAGTCCGTCATCCCGATCACCCCGTTCATCGGAGTGCGGATTTCATGGCTCATGACCGCAAGAAACTCGCTTTTGGCCTGATTCATGCTCTCGGCAAGTTCTTTTTCAATCAGCAGCTTTTTCTGCTCGGTTATATCTTTGACGATAATATAAAAACCCGTTTTGGTGTTGTTGATAATAATGGGCGCAACCGTCGCAATGACTTCCACAAAATGGCCGTCCTTATGGCGAATACGGTCGATATCGGGCTCTTTGAACGTATGCTCCGTGGAAAACGCGAGAATATCGTCCAAATGCTCTTCCCCGACAAGGATGGACACATTCATTCCGGTCAGCTCGGAGATGTTGTAACCTGTCAACTGACAGACTCTCTCATTCCCATTGATCATGTTCCCCAGCAAATCGACCGAGATTATCGCATCATGATTGTACTTTTTCAGCGAGGTGTATCTCTCCAGCATTTCCTGCAGCTGCCGCTCCACGATTTTGCGCTCCGTCATATCGCGTCCAACAGCCAGCAGATTCCGGCCATGTCCGTCCTCCACAATACGAAGCATGAAATCGAGCCATATGTAATGGCCTTCCTTATGTTGTGCGCGCAATTGGACGCTTTGGCGTTCCATCTTCTCTGGTCCGGACACAAGTGATAGATCATCCGGATGCAACAGACCATAGTTGCGCTTCCCTAGCAATTCCTCGGGCTGATAACCCAGTATTTCATAAATTGAAGGAGAGCAGTACAGGCATCTGCCGTCAAGCGAAGTGAAATAGATAATATCTCTCATATTGGCGGCAATAGAGCGGTACAGATCCTCATCGCCGTGCAGAACATTTCCGTACCGGGTATCCGGCTCCGAAATAGGGAGCAGATTGACAATGTAATACCGGGACGCCTGGGCAGCGGATTCATCAATTAACGTAAGCCGCAGGCGCACCCAGATTGGCATCCCTTCCCGGGAAACCATCCGAATCTCATGCTCCTGGCAAGTTGTATTTTCGTCCCGCAGGAGACGGATCATCTGTTCCGCCACAGATAAATCATCCAGGTGTACCACGCTGGTGAAGTCATGCTCAAGCAGTTCGCTCTCGCTATAGCCAAGAATGCCGGTAACGGCAGGATTGATGTCTGTCCACTTCGTATCGACGGAAAGAAAGCCTTCTCCGACAGCCGCCGTCATAAAGGCCTGTTCAAAAGGGGAATATCCATCCGTATACTTTCTTAGCAAATGCTCCACCTGCCCATCTGTGGAATGGAAAATAAACATGAAAGATTAATAGTTTAAAACTGTATTATTAATATCTTGCATATTCGGGCGAAAGTCAAATGCAAATCCTGTTCCTTTCAGCAATTCCGAGCACCTTCTACCTATGGTTTTTCATGGTGCGCTCTCCCCAGAGCATTCTTTTTCCTAGATGATATTCAGTAGCCGGCAAAGCTGCCCGCCCCTCCGGCAAGCAGACTCTGTACGGTTTCCGTGAAGGTTCTAACTTGAATCGGCTTGGTAATATATCCCGCAAACCCTGCCTGCCGCGCTTTGGCGATATCCGACAATTGGGCAAATGCGCTGATGGCCAGGACCGGAACATGGCGTGTATTCTCCCCCTGCTGCAGGCATTCCAGCGTCTCATACCCGTTTAGACCCGGAAGACCGATATCCAGGATAATAAGGTCCGGCTGCTGCCTTTCTGCAATTTCAAGTCCAATCTCACCCGTTTCGGCTTTCAGGAGCAGAACGGAAGGCAGATTTTTTTTGAAGAGATGGTGCATCAGCGCCATATTCAGCGGATTATCTTCCACATATAGGACTTTTTGCCAATTATCTTCCATATGCTATCCCCCTTATAGCGGTCCCGCCATTCAATAATTGCCCTAAAAATGAAAAAGCCGAAGAAAGGGAATACTCCCCTTTCTTCGGCTTATGTTCGGCTCATTTGCATGTCCGACTCATTTCCACCTAAACCTTCTATGAATTGAACGTAAATGCGATAACGCTGTTATCTTTATCGAAATCCCAGTCCACATAAATATCGGCCAGTTCCTTGCCGAACAGCTGCGCAATGGTGGTCGTCTCCAAATAACGCTTCTCCATCTTTCGCTTGGTCGTCTTAAGTGTATTCTCGTAGCCCAGATCGATCAGTTCTTTCTCCAGTGGAATCAGTATGCCTTCTCGCTTGACGATCAGTGTGCGAGGATTTATCCACCACGAAGTTGTGAGATCCGGGAACCTCTGAACCTTACGGCTTACTTCGTTAATCTGGTTATGAACCTCATCCTGTCCCACGTAGTCATCAGTGAAGGCTTCACCGCCCTTGATCAGAGCCACAATCATTCCTGATGCGTTATGTATACCCCAATCATAGAAAATCTCAGTAACCTCGATCTCCAGCTCATCCTTTATATAAGAGGACAATTCGGGAAGAAGAGACTTCATCAGCAGCTCGCGCGTGTAGCGAAAGGCCTGCTCCTCCTCTTTACTGAGCAAGAAACGCTCTACCGGTCCCATGAAATTACGTATATGCAGCGCAATACATTGCTTCGAAATCGAAGCGTATACGGACTCGGGGCCTCTACCGAACCGTTCCCTAAGCAATCTCCCCGTGTAACTGGAAAGCTGTCCTGCCAGGTCTATAGTACTCATTCATTTTCCTCCAGCATCAATTTCTCAAGTTTCTTGGCAAGCCCTGGGGGAGGCAGTCCGTCTGCTGAAAAAACGGTATGCTAACTAAGTATAATATCTTCTGGCCGCTTCGTATATAGAAAAATACACCTGGTTTTCAGGGCTTCGTTAATGCTTCTTAATGTCTCTCCCGTTCGACTAAAATACGAAGATAGTTCAGCTTATACAGAAAGACAGGCCGGACTTTCCCGGCCTGTCTTTCTATTCTATCCTGTTCCGAATGGAATATTCCGCGCTTTCGGCTGCACATAACATTCCACATCTTTAAGCCGCTATTTTAGCTGCCAATCGCTGATTTGGAAATCTTTTTTGGCCAGCTTTTCTTCCACAAGAAAGTCCTTCGTGCCTTCAAGCAGCGCAAGTCCGTCATCCGAAAAAGCGCTATCCTTCAAGTCTTCGAGCGGGCTTACCTGCTTGACGATATCCGGCGTAGTCTCCCCGATCTCGGCAAGGAACTTGTAATATTCGTCCTCATGCTGCTTCAGGTCAGCCAGCGCTTTCTCGCGCGCCTCGTTCCAGACCTTCGGGAAGTCCGGGAATTTCGCCAGATAATCTTCCGAAACAACAGTCACACTGGAGCCGAGAAGCTCGGGGTGCTTGGAGGAATCGTCCAGAAGCGGATAACCGGCGCCGATTTGCTTGATCGCCTGAACGCCGGTGTTGGTCGTAGCATCGATATCTCCGCGTGCCAGGGCGGCGGTAGCGTCCGGAATGAGCATATGCACAAGCTTGTAGTCCGTGACCCCTTCTTTCTTGAGCAGTCCCACAAGGTAACGGTGCATAAAAGATCCCTTCTGCGTCGCAATGGTCTTGCCCTGCAGATCCTTAACCGTCTTCGGGCCGTCCTTTTTGGCAATGATGTAACCGACTGTATGGGCCGATCCTTGGCCGATAAGGCGGGTCTTGGCCCCGCCAGCATAAGCGATAATTGCAGGCGTATCGCCAAGCGTACCGAAATCGAGCCGGCCGCTGATCAGCGATTCCGTCTGGTCCGGTCCGTTCGGGAAGCTGGTCAGCTTCACTTCCGTAATTCCGTGTTTCTTGAGTTCCTCCTGAATAATGCCCTTATAGAAGCCCCAGCCTTCCGCCCCGCTCGGCAGATTCAGCTTGTTGGCCCCGATGAAGCCGTAATTCAGCACCGCCGGAACGCTGCTCTTTGCGGCATTTCCACTGCTAGCCGCCTCCGCCGTATCCGTTCCTTCCGCGGCCTTGCTGCCGGAATTCCCGCTGCTTCCGCAAGCGGAAATGACCAGCATAACCATGACCACACTTGCGATAAGCACAAAGCGCAAGCCCCGTGCCGCGCCCCCTTGAATCTCTCTATAACCCTTTGCCATCTTTGTTTCTCCCCTCAAAATAGGTATTTGCTATAATGACGTCAGGCTGCTAGAATCCCGCCCGGCGTGATAACTGAACCATAAAACCGTGGCTGGCCACAGGCTTCCGCCCCTTTCCCCAGCCAACCTTCTCCCGGTACCCGCCGAGCAGCCCCCGTTCCTTGAGCTCCGTTTCCGTAATGCCTGTCGCAGCTTCTGAATCCGGCGCCACATACAGAGCGTCCACGGGGCAGTACAGCTCGCACATGAAGCAGGTCTGGCAATCGCTTTGCCTTGCAATCACAGGAACCTTGCCGCCCGACCGGTCAAACACATTGGTCGGGCAGACGGACACGCATTGATTGCAGCCGATGCAACGGTCCGCGCTGATGACTTCAATCATTACTGTACACTCTCCTTTGCCGATTCTTCCGGCTTCACCCAGACCTCATCCAATCCGCCGCTGATGAGCCGGTAGTGCTGGTTCTCATCGATCGCCTTGTGGTCCTCTCGTTTATGCATGCCCCTAGTTTCCGTCCGGGCGAGCGCCGAGGAGTACATCCAGCGCGCCGTCGCCGTCATGGCAGCCGTTTCCCGGAGCTTTACGCCTTCGGCAGAAAGCTGTACTTCCTGACCGCGCTGCTCTTTCCACAACCGGTCCAGCCGTCCGAGGGAAGCCTCAAGGCGTTCCCCGGTACGGAACAAGTTGATGTCGTAAGGCGTTACCTCCGCCTGCACGGCAGCGGTATATTCCAACGCTCGGGAGGCTGCTCCCGGCTGTGCTTTCCGGTGCGTAAGGGTCGAGGATGAAAGTCCGGCCGGCGCGCGTCCCGCGGCATGCCGTCCAAGGCTCAGCGCATAGCTGGCGGCTCCCTCTCCGGCGAAGGAGCCGGAGGACATGGCCCAGGCGGCATTGTGGCTGCCGCCGCCGGTGAAGCCGCCGCAGATCAGCTCGCGGGTCGCGGCATCCCCGGCCGCATACAGCCCAGGCACGCCCGTTCCGCAAGCCTCGTCTGTAATCCGGATGCCCCCGGTGCCGCGGACCGTGCCTTCCAGCCGAAGCGTTACAGGAAAGGCGTCCTTGAACGGATTGATGCCGAGCCGGTCGAAGGGCAGGAAGAAATTCGTCTGCGCCACCCGCAGGAGAGGCTGCAAATCCTCGGGCGCCTGATCCAGCCGGGCAAATACCTTCCGCCCCTCTAGGAGATTCCGGGCAATGAAGGAACGTCCTTTCTTGGAACCCGCGCCTTCCACAACGCTTCCGTCCTCGTAATAGAAGCTTGCATAGCTGTAATACGCCGTCTTGGTCACGGAGGAGAAAGTCGGGCATATGGCATAGGCATTGGAGAACTCCATCCCCGACATCGCCGCGCCCGCCTCGGCGGCAAGCAGAAGCCCGTCGCCGGTCAGCACATTGCAGCCCAGCGCCTTGCTCAAGAACGCGCAGCCGCCGGTTGCGATCACAACCGCTCCGGCTATGACACTCCAGGCTTCACCGCTCTGCGTCTGCACGCCGGTTGCGCCGGCTACGCCGTGTTCGTCGGCCAGCAGTTCCAGCGCCGGGCTGTGGTCCAGGATTGTGACGCCCGCCTTTTTCACCAGCTTGCGCATCAGCCTCATATACTCCGGCCCCTGCAGACTGCGGCGGTGAGGATTGCCGACTTCGTCCACCGGGAACGGGTACCCTGACATGCCGATCCGGTTCATATTCTCATACGTCCGGTTAAGCACCCGGTCCATCCAGCTGTGCTCCGCCAGACTGCCGCCCAGAATGAAACGGCTTGCCTTCGCTTTCTCGCGAAGCTCCTTATCGGGCTCTACATACCAGACGCCCGTTCCGGACGGGGCGGTTGCGCCGCTGGAGCCGCAGTAGCCTTTGTCGGCCAGAACGACCTTGGCCCCCTTGGCCGAGGCGGTCAGAGCAGCCCATGTACCCGCCGGACCTCCCCCAATCACGAGCACATCCGCTTTCAACTCCAGTGAACCCCTTTTTACCGTTTCATTCATTGCTTTAGCCTCCTCCGAAATCTTGGTTGTGGATTGAAATTTACCCCCGGTAGCTGTCCCGCCAGAACAATAATCGGTGCTCCAGCACCCGGAAAATCGAATCGATCAGCTTGCCGACGAAGGCGAAAATGAGAATCCCGACAAAGATAATTTCCGTATTGGAATTTTGCTTTGCTTCATTAATAAGGAAGCCGACGCCCGACTGCGAACCGATCAGTTCCGCAACGACCAGACTGATCCAGGCCACCGCGAGCGACAAGCGCAGGCCCAGCAGAATATTCGGCAGCGCCGCCGGCAGGACAAGCCGTCGCAACCGCTGGTACGGGCTGAAGCTAAGCACTCTTCCAACCTCCAGCAGCTTGTCGTCGACATGCCGGATACCTACAAAGGTATTGATGTAGAGTGGAAAAAAAGAGCCGCTGATAATAATGGCCACTTTGGACACTTCCCCGAAGCCGAACCAAAGGATGATCAGCGGAGCAATCGCCAGATGTGGAACGAGACGCAGCACCTGAACGCTCGGGTCAAGCAAATATTCCGCCCTGCGGAACAGCCCCGTCAGGATGCCCAGCAGCAGGCCGACCGCTCCTCCGATCAGAAAGCCGAGGAATGCCCGCCCAAGACTGACCCCGAGATGATGCGCAAGTCCTCCCGATACCGCCAGGTCGACAAAAGAGCGGGCGATGGCCAGCGGCGTAGGCAGAAATTCGGGCGATGCCCAGCCGGCGCTTCCGGCGGTCTGCCACAACGCAACCGTTAATACCGGAATAATCGCGCCCGCGCCAAGGTCGGACAGATACGGCTTCCATGAAATCGGCCGCCGGGAGGCCGACGCTTTTCCGGGCACCGCTTTGAGCTTGCCGCTTCCTTCCCGTACGGCCGTTCCCGGCTGGACAATAACTTTGGCTCCTTCACTCATTGTGTTCTCTCCTTTCTATCCTTTGCAGCTTTCTTTCCAGCGGAGCAGCCGGTGCTCTATCAGACGCATCGCCGTGTCGCTCAGCAGACCGCAGACCGCGAAGATGAGAATGCCGACGAACACAACCGGCGTATCGGCAAACTGGCGGGCATCGGACATCATATAGCCAATGCCCGAGGTGGAAGCGATCAGCTCCGCAACGACCAGACCGAGCCAGGACAGTCCGAGCGACAGGCGGGCGCCGAGCATAATATTCGGCACCGCCCCCGGAAGCACGAGTTTAAGTATCTGCTTCGGTCTGCTGAAGCCGAGCACCCTGGACACCTCGAACAGCTTATTGTCCACACTGCGAATCCCCATGAAAGTATTAATATAGAGGGGGAAGAATGCGGCTTTGGCAATCAGCAGCACCTTCGACTCCTCCCCGATGCCGAACCAGAGGATGAACAGCGGGACTACCGCGAGGCTTGGAATCATCCGGATCATCTGCAGTGAAGGATCAAGCAGCTTCTCTGAGCGTTTGAACAGTCCGACCAGAATCCCGAAGACCAGCCCGAGACCCCCGCCGAGCGCAAAACCGAGCAGAACCCGAACGGCGCTGATTCGAAGATTGCTCCATAAATCCCCCGAAACCGCAAGCGAAGCAAAAGAGGCCGCTATCGTATACGGCGTCGGAAACAGCAGATCCGAAATCAATCCGTAATGCCCCAGCGCTTGCCAAAGCGCCAGAACGGTTACCGGCAGCAGCAGACCAAGCAGGACTTGAGCCCCTTTTCCGGGCTTGCCTGCGGTTCGGATAGCGGCGGCACGGTTGCTCATGAATCATCCCCTCCTTCTTTCGAATAAAATATATAATTCCAATCAATTAAATCGGATATAAGACAAGCTAAATGCCCGCTCCGTCGGTCAACTCCAGCTCTTCCACCTTTTCGAACTCGCTGAGCACCTTCAGCCGCAGTTCCTGAAAAGAAGCGGTCGCTTTTTTGCGGGGATACGGAAGATCAATGCCGACGATTTTCCGGATTTTCCCCGGCCGCGGCTCAAGAATGACCACCCGGTTGCCCAGAAAGACCGCCTCGTCGATATCATGGGTTACAAAGATCATCGTTGTCCGGTTGGTCCGCCATATATCCAGCAGCACCGTCTGCATATGCGCCCGGGTAAAAGCATCCAGAGCGCCGAACGGCTCGTCGAGCAGCAGAATTTTCGGATTTCGCAAGAGAGCCCGGGCAATTGCCACCCGCTGGGCCATGCCGCCGGACAGTTCGCGGGGATAGGACTTCTCGAATCCCTTCAGCTTCACCAGCTCGATCAGTTCATCCACTTTCTTCCGGACTCCGGGATCGCGCAGCGACAGATCGGAAGCGATATTCTTCTCCACGGTCAGCCAGGGAAAAAGGCGATGCTCCTGAAAAATAAACCCCTTGTCAATGCCCGGGCCGTTGATCTTCGCCCCTTCCAGCGTGACCGTCCCGCTGTATCCGCCGTCCAGACCGGCGACGATGCGCAGCAGCGTGCTTTTGCCGCAGCCGCTCGGGCCGATCACCGTTATGAATTCCCCTTCCTCCACATGGAGCTCGACATTGTGCAGCGCCTGCACCGGACCGCCCGCGGTTTCGAAAGACTTGTTCAGATTGGAAATGTCCAGCAGCGTTTCGCCCATACCCGTTCCTCCTTTACATTCAAGCCGCAACTTATCCATCTTGCACAAAAAAACAGAGGTATCGCGTCTTGCAACGCAACACCTCTGTCTGAACAGTCGGTATACTGTGATTTAATTCATAGTATTTTTATGTGAATTGTGATTATTAAAATATCACCGATTTGCAAGGCTGTCAACGAAAAAATAAAATTCGCAGCGGCGGCTTCCTCTGTTGCAAGAAGAAACAGCTTCACCGTCCTTTTAGGGACGGTGATGTTTCTCGTAGAAATATCAGATTAAGGATAAACGCGAAGCTTATACTTTCTGATATTTGGAAAAAGACCGCCCGATTTCGATCAGGCAGTCCTTTTCGTTCAGCAGTTAACCGCTATGCTATCCGATCGCTCTCTTTCGCATTCTCTCCGGCAACCTCGCCGAATGCGGGAACAATCTCCTCATCGATCGCAAACAAATCGTGAATCAGGAAATTCGGGCTTGGCGCAATATCGAAGTAGTCCTTGTAAGAGAACCCGTACTTCTTAAAGATCTCATGGCATTTATAAGCCATGTCCAAATGCCATTCCGCATGCGGCGTCCGGTGGCCTTCCAGCGCCGATCCCGGATTCGGCGTCCAGGCCCCGGTCAGGGACAGCACGCCGATGGAAGCGAAGTACTCCACACCCTCAAGCGTCGCCTTCTTCGGTTCGATACCCGCGACAAAGCCCGATCTCACCTTGCCTTTGCCGAACACCTTGGCCGCGTACTCGATCGCTTTGATCCAGTGCTCCCGGCCGCCGCATTCCGCCACCTTGCCCGGAAGAATCGCAGCGTAAAAGTTCGGGTCCCACATCTCCAGGTTCATCGCCAGAGTCCGGAAGCCCGCTTCCTTGTAGCGGTCGATAATGTCCAGATCCAGCGGCGCTCCAATAACCGCGGTGCCGTTGAAATCCCGGAGTCCGGTGCTCTCCTGAATCGCCTCGGCGACGTCGATGTAATAGTCGACCTCCCGCCGCTCAGGCACAAATCCTCCGGTTAGGTTCGTATGCGTCACCCCGTCGAGCCGGTAAGCGGCGGCTACCGCCTCCCCGATCTGCTTTGGATTTTTCCATTTGATGCCCTGAATTTCCGAGTACGTATCCTTGGTCGCGTTAATATTGCAGAACAGGCAATCCTGCCCCTTTTCTTTCAGCGAGCATTCATTGCTGTAGGCGATGGAAACCGTTCCTCCCCCCGTATACCCGGAAGCGTACCCGGCAATCCGCGAGAATGGCGTGCCGTCGGAAGCGCTTAGCGCATAATATTTGGGCCGCTTGTCGAACGATACGGGAAAGAGCTCTTTGCCTTTGTGCGTCAGCACGTACTCGCCGCCGTCATATACAATCCGGAAGTCCGATCTGCTGTCCCAGTGGAAGGCGACCCGCAGACCTCCGGGCGTGGTGTAGCCGGTGGGCAGGTCGAAGCCCTCGTGGGTCTCGTGGTCCATTTCAAAGCATAAATGAACCTGCTCCTGAACCTCTCCTCCCAAATCAAGATGCCGGAATATGGCCGGATCGGCCGCTACTCCCTCGATATTCACTTCATTTTTAATTTTCAATTCCTGATAAAGCCGGCTTTTGATTTGCTCCCTGCTCATTCTTCTCACTCCCCGCACCCGTTTGATATAGTAAATGCGCTGAATCCACACTCAAAATGCCGCTCCCCAAATCCTCCAGCAGCGTGAACGCGCCGTCAAAGCCGGCGTACCCTTTCGTCAGCACGATTCGGTCCGCAACCGGAAAAGATACGGGAATGAACGGAATCCCTTTGCGCTCAGCCGCGCGTCGCTCAATCGAGCTTCCGAGCAGCAGCTCAATATCCTCCGATATCACCAGTTCCTCAATGGCCTTGGCGTCACTCTCAAATACAATTCTGGCTTCCGATCCCGGCTGCC
Source organism: Paenibacillus rhizophilus (assembly GCF_003854965.1). GTDB lineage: Bacteria > Bacillota > Bacilli > Paenibacillales > Paenibacillaceae > Paenibacillus_AQ > Paenibacillus_AQ rhizophilus. The sequence continues at coordinate 80,242 of NZ_RQPI01000013.1, forward strand.
GTTCATTCCATTGACGGACAATAGCGCTGCGGGCCGGCTGCGGAATGTCGTCGGTGAGGACAATCAGGGAAGGCAGCAGGCCGAGCGGATCGGTCAGGAAGCGGGCCGTACCGAGCACGGCTGCGCTGTCGCCGACCAGGGCGAATTTTTTCTGAAAGCCGTACTTGTAGTAAGCGTCCAGAAACTGCACAATATAATACCGCTCTTTTTGTTCTTTGAGACCGATCCATGCCTCAACCTTTTCCTGCTCCAGATCCAGCTGTTTCCCGATGCAGCGCAGCCATTCTCCTGTCTGCCGGGCGCCCACCGGATACCCTTCGAAGTGAACATAGGGGATACCGGCGTTTCTTTCCAGCCACTCACAGATCGGAAGGCTGTGCGAGGAGAAAGAGACATTCAAAGCCGCATTAAAAAGGGTTGTCCATTCTCCCTTATCCGCATCCGGCCCAAACAGCACATTCACGTCCGCTCCGATACCCTCCAGGCTGTCCTTGAGACCCTTCAGATTTCCGCGCCAGTACACATCCTGCTCCGGAATGATGCCGAACAGATTCACAAGACGGCTGTTCTTCCCGCCGGCGGGCACGGCCAGCTTATCGAATTGACGCAGTATCCCGGTCACCGCGGCCGTATAGCCGTTGTGGACGCTTCCTTTAAAGCCGGGGGTACTGATGTGTATCGCTTTAAACTGCTGCTCCTGCAGTTCCTTGGTCATCGCCGGCACATCGTCCCCGACAAGCTCGGGCGTACACCCGGTCAGCACCACATAGAAGTCGCCTTCCTTAATTTTCACTGTATTTTTAAGCTGCTCCCTGAGCCTTGAGCTTCCCCCGAACACAACCTGTCTTTCCAGAAAATTGGTTGACGGGAGGCCGAGGCCGCCCGTGTAGCCGGAACCTCCGCCTCCGCTAAGGCTGCTGACTCCGGCATACTGCTGTACGCCGCAGCCCAAGGTGGAATGGATGATCGGCACAGCGCCTTCAATCGACTTGATCGTCTGGACCGCTCCATGCAGCATACAGCTGTTCCGGTTTCCCGCCGTCGTCGTTCCCATCCTATTTCACCTCCTGCTTGATATGCCAGTTGACGCTTTTGCTCAGCCAGCCCGCCCGGTAAGAGGTGCTTCCGGGGCTTAAATAGCGGCTAAGCGACGGGTTGCGCAGCGCTTTGGCAAAAAGCGGGGCAAGTTCTTGAACGCCACCGAAACCGTACACATCCACGGAATCGACAGCCGCAGCCGCGATCCCCGCTCTGGCCGCCCACACGGCCGCTTCTCCAAGCCCGATATACAGTCCGGGTTTTAATTTCCCCAGCGCGTTGATCTTCTCGAAAGGCTGCCCCGGCTGGATGAGTACCTGCGGATTACTCCGGCCGGCCCATTCCCTGAGTCTGGAGACATGCGAACTGTCGGCGTGGGTCAAACTTAAAGCCGCCACTTCTCCCCCCAGCTCTTCCACGAATTCCGCTATTCCGAACGCTTGCTCCGGAGGAAGGTCGATAAAGACGGAGACGCCATCCAGACGCTGCTGCTTAAGGCCTATCGCCGCCGCAGCCTGTTTCTCTTCGATATAAGCCTGCGCCTGTTCGGTGGAGCCGCCGGCTCCAGCGGCGGCAAGCAGCCACCGCTCCGTTCCGGCAAGGCCGATCGGCGCCGTCTCCTGTAAGTGAACGACGCCGTGCGCCTCTTCCAGCCAATCCAGCAGGTAACGGGAATCATCCTTATCAATGGCAATGGAGGCCAAGGCGTTCAGCGATTGCTGTAACGCAGCAATCGTTAAGCCCCCGACTACGTTGTTATACGAAATCCCGGCTCCATTCAAATCTTTGACAATGTGGTTCGTTCTCGTTCCGGCTGTGCCGATCACGTTAACGGCCGGGAGGGGGAGCGCATCGGGATCTTCTTTCAATACGTATTTGGCCAACGCATGAAATACCAGATCATAACCGTACACAGCCGTTTTGGAGCGGAAGCCTGCGGCAAATACCGGTATTACCGGAATGTCGAACTGATCTTCTTTCTCCGTCGCAGCGGACTGGATATCGTCATTGTTAATGGCGACGACAGACGTTGCGAGGATAAAAATAATCTCGGGACGCCATGTCCGGTACGCCCGATCCACCGCTTCCCTAAGCTTGTCGTCGGCGCCCAGGATCGAGTCGTTCTCTTCAATATTCGTGATCAGCCAGGGACTGCCTCCCGCCCTGAGCTCATCTTCAAGCTTGATTGCTCCGCAGCCCGGCGGACCGTGAATAATGGTGACACTGCCGTGAATACGGCCCAGAAGCCGAATCGCACCAATCACTTCGTCGTCGCCTGTTTCCGAATAGGTGCGGATTCTTTGTCTCGGCTCTTCCTTCTCCAGTTCATCCGCTAAAGAAGCGCTGTCGCCGTAGAAAGCGGTCAGCGCTCCCTTTCGCTTTTCCCTCGTCCGGGGAAGCCTTTGTCTGATTTCGTTCATGGTTCGTCTCCTTAGCGCGCAGCGGCGGAGAAGGAAGCCGCCTCCTGGTTGATGGCATCTCCCCAACTTCTGGCCCAATCGCGAAGATCAGTAACATTCAGCGGATTCGGAATGGTTAAGTTCTCATTGTTTGCAACATGCGCGGCCAACTTCCGGTACACATCGGCCTGTTCCGAGCCGGGGCTGGCTTCAATCACTGTTTTGCCGTACAGTTCGCTCTGGGCGACTACCGGCGAACGGGGGACGAAACCGGCTACGGCCGTACCCGTTCGGCTCGCGAAATCCGCAATCAGCGACTCGGGATACCCGGGCAAAATACTGTTTCCGATGACGCCGCCAAGCTTCGCTCCTCCGGATGGCGCGTATTTGCCGATCGCCTTGAACAGATTGTTGGCCGCGTAGATCGCCATGAAGTCCGAGGAGCTGACCACATAAGCTCTGTCGGTAATTCCGTCGCGGATCGGTACGGCGAAGCCGCCGCACACCACGTCTCCCAAGACATCATACAGCACGTAATCGGCTTCGTATTCTTCGAAGACATTCAGCTCCTGCAGCAGGCCGACGGCTGCGTTGATGCCGCGTCCCGCGCAGCCGACGCCCGGCACAGGGCCGCCCGCTTCGATGCAGAGCACGCCCTTAAAGCCAACCGCAGACACATCCTGCAGTTTCACATTGGCGCTGTCTCTCAGGCTGTCAATTACCGTCGGCAAATAGTCGCCGCCCCTAAGTGTGTTGGTGGAATCGCTCTTGGGATCACATCCGATCTGGATCACCCGGTAGCCCGCTTCCGCGAGAGCAGCGCTGATATTGGATGTGGTTGTCGATTTTCCAATGCCGCCCTTGCCGTAGATTGCAATATGCTTAGCTGTTTTTGCCATTCTTTATTTCCTCCTATCTGCATATCCTCTTGGTCTGCCGGTTGTTACTCCGGCTTTAGCTCAGTAATTATTTAGCGGAAGACGATTCGGCCGCTCCAACCGCCAATTCTGCGGCTGCGGCTTTCAAAGCCTCCGCTTTATCCGTGCGCTCCCACGGCAAATTCAGATCGCTTCTTCCAAAATGTCCGTACGCCGCCGTCTGTCTGTAGATCGGCCGTTTGAGATCAAGCGCCTTGATAATGGCCCCCGGTCTCAGGTCAAAGTTCGCCTTCACAATTTCCGAGATCCGGTCGTCGGGTATGATTCCGGTGCCGAAGCTGTTCACTGTTACGGAAACCGGGCTAGCCACTCCGATCGCGTAGGCCAGCTGGATTTCGGCTCTGCGAGCCAACCCGGCCGCGACGATGTTCTTGGCTACATAGCGGGCGGCGTAAGCGGCGCTTCTGTCCACCTTCGTCGGGTCCTTTCCGCTGAACGCGCCACCGCCATGGCGGGCGTAACCACCGTAAGTATCAACGATGATCTTTCTGCCGGTCAGTCCGGCGTCGCCGTTCGGCCCGCCCACGACGAACCGTCCCGTCGGGTTAATATAATATTTGGTATTCTCGTCCAGCAGATTTTCCGGAACCGTCGGCTCCACCACATGCTGAACAATATCCTTCCAGATTTGATCCAGTCCGATTTCCGGGGCATGCTGCGTCGAAACGACGATGGTATCCACCCGGACGGCTCGGTCCCCGTCATATTCCACCGTTACCTGCGTCTTGCCGTCCGGCCGCAGATAAGGCAGCAATCCGCTCTTTCTGGCTTCTGTCAGTCTTCTCGCCAGGCGATGGGCAAGGGAAATGGGAAGCGGGAACAGGTCCGGCGTTTCATCCGTCGCATAGCCGAACATCAATCCCTGGTCGCCCGCTCCGATTTCGCCGCCGTTCTCTTCGGCGTTCTCGATCTGCCTGGTTTCCAGCGCGTTGTCCACGCCTTGGGCGATATCGGCCGATTGTTCGTCAAGCGAACTGAGAATGCCGCAGGTGTTGCCGTCGAAGCCGAGAGCGGAATTGTCATAGCCGATCTGCACGATCGTCTCTCTGGCGATCGCGGGAATATTAACGTTCGCCGAGGTCGAGATTTCTCCGGCAATCAGGACGAGACCCGTAGTTACCGCAACCTCGCAGGCCACTCTTCCGTCGGGGTCCTGCTCCAGGATCGAGTCCAATATGGCGTCCGAGATTTGGTCGCAAATTTTATCCGGATGCCCTTCCGTTACGGACTCCGATGTAAACAGATATTTTGTCATTGCCTCAACCTCATTTCATTGTGATATAATTCACACTCAAGGGCAGCAGTCTCACTTCGGACATGGATCAAACAAATAAAGGCTCTGAAGATTACAGCAGCAGTACCCAAGAGTACAGCGCCGTGTCTACAGAGCCTCCGGTGATCCGGTCAACTTTTCCAACTAAGCTTATAGGATTAATACATATATTAAGTGCGTCCGGTAAAGTTTGTCAATAAGATTATTTACACCCCGGATTCGCATATCCTCCATACTTCCTTCTCATTCCTGTTGTCCACCCAATCGCTTCATCAGGCTAGCTTGATAACGTTCAATCCGCTCCGTCACGATCCGGTCGGTCAAACCGGTCATCCCGAAAGCCGCCCAACCCCCATACACCTGCGGAGGGCCATCGCACAATCCGTCGAACAGGGACAGCAAATCCCAGTAAGGATGATAAGTGAATGAGGCGCCCGCATGATCAATATAAGCCTGCAAAAAAGCTTCTGCCGCCTCCACGCCGTACAGCTGAGCCAAATTCAGCCGGCAATGGCCCACATCGGCTCCCGCCGGCCCCCGGCATGCGTTCGGCCAGTCGACGATCCCGCTGACGGCGTCTCCCAGCCACAGCACGTTGGCCGGATGGTAATCGCGGTGAATAAACCGCGGCTCGTACTGCGGCCGGCTATTTTTGACGAAGCCCACCGCTTCTCCCCAACTGTCCCTCCGCGACGTCCAGGCGGGCGGCTCCAGAGCGTCGATATCGGTATACGAGAAATGAGTCCAGGGAAAATCCCCGGCCGGAACGGCATGCACCTCCGCCAACGCTTCCGCAAGTCCCTTCAGCCAGCTGTGCATATCCCGCGGCTTCAGAATCACATCTCCGGGCAGCATCGTCATGAGCACGGCCGGCAGCCCGCAAGCTCTGCCGTCATTATCGACACCCAGAAGCTTCGGTGAAGACACCCGCCCCAAGCCGGACCGGATAAGCGCTTCCGACTCATGGGCAGCCAAATCAGGTTCTTGTTTTAGCCATTGCTCATTGTCGTACAGACGAATTACCGCATCCTGCGAATTCGCGCCTTCTTCTAGTCTGACCTGATATAAGGCGGAAGACGTGCTGCCAGGAAGACGCCGGATTTCCCGGACGTGAACGGGCTGGCTCCCCAAACCGGCAATCCATTTCAGCACACGCTCCGGCAGGCTGCCCGAGTGTCCATTCTCCATTGTCTCCATCCTTTCTTCATGCGGCAGGCCCGAGTCTCAAGCCGCCCGCATTCAGACCGTAAAATTTTAACGCCATTAAAGCTTCACTCCGTTAGTAGCACATAAGAGAACCACTCCCGGCTGCGAATCCGTCGCCTCCGCAAATGGAGCATGAATATCCGCGTCCGGGGCACCGATAATGCCGCAACGCTACCATTCCTCCGATTACCGTTACTCAAAATTACTCAAGCCGGTTCTCCAACGTGCCCAGTCCTTCGATTGTAACCGCCAGTTCGTCACCAGACCGCAGCCACGTCCGCTCTCCCTCCGGCTTGCCGAGAATCACGCCCTCCGGCGTGCCGGTAAAGATCAAATCTCCGGGTTCAAGCGTCATGTATCTCGAAATATAGCTGACCAGCTCCGCGCAGCCGAAGATCATGTCCCGCGTGTTCGCCGACTGGCGCAGTTCCCCGTTCACCCGGCACTCGATGTTCAGGCTGCCGGGATCTACTTCATCAGAGGTAACCACGTAGGGGCCAACCGGAGCAAAACCATCCAGCGATTTGCCGAGCAGCCACTGGCTTGTGCGGAACTGCAAATCTCTCGCAGACAGATCATTGCCGACCGTATAGCCGAACACGCTGGAAAGAGCCTCCTCCTTCGTCACCCGGGATGTCCGCTTTCCGATGATCAGCACAAGCTCCGCTTCGTAATCAAACTGCGACGTGCCGCCCGGCAGGGCAACCGTCTCCCGGTGAGCAGCCAGACTATTGTTAAATTTACTGAACAGCACCGGAACAGAGGGCGTTTCAAGCCCAGACTCCTCCGCATGGCTTCTGTAGTTCAATCCGACACAAATGATTTTTTGAGGACGCGTAACACAAGGCGCATACACGATATCCTCTTCCTTCAGCCACTGCGAATTACCGCGAACAAGTTCTTGAAGCAGTGGGATTGCCACAGTGCTGTCCTTAATGACTTCCTCCATAAAAAAAGGAACCTCCAGCCCGCTGCTGCGGGCCGTTAATTCCACGTCCATGACTCCATTTGCAGTCTTCACGCCAAGTCTTGCCTGTCCGTCCTTCATGAACTGAAGCAGCTTCATTGCAAACCCTCCCTCGTTTATGTATCGGCCGGCTAAATCAAACCCGCTTTGACCAATCCGTTATATATGCCGCCTTCGTCCACATGATCAGTTACGAAATCCGCATAGGGAATGAGTTCTTCATGCGCGTTCCCCATGGCGATGCCCAAACCGGCCGACTCCAGCATCTCCTTATCGTTCAAGCCGTCGCCGAATGCTACCGACTCCTCGCGGCTTATACCCAGCCTGTTCAGCATGGCTTCCATGCCCTTGGCTTTGGAGCTTCCCGGCGGGAGCACATCCATTGCGAGCGGATGCCAGCGGATCAGCCGAAGCCGGGACAGCAGTTCTTCATACAAGGCTTCCTCATGGCTCTCACAATGGAGGAACATCTGGTAAATATCGTTGCTTTTCCAAAAGCCCGGGTCAAAGCCCGGATGGTCCACCTTAAGCGTATTCACGGATTCGGTTACATAAGGATGGTCCTCGCTGTCCGCGAAATAGGTATGTTCGCCCTGGAACACCAAGGAATGCTTGTGCCGGGCCGCCAGTGCGATCAGCGCTTCAATCGTTCCCTTGTCCAGGGGCTGCTTGTGCAGCGTCTTGCCTTTGTACACGGCATAGGCCCCGTTCAAGCATACATAGGATTCGATGCCCAGCGCTTCCGCCAAAGGCTTGATAAAATAAGGCGCGCGACCCGTGGCAATTACCGGCTCCACGCCATTTTCCTTTAACATGGAAACGGCCTCCAGCGTATCCGCCGGAATTTCCTTCTCCTCGTTGACCAGCGTTCCGTCGATATCGAAAAACACAATTTTATAAGCCATCTGTTCCTGCTCCTATCATTTCGCCGTATTGTATTCCCGGCGTTTTTTTCCGCTTATTTAACCTCCTAAACTTATCACGATTTATTTGCAGCGGGCAAGAAACTTGAGGCGTTTCGCACGGAAACTGGTATAATAATCAAAACTATTCATGTCCACAGACCGTTAAAAGGAGCCTTTTTCATGACCAATCCAAACCATGAACCGACGCTGCCCGGCGGCAGCTTTGAATTCGGGGTATATACGCTCGGAGATATTGTTGCCGATCCCATATCGGGACAAGCCGTAAGCCAGTACCGCCGGCTTCAGGATATTGTTGCCGCAGCTAAGCTGGCGGACGAGGCCGGACTCGACGTATTCGGCGTAGGAGAGCATCACCGGCTGGATTTTGCCGTCTCCTCGGTCCCCGTCGTGCTTGCCGCGATTTCCCAGGTAACGAGCCGGATCAAGCTGTCCAGCACAACCATGGTGCTCGGCACTCTCGATCCCGTGCGGCTGTTCGAGGATTTCGCCACTTTGGACCTTCTGTCGGATGGTCGCGCGGAAATTATGGCCGGACGCGGCGCGTTTACGGAATCCTTCCCTCTATTCGGTTATGACCTGAACGACTACCAGCAGCTGTTCGCCGAGAACCTCGCTCTCCTGGAGCAGCTCGGCGACCAGGAGATCGTGAACTGGCAGGGCGCCTTCCGCCCGCCGCTGAAGGACGCCGAAATTTCGCCCCGTCCCCTGCAGCAGAAGCTTCCCCTCTGGGTCGGCGTCGGCGGCACTCCTGCTAGCGCGGAAAGAGCCGGAAGACTTGGAGCCGGCATGGCGATCGCCATCCTTTCCGGCAGTCCGGAGCGGTTCCGCCACTTGGCCGACCTTTACCGTCAGGCGGGAGCCGAAGCCGGCCATTCGCCAAAGTCCCTCAAGGTAGCCGTAACCAGCCACGGATATATCGCCAAGACCTCCAAGCAGGCGCTTGACGATTTTTACCCTTATTATCTGAACTATCTGAACGGCTTCATGGCCCAGGCGGGAAATGAGTTCCGGTTCACACGCGAAGATTTCGAGGCGTACACCCGACCGGGCGAAGCACTGGCCGTAGGAAGTCCGCAGCAGATCATCGAGAAGATTCTGTACCAGCATGAGCTGTTCGGTCATACCCGCTTCATGGCCCAAATGGATGTTGGCGGCATGCCTTTCTCTAAAGTCGCCTCGGCCATCGAGCTGCTTGCGGCGGAAGTAGCCCCCATCGTCCGCCGGGAGATCGCCCGCAAGAACGGCACTTCTTGATCTTCGTTCGTTCATGCGGAAGATCATCCCGTTAGCCGAGCTAAATGAAAAAAGAAAGAGTTTCGGCTGCAGGATTTCGCTGATCCTTAAGGCCCGCTTCTTTAAGACGCAGGCATCAATTTGGCACACTACGGGTTTTCTTTTGCCCCGGAACGGGTAAAGGGTGAAGGATCAACAGGAATTTCATCATAAAGCGAGGCCTAAATATGAATAAGCACATACATAGAATTCCCGGGCCTGACCCGGTCAAGCGGGATAAGGGCAGGCACTCGGAAAGGCGCAGCGGGTTCGCGGCGCTCAAGCGGCTGGCCTGGCTGGCCGCCGGCGTGTCCATAACCGTCCTCAGCCTTGCACTGACCTCGTTCACGGTCCGGGCGGACGGCTACACCGCTAAGGTATACGCCACCTCTCTTAAGGTGCGCAGCGAGCCGGCGAGCGCAGCGGCGGTCAAGGGATCGGTCAAAGGCGGATCGATCGTAACCGTGACCGAGGAGCAGCATGGCTGGGCCAAGATTTCAGCCGGAAATATGACCGGCTGGGTCGCGGGATATTACCTTAAGAAGGCCGGCGGCGCAGCGGCTTCGGACCCAATATCCCGCACCGCGGCGAACGTGCATACGGCCGGCGGCCGTTCTACGGCGACGGTTACGGCAGACTCGCTGCGCATCCGCAGCGGCCCCGGAACCGGCTATGATGCCGTCGGATCGCTTAAGGCCCGCGATATCGTTACGGTTCTCTCCCGCCGGTCCGGCTGGCTGAACATACGGACCGCAAGCGGAGCCGCCGGCTGGGTCGCGGAGCCGTATGTTACCGCCGGATCATCGGCATCCTTTGCTGTCGGCGTAAGTCAGACGAGCGGCGGCAGTACCGGCAGCAGACCTGCGTCAGCCGGTCTGCGCGGGAAGCGGATTGTCGTCGATCCAGGCCATGGCGGAACCGATCCGGGAATGATTGGCACAACCTACGGCACGATGGAAAAGGACCTGAATCTGCAGACGGCGCTGTACTTACGGGATTACCTGACAGCGGCGGGCGCGCGGGTGACTATGACGCGGACCCGCGACGCTCAGCGGCCTACGCTGTCCAGCCGGGCACGGCTTGCCCCGGAGGTCTCGGCGGACGCTTTTATCAGCGTGCATTACAATTCGTCCCCGAAAAAAATATCGGGCACGCTGACGTTCTTTTATTCGGAGTCCGATGACCTGAAGCTGGCCCGCGCCATCGAGCAGCGGCTGGGCCGAGGCGTCGGCCTGAAAAGCAACGGTTTATCCTTCGGCGATTACCACATCCTGAGGGAAAACGAAACGCCGGCTGCCCTGGTCGAACTGGGCTTTCTGACCAGCCCGACGGATGAATCCATCGTCCGCAAGACGTCGTACCAGAAAAAAGCGGCGAAGGCCATCGCGAACGGCATCGCCGACTATTTTTCAAATTAGGCTGTTCGATTTACACAAAAACCCCGTTTCAAGAGATAATCTTGAAACGGGGTTTTAGCTATGCGGACTGCTTGCCACGAACGGCTTGCGGGGCCGAACGCATCAGATAACGAATCCGCGCTCATACTGTCTTGGGATCGCCGTCTCTTTACGCAGCTCGACAGCCGCCGTCAGCGGCCAGTAAGGGTTCTTCAGCATGCCGCGTCCCACAGCAACAAGATCGGCTGAATCGTTGCCGATGACAGCATTGGCAAGCACAGAATCGTCCAGACGGCCAACCGCGATGACCGGAACGTTCAGTCCCTCTTTGATTGCCCTTGCAAGCGGCACCTGGTAAGCGGCATGCGTACCCGGGCGGCCGGCCGCAGTGATCGGGCCTTCGCCTCCGGCGCTGATATGGAACATGTCTACGCCGGCTTCTTTAAACGCCTTGCTGAATTCCAGGCTATCCTCGATGCCATAACCACCTTCAACGTACTCCTGGGCGGAAATACGCAGAATGAGCGGCATGTCTTCCGGCATTTCGCCCTTGACCGCAGCGATCACTTCACAGCCGAACTTCGTCAGATCCTTCCCGTACTCGTCACTTCTCCGGTTGGTAAGCGGTGAGGTGAACTGGTGGATCAAATACCCGTGAGCGCCATGCAGCTCAATGGTGTCAAATCCCGCCTGCACCGCGCGGCGCGCCGCCAGCCGGAACTTCTCCACCATTTCTTTCACTTCACCGGTCGTCAGCTCGCGCGGCGTCTTCGACTCCGTGTTGAACGGAACCGGCGACGATGAGACGGGAACCGGCGCGTCTTCAGCCTTGCGGCCGGCGTGCGCGATCTGAATGCCGACCTTCGCGCCATACCGGTGGCAGTCTTCTACAATTCGGGCAAGAGCCGGAATTTGTTCATCGGACCACAGTCCGAGATCATAATCCGTAATCCGGCCGTCCGGCTCCACATCGGTCATTTCAATAATAATCAATCCCGTCCCGCCAACGGCCCGGCTGACATAATGGGTATGATGCCACTCATTGGCAATCCCATCTTTATTCGTTACCGAATACTGGCACATCGGAGGCAGAACAATCCGGTTCTTGAGTTCCAGTCCTTTAAGTTTGTACGGAGTAAATAAATCGGTCAATGGAATCTCTCCTTATTATGCAAAATGCATGTTCATGCATATAATATCTCATGAAGACAACGAAAGTCAACTTGCCTTCGGCCATCTTCTCCCGCATGAAACAGGCGGCGACAGATCAGCGTTGATTAACGGTTGCTGCGGCTGCAACGCCTTCCTTTAGGTGGCATCCCTTCGTATTTCTGGAGTCCGGAGAACTCTTAGTCATGTAAGAACCGCCCTGCTCACGCAGCGGCGGTCCTTAAAAAGGGTTATTCCGAATAATGGAAGAACTCGTATGTTCGCCTCCAGCCTCTTGAACTTCCCGGGGAAAGCTCAAGTGAAATAAAGATTTCGGGGGATACCACATGGCTCTTGCCCCACAGAGCGCACCGGTCCGCTGCAAAATCGCCGGACTCCCTGACGCCCGCTCCGCTTGGCATATGCGTCAGCTCCCAATAATAGGGTACGGAATCGGCCCAACCCGGGAGACGGGCATAAAATTCCCTGTCCGGCATGGAACGCCACCCGATCTCGCGCCCTTCCGCAGCAAGCAAGCCGCTAGTATAATCCGATTCAACCTCGTCAAAATCAACCGGTACAGGAAAGCGCAGCCGGTAATCCGGTCCGATCGGATGCCGGTCTATGGCAAGGAAATTATGGACATACTCATCGGTCTTCAGAGGTCTGCTCCCCAGGTTCTCCAGCACATAATCAATTTCAATGGACGCTTTCCGAAGCGCAACCCGCTTCTCCAGCCGGAAGGCGTAGCCGCCGCACTCCGCGGGCATGACGACAAAACGGATGCTGCCTTCTTTTACCTCCGTAAGCACTGAATAGGGAAGAACGGGATACTGCCCGGAAAAATGGTAATCCTCATTCTCCCGTTTCGTCAGCAGCCCCACGCCTATTTTGGAAAATTGCCCTCCCGCCGCGGCTTCGTCGTATCCGGCGGGGCTGCTTATGCCGAATTCGCCGCATAGCCCCGTCCCTCCCGTTCCTCGGCCGGCCTCCATGCTTTCGGGCATGCAGAACTCATGAATTTCCGGCCCGGATGTCAGTCTGACCTGGGTAATCCAGCCTGTGCGGTCAAAACGGCTCCCGGTCCCCGTGTCCGGACCTCTGATATCCGCCTCTAAAATTCCGTTTCTCAGAGTATATCCCATTCCTTCGCTCTCCTTCTCGTTACTGGCAGGGCATAAAGGACCGTTGCATGTCTCCACTTGCCTTGGACTCACTCTAATCGCAATTCCAGCACATGCAAACGGTCATCCGGCAAACCGGACAGCAGACTGCGGGAAAGCACGCAGCCGCCGGAAACCGCCTCATAGCTTGCGGCTTCGCCGTTCAATACGCATAAGTCAATATGATAGGAGCCGTAATCCTTCCGCGCGGGATTATGGTAAACGATGTGAAAGTGCCGGCCGGCAAACCTAGCCTTCACCGAGGCCTTTCCATCAGCGTCGAATTGCTCGGACGAAAGCTTCGGTTCAAGCAGCAGGTCGCCCATCCTTCCTTTGACCCCGTATACTTCTATCAGCAGGGTTAGCAGCAGCCAGCTCGCAGAGCCTGTGAGATAGTGATACATCCCCCTGCCCTGCTCGTTGATGTATTCCGGAATTCCCGGATAAATCCGGCTCTGCCCAAAATCGGCGCATAGAGAGTAGATGGAATCCAGCACTGCCTTCCCTTCTTTGACAAATCCGCGCTTGTATAAAGCGTTCGCATACATAACGGTCATATGGCTGAACATGGCTCCGTTCTCTTTATGCCCGAAAGCGAACCCGAACGCCCGACCCAAATTTTGCTGAATGCTGCCAAACCGGGAATTAAGCCGGTAGCCGATCCGAGAATCCAGTAGATGGCGGTTCACAGCTTGAATGACGGCACCGACCTGTTCCTCCGTCGCCACGCCGCTCATAATCGGAAATACCTGTCCCGTCAAGGTCATCCGCACGCCATCCGGGTGATCTCCTTCCACACGGTCACCGTCGTTGTTATAGTAGCCGTTGAACCACTCGCTTCCGTCCTTGGAAGCAATCCATTCCTTGCTTCGAAGATGGTTCTCGGTCCAGCTCGCTTTGCGCTCCAGATCGCCCGCGATCAGGGAAATATCCACGGCCTTCCTGCGGCCGCTGACGGTTCCTGCCACCTGCCCGTAATACCGGTTCAATACCTCATGCTTCCCGGAGACGGAGTCGTAATCGACCGGATGATCCAAAGAGTCGAACAGCACCAGCATTTCTTCGGCCAAATCCACCTTGCCGCTGCCGGTACGCTGACGCAGTTCACGCAGAACGGCCCCGAGCTCCCTTAAATTGCCGGCATAAAAGGCCGTAAACGCCACGCTTTCCCCGCGATCCGCGGCCATGTCCAGCCCGTCGTTCCAGTCCGCCCCTTCCAGCCTCATATGGTTATGCTCTCCCGCCAAATAAAAAGGCGTCAAATGCTGAAGCAGAATATGCTCCAGTATGGTCCCCCGGTAGATTCCCCCTCCCGCCGTTCTCAGCAGATTGCCGCTCTCCGGCGTCCAGGATTCATCCCGTCCCTTGCAGCGGTTCACAAAGGCGTCCTTGAAATAGGTTTGCTCCTGCAGCAGAAAATCCAAATCCCCGCTCTGATTCAGATAGAACAGCGTCGTCAGGAAAGGCCAGGCGCCGTGGTCCATCCAGACGCGGGGAATGTTGTTCCGGTCGGCCACAAATTCTCCGGGAAGCCTGCCGATAATGGTCGCATTGCTTCCGTCGATCCGCACGCCGGCGAAGTTGTTGAACAGCAGCCCCCGGACTTCCTCCGGTTCCATAATCATCAGAGCCAGACAATCCTGCCATAAATCCCGCCACCCTCTTCCGCCGCGTCCATAGTCATGATGGGGCATGAAGGAATTGCCGTACAGCCTGCGCAGAATCGGCTGAAGCGTCACCCATTTCATCCACAGATCAAACTCCTGGTCCGCGGAATGAAACTGAACGGCGTCTACCTTCCCGTGCCAATAAGCCTTCGTCTTCTCCAAAAGGCGGTCGAATTGCGCTTCCGACATATACTCCCGCTTAAAATACTCCTCATCGATCCGGTCTTCCGTAATCGCCATCGCCACGATATAAACTTTCGAGTCTCCCGGTTGTATCGTGGCATCATTGAACCGGATGGCGCCCGCTGCTTCCAAGCCTTCGAGTACCGCTCCGGGGCCGGCCTGCGGCGGGGAGTTAAGGACAACCGCCTCCGGCCATTCATAGGAACCGCCCTCTCCGATGAAGCCTTCCGCCGCCGGGAAGAATCCGGCCGGATTACCGCCATCGCCTTCGCGCCCCAATACGGTATAGGTTACCGTATTGACCCGGTGCCCCCGCTCATCGAAAGACAAGGCGGGCTGCACCTCAATCCCGCCGGCCGAAGTATAGATCCGGTGCAGCAGCGAGGTCACATGCCGGTGATCCCTGAGATCGTCGGCGGATCGGCCATACAGCGGAATCGCCGCCGTAGGCGTCACGGTGATAGCCCGATCACCGGTGTTGGTCAGAGTAACCTTCATCAATTCCACCTTGTCCGGACCCGCGGGAATGAAGCTGACCACCTCGGACTTCAAGGACAGAAGCGGGCTCTCGCGGGTCAGCTTATGCCAGAGAAATCCCGCCTCCAGCTTGACTTGTTCCCGTTCAGCCGGTTCCGCCGCCGCAAAATGGCGGGTGTGCTGGATGGCCGAGTTTCCCGCGCAGGACCAGGGTCCGGCCCCTTCCGCGTATACCCAGAAATTCCGGGAGGCCCGGGAGTTGTGTAGACTTTCGGCGGACACCGGCTCCGACAGGAAGGTGTTATGGTTCGCCTTTATATCTCCATGAAATAGGGGAGTGATGGAAGACATCATCCCCGCCTCGTTGACAAGCGGAAAATACAAATAACTCGTTTGATGGGGATCTTGTAAAATAAAATTGCCGTCCGTGCCGGAGAATTTCCACTTTTGAACGTTGGTCGACATAAACATCCTTCTTTCCGATTGATTTCGAAATCGGTTTCGAAAGTTGGCACTCGCGCCGCAATACCTGCTAGCGCCATGACGGCGAGGGACCATTCGGTTGTCCCTCGCCTCCCGCGGCTATCCCAGCACAACTTCCAGCTCCGGGTATAAGCCGCTTCGCACATCTTCCGCAAGGGCACCCGCCAGCTCGCTGCCCTCCACCCGGGTCTTGTTGCCCGCCTTATCCCTCAGCGTTATGCTGCGGACGAACACTCCTGTGTCCCCAAACGTATCGGCACGCCGTTCATTATGATAGGTGACAGCCGCCGAGCCGAGAAATCTGAACGACAATTTGCCCTCTTCATTAAACAGCCAGCCGGGCAGAACCGGTTCAAGCCTAAGGATGAGTTCTTCATTATTGCCCAGCCGGAAAGGCTGTTTCCCCGCCATCATAAGCAGCCAAAGACTTATAAACTCGGCGGTCGACCCGCTTAACCGGGCCACGTACCCTCTGCCGTGAACGCTCGGGTCGGGATTGGCTCCGCTTGCGAGGAAGGATGAATTCTCCAATGTGCTGCGCCCGTATACGGCCGGGTCCTGAAACGGGATAAGTGTATTTCTGAATTCTTCAAAGAACGGTCCAGTCAGGCCGGTCTTCAGAAGCTCCAGCAAATATTTGTAGGACATATGCAAAAAGATCGATTCGCGCTCCAGCCATCCTGGCGTGAACGCCCGGATTCTGCCAATTTCCTGCGGTTGTCCGTCAAGGCTGACGGATGTTTTGTACATCTTGAGCTTTTCATCGTAGAGGCCGCTTGTCTTCACCACCTGATAAATTGCTCCCGCCTGCTCGGGATTTCCCACCGTCTTCAGCATGTGAACCGGACCTTCAAGAAAAGCTGGCAGCGCTTCGGCGCGGAAACGGCTTACGGTTACAACGGGCAAACCGCATCCGGCGATGACGGGGTTGCCGTTATTATCCGCCAATGGGACGTATTCCTCCGCCTCATACCGGAAATAGGTGGGGACAAGCCCGCCCCCCAGCTCCACGGCCTTGGCGATGCCTTGATCCAGTCTCTGAAGAAACACCTTGAAAATCGTCAGAAGTGTTGAATAGGATACTGGTCTCTCCCGGCCGGTAATTCCGAAGCGGATCGCCTCCCGGTACCGTTCGCGTGCCGAAGCGGCCTGATCCCAGCATTCGAATTCGGTCAGTCTGTTTTTTATCCGTAAGGACACGATTTCATACACCCTTATTAGCAAGTTGTAGATCTCCTCCGGGAGCGCGGCGCTGCGGTCGGCAAAATCCTCATGCTTCCGCATTTCGGATAGCGCTTTCAAAATGAAATCGACCAGCCGCTTCAGCTCAAAGGTCTCTCCCATCCCCGAACCGAACAACCCGGGAAGCCCGTTCATGGCGTCGTTCCACCCCGGCTTGTTTCCCTCCATTTCAATCCCCATTCCGAAAGGATCCAACGTAGACATTTTGATCAGGGCCAGCGACAGCATTTTGACGAACAAATTCGTCCGGTATACTTCTCCTCCCCCGTTCCCGGCCTTCAGCCAGCGGGTTTCTTCCAGTCCGGTTCCGAAGCGGTCCAGCTTCTCCTCATCGTGAACGGCCGCTCCATACTGACGGACCTTCCCGTGCTTCAGCACGGTTTTTTCGCTGCGCGGCAGCACCCTAACAGGACTGTCAAAGAAAAGGCAGGTGCCCGGCGAGAACAGCAGCTCTTCCATTTTGTCCGGAAAAACAGCCCGGTAGCTCTCCACCAAATCCATATTGTAGGTCCAATGGTCGATCCAATAACCTTCGCCGAAATTCGCTTCGATGTTCTGTTCCGACAGGCTGATCAGCTTCTCCAGAAAATCTTCTTCCCCGGCTTGCAGCCGAACCCCGTTGTCTTCTATAAAATGGATGACCCGCCCGGGAGTGTAGGGGCTCGCGACAAGCTTTGCAAGCTCGTTTCGGTGACTGCCCGCCGCGCTTTCCAGCCACGCAGCCAGATCCTTCTGCCGTTTTTCCGGCACCTGGAAGGTGCTTCCTTTTACCTGCAGCGGATTGTATCCGTCTGCTTGAATCAGGCTGAAGAACATATAGACGTTAAATGCCCCCGAATCCGGGTTGAAAAACACATCGTTTCTGCGGTTCTGATTCATATCCCGGAAGTTGCCGTTGCCCTGGGAATAATATTCCGGAGCGAGGGAGAAGAAATTGTAATCCCGTTCCAAATCCCCGTGCTTGCGGGAGAACAAATGATACACCTTGGCCTCTTTGCCTTTGCCGAACAGAATCGGGTATCCGCCTCTCAGCACATTGTCCAGATAGCTCTGTCTGCAGTAAGCGTCGAACAGCGGCGACGAAGTGGAAGTATGCATATCATCCGTGAGTCGTTCCGCCAGCTCGGCGGCCTCTTCGCGTTTCTTGCGGAAATAGTCAGACGAGCAGAGCCGCCCGGCCCGGGAGTTCATCATCTCGATATCGCTCGTATGTCCGATCAGCGTATACAGGTTCAAGCTTTGGCTCGGAGCCAGCTCCGCCGACTTGCCGGTAAAGCCGCAGGGAACCTTGTTCGCTGTAATCTGCGGCCGGCTCATGAGCTCCGCCAAGGAAGTTTTGGCGAATTCGGAAGGATAAGAAAGCGAAGTATTATAGCCAAATATCGTTTCATAATCGACCAATGGGGAGATAAGCCGTTCCTCATCGCTGAACGAGAGATAGAAATGCCCGCCCGCAATCTCGCTGATCTCGGCTTCATCTTTGGTGCTTGAACGGATTTTGAAGAAAGGAATGGCATGCTCCAGATTGTAGACCTCCATCCAGCTACGGAGCAGATTGCCCATCGCCTTGTACCCGGCATTATCCACCCCGTAAGGCAAAATTTCGGGAAGGCCGTCCAGCATCTCCAGCGAAAGGGGCGAATCGGCCAAATTCACAATCTCCACATGTCTGGCCAGCGCGGCAAACCCGTCGTTCGGCACGTTGTAATACACAACTTTGACCTGCAGATTTAACGTACGGTTGATTTCTTCAACGGTCAGTTCGTTGCGCCCGATTCTCATCGTCCGTTTGAGGGAAGCACTCTCCGTCATGTCCTGAAACGGCTCATATACGGAAGACGCTCCTTTGAGCTTAATGAAGGTACGGAATCCGTTCACCGCCACGTTCTTGTAGCTGATGCTTGCCGGGGAGAACTCCATGATCGGAGAGTTTTTGTCCCTGATGCCGAAGCTGGAAATTCCCTGTCCGCGGTTGACATAGAAAGCCCATAAAGGAATCCCTTTCCGTCCGGCCAAGCCGGGAAGAAAGCTTGCGAACGTCTTGGCCTTATCGAACTCCTCAATGACAAAATTCCGATCCTCATAATAATAAGCTGGCATAATTTAACCTCTCTTTCCGTTATACCGTCTGATATCCGTTATACCGTCTGATAAAAGAAAGAACCGTTACATTACATCTCTCGGGCCCGGTACCCGGCAATCACAGTCACAATTGCATTGGAGCCCTATCCAGATCGATAAATCAGCAGCGAAATAGGTTTCGAAAAAAGCCGCGCAGACATCCTTCGGATGTCCTAACAGCCTAAATCGCTATGACGGTCAACGCTATATGGCCCGGCACGAATCCCGTATTACCAGTTCCACAGGCAAAACGACCGATTCCGGAGCGCGGACCGTTTCAATCGAATGGATCAGCATCTGCGCCGCACGGCTGCCCATCTCCTGCACATTCTGGCGAATCGTAGTCAACCCGGGGTATACCAGTCCGGCTGCCTCAATATCGTCGAACCCGATCACGGAAATATGCTCCGGAACCTGCAAACCTCGGTTCCGAATCGCTTTGACGGCTCCGAGGGCCAGATTATCTCCGGCAGCCAGCACAGCCGTTGGTGGCTGCTCCAAATCGAGCAATCGGTTCATCGCCTCATACCCGCTTTCCACCGAAAAAAAGCCTCCGCCCCCGGTAATATACTCTTCTCTCCTCTTTAGCTTCAGCCTGTCGATTGCCATCTCGTAGCCAAGCTGCCGCTGCTGTCCCGCAAACGTATCCGTGCCGCCTGAAATATGGGCGATTTGGCGGTGCCCCAGCTCATACAGGTACTGCACCGCTAGGAAGCTGCCGTTAATATTGTCGGAGCAGATGGTTCCCGCCTGCGACGACTCGAAATCGAGCAGGAAGCAGGGAATTCCGCTCTCCAGCAGCTCTTGCAGGCCCGGGTCCTTGCGATCGGCCATAATAACGATAACGCCGTCTACGCTTCTGAATCTGCAATGCTCCACATAGCTGCTGCTCTTGCCGCCAATATTGTCGGAAATGAACATCAGATCGTACCCTTCCGCCTCCGCTGTCTTCTTGAAGCTGTCAATGACGCCGTTGAAGAACGGATGGCGTATACCCACACCGGAAGGTTCGTTGAACAATATCCCGATCGTCCACGACTTCTTGGTCATCAATGTCCGGGCATGCGAATTGGGCAAGTACCCCATTTCCTTTGCGGCATCCAAAATTTTACCCCGGGTCTTGACGCTGACGTCGTTGTAATTATTGAACACCTTCGACACGGTGGTCGGAGAATAACCCGTCCGTTTGGCGATGTCATAAATGGTAATCAAGGCTGTTCACCCCCTTATCGAAATGGGTTTCGTTCGAGGAGATTGTAATGGCTTTCATAATAAAAGTCAATAGTTGAAACTTAAGGATGTTTGCTAAACCTGATAAATGGATGGGAGAGAAAACTGTGGGGATAAAGGTATTAAAAAAGGGGGATGAGAAAGCCAATATCCCCTCTTCCTGAGCGCGCTAGTGCGTGCTTTTGCCGGATTGATAATATTTCTGCTTGTACTCGTCAAAAGTAATGTTATCCGTTCGGCCCTGGGCGAAGGATTCATAAATAAATTTCCAATACGATACCAGGTCCGCATGTCTTCCCTTGTAGCCCGCCGGAATCTTATATAAGTATTCCAGCGACTTCTCGTCGTCTCCGTCCTGTCCGTAAATATTGTACAGGGCAAGGTTATACATCGCCTTAAGATCTTCGCTTGGATCAGGCACTTTCTCAAAGATCTCTACAACGGAACTGTAGTTCTCACTCTCCAGCGCCTTGTCGACCGCAGCCCAAACTTCTTTGTCTTCATGAGCCGCAGAGCCGCTTGCCCCGCCTGACGCCGATTTGTCAGGAGCCGCCGACACGCTTGCCTCCGGTGATGGTGCCGCGCCAGTTGCAGCCGGGCTGGCGTCGTCCGGCGCTCCGCTTGGACCCGCTGTCGGCAGGGAGGCCTCGCTTGACGGAGCCGCCGTTGCCGCCGCCAGAGCCGGGGTCTCTTTTGCCCCTTGTCCCGGGGTTGAAGCTGTCCCGTTCCCGCATCCGGCGGAGGCGAGCAAGATCGCAACAACAGCCATGGTTGTAAGTAATTTCATAGATAATGACCCCTACTTTTTTTATCCTATCTTATCACTAGCAAACAAACAAAAACCAGCCATGCACTAGACTGCATCGACCGGTCGCTTGTCCAAAACTTATTTCAAGTATTTATTAAAATGCCAATTCTACAGCGCCATCTTCATAAATATCGACCCGCTGTGCGCACAGCAGCATACCCAATCCGTTCGCAAAGCCCTTCTCCCTAATATCTCTTTCTCTGCGTTCCCATCTCTCGCGGTCATGAATAATGTCGTACAGGTAGTAGAATTCCGCTTCGTTAGCCGCTTTCATCTTCTCTACAAAGATGAAGTCGTCCCCGAAAAGCTCCTTGAACCAGCTCGCTGCCTCTTCATGCGTAGAAAATTTGGGAAGATCGGCCTGGAACTGTTTGGACAGAAAATTTTGCTGCAATCTGCCCTTCTTCTCATAATAGCTTTCAAGCGTCTCTGCATTAATCATCAAGATGCCTCCTCTGTTAACCTCATCATTCGCCATTTTGGAATCCACCAAAAACCAGCAATTTTTATGAAAATTTTATCGTATTTCTGAAAATCATGATGTGATTTTGCGCATGTGCGGGGAACGCCTAAACAAGATGGTCAGAAATATAATCCAGGAAATGATACAGCAGCGGCCAGATTATTTTTACTATTATTAATTTAACACCCTGGATGAGCAACCAGCCACCGAGAATGGCAGCAGTCACAGTCATAATGAAAATAAGCATACCGACACGAAACCGCTCACGGGACCTAGTCAGCCCAACCTCCTCATCCGATTTCCAATACCAGTCCTTATCCTGCTTCATAAGCCGTCCCCCAAGTGATATTATTCATACCCGCAGGATCGATACGCTAACGACCAGAACGTTTTTTGATGGTGTCATATGCATTCCTTTCATGATTAACTTTGACAAAGTTTGCGCGCGCTTGATGATCTCGTCCGCAGCGGCAAGGTTCGATATATCGGCTGCTCCAACCTGCAAGGCTGGCAGATGATGAAGGTAAGCGGCATTTCCCGGCAATTGGGCTTGCATGCCTTCCAGACGGCCCAGTCTTATTATTCGCTCGCCGGACGCGACATTGAGCGGGATATCATCCCCGTCCTTCAGGATCAGAAAATGGGCTTGCTCGTGTGGAGTCCTTTGGCCGGCGGATTTCTGTCGGGCAAGTATACTCGGGACAATCAAGGCGGAGCGGATGACCGGCGCAACAAATTCGATTTCCCACCGGTTGACCGGGAGAAGGGCTATGTCCTGATTGATGTCTTGCAGGAGATCGCAAAAGCGCGGGAAACCTCGGTCGCCCGAATCGCGCTGGCCTGGCTGCTGAATCAACCGGCCGTCACAAGCGTTATTGTCGGAGCCAAACGGCCTGACCAGCTTCGGGACAATCTTGGAGCATCGGGTATCGTGTTGAACGAAGAAGAGCTGTCCCGTCTGGATCAAGTCAGCCGTCTGCAGCCGGAGTATCCATTATGGAATCCTGCCGTTTATTTGGAAGATCGTTGAAGTCAATCATCCCGATATGTGACATCAGGGTGTTGACCTGCTCTTGAACGGTTTTCTTCTGCAGCTCAAGCATTTGTATACGCTGTTCAGTCGTTCCGTCACCCTGTACGGTAAGTTCAACAAAATCCTTCAGCTGTGAAATGGACATGCCCGTATCGCGGAGGCAGCATATGAATTTAAGCCAGTCGATATGTTCTTCCTCATACATGCGTATGCCGCTCTCGTTTCGTTTGATGAACGGCAGGATGCCTTCTTTTTCATAATATCTTATCTCTGATTCAGGTACGTTATCTTAATTATAGGTCCTAGAGTAAGATCTAAGTCAAGTGTTCGCACGAGCGTGGCGGGCTGACCTGAAAGCCCATCGCTCCCTTCGCTTGCCGGCTTCCGCCGAAAAAGGCCTTGAACTCTACTCGCGCAGACATTCATAGCCTTTTATGATCATTAAAATAATAAGGACATTAAGCACTCCTTTTATTCATGCAGCGACTTTGCTTCCATAACCGCGGCATTTTTTTGCTTAAGCGCTATGAACGATACGAGAATGCCCAGAAGCGCGATAACAGCGTCAATGATGAATGCCATGTGAATCGCTCCGGTTAAATCCGAGGGCTCCATCGTTTCCAAAGTAGCGTTAGTGCCGAGACTTGCAGAGATAATGGCCATGATGACAGCCAATCCGATCGCTCCGCCAATTTGTTGTCCGGTAGAGACGATAGCGGATGCAACACCCTGTTCTTTCATATCAATTCCCGAACTTGCCGCGATAAACATCGTTGTAAAAATAAAGGCCTGACCAATACCGATGATAACGGTCCCCGGAATGATCCCCCATGCCGATCCGTGCTCAGAGAGCTGGGTAAGCAGCATAAAACCAATCACCCCAAGCCCCATGCCGCTTGCAATTGTTCCGGCTGCGCCTACAGTTGCCAGCATTTTGTTAATCAACTTCGCGCCTGCAAAAGCGCTAATGGTCAGCGGCAGAAAGCTTAATCCGGATTGAATGGCAGAGTAATGCAGAACCTCTTGCGTATATAGCGTGAGGAAATAGTATAACGTACCGAATGATGCGGAGAACAACGCTGCGGTAATCGCGGCCCCAGTCAAACTCCGTATCCGAAACAGTCTAAAGGGGATCAAAGGATCTTTCGTGCGACGTTCAATGACTACGAATAACAGAAGCAGAATAGCGCCGATAATTCCAGGAATAATAGCTGATGGATGAAGCCAGCCTACGACCGGGGCTTGAATAAGATAATTTACAATCAAGATCATGCCGGCCGTTACGGAAATCGCGCCTAATGCGTCAAAATGGCGTTTTGAAGATGCTGCCTTGCTCTCCACAAGCGTGATCGGAGCGAGGATAATAACAAAAATAGCTATGGGAACATTTACAAAAAAGGTGGCTTCCCAGCCGATAAAGCTTGTTAACACGCCGCCAAGCAATAACCCAATGGACATGCCCACTCCACCCATTGCCGCCCAAGTGCCTAATGCACGGTTGCGTTCCGGGCCTTCTTCAAAGTTGGACATGATCAGTGACAGTGTAGCCGGTGACAGCAGCGCTCCGCCAATACCCTGGAGTCCCCTTGCAATAATGAGGAACAGCTGAGAGTCTGCGATACCGCCAAGCAGAGAGCCTAGACCGAAGATCCCCATGGCTATGATGAACATCCGCCGTCTGCCCAGCAAATCGGACAATCTTCCACCGATAAGCAGGAATCCTCCAAAGGCAAGGGAAAAGGCGCTGATGACCCACTGCAGCTGGTTCGCACTAAAGCCCAAGTCTGCTGCAAGGGAAGGCAGAGCTACAAAAATAATCGTGTAATCGAGAGCCAAAATGAGTTGGGATAAAGCCAAAATCGTCAATGCCAATCCTTTGTGTCTATTTGAATTCATGAAATCTACTCCTTTTTTTATCAGACCGTTCAGTCTAAAAAATAGATGCGTATTATAGCGGGAATAGGGCCAACATAGCCGACTCTATCCCCGAGTTCCATAGCACAGTAAGAGCGTATTATTTCCAGACCAATCGATCTATAACATCCAAAAATATAATGAAGCGTCTCATTGCGCTCCATTAATTGTCTAGCTTGGAAAGCGTAACCGCAGCAATATCGTCCAAAACTTTGGGATCGGTGGTTAATTTAGCCACTTGGGTCAGCGCATATCTCTCATGGTATAAATACCGCGCAAGAGCCAACAAATCACGATTTCCATTCAGTTCACCCTGATTGCGGGCGCGAACCAGCGCTTCATAAAAGGCCTGGACCAAACGGGTCATATCCCGTTCAAAAAACGCCGCGATTTCCGAATCATGAGGAACCTGATCAATGGCGCTGTGCATAATGAAGCATTCCTTCCGGCGCTCCCCATCTTGCAGAACAGCCACAATTTCATGGAAAATATCAGCGATCGCCTTCTTGACCGAACCTGGACGTTCCAAATATGAAATGACCGCATCCGATTTCTCATTCACATAATGTTTTACGGCCTTGACGAAAAGATCACGCTTGGTCCCGTAAGTATCGTACAGGCTTTGGCGGGCTATGCCCAACCCATAGAGCAAGTTTTGCAGGGAAGTTCCTTCGTAGCCGTAGTGCCCGAATACCTCCATAGCCTTGTGCAGAGCTAGCGTTGTATCAAATTCCTTACTTCTTGCCATGGTTGAAGAGCACTCCTCCCTTGTAACAACCTTCATCTTATCCTTTCCAGATCATTCAGTCAATATTATTTTTGGTTCCCGGAAAATTGAACAACTTCGTTCATGCTGCCAATCGATTCGATCGCGACCAGCGGATTCCAGAAATCCCGATAGCGCGTAATGAGGCCGTCTTTCGTTTCAACGACACTGATATACGTCTGATTGTATGGGTTCCCCGTTTCTCTGTGCTTCCCGGTGGATTTGAACTCCGCGATTACAAGCTCGGGATCGACAGCCGGATGGAACTCCAGATTTGTAAAATGCACCTCGAAGTGTTTCGGGAAGTTCAGCATATATTCGTATATATCAGCTTTCCCTTGTTTGAATTCAGGAAAACCTGCGGGGCCGTAAGGGAATTCCAGAACGCCATCTTCGTGCCAAAGACTAATCCACGCTTCAATATCTCCGCCCGATAAATATTTCAAGTGATTCCGAAATGTCTCCTGTGCCCGCTCGCGAATGGCTCCTGCTGTAAGTCCGTTGGTATTCATTTTGTTTTCCTCCTTTTAATTTAGATCATTCGGTCTGGAATCTGTAAAAAAATAAAACCTTGCATTAAGTATTATAATTTCCGTGCCTGCAGTTCCTGTAGTCCACCTCCTTGTGATTTCATATTAACCTTTCCGGATCGTTTAGTCAATAATTATTTTTGTTGATTTTAGGCAATCCGTTTCATTTTTGAAGCACATTACCACGCTTCCAGTCTTCGGTCTGTACCTGATAATTCACCTCCGACCACGTTTTTGCTAATCCGCGAAACGCTTTTAAACTGACTTCCGTCATCCTCTCCCCGATAACGTAATCTTAATGTATCTACCCATTCAGGGTACGAGACGAACAAACCAAGCGGAGTTTTAAAGTCCGTGCGGTCTGTTTGACAGGTCTAATAATGGAGACAATCCTCTAATTGAAGCAATATCCATGAAAAACTGAGTATGCCTAGCTCTGTTCTTCCCCACCAGCCCAACCAACGTTGCGTGATGCGTAATGGTGGGGGCAGACATAAAAAACAGGTCAATCATGGTGGTATCTGACCATAATCGACCTGTTTAATGTAACGGAAAAGCGTTATTTAGGATATAAAATTCAAGCATTGATGTGCGTACAAACGAATTGGAAAAATCCTTATACGGATATTATATGGGTTATATGTGTTATTGGTTGAATGTTGGGTTCATTCGGCACTGGGCAGCCCATAACCCATACTACCAACTATTACACTCAATAATTTACTCGTACTGCACACTACCAATAAAAACGTAGTTATAACCGTCTCTTTTAACTTCTTTATAATCACAATTATATTCATAGTTATATATAAGGATTGCAGAGTTTGTGTCTGGAGGAAGTTCATTAACTAGCAATGACTCGAAGCCTGGAATGACAATTCTCCATAAGAGATATTGCCGCTGTGCTTCCTGTTCATCATAGCCATACTGTAGCATGACATTCAAGATGGTACGGGGGATGGAATCAGTGTAGCCGTACTTTTTGAATCTTGAATTTGTCACATCGGAATAATCCATGGATAACAAGACAGCCTAGATATTAACGGTAACTCCCGAATGGATTCGATAAAATTGCCGCATCCTGCCGCACTATTTGGATCCTATTTCCGATTCGGTTTAATCTTCGCAGGGAAGAATAATCAAATTTACTTGGCTTCGTTATCTCCCGCCCGCTTAATACGTGTTGCGTGGTGCGTTTGTATGACATTGGATTGAAAAATACGCCGTTTTACGTTTTGGTAGATCAGCTTGCGCAACCAACTTGCAGCGGCTACAATTTCCCGCCCATTTCCTCAAACCACTCATCGAAAATATGCCCAGCTGTTTTTACTGGATCATTTGAGTATTTAATTTCGTAGCTATATTGAGCCTCCAATTTATTTCTTGAAACATCATAAATCAGTTTCATTTCCGTAGGCATATCTCTGTTGAATTTCTGACACAAGTCCTTAATTTTACGTAAATTTTGATTGCAAATATTAAGCACTGCGATCTGCCGTTCTTTTGACACATTGTAAATAGGCTGCGAATGACGATCATCTGTTTCGACAGCAGTATTTAATTTGTGCTTTTCAACAATCTGACCGTTTATTTTATAAAATACATCAGAACTAAATTGATCAAATTCATTTGTAGCGTAAATATAGATCATCTCTGCTTTATTACTTACGTATTCCATACAAATCGAAACCATATCCGCCTGTAGTTCCGAGAAGTAATCTTCAAATACCTTTGTCATATTATTACCTCCTAATTGACCAGATCAACAACCTTAATCTTGCCATCAATCTCATAGATCACATTAAAACTAGACGGTCTAAGTGAATCCCCTTCGTAATTTACTTTTACTTCAACTGATACATGCTTAGGCGGATTTGATTGTAACGCTTTTGCCCATTCATTTTCTATTTTTTTGTACTCGCTTAGATTAATTTTACTTGACTGGGAGACAAGGTTATCAATCTCTGGTGAACCACCAAATCTATCCCCAGCCAGATGGCCTGCATGGTCGCCGGGCTCTTTGCCTGGTGTATTTGAATCATGTGGCAATCGCTCTTCTCTAGTAGTCAATTTTAGATCATCAGCGGTAAACTTTTCAATCCTACCGAGATGGTCTGTTTCATAATCATATTGGTGCTCACCCGCTTTATACTGCGCATTCGGTATTAGTTTCCCCGTATCATCAATAGGATTATCAACAAAAGTCTTATCAGGAACTTTACCCGTCCCCTCAATCCCCCACCCCTCCGATTTCCGTACCTCATGCACCGTAAAGTCGGGATGGGACGAGCCCGGTACAGTTAGGCCCTCCGGTGTCGCCAGCCTGGGCGGAAGCCCCCACCTGGAGCGGGAGCCTGATGTTTTCCTCTCCTGCAGCAGCAACCTCAGCGCCTTGGCATCACTCTTAACCATCCATTTGACACCCTGCAGCGCTTTGCCCACCGGGATTGCATTTGTCGCGGTATTCCCCGCTGCGTGTCCCAGCGCATACGCCCGCTGCTCCGGCGTCATCTCCCGGAACGCTTCGATCTTTCCTTCACCCCACCCCTGCAGTTCCTTCATACTTTCCACCGGGTGACGAAGTTTCTTAGCTCCCTGCTCCATCAGGCTTCCAATCGCCTCGCCCGTTTGGATCGGGTGCCGGAGCACCTGATACGCTCCCTCTGCCAGACCAACGACCCCGTCCACTGCTCCGTTCACCGAGCCCGTCAGAAACGAGGCCGTCACGTTCATCCACTGCGGCACCTTCCCCGCCTGGCTCCAGTCCTTCTCCTTCTGCACCGCAAAGTAGGCTTCACTGTATTTCAGACCTAACCCTTCCCGCAGAGATGGCGGCACCAGGTCGAATGTTTCCGGATCGTAGCCCTGACTCCACACATAACGCAGGAAATCACTCTCCGATTGGCCGTCGGCATTCAGCGTAAGGCTTCTCTGTTCCCGGGCATACCGCATCACCAGCATTTGCAGCAGATCACTGTTGATCCGCTCCGCCGGCAGATCCCCGCTCAGCAGCACCAGCGCCCGAGACACCGCCGTGCGGCGATCCACGGCCGCCTCCGGCTCGCGCGCGGCTCCGTATTGCAGCAGCGCAGACACCAGGTCCGGCGTGAACGTATCTTCGTCCATCTCTAGCGCATAGCCCTGTGCCTTTAGCGCTTTCCGCAGCAGCATTACTTCCGTTTCCGGCAGCTTCCCGTACAGCGCGGCGATAGCTTCCAGCTCCTGCTGCTCCGCCACTGCCTGCCGTACCGATAACGCAATCGCCTCATAATGGGATTGCACCCACTGGCGGTACGTGGCATTGGCCATCGCGGCCGTGAGCACCAACTGCAGTTCCTTCTCCTCCGGCAGCGGCGACCTATCCGCGGCCAGCGGATTGTACCGGCAGGCCGTCAGCGGAGGAGACGGGACATCGCCGGGGATCACCGCCGTCGCTTCAAGCACCGCTGCCGAAATCCCCTTCATCTCGAGCGAAGTCCGCAGCGTATTCGCATACCGCAGCGCTTCCTTCTCGTAAGCCGCGTTGCCGAAGGCCCGGTAGACCTCCGCTGCCGTCCGGCTGCGCGCCAGCTCCTTCAACTGCTCCCGAATCTCCCGCAGCTGCTTCCGGGCGGAAACACGTTCCATTTCCGTACCCTCCTGCAGTTTGCGGATCAGCGCGGCGATGATTTCGTCGGTCCATATCGGCTCCAATCCATAGACTAGCTCGGCATCAGCGCCGGCGGACAGCCCCTCTTTCAGCCGCTCCCCCGGGAAAAGAAACACCGGAAAGCGGGCAACCGGCCCTCCGAGACCGCTAAACGTCTTCCATTCCGGCGACCTCGGCAATAGCGACGCATCCGCAAGCGCCTTAGCCCGGCGTTCCGACTCCCGGTAACGGTCAACTGTCCACTCCAGACTCTGGGCATGCCGGCCCAAAATCCGGTCCACCCGCTCCCCGGCGGCCATTACCTCACGTAGGTGGTCTTCCGCTTCCTGCACACTCCGGCGGACATACGGCTCCGTGTACCCGCTTCCGGTTTGCGCAAGCAGCCTGCCGGTGCTCCGGTTCATTTCAGACAACTTGCCCTCCAGGCTGCGGCGAATGCGCTGGATGCCAGCGGATAGCGCCAGCAGGCGCTCAAGATCCACTTTTTGTATCATGCTTGTTCCCCTCTTTTTTTGTACAAGTCACCTCTCCTGTTGTCAACTCGTGATTGCGGCCCTTCCTTCATCTACTTGTTGCTTTTGAATATGTACGCCTAATCTCAGTTATTCAAATCGTCGTACATGGAACCTTTCACGGTCACTTCAATCTCATCCAGCGGCTTGACGCCGACCAGCTTACCCAGTTTGTTGTAAGCGTTACTGCTGTCTTCAAGTTCTACATCCGCGATCCAAGCTTTGACATAATACTTGCCGTCCGACATACGCGCATCGGTGTAGAGCGGCACATTGTCTTTATTGACGATGATGCTTACAGTTGTTTTTTCCGTAATCTTGTACATATGCTGGCCGGTTTTAACAAACTCGCGATACTTATAATTGTCGAAACTTCCCAGCGTGCTGGACTGAGTATAGCCCTCCAGTATATTTTTCCAGTAAGGATGGGTGCTGTCGGTGTTGTCTTTGTCTTGCGAGTGATAAATTTCTTCTACTTTCTTTTTATACCTGGAGTCGTCGGCGCCACGGTCTACTACGGTCAGCAGCGGCACTGCATTTACTCCTTTATCATCATTAACACTTAAAACTGCCGGTTTGGAGACGATGGTATTGCCCTGTCTGTTCAGCGGTTCGTTCCGAAGATTGACCGAAATCTTCTTGTTGTTAATGTAGACCAGATCGGTTTCATACCGGAAGGAATCCATAACTGCGTCCACAAGATCCTGATGATCCTTCGTGTCGGCATCGGTTGGCTGAAACTGCTCCTGATTGTCTGCTGCTTTCAGTGAAAACATGGAATGATGGGAAAATCCCGTATACTCCTTGGAAGTGGTGTCTATATAGATACCGTCTGACGGAATCATGAATAGGGCAGGGACAAGGTCATGCTTGTTCCTAAATTCTTTTATCTGTCCGTTCTCGTTCAGTTCTTCGATAGTGTGCTTATACTTATCAAGAACCCTGCCGTTGAATCCGGGGGCATTAAAGGTAGAGGCCGAAACCAGCTGTTTTCGCATGCTATCCGGCAAAATAAAAGATGAATACATGGCGAGATTACCGCTAGAGGAATGTCCGGTGAGGTACAGCTTCTGACCTTCCTCCAGTTTTAAATTCTCTATGTACTTCCGTACTTCAGCTTGCTGTACAGATTCTATGGCATACGCAGTTGTTCCATTATTTTTCCAGTCGTTACGGTACAATTCCTTAACCATTGGCTCACTGCCTCTAAAGGCAGCGATTTGGGTACCGTTCCTGGTGTCTACAGTACATGTTCGCGCTCCGGTAATCGATATTCATATCGACGATTAGAGCGCTTAAACCACGCTTGCCGGCTTCACTGGCCACATTCACGGCGGTGCTCGTAATCCCGCAGCCCCGGTGGCCGGTAACCGCCACAATCCGGCCGATGCCCCGGCGATCCTTCGAGCGCAAGCCCGGTATCATTCAAGATGTCGGCCTGCTTCCCTAGATGCTGGCTTACGATTGCACCGAACCCATTAATTACCAATAGTAGTTTCACATAATCACCCTTGCCATTCCTGAAGTTGCTGACTACCCAAAATTCATTCCTCCTTAAGGTGGAATGAAAACATACAAAAGAATAAATGGTATTATTTCCTCAAAAATCCAACAGTAAAATCATATAAAAAAAACCACTGGATAGACAATGATTTCCACCATTCGTTCACATCAATACCTTTTACTGAATTTTGAAAGTATTTAGCATCAAGGTGCATCGTTCCGCTAAACGACAAAAAAACTCCAAGCTGCCGATTGCTACAAGTGGACTTGGAGTTTACATGAATTCGTGTTTGATCTGGTTTACTTCACTTCCAATGACACTTCATTCACAGCGGTCTGTTCACCAAATTGTTTAGTCACCTGCTCCAACTGCGAACCCGCTCCCTGATGCCTTTCCCTGTATTCCAAGGGTGTCAAACCGGTCATTTTTTTAAAAAGTTTTCTGAAATAATTTACATCATTGAACCCTGCGATTTCGGAGATATCAGATATTCGGACGTCCTCCTCCGCCAAAAGGCGCTTTGCTTCCCGAATCCGCAGCTCAATCAGATAATCGATAAAGTTTTGACCCGTTTGTTTTTTGAAAAGGAGACTGAAATAATTTTTACTGAGATACACAGTATCCGCTACAATCTGCAGCGTCAAGTTCTCGCTATAATGATTAGTTATGTATTCCAACGCCTTCGCGATGAGCTCCCCTCCGTTTCCTTTATCGGCCAGTCTCGGAATAAAAGTCTTCCCGATATCCTCCAGTCCGTGTTTCAGAATCGATAAGATTTGATCCAGCGTCTCTGTCCGTTCAAGCAAATCAAGCAGTTCGGAAAGGGGTAGTCCTGTTACTGCCTGCTGCTCATAAATGCCCGTGAAAAGTTCGTTAGCCTCGTGCTTTACTTGTTCCGGATTCAACCACATGCCTTTCCAACGTTGCATTGCATTTTCCATTGCAGAGGAAATCGGATCCCCGTTGCGGATGATTTCAAAAAAAGACTTCCAATCAGGCAGTTCCGATTCAATCGTCGACACTTGTGCTGTTCCCTTGTTCTCTGTTGATCCTTCCCAGACATATATGCCGCCCAGGCCTTCCAAAAATCTTCTTTGGCAGGCCATGCGGCTGCCGGCTAATCCATTCAGAAGCCGGCAGATTCCTTGCTCAATAGTGAAGCCGGCAGAAATGGAAAGTTCCAATTCCATCTCCACGGTTTGCTTCCAATAGCGGATACGAAGCTCCGCGTCCCCGACGTTGTCCGGAAATACAAGAAACATGCCGCTTTCCCCCATCAGCATTGCAGCTCCCTCATCTATCTGCCTATAAAACAACTCCTGCAAATCCTCTAATAGTAATTGTACATATAGGTGTCCGTAATTCCCCTTTAATTCCCCCGCTCCATCCAGTATAAGATAGACACAAGCGTAGCGTTGTTGGAACCATGCGGGTGCCCAATCAATTAAAGGAAGAAATTCCTGTTCTTGAACGATCAGCCTTTTGATGTCCTGCTCGGTAGATTTCCGTTCTCGGTAGATGGCCCCCTCTTGGAATTCCACTTCCTTCCGGCGTTCATCCTTCAGCATGGAGATACACCGATGAACGACAGCAAGAAGCTCTGCCGGTTCCAATGCCGACTTCAGCAAGTAATCGACGGCGCCCAGTTTGAGACCCTCTTTTACATATTCGAAATCACTGTAACTGCTGATCATGATCACTTTAAGCCAAGGGTAAAGCTGGAACGCTTGCTTCATTAGTTCAATGCCGTTCATTAAAGGCATTTGGATATCCGTTATAAGAATATCGATGGGACGGTTCTCTAGAACAGTTAGAGCCGCTGCCCCGTTGGCACAACTGGCTTCGACCGACAACCCCTCTTTTTCCCAATCGATGAAGGCTTCAATTCCGTTGCGGGTGATCGGCTCATCATCCACGATTAGAACTCGGTACACTACACTTCCCCCTTAGCTACTGCAATATTGGGTTTGGCATGCGAGGTTTTTGCACTTTACTGTTTATATTGTATAGTAAAGTGATTTTGCCGGCACAATGTAAAATATTACTCAAATCATATTGAAATAGTTAAGTGGCAACCAATTTTTGAAGCATCCATTCCCCATTTTCCTACATTCCAAAGAACTATAAATCCCATGTATTTCCATAAAAATGAGAATGAAAATATATGTTTTCGTCGCATATCCATATTTCACTAAAATACACAAATCGGCTCCAGGCATGTATTTGCGCCACCTCCCACAATTCAAAACAAATTTTAAGTAAGCGCTTCCAATGTTCTTCAAAGCTTTTTGGTACGAACTCTCCATTGTTTTGGTTAAGTTTAACATCTACCCTTTTATTAGCCCCGCATTTAGGGGGAATTCATAGACGGAAAGAGATGAGATATGAACAACATTAGTCTATCTTAAGTCGAGCAGGTCATGTAAACACATTCCATTCAGAAACGGAGAGAAACTTAAATGAAGCTAACGAAGAAATTGAAGAAATTCTCGCCATTGCTTTTTGCAACTGCAGTTTTATTCTCAGGTAGTGCGGTTTCACAATTCTATCTTGCCCAACCGGTATTTGCTGCAGCAAACGTGCAGCCTGAGCCTGATACGCCTCTGGAAAAAAACAATCTGCAGAAGCCCATGGCGGTACAAAGCATGGAGAAGCTGGAAAACGGTGTTAAGCTTAATCTAGGAGACCATGAAGCTTATATCCGTTTACTCTCTTCACAAATTTCCAAGATTTCGATCTTAAATAAAGGCGAGGAAGAATTCTTCTCCGGGGCAATCGCAAAAAAGGATTGGGCTGCTCCTGAATTTAAAGTGACCGAAGATGACAAGAAGATCGTCTTAAAGACTAACGACGTAACGGTATCTATCAACAAGAGTCCGTTCGGGATCAAACATTTGGATAAAAACGGGGATGTCATCAACGAAGACGCGGAGCAAGGCGTAGGCTACGAGAACGGCAAGCCTTATGTGTTCAAGAAAACCGACAAAAGCGAAGCTTTCTATGGATTTGGCGAGCAAACCGGCGGCTTGAATAAACGTGGCTACAATATCGGATTATGGAACACGGATGCGTACACGTATGATAAAAACGATCGATATTTGTATACCTCCATTCCGTTTTTTATCGGTTTAAAACACCAAAATGCATACGGTCTTTTCTTCGATAATTCGTACCGTTCATACTACAATATGGCGAATGAAAGCGACGATTACTATTACTTCTACGCCAATGGCGGAAAATTGACGTATTATTTCATCAATGGTCCGGAAATCAAAGACGTCATTGACCGTTATACAGAATTGACCGGCAAGATGGATTTGCCGCCGGAATGGTCGCTCGGATTCCATCAAAGCAAATGGGGCTATTTACAAAACGATATCGTGAGAGTGGCCAAAACTTACCGGGAAAAGAATATTCCGCTAGATACGATGCATATGGACATCGATTGGATGGACGAATATCGTGTATTCTCATGGGACAAAAGCGGTTATAAGTATCCAAACCCTGACAAACTGAATGAAGATCTGAATAATCTGAATGTCCATCAGGTTGCGATCACCGACCCTGGTGTCAAAAAAGATGAGAATTTCCCGCTCTATCAGCAAGGAATCAAGGGCGACCTTTTTGTAAAAAAAGCTGACGGCAGCACCTTGATCGGCGAAGTGTGGCCTGGCGAATCCGCCTTCCCGAACTTCGTCAAGAAAGATGTTCGCGATTGGTGGGCTTTAAGCCATAAAGCGCTGTTTGACAAAGGCGTGGACGGTTTTTGGAACGACATGAACGAACTGACCGGTAAAACATCCACTCCGGAGTGGGGTGGTCCCAATGAACCTTTCAATCCTGATATAGTTTGGCCGCAAAATCATATGCCTCTCGATGCCGTCCTCGAAACAGAT
Organism: Paenibacillus rhizophilus; assembly: GCF_003854965.1. Classification (GTDB taxonomy): domain Bacteria; phylum Bacillota; class Bacilli; order Paenibacillales; family Paenibacillaceae; genus Paenibacillus_AQ; species Paenibacillus_AQ rhizophilus. The sequence goes on from NZ_RQPI01000013.1 coordinate 115,449, forward strand.
GACGGACGCAAAATGCTCGCTGCCGAAGGACACAATATATACCCTCATTATATGGCCCAAGCGACGAAAGAAGCGTTCAAAAAACTCAAACCGAACGACCGACCGTTTCTTCTGACCCGTGGATCTTTCGCAGGAACGCAGCGTTACGCCACGCTCTGGACGGGGGACAACGTCAGCAACTGGGAAAGTCTTGCCCTTTCGCTACCGATGAACGCGAATATCGGGTTGTCAGGCCAACCGTTTGTCGGCAACGACATCGGCGGCTTTGCGAAGCCGGATGATAATTATGTAACACCGGAACTGTTTGCCCGCTGGATCGAGGTTGGGGCCTTCCTGCCGTTCTCTCGCGACCATTATGCCGGCGGACATAACGAAGGAAACGGTCAAGAACCATGGGTATTCGGCAAGGAAGTAGAGGATATCAGCCGGAAGTATATTTCGATGCGCTATGAACTGATGCCTTATCTGTACAATGCATTCAAAGGTGCGCATGACAATGGACAACCTGTTCAGCAGCCGCTCGTGTACCAATTCCAGCATGACCCGAACACCTATAACATTGAAGACCAATACATGTTCGGCGGTTCGCTGATGCTAACACCGGTAGTAAAACAGGGGGCAACGTCCCGCAGCGTATACTTCCCGGCCGGCACAAAATGGGTGGATTATTGGACCGGAGAAGAGTTTGAAGGCGGCCAAACGATCACGAAGCATGCAGACCTTGGTACACTGCCGATCTTCGTGAAACAAGACTCGATCATTCCGCGCCGTGAAGTTCAGCAGTACACTGGCGAGAAAAAGCTGACTAATCTCATTCTCGACACTTATCTTGAAAACAACGCTTCTTACAATTTCTATGAAGACGACGCAAAAACGGAGGATTACACGAGAGGCGAATTCAATGTTACCGACTTAAATGTAAAGAAGACTGCTAACCATATCGAATTTGAGCAGAATAAAAAAGTTCAAAACTTCGCATCCGACATTCAGTCCTACACATTGAAGCTGCATGAGGCCGAAGAGCCAAAGAAAGTGCAGGCGGCTGAAAACAAATACGTGAAAGCCGGCAGCGCCGAAGAACTGAACCAACAAGAAAGAGCTTACTATTTCGATGCGAAAGAAAACGTTCTGTATGTCAAAATCCCGGTAAACGAGGATCACAAGGTCAACATTCAAACAACTGGCGGAAGCAATTAATACGAAATTCAGGGGAATAGCCAGACCACAAAAATCAGGTTGGAGACTCTTATTCTTCAACCTGGTTTTTATTCAATCATTAACTACCTGGAACGGGCAAATAAACGGTCGATTTCTTCTGCCGCGCGCGTCAGTCCATCCTTCACTGAGATTTCACCCCGGAATATTTGACGCATATAGAGGGTGTAGATCTCATCGATTTTGCCCCAATTTTTCACCGAAGGCCTCAAGAAAGCATTGTCCAAAGCCATTTGATAGGGATAAACGTACGAATCCACATCTACAGTCATCGATTTGACCGCTTCCAGATTAGTAGGGAAAAGGCCGACTCTCGACATCTTCAACTGAGCCTCTTTGTCGGTCATCCATTTCAGAAATGTCCAAGCAGCCTCCTTTTGCTTGCTTCCCTTCATAATGACCAAATGTTCGCCGTCTGCAACGGGTAACGGCCCCTTGACATTGGGGAAAGGATAGGGGGCCGTCCATTTCAAAGCCCTATCTAATTCCGTATCGGTCCAGATGCTGTAAAACCAAGGACCCTCGCCAGTTATCAGCACATTGCCACTTTTGACACCCTCCCAGTTGTCGCCCCCTTCTTCCCCCACCATGCGGTCAATCAGCCCTTCCTTATAAAGGAGCAGCAGTTTCTCCACTGCTCGGACCGTCGCTTCCCCATCTAAGTAGCCGGTTGCCTTGCTGAATGTGGTGTCCGTCAGTGAACCTCCTAAGCTGTAAATGTATGGAAGTGTTTTCCAAGTATCCAGTCCCCCAAGTCCGATGATATAACGCTTTCGTCTGGCCAGCTCCAAAATTTCCTCCATGGTCCGAGGAGGCTTCGAATACCCCGCCCGCTTTAAGAGTTCCCGGTTATAGATAGCCGCCTGTATATACATATCCAAGGGAAGGGAAAAATACTGGTTCTGGTGAAATCCTGCCGACAGGGCCTCACGGTTCAGTGCATCGGCAACTTTCCGAAAATCGGGAAATTCATTTAAAGGCATAAGCAGCCCGTTTTGGTAAAAATCAGGGACCCAGTCCATGTGCATCCGAACCACATCCGGTCCCCGGTTAGAAAAAGCCCGGGAAAATAATGTATTTTTCATCCCATTGCTGTATGCTTGGCGTACAGATATGACTTTAATGTCGGGAAATTGGCGTTCAAAAGCGGGAATCAGTTCCCGCTCCAGAATACGATTTTCTTCGTCGCTGTATGTATTCCAAAACTCGATCACCCACTCTTTGCTCCCGTGAAGCGTTTGAACCTCATTCTGGTTGGTGATGACTTTCGATATTCCGCATCCGGCGGTAAGAACGACGAGCAGCAGTATGGTTATCCATCGTCCTGCCATTATGCCTTCAACCGTCCTTCCAGGGAATTCAATGTCACTGGATCTCCAAGCAGTATGCGGACGGTTGTCCCGTACCCGGACTTACTCGCGACTGACCATTCCGAGGATCCGGCATAATAAAACCGAAGCGTATCGTAGATATGCCGCAGACCGATCCCCATTTTCCCTTTAGCTATAGCTATCTCAGGTTCTGCCAATAACTTCAGCTTCTCCTCTCTGATGCCAAGACCATCGTCCGTCACGAGAAATTCTGTATGTTCGCCCCCTGTACGTACCCGGATTGAAATTAGGCCGTCCGCTTCTTTCGGAATGATTCCATGGAAAATGGCGTTTTCCACCAAAGGCTGCAACAGCATACGGGGAATGACAAGTTTCTCCACACCCGGTTCCACGTCCAAATCCAGTGTAAAGGTCCTTTCGTACCGCAGTTCCAATATAGCGATATATTTCCGCAAGAAGTCCAGCTCCTCCTCCAACGTGATCATGATCCCGCTTTTACCCATATGCGCTTCCAGCAGGCGTATTAATGCCGACAAGCCTTGAGAAAGACGATCAGTCTTATTCGATTGGATCAGCCACCAGAACATGTTTAGCGTATTTAACAGAAAGTGGGGATGAATCCGGTGCATGAAGGCCCGCAGCTCCGCCTGAAGCTTCTGGCCCTGCTCTTCCTCGACCTGATGCATGAGCTGTTCAATTTCCTGAAGCATGCTGTTGAACTGTTTGCTCAAGAGGCCGATTTCATCGGTAGACTTTACGTTCGTTCTTACCTTTAAATCACCCTGCTGTACCTTCCGCATGTCCAGGGTTAGCTGCTTGATGGGCTTCGTTAACCTGCCAACGATCAGCAGGCCAATGCCTATAGCAAGCATTGAGAGAAACCCGGAGGAAAACAAGATGAAGGTTTGCAGCCGGTCTAACTGTCCAGTGATTTCACGAACAGGCACTGTCCCTACGATTATCCATCCGTTGCTGAGCAGCTGCTTAACCCCATAATACGGGACTCCGTTTGAGGTATATTCGAATTCTGCAGCATCGTTGCCCACAACTTGTTTCAGCAAATCAGGGTTTTCCACCCTTTTGTTGATCAGGTTGAGATCGGAATGGATCATAATTTTGCCTTCCGAATCCACTACGAAAAACTTCCCCGTCTCTCCAAGCTTTAGCTGCTCGATGGTGTTTAAGATGGAACGTCCGTTCAAATTTACCAGCATAAACCCTATAAGATTCATATTCTTAAAGTCTTTGAGAACCCTCCCGACGGGAAGAATCAGATCCGTATTGTCCCCGCTCAAGTTGTCATACTGCAGCCCCTGCCAAACCAGACCTCCATCCTTCCGCTTGGCTTCTTTTACCCATTTCTCTTCGGACACACGTATCCTCATCAACTTATACATGTCCGGAGAAAATGTGCCGCTCCCCCAACCGTTGCCCTCTTCCTTCAACACATAAACATTTTTGACAAAGGAGTTCGAGGAGACGAGTTGGTTCAGTATGGTATTCATGTATTTAATCATCCGGCTCAGCTCTTCCGGCCGGCTATTATTTATGCTGACGACTGAGTTCTGGATGTTCAGGTCGCTAAAAATAAAATCCGATGTGTCGCTTCCTGCGTTAAAAATAAAGGATAGAGAATCCGCCGTCTGTTTGGAGATTTGAAGGGCAGATTCGCGCACGTTTTTCTTTACGATGGAAGCGGATTTCATATTAAAAGCCTCACTTAGAAAAAAGGTTGGAAATAAAATCACGAATAAAAAGGCCAGTACTATTTTTAAAGCAAAGCGGTTGGAAAACAGGAAATTTCGAATCATGGATGAATTCCACCTCTTCCGACTCTCTCCTAATAAGTGTACCTGATATACAAGACGAATCATATGTACCGCCAGTCCCACATATTGCAAGTTGACGTTGGGACCAAAAAATCCGACCCGTGAAGGATGTTAAATCCGAGGGCTTCATTGTTTCCAAAGTAGCGTTTGTACCCAGGCTTGCGGAGATAATGGCCATAATCAAAAAGACCATTCCCATTGGGAATAGTTTCTCTACTTATTTTGTGATCACTTGAATGGATAAAGGCCCTTTAGCACATTTTTAATTTTAGAATTCATTTCGTTTAAAATCTTGAAAGGCAGGACGCTTTAATAGCAGCTAAAACTCTTATATTTCAAAAAAACCTCGCCGAATGCCTGATCGGCTTTCGGCGAGGTCCGCTTGCTGGTGCTTATGCTATGATACCGGTCTGCTGCAAAGTGCGCGCGATATCCGCTCTGGCTTCTTCCCCCAGCGTGCGGAAAGGCGCCCGAACCGGTCCCGAAGGCAGGCCGATAATATCCAGCGCGGCCTTGACCATCGCGGGCTGTCCGTACTTGCGGGCCAGATCGCGGATCGGCTGCCAGCGGTAATACCGCTCCAGGGCGCGGGCATTTTCGCCTTGCTGAAATTCTTTGTAGAGAGCGACAAACTCGGAAGTCATGAAGTTGGCGTTCGTGGATGTGCAGCCGGGCAAGCCGGAAGCCAGCCCGCCCAGGATGAGGCCGTCCGAGCCGCACATGACCGAGATGTCGTTGCCGGCGTATGCGACGGTCCTTACCAGTGAATGCAAATCCGTTGCCCCCTGCTTGACTCCCGCGACATTCTCCAGCTTGGCCAGCTCCGCGATCTCTTCCGGCGACAGATGGACGCCGATGCTGGCACTGTTGTAGATGAGAATCGGCAGTTCGGCCGATTCATTCAGAAGCTGGAAGTGGTACAGGATGTCCTGCGGCCGCACTTCCGATACATACGGAGGCGTTACCATCACGCCGTCAGCTCCGGCCAGCTTGGCCGCACGCGCCAGCTCACTCGCTTCATCGGTGCCACTGGCCGCCGTGCAGCACAGCAGCGGAACCCGGCCGGCAACCGCGTCGGCGGCGGCGGCGAACAGCTGCTTCCGTTCATCGCTCGTCATACTCGGATACTCCGCGTAGGTGCCCCCCACGATAATGCCATGAGCGCCCGAGGCAATGTAGTGATCGATATTCCGCCGCAGCGCGGCGGGGTCAAAGGCCTGCGTGTCCGTCATCGGAGTGATGGCCAGCACGTAAATCCCTTTAAGCTTGTTCTTCAAATCAGTTGTGGACATGTCTTCCTCCTTAATTACCGCAATCTAGGTATTCTAATGATTATTTGCTGCCAAGAATCGATGCCATGGCCGCGATTCCGCTGTCCATCTCGTCCCGGGAAACGGCATAGGACAGGCGGATATGATATGGGCTGCCGAACCCGGTGCCCGGCATCACCGCGACCCCAGCCTTCGTCAGCAGGATATCGGCCAGGTCGTCGGCGGTGGATATGGTTCGTCCCTCCAAAGTCTGGCCGCGCCAGGCGGAAGCGTCCACCCATACATAGAAGGCGCCGTCCGGGACGCTGCACTCCAGTCCCTTGATCCGGCGAACCCCTTCGACCAGAACGCCGCGGCGCGCCGCGTATTCCTGACGAATGTCCTCCAGATCATCCTGGGGGCCGTCAATGGCGGCCAGCGCCGCTTGCTGGGCGATGGATGACGGGTTGCTCGTCGTATGGGACTGCAGGCGAAGCATCGCCCCGGTGACCGCCGCCGGTGCGGCGGAGTAGCCGATTCTCCAGCCGGTCATCCCGTATGTCTTCGACACCGCGTTGATCACGACGGTGCGCTCCCGCATGCCGGGAAACGATGCGATGCTCGTATATCCTTCCGGTTTGAACACAAACGCCGAGTATACCTCGTCGCTGATGACCCAAAGATCCCGCTGCCGGCAGAACTCGGCCAGCCTGGACAGCTCCTCCGCGCTGTATACCGCGCCGGAAGGGTTGTTCGGCTGATTGAGAATCAGCAGACGGGTCGACTCGTTAACCAAAGGCGCAAGCGTTTCCGGCGTCACCTTATAACCGGAGGAAGCGTCGGTCTGAACGAAGACCGGCTTGGCTCCGGCGAATTTAACCTGCTCGGGAAACGACACCCAATATGGAATCGGGATCAGCACCTCGTCTCCCGGCCGGCACAGCGTACAAATTGCGTTGAACAATGCATGCTTGCCCCCAACGGTAACTACAATGTCCCCGGGGTCGTAGCTGAGTCCCATATCCCGGTGAAGCGCCCGGCAGATCGCTTCGCGCAGCGGCAGAATGCCGCTCGTGTCGGTGTATCCTGTGAAATTATCTTGTATCGCCTGAATCGCGGACGCTTTGGCCCGGTCTGGCGTTGGAAAGTCCGGTTGCCCGAGCCCTAAGCGGTACACGGTTCGGCCTTCCCGCTGATACCTTGCCACTGTGGACTCCAGCAATGCAGTCGGGGAAGGTTGAACACGCTCCACCCAATCCGCCAACTGAATATGTTGGTTCAACAACGTCCATCACCTCTTCTGTTTATCGGTTACGAGCCTGCGACTTCCATTGCAATGGAAGCGTAGACCCGCGATGCATTCTCCAGCTCGGACACCGTCACCCACTCGTCGATTTTGTGAGCCACGCTGAAATCGCCCGGCCCGTAGATCACCGACGGAATTCCCCGTTTGACGAAGTGGGTCATGTCGCAATTGGCCGTAAGGCCCGTTAGTTCGGGTCTGCGTCCGTATACCCGTCCGATCGCCGCGGAAGCGAGTTCGACCATCGGGTGATCAGGAGGGGTCTCCGACGCCACCCCTGTTGTCGGTACGAGCCGGTCGATATGGACCCGGCCGTCCAGCGCGGGCAGACCGGCAATGATCTGCTCGATCTCCCGCAGAGCGTCATCTTCCGCTTCGCCGGGAATCAGCCGGCGATCGATCAGCGCCTCGCAGCGGTCAGGAATCATCGACTCCTTGATTCCCCCGTTAATGACCGTGACGGACAGGGTCGACTGCCCCGTCAACGGATGGAGCCGCTTCGTCAGCTCCTGCTCGGCGAAGTCTTCTAGTGCCACAAGCGTACGCGCCATGAGGGACACGGCGTTGACGCCGAGGTGAGGCGTTGACGAATGAGCCGAAACTCCCTCGGCGGCCAGCACCGGGCGGATGCTCCCCCTGTGCGCGATCGCCAGGTTGCCGTCGGTCGCCTCGCCGATTACCGCCAGATCGCCGTGCAGATCGTCCGGCAGCCTGCGGGCTCCGAGGCTCGCCGCCTCTTCATCCACGACCGCCGCAAGCACGATGTCCCCCGGTAGCTGCACGCCGGATACGGCAATCGCTTCAACGGCGGCCATCATGGCGGCCAAGGGTCCCTTCGCATCCATTACGCCCCGGCCGTAGACCCGGTCTCCCTTGCGGAGCATGGTGAACGGATCGGAACTCCAGCCTTCGCCGGCCGGCACGACATCCATATGCGTATTGAGAATAACCGTTCGCCCGCCGCCCGTGCCTTTCAGGCGCGCGATCACATTCGGCCGACCCGGCTCGATCTCCTGAAGCTCGACTTCACAGCCCGCTTCCCGCATGATTTTGGCGACATAAGCAGCCGCCTCTTCTTCCGTACCGCTTGGGTTCACACTTTGAAAGCGGATCAGATCGGCCAGTATCTCGACCGTTCGCTCGGGGCGAATTACCGGCTCCACCATGCGAAGGCCCTCACTCATAGCGATTTCACCATCCCGCCGTCCACCAGCAGCGTCTGGCCCGTCACATAGCTCGCACTGTCCGAGCACAGGAACGCCACCACGCGGGCAAATTCATCCGGCTGCCCGTAACGTCCAAGCGGAATTTGCTTCTCGCTCTGGGACTTTATCGCTTCAGGTTCAACCCCAGCCTTATCCGCCCGGATGCGGTCCAGGGAACGGACCCGGTCCGTATCGATCCGGCCCGGAGCCACCGTATTCACCCGGATGCCATACGGGGCAAGCTCCTCCGCCAGCGTCTTGCTGAGTCCGGCCACGCCTGTCCGCATCACATTGGAGAGCGTCAGCCCGGGAATAGGCTGCTTGACCGAGGACGAAGCCAGATTGACGATCGCGCCGCCCTGTTCCTTCAAATGCGGAAGCGCATCACGGACGAGACGGACCACACTCAGTACGTTAAGCTCATAGGCGTACTTCCAGTCTTCCTCTTTAAGCGACTCGAAGTTCCCGGCGGGAGGACCGCCCGCGTTGGTGACCAGAACATGCAGCCCGCCAAAAGCGGAGACCGTCTCTTCCACGCAGCGGGACAGGTCGGAAGCTGAGCAGACGTCGGCCTGAAGCCCAAGCGCGGGCATTCCCGTTTCGGCGGTAATTTCCGCAGCTACGTCTTTAGCCTCCGCGCCATTTCGGCTGAACAGCGCCACCTTCGCCCCGCCGCGCGCCAGTTCGAACGCGGCGGCGCGGCCGAGGCCCTTGCTTGCCGCCGCTACCAGCGCGGTCTTCCCTGCGAATTGTCCGCTCATGCGTTTACCCCCTTCGCTACGGTCAGCTCGCGCGGCAGCTTGGTCAGAACTTCGCAGCCGGTTTCCGTCACCAGAATCGTCTCGCTGAATCCGACGCCGTAGCGGTTCGGAACGCGAAGCGCAGGCGGGATATGGAACACCATGCCCGGCTGCAGCACGCGCGCATCGTCCCGCTGGAGGCTCATAATATGGCCTTCTCCCCAGTCCGGCGCAAAAGCGACGCCGATCGAGTAACCGGTTCTTTTGCGGAACTGCTCGTACAGCCCGGCTCTCTCGATGGTTCCCCGGCAGGCTTCGTCCACCTCTCCGGCGGTAACGCCCGGCTTGATGACTTCCAGCGCCGCATTCAAAGAAGCGATGCACACCTCGGTCACCCGCTTGATCTCATCGGTTGGCGTACCGGTATAGGCCGCCCGCATCAACGCGCCGTGGTACCGGTTGCGGGCGCCGGCCACTTCCAGCAGAAGCGTCTCCCCGTCGCCGATAACCTTGTGCCCCCATGCGGCATGCATATTGCCCGAACGGTAGCCGGAGGAAATAAACGGCTCCATCCCCAAATACTCGCCCCCGGCCAAAATCATTGCGGAGAACATGGCTGCGGCGGCCTCGTCCTCATTCACTCCCGCCCGGATCGCGTCAAGCCCGGCCTGCATCGAACGATCGGCAACCGTACAGGCTTCGCGGATGTACGCAATTTCCGCCGGAGATTTGATGACCCGGAACGCTTCAACCGTCCCTTGGGCATCCATGAGCCGGAAATCCCCAAGCATTTTCTCAAACTTCTGATAGTTGCGAACAGGCAGGAACCAGGAGCCCGTCTCTAGGCCAATCGCACCAGGAGCAATGCCGATCTCTCTGACCGTGTCGGCAGTCAGGACAACCGGATCATTCGTATCGTCATACGTTCTGACCTGGCTTTCAGGCAGCCAGCTGTAGGTTTGAACGTTGGAAAGCTCGCCTCTCCGAAGCACGAGCACCGGGTCGCCGGAAACCGGAATGACCAGACATTGATACATATAATAGCCCGGGCTCTGGTAGCCGGTCAGATAAAAAATATTTTCAGGGGTATGAATCAGCATGCCGCTGAGCCCCTTGAGTCCGAGCTCGCTTTGTACATTTTGAAGGCGGGAATTAAATTCATCCCTGGAAAACACCAATGATGTGCTGCTCAATATTGTCTACCTCTCTTCCTGGACTAATATTTCAAGCCTGATAGCCGTAAGTGTCCATTCTTAAATCCTTTAAATACGGATAAGAATAATTTCCAAATTCGTCGAGATCGATCTCAAGCACCTGCATGTCTTCGCGCTTGAGGTCCCCTTCGAGCACAATCTCGCCAAGAGGGTTTGCTATTTTATTGTTGCCGAACATATACTGCTTGCCTATCGGGCCCGAGCCATTGACAGCAGCTACAAAACAAGTGTTTTCCAGCGCTCTCGACTGAAAATATAGATCCCATCTGTATTTCAGTTCTACGGAAAAGGCTGAAGGAATCACGATTAACTCCGCCCCTTGCAGCGCGAGCGTCCGAGCCGCCTCGGGAAACCCAGCATCGTAACAAATCAGGACGCCGAGTTTGCCGAAATCCATTTCAAACACGGAATAGTGATTGCCGGGTTTGAAATACTCTTTCTCATCTTCCCACAAGTGAACCTTGCTGTATGTTCCCGCGACGGCGCCGCTTCGATCTATGATCACAGCGCTGTTGCAGAGAAAGTCCCCCTCACTCTGCTTCAAAGCCGTCGGGATCACCATGTTAATGTTGTGAGTGCGGGCGGATTCCGCAAATGCCTGTACGGCAGATCCGTCAATATGCTGGGCCAGATTATGGTATCGGTGACCGATGACATCGGTATCGCAACCTGTGAGAAACAATTCCGGAAACACAATGAGATCAGCCCCTTGCCGGGCGGCTTCCCGAACAAAATGCAATCCTTTATTCACGTTGGCGGGAACGTCCATCACGACACTCTCAAACTGCACCAATGCAAGTTTAACCTTCCGCAAGATATCGCCTCCTTATTGAGGGATTAATACTGGGTAATCTGGTTAAGGAACTGCGCCAGGCGGGGATGCTTGCCGGCTTCTTCCATCTTCGATGAAGGCAGGTCTTCGACAACCTTTCCCTGGTCCATAAAGATGATACGGTCGCCTACCCGGCGCGCAAATTCCATTTCATGCGTAACGATGACGACGGTCATCCCATCTCTGGCGAGATCCGAGATAACGTCCAAAACCTCGGCCGTCATCTCGGGATCAAGCGCCGAGGTCGGCTCGTCGAACAGCATCAGCTTCGGATTCATAGCGAGAGCCCGCGCAATCGCGATGCGCTGCTGCTGCCCTCCGGAAAGCTGTTCGGGATAATGCTCTGCCCGGTCTTTCAGACGTACCCGTTCCAGCAGCTGAGTCGCGCGCTTCCGGACTTCCTGCTCTTTTTCGCCCCGCACCACTTTCGGAGCCAGCATAATATTCTGGATCGCGTTCAGATGCTGGAACAGATCGAACGATTGAAAGACCATGCCGATCTCCGCTCTTGCGTGCCGCGATCCGCCCACATCCTGTCCGTTGTACAGGATCTGTCCGCCGTCGATGGGCTCAAGCCCCGCCATGCATCTCAGCAGCGTTGACTTGCCAGAACCGGAAGGTCCGATAATAACCACCCGCTCGCCCTCGCGGATATCGAGGGAGACCTCTTTTAGGATCGGATCACCATGGTATTGCTTGAACACCTGCTCGATTTGCAGCACAATATTCAACCTCCTTTCCGTTTTTCAAGCTATAGGATTGACTTCCCGCGCTTCATCAGCGAGAACAGCCGGGGTTTGCGGGTCCGCGAACGGGTAATATCCATCCGCCGTTCCAGGTAAGACTGCACTAGTGTGAACAGCGCCGTAAAGGCAAGGTAATAAATGACGGCCGCGATCAGCGTATCCACGTAATCAAAGTTGGCGCTGGCGGTCTGCTGAGCGGTCAGCAGCAGATCGGTATATCCTACGACCGACGCCATCGCCGAAGTCTTCAGCATACCGATAAACTGGTTGGCCGTCGGCGGTACGATAACGCGAAATGCCTGGGGAAGAACGACGTATCTCATCCGCTGCCAGCTGTTCATTCCGAGGGCGTTAGCCGCGCGATGCTGCCCTTTGCCCACAGATGCGAGGCCGGAACGCACGATTTCCGCCATGTAAGCCGCCTCGTTAAGCGCGAGTGCGACGAATGCCGACTGGAACCCGGTCAGCCTGATTCCAAACTGAGGCAGCGCGGTGTACACAAAGATCAGCTGCACCAACACGGGAATACCGCGAAAAATCCATATATACGAGGTCGCCAAGCCCTGCAGAAGCTTCCACTTTGACATTTTGGCAAGCGCAATAATGAATCCAAGAAGAACGGCGACAATCTGCGACACCAGCGTGAGCTTCATCGTATTCACGGCTCCATCCAGAAAAGCACGAGAACCGAGATACGCCCAAACGCCTTCCATAAATTCCATTTTCAGACCTCCTTATTACAGCTTCCGCCGGATTCAGGCGGGGTAAAATGCGTTTACGCGAATCCGGCGGCTATGTTATACAGAGTGCTATAGGTTACTTGAAATAACTCATCTCAGCCGGCAAATGGTACTTTTCCATCAATTGTTTATAGGTTCCGTTATCAACGACTTTCTTCAGGGCGTTTTCAATCGCTGTCTTCGTTTCCGTGTCGCCCTTGCGAACGGCGATTCCGATCTTCGTATCGGCGCCGAAGGAGCCGGCGATTTCAAATACGCCCGGTTTCTCCTCTTGCAGATAAGCGGCTCCCGGAGAAGAGTGAAGGAATGCGTCGGCACGGCCCTGCTCAGTTGCAAGAACGGCATCATTGGCAGTCGGCAGCGCCAAAATTTTAATCTCCGGCTTACCGGCCTGCTTCAGTTTTACATTGTGCTCGCGTACGTTGATTTCCTCGACAGCTCCGCGTGTGACGGCAACCGTCAGATCGGACAGATCATCCATGCTTTTGACGCCTTTCGGGTTGCCGCTCTTCACAACGATCGAGTCCGCCAGTCCCATGTAAGGGATGAAGTCTACTTGCTCTTCCCGCTCGGGCTTGATATACATTGCGGAATTGATGATGTCGATCCGTTTGCCCTGCAGAGCCGGTATCAGACCGTCGAAGTTCATCGACTGGATCTTCACTTCCACGCCCATTTCCTTCGCAATCGCTTGTCCCAGCTCGATATCGAAGCCGGTGAATCCATTATTCACCATGTATTCGAAAGGAGGAAACGTAGCGGCCGTGCCATAAGTCAGGAACCCTTTTTCAACTAAAAAAGATGGGGCCGCGGCCGTCTCTTGCGGCTTGCTGCTTCCCGCCGGGGATGAGGCCTGCCCTCCGTTTGCACCGTTTGTTCCGGAGCACGCGCTCAGCAAGGCAATTACCGCTACTAACATCGCACAAACAAGCATCTTGGTGTTTTTCATCATTACGTTTACCTCTCCTCACTGTTCTCGTTGTTTTGCATTACACTTAGTACGACTTTCTGGGTCTTCCGATTGTGTTCGACTAGGAAAAGGCTTGCTTCCTCCGCTTGCTTGCGGGTCATGAGCTCCACCAGCCGGCGATGCTCGTTAAGGGAACCGTCAACCATTCCGGGCTGGATTAAAAGAATACGGCGGTAGCGCTCGCTCTGCTCCCATAACCGTTCAATAATGGACAACAGCACCGGACGCTGCGCGAGACTGTAAATGAACATATGAAACTCGCGGTTGGCAGCCAGGATGGCTTCAGTATCGGGGTTTCGGTGATTGGCCAGATCCTCCTGTTTTTGAATCATGTTGTTAAGAGAGGTTGCGTCCTCCGGCTTCAGCAGCTCTGTTGCAAGCTGTACGGCCAATCCTTCCAGATTACAACGCACGAGATAGATATCTTCGAGATGCTGCGCCGACAATGGGGTAACCGTTGCGCCTCTGTGTGAATGCAGCAGTACCAGGTCCTGGGCCGCGAGCTTGTCCAGGGCGCTGCGGACCGGCATTTTGCTTACCCCAAGACGGGCGGCGACAGCGTCTTGGTCGATTCGCTCCCCGGGCGCCAATTCGCCGGACAGCACCCACTGCTTCAGAATGGAGTACACATGCTCCGACGCGGTTACAAAGGTTGGAATTCTACTCAATCATTCAGCATCTCCTTTCGTAAAATTTCAAGATCAAAGATTTGATCAAATATCAACGATCAATGATGACCTGTGACATAGGTCACATTGTAAAGGCTGTTTCGACAAACTGTCAATAAAAATATCTCAAATTGTTAATATAACTGTCATGGAGTCGAAATATCTTCCATAGAGTCGAAAATATAAATATTTTGTCGATTTTCCTGTTGCCAATCAAGCTTTTGTGTGACTATAATTACTGTGATATTTGATCAAATATCAATCATCTATCCATTTTCGTGTTTTAAGAGTCTATTTTTCACGATTCGAGCATCTATGATGTTATATTTCTTTACACACTCCGCCCAGAATCCATTCTGCCGAATGAAAAAACGAGGTGTCAGCTATGCTTATTTCACAAATCGATGTGTTCAGATGTGACCTTCCGCTCTCTCCTCCATTCACCCATTCCTCCTCCGGAACCGTCACTCACCTGAAAGAAATCTATCTGCGCATTACGGCTGATTCGGGCGTCACCGGCTGGAGCGAAGTTCGCGGCAACTGCGAATATGTTACCGGCGACACGCCCGAACGGGTTGCGGCCGTTCTTACCCATACACTCGGCCCTGCCTTGCTCGGAAAGCCCGTAACGAACAGAAATAGGATCAACGCCGGGCTGGACAGGCTGATTAACGGCAACAGCGCCGCCCGCGCCGCGGTGGACATTGCGCTGCTTGATCTCACGGGCAAGCTGCTGAAAGTGTCCGCAGCCGAGCTTCTGGGGGGACGGATGCGCGATTCCATCCCGAGCGACGCCACAATCGCCTTTGGCACACCTGATGAATCCGAGGAGCAGGCAGCCCGGTATTTGCATGACGGCTTTCGGACCATTAAGCTGAGAGTCGGCCCGGACCGTGCCGGGGACTTTGAACGGGTGCGGCGGGCCAGAGCCGTTATTGACTCGCTCGGGCTTGGCGGAGAAGTCCTTCTGTGTGTCGATGCCAATCAGGGATGGACGCCCAAGCAAGCGTCCCTTCGCTTAAGGGACTTGGAAGCACTCGGCGTGGAATGGGTGGAGCAGCCCGTGCCCGCTGACGACTTCTCCGGTCTGAAACAGGTAAGGCAGCAGACACGGGCCGCTGTTGTGGCCGATGAGAGCTGCCGCACCTGCGCGGATGTCGCCCGGATTGCCGCCGAGGGCGCAGCTGATATTGTCCACTTGAAGCTCGTAAAGGCGGGGTCTGTCGCCAATCTGCTGCGGATGATGGCGGTCGCCGAATCCTTCGGCATCCCGTATATGTTAGGGCAGATGGACGAGGGGCGGCTGGCTACCGCCGCTCTGCTGCAAATCGCGGCGGCTTCGCGCGCCAGCCACTTTGAAGTGTGGGGATTTCAGCGAGTCCGTCCCGAAGACGATCCCGCCGGAGTGCTTACCGTATCGAACGGGGCTGTATCCGTTCCTGATGGCTTCGGACTGGGGGTCACCGTCGATGAATCCCGCTTGACGCTGATTGCCAGCCTGTCCGCAGACGCAACATAAACGGCTATTTGAACCTCGAACGCGAATAATCGAGTAGGAGGGGGCGGTAAGCCCCCGTCCTCTCACACCACCGTACATGCGGGTCCGCATACGGCGGTTCCAAAAGGTTAACCAAGCTCCAGATAACGTGAAAGCAAACTTTTCAGCCCTTTCCC
>NZ_RQPI01000014.1 GCF_003854965.1 Paenibacillus rhizophilus
TGTAAACGCCTCTTGTGATGAGAATCCATACTTTACGGCAATATCCAGAACGCGCTGGTCCGTGTCGCGGAGCTCCATGGCGGCACGGCTGATTCTTCTGTTCCAGACGTAATCCCGTAATGTCATTCCGGTCAATTGGTTGAACTGCTTGGAACAATAATAGGGGGAATACCCTAACTGCTCCGACATCTTCAATAGAGATGAACTCTCCGTTATATTGGCCTCCACCCAATCCACCATAAGCTGGACCATTTCATTCCATTCGTACATGGAAGTCCTCCCTCCTTTCCCTTCGATCATATCACCGGCGATCTTCGCATACTTGATTCGAGTTGCACAATAAAAACTTGCCGTTACTTGTGGTAGGGTTCAGCGTGCTGAATCTTAAACGCCGGTACGTACGGAGACAGCCGTTTCAGATACTCCTGAATGCTGCATCTAATCTTTCCGTTCGGATAGAAATGGATACGCAATATCGAGTGAGTAAACTCTTCAGCCCTTATAAGGAGTATTTACCCAAACTGGCCAAAACGTTACTTCGACTCATATTGAACCGTTTGCAGTCCGACCGGCTGCGGCTTCTTTTTCCCCTGGTATACCTCCTGCACAATGTACAGCGGGCGCCCTTTGGACTCGTCATAGATGCGGCCGACGTACTCCCCCAGAATGCCGAGCATCAACAGCACAAAGCCGTTGAAGGTCAGTGTAATGCCGATGACCGAAGCCCAGCCCTTGACAACCGAGTCGGTAAAAATCGCCAGATAGAGCACGTACAGAAGATACAGAAACCCCGACGCCGACAGCAGAGCGCCAAGTAAACCGGCCAGCTTCAGCGGCTTGTATGAAAAAGAAGTAATCCCGTCCAGCGACAGCTTGATCATCCGCTTCAGCGGATATTTCGTCTCCCCCGCCAGCCTTTCGTCGCGTTCATATTCGATTGCCTTCTGGCGGAAGCCCACCCAGCTGACCAGCCCCCGCACGAACCGGTTTTTTTCCGGCAATCGCTTCAGCTCATCGCATACCTTCCGGTCAATCAGACGGAAATCCCCCGTATCCACCGGAATGTTGATATCAGTCGAATAGGCGAGCACCCGGTAGAACAGGCTTGCCGTCCATTTTTTGAAGAACGTCTCGCCGTTCCGCTTGACGCGTTTGGCGTACACAACCTCATAGCCGCACTTCCACTCCTCAATCATTTGCAAAATCATTTCTGGCGGGTCCTGCAAATCCGCGTCGATAATGATGACTGCATCGCCCAGGGCGTAGTCCATCCCTGCGGTAATCGCGATCTGATGGCCGAAGTTTCGGGAGAGGTCGATCAGCTTCACGCTCTCGTCCCAATAGCTGTACTCCTCGATCATCTGCGCACTGTTGTCGGCGCTGCCGTCATTAACAAAGATCAGCTCATACGGCTCTTCCGTCGTTTCCATCACTTTTTTGATCCGCCGGTAGGTCTCCTGGATGACCGCTTCCTCGTTGTACATCGGTATAATTACGGAATAACGCACGTTTGCATTCATGAGCAGTTCCTCCTTTGTTAAAAAAGATGGGCAAGCATACCGGCGTTAATCTTCGGCGCGCCCGCCTGTTAAGTCAAAACCCTTGACGGTCAGTTCAGTGTTACCTCGTACAGCGTACCGCTTGCCGTGCCGCTTGTACCCTGCCATTCCGAGGACGGAATTTCCGTGCCGTTCTCGGTGATCCAAGTCGTCAGACCCGAGTTGCCCTCGCGTCCACCGCCCATGCCGCCGCCGGATACATAGAAATATTTGACCTGGCCGCTCTTCACCAGCGCCGCAAGCGTATCCGTCGTGTAGACCACGTCTGAGCCGGAGAAGCCGTTGAGAATGACAACCTTGTTGCCTTCAATGATGTACGGTCCGCCCGTGCTGTAATTCATCGTGGCGAACAAATATTTTTGACCCGTGTTATGCTCTTTCAGATAGGCCACCAGCGATTCATTGACGCTCTCGCCGCCGTTTCTGTCGAATGCGAACTGGCCGACGTCGCTGCGGCTGTCTCCGGCGCCATCATCGCTTGGGGCGCCCGTGCCGTCCTGGGCGTTAGCGCCGTTCGGGGTCGCCGCTCCGGCCTGGGCCGCTCCGTCTGGTGCCGTTCCGCCGGGTGCGCCGGAACCGTCTTGAGCGCCTGTTCCGCCCTGGGCCTGAGCGACTCCGTTCATTGCCATGCCGCCTCTCATCCCGCCGCCCATGCTGTTGCTGTCCGGTCCCGCTGCCGGGGTCATGCTGTTCAAGCCGTAGGTGATCGGCGTGAGCGACCAGTACAGCGGGCCGATCAGAAGCACGAGCAGTCCGGCGGTCGCCGCGAGCCTGGTGATCGGCTTCCCGCCGCCCTTAACCTTAAGCATCGCCAGCAGCACGGCAAGAACAATGCCCGCGGCCAGTACGCCGATGGACCAGCCGGCCCCGATGGTTGCTTGGTAGGGATGCAGAATGTACCACTGGAACCCTGCCGTTGCCAGAATCGCCGCCGGCAGCAACCAGGAGAGCCAGCCCGTATGTTCACGGTAAAGGCTCCACAGTTTGACGAAGCCCGCTCCGGCCAGCGCCGCAATCGGCGGAGCCATCATAATGAGATAGTATTGATGGAAGAAGCCCGCGATACTGAAAAATCCCGCAACCGGAAGCAGCCAGGCCAGCCAGAATAGGGCCTCCTTATGCTTCTGTGTAAAATGTCTTCTGCGCAGACTGGAGAAGATGCCGATGCAGCCAAAGAGGATGAAGGGAAGCAGCCAGCTGGCCTGTCCCGACAGCTCCGACTGGAACAGCCTTAGCGGTCCCGCCGTGCCGGTATTGAACATACCGCCGCCGCCCATGCCGCCCCGGTCGCCTCCCATCTGTCCGAACGCCCGTCTGCCGCCGTCATCCGCTCCGTTTCCCGGGAACTGTCCGCGCATTCCTCCATCCTGCCGGCCATCGTCTGCCGTGGCTCCGTCCTGCGTGCCGGATGCCTGACCTGCGCCTTGTGTGCCCGCGGAGTTCCCGTTCGGGTTCACCGAGGCTCCCGATGTTCCGTCTACGCCATCCTGTCCGCCTCCGGAAGCGCCGCCGGCCATTCCCGGCATTGCGCCGTTCAATGACGGCACCTCTCCGTTCATGCCCTGCGGAAAGCCTCCGCCGCTTCTATTGCCGCGGTCCCCGGTCAGACGCGATACGCCGTTATACCCGAAGGCCAGCTTCATGACCGAGTTGGTCGTGCTGCTGCCGATAAAAGGGCGCTCGCTGGCGGGAACCGAATCGACGATAACCGCCCAGGAAACGGAGATGACCAGCATGACGGCGGTACATGCGGCCAGCACGCCCGTTTTTTTCTTCCAATTGACCTTATAGGCCAGCCAATAAAAAAGATAGAAAGCCGGAACCACCATATACGCCTGAAGCATCTTCTCGTTGAACGCCACGCCGATTAACGCGAACGCTGCGATCAGGCTGCCGATTCTGCCGCGCCTCGTTCCCTTGAACAAAAACCACGTCGCCAGCAGCAGTGTGAACACGAGCATGGCATCGATATTGTTCGTTCGGCCGACGGCCGCCGCCACAGGCGTAAGCGCCATCGCCAGAGCCCCGAGCCGGGCCGCCGTTTTGCCGAAGGTCGGCTTCACCAGCAGATAGACCAGCAGGACCGAACCCACTCCGGCCAACGCTTGGGGAAGAATCACGCTCCAGCCCTTAAGCCCGAATATCCAGGCGAACAGCATCTGTATCCAGAACACGACCGGAGGCTTATCCACCGTTACCGACCCCGCCGAGTCCAGCGAAGCGTAAAAGAAATTATGCCAGCTTTGCAGCATGCTTCCTACCGCGCTTGTATAGTACAAATTCACATACTTCTCATTCCAGATCCCGTAGCCGTACAAAAATGCCGCAAGCAGCAATATGGCCAAAAGGACGAGATCGGACCCCATTTTTCTAATTAATCTCATCTTTATCACTCTCCATCCGCTCTTTGTTTCTTCCGGCCCGCCGCAAGGCTTGCCGCTTCCTCTTCCGTAATGTATTATGGCATCCCTACCTTAACTCGTAATGAATTCGGGCTGAATGTTTGCTGAAGGAACAGGCCGGCTGCAATTCCTGCAAATCTGCATGCTTCGTAATGAATTTCACCCAGGGAGAAAGAAATGGATGCCATTGTGCAGCTATTTAATGCTCCAACAGCCGCTATGGGGAGATGGGATACCAAGTGCCTGCGCATTTGCAGGAATTGGATTGGGGAGAGGGCTTTACGAAAAAAAGGATGTATAAACGCCGTATTTCTTCGAAACTCGAGCCGCAGCAGGCCCCGTTCAAAACGCCCCTGGTAGAACGGCTCGCCTAAGGCTTAACGGGGTGAAACGGCTGTCCCGCTTGCTGCCGCTTCAAGGCATAAGCCTCGTAATCAATGCAAAACAAATAAGCTGCCGCCGGCAGCATACCGGAAGCAGCTTCTATTCCAATCTATACTCCGAGAGATCCGGGAAATTTCAGCAAAATCCCCCGATATTTTTTCTGCAAATCAATCTTCAAATCAATCTTCCGCTGCCATCGCCGCAAGCTTGTTCACCGTGTTCCAGTTGCGGGACGTGGCGGACACGCCCATGATTTTTTCCAGAGGGACCTTGAACAGCGGGGAATCGCTCACTTTCGTACAGTAGAGAATGTACATTTCCTTGCCGATGACGCGCAGCTTGTCCTCTCCGTCCTCATATGGGCGCAGCCGCTCCATCGCTTCATCCGTCAGCTCTCCGGCCAGAAAAGAAACGTACAACCGCTTAAACTCCTCCGGTTCGGCCAGCTCGAACGGATTGTTCGCGATCGCCGCCTCCAGCTCTTCCGCGGTGCGGATGATAACGGAGGCGTCGAAGCCGAAGGTATCCCTGATGCCTTTTTCAATGGATTCCTTAAGAGCCTCTTCCCCCGTTTCCCCGCCGTCGAAAACCACATTTCCGCTCTGGATATAAGTCTTTACGTTCTGAAATCCGAGGGACTGAAGCATCGTCTTCAAATCCTGCATTTTGACGATTTTATTTCCTCCGACGTTAATGCCGCGAATCAGGGCAATATATTTTCCCAAAAGACAGCCTCCTTCATCTTTCGCTTATTCCAGCCTGATGCGGGTAAAATGTTCGACTACAGGAAACGGGTGGTAATAGTGATGAAGCAGCGCCTTCCACTCCGCATACTGAGGGGATTCCCTGAATCCCACCGTATGATCTTCAAGGCTCCGCCAGCGGACGAGCAGCAGGTATTTGTGATCGTCTTCCAGACATTTTTGCAACTCATGGCCCAAATAGCCTTCTATTGAGGAAATAAGAGGCGAAGCCTTCTTGAAGCTGACTTCAAACGCCTCCGTCATTCCCGGCTTTATATGCAGCATTGCCGCTTCCAGTATCATTGTCATCCGCCTCCGATCGCCCGTTAAATTTCCAGGATTAACACTCCTTATGAACCCAGCGCTCCCCGAAAAAATTCATGTACTAAATTATTAACCACAATAAGAACGGCCAAAGACTCGTTGACGCTGCCTACCTCAAGCGAATGATTGGCCTCGTCGATTTTATACAGAGATACATCCGTTAGCCCGCTGATTCCGGCTGTATCCTCTTCGCTGAACAGCGGATCGCCGCCGCCATAAATCACGGTGCCGCCCGTACGTTTTATATAAGGAACCGTCTCCGGCAGCGGCGTCAGGAACAGGCAGTCCAGCTTCACGGAGGGATCGTAATCGACCGCCAGTCTACCCCCGATGACCGTGCCGATGCTTTTGCCGATAAACAGCAGCCGTTCATACCCGGGGACCGCCGACAGCGCCCGCCCGCATTCTTCCCCGATAATCCCCATTTCCTCACGCTTCAGATCGACCCGCGCGCTCTGATAACCGTATTCCAGCAGCAGCAGGTCACATCCGTACTCCAGCGCGGTCTTGCCCGCATAATGCAGCAGTGGGAGCTCCGCCGGATAATTCCTCCCCGGAAACACAACAGCCAGCGTGTCCGATCCCTGCGAATAGTATTTGTGTCTGACTTCCCGGCCCCAATGCGAGGGCATTGTTATGTACTTCATTACCTTATCCGCCATTTTCCCGGCCGCCTCCCGAAACGAATGATCGTTTAGTCGGGCCTTTCGCCCTGATGCTTCCCATTATACCTTTAATGGATAGGCGTTGGAAATTAACAAGCCTTCACGCCAAAAAACCGGCGCCCGCCGAACAATCAACGGGTTGCCGGTTAATCATTCCGGTATGCTTTTTTGATATAATCGAAGTACATCATCTTCTAGGAAGGAAGTACGCTCAAAGTGACGCCGTTTACCGAAAGAGCCATTCGCATCATGCAGTCCATCCCCGAAGGAAGGGTGATGACTTACGGAGGGGTCGCCACCGCTGCGGGCAGCCCGCGGGGAGCGAGGCAGGTCGTTCGGATTCTGCATTCCATGAGCCGCAGCCACAAGCTTCCCTGGCATCGAATTATCAATGCCAAGGGAAGAATCTCCCTGGAGGACGGGGAATCGGGGGCGCTCCAGCGGCTTTACCTTCTGGGTGAGGGCATCGAGTTCGACGACCTCGGAGTTATCGACCTGAAGCGGTTCGGCTACGATCCGGGTCCGCAGGATTAGCGCGACCACCGCGAACCGTCCCTGCTTCCGCGCGCATTCAGCAGACTGTACAGCGTCGTATAGATGACCAGCAGCACAAAGGCGATGAACAGGGTGAAAAAGACGGATTGGCGGTTCACGCTGTCCAGCATCAGCTGATACAGCCGGTCCCTGTCGGTCAGCACATCCCAGCTGTTGAGGCGGTACACCCGGCCCAGAAGCACCCCATACCCTCCGAGAACACAGGCGGCCAGCACGAACAGCCAGGATACCAGAAGACCGCCCTTGCGCCAGATTACCGTCTGAAATTGATACAGCGAGAAGAAGCCTGTCAGCCAGGCGGTCCAGGTGAACAGCAGCAGCATGGTGAGATCATACCAGAACCGGCTCTGGACGACGCCGCCAACAATATAAATGCCGCTGCGAATCGTCAAATGAAGCAGATCGGTCATGATATACGGGGCATTGGGGAAAAAGACCAGCCAGGCCGCACCGAGCGGAAGCAGCAGCAGACTGTGCGAATCCCGTTTGTACAGCGCATGCGCCGCCAGCGAGAACAGAAACGGCAGCCATGCCAAAAACAGATTCCAGATCAAAAACTTATAGTGGTCATCGGTCCGCAGCGAAACTATGCCATACACGGCCAGCGTTGCCAGAGTAAGCCCGGCAAGCAGCAGAAATACTTTCGGATAATTCAGCTCCTTCATCGGTTTGCATTCTCCTTATCAGCGATAATAATGTATATTCCCCCATTGTATAAAAGAAGAAAGGCCTCCGTCCACCCAAAAAGGCCCGAGCGCTGTCGCCCGGGGCCTTTTTGGGTTTATCTTCAGATTGCCGCCGCCAAACGGTCAGCGGGCGACTTTCGGCTTGGAGCGCGCCTTGAAGCCAAGTCGGCTCTGCGCTTCTTCATAGCCGGACAAGGCGGCGCATTCCCGGAAGGCGGCATGCCGGCAGCCGATGCACTGCTCCCTGGAGACGGTCCGGAGCGCTTCGTTGATGGCCTCCCCCGTATGATCGTAGAACCGGGAAGCGCCGATCCGCTCGTAGAGTCCGGTCTTCCGCAGCAGCTCAAGCGGCTGGGGCTGCATACAGGAGATGAGCAGCTTGCCGCCCGAACTCTCCAAATGCCTAACAAGCCCCGCCAGATTGCTCTCGCCGGTCGTATCCATCAACGGCACTTTGCTCATCCGCAGAAGAACTACTCTCGGCTGATCCGGCCCGGCGCCGGGCATCGTGTTCTCAAAACGGTACGCCGCCCCGAAGAACAGCGGGCCCTCCACGTTGTAAATGCCGATCTGCGGGCAGTCATGCTCCTCGGAGACCATATGCGGCCCCACTTTGACCGACTCCGGATCGGGCAGCACCTTGGATACCAGGTGAACCTCGCCCATCCGCTTCACAAACAGGATAACGGCCAGTACCAGACCCACTTCCACGGCCGCCGTCAGATCGGCGAAGACCGTAAGCAGAAAGGTGATCAGCAGCACCAGCGAATCTCCCGTCCTCGTCTTGAGCAGATGAAGAAACGCCTTCCGTTCGCTCATATTCCAGGCGACCACCATCAGAATCGGTGACATCGCTGCCAGAGGAATACTGGAAGCATAAGGGGCGAACAGCAGCAGAATCAGGAATACAACGACGCCGTGAATCACGCCGGACAGCGGGGAAGCGGCCCCGCTCTTGATATTGGTCGCCGTCCGGGCAATCGCGCCGGTCGCCGGAATCCCGCCGAACAGCGGTGCCGCGATATTGGCGATGCCTTGTCCAATCAGCTCGCGGTTGCTGTCATGCCGGCTGCCGCTCATCCCGTCGGCCACGACGGCCGACAGCAGCGACTCAATCGCGCCCAGCATGGCAATAAGGAACGCAGGCCGCAGCAGCGACCCGATCCGTTCCCAGGTAATAACCGGGAAGTGGAAGCTAGGCAGCGTGTTCGGGATGTCTCCGTAAGCCGAGCCGATCGTCGTTACCTTGCCGCTGAAGAACAGAGCTGCCGTTACAGTGGCAACGATCAGACCGATCAGCGAGCCCGGCACCTTCGGAGCGAACCGGACCGCCAGCAGCACCACCGCCAGGCAGATTGCCGCGGTCAGAATACTGTTTAGATTAATCGTCGAAAGATGACGGCCGATTTCGCGCATGTTGTCCACGAACTTCTCATGCCGCTCTATCCCCTTCAGACCAAGGAAGCTGGCGATCTGCCCGGTAAAGATGATGACGGCGATGCCTGCGGTAAATCCGATCGTGACGGGCTTAGGAATGAATTTGATTAAGACGCCGAGCCGGAGCGCACCCATTAAGACAAGAATAATACCGGCCATCATGCCCGCAATGAGCAGATTTTCGTAGCCGTACTTCGCTCCAATGGCGAACAGAATCGGGATAAAAGCCCCAGTCGGGCCTCCAATCTGAAACTTCGATCCGCCAAACAGAGAAATCAGAATGCCGGCGACGATCGTCGTGTAGATGCCGTATTCCGGCTTGACGCCCGATGCAATAGCAAAAGCCATTCCCAAAGGAATGGCAATAACGCCGACGATCACGCCGGAAACAAGGTCCTTCCGCAGAGAACTCATGCTGTAGTCCTGAAATCGGCTCCATCCTATCATGTTATAACCTTCTTTTCTTTGAATATCTGATTATTTGAATATATATGACACATTACTCCTGTATTTTTTCGTTGTCAATCCTAAAAAACCGCGATCCTCCGCAGCCGCACCGCCTGAGAACGCCTTCAATTTAAACCTTGCGGGAGCCGCAGCATTTATTCGCTGCGGATCTCCTCAAGCAGAGAGATGGCGTTGACCAGGTGGTTATCGAAGATTTGCTTGGCCACGGCCAGCAGATCCTTGATCAGCGGATCACGGAGCGAATAGATGACCGAGGTGCCCTCCTTCACGCTGTTCACCACGTTCTTCGCCCGCAGAACGGCGAGCTGCTGCGATACGGCGGAGCCCTCCGAACCCAGAATCGCCTGCATCTCGTTAACGTTCTTCTCCCCTTCGCTTAGCAGTTCCAAAATACGGATGCGCATCGGATGAGCCAACGCCTTGAAAAACTCGCTTTTAAATTGCTGAATATCACTGTTCATATCACTTCTGCTCCTCACAGCTTCTTTCAATCTTCGCTTCAAGCTTAACGTCCGTTATATAAGCATACCCATGGAAGCCACCCCGCACAAGCCCGCCTCCTGCAGACGCTGCCCCGCCGTACGCGGAAATAGCGGTCCATTCTGCGCTAGTAAGCGGCCGGATAGATACGGAGGATTCCGGCCGTAAGCTCCACTGTGCCGCCAATCGCCATAGGCTCGCCGAGGCATTCGAACATAATCAGTGACTCTCCGAGCCGCATATAGGCTGTTCCGTCCTCCTCGATATCCTCCAGCGTACCGGTCAGGACGTTCTTGCCGGCTTCTATCGAAACCGCCGGCGGCTGTCCGGGTGCCGGGACGAGGTCGACCCATTTGATGAAGAGCTCGGGAAGCTCAAACTCGGCCTCGCATTCCTCTCCTGGAACAAAGGGGGAAGCGCCGAGCCATTGCCCCTTGCCCTCGCCATAGGCCGAGGCGAAATAGACTTCGCCATGGCGCTCTGCGGCGCGGGTTATCGATATTTTCATGTCCGCCACCTCTTTCCTTCCGGTATCTCCTCTTTTTTTACTTTCTCCAGCCGATTTTGTCAATATCGGGGATTGTCAATATCGGGGTTGTCCCCGGGAAGACAAGCCGGGCCCCCGTATTGCTTTGAGCACCGGGGAAACGTATAGTGCTATACATAAGGAGGTAGACGCAAATGAAAGTTTCCCTGCTTCAGCTCGACATCGCCTTCGGCAATCCGGAGGACAACTACGCCGCAGCGGAACGCGCCATCCGCCTTGCGGCTGCGAGGCAGCCGGACTGTCTTCTGCTGCCCGAGCTGTGGACGACCGGCTACGACTTGACGCGTCTCAGTGAAATGGCCGATCCTGAAGGAACGGCGGCATTAGCGTTTATCGGCGGCTTGGCCAAAGAATACGGCATTAACATTGTCGCAGGCTCCACCTCCTGGCAGCGCGCGGGCGGCGCAACCAACACCATGTTCGCCGTGAACCGCGAGGGCCTGCCTGTCTTGGAATACAACAAGCTGCATCTGTTCCGTCTTATGGATGAGCACCTGTATCTCCAGCCGGGCTCGTCTAAGGGCCTGTTCGATCTGGACGGGACTCCCTGCGCCGGCGTTATCTGCTACGATATCCGGTTTCCGGAATGGATACGCGCCCATATGGTTTCCGGTGCCGAGGTGCTGTTCGCCGCCGCCGAATGGCCGCTGCCGCGCCTTGCCCACTGGCGCGCGCTGCTCGTCAGCCGGGCGATTGAGAACCAATGCTATGTTGTCGCCTGCAACCGGGCGGGCTCCGATCCCGCCAATGTTTTTGCCGGGCATTCCATGATTATCGATCCATGGGGAGAAATTGTCTGCGAAGCGGGCGAAGGGGAAGAAATCGTGTCCGGCGAGCTTGATCTGGCCAAAGTGCGGGAAGCCCGGCGTCAAATTCCGGTATTTACCGACCGGAGACCCGAACTGTACACATGATGGAGCAAGCATCCCCCGGCCCTTGAAAAAAAGAAACGGCGCTGCCGTCCAAGCTGGAGGCAATGCCGTTTCTGGCCGATGTAATAACAAGAAGAAACGGCGCTACCGTCCAAGCTGGAGGCAATGCCGCTTCTCTCTGACATTCTTACAAGAAGAAACGGCTGCGCCGCCCTGCAAGGGTGCGGTGCAGCCGTTTCCCCTAAGGTCGCTAAACCTCCGAGGAAGCTCTTGTCGGCAGCTGCCGACAGCTAAAGGGATAGGCCCGCCGTTACACGTTTGCCTGTTCGGCGCTATATACCTTCACGTCCAGCGGCGCGGACAGGAATTCCCCCGCCTTGCCCGCAAAGGCCGTGAAATGGCTGGTTGCGTTATGGAACTTCACAGCCTCGGAATCACGCCAGGTTTCGACCATGATGAACACATTCTTTTGCTCCGAATGCTCGTACAATTCATAGGACAGGTTTCCCTCTTCCGCCTGGCTAGCGGCCACCAGCGGCCCCGTCTCGGCCAAAAAGGTCTCTCTGCGTTCCGGATTCACATGAAAAACGGCATGAATAATGATCATAATTTCGATTTCCCTCCTTGTCGTGTTCCTCTATATTTTACGCTCTAAATCTAATTATTTCCATTCGGCGATTTTGTTGATCGGCAGTCGAACCGAATTGAAGCCTTCCTCCGCCGCTTTGCCGATGGAGAGAAGCATTACGGGCGCATACCGTTCTTTATCCATACCGAAGACTTCGGAGACCTTGTCCTTTTCATAGCCGCCGATCGCATTCGTATCGTAGCCGTGGGCGCGGGCGACCAGCATAAGCTGCATCGTGGCCAGACCGGCGTCAATCAGCACGGTCTCTTTGTTGACTTGCGGCGGCAGGGTGGAAAAATACTTGGTCAGCCCGGCAATCTGTCTTTCCTTCACTTCAGCCGGCATCCATCCGCGCTCTACGGCGGTGCCGTAAATCTCTTCGGCATAGTCGAAGCTGTTCAAGTCCGCGAAGATGGCTATCACCGCCGCAGAGGTCTCTACCTGCACCTTGTTGAACAGGGCGAGCGGGGCCAGAGCCGCCTTTCCTTCCGGACTTTCGATCACGAGAAAACGCCAGGGCTGCATGTTGACCGAAGAAGGCGCCAGCGTCGCTTCCGTAAGAATTTGCGTCATTTCCTCTTTGCTGATTTTAACGGCAGGGTCGTATTTCCGGATCGATCGGCGTTTTGTAATAATTTCGGTAAAATCGTTGTTCATCGTCTTGTTCATGCGTATAGCTCTCCTCTTTTATAAAAAATTTCAAATTCATATGCGTTCAATCTAGGAAGCTCTTTCTCTTATATAAATTGTAAAAGATTAATTTTTATATGATTTATGTTACAAGCCGTTCATTCGCCTGCGGGCGATGATGTAAAAATGAAAGAAGTTGAAACGTTTCTTGGGCCGGAAATCTCTAAATTAAGGCGAAAAGGAGGCGGAACGTTCTTCGCTAATTTAGGAGGGAATGATAAGCAAATAATGCAAAAACCTGAAATTGTGCATCTTTTTATCACCTGCGAACAGCTATTGTATCACATGCCTACGAAAATACATGTATTTCCCCGCTCAGCATCAAATTCGGTCAGCACAGCCTCAAATTCCTGCATGATAGCAGGAATTCCTTATGAATAAACACTTTGGGTAAAAAAAGCTGCACTTGGGCTGTTTTGCAGGGCGCTGAACCAAAACCAGTAATCCCCCTGACCCCGTCAATTGATATTGGAGCGATTGTCCGATTCCTGACCAGATCTGATGGAGGAAATGTCGAATAGAACAACAGAAGCCGGCAAGTCTTTCGATAACCGGAAGACCTGCTGGCTTCTTAGCATTTGCATATAGGACAGCCGCATATCTATAACGCCGCTCAAACACCTCTCACTGGGCGTACCGCTCGCGCAGCATCTTTGCCGCTTCCAGCACCCTTGGATCACCGTACCCGAGACTGTAGCCGGTCTCCGCCGCCAGATCGGCAGCCGTGGCCAGCCGCGTGCCCCGGGCTGCAACCGCCTTTCGGACTCCGTCCGCGAACACGGCCGCCGAATCCGGGCCGCCCAGCTCGCCGAGTCCGCCGATGGTCTCGGGCCGCACCGCGGGATAGTCCAGGCCCGAAGCGCCGCAGACGGCTTCCTCGTAGAAGCGGCGCACCAGCTCGCCGCGCTCCTGTCCCGAGCCGCTTACAACGACAAAAGCATGCACAAAGTAGGCATGGCTCTGCCGTCGCTGGGCGATGCCGCAAAATTTCCGGCCCCCGATGGACAGGTCGTAATCGCCGGGGCAGTAAGAGCCTTTGACTTCTCCCGCCGTGATTCGCGCGGCGGCGGAAGGATGGGAGAAACCTGCCGCCTCCGCAATCAGGGAGGCCAGGAGGCGGAAATCACGGTGGAAATCGAGCGTTCCCCGGCCCTTAGGCAAGATCAGGGAGACGTTGACGACTCCCGCATCGAGGGGAACCGCCGCGCCGCCGGAATGTCTGACCGCCGTGCGGACGCCGCGCGCTTCCAGGCTCTGCATCGCCTGCCCTGCGCAAGGCAGGCGGCTGTCCCGAAGCCCAATCGCCACTCCGCCGGGATGGCTCCATAAATGCACCGAAGGAGGCACAAGCCCCGCGCCGACATCCCGGCACAGCGTTTCTTCAAAGGCAAAGGGGATCAGCATATCGCCGTCCCCCTCTTTTTCCGCAGAGCTGCCGGACAGATGTTCAAAGATCGCCATGCGTCCGGGAAGCGCTCCTGCCGGATCGGGATGATGCTCGTCCAATCCGCTTGATTGGCTGATTTCGCTTAAATGGTCCATTGATCATGTATGATGCCTACCAGCATCCACTGCCCGCCTTCCTTGACGAATGCAAGCCGCAGGCTCTGCCAATCCATCCCGGCATACTGCGGATCGAACCCGTCGTAATGGTATTCGACCAAGATGGCATCCGGGTACGCATTCCGCGCATTATTCAGCGAATTGCCGGTGCCGATGGTCTGATTGTAGCCCATTTCCGGCGCGTCCGCAAAGTCGGCGCTGTATATGAATTTATTGTAATACTGGGCAAAGGTCAGCTTGATCGGATCACCTGTACCGTCATAGGCGCCCCAGGTCCGGACGGTCTGATCCGTTCCGACCGCCGCGATTTCGCTCCAGCTCAATACAATGTCCTTCGCGGTGTCTACATGCCCGTACGGCGAGAAGCGAACACCCTTTGAATGAATCATGGATGAAAGAGTGTTCCAGTCTTTCTTCTTCAGGGCCAGCACCGCCTCTTCGGCGCGGTCCGCAATGGCTGCCTTCGCGCTCACCGGGTCAAGCGGCAGCACAATGTTAGCCGTGCCCGTCCGCACGTTCCAGGTTAACGTCCCGCCCATGCTCTCGGCTGAGAAACGCAGCGGAATATACACCCGGCCGCCACGGATTTCGGCAGGAACATCCAGCAGGACGGTCCCGCCGTCTCTGACCGCCTGGCTGCTCCCGGCCGTGATTTTGGCCAGGTGCGGAGCTTTCCGAATCGTCGCCGTGCGGGTCGCCGCATCCCAGGACAGCTGCGCTCCCATCCCTGCCGCCATTTCCCGAAGGGGGACCATCACTCTTCCTTGCTTGACATAAGCCTGAGACTGAAGCTTCAGAGTTGCCCCATTGATTGTCACGGACACCGTTCTGGCCGGGACAGCAGCCTGTGCGGAAGGCGTTCCGCCAGAACCCAATCCCGTAATCGTAGCGGTTAGACCGAGGCCGATCCAGACCGCCGCTATTTTTTTAAACATCTGTCTCACCCTTTCTCCAGCATATAATTGTAATGTGACTATAATCACGCTATTCTAAAATTAAGACGCTCTGAATACACAAAAGGTTACACACCATTTATTACCGCTTTGCTCAATCTTCTGAAGCACGGTCCCGCAGGTGACTATGAGTTGGGAGTGATAACTAATGTCAACAGGCACGAGAGTCCAAAGTTCCGAGGCCAGCCGGTCGCAGCAATGGGAGCAGGCCATGTCTGAGCTGTACAGAAGCTATCTGGATTACGGAAAAGAGGCGCTGAAGGATTTTGACGACGAGGCTGTTCATCAGGCGCGGGTGAGCAGCCGTAAGCTGATCACGCTGCTGTCCATTCTCGATCCCGCGGATGCCTCTGGCCTCAGCGCGTTATTTAAGCGCTCCCAGAAGCGTCTGGGCAAGGTAAGGGATGCCGACGTGCTCATCCTGTCCTTCAAGAAGCGGCGGAAGGAAGCGAGGCGCGAAGGCGACAAGAAGACCGCCAAGCTGCTGGGAGCGGTCATTCTGCATCAAAAAGAGAAGCGCAAACGACAGCGCGGGAAATTGGCCGACGAGCTGCCCGGGCTGCTGGAAGGCGATCCAGGCGGCAAATGGAATGAATTTGTAAAAGAACGCCTTCCCGCCCTCGTTTCCGATCGAGATGTCAATGTCGCGATGCGCGAGCTTGAAGTCGCTTTCGAGCAGCAGAATAAACGGTGCAAGGAGCTGCTGGGGCAAGAGAACCCGGCTTCCCGGGAGGCTCTGGACGAATTGCACCAGCTAAGGCTGCTGGCCAAGCGCATCCGTTATACCGCAAACGCGGCAGCCTTCGCACTGGATCAGAAGTTTCACGCGAATGAAGCGATATATAAAGACATCCAGTCGGAACTCGGCGAAATCACCGACAAACGCATGTGGCTGGAGAAGCTGGAGAATATCGGCCGCAAGGAGCTGGGCGCCAGCCGCAATACGTGGAATTCCTTCATCGATAAGCTTCAAGCCGAGCTGACGGACGCGCTTCGCCGGAACACCGTCGTCGACGTGCCGGATGCCCAAAGTCAAGCCGCCGCCGTACAGGAATGAGCAGGAATGAGCACCGGTATTGACCATAAACCTGACCATAAACCGCCCATACCCATAAGCAGAAACGGAAAAAGCTCAGGCTCTTGCGGCTACAGCCGGACGGACGAAGCGGAATTGTACCCTCTTATTTTTTAATAAGGAGGCCTGGAATAAGCATAGGGTGGAAAAACTCCTGTTTAATCCGGCCAATCAGCCGAGAATGCTGAAAAACCCGTCAATAAGCGGGAGGTTTTCCTGCTTATTGTCTGAAATGGCCGTTTTCGGGCAAATGTAAGGGAGGTTTTCCCTTTCACTTCAAGTTCCGGCCTTGGGCAAGCGTAATCGTTCGTTCAAGCTCTCACAGGTTCCGGGTACCGTAAAGGCCAATCTTGGTCAATGACAGGATAAAAAGCTTAGGCCGCCGCTTTAATTCCGAGGTGGGGCGTAACCTTCACCATCTCCATGCCAAAGCGGCCTTACACCGTTCGAATACCGGTGTAAGGCCGCTTGTTTACATAGATGTCTGTTTCACAGGGATGACTTCAAAGTCGGGACACCCCTTGTTATTAGAGCCGTCTTTCCTTGTGTTATCCCAAAATCGAGTTACACGAGATGCCGGCTCAGAACACCCGTATAGACGGATTTCGGGCTTAGCCCGACCAGCTTCTCCACCGGCTCTCCGCCCTTGTACACAATTACGGTCGGCATGCTCATGACGCCGGCTTCCTCGGCAAGCTCGGGCAGCTCATCGCAGTCTATCTTTACAACGGTTACCGCGTCTCCGTAATCCCGGTCCAGGTCCTCCAGTATGGGCAGCAGATTTCTGCAGGGCGGGCACCAGGCTGCGCCGTAGTCTGCAAGCACAATGCCGCCGCCCTCCACCGCTTCCCGCAGAACCTCGGGTGTTTCCGCATGTTTAATCGCCATTCGAATCATTCCTCTCCTGATTTAGCTTGGAATTCCGCACCGGACCCTTCCCGCTCCCGGCGGATGGAAGCCATTCTTTCCTCCAAATTAAGCTTGATCTGCGTCAACTGGTGCAGTTGACGTTCAATCTCCTCCAGCTTGGATTCATACAGCGGCATCACCTCCGCGCAGAATGCCTCCTTGTTCTTCAGCACGCAGTGCAAAAAGCCCGCGATTTGCTCTGTCGTAAGTCCCAGATTCAAATACAGCTGGATCGTCTCCACCGTCTCCGCGGCAAGCGGAGAGTATTCGCGGTAACCGTTGGCCAGACGGACCGGCGAAATCAAACCTTGTGACTCGTAGTATCGAAGCGACCGGACGCTGACGCCCGTCAATTTGGCAAGCTCGCCTATTTTCATTGCCTCTCACTCCGGATTAATGAGATTGTTTGCGTTCATTATAGACCCTGACACTGGTGTTAAGGTCAACCCCTTTTTTTCAAAAAGAGAATCCCTGGCCGCCGCCTGTGACATTCCCAGCCAAACGACGGATATTGTCAATTTGACAAAATCACCCTCCTCCCATATACTTGTTATAACAACTATCACAGAAAGAAGAGATTGGATTTGGAAAAAGACCGTCTGTGGAACCGTCATTTTTTGACCATATGCCTTAGCAGCTTTTTTATCTTTATGACCTTTTATATTTTGACGGTGACGATGCCCGCGTTCGTACTGGAAAATTTGCATGGGAATAAGCAAAATATCGGGCTGGTGACCACCGTGTTCGTCATCGCCTCCGTGATATTCCGGCCGCTGGCGGGCCGATGGCTCGACGAGTTCAACCGCAAGGCGCTTGTGGTCGGCTCGCTCCTGCTGTTTACCGTCTGCTCCGTGCTGTACCTGTTCATTCACAGCTATGCCGCCCTGCTGCTGCTGCGGTTTATCCACGGCATTTCCTTCGGGATCGGGGCAACCGCCACCTCGGCCATCGTGCTTGATGTCATTCCGGAACGCCGCAAGGGCGAAGGCATCGGCTACTTCAGCCTGTTCATGAGCCTTGCGATGGTCATGGGCCCGTTCATCGGCCTCACCATCACCGCCCATTCGGGCTTCGGCCCGCTGTTCGTGACGATCAGCGCGTTTGCGCTGCTGGCCTGCCTCTGCGGCATTCTGACGCCCGTTCCTCCCCATACGCCCCGGCCGAATACGCTTGGCAATTGGAACATCAAGCGGTATATCGAGCCCAAATCCGTTCCGGTGTCCCTGTCCGGATTTATTCTCGCTTTTTCGTACGCATCGTTGACGACGTTTATCTCCGTCTATGCCAATTCGATCGGACTGGGTACTGTCGCCAGCTACTTTTTTATCGTATTCGCAGCTTTGGTGCTGATCTCCCGGCCCTTTACCGGCCGCCTGTTCGATCGCAGAGGTCCCCATGTTCTCGTCTATCCGGGTATTCTCCTGTTCACCGCGGGGATGATCTGGCTCAGCCGGATCTCTTCCGCTCCGGAATTTCTGGCCACGGCGGGGCTAATCGGACTCGGCTACGGGGCCATTCTACCCAGCTTTCAGACGCTGGCGATCCAGTCGGCTCCCGTTGACCGGCGCGCGCTTGCCACCGGGACCTATTTCGTGCTGTTCGATCTCGGCTTCGGCCTCGGTTCTTATATTTTGGGCATCATCGCGGCCCATACGGATTACCGGATGATGTATCTCTGGGCCGGAACGATTTCCGTTTTGGCGCTGATTCTCTATTACTTCCTTCATCACCGGTCGCGGAAAAGAGAGCTGAAAACGGCCGGACCGGAGGAATCGCTGCCAAGCGTCCGTACGGCATACAGTGCAGACCAACAGGCGTAACCGACCCTAGCGGCGGGAGCGCTGAACCCAAAAAGCCGCGGAAATACAGAGGCAGCTGCTCCATACCGGAACAGTTCCGCTGTAATCCGCGGCTTTTTATCCATCGATCATTTCTTGGTCTTGCCGCTCTTCATAAATTTCCACATGGCGAGCAGGCAGCCGACCAGGCCGAGTCCGAGCAAAAGCTGCTGCAGCGCACCCAGCATTCTGGATTCGTAGGCGTTAATTTGGCTGCTGATGATAATCAGGATAATCGAGACGGCAACCATAACGCCGGTTCTGTTCTTCACCGTGTTCCTCCTTAAATGGACCTCTGACGCAAAAGGTCATAATCTTCTATTATGCCGCAACGATTCTAAGAGGACAACAGCATCAACACGACCAGCACGATCAGAAGCATTTCGATGATGGTCAGCGAGACGAACACCAACCGGATGAGCGAAGAAGACGAACGGAATTGTTCGTTGTTGATTCCTTCTCTTTTTCGCATATAATCGCCGGTAGCCGCCGCTACCACGCCTCCGCCGAGCAGCACCGCGGAAATGCCCGCGACCGCCGCGACAATGTGGCCGATTCCGCTGTAACGGGAATCCCGGAACACGATGCCGGCCGCCAGAAAGCCGAGACCCGCCAGCGCGACCGCCGTGCGAATCCAGGCCAGATAGGTCCGTTCGTTCGCCAGATGCTGCTGCGTATATTTCGATTCACTAACCTGCTCTTTCATGTCTCCCTCCCAGAAGATCATTCAAGGATCATTTCATCCCCTTAATTATTAAAACCCTTAATCCATCAGGAGATTGATGAATCAAGGGCTTATCTTTACCTTGGCAGCGGTCTTTCCGCGCCGCATTTCATGAATCCACTGAATGGCCCTTCGCTTCAATAAGCTGCTGCAGCAGGCTTGTAAGTTCCCGCTCCGGCAGGGCGTCCAGAAGGACGGACTGAAAAGTAGCATACGCCTTATCCACCTTTTCCTGGCCGATCGGAGTTAAGGAGGTATAGACGCTTCTGCGGTCTTCCTCGCAAATATGTCTTTTCATCGCTCCGCAGCCCTTGGCCTCGAACCGGCTGACCAGACGCGACATGGCGCTCTGGCTCAGACCCACCATGGATTCGAGCTGCTGCAGCCGCAGCTTCTTCCCGGGGGCATCGGACAGGAACAGCAGCATATAGAATTCCTTCAGGGACATCCGGTGCCTTTCTTGCAGCGCTTGTTCGAGCTTGCCCGCCATATTGCTCTGAATATGGGTCAGCGCCAGCCAACCGGCCACAAGTCCGTTACATTCCGCAATTTCCATATCGTAATTCCCTTTCGTCTAAGGCTTTCTTTATTATATCATCCGCGCATTGTTTTCACACGGCCGATGTTGCGGCTTTATCGCTTCTCGGCCGCGGAAACGGACTCGTCTTTCTTCTTTACAATACTTTTCACCGCCGACAGGGTTGTGCCCTGGGGAATCGGCAGGAGATAGCTTTTGGATACTCCGATTTGCTGGGAAGTATAAATGCCTGTATGCCCCGAGAACAGATAGCTGACCAGACAAGCCATGAACATGTAAACGGCAGCGTCCGCTCCAAATAATTCAATCCCCATCAAAAAGCAGGCAATCGGCGTGTTGGTCGCTCCGCAAAAGACGGAGATAAACCCCAGGCCCGCCAAAAAAGGAGCGTACAGATGCAGAATACCGGACAGCGCGTTCCCCAGAGTGGCCCCGATCGCGAACAGTGGGGTGACCTCGCCTCCCTGGAATCCGGCTCCCAAAGTAAGGGAAGTAAAGACAAGCTTGCCCAAGAAAGCAAACGGAGACACGATCTCCGTAAAAGAGCTCTGAATCAGCGGGATACCCAGCCCCAAATAATCGCGCGTTCCGAGCAGATAGACCAGACCGATAATAACGACGCCCCCCACTGCGCTCTTGAGCACAGGGTTCTTGAACAGCTTGGCGTACCCTTTTTTCAGCGCATGGGTCAGTTCACTGAACAATATACTGGTCAGCCCGAACAGAATCGCAGCGAATACGACCTTAAGAACGACGATCCACGTCAACTCGGGCACTGCGCCGATATGATAATGAATGTGGGAAACGCCCCAGAACGAGGTGGTGACCAGATTGCCCGTAAAAGCGGCCACAAAAGCCGGAATCAGCGCTTCATGCCGAATCAGTCCGATGGCCAGAACCTCCAGGCCGAATACCGTACCGGCCAAAGGCGTGCCGAAAATCGAGCCAAACCCGCCGCTTATGCCGCAGATCAGCAGGATTTTGCGGTCGATGGGCCGGGCTCGGATGATTTTCCCGAACCATTCGGCCAAGCTTCCGCCCATTTGAACGGCTGTTCCTTCCCGGCCTGCGGACCCTCCGAACAAATGAGTGACAAGCGTTCCGAACAAGACGAGCGGCGCCATTCTAAGTGGAATCGTCTCATTGCCGCTGCTGATTTGTTCAAGAATCAGGTTGTTTCCCTTCCCGCTGTTCTTGCCAATCTTCATATAAAGAAAGCTGACCAGCGCCCCGCCGAGCGGAAGAAGAAACAGCAGCCACGGGTTGGCTATTCTCACATCGGTTACATAGTCCAGACTCTTCAGAAAAAATGCGGAGGCCGTGCCGGATAGTATGCCTACACCGCTCCCGAGAACGATCCATTTGAGCAGCGTGCCTACAAGCGCAGCAAACACGCGTTGTTCAGCCCACTGGGCCCACTTCTGTCTTACTGCATTCATCTTCTTCTTTCCCTTCGTTATATAAATATTCATAAAAAAACAGACTCCTACCAGGGAAGTAAAGATCCTCTGGTAGGAGTCATCAGCCTCGCGGCGGTTACGGCGAACTCCATCGCCTATAATAGATAGGTCGATTCTAATTCATTTCGGGATGATCGTCAATGCGATAACTCAATCGTCAAACAAAACCATTTCGTGTTTTCTTAGTCTAACTATACATAACAAATCAATCCACAAGGTGATGAACTCATGACGATACGAAAAAACGCGCTCCTTTCCGCACTGGCCCTGTCCCTGCTATTCTCAGCCTCCGCCCGGGCGGAGGAAGCGGCCAAGCCGCCCGCCCGGCAGGATGAAACGACATCCCGGACGGACGGAACCGTTCAGGCCGCCGGGACCGTTCAGACGGCTCCGGGTGCTCAGACCACTCAGTCGTCCCAGACGGTTCCCGCGCCGATATCCATCTATCTGGACGGCTCGCAGCTTCAGCCCGAGGCGGAGCCGGTTAATCTGAACGGAACACTGCTCGTTCCGATGCGCAGCCTGTTTGAGGGGCAGGGGGCCAAGCTGTCCTGGAACAATACGGACAAGACGGTCAAGGCAACGAAGGACAGCACTACTCTGACCTACCGCATAGGCGATCTTACAGCCATGGTGAACGACCGGACAGTGCAGCTTAATGCTCCCGGACAAATATCCGGGGGATATACCATGGTTCCGCTGCGCTTCGTCAGCGAAGCCCTGGGCAGCACCGTTACCTGGGACCAGGCGGCCCACTCCGTCCAAATCTCTACGATGACCTTCGAGACGTCCATCCGGTGGGGCGTCAATCTGCGCAGCTCGCCCGACTCGGAAAGCGGGTTGCCGGATGCGTCAGGCCCTTCGCTGACAAAGGTTGGCCGTTCGCCGGTTGTTGGCGGCAGTTCAGCGGATGCCAGCGGCGGCTCAAACATTCTGGAACTGCTGCCAACGGGGGCGAAAATTCACGTCGTCCGCGAAGTGGACGCCTTCTGGCTGGAGGTACGGACCCAGGATAACCAAACGGGATACATATCGGCGAAACCGAAGTACACCGACTATACCAGCCCGTCCCTTACGGGCAAGCAGGCGGACGAGCTGATCGCCTACGGCGAGACATTTCTTGGCACTCCATATGTATTCGGAGCATCGCCGGATCAGACAAGCAGCTTCGACTGCTCTTCCTTTGTAAAGCGCATCTTTCAGGACACGCTCGCGGTTGATCTTCCCCGCGTGTCTTACGACCAGGCCAATGCAGGCACGGAGGTCGGGATGGACGAGCTGCGCAAAGGCGACCTGCTGTTCTTCAGCGCGCGCGATTTGAACATCGGGCATGTCGCCATCTATGCGGGGGACAACCAGCTGCTGCATACCTATTCGGAGAAATACGGCGTCCGTACCGAAGCCTTCAGCGACTACTGGAAGAAACGGCTCGTGACGGCGCGGCGGGTGTTTTAGGACAAGCTTTGGCAGCTACTCGAAACGATTATAGAGCCAATTTTTTGCATCAGCAAAGTGAAAGAAATACAAACGGAACTCTTCCTCCCTGAGGTGGCTGAGTTTCGTTTTATTCAGCAACTAACAGCTTATTAATTAAATCTAACTTGTAAAATACATCTTTGGTGTCTTCTTCAGGTGTACCTGCACCGATAGGTGGATGCACTACTAGCTGCTCATTTTGGATATATGGAAATGGTTCTGATTCAGAATAGACAAGTGTTTTAGAAACATGCCCCTTTTTAATAATTTCCAAAGAGAATACATCTCCACTCTGCTTGTCGATCGCAAATACATACCCTTCCAATCCGTGTCCCGTCTGATATTGAGGGGCAAGGATGTAAACATCCGCATCTTTAAAGTTTACCTTCTTAAAAGATAACTTTTTATCTGACGGCTGAACAAACAAATAAGCAGGCAGTTCCAACAAAACCTTATCATGTTCTCCTTGTCTATAGACAATGGAATAATTACTCTGGAACGTTTGATCTCCTTCTTGTCCCATCACACTTGATACGAGCAAGTGTCCTCGCTCTTCTTTTCCATTAGAAATCATAAGTAATTTCCCATAATCCGTTTGCAATTCTGCCCGAATCGATGGGGTCTCATTGACAGAATCAATAGAAATTGAATCAGTAAGATCAGATTTAGGAAACACACTAGAAATATCAGCTGAAGTGTTTGGTTCCTGACTGGATGAATTGTTAGAGTTAATCGTAGTCTCTGCATTTGTGGTATTGCCAAATGCGGCGATTCCAGAGTTTTGTTGACTGTTACAAGCAACGAGCAAGTTAAATGATAATACCGACGACGCTAATAGCAAAACATGTCGTTTAATTGTAATCCTCCTGCTTTCTTATATGTTCTCCCCTTAATTATACATAGAAAACTATCCAATAAATTTAATAAATGTATTATATTATTAAAAATACTGTATCATTTAGCCATCATTATATACCAAATAACTAACGGCAAAAGGATTGACATCCGACGGCCTGTTGCTTATACTTACCGTGACGTTAACGTAATGGTTGGAGGGTGCAAATGGAATCCAAAATGTTGATCGGAGAACTGGCTCGCAGAGCCGGGGTGACGCCCCGGACCATTCGCCACTATCAAGAGCTCGGATTGCTGGGGAATGTCGAGCAGGAAAGTAACGGATATCACTATTACTCGGATGAGTCGCTGCAGCGGCTGTACAAAGTCAACGTTTTGAAAAAATTGGGTCTCAGCCTGGATGAAATTCAATCCGTCATCGATCTGTACTTTGAAGAGCCGTCCATGATTAAAGGCAAGCAAAAGGTTCTCGAGATTTTGTCGAAGCATCTGGAACAAACCGACAAGAAGATGGAGGCTCTGGATCAATTCAAACAAGAGATCTTGAGCAACATGGCCCGGATTCAGCTTATGATTGATGAAATGTCGAACTAAGCGGTATCCGATCCATGCTTTACCCCTAAACCATTACGTTTACGTAATCGTCATTGATGGAAAAGGAGGTTCAATTATTGAAATGAGTAAATCTCATCTCGCTTATACGGCGATGCTGCTAACCGTGTCGGGGATTGCTGTCGTTTCGCTGCTTTACGTTATGATTCCGTTAACGCCTTATGTAATCACCGAATTTTCCATAAGCCCGATTCAGGCCGTCTGGGCGAGCAGCATTTTCAGCATGGCTTTCGCTCTGGGGAATTTATTCTTCGGTACCCTGTCCGACAGAGTGCCGAAAAAGCGATTGATTCTAGCAGGCCTCATTCTGCTTGCGGTATGCACTTTTTCCGTAGAACTGGCCTCTTCCTTTACCCCGTTCCTCGTGCTGCGGGCGGCACAAGGATTTCTTGCCGCTTCGTTCCCCCCGGTAGCCCTTGCTTATGTCAGCGATGTGATTCCCCCGGCGCAGCGTCCGAACGTCATTTCTTACCTGAGCTGCGGATTTTTGCTTGCCGGCGTAGTCGGACAAATATTCTCTGCCGAAGTGGCGGCGAACTGGGGAATGAAAGCTGTATTCGCATTATTAAGTTTCATATACGCCATTTTGATCGTGATCTCATTCCAGCTGCCGAAAGACCGACCGAATGCCGAACGGCCCGCGGTCGGCCCCGGCGTGTTCGAAGCATTCCGCACTCTGGTCCGGATACCGTCGCTGCTTGTCGCTTACGGGGCGGCGGTAACGATTTTAATGAGCTTTGTCGCCATGTTCTTTGGGCTGAGCGAGTTCGCGGTGCAGCAGCTTCATCTGTCTCCCGAGCGTATTCTTTGGCTTAGACTTATCAGCATGCTCGGAACGGTATGCGCATTGTTTTGCGGCTCCTGGATCCGCCGCTTTGGGCCTGTTCGCGTCCTCGTGGCGGGCTTTCTCACCGCTGCGGCCGGATTGGCCGGGGAAGCGGCGCTGTCCAGCGTCGATATGGCGCTGTTCATCGCCGCGATGGTTATCTTTGTCGCGGGAATTGCTGCGGCCGTTCCGTCGATCATTTCCCGGATCGGCCTATTAGGCTCGGCCGCATGCGGCATGGCTCTGGCGCTTTACGGATTTTTCGTCTTCGTCGGAGCGAGCCTGGGCCCAATCCTGGCCGCTACGCTGATGCCCTTCGGATTCGCGGCTTTATGCGGGACTTTGTCCGCCGTTATGCTTGCGGCGGCGGCCGTTACGGCGTGGAGCGCCAAACCTTCGGCCGATGATGAACGTTTGGATGCAGTTAATTCTTGAGAGGAGATGAATGGAAATGCAGGGGAAACGCATTGTTGTAATCGGAGGCAGCTCAGGAATCGGTCTGGCGGCAGCGAAACGGGCATCGGAACATGGAGCGGAGGTTATCATTGCCGGGCGCTCCGGGGAACGGCTTGAACACGCAGCTGCAAGCTTGAATGGGGAGATTCGGACAAGGGCGCTGGATATGCGGAGCGAGAACGACCTCCGTACATTTTTTGCAAAAATCGGAAATGTCGATCATTTAGTCATTACGGCAGGAGAAATGAAGCACGGATTGGGCAAGGTTCTGGATCTTGATGCGGCAAGCGCCAGAGAACAATTTGAGAGCCGCTTTTGGGGACCTTACCAGGCCATTCGCTATGGCGCGCCGGCTATTCGGGAAACCGGCTCGATTACGCTGACGAGCGGCGTGTTTGGCGATAAGGCGGTTCCAGGAGCGGCGGTGCCGTCCGCGGTGCATGGCGCCCTGGAGAACTTGGGCCGGGTGCTGGCCGCCGAGCTTGCTCCGGTACGGGTCAACGTCGTGTCCCCCGGCTATGTTGATACGCCCATGCACGACGGAATGCCCCCGGAGCAAAAAAAAGCCTGGTTTGAACAAACCTCAGCTACCCTGCCGGTACGGCGCATTGCTTCGGCGGACGACATTGCGGGCGCGATCCTGTTCTTGATGCAAAATACGTATACGACCGGAATTACGCTGACCGTGGACGGAGGAGCCAGATTCGTCTGAGAGCCGAAGCGGGTCCGACGCGATCAATTTCTAGTGAATAGAAACAGCCTGCAGACCAAGTCCGCTTAAATGCGAACGAAGTCTGCAGGCATTTTTTCCGCTTGCTTTGGAAGGTCGCCGCCGGTAACGTCCCCACTCGATGCCCTTTGGGATCTTACCCTCTTTACGCAGGAACAATTCCTTCATGACGAACGGCTTTCTTCGACTTTTATCATATGATCCTCTCTGTACTGGCCGGGACTTACGCCCACACGCTTCTTGAACACCTGGCAGAAATACCGCTGGTTATCATACCCGACGTTCTGCGATATTTTGGAGATTTTGAAGCTGCTTTCCCTCAGCATTTGTTTCGCTTTCTGAATGCGCAGCAAAGTGATATATTCAAGAATTGTCTGCCCGGTCGATTTGGAATATAAGTTGCTTACATAGGAAGAGTTGAGATCGAACCGCTCCGCCAATTGATCGAGCTGGATATTTTCATGGTAATGGGATTCCAGATAAGCTTTGATTTCTTGGACGACCTTTTCTTTCAGGGTGGTTTTCGTTACGTTCAAATAAAACTGTACACCCTGCGCACAATCCTGGCACTGTTTCTGCAAAGACGCCCAATCCGGCGCTTCCAGTATCCCGTCAATCAGCCGTGTACGGTCTCCGATCACGCTCTCGATCTTGATTCCATAGTCCTGCTCGATCAGATCGAGCAACCGGTTCACCCATTGGATGCCGGCCTTCTTCAGGGTAACGGGAGCGATCAATCGCCCCGTCCCCCATTCCGTCCAACGTTCAAGCAGCTCTTCAAACTCCTTCTGTTCGTAAAGGGTTAAGGATTCGATTCGTTCAGACCAATCCGAGAGCAATCTCTCAGAAACGCGGGTGATCCCAGGCCAACGGTTCCCATCCATTACCGAAACGCCGAAGAACAGACCCATTTGACAGGCCTGGTCTGCCGCCAAAAAAGAGAGATGCGCATCCATGATTCCGCTTACAACCGGACCGATTCCAAACGACAAGGAAAGATCGTCCGAGTCCGGGGAACCGTCAGCCGAAAACGCTGCGGCCGTAGCCAGCAGAATTTCTGATAAGGACCCGGATTCCTCCAAAGCCGCCATGCATAACAAGATGACTTTCTGCTGCTCGTAGAGCAGATCCACGACGATTCCGCGATTCGCCAAAAAGCCGGGAAGGGCATCCGTAACGCCATTGTTCTTCATTCGTTCGAGCCAATGCGTCGCCGGGCTTCCGATCACGATGGCCGCAAACTGGCCATACCGTTCGTACGGCGCCCTATCGAACGACGGACGTTTGGCATGGACGATGAGATCGGTAAACACCGCCCGAT
This sequence comes from Paenibacillus rhizophilus, assembly GCF_003854965.1. Classification (GTDB taxonomy): domain Bacteria; phylum Bacillota; class Bacilli; order Paenibacillales; family Paenibacillaceae; genus Paenibacillus_AQ; species Paenibacillus_AQ rhizophilus. Next base: position 27,777 of record NZ_RQPI01000014.1, read on the forward strand.
CCAGCGCTTTGGCAATCCGCTGCTCGGGGCGATTCTCCGCCGGGTCCGTTTTGCGCTTCAGACGCTCGATCGCCTTCGTGACGGTCCTGGCTACTTCTTCAAGCTCGGCCGGCTTGATCAAGTAATCCACCGCCTCCAGCTCAATGGCTTCTTTGGCGTATTCAAACTCGGAATATCCGCTCACGATGATACATTCCGCTTTGCAGCCTCTCTCCTTCAAGGCGCGGATCAGCTCCAGCCCACTCATCCCGGGCATCCGAATATCGGTCAGGACAACGTCCGGATCGGACTGCAGAATCCGTTCCAGCGCCTGCTTGCCGTTGTTGGCCGTCCCCGCAATCCGCACCCCGGACGCGTTCCAGTCGATCATGGTTGACAGCGTTTCCACAACAAGCTGTTCATCATCCGCTATAAACAGTTTATACATGACCTGTTCCCCCTTCATAGCCAGATGTTAATCGATGATGCCGATCTCAAGGGTAACTTTGGTGCCCGCACCCGGAACGCTGTCTATGCGAATTCCGCGGTCTTGGCCGTAATGCAATTGGATTCTCTCCTGTATATTCCTCAACGCATATCCCCTTGGCCGCGTAACCGCCGAATCAAAACCCACTCCGTCATCCTCTACTTCAAATACAAGCGTCTCCCCTTCTCTTCGGGCCCGAATGGCAATGTTCCCTTTGTCCTCCTTCAACTCGATTCCATGAAAGATCGCATTCTCCACCAGCGGCTGGATCAGGAGCTTCAACATCGGGATCTGCTCGATTCCCGGCTCCAGGTCGATGGCCACCTCAAATTTTCCGTTATAGCGGATGTTTTGAATCTCCAGATAATTTTTCACCTGGTCGATTTCATTGCCGACAGTCGTAATGTAGTCCCCGTTGTTCAAGCTTAATTTAAAAAAGTTGGAAAGGGACATGACCATCTTGGAAATATTCTTGGCTCCAATTCGTTCCGCCATCAGATAGATGGAATTCAGCGTGTTGTATAAGAAGTGAGGATTGATTTGACTTTGCAGCGCATGCAGCTCCGCTTCCTTCTCCTTCAGCTTGGCTTCGATCAATTTGTCGGACAGTTCGCTGTTGGTGCGGAAGGTCCGCAGGAATTGATTGCCGATTTTTCCGATTTCATCTTGCTCCTTAAAGAGGATTCCTTCGATTTCCTCCCGTTTGGCCGCTTTTCGGGCGACGGAAGAGAGCAAGGTCAACTGCTTGGTGATCCGTTTGGAGATCAAATACGAACCATAGGCGGCAAGCAGGAAAGCCACCAGCGTCAAGGTGAGCGTAACATTGCGAATCAAGACGATTTCCGAATTGATATTGGAATAGGGGATCATGCTAACCACTTTCCACCGGGTTCCCGGATTCGTATCGAAGGTGACGACATACCGTTCTCCGCCCACCGTATCGATGCGGGTGCCCCGTTCAGGCAAATCATAGAGCAGGTTCAATTCCTTTAGCGGTATCTGCTTCATATCGGCGGTTCGGGAATTGTAAAAGATCACTTGGTTCTGATCCAGAATCATCAGATGCCCGTTTTCCGCATTGGTGATGTCTTTGAACATTTCGTCGAACACCCGTCTATCGATGGAAATAATCAGCATGCCGATCGGTTCGAGCGTATCCAGGTTGTTTAATCGTTTGCCGTACAGCAGCAAATCCGGACTATTTTTGACGAGACGGACTTCATTGCTGTTCAGCCACAATCCCCTGCCGCCCATGTCACCCACCTGCCGATACCATTTTGACCGGGAGACCGCCTGATAGATATTGTCGTAAGTTAATCTGTCCCATTGGTTCGTAACGATCAGTTCCCTTTGCCCACTGCCTACGTAAACGTAACGTATATACGATTTGTTATTGGAAATATTGACGATCAGGTTGCGGGTGGCATTCTGAAGGTCATAGATTTTCTTGAAATCATTCTTGTCATAAGAAAGGAAGCTTTGAACGTCGCGGGAAGACAGCATCAGCTTCGAAATCGTTTCAACGTCGTTCACGAAAGTCTGGATATTCCAATTGATGGAGCCCAGCAGATTGGAGGTGGTATCGGACACCTTGTTCTCGATCACTTTGCTCAAATAGACAAAGGTTAAGGAGGCGATAAGGACAAGCGGCAGCAAGGAACAGGCGATGGACAAAATGATAATTTTGCTTCGGATGCTGATCGACAGGAAAGGCCGGGTTATTTTCATGAAATCCCTCTGTCTAAAGAGAAGTATAAAGCCTGGTACTTTCAGTATACCTTCAGCTCAAGGCAGATGGTAGATCAACCTTTAGTCGCTCCTGCGGTCATGCCGGAAATGACACTCTTATTGAAAACGAAGTACACAATCATGGTCGGGATCGTAGTGATGCTGATTGCGGCAAAGGTCGCTCCCCAATCCGTCAAACCGTATTGGCCGATATAATCCATTAAACCGACGGGAATGGTCCGCGAGCTCAGGTCGTGAATAAACGTATTCGCGAAGATAAACTCATTCCAGACAAAAATAAGATTCATGACGATAACCGTAACGATCGTATTTCGGGATAGAGGGAAAATCATCCGCCAGAAAACCTGGTAAATCCCGCAGCCGTCCATGACGGCGGCCTCCATAATCTCGTTCGAGATATATTTGTAGAAGCTCACGAAAAGATAGATCGAGATCGGCAGAGCAAAGCCTACTTGGGGCAAAATGAGAGAAGTGAGCGTATTGATAATTCCCGTTTTGTTATACAGAATGAAAAGCGGGATGAGCACGACCTGGATCGGGATCATGATGCCGCACAGAAATAAGAACAACACGCTTTGGCTCCATTTAAAACACATCTTTTCAATAACGAAAGCGGCCATGGCGCTGAACAGGATCACCAGCACGATTGTCGTCACGGCGACGATGAGACTATTGGAAAAATAAGTGCCCAAATTCCCTTTGTTCCAAACGCTGAGGTAATTCTCGAATGTGAATCGGCTGGGCAGGCTCAGCGGGTTATTGCCGGAAAAATCGGTAGGCGCCTTAAAACTGGAGATGAACACCCATACAATCGGATAAACTTGAATGGCAAGCAGAACAAAGGAAATAGTCACAAGAATCGCCTTGGAATAGCCAGAAAATTTCATCTTCAGGTCTCCTTACTGTCCATCATCCGTCTGATAAAGGCGACTGCAATGAGGCTCTCAATGACGATAAATACGGCCATCGCGCTGCCATAGCCGAAGTTCAGACTGGAAAATGCGGTTTTGTACATATATGTCGGCAGCAATTCCGTCACGCGGCCCGGTCCCCCGTTCGTCATGAGATACGGGATGTCAAACCCTTTTAAAGCACCCGTAGTAGCCATAATGATCGAAACCATCAGTACCGGCTTAATCAGCGGCATTTTGATCGAACAAAACAGGTTCCAGGAAGAAGCTCCGTCAATTCTCGCGGCTTCCTCGATATCGGAAGGAATTGAAATGAGCGCACTATACAAGATGATCATATAAAGACCGATATAACGCCAGCCTTCGGGTACCGATACGGCGGTCAGAGCCCACTTCAAGTCGGAAAGCCAAGGCCTGCTCCAGTCTCCAAGACCGATCTGCTGCAGACAAAAGTTCAACATTCCGACGGGTTCGAACGAGTAAACGTTTTGGAACAACTGCGCTATGGCTACCGATGTGATAATAGCGGGAGCGAAATACAACGTTTTAAACAATTCTCTGCCTTTGGTGATACTGGTCAGCAAGATGGCAACCAACAAGCCGAGAAACACTTGCATTGCCACAATGACAAGAACATAGATCAGGTTGTTGCCGAATGCCTTCCAGAACGTCTTGTCGCCGCCGAACATCTTGGCATAATTGTCAAAGCCGATATAGACCATATCGGAAACCCCGTCCCAGGAGAAAAAGCTGAAATACATCGACCAAAGGATGGGCGCCAGAACGGTGAACAAATACACCAGCAAGGCAGGCAGCAGGAAGACGAGAGCGGCTTTGTGATTGCGCAGGATTTTATCCATACCCTTGCTCATTCCCCATTTTTAATATTTTTTCACTTCATTGCCGGCCAACCGAATTGGGGTCGGCCGGCTGTTTAGCGTGGTCATTTGAAATATTTCGGCGCGTTTTCTTTAATAGCTTGATCCATTAATTCCGCAAAATCATCCGGAGTATGGGCTCCGAGAGCCAAGGCATTCAACTCGTTGCCGAGCAGCTCGTTCGTGGCCGGGTCGAGGCGTGTATCCCACGGCACTGCGAAAACGCTTCCGGATTTTGCGATTTCGTCTTGGATTTTATAGAAAAGCTCCGGCATCCCTTGCGTTTGATCCAGCGAATAATTGAAAGGCGAGAATTGTCCTTTTTTCGTATAGGCTTCCGGATATTTATCCAGGAGGAATTTGACGAATTCCTTCATCGTATCATCGAAGGTTTCTTGGTTGAATGCAACGCCGATGCCGGAGTTGATGAAATAATCGTTCTCAGCCGTCTTGGCGCCATCCGTCATGGGAAGCCGGAAAAATCCGATGTTGTCCTTCATTTCCGCGCTCACTTTATCATTTGCGAAATTCATAGTTTCCCATGAACCCATGTAATAGATGCCGGCTTTGCCTGCCAGGAACAAATCGCGCGCTGCGGTGTAATCCGTTGCAGTGAACCCTTGTTGGAAATATCCTTTGGTCCCCAGTTCGTGAACGAACTTAATGCCTGCCATGCCGGCGGGATCCTTGAAGGATGCCTTGCCTTGCTTTACATTCTCGATAAAATCATTGCCGGTCATGCGGAAAGGTTTATAAGCCAGGTACCGGAGAACCGGCCATTTGTCCTTGCCGTCGACGGCAATCGGCGTAATCCCGCCCTGCTTCAGCGCCTCGGCAACCTTAATGAATTCATCGAACGTCTTCGGCGGTTCAAGGCCGAGATCCTTAAACATCTTGATGTTGTACCAGAATACCTCGATTCCGTATTCGAGCGGGAAAGTGTACATGCTGCCGTCTGCGAATTGCTGATATTGCAAGGCAACCGGACGGAACTCGTCGTATTTCCCAAGGTCTTGCAGCAGTTTTTTCATATCCACGAGCTTGCCTTTCTCCACCAGCTTGGAAGCATAGGCATCGGGATCGGTATCAAACATAGCGGGCATCTCGTTGCTCGCAATCAATGTACGCAGCTTCTGCAAGTATGACGGACGATCGCCCGTGCCTTCCAGAACCAGTTCGAATTCCGGATGCGTTTTGGAAAATTCGTCCGCAATTTCCTTTACGGTAACGGCCGGAGGGCTGTCTACGCCGCGGGCAACGAACCATTTGTACGTTTTCTTGTCCGCCTTCTGCCCCGCGTTCGCGGGAGCTCCCGAACCATTTTCCGCAGCGCCGCCTGTATTACTGCCGCCTCCGCAAGCGCTTACTAATACCGTTACAACGACAAGCGATAACGCGAGAACCAGCCATTTGACGTAACGTTTCATCTATTTGACCTCCTGTTCGCTTGGAACGGATAAAGCTGCCTGTTCGAATTGCGCCCGGCCTTCCTGGACAAAGCAGCCCCAGCTTCCTGTCTTCAAATTATAAAGGCGTGTCGTCATGGCGACCCGGTCAGCCAAGTACACGACGCATACGGAATTCTCGACCACGATCCGGATATCATAAACCCTATCCGCTTGCAATTCAATCGGCACTTCCAGCTCAACCGCATGGGGGCGATCTCCATCGATGTGCCATTGCGCCTCGCCCTTCACCCTTCGGGGCCACATGTCGAATACGAGGCGGTTATGCATCGGTTCAAGGCGAATGTAATAGGCTTCATCCAGATCCTCGCTTGCACGGAGCATAATGCCGCAGCTTCTAGTCCCTTCGGAGAAGGACAGCCGGGCTGAAATCTTGCAAGTTTCGGGCATGGAGCCGGCTGATATGCAAGAGAAGGTTTCGTCAGCCGCTGTAGTTATGCGTCCCTCAGCCTCCTTCCAATTCCCGATCCGCGAACTCCATTCCGCCGCCTGCTTATTTGCAAAATGATTGGAAACTGTCTCAGGTATGCGAACCGTTAACGTTCCGTCCGGTTCTTGGACGACCTCGTGCACAACCAAATTGCCGGCCCACTGCCAGTCTCCATAATCGTCCTCCTTCTCTTTGCTGGGGTCCCAGCCGAACGCGTACCGCTTGTTTCCGTCACTCCATGTTTTCGCGGCATAGAACGCTCTGGCGTCAAACGCGTCGTTTCTCGGCGCCGTCCAAGGCCCGCTCAAAGATTTGCTCATACGGTAATGGGTGACGAACCGGTCCGAGAATGTGGAGTAAACCAGATACCACCATTCCCCGATCCGGAACAAGTCCGGGCATTCGTGTGTCACGTACATTTTCGGATCCCAGAACGGCTTGCGGATTTCCCATTTCCTAAGATCCTTGGAAGCGCACAATCCTATGCAGCCCCGGCGCCGGGAGGGGCCTTCCTTGTTCCTTGCGGCGAGAAGCATCCAGTATTCTCCCGCCTCTTCGTTCCAGAACACGAAGGGATCGCGCCAGTCATGTCTTTCATATTGAATTCCGTCCGAATAGAAGGTATCTTCGGGAATTTTCCGCCACGATTCCATATCAGTGCTCACGGCGTGCATAACGCATTGGAGCGGCTCGCCGTCCTCCACAAAGTCCGGGTACGGATTCAGGCCCGTGTAGAACAGATGGAATTCACCTTCGGCTTCAATGATGGAGCCGGTATAACAGTTCAGGTCTTGCTCGCTTACGCTTCCATGCTTCAGCATTTCCCCTTTTTCTTCGTAGTGCACGAAATCGCTTGTGCGGAGCTCGAACCAGGAAGTTCCTTCTCCGTGAATGTTCTTGTTCTCCCGCCAATCATGAAGGTAGAACAACCGGAATGTACCGTCTTTGTAGAAGGGGATGAGGTCTCCCACCCAAGCCCCCTCCGGCTTGTAAAACAAGTTCGGCAATGTATGCAACCCCTTTCATTTATCTTAAGTTGATTATAGAAGGATTTGAAAGCGCTTTAAATTCTAAGTTCTTTGTCATATGTTCAATATTTTTAGTTTTCCTGTCTATAGTTAAGACGCAGCGAAAATTTCCAAAATAAGGGTATGAAAAGCCGACTTATGTGAAAAAATATACAATATAGCTAAAGATGAGGTGAAAGTGATGAGTGAATTACAGGAACTCAAGGATCTTCTGTGCCAGTGCGGTCTCTCAAAGCGTCAGCTTCTAAAAGAGCTGATTGAGGCTGTCACAGACAGTAGGGCAATGTGCGGGCAGTGTGATGCGGGGTGTATCAATTGTCAAACGGGCTGCAATAATGGACCTACAGCAAAGTGATGCGCTGGTTTAAGGACTTCAAATCATAGAGGATGAGGTGACAGTAATGAGTGCGTTAAATGAAATCCGGGCGCTTCTTTCCGGATCAGGTCTCTCGAAGCGTGAGCTCTTAAGAGAACTCATCATGGATACGGTAACGGAGGATGAGGATGTATTAAGATGCACAATGGGATGTTCAATGCGCTGTACATCATGTTCTCCAGGATGCTCCAACGGAGGAGTAGCTAAATGATAGGGAGGTTATAATGATGGGACTTCTTCTAAGCCCCGAGGTGAAGCTGCGGCCTGACGGGGGAAGGTCAATCTTGTTTACCGCCAATCCGGGGGATAGCCCGCAGGAAGTATTTAAATTTCTCTACCCGCAGCAGGCTGTAATCCTCTCCTTATTTGACGGGAAGCGGGACCTGACTGCCGTTCGTGAAGCCGTGGCCTATCTCTTCGATCTGGATATTGAAGCTGCATCTCAGCAAGTGGATACCCTGCTGGCTGTTCGGGTAAATGATGAACAGACCATGGAATCCTTGATCATCGAAGCTTCCGGTATCAACTCGGATCAGGCACGGATTTACGATCCCAAGACTTTTATCATTCCGGAACAGATGATCGATATGGATGATACCCGGTGCAAAATGCCCTATACCTTGCTGGTACTCCCGACCATGCGTTGTGTGACCAATTGCAGGTATTGCTATGCTGATCGTGAGGGATTTAGAGGAAAACAGGAATTGGATTTAAATCTGTACCGCCGCCTGTTGAAAGAGGCCCGTGAGTGCGGTATAGAAACCGTCGAGTTCTCGGGGGGCGATTTTTTTTGCCGGGAGGATGCTTTTGATTTCATTGAAAGCACTCTGTCTGCCGGTATGTATCTCAATATACCCACGAAGTATCCTTTATCCAGAAGTATGGCCCAGCGGCTCGCGGCAACCGGACTATCAACCATCCAGGTTAGTATTGACGCTCTGAACCCGGAAATCATTGACCGTCTCATGGGGCTTACCGGCTATGGGGAGAAAATACTGCAAACGCTCGATTACTTGGGTGAAGCGGGAATCAAGGTTCGCACCAACACCGTGTTAACCCCGGTTAACATCAAGGATGCCGTATCCCTGGCGCGGTATTTGATGAAGAAGCCTTATGTGCTGAGCAGCAATTTTACTTGCTACGGACGTTCCTTGTATCGCCACGACGACAGCCTGTTTTGTTCCCCGGAGGATATAGAGATTTTCGAGGAAGAATTCAGCAAGATCAAAGAGGAATTTCCGGACAAAGTGAATTTCAGCGGCAATAATGATAATCCCTATGCCGGAGATGAATCGATAAGGAAGAAAAACTTTTGGGAAAGAGCTTATTGCACGGCTAACCGGCGCGGTGTTGTTGTGCTGCCAGACGGTAAGGTAACCATCTGCGAAGAGCTGTACAATCAACAACATTTTATTATCGGCGATTTAACGGAACAGACTTTGCTGGAAGTGTGGAATTCGCCAAGAGCTTTGGAACTTGCGTACCCGGACCAGGCTGCGGTTTCCAACGGACCTTGCCGTGATTGCTCCGATTTCCGGCGCTGTCATGAGGGCCTGGGAAGATGTGTCAGGGAAGCTCTTAAAGCTTATGGATATGATCAGCACTATGCTCCAGATCCCCGTTGTCCCCGGGCGCCTGTGGGCAGACGTTTGGCGTAAAATAAGCCGTAAGGCCTCTCTTTTAAGAGGGGCCGGCGGCTTTTTTTCTAAGTATACCCTTAACTGAACTCGCGACGGAGGGGCAATGAGAACCACAGCCCATCCAGCCATGCCAGCTCCTCTTCCGTTAATTTATCCGTGTCGGCGTCGCGCAGGCTCGAGTCCAGTTGCTCCGGGCGGCTCGCTGGCCGTTTAGCTAAGATTCCCCATAACCGGGTGCGGTACATAAGGCTCCTCCAGGCTCGCCATTTCATCAGCATCCAGCTTCACCGACAGCGCGGCAACGGCGTCCTCCAGGTGATGGGGCTTTGTTGCGCCGATGATCGGGGCGGTAACCGGCTCCTTTTGCAGGACCCATGCAAGGGCAACCTGCGCGCGCGGAATGCCCCGTTTGGCGGCAATCTCGGCCACTTTCTCCACAACCTTGCGGTCGGCATCGGCCATTTTCGAATAAAACGCTTGTCCGACTGCGTCTTTCTCCGAACGGGCCGTCTGTTCCTCCCAATCCCGGGTAAGCCGGCCTCTGGCTAGCGGACTCCACGGAATAACGCCGATTCCCTCTTCCCGGCAAAGCGGCAGCATCTCCCTCTCTTCTTCCCTGTACAGTAAATTATAGAAATTCTGCATGGAGACAAACTTGGTCCAGCCATTGCGCTCAGCAGTATGCTGGGCTTTCAGGAACTGCCAGGCGTACATAGAAGACGCTCCGATATATCTGGCCTTGCCTGCCTTTACGACGTCATGGAGTGCCTCCATCGTCTCTTCAATCGGTGTCGTATTATCCCACCGGTGGATCTGGTACAAATCGACGTAGTCCGTACCCAGCCGTTTCAGGCTGTTATCAACTTCACTCAGAATCGCCTTGCGGGAAAGTCCCGCACCGTTAGGGCCCGGACTCATACGGAAAAATACCTTCGTCGCGATGACCACCTCATCCCGGCGGGTATATTCCTTCAGGGCGCGTCCGACAATTTCTTCGCTTGTTCCGTCGGAGTACACATTTGCCGTATCGAAAAAGTTAATCCCGAGCTCCAGCGCTCTTTTAATGAAGGGTCTGCTCTCCTCTTCATTCAGTGACCAGGGAGCCATTCCGCGTTCTGGCACCCCATAACTCATGCAGCCAAGACATAATCGGGAGACTTCCAGACCGGTACGGCCAAGTTTGACATATTCCATAAATGGCACAACTCCTTTGTTTGGTATAGGCCTCATTCCGCCAAGGCAGGGCATACCCTTATTATCCAATAAATGAAAAAGGGCCGCTATCCCATTTGTCTTAAATTCTTGCCTAATCCTCTCACTCCCATTAACGTCACCGGCGCAGATGCTTTATAATTGAGCAAGAGAACACCAACAAGGAGGAGCCTATGTCTGAGGAAATGCGAGACCAGAGGGATGAACTCGTCAAACGGATCAAGCATCATACCGGCCGGGACGGAGTTCACAAGACCGCAATTCCCTCTTTATATTTTTTCCGCAACTCTAATTTGACCAAGCCGGTCCACAGAGTGTACAACCCTTCCCTTTGCTTCATCGCTCAAGGCTTAAAAGAAGTACTGCTGGCACAGGAGCGGTTCGAATACGGTCCGACAAACTACCTGATTTCATCCATGAATCTGCCGGTGATCAGCCAGGTCATCAAAGCTTCTCCCCTCATTCCGTATTTGAGCTTCAGGCTTGAATTTTCACAGAACCAGATTTTGGAGGTTATCAATGACTCCGACATTCAAATCGCTTCGAAAGAATATGCCAAGCGGGCATTGTTTGTCGGCAAGATAGAGAGTTCTATACTGGATGCGATACTCCGTCTAACCCGGTTACTGGACCATCCGAAAGACATTCCGTTCCTTGCTCCTATCTACACCAATGAAATTCTATACAGGCTTCTGCAAGGGCAGTATGGCGCAGCGCTCGCCCAAATCGCCATGGAAGGAAGCAGCACGTACCGAATCCGGGACGCTATCGAGCAAATTATTAATAACTGTAATAAGCCTTTGCGCATTGAAGAGCTTGCCGAAACAGCCAATATGAGTATTTCTACGTTTCACCGGCACTTCAAAGAGGTCACTGCGATGAGCCCGATTCAATTTCAAAAACAGCTGCGCTTGCAAGAAGCCCGGCGCCTTCTGCTATCCGAGTCGGCGGACGCCGCCGATGTCGCATTCCGGGTAGGCTACGAGAGCGCATCCCAATTCAGCCGGGAATATTCCCGTATGTTCGGCGCTCCTCCCAGAGCGGACATCAAGCGTCTGAAGGAAAAGTATGACCATCGGCTGGACGCATGAGTTGGCTGTTCGTGTACCGAAATAAAAAGAGAAACCCAGGGTCTTTGAGAAAGACCGGGTTTCTCGACAAGCTGAGCAGAAAAGTTATCCTTTCTGCTCTTTTTAATTTAAACTTCATTCAATCTTATTTAATTTTGGTAATTTTCTTTCGCGTTAATCAGTTCATGATTTGACATAATGCCAGTTTTACTAGTTACTTGTGTATTTTTTTCTCCATAGAATTTTGGTAACCTATTGTGTAGGTCAAAATAAAAGCCACAGAGAAAGCGACAACGTTTACAAGAATATAAAGGGGCAATTGGTTATTCAAGTAAAGTAATATTCCAGGAATAGCTGTTAGCGCCATTCCAGTGGCTTTTAAATGTAAAATAGAGGCTAAAAATCCACCAACTCCTCCACCGATCATCGACATAATAAAAGGTCTCACTAAAGGAAGTGTTACACCAAAAACTGCTGGTTCAGTTATACCTAGAGCTGCGGAAAAACTAGATGGATATGCAATTTGCTTCAACTGTCGGGAACTTGCTTTGATTGCCACGGCTAAAGCTGCTCCGGCTTGAGCAACATTCCCAGGTGAAATCGGATTCAACGTATTCCAACCCGTCTGTGTGAGCATATTGATTTCCAAAAAACTTATAATGTGGTGAATCCCAAAGATCCCTAACAATTGACTGAAACTACCATATAGTAAGCCGCCAAGACCAAATGGCAACTCAAGTAAAAACTCAACACCGTGTAACACAAGTATTTCAATTTGATGAAAAATAGGTCCAATAATAAATAGTGCTAATGTAATAGAAGAAAGAAGCGTCAAGAATGGAGTTAAAATAAGATCAAGTGAATTCGGAATTTTCGTTCGTAAAAACTTTTCAATTTTAGAACCCACAATCCCTATAATAAATGCGGGCAGTACAGAACCTTGATATCCCAAAACTTTAATAAAGCCGAAAAATACTAATGGTTCTGCTAAGTTCTGTCCTACTTCGTATGCATTTGGCAATCCTGGATTAACAAGCATTAGTCCGATTACAATGCCTAATACTGGGCTGCCTCCAAATACTCTAAACGTTGACCAACAAATTAGTGCAGGTAAAAAAGCGAAAGCTGTGTCCGTTAAAACCTGTGTAAATAACAATAGTTCTTTAGGAACACTTTCAGGTGTTAAGCCCACTAATCCTAAGACGGCTTCCTGGGTTAGCAAACTTCTCAATCCCATAAATAAACCGGTTGCTACCAAGACAGGTATAATAGGAACAAAAATGTCTCCAAAAATTCGAACTGCTCGCTGAAAGCGATTTCCTTCTTTTTTAACAGAAGTCTTATTTTGAATGTTCCCATCCAATAACTTCATAACTTCCGCATAAATTTTATTAACTAATCCGGTTCCCAAAATAATCTGAAATTGACCAGAATTAAAGAAACTTCCCTTAACTTTATCAAGTTTCGCAATTTCATCAGCATTAATTTTTTCTTTTTCAACGGTGATAATCCGCAGTCTTGTAGCACAATGTTCTACAGAATGGATATTTTCGCTTCCACCGATTAATTCTATAATCTTTTTGGCCAATTCTTGATCATTCATATTATGCTCTCCTTCAAAATGAAAAATAGAGTAATTCACCTTTTTGCTGCAATCCCACATATTTCACACTTAAATTTTCTTCCTCTGTAAAGTATCTCAATGAAAAAACGCATTCTCCATCATTCACGAAAATCTCTATAGAGGAGTTATCGCTGTAAATACTCATTTGGGACAGGCTTTGGACCTGTTTTACTTTCGTTTCCTTTTTACCGGTTACCCAATTCTCCCGCGTGACAGAGAATACGTTTTTCTTACTGCAATAATGAATTTCTACTGCACAATTTCTTAAAAACAATTTAAAATCAGCAGTACAATCTTTTCTACTCAACTCTAGTTCAAATCGCCCACTCTCTAATTCAAAACAACCTTGGGAAGATGTAAATCTCTGTTCACGTTTTCTCAGTTGTTTTACCTCTTCAATTGGTTTTTGTTTAATTTCCCCATTCTCCCGTGTTATAACACGTGGCAAAGTCAAACAATGCAAGTAACCATATTGTTTAGTAGGGCAAAGATACTCCTCATTCTCAGACATTCGGGACATCCATCCCACCATAATTCGTCTCCCTTTAGGATCGAAAAAAGATTGAGGTGCATAGAAATCAAATCCATAGTCAAGTAACTGTAAAGAGCTTTTTGGTAGAAATTTTTTTGCTTTTTCATCAAATTTTCCAGATATAAAGGCTGCATAACTAGAAACTTCCGTTAAATCATCTTCTTGTTCTGGTCTCACTTGAGGACAGCAAACCAATATATCTGTTTCATCATCTATTGAAAATAAATCCGGACACTCACACATGTTGTCTAATCGCTCATCATACAAAATATTTTCATATTTCCAATGCAACAAGTCACAAGAAGAATAGAGAGCTATCGCGCCTTTCTGCTCTTTCGTTTGAGCACCTACTATCATCCACCAATTGTTCTCACCTCTCCAAACTTTTGGATCTCGATGGTGTTCCGTAAACTCCGGGGGCGTTTCAATTGCACGTTCTTCTTTGATAAAAGTCTGACCATTTTTAGATGTACTGATGCACTGATAGCTTTTTCTCTCCCCGTTATTTTTGGTGTTTCCGGTGTAGAATAAATACATTTCTCCATCATGTTCTATACTGCTGCCTGAATAAACACCATCTCGATCCAACTTTCTATCTGGAAGAATAGCAGAACCTTGGTTGTTCCAATGAATCATATTGGCTGAAGTAAACACCCCCCACTCTTTGTATTGATGATTCGTATCAAACCGATTCCATTGGTGGAAAAAATAATACTTATCTTTGAACCAAATGAGTCCATTCGGATCATTTAATAAACCTCTGTCCGGCTCAATATGATATGTCATTTTATAAGGATTCCTCAAAAAACATCCCACTCTCCAACATAAATTTACTGAATTTCATTTACACACTATGTTTTTTAAATCTCCAGAACATACTTGAAAAGTCTTGCTTGATTGTTGACAGCGTAATACCAACATTCATCAGCTCATCTCCTCCAAACAACTCTCCTGACTCAACATTTTCATAAACATAATCTGGATGTAACCCTTTAAATTTTATCGTTCGAAGTGGAGCTGCCGGTTGTGATAATACTTTGAAATAATAAGCTGCTGCTTCTGATTGATCTTCGGAAACAAAGTTCCATGCAGCTTCATTTCCATCAAAGGGGTTAAATATTCTATAAAATCTGCCAAATTGAATAAGTGGCCGAATCTCTTTATACAAAGCAATTTGTTCTTTAACTGCTTCTTTTTCTTCCTCTGTTAACTTCGTTAAGTCCAGCTCATAACCAAGGTTTCCAGACATGGCGACATACCCTCTTGTCTCAAGAGGAGTCATTCTTCCAACTTGATGATTCGGGACAGATGAAACGTGCGCCCCCATTGTAATCGGCGGATAAACAAGACTTGTACCATATTGAATTTTCAAACGACAAATGGCATCTGTGTTATCGCTTGTCCATATTTGCGGCATATAATAAAGCATCCCTGCGTCAAAGCGACCTCCACCACTTGAACAACTCTCAAACAATATATTTGGAAATCTCGCTGTAATTTCTTCCATAATTTTGTACAATCCTAATATATAGCGGTGAGCGGTTTCACGCTGTCGTTCAGGTGATAACGCCATTGACCCTATATCCGTCATATGACGATTCATATCCCACTTTACATAGGTTATGGGAGCATCCGATAAAATATCTGATAACGCTTTAATAACGTAATCACAGACGTCCTGTCTCGATAAATCCAAAACGAGCTGGTTCCGTCCTAACGTATGAGGGCGATCCGGTACTTGTAAACACCAATCTGGATGAGTTCGATATAATTCACTATCTATAGAAACCATTTCAGGTTCAAACCATAGGCCAAACTCCATACCAAGATTACGAACACGGTTCGCAAGATCAGCTAAACCATTGGGAAGTTTACGCTGATTGACTACCCAATCCCCTAACGAACTTTTACTGTCATCACGTTTTCCAAACCATCCATCATCTAGTACAAATAGTTCTATTCCTAATTGATTTGCTTCATTGGCAATTTGTTCAATTTTCTCTGCGTCAAAATCAAAATAAGTAGCTTCCCAATTATTAATTAGAATCGGACGTACCCTATCTCGAAATGGAACGCGGCATAGCCTTTTACTATATAAATCGTGATAAATTCTGGACATATCACCCAAGCCTTTTGCCGTGTAAACCAATATAACCTCAGGCGTTTGAAAGGTTTCCCCCGGCTCTAACAACCATGAGAAATCGAAAGGATTAATCCCTATAGATACTCTTGTATTGCGATATGGGTCCACTTGGACTTGTGCGGTAAAATTTCCGCTATAAACAAGGTTAAACGCATACACTTCACCTTGATCTTCATCTGTTCCTTTTCTTACTAATGCCAAGAACGGCGCTTGTTGAGGACTGCTGGCTCCCCGGCAACTATCGACCATTTGAATTCCCGGTACAATTCTACGTCTTTCAATATTTTTTTCATTAATATGGGCACCATACAATGTGATTAATTCAAATTCATCATCACGGAAATCAACACTTGTACTTAGCGCTCGCAGTATTTTTAAATTTTGTGAGCCTTGATTATCAAACTGAACAGATCTGGTGATGACATCTCGATCTGCATACAAACTATATGCTAACGTAGCAGTCAGTCCCAGCATTCGGTCTTCCATAATGATTTCAAGTGTTTCCGCTTCGTTGTCATCCTCTACATAAGTAGATGGTAGCCCTTTCAATTTTGGTTTACCTTTATACATCCGATGTTTCTTATAACGAAGGTCTGTCACGATAGAGCCATTGTCTAATTGGATTTGATAAGCTGGAATTCTAAAATCACCATTTCCATATGCAGGATACTCCTGAGGCAGCGTATCTAGCGAGAATGTACGATCTGACGCATCCGGGTTAGGTGAAAACCCCCGTTCCATAAAGATAATTTTGTTGCTTCCACGATAGGAGTGAACTCTCTTCCCCCAGTATAAGTGGGCTAAATAGCCATCTCGTATAACCTGCATGACATAACTCGTGTTGTTCCCTTGCAAATGAAATAACAGTTGGTCATCATCGATGTAAATAGTCACAACAACCCCCCAGATAAGTAAGCATGTATACAATGTATACACCTTCACTATTGAATGAAATATATTGCATGACTTAATGCTTATGGATTCATTCTAATAGTTTTATTTCCATACTTATATGGAACTATGTAGACTCATTATGGTACGATGTGATAACTTGAAATCATTTTCAATTTGAGGTGAAACCATGCTTTTGAACTTTTCCAACAGTTCTCGCAACAATCTGGACTTGAATCTGTACACATGCGGGAGAGAAGCTTGTATAAATAAATATTCATATGGTCCAGCGATACGAAGCGGATACATTATTCACTATATTTTAAAAGGAAAAGGGATTTTTAAAGTTCACGATAAAATCTATCATCTTGGAAAAAATGAAGCGTTCTTAATTGAGCCAAACATTTTAATTTATTATGAAGCGGACGCCGATGATCCGTGGGAGTATACCTGGGTCGGATTTCAAGGGATAAAGGCCAAAGAATATCTGAACAGGACGAGTTTAAGTACAGACAATCCGGTGTTCTCTCCTTATGATGACAAGAGATTAGCCAGTTGTATTGAACACCTCATTGCAGCATCAAAGAACAATTCAAATAGAGACCTGCTGTTGAATTCAAAGTTATATGAGTTTTTATACTTATTGTGTGAAATGTATCCGAACCGTGAAGTCAATATTGCAGAGAGACAACAAAAATATATCGAAGAAGCCATGCTTTTTATTGAACAAAATTATTCTCACAACATTACCATCCATGAAGTTGCAAAATATATATCGATTGACCGCTCCTACCTGCACCGCTTGTTCAAGCACTATCTGAATAAGTCTCCGCAAGAGTTTCTGCTGAATATAAGAATGGAAAAAGCATGTCAGTTGTTAAGAGATTCTTCTCTAAAAATTGGAGATATCGCCCGTTCGGTGGGTTATAACGATGTTCTTCTATTCTCTAAAACATTTAAAAAAATGAAGGACTGCACTCCATCTGAATATAAAAAGGGGACTGCCCGGGCATCAGAGAATTAGGCAATCATTTAAGACAAATGACATTCAAATCGCTGCGAAAGAAAATGCCAAGCGGGCATTGTTTGTCAGCAAGATAGAGAGTTCTATACTGGATGCGATACTCCGGTTAACCCATTTGTTGGACAATCCGAAAGACAAAAAACTGCCCCAAATGAAATGATTCATTTGGGGCAGTAATCGACAGTAGCAAACGGGAAGATTTGTCCGTCACTTCGCCTCTATACTATTGTGGGACGAACGGGCAAAGCTAAATGAGGCAGCCGCAATACAGACAGCAACCGCGACGGATGCAGCCCCGGTCCAACTGACCGCCAGCATCGATGCGTTTCTCACGGCAATCCCCCCGATTCCGGCGGCCGCGGCTATGCTTAGCTGTAAGATAGAACCGTACAGGCTGAGCATGATTCCTGAGGCTTCCGGAGCAAGCAAGACCAGGTTATACTGCATACCCGGGCCGGATGACCAGGCCGAGAAAGCCCACAGCATCAAGAGCGGAATGGCGACGAAGGTTGATCCGGCGATCGTGGACAGTAACACAAGAGCGATGACATGGACAACCATGCCGCCCACAAGTGTTCGGGGGATACCGATCCGATCCGTCAGGAATCCGCCAAACTTGGAACCTACTAACGTAGCGATTCCGAAGGCAAAGAGAGCAACGCTCACTTCCCGTTCGCTCATCCGTGGAACGGTTAACAGGAAGGGGGCGATATATGAAAAAAGCACGGCATATCCTAAATGCCAGAAGAATATTACACCAAGGCCGATTACGATTTTCGGATTCTTCAAAAGAGCGAGCTGCTTGCCCAGAGGGACGGCTTCCTCGCCATTTGTGGCCGGAATCATTCGCGACACAGTGAAGATGGCCAGCAGGCTGAGAATACCGATCCCCCAGAAGATTACCCTCCAATCGTAAGCTGCGGCCACAACACGGCCAATGGGGACGCCGGCAATGAGGGCTGCACTGGCTCCCGTTATAACGGTGGCAATCGCCCCGGCCCGGCGTTCAGGTGAAGCCAGCCTTGACGCGAGCGTCTTGGCGATGGTGGCAAAAACTCCACTTCCTATAGCAAGCAGAACGCGAGAGAAGATGAGAAACCCAAAGCCGGGAAGGACGACAGTCAAAACGCTGCCGAGCATAATGACGCCCAGAGAAAGCATTAATAGCTTGCGCCGATCCATTTTCGCCATCGCTATCATTACAACAGGTGTGCCGATTGCATTGGCAATCGCGAATACCGTGATTAGCTGTCCTGCCGACGATACCGAAATATGGGCGGAGGCCGCTACTTTATCCAAAATGCCTGCAATGATGAACTCCGATGTTGCGGTCATGAAGGTAATGAAGGCCAACAAGTAAATTTTCCAGGTGTTGTTCATGTTTTATTCGTCACTGTGGAGTTATGTCCACATCGGCAGCAGCGTTTCTCCGCGGTCCGTTGCGGGCGTAGGAGTAACCGAAAGCGAAGAGATTTCATCGCGCCATTCCGGAGTCATGTCCACATCGGCCGCGGCGAGCGAATCCTCAAGCTGTTCCAGGTTTCTTGCCCCGATAATCGGAGCCGTTATCACAGGATGCGACATCGCCCAGGCGACGGCTAGCGTCGAGGGCTTCACGCCGCGCTCCGAAGCATGTGCAGTAAATCGGTCGGCTACGGCATAATTCATTTCATCCGCGTAGCGGTCCGTATATCTTTTTTCTTCAACCAACCGCCCCTGCTCCGGTCGTTTGTTCACTCCATATTTACCTGTAAGGAGTCCGGCTCCAAGAGGACTGTAGGAAATCACTCCAAGTTGTTCGGAAGCAGCGAGCGGCAAAATTTCCACCTCGGCTTGGCGCTTAACCAGGTTATACATCGGCTGGATCAATTCAAAACGGGCAAGCTGCTCTTTTGCAGAAATCCCCAATGCCTTGGCCATTTGCCAAGCGGACCAGTTGCTTACTGCCGGATAGAGAATTTTGCCCTGCGCCTGAAGGTCGTCAAGCGCACGGAGCGTTTCTTCCATCGGAGTCTTTTCATCGAACATATGCACAAAGTAAAAATCGATGCGGTCTGTCTTCAAGCGACGCAGACTATTTTCAACTTCGAGCATAATGTGGCGGCGGGAGAGTCCCCCGGCATTAACATCTTTCCCCATGGGATAGAACACTTTGGTGCTCAGTACAATCTCATCCCGGCAATCCGCAATACACTCTCCCAGTATCTCTTCAGACCGTCCCCCACTATAAACATTCGCTGTGTCAAAAAAGTTAATACCCGCTTCACGGCTGCGCTTGAACATAGCTTTGGACGTTTCTTCATCCGCATTGCCGCCAAAAGACATCGTACCGAAGCATAAATTCGAGACCTGAATCCCCGTCTTCCCTACTGTGCGATATTTCAATTTGAACCCTCCTTAAATCCCATGCTTGCTGCGTGGGACGAATAATCTTCTCACTGATGGCTAACTCGATGACGCGCCGGTCCGGCATAGATATCAGCCCGCGCGGTTAAGCTTCCTTGTACGCAAGGGAAGCCGACAGATCACGGTAGGCGTTGATCTGCTGCTGGAGCTCGGCGACCTTTCGCTCGGCTTCGGCGATCGCATCGGCACCAGCGATCCAGCGCAGCGGCGGCTCCTCCTGGCTCGCGATGGTAATCAGCCCCTTGGCGAGCTTGGCGGGATCGCCGCCCTGCTTGCCGTTCTGCTCCTCCCACCAAGACCGGGTTTGAGCATTCCGCTCGGCATAATCCTCGATGGACAGTTCCGCGTAGGTCGAAGACTCCGGCTTAAGCAGCTCGGTTCGGAAGAATCCAGGTTCGACAATGGTCGTTTTGATCCCGAACGGTGCGATGTCGTAGTGCAGCGACTCCATCCAACCCTCAAGACCGAACTTCGAGGTGGCGTAGGCGGCACAGAACTCATAGCCGACGAGGCCGGCGGTCGAGGAGATGGAGATAATATGGCCGGAGCGGGCCTTGCGCATCACGGGCAGGACTGCCCAGGTAACGTTCATTGGGCCGATAAGGTTGGTGGCGAGCTGACGCTCGATCTGCTTCGGGCTCAATTCCTCGAAGTAACCGAGATAACAGTTGGCGGCGTTGTTAACGAGTACATCGATCGTTCCGAACCGGTCAACCGCCGTCTTGACGGCGGCTTCGGCGTCGGTTGGGTTGGTTACGTCCAGCTTCACAACCAGCAGGTTCTCATCCTCGCCAACGGCCTCGGCCACCGCGTCGGTACTGCGGCCGGTGGCGACGACCTGGTGTCCGGCCGCAAGGGCGGCCTTGGCGATGTCCACGCCCATGCCGCGTCCTGCACCAGTGATAAACCAAACTTTTTTGTCAGACATATTTTTTCCTCCTGTATGGTGGTGGTGTCCCTTATTTCCCTTTCAAAAACACTTCTTTTGCTACCATAATGGCAGACATGGCCTTCGGCCATCCCGCGTAAAAAGCAAGATGGATAATGACTTCTTTAAGCTCTTCTTCCGACAGACCATTCTCTTTGGCTTTGTTCAAATGAAATCCCAGTTGTTCCGTATTCCCGCCGGCGATCAGGCTGGCTACGGTAATCAAGCTGCGGTCACGCGGAGCCAGCTCCTTGCGTTCCCATACATCGCCAAACAGAACATCGTCGGTAAGCTCTACGAGCTTCGGCGCGAAATCTCCGATCGCTCTTTGTGCGCCTGTAAGTTCTTTTTCATTAGACATTTTCCTACCATCCTTCCCTCATATAATAAACATTAAATCAATAATAATTCTTGATGTATTAATGAACTCACGTCTATAATTATAAACAGCTCCAGAATGTATGCAATTGTCAGATGGGAGCGATTTGTCAAGTAATGAACAAATACTTTATAGGTGTTAATTATTTTTTTTAGAAAGTAGGGCGGCCTTTCATGTCTAAAGTGGATCGAAGAATACTCAAAACGCAAGAAGCGTTGAAAAAAGCTGTTATTGAATTGATGTCTGAGAAAAATTTTGATGACATTACGATACAAGATATTTCCGACAGGGCGAATGTGAGCCGCGGGACCATCTATCTTCATTACATGGATAAATATGATTTGCTGGATAATCTCATGGAAGAACATATAAACGTTCTAAGGGAGAAGTGCAGAGCGGCATCTGAATTGGAATTTACCGAATCGACTCTTATCTGGACCGAATACTTTGAACGTCATTATTCATTCTTTTCCATGATGTTAGCGAGTAAAGGCGCTCCTTATTTTCGTGGTCGGTTTCTTGATTTACTGATCGAAGAATTAAAGAATGAGGCCGATGTAATCAAAGGAAAGAACGAGGGATTAAATGAAGAACTTCTCGTTAGGTTTGCTGCATCTGCTTTCGTGGGGGTAGTGGAATGGTGGTTTATGAACGAAAAGCCTGTCCCGCATCAGGTCTTGGCTAAACAACTGGGGACATTATTAGAAAGAAATTTATAATCTGTTCATTAATGAACAAATGCAGTTGATTTGACAATTGCAAGCAGTATGAATTCGTTTATAATAATAAACATATGTATATTAAAGTATCGATGTTATTTATCTTTAGGAGCAAAGGAGTAGTGAAAAAACATGTGTAAGACTCATGTTCTAAGTGTCCCAAGTGCAAAAGCGACATTTGAAAAGACCACTATTGAACGGAGAGAATTGCGGCCGGACGACGTCTTAATCGATATTAAGTTCTCCGGGATTTGCCACTCCGACATCCACAGTGCATTCGATGAATGGGGCGGCGGAATTTTCCCAATGGTTCCTGGTCACGAAATCGCCGGAATTGTGGCAGCAGTAGGAACAGAAGTTAGCAAATTCGCGGTTGGCGATCGCGTTGGCGTCGGCTGCTTTGTTGACTCCTGCGGAGAATGCGAATACTGCCTTAAAGGTGAGGAGCAATATTGTACGAAAGGCTTTGTCGCCACCTACAACTCCCTGGACTATGACGGCAATCCGACATACGGCGGATACAGCCAAAAAATAGTGGTAACAGAACGATTCGTTGTCCGGATTCCGGACAGTCTGGAGCTGAATGTGGCAAGCCCGCTGCTGTGTGCAGGCATCACGACATACTCTCCTTTGAAGCACTGGAACGCCGGTTCGGGCAAGAAAGTTGCCATTGTGGGAGTGGGGGGTCTTGGCCACCTTGCGATCCAATATGCGCATGCCATGGGTGCTGAAGTCACCGTCCTGAGCCGGTCTATCGGTAAAAAAGAGGAAGCCCTGAGCTTTGGCGCCGATCATTACTTTGCAACGAGCGATCCCGCCACATTCAAAACATTGGCCAGTCAATTCGACCTCATCTTAAATACCGTGTCTGCAAATCTTGACGTTGATGCGTATTTATCGCTGCTTCGCATCGATGGAACGCTTGTCAATGTCGGTGCGCCGGCCGAGCCGGATAAGTACCAGGTATTTTCCTTGATCATGGGCCGCCGCAGTATCGCAGGCTCACTCGTTGGCGGAATCCGGGAAACGCAAGAGATGCTCGATTTCTCCGCGGAGCACGGCATTGCCCCCAAAATCGAGGTGATTCGCGCGGACCAGGTAGACGAAGCGTATCAGCGTGTCCTCCGCAGCGATGTGCGTTATCGATTCGTTATTGACGTGTCTACGTTGTAATTCATAAAGATGGGGCTGTCCCCAAAGTCGTCGTAGATGACTTAGGGATCGCCCCATCTTTTTGAAATAGATGGATAAATTTTGTTGTTTCTTTCGTCTATATGGGAAACTATGCTAATAACAGTTCCGAATTAGAGGCCGGTAGACCGCCTCAGTACTTTCTACAAAACTCAATTGAACCCGCCGTTTACGCGAATCGTCTGACCTGTTATCCAACGGGCTTTGTCGCTGACGAGCAACTCGATCGCATTCGCGATGTCCTCCGGTTCGCCAAGCCGTCCAAACGCATTCATTCGGCGGTACGAATCAATTAACTCCTCTGATTTGCCGTTCAAGAATAACTCGGTTGACACTTGCCCGGGCGCTATGCAATTGATGACGATGTCTTTCGGACCGAATTCCTTTGCCAACTGACGGGTCAACTGCTCGACCGCACCTTTCGTTACAGCGTAGACGCTGTACGTTGGGAGCATCGCGCCCGACACGGAGGTCGAGAAGTTGACGATCGTCCCGCCTTTTGCCATATGCTTCATTGCTTGTTGACAAGCGAAATAAGTCCCTTTCACGTTGATCGCGAAATTCCGGTCAAACATCTCCTCCGTCACATCCGCGATAGCCTTACATTCCATGACGCCGGCATTATTGATCAGAATGTCCAAGCGTCCAAATCGCTCAATAGTCTCCGAGAATAACGCTTCGACTTCATTCACCTTGCTCACATCGGCGCGGATTGCCGCCGCTTCACCACCGAATTGTTCAATCGTCTTTACGACCTCGTCCGCTTTCTCCTGATTCGAAGAATAATTGACAACCACTTTCGCGCCGGATTGCGCTAATTGGATGGCTACTTGCCGTCCGATACCCCGCGACGCCCCAGTGATGATCGCGACTTTTCCATTCAAACTCATTTCCATTCTCTCCTTTATTTTGATTTTGGCCGATTGGTTTTCCGCCGTGCCCGACCTTGTAAACTTATTATATTGAATGTTTGTATTAACCCGTTAGAACATACCTGTTCAATCCTTGCCTATTTCTCTTCTGTCTCGTTATTATAAAAGTAAACCATACCCTTTCTGGAAAGGAACTCGCAAACATGGACGAATCACTGCGAATGGAGCAAGCCTTGCAACAATTGGCGCTCTTGATACGTCGCCATGCTCCGTCGAACGGCACGCATCAGACGTCCGTGCCTTCTTTGGCGTTAATGCATACCACACAGTTGTCAGAACCGCTGGAATCTGTATATAAGCCATCCATTTGCGTCGTGGCGCAAGGGGCGAAAACGGCTACACTGGCCGACGAAACCTACCGATACGATCCTTCGACTTACCTGGCCACTTCCGTTGAATTGCCGATCATCGGCAAAATCATCGAGGCTTCGCCCGAGATCCCGTATTTAAGTTTGAAACTGAGCTTTGACCCCGACGTCATCCTGGACATCGTGAAAGAGACGAATCGTCCCGTTATCGTTCCCGTGGAAGCCTGTCGCGGCATAACCGTGAACCGAACGTCTCCCGCATTACTCGAAGCCATCGTGCGGCTCATGCAGTTGCTAAACGAGCCTGAGGACGTTCCGATTCTGGCGCCGCTCGTCATCCGCGAAATTCTGTATCGAGTGCTTCAAGGCGAACAAGGCGCGCGCATCCATCAATTCGCGATCATTGGCAGCCATGCGCACAACATCGCTCAAGCGATCCAGTTGATTAACCGGCAATACGACCGTCCGCTCGTGATCGAGCAGCTTGCAAAGTCCGTAAACATGAGCACGTCGGCGTTTCATAAACATTTCAAGCGCGTCACGGCGATGAGCCCGTTGCAATACCAGAAAATGGTGCGTTTGCAAGAAGCCCGGCGCTTAATGTTGACGGAGACCGTACAAGCTTCCGATGCGGCCTTCCGCGTAGGCTACGAGAGCCCGTCCCAGTTCAGCCGAGAATATGCCCGTATGTACGGTCGACCACCGATGCTGGATGTTCAGGAGCTTCGCGGTTGATCGCGAGCTCCACTGTGCTTGGCTGAATTCCATGAATGGCAGCAAGAGAAAGTTTGGCATAGACAAAAAACAGGGCCTTGACGATTGATCGTCAAGGCCCTGTTCTCCATATAGTCCGAGTGCGTAGGCGAGTTCCTCCTGTTCTTCCTCGGTCAACTCCAGCTTCGTCTTTTTACCCAATTTTCTCTGCTGCTGAATGAATCCTGCCAGGTAGCCACCCATGCCCCTCTCGGGGCACAATAGATTAATGAAAATTTTTGATGACATTACGATACAGGATCTTTCGCTCTTATTATTCATCAAAGAGAATAAACTCACGATATTTTCGCGCAATGACATCCAGTATCACTTCTAACCCAATCAACGAATGAACGACTTGCTTTTGATAACTTGGCAATGGAGTTGCTTCAAAAAAGAATGAATAGTCGGCATGCTCGGTCAAAAAATTACTTCCGAATTTCGTAATGGCTGCAATCGTTACGTTTTTTATTTTTAACGCCCGAACGACATCTTTTATCATTTCTGTTTCGCCGCTAAATGAAGTAAATATAACCAAATCGTCTTCCGTAATAATAGAACTATTAATCGCCAAGTTTGTCTCGCCTGAAATCAATATATTTTGTCGATTCGCAATCATTAAATCCTTGGAAAATTCTTTTGTGAAATTATTCTGTGAGAAACCGGTGGCGTATAAAAAGACCATGCGTGCATTTTTCAACTTCACCAGGAAAGGCTGGAAATTCGTTTGCTCTACATATCGAAAAATCCGGTCTAAATCCCGTTTTAATAATAGAGTCAAATCACTGGGCTCAAGTGAGGATAGGGTCATGTCCGACCTGAGAGCATACTTCAATTCTGAAAATCCATGATATCCCAGCTTTTTTGCCAAGCGCAGCACCGAACTTTTTGAACTAAGCAATGCCTCGCCTAATTCGACGATATTCATGCTAATGACATCTTGGGGCCGATTGGTTATGAATCTTACCATTTCTTTTTCAGAATCGGTCAAATCGTCATAATGTATCTTTACACGCAAGTCAAAATCCATAAGCAACACCATTCCTGAAAAATGTATTGGATCAGATCCTTTTTTAGTATACAGCAAAAAAGACTAGTAAGAGGCAATTCTCTACTAGTCTAGTCCTATTGTCAGTTCTTTATTCTTCAATAAAATAAATTACAGCTTCATACGGACGAAGCTCCAGGTTGCCCAGCTCTTTCCGGGTATCCGGATAATTGGATAGTAACAATCTGCCGAAGGAGTGCTTCAGCTCCTCAGGCAATTTATAATTAACTTTTCTCTCGGAGAAGGAGCAGATGACTACTAACTTCTGCTGATCCAGGGTACGCGTATACCCGTAGACAGCGGAATCGTATGGATGAATCAGTTCATATACTCCGTCAACCACAACCGGAAGCTCTTTCCGTAGACGGATCAGTTCTTTGTAATGGTAATACACCGAGTTTGGATCGGCCAAGCAATCCTCCACATTAATCCAGTCGTTATCCGGGCTGAAATCAATCCACGGCGTTCCGCTTGTAAATCCATAATTATCCGATCCATTCCATGGCATCGGTGTGCGCGCATTATCACGCGACTTCAAGAAGATGGACTCTTTAATGTACGCTTCCGGAAGTCCTTTTTCCTCAAATTCTTCCTTCATACAATAGGTTTCAATATCCTTATACTGATCTGAAGAAGCGAAGCGGACATTGCGCATTCCCAGCTCTTCTCCCTGATAAATATAAGGCGTACCTTTCATCATATGAAGGAGGGTTCCTAACATTTTTGCAGATTCTACCCGATAGGTTGTGTCATTTCCAAAGCGGGTAACTGCACGCGGCTGATCATGATTGCTCCAATAAAGGGAGTTCCATCCCCTGCCTTCCAGTTTGTCCTGCCACTCTGTCATAACGTCCCGTAAATCGCTCAGCTTGAAACGGATGTCTGAGAATTTTCCAAAGGGTCCGTAATCCAGATGCATGTGATCGAAATGGAAGACCATATTTAATTCCTTCCGATCCGGGTCTGTGTATAAAACCGCTTGGTCACTATTTGTATTTGCTGTCTCTCCAACGGTCATAATGTTATATTTGCTTAATACTTCTTGATTCATTTCATGGAGAAATTCGTGGACACGCGGTCCATTAGAAGCACCAATATAATACGATTTGGTATAGATTGCATCCTCCGGTGCATCCGGCCAATCCTGACGTTTACTGATTAAGCTGATTACATCCATCCGGAAACCGTCGATTCCCGTCTCGAACCAGAATTTCATCATATCATAAATCGCTTCACGGACCTTGGGATTCTCCCAGTTCAAATCCGGCTGTTCTTTGGCAAACAGATGCAGATAAAATTGTCCGCGGCTCTCGACATACTCCCAGGCCGGACCGCCAAAGGTCGAGCCCCAATTCGTGGGCACACTTCCATCTTCTTTTGGGTCTTTCCAAATGTAAAAGTCTGAAAACTCATTGTCCCGCGATTCACATGACTTCTTAAACCATTCATGCTGATCGCTCGTATGATTAACCACCAAGTCCATAATAATCTTAATATTTAAGAGGTGCGCTTGATCCAAAAGCCGTTTAAAATCATCCATCGTCCCGTATTCGGGATTGATATTATAATAATCTGCAATGTCATATCCATTATCCACCAGGGGTGATTGATAAATCGGATTCAACCAGATCACGCTAATGCCCAAATCCGCTAAATACGGGAGTTTTTCAATAATTCCGTTTAGATCACCTATACCACTTCCAGTTGTATCTTTAAAACTTTGCGGATAAACTTGGTAAACGACGCTTTTTTTCCACCAATCTTTTTCATTCATCATCTCATTCATCTCATTCATCTTCTTCATCATCTTTTGGCATATTGGCGACGAAGTCATTTACATATACTAACTGTTCCCTTGCTTCATTCACGGCATTAAGAATTTGATCGGCTGTTAAATATTCATCATCAGGCTGAACCAGTACGGAAATGATAACCGGTAAATTTATTCCCGCTATGATGTGGAAGTGCGGGTGGGTCATATATGGTGCGAATGCCTGATTAACCGATCCTCCGAGCAAGTCCGTGAACACCACTACTTCATCTTCTTCCCCCACATCGCCTAACAATTCTTTGACTTCTTCCTTAACCGGTGTGTTGGTCAGGTACGCTGAAAGGGCATGAACATTACCTATACCTTTAGTTATATAGTTTAAAGTTTCTTTTATACCTTCTGCCATTCTATCGTGGCTGGCAATGATAATTTTTCGCATATGTTTGGTTCCCTTTCCTTTCTGGTCTTTAGCGATTAAACACCCAAAATTCCAAAGTAAGAGCAGACTAACGCTAAAGCAATGATCAAAAATATGATGTTTGTGAGGCTGAGCTTCTTCGACCCGATCAACTTATAGACGACAAGGGTCAATACCGCCGGCAGCAGCGCCGGCATAATCTTGTCCAGAATTTCGGTTTGAATGGGCAGCGTGACTTCTCCCGTTTGATACTTAAGCTGAATATTCATTTTGACAACGGCTGGAATTAATGCGCCAACAACGGTTAACCCCATGATGGAGGCTGCTTCAGTAAAGATATTTAATCTGTCGCCGAGGGCAGTGATTAATTTCAATCCGGAGGTGTGGCCCACATCAAACAATTTAATCCGGAAAAAGAAGAAGACGATATTAAGCAGCAACCAAATAATCGCACCTGTCGGATTTCCCTGTAAGCCCATATATCCGGCAATTGACCCCATAATCGTTGGGTACAGTACCCAAACAAGCGTATCTCCAACACCGGCAAGCGGTCCCATCATCCCCGTTTTAAACGCTTGAACTGCATCCTTCGATTGGATGCCATCCTTCTGTTCCATCGCTACCGAGGCTCCCAGGAGGAGATTGGCCATCCAGGTCGTGGTATTGAAGTAATTGAAATGATTATTTAAAGATGCTTTATAGTCCTCATCTTTTTTATGGATTTTGCGTAAAACCTTGTTCAGTCCAAACACAACCGCCGGAGCCTGCTGGTTCTCGTAATTAAAGGTGTTACAAGCCATGAACATATACCGGATGGCTGCTGCGCGGATGTCTCTTTTCGTTACATTATTTGTTGCCGGTTCTGCGTTACTCATCGAATTCGTCTCCTTCAACTGAGGTATTGCCGTTCCCCGCCGCAGCCGCCGCAGGTGTACTATTCATTTTTTGGGTGAAGAAATAATAGGCAAAGGCGAAGCCTAAAATGGCAATTCCCAGGATCGGCAGGCCCAGATACGCGGAAATCACAAAGCCAATCAAGAGCATCGTCAGGTATTTCTTCACTGGCATAAACTGAAGCAGCAAGGCAATCCCGACTACCGGCAGCATGGACCCGGCTATGGATAATCCGTCTGTAAACCATTTCGGAACGACATCCAGCAGCACCTTCACGATCTTATCTCCGAAGATTACACAAAGTAAGGTGGGAATCGCTGTGGTTAAACCAAAAATAAGAGGCCCAATCCAGAAAATACGGTTCATTTTGGCGAATTTTCCTTCGTTTAGCGCTTTTTGAGCCGCATGAGACACATAGGAATTGAGGATCTTGCCCAGCACATCCAATTGAATACCAAGCATTCCGACAGGCACCCCAACTGCTAAGGCTATAGCTTTCGCATTTTCAATATCACCGGTTGTACGGATAGCTACGTAAATCCCGACAAGTGTCGCAAGACCGTAATTGGGTACGGAGGACCCGCCTATATTAGCTACCCCTAAGGCCATCAATTGGAAAGTCCCGGCTATGACCATGGCCGTAGGGACATCGCCCATAATAAATCCGGCAATCATTCCGATAATGGATGGGAACCAGGTTGTAATGACGAAGCCCTGCTGGTCCAGAACCATCCAGAAGGCTAATGCAACAATGAGTATCGCTTGTATAATCTCCATGTTTTATCCTCTTCCTGCTTGGTTATTTGATATAGGTTTCCAGTGGTTCTTCGGCATCTCCCGGCACAAAGTGAAAGGTGACTGGAATTCCTTTTTCTTTTAAAGCTTTTAAATCGGCTACTTCTTTTTCATTGACCGAAACCATCTTCTTTACCGTTGTTTTGCCTTCGCCGTCAAAGATGATCCCGACATTTACCTTCGGAATGTGAACGCCGCCCGCAGCAAGCTTCAGTAACGTTTCAGGTTCTCGAACAACCAATAAAACATTATGGTCGTCATATTTTCCAGCATTGAAGTTGGTAATGGCCGTATCCGTATCAATGATCGACATCCCGGTTCCGGCAGGCTTGCTCATACGCATCGCCGTTTTTTGGACTTCATCCTGACTTACAACATCATCCACGACCATCAGCCGTTTGGCTCTTGTATGTCCCGCCCATTGCGTTACCACAATTCCATGAATCAAGCGTTGATCAATTCGCGCCAGTACGATACCCATATCTCTAATCTCCTTCTGTAAGTGTTTTCTTTATGGCCATGAACAGAGGATATCACCATGAGAAAACGCTAACAATACATTTGGAGGAAGTTAGGAAAGCGCTTATTAAACCGGGAAAAGTATCAGATGTACGGGAAAATTCCCACGTTCCTCCACACGGGCGGGCGCAAATAGAAAACCCCTGATCCATCAGTATTTCTGACGAATCAGGGGCACGTACTGTCTCAAACATATGTTGAAAAAGATCTATATAATCCTTTCTAATAGATCCCCCACTTTTTCTGCCATTTCCTGCGGTGGATAAGGCCATACCACTATTTTATCTTTATATTCATCTGGAGGGGTATTTCCAATGAAATATTGTATTTTACAGTACACATCCTTAAGTAAAGTATATAGATTCCACTTGTTCTTATCTTCTTAGTTCTTCGGTCTATTTAAACTATCCTGACACTCTCTCAGGAAATTACAGTTATATAAATTACTATTCTTTTGTTTTTCATTGAGAGCTATTTAATCCATTTAAGAAATTTCAATCTAGAGTATTGAGTATGGTTTGAATAATATTTGATAATTTTCGTTGATCCGTTGCTGTTTTCACCATGGTACGCAGTCCTAACCAAGCATTCAATAAATATTGAGAAGCAGCCTCTGGCTCCAGTGAAGCTTTAAGCTCCCCTCTTTGCTGGCCAGTCTTAACGAGGTCATATAACAATTCCTCCATTTTTGAATAGCTGTCTTCAACAAGAGAGGCAACTTCGGGATCTAGTACCCCCAGCTCAACACCCGAGTTAACAATTAAGCATCCTTGAGGTTCTCCTTCTTTCCTTATCGAGGACTCTAGGAATTGCCGGATCAATTCCTTTACCGGTTCTTGCTTATCAACCAAGAACCTCATTTTCTTGTTTTGAGTTGACTCATACCGTTGTAATGCTTTCATATATAAAGTGTGCTTATCTCCAAAAGTGTCATAGATACTTCTTCTGTGGATTCCCATATAGTCCACTAAATCTTGCATTGAAGTTTTTTCATAACCTTGCACCCAAAACAGTTGAATTGCTTTATCTAACACTTCATTTATTTCAAATTCTTTGGGTCTTGCCAATGTAATCACCTCAAGCAATCATTATACATTTTAGTGACTGATCCGCAAACTAAAGTGTAAAACGCAAATAAAATCAAGCGAGGTGCTTGATTTTATC
The DNA here is from genome assembly GCF_003854965.1 of Paenibacillus rhizophilus. GTDB lineage: Bacteria > Bacillota > Bacilli > Paenibacillales > Paenibacillaceae > Paenibacillus_AQ > Paenibacillus_AQ rhizophilus. The sequence continues at coordinate 59,442 of NZ_RQPI01000014.1, forward strand.
CTTCACATCTTTTAAATATGCTTAACGAAGAATTCTTCGTTTGTCTGCTTGTAACCACCCCGGAGTCCAACCTTTTTCCATCGCGTCCAGAGTTACTGCAGGTGGGACAATAGAATCGATCGCATCCAGAATATCTTTACTTAATCAGATGTCGCTACCCTTTAAGGTTTCACGAAGCTGCTCAATTGTCCTAGCCCCAACAATTGCTGATGTAATGGAAGAATGAGCTTGCGTAAATGCCATGGCAAGATGCGGTATAGTCAATCCTGCCTCATCTGCCAGTGTTTGGAGTTTAGCTATGGCTTCAAACTTGCTGCGGTTTTCTTCCCGATTAGGATCAACAATGGATTGCAAACTTCCCGCAAAGGTGGCTGCTCTTGAATCGGAGGAAATGGCTTCCCCAAAACGGTATTTACCAGTTTATAGACCACTTGTAATATAAATATCTGGGCAACATTGATTTTTTGATACACCCAATACTTAGCCCTTCTGTGATTCCAATTCTTTCAATGTAGGATAGTCAGTATAACCTTTGCTTCCGATCCCGAAGAAAGTTGTAGGATCTGCTTCATTTAATGGAGCTCCTGATTTAAGCCGCTCTACTAAATCCGGATTAGCTAATGACCATGCACCGACCGGTACCATATCAGCCAGGCCATTATCAAGATCGATACTTAGATCTTCCAGAGCACGCCCAGCCCGATTGACTAATAGTGGATTTGTCCAAATGGAACGAATATCATGGAGCAGTTTTTCGTTTCCAAGATGCATCACATGGAGATAAGCTAATTCCAGTTTAGCTAACTCTTTTACAAGGTAGAGATACAGTTCTGGACCTTGTTCTCCATCTTGAATCCCCCCAAGAGGTGTCCCTGGCGAAATACGGAAGCCTGTTCTTTCTGCTCCAATCTCTTCGACGACGGCTTTCGTAACTTCAATCGCGAAGCGAGCACGATTTTCTATAGATCCCCCATACTCATCCGTCCGAGTATTCGAATTTTCTCCGATAAATTGATTAATGAGATATCCATTTGCTCCATGAATTTCAACGCCATCCGCACCGGCTTCAATAGCTGCTGCTGCTGCTTTTCGGAAATCGGCAATGGTCGTTTGAATATCCTCTTTACTTAACTCGCGCGGAACGGGTATGTCCTGCATTCCAGTGGCTGTAAACATTTGAACACCGGGAGCAATTGCAGATGGTGCAACGGGTTGACGATGATGGGGTGTATTGTCGGGATGCGACATACGACCGGCATGCATTAATTGGATGTACATAAATCCACCTGCTTCATGCACTGCATCCGTAACCTTCCTCCAACCTTCTATATGCTGTTCAGTATAGATTCCCGGTGACCATAAGTATCCTTGACCATCATCAGAAGGCTGTGCGCCTTCCGTAATAAGGAGTCCCATAGATGCTCTTTGAGCATAATAAAGGGAGCTTAATTCTCCTGGTGTACCATCACTTTCCGCTCTGCTGCGTGTCATTGGTGCCATCGCCAAACGATGTGGCAATTCCAGGTTCCCAATTTTCGTATTACTCCATATTTTTTCCATTTTGTACACTCCTCTTTAAATTAAGTTAACATCGAAATTGTTATTACGAAAGTTGTGGGTATAACGCAGGAACGCCACCTGCAAGTCCACCTTGTATCATCCGGCTGGTATCATCCGCAATAATTTCAAAGCTGCCAGATTCTATGCCATCAATAGCTATTTTTGCAATATCTGCAGGGTTCGATTTGGGAACATCTATACCGGTTGTCATGTCTGTCTCCATAAAGCCTACATGTAATCCTGCTACTCTGACATTATGAGGATACAAGTTTAAACGTAAATCGTTCGTCAATGCCCATGCTGCAGCCTTCGCAGCTGTATAAGCACCTGCAGTTCCCGAACTAAACCAAGACAATGCGGAAAGAATATTCAAAATCGATCCTCCCCCGTTTTTTTCAATGACCGGTGCAAAAGATCGAACCATGGATAGCGTACCGAAGAAATGCGTATCAAATTCCAACTGTATTTTTTCCACATCCCCTTCCAGCAAAGAAGCGCCTGTTGATGATCCTGCATTGTTGATTAAAAGCGTAACATCCTTAGCAAGGATGGCAGCTGCTGCAACCTCTTGAGGGTTGGTAATATCAAGCTTTACCGGTATAACGCCTGGAATATCAATGGTCTCCGGATTTCTTGCACCAGCATAAACTTTAGCTCCTCTAGATAGAAGTTCAAGGGTGAGCTGGAGGCCTAAACCTCGGTTTGCTCCAGTGACAAATGCGACTTGTTCAGAAATGTTCATTGTATTAGCTCCTTTTATTCATTATTTGAGTACAGTCCCTCCTAAAACTCAGCAAACAGTGACTCACTTTTAAAAAGTTCCAGGTTTAGAAAGGCCTCACCATACGGGAATGATCGTTCTAATAATTTCAAAATAATAGACCATTTATGAAGGTAATCTTAATGCAAGAGAAGGAAAGAGAAACGTTTTAAGAACGATCATACTAGAAAGTGCAAAGGGAATTATATGCTAGATAAAAGTTTAATCGATACATCGGCTATACGCTGCAATTTTTCTTTGCGTATGGAGGTTCTTGCCATTACCCTTAACCCTACATAGACTGCATGCAGATGATTCGCTTGATCGTCGGCATTATAATCTGAGCTAAACTCTCCATCCTGCTGTCCCCACAGAATAATATCTTTGAACAGCTGTTCGGATAATGCAAACAATTCTGTGGTCTTTATATCCACCTCAGCATCACGCATTGCCAATTCCACCGCTGAATTTACCATCAAACAACCGGAAGGTGAATCTTCTTCACCACATATCACGAAACTAAAAATAAGCTGAAGTGCCTCAGTTGCAGTCTTAGAGCGCTTAACTTCGCCTACAAGCTTAGTACTTACTTTATCGTGAAATCGGTCCATTGCTTTCAAAAACAGCGTATGCTTGTCGCCAAATGTGTCATATAAACTTCTTCGATGAATTCCCATATGCTCGACCAGATCCGTCATAGATGTCTTCTCGTAACCTTGTTCCCAAAAGAGCTTCATCGCCTTTTCTAATGCCACATTCTCTTCGAATTCTTTGCTCCTTGCCATTCTATTCCCTCCCTGTTATTCAACATAACATATTGAGAACGATCGGTAAAGAATTTTTATATTACCACCTAGTGCATTAGCTTTATACGACCTATAATTTTAACTATTCTCGTATTAATTTGATTTAAGAAGCATTTGACCCCAAGTATGCGTGATGAAATCCGGAGCGAACTTCATGGAAAAGCGCATAACTTTCGTAAAACCGGCATTTACGCGTATTTTGTTTTTTTCCATCCCTTTAACACCGACATTAACAAGTTTTGCTAATGGCAAAGAGATCATCTTATTCAAAAAGCCTTCGTCAAAAGTGTCTGTGAGATTGGTTTCAGAAATAACGGGTGGACAAAGTTCCATCACATGAATGTTTTTTCCTTTAGCCCGGATTTGCTCACGTAATGCATCACTGAACATATGAATCCCAGCCTTCGTTGCAGAATAAGCCGGTGCGTTGGCAACTGTAATATTAGCAAGTAGTGAACTAACGTTAACAATCATCGCCTCCTGTTGTTGGGCTAACAGTGGCAATAAAGCCTTGGTGATATAGATTGTCCCATTCAAATTTGTGGCGATTTCAGCGGTAAGATGCTCGTAGGTAACTGCTTCATCAAACAAGTCAAATTCGTGTATAATACCAGCATTATTAAAAATAATATCCAGTTTCGGGTAGTGAATCCTTAGTTCTTTAGCAAGCTGCTCAACGCTATTGGGATCACTAACATCTGCGGCCATCCCAATAAGTCCGGGATTGTTCTTTACGGTCTGGTCGATTCGTTGTTGCGAGCGCCCCGTTATGATCACCGTATTTCCCATATCGAGCAAACGTTTAGCAAAAGCAAAACCAATCCCGGAAGTACCGCCAGTCACCAATATTGTTCTATTTTTTAGTTTCATTCTTCATCATCTACTTTCAATATGACTTTCCCTTGGCTATGCCCTGTCGCAATTTTAGCAATCGCGGCATTCACTTGGTCAAAGGGGTACACAGAATCAATCACCGGCTTAATGTTTGCTTCTTCAAGATACTTTGTGAAAGCTGCTAATTGCTTGCCATTCGGCTGCACGTATATGAAGTCATAACTTTTGCTTTGCGATTTGGCAAGCCCATCAAAAGGTGCCCCCAGTAAAGCGAAAAGAATCCTCTTCCCCGTTGACCAATCTGCGCTTTGACTAGCGAAACGGGCATTGGGGCCAGCGTTTAACGACAGTAATTTGCCACCTGACTTCAGTATCTTCATTTGTTTAAAAATTTCGCTAACGCCTCGGGTATCAATAACATAATCATAGTCTGCCAGTATCTCGGTATAGTCCTGCGTAGTATAGTCGATAAACTCATCTGCCCCGAGTCGCTCCGCCAATGCCCGCGCTGATCTACTCCCACTAACTGTCACAAACAGTCCTTGTGACTTCGCGTAAGGAACAGCAATCTGACCAAACCCCCCCGTACCGCCAGAGATGAATACTTTACCGCCTTGCTGAACATCTAAGATAGCTAGCGCCTGAACGACCGTTAAAGCAGACAGTGGCACTGCCGCTGCTTCTCTAAAGGAAAATTTGACTGGTTTTTTAGCAACAATCGCTGCATCCACTGCAACATATCCAATATTCTGGAGTACCGCGAGATTTGTGCAGCCTGCATTGGATACTCTCCTTAAAATTGAATAATGACTTTTCCTTTGGGATGACCTGTAGCAACAAGATTCAGTGCTTCGTTAATATCTTCAATATGGAATTCTGTGGGGTCCACCGCTGGTACAATTCCGTTCTCTTCAATAATCTTTGTAATTCTCTTCAATTGTTCTCCATCACTGCGAACAAAAATGAAATGATATTGAATTTTCTTCTTCTTGGCTTTGTGATCATACTTGGCCCCAGCAATGGTGAAGAGCTTTTGTTTCCAACCTGGCAAGCCCATAGCTTCGGCGAAACGTTTGTTAGGGCCGGTCCGCAAAGAAAGAAGGCGACCGCCTGCTTTAATAATGGAAAGTTCATGATCAAATTCGCTTGGTCCCAAGGTATCAATCACATAATCAAGATCACTAAGTTGTTCCCAATAGTTCTCAGTCGTGTAATCAATGTACTGGTCAGCTCCAGCCTCCATTGTCCGTTCACGTGCTTGTGGATTTCCACTGACGATGACCTTGAGCCCCATGCTTTTGGCGATAGGAATAGCCATTTGGCCAAATGAACCAGAGCCCCCGGGAATAAACACACTTTCGCCAGCTTTAGCAGCTAACTCTTCATGCAAACCTTGATAGGCAGTCAATCCTGTTAAAGGCGCAGCCGCGCCGGTCACAAAATCCAGATTAACAGGTAAATGTGCGATGGCATCCGCATTAATCGCCGCGTATTCCGCAAATGCACCAATTTTTTGTAGTGGCAGGCGTGAATAAATTGCATCGCCAACTTTGAAGTTCTGGACTTTCTTGCCAACCTTTTCAATAATACCTGTGAGCTCGTTACCGAGTACCAATGGGAACTCATAATCCTGGATTAACTTCACGCTCCCGGTAGCGATAAGCAGTTCCAAATGATTAACTGCCGCTGCTTTCACCTTAACCAAGACTTCGTTATCACGTATTCCCGGGATTGGAATATCGTTCACTTCAACTTTGAACTGTTTGGAATATTTAGTAATCTGTGCTGCTTTCATAACTCATGGCCTCCCATGCACAAAATAATGAGTAACATTCATTCGTTTTTGTAACTTACGCAATAAGCATAATACCCCAGGTTACAAAAGTCAACAATTGTTACTGACTATTATTTTATGCTATACTACAACCAGGTGTATACACGATGATTAATGAATTCATTAAAGAAAGAAGGGTTGGCAGCATGGTGTTACGCTGGGGCTTGATAGCAAATGTTTGCTTCAAAAAAACCATGTTCACCTGCCAAAACAAATGGCTAAAATCACACAAGAGCTTATTATTGAAACAGCGGAGGCATTAATTGAACGTACGGAAAAATCCGAAGTGACGCTCTCTCAAATTGCGGATGAATTAAGTATCACCCATGCAGCGCTCTATAAACATTTTAAAAATAAGCAAGAGCTCTGGGCAGCTGTGTCTAAGAGCTGGTTCAACCGGATGATTTCAGAACAAATCAAAATAGACACATCTAATTTAGCCACGCCAAGGGATGTGCTCCACGACTGGCTCTGGTCCTTTGTTAACGCAAAAAAACGCGCTTATAACGAAAATCCCAAAATGTTCGCCCTTAATACACAATATGTGGACAGCAATCCATTGGTATTACGCGATGTTCTCTGGGACTCCTACCAGATTATCGATGGCTTCATGGACTATCAAGATCCCCACTTAGAGCGGGCAGAGGCGATTCTATCCGCGTTTGCGGTGTTTAGTCTCCCGTCCTTCAAAGAATCCTGGAATTCCCCAGACTACCAAGATAGGTTTGAGCGCATCTGGAGTTTAATCAAACAGGGTCTTTAATTCCTAATGGAGCAACCACATCAAGTATCTACGATTATTCTTTTCAAGAATGCCAAAAGACACTCTAGGTTAAAACCAAAAGAATGTCCCAATCTTTAAGAAGCTTCGGCGAGTTTCAGCTTAACTGTGAGTCCCCGAGTTTATTTATAATCCAGAATTCAACTGATAATGAGATGAGATTAAATAATCACAGGCAGAATCACTTCCTATGCCGCCAAGCCCAAAACACGGGGTTTAATTACTCCTGACAGTACCTGTTGACGGCTTAGTTTTACCCTGTTCTATTTTACTAAGCTTACCTTGTGAAATCCTAATCTTTCAGCAAAGCAACCTGATTGTGATTACGCTTGATACATCAGCACTTCCGGTGTTTCAAGGGTTGGAAATCGTCATTTTGTAAACCTGTCTCAGTTATCATATAAAACAGTCTCAACTATAAAGGTTACTCACTGTGAGTAACCTTTATAGTTGAGACTAAAAAGCGCCGAAATCGGCGCTTTTTTTATGTCCATTTGAGACAAATGACAATTATAGATGAGATTTGTTGTGTTTTTATCAATTATAACTGAGATAAATTGTTCCCCTTGATTTAAGCAGGTACTAATATATCCGAAAAGCCAACATGAATTTTTTTCATTCCCATTAATCTAATAAATATTAAATTAGATTGTTGACTGGCTGATTTTTATCTCGTCAACTCTGTGCAGAGATGAACGCACGATTTTTAAAATATTCTCTTTGAAAAAAACAAAATTATCTCCATCAGCAATTGAACTTTTAAACTTAAAGCCTGCATATCCATTTGCTTTAATTAAATTCAGCAATATATTGTGTTGGAATATAATCAATTCCTGAATCTGATGGACTCACGGGTTTTGAAAACTCCATACTTATCGCATCAAGCAATTGTTGCAATTGAATAGCTCTTCGAAGATCAACTATCTGAAAAGGTGATTCAATTTTAGACAAGGTTAGGTCAACTATCTCCACTTCCTGTTTAAGTTCAAAGGTCGCAACACTAACAAGTGCATTTTTCCATGGACGAACCTCAGAAACAGCCGTGTCTATATCAGACGAAGTGTACAAATACGATATCCCCTTAGGATTTGCTCGACCATCTGATACTAATCTCGAGGGAGCTATACCCAATTCATTATTACTGTAAGGAACTGTAACATTATCAACTAATTCATAACCAATCCTAGCATGAAAAAACAATCTTCTGCTTTTAGTTTAATACGTTTCGAGTTTAGTAAATCCACAAAATCTACATCTGATGTAAAGTCTAAGATAAAGCGATTATGAGTTTTGATCTCCAAACAAAACCTCTCCCAAAGAGAGCTTTTATCATCATTAGTTATAATATTATCGTAAAATATTGCGCACTGCACATCTTCTACATCCTCACTACCATAGCCAATACACCAATCGTCTTTTTCTCTTGAAGAACTGTATATATCCGATAATAGTTTTTTTCGATTTTCGTCTGTTAAAGTTTCAGAAAAAAATGGACCAATCATTCTGAATATGTTGATACAACGGCCTTAGATTACTAAAAATCACTTCATCAATATCGTATTCATAACTAGGGGGCCTAATTATTTCCCAATGTCCACCTTGTTGTGACCTATCATAGATTGAAAAAACCACTTCGAATTCTGGTGTTAACTCTTCCTACAGCTATAACACTTTGCGACTTATTACCGCAATAACTGCAGCTACCAACTCTTTTATTACTAAAAATTTTATTGCGAATGTAATTATCTTGAAAACATCTTACACAACAGAACGACACAAAATTAACCTCCAATAAGCACAAAGAATTTTCTGAATGCTCGTGCTTTACTATTCTTGATTTTTTTCACTGATCGTGAACGTACATAACTAGTTTCATCGCTTAATAATTTCCAATTCAATTCAGTCTCCCAAAACCGATAAAAAATCAACCCTCATGATATACTCTTAGCCCCTTTTGAGGATCACTTATTTTCAATTTCTCTCAATTCAAAAGTAGCTACCCCAAAGTTATACTCTGAGGTAGCTGCACTATTTTTTAGAAGATATTATTCAGCCGTTCAAGTAACTATTTATTCATATGAGAGGTCGGTGGACAGGTCCCGATAAGCGTTAATCTGTTCCTGAAGCTCCACAAGCTTCTGCTCAAAAGCAGCAACCGCATCGGCACCAGCAATCCAGCGTAGTGGCGGCTTCTCCTCGCTTGCAATGGTAAGGAGTGCTTTTGCGAGCTTAGCTGGATCGCCACCTTGCTTACCGTTCATCGATTCCCACATAGCGCGGGTTTGTGTCGTACGCTCAGCATAGTCATCGATGCTCAGCTCTGGCCAGTTGGTCGACTCTGGTTCCAGTAGCTCTGTACGGAAGAAACCAGGCTCAACGACGGTGGTATGAATACCAAATGGCTCCACGTCGAAGCGCAAGGACTCCATCCAACCTTCGAGGCCGAACTTGGAAGCAGCATACGCGGAACAAAACTCTTGTCCTATTAGACCGGCGAGCGAAGAAATCGAGATAATGTGACCAGAGCGAGCTTTACGCATGACGGGCAGCACAGCTCGTGTAACATTCATCGGACCGATCAGGTTAGTGTTAATCTGTTTCTCGATCTGAGCTGGGCTCAACTCTTCAAAGTAACCCGCATAGAAGTTAGCCGCGTTATTAACCAATACATCAACTCGACCAAACTTTTCTATCGCTGCTTTGACAGCTGCCTCAGCGTCTGACAGTTTGTTCACATCAAGTTGAACGACCAAAAGATTGTCCGACGCACCTATCGCTTGAGTAACCTTGTCTGTGTTGCGGCCTGTTGCGACGACCTGATAGCCGGCTGCCAGAGCTGCCTTTGCAATGTCTACACCCATACCTCGTCCTGCACCTGTAATAAACCATACTTTTTTATCTATCTTTTTTATTTCCTCCAAATTGATCGCTTTATGTTTTTTAGAGTTGTTGAATGGTTGGACGGACAATCATTTCATTAACCGCTACATCTGCTGGTTGTTCGATTGCAAATCCAATGGCACGAGCAATGCTTGCAGGTTCAATTGCAATTTTGGTTTCTTCTATAATGGCCGCTTTTAATTCTGAACCAGAAATGGCTTGAGTTAATTCTGTGGCAATAGATCCTGGCGAGATGATGGTCGTACGAATATTATTGCCGCACTCTTCGATACGGAGACCTTCCGTAATGGCACGCACAGCAAATTTTGTACCACTATAGACTGCACTAGCAGGGAATACTAAGTGACCAGCTATAGAGGAAACATTAATAATATGCCCTTCTTTTCGTTCTCTCATGGATGGAAGAACAGCAGCTATACCATATAGGACACCCTTGATGTTAATATCAATCATCGCATCCCATTCATGAATTTTCTTCTCATGAACTGGGGAGAGCGGCATTACTCCAGCATTGTTGACCATAACATCTATTTTTCCAAACTCTTTAAGAGCATACGCGGCCAGCTCTTCCATTTGTTCATGTGAGGCAACATCTGTTACTTTATAAACTGCTTGCCCCCCACTACTTTCGATCTCTTGCTGCAGCTTTTGTAAACGGTCTTCACGACGAGCCGCCAAGATTACTTTTGCACCCTTGGATGCAAGTTCTTTTGCAGTTGCTTCACCAATCCCACTGGAGGCACCTGTAATAATTACAATCCTATCTTGGATATCGGACATATAAGTAACTTCCTCTCTAATTAAACATGATTAAACTGTTTATTCAACAACTTGCATGTGCTCTTCAGACATACGCCCACCGTGCACTTTGACTTTCGAGAACTCTGTTTCAAGCTCGTGAAGTTCTGCTGAAGTTAGTTGGATTTTTATTGCCCCTAAATTCTCGTTCAGGTGGTCAATGTTACGCGTACCTGGAATTGAAACAATCCATGGTTTCTGCGCCAAAAGCCATGCAAGAGAAATCTGAGCTGGTGTAGCGTCTTTTTTTTCTGCGAATCTTCTTAGCAAATCAATAATCGGCATATTTGCTGTTATATTTTCAGAAGTAAAGCGCTCAAATTCAGCTCGAAGGTCCGTTTTCGGGTCAAGATTTGTGTCAGCATTGATTTGACCAGTAAGATAACCCATTCCAACGGGACCCCATGGGACGAACCCGATACCTAACTCCTCACAAGTTTTAAGTACATCATTCTGTTCAGGAGCTCTTTCCATAAACGAATATTCGCTCTGAATTGCTGTAACGGGCTGCACAGCATGCGCTCTTCGGATAGTCTTAGCACTCGCCTCAGAGAGACCAAAGTGCAAAATCTTCCCCTCCGTGATGAGATCTTTAATCGCACCAGCTACCTCCTCAATTGGTACTTTGGGATCTACCCGGTGCTGGTAATAGAGATCAATGCGGTCCGTTTTAAGTCGCTTTAATGAAGCCTCTACCACTTTTTTGATTTGTTCCGGCCGGCTGTTAAGGCCCTCTGAGCCTTCAAGGTCAAAACCAAATTTGCTTGCAATCACTACATTATCGCGGAAAGGTGCAAGCGCTTCTCCAACCAGTTCTTCGTTTGTGTATGGACCATAAACTTCTGCTGTATCAAAGAAAGTGATGCCTCTTTCATAGGCAGAACGAATGGTCTTAATTCCTTGCTCTTTATCTGCAGGAGGGCCGTAGTTGGCGCTAATGCTCATACACCCTAATCCTAATTCAGAAACTTCTAATTTTCCGAGTTTTCGTGATTTCATTTTATCTCCTCCTTAAGGATCTCCTACGTCAGTCCGGTTGTATTACTCAGGCTGATCGATATTTTCATTCTTCGATCTTAAACCACGGGCCTGAAGCTTGAATTCCATTCCATAGTTTTTCCGGAAGCTCAAGCTCGCTTACTTTTGAAATCTTAATAGCTGTCTCAAGTTCAGCTTCTTTACCCTCCTGAACCTTTCCTACCCAGTCTGGATTTATAATTAAGGCATGACCAATGGCTGCCAGAGTAATCCCCTTATCTAGGGCTGTTACAACCTGATCCGGAGTAACTAACGAACCAGCAGCCATAACAGGTAATCTGCCGCCTACATGTTCCACAATGAGTTCGAGATACGTTTTTTCATCCTGACTATCTACAGGTTTTGATGAGAGTGCATCTACGAGTGAAGCATGCACATAATCCACTCCCTCTTCAATCAGGCGATCAATCAATGTATAGGTATCCTTCATGCGCAGACCACCTTCCATGGGTTCGTCAGGAGAAACCCGGTAACCGAAAATAAACGGTTTTGTTGCATGCTTTTGAATCACGGTTTTCATTTCCTGAATGACTGCTAGCGGGAACCGCAGGCGATTCTCTAATGATCCTCCCCATTGATCTTCGCGTCTGTTGAAGAATGGAGAGAAGAAGTTCTGCATTAAAAATCCATGTGCGCCATGAATTTCAACACCATCGAATCCGGCTTCAATGGCGCGTCTTGTGGTTTCGCCAAATGCGTGGATCACTTCCAGTATTTCATCATGTGACAATGCTCTTGGCGTAACAGAAGGAGCAAATGCCGTAGCTTCAGTCTCTAGGGCACTAGAACTTACTACATCTCCATTAGGAGTTAACGCCGCCAGCGCTTTGTTCCCCGCGTGGAAAATCTGAAGCACTGCAGCAGCTCCTCCACTTTTCGCCGCATCGGCCAACTTTCGTAAACTTGGAATAAAGGTATCGTCATAGCCTGCAAATTCATGCGTAAAACCTATACCGTTTGGCTGGACATGTGTACATCCCGTGATAATCAGACCTACACCGTTTACTCTTTTTTCATAATATTTCACTTCTTCATCAGAAATCGTGTAATCGTCATTACTGGACCACGTAGTCATAGGCGACATAACAACTCGATTTCTAAGGGTGATTCCATTGTTAAGTGTAAGGGATTCAAGTAGCTTGTTATATTTTACGTTCATTATTTAACCTCTTTCATTTCTAAGTTTGATGTATTATTCGTTTTCTTTGATCTTAAGTTTTATGCTTTACAACAACACTTTCATCTATCCCCCTATGCCCGAATAAGAATTACCTTTTGCTTTTCTGGATGCGCTTCATAACATAGTACGTAATAAAGACACTGAGTCCCATGATAGCTATAAAATCTATAAAAAAGAGCACTGCTAACTGCTCATAATCCCAGAAGGAATACGAATAATATAAGACTAGATATTGACCGATTTTTCTCTTAAAAAAAGCGTATATGCCATAACCAGCAATCAGTACAGCAACCAGGCGAAGGCTGAGAACTAGTGTCCTACTTGCCTTGGGATTTCTCCTCATCCTCCGTGCTGCTCCCATAATCATTCCCCAGTGCAGTCCAAGATGAATGGACATCAGGACAAATCCCCAGTAGGCTGACAAATGATGCAGCTTTCGGCCAAAATCAATGCTTATGAATTGAATCAAGGAAAAAACGGTTTGTGAGATGATAAGTCCACTCACCATCATGCCCAGCATAACGAGCAGGAGCAAAAGATTGACCGCAGTACGAATGACACGAACCGCCGAATATTTCCCTTTAAAAATTGCCTTATACCAATTCAAATTCAGTACATTATGAATGATAAAAAGGGTAAACAAAGTTATGCCTGTCCACTCGTGGGCGGTGTTACCCGTCAAACGATAAGCCATCATGATTATAAACAACACAGTCATGATGGTATCGATAGATAATCGAACGATCATTTTGGGCTTTATCAAGTTCACCCCCTTTTTTTAACATTCTCAATTCACAATCCCGATTTCTTGTAACCATTTGTTCACCTCATCTTGTGCATCTTCTGCACGATTTCCCTGGACGGCAAGGCCATCCAGAATATTGGCCTCCGGGGCAAGCTCACGGATGTCGTTCACACTTCGTCCCAGACTACTTCCATCGTGGGTAATGAATGGAATAATCGTTTTTCCGGAGAAATCATATTCCTCCAAAAATGTATATACGGGCATTGGTATTGTCCCCCACCAATTGGGATAACCAAGAAATATCACATCATACTCATCCATATTTTCTACATGGGTTGCCAGTTCAGGCCTAGCGTCTGCCTTCTGCTGCTCCAGTGCTAAGTCTGTCGTTTCTTCAAAATCACCAGGGTAGGGTTCCACGGTTACAATCTGGAACTCATCGCCGTCAACGACATCCTGAACCATGTCAACAACCACTTTCGTATTTCCGATTAACCCCTCATCCCCAATTCTTAAGCTCGCAGAAGTAACAGCATCTACGTCTTCACTGAGGGAGGAAGTTCCCACGCGGGAGAAATAGGCAACGAGAGTTTTCCCGTTCTCACCTTCCGGCTGTTGTTCGCCACTGGACGCAATACTTTCGGTCGGGACCGGGGCAGAGGCTGGAGCAGTCGATGGCGGGGTATTTCCACTGTTGCTAACCGTTTCAGTGCTATTACCGCCCCCACAGGCAGCCAGTGAAAATAACATCAGCATCGAAAACATAGGTGTTAATAATTTCTTCAAGGTGTTTCCTCCATTTCATTTCAGGTTTTTTGATGTAAGGATTTCACAACACGCTCTAACCGTTCCAGTCCTTCTAACAACAACGCTCTGGGGCAAGCAATATTCATGCGAATAAATCCTTCCCCCGTTTCACCATAGGTAGGGCCATCATTGATTCTTAAGCGACCTTCTTCGAAAGCCTTGTTGCAAAGCTCTTCAGAACCGATACCAAGACTGCTGCAATCCATCCATACCAGATAAGTAGCTTCAGGGATCACGACCTTCAGTTCTGGAATCCTCTCATTGACGAAGGAGATTAAGTAATCCACGTTCCCTTGAAGATAATCCAATAATTGATCCAGCCACTCTTCACCTTCGTTGTAGGCGGCAATCAGGGCTTCAATTCCAAAAGCATTAGGTTCAATTGCTTCATTGACATTGATTGAACGGTTTACTCTATTTCTGTATTCCTCATTGGCTACGATGATATTTGATGTCTTGAGCCCGGCGAGATTAAAGGTTTTACTTGGTGCTGTGCAGGTAATGGAATTCATCAAAGACAATTCACTCACTGATGCAAATGGAATATGTTTGTTCCCTTTATATATCAAGTCCCTATGAATTTCATCAACGACAACAAGGACATTATATTTTAAGCATATTTCTCCCAAGCGCTGCAGCTCACTTATGCTCCACACTCTTCCCACAGGGTTATGGGGATTACAAAGTATGAAGACCTTCACCTTTTCATCTGCAGCTTTCTGTTCAAAATCCTCAAAATCAATTTCATAGGATTCCCCGGTGTACTTCAGTTCATTTTGTACTACCTCGCAGCGGTTATTCGTAATTGAGCTATTAAAGTAATTGTAGACAGGTGATTGAATCAGCACCCTATCTCCGGGCTCTGTAAAAGCCTGCACAACGGCCGAAAGCGAAGGTATGACACCCGTGCTGACTTCAATCCATTCTTTTTTGATTTTGATATGATGCCTCTTCGCCCACCAGCTTACCTCTGCTTCATAATAGGCATCCGGGATGCTGGCATATCCGAAAACCCCATGCTGCACTCTTTTTTCAAGTGCTTGAATAACTGGATAAGCTGTTCGAAAATCCATATCAGCCACCCACATAGGCAAGACATCTTCTGGAGTGGAGTCCCATTTCACACTATTGGTATTTCTTCTGTCAATGATCTGATCAAAATCATACCTCAACGTATGGCCTCCTCCGCTTCTTCATTGTTTATTTTGGTAATAAACTGCGTATTGGAATAATCCAGCTCAGGGTCATCCAATATAAGCTCTCTAATACCTTCTGCTCTGATCATGCCGCTGATCGGATTTTTAACACTGTCGATTGTATTCAAGATCGTTGCGTGCACAGTCGAATACTCGAAGGATAAGTCCGTATCCATCATTTCACAATTTTCAAGGATGAGGTTCTCGGCATAACACAAGGGCTGTGTGCCAATGATTTTACAGTTAACCAGTCTTAGATTTTTGGAGTACCACCCCAGATACTCTCCCTCTAAAACTGAATCATAAACCGTAATATCCTCTGTATTCCAAAAGGCATCCTTCGAGGTGATCACACAATTACGCACAACACCTTTTTTCACATGCTGGAAGGAGTAGTCACCATCTAATTTGAAATGATCAAGTTCAATATCGGAGCCGTGCAGCAGTAAGTAATTCCCTTTAAATTCAGAATCCGAGATCTTAACATTCTCGCAGTCCCATAAAGTCTCATTCGTATCCATGATCGTCTTGTGGATGGTGATGTTCTGGGCATCCCTAAAGATCTTAGGCGCATCCACTTTGCAATTGGTCATCCGGACATGACTGCTGTACCATATCGCTGCCCGGCCGCCATCCGAGAAATAGCTATCCTGAATGTCTATATCTTTGTTATGCCAGAACGGATATTTACCGGAAAAGCTGCAATCTGATACTTTCAGATCCCGGCTCTCTTTAACTGCAGATTCTCCAGCTAAAAATTCACTATGCTTGATTTGTACATTAGCAATTTTATATAAGGGGCGTTCGCCTTCGAATATTCCTTTTTCAATCAGGTTCATCATGTGTAGCCTTCTTTCTTAATTTAAGTTATAATCGAACATTCGTTTATTTAACTTTATAATACACCCTCGCCAATTCGTCACACCCGCACGATAATAAACGATTATTCGATTAATATCTAACCACTTAAAGCAGAGGGAATTGTTTTGTAAACTTCTAATTACACATAGCTCCCTCTGAACGTCTGATTTAAGCTTTTAAAGCATCCCAGGTCATTTGAACGATCTCGTTCAAGCTTTCTTGTTTCAATTCTAATCGACCACCAAAATATTCTTTAACATATTGCATCACCGGGTTAAACATGAACATATGGAGTAGGCTCGTATCCACTTGTTTGAAAACATTCTGGCTTTTGCCTTTTTCAAATAATTTAATGAGAGGCTCAAAATATTCCAATCCCTCATTACGGGACAATCTATCAAGGAGTGGTGAATTTGAAAATTGCTCCAGAAATAAAAACTCATCTTTATGCGTCAAAACAAAGTCAATAAATTTTCCTAACGCATGTTCGAATGCTGTTTTTAACGGCATAGATTCATTGTAATCATAAAACACTTCCAAACTCATTTCCTTTTTGATACTCAAATATAATTTATTCAGCATATCCTCCTTATTCTCAAAGTATACGTAAATCGTCGAAGCTGATACACCGGCTTTTTTTGCAATCTTGGACATCGAAGTTTCCGATAATCCAAGTTCATTTATCAGCTGGATCGAAGCATTAAAAATGCGTTCACTTTTATTCTCATCTTTATGTCTCATGCATCTATGATAAACGTTCGTTCGATTAAAGTCAACTGCTAATAAGAATAGTTAAGTTCTTGTCCTACGATAAAACATATACTGGTTAAAAGTGTACTTGAGTTGATTTTGAAGAGTCCAAGACTTGAACCTCATAAGAGCTATCGAATGAGCGATGGACATTAAGATTAATCTCAACGCTATTTATCCAATCTATTTGCTCACAAAATTCTAAATACTGATCCAGATTTTCGAAAAAGATGATGTTGCTGGACGGATTACTGTTCGAAGTAAATTCATAAACAAAAGTTGAGCCAATCGCACTAAATAGATTTAGACAATCGTTTGTACCTAACTCTTTTTCAGTAATTGATGAGAATTCGGCTCTCGGTCCGCCCCAGGCAATTCGGGGAAGCAGTTTCAGGCGGACACACCTACGAGGCTAACTACGTAAGCGTAGTCGGTCACTTCGTGACCTTAAGCCTCTCGGCATCGTGAATACAAGAACGTTATGCGAAACTCCAGATAAAAACAACAACTGAAGGGATAACAAAAATGAAGACCAAAATTGAAAATCCACTAACAATCGTTGCAATGTGGTTTGTTCAAATTTATCGTTAATTCTAATGGGAAACGTTAATTCAATGAAACAGCGACAGTCTAGGACTTTATTTTCTCGTCCTTTTCTGTCGCTGTTTCAATTTTTAGGGTCAATCTAAAACTTATTTTATGGAGTCTGACGGTATTTCAGTCTAATACTTTTATTTTCTGCTGACACCTACTTCAATCGCGGATGAGCCTGCTACAGAACCTGTTCTTAATGACTGCGCTTATTATATCTGCCAAAGGTTATGATGGTCAGTACCATACCCACAATGCCCATACCAGTTAGAAGCCCTTACGCGAAATCCATCACATTACTCCCGTTAGAATGAATAATTCGACTCGCTGTTAGCGAAAAAAAAGAGGCTGTAAACAGTATTCCTAAATTTTGTTGTTGCTTTGTATTCATTATTTCCACTCCTTACAAAACAACGATTTATCTGATTTATAATTGAATATTTTTTAGTATGACTATGAATCCACTACGTAATAACAATGTCACCCTTCATTCGATCCTTAAAAAGAATAAACCCTTGATACATCAGCACTTCCGGTGTTTCAAGGGTTGGAAATCGTCATTTTGTAAACCTGTCTCAGTTATCATATAAAACAGTCTTAACTATAATGGTTACTCACTAATCAGTCACCCGCTTAAATCTTATAAGCCTTCATCGCTTTGCGCAGCTCCTTGATGCTCGGGCGCTTGCCGTACATCAGCACGCCGGTGCGGTAAATCTTCGCGGCCAGCCAGCCCAGGCCGAAGATCGTAACGAGCAGAAGCAGCAGCGACAGGATAATTTCCCATGCGGCTACATCGCCGACGCCGATCCGGAGCAGCATGCTGAGGGGCGATGTGAACGGGATAAAGCTTGTGACCTTGATCAGCAGGGTGTTCGGGGTCGAAATGCTGAACAGCGGAACGTAGAAATTCACGAAGCCGAGCATCATGACCGGCATCGCGGCCTGCCCGAGGTCCTCGGTGCGGCTGACGATGGAGCCAACGGCGGCATACATCAGGGCGAACATGAAATAGCCGAGAATATAAAGGACGATTCCGTACAGCAGCAGGCTGACGCTCAGCTGTCCAAGGTCAAGATTGAAATCCTTCAGAACGCCCGAATTATGCGGCAGCATCAGGTTGGCGGCGATGGCGGCCGCGATAATGGCGATTTGCAGCAGACCGACCAGGAAAATGCCGATGACCTTGCCGAACATTTGCGCAAGCGGCGAGGCGCTTGTAATCAGAATCTCCATGATGCGCGAGCTTTTCTCCGAGGTGACCTCCGCAGCGATCATATTGCCGGTCATCATAATCGACATAAAGAACAGAATCAGCAAAATGTAGACAATGACATAGTTGATCAACGGATGGGATTTATCCTGTGCCGCTTCCCCGTCCGCGGTGATCTTCTCGGTGCCAAGCGGCACCGGCGCATTCATGGCCGCGATCTGCTGCGGCGTCAGCCGGTCGCCCGCGATGAGCTGCGCGTTGACCTGCTGGAGCGCGGACTGCAGGAAGCTCTTCGCCTTGGCACTATCGTCCGCCATATGGAAGACGACCGATCCGAGCCCGGCTCCGCTCTGCTCCGTAAAGGTGAGATATCCGTCCACTTTGCCGTCCGAAAGGGCCTGTTTCAAGCCGGCATCATCGGCGGCGGGATACGGGGTGACGGTCGCGTCCACGCCGGGCTGCTTGGCGTAAGCCTGAAGAAGCTGCGCGGCGGCGCTGCCGTTCTCCGCAATGACGGCGATGTGAACGGCCGAGCTTTGAGCGCCGTTTCCGTCCTCGCCTTTGAACACTTTAATAAAATAAGGGATATTCATTCCGATGCTCAGCAGCACTACCATAATCAACGTCGTGATCAGGAAGGATTTCGTTCTCGCTTTGTTCTTGAACGTGAATCCAATAATCGTGCCCATTTTATTCATGAGATTCACCCACCGCTCTGATAAAAATTTGGTTTAACGTCGGTTCCTTGATTTCAAAATGCTCCACTTCGCCCTGCTCCAGCGCCGCTTTCAGAATGCGCTGGGCGGCGCCGATCTCGGTAATGCGAACGAGATAGCCCCGCTCCTGGCGTTCCACGGCGGTCACGCCCAGAATGGCGTCAAGCCCGGTCACCTCGCCAGGCGTCCGCAGCAGCACCTCTTCCCGCGGATAGCCCTGCTTGATCTCGCGAAGGTCGCCCTGCACGACCGTATTGGAGCGGTCCAGAATGGTGATATGGCGGCACAACTCCTCGACATGCTCCATCCGGTGCGTGGAGAACAAGATGCTCGTTCCCTGGTCGCGAAGCTCCCGAACCGTATCTTTCAGCAGCTCGACATTGACCGGATCAAGGCCGCTGAAGGCTTCATCGAGAATCAGGATCTGCGGCTTATGTACAACGGCGGCGATGAAGCCCATTTTTTGCTGATTGCCTTTAGAGAGCTCCTCGATCTTCTTGTTATAGTAGTCCGGCACGTCAAAGCGGTCCAGCCAGTACCGCAGACTCTTGTCGGCATCGCTTGCGGACATTCCGCGCAGACGCGCCAGATAGTTAATCTGCTCGCTGACCTTTACTTTCGGATACAGCCCCCGCTCTTCGGGCAGATAGCCCATAATGGCCTGAAGCTCGCTGCTGAACGGCTTGCCGTTGTACCGGATGCTCCCCTCGTCGGGATAGATTAGGCCGAGCACCATACGCATGGTCGTCGTCTTGCCAGCACCGTTGGCCCCGAGCAGCCCGTAAATCTCTCCCCGCTCCACCCCGAGGCTGATTCCGTTCACCGCGGTTTTGTCGCCGTACTGCTTTACTACCCTTTCCAGCTTTAGTGCTTCCATTCTCTAATCTCCTCTCTTTGAATCGGTAAGTTCGGGACGGTGTCCCATGGTCCACAAACTCAAAATCTCTTCCAAATCCAGGCTGCGTTTCTTGATCATCTTTACGCCCAAATCTGAAAAGCGTTTCTCCAAATCTTGCATCCGCGAGGTAATCACCCTTGCCATACCCGGGGTCTGCATCTTCAGCTCCAGCGCCTCCGGAACCTCGGCCGCAAGCTCCGCGAGTTCCGTTTCATCCGCCGCGCTGACCCAGACTTCGCTCCATGTTCCAAGCAGCTCGTCTTTTTCGGCCATGCCGAGCAGTTCCCCCTTATGCAGCAGGACGATGTAGTCGGCCAGCCGGCGCACCTCCTCAACAATATGCGTGGAAATGATGATCGTGGCCTCCCGCTCATCCATATAGCGCTGGAACGTCTCGATCATGATCCGCCATGCAAAAGGGTCCAGCCCCGACGAAGGCTCGTCGAGCAAGAGCAGCTTAGGTCCGGCGGCAAGAACGGCGGCGATTTCGAATTTGCGGCGCTCGCCTTTGGACATTTTACCGAGCCTTACTCCCCGCGGCACTTCGAATTGCTCTAGCAGCGCCTCAAAATACGCCGGATTCCAGTCCGGGTACCATCGGCTGCGAAAGCAAGCTGCCTCTTCAGGTGTCCAGTGGCTCTCCTCATGAATCGGGGATTCCGGCACATAGCCGATGCTCCGCCGGATCTCCATCGGGAGCTCGCCTTCGGCGCTCTTCCCGAACCAGCTTATGGTCCCTTCTTCCGGAAGCGCCAGCTTCAGCAGCATGCTAAGAAGCGTGCTTTTTCCCGAACCGTTCTGCCCCACAAGCGCGATGATATGCCCCTCCGGCAGCTCCAGGTTGATCGGTCCTATCGTTTTGGAGCGCCTTTTCTTGATCACATTCCGCATCTCCACCGCCAGTCGAACCATGCCTCACTCCCCCTTATTATCCTCTTCCCCGTATTTGCGCTTTACCATTTCCCGAAAAAGCTCCTCCAGCTCCTCGCGGCCGAACTGAACGGAACGCCCGGCATCCACCGCCGCCTCCAGCGCTTTGCGGACCGTCTCCCGCCTGAACTCCTCTCTCGCCCCGTCTCCGACATGGGAGACAAAGGTTCCGGTTCCCTGCCGCGTCCGCAGCAGTCCTTCGCCCTCCAGATCCTGATACACCCGGCGGACCGTAATCACGCTGCATTTCAAATCCCCCGCAAATTCCCGGATCGAGGGCAGCAGCGTCCCTTCCGCAAGATTACCGCTTATAATCAGCGACCGTAGCTGCGTCTCAATCTGGTGGTACAGCGGCTCCGCGCTTTTGTCATCAATTTGTATAGGAATCCACAATGCTTACACCGCCTTCCCGCCCGCCGGCCAATCCGTCCCCCGCCATCATACAAGGTCCCGGCTCTTCAATCTGTGAATCGTCCATCTGGAGAACAGCTGCACGGACACCGTGCCCGCAAGCAGCGTTCCCCACATCAGGGGAGACAGTAGCCCCCATTCCTTCGAGCAGGCGAGGCTGTAGAACAGCAGGTTGCCTCCGGTAAATTCGACCAGCATAGCAACTCCAAAGGAAACGAGCATGATCAGCAGAAGCAGCCAAAAATAGGCTTTTCCGCTGTATAGAAACTCGATAAAAATGAACAAACCCGTTACTGCCAATCCATAGCCGATCCAGGTAAAAGAAAACACGACATACCCGAGCGGAGAAATGGAAGCTCTGAGATGGCCGGCGAGCGCGTAGACCAGCCCAAAGAACAATACGCCGTTCAGCGCGAAGCACATGACCGATTGCAGCTTTCTTTTGCACAAGACGGCATTCAGCGGGATGGGCAGGCTTCGCAGGTACGCCAGCATTTTCGTATAAGAATCCTCGCTCCAAGACTTGATCGCACGGCGGGAATACGCATAGCCGAGGGATGGAATCATCGCCAGCAGCAAATAGTCGGGCAACACGCTTCGCTGATGGGTCTCCGCCGAATCATTGATGAGCAGTCCCATCAGTCCCCCCAGATAGGTCATAGCGACGATAGTGAACAAAGCGGTGAACATCAGCCTTATTTTGTCGCCCCGCAAATCCCCCCGGAGCATAAACCAGGAATCTTTCCATGTTTGCATGAAGGTTAACCTCGCTTTAATCAAGTGATTATGTGTGATTACTGTATATATCTATATACACAGTATATGTCCTTATTTTTCCATTGTCAATAAGTGGAACAAAATATCTGTGTTGGCATAGCCGTTGACATATCGCAAAACGTCGATATAATGGTTACATGAAGCCAATTGACCCCATTGAAGTATTCAAGGCACTGTCTAATGAAGCGCGTCTTCAAATCTTGGATTGGTTAAAAGATCCGAAAGCCCATTTTGGCCCCCAGGGAGGCGTAGATCTTATCGAGGTTGGGGTATGCGTCAGCCAGATTACATCGAAACTGAATATGACCCAATCGACTACATCTCAATATTTATCCGTTCTGCAGCGGGCTGGACTCGTACATGCGACTCGGCTGGGCAAATGGACATATTATAGAAGAGATGAAGAGGCAATCAAAGAAATTGCTTCCTACATTCAGCACGACCTTTAAGTCATAAGGACTGGATTCAAACCGTTGAATTCAGTTTTTATATATAAAATAAATCGATAATTCGAGATTTGTAACTGAATCTTTTTATTTTTAACCAACAAATCGACATTTCTCGAATTATCAACATCCAAAAAAAGGAGTTGTTCTCATGTCCAACCGTTCCACCCCGTCCGGCAGCGCCGCAACGCTCGTGATCGTTGCGCATCCGGATTTGGAGTCATCCCGGATTAATAAACGGCTCGCGGCCGAGCTTGAACGAAGAGGCAACGTTACCATTCACCGGCTGTACGAGACTTATCCGGACGAAAAGATCGACGTCGCCCGCGAGCAGGCGCTGCTCACGTCTCATGACCGTATCGTGTTTCAATTCCCGTTGTTCTGGTACAGCTCGCCTTCCTTGCTGAAGAAATGGATGGATGAAGTATTTGAGCTCGGCTTCGCGCACGGCAGAGGCGGCGATAAGCTGAATGGCAAGGAACTCCTCATTGCCATCTCATCGGGCGGCGCGGAGAGCATGTACCAAGCCGGAGGCTTCCATAATTACTCTTACAGCGAGCTGCTGCGGCCGTTCCAGCAGACCGCCAATCTGGCCGGAATGATCTACCTGCCGCCCTTTGCTGTGGGCGGAATTCGCGAAGTGACCGACGAACAGCTCGAGAAGTATGCGGCGTATTACGCCGACTATGTGGAGGGACGGCCCGCCCTCTCCCGCACGCGAGGTTAACCGAAAGCCGCGTCGCCGAAGACAACCCGCCGGCGTCATTCTGTCGGCAGTAGACGGAAGGAGCCGGGAGGGGCCCGCGCCGCGATAGCTGTACGGGTACCTAACCCCGATAGCGGCATGGGCGCCTAAGCTTTATATCCCCCGGCCGGACGCGCAAACAACAACAGACTGCCCCTTAAGCGGCTATTTCCGCTTAAAGAGCAGTCTGTTGTTTTGATTCACAGGCCCTCAGAAGCCCGCAAGCTTCCCCGCTTCTTTTTTCCGAATCACTCTCCCCCTATTCGCCCTCCGTCTCCCTTAGTCCGGCGTCTTCCGGGTTCGGCGCATGCTGGAGACGGTATTCCATCGGAGATATCCCCTCGCTTTTTCGGAAAGCGCGAATAAAGGTATTCCGGTTATTAAATCCGACCGAAGCCCAAATATCTTGAATCAGCATCGTGGAGTTCGCCAGCAGCTCCTTCGCCTTCTGAATCCGCAGCTCCTGCAAATATTGATTAAACGGTTTGCCGAGCTCCTTCTTCAGCAGGCGGGACATATAGTTCGGCGTCGTATGGAACTTGTCGGCCAGAAACTCCAGATGAATATCCTCCTGATAATTGGCGTCGATGAAAGGCTTGAAGGCCAGAGACTCCAGCTTGCCTGCCTGCGGCTCGATGGTGTCCATGATTTTATTGAAATAGCCGTAAATGAATTCCGTCATGCCTTCAACCGAAATCGGGTGCTCGGACAGGATCATGCGGATATATTCCCGGTACGTTGCCTCGGGCAGCGTCTTGTCTTTATGCTTCAACACCTGCGAACCGATCACGAAGAGATGCATATACAGCTCTTTAATCGTAAAATCGCTCAGCCCCATCGCAACATGATTCCGAATAACCTTGTCCAGCAGTTCAAACAGCTCTTCCCGTTTAACGGACGCGAGCAGGTTGAATATTTTTTTATCGTCATTTGTATTAAGCAAGATGATTACAGACTCTTCATCTTCCTTCTGATAATAATGCAGCCGCTTATCCTCGAACGGCGACAGCCTCCACATCGCTTTCATCGCTTCCAAGTAAGACTCCTGAAGCCCGTCAAAGCCCTGATGAATATTACCCATGCCAATAAACAAATCATGCATGATTTCGTCATGGCGGAACAGGCTGAACAGACCCTCAAAATAATCCGAAAGCTCCCGCCGATCCGCATCCCTCGGAAGATTGACAAGCAGACAGAACACATTCGATTCGATTTCCACCAGAATGCTCTGATATCCCGCCAGCGTATTCGCCTTGAGAAGGCTTGCCATTTTGTCATAATACGTATTCTGCTCAGCGCTGCTGTAATCCATATAGAAGGCTTTCGTGAATTTGGTCCGGATCAGCGCCGCCGCGAAATAATCGTGCTTGAATGTGATTCCGCATTTCTCCAGAAAAGAGCTGATGCCTTGTTCGTCGGGAATCCGGTTAAACCGCAGCATCCGAACGACCCATTGCTCCAAAGCGAGCGGCGAAATCGAGGTCAGGCTGTTGTTCAACAGGTCCATATTGTCCATCATCCGGTGAAACTCCCGGTCCAGCACCTTATATTCGTCGGCAGCCGGCTCCGGGGACGGCGATATTTTAACGATGAGCGATTGAATCGGCGCATACAGCTTCCTACTGAACAGGAAAGACAGAAGAACCGACAGCACAAGCGCGATCAAAGACAGTGTAACTCCCCAATACTTCACGTGTTTCATGCTGTCGCGAATGTCCGAGACGGGTACCAGGGCAATCATGTTCAAGTTTTTAAAAACAAAACGGGTGCTCATTTGAATCGCAAGCATGTCCTTTTCCCCCACTGTTGTTCTCAAAACGGGCGAGCCGGAAGACTGGAACTGATTGACGAAATCCCGAATGTCTTCCCTGGGCTCGTTCATTTCAGTGGACGCGATAAGCTGCTGACTATCATCCACGATAAAAAGCATACTGTTCGGGGTCAGCTTGGAGCTTGCGAGCGACTCGATAATCGGATCAACCTTGAGATTGATCACATACAAATCATTGGACCGGTATTCGGCAATGGCCGTCTGAACAATCGGGAGGATATACGCGCCGTTCCGTGAACTCGACCTGGAAGGCGGGAGAATCTGAAACGGCCGGCTCTGCGACCCGTAATTCTCCCAAAATGGCTTCGGGTATTGTTCGAGTGCGTTTTTCCTGCCAAAAAAATCTGTGGCGGAATAGGTTCCCTGATCGCTGATGATGAGATTGTCTTTCTTCTTATAAATAAAAACGCTGTCCACATATTCGCCCATACGGCTAATTCGGCTCAGGGAATGGATGGTCTGTGACACAATAGCATATTGGGACGGATGGTCCACATTGAAACTGGAAGAGAACAGCTGCATGACGTCCGCATCCAAAGAAAGAAGATAATTGGAATTGTAGATCCCCGTAAACACGTTATTCAGGCCGTCCGCAATATTGGAAAGAGATTTGTTGTAATTCTGCTCCAGCTCGGATTCAAAATACCATAAATTGACCCGATACGTGATCAGATTGATCAATTGAATCAGCAGAGAGACGACGAGGAAGAAAAAGAAAAAACGGTACAGTAAACTCCGAAAAGCCCCCTTCATGAGTGAACGCGTAATCTTCAGCATCTGTAATGTCTACCCCCTGAAGATAAGTTAGGTTATATTATGTCTCCAAAAAGATTGATCTGTCAACAAAATGTGACATAATATGACGCATATAGGCTAGGAATGAGACATAAATCATTTTTGTACACTCGAAAATCGCTCAATCAGGTCAAGTTTTGTGACATCATGTCGAAAGTGTCTGTTTCGCCGGGATATCCTCGTAGCTTTTAATAAGGGTGTGGGCAGCAGCCAAGAAAGGGGATGATCGCAAATGGAAAACACCATAGCGAAGGAAAAGAAAAGCTTGGTCATCAAACAGAAAGGAATGAGGCGTATAAGTTTAGGAGTCTATTTTAGAAGAAATATTCATTACTATATCCTTCTAATCCTTCCGGTCTTGTATTTTGTTGTCTTCCGTTACGGTCCTATCATTGGAAACGTGCTGGCTTTTCGCAGGTATGTTCCCGGCGGGTCCATCTACGGCAAAGAATGGGTGGGTTTGAAATACTTCAAACTTTTTCTTGGCGATCCTAATTTTTGGGTGGCCTTTAAAAACACCTGGCTTCTGAGCTTCTATCATCTGCTCATTACGGTTCCGGTTGCCATTCTGTTCGCCCTGCTCGTCAATGAAATTAAATCGGGCAAGCTTCGCAGCGCGGTCCAGACGATCTCTTATTTCCCCAATTTCATCTCGATCGTCGTCGTAATCGGCTTAATGAAGGAGCTGCTCTCGCCAACCTACGGCCTGATCAACAAGGGGCTGGAAATGATTGGGATTGATCCGATCTTCTTCATGAATGAACCCGGATGGTTTCGCTCCCTGTATATTTCCTCGGAAGTCTGGCAGTATACCGGATGGAACTCCATCATCTTCTTCGCCGCTATCTCTTCTATCGATCCCCAGCTCTATGAAGCTGCGGAAGTGGACGGCGCGGGGCGTCTGAAGCAAATCATTCATGTCACCATACCGCAAATTATGCCTACAATCACCGTCGTCTATATTTTATCGCTTGGGCAATTAATGAGTGTTGCGTTTGAAAAGGTGCTGCTGATGTATACGCCAAGCAATTCCCAGGTAAGCGACGTTATTGAAACATTCGTTTACCGGATTGGGCTGGAAAGCAGCAATTACAGCTATGCGACGGCTGTCGGGTTGTTTAGCGGAGTTCTGGGGCTTGTAATCGTCATAATAGCCAACTACCTTTCCAAAAAGGTTACCCGTTACTCACTCTATTAATTCCTCCCGGGAAGGAGCGCCTTTCATGCATTATCGAAAAACAATGGAATTCCGTGTGTTCTCGGTGATCAACTTTCTATTTATGGCCTTGGTCATCTTCGGTGTCACTCTGCCTTTTCTTCATCTGCTGGCCGTTTCTTTCAGCGATTCGGCTGCGAACACGAGCGGCAAAGTCAAGTTTCTTCCCATTGGGATGAATATGGAGGCCTACAAGTTTATTTTTCAACACCCAAGTATTCTGGGCGGCTTCTGGAACGCTATTGTACAGACGGCAGTCGGAACCCTAATCAGCATCTTCATGATGACCATTTGCGCCTATCCGTTGTCCAAGCCCATCAAAGGGCGGAAAGTGATGATCTGGCTGATCATGCTGACCATGTTTTTCAATGGAGGCCTGATTCCGACCTATATGCTGGTAAAAGGGCTGGGGCTGCTGGATACGCTGGGGGCCATCGTGCTGCCTTTGTGCATCACGCCATATTTTCTAATGATCATGATTAATTTCTTTCAGAGTTTTCCGGATAATCTTGAGGAGTCCGCGTTAATAGACGGTTTGAATCCGATTCAGATTTTGTTTAGGATCGTTCTTCCGTTGTCCAAGACAATCATGGCCACCATGATCCTGTTCCTGGTCGTTATGTATTGGAACAACTGGTTCAATTCCTTGATTTATTTGAACAGTCCAGACAAGTACCCGATCATGCTGATTGTCCGGAATATTCTGGACGGAGCCAATCTGGTGAACGGTTCACTTACGGGAACCAACCTGGAGAAGCTGTCGACGGCTTCGTTGAAATCCGCTGCCATCATGGCGACAACATTGCCCATTTTTTGCGTCATTCCATTCGTCCAGAAGCATTTCACCAAAGGCGTTCTGCTCGGAGCGGTTAAAGGATAATTCCAATAGGAGGCATGATGATTTATGGAGAAAATGTCAATTAAAAGGTTCGGCGTATGGTCGAGACTTACCGCTCTTTCCCTGCTGGTAGCCATCCCGCTTGCGGCTTGCGGCGACAGCGCCAATAAAACCGGTAGCGCGGACAGGGCCAAAGACAGCGGACCGGCAACCCTGACCATGCTATATGCCGAATCGGGGTCCCCGTTCAACAAGGACTGGCCCGTGTATAAGGAGCTTCAAGCACGCACCAATGTGAAGCTGGACCTGCAGATCGTGCCGGAATCGGATTACCAGAGCAAAGCGAAGATCGTACTCAGCTCGGATAAGATTCCCGATATGGTTACGAATATCAACCAGTCCAATGTGCTTGAGCTTGGAGGCACCGGCGTTCTTCTCCCGATTAGCGATTACATGGACAAATTGCCGAACCTCAAGAAACGGATTGAGGAATTCAAGATGGAGGACGAGCTGGAAAACTGGAAGTCTCCGGACGGAAAGCTGTATGTGCTTCCCTTCTTGACCCAGTCAGCAAGCTATAACCGCTCGCCGATGATCCGGACGGACTTGCTTGAAAAATACGGTCTAAAAGCGCCGACGAACACGGAAGAACTCTATGCGGTGCTCAAAAAAATGAAGGACATGAATCCGGGCAGCTATCCGTTTACGGGCACAAGCGCAGACGATCTGCGAAGCATGTGGGGCGCCGCCTGGGGAATTGAACCGAGCTATAAAGGCTTTATCTTCAACGAGCAAACCGGTCAATACGAATATGTGTACACCAGCGAAAACTACAAGAAGTATGTGACGTATTTAAACCGGCTGATTAAGGATGGCTTGGCCGATCCCGAATTGTTCACTTCCAATTACGATCAGATGCATCAAAAGCTCTCAACCAGCAAGAGCATGTTCTATTTCTTCTGGAACGGCGAGGAAATCAGCAATATCAATCTGCTGGGCAAGAAGAACACCGGTCCGGAATTCAAGATGGCTATGCTCCCGCCGATCGCCGGTCCGGCCGGACAAAAGGCTCTTGCGGGCACCCGTATCGATCGCGGCACCGTCATTCCGGCAAGCGCCGCGGACAAGCCTTATTTTGAAGACCTGCTGAAGTTCGCCGACTACCTGTACAGCGATGAAGGAATCGACCTGCTGACATGGGGAATCGAAGGGGATACGTACGTTGTAAAAGAAGACGGCAAGAAAGATTTCACGGATAAAATGAAGCAGTCGGAGAACCTGAATAAAGCGCTGTGGGATATCGGATCGGCCAACGGCTCCTTCACCCTGGTGTGGCCGTTCAAATGGTTCGCGACGATTCTCGGCAACGATGATTTCGAGAAGTATACCGAAGAGGCCAATAAGAACAACTGGTTTACGCCGGCAGCCAAGGTGCCGAAGATGAACACCGATCAGAAGGACGAGGAAAGCCTGCTGATCGCGGGCGTCAACGACTACTACGCCAAGATGCAAGAACAGTTCGTGTATGGAAAAGTGTCCATCGATCAGGAATGGGACAGCTACGTGAAAGAAATTCATGCCAAAGGCGTGGACAAATTGCTGGAAGTCTACAACGCTACGCTGAAATAACAAGACTTGATGAACGGGGCCGGCGCCAATTCCGGCCCCGGCTCATTAAGTCCGAGGGCGGGATGACACATCTGAAAAGATAGTAAAGGAGAGAGTTATAAATGATTATGCCTGCTAACGAGACGGCCAGAAGGATGGCCATTCTGAAAGCCAGCCTTGCCGCGAACGGCATCGCCGCTTTGGTGGTTTATGGGAACGGCGCCGGAGAAAGCGGCGGCACCGTAAGATACCTGACGAGCTGGATGCCGCAAAACTCTGACGCGATTCTCATTGTCCCGGCTGAAGGTATGCCAGTGCTGATCACAAGCGACAAGAACAGAGCCCGGGGGTTTATTAGGTTCTTCAGTGAGGATGGACAGGTGGTCAAGACGAACAACCTGTTTGGAACGGCCAAGGAAGCGCTGGCTTCGGCGGTCCCGCGCGGCAAATTCATCGCCCAGGCGGGCGAATTCGATCTTACGGCGGGGAGGGCCAAGGAATTCCGCGCTCTGTTATCGCCGTATGAGGTTGCGGACGGCAACACGATCCTCAACAAGCAGCGCCTGGAGCGGACGCCGTTCGAGGCCGAGAAGCACCGGAAAGCGACCGCGCTTGCGGACAAGCTTGTCGCCCACGCCATGGGCATCGCGGCGATCAAAGGCGTGACCGGGGCCGATATTATGGCGGACGTTGAATATTTCGGCCGGCGGCTCGGCGCCGATTTATCGGTGTGCTGGATCGCCATAGGCGAGCGCCCGGCCGAGACCATGTTTGAACTGTTCGAGCTTACGGAAACGCTCGGCCCGGATTCCCGCTTCCAGATCGGCGCTACCATATGTCTCGACGGGTACTTCTCCCAGGTGCTGCGCATCGGAACGTTCAAAGAGCCTTCGGCGAGGCTTAAGGAAACGGCGGCCGCCATTATCGCCATGCAGGACGCCGCGCTCGCCAAGATGGTTCCGGGAACCCCGGTCCATGCCATCAGCGACGTGCTGGAATCCATGATCGACGAATACTGCCCGTACACCCGCGCGACAGACCCGTTCCGCTTCCAGGCATGCCATGCGATGAGCTGCAGCTACGTCGATCCCGGCATTGCGCCGTTTCTCTACGCAGATCGCGACAAATCATTCGACTTAGAATCTCCGCTCGTGATGGAGAACCAGGTCTATGAAGTGCACCCGAACTTCACACTGCCCGACCTTGGACATGTGGTTGCGGGCGATGTGGCTGTTGTCGGCAGCGACGGGGCTTCCTGGGCGTCGAAGTTCCCGCGCGGCATATTCCCAATTTCCTAGTCCACATATAAAAGAAAGGCAGGTTAGTATCCATGCGTATTGGAATTGACGGCAGAAAAATACCCGAGGCGAAATCCAGAGGGCCGATCAGCTCGCTCGACCACGCCAAGAGCCTCGGTATGGAGGGCGTGTTCTTCCGCACCATCCTGGATGTAAGTCCGGAACTCGACAGAGGAATCATCCGCGAGGTCAGGCAGCGCGCCAACGAGCTAGGACTCTATCTGGAGGCCGGGCTGGGAAAGGTAAATCCCTACGCTCTTCCCGAGACGCCCGAGGTGCGGGCAATCGGCGGCGGGGATACGCTGCTCGGGTTCCGGCGGATGATGGAGTCCTGCGCGGAGTTCGGCATTAACGAACTGTGGATTTCCACCGCAGGCGCGAAACCCTACAAGGGACGGTTCGGCACAGACCGATTCCGTACGGACGTATCCTGGGAGGACCAACTGGAGGCAACGCGCCGCTTCCTGCTGAAGCTGAAGCCTATTGCCCTTGATCTCGGCATTCATCTGAACCTTGAAACCCATGAGGAGATCACCACGTTTGAAATCCTCCGTCTCATTGAAGCGGTCGGCGATGATGTAATCGGCATCGTCTTCGATACGGCCAACGTGCTTATCCGGGGCGAGCACCCGGTCATGGCCGCCAAGCGGATCGCTCCGTTTGTGCGCCAGACGCATCTGAAGGACGCTTATGTCGAGCTTGTCGAAGGCGGTGCTTGCCAGAAGGCGGTTCACTGCGGGGCCGGTCTCGTCGATTTCCCGGCCGTGCTTCAAGAGCTGAACAAATATAACCCCGGCCTCAATCTCACCTTCGAGAACGACGTGCCCCGTTCGGAATGGGGCATCATCCCGGGCGAGCCTCATCTGATCGAGCTTTACGACCCGGAGTGGATCGCGGGGCACCCCGACCTTTCGCGCGAAGAGTTCGCCGCCTATTTTGAACTTGCACGCGACTACACGGAACGCATCCGCACGGGTGAGGTCAAATCCTGGAAGCAGCTGAACGCGGAACCGTTCGAATACGCCGAGGCGGTCCAGTGGATCGAATCGTCCCGGCGGCACATCGACGAAATCTGCCGGAAGATCGGCCTCCCGCGGGAAACCGCTGCCGATGTCTGCCGGGTAGATTAATATCATTCAGGCCATCAGCTGGAAGGAGAAGCAGATATGGAACTTGAACGACAGATTCGGGTGATCGTGATCGGCGCCCATCCGGATGAAGCGGATATGTATGCAGGCGGCACCGCCGCTTTGTTTGCGGAAAGAGGACATAAAGTCAAGTTCCTCTCGCTGACCAATGGCGATTGCGGCCATTATGAACAGCGCGGGGAGGAGCTTGCGCGGCGCCGTAAACTAGAGGCCCAGGCCGCTGCGGACTGCCTTGGAATTGAGGAATATGAAGTATTGGACACGTCGGACGGGACGATCGAGCCGACACTGCCTTTCCGAAACGAAGTGATCCGGCAAATCCGCAGATGGAAAGCGGATATAGTGATCACCTTCCACCCGGAGGGCGGAATCAGTCCCGACAACCGGTATACGGGACTAATCGTCAGCGACGCGGTGCCATTCACGTCGGTTCGCGGCTATTTGCCGGATGAACCCGCCCTGACCGACCGGCCTTTGGTTCTGTTAATGCCCGACACGACGATGATTCACGATTACCGGGCCGATATCGTCATTGATGTCGAGCATACAATTGAGAAGAAATTGCGCGCTTGCGACGCGCATGCCACGCAGTTTTATGAATCCCCGGCGTGGCACCGGGGCAATTTGGATCAGCTTCCTGTGGAGTGGGAAGACAAGAAACAGTATTTATTGGAAGGATGGTCAGAGACCTTCTATGTTTCACAGAGAATGATTCCCGCTTTGGAGCAATGGTACGGGGAGAAGCGCGCGGCCGAAGTCCGTTATGCCGAACCGTTTGAAATCGCCCGGTACAGCCGGCCTGCGAGCATGGATGAATTAAGACAGTGGCTGCCGATGCTGGCGGATTAACTTTTAAACAGAACATGGGCGCCTTGCTCCCGGTATTCAACCGGCGGCAGGGCGCCCTTTATGTTATGCCGTCGCCCCCTCTACCGCTGATATATTGGTCATAATGCTAATAAACCCATCTAATTACACCTATGATTAACATAGCAAAAGAAAAAACAAAAAAAAGATATCCATATTTCTTATTATCTATGACAAATTTGAATCCAAGCAAAATAAATATCATTATGAATAGCACATATGTAATTCTATTAACAGGCAAAGATATATTCATATAAAAAAGCGAGAATATATTAAGCACTATAATAATTAATCCACTTAGTAAAACACCAACAAAAAAAATCTGCTCCTTTACTATTCATCACTTTTTCAATTTGTCCTGAAAAAAAGCCACCCCCGGCAAAGCGGGTTAACACCGCTTCACAACAGGGATAGCTCTTCAACCTCCGCAGCGGCAAGGCCGCGGTTTCCGTTCGCATGCTTTTTGAGCGGACGCCTTCACGCGCCTAAAATAACTTGCCACACCGGCTTCGTATGCCCGCCCGGATACATCAAGTACAGCAGCACATACACCGCCACGCCCGTTACGGCCGTGATAAACCAGATCACCGAGGTCACTCTGCCCCATTTGCGGTGCTTCGCGTACTTGGCCTTGAAGCCCAGCGTCAGCGTCGTGATGCCGAATACGGCGGCGACGGTTGCGAGCACAATGTGAAAAATAAGAAATACATGGTACAGCCCCGAAAGGCTCTCCGGTCCGCCCCATGACGTATTGCCCACAAATACCGTTCTCGACGCATACACAAGAAAGAACAGCACCGCAAAAATCGCTCCGGCAATCATCGTCTTTTTGTGCGCCTCGCGTTTGCCCTTAATGATGAGTCCCCAGCCGATAGCCACAAGCACCGCGCTGATGACGATGAACGATGTGCTGATCGTTGGAAACACTGTGAATATATCCATGTCCGTCCTCCTAGACCTCACCGGCAGATGCACAGGTCAGTTCGCGGCTTTCACCCCGGAAGAGTCCGGAAGCTCGTCATCGTCCTGCCTGTTCTCTTTTTTATACCAGTGATAGAACACAGAAGCAAGCATGGAGGCAAAAATAACTTCCTGAATGAATTTCATCCCAATGCCGCCGACCTGCTGATCTACTCTCGGGGACAACACTTCAAAGAACGCCGGTCCGCCAAAAGACCGCAGCAGCGCCGCGCCGCCGCCCGAAACGCAGTAGCCCATCGCTCTGGCCCAGGCATCCGGGTCGCTGTACGTCGCATAAAGCGGCTTGTCGGCAAAAATAATCAGCCCGCACGCGGGCGTCAGCAGCACCATATTAAGGAAGATGAATCCTGTCTTGGCCAGCCCGTTCCAACGGTCCCCTTCCGGCAGCGGACGGATCAGCGTCCACCACATCAGCGCCGAAGCGACAAACAAAGCAGCGTAATACAGCCGGTGAACGGCAAAATGCAGCATCACATAATCATGAACCGCCGGGATATGATACAGGGAGAACAGGCCGTTGAACAGCAGCGCCGCCGTGACCGGATGAGCCAGAAAGGCCAGCCGCCCGAAGGGATTGACTTTAAGAGCGGA
This sequence comes from Paenibacillus rhizophilus, assembly GCF_003854965.1. GTDB lineage: Bacteria > Bacillota > Bacilli > Paenibacillales > Paenibacillaceae > Paenibacillus_AQ > Paenibacillus_AQ rhizophilus. Next base: position 94,193 of record NZ_RQPI01000014.1, read on the forward strand.
CCGCCATATCTCCACCGGAATGCCAAGCATAATGAGCGGGACGGCAACATAATAGGAGAGCGCCATGCTGAGCATATGAAAAGAGAACATGAGATGGCCCAGCAGACTGACCGGCCCGCCCTGGGCTAAATAGAGCGCCGCCATCCCTGCGACGAAGAAGATCCACCGCCGCAGGGGCACTGACTCCGCTATACCAAACCGGCCCGACAAGGGGCCGATCAGCACGAAATAACAGGAGAGCGCAACCAGCACCGCAGCCAGAAACAGCGGGCTCCATAAATCGGCCAAGCTGAACACGTTCAGTCCGAGCATCGTTCAAGCCTCCCCGCGTTTGGAAGTACGTCAATGAATCACCTGTCCCGGCGCTGGCGGATACCCGAAGCCATTGCATGGCTTAGCGGACGCTCGCCGTATGCGGAGTACTCCTGCTCCATCCGTAACTGCAAACCCGCTAACTCTGCCGCGACTACGCTGCATACCAGCCTACCTCGCACCGCTCCTGAATGTGCAGATACCACCTCCACCCATAACTACAAACCCACTTACCTCTGCCACGACTCCCCGTATTCACAGCATACCAGCCTACCTCTACCGCCGCTGCGGACCTCATTCCTGAAGCCGCTTTCGAATATGAGGGAAAACCTCCTGCTTATTTCGCCTTTTCGAACGATTTCCGCTATTAAACGGGATTTCCTCCCTCTCATTCAAGCGAAAACGGCCAAACCTTCGGTTTTCGGTGAATTAAACCGGAGGTTTTCCGCTATAATCCACCATTCCGGTCCATCCGCCTCAAATAAGACGGAGAATTTCCAGTTCAGCCATTCCGGACGACCGTCATCGTGTCATCGCACAGGCTATCGCGAACTATGGCCTCTGCCGGCTCCTGCGTATTCAGCAAAGCCTCTAAGCTCTGGTTACGAAATGGACTTTTCCTTTTCCCACAAAACCAGCTTCAGCCATCCCCCAACAGAGGAGCCCCGCCTTTTGTCTTCACAAGCTTGTTCATCCCCTTTGACGATAGAGCCCGGACAGAGCTCCATTCCGAAAAAAGGCAGGCCCCCGGCCCGCCCCTTGTTCCGCTAATCCCACCAGACCCAGTACAAGGCCATAATGATGCAGGTTCCGGCGATCAGGAAACCGCCCAGCATGAAAATAATCGGCATCATATGTCCCTTATCCTTCAAATGCATCCAGTAGCCCATCTGCAAAAAAACCTGAATCACGGCCATGATTAGCAGCAGAATGACTGCAAAGACCACATTGACCCCTCCGGCCGCCACCGCCGCAAAAGCGATAAGCGTCAATATGGCCGAGAGGACGAAAACCATAATATGCTTCTGCGGGCCTTCTTGACGGTGGCGGCGCTTCACGCCGTTATCCCGTGTATGCTGTTCAGCGGCCATAGCCTAGCCCACCTTTCCGAGCAGATATACAATCGTAAAGATGAAGACCCACACCACGTCGATAAAATGCCAGTACATGGCGGATACGTAAATTTTCGGCGCGGTCACTACGGTCAATCCCTTGCGGGCCAGTTGGCCGATCAGCAGCGAAATCCACAAAATGCCGAATGCGACGTGTGCGCCGTGGAATCCGACCAGCGTATAGAACGCCGAGCTGAATGCGCTTGTGGTCATGCCGAATTTTTCATGTCTTACATATTCGCTGAATTCGTAAATTTCCAGCCCCAGAAAGCATAGTCCCAGTACCACGGTTACAAGCAGCCAATTCCGGAGCAGCGCCGGACGGTTCCGATGCATCGCCTGAATCGCGAATACGCTGGTCAAACTGCTGACGAGCAGGAAGAAGGTCGCCGCCGCAACGAGCGGGAGATGAAATAGCTCATTAGCCGTCGGCCCTTCGTTGGTCTGATTTCGCAGCGCCAGGAAGGTGGCGAACAAGGTGCCGAATAGCACGGCCTCGCCGCCGAGAAACAGCCAGAAGGCAAGCACTTTGTTGCGTCCTTCGGCGGTCGCTTTTTCCGGCTCATGCGGCAGGCCGCCGTGGACGGGTTCTGCATGCGTCGTTGTCATATCCGGTTCACCTTCCTTCCAGCTCTTCCGGCTCGATATGCCAGCCGTGATCGTCGTACAGCGAACGCATCAGCATCGCTCCGAAAGTAATAAGAAGACCCAGCCCGGTCACAATGTAGTTGTTGAACAAAAAGCTGACAAATCCGCCGCCGAAATCGTCGCGGCTGAACATGAAGCCGAGCCCGGCGATAAAAATGCCCACCGACATGATGAACGGCAGCGGCGTCGCCGAAGGCATATGAATCGGCCCGATCGGCTCGGCAGGGGTCATCCCCTTGTTCCCCGCTACCTTCTCCTTCCAGAGAGCGTCAAGCCCGCGCACCAGCGGAGTCTGCTTGAAATTGTATTCCGGCGGCGGCGACGGGATGCTCCACTCCAGCGTGCGGCCGTCCTCCCAGGGATCGTTCGCCGCATCCATCGGCTTTCTTGAAGTGATCACGATATTGGCCAGGAAGATCAGCGTGCCGACGCCCATCAGTCCGGCCCCAATCGTGCTGACCAGATTTAGCGTGTCAAAATGCTGATTCGGCAGGTAGGTGAATACCCGGCGCTGCATGCCCATAAGGCCGAGAAAATGCTGAACGAAGAAGGTCAGATGAAAACCGGTGATGAACGTCCAGAAGGTCCATTTTCCCAAAGTCTCGCTCAGCATGCGCCCGAACATCTTGGGCCACCAGTAGTGCAGACCCGCGAACAGGCCCATCACAAGGCCGCCGACGATAACGTAATGGAAGTGCGCCACGACGAAATACGTATCGTGGAACTGGAAATCCGCGGGTGCAGATGCCAGCATAACGCCGGTCACGCCACCCATGGTGAACGTCGGAATGAAGCCGGAAGCGAACAGGTTCGGTGTGGTAAAGCGAACCGAACCGCCCCACATCGTGAACAGCCAGTTGAATATTTTGATCCCTGTCGGAACTGCGATCAGCATCGTCGATACGGCGAAGAGAGCGTTAGCCACAGGGCCAAGTCCGGTCGTGAACATATGATGCGCCCACACCATGAATCCGAGGAACGCGATCAGGATCGTCGCGAACACCATGGAGCTGTAGCCGAACAGCCGCTTGCGGGCAAAGGTCGGAATAACCTCGGAGATGATGCCAAAGGCCGGGAGAATCAGAATATAGACTTCGGGATGGCCGAAAATCCAGAAAATATGCTGCCAGAGCACCGGGCTGCCGCCCGCTCCGGGCTCGAAGAAGTTCGCGCCGAGTATCCGGTCGAAGGTCAGCAGCACAAGGCCGACGGTAATGGCGGGAAAAGCGAACAAAATAATGGCGGACGTAATAAACGTCGTCCAGGCGAACATCGGCATCCGCATAAACGACATGCCCGGCGCGCGCATCGTAATGACGGTCGCCAAGAAGTTAATGCCGCCGATCAGGGTGCCCAGGCCGGCAATTTGCAGGCCGATGGTGTAAAAATCGACGCCGTGCGTTCCGCTGTAAGCCGACGTTGACAGCGGCGTGTAGGACGTCCAGCCCGCATCGGGCGCCCCGCCCATAACCCAGCTGAGGTTAAGCAGCACTCCGCCGAACAGAAACGTCCAGAAGCCCAGCGCGTTCAAAAAAGGGAAAGCGACGTCGCGCGCGCCGATCTGCAGCGGGATGACTGCGTTCATCAAGGCGAAAATAACCGGCATGACGCCAAGAAAGATCATCGTCGTGCCGTGCATCGTAATCAGTTCGTTGAAGGTCTGGGCGTCCAGAAAATTGTTCATCGGCTTAATGAGCTGCCACCGGATAAGGAGCGCTTCAATCCCGCCTATCCCGAAAAAAAATCCGCCGGCCCACAGGTACAGAATGGCGATTTTTTTGTGATCGACGGTCGTAATCCAGTCCATCAGCCCGGTATGCCGCTTGACGCCGTGCCCGAGAGGTTTCGGGTGATCCAAGGTATGCGCTGCTTGAGCCAAGGTTCGTACCCCCTTTTCAAATATACCGCTTGGTAAGGGCTGCCGTGACTAGTTCAATTTATAGCCGGCCAAATAGTCGGCGATCCGATCGATTTCGTCGTCCGTCAGGCCCATATCCTGTTTGGGGTCGGGCATAAGGTTGCCCGGCTTAACGCCTTGCGTATCATGCAGCCATGTCTTTAAATTCTCCTCCACGGGAGCGCCGTCCTGGCGGGTGTCGTCATTTAGCAGAATACCGGCCACCGATTCGCGGGAGCCGATGCCGGTCAGATTCGGTCCTACCGACAGCCCCTGATCGCCGACCGCGTGGCATTTCAGGCACTGCTCCTTGAAGGTTTGGGCGAGCGCCGGATCTTCAGGAAGCACCGCGGGCGCTTTTTGCGCCTTTATCCACTGCTTAAATTCATCATTGCTAACCGCTTTCACTTTGAATTCCATGAACCCGTGGGAAGGTCCGCACAGCTCGGCGCATTTGCCGCGGTATACGCCTTCCTTCGGCGCGCTGAAGCTGAACCGGTTAGTTGCTCCGGTCGGGTTGGTGTCGATTTTACCGGAAAGAGAGGGGACCCAGAAGGAATGCAGCACATCTTTTGTCGCCAGCTCAAAGGCAATGTTCTTGCCTGCGGGAATAATGAGATCCTGCGCCGTCTTGATGCCGTAATCGGGGTATTCGAATTCCCACCAATACTGGTGGCCTGTCACTTTGACTTTGATCGCGTTCTTGTCACCAGAATGATTGTCGCCCAGGGCGAATACCGTCCTCACCGTCGGAACCGCCAGCACGATAACGAGAATGAGCGGAATCACGGTCCAGAGCACTTCCAGCTTGAAGCTGCCCTCGATCTGTTCCGGAATTTCATTCTGCCCCGGCTTGCGGCGGAAACGGATCATTACATAAGCCGCGATGGAAAAAACGATCAGCAGCACGACAATCATGATGGAAATCGCAAGCTTCATAAGTCCCAGCGAGCTTTCCGCGGCCGGCCCCTGCGGCCTTAAGACCGAGAGGTCTTCCCGGCCGCAGCCGGCGAGAACCGTTCCGAAAACCGCGATCAGGGGAAGCAGCCGCCTTGCAGAGTGCCACGTTCTCATCATAGATCAACCCCGCTTTTTCCGATTTCAATTAGGTTACTTATCCTGCGCTGTCAATTATAACAATCACTATTAATATAATTTTCAGGGTCTGTTTTGTCAATCGTTCACAACTATTTCAAAATAAGAAAAAAGCTTGTCAATTCAGTATTTGCAATCGGTTTCTGAAAGCGGTATTATTAATAATGGATGTGTGTCAGCGCTTACAAATTCCTTTTTCCCTAATATTCATTTGACAAATTATCGGGCTTTGAATCCATGAGCTTACATGAAGCACAAAAAAACCGTTCTCTGCGGCATACGCAAATCACGGTTTATAGAATCCTTTCGGAATTAACAGATGGACGGTTAAGAGACAGACGAATTCATTCTTACGAGTTCATGCTCCACGACCATGGTGAGTTCTTCCTCATAGCCTCCCGTTATCCGGTATTTACGGACATACTCTTTGACGAATTTCTTCGGATCCTTGGGTCGGAAAATACGTGTCATTTCCCGCAGACTTTCCTTGACTTCGTTGTGACCTTTGCTTGCCATGATCAGTTCCCTCCCAAAACATTGAAAATGAATGCTCCGTTGTAGAGAATGCATGATGAAAAGTCCGCCATAACTTCGAAATGCAAGGGCGCGTAAATGCCATAAGACCGAATGCCGCTTGCATTTATCGATCCTCCGCGATCAGCCGGCAGGAGCCAGGACCTTCGTATCGGAATCGGTGAAGCAGGTTCGTCGCGATTTGGGCTGAGAGTTTCCGGTGTTAATTAACACCTTGACACTGTGATTACCCGAAAAGCCAAGTCTTTGAATCACTCCTTTCGGGCTTTATCGTTTTATTGTATCATATTCCCGCCCAACTTCCACCTTTCCCGTAAAATGCCTACATGGTAAATTTTTTTTACGAATCTTTTGGAACGTACGTTCTACTACAGCATAAATTCTCTGCAGCGGATAAGTCAAGTGTGAGAATTTCTGAAAATAATTGGTTAACCTATATTAAAAAGTTGAAAATTCAGCACATAGCACAGCACCCGATTGACGAAACCATGACCTCTACGTCGGGGCCGGGAAGGGGAACGCCATGTATACACAGTTGCTGACTTCGTTGATAAGGTCCAACATGAGGAGCGCTCCATGAAACCGGCGGTGACCTTGCTTCGCTCTCCGCATGCCTCCGTCCCCTACATTCCCATGGCGAAGCCCGAAGATACGGGAACCTGCGCGGAGCGGCTGGAACAGGCCCATCAGACCGCGCTGCGGGAATATCCGAAAATGCATAGCATGCTTATCGCGCGCCGCGGCCGATTAATTTGGGAGCGATATTACAGCGAAGGACACGCCGCCCTGTTGAACGATCTCCGCTCGGCCACGAAGAGCGTTACTTCTCTGCTGGCCGGAATAGCAATCGGAAGAGGAGATATGCCGGAACCCGGCGTTCCCGTTATCGAGGCGCTGGGGGAGCATGTCCCTTACCTGCATTCGGAGCAGCTGCCGATGATTACGCTCAGACATCTGCTGACGATGACCTCGGGCTTCGGCTGGAAGACCGGCAAAAGGCTCGGCGAGCCGCTGATCCACAAGTTTCACCGCAGCCGCCGCTGGGGTTCCTTTGCGCTCGGCCTGCCGATCGTGCCGGAGAACATCGGCACCTTTCAGTACCGCAGCCCCGATTCGCATCTGATCTCCATGATGCTGACGGAATCGACGGGCCATGACGCCTTCGCCTATGCCATGGACCATTTGTTTGCCCCTTTGGGCATCGCGCACGCCGCCTGGCTGCCGAGTCCCGAAGGCCACAGCATGGGCCATATCGGCCTGCATTTGACCTCGCGCGACATGGCCAAAATCGGCCTTTGCCTTCTGGACGGCGGCATGTACGCTGGGCGGCAGGTCATCCCGGCCAATTGGCTGGACCAGGCGCTGACCGCCCAGACTGCCGGCTACCCGGCATACGGCGATTACGGCTTTCAATTCTGGACCGGCACCATGTCGGGACAGCCGTTCTCGCTGGCCCACGGGCACGGGGGACAGCAGATTCTGCTGCTGCCGAAGCTCTCCGCCGTCATCGTCTTTACGGCGGAGAGCAGGACCAGCCACTGGAAGCATCCCCGGAAACTGGTTGAAAAATACATTATTCCGGCATTGGCAGACGGCGGACGGTAATAGGCAATGGCAGACAGTTGGCGGCTGCCGGAGCGGAATGGTTACAGGAACACCCGGCGGCGAATCACCGGGATAGCGGGCTGAATTAGCGAGAGGATTTAACGGGATGAATGGGCTGGGCTGATTAGAAGGGTTGATCAGCAGGCGCTGAGGCGGGTTGGCGAGATGGATCAGCAAGATAGGCATGACGGAGACGGTTTGGCAGGATGAATCAACAGGCGCTGAGGCGGGTTGGCGAGATGGACAGCAGGATAGGCATGGCGGATTGGCAGGATGGCGGCAGGCGTCAAGCGGACGCTGCTCATACTTTGTCCGCCCCGCTCATACGCTTGTATAGAGGAAGCGCCCGTGTAAGGCCTATGCCCGCGGGTGCTTTCTGTTCATATGACAGGAGAGTGAAGCCCTTGTCCCCTTTTCGTTCATCCGTCGGCTTGCCGGATTATATTGCGGCTGCCCTGTGCTATCTATTCCCTTTCGCCGGAGGCATCGTCTTTCTTGCCCTGGAGAAGCGCAGCCGGTTCGTGCTATTCCACTCCCTCCAGTCGTTATTGGCCTACGGCGCGCTGATGGTCGGCCATGTTCTGGCCGGTCTGCTGCCTTTCATCGGCCCGCTGCTTGCGGCGCTCATCTTCCTGTGCAGCTTCGGAATCTGGCTGCTGATGACCTATCATGCCCTCCGGGGCAACTGGTATAAGCTGCCCTGGGCCGGCGATATCTCGGAGCGGCAGCTGCGTCGTCTGTAAGCTCTTTTCGCTTCATGAAAGGATTCCCCTTAGTCCCTTCCTTTCGATACTCATGAAAAGGATTCCTTTTTGTCTCTTCCCTTCGTTACAATGGAAGAGCACAACAGCATGAATTTGGGCCTGGGGGAAAATGAATGTACTTGTTTGTTATCAATCCGCGTTCCGGCGGAGGAGCCGGGCAGAGGTCCTGGCTGCGGATCGAGAGGCTGCTGAAAGAGCGGGCAGCGGAGTATGAAGCGTTGCACACCGAGAGCGCGTCAAGCGCCGGCAGTGATGTGATGCAGGCGCTCTCGGGCCGGGAGCACTGGAGCGCCTGTGTAGTGATCGGCGGGGACGGAACGATACACAGCGTGCTGGAGGCGCTGAGAACACGCGGCGTTCCGCTCGGTATCGTGCCTGCGGGCTCCGGAAACGACACCGCGCGCGCCTTCGGCATTCCGCTGGAGCCGAAGGCCGCGCTCGATGCTGCGCTGGGCGGTATCCGCGTTCCGGTCGATCTGCTGGCCGGGAACGGCTATACGCTGACCGCCGTCGCCAGCGGATTCGACGCCCAGGTCGCCGAGAATGTCAATGCCAGCCGGTACAAACGGGTGTGCAACGCCCTGCACGCGGGGCGGCTGGCCTATCTGATCGGCATTCTGCATACGCTGATCACCTTTAAGCCTTGCCGGGCCAGCATCGTCTGCGACGGGCAGGAGCATACCTTCGAGGACGTCTGGCTCGCGTCCGTCTGCAACCTGCCAAGCTACGGCGGCGGGCTGCTCATCGCGCCGCAGGCAAGGCCGGACGACGGCCGGCTCGACGTCTGCGTCGTGTACGGGTGCAGCCGCATGCAGCTGCTGCGGCTGTTCCCGACGGTGCTGAAGGGCAGCCATGTCTCGCTGCCCTTCGTGACGATGCTGCGCGGGACAAGCGCAGCCGTCAGCTTCGAGCGCGAGCGGCCGGCGATCGGCGACGGCGAGAGCCTCGGCCGCGGCGCGCTGGCCGTGCGCTGCGAGCCGGGGGCGCTGACCGTGCTGGCGCCCCGGGCCTGGGCAGCCGCGGACCCGGCGCCCCAGGCCCAGGTGGGCGCAGGCCGCGAGGGCGGCGCTTGACGCAGGCGGCGCAGACCGGGGCCAGGCCGGCGGAGCGCAAGCCAGGTCAGGCCGGCGGAGCGCAAGCGTGCAGGAAGGCGCCTCCGCACGCCGGACACGGTCGCCGGAGGCCGGGAAGGTCTCATCTCCGGCCTGCTGGCCCTTATCTCCGGCCTGGGGGCCTTCCCGCCTCCCGGCTTACAACGCCCTCCCCGGAAGCGTTAACAGAACAGCAGCCGTTATGAACGGGCAATTTCCGCCCCCCATAACGGCTGCTTATTTCTTGCGTGTCCATTGCCCCGGGTACCAATTACATGAGGAATCCAACTTCCCGGCCGAAAACGGGGTGGCCTTGGGGATTACAGGGAAAAACTCCCTCTAATTTTAGCATCCATCTTCTTTTTATTGATTTAGAAGGAATTTCTCCGTCTAAATTCGGGGAAAAAGGCTGGAAAAGAGGTTTTCGCTCAAAATAAAAGGAGAATTTCCCTTTACCCTCCCGAAAAGAGCGATTTACTCTAAAATAAGCGGGACTTTTTCCCTGTAATGGCAGCAAGCGCACACATGGATCGCTCCCTTTGCCCTTTCTTCTGATAACCACCGCCCGAGTCCTCAGTGCGCTGAATCAAACGGGTTCACCTAGCGACTTCCCTGCGATCAGCCAGACCGGCTGCTGGGCCGAGGCGTCACGGCCTCGGCACCGTCTTACCCCAGCGCCTTCCCGGCCATCGCTCAGCCCGGCTACCGTGGCGAGGCGCCTCTGCCTCGCCACCGTCTCGCCCCGCGCGTCCCCGGTGCATGGCTCGGACCGGCCTACACCTCCCCGACAAAAACCACCCTCTCGTCCTCCAACGATGCGATACGCACCAGCGACTCCACCCGGTAGCCCGCCTTCAGCAGCAGGTCGCGCCCCGGCTGGAACGACTTCTCAATCACGATGCCGATTCCGGCCACCGCGGCGCCGGCCTGCTCCACAATCCGTGCCAGGCCGAAGGCGGCCTCGCCGTTGGCCAGGAAATCGTCAACGATCAGCACCCGTTCGCCGGGAGCGATGAACTTTTTGGAGACGGTAATTTCGTTGGTCTCTCTTTTGGTGAATGAGTAGACCTTCTCCACGTATATATCCTCCGTCAAGGTCAGAGACTTCTGCTTGCGGGCGAATATAAGCGGGACTTCAAGCTCCAGCGCCGTCATAATGCCCGGAGCGATGCCCGAGGATTCGATAGTCAGCACCTTCGTAATCTTTTCCTCCGCAAACAACGCCTTGAACTCGCGTCCGATTTCACGCATCAGGAACGGGTCCATCTGGTGATTCAAAAAAGAGTCCACCTTCAAGACACCCTTGGCGAGCACAATGCCTTCATTTATCACCTTTTGCTTCAAGAGCTTCATATGTACTCCTCCTTCTTTATCCTGATTCATTCGGCTGCAGGAAAGGCCCATTCTCCCTCAGGTCCAGCGAGGAGAAAATGGGCCTTTCGCGGCCGGCTCAAAGACCTGGCGGCTTCGGCGGCAGCAGGTTGCTGACGATCGATTTCAAATCATGATCTTCCCCGGATTTTTTGCCATCCGCGTCATAGCCGGTTATCCGGATCTCGGAATATTCGGCACCCGGGTCCACCGGCTTGAATATCAACTTCTCCCGGTCGTCCAGCCTTACATTGAACTTCATGTCCTTAAACATCTCGATCAGCTGGCTCTCGGACGGAGCCGTTCCCTCGTCAAGAAACAGCAGACCCCTCAGCGATTTCGGCCCTTTCGAATGCAGCACTTCAAAATGTACGATACACTCCACTCTTCTTCACCTCCCTGGCGTGATTTGGCATATTCCGGTTCAGGCTAGTATCCATCCCGAGTGTTCCCCGGAGTCCGGGCCTCCATCCGCTCTTCTTCGTCATCGCTTCCGACGTATTTGCGGTATATGCTCCGGTAGCGATGGCCGTAGCGCCGTTCCAGTTCGGGCGCCATATCCTGCTCCAGCTCAAACAGCACCATTTCCTGCATAAAATGGCCCAGCAGCAGATCCACCAGCACCCGGTGTTCCGTCACAACCGCCTGGGCCATTCCGTTCACTCTGCCCCCGCTCGTACCGAGCATGCACCACCGGCGGTCGACCACGAACGAGAATTTACGCCCTTCGGATTCCTCCATCTCTGCAAGAGGCGGCCACGGAAGGTATGGGCTTGCGGCATTGCCGCCGTCGAAAGCCCAGAGGAGCCTCACCCCGCGCCGCTCGGCCTGTTCCAGCTCGCTGCGAAGCAGCGAGGCTTCTTCCCTCCACACATCGACGATGATCTCATGCTCCGCTGCGTTAAGCTGGCGGATCAGCGCATCCATTACATTGCGCTCGCCTTCCACATTATAAAATGTAGTGCTGACCGAGCCGCCGCGCGGCATTTCGTTCTCTACGAAGGAGAGAGACGCCTGAACCCGTCCGGAGATCATCTTGGCCAACTCTTCCGGGGCCAGAACGCTGTACCTGGCTGGCTCTCCGTCGCCGCAGCGTACATATCCCTGCTGGGTCAGGCGCTGGAGCGCAGCATACACATTGGACCTGGAGACGCCGAGACGCTTCGCCACCTCGTATCCGGATGATTGACCTATCGCCGCCAGCTCCACCATAATTTTGGACTCCATTTCCGTAAAGCCCAGACTGCGCAGATGCAGCAGCAATTGTTCCATTCCTATCGTCCCCCCCAAGGCTGGCTGAATGCAAGGCTAAATCTGTTCGGATCCGCAGCGCGGACACCACATGGAGCCTTTGGGCAGGTCCGCCCGGCAAATCTGGCATTTCACCATCTCGCGCGGGCCGCTGTCGCCTTCCGTTTCTTCATAACCCTTTGCCTGCCAATCCCGGATGCGCCGGTCGAGCTCAAGCTGTCTTTCCCGCTCCCGCTCGAGTTCATCGGCCAGGCGGCGTTCACGCTCCGTTCCCTGCACATTCCCGGCGTACTCCTCCACCGGAACCGGGAGCGGAAGCTCCTCATCTTCGCTCTCTGGAGACATATAGCCATAAGGCTCTTCCGGTTCCTTTTGCGGACCCGCCGCTGTCCCCGTTCTGTCCGGTTCATCCGTTTGCAGACCAGGTTCCTTATCATAAATAACCGGGGCAGGAGCGCTTACGTTCTGCTCCAGCTTGCGTCCGCAGTGCGGACAGAAATTCGCGTCCAGCGCGACAATATATCCGCATTTGCAGAGCCGTTCATTTTTCAATTCGGCGATGCGCGAGCGCAGAGCGTCGATTTTATCCTGAAGTCTGAGGCAGGAGCGGGACATCTCTGTCATTTTACCTTCAGCCAGCGATAAATCCCTGGAGCGGTATCCCTCATAAAAGATCTTGCCCATCTTCATAAATTCAATTTCCATTTCGCGCTCAATATCGGAAATTTGGCTGTTCAGCTTGCCGATTTCCACGGAGTTTTGCGCTTTTTCGCTAACCCGGTTGGCTCCGTCTTTAATGCGCTGCAACAGATTCATCGATAGTCCCCCTTCTCACAATGAGCCAAAAATAGCACCGGCGAAAACGAAACGGCAGCCCTTCCGGCAGAAGGGTATCCGTTTCCACTTGATAACTGGGTCAAACAAGCATCCGCACCCGGCGCCGCCGGAAACTATGACTCTATCATACCAAATGTGCACGCCAGATTCATTATTTGTCGTCTTGTGTATAATACTTAAAAACGATTCTGGCAAATCTTACCCAAGATGGAGGGATTGTCGTGCGGGACAACGATAAAAAAAGCTACTTTGTTTCCCTTAAACACGGGTTGATCCAGGAGATGCGCGGCGAATCGGGCGAGTTCGAGGTCAAGCTTGACGACACCGGGCTTTCCGAACTGCAGGGCAGGCTTCAGGAGCTGGAACGGGAAGACGAATATGCCTTCCGCCGCACCTTTGTGCCTTATAAATCGGCCGATCACGACGATGCCGCCAATCAATTCGACGACAAGACCGTCAGGCTGTACCGCTTTTTATGGGAGCATGGCACCGAAGAAACACGGAGAATGATCGTCAGCCTGAACGTTCTCCCCAAGCTGGAGAATACGGGCTACCACGACAAAGGATACGGCGAGGATGGATCGCCCACCAATAAGTAAGCGCTTTAAGTTCTGGATGTGAATGTTCGATATAAATCTCCCGTATGCGCCTGTTCGACATTAATCGGATAATTCCGAAGTCTTTCGCATATGTACTTGGTAGTTTTTTGACGAAATGCGGTAGTTGTCCCTGTATAAGCTCAAAGCGCCTTTTTTGGGGGGCGGTTTGTGATTTGGATACAAGTGGAAAATTTTGCTTCCGGGGCACCACATCGGTTAAAATGAAGGAGATGATAAATACTTAAATTCGGGAGAGTATCCGTGAAAGAACAAGAAAGCAGATTACTTACACTGGATCAACTGCAGGTTCACGTCCAGGATTTGGGCCGCTTAGAATTGAACGAGGATCTGTCCAGGCAGCTTGGCGAATTCAAGAAAATGCCCGCCCTTTACCGACTCGCCCTCAAAGAGCTTGAGAACAAAATCGAGACGCTGAAGACCGAATGGAAAATGCGTGACGGGTACAGTCCGATTGAACATATCAAATGCCGGGTCAAGGAGCCGAAGAGCATCCTGCAAAAATTGGAGCGCAAAGGATACGCCTTCAGCTTCGAGAATATTGAAACGCAAATTCACGATATCGCCGGCATGCGGATTGTTTGCGCTTTTGTCAAAGATATTTACCGGCTCGCCGATCATATTAACACCAGGGACGATATCCGGGTGCTGGAAATCAAGGACTACATCGCCCAGCCGAAGCCGAACGGGTACCAGAGCCTGCATGTGATTGTCGCCGTGCCGCTCATTCTTCTGGATGGAACCAAATGGGTAAAGGCCGAAATCCAGCTGCGCACGCTGGCCATGGATTTCTGGGCGAGCATGGAGCATATTCTCTATTACAAATACGACAAGCAGCTTCCGCCACATGTTGCGGAAGAGCTAAAGAGCGCCGCACGCGCCGCCGACGAGCTGGACAAGAGAATGCTGCGTCTGCGCAGAGAGATTCTGGAACTGCCTTAAGGCTATAGGACACTTAAGAGAAGATCTGAGGCTTGCCCGAATGTCCGGGAAGCTGTAGTGCATACCCATCGGCAAGAAGAAACGGCTGCGCCATCCTCACAGGAGGAGGGCATCCGTTTCTCGTAGAAATATAAGGCCAACGATAGGCGCAAAGCTTATAAAGTCTTATATTTACATAAAAACGCCCCGCGGCATCATTCCATTAGCCGCGGGGCTTCTTCCCTTTCACGTATACGCTTCATTTCGGAAGCAGCCGTTATCCATAGAATAGTCTCAAGAATGGACTCATTTTTCCAGATTCGCCACCCTCCGGGCCGCAGTCTCCGCCGCCCGCCGCATGATAAGCTCAAGCCCTTCCTGCGCGCGGGGCACATTCGGCAGCAGCGGCCTCCAGTCCTCCATCGCAGGCGGGAAGGATGGAGAGCCGGGAACAGGCCGATCCCGGACTTCAAGGAACGCGGGGCCCGGCTGGTGAAGCGAACCTTCGGCCGCGGCCTCCGCCATCCACTCTCCGGCGGACACCGCCGGGCCTTTCTTCTCCAGCCTCGCGAGCTCCGCGGACAGTCCGGCTCCAGGCTGCGACCCGGCTTCTTCAGCCTCGCCTCTGGCCCAAAGAGCGAAGACCTCGTCCGTCAGCTCGCCCTTCGGCAGGCCGCGAAGCGCGAGCGCGGTCAGCGGCTCCTTCGCCAGCCGTTCTCTTACCTTCGCCATTGCCTCTTTATTGGCGGCTTCGTCATTCGTATCCGGAACCGCAAGCTCCGACTCGTTCGGCCACAGCCCGAATTCAGCCAGCCATGCGGGGAGGCGCCCTTTGAGCAGCCCGTATAATTCCTGCGGACTCTCAGCAAGCCGTTCGACCGCCTCCCTGCGCCGGGAAAGCGGCCATACCTCCATCTTCAGGACCTGCCGGAATTTCGGGGAGGCCTGCTGCGGACCCGCAGCTCCGCCGCCGCCCGTATGACCCCCTGCAGCCGTGCCGGATACGGGCGTCCATACCGCCGTAAGCACTCCCGGCACAGCTTTCAGCACCATGTTCATCGTCTCCGTCATATCTACCCTCCGCGGCTTGCTTCATTCGTTTTATTTGCGATTTGGCTACATCCAGTCTTGGTTTTGCAGCTCGATCAATTCCTTCAGCTCGTGATCGGACATTTCGGTCAGCCAATTCTCACCGGAGCCGACAACCTGCTCGGAGAGGTTCTTTTTCCGCTCGATCAGTTCGTCGATTCTCTCCTCCAGCGTTCCCTGACAGATCAGCTTGTGGACCTGCACGTTCTTAAGCTGCCCGATCCGGAAAGCCCGGTCCGTCGCCTGATTCTCGACTGCGGGATTCCACCAACGGTCGTAATGCACGACGTGATTGGCCCGGGTCAGGTTCAGCCCTACCCCGCCCGCCTTAAGCGACAGGACGAAGAATGCCGTTCCCTCCCCTTCCTCTTCCTGAAAGGAGCGCACCATCTCGTCGCGGTCCCGCTTCGAAACGCCTCCGTGCAGGAACAGCGGCGTCTTGCCGTAGCGCTTGGCCAGTCTGTTCACCAGCAGTTCGCCCATCGCCACATACTGGGTAAAAATGAGCGCCGACTCCCCAAGCTCCGAAATGCTGTCCAGCACTTCGAACATGGTCTCCATTTTGCCGGACGGTTCGTTTCGGCTGTGCCGGCCCTCCTCTTTGCGGAAGAGCTGGGGATGGTCGCAGATTTGCTTCAGCTTCGTCAGGGAAGACAGCACCAGTCCACGCCGCGCCATACCCGAGCTTTCGCCGATCGTATTCAGCATTTCGTTCACAACGCTCTGATACAGCAGCGCCTGTTGCTCCGTCAGCGCGCAGTAGGATTTCAGCTCCAGCTTCTCCGGCAGATCCTTGGATATGTCGGGGTCGCTCTTCAGTCTGCGCAGCAAAAAAGGCGACACGAGCCGGTGCAGCTCCCGCAGCCGTTCCGTCCCTTCGCCGGTCCCGTAACGCTCGCGGAATGAATGAAAGGTGCCGAGATAGCCCGGGTTCAGAAAATGAAAAATCGACCACAGCTCTCCAAGCCTGTTCTCCACCGGCGTTCCGGTCATTGCGATCCGGTGATGGGCTTCGAGCCGCATGACGCTTTGCGCCTGCTTGGTCCGGTAATTTTTGATGTATTGGGCTTCGTCCAGCACAACGGTCGACCATGATACCGAGGCGAGATCCTCGCTATCCCTGCCGGCCAAGTGATAAGTGGTCAGCACGATATCATGGCTGGCCGCCTGCTCCTGAAAGGCGGTATCGCGCACTCGGCGGCTTCCATGATGGATATAGACGCTCAGCGTGGGCGAGAATCGCTGCAGCTCCCGCTGCCAGTTGCCAAGCAGCGAGGTCGGGCACAGAATCAGAACCGGATCGCCGCCTGCGGCATTGTGCCCGCGCAGACCGTGGTCCGGCCGCTTCGTACCTGCCGCGTGCTCCGTCCGCCTGCCGCCTTGTCCGACAGCCTTGTCGTCCTCGGCCCCGCGTCTGAGGAGACTGGCGATGACCTGTATCGTCTTGCCAAGGCCCATATCGTCGGCGAGGCAGACGCCGAAGCCGAGTTCGCCCATGACGCTCAGCCATTGGTAACCCCGTTCCTGGTAAGGCCGCAGCGTTCCCTGCAGTTCCTCGGGAACCGGCAGCGCTGGCAGGCTCTGCACGGTGTCCCCGCGCATCAGCGAGGCCAATAGACCGATCGTTTCCATGCCTGTAATGGGCATTCCCTTCCACAGCCGGTCCTCTCCCGCCTCGGCCTCAAGACGCATCCAGTCGGAAGTAGACATTTCCCCGCTCTCATGGCGTTTCATATACCGGAGCACCTGGCGGATTTCCTTCGGGTCCACCTCGATCCATTCCCCGCGGAATTTTACAAAGGGGACCCCTGCCGCCAGCAGTGCGCCCAATTCTTCCGCGCTGACGGAACTTTCGCCGAGGGAAGCCTCGATCTTGAAGGACACCAGCGCCTCCATGCCAAGCGCAAGCGCCTGCGTACCGTCCGGAATTTCCGGCAGCTGCATTTTCAGCTTCATGCCGATCCGGCGGCGTCCTTCCTTGCTCCAGCGCGAAGGCAGCTGTACGGTAATCCCCCGGGCGGTCAGCTTCTGCACCGTCTCCTTAAGGAAATAATACAGCCGCTCCGGCTCAAGGTTCACGCCGGTCGGGGCGGGAATCCTAAGCGCCTGTGAAATATCCGGCGACCATTCGGCAGCCCGGCCCAGCGCTGCAAGGAGCTGCTCCTGAATTCCCTTGTAGCGTTTGCCCCAGAGCGTAAACTCCCGGTCCCCGCTACTCCAGATCATCGCTGCCGGGAGCCAGAATCCGCTCTCCTCCCGTCCCTCGGCCCAGAAGGAGAGCCGCCATATCTCTCCGTCCTCTTTCGGCGGCTCCAGCCTCAGTCCGAGGCCGAGCTGGCCGCTCTGCTCCTCAGCCGCTCCGAAGCACGGAATATTGCCGGACGCTGAGGCGTTTACCGCCCCCAGCAGCTCCATCACCTCGGCGGGCGTGCCTTGAACCGGTATGTCGCGGCTGCCCGTAAGCAGGCTGTTCCACCATAGCTCCGTCAAAGGCGACCGGCCCCGCCGGTAATTGGCTTTATACGGAGCGAGCTGCTGCTCCATTCCGGCCACGACCCCTTTGACTTCCGCGTTGATTACCGCCTGCAGGAAGGAGTACAGCACCGCCGCCCCGGCTTCTTCCCGGGAGGCCGGTTCACTCCCCTGCAAGGCTGACGAGCTTAGCGCCAGCACCGGCATAGAGGCGGCGAACTGCAGAAAGGCTTCCCGCTGCCCCGGCTCCCTGAGGACGGGAATCCAGCACGTTTCCGCCGCCTGTTCCCCGCCGCGCCGCCGCGAGCCCGCCGGCCGCGGAGGCACGGCGCCCGGCGCGATGCCGCCTGTGGCGAGCAGCTCCAGCGCAAAGCGCGCCGCCGCCGCCCAGTAGCCCATCTCTCCCCCGGGATCGATGCCCTGCTTCTCGCAGAGCGCTTCATCCCAGGCGAGCAGCAGCTCGAACGCGTCCTTCGGAGACAGGGCAAGCCCTTCGAGCATTCGTCCGGACATCGGCCGCCGGGACGCTCTGCCCTCGGCTCTGGCCGCAGGGTACTTCACTTCAGCCAAACGAAGCGCCGCTCCCGCGAACGGACGCTGCCCGCCGCCCAGCTCCAGCCGCTTGACCACGCGAGTCCAGGCATCTACTTTAGGTTCCGAAGTCTCACCGGAGAAGCAAAATAAAACATCCCCTAACCACATTGCATACAGATGCTTAGTCATCGTGATCTCCTGTCTTTTTGAACAGGCCAAAATGGACATCCCGCTCCGAAGTCGCAAGCGGCAGCCGTTTCGCCGGAAAAGTAATCATTCTATATCTATTTCTGCAATGCAGAGTTCCCGAAATTCCAAAAAAGGTTTTATCTCCATCTTATACGAAAAAGCCGGGATTTAAAAACATTTCTGCATATTTCGCGGTCCGCATATTGAGCCGCCGGCGAAATTACGGCAAATTCACCGATTTTGCGCGCCTCATTTTCGTGACGGCAGATCATTTTTTCCGTCAAAATCTTCAGCGTGCTCACCCGGGACTTCACATCCCCGTTTGGGGTCGTACGGCTGTACATAGTAAATGCGCCGGAACGCAAAGATGCCGGCCAGGTATGCCTGGCCGGCCGGATTGCCGCCGAATTTCCGCTGTCGTACTGCCTCTGGTTATGTTCTTGAACGCTTACCCAATGTAGGCCGGCAGCTGTTTCTTCAGCCAATGGTCTATGAAGTCCGCAACCTCTTCCCAGCCCGGCTGCGCGATAATCCAGTGGCTGCGGCCGGAAAATTCCTTGTATTCCGTAACGGCCCCCGACTGCTGATTGTATAAGCCATAGTTCTTGCGGACCAGGCTGGCGGGAACGATCCGGTCCACTTCCCCGGCAATCATCAGCAGCGGCCCGCGGCTGCCGTTGTTAAAGTCCACTTTGAACGGGCTGCTTGAAGCGAACGGGGCGACGGCTCCCTGGAAAAAGATTCGCGTCGTTTCCGGCACCACATGCTCCCGGTAAGCCCGCTCCTGCTCGGCTCTGCCAAGCGTATGAACAAAGGCGTACTGAAACTCCTTGAAGGACATCATAAAGGTTTTTCGCCAAGGTTTGGACAGGATTCCGAAGATGGAACGCGCCGTGGTCGGATAAGCGGCTGCGACAATGCCTTTGGCGCCCGCGGAATTAATAGCGATCCCCGCCAGCCCCAGCCCGCGGTCCATCTGCAGCTGCGTCAGCAGTCCGCCGAAGGAGTGGCCGATGATGATCGGCTTCTCCGGCAGCGCCCGGATAATTCCGGCATAGTAATCCGTCAGATTCTCAAGCCCCAGCTTGCCCAGTCCGGCTTCGGGACGGTCCCGCAGCTCGGGCACAGACTGACCGTGGAAAGGCCAGGCCGGCGCCAAGACTTCAAAGCCTCTGTCCTTGAAATACCCCATCAGGGGCTCAAAGCTTGCCCGTGTGACAAAGGCTCCGTGAATAAATACAATCGTCGGTTTTTTCATTGCAATCTTCTCCTTTAGTTTGTTTTTACCTACTAGTTGGTAGATTCAGCCTAAAAAAATTTGTCTCTCTGTTTGAAAAAATTACGCCGTGACTCTCTTCGCCGCAATCAATGGCAGCATATGTTTTTTCACCATGTCGAACTGCCCTGCATCGTTAAATGCCCTTGAAGCCAGCATCCCGCCGTGTACACAAGCCAGAATCGCATGAGCCGTTTCCTCGATGGCTTCGCCATCCCCGGTGAACCGGTTCTTGTCGGCTGCATCCCGCAGCAGCCGGGCCAGCCAGTCGGTTAAATCCCGGAAATGTTCACGAATCTCGCCGATCACCTCTTCGGGCAGAATCGGAATCTCGGAGGCAAGCAGCGCGCACAGGCAAATATCCATGGCCCTGCTCCGCAGGCATGACTCCCAGTACGACAAATACTGTTCCAGTTTCTCCCGGGGGTCGTCAGTCAAGGAATTCAGCATGCTCAGATTTGCCCGCACTTCCTGCCGATACCTGCCAACCACATTTTGCACCAGGTTAGCTTTGGAGGGAAAGTGGTAATGGATACTCGCCTTCTGGATACCGATTTCGGCAGCTACATCCGCATAGCTGAAAGCACTGTACCCTTTCTCCAGAATCAGACGATTTGCAACGTTTATAATATGCTCGGACCGGTTCATGTCTTCACCTCTTGCCTTGAGTATACCTACTAGTAGGTAGAATGTCAACGACCGGAAACCCGTTTTTACAAAAAAACCTTTCCCGCATTCCTGCCGAGTTACCGCAGTCCTGCCGGGAAAGGCTTTATTCGTAATCGGCCCCCTATAAGACTGGAGTCCGGATTTCAATACGGGAATAGGATGCCCCTGTTATTTTCTGCGAGCTACCACTTCAATCTCCACGAGTCCGTCTTTAGGCAGACGGGCGACCTCAACCGCGCTCCGCGCCGGATAAGGCTCCGTAAAGAAGCTGCTGTACACCTCGTTCACGGCCGCAAAATCGTTCATGTCCTTAAGGAAGACCGTCGTCTTCACAACGTGGTCCAGCGAAGTTCCGGCCTCTTCCAGAATGGCCTGTACGTTCGCCAGCGACTGGCGCGCCTGGGCCTGTACATCCCCCGCCAGTTCGCCCGTAACGGGGTCCAATCCCAGTTGACCCGAGGTGTATACCCAATTTCCGGCGGTGATCGCCTGGCTGTAAGGACCGATGGCCCCCGGCGCTTTAGACGTAGCTACCTGCTTTTTGCTCATCTCTCAATTTCCTCCCATTCATCTATTTACGTCATCATTGTAAATCGTTCTCTCTCTTTATTGCAAACCTTTCTCATCGTCCCAAGCCGGACCGGACTCGGCGGCAAAGTCCTTTCCAAGCACCCCAATGACGTCATTCGGGTAGATATGCAGTCCCTTCGGATCAGCCGCAGCAATATGGACCATGGCACGCGAAACGGTCTCTCCCTTAATAGCACGGTACTTGGCCGCCCTGCCGACCATAACAAAATCCAGCTTGGTCATGAGCCAGGCGGCGGAACGCTCCAAAGGTCTGGACTCCTCCCTCTCTCCCAGCAGCAAGGACGGGCGGAACAGGTGCAGCCCCGGAAAGCCCGACCGGCTTAAGCCTTCTTCCATCCGGCCTTTGGTCCGGCTGTAGAAATTACGCGAATGCGGATTCGCCCCCATGGAGGATACCGCCAGAAATTGTCCGACTCCGGCTTTCTGGGCAAGCTCTGCCGCCTTCAGGGGATATTCCAGATCGACGCGCTCGAAATTTTTCTGCGATCCGGCTTTTTTGATCGTCGTCCCGAGACAGCAGAATACGGCGTCCGTTCCTTCGAACAGATCGCCGTACCGCTCCAGCCGCTCCCAGTCGGTTACCGTCTGCTTGAGCCTGTCATGGCGGAGTGCGAGCGGCCTGCGAACGAGCACCCGCACTTCCTTCCAATTTTCACGCAGAAGCTGCTCCACAGCCGCCTTTCCAACGAGTCCGGTGGCTCCAAGCACCATTGCCGTTTTGTTCATGAACATTCTCCTTCGGTTATAATAGCCGGGAGTCTCATCCGCGCAAGTCCGCGCCAGGTTTAGACGTCCTTCAATATACGGCGCCCCAGCAGCGCAATCAGCGCGATCATCAGCCCCCCTACGATAAGCTGCATTCCGTACACCTGAAACCCATGCGGCCATCCTACGATCCACTCGTACACTTTCCCGCCGATCAGCGGTCCAAAGAACGACGCCAGCCCGGTTAGCGCCGCGTACATCGCCATATACATCGGACGCTCTTTTTTAGGCGTATCCCCGATAATGAAATTGAAGGCCAGCTGGTTAAATCCGCCTACTCCCACTCCGAACACGATATGCGCAGCGAACAGCACCGGAAGTGTCGGAAAGACGGACAACAGCCCCCACAGCAGCGATGAAGCCGCAATGATGGGCAGCGTCCAGAAGAGAAGGCGCTTGTTGCTGTACCTTGCATTCAGATTCCCCCAGAAATAGAAGCTCGCCATCATGAACACGGTCTGGGACACATTAAGAAGCGAAAGCGTTTGGTAATTAATGTCCATCAACTTGAGCATGACATAGGAATATAGAGGAACGGTCACATTTTGCAGCAGCAGCCAGAGCGAGAGAAACAGCGTCGATTTCATAAACAGTCCGTCATGAAGCGGTTTCTTAAACATCGGCACAAACTTTCTTTCATCCGATTTCTCAAAAGGCACGTCGGGATAAAAGAAGAACACAACAATATTGGCCGTGGAAAATATCCACACCACGATATACAAGATCAGAAATCCCTGCGCTTCCGGGTAGCGGTCCAAAACCACGCCTCCCCCATATACGACAAGGCTCCCCAAAGCGTTCAGCAGAGTGTTACGGATACCAAAGTAACGGCCCCGCACACGCGGCGGAACCAAATCGCCGATAACCGAGCTCCACAGCACAGCGCCGGCGGTATTCGCTATAAAAGCAAGGGCGTACAGCCCAATGAAGGCGCTAACCCAAAAGGGACGGGGAAAAAGAAACGGGACAAGTCCGGTAGAGGCCCACAGCAGCCGGTGGATGGAGACAAAGGCGACGAGCGCCCACTTGCGGCTGGGAAGCCGCTGAATCAGAAAAGCTACGCCGATTTGCGCGACATTCACCAGCGTGGTAAGCGCAATCACAAAACCGATCTGTCCGGAAGTCGCGCCGAGATACAGCAGGAAACCGGTCAGAAACTGCCCTTGAAGCAGCACCTGAAAAATGGTTGAAGGTACGCCTTCCCATGTGGCCATATGCAGATTTCTTCGGTATGTCGAAAATTTGCGGCCTCTTCTTTTGGGAGGAGAGGCTTCGGGGCGGTTTCTCACGATGTTGATCGTAACGGCAACACTCCTTTGACGCGGCTATTGCTCCATTCTACTCCGCTTCGGCCTAGCGTCAATACGTCAGACTTACAAATAAAATTGGAGTTTTTATGCCTTGTCTTGGCCCGCTGCCGGCAGGTACAGAGAGAACGCGCTGCCCTTGCCCTCCTGGCTCTGAAGCGTAATAAAACCTCCAATCAACCGGGCAAGATCCCGGCTGATGGATAAGCCCAGACCGGTTCCTCCGTACTGCCGGCTGATCGTCCCGTCCGCCTGCTGAAACGCCTCGAAGATGCTCAGATGCTTGTCCTTCGCGATGCCGATGCCAGTGTCCTTTACCTCCCACACAATCCAGAATCCTTCTCGCGCCCCCTGCCGGCGCTTCTCCCGCCGGACGGTCAGCGAGACGCCGCCCTTATGGGTAAACTTGAACGCGTTCGAGAGCAGATTGCGCAGAATTTGCTGCATCCGCTGCGGATCGGAGACCATTGTCTCCGGCAGGCCCTCCTCCAGCTTAATCGTAAAATCAAGTCCTCTCTGCTTCGCGACAACATCAAACTGCTCAAAGAGCATCGCGGGAAGCTCGCTGACATTGACCTCCTCATGCACGATCTCCAGCTTCCCCGCCTCCACCTTGGACAAATCCAGAATATCGTTGATCAGCAGCAGCAGATCCTTACCGGAGCGGTGAATAAGGCTGCCGTAAGACTGAATCTCCTCTCTGTCGATCGAATCGTCGTTCTCCGCAATAAGCTCCGACAGATTGATAATCCCGTTCAGGGGAGTTCGCAGCTCATGCGACATATTCGCCAGAAATTCCGACTTATATTGAGAAGCCAGCATAAGCTGCTTCGCCCGTTCTTCCAGAATGATTTTGTTCTTGTGAAGCTCATTCGTCTGCTCGGATAGCAGCGCATTGACTTGCTCAATCTCCAGCATACGCCGGTGCTCCAGATGGAAATCGCGGGCAATCAGCGCAAACAGAATGCTGAGCGCCATTCCAGCCGGGAATGTAATCGGCATAATCTTTGATACATATTCATAGAAGGGAATGACTCCGAATATGATGATGTTGACCGCGTTAAAGAAGTTGACCGTCAGAACGACAACCAGACCCTTGGCAATCATGGATACGGGGGAACGGCGAATCCATGGAGAAAGAGCCGCGCAAATCAATCCCAAAATGGACAAATTGATCATTCCCGCCCCCGCCGCCGCATTGATGCCGAAAGTAAAGCGCAGCAGGCCGGTGCTTACTCCGATTAGAATCAGTAGCAGCGGCTGCGGATAAGCGATGGCGGAGATAATCAGCGGAACGTAGCGCAAATCGAAAATAACGTTGTCATCCAGCCTATACCCGAAAAAAGAGCTGAGCCAGCCTGCGAATATCGCCATTATGATCCAGGCTGCCTGCTTGGTCTGTTCGGAAGCATGGGAAATGGTATGCTTGAACACCAAGTTCGCCAGATAGGCCAATGTTATCAGCAGCGCCGTATTTATAAAAAATATTTTTATGTATTCCATGAACTCACTCCCATAGAACGCCAAATAATACATCAATCTATATACTACTATAATTAACCACAATTTAATTATGGAGGCGCTCAGGCTATCGAGTAGGAGGGGGCGGTAAGCCCCCGTCCTCTCACACCACCGTACATGCGGGTCCGCATACGGCGGTTCCAAAAGGTTAACCAAGCTCCAGATAACGTGAAAGCAAACTTTTCAGCCCTTTCC
>NZ_RQPI01000015.1 GCF_003854965.1 Paenibacillus rhizophilus
TTCGTATAACATCGGCGCACGGTACGTGTTGCGCAGTATACACAAAGCCATATCTGAAAAGATGTGGTTGTCCTTGGAGGCCAAAGACCCTTCACTGGCAAAACGAACGTATTGGACGTTGGCTTCCCTCATTCGGGTGCAACAGGCGTTGAGCCTTCAATCATGAAGCTCGCAAGCGTGTGCAACCCTGTATCGATGCCAACAGAAGCCCCCACTTCATGCGTAAGCTAAGTGGGGGAGAGTTCACCGGGTAACGGAGAATAATGCGGAAGAATTTATACGATGGATTGGGCAATCAGGGGGTAGTATGGAGATCAATGAGGAAATGATTGCGCGGTCTAAGGGATATTTTCACAGAACTGATTTTATAAATTATATGCTTAGGATAGATGGAAACCCTGCGGCTATGGGATCGCTTTTTCTGAATGGGGAAGAGGGATACATTGCAAATGACTTTACGTTCCCAGCGTATCGGGGCAGAGGATGCCAATTGGCTCTGCTTAACCATCGGCTTGCTGATGCCGTTAAACTTGGCGTTAAGACGGTTTATACCGATGTGATGTTCGGTTCGGTCAGCCACGGAAATATGGAGAAGGTGGGATTTAAGACCGCATTCCTCAATACATTTTGGATAAAAAAGTAAACTTGCGGATTCAGCCAGCGCAGTGAACCGTATCCACCGTATCATACATAAGCAGCGTGAAGTTTTGTTCGGCGGAAACGGGATGAAGATTTGTGCCTCAGGGCATGTTAGGGGAAAGACATCAAGGGAGTGTATCAGGATGGCGAGAAGAAAGAGGAAATATGCGGTGCCAGGGGTGGAGCAGGATATGCAGACATTCAAAGCCAATGTAATGAAGCGCGAAGGATATGCTGTTGATCCGAATCGGCCGGATGACGTGAAATACGAAGTGGCTAAGGAGCTTGGTGTACCTCTGCAGCCAGGTGAAAATGGGGGCCTGACTACAGAAGCGGTGGGTCATGTCGGCGGCAAAATTGGCGGCTCCATGGTTCGGGAAATGATCCGTCTCGCCCAAGAGCAATTAGCGGGCAGGGAGCAACGATAACAGACTTTTGTAAATGCCATTTCGCCCTATCTTCCATTCAGCGCGGATTTAATTTCACCTGCGAGCCTTTGCCGCCCGTCTGGATGCCGGTGTCCTTCACTCCGACCTCCTTTAGATCGGCCAAAAGCCGTTCCAGCACTGCCTTGGCGGCGAGTCCTTCTTTGGCGCCGGATGCTTTTACGACCAACTGTACCGGTTTGCCGGAGCGTAAATGCTTGTCCGCCTGGCGGAGCTTCGTGTCGTAATCATGCTCCTCAATATGAGCGGTGAAGCGAAGCTCTTTGACCTTCTCCTTGCCGCTGCCTCCTGTTCCCCGTCCTGCGTCCGCCTTATGCGCTGCCGCGTTCTTCTTAGCGGCCGTTTTTCCTGTTCCCTTCGCAACAAGGCTGCAGGGCGGGGGACTGCTCATTAGCGAGGTGCAGACCAAGTCCGCTTTTTCAGACCGGGCCATAGCCAGCGCCTCCTCTCTGGAGATAATGCCTAAATTCTCGCCTCTGAGTCCAGTCAGCACCACCTCGGATGCTTTAATTTGTTCATTGATGAATACTGCCACGTTAACGAAGCCTCCCAAGAAAATATGATGAGATTATCATATAAGGAACCCGCCGGCGGTTCAATTATGCCCACAAGTGACCGATGTAAATCAGTGAGCAAAGTGTTTTTACATAAAGTGTCTAAAATTCAATAGTGACCAGGTTTGACTTTGCTTATAATATTAAAATAGATATTCATTTGTTTAGCAAGAGAGGCCGAAAGGAAGTTTTGTCTTGTTTGAAACCTTACTGTTGAATTTCTTGTTTCTACTCTTTCCGGTTGTAATCGTTCTAATTTTTTTTGAAAACAGACCGCAATCCTATAATAGAAAAATGCTCATTATACTATCGGCAGTAACGATGATTCTTTGTATTGCCAAACCGATTAAGCTGGAAATGGGATTTATTTTTGATTTAAGATACATCCCGTTTATTATAGTGGCCCTTTTTGGAGGGTACAAGAATGTTCTCCCGTTATATTTAATATTAAATATCTGCCGGTTCTATGTAGGCGGCGCCGGAACTGTTCATTCGTTTCTCTATTCAACGGCTGTATTAATTTTGGTACCCTTATTCAGTAAAAAGTTTTTGAAACTGGATTCTAAAGGTCGAATACTATGTGCAACCGTTATTTCTTTTCTTACCATGGGATTTTACCTGATCATTTTAAGTATGATAATGGGGACATTGGATAGACAATTCTGGATTCTCACCTTGGATGCATTAACGACTCATGTTGGTGTGATGGGGATCATTATGCTCTTAATAGAGAAGATCATTACCAATATTAAAAACCGTGACCGGATCTTACAATCGGAAAGATTAAATGTCGTTAGTGAGCTCGCGGCCAGTGTTTCACATGAAATTAGGAATCCTCTTACGGTTACCAGTGGGTTTTTACAACTTTTAAATAAATCAAATACCATAACACCGACGGAAAAAGGATATATAGAATTATCTTTACAAGAACTAAATCGAGCTGAAAAAATAGTGAGTGATTATCTTTCATTTGCCAAGCCACAATCAGAAAATATGGTTTATTCCAACATGAAGGCCGAGTCAGAGTATACAAAAAATCTCATTTTACCTTATGCCACCATCCATCAAGTAGAGGTCCAATTTAGTTTCAATAACTCGCTAAATAAAAGCTATGATAGGAACCAAATCCAGCAATGTTTAATTAATCTCTATAAAAACGGTATTGAAGCAATGAAAGACAAGGGCGGCGGTACTCTGGTCATTGATATATCGGAAAGAAAGCAAAATATTATTATCAGTATCCAGGACACAGGAATTGGAATGACAAAGGAAGAAATATCACGTCTGGGCAAGCCCTATTATTCTACAAAAGAAGAAGGAACGGGTCTTGGTATGCTCATGGCCTACAGTACAATCAATAAAGTTAAAGGGATGATTGAAGTCGACAGTGAAAAAGGCAAAGGCACGACATTTGTTATAACCATCCCTACTTAATATGTTAGTATGGTTGTAACGAATGGAGGAATGTAGTGTTGTCTAATTTGCCAAATTGCCCAAAATGTAATTCCGAATATACGTATGAAGATAGAAGTCTTTATGTTTGTCCGGAATGTGCTCATGAGTGGACTTTAGAGTCCGAACCCGAGCCTGCTCAAGATCAAAGAATTATCAAAGATGCGAACGGGAATATCTTAAACGATGGCGACACGGTGACCGTAATCAAAGACCTTAAAGTAAAAGGAAGTTCATCCGTCTTAAAAGTAGGCACAAAAGTGAAAAATATACGTTTAGTTGACGGGGATCATGATATTGATTGCAAAATTGACGGGTTTGGAGCTATGAGTCTGAAATCTGAATTTGTAAAAAAGGTATAAATGGGGGAGAGAAATGAGCCAGCAATCTCAAAACTATCAGAATCACCGAAGAATACATCCACTTTTTCACGTTTTGCTTACCCTTTTGACCGCAGGCTTGTTCATTTCTGCTGTAGTAGAGCTGGTTAGATCATTAAAGGCGGGAAATCAAGTGTTTCCTGCCGTCCTTTTTCTAATTATTTCTATAATGTTCATCGTTATTTTTCTAGTCGTTCGCTCTTATCCTTTAAAGGCACAGGATCGAGCGATACGAGCCGAAGAAAATCTTCGGCACTATGTCCTGACTCAAAAGCTGCTGGATCCGAGGCTTAGCGTAAAACAAATCGTAGCTTTGCGTTTTGCCTCCGATGACGAATTCCCTTCACTTTGCCAGAAAGCAGCAGCAGATCAGTTGTCACCCGACGCCATTAAGAAGTCCATCCAGAAGTGGAGAGCCGACGACTACAGAATCTAGGGAGCTAAGGAATAGGTACGCCACTTCTTGCTTTTCCAGACTCCTTTCCCAAATAGAAGGGCACCCGACAAGGGTGCCCTTTAAAATTTGCAACAGGTTTTCTTTCCATTCGATATGGGAATAATGGGAGTTTAAGGAGTGAGTATAAAGATGGAAGCATATATAGGAATTATTATTCGGACCTTTTCAGCGATTCTGCTGCTTTTATTGGTAGCCCAAATCCTCGGTAAACAGACAATTTCGAACATGACGCTGCGTGATTTTGTGACCGGCATTACCATTGGAACCATTGCGGCCAACTTGGCGTTCAATGAAACCCAGCAATGGACCCATCTGCTGCTATCGCTCTTTGTCATTACCGTTACATCCATTGTATTATCGATCATCGCCCTGAAGAGCCGTAAAATGAGAAGGCTGATATCCGGTTCTCCCACCATACTGATTGAGGGCGGGAAAATTTTGGAAGATAATATGAGAAAATTAAGATATTCTATGGATTCTTTGGATCAAGCCTTGAGGGGAAAAGGGATTTTTAACATTGAGGAAGTGGAGTATGCCGTTCTCGAAGATAACGGGACGGTGTCGGTATTAAAGAAGGACGAGCACCAATATGTAACCAAAAAGGATATGAAGCTTCGTTCGCACAAGCAAGCTTTTCCGGTGGAATTGATCATGGACGGAATACTCATCGAAGAAAATTTGAGGAATAACGGATTGACCAGGGAATGGCTGGATTCGGAGTTGAAACGCAGAGGAAAGCAGTTAGCGGACGTATTCTACGGGGTAAGGGGAACCCGGCAGCAGCTCGTCTTTGATTTCTACGAAGATGGCGTCGCGAAACCGATTGATAAAGAGTGAAGAATAATTAAAATTTTAATCGAAAAGGGAACATTAGTTTGGTATTATGGTGAAAAATACCTTGTGAAATGGCGGTGTGTAAAGCTGAACCAACAAGCCAAAGGGAAAATCGAAAACAGCCTGACTGTTCTATTAGTGTCTGACCTGGAACAATCAAAGTCATATTATCAAAATGCATTAGGTTGTGAAGTTACGGAATGGTGGGCAGTTAGAGATGATTTCGCTAGCGATGTTCGGCCGAATAAAGACACTTGGAATACTTATGCATATGCCAAGACACATGATATTTTAGATGCCTTGTATGAAGAATTCAGGGCGAATGGAGCATTTATTGTCAACGAACCGCAGATCAGCGAACATGATTGGGGGTTATGGAAAGAGTTTTCGATTAAAGACCCTGATGGATATGTTATTGGTTTTGGCTCAGGTCTGATTAAATAATCCGATTGCGTTTGCGAAAGCGTTTTAATTTGATTAATGGAGGGAAACCTATGAGCGAACATCAGCAGTCCATAGAAGTTTCAAAGGCTAACAGCCCGATCAAGAATAAGGTCGGAAGTATTTTTGTTCCGGTTCGGGATATCGGGAGGTCCCGCAGCTGGTACTGCCGGGTTTTGGGGTTGAATGAAGCAGACTGTGAAATCCTTTCAGGCCACTTATGCCCGCTGCCGATGGAAGGTACCGGGATCATTCTTGATACGATGCCGAAGTGGGGAGGAGACGAACCGGGCGGAGCTCCGTCCATCGAGACCCCTGCCTTTATGTTGTTGACGGATAATCTGCAGGGTTCATTTGACTATATGAAAGAGCTCGGCGCGGAGCTTGTTACAGAAATCGAACATGGCCATTGGTTCGTCGTGAAAGACCCGGATGGCAACAAATTGATGATTTGCGGGGAGTGATTCTCTATTCCTCTTCCGGCACAATGACCCGGATATGACGGGGAATAATCCCGAGATCGATCGGCAGAGGAGGCCCTTCTTCGCCGTCAACTTGGGAGTCACCTTCCCATACCTTTCCATTATGACGAATGAAGAGGGGGTGGGCTGAATGGCCCGTAAGTTCCTTAATGCCTTCCTTAATGTAGGCAAAAGCGCCAAGTCTTGATTTATCCTCTGATGATACGGAAGACACCGATTCAGCGAGTGAGCCAGCGGCAACCACATTAACGAACAACCGGTCGTTCAATCGGCCGATATCTACGGTTTTTACTCTGGAAGAAGTGAGTGTCCGGATCGCCTGTTCCGGGCCCTGCGGAATTTGCAAGGCCCGGGCAAAATCATTGACCGTCCCAAGAGGAACGATGCCAAGCTTCGGGAGGTGGCCCTGACCGCTGAGCCCGTTAATCGTTTCGTGAAGCGTGCCATCCCCGCCGATGGAAACGACCAGGTCATAACCTTCCTCGTACGCAGTGATACAAAAAAGGGTGGCATCCCGTTCTTTTGCAGTTTCATTGATCATAACCTCGTATCCTTTATCCCGGAGAATCCCCTCTACGTTTCTAACATGCTCAAGCGCTTCTTGGTGTCGGTGTACATACCCTTTACCCAAAATGAATTTGTAGCTAACCAGCGATTACTTGGTGACTTACCTGAGAATACGAATGGCTCATTTTGCAGATAGTAAGCGTTGAGTTTCTATAAATATTCGATCTGAGGGGACAGCCATGAAAATTGCAATTATGGGTGCGGGACTTTCCGGATTAGCATGTGCGTTGACTCTGGAGAAACACGGGATTCAGCCAAGCCTATTTGAAAAACGCAGTAGGGTCGGGGACCGATTTGTTAACGGAGAGATTCTCCTTTCCATAATGACGCGGCCCGTTCATGACAGCATTGCTTCACTTTCGGACCAGTTCGGTATATTTCTTCAACCTACTTCGAACATACGGACAATGAATGTCTACTCCAAAGACAAAGCAGCGGTACTGGAGGGACAGCTTGGCTATTCAAACGTAAGAGGGAGAAATGACCGTTCGTTTGAAGCACAGTTGGCAAGACAGTTAAAATCGCCCATTCATTTTCATTCGATGAGGACCTATGAGGATTTACTTCAAGACTATACGCATGTCGTTGTGGCCACCGGAGACGCAAGCTATGCCAAACAAACAAGAAATTTTCGGGAGGATCTGACAGTATCGATTAAAGGAGCGACAGTGGAGGGAAACTTCGATCTCTATACGGTCATGACATGGATGGATTATGATCTGGCTCCATTTGGATACGGATATCTGATCCCATTTTCGGAAAAAGAAGCGAATATCGTCGTGGCGATTCCTGATATACCCAAGAACAAAAATACAAGTACCGATCAGTTATGGGAACCATTTTATAAAAAGGTACAATCCTTGCTCGGACAAGACTTACCGATTACAGATCAATTTCAGATCACTCAATATCCGATAGGGATATGCCAAAGCGCAAGATTAGGCAATACCTTTTACGTTGGAAATTGTTTTGGAAGCATGATGCCCTTTATGGGATTTGGACAATATACGTCATTACTTACAGGGGTATACGCCGCCTATGATTTGTGTGGACAGGGCAGTTACGAGGAGTTGACCAAGCCTTTGCGTCAAAGCTATGAGAATTCTCTTGTCCTGCGCAGAGCCATGGAACAGCTTAAGAATAATGACCTGGATCGGATCATTCATTTGCTGGGCGGTTATTGGGGAAAAAAACTGTCCCAAACCAAACACATCGACCCGTTAAAAATTGCGGGTTATTTGCTGCGGCCATACTTGAAAGTAACTTCCTGTAAACCTCCAAAAAACTAAACATGTAATATATATTTACATAAAATCTTTTAAATGTCATATAAATTGACATTAAAAATTTTAACTATTAAAGTATGAGATGTATTGTGAAAAAATAGGTGATTGGAGGGTTCAAATGAATTATTTTTATCGTCGAATGGTACAAATTTTGCTTGTTGGATGCTTGCTGTTTCAGTTGCCGAGCTTGTCTGTTGCACAATCCAACTCTATGGAAGTTCTGACAAGAACGGAACTGCTAGAATTGCTTAAGCAAACCGCGCCAAATGGATCTGCAACGGGAATTAATGGCGGAAATGCACCTATTACAAGAGAAGATGCGGCCATGATCATTCAAACTCTTGTTCACCTAAGCAATTCACCTGCAAATTACTCGGATGTACCGGCTGACAGTCCGTATGCAGGTGCTGTCGGAGCATTAACCAAAGCTGGGATTATGAATGGTCCGGGGAATGGGAAGTTTGGCTTTGGCAGCAAGCTGACCAAAGCAGATGCAGAGGTGCTGAACCAACGCTTAACCCAGTATCTTCAGCTCTCTTCCGTCACGGCGAATTCGGTTCAGGGATTATCGATTTCTCAAATCCAAAAAGGCATCAAAACAGGCGCATTCACCTGTCAACAACTAATAAGCGCTTATACGACCCGGATTGAAGCCTATGATCAACAAGGGCCTAAGCTTAATGCCATTATTAATATGAATCCGCAGGCAATGGCTCAGGCGGCCGCACTTGACATGGAACAGAGTTCGGGTCTGCCGATGCGTGCGGCCCAATGCGTTCCGGTAGTGGTCAAAGATGTCATCAATACGAAGGAAATGCCTACGACTAACGGGTCCGTCCTTTTTAAGGACTGGGTACCGGATAGCAACGCTACCGTCATTGACCGATTGGAGGAGCAAGGAGCGATCATCCTTGCAAAGAGCAATTTGGATGATTTTGCCGCTGCAGTCTACGGCATATCCAGCCTTCAGGGCCCCATGAAGAACCCTTATGATCTTGAGCGTACCGTCGGAGGCTCATCTGGAGGCAGCGCAGTGGCGATTGCCGCGCAATACGCTCCACTTGCGATCGGCACGGATACGGGAGGGTCGCTCCGCATACCTGCAGCTTTGACCGGGGTTGTCACCATTCGGCCCACTATGGGTTTGGTAAGCCAATATGGCATATTCCCGCGGGCGATTACGCAGGATGCAGCCGGACCGCTCGCCGCGAGTGTTAAAGATGCCGCAATCGGGCTGGACCTCATCGCCGGCTATGACCCGGCAGACCCTATGACT
Source organism: Paenibacillus rhizophilus (assembly GCF_003854965.1). Classification (GTDB taxonomy): domain Bacteria; phylum Bacillota; class Bacilli; order Paenibacillales; family Paenibacillaceae; genus Paenibacillus_AQ; species Paenibacillus_AQ rhizophilus. Next base: position 8,815 of record NZ_RQPI01000015.1, read on the forward strand.
GCCCGCAGCGTTGGAGAGACTCCTGAAGAAGGTTACGCCTCTTTCGCCAAGGGCGGTCGTCTGGACGGAGTCAAGATCGGCCTTGTAACCGGTGGCTTGGCAATATGGGGTGACCAACCCAATGGGCCAGTTGTTGCTCTGCTGCGTCAAGCCGCCAATGATATCCGAGCCTTAGGCGGCCATGTCGTTGAAATCACCGGACCCGGCAAAGATCTGCTCGGCTCGTCATCCGTGATCACTTTCGAATCGGCCCGGGATGTGAACCAGTTCCTCTCGGAACAAGGCAGCAGCGTTCCTGTGAAGTCATTCAAAGAATTATACGATTCGGGTCAATATAGCAAGTACGCCAAAGAATCTTACGACCGTGAGATTAAGGTTGATCCTGCGGCCCTCTCCGATAATGTAGGCTATCAGCGTTCACTCGCCATACGGACGAAGCTCCAGGACTGGACGCTTGATACCATGGCTAAAAACGGATTTGCAGCGATCGCCTATCCTTCGTCGGCTCAGTTGGCTGACCTGATCGGTAAAGAACAGGCCGGCCTGTTCAGCAGATGGAGTGAGAATACAGGATTCCCGGCGATCAGCGTTCCGATGGGCTATGCCGCTTCCAAGACGGGGACATCCATGCCAGCGAATATCGAATTTCTCGGCCGGGCTTTTGACGAATCTGGAATCATTCGCATTGCTAGCGCATATGAACAATCTACGAAGAAAAGAGTAGCTCCGCCACTGCCGGCAATCACAACTGCTCCATAGCCATATTATATAAAACGGCTGATTAGCGGCATGTTCCAAAAAGACCTCGTCCTCTACTTTAAGTAGTGACGGGGTCTTTGCAATGCATTCCGTTTGTATTTTTGATCGGGCCTTCAATTCTAGAATGATGATTTGAGATAACGGACCAAGCTTTCCGCGCTTTCCCGAAGCTGTTCATTGCTCAACATCCGGACGCCCTGAGTGGCGAAGGTTGGCAGAAAACGCATCCCCGTCAGGTTGGCTGTCGCCTGGAATGGTTTAGTTAACTCACTCATGCTGTAATGATTGTACCCGCCCGCTTGATAAGCAGCTTCCGGTCCGCCTGAGGAAATGGCCAGAATAAACTCTTTTCCATGTAATTTGGTTCCTTCAGATCCATAGGCCCATCCGTAGGTCAGAACCACATCCTGCCATTCTTTTAACAAGGAGGGACTGCTGTACCAGTAAAGCGGGAATTGAAAAACAATCCGGTCATGCTCCAGCAATAACTGCTGTTCACGTTCCACGTTAATTTGTTTGTCCGGGTATTCCGCGTATAAATCATGTACAGTTATCTCTTCCTCCTGGTGCAATCGATCCACCCACATTTTGTTCACTACGGAATTTGTTAAATTCGGATGCGCTACAATAACCAATGTCTTCATGCTCATTGCTCCTTTGGACTTTTAATTTGTATATGCAAATGAAGGGGTAAAAAAATTATAATTCTTTCTCCAGTTTATTGCTCGCTTCATGCAGCATTTTACTTAAATCGAGGCTAAATTCGTGTCCTAAAATTTCAGAATAGCCTGCAAATAATTCTTTTAAAGAACTCCGAAACTGAACGTATACTTTCTCTCCATCTTCCGTTAAAGAGATGCAGGTTTGTTTGCCGCTTGTTTTCCTTGTCACCAACTTTAAGCCTTCGAGCTTATCAATGAACCTCGTACTTGTGGAGGGAGCAATTGACAGCTTGTGGCATAGCTCTTTTTGCGTGATTCCCGGATGGAACTTAACGATCATGATCATGTAAAAATAAGAAGGAGCCAGGTTCCCGAAATCAAACGTTCGTTCAGCTAATTTTGTGATGTTGCGGGCAAACCGGCTGGCTGTAAAATATAGACAATGAATTAATACTTGTTCTTCTTCGTTCATTAGATTCAGTCCTCTTTTTCATTTGCATATACAAATTAACATGGGTGCAACGAACTGTCAACTTTATCCGGAAATAAAGGCTTAAGAAAATTTGACTGGAAACGGTTTGTAAAATTTCTGTAAAAGCTCTGGATTAGGATGGGCATATAGCATAGCATAGAATAGAATCAATTTTTTGATAGGAAAAGGAGCAATCCGTTTTATGGATACCAAACAGCAAGAAGCGCCGAAATATGCTCGAAAAGGGAGGGTTTCGACTCTTCTGGAAGTGCTGAGTGTTTCTACAAAACTCGGACTCACCTCATTTGGGGGACCTATCGCACATCTTGGTTACTTTCATAATGAGTACATACGCCGCCGAAAATGGATGGATGAGCGAAGCTACGCCGATCTTGTAGCCCTGTGCCAGTTTCTCCCCGGTCCCGCCAGCAGCCAGGTTGGAATTGGCATCGGAATATTAAGAGCAGGGTTGCTTGGAGGTTTCGTTGCATGGCTGGGTTTCACACTGCCGTCTGTCATTGCGCTAGTTGCGTTTGCCTTCTTGCTTCAAGGTTATGATATTGCGGGCGCAGGGTGGATTCATGGATTGAAGATCGTAGCTGTTGCGATTGTAGCCCAAGCCATTCTCGGAATGGGGCAGAAGCTCACGCCCGACCGGAATAGAGTGACCATCGCCGTTGCTGCTTCTGCGGTTGCGTTGTCTTGGCATACAGCTTACAGTCAAGTGCTTATTATTATTGCTGCGGGGGCTGTCGGCTTGTGTCTGTATCGCAAGAATGCCGCGGCGGGAGTGGCAGATCTTCAAATTGGAATTAGCCGAACCTTTGCAGTCTGCTGCTTGGCTTTATTTTTTGGTCTGCTTGTGGCGCTCCCGCTTCTCAGATCATCTGAGGAGTTTGGCTGGCTCGCAATGTTTGACAGCTTTTATCGTTCCGGTTCTTTGGTGTTCGGCGGAGGGCATGTCGTGCTCCCTCTTCTGGAACGGGAAGTTGTTCCGACTGGGTGGGTTAGCCAATCGGATTTCCTGGCGGGTTATGGGGTGGCTCAGGCGGTGCCGGGACCGCTATTTACCTTTGCAGGCTACCTTGGAGCCATGGCCGGGGGGATAACAGGCGCGGTGGTTGCGACGCTCGGCATTTTCTTACCCGCATTTCTGCTTGTTGTCGGCGCGCTCCCATTTTGGAATGGGATAAGAAACAGTCCGAAAATCCAAGGAGTATTGGTAGGGGTCAATGCGGCTGTGGTCGGCATTTTGCTGGCCGCTCTGTACGATCCGTTGTGGACTACAGCTATCTTAGAACCAATGGATTTCGCTCTGGCAGTTATTTTGTTCATTATGCTGGTCTTTTGGAAGCTGCCGCCCTGGACGGTTGTACTTGCCGGCGCTGCGGGAGGAATGCTGCTGGGGTTTATGTAGTCGAAAGAGCGGGTGAATGAACGTACATCGTTCATCACCCGTTTTATTTTTTTTCCTTGTGCATACTACACCTTAGAGTGCGCGTATCAGCGAGAGGGGAGTTGAAGATGAAAAGGTTAGTTTGTAAAAGGTTAGTTTGTATAGGCATGCTCTGTTTACTCCTTATGATTCCGGCGCAAATGGCGGGGGCGGCAGGTGCGGCGACACCCGGGCCAGTGAACCCGTCATTGCTGGATTCGCTTCGCCAAGGTGGATATATTTTATATGTCAGGCATGGAGAAGCAACCGCGGGAGAAGACAGGCCCAATCTTGACTTCAGTGATTGTTCAACCCAAAGAAATCTTTCAGAGGAAGGCAGAAGACAAGCTGCCGCTTTGGGGGAGGCATTGCGCAGGCTGCAAATTCCCGTTCAAACTCCGGTTCTGGCAAGTCCTTTTTGCCGTACAAGGGAAACGGCGGAGCTGGCTTTTGGGGAAGGAAATGTTCAAACCGATCCGTTCTGGATTAGAATCTATCGTTTGAGCGGTAACGTAACCCCTTCGGAGCAGGAAGCTGCATTAGCTGCCCTGACTTCGGTATTAGAGAAAGCGCCGCCTTCCGGGACGAACCAAGTTATCGTTGCTCACGGTTTCCCTAAAGGGACGGGTTTAGGCGAGATACCTAACCTAGGGACCGTTGTTGTGAAACCGAAAGGGCAGGGCCGCGGCTACGAAATTATAGACCGTATTTCTTTACCCGAGTTGTTAAGTGTACGGTGAGAAACTTGGTGTTACTGCCAGCGCGGTGAACCTTATAACGTGTAGGACAAAGCATATTGCGGAAAATTTAATTTAAAGAACCTCCTCGAAAATTTATAGAGGAGGTTCGAAGTTTACTCTGATTGATGTAGTTACTAGGTAAGTCCATGTGGTACGAAAAAAAAGTTGATGTAGCCACACATTGGCTTAATCCACGATGCAAACGATATATTCTCCTCGGCTATGCCCTGACTTTATAACCCCCAAATCTTTAAGTTTTGAAATGTTTTTTGCAATACTTGAGGGTGAGGCCTCAAGGATATCATCAAACAGTTGTCTATGAAATATTTCTCCGTCTTCCATCCTGCTAATCAACTCGAACATAGTTTTAGCATGTCCTTTTCCCAATAATTCACGAATATGTTTTATTCTATCGTAACGTTGGAGTTCTTTGAGAACTTTGGTAAGAGACGCATTAACACATTCAAGATAAAATACAATGAAAGGTTGTAAGTCACCTTGGGTTGCAGTCATAAGCGTGTCGTAATAATCCTCGATTCTTTTATCAAAGAATTCTTCAACACTAAATGCATCCTTGATTGTAGCAAGGTCGGTATGAATTAAGCCAACCAAAGTTGAGAATGCCCGAGCTGTTCTTCCATTACCGTCAGGAAACGGGTGGATATAGCCTATTAAATGATGGGTGACCCCAGAGATGATCAGAGGATGCACTTTCTTTTCAGGATTTACTTTTTCCGTTTCATAGGGGTTCATAAATCCGGTAACACTAGTGTATAGCCAGGAAAAGTAGGCTTGCATGAGTCGTGGGACTTCATTAAATGCAGGAGGTTGATAACTAACATGCCCATCACCATCTTGCAGTGCAACCGGTATATTTCTATAACCTTCTGGATAACCGGTTAAGTCGTTCATTAAAGTGTGTTGGATTTTTTTTAATACAGGTTCATCCATGTCCGAAAAATCTTTGTTTGGATCTAAACTGTATATAAACTCATAGGTTTCAAAGACGTTCTTTACTTCCAATTGTGCTTTTTGTTTTATAGTAAGTGGATTTCTCTTGTAATTTTGATAGAGTTGCTCTACCTCTTTGTATTCCAGTTTATTCTGTTCAATTTTAGTTGTGAAATGGGCTGTTCTAACTAAAGAGTTACGCAGGATTGTAGGTTTTAATGGATGGCCTTTTAATCCAAGTCTAGCTAATGCCCCTATATTTCGCTCTGCTTCTAGGATAAGCTGGTATATTTCATAGTCAAAGGGATTGAGATTAGGTTTATAGACTAGACGTCCTTCAGTAGTATCAAAGTGCTCATAGGCAAATAAGTATGTCATCCTTTACACCACCTTTTTACACTTAAAAACCTGATTATATCAATACTTTTTGCTTATTTAGAGTATATTCAATTACACTTATTATGTACATCTTTTTTGCTATTAAACCAGCCCGATTTATTTAAATTGCCTAAACAACTGACTGAGTTCAAGTTGCTTTCAGTTTCAATGAAAATAACTCGTAATATAACGAAAAAGGTGGAGCGGCTGTTTTGTACTGTACGGCGGTTAAAAATCTAGTTAGAAAAAAAGGAGAACGGAAAGTCCGTCCTCCATGGTTATGTATTGTTAATTTTGTCCAGTTGCTAAGATTCTCTTGGCTAACTCATCCCCCCGCTGTTCCAGATGGAGTAAATCCGCTTGCTGCTGTCGTTGCTCCTTCGTCCAGGCTTTTTTTAGGGAATGGATGGGAAAAGCTCATGGGTTACGGTGAATTGCTCCCACTTAAAATATTGATAGTGTTTCTGTTTTTACTATATAATTACATCATTGGGTAGATACTACTATCAGTTTTAAATTATAGAGATTATGCCTATGGCTTATAGCCATAGGCATAATTAATTATAGAACCGGATACGAGGAGAGAGTGATGTGAAAAAAGAATTAAAGTCTTTAATATGTTTGTTAATGTTGGCAATATTACTGATATCATGCTCATCTAAGGATGCTGGTTTGGAACCAACAAGCACAGCAATTCCTAGTGGAGAGGTGAAATCAACAGCACCTACAGCTGATTATATCACGATGACTTATTCAGAATATTCAACTACAGATGAAAACGGAGCCATAAAGACACAAATATTGAGCTATGATACAGCTACAAAAGAAATGAAAAAGGTCTTTGAATTCGATTATACAGCTCAATATCCGTTGGGCTTCTATGATAAGCCCAATCAATTGTTGTACTATACTCAAAGGGTAAATACAGACAAGGATTATGGAGACCAGATTTTTGTTAGGGATTTATCGAGTAATAAAAGCAATCAACTAACTAATAACTTATATGCAGTCAACTATATTATTCCTTCAGGAGATCAACTATTTTTTGTGGCTAATGTAAAAGGTGTACCTCTGTCAATAAAGTAGACACTTAGAATCGAGAAAATTACGCTGCCTTGAGGAGAACACGCTCGTACTCATTGGGCGAGCAGAAGCCCACAGCTGAATGGATTCGTTTTCCATTGTAGAAGCATGTGATGTACTCGAAAATCGCTTTTCGGGCCTGTTCTCGCGTCTTAAATTTATTCAGATAAATGAGTTCTTTCTTTAAAACACTATGAAAGGACTCGATGCAGGCGTTATCGTAACAGTTCCCTTTGCGGCTCATGCTTCCCTTCATCCCGTACGTGTCGAGGCGGGCTTGGTAGTCATGCGAAGCATATTGGCTGCCGCGGTCCGAGTGGTGAAGTACCTGGCCTTTAGGTGGACGCCGCTGCTGAACCGCGCGGTCAAGCGCCTGAATGACAAGTTCCTTGGTCATCCGGCTGTCCATATAGAAGCCGACAATTTTGCGGCTGTACAGGTCCATGACGTTTGCCAAATAGAGCCAGCCCTCATCGGTGGCGATATAGGTAATATCCGAAACCCAGGTCTGGTTCGGTGCTGCTGGCTTGAATTTTCGGTCTAGTACGTTGTCAAATACAGGCAGATTATGGTTGGAATTCGTCGTTGCCTTGTGTTTTCGGACCGTACGCGACTTGAGTCCGAGTGCCTGCATGATTCGCATCACGGTTTTTTCGGACACTGGAACCCCCTCTTTTCGGAGCACTTCCGTAATTTTGGGGCTCCCGTATAAACGGCGTGAATCTAGGAAGATTCGGCGAATGCGCCGTTCTAAATGCTTCCGGCGGTGTTCCCGTTTACTCGGTTTACGTCGTGTCCATTTATAGTAGCCGCTTCGTGAAACTTGAAACGCATCGCACATCTTCGAGACCCGGCACTTGAAGCGGTGATCATGAATAAAGGTATAGATCAGCGCCGGTCTTTGGCGAAGTAGTGCATCGCCTTTTTTAAAATCTCGTTCTCCTCTTCCAGATCGCGGATTCGTTTCTGCAAGTCTCGTGTAGCCTTGTCCTCCGACTTCAACTGACCGCTGCCGGGAAAGGCTTGCTGACCGTCCTTCTTGTACTCGGCCATCCAACGGTACAGGGTGTTGTTGCTGATTCCCAATTCCCGGGCGACCTGCGCCACCGGCTTGCCCTCTTCCTGAATCATCTGAACCGTCTGCAGTTTGAAGTCTTTGTCATACTTTTTATTCATGATTGACACCTCGAATTTTGATGAGTTTATTCTATCGCATTCTCGGTTCTCGGTGTCTACTTTTTAGTCTAACAGCAAAGGAGAGCAAGGTATACGATTAGGAGCAGTTGATCTCACCACCCATGAGATGACGCTCTGGGGCGATAATGACATGCTAGTAGAAACAATCACATTAGATCACAAAAACAAAAAAATCTATGCTTCTGCTTATTCTGTGAAGCAAAGGAATTATAGTCTGGCCCATCAAGATGGACCTGCGGGGCAGAACAATTTTAAAATGCCAACTTATACCGTATATGAAACAGATTTCGATTTGAAGGAGAAAACCAAACTTTTTAGCAAGAATTACTGGATTCGTATGCTGATGAATAAGGGTGGTCATGTTATTGCATTTTGTGACAAGGAATATAATAAGGGACAAGTGCCCTCTACGGTTGTTGACTATGATACTGCCAAGAAAACATCCAGTGTGAGTAAGTGGGGAACTGTAAGATTACAAAGAGGAGAGGCCAATTACTCGAACGATGGCAATAAAATATATGCGATAGCTGTCGTTAATAACAAACGTGGGTTATTCGAGTATGATGTGAAGAGTAATAAATTTACTGCTATATTTACTCCTGAAGCTGGGTTCATTAATAACATCCAGGTTGTAAAAGGATCATAAAACAAAGATTTTAAAATTAAATGGAATAGGTCTTTTTAGAATTAGAAACGCATCGCACAAGATGGGTTTCTTTTTTCTATAAGTGAAGCGATTTGTGCGATATGATGTTCTCCGGGCCTTGCTTGCGGCTCGAAGCTGTAACTGGACGTTGATGCGAATATTGTTCTTGACTTAAAGCTAACTCTAACTGCTACTCTGAAAAAGGGGGATAAATGATATGTATAAAATAAGTGATGTTTCGCAGTTAACGGGGTTGTCTACGCACACACTACGCTATTATGAAGAAATAGGTCTGCTTCCTGCAGTTAATAAGAATTGTTCCGGTATAAGAGAGTATAGTGACGAAGACATTGCCTTTATCGAGTTTGTTAAGGATTTAAAGGAAATGGGACTGTCGTTAGAAGAGATTATCCATTTTGGAAAAGAGGGTTGTGTGAGTGAAAATAGCACATTAACTGTGAATGCTCAACTAATAAGCATATTAATGAAACGTTTAGCTGTACTGGAAAGTCATTTACGGGAACTCGATGAAAAAAGAAAAGTCATAGAGAACAATAGGGCAAAAATAATTGATCGAATGAGCTTTTATAAGGATATGTTAAACAAATGAAAAATTCAAAGTTAAAATGGTTAGTCACAGGATCAATTTTGAACAATGCGGGAATCAGTTTTATTTGGCCGTTAAATACGATTTACATGCACGATCACCTGGGAAAATCACTGGCTGTTGCTGGTTTTGTGTTATTCATGGATTCTATTACAACGTTAATCGGCAATTTTTTCGGCGGGCGGTTATCTGATAGGATAGGTGGCTATAAAACGGTTCTACTCGGACTGTTTATCTCGATTATTTCGCTTATTGGTTTAGTTATTAATCATGACTGGCCTCTTTACGCCGTATTTTTAGTGATCCTGGGTTTGGGTACAGGCATTATTTTTACATCCGTTAATTCGCTGGCGACCCGTGTATCAGGCTATGATCATCGTTATGTATTTAATTCCATTTACTTAGGGCTTAATATCGGAGTAGCTGCCGGAACATCGATTGCCGGTTTCATTGCGGATATCAATATTTCTCTTATATTTATAGCGAACTTGTTATTATACATCGCCTTTCTAATCATCGTTTTATTGTTTTATAAAGATATAGGAGCCATTCCTCCACAAAGTGATTCTAAAGAGTTAAATGAAGCAGGAGATAGCCGCAAGGGTAAACTATTAGTCCATGTATTTATCATCTGTTTTGTTTACTTCGTGGTGTGGATGGGTTATGTCCAATGGCAAAGCAACATTTCGGCCTATTTGCCAAAATACAATATTTCAATTAAACAATATAGCTTCTTATGGACGATCAATGCCATACTTATTATTTTAGGCCAGCCGCTGATTTCGTTAATTATTAAAAAAGTGGCTCATACTTATAAAATACAGATTTATATGGGCGTTACGCTGTTTATTTTTTCTTTCATTGTCCTCATATTTAGTCAGCAGTATATAGGGTTCATGGCTGCTATTGTCTTGCTTACCTTAGGAGAAATGTTTGTGTTTCCTGCTATACCTGCAATGATTAATGCGATTTCACCATCTCATGCAAAAGGTTCCTATCAAAGTTTTGTAAATATGTCGTCTACCTTAGGCAGAGCGATCGGACCCATGCTTGGCGGAGTTGTTGTTGAACAACTATCCTACGTTTATCTCTATTTAGCGGCGATTGTTCTAATGGTTATAGCCGTGTTGATTTTTCATTATAAGTTAAAACAAGATGAGGTCCGATCAATTTGAAAAAAAGCCGACGCCCCTTTCGGGCATCGGCCTTCACTGCCGCCTACATAGACTTCATCATAAAGGGTGCAAGCAGGTACATGGAGATAAAATCCTTCGTTACATAGGTTTTGCCATTCATGCGAATCGGAGCATGAGCGAGCATTTTTTTATCCATTCCGACCATGATGTCCTTCGAATCCAGCATCACCTTTACCGTATACATGTCCTTCATCGCTTGGTCCGGGTTGTCCGACATATCCATATCCATGCCCATTCCCATATCCATACCCATATAGGTTAGGGTGATCGACTGGTCGTCGCCGTTCCACATGATCATGTAGCCCAGCGTCTCGGCCAGCAGCCGAAGCGGCACGTAGGCTATCCCGTTCATCATCATCATATCGGTCTGGTTTCCGGTCCCCATCATCTTGTTCTGCTCCATCATCATGTTAGGCGCCTTCGAGGAGTTTCTTCCTGAGTCCATCGGTTTCATCGTATCCGCTTGGGCGATTCCCGGGAGAAGAAGGACGATGGAAAGAGTGGATACGGCAGCGGCTTTTTTCATTGGATTCATAGGTGTTTCCTCCTTAAGATGGTTTGTTCTACGGTCTTAACGATACCGAAGGGCTCTTAAGAAAGACTAACGGAATCCTTACAAAAGGATTAACAAATTCAAAACATTCTCGTTTGCGGCACCGTGAGCCAAAAGCGGCTCCCCTTCCCTTCCCGGCTCTGCACCCCGACCTCTCCGCCGTGCCGCTGGACAATCGATTTCACAATCGCCAGTCCAAGCCCGGCTCCGCCGCCGCCTTCCCGCCCGCGTGACGGGTCCGTCCGGTAAAACCGCTCAAACACCCGGTCTTGGTACGGCTCCGCAATCCCCGGCCCTTGATCTGTCACGGACAGCTCCACGTAAGCATCGGCGCATTCCCTGGCTTCAATGACAATGGCTCCGGAGGCCGGAGAGAAACGAATGGCATTCTGCAGCAAATTGCCGAGCGCCCGCTTGATCTCAAAGGCATCGATCCATACCGGGCCTAAATCCTCCGGCAACCGCACGTCCACTTCGATCTGCTTCTCGCTCAGGTGCAGATAGTAACTCTGCAGCACCTCCACAATCAGACTGTCCACCGCGGCGGGCTGCTGCCGAAGCTCCAAAGCGCCGGCATCGAGCCGCGACAACTCAAACAAATCGTCGATAAGCCCGTTCAGCCTCCGGGTTTCGAGCCGAATCGTCTGCAAGTAACGGTCAAACGTCTCACGGTCCTGAATCACATCATCCTGCAGCGCCTCTACGAACGATTGGATGGATGCCATCGGCGTCCGCAGATCATGCGAAACGTTCGCGATCAGCTCCGACCTTGCCTCTTCCGACGCATGGAGCCGGTCGAACAGCTCGCGCAGTGTGCCTGACATTTGATTAAATTGGGCAGCCAGCCGCTGAAATTCCAGCGGCCCTATGCGCGGAACATCGGTGTTGAAGTCCCCGCTTGCGACCCGCTGCGTTTCGCCGGCAAGCACACGAATCCACCTCGCAAGCGGACGGGTCAGAAGAGCATGGACGAGCAGCGAAACGAAACCCGCTCCCACTGTGATGCACGTAATGAGCACATATTCGTTCCAGGACAGCAGCATATACCGGTAAGTGACCGACACGCTTACTAGAATGACGGCGATGCTGACCCCATTCAGCAGCAGCAAATAAGAACGCAAACCCAGTCTTAGCTTCATGGAACTTCCTGCCCCTCAAATTTATAGCCGATCCCCCAGACCGTTTTGATGTAATCCGGCTCCGAGGGGTTGGCTTCTATCTTTTCCCGAAGACGCCGGATATGAACGGTAACCGTCGTTGTATCTCCGTAATAATCGACATCCCACACTTTATTAAGCAGCTGGCTCCGGGAAAATACCTGCTCCGGATGAGCGGCGAGCAGCGTCAGCAGCTCAAACTCTTTGACCGTCAACTCGATCCGGACGCCGTCCACCTCCACACCCCTGCTCGGCAGATGGATGGCAAGACCCGGGAAGCGGATCAATTCCTTTGCTGCGAGCGAAGGTGAGGAGGGCTGCTGCGGCTGGCCTGAGAAATGCAGCCTGCGAAGAATCGCCTTAACCCGCAGGACAAGCTCTCTCGGGCTGAAGGGCTTCGTTATATAATCGTCGGCGCCCATCGTCAGCCCGATAATGCGGTCGCCCTCCTCCCCGCGCGCCGTCAGCATAATGACCGGAACATCATGCTCATTGCGGATCTCCTCGCATACCTGGAAGCCGCTTTTTTTCGGCATCATAACATCGAGAATGATCAAATCCGGCGTGGTTTCCCGCCATACCCGCAACGATTCCTCACCGTCCGCTGCCACCAGCACCTGATACCCTTCCCGCTCCAAATAACGCGTGCACACGTCCCGTATATTCGACTCATCGTCTACAATTAAAATTTTAATGGTCATACAGCATTCCCCCTTTCTTCCTGAATGCAATCGCCTTGTAGCGATTATACCGTATCCCGCCGACTCGAATCCTTACAAAAGGATTAAATCAAACCTGTGAAAGCCCTTATTCCAAAGGCGATTTGGGATAGGCAGTCGGAAATGAAATCCAAGAGTTTTATAAAGAAACATCCGAAAACATCTAAAGTAATCGCTTTCCTAAAAATGTATAATGAGAGCGGGTTTAGCTTGTTATATTCTAAGGTACAAGGTGGGTGACAGTGTTGAAAATTCAATTAAATGAGCAGCTTTCCATTTCCAAACTGGTCATTGGATGCATGAGAATGAATGACTGGAATTTAAGTGCCGAACAAGCGGTGGAATTTATCGAATGGTGCATTGAGCGGGGAATCACAACTTTTGACCATGCCGATATATACGGCGGCGATCATCGAAACGAGGCGCTTTTTGGCGAATCTCTGCAACTGAAGCCGTCCCTGCGGGAGAAAATCGAGATCGTCACGAAATGCGCGATCAGTGTGCCGAATGCCCGAAATCCCCATATTAAAACCCGTTTTTTCAACACGGATAAAGAGTATATTTTGGCGCAGGTCAACGATTCCTTGGACAAGCTTCATTGCGGTTACATTGATATCCTGTTGATTCATATGTTTGACCTTTTGATCGATCCGCGCGAGCTTAATGAAACTCTCCTTCAGCTTCAAAGCGAGGGAAAGGTCAAGTATTTCGGATTGTCCAATCACAGCCCACTTGAATTTGACACTTTGCAAAAATATTCGGACATTCATTTTGTCACTCACCAATTTATGCTGAATCCGCTGGGCATCCAGAACTATACTAACGGCACAATGACCCACTGCCTAAAAGAGGGGATATCCCCGATGATTTGGTCGCCTCTGGCGGGCGGACGAATTTTTAAACCGACTAGTGCGTTTGAGGAGAACATGCATAACGTCCTGGAAAATATTCGGCAGGAACTGGGGCTGAAACATCTCGACGAGGTCATCTACAAATGGGTCTTCAAGCACTCGTCCAATCCCGCCATCGTACTGGGCACCGGAAACAAGGAGCGGATTGAGCGGGCCATAAAATCGGCGGCCGGCGTGGAGTTGACCAAAGAGCAATGGTATAAAATCCTTGTCGAAGCAGGGTATACGCTGTGGTAAATGACAGGATTCAAACCTAACCGGCGGAACGAACAGGCGAAGGTGGATCAGAAAAAGCTATAGAAGGGCCGCCCTGCGGTAGAGAACTCTACATGCGGAGCGGCCCTTTTTCGACCTTATTCATTTGCTCACCATTTTACGAATAGCGGCAATGATCAATAATAGAATGGGGATCACCACATAGAGCGGGAAAAATATATAAGGTATGGAGATGTTCCAGCCAATATAAATATGTTGCGAGTAAGTTGACGCAATGATAAAAGACAATGCCAGAATAATCGTGCCCCATGGAATAAGGAGGGGATAGTAAGATTTCAATTTGAACAGCTGCGCGGTTCCGAGTACGGTACCGTACATGAATGCCCCCAGCTTGAAGAATCCGCCCAGCACCATCATCAGGATTGCGAGCGCATCCAGGTTCATAATAAAATCTCCCAGATTGACCATGCCAATGGCGGTGTATAGCGGAAATTCCGTTTCTTTAAGAACGAGAGGACCAAATACAGAAATAAGCCCCAGCATATTTAATGCCAAGATGATGCCTGACGCAAGTATCGCAATCATCCCGGCTTTTCTGATGCCGCTGCGGTCATTCAAGTCTGTGGCAAACATCATGAACAGCAGCGATTGTCCGAACGGAAATACGATAAGGAAGGGAAATACCGCGTCCCATATGGGTTTAAGCCCTTTAGCTAAAACCGGTTCTGTATACTCAAAATGATGAATTTGAGAACTGAAGATCAGAATCCACCCTAGGACAAAGGCCACAAAGGCAACCGGAAACAATATTTCCCCCAAACGTCCGAGCACTTCCAGCCCGCCGCGCAAACAATAGACGATGCTGAGCATGAACCCTGCCATCACCACTAATGTCGGTGTCTCCGTCAAGATCGTCTGCGCTATGAGTTCCCCAAAGTCTCGCAATACCCGTGAAGACTCATAAGCAAAATTCACTATATAAATAAGCGATAGCGGATATCCGAGCCATTTTCCAACGATCTCGGGAATCATTTGTACAAGTGTTCGGCTCGGATAATATTCGCATAGCTTTGTGTAGACCCACATTAACGCTAGTCCGCCGAGCATCGCGGCTAATATAGCCAGCCACTCATCTTGCTTGGCCTGCATACGCAATCCAAAGAGAACCGTAGTCCCGATTTCAAACAGGATGATGATGGAAATAAGCTGCCACCCGCTAATTTTTTCCTGAGCCATGTCATGTCCTTTCCCGTGGGAAATAATAAACACCAGTATTTGCAATCAAGGTAAAAATAAACATTGCGCCGAGCGGTTATTTAAACCTCCATTAGGAAAATATTCTAAGTAGGCTTGGATTTTGGAGGGACAACAATGCTGGATCGCGGAAAAATTAATGCAAGGCAGGCAGGTTTTTTGATGTTTACGTTCTTATTGGGAAGCGCCTCTGTAATCGTTCCGTCCAGTGCAGCTTCCTTTGCTAAACAAGACGGTTGGCTCACCATTATTTTTGCCGCCTTGATTGGAATAGCGGTTGTTCTTATATTTACCAACTTGGGGCTTTTGTTTCCGGAGCAGAGCATTATCCAGTACAGCGAAATCATATTGGGAAAATGGATTGGAAAAATAGTCGGCTTTCTGTACGTGCTGTACCCTTTTTATTCGGGAGCGCTCGTTATTGGGATTTTTCGCGATTATGTGACGGTGACCGCGCTGCCGGGTACTCCCGCCATTATCGTAAGCGGATCGATGCTGGCCGTAGTCGCGTATGCCATTCGGGGAGGGATTGAAACGCTTGGGCGAGTCAATGAGCTCATTTTGCCTTTTCGTCAACTGATCGTCCTGCTCATCATCGTACTGCTGATAACGGACTTCAAATGGAATCACCTGCTCCCTATTCTGGGCGATGGAATCGTTCCTGTCATGAAAGGTTCGATCTCTGCAGCCTCAATTCCATTTGGCGAAACCATTGTATTTGCGATGCTGCTGCCCAATATCAGCAATATCCGGAAGGTGAGAAGATCCTATATCTTTGCCGTATTATTGGGCGGGTTGATGCTTACGATGAGCGTGCTATCGGCTATTCTTGTGCTTGGCCCATCAGTCGTTGCCAGACTGAATTATCCGGCTCACGAGATTATCAAGTACATCGAAAAGATGGGCTTCTTGACCGACATGGATACTCTCGGCATGACGCTTTGGATATCGTCAGGATTTATGAAGATAGCCATCTTTTATTATTGTGCTGCAGTCGGGTTAGCTCAGTGGTGCAGGCTTTCCGATTACCGGTCCGTCGTTATTCCCATAGGTGTTCTGATTTTTATTTTCTCTATCGCCGCATATGGAAATCTTATCGAGGATGCTGTGTTCCTTGGGACAATTTGGCCGTTTTTCTCCTTCCCTTTCGTCATCCTACTCCCTCTCTTGATGTTAATTATTGCTAAAATCAGGCGGCTGGGCGGGAAGAGAGCGGGAGAATGAGGGAGCAAAATAAGTGTTTTCCAGTTTGTGACTGTATTAGAAGTAATGACCTCTTGAAAGGGTGAACTAGAAATGGAGTACCGGACACCGCCGAATAACGAACTCGTCAGTGGGGAGATTGCGCTGGACTTAGGAATGCTGAGGACGACTTTTGAACGGTCCTCCGACGTCGTATTCCGGGAATTTCAATTAGGCGATACACAAGCTGCGGTGATGATTTTCCTGGACGGGATGGTTGATCCCCTCATTGTCGATTCCGACATCATGCAGCCTCTGCTCAAGTACGGCGAACAAATGCAGCAGAAATCCGGAGTTTCGCTGACCGGACTGGAGAGTCTTCTCAAGAACCAGGTCATTACGGCATCGCAAGTAAACACCGGCGGGCAGATTCAGGATGTCATAGACCATATTCTGGTCGGAGATACGGTGCTGCTCATTGACGGCGTGAACAAGGCCCTGTTCATCAGCGCGAGGGGTTGGGGGAAGCGGGCGGTTGAGGAGCCGGCTACAGAAGCCGTCATTCGCGGTCCAAGGGAAGGATTCACGGAAGATCTGCTTACCAACATCACTCTCATTCGCCGCAGATTGAGAACGCCGCAGTTGAAAATAGAAGGAATGCAGCTGGGGCGATTATCGAAGACCGATGTTGCGATTACATATCTGGAAGGGATCGCGGACGAAGCCGTCATCGAAGAAGTCCGGAAGCGAATGAACCGGATCGATATCGATGCCATTCTGGAGAGCGGCTATGTGGAGGAACTGATTGAGGACAGTCCATTTTCCATTTTCCCCCAGATTAATTATACGGAGCGCCCCGACCGAATCGTTGGCAATCTGCTGGAAGGGAAGGTCGGGATACTGATTGACAATACTCCCTTTGCCCTGATCCTGCCGGTCACTTTCTTTGAAATGATGCAGGCCAGCGAAGATTATTACCAAAGGTATATCGTCTCAACGTTGATCCGGCTGCTCCGCTATATGTTCCTGGTCATTGCTCTGCTGCTGCCATCGCTGTACATCGCTCTGCTGACGTTCCATCAGGAGATGCTGCCGACATCCCTGCTGCTCAGCGCTGCCGCATCCCGTGAAGCGGTTCCGTTCCCGGCTATTGTCGAAGCGCTGCTGATGGAAATATCGTTCGAGGCGCTCCGGGAAGCAGGGGTGCGTCTGCCGCGGCCGGTCGGACAAGCGGTAAGCATCGTCGGGGCGCTCGTCATTGGCGAGGCTGCCGTAAGCGCCGGGATCGTGTCCGCGCCCATGGTTATTATCGTTTCCATCACAGGGATTGCTTCTTTCATCGTTCCGAGCTACTCCCAGGCCATTACCATCCGGCTGCTTCGGTTTCCAATGATGATTATGGCCGGAACACTCGGACTGTATGGCGTGCTGCTCGGTGTTCTGTTCATTCTGATCCATATGTCGCGCTTGCGTTCGTTCGGTGTTCCTTATTTGTCACCGCTGGCTCCTCTGCATGCCAGTGATCTGAAAGATGTTCTTATACGCGTGCCTTGGTGGGGAATGGTCCGGCGTTCAACGGAGACCGCCAAGAACAATCCCCGGCGAATGAAAGGAACACTACGGCCGCGTCCCCCGAAGCGCGGCGGGTAGCTCTGTTCATGGAAGGAGGAGGATGATGAGAAAGCTAGGGATTCTGCTGCTAATCCTCGTTATGCTGCCGATGACCGGCTGCTGGAGCCGGACTGAACTAAATGATCTTTCAATTGTGACCGCTGCCGCCATTGACAAGATGGACGACGGGAAGTACCTGCTCACGCTGCAGATTGCGGTTCCGACGATGCTCGGACCGGTCGGGAATTCCAGCAGTAGCGGAACCGGCTCCGGGGGAGAAAAACCTACCGCCATCGTATCGGAGAAGGGAGAGACGATAATGGACGCTTGCCGCAAGCTGCAGAAAAAGCTCCCCCGCAGATTGTTTTTCTCCCATAGCCGGATTATTGTCATCGGGGAGAAACAGGCCCGGGAGGGCGTTTCGCCCGTGCTTGATTTTTTTGTCCGTTACCGGGAATCCCGGCTGCGCAGTTTTATATTATTCACCCAAGGGAAAGCTGCGGATATTTTGAAGCTTAACGCCAAATGGGAGAAGATTTCCGCTGAGGAAATCAGGGAAGAGGAGCAGCGCCATATTGGGCTTCAGATCTACTTAAAAGACTTTTTCCATATGCTGCTTGCAGACGGGATCGAGCCGGTCGCGGCTCAGGTGGCTTTAATGAGCACAGAGATTGACAGTGAAGAGAGCTCTTCCGGACAGGAGATGAACGCCGCCATTTCAGGTTCAGCTGTTTTCCGTAAAGATAAGCTGGTCGGTTGGCTGAATGATGCGGAGACACGAGGTGTGCTGTGGCTGCGCAATGAGTTGAAGACCAGCATTGTGACGGTGGACATTCCGGAGGACAAAGGAGGGGGAAAGATCAGTGCCGCGGCAGTTAGGGAAACGACGGAGATCAAGCCGATTCTCAGAAATGGCAAGCTTAAAATCAAAGCGGAAATCTTTATGGAGAACACTTTATATGAGAATAACTCCAAACTGGATATGAGTGACCCGAGGGTCATTCAATTTGTCGAACGGGAATTGGAACAAGACATTAAGAAAAGAATACAATTAACCCTCGACAAGGCGCAAAAAACGTTCAATTCGGACATATTCGGGTTTGGAACCGCTGTATACCGAACTTACCCGAAAGCGTGGAATCGGCAGTTTAAAGACAGCTGGGATGATGTTTTCCCCGAACTGGAAGTGGACATTAAGCCTCACGCGAAATTGGTCCGCACAGGTCTGACGAACAAGTCGATGATAATGGTGGAAGAGGAGTCTGAGTAAGCATGAAGATCTTGGCGATTATCATCCTGTTTATTATGCTGGCGGGCTGGGATATTCCCGATTTAATTAAAAAGAAACGGAGCAAAGATCTAATCGTTTACTCCGTGCTTATCCTGACAGGCTTGACGTTAAGCATCTTAGCGTCATTTCACGTCCATCTGCCCAATCCGACAAAGGGGATCGAAACGGTTCTGGAACCGCTCGGTTCATTATTGCAAACCGATTAACGGATCGGACAGCTGGTTTGCACAATTCATAAGGAGAACGGAAGGCCCCGGCAAAGCAGTCTTGGAGGGGCCTTCCTTATGTCGACGCCGGCATATAAGCGTCTCTTCTACTGCGCCGAAATACTTATTGAATAACGAGATGGAATCTGCTAAAGATTGGTATGTAATCTGCGCGAATAGGATGTTTTCGGCCGGCATGTTGATTTAACTATGAAAGAGGTGCCCTATGAGAAAAGTTGTTGTGTTCAACAATATCTCTATCGATGGTCATTATGCGGGTCCCGGCGGAGACATCGGTTGGTTTATCCATGATCCCGAGGTCGACAAAGCCGCGCATGAGATGATGAATCCCGACACGGTCTTGTTCGGCAGGGCGACCTACCAGATGTTCGAAAGCTACTGGCCGCATGTGGCAAACAATCCGAATGCTCCCGAAGGAGCCCGGATGATGGCCAATGAATTAAACCAGATGACCAAAGTGGTGTTCTCCACAACTTTGCAGGAAGTGAACTGGGAGAATTCCAAGTTGCTCAGCGGCAATCTTGCAGAGGAAGTAAGAAGGTTAAAAGAAGGCGAAGGCGCTGATATCACGATATTTGGCAGCGGCTCCATTGTGCAGCAGCTTGCCGAAGAAGGGTTGATCGACGAGTATTTGCTGGTGCTGACTCCGGTTGTTATCGGGAACGGCAAGCTGCTGTTTAAAGAAGCCACCCAAATGAAGCTTGAACTGCTGGAAACTAGGAGCTTCAGTTCGGGTATTGTTCTGCTTCATTACACGGTTACAGATATACGGTAAATTCATGCGGCTCATATGAAAAAAGACCGAACAAGAAAGTCCTTGTCCGGTCTTTGGGTTGGACTGCCGAATCTTTCAGGGCAGATATCTTTCTATTCAGGCGCCTTATACGAGTACGCCTTCCTTGTAGGCCTGCGAAAGCGTGGGCCAGTAATCTTTATTGGCTTTGATCAAGTCATCGAGTACGGACTTGGCCACTTTCGCAGAAGGAATGGTTTTGTTCAAGGTAAAGGCTTGCAGGGCTTTGATATAGGAGCCTTCCGTAATCGCCTCCACCAGGATTTTTTCCGAAGCTAATTGCTGGTCGATCATAGCTTTGTAGAAGTAAGGAATCTCTCCCACATGTTCGGGAATCGGTCCGCTGCTCGTAATGAGCGCGGGAACCTCAATCATAGCGTCCGCCGGCAGGTTTGGAATCGTTCCATTGTTCTCGACCATGACCAGATATCTTCTTCCCAGGTTTTGAGCGAGGGAGATCGTGACATCCACAATAAACGTGCCGTGAACGCCGACGGCAAAGGCATCTTCGAGAATGCCGGTTTCTTCATATTTTCTTACCGTTTCAAACAGGGTCTTCTCCCGGCCGTCCATGACCTCGTTGGCGCGTGTGTACTCTTTATTCGACGTTTGCACAATGTAATCCGGGAACAAGTAATATTGCAAGTAGGGATTAGGCAAGTACTCAGGGAAATGATCCATAATGAGTTTGATATTTTTAAAGGTCTTGATCCAGGACGAATCGGCATGGCGGTAATCGATTTTGGAAACATCTTCGGTCAGCAGACCATGCTGGTAGACATGTTCCCGCAGCTCCGGAAGACGGTCAACACCGTCTACTTCCACTTTCGTAAACCAGCCGAAATGATTTAGCCCGAAGTAATCGACGACCAAATCTTCCCGGTTAACCCCAAGAATAGCAGCCATATTGCGCATCGTGGCAACGGGCATATCGCAAATGTTAATGATTCTGGCATGGGGTCTTAGCTTGCGGACACCTTCCGCCACAATAGAGGCCGGATTGGAATAGTTTACGATCCAAGCATTTTTTTTCGCATATTGATCTACATAATCAACGAGTTCAACCATAGGGAAAATGGTTCTTAGTCCGTAGGCGAGTCCGCCGGGACCGCAGGTTTCCTGGCCGACAACATTATGGGAAAGCGGGATTTTCTCGTCCAGCTCCCGCATGGCGTATTTTCCAACCCGCATTTGGGCAAAGACGAAATCCACATCTTCAAAAGCGGTCTTTGGATCGGTTGTTTCCACGACCTGAATGGTATCCGTATATTCGGCAATCACCGCTTTTGCGGCAACCACCACTTTGGATTGTCTTTCCCCGTCAATATCATAGAAGCGGATTTCCGATAACGGCAAATCTTCCAGTCGATCCATCAAGCTTCTGATAATCCCCGGTGTATACGTACTGCCGCCGCCCGCTACTGCCAATTTATAAGTTGTCATCTTATATTCCTCCTAATTGTTGATCGACTTGGTCACGAACCGTTTTGACATGAAGACCGTAAACAACCTGCACATTGTTTCCCGATTTAATGATGCCTTTGGAGCCGGTTTCTTTCAGCACACCTTCGTTCACCGCATCGGGATCTTTCAAAATAAGCCGCAGCCGGGTATAGCAATTGTCGATATTCTCAATGTTATCGCTTCCACCCAAAGCGGCAATAATTGTCGCGCCGAGAGTGGGTGCGGGAGCGGACTGATTGCCGGCGGCTATCAGCGATGGAACAGGCAATTTGCCCGCGGCTCCGGATGCCGGCGCTTTAACTGGACTTGGTGCCGCCGCGGTTTCCGCATCATCTTCACGTCCAGGAGTTTTTAGATTCATTTTGAGAATAAGGAATCGGAAGACAAGGAAATAGATCGTTGCCATCATAAGCCCGGTCAGGATAAACATCGGCCAATTCGATTTGGTCGTTCCCAGCGGCAGGTTATAAAGAAGGAAATCAATAATACCGTTCGCGCCGATAGCATGAACGTGGAATACGCTCAGCAGCATCATTCCTATTCCTGTAAGAACGGCATGGATCCCAAACAGAATTGGAGCTGTAAATAAGAAGGCGAATTCGAGCGGCTCCGTCACTCCGAGCAGAAAGGAGGTCACGGCTGCCGGCAGAAGTATGGCTTTGGCTAAGGATTTTTTATCTTTACTTGCAGTGACGTACATCGCAAGCGCCGCTCCCATTAAACCAAACATCTTGCTGAGTCCGCGGGCATCCCAATTTACTGTACTGCTCAGAACGGAAACCGTTGGATCGGCCATCTCGGCAAAATAAATATTTCTCGCTCCGTAAACGGTTTCACTTCCGATATGGGCAACACCGCCGAGCTCCGTATAAAGAAATGGTGTATACACAAGGTGGTGGAGCCCTGTCGGGACAAGAATCCGTTCAAGGAAACCGTACACCAGGAAGCCGAACACTCCCATGCCCCGAATACCGTTAGCTACTGTAGTAATGCCCGTTTGTGCATATGGCCAAAATTGTGCAGCCAGCGCTCCGAGAATCATGGCGCTTGGAATAGCCAGAATGGCAACAAAACGGTGTCCGGAGTAGATCGACAGAACGCCTTTGAATTCCGTGTTGCAAAATTTATTGTGCAGCACACCCACCAGCGCCCCGATGAACAGACCGGAGAATACGCCCATTTCCAACACTTGCACATTCAGTACCATGGCCTGCCCTGCCGATTTCATCGTTTCCGTCGGCACCAGGCGATGGGTTAAATCAAGAATCTGATGCATGGCGTTGATAAAAATAACGAAGGTCACCAAACCGGTTAGCGCAGCGTAGCCTTTATCTTTTTTGGCCAGGCCGATCGGAATCCCCACCGCAAAAACCAGGGCCAGATTCTGCAGGATAGATACGGCGGAGGATGAGATGAATTTTCCTGTATTCTGGATCAGCGGGAAATCTAAGAAGGAAACATATTGCGCCAAGTTTCCATTGCCAAAAACATTACCAAAGGCAATGAACAGGCCAATGATCGGCAAGAGCAGAATGGGTGCAAACAGGGATTTGCCGAATAGCTGAAGATTATTGACTAAAGCCTTTCTCACATAGAACCCTTCCTTTCGTTTGTCTCAGGTAGTTGCTATCAAATATTTGATGAACTGAGTATAGCGTCGTTTTTTATTTTGTGAAAGGGGTTACAAGCATTGTGTATCTTGTGTTCCGATCAAGTAACATGTTACATCCTGAACCCCTTTGTCATACCGTCTAAACCTTTCTGATAACCCCCTTCTTAATGGCCAGGAGCAGGATTAGATCAATAAGCATAAACATGTTGGATTCGTAGGAGGTCACCTCGAACTCATTCTGGGATTCAATAGTCGGGTCGAGCACCGTGAATACGATATCCGCGATTTGAGCGGTAGAGCTGCCGCCGTTGCCAGTGAAAAGGATGGTCGTGAGCCCATTCTCTTTGGCGAGTTTCACCTTTTCTATGACCTTGCCTGTGTTGCCCGAACGGGAAAAAACAACGAGTAATTTGTATTTTTGAATATTATTCAGAAAGATCCCTCTGCTGTCATTGGTTGTCGTATTGGAAACGTAATAGCCGAACAGCTCAAGTTTCTTGGCAAGGTAATTGGAGAATAGCGTGGAGAAGCCCGCACCATAGAAATAAATCATTTTATGCTCTTTAATCTCGTCCAGAAAATGCAGAATAGCGGATTGATTCAGCGATTCAAAGGTTTGGTCGAAATTCTTCCTGAACATTAAGATGGATTCTGCTAAAGACTGGTGAATATCCTCTACGGATTGGACGTTTCCGGCCAGCATTTTTGACACTTTTAAATTCAGGTTGTACACAAATTCACTGTACCCGCTGAAACCGATTTTTTTGCAAAGCCGGATAATCGTGGTCGTGGAAACGAAGAGATCATTGGCGGCACTTCGAATACTTAATTGCTGCCCGTCAAACTTTTTTTGAATTAGAAAATGCAAAATATCGCTCTCCGCCTTGTTCAAATTTCTCTCATTGGCATAATCCTGATAAACAATTTCTATACGGTTCATGGTTCCAGCCTTCTTTGGGGTATGGATTTTCAATTGAAGTTCGGTCAACTATTCCTAATGTACTCGATTCTTTCATGCAAAGGGAAGACGTTACACGTAGAAACGGCTGTTTTTCATACCAGGGGAACGCACGTTTACAAAACTGCGCCGATGCCCCGCCCGGACGGATGCTTGATATCACTTTCTGAAACGTTCAAAATAAAGTTACTTGATTTTGATACAAGAAGGGGGCGCTGCCAATGGAGATAGGCATCAGCACATTTGTGGAGACATCGCCGGATGTGCATACCGGAGAAGTGAGGAGTCACGCGCAGCGGCTGCGCGAGGTGGTGGAGGAGATTGTGCTGGCCGACCGGGTGGGGCTGGATGTGTACGGCGTGGGCGAGCATCACCGCAAGGATTATGCGGCGTCCTCGCCTGCGGTTGTGCTGGCCGCGGCGGCGGCGCAGACGAAGCGAATCCGGCTGACCAGCGCGGTTACGGTGCTGTCGTCCGATGATCCGGTGCGGGTGTTTCAGGATTTTGCCACGCTGGACGGCATATCGGGCGGACGCGCGGAGATCATGGCGGGCCGGGGTTCTTTTATCGAATCCTTTCCGCTGTTCGGATATGACTTGGATGACTATGATGAGCTGTTCGATGAGAAGCTGGAGCTCTTGCTCAAGATCCGGGAGTCGGAAAAAGTCACCTGGGAAGGCGGGCATCGCCCAGCCATTCCGGATTTGGGCGTGTATCCGCGTCCGGTACAGAATCCTTTGCCGGTGTGGATTGGCAGCGGGGGCAATCAGCAATCCGTGATCCGCGCCGGGCTGCTCGGACTGCCGCTGGTGCTGGCGATCATTGGAGGCCGTCCGCTTCATTTCGCGCCGCTTGTTGAGCTATATAAGAGAGCGGCGGCGAAGGCGGGACATGACGTCTCGCGTCTGCCTGTGGCCTCGCACTCGCATGGCTTTATTGCGGAGGATACCGAAACAGCGGCCGATAAGTTTTTTCCGTCGACTCAGGCAAGCATGAATGTCATTGGACGGGAACGGGGTTGGGGGCATTATGACCGTTCCAGCTTCGATGCCGCCCGCAGCTTTGAAGGAGCCCTGTATGTCGGCGATCCGGATACAGTGGCGAACAAAATCATCCACCTGCGCAAAAACGTAGGCATTAACCGCTTTTTCCTGCATACCCCGCTTGGCACGATGCCGCATGAGGACGTGATGCGCGCCATTGAGCTGCTGGGGACGGAGGTCGCGCCGCGGGTGCGGGAGGAAATCTCCCACTGGGAGGCGGCGGGCGAGCCGAAGGAGTAGAGCAGGCGCTGCCCGAGAAAGATATATCAAATTTTAAAATATTCCTTTACAGGAATATTCAATACGGGGTATACTTTGTGTATCAAGCAGCCGATACTTAATAAATGAAATGAGGTGGCCTGAAATGACCCGTATTGGAAGCATAGGCCGCGCCGTATCCCATGAATATTACGACATTCAGCGCATTGGCCGAACCTAACCGGTTAGGCATGGTTGAGCTTTTGCGCGGCGGTCCCTTGACTGTTGGGGAAATCGCCGATCATTTGGGGCTCCGCCAGCCCCAGGCCTCGAAGCATCTGCGGGTTCTGCTGGAGGCCGGATTGGTAGAAGTGGAGGCCGTGGCCAATCGCCGGAACTACAGGCTCCGTGCCGAGCCGTTTCGGGCGCTGGATTCCTGGCTTGATGCTTACCGCAGGATCTGGAATGAACGGTTCGACAATCTGAACATTTATCTGCAGAAGCTCCAAGCCGAAGAGAACAAGCTGCAGGCTGGGGAAAGTGAACCAAAGGAAACCTAATCTTAAGGAGGAGTTTTCAATGACGAACAAAATGGTTACCCGGGTAGAAGGTCAGGAACTTGTTCTGGAGCGTGTGTTCGATGCGCCGCGCGAGCTGGTATTTAAGGCGTTTTCGGAAGCCGAGCATTTGAAGCATTGGTGGGGACCCCGCGGCTGGACACTTCCGGTTTGCAACGTCGATTTTCGTCCGGGCGGCGTATGGCATTACTGTATGAAATGTGTCGATGAGAAGCAGGGTGATTTCTACGGAATGGAATCTTGGGGCAAAGCGGTGTACCAGGAAATCTCGGAGCCCGAAACCATCGTCTATACCGATTACTTCTCGGATGCGGAAGGCAATGTAACGGAAGGGATGCCCTCCTCTCACATTACGATGACTTTTGTAGAGCATGAGGGAAAGACGAAGGTCATCAGCCGCGGACGCTTTGAATCCGCCGAAGCGCTCAAGACCGTCATGGATATGGGAATGGAGCAGGGCATCACCGAAACGTGGGACCGTCTGGAAGAATACCTGCCGTCAATCAAATAACCGCAAAGAGAAGGCCATCCTGCTTAAGGGATGGTCTTTTTTATGGGAGCTTAAGTTTTAGATGGCGGTCTCTTCTGTTGAGTGATCAATCAATTACCACTTCGGCAAAAGAATTACTTCCGCTCCTGTAACGTGCGGATGGTAAAGGATATCCCCTCTTCAAACGGTGTAGCCGGAACCGGTCCGATAAACCGTTCGTATTTCTCTCCGCTTAAGGTGAGGGGTTCATCGGTTAAATACAGCATTTCGACAACCTCCTTCATGACCGGTACGGCCAGGCCCAGCAGAGATAACCCCGCTTTTTTAAGCGAAATGACCGGTTTGGCGCTGCCGGTCGAGGCTTGGGCGATTCGTACGATTTCTTTGCCGGAAATCACGCCGGAGCCCGGGATATGCCAATTCTGTCCGTAAGCAAATTCTTTGCCGGCTAATTCGGCAATCATGGCGGCGGCATCAGGCAAATAGACGTATTCACGCGGAACATGCATGTTGCCGATGAAAAAAGCCATTTTTCCAGCTGCGATCGCTTGGAGGGTTGAGCCCAAATACGAGGCTTCATTAGCCGTAGGGCCGTAATAATCCGGCAAGCGGACAATCATCACCTTGGCATGGCTCCACCGATTGCTGAACAGCATTTGCTCATAGGCAAGCCTGATCTTCCCCTTTTTCGTATGAGGCTGTTTCGGATGATCTTCGGTCACAAGGTCCATCTGCTTTCTTCCGTATGGATAGATCCCATCTATCGCGACCACTTTAATGCCAAACCGATTGGCTGCCTCCATGACCGATTCCCCTAGCGGAATCAGCTTATCCACCATCTCATGATACGGGACGTTCGCGCAATGGAACAAGACGTCTGCCCCGTCCGCTTGCGATACAATGTCATCCGGCTGGAAAGCATCTCCTATGGCAAGTGACAAATTCACCGGGTTGCCGAGACTGGCCGCGAACTGCTCCAGCTTCTGACGCGAACGTCCAAAGGCGATGGTTCGAATCCCCCGTTTAACAAGCTCTGCTGTAATGGCTGCGCCGCTTCCGCCTGTTGCTCCAATGACGATTGCTTTTATCATATTTCATCCGCCTCTTTTCGACAATGAAGTAATTGATCAATCACTAACTTATCTTGATCGTAGCACGAGGTTAGTGATCAGTCAATAACTAAATGAGAAAAAACGCTTAGGGAATTCCCGCAAATAGGAGAAGGATTTCCACCTTCTCACGTTTCCATTAATTCAGGCAGGTTGATGGCTACGGAAATATTGCATAACATTCCCCTTGCCAGGAACAGCATCGTCCGTTCTTCGGGATCCGCGATATCAGCCTGACGGAAAGCGTCAAGCACGATTTGGCGGACTTCCCTGAAGCCACCCTGCATGGCTTCCCGAATCGAATGTTCTTGAATGGTCTGAGCCTGCATTTGAAGCAGCACCTCATTCCGATATTCTCCCAGAATTTGTTCGTATGCGATGATCAGGTCGGTTTCAAGCCGATCGGGAGATGCAGATTGCACAACTTGATGGAAGGACTCGATAATTCTGGCCCAAGAAACCTCCAAAGCAGTCAACAGTAACACTTCTTTAGTGGGAAAAAAGCGAAAAATGTAAGGCTGCGATATTTTCGCCCGTTCAGCGACCTGAGCCGTAGTTGCCCTGTAGTAGCCGATTTCCGCAAACACTTCGATTGCAGCCGAGATAATGTCCGATTTGCGGTTAACGGATGTCGTCGTGTCTTTAGCCATGAGATTTCCGCCTTTCGATGATGGTCGGTATTTAGTGATTAATCAATTCCTGATCAGTATAAATGAAAAGAAATGGCTATGCAATGAAGACAGCAAGTGAACTGGCAGCTTTGCGCCTGTCTGAACGAATGCTGCTTTTGTTTTTATCACAATTTCATTATACTTACTTGCAATTATGAGTATTCTTTCAGTTGTTCGGGTGTTCAATTATCCTAAGAATTAGAAGGAGGAAATCAGATGCTGCACATTACAAACGGAGATTCTGTTGCGGATAAGCTCAGGCAGGGAGGCGTTCAAGGCGAGGTTGTGGCCTGGAGGGAAATCTATTCGGTAGGGCCTGTATTCCGCGATATGGCGGAGAGGCATAACCGGGAGCTGCGGGCGCGGTATCTGGAAAGGAAGCTCGGGATTCCGCAGGAGGAGTATTTGAAGATTGAAGAGCAGGAGCAAATTCTGCGTGACTTGAAAAAATACAATGAAATCGTCTTATGGTTCGAATACGATCTGTTCGATCAGACGATGCTGTGTTATTTGCTTCATTGCCTTGCTGCGCTGGCGCTTGGAGAGACGAAGCTGAGCTTGCTGTGTATCGGAGATTACCCGGGGGTCGAACGTTTTCGCGGATTGGGGCAGCTGACGGCCGAGCAGCTAATGGCATTATCCGGTACCTGGCAGTCTGTCGGAGCGCGGGAGCTGGAGTTAGCAAGCCGAATGTGGGAGGCCTATACATCACCCCTGCCCGAACAGCATATCCGATTCCTTCAGGAAGATACCTCTGCGCTGCCTTTTGTGAAAAAGGCGTTTGAGGCCCATTTATCCCGTATCCCCTCTGTGCATAACGGACTTGGGATCATTGAGCAGACAACGCTGGAGACCGTCCGGGACGGGGAATATGGGCCTCACGCTTTATTCGGGCAGGTAGGGAATAAGCTGCATATGCTGGGCATGGGCGATCTGGAATTTTGGCAGCACCTGAAGAACATGTCGACGGAGCCTTACCCGCTGCTGCATATTCAGGGTTTGGAGGATTTTCCCGACTTTAGCAGCGCGGTACCGTCTTTTGCCCATTGCAGAATTACTCTAACCGCGCTGGGCCGAAAGGTTCTGGCCGGAGAAGAGGACTATCTTCCACTAAAAGGCATAGACGAGTGGTATGGCGGGCTGCACCTGGAGGGCCGGTCCATTCCGTGGCGCTGGGATACGAGCCGCAATGAGCTGTCCCGGTCCATTTTCTGATATTTTCAGGAAAAATCCACCCCTCAGAACCGAACGCTAAACCGGGGCTCCGTTTAGTTCGAATAAGGATAACGGTTATGAAGCTGCCCGGCATAACCGTGCAGATATACTTGACCGTGGGGAGGACACGGGTGAGAAGCTGCGGCTTGGTGGCCGCTATGGTACGGATGCTTCTGGATTCCCTGAACCGACGGTGGGTTATTCCCGCAGACGCAGCCCGGAGGAGGCCCTAAAATGACGGATTCTTGCAGCGGAGCGACCGCTTGCTTGTATTTCTGCTCGTCTACACAGTAGGCCCGGTTCAGGACTTCCGGAGGGATGGCTTTCAGAAAATCGGAGCCGTAGACGACATCGGGAGTAGGGACATCAAAAATGGCCAAAAAGTGAGCCTGCTCCGATAAGACGATAATCCAGTGGAACCATCCTTTTGGAAATACGGAAACCTGGCCTGGCGTCAGCTTGTAGGACATGAGCTGCTGCGTACAAGGATTAAATACGGAAGTTAGGATTTCCCCGCTGATGACAAAGACAAGCTCCTCCGCGTTCGTATGCCAATGCGGCTGAACGATGCATTCTTTGGTCATATGGGCGTTGAAAAAACCCGTTTCTATAGCAGGAAGCTGGGCTCCGAACACTTGGGTGAGGTAGTTATCCGCATCCCGCCGATAATTGATATGCTTGTTGGAATCTGCTGCAAGCGTCAGCGCCGGAGAGCTGAACAGAGAGTTCATGAGGTGTTCCTCCATCCTGGGCATTTGTCTATCCAGCATATGCATGGCGGAGGGAGGGGGTTACCGTCAGGAATAGTTCTCTACGTACCAGTCGATGATCTTGCGGGCAATACTGACCTTCGGCGGGATGCCCGGCAGGCTATCCGGATCGAACCAGGCGGCATGGACAATTTCCTCTCCGTCCACTGTAATTTCTCCGCTCTCATAGTCAGCAACGAAACCGACCATCAAGGAATGGGGAAACGGCCACTGCTGGCTGGAAAAATAGCGAATATTATGGACCTTGATTCCGACCTCCTCCATAATCTCCCGCTTAACGCAGTCCTCCAGCGTCTCACCGGGTTCGACGAAGCCGGCAATCAGCCCGTACATATTATTTTGAAAATTCCGGGCATGGGCGAGCAGGATCTGCTTGTCCTTCAGAATGGCGGTAATTACGGCAGGCGCCAGGCGCGGATAGCTGACCAGTCCGCATTCCGGACATTCCCGCGATCTCTCGATTTGCGACAGGACCGTCGGCGTGCCGCACCGGCTGCAGAACTGATGCGTGTCGTCCCAGGCGATCATCTGGATCGCCTTGCCCGCCAGATGGAACAGGTCTTCGTCCATTACGTCGTACAGAGGCCGGAGTGGGCGGAACACCAGTCCTTCCGGCTCGGCCGCGTCCGAAGGGGCTTCTACGGCGAAGCATGGGATTTCTTCGAAAGTCCCGAGATACAAGGTGCGTACCGGAGCAATATGAAGCTGCTCGATCGATTGCGCAAGCGGAATGCCGATCATGCCGGAAGATTCCGAAACGAGCAGCCTGCCGGAGCTAAAGATGAACCAATAGGCTGGTCCGCCGAAATCGGGCTTGGCGGCAACCGCCGGAATATACCGTTTATAAATGCTTTCTCTTGGTTTAGGCATGGCGCGGGAACCTTTCATTCTTGAATTTTCTATTAAGAATAGCAAAAAAGAGAAAATGTGACAAACGCGACAACTGCCGACTCGGACCGAATCGGCAGTTGATAAGTTCCTATTTTCTATTATATTGCCTATTGCCTGTTGCCTATCGGTGTCTATGCTGGCGAACGGCTTCGATGAAATCCTCGGCCCGCTTGGTCAATTGATCATAGCTGCCCGAATCGATCACGGACTTATTCACCAATTCGCCGCCGATGCCGAATGCAACCGCGCCCGCTTCGGCAAACTCCCCGATATTGCCGAGATTGATGCCTCCTACCGGAATAAAACGAATACCGGACAGCGGTCCGCGCACTTCCTTGAGGAAGCGGGCGCCCAGCGCGCCTGCAGGGAACAGCTTCATCAGATCGACACCAAGCCGCTGCGCCTGAACCATCTCCGTAGGAGTGGCTACGCCGGGAATAATCAGTCTGTTCTTCTCATGCAGCGCTTTAATGACTTCGGGATTGAGATCGGGCGCAAGAGCGAACGTCGCTCCCGCGTCGATGACCGACTGCGCCGTCGCCGTATTCAGGACCGTTCCGGCTCCGATAATCATTTTCTCTCCCATTTCGCCGGACAATTGCTCGATCATGCCGAGATAGCCCGGCGTGTTGCATGTGACCTCAATGACCCTAATTCCGCCATTATAGAGAGCGGAGGCGATGCGCATCATTTCCTGCGGCCTGGTGCCCCGGACAATGGCAATAATCCCCGTCTCTTCGATTGTGCGAATAACCTTCCACTTTTCCATGTATGATTCCTCCCGAATCCTTATTTGTCTATTCTGCAATCGGCTTTCTAACGAGAAGCCAGTAACACAGGGCCGCACAGGCGGCGATAATGCCGCCGCTCGTAAAGGCCATCGTATACGAACCGGTCTTGTCGGCGATCATGCCGACCACGACCGGAGACAGCGCTCCGCCGAAGTAACCGCCGAAGTTCTGGATGCTGCCTACGGAAGCGACCATTGAAGGCGGGGCCACATCTCCCGGCAGTGCCCACGCGCAGCTGGACAAGGCGGACATCAGGGCAAGCGCGACCGTCATGCAGGCCAGCGTCGCCGGCAGGCTGCCCGCATGCGGGATTATAATGACGGTAATCCCTGCCAGAACCGCGCATACACTGATGACGGCCCGTTTGGCGACAAGCGGCTTGGCGCCCCTTTTATCGACCAGAAGCTTGCTGATATAACCGCCGAGAATCGCGCCGATAACGCCGCCGAACCAAGGAATGCTCGCATAAATACCCAGCGACTTCATCGAAACGTTCTGGGTCTTCATCAAGTAGAGCGGCAGGAAGGTGACAAAAATATTGAATATCCAGATATAGCAGAAGAAGCCGAGAATCATGCCCCATACGCTCTTATGCTTGAACAGCGCGCCCCAGGATACCTTGGAATCGCCGATCTCCTGCGCAGTACCTCCGCCGCCGGCCTTGATATAATCAAGCTCCTCTTGGCTGATTCTCGGATGCTTCTCCGGCTGGCGGTAAAAAAGTGCAAAGATTACGACAAAGATCAGGCCGATGGCTCCCGTAATGAAGAATAGCGCTCTCCAGCCGAACGGCACGATTAATGCCACAAGAATGGGTGGAGCAATCGTCGGCCCCCATTTGGAAGCCGCATCCCAGAAGCCGGTAGCTAGAGCCCGTTCCTGCTTCGGGAACCAGGAAGCCGTAATTTTGGCTCCGCCGGGCCAGCAAGGTGATTCAGTCACTCCCAGAAGTGCGCGTCCGAAGAGTAAACTGGTCAGGCCGGTGCAGACTCCGGTAAAAGCCGTTGCTCCGCTCCAAAGGGCTACGGCCCAGGCATATACTTTCTTGGCCCCCAGGCGGTCAAGAAGCCATCCCGCGGGCAGCTGCATGAACGCGTAACTCCACGCGAAGACTGAGCCCATGAGGCCAATATCCGTATTCGACAAATTCAGATCTTTCATCATATCCGGCGCCGCAATCGACAGATTGGTCCGGTCCAAAAAATTGATGATGCCGCCCACCAAAAGCCAAATGACAACCGTCCAGCGCACTCTTGTCGCCGTCTTGGTCTTCATGGCGGGAACAGCGCTGCTCACATTCGTCTCCAAAACCATTACCTCCAACCATTCTGATTTTTAGATTTAAGCCATTTGAGCGTTGTGCAAAATTCCCCGTTCGCGGGCAATAGCCAGCGCTCCGAAGCCGGCCAGCGCCTTATGCTCGTTTCCGACCGAATGAACCGGACCGGTGAAGAAAGGATCGTGTTTGATTAATGCGATGAGGGCCTCCCGAAGCAGCTCCTTGCCGAATACGACTACCGGCAGCAGGGGAGTTACATTCAGGGCTCCGCTGTTTTTTACGGCCAGAATATCCGCCTGAAGCACAGCGCCGAGCAGGAAGTTCGCTTTCTCATTTATGGATAAATCGCTGAACATATCCAGAATCCGCACGGTAAAGCAGGTTCTTCCAAGTCCGACTTTCTCGGCATAGGCTGCCCCCTTAAGCAGTACGGCTTCCTCCAATTCGCCGGCAAAAGAGCTTTGCAGCGCGTTTGCCAGAATGGTCTGCTTCGTAATCACATCCAGCAGTTCGCCCGCTATCGTGGTCATGCATCCGGTAATCCGGTTGTCGCCGTCGATCCGGACGATCTTGGAATGCGAGCCCGGAAGGATCAGCACGGCAGGGCCTTCAAGCTGCAGCTTTTGCGTAATTCCTACAACCTCGACCTCTTCTCCGCGCATGATATCCATCGTTTCGCAGGTGTCTAGATTAAGATCTGGCACGTTGTTCTTAACGCCCGGAACGAACCAGATGGGCTGGTCGATGATCTCCGGCAGTTCGGCCTTAACCATTGCCGCCGCGAGTTCCTGTATTCCGGCGGGCGCCGGCACATGTGGAATTTCATATAGGCCGACGTTTGAGGTGATCATTCCGGAAGCCAGAATGACGACGGAGTCCCCGGTCTTCACATTCGCTGTCCGCATAGCCTCCTCAATCGCCGTCTTTACTCCCTGGGTGAGCTTTTGTCTGCTGCCGGTGATCGCCGTGTCTCTGACGCCGACAGGTTGGAAAGCTTCCGCAACGACCTCGTTGCCGCGCCATACGTTCACCCGCGTATTCGTTGTGCCCGTATCAATTGTAATCGCATACATGTTGCCGCTCCTCCTTTATTCTTAGGCCGCTTGCAAAGCGGCCGCCGTGCCTTTCGCATGATAAGCTGACGGGTCGGTGGTATCCCGCCAACCCGTCTTCAGGTGCATGCCGCGCTCCATAATTGAGGGCTTGTTGTTTACGGTCTATTGAACGGTGCCGTCTTTTACGGTCCAGACATTCGGGTTGACCAGGTTGACCGGGCGCCGGCCCTGCAGGATGGCCGCCATATTCTCGGCTGCTTTCATGGCCATCTTGGCTCTCGTCTGCCAGGTAGCGCTTCCGATATGAGGAAGCGTAACCACATTCGGCATCGACAGGAACGGATGCGTCTTGTCGATGGGCTCATGCTCGAATACATCAAGACCCGCTCCGGCAATCTGCTTCTCTTGCAGCGCCCGGATCAGCGCCGCTTCATCGACAACGCCGCCGCGGGAGGCGTTGATGAAATACGCATCTTTTTTCATCAACCCGAACTGCTTATCGCTGATCATTTTTTCGGTTTGCGGTGTGAGAGGCACCTGCACGAGAACGAAGTCGGAGCGCTGAAGCAGCTCCTCAACCGGAACGAACTGAATGCCAAGCTCCTGTTCGTCCCTCTCCTCGCGGACCAGATTGTTGTACAGAATGTTCATATTGAAGCCTTTGGCGCGCCGGGCAATGGCGCTGCCGATCCGGCCGTAGCCGATGATGCCCAGCGTAGCGCCATGCACGTCCTTGCCCAGCATCAGGCTGGGCAGCCAGCCGTTCCATCCGCCGCTTTTGACGAAATGATCGGCTTCGGCGAGCCGTCTTCCGGAAGCGAGCACCAGACTGAAAGCCAGATCGGCCGTTGTTTCGGTCAGGACATCCGGCGTGTTGGTGGCTGCAATTCCCCGGCGCGTCAGTTCGTTCAGGTCGAGATTGTCGTAGCCGACCGCAATATTGCATACCGCCTTTAGCAGAGGAGCGCGATCCAGAACATGACTGCGGATTTTATTGCGGGAATAGATCATCAGGCCCGATGCGCGCTGCAATCCTTCATAGAAGACTTCCTCATCGAGCATTTCTTCTTCGTCTCTGTAGTCCACCTCGGCGAACTCCTCCAAAAAGCGCAGGACCTTCTCTTCCTCGGGGATTTTGCTCGGTATAAACACAACGGGTTTGGCCATTTGTTCATTCATCCTTTCGAATAAGATTGTAATGATTACGCTTCCACCATGTTACTGACTGTTCCAAGCTGTTCGCTGCGGATTTCCACGCGGTCCCCCGGATTAATCTCGAACGGACCGACGGGAGTTCCCGTCAGCACGATGTCTCCCGCTTCAAGCGTAAGAATCGTGGAGAAATAGGCGAGGATGCGGGCAAAGGTGTAGCCCATATCTTCTACCCCCG
Source organism: Paenibacillus rhizophilus (assembly GCF_003854965.1). Classification (GTDB taxonomy): domain Bacteria; phylum Bacillota; class Bacilli; order Paenibacillales; family Paenibacillaceae; genus Paenibacillus_AQ; species Paenibacillus_AQ rhizophilus. Next base: position 44,369 of record NZ_RQPI01000015.1, read on the forward strand.
CCGACTGCTTCCGTTCACCGTTCAGGTAGCTTTCAATGCGGATGGAACTAGGGTCCTTCACCTTTTGGAATGGACCGAGCGGTGTAAAGGTGTCGTATATTTTACCTTCGCCCATAACATGCGGACCAAACGCCGTCAAATCGTTGGCGATTGCATAACCGCCGATTGCGCTTAAATCGGCCAGTTCCTCTTCCCTTGCGTTCCGCAGGGGCCGGTTGATAAGCACCGCAATCTCTACTTCGGCCATCACCCTCTCGGCATGTTCGGGAAGACGGATGGTCTGCCCGTCTCCGATCACGCCCGAGAGCGGTTTAAGGAATAAATGCGGAACAAAATCGGCGGAAAGCCCCTTACTCTGCAAAAAGGCGGGATAATGGGGTCCGATTCCTATGATTTTTGCCATACTGGATACCCCCTTTTATCGTAATTTTCTGCCGACTACCATTCGGCTACGGTTCCGTCTTTATGACGCCAAACAGGATTTCTCCAGCGATGTCCCGCCTGCGCCATACTGCGGACATACTCCTCGTTGATCGTAATGCCAAGTCCCGGACCATCCGGAATGCGGACATGGCCGTCCTCGTAGGCAAATACCGACGAATCCGTAATATAGTCGAGCAGATCATTGCCCTGGTTGTAATGAATGCCGAGGCTTTGCTCCTGAATCACCGCATTGTAAGCCGTTGCATCCAATTGCAGGCAGGCAGCCAGCGCAATCGGTCCAAGCGGACAGTGCGGCGCTACGGCAACATCATACGCTTCGGCCATGGCTGCGATCTTCTTGCATTCCGTGATGCCGCCCGCATGAGAAAGGTCAGGCTGGATGATATCCGCATAGCCCGACTCCAGCAGCGATTTGAAGTCCCACCGTGAGAACATCCGCTCTCCCGTTGCGATGGGAGTAGAGGTGCTGCCCGCAATATCGCGAAGCGCCTCATTGTTCTCGGCCAGCACAGGCTCCTCGATGAACATCAGCCGGTACGGCTCAAGCTCCTTGGCCAAAATTTTGGCCATCGGTTTATGTACCCGGCCGTGAAAATCCACGCCAATGCCAAAGTAAGGCCCCGCCGCTTCCCTAATGGCGGCAACTCTTGCGACCACTTCATCGATCTTGGCGTAGGTATCGATAAATTGCAGCTCTTCCGTCGCGTTCATCTTGATGGCGGTAAAGCCGGCGTTCTTCTTCTCCAGCGCCGCCCGCCCCACATCGCTCGGCCGGTCGCCTCCGACCCAGGAATAGACCCGGATAGAATCCCGGCAAGCGCCTCCAAGAAGCTGATAGACCGGAGCGTTGTAAAATTTGCCCTTGATGTCCCAAAGCGCCTGATCGATGCCCGCGATCGCGCTCATCAGAACCGGGCCGCCTCGGTAAAAGCCTGCGCGGTACATCACCTGCCAGTGGTCTTCAATCCGCAGCGGGTCCTGACCGATCAAATAATCCATCAATTCGTCCACGGCTGCCTGAACGGTGAGCGCTTTCCCTTCAATCACGGGCTCTCCCCAGCCGACAATGCCCTCATCGGTTTCAATCTTCAGAAACAGCCAGCGCGGCGGTACGACAAACGTCTCGAACTTGGTAATTTTCATAGCGTAAGTCCCTTCCTTTGTTTTGAACAGATCATATCTTTATCCAAGTCTAATTTGAAAAATAAGATGAACCGTTAATTTAATCGCTTTCAATCGTCGGAAATAAAGCAGATTTTAGCGAAAGCAGCCCCTTATTTTACAAATTAGCTAAAATTCCAAGAAATACATCTGTTCTTTTGTTAGTATCATATGATCTATTTTTAGTCTGGTCAACTCTTTTTTTCGCTGGATAGCTTCTTTTCGGACATGATCGGCTTTTCTAATTGTGATAGAATTAAGCTGGTATAGACTATTTTTGTCCACAAGAAAGGCCTGACCCAATGAAAAAAACCGCCTTCCAGAGTACGATAGACAAATTTAAACAAATGATCATTGATGGAACTTGGGCCGCGGGCGAAAGGATTCCGACGCTTCAGCAGCTCTCCAAAGAGCTGTCCGTAAGCATTACCACGGTTCGCGAAGCGCTGCGGATCCTGGAGAATGAGGGCATTATCAGCATCGAGCATGGCCGGGGAATGTATGTGAGGAATGATCCTTTGCTGCTGAAGGACCCGACCGCCGAATTGAAAGAGCTTGGGGATATCTCTTTAATCTCGCTGCTGGAAGCCAGGCTGCTTATTGAACCTAGACTTGCGGCTTTGTGTGCGGAAAGGGCGACCGACCTCGAGGTGAAAAGGCTGCGGCAGCAGGCCGATCTTATGATCGTGCAGATGGAAAAGGGAGGTTCTTTTCTGGAGACCGATCTGGAGTTTCATCAGACGATCGTGGCCGGTGCCCGGGAGCCTGTGCTGTCGCGAATGAATGAGGCCATTCTTCCTCTCCTTCAGGAGGGGCGGAGGCAGACGAATACGCTGCCCAATATGAGAACGAAGTCGTCCAATTACCATGTGCTGATTGCCATTGCCATTGAGGAGCGCAACAGTGAGCAGGCCTATCTGTTGATGCAAAATCATATTGAGCAGATGCTCGAACCGTTAAAGAAAGCCAGAGAGGCCCAAGGAGAGACTGACAGGAATCAAGGTTAGGGCGGAGGTGTTTGAGCTTATGATGGAGCCGGTCAAAACTTACAATACCGCGGTGGAAGCAACGCTCGAAGTAATCGGAGGCAAGTGGAAACCGCTGATCTTATTCCATCTAACGTTCGGTAAGAAGCGCAACGGCGAGTTCATAAGCCTAATGCCTGCTGTCACACAGAAAGTGCTGACGCAGCAATTGAGGGAACTGGAGAGGGATGAAGTCGTTAAGCGGACAACTTACAATATGGTTCCGCCTAAAGTCGAATATGAGCTGACCGACTACGGCTGGAGTCTCAGGGAAATTCTCCATCTGATGTGCCGTTGGGGGGATACCCATATTGAGCGGAAATATGGGGATCAAGCGATGATCTTGTCCGAAGCGACAGCAGAGAAAGAAACCGGTCTATGAAATGCAAGACCGGTTTCTGTGTGTAATCTCACGGAATTACCTTGCGCCTGCGGAAGTCTTCAAAAATGCTCAGGAACATGGACTCCGTATCTATAAACTCATGAAAGCCGGCCCGGCGCGCCTTGGTGCCGTCGGCGAAGAAGTCGTAATCCCAAGAAAACACAAAGTCGCCGAACCGCCACGAGGAAACGCTGCTATAGCTGTTGTTCTCCAGGCCGTATTTCTCTACCATGGCGTCCCACAACGCTTCTTTGTCCTGCATAACCACATCCAGCGACATCGGAAGCGGAGGCGCCGTCTCAAGTTCAAAGTACGCGGCGATCTTGGGCCAAAGCTCGTTCCAACGGAACAAATCTCCGTTCGTAATATTGAAGGCCTGATTGGCGCAGCGCTCGTCGGTCGCCGCCCACACCGTGGCTTTCGCAAGCAGCCCGGCATCGGTCATCTCCAATAAACTGTGGTAGGCACCCGGTTTGCCGGGAAAGCGAAGGGGAATTCCCAGCTCTTTTGACATCGAGGCGTAGACGGCTATGACCATAGCCAGATTCATTGGATTGCCGAGAGCGAAGCCGCACACGACGGAAGGACGGAGCGCCGACCAAGTCCAGCTTTTTCCCTGCTGACGATTCTCCAGAAACTTCTGTTGGTCGATATTGAATTCCGGCGGCATATGATCGGCGTCGCTCTCGCGAGCCGGCGTCTTGAAAGGTCCAAGATGCGCTCCGTAAACTTTATAGCCCTGCATAAGACTGATATGCCGGAGTCCTCCGGCAACCGGCTCGATGGCCTCGACTACGTTAACGAGCATAGCGAGGTTTGGGGGAACGAGCTCTGCCCATGTCGGCCGCTCCTGGTAGGCGGCATAGAAAATATGGGTCACTTCCGAAAGTCCGCTTAATTTCTCGCGGCTTTCCATGGGATCCAGCAAATCCGCGGCGATATAGCGGACCCGGCCGGATGATTCTCCGCCGCGGCGCGACACACCGATGATGTCCCAATCGGGAAGTGTGGCAAGATAATCAATCAAATTGCGCCCGATCACCCCATTGGCTCCGACGACTAGAGCCGTTTTGCGCGGCGCTGAATCTTTAGTGTTTAGCATTCAAATTCTCTCCTTCCCTATAATGCTTACACCTTGATTGTGCGGTCCGGGGGCTCTGGTGAAAAGTACGCACTTTGAAGTCATATAGTTACTTGAGAGTTACATAAGGCGGTGCAGAATATAGGAAAGGCCGGGATCTCTCGAAAGAAATCCCGGCCTTTTTGTGTATAGGCTCGTCTCATTCTCCCAGCAGCATCTCCGACAACAGGTCCAGTGCCTGCGTCACTTCAGCAGTCTCCTCCGGATTCAAATGCGCGAACCGCCCGGCGATCAGCTGTTCCAGTCTTGCCGAGGACTCGTCCATCAACTCGATTCCGGATGGGGAAAGCTCGACGAAATGAACTCTTTTATCCTTGAGATCGGCCCGTTTGGTCACCAGCTTCTTCTGGAGCGGTATTTTTCAGGGAGGTGACCGCAAGACCAGCAAAGGCGGCTGACATTTCTCTTAGGTGTCCCTGGGTCGATGCGGCCATCTGTTTAGATGAACTTACGTTGTTGAGCCAAGGGGATTAGACTTCATTTGGAGGAGGGCTTGATTTCGTCTACGGCAGCCGGACGTATCCGAACGGCCTGCCCGCCTCCCGGGGCAAGCTTCAATGGCAAGGTCGTGCTTCTGTCAACCCATACCTTGGAAATGGTCATGGGATAAGGATTGATCCTCCAGTCGGCATAGGGGCCATCGGCATAGATTTCGGCCACATAAGGTTTGCCTGGATCGAGAAAAGCGAGCGGCGCTTCAAGCGTACGTCCGTGCTCATCGGTAATGCTGCCCAGATACCATTCTTCACTGTTTCTGTCTTTGCGGGCAATCGTTACATACTCTCCGATTTCTCCATTCAATACCTTGGTATCCTGCCAATCGGTTGGAACATCGAGAATAAATTGAAAAGCCGCGCACTGCTGTTCGTAATTTTCCGGCAAGTCGGCAGCCATTTGCAGAGGACTGTACAGAACGACATACAGCGCGAGCTGTTTGGCTAACGTCCCCCGCACTCTGTTGCCCGGTCTGAATTCCTTATAAATCAGCCTTACAATCCCCGGCGTATAGTCGAAGGGCCCGGCAAGCATCCGGGTGAAAGGCAGGATGGTGGTATGGTCGGGAGGGTTCCCGACATATTCAGCAGAGGCATCGAACTCCTGTCCCCGCGCGCCTTCACGGGTCATCATATTCGGGTAGGTCCGTCTTTCTCCCGTATCTTTAACAGGCTCGTGGGCGATCAGACTAATCTGGTATCTGGCCGCGGTTTCAATTACTTTACGGTGATGATCAACGTTATATTGACCGCCAAGCCACTCCATGCTGATCAGATTCCCTTGGTCATCGAAGCGCTTAAGCGCAGGGTCAGGGGAGACATAGCCCGTTTTCACAACGTCTATCCCGAGTCTTTTATATAAAGCAAACGCCTCTTCCATTTGATTCTCCAAATTCTGAATAGCTCCCGCCGTCTCCATGTGCCCGATAATTTTCACGCCTTTGCTTGCGGCATACGAAGTGACTTCCACAAGGTCATAATCCGGATAAGGGATTGTAAAACTAAAATTTTCGCCATGCTTGGTCCAATCGTTCTCCCACCCGACATTCCAGCCCTCAATCACCACCATCGGAATGCCGTATTTGGCGGCAAAATCAATGTATCGCTTGGCATTTTCGGTCGTCGCACCATGCTTGGGGCCAAAGCTCCATGTGTAAATCCCCAGATGCATGCCCCACCAAATGCCGATATATTTGCCCGGCCGCACCCATGAAACGTCTCCAAGCCTGTTCGGTTCATTGAGATTAAGGATCAAATAGGAGGTAATCAAATCTCCCGGCGTTTCCGCGATCTGGATCGTTCGCCAGGGAGTTTTTAACGGAGTGGAGCCTTTAACTTTAACGCCGTCGGACCATGGAATCAGGTCGGTGGAAAGCGTGTTATTCTCTGAGGGCATTAGAGTCATGGAGGAATAGTTGGATAAATCGGCTTCGTGGATGCTTAGGTATAGTCCATCAGCCATTTTCATCGTTAAAGGGGTATGGACGGAGCGGTAAGGAATGGAGTGAATGGGGGTAACGTTGTAGAGGCCCTCGGTATATAACTTCTGATAAGCGGGAATCCACCAGGCCTCGTCCACATCGGTCAGGGCAAATTCGGTTTCTTCACATTGGATTTCCAAATGGGAGAGATGTTCCTGTTCAGGCAGCTCGTAGCGAAAGCCCAGGCCGCCGTTATATACGCGAAAAATGATGGACATTCGGCGCGCACAAGGGGTAGTCTCTTTAAGCTCCACGCGGAGTTCATTGTAATGATTGCGTATTTTCTTAACTTCACCCCAAGGCTGTGTCCAGGTTTCATCAAAACAGTCGTACTTGCTGGCGGCGACTCTGAAATTCCGATTTAGCGGTTCCGTATGTTCAAATGTGAAGCCGAGCCTCGAAGGTCTGATCACGGGCCGGTGACAATAGCGCACACTATAATAAGGAATGCCGCTATTAAGAATAAACTCGGTCTCAATATTTCCATCGGGTGAAAACACAACCCATCTGCTTGTCATTTTGGGCTCCGCCTCCTCGTGCCAATCTCATTACACCATCTTATGAGGGCCTGAGCTTGGCATATCCCTGGAGAAGCGTTTACAATAGGGGTAAATCCCAATTGAGGTGAAGATATGGCAGGCTTTCGTTGCATGAACCACCCCGAACGCGAAGCAGCTCATCAATGCGCCAGATGCGGCAAGCCATTATGTGAGGAATGCTATAATCCCGATTTCGGAAGATGCCGGGAGAACTGTGCGGAGTCGCTTGTTAAGCCTGAGCCTAAAGGGCGAAGCGCAGCCTTTCGGGTCATCGTAGCCATACTGGCGATTATCGGAGCGCTCGTGGTACTGCTGCTCACAATCTGCGGAGCCCTTATCTTCACTCAGTAAACTCAGGTCAAAGGAGCGCGCCGATGGAATTTCCCGTGTATATCGTTCTCGGTCCCTGGCGGATTCATCCGCATGTGCTGTTTGAGTCGCTCTCCTACTTTATCGGCTTCCGCGTGTATCTGTGGACCCGGCGTCCGAGCGAAATGTCCCGGTTTATGAGCCTGCAAATTCTGGCCGGAACGATTCTGGGCGCGGCGCTCGGCGCCAAGCTGTTGTTCTGGCTGGAGGACCCGGCCGCTGCGTGGGAGCAGTTTCGGCAGCTTCACTTCCTCTGGGGCGGCAAAACGATCGTCGGCGGTCTGCTTGGAGGATTGATCGGCGTGGAGCTGACCAAGAAAGGGTTGGGCTGGACAAGGTCCACCGGCGACGATTTTGCCTATCCGCTTATTCTGGGACTGTGCATCGGGCGAATCGGCTGTTTTCTGACCGGCCTTGACGACCATACGTATGGCACGCCGACGACCTGGTTCGCCGGCATCGACTTCGGCGACGGGGTAAGGCGGCATCCAACGCAGCTCTATGAAATCGTCTTTCTGCTGGCGCTCGCGCTGCTGCTCATCCCCCTATATCGGAGAAGCCGCGCGCCTGTGGGCGGCCGCCCCGGTTCGATATACCTTTCGGGCCGGATGTTCCAATGGTTTATGTTCGGCTATTTGGCCTTCCGTTTTATCGTTGATTTTATCAAACCGACGCCACACCCTTACTTTGGACTTAACAATATTCAGCTTGCCTGTCTGGCCGGTCTTGTCTATTACGCCTGGCTGCTGTGGGTCAGAGGGCGTGTCCGCCGCTCGTCCGCGGCTGCGGAGGCTCGAAGCTATAAATAAAAGCGGCAGGCGCCCGGCGGTTCCGGCAATTCCGGCAGCTGCTCAGATAGATTCACCATTCCAACATAAAGGAGTCTTACCATGCCGAACCGACCGTATCTCTATCATGAGCTGACCACCAGCATCTGCTCCGTGTGTTACCGCAAAGTCGAGGCCAAGATCATCGAAGAGGACGGGCGCATGTACATGGTCAAAAGATGCCTGCTGCACGGCCCGGAAAAGGTGCTGATCTCCACGGACGTTCCATATTACAAAAAGACCCGGGAATTTATCAAGCCTTCGGAAATGCCCCTTCAGTGGAATACACCGATTAAATACGGCTGCCCGTATGACTGCGGACTCTGCCCTGACCATGAGCAGCACAGCTGTCTGACGCTGCTGGAGATCACGGATCACTGCAACCTGAGCTGCCCGATCTGCTTCGCCGAGTCTTCGCCGCACCGCACATCCTACCGATCGCTGGAGCAGATTGAGTTCATGCTGGACCGGATCGTCGAGAACGAGGGTGAACCGGATATCGTGCAGATCAGCGGCGGCGAGCCGACGACGCATCCGCATTTTTTTGAGATTCTGGATATGGCCAAGAGCCGTCCGATCAAACATATCATGGTGAACACTAACGGCGTCCGCATCGCCCGGGACCGGGAGTTCGCGAAGCGGCTCGCTTCGTACATGCCGGGCTTCGAGATTTACCTGCAGTTTGACAGCCTGGAGGCGTCCGTGCTGAAGGAGCTGCGGAGCGCGGATTTGCGGCATATCCGGGAAGAGGCGATCCGCCATCTGAACGAATTCAATATTTCGACAACGCTTGTCGTCACGCTGAAGAAGGGTCTGAATGACGGCGAGATTGGCTCGATCATTCAATACGGATTGAAGCAAAAAGCCGTGCGCGGCGTGACGATTCAGCCGATCCAGGCGGCGGGAAGGCTGGAGGGCTATGATCCAGCGTCCGACCGTTTGACGGTAAGCGAGGTCCGCCGCAGCATTATTGACCAGTCGGGCGTGTTCGGTGAGGCGGATATTTTGCCGGTGCCCTGTCATCCGGACTGCCTTGCGATGGGTTACGCGCTGAAGCTTGGCAGCGAGGTGCTGCCGCTGACCGGATTGATCGACCCGGACATTCTGCTTGAAGGAGGCAGCAATACGATTGTGTTCGAGCAGGACCCGGCAATCCGGGGCAAAATGTTCGAGCTGCTCTCCACCGGTCACTCGCCGGTCTCCTCCGCCTTGTCGCTGAAGAGTCTGCTCTGCTGTCTGCCGCTTGCCGCCGTGCCGGAGCAGATTAGCTACGACAATGTGTTCCGGGTCATCGTGATGCAGTTTCTCGATGCGCATAATTTCGACGTGCGGTCGGTGAAGAAGTCCTGTGTGCATATTGCCCATCCCGATGGGCGAATCATCCCTTTTGACACCTATAATCTGTTCTACCGGGACGACAAGGAGCAGCTGCTGGAAGGGATTAGGGGTGAGATTGCGACCGCATGGGACGGGAAAATCCCGCAGGAGTAGTTGGCTGCAAAAGGGGACGCCACTGAAGAAGGTGACGTGCTGAAGAAGCGGTTTAACTAACTAGTTCGGTTCAGTTTGTCTCCGGTGATGGTGTGGCTGGCATTTTCCTGCAAACCTGCAGGTTTGACAGGTGATTTTCGGGTGGGAAGAAGTAAAGGATGCAATGGTGCAGGTATTGTGCTTATGTTCCGCCATATGGGGAGAGGGGAGGTGGGATACCTGTACTTTTGCAGGAACTGGGACTGGGAGGAGGATTTCCACGAAAAAAAGATGTATCAACGCAGGAATCCCGACAACCCGCCAACTAAGCCACCTACCCATCGACCAACCCGGGCCGCTGACCAACTAACCACCGCCCCATCAACAAACCCATCGAACCACCCATCCAACCCATCAACCCACCAACCCATCGCCCCCCCCACCAACTAATTATCCGCTGTCGGACGCCGTGACTTTAAACGTGAACGGCTGTCCCGTTTAATTGGCATCCGCCGCAAGCATCTTCAGCAGTCTCAGTTTCTTATTATGGGAACCGGCGCTGAAGCAGCTACAGAAAAGTGTGACAGACATACAACTGCCGGACTATTTGAATTCCGTTAAAGGAGGGCATCCCTTGGGCTGCCCTTTTTTGAATGGTTAGGTAACGATGGGCCGCCCGCCAAAGGCGACGGCGGTTATGGTGTATAATAACGGAAGACGCCTGGGAGGCTGCAGACCGGCGCAAGAGCATGGCGTACCAATGGAATAAGGAGGAGCGGCCGTATGTCCGATCCATTAAGAGAGGAAATCAAACAAAAAATCGTGAACGGCGATTTTCACTGCGAAAAGGAACTTACCTTGTCCATCATCAGCGGGAAATGGAAGGTCGTCATTCTTTGGCATCTCGGCGTGGAAGGCGCGCACCGGTTCAGCGATTTGCAGAAGCTTTTTCCGAAAATTTCGCATAAAATACTGACCCAGCAGCTCCGGGAATTGATGGAGGACGGCATTGTTCACCGGGAGGTGTATCCCGACATTCCTCCGAAGGTGGAATATTCGATGACCGAGCTTGGGATGACGCTTCTGCCGATTGTCGAAATGATGTACGAGTGGGGAAAAATGCGGATCGAACGGATCAGACGGGAACTGAAGCCCGGAAGCGAGCCGGAAATAACCGCGGACAGCTGCGAAGGAGCCTGCAAAAAAGCCTGAACAAGCCACGGAACAGAGACCGGAGAATGGCGGGAGCAGGTAACCTTTTGGTAACCTCTGTACTAAAAAGTGCATTCTTCACAAGGGATGTCGGCGGCGCTACAATGGTTGTTGCGTGAAGATAACCTTGGGAGGGAATACTGATGAGTAAAAAAGCACTGCTGATTATACCGCCGGACCGCTTCAACGAAGACGAGTTGTTTCATCCGAAAGCCGAACTGGAGAACGCGGGCATCACTGTAACAGTCGCCAGTACGAAGGCGGGGGAGATTACAGGGGACAATCAGGGAAAAGCAAACGCGGAGGTGGTATTCTCCGACGTTTCCGCTTCGGACTATGATGTGGTAGCTGTAATTGGCGGCTCCGGCACGATCGACTATCTGTGGGGTGACGCGAAGCTGGGTGAATATTTGAAGCAGGCGTATGAGCAAAAAATTCTGGTCGCCGGCATTTGCGCTGGCTCCGTCGTGGTTGCGAAGACGGGCCTGCTCGCCGGGCGCCAAGCGACCTGCTATCCGGTCGAAGTCATGATTGATGAGCTGAAAGCCAACAGCGCCGAATATGTGGTGCAGCATGTGGTGGCGCATGACGATGTGATTACAAGCGACGGGCCGGACGGCGCGCGGGAGTTCGGTAAGAGCCTCGTTTCGGCGCTGGCTTGATTATAGGGGCAGGAGTGCGGATTCGGTCTGCCGGGTTTGACCGGCGGACGGGTCCGCCCCGGGGCAAAACAGCCGCCGGGCCGCAACATAAAAGCAGCGGATACTTGGGTATCTGCTGCTTTTTTAGCTCTGGGCGGGCGGCAGCGAACAAGAGCCGGGAATTGTCCTATTCGGCAAGCAGCCATACGGCCGTATAGACGGCGCAGCCGGCTGCAAAGGCGGTAAAGCTGCTCTCTCTTTTGACCGGAAACTCACCCTTGATCGTGTTGAATACCATCCCTCCCGACAGAAATGCGTAGACGGAAGACGTAACAACAGCCGGCAAGTCGGCGGTCAAGCTAAGCCCCCAGCCCAGCAAAATCCCCAACAAAAGAAGCCACCGTCCTTTACGGTCATACACCTCATCATGGTGCCGCCGCAGATTCCAATCATTGACGAGAAGATAGACGGACAGGGCGGCGACATAGAATATGGTACTGCGGGTGGAATGGTATTCCTTGTGCAGGAGCAGGTAGCTTGTTACCGCGTTAAAAATGAAAAAGTACGAGATATGAATCCAAAATACCCGCTCGGATGCGGTGTCTCCGTCGATATTCCGTTTTTCGACACATTGACCAGGTGCTCCAGCCCGTAAGATACGAGCAGTCCAAGCATCGCAATGAGATAAGCGTGATTTCGCAAATACATAAAAAGCTCTCTCTGCACGGCGGCCGAGTTCTCAATATTATGCTGATGCTCGCTGAGTTCCGGCAGCGTTACCGAGAAGACATAGGCGATGGTGAGTCCTCCCGAGGCGGACAAAGCGCGGTTTCGATGAAGGTAGGGCAGCAAGGACAAATACCTTGAAAACATATGGGCAAGCGCAAAAACAATCACAAATCCGAAGGGCAGGACGTTCATTTAAGGTTACGCTCCTTTGCCAAAGATTCGGCTTCCGGCTGCGGACGGTATCCGGGAATTCTTTTAATTATGTACCCTTTGAACCTCAGCTTAAACGGAGGAGTTCATCCCCACATTTTCCCTCCCGCCCGAATACATAAACGATCGCCTTCAGGCCATCCTAAACAGGAAAGAATAGTCCGCTTGAGAAGGAGTGGTCCTCATTTATGAGACATTATGAGTCCAGTATGCGTACGAACAGCACTGTCGATCAGGCGGAGGATGCTGCGGCTAAACTGCATAACGCCGTTACCCAAGCGATGAGCCATCCGACGGAAAAAGTAATTGAGCAGGCGGAGAACAGCCTGAAGCATGCGGAACAGGCGGTCCGCCACGCGCCGGAAGGATCGGTGCAGGGGCATGGCGTCGATCTGGCGGAAGAAATGCTGGCAACGGAGAAGGAACGGCTTGCCTTGGTGCAGAAGCAGAAGGGTTGATCCGGCGGGCGGATGTAGTCCCAACCGAATACGGTTATAAAAAGACTTCCGCCATCGGCGGAGGTCTTTTTAAGCTGCCCCAGAATAGTTTTTTCAAGCAGGGCAATCGGATTCGGGGTATATATTAGGAAACGGGCAAATCATTAACGCGTATATGCAGTTAAAGGAGGTATGATCATGACGGAAATCACGCTTGGTTCCGGAGGGCTGGAAACGCAGGAAGAGCTGCGCGCGGCACTTGAAGAGGTACGGAGATGGGAGAAGGATCAGAGACAGCTTATGATTTGGGAGCGGCTGACCCGGCTGCCCTTTAAGCTGCTGGACAAGCTTACCCCTAAAATTGTTCATGAAAAAATAGGACTGCTGCTGGATGAGCTTGGCAGCTACATCCAAAATGGCGGCAACTACCTTGTGGCTGGACGCAAGGTGGGCGAGCTTGTGGGCGAGGTGAGCTCCGAGACCGCAGGGAAGCGGGAAGGTCCCTATCCGCTGGCGGTAATGGACGAAGCGGCGCGCCGCCTGTCCAAGAGCCGGAGCAATTTCGCCACGGCTCAAGGGGCGACCACAGGCTTCGGCGGCGTGTTTACGCTGGCGGCGGATATTCCCGCCATCCTCGGACTGTCGCTGAAGGTGATTCAGGAGATCGGCCTTTGCTATGGGTACAACCCGCTGGAGAAGGAGGAACGCATCTTCGCCGTAAAAGTTATGCAGCTGGCTTCCGCCGACACGGTCGGCAAACGGGCGATTCTGGAGGAACTGGACCTGGAACTCGGCAGCGATGGCCGGATTGGGGGCGGCGAGGGCGCGGCGGTGTCCAAAATTCAGGGATGGCGGGAAGTGATTGCCGCCTACCGGGATAACTGGAGCTCGAAGAAGCTGCTGCAGACAATCCCTGTCGCCGGAATGTTCTTCGGCGCCTACACGAACCGGGAGATGCTGAAGGCGGTGGCGGAAGCGGCCATGATGCTGTACCGCAAACGGAGAATTTTGACCAGACTGGCGGACAACGGTCAAACGAACACCCTCTCTACATAGAGGCGCAAGAACCGCCTACTGGGCTCCTGCATAACTTATAGAATCAATGCTATAAGTTAAGGGAGCGATTTCTTCCATGGGAATCCAGTTAACGGCAATCCATTACGTCTATCTGGCGTTTATCGTATTCATCATGGCGCTGCTCATCAAGCGGCGCGATACGACGATGATTTGCGTGGCCGGTATCTTTGTCCTGGGAATCCTGGCGACGGAGACGCTCGGCGGTTCGGTATCCGGAGTGTTTAACTCTTTTGTCTACGCGACCAAGGAACTGATGGGAACGATCATGATCATTTCAATTATTGTCGCCATGAGCCGGGTGCTGATGATTACGGGCATCAACGAGACGATGGTGTCTCCGCTGACCCGGTTTCTCCGCACGCCGGCCATGGCGTATTGGGGAATCGGCATTATTATGCTGCTTACCTCCCTCTTTTTCTGGCCTTCGCCGGCGGTGGCTCTGGTGGGCGCCGTCCTGCTGCCGGTTGCGCTCCGGGTCGGCTTGCCCGCGCTCGGAGCCGCGATGGCGATGAATCTGTTCGGCCACGGCATCGCCCTCTCCGGCGATTACATTATTCAGGGGGCGCCGAAACTGACGGCGGATGCCGCGGGCCTGCCGGTCGCCAGCGTTATGGAGGCGAGCGTTCCGCTGGTCGTCGTCATGGGCATCGTGACGACCGCCGCCGCCTTCTGGATGATGCGCAGGGATCAGAAGAAAGGGACCTGGAGAGACGGCCTCGTATCGGCTGGACGGACAACGGGCATGTTCGGGGAGTCTTCTCCCCCTTCTCTTCAACTGGTCGCCCTTCATCCGCGGATGAAGAAAGCCCTGGCCATCCTCATTCCGGTGCTGTTTCTTGCTGATGTGGCGGCGATGTTCCTGCTGCATCTTCAAGGCGGCGACGCTACCGCCCTGATCGGCGGCACCGCGATCCTCATCTTGATCTTCGTCACTCTGCTTGCGCACCGCAATCAAGGGCTGGAGCAGATCACCTCCTACCTCATCGACGGCTTCGTCTTCGGCTTCAAAGTATTCGGCCCCGTCATCCCGATCGCCGCCTTCTTCTACCTCGGCGACGCGGCTTTCACCGAGCTGTTCGGCAAAGTCCTTCCCGAAGCCTCGCACGGCATCGTCAATGACCTGGGCGTTGCGCTGGCGAACTCCGTGCCGCTGAACGGCATCGTCGGCGCGGTCACGCTGACCCTCACCGGCGCCATCACCGGTCTTGACGGCTCCGGCTTCTCCGGCATTTCGCTTGCCGGCTCCATTGCGCACCTGTTCGCCGCCGCCATCGGCTCCGGCGCCGATACGCTGACGGCGCTTGGCCAGGTCGCTGCCATTTGGGTCGGCGGCGGCACGCTTATCCCCTGGGCGCTGATTCCGGCGGCGGCCATCTGCGGCGTCAGTCCGTTCGAACTGGCGCGCCGCAATCTCAAGCCCGTGCTGATTGGCCTTGCGGTCACCACTGTTGTCGCCATGTTTCTTGTCTAACTCCATCATTTTTCGTCCTCAAACGACAGCGGCGTTCTCCGCAAAGCGACGCATGGCGACGGGTTTCTACAAATGATAGTTCTGAACAGAACTACTAAATATTTGATAGCTCCAAAGAATACCGGCTGAAGATAAAATGAGCATGACCAGATGAAGCGCCTGTCCGCTTGGTTTGGTCTTTTTTTCGTCCACCGGTTTGCAAGCGGCGGCAGGAGGAAAGGATACAAATGAAGAGGTCCGAATCGCTGTGCCGGAAACGCCCGGCTCATCTGGCGGAGGCCGCCGGGCCTGTGCTATGATGATCTCCTGAACGATGAAAAGGAGCGATATAAAATGCTTGAAATATCGAATTACACAGCGGAGCAGATCCGGGACCCGTTCGGCATTATTGCGGGAAACCGTTATGAATTTATGATTAACCTTGTGGTCCCGGAGGAGGACGAGCTTTATTCGGAGAACGGGGTCAGCGTGCGGGTCATTGTTAAAGAGAATGATGGAGAAGTGAGCGTCGTAACCTACGATCTGATTGAAACGACGACGCAGAAGCTCCTTGAATTCGATCTGGAGGACGAAGAGGAGGAAGAACTGGCCGCTTTTTGCAAGGAGCATATGCCGGAGCGGTAACTTCCTGATTGCACCGGATACCTCCGCAATAAAGCGCTGTGTGTATAGGCGGTATCTATCGGGAATATTGCTTACAAGTCTTGGACGGCAAACAACCCCGGCGGTATAGTAGAAGGTAATATTCTACATAACGAGGTGCCCGTCCGTGATCAAAACCGTGCTGTCCACCCTGTTCGAAGTCATCGTCCCCCTGTCGATTCCGGTTATTTCCGGCGCTCTGCTGGAACGATTTCAGCGCCTGGACACCAAGCCGCTGCTGACACTGTATCTGTATTTTTTAAGCCCTGCCATTATTCTGGATACGCTGTCCCACGCGGAAATTTCATTCGATGACATCTATTTGACGCTGGCGTTCTCCTTATTGAATCTGCTGGTGCTGTGGGGAGTAGCGGTCACCATTGGAAAAGCGATGAAATTCTCTTCGCCGGACCGGGCCGGATTGACGCTCATCTCCACCTTTACCAACAGTGTAAACTACGGGCTTCCGCTCGTTCTGCTTGCCTTTGGACAAGCGGGGCTTGATAAAGCATCCGTTTATGTCATAGGTCAGATGATTATCGTCAACACGGTGGGTATTTATTTTGCGGCCCGGTCCCATTTTAACGTGAAAAATGCGTTCAAATCGGTGTTTTCCCTCCCCGCGATCTATGCCGCCATTCTGGCCCTGCTGCTCCGAGCATTCCAGTTGCACCTGCCCGCCGAAGTGGAGAAGGGAGTAACGATGGCAGCAGGAGCGTATTCCCCTGTTGTGCTGGCCATTCTGGGCGCGCAGATGATGAAGGTGGGCATGATGCCCGGCATCAGAGGAGAACGTTCGGTGTTCTGGACGGGAATCATGATCCGGTTGCTGGCGGGACCGCTGCTCGCGCTTGGCATCCTGGCATTGCTCGGAATTACGGGGACGCTCCATTCCGTGCTCTTCATTCTTGCCTCCATGCCGGTAGCCGTTAACGGGGTTGTTCTGGCGGAACGCTACGGCGCGTCCCCTTCGGTGGTTTCACGCTGCATACTTTGGACGACGCTGTCCTCTTTCCTTGTGCTGCCCGTGCTCATTACGGCGGTTTCCGGATAAAGCTCCGAGAAGGAGCTTTCGGTCCCCTATTTTCAGCTGAAACGGTGTATCCTTCAATGGGATCGCCGTTTCTTTTTGACATGGAACCAAAAGGTGTTATTTTATAAAAAGGTGAAAGAGGGATAAAACAATGGAAGACAACCGCGTGAACAATCTGCCGGACGTGGTGCAGACGGTCATTATTGATGCGCCGATCGGGAAAGTGTGGGATAAAGTATCGACATCGGAAGGGATCGCGCAGTGGTTCATGCCGAATGACTTTCAGCCTGAGCTCGGTCATGAATTTCATCTGCAGTCTCCCTTCGGCCCGACGCCGTGTAAGGTAACTGAGCTTGATCCGCCGAACAGTCTGACTTTCACTTGGGATACCGAAGGCTGGACGGTTTCTTTCTTGTTGAAAGAGCTGGACGAGAAGACGGAGTTTACACTTGTTCACGGCGGCTGGAAGCAGCCGGACGAGCTCATCGGGAAAGCGAACGAGAAAAGCTCGGTTATTCATGGCCGGATGTCGGGCGGCTGGGTATCCATTGTGCAGGAGCGGCTGAAAAAGGCGGCCGAGGTTTAATATGGCGGCGGCGGAGAAGCATGATGTGTTTCAGGCGATTGCCGATCCGACCCGCAGGCAGGTGCTAAGGCTGCTTTCCGAGAAAGAGAGGCCGATCTCCGAAATTGCCGCTCATTTTCCGGTAAGCCGCACGGCCATTGCCAAGCATCTGCATATTCTGTCGGAGGCAGAACTGGTCAGCGGCCGCAAGGTCGGCAGGGAGAAGCTGTACCGTCTGCAGCCGAAACCTCTTCAGGAACTTCAGGAGTGGCTGTCATATTACGAACGGTTTTGGAGCAACAAGCTGTCCATTCTTAAGCATATTGTCGAAAATGAAAAATAAACAAAACCGGTCCACCACGATGCTTTCGTGCATGGACCGGTTATTTTTTGCGGAACAGCTCATTGTGAAATTGCCTTTATTCGAAAGGATAGGTTATGCCCCACTGCCCTCTGACATTGCTCATGATTTCCATCACGTCCAGAGACAGCTGAAGCGTGGCGCTTCCGCCCGACTTGATCGCCTGCTCCATGTCCTTGATTTCATACTGGAGGGCCGCATCCGTCTCTCCGGCTTCGACTGTTTCCGTCGTTCCGTCCAGGTATTGAATGAGGGCTTTGGAGGCGCGGGGGAAGTTATCTACGGTAATAAACCCGTTCTCACCGGCGACGACGCCCCTTTTCGGCATTTTGGCGCGCATCGTCAATGAGACGACTGCCATCTCGTCGGCCTTGTTCTTCAGAATAATGCCCGACTGCTCGTCGACGCCGGTCTCGAACGGCTTGACAGTGGTTAGAACTTCATGCGGCTGTGCCGACAGGAAATAACGGGCGAACGACAGGGCATAGGTGCCGATATCGAGCAGCGCTCCCCCGGCCAGGTCTTTATTGAAGAAACGGTTGTTCACATCGTATTCCTTATGGCTTCCGAAGGACACTTGAACCATTTTGAGCGGGCCGATTTTGCCGCTGTCCAGAATTTCCCGCAGCTTGGCGTACAAAGGCATGTGGTAGATCGTCATCGCTTCCGCCACGACCAGCCCTTTCTCTTCGGCCAATGACGCAATTTCCCGCAGCTGGCCGATATTGACGGTGATCGCCTTCTCCGCAAGCACGTGCTTGCCTTGTTTCAGGCTTTCTATTATATATTCGTAGTGATTGCTGTGCGGGGTGGAGACGTAGACGGCATCAATTTCGGGGTCCTGCAGCATTTCATCATAATCGCCGTAAGCTTTGGTGACCCCGTATTGGTCAGCGAAGTGCTGCGCTTTATCCAGATTGCGCGATCCCACAGCATACAGCGTGCCGCCGTATTTCTGTATGGCCTCGGCGAATTCCCGGGCGATTCCTCCCGGTCCGATAATGCCCCATTTGATTGTGCTCAAATCAATCCCTCCGTTTCATTCGTAGCACATATGTGCAATATCGACAAAAATAGTGCTAAACATTTCCCTAGAGTATATAACCGGCCGGGTAATCTGTCAATTCCAGGGAAGGCCTTTCGGACGCGGCGGAGACTGAATGAGAAGCCGTTGAAAGGGCGGGTTTTAGCCTGAAAAAAGCCCTTGTAAGGATGCGGCCTACCGTGTAATATAGAGGGCGTGCCTTTTTTAATATACTAAAAAAAGAATGATTTAACTCATATAATCATGGGGATACGGCCCATAAGTTTCTACCGGATGACCAACGCAATTGTCCGACTATGAGTGAACAGCGCGTCCGGGGTTTGAGGCGGCGCGGACACGCCTGACGTGTTGCACCATAAGGGATAATAACCCGGAGGGACAGATTCACTTGAGAGAAACACTCAAGGAATCTGTCCTTTTTTAAAATATAAGACTTTATAAGTTACACGCTTATAAATGGCCTTATATTTCTACGAGAAACGTACTTGCGTCCTTAAGGACGCCGTCAGGCGTTTCTTCTTGATGGTTTTTAGGGTCCTTGCAAAGGTTCTGAGCGGCTTCGAGCCCAAGCTGCGCTTTGCGGGGCTATTTTATGTTTCCGGAAGGAAGAAGGAGCGGTGGAAGTAGGATGAAAGTGTTGGAAGAACGCATTAGACGGGAAGGACAGATCTTGTCCGATACGGTGCTGAAGGTGGACTCGTTTCTGAATCATCAGGTCGATACCGGCCTGGCGCTCGAAATCGGGAAGGAATTCGGCCGGATATTCGGCGGCAGACCGATTACGAAGGTACTGACAATCGAGGCGAGCGGCATCCAGTTTGCCATGGCGGCGTCAATCGCACTGGGCGTTCCGTTTTTGTATGCCAAGAAGAAGAAGGTCGTAACCCTCTCCGAGCAGGTGTATTCGGCTCCGGTCCATTCGTTTACGCGTCAGGAATCGTATCAAATCAGCATTTCGCAAAAATATCTCGGCCCCGGCGACAAGGTGCTTATCGTCGACGATTTTCTCGCCACGGGCGCGGCCCTGGTGGGCCTGGTTGATATCGTGCGCGAAGCGGGAGCGGAGCTGCTGGGCGTCGGCGCCGTTATTGAGAAGAGCTTTCAGGAAGGCCGCGGGCTGCTGGAGGATATGGGTGTGGAGGTTCACTCGCTGGCCCGGATTTCGGCGATGGCGCCGGGAGAAGTGCATTTTATAGACAATGAAGAAAGCATCAAGGAGAGTGCATCATGTTAAGCAAGCGCAAAGTATTTACCCTGGGACTCCAGCATGTGCTGGCGATGTATGCGGGCGCGGTCGTCGTTCCGCTGATTGTCGGCGGCGCGCTGAAGCTTACCGGCGAGCAAATGGCTTATCTGATCGCCGCCGACCTGTTCACCTGCGGGCTGGCGACGCTGCTTCAGGTTATGGGCACCAAATATTTCGGCAGCCGTCTGCCGGTCATCCTTGGCTGTACGTTTACGGCGGTCGGTCCGATTATCGCCATCGCCTCCAGCTCCAATCTGGCAACGGCATATGGGGCGATTATTCTCTCCGGCCTGTTCGTCGTGCTGGCCGCGCCGCTTTACGGTCGGCTGCTTAAGTTCTTTCCCACCATCGTAACCGGCTCGGTCGTCACGATTATCGGCCTGTCGCTGATTCCGGTAGCGATGAAGAACGCAGCGGGCGGCGAAGGCGGCGCCGATTTCGGACAACCCCGCAATCTGCTGCTGGCGCTGATTACGCTTGCGGTCATTCTGCTTGTGAACCGTTTCGCCACCGGGTTTCTGCGTTCCGTTTCCGTGCTGGTGGGCCTTGTGGCCGGAACGGCGGTTGCTTATTTTCTTGGCATGGTCCATTTCTCGTCCGTCGGCAGCGCCTCTTGGGTCAGCGTCGCCCAGCCGTTCTACTTCGGCCGTCCGGAATTCAGTCTTACCGCGATCTTTACGATGATTATCGTCAATATCGTCAGCATGGTGGAATCGACGGGCGTATACTTTGCCGTTGGCCGGGTGACGGAGCAGAAGGTGGAGCCGAAGCAGGTCGTGAACGGCCTGCGCTCCGAAGGTCTGGCGATTATGCTCGGCGGCCTGTTTAACGCTTTTCCGTATACCGCCTTCTCGCAAAATGTCGGCCTGATTTCGCTTACCCGCGTGAAGACGCGCAATGTGATTTTCGCGGCCGGCGGCATTATGGTCGTTCTCGGCCTACTGCCCAAATTGGCCGCGCTGACGACGGTCGTTCCAAACGCCGTGCTCGGCGGAGCCATGATCGTGATGTTCGGTTCGGTGGCGGCTTCCGGCATATCGATTCTCTCCGAGGTCGACCTGCGCAAGGAAGGTAATCTGCTGATCGCCGCTTGCAGCATCGCCGTCGGTCTCGGTTCGGCTACGATTCCGCAAATGTTCGACCAGCTTCCGGAGTTCGCCCGAATGCTGCTGCAGAATGGCATCGTGTCCGGCTCGCTGACCGCGATTATCCTGAATATTTTCCTGTCGAAGACGAAGGATGCGCGGGAAATGCCGGCTCCTGCCGCCGCGCAGGAAGCGCAGCAGCAGGCCTGATTATCCGCAAAGCATGGAGAAGCTGCGCTGCCCGATTGAAAATCAACGGATATCGTCCCCTTAAGGACGGTATCCGTTTTTTTGTCGTATTATTCAAATCGTATAAATATCCATTTGCTGCTGATTCCCCGGATTATGCAATCGGTGGGTGTGGGAAATATGGCGGAGCTGAAACGCGCGGTCCTCCGAAAGCGCAGCTGAAAGAGAGATCATGAAACTTTTTCCAGGTAATTTCGTCCAAATATTAAGGAAAAGACACGAAGAGGAGGCTGGTAAAAATGAGAACTAGCAGACTGGCAGCCGTTGTTCTGGCGGCGGCGCTCGGCTGGGGCGCAAGTACGGCGTTTGGAGCGGAGGTTTCCCCGATTTTGCTGAATTATAAGAATTTGGATCTTGCAAGCAAGGCAACCGTTTCGGCGGGAACAACATGGGTGCCCCTCAAAACCTTGGCGATCGGAATGGGATATTCGGTTGTATGGAATCAGGCATCCAAAACGGCCGTTCTGACACGTCCCGGGCGGCAGATTGCGGTAACGGCCGGCTCCAAAGCTGCCAGGGTGAACGGAACCGCATTTCAGCTCGCGAAGCCGGTCCGCATTGCGGCAGGCACTGTCCAAATCCCGCTTGTAAGCGGAACAGGCGCGCTTGGGGGCAAAATTGCGCGTGAACCGGGCAGCGGCAGTCTGAGCATCAGCGATGAGACCCGGTTTACCACTGCAGCCGTTCCGGACATGACGTATTGGGTATCACAGCATACAGGCGAAGTCTACGCCTCCCGCTCGGCCTCGGGCAAGCCGGCTCTTCTGGGCAAGCTGCCTCTGATTGAATCGCCGTATATGCATAACTTGGAGATTAAGACGGTGGCTGGGGGCACGCATCTGCTTGTATTAAGCGACAACCACTACGCCATGTTCAATAATTTCAGCAATGTATACCAGGCGCTGATCCGGGACGGCAAAATCGTCAAGCAGATGGACTTTCATCTCATGGCTCCGGCTTATTCGGAAAATCCGAAGGTCGCGTCCACGCAGCTGTACATGAGTGGTGGCGACAGCGTGCAGTATATTAACGGCGATGGGAGTCTCGGCAAGCTGTACGACATAGAGGCGCTTACCGGACAGAGCGGCGCGTTCACCGTCGAATATGCCGCTCCCGACACACTAATCATCCGCTTCGTCGATACGTCCCACTTGTATTTGATCCATACCGGCACGGATGCCGCCGTTAATCTGAACAAGGAAGTGGCAACGCCGGAAGATTGGAAGGACTGGGAGAAGTCCGACGGCCGTGACCCTTACGTTTTAGCCCGAATGCTCATTCTGACCAAGCGCTCAGGGAATCATCTGACGCTGACGTACCGTTCGCTTGCGGACGACAAGAGCAGAACGGTGACGTACAGCTTGTCGCCCGAATAAACTGGATCTGGATGTTCCCATTGCTCAAAAATAACCTAAATGTTTGCCCGCCCACCCGAGCACCGGTTCTTTAACCGGGTTGTCGGCTGAAACGGCTTAGCCAATCAGGGAACCTCGCCAGTTCAAGGCGGGGTTCCTTTTGCGTCAATTTGAGATACAAGGCGTTCTTTTTACATATTTCATTTCATTAACCTGACCGACGAGGAATTTCGCTATGTCGGAATTCGTAATGTTTCTTCCCGGGATATCCCTTAAATTTTCCTTGATATGGCTCGTTTCCAAACCCTCGACTACAAATGGCAGACGCACGAGGGTCCATTGGATATCGCTCTTCATAAGCAGATCCAGTTCTTTTTTTCTGTCTGCGATCATCTTGCTAAGCAGAATGGAGAACAGGGTGGACGCTATTCGGTTTAAAAATGACTTCTTGTCGCCCTGAACGTTGAGTGACCCGCCTGCAACGCCAATATACCTTGTAATTCCATACTCCTGCATGACCGTGAGAACAGTATGGGTTACGCTGCTGTACAGCGGTGTATCTTTTACGGGCTGCCCAAAGGTATTAATAACGGCATGGCAGCCTTCCAGCAGAGAACGAATGTCTTGTTCGTTTCGGGCATCTCCGGCAATTACCTGCAATCTGTCGTCTTTAATGGTTGCTTTATCCGGATTTCTGGCAAGCATACGAACACTATACCCGCTTTCCAGCGCTTTTTGCGCAAGGTAACGGCCCGCTCTGCCTGTTCCTCCGATGATGGCTATAACATTCAATGTTTCCAAAAGCATGTCCCCCTGAAAAATAATATCCGGTAACCGTATGATATGCCGAATCCGCATCATTCTTCAACTTTACCTTGGTCAAGAGTTCCGCTATTTATGGTATTTGCCGTTTCTGCCAAAGAAAAAAGATTGCCTCTGAAGGGCCGGACGCTTTATTCTGTTGTGGGAAGGTTTTACATTCTCCCGGCAGTTCCCAAATGAAACATTAGGCCGGCATTTCCCGTATTAAAGGTACAATCGAATGATGAAGGGAAGGAAATTCTCTTGGACAATGGGATGAGCGTTATTTTATATGAAAAAATGCCGGACGGCGAATTGAATGCGATCGAAGAACGCGTATGGAGCTCGAATATGATCGCCGCGCTGGAGCATGTCAACTATTTGGTGGTCGGCGGCCGCGAATTCGAAACGGTGGAGGGCAGGCTGAATGTGGATGAGGGCAAGCTTGAACTGCTGCTCGTTCCGATGCGCACCGAATAGGCAGAAGATTCTTATTAAGGGAGGCACCCGCTTTGGGTAGAGAAAAAGAAACAGGAAATGAATCGCTGGGGGAAAAAGGGTTTGACTTAAGCGGCAAACCAGTCCGCGTGCTGTCGACCTCGCTGGGTATCGCCCTGCTGGCCAATGCGCTGTTTGTTCCGGGCGCCTCGGTCGCAAGCGGCAGCTCATCTGCGGACGAGCCGACGCTGGTGTCCTGGTCTACGGAAGAGGTTAAAGCCTATTTCGACAAAAATGTGGACTGGAACATCCCGTATCCGGAGGAGACGGGGAAAGATACAGCCCAGCCGACCCAGGCTCCGGGCGTCGCCACATCGAACGGGACGACGATCATTAACAACTACGGCGGGTATAACTCCGGCTTTGGCTGGGATGATCTGCTGCTGTACCACATGCTGTTCGGCGGCGGCTCCAGCTATTCGCCGAGCAGATGGTATGATCACCGTCCAACCTATTATGGAGGTACACGGACGGTCTATAAACCGCGTACTTATGACAACACGAAGTTTCAGAACAAGCCGGTGACCGGCTCCGTAGTGAAGCCGAAGACCTCAACCTCCACGACGGGCACCATTACGAGACGGTCGACGTCTTCCAAGGCGGGCGGTATCGGCGGCAAGTCGAGCGGCCTGAGCTCGTCCAGTTCGTCGTCCAGCTCGAAATCCAGTTCCAAATCGAGCCTCGGCTCAAGCTCACGGTCCAGTTCGGGCAAGGGCAGCGGGTTCGGCGGATGACGGAGCCCGTATTTCAGTGGCAGGAGCATTCCGGCGAAGACAGGGCCTCCAGGGTGGAGGAACTGGGGCGGCTGGGCTTTGCCTGGGCCGACCTGGAGGACGAAGAATATTGGCTGGACGGAGTCGCCGTCATGAGAGTGGACATCTACCGGGAGCTTGAGGAGGCTTCATCCCGGCTTTGGGCCATTCTTGACAAGGCGGCGCGCTATATCCACCGCAGGCACGATCTCTACGACCTGCTCGCCATCCCGGAAGTCCTGTGGGAGATGCTGGACGCCGCGCCGCTTGCTCCGCCCGGGCTCATCAGCCGGTATGCGCGGTTTGACTTCGCCGTCGACGAGGGCGGCAGCATCAAGCTGCTGGAGCTGAACGCGGATACGCCGACCGGTTACGTGGAGGCGTCCATTGCGACGCCATGGGTATGCGAGCAAGCCGGCATTCCGACGGTTAACGGCAGCATGCCGGAGCTTGTCGCTGCGGCTTGGGGCGAGGAGCGGCCGGACACAGCGGCCTGCGTGAACTACGGAAGCCATCTCGAGGATTCCGGGACGATCGAAGCGCTGGCAAGGCACAGCGGTCTGGATATCAGGTGCGTCGACTGCCTTGAGCTTACGATTGACGAAGGAACGGTGAAAGACGAACAGGGGCGCGTCGTGGACCGGATGTTTGCCCTGTACCCGAAAGAGTGGATGGCGGTGGATGAGGGCGGCGAGGCCTTGGCCTATGCGGTGGAGACCGGCCGGCTCGCGCTGTTCAACCCGCCGCACAGCATTTTGCTCCAGTCCAAAGGGCTGATCGCAGCGGTCTGGGGCATGTATGAGCTGGGCTTTTTGTTCAGCGGTGAAGAGCGGGAGACCATCGCCAAATATGTTCTGCCCACGTACAACAAGCCTGTGTTCTCCGGAAACTTCGTGTCCAAATCGATGTTCGGCCGCGAAGGCGGTTCTGTGCGTCTCTATGACGAATCCGGAAGCCTGGAGCTTGAAGATGAGGACGGCTTTGACAGCAGCGTGCTGTTTCCTTCCGTATATCAGAAGAGAGCGGGGCTCTCGAAGATTCAAACCTCTGCGGGCGAGCTTCACCTGCTTACGGGGATGTTCATGATCAACGGCAGGCCCTGCGGATTGCTGGGGCGGGGCGGAGGCCCCATTACCGGAAATACAAGCCATTTTATTGCCATGGGAGTGAGATAAATTGCGCGAGAACTATTATAAGAAGCCGGGAGCACGCCGCCGCGGGCTTGGGGGAAAGCGGGCACTTCGCTCGGCCGTCCTGCTGCTGATTATCGCGGCGGTGCTGGCTCTGGCCGGCTGCTCCGATAATCCGGACAGCGTATTCTCCACGGATTCCGGTGCGACATCAACCAGCGATGTGGCGCGGGTGCCGTGGGATTACCGGGTTGTCGAGGGTACGGTCGGTGACCTGATCGGCAGCGATATGACCATCCTGCCGAACAACGAGATGCTTCCCAATGACGGCAATTATGCGACAGGGGACAAAATCTATACGCTTCAGTACATGGACGCCGAAATCACGACGGATGCCGATCAGAAGAACCAGGTCCGCCTGTCTTCCTGGTCCACGATCAAATCCTACAAGGATTTGAAATCGGCCACAGAGGACCTGAAGAACCTGAAGATTTCGGTGACGACGGACGTCGATCTGATCGGTGTGTACAAGACGAAGTATAAGGACAAGACAAGAAACTTTGCCGTAGTGGAGCTGCCTTCGGGGAACCGGATCAAGCAGCCGATCGACGATAAGCGCTACACCGCGATGGAGAAGAAGAAGACGGTGCAGGTCGTGCTGGAAGAGGTTCATGATTTTGCGGATTACGATTTGGCTTATGCAAAATTTCGGGGGTGGGCGAATTGACGGTCGTTATCAATATTCTGGTTAGTGTAATTTTCATTATCGTGCTTCAATTGCTGGGCATGCTGATCTTCAGCTGGATGACTCCGTTCAAGGATATGGAGGAGCTGAAGAACGGCAATGTCGCCGTAGGTCTGGCGCTCGGCGGGAAATTTCTGGCGACGGCGATTATTCTCGGTGTGGCGGCCTATACGAATTCCTCGATCTGGTTTATGGCGCTCTGGTTCGCTGTCGGCTATGTCTGTCTGGTGGCGGCGTACTGGATTTTCGAGCTGGTCACGATCGGCTTTAAAATCTCCGACCATCTTAAGCAGGGCAATGTCGCGGTGGGGACGCTGCTGTGCTTTGTCTTTGTCGGAACGGCGTTTGCGGTCAGCAGTCTGATCATTTAACTATCTCGAAGGCCCGCAGGGCTGTCCTCGAAGCGGCGGGCGGCTTTGCGGGCCTTTGCGGGACATCCGAGGGGGGTGACTGCCATTCACTTTTTGTTAAAGCTGTCGGCCATGATGAACCATATCAAGAAAAGAACGATCGGTCTGAGTATTCTCCTGTTTGTCACGCTCAGTGCGACGGTCGCCTACATCCTTGAGCCGGATACGTTCGGCAGCTGGTTCAACTCGTTCTACTGGGTCATGACGACCATGGCGACGGTCGGATACGGCGATTTTTTTGCGAAGACCGTCATCGGCAAAATATTTACGATTTTTCTATACATTTTCGGCATCGGGCTGCTTAGCTTGGTCATCGGAAAGATTATCGATGCCATTGCCGAAATCGGAAGGCAGAGGAGGGCGGGAAAGTTGCCATTTTTCGGAGAGAATCATGTTATTCTCATCAACTGGAGCAAAAAGGCGCAGGCGGCGGTGGGTGAAATCCTCAGCTATACGCCGGACTGTCAGATCATCATTATCGACGAATCGGGTCAGCATCCGCTGGAGCAGATGAAACAGGTTCATTTCATCAGCGGGGACCCTTCCTCCGACGATATTCTGGTGAAGGCAGGTCTCGCCAAAGCGAGGGCGGCCATTATCTTCGGCGATATACGGATCGACGAGGCCGCACTGGTGGACGGCAAATCGCTGCTGATCGCCTCAAGCATCGAGCGGATCGCGCCGGATGTACATACAACAGTGGAAATCATGCAGGAGAAGAACGTGCAGAACTTCCGGCATGTCCGGGTCAACGACTTCGTCCTGTCGCATGACGCCGTTTCCCGGCTGGCGGTAAGAGCCGCGCTGCAGGAGGGAAATCCGGAAGTCATTACGCAGCTTATCAGCCGCTCCCACGGCGACGATATTTACGAGGTACCGGTCGACCGGTCATGGAAGACCTACGGGGATGCTTTCCAGGGCCTGCTGCGCCAAGGCGCCACCCTGATCGCCGACCGCCACGATCTGGGCATCAACCGCAGGCTGGATGATCCTATCCCTGCGGAAGCAAGGCTGTATATCGTCTCCGATGAGACAACCTACCGGAAGATCGCGGGCAAAATGGGATAACCGGATAGGTAATCCTGCTGTGGAAAGGAGCGTTATGGCCAGTATCAAACCGCTGAACGAGTTACCGCTTAAGACGGCGCTGGAAGCATGGAATACGGGATTTGAGGACTATTATGTCGATTTATTCATGAAAGAACCGGCATTTATCGCCCGGATGTACAATGAGGATCTGCTGCCGGACCAGTCCATCGTGCTCTTTGACGGTGAGCGGCCGGCGGGCCTCACGCTGAACGGCATACGTATGGTTAACGGATGCAAGGTGGCCTGGAACGGCGGCACCGCCGTTGCCCCTTTTTACCGGGGCAAGGGGGGCGGCCGGCTGTTGCTGGAGGAGAGTATCCGGCGCTACCGGGAGGAAGGCGTCGATCTGGCGACTCTGGAGGTGTTCGTGCAGAACACCCCGGCCATTGCGCTATATGAGCGGTGCGGCTATGTGAACAAAGGCATGACGCGGTTTTACGAGCGGCCCGCCGGAACTCAGCCGCCAGGGAACGCTGTTCTTGAAGCGGCCCCCGCGATTGAGGTTCAGGAGGCCGATGTGGCTAAGGCGGCGGCCCTTCCCTTCTATCGCCACCGCAGGCCGTGGCAGACCCACTGGCTGAGCCTGAAGGGCGGCCGCTGCCTGATTGCCGGGCAGGAAGGCCAAGCTGCCGGGTATCTTCCGTTCCGGCGGATTTATTCCGGGACCGGTGAGCTGTCCGCGCTGCTGATTTATCCAGGCAGCGTTATTGGCGGCCGCTTGGACGCGGAGGCAATCGCGGATACGCTGTTATCCCGGCTGCTCTCCGGCATCCCGGAAGGCGTAGGAGTAAGAGCCGTTCATATTCCGGCCACAGGCGGCTTCTTTACAGCTTCATTGGAGCGGGCCGGTCTTGTCCCCACACATGAGCTGCTGTATATGGAGCTGACTTTGACGGAAGCTTTTTGAATAAAATGTTCATTGTGGTGAAAGCTTTACCCGAAAGTAGGGTAAGTTAATACAAGATGTCTATTTTATTCAGAAAGAGGGATTAACGATGAGAGAAGGCATTCATCCGAAATACCAGCCAGTCATTTTCTATGATGCCAGCGCAGATTTTAAATTCCTGAGCGCTTCCACCAAGTCTTCGGGAGAGACGATGGAGTGGGAGGACGGCAATACGTACCCGGTCATCCGGGTCGATTCCAGCTCGGCTTCCCATCCTTTCTATACGGGCAGACAGAAGAATATCGACACGGGCGGACGTATCGACCGCTTCAATCAGCGTCTGAACTACAAGAAATAACGCAACGTATCGTATCGCCAAAAAGGACCCATCGCGGCGGGCTTCGGCCTTCTGCAATGGGTCCTTTTTCTCGTATTGTTCATCTTTATTTATATTTTGCGAAACAGCGATCTCCAGCCGAACACCTGCACCCGGACGAGCAGCTTGCTCAGCCAGTACGCCAGTACGTACAGAAGGAGAAACAGCAGCACGAAGGGGCGGAATACGATCCAGAGCACCACCCAGACGAGAAAAAACTGCCACTTGCCAAGCCGCTTCTTCGCTATAAACGGCAGGAGCAGCACGCGATAGAACCAGTATTTCTTTTGCAGGCTGTTCAAATACTCGCTGCGGATTTGCTCGTCCGTGGGGTCGATCCGGATGGCGTTCTTCATGAACTCGATCTCTTTGCCGTAATCGCCCCGTCTGTCCGCCGCCCAGGCGAGGTACAGATAGGTCTGGTCGTCCTCGGGATCGTGAAACAGCGCCATGCTCTCCGAAGAGAGCGAGCCTTCGAAATCCCGCGAGTTGGCCCGCAGATAGCTGTCCGCCGCGAGGAACAGGGAGCGGTCCGGCGCAAGCCGGAGCGCCCGGTCCATTTCCTCCCGGGCTGCTTGGAAATCCCCTTTTTTATGATAAATATTGAATTTGAGAAAAGGATAATAGCTTTCCAGCGGATCAATCCGCTGCCCTTCCGCCGCCGCTTCCAGAAACAGCGCCTCATTGCCCTGCGAGTACAGCGACACGGCCCGCACGAACCAGGCAAGCGCGTTCTCCGGATCGCATCTTAGCGCCTCGGCCGACCAATGCATCGCATGGTCATAACTGCCGGCTTTCATATGAATTTGCGCCAGCATTCCGTACGCATCGGCATTCTCCGGATCTTCCAGTATCCACTTCTCGGTTTCCTCTATCGCCTCCGCAAAGCGCCGCCAGTTCATCAGCTGAAACGCCCGCTCATAGTGGAAGGCATCAGGGCCACGCAAGCTCACGGGCATCACCGCCTGTTCATTTGATTCGGTGGGTCTTCACGTATTCAAGCACCTGCTCGTAATCTTTGTTGATATCGCTGAAGGTAGCGTAGTTCTTGGCTGTGGAGAACCAATCCAGCGTCGTCGGCTTGCGTCCCTCGATGCTCGCCTTCATATCTTTGTCCGTGATCGGCTGGATGCTGCCGCTCTCGAGAGAACGCTCGATGGCCCGCTCCACCGCATCCCTTACGATTTGCTCCAGATCAGCGCCCGAGAAATGCGTCGTCATCTCGGCCCAGCGTTTCAGGTGCAGCCCGTCCTGCGGCTTGCCTTGAAGCTTCAGGCCGAGGATTAGCTCTCTTTCCGCCGGTTCGGGCGGCGGCACAAAGAACAGATGGTTGAACCGCCCCGGCCGCCGCAGCGCCGAATCGAGGTACCAGGGGGTATTCGTCGCGCCGACGACGAGCACCTCATGGTTGAAGGACTGCAGGCCATCCAGTTCGATCAGCAGCTGATTGACCAGCATGCGGTTATGATGCTGCTGCATGTGGTGGCGGCTTCCGCCAAGCGCGTCGAGCTCGTCGATGAACATGACGCAGGGCTTTTCCTGGCGCGCTTTTTCAAAGAAATCATGTAGATTATGCTCGCTTTCCCCGATGTACATGGAGAGAATAGCCTGCAGCTCGACATGCAGGAAGTTGGCGTTGATCTCTCCGGCAATCGCCCGGGCGAGAAACGTCTTGCCGCAGCCCGGAGGGCCGTACAGCAGCAGACTGCCTCCAGCCGACTTCCCGAAGGCCTGGAACATTTCCGGCTGCTGAAGCGGCAGAATAAAGTTCAGGCGGATTTTTTTCTTCAATTCTTCCATCCCGCCGACATCCTGAAAGGTGACTTGCGATTTCTCTGTTTCGACAAGGCTGCTCTCGTCCCCGTTGAACGAAATGACCTTGAGCTTCGGTCTGATCCGGTTCTTATCCTGCTCGTCATGAGGCACGGCATTCACGCCCTTTCACCAAAAAGCGTCTCTTCTTGATACTGAAAAGCTCCCATTAAGGACAAGGGACAGTATAGGAGACGCAGCTTATCTAGTATTATAAGCAATCAAAAAAGGAGACGCAATTTACGTCTTAAGCCATCCATGCCGGAACTCCAAGATGCCCATGAGTTTCTCATGCGTAATGGGAAGACCTGGTTTTTCCACGTATTTTTGCAAAAAAAAGCTTTGTTCCCTCCTAATTATAGAGGTATAATTTTCCACAAGAAAGAAAATTATGGTATTTACGAAAGGTGAGGAAATGTGGATTCTATTGGAGGATATGTCTAATCAAACGCTAATGCTGTTTTTGCTGGTAAATATCGCGTACCTTACGGTGATGATCCTGTGCCTGCGGCAGAAATAGAAACCGGCGGTACCGAACCGCTGCCTTTACAGACAATGTTCGTTTCATCCTCTTCCGTCCGGAATTCCTTAATGCTTCGCTGTATGCAAGCCGGGGGCTTATGCTACAATGGGTTTGCAGGTCCAAGCGGGAAGGATGAACATATATGAATCAAGCCATAAACGAACAGGAAATGATCGCATTCATCGCAGGCCAAACGAAAGCCGACCCTAAAGCGATTACGCTCATTCTGAAGCATGAACAGGCGTTTATTAACAGCGCCAAGGCCAACGCCAAGGGAGAGGTCGACATCGACAGCGACGATCTGGTTGATTATGTGCTCAGCCGCAGCGACGTTAAGCTGGACGAGCTGACGGTTGAACGCATCCTGGATGCGGAGATGGACTACCTGATGGATAAAGGATTGGCCGGTTATCTGGATTAACCGGGAGGCGAGTCTTCAGGCCTTGTCCCGGTGGGGGTCGCCGTTCCCATGAGCTGTGGCAATGAAAAGAGCGGGACCGGGGAAGGAGTTATCCTTTCCCGGTCCCGCTTGTTTGATTGTCTGCCTTATTTCTGTTTCAGCCGGGAACGAAGAAGCGGCACTTGCCGGGGAAACCGCCGGGTATCGGGGTGTTATCAAGTCAGCACGGACTTCGCTTCGCCCTCGGCAGGGCCCTGCTCGACCAGGGCGTATTTCTCCCAGGCACGGCTGCGCCAGCGGAAATACATAATGACCGCCCGGGTCCATTCGTCGGCGGCGTTCGCCAGCCAGACCCCGGCAAGCCCGAGATGAAACTGGAAGACGAGCACATAAGCCAAAGGCAGACTCATGCATACCATGGAGATCAGCCCCATGTACACCGGGAACTTGGCGTCCCCCGAGGCCCGCAGGGCATTGATGATGATCAGGTTGGTGGTCCGCCCCGTTTCGAGGAAGAAGCTGAGCAGCATGACCTGAGCGCCCATAACAATAATGTTCTCGTTGTCCGTGAACAGCCCGAAGAGCGGAACGCGGAACATGATGGCGAGCACGTCAATGATTACCGTGGCGAGCAGCGCCCATTTGACGCTTTGGAACACCCGCTTGTATGCCTCCTGCGGATTCCGCCCTCCAACCAGATGGCCGACGATAATGGAGGTGCCCATTGCCACCGCCATGCTGAACAGGTAAATATAGGTCGAAATGTTAAGCGCATATTGGCGGGTTGCCATCGCTTCCGCACCCAAATAAGTGATATACAGCGTGAACACCAATTGGCAGGCCTGATAAATGATCGATTCGAAAGCGGAAGGGATACCGATTTTCAGTATTTTCAGCACATAGTTTTTGCTAAGAGAAATGTAATAAGACCACTTTACACGGATCTCCATAATCCGGTACATCAGCAGGAAGAACAGGAACACGCAGATCAGGCGGCTGACAACGGTCGAAATGGCTGCACCCTGCACGCCGAGCGCCGGGAAGCCGAAGTGGCCGAAGATCAAAATATAGTTGCCGACGACATGCAGGATGTTCATCAGCAGCGACAGCAGCATCGTTTGTACGGTGAAGCCATAGGTGCGGATTGCGGCCGCAAGGGCATTAATCAGCGCCTGAAAAAAAATAAAGCTGCCGACAATATGCATATACGCCCGGCCGTAGGCAAGAATGTCGCCCTGAACATGAAGCAGCGACAGCAGGCTTCCCCCGAATACCAGCAGAATCAAGCTCATCAGCACGCCTATAGCCATACTGAGCGTAATGGAATTGGCGGTCACCTCCGCCGCTTCGAGCGGCTTTCTGGAGCCGAGATATTGGGAGACGACGACGGCTGCACCGTTTCCGACCACGCTGAGCACGAGAATGCCGATTTGGATAATTTGGTTCGCCGCTCCTACACCGGATACGGCGTCGTCCGAAACGGAGCTGATCATGAACGTGTCAACCGTGCCCATCAGCATGAACAGGAACAGCTCGAGAAAGATCGGCCAAGTCAGCTTGACGAGACTTATTTTTTGTTGGGGGTTGGTACCCGGCTTGTTCCCGGCGGCGATTTCCGCAGCCATACATGTCACCCTCTTTGTATAAAGTCAGGTTCTTTCAATGGATTTTCAAAGGACCATATTAGCACAGCTTCCGGATAAAATCACCCCTTTTTCCCGTGTAACCCAAAGATTATGATTTTCCTGAAAAATCCCGGCACGGAACAATAGTATCCTCCAGGTGACTACACCACGGCAAAGTGCCTACTTCCTAAATGGAAATGTACTGTCTACAATAGGCGTAGCAATAAATTATATAACTATGAAGGAGACATGACCCCGTGAAATTGCAATTGGCGCTTGATTTGGTAGACATCCCTGGAGCGAAAGAAGTGGTGGCGGAAGTTGCCGACTATATAGATATTGTTGAAATTGGAACTCCGATCGTGATTAATGAAGGACTGCACGCTGTAAAAGCGATCAAGGACGCTTTTCCGCAGCTTACGGTATTAGCCGACCTGAAGATTATGGACGCGGGGGGTTACGAAGTGATGAAAGCCTCTGAAGCGGGCGCGGATATTATTACCGTACTCGGCGTTTCCGACGACTCCACGATCAGAGGCGCGGTTGAAGAAGCCAAGAAGAGCGGGAAGGAAGTTCTCGTCGACCTGATTAACGTCAAGGACATCAAAGGCAGAGCGGCGGAAGTGGACGCTCTTGGCGTCGACTACATCTGCGTGCATTCCGGCTACGATCATCAGGCCGAAGGCAAGAACTCCTTTGAGGATCTGCAAGCGATCAAGAGTGTGGTCAAGCAGGCCAAGACGGCCATCGCGGGCGGCATCAAGCTGGACACGCTGCCTGAAGTGATCGAGGCGAAACCGGACCTTGTCATCGTAGGCGGAGGCATTACCGGACAAGTTGACAAAAAGGCAGTTGCTGCTGAAATGAAGCGTCTTGTCAGTCAGTCTTAAGCGGCCGATGAACACCGTACAATACGCAGAGGAAATTATCAACGAACTGAAGCGTTCCGTTTCCCGGCTTCCCGTACGGGAAGCGGAGGAACTCGCCGAGCGGGTTCTTCGGGCAAAGCGGATATTTCTGGCGGGAGCCGGCAGATCCGGTCTAATGGGACGGGCGTTCGCCATGCGGCTGATGCATGCGGGCAAGGACGCTTATGTAGTCGGGGAAACGGTGACTCCCGGTATCGCCGAGGGAGATTTGCTTATCCTCGGCTCCGGCTCGGGAGAGACGCAGAGCTTGATTGCGATGGCGAATAAAGCCAAGGCATTGGGCGCGGGCGTAGCCGTGGTTACGATCAACCCGGAGTCGACGATTGGACGTCTGGCCGATGATACGGTGAAGCTCCCCGGAGCGCCGAAAGATCAGGCTGCAGGAAGCGGATCGACGATTCAGCCGATGGCCTCGTTGTTTGAGCAGACGCTCCTCCTGTTCTATGATGCCGTTATATTGCGGCTAATGGATAAAACGGGGCAAACGACGACCCAAATGTTCGGCAAGCATGCCAATCTGGAGTAGCGGCGCGGACTGCCGCCTGATTTTCATTGAAAAGAAATGCCTTGCTCTTCCATTTCTATGGGAAACGCATGCCGTCCTGTCCGGGGCGGCATGCGTTTCTTTTTTGTAGTATGATATCAACAAAAGGAGGCTGCAAGCATGGCAACGGAGATCAAGGACCGGATCAATCTTATGGAAATTAACTGTGAAAAAGAGCTGACTCTAGCCGTCATCGGCGGAAAGTGGAAGCTAATTATTCTATGGCATCTCGGCCTGGACGGCACGAAACGGTTCAGCGAGCTGAAAAAGCTCATTCCCCATATCACGCAAAAGATGCTGACGAACCAGCTCCGGGAGTTGGAGGAGGATCAGCTTGTTCTGCGTAAAGTGTATGCGGAGGTCCCTCCGAGAGTGGAATATTCTTTGACGGAATATGGCCAAAGTTTGATGCCCGTCCTCCGCATGATGTACGACTGGGGCAAAAACTACGGGGAAAATGTTATTTGGAAAGACGGACGACCGGCTGAGGATGAAGGACCGCTCAGTTCGGCAAGATTATAAATGAAACCGTCTGAGTAACCCTCCATTACGCATAAAGAAGCCTCCGGGCTTGGCAATCCACGCCAGGCTTCGGAGGCTTTTGTATAAAGCAGGGATAAGCTGCTCGGGAGATCAGGCCCGCCGCTCGAACAACTGCGCAATTTCGATAATCACTTCGGTCGCTTTGACCATCGTATCCGCCGAGATATATTCGAATTTGCCGTGGAAGTTCTCCCCGCCGGCAAAAATATTCGGCGTCGGCAGTCCCATATAGGACAGCTGCGAACCGTCGGTGCCTCCGCGAATCGGACGGACAATCGGCGTAATGCCGAGATTCGTCATGGCCGTATGGGCGATATCGACGATGTGGCTGACGGGCTCGATTTTTTCACGCATATTGTAATATTGGTCCTTCAGCTCCAGCACGACGCTGTGCTCTCCGTACGTCTGTCTGAATTCGTCGGCCAGGGCCTGGATGTACGCCTTGCGTTCCTCGAACCGCCCGCGGTCAAAGTCGCGGATAATATAGTTCAGCCGGCTGATCTCTACGGTCCCCTGGAACGAATTCAGATGATAGAAGCCTTCCTTGCCTTCCGTGAACTCTGGCGCTTCTCCGGCGGGCAGCCGCTCATGGAAAGCCATGGCGATTTTGGCGGAGTTGATCATTTTACCCTTGGCCGTGCCGGGGTGGACGTTGACGCCGTGGAAAACAATCTTCGCCGCTGCCGCGTTGAAGCTTTCGTACTCCAGCTCTCCCAGCGGCCCTCCGTCCAGTGTGTACGCGTACTTTGCGCCGAAGGCTTCGACATCGAATTTGTGGGCGCCGCGGCCGATTTCCTCGTCCGGCGTAAAGGCGACCCGGATTTTGCCGTGCTTGATTTCCGGGTGCTGCTTTAAGTAATGCATGGCCGTCATAATTTCGGCGATTCCGGCCTTGTCGTCCGCGCCGAGCAGAGTGGTGCCGTCGGTCGTAATCAGCGTCTGCCCGACATATCCGCCAAGCTCCGGAAAGCGGGCAGGCGAAAGTACGACGTTCAGCGCCTTGTTCAGCACGATATCGCCGCCTTCATAGGCTTCCACAATCTGCGGCTGAACGCCTGCGCCCGTGATCTCGGTAGCGGTGTCCAAATGGGCGAGAAAGCCGATGACGGGAACGTCTTTGCCGCTGTTGGACGGAAGCGAGGCGAACACATATCCATGCTGATCGACCGTAATTTCCTCCAAGCCAATTTCGGCAAGCTCCTCCGCAAGCTTCCGAGCCAGAACCAGCTGTCCCGGCGTCGAAGGACAGGTCTCGCTGCCTTCATCGGATTGCGTATCCATACGGGCATACGAAATAAAACGCTCTATAACCTCGTGCTTCAACCTCTTCATCTCCTCTGCATCTTCATAGCTGCCTTTTATTTTATCATGTTCGGAAGGCAAACCCTATTTCCGGCGATTTCCGTCAGGAGGAACTTCGAAGTGGAAATGTGGCTTTGATCCGAATCGTTCTCGACCGGCTAAGCCGGGGTAATAACGCTGCCCGGTCTTTACTTCTGAAGGACCTCGGCGAGAATTTCATAGGAGCGCAGACGGGCGGCATGATCGTAAATTTGCGAGGCGATGATCCATTCGTCGGCCTCGGTCTCCTCCAGAATCTGCTGCATCCGCTCCAGCACGGCGGCTTTGTCGCCGACAACGGCATACTGCTGTCTGCCGAGGACAAGGGCCCGCTCCTGCGGACTCCACAGCTCTTCCATGCTGTCAACCGGAGGCTTCAGCTTGCCGGGACGGCCTCGGATAAGGCTCAGCGCCTGCTGCTGTGAGGAAGTCGCGAGCCGCCGGGCTTCCTCGGACGAGTCCGCAGCTACAGCGCTGAGGCCGACCATGGCATACGGCTTGTCCAACACCCCGGAGGGCTGGAAGCTGCTGCGGTACAGGTGAAGCGCGGGCAGCAGATAGTCGGGCGCGAAATGGCTGGCAAAGGCGAAGGGCAGACCGAGCTGGCCGGCAAGCCTTGCGCTGAAGCCGCTGGAACCGAGCAGCCAGATCGGCACGTTCAGGCCCTCGCCGGGAATGGCCCGTACGCCCGGAGGGCGCGAGTCCGCCGCTTCGGGATCGAAATAGGCGCGCAGCTCGGCCAGCTGCTCCGGAAAGTCGCTTCCGTCGCTGCCGAATCCGCGCCGGATCGCCCGGGAAGCCGGCTGGTCCGAACCGGGCGCGCGGCCCAGGCCGAGATCGATGCGGCCCGGGAACAGGGATTCCAGCGTGCCGAACTGCTCGGCGATCATCAGCGGGGCATGGTTGGGCAGCATAATGCCTCCCGAGCCGACACGGATGCTCTTTGTCCCGGCCGCTACATGCCCGATCACGACCGAGGTGGCCGAGCTGGCGATGCCGGGCATATTATGATGCTCCGCCAGCCAATAGCGGCGGTATCCCCATCGCTCGGCATGCTGCGCCAGATCCAGCGGATTTCGTAATGAGTCCGCCGCCGTGCGGCCTTCCGCAATCGGAGCCAGATCAAGCACGGAAAAGGGTATATCTTGGAGCTTGTTCATGTACGAGCCTCCTATACAACACGGTTTATATATCATAAAGCAGTATTTACAGCTGCAAACCAGCGCAGTACAGGAATTATACCATAACGAAACATCATTTACATACTTAAAGTAAGGATGGATATTGTCCCGGAATAGGCTGTTTGGTGGGTCTTCAACATTAACGGAAATGAGTGGCATCTGCGATAGAACATAAAAAATCCCTCAATGATAAACTTGAGGGATCATTCTCCTATGTTGTCTCTCCTTCAATCAGATGCACCGGCAGTATATTCTCTACCGGCACCGTGTTGCCCTTCACCTGCTCCATGATGAGATCGACCGCCTTTTGGCCCATCCCGGCAATCGGCTGGGCAACGGTTGTGAGAACGGGAGAGAGCAACCCTCGGAGCGAAATGCCGTCGTAGCCGACAATTTTGATATCCTTGGGCACCCGTCGTTCCCTGGCCAGGCAAGCTTTAAGCGCATAGGCGGCAATCACATCGCTGCTGGCAAAAATGCCATCCACGTCGGGATGCTCCTCCAGCAGCCGGTTGACCAGACGCTCATAACCCTCGAAATTAAACCCATCCCAATCGGTATGCATCTCGACATGCTGCAGGCCGCGCTGCTTAGCAATCTCCTTAAAGGCGTCAAGTCTTTTCAGCGCCAGCAGATCGGGATGGGGATGGCCGCCGATATGAGCGATTTTGCGGCAGCCCTTGTC
Organism: Paenibacillus rhizophilus; assembly: GCF_003854965.1. Taxonomy (GTDB): domain Bacteria; phylum Bacillota; class Bacilli; order Paenibacillales; family Paenibacillaceae; genus Paenibacillus_AQ; species Paenibacillus_AQ rhizophilus. The sequence continues at coordinate 83,330 of NZ_RQPI01000015.1, forward strand.
GGCCAGCAGCGCCGTTGCCAGTTCCCCGCCCCGGTAGTTATCGGAGCAAATATAGGGGATGTCGGTGCTGATCCGCCGGTCGAACGTGACCACGGGCAGATGAATCTGGCGGTAGTCTTCGACCTCCAGCGTGTGGCTGCCCAGAATAATGCCGTCGACGCGGCTGGAGCGCAGCATATCGATGTATTCCGCTTCCTTCTGCCTGTCCAGATGGGAGTTGCACAGCAGCAGCCTGTACCCGTGCAGGTAGGCATGCTCCTCGATGTGGCTGACCAATTCTCCGAAGAAAGGATGCGCCGCATGCGGAATAATCAGTCCGATAATATTCGACTTGGAGCGGCTCAGCGAACGGGCCAGCTCATTGGGCCGATAGTTCAACTCCTCCATGGCGCCGTAAACTTTTTTCTTCAGCTCTTCGCTCAAATATCCCCTGTTATTCAGCACCCGGGATACGGTGGTAACGGAAACCCCGGCCTTTAAAGCCACATCTTTAATGGTGGGCATGCAATCGCTCCTGCCTGCAGGCTCCTAGGAAAGGGACGCGCTTCACCCCTTAAGATGAAACGCGCCCCGCAGGAACTTGGTTTTTTATTAAAATATAAGAATTTATAAGTTACACGCTTATAAATGGCCTTATATTTCTACGAGAAACGTACTTGCGTCCTTAAGGACGCCATCAGGCGTTTCTTCTTGCCTAAAAAGTTTATACGCCGGCAAGCAGCGTTTCTTCGCCGGTATGCTCATCCGTGTAATGCACGGTGAATGTCCGTGCCGCAAGGTCGGCGCGCAGCGCAGCCCGAAGCGGGCCGTTCGTCCAAATCAATTCTAACGTAGACGCCTCGCCTGTGTCCATTACGGTCAAATCGCCGTCAAAAGCGCGGCAGCTGTTGCGGAACTTCATCAGCGCGAACAGCCGTTTCAGCACGGGACGCTCCAGATTCTCTTCGACTTCTTCCTTCGTATAATAATGGCGGTTGATGTTGCGGCCGACTTTGGTTTCTTCCAGCAGCTCGATGTCGTTTTTGCCGGCCAGCAGCCCGACGTAATAGACCTGCGGAATGCCTGGCGCGAAGAACTGGATGGCGCGGGCCAGCACATAGGCGTCGTCATCGTCGCCCAGGGCCGAATAGTACGTGCAGTTGAGCTGGTAGATGTCCAGATTGTTGTAAGCCATCGTGTTGTAGACCCGTTTCACATTGGCGCCCTGGGAGAACAAATTGTTTTTCGTTTCCTCGATTTCCTCGGGAGTCATCAGATCGGCGGCGTCGACAACGCCAATGCCGTCATGCGTGTCCAGCGTGGTGAACTGCTTGCGCGGGCAAATGTTCAGCCAGTGTGTCAGCCGTTCCGCCTTTCCGCTGTACAGCGCATGCAGCACTAGCATCGGCAGCGCGAAGTCATATACCCAATAGCCCTTGTCCGCAAGCTTCAGCTGAATGCTGTAATGCTCGTGTATTTCCGGGAGAAGCTCGGTTCCGTACGGCTCCAGAATGGCTTTAACTTCATCAAGCATTTCCCAAGTGTCCGGTTCGATAAAGAAGCAGCTGGTGCCCGCCTTTTTGGTAGCGTATGCAAAAGCGTCCAGACGGATAATCGAAGCGCCCCGTTCGGCCAATCCCCGAAGCTGTTCCTTCACGAACTGTTTGGTCGTTTCCGTATACAAATTGAGGTCGATCTGCTCCTCGTCGAACGTGCACCAGATTTTTTCGGTTGTTCCATCCGCGAAGGTTACATCGATATAAGGCGCGCGCGGCTTGCGCTTGTAGATAGCGTCCACATCTTCCTGCGTAGGCTCGCCGCCCGGCCAGAAGTCTTTGTAGCGGATAAACAGGTCGCGGTAGGGAGAGGCATCCTTGTTCTGCTGAAAATCTTTGAAGTAGGCGGAGCTGCGCGAGATATGGTTGATCATGAAGTCGTACATTAAGTAGAAACCGCTTTCTATTTTGGCGACGTCATCCCATGTGCCGAACTCGGGATCTACTTCCTCGTAAGTGAGCGGAGCGAATCCGCGGTCGGCCGAGGAGGGGTAAAAGGGCAGAATATGCACGCCTCCCACAATACCGTTAAAATGCCGGGAGAGCAGTTCGGCAGTCTCCTGCAAATTCTTGCCTAGGCTGTCGGCGTACGTAATCAGCATAATCTCATTTTTGATGGTCAATTCAATCGGCTCCTGTTCAATTGGAATGGTGGGCAGATCGGTAAGACAATGAAGATACATTCAGTATAAGAGTCGGGAAGTATATATGTCAACCGGTTAGCATATACTGATTTCGGTCCTTTTTATAAATATTTCCGAGGCTTCTTCCGACAATAGAAGGAAGGGAGAATTAGGCCCCGAATTAATATATTGTCGAAATTTACCGGCAGCTTTTGGATAGCTGGATACAGGCATTGAGGAGTGGGGTGAGCATATGGGATCAGGAATGGCTTATGCAACAAAGCAGCGGATAGGGTGGTTATTACTGCTCGTTCTGTTCTTGATGGGGCTCTATCCGCCATTGGCCGAAGGAGCAGCGGAACCTCCCCAGCAAAATGTCCTGATTCTCCATTCCTACCATAAAGGCTTCGCCTGGACCGATGATCAGAATGACGGCATTGTGGACCGGCTGAAGAATGCGATGGCGCCGCCCGTCATTTATACGGAGTATCTGGACTGGAAGCGATATCCAGAAGAGGACAATTTGCAGCGTTTCTACGAGATGATCAAGGGAAAATATGCGGACAAACATTTTGACGCCATCTTGGCGACGGACGATATCGCGCTTGATTTTGCCATACGTCACCGGAAAGAACTGTTAAACGACGCCCCCATTATTTTCAGCGGCGTGAATCAGGTCGGTTTCGATCGGATCAAGGACCGGCGGAACATGACCGGCATCATCGAGAATATCGATCCTTCCGAAACGATGAAAATGGCGCTTTACCTCAATCCCTCCATCCGCAACGTCTATGTCATTTACGACAATTCGGAAAGCGGCCTGTCCACCGGCCAACTGGTCATGAACAAGCTGGAGTCGCTTGGTCTAGGACTGCGGATCTTTCCGATGAACCGGATGTCCAAAGAAGAAATGGAACAGACGGCGGCATCGCTTAAACCGGACAGCATTTTGCTGATGACGACCTATTACAGCGATTCTACGGGCCGAATTACCGAATTTGACCGTCTCTCAAGCGAGCTTGCGGCCGTCAGCGCCGTTCCGGTCTATCATACGTATGATTTCGGGCTAAATCACGGCGCGTTCGGCGGAAGCCTGCTCAGCGGGAAACTGCAGGGGGAGAAGGCGGCGAATTTGGCGCTGCGCGTGCTCCGGGGAGAAAGTCCGAACCGAATCCCCGTCTCTTACGCCGGCACAAGCCGCAAAGTATTCGACTTCAATGAGCTGAATCATTTTGGGATTGCTCTAAAGGATCTTCCCTCAGGCAGCGAATTGGTCAATAAGCCGTTTTCCTTTTATGAAACGTACAGAAGCCTTGTAATCACCCTTATCGCGGCGTTTGCCGTGCTGCTTATCTTTATTTTTGTTCTGCTGTTCCATGCCGGGGTGGTCAGAAGAATCCGCAAACAGCTGATGGAGAGCAACGAGAGATTCAGCCTGGCGGCGTTCGGCGCCGATGCGGTCATCTGGGACCTCGACATGACGACGATGATCTATTACTTCTCGGACAGATGGTACGAGCTTCTCGGTTATGAAATCGGGGAGATTGACGAGCACTACATCGGCTGGAGCAATATTATTCATCCCGACGACCTTGAACAGGAGGAGCGGCAGCGGAAGGAACACCTGTCAGGACGGACGGTATACTATTACAGCGAATACCGGATACGCGCCAAATCCGGGGAATACAAGTGGTTTCAGGCCAGAGGAAAGGTGCAGCGGAACGAGGAGGGCGGCTATGTCCGGTTTGCCGGCTCGATGACGGACATCACGGACCGCAAAGGTTATGAGAGCAAGCTTCAGATGAGCTATCAGGAGTTGGAATCGACGTATGAGGAACTGACCGCCCTGCAGGATGAACTGCTTGAGCAGTATAACAAGGTGGTCGAGAACCAGGCGCTGCTTCAGGCCAGTGAGGAGAAATACCGGGTTCTTGCTTTCAATGACGAACTCAGCGGGCTGCCGAACCGGTTGTCGCTGACGGAAGAACTAAAGGCGTTCATCGAGGAGAATGAGAGCGGCCAGGCGGCATTGTTCTTCCTGGATATCGACAATTTCAAATATATTAACGATACGATGGGCCATACTTTCGGCGATCAGCTGCTTACGCAGGCTGGAGAGCGGTTGCTGGCGCTGGCCAATGGCAGCAGCAGACACTACCGTTTCGGCGGTGACGAATTCGTTATCCTGTTGAAGGACACGGAGAAGCCGGAGCAGACGGTTTTTTACGCCGAGGCGCTGATTCAAAGCTTCAATGAGCCGTTTCAGCTGGGCGACAGCACCGTTCATGTCTCTATAAGCATTGGCATCGCCCAGTACCCCCGTGACGGCAATAGCGCCGAGGCGCTGCTCAAGAACGCCGATATTGCCATGTACAGGGCCAAGCAGGCAGGTAAGGGAACGTACATCCTATATGGACAAAATATGCAGCAGCATTTTGACGAACGGGTGATTATAGAGAAGCATTTGCGGGAAGCGATCGATAACAACGAGTTGTCCTTGCAATACCAGCCAAAGGTGACTCTTCGCACCGGAGAGCTGTGGGGGTTCGAGGCGCTGATTCGCTGGAACAGCCCGGTTCTGGGGTTTGTCTCGCCTTTATCCTTCATAGGGATTGCGGAAGACTGCCGCCTGATTATCCCAATAGGGGAATGGGTGCTGCGCAAGGCTTGTCTTTTTCTTGCCGGACTTCACCGTCAGGGGCTGGGACCGTATCATATTTCAGTCAATATTTCGGTAATTCAATTGCTGCTGGACGATTTCACAGATACGGTGCTGAGGATTTTGCGTGAAACGGAATTGAACCCCCGGTACCTGGAGCTGGAGATAACAGAGTCCATCATTATGGAGTCTTTTGAAGAGATCAGCATCAAGTTGGAGTATTTGAAGCAGCGGGGCATCGGCATCGCTTTGGATGATTTCGGGACAGGCTATTCTTCCCTCAGCTATCTAAAACAGCTGCCGATTACGACGCTGAAGATCGACAAATCGTTTATTGACGGCCTTCCGGGCGAAGGGAGCAGCATGCCGCTGGCCGGCTCCATTGTCGCCATCGGTCACGATATGGGGCTGAACGTTACCGCGGAGGGCGTCGAAACGGAGGAACAGCTCGATTTCCTGAGACGGGTAAACTGCGACAAGGTACAGGGCTACTTCATCAGCCGTCCGATTGCCGAGGGTCAGGTGCTGGCCTGGACCCGACAGTATGCCCGCCAAATGATCAATGTTGAAAAGTGTTAAAAAAATGCCTAATAATCTGTCGATTCCGCTCACTTTTTAACGGATAAAACTGGCAAACGGCAATCTTCGATACTATAATTAAACTGAAATTCAACCCATTCGCGGAAGGATAGTGGACATGTTAAAGAAGCTATTGGCAAGCGGCTCGATCTTTATGCTGGCGCTGTTTCTGGTCAGCGGCGCGGTCTTTGCATCGCCGGCGGCGGACAACCTCACCCAAGATCAGCAGAACGCACTCACAATTATTGAAAAGGCCAACAAAGAAATTGACGAAAAGATTGAAAAAGCTGTCGCAGAAGCCGATAAACTACAAGAGGATTACTTGAGAGATATTCAGGTGATCAAGCAGCTTCAGGCCGCGGCGGAGCTGAATCCGGATAGTGCCCAAATCTCGGCGGATGTAGCGGAAGTGAAGACGGCTTCCGATGAGCTGGTCGACCAGTTGTTCACCCCCGGAGGAGCCGACTCGGAGGCCGTGCAGGTTCAAATTGCCGAATTGAATGAAAAAGTATCTTCGGAAGGCACCTTGATCGCTGAACGCACCAAAATTTACACCAGCGCCCTGGACAAGCTGGTTACGGATCTATACAACGAAACCTTGCAAATTGCCGACACAGCCATCGCTCAAGCGGCCGAACTGGGCGTGGTTGCCGAACGTTTCTGGAAGCTTGTGAAAATAGCGGATCGCGAGGTTTGGATCGATCCTATCGCTATAGAGTTATAAGAAAGGGTTGAAATTATGAAGGGCCTGAACTTGGGAAGGGAAGGAGACAGCATTGCGCAAGAACATCAGTTATCCACTGACCATTTGCTACTGGCAAGAGGTGACGGCTCTGAAGTAATTTTGCAGACGATTAAGCAAGATAAGCAATTCTATATTTATCCCGGCGAAGAAGCCGATACGATGGAGTTCTTCTACATACTGGAAGGCGAGTGCAGCTATAAAGGCGATAATGGGAATGTCATCCTGGGTCAAGGCGATTATTTCTACACCCATTATCTGCAGGAAGCGGTGTATTTCAGCAGTCTGACAGAGATGAAGCTGCTGTGGTACACCACCAAGCCGGCGTTTCATCTCATCAGCCATCGGATTAGAAAGCTGCAGAATGTTCTTAAACAGGTAGAAGAAAAAGATAACTATACGTACCAGCACAGCGGCCGAGTACAAAAATACTGCCTGATGATGGCCAGAATGTTAAGAATGCCTAAGGACAAGCTGGAAGATTTATATTTTGCGGCCGCATTTCACGATGTTGGTAAAATCCATACGCCGGAAGAAATTCTGAACAATCCGGGGCGATTGACGGCAGAGGAATTCGAGATTGTGAAACGTCATTCTTATGACGGCTATGTTATGGTTAAGGATTTATATTACAACAATATTTGCATCATCATCCTGCAGCATCATGAGCGGTTGGACGGTTCCGGCTACCCTTACGGGATCAAGGAGGAAGAGATTCTGTTCGAGGCCAAAATTATCGGTATTGCCGATACCTTTGACGCGATGACCTCCGACCGGCCTTACCGGAAGGGACTTCCACCGGAAGTCGCGATGGACGAACTCAAGCGGCTGTCGGGAATCCATTATGACGGCGAACTGGTCCGGTTGTTTGAACAAGCGTTAATTGCTGACGGGCTTCTGAAGCCCGAAGAGAAATGACCTTCCATATAAGGAAGGTCATTTTTTTCATCTCTATTGCATACTCGGCAAACTCCTGGGGCTGCAGCCTTATTCCTCCCGCTCCATCATCCCCTCCAGCTTCTTCCGGTCCAGCAGCGTAACCGTATTTCCTTTGAACGCTATCCAGCCGTTGTCACGCAGCTGGCCCATTTCCCGGGACAGCGAAGGACGGGCGGCATTCAGATGCTCGGACCATTCCTTGCGGCTGAGAGGCAGCCGGATAATATCCGTGCCCTGCCTGTCCGCTTGATGCAGCAAGTAATGCACCACCCGGCGGCGCAGCGAACCGGCCGACAGAATTTCAATTTTGCGGTTGACCATGACGAGCCGCTCGGACAGATTCTCCATGTACCTGGACAGCAGGTCGGTATCTGCGGCGAACAGGCGCAGCAGCTCCTGCTTGCCGATGAACATTACGGTGCTGGGCCCCTTAGAAATAATGGTGGCCGGATATATATTCTCCCTCCGGAACAGCACCGCTTCCCCAAAGGTCTGCCCCTTTCCCAGCCTGGCGATGGTTACGCCGCCTCCGCCGGGATGAATCTTGTGAACCTCGACCACTCCGGAGAGGACAATCCCCAACCGGTCGGCGGTCTCTCCTTCGCTGATAATCATTTCCGACTTGCGGCAGTCCCGGACGGTGTAGCGCATCGTCTCCAGGATGGCGTCAAGCTCCTCTACACTCTTCCCGCGGAAAAACAGACAGGTCTGCAGCACACCGGGTTCCGGCTTCATGGAATTCCTCCGATTTTTGACAATAATTTTAGATAATCGGTAACATCCGTTACCGATTGTTCGACGTCAGTCTACTACAATCAATAGTAACAAGTAAAGACACAGACGGCAGACGGATGAAAATGAATAAAAGGAGCGATTATTCAATGAGCAGTATGTTTTGTTTTCAGTGCCAGGAGGCGGCCAAAGGAACGGGGTGCACGATTCAGGGGGTCTGCGGCAAGACGAGCGATGTCGCCAATCTGCAGGATCTTCTGCTGTACACGGTGAAGGGCATCTCCATTTATGCGGTAAAGGGCCGGGAACTCGGAGTGACCGACATCGCATCGGAGCAGTTTATAATCAAGAGCCTGTTCGCTACCATTACCAACGCCAATTTTGACCGTGACGGATTTATTGCGAGAGTCAGAGAAGGGATTGTCATTCGTGATGGCTGGAAAAAACGGCTGGATGGCTCTCTTGCGTCCGTTCTGCTCGGAGGCCATGACGCCGCGCTCTGGACGCCCGGTACGGATGAAGAGCTGGAAGCCAAAGCGGCGGCTGTCGGCGTGCTTGCAACCGAGCATGAGGACGTCCGCTCCCTGCGCGAGCTGCTCACCTACGGCCTGAAGGGCATGGCCGCTTATTTGGAGCATGCCGCGGTGCTCGGCTACCATGAAGCAGGCTCGCAGGCTTTCCTTGAGCGCGGCCTTGCCGCTACGTTAAACGATGAGCTGACCGCGGACGAACTGGTCGGTCTCGTTATGGAATGCGGCAAGTACGGTGTTGACGTGATGGCGCTGCTGGACCGTGCCAATACGGAGACGTACGGCAGCCCGGAAATTACGAAGGTGAACATCGGCGTCGGCGACCGCCCGGGCATTCTCATCAGCGGCCACGACCTGAAGGACATGGAAGAGCTGCTCAAGCAGACGGAGGGAACAGGCGTCGACGTGTACACGCACAGCGAAATGCTGCCTGCCCACTACTACCCGGCTTTCAAAAAATACAGTCATTTTGTCGGCAACTACGGCAATGCCTGGTGGAAGCAAAATGAGGAATTCGATAGCTTCAACGGTCCAATCCTGATGACAACCAACTGCGTGGTGCCGCCGAAGGACAGCTATAAGGACCGGTTGTACACGACAGGCAACACGGGCTATCCCGGCATCAAGCATATCGGGGACGATAAAGACGGCGCTCCGAAAGACTTCTCCGCCATCATCGAGCAGGCCAAGACCTGCGCGCCTCCGGTCGAAATCGAGAGCGGGGAGATTGTCGGCGGCTTTGCCCATGCGGCGGTGATGGGGGTTGCCGATCAGGTGGTAGATGCCGTGAAGACCGGTGCGATCAAGCGCTTCTTCGTAATGGCCGGCTGCGACGGACGGATGAAGAGCCGGAACTACTATACCGATTTTGCCGAGGCGCTGCCTAGCGATACGGTAATCCTGACGGCTGGCTGTGCCAAGTATAAGTACAACAAGCTCGACCTTGGCGACATCGGCGGCATTCCGCGCGTACTGGACGCGGGGCAATGCAATGATTCCTACTCGCTGGCCGTAATCGCGCTGAAGCTGAAGGAAGTATTCGGCCTGGACGACATCAACGATCTGCCGATTTCCTACAACATTGCCTGGTATGAGCAAAAAGCGGTAATCGTGCTGCTGGCGCTGCTGTACCTGGGCGTCAAAAACATTCACCTCGGCCCGACGCTGCCGGCCTTCCTGTCCCCGAATGTGGCGAAGGTTCTGGTCGAGACGTTCGGCATCGGCGGAATCACGACCGTGAATGAAGACATGGAGCGTTTCCTGTCCGCTGTGTAAGATTAGCCCGCCAATCCATAAATAAGAGGCCTGCCGGAAGCTTCCGGCAGGCCTCTTTGCGGAGGAATCCGAGGAAATAATCTGCCTTTCCACCGCCGCCGTTTACTCCGGCAGACGGTACACCGCAAATGGCTCGCAGTGGATGAAAGAACGGCTTACGGCGTTGAGATTGTCGAGCGTCTCGGCACTCAGATCAAGGGAGACGCCCTTCAGGCTCTCTTCAAGCTGCTCCGCCCGGGTGGCGCCGACGATAACGGTGGACACCGCCGGACGGCTCATGAGCCAGGCCAGGGACAGAGCGACAGGCGATGTTTCAAGCTCCGCCGCGACCGCCGCTGTCTCATGCCCCAGCGCAATCCGTTCACCGGTCAGGAACCGGGCGAAGTTCGGATCGGTGTCCGCTCTGGAGCCTGTGGGGGCTTCCTTCCCCGCGCTGTATTTGCCGGTCAGGATGCCGCCGGCAAGCGGGAAGTACGGGATAATGCCGACGCCCTGGTCCAGGCAGGCCGGAACCAGTTCCCGTTCCGGCGTGCGGTCGGCCAGCGAATAGCTGCACTGGAGCGATACATAGCGCTCATAGCCCATCCGTTCGCTGATGCCGAGCGCCTTCACCAGCTCCCATGCGGCATAATTCGAGGCGCCGATGTAGCGCACCTTGCCGGAGGATACCATGTCATCCAGCGTGCGCAGCGTTTCCTCCAGCGGCGTATGGGGATCGAAGGTGTGAATCTGGTACAGATCCACATAATCCGTCTTCAGACGCCGGAGGCTTTCCTCCAGCTCCCGCATGATATGAAATCTGGACGAACCGCTGCCCCCGGGACCAGGGCTTCTTACCAGCCCTGCCTTAGTGGCCAGTACAGCTTCATGCCTTCTGCCCGTGAGCGCCTCTCCAATGATCCGCTCCGACTCCGTTCCGGCGTAGATATTGGCGGTGTCGATGAAGTTAATCCCGTTGTCCAGGGCCGTATGCAGCACCGCCGTGGAAGCGGCCTGATCCGCCCGCTTGCCGAAAGCGTTAGTGCCCAGCCCCAGCTGCGATACTTGAAGCCCGCTTCCTCCAAGACGTTCATATTTCATGCTTCAATCCTCCTCAAATATTAATATTGCCGCGCTGTGCAGCGCGGCGTAAATGATGATTCGCTCTGAATAGGCCAGCACCGCGATCAATCCGGTCTATGCCCGTCCCGGTTTAAGCCTTCCGTTTCCGTCCCGGCAAACAGCTTCAGCGCCGTGTCGATAAAGAGCCTGACCGCAATGGAACAGCTTTCGGCTGAGTTCACCGCAAGGCGGATGTCCCGGTATGCCGCAGGCTCAAGCTCCCGGATGGCTACGCCGTCCGGCGGGGACAGCAGGGACAGGCGGGACATAACGGCGGAGGCCAGTCCCTCCCGCACCATATTCAGGGCGGTGTGATAGCTGTTGATCACGTATTTCACGTTCAGATTCACTCCCGTTCTCTGGAACAACTCGACGACGGGAGGCTCGTAGCCCGATTTGCAGATCAGCATCGATTCCCTCTCGAAATCCCGTACCTTGACAACAGACTTCTCCGCAAGCGGATGCCCGGCATGAAGAACCGCGTACAGCTTCTCGCGGAACAAAGGAAACGAATCGAATTCGTCGGTGGGCGGTATCAATATACCGACATCGATCACCCCCGTCTCCAGCCATTCCTTCACTTCGGCAATCGTGCCCTCATGGAGACGGAATTCAAGCTGGGGATATTGTCGGTTAATGGCGCCGATAATCTTCGGAATGAAATAGGACGAGGCCGCGGGAAAAGCGCCGATTGAAATGAGGCCCTTTTCGAGCCCTTTTTCCGCCGCAATTTCCTGCTCCACCTTGCCGAACCCCTTGAGAATGTCGCGAAAGGCAACGAGAATCCGCTTGCCTACCTCCGTCAGCGCAATGCCGCGCCGGTCCCGAACCAGCAGCTGCACATCCAGCTCAGCTTCAAGCGTAGAAATCGCCCGGCTGACCGCAGGCTGGGTCATATTCATTTCCTGTCCGGCCCGCGTGAAACTGCCGCTTTCCGCAATTTTGACGAACAGCTCAATCTGCACCTTGTTCATAACAAATCTGGTATGCTCCTTATAAGAATAATTCATTTTATTAATGCATGAAAGTATTGTATCATCAGGAAAGAATTAAAAACAAGGGGAGTACCATATGACACGGCAAAAATCTACTGTTCTATTATTAGTTTTTCTCGTCCTCGTCTGGGGCATTAATTGGCCTTTATCCAAAATCGCGCTGGCTTACGCCCCGCCGCTGCTATTCTCGGGTATCCGTACCATAATCGGAGGTGTGCTGCTGATCCTGATCGCACTGCCCAAAGCCCGGCTGCTCCGGTTTAAGACGCTGTGGCCGGTATATGTGAGCTCCGCCCTGTTAAGCATAGCGCTGTATTACGGCGTACAAACGATTGGGCTGCAGTACGTACCGGCGGGACTGTTCTCAGCGATCGTATTTCTGCAGCCGGTGCTGCTCGGTATTTTCTCCTGGATGTGGCTTGGGGAAGCAATGCACGGGCAAAAAATGGCGGGGCTCGCGCTCGGCTTCCTAGGCGTAGCCTGCTTGAGTGCAGGCGGCCTGACTGGCAGCATTTCGCTGTTAGGTATCCTTCTCGCACTGGCTACCGCCCTGTGCTGGGCACTTGGGACGGTATATATGAAGCGAAACGCGGAGCGGGTGGATATGCTGTGGATGACGGCCATGCAGATCACGCTCGGCGGGTTGATCCTGCTTGCAGCCGGCAGCGCGGCCGAGCCGTGGAAAGCCATCAGTTGGAACGCCGCTTTTGTTGCCGTCACGCTGTTCATTTCTGTCTTTGTGATTGCGCTAGGCTGGCTTGTTTATTTCAAGCTGATCAACGAGGGGGATGCCGGGAAGGTCGGTTCTTATACTTTTCTGGTCCCGCTTGTGTCCATCGGTTCGAGCGTCCTCTTTTTAAATGAGGAGATTACGGTTAATCTGGTGATAGGCCTGATTCTGGTCGTCATCAGCATTGTGCTGGTCAATGTCCGGTTCCGGCGAAGCCCGGCGTCTGTAGTGGCAGAAATCAAAGCCTTGGAGGAGGGAGAATATGATTTTTAAAATGAACGAACAGACGGCCCATGACAATTACAAGCTGCTGATCGGCAGCGTGGTGCCAAGACCCATTGCGTTTGTTACCTCGGTGGGTGCAGAGGGGGTCGTCAACGCGGCTCCATTCAGCTATTTCAACATTGTGAACAATGATCCGCCGATGCTCATGTTCTCCTGCGGACGGCATTCGGACGGCACGCTGAAGGATACGGCGCGCAATATTCTGGCGAATCAGGAGTTTGTCGTCCATATCACGGACGAGGATAACATTGAGGCGATCAATCACACGTCCATCAGTGCGCCCGCGCATATCAGTGAGCTGGAGCTTACGGGACTGACTGCCGTTCCCGGCAGCACGGTGGCGGTGCCGCGGGTGCAGGAATGTCCGGTTGCGATGGAATGCCGCCTTGCGCAGTATGTGGAACTGGGAAAATTTGATGTCATTATCGGTGAGGTGCTAAGCTTCTATGTACGGGATGATCTGATCCAGAACGGCCGGATTGATATCGGCAAGCTGAAGCCGGTCAGCCGCCTGGCCGGATCGTCGTACAGTGCGGTTGGACGGATCTTCGACCTGGAGCGGCCGGTTTACGAGGGGCAATGAATGGCGAAGTATACAGGGTGTGAAAAAGGGACGCTCCCAAGCTTAAAGCTTGTGGGAGAGTCCCTTTTTCACTAAGCGCACGGCGCGGCTTGCATGAGCCCGTGCACGCTGCGGAGCGGCGGAGCAGACGGCGTGGTCGGCTCGCTCCACTTCATCCAGCAGCCGGTTCAGGTGCGAGAAGACGGCGCCGAGATCGCGGATGGCTGTCAATGGGCAGCTCCCCTGAAGTTCGGCGAAGCTGGCGAGCTGAAGCTCACGAGCGCGGCGCAGGGTTTCAGGAAGCGAGCTGTGGCATTCCGTATCCGACAAAGCCTTGGCCCCGAAGATGGCGATGCAGTCGGACGTGGCGGTCAGCGTCTGCTTCATCCAATCGGCGGAGGCGTAATGCGGCGGCAGAAGCCGCAGCTCGGTTGCGATTTCTTTCACATAGCGATGCATGGTTTGTAAATGGGCGATCGACTGCTTCATTACGGACAAATCATTCCGGCAGGGAACATGGGACAGAGTATAGAGCAGCTCGCTTTGCTTCTGCGCGCTCTCCTTAAGCAGCTGTCCGGCCCGCTTCAAAGCTTCGGCCTGGCCTTTCTCATCCCGTCCCGGCGCGAGCCCGCTCAGTCCGTCGGCAAGCAGCAGGGTGCCGGCGAAGGCTGTACCCTTAACGTTGACGAAGCCCTTGGGCGGCACAATAATCATATTGAAGAGCAGCGCGAAGGCCACGCCAATCAGCGTCTCGGTGGCTCTAAACATGACATAATGATCCTGGATAAAGGTCAGCGCCAGTACCGAAGTGACGCCTACCTGTGTAATGGCCTGAAAGTTGATCCGGCAGGCGGTAGCCACGCCGAGGCCGATCAGCAGAATCAGCAGGATGGACAGCGGGCCGACATTGAAAAAGTGGCCGATCATCAGACTGACCGTTCCGCCAAGAACAATGCCGAGCAGCCGGCACAACCCCTTCTCCAGCGAAGCCTTGACACTGCCCTGGGTAATCAGAATGGCAGCCAGCGGCGCGAAATACGAAAACTCGTTGCCATACATGGCGTGAACAGCCATCCAGGAAAGCGAGGCTGCGAGCGTAACCCGTATCATATAAAGCGAAAAACCGTATTTTTCAAGGCGCTCCTGCAGCCCCTCGTTCATGTTTTGTCATCTCTTTTCGAAAAATTTTAGAAAAAATATAAGGTTTTCAGATATTTTCATTATAACACCTTGGAGACAGAGGGGAGCGAGGCAGTTTTTACAACATTACGAACATGAACGCAGCTGGAAATAACGACTTGTGTGCACAGCAAAGCCTCCGGAACACAGATGGCGCGTTTTGGAGGCTTTATGTCTACAACTTAAGTTCTTACTTGATCCCGAGTTTCATGCGGTAGCAGAATAGCGTCTCCAATGTGCGGCCGTTAAAATAACGCTCTACCTCTTCCCGGTAGACAGCAATTTTTTCATCGAGCTCGCCTCCGCCGAGCCTGAGCACGGTCTGGACGCCACCTTGGCTGAGCGTAAGTCCAACGTACCGCTCTGCGTCGCAGCGCTCGATGTTATGGAAGACAATTTCGCGGGCGAAGGCAAATTCCCCGCTTTCCTTAATTCGGCGAAGATGCTCATCCTTGTTCCATTTGACAGCCCGCTCCCCGTCCGGTATCCGGTGCTCGATAATCGCTTCGGACTGTTCGATCAGTTCGTGGTAGCGGGTTTCAATCGACGGTTCGAGCACCGGCGGCCAGTCGCAGTCGTAGGCGGCGAAGATCCCGCCCGGTCTCAGCACCCGCGAAGCTTCCTTCAGCGTGCTTGAAGGCTCCATCCAGTGGAACGACTGAGAGCAGGTCACGATGTCGGCGCTCCCGGGCGGCAGACCAAGCGCATTGGAATAACCCGGGATGAACGAAATGCTGTCCGGACTGCCGAGAGCTTCCCACTTCTCCAGCGCCTTCCCGCGCATATCATCGCCCGGCTCAATACCGATGACGGCATTGGCGGCCGTCCGCCACAAAAAGGTAGACAGTCCGGTGCCGCAGCCGAGATCCACCACAAGGGAGGGCCTGCGCTTTAAATAGCCCGTAAGCAGTTCGGTCACGAGCTTGGGCGCTTCGGGACGGTAACGGTCGTACTCGTTCTGAAAGCCCGTAAAGCGTACAATATTGGATAGGCGGTTTCCTTCGGGAATCATGGGTTCACTCTCCGTTTCCCAAGTATTTTGATGGATATTATACCAGTTTATGCCGGAGTCCGCAGTAAGTGAACCGGTCTTTGCGACTGCAACCCATGCCTTGCGGGGGAGGCTGGCGGGATGTTCAAGAAGTCCGTAAAATCAGAGTATAAGTGAGAACGTTATCTGAAATACCCCGAATAAAAAATGGAGGAGGAACCTTCCCATCAATTTCATAAAAGGAATGGGATATGTGGCGAGCACGGTAACGATTGCGCTCTGGGTTATTTTAATATGGATGAATCCATATTTTGATGGAATGAATCAAGTAAGTTTGTTAATTTCCTTGACGATGTTGGCCATGCCGGCAGTTCTATTTATGATCTGCCTATTTCTATTAAACGGTGCTATTTTGCTAATATCTTTTATCTGGAGCCTTCCTTACAGTTGGTATATGCTGCTAACCCCTGGTATTTTTTTGTTGTTCGGCGTTACAAACCTTATGTATCTGCTCTGCTTCTTATTATTGAAAAAAACAAAATAAAGAAAGTTCGGGAAAAATGAATTGTGATAAATTGAATTTTTTAATTTTAAAAATATTAGTACATTTTCAGATCATTTATAATGTAGATTGGAACATTGCTAAAGCCAATTGGTTGATAATCGCTTAAAGTATATCATTGAATGGCCGTGGTACAGCTCTTTGCGGCACCATGGTTACCGAAGCAGGCATGATGGAGGCTTGAAAATGGAACCGGCAAAATTTGTGGATGCAAGTATAAGTAAGTCGATAGCAGAGCTTCTGGCCAAGCGGGATCAAAGAACCTTGGTGCGCTGGGCTGCTGACTGCGCCGAGCATGCACTCAACTATTTTGAGGAGAAGTACCCTGAGGACAGCCGGCCTAAAAAAGGGATCCAGGCGGGGCGTGCCTGGGTGCGTGGTGAGATCGCGATGAGCGAGGCTCGGGCTGCCGCATTTGCCGCTCATGCCGCTGCTCGGGATACCAATGAAGCTGCCGCTTGCGCCGCCGCCCGTGCCGCCGGTCACGCTGCAGCAACCGCCCATGTTGCCGGTCATTCTTACAGAATTTTGTGCAAAAAATCCCCGGGAGCGCTCCGAACAGGAAGCATTCCCGGGGATTGACTTAGGTTTAAGGCTGCAGCAACAATTAACGCAGCTGCGCGGGATCTGTCGGGGGAACGAGGCCTTCGGCCGCCGCCCTGTCAAGCAGGGAAGAAATGGCTGCATAGCCGCTGCCGCCCAGGTCCATAGTAAAGTCGTTCACGTAGAGATCGATGTGCGATTTGGCCACCTGCGGCGACAGCTCCTGGGCATGCCCGAGAACATATTCCCGCGAAGCCTCCGGGTTGTCCCAGGCATGGCGGAGCGAGCCGCGAATCCAGCCGCTGATGGCTTCCGTGTTAAGATCGCGGCGGGCGATGATCGCCCCGAGCGGAATAGGAAGTCCCGTGTCGCCCTCCCACCAGTTCCCGAGGTCGACCAGCATATGCAGCCCATATGAAGTGTAGGTGAACCGGGCCTCATGGATGACGAGTCCGGCGTCGATCTTCCCGGCCTGCACCGCGGGCATAATTTCGTTGAAAGGCATGACGACGATTTCGCCGACGCCTCCGGGGACATGGTTCGCCGCCCACAACCGGAACAGCAGATAGGCGGTGGAGCGCTCGCTCGGAACGGCGACCCGGCGGCCGGACAGCGCCGCCGGGTTCTTCGCATCCTGCGGCCCCCCCTTGGTCAGCAGGAGCGGTCCACAGCCGCGGCCAAGCGCGCCGCCGCAGGGCAGCAGTGCGTACCGGTCCAGCACCCAGGGTAGGGCGGCGTAGGAGATTTTGAGGATTTCGGGGCCTGTCCCTTCGGCGGCGAGACCATTCGTAACGTCAATGTCGGCGTAGGTGACATTCAGCTTCGGGGCGCCGGGTATAAGGTCATGCGCCCAGGCATGAAAGACAAACGTATCGTTGGGGCAAGGTGAATAAGCAATGTTCAGTTCTGCGGTCATTCCAGCACCTCCGATAGTATGGGCCCGGCGGCGGCGAGCGCTTCCAGCGCCTCGCCGATGCGCCAGGCCGCCCGGTCGCGGGGACCGACCGGGTTCGAGATCGCGCGAATCTCCAGCACCGGGAGATTCCGCGCCACCGCGGCTGCGGCGACCCCGCAGCCTTCCATGGCCTCTGCGGCCGCGCCGGGCACGCGCGCCGCAAGGGCGGCGGCCGTCACCGCGGAGCCGGTCGCCGTCGAAACCGTGAGCACCGGTCCCGTGCTCACGGCAAGCCCCGCCGCCGCAAGCCCGGCGGCGAGCCGCTGTACCCGGCCTGAGTCAGCCGGGTATTCGACGCGGCCGAAGCCGAGCTCGGCCGCGCTGCGGAAGCCCTCCGGCGTCTCGGCCCCGAGGTCGGCGAAGATCAGCTCGCTGGCAACGACCAGCGAGCCGAGCGCCGCCCTGCCGGGGAAGCCGCCGCCGATCCCGGCGCTGACGACGCAGCCGTAGGAGCCGGCTGCAAGCGCCGCGGCGGTGCCGGCCGCTGCCGCCGCCGGGCCCGCGCCCGCGGCAATGACGGTGAAGCCGGCCGCGCCGCCGAGGCCGCGCCGGACGGCTTCCGCCTCGGCGTCCACGGCCGTGACGATCAGGACGCCAAGGGATGCCTGTTTCTGCTCCTTATGAAATTCATCTTCGGCATTGCCGGGGTCCAAGCGGGAAGTCATAGCGCAGCCCTCCTTATATATAAAGATTTTTTTAAGTACGACTTTTTCGCAAGAAGAAACGGCTATGTCTTGCTTAATGGGCTTGTCCGCGGCGTGTACATTCTTATATTGCAAAGAACAGGATACGCCCTTTTGCAGATCAGGTCAATTTCCACAGGGCGAGCGCATAAAATGCCGCAGGTTTATTTTTGCAGAAGTGTTGACAAACTAAAAATAAAGATGTATATTTATCTTAACTTAAAGATAATTAACTTAAAGATACGTTGACAAAGATGGAGGTGATTGAAATGAGCGGACTGCAAAAGGAAGCTGTAACCGGTGCAACATGTGAGAAGGATGAAGCGGCATCGCTGAAGTTATTCGTAGTCCTGTCCAAAGCTTACCGGAGTCTGATGGACCGGGCGGTCAAGGATATGAAGAACTACGGGCTGTCATCCGCCGAGTTTATGGTGCTTGAGGTGCTCTATCACAGAACCCGCATTCCGCTGCAGCAGATCGGAGAGAAGATTCTGGTCACGAGCGGGAGCATCACCTATAACATCGACAAGCTGGAGAAGAAGGGGCTGCTGAAGCGCGTTCCCTGCAGCGAGGACCGGCGCGTGACGTACGCGGAGATTACCGAAGACGGCCGGAAGCTGTTCGACGAAATTTTTCCTAAGCATGTATCCATGCTGCACGGGATGATGGGCGGACTGAGCACGGAGGAGAAGGAGCAGGCGACCGAATGGTTGAAGCTGCTGGGGAAAGGGGCTGGTTCCTAGCATGATTTGCCGGGAAGGCCCGCAATTTTTTTGCCTAATATCTTAAGGTTAAGATTATTAAACATAAGAGAGTGGAGAGGATTAAAAATGATTAGTGTAGGATTATTGTTGATTCGTTTGTTTATCGGTGTTGCTTTTATCGGTCATGGAGCGCAGAAGCTGTTCGGTTGGTTCGGAGGCTACGGCCCGAAGGGAACGGGCGGCTGGATGGAGTCGGTCGGCATTAAGCCGGGCGTGGCAATGGCGGTGTTGGCCGGAATTCTTGAACTTGGAGGCGGATTGCTGTTCGCGGCGGGCCTGTTCACGCCGGTTGGAGCCGTGATGCTGATATTGGCTATGGCCGGAGCGATGAAAGTGCATTTGTCCAATGGTTTCTGGGCCACCGCAAACGGTTATGAATATCCATTGACGTTGCTTATCGTGGCTGCGGGCGTAGCGTTTGCGGGTCCCGGCTCCATTTCGCTGGATCATCTGTTGTTCTAATCTGATTGACCTTCTAATTTCTAATACCGAGAGGAGAATGATTATTATGACACTTCAAACTGCAGGTATTCATCATATTACAGCGTTTGTTCAGGACGCTCAGCGGAACGCGGACTTTTATGCAGGCATTCTTGGATTGCGGCTCGTGAAAAAAACAATCAATTTCGACGCCCCAGAGGTCTATCACCTGTACTTTGGCAACGAAAGCGGCACGCCGGGAACGATCATCACATTCTTTCCTTCGCCTATAGGGCGGAAAGGTAGAATTGGCAGCGGCCAAGTCGGCGTGACGACCTATGCCGTGCCTGCCGGTTCGCTCGGATTCTGGGAAGAACGGCTGAACACCTACGGCATCTCCTATACCACCGTTCATCGCATCGGGGAGACCTATCTTTCCCTGGCTGATTACGACGGCCTGCGGGTCGAACTGGTGGAGCGTGAAGAAGGGCCTTTAAGCGCTTGGTCTTTCGGAGGAATTCCGGTAGAGCATGCCATTAAGGGATTCGGCGGAGCGGTGCTGTACAGCGCAAATCCGGCGAGCACGGAAAATACGCTGATCCATACGCTCGGATTTGACAGAATAGCTGAAGGAGACGGTTATGTACGCCTTAGAGCGGAGGGCCCGTACGGCAACATTATCGATATCAAGACCGACCCGCTGCCTCTTGGCGCAGGGGGAAGCGGTACGGTGCATCATATCGCCTGGCGCGCCAAGGACGACGCGGAGCAGCTGGAATGGAAAGACTTTGTCCAAAGCCAGGGCTTCTATCCGACGCCGGTGCAGGACCGGAATTATTTCAACGCAATTTACTTCCGTGAAGAGGGCGGCATTCTGTTCGAGATTGCGACTGATCCTCCAGGCTTTGCGAACGACGAGGATGCGGAACATCTGGGCGAAAAGCTGATGCTCCCGGCATGGTATGAGCCGCACCGGGCGGAGATTGAGCGCAATCTGGCTCCATTTCAGGTACGGGAAATTGAGGTGAAATCGAAATGAATCATATCTTCCGGCAAGGTTCCGACCCGAACAAGCCGACGCTGGTACTGTTTCACGGGACGGGCGGCGACGAGCATGATCTGCTGCCGCTCGCCGAAATGCTCTCACCGGGCTCTTCCCTGCTCGGAATACGTGGCAACGTGCTGGAGAACGGGATGCCCCGTTTCTTCCGCCGCCTGTCGGAGGGCGTGTTCGACGAAGCCGATCTGATTGCCCGTACGCATGAAGTGAAAGCCTTTCTGGATGAGGCGGCGGCAGAATACGGCTTCGATCCCGCCCGCCTTGTAGCCGTCGGCTATTCCAACGGCGCCAATATCGCGGGAAGTCTGCTGCTGCATTATGGGAACGTCTTTTCTTCAGCGGCGCTGCTGCATCCGATGGTTCCGCTGCGAGGGCTAACCCCGCCGTCCTTAAAAGGCGTTTCCGTCTTCATCGGTGCAGGGGTTAACGATCCGCTCATTTCGAAAGCGGAGACCGAGGAGCTTGAGGAACTGCTGTCCGGCGCGGGCGCGGATGTGACCGTGAAATGGAGCAACCAGGGACACCGGCTGAGCGCCGCCGAAGCGGAAGCGGCGAAGGATTGGCTGGACCGCCAAAGCTTTTAAGGATGCGCCGGGCAATTGCTCTAGACAACTCCGGGACGTATCCGGCGCCGCTCCGTCCCGTTAATAATATAGAGGAACGCAGGATCATGGGCTAAAATGCCGGGCCTGCGTTCTTTTGTGATATTAATGACAAAATAATGATATTGATATTTGTTTTATTTATTCCTTATGTTATGATGTTGCAATAGAAGGGGGAGTACAATGAGCGGTCGAACAATGAGTGAACAAAGAATACGAGGAACGATTGCTCTTTTTAAACACTATGACAAATGATTTGCCATTGACGAAAGACATGATTTTGGATGCCGCTGAGCAGGTGCTGCGTCGGTATGGACCGGATAAAACCTCCGTTACGGATATAGCCAAATTTCTCCAAGTCAGTCACGGGACGCTGTATCGGCATTTCGCGAGCAAAGCCGCTCTGCGGGAGAGCGTTACGGAGAGATGGCTGGACAAGAGCATTGCCGAGCCTTTGGAGGAGGTTGCCAACACATCCGAAGGGAGCGCTGAGGAGCAATTGCGATTGTGGCTGGAGACGCTCATAAAGAAAAAGCGGATGTATGCGGTAGATGATGCCGAAATGTTTGTCATGTATGGAGATGTTACGCTGGCATCAGGCGACATGATCACGATGCATATCAATCGTCTGATGAAGCAGATTGCATTAATCATCGAACGCGGCATGCGGATGGGCGAGTTCAAGCCGGGCTCGGCTGATGCCATTGCAAGGGCTGTGTTTCTGGCAACATTGATATTCCATCATCCTTCCCATGCCCATGAGTGGGCATCGGAGAGAATCGACGAAGACTTTAATACGGTATGGCAATTGCTTCTTTCCGGGATTAAGTAGAATGCGCCTTTTAGAAACAGGTCAGGTTTCCTGATGTTTGTTTCTAAGAGGCGTATTTTTTTCGTCAGTGAGGACGCGCAAAAGGCATTCGGCAGCGGATGACGAGCTTCGGACGTCGTTCAAATAAATAAATGACAAAAAAACGATTTTGTTAGTTGACATTTGTTTTGTGTCATTCTATAATCAAGTCATCAAGAACAATAAGAAGACGCAAACGAGATTTTGGACGATAAGGCACAGCCCAAGCCACCCCCCAAAAAAAGGAGATGTTAAACATGAATCAAAGCAAAAAGAGCATTGTGCTCGTAACGGGCGCAGGTACCGGAATCGGAAATTTATCTGCTCGTACGCTCGCCGCTGCCGGACATACTGTATACGCCAGCATGCGCGACGTAGAGGGGCGCAATGCGTCGAAAGCGAAAGCCCTTCAGGAATACGCCGCAGTGAACGGCTACAAGATTAAGGCCGTGGAGCTGGACGTGCTTTCGCAGGAATCCGCGGATCGCGCGGTGCAGACGATCATTAAGGAGCAGGGACAACTGGACGTTGTGATGCACAATGCCGGCCACTTGGTCGTCGGGGTTGTCGAAGCGTTCTCGCCGGAAGAAATGGTCAAGGTGTTCGATACGAATGTCCTGGGTACGCAGAGGGTTAACCGGGCGGCGCTGCCGTACATGAGGGCGCAGCAATCCGGCCTGCTGCTCTGGATCAGCAGCACGACCGTACGCGGCGGCTTCCCGCCGTTCCTTGGACCTTATGTAGCCGCCAAAGCCGCTATGGACTCCCTGGCCCAGACCATGGCTTACGAAGTTGCTAAGTTCGGCATCGAAACGTCATTTGTCGTACCCGGCGCTTTTACGCAAGGGACGTCCCATTTTCCAAGCGCGGGCCATCCTCAGGACGAGAAGACCTCGGCAGCGTATGACCGCATTAACTACCTGCTTGACGAGGTAGGGGACCGCTTGAGCGCCTTGACTCCCCCTGAAGCGGACCCGCAAGCGGTCGCGGACGAAGTGGCCCGAATCGTCGGCCTGCCGGCTGGAAGCCGTCCGGCACGTTCGGTCATCGATTTTGTGAATGACGGCGCGGCCGAAGTGACGGAGCTGTCGGAGAAGCTGCGCATTGAATTCTTGCATCGCATTGGTTTGGAGGAGCTGTTGAAACCGGCGGTTTTGCAGTAATCAATTGCTTTTTAAATGAAGTGAGAAATCAATAAACAAAACAAAAAAAGGATGGGATATACAATGGAAAAGAATCTTGCAGGCAAAGTCGCTTTGGTAACGGGTGCATCAAGAGGAATGGGGCAAAAAATCGCGGAGGAGCTGGCTTCGCACGGCGCGAAGGTTGTTGTCAATTACGCGAGCAGCCCGGCAAAAGCGGAGGATGTGGTAGCCGGCATCAAGCGTAATGGCGGAGAAGCGGTGGCGATTCAAGCCGATATCAGCAAGGTTGCCGAGGTCGAGAGCTTGTTCAAGAAGACGCTGGACGTCTACGGGCAGGTGGACATCCTCGTTAACAACGCGGGCATCATGATTACCAAACCTCTCTTGAGTACTACGGAGGAAGACTTCGACAAGCAGTTTGCGATTAATGTTAAAGGGACGTTCTTTGCTATCCAGCAGGCGGCGCTGCACATGAAGGAGAATGGACGCATTATTAACTTCTCTACATCGGTGACGGGCCAGATGTTCCCGGCTTACAGTTCCTATGCCGGAACGAAGGGAGCCGTGGAGCAGTTCACCCGTCAGCTCGCTAAAGAGCTCGGACCGAAAGGGATTACCATTAATGCGGTTGCGCCCGGTCCGGTGAACACGGAGCTCTTTACTGTAGGAAAGACGGAGGAGCAGATCAAAGCGGTGGGCAGTACTAATTCGTTCGGGCGCTTGGCCGAGCCGGAAGACATTTCGAGTGTAGTCCTGTTTCTGGCCAGTCCGGAATCCCAGTGGGTGACGGGGCAGACCGTTCGTGTTAATGGCGGATTTATTTAAACAGTAACAAGTTAAGGCCGCCCAGCGGGATGGATGAGAGGAATTATTCCGGGGTCTTATATTCAGCATGGAATGGGAAGAAAAAAGCAGCGGCAGCTCCCGGACGTGAAACAATGTCCTGGGGGCGCCGCTGCGTTCCGTTAGTGGGATCTGCTGCAAGTAAGGTTACAACCGCTCCGGTAGGAGAGCCGCCTCGAGATTTGGGACATCATTGTGCTGCCGCGACCGGTCTAGCATCACCTTAACGAGCATAATGCATAGGGCAATGTTAAGCAGCGCCGAGAAGAACAGCAGGAAGCCGACATGGCCGTCGCGGCTCGTGTAGCCGAAGTAGACGGCATACGTATTGAGGAAGATTGTGGCGCTGTAGCCGAAGGCCATCCACAGGAGACGCTTGTCTTTGAAATAAGCGTAGGCAAGCAGCGCCAGCGCCGCCGCCGGGAATAAATAGCGCTCATGCATGCTTGACGAGAAGGTGAATACGCCCGATATCAGCAGCAGGGCAGACAGCGAGGCGAACGCCGCGCTGCGGCTGCGCAAGTAGCACCAGCCCGACAGGAGCGTGGCGGCAACGATAAAGATTAAGCCCCAAACATGGTAGCTGAAGAGCAGGAACGTGGATGAAGAGTCCTCGTAATTGGCTCCCAGCAGCCCGAACAGATTAAAGGCGTTCACCGAAGCGTAAGGGTACTCATTCACCGTGCCGCTGTACAGCTGATAGAGCCACAGCGGACTCTTGCCTGAAGAGAAGGGCAGCGCGGCAATAATGGTTGTCACGGCGGCAATCGCCGCCGCTTTCAGCCAAGGCCACGGCTTGCCCGTCCGGAGAAGCGCGAACAGCAGCACCGGCGTATAGATGATGCCCTGCGGCTTCATCAGAATCGAGAGGGTCAGGAAAAAGGCCGCCCAGCCGAGCTTCTGCCGGGTCATCGCCAACACGGACGCGATTACGATCATCGTGAAGAAGGAATCGACCTGCCCCCAGAACGTGGCGTTGATGAGCACTGCCGGGTTGAACATGTAAAACCCGGCAATCAAGAAGGCCGTCTCGAATCGGAGATAGCGGCTTGCCGCCTTATACAGCAGACCGGCGGTAACCGCATCCGCGATAATGGAAGGAAGCTTGATCAGCGTCAGGAAATAGGGCGCGATCTGCGGCAGCGTCACGATTTTGCCGGTGGCGTACAGGATGTACATATACAGCGGCGGATAATCGCTGGAGCTGGTGTCGTAAAAAGTGCCGAGGCTTTTTGCCGCGGCCTGCGCCCAGGTTGTAAAAAAGTGGATGTCGCCCCGATACCCGGAAATCCAGGGGGCGGCGGCAAGCTTCAGGCACAGGCCCGCGGCAAGCAGCAGGCCGACGACGAGCCTTCTGCGGCTCTCGTTAATGCGCAGCTTGCCGGCCTTCGCATAATAGAAGGCCGCCGCCAGCAGCCCGGCGAACATCGCAGCGTATACGGCCAGCGCCGTTCCGTACTGGCCGTCGCTTCCGAATCCGCCTCCGCTGAAACGGCCCCCGCCGTTCATTCCGGCAGGACGCGCGAATCCGGAGCCGGCAGCCGCTCCTTGGCCGGAGCCGGGGGCGCTTCCTTCGGCGGCGCTCTGTGCCTCGCCCGCCGTATCGCTCCGGCGGCCGTTCCCGGAGCCGGAGGCCGCACTGGCCCCGCTGCTTCCGTCCGTGGCGCTCTGCTGCCCCGCGGCCTGCGATCCGTTCCGGCTCCCCGGGAACGCGCCTCTCTCGCCGCTGCGGAATGAGGCTCCTTCGCCGCCGCGCCACTGCATGCCAAAGCCGGTATCGGCGGAGGCTCCGCTGCCGCTCACTTTTGCCAGAGAATATATGCAAACGCCCAGAGATATCAGCAGCGCCAGGGTCAGGCCGGCGATCCATTTATGATTTTTGAGCAAATTCATTGCTTCTCTCCTCTCATTCGAATGCTGGACTCATTATAAAAGCAGGACCTTAAGATATGCTGAATGGCCGGGGATCATCTCGGCGGATGCGAAGCGGCCCAGGCTTTAGGCATGATACTTGGCATTGAACTTTTGGGCCCCCTTCGTTTAGTATGAAGAGACACAAAAAAACAGCAGCATGTGGTTGCAACGGAAAGGTAGAAAAATGGATATAACCTCTAAAGCAAGCAGGCTTGAACTGGCCGACATCCGGTCTTCACGGAAGCTGAGACTTCAGCTGGCCGTTATTCTGGGCGCTGTCGCCACCATCGGCCCGCTGTCGATTGACATGTATCTGCCCGCACTTCCCGGGCTGGGAAGATCGTTCAACACTTCGCCCGCGCTCGTTCAGCTCAGCCTGAGCTGCTTCCTGATCGGACTGGCGCTCGGGCAGCTGTTCGCGGGGCCGCTGAGCGATGTGTACGGACGCCGCCCCCCGCTGATGATCGGCATGTCCGTATACGCTCTGTCCTCGCTGCTCTGCGCATTCAGCCCATCCATCGGCTTTTTGGTGGTGATGCGCCTGATCCAGGGTCTGTCCGGCTCGGTGGGAGTCGTCATTTCGCGCGCCGCCGTCCGTGATCTCTATTCGGGTTCCGAGCTGACCCGTTTTTTTGCCCTATTAATGATCGTCAACGGCCTCGGGCCGATCGCGGCGCCGGTGATCGGCGGCCAACTGCTGCGGTTTACGACTTGGCAGGGCGTTTTTTTCGTGCTGTTCGCAGCGGGCGTCATTTTTTGCCTGACCATCTGGCTGCGTCTGCCGGAGACCCTGCCGCCGGAGCGCCGTTCCAAGGGAGGACTTAAGGAAACGCTGACGACCTTTGGGAAGCTTCTGCGCAATCCTGGGTTTATGGGTTATGTCCTGTCGCAAAGCTTTGTCTTCGGGGCGATGTTCGCCTATATTTCGGGATCATCTTTCGTACTGCAAAATATTTTCGGCGTATCTCCGCAAATGTACAGTCTGATCTTTGCCGTCAACGGCCTCGGCATCGTCATTGCCGGGCAAGTCGCCGGACGTTTATCGGGCCAGCTGGGGGAGAGAGGCGTGCTTGTATGGGGGCTCCTTCAGAGCTCATTGGGCGGCTTGCTCCTGCTGTATTCGATATTGACCGAAGGCGGGCTTGCGCTGCTGCTGATTGCGCTGTTCGCTGTCGTATCCAGCGTGGGACTCGTGGGGACGACCACCTTTTCGCTGGCGATGCAGGATCAGGGAGAGAATGCGGGGAGCGCCTCCGCGATGCTTGGACTGCTTCCGCTGCTGATGGGCGGGCTGGTGTCCCCGCTTGTCGGCTTGGGAGGCGGAGAAACGGCGCTGCCGATGGGAATGGTGATCGCGGGCGCAGGCATCTGCTCCGTTCTATCGTACAGCCTGCTGGTGAGAAGAAAGGGGCGCTTGGAGTGAACAGAAAAGATTTATCCGCGCTGGTGCTTCTGGCCCTCGTCTGGGGAGCCTCTTTTCTGTTTATGCGCATCGCCTCGCCGATCTTCGGCCCGGTCGTTACGACCGAGCTTAGAGTCGCCGTCGCGGCCGGCGCCCTGCTGCTGTACGCCGCACTTACGCGCAGCACAATCGGGCTCCGCAGACACTGGAAGCCGTTTCTCCTGCTGGGCGGGCTGAACGCCGCGCTGCCGTTCTCGCTCATCTGCGCGGCGGAGCTGCATCTGAGCGCTTCCCTGGCCGCCATTCTGAATGCGACCACGCCGATCTTTGCAGTCCTGGCGGCTTGGGGCACCGGTGGGGAGAGGCCTGGCTTGACCCGGGCGGCGGGACTTATTCTGGGGCTGGGCGGCGTCGGAATTCTGGTCGGCTGGAGTCCGGAGCCGCTGGACAAGACGATGCTGTACTCCGTATTATTCTCGCTTGGGGCCGCCCTAGCTTATGGATTCGGGGGATTGTACGCCGCCCGGGTCGGCAAGGGAGTGCCGCCGCTGACGCTCGCCATCGGCCAGCAACTCGGCGCGGCAGTCTTGCTGCTGCCGCTCGCCGCGGTATTTCCGCCGCCGGAGCGGCCCACTATGGCGGCGGTGCTGTCGGTGCTCGGCCTTTCGCTGATATGCACCGCCTTTGCCTACCTGCTTTATTTTCGGCTGATCGCCAGCGTGGGCGCGGTCAAAACAGTGAGCGTAACCTTTCTCGTCCCGGTGTTCGGGTTGCTGTGGGGAGTGATTTTTCTGCATGAATCGGTCTATCTGAATACGGTGGCCGGTTTGGCAATCATTCTTCTGAGCATCACGCTGATTAGTGGACGGGCAAGGAGAGCCGGGAACAAAAGGGGATCTAAGCTTGAAATTTAGTGAAATACACAAGCAAGATTGCGGGGTTATAGAGAGCTGAAGTTCATGAAACGCGTTTAGCCGCGGCATTATGCCGCGGCTATTTTTATAAATCAGCTAATTCTGTTTAACCGGGTAAAGATTCTACTTTCGATTTGAACTCTTGGTTAGGATAAAACCTTTGCCCAAAGTCTTAAAGGCGACCGCGGCTCCGTTATGGAAAGAAGATGATTCCACCCGATATTCAAGAGCGGTAAGCAATTGACCTTGCCGATCCATATAGCCGAATTTGCCGTCCGAACCAGAGCTCGATTCAATTCCGACCAAAGCGACGCCTTCTTTGAAATTAAATGCTCTATTGTATTGCTGATAAGCAATAATCAATTTGCCATTTTTATCGATAAAACCGGCCTTTCCACTCGAATTATACGCTATGGCTAATCCCTCACTGAAATTACCGGCACCTTTATATTTAAAAGGAATAACAGTCTTCCCGCT
This sequence comes from Paenibacillus rhizophilus, assembly GCF_003854965.1. Taxonomy (GTDB): domain Bacteria; phylum Bacillota; class Bacilli; order Paenibacillales; family Paenibacillaceae; genus Paenibacillus_AQ; species Paenibacillus_AQ rhizophilus. The sequence goes on from NZ_RQPI01000015.1 coordinate 111,921, forward strand.
CGTATTGATATATCCCCATTTCCCCTTGGAGTTTTTCACAGCCGCCAGCCCTTCAGAGAAGTCGCCCCCGTCCCGGTATTGAAAAGGAATGACCGTTTTACCCGCTGCATCAATATACCCATACTTGCCTTTACTGTTTTGAACAACGGCTAATCCTTCGGAAAATCCGCGTTCATGAGTGTACAGATAAGGAATGGTCAACTCACCGGATGTATTGACAAAGCCCATTTTGCCGCCTTCCGGCGCGTAGGCCACGGCCAAGCCGTCGGTGAAATAAAAATCGGAGGCGTATTTATTTAGGAACACATGCACTATTTTCCCCGACCGGTCGATTATAAGCTGTTTATCCGAATCGGGAATGGACACATGAGCCACGCCCTCCGAAAAATATCCTCCTTCCGTATACGTGCAAGGAATCGCCAGTACGCCTTTGGTGTTAATGTATCCGATCCGCTTGGTTGTCTTATTTATCACCAGTGCCCGCTGCTCGAAGAAATCGCTCAATGGTTTGATGCCATCAGGTAAAGTAAAAGCTTCTTGCCCTCTTGTGTTGTAGTAGGTGAGAGTGCCATCCGATTGTTCGGCGAACAGCAAGCCATCATGGAATTGCCCGTCACTAGCGGGCCGCACTGGGCTATAATCGATTGGCGTTTTGGATAACTCGATCCGCTTAACAGATGAAGCCGCCAACCCTGGACTCGAAATGAGAATTGCAGTACATAGAACCATTAATCCCAAAGCCCGCGTTCTCGTCATACTCACCACTCCTTGTTATGGAAAATGAATCCAGTAATAATGACGAGTGAACGGTAAATAAAGTTTCGCGCAGTCTGGCATAAATGTTTATCCGGGGCGCTTACTTTCAGGAAACATTGTATCCGGCGCCACCAGCACATTGTACACATCCGCGACCAGTTCCGGCGGAACTTCCAGCGATGCGGCCGCCGCGGGTCCGGTGCTTGATGCCGCCGCGGCCAGTATGGCAACGACGGACAGCGAAGGACGGTTCGACGTCCGGATATAATTCGTTTCGCTAAGCCCTTCATCCCCCTAAACAGGCGGGAAGCGAGAGGCTTTTATTTTTGTGTCCAAAGCCTTAATGCCGTTTGAAGAGATTGTGAGAGGGCGAGGATTTCTGTTTCAGTGAAGGCGGCATGTGATACACTTGAACAAGTCTGATTTACCATATAATTACTGAAATTTATATCGAGGCGGGTGGGGAAGTCTATGAAAAAAACGGCGGTATTATTGTATCCGCAATTTAGCGAGTATGAACTGACTGTCGCATTCAAAATCGGCAGAAGACGGGCGTTTTTGAACGGGAGAATTATTCTGAGGAATCTGTGGTCCGGGACGGAAATCTGATCACCGCAAGCGGAAGAGAATTTATACAATTCGGCACTGTGCTCGGACAGGCGCTGAACCTTTCTTATGACGGGCAATGGTACAAGGGGCGGGCCTTATAACAAGGATTGAACGGTACAAAAAAGGGCCGGGGCGGTGTTTTGACAGGAATTCTTCACTGTTAGTTGCATAAGGGGCTTGTTCGGAGTAGGATTTTTAAAGGATTCAGGGATGTGGAAGCGGCTGTCGTCTAACGATATAGCACTCACTCATCACAAACCGCGTATTCCGGCCCGGACAGGACGAAGGACGCTATTTATGCAACTGAAGGCAGGTAGAGATATGCATGCACATAAACCAAGACTTGAACAATTAAAGCTGGTAAGGCTGCTGGTGTCGATTTATCGCATCAAGGCGGTTCGGGCGCTGTTCCCGCTGATTATTATCGTGCTTGTATACTTAGAGGGACAGCATGAACTGAAGGGAGTCAGGCTTGCCCAAACGCTGCATGAACTAAGACACGTTCCGGTGCAGGATATTCTGCGGATGATGGCGACGGCGCTGGCGGCGGTTGCGGCCATGAGCGCCTACGATTTTTTGATCCGCGCCCACTTCCGGATGAAGATCGGGGCATGGAGCACCTTCCGGTATTCGTGGATCGCCAATACATTTAACAATTTAATCGGATTTGCCGGTCTGGCTGGAGTCGGCCTGCGTACGCTGCTCTACAAAAAAAGCGGAGTGCCCACAGCGGTCTTGACCCCCGCAATTGTCTTTCTGTCGCCGCTGATGATTACGGGCCTGTCGCTGCTGTCCTGGGCCAACCTCTTCGGCATCCTGCCGGAAGAGGAACTGCTGCGCGAGCATCATTGGCTTGTGTTCGCCGTTTGGGGCATGGCGCTTTATCTGCCCTTTTTTATCATCATCCAGCGCTCTTCTTTCTTCGCCAAATGGATCAACCGGGGTGAAGGGAGAACGCCGTGGATAACGGTATACGCCTCGGTGGGCTCCTCGTTGCTGGAATGGCTCAGCGCGGGAATTACCTTTTCGGTGATCGCGGGATACATTTTGGGCGGCGTTCATTTTCAGCCGGTGATGAGTCTGTACGCCATTGCGGCGATTGCGGGCATACTCAGCATGGCCCCCGGAGGCATCGGCGCATTTGATCTGATCGCGCTGCTTGGAATGCAGCAGATGGGATATGCAAGCGAACGGGCGATGGCGGTACTCGTCATTTTCCGTCTGTTCTATTATGTCGTTCCATGGTTGATCGGACTTGTGCTGGCGGCGCTCGAAATTGGACAACAGGGCATACGACTGCTGCGCGGTTCGGCCATGGAGACGTCCCTTAACACTTGGCAAAAGATTTGGGGGTGGCCCGGACAGTACACCTTTCTGAGCGATCTTGGCGGATGGGCGCTTGGCAAGCTCGTGCTTGTGGCCGGCTTGATTCTGCTGCTGTCGGCGGCCACTCCCGAGCTGCTGTACCGGCTGCGTTTCACGGAGAATCTTCTGTCGCTTCCGATCATGCGGCTCTCGCATCATTTATCGGTGGTAATCGGCTTTATGCTGGTGCTGCTGTCCAGGGGCATTTCGCTGCACATCCGCAGAGCCTATATCTGGTCGGGCGTTCTGCTGGGCCTTGGAGCGGTGTTTGCCTTTACCAAAGGCTTTGATTACGAAGAGGCGATCTTTCTGCTGCTAGTCGCCTTTCTTCTGTGGATTTCAAGGGCGCGTTTCTACCGGATCAGCGCGCCGATTTCGCGGCAAAGCCTGCTGGGGTGGCTGCTGCTGACTTCCTTCATCGCCTTGAGCTATGATCTGCTGGCAAGCTACTCGCACCGCGGCTTCTTCAAAGCCCTGCGGCCCGGAGTGCAGCCCGAATGGCTGCAGCAGCACGGCCATTTCGCCTATACGGCTGTGGGCGGATTGGCGGCGGCCTGGCTGCTGCTCTCCATGGTTGTGGCGCTTCGGCCCAACCGGCGGGCGGAGGCGCTGACCGCGCCGCCGGACATGGACCGGCTGCGGCAGTATCTGGAGACGGAACCCGGCAATGCCCTGACCCATGTGCTCTTCACGGGCGACAAGAGCTTCTACTGGGCGCAGGATGGGAAGGTCATGTTTCCTTTTGCCAGAGTGCGGGACAAGCTTGTCGTGCTCGGCGACCCGCTCGGCCCTCGAAATCTTGTGAACGACGCGATCAGCGAGTTCCGGACGGAGGCTGACAGGTACGGTCTGACCGTGGTCTTCTACCAGGCGACGCCCGCCTATCTGCCGATCTATCATGAGCAGGGCTACCGCTTCTTTAAACTTGGCGAAGAGGCGCTGGTGCCGCTGGACCGGTTCACCCTCGCCGGCAGAAGAAACAGCGATTTGAGGAGTGTAGCCCACCGCTTTGAACGCGAAGGCTGCACGTTCGAATTGGCAAAGCCTCCGCACAGGGCGGAGCTGCTGCAAGAGCTTCGGCAGATTTCGGAGGAATGGCTGAGAGGCCGGGCGGAAAAAGGCTATTCGCTCGGATGGTTTGACGAATCGTATCTGCAGCTTGCGCCGCTTGCCCTGCTGCGGGATGCCGAAGGCGCCGTTATCGCCTTCGCCTCGCTTGCCCCGGGCTACGACGGCGGAGCTGCCGTTTCCATCGACCTGATGCGCCATCGCCTGAAAAGTCCGAACGGAACGATGGACTTCCTGTTTATCTCTCTGCTGGAATGGGCCAAGGCCGAGGGGTACGCAAGGTTCAATCTCGGCAACGCGCCTCTGTCCAGCGTAGGCCGGAACGAGGGCTCGCTCCGTGAAGAGAAAATCGCCCATCTGGTCTTCAAGCGCGGAGGGCATTGGTACGGATTCTTGGGCCTCCGCCGCTACAAGGAGAAATTTTCGCCGGAATGGGAGCCCCGCTATCTGGCTTATCCCGTCTCCCTGTCCCTGCCCGTGCTGACGCTGGATCTGGTGAGGCTCGTCTCCCGCCATCCGAAAGCGCGGAAATAGCAGCAGGCTGTCCCCGAAGCCGCCTAAGAGAGCGGATTAGGGACAGCCTTTTTGTTTCATGGAATGTGCAGGGATTTGCAATTTTGTCTTCATGTGAACTCTCCCCCACTTAGCTTACGCATGAAGTGGGGGCTTCTGTTGGCATCGATACAGGGTTGCACACGCTGCGAGCTTCATGATTGAAGGCTCAATGCCTGTTGCACCCGAATGAGGGAAGCCAACGTCCAATACGTTCGTTTTGCCAATGAAGGGTCTTTTGCCTCCAAGGACAACCACATCTTTTCAGATATGGCTTTGTGTATGCTGCGTAACACGTACCGTGCGCCGATGTTATACGAAGCACCCAGGTCCGCGTGATACGTTTTACCTGTTGCGAATACAGCAACATCACGCTTCTTGTTGCGTTGTACAAATCCACTGCCATCAAAAGCAAGCGCGCTTGTATTCGCAGGGTTGACCATGGAAACCCGCATTCCCAAGAAATGCGCCATTTCGGTCACTTTTGTTTGGATACGCCGTTTGGCCCAAAACTGGAGTTTGGCACGAAGTCGCTTGGCTCCCCACGTTCCTTTAGGCAAACGCATCT
>NZ_RQPI01000016.1 GCF_003854965.1 Paenibacillus rhizophilus
TGAAAAGGTTATAGTACTAGAAAGTGAAATAATGGGGCACCGACCATAGCTGGATTACGGAAGGCCATCCTGCAAAGGATGACCTTAAAACTTGCCGTTACAGACAGCGCGTAGAAGCGTATCATAAATAGCGGCAAGCTTTTTGGAAGTGGAACGTAAAGGGCCTATTAAAGCGTTGAGCGGTATGGGTTTGGGGGAGGTCACTTGTCCCTGAAACGTCAGCTCAGAGACGCTTTCTTTTTGAATGTCAGATGACGATGGTGTACTTAGCGGGAGGGCTTTTGCGGAAGCGGCCAGCGAAAAATGTGCTTGTAATTTTGCGACGATCTCCAACTCGATGCCTTGAGGGAGACGCGGGTCTTTAACATGAACCTGCTTGACCATCATCTGGAGAACGCCCAGCTGGCGAGCAGATGATTTTGACTGAAATAAAGACTCGAAATTTATATTAGTAATTTATATAAATTTATGATATAGTTTTTTCCATGGGAAATAATAAAGATCAAAACAAGTTGAACGTTACCGACTTCGCTATGGTATTCGAAGATTTAACGAGAATTATCATTCGGATGCCCTCAATTGAAAAACTAAGCTTCACGACGCTTTCCGTCCTGCACACATTATCTCGTAAAAGCCCCATGCGACTAACTGAATTGACAGCGAATGAGCAAGTTACACAGTCGGGAATCACGCAGTTGGTCACCCGACTCGAACGAGACGGGCTTGTCGAGCGTCGGCCAGATCCGAATGATGGTAGAGTCGTTCAAGTGCATATTACCGAGAGAGGGGCGAATGTTATTGATTCCCGTCGTTCGGAGCGTATTGAACAGCTTTCGAAGTTTATTGAAGGGCTCACTCCCGAAGACAAACTGGCAATTGCATCTGCAATACCCGCATTAAGGCGTCTGGCCGAACTTGGAAACGATTCGTAATCTACAGGAAGGGGAATGTGCTATGACAACAGCTTCTTTCAAGCTTCAGCCCAGTCCGATCTTTGTACCGGATGAGGTACTTATTGATCTTCGCAATCGTCTACAGTCCACTAGATGGCCTCTTGATGCCGGAAATGCTGACTGGTTTTACGGTGTTAACCGGAACTATCTTGAAGAACTCGTCGACTACTGGGTAAACGAGTTTGATTGGCGCAAAACCGAGAAAGCGATCAATGTCTATGAACACTATAAAGTAAATATTGACGGAGTTCCGCTACACCTTATGCGTAAACCAGGCGTCGGACCCGATCCCATGCCATTAATCTTGTCCCATGGTTGGCCTTGGACATTCTGGCATTGGTCAAAGGTCATTGATCCACTAGCGGACCCTGGCTCATTCGGTGGTGATCCGGCTGAAGCATTCGACGTCATCGTGCCCTCACTTCCTGGATTCGGATTTTCTACCCCACTGCCAAACAACCCTGACATGAACTTTTGGAAAATTGCTGATCTCTGGCATACGCTAATGACCGATATCCTGGGCTATACCAAATACGCAGCAGCGGGATGCGACGTAGGCGCTCTCGTGACCGGTCAGCTCGGACACAAATATTGTGACGAGCTCTACGCGATTCATATCGGATCCGCTCTAAAACTTAGCTTTTTTAACGGGGATCGCGCTTGGGATTTTTCTGGAGGTCGTCCCATTCCTGAAAATATTTCTGAAAGCATTCGATTGCAAATTTTGGAGTTTGATCGGCGATTTGCGTCGCATCTTGCTGTACATGTTCTTGATCCCGGCACGTTGGTGTACGGGCTGAGCGACTCACCGGTTGGTATGCTAGCCTGGATATTGGAACGATGGGTGAGGTGGAGTGATAATAAGGGCAACATCGAGAATGTCTTTTCAAAGGACGACATACTTACCCACGCAACAATCTATTGGGTAAACAACGCTATCGAAACCTCCATACGCGTCTATGCCAATAATAATCGTTATCCATGGACACCCGCCCATAATCGCCTGCCCGTTATTGAGGCGCCGACGGGTATAACCTTCGTGGGCTACGAGAATCCGCCGGGGATCACGACGGAAAATCGCGTGCAAAATTTTCTCGAAAGCGACCGTGCCTCCTGGTATAACCATGTGAACATTGCAGCCCATGAACAGGGAGGACACTTCATACCTTGGGAGATTCCGGGCGAATGGGTTGATGATTTGCGTCGTACTTTCCGAGGTCGGCGATAATATAGCAGTTCTTAGGTCCGTGGCCATCCCTTAAAGGATGGCCCAAAAACTTGCCGTTACAGAGGTTATCTCCTTAATCATTGATTTCATTTCTAAATTTCCGGAAATCTTTAGGTGTTCTTTCATGATATTTTTTAAAAGACTGAATAAAGTGATTTACATGATTGAAACCCACTCTGTGGGCTATTTCGGTTATTGTATAATCTGTTGAGATTAATAACTCGCTGCTTTTCTTGATACGGTACTTAATTAAGTAGTCGTAAGGTGTCATATGAATTGTCCTCTTAAAACTCCGAGTGCATTCGGAAACACTTAGATGCGCTATATCAGCAATCTCTTGCAGCGTTATATTATTTGAGTAGTTCTGATGGATGAAGCTGAGCATTAATTGAAGTCTTTCTTGTTGCAGCTTTAAGTATTTAGGTGCTTCCTCAGAAGAGAGTGAAATGTTAGAAATTAAGGTAAACCATAATTGTACAGTTTTGATAGAAACCTCATATTCCCACCCCCAGTTTTTTTTCATATCAAATTTCTTTTTCATATCCCAAAGCGTTTCCAGTACTTGACTTTCCCATTCAACATCTCCCTTGATTACTAGTGACACTAAGGAAGAGTTTGTATAAGGCAGTACATAATTTTTTTCCATGGCACTATCTGCGTAGAAGGCCAGCAGCTTCTCAGGAAAATTAAAACTTACATATTGACCGTTATGTGTCAGGTTCGTAGTAACATGAAGGACGCCCTTATTAATTAAAATTGCCTGACCTGTTTCTAATTCATGATCAATCCCATTAACTTGTATAACTAGTTTTCCTTTAGTAACCAAAGTGATTTGTAGTTCTTCATGCCAATGTAAATCGTTAAATCCTCTACCTTCAGGAATACTTCCATGAATAGTATGGGTGTACATGATGTATGGAAATGAAACATCGGGATATAAAATGGTCTCGTGCAATTGTTTTTCCATTTTAGCGAAGTCCTTTCTTATGACGATATTTCTATATAAATTAAAGATATAGTTACACAAATAAAATAAAAGTGGTGATATTATTATATCAAATCTTCGGCTTATCATTACAATCCTGTGCACAGACGATTGGATAAGACATCTTGGAGGCGTACATGTGAAAATAAATCAATCGTCGTTACCGTTTCATCCGTATATTTTGCTTTTAATCAGCATACTGTCTGTTTCTATCTCATCCATCATGATAAAATCCTCAGATACTCCAACCTCTGTGGCTGGGATGTACAGATTGTATATATCAGTAATCATTATGCTTCCTTTTGTACCTTGGAAAACTCTCCGATCATTAGAGATGAACAAAAAAGATTGGAGTACCGTTTTTTTAGCCGGCCTATTTCTCGGGTTATACTTCTTATGTTGGATGGAATCTTTAGTATATACCTCAGTTGCGAGCTCCATGGTGATCTTATCATTACAACCTTTATTTGTAATGATTGGTTCATATTTTATATTTAGAGAACGAACCAACATTTTAACAATTCTTTGTTTGATTGCTGCTCTTTTAGGTTCACTAATCATAGCTTGGGGAGACATCGGGGTTTCGCGGGAGGCGTTAATAGGAGATGGATTATCCTTATTAGGAACCATCTTGGTTTCAGCATATATGCTGGCAGGACAAAAAGTAAGTCACAAAATAGACGCAAATTTATACAGTGTTATTGTTTTTTTTCTAGGTGGGAGCGTCATGCTAGTCTACAATTTGCTAAATAATATCACATTGATCGAATATGACTCTTCGGATTGGACATATTTCTTTTTACTTGCAGTAATCCCAACTATTTTTGGGCAGTATATTTTTAATCTGTTGTTAAAATCTATAGGCGCAACTACTGTTTCTGTAGGTATTATTGGAGAGCCTGGTTTGGCAATAATTCTTGCCTATCTATTCTTGGGAGAAACCATCTCGATCTTTCAATTCATAGGTGGATTGATAACCTTATTAGGAATGGCGGGTTATTTTTGGACACCTTCTTTAACCCAAACTGTTTCAAAAGATAGAAGTTATAGTTGAGTGGCTTGAAACTTTTAAAATTTAGGGCAACAAGTAATAGGGGGAGTCAATTTTCCTCCGCGTCGTATAGCCGGGTTTAATTCAGAGGTATTGGTTCTTGGAGGAATACCAGAAAAGGGGGATGTAGTTCTATTAAAACCTGATTTTAAACTGCCTGATGGCACACCGATTGGGTGATCGATAGTTAGAAGGCTTATTCCACTTGTTGAAATTGGAGTGAGCCTTTTTTTGCATGCAGAAAAATCTAAGGAGATGAACAGACAATGGCAAAAACATGAACAGTTAGCAGAGGAACAAGTGGCAGAGGAATCGGTGCATTCAATTGCTAAGGCTCAAGCAGAGTATGAGAAGTTGATGCGGTTTTTTTATTTTGAAAAATACTTTCAAGGCGAAATTCAGTATTTTTCCAATTATATCTACCTATTGCATTGTATCTCTTGCTTTATAATAGACCGAGACGGAAACCACAGAAAGGAACATCCATGTCATGAAAAGCAGCATCCGTAACCGCTTATTGGTCATGCTTCTCGTGTTTATTATCGTCCCCTATTTCATTTCGGTACTGGTGATCTATTTTCATACTAAAGAAAAGGTAGAGCAGCACGAATACCGGATCAGCGAGGTCCAGCTTCAAAAGGGAAGTGAAGAGCTCGGACAATATTTTCAGGATATGGTCAATTTACCGTATATTCTATACCTTAATCCCGGTTTATTCAGGATATTCGAGAGGGGCTTCGATAAAGAAATTTACTCGAATCAGCTTGAAGTCGACAAATGGTTTCAAGCCTTTTATCTGATGCGGAGAGAAATTCATCAAGTTCGGTTTTTTATGGTCAAAGACGGAGATTCTTTTACCGTATACGATGCCAAGGTGAGTGCCCGTAAGAAGCAGCCTGATTTATCGGAAAGTCCTCCCATTCGGCAGTTGATTAAATCCGGTTCTAATTTTTTGATTCAACCGCCGCATTTGATCCGGAATTATAATGGTTCTGCCGTTATGCCCATGTCGGACCGGACGCTGGTGATGACGATTCATCATAAAATCAAAAATATTCTCTCCAATGAATTTTTAGGTGTTGTCACCATGGATATCGATCTCAGCCGGCTTGCCACCATTTCCAACCGCTTTCTGAAGGAAGGTGAACTGGTTATCCTTACAGATGAGCATGGGGTCGTCGTCTATTCAACCAATCAAACGCTGATAGGGGAGACTTGGAAAAAAGGTTCCGGATTGTCTTTAAAGAGCGGAAGATCGGGCGATATTACGATGTCGAAGCCGCTTCCGGGCCAGTTCGGGGATTGGCATTTGATCAAGGTGACTTCGAGCGGCAACTTATACCGTGATGTGAGGCAAACGGCGTATATCAGCGCCTTTTTTGGTGTGGGTGTCGTGATTTTGGGGCTTATTATGATCCATTTTATTTCCAATAAGATCACTCGTCCTATTAAGTTGTTAAGCAGAAAAGTCCGAAAGATAGAAGGAGGGCATACGAATATTTGGTTCGATGATACCGGCCGTGACGAAATCGGTCATTTGGAGAGGCACATCAAGGATATGATGGAAAGAATCAACCTGTACATTGATAGAGAGTATCGGCTGGAACTCGAGAACAAAACGAACCAATACCGTGCAATTCAATCCCAAATCAACCCGCATTTTCTGCATAATGCTTTACAATCCATCGGTGCGGTTGCCCTTCGTTCCCAAACTCCGCAAATTTATCATTTGGTGACTTCCTTATCGAAAATGATGCGGTATACGATCCGAATGGACAATTGGGCCTCAATTCGCAGTGAAGTGGATTATGTAAAAGCTTATTTGGATCTGCAAAAAGAACGGTTTCGGGTGGAATTGCGCCACTCCATCTCAATCGAAGATTCCATAATGGATATGCCGGTCCCGGTCATGATCTTACAGCCGCTCGTTGAGAACTTCTTCAAGCATTGTTTTGAAGAAGGGCATTACGGTTCGCATCTCGGCATTCGGGGATGGCTTGAAGAAGGTGACGTGAAACTGGTTGTGGAAAATGATGGCCCCGGTTTGTCCCTCGAAGAGTTGAACGAATTGAGAAGGAAATTGAACGCAGTGGGCCACGACGCAGCATCGCCCAATAACCGGATCGGTCTGAAAAATATACATGATCGCTTAATCTTGAACTACGGTTCCCGCGGAGGCCTGGAGGTGGATTCGAATCCCGGCGGAGGATTTACCGTCCTTATTACTATTCCAACCCAATCCAAGGAGGACGATAATCATGAAAGCTCTTATTGTGGATGATGAATTCAATGTGCGCGATGTGATCCGGTATTTGGGACAATGGGATCAACTGGGCGTGACGGAAATATGGGAAGCCGACAACGGGGAAGAGGCCCAAACCATTATTGAAAGAGAGCGGCCCGAAATCATATTTGCCGATATCAAAATGCCCAAAGTCACCGGTATCCAGCTTTTGGAGTGGCTAAACCAGCAAGCTTATCCGGGAAAAGTGATTATTGTCTCGGGGTATGATGACTATTCCTATATGCGCAAAGCCATACAATGCTCCAGCTATGATTATTTATTGAAGCCTGTGGAAGCAGATGCATTAAATACAGCCTTGGAGGGGGCTATAATGGCCTGGAACAGCGAGGAGGCCGAACGGAGAGGCGACTCCGTCATTGCCCAAGAGGCCAAAAGGCTGCACAGTAACCGGTTAATTACGGCAGCCTGTGAAGGAGAGCCTTTGAATGGGGAGGACCTGGCGAGGTATCTTCCGAAAGCGGACGCCTACGATCTTACCTTGCTGTATTTTTACCATACTCATAACGCCGGGACTTACGTCAATCGGCTCGCTGAGGAGATGATGGCTCAGGAGTGGGGCAATGCGTTTGTTCTGCAAAACGACGATAACATAGGTCTTGTCATCAGCTCTCGCGGCAGCAAGCTCTCTATAGAGCAATGGATTTCAAACCGCTTTGATATTCCGGTACGGCTGGTTAGCGGCGACTCATTGACATCCTTAATAGAGCTGCAGAATGCTTATCAATCGGCAAAAAAAGCGATGGAGTCGCAGAATTTCAGAACCATTCATCGTTTAAGCGATTTGGATGACGCCGGGCGAATGAATGACATCGTTAACTATTTGGAGGAGCACTATACGGAGGAGCTTTCTTTGGATAAATTGGCTAATCGTTTCTTTTTGAGCCGGGAGCATATTTGCCGCCGGTTTAAACAAGAGCAGGGGGTAAATCTGTCCAATTATTTAATTCAATTAAGAATAGAACAAGCCAGACGATGGCTTAGTCAAACGGAAGAAAGAATTTACTCGATTGCAGTGAACCTCGGGTATCAAAATGAAAAGTATTTTTCAAAATTATTCAAGAAAGAAGTGGGCATGACACCGGCCAGGTACCGCAGCCTTTACGGAAACCAAAACAAAAGGAAGGGAGGCGATATGTGTGGGAAAAGCGATGAAAATAATGTTGACGGGGGTAATGTTCGCATCGCTTATGGCGTGTGGGGAAAAGAATGACGAAGGGGCAATCCATCCCCAAAAAGCGGCCGGTAAAAGAGTCGTTTTAAGCGTATTCAATCCCAAGGTGGAGATTGCCTCCCAGTTTGAGCGGCTGGTCAAAGAATACGAGAAGGAAAATCCGGAAGTGGATATTCACATTCGGACAGTCGGCGGGGGTGCTGATGACCGTGCGATGCTGATGACCCAATTTGCTGCCGGGAAAGGTCCGGATATTTATACGAACGGCGGATATGAGGAAGCCAGACTGTGGAAAGATTACCTGGAGGATTTGTCTGATCAGCCTTGGGTCGGAAATGCGTATAATTACGCGTTGGAACCGATCGAAATGGACGGTAAAATCTACGGTATGCCGATGAATGTGGAGGGCTATGGTTTTATTTATAATAAAGATTTGTTTGCGAAAGCGGGTATTAAGGAAACACCGAGAACACTCAGCGAATTAAAGGAAGTGTCGGAAAAGCTTAGGGCCATGAACATCACCCCTTTTTCAATCGGATACGCGGAAAAATGGATTCTTGGTGTATTCATGTTAAACCTCGCATTTGCGCATCAAGACAATCCTGATGCTTTTATTAAGGGATTGACGGACGGAACACAAAAGTTTAAAGGAAACGAACAATTTACAGGGATGCTGCAACTGCTTGATCTAACCGTACAATATGGCAACAAGAATCCGCTGACTATAGATTACAGTACGGCAGTCACCGGCTTTGCAACGGGTAAAACGGCGATGATCCAACAAGGAAACTGGATACAGCCGATGCTGGATAAAATCTCACCGAACATGAACATAGGGTTTTTCCCGATGCCGATTAGCGACGATGCGGTGAAAAATGATGCTTTGGCGATTGGCATTCCCAACAACTGGGTCATTAACAAAAAAACAACCGATGTGAAGAAAGCGGAGGCTAAAAAATTCTTAAACTGGATGGTTTCTTCAGAACAAGGTAAAAGATTTATGACCGAGCAGTTTAAGTTTGTTCCCGCTTTTTCCAATATAGAGATCAAAAATCCGGACCCCCTTGCCGCTGATATTATCAAATACGTAAAAGAAGGAAAAATATTATCCTGGAACTGGTTCAAATATCCTGCCGGAGTAAGCGATGAGTTTGGACCTGCCATGCAAGCTTATATCAATAAACAAATGAACAGGGAGGAGCTTCTGCAGGAATTCCAAAAATCTTGGAACAAATATTCGGAAAAATAGGTAGGAACTGGCTGAGAATTTACCAAATTCTTAAGCCTTTTTTATTTGTTAAATAACACCATATCAAGCATGGAGTTGGGTTTCCTTATCCAAGACCTATATTTATATTGATGCCGCCTCACTTGCGCTTATGAACATTTAAATCCTTGATTCTTGTTCATATTTTGGCCTTTCCCCCGGATAATTGGCGAGTCCATTCAGAGGGCTATATCAATTTAGATACGTCCCCCCGCTCCTGTACCCGGTGCTGACGATTTGAGTCCTTGTCGCTATTGCTCGAAATCAGCTCGTTAACCTAACATGGAACATGAAATCGAAATACATAAATTGGCTTGAGCAGAGAGGGGGAGAGCAGAAGAAAGGGCAAAGCATGACGAATTCATTGACAAGGAGAGAAACCTAATGAAACGAAAAAGAACGAAAAAAGCGGTAACCGCGCTATTGGCAACTGCTGTTCTACTTTCAGGTAATGCCGTTTCACAGCTCTATCTCGCTCAACCTGTATTTGCGGACGATATGGTATTCCCGGTAGAAGCATTTAGACCGACCGATGACAGGCCGCTTGATAAAAGCCATCTGCAGCAGTCTATGACGGTGCAAAGCTTCGAGCAGTTGGACAATGGCGTAAAGCTTAATTTAGGCGCGCAGGAGGCTTACATACGGATGCTTACATCCGATATGGCCAAAGTGTCGCTCTTGAACAAAGGCGACAAAGAATATACCTCTGTGGGGATCGCCAAAACGGACTGGTCCGCTCCTAAATTCAAAGTGAAGGAAGACGACAAGAGAATCGTCATTACAACCGACAGCTTGACCGTGGACATCAAGAAAAGCCCGTTTGGAATCAAATATATGGATAAAGACGGAAACGTCATTAACGAGGATGGGGAGCAAGGGATCGGTTACGAAAACGGGAAGCCTTACGTGTTCAAAAAGACCGATAACAACGAGAATTTCTACGGGCTGGGCGAAAAAACCGACGGTTTGAACAAACGCGGCAAGGAAGAAGGCATCTGGCATCAGGACCCGTTCCCGTATGAGTCCAAATACATTTACCAATCCGTTCCGTTCTTTATCGGGTTGAAAGACAAAAAGGCGTACGGCATTTTATTCGATAATACGTACCGCACTTATTACAATTTTGCCAAAGAAAGCGATGATTACTATTACTTCTACGCCGACGGCGGCAAGCTGACCTATTACTTCTTCAATGGACCGCAGATTAAAGATGTCGTAGACCGTTATACCGATTTGACCGGCAAAATTCCCCTGCCGCCTGAATGGTCTTTGGGCTTCCATCAATCAAGCTGGGCGTATTCCCAAAACGACATGGAAGAAGTAGCCGCAGGGTATCGCGAAAAGAAAATTCCGGCGGATGGATTGTTTTTTGACATCGAATATATGGACGACTATAAAGCCTTTACGTGGGGGAAAAAAGTTCCCGATCCTGCAGGGCTGGGCAAACGTATGGAAGAGCAGGGTTTCCATCAAGTGAATATTTTCGATCCGGCGATTAGGGCCTTGCCGGGCTACAGTGTTTATGATGAAGGGACCGCGAAGGATCTCTGGGTTAAAAATCCCGACGGCACCGCCTTCCTTGGCAAGCTTTGGCCATGGAATCCGTCGGCCCCGCCTTCTTCCGTTTATCCGAATTTCCTGAAAAAGGAAACTCGCGATTGGTGGTCGATGCAGTACAAGCCGTTCTTTGACACAGGCATAGACGGTATTTGGAACGACGTGAACGAACCGGTCAGTTTTATAGCCAAAGACCACTGGACGCTGCCGCTGGATGCTGTGCATGAGGATGATAACGGAGTCAAACATGCTCATGAAGAGGTCCATAACATTTACGCGCATTTGGAGGAAGAAGCGTCTTACAACGCATTCAAAAAACTCAAACCGAACGTCCGTCCGTTTGTATTGACGCGTGCCGGATATACGGGAACGCAGCGTTACGCCGCAACCTGGACCGGTGATAACCACAGCACCTGGGAACATCTCAGAATGTCGATTCCTATGAATGCGAATGTCGGATTGGCCGGTCATCCGTTTGTCGGCAATGACATCGGCGGATTCACCAAAAATAAACAATTGGGCGAAATCTGTACGCCGGAATTGTTTGCACGCTGGCTTGAGCTTGGCGCCTTCCTTCCGTTCTCTCGGGACCACTACAATAATGACGGTGACAGCCCGTCGGTTAAGCAAAACATCAATAGACAAGAACCGTGGCAGTTCGGCAAGGAAGTTGAGGATATCAGCCGTCAGTACATTTCCATGCGCTATGAATTGATGCCTTACCTGCAAAACGCGTTCAAACAAGCACACGAAACCGGGAATCTGATTCAGCAGCCGCTCGTATTCCAGTTCCAGGATGATCCGAACACCTATAACAATGAAGACCAATTCATGTTCGGCGATTCACTGATGATTGCACCGGTTGTGGAAAAGGGCGCAACGTCCCGCAGCGTGTATTTGCCAACCGGCGTAAAATGGATCGACTACTGGACCGGCGAAGAGTTTGAGGGCGGCCAAACGATTACCAAACAAGCCGATCTCGGCACGCTTCCGCTCTACGTGAAGCAAAACTCGATCATCCCGCGCCGCGAAGTCCAGCAGTATGCCGGCGAGAAAAAGCTGACGAATCTGATTCTCGACACTTATCTTAACGGCAATGCTTCCTACAGCTACTACCAGGATGATGCGACTACAGAGGATTACACGAGAGGCGAGTTCAACGTAACCGACTTCCATGTGGAAAACAAAGGGAACCATGTCGAATTCGAACAGGACAAGAAAGTTCAGAACTATGCATCCGACATTCAGTCCTACACGCTGAAGCTTCATGACGCTGTAGAACCGAAGAAAGTACAAGCTGCTAACAACAAGTATGCCAAAGCAGGCAGCGTGGAAGAATTGAATGGGCAAGAAAGAGCTTACTACTTCGATGCGAATGAACATGTGCTGTATGTCAAAATTCCGGTAAATGAGAAACAGAAAGTGAAGATTCAAACTCAAGACGATGTGGACGGCGGCAAATAATAATCCTCATTTTGAAGGAGAGAAACCAAATGAAGCCGAAAAAGAAATGGGTGCCATTAATTTTAGCAGGTGCAGTCCTTCTCTCAGGCAATGCCGTTTCACAGCTTTATTCTCCCCAAACAGCCTATGCGGAAGTCCAGCAGCCTGCTCCCGATACGCCGCTCAATAAAAACAAACTGCAGCAGCCGATGGCGGTGCAAAGCGTCGAGAAACTGGACAATGGCGTCAAGCTTGATTTGGGCGGAGAGGAAGCTTATATCCGTCTGCTCACTTCCGATATGGCCAAGGTATCGATCTTAAACAAAGGCGAGGAAGAGTTTGTTTCTCCGGGGATCGCGAAAAAGGATTGGCCTGCTCCTAAATTCAAAGTGAAGGAAGACGACAAGAGAATCGTCATTACTACCGACAGCTTAACGGTAGACATCAAGAAAAGCCCGTTTGGAATCAAATATCTGGATAAAAACGGGAACGTAATTAATGAAGACGACATTAAAGGGTCCGGTTATGAAGACGGAAAGCCATACGTGTTCAAGAAAACGGACAAAACCGAAAACTTTTACGGTTTCGGCGAGCAGACCGGCGGTTTGAACAAACGCGGCTACGATATCGGTATGTGGAATACGGATGCCTACTCCTATACGAAAAGCACGAAATATGTGTATGCCACCATTCCGTTTTTTATCGGTTTGAAGGGCGAGAAGGCGTACGGCCTTTTCTTCGATAATACGTACCGTTCCCATTTCAACATGGCTAAGGAAAGCGACGATTACTATTATTATTACGCCGATGGCGGAAAACTGACCTATTATTTTATTAACGGTCCGGAAATCAAAGACGTCGTGGACCGGTATACCGATTTGACCGGCAAGATCAATCTGCCGCCGGAATGGTCTCTCGGTTTTCAGCAGAGCAAATGGGGGTATTGGCAGGATGATATGGTCAGAGTGGCCAAAACATTCCGCGAAAAGCAAATTCCCGCCGATGCGATGTACGCGGATATCGATTATATGAATGACTATCGCGTATTTACCTGGGGGCCGAAGTATCCCGATCCAGACAAGCTGAAGGCGGATATGGACAACCTGAATTTCAAATATGTCACGATCAACGATCCGGGCGTTAAAGTAGATGAAGGTTTTGATACTTATCAGGAAGGAACCAAGAACAACTTCTGGGTTAAAAATGCCGACGGCAGCCCCTATGTCGGTTATGTTTGGCCGGGCGACTCTGTTTTCCCTAACTTCCTGAAAACGGATGTCCGCGATTGGTGGGCAAAAAAGCACAAAGCGCTGTTTGACAAAGGGGTAGCCGGCATTTGGAACGACATGAACGAACCGGCCGTCTTTGGCGGTCCGGGCTGGTCCATGCCGCTCGATACCGTCTATGAGGCGGATGACGGCAGCAAAAAACAGAACAAAGAGATTCATAATATCTTTGGCCATCTGGAAAACGAAGCGGCGTACGAAGGATTCAAAGTGAACAAGCCGAACATTCGTCCGTTCGTGCTGACTCGCGCCGCCTATGCGGGAACCCAGCGTTACGCGGCCATCTGGACCGGCGATAATACAAGCAACTGGGATCATCTCCGCATGACAATCCCGATGAATTCGAATCTCGGATTGTCCGGCGCAGCGTTTGTCGGCAACGATATCGGCGGCTTTGCGAAACCGACTTCGCAGGACATACCTTCGCCGGAACTGTTTGCCCGCTGGATCGAAGTCGGCGCTTTCGTTCCGTTCTCACGTGACCATTACAGTTGGGACAAGGAGCAGGAACCGTGGGCGTTCGGCAAGGAAGTGGAGGACATCAGCCGGAAATATATTTCCCTGCGCTATGAACTTCTGCCATACCTGTATAATCAGTTCAAACATGCTCAGGAAAGCGGGCAGCCTGTACAGCAGCCGCTCGTCTACCATTTCCAGCATGATCCGAATACCTATAACAACGATGATCAGTACATGTTCGGCGATTCGCTAATGATCGCGCCTATAGTGAATCAAGGAGCAACGTCCCGCAGCGTGTATTTGCCGGCTGGCGTGAAATGGGTCGACTACTGGACCGGTGAAGAATTTGAGGGTGGCCAAACCATCACAAAACAAGCCGATCTCGGCACGCTTCCGATCTATGTGAAGCAGGACTCGATCATTCCTCGCCGCGAAGTTCAGCAGTATACAGGCGAGAAAAAGCTGACAAATCTGATTCTTGACACCTACCTTTCAGGCCAGGCTTCCTACAGCTTCTATGAAGACGATGCAAATACAGAGGATTACACGAGAGGCGAATTTAACGTTACCGACTTCCGTGTAGAGCAAAAAGGAAATCACATCGAATTCGAGCAGGACAAAAAGACGCAAAATTACGCGTCTGACATCCAGTCCTACACGCTGAAGCTGCATGATGCCAAAGAGCCGAACAAAGTGCAGGCGGCTGATAACAAATACGGCAAAGCAAGCAGCCTTGACGAACTGAACCAACAAGAAAGCGGCTATTACTTCGATGCGGCAGCGAAAGTTCTGTATGTTAAAATTCCCGCAAACGAAAGCCACAAAGTAAAAATCGATTAATCGTATGGCGAGCATCAAATGAAAAACGGGTTGGAGACATTGTCGCTCCAGCCTGTTTTTTTATGTTACGCCCAACTTGGCAGCGAAAGGGCTGGAAAGTTTACTCGCCGATCATGGGTGAGTGTCAAACCGTATCCAGATGATTCTAAAACTGAGGGCTCCTGTATGCTTTAGTGCATATGCACAATAAGATTCATCGGAATATCAATTGTTTAAGCTTCATAATGCAAATATAATGAAACCGTATTCAGGTAGTAATTTAATTCATTCACACAACCTACTATGTGAATAATTGAACAAGGGAATTATGTTGATAATCATACATCACGAGGAGGATTTACAAGAATGGACGCAGTAATGGATATTAGCTGGATTGGCGCGTTAGCTGGTCTGGCATTGGCAATCGTATTAATTTTGTTAAAATTGGCACCAACCTATGCACTGATTTTGGGAGCTATTGTGGGTGGTTTTATTGGGGGGGCCAACTTCGCAGAAATAATTAAAATCCTGATTACCGGTACACAGAGTGTTCAGGGGACAGTGATCCGGATTATCGCTGCGGGTGTTTTTGCCGGGGTAATGATGGAATCGGGAGCGGCGGAAACGATCGCGAAGGTTATTGTCGATAAGCTTGGCGGAACCAAGGCTATGTTCTCCCTTGCATTAGCTACTATGATTATCACAGCGGTAGGCGTCTTTATTCCTGTTGCTGTATTGATTGTCGCACCCATCGCACTGTCTGTCGGTAATAAAATGGGCTACTCCAAGGTTGCCCTGCTGGTTGCTTTATCCGGCGGCGGAAAAGCAGGTAATATTATTTCACCGAATCCAAATACCATTGCCGCAGCGGGCGGATTCAAGCTCGATGTGAACCAGGTGATGATCGGTGGACTGGTTCCTGCTCTATTCGGATTAACGGTAGCTGTAATTATAGCCTCCTTAATCAAATATAAAGGCACCAAAGTTACCGACGCTGAAGCTGCGGAATTGAAAAAGGCCAGCTCTGCGAATTTCCCGCCTTTATCGAAAGCACTGGTAACTCCGATTATCGCTGTTGTGCTCCTGATGATCAGCCCTATCGGTTCGATGCTGGGCGTTGATTTCCTTGCTTCACTGAAGATCGACTCCTTGTTTATCCTTCCTTTTGCAGGTATCGTGGGTTCCTTGGCGCTTGGCAAGAAGGATAAAATTGTAGATTACTGTACGGCAGGCTTAAATCGAATGACACCGACGATTCTGATCATTATCGGTGCTGGAGCGATCGGGGGATTAATTACAGCTTCAACCCTTCCTGCAGAAGTTGTTGCTCTTGTTAACGCCTCGGGGATTTCCGGTGTATTCCTTGCACCCATTGCAGGTGTGCTAATGGCGGCAGCCACAGCCTCCACTTCAACAGGTGTTATTCTGGCAACGGGTTCCTTCTCCAATGCCATCATTAGTACAGGGGTTGCACCTCTGTCGGCTGCAGTGATGACCCATACCGGTGCCACGGTAATCGACCACCTGCCGCATGGAACTTACTTCCATGTATCGCGTAATGCCATGGGCATGAGCATGAAGGATAGAATGAGGGTTGCCCTGTTCGAAAGTATGATCGGTATTACAATGACGGTAGTAGCAATCATTATGTATGGATTTATCTTATAAAAGAAATGGAGAATCATAACTATGGGAAAAGTGTTTTTGTTGGCACCCGATTCATTTAAAGAAAGCATGACCGCCAAGGAAGTATGCGAAGCCATGGAGACCGGCATCAAAAGAGCCATTCCCGATGCGGAGTGCATTCATGTACCCATGGCTGATGGCGGCGAAGGAACGGTACAATCGTTAATAGATGCCACAGGTGGCGCAATGATTGAAAAAGAGGTCACCGGACCGCTGGGTACACCGGTTCTTGCCCGGTATGGGATTCTGGGGGATGGCAAGACAGGTGTGATTGAAATGGCGTCCGCCAGCGGAATTCATCATGTGACCAAGGAAACCAAGAACCCTTTGATTACGACAACCCTTGGAACAGGAGAGTTAATCAGGGATTGTATCGAAAGAGGCATTACCGACATCATTCTGGGCATTGGCGGAAGCGCTACGAACGACGGGGGTGCTGGAATGGCCAGAGCACTGGGGTATCAATTTCTGGATAAACACGGGAATGAATTGCCGCTGGGCGGCGGGTTCCTGGGTGAACTGGAGCGGATCGATGCTCGAAATGTTATGCCGCAATTACAAGATGTGAAGATCCTGGTCGCTTCAGACGTAACCAATCCGCTCTGCGGGGAACACGGCGCATCCGCTGTTTTTGGCCCGCAAAAAGGCGCTACTCCCGAGATGATCAAGGTACTGGATAGTAATTTGAGGCAATACAGCAGCGTTGTGAAAGAGCAGCTTGGCATCGATATGGTCGATGTTCCTGGTGCGGGCGCTGCGGGGGGACTGGGCGGCGGATTGCTTGCTTTCACCAACGCTACAATGAAAAAGGGAATTGAAATCATTATTGAATATACGCAGCTCAAGGAAAAGCTTAAAAATGCAGATTACTGTATCACCGGAGAAGGCGGCATTGATTTCCAGACGAAATTCGGCAAAGCGCCTTATGGCGTTGCCCAGGCCGCTAAAAGTGTGAATCGCGAAATGAAGGTAATCGCCCTGGCCGGTTATATAGGTAAAGATGTTGAAACGCTTTATGATGAAGGGTTTGATGCGATTTTTGGTATCGTGCCCGGAGCGGCGGACATTGAGACCTTACTGGCTCAAGGCAAGGAGAACGTTGCCCGCACGTCTGAAAGTATCACCAGATTATTAAGCTAACAATACAAGAGGATGCCCCTCAAGCGGGGACATCCTCTTTATTTATATACGGTGAATCAGCATGAAGATGAGTTCCACGAGCTCCAGAATATTATGGGGGTCCTTGCCTGTAATGCTATGAATCTTGGTTAATCGATAGTGCAGGGTATTCCTGTGAATCATGAGAAGTTGAGCCGATTTATTGGCGTTCAGGTTGCAGTTAAGATACACCTGGAGCGTTTTAGTCAATTCATCATTTTTTTCAAGCAAATGGGCCAGCCGTTCGGCTCTTGTATCATTTTTCAGCAGCTTCGACATATCGGCGAAGAACTCACATTTTGCATAGAAAATCGTTCTTTCATTGAAATATACACCCTTTAATACACGCAGCGCCGCCTTAGTCTGTATATATCCTTCCGAAATCGTATCGTTCCATTTGCTGACCGAAAGGTAAGCATCCGGGTACTGTCTTCTTATTCTTTCGAGCAGGGCTTCCAGCTTATCCGCTTCCTGAACGACAAGATATAGCGAATGAATGGAACTTTTAAAGGAGGGGATATTCTTAATAAAATCCTCAGCGATCTCACCGGGAAATTCGGCATAAATGATTTGTGAGGGTTTCGTTAGCTGTATACCATAGATCAATGCCTGATCGGCCAATTCTTTTGTATAGTTTGTATCCGAATGGGTGATTAAATTGAAGAATTCATGCTTTAAGTGACTCTTCAAATTTTCCTTCTCGAGCGCAATGCTTTGTTCGATTAGCAGAATAACCGTGGTCTTGACAAGATTTCCGAAGGGCCACGTTTCATTGACTTCGCCGCTGATTCCTACCACTCCGACAATAGTGCCGTTTAATTCAATGGGCAGGTTAATGCCCTTCTTCACAAATTCCTCGTCCTCTGTGATTTCCACGATCTTTTGTTGTTTGATGGCTTCCGCCGCACCATAATGCAAGGTTCCGACCCGGCCTTTATTGCCGCTTCCGATAATAATTCCTGTCCGGTCCATAATATTGATATTATACGGAATGTCCTGCATCATTTTATCAACGATGTTCTGGGCTTGCTGGCGCGTCAATTCATGCATAGTGGGCTCTCCTCCATAGGTACATGTCTAAAAGTGTAAGGTGAATCCTTCGAGATCATAGTCTCAACCAGCTTAATTCATGGCTTGTACATTAGTGGGTGAACAGTTTGTGTAACGGGTTGTAAACCCAAATATGGTACCATACAATGCAGTTTAAGCCTACATTTAGATCAACAAAAGACAGTTCCATATCGCCACCCCATACAAGGTGCTGCTGTCGGGAGCCGCTTCGGTGACCATTCAGCCACAATCGGCACATGCGGCCGATGAATTTTTATGTTGATTTTACAAATCGCTGATATTTTCATAATATTTATTGGTTATTCTATTAATAGAATTAATGAAACAGAAAGGTAGTCATCATGAATCTGCTCCACAAAATTGGTCAGAAGCCGATTATTGCAGCTTTACGCAATGTGCGGGATGTTGAACAAGCAATCACAAGTCAAGTGGACAATATCTTTTTCATGGGCGGAACAGTTAAGGAGATTATTAACGCCGTTCAGTTGGTCAAGACAGCCGGTAAAGGCGCTTTTGTCCATGTTGATTTGATTAAAGGCTTATCCAATACCGACAAAGAAACGGTAAGCTTTATAGCAGATTACATTGGAGCGGACGGAATTGTCACGCCGAAAAGTCATCTGATCGCTGAAGCGAAAAAGGCTAATTTATTCGGGATACTTCACTTGTTCATTATTGATTCTTTAGCGCTTCAAAATGGTCTTAAGGCAGTTGAGAATGTTTGCCCTGATGGAGTGGAGCTTATGCCTGGGGTTGTTCGTAAAACGATCGCTGCTTTTACGGACGCTTATGATCATATTCCCATCATCGCAAGCGGACTCATTCATACGAAAGAAGAGGCGGCTGAATGTCTAGAAGCTGGCGCAACCTCGCTTTCTGTCAGTGAGCAAAGCTTATGGTCATTAAATTTTCAAAATATATAATATCTCTTAATGTTTAGAGTCGTGTCGAGAGAAAGCTCTGAACAATAAACAGATCCTAGCATGGCTATGTCTGTTTATTGTTGAGCTTTCTCTTTTTCTGTTCACTTTATTTTACTGAAACAAAACTAGCTCCGACACTTTTAAGTATGATGGGAGGTGATATTCCCGGAATGGACGGGCAGGCCATCAATTTCAAAACTAATTGCAAAGGAGCAAGAAATGGGCAACACAGCAATGAACAGCATGAAAGCATTTCTTTTTGATTTGGACGGTTGCATCTATTATGGCGATACGCCGGCTGCCGGGGCTAAAGAACTGTTGGAACTCCTCAGACATGAAGGGAAACGTTGTTTCTTCGTAACCAATAATTCAACTCAGACGGCAAAAGAGATTGCTTCCAAAATGAGCCGCATCGGCATACAAGCCGAACCTGATGAAATTGTTACGGTAACGGACAACGCAGGTCATTACTTGAAGGGGAAATTCGGTGGCTGTGTCAAGGTTAAGGTAGCGGGCAGCGAAGCATTACAAAGCTCGGTTCTCGGCGTGGGACATGAACTTATTCCAATCGACAGTCCGGCGCCGGCCGATGTCATTCTTGTCGGAAGAGATGTAACGTTTGATTACGATAAGCTGCAAATGATCGTCAATGATGTTCATCGCGGAGCGAAAGTCGTCGGGGCGAATTGCGATTCGCATCATGTAGGAACCGGAGGGAAGATTATACCGGAAACGGGTTCTTTGACCGCTGCGATTGAAACGATGATCGGACTGAAGATCGAGCACATCGGGAAGCCCTCGCCTTATTTGTTTCAATCTGTGCTTAACCGATATGGACTTGACCCCGATCATTGCATCATGGTTGGAGATAATTTTATGACGGATATGGCTGGGGGAGTGCAAGCGGGGCTGCGGACCGTCTGGATTAATGAACATAATCCCTATTTGCGGGAAGACATGCTTGGAATTTTTCCTGACTATATCGTTAAAAATATGGAACAGCTGTTAAATATATATACAAAATAAAGGAGAAGATAAATATGAAATCCATGTTGAAGCTGTGCGCAGTTATGACATTAAGCGTATCTCTGATTGCCGGTTGTTCAAGCAGTCCTGCCGAAAGCACTACAGGCAATGCAAGTAAACCGTCTCCTGAGCCCCAAAACCAATCCATTACTTTTATCGATACCGCAGGCGGCGCAAACACGCAAAAGTTTTTTAGCGAAATGATTCCAAAAGCATCAAGCGAATTGGGCATCAAAATTAACTATGTCACAGGGTCCGGGGCTGAAATTCAGCAAAGATTATCCGCTCAGAAACAAGGTGAAGGCGATATCGACGTGCTGTTGTTAAAGCCGGATGGCGTCGGCAATATGATTGAAGCGGGTATCCCTTTTGAAACGCTTGAAAACAATCCGGAAATCCCCAATATTTCGCTGGTTGAGCCTAGTGAATTAAAGGATGCTTTAGGAATTGCAACGAACGGTAAAGCGGTTCCTTTCTGGCACGATCAATTTGGAATCTTGTACAACTCCGACAAAATCAAGAATCCTCCGAAATCATGGGATGAATTCTATGAAAGACGGGGCGAATGGGCCGGCCACATCGGTATGATCCGTTCGGACGCAAAGTCCGGCGGAGGAAGAATCATGCAGCGCGATATTCTTCTCGGTTACGGAGTAGACTTCTCCAAGCCTTTTGAAACAATACAAAAAACAGCCGAATGGACGAACGGCATCAATAAATTCAGCGAATTCTCGAAAGCATTCTTTAAGCCTTTAGCTTCTGAACCGCCGGTATTGTTCCAGCAATTTGCCTCTGAAGATGTTTGGATTACCGAATATGCAATTGACTATACACTCTGGTCTAGAGACCAAGGCTTGCTTCCTAAGTCCGTAAAATCCACCTTCTTCCCAAGCGGCCATTATGGCGGTGCAGCTTATTTAGCGATTCCTACTAACGCGCCCGACAGTCAGAAAGAGCTGGCTGCTAAGTTTGTGAACTGGATGCTTTCGGAAGAAACGCAGGTGAACATGATGGAAACGCTGTGGATCTATATGGGAATCAATAAATACGACAACGTTCCTCAAACAGTATGGAATAACGTGCCGTCATGGGACGTGGTTAAGAAATCCAGAATTCCATTGAATAATAATGAAGCTTACACGTTCTTAAAGGAAAAAGGCATGGATTTGGTTAAGTAATTTCAGTTGGAGGTGAAAGAAATGAGGAATCCCTCATCAGGATTCCTCATTTTCATATCAATGCAATTTAAAAAAGACAATTTGCTCACCTTATTGCTTCTATTTCCCGGGCTAGTCTTTTTCATCGGCCTCTTTATTTATCCGCTGTGCATAACTTTCACGAACAGCTTGACGATAAGCAATCATACCGGTTATTCCCTTCAGAACTATATTGATTTACTAAGTTCGGCAAAATATTGGAACGTTATCGGTATTACCTTTGTTTTGGCCATTTCTACAACGATACTTTCTGTTCTTATCGCCTTACCGCTGGCTTTAATCTTAAGGAAACGGGTAAAAGGCCATACATTCATCCGTTTATTGATTTTGCTACCGCTAACGGTATTAGCGTTAATCAGTGCTCTCGGCCTGCTGATCGTTTGGGACAAGAACGGTTGGGTCAATTTGTTTCTGACGCAAGTGCTGCCGTTTATCGATGAACCGCTGAAAATCAATTACACGCTTTACGGTTTGATCCTATTTTATGCATGGCTTTATTCCCCTCACACGATCTTGATGACATTATCATCGATAGAAGGAATCGACCGGAACGTAGAGCAAGCGGCTACGATTACCGGGGCTAAACCTTTTGAAGTGTTCAGATATATTACTTTGCCTTTAAGCATGAGCGGTATCCGTTCCGGTTCGGTGATGACCTTTCTGCTTGCTTTCGGTGCCTTTAATGTTCCGCTGATTGCCGGTGGAAATTACAGACCCCTGACCGTTGCGATTTATACGGAAGCAGGTGTGTTTAATAACTGGCCCAAAGCCAGCGCTTTAGCCATTATTATGGGAATTCTCGAGATTATTTTTATCTTGATTTACTTTAAATTGACTAAGAAAAGGAGCGCGGCATAAATGAATCCGATCACTCATAGCATTCGGGCCGTCCGAACTGGAAAGAAAGTCGTGATTTATGCGTTCCTTTTGGGATTTGCCTTGTTTATTTTATCGCCGTTTGCTGTCATCATCGTGTCCGCTTTCGGAGAGGGCTGGTTCGGCGCCAGATGGCTGCCTGAATCATGGGGCATACGATGGTTTCAGTGGGCTTTTCAGATGACGGATCTGGTTCAGGTTACGATGAATAGTTTTGTGATTGCCGCATTAACGATAGTCATCAGTTTGTTGATCGGAGTTCCTACTGCATGGGCTATAGGAAAAAGAAAGCTGCGGGCAAAGGAGCTGCTGATCGCGCTGATACTTCTCCCTAGAATGATCCCGGAATTAACTTACGCGCTCGGAACCGCCAAAATATTTTATACATTAGATCTGATTAACACTCATCTCGGTGTGGCGCTTGCGCATTCAACCATTACCATTCCTTATGTGGTATTGATTATGTCCGCTACGTTTGAGGCTTTGGAGCAAAGGGTTATCGACGCGGGCGGCGTTTGCGGGGCCAATTGGTTTCAGAGATTTCTATATTTGGTTATCCCTATGTCCATGCCCGGGATCTTGGCGGCGGTAATTTTCGTATTTGTAACTTCCTTTAACGAATTTACTTTAAGCATGATGACTTACGGCCCGCAGACGGTCACTTTACCGATACAGACGTATCTTTCCATTGGAGACGGCTATAAAGAGGTAGCCAGCGCGATTTCCGTTATTCTGCTCATCCCTTCCATCCTCATCCTTGGTGTAATCGTGAAACAAATCAAGCCGGAAAATTTAAGCGGAGGAGTGAAAGGTTTATGATAGACAAGAAAGTCATGATTTCATTGAAAAATATTACCAAAAAATTCGGACATGCTACGGTAGTGAATCAGCTGAATTTGGACATTTATGAGGGAGAAATGCTGACGCTTCTCGGGTCGAGCGGCTGCGGGAAATCAACCACGCTAAACATGATTACAGGCAGTTTGACGCCGGATAACGGAGAAATCCATATCAGAGGCAATGATTTGACGCATGTTCCATCACATAAAAGAGAAATCGGTTTGGTTTTTCAAAATTTCGCCCTTTTTCCGCATATGACCGTTTTTGAGATCGTAGAATTTCCGCTGAAAATCCGCAAAGAAAATAAAAAGGAACGTAAAGTCAAAGTGATGGAAATGCTGCGTCTTGTCCAGTTGGATCATCTGGCTGAACGATATCCGCGAGAATTATCCGGGGGACAGCAGCAGAGGGTTGGATTGGCAAGGGCATTGATCTATCAGCCTAAGGTCGTGTTATTTGACGAGCCGCTTTCGAATTTGGACGCCAAGCTTAGAGAAGAATTAAGATTTGAAATTATGAATTTAAAAGATAAATTAAAATTTACTTCGATTTATGTCACTCACGATCAGGAAGAGGCGCTTACATTGTCGGATCGAATTGCCGTGATGAAGAACGGAGTTATTCAGCAATTAGGGACGCCTCTTGAAATATATAATGAACCGCAAACACCTTTTGTAGCAGACTTTGTTGGTATATCTAATAAAATTGTCGGACAATGTGTGGGCAAAGATAACGGACACGCGTCCATTCAAATGGATGGCTTTCAATTAAGAGGCTTAGTAAAACATGATGAAATACAAAACGGGGATAAAGTAATCATTTTTATTAGGCCTGAGGATATTCAATTCGGCAATGAATGTTCCACCAAAGAAAATACACTTCAAGGGGAAGTCCGGAACATCGTATTTTCGGGAGAAAGAAAAGAGTGCATGGTTGGCGTTGCAGAAGGGGAAACCATCCGGTTGTATATGAATAAACAATCCGATATAGCCATTGGACAAGGGCTGTTTGTACATCTTCCAAGCGATAGCTGTAAAATTTTCAAGTTTTTTGCTAATGAATGATGCGGTACCTCGAAAGGGGCTTTTACTGTGAATCAGCAAAAGTCCCTTCTACCATTTCGGCAGAAGGGACGAAGGGGTGAGATCCCAAGAACAACCCGGTGCTTATGTCTACTTAATTGTATATCCTGCAGTGTTAACTTTCTTGCTGCGCGAAATCGGCCTGCTTGGTTCTCGTTATAAAGAAGGACAGGACCAGGCCTATTATTCCAAAGACGATAACAGCCCAATAAGCGTCATTCATTCCGGCGATGGAGGCTTGCTGTAGCAATTGCGCAGGATCAGTTAGCGTTCCTTCCGCTGCCAGCTTCACGGCATGGGTCTGTGCTCGGCTGGTTAGAATGGTAACCAACAGCGCTGTGCCGATGGCACCTGATACCTGCTTGACTGTATTGGAAATCGCGGTTCCATGAGAGTGCAGCGATGCTGGTAGCTGGTTAAGTCCCGCAGTTGTGATAGGCATCAAAAACAATGCCATCCCGATCCGTCTGCCCGTAGACATGAGAATGAGATACCCATAGCTTGTAGAAGATGTTAATGAAACAAATCCTATCGTGGTCACAATAGTGATGGCAATTCCGATGATGGATAGCCATTTTGCTCCAAACCGGTCGAAGAGTCTACCCGCCACCGGCATCATTATACCCATAAGCAATGCGCCGGGCAGCATTAGAATACCGGCATCAAACGCAGAATAATGTCTCATATTTTGTAAATAAATCGGAAGCAGCATCATATCCGCATACATGACCACGGTCACCACTATATTAATGATTGTAGTAAGCGAGAACATATTATACTTGAAGGCGTTCAAATCCAACAGAGGACTGCTGCTTCTTAACTGGCTAATAGAGAATAATACAAGTGAAAGCACGCCTATCGCCAAGGTTATTATCACTTCGGTGCTTGACCAGCCTACGGCACCTGCTCTGCTGAAGCCGTACAATAAGGAACCAAATCCGAGTGTGGATAAAATCATTCCTGTTACATCCAACACGGGATAAGCGCGCTCCGTCACATTTTTCAAGTAAAAGAAGGCAAGAAGGATAACCAAAGCAGCGAACGGAATAATAACGTAGAACATTGATCGCCATGCAAAATGATCCAGCATGTACCCGGCATACGTCGGGCCGATGGCTGGCGCGAAGATGATGGCTACTCCAATCAACCCCATAGCTCCTCCCCGCTTCTCCTCGGGAAAGAGGGCAAGCACAACATTCATCAATAAAGGCATAATAATTCCTGCACCGGCAGCCTGTATGAGACGTCCGATTAACAGCACTTCAAAGCCGGGAGCAATCCCTGATATTGTTGATCCGGCAAGAAACGCAATCATTGCCGAAAGAAACAGTTCTCGGGTTGTAAAGCGCTGCATGAGATAAGCTGTCAAGGGAATAAAGACTCCGTTGACCAGCATATAGCCGGTTGTCAGCCATTGGGCTGTCGTTGCTGCGATATCAAAAGCCGTGATCAGCTCTGGAATCGCCACACTCATAATGGTTTGATTTAAAACGGTAATAAATGCGCCCAAGATCATGATGAAGAGAAGGGGACCTTTTTTGACGGTGTTTAAAGTTAACTCTTTACTCATCGTTTGTCTATTCCTTTCTACATCTGTGTTTTAAGCAAGGAACCCTTTTTGCTGCAGCAAATCCTCTGTGGCCTTCCAGAGCTTGTGCTGCATCGCGGCATCTCCCCCGGGCTGTACGGGTTCGATTGAGTTTCCGGTTCCAACGTTAAAGTATCCGCCCGTCACCTTTTGATATTTCGGCTCCGTGATCAAACGGGTGATAATATCGGCTCCTCTTCGCGGATCTCCAAGACGAAGGGCTTTCAACAGTCGTTCTAAAACGGATGCAAACCTAAGTTCTCGTCCAAGTCCGGTAACATTAAATCCTGGATTTAGCGCATTTACGCTGATTCCTGTACCTGCCCACTGCCGGGCCAGTTCAGCAGTAAACATAATATTTAATAATTTGGTTTTCCCATAGATGGGGGATGAGCCGCGAGCGGTGAAGGGAGTTGTGTCGGTTAAATCCTCCGGAAGCTTCAGTACGCCGTGACGGCGTGAAGCTTCAGAGGCAACATTGACAACTCTGGCCTGACCAGCGTTCTGCAGGGACGGCTTTAACATATGTGTCAACAGCCACGGCGCTAAATAATTGACAGCAATCATTTCAGGAAACCCCTCGGGAGTCGTGCGGGGTTCGAAGGCATGAATCCCCGCATTATTCAATAACACATCAATTTTAGGGTAGACTGCGGCTATTTCACTGCCAACCCGTTTCACATCCTTCATTAGCGACAAATCTCCATAGAAAAAGTCAACTTTGACTGAAGAGGTATTTGCCTCAATCTGTTTTCTCGTAGCTTCAGCGCGCTCTTTACTTCTGGCAGTCAGGACAAGGTCAAAACCGCGTCTTGCCAATTCAATCGCAACAAGTTGTCCCAGACCGCTGGTGGCCCCTGTTATGACAGCAGTTGATTTTTTAGACATAGTCATTTCTCCTTCTTGTGATACAATTTTTTTGGAAGTAATCATCCCTAAAGAATAGTGAGATAGAGCAATTAGTTGACATATGTCCACTATATTGATTTGATTGATATATGTCAAATAATTTAAAGGAGTTATTTTTTGATTTAGAGAAAGGTGAGTGAGAATGAAGTATAATCAATTCAAAAATGAGCCGAGGGAACAACTTGAGATTGAGTTGGGCGAGCAGCTTAACGCCCTCATCAGCGCTTCACATGCCCTTAATGCCAAAGCCGCAGCGAGATTCGATTCCTCCTTACAGCCTGCTGCCTTCCATATTGTTCGTTGGCTGTACTCCTACGGTCCAACAAATGCCGCCGCTTTAGCGGAATCAACTGCGATGGATCGCAGTTCGGTCAGTCGTCTTATCAAACAGCTCGAGTCCCTGGGGTATGTTAGTAGAGAGGCGTCCCCTAATGATGGTCGGGGAATTGTATTGTCACTTACCGAGGAGGGACAACAAAAAATAATTGGTGCGCTCAAGGAGAAAGAGTCTGTTTTTTTTGAGCGAATCTCGGACTGGAATAACGCTGAGCTTCATGATTTCATCCAAATGCTTAGGTACTTTAATGGATTCAATCGTAGATGATAACGTAAGATAACACGGTGACGGCAGCGGCAAGGATTTACCTTCTTCCCCTCTATGTAGGTCAGCGCCACTCTCAATCTTCTCAGTGTGAACCTACGGCCAATAGGATTAATAGGCAAATGAAAAAGGCTTCCTCAGGGAAGCCTTTTTGCATGCCGTTACAGACAGCGCGGGGAATCGTATCATAAATGACGGCATGTTTTTGGTCGGTGATCGGGCAAGAATACTTACCACAACCCACGTTTCCAGCGGGAAGGGACAGGTCATAAATGGGGTTAGTAGTGAGATTATTCAATTGTGTTTTTCGTTGCCTCATACATTTTTTCTACGTATTCGTCGACTTCATCTCGCGACATGCGCAAGCGATTCACAGAAGTCCCATATCCAATTTCCTGTTTACCCTCTTCTAATCCTTTGAAAATACCATCTGCGAAGGCATCTAGTGGTTCTGCATGCGTATGCAACCCCGCTCCGCCTAAATCTGTATTCACTGCCGGAGGAGCAACTTCAATTACTTCTACAGACGTGTCAGAAAATTGGTGTCTTAGGCTCATTGTAAAAGAATGAAGTGCCGCCTTCGTTGCGGAATAAATCGGAGCAATCGCAAACGGTGTAAAAGCTAACCCAGATGTCACGTTAATGATCGTCGCCTCTTCTTTTGTTGCAAAAAATGGAGCGAACAGCATAGAGAGATGGAGAGGTGCTTCAATATTGGTTGTGATTTCTTTATTGAAATAACTCCAATCGTTCTTCGCGTCCGCTTTTAACACGTTAAAACGTTGTTGAATCCCTGCATTGTTAACTAACACATTCACTTCTGGATAGTTCGCTGTTACCCAATCAAACAATGCTACACGCTCGGATTCAATATTCAAATCACTTACACGAGTGATAAGGCTAGGGAATTTTTCTTTCGCATTTTGAAGTGCATTTTCACGTCGTCCAGAAACAATGACTTTATTTCCAGCTTTTATAAAGCGTTCTGCAAAAGCTAATCCGATTCCGGCACTTCCGCCTGTAATAAGTATTGTATTTCCTGAAAGTTTCATTACTGTCCCACTTCTCCTTTATTTTTTCGGTTTGTATAACGTTCATTTTTTACGTCAATCCCTTTTAAGGATTCTGTCATCAACGACATTTCAGCTAGCACGGCTTGCTTGTGATTCTTCATCATTTGAAGTCGGAGTTCAATGGTGCTATCTCCTTCTATTACCCAATCAATATATTGCTTAATACCGCTTAATGGCATGTGCGTGTTTTTTAAACAAATGACGGTTTCAAGGAGCGCAATTTGATTTTCTGAAAATAACCGCCTACCAGCTGCATCACGCTCGATTAGTGGCAGTAGTCCTTTTTTCTCATAATAGCGTATCGTTGTTTCTGGAATATCGAATTTAGCTGAAGCTTCGCTAATGGAACAATACTTCATCTGGAGACCTCCATGTATGTTTACCTGTCGACAGGAATAGGATACAACTTAAACCATGGTTTAAGTCAACAAAAAATAATTTATTCCAGCCGAATGTAAGCGCTTAAATATTGATTGCCATTTGCGATATCCCTTGTTATAATGCAATTGAAAAGGTTTCCAAGAATCACCGACAGGAAGACAAAAGCAAGAAGGAAGAAGAGCTAAATATGAAAGCAACGATCCGAGATGTGGCCCGATTGGCCGGAGTATCCATCAGTACCGTATCCCGGGTGATGAACGCGCCCGAAACCGTCGTAGCCAGCAAAAGGGACCGTGTCCTGGAGGCGATCCGGCAGTTGCAGTATCAGCCGAATGCGTTTGCGCGCGGGCTGATTTACAAGAAGTCGTTCACGCTGGGGCTGCTCATTCCCGACATTGAGAACCTGTATTTCGCGGGGGTCATCCGGGGCATGCAGGATGCCTGCATCAAGCTGGGGTACAGCCTCATGATCTGCAACACGGACCGAGACAAAGAGCGTCTGCTGTCTTACATCGATACGTTCCACGAAAAGCAGGTCGACGGCATCGTATTCGCCAGCGACAAGTTGTACCCAGAGTATTACGAGAAGCTGGTCGGCTGCCGGATTCCGATTGTCATGCTGTCCTCCCACTCCGACGAATACGAGATTCCGAGCATCGAGGTGGACGATGAGGCGGCCGCCTACGACGCGGTAAAGTTCCTGATTGAACTCAGACACCGGGAGATCGGAATGATCGGGTTCGGCCACAGCGATTCCATTTCGGGACCGCCGCGGTATGACGGCTTTGTCAAAGCGGTCACGGAATCGGGCCTCGGCCACAACGCGAACAGGGTGAAATATGCGAACCACCGTTTTGAGGACGGTTACCAGGCGGCGCATGAATTGTTTACCGACCATCCCGGACTGACCGCGGTGTTCTGTGTGGCCGACGAGTTCGCGATGGGGACGATTTCCTACCTGAAAGACCGCAATGTGCTGGTGCCGGGGCAGGTATCGGTCATCGGATTCGACAATTTGCGGATGGCGAGCATGTTCATTCCGAAGCTGACGACGATCGCCCAGCCGATCTATCAGCTGGGATACCGGGCAGCGGAGAAGCTGCATGAGCTGCTGTCGACCGGAAGTGTGGAGGTTCTTCGGGAGAAGATACCGCATAAACTGATCGTGCGGGAATCGTCCCGGGAAAAGTGAAGCCGAAGGGTTTCTTCACATTATGTCTTTGAAAAGCTTTTCAGAGACAGGTGGAAGGCTCTTGCGAAGCGGGCTGGCACGAATGATGTTTTGAAAACCCTTTCAAGGAGGTGATCCCGCTTATCGGACGGTTGGCCTCAAAAACTATTAAAGGGGATGTATGAGAAGATGAAAAAGAAGACGGGACGCAAGCTATCTACTCTCGCTGTACTCGGTCTGTCATTCACCATGCTGGTCACCGCCTGCGGCAGCGGCGGCAACAACGCTTCGCCGAGCCAGGCTCCGGCGGCCACGTCCGGGGATCAACCAGCCGCGACTGCGAGCGCGGCAACGGCCAACACGCCGCTGCAGAAGGCGCTGAACGGCGAATATAAAGGTACCAAGGTTACTATGTTCGGCCCGTTTGTGGACGCTGACCAGGTGAAGTTCGAGACGAGCATCAAGGATTTCGAAGAGAAGACGGGCATCGACATCCAATACGAAGGCTCCAAGGAATTCGAAGCCACCATTAACGTCCGCGTGGACGGCGGCAACGCGCCGGATATCGCCGATTTCCCGCAGCCGGGTCTCCTGGCAGCCATCGCGAAGACCGGCAAGGTGATCGATCTGAACACAGTGCTTGACCCTGAGAAGCTGAAATCCAACTACAACAAGAGCTGGCTGGACATGGCGACCATGGACGGCGCAAGCGGCAAGATCATGGCCGGCATCTGGAACCGCAGCAACGTGAAGAGCCTCGTCTGGTACCCGAAGAAGCAGTTCGAGGAAGCAGGATACCAGGTTCCCCAGACCTGGGATGAAATGATGGCGCTTACCGAGCAGATTGCCAAGGACGGCGACCCGGCCTGGGCGATCGGCATCGAGAGCGGCGCGGCCACCGGCTGGGCGGCGACGGACTGGATCGAGAACATCATGCTGCGGACGACGACGCCGGAGAACTACGATAAGTGGGTCAAGGGCGAGCTGCCGTTCACGTCGCCTGAAGTGAAGAATGCGGTAGAGATCATGTCGAAGATCTGGATGAACAAAGATTATGTCTACGGCGGCACGAAGTCGATTGTCACGACGGCCTTCGGAGACGCGCCGAAGCCGATGTTCGAGAACCCGCCGAAGGCCTGGTTCAACCTGATGGGCAACTTTATCACGAGCTTCTTCCCTGAAAACGTAAAGGTCGACCAGGACTATGACTGGTTCTACCTGCCGCCGATCGACGAACAGTACGGCAAGCCGGTACTGGTAGCCGGCGACATCTACGCCATGTTCAACGACCGTCCTGAAGTGCGGGCTGTCATCGAATTTTTCACCACGGGCGAATCGATCAAGAGCTGGGTGCAGTCGGGCGGCGTGGTTGCGCCGATGAACGACGCTTCCCTCGACTGGTACCAGTCGGAATCCGACCGCCGGATGGCAAAGCTCGTGCAGGACGCGTCGACGCTGCGCTTTGACGGCTCCGACCTGATGCCGGGCAAAGTGGGCGCGGGCAGCTTCTGGAAGGGCATGACCGACTATGTCAGCGGCACCGCCACGCTTGACCAGGCGCTGGAGCAGATTCAGAAAGGCTGGAAGAACTGAGTCTGCGGTACAGGGATGAATCGGGTTAAAGCTGACCGGGGCGAGCGAAGCGAGCCGTAAGCGAGAACACCAAAAGGGGGCAGCGGGTAGGAAAGGCTCTGCCCCCTTTTGTTATGGGAAGTACAACATTTAGGAGGAGCGCATATGGGGACACAAGCCAAACCGGGAATCCGTCTGAGAGCCGTGTTGATCTCCTTGGGCATACTGCTCGCCAATATAGTGGTCAACGGCCTGATTTTCCTGTTTTTTCGGGATTCGACGCTGAATCCGCTGCTGACAGCGGTGCTTGCAGTACTGTGGGGCGTCGTGGGCGTCTATCTGATTTATTACACGCTGACCTTTGCAGCTGAGAAATATCCCGACAAGATCCGCGGCAGGATCCTCCCGTTCATCTTCGTGGGGCCGGCGGTGCTCCTGCTGGGCTGGCTGCTGGTGCTGCCGGCGCTGCGGACGCTGTACCTCAGTTTCTTCGATGCGTCGTCCGACAAGTTCGTTGGGCTGGCCAACTATGCGGCCGTCTTCAGCGACCGGCTGCTGGGCACGGCGCTGCGCAACAATCTGCTGTGGGTGTTCGTCGGCACGCTGGCGTGCGTCGCCTTCGGCCTGCTGATCGCCATTCTGGCGGACCGCAGCAGCTACGAGAAAACCGCCAAGTCCATCATCTTCATGCCGATGGCCATTTCGTTCGTGGCGGCAGGCGTGATCTGGAAATTTGTCTACTATTATCAGCCAGGCGACGAGCAGATCGGTCTGCTCAACGCCATCGTGACGTACTTCGGCGGACAGCCGCAGGCCTGGACCAGCATGATCCAGCCGTGGAACAACTTTTTCCTGATTCTTATCCTGATTTGGATGCAGACCGGGTTCGCCATGGTCATCTTCTCGGCGGCGATCAAGGGAGTGCCCGACGATATTCTGGAAGCGGCGCGCGTGGACGGCTCAGGCGAAATCCGCATCTTTTTCCGTATTATCATTCCGTTCATCTCGACCACGATCCTTACGGTCACCACGACCATTATTGTCTTTACGCTGAAAATATTTGACGTCGTCATGGTCATGACCGGCGGTCAATACGATACAGAGGTTGTCGCGACGCAATTCTACCGACAGTTCTTCATGTACCGCAACTTCGGCTACGGCTCGACGCTGGCCATCGTGCTGCTGATCGCGGTCCTGCCTGTCATCTTCGTCAATCTGCGCCAGTTCCGCAAGCAGGGGGGATTCTAAATGGTGGGCTCCAAGAAAAGAAAAGGCAACAAGGCGGTCGTCAACATCGTGCTTGGGATCATCTGCTTCATCTGGCTGGTTCCGACGCTCGGCTTGTTCATCTCCTCGTTCCGCCCCGCCGCGGACATTCTGCAGACCGGCTGGTGGAAGGTGTTCCCGCACCAGGAATGGAAGGCTTCGGATGATGTGATCCGGCTGTCCAAGGATGTAGATCTGCGGGGACCAATCGAAGTGAACGGCAAGACCTACACGGACGCGCAGCTCAAAGCGGGCGTGGTCGAAGGCGGCAAACGGCTCATGTGGGAGAACCGCAGAGCCCGCATGATCAGCGTGCAGACGGAAGGCTGGGTGACGAAGTCCAACCTGACGACGGAGAATTACAAGAACGTGCTGTCCGGCAAGGAGTATAAGCTGAAAAAAGCCGACGGCAGCGAGACGGTGCAGAAGGGAAGCGGTCTCTCCCAGGCGTTCTTGAACACGCTGACCATCGCGGTGCCGGCGACGATTATTCCGGTCCTGATCGCGTCGTTCGCGGCTTACGCTTTTGCCTGGCTGCGTTTTCCGGGACGCAAGACGATGTTCGTGACCATCATCGCGATGCTGGTGATTCCGCTGCAGGTTGCGCTTATTCCCGTGCTTAAGGATTACACGGCCCTCGGGCTGAACGGAAGCTATCTCGGCATCTGGCTGGCGCATACGGCGTTTGGCCTGCCGCTGGTAACGTATTTCATGTACAACTTTATCAGCCAGCTTCCGAAAGATCTGTTCGAGTCGGCGTTCATTGACGGGGCGAGCCATTTCACGATCTTTAGCCGGCTGATCCTGCCCCTGTCGGTACCGGCGCTGGCTTCGATCGGCATCTTCCAGTTCCTGTGGGTCTGGAACGACTACCTGGTGTCGCTGATCTTCATAGGCAACCAGCCGAATGTGCAGGTCATGTCGATGAAAATCGCCGATCTGGTCGGCTCCCGCGGCAACGACTGGCATCTGCTGACCTCGGCGGCGTTTATCTCGATGCTGATGCCTCTCGCCATCTTTTTCCTGCTGCAAAAGTATTTCGTCAGAGGATTGATGGGCGGCTCGGTCAAAGGCTGACGCCTTTGCCGGACGTCCCTGCGGCGAGCAAGGGTCTGCCCCGGGCTTGCGTCCAAATATAAGAAAGTATAAGCTTCGCGCTTATCATTTGCCTTATATTTCTACGAGAAACGATACCTAAAAGCGATACTCGTATCGCTGCTTCGGAAGCTTAAGCTCCCTAATAGGACGGCGCAGCCGTTTCTTCTTGAAATATCAGAAAGTATAAGCTTCGCGCTTATCCTTAACCTGATATTTTTACGAGAAACGGATGCCTTCCTCTTCGAGAGGACGGCGCAGCCGTTTCTTCTTAATTCGATAGGTAATCCAGGCGGAGACAGACCGCCGTACAAAGGAGTGCGGAGTATCCATGAAAATGAAACCCTACGTCCATCCCGAGCCGCTATATCCGTACCGGGAATGGAGCCTGGAAGAAGAGAGCTTCGCCGACGGCGAGAACCAGCGGAGCGAAAGCTTGTTTGCCGTCGGCAACGGCTACATCGGCATGCGGGGCAATTTTGAGGAGGGCTATCACGGCACCGAAGGAACGGCGGTCATCGGCAATTACCTGAACGGCTTCTACGACGCCGAACCGATTCTTTATCCCGAAGGCGCATACGGATACGCGGTTCGGAACCAGACCATGCTTAACGTCACCGACGCCAAAATCATCGATCTGTCTGTCGAAGGCCACGCCTTTCACCTGAACGCCGGCACCGTGCTTCGCTACAAGCGAACGCTAGACATGCGCAAGGGGGTGCTGCGCCGCGAGGTGGACTGGGAATCTCCGGGCGGGCACCGTGTGCGCCTCGTCATCACCCGCCTGGCGTCGTTTGGGAACAAACACATGGCCGCCATCCATTACGAGGCGACGGCGCTCAATTTCGACGGCGCGATTACGTTCGCCTCGGCCATGGAAGGGACCATCGCCCGGCCGCTGGCGACCGACGACCCGCGGCTCGGGGCGGGAAGCGAGCTGCCGAGCCTGCTGCCGGAGGACATGGA
This sequence comes from Paenibacillus rhizophilus, assembly GCF_003854965.1. GTDB lineage: Bacteria > Bacillota > Bacilli > Paenibacillales > Paenibacillaceae > Paenibacillus_AQ > Paenibacillus_AQ rhizophilus. The sequence continues at coordinate 35,026 of NZ_RQPI01000016.1, forward strand.
GCACGGCGGCACGTTCTCATGGATGCGCCAGCGGACCCGGCATACCCGGTTCGTGCTGCTGACGGCGATGAGCCATGTTCTGGAGACCCCAGCCGGCTGCGGGACGAACCGTAAGGCGGCGGGCCAGCGGCTGACGGAGGAATTCTGCGTGCCGCTGCGCAGCGGCGAGACGGCGGCACTGACGAAGTACATCTGCTACCATACCTCCAAAGACTTTCCGGAGGAGGAGCTGATGCCGCGGACCGAAGCGCTGCTGCGCGGGGCGGTGCATGCCGGCTTCAGTCAGCTGCTGGCGGAGCAGGAAGCCTTCCTGGACGAGTTCTGGAAGCGGGCCGACGTCGAGATCGCCGGCGATCCCGCGCTTCAACAGGGCATCCGCTTCAACGCGTTCCAGCTGCTGCAATCCGTCGGCAGGGACGGTGCGACCAACATCGGGGCCAAGGGCCTGACCGGCGAAGGCTACGAAGGCCATTATTTCTGGGATACGGAAATGTACATGCTGCCGTTCTTTACATTTACCCGGCCGGACATTGCCCGGTCGCTGCTGGAGTTTCGTTACTATACGCTCGGCAAGGCCCGTGAGCGCGCGGCGATCATGTCGCAGAAGGGTGCACTCTACCCGTGGCGGACCATCGACGGAGAGGAGAACTCGTCCTATTTTCCGGCAGGCACGGCGCAGGCCCACATCAACGCGGACATCGCGTACGCCATCCGGCAGTATGTCCTGGCGACGGGAGATACCGATTTTCTCGTCAGCCAGGGCGCAGAAATCCTGTTCGAGACGTCCCGGTTCTGGGTCGACCTGGGCCATTTCAATCCGGCGCGCGGCGGAGCGTTCTGCATCGACGCGGTGACGGGGCCGGACGAGTACACGGCGATTGTAAATAACAACGCCTATACCAATCTGATGGTGCGCAGCCAGTTGGAGTACGCTGCCAGCACGGCCGACCTGCTCCGCGGCTCATATCCGCAGCACTACGAACGGCTGGTTCGGGCCATCGGGCTGACGGAGGAAGAAGTGCGTCTCTGGCGCAAAGCGGCGGCCCTCATGTTCGTGCCTTCGGATGAACAGCTTGGCATCATCGCCCAGGACGATACATTCCTGTCAAAGGAGAAATGGAATTTCGAGCAAACGCCGGAAGAGAAGTACCCGCTGCTGCTGCATTTTCATCCGCTCGTCATCTACCGCCACCAGGTGCTGAAGCAGGCCGATGTCGTGCTGGCCCTGTTCCTGCTCGGCGAGCAGTTCACGCTGGAGGAGAAAGTCCGCAATTACCAGTATTATGAGCCGCTCACGACCCATGATTCCTCGCTGTCGCCCTGCATCCACAGCATCATGTCGGCGGAGATCGGCGATCTGGAGGGCGCTTACGCCTATTTTGACCGGACAGTGCGAATGGATCTTGACGACATCAACCGGAACGCGAAGGACGGCCTGCACACGGCGGCGATGGCCGGCTCGTGGATGTCAATCATCAACGGCTTCGGCGGCATGCGGCTCCGGGATGGCGTACTGTCCTTTCAGCCGCGCCTGCCCGACCGGTGGGAGAGCTGCCGGTTCCGAATCGCGTTCCGCGGCTGCCTTTTGGAGGTGCGTATCGGCCGGGAGAGCACCCACTACACATTGCTGGAAGGCGACGCGCTGGAGCTGCTGCACATGGGGCTCCGGGTCTCACTGTCTCCGGGACAACCGGCTTCCGTTCCCTTATAAGCCAACAGCAAACGGCGCTCCGTCCCCTGAAGTTGGGGAAGCGGAGCGCCGTTTGTGCGTTGACCTTTGTCTCAGCCTGGCCGGTGCCGAAACGGATTTCTAATGGAGGCTCTTGGACTCTTTGTCCAATACGGGGATTAAATCAATGGAAGCCTCTTTCCAGCAGGCTAACCATTGCTCCATATCCTTTGCCGCCAGCGGCCTGCTAAAGAAGTAACCCTGGATTTTGTCGCAGCCCTGCTCCAGTAAATACGCCAGCTGTTCCTGTCTTTCCACTCCTTCGGCAATGACCGACATGTTCATTCGTTTGCCGATCCTAATAATTTGCTCCACTAATGTCGCTTGATTCGTGCCGGTTGGAATCGAATCCATGAAGGACTTATCTATTTTTAAAGTGGAGATCGGCAGATGGGTCAGGTAGCTTAAAGAAGAATAGCCTGTACCGAAATCATCGAGGGCAATTTTAATATTTCTTGCTCTGAGAGCATTCAATTTGGCGATAACATGATCGTAGGACTGGACTAATACGGTTTCCGTGATTTCCAATTCCAAACAATCGGGTTGAAGCCCGAAGGATTCAAGAGTATGCAGGACCAACTCATTAAAATCGGTTTGCAGCAGCTGCAGCATCGAAATATTGACTGACATCGTTAAGTGTCCGAAGCCCTGTTCATGAAGAAGCTTCAGAAAAGCGCAGGCGCTGCGCAGCACCCAGGTTCCCAAAGGAATAATCAAGTGCGAATCCTCGGCCACTTTGATAAATTTCAAAGGAGAGACATAACCGAGCTCCGGACTTTTCCAGCGCAAAAGAGCTTCCAGACCGGTCACTTTGTTCAGTATCAAGTCGACCTGGGGCTGATAGACCAGCTCAAACTCTTCCTGTTCCATTGCGGTATACAATTGTTTTTCTATATTCATCCTTTCAGCAAATGTATCGTTCAGGGGATGGTCAAATACGGCGTAACCGCCTTTCCCCGCTTCTTTCGCCTTGTACATGGCAATGTCGGCGCGTTTAACCAGCTCCATAATATCGCTGCCGTGATCGGGATAAAGGCTGATTCCGATACTGATGCTTATGTGGAGCAGACTGTTATCCATATCAACAGCCTCTTTAAAACCGGTAAGAATTCGGGCGGCAACTCGATCAATATCCGCTTTTTCTTTCAGGGGCTGCAAAAGAATGATGAATTCATCGCCTCCGAACCGGTAGATCACACCCTCTTTTTCTATGATGGAGAGGAGCCTTTCACTGGCTTTGACAATTAGGCGGTCGCCGAATTCATGCCCCATTGTATCGTTAATATATTTAAAATTATCGATATCCACGAACAGCAAGGCAGCTTTGCTGCTTGAATCCGCAAGGAGGTTATCGGCTGCATTCTCATATAACGCCAACTTGTTGGGCAGATCTGTCAGTATATCGTGATACGCCAGGTGATGCATCTTCTCTTCACTTTCTGTAAGTTTCCGCTGATTCTCAATTAATTGATCGTATTGTTTCCTTAATTCATCCTCCGTAGCTATGATTTCTTCGTATGCGGCTTCCAGCTTCTCATGGCCGTCTACCATATCCCTGTAGGTGATCTCCAGCTTTTCTTCCATTTTTTTAATCCGCTTGAGTGTTCTGAGAATAAGGCCAAAGATCAGAAGAGCCGTGGTGAAAACAAAGAACCATCCCTTGATCATATTGATTCGGGCGATCCATTGGAGGTTGCTTGTTATAGCGGAAACCGCTTTATCCGTTAGCAGAATCCACAAGCATCCCACAATAAAATAAATTCCGGCAATTCGGGTTGACCCCCACAGAGGACTAAAGGCTTGTTTATCTATAAGTATCAGGTCAATTTCCTCATTTGAATTTCTGCTCAGTTCAACGAATTTATGAGTTTTCTCGTCATTATTTTTTTGCAGCATAGCGCCCCTCCATTATTAACCTAAGCTTATCACCTTCCCTGGATGTTAAAATTTTCAACAAAATTCTCCAAAATCCTCTATTTTTCATTAACTTTTAAAGAATGTTCCCATCTTTTCACAAAAAGCGGTGCAAGCAGAATGAATAACGGAGCGCAGTGGATTCTATGAAGGATACCCAAATGGTGCTGCCTCAGAAAATATGGTAAGATTAGGCCTAATTACACAGAGGAAGTGAAGAATATTGATTAGTATAACCGTGCCTGAACCGGAGGTTACCATTACCAAGCAGATTGCCCCCGAACTGAGCAACATTTACGGATTTACGGATTTCCACCTGATTACGAGGGAAAAGGGCGGCATTTTTATGTTTTACAACGACCGGGACGAGCTTCTGTTTGTCGGTAAAGCAAGAAAGCTGAGACCCCGAATTAAAAAGCATTTCGAGGATAACGTTTCCCCCATAAAAGACCACCGGAACGAAGTCGCCAAAATTGAGGTGTGCGTGGTAGAGGACCCCGTCGAACGGGAAATTTACGAGACTTACATTATCAATACGTTCAAGGCAAAGTATAACGTGGAAAAAGTATACTACCGGTAAGTTAACGCAAAACAATGCGCCGCGGAGGTCCTTTTCAAAAACAATGAGAGCGGGCCTCGGCGGCGCAACTAAACACTAAATCTTGTCATGATTCAAAGTGAATAAATAATTGTACTTGCTCGCATGTTTTAACTCGTCAAGTATAATTCCAGCCACAGTATCCCGATAGATGCCAGCCGGCAGGCCAAACCATATTTTTCTGTACTTCTCCGTTGCCGACAATTCACCTTGAAGCGCCCGCTGTATTCCTGAAATATAAGAGTCTACACGCTGATATTGCTCGTTACTGATCCCCCTGATTTCCTGACCCGTTAACTCTTTGTATATCCCTCGGAACATTTGATTATGCCCCCGTTCATCGTCGCGGATGGAAGCAATGATTGAGGCTTGCTCAGAGTTAGGGGCAAGTTTGATAAGCTCGTCATAGAATAACTCGTCATTTCGTTCGCCTTGGACGGCTTCTTTTATCAAATCCAATGCTTGCGGGGTAGATGTGGACCAAACGGGTTTAAATGCGGATCTGCTCCAATACGGGTTTACCCAATACATATAATCAGAACCTCCCAATGCTTTAATAATCGCCAGGTTTAGCATATGTGCAAACGCCCAATTTGGTTTCAAAAAAAGAAAACCGCCCAAAGGGCGGTCGATAAACATGGTATGCAGCGGCTAAACAGCTTTCGGCTGCGTCCACTTTTCCAGGAATGGAATCCCGACCCAGACCATCGCTGTGATAGCTGTGATGAGGATTGCCGATCCGCCTGCGTGAAGGAGAAGAAACGGAACCCATAAGAGACTTAGAAAGAAATGCGCTTTACGCATCCATTTATTTCGAACTCTTTTGATCAGCCACCCGTACCCGGCCAAAGTTAAAAGAATCAAAAACGCTGCCAATCCGGTAAATATTTTGTCGTCTTGAAGTCTCGTAATCAGATAATAAGCGCCATGCACCAAAATGAGGGCTAGTGCGGTCCAGCCCATGAACTGGTGAATGCGGTGCAGCAGTTTGCCCAGTTTTTGTACCGGAAGGGAGGAGGATTTGAGCTTCTTCTTGAAACGCACCCAGGAAAAGCTGACCGCTCCGCAAACGACAGCCATAGTTCCGAGCCATTTAAAAAGCTCCAGATCTTCCTTTCTTCCTCCTTGAGGGGGCAAGCCCCCGGCACCGCTTGAAGGCTGGGGATGTGTTCCGTTGGCTTGAGCGTAGAAGGAATAGGCAATCAGCAGCAAACTGAATATCACAGCGAGAATGGCGGGAATCCATACTGTTTTTCTTTTTGACATGTGAGCTTCGTCACACTCCTCTCTTTTTCCTTTATAGTATCAGCCTGTTATTAACGAATTATTAAGGCGGGCTCCCCGGACAGCCACAAAAAAACGCCCCGGACGACGCTAAAGGGCTGACCCGGCTTAAGTTGTCGATAAGGGTAGGATTCCACTAAAGGCTTCGGGAGAAGGCGACCGACCAATCCGGCCCAAGAAAAAGCAATCCGGTTTTGCCATTCGTTATCGCCTCCTGGAATTTAAAGTGCCCATTGGTGCACTAACAGGAAGCCTGAGCGGTATGGGATGATTTTATGTAAGAAAAATGAAGAACATACGATTCAGGCCTTTATCAAGGTTACTTCCAACATATCCATCACTTACACTTCCAGAATAATGGTAATTTCGCTTATTATTATCATTGGCTATGTTACTATAATTTTTGTACTTTTCTTCATAACCTTTTCTTTTCCTCCGGATTTGGGTAGTCTGGAGGCTTTTTTTGGTTGTTTCAAACCACGATTCTTATTTTCAATATGATTGGCTTATCGGAGATCTTAGCGATCAGTTGCAATCATGTTTTGGTCATAACAATTTTGTTATGATACCTATTGTGTATATTGATTTTACTTATGTTAGCGCCTGTTGCATCATCTGATTATGGCAAGCGACAAGTCAATCAAGCACCAATTAAATTTGAATAAAGGGGGAAATATTGTGAAATATAAGGCTTGGATTTTACTAATATTAGCCAATCTATTTTGGTCTGGTAATATGATTTTCGGAAAATTCAGCTCAATTGAATTTCCTGCAGTATGGACAGCTTTTCTAAGATGGGTTGTTGCATTGATTCTCCTTATTCCCATTGCTCAAATCATTGAGAAACCTTCATGGTTACAAATATGGAAAAAAACCGGGTATCGGATCAACGGGGAATATAATTATCTGATTAAAGTACAAGCCGCATCGATAGAAGAGCTTGCCGAATTCCAAGATTCTCTAGTTAAACTCGGGCCTTCAAAGTCTCATATCAGTATGAAAAATATATTGGAAAACAGGGTTCTGCTCTAGGTAATTCCGACAAAACCGATCAAAATTATATTGACGAATATTATATGAACATGTAATACTCAATTGTGCTGAAAAAAAGATGTTCAATAGATTAGAAAAAAAGAGAAGAGAGGGTACATAGAAATGAAAAAATTCAGCCTGATACTTCTGCTGGCACTGACCGTCATTTTGGTCGCAGCCTGCGGAACAAATGCTAACAACGGCAGTTCGCCTGCGGCTTCACCGTCGCAGAACGCGGAAACCGGAAGCGGGGAACAATCCAGCCTGGACGCAATCAAAGCAAGCGGTGTATTGCGGATCGGTACGGAAGGAACATACGCCCCCTTCACTTATCATGATGCGAGCGGCAAGCTGACCGGATTCGACGTGGAGATTGCAGAGGAAGTTGCCAAACGCCTAGGGGTGAAGGCCGAGTTCGTCGAAACTCAATGGGACGGTATTTTCGCCGGAATGGATGCCAAACGGTTTGATGCTATTTTTAATGAAGTATCCATTACGGACGAACGCAAAGTGAAATACGACTTCTCCGATCCTTACATCGTCTCCAAGGCTGTACTGATCGTCAAGAGCGACAATAACACGATTCAGTCATTCGCAGACCTTAAAGGCAAAAAGGCCGCTCAGTCCCTGACGAGCAATCTGGCGGATATCGCAAGGGAGAATGGAGCTGAAATCGTCTCCACCGAGGGTTTTAATCAGGCGATCGATTTACTGACTTCCGGACGCGTGGATGCCACGGTCAACGACGGATTATCTTATTTGGACCTCAAAAAGCAGAAGCCGGACGCTCCGATCAAAAAGGTTGACGAACAGGCGAACGGTTCACAAAGCGCCGCCGCTTTCCTTAAAGGCAATGACGAACTGGTCAAAGCGGTCAATGACGCACTGGCTTCAATGAAGAGCGATGGAACCTACTTGAAAATCTCCGAAAAATATTTCGGCCAGGATGTATCCCAATAACACATGAATCAAAGGCTCTATTATGGCCCAAAGTTCAAGAAGGATGTCTGATTTATGGATGACCGTAAAATCCAAATCGTGATCGATTCTTTGCTGCCCCTGCTTAAAGCGGGGGTGGCTTTTACCATTCCGCTGACGCTGGTTTCGTTCGCTCTCGGTTTGCTGCTGGCGGTTGCCACGGCGCTGGTCCGGCTGTCGTCATGGAAAGTTCCGGTTCTGATCGCCCGCTTCTATGTATGGATCATTCGCGGTACTCCGCTGCTGGTTCAATTGTTCATTATTTTTTATGGACTGCCGAGCGTAGGAATAACGCTGGAGCCGTTTACGGCGGCGGTGATCGGGTTTACGCTCAGTGTAGGGGCGTACGGCTCGGAAATCGTGCGTGCGGCCATCTTATCTATCCATAAAGGGCAGTGGGAGGCAGCTTATTCGGTCGGCATGACGCGCATCCAGGCGCTGCGGCGAATTATTCTGCCCCAGGCCGCGCGTGTGTCCGTACCCCCGCTGACGAACTCGTTCATCAGCCTGGTGAAGGATACGTCACTGGCGGCAACGATTACCTATGTGGAAATGTTCCGCACAGCGCAGCAAATCGCGGCCGTTACCTATGAACCGCTGCTCGTATATAGTGAAGCAGCAGTCTTTTATCTGGTATTTTGTACGGTCCTGACGGTGCTGCAAGATTACCTGGAAAAACGTTTGTCCCGCTACTCCGCGGGCTAAAGGAGAAATAATTTATGATACGACTGTCTGGCCTACATAAATCGTTCGGCCCGCTTCAAGTGCTTAAAGGCGTGGATGTGACGCTGGAGGAAGGCAAGGTTCTTGTTATTATTGGTCCGTCCGGCTCAGGCAAGACAACGCTGCTGCGCTGCTTTAATCTGCTGGAGGTTCCGGACAAGGGGGGCATTTCGCTGGGCGGAATATCGCTAAGCTTTGACGGAAAGAGGCTCCCGCAGAAGGATGTCCTGGCTCTTCGGAAAAAAACGGGAATGGTTTTTCAGTCCTACAATCTGTTTCCGAATATGACGGCGCTCGGGAATGTTATGGAAGGACAGGTCACCGTCCAAAAGCTGTCCAAGGAGGAAGCGCGCAAGCGGGCCTTGAAGCTGCTGGTTAAAGTGGGGCTTGCGGATAAGGCGGACTCATATCCCCATCAGCTCTCCGGGGGCCAGCAGCAGCGGGTCGCCATTGCCCGGGCGATGGCCACGGAGCCGGAACTCCTGTTATTCGACGAGCCGACCTCGGCGCTCGATCCCGAACTTGTTGGGGAAGTGCTGAAAGTCATCAGGGAGCTGGCATCCGAAGGCATGACCATGGTAATCGTAACCCATGAAATGAAATTTGCCGCCGATGTCGCGGACACGCTGATTATGATGGACGGGGGAGTTATTACGGAACAAGGCACACCGGACCAAGTGCTTAACCATTCTTCCAATCCCCGGACCTTGCAGTTTCTGAACCGGTTTGTAGACGATGATCGTACATAAAACCGCTGAATGAAGCCGCATTTATGAGGCTGACGCTGTGGGTGCTTATTGTCTCCGGTCTGTGGACGATCATCAGCGTAATAAGGTGATTTTACAGAGTGTGGAGCAGAGAGGAATTCCTGAAACGGCAACAAAACAACGTCCCTTCGGCGAAAAAGGCCGGGGACGTTGTTTTGTGATCCATGTATTTTTTGTTTCTGAAATGACCTTGGTCCTGATCTGTTGTCGCTTAAGCTTTCAGCACATCATGGTCCACATAGCGCGCGCCGTTCAGCTCGCTAATGACGTTCACCGCTACCTTCGCGCCGTCGCCCGCCGTAATGACGGCATGCACGCTGACTCCGGCTACGGTGCCGGCGGCCCAGATGCCTTCGACGTTGGTCTTGCCGGCCGCGTCCACGGCGACGACCGTCTTGATTCTCGGCTCCGTGCCTTCTTTCGTCTGCACTCCCGCTTTGGCGGCCAGATCCGTCAGCACGCCGGTAGCCAGAATGACATGCTTCGCTTCATAGGTCGCACCGCTTTCGGTTTCAATGGCAAAGCCTTCACCGCTTTTACCGATGGAAACCGCCTGTTCCGCGATTAGTTCGGCTCCGAACTTTACCGCTTGCTTGTGTCCGGTTTCCACCAGGTCAGGTCCGCCAATTTCGGAAATACCGTAATAATTCTCGTACCAGCCTCTGCGGGTCATCCCTTTGTCGTTGTCGATAAGCAGCGTCTTCTTGCCCGCCTTGGCGGCGAACAGCGCGGCGCTTGCGCCGGCGGGACCGGCGCCGATTACTGCGATTTCGTACATTGTAGGACCTCCTAAAAGTTTTGCGTAGCAAAACTCGCTACGAAAGCAAGGGCTAAGTTTTGTGGAGCTTGGCTTCCTGAGACTCTGCGCAGCAAAACTCGCATCGAAAGCGTATTGTCGCTATATATTATAGCGCTATCTATGGCTTCTTTGCCAATGCCTGCAGGCAGGGCAGGGTTACCCGGAAGGCTGTACCCTTGCCCGGGGCGCTCGTTACGCCGATTTCCCCGCCATGCGCTTCGGTTATCGACTTCGTAATCGACAGCCCAAGCCCCGAACCGCCGTACTTGCGGGCGCGGGAGGGATCGCTGCGGTAAAATCGGTCGAACACATGGGGGAGATGCTCCGCTGGGATGCCGGCTCCGTTATCCAGCACTGTCAGCTCCGCACGGGAGCCGGAAGGCTGCAGGGAGAGGGCCACTTTTCCCGTCTTGGGATCGGTATGCTGCACCGCGTTCTGGAACAGATTCAGAACGACCTGCTTGATTTTGTCCGGGTCGTAAAGCCCTTTTATGCCGGGGGAGAGGGCAAAGTCAACTTCACGGTCTCCGGCAAGCATCTCCAATTGGGGCCGAATTTCTTCGATGACTTCGTCCAAATAGAGCTCTTTGGCCCGGAGCTGCGGAGCGCCGTCCATCCGGGCGAGGAGAAGCAGATCCTCAACCAGCTTGTTGATTCGCTTCGATTCGCCGTGCATGCTGTTCAACGCGTTGTACAACTGTTCCCTGTTCTCCGCCGCTCCCCGCAGCAGCACCTCGAGAAAACCGTGTATCGAGGTCAGCGGCGTCCGCAGCTCGTGGGAGGCGTCGGCGGCGAATCTGCGCATCTGCTCCTTGGCTTCCCGCTCGTTCCGAAATGAAGTCTCCAGACGCTCCAGCATGCCGTTAAAGGAGGAAGACAGCTGGTCGATTTCGGTCTGTCCCTGCGCAGACGGAAACCGGACATCGAGATTTCCCGCATCGATAATCTGGGCGGTCTTGCCCATATTGGACAGCGGGACAAGAGTCTTGCGTAGCGCGGGCATGTAGAGAAGAAGGCCGCCCACCAAAGCGGCCACGGACAGAGCCGCGTAAGTCAGCAGCTGGCGCATAATAACGTCGCGCAGCGGTGCCATATCCGTGGTCATTTGCAGAACGCCGAGCGGATTGTCCGGATGGCCTATGGTCATGAATACAGCCAAATGCTCGGTGCCGTCTTCAGAAGTCAGAATCTTGTATTTGCCCGCGACTCTGCCGACGGGATGCTGAAGCAGCAGCTTGTATTCCTCGTCGGTCATACGTGGAGCGGGTGAGTCAGCCAGCGTCTCCGTCTGCAGATCGGAAAAGGTGCCTTCCGAACTAAATAGGGCGAGCGTAGTCCGGGCGTCCAGCAGCAGGGGGCGCCGTCCCGGGGTGCCCCTGCCGCTGCCTTGGGCGTCAGCGGCACCTCCCTGTCTGCCGCCCGCCCCCCCGTCACTGCCCTGTTCGGCATAGCCGCCGCTCTCGGTGCCGCCGCTTTGTCCTCCGGCGCTGCCACCCAGCCTCCCGTCACTGCCCTGCCCAGCGATTCCGCCGAGCTCTGCATCGCTGCCCTGGCCGGCATAGCCGGTATAGCCGCCACTCTCTGCCCTTACAGGGGGGCTTTCCGCCGCTCCGCTGCTCTCCCGGCGGTTCCCGGCCAACTCTAAGATCAGTTCGCGGGGAACCGAGCGGATTTGCAACTGCATGGCTTCCGCCCTGCTGGTGTAGAGGAAATTGCGCATAATCACGTATTGAAGCACTCCGATGAGCAGGAGCAGTCCCGAGAGAATCAGCAGCGAGATGGCGAGGAGCTGCTTGCGGAGCGAGCGGGGAGGATGCAGCCGATTCCTAATGGCCGATAAGCCGCGAATCATATGAGATCCACCCGGTAGCCCGCGCCGCGCAGCGTACGGATAATGCGGTGCTCCTTATCGCCCAGCTTCTCGCGCAGGGAACGGATATAGACCTCAACAATGTTCTCTTCTCCTCCGAAGTCGTATCCCCAGACCTTGTCAAGGATCATCGGCTTGCTCAGCACAAGCCCGTGGTTGATGACCATATATTGCAGCAGCTCGTACTCCGTTGGCGAGAGTTCGAGCACGGCATCCTTGAAGCGGATTTCCTTTCTCCGGCTGTCGATCCGGAAGGGACCGCAGCGCACCTCGCCAAGCAGTCCCGGAAACCGGTTCCGGAGCCGCGCCTGAATACGGGCAAGCAGCTCCTCGAAGCTGAAGGGCTTGACCATATAATCGTCGGCCCCGATGGAAAGACCCTTCACCCGGTCGTCGACCTCGTCCTTGGCCGTCAGCATTATAACGGCGATGTCCGGTTCTTCGTCCCGGAGATACCGGCATACATCGAAGCCGTCCATTCCCGGCATCATAATATCTAGGATGGCTACATGAGGTTTGAATTCGGCGGCGATCTCCAGAGCGGACATTCCGTCCGGCGCCGTTCTGATGTCAAACCCTTCATTTATAAGACCCAGTTCGAGGAACTGGAGGATGTGAGGCTCATCGTCCACCAGCAGCAGACGGATGCCTTGGTGAGCTTTCATGCATATCCCTCCATACCATATTTAACATGCGGTTATTATAAGTTTTGGGGTCCCCGCAAAGTAATTGGAATAAGCTGCGAAGGCAAGGCTTCACTTTGTGGGGCGTGTTATATTATGCCACATCAACTTGAACGTTTGCTGAAAATTACCTTTCACATTTCATCCCTAATATTCTTTCACCGGTGTTCAAATTGGGTAATCTTAAGTATATGGAGAAAATATCGCTCTTCTTCTCCGTCATGATAAACGGGTAATTACGATGTTGGGGAAGCGATTGCAAAAAAAGTGGATGGCGATTGTTCATGCTAGGAAATAGGCCGAAAATGCGAACTATTTTTTTATTCAGGAAAGGGTTTTGACGATGGGTATCGAAAACTTTACTATAAGGATATAGAGTCGGAAACCCATTCATCCCCGTTTAGGTCCGGCCGATCCAATCCATTCCAGCCTTCCCCTTTTACAAGACTTTTTCAAGCATCCTATTCATTTCAAAAAATTCAGAAACACCCGGTTTAAAACGGTCTGTTATTCAGTACAATGCATTAGGAACGCTTTTCGCGCTGTCTTTGCTTCGCACCAATCATTTTAACCCATTTATTGAAGAAGCTTTACTACCCCAAGTCAAGGAGGCTCTTCCAAATGAAGAAAAAAGAAATGGTGGCCATGCTTCTGGCTGGTGGTCAAGGCAAAAGATTGAAGGGCTTGACCAAATCAATTGCCAAACCCGCTGTCTATTTTGGGGGCACTTACCGGATCATTGATTTTCCCCTCAGCAATTGCACGAATTCCGGAATAGACACCGTTGGCGTATTGACCCAATATGAACCCCTTGTGCTGAGTTCCTATATCGGCATCGGCAGCGACTGGGATCTCAACCGCAAGAACGGAGGAGTATTCGTACTGCCTCCGCATGAACGCGAAGACGGCAGCAGCTGGTATCGGGGAACGGCTGACGCGATTTACCGGAATCTTAAATTTGTCGATCAATTCGACCCTGAGCATGTGCTCATCCTTTCGGGTGACCATATATACAAAATGAATTATAACGCTATGCTTGAATACCATAAGGAAAGAAAGGCCGACTGCACCATTTCGGTCATTGACGTCCCGCTTGAAGAAGCGAGCCGTTTCGGCATACTTAACACGGAAGAAGACCTGAAAATTTACGAATTCGAAGAAAAACCCGCAAAGCCCAAGAGCACTTTGGCTTCCATGGGGGTTTATATTTTCAAATGGGATGTTCTTCGTCGCGCTCTGCTGGAGGATGGAGAGGATGCGCTTTCTTCCCACGATTTCGGCAAGGATATCATCCCGGCGCTGCTGTCGAAGGGCAAACCGATGTACGCCTATCCGTACGAAGGTTACTGGAGAGACGTCGGCACGGTGAACAGTCTCTGGGAAGCCAATATGGATCTGCTGAGCGACAACCCGCCGCTTAACCTTAACGATCCGTCCTGGAGAATTTATACCCGCAATCCCAACCAGCCTGCGCAATATGTGGCTCCGGGAGCGAAAGTGTCGGGCTCCATTATCAACGAGGGCTGCATTGTTCGCGGCGAAGTGAAGCATTCCGTGCTCTTTTACGGCGTCGAGATCGGCGAGGGCAGCGTAATCACGGATTCCGTCATTATGCCCAAGGTCAAAATCGGCAAAAATGTTCACATACACAAAGCCATTATCAGCGAAAATACGGTGATTGAGGATTATCTGGAAATCGGAACGGACCGGGAGAACGAGGATGAAATCCTGTTGATCGACAACCGCAGCAAAAAACGGAAATCGGTTCCGGCCAAAACCATATAATCATAAAAAGGACGGTGAACTCGATGAAACAGCTCATGGGAGTAATCAATCTTGATCATGAATTGGACCATTTAAACGAACTAACCTATTTCCGCTGCGGCGCAGCCGTGCCTTTTGCCAGCCGCTATCGTCTGATTGATTTTGTCCTCTCCAATATGATGCGTGCCGAACTGGAGAGCGTGGGGCTGTTCGTGCGCCGCAAATACCGCTCTCTGATGGACCATCTGGGCGACGGGAAATCATGGGATATGAACCGCAAGCACGGCGGTTTGTTTATTTTGCCTCCCGACTGGAACGACCCGACAGACACGTCTTTGGGGGATTTACAGCATTTTCATAACAACCTGGACTTCTTTAAACGGGCATCCGCCAAGTACCTTGTCCATTCCGGAAGCCAGCATATCAACACGATTGATGTTCAGGAGCTGTACAGCTATCACCTGCAAAAAGGCGCAGACGTCACGCTTGTATACAAAAAAATCGACCAGCTTGAGCCGGAGCATGATCCGTGCCTGCGTCTTGAGGTGGATGGAGAAGGCAATGTGACGAATATTCATCATGAGAAGAACCATCCGAATATTTATATGGATATGTTCATCATGGAAAAAGAATTTTTCCTCGAACAGGTGGAATACTGCATCGCCCACGGAGAAAGCTTCTTCTTCCGGGATGCCATACAGAAGAGACGCGATAAGCTCAAGATTGCCGCTTTTGAATATACAGGCTATCACGCTGTCATTAACTCTGTATCCAGTTATTACAAGAACAGCATGGAACTGTTGAACCAGAAAGAATACACGGATTTGTTCCGCGACAATCTGATCCAGACCAAAATTAAATACGAAGCTCCGACCCACTATCTGGAAAGCGCCAATGTAAGCAATTCGCTTGTGGCGAACGGCTGCATCATCGCGGGCACGGTGGAGAACAGCGTTATTTTCCGCGGCGTCCAAATCCGCAAGGGTGCGAAAGTTGTGAACTCCGTTATCATGCAGAAATGCATTATCGAAGAGGACGCTGTCATAGAGAACGTTATCTTGGATAAAGACGTGCAGCTTAGCCGGGAACGGATTCTCGTCGGCGACAGCAAGCGTCCGTTTGTCATAGCCAAGAGCAGCAAAATGTAAGGGCAGCAAAACATCCAGTGTCAGGAGGAACCTGCTTGTTGTTTACCGATAAAGAAGCATTCAAAGTAGCATTTGTCGATGATTTGGTCGGGAAGCTGGGCAAGCCGCTGGAAGAAGCAGTGAATGCCGATGTTTACCATATTCTGGGCAGTATGGTCCGTGCACAGGCTGGGAAGAATTGGGCGAATACGAACCTGAAATACAAGGCCGGCAAGGAAAAGCAGGTTTACTATTTCTCGATGGAATTCCTGATCGGCAGGCTGCTGGGCAATAACCTGCTGAATATGGGGGTTCTGGAGATGGTCCGGGACGGACTTTCGGAACTGGGCTTTTCTCTACAGGATGTCGAGGAGGAGGAAGCGGACGCAGGCCTGGGCAACGGCGGCTTAGGGCGGCTCGCGGCTTGCTTCCTAGATTCGCTGGCTTCCCTGCAGTATGCGGGGCATGGCTGCGGCATCCGTTACAAATACGGTCTGTTCGAGCAGAAGATCGTTGACGGGTATCAAGTGGAACTGCCCGATTACTGGCTGCAAAAAGATAACGTATGGGAAGTCCGGCGGGAAGACAAGAGCGTGGAAGTCAGATTCTGGGGACGCGTCGACATCGATAAGGTGGGCGAAAAACTCGTGTTCCGGCACAAGGATTACGAGGCGGTGCGCGCGGTCCCGTATGATGTGCCGATCATCGGCGCCGACCGGCGGCATGTCAATACACTGCGCAACTGGAGCGCCGAGTCGATTCTCCGGCCGGACAAAGCCTTCGGCCTGGAGTCGGGCACGGACTACCACAAATTCCTCGAGTATAAACGCTCGGTGGAATCCATCTCTGAATTTCTGTACCCGGACGATTCCGAATACGAGGGTAAGCTCCTGCGTCTGAAGCAGCAGTATTTCCTGTGCAGCGCCGGCCTGCAAAGTATTCTCCGAACCTTCGGGAAGCTGGGACTTCCCCTGTCCGAGCTTCCGGACAAGGTGGCGCTCCATATCAACGATACGCATCCTACACTCGTGATTCCGGAACTGATGCGGATTCTGATGGATGACAGGGGCCTTGAATGGGATGAGGCCTGGGATATAACGACTCGCATGGTTTCCTATACCAACCATACGATTCTTAGCGAAGCGCTGGAGAAATGGCCGGTGAACATGGTCCGCGAATTGGTGCCCCGGGTCTATCTCATCATCGAGGAGATTAACACAAGGTTCTGCGGCGAACTGTTGAGACGCTATCCCGGCGACCATAACCGGATTTCGCAAATGGCGATTATTTACGACGACCAGGTCCGGATGGCGCATCTGGCCATTGTCGGCAGCCACAGCGTCAACGGCGTGGCCGCGCTGCATACGGATATTTTGCGAAAACGGGAAATGAGACTGTTCGACGAGCTGTATCCGCGCCGGTTCAACAACAAGACTAACGGCATTACCCACCGGCGGTGGCTGATGCATGCCAACCAGGATTTGTCCGGTTTAATCACCGATGCGATCGGCTCGCGCTGGATGACGCATCCGCAGGAAATGATCGGTTTGATCAAATACTGCGAGGATTCCTCATTTCAGCAAAAGGTAGCCGATATCAAACGGAAGAACAAGCTGCGTCTGGCGGAATACATCAAGAGCCGGCATAACGTATTGGTCGACCCGGATTCGATCTTCGATGTGCAGGTCAAGCGGCTGCATGCCTATAAGCGCCAGCTGCTTAATATCCTGCATATCATGCATCTTTACAATCAGATCAAGGCCAGTCCGACGATCGATATGGTGCCGCGCACGTTTATTTTCGGCGCCAAAGCAGCTCCAAGCTATCATTTGGCCAAACGGATCATCAAGCTGATCAATACCGTTGCCGATATCGTCAATAAGGATTCCGACGTGAAAGGCAAAATCCGTATCTTCTTTCTGGAGAACTACTCGGTGTCGCTGGCCGAGAAGATCATCCCGGCTGCCGATGTCAGCGAGCAGATCTCGACGGCGAGCAAGGAAGCGTCGGGCACCGGCAATATGAAGTTCATGATGAACGGCGCGCTGACGATCGGAACAATGGACGGAGCCAATGTCGAGATGAACGAAATGATCGGCAACGACAATATGTTCCTGTTCGGACTGCGCGCTGAGCAGGTCTTGGATTATTACCAATACGGCGGTTATAACGCGCGCGGCATGTACAGCAGCGACAGCCGGGTGAAGGAAGTGCTGGACCAGCTTATTACGCCGGGACCGATCTGCTGCTACCACCAGGATTTCGAGCATATTTTCCATTCGCTGCTCGATAATAACGATGAATTCTTCGTGCTGAAGGATTTTCCGAGCTATGTCGAGACGCACGTGGAAATCGACCGCGCCTACCGGAACCGCGGCGAATGGCTGAAGAAATCGATCATCAACATCGGCCACTCCGGCAAATTCTCAAGCGATAATACGATTAGCCGATATGCATCCGAAATCTGGAATATCCGGCAGGTGCCGCTGTAAACCGCTGGGAGGCGGACGAAGGCGGAAATAAGGATAACGACAAACGGCTGCGCCCCGGGGATTCGGGAGCGCAGCCGTTATTTTTTGCATATGCAGGAGGAGCGCCATATTGAAGGCTGATGGGCAGATGTCAGAGGACCTCGGAGACCATGGCCGCAAAGCGCTCCAGAAACCGGCGTTCCTCGTCGTCGAACCGGTGCTTGAGCGGGCTGTCGATATCAAGCACGCCCAGCAGCCGGCCGTCCTTGATCAGCGGAACGACAACCTCGCTGTTGGATGCGGCGTCGCAGGCGATATGCCCCGGAAAGGCGTGTACATCATCCACGACAAGCGTCCTGCGCTCGTTCGCCGCCGTTCCGCACACCCCGCGGCCGAGCGGGATGCGGATGCAGGCCGGCAGTCCCTGAAACGGGCCGAGCACAAGCTCATTCCCGTCATACAGGTAGAAGCCGGCCCAGTTCGTATCCGTAAGGGAGAACTTGAGCAGCGCCGCAGCATTGGCCAAATTCGCGATTGCGTTCGGTTCGTCTTTCATCAAGGCCCCGAGCTGAGCCAGCATGGCTTCAAACCGCTCGCTGCGTGTTCCGTCATAAGGCATGGCCTGAAACATGGAGCATCACCTTTCTGTATATGAAGTCAGTCTTAAATAAGTAAACTGTTGTAACTATCAACATAGTACAGCCGTTAAGCAGCCGTCAAGCTTTGGCGCAGTATTGTCAGAATTTAAATCTTTTGTTTATCAAATTTATGGATTGCCCAACATTAGTCTCCCTTTTCCGTTCTTTCCCAATGAGTGTTTCCCAGCCCTGGCCAGAGGGTAATGAATTCATAAATAAAGGAAGGCTTATTGCCGGAAGGAGTGAAACATGCGCGCCGATGTACAGAACATGTTCATAGGAATCCACATGCTTTATTACGCCCGCGAGCGGGACCTGACGGTAGCGGATATGCAGAATGAGCTTGAGAAATACGGGTATCGTATAGGCGAGCGGGAGGTCAAGCAGGAACTGGAGCGTTTGACGCAGGAAAACTTCCTGACCGCCCATGGCGAGGAGTACAGCATTACGGGTACGGGAATCGAGGAGTTCAAGGGAATTCTGGCCAAGCTGGAATTGGTGTGCAGCGAGGTTCTGAAGCCGGTCAAGGCTGCAGGAACTACCGGCTGAATCAAGGAAGCGGGGGTTACCCGGACAATGGCGGAGCGGACATTCATTATAATAATGGCGTCAGTAACGGAAGGCGTGCTGCCCTCCTGTGCGGACGCTATTTTTGTTGTCTCGAAAATAGGGTATAATTGACAGGTTCAAAGGGGGCGAGAGGATGAAGGAGCACAGCGGAACGGCGCCTGTGCTAACCGGCCGCAGGCTGACACTGCGGGCTTTAAGACAGGAAGATGCCAGTGCGCTTCTTCACTGCTGGTCCCACCCGGAAGCGGCCTGCTGGCTTGGAATCCAGCCGCTGACCTCAAGGGCGGAAGCGGAAGAGTTGATCCGGCTGCTGCTGGAGATGGAGCGCGGGGAGGAGAGCCTGCGCTGGAGCATCGTGCTTTCCGGCGGAGAAGTGATCGGCAGCTGCGGCTATAACAGCTGGCAGCTCGCGGGGGCCTTCCGCGGCGAGGTGGGCTGCGAGCTGGCCCCAGCATTTTGGGGCCAAGGCTATATGCGCGAAGCGCTGACGCTGGCGCTGGGCTACGGCTTCGAAGAGATGAGGCTCAACCGGGTGGAGGCGCAGTGCCATCCGGCCAACCTCCGGTCGGGCCGGCTGCTCACTTCACTTGGCTTTCGCCGGGAAGGAACGCTGCGCGAGTACCGCCATACACCGTCCGGGTTTCAGGATGTTGACTTATATGCGCTGCTGCGCAAAGAATGGCTTGGTTTAATATCAGAGAGAGAAGGATAATGATTCATGAAGTTACCGGGAATGACAGAACGCGGGCTTATTTTGACAGGGGTGCTGCTGGCGACCTTCCTGGCCGCGATTGAAGGCACCGTAACCGGCCCCGCTGGACCGGCCATTGTCGGCGATTTCGAAGGCATGCAGTGGCTCAGCTGGATATTTACCGCTTATCTGCTGGCAATGGCGGTGACCACGCCGATTTTCGGCAAAATCAGCGATCTGTTCGGCCGGAAGCCCGTATTTATAGGGGGTGCGGTTGTGTTTCTGACAGGCTCGCTGCTGTGCGGCCTGTCGCAGAGCATGGAGCAGCTCGTGGCCTTTCGCGCGCTGCAGGGGATGGGAGCCGGAGCGCTGATTCCGATGACGTTTACGATTATCGGCGATATATACAGTATCAAGGAGCGGGCCAGAACCCAGGGCATGCTCAGCTCGGTATGGGGAATTTCCTCTCTTGTCGGCCCGCTGCTGGGCGGTTATGTGGTGGATTACCTAAGCTGGCGCTGGGTTTTTGTCTTTAACCTGCCGTTCGGCCTGCTGGCGATTGCCTTTATCGCCCGCTATTTGAAAGAAGAACGGATACGCCGCAAGACCGAGATCGACATAGCCGGTGTGCTGCTGTTCGCGGCGGGCATGGGCGCGCTGCTGTTCGGCCTGTCCACGGGCGGACAGAACTTCCCGTGGAACTCGCCGCTGCTAATCGCCGTGCTCGCGGCTTCCGTGGTGCTGCTGGCCGCTTTTTGGGCCGTGGAGCGGCGCGTTCCTGAGCCTATACTGCCCTTGAGATTGTTCCGGGTCCGCAATATCGCGTTCTCGACAGGCGCGAATCTGCTGATCAGTACACTGGTTATCGGGCTGTCCACGTATGTGCCGCTCTGGGTGCAGGGGGTGGATGGAGGCAGCGCGGCGTTGTCTGGCCTGCTGCTCGCTCCTTTGTCAGTCGGCTGGATGTTCGGCTCCGTGGCGGGGGGGCGTATGATTCTGCGCGAAGGCTCGCGCAGAACGGCCATGCTTGGCCTTGCGTTGATCTTAGCTGGGGCCTTCGGCCTGGCAATGTTGTCCCAGGGCTCATCCCGCTTTTTGATGCTTGTCCTGATGCTGCTCTGCGGCGTCGGCTTCGGCTATTGCTCGACCGTCTTCACGATTATCGCCCAGTCCTCGGTCGGGTATGGCATGCGCGGAGCTTCGACGGCGCTGAATACGTTCACACGCTCGCTCGGACAGACGGTCGGGGTGGCCGTGTTCGGCTCATGGATAAACCTGCGAATCGACCACATGCTGAAGGGCTCTCCTTCGGTCGGAGTTTCCGGAGAAGACATCAACAAGCTGCTGAATGCCCAAGCCGGAGATTCGTTGTCCGGCAGGGAGGGCGATGTCCTGCGGACAGCGCTGGAAGGCGGCCTGCATTCGCTCTTTATCGTTATGGCCGTTATCGCCGGGCTGTCCCTGCTGATTTCGGCGGGTCTCCGAAGCGGAGTTCCGGCGCCTGAAAGCCGGGGGGCTGTCTCTAAAGAAGGTTTAGGCTAGCATACCTCCCTAATCGCTCGGTGTACACCTGGAGCAGACTATTTGCGAAAAATGTCTTCCAACCTTAGCTTTTTCGCCGCACTGCGGCGGGCAAATGCCTGTTCCTGGAGCTGTGCGGGCGAGCTTAAAGCATGATTTCACAAGAAGAAACGGCTTCGCCGTCCTCACAGGAGGAGGGCATCCGTTTCTCGTAGAAATATAACGCCAACGATAGGCGCAAAGCATATAAAGTCTTATATTTAGAAAAAAGCGGCTGCGCCGCCCTTGCAAAGGGTGGTGCAGCCGCTTTTTGCGTACACGTACAGCCGGTGGGAGCGTACAGCCGATGCCTATTTCCGCGGAAGCGGAGACAGCTTCTCGGCCTGTAGGCCCATCTTTTTCAGCAGAACGATCATCTGCTCTTTCTCCTCGTCGTTCAGTCCGCTGAAGGCGAGATGGATGCGTTCCGAATATTTCGGGTACATATCGTTCATCAGGCGCTCTCCCTCGGCCGTCAGTTCCGCAAAAATAACGCGGCGGTCGGTAGGGCAGGGCTTGCGCTGCAAATAGCCGCGTTCTTCAAGCTTGTCGATGACGTAAGTGACGTTTCCGCTTTGGAGCAGCAGCTTGGCGCCGATCTGCTGGATAGGCTGCGGTCCTTTATAGTAGAGCACTTCCATGACGGCAAAGGCCGTCGGATTGAACCCTTCGATTTTACTTCCGATTACGGCATGCTCATTGATACTCTTGAAAGACTTGGCGAACACCCGGTACAAGTGCAGCGTCAGCTGGGTATCGCGTTCATAGGATTGTATCATGCATCTCTCACCCTTTTTTTTCAATTCTTCGTGCGGGCCGCCCGCAGGGTTGAACAATCTCATCCTGAAAGCACGGTCACCTGTGCAGCGAACCTGTATATATCCATACAATACGTTAAAAAATTGAAGAAAAACATGTGATTTGTCACAATGAGCAACTTTTAATTATTAAAAATCAAAATGCTTTCGTTCTCTGTGCCGAGACTAAAATCGGCCTTTGCGGGTAGAGGCGATTACACCCCGGGACCGATGGTGAACGGCTCCTGTTGTCTTATTATGGAAGTATAAACGATAGGGACGATAGGAGTGGAAGGAAATGCAGGATCGAAACAATCCCAATGAACAAAAAAGCAAGCTGAAGCTGGGCCGCCCGCTGACGCTGCTGCTCTCGGCGCAGCTCGTATCGAATGTGGGCGATTGGCTCCATGTGCTCGCGCTGCTGACGATGGTCGGCCTGAAGTGGAACGCCACGCCCTGGGAGATTACGGCTATCTCGCTGTGCATGGCCGCTCCAATGCTGCTGGGCGGGCCGTTCGCCGGAGTGGCCGCCGACCGGCTGAACCGCAAGGCGCTGATGATCGGCTCGGATGTGGTCCGCGCGGTTATCGTTGCCTCGCTCGTATTCGCCGGGTCGCTGAGCCAAGTCTACGTGCTGCTGCTACTGAAGGGAGCGATGGACGTCATCTTCTCGCCTGCCAAAAGCGGTAAGCTTAAAGAGCTGGTTCCCGCTTCGCAAATGGATGCCGCGGTTAGCTTAAGCTCCTCTATTGAACAAATCACGAAAATAATCGGGCCCGCCCTCGGAGGTCTGCTTGTTGCGATGTTCGGCATCTCCGTCTGCTACCTAATCGACGCCGCGACGTTTCTTGTATCGGCTGCGATTCTGGTCGCCCTGCCGCGGGGGCGGAGAATGGGATCTGAGAACCGGGCGGAAGGACGCTCCGGAAACCGGCCGTCTTTCCGCAGTGAAATGGCCTCGGGTATGCGGATTATTGCCGGAATGCCCGCTGTGCTGAGCGGCATTCTTATGCTCGTATCCGTTCTGCTCGTGCTGAATATCGCCGATTCGCAGCTTGTGACGCTGTTTCGGATCATTCCCGGCGTCAGCGGCGATCTGCTGGGCTGGTGCGTAGGGGCAAGCGGGCTGGGCACGCTGATCGCCGCGCTGCTGGTCGGACGGATGGGCAGTTCACGGCCTCCGCTTCTCTTCATGGGCCTTGGCGCCGTATTGATGGGGGCAGTATTCGCCGGGGCAGCCGTGGCGACCGCTTACGGCAAACCGGGAGCGGTCATTTATATTATTTTATTCTCCGCCTTTCTGCTGGCAGGAGCCGGAGCGGGGCTTGTCTTCATTCCGTTTCAGTCGATGCTGCAAAAGCGGACACCCGAAGCCTATACCGGCCGGGTTTTCGGAACAGTCAACAGTCTGGCCAGCGCGTCCGTCATTTTGGGACCGGTGGCCGGCGGGGCGCTCGTTACGGCGTCGGGTCCGGTAGCCGCCTTTATCGTCTCCGGACTGCTTACCCTGCTGCTGGGCGCGGCGATGCTGACGCTCCGGGGCTATATCGACCGCAGGGATCAAGCGGCCGGCGCCGGAGCCGCCGGAGAGAAGGCGGCTGCGTACTAATGAGGAGTAGCTGCAAAACCCGTGATCAAGTGGTAAGATGTGTATTAGTGTCCGGCGCGGGAATGCGGCGTTGACCTTTATTATTTATACATTACTGGGAGATGGAGCAGTTGGAAGATAAAGAAACGGGATGTGAGATGCCAGAGCAGCCGGATATTGTACTGGACGTTGCCATAGCCGAAGCGGGGTACGAGGAAGGAGATATTCGTATCGCGGATATTTCGTTTACCGTCCGGCGCGGTCAGCTGCTTGGACTGATCGGTCCGAACGGAGCCGGCAAAAGCACGACAATCAAGACCATGCTCGGCTTGTTGAAGCATGCGAAGGCCAAGGTGGAGATCGGCGGTTCGGGCGGCGGTTCCTACGCCTATGTGCCGGAGCAGCCGGTCTTTTATGAGGATTTGACGCTGTGGGAGCATCTTGACCTGTCTGCAGCCGCTTACGGGCTGGATTACGGACAATTCAAGGAGGCGGCGCAGCGTCTGCTCCGCCAGTTCGGCATGGAGCATGTGCGCGACGATCTGCCGGCGGGCTTCTCCAAAGGGATGAAGCAGAAAATGATGCTGATGCTCGGCTTTCTTGTACAGCCTGACGTTTATATCGTAGACGAGCCGTTCATCGGCCTCGATCCCCGCGCGACCAAAGACTTCCTGCGTCTGCTTGAGACGGAGCGGCGGCGCGGAGCCGGAGTGCTGATGTCGACGCATGTGCTGGATACGGCGGAAAAAATTTGCGACTCCTTTGTGCTCGTTTCCGCCGGAAAGGTGGCGGCCTCCGGGACGCTTGAGAATATCCGCGCGGCGGCGGGGCTGCCGGAAGCCTCGCTCTTTGACTGCTTCGATGAGCTGGCATGATGGGGGAGGAAAAGCTTGCCATGAACAATCCGATTGAGGGCCGGCACGGCTATGACACCCCTGCACCCCGGCGTTTGCTGCGGAGGCGGCTTGGCCACCACTGGAAAGAACAATGGGGCATCATCCGTACCGCCGCGGACTGGACGGTGTTTCTGTACATCCTCATTCCGGGCGGGCTGCTTGGCGGAAGATATTATTACGGATTCTGGAATGAGCCGCTTCCGACATGGAGCACGCTCCTGCCCTATGCCCTCCTTCCGGCGCTGCTCGCCTTACTGATGCAGGGCGGCATTCTGCTGCTGATGCATGAAGGAGACCTGCTGTTCTTGCGGCAGCGCAAGGAATGGATGCGAACGGTTATGCTGGGCGGAATCTTGTACAGCCTGTCGGTCACGGCGCTGAAAATTACTGCAGGATTTCTGATCCTGCTGCCGTTTCTTGTTCGCGGATACGGGCTAAGCGGCGCGGGTGCGGGAGCGCTGCTCGCTCTGAGCCTGTGCTGCGGGACATGCGTCAAGCTGCTCACGCATAATGTAAGGGTACAGAAGCAGGGATGGCGGAGGTGGCTGTGGATGCTGCTCGCCGCATGGCTGCCCTGCGGACTGTACATTCGCGCCGCCGCGGTATGGAGCGTTCATCCGGCGCTGCTGCTGCTTGCCGCAGCTGTGTATGCTGCTGTGGCGGCTGCCGCGCTGCGGGCAAGGCTTGCCCTAAGGGGCACGTTCCTCGGCGACGTGCGCGAGGACTTCAAGCAGCGGATGAAAATAGCCGGATTGCTGCTGAGAGGCGTCATCGATAAACCTCGGCCGACCCGGCATAAGCCGTGGACCTTCCGTAAATCCCGGCCGCTGCTGCGCCCCGGTACTCCTGAAAGCCGGCTTGCCGGTGCATCGATCAAGGCGTTTATACGCAATCCGGGACATTTCAAGCTGTATCTTCAGTTTACCGGAGTGGGCGCTATAGCCATTCTGATCGTGCCGGGAATGCTGAAATGGGCTGTCTGCATTGTGCTGGTCTTATTGATGGCCTCCTGGCTGGTCTCGTACTGGAAGGTGTTTTCCAGTGAAGAGTTCATTGCGCTGCTCCCGTTCGGCAAAGACCAGAAAGCGGACGCGGGGAGCAGGGCGGTTCCGATTCTCATCCTTCCTTTTTCCGTATTGTGCTCGGCAGCGGCCTCGGTGCCGTTGTACGGCTGGTGGGGGCTGGCGGTGTTCATCCCCGCCGGCGCGGTGATCGGCATTATGGCGGCAAGGGTATTTACTGCTTTGCGCCTGGCCAGATAATCGGAATGAATAAAAGTACCAGCGTGAACGGCGAAGATATCGTACGTTCACGCTGGTTTTATTTTACAAGTAAATTTGTTTCATACCGGAATTTACCGGGTAAGTGGGAATTACTCTGAATATTCAGAAGACCCACGCTCAGGCTTCCTGCCGGGCGGCATGCATCCCGGCCGTATATCCCGTAGAGAAAGCCGCAGTGATATTATACCCGCCCGTATATCCGTGTATATCCAGGATTTCACCGCAGAAATACAGACCCGGCATCAGCTTTGACTGCATGGTTCCGGGATCGACTTCCTTCAAATGGATGCCGCCCCCCGTAACAAACGCTTCCTCCAAAGGACGGGTACCGTGAGCAAGAACCGGCATGCGCTTCATTAGGGCGGCGAGCGCCGCAAGGCTGCTTTTAGAGAGATGAGGCCCAGTAAGGTCGCCGTCAATTCCGGCTTTGGACAGCAGAAGCGGAATAAGCCGTTCCGGCAGCAGCCCCTTTAGCGCGTTACGGACCGCCTTTTTGGACTCAGCTTCCAGCTTGTCCTGCAGCTGCGCTTCCGTCTCATTCGGCCGCATATCGGGGAACAGATCAATGGAAAGTTCGACGGATTGTTTTCCTGTCTTGCGCTGAACCTGCCGCAGAAACTGGCTGCAGCGCAGCGCAATCGGACCGGACAGCCCGAAATGGGTAAAAATCATATCGCCCCTGTGGGAGATCAGCTTTTTGCCTTTTTCATTCCATACGGAGAGCTCCACATCGCGAAGAGAAAGCCCTTGCAGCTCGCCGGATTTGATCCAATCCTCGCGCGATACAATTGGCACCTCCGTCGGGTACAGCTCCGTAACGGTATGGCCCGCCGCTTCGGCCCAGGCATAACCGTCGCCGGTAGAACCGGTATGCGGAACCGATTTGCCTCCGGTTGCTATAATGACCGCCCGGCCAGTCAGCCTTTTTCCCGAAGCCAGAAGGACGCCGTGAACGCAGTCCTTCCCATAAACCACTTCGCGGACCGGACTGTCCGTGATGACCTGAACGCCGAGACTTTTTACTTTGCCGACCAATGCAGAGACGACACTGGAAGCTTTATCGGAAACGGGGAACATTCGGCCGTTATCTTCTTCCTTTAACCGAATACCCAAATTTTCAAAAAAGTCGACAATGGAACGGTTGTCGAAATGGCCGAGCGCGCTGTACAAAAAACGTCCATTTCCCGGAATATGGGTGATCAGTTCTGCCGTTTCTTTCATATTAGTCACATTGCAGCGGCCTCCGCCGGAGATGCCCAGCTTGCGCCCAAGCTTGGTTCCCTTGTCGATCAGCAGCACGGAGGCCCCGTGTTCCGCTGCGGCTACGCTGGCCATCAGACCGGAAGGTCCGCCGCCGATGACGATAACATCGAATTCACTCATGAAATTGACTCCTTTTGCAAATTGCAAGGCTGCGTTT
Source organism: Paenibacillus rhizophilus (assembly GCF_003854965.1). Classification (GTDB taxonomy): domain Bacteria; phylum Bacillota; class Bacilli; order Paenibacillales; family Paenibacillaceae; genus Paenibacillus_AQ; species Paenibacillus_AQ rhizophilus. The sequence goes on from NZ_RQPI01000016.1 coordinate 62,208, forward strand.
GATTCAGGTCTCATCATACCATTACCGCCCCGGAGGGGACCAGTCCCGCCCTTAGAGGGTATTCTCTCATTGTCAGATTGAACGGATATGCTTTAATCTAAGTTTGCACATAAAATTAACCGGTTCGGACGGTGATCACAATTACAACTGCGATAAAAGATATAATCCTGCAAATAGCCGCTGCCTCATCTTTTTTGCTGTTGTTTCAATGGAGGCTGAATCAAAGCCATCCAGCGCGCAGAAATCTCAAATTTCCCGATGACCAGACCTTCCTTGTGCTGGCCTGCGCACTTAGCCTTATTCTTTGCTCTGCGCTGTCCAGCAGTCTGTTCGGGATTATCAATTTGAACTGGGCAGTGCTCCCGGCGTTTATCGGCATGCTGTATGGAAGCTTCCGCTCCCGCCTTGTCCTTGGGGTATTGCTGCTGGTTTGCACCAGTGTATTTCACTATCCGTTCACGCCGCTCCATATTTTGCTCGATTCGAATATTTTAATATTCCCGCTGGTATTCAGTCTGGCCAAACGATTCAAGCGGGGAACGGATTTGGAGAAAATTTCGATTATGTGGGGATTGTTGGCATCGTGCACCTTGTTTAGAGTGCTTACCCCTCTGCTCGACGGCAAAAGTTACTCCGGGCTGCAGACGGATGAAATCGTGCTTATCCTAAGTATGCTGTTTTTCAGATTCCTGCTGGGTGGCTTAATGATCTACTTGATTGAATCCGCCTTGGACAAGCTGGAAATTGATGAGCGCATGGCCCATATGTCCGAGAAATTCAAGCAGGAAACCGATAATTTCCAGCAGATTACCAATATGGTGCCCTTAAGCATTATTTCCATTGACGATAACTACAAGATTACCAGCATTAACGATACGATGATGAAGAAATTGGAGAATCGACTGCCTAATATAAAAAGGAGCGATGTTCTGTTTCTTCCCGTGTTCGACCTGATACATAAGCTGAAGCTCAACGAGGAAAAGGAATTGGACCGCCTTCTGGAGATTATTTTTCTTAAACACAGGTTCATGGAAAGGGTAACTTGCTCAGGGAGAGTTCTGCATATTTTTGCCGCTCCCCTGGTTCCACAAGCACCCGGGCAGATCGGAGGGATGGTTCTGGTCATTCAAGATGTGACGGAGGAAGAGCTGATCCGAAGCGAACTGGACCATGTCGAGCGGTTGACGCTGGTAGGGCAGATGGCGGCTGGGATTACCCATGAGATTCGCAATCCGATGGCGGTGGTCCGCGGTTTCCTGCAATTGATGAGAGAGAAAAGCTCTTCAGATATGGATTCTTATTACCAGATTGTTATGGATGAGCTGGACCGGGCCAACAGTATTATTACCGACTTTCTGTCGCTTGCGCAGAGCGGCATATCCAGCAAGGAGGACGGCAATCTTCATGATGTGATCGAAGAATTGGCGCCGCTGCTGTGGGCCGATGCGAATCTTCGCGGGCAAAGCGTTGAACTCAAGCTGTGCGATTCCCTGCCGGTTCTGCGGCTCAATATTAAGGAAATCAAGCAGGTTGTTCTGAACCTGGGACGCAATGCCATGGAAGCGATGGAGCCGAAGGGAGTGCTGACGCTGGAAACCCGCTGTGAGTCGGGAATGGTGGAGCTGCTGGTAAAGGATACGGGTTGCGGAATGTCGGAGATGGAGCTCGAGAAGCTGTTCGTTCCTTTCTTTACCACCAAGGATCAAGGGACCGGGCTGGGCCTCCCGCTATGCCTCAGTATCGTCGAGCGGCACGGCGGTACGATTTCCGTCGATTCCCGCACGGGAGCCGGAACGGTCTTTACCGTGTCCTTTCCTTACGAGGCTCAGGAGAAAGCGACGTACGCCGAAGTTTAAACGGGAGACCGTTTGAAACCGGATGCCCTACCTGCCAACCGCTTCAAAGCTGGTGCAGCTAGGTCTGCCGCTTGCTTTCGGAGAGTAGGAATGTATAATAAAGTTAGCAAGTGTCACTGTTAAAAAGTTAATTGACAAGCTATTAAGCGTAGAGGAGAGTGCAGAACCATGTCCATGTCTTTTGACCAATATATGAGAGATTCAATTCAACCGATGCGCGACGATCTGACCAATATCGGCTTTACGGAACTGAGAACGCCGGAGGAAGTGAAAGCCGCACTGCCAAGCACCAAGGGAACCTCGCTTGTCGTTGTCAACTCTGTCTGCGGATGTGCCGCCGGACAATGCCGTCCCGGTGTTGCCCAGGCGCTGCAAAATGAGATCAAGCCGGATCACCTGTTCACCGTCTTTGCCGGCCAGGAGAAGGAAGCAACCGCCAAAGCGCGCGAGTATTTCGCTCCTTACCCGCCTTCTTCCCCTTCAATCGCCTTGATGAAGGATGGAGAACTGGTCCATTTTATTGAGCGTCATGGGGTGGAGAACCGCTCAGCTGCCGAAATCGCGGAAGAGCTGAAGGAAATCTTTGACCGCTACTGCCAATAAAGCTAAGAAACTTACACGCTATTTCATCCCGCGGCGCCGATTTTTTGGCGCCGCGGGATTATTTTTGGACATATACGGACAAGACTTTCTTGAACTAAGATTTCAGCGTGATGAAACGGAGTGAGCTGCTGTGAGCAAGCAGGAAGAGATCATTGCCGCCCTCGGCGTAAAACCGGCGATCGATGCGGAGGCGGAAGTAAGGAAGAGAGTCGATTTTCTGAAAGCGTATATTGTGGAATCGGGAACCAAGGGACTGTTGATTGCGATAAGCGGAGGCGTGGACAGTGCGGTGGCCGCTGGTTTATGCAAACGCGCGACGGATGAGTTGACCGCCGAACAGGGCAGGGAGTATATGACGCTAGGGGTCTTCCAGCCTTATGGGGAGCAGGAGGATATCGTTCACAGCTACGCGGTTGCCCAAACGTTCGGGCTTAAGACGGTGGAGACGAATATAGAGGATGCCGTTGACGAGATCGCGCTTGAAACGGAGTATGCGCTGAAGGCAATGGGACAGCACCGCCATATGACGCATCAGGGCAAAGGGAATATCAAAGCGAGAACGAGGATGGTGATCCAGTATGCGCTCTCCTTTGAGAACAACCTGCTCGTGGTCGGCACCGACCACGCATCCGAAGCGATCACCGGCTTTTACACCAAATGGGGCGACGGAGCCGTAGATATTGCGCCGCTTTCTTCCCTGAACAAACGCCAAGTCCGCCAGCTGGCCTCTTATCTCGGCGTTCCTGCCGAAATCATCGAGAAGGCGCCGACCGCCGGATTGTGGGCCGGACAGACGGATGAAGCCGAGCTCGGTATTACATACGAGGACAACAGCGATTACCTGGAAGGAATGCCGGTGAGGCCCGAAGCTGCGGAACTGCTGGAGAAATTCTACCGGAGAACTGCGCATAAGCGGGGCGTCATTCCCGGCATCTAAGATCGGCACCGTGCCTTGTTAACCGCACAGCCGCGGCAGTTTTGCGCCAGGAGGACTGGCCGCCGCGGGCGGTGTTCATGCGGGGAATTCAGGAGCGCAGCACCCGGTCAATAAAGGCTTCAGTCGCGAATAAGGCTTGCTCCAATTGCGGGGTAGGCCCGGCAAACGGATGGACCGTTCCAAAGGTATGATCTCCTTCCGGAATTTGAATCCAGTCGATATCCGGTCTAATGGCGGTCAGCTTCTCGGACCCCTGACGCAGACGGGCGCCGTCCTTGCTTCCCTGGATGAGCGTAACTGGAAACTTCGCCGTCCGCATCCGTTCTATAATATTGTAACGCTGCTTCTGAAGCTCCAAATCCTCCAGAATGACGGCATCCAGAGGCATTTGCTGTCCGGTCCGCCCGTTCAGGACATAGGCGCGGCCTTTTTCGCGCATGTCCTGCTTCTGTTCTTCCGTGAACAGGTCCAGATCGGTGACACCGTTCCAGGAGATGACGCCGGCGACTTCGCCCGGATGGTCAAGAGCATACAGCAGGCAGTCGCCCCCGCCCCGGCTGTGTCCCAGGAGGAAGAGCGGAAGTCCGCCAAGCTTCGGATGCTGGCTGAGATAGGAGAGCAGCACTTCCAGATCTTTGAGCTCACGGTGGTATGTATTCCGGGCGAATTTCTCAAGCTCGGTGAAATTCTGGAGATCCTCGCCGATCCCGCCATGGGAGAAATTGAAGGTGACGACCTCATGCTTCCCGCTCAGCGATTCCGCGGCATAAGGTAACATTCCCCAATCCTTGAAGCCTTTATAGCCGTGAGCGATTACGATCAGACTGGCTGCCGCTCCCCGGGAGGGGAAACGCGTACAACGCAGAACGGCGTCATCCCCTGCGGGTATTTTAAAATTGGTGCTTCGACTCATCAGAAAACGTCCCCTCTCGTATGCGAACGGCTGTTCCATTGCAGTCGCCGAAGACGCCGCGGAGGCGGCGCATGGACTTCGGCGCGGTTTTCTTTTAAAATATAAGAATTTATAAGCCGTTTCTTCTTAAGATAGCAGAAAGCCTGCCTCAACACTATACTATTATACCATTCCCCATATGAATTTACGGAAAAAGAAGATTTGAGGAGCGTGTACTCTTGATATATGGAATCGGGCATGATGTGCTGGAAATCGAACGGATTGCCGTCCTGCTGAAAGGACGGCTCGGCGGCAGGCTCACACGCCGTATTCTGACCGGGGGCGAGCTTCGCCTGGCCGGAAGCCGCGGCGGCCTTACGGCCGAATTCGCCGCCGGACGGTTTGCCGCCAAGGAAGCCGTCGCCAAGGCGTTCGGGAGCGGAATCGGAGCCGCGCTGGGGTTTGCGGATATCGAAATCCTCCCCGGGGAGAATGGCAGACCCGAGGCGGTCCTTTCGGAAAAAGCCTGGAAGAGGCTGGGTCTGCCAGGAGGATATCCATACGTCATCCACCTTACGATTACGCATACCCGGGGTCTGGCGTCGGCCTTTGCCGTCGTTGAACAGCGGGTGAAAGAATAACGGCACAGCGGATTGTTCATAAGAATTTGACACCAAGGAGCGTGACCATGGCACAGGAGGAAGGGCAGGACATGAAGCGGCAGGAAGATATGGAGTTCTTCAGCCGTCATTTGCTGGAGTGGTACCATAGGCAGAAGCGCGATTTGCCGTGGCGGCGCTCCCGCGACCCGTATCATATCTGGGTATCGGAAATTATGCTGCAGCAGACAAGGGTGGATACGGTCATCCCGTATTTTAACCGCTTTATCGGGCGCTTCCCGACTATCGAGTCTTTGGCCGAAGCGCCGGAGGAAGAAGTGCTGAAATGCTGGGAGGGACTTGGTTATTACTCCAGAGCCCGTAATTTGCAGCATGCCGCCAGACAGGTGGAGGATGCTTATGGGGGAAAGGTTCCGGACGACCGTGAAGCGGTGTTCGGCCTCAAGGGGGTAGGCCCTTATACGGCGGGAGCGATTCTCAGCATCGCCTTTAACCGGCCGGAGCCGGCGGTGGACGGGAATGTCATGCGGGTGCTCTCCCGCTTCTTTCTGATCGAAGACGATATTGCCAAGGCCAAGACCCGGGTCAAAATGGAAGGCCTCGCGAAGGAGCTTATTCCCGGCGGCGAGGCCTCCCATTTCAATCAGGCGCTGATGGAGCACGGGGCGCTTGTCTGCACCCCGAAATCGCCGCGCTGCCTGGTCTGCCCGGTGATGGAGCGCTGCGCCGGGCGGCTTGCTGGCCGCGAGACTACGCTGCCCGTCAAGACCAAGGCCAAGCCGCCGCGCCCGGAAGCGCGGCTGGCGGCCCTGGTGGAGGGCCGCGGCGAGCGCGCGGGCCGGGTGCTCATCCGGCAGCGGCCGTCCAGCGGGCTTCTGGCCCGCATGTGGGAGCTGCCGCACTGGCCGGCGCCGGAGAATGACGGCGCCGGCGGTGGAGCCGCGCGGCCGGAGGACGCGGCCGCGATGGACCGGCTGCGCCGGTCCCTGGCCGAGGCCGGGATCTCCGCCCGGCCGGAGGAGCACTTTATGGCTGCCGAGCACACGTTCAGCCATATCCATTGGACCCTGCAGGTGTACCGCTGCAGGGAGGAACGGCTTCCGCTGCCGATGGCTGCGGAAGCGCGGGCGCCGTACGCTGCGCAGCGTACGGCCGTAGAGGCGCCGGCAGAGGCTTCGCCGCCGGCGCTGTTTCCGGCGGCGGACTCCGCCGATCCGGGCGCGGCGCCCGAGCTTTTCGCCGACGAGGCCGGCCATGCCGGCGAGCGGGCGGAAATGCGCTGGATCGGGCGCGAAGACATGGCGAATTACGCTTTTCCGAACGTCTTCCTTAAGCTGCTGAACGCTTATTTCGATCAAAGGGACGCTGCGGCATCCGGCGGGTAGATTGTTTAGCGGAATGGGCTGCGGCATACTGCGGGTAGGCTGCCCCACGTAATGGGCTGCTACCGCCGGGCGGCTTTTTGTGAGATGGCCAATGCACGGCCGAGGTGCATAAGTGCCGATTCGGCATATAAGGGAACGAGTAAATGCAAAAAGGGATTGCCCCTGCCGGGCAATCCCTTTTTTAGATGTTGTTCTAACTGTGCAATGACATTGGCTGCCGCCATTATACGAAGGCGGCTTCAACTGCCAGTCGGTTTACTTGGCGCTTTCGTAGCGCTTGCCGACGGCATCCCAGTTAACAACGTTCCAGAACGCTTTGATGTAATCGGGGCGTTTGTTTTGATATTTCAGGTAGTAGGCATGCTCCCATACGTCAAGTCCGAGCAGCGGAGTTGCACCTTCCATAATAGGGCTGTCCTGGTTAGGAGTGCTCGTTACGGCCAGTTTGCCGTCCTTGAGCGAGAGCCAAGCCCAGCCGCTGCCGAATCGGGTTGTTGCCGCAGCAGCGAAGTCTTCCTTGAACTTCTCAAATCCACCCAGTTCGCTGTCGATCGCTTCGGCCAGTGCGCCTGTCGGTTCGCCGCTGCCGTTCGGTCCGATCGTTTCCCAGAACAAGGAGTGGTTGGCATGCCCGCCGCCGTTGTTGCGGACCGCTGTGCGGATTGCTTCCGGTACCGCGTTCAGATCGGAAATGAGCTCTTCAAGACCTTTGCCTTGCAGTTCGGGTGCCTTTTCCAGTGCGGCATTGAGGTTGGTTACGTACGTATTGTGGTGTCTGTCGTGATGAATCTCCATCGTCGTCGCGTCGATGTGCGGTTCGAGTGCGTCATTTGGATATGGAAGTGCCGGTAATTCAAAAGCCATGGAAAAATCCCTCCTGATTTGTAATGGAATTTGTATACATATTATTAAACCGTATCTGAAACGAGAATGCAACACTAAACAAACAAAAATGTTTATAAAGTGAAATGACCTGAAAACGTCGACTCATAACGGTCATACTTTATGTAAACTCGGTGTTAATTACGTTGATATTTCCTGAAAAAAGAAACTTATAAACTAAATATTTCCTGAAAGATGAACAATTTGCATATACCGCTATGTATACGCTTTATATTAAGCGTTTTCGCTATAAAAGTAATGATATCGCCCGAAATATGTGTTTTAATAGAGATAAAAGCGGGTATTCCTCGTTATTTGATGCTTTTTTCGCCCTCCGGATTATAAAGGGAAGTCCTTCTTTTTGTAAAATCCAAAGCCATAGAAAAGGGAGACTGTAAAGAATGCACGTTCGTTCCTTTCAATTAAGCGATTGTAGTCCAGTGACTGAGCTGTTGCAAGCCGCCTTATCCGAAGAATGTTTCGAAAACACCATCGAACCTTTCTCCAGACAGCTTTCTTGGGATTCCGATCTCATTGTTGTTGCGGAAGAGGAAGGAGAAATTGTCGGAGCGCTGATTGGCACAATTGAGAAAAATCACGGTTGCTATTTCCGCATTGCCATCCATCCCGATTATCGCCGCAGAGGAATCGGCAGAAGTCTTGTATCGGCTATGGAGAGCAGATTTCAGGCGCGCAAGGTCAACGGAATTTACGTTGTCGGCGATGAGCATAATGCGGCCGCCCTCCCGCTTTACGAAGCGATGGGGTATGGCGAGAACCAAATCTTTAAATCGGTGCGAAAGCTGAGCATCGTTGGACAATAAAGAGTGGGTCAGTCTGCATTGCGAAAGCGGAAACATTAACCATATACACCAGCATCACCGGAGCCGGGAGACGGCTCCTTTTCTTACTCAGCATATCATCCCCAACGTTGCAAACGGGCGGGAGATATGCTTTTCTATTGTTATGATGTCATTCATTTATCGGATCAGGGGTGAACTATGGAGCTGGAATTGGAAGAGGGAGGCTTGCCCTACCGCAAACGAAGCGACCGGACTTCCAGACTGAAGAAATATCGCTCCCTCCGGAGAAGAAAATGGATCGCGGAATTCAGAGACTGGATGATTATGGCGATTGTGGTATTCACGGTTATGTCGCTGCTTAATCTGTTCGTGTTCAATATATCCATGGTCAAGGGCCATTCGATGCAGCCTACGCTGTATGAAGGCGAACGGCTGTTTATTAATAAAATCACACTTACGTTCACAGACCCGAAGCGCGGCGATATTGTCGTGCTGCATGATCCGAGTTCCGGGCCGGAACGGAAAGAATATCTGGTCAAGCGGGTCGTCGGCATACCCGGAGATATTGTCGAAGTGCGGCAGCACAAGCTGTACGTAAACGGCAAGCCGGTCGTGGAGCCGTATGTGGACGCGTCAATTGAGGATGCGGATTTCGCGCCGGTTCCCGTCGGCAGGGGATTTTATTTCGTTATGGGTGACAATCGCCATGCCGGTGCCAGCAAGGACAGCCGCTTTTTCGGAGCCGTTCCCCTGAAGATGATCGTTGGCAAAGCCGCCTATATCTGGTGGCCACTGTCGAAATTAAATGCGTTATAATGAGGTCTTGGTTTATGCCAATACAAAGGAGGCGGAGGTAATGAACACCACGGAATATACATCTTATGCGCCCCCGTCGCCGAGGTGGGAAAGACTAAAGAAGGAAATCAAGGAGGCGGCGCAGTCGCTGGGTATCGACGATATCGGATTTGCGACGGCGGAGCCGTTTCTTTATTTGAAAAATCTGCTGCAGGACCACCGGGACAAGGGCTATGAATCCGGCTTTGAGGAGCCCGATTTGGACAAGCGGACGATTCCCGCCCTGCAGGAAGGACGGCCGATGTCGATCCTTGCGATCGCTGTGGCCTATCCGTCGAAAATGGACAATCCCCCAAAGTCCGAGCCGGGCGAGCGCAGGGGCATTCTGGCGCGATCCGCTTGGGGCCGCGACTATCATCTTGTGCTGCGCGAGGCGCTGGAGCGTCTGGAAGCCTTTATCCGGCAGCGTGTGCCGGACGCGGTGATGGAGAGTATGGTGGATACCGGCGTTCTGGTCGACCGGGCGGTGGCTCAGCGGGCCGGGATCGGCTTCAGCGGCAAAAACTGCTCGGTCATTTCACCGAAATGGGGCTCGTGGATCTACCTGGGCGAAATGGTCACGGACATCCCCTTTCCGCCCGATACACCTGTGACGGAAGGCTGCGGGACATGCACGAAATGCATTGACGCTTGTCCGACGGGCGCCCTGGTTGGGCCCGGAGAGCTTAACGCTCAGGCGTGCGTCTCTTATCTGACGCAGACCAAAGGCTTTCTGGACGAAACGTACATGTCCAAAATCGGCAACCGCCTGTACGGCTGCGATACCTGCCAAATTGTCTGTCCTTACAACCGGGGAAAGAACTGGGATCACCATCCTGAGCTTCTGCCCGATCCTGAGCAGGCGAAGCCGCTGCTTCTGCCGATTCTTGACCTCAGCAACAAGGAGTTCAAGGAGAAATTCGGAAGCAGCGCCGCGGCCTGGAGGGGCAAGAAGCCGATCCAGCGCAACGCGGTCATCGCGCTCGGCAATTTCAAGGATGCTTCCGCCGTGCCGAAGCTGACGGAAGTGCTGCTCCGTGACCCGCGTCCGGAGCTGCGCGGCGCGGCGGCCTGGTCACTTGGCGTCATCGGCGGCGAAGCGGCTCTTGCGGCCGTGGAACTTGCGCTTGAGAGCGAGCGGGATGAAGAGGTCGTCAGACGTTTGTTCAGGTCGAAAGCCAAGCTGGCAGGGACAATGGAGCCTGAATGATAAAGAGTTGGACAGGAGCGGATATTCCAATTGCTGTCCAGTTCTTGAAATGCTATGATAGATTCGCGCGCGTTAAAGATGCGCGCCACAATACAACTCAGAGGTGGGTTTTGAATGGATATCGCTCTTCCAATTATTACACTGGTTGTGGGGCTGATCGGCGGCTTTTTCATCGGTGTATATTATCTGCGCAAGCAAATGACCAGCATGCAGAACGATCCGGAAATGCTGCAAAAGGTTGCCAAGCAGATGGGATATAATTTGAACAGTAAGCAAATGCAGCGCGCCCAGCAAATGATGAAGAACCAGAACGTGCCGGGACGTCCTGCCGGCGGCGGCAAAGGACAAAAAAGAAAGAGCAAGTAACCGGCCCACGCTCGGAGTGTTAGCGGGACGGCATGAAGGAGGAAAGTTTCATGGGCGGCGTCAAAGATTATGTGAACGGAAGCGTAACGGCGAACCGTGAGAAGATAGAGTATCATGTCCAGAAAATATTGGAGCTCATCGGCGAGGATACCGGACGGGAAGGACTGCTCGAGACGCCAGCGCGGGTAACTCGGATGTACGAGGAGATATTCGCCGGATACTCTGTCGATCCGAAAGAGGCGCTTGGCGTTACCTTCGACGAGTCCCACGAAGAGCTCGTCATCGTCAAGGACATCGTCTATTACAGCCAGTGCGAACACCATATGGCTCCTTTCTTCGGCAAGGTGCATATCGGGTACATTCCGAGCGGACGAATCGCCGGACTCAGCAAGCTGGCACGGCTGACGGAAGCCGTGACACGCCGCCTGCAGGTGCAGGAGCGCATCACCTCGCAAATCGCCGATATCATGACCGAAGTGCTTCATCCGCACGGTGTCATGGTGGTCGTCGAAGGCGAGCATCTGTGCATGTGCGCCCGGGGCGTCAAGAAGCCGGGCAGCAAGACGGTTACCTCGGCTGTCAGGGGGACTTTCCGTAAGAACCCCGCAGCCCGGGCGGAATTCTTGTCGTTAATTAAGGACTAAAGTAAGGTTTGAAGCGAGCCGGCCCCCTGAAGTCTTCAGGGGGCCGGTTTTTTTTAATAAGAATGTATAAGCTGTGCGCTTATCATTTTGTCTTATATTTCTACGAGAAACGGTACCGTCCCTAAAAGGACGGCGAAGCCGTTTCTTCTTGGTTCGAAGTTTAGGCTTCACTTTGTGGGGCTATTTTTTAGTAAGGCTTCCAGGCGAGCTTGCTCGCCGCGGCATATCTTTCGGATACATAAGGCCAGTTAACAACCTTCCACCAATCCTGAATATAATCGGCGCGCTTGTTCTGATGCTTCAGGTAGTAGGCATGCTCCCAGACATCCAGAGCGAGCAGCGGAATGACATCCCACTGGGACAAGTTCTGGTGCTTCTCCGCCGTTAAGATCTCCAGTCGGCGGCTGCGCGGACTCCAGACGAGAATAGCCCAGCCTCCGCCCTCCACCTTGTCGGCGGCTTCGCTGAACTGCTTCTTGAAGGCGTCATAGCTTCCGAAGTCCCGCTCGATGGCTGCAAGTAAAGCGCCGGTCGCGCGGCCTCCGCCCTGCGGAGACATTTCATCCCAGAATATCGTGTGCAGATAGTGGCCGGCCCCGTGAAAGGCAAGCTCCCGCTCCCAATGCTTGACCAGATCGAAATCGCCGCTCTTTCGGGCATCAGCCAGCTTTTTCTCCGCTTTGTTCAGGCCGTCCACATAGGTTTGATGATGCTTATCGTGATGAATCCGCATCGTCTTCTCGTCGATGTACGGTTCAAGGGCGTTATAGGGATACGGCAGCGGGGGAAGCTTATGCCCTCCGATCGGTACGGACGGCAGGTCCCGGTGGGCGAAAGAAAGCGCCGGGTCCTGCGCGGCTGCGCTGATGGCAGATGGCCCGGGCGGCGCATCGGCCGGTTGATTGGCCGTGTTACTCCGAGCGACCCCGAAGTTCGCACCGGGATGGCCCAACCCGCCAAGAACGCCGAGAAAATACTCTGTCTCCCGGATAACATGAGGCAGCAAGGTCTCCGCCGCTCCTCCCCTGAGGTCCGGTATCTGCTCTTTAACGGCATGCAGCTGGCGGATGAATTCCCTGGATTGTTCGCAGGAAACCGCCGCCAGCTTGTTAATCTCGGCAGGGTCGACGCTCCCGGCCGACGCAGGCAAAAGCGCCGTCTCCAGCAGGCTCCGGGCGCTTTGCTCCGTCGCGCCGAAGACGGCGTCCCATTCATCCATCAGCTTCACATAAGGCTCTGTCAGTTCGGGAACGGCGAGCTTGATGAGTCCCGTATTCTCCCTCTCCTGATTTTTCCAGAATGCAATTTCGTTCAATATCCCCACCGCAGGCGGCGGTCCATATACATACTGCATCACGTACAGCCCTCCCGTAATATGTCTTTCCCTATAAGGTATGAGCGGAGAAGGTTGTACTATGTGAGGCGTTAGTTGGCTGCTGTTTCTCTTTCGCGGCTTTGGCCAGCGGAACATTGCTTAAGAAGGCAGAAACCCGGCGCAAATATTCGCGGGGGTGTTCACGGAACAGCAGCTCGTGATGGCTGTCTTCGACAATCCAGGAGTCGGAATACGGATTGGTCTGATTGGCGGCCAGCGACTCGGCGATTGGATAAGGGGCTTTTTCATCCTGCGTTCCATGTATAAATAAAGTCGGAAAAGGATAATCTTCCGCCTTCACCTTGGCATAAGGAATCTGATTCAGCCCGGTGCCGTTCAGAACAGGGAAGAGCAGCTCCATAATTTCAAGGGAGGGGTGGCGCGGAAGATTGATATTCTGCCTGATGTTGTGGTACAGCGTATCGGGCTCCAGCAGGAAGGTGCTGTCCAGAATCATCGCATCCACATCCTTGGTAACGAGCCCAGCCTGCAAGGCGGTGCCTGCGCCCATGGAGAAGCCCCATACGACAATCTCCTTCGCTCCGCGCTGCTTGGCAAGCTGGATGGCGCCCAGCAGTTCGCGGGATTCTTTTTTGCCGCCGGTGGCGACATCTTTGTTGCTTTGGGAAGCGAAGCCGTAGTCGAACATAATGACATTGAAGTTCAGACGGTGCGCAAAATGGGCGAGATCGTACATCGGAACCCAGGATTCCTCGCGGTTGGCGCCATAGCCGTGGCTGAACACAATCGTCTTGGTTGATTTCTCGGCCGGAATATACCAGCCTTGAATATTGCGGCCGCCATCGCTTGCCGGAAAGGTCACATCCTCGTATTTCAGACCCTTCGCCAGCATCGGATTGGAGAACACCGGAGCGACCGTCGGATTGGACAGCACCCAGGTAATATAAGCGTGCAGCGAGATGAAGCAGAATACGAAAAAAAAGAAAACGGACAGCAGCAGCGCCACGATCACATGCTTTATGCGAATCATCCGCAGGGACAGCTGCGGCGCCTTATCGGACGGACGGTCTAGCGGCCTTGGGGAGACCGGCGTGCCGGCGCGTGATGATGCAAGATCCATAAGGTCCCCTCCTAAAAGTTTTGCGAGCGCAAAGGCATCGGTTAATTCTTCAGCAAAACTCGCTTCGAAAGCATAGGCTAAGTTTTGCGAGCGCAAAGGCATCGGTTAATTCTTCAGCAAAACTCGCTTCGGAAGCATAAGCCAAGTTTTGCGAGCGTAAAGTCTGCGGCTAATATCTTCAGCAAAACTCGCTTCGGAAAAGTGGATTCGTTTGCACTCCTAAATCTAATCGTAGGGTTCTGTTAACGCAAAGTCAATGAATGTGCGCCATTTGTAATGCAACTGTAAAGTGAGGCGCCGACCTGCCGGCAGGCCAAATATGCTGGACTTTTCACAGACTTTTGCTAAGATAGAAATGACTATAAATATTGTAACCGTGTTTCATTTAGTGAAACATGAAAGGGAGATACCCGTGGACGACGACCGTAAGCTGACGGTGCGCGCCGTGGAGCGTGCGCTTGATATTCTGCTGTGTTTTACAAGAGACAGCGATTTGAACCTGACCGAGATTGCCGCGAACATCGGCCTGCACAAAAGCACGGTGCACCGGCTGCTGACCACGCTTGAGAATAGAGGCTTCATCAGTCGCAATCCGGCAACGGAAAAATACCGGCTCGGCATCCGGATCTGGGAGTTATCGACCCATCTGCCGGTCTCGGAGAACCCGGGCACACTGCTGCTGCCGGCGATGGAACGCTTGCGCGATCGGCTCGGAGAGACGGTCAGTCTGTACTTAAGGGACGGACTCGAACGGGTGCGCATACAGGCGGTACAGAGCAATCAGGCCATCCGGCGCGTGGCGCAGATTGGCGCCAGGCTGCCGCTGTCGGTGGGAGCTTCCAGCAAGGTGCTGGCCGCCTCCGCTCCGCCCGAAGTCCAAAGGGAGCTGCTGGAAGGCGAGGATTGGCCCCAGTCAATTGACCGCCAAGGGTATGCGGATCAATTGAAAGAAGTGCTGCGGGCCGGCTATGCGACCAGCTTTGAGGAACGCGAGCCGGGCGCGGCCGCCGTCGCCGTACCCGTCATCGGGCGAAGCGGAGAGGTGGCAGCCGCCTTGTCGCTGTCCGGGCCGGTCAGCAGGCTTTCCCGCGAGACGCTGGTCGAATACGCGGGTGTGCTGAAGGAAGCGGCGGCGGAAATGGGGCTTATGGTGAGCTGATTCATCTAAAATAAAAGCCGGCGCAGTTTTGGACGTGAACGTGAAGTCCTAAACTGCCGCCGGCTTTTTTAAAATCCAGCAAGTTCTTATCAGTTATATTCTCACATATGCAGCGTTATATAGTGCATTTGCGTCATGGATATTTTACATAAATTGGGATACAATGATTGCTAGTTGCGGACACCAAGATCACTTCTCAAAATATTAGCGGCGAACACATTGTCAAAGGGAGAGAGATTTACATATAATCTTAGGTCAAGCAGGAGGTTATGATGAAAAGATTAGCTTACTTTTGCTCCATCATTCTAGCGACGATTCTATTTTCTAACTACGCTTACGCTAATCAGGGTTTGTCCCCAAGCCTTGATTCTACGGACATCCTTGCTGCCGGCGATCATGCGGCCGTTTTGATTGACCGTACAGCGGGGAAAGTGCTATTAGCTGATTTAAAAGTAAATGAATTTACGAGTCTTTCAGACGGCGCTTCTTCGATGTTGGATGTGGAAGTGGTTAAACAGTCTGAAAAGATTGTGCTGCTGAAGAAGACAAGCCGCAATGCGATCTCGAAAACCGTGTTTTCTTATCAAGGAGCCGTTCTCTCCAAATCAGAAATTCCGCTAAGCCTTAAGGACGGGGATAAGATCAAATGGGTTGCTCCTGTAGGAAAAGCGAATGAAAGAATTATGGTTCAAAGATTAGATGCTTTCAATCTGTATCAGTATCCTTGGAAAAAGCCGAGCGTCAGCTATGACGCCAAGATTGTGGATAAAGGGTATGAAAGTGTCAGTGTGTGGGACTGGGATTTCAAAAGCTATCCTTATTTAGCAATAAAGTATATTGATTCAGGCATTATGACGGAAGATTATTATATAAAAACGGTGAACTTGTATTCCAAAAAAGAGTTCCTCTTCAAAGATTTTAATACAGATGTTAACCTTCAATTCAGCGGAGGGAATCTGGCAATAACCACTTCTTATGTGTACCAGCCTGTTCCTGCCAATGCCTCTCGGCCTGACGCGGCAGATACTCAGCCATATTATCAGTTAGTTAATATAGATAAAGGAATTAAAGACAAAATTCTTGAAGGGATTTTCGCCGACAAAGGCAATCTCTCAGGCTGGCGGACGGAGTTCATTAATAATCAGTTATTTGTAGGAGATTTGGCAGAGCATACCTGGTCCTTGTATTCGGCAAATGGAGCGGCGATTGTAACGAATCAAGCCTGGCCGGGCAATAGCAAATCAAAGTTTGCCGGTTACAGCGCGGCGGCGGGGATAAGCTACTTTTTGGAATATCACTCGGGCAAAGCCTCAATTACTGCTTATCCGATTCAATAATACTGTCACCTAAAAAAGAAAGGCGCGGGTCCGAACATCGGAAACCCGCGCCTTTTGTATGCGAAGCTTTACCTCTGCCAGCGGCATCAAGTAACGGAGGATACCGGCCGTGGACAGATCAATTCAACAGGAGAGTTTTGCAGCTTGTCTATTCCAAGGAGAAAATGTCTTTTTTTTCAAAGAAGCGGCTAGACAGAAAAATGTCGAACTGCTATAATGAGATCAAGTTAATCCTACAATATTGCTCGGAATAGTTGGACATAGTATTGAGGGGAAAAACTGGCGAAAGAGCCAGCAGGTTAGGGGACTTCACATTGGCAAATAACCAATACAGGATTATTGAATCTATCGGCAATACGCCGCTTATACGTCTTGTGAATGTGACGGAGGATCTGGGGCGAACGGACGTGAGCGTGTATGTGAAGGCCGAGCAGCTTAATCCGAGCGGTTCGGTCAAGGACCGTGCTGCAAAGGCCATGATTTTGCAAGGAATCCAGTCGGGGCAATTGACCAAGGAGAAATCCATCATCGACGGAACGAGCGGCAATACCGGTATTGCTTACGCAATGATCGGCGCGGCTCTCGGGTACAAAGTGACCCTATGCCTTCCGGGTAATGCGAATGTCGAACGCAAGCGGATTCTACGGGCTTATCACGCGGAAATTATCGAGACGGACCCGCTGCAAAGCTCGGATGGCGCGCAGCTTGAAGCCAAGCGGATAGCGGAGCTTGAGGCCGACCGGTATTTTTATCCCGACCAATACAACAATGATGCGAACTGGCAAGCGCACTACGAGACGACCGCGCCGGAAATCTGGGAACAGACGGATCATAAGGTTACTCATTTTATCGCCGGCATGGGTACGTCGGGAACCTTTATCGGGACCTCCAGAAGATTGAAGGAATTTAATCCGGCGATCCAAACCGTTGCGATGCAGCCCGATTCGCCTCTGCATGGATTGGAAGGAATGAAGCACCTGGCGACGACGCTTAAGCCGGGAATTTACGACCAGACGGTAGCTGACGGGCTGATTGAGGTTGAAACCGAGGAAGCCTACGCCATGACGCGCAGGCTGGCGCGGGAAGAGGGATTGCTGGTCGGAATCAGCTCGGGGGCCAATGTGTATGCTGCACTGAAGCTGGCTGCGACCGTTCCTCCCGGTTCAGTCGTCGTTACCATTCTATGCGACAGCGGGCTTCGATATTTGAGCGACGAGCTGTGGACAAGGGGAGATGCCACATGATCCATCTGAAGCAAGAGCATATCGATCAAATCAATAAACACGCTGAGGAGGATTACCCGCACGAATGCTGTGGTATTGTGTTCGGGAAATTGGGCGAGGATCAGACGAAGGCAGTAAGCGAGCTGCTTCCGATTTCCAATTCGCGGGAAGAGCAGGCTAGACATAACCGCTTCCTCATCACCTCGGAAGACATCATGAGAAGCGAGCTGTACGCCCGAAAGCATAAGCTGGATGTTCTCGGGTTCTATCATTCTCATCCCGATCATCCCGCGCTTCCCTCCGCGTTCGACTTGGAGCATGCCTGGCCGACGTACTCCTATCTGATTGTTGCAGTCGAACAAAGGCGGGCGGGAGAATTGACTTCCTGGGAACTGAACAGTGACCGTTCCGCGTTCCATTTTGAAACCATTATTAGGGAGGATTAGCTATATGACAGTAAGTTTGCTTATTCCTACCGCCCTGCGCTCTTTTACGGACGGTTTGTCGGAAATCGGCGTGGAGGCGGCCACGGTTGAAGAGGCGTTGGCTGTTCTAACCGAACAATTTGTCGATCTTCGGCGGCATTTGTTTACCGATCAGGGCCAGCTGCGCAGCTATGTGAATATTTATGTGAATGAACAGGACATCCGGCAAAAAAACGGCCTGCAGACAGCCTTGTCGGATGGAGACGACGTAATGCTTGTGCCTTCCATTGCCGGCGGATCGCCGGCGGCAACGGAAGGAGGCGGGAGCCCGGACCTTGACGGTCTTCCCGAACTGACCAAAGACGAAATTACCCGATACAGCCGTCACCTTATTCTGCCGGAGGTTGGCGTGGAAGGGCAGCGCATCCTCAAAAAAAGCCGGGTTCTGCTGATTGGAACCGGGGGACTTGGCGCGCCGATCGCTATGTATTTGGCCGCCGCAGGTGTCGGGACGCTCGGCATTGTCGATTTTGACTTCGTGGATGAGACGAATTTGCAGCGGCAGATTATTCACGGTACGCGCGATATCGGCAGACCGAAGATCGCATCCGCGAAGGATCGGATCAAGAGCATTAACCCGAAAGTAAACGTAATTGCCATCGAACAGAGACTGACCAGTCAGAACGCCCTCGACATTATCAAGGATTACGATGTGGTCGTGGATGGAACGGATAATTTCCCGACAAGATATTTGGTCAATGACGCCTGCGTTTTATTGGGAAAGCCGAACGTGTACGGCTCCGTATTCCGGTTTGAGGGGCAGGTCAGCGTGTTCTATGCGCAGGAAGGGGCCTGTTATCGCTGCCTGTATCCGGAGCCGCCTCCAGCCGGACTTGTCCCCACTTGCTCGGAAGGCGGCATACTCGGCGTTCTTCCCGGCATCATCGGCTGTATTCAGGCGAATGAAACGATCAAGCTGCTCCTTGGCAAAGGTGAACCTCTAATCAATCGACTGCTGTTGTTCGATGCGCTGAAGATGAAGTTTCGGGAGCTTAAGCTCAGCAAAGACACGAACTGCCCCATTTGCGGTACACATCCTACCATTACATCCCCTATTGACTATGAAGAATTTTGCGGTTTGAAGAAGCCTGCCGAAGAAGAGCCTATCGAGGAGATTACGGCAGTCGAGCTGAAAAAACGCTTTGAAAACGAGGAGCAGGTACAAATCCTTGACATCCGGGAGCCTCATGAGCTTGCAATTGGGAAGCTGCCAGGAACGAAAGCCATTCCTTTCGGCCAGATCGTTCGCCGGAAAGCGGAGCTTGATCCCGAGCGGGATACGGTTGTCATATGCAAAATCGGGCAGCGCAGCGTGATGGCGATTCGTACTTTGCGGGATTCCGGCTATACCGGCAGACTGCTGAATTTGAAAGACGGCATGAACGCATGGGCTCAGGAAATAGATCCCCGGATTGCGCAGTACTAATGCATTTCTGCCTTATAACACTCTTATAGTAGGCCCATTGCCGAATCATTGCGCTTGATACACGCGAGCATATGGGCCATATTATATATTTTTCATTAATATCTTATTTTTAAGGGGGATTTACTATGGCCGAACAAGACAATAGCAATCTGGCCGTACCGGCGCTCGGTTCGTCGGCAGCTTATCAACTGGCAAATGTTACTAAATCCGCACCGCAATTCGATTCTCTTACACCGCGCTGGATCACGAGGCTGTTCGAATGGAAGGGGCTTGAAACCGGGATTTACCGGCTTAACAAAGTGCAGGAAGGCGATACGCCGCTTGATATTTTGTGCAGCACCGGCGATACATCGAACATTACCGAAGGTTTTGTCGATTATAGTACGAGCCCGCGCGAATACGTGCTGAACTCCATTTCGACGATTATCAACGTCAATACCCGCGTGTCGGACATATACAGCAGCCCCTTCAACCAGATTCAGGAACAATTGCGGCTTGCCATTGAGAGCATCAAGGAAAGGCAGGAAAGCCAACTCATCAATAGCGATGATTACGGTCTTTTGAAAAATGCGGCGGCTTCCCAACGCATTCAAACGCGCAACGGTGCGCCGACGCCGGATGATCTGGACGAATTGATCTCCAAGGTGTGGAAAGAGCCTTCCTATTTCCTGGCCCACCCGCGGGCCATCGCGGCCATCGGCCGGGAATGCACAAGACGCGGCGTTCCGCCGCAAACGGTTCAGATCTTCGGCGGGCATTTTCTGACCTGGAGAGGTATCCCTATTATTCCTACGGACAAGCTGTTCGTCGACGGTCATAAGAACCCGAAAGGCCAGGCGGGTAAAACGAATATTCTGCTTGTTCGCACGGGAGAAAATAAGCAGGGCGTGCTCGGTTTGTACCAAACCGGTCTTCCAGGCGAGCAGTCCCGAGGGCTTTCGGTCCGCTTTACGGGTATCGACAAGCAGGGCATTGGCTCGTATCTCCTCTCCTTGTACTGCTCCGTTGCTATTCTTGCGGATGACGCGGTAGGCGTGCTGGAAGATGTGGATGTAGGTAACTACTATGACTACGAATAACAATCAGCCATCCCTTCCGGACCCCTCCGTCCTGGCGGCGCTGGCGAGTGCATACTTTCCGGAGTTTTCATCTGGGGAAGCGGCTGCGGCCGCTTCAGCCGCTCCGGAATTTGCACCATCGGTTCATAATACGGTTCCTTCGCCTCCAACCTTTGCTCCTTCCGTACAGGAGATTTCTCCAGCGGGGCAATCGTACAATGGATTATGGACCGAGGCGGACTTTCTGCGGGCGATTCCCGGTGCTTTTGAATCGGACAATCTAGGGACAAGCTCTTTGCCGGGCAGCTATGCTCCGTCGGTTGAGTTCTTGTCTGGCAGCCAAGCTCCTTTCGCCGTTTCGGCACCTTCACTATCTTTCGGGTCGTTTGATGTAAACGCGGTACGGAAGGATTTTCCGATTCTGACGGAGAAGGTGAACGGCAAAAATCTGGTGTGGCTGGACAATGCCGCGACGACCCACAAGCCCCGGCAGGTTATCGAGCGGATCAAGTACTATTATGAGCATGAAAATTCCAATGTGCACCGGGCCGCTCACGAACTTGCGGCGCGTTCCACGGACGCTTACGAGGGCGCCCGCGAGAAGGCAGCCCGGTTTCTGAACGCCCCTTCGGCGAAGGAAATCGTGTTCGTCCGGGGAGCGACCGAGGGAATCAATTTGGTTGCAAGCAGTTACGCCAGACATCATTTGCAGAAAGATGATGAAATTCTCATTACGTGGCTGGAGCATCACGCCAACATTGTACCCTGGCAGCTGGTCTGCGAGGAGACCGGGGCGAAGCTGCGCGTCGCGCCGGTCGATGAGAACGGACAAATCCTGCTGGACGAATATGCGAAGCTGCTGAGCTCCCGGACGAAATTCGTCTCCCTGACCCATGTATCCAACGCGCTGGGTACGGTTACTCCGGTGGCGGAGATGGTCAGTCTGGCCCACCGTTACGGTGCCAAAGTGCTGGTTGACGGCGCGCAAGCCGTCTCCCACTTGAAAGTGGACGTTCAGGCACTGGATGCCGATTTTTACGTGTTCTCGGGTCATAAAGTATTTGGTCCCACAGGAATCGGCGTTCTTTATGGCAAACCCGAAGCGCTCGAATCCATGCGTCCCTACCAGGGCGGAGGCAATATGATCGTGGATGTAACGTTCGAGAAGACCATTGTTCACCCGGCCCCGGCCCGTTTTGAAGCGGGAACCGGTAATATTGCGGACGCGGTCGGGCTTGGTGCGGCGTTGGACTACGTTTCCTCAATCGGCCTGGATGTTATTAACCGCTATGAGCATTTCCTGCTGGAGTACGGCATAGAATCGCTTTCCCGCGTCCCTGGCCTTCGGCTCATCGGCACGGCGAAGGAAAAAGCGGGCGTACTCTCCTTCGTTCTCTCAGGGTATACGACGGAGGAGGTCGGCAAGGCTCTTAGCAATGAAGGGATCGCCGTTCGTTCCGGTCATCACTGCGCCCAGCCGATTCTCCGCAGATTCGGGCTTGAGAGCGCGGTAAGGCCATCGCTGGCACTATATAACACCTGCGGGGAAATTGACGCCCTGGTGTCTGTGCTGTTGAAGCTGAAACATAGCTGAAAGCGTATCGGGAACGGCGCACAGGCCGCAGTCCATTCCTTATCATTTCCGGCGCCGGACGATGCCATTGAAGCAGGGGTAAAGGAGGGTGAGTCTTGAGCAGTATTAATGACAACCGAATGAACCGTCTCGTTGCGGAGATTGCGGCCAGCTACCGGGAACGGCCGATTAATCCTTTGCTGGATTATTCGCTGCTTCCAAGCCGCAAGCGGGTTATTGAGAGCATACATTTGTTTTGGGAATTGCTTTTTCCCGGTTATTTCGGCAAGCAGGAATTGAATGACGAGACGATGGAGTATCATATTGGGTCTGTTCTCATACAGATTCAGGAGAAACTGTCTGATCAGATTGGCCGCTCTCTGCTGTACCGAAGGGGCCAGGATTCCCATTCCTCTAAAGAGGTAAAGCCGGAGGCGGAGGAAATCATCCATCAATTTTTGGCTGAAATCCCGCGGATTCGGAGCGTGCTGGCCACCGATGCCCAAATTGCTTTCGATGGAGATCCGGCGGCCAATGATTTGAGCGAGATCATTTTTTCCTATCCCGGCTTATTCGCGGTAGGGATTTACCGTATGGCCCATGAACTGGAAGTGCTGTCTGTCCCGCTCATTCCCCGGATTATGACTGAATATGCGCACAGCGTCACAGGAATTGATATCCATCCCGGGGCGAAGATCGGCAATTCCTTCTTTATCGACCATGGTACCGGGGTGGTAATCGGGGAAACAACGGTGATCGGGGACCGGGTAAAAGTTTACCATGGGGTGACGCTGGGAGCCTTGTCGCTCAGGGAGGGTCATTTGATGTATGGGAAAAAGCGCCATCCGACGCTTGAGGATGATGTGACGGTGTATTCCGGCGCATCCATTCTGGGCGGGGATACCGTCATCGGCAAAGGAGTGGTGATCGGCAGCAATGTTTCCATTTTCAAGTCCGTGCCTGCCGGCGCGAAAGTAACCGTAAAGAACCCGGAACTGATTATCAAAGGCCAGGCGCCGCAAGAGTTCCCGCAGGAATTCACCTGGGATTGGGTGATTTGAAGCCCTGCACTTAAAAAAACGAACCCATCTTCCACTGATAATAAAGTGGAGCATGGGTTCGTTTATTTTACACTCTGATTTATCGGCAGCTCATCCGGTAAAGCGGGTGAGAAGCTCGAGAGGCTTTCGGGACATGCCCCGCACCGTTCCTTATTTTACTCCGCCGTCGCGGCAGCAGGAGAAGCATCCGCCAGCATCTGGCGCAGCACCGTTTGCAGGATGCCGCCGTTGCGGTAGTAATCGACATCGACCATACTGTCGAGCCGCGCGATTGCCGGGAAGTCGAACTTCGTGCCGTCCTCGCGGGTGGCGGTAACTGTCAGCTCTTGTCCAGGCTGCACCTCATTGCTGAGTCCGGTAATATCGAAGGTCTCGCGGCCTGTCAGCCCCAGGCTGCTCCAGCCGTGGCCTTCCTGGAACTGCAGCGGCAGCACGCCCATGCCGACGAGATTGCTGCGGTGAATCCGCTCGAAGCTCTCGGCGATGACGGCTTTGACGCCCAGCAGGAACGTGCCTTTGGCCGCCCAGTCGCGCGAGCTGCCCGTACCGTATTCCTTGCCCGCGATAACGACCAGGTTCTGTCCGTCTGCCTGATAGCGCATGGAAGCGTCATAGATCGGCATTACTTCGTTCGTCGGCAGGAAGGTGGTAACTCCGCCTTCCGTGCCCGGAGCGACGGCGTTGCGAATCCGGATATTGGCGAATGTTCCACGCATCATAACTTCATGGTTGCCGCGGCGGGAACCATAGGAGTTGAAGTCCTTGCGCTCAACGCCGTGCTCGCTCAGGTACTTGCCAGCAGGACCGGACGCCGTGATATTGCCGGCAGGCGAAATATGGTCGGTCGTTACGGAATCGCCCAGCAAGGCGAGTACGCGCGCACCGTTAATATCCTCGATGTCGCCAAGTCCGTCGGCCAGATGCTCGAAGAACGGCGGGTTCTGGATGTACGTCGAATTCTCATCCCATTCGTACAATTCGCCTTCCGGCACGGGAATCGCGTTCCAGCGTTCGTTGGCCGTAAAGACGTTCTCGTATTTGCTGCGGAACATTTCCGGGCTGACCGACGATTGAATCGCTTCGCGAATCTCGGCGCTGGTCGGCCAGATGTCTTTCAGGTATACCGGCTCACCGAGCGTGTCGTAACCGAGCGGATCGTTCTGCAGGTCGATATTGACCGTGCCCGCGAGCGCATAGGCCACAACCAGCGGCGGGGAACCGAGATAGTTCGCCTTAACCTGGGCGTGTACGCGTCCTTCAAAGTTTCGGTTGCCCGAAATGACGGAAGCCACGGTCATATCGTTCACCGCAACCGCCTGGGCGACCTCATCCGGCAGCGGGCCGGAGTTTCCGATACAGGTGGCGCAGCCGTAGCCGGCCACGTAGAAGCCGAGCGCCTCGAGCGGCTTCAGCAGATCTGCCTTTTCCAGGTATTCCGTGACGACCAGCGAACCCGGCGTCAGGCTGCTCTTGACATAGCCCGGCTTGGTCAGGCCGCGCTCGACGGCCTTCTTCGCAAGCAGACCGGCGCCAAGCATGACGCTCGGATTGGAGGTGTTCGTACAGCTTGTGATCGCCGCGATAACAACGGCGCCGGTGCTCAGCTCGCTTTTGCTTCCGTCGTTGTGGAGGAGCTCGACCTTTTGCGCAATTTTCTCATCGCTCAGGCCGTAGCCGCCCTTGTCGACAGGAGTACGGATAATGCCTTCAAAGTTCTCTTTCATATGCGTAAGCTCGATCCGGTCCTGCGGACGCTTCGGTCCAGCCAAGCTCGGCACGACCGAGGCAAGATCCAGCTCAATTGTATCAGTGAATGCCGGGTCCGGCGTTTCCGCCGTGCGGAACATACCTTGGGCTTTGTAATACGTCTCGACCAGATCCACCAGCTCATCGGGACGACCCGTGCTGCGCAGATAGAAGAGAGTCTCATCGTCCACCGGGAAGAAGCCGATCGTCGCGCCGTATTCAGGCGCCATATTGGCGACCGTCGCCCGGTCGGCCAAACTGATATTTGCGAGGCCCGGGCCGTAAAATTCGACGAATTTCCCGACCACGCCTTTTTTGCGCAGCATTTGGGTAACGGTCAGCGCCAGATCGGTTGCCGTAGCGCCTTCCACCAGGCTGCCCGTCAGCTTGAAGCCGATAACGTCAGGGGTCACAAAATAGAGCGGCTGCCCCAACATGCCGGCTTCCGCTTCAATGCCGCCGACGCCCCAGCCGACCACGCCGAGACCGTTAATCATCGTCGTGTGGGAGTCCGTGCCTACCAGCGAATCAGGATACACGGTCGTTTCGCCGTCCTCCGTCTTCGTGGCTGCCACCGAAGCCAGATACT
Source organism: Paenibacillus rhizophilus (assembly GCF_003854965.1). Lineage (GTDB taxonomy): Bacteria > Bacillota > Bacilli > Paenibacillales > Paenibacillaceae > Paenibacillus_AQ > Paenibacillus_AQ rhizophilus. The sequence goes on from NZ_RQPI01000016.1 coordinate 87,353, forward strand.
CCAGGTTGACCTGATGCACGATGCCGGTTGCCGGAGGAACCGCGCGGAAATTATTGAATGCCGTCTGCGCCCAGCGCAGAAACCGGTAGCGTTCCTCATTGCGTTCGAATTCAACGTTCATATTGTATTCCAGCGCATCCTTGGTGCCGAAGGCGTCGACCATAACGGAATGGTCAATTACAAGGTCGACCGGCACGAGCGGGTTGATCTGCTTCGGATCCCCGCCGGCTTTTTTCACGGTGTCGCGCATGGCCGCGAGGTCTACTACCACCGGTACGCCGGTGAAATCCTGCAGCACGATCCGCGCCGGAATGAAGGGGATTTCCTTCCCGCGGTCGATGTCGCCTGCCCAGCCGGCAAGCTGTTTGACATGCTCTTCCGTAATGGCTCTTCCGTCAAATTGTCGGACGGCCGCCTCAAGCAGCACTTTAATGGAAAAAGGAAGGGATGAGATATTGCCGTGGCCCTGCTGTTGAAGGGCTTGAAGATCATAATAGCGGTACGTTTTGCCGCCCGACGTGAACGAGCGGGCCAGATTGAAAGAATCCTTGCTTGGCATGAATTTGCCTCCTTGTTTCATCTGTTGAAACTCCATTTCATATTCATATCTGCCTTTTAGTATAACGGTTACAGGAGGGGGAGTAAAGTTTTTTCCTTCATTTTATTCGAAAAATCAGCATCCCTTCGGCCCGGGTTCTCCGGTTCGCTCAAATTTAAGAATGATAAGCTTCCCGCCTATTATCGGCCTAATATTCCTGCGGTAAACAAACGGATGACGCCCCTGAAGGACGGTGCTGTCGTTTGTTATTGATAGTTTAAACATCAGAGACGCCTGCAAAGCACCTATGCGAGCGAGGCTCCCGCCAAGACTGCACTTTGTGGGGTTATTGTCCGTATAGCCGCCCGCTCTGCCTCATATATATAGTACGGCAGCATACTGCCCTGGCGAAGCCTCCGGCTTCGAAACTTGCTTTTCGGAGTCTTTTGCAGGTAACGCGTAAGTGCGGTGAAATTTGGTATCTGTGCGGAAAGGGGCGAAAATGGGCAATGGATCAGAAATGGAAGAAAAGTCTGTATATATATGTTGATCAATGCAACAAAAGCAGGGTGGTGCCCCAAGCGGAGGTCTTTACCGGGGCCTTGAGCGAACTTGGCCTCCGGCTTGGGCAGCATGAGCGCGGCAGGGGGATTGCCGAATGGTACGAGGACAGAGGGATTACGCCCCGGCGCTGCGAGACGGGGGTCAAGTTGCTGCGGGCCGCGCAGCGGGATGAGGGGGATATCGTAGCGGAAGTCGCCCTGCACAGCGCTTTTTACTATGAAAAAGGCGGGATCATGCACCGTGAAGACAAAGTGGAGCGGGAGCGTTTGACCTTTGTGAACGCGAAAGGGGAAGCCGGGTGGATCGTGGCCCATGTGGAGCGTGACATTCCGGAGCAGGTTTCCCGGAGAAGCCGGGGTGGAGCCTCTCACGTAGAGATCCACGGCCTTGAAGAGGCGTTCGGCCAGCCGTCTCTCCCGAGTCCGCTGCTGAGCCGCAGGGTGCTCTCCGCTTCCGCACGCGATGTCCGTTACCGACGGGAAGACGCGGCGGCCTACGCGGACCGGTGGTGGAACGAGAATAACCCTGAATTTGAAACGTTCGCCGTGGACTGCACCAATTATGTGTCCCAATGTCTCTTTGCAGGGGGAGCACCGATCAACTATACTGGTAAAAGAGAAACGGGCTGGTGGTACAAAGGCTATGTTGGCGGACAGGAAGGGTGGAGCTACAGCTGGGCGGTCTCGGACAGTCTCCGCCGCTACCTGGACGGGGAGCGCAGCTGGGGCTTGCGCGCTCAAATTATGGAACGTCCCGAGCAGCTGATGCTTGGAGACGTCATTCAATATGACTGGGATGGAGACGGCCGCTATCAGCACAGCACAGTCATTACGGCGTTTGACGCGGGGGGCATGCCGCTTGTCAACGCGCATACGGTTCCCAGCCGCCACCGCTATTGGGACTACCGGGATTCCTATGCCTGGACCGACAGAACGGCTTATCGTTTTTTTCACATTTACGACTATTTATAATTCGGAGAGAGGTTAAGGAATGGATAACGCAAAACTGACCGTGGGTCTGGCGTACGGCGGCAAATCGGGGGAGCATGAAGTATCGCTGCAGACCGCTTTTGCCGTAATGAACGCTTTCGACTACGATAAATATGAAATACTGCCTTTTTATATTTCAAAACAGGGGCTATGGAAGATTGGGGAGAAGCTTCAGGCCCCTTTCGGCCGGCTGGAGCAGCTTAAACTGGAGGGAGAGTCCGCAGATACGGGCAAGGCGCTGAACGCCGTATTCAGCGGCTTGGACGGCGGGGAACGAGTGGTCGACGTGATGTTCCCGCTGCTTCACGGCACGAACGGGGAAGACGGGACGATTCAGGGGCTGTTCGAGATGGCTAATATCCCTTATATCGGAGCGGGGGTACTGGCCTCGGCGGCGGGCATGGACAAAGTCGTTATGAAGAAGCTGTTTGAAGAGGCGGGACTGGATCAGTGCAAATACTGCTACTTTAACGCAAGCACATGGAAGCGCAAGAGCCACGACCTGATCATCGAGGTCGAGGATAAGCTCGGCTACCCGGTGTTCGTAAAGCCCGCCAATCTGGGCTCCAGCGTCGGCATTTCCAAAGCCGAAGGCAAGGAGGCCTTGATCAAAGCAATCGAGACCGCCTTCCGTTACGACACGAAGGTGATTATCGAGGAGTTCGTCGAGGCGCGTGAGCTGGAAGTCAGTGTGCTGGGCAATGACGAGCCGGAGGCATCCGTTCCCGGCGAAATCGTCTCCTCCGGCGAATATTACGATTATGCGGCCAAATATATCGACGGCAAGTCGCAAATGCTGATTCCGGCTCCCGTCGATCCCGAGACGGCCGACCGGCTGCAGGAATTGGCGCTGGCCGCCTTTCGAGCCATTGAAGGCAGCGGCATCACACGAGCCGATTTCTTCCTTCGCAAATCCGACGGCAGAATTTTGATCAACGAAGTCAACACCATGCCCGGCTTTACGCCGTTCAGCATGTATCCGCTGCTGTGGCGCGAGACGGGTGTATCCTACCAGGCTCTGCTGGACCGCATGATCGCGCTGGCGCTCGAGCGGTATGAGCTCAAGCAGGGCTTGAAATACGATAACGAGCAATAATAGACAATAGGCGGATCATCCGGCCGGAAAGGAGAAGGTATTATGGGATTTCAAACGGAATTTAATTCGGTCTGCAAATTCAAGAATGAGCAGGAATTGTACGAACTGCTGGAATACGGACGCTGTAAAATGCTGAAGCAGGGGTTCCGCATCTTTCCGACCGGACAGAAGGTTATTGCTTATACGCCGGACAACGTTGCCGTGGCCATCGTCAAAATCTCGGCGTCCATCGCGGAGATCAACTTTCAGGGCCGCGAAGTCACCGCGGTCGAGATGGAACTGGTCCGCAAGCTGAATGAAGAAGAGTCCAGAGTACAGACGGCGCTTGCTGACGAGATGTTCTTCGGGGAGCGGGAATGATCGTCCGCTTCGGTTATGTCGCGATGTCCACCGTTATTAAAAATTGTTCGCCGTCCAAGACGATGACGATGGCTTCGTTCAGCAAGCTGGAAGACCGCGAGGCGGCGGTTCGCCGCCTTGAGTCGATCGCCAGGGGCAATCTGCACAACACGCTCCGGCTGCTGAGGCATAACCGGGCATCGGATATTAGAGTTTACCGGCTGACCTCGAAGCTGGTCCCTCTGGCCACGCATCCGGAGCTGCGGGACTGGAACCCTTTTGCCGCACTGGCCGATGATTTTGCCGAGGTTGGCAGGTATATCAAGGAGAACGGGATGAGGACGTCCTTTCATCCCGATCATTTTACCGTGCTGAGTACGCCAAGGCCCGAGGTGCTGGCCAGTTCCGTCCGTGACCTCCGGCACCATACGGACATGCTGTGCGCAATGGATCTTCCGGCAACGGCCAAGAACAATATTCATATCGGAGGCGCCTACGGAGATAAGCCTTCAGCGGCTGCGCGGTTCGTGGAGCACTTTCGGGAGCTTGCGCCGGAACTGCAGGAACGCATCACGCTTGAGAACGACGATAAGACGTTCAATGCGGTGGAGACGCTGGAAGTCTGCAAGACACTCGGCCTGCCGATGGTCCTCGATATCCATCATCAATGGGTGAATAACGAGGGAGAGCTTCCTTGGGAGCTTTGGCCTGAAATCAGCCGGACCTGGCAGACGCCGCTGGCCTTGAAGGACGTCCCCAAAGACCAGTTGCTTCCGCCCAAGATCCACGTGTCCAGCCCCCGCAGCCCTTCCGATCCCCGCAGCCATGCCGATGGCGTGGAACCTGCACCGCTGCTCGCCTTTCTGAAACGGATTGCGGCGGATACGGCGGCGGTGGATGTGATGATCGAAGCCAAGGCGAAGGACGGAGCGCTGTTTGAGCTGATGGAGACGCTGAAAGGAATGGAAGGCGCAGGGAGCCGGATTACCGTGCTGGACGGAGCAAGCATCAGCATTGAGGCATAGATTATAGCCTTACTGACTTGATAAGTGGCCGCAAATGCGGTACGTTGAAGGAAACCTCGGTTTACCCTATATCTTAACAATTAAAGGAGCATTTGAAATGGGAGAACTGCTGACCGGAAAAAATATAGTTGTGATGGGCGTGGCGAACGACCGCAGCATCGCCTGGGCGATTGCCAAGAGCCTGTCTGAACAGGGGGCGCGTCTGGCCTTTACATATGAAAGCGAACGTGTGGAAGGCCGGGTGCGCAAGCTGGCCGAGACCATCCCCGGTTCGGTGATTTTGCCGTGCAACGTGACGGTGGACGAGGATATCGACAAGCTGGCGGAGGAACTGAAAGAAAGCTTCGGCGTGCTGCACGGCATTGTCCACAGCATAGCCTTCGCCAAAGGCGAGGATCTTGAGGGCCGCTTTGCCGCCACCTCGCGTTCCGGCTTTGCTCTGGCGCATGATATCAGCGCCTATTCACTGGTAGCGGTCGCCCAGCGGCTGCATCCTCTCATGACCGAGGGCGGGTCCATCATTACGATGACCTATATGGGCTCGGAACGCGTAATGCGCAATTATAACGTCATGGGCGTGGCCAAAGCCGCGCTTGAAGCTTCGGTTCGCTATCTGGCAAGCGACCTTGGTCCGGACAACATCCGCGTGAACGCCATTTCTGCCGGACCGATCCGCACCCTGGCGGCCAAAGGCATCAGCGACTTCAACTCGATTCTTCGTATCGTGGAAGAAAAAGCGCCGCTTCGCCGCGGCACCGATACCGCCGAAGTCGGCGATACGGCCATGTTCCTGATGAGCCATCTGTCACGCGGGATTACCGGAGAAGTGATCTATGTCGACGGTGGATATCACATCATCGGAGGTTAGCAAGCGGGCCGGACGGCGGTCCCCGCGAGCTGCGAAGGGATCTCACGCCCCGGCTATCAAGTTTAAGAAAGCGGAGTGAAGAGATGAGTTCTTTAAATCCTAATAGCAGTAATGAGCGGGAGCCCTATGTCGTATCCAGCAAGGGGTACACGGCGGTAGCCATCAACGCGGCCGCCAAAGCCGGGGAGTATATCAAGAGCAGACAGGGGACGGTAAAGGAGCTTGGAACGAAGTCATCGGCTCAGGATCTGGTGACGGAAGTGGACAAAGGAGCGGAGCAAATGATCCGCAGACTTGTACTGACGCATTATCCCGAACACGCCATTCTGGGCGAGGAGGGAGTTGAACCGGGTGCCGATGCTGTGACCGCCGCGCTTGAGGAAGCGAAAGAGCATGAGTACCTCTGGATCGTCGATCCGGTGGACGGAACAACGAACTTTGTCCACGGCTTCCCTTTTTACGCGGTGTCTATTGCGCTTGCCGTACGCGGCGAATTGACGGTTGGTGTCATTTACGATCCGGTGCGCGATGAAATGTTCGTGGCCGAAAAGGGCAAAGGCGCATACGTGCATGGCGTCAAGACGGCCGTCTCATCGGAAGCTTCGCTTGGCGACAGCCTGATTGCGCTAGGCTTTCCGCCGGACCGGCAGTTCTCGCAGCCGGCTAACCTGGCCGCTTTTCAGAACATTCTGCCGAAAGTCCGCGGCATCCGCGCCGGAGGCTCGGCCGCTCTGCATCTGGCCTACGTGGCCGCGGGGCGGGTCAGCGGCTACTATGAAGTGGGCCTGAGTCCTTGGGACTGCGCCGCAGGTGTGCTGCTGGTCAAGGAATCGGGCGGCCAGGTCACCGATACGCTGGGCGACCCATACCATATCGGCACTCGCCACATCGTAGCCAGTAACGGGCATATTCATGATGATATCCTGTCTTCGCTTAAGGAAGCGGGAGCGACCGGATTCTAGTACGCGCGGAGGAGGCTGGCTTCTATGAACGAGAAGGAAGATCTGGAGCGCCGCTTAAGCGAAATGCTGACCGGGGGCGAGCTGGAACAGAACGAACGTGAAGCGAGGCAGCTTCGCCAAATATCGCCTAAATACGAAATCCGTATTCAGACTTCGCTTGATCCGATTGTGGAGGAAACTTACCGGTACCGGGAAATGGCACGCGAGCTTGATGACCGGTATGATAAATACTTGGAACGGACGCAGAAGAAACAGCGGAATGTTGTTCCTCCCGAATCGGCGGCAGACCGGAAGGAAGCCCCTGGCGGCGGTGAGTGGAAAGACCGGAGCGCAGGCGGCGAACCAATAGGCGATTAGGAGCGCAATATCATAAAAAGAGAAAGAGTCAAGGCCGGGGTGGAGTGGAACCTTGGCTCTTTTTTAATCCGTTTTATGCCAAGAATACCCGAGCGCTCTTCATTATGCTGCGGAGCCCAAGTCCCTTTTTTAGGGCTGTTTTCGGTTGCGCGCCGTCTCTACCTTTACGGGAAACGGAATGATAGAATGAAAGAATCAATGCAGACTTGGAGGGATAAAATGATCGATTCGCTGAAAAAATGGATAACTTCCACAAGCTTCCTGTTGCTCGCAGCCATGCTGCTGGGTCTTGGAGCCCAAGGGGTTTCGGCAGCAGCCGCACAGACGCCGCAGCTGGATGAAGTCGGAATCGTGACTTTGGGAGATTCCGTTACGGCAGGCTATGAGCCGGGTATGAATATGAATTCCCAGCCCTACGGCTACGCGGAACGCCTGCTGGAGCAGGCTTGGTTTCACGGCAAGCGCGCTGCGCTAGGAAACTACGGCATTCTGGGGCTAAAGACCGCCGGACTTCGAAGCTATACGGCGGCGATCAAGGATGGCACGGCCATTACGGCGGACAGCATCCAGCCCGGCATCGCCGATCCGCGCCTGGCCTCGTTTGCGGCCAAGTCCGCGCAGACCAAGGCCGATATTGCCGCAGCCAAACTGATTACAATCACTATCGGCGGCAATGATGTGAGCAGTCTGCTGGTGCAGGCCAAGGATATGTCGGATGACGATCTGCAGGCCCGCGTACAAGAGCTGCTGGCCGCTTACACGACCAATGTCACCGCTGCGCTGGAGAACATAAGAGCGATGAATCCGAATGCGACGATCATCATTGCCGACCAATATCAGCCCGTTCCGCAGCTTTATGCCGGCCAGAGCTATGCGAAGCTGATGGGTGCTGCAGCAAGCTTTACGCAAGCGGCCGACAATCTGGCCGCAAACGTGACGCGCGCCGAGGCCCCCGTACTGGTCGCTCATGCGGCCTCGCGGTTTGCGGGCCAGGAGGGGTCTCTGACGCATATTATCTCAGGCTCCGATTTCCACCCGACTCAGCTCGGCTATGAGACGATTGCCAAGGTGTTCGCCGAAATGGTTTGGGGCGACTACCGTGTACCGAGCTCCTTCTTGACTCCCTCCGCCTCGCAGCGGCCGATGACGATTGTCGTTAACAGCACGGAGCTGAACACGCCCAATAAACCGATCGTCCGCAGCGGCCAGAATTTCCTAGCGCTGGCGGATGTGCTCAAGGCCATGGGCGCAAGCGGCAAATGGGACAACAAGACGTCAAGCGCGACCATTGTATACGGCGGACGGACGGTCGTGATTACGATCGGCTCGAAGACGATACAGGCGGACGGGCGCAAGATTGCGATAGACAGCCCGGCTTTTTTGCAAAAGACAGGCAAGGAAGTCAAGACGTATTTGCCTCTGGCCGCACTCGCCGCTGGCCTGGGCTTCGATGTTGAGTACAGCGCGCAGCTGCGTACCGCTTTTATCAATCCTTAATTAATGATTAAGCAAGCGCGTATTAATAGTTCATCAAGTGAAGCAAAGGTGGAGAAAACGGTGTCTGATGCAAAGTTTACGCAAGATTATGTGATTACGATGGACGATATTGTAAGAGAGGGGCATCCGGCGCTTCGAATCGTCACCGAACCGGTTAAGCTGCCTCTGACGGAGGAGGACCGGGAAACGCTGCTCTGCATGCTTCAGTTCCTGAAGAACAGCCAGGATGAGGAGATGGCCGCCAAGTATAAGCTGCGTTCCGGAGTGGGTCTGTCGGCTAATCAGATCGGGCTGAACAAGCGGATGTTTGTCATGTATGCGCAGGATGAAAATGGCACGCTCATCGAGCATGCCCTGGTCAATCCCAAAATCGTCAGCCATTCCCTGGCGATGGTCTATTTGCCGGAAAGCGAAGGCTGCCTGTCGGTAGACCGGCCGATTCAGGGTTTCGTGCCGAGATATGACTCGGTTAAAGTAAAAGCGTATGACCTTGCGGCGGGCAAAGAGGTCCAGCTCCGGTTCAAGGGCTACACGTCGATCATCATCCAGCATGAGATGGATCACCTTGACGGAAAGATGTTCTACGACCGGATCAATAAAGAGAATCCGTTCAAGCTGCCGCAGGGCGTAGCCATCCGCAGCCTGTACGACCGGGAAGAGAAGTAAAGGTTGAAACCAAATGATTACGGAATGAATAATTTTCAGAAAAAGGAGTAAATTATTAAGCAAGGCGGCCGTAGCTTTCCTAACCGGGGCGACGGTCGTTTTTACGCGTTCATCTGTCGGAAGCCAGGGATAGCGAAGGGTAATGCGCGTGGGTCATTCGCTGTGCTGGTCTGCCCACAGCCTTGCGGACGGTTGCCGCCCTTGTGCTGGACGGCCGGACACAAAAACGCCGTTCAAAGGCGACAGCGTCTGCATTTGAACGGCGTTTTTTCACAGCTTGCGGTACTTATCGTTCTTCCTTCATCGCGCGGAAGGAGTCCTCCGCCGCTTCCAGCGTAGCGTCGATGTCTTCATCGGTGTGAGCCGTGGTCAGGAACCACGCTTCATACTTCGAGGCGGCTAGATTGATGCCGCGGTTCAGCATATGGCGGAAGAAGCTGGCGAACGCTTCGCCGTCGGTGTCCTGGGCCTCCTCGTAGTCGGTGACGGGATGATCGCAGAAGTGGGTGGAGAAGGCCCCGCGGATGCGGTTGATCGTCAGCGGAATGCCGTGCCGGTCCGCCGACTCTTTCAGACCGCCTGTTAAACGGATGGCCAGCCGCTCCATTTCCTCGTAAACGCCTGCACCTTGCAATACTTCCAGGCAGGCGATGCCCGCCGAGATGGACGCGGGGTTACCCGCCATCGTGCCGGCCTGATAGGCCGGTCCGAGCGGCGCGACCTGATCCATAATCTCCTTGCGGCCGCCGTAGGCGCCGATCGGCAGACCGCCGCCGAAGATTTTGCCCATCGCCGTCAGATCGGGCGCGATCTGCTCGTGATTGTCCAATCCGGCGTAAGTCTGCGCGCCGCCGTAGTGGAAGCGGAAGTTCGTAATCACCTCGTCGTAGATAACGAGCGAGCCGTTGTCATGAGCCAGCTTGCACATGCCTTCCAGGAACCCGGGCTTCGGCATGACCATGCCGAAATTGCCAACGATCGGCTCAACCATGACGGCGGCGACATCGTCGCCCCATTTGTTCAAGGCCTCGCGCAGCCCGTCCAGGTTATTGAACGGCACGGTAATGACTTCGTGCGCGATGCTTACCGGGATGCCGGCGCTGTCCGGGATGCCCAGCGTGGACGGGCCGGAGCCCGCGGCAACCAGCACCAGGTCGGAGTGGCCGTGGTAGCAGCCGGCGAACTTGATGATTTTGCTTCGGCCGGTGAACGCCCGGGCGACCCGTATCGTCGACATGACGGCCTCGGTGCCGGAATTGACGAACCGGACCTTGTCCAGCGACGGAATGGCTTCCTTGACCATTTTGGCCAAGGTAATTTCCAGCGCCGTCGGGGTTCCGTACAGCACACCGTTCTCCGCGGCTTTCGTGATGGCGGCTGTAATATGCGGGTGTGCGAACCCGGTGATCACCGGGCCGAAGGCCGCGAGATAATCGATATAGCGGTTGCCGTCCTCGTCCCAGAAATGGGCGCCGGAGGCGCGCTTCATGAAGACGGGTGCTCCGCCGCCTACCGCTTTAAAGGATCTGGAGGGGCTGTTGACGCCTCCGACGATATGCTGGAGCGCTTCCTGATACAGCTGTTCTGAGGTGGAACGATTCATAAACGGGTCATCCTTTCGGTTGGGTGTTCCCTAAGCATCATATTTGGGTTAACGCGCGTCAACGGGCGGAAGGCGTTGTTCCGCCGTCCGCCCGTTACCCGTGTGAAGCGCCATTTGTGCCGGCCGCTTTCCAAGAAATGCGGCTGGGTGATTATTGTGAGCTGTCGCTTCCCGCCGAAGCGGAAGGCGATGAAGATGGAGACGGAGAAGCCACAGCTTCCGTCTTGGCCATCGTTTCCTGCACGAACTGCTTCAATTCATCGAGATCCCGAATGCCCAGCACGGATGAGCCCCGGACGGTCTCCTCTTCCAAGAGCTTCATCGGCGGAATCTGCTCGCTTCCGGCCACGCTGCTGCCATAACCGACGTTTGCCAGCTTCCACATATCGTTTATTGACAGATTCGTGTCGATATAGGGGCTGATCTGCGACAGAATGCCGGGAAGCTTAACAAGCGAAGTGGTGCTCTTGAGCTTGTCTGCCACGGCGCTCAGGAATGCCCGCTGGCGCTGTGTGCGCGTGAAGTCCGAAGTGGCGTCGTGACGGAAACGCACATACTGGAGCGCCATATTGCCGTCAAGGTGCTGATATCCTTTTTTGAGATCGATGTCGTATTCGGGGCCGTCGGCCTTGGTCTTGTAGACCATGTCCTTTTCAACCGTATAGTCTATGCCGCCGACCGAATCAATCAGCTTGATAAAGCCCTGAAAGTCGGTGTAGACATAATATTGAATCGGAATGCCGAGCAGATCGCTGACGGTCTGCATCGCCGTGTTGGGGCCGTAGATGATCGCCGTGTTGATGCGGTCCCGGCCATGATCGGGAATCGATACGTACGTATCCCGGAGGATGGAGAAGACGTGGGCCTTCTTGTTCACCGGATCGAGAGAAGCCACGAGCATCGTGTCCGAGCGGGGAATTTCGCCCTTTTTCACGCCGCGCGCATCCACGCCCATCAGCAGGATATTCACCGGCTCCGTACCCTCCCATTTCGGAGGATCAGGCGTATTGGCATCTACCGTTTCCACATTTTTAAAAGGAGAAGCTTCTCCTTGCTTGTGCATACTGTCAAGACCTTGATAGATGGAAGTGAAATAATAAACGGCTCCCCCGACCAAGAGCAGGAGGATGATGCTAAAGCTCCAAATCAGCGGTTTCCTTGACTTTCGCTTCTTTGCGTGTCTTTTCGATCGTGGCGGCATTTCTCGCTCTTCCTTTCACATTCGCATTCCCTACATTATAATTTCTTTTATGGTTACAATCAATTGTACGTCCCGCCGGCGGGGCCGCGCCCGCAAAGGGTGATTTTTAAAAATCGAAGGAGTGCATGAACTATGGAAGAACTGACTATCGGACAAGAGGCGCCGGACTTTACGCTGCCCGCTTCGGACGGAAGCGAGGTAAGCTTGAACCAGTACAGGGGACGCAAGGTGCTGCTGTATTTTTATCCGAAAAATATGACCCCGGGCTGCACCCAGGAAGCATGCGAGTTCCGCGACGTCAATGACCGGATTACGGCCAGGGGGGCCGTCATTCTGGGCGTGAGCCCCGACAATCTTCAGTCGCACGCCAAGTTTATCGCGAAGAACGAACTGCCTTTTCTGCTTCTGTCCGACGAAGACCACAAAGTAAGTGAGCAATATGGGGTGTGGCAGCTCAAGAAGCTGTACGGCAAGGAATTCATGGGTGTTGTGCGCTCCACCTTCCTGATCGACGAGTCGGGCATTGTATCGGACATCTGGAAAAAGGTGCGTGTAAAAGGGCATGCGGAGACGGTCGCGGCGCGCCTTGACGGGGAATAGGACGATAGTTGTGTTTGCAGCGGTCAATTACATTTTTAATTGTTACATTTTTAATAGATTTCATTAGCCTATTATGTGATATTTTTCCTAAAGTTAAAATATTCAATAAGGCATGGTGATGGCAGAATGCAGTTGAAGATCGGGCTGGATGTCGGATCGACTACGGCTAAATTGGTTGTCATGGAGCGGAACGAGATTGTTCATCAGAACTATATAAGACACTATAGCGATATAAAAAAGGCGGTTCTCGCTCTACTGGATGAAGTGATATCCCTGTTTCCGGGAAGAAATGCGGTGCTCGCGGTTAGCGGTTCTTCCGGTCTGTCCCTGTCCAAGCTGGGGGATGTACCCTTTGTCCAGGAGGTTATCGCCTGTACGAAAGCGATAGGCGAGCTGCTCCCGTCCTGCGATACCGCAATTGAGCTTGGAGGAGAGGACGCCAAGCTCATCTATCTCAGCGGCGGCATCGAGCAGCGAATGAACAATGCCTGCGCGGGCGGGACGGGCGCTTTTATTGATCAGATGGCCGCGCTGCTGCAGACCGACCCCTCTGGGCTCGACGCGCTTGCTAAGGATCACGAGCGTATTTATCCGATCGCTTCGCGCTGTGGCGTCTTTGCCAAGAGCGACATTCAGCCGCTGCTGAACGAAGGGGCGCGCCGCGAGGATGTGGCTGCTTCGATCTTCCAAAGCATTGTCAATCAGACAATCGCCGGACTGGCTTGCGGGCGTCCGATTCGCGGCCGTGTCGCTTTCCTGGGCGGTCCGCTGACATACTTATCCCAACTGCGGGCCCGGTTCGCGGAGACGCTGGAGCTTGCGGAGGACGACATTCTGTTTCCGGAGAGATCGCAGTATTTCGTGGCGATCGGCTCGGCGCTGACCGAAGGGGACAGCTCCGCTGTGCCGCTTACAGAATGGATGGAACGGATCGCGGCCGTCGATTTTGCATCGGAGCGCTCCGAGGATGGCGAGCTTGCGCCGCTCTTTGAGACGGAGGCCGACCTCAAGGAATTCCGGCGTCGTCATTCGGAAGCCGGGGCGGTTCGTGCGGATTTGTCCTCCTACCGCGGCCCATGCTATCTCGGAATCGACGCCGGTTCGACGACAACGAAGCTTGTGCTTACGGGCGGCAGCGACGAAATTCTGTATACATATTACGGAAGCAATCAAGGGAATCCGCTGCAATCGGTAAGCGATGCGCTGAAGGAGATATACCGGGTGCTGCCGGACGGCTGCCATATCGCCGGCTGCTATGCGACCGGCTATGGCGAGGGTCTGATCAAGGCGGCCCTCAAGGCCGACGGGGGCGAAGTGGAGACGGTTGCCCATTACAAGGCGGCCGCCAAGTTTATGCCGGAAGTCGACTTTATTCTCGACATCGGCGGCCAGGATATGAAGTGCATCAAAATCCGGGGCGGAGCCATCGACAGCCTCATGCTGAACGAAGCCTGCTCTGCGGGCTGCGGATCTTTCCTGGAGAGCTTCGCCTCGGCGCTCGGCCTTGGCGTCTCCGAGTTCGCGGAAGCCGCGCTGCAGTCGGAGAAGCCCGTCAATCTCGGCTCGCGCTGCACCGTGTTCATGAACTCGAAGGTTAAGCAGGCGCAGAAGGAAGGGGCTTCCCTGTCCGACCTTTCGGCCGGGCTGGCCTACTCCGTCATCAAGAACGCGCTGCAAAAGGTCATCAAAATTCGCAGATTCGATGAACTGGGAGAGCGTATTATCGTGCAGGGCGGCACTTTCTATAATGAAGCCGTGCTGCGTGCCTTCGAGCAGCTGACGGGGAGAACCGTCGTCCGCCCGGATATCGCCGGCGTAATGGGAGCTTACGGCTGCGCCCTGCTCGCGAGGGAGAACGCGGCTGAGAACGGCGTCAGCACGCTGCTCGGCCCGCAGGAGCTGGAGAGCTTTGCTTACGAGGTGACGCAGGGCCGGTGCGGCCGATGCGGCAACAATTGCCCGCTGACGATCAGCCGGTTCACGGACCGCAGCTTCCATGTAACCGGCAACCGCTGCGAGCGCGGAGCCGGCGGGAAGAAGGAAAAGAACAAGCTGCCGAATCTGATGCAGTATAAATATGAGCGTTTCCTGGATTACGCCCCTCTGCAAGATGAGGAGGCGGACCGCGGCGCTGTCGGGCTGCCGCGCGCCATGAACCTGTTCGAGAACTATCCGTTCTGGCATGCGTTCTTTACCGCGCTGCGCTACAAGGTGGTGCTGTCTCCGAAATCGGACAAAAAGCTGTACGAGAGCGGCATGGACACGATTCCGTCCGAGGCGGTCTGCTATCCGGCCAAAATGGCCCACGGCCATGTGCAGAGCCTGCTCGGCAAGGGCGTCGATTTTATTTTCTATCCTGCCATCGTATATGAGAAGAAAGAGGATAAGACCGCTGACAATCACTTTAACTGCCCGGTCGTCGCCTCCTACCCGGAGGTAATCCGCAACAATATGGACGGCCTTAAAGAGAAGGGCATTCCGCTTGTCAGTCCGTTCCTGACCTTTGACGACATTCCGGCGCTGACGAAAGGGCTGGCGCGGACCTTCCCGGATATTCCGAAGGATGAGATTGCCGCCGCTATACAAGCCGGGCTGGCCGAAGCGGAACGGGCCAAGAGCGATTTGCGGCGGAAGGGCGAGGAGACGCTGGCGTTCCTTGAAGAGACCGGAACAAAAGGCATCCTGCTCTGCGGGCATCCGTACCACGCCGATCCCGAAATCAATCATGGAATTGCGGATCTCATTACCGGCATGGGGCTGGCGGTTGTTACCGAGGATGCGGTCTTCCATATGGGACGCGCCGAGAGCGATCTGAGTGTCGTCAACCAATGGACCTATCACGCGCGGATCTATAGGGCCGCGCGGCTCGCGGCGGAGCGCAGCGATCTGGAACTGGTGCAGCTTACCTCGTTTGGCTGCGGTATCGACGCCATCACCTGCGATGCGGTGCAGGATATTATGGAGCGAAGCAATAAGGTGTACACGCTGATCAAGATCGACGAGATCAGCAATCTGGGCGCGGCCCGCATCCGGCTGCGTTCGCTGCTCGCGGCGATGCGCGAGCGGGAGAACGGAGAGGCGGCGCCTCTCCGGGCCAAGGCTGCCGATCAGAGCGCGCCTTTTACGAAAGACATGAAATCGGACTATACGATTCTGGCTCCGCAGATGTCGCCGATCCACTTCGAGCTGTTCGAGCGGGTGTTCCGGGATTTCGGTTACCGGCTTAAGGTGCTTGAAAAGTCCGGCCCCGAGGAAACGGAAGAAGGCCTGAAGTATGTCAACAATGACGCTTGCTACCCGGCAATTGTGACGATCGGCCAGATCCTGTCGGCGCTGCAGAGCGGAGATTACGATCCGGACCGGACCGCGGTCATCATGTCGCAGACCGGCGGAGGCTGCCGGGCAACGAATTATATTTCCCTGCTGCGCAAGGCGCTTAAGGATGCGGGACTCGGAAAGATTCCCGTTCTGTCGCTGAACGCTTCGGGTCTTGAGAATCAGCCGGGCTTCCGGATCGGGTTCAAGATGATCAACCGGATGTTCGCCGCCGCCTGCTACGGCGATTTGCTGATGCGGCTGCTGCACCGCTTCAGACCTTATGAGAAGGTTCCGGGAAGCGCCGAAGCTTTGTTTCGGCAGGGGATGGAGCGCTGCAAGGACAGCCTGTCGTCCTTCTCGTTCCGCGACTATAAGAAGCTCTCCCGCGAGATTGCCTCAGACTTCGGCCGCCTGCCGCTGACGCCTGCGGTTAAGCCGCGGATAGGCGTCGTCGGCGAGATTTTGATCAAGTTTCATCCCGACGCCAACAACCGGATTGTGGATTTAATCGAAGCCGAAGGCGGAGAGGCCGTGCTGCCTGATTTTCTCGATTTCATCTTTTACTGCCTGTACAATCCGATTTACCGGGCGGAGCAGTTCGGCAAGAACAAAACGCTCGGGCTGATCAACCCGCTGCTCATTTCGTATCTGCAAATGTACCGCAAGCCGATTACGGCGGCGCTTGAAGAAGCGGGGGTTGCCCATAAAGATAAGAACATTTACCGTCTCGCTGAAAAGGCCGAACGGCTCGTTTCCGTAGGCAACCAGATGGGCGAGGGCTGGTTCCTGACCGCCGAGATGATGGAGCTTCTCGATCACGGCGTGAACAACATCGTCTGCATCCAGCCTTTCGCCTGCCTTCCGAACCACATTACCGGGCGCGGGACGATGAAAGGCCTGAAAGAGCTGTATCCAAGCGCGAATATTGCCGCGATCGATTATGATGCGGGCGTCAGTGTGGTGAACCAGACGAACCGGATCAAGCTGATGATGTCGATTGCAAGCGAGCTGGAGAGCGGTGGGGCGTTCTTTGAAGAGTCCGACGGGCCCAAGGCGGGAACGCAGCTGAAGGCGGTTCAGGCTTAGACGGATCGGGGAGAGGACGGCCGGAGCGGTTTTCTCCGAAACCGGCTGTTTTACTTACTCGCAGACGAATCGACTGGCCCAATTTTGGAATATCATAAAGAGATCTGTGTCCGGATGGACAGGATCTCTTTTTCTTTGTGCGCCCAGCATGGGCGCTATCTTTAGGGTTGAAGTCCCGAATGGCGAAGGCAGTAGTAGCCATTAGCTTAAGACAAGGGTGTCTACCGCGAGGTGGAATCTGAAGGAAGTCGGCGGCAAATC
>NZ_RQPI01000017.1 GCF_003854965.1 Paenibacillus rhizophilus
GTTCCCCTCCCGCGCCTTCGCTTGGGCTTTGCCCTCCACCTGTTCCCCGGGTGGTACACTGACTTTGTAATTATTTTCACACCTTAAAGAATTCAAATTCACTGTCTTGACATCGTGTAGCACCATACAATAACACATGTATTAATTGTTGAAAATATTCTCAAACTCTCCGTTTGCTCGCCGAAAGTAAAACAAGAACTGGGTATGGGCCCATATTGTGGATTTGAGGGAGCCGTTTCCCCAGCTTGATAGAGCCCTGTTTATTCTCCCATTCATCATAAATACTTGCGCACTGACCAAAAGAGATGGAGATAAAAGGCCACTATAGCCTTGAATTATTAATCTACGGACAGAAAAAGACACCACTGTGGTGTCTTTTAATTGGAAAATGTTCATCAATCCTCGTACTTCTCAATCTGCTTTTGTTGAGTTACTTTAGGATCATTTAGATATTCAATTAATTCACTTAGAACAATTAAATCCATTTCCCTTTGACCTGATGTAATGTTTGTCATAATGTGTGTCAGTCCATGGTATTGTCTTAAAGATAAATTATTCTCATCTAATAGTGAGGTTATTTTATAACTTCCCAAATAACTTTCACCTGTCTCCCACACAACTGCTAATCCAATATCGTTTGAATTTTTTGAACCATCGTGCATATTTTCTATTAATCCATCAAGCGAAAACTTATATTCTAAAATTCTTGGTTTACTTATAAAGGGAAAGTTTTTTATCGATTCAACATTTTCAGTCAATACTCCAAGCGGATTAGTCACTTCATTATATACGTGGTTTTCAATGGGCTCTTCGACGATAATTTTAAATAAGCCATCATATGTGAATCTTTCATTAGTAGACATTATTCTGATACCTCTAATTACACCACCAGCGATCATTTGATTAAACAATGCAATAACATCTTGCTCCCTTGATGGTGTCGATGTTATTGATATCTTTCTTAAAGGCAAGAAAAAGTGATTGCTAATTAGCTGCAGCGGGTGTTCTTTTTCATAATTTGCCATTTCTTCTTTCCAATCTTCTACTTCTTTTTCTCTAAATAAATCTGGTGGAGCACCGGTGTTAGTTTTCAGACAGTATTTTAGTTTCTGTAATGGTCCGTCAATTAATCTTTTCGAGATTTCTTTTGTAAATTCTACAATTTCACTTTGAAAACCCTTTCTACCTAAATCAGCACTGCAATTATCAAAATGAAAAACCATGTGCACTTGATTTTGTCTTCCTATATTTCTAAGCAAGGGAATTTGGATCATATCGCCTTGAGGCATATTATTAGCAGCTATTTGAATTCCACCGAATAATATTTTCGAGTTACTCCTTATGTTTAATGCCTTGTTAAACGTGTCCCAAACTTTCAAAGAATAAGCATATCCAAAGTAAACAGTTGGTGTGTATCTTGTACAAATTTCCAACTCATCTTTATCAACGATCTTCAGTAGAGATACCAGTTCTTCTTCTGACCATTTTCCATAGAATACGTCTAAATCCTTTAATGGTGAAGGTAATTTATGAATATCCTTTCCTTTTTCAAAAAGTTCCTTCCTTTTCTGATCCAGCTGTTTATATGAAGCTGCCTTTCTAACAATTTTTTCTGGCCATAAATATTCAATGCCATCCTGTTTAACAAAATCCTTTAAACCGTTCTTTTTGATTACGGTCAATTCTACTTTTATATTATTATTTGGGAAGAATGCCCCTAGCCCTGTCTTCACCGATAGAATCTTCAACCACGCATCAGCTGTATCAGCTTTTACCCAACTTAAGTCTTTTGGATGGGTATGCTGATCGAATTTCAAATAAATTGATACACCTTTATCAATATCGTTAAAAATCGGATCTAATGCACCAGTCTCATCATATTTCACCTGGGGATTGCCTGATGGATTTTCATCACTCAGCCATTTTCGGGCATCCACCATTTTCCCAATAGCTGTGAAGTCCTCTGCTTTTGTACTTACCTGGATAAAATTAAAACCATAAGCTAAATAAGTAGCCCCAACACCCTTATGTCCACGTGTCTTCCCAGATTTAAAAGAAAAATCAGGGGCCAGAAATGACTTGAATTTCTGTTCATTAAGACCCACGCCATTATCTGTTACAATCAAATAATTATCATTAATATTAACAGTTATCCAGATGCGTGGTATATAATCGACATTTTCCTGAAGCGCTCTCTCGTCCAACGAATCTAAAGAGTTTTGGATTAGTTCTGCAAAAGGGTCATACCATCCTACATAAGAACTCAGGATGTTTCTAATTTCCCTCTTTAGGGATCTAGCTGCTACATCAGAGGTAGCCGACTGCTTTACTTGCAACGGGTCAAAAGCTTCAAACTTATTCATACTCCACCTCCATAAATAGTTATTTCATGTATCGCTGATTGCCATATTATATTTCTTTAAGATGTCCCATTTGTATGTATTTATTGTATCTCATAGTATTTTCATGCCAACCACTGCTACTAAATAGTATAACCCTTCTAAATACAATTTAGAACAACTTGAACAAGTTACTGATAAAGTAGTCTAAACTCAGTAACTATATAGATTGAACTTAAGATCTGATCTTTTGAGAGTGTTAGCGTAACTAAGGTGAATGTTTGAACTTTCAGCCGCTGTTGTCTGTAGATTTCTTGATTTATACCGCAGTTTGCGGTGGAAATCCGCAGACAAGGCGGCCGCTACCGCTCCTCCAGTTCCAAAAATCTCCCTCCGTTACTTTCTCCTTTATGTAATTCAATTCATTAGTTCACTCCTATATAGCATCTTTATTAGAATTAAAAAATCCAATAAACTTCCATTCATGTCTTCCAATTATAACTTCGACTACACTATTCATCATTACTTAAATTTAATCATTGAAAGTACCCTTGGGGAGTTTCTCGGCTCGTGGGGTTACTCCACTCTAAAACTAGGAACCCCTTTAAGTTAGAATTGAGGATTATAATGGTTTCTACGATCTTGCAAAAAATATACCTCCTCTTTAAAAGAAAGGGACACCTAATTAGGTGCCCTTATATAGGTGCTATTCAATATAAGTGAGCACTTTCAAGCCCCCACCTTGAACAAGAAAATACTCTTGTCCATTAAAAGCTATACGTCCGGTTTGCGGCTTGCTTATTCCCTTAACTATAGGATAAGTTCCTGGTTCAATGTGACCCGTAACTTGATCAATAGAGGTAACCCAATAACATGTGCCATCTTTAACTTTTCTGTAAATACCGGCTTCTACCGGTTCTAATTTCAAACCCGTGGCACTTTCAAATACCTCTGATGCAGTTTTAAGGCCGTCTGAAACAACCAAAATTTCTGATGTAACAGCCGCTGAATCCCTTAATTTTTCCTTAATCTTTTCTGCATCAATATCATCCATTTTCTTAAGTGTGCCGTAATCATGTGTAGGTTCTGACAACAAAGTGAGATGTTTTTTACTGTTAAACCTAAGCCACTCCACATTCGGCAAATTCGCAAAAATTGTCTCCGGCTGGCTTCGACTTGAACTTGATCCGCTCAGCACACTATCTACATGAACGGCAGGTTCTTTGCAGAGTCTATCCCAGATCTTTTTTATTTCGTCAAAAGTCCGGGACAGCTCTTTACCGGAACCTGTTGTAATTAACTCAATTCTCTTTGTTGATCGGTTAACTTTGATGATTTTTATGCCTTCAGCCCTAGCAATACTATCTAATTCAAGTCCATTAAGTTTTTCAATTTCTATTAACAGGTCCTCAAAAGTCATTATATCCCCCTTGCTTAAATTATATTAATTTTTATACTTTTCTTTTATTTTCTCAGCCTTAGAATCATCCATCTTCTGCACTGTACCATATTTGCGCGTAGAATCACCTGATAAAGATAGATGCTTTAGTTTATTTACTTTAAGCCACTCGACGCTTGGTAAATTAGCAAGTATTGTTTCCGGTTGACTCCTACTTGAATTAGAGCCTTTCAGCACACTTTCCACATGGACCGCAGGTTCATTGCAAAGTTCTTCCCAAATAAGTTCTATTTTATCAAAACCCCATTTCTTCTTCTTTCTTTTTTCGAGGGTAACCATGTATATCATTTTATTCTCCCGATCAACCTCAGTAATTTCTACTCCTTCAGCTCTGGCAATACTCTTCAATTCTAAGCCAACAAGCTTATCAATCTCATTTAACAGTTCATCAAAAGTCATATTCTACCTCCTGGCATCTCTGGCGGAAATTTTAAAATGCTAGTGTCTTCCCCTGCCCCTTCTACTGCGGCGACATCTTCTAGCCATTGTCTCAGAAAAGTTTCAGTTTTATGATCTTCCCCTCCAACTTTTCTGAATGTAACCTTATGCTGCAAACTTATTCTTAAGGGTTTCCCTGGAGATGGGCTATCTTCTGAGAGTCCATCCTTCAATGAAATACCCGCTGCAAACCTTCTAATATCTGATACAAAGTCAAGCACAATTACTTTATCTTTATCCTTGGATAAGCGAAGTCCTCTGCCTAGTTGTTGAATAAAAATCCGTCTGCTGTGTGTCACACGCTGAAAAACTATAATGTTAACATCCGGCACATCTATTCCTTCGTTTAAAATATCAACTGCGCAAAGAACGTCAACGGCACCATCTTGGAAATCACAAAGCACTCTGTTACGCTCAACCGGATTCATGATACGGCCTGTTGCTGTTTGTGAGTAAATAGCTGAAGCGTTACAAAAGCCTAGAGCATTAATTCTGTCACGCATCGTTAATGCATGGTCAATGGTCCCACAGAAAACGATTGCCCGGGGTGATTTTTGTTCTAACCAGGCTCGTTTTAATTCGTGCACAACTGCATCATCCCACTCTGAAATAAAAAGTGACCGGTTGATTTGACGGGGGGAGAATTTCTTTCCGTCCAGCTTTGAAAGAGCTTCCCAATTTATATTATCAGTATACATTCTATAGTCAACATTTGACAAAAAACCTTTTCTCAACCCGTTTACAATATCAATCCGAACTACCGGTTCACCAAAATAATCAGATATTTCAACCTCGTCTGGCCTCCAGGGGGTAGCTGTAAGACCCAAGAGGAAGGGTCCTCCTTCTTGGCCTCCCTTTGACTCTTCAAGAATTGTATTGTACATTTTACCGCCAACATGGTGGCACTCATCGATAATTATTAAATCGAAATGGGGCAGTTCATTTCGGCGGTCAAAAAAATCGGCTACAGTGTTCAGACAAGCGAATACAGCACTTGCAGTGCTGATTTGTTCCATACCTGGCTGCTCATGACCGTTCCAGACAACAGTTTGTTGATATTTACTCAAAAAGGGCCAGAATGCACGTTCAATTTGATACACAAGCTCATTGGTATGTGCAATAACTAAAATACGTTTAGGCGCCAGCGCACTTATTCTGCGGACAGATTCGCTGGCAACAAATGTTTTCCCCAATCCTGTAGCCATCACAATCAGAGCTTTGTTTATTCCATTATTAAAGTTTTTCAAAATTTCTTTAATAGCATCCTCTTGATAAGGGCGCACTTCTTTATCTGATGCGCTTAATAAAGGCAATTTTTCAGCCCTTGCCACAAGAATATTGACATCCCAGAGTTGTAAAGGGATGCCTCTGCTCATCAACACCTGTTGTTGTTCTTTCACTTTTGCTTCGAAACCGTTCAAAGCAACTATTACAGGGACTTGGGCTCTGTATATTCTAAGAGATTCCAGAGTTTGATCCACTACTTCCATTCCAACTCTGTTACGCCAATGTTTCATCTGGAATAACCAGCGCTTACCAGCACGGTGGGCTAAGACATCAGCCCCCCTGTCACCGGACTGACCAACAAGCCTGATGCCCTGATACCCTTCATGAGCTAATAAGCGGCTGACTACCCTTTCGAACGCTTGCCAAGAACCAGATCTGAGGGCTTCTGCAGTAATAAACATCTATTTGCTTACCTTTTGTTGTAAATATTCAAGTGACAACCGCGTTTTAAGAGCAATACCCGGCTCCGGAATACGAAACCTGATGAAGTCTGTAATGTCGTTCAGACAATTCATATATAAACTCCGGATTCTTAATTGAGCTTGGATGAGTACGTCTCCACTAAGTTCAGCGGAACGTGAATATGACACATCCCAAATCCCCCCATCAAAAAATACCTCAGAATATTTTTTAAAGATATCTGTAATTGCCGACTCATCTAAATAAATTATAAATTGCCCATTATTTTTCATCTCACCAATAAGGCTTATATCCACCCCGTTATTAAGCATGTTGTTAACCAAATTCTTAATCTGTTCTTCAGTGAGCTCGTTATATACATCCACAGAAATACCTTCCAACAGAATTGTCAGCCGTTCTTTAATCAAAACAAAGAAAGAGATAATTTCTTCCCGGATTTTATCCGAGTTATCCTCCAACTTATTCGCCCATCTGGCATTTAATATTTTCCATTCAATATTTGTAAGTGTATGCTCTCCCTGGTACTGCTTTACTGATAATCTCCGGTTTACGTCATAAATATAAAGCGCCACTTCTGCGGCAATAAGTTGCTCTGCACGGACACGGAAAGATTTAAAAACCTTATGCATCCTGTCAACGAAGATAATTATTTCTTGATCTTTAAAAGCAATTAGAGGTATACCTTCCTTTTTGCCGGCAGGTATAATAGCGTGGGTTGTTACATAGACGTCCACATTTATGGGCGAACTATAGCTGCCGTCAGCCAGCTGAATTGAACATCCTGGATAGGACAACTCATCTGATTTATTTGAATTAGCCAGCATATATTCTAATGATACAGGGTTCTCTCTACCCTTAACTTCCCCGCAGGAATTACAATGAAGGTCATTTGCCCTGTTCCGCCCTCCGCAAACCTGGCACGTCCAAGGCTCCTCCATTTTGGGAGATTGAGAAATTCCGCAATGGGGACAGGACTGTGCTGATTTGGGGATTTCCCTTCTGCAATCGGGATTAAGGCAAGTTTTTTCAATTAGAACGTGCCCGCAAACTATACACATATCGTAATCTTTTGGATTTTGTGCTGAACATCCGGGACACTCGATAAGTTCCTCAAGAGGCGGGTTATCAGCTTCTTCAACCTTCTTCCACCACTCAGCATCATCATAATAACCAGGTAACCTCTGCAGAAATTTATCGTAGAACTCTTGCTCATCACTGCGGGAAAGGCGTTCAGGTTTATTTGATTCCTTGTCAAAGTAACCCATATACATATCTGTCCTGCCTGGGGTTCTCACCCGACGATAGCCTTGATACAATTTGTAAATGAAACTGTCATTCTTATCTGCGTTTGGCTTGGTGGGTTGAAGGGAGCTGTCACCGCGAAGAAAACTCATTGCCCTTTGCCACTCAGGACTGCTGCGTTGAAAATCTTGCTTCAAGAAGTCAACAGGCACATGATTCAAATGAATTTCGCCGACAATTCTTCCAGCTCCATCAATCGGGTAATCTTTAACCGTCTTTTTGAACTCATCCGTAAATTCAAAAAAAGCAGATTTTTCAGCTATACGAATTGATCGGCCATTTCTGATTAAATCCACACCATATTCAGTGTTACTATCAAACCGTTGAATGCCCACCCACCCCTTTATACGTTCCTCAATACTCCGGATGTTTGAAGAACCGCATGAAGGGCATTCTAAATTTTCCATTGATACAAGGGCAGTGCAGTTTGCGCACCGGCGTTGTGTACCTATAGTTTGGTCAAAATCAAACCTTGCAGGAATCCGGCCATGGATTCTCCGCTCTACGAATCTCGAAGGTCCCCAAACACAGTGTTCAAACGGCTCACAGGGTTCCCCGTTAATAAGCAGTCTTATCTCCCGTTTTCTGAGAATACTGGCATAACGCCGTCCTAACTCTGACCTTACTGTTGCAGCACCATATTGTACAAGCCTTTTTACAAAATGGCTGTTTGCGTTTCCCTCTGGCCACCACTGATCTATTTCAATAACAGTACCGCTCTGTAATTCCTTTGGTTTGTCGACCCTGTTAAAAGGTAATTGATAGCTTTTTGTAAGATTAATATGGTCCAGGTTAATAACAACATCAATCGCAGAAGAATCATCTTTTCTGGCTGTTAAAAGCCGTGTCGACCGCCCTAACTTACCGGTTGAGATATTAAAACCCATACCGAATAAACCGAGGCTGTCGTATGGATTATTACCTGAAAATCCTGCTTTAATGGCCCTTTCAGCCATTTCAGCACTGAGTCCAGGACCATTGTCACGAACCCTGATTTTTCCTGTATCTTTATTAAGTTCAGATAATTTAGGAAGCTCAACAGAGATTAAGGGACTTTCAATTTTAATGCCCATCAATTTTGCGGCTGTAAAAGAGTCAATGGCATTATCCACAATCTCACATAATGCATCAAGCGGCATCATTGGTGTATGGGTTAAGGCGATGAGCACTTTCGGATCAGGGGTAAAATCAAAAAAATTATTATTTAACGTCATTTGGCTCCTCCTCAATCATTTTTCTGATGGATTCCGCGACAGCATTTGCTAATTTTACTGCAACACCGTTCCCAATGGTCTTAAACTTATGGGTCAATGGAACATTGTCAGGCATAATGTACATGTCAGGAACACTCTGTATCCGCAAGGCCTCTCTTACAGTAAGCCGCCGGGGCTGAGTAGGGTGCAAATGCACTTCATTATTGCCGTAAGCCGCCGTTGGACTGTAACGCCAACGGTGGAGTCTCTTAAAACTTTTTCTGGAGACATCCCCTTCCGGAATAATCATGAACTTATCACTTAAAGGAATAAAAGACTCCAGACCATTTGGCAATTGAGCCATCTCCTCAAGATTACAAATAATGGACCCTACCATTAACTCATCTGGAATCAATTCCGGCTTGTCAGGTTCACCGCCAAATGGTGTCGCTTCTGGCCATTCAAACCTTGTTTTAGCGTTATTATAACGTTCATCCTCGGGCCATTCGAACCATTGAAAATCTGAAGGAATTCTCCTCAAACCCAGCTTCTTCTGTAACCACTTCTTCTTGACTCCAATCATTATCACACGCTCCCGGTCTTGAGGCACGCCAAAATCAAGGGCATTCAGCACACGAAAGTCCGTTATGTAATCAGCAGAAAGCTGTTCTCTTAAGAGCTTGAAGAATTCTCTATGTTTTGCAGTTCTGAGCAGGCCAGGAACATTTTCGAAAAGAAAGAATGTTGGTTGAAGTTCAATAATTCTATTCACGTACACCTGCGAAAGCTTGCCATGATCCCCTTCCCGGCCCCGGTTCTTGCCACCTACAGAAAAGTCTGGGCATGGAGGTCCTCCTATCATTCCAAAAACTTCTGGTATTTGTGTATTGTTAAATGCTTCTCTTGCAATTTGGTTAGGTCCAAGTTCAATTATTGAGCTGGTGTTTGAAACGCTGTGTTCTATACCTGTTAAGGAGGCGAGGCCATATTCAAAGCTTTTTACAAAGTTCTTATCATATTCATTGCACCAAATCGTCTTAAACCCTGCTTGCATAAAGCCTATATCAAGAAACCCCGCTCCAGTGAAAAAAGAGAGGATGGGTATTTGAGAATTTTGGTTTACAGAGTTTAAGAAGGTATTGTTCTCAGATGGCATAACCTGACTCTCCCTCTAGTCTTATTTCATTACACGTATTTATCAATATGGAATGCTTTCTTAGCTACTTTTCAATTCTCTGAAATGGGAACGTATATTCCTCATTATACTATCCTTTTTATGAGAGTGGTAGGAAAAAACATTGATTGATTGTTCAAATTCATTCATAATCATACTTACAAGAAAGGCGGTAAAACATAATGTCATATTCTCTCGTTTCACTATTCTCTGGAGCTGGATTCCTTGACTTCGGCTTCTCTGAAAACGGCTTTAAGGTGATTTGGGGGGCAGAATTAGTTCCATATTTTGCTGAAGCTAATAATTATAATCACCAATTAAGATACGGTACTGCCGACAATCCAGTGCAGGCGGTCGATATTACAACGGTAGATCCGGCAGACATACCGAGAACTACAGGTATCATCGGTGGACCTCCTTGCCAAGATTACTCGATAGGCAACTCCAAAAGTCCTGGGGTCAGCGGGGAACGCGGAAAACTGGTATGGGATTTCTTAGATAAAATCTCCCGTTTGGCCCCAGAGTTCTTTGTGTTTGAAAATGTTGCCGCGCTTTATAGAACAAAAAAACACCGGGAAGAAGCTCTGGAGCCTCTTATTCATCAATTTAATGAATTGGGTTATGAAGTGTACTTTAAAGTGCTAAATACACTTGATTATGGCATTCCCCAAGACAGATCACGGGTTTTCATTGTTGGTTTTAAAAAGCAAATTATTCAAACTTTAAATGACAGTGGATCTGACGCTTTTCAATGGCCTGTCCAGACCTACGAAAATCCTAAAAAGGATTTTGAATGGCCAACGACCGGTGATGCAGTCCCCGTCCTTGATGAATACGAATTTATTGAACAAATGAACCTTCCTTATGAGTTAACTGTTCATTCTGCCATTGGAAACGAGTCAGAGATGTCAAATTTACGTAATCATGTTTATTTCACACCTTACTCTGAAAGGTTCCAAACAGTCGCTGAAGGGGATGTAAAAAGAAAATCTTTTAAAAGGCTGCACCGTTTCAGATACAGCCCTACTGTCGCGTATGGCAATAATGAAGTTCACTTACACCCAACATTGCCCCGCCGGCTTTCAGTAAGGGAGGCTTTGCGTCTTCAATCAGTCCCTGATTGGTATGCCTTTATGGATAATACTCCTCTAGACAAGATGTTCAAAATGGTAAGCAACGGAGTAGCCTTCAAACTCTCTTCATTATTGGCGGTTCAAATCAAATCCGTTTTGGATAATTATCACGCAATAATCGCGAAACAGCCTGAGAAAACTTCAGTACATTGAAACAAGGACGGGCCTTTGCCCGTCCTTGTTTTTTTGGGTAATATTAAGTAAACAGCATACTTGATACCGAAATCTATACCCATTCCTTTATATATTAATGCCTAATATCTCCGCTCCATTAGCAAGATACTCAGCAAGCGGGGCTTTTCCTGCTATTTGATTGATTACAATACTTTTATTATTCCAACTTTCAGTATCAAACTCCTTTCTAATATATTCATAGCGTTCTTCATATGAGGCGTCCGGATCGTAATGTTCGTCTCTTCCTAAATACATGACTACTAGAACAGTTTTTACATCATCTAAAGAAAGACTATCCAAAAAGTCCGACAATTTCTCTTTTCTGCGCGTAATCTCAGCATACTCGTGACTTTGCCCATGCTTCTTTTGTTTTTCAAAGTCTTCTGCCGATGTGGAGAATTCATTTAGAGCATATTTGTCGTTATACTCTTGATAATCTTTTGCCAGATTAATCACTTGTCTAAAGATATCTTCTTTACCTAAATAGCTCATTTACTTCTCACCTATCCTTTTATGTATTAATTTTATTGTACCATATTTTTGAATTACCACTCCAATAAGGAGTAGCGGTTTTGAAATTGTACTTTTAAGGCGGGGATTTATATGGCTGACAAAGTATCAAAAGAAATTCGAAGTAAAAATATGAAGGCAATAAAGTCTATATCCATACTAGAAGGGCTAGTTTCTAAAGCATTATGGAGGAATGGATTGCGGTTCAGAAGAAATGCAAAAGATCTGTTCGGCAAACCGGATATTTCAATTAAAAAATATAAAGTAGTGATTTTTATCGATTCTTGTTTCTGGCATTATTGTGACATTCACGGAAGATATCCAAAAAGCAATGAGGATTTTTGGAAAGAGAAATTCACCAGAAACAAACGGAGAGATAATGAAGTTACGGAATATTATAAAGACAAAGATTGGAATATTTTGAGAATTTGGGAGCATCAAATAAAGCAAGATTTCGATGGGACGATAGAAGATATTATGGATTTTATAAATTCGGCCCGTAATCTATCAAAGAGGTGAAATATCTCCGTGTCTTGGTCATAAATTGACCAGTTTCCTGCACCAAGTTACGTCAGCCTCTTTGCGGCCTCTATTTCCCACATTATGGTTGAATGTCTGTTAGTTCTTATCCTTTGGCGAATATTTTATTTATATCGTCCCCAAAATTTTCCCCCTCGGACGGAGAATGTACAATAAGAACTTTTCCAGCGTCACAGATTGTTGCTAGCACCTTTTCTTTGTATTTCCCCCGTATCCCCTTCGCTACCAACTTCTCATATCCCTCGTCACAGGTAATACAGGTGAAATCAATCGGATGATGCGCCTTCGCGTTCGCCAAAGCCAACAGCCCATCCAACGCCGCCCCCCTGCGATCTTCCTCCAAATTGGGGCTCACCACGTAGAAGCCTTCTGATGACTTGTCAATCTCCAGCACCTGCAGGTCCCGGCTGAGCGTCGATTGGCTAATGCCGAACTCCTCGTCCAGATTCTTCTCCCTTTCCTTCAATGCGTCCAATATTGCCTGCTGTGAATAGTACTTTCCACCGAGTATGAGGTCCACCAGCGCTTCCTGTCGTTTCCGCACGGCACGGCTTTTATGTCCATTTTCTTTGTTCATCATAGTCCTCCAGAAATTTTTTTTCGTAATTCAGTATGCAGCCTATGCATTAATTTAAGGCTTGCACAGTTCAAAAAGAGCTCAGTCTTGCTTTTTCCGCCTGTATCTCGCAGCGAAACAACTCTGCATAGATTCTTCCCATGGAAGTCTTTCACGAAAGAGAGCACACACATCTTTAATGAATATTTTTATTCATAAATACACAATTAACACATAATTATCTACAGGCAAGCACACTGAGGTAATGTTTACTTCTTTTATTTTTACTGCTATTATGCGGTTACCCCATAATTTCTCTTTATGTTTATGGGTAATGATATGAATAATTATAGAGGAGAAATGTTCAATGTTCAATCGTGAAAAGAACGACATGACAACCGAAACAACTCTGCCCTACGACAGCTCGAAATTCAAAGCCCCTTCATTCTCCGGAAAGCAACGTACCAGTCGTATCGGGAAACCCGCGCTCCTGACTATTGTGAACACACCCAAGTGTGGAAAAAGAGTTGCTATTTCCCCGAAGGTGTTGGAGCATTTCGGAGCACTCACAACAGTCCAGGTTGCCATTGGTGAAGACGGGGTGGCTTTGGGCGAACGTCTTCCCGAGAACGATGCACGCTTCACGCTGAAGACACTCGCCAACAAGTCCGTCATTTACTCCGCCCCGCTGGTCGATAGCCTGACCTACAGCTTTGAGCTGGACTTCAGCGGGCGCAGCAGCATTTCCTTCGGTGAATGTTCACTCATGGAGACGGAGGACGGCGAGCCAGTAGCCTTTTTCCCAATAAAGGCACAACAGCCAGCCAGCCTCCCTCTCTCCGTCCAATCAGAGGATACCTTCGACGAAGGACAACTTTCCTAACCTCTCTGCCGCTTCTCGTCCGCAACAGGTCCTGGCAAGCATCCAAGGATATAACAGTTTGAGATGGGTTTGCCCAGCACCTTTACGGAATTTGGCTCAGTTGTTCACAAAGCTTCAAAGGACATCATATTACTCAACCCAATCAAGGAGGTACAACATGAGTTATCCATTGCGGCAAAACAGCGGTCTTCCCGAAGAGGAAATGCCGGTCGGCATCATCACCAGGGCTTACAGCATCTTACCACGCCACATCACCGACGAAGGCGACCTGACCCGGCAGACTGAGAAGTTTTGGAGAAGGCTGGGGAAAGAGTTGGGCGCTGACTACTATACTTTTACGACCCGGCAAGGCCACAGACAAATGGGTTGCCGGGCCACTCGGAGCGTCATTGACTGCTTCTACGTCGAAGAGGCGGACATTCTCAGCAGAATCACCGACTTTTCCGACCTTTACAAAGAGCGGGTCGATCATCCGCACGAAGATTTAGTCAGTTTCGGATTGTGGGTCGAGTGGCAAGGGAAAAAGTACGCGGTTTCCCGTGACCCCGAATGCAAAGACGCCGTACTGCTTCGTAACTTGTAATTGTTCTTCTCGCAGCTCAGGTGGACAATGATGGGCCTGTTATATCTGCAAAGACTACATTGCCTGTTGTAACTATCCTGCTACGTCCTAAATACATCTATCTTCCCCTACCCGTATATGACGGGTAGGGGTTTTCTTTTCCGTAAAGCAAAAAAACACAGGCAAATATTAATATATTGAACGCCAATAAATTAGGAGGAGATTGACATGGACGAGGACTTTTACACAAGTGAAAGCCTGAGGCAGCACCTGCTGGAATTTCTGAAGGAAACATTTGATTACGACGGGACAATACACCTGCTGGCAGTCGCGGCCCGTAGAGATGGAGCGAGGGACAAGTTGGGTGAATCGTACTGGAGATTACGATTGGCGCTGACCTACAGTGAAGGTGACACAGTGAATCCTTACTGGGACGGGACAGATCTCGACGTCGCGTTGGCCGGGAATGTCCTCCGGCTACTTGACGAGGAGGCGCTGGCGAACGAACCGCCAATTGTCGAGGGAAGTCCCAATGCTTTAGCGGTGAATTGGGTCTCGGAGTTGGCTTCTCCGCTGTGGGTCTCGGATGAAGCTAGGGCAGCATTTGCCGATGGACTAGATAAGCGCGAATCCAAAGAGGCCGACTGGAGAGCAAACTCCCCCACTGAAGACCCGTTTGCCGACTATTTTGGCAAGTAGCTTGCTGATTGCCGGATGAAGGCGTTGTTTAAAAGGATTTCTTACAATGTAAACACTCGAAGGGAGCATATCATGATTACATTTAGCGAAAAAGAAAAGCGCGCTGTGTCCGCTGTCATTCAGGAGCGAATCGACGAACATTTGGGGCGTTTCCCCTACGCCCGATATCCGGTAGAACCGCTAGAGGAATGGCGCAAAACTTTCTGTGATCCGGCCTCGGTTCCCCCATTGACGATCAAAAAGGCCCTCGGCTGGCACTTCGGCGGGTGGCAGCGGCAGAGCCTGCCCTCTGCCGTGTCTCGCACGATCTCTGCCATTCTCGATGCCTGGACGGAGTTCTTGCCATTGGCTTCGGCAGAGCCGAAAGAGTTTTTTCAGTTCTGGCAGGCACAACTTCCAGACTGGAACAATGGCTTCAGCGCAGCTGCGCTTCTACTTCATCTCCAGCGCCCGAACGATTTTGAGCTTGCGGATCGTCACCGAATGGATGCCATGCGGGAGTTGCTCCAGGAAATTGGCCATGCCTACCAAGGAGAAGACAACCGGTTGGGGTTTGCCGATTTGGTGGACTACACCGCCTTTTTCCGTTCCGTCCTTCCAAAACTGCCCGACAAAGAAGATACACGGATAAAACTTAATCGTTTCCTGAAGGGTTACGGCAACCGACACGCCTACAAACTAGTGTCGCCGGATTTTCGGACCAAGGAGCCTTCCATAAGGGCATTCTCTTGGAATGACCTTTCCTCAAAGCGCTTCCGGTTGGACCAAATTGTGGGACGGGCCAACTGCGACATGCTGTTCACCTGCTTTCTTCTGACTTTGGAAGCCCAAGGCAGCACCACTACAGAGTTCACGGTAGGCGAAGTGGTGGATTTGCTTCCAGTCGGCACGGCTGGGATCTGTAACGAGGCGAGCTTTAAATATGCACTCGTGAGTCTCTTTAGTCAGCAACGGCAGAGAGACTTTTGGGTTTTTGACAAACCTGAGATAAGCCGTGCATTTACCGAACAGGCGAACCAGTCCACGCGAGACATGAAATTTTATGACAGCCATTCTAAGGAGAAGGTGAATTTGAATTCCAAGTATATCGTATAAAAAAATAGACCCAACTCTTAATGAAGTGGGCCTATCATTTTATTTTCTTTTCATTGTCAAAGGTTTCAAAAATCCTTCTTAGAACATCCAGTGCCATTTTGCTCTCTCCAAGGCTTCGTGTCAACAATAGAGAATGTGCAATTTGAGCAACCTGTCTTTTTTCATGAATCTCCGTGTCAATTTCAAGCTCTTCAAAACGAAATAGCTCCCATACTGTGACTTCAAGAGCCGACGCAAGCTTGCTTAAAGACTGAACTGATAAGTTACGTGATCCACGCTCAACTGCTCCCCAGTAAACGTCTGTCACACCTACCCTCTCAGCAGCCTCCTTTTGCGACAATCCTTTTATTTTTCTTAAATATCTTAATTTTGCTCCTACCAGTACTTGAATATCAGTATTTTTCAACTTTGCCACCTCTCTATTTGAGACTAGTAAAGTTAGGAGGTGACGTGTAGTTATCTATTTGGTCGAATATTCATTGCACAATAACTTATAGGTTATTATAATTTAATTAACTTTGGTAATTTTGTCCTGTAAATGTGGGGGATTGATCTTCAGATCACTATTACCAAATCTCATACTTTCTTAAATTATACGCTTATAAGTGAAGGTGGCATTAGAAAATGAAAATTACACATCAGGCTGTTAACCAAGCATTAGACTGGGCATACGAAAAGGCGGTGACGGGAGGCATACCTGGTACAAGCGATGCCTACGAGCTGGCGGAGGAATTTTCACAAAAGAAAGGTGACTTGAACGTCCAAATTAGTTCGCTGATCCGATGGCAGAACACCAAGAGCGCAACCAGCGGATTCCTGACAGGCCTCGGTGGGATTGTCACCCTGCCTGCCGCAATTCCGGCAAATCTGGCTTCTGTTCTCTACATCCAGCTACGGATGATCGCCGCTATCGCCGTCATGTCGGGACGGGATGTGAAAGAAGACCAAGTTCGCACCATGGCGTACCTCTGTCTGTGCGGCAACGGAATCACAGATATTTTGAAGGATGTCGGTATTGTAGTGGGCAAAAAGGCAGCGGAGAGCGCACTCAGAGGTCTGTCTGGTAAGGTGCTGATAAATATCAACAAAAAAGTGGGTTTTCGTCTACTTACCAAGTTCGGAACCAAGGGGGTCATCAACCTTTCCAAGATGATTCCGCTGGTCGGAGGGGTTACAGGTGCCGTATTTGATGGTGTCTCTACCAATGTAGTTGGTAACACTGCCCGTAGACTTTTTACGGAATGAATTCAGAAGACACTGTTCATACCCTCTATGAAGCGCTTAGTTTAACAGCCATTTTCACATTATTTATTATCCAAGGAGATATTACATGAAAAGAAACTTCATTACTTTTGCTATCTTGGCAGCCACTCTGCTTATGTCCGGCTGCGCCTCAAAGAACGCCGCTGACCCGGCTCCTTCGCCAACCACAAGTACCGATGTCGTAACAACACAAACTCAGGCACCCACAACCGACACCAGTACGACAGCGGCAGAGCCTCCAGCCGGCCATCTGTGGAAAACGGAGTACAAGGGGCTTCTCATCCAAATCAACAGTGCGGAAATGACCAAAGATGTGTTCGATCATGAATTCTTGGTGTTTGACCTCACTCTGCAAAACGGCACTGACAATCCGCTGGAAGTCTCCGGTCGGGCATTCAACCTGCTCACGGTCAACAAGGAACTGTTGGAGAGCGATCCAACTGCGGAAACCGTGGAGTCCGGCGATATCCAAACCGCGACGGTTTTGCCTGGCGGACAGCGAACACTTCGCGTAGGCTTCGTCGTCCAACCTGAGGAAGTGAGTGAACTCATTTTCAACGTAGGGCAAAATGCTGTGTACCGAATCACTTCTTTTGAAGGCGGCTCGTCTTCCCCTTCTGACGCAACTGCTACTGTTACTCCTGCGGAAGAACCTTCATCTGTGGAGAACAGTCCGATCATCGAAGGCGGCGACGCCAAGTCTGACGATTTCATTTTTGAGGACAACTACCTGGGATACCTAAACTCTCTGATCGAAGCCATTAACACCGGGGACTTTTCCCTCGTGGAGATTCATTTACTATATGATAGTGACCTCTACACTCAGCAGCAAAAACTTGTCCAAACGCTCAGCGCGAAGGGCACCCGTGAAGAACTGGTTGATTACGAGATTCAATCCACGTCCTACGACGAGGACAGCAGTACGCTCGGCATGAAGGTACGAGAACAAATTAAGGTCATTTCAGCAGATGGCACAGAGAAGACGACTGAAAACGTTTGGACGTACACCGCCCTTCAGGTCGATCAAGGGGTATTTCAATTTAGTTCAATCGACAAGGCAGAGTAATTTTATTATATCTTGTTATTTTCCACATTATTTCCGTTTAGCTTCACAGCATTGCTCCTCAGCGGGCAATGCTTTTTTTGTTACCGTTGACCGCACGCGTTATAATAGACTAAAAAAACAGGAGCTAAGCATGGGAATTGAGGTACTCATACAACTAAAGCAATCCAACAATAAGCGGGCAAGCCTGCGGGCAACTTGTATATTGATGTATCTAAAAGACGGATATTCAACCACAAAAATATCTAAAGAAATGGGAATTAGCCAGCGTAGCGTTCAACGGTACATAAGGGACTTTCAACAAAATGGAATCAACAGAATACAGCAAGAAAATCGTGGAAGGAAAAGACTCATAATTCCAGAGGATATTAGCAAGCTTATCGAAGAAAGCCCTCTGAAATATGATTTTATCTTGAATAAATGGCTTCCTTCTATGTTACAAACGCAGACGGGTTCGTCGTCTTATTTAGAGTGCAACAAAGTACTCTTTGAACACTATAAAGAAAACCCCTCCAAATCTGTTGAAGCTCTTTCAACTGATCTCAAAGGTTTACGTAAGCACCTAGAACTGCATTCACTAGCAGATAGCGTTTGGCTAGTGCATGGATTTAAACTAGGTAATGATAGAGGAAAACGGGGTACGGTAAATGTTCATTATTTAATTGACTACTACTGCTTTTTTGCAATAAATTTAAATCATTATTCAGAAGGCGATAACTGTCAAGAGGACGAACCCACGGAAAGCTTGTCAAAAAAGCCGTACCTTTTTTCCATATCGCCCTTTTCTCGATCTGCGAAAAACAGCTTACAACGAGAGACTAATTTCAGAGAACTCTATGCCTCTTTTTTTCACAACATCATTGAATACTCTTTTGAGAATTTTGAACATAGTATGCATCTTCTTCTACTTCCTACACAGAAAAACAAGTCTGTTCTTTACAGATTTAGAATTTCGGAGAAGTACAAATCAACTGATAAACCAAGAGTGGAAGCTCATTTTTTAAATTCGAATCTTAAGAACGGTTATAAGCACCTTCAATATCTGGAGTCAGAATTAAAAAGAGATTTCTCCGGGATAAGAACTATAGATGAACCTAGCATTGACGCGCTTCATCGAAGAGCTGAGAAAGAGATTTGCCTAATAGCACCAGAACTGACGACACTATTTCGAAAATAAAACTAAATTTCATCAATCATCAATCACAGCACGGCCTACAAAGGCCCTGCTGTTTTTTTGTTCTGGGAACTTCCTAGCCCAAATGATGGACCAACTCGCTGGTCTAGAGTGTGCAGATGTTAATGTAAAGACGCAAGTCCAACCTACTAATAGAGGAGACTGATTCTAATGGCAAGCATTAAAAAAATACCAGCTCTAAGAAGTTCTGTGGGCAACACCTCAAACAGACCAACACTCAGAACCAACCCGGTTAGCCAAAACCCAACCTTGAATCGCCCTCCTTCATCGTCCTACGGACCGCTGACCCGACGTGAATCAGTTGAACTGAAAGATGGACCTCACACAGCCAAGATTGAGCGGGCAAGCGTTGTCTCGCCTGACAACAACCCTCAACTACGAATTCAGGCTACCTTCACCAACGGTGATGGCGAATCTTTCTCCGATTCCATTCTGGTCAAAGTGGAATGGAAAAGAACCTCTCCCTTCGTAGAATTGTTGGAAGTCAGTGGCTGCATGCCGGAGCTGGGCGAAGATGTTCAGCTAGATGATCTTGTCGGACAAGAACTGCTGCTCACAATCAAGGTCAACACCAAAAACGGCAGGTCATACCCCAACCTTGTCCAGACGGAACTCATCCCCGACGATTTCGATACCGATTCTGACGACTCTTACCCGGAAGTGACAGAAGACGAAGATCAGTACGAATAAAAAACGGACGGTTCGCCTTCGTGGGTGAGCCGTCCGCATCACCACTACTGGAGGACATGCACTTTGACAACTGAAAATCAACGCGAGACGAGAGACTTCCCTGTGGGGCAAACGTTAAACGGTCTGAGAGGGGCATTGCTCATGGCAAGCCATAGTAAGCCCGTCTTCCCCATGTGTTCGCACGATCACAGCGGGGTCACAGAAGAACATCGGGAACGGTGCAAGCGCCCAGGCAAGGCTCCATTGATTGCAAACTGGAGCCACCGATCCAGCTCCGATCCGCTCCAACTCAAGGACTGGTTCGCCAAACACCTGGAATGGAATGTTGGGCTGGTTCTCGGTCAACGCTCTGGAATTGTCGCCATTGACGTAGACGGGGATTTCGGGCGAGAGAAGCTGGAGGAACTGTCCGGCGGCGATCTTCCCCCCACTTGGCGATACTCGACGCCTGGCGGAGGTTACCGGCACTTGTACGAGGTTCCGAACGGTTGGGTGTTCAATAAAGCCTCTTTTTCCTCGCCTATCTCCAAACACGAGGCCCTTGAACTGTTGGGGGACGGCCAATGTACGGTCATTCCCGGCTCCGTTCACGCCAATGGCGGACGCTACGAATGGGAGGAAGGCGGTAGCCCCAACGACTTGCCGCTGGCCCCGGCACCGGAGTGGATGCTGCGAAGGATGAACCTCGCTTGGGCAGCAAACGACCTTTTTGACGACGATGTCCAGAAGGAGGATGCCGATCCCTCGCAGGAGGACGTTCAAGAAGTCATTCTAAAAGAGTTGGACCTTCACCCAGCTTCAACCGGAAAAAGCGCTTTAAACGCCTCCTTCGTCGTTTCTTCCCCAGCCGTCAATGTCGCTGCGCTCCTGGAACAGACCCCGACACTGGAGCGGATGTCCCGGGGGTGTCCTCGCCTCCTCCAAATCACCGACGAACAGGCGGACGACGGATGCAGCGAGGACGACTGGTTCAAGACCATCTCCCTGCTCACACGCTTGGGGAAACCGGAAGAAGCCCGTGTCTTCTCGGAAGCGTCGGAGAAACACGACGAACACAGCGAGTCCAGATTGGCCAAGATGGAGACGGACTCCAAGGCCGAAGCCTTCGGTCCTCCGCGCTGCGCCTCCTTCGGCTGTTCGCCCGATCAGGTGAAGTCCTGCTTCAGTTCCGTCCGGTCAAAAGACGGACAGATTTCCAACTCCCCGGCGGATGTGGTAAGGCAAAAGAAATCCAAGTCCGCCCTGCCGGAGCATATTGAGAAAAGGCTGGCAGAGGGACAGTACCAGATCAAGGACGGCAAGGTGGGAGAGATCTCTTACGGCAAGAAGGGCGCGGAGACTTTCCACCCCATTGCCAACTTTGTGGCTTACGCCTCCGCAACGGTTCTTGCAGATGACGGCGCAGAGGCACGGCAATTTTTCACGATTCAAGGCGTGTCCCTGGACACCTGGAAGCCCTTGCCCCCCCTTGAGGTCAAACAGGAGGAATTCGAAGCCTTGGCCTGGATTTTTCGCTGGGGGTTAAGCGCCAATCTGGAGCCGGAAATCGCGGTCAAGCAGAAAATGCGCCACCTCATCCAACATCTAAGCAAAGACGCGCTGAAGAAAACCGTGTACGCCCACCTCGGCTTCCGGCAGTTCCCCGGAGGCTGGCGGTACCTGCACGGGGGAGGTTGTGTGGGAGAGGAGAATGTCGAGGTCCAGTTGGACAAACGGCTGGAGAAGTACGTTCTGACAGAAACAGACGCTTCTCTTCAAGAACCGATTCGAGCCAGTCTGAACCTTCTGAAGATTGCCAAGCCCGAAGTCATGCTGCCGCTCCTGTCGGCCGTCTTTCTGAGTCCGCTCTGCGAGGCACTTCGGCAAGGTGGGATTGAGCCTGCCTTTCTGCTTTGGCTCTACGGCGTGACCGGCACCCGCAAGTCAACACTTTCGGCGCTGGTAATGTCCCACTTTGGACCGTTCACGCCCAAGAGCCCACCCGCCAGCTTCAAGGACACGGCCAACTCGCTGGAAAAAAGGGCCTTTGACTGCAAGGACTCTCTGCTGTGGATCGACGACTTCCACCCCAGCGCCAGCCCCGCCGAAGCGCGGAAGATGGAGCAGACCGCACAGTTCCTGATTCGCAGCTTCGGGGACAGGGTTGGCCGGGGCCGAATGAAAGCCGACGCTTCCCTGCGGACCGATTACGCCGCCAAGGGACTCGCGATTGTCACAGGGGAGCAGCAGCCCGACGGACATTCCAGCAGCGCCCGCCTCCAAGGTGTGGAGCTTCGTCCGGATGATATCAACTTAGCGAAACTGACCGTCGCCCAGCGGCAAAGCGGCCTCTTGACCCACACGATGGCTGGGTACGTCGCCTGGGTCGGGGAACAGATGTCGGAACCCGGATTTGTGGAAGAGCTCCGGCAAACGTTCCACGAACGTCGCGACCTCGCTCTGCCCGGTCAAAGCCACGGCAGATTGGCGGAAAACGCCGCCTGGCTGTTCCTGGGTTGGGACAACCTTTTGAAGTTCGCCGTCCTTGAGGGCGTTCTGACGGAGACGGAGCGACAATTGCGGCTGGATGAAGGCTGGAGCACCTTGCTTTCGCTGTCCGAACAGCAGAGTGAACAGGTTCAAGATGCCCGTCCAGGCGAACAGTTCCTGTCCATCGTCGGCGAACTGTTGCAAAACGGTTCGCTCTGCACCCTTCCGTCAAGTTCGACGAGCCAAGAGGATTTCGGAGGGACAATTTCAAGAGGAACTCACGTCGGCTGGCGTGACAACGAGCACTTTTTCTTTCTCCCGGACGTCCTGTACAACGAGGTCAGCGCCTTCTTGTCCAAGCGTCAGGAACAGGTTCCGCTCAAAATGAAAGATCTCTGGAGACAACTCCACTTCGACGGTCTGCTGGAACCAGAAATCACCCGCGAGGGCGGCAAGGAGAAGACCAAGTTCGCTCGGAGGAAGACCATTGACGGGGAGCGGATCAACACCATTTGGATCAAACGCTCGGCCATTTGGGAGAGAGACCCGGAGGCTGAAGATCGAGAAAAAGTCCGTAAGGCCGCTGTGGACCGTCCCAAGCCAAGCTCCGGCCCTTTTGAAACCTGAATCTCAACATTCCCCCCCAAAAAGGGGAACTTCCCCCCGGGCCTTTGGGCCAGGGGGCGGACAGAAGGCCAACAAAGTCAACATCATTCAAAGAAAAACCCCACCACCCCCCTGACTTTTCTCTAAAGATCCCTTTTTGTCGGTGTGGGCTTCCAGACCCCCGTTTTCTCGGTGGGTCGAGGGGGGACGGGGGGAAGTGCAGGCGAACACAGGTCGGGTCGCCTAAGTCCGTTCTAGTCTAATCAAAGCGAAACAATGTGATTTATTACCAAATATTATGATCTTGATTCCATATCTATCTACTGGAAAGGGGCAAGATCAAGACATGGTTACGATTCAATCACTGGAAGACCTGGCTAAGCCGAGAAAAGATGCACTTCCTCAGGTGCTGCTTCGCTTCGTCTACGAACTGTTGGAGAGGCTGCAGGCGGAGGCTGAACCTGGGGAGGAGGTAGAGTATCTGCTTTCACACCCACTCATTTTGTGTGAACCGGGGGACAACGTTTTGGCGTTGTTGAACGGGCAGCCCATGAGCTTAGAGTACGTAGAACGCATTGAGCTCCAAGGAACGTTTACCTTTAGGGCCGGAGTTCTGCTAGACAACGATTGGCTGGCTCAGTACATCATCCCAGCGTTTGTGCTGGACAACGAGACGTTGGACTGGCTTACCGAACGGTGTATAGGGGGCTCAACCCATGAGTAAGAGGAATGCTGCCAAGCGGATTGAGTATGTAACCCTTAAAATGTTCCGGGAAAAAACGTCGCTTCTCTACCCCCAAAGGATCATCCGCAGACCGGAGGATGCCGACGCACTCTTCCGGCAACTCATTGGGGATAGCGACTTTGATCGAGAGATTTTTGCTGTTCTAACGCTGGATACCAAGAACCAACCGAACGCCTTTCAAATCGTTTCGGTAGGAACTCTGAATGCTTCTCTTGTCCATCCCCGAGAGGTCTATAAAATCTGTATGCTTTCCAATGCTGCATCGCTGATGTGTTTCCATAACCACCCATCAGGCGACCCATCACCGAGTAAGGAAGATATTGAGGTTTCCAGGCACCTCTTTGAATCTGGGAAGCTGCTCTCTATCGACCTGCTGGACCATATTATCATCGGAGACGGCAGTTTCGTGAGCATGAAGGAACGGGGGCTGATTTAATGGCCTACGAGGGAAGTGAGCGCCTATGAAGAGGGCAGTCATTGGTTTGGTCAATGCTGTAACGTTGTTCATCTTTGAGATTATTGAGTACCGAAAGAAGAAAAAGTAAAGGAGCGTTGTCTATGGATATTCAAGTAACACAAGAAACAGGTCTAAGCCTTGCAATGGATATTCTGGCTGACATGATCGTTCGCTACTTGAACATACAGGCCCCGCCGCAGGTGAGGGCCGCCGTGCTCGAGCTGATGGAGCGCGAGGAGGAAGATCGTCTGCACTGGGAGTTGACCGCCGAGCTTCTCGGGACGAAGGACTTCCGGCTAGTGTCCTGATGTTCCTGTCCGGTTCAAGAGCCGCCGAATACCGCCGGGTCAGCTTGGAAAGGCAGGCCACCCACGGATTTAGCCTCCAAGGTCAGCACGAGGCCATTTCCAAGATGTGCGATGCAAGCCGCATTCCATTGGTTGCCGATTACGTGGATGCTGGCATTTCGGGGAAAGATGCGACAAACAGGCCCGGAGTTGACAAAATGCTGCGCGATGCGGAAAGGGGGCACTTTGATGTTCTTGTCGTGTGGTCGATAAGCCGATTGGCCCGGAATTTTCTAGACTTGCTGAACATCGTCGAACATCTTCGGCACTGCGGTGTCCGTTTGTACAGTCTCAGCGAGCGTTTTGACAGTGAGACTATTCAAGGAAGGCTGATGATGCAGGTCCACGGCATTTTCGCCGAGTTTCAGCGGTCGGTCATTGCCGAAAATGTCAGCTTGACCATGAACCGCAAAAGCCGCAGAGGGGATTGGAACGCAGGCAACAACGTGTGGGGCTACCGCCTCTCCAGCAATCCTCTCGATCCCAAAGGGACTATTGTCATTGTGCCTGAAGAAGCCGATTGGGTTCGCCGAGTCTTTAAATGGTATGCCGAAGATTCTCTGGGCTACAAGGCAATTGCTTCAAGGCTTAACCGGGAAGGCCTGAATACTGTTAACGGAAAGCGTTTCTCGGTGGCTTCAATACGGAATATCTTGCGCAACCGTAATTACCTTGGTGAAGTGAAGTACCGGGAATGGCCCGATCCATCCGGGCAAAAAACGACAGCGTTCGGTTGGACACAAGGTCCACAGCCTCCATTGATCGAACCCGCTCTATGGGACAAAGTCCAGGCCAGCCTTCAAAAAAGAAGTGCTATTCCAAGCAAGCAAATCCAGCGTCCCTTCCCGTTGGTCGGTGTTTTGAAATGTCCGTCTTGCGGAAAAGGCATGATTCCAGGCCATACTAAGAGTCCGAGAAAAGACGGAACGTTCCGAGTGAACTTTTACTATGTTTGTGGGACCTATAATAACCAAGGTGCAGGGACATGCAAGCGAAATGCCGTTCTGGCGGATGCTATTGAGGATTGGTTCTTCAAGCGGCTTCATGTGGCTCTTGAGGGAACGTTGGCTTTTGAGCCGCTGAGCAGAGCCGTGCAGGATAGGCTCGATCACCGCACTCAACCTTTACGACGGGAGCTTCTGCAGGTCAGTCACTCTCTGGCTGATACAGAAACGGAAATACGCAAACAGATGTTAAGTTTTGAGTCGGGAGAATTGGATGCCGCTACACTGTCTGAGAGTTCAGGACGGCTCAAAGCACATCTCCTCCAATTCCGGCAAGAGAAGGAACGTTTGGAAACCGAGATGGCCGAAGCCCAGCGTCAGCGCATTTCCGACAAGCAAATCCGGGAAGCGCTGGCTGTGCTCCGCTCCTTGCTGCAAGATCAGCCTCCGGGGCGACAACAGGAGTTAATCCGATTGTTGGTTGAGCGAATTGACTTGGTCTCCAACCGTAATTTTTCGCAAGCCGTGATCCACGGCAGTCCTGCTCTTTTTCAAATTCCTATTTCTGAGGAGGTATTATGACACCGCGATTACACACCACCGGGCCTCCGTCGCCCTTTCGAAGCAAGCGAAGTAAATCCCGAATTGACATTGATCAAGATCGACGCGTGGTGACCGCCATATATATCCGGGTGAGTTCCGTCCAGCAAGTCATTTTTGGTAATTCTCTGGAAGCTCAAGCGGAATTACTGCTTAAATTCTGCGAAGCTACGGGCAGAACGGTCTTCCGGGTATACGAAGACAGGGGCATCAGCGGTAAGAGCGCCGAGAACCGTCCGGGGCTGCAAAGACTGATATGTGATGCCCGGGAAGGACACTTCAATGAAGTTCTGGTCTGGAAGATTTCAAGGTTGGCCAGAAATAACTTGGAATTTTTGACACTCACCGAAGAATGGAAGGGACTCGGTATCTTCTTTCATTCATACTCCGAGCAACTCGACATGTCCACATTTCAAGGAAAAATGATGGCATCCATCATGGGTACCCTCAACGAAATGGAACGGGAGTCAATCCTGGAGAACGCTGAACTCGGCATCCATCAGCGGGTTTCCGAGGGAGGCCATATGTCCAAACCCCCTATTGGCTATCGTCTGAGAAGCAATCAGACCTCCGGACGGAAACAGGCGGGCACAGTGGAGATTGAGCCCACCGAAGCAGCCTTAGTCCAACGTATGTTTCAGCAATTTGCCTCCGGGCACGGCTACCGATATATCGCCAACGGACTGAACCGGAGCGGCTACCGGACTAAAAAGGGCAATCCCTTTTCCACCTGTGCCGTTAAGGATATTTTGGATAACCCGTTCTATATCGGTAAAATTCGCTACGGCCGGTTTATTAACTGGAATGAGCAGCGGCGCAAGGGAAAGAACGACGAACCCGTGATTGCCGATGGTCAGCATCCGCCCATCATTGAGCAGGCACTCTGGGACAAGGTCCAATTCCTCCGGCAGAAAAAATCGCACTTGTCGGTCAAAAAGTATCAGGGAGACTTCCTACTGACCGGGCTGCTTCGTTGCCCGCAATGCGGTTCGGCAATGACAGCCAGCCGCACCAACAATAAGGATAAGAACGGTAATCTGGTTATTCGTCTTTATTATTCTTGTTCGGCCATGAGAAGTAAGGGAAGCTCCGTATGCAGCGCCAACAGTGTCCGTAAAGCAGAAGCAGAGCAATATGTGTTTGATCGTTTGAAGGAAGTCATCGACAAGCCGCACATTCTGCGGGGAATCTTACAAAACGTCAACGCGCGGAGAAAAGGGGGCTCTGGGTCTCTCCG
This sequence comes from Paenibacillus rhizophilus, assembly GCF_003854965.1. Classification (GTDB taxonomy): domain Bacteria; phylum Bacillota; class Bacilli; order Paenibacillales; family Paenibacillaceae; genus Paenibacillus_AQ; species Paenibacillus_AQ rhizophilus. The sequence continues at coordinate 27,381 of NZ_RQPI01000017.1, forward strand.
GCAAGAGCTTATCACTCTGACCGCGAAACTGGAAGATAACTCGGTCAAGCGGCAGAGGTATATGGAGCTGTTCGAGACTGAGGATTTCGACAAAGAGATGTTCTCCCGTCGCCTGAATGAACTGGAGGAAGAGTTTTCCGAGTTAGATTACCGCCGGGTTCAATTGGTAAGAGAACTGGAGAGAAGCGGCGGCGAGCCCATCGATTACGACACGTTGCGAACTTTGATCGGCCATCTGGAGGGCTTGCTCCGCTTGTCTGACACCGAGCAACGTAAGACACTGCTTCGGATGATGGTGAAGAAAATAACGATCGGTCCTGACAAAAGGATAGACCGGATTGAATTGGCTTTTGACGAGGAGAGCCAAGAGCATTTTTTAAACGCAGCCCCTTCTGGCGTGAACGCGCCGGAAGGGGCATTTTCTTTGAAAGGAGGTGAAACACTAAAGGGAGGAGTGACGGTGGTAATTTGATTTAGAACATTAGACAGTTGAAAATCTTATACTGGGAATAAGTATCGTGTCAATTATTTCCAAACACGTGAGCCCCTCCGCTCAAAATCGAATGAAGGGGCTCAAAAGGATAAGCGACATCAAGTGATTTCAGCATGCACAGTTCATACCTCTAAATCTAGAGTCTATGCACTATAAGGGGCATGATTGTTTTCTCTGGCATAGTGAACTCAAATTTTTGGGATATCAGTCCTGCATTAAGCATGTAAGTTTCTTCTGCTTCCAGTATGCTGCTTATTGCAAATTCGGAATACATCGTTCTTGCCAAAATATATTCGATGATGTCTTCTTCATCAATGCGTGTTGACCCTTCTTCCACTTCTGGACGTTGATCCATTACTAAGCCCTTTTCCTCTAAGAAATCCAACTCCGTATTTAATACGGTTTGTACTATGAATAACGGGTAGTTCGTTTCCTTTGCGACATACTGTTCCATTTCCTCAACATCCAAAACTCTCTCTTCCATTACCTCCAGCTCCTTCGTCATGTTGATAGATTAATAGTTTCAACTTAGGATATGACGAGAAATCGGAAATGTTCCGGAAAATTATATTATTTTAGCGATTGATCGAAGAATTCACAAGTTAGACTCAATTTAAAATGAAGGAACAAAAAATGAATGGCGCTAAATCAATTGTTCCCTCATGCATTTCCTCCCAGCATAATAGGCATAGATTAATATTAATACAGAAATAATAATCCCCCTGAACCAATACTCTGTTAAAAATACGACCAGAGGTGGCACAACAATAAATATTATAAATGTACTCCAATTTTTTAGAGAGTGTTTAAACCTCTTCTTTAGAAAACCTTCACTAATAACAAGATATAAAGTCATAAAATAAAATAACACGACGATTATTAAAGAAAAGATGGATATTTGTTCGGTTACGGAAGAAGCACCTATTATTAAAGTAGTGCCAAAAACTAGCATTAGTAAAATCATTAAATTGAAATAAGTATGGATCAAGGGAATTCCAAAAGGAGCAATCTTTGTTTTTATGTATAAATCAATACTGGACAATATGTCTTTATCCGTTTTGAAAGTCACTGAGTCAGTTTGCATTAACTTAAGTCTGTATATTTCATTCTCGACCTCTTTATGAAACTTAAGTAACAAATCCTTTTTTAGGGCTTCGTCAGTTGTTTCTTTAAACTTGATGTACTGTTTTAGTAAATCGTAGGTCATCAGAGAGGATGCTTTTGACATCTTTTCTGTAACAGTAAAAAGATCGGACCTCTCATTAGAATATTTGTATATCTCAAATTCTAAATCAGAGTAAGCTTCAAGAGCTTTATCAATTCGTTGTTGATTAGATTTACTACTTTCAAGGAAATTATTTCTTAATTCTTTATACATCCAAAAAACCAAAACTGTAAGAATAATCACAATGGCAGCAGTTAATGAATCCGGAAACATAGATTTTATGAATTCGATGGTATAACTCATTTTTTCACCCCTTTTATTTATAACTACGTACTAAAAGTTATTTTGTTCCATTAAAAAAGAGAAGCAACATGCTTCTCTTTTCTATATCTTTGAACTTCTGATTTAGTTTTGAAGATTTCCTAAATATCTCAGCTTGATAATGGAATCTCCTCTTCTAAGGGATAATGTCCCTGGATTCAATTCACAAAGAGCTTCTACGTCCTTAGGATTCAAGCGAACGTGTTTTTGAACCAATTCAAATCCATCGATACCCGATTGTAATATAGCCTCAAACGCTTTTTTAAACAACGTTGGGTATGGAACAGGTAGTACATCGTCAAGCGGTTCTTTATGTCTCATTTTGCGCATAGAGATTTGCTTTTGCAATGATGTATACCGACTAGCCGATAATATCCCTAAGTCCTTGGCACGGTGTATCATTGCACCAATGGAAACGCGCCAATACTTCTTTAGTTCAGTATAACCATCAAGCGTTGTTTCACTTGTAACCATGGAGGAGAATGCATCCTCTGGTAAAAGAAAAGCCGAGGCGAACTGATGGGCCTGATTCTCCATTATCTTGAACTCTTCTTTAGTCAAACTATCCTGATTATGAATATCTAAATGCATCAGCAAATGTCCTAATTCATGAGCAGCATCAAAATGCCGTCTAGCAGCAGATTTCTTGTCTTCTCCAAGTATTACAAATGATCTACCCGATCTGGGCTGGCAAAACGCATCTACCTTCACATCTCCCAGTTCAACTGAAGCTACAATGATGCCATTGCTTTCTAAAACGTTGACTAAGTTATTAATCGGCTTGTCGCCGAGTTCCCAATGATTTCTCATTGTGATTGCCAGTTCCTCTATCCTGTCTGAATCCCATTCTCCTTCCGGAAAATCCGAAAGATCAGGCAGATTTAGTGAAGGAAACTCAACATATTGATTGAGAACAGAATAAACCTTCGAAACCCACCCTGCACGTTCCTTTTGCATCTCTCTGACTCGTTTCGGAATCGAAGTTGAAGCCCGAAAAAAGGTGTTTCCAACGTATTGCTCCTCTTCAGCTTCAAAGAAATAACCTTTTGGAAAATCCAGTGTGTTTATAATGAGCATCATCGTCTCAGCTTTAGGGATGGCCTGCCCTAATTCAAACTGTGATATAGCTTGTTTACTGACTCCAATCCGCTCAGATAATTCTTTGATAGTGTACCCCCGAGCAATTCTAGCCGAGGATAACCGCTTAGGATTAAATTGTGTTTGCATCGTCATCACTCATTTTATTTGCTCTATCCTTATCCTTTTTGATGGTCACGTTCGGAGTATCTTGATATTCCTTGACTTGAGATGTATCTATTCTCAGCTTACGCCGCTTCTTCAATTCAATAGGTGCCTTAATCTCAAGTTCAGTGTCCTTAGATAGACTATACTCCTTTAGTAAGTCTATGTTGTCACAAAAGATATAACGTTCCTGATCAGGAGTTAAGGCAGCAAGTCGAATAGATACTTTAGGATCAGTGCCGTCGTAAATCAATAGCAAACCGAAAGGAATATCTTTTATATTTGATGGAATCTCAGGCTCGGTTACTAACGAAATTCCATTGTCAAAATCAATATAGGTTTGAAAATCGACTTCTGATACCATTCCGCGATCCTTCATTATTGCAAGATTGAACGCGGAAATATCACCACGATATCGACTTGGTTTAGGTAGTTTTGCATGAGAAAGAAGATGGATCGGTATCAGATTAAGGTTTAGATCTTCAAAGTGAACGACAACATAATCAAAATTGCCCCCAGCTCTTTTCTTTCTTGCGGACATTCTCCATTCCTTTGACAAACCATTCACAACCTTAAGAATGGCATTCATTACATCCTGCCGACGAACAAAAGGCTTGGCATCATCAACAAGTTCAGGATTGGGGGTATTCTCTTGTAAAGCTTTGATGACCTCAACCGTTGCTTTACTTAATACATTAATCCGTTCATAGGTAGGAACCAAGCTGTTCTTGTAGAATGAAGCCAGTTTCATTTATACCGCCGCCCTTGTCACTGGTAATATATTCTCATTAAATATATTACTTTCATCGACATTTTGTCAAGTGAATAAGGTATTAAAGATTATTGCTCCTGACATAACATTCTGAATTCCTTTAGAGTTTGATGTTGCCCAATTAATTGAAGGATTCATTGCACATGTACCGAATCTATATATTAAAGATTGTAAAGGAGCGGACAGAATGAATATTTTCAAGGCACTAAGTATGGGAAAAGGACGACTAAACGAAGAAAATATGAGTGCGATGCTCGGATACTTACTCTCACCCAGGCAGCCACATGGATTAGGTGATTTATTTCTCAAGAGATTTTTAAGTACGCTTAATAACTTTGGAGGATGTAACGGTAGATTTGATAATGTATTAGATACAAAAAATCCGCTGGAAGCCGAGGTTTTACTTGAAGAACCTTATTCTTATTTAGGTAAGAAGTGGTTTGTAGACTTGGTGATTCAAATATATACTAAGGGCAGCTCGCTCAATGAAAAAAATGAGGTTCACCGCATAATTATTGAAAATAAGATCCATCCCCAATCTTCTAACTTTATACAACTAAAGAGTGAATTTTTAGCAGTATTAGAGGACTTAAAGAGCCAACAAGCTCAGAACACCACCGATATTACTATGGTGTTCCTGACCCCTGATATTACAATTGGGCCACTACAATCCGAGTTCAGCGCTCTGCTAGATAGTGATTTAGAAAACCATCGGAAGGCTTGGTTAAAGTGGACTGGTGACTCCTCTATTATATCCATCATCCGCTCAGTACTTAAAGATGAGTCCATTGGGGATATAGATCCAATCTCTGACTACATGAGACATACTCTTAAAGCATTCATTCGACATGTTCTTGATAGTCAGGAGGAACTTAAAAATCCTTCTACAATAAAATCGAATGATCCAGGAGAGATCAAAGAATTCGTTCTTGCACGTATGGATGATGTCCTTTACCGCATTGAACAGTACGACAGTTCAACAATCAGGGTATACAATCTAGAAACCCAAGAGAATGAGGTTGCTTTGCCGATGCTAAAAAGGATCAATATTGAATTGCAGCTCGGATTGGACACCCATTTTTCCAGTGGACAACCTAAAAATACTCGCCACCTAGGAAAGGAAATCATTCGCTCCTTGAAGGAGCAAGGAAAGGCTGAATCAAACCCCTCGACTTAATTTTAAGGTTATCATAAATGATAATTTGGACCTGCAAACAGGCATTGTTCGATTCAAACTACCTTACTGGCACTTCCCAAAGAGCCTGGAGGCCCCGTTCCGCGCCCGGCAAACGCCTAAGGCCGATTTTTTCGCCTCATTTATGATACGGTTCCCCCCGATTGATCTTCACCGCCCGATAAATCTGCTCCACCAGCACCAGGCGCATGAGCTGGTGGGGCAGCGTCATGCGCCCGAAGCTGAGCGTCTGCTGCGCACGGCTCAGGACCGCATCGGAGAGCCCGTGGCTGCCTCCGATGACGAACACGACATGGCTCGTCCCGTAGGTGCCGAGCCTGTCGAGCTCCCCGGCAAGCTCCTCCGAGCTCCAGAGCTTGCCGTCGATAGCGAGCGCGATGACATGCGCGCCCTCTTTCACATGCGCGAGGATGCGCTCTCCCTCGCGCGCCTTCACGCCCGATACCTCGGCTTCGCTTAAGGTATCGGGCGCTTTTTCATCCGCTACCTCGATCATCTGGAATTTGAGGTAAGGCGTAAGCCGCTTGGCATATTCCTGGATGCCCTGAACCAGGTATTTCTCTTTCAATTTGCCGACCGCAATGAGCTGAATGAACATAAAGATCCGAACTCCCCTTTCTACGTCCTCTAATGATAAACAAGGTCCGATGAATACACAAACACGGATCTTTCCTTAACTTAAGTCAAGGAAGTCCCGTTTCCTCCTTAGTACAATGTAACCACGAAGAATTCTTAAGAGGAGGGTTATTCGAATGTCGACTCCAGCGGCCCGGGCTGCCGGGATTTCACTCATTTTGATGGCGGCTGCCGCCGCATTCTCGTACGGATATGTACATGGAGGTCTGGTCACGGAGGGAGACCCGGGTGCTACATTTGGCAGCTTGACCGCCGCTCCCCTGCTGTTCAGGGTTGAGATTTTGGGATGGACCCTGATTATGGTCTGTGACATCGTGGCTGCATGGGGATTATATAAGGTGCTGAAGCCGGTGCAACCGGACCTGTCCCTGCTGGGCGCATGGCTGCGCCTCTCGTATACGGCGGTCTTGGCTGTCGCCGTCTCGAGCCTTGTTGTGGTTTCCCTGATTACAGGCAGCGGAAACGGGGCATTTCCGGGCTTCACGGCCGGTCAGCTGGAGACGGAGACGATGCTGTTTCTGCGGGTTTTTGAAGCGGTATGGTCGGTTGGTTTGATCATTTTTGGCGGGCATCTTCTGATTGTGGGGGTTCTGGCTCTCCGGACAGGGAATATACCGAAGATCATCAGCGTACTGCTGCTGTTGGCCGGGGTGGGTTATATCGTCATCCATGTGTGCCGCACGCTTTGGCCTGAAGCCGAGAGTCTTGTAAAGGGGCTGGAATGGGTGTTTATGCTGCCGATGACGGCCGGGGAATTGGGCTTTGGGATCTGGCTGTTGTTCAGAGCTCCGTCTCCGCGCGTTCGCGGTGAAGCCGCTTCTTGATCCGGCTCAGCGACTCCGGCGTCATGCCGAGATAGCTCGCCAGCTGATGCTGAGGGACACGGTCGATGAATCCGGGTCTTCGAAGAAACAGGGTCTTGTAACGCTCCTCGGGAGAAGAGGCGATAAAGGCGGCGAACTCCTCCTTAACCTGACCGAAACTCTCCTCAATCATCCGGCGCGTCATCGACTCCAACTGCGTGTATTTGGCGTACATCTCCCTCTCGGTGTCCAGCCGGCCGACGACCAATACAGAGTCCTCCAGACAGGTCAGGGTGTAATCCGACGATTTATCCGGCTTATGTACGTTGAAGATGGCGATCGCCTGCTCCTCCGTGTAGAAGTTCGAGGTCATGTCCCGCCCCATCACATCCACCGCATGCTGCCGGACGCATCCCTTCAGGACGAAATAGCATTTGCCGGGAATCTCCCCCTGCCTGTGCAGAACGGTTCCCTTCTTGTATTCTTCTACCTGAATTTCATCCAGAATGGCGTGCTGCTCTTCTTCGCTCAAGGAGGTCAGCCGGGTCATATATTTCAGTAAAAGATGCTTCATTTTTTCCAGCCTCCCTCCTTCAATGTAGAAGTTACCGCGTTCAGGGCACCTCAAAATTACCCGAGTGAAAGTGGTTGTAGTACCGCCCACTCTCCGCCGTAAATTTCAGCACGCAGTAGTCCGGATCGGTCACGCCGAGCGGATAATAGTCCGTATCGCCCTCACGCCAGATCAGGTCTTTGGATTCCTGGTCCTCCAGCACCTCCATCGTCTCTCTCAGCATAACGCCCTTAGTTGTACATTACTCACCTTTACGTAGGCGGGAGAATACCATGCCTTTGATAATATCGTGTGTCCTCATATGAAAGTGTTGGTCTTGAGACTAGCTAAGCTCCTTATCTCTATGCTCCGCCAGCTGCACCTCAAAGCCATCCGGGTCCAGGATATAAAAGAACCGCAGACGTGGATTGGGCGCGACCGGCCCGCGGACAGTCGGGATGCCCTCGCTCTTTAGGTATTCCATCGCCTCATCCAGGGATTCCACCTCAAAACCAATGGACACACCGCATTCCGCCTTCAACACCGGCTCGCTTCCCTGAATCAGCTCAACCTTCGGCTGCCCATCCGTCCCCAGCATGGCGATTTGCCTGCCTCTGCTCTCGAATCTTCGCTGAATCGGGAGTTTGAGAATCCCGTGATAGAAGTTCAGGGACGCCTCCAGATCGCGCACCCGGAGTGTAATCCAATTCATGCTCAAATTCATGCGTGTATCCCCCTCTGTTGATTGTCCCATCCGCTAATATGCGATCAACCAAGAAGAAACGGCTGCACCGTCCTCTGGAAGAGGACGGTATCCGTTTCTCGTAGAAATATCAGGCCAAGGATAAGCGCGAAGCTTATACTTTCTGATATTTGGAAAAAGACGGCGGGAAGCCGTCTTTTTCTCTCCCATTTCTATTTACACCACCAAATACTCCGCGTTCTTCTCACACTCCGCGCATTTGGCCGGCGGGTCCCAGTCCGAGAATTCCGTATCTTTCAGATCCACGATGTCGGGCGCGTCCTCGTATTCGTCGACAAACATATCAATGGCCAGCTCCAGATGTTCTTTACAGACAACATACATGTAATGCAAGCATCCCTTTCCCTTAGCTCATTAAAGCGTAATACTCCTCTTACTGTTCTACCACAATTCCGCCGAAAAAGAAATCCAAATAACCCGCAAAAGCGGCCGCCTGACGCAACCTTGCCTTTACGGGTCTATGAATGGCCTTGCACTATAAAAAATACTTCGTTTTCGCTCAATTCGCCGAAGTGGCGCGCTGCGCCGCATACCCCGGCCGGTCGAGCTCATACAATCTGCGGTAGCGGGGCTCGGAAGCCATCAGCTCGGCGTGGGTTCCGCGCATTTCGACTCTGCCATTCTCCATAAAAATCACCTCGTCCATCCGCTCTGCGCCGACGAGATGATGGGTCACCCAGATCAGCGTCTTGTCCTCCATTGCGGCAAAAATCGTCGAAAGCAGCTCCCGCTCGGTGCGCGGGTCAAGGCCGACGGTCGGCTCGTCGAGCAGAACGACCGGCGTGTTTTGCAGCAGGATGCGCGCCAGGGCGATCCGCTGGCGTTCCCCGCCGGAGAAGCGCTGGCCTGCTTCGCGCACCCGCGTGTCGTAACCTGCGGGCAGACAGGCGATCAGATCGCCCAGCTTCGCCAATGCTCCCGCTTTGGCGATATCCTCCTCCGAAGCATCCGGGTCGCCGAGGCGGATATTGTTCGCCACTGTTGTGTCGAACAGATGGGGGCGCTGGTTCAGCACGGAGATTATGGATGGAATCCGATCTCCATAGGAGGCGGCATCCCGGCCGTTAATGGTCACAGCTCCTGCGGTGGGAGCAATCGCCCCCTGGATCATCTTCAGCAGCGTCGATTTGCCTGCCCCGCTGCGGCCGATGATGGCGATTTTTGCGCCCTGGGGGATGTCCAGCGCCAAGTCTCGGACCGACCATTCCCCCGCTTCACCGTAACGGTAGCTTGCATTGTGCAACGATATATGCGCCGAATGACCTTCTTGGCCATTGGCCACAGACAGGTCCGAAGCAGCGCGGCTGGAATCGCTCCCGACTACACCACCAGCCTCAGACTGCTCCAAATTAGCGCTGCCCGATTCGCCGCCGTCTGCGCCACCTGCCTTAGACAGCGCTGAATCTCCTCCATCTACACCATCGGCCTCAGCAAGTTTTGAATCTCCCTCATATGACGTGTTACCCGCCTTTTCGCCACCCGCCGCCAACTCCGTTGGCCTCTCCTCCACACTAGCAAGCCGTTCCAGCGAATTGCGGTACTGCGGGATTTTTTCGATGGCCTCGGATATCGGCAGGAAAGCGTCAGCGACCGGAAAGACCACCAGGGCGAAGGCGGCGATCAGCGTGCCGGGAATGGCCCCCTGTGCGAACTCGCCTCCCGCCCACCAGATCATGGATACGACACCGATGCCGATAACCGTCTGGCCCAGGAACATGCGCAGTCTTGCCCAGCGCCGCAGAGCGGCATCTGTACGGGCGACCGCCCGCTCATCCGCTTCGTACGTTTCAACGAACTGGCCCTGCCGTCCGCTGATCATCCAGTCGCTCATGCCGAGCACTGCGTCCGTCAGCTTCTGGTACAGCCGGTTCCGTTCCTGCTTGATTTCACGCTGGCGCTTTTGCGTCAGCAGCAGCGAAACAAGCGGCAGCACGGCGACCAGCACCAGAATGTACAGGCCGACCAGCACCGCGAAGCGCACATCGAATGTACCGATGGCTATAACCGCCGCCGCGTAAAGAATCAGCGCGATGACGGCGGGGAATACGGTGCGCAGATACACATTTTGCAAATACTCAATATCGTCGGCCAGCATGCCGAGAATATCGCCCGTGCGGAAGCGCGAGGACAGGAATAATGCCTGCGGTTCCAGGATGCGGTACAGGCGCTGGCGCATTTTGGACAAAATCCGCAAAATCGTATCATGCCCGACCAGCCGCTCTACATAATGAATGACCGCCCGGCTTGTGCCGAACGCGCGCACGCCGACAATCGGAACATAAATCATCAGGATGTTCTCCGGCGGAATGGAAGCTTTGGAAATCAAAAAGCCGGAGGTATACATCAGGGATGAAGCCGAGAATATCGTCAGCGCGCCCAGCAGGACAATCAGCAGGAAACGCCAGAAATAGGACGACACATATGGAGCAAACCAGCCTTCCCGTTTCAATGAATCCCCTCCAGTTGCGCTTCTACAAGCTCGTAATAGGTTCCTTTGCGTTCAAGCAGCTCCTGATGGGTGCCCACTTCAGCAACCCTGCCCTGCTTCATGACAATAATAACGTCCATGTCCGACATCCAGTGCAGACGGTGCGTAGCCAGAAAGACGAGCTTGCCCTCAAACAGCGGCAGCATCGTTTCCTTCAGCTCATATTCCGTCTCGATATCCAGATGCGCCGTCGGTTCATCCAGCAGCATGATCGGACGGCTGCTCAGCAGAGCCCGCGCCAGCGCGACCCGCTGCTCCTGACCGCCGCTTAAGGAACGTCCTCCTCCGCCGATCATCTCGTTCAATCCGTCAGGCAACGAGTCGGCAAGCGGCGACAGTCCGGCGGCAGCGACTGCCCCTGCAACGGCATCCAGCGAGGCCTCCGGGTAATAAAACCGGACATTATCCGCCAATGTTCCGCTGAAAATGTACGGCCGCTGCGGAATATACGATGTCTGGCGCCGCCAGGTGTCATCGGTCAGCGCGCTTACTCCGTATCCGTTAATCTTTATACTGCCTTGGCTCGGATGCAAAAACCCGGCCAGCACATCGATCAACGTCGATTTTCCGGCTCCGCTCTCACCGATGATGCCGATTGTGCCGGTGCCGGTGAACTGCAAACTAATCTCCTCCAGCGAGGAAGGGCCGTCTTCTTCATGCCGTATGCCGATACCTTGGAGAGACAGCGAACTGCTGTCGGTCCAGGCAAATACAGAATCCGGCAATGCCGAAACGTCAGGACCGGAGGCTCCTGTTGCGTTCCCGCCGCCAGACGGATTCGTACCCGGTTTACCCGCCGCCGACGAGGCATACGCCGTGTCCTCTTCCCCGGAGAGGTCTTCCGGCCGCCCCTCATCTCCTGCCACAGCTTCCGAAGAAGATGGCGCCGAATGCTCCAACGCCACCGCCTTGACCGTCTCCCGGTCGATGATGCTTTTCATCGCTTCGCCCGCCTCCTTGCCGTCAAGCGTGGCGTGGAAGTCGGCGCCGACGAGCCGAACCGGCAGGAAATATTCCGGTGCGAGGATCAGGATCATCAGCCCCGTCACAAGCGTCATTTCGCCGTTCACCAGCCGCAGACCGAGACTGACGGCCACGGAAGCGACGGACAGCATCGTGAAGAAATCAAGCGCAAACGAGGACAGGAACGCGACCCGCAGCGTCCGCATCGTTGCCGAGCGGTAGCGGTCGCTCACCTCGGTAATGGCCTCGCTGTGGTCCTTGCTGCGGCCAAGAAACTTCAGCGTCTCAAGTCCCCGCAGAGAGTCCACAAAATGATTGGACAGCGTGCGGTACGACTCCAGCTGCCGGTCCATCTGCTTACGCGCCGTCATGCCGATCAGAATCATGAACACAATGATAATCGGCATCGTCAGAGTCAGTATAATGCCGCTCATTCGATCCTGCGTATACACATAAACGAGCAGCAGCGCAGGCGTTACCGCCATTCCAACCATGCGCGGAATAATCAGCTCCAAGTAGGTACGAAACTTGGTAACTCCCTCCAGTACGAGCGTCACCAGGGTTCCGGTTCCTTGATCCCCAGCCATTCTCGGCCCCAGCCGGAACAGCCTGTCCATCATCTCACGCCGCATGGCGCTGCCCGTCTTCTCGGCGAACCGATACGAGATGCTGCTCATCAGCAGCCCGCAGGCATGCCGCACCAGAAACGCAAGAAGGAACAATAGCGCAGTGCCCCATTGTTCCTTCAGCGGATTGCCCGCGAACAGCGCGGAGATAACTTCTGCCAGCGACGTGGCCAGCAGCAGGATGGACAAGCTTTGCACCAGGGTAAGGAAGCCCACCGCCAGAAAGACCGGCCTCACTCCTTTATACCCAAGCAAATTTCTATCCATTAATATTCAAGAGTCTCCTTATCGCTAAGCCGTTTATGGAAGATAAAATAGCTCCAGATCTGATAGCCCAGCACGAACGGCAGCATGGTCAGCGCCACGATCGTCATCACTTTAAGCGAATAATGACCGGATGCGGCGTTCGTAATCGTTAAGTTGTAAGCTTCGCCAAGTGAGCTGACCATAACCCGGGGGAACAGGCCGACGAATACTGAGATTACCGAGAGGCCCAGCACCGCGCCGGTCATGCCGAATGCCCAGCCGTCACGCTTGCGCTTGCAGAAGTAACCCGCCAGCACGAAAGCGACAACTCCGAGAACCACAATGGCCCACAGCAGCGCGCCGCGCACGTCGAAGATATCCGTCTGGAAGTAAGTCATGATGACAAAAGCCAGCAGCACTACGCCCGTCGGTAGCAGCAGAGCGCGTGCCCGCTTGCGCGCCCGTTCCTGAAGCTCACCGAAGGTGCGAAGCGCCGTGAACAGGAGGCCGTGGATGTTGCACATCAGAACGACCGCAATACCGGCCAGAACGGTATAGACATTGACAATGTCCCCGAAAAAGGCTGCGTGCATCTGCATGTCGCCGTCAATCGGCAGACCTTTGATGAAGCTGGCAAACACTATGGCCAGCAGGAAAGGCGGCAGGAAGCTGCCAATGAGGATCGACAGATCCCAGGTCGTTCTCCAGCCCGCTGATTGCGCTTTGCCTCTGTATTCAAAGGCCACCCCGCGGAGAATCAGACCGAACAAAGCGAATACAAACGGTACATAAAATCCGCTGAACAGCGTCGCATACCATTCGGGGAAAGCGGCGAACATCGCCCCCGCCCCGGTAATCAGCCATACCTCGTTCGCATCCCAGAAAGGACCGATGGAGTTAATCATAACCCGGCGCTGCCTTTCGTCCTTCGGGAGCATTTGAGACTGCATTCCCACACCGAAGTCGAAGCCTTCCAGGAAGAAGAATCCGACGAAGAGAACCGCAATCAGCACAAACCAAAGTTCATTAAGTGAGAGCATGGTGTCCCTCCTTTTTGTTATAAGGGTCCGTCGAATGTGAGTCTTCGTCGATGGCGTACGGGCCTTTTTTGATAACTTTGACGAACAAATAGATTAGCACAATAAACAGAGCCGCATAGATACCGTTGAAGGTAATGAGCGAGAATAATACCTGGCCTGCTGTAATATTGGGCGAGATGCTTTGCTCGGTGGTCATCAGACCGAATACCGTCCACGGCTGACGACCGAATTCCGTCATGAGCCAGCCCGCCGTATTGGCGATCGGAGGCAGCAGCAGTCCGGATAAGCAGATGCGCATAAACCGGGTGTTCGGCTGATCGAATTTCTTGCGCCACATCAGATACACGGCCCACAGTGTAATGAAAATCATGGCCATACCTGCCGCAATCATGATCCGGAAGCTCCAGAAGGTCGTACGTACTGGCGGTATGTAATTGCCCGGACCGTATTTTTGTTCATACTCGGCCTGCAGCTCATTCATCCCTTTGACTTCACCGGAGAATTTGCTGTAGGAGAGGAAGCTGAGCGCGTATGGTATCTTAAGTTCGTGAGTGCTTACCATATTCTCAGGATCAATATTGGCGACTACCGTCCACGGCGCAGGGTCGCCGCTCTTGCCCCACAGGCCTTCGGAAGCGGCCATCTTCATTGGTTGGGTCTTAACCAGGTATTGCGCCTGCCAGTGGCCGGCGAAGGCAACGCCGATCGAAGAGATAATGCCGACGATCGCCGCAATTTTGAAAGACTTTTGAAAGAACGAGACGTCTTGCTTTCTCAGCAGCTTGATTGCGCTGACACCGATAATCAGAAAGGCTCCGGTGGCAAAGGCTCCCAGTACGGTATGCGGAAATTCAACCAGAACTTGACCGTTGGTGATCAGCGACAGAAAATCGTTCATCTCCGCGCGGCCGTTGTTGATGGTGTACCCTACAGGATGCTGCATAAAGGAATTCGCCGCCAGAATCCAGAAAGCCGACAGCGTGGTGCCAATCGCAACAAACCAGATAGACAGCAGATGGATCTTCTTGGAGACCTTGTCCCAACCGAAAATCCAAATCCCGATAAACGTCGATTCCAGGAAAAACGCGAGTAAGGCTTCAACCGCAAGCGGAGCCCCGAATACGTCCCCGACGAAGCGCGAGTAGTCCGACCAGTTCATCCCGAACTGGAATTCCTGCAAAATCCCGGTCACAACCCCGATTGCAAAGTTAACCAGGAAGAGCTTTCCCCAAAATTTAGCCATTCGCTTGTACTCTTCGTTGCCGCTGCGTACGTACATCGTCTCCATAATCGCGATGATGAACGACAATCCGATCGTCACCGGCACAAAGAAAAAGTGAAAAATCGTTGTCGACGCAAACTGCATGCGCGACAGCATAAGTGTGTCCATGTTTTCCCTTCCTTCCCCCCGTTTAGTTGCTTATATTTTGTCAAAATTTTAAGATGTGAATTGTGATTTATGTCACACTATAATCCGCTTTTCCAGCATAAAAATCAATAAATTTGTGACATTGATCACAAATTTTTCGACAAAAACAAAAAAAATAAGACGGTTTTCCGTCTTAAACCTTTTCGGCTTATAAATCTATACTATACTTGTACCCTTGACTTGCACCCTTAAGAAATGGAAATGCCCTTTTTCAGCGATTTGGGATCGCCGTTGGAATTGAACAATTGTGGAAGCATTCTCATCCCCTGCTCCATTGGCGCGTGACATAGAGGGCAGGTAGGCGCAACATCAAACGAAAAATTATCTCTCATCCAGCCGTTGCAATCATCGTTCGTGCAGGACCATACGGCCGTATTCTCTTCCGGTATTTCTTCCAGCGGTTTCTTCCGGTAGTTCAATGCCGTTCCCTCCATTTCTCTACGTGCAAAGGTTGGTATAAGGTTTAAAAAAAGACCGTCCCGACTCTTCTCAAGCGGGACGGTGTTTGGTTGATTTACAGTTTTACAACGTTCTCGGCTTGTGGTCCACGGTTGCCTTGAACAACGTTGAATTCAACGCGTTGGCCTTCGTCCAACGTTTTGAAGCCGTCGCCGGTGATTGCGCTGAAGTGTACGAATACGTCGCTTCCGCCTTCAACTTCGATAAAGCCAAAGCCTTTCTCTGCGTTGAACCATTTAACTGTACCTGTTTGCATGGTGTATGCCTCCAAAAAATAAAATTAACATGTTATTTTTATCTTTGAACAAAGAAAAAATTCACACATTGAGAAAGGCTGTTCTTACCAACTTGACAACCCTTCTCAATGTGAAAATTCAAGTTCCAAATTAGATTATGATTAATATCATAGTAACACATCGCGGCAGCAAAGGCAAGCTAACGACCGGTAAATTCTCCATTTTTTGCCGTAAAAGGCTGGCGCTCCAATCCTGCACAGCCAGCCTTTTCTTCGGCGCTTTAGTATTATATCCTGCAAGTTCCGGAATTATTCCCCCGGTTTTTCTTCAAGCGTAAGCGTAATTTCTTTCTCTATCCCGTTCCGGTAAAAGGTTATGGCGAGCGGGTCGCCGATCCGGGTCTCATTGTACAAATACTTGCGCAGGCTCAGCGTAGAATCAATCGTTTGGCCATTGAATTTCGTAATGACATCATTCAGCTTGAGCCCAGCTTCCTTGGCCGGCCCGACGACATCAAGAACGACGACGCCTTCCTTGACGCTGCTCGGCAATTTGAGCGCCTTGCGTTGGTCTTCGGCAAGCGGAACATACGGGTTGTTCAGATCCATCGAGTATACCCCCAGGTAGGAGCGGGCGATTTTCCCTTTCAGGACCAGTTCCTCCGCAATCTTGATGACATGGTTGGCCGGAATGGCAAACCCAAGGCCTTCCACGCCGGTATCGGAAATCTTCATCGTATTGATGCCGATCACCCGGCCGTTCAGGTCGACGAGCGCTCCGCCGCTGTTGCCTTCGTTGATGGCTGCATCGGTCTGGATAACCTCCTGCTCCCAGTCATAAACGCCGTCCTGGTTAAGGGATACCGGAATCGTGCGGTTCGCATAGCTGACAATGCCCGAGGTAAGCGTATCGCCAAGGCCGAGCGGATTGCCGATCGCAATCACCGTCTCCCCAAGCTGAAGCTTCGAGGAATCTCCCAGTTTGGCGACAGTGTTGATCCCCCCGGCATCAATGGAGAGGACGGCAAGATCGCTGACTTTATCCGCGCCGACAAGCTCGGCTTTGCGGGTTTCGCCGTCCACGGTGACAATCTCAAGCTTGCCCGCACCGGAGATGACATGGTTGTTGGTTATAATAAACGCCTTGTCGTCCGTTTTCTTATAAATTACGCCCGATCCGAGCGCCGACTCATCCAGCGTATCTTTTGTATTCTCTTCTTTATGATTGATTATGCTGACAACCGCCGGACGGACGGTAGCCGCTGCCTTGATAATCCGGTCGTAAGGGTCCCCGCTGCTTGGCGTGACATTCTGAATGAAAGCGGGCTGGGCTCCTTTTTCATGGGACAACTGACCCGTAACAAGACTGAACAGCAGAACCGCGACTACCGCGCTGAACAGGGAGCAGATCGCGGAGACTTGCATCGTTGACAGCCTCAGCCGTCTGCTGCGGGCCGACCAGCGGCGGGGCATAGACCGCTGCTTCGAGACTTTTCGTTCTCTCCGTCTGGATACTTTGGTGGAATAGAAATCATCATCAAACAGTCCCAACTTGTCATCCTCTCCCCTCTTTAACTCGCGCCTGAAGCGTGGGGCAGCCTGCCCTGCAGCCGTCTCGTTCTCATTTTATAGACTGCGCCTTGCGCAAAAAGGTTTCAGCTATACTCATTCAATGTAAAAAGGCCATCTTGCTGCATTAAAGAAGCGCCCAATCTCTTAAGTGCGGAATACTTTAAAGCCTGTCAGACTATAATACTAGTAATACTGACGATAGGCAGCGTGCAAACGGACTGCTATGTCTCTCTATTGTATCATAGCGCCGAGAGGCAGCGCCGTGTTCATCAAAATAAAAAAACGACAAATAGTGGCAGGAGGCATGACTATGGATTCTTTTTCTTCAAACATGGATTTGGTGCAGTTCATCGGCAAGCTGGGCGATTTGAAGGACGATCACTATCATATGACGCTGACTCTTAGCGCAGCCGTAGAACTACTGATTGAAAAAGGATTGATCACGCGCCAGGAGCTGGAGCGCAAAATGTCGGAGCTTGACCATCTTATGATTCGCTCACCGTATCCCATGGCGTAGGCTGGTCGTAATACGTGTCGCAGAGCCGAAACTCGCTGTCTTTGTAGAAGCAGCCTCTGTCTTCCATCGCCCCGCGTACCGACATTCTCGCAAGCTCGATCATATTATGATCGCGGCTTAGATGGGCCAGGTAGGTCCGCTTGGTGCGTCCTGTCAAAATCTCGCTCAGAGCCGCGCCCGCCGCGTCGTTGGACAAATGGCCCATGTCGCCGAGTATCCGCCGTTTCGTATTCCACGGGTAGCGTCCCATCCGCAGCATCTCAATATCATGGTTCGCCTCCAGCACGAGTACGTCGGCGTCCGAGATCGCCGCTTTGACCTTATCGCTGACATAGCCGAGGTCCGTCGCTACGCTTAGTTTCTCTTTGCCTTCATAAAAGTTATAGCCGACCGGCTCGGCGGCGTCGTGGGAAATGGCGAAGGATTCCACCCGCATATCTCCAAAATCCTTAAATTGTCCGGTCTCCAGAACGAGCCGGTTATGCTCCTCGATGTTCCCTATCCCTTTCTCAATTGCGCTCCATGTGCTGCTGTTGGCGTAGATCGGCAGGCCATACTTGCGCGCGACCGCCCCAAGACCCTTGATATGGTCGGAATGCTCATGCGTCACGAGTATCCCTTCAATCTCCTCGCCCTTCAGTTCACGCATGGTCAGCAGTTCCTCGATCCGCCGCGCGCTTAGACCGGCATCGATCATCAGTGTCGTCCCGCCCCCCCGCACAATTGTGGCATTGCCGGTTGAACCGCTGGACAGCACCGTAAATGAAATCCCCATAGCTCCTGCTCCTTTTTTCTTAATCCATTCATTACTCAGATGTCTTGGGACTGATAATATCGGCGCTGATGCCGTTGACGTAATAGGATTTGCCGTCCTCGAGCATGAACCGCCACATCGGCGCCGCCACCTGGCTCTCGGAATTGAACAATTCCCCGTAATAGCCGAGTTCAATTTCCTTGACCGCTGCGCCCTGCGGGAAAAACTTCTCGATCAGACTGCCCAGCGCCTTCGAAGCCGGAAGCACCTTCTGCGCTTCGCCCTTTCCGCCTTCCCCGATATCGATTTGCGGCCGGCGGTAGGCAACGATTTTCTGATTGTCGTAGACCAGCTCCAGTCTTACGCTGAACAGCGGCCATTTGCCGTCGACCAGCGGATGCAGCACGAACCTGCCGACCTCGCTCTCCAAGGGATCAAACCGGTAGCTGCCGATATCGGGAATTTGAGGCTTCAACTGTCCGCTCAGTTCAGTGAAGGAGAAAATCAGTTTGCTGTCTACCGGCCGGTCCAGTTTGACCGTTCTTCCTTCACCGATCGAATAACGGTACGTTAAGTCGGGAAGCTGTGGCACAGCCGCCGGAATGGGGCACAGAATGCGAATATCCTTCTGTTCCATAATCTGCTGGGTCGTATCGGAGAGAGAGGTAAAGTCAAGATTGGCGCTGACCTGCTCCCGCAGGTCGATCCACAGCTGGTAGCACAGCAGCAGATTCAGCAGCAGAAACGAATAGATCAGCACATTTTTCGCTCTTCCCCAGTCCATGCCTTTCCTCCCCTTCTCCTTGATAATTAATTCAGCGTAAGCGAACTGCCGTCTCTGAAAACGGCCTTCCAGACGGGAATCAGCTCCAGCTTGTTCCCCTTGACCACCGGCATATAGACAGGGTACAAGTCGCGGATCGGCGAAGATTTGCCAACCTCGGCCAGCCGCTTTCGCAGGGTATCCCCGCCGGAAAGCTCCACAATCTTTTTCGAACCCATATCATCCTTGCTGTACATTAAGGACCGTTCATAGGCCGTTACCGTTCCCTGCTGCAGCTGCAAATGGATGAGTCCGTAATGCAGCTGCGGCTGATCCAGAACAGGATAAGAGCCGTAGGGATAAGAGCCGTAGTACTGCTGGAAGGAAACGAGCCGGTCCTGATCGCTTTCCGCCGCCGCCTCCAGCCTGTAAGTTCCGTTCCATCCTCCATGCTGATTGACGAAGTCGACCGCCTCCAGCACATCTTTGGCATCGGTGCTCTCGCCTGCCGGAAGTGCCGTAGGGTCGCTGTAGCTCATCCAGTTCCGTTCCTGATCTACCTGCAGGCTGCGCTTGCTGTCCGTATAAATTTCGGAGCCGTCCTTTTCCCGGATATAACGGGTGCTGCCGGCATCGAAGAACAGACTGCTCTGCATCTGCTCTACCGTATACAGCCCGGAAGGCATCTCGGATGCCACCAGGGACAAGCTGCTCTCCGGAACGTAATACTCGCCGGTTAACGTTGAGTAAGGCGTCCACGACTTTCCGAAATCGACATGCTGCTGAACGTCCTGCACGGTAAGATCGGCTTTGGCCGCTTCATAGACGATATCTCCCCTTGTGCTGAAGAAAACGGCATGGGCTTTCGAATCATTCTTTGCGCTGTATATCCAGATCCGGTCGATGCTTTCCCCCGCGAACAGGGAATCCGGAGACAGCTGCATCACCCGCTGCAGCAGCGCTACGGGAATGCCCGAACCGAACGACAGCTCGATTCCGGGGTTCTCGCTGCGGATCTTGGTCCAGTCGAAATCCTGGACGGAACGGCGCTGAAAGCTCTCGAAGCTCCGCCCCTTCAGCCGGTTCAGAATCAGGTTATAGAAAGTCGAGCTTGGGTAAAACAGCGTGTGCTTGTTGTTTCCCAGATGAATAATCATTTTGTCAGGAAATAGCAAATTTTCGACTTTTTCCTCTGGCCCCATGTTGTCCGTCTTTACATATAGATTCTCGGAAAAGACCGCCGAATCGCTCCCCGGCAGACGGTAGATCAAATAGTAACTCTCCACCAGGCTGCTCAGGACGAGCAGCGCCAGAATCCATGACTTGATTCTTTCCTTCACGCCCGGTCCCTCCTTTGCTTCTCCAGAGGCAGCGTAAAGGTGACCTTAGAGCCTTTGTTCAGTTCGGATTGCAGGGATATGGCGCCCCCGTGCGCTTTTACAATTTCCCGGGCAATGGAGAGTCCGAGGCCGGTTCCGCCCATATTCCGCGAACGCGCCTTGTCCACCCTGTAAAAGCGCTCGAAAATACGCTCAATATCCTTCTTGGGAATGCCGATTCCGGTGTCGCGGACGGAAATCTCCAGCATCCCTTCGGAATTGCAGCCCGCCTCCAGTCCGATGCTCCCGCCCTCCGGCGTATATTTCAGGGCATTGGATACCAGATTGCCCAGCACCTGGTCGATCTGATCTCTGTCGAGCCAGGCCGTAGAGACGCCCCGGCGGATGACGGTGCTGATGGAAATCCGCTTCTGCCGGATTTGGAAGGAGAAGCGGTCGGCCACATCCTCCAGCATCTCGGAAATATCGGTCTCCTGATAGCGCAGCTGCGCTTCCCTGGAATCAAGGCGGGACAGATGCAGCAGATCGGTGACGAGGCGGATCATCCGCTCCGTCTCGCTGCGGATCACGCCGACAAAGCGTCCGGCCAGCTGCGGATCTTCCAGCGCGCCGTCATCGAGCGCTTCCGCATAGCTCTTGATGGTCGTCAGCGGCGTGCGCAGCTCATGCGACACATTAGCCACAAATTCGCGGCGGGACGCTTCCAGGTTCTCCTGCTCGGTGACATCCTGCAGCACCGCGATCGTTCCGGCGATTCCGCCCTCGCGGCGGTGAATCGGCGTGAATGTCACCCGCACGATGTTGGGCTCTTCCCCTTCGAAAGATTTAAGCCGCAGCATCGTGGACTGCGCGGTGCCGCCGGACAAAGCGAGCGTCTGATCGCCTTCGAGGCCAAGCAGCCCGTCCAGCGCAAGGCTCCGGGGGAGCGATTCATCCGCTCCCAGCATCAAAGATGCCCGGCGGTTCATCAGAATGACGCGGCCGGTTTCATCCGTCGCCACCACGCCGTCGCTCATATTGGTCAGAATGGAGGCGAGCTTCTCTTTCTCTTCCTCGTTCTGGGCAAGCGCATCCCGCAGCCTTCCGGTCATATAGTTGAACGCCTTGCTCAGCTGCCCGATTTCATCATTGCCGAATATCGGCATTTTCCGGTCGAAGCTTCCTTCGGCGACTTCCTTGGCATGCCGGGTCATCTCTTTGATCGGCTGCGTGATGGTATGGGCGAGGATAACGCCGAGCACGGCCGTCAATGTGAGCGCCAGCAGGAGGCCGGAGATAAACACGCTGTTGATCCGGCTCATCGTCGCGTACAGATCCTTCATGTCGGCGGCGATGTAAATGGCGCCAACCACCTTGCCGCCCGACCATACCGGCTTGGCCACGACCTTTTTCCGCACATTGTCATCGCCGATAATGTACTCCTCGTTGTCGCTGATGCCCTGCAGCGCGCGGCTGACTACCGTCTGCGTATTGC
This sequence comes from Paenibacillus rhizophilus, assembly GCF_003854965.1. Classification (GTDB taxonomy): domain Bacteria; phylum Bacillota; class Bacilli; order Paenibacillales; family Paenibacillaceae; genus Paenibacillus_AQ; species Paenibacillus_AQ rhizophilus. The sequence goes on from NZ_RQPI01000017.1 coordinate 49,230, forward strand.
GCTGCCCGACATAGTCGCTCTGAGACGGCACCGAGGTCGTGATGATTTTGCCGCTCGCATCAAGCACTTGGATTTCCGCGCCGCTGATATACAGATTGTTGACCATGCCGCGCAGGCCGTCCACCGAAGACTGCTCATCCGCTCCGCCGGCTCCGCTGCTGAATTTGTCGGCCGTAAGAATCGACAGCATTTCCGCCCGGGCCTTCAGATCCTTCGTGAAGTTGTCGGTCAGCGAATTCTTCATCGAGCTTACAAAATACACGCCGATCAGCTGCATCGCAATCAGAATCAGCAGTACATAAATAATAATCAGCTTCGCCTGAATTGTCCGGAAAAAGGACATGACCTTCATCACAATCCTCCGTTTTTGGGACTGTGCATCAAATATCCGAGCCCGCGCCGCGTAAAGATATACTCCGGCTTGCTCGGGTTCTCCTCGATCTTCTCTCTCAGCCGCCGAATCGTCACATCGACGGTCCGTACGTCTCCGAAATATTCAAATCCCCATACCGCCTGGAGCAAATGCTCCCTGGTCATGACCTTGCCGGCGTTGCGGACCATATAATAGAGCAGTTCGTATTCGCGGTGCGTCAGATCCAGAGGTTCCCCGCCCTTATAGACGGTGTACATGTCGGTATCTATAAACAGATCGAAATGGTGGACGCCCTGCTTTCCTTCGTCCGGCCCGCTCTGCGTCTCCGCGGGAGTCGGCTTGTGCTGTCGGCGCATTTGCGCCTTGACCCGGGCAAGCAGCTCGCGCGTGCTGAACGGCTTGGTTACATAATCGTCCGCCCCAAGCTCAAGGCCGAGAACCTTGTCGATTTCCCCGTCCTTTGCGGTCAGCATGATGATTGGAAGATCCAGATGGGCAGACCGCACCTCGCGGCAGACATCCATGCCGTCCTTGCCGGGCAGCATGAGATCCAGCAGCATGAGATCGGGCCGTTTGGACAAGGCCAGATCCACGGCGCTTATACCGTCAAAAGCGCAAATGACCTCATACCCTTCTTTTTCCAAATTAAACTTTAATATATCGGCAATAGGCTGCTCATCGTCGACTACCAAAATCGTTCCCATTCCCATAATCCACCGTTTCACCCTTCTATCTTTCTGGTAAGTTTCCTATTCATTTTACCATACCTGTCCGCACGTCACATCCTACGAAGTACGCAGGCCGGCCTTTTAGAGCGCAAACCGGCGCTTACTCCTTATAATAACGAAGCCGTCCGGGAAACTCCCGGGCGGCCTCTATTCACGATAAACTATTGCAGGTATTTCAACGGATTCATGGCCGTGCCGCTCTTGCGGATTTCAAAATGCAAATGCGTACCCGTGGAGCGGCCGGTATTGCCCATGATGCCGATCCTTTCGCCCTGCTCCAGCTTCTGGCCGACCGATACGGAAATTTTGCTCAAGTGGCCGTAATACGTTTCATATCCGTTGCCATGGTTGATGATGACGACATTGCCGTAGCCGTGTTGTACTCCGGCAAAGCTTACCGTCCCGGCATCGGCGGCCTTGATCGTCCGGTTGCCGGATACGAGATCCACCCCTTTATGGCTCCGGCCCCAGCGTTCGCCGAAGGTGCTGGAAATGACCGCGCCGATAACCGGCCAGGCGAATGATCCGGAGGCTTCGTGCGCTATCTTGGTGCCGCGGTATACGACTTCAGGCAGCGAAGCCTTGACAACCGTCTGGCCCAGCCATTCCTCTTTGACGACCTCGCCGTTCTCCTTGGTCAGCCGGTACTGCATTACCTTGAGCCCGGTCTGGCCGGGACGAACCACCTTCGTCTTACCTTTAGGCAGCAGCTCGCTCGTGCGCACAATCACTTCGGGTTCCGTCACAATTTGCTCCTCCGCCTTCTCCGTCGTTACAACAGTAATCGGCGGCTGTGGAACCGTCAGTTTAAGCTCATCCCCGATCTGCAGCGTCAGTTCCTTCACTTCCGGGTTGTTCTGGAAGATTTCCTTCTGCGAAATTCCATAACGGCCGGCAATGCTCGAAACCGTGTCTCCTTCTTGAACCGAGTAAACCAGCGGCGCGTCCACGCCTACGGTAAGCGCCTTGACCGCCTCCTGCACGTCCATCACCTTGTTCGGGTCGGCCTTTATCGGCATGACGGATAACTGTTCGCGTATATCCGCAGACTCTACCTTATCTTCGGGGGAAGCCGAAGCCGATGACGCGGCCGTTTTTTTCAGCTGCGGCGCACCGGAGGCTTCCTTCTTCCCTGATATGTAGTAGGCTTTGACTCCCTGAAGCACGGCGCTGGCCGTTTCCTGGTCTTTAACGATACCGACGGCTTTGCCGTCCACGACCAGTTGAACGCCCACCGCATAGGCCTTAAGCAAGCCGTCCAGCTTATCTATCGTTCCCTCGTTGTCGATGACCGGCTTATAGTTGCGGGCCGCCTGCGTTGTGATGCCATCCGTCTGCAGGACCATAACCTCGTCCGGATATTTCTTCTGATACTCTTGCTGCTTTTCCTCAAACAAAGCCTTGAGCCGATCCTTGCCGGAAAGCGTTCCGATTTCCTTGCCGTGCAGCAGAACGCGGTAGTAGGCCTCCGTATTCGCTTCCACATAGTGCTTGTGCGCCCCAATGAACGAGACGGTCAGCAGCGCAATGCCAGCGGTTGCCGCAAGGCAGGTTAGGCGCAGACGCCGCAGTGAATCTTTCGGTACCGGAACGTTAACCATGCCCTCCCCGGCATCGTCATTCCGCCCTGACCCAGGCATGGAAGCTTGCCCTTCGTGCTTCTTCAGCCCGTTTATAAACTTCAATCCTTTCACGAAACTCTCCCTTTCAGCCTCTCCCTTATACTGCGCTATGCAGCCGGAACTATGGTAGACCGCTTAATCTATATTTTGCCGAAAATGTATCCTGTGTTAAATGAAATTGCTATTAAAATGATATGGCAAAAGGTTACAAAAAATTAACCAAATTCGGTCCCTGTTTACTTTACCATAGCCTGCGGAAAAATTTCAACTTCACCAAGAAGAAACAGTCTTCCCTATTTCCACGCAAAAACGCCGTCCACCCGCGCCCCTTCAGGCGTTTCGGAACAGCGTTTTTCCTGAAATATGCAAAGGTTGCAATCTGCGTGCCGGACAAGGAGTATAATTCTCTATTGTCCGCCCGTGCCGGAAGTCAGGATCTTCATCAGCTTATTATATTCCTCCTGGGTTACGTATTTGGAAATAATCGACTGAATCTCTGTCACCTCCTGTTCCGTTAGCCCGCCCTCCATGGCGGCGGAAATCTTCTGCATCTCATCCTGAGGAACCTTGTTCATTAGAATGTTAAAAATATTAACTTTTTCCTCAGACGGCAAATTGTCCTTCAAATCCTTCATCGCTTCCGGAGTCATGACCAATTGCTGGTCCTGCGCGCCGTTCTGCTCCTCCGTAGTCGCCTCGCCCATGACGGGAAGCGCGTTGTCCGGCGCCTTCTCTTCCACGGAGCTTCCGCCGCCGCTATCCGCTGTCGCTGCCGGAACCGTCTCATTTGTGCCGCCTGTCCCGGAAGGCTTGTTCGCATCTGGATTTCCAGCCGCAGTGCTGTCAACCTGTGCCGCCGGTTCCTTAGAGGGCGCCCTGCCGCTTGTACCCATAAGGCTGCTCAGCATTCCGCCGAACCCCGGAGCCGGCATATCCACCTTGAGGCCGAGCCCGGACATTACCGACTGAACATACGCATTTACGATAACGCCCGTCGTCAGTATGGACAGACTGCTGGCCAGTACTACGATCAGACATACGCCCAGCGCGCGTTTAACCCATTTCATTCCCATCTCTCCCTTGCATGAGTGCATTCCGCCTTCCCGCTTGTATCCAAATCCAAACGTTTGTCTGCTATCTTTCAAGTATTGACCGTTATCTGCTTCGGGAAACGTTAGGTACGCTCATTCATGCGGAAGTTAAGGAGTTGCGCTGAGGCAAATGGGCGACCATGTGCGAAATCTGCACACGCACAAAAACCGCAGGAAGCCGTTGAAGGCTCTCTGCGGTTCTTAAAATCAGCATTTCGCAAAATGCTCTAAATACGTATAATCGCGGGGTCTTGCCGCTTATTATTCGTAAATCGGCAGAACTTGGTTCGTCTGGTCGCGGTTGCGTCCGACTGAGAAGATCGCAATCGGAATACCGGTCAGCTCGGACACGCGCTCAACATACTTGCGTGTGTTCTCCGGCAGGTCGTCCAGCGTCTTGGCCGAGGTGATATCCTCGCTCCAGCCTGGAAGCTCTTCGTAGACCGCTTCGCATTCGGCCAGCATTTTCAGGCTTGCGGGATAATGAGTAATTACCTCCCCGCGGTATTTATAGCCGGTGCAAATCTTAACCGTCTTCAGGCCGCTAAGTACGTCCAGCGAGTTCAGGGACAGTCCGGTCAGGCCGCTGACACGGCGGGCATGGCGGACAACGACGCTGTCGAACCAGCCGACACGGCGCGGACGTCCGGTAACGGTGCCGTATTCATGGCCGGTCTCGCGGATTAAATCGCCGATTTCGTCGTTCAGCTCTGTCGGGAAAGGACCATCGCCGACGCGTGTCGTATACGATTTGGCCACTCCGATGACCTGTTTGATCTTGGAAGGTCCTACGCCTGAGCCAATGCAGACGCCGCCTGCGGACGGGTTGGACGACGTTACGAACGGATACGTTCCTTGGTCGATGTCGAGCATCACGCCCTGGGCGCCTTCAAACAGCACCTTGCTATCGGCGTCGATGGCGTCGTTCAGTACGACCGACGTATCGGTTACATAGCGTCGCAGAACTTCTGCATACTCCAGATACTGCTGCAGTGTCTCTTCCACATCAAGCGGCTCACCGCTATACACCTGAGTGATGACCTGGTTCTTCTCATTCATCAGGTGCCGCAGCTTCAGTTCGAACTCCTCGGCATCCATCAAATCAGCAATCCGGATACCGTTTCTGGCCGCCTTGTCCATATAAGCGGGACCGATGCCTTTGCGGGTCGTGCCGATTTTGTTCGGGCCCTTGCGGTCTTCCTCAAGTCCATCCAACACCATATGATAGGGCATAATGACATGGGCGCGGTCGCTGATGACCAGATTTTCCGTGTCGAACCCGTTTTCGTGAATATAATTGATTTCTTCAATCAGGGCGGCTGGATTGATTACCATGCCGTTGCCGATGACACAGGTCTTGTCTTTATAGAAGACGCCCGACGGGATCAGGCTGAGCTTGAATTTCTTGCCGTCAATCAGAATCGTGTGGCCGGCATTGTTGCCCCCTTGATAGCGGGCGACCACATCCGCGCTCTCTGCCAGAAAGTCCGTGATCTTGCCTTTGCCTTCGTCTCCCCATTGTGTTCCCACAACGACTACCGTGGACATGTTCATTCCTCCGTAGGTGCTGCCATAAGCACCATTATTTTTCTTATAGGGCTCTGTACTTTACCGCTATGTACGCAGCCCTGACGGACGCTTTAGACGGTTTAATCCGCTAAAGCACAATTATCAGTGTAACAGCCGTCTTTTTTAAAGTCAAACAAAAACGAACGATTGCACCAAGAAATGTACAATCGTTCGGAAATTGTCATGATTATCCTTAACCTGCAAATGGTTCGGAGTGAGCGCGCTCGTAGTTGACGAACTTGTTGAAATTTTTCAAAAATACAAGCTCCACCGTGCCGACAGGACCGTTACGCTGTTTGGCGATAATAATTTCGATAATGTTCTTCTTCTCGGTTTCCTGATTATAGTAATCATCCCGGTACAAGAATGCGACGATATCGGCATCCTGCTCGATCGAACCCGATTCCCGGAGGTCCGACATCATCGGCCGCTTATCCTGGCGCTGCTCGACGCCCCGGCTGAGCTGGGATAGGGCGATTACCGGCACGTCAAGCTCCCGCGCGATTTGCTTCAGCGTCCGGGAAATATCCGAGACCTCCTGCTGGCGGTTCTCACCGCCCTTGCCGCGGCCCTGGATGAGCTGGAGGTAGTCGATCACGATCATGCCCAGCCCTTTTTCTTTCTTCAGCCTCCGGCATTTGGCGCGAATATCGGCCACGGTTATGCCCGGCGTGTCGTCGATATAGATTTCCGATTCCGAAAGCGACGCAATCCCCATCGTCAGCTTAGACCAGTCATCGTCGCTCTTGAAATCGCCGGTACGCATAATGTTCGCATCCAGATTCGCTTCGGCGCAGATCATCCGCTGCACAAGCTGGGCGGCCGACATTTCCAGACTGAAGATGGCTACCGTCTCCTTCGCGCGCACCGCCACGTTCTGGGCGATGTTCAGCGCAAAGGCCGTCTTGCCCACGGAAGGGCGGGCGGCCACAATAATAAGGTCATTGCGCTGAAAACCGTTCGTCATATGGTCGAGATCGGCAAAGCCGGAAGGAATACCGGACGTGCCCCCCTTGTTCTGGTGGAGCATCTCCACCCGGTCGAACACTTCCATCAGCACGTCGCGGATGGCGATGAACCCGCTGCCGCTTCTCCGGTTGGAGATTTCGAGAATGCGGCGTTCGGCGTCGCTCAGCATATCCGCAACATCCTCGCCGCCGGTGTAGCCTTCGCTTACGATTTGCGTCGCGGTCCGGATAAGCCTGCGCAGCATGGCCTTCTCTTCGATAATCTGCGCATAATAATCGACATTGGCCGCCGTAGGCACCGCATGCGCAAGCTTGGCCAAATAGCTGACCCCGCCGATGTCTTCAAGCTCTCCCTTGTCCTGAAGCTTGGCCGTCAGGGTAACCAAATCAATCGGCTGGTTCTCTTCTCCGAGCTGTATCATCGCCTCAAAGATCATTTGATGCGGCTTGTCGTAAAAGTCTTCGGTATTCACCCGCTCCATGGCCGAAATCAGCGCTTCGTCCTGCAGCAGGATTGCGCCGATTACCGCCTGTTCCGCTTCCAGATTCTGCGGGGGAACCCGATCGAAAAAGAGATCTCCGCCCATACTACTCCTCCGTTACCTGAACCTTCAGCACGGCCTTGACTTCCGTATGCAATTTCACCTGAACCTGCAGCGTGCCCAGATGGCGGATCGGCTCATCCATCTCGATTTTACGCTTGTCGATGGTTATGCCGCTTTGCTTCACCAGCGCTTCGGCGATCTGCTTGCTCGTAATCGCGCCGAACAACCGGCCGCCCTCTCCCGCTTTCGCTTTCATCGAAAGCGTAAGCTCGCTCAGCTTCTCTCCAAGCTGCTGCGCTTCTTCTTTCTCCTGCTCCTTGCGGCGCTGCTCGGCAGCAGCCTGATTCTCAATTGTTTTCATATTTCCTTCGGTAGCCGGACGGGCCATGCCCCGCGGCAGCAGGAAGTTGGTAGCGTAGCCTTCCGACACCTCTTTGATTTGACCCTTCTTGCCTTGACCTTTAACGTCTTTAATGAATATGACCTTCATTCGAACAGACCCTCTTTCGCTTCAATTTCCGCCAGCACCTCGAGCAGTCTGGCCTCTGCTTCCTTGCTTGTTCCTTCCAGTTGTACGGCCGCGTTGGTCAAATGCCCTCCGCCGCCCAGCTTCTCCATGACGACCTGCACGTTCATCCTTCCGAGCGAGCGGGCACTGATGCCAATCAGCCCGTCTGGGCGCTCGCTGATCACAAAGGAGGCGAGCACATTCGTCATTCCCAGCAGCGTGTCCGCCGTCTGGGCGATCAGGAGCTGCGGAATTTTCATGCCCGGCGCCGTCACCACCAGGGCGATATGGTCATACACCATCCGGGCATGCTTGATAATTTCCGCTTTCGAGATGTACTCCTGCAAATCTTCTTTCAGCATCCGCTGAATCAAAATGGTATCGGCGCCGAGCCGCCGCAAGAAGCCCGCCGCCTCAAATGTACGCGATCCCGTATGGAGGGCAAAATGCTTCGTATCCACCGTAATGCCGGCAAGCAGCATCGTCGCCTCCAGCGTACTGAGCTTGACCTTCTCATGAATATACTGCAGCAGCTCCGTCACCAACTCACAGGTGGAGGACGCATACGGCTCCAGATAGACGAGCACGGCTTCGTTGATAAATTCCTCGCCCCGCCGGTGATGGTCTACGACGACAATCCGGCTGGCATATTGAACAAGCCGCGGCTCCATCGTCATCGAAGCCTTGTGCGTGTCGACTACGATCAGCAGCGTATGCTCGGTCATCACCTGCAGCGCCTGTTCGGTCGTGATGAAAGAGCTGTACAGCTCTTCATCTCTGCGAAGCTGCTCCAGCATGCGCGTGATGGACGGATTTGGCCCTTCGAGCACGATGTCGGCCTCCACGTTATACATCTGCGCTGCACGGAGCAGGCCGATGGAGGCTCCCACGGCGTCGATATCGGGATTGCGGTGTCCCATAATGATGACACGGTCGCTCTCCTGAATCAGATCGCGGAGGGCATGCGCGATTACGCGCGCGCGCACGCGGGTGCGCTTCTCCGCTGCGTTGCTCTTTCCGCCGTAGAACGAAAGTCGCTGACCCGCCTTGACCGCAGCCTGATCGCCGCCTCTTCCGAGCGCCATATCAAGACTCGACTGGGCCAGCGCCCCGAGCTCGCTCGCCGACTCCGCCCCGAAGGCCAGACCGATGCTCAGCGTCATCGGCACCTTCAAATCGGCCGTCATCTCCCGTACTTCGTCCAAAATGACGAAGCGGCTCTCTTCAAGCGCCTGCAGGCTGCGGTAATTCAGCAGCATCATATAGCGCTCCGAAGAAAGGCGGCGAAGATAAACCTCAAACTGCTTGCCCCATTCGGTAATTTCGCTCGTTACCTTAGCGATCAGCGACGTCCGCTGCTGATCGTCCATTCCCTGCGCAGCTTCATCAAGGTTATCCATCAGCAGAATGCCAAGAGCCAGCTTTTCTTCCTCGTACCGCTGCCGCAGATCGATCAGCTCGGTTATTTCATATAAGTACAGCAGCCGCTCGCTTGGAATAACAACCGCCTGGAAGTAGCGCTCGTCAACGCTGATTTCCATGCGCACTTCCTTCTGAATTCCTTCCTTGCCTGTTTCCCGTTTGACTGGAGGCCCGCCGGCAGCGGCCGGCACGAGGTCCGGCAGCAGTTCCGGCAGCGGCTCGCCCAACAGCGATTTACGCGAAAAAATTTCCCCCGCATAGCGGTTGTTCCACTCCACCGAGCGATCCTCGCCGTAAAGAATAATGCCCAGCGGCAGCGTTCCGATGGCCTCCCCCTCTACCCGCTTAATGCGGAATGAGAGACCATTGATGTATTCCACAAGATTCCGCCGAAACGAAAGCTCGGCTTTCAGCATGGTGAAGCACAGCGTCCCGGCCAGAAACAGGCTGACAATACCCAGCACCCAGTTATATATACTGACGACAATAATTAGGACCAGCAGCAGCAAGAACGCCCAGACGGTGTGATAGCCGTGCCAGCGTCTTTGCAAAAATTTTGGCATGAGCTCTCACCCTATCGTTTCGATTTGGTGACCATTTCGCGCAGCGGCGCCACCAGGTCGATAATCCCGATAATCCACAGCGGCGGCAGCATAATGGCCAATACCGCAAGTATAACCGGAATGATCCTGTTCCAATTCCGCTCATGAGCGATAAAGAAGAAGAACCCGATCGTCTGGATTATAAAACATATCCGCAGCAGCGGCACTAAATTGGCCGTAATCATTAATAGGAGGCTGTTATCCGACTTTAAAAAGAACAGCTGAATCACGGCAGCGATCAAATAGTACCAAATAAACGATTTCGGCATTCTCCAATCGCGGGCAGGTTTAAGCTTCGGCACGGCGTATCCCATGCTGTTCAGAATAGGCCGGACGATGGAGTGTGTAATCACTGTAATCAAGAAAGAAGACACAATCAGCGCCATAGGAATCACCTGAATGAATGCGCGGCTGTTGTTGCCGACATCCTCAGAGCTTCCCCCCAGCAGATTCCCCATACCGAATTCCTGCATTGGGGACAGGGCCATCGTACGCATCTCGTTCAATACATCATATACATAATTGTACAGATCGAACTGGAAGAGCGTTTTGCCCAAAAGGAGAAGCAGCAGAAACTCCCCGAGAAGAGTAATGGTGCCGGCAACAATCACCGAAGAAGCGGGAGCCTTTTTCTTGTACCATCGTCCCATTACCAGCGCGGGAACAAGCAAGTAGGCGGCTATCAATATATATAGCGGACTAATCAGCCCCAGTATCAGCCATACGGGCACAATCGATAGTATAAACTGCCTTGTATTCAGCGTGGTGAACAGCAGGACGGCCGGAATAATCATAAACAGTGTCGTGATAATTAGAAAAGGAGTTGACAGGGATAGCAGCAGGAGAAGATAAACAACACTCCAGGCCGCGGATGTCCAGCGATATTTCAACAATGTTCACCTCTTACGCATATGTTCTTCTAACGCAGATATATCCTGATACCAATCTTCCAGCTGATGGCCTTCCTGACGGTGCTTTCTCAGCTTCTCCAGCAGCGCCTCATCCAGATCGCGGTACGATATGCCAAGCCTGCGCCCCAGAATATAAGAACTCATAATCAAGCTGGCTAGGCTGTCGCTAACCCTCCCGGTACTCCCTTCCCACAGCGCTTTAAACAATCGGGAAACCTGATCGATGACTTCGGTCTTCAGCCACTCGATGACCTTGGCCCGCTTGGCTACATCTAAATCCTTCGGCATGTTGGACACGTCTATCTACCTCCGGGAAAAAGCTTTATTCTCCATTATAGCATAAATGACTTTCCGCAACACGGCACCCTCCGGCCCGGACCCGATCACAGGATGAAGGGCATTCGAATAAGAAACGGCTGCGCCATTCTGATCGAGGGCTTTTACAGGTGCGTTAAACTCTTATCCCTTAAAAAAAGCCCGCATCCCCTTTGTCGGAAATACAGGCTGCATCCCTGCGGAGCTCCTTGCCGGAAATTGTTCCCGCTTACAAGGATTCCTGCGATTTTCGGGATACGAACTTTTCACAGTACTCGATAATTTGGCTGCGGCGGACGATGCCGATGAACCGGTTCATATCGTCCACAACCGGCACAAAATTTTGTACTTTGACCAGATTAATCAAATCTTCCATATCTGCATCGATGGATACCGGCTTATTGTTCATCCGCAGCGGAACATCCTTCAGCAAAAATTTCGAAGCATTTTCGAATGTGACCTTTCCCGCCGATTCTTTCATATACCAGAGCAGGTCACCTTCCGTCACGGTACCGGCGTATTCGCCATGCTTGTTCAGGATCGGAACGGCCGTGTACCGGTGGTACTCCATTCGCTCAAGCGTCTGACGCAAGGTCGAATCCAGCGTAACGCAAGTCACCTCCTGCTTCGGAAGCAGGAAAAACGCAATATTCATCTTCTAGGTCCTCCTCAAAAGTCCCCAAGGAATAACGGCTCTCCCCCTGTTTTCTACCCGTAGGGGTCCGCTTTATTTTGTACGTACAGATCTTATCGCAGTTCCAACAATAGTATACCATAGGAACAACAAGCAGCAGCCGGTAACTTTTGACCAGGGCTGCTGCTTGCGATGGTTTCCTATATCATTCTTTTACGAGATGCTTTATTGGGCTGCGGACGTTGCCTTGGCTTCCAGCGCGTCGCCCGCTTTTCCCGGCTCGATCAACTGATCTGCCGGCGTTCCGGCATTCATCCAGTTGTCAATCATCGCCTTCGCTTTGTTCAGATCCTCTTCGTTCACAACATCATAATAGACGCCGTCAATACGGGCACCCTCGCCCATAACGGTGAAGCTCGAAATATCCGCTTCCTTGCCTCCCATGAACTTCTTGGCCAGGCCGGTAACCATGGAAGGCGGCATATCGGTCTTGAAATTCTCGCCCATTATGTTGAGCAGTTCCGTCACGTTGCCGATTTGGTTGAGCGACAGCATTTTGTTCGCGAGCACATCCAGAAAGACCTGCTGGCGCTTGGTACGGTTAAAATCGCTGTCTTCGCGGTAGCGCACATAGTTCAGGGATTCCTCGCCGTTATAAAGAGACTTCCCGCCCACAATCGTAAATTTCTCATGGTCTTTGCCTTTGTTCTCGATCGTCTTTTTAATCGGAAGAGGCAGTCCGCCCAAGGCGTCGACGGTATCCTTCAGCCCCTGAAAGTTAATGGTCGCATAGTATTGAATTTGATGCCCCAGCAGCGCCTCAAGCGTGTCCTTGGCCATTTGCTGGCCGCCGAAAGCGTAAGCATGGGTAATCTTGTCCTTCTTGTTGCCGTCATGGCCGATAATCTCCGTATACGTATCGCGGGGAATGGAAATGAGCAGCAACTTGTAATCCTCAGGACGGACAACCGCATAGATCATCGTGTCGGAACGGGCCGTTTCCGTCTTGCGCTGGTCGGTGCCCAGAAGCATGACGGAGAAGGGGTCGCTCTTATAAGCAATGGGCTCAGGCTTGACGGTGTTGTCTTCACTCGTAAGCGGTTGGTAGGACTTCTGCTGAAGCGTACTCTCGACCTTGTCCGACAAGAACAGATCAAAAGCCAGAACCGTCAGCGGCTTGCGAAGCAAAACCCCTCCGGCAACAATGACCAGAAGTATGATTAGAGCAATATATCTTTTTTTCCACTTTTTTTTCATATCGGATTCCTTCTTTTATTATAGAATAGACGATGATCGCTGTGCTTTCTATTTGGAATGACCGGAGCGGTCATGAATTGGTTCTGCAGTCAGCAGGATCTTCACCGGCACTAATGCTGACGTTCCTCCTTTCGGGCAGATTCTATTGAAATAAACAATATTACTATTGTAATCACTATGAAGTGAAAAAGAAACAACAAAAATCGACACTTTTGGTTAAAAAAGCATTCCGCCGTTCTCCAACAACGGCAGAATGCTTCCTTAACCGAAGGCGCCGCCGAGACGTCCCAGCAAGTATCCAAAACGCCGGGCCGGCGACAGGTCCATAAAAAAAGCGTAGTCGAACAGCTCAGCCGTCTCCTTAAACCGCTCCTCCCGGGTGCCCGCGCCCATTACGACTGCAATGACACGGCGTCATTATAAATGCCTCTCTTGGACTCGAAACGCTTCTTTGATCCCCTCGCCGATAAAGTTGATCGAAAGAATAACTCCGATAATCAGCAGACCGGCAGGAAGCCATATCCACCACCGCTCCCTGATGACTTCCGGAGAGAGCGCATCGGTCATCATATTTCCCCAGCTTGGCTGCCCGGCCGGGACGCCGAAGCCCAGAAAGCTCAGACTCGCTTCAACACCGATCATGACTGCGGCCGTCCACATCAGATTGACGATAAACAGACCGAGCAGACCCGGCAGCAGATGGCGCGTCAATATCCGCAGCGTCCCAGCTCCCAGTGAGCGCGCAGCCAGCATATATTCATTTTCTTTCTCGGCCAGCGTCTTGGCCCTTATGATCCGAGCGAATCCGCCCCAGCCCAGCAGCCCCACCGTCCAGATGAGCGAAGAAACGCCGCCGTCCGGATCGATGCTCTTCACGACAATGACGAAGATCAAAAAAGGAAAAGACAGCACGACATCAGCAGCCCGCATCAGCAGCGAATCCGCCGCCCCGCCGAAATAACCGGCCAGGACCCCCACCGCGGTTCCTACACCGGCTATGATTGCGGACACACAAAGACTAATCCATAGCGTCGTCCGGCCGCCGTATAACAGACGGGAAACAACATCCCGGCCTCCCTTGTCGGTGCCCAGCCAGTGCCCAGCGCTTGGAGCCTTATTCAGACTCCGGAGGCTGATCTTCATCGGGTCGTAGTCTGTAAGCCAAGGAGCAAGCAGGCACAGCGTTATTACAGCAGTTAGAAACAGCAGCGAAACGACGGCGGGACGATTTGCGGCAAATTTGCGGACAGCGGCGCCGATCCGAGAAGCAGGCGCATTCTTGTGCTTCATTTTCATCCTCCGTTGTAACCCGCGCGTATGCGGGGATCGAGCAGGCCATACAGCAAGTCCGCCACAATATTTCCAGCAACGATCATGAAACCCGTCATTAGCGTCACCGCCATCATCACCGCATAGTCCCGGCCTGACACCGCTGCCACAAACAGCGTTCCGATACCCGGATAGGAGAACAGATTTTCGATGACTACCGAGCCACCGAGGAGGCCTCCTATATCCATTCCCAGAAAGGTAACGAGTGGAAGGAGCGAATTGCGCAGAATATGCCGGTTATAAACTGAGGATCTGGATATGCCTTTGGCCACGGCCGTCCGCACATAATTTTTGCCGCTGTTCTCGACGATTTCCCCCCGCAAAAATTGCGTATAGGCCGCCGTATTGAACATGCCCAGCACGGCAGCGGGAAGCAGAGCATGAACTACCCGGTCTCCCAGCGATGACCATAATCCCCGCGAAGCAGCAGCCGTAACCGTGCCGCCTAGAGGCACCCAGTTCAGGACAACCGCAAATATATAAATAGCGAAGATTGCCGCAATAAAGGTCGGAACTGCATAGGTGACATAACTGGCCGTCAGGATAAAACGGTCGACCGGTCTTCCCGGATTGCGGCCGGCGATCATTCCCAAAGTTAGAGAGCTTCCATACGTAATGAGAAGCGACAGGACAGTCAGCAGCAGGGTTGCGGGCAGACGCTGGCCGATGAGCTCGCCGACAGGCATTTTGAATAGGAAGGATTGCCCGAAATATCCGGAAGCTGCATCCTTAACCCAGCGAAAATACTGGAGAGGCAAAGGATCGTCATATCCAAGCTTCTCCCTCATTTCCGCAACATAACGGGGGTCTTTGTTGCCCGGATTCAGTCCTCCCCCAAGACCGTCGCCCGGCATCTGCTTGGCCAGTGCGAACACGACGACCGAAACCAGAAGCAGCAGCGGCACCGCGCCTGCCAGTCTGCGAAGCGCAAATTTTAGCAGCATGCCAACTCGGCCTCCCTATTCGCTGTCTTTTACCCACCACTTGTAAGGCTCGATAATATTGCTCAGCGTATTGATCTTTACACCCTGAAGCCGCTTGTTTACCGCCGTAATCGTCTCGCGTTCCGCAACGAAAATCATCGGCACTTCTTCATTTATTAATTTTTGCCAGTCATAATACACCTGCTTGCGGTATTCCCGGTCATACGCTTTCAGACTTATCCCTTCCCGGATGAGCCGTTCGTTCTCCTCAGAGGACCACCGGGGATAGTTCCACTGATCATTTTCTCTCCAGAGTCCGGAAGGGTCCGGATCATTGGACAATCCCCAGACACCGTTAAACAGCTCCACTGACGGATCATCCTCCTCCACCGCCGTATAGAAGGTGTTCATTTCCTTCAGAGCTCCGCCGTTCAGCCTGACATCCAAGCCGACTTCCCGCCAATTCTGCAGAATAGCCTCGGTGCGCGGTTCGTCATTTGCGCCGCCGACCATGCCGTCGAAATGAATCACGAACTTCGTTCCCTTGGGATCTTCGCGCAAGCCGTCCCCATCCGTATCCTTATAACCAGCTTCATCGAGCAGCTTCTTGGCCTTCTCCTGATCATACGGGTACCGATTGATTTGGTCCTCCGGGACCTTGGCCCAGCTTTTACTGGAAATCGGCGTCTCCACCAGCTTGCCGAGTCCGTAAGAGAAGGCGTCTATGATCCCTTTGCGGTCCAGAGCGTAGTACATCGCCTGCCGCAGTCTTTTGTCCGAAAACTTGGGGTTGTCCATTACAATTTGTTGTGCCTTGCCGTCCCAATGTCCGAACTTGAAGCCGATATACTCATAAGACAAATCAGGCGTTTGCATAAGCGTAATGTTATTCAGCTTTTTCAGGCTTTCGTACGCATCCCGCGGCGCCTGCTCGATATCGACTCCTCCCTGCTCGAACAGGCTTGCAATCAGCTTGTCGTCGAATACTTTATACAGCACGCCGTCAAGAAGGGGTTTGCCCTTGTAATAATCATCAAACCTCGTCAGTTCAACAAATTCGCCCGGCTGAATATGCTTCACTTTAAACGGTCCGATGCCGATTGGAGCTTTTCGCACTTGGTCGCTGTTCGGCATATCCTTTACCGCCACTCCGGCAAAATAACTCTTATTCATCGGATACGCCCACAGATTATCAATCGTATTCACACGGGCGGCCGTGACCGTAACCTTCATTGTATAGGGATCAATAACCTGGATGCCCGAGATTTGCTTCGCCTTTCCAGTATGATAGGCCTCGGCGCCCTGAATCATTTCCACACTGTAAAAGCGCGGGCCGGTATAGTCCGGGTCGGCAATGACCTCAAGCGCAAATTTCCAATCCTCTACGGTCAGCTCAGCGCCGTTCTGCCAGTGTATGCCCTGTTTTATTTTAAAAGTGAACGTTTTATGATCGGCCGACTCCTCCCAGGTTGCGATACCGGGGGCGGTGGTCAAGTCGCCCGTGACCGTAAACAGCGGCTCGGTTATAAACTCCAGAACATGGAAATCATCTTCACCTTCATAAAAAGCCGGTTCAAACAATCCCTTGAACGGAGAAGGAAAGCCGTACGTTACCGTCCCTCCCGCTTTCGGCTCTCCTCCGGTAGCCGTTACATGAGAGGAAGGCTCTCTCACGCCGCGATTGTCCGAAGTATCCGCTCCGCTGCAGCCGGACAGCAGCAGTACAACGAGGAGCAGCGGTGCAAATGCTCGGATTACCTTACTGTTGTTCATTGGTTCCTTCCTCTCTCTTGGTTAAAAAAAGTTGTGAACGCTTTCCCAATCCAGTGGTCAATAAATAAACCATCGGTCAATTCCGATCAACTTTGTAGACCGGTTATATAAATTTAAATTCAACAAAATTTCAAACATCATACAATGCAATATAACTTGCGTCAATATGTTTTATTACTATCGTTCATCCCTCTCTTTTTCTTTAACAATCATCAAGCCTTCCACATGCTTACGCCCCATCAACTTGCGCTTCTTCCTGTTTTCTTTCGTTTCGAGCACAATATCCAGATCGTAGTCTTCAGGGTAGAGCTCCTCTTTAGATAAATACGGCTTCAGACGTTTTTGGTTAATTTGCATTTTATGCTTCTGCACCATGACGCCCACCAAGCCTTTAGAATCCCGTTTCTCGTATACAATTCCCGTTCTGCCAAGAGAAGAAATATAGACCACGTCCCCGACTTCAAAAGAATGCGGCTGTTCCGGACGAACCTTTGGCTCATTCTCCGCATGGCTTTTTCCGTTCCCGGCCGCGTCATTCTCTTCCCTTCTTCCTTCTTTATCATACCACAAGCGCATCTCTTGTTCGCCAAGCTGTTTCCGGGGCTGACTGCCGGCAATTTGCCGCGATCGTTCGATCACTCCGGCGTCAAGACCGAGCTTCTCCGCAATTTGCAGCGCATAGCTGTGGCCCGCTTCCCCTATCGTCAGCTTGTATAGCGGACGGAGCGTAACCGGATCAAACTCCATTCGCGCATTTTGGAACTGGGGCGCTGCCGAAGCAAATGCTTTTAACTCATTAAAATGCGTTGTGACGATAACATTGGCTCCTCTGCGGCTTAACTCCTCCAAAATGGCGATTGACAGAGCGATTCCCTCACCCGGGTCCGTGCCTGCCGCCAGCTCGTCGATCAGCAGAAGAACATTCCGGCCTGCGGCGCGCAGCATTTCATCCACACCCTTCATCTGCGCGGAAAAAGTGCTGAGCGACTGCGTTAAGCTTTGCCCGTCTCCGATCACGCTCATGACCTCGGAAAATACCGGAAGCTGGCTCTCTTTATCAGCCGGAATCAGGAGCCCTGATTGAGCCATCTGCACGAGCAGCCCTACCATTTTCAGCAGAACCGTCTTTCCGCCCGTATTCGGACCGGTTATTACAAGCGACTTATAACCCTGTCCAAATTCCACATCGATCGGAACCATGCAATCAAGCAGCGGATGCTTGCCCCCGATAAGCCGCATATATCCCCGGTCATTGAAGGATACCGCTCCCGCTCCTGTCGCAGCGGCATATTTGGCCTTCGCAAATATAAAATCATACACACCCGTAATTTCGATATTCAGCCGCAGGGCATCCTGCTCCCTTTCGATCAATCCGGTCAGCATACTTAGAATGATGCCCTCCTCCCGCGCCTCCTCGCTGGTCAGCATCTCCAGTTCTCCTTGCAGTGCGGCT
The DNA here is from genome assembly GCF_003854965.1 of Paenibacillus rhizophilus. Lineage (GTDB taxonomy): Bacteria > Bacillota > Bacilli > Paenibacillales > Paenibacillaceae > Paenibacillus_AQ > Paenibacillus_AQ rhizophilus. The sequence goes on from NZ_RQPI01000017.1 coordinate 67,253, forward strand.
ACTTCTTCCGGTTCCACATACACCGTCTGTCCGCTTGTGGACTGATCGAGCACCGAACCCTTCACCTGCTTATGGTATTCGCGCTTGACCGGAATCACATAGCGGCCTCCCCGCATGCTGTACAGATTCTCCTGCAAAATGGACTGGTGACGCGACATGACGCTCTCAATTTTCTTGAGCAGCCGGTCTTTCGTTACTCTCAGCCGTTTGCGAACCTTCTCCAGTCCCTTACTCGCCCCGTCGTCAATGACGCCGAACCGGATGCAGCGTTCGATCTCCGCTTTTACAGTCTTCAGCTCCATCAGCGAGGATGCATACACTCCAATCCGGAGGGACGCATCCTTGGAAGCCATATACTTGCGCAGTTGACCGCAGCTGTTCAGGAATACGCCCACCGCCGTAAAATCCTGCTCATTGAACAGATATCCCGTTCCCAGCAGCGACATGACCCATTCGATCCCCTCCAATGAGGGTATTGGCACGCTCGATCCTCTCATTAATAATTCCTTGGCCTCCGCCGTCTCTTCCACCGCTCTGTGTATTGCCGTAAGTTCAGACATCGGCTCGAGCTCCGCAATTAGCGACCTTCCGACATAGGAGACGGCATAACGTCCAACTTCTTCCTTGATCAGATTGTATTCGAGCGTTTGCCGGCTTTGGAAATGCATGTTTTTTCCTCCTCATGGGTTGTCGGTTCAACGTTCTTTATTTCATCCGTAACGCAAAAAAGGGCAAAGAATGCCACAGCGGCATTCCTTGCCCTAATCTCTACACTGATCCCTATCCCGGTCCGGGCTTTAATAGCCCTTTCTTAAGATAAACAAAAAAACCGCGCTCAAGAGCACGGTTTGTTCGCATTGACGGGATAACAGCCGTAAAGAGGCCATTGACGCGTCGCGTGTTCTTAACTAAATCATTCACCATAGGCACAGCCTCGCCATGTCAAAAAAGACACGTTATCATGCGCTTCCGGGCACACTTGAATAAGCATACTCTTCAGCGAGCAAAATAACAGCCTGCCTGCAGGTGATATGAAATTGCTTAGTTAAGAACGCTCACCGACATCAAAATTTCCCCTTCGTTATAGGATGGTATAAATTTACTATATTTGATTGGCTTCGTCAATCCGCTAATTGCTGCAATCGGACTTGTAGCTCATTCGCTTCTGAGAATGGTAACGCAAAAAAAGACAGCCGGTAATCCGGCTGTCTTTAGGCCTGTCTTATTCAGTAGTGTAAGGCAGAAGCGCAACTTGACGCGAACGTTTAATTGCGATCGTCAGGGCGCGTTGGTATTTTGCGCTCGTGCCGGTTACACGGCGAGGCAAAATTTTACCGCGCTCGCTGATGAATTTCTTCAGCAGTTCTGTATCTTTATAGTCAATGTGAGTAATTTTGTTCACAGTGAAGAAGCATACTTTACGACGTTTATTGCGGCCGCCACGGCGTGGAGGTCTTTTGTCGTTGTCTCCGCCTTCTCTTTGTTTAAAAGCCATTGTCTTTTCAGTCCTTCCGTTTTAAAATGGCAAATCATCGTCCGATATATCAATCGGCTTACCGTCGCCCGAAAAGGGATCCTGATTATTGTTGTTGCGCGAGAAACCGCTATTTCCGCTGTTTCCGCGTCCGCCGCCGCCGCCGCCGGATGAAGGTGGCTCGGGCATATCCCCCCCGCCGGATGCGTTTCCGCCCTCACGGCTCTGGGAAGATTCCAGGAAACGGACATTATCGGCAATAACTTCGGTTACGTATACACGCTTGCCTTCATTATTCTCGTAATTCCGAACTTGGATACGACCCTCTACCGCCGTCAGCCGACCTTTGCGCAAGTAATTGGCACAGGTCTCCGCCAGCTGTCTCCAGGTTACGACCGGAATGAAATCCGCTTCACGTTCGCCGCCTTGGCTTGTAAAAGGTCTGTCTACGGCAAGCGTAAACTGGGTTACGGCAACGCCGGCAGGCGTATAACGCAGCTCAGGATCGCGGGTCAATCGGCCGATCAGTATGACACGGTTCAACATTTTTGGTCCCCTCCTTGGAGCGATTTCCTTACAAAGCGAACTACGTGCTCTTAGGCAACGTCGTTCGTGATGAGATAACGAATAACTTCGTCGGAAATTTTCATGAGACGTTCCAATTCGGAAACTACTGCAGGTTCTGCATTGAAGTTAACCAGAACATAAACGCCATCACGGAATTTCTTGATCTCATACGCAAGACGTTTCTTACCCTGCACATCGTGCTTCGTAATTTCCCCGCCGTTGGAGATGATGCCTTGGAATTTTTCGACTGCAGCTTGAACGGCTTCTTGTTCAATGTCAGGACGAATAATGTACATCACTTCGTATTTGCGCATAACTTTCACCTCCTTATGGTCTAAGGCCCCTGATCGGGTCAGGAGCAAGGATCGAGCACAAACTCGAACTATAATAATATACCAAATTTGAAAAGCAGTTGCAAGCACTATTCCTTTATATCCTGCCCTGATTATGGACTTCCCTTCCGTACATGAAGCCGTGGAGCAATGCGCACAATAGGACAGTAAGCGATTTTTAGAGACGGAAAGGAGGGGACAGAATGGGTGAGCAAACTGAATTTGAAGAAGGCCAAAAGGCCCCGAACCCCGGAATTTATACGGAGGTAGGCGAGGCGCGGAGCTTCCATACGGAAATCCAGAATCCGAAGTCGATTAAAATGGAGAAAGGTGACACTTTCCCGGAGACGACCAACAAGAACCGTAAGTGGAAAAAGGTCGAGAAAGCGCGCGTGCATTAATTTTTTAACAGCTATGTATAAAACGAGATGTCCTGACCCATACTATAATCAGGCAGCACAAGAGAGAGGTGTGGTTCCGTTGGACAATGAAGTCGAACACAATCACAGGAATTCTGTTGCAGCAACTATTGTTGGCAAAGGATCACGCTGACGGCCAAGTCGTAAATGACAACAGCCTTTAGTTTTCCTGACTCGCTTTAGCAGCTTTTTACAGAAAGATTCCAAAATCATTCAAGTGCTGCCTCTGGAAGGGCCCGAAAGGGTCCTTCTTTGCTGTGTAACGAGCGGAATGCCAGGGCAAAAGCATCGCATTCCCGTCTCCTGTGAATATGACAGAGCTGTTATAATATGCAAAAAAACCTCCATCCAATGGACGAAGGTTTGCTGTTAGCTGTTATTGAGATGGTAGTGGCGGAGAAGGTGGGATTCGAACCCACGCACGCTTTGACACGCCTAGCTGATTTCGAGTCAGCCCCCTTGGGCCTCTTGGGTACCTCTCCACTGCATCATAAATACACTTCTAATATCATAACATAAATGAACTCATTTCGGCAAGCTGATGTTTAGAAAAAGCGCTCTCGTCGCCATCGGTGGCCGTATATTTTCCCCGGCTGTCAGGCGATATCATCCCGTTCCACCCTACGGATGGATTTTAGGCAATAGCCATTCCCAGCAGGCCGAGGGATGCCGAAACCAACACAAAATTCCCCAATCGGATTCCGCCGAAGTTGGACGAGATTAGCGAGGCGACCAGCACCCCGCTGACTATGGTGGTCGGCACTGATTTTTTGCGCATTCCTATATATATAGGGATCAGGCTTATACCCGCAGCGTATACGGCGCCGGCAACGGTCTTGATCAACACCGAAATCAGCAGGTCGGCAGTGATATCGCCGGGAATTGCATTTGTGAAGCTGTTAATGCCGACCATGACGGCCCCCAGTACTGCAACCGAAACCACAATATTAATCAAGGCAAACAAAAACACGATGATTATTTTCGCATACATCAGCTTTATACGCGAAATAGGGTATGTAAACAGCAGTGTAATCGTATTATTTTTATATTCGTCAATAACCAATTTGCTGATCAGGACGGAAGCATAGATAATAAATGAAGCCCTTATAAAAATATTTAACGCTTCAAAAACTTCGGGATAGGTTTCAATTTCGCTTTGGTCAAAGAAAACCACCAGAATCATGAAGGCGAGAATAGCCGCGTTAGTGATAAGTATGCCTTTCCGCATCCCTGCCAGATTAAGCTTACGGATCTCCAGAGAAATAAGCTTATGCAATGCCCTCACCCCCAATCAAACTCATGAAATGATCTTCCAGCGTAGATTTGCTTTTACTAATACTCTCTACTTCAACATTCTCCATAACCAGCGCCTTATTTAGTTCATGCTGCGAAACCTCTTCATCATAAATCCGGATTGTACAGAAATCCATCATCTTAAAATTGGACAGGTGCAGTCTTTTCCTCCAGCACATAAACCGCTTTGCTGACTGAGCTTGTCACGAGCTCGATGTATTCCGGGTTCCGGCTGCGGATGGATTCCATCGCTACCTCTTCAAGCAGTACACCTTCGCGAATGACGCCGATCGTATCGGCGATCTGTTCGATTTCACCAAGGATATGGCTGGAAATGAGCAGCGTCATTCCGTATTCCCGGCTAAGCATCTGAAACAATTCACGCAGTTCTTTAATGCCGACGGGGTCTAAACCGTTAATCGGCTCATCCAGGATAAGCAGTTCGGGTTTGGTCATCACAGCCCTGGCAATGCCCAGACGCTGCTTCATACCGAGAGAGAACTCCTTCACCGGCTTCTTATCGACTCCCGAGATCTTCATCAGTTCCATCACATCGGCAATCGCCTGCTGATTGTAATAGCCCATATATTCACCGTGCAGCAGCAGATTTTCCCGGGCGGTCAGCCTGTCATAAAAAACCGGATATTCAATAATGCTGCCCATTCGTTTTAGCATCTCATAAGATCGGCTGGTCATATTTTCACCGAAAAATTCGATTTCGCCTTCCGTCGGCTTTACCAGATTCGTAATCATTTTCATCACGGTTGTTTTGCCTGCGCCGTTCGGTCCCAGGAATCCGTAGATTTCACCCTGTCTAATGGTCATGTTTACGCTGCTTACGCTCTTTTTCCCTCTGTAAACTTTGGTTAAATTCCGTGTCCGGAGAATGATCGCCATTCCCGCTGCCCCCTTTGGATTTACCTTTTGTTCCTGGTTTTTATTGTACCCGTCGGAATATTCTTTTTTATTAACGTATTCTTACAAAAATCTTAATAAGGAGGTAAGCAGGCCAAGCGAACGATAATCCCGGAGACCGTCCGCCGGTTTAAAAGTTTATCCTGGGGAAGGCTACCGTAAAAGCTGTTCTGACAAAAGGCTTGCTCACCAGCGAAATCGTTCCGTTCATCTGCTCCGTTAATCTTTTCGTAATCGTCAGTCCGAGGCCGCTTCCCTGGTACACCCGGTTCCGAGAATCCTCAAGCGTGTACAGACGCTCGAACACTTTATCCTGATGGTCTGCGGAAATCCCCTTTCCCCGGTCCCAGATTTCAAAGTATACGGTGTTCTTATCATTATAAAGCTTTAACCCCAGCACCCCTCCGGAGGCCCCGTACATGATCGCATTCGACAGCAGGTTGGACAGAATCCGGTCCAGAGCTTCATCATTTCCCCTCATGTAACAGGGCTCATCGGGAATTTCGATTACTACTTCGGTTTCCTTGGCACTTAAGGTATCGTAAAAGGCCAGAATATTTCTGCGGCACACTTCGCCGGCCTCCACCCGTGACAGCGGAAGCTCCCGATCGCCCGACTCCAGCTTGGCCAAGTCAAAGAAGGTGTTCATCAGCGTGATCACCTCTCCGGCCTTCCGGTGTATCATCCCCAGCAGCCGCTCCCGCTCTTCAGCCTCCATATCCCCGTCCTGCAGCAGCGTTTCGATATACCCGAGGACGACGGTTAGCGGATTCTTCAGATCATGCGAAATATTCGCCAGCATCTGGCGCATGGATTTCTCCAGTTTATTTCTCCGGGCAATGCCCTCATGGTTGATCTCCAGCAGCCGGTTCATATCGGTCAGCAGTAGCCGCAGCTCGGGCGAGGTGCTGAACAGCAGCAGCCTTTCCTGTGAATTCCGTGAAATGATGTCGTTCAGTTTTTCATGAATGTATTTTAACTGGCGTGAATCATGGCGAGACTTCCGGTACTGCATCACAAGACCCAACAGAAGCAGGCAAATCACAACTCCAAGCGCGGCGGTCATTATACCGTATCTCCAAGCTTATACCCGATGCCCCACAGTGTTTTGATATACTCAGGATGGGAGGGATCGTCTTCAATCTTTTCCCGCAGCCTTCTCATATGTACGTTAATTACATTTTCGTCGCCTAATATTCATCCTCCCATACTATCCCATAAATCTGTGCTTTGGTGAACACCCGGCCCGGATGGGTCATAAACAGCTTCAGGATATGAAATTCCTTGGCCGTCAGCTTCACCTCTTCCCCATTCTTAATCGCCGAGAAATTTTCAAAATCAACGGTCAACCGGCCCAGGGAAATGCTCCGCTTCGGATTAACGCTCTCCCCGGATGTGCCGCGGCTCGTAGCATACTCCGCCCGCCGGATGGCCGCCTTCACCCGCGCCGCAAGCTCAATCATGGAAAACGGTTTACTGATATAATCATCCGCCCCGAAGCCCGGTCCCAGAGCCTTGTCGACATCCGTATCCTTGGCTGATACAATCAACACGGGTACCAGACTGGATTTGCGAATGCTCTGAAGAATATCCATACCGCTCCGCTCCGGAAGCATCTGGTCAAGCAGAACAAGGTCAAAGGGGCCTTTATGGTGAAAAGCCTGCTCCGCCGCCTCTCCGTCAAAGACGCTCTCAACTCGGTAGCCCTCTTTCATTAAATACGAGCGGACCATCTCACTGATGGCTTCATCGTCTTCGACCAGCAATATGCGATGCTGCAACACAATTCCCTCCCGCAATCAATTCCCGTCTAGTCGACGGTTTTCAGGTACGTTCTTTTCCTATTTCAAACTACCAAAATTATTCAGATAAGGGAACTCAAAAACTCACATAACAAAAAAACCTCCCGCCTATCAAGGCAGAAGGTTCGTTTCATTGATCTATAGTTTTGCGTTTTGGTGGCGGAGAAGGTGGGATTCGAACCCACGCACGCTTTGACACGCCTAGCTGATTTCGAGTCAGCCCCCTTGGGCCTCTTGGGTACCTCTCCGCAGCAAGATTTATTGTAGCATGCCACCAGAAGAATGGCAAGTTTAATTATTTTCCACTGGGTTTTCCGCGGAACGTATAACCTTTTTTAAATTTTTCTCAAATTTGGCCCGGGGAATCAGTACACTATGCTGGCAGCCTGTACATTTAATTCGAATATCCATCCCCATACGGATGACTTCCATTTCATTCGTTCCGCACGGATGTGGCTTTTTCATCTGCACGATATCTCCCAGTTGAAAGCTCTTACGTTCCATCTGGTTCTTCCCCCTCTTCTTTAACCTTTCCCGCCGCCTGTTCCAGTAGGCCCGTTCTCGCCGTCTGGCGCGCGGTGTGCTGCTTCGACTTCCGCAAAGACGCTTCCTCGTCGGCTAACGCCTCTGCCTCCGCCTGAGCCTCCGCTTCTGCCTGCGCCTTGGCTTCCGCTTCCGCTTTTGCTTTTTCAGCCTGTTCGGCATCCTTCAATTCTTGCTGCTCCAGCGCTTTTTTAATATCGCTCTGAATTTGACGTTGTGCGGCTTCCCTTTTATTTGGCAGCGTATTGGCGGTCACCCGAACGACATACTCGGAAGTGCTCATCGATTGAATGCCCAGAACGTTCGGAAACGCCACGACATTGTTATTGCGTTCTTCAATGCCCTGAAGCGCCTGGCGGATGAGGCCCAGCGTTTCTTCAAGGCTCCGTTCAATTTTCACTGGAACATCGACAATCGCCAAGGCGTTAGCCATCGAGTAATTCGTCACATTCGCTATAGTCCCGTTTGGAATGATATACATTTCGCCGCTGCTGCCAAGGATCTTGGTCGTGCGCAGCCCGATCACTTCCACGGTGCCTTTGAATCCGCCGGTCGCTATCACATCGCCTACAGCAAATTGATCCTCCAAAATAATGAAGAAGCCGGTGATCACATCTTTGACCAAACTTTGCGCTCCAAAACCGATGGCCAAACCGAGCACACTCGCGCTTGCCAGCAGCGGACCCAACTCAAAATGGAACTCCGATAATATGATCAGAATCATGATAAAGTTGCAAACGATTGTTACTGTGTTCTTCAGCAATTCGCCGACCGTTGAGAAACGCCGCGTGTTCGCGAGCAGCCCCTTGCTGGTCCTGCGTTCCAAAGATCGGTCGATGATCCCGTATACCACCCGTATGATAATGCGCGTCAAAATAAATATAAAAATAATGCGCAGCCCCGAAAACAAAACATTGGCCCACATATCGGCATCCGTTACCCAGTTCCATAGTTTATCTTTAAACTTAACCGCCTGATCCACCGCTTGATCCATAGTCTCTATCGGGGTATCGGCATTCAGCAACCATCCTAATCGATGACTCATACTCTCCTCCCCCTCACTCTGTAATCAATCGATAACCGCCGGTTTGCTCATTCTTGCCGTAAATCCCGCGAATTTCGATTTTTTGCTCGTCAACGATCTTCTCTACCTCAATCAGCGCACTTCGAAAAAACTGAATCGACATTGCGCAGCCTGCTGTAATCTCTTTTGGCGTCGGGCATATATCAATTTCGATTTCGGCATATTCCAGCAGCATCTCGGCGCGCAGCGCCTGCTGTGTAGAGTCAAACGCGATCAGCAGCTCCTCGTTCATAGGTCACTCTCCTCTTAGGCTTCAGGTCTCATCTCTTCTTCCTGAAGTATAAAACCGTCTCTCTATCCATATACTAGTTAACATCAAATAGAAACGTCCGGGAAAGGAAGATTATATGTATTATTCCTCTAATCCAGTGCCATTGCAAGAGATGTCTTGTTTAAAAATATCACATGCCGACCCTGAAATCTATTCTGCGATCATCCATCGTCTGTTATTCCACTTTTCCCGCGTACGTCCCGGCTCTCAGATTGTAGTTGTCTGCATTGGAACCGACCGTTCGACCGGCGATGCTTTAGGACCGCTTGTAGGCACAGCCCTGTCGCGCTTTCACAGTCCGCTGTTTTCCTTGTATGGAACACTCGACAATCCGGTGCATGCGGTTAATCTGGAGGAAACCTTGAACCTCATCGAGGAGCAGTATCATGAACCCTATGTGATCGGCATAGATGCCTGTCTCGGACACTCCGCAAGCGTGGGCTCCATCCAGGTCGTTGAAGGCCCTCTGCGCCCCGGAGCTGGCGTAAACAAACAATTGCCGCCGGTAGGCGATATCCATTTGACGGGCATCGTTAACGTCGGCGGCTTTATGGAATATTTTGTTTTGCAAAACACACGACTCAGCCTGGTCATGCGGTTATCCGAGATTATAGCGTCGAGTCTCTTTTCCGCTCTGAAGCAGTGGCATACTCATTCTAAGTCCGCCGCAGCGCGAGAGTAGTTACTTCCTTTTCTTCGGGCGACAACGGATACTGCGATTCGCCTTTCTGAAGCGATTTGGCATAAATATAGGAATTATCCCGGCTGTGCAGGCTGGTGAGAACCATGCCGTTTCCGTGTTCATCCAGAATGGCCATCGAGAAACTGAGGTCATTCCCCCGCTCTCCAAAAGCATTATATCGTTTCAGGGCCACATGGCCTTGCAATCCTTGAACTTTGAGCTGCAGCGCTTCTAGTCCGACCTTTTGCGCCTGCTGGACTTCTACCAGCATTTCGTTCTGATTTTTTAAATCGATCAGCAGGCTTTCTAAATCTTCGATCCCTGTTCCCGACATCATCGCATCATATTTTCGCCGCACAGACCGCAATTTGCTGCCTTGAATGAGAACAACAATGAGTATGAACAGCAATAGAATAGCAAACCCCGGAATCAACCATTGCAGTTGATCGCTTATAAATTGGTTCATTTCTGACATCGATAAGACCGTCCTTTTTCTTTATCTGCTTCAACGCTTGCTGTAGAGTTCCCTCATTGCATGCAGCATCATACCGACATCCTGTTCTGTTGTATCCACGCCTACACTCGCTCGCACCGCGCCGCTCTCTATCGTGCCTGCCGATTTATGTGCCAGCGGTGTGCAATGCATCCCGGCTCTTACGGCAATACCGTACTCCCGGTCCAGACGGTGGGCAATTTGTGCCGATTCTTCACCTTCAATGACAAACGACAAAAGCCCTGTACGCGGAGCGCCTATGACTGGGCCAAGAAATCTTATTCCAGGAATGCTTTCCATTCCCTCCATTAAGGTTTGAATCAGATTCCATTCATGCGTGCGTATATAATCCGTACCCAGCGACTTCACTTTTTGAACACCGGCAAGCAGTCCCGCTATCCCTACTGTATTTTGCGTTCCCGCTTCATATTTGTCAGGCCTTACATTTGGCTGTTCGCTATACTCTGATTGGCTTCCTGTGCCTCCCAACATAAGCGGCTCCAAATCCAGCTCCGGCGATATATACAATCCTCCAGTCCCCTGCGGTCCAAGAAGACCTTTATGTCCGGGAAAGGCAAGAAGATCGACATTCATCTTCTCTACGTCGATATCCAATGAACCCGCACTTTGAGCGGCATCCACCAGGAATACGGCCCCATGTTTTTTGGCAATATCTCCTATAGCGCCTATGGGCAGAATGCTCCCCAGCAGATTGGAACTGTGGCTGCAAATGACCATCCTGGTATTGTTCTTGAATGTCTCTTCCAATTCCCGTAGATCAAGTTGCCCTTGCAGATCTACTTTTAAATAATCAACTTCAATTCCTTTCGTCCTCCGCAGATACTCCAATGGACGCCGAACCGAGTTATGTTCTGTCATCGTGGAGATAACATGATCTCCCTGACGAAGTGTCCCTTGAATGGCCATATTTAGCGACATTGTCGTATTATAAGTAAACGCGATATCCTGAGCATTGGCGACCGCGAATAGTTCAGCCAGCGCTGCCCGCGCACGGATCAGCAGCCTTCCCGTACCGATAGCCATCGAGTGATTTCCTCTTCCGGCATTGGCCCCCGCATGCTGCAGAGCATCCATCATTGCCTGCACAACTTCAGGCGGTTTCGGCCATGAGGTCGCGGCATGATCCAAATAGACAAGCTCCTTCAACTTTACGCCCCCTTTTCTCTTAGCATCCGCTTTTTCGTGCAAAAAACATATCCATTGTTATCCTTTTCGGATAGACCAGGATATGTTTTCCAAGTGTTTAAATTAATTTCCGAGCAGTTCCAAGAGACGTTCCAAATCCTGAGCACTGTAATAGTTTAACTCGATTTTACCTTTATCTTTCCCCTGTTTAATCTTTACTGTTGTTTTAAACCGCTCTCGCAAGACTTCTTCCACATTATCGATGTAAGGATCGCGTTTAACGGTTTTGGCCTTCACGCCCCCGGCCGGTTTACGATCCAAATTTTTCACCGTTTCTTCCAGCTCTCTTACACTCCACTGTTGATCTACGCATTGCTGGGCAAGCTGCTTAATCAGTTCCGGCTCTTTTAAACCAACAATTGTACGCGCATGTCCCATTGAAATTGTTCCACGTGAAACAAAATCCTTCACTTCTTCTGGAAGCGTCAGCAGCCGCAAAAAGTTCGCAATATGGGAACGTGATTTTCCGACCTTTAGAGAAAGCTCTTCTTGTGTGAGTGAGAACTGATCCATCAGGCCTTGATAAGCTACGGCCACTTCCATGGCATTCAAATTTTCACGCTGGAGATTTTCAATCAGAGCAATTTCCATAACCTGCTGGTCGCTGAAGCTGCGAACCACTGCCGGTATCGTCGCTTTACCGCAGTATTGTGAGGCGCGGAATCTGCGTTCACCGGCAATGATTTCATACCCTTTAACGACACTGCGCACAATAATCGGCTGAATAACTCCATGCTGACGAATGGATTCGGCCAACTCCTGAATGCTCTCTTCATTAAAATCTTTACGAGGCTGGTAAGGATTGGCACGCAGCTGAGAAAGAGGGATTTCTACTACTTTATCGTCTTCGTTAATGGACAAGGAAGGGATTAAGGCATCCAATCCTTTTCCCAAACGCTTACTCATAAGATACCACTTCCTTTGCCAACTCGGTATACACTTCGGCCCCTTTGGAACGCGGATCGTAAGTAATAATGGATTGTCCGTGAGACGGGGCTTCACTCAGTCTGATGTTGCGCGGGATAATCGTCCGATAAACCTTTTCTTGGAAATATTTTTTAACTTCTTCAATGACCTGAATACCGAGGTTGGTCCTCGCATCCAGCATTGTCAGAAGGACACCTTCAATTCTCAAATGAGGATTCAAGTTTTTCTGAACCAATCTTACAGTATTCAATAGCTGACTCAAACCTTCTAGCGCGTAGTACTCGCATTGAATCGGAATAATGACCGAATCCGCGGCTGTCAGTGAGTTAATTGTCAGAATGCCCAGGGATGGCGGACAATCGATAATAATATAATCATATTGCTGCTTTACCAGCCCGAGTGCTTTTTTAAGTCGCAGTTCTCTTGAAATGGTGGATACCAATTCAATTTCCGCCCCTGCCAACTGAATAGTAGCCGGTATGATATTAAGCCCATCGATCTTCGTCTCCAGGATAGCTTCATGCGGGGCGATTTCATCAATTAAAATATTATAAATACAGTTTTCCACATCAGCCTTGTTTATGCCTACACCGCTTGTGGTATTCCCCTGCGGATCAATGTCAACAAGCAATACCCTTTTGCCCAAAGTAGCCAAACCGGCACCCAGGTTTACAGAAGTCGTTGTTTTACCGACACCGCCTTTTTGATTTGCTATGGCAATAATTTTGGACACTTATTTCACCTCGAATAGTTGGGAAGAATCTTGTAGTCGTCCTAAGTTGATGAGCTGGATGCTGCTCTACTCGGACTTATCACACCTCACGGGATAAGCCGCAGAAAAGGCGGCCAATCACCTCAGGGCCGCCTTCAGCTTTGCAACACTTTATTTTTTTGGAATTTGAATCACGATCTCATAATGATCGCCGCGATCATTCTCGGACGTTTTAATTTCCATTCCCGATCCGGTAACCATATCAATCGATTGGCGTATCGTATTCAGAGCCAGCCGTACATCCTTCGTATAAGAAATTCGTTTTGATTTTTTGATCTTGGATGATTCCTTATAAAAGGCGATGCGCGCTTCGGTCTGCTTCACGTTCAACCCTTTGGAAATAATCTCTCCAAGTACTTTAAGCTGCATTTCCTCGCTATCCAGCGACAATAGCGATCGCGCATGCCTTTCCGTGATTTTCCTTTCCATCAAAGCCGCTTTGATCTCTTCCGGCAGCTGAAGCAGCCGAATTTTGTTGGCAATGGTGGATTGGCTTTTACCGAGCCGCTGAGCGAGACTTTCCTGAGTCAACTGATGCAAATCGATTAGCTTTTGATAAGCGATCGCTTCTTCGATGGAAGTCAGACCTTCCCGCTGTAAATTTTCGATGAGAGCAATAGAGGCAGCCTGCGAATTGTTGAAATCTCGTACGATAGCTGGGATGTTCTCCATTCCCAACTTCTTAACCGCCCGCCAACGCCGTTCCCCCGCTATGATCTCATATTGGGAATCTTTCATGCGGACGACAATCGGTTGAATAATACCATGAGTCTTAATCGTCTGGCATAACTCATCAATCTTCTCATCATCAAAAATAGTACGGGGCTGATAAGGACTGCTAATTATTTCATTGACCGGGATTTGTTTAATCTCTTCTCCGCTGCTTCGTTCGGTAAATCCAAACAGTCTGGTGAATTGTTCTTTCATTCCGTTCATTACCACCTAATTTCGTTATAGTACGATCCTAGACCAATTCCCGGAAAAACAATCGTACAAGCCAATAATAATGTATGCGGTACAGGCACAACCCAGCTCTATGTCGTGCGAAACGATCCTCATTTCATCCTGTTAATTCAGGATTTTCAAGAGGCCAGTTCGGTCCTGCGTCATATGCTGCAAGAATGAAAAAACATATCAACGTGCCTATACGGCGCTTTGGGCACCGCATTGTTACTATATTATTCTATCACTTTTCTGTCCATAATCCTATTCTTCGTATAGACCTATTTTTCCGTTTTTCAAACGAGCGATGCCAATAACAATATGTAAAACGGTGTCTGATTCAGAAGGCACTGTGGTAAGCTCACAATCAATACATCCACATAATCATAGCCAAAAGGGATCCTATTTAATTCACTAATCAATCCTGAATGATGAAAGCTATAGTAAAAAGCCGCCTTCCTACAGGAAGACGACTTATAATAACCCAAATGCCAATTTTCCAAATGTTTCACGTGAAACAATCAGACAAGCGGAGTTTTGGCGGGTATGCCTGCTTTACGCGGATATTTAGCCGGAGTAGAGCCGGTTTTGCGGATCAGAATAATGTGCCTTGCGGAATCCTCTATTGGCAAACTGAACGACTCTACCTTTTCCAATTGACCGCGCAATTCCTTGAGACTTAACTTGGACTCGCTCAGTTCCTCTGCAGGATCACTGCCCTTCATCGCCGCAAATAAGCCGTCTTTGCGGACAAAAGGTAAGCAAAACTCATTGAGCAGAGCCATTCTCGCAACCGCCCGCGCCGTCACCAGATCATAGCTGTCCCGGTTCGAAGGCTGACGTGCGATGTCCTCAGCCCGGCCATGAATCAGCTCTACCCCTTCCAGCTTAAGCTCATCACAGACATGTTGGAGAAAGGAAATTCGTTTGCTCAGTGAATCGACAATTGTCAGCTTCAAATGAGGAAACGCAATTTTAAGCGGGATGCCCGGAAATCCAGCGCCGGAGCCAATATCAGCCATCCGATCAACTGCAAGCATATCCACAAAAAAAGCAAGAGACAGGGAGTCATAAAAATGCTTCGTATAAACCTGCTCACGCTCGGTAATGCCTGTAAGGTTCATTTTCTCATTCCAGCTTACAAGCTCCCGGTAATAGCTTTCAAACTGGTCCAACTGCGAGGAGAGCACAATTCCACGCTCTTCCAGCCGCCGGACAAACTGATCTTGAATCGGGTCCATAGGTTTCTCTTATCCTTTCGCCGCGGTCACCCGGTTATAGTGCTCCAAATGGACCAACAGGATGGAAATATCGGCCGGTGTCACACCGGAGATCCGTGAAGCCTGGCCGATGGAAATCGGCCGGATCTTCGCCAGCTTTTGCCGGGCTTCGATAGCCAATCCATGAATATCGCTGTAATCGATATCTTCTGGAAGCTTTTTCTGTTCCATCTTTTGCAGACGCTCCACATGCTGAAGCTGTTTTTCAATATAACCCGCATATTTGATTTGAATCTCGACCTGCTCCTTCATCTCCTCATCGAGCAGAACCGGTGGCGGGGAAATTTGTTCAACAAAGGTATAGTCCATTTCCGGACGGCGCATCAGGATAAGCAGGTTGCTGCCGTCGGCAATTGGCGCCGATCCTTTTTCTTCCAATACGGAATTTACTTCAGATGGTTTCACCTTCGTATTCTGCAATCTTTGAATTTCCTGTTCCACCTTCTGTTTCTTGTCGACAAAGGCAGCATAACGTTCTTCGGAAATCAGGCCGATTTCATAACCGATCGGTGTCAGGCGAAGGTCGGCATTGTCGTGACGAAGCAGCAGGCGATACTCTGCCCGGGAAGTAAGCAGACGATAGGGCTCGTTCGTTCCCTTGGTTACAAGGTCATCAATCAGTACGCCAATATATCCCTGAGAGCGATCCAAAATGACCGGATCTTTGCCCTGCGCCTTGCGGCCGGCATTAATGCCCGCCATAACCCCCTGTCCTGCCGCTTCCTCATAGCCGGAAGTGCCGTTAATCTGCCCTGCTGTGAACAGTCCAGGCAAACGCTTCGTTTCCAAGCTTGGCCACAGCTGCGTAGGCACCATGGCATCATACTCAATAGCATATCCGTTGCGCATCATTTCAACCTTTTCCAGTCCGGGAATTGAACGCAGAATTGAAAGCTGGACGTCTTCGGGCAGACTGGTAGACAAACCCTGAACATAGTATTCCGCCGTGTTTTTTCCTTCCGGTTCAAGAAAAATCTGGTGCTTCGGCTTGTCGCTGAAGCGGACTACCTTGTCCTCGATGGATGGGCAATAGCGCGGCCCCGTTCCTTCAATAATGCCGGTAAACATCGGCGCGCGATGCAAATTGCTATTGATAATCGTATGGGTCTCCTCCGACGTATACGTCAGCCAGCAAGGAAGCTGCTCGTTATCGGAAGACTTCGTCTCATAGGAGAAGAACTTCGGATGCTCGTCTCCCGGCTGAATTTCCGTCTTGGAGAAATCAATCGTATCTTTGTGTACACGCGGCGGAGTTCCGGTCTTAAAGCGCACCAATTCAAATCCCAGCTCGCGCAAGTTCTCCGAGAGCTTAACTGAAGGCTGTTGATTGTTTGGCCCGCTTTCGTAAGTCGTCTCACCCATAATCACCTTGCCTCGCAGATAAGTGCCCGTAGTCAAAATGACGGTCTTACTGCGATAAATCGTCCCGGTCTTGGTGATTACTCCGGCGCAAACGCCGTTCTCTACGACCAGCCGCTCCACCATTCCCTGCCGCAGCGTCAGATTCGGCGTCTTCTCCATCGTTTCCTTCATGGTATGCTGGTACAAAAATTTGTCGGCCTGGGCGCGCAATGCGTGAACCGCCGGTCCCTTACCGGTATTCAGCATGCGGAGCTGAATGAAAGTCTTATCGATATTCCGGCCCATTTCACCGCCCAAAGCATCGATTTCACGAACGACATGCCCTTTGGCAGGACCGCCGATCGACGGGTTGCAGGGCATAAAAGCAATCATATCCAAATTGATCGTCACCATTAAGGTGCTGCAGCCCATTCGGGCCGCGGCGAGGGCGGCTTCACTGCCGGCATGACCCGCGCCGATGACGATCACGTCATAGCTGCCTCCTTCATAACTCATTGCATTTCCTCCTTTTATATGAAACGCGGCGCTCTAAGGCCGTCTGTCTTATTTTCCTAAACAAAATTGGGAGAAGATTTGGTCAAGCAGCGAATCGGCCGCGGTATCTCCGACAATTTCGCCAAGCTGCTCCCAGGCAAGCCGAACGTCGATTTGAATCATATCGATCGGAACCAGCTGTTCCGCAGCTTCAAAGGCATCCTGAAGCGATTTGTGCGCTTTCTTTAACAGGGCAATATGACGGACGTTGCTGACATAAGTCAAATCGCCAGACTCCAGCTTGCCTCCGAAAAAGAGCTCGGAAATGGCTTCCTCCAGCCGGTCGAGACCTTCCTCTTCCAACACGGACATCGGAACGATAGCCGATTCGTCGAAATATTGAAACAGAACATCTTTGTCCAATTTAGACGGTAAGTCCATTTTATTCATGATACATAAAACTTGTCTACCGTGGATTTGTTCCATTAAAGTTAATTCATCCTCATGCAGAGGCTCGCTGTTGTTCAGTACAAGCAGAATGAGGTCGGCTTCAGTGACGGCGGCTTTGGAGCGTTCCACTCCAATCTTCTCAACCACATCCATCGTTTCACGGATGCCGGCCGTATCCAGAAGTTTAAGCGGGATATTGTTTATCGTGACGAATTCTTCAATGACATCCCGGGTCGTTCCAGGAATGTCGGTTACAATCGCCTTATTCTCGCGTGCGAGCGCGTTAAGCAGCGATGATTTCCCTACGTTGGGGCGGCCGATAATGGCGGTTGTAATCCCCTCGCGCAGTATCTTACCCTGGGTCGCCGTCTTGAGCAGCCGATCGATCCCTTCCATCACTTCACTACTCTTGTCTTTGACATATTCGGCCGTCAGCAGCTCCACGTCATGCTCCGGATAATCGATATTGACCTCAATATGCGCGAGGAGCTCCAGTAAGCTTTGTCTAAGATTCCCAATCCGCTGCGACAATGACCCGTTAACCTGCTTTAGAGCGACGGAAAAAGCACGGTCGGACTTCGATCGAATAAGGTCGATTACCGCCTCCGCCTGCGACAAATCGATTCGCCCTCCAAGAAAAGCACGCTTAGTAAACTCCCCGGGTTCCGCAAGACGGATCTGCTGCTGGAGCAGAATGTCCATTACTCTTCGCACTGAAATGACGCCGCCGTGCGTACTGATCTCCACCACATCCTCGGTGGTAAAGGAACGCGGAGCCCTCATAACGGTGACGAGCACTTCCTCCATGATCTCGCCACTTCCGGGATTTACGATATGACCATAATGAACGGTATGACTCTCTGCTTCCGTCAGCGCAATCCGGCTGCGGAACAAAGGCGCCACCTGAGAGATGCTTTCCGGTCCGCTTACCCGGATAATTGCGATTCCTCCCTCGCCTACCGACGTCGAAACGGCGGCAATTGTATCGCTGAGCATGCTTACCTTCACCTTTCTAATGATGTAATCAATCCATATACTTAGGTTAAAAAAACAATGACCCCTTACTGTGGTCAAGGAGTCATTGCGGCTATATTCACTACTTCAATGTTATAACGACACGGCGGTTTGGCTCTTCGCCCTTGCTGTAGGTGTTCACCTGACGGTGATCCTGAAGTCTGGAATGGATAATCTTCCGTTCTTGCGGAGACATTGGCTCCAGCACTACTTCTTTGCGGGTACGAACGACTCTTCCCGCCAGACGGTCCGCTAAATCCTCAAGCGTCTTCTTGCGCCGTTCACGGAAATTCTCCGCATCCAGCACAAGACGGATAAAACTGTCGGAATAACGGTTGGCAACGATATTAGTCAAATATTGCAACGCATCGAGAGTTTGTCCTCTTCTGCCAATCAGCAGCCCCAGATCCGGACCGGAGATTTGCAGCGTAGCGGCATCCTTGCCGTGAACGACTTCAACTTCCACTTGAAGTCCCATGCTCCCGGCTACATCCACAATAAAACCAACGGCCTCTTGATAAGCTTCCTCTACCGGATTTCCGGAATCCTGGCGGGGCGCGTCCCCGATCGCCTCTTGTCTCGTCTCTGTTTCATTCTGCTGAGGCAGTGACGGAGCACTCGCCGCTGGCACCGGTGCCGGTTCAGTCAGCAAGGTGAGCTCCACCTTCGCATCCTTCACACCGATTAACCCCAGGAATCCTTTTGATGGCTGCTCAAGCACGGTGACCGTGACTTTGTCCTTATCGGCTGCCAACTGGGCAAGTCCGCGCTTCACAGCTTCTTCAATGGTTTTCCCTGTCGCGACGACTTTGTTCATTTCGACTTTTTGGCCTCCTTCAACTTCGATGCCTTACCGTTACTGCCGGAATCAGCGCCGGCGACCGCCGCTTGGGGAGGAGTATTCTTACCCCGGTACAAGAAGTAATTCTGACCGATTGTATACAGATTACTGAATACCCAGTAAAGCGGCAGTGCGGACGGGAAGTTGTAAGACATAATGAAGATCAAGACCGGATAAACCATCAGCATGAACTGCATCGGGCCTTGCTGCTGCATTGGATTCATCGACGACATCATCTTTGTTTGCAGGAATGTCGTTATCGCGGCGAGTGCCGGCAGGATGAACAAATGGTCAGGCTTCCCAAGCTGCAACCAAAGGAAGGAATGCTCCCGCAGATGGGGGTTGTAGTAAATCGAGTTGTAAAGAGCAATAAAGATCGGCATTTGTACAACGAGCGGCAGACAGCCGGCCATTGGATTGACTTTGTTCTCCTGGAACAGCCGCATCGTTTCCTGCTGAACCTTTTCGGGATTGTCTTTATATTTTTTCTGGATTTTTTGAAGCTCAGGCTGAATGGCCTGCATAGCCCGGGAACTCTTCACCTGCTTCATTGTCAGCGGGAGAATAAGCGTGCGGACAATAATCACCATTACAAGGACGGCCAGGGCATATTCTCCGTTAAACCATTTGGCAAACGTCTCAAGCGCCAAGGCAAAGTAATAAACGACATTGCTCTGCCAGAAGCCTCCATTCTTCAAATCCTCCGTCGTATGCGTAACCGTTGCCGATTGACTGCAGCCCGACAGAACGGCCACCATCATGACCATTGCTGCGATGAGGAGAAACCATTTTCCTCGTCTAGTCTTCAATAGAGACACTTCATAACCCCTCTCTTAACATTCCATTGCACCGTAAATCATACCATATTTATGAAGACAAATAAACAAGCCCCGCCGTCCCGTTTATTTGCGCGAAGCCTTGAGCAGCTTGGCTTTTCGCAGTACATGAAGCACACTTTTTTCAAGCTCCGCATAACTCATGTCCAGCGCCCCTTTTCGGACGATGAATACCAAGTCCAATCCGCCGACGATCTCGGCCTCATGATGCCGTACGATCTCCTTCACAAGTCTTCTCATCCGGTTGCGGACGACGGCGTTGCCAATCTTCTTACTGACTGATACGCCGGCCCGGAACCGCTCGACCTGCTTTCGGCTGAACCAGTACACCACAAACTGATGGTTCGCAAACGACTTTCCATGCCTGTATACGCGGCTGAAGTCGGCGCGGTTTCGTAAACGCAAGCTTTTATGCACGGAAATCTCCTTGTTCAAAGTCCAAAAAAGGATCTTCGAAATTTTTCTACTTATTATTATAGTCACCGGAGGAACTCACTAAACGAGTTAACGGGCAGGCGGACTGCTCTTCCCCCGAAAAATACGGCCATTCCCCTATTATGCAAGAAGAAACGGCTAATCCGTCCTTTCAGGGACGTTACCCGTTTCTCGTAGACATATAAGACAAAGAACAAGCGCGAAGCTTATTCCTTCTTATATGTAAAAAAAGACCACCGCAGTGGTCTTATTGGCCTGACTTACGCACTCAGAACTTTTCTGCCTTTCAGGCGGCGGGCAGCCAGCACTTTGCGGCCGTTTTTCGTGCTCATTCTTGCGCGAAACCCGTGCACCTTCTTGCGCTTGCTTACATTCGGTTTGAACGTCGGTCTCATGTATTGCACCTCCCTTGCAGGAACTTATAATGACTGTCAAAAAACGGCTTGGCCGTCCTTGTTAGGACAGTATCCACAAGATCATCATTTTCATCTATCTGAGAAATTTCCTCGCAGAAAACACCTTTATATATTAAAGCATAAAACCGTCGTAAAAGTCAACTGAAAACCCACTCCCTCTTTTTCCTCTCTGAATTACGTTTTATCCACAGCTCTCTGGACCAAATTAATAATCCACAACCCTTCAAAGTTATCCACCTGTGCCCAAAGAGTGGTGGAAAATTCTCCACGGCATGGACAATCTGTGTATAAAAAAATAAACATCTGCCGGAAATTGTCGAACGGTAAACAAATTATCAACAATATGTAGTATTGTGGCTATTAATTATACACAAGTGGTTGAATTTGTGGATAAAATCCGTGGGTTCATTGAAAATCAAGGGGAGTTTTGCTATGATGGTATTACTTTTGATTGTGTATAGATTTGATTGTCCTCCATATTATCAACAAGTTGTGGATAAAGTTGTGAACAATTCAAGTTTATCCATATTTTTTTGTCTTTTCTTCCTGCGTACTGGGGATAATATTCCCCATCACCTTATTTTCTTCGACATTTCCACTTCATGGCTCAAGCCACATTTGGAAGATTTAAAGGAGTGACAGTGTGTGGAAAGCCATACTTCCGAACTATGGCAGCAGATTTTATCGATTATTCAGACCAAACTAAGCAAGCCAAGCTATGATACCTGGTTTAAAGCAACCAAAGCGATCTCATTCAGTTCCAAGTCGCTCGTCATTTCGGCGCCGACAACATTCGCCGTGGAATGGCTTGAAAGCAGGTATACGAAGCTGGTCGGAGCTACGGTTTTCGAAGTGACGGGAAAGCAGGTAGACGTCAAGTTTGTTATAGAAGAGAACAAGCCTGCGGAGCCTGTCGTACAGATTTCCCCCGGACCGCCCGCTGTATCCCGTGAAGAAGCCCAGACGCATATGCTGAATCCCAAGTATACGTTCGATACGTTTGTCATCGGCTCCGGGAACCGGTTTGCCCATGCGGCGTCGCTTGCCGTGGCGGAAGCTCCTGCCAAAGCATACAATCCGTTGTTCTTATACGGAGGGGTGGGGCTCGGCAAAACTCATCTGATGCATGCGATCGGCCATTATATTCTTGAACATAATCCGAGCAACAAGGTGATTTATATTTCATCCGAGAAATTCACCAACGAGTTCATCAATTCCATCCGCGACAACCGCGGCGAAAGCTTTCGCAACAAGTACCGCAATGTTGACATTCTGCTGATTGACGATATCCAATTCCTGGCCGGCAAAGAATCGACGCAGGAGGAATTCTTCCATACGTTCAATGCGCTGCACGAGGAACGCAAGCAGATTATCATCTCCAGCGACCGGCCGCCGAAGGAAATTCCGACACTTGAAGAACGGCTGCGTTCCCGGTTCGAGTGGGGACTGATAACGGACATCCAGCCGCCGGATCTGGAGACACGGATCGCGATTTTGCGCAAAAAAGCCAAAGCCGAGAACCTTGACATTCCAAACGAAGCGATGATGTATATAGCCAATCAGATCGATACGAACATCCGTGAGCTGGAAGGCGCTCTCATTCGGGTGGTCGCCTACTCATCGCTGACCAATCAGGATGTAACGACGCACCTGGCAGCCGAAGCGCTGAAGGATATTATTCCGTCCAGCCGGCCGAAGATGATCACCATTCAGGATATTCAACAAAAGGTCGGCGAATATTACAATTTGAGAATGGAGGATTTCAAGGCGCGCAAACGGACGAAAGCCGTCGCTTTTCCAAGGCAGATCGCTATGTATCTTTCCCGGGAGCTGACCGATTATTCACTGCCCAAGATCGGCGAAGCCTTTGGAGGCAGGGACCATACGACCGTAATTCATGCCCACGAAAAAATAAGCCAGTCGCTTAAGGTTGATCAAGAACTGTACAAAGTGGTAAACAATATTTCCGAGAAAATAAAAAATCCTTCGTAGCAGAAGGAATAAACAAGCCTATACACAATCTATCCACATGTGCGTAGGCTTAATTTTATGCAGTTTGGGCAGCTTATCCACATATCCGGCGCCCCTACTACTAATACTATTTAAAATCTATATATTATCTTCATCCAAGATGAAGCGGCTGCGCCTCTTTTGAAGGACCGCACAAAGCTTCCTAACTCTTCTTAACAGTCCGCCCAATATTCAGCTAGGAGTGAAATTATGAAAATCAGCATTCTTAAAAATGAACTCAACGAATCCATTCAGCACGTATCCAAGGCGATATCCAGCAGAACGACGATTCCTATTCTTACCGGCATCAAGCTGGAAGTCAGTTATCAGGGCGTCACGCTGACCGCCAGCGATACCGATATTTCCATTCAATCGTTTATCCCTGCGGAAAATGACAGCGAGCAGATTGTGAAGGTGGAGCAGCCGGGAAGCGTAGTGCTGCCGGCAAAATTTTTCGTTGAAATCATCAAGAAGCTGCCATCCAAAGAAATTCATATGGAGGTCAAGGATGGCTTTCAGACTTATATTTCTTCCGGAGCGACGGAAATTCAAATGGTCGGTCTTGATCCGGAGGAATTTCCTGTCCTGCCGAATATTGAAGGCAATGAAACGATTTCTTTACCCGGAGATTTACTTAAAAATATGATCAAGCAAACGGCTTTTTCCATCTCCACCCAGGAGACAACGCCGATTTTAACAGGTATACTATGGAATCTGTCCGACGGTGAGTTCAAATTTACCGCAACGGACCGCCATCGTCTGGCCACAAGAGCGGCCAAGCTGGAAGGAACGGAGGATGTCCGGTTCGCCAATGTCGTTATCGCCGGCAAAACGCTTAATGAGCTGAGCAAAATCATTCCCGACCAGAATATGCTCGTTGATATCGTCGTGGCCGATAATCAGGTGCTTTTCAAATTGGACCGGGTTCTGTTCTACACCCGCATCCTCGACGGCGTATACCCGGATACTTCTAGAATTATTCCGAGTGTCTACAAAACAGAACTGACCTTGGAAACAAAAAAATTAAGCGAATCGATCGACCGGGCTTATTTGCTGTCCCGCGAAGAGAAGACGAACATCGTCCGCCTGCAGACGCTGGAACAGGGGGGGATTGAAATTTCCTCCAGTTCTTCGGAGCTTGGCAAAGTGCGGGAAGAGCTTGAAGTGATCGATTTTAAAGGTGAACCGCTGAAAATATCGTTTAACTCCAAATATATGCTGGATGTGCTGAAAATAGTCGACAGCGAACAGCTGACGATCGCTTTTACCGGTATGATGAGTCCGATTATTTTAAAGCCGCTGGATGAAAGCAAGGCTCTGTATGTTATTTTGCCTTATCGTACGACCAATTAACGCCGGATTCCCCTTTGTGGATAAGTGGCGGAGAGGAAAGAAATCATGAAAAAAATAGTTATCCACAGTGGATATATTAAGCTGGATCAATTTTTAAAGCTCTCGGACTGCGTATCCACAGGCGGGATGGCGAAGGCTCTCTTACAGGAGGGGCATGTGCTGGTGAACGGAGAAAAAGAGGATCGCCGGGGAAGAAAGCTGTATCCGGGCGACAAAGTCGAAGTGAAGGACGAAGGCATCTTCGAGGTAGCCGGCGGAGAAGTATAAACATAGTTTGTGCGTAAAATTAACGCTTCACTTTGTGGAGCTATCTTGAAATATAAGCATAAATGAGCTCGTTGCTGGTTTTTGGCTTGTATTTCGGCGAGAATCGGGCGCTTTCCCCACGGAGGAAAGCGCAGCCGTTTCTTCTTGGGAGGAACGCTTTCGTGTTTGTACACAATATCACCCTGCGGCATTACCGAAACTACGGATCGCTGCAGCTTGAAGGCCTGGGAGATGTGAATCTGATCCTTGGACAAAATGCCCAGGGCAAGACGAATCTCGTCGAGGCCCTTTACTGCCTGGCGATGACCAAGAGCCACCGAACGTCAAAGGACCGCGAGCTGATCTCTTTCGACGCTCCAGACGGCGCGGCCTATATCGAGGCGGAGGTACGGCGGAAATACGGGGATTTGAAACTTGAGCTGACGCTGTCCCCGCAGGGGAAGAAAGCGAAAATCAACGGTCTTGAGCAGCGGCGTCTGAGCGAATTTGTCGGTTCGCTGAATGTCGTCATGTTCGCGCCCGAGGATCTGGAGATCGTCAAAGGGACACCGGGCGTTCGGCGCCGTTTTTTGGATATGGAAATCGGCCAGGTTCAGCCAAGCTATCTGTTTCACCTGCAGCAGTACCAGAAGGTGCTCCTCCAAAGAGGCAATCTGTTAAAGCAGCTGTGGGGCAAAAAGGAAGCCGGCGGCGATATGCTGGAAATATGGGATGCACAGCTTGCAGAGCATGGTGTTAAAATCGTCAAAAAAAGGAAACAATTCATAAAGAAGCTGCAAGTTTGGGCCGAAGAGATCCATAAAGGAATTACAAACGGCGGTGAAGAGCTGAAATTGCACTATCTTCCTTCTTTCGGAGAGCGGGAAGAGGAAGATGAAGCTGTCTTATTGGACAAATTTATGTTAAAGTTATCACAAACACGTGAACAGGAAATCCGGAGAGGAATGACGCTGACAGGTCCCCATCGGGACGATCTGTCCTTTTTTATCAATGGCAGAGAGGCTTCCGTTTATGGCTCCCAAGGGCAGCAGCGCACGACCGCTCTTTCGCTTAAGCTGGCCGAAATTGAACTTATCCATGAGGAAATCGGGGAATATCCCGTCCTGCTGCTTGACGATGTTCTGTCGGAGCTTGATCCGTACCGTCAAACGCAGCTGATTGAAACTTTTCAGAGCAAAGTGCAAACATTCATAACGGCTACCGGAATCGAAAGCCTGAACGCCGATAAATTAAAAGGCGCAATCCAGTATCGAGTCCACAGCGGAATCATAGAGTCTTAAATGAGCGGAGGAAGACCATGTATATTCATTTGGGCGGGGAAAAGATTATCCGGTCTTCAGAACTGATTGCCATATTCGATATTTCGATCGAGAAATCCTCCAAATTGTCCAAACAGTTCGTTACCGCGGCTTTGAATGACAAGAAATTGGAGCGAATCGGCGAAGAAGAAGCCAAATCCATAGTCGTTACTCAGAACATTGTGTATTATTCCCCCATTTCTTCTTCCACACTCAAAAAAAGATCCAGAATGCTGCTTGACAGTTGAAGCCCGTCCAGGGCCAAAGTAATAATCTGAAAGAAGTAGGTGAAGGCATGTCAATGAATCAACCGACATATGATGAGAGCCAGATTCAGGTGCTTGAAGGGCTGGAAGCGGTCCGCAAGCGTCCGGGCATGTACATCGGTTCGACCAGCGTAAAGGGCTTGCACCATCTCGTATGGGAAGTTGTCGATAACAGTATTGACGAAGCGTTGGCCGGTTATTGCGACAAAATCCAAGTTATAGTGCATGAGGACAACAGCATAACCGTAATCGACAACGGACGGGGAATTCCTGTCGGAGAGAATACGAAGCTGAAGAAATCGACGCTTGAAGTCGTCATGACCGTCCTGCATGCAGGGGGCAAATTCGGCGGCGGAGGATATAAAGTATCGGGCGGCCTGCATGGGGTGGGTATTTCGGTAGTGAATGCCCTCTCGGAAAAAGTAGTTGTCACGGTTAAGCGTGAGGGACATGTGTACCAGCAGGAATATCGCCGGGGGGCCCCTCAGTACGACATCCGGATGATTGGCGATACCGAAGAGACGGGGACCAAGACGACTTTCCACCCGGACCCGGAGATTTTTACCGAAACGACCGTGTATGAATATAATACTCTCCTTACCCGGATTCGCGAGCTGGCCTTCTTGAATAAGGGAATTGAAATCTCTCTCACGGATGAGCGGACCGGTGCGGTGAACAACTTCAAATACGACGGCGGCATAATCGAATACGTGAAGTTCCTCAACGAGAAAAAAGAAGTGCTGCATGAGGAACCCATCTATGTGGGCGGTTCCCGCGATATGATTCAAGTCGAAGTAGCGCTTCAATACAACGATTCCTATACCGAAAATATTTACTCTTTCGCCAATAACATTCATACCCATGAGGGCGGAACGCATGAATCCGGATTCAAGAGTGCCTTGACGCGGATTATCAACGATTATGCCCGGAAAAGCGGGATCATCAAGGATAACAGCTCCAACCTGACCGGAGACGACGTCCGTGAAGGACTGACGGCGATCATTTCCGTGAAGATTCCCGAGCCGCAGTTCGAGGGTCAAACGAAGACAAAGCTCGGCAACAGCGAGGTTCGCGGGATTGTGGAATCGCTGTTTGGCGAGAAGCTGCAGGAGTTCCTTGAGGAGAACCCGGCTATTTCCCGGCGCGTCCTGGATAAATCGCTGCAGGCTTCCCGGGCGCGTGAAGCGGCGCGCAAAGCCCGCGAACTGACGCGGCGCAAGAGCGCTCTTGAAGTCAGCGCGCTGCCGGGCAAGCTGGCGGACTGCTCGTCCAAGGATGCTTCCATCAGCGAGCTGTTCATCGTCGAAGGCGACTCTGCCGGCGGATCGGCTAAGCAGGGACGTGACCGGCATTTTCAGGCGATTTTGCCGCTGCGCGGTAAAATTCTGAACGTGGAGAAGGCGCGTCTGGACCGCATCTTGTCCAATGCAGAGATTCGAGCCATTATTACCGCCTTGGGAACGGGAATCGGCGATGACTTCGACCTGTCGAAGGCGCGTTACCACAAGGTTGTCATCATGACGGATGCAGATGTCGACGGCGCCCATATCCGTACTCTGCTGCTGACCTTCTTTTACCGGTATATGCGCAAAATCGTTGACGCGGGCTTTATCTACATCGCCCAGCCGCCGCTGTTCAAAGTGGAACGCAACAAGGTGGTGCGCTACGCCGGCTCGGAGAAGGAGCGCGACGAGATTATCGCCACCTTCGGAGAGAACGCCAAATTTAATGTTCAGCGCTATAAAGGTCTTGGCGAGATGAATGCGACACAGCTCTGGGAAACGACAATGGATCCCGAAAGCCGTAGTATGCTGCAGGTAACGATCGAAGACGCCATTCTGGCGGATAGCATTTTCGATACACTTATGGGCGATAATGTGGAGCCGCGGCGCGATTTTATCCAGGAGCATGCCAAAACGGTCAAGAATCTCGATGTTTAATGAGCTGTCAGCTCCAGCCTAATGAATTCGATTCGGCATGATCCATCTTCAGCAGCCTCCGGTTGCCGCCAAGCGGGCGGTCCGGGGGCTGCTTTTGCCTAAAATCAAGATGGAGGAATCCGGCCGCTAACGGCCGCGTGTAAGCTGGTTGCGGCGCGAGGATAAACTCGCGTTGCCAAAGCCGGCACGTCCGTAGGCGGCGGCATATCGGCGGATTTTACGGTAAATGGATTTGTCGTCAAACAGCTTGAAAGCTACGAGTGAAGGCAGCGTATTAACCTCAAGAATCCAAAGTTCATGACGATCGTCCATGGCGACATCCAGACCGATTTCCTTCATGCCCGGGAAAGCCGTCTCCAACTGGCGTCCGATGTGCACACCAAGATGTTTCAGACGATAAATCATAGCTGAGCGTTCGCTAGTGTTCATATGTTCCACAAACAACGCTTCGACGGGCAGGATGCGCCCTCCGTTATGGTAGTTGGTCACAATTTTTTTCGGTGCCGCCACTCTGCCTAAAAGTCCGGTCGTCTCCCAGCGTCCCTCCGGGTTTTTTTGGACAAGCACACGTAAATCGAATGGAAGTTTCTTGTAACGCAGCAGATCGATTCCTTTTTGAATCAGATAGGGACGCTCCTGAATTCTTTCGGATATCGCCTGATGCAGCTCCTCAATCGAACGATAAGCCTGCGCTTTGGTACCGTAACGGAGAATATACAAAGTAATGGGCTCGGTATTTTCTTCTTCATGTTCTTCCGGGTTTTCGGCGCCGCTGGGGCTCAAGGTCAGATTCCGCCGTTCGGCTCGCATAACCCCGCTTCCGTAGGTTCCGCGATCCGGCTTGATATAAACCGTTTCATACAGGACGAGCATTTCACTAAGCACCGCAGAATCATATTTACGGGTATCGGGAATATAAGGCGCCAAGGAACGGTTTAGCAGGATGACTTCGGTCTTGGCCCATTTGCTGGGAACCCGTTGAATTCTCATGTTACTCCTCCCTTTACACTCTGAAATATAAGGACAAGTGTTCTAAACAATGGTATAATCGAAGGATATGGGATGATATCTTTATGCGATGTCATGGGGCGGTTAGGCACGGTCTGCTCCATACAGTCTATGAGCCGTGAGTATATACGGACAGGGCAAACACCCGGGATCCGGGCAAGAAAATCTTTTATATGACGGTTATACGCTAGTACGTTTAATTGTGCTGTTTTTGTGAAAGGAATATAATTAAGGGTAGCGGTTTTTTAACTTAAGGAGGTCCAGCAACTCATGGCTGAACAAAATAACCCGCAAATCAGGGATCGGGACATCGGTGTGGAAATGCGCGATTCCTTTATGGATTACGCAATGAGCATCATTGTGAGCCGGGCTTTGCCGGACGTACGGGATGGACTCAAGCCGGTGCACCGGCGCATTTTGTTTGCGATGTCGGAGCTTGGAATGTCACCGGATAAGCCTTACAAGAAATCGGCGAGAATCGTCGGTGAGGTGATCGGTAAGTACCATCCTCACGGCGACTCTGCCGTTTATGAGACGATGGTCCGGATGGCCCAAGATTTCTCCATGCGCTATATGCTGGTCGACGGGCATGGCAATTTCGGCTCGATTGACGGCGATATGGCTGCGGCAATGCGGTATACCGAAGCCAGACTTTCCAAGATCGCTATGGAAATGCTGCGCGATTTGAACAAAGAGACGGTTGATTTTATACCTAACTATGACGGCGAGGAACATGAACCGGCTGTTCTTCCTTCCCGTTTTCCCAACCTGTTGGTTAACGGGGTGTCCGGTATCGCCGTAGGGATGGCTACCAATATTCCGCCGCATAATTTGGGTGAGGTCATTGACGGCGTACAGGCCATGATCCGTAATCCCGAAATTACGCCGATGGAACTTATGGAATATATCACAGGGCCGGATTTTCCTACGGCCGGCTATATTTTAGGCCGCGAAGGCATACGCCAGGCGTATCGTACGGGCCGCGGCTCGGTCACGATGCGCGCGAAGGCATTGATTGAAGAGGAGAGTAACGGCAAGGCACGGATCGTTGTTAACGAGCTGCCTTACCAGGTTAACAAAGCCCGGTTGGTGGAGAAAATTGCCGAGTTGGTTCGTGAGAAACGGATTGAAGGCATCACCGATCTGCGGGATGAGTCGGACCGCAACGGAATGCGCGTCGTTATCGAAGTCAGACGGGATGTTAACGCGAATGTTGTGCTCAATAACTTGTATAAGCACACTTCAATGCAGTCTACCTTTGGCATTAACATGCTGGCCATTGTCGGCAATGAGCCGAAGGTGCTAAATCTGCGCGACGTGCTGTACCATTATTTGCAGCATCAGATCGAGGTTATTCGCCGCCGGACGGAATTTGAACTGAAGAAGGCGGAAGCCCGGGCGCATATTCTGGAAGGATTGCGCATCGCGCTGGACAACCTGGATGAAGTCATCGCTCTGATCCGCGCTTCGCGCACGGTTGATATTGCGCGTGAAGGTTTGATTGAGACCTTTAGTCTCAGTATCGAGCAGGCACAGGCGATTCTGGATATGCGGATGCAGCGTCTGACCGGTCTGGAACGCGATAAGATCGAGAACGAGTATAATGAGCTGCTGGCCAAAATAGCCGAGTACAAGGCCATTCTGGGTGATGAATCGCTGGTGCTTGAAATTATCAGCAATGAGCTGCAGGAACTGCGCGATCGGTATGCCGACGAGCGTCGGACGGAGATCACCATCGGAGAAGAGAGTATTCTCGATGAAGATCTTATCCCGCGCGAAGAGGTCGTCATAACGGTTTCGCATACCGGTTACATTAAGCGGCTTCCGGTAAGCACTTACCGCAGTCAAAAACGCGGCGGCCGCGGCGTTGTGGGCATGGACACGAAGGATGAGGATTTTGTGGAGCATCTCTTCGTCAGCAATTCCCATAACTACCTGATGTTCTTTACCGATAAAGGAAAAGTATACCGGATCAAGGCCTACGAAATTCCGGAGCTTGGACGGACGGCGCGCGGGACACCGATTATTAATCTGCTCCAGATTGAGCAGGGTGAGAAGATCAGCGCAGTCATCCAGATTGAGGAAACTGATAGCGATAAATACCTGTTCTTTGCCACCCGCGAAGGAATTGTGAAGAAGACACCGCTTGAGGATTACAACAATATCCGTAAAGGCGGACTCATCGCGATCAATTTGCGGGAAGAAGATGAGCTGATTGATGTGAAGCTTACCGACGGCAAGCAGAAACTTATTTTGGGCACGGCGGACGGAATGTCTATTACCTTCTCCGAGGAGGATGTCCGTTCAATGGGCCGAAGCGCCACAGGAGTTAAAGGCATTAACTTGGACGAAGAGGATCATGTAATCGGCATGGATTGCATTGACCAGAATCTGGATGTGCTTATCGTCACGACCAAGGGTTACGGCAAACGTACGCCTGCTGGCGATTACCGTCTGCAGACCCGCGGAGGCAAGGGGATCAAGACCATCAATCTTACGGAAAAGAACGGTCCTGTCGTCAGCCTTAAGGTTGTTAAGCAGGAAGAGGATCTGATGATCATTACGACGGGCGGAACCCTGATCCGTATGAGCATGGACGGCATTTCGACCATGGGACGTTATGCGCAGGGCGTGAAGCTGATCAATATCCGCGATGAGGATGCCGTATCTACCGTCTGCCGCACTGATAAGAGTGAGGAAGAGGAAGATGAGACCGCGCAGTCCGATGAGACAGCGGGCGGCAATCTGGAACTGAACGAAGCTCCGGAAGTCAATGGATCTGATTCTGCCGATTCCGATCCGGAAGATAGCGGAGAAACTCTGGAATAGCTTCAATGAATTAGTTGAGAGAGAGTACCTGTAGCCAGTGATGGCGGGTGCTCTCTTTTTTAACTTTTAAAAAAATTATAATACTAAAACTTTCATACTAGTCGCTTCCCTATTTCCATAATATAATTAGGTAAATAGTACCTATTTTCAGCACGGTCAGGATAAAGGGGTTGAGCGTATGCCGAGCATATCGGTGGCGGAAGTAAAACCGGGTTCAAAAGTGAGTAAAGACGTCATTACACCTTTGGGGGGAACTCTGTTTACCAAGGGAAAAATACTGCTGCCGCGGGATATGGAGATATTGGAAGCATTCCTGATTCGGCAGGTGGATATTGAAGGCGCGGAGGAGGACGCCAAAGTTTTGGAAGCGCCCGTAACTCCTTCGAAGGGGGATGCTAAAACGGGAACGGCCAGTGCAGCCTCTTCGCTGACCCGGAGCAATTCAAATTTGCATGAAGAATACGATAAAATGCTGACGCTGATCAGGAGCTGTTATAACTCCGCCAGCGCTGCTATTCTGCCTATTTATGATCTGCGCAGCGCGCTGGAAGGATTGATTGCGCATATCAAGGACTACCATGTTCTGAATTTTGCGCCAAGGGCGCTTAATGAACAGGACTATATTTATCATAACGCTGTGCTCTCCGCGCTGACCTCCTATAAGATTGCCCAATGGTGCGGGTACCCTCAAAAAGAGTGGCTTCAGGTGGCCTTTGCCGGTTTGCTGCATGATATAGGAAATGCCAAAATCGATTCTTCCATTCTTCAGAAGCCTGAACCGCTTACGATTACCGAAAGAAATGAAGTGCGCAGACATACGACTTATGGATATCAGATATTGCGAAATGTAACGGCCATCAACGAAGGAGTTCGGCTTGCGGCTTTGCAGCATCATGAGAAAATTGACGGATCCGGTTATCCGCTTCGGCTCCAAGGCAGCCAAATTCATCTATACGCGAAAATTGTCGCTGTGGCGGATATTTTCCATGCGATGACACTGGAGCGGATATACAAGAAGGCGCAATCGCCTTATCTGGTTCTGGAAGAAATTCAGAAAGAGGGATTTGGCAAGCTGGACCCTTCTATTGTACAAACCTTTGTTTATAAGACGACTGAATTGCATAACGGAACCAAGATACGCTTAATCGACGGCCGGCAGGGGGAAATCATCTTCTCGGATCGCAGCAACCCTACACGTCCTTTGGTAAGCGTAGAAGGTAGGATCATTAATCTGGCACATTCACGCAACCTGTATATTAAGGAGATTATATCTTAAGGCAGAGATCCGCTTGTTATTTTTTCGAAAAAAGGGTTGCATATAAAAATTAAACATGGTATATTCTAATTCCGGCCAAGAAATACGAGTTCTGCTTCAAAAAGAAATAAAAAAAGAGCTTGCATTAAACGGACCGATATGATATATTATAAAAGTTGCTGCTGACGAGAAGTTGAGAGGCGGCAAACAAGTTTGATCTTTGAAAACTGAACAACGAGTGAGTGGGAATTCGCTTCTGGCGAGTTCCAAAATGAAGAGAATGCAAATTCTCGTCAGATGTTTCAAAATGAGCGAATCGCTCTTTCAATACTTTAT
>NZ_RQPI01000018.1 GCF_003854965.1 Paenibacillus rhizophilus
ACTTCCCTACTCAGTACGAGCGTCTACGTCAATTGCACTTAAACGGTTGAACCGCCGTATACCGAACGGTACGTACGGTGGTGTGAGAGGTCGGCTACTCAACTAATGGGTAGCCTCCTACTCGATTCTATCGATTGGTTCTCCTCATCCGGATCTGGACAAGAAGCGGCTTATTATGCCAACCGTCTGAACCTTCCCAAAATTTCCACCGTTTCCAGCACGTTCACGAACGCGCTTGGATCGACGGAGATAACGGCCTTGCGGAGCTCCGAAAGCTCGTACCTCGTAGTGACCGTCATCAGCATCGTGTTGCCTTCATGACTGTATCCCCCCTCTGCGTTGACGACAGTCACGCCGTGCGGAAGCCGGTTCAGCCGCTCAACCATCTCTTCCTTTCGTTTCGTCACGATGAAGCAGGTCAATTTGACATGCCGGATATGGATCATATCGACCACCCGGCTCTTCACAAACGTACACAACATGGCGTAGAGCGCGGAATCCCAGCTTTTCATAAAGCCGAGGGTTAAAATAACCAGTCCGTCCATAATGAACAGAACCGTTCCCATCGGCACATCTCTTTTACGCGTAATGATAGAGCCCAGAATATCGAATCCTCCCGACGACCCGCCCGCGCGCAAGGAAAAGCCTATCCCCCCCGCAATGATGACCCCGCCGAAAATACTGGCCAGAATCGGATCTTTGGTTACTTTCACCTGAGGAATAATCGTCAGAAACCAGGTGGTGCAGGCGACGCAGAGCATACTGAGGAAAATGTATTTTTTCCCTACGGCGACGAGGCCCCAGAGAAGAATCGGCAGATTGATGCCGAAATAAATCAGCGAAATATACTTGGGATCGGTCAAGTAACCGATGACGGACGCAGCTCCGGCCACTCCTCCGCTGAGGAGCTGGTGCGGGATCAGGAACAGCTTCAGACCGGTCGCGACCAGAAGGGCGGATATGACGACTACGGCGACCTCTCTGGCTGTTTTGGTGAGATTTTCGAATGTAATGGGAATTTCAGGATGACGGGTGTGCATGAAAGCATTCCTTTCTGTTCTGTTGACTGTTTTATTATTTTGTTAAAAATATTATATCATACTGATAATATTTTTCTATCAGTTTTTTTCATTATGTTTTCTTCTACATCTATATAGTGGATTGCCGCGTATGCTTTTATCCCGAATTCTTGTTGTCTAAAGCGGGACAATCCCGCATATCTATGAACAACAGCCGGGAACCGGGAGTTTTCGGAGGCGGTGCTGGGAATATCCGGGCGGAAGGAGTTGTGCAAAGGTGGACAAGTATGTAAGCTGGATGGCCGTGCTGCGCATGCTGTCGGGCAGTGCTGAAATTACCGCTGCGCTGATCATGCTAAGGCTGAATCAGGTGGACAAGGCGCTGGCGGTCAATTCGGCGCTGGCGCTCGTCGGTCCGACCGTGCTCGTTCTGACGACAGCCATCGGGCTTACGGGCATGGCGCAAAATCTCTCTCCCAGCAAGCTGTGCTGGGTGGGTGTCGGA
Organism: Paenibacillus rhizophilus; assembly: GCF_003854965.1. Lineage (GTDB taxonomy): Bacteria > Bacillota > Bacilli > Paenibacillales > Paenibacillaceae > Paenibacillus_AQ > Paenibacillus_AQ rhizophilus. The sequence goes on from NZ_RQPI01000018.1 coordinate 1,525, forward strand.
GTGGCGTGTCTCTTAATCGGTATTTTGAAAAAATGATAGATTGGTAGTCATATTGCGAACGTACAAGCATAGATATGGAATAAAGCAATCCATAGAGGACGACTTGGGGGTACGGCATATGGCCATCGATTGGCTTCAATTATTTCCCGAAAAAGTGAAAGCCGCGCTTTCCCGGCTCCCGCTCCCGCTACTCGAGACAGTTGAAGAAATCCGCATCAGGGAAGGGCGGCCGCTGGAAATCAATTATGCGGGCAAGTACCACTTTGTGGACGCAGCCGGCAGGCTGACGCTGCAGCCGGAAGAGGCGTACAGACCGGACCGCGAAGACAGCCACCGGATGCTTGATCTGATCAGCAACCATTCACTGTATACGATGGAAGAAGAACTTCGCAAGGGATTCATCACCATCCCGGGCGGACACCGCATCGGACTCGCAGGGCGGACGGTTCTGTCCGGCGGCAGCGTCGGCCATCTGCGGGACATCGGAGGATTCAACGTCCGGATCGCAAGAGAGATTCCCGGGGTCGCCGACCGGCTTCTGCCGCATCTATTGGACGGGAGCCGCCAGCGGGTTATGCACACGTTGATTCTGTCCCCGCCCCAACATGGCAAGACGACGCTGCTCCGCGATCTCGCCCGGCAAATTTCCGCGGGGAGCGCGGGAGGAAGAGACGGGCGCCCCGGTCTCAAGGTAGGCATCGTGGACGAGCGTTCCGAAATCGCCGGAAGCCACAGGGGGATACCTTCTTTCGATATCGGTCCGCGGACAGATGTGCTGGACGGCTGTCCCAAAGCCGAGGGCATGATGATGATGATCCGCTCCCTCTCGCCGGATGTGCTGATCGCCGACGAAATCGGCCGGCCGGAGGATGCCGAGGCGCTGACTGAGGCGCTGCATGCCGGAATTACGGTTCTGGCCGCCGCGCACGGCCGGGAAGTGTCCGAGCTGGCTTTGCGACCCGGACTCGGCCGGATTATCGAGCTGGGCGTGTTCGAAAGGTACGTCATCCTCCACCGATCGGCGGGCGAGCTGTCCTTTCGCGTGCTGGATGGCCGCAAACGCCCGCTTCCGGTATATCCGGGAGAACGCAAAGGAGGCGAAAGCCATGCTTAAGCTCCTGGGCGCCGCAATGATCCTGCTCGCGGCGACCCTGGCCGGCTTCCGCCGGGCCAGGCAGTATGCGGACCGGCCCTGGCATATCCGCGGTCTGATCGCCGCGCTTCAGCGGCTGGAGACCGAGATCATGTACGGCTATACTCCGCTGCCGGAGGCGATGAAACGGATTGCCGTCCAGTCGAGGGAGCCGCTCCGGGGATTCTTCACCGCAGCCGCCGATGGGATGAGCCCGCCCCATAACCGGACTGCGCAGGAAGCGGTGGACAGGGCGATGGAAACGCACTGGAAGGCGACCGCGATGAAAACGCCGGAGCAGGAAGTTCTCCGTCAGCTCAGCTGCACGCTCGGCACCAGCGACCGAAGCAATCAGACGAACCATATCGCGCTGGCGCTGCAGCAGTTGAAACAGGAGGAAATTTCGGCCCGCGAAGACCAGGCCAAGTACGAAAAGGTGAGCAAAAGTCTGGGACTCCTGCTGGGGGCGTTGATCGTCATTTTGATCTTTTAGCGAGGTGCCAGGAATGAATATTGAAGTCAACGCGATCTTTCAAATTGCCGGCATCGGCATCATTATCGCCATGATTCATACCGTGCTCAAGCAGATGGGTAAAGAGGATATCGCCCATTGGGTGACCGTTATCGGCTTTGTCGTCGTGCTGTTCATGGTCATCCGGATGCTGGACGGACTGCTGCAGGAAATCAAGACGATCTTTCTTTTTCAATAGGCCGCGCCATGGAAATCATTCAAATCATAGGAATCGGACTAATGTCGACCGTTCTCATTCTTGTGCTGAAAGAACAAAAGCCGATGTTCGCCTTCTTGCTGGCGGCGGCAACGGGCATACTGATCTTCCTGTTTCTGATCGGCAAAATCGGCGGTGTAATCTCCACGCTTCAGCGGCTTGCGGAGTCTTCGGGTATGGAGACCGTGTATTTGAAGACCGTATTCAAAATCATCGGCATCGCCTATATCGCGGAATTCGGAGCCCAGATCGTACGCGACGCGGGCCAGGAATCCATCGCCTCCAAAATCGAGCTGGCCGGCAAAGTGCTGATTATGACGCTGGCTGTGCCGATCATCGGAATCATTATTGAAACGGTTATGAAGCTTCTGCCGGCATAGGGCGTCTCGGGTCCGGCTCATCCGTCAAACGAAAGGAGAAACGGCAATGGAAAAGCGCGGCATATTCCGCCCGCCCAAACTCAAAGTCGCGCTGCTGATTGTCTGTCTTGTGTTCATTGGATGGAGCCGGGCGGCTGCTTCGCCGGCAGATGAGGCCGGAACGCCTGTGGGCCAAACCGGCACTTATGTCGGCCAAGCCGGCCGTTCCGCGGATTCCCCCGAAACGGCCGCCGAACGCCGGGACGCAGCCTCCGCATCCTCATCCGCATCATCAAACGGAGCGCAAACCGGTCAGAGCGAAACGCCAGTAGATCAATGGGTGAAGAGCCAGGTCGACGATTTGCCCAAGGATGGAGTCGAGAAATACTGGAATCAGCTGATGAAGGATTACGGCGGTTTTTTTCCGGACGGGGCCACTCCCTCGCTCATGGATATGCTGCTGCCGGGGGGCGAAGGGCTAAGCCTGAAAAATGTACTGTCGGGCCTCCTTTCCTACATGTGGCATGAAGTGCTCTACAACGGCAAGCTGCTTGTCACGATTGTAATGATCAGCGTGCTGAGCATGATTCTGGAGACGCTCCAGACGGCGTTCGAGCGCAAGGCGGTCAGCAAGGTGGCCTACACCCTATGCTTTATGGTGGTGCTGGTCATCGCGGTCAACAGCTTCAATGTAGCCATCGGCTATGCCAAGGACGCCATCGACCGGATGATCGACTTCATGATGGCGATGATCCCGCTTCTGTTCGCACTGCTCGCTTCCATGGGCAATGTCGTTACCGTTTCGGTGACCCATCCCCTGATCGTGTTCATGATCCATACGGTCGGCACGCTGATTCACACGTTGGTCTTTCCGCTGTTGTTCTTTTCGGCGGTTCTGCATCTGGTCAGTTCCATCTCGGACAAATACAAGCTGACCCAACTTGCGAATCTGCTGAGGAACATCGGCACGGGGGTACTTGGCGTCCTGCTGACCGTCTTTCTGGGCGTTATCTCCGTTAGAGGCATCACCAGCTCGGTTACGGACGGAGTGACGCTCAGGGCAGCGAAGTATGTTACCGGCAATTTCGTACCCGTTATCGGCAAAATGTTCGCAGACGCCACCGATACCGTCATATCCGCCTCGCTGCTGGTGAAGAACGCAATCGGATTGTCCGGCGTCATTATCATCCTGTTCCTGTGTGCGTTTCCGGCAATCAAAATACTCGTGCTGGCCCTCATTTATAATGTGGCCGGAGCCGTGATGCAGCCGCTCGGGGACACGCCTATCGTATCCTGCCTGCAGACAATCGGAAAGAGCATGATTTATGTATTCGCCGCCTTGGCCGCTGTATCGCTCATGTTCTTCCTGGCTGTCACCATTCTGCTGACCGCCGGCAACGTTACGGTCATGATGAGATAACGCTTCACAAGGAGGTGGATCATGAGCTGGCTTGGAGGATGGCTGCGGGAAATTATTATGATCGTGCTGCTGGCGTCATTCGTTGAACTGCTGCTTCCGAGCAAGTCGATGGAGCGCTATGCGAGGCTTGTGCTCAGCCTGCTGGTCCTGCTGACGATGCTGAGCCCGATCGTCTCGTTGATGAAGGGCGATGCTGCGTCCGAGCTCAGCCTGGCTTTCCGCCGGTCAGACGGCGGGGGGCCCGGGCTGAGCAATGCGGAAGACGCGGAGCTCAGACAAATATTGGCCGACGGGAAGAAGCTGGCTGCGGGCGGGCGGGACCAAAGCCTAAAGCTCGCCGCGCAGCAAATCGCCGGACAGATGAGGGAGCAGATCGCAGGCGAGACGGGGCAGCGCGGAGCGAATGTGACCGTAACGCTCGCCCTGGCGAATGAAGCCGGAGACAACACCATGCCGGTTATAACGGCGGTGGTCGTCACGCTCCCGGCGGGAAGCGCTGAGCAAAGCGATGCACCCCAGGGCTCGGGAAGCGTAGGCAGTGTTCCGATCTCGGTTTTGCCCGTGGACGATATCAAAGTCGATCTCGGCGAAGGAGAGAACGGGCTGAAGGAGACGGGAGAGAGCTCCGGCCCGGCTGAGCCGGCGGCGGCCGTGGCTGGCGAAGATGGGGGCTCAGGCGGCGCCGACGCCAAAGCGGTAACGGCGCTCCTTGAGAAGAACTGGAGCCTTGACCCCGCCAAGATCAAAGTTCTGAACGGCGGCAGCGAAAAATTGTAGCCGCCGCTTAAACGTACCAAGCGTAAGGGAGGAGTGGAAAGATGGGCAACTGGCTGAAGAAGCTGGAGCAGTTGATCGGAGGCGGGGCCGAGAACCCGAAGCGAAACCATACGTTCCGATGGTTGATCATTCTGGGCCTGTTGGGCGTGGCGATCATGCTGTTCAATTCCTTTGTTAATGTGAAGAAGCTCGACAGCGAGAATACGGGGAGAGAGCCGCCCCAAACCCAGAGCTCGCAGGCGGCTATGCAGGAGGCGACAGATGGAGCCGCCAGCTCGTTTGACGGCATCGAGCGGGAGATGGAGAACCGCATGAAGGGGATTTTGGAGCAAATCGTCGGAGTCGGCACGGTGGACATTATGGTTACCGTGGATTCCACCGAGGAGGTTGTCGTCCAGCGCAACATGAACGATTCCCAGCAGCTAAGCGATGAGACCGATGCGAACGGCGGCAAGCGCCACACAACCACGTACACCAGAGACGGCGAAATCGTCACTTACAGTCAATCCGGAGACGAGACGCCGATTATTACCAAAAGAATCAAGCCCCAGGTTCGCGGCGTTGTTATTGTCGCGAAGGGAGCCGAGAACAAGGTGGTGAAAGGACTGATCGAGCAGGCGGTGCAAAAAGCGCTGAACGTGCCGAGCTACCGCATTTCCGTCGTGCCGCGCAAACAGGAATAGCGGCCCCGAGTATCAGTGGCGTAACAGCCGAATCCCAAGGAACAGCAAAAAGGAGGAAAAGCAATGAACGGCAAAAGACAAACAATCTGGTTGGTATCCATGCTCAGCTTGATGGTGGTGCTCTCTGCGTACTATTTGTTCACGGAGGACTCTGGCGTTTCATCGCCCAAGGAGACAGCAGGGACAATTCAGGTGGATTCCGTCAAGGACTCGCCCAGCGACGCCCTATCATCGACGGCTGACAGCGGAGCGGCAGTGAGCGAAGTGACTTCGCAGGATGACGCTGCGGCCGCCGACCCTAATGCTGCGGCGGACCCTAACGCTGCAGCAAGCTCCGCAGCAGGCGATACGAATTCCGCGCTGACGGGAACGGATGACGGCCAATCCGCAGCGGACCCTTCGGCGGATAAAGCCAACGATCAGGCATCCGATCCCGCTCCGGCCGCATCCGCCAAACCGGACAGCGCCGCGGCGGATAATGGAAAGGATACTGCATCGGCAGACGACAGCGTGACAAAAGGCGACGCAGCTGTACTGGACGAAGTCGCATCGCAAAGCGCTTCGGCTTCCAGCTTGTTCACCAACTATTTATATGAACGCGAACAGAAGAACCTTAAAGACCAACAAGATTTGATGGCTATGATCAACGATATGGACAAATCGCCTTCGGACAGCGCGGCCGCGCAGGAGCAGCTGCACCAGTTGGAAGAGAAGGAGTCCAAGATCACCGGAATTGAAGAAAAGCTTCAACAGCAGTATGGAGAAGCGATTGTCAAGGAAGAAGGGAACGACTCCTACAAAGTTGTCGTTCTGAGCGACAAGCTGGATGTGAAGCAGGCTGTCGGAATCATCGATCTGGTCATGAAAGAGCTGAGCGTGTCGCAGGATAAAGTGAGCGTTCAGCATGTATCTGAGGAGTAAATCGACACGAAAAAAAGCGGGAAATGACGAAAGAGCTCGGGTTATCCCGGGCTCTTTCCATTTCTTGCGTTTGTGATATAATACATAAAGTTATCTTGAAGTATATGAGGATAAGCATCGCGCGGATCCGGCATCCTATATTATTGGGTGAAACGGATGACGTCCCTTGGAAGGACAGCGATGTCGTTTCTTCTTTTCCGCCAAGTTAGCGGCTTTGAGAGAAAGCTGAAGGAGTGAACTGATCGAAATGTTCAAATTAAGCGAAATTAAGGAATTGATCAAACTGCTGGACCAGACCTCTTCCGTGCATGAGCTGGAGATTGAAAGCGAAGGAATGAAGCTGGCCATCCGCAAACCGGACCGTTCCGAGGCTGTGGAAGCCCATGTGGTTCCGGCTACTCCTTATCCGTACCCCTTTACGCACGCTCCGCAGCCGCCTGCTCTGCAGCAGACATCCGGGCAAGCCGCTCCCGTTCCCGCTGCTCCGCAGCAGGAGACGCTGGCTGCTCCCGCAGAAGGAACCTTACATAAAATCGTTTCTCCTATGGTGGGAACGTTCTACACCTCGGCTTCGCCCGATTTGCCTTCGTTCGTAAGCGCGGGCGACCGGGTGACCGAGAAGTCGACGGTATGCATAATCGAAGCGATGAAGCTGATGAACGAGCTGGAAGCGGAAGTCCGCGGGGAGATCGTATCCGTTCTCGCTGAGAACGGACAGCTTGTGGAGTACGGCCAGCCGCTGTTCCTGGTGAAGCCGGAATCTTAGAATCGGGAGGAAAGAAATGAATATACAAAAAGTGCTGATCGCAAACCGGGGGGAAATCGCCGTTCGGATTATTCGCGCCTGCCGCGAATTGGGAATTTCCACCGTGGCGGTCTATTCGGAGCCCGACCGCGATTCGCTGCATGTCCGGCTGGCCGATGAAGCGTACTGTATCGGACCGACGGCTTCCAAGGACAGCTATTTGAATTTCACGAATATAATGAGCGTGGCCACTTTGACCGAATGCGACGCCATCCATCCCGGTTACGGCTTTCTTGCCGAGAACGCCGATTTCGCCGAAATTTGCGGTTCCTGCAATATCATATTTATCGGCCCTTCTCCGGAAGCCATCACGCGGATGGGGGACAAGGCCGTGGCCAAAGAAACGATGAAGGATGCAGGCGTTCCGGTTATTCCCGGTTCCGACGGTCTTGTAGACGACGTTGAGGAGGCGGTCCTGCTCAGCAGGGAGATCGGCTATCCCATTATTATCAAGGCTACCGCCGGAGGCGGAGGGAAAGGCATCCGCATTGCCGAAGACGAGGAATCGCTGGTCAAGCAGATTACGGCCGCCCAGCAAGAAGCGCAAAAAGCATTCGGCAACGCCGGAGTCTATCTGGAGAAGTACCTGACGGGCATGAAGCATGTCGAGATCCAGATTATAGCCGATAATCACGGCAACGTGGTCCATCTTGGCGAACGGGATTGTTCCGTACAGCGGCGCCGTCAGAAGCTGGTGGAGGAGGCCCCTTGCTCCGTTCTGACGCCGGAAATCCGTCAGGCCATGGGCGATGCGGCTGTCCGCGCCGCGCTTGCCGTGAATTATTCCGGTGCGGGAACACTGGAGTTTTTGCTAGGCGCAGACGGGCAGTTCTACTTTATGGAAATGAATACTCGCATTCAGGTTGAGCATCCGGTTACCGAAATGGTAACGGGCGTGGATCTGATCAAGGAAATGATCTCGGTGGCCGAAGGAAATCCCCTTTCGTTCACCCAGGAGGATATCGTCATCAACGGATGGTCGATTGAGTGCCGCATCAACGCGGAAGATCCGGCCAAGAATTTCATGCCTTCTCCGGGCAAGATCGGTTTTTACCTGCCTCCGGGCGGTCTTGGCGTCCGTGTAGACAGTGCCGCGTATCCAGGCGGGACGATATCGCCTTTTTATGACTCCATGATTGCGAAGCTCATCGTCTGGGCGCCTACACGCCAGGAGGCGATTCTCAAAATGAAGCGGGCTCTCGGCGAGTTTGCCATTGAAGGAATACATACCACAATTCCATTTCATCAAAAATTGCTGGAGCATCCCGTATTTCTGGACGGTCATTTCGATATCAAATTCCTTGAAGAAAATGAAATTTAGGACGGGGCCGCTTTGTTTGTCATAAAGTTCGCCAAATGATATAGTATGTTTAATGGAGAGACGTGCTTCAAGCTTGCCATCAGAACAAATATGAAAGGTGTGGGGGACAAAATGAGTACATTGCCGACAGAATTCGAACGTACGGAAATCGGTGAAATCCAGATCGCTCCCGAAGTGATTGAGGTCATTGCGGGACTCGCAACCGTTGAAGTTAAAGGCGTAGCGGGCATGAGCGGAGGATTTGCCGGAGGCATTGTCGAGCTGCTGGGCCGCAAGAACCTTTCAAAAGGCGTTAAGGTGGAAGTCGGACAGCGCGAAGCTGCTGTGGATGTCTCCGTAATTATCGAATACGGCACCCGTCTTCCGGAAGTGGCGGCGGAAATTCAGCGAAACGTCAAACGGTCGATCGAGACCATGACAGGGCTGACGGTCGTGGAAGTGAATGTGCATATTCACGACGTTCAGTTCAAGAGTGCGGAAAAGAACAGCGTGAGTGACGATACCGATTTTGCCCTTCGTGTGAAATAAGGACTTCCGGTTCTCATTAAACCCCCGACGGTCAAGTCGAGGGTTTAGTCTACTTTAAGGAGGTTATGAGGCTCGTGGCGAAAATTTTGGACAGACTTTTGCTGTTTTTATACAGCTTGAGCATCGGAGCATTATCTGTTATTGCCATCCTCCTGTTAAGCGGCGTCCTTCCAAGGAATCTGAGGATCCAGGATTGGAATTCCGCTTATATCGCTGCGATTGTTGTGGCGGTGATTTTATTCCTGCTTAGTATCCGGTTCTTCTACATCTCCCTTCGCCGGGACCGGACATCCACTCGATCGGTGGATCAGCGCACGGAATACGGGGATATTCAGATCTCTATGGAAACGATCGAGAATCTCAGCCTGAAAGCGGCCGGACGGGTTAAAGGCATCCGCGACCTGAAATCGCGCATCCGCGTTTCCCAGGCGGGACTGGAAATTATGATCCGAGGCGTCGTGGACGGCGAGCATTCGCTGCCGCTTTTGACCTCGGAAATACAGCGGCAGGTGCATGAATATGTGCAGGAAACGACAGGCGTTCCGGTTGCCGATGTGTCCGTCTATATCGCGAATCTTGCACAGTCCCCCAGCTTCAAAAGTCGAGTGGAATAGAGGTGAGTTTCCCTTATGCCCTGGAGAGAAATTTGGGAAAGTCACGGAGGTAGAATCGCCGGAGTAGTCTTTGGCTTGATTCTAGGCATTATTTATTTAATCAGCGGTTTCTGGGATATGCTGTTCTTTGCACTGGTTGTGTTCATCGGATATACGCTTGGCGGAAGAAAAGACGCGCAGGCTCCATTGTTCCCTTGGCGGGAGCTGTTGGAGCGGCTGTCGACCCGCTGGCGTCCCTTCAAGTGAACCGCGCTAAAGCCTTTCTTTCGGAGCGAACTGGTCATCTGCGTTTTTTTGCTCGAATGAAGGGCAGTGCGGTTTTTTTGCGCTGGATGGCAATCGTCTCCTGTGAAAATCATGACGCTAAAGCAAGGACGATGAACAGAACGAAAAGTGTACATCCTATATACAAGCCAAACCGGAAGTCAGCGACAGGCAGCGAACTGTTTTCGAGAGAGCCCCAAGCTCCATGATGCGGGATTTCCCAGCTAAAGCTCTTGAAGAGGGTAACGGTCAGATTAACCGGTAAGTCTCCATCTATTCGCATGGGAGCGGGGAATTCGGCGATTACCTGCATTCATCCATTCGGGGCGGCCCGGCTAACTTAGGATTTGTTGGGGTTCAGCGTTCAAGTGGAACCTGGATCAATTTAAAGGAGGAACAAATGAAAAGACGTGTAGCAAGAGAAATAATAGTGCAAAGCCTGTATCAGATGGAGATGAACGAGGTCGAGAGTGGCGAGGCGGTGGAAATGCTGCTGGAAGAAGCGTCCGAGGAAAATGAGACGGAACGGGTCATTTCCGACGAGGTGCTGCTGAAAGATTATGTGCTTAGCCATGTGAACGGCATTTGGGAAGCCAAGCCTGCGATCGACGATATGCTGGAGCATTACTTGAAGGGGTGGCAAATGAGCCGGCTGTCCCGCGTTGATCGTCAAATTTTGCGGCTTGCTGCCTATGAAATGATCTATCAGGATGATGTTCCTGCCAAGGTTGCCGTCAATGAGGCGATTGAGCTTGCCAAGCATTTCGGCACCGAAGATTCCGGCAAATTTGTCAACGGCGTGCTGGGGAAAATGATTCAGGATTTGGAAGAACTGAAGACCAACCGTTCGTAGAACGAAGCTGATTTAAAGAACGAAAGCTGATTTAAAAAAGGCAAAACGATGCGCCTGGTGCGCCCTTTTTCGCGAAAAAACACCTTACAACTATCAAAGTTCACTAAAGGGGAGATAAGTGTCATGACAGCAGCAATCATCAGCGGTAAACTGGTTTCCGAAGAAATACGTGTGGATATTGCCCGTGAGGTCGAGACGCTTGCAAAGCGCGGAGTCAAGCCTGGTCTGGCTGTGGTGCTTGTAGGGGAGGACCCGGGTTCGCAGGTATATGTGAACAGCAAGGAAAAAACCTGTATCAGCCTCGGCTTCCATTCGGTAGTGCACCGGCTGCCCGCTTCGACTTCCCAGGAGGAACTCCTCTCGCTCGTTGACGAACTGAATAAGGCGGACGAGATTGACGGCATTCTGGTGCAGCTTCCGCTGCCGAAGCATATTAACGAAAAAGCGGTGATCGACGCCATCTCCGTAGAGAAAGATGTCGACGGGTTTCATCCGGTCAACGTCGGCAACCTTGTAATCGGCGATGACAGTCTTCTTCCTTGTACTCCCGCCGGCGTAATCGAACTGATCAAGCGCACCGGCATCGACCTTTCCGGCAAGCATGCCGTAGTAATCGGCCGCAGCAATATTGTCGGCAAGCCGGTATCCCTGCTGCTGCAGCGGGAGAACGCGACGGTTACCATGTGTCATTCCCGCACGGCGAACATGGCCGAGCTGTGCCGGATGGCCGATGTACTGGTCGTGGCGATCGGCCGCGCCAACTTTATCGATGCTTCCTTTGTGAAGCCGGGAGCGGTTGTCATCGACGTGGGCATGAACCGCTTGGACAACGGCAAGCTGGCAGGAGATGTTGACTACGACAGCGCCAAGGAAGTTGCCGGTTACATTACGCCGGTTCCCGGCGGCGTAGGGCCAATGACCATCACGATGCTGATGGTGAACACGCTGACCGCGGCGAAGCGCCGCCGCGGACTGGAATAGGACAAGCATCATGGCGGAGCGGAAGGTATATTCCATTAAAGATCTCAACCGTTATATCCGCATGAAGCTGGACTCGGATCATGTGCTTTCCGATGTGTGGATTCGGGGAGAGATTTCCAATTTTACGCATCATGGCAGCGGGCATATGTATTTTACGCTGAAGGATGAGAGCAGCCGTATCAAGGCTATTATGTTCGCTTCCCATAACCAGCGGCTGCCCTTTGTGCCGAAGGAGGGCTCCCGGGTCATCGCCAGAGGTAATGTGACGGTATATGAGAGGGACGGGCATTACCAATTCTATGCCACGCATATGCAGCCCGACGGCATCGGCAGCCTGTACCTGGCCTATGAGCAGCTGAAGAAGAAGCTGGAGCAGGAAGGGCTGTTCGCTGCCGAGCTGAAGCGGCCGCTGCCCCGCTATCCGCGCTGCATCGGCGTCGTCACGTCGCCGACGGGCGCGGCGGTCCGGGATATTCTGATCACACTGCGCAGACGGTTTCCGCAGGTGGCTATCGTGCTCTATCCCGTGCTCGTGCAGGGCAAGGGAGCGGCGCCGTCCATCGTGAAGGCGATACACGACCTGAACGCGATGGGCGAAGCCGACGTGCTCATCGTGGGCCGCGGCGGCGGCTCGCTGGAGGAGCTTTGGGCATTCAACGAAGAAGCCGTGGCGAGAGCCATTGCGGCGTCGGACATTCCGGTCATTTCGGCCGTCGGCCATGAGACCGATTTTACGATCGCCGATTTCGCGGCCGACCTTCGGGCCGCGACGCCCACGGCCGCGGCGGAGCTGGCCGTGCCGCATGCCGCGGAGCTGGCCACGCAGCTCCACCAGCAGCAGCGCCTGCTGCGCCAGGGGCTGCAGCGGCGCGCACAGCGAGGGCGCGAGCGGCTCTCGGCGCTGCAGCGCTCGCCGGTGCTGGTCAGCCCGCGCCGGTACCTGCTCCAGCACGCGCAGCGGCTGGACATGCTGCGCCAGCGGCTGAGCCGCGCCGCCGAAGCGCGGCAGGCGCGGGCCCGCGAGCGGCAGGCGGTGCTGCATCACCGCCTGGAGCGTTACAGCCCGCGCGAAGGCGTAATCGCCGCGCGGCGCCGGAGCGACGGAGCCAGGCGCGAGCTCGTCGCCGCCATGAAAGCGCGTCTGCAGGACAAGCGCTCCCGCTTTGCTGCGGAGCTCAAGGCTCTAGACGCGCTCAGCCCGCTGAAGGTCATGGCGCGGGGCTACAGCTTGGTTTACGATGAGAAGGAGCGGCATTTGGTCAAATCGCTGAGTGAGGTTCAACTCGGCGATCTGGTTGTTGTGAAGCTGGCTGACGGCCAGCTGGACTGCCAGGTATGGGGAATGAAGGAGGATGCGAAAGATCATGGCGAAGGAAGAAGCGGAACTGGGATTTGAGGAAGCAATGGACCGGCTGGAGCTGATCGTGCGTGAACTGGAGCACGGCGACGTTCCGCTGGAGAAGGCGATTGATTTGTTTCAGCAGGGCATGAAGCTCTCCCAGCTGTGCGGCACCAAGCTGGAGCAGGTGGAGCGCAAGATCGAAATGATCGTGGAAGAAGACGGAGAAATTCGCAAGAAGCCGTTTGGCTCCGCGCTGGAAGGGGACGGCGATGATTCCTTATAATAACGGACTCTCCGGACAGGAACCCGGAGAGAGTCAAAGCCATGAGTCCTCAAACCGCCAGCCTTTAAAAGAATATATCGCCGGAGTGGGCGACTTTGTTGCGGGCGAGCTGACGATGCTCTTCCCGAAGCATTGGGAGGTTCCCTCCAAGCTGGCGGAAGCGATGAGCTATTCCCTGCTCGCCGGAGGCAAGCGCCTTCGCCCCCTGCTTGTTATCGCAGCGTGCGAAGCGCTTGGCGGGCGCCGGGAAGCGGCGCTGCCTGTGGCTGCGGCAATTGAAATGGTGCATACATATTCGCTGATTCATGACGATCTGCCCGCCATGGACGACGACGATTACCGGCGGGGGCGGCTGACGAACCATAAAGTGTACGGCGAAGCGGCGGCCATCCTGGCGGGAGACGCACTGCTGACGCATGCCTTTTACAGCGTTGTGCAGTCGGCCCGCCGGCACGGGGTGTCAGCCGAGAATGTCCTGTCCATCGTGGAGGACTTGGCGGAAATGGCCGGACCGCGCGGCATGGTCGGCGGACAGGCGGCCGATATGGAAGGCGAGCAGGGTCTGACCGATCTGGAGAGCCTGCGTTATATTCACCTGCATAAGACAGGGGATCTGATCGTATTCTCACTGCTAGCCGGAGGGCGTATAGGCGGAGCGTCGGAGAAGCAGCTTGAGGCCCTGCGCCGGTTCGGTGTCAGCATCGGGCTTGCTTTCCAGGTGCAGGACGATATTCTCGACCTCGTCGGAGACGAAAGCAAGCTCGGCAAGAAGACGGGCAGCGATGTCCGGCAGCAGAAGGTGACGTATCCTTATTTTATCGGGCTGGAGGCCTCCCGCCGGGAAGTGGAACGGTTGACGGAAGAAGCCAAGTCCGCTGTGCGGGAAGGCGGATTTGAAGGCGGGGCGCGGCTCATCGAAATCGCCGATTATTTAATGTCCAGAGATCACTGAAATTTGCGGAAACGGCTGCATTTCGACAGCCGTTTCATTTATGTTATAATGTGGGTTATACTTTACAACATCAGGAAAGCGGGGAAATCACGTGCTGCTTCCACAACTAAATGATCCTAAGCAACTGAAGTCGCTATCGATCGAACAATTAAATACCCTGGCGGACGAGATACGACGGTTTTTGATTGAGAAGCTGTCTGCGACCGGCGGACATCTCGCCTCCAATCTGGGAGTAGTGGAGCTCACGCTGGCCCTGCATTACTGCTACGACAGTCCCCGGGATAAATTTATTTTCGATGTCGGACATCAGGCTTATGTCCACAAAATATTGACCGGCCGCAAGGACCGGTTTGATTCCCTGCGCAAGCAAAATGGGCTCTGCGGCTTTGTCAAACGCTCCGAGAGCGAGCATGACGTGTGGGAAGCCGGGCACAGCAGCACTTCCCTCTCCGCCGCGATGGGCATGGCGATGGCCCGTGATTTCAAGGGAGAGGACAACAAGGTTGTCGCGGTGATTGGCGACGGGGCTCTTACCGGCGGCATGGCGTTCGAGGCGCTGAACCATATCGGACATGAGCGCCGCAAGCTGATGGTCATCCTTAACGACAATGAAATGTCCATCGCTCCCAATGTTGGCGCCATGCATAATTACTTAAGCCAAATTCGCTCGGACCGCCATTATTTGCGTGCCAAGGATGAAGTGGAAGGGCTCCTGAGGAAGATTCCGGCGATCGGCGGCCGTCTGGCTAAGACCGCGGAACGGATGAAAGACAGCCTGAAATATATGATGGTTCCCGGCGTTCTGTTCGAGGAACTTGGCTTTACGTATCTCGGACCCGTGGACGGACATGATCTTGCAACCATGGTCGATACGTTCCATCAGGCAGATAATGTGGCGGGGCCCGTGCTTGTTCACGTGCTCACCACAAAAGGTAAAGGCTATAAACCGGCGGAAGCCGATTCCTATAAATGGCACGGCATTACACCGTACAAGATCGAATCCGGCCAGGTGCTGAAAGCGGTAGGCAATCCGATGTATACGGAAGTGTTCGGCGAGACACTGATCGAGCTTGGACGACAGGATGAACGGCTTGTCGCCGTCACTCCTGCCATGCCTGGAGGCTCGGGCCTGTTCCCGTTCTCGAAGGAATTTCCGGGACGGATGATCGATGTAGGCATTGCGGAGCAGCACGCGGCGACACTCTGCGCCGCGCTGGCAATGGAAGGAATGAAGCCGGTGTTTGCCGTTTATTCCACCTTTATGCAGCGCGCCTATGATCAGATTGTTCACGACATCTGCCGGCATAACGCCAACGTGATGTTCGCCATCGACCGGGCTGGATTCGTCGGTGCCGACGGGGAGACGCATCAAGGCGTGTACGATATCGCTTTTATGCGGCATATTCCGAACATCGTGCTGATGATGCCGAAGGATGAGAACGAACTGCGCCATATGATGAAGACGGCGCTGGAATACAATGACGGTCCGATCGCATACCGCTATCCCCGCATTAACGGCACCGGAACGGCGCTTGATACGGAGCTTCGCTGCCTGCCGATCGGGTCTTGGGAACGGCTGCGGCCCGGCGACGACTTCGCCATTATCGCTTGCGGCCCAATGGTGCAGCTGGCGGAAGAGGCGGCGGATCTGCTCAAGCGCGAAGGCATTCAGGCGGGCGTAGTCAACGCCCGCTTCCTGAAGCCGATGGACGGCTCCATGCTGCAGGGTCTTGCTCTGGCCGGCACGAAGATGGTTGTGCTGGAAGAGGCGAGCCAGGCGGGCAGCCTGGGCAGCGCTGTGCTGGAGCATTACGCTGAGCAAGGCCTGCATCATGTCACCGTTGAGCTGATGGGCGTGCCAGATATATTTGTCGAACACGGATCGATCAAGGAGCAGCGCCAACTGACGGGACTTACCGTCGAAGCGCTATGCGGCCGAATCAGAACGATGAAGGCGGCAAGCTCTTATCCTTTCGGCAAGACGACAACGTCTTCGTAAGTTTAAGGGGACTCGAGAATAGAAGTTGGAGATGACTATGGAACACGGTAAAGAAAAAGAACGGAGCCCGAAGGAAAGAATCGACGTGCTGCTCGTCGAGCAGGGCTTTTATGAAAGCCGCGAAAAGGCCAAGGCGGCCATTATGGCCGGCCTCGTGCTTGCGGATGAAGAACGCATCGAGAAAGCCGGGATGAAAGTGCCGCGCAGTGCAGTTCTTAAGGTGAAAGGCGCTGTGCATCCGTATGTCAGCCGGGGCGGACTCAAGCTTGAAAAGGCGCTGCGCCGGTTTGGCATCGACGTCGGCGGCCGGACGATGCTGGACATCGGCGCTTCCACCGGAGGCTTCACCGATTGCGCACTTCAGAACGGGGCAGCCTATGTATATGCCATTGATGTAGGCTATAACCAGTTGGACTGGTCGCTGCGGGAAGATAAGCGGGTATGCGTCATGGAACGGACGAACTTCCGGTATATGACACCCCCCGATCTCAAAGGCTCCGTTCCCGATTTCGCCAGCATCGACGTTTCTTTCATCTCATTGAAAATTATCCTTCCTCCGCTTAAGGCGCTGCTGGGAAAACCGGCCGACGTTGTCGCGCTGATCAAGCCCCAGTTCGAGGCCGGACGGGAGAAGGTCGGCAAATCGGGCGTTGTGCGCGATCCGGCGGTTCATCGGGAAGTGCTGGTCAATGTGCTGACAATGGCCCGGGAATTCGGTTTCATTCTGAAAGGCTTGACCTTCTCCCCCATCACGGGCGGAGAGGGCAACATCGAATTTCTGGCCCATTGGCGTCTGGAATCGGAAGAGACACAACCAAGCGGCGAAGCCAGGGACGAGGGGGAAGGCTCCGGGCCGGAGCCTTTGCACGAGCTTTACGGCAATTTTGCCGCGCTCGCGGAGACCGTTGTGGCGGAGGCCTCGGGCACTTTCGGCGGTCAGGCATCAAATCATGGAAACTCATCGTCGCGTCGATGAGTTTCTTTTTGGCTATTTAAGAGGAATTTTGCTCGGTCTAAGCGAATAAATCACCGAGGTGATTCGGATGACGGGTAGCCCGGACAAGGCGGTTATGGCGCTGATCGGTGTTGGACTGGCAGTGTGGGTCATTTACCGCATTTATGTATGGCTGCAGAGCTCGCCGCGTTCCTTTTTGCAGGATCACATTCCGCTAAACAAAGAGATCATTTCCCATCCTGCGCTGAAGCTGCTGGAGGATGCAGGCTACGAAGTCGTCGGCGGTAAGCTGAAAATTCCGCTGTCCTTCAACGTTGACGGCGCTCCGCTCTACAGCCGGCTGTTTGTCGATTACATTGCGGCGGCCGGGGACGGCACACAGTATCTCGTGATGCTGGCCCGTCCGCGCCGTCCGCTGGAATGGACCGGAAGCGGGATGCGGGACATGCTGCTGCCTTATCTCCTTATTTATCCGGAGGTGGGCGGGCTGCTTTACGTAAATGCTGCGGCCGCCACGGTTAACTTGATCACATTCGGCAGGGATGATGGAGAGAACGACTAGTACCTTTTTAAACATACGGGAGGCCATTAATGAAAGGTCAAAGACATATTAAAATTCGTGAAATTATTACCCACCGGGATATTGAGACGCAGGACGAGCTGGTCGAAGCGCTTCGGAATGCGGGTTTCCAGGTTACCCAGGCGACCGTTTCCAGAGATATCAAGGAACTGCTGCTGATCAAGGTTCCGATGGATGACGGGAGATATAAATATTCACTGCCGACCGATCAGCGTTACAATCCGACGCAGAAGCTGAGGCGGGTGCTTGTGGACAATTTCGTGCATATCGATTATTCGGGCAATCTTGTTGTCATGAAATGTCTGCCGGGAACGGCCAATTCCGTCGCCGCGCTGATCGACAGCATCGAATGGCCCGAGATTATGGGGACGATATCCGGTGACGACACCATTTTGATTATCTGCCGTGAGGCGGATGACAGCAATAAGGTGGTTTCGCAAATCATGGGTTACATTTAACCGTATTGCGAGAATAAATTATGTATGGCAAGGAAAGCTCGAACGTGGACAAGGGGAGGGCATTAGCCCTCTGAACTGTCCGATATTTTGAAACACCCTATGCACAACCTATCCAAGAACTCTTACCAGAGCCCCCTATACGACTGCCTTCATGTCAACGCTTTAATTTCCTTTCTCCTGTATTAACTTTTTTATTTGAAACCCCTTGACTACGAACCTGTGTTCGGTCATACTTTGAGGTAACAGCGGGAATTGGCCATTCTGATCGACAAGCATTTAATTTCCGCATTTACTCAAATTTTGAACAAGCCATACTCAATAATAAGACGACTTGATGAATTTAAATCAAGAATTGGCGTGTCATACCCGGCGTGCGGAGCGTAGGGATGATAGAGTTTAGAAGGCATGGTATTCATGCGTCGGAGGTGCAATATTTGTGCTGGAAACATTATCTATTCGCAACCTGGCGGTTGTCGAATCGGTAGATGTATATTTTTATCCGGGCTTTCATGTGTTGACGGGAGAGACGGGAGCGGGCAAGTCGATCATTATCGATGCGCTCGGACTGATCGCCGGCGGCCGGGGCTCGGCCGATTCCATTCGCTACGGCTGCGAGAAGGCGGAAATGGAGGCCCTGTTCAGCTTGCCAAACGGACATTCGGTTTGGGACACGCTCGAGAAGCTCGGAATCAAGGCGCAGAAAGAGGAGCATCTGATTATCCGCAGAGAGCTTAACACCCAGGGGAAAAGTACGTCCCGCGTTAACGGCCAAATGGTGAATCTGACGATGCTGCGTGAAATCGGCGAGCAGCTTGTCAATATTCACGGCCAGCATGAGCATCAGAATCTGCTGAAGCCGGACCGTCATTTGGGACTATTGGATACGTACGGTGAATCCGTGATCGGACCGCTGAAGGGGGACTACCAGGAGAAATATTCAAAGTTTGCCCAGGTGGAGAAAGAGCTGCGCGAGCTGCAGGATTCAAGTCAAAGAAGCTATCAAATGCTTGATTTGTACCGGTTCCAGCTGGAGGAGATATCTTCCGCTGCGTTAAAATGTGGAGAAGATGAATTACTTTCCGAAGAAAGGGTCAAACTATCCCACAGCGAGAAAATGATGGATTCTGTTTCCGGAGCTTATGAGGTGCTGAATGGTCGCCAGGGGCTTGAAGCAATCAGCAATGTCATCTCTACGCTTGAGGACGTCGTTCGTTATGATGAGAAAAATCTGCGGCCCGTACTGGAGCAGCTTCAGTCGTCTTTTTATCAGCTTGAGGATGCCTCATTTCAGCTGCGCGATTACCGTGAGGATATTGAGTTCAATCCGGCGAGGCTGGAGGAAGTGGAGAACCGTCTCGATCTCATCTCCGGTCTGCGGCGCAAATACGGCGACAGCGTGGAGCAAATTCTGGAGTATTACGAACAAATTTCCCGGGAAACCGATCTGCTTGAGAACAAGGACGAGCATTTGGAAAAGCTGGCTGTTAAACGGAATGCCCTGCTTGAAGAACTGATGACCTCAGCGAAGAAGCTTAGCGAAGCGCGGCGCAAGTGCGCGGCGGATTTGGCGTCACAGGTGGAAGGCGAGCTGAAGGACCTGCAAATGGAACGGACCTCCCTTGAGGTCAAGCTGGATACGCTTGACGATCCGAAAGGGGTTGAGGTCGACGGCCGGCGCATCCGCTTGACCCGCCAGGGTATCGACAGCGCAGAATTTATGATTTCTCCTAACCCCGGAGAGCCGCTGCGTCCCTTGAGCAAAATCGCTTCGGGAGGCGAGCTTTCGCGCATCATGCTGGCGATGAAGAGCATTTTTGCAAGGCATGAAGACATTCCCGTGCTTATCTTCGACGAAGTGGATACGGGGGTGAGCGGACGGGCAGCCCAATCCATCGCAGATAAGCTGTACCGGTTGTCTTCGATGTGCCAGGTTTTCTCCATTACTCACCTGCCGCAGGTGGCCTGCATGGCGGACCATCAGTACCTCATCCGCAAAAAAGTACAGGACGGACGAACGATGACAGAGGTGGAGCCGCTGTCCGAAGACGGCAGGGTGAAGGAACTGGCAAGAATGCTGGGCGGTGTGGAAATTACAGAAAAGACGCTGCATCACGCGCAGGAAATGCTCAATTTGGCGGACGCTAGCAAGGCTGCGGGAACGCCAAGCGGTTAAGTATTGACAGTAATAAAAGCCTGGGGGCAAGGTTATCTTATAGGTACGCAATTGGCGACCACTTTTTTCGTCAAGCGAAAGAAGCAAAAGGGAGCGTGACAGCCATTGAAGCCTAACCTCAGGAAGTTAATGCCAGGTCTTTTATTTGCTTTCTTTCTTAGTGTGTCAGGGTTTAGCGTACCGGTTTCAGGCTATGTATCGTCTGCTGAACGGAGCCAAGCAGGGGCTGAGACGGGAACGGTGCGGGCAATCAAAGTGTATCCGGGTGGGCAGACGATTGGCGTCAAGGTCAAGTCGGCAGGAGTATTGGTTGTGGGACATCATTTTGTTGAGGTGTCTCAGCAGACTAAATTGTCGCCGGGCGAAATCAGCGGACTGCTGCCCGGGGATCTTATGGTATCGATTGACGGGGTCAAGCTGGACGAGGTAACCAAGGTGGCGGATCTTGTGAAGCGGGCAGGGGATTCCGGCGGTGAACTCACCATCCGGTATATACGCGAGGGCAAGGAACGAATGGCCAAGCTTAAACCGGCTTACGACCGGAACGACAAAGTATGGCGGCTAGGGCTTTACATCAGGGATTCTGCCGCAGGGGTAGGAACATTGACCTTCTACGCACCGAATCAGGGCGTTTATGGAGCGCTCGGACATGTCATTACCGATATGAATACCGGAACTCCGATTGTTGTCGGCAGCGGACATATTGTGGAATCAAGCGTAACTTCCATATCCAAAAGTCAAGACGGTGATCCGGGCGAGAAGCGGGCTCACTTTCTGAAAGAGAGCCAAGTGCTCGGAAATGTTGAAAGCAACACAGACTTCGGCATTTTCGGCAAAATGGGGCGAAATCCTGATCACAGCCTGTATCGCGAGCCGATTCCGGTAGCCATGAGCAGTGAGGTAAAGGAAGGCCCAGCTCAAATTCTTACCGTACTTGAAGGTCAGAGAGTTGAACGGTTCAATGTCGAGATCATCCATGTGGCCCGCCAGCAGGAGCCGGCTACAAAAGGAATGGTGTTGCGGATTACCGAT
The DNA here is from genome assembly GCF_003854965.1 of Paenibacillus rhizophilus. GTDB lineage: Bacteria > Bacillota > Bacilli > Paenibacillales > Paenibacillaceae > Paenibacillus_AQ > Paenibacillus_AQ rhizophilus. The sequence goes on from NZ_RQPI01000018.1 coordinate 22,685, forward strand.
CCGAGGCTGATTGATAAGACCGGGGGCATTGTTCAGGGAATGAGCGGCAGTCCCATTGTTCAGAACGGCAAGCTGGTCGGAGCGGTAACGCATGTTTTCGTCAATGATCCCAGATCCGGTTACGGCTGTTTCATCGAATGGATGCTTAAAGATTCCGGTGTTATTCAACAGTATAGGTTTCACTCTAATCTTAAGGCGGTTTAGCCTTAAGATTTTTTTGTCGAAGGTTCAAGAACAAAATCGAATACTGTAATAAAATATTTAATTATAAATCATGCCCGAAAAAAAATAAAGAAAAATAATTTTCGACAGAAGGAAATTCGTTCCACATGTCGAAAACTTTAAAGAGAGAAGATAAACGCTGTTTTACAAAGCAGATATTTTTAAGGAGGAAACAGCCAGTGCAGAATATTGAAGTGTTGTTGGCCGATGATAATCGGGAATTTACCAATTTGCTCGCTGAATATATTTCGGAGCAGGAAGATATGACAGTGACTGGAATCGCATATAATGGTGAAGAAGTGGTTCAAATGCTGAGTCAGGCGCGCAAAATTCCCGATGTTCTTATCCTTGATATTATCATGCCGCATCTTGACGGATTGGGCGTGCTTGAACGTCTGAGGGAAATGGATTTGAATCCCCAACCTAAAATCATTATGCTTACAGCCTTCGGCCAGGAGAATATCACTCAAAGGGCAGTGCAGCTCGGAGCGTCGTATTATATCTTGAAGCCTTTCGATATGGAAGTGCTAACAAACCGGGTGAGACAGCTAGTGGGAACCCAGAACGGCAGCGTCATGACCTCTTCATCATCTTCCGGTTCTCCGATCTTCTCGTCGGTCAAATCCAATGTCGTACCGCTGTCTAAAGGTAAAAACTTGGATGCAAATATCACTTCGATCATACATGAAATCGGCGTACCTGCGCATATTAAGGGATATCAGTACTTGCGCGAGGCAATCACGATGGTGTACAACAACATTGAAATTCTAGGCGCCATTACGAAAACGCTCTATCCGGCCATTGCCGAAAAATTCAAGACAACGCCTTCACGCGTAGAACGGGCTATCCGCCACGCCATCGAGGTCGCCTGGACGCGCGGCAACATCGACTCCATCAGCCATCTGTTCGGCTACACGATCAACATCTCCAAATCCAAGCCAACAAATAGCGAATTTATCGCGATGGTGGCAGACAAGCTGCGGATTGAGCATAAGGTGTCGTGAAAGGGTAAGGATCAGTGAGGGATAAGGGATTTCGGGCTTTGGCATCTGTCAATGTCAAATGATGGGATGGCTATAAATATCCGAAACAGCCGCCCGCATACCGATAAAGTTCTGAGCATTAACTCAACTAATACCGCTTATCTATTGGGGGCCACTACACCCAATAGAAAGGCGGTATTTTTTATGACTGATTTTGATTTCCAATTAGACAATTTTATGCTGTATTGTTCGTCCAAGAATCTTTCACGAAAAACATTAGCAAGTTATGAACAGACCTTAAAGCTACTTGGCATGTATTTGCGGGAGACGTATCAGATTGAGGAAGTGAAGAAGGTACAATCAGGGCATATCCGGCAGTACATCAAGTATTTGCGGGAACGGGGTAAGTATACGGTTGTCAACAAGCCGGAATCAAAAGAGAAGAACTACCCTGAACAACGAACCGACTATAAGAAAGAAATCTCGATGACCACGATTGCCAATTATGTACGGAATATCAAGGTGTTTTTTAACTATTTGCACCAAGTGGAACGTGAGATACTGAAAAATCCTGTGGACAGCATTGAGAATCCGAAGGTCGAGAGGAAGGTAAAGAAGACGCTGACACAGGAGGAAATAAAGAAGGTATTGGGGCAGTTTGATATCGCCGCCTTCCACGGATACCGTAACTATGTGATTACGCGGCTTTTACTGGACACAGGTATGAGAATAGGGGAATGCCTAAACCTTCAGCCGGAGAACTTTGACTTCAAGCATAAGAGCATTCTTATCAAGAACCCGAAGAATGGGCAGGAGAGATATGTTTATTTCTCCTTCAAGTCGGCCAATGAGATAAAAAGCTGGATGCGGTATAAAGACCGCTACTCCGAAAGTCCGTTTCTGTTCCCTACCACCAGAGGAACACAACTTGAAATCAGGAATTTTGAACACGCATTAAGAGAGGCAGGGAGGAAGGTTGGTATTGCAATTCACCCACACCAGCTTCGGAACAATTTCGCCAAGTACTATATTCTTAACAATGGTGACTGGTTCAGTTTATGCCGGATATTGGGGCATTCCTCTGTAGATGTAACTCAAAAAGCATATCTCGACTTCACCGATGAAGAGATTGGGCGGAAATATCAGAAACACAGTCCGCTTGCTCATTTAGATGTATAAGTCATGGAGATTAAGCCTTATCATTCTGTCGGTATTATCCGCCGTCTAACTTACTATGCCGCAAAACTTAACGATTACAGCCAGCAACGTTATGACTACCTATTACGCCGTATCGACAAGCAGCCGCCCGCCAGCCGGATTATGCGACTGCAAACGTACAAATCGCTGATGCACGAACAAATTACAAGAGGGGGTAACTAAGATGGTTGTTCAGATTTACGGATTTAAAAATGAAATATTCAATGTGATTGAAAACATGCTGCTTGACAATGAGCTTACAATAGCCCAATATAGCGCAATCTGCGACAACTACTATCATTGGGAGGACAACGTCAGGTTTACCCTGATAATTCTTATGCCTAGTCCTAATCCCCGCCTAATAATATATTAATACATTTAAAGAGCCTCTATGAGGCGTATAGAGTCGCTATAGCCAATTAAACCGTCTTGTTCACCGGGACGGTTTTTTTCTTTGCCTTGGCCGCACAGAAGCTGTGTAAAGCTAGGCTCTATTGGCGGCTTATGGTTTAGCTACATATCTACGCTTATATACATATAGCATTTTTTTTGCGGGATGGCGAAGTCTCTATTATAGCCTCATCCTTCATTGAGGTCCTTCCTCTTCATGCCCGGGGCGGACGGAGAACCGCCCTAGGCTTTTTAAAATTTCAATAAAAAAGGTGACCAAATTGAACGAATATCATATTAAGGACACAGTTAGAACATCTGACGGTATTACCGTACATCTAGCCCGGGAGCGGCGGCAGATAACAGGCAGATTTGATTATTATATTGACTTTGCTTGCCTTCCCACTGTTATGGACGTAAGCGAGAAACTAATTAATCAAGCAATTAAGTGGCATATGCCGCTAAGGGCTGCTTACGGGGTGTCTATGCTGCCGGACAATACGCGCATTAGGCTGTTTAAGCTCAGCGCGATAAAGGAGCTAATTATCTCTCTGGGCGCAGAGATAAAGCAGCCGCAAGAAGCGCTAGCAATATGTAACACAGCGGAAAACTATGTTAAGGAGCGGGGTAAATGAACACTAAACAGCAACTTAGTACAACTATCAGCGATTACGATTACCAGTATCTGCGGTTCCTGTCCTACTACAACGGTCTACCTGTTAACGCGATCATAACATCGCTGCTAGAGGATGATCGCGTGGAAAATATACAGCTAGCACGAATATTCGACGGCCTATATAGACAGCAGCAAGGACAATAAAGCTATAATCCTTGACTTCCATGATATACTAGTAGTATATACCATCTCCCATACCCCCCGTATAGGGGGGCTTTTATTAGGTATAATATTGCATATTATTGTTAAAGGAGGTTTGATATGGATAATTTAGTTCCAGCAAGCAAGGTATGTCAGAAGTATAACATTAGCCGCCGCACGCTCAATTATTGGCTTAATGATGGACTGCCCTGCTATCGGTTAGGGTATCGCTTGCTTAGATTCGACATGGAAGCGGTTAACGGATGGATTAGACAGAACAACAAATAAGTTAAGGAGTAAATAGTATTGGATGGTATCGTGTATCGCCCGGACGAAACAACGGGCGAGCTAATGGCGGATAATGTTAACCTAAACAAGAAGATTATAGTTGACAAGGAAACTAGGCAGAGGCAAATAGATGGCAAGAATCAGCATGAAGAGAACCAAAAAATTAAAAAGCTCAGGGGTCCCAATTATACTAACTGCTTTGTAGAGCGGTGGCCCGAGCTTAATAGCAATGCAGGGCCAGAGTTAGGGGCCTTATTCCCTTTGTTGCTTTATATGCAGCTTGATAAGGATGAGCTACTAATCAAAGGAGGTAACCCTGCCCGTATCGCTGATATAGCTGACATGATTGGCAGAGGCGAGCGGCAGACAAAAGAGGCCATCAAGCGGCTAAGAGAGATAGATGTAATCATCAAAGAGGGCTCTGGGCCCCGCAATACGCAGTACAGAATTAACAGCAAGTATGCAATCATGGGAACATTCCCGCAAGAAAGGAAAGATCAAATGTACATTAGACTGTACCACAAAGAGGCCAGAGACAAACTAAAACAAATAACGCTAGAGGACGCTAATATCCTCACCCGGATTATCCCTCTATTCCATTATAGCGAATACGTGCTTTGTGGAAACCCGACAGAGCCTAATCGAGAGCTAGTTTCCCCCCTCACAATGGCCGAGCTTGCCGAGATCATTAGTATTAAACGGCCAACGCTAATTAGCCATATTGGTAACTTAGTTAAGGCAGGATACATTCTTAGGCTTACCGGGATAGGCAACGCCTCTATATTTAAGGTTAACCCGGACATATTTAGCCGCGAGAATACCCTAAATTCCGAGACTGCACAAGCGCTTAGGGCAGACTTTAACAGGGTGGCAAGCATCCACGAGCGCGAAAGTAAAGCGGCAGAGCTAGGGATAGACACTTTAGCAGACTAAAGAGATGTCAGGATTCCGCCCTAATACTGTCAGGATTCCGCACTAAAGAAAAGTGCCTCAAACCCTTGTGGCTCTAAGGCTCAAGGCACTTTTAGGTCATTTTAAATTAATATTTAATAGTCCAATTAAAAAGATATTCTATGCAAATTCTTTATTTGCGCAGTCAGGTAATATTACAGGGCAAATATATGAAGCTGAATCACCTGTAAGGGGATTTTTTAATAGCTTAAGGTTAATCTTAATATGTCTATCCCTCCTCCGCTGCACATAACAACGTGATTACGAGGAGGGACGACCCTAAGGGGAGTCTAAATATTTAAACGGGGTCAGGTGTAATTACCTTAATAGGAGAGGAGCAACAAGCGACGAGCAATTAAAGATTTATTATCTTGCCTTCGGGCAAGAGCCGATGGAATCGGCTATATAAATAACTTGCTCAAATATTATTTTGTTAATATTTAGACTGCTACCGCAGATGGGCATATGTTAAACTTTCAGCTTTCAACTTGATGTTGAATATATTGGGGAGCAACGCAAACCAGTTAATACAATTAATATTGCTTACGCAATACGCTGTTTACAGCGTATAATCATTTCTTTAATTCAATAAGCACTTGTACACGAAAGAGGTCAAAAATGAACCCTAATCAAATAAGTCCGTTAATGGGCTACAAAAAGATAAGTATTACCCTTGCTAACATTGATAAGAATATTACCAATACAGATACACATCAGTTTGACCCGGACCTAATGTATACTCGTTTTATTCTGTGTCATGAAGGAGACAACGCAAACGGCGACTTCTTTACAAAAGATGTCTTGTATGCGGCGCAGAAAACGCCTAAGACGAAGCCTATTAACTGGGAGCATGGTCAGCCGATTATTGGTACTATCCTTGATAGCGTATATAAGGAGGATACCAGCGGGAAAGGATATATTGAGGCTGAAGGCGCAATATGGAAATATGTATACCCGGAGCAAGCAAAAAAGATAAAGGATAAGTTTTCAACTGGAAGCTTAAAGGTGTCAATGGAGTGTTATTATAAAGATGCAAGTTACAAGGTAGGTAATACTTTATACACTCAACATCAAGCTGAAAGCTTAGGGTTGATACCTTATGTAGGGCGCGAATATATGGGCCAAAAGGTATATCGTGTGTTCAATGAGGTCATTTTCGGCGGTGTAGGAGTTGTTGCGAATCCGGCAGATAAGGCAGCTGTGTTTCTGTCTGTGGCTAAGGATAATAATGATAGACCTTTTGCACACCTTCAATTGTCGGCGGCACAGCAAGGCCCTGAGAAGCTCAGTAAAGCTAAGGCAAAAGAAGCATTTGCACACTTGAAGCTTAAAGCTTAAGTTTATTATCACTGAACGCGTTAAGCCGCCAAACGGCGGCAATACATAAGGATTATCATTCGGATAATCAATGCTTTATGAATTGATAAAATAAAGTAACACACAAAATTTTCTTTCGGATAATTGTATATTTATAAAAATGTGATTGTATATTTTAAGATGCTTCAAGCCTAAAAAATTTGTAATTAGCAGAATGATATTTTTGATATAAAAAATAAATGTTCATAATTATAATTCAGACGAGAACATTAAAGGGGATAGTCGAGAAAGACCAAGATCAAATAAGTATATAGCTTCTATTGGATTCTATAGACATCCTTATTAGTTATTACAGATAAATCAGAGGTGGTTTTTGTGTACGAAGAAGGGCAGATTTTTGAGATTGAAAATTCAGGATATAAGGCTGGAAATAACCCTCTATTTGGTAAATATCATAAAACCTTTAATTTTGCACCTGTTCCATACGGCAGTCCAGCTAGACAGGCTTTTAAGGCTAGAATTGCTTCCGAATTGGATGTGAATTATTTGTTATTTGGTGAAGTAAAGGTTGAAGTAATACTCTATTTAAGTGAACAAAAACGATTTGAAACACCAGAACTAGCTGATTTAGATAACTATGCGAAATTAATATGTGATTCTATTAAAGGATCTGAAGGATTACTAATTGACGACTCTCAAATTCAATCCCTAAATATTTCATGGATTGATACTACTGAAGATCCCTATTTTGAAATTAATATACTTGGTGCTCCTGACGAATTTGTTATGAAGCCATTAAAACTCTATGAGATGCCAAACAATCTTTTTTACCCGATATCTTCAAAAACTTGGACTACTGAAGGTATAAATGATACTAAACAGAGCTTAAAACCTATACTTGAAGCGATTGAGAAAATGACAAAGAATAGTCATAAGTTCAGACATGAATTAAGACAAAAAGGATTTGAGTTGAGTAGAGCATTTTTCCTAAGCCAAGGCATTAGTCCAATCTTGCCGGGATTTCATAAGAATCGAGTAATCGACGGGGGATTTGAACTTGTACTAAAAGAGCAATGGAAAAGATTATGAACAATTTTTCTAATGCCATTCATCCTTTGGATTGTGTATCATTTGATCGGGTATAAGTACTGTATTTGAGAGTAGGGAGTAAAATGATATTTAAAAAACATATAACAAAATATTTTAGTAGCAACGGAAGAATTGACGATTTAAAAAGAATTGAAGAGGCAATTAAGGAACATAAAAAACACTTTATTATAAAAACACAATCCAAGTTAGAAAAACCCGAGAGGTTATTAGGGGAGAATGGATTACTTTATATACAAAGAACTTTATACCGATCTCAGGTAATAATTGAAGGAGTAGTATTATCTCTGAATAATAGAAATGTGTTAATGGCGATTTTAGGAGTTCGTTCTCATATTGAAATTACTGGAACACTCACTTATTTGCACAAACGCCTTAAAAGTTTTTACGCTGGTAACATTTCTTATGAAGATCTTGATAGGTCGTTATACAGGTTATCACTTGGTGGGAAAGTTAAAGATCATTCTGATATGCCTGATCCTATTGGTGTAATGGATTTAATTGATTCAATTGATGACTACTACAAAAAGATAAGTGGAAGCAAAGAAAAGATGTTTAGAGTAGCTTATGATAACTTGTCAGAATTTTGTCATCCAAACTGTTTTGGATTATTTATGGGCAGCGATGTTTTTCCGGAAACACGGGAGGTAATTTACCATAAACCCGGTGAAATAAATGAGGAAAATTACTGGTTTGTAAGCTTATTTTTAATGTCTATAGCCACCACAATTCCTATATATAACAATATATTCGAGATGCTGGAGAAAAATGAAGTATTACCAAATATTTTTCGTTAGAGTAGTTTGAAATGATCAAATCATCACGAACTCTTAACTTAGATACTTTATTTCGGTAATCTAAGAGCGTCAGAAGGAATAAATCAACTACAAATTATAAGAAATTTCTCTTTTTGCTGTTTTTAAGGAAAATCGATATATTATATATGTGAACCTGCGTAAGTGCAAAATGGCTTGGTCTGTTGTGCTGGCGTTGAATATCCCCCTACCCCTTTACTCCCCGCTGTTTCTCGGGGCGGGGAAAAAAGAGAAAAAAATCAGACTAATACGGTTGACAATTATTCCTAGAAAGGATATCTTTCTCTTAGGCATTTATGCCTGTAAATATTTAAAGTGAAACCCGATAAATAATCGGTGTCTCGTTAAGTTTTGCTTAGATAACAATCCCTACTTATACTTATCTCACCTTGCGCAAACCCTTGATAGACAAGGGCGCGGGAACATCGATTCTATCAGCCACCTGTTCGGCTACACGATCAACATCAGTAAGTCCAAACCGACCAATAGCGAGTTTATCGCCATGGTAGCCGATAAGCTACGGATTGAGCACAAGGTGTCGTGAAAGGGTAAGGATCAAGATAAGTAATTGTTCGACCAACTTGTTTTATGGCTAATCAACAAATATCACTCCTTTATTTGGTTGTCAAAACCAGATGAAGGAGTGTTTTTTTACCAATTTCAATAAGCATTGGATGTTATGATAGGTAATGAAATCTGGAAGTATTTGATATCTTGCACAAGATTTATTTCGCTTATTTAAATGAGATAAATAAGGCAGACCGCAAGGGTCTGCCTCAAATGAGAACATTCAAAAGATATGTAGATTAAGATAGCAGACTTGTAAGGCGCTGCCCAGTTATTAAAAAAGATAGAATTGGGTTAAAAACGCTCGGAATGCTCCAGACTTCTCTTGGACAGAACGTCTTCGATAATTTCAATGAATTCGGGAGATGCCTTCGCCTGTACCGCCAATTCATAGATGTTCAACAGCTGTTCATTCGTCAACATTTCAAGTGAGGAGGGGCGCGGAGAAGGAGTAAAATGATAGTTCATTAGATTCCTCCATAAGTTAAATAGTTTCGAAAATACATCCTTTCCAAATGGTACCATTTATATGTCTGCTTGTCTCCTCTCATTCTCCCCCTCAATTTTTCTTTACATATCATGGATAATATGGCATAATAATTGCTTTTGTTTTGTGAAGCCGAAAAATAAAAATAGCACCACAAATTGACAGGCAATTTGTAGCGCTATTTTTAATGGATGAATCGATATTGAGATTACAGCTTTTTGTCGGCTGCAGCAAGGAATTTTCGGACACGCACTTCGTTCGCTTCCGAAACCGTGGCGAACTGATCTCCAGGATAGAAGAGCACAACCTTTCGGAGGGCATCATAACCGTTCAGATTGTTCATATTGACGACATTGCTGCGATCCAGACGCTCGAATCCACGACTCCCATATGCGGCATAGAGATCAGACAAAGTTGTGGGGAGAACAAACTCGCCTTCTTTTGTGTGGACGAATATTGTATTTTTGTAGTTGGAGAAATACAATATTTCTTCCTCGCGAATTTCCCGGGAGGAACCGTCTTTTAGTAGAACACGCATGTTTTCCCCTTCCTTGATCGATTACTTGCGCAATTCTTGCGGGATTTCGGGACTGTTCGCGAAAGGTTTCAATACAGTTGCAAACACACGAGCTGAAGCAGTCAGAGTAGCAGAAGCATACTGAGCCATTGCTTTTTTCATAATAGCACCCTCCTTTTCCAATATATTACTGTTAAGGACTGGACAAAGAAAGCCAATCCAATGACAGACGACCCAATGAAGAAATTGGATAAAACAAGAAGCATAGCAATGACTTTCATAAAAGGAAACCACTTTATCGGAAGTTGGGCATTTTTATCTGGCTTAGGAGCGGAGATAGCCATTATTACGAGACTAACCCCATTAATCAATAAAATATAATTATCTAGAAAAGAACTTAAGTGTGGGATAATGGTGCAGGTCAAAATTGAAGCAATGTTACATGCTTTTGCGGATTTTAAATGAACTCCTCCTGAAACAAAACGTAAAAGAGCGATGCTAAACAATGTCAATATCGTACCCTTCCACTGACCGGTCAACCAACCGATTACCAAGGATGAGATTATAATACAAGCTGTATTAAACAGGATGCTCAAAGAATACTGCATCACTTCTATAGAAGAAGTACCTTCAGGATTGGCTTGTTTGATAGCAAATGCAACTTTATAACTTAAAGTATTCATAGTTATTACGATCCCTTCTATAAGAGAAATACAAATATCCATATAGAATGAAACCATAAGCCAAAGGAATTAAAGAGAAGAATTTCCATGAAACAAAAATTGCGATTGAAATCATAATTCCAATAGTAGGAAGATTTAATGCGAAAAGTATTTTATCCCTTAGAGATAAGTTGATTGTTCCATTTGGCTTGTCTGGTACAAAATCAAAACCTTTACGCTTATGTCCTATATAAATCCCGATAAGAACAGCGGTAACAGCAGATAATGCCTGCATGATATAAGCATTTAAGTTACTTCCATAAAGATCAATCGAAGTAAAACTAACGAAAAATTTTATTAGATAAATATAAACAGTTTGAATAAAAGAGTAGGCTTGATAAGCCATGCCGGCCATAATAACCGCATAAAAAATATGTATACGGAACATTAACCATAGGAAACACAACAGCAGGATGTACTGGATAATAATATCAAGCTGTACTAATTTATAATCAATACGTACTATATAAGAGAAGAACGCTAATATTAATGAAACAAAGAAAATTTCCTTTAAGTATAAATCAATTTTAAATATTTTGAATCCTAAGAAAATAAGAGCTGACGTTTCTAATACTGAGAACACTAAGTAAAGAATAAATTCTAGCAAATTATACACTCCCAATATCCAGGGTAACTTTACCTCTCATCTTGGAAATATTATACTTTAATTGAAAAGGTTCAACAACAGAAAATTACACTTTTCCCCAAAAATTTCTTTTATTTTGAATTTGAGAGGAGATTTACTATGAGTCAACGCCCGAAAAAGGGAGAATATGCCGAATTTAACCAGAATTATATGGAATTGGTGCCGGAAGAAGGAGGCTTTGCCGAAGTGCTGCTGGAACAATCGGATGCTGCCTTCGCTTTATTCGAAGGATTGACGGAGGAGCAGGGGGGATACCGGTATGCCCCGGAAAAATGGAGCGTTAAGCAGCTGCTCGGCCATTTGACCGACAGTGACCGTATTATGGCCTATCGCGTGCTCCGGTTATCCCGAGGAGATGAGACGCCGCTTCCCGGGTATGATGAGAATGATTTCGTGAATGCAGCGGGGTTTGATTCCTATTCGCTGGAGGAGCTGATCCGGCAATATAAAGCCACGCGCCAATCGACGCTGGCTTTGTTTGCGGCTATTTCTGAGGAAGCCTGGACCCGCAAAGGCAACACGAACGGACATCCCATTACAGCAAGGGCTCAGGCATGTCTGTTGATCGGTCATGAGCTTCATCATTTGAATATCATCAAGGAACGTTATTTGAACTAACGATTATGATTCATTACTCCTTCGCTCTATTGAGGCGGGCGGCTGTTCTGCCGTCTTTTAGGTCCTCTTATGTTGAGAAAAGAGTGGAACTCCCACTCCTAAATAAAGCCTTTATTAACAGCTGCTGAAAAGCGGCTTTTTTTTGTTTTTATAAACATAACACGAAAGTGACATGACAAAATTCGTGTCAATTATGCATTTTGCATAAAGAAATAGAAGATAATCTGTCGAATTAAACAATATGATGTAAACTTAGTTGCTCTTGCGGTTGAAATCATGTACATTTCTCTTAATTAATTCGCGTTATCGTAACAAAGATTGTTATTTAAAGTGACAAATGGCATATCGGAAATCGATTTCCTGTTGATCGTTAACAGATTTAGAAAGGGTATGCAGCCTAATATCATTCATAGGGAACTTGAACAGGAACTCAGGAAATCGATTTCCCAGGTTTTCCAGGTGACCTGCTTTACCGTATCCCGGATTTGGTTGTTGTCTTCGATGCGAGGGGTGGGGAAGGAAGTCATGAGTATTACGATCAAAGATGTTGCCTTAAGAGCCAATGTATCGCCGGCAACCGTTTCACGGGTTCTCAATCAAAGCAAGCCTGTCAGCAAAGCAATACGGGAGAAAGTCATGAAAGTAGTGGAAGAACTTGATTTCAATCCCAATTCGGTTGCCCGCAGTCTCGTGATGAAGGAAAGCCGGCTCATCGGCGTCATTATTTCAAGCATTGATAATGTCTTTATTTCAAAATTTGTGAACATTATCGAAGAGGAATTCTTTAAGCACAATTACACCACGCTCCTCTGCAATACCAGATGCGACGATGAGATCGAGAAGGATTATTTAAGGCTCTTGAAAGACAAGTACGTGGATGGTGTAGTGCTGATGACTTCTCATCCGAAGCCGCATCAGATTGAGTTCTTTGAGCAAGTTGAGGTACCTGCCGTGTTCGCCGGGCATACGGACCCGACCAAGCAGTTCTCGTCCGTAAACATCGATAATTATCAGGCCATGTATGACGCCACCCGGTATTTGCTTGAGATTGGGCATCGCAGAATCGCATTCTTTGGCGGACCTCATATTTACCGTCAAGCGATGGAGCGGTTATCCGGTTACAAGCAAGCGCTGGCCGAATATGGCATCCGGTGCGAAGAATCGCTGATTTTTGCCAATGACTACGACATCGATCACGGCTATGAGAACGGTATGGCGTTATTTCAAAGAACGGACAGGCCGACAGCCGTATGCTGTGTAAGCGATATGGTCGCGATCGGTGCGATAAAGGCGGCGGAAGACAAAGGGCTCAGCGTTCCCGAGGATATTTCCATCATGGGGTTCGATGATATTCTTTTGGCCAAAGCCTACCGTCCCGGGATTACGACCGTCCGGCAGCCGATTCAGGAGCTAAGCGTTCAGGCGGCGGAAATGCTGCTTCAGCAAATTAGGAAAAAAGAGGATTATGTGAAGGAAACAAGGATTCTTCCTCATGAAATTATTGTTAGGGGGAGTTGCATGGCAGTGACTGGCTAAGGCTGGATTTGAATAGTGATGTCTGGAATGGTGTGCTCACTTCAATCGGATAAAAGGTTTGTAAACAACTGATTACATGCAGAGGGGTAGATATTTCATGAAAAAGAAGCTGGGTCTGGTAATGCTGTCAACATTAATGATGTTCACACTGGCTGCTTGCGGCGGCAATGCGGCGACGAATTCCGGCAATCAGTCAAGCAATGTAACAGGCTCGCAGACCAATACAGATGAGACTGCCGCTATGGATGAGCTGAAGCCCGAAGAAGGGGCGGAATTGAGATTATGGACGTTTATCACCGACCTGAAGCCTTTTACTGACTATGCGCTGAAAGAATTCGAACAGAAGTACAACATTAAAGTCACAGTTGAAGATGTCGGTTACTGGGACAGCATCAAACGGTTGTCGACGGACGGACCGGCCGGCGTAGGCGCGGACGTGTTCGGCCTGCAAACGCCCGATGTGGCGAATGCCGTTCAATCCGGCCTCGTGCTGCCAAATGACTATTTTGAAGAAGACACGAAAAGCATGAACAAGCCGGACACGATCGCCGCTGCTACCCATGACGGCATTCTGTACGGTTATCCCTGGAACGTCTATACGTTCAGTCTTTACTACAATAAAGATCTTGTCAAAGACGCGAAGCTGGAGACATGGGATGATATTATCGCTTTCTCCAAGAAATTCAATGATGTGAAGAACAACAAATTCGGCTTCTTGTATGAGCCCAAGACCTCTGCCTTTGACGTCGCCTTCATGACGGGATATGGCGGATACATCTTCGGCAATAACGAAACGGATGTCAATGATATTGGAATCAATAATGAAGGTTCTGTAAAAGGGATGCAGTTCATTCAATCTCTTCGCGAGATTATTCCGCTTGAACTGGCCGATGTCACTAACAATCTGAAAGAAGGTCTGTGGTCACAAGGCAAACTTGCCATTAATATGGACGGTAGCTGGGCGATCGGGGAGCATAACAAGCAGCCGTTCCCTGTAGGCGTACTGCCGATGCCGAAGCTGGCGGGCGGTGAAAATGCGATGCCGCTTGCGGGAAGCACGGGATACTATGTAAGCTCGTACTCCAAATATCCGAATGCGGCCAAGCTTCTCGCCCATTTCATCACGACCAAAGAAATGCAAATCAAGAACAATGAGCTGACCGGTGCGCTTCCTGCCGCCGATGTCACCGGAACCGAACAGGGAATGCGCAATGACGAATTGACCCAGGGCTTCCTGAAGCAAATTGCCAGCAGCCACAGATTCCCCGGTCTTTATGAAACGAAGTATGTATGGCCGGCGCTGGATGCCGCTATAGCCGATGTTTGGAAAGGCGGAGATCCTAAAGCCGCTTTGGACAAGGCTGCCGGGAAGCTGAAAACGGACATAGCCAATCAGAAATAACGAATAGAAGCTGAAGTTGTGGGAAGTAGCGGGCGGTCACCTGGGTTGTCGACGGGTGATCGCATTTCATTAAAAGGAGGTTAAAGGGGGATGCAGGAGTTCATCATGGAGCGAAACCGTTCCAAATTAACCAGAACGTACAGCAGGACTGCGGCGGTATTGTCGGCGCTGGCCATGGGATTGGGGCAATTGTACAATCGCCAGTACATGAAAGGCGTTATTTTGCTGGCGGTACACGCGCTGGCCTTGTATACCTTTATTTTTCGGCTGCCTCATGCGGTATGGGGGCTGGTCACACTGGGCGAAACCGAGACCCAGCTTAAAAAGGTGGGCAGGCTCTACAAGCAGGTCATGGGAGACCACTCCGTCTTCCTGATGATCGAGGGATTGGTTACCGTTTTTGTCGCGCTGATTTTCCTCTGGATCTATGTGATGAATATTAAAGACTCCTATCGTACCGGTAAAATGAGGGAACAGGGCGAGGTGCCAAATACGTTCAAAGAAACGGTCAGTTTTGTGATGTCCTACCGTTTCCCGTATCTGATCCTGGCGGTTCCGCTGGCGGGTGTCTTTTTCTTCACCATCATGCCGATTGTCTTCATGATCCTGATCGCCTTTACGAACTATACGGCCGCGCATACGCCGCCAAAGAACCTGCTGGATTGGACCGGCTTCGAAGCCTTTAAGGATCTATTCCGGATCAAAGAATGGAGCCGCACCTTTTACAGTGTCACGTTATGGACCATAATATGGGCGATTGTTGCGACGCTTACCGGTTATTTCGGCGGGTTCGCGGTTGCGCTGCTCGTACAGCAAAAACGTATTCGCTTTAAATCGTTTTGGCGCACTCTGTTTATTTTACCTTACGCCATACCGATGTTTGTCTCGATGCTGATTCTGCAAAATATGTTTAACGGCCAGTTCGGTCCGGTTAACCAATATCTCGGGCTTCTGGGCATCGACCGAATTCCGTGGCTGTCCGATCCGACATGGGCGAAGGTCACGCTCGTTATTGCGAATTTCTGGGTAGCCTTTCCGGTATCGATGCTCATGATTATCGGAATTATGTCAACGATCCCGAAAGATATGTACGAAGCGGCCGATATCGACGGCGCGAGCTCTTTTCAGAAGACCCGGCTGATTACCTTCCCGAGCGTGATGTACTCGATGGCGCCGCTTGTCATTATGTCCTTTGTCGGGAATATGAACAATTTCAATGTGATATTCCTGCTGACCAACGGCAATCCGATCAACGGCGATTTCCAGTATGCCGGGAACACCGACATTCTGATCACTTGGCTGTACAAGCTTTCCATGGAAAATGGGCAGTACAACTTCGCGTCTGTTATCGGGATCATTATTTTCATTCTTCTGTCTGTGTTCGCGATTTGGAATGTTCGCCGGACCAAGGCGTTTAAGGAGGACACATCGTCATGAGCCGTAAAACAAGAGGATCGATCTGGCTAACGATCAGTTATGTGCTGCTTGCTGTTGTGGGTGTCTTCTCCGTATATCCCGCCCTTTGGGTGATTATGTCATCGCTAAGGACAGGCAATTCGCTGTACAGCGAAACCTTGCTTCCGACGTCCTTGACGTTCGGCCACTATGCCAATTTGTTCGATAAATACGATTTTGCCCACTGGTATGTCAACACATTGAAGATTGCCGTAACTACCACCGTGATCGGCACGATCTTGACACTGCTCCCCGGATATGCATTCTCGATCTTCCGTTTTTCCGGACGGAAAACGATGATGAGCACCTTGATGGTGCTGGGCTTGTTTCCCGGATTTATGAGTATGATTGCCGTATTCATTCTGCTGAATCTGATGAACCTGCTCAACACGCATTTTGCGGTCATTCTCGTCTATGCGGCGGGAGCGCCTTTGTTCTTTCTCTTCGCCAAAAGCTACTTCGATACCATTCCCAAAAGCTTGGTAGAAGCGGCGCGAATCGACGGGGCGGGTCATCTGAACATTTTTTTCCGCATCGTTACGCCGCTATCCACGCCGCTCATTGTGTATACGGCGCTGAGTATCTTTGCCGGCTCGTTCACTGACTTTATCTTTGCCAAGCTCGTTCTGCGGACACCGGAGAAGAAGACGCTGGCCGTCGGATTATTCGATATGATCAGTACGCGGCAAGCCACGGATTTCACTACATTTGCTGCGGGATGCGTCCTGATCGCGGTTCCGATTACATTCTTGTTCATCCTTCTTCAGCGCCTCCTGACGGAAGGCTTGACAGCAGGTGCCGAGAAAGGTTAATTCCAGTCTGTGGACCGTTCATGCTATTCATCAATTTATCTATCCATGGGGAGGCACACGATGCCAAACAAACATCAACTTATTCTGGATGTCGATACAGGAATTGACGACGCGTTTGCCATTCTCTATGCGTTGAAATCACAACATATTCATGTCGAGGGCATCTGCACCGGATTCGGCAACACGGACGTTGCACAAGCAACCGACAATACGTTGCGGCTCATTAAGCTTGCGAATCCCGGTTACGACGTTCCGGTTGCCCCGGGCGCTTCGGGACCGCTGGAGCGAAAGTGGGGAGGACCGGTCGTTCATGTTCATGGAGACAATGGCATCGGGAACGCGGAGCTTCCGCCTTCTAGCCAGTCTCCTCTCGATGAATCCGCGGCCGATTTTATCATACGCAAGGCAAATGAGCAGCCGGGAGAAATGATTCTGGTTACGCTTGGAAGTTTGACCAATCTGGCGCTGGCGCTTGAGAAAGATCCGTCGATCGGCGGTAAATTTAAGAACGTGGTCATGATGGGAGGGACCGTATTTTCCCACGGAAATGTCACGCCGGTAGCCGAAGCGAATTTCCATGTGGACCCCGAGGCGGCAGCGCTTGTGTTTAAGTCAGGGCTTCCGCTGACGATGGTCGGGCTGGATGTGACATTGCAAGCGAAGCTGAGGATGCAGCAACTCGACTGGCTGGACCGGAACGCGCGTCAGGACTGCCGGGAGGTTGTGGAGTTTTTGCGGGCTTCACTGGCCTACTATTTTAATTTCTACACACAGGTCAATGATTTCATTGACGCATGTCCGCTGCATGATCCGCTGGCGCTGCTGGTTGCGGTAGATCCAAGCCTGGTCAAGATACAGACCCTGAAAGCCGAAATTGAATGCAGCGGAAGTCTGACATCCGGCATGGTTGTGACCGACCGGAGACCTCACCCTTTAAGGGGAAGCGATGTAAACGTCTGTCTTGAAGTGAATGCGGAACGGGCGATTGGCAAGCTCGTAACCGGATTTATATAATATGTGAGGGAATAGCGAAACAGGGCCGGCAAGGGGATCATCCCTGCCAAGGCCCTGTTCGCGTATTTGGCTATGGATTTTAAGATCTTGCGGAGCGTCTGTATGAGCTACAGTGGCGGATTTTTGTGGCATTTGCGGCACACGGGATAATAGGCTTCATTCCCGCCTATCTGGATTTGCTTGCCGCTGTACACGGGCTTTCCGTTCTCGACCCGCAGCGTCATGGTCGCTTTGCGCTCGCAGAACCAGCAGATCGTCTTCATTTCCTCAATTTTGTCGGCGTAGATAAGCATATATTTGCTGCCTTCGAACAGATTGTTCTGGAAATCGTTCTTGAGGCCAAAGGCCATGACCGGAATGCTCAGTTCATCGACGATGCGAACCAGCTGAAGGATGCTGCCTTTGTTCAGAAACTGGCATTCATCGATCAGCACGCAGTAGGGTTTGGGCTGGCTGGCGTTCACGATACCAAAAATATCCGTGTTCTCTTCAATGGCGAGGGCCTGTTTGCGGAGACCGATCCGGGAGGAGACATAGCCGACCTCATCCCGATTGTCGATGGCGGAGGTGAATATAAGCACCGGTTTGCCCTGTTCTTCATAATTATGGGCAACCTTGAGAATCTCGATCGATTTGCCGCTGTTCATTGAACCGTATTTAAAAAACAATTGTGCCACTGTCCATCTGTCCCTTCCTGAAAAATGCGACCTTATTAGAGTATCATACTCCCAGCGGGAGAGGCCAGAGAAAAAGGGAACACTGGTTATTTGCTGATCTCATCTGTTAAAATAACCAGTAAGGGAATTGTGGATAATGCTGCAAGAAGAAACGGCTTCGCTGTCCTTTTAGGGACGGCACTGTTTCTCGTAGAAATATAAGACATAATGATAAGCGCACAGCTTAAAATTCTTATATTTGTACAAAAAACCTGCCGGTCTGTGACAGTGCGGGTTTTTTCGCGCGAACATAATAAGCGATGTGGATTAAGGGAGGAGCAGGATAAGATGACGGAGAAATCGGATGAAATCAAGGAACGGATCGCGAAGCTGAAAGAGGACGGCAAGCTGTCGGCTGAGGCCGAAGCGCTGCTGGACGAACTGAGCCTGCAGTTTGCGGAGATGGAGCGGAGCAACAGGGCGCTGCGGAAGGCCGTGCTTAAGGCAGCGGGGGGACAGGCAATGTCCAGCCGTCTGCGCGACGCGCTGTACGAATAGGAAGAAGCAGATTACGGAGGAAGGCGCATGTCCAATGTTCTTACGTTTCTAAAAAAATACCGGGCCGCGACCGTTCTCGCGCTGCTTATGATGCTCATTGAGCTGTCGGTGGAACTGTCGCAGCCGCTGCTGATTTCCAAAATCATCGACAACGGCATCCGGCAGCAGAATCTTGCCGTCGTCTGGCTGTGGGGCGGTATACTGGTTGGAAGCGCGGTTTTAGCTTTTACCGCCGGCATTCTCAGTTCGTTTTTCGCCTCGCACGCCAGCCAGGGCTTTGGCTTCGATCTGAGGGACAAGCTGTACGCGAAGGTGCAGTCTTTTTCGTATGAGGCGTTTAACCGGTTTGCGGCTTCAACGCTGATTACACGCTTGACGGGAGACGTGACGCAGCTGCAGGATATGGTCTTCACGGGCCTGCGGTTTATGTCGCGCATTCCGCTTGTGGTCTTGGGGAGCGTGATTATGGGGCTTGTCGTCCAGTGGAGGCTGGGCTTGATCCTTGCGCTGACCGTGCCGGTTATGATTGCCGTCCTGATCATCCTGATGAAAGAATCGTCGCGGATGTTCCGTGCGGTCCAGAGCAAGCTGGACGGGGTAAACGGCGTCGTGCAGGAGAATTTGACGGGTATCCGGCTGGTACGCGTCTTTGTTCGTATGAGTCATGAGATCGGCCGGTTTGCAGGCTACAGCAAAGATCTTATGAGAAGCACGGTATCCGCGCTGCGGCTTACGGAGACGACGATGCCATTCATTCTGCTGATGATGAACGGAGGCATTCTTGTGCTGCTGTGGTACGGCAGAATTGAAATCGCCGCTGGCGAGGCCACGCAGGGACAGACCGTCGCTGTGATCAATTACTCGCTGCGGACGATCGGAGGCTTGTCGGCTCTGTCCGGGATTGTAGCGGCTTATTCCAGAGCGCGCGCCTCCGCGATGCGTGTTTCGGAAGTGCTTGCGGTATCCGATACGGAAGAGACGGAGAATCGGCGGGAGCCCGTGAAGGCCGAGCACATCCGGGGCGAGGTGCGCTTCGAGGAAGTGGGATTCCGCTATCCGGGCAGCGAGATCGAAGTCTTGTCGGAGCTTTCGTTTGCCGCCCGGCCGGGGGAACGGATTGCCATTATGGGAGCGACCGGTTCCGGCAAATCGTCATTGATCGGCTTGATTCCCCGGTTGTACGAACCGACAGCGGGAACGATTACGGTTGACGGGAAGGATGCGCGGCAGATGGATTTGGCCGTGCTTCGCGGCGCCATAGGCTACGTGCCCCAGGAAGTGCTGCTCTTCTCCGGAACAGTGCGGGAGAATATCGCCTGGGGCAATGAACGCGCTAGCCTCGAAGAGATTGAAGCCGCCGCCCGGGCGGCGCAAATCCACGCGACAGTGCTTAATCTTCCGGACGGCTACGAGACGACGCTCGGATAGCGGGGAGTCAATCTTTCGGGCGGACAGAAGCAGAGGCTCAGCATTGCCAGGGCCCTTGTCCGGAAGCCCCCCATCCTGATTCTTGACGACAGCACAAGCGCGCTTGACGCGGTCACCGAAGGAGAGCTGCTGGAAGCCTTGAGAGGCATGTCTTGCACGACATTTATCATTACGCAGAAGATCAGCTCGACCCGGAATGCGGACCTGATTCTTCTGCTGGACGAAGGCATGCTGATTGCGAAGGGTAGTCACGGCGAGCTGCTTGCGCGATCCGCATTGTACCGGAGCATATGCGAGTCGCAGAACGGAAAGGAGACGACAAATGTTCAAAACCTTACTTGAGCCGTTCCGCCATCCGCGTCCCGTCTTCGAGCTTGGCGAAAGCAAGGGATTGTCGTCGGGGCGGAAGCCTAAAGGGGCGGGTGCAAAAGACTGGTCCAGCACGCTGCGGCGGCTGTGGAACTATCTGGCCGAGAGAAGAATCAAGCTGATCCTGGTGCTGGTCATGGTGGTGTTCAGCTCAGGCCTCTCGCTCCTTGGGCCTTTTATGATCGGCAGGGCGGTGGATATCTACCTGGAGGGCGGAGGGAATCATTGGGGGCTCTATTTGACAGGACTGGGTGCGGTTTATGCGCTTTATTCCCTGACGAGCTGGCTGCAAAATATATGGATGATCGAGATTTCGCAGGAAACGGTGTACCGGATGCGGACCGAATTGTTCTCCCATCTGCACCGGCTGCCAATATCTTTCTTCAACCGGCGGCAGCAGGGCGAAATCATGAGCCGTCTGACCAACGATATTGAAAATGTCAGCTCCAACCTGAACAGCTCGGCCATCGAGATTTTCTCCGGCGTGTTGACCTTGGGCGGAACGGTGGTCGTCATGCTGTGGCTCAGTCCCCTCCTGACGCTGCTCACTTTCGTCGTAGTGCCGATTATGGCCTTCGGCATGCGCTGGATCACGCGGCGGACAGGCCCTCTGTTCAAGCAGCGGCAGCAGAACATGGGAGAGCTGAACGGATACATTGAGGAGACGCTGTCGGGTCAGCGCGTGATCAAGGCGTTCGGGCAGGAGCAGCGGGTGATCTCGGACTTTCGGGAACGGAATAACCGGATCATGCTTTCCGGATTTTGGGCGCAGTCGATCTCCGGCTTCATCCCGAAACTCATGAACGGGCTGAACAACCTGAGCTTTGCCATCGTCGCGGGATTCGGCGGGATTTTGGCGATAAGGGGCTCGATTACCATCGGGGTCATCCTTGTTTTTGTGGAATACACGCGTCAGTTTACCCGGCCGCTGAACGATCTGGCCAATCAATGGAACAGCGTGCTGTCCGCCATCGCCGGAGCCGAGCGGGTATTTGAAGTTCTGGACGAGGACACGGAGGCCAAGGATGAGAACGCCGCGGCTTCGGTCGGGCAAATCCGGGGTGAGGTGAAATTCCGCAACGTTTCCTTCTCCTATAACGGAGATGCGGATACTCTCCGCGACATCAGCTTTGAGGCCAAACCCGGCGAGATGATCGCGCTGGTCGGCCCAACCGGAGCGGGCAAGACGACGCTGATCGGACTGCTGTCCCGATTCTACAATCCTTCCAAGGGAACCATTACGATTGACGGGAAGGATCTGGCAACCATCCGCAGGGAAAGCCTGCGCAGCCAAATGGCGTTCGTTCTGCAGGATACGTTCCTGTTCAAGGGAAGCATCCGCGATAATATCCGCTACGGACGGCTGGAAGCCACCGACGAAGAGGTGGAAAAAGCGGCCAGATTGGCTAATGCCCACTCCTTCATCATTCGGATGCCGGGCGGATACGACCGGATGCTATCGGCGGACGGAGGCGGAATCAGCCAGGGGCAGAAGCAGCTGCTGGCCATCGCCAGGGCGATTCTCGCTGATCCGGCCATGCTTGTGCTGGATGAAGCGACCAGCAGCATCGACACGGTGACCGAACTGAAGATTCAAGAAGGCCTGCAATCCCTGATGAAGGGGCGCACCAGCTTCGTCATTGCCCACCGGCTGAATACGATCCGCCAGGCGGACCGCATTCTTGTGCTGCGGGACGGGGAGCTTGTCCAGCAGGGCACCCACGAGGAGCTGCTGGACAAGGGAGGGTTGTACAACGAGCTGGTTTTGGGCGCGGCAAGGGCAGAGGCGAAGCGTCCGACGTTATAATTCGACCTCACCGCGGCGGGGATGACCCGGCCAACGTGCAGAACTCGTCCGTTTGCGTGTCACTTGCCGGGATAAGCTTTATTCAGAAACGTTACCGATTGGGCAATCAGCGCCTTCAACACCTCAACCTTGATGTCAGCGACTTTATTGATATACACGCAGCCTTTTCCTGCCATATATTTACCAAAGTCCGCGAGCAAAGCTTCGCGTTCCGTATCATAAGGCGCAAGATAAAGGCTGATCTTGGCTTTTCTGGGCGAAAAACCGACCAGCGGCGCATCGCCCTCGTGGCCCGTCGCATACTTATAGTGATAGGAGCCGAACCCGATTATGCTGGGTCCCCACATTTTTGCGGGAAAGCCGGTTGTTTCCGTAAAGATGTCGAGCAGCATATACGCGTCCTCGCGCTTCTTGGGGTGATCCACATTTTCAATAAACTCGATAACACTGTTGTCGTTTTCTTTCGTTTTTAATTCATACATTTTAGAAGCTCCTTTCCTCATTCGGCGCTAAGCGGCGGCAGCGAATATTAAACGACTTCTTGCGCTTCCTCCAGCCTGCGAGGGGGTCTGCTCGTCCATTTTTTTCCGAGCTCGATTGAAGGCTTTTCGATAAAATAGTATGACAGGCTCGAAGCGAGAAGCGACAGACACATAGCGATGGAGAGCGTCGCCCACATAGGCAGCAGATTGTGGAAAGCATAGATGCAGGAGAACAGCGCCACCGAATGGTAAAGATATAGGCTGTAAGAGATGTCTCCCAGAAATTGAACCGGTTTTTTCCCGAGCAGATTTGAAATCTTGGGCGAAGACAATGTCGCCGTAATCAGGATGCAAACGCCAAACGCGATTCCCCAATCGGCAGCCAGCGACAGCCAAACCCCGCCCGCGGAGAACAGCCGTTTGAATACAGCATCGCCGATACCGGCGTAGGCATATACTATCAATCCGAACAGCAATAAGGCAAACTTCATTTTAACACTTAACCGGAGCACTGCTGAAATGAGATTTATCCGATATTTGGCAACCAGCGCTCCCAGGATAAAGAACGAAAGATAGTGGAGAGTGAAATAGAGATTGGAGGAAATCGGACTCGGATTTGCCGGATGCGCAAGGTTGTTGAGCAAAATTGACGAACCCGATAAGAGCAGAGCCAAAGCGGCACTTGGCCTCCAACCGAAGTTCTTGATTAAAGGCATGATGAAGGGAAAGACGAGCGAGATTCTTAATTCGACGGACAATGACCACAGAACGGGGTCCAGCGCGTAATCTTTGAAGCTGCCGAGCAGAATAACATGATCCATAATCAGCCGGAAGGATAAGGGCGTGCTCCATACGTCATGAAAAAAAGAGCTGAATCCAGAGTCCGGTCCCGGACGGTAAAAAGCCAGGTAAGCCAAAATCGAGCACAAGACGGCGACAATATAAGGAATATAGATTCTGCACAGCCTCTTGATTAAAAAATGCGGGACATTCACTTTTTTATAAGCGGAGTAGAAGGGCAGCGACAGGACAAAACCGCTTAAGACAAAGAAAAAGATAACCGCCTCGTGGCCGGCTTTCAAGATTCGCAAAGGTGTATAGTTTAACGCTTCCAGCCACAGCCATCCTGTAAAAATAAATACAAAATGGTGGATTACGACGGTCAGCGCCGCAAGCCCTCTTAAGGAGTCCAGCTGATGGTATCTTTTCAAAACAAACACCTCCGCGATATTGTGTTTTGAATTTATTATACATATATTTGAAAATCGAGGAAATTATCCGTTAGTGTAAGATTCGGCTGGCGGCCGCCGTTTCGGATACGAATATTCACTAATAGATGGCGCAAGTTCGGTTTGGAGCTTCGGACGCGAAAAAGCAGCCATCCCGGGAATACTCTTGGAATCGGCTGCCGTTGATTGATGATCGCTGCTTTCAGGTAGATGCTATGAGGTTGCAATGAAACGGAAGTACAATCAGGATGCGGGTTCGGAAGGAGGCTGCCCGGCTTTGCGCTTCTCCTTGAAGCGGGGACCGACGTAATTACGCTTGCGGTCGCGGGTTAGAATCCAGCCGCCGAGAAAGCTCATGCCCGCAGCGAACAGGACAAGTCCTCCGGCAAAATGCAGCCAGGCGAACGAAGGCGTAGCCGTACGGTCTCCGTGCATGGCCAAATAGTTGAACAAATCGTCTTTCATCATTACGAAGCCCTTCATGGCGAGCAAGCCGGGAAACACCAGGATCAAGATGGCGATAAACCGGGAGAACAGCAGCTTCATGCGCATTCCCTTCCTCTCCGTAGCCTTCGACAAGGGGACCTTAACGGTTCTTCTTGTCTTTAATGATAACGCTTAGATTTTTAAAAGTCCATTGTCAAAGAGGCTGTTTGGAGGGGGATTCGGCAGCTTTTCCGATGAATTCCGGCCGGGGTTTTTCATATATGGGCAAAAGAGAGTACAATAGAATGGATTATGCGAAACATTGCGCAAAAGACTGGGGGATACATATTCATGACCATTTCATGTGACGTGGCGGTACTCGGCGGAGGAACCGGAGGCTACGTGGCGGCGATCCGCGCCGCACAGCTCGGCAAGTCGGTTGTCGTCATTGAACAGGACAAGCTCGGCGGGACCTGCCTGCACCGGGGCTGCATTCCAAGCAAATCGCTGCTGCGCAGCGCAGAGGTGTATGCGGAAATCGCGGGGAGCGAGGAATTCGGAATTGAAATTTCGGGCGTCAAGCTGGCATTCGGAAAAGTGCAGCGCCGCAAGGAAGCCATTGTGGAGCAGCTGCACCAGGGTGTTCAGTATTTGATGCGCAAAAATAAAATACAGGTTCTTAAAGGCAAGGGACGGGTTATCGGCCCTTCGATATTTTCTCCGCGCAGCGGGGCGGTCGCGGTGGAGCTGGAAGACGGCGATATGGAGACGGTGGTGCCAAGCCACCTTATCATCGCCACAGGGTCCCGTCCCCGCGCAATTCCGGGATTTGAGCCGGATGGACAGTTCATTCTGAGCAGCGAGGAAGCGCTCCGGATGGAGGAGCTGCCGGCTTCGATGCTGATCGTCGGCGGCGGCGTCATCGGTGTGGAATGGGCGTCGATGCTCGCCGATTTCGGCGTGCAGGTCACTATAGTGGAAGCGTCTGACCAATTGCTGCCGCGCGAAGACAAGGAAGTGGCGCGGGAACTTCAGCGTCTGCTGAAAAAACGCGGCGTGACTGTAATGACCGGCGTGACGGTCAACGGGGGAACAAGCCGGGTGACGGAAGAAGGCGTCAGCGTGGAAGTGACCAGGGGCGGAAAGGCCGAGACGCTGTCCGCGTCCAAGCTGCTCGTATCGGTGGGGAGAGCGGCCAATGTTCAAAATATCGGCCTGGAGAATACCGATATCCGCTTCGATAAAGGCGTCATCGAAGTAAACGCCAATATGCAGACGAACGAGCCGCATATTTACGCGATCGGGGACTGCATCGGGGGGCTGCAGTTGGCCCACGCGGCCAGCCATGAAGGAATTATGGCGGTCAACCACCTGGCGGGAGAGCGGCTTCATCCGTATCATCCGCATCTGGTCCCGCGCTGCGTATATACGCGGCCGGAGGTGGCAAGCGTAGGATATACGGAGCAGGAGGCCAAAGACCTCGGACACGATGTCGCAATCGGCAAGTTTCCATTCTCGGCGATCGGCAAAGCGCTCGTGTACGGTTCGAAGGACGGATTTGTGAAGGTCGTCGCCGATAAGGCGAGCGGAGATATTCTTGGCGTGCAGATGATCGGCCCCCATGTGACCGATCTTATCGGCGAAGCCGCATTGGCCCAGCTGCTGGACGCGACGCCTTGGGAAATCGGCGAAGCGATTCATGCGCATCCGACGCTCTCCGAAATTGTCGGCGAAGCGATGCTCGCGGTGGATGGCAAGGCCATAGGCATTTGACAGCAGCAAGGTTGAAGGAAAGGGGGACGGTTATGCTCTGCGGCACCCTGTCGCTGAACTCGGCGGGGTACCCCGCAGGTGATCTCGGCGGACAGGCTGCCGGGGCTTTGGAGGGCTTCGCGGTTGCGGCGCGCCCGGCAGAACGACGGTAAATCGTTCAAATATTCCGCAGCGCCCGGGGTGCAGGGCCGAAGCGGGGAATTCTGAAGCCGGCCCGCCGACATTCGGTGTAAACGGGCGCTAATCGGCTTTTCTTTTTGAAGTCAAACGCTATATAATAGACTCAAGCCCGATTAGTACCAGGTTTTAAGATCAGATCAATACATGATCTTCCAGCCTGCGTCGGAGTCGGGTCCTTACGAACAAGGAGGTACCTCTATAATGGATACGCAAGGTACTGTAAAAAAAGTGAACAGGCATGAACCGCTTGGACTCACCGACGGCCAAGTGATCGACATGTACCGATATATGCTGCTGGCCCGCAAATACGACGAGCGCAGCCTGCTGCTCCAGCGGGCCGGGAAGATCAACTTCCACGTCTCCGGCATCGGCCAGGAAGCGGCGCAAGTGGCTGCCGCCTTTGCGCTGGACCGGGAGAACGATTATTTTCTGCCGTATTACCGCGACTATGCTTTTGTCCTCACCGTCGGCATGACGACCCGTGAACTGATGCTGTCGGTGTTCGCCAAGGCGGAGGACCCAAACAGCGGCGGACGGCAGATGCCGGGCCATTTCGGCAGCAAGCGGCTGCGCATCGTTACCGGTTCAAGCCCCGTAACAACGCAAGTTCCGCATGCGGTCGGCTTTGCGCTGGCAGCCAAAATGCGGAAGCAGAAGTTTGTCTCTTTCGTCACGTTCGGTGAAGGTTCCAGCAATCAGGGAGACTTTCATGAAGCGTGCAACTTTGCGGGAGTTAATAAGCTCCCGGTTATTATTATGTGCGAGAACAACCAGTACGCGATCTCGATTCCGGCTCACCGCCAGCTTGGCGGCAAGGTCAGCGACCGCGCGCTCGGCTACGGCTTTCCGGGCGTCCGCGTGGACGGCAACGACCCGCTGGAAGTTTACCGCGTCGTCAAGGAAGCCCGCGAGCGGGCGATTGCCGGCGAAGGCCCGACATTGATAGAAGCGATGATGTACCGCCTGTCCCCGCATTCCACGTCCGACAACGATCTCGCGTACCGCACCAAGGAAGAGGTCGAGGAGAACTGGAAAAAGGACGGCTTGGCCCATTTCCGCAATTATTTAACGGAGCTCGGGCTGTGGGACGATGAACAAGAACGCGATTTCGCCGCCCAGTGCAATCTGGAACTTAAAGAAGCGATCGAATACGCCGACAATGCGCCGTTCCCGAAACCGGAAGATACGCTGCTGCATGTGTACAGCGAATCCGAGGAAGGGGTATAACTCATGGCGATGATGGAATATATCGATGCCATCCGGCTGGCGATGAAAGAAGAAATGGAGCGCGACGACTCTGTCTTCGTTCTCGGCGAGGATGTCGGCGTCAAAGGCGGCGTGTTCACCACGACGAAGGGACTGCAGGACCAGTTCGGACAGGAGCGCGTGCTGGATACGCCGCTTGCCGAATCGGCGATTGCCGGCGTGGCGATCGGGGCCGCGATGTACGGCATGAAGCCGATCGCAGAAATGCAGTACTCCGATTTCATGCTTCCGGCGACCAATCAGATCATTAGCGAAGCGGCCAAAATCCGCTACCGCTCCAACAACGACTGGAGCTGTCCGGTCGTGATCCGCGCGCCGATCGGCGGCGGTATTTTCGGCGGGCTGTACCATTCCCAGTGTCCGGAATCAATCTTCTTCGGAACGCCCGGCCTGAAGATCGTGGCCCCATACTCGGCCTACGACGCGAAGGGGCTGCTGAAGGCCGCCGTCCGCGATCCCGATCCGGTTCTGTTCTTCGAGAACAAGAAATGCTACAAGCTGATCAAGGAAGACGTTCCCGAGAGCGACTACACCGTTCCCATCGGCGAAGCGAATCTGCTGCGCGAGGGCGATGACATCACGGTGATCGGGTACAGTCTGCCGCTGCATTTTGCGATGCAGGCGGCGGAGGAACTGGAACGCGAGCAGGGCATTACGGCGCATATTCTCGATCTGCGAACCCTTCAGCCGCTGGACCGCGAGGCAATCACGGCGGCGGTGCGGCGGACCGGCAAAGTGCTGATCGTACACGAGGACAACAAGACGGGCGGCGTCGGCGCCGAGGTTGCGGCGATTATCGCCGAGGAGTGCCTGTTCGAGCTGGACGCGCCGATCTTCCGCTTGTGCGGGCCGGATGTTCCGGCGATGCCAATCAGCCCGCCGATGGAGAAATTTTTCATGCTTAGCAAGGATAAGCTGAAAGCGGAAATGCTGCGCCTGGCGCAGTACTAGGGGCTTAGGGGCAATTAATTAGCCGAAAGAGGGATGTGTCCGCTTCATGTGAAGCGTAAACGCAGCCGACGGCTGCCCGGCCGGATGGCCGGTTGAAGGCCAAGGCGCATTGCTGGCTGGCGGCGCATCAGTGGAAGATCTAGTCGTAAGAGCTGCTCCGATGGGCGCCTCCTTTAGGCGCCCCCTTTAAAGGGAATAACTCCAGCTAATTCGACCCTTCGTGAACAAATTAGCCGATTAACTGGAATTGTTCCCGCTTATTTTGCCTAACCGGCCAAAAGTGATGTTTTATTAGTGAATGAACTGGAGTTTTTCCATCTAATGTGATGAGAAGCGCTCAACTCCATAGAATTAACGGGAGAAATTCCCGCTGACGTTTGGGAATAAGGTTCAAGATGTTTACAAAGTGCAAGTAATGAAGACACGGTCTTGCGTGAGCAGGACGTTTAAGGAGTGAAAGTATGACCGACAACAAGCAGTTGACGGACGTGACGATGCCGCAACTCGCGGAGTCGCTTGTATCGGCAACGATCGGCAAATGGCTGAAGAAGCCGGGCGACCCGGTGGAACAGTATGAGCCGCTCTGCGAAGTGATTACAGATAAGGTTAACGCCGAGCTGCCGTCCACCGTGGACGGAGTTATGGGCGACATTCTGGCGGAAGAAGGGCAGACGGTCGCGGTCGGCGAAGTAATCTGCCGGATCGCCGTGCCCGCTCCGGCGGCTCCGGCCCCGGCTCCGGCTTCGGCGGCCCCCGAAGCCGCCGCTCCCGCGCGCGCCGCAGCGCCGCAGCGCGCGGCTTCCGCCGCCGCAGTACCGGCGGCGGCCCAGCATGCGGCATCGGGCGCAGCCCATGCCGCGTACGACCCGGACGCGCCGATGCGGGCGCGTTATTCCCCCGCTGTGCAGAGCCTCGCGGCGCAGCACAGCATTGATCTGTCCGCCGTGCCGGGCACCGGCCTCGGTGGACGCGTCACGCGCAAGGACGTGCTGGCGTTCCTTGCGAACGGCCCTGCGGCTGCGCCTGCGCCGCAGAGCAGCCCCGCGCCGCATCCGGCGGCCGGCGCAGCGGCGCAGCCGCAAGGCGCGGCGTCCATCGCGCCGCAAGCGGGAGCGCCCGCGCCTGCGCCGCAGGAGACACTTCCGCCCGTCCGGCATTCCGGGCTTCATCTGTCCCAGTCGCCGCGCATCCCCGAAATTGAAGTGGAGAGCGGCCGATCCGAATATCTGATCGACGTAACGCCGATCCGCAATACGATCGCTTCGCGGATGCGCCAGAGCGTTTCGGAAATTCCGCATGCCTGGACAATGATCGAGGTGGACGTGACGAATCTCGTGCTGCTTCGCAACAAGCTGAAGGACGAATTCAAGCGCCGGGAAGGAATTAATCTGACCTATCTCGCTTTCTTGATGAAGGCCGTCGTCAGCGCGATTAAAGATTACCCGATCATGAATTCCGTTTGGGCGGTAGACAAAATCATCGTCAAGCGGGACATCAATATTTCACTGGCGGTCGGCACCGAGGATTCGGTCTGGACCCCGGTTATCAAGAAGGCGGACCAGAAGAATGTGGCGGGTCTTGCCCGCGAAATCGAAGAACTGGCGATGAAGACACGCGAAGGCAAGCTGCGCGTAGAGGACATGCAGGGCGGAACCTTCACTGTCAACAATACCGGCTCATTCGGTTCGATTCTGTCTTATCCGATCATCAATTATCCGCAGGCAGCCATTTTGACCTTTGAATCGATTGTGAAAAAGCCTGTTGTCATCAACGATATGATCGCCGTCCGTTCCATGGCCAATATATGCCTGTCGCTGGACCACCGGATTCTTGACGGCGTCATCTGCGGCCGATTCCTGCAGCGGGTGAAGGACAACATCGAAGGCTACAGCCTGGATACGAACGTCTATTAAACGCAGTTGACACCTGCAAGTCCGGGTGGGGGTTCAAACAGACCGCCCGGACATCCGGAAAAGATCCATTTGTTACTGGCTCCGTGAAATCGCGGGAAGGGAGATGTTTAAGCATGAACAGCACAGAACCTCGAAAGCTGGAAATATCCTATTTTCCCATGATCGAATACGGACGCGCCTGGGATCTGCAAAAAGAGTCCGTCCGCTCCATCGACGCCGGCGAGCGTCCGGAACGGCTGATCTTTTTGCAGCACCCGCCAACCTATACGATCGGATCGCAAAATCACCCCGAGCACCTTCTGCTTAACGCCGAGCAGCTTCGGGAGGAAGGGATTTCGGTGTTTGAAATCGACCGCGGAGGGGACATTACATATCATGGACCAGGCCAGCTTGTCGGTTATCCGCTGCTGCGGATCGGCGAGCAGGGCAAAGTAGATCTTCACGGTTATCTGCGGTCGCTGGAACAAGTAATCATCGATTACCTTGCCACCTTCGGGATTGAGGGCGGGAGAAAGCCGGAGTATACGGGAGTTTGGGTAGGCGATGTGAAAATATGCGCCATCGGAGTCAAATTCAACAGAAGCCGTGCAGGCAAAGGTTTTGTGACCAGCCACGGCTTTGCTTTTAATATCCGGGAGGGCATCGGGGAGGAAGGCTTCCGGGGAATCATTCCCTGCGGCATTTCCCAGTACGGGGTCACCTCGCTGGAAGAATGCACAGGCCGCCGGTTTGAAGTCGAAGAGGTCGCCGCGGCGCTCATTCCCCATTTTCTGAACATTTTCCCTTATGGCAAAATCGAATCGGACTGGGCGGAGGCTCAGGCTGACAAATAAACGAAGAGCAGCGCAAAAACAGCGGCCCGGATATCCGGACCGCTGGAATAAGCGGGAGTAGCCGCATAGAGTCATCCGGCGAGGAAAGGCTCGATGACTACCATAAGCGTGGAGGCGACCATTGCCAGCAGCATGACATAAATAAAGATGCGGAACCATTTTTGACGTTGCATGAGTGACTCCTTTGAAATTAGTTTAATCCCATTGTAACGTATACTTGAAAGCGAGGGAAGTCCGGTGGTAGTACAAGACCGATTGATTCAGGAGTTTATGGAGCTTGTCCAGATCGACAGCGAGACGAAAAATGAACGGAACATCGCCGATCACCTGATCGCCAAATTCAAGGAGCTTGGACTGGAAGCCGTAGAAGACGATTCACAGGAAAGAACCGGGCACGGCGCGGGCAATCTGATTGTCACATGGCCTGCGGAGAATGCGGCGGAGGACGATCCCAAGCTGCTGTTCACCTGCCATATGGATACGGTCGTTCCAGGCCAGGGAATTAAACCGACGCTCGGCGAAGACGGCTGGATTACGAGCGACGGCACGACCATCCTCGGGGCGGACGACAAAGCGGGTCTGGCCGCGCTCTTTGAAGGCATTCGGGTAATCAAGGAACAAAATATTCCGCATGGACAAATTCAGTTCGTGATCACTGCGGGCGAGGAGTCCGGGCTGGTCGGATCTCGTTCGCTGGACCCGAAATATTTAGACGCGGATTTCGGCTTTGCGCTTGATTCCAACGGCGAAATCGGCGCCATCGCGGTAGCCGCTCCGACGCAGGCGAAGATTCAGATGCAGATTTTCGGCAAATCGGCCCACGCCGGCGTCAATCCCGAAGACGGCATCAGCGCCATCCAGGTGGCCGGCAAGGCGATTGCCGCCATGAAGCTTGGGCGCATCGACAGCGAGACGACTGCCAATATCGGCAGGTTTGCGGGCGGCGGCCCGACGAATGTCGTCTGCGATCATGTGCAGCTGGACGCCGAAGCGCGGAGCATTGTCCAGGAAAAGGTCGATCTGCAGCTGGCCCAGATGCGCGAAGCGCTGGAAACGACGGTGCGCGAGTACGGCGCGGAATGCGAATTCAGAAGCGAGATCATTTACCCGGCGTTCAGCTTCAACGAGCATGATCCCATTGTTCAGCTGGCTGAGCGGGCCATATCGTCGATCGGCTTGACCCCGAGACGTTTTCCGTCGGGCGGCGGAAGCGACGCCAATGTATTTAACGGGCTGAAGGTGCCGACGCTGAATCTGGCGGTTGGATACGAGAATATCCATACGATCAAAGAACGGATCAAGGCCGAGGATATCGTCAAGGCGTCCGAACTGGTCGTGGCGATTGTTAAAGAAAGCGTCAAAAAATAGAGGCAAAGCAGCGGCCTAGCCAACTCTTGTAAAGAATGGAGCCGTTAGCAAGCCGCAATGCAGCGCGAAGCTGCTCTATGGACCGGAATCCCGGCCTATAGAGCAGCTTTTTTACATATTATGAGCAAGAAGGGAAGAACACAAGGGTAAACCGACTGCCGGATACCTGAGATTGGGATCGTCGTCGGAGGGCGGCTTGGGTTATATGGGCTGCGGCTCCATACCGGGCTGCGGGCGGTTCTCCGAGCCGAGTTTGAGATATTCCCGGCTGTGCAGCGTCAACACATACGCCAGCGGCATATCCGGCCCAAACCGCTGCTGGAGGACGAGCAGCTCCTTTCGGATGTGATCCGGCTTTCCCGAGATAAACAAGCCGGTACGGCGAGTACGGCCTACCCTGTTGTTCATGACTATTTCCTTCTTTCTCTTGAAGTTTGCTATAATACACCGTATGCAGACCAGAGACAAAGGAGACCTGAAAATATGGAAAATCAAGGAACCGAAGTGAAAAAAGAATGGCCCGCCAATCCGGCGCTGGACGAGACTACGGTATCCACCCAGCCTATTTTTGAAGGCAGAGTAATAACGCTGCAGGTGGACACAGTGACCCTGCCGGACGGCAATACCGCAACCCGTGAAGTAGTGAGGCATCCGGGTGCGGTGGCGGTCCTGGCCCTGAACAAGGGGAAAATGCTCGTTGTCGAACAATTCCGCCAGCCGATGGGTCGAACCGAAGTGGAGATTCCGGCAGGCAAGCTGGACCCCGGCGAAGACCCGCAGGAAGCCGCCGGACGAGAACTGCATGAAGAGACGGGATTTCACAGCGGCGATCTGTTCCTGCTGAAATCGTTCTACACTTCCCCGGGCTTCGCCGACGAGATTATTCATCTGTATGTGACGGAGAATGCGCAGAGCGGAGAAATGTCGCTTGACGAGGATGAATTCCTGGTCGTGTCGGAGCTGACGCTGGAGGAAGCGTACGAATATATTGCCGATGGGCGGATCGCCGATGCAAAGACGATCATGGCGGTTTATGCCTGGCATTTGCACACGCTGACCGGGAAATGGAGCTAGAGCGGAAGAATCTGCTTCGGGCGGGCCGGAATGCCGCCGGAGGAGAGCTGTCGGCTGCGGCGGGTAGTCCAAAGTTGGCCGCGGAACCGGCGCTTTCCCGCTATTACTGCGATCTGCACGTCCATATCGGCAGAACGTCGGAGGGCCGGGCAGTCAAGATCAGCGGCAGCCGCGATCTGACCTTTGCAGGGATTGCCCGGGAAGCGGCCGAACGCAAGGGCATCGGATTAATCGGCATTATCGACAGCCATTCGCCTTCCGTACAGCGGGATATTATGCGCTGTCTTGATGAAGGCGAGATGACGGAGGCCGAAGGCGGCGGCATTGCGTACCGGGGGACGGCCATCGTACTCGGGTCGGAGATCGAAATCCGCGAGCCCGGGCGCAAAGAATGCCATGTGCTGGCCTTTATGCCCGATCTTAACGCGATGAGCGAATTCAGCGCCTGGATGGGGCGCCATATGAAGAACGTCAACCTAAGCTCCCAGCGTATCTATGTCCCGTCCATGGAGCTTCAGGAGGAGATAAACGGCCGCGGGGGGATATTGATACCCGCCCATATTTTTACGCCGCATAAGGGCCTCTACGGCTGCGCCGCTGAGCGGATGGCCGAACTGTTCGATCTCCGGCGGATTGCCGGAGTGGAGCTCGGCCTAAGCGCGGATTCGGAAATGGCCGGCTATATTTCCGAGCTCGATCCGTTTACATTCCTGACGAATTCCGACGCGCATTCGCTGGGCAAGATCGGACGCGAATATAACGAAATGAAGCTTGCCGCTCCTTCGTTTACGGAGCTGCGGCTCGCGCTGGAGCGCCGCGAAGGCCGAGGGGTTACGGCCAATTACGGGCTGAATCCCCGGCTGGGCAAGTACCACCGCACCTACTGCGCCGGGTGCGGCAGCATTATCGACGAAGCTTATGCGACCTCGCAGCGATGTCCGTACTGCGGCAGCACCAAGCTCGTTCAGGGCGTGCTGGACCGGATTTTGAGTATCGCGGACAGGGAGGAGCCGGTTGTTCCCGGTTACCGTCCGCCGTACCGCTACCAGATTCCGCTGGAATTCATCCCGGGCTTGGGCAAGGCGAAGATGAATCTGCTGCTTGAAGCCTTCGGGACCGAGATGAATATTCTCCACGAAGCCAGTGAGGAGGAGCTGGCCGCGGTGGCCGGCGCCGAACTGGCTTCAAAGATCGCCGCCGCCCGCTCCGGAACGCTGGAGCTGACCGCCGGCGGGGGAGGCACGTACGGCCGAGTCGCCGTACCGTCGAAGGACAAGTCATAGAGCGGGACGTTTCTTCATATGGTGTATCATGTGACCAGGAGAGGAGAACGTCCCGATGCGGAACTTCCGTCATATGATTAAAGAGCAGACACCGCTTTATATTTTTGTCGCCGTATTATTTTTGGTAGGGGTCGTCTTCGGAGCCCTGATCGTCAGCGCGCTGACGATGGACCAGCAGCAGGAGCTCACTGATTATCTGGGCAATTTCTTCGTGACGGTAGATCAGCACGGGCTGCCCGCGGCGCCGGAATCGTTCTGGAGCATCGCCGGACTTCATCTGAAGTGGATCGGCCTGATCTGGATTCTTGGCCTGTCGGTCATCGGGCTTCCCGGCATTCTTATTCTGGATTTCCTTAAGGGTGTGCTGATCGGCTTCACGGTCGGCTGCCTGGTAAGCCAATATTCGTGGCACGGCCTGCTGTTCGCGCTTGTATCGGTCGCGCCTCATAATATGGTAGTAATTCCGGTGCTCCTCGTTTGCAGCGCGGCGGCAATCGCGTTCTCCCTGCTAATGATCCGCAGCAGAGTGGTCGCGCGCCGTCCGCTCAGCGTAGGACGTCCTTTTGCCATGTATACGCTGCTGTCGTTTATCATGGCTCTTCTTATTCTCGGCGTATCCTCCTTCGAGACCTGGGTCACTCCGACTATGATGAGATGGGTAACTCCCGCTTTGGTGCAGTCGGCGCCGGATGTTAACGGGCGTTAAAAGCGTTTGACTTCTCAAAGTTACTCCCCCTATAATGAAAGAAGCGGCTTTTATAGAGAAGATATCGTTAATTTTCCTGGGGGGAGGGACTGGCTATGGAAGACCGGATCGACAAAATTAAGCAGCAATTGCAATCGCAAGCATACAAGCTTACACCCCAACGGGAAGCAACCGTCCGCGTTCTGCTGGAGAACGAGGAAGACCATCTAAGCGCCGAAGACGTGTTCATGCTCGTAAAGGAGAAGGCCCCCGAGATCGGTCTTGCCACCGTATACCGTACCCTTGAGCTCCTAAGCGAGCTTCATATCGTGGAGAAGATCAACTTCGGCGACGGTGTCGCCAGGTACGATCTGCGAACGGATACCTCAAAGCATCATCATCATCATTTGATTTGTGTACAGTGCGGCAGCATGGATGAAATTCGTGAAGACTGGCTCGGTTCGCTGGAGGAGAAGCTGGATAAGGAATTCAATTTCTCTGTAATCGACCACAGGCTTGATTTTCACGGGATTTGCTACCGCTGCAGGGAGAAGAATAATTCGGACGGCAACCGAGCCAACTGAATTCATAGAACCAAGCAAGCAAGTGGATAGAAGACGCACCGAAAGCTTTTTCCGGCTTATTGCCGGAGAGGGCTTTTTTAATGTTAAAGGAAGGCAGGAGGCGCCAAACGGCGCCTTTCTTAATGGCCGTACATAGCGGAAAGATATACATAAGGGAGCCGGGAAACACATAAAGTGAAGGACGGGGATTGTCCGTAAAGTGGAAAAAACTTGCGGAAATCAGCCGGCAGCGGAATTAAAGTCCTTTTGCGGGAGGAATGCGAACATGATCATTTCTGTACCCAAAGCGCTTCGGCGGCTCTTTTTTATTGTGATATTTGTCGCGCTGAGCTGCCTGTTCTATAATATAATGGACCTGCTTCACAGCTGGATGGGTCCTGTACCCGATCCGGATATTCCGGAAGGTTCGGCGGTGCGGGCGTTTAGCGGAATTCAGCCCGGGGGCGGGGCGATGAATCCGGCGGAACGGCTGCGCCTGTATTACTGGTACGGAGAATGAAAGCGTTCCGGGCAGGGAATCTTTAACCGCACCTAAGCGGCGCGCAAGGCGGGAGTGTTCAATAATGAAGTCAACATTACAGGATTTTTTACAGTATCTTTCCAGTGAAAAAAACGTATCGCCCAGCACTCTGGAATCCTACGGCCGCGACGTCTCCCAGTTCCTTGACTTTGCCGCAGGGCGGGGCGTCGAAACGCCGGACGAATTCCGAAAGCCGCTGATAACGCTCTATCTCGGCGGACTTAAGGCGGCAGGCCGGGCAGCTGCGACGATTAACCGGAACACGGTCTCGATCCGTGCCTTTTTTCATTATCTGCTTAAAGAACGGCTGATCGGCGCGGACCCCACACTGGAGATGGAAGCGGTAAAGCCGGAGAAGAAACCGCCCGTGATTCTCAGCCTGGACGAGGTGGAGCGGCTGCTGGCAGCGCCCGACGTCTCCACTGCACACGGTCTGCGGGACAAGGCGATGCTTGAGCTGTTGTACGCGACAGGAATCCGTGTATCGGAGCTGGTTATGCTTGATGCGGGCGATGTGCAGACCGCGCTGAGATTTGCTCGGTGCTCCGGCTCCGGCGGCAAGGAGAGGGTGGTTCCGATTGGAGTCATTGCTTCCGAATCCGTAGAGGCCTATCTTAAGAGCAGCCGGGACAAGCTTCTTCGCGAAGATAAGGATGAACCGGCACTGTTTCTAAACAGTCTCGGCGGCAGACTGACCCGGCAAGGGTTCTGGAAAATGATCAAAAAATACGCGAAGGAAGCGAATATCCGCCAGGATATTACCCCGCATACGCTGCGGCATTCGTTCGCCGCCCATCTGCTTGAGGGAGGAGCCGATCTGCGCTCCGTACAGCAGATGCTCGGACATGCCGATATATCGACGACGCAAATGTACAGCGGCATCGCGCGCGGGAACATGAAGGAAGTATATGAAAGACACCATCCCCGGGCGCGGTAACGCAAGGTAAGCGCTCCTTTTTTCCGGGGCATTATATGGATGACGAACAAGAACGAAAAGATTTCTTACGATGAAGGAGCGTGGATGAAGTGTCCTCTTTTAAGCGGATTTGCTTTATCGTACTTGACAGTGTGGGCATAGGAGAAGCGCCGGACGCCGCCGGATTCGGCGATGTGGGCGCGCACACGCTGGGACATATTTTGGAGCGGAACCCTGAGCTTAAGCTGCCGAATATGCAGCGTTTGGGCCTGGCGAACATCGCCCCCCTGCCGCCGCTTGAGCCGGTTCAGGCACCGGAAGGCTATTATGGAAAGATGCAGGAGGTTTCCGTCGGCAAAGATACGATGACTGGCCACTGGGAACTGATGGGTCTAAAGATTGAAACGCCGTTCAATACATATCCGGACGGCTTTCCGGCTGAGCTGATTACCAAGTTCGAAGCGGCAACGGGCCGTAAAGTTCTCGGGAACAAGCCCGCTTCCGGCACGGAAATTCTCGTGGAATACGGAGAAGAGCAGATGAAGACGGGGGCTTGGATCGTCTATACCTCGGCGGACAGCGTATTTCAGCTGGCTGCGCATGAGGAGATCATCCCGCTGGACGAGCTGTACAGCGCCTGCCATATCGCCAGGGAGCTGACGATGGCGCCGGAATTCTCGGTAGGCCGGGTCATAGCCCGCCCGTACGTTGGGGAGCCGGGGAATTTCATCCGTACGCCGAACCGGCATGATTATGCGGTGAAGCCGCCTGAGCCGACGGTCATGAACGCGCTGGCCGACATCGGCAGGGATGTGATCGCCGTAGGCAAGATCGATGATATTTTTTCGGGCGAGGGTGTAACGGCGGCCTACCCGACCAAGAGCAATGAGCACGGCATTGAAGTAACGATTGAACAGCTCCGTAAGCCCTTCGAGGGGCTGCTGTTCACAAACCTCGTCGATTTCGATTCCCTGTACGGACACCGGCGCGATCCGGAAGGCTACGGCCGTGCTCTCGAAGTATTCGACACAGCGCTGCCGGACATTATATCCGCCTTGGGCGAGGACGATCTGCTGATTGTGTCCGCCGATCACGGCAACGATCCCGTGCACAGCGGAACCGACCATACCCGCGAATATGTCCCTCTGCTGGTGTATGGTCCGAAGCTACAGGCACCGGACAGCCTTGGCGTTCGCACGACCTTCTCCGATGTGGCGGCGACAATCGCCGATAATTTCGGAGCGGCGGCACCGAAGTACGGGACAAGCTTCCTTGGGGAGCTGAAGTAACCCCGGACGGGCGGCATAAAAGGGCATTTTTAGGAATCCGTATCTTTTCATATACAACCCTACTTACAACCCTACTTTAAGGAGGAGCATACATGACAAACGCAATAAGCCTCGAAGCGATTCAGGAAGCGGCAGGATACATCAGGAGTAAAGGGGCGGAAGCGCCGGAAATCGGGCTGATCCTCGGCTCCGGCCTCGGCATACTGGCCGATTTGATTCAGGACGGAATCAGCATTCCTTATCAGGACATCCCCCATTTTCCGGTGTCCACTGTGGAAGGACATGAAGGCGAGCTGCTGATCGGCACGATTGAAGGACGCAAGGTCGTGATGATGAAAGGCCGCTTTCACATGTATGAGGGCTACGGACCGGAGACGACTGCGTTTCCCGTCCGCGTCATGAAAGAGCTGGGCGTAACCAGCCTGCTCGTAACCAACGCAGCCGGGGGAGTCAATACGGATTTCTCGGCGGGGGATTTGATGCTCCTTACCGACCATCTCAACCTGACGGGCCGCAATCCGCTGATGGGACCGAATGATTCCGCTCTTGGCGTGCGTTTCCCCGATATGTCCGAGCCGTACAGCCGCCGGCTGATCGCCGCGGCGCGCGAAACCGCGAAGGCGCAGAACTTCACTTTCAAGGAAGGCGTCTACGCGGGCCTGCTCGGACCGTGCTATGAGACGCCCGCCGAGATCGTCATGCTGCGCCGCCTCGGCGCCAATGCAGTCGGCATGTCCACCGTATCCGAGACGATCGTGGCCCGTCATGCCGGCATCGAGGTGCTCGGCATCTCCTGTATTACCAATATGGCCGCGGGCATTTTGGATCAGCCCTTGTCCCATGACGAGGTCATGGAGACGGCGGAGCGGGTGCGCGAGCGCTTTTTGAGCCTTGTGCTTGCCCTTATTCCGAAAATGTAAAACTGCCCAGCACTAATAACTTTAACAATCGGGGAGGAATTCACAAATGACACAATCAGCAAACAGCGCATCGGAGGCCGCTTACGGCGTACAGGTGAAGGAAGCCGCCGCCTATATAGAGTCCAAGCTGGGCCCTTATAAGCCGGTTATAGGGCTGATTCTCGGCTCCGGCCTCGGTGATCTCGGCGACCAAATTGAGGATGCCGTATATTTGCCTTACGAAGAGATTCCCCATTTTCCCCGCTCGACGGTGGAAGGCCATGCCGGACGGTTCGTCATCGGCAAGCTGGAGGGCAAGGACGTTATTATTATGCAGGGGCGTTTTCACTACTATGAAGGTTACGCTATGCGCAAAGTTGTGCTGCCCGTATACGTTCTGGCCAAGCTCGGCATCGGCACACTCGTTATCACGAATGCTGGCGGCGGCATGAACCGGGCGTTCAAAGCCGGCGACCTGATGCTGATTACCGATCATCTGAATATGACGGGAGACAACCCGCTGATCGGCCCGAACGATCCGGAGCTTGGCGTGCGTTTCCCTGACATGTCACGCGCTTACGACCCGGAATATATCGCGCTTGCCAAGAAGCTGGCGCCGGAAATCAAGGGAACGGCCGGAGAGAGTCTTGCGCTGCAGGAAGGTGTATATGCGGGCATCAGCGGTCCGACTTACGAAACGCCGTCCGAGCTGAAAATGCTCGCGTATCTCGGAGGCGACGCCGTCGGCATGTCCACCGTTCCTGAAGTCATTGCCGCAAGCCACAGCAGGCTGAGAGTTCTTGGCATTACGTGTATTACCGACATGGCGATCGGCGACGAGCTGGAGCCATTGACGCATGAGCAGGTGGTAAAGGTGGCGAATCTGACCAAGCCGAAGTTTATCGGGCTCGTCCGGGCTTTCGTGCGCGAGGCGCAGTTGTAAGATGAGAGCGGTCGACATCATCCAGAAAAAAAGGGACGGCGGCGAGCTGAGCCGCGAGGAAATCTCTTTCCTCATCCAGGGCTACAGCCGGGGAGAGATCCCCGATTACCAAATGTCCGCCTGGGCGATGGCCGTTTATTTCCGGGGAATGAACGCCCGCGAGACCGGCGATTTGACCCTGGAAATGGCCATGTCCGGCGATCAGGTCGACCTCAGCCCGATCGCCGGCATTAAGGTGGACAAGCACTCCACCGGCGGAGTGGGCGATAAGACGACCGTCGTTCTGGCTCCGCTCGTGGCGTCTGCGGGCGTGCCGGTCGCCAAAATGTCCGGGCGCGGCCTCGGCCACACCGGCGGCACGCTGGACAAGCTGGAGTCCATCTCCGGCTTCTCCGTCGAGATGGAACGCGAGCGCTTCTTCGCCCAGGTCGGCGAAATCGGCGCCGCGGTGATCGGCCAGTCCGGCAACATTACGCCGGCCGACAAGAAGCTGTACGCCCTGCGCGACGTGACGGCAACCGTGAATTCCATCCCGCTCATCGCAAGCTCCGTCATGAGCAAGAAAATTGCCGCCGGCGCGGACGCCATCGTGCTGGATGTCAAGACCGGCAGCGGCGCGTTCATGAAGACGCTGGATGACTCCATCGCGCTGGCACAGGCGATGGTCGATATCGGCACCCAGCTTGGCCGCCACACGGTCGCGGTTATCAGCGACATGGACCAGCCGCTCGGGTACGGCATCGGCAATGCGCTGGAAGTCAAAGAAGGCATCGAAACGCTCCGCGGCCACGGACCGGCGGACCTTACGGAAGTATGCCTGATTCTCGGCAGCCAGATGCTTGTTCTCGGCGGCAAGGCGAAGGATACGGATGAGGCCCGCGGCATCTTGAAGGAGCATATCGCGGACGGTAGCGCGTTTGAGAAGCTGAAGGTGATCGCCGCTGCCCAGGGCGGGGATGTTGCCCAGATCGAATCGCCTTCGAAGCTGCCAACCGCCCGGAGACAGCTAGAGGTTAAAGCGCCGGCGGACGGCCATATCGAAGCGATTCAGGCGGAAGAAATCGGCATCGCCGCCATGCTGCTCGGCGCAGGCCGGGAGACGAAGGAATCCGTTATCGACCTGGCCGTCGGCATCGTGCTGTCGAAGAAGGTCGGCGACGCCGTCTCCACCGGAGACACTCTGGCTGTCCTGCACGTCAACGACGCTTCCGAGAGCAAAGTGAAGGAAGCCGAGGCCAAAGTGCTGGAGGCCTACCGCATTACGGATCAGCCGGTAACTCCGCCACCGCTCGTCTATGCCATCGTCACGAAGGATGGCGTAACCCGGTATTAATGGGTTATACTGGGTGATGGATGTTATTTTTTCGTGGTGGAGGAGAAGGAATGAGCCAAGCGTTTAAATTGTTGGAGCCTCAAGAACTGACGGATAATGTGTTCAAGCTGGTCGGGGAAGACTGGATGCTGATTACGGCGGGAGGCGCGGAGCGCTATAACACGATGACAGCGAGCTGGGGCGGACTGGGCGTTCTCTGGCACAAACAAATCGCTTTTTGCGTGGTAAGGCCAACCCGCTACACTTATGAATTTATGGAGTCCTCGGATACGTTCTCGCTGTCGTTCTTTACGGAGGATTACCGGAGCGCGCTGGAGATTTGCGGAAGCGCGTCGGGAAGAGACACGGATAAAGCAGCGGCTGCGGACATCACGCCGGTGGAAGACACGCCGGGAATCGTGTATTTCGAGGAAGCCAGACTCGTGCTGGAATGCCGCAAGCTTTATTATCAGGATCTCGACCCGGAGAAGTTTCTGGACGAAAGCATTCACAAGATGTATCCCAAAAAAGATTATCACCGCTTGTATGTCGGTGAAATTACGCAGGTCCGGATCAAGGAATAAGTTAGGTTAACGAATAGAATTCTGACCCAGCGAGAACGGGGGTGTCCCAGCAGCCATTTTCATGGCCTATGAGACACCCCCGTTTTTCATTAATCCGTCTGTGGAGCTCAAAATGCCCTCTAAGCAAACCCTTCTGTGAGCCGTCCCTCTTCAATCACCCGCATCATACGGTACGCTCCCATGCTTTTGTTGCAGGTTACGGCCAGCGCCAGCCCGGATTCGGGATAGAAGGCGGAACGAAAGCAGACGCCGGGGTCGGAGCCCATAAGATGGTATTTCGCGGATTGTTCGTGCTGTCTCGTAATCCGGAGGCCGTAGCCGTAATAGTCACTTTCTCCAACGGCGATCTGCGGGGACAGCAGGCGTGCGAGCGAGTCTGCTCCCAGCAGGCCGCCGTTCATCAATGCATCCCATAATTTAAGCATATCCGGCGCTGCCAGGAATACGCCGCCATCCGCGCCTCCTTTGACGGGAATCGAGTAGATATTGCCTCTCCAGGTGCCGTCCTCTTCATCAATATAGCCTGTTGCCGTATCCGCAGGCAGGTTGTCCAAGGGAAAGTAGCCTGATTTTGTCATCCCGCAAGGCTGGAGAATCCGGCTTTCCACGTAATCGGCGAATGGCATGCCCGCCGCCTGCTCAAGGATAAGTCCAAGCACGATGTATCCCGCATTATTATAGTGAAACCGGCCGCCGGGAGTGAATTTCATTGGCAATTCCCGGATTAGCGGGACAAAATCCCTCGGCGTCCGAAGCCGATACATCGGGTGTTCCTCCCACAGCTGCTCGAAATCGTCCATCACTTCTTCATCAAAATAATCGCTGATCCCGGATGAGTGGGTGAGCAGATGGTGAATCGTTATCTCGGTGCTGAAATGCGGGAATTCTTCCTTTAGATTCAGGTAGTCCCCGATCCGGCCATCAAGCTTCAATTTGCCTTGTTCCGCAAGCTGACAAATAGAGATCGCTGTAAACAACTTGCCGCCGGAAGCAGTTCCGAACGAAGTGCACGCTTTATTGGGAATCCGGTTCTCTCTTTGTGCAAAACCATATGGCAGTACCAGCAGCTCGTTCCCGGGCATTTTTAGCGCAACAGTCCCCGAAAAACCGATTTCCTCCGCCGTCCGGTTCATTGTATCTGTTAATTTGTGTGACTCCATAAAATCTTCCTCCATTAAACTTTTCAAGCT
Organism: Paenibacillus rhizophilus; assembly: GCF_003854965.1. Lineage (GTDB taxonomy): Bacteria > Bacillota > Bacilli > Paenibacillales > Paenibacillaceae > Paenibacillus_AQ > Paenibacillus_AQ rhizophilus. Next base: position 67,066 of record NZ_RQPI01000018.1, read on the forward strand.
GCTTATAAAATGGTTCAAGCTTTTCTTAAATAAAAAATTCCCGCTGTCCCGTAAATAATCCTGCTTTCCAGCAAAATTATGGAATATTTCCACCCTTTTCTGACGAAACTGAAACACAGTACCTGCGATAAGAAGGTAAACGTTCAGGAGGGGAACTTTGATGACAAAATTTCGCTTTTGTTTGCTGGCGCTGTGTATCGTATTCGGCGCATTAAGCCCGCTCACCGCGTTCGCGGAGGAAAAAGGGCAGAAGACCGATAGTTCCGCGGGGAAGGCCGATCTGGCGCCGCAGGCGCGTTCAGCCATTCTGATGGACGCCGGGACCGGCACCGTTATATACGAGAAGAACAGCCACGACAAGCTGCCTCCGGCAAGCATCACGAAGATCATGACGATGCTGCTCACCGTCGAAGCGCTGGATGACGGACGGCTGAAGCTGACCGATAAAGTCCGGACTAGCGAATACGCTGCCTCAATGGGAGGCTCGCAGATTTTTCTGGAGCCGGGCGAAGAAATGTCGGTCGACGAAATGCTGAAGGGCATCGCAATGGCTTCGGGCAACGATGCGTCCGTAGCGATGGCCGAGAAGCTCGCCGGCTCGGAGAGCGCTTTTGTAGACATGATGAACAAACGGGCGGAGGAGCTCGGCCTGAAGGATACGCATTTTGCCAATTGCAACGGGCTTCCTGCCGAGAACCACTATTCTTCTGCGCATGACATTGCGGTCATGAGCCGCGAGCTGCTGAAGCATAACCAAATTATCAAATACACCGGCTCCTACCAGGATTATCTTCGCAAGGACTCGGAGAAGCCGTTCTGGCTCGTTAATACGAACAAGCTGGTGCGCTTCTATACCGGGGCGGACGGACTGAAGACCGGCTATACATCGGAGGCCAAATTCTGCCTGTCTGCAACCGCGTCAAGAGACGGGCTGCGGGCAGTCGCCGTCGTTCTCGGAGAGCCCAATACGAAGACGCGCAACAGCGAGGTCTCGGGGATGTTCGATTTTCTGTTCTCGCAGTTTAAAGTCCATACGATCCACAAGTCCGGCGACACGCTGGGCACCCTGAAGATCGAGAAGGGCGTTAAGGCCACACTGCCGGTCAAGGCGGAAGAGGACTATACCATTTTGCTGAAAAAGGGAATCACCCAGGAAGGCGTCCGGCATGAAGCGGTCATACTGGACAAAGTCAAAGCCCCGGTGTCCAAAGGGCAGACGATCGGCAAGCTGGTGGTCTATCAGGGCAATGCCGTGGTGAAGCAGTATGAGCTGAAGGCGTCCGAAGATATCGCTAAGGCGGGCTGGTGGAAGCTGTTCAAGCGGACGACGGGTTCCATGTTCTCGAGGAACTGACGGAAGCGCCGCAGGATTCGAGAACTTCGGACAGGACCGGAAGCGAGGCGGTTTTTGCCGGGTTGTCCCGATCCTTTTGTAGAATGATGAGAGTTTTCTTCTAGTTTTGTCGCGAAGCAGGATTCGCTCTCCGCCGCGTAGAAATCGTTGTCCTTGAAGACGTTTTAAGCAGCCAAGCCGTTTCAAAGCAACGAAGAGGAGAGTGGCGAATATGAATTCTCATGTGCAAATGGAGCATCACAGGGGCGTACTCATCGTGCGTCTGACCGGGGAGCTGGATCATCACGCGGCCGATTATGTAAGAATGGATTTGGATGAAGCGATTCTGCGGAGACAGGTGGAGCACCTCGTCCTGAGCCTGAAGGATCTCCAGTTTATGGACAGCTCGGGGCTGGGCGTTATTCTGGGACGGTATAAGCTGATTCACGCCAAGGGTGGAAAAATGGTCATCTGCGCCGCCAACCCGCCGGTCAAGCGGCTCCTGGAAATGTCGGGTCTGCTGAAAATCATGCCGCTGTACGAGAATGAGAGCGCAGCGCTTTCGAATCTGGAGGTTGCGTTATGACACAAGAACAAGCGAAAAATTTCATGAGCGTCCAGTTTGCGGCGCTGTCGGAAAATGAATCGTTCGCGCGCGTCGTCGTGGCCTCTTTCGTTTCGAGGCTCGACCCGACCCTCGATGAGCTGAACGATCTGAAGACGGTTGTGTCGGAAGCGGTCACCAACTGTATTATTCACGGCTATGACAGCGATCCGTCCGGTATTGTCTATATCTCCGCAACGATCGACGGCGAGACGGTTCATCTTATGATCGAGGACAAAGGCAAGGGCATCGACGACCTGGAGCTGGCCCAGCAGCCCCTGTATACCTCCAAACCGGAGCTGGAGCGCTCGGGCATGGGATTTACCATTATGGAGAATTTCATGGACGAATTAGAAGTTACCTCCGAACCCGGGCGCGGAACCTCGATCCGGATGAAGAAGACGATCGTCTCAAAAAAAGCTTTATATAATTAGGGGATGGAGCCATGGATGCAGAATCAAAAAAAGCTCCGCCGACCTATTTGGACGATGCGGAGGTCAAACGGCTGATCGCGCTCAGCCAGGCCGGAGACACAACCGCCCGCGACACGCTCGTAGGCTGCAATATCCGGCTTGTCTGGTCGGTGGTGCAGCGGTTTATGAACCGGGGGTATGAGCCTGACGACCTGTTCCAGATCGGCTGTATCGGTCTGCTGAAGTCCGTGGACAAGTTCGATCTAAGCTATGATGTCAAGTTCTCCACCTATGCCGTGCCGATGATTATCGGCGAAATCCAGCGTTTCCTGCGGGACGACGGCACCCTGAAGGTCAGCCGTTCGCTCAAAGAAATGGCCAACAAGGTGCGCAAAATGAAGGACGAGATGTCCAAAACGCTCGACCGTCTGCCGACCATCGGCGAGGTGGCGGACGCGCTGGGCGTCACGCCCGAAGAAATCGTCTTCGCCCAGGAGGCGAACAAGCCGCCGACCTCGATCCACGAGACCGTGTTCGAGAACGACGGCGATCCGATCACCCTGATCGACCAGATTGCGGACGAGTCCCAGGAGCGCTGGTTCGATAAGCTCGCGCTCAACGAGGCGATCGGCTCCCTGACCGAACGTGAACGGCTGATCGTCTACTTGCGTTATTACCGTGACCAGACCCAGTCCGAGGTCGCGAGCCGTCTCGGCATTTCCCAGGTTCAGGTGTCGCGGCTGGAGAAGAAGATTTTGCAGAACATCAAGGAGCAGATTGCGCAGTGAAACCGACGCTCCCAAGGTCGAGACGTATGATCTATCGGACCGCATAGTAATTAAACAACCCGTAAAAAGGAGCCAAATGGCTGCCTTTTACGGGTTTAATGTTTTTCATTGCATGCTGCTTAGGTTTGCAACACGCCCTAATCATTCAATCCCTTTCCACCCAGAATTTGCTGCATATATTTTTCAACCCTTGACTCTCGAGTTTTGGATTGTTTGGGTTCAGAAAAATAAAGAATGTATGCTCTTTGCCGTCCGGGCGTCAATGCTTCAAAAGCAGTTTTCAAGGCAGGGATTTCATCGAATTTATTTTGAAATTCTTCAGGAATTTTGAATTCTGTATTCTTTTTAAAATTCACCTCTAAACCGGATTTTTCAACTTCAATGGCTTCATAAATATAGGCTTTCAAGATGGTTTCCATTTCAACTATTTCTTGAACATTGGTAAACCGAATTTGGCGCGCCGCCTGTACATTCTCCGTTTGTTGGATTAGAATACCATGGGTATCCTTTAACAAGGCACCTTTGTGAAACAGAAGCGCACAATATTCTTTAAATCCATGTATTAAAACTATATTTTTTTTCTCAAACGTGTAACAAGGATGCATCCACTTAAATTCTTCGGTCAGCTGACAGTCAAGAATGATCATTCTCAATTTCTCAAATTCTTCCTGCCACTTTTTGGCTTTACTCAAAAATTCATCAACCTTAGGATTCATTCTACTATTTGTCATCAAGGAACACCCCTCTTCAACATCATAATATTGTGTTTTTAAATGCTTAACTTGCCCCTTTTGCGCCGTCTCATAGGTTCAATTGTACTGCTTTTTTATGGATTGTACAGTTTGCTGAATCCAAACTTTTCTGCTATTCGCCGTGTTTTTCATCTCATGTCATGCCTTGAGGACAAACTTCATGGTATGATGGAAGAAAAATGACTAAGGATGGAGAGTGGTTATATGAAAGAGGAATTGGCAAAGGCGTTAAACGATCAAATGAATTTCGAGTTTTATTCGGCGCATGTGTATTTGGCGATAGCGGCGTATTGTTCGGGCGAGAGTCTGGACGGGTTCGCGAACTTTTTTCTGATTCAGGCGGAAGAGGAACGTTTCCATGCCATGAAGATCTACAAATTCCTGAACGACCGGGATCTCCGGGCTACGCTGGCGGCACTGCCGGAGCCGAAGAATGAGTATGCTTCAGTTCTGGAAGCTTTTGAGGCGAGTTACGCTCATGAGCAGAAGAACACCAGCAAATTCTATCATTTGGCCGATCTGGCGCTCGATGGACGTGAGCATGCTACAATTTATTTCCTGAAATGGTTCATTGACGAGCAGGTCGAGGAAGAGGCGCTGTTCAGCAGCATTATCCAAAAGCTGAAACGGATCGAGAACGACAGCAACGCTTTCTTTATGATGGACGCGGAGTTTGCAGCCCGCACTTTTACGCCTCCGGCTGAGTAATTCGGCGGAACTAGCTTCGAGAGATACATACCGTAACCAGTCAAGTCCGGGCCTGAGCGCCCGGGCTTTTTATGTTGTCAAAGGAAGCAAAATCCGATACAATTCAAATGATAATGATTATCAATTTCATAAATAAAGAGGCATCTATATTAACGTCCGATCTGGAGGAGAAGAATGAGCGATCAACCGGAATTATTTGATGTGACGATAATCGGCGGAGGCCCCGCCGGAATGTATACAGCTTTTTACAGCGGCATGCGGGATTTAAAGACCAAACTGATCGACGCCAATCAAGAGCTGGGCGGAAAAATGCTGATTTATCCGGAAAAAGTCATTTGGGACGTGGGCGGGGTAACGCCTATATTGTGCCGGCAGTTAATCGACCAGCTTAAGCGGCAGGCGCTTACTTTTGACCCGACGATTGTACTGGAGGAGCAGGTTGTCTCAATGGACCGTCAAGAAGACGGAACCTATATGCTGACCACCGCCTCGGGCAATAAACACTGGACACGTACCGTCATTCTGGCAATCGGCTACGGTATTCTTAAAATGGCCAAGCTGGAGATCGAAGGCGCAGACCGGTATGAAATAACGAACCTTCATTATACCGTACAGGAGTTGGAGCCATTCCGGGGCAAGCATGTGCTGATATCTGGCGGCGGCGACTCTGCGGTGGACTGGGCGAACGCGCTGGAGCCCGTCGCGGAACGGGTTACCGTGGTGCACCGGCGCGAGGAGTTCGGCGGACATGAGAAAAATATTGCGCTGATGAAGGCGTCCTCGGTCCATGTGCGCACGCCCTTTACGGTATACCAGCTGCACAGCAGCGGCGGAGCACGTATTGAGGAAGTTACAATCCGTCATGCGGATACTGGAGAAACGGAGTGTTTTGCGGTGGATGCCGTTATCGTCAATCATGGAATGAGATCCGATTTCGGACCTGTGAGAGACTGGGGGCTCGATATGGGAGAGTGGAACGTGAATGTCAGCGAGAAGCTGGAGACGAATTTGCCGGGCGTGTTCGCGGCCGGAGACTTCGTGAGTTACGGCAGCAAGGTAAGGCTGATTGCCGGCGCCTTTACGGACGCGGTATTGGCCCTGAACAGCGCCAAGCTGTACATTGATCCGGAAGCTCCGAAGGCCGCCTATGTCTCGTCGCATAACGAACGCTTCAAGGAGAAGAACAAGGCGCTGGGTTCCTTGGAATAATTGAAGCAGGCGCAGGACAGGGCTTGTCTATGAAAAAGGCTGCGCTGTCCTTACAAGGTTGACACAGTCTTTTAAAGCTTATTCCCCAGGGAATAATGCGATTGGAGTTACCCTAGATCAGCTGATATCCAATTAAAGCGTTTACATAAATTTGCCATTATGATATGATCGAGTAGGCATTGATCTGCAAACGTTCGCAAAAGCGATCTGCTGTTATATTTGGAAAACGACTCAAAGGGATGGAATGAACTTGAGTTTGATGATCTAAAGAGGGCAGCGGTTTTTTTATGGGCTTTGTGCAAACGTTAGCACAATGTTTGAATTATAATTTGCGGAGGTGGTATGAGCTTTATGTCAACGTGGTATGGAAAAAAACGCTGGCGCTGGCTGTCTATTGTAACCGCTATCATTATGGTTCTGCAGTTAGTTTCGGGCTTGCTTCCGGCGGCTGCGAACGCCGATCCGGAGGTGCTGGTCGCGGACCCTCTGATCGATCAGCCGGGCGGGTCGACCAAATGGATCGTTGTCGGCATCAAGGATTGGAACAACAGCAACCAAGAAATGCAGATGAAGCATCTGGTAGGGGGCTTTTATACGTATTCCATCGTGCTTCCGGCCGGGCATTACGAGTTCAAGCTCGTCCGATCGGGCACTTGGACCGGTTTTGACAACGCGGGAAATAACTTTGCCTTTGATTTGAGCGCTTCCGCCAAGGTGGATTTCTACATAAATGAAGACTTGAACCAGGCGCGGATCAGTCTGCCGAACGTACAGGGCATTCAGCAGTACAATCCGGTTCTGCCGGCCGCCAAATGGCCCAGACTGGTCGGAGATCTGCAGCCTCTCTTCGGGGAAGCGGAATGGTCGCCGGGAGGAAGCCAGCAGTTTTTCGTCGATTACAACTTCGATAATACGGTCTATAAGATCCAGCGTACCCTTCCGGCGGGGAGCTATCAGGCGAAGGTCATTTTTGGCACGGACTGGAACAGTGACGAAAATTACGGAGACAACGGTCAGAATCTGGGTGTACATGTGCTCGATCCGGCCAATGTTACTTTCTCCATCGACTACAGCTCCGGCAGCAAGAATCTGACTCATGATTACGTTCCGAAGAGTTCCAGCTTTGACGGCAAAATCGATAAAGGCTCCATTCTGTTCGACAGCCGTTCGATTACCTACAAGAAGCCTTTTGGAGCGATCAAGGCGGGACGGGAGGATGTGACTCTGCGCATTGCCGCCCTGCAGGGCGACGTACAGCTCGCGAAGGTCGAACTGACGAACCCGGATTCGCTATCCAAAGATTTCACGATGAACCGGGTGACTTCGGTGAATAACAAGGATTATTTTGAAGTGACCATCCAGGGAAGCCAGTTCTCCAAAATCGGCATCTGGGGCTATAAATTCATTCTGGTGGACGGAGCGGCCAAAGTCGAATACGGCGATGACACCTCCAGAGGCGGAAGCGGCAGCGTAAGTGACGAAGGCGCGGTGCCTTATGACCTGACGGTATACGATCCGGACTTCAAGACCCCGGACTGGATGAAGAATGCGGTCGTTTATCAGATTTTTCCGGACCGTTTCTTTGACGGGGACAAGAGCAACAACCGCGCCAAGACGGAGGATGGATATCGTGGCGCGAGTTCGGATGAATTTGCAACGGATAAAGGCGGACAGAAGCTGCAGTATTTTGACGGCGGGGTAACGGATGATCCGACTCCGGATCAGGTGTGGGGAACATGGGGCGATGCGCCCGAGAACCCTGACCGCAGCACCCCCGAGAACAAACCCTATTATCCGGATGCCAAGACAGACGGAGCATGGACCAATGAATTTTACGGCGGCGATATCAAGGGCATACAGGATAAGCTCGGCTATCTGAAATCGCTGGGCATTACCACCTTATATCTCAATCCCGTAACCTGGGCGGCTTCCAACCATAAATATGACGCTACCGATTACGAGCACCTTGATCCGATGTTTGGCGAGCCGGTATATAATACCCCTGGCGATCCGTCATCCGGACTCGATTACACCGCCACGCGGGCGGAATCCGACCGGGTTTACCAGGCTTTTGCCAAAGTGGCCCGCGAACAGGGAATGCATATCATTAACGACGGCGTGTTCAACCATGTCGGAGACGATTCGATTTATTTTGACCGGTATGGTAAATATCCCGAAATCGGGGCCTACGAATACTGGTCCAAAGTTTATGACAAAATGAACGCGGACAAAATCACCCAAACGGACGCGGAAGCGGCGGTGCGCTCAGAGTTTACGGTCAAGATCAATCCGCTGACAGGCGCGAATTATAAGTATCCCGAAGATTTTACGTACACGTCCTGGTTCACCGTTTTGAACGAAAAGGTCAAGAACCGCGACGATGACAACAAGCATTATAAGTACGACGCCTGGTGGGGGTATGACTCCCTGCCGGCGATGGATGCGAAAGATCCGCAGACGGCGGCAACGGACTTCTTCCCTGCGGATTCGGAGGCGATTGAGGGGCAGAACGAATGGAACAACATCGGATACCGGGAGGCAGTCATCGGGCATGATCTTGCCGGACTTAGCGAAGCCGACGCGCAGAAGGCGATGGAATCCACCAACTCGCAGAGATGGATGTGGATGGGCGCAAGCGGCTGGCGGCTTGACGTGGCTCCCGACGTATCGAGTGGAACCTGGCGGAAATTCCGCGAAGCGGTAAAATCCGTGGAAGGAAAAACCGACGCAAACGGAAATCCAATCGAGGACCCGGTTATTTTGGGCGAAGAATGGGGCGTGGCTACACGTTACCTGCTGGGCGACCAGTTCGACTCGGTGATGAACTACCGCTTCCGTGGCGCGGTTCAGAGCTATATGATTTCCGGAAATGCGGATACATTGAACCAGTCGCTGGAATCCATCCGGGAGGATTATCCGAAGGAAGCCTGGCAGGCGATGCTGAACCTGGTGGATTCGCATGACACAACCCGTTCGATTACCAAATATGATTATCCCGATTTCGAAGAGGAGCATTTGAAAATCGCGGATGAAGCTAAGGATCATTCACTCAAGCTGCAGGCGCTGACGGCGATTCTGCAAATGGGGTATCCCGGCGCTCCGACCATTTACTACGGGGATGAGGTCGGTTTGACGGGTACGAAAGACCCCGACTCCAGACGCGCTTTTCCTTGGGAGAGAATTATTGCAGGCAGCAGCGGCGGCTACAGCGCCTCGGGCAAATATGCGGAGCTGTTTGACACGTATCAAACGGCGGCAAAGGTTCGGAATAACAATGAAGTCTTCCGTACCGGTGATCTGAAGGTGGCCTATGCAAGCGGGGATGTTATTGTCTATGCCCGCAAAAACGATACCAAAGGCGGGCTGGTCGCCATCAACCGCGGCAGCGGCAGTCAAACGGTGAATGCCGATGTGGCCGGATTTCTGCCTGACGGATTGACGCTTGCGGACCAGCTCGGAAGCGGCGCGGAAGGAACGGTAACTGGCGGCAAAATCAGCCTGACCATCCCGGCGCTCTCCGGCATGATGCTGCTGTCAACGAGCGAGTTGTCCGTTGTGCCCCGGGTTACGGGACTTCAGGCTGTCGGCGGAGACGGCAATGTCACCCTGTCCTGGAACGCCGTGGCGGGCGCCGACGGCTATGTTATCTACCGGGCTGCGATTGAAGGCGGCGATCTGCAGAAGGCGGGCGAGAGCAGTACACTTAGCTTTATCGACAGCAGCGTAACGAACGGCAAGAAATACTATTACACGGTGACGGCAAAAACGGGTGCAAATGAGAGTGAACCGTGCGACATGGCTTCGGCAACACCGGCTTTTGTCATTGATTCGGTAACGATCGTGAAGAAAGCGACGGATATGACGGTCGGTGTCGGCAAGGCCACCTATGAAATCCAGGCGGAGATCAAAATTCCCGGATTGACGGATGTGCCTTCCAATGTCTATACAGAACCGTCAGGTGTCATCGCCAAGCTGATCTATTATCCTAGCTCGGGATCGCCGGATCAGGCTTTGGAGACGAAGCTCCGGTATAAAACGGATAACGTTCCGAACGGGTCCAAAATTTACTGGGCGGCATTCGAGCCGACCATGGCCGACGGGTATACGTATCTGGCTCAGGTGTCCACCGATAACGGGGAAAGCTTTGTATCCTCAGCACTTGAAACGGTGACCGTATCCTCCGACCCTGTCGATACGGATCCGCCTTCGCCGCCGGTCCTGGAGGATATCCCGGTTGAATCCAATTTGACGCATTTAACCTGGACCCTTGAAGCGGCGGATGCCGAAGGCATCGAAATATACCGCAAGGGAGACGGACCGGATTACAAGCTTATCGCCTCTTTAGATAAGAGCGTTCGCGATTATAAAGATTACACAGTCAGCAATGATACGGCTTATACGTACAAAATTGCGGCCTATGACACCGCGTATAACCGGTCTTACTCAGAGGAGCAGACAGTCACGCCGAAGGTAGTCATGGTCGATGTAACGCTTCGCCTTCATCTGCCGGATTATACACCAAGTACGGACAGCGTTAATATCGCGGGCGATTTTAACGGATGGAATGCCGGCTCGACCCCAATGAAGGTGCCGAGCGGCGCGACTGACAGAAGTGTGGTCGAATACAATTTCAAGATGATGGCGGGCAAATCAATCCAGTACAAATATACCCGCGGCACATGGGAGACCGAAGCGTTCACGAGCCACACGCGTGATGCCAATGACACGACGGATATGGGCAACTGGGCGTACAGCTCCACTGTGACCAATATGAAGCTGCAGATTACAAATCAGGGCGGCAGCAAGCAGGTCATCGACGATTATGTGCTGCGCTGGGTCGATATGCCAATGATCGTCACGCTGCCCCGGACTTCGTATGGTACGGACATTGAGTATACAACGAATGACAGCGTTATGAATCTGAAGGCTTTCGTGCCGTACGGCGTAGCCTTTACGATCAACGGGCAGCCGATCCCGGACGGCGCGATGGACGCTTACGGCAATGTCCTTTTAAGTTATATTCCGCTCGCGCCGGGCGTGAACAAGTTCGTGCTTCATATTGAGCCTACTGCCGAGACGCTGGCACTTCCTTGGTACGAAGATCAGGGACGGGCCGGACAGGCGACGAAGACGTTGACGATTACCGTCACACGGTCCGGCGGCGATAACGGCGGCGGCGGGACGACGCAGCCGACGCTGACCGGACTGGCTGCCAACGCTCCAGCTACAAGCCTGACCGTGGGTGATACTTGGAACACGTCCGTTCAGGCGCTGTACAGTGACAACAGCACGGCCGACATAACGTCGCAAGCGGCGTTTGAGTCGGCGCAGCCGGAGATCGCCCGTGTTAACGGCCAAGGCGTCGTTACGGCGGTATCGGAAGGTAGTGCGGTCATTACCGTCCGTTACGGCGGACTGTCGAAGTCGTTTACGGTGCAGGTGGTTAAGAAACCGGATAGCACGGACACGAACAAGCCGAAGTTCTTAATCGTCGGCAAGCCGGCTTCTAGCCTGACGGTTGGCGATACGTGGAATACCGTAGTTGTCGCCGTATACAGTGATGACAGTAAGGTTGATGTAGCTTCGCGTTCAACGTTCGAGTCAAGCCAGCCGCAGATTGCAAGCGTAGAAGCAGGCGGATTGGTTAGAGCTCTTTCGCCGGGTACAACTGCTATTACCGTCATTTATGACGGACTGGTTAAGAGCTTCGATGTCCAGGTGGCCCAGCAGAGCAGCCCGGACGGAACCGGCGGCAACGGCAACACGGGCAATGGAAGCAATGGAAGCAATGGAAACAATGGCACAGGCAGCGCTGGAACCGGTCAAACCCCAACGTCCGGTACGCAGACGGTGACGGCGGATCAGTTGAAACCGGACAGCAGCGGCGCCGTGTCGATTACGCTGGATCGTAACGTTCAGCAGCTCGTGCTGCCCCTTCAATCCGGATCGGCCGGAGGCGTGGACCGCATTGAAATCAAGGGAGAACAAGTGTCGCTTACGATTCCGGCGGAGGTGCTGAAATCCCTGACCGCTCTCCTTCCGGCGGAGCAACTGAACGGGGCGCATATTGCGCTGAACATGAGCAAGCTGGACCCAGCCTCCAAAGGGGCGGCGATCAAGCAGCTTTCTCTCCCTTCCGGCACCGTTCTGGGCTTGGCAAGCGAAGTGTACGATTTCGCCCTTCAGGTGGTAACGAAAGACGGAAAAGCGGTGAGCCTGTCAGCCTTTCCAAAACCAGTGGAACTTGTCTTCCACACGGACGCAAAAGCCGATCCGCAGCTTACCGGCGTTTACTATCTGAATAATGCCGGGATCGCAGAGTATATTGGAGGAGAGTGGGACAGCGGCCTTCTCAAAGCGAAGGTGACCCACTTCAGCCGTTATGCCGCGATGGAGTACGTGAAGACTTATGCCGATATTCCCGCAGGACATTGGGCGAATCGGGCTGTTTCCGTACTGAGCGCCAAGCATATTGTGAACGGTATAAGCGGCGGCGCCTTTGCCCCGAACCAGCCGGTCACTCGCGGGGAGTTCGCGGCAATGCTCGTCCGTTCGTTGGGTCTGACCGCGAAGGGGAAAGCGCCATTCGCCGATGTAACCGGCAAGGAATGGTACGCCGATTCCATAGCGGCCGCTTACGAGAGCGGAATAGTGAAGGGCGGGAACGCCGGAGCCTTCAACCCGCAGCAGCGCATTACGCGCGAAGAGATGGCGTCCATGCTCATCCGGGCCTATCGTGTGAAGACGGGTAACCAGGCGGGCAGTTCGGAAAAAGCCTCGTTCTCCGACGTTTCCGGCATCAGCAGTTGGGCGCAGAACGATGTGGCCGCAGCCGTTTCGCTCGGTCTGCTCCAAGGCAAGGACGGCGGCCGATTCATGCCGAAAGCCAATACGACCCGCGCGGAGTCCGCGCAGGCGTTATATAACTTGATCTCAAAATACTAAGGCACAGCCGCTTAGCCCCAAGCATTCGCTTGGGGCTCTTCATACATCGTTGATCAAACAAATCAGGTGGTAAGAAAAAAATGGGGCTGTTCCTCTGCCATCTGCGATGACATTTGGGGCAGCCCCTTCCTTAGAAAAAAATCATTGCACCCGCGATAATGGCGAGCTTTTCTTTTTATATAGACAAGATAAGTTAGGGCTGAAAAGCACCCGGCAGAGTTTTTCGACCCATTTCATGGAAAAAATAAAGGTTATGACGATGGCTAGCAGAATCAACAGCGTTTGATCCGCCCATGTGTCGATATACCGGTAAATGCCTAGATGATCCATTATTTTAAATACGAAACCGTGCAGCAAAAAGGGATACATCGTCCGAATGCCAGGGTCGCTGATCCGTGTCCGCCCCGTTGGGATTAAGGAGAGTACACAAAGTGACAAAATGACCGATACGGCTGCAATAGCCACCCTGTATATCCCCGCATACCATTCCGGGCTACCCAGTTTGGAGTAGCTGTAGCTGCCCCACAGCCATTCGCAATTGAGGTTCTGGCCATAGCGGAATAGAAGCCCCAGTGTGAGGATCATAATAAACGCAGATGCCAATTTGACCGGCCATTTAAATAAATAACAGAAGTATTTCCGCTTCATATAGTAACCTGCCAGGAAGAATGGAAAGAAGTTGATCGCTCGGAGCGATGACAAATTATACCCCAGTTCCGTAGAAGCGTAGCCGGCCAATACCGCAAGGCAGCTTGCAAACAGGATCGGATACCTTAATTTTGTAAAATACGGCAGGGCGATTTTCCATAAAATAACCGCAAGCAGGTACCAGGTTATCCAATAGGGCAGAAAGAAGGTGAATTTCAGGTTTGCCCGGCCGTTCAGATAATAATCCAGCAGCGTATACAGCGTTTCAAAAATGACGTACAGAACGAGATAGGGGCTAAGCTTCCCCGATTTCTTGGAAAAGTAACCCGTTATGAAAACAAAAAGCGGGATATGAAAAAAGTAAATGAAGTTGTACAAAGCCTTTGCAGACTCGCTTGTTGAATAAAGGGGTTCGAGCACATGGCCGATGACCACGAACGTAATCAAGACAAACTTCACATTATCGAAATAATAGTCGCGTTGATTAACCTCTGGCATCGTTTTAACTCCTCCAATCCGTTTTATTCACTCATATCCCAATATGCTAACAAACCAAGCTCGCAACCTCACCCTTCATAATCCGCGAGATTTCTGCCTTATCCAGTCTCTCATTGTCTTAGGGAACCTGACCGGTCGTATTTTTAGTCTTTCTCCGCTATGATACAGTATCCTTTGTTATGTTATATTATGGATATATGGATTATCTTACTGGAATTTTCATATATTGTTTGTTTATACCTGGCCGGGAGATTCTAAAAGATGGGGGCATTCTTAATGGCAAGCTCGAGGATATTGCTTAAAGCTGCAAAGTCTTTTGAATTTAATGTAGAAACGTTAGTCTTCCTGAGCAACTCAACAAATGAAGTCTACCGGTTTACCAAGGGTGATCTGTCCTATATCTTACGGTTATCTCAGAAACCACAGGAATACGTAGAGAAGATAAGGGCTGAGGTGGATTGGGTCTATTATTTGGTGGAGAACGGTTTACGTGCTTCATTACCAATCAAAACAAGAGAAAATCAATTAACAGCAGTTTACCATGATGAAGATAAGTGGTATATTGCAACAGCTTTTCACGCGGCTACAGGTCGCTTTTTTGATAAAAACGATGATCAATATTGGGGACCAAAGGTATTCCGGAACTGGGGAGAAACCATGGGGAGAATGCATCGGCTATCGAAATCTTACGGAGTTTCAGACGTTCTTGTGAAAAGAGGTTGCTGGAGCATAACGACCATCACTAACCCTCATCTGCAGCGCGGCAGTTTCTATGTACTCCTTGAAAAATTGATCTCCATGGAGAGTAAAATTCATTTACTCCCAAGGGATAGAGACTCGTTTGGACTGATTCATAATGATTTCCACCCTTATAATTTTTTTATCGACGACAGTGAAATAACCGTCTTTGATTTTGACGACAGTATCTATGGTTGGTTTTCATTAGACATTGCGATTGCTGCCACTCATGCCGTCTGGTGGGGAGTGCAAAAAGATGAACGTGCAGCTAAAAACGAGTTTGCTCAACTGTTTTTACGTGAATTTCTAATGGGGTACGGTAAAGAAAACCATCTCTCAGAATACTGGATACAAACAATCCCCATGTTTATGGAGTATCGGAATATTTGTTCTTTCTTCTGGTGGTTAGGTGAATGGGATGGTGATGAGAGTTGTCTTACAGAGGACCAACGGAATGCAATCAACAATGCGGTTAAACTTATTGAGAGAAGTTTGCCTTTTGATGGTTGCGAAATTCAAATCTAAAGAATAATTTCCATTTGCTGGAAGCTCAAAGTCTTTTATGTGGTTATATTTTATCAACTTAACGGTAGGTCCCGCAGATATTTCAAACGTAATACGATCCATACCTACTGAAATATGTGGTCCTACAACAGGCATCACTTCCACCGTTAATAAAAACATGAAACCCCGAAATCCATTTTTTCTTTCTATCTGAATCACATCTGTTTGATACGGATAAACCATAGGCGGCTCCTTTAAATATTTCAAGTAATAATTGTTCACTGCGTCTTGAATCGCTGGACTGAGTAAGAGCATAAGCATGTCTTGTAATTGGAGTTCTGTAGAATCTTGCTTAGGATTGTGCATTCCCGGATATGCTTTTGAGTCCAGGGGATTTATGATTAGTACCAGTGACAATAGAAAAAGGACAATTCTTAGTTTTTTTTTCATGTCTGATACCCCATTATTTTTTCTTGTTACGTTTCCCTGAATTATGATAAAAAATGCACACTGAATACCATGGGGATTAGGTTAACGGGGGGATAGTTCGGCGTCAATCTTAGCAATTCTGTAATATGAGAATACAAGTATGACAAATGATACAAAGATTAATATTACAAAGGAGTAACTAAGATTATGAAAAAGAGAATCCTTATAACTCTTTTAAGTCTAATTATTCAAAGTGTGGTAATCATTATGCTAATCATCATAGATACTACACCATTTGTTGATGGTTTGATTATTACAACTGGGATATTATATGCTCCTTTAGCTTCAATAGCTTTTGCGGGTATCATAATAACTCTTGTCAGGAAAAAAAATCTCAACTGCATCTTTTATTCATATTACCATTGTGTTCCATTTTTTTAATCGCACAGCTACAACCCTATTATAAATATTTAGATCAACGGAGAACTGACTATCAATACTTGCTATCGATCAAATATTCTGTTCGTAAAGGTTACAATGTCTTTTATCCCGTTTGGAGATCAACTCAAAACTTTAGTCCTGAGAGCGAGAACAAATTAACTTCATTATTAAATAAGCATATTTCTAAGGAGCAAGTGATAAGTCGAATTCGCTTTTTATAATATTCAAGATGAGAAACTATCAAATTTTATTAGTGAAAGTGATATTTTAAATGCACTTTTAAAGCATGGTTATAACAGAGTATATTTTTCAAAAAAGGATGATGTAATATATAGCATCTTTATTAATGACATTAAAAATGAAAAAAACAAAGTCAACATTATTAAATCAAACGAAAAATTGATTATCGAATAATTAATAACGACATATAACGATACATCCCTACGGAATACATTAGTGAAATAGCGAAGCGGCAGTCTAGGACTTTATTTTCTCGTCCCGAGCTGCCGCTGTCTTTTTCCAATGTTAGACTAAAACTTTTCACCTGCTGATTCCAGGGCGTCGCCCAGCGGCAGGGTCAAGCTCTACAGATCCTTCCGGCTGAACGCCCGGCACCCAAGCAAGAGCAGAACCGCCGCATATCCCACCGTATACAGGAGGAAGGTATTCGAAGGAACACTCGTTATGGAAAAAGGTCCCATGTCAGATATCGCCATTCCGGCCCAATCAGCTCCCCCCATAAGCTCGAAGAGGCTTCTTCGGTAGACCGAGTCCGTGGGCAGGAGCAGCCCGGTCAGAAGGAAGAATTTTTCCAACGCGGGATGGGGCCCTCCATAGCTCGATACCCCTTCAACCAGCCCGCTGAAGAGGGCAAATCCATACAGCAGGGCGGAGCAGATCCCGTTCCCCAGCATCGGCAGATAGACCGAACCCAGCATGGTAATCGTGAGGAGAAGGAGCGGCATCCAGAGGAACAGCCCTAAGCCTCTCAGCATCTCATCCGCCAGAATGGGAAACCCGGCCTGGATGTGGATGGTCCAGACTACGGAAACGAACAGGGCTGTGCTGTATACGGTGATCCAGACGGCGTGGCCCAGCCATTTGGCCAGATACAGCTTCCAGCGGGGGATGGGGCGGGCGGCGACGGCCAGCAGCAGGCCGTTCTCCTGCTCACCCGTGACGATTCCCATTGCCGAGAAGAGCACGAAGAAGGCCGCCAGGAATTGCGAGAAAAAAAGCCCCAGCACCATCAGCACCAGGCTGTTCATCAATCGTTCGGCGGGGGAGACCTGGTTCTGCCCGGCCATGCCAGTCAGCTCCCGGACCCCGAAGGCGAACAGGACCAGAAAGACGAAGGTCAGAATTAGCGAGACCAGGAACACCCGCTTGCGGGTCAGCTCCTTGAAGGTGGCAGAGATGTACATGGTCATTGCGGGACACCTCCCTGGCGTGACCCGGCCATCCGGAGGAACCAGGCCTCCAGACTGTTTGGCTCGGGGCCGGATTCGTAGAGCGTCAAGCCGCTCCGGATGAACAGGGAGCACAGGTAGCCGGCCTGTTCCCGGTCCGATACACGGGCGGTCAGGAGAGCGTTGCCGTCGTCATCGGCCTCGACCAGCCGCAGCAGGGAGGAGAGGGCGCCGCCGAGGGCGTCGTTCAGCTCCGCCCTCGTCTCCGGGAGCCAGCCGCCGAGCCGGAAGCGCCAGTTGGCACCGTTGCCCTCACTATCACCGGTGCCGCTGAGCAGCTTGTGCAGCGGACCCGACGCCAGCAGTTCGCCTCCGTACAGGAAGGCGGCTTCATCACACAGCTCCTCCACATCCTCGAGCAGATGGGTATTGAGGAAAATCGTCACGCCCCTGCCCCGGAGCCGTTTCAGCAGGCTGCGGATCTCGTAGCGGCCGACGGGGTCCAGGGCCGAAGCGGGTTCGTCCAGGATCACCAGCTCGGGATCCAGGAGCAGTGCGGCAGCCAGGCCGAGGCGCTGCTGCATTCCCTTGGAGAAGCCGCCGACCCGGCGGTCTGCGGCATCGGACAGGCCGACCAGCTCCAGGGTGTCCCGGACCCGGCTGCGGAAGGCGGGCGCCCGTGTTTCCTGCGGGCGCAGGCCCCCCAGCTGACCATGGAAGCGGAGCACCTCCGCCGGGGTCAGCCAATCCTGAAAGCGGAACAGCTCGGGCAAATACCCGAGCTTGCGCCGTGCCTCCGGCCGGCCCAGGGGCTGCCCCAGTACGGTGGCCCGCCCGGAGTCGGGGCGGTGGAGGCCGGCCAGCATTTTGACGAAGGTGCTTTTGCCGGCACCGTTGGGTCCCAGCAGGCCGAAGATGCAGCCCTCCGGCACCTGCAGGGTGATGCCGCGGCAGCCGCCGCGGCCGTTGTAGGTCTTGGTCAATTCCGCTGTGTCAATCATCATCATGGCTGGACAAGCTCCTCCGCGGCCCGCTGGAAAGTGGATTCCGCGGGGAAATCCTTCGTATCGCCGCTCAGCAAGCCAATCCGGTCCCCGTCGAGCCAGAGCAGATAGCGATTCCTGCCGTCCACGGTCATGACCGCATCATGTCCGCCCAGCCGGAGGCTGGTGGTCACGCCGTCATGGGCCGGAACCGGCAGGGTGCTCCGCCAATCCCCGATGGCGGCCAGCTTGGTCCGCAGGCTGTCCGGCAGCACGGGCAGCCCCAGTACCGCCTCTCGGACGGTTGCCGCATCAATGCCGTCCTCCACTGTGAGCTCCGGCTTGCCGAATTGGAGCAGCCGCACTGGCTTGCCCGACAAGTTGCCCTCTGTGGCGACGCCGTCCGGGATGTACAGTCGGATGGCTTTGCCGTCCGCTTCGACAGGTAGTGTAGTGGTGCTGCCCAAACGGGTGAGCAGCCGGTTGACCGCCTTCACATTCAGGGTGAAGGTAAGCGTGGTAGCCGGCTGGTAGGAGGGAGCGGTGGAGTTCCCCAGCTGGAGCAGGGGGGCGCCCATCCGTTTTTCCGCTTCGCCCCAGGTAATGGTACCGGCTTCCCCGCCACCCGACTGGGTCAAGGTGCCGTATTGGGCCAGGCTGAAGCTCCGGTCTCCCTCGGGCGAGCCGCTGTCCAGCAGGCCGGAGATGGTCGCCATGTCATCCGCTGTGATCCCGACTCCGACCATGTGCTGGATGCGGAAGGTTTGCATCATGGCGGCCAGCGCACGATCCCCCAAGGGGGTGGCAAACAGGCCAATAGCCATGACAGCCGCGGCAACCCCAGCGGTCAGTCTCCGAATTCTGCGCTTGGCCGGTCTCTCTGTCCGCCAGGCGCCGTCTGCCCCGTTAGCCCTTTTATCGTTTACAGCCACTGTCGCCGAGGCAAACGAGGGCCCTTGTGACACCCGTGTCTTCTTCATCTCAACCGCACCATCCTTATCGTTATTATCTTGATTCCCATCCAATCGTGCCTCGCTCCTTGTTTCGTCTGAACGCAGACCTTCCTCTGCCTGTCTCCAAAACGCCGGAACCGGCTCCCGGCCCGCGAGCCTCTCAAACCGGTTCCAAGCCCGGTCCGTATCAAAAACCGGTTCCCCGCCGGTCCGCTTCGCTTCATCCGCCATCGTGCTGCTCCTCCTCCTGCCCGTATTTCTTCTTCAGCCGTGCCTCCGCCCGGGCCAGCAGCGTGCCGACAATCTTCGGGTTGACCTCCAGCCGGACGGCAATCTCCTCATAGCTGTACCCTTCCTCCCGAAGGAGAAGGGCGGTCCGGTCCCGGTCCGAGAGCTTCTGCAGCACCCGTCGGACCACGTCCTTTTCCCACTCGCGGATGACCTCCGTCTCTCCCGAAGGGGCGGTGCTTTCCGACCAAGCCGCCACGCGGGCGGTTTCTTTTTCCAATAACGTCTTGCCCGACGACCGTTGTCTCAAATAATCGTAGCCCACCCGGGTCAGTACTTGGTGCAGCCAAGCGCCAACGGCCTCCAGCCTGTCCGGAGGGCTCCGGTAGAGCCGCAGGAATACCTCTTGGGCCAAATCCTCCGCCGCCGCATAATCGCCGGTCAACGCATAGAGCTTCCGCGCCACCCCGGGGTAATGCTCCCGGAACAAGCGCTGGAACAGCTCGGGTACCTGTGCGCCTTCCTCCATATTGCCGCCGTCCCCCCTTTCGCTTATAAGACGGATGCCGGATCGGTTTTGTAGCAGTGAAAAAGGGAAATTCACATTTTGATGCCCCTTATTTGCACTCTCTATACCATGCCGATCATCCGGATCTTCCGGAATTGGTACTGGTACATTTCATTTTCCATCCCGATCCTTCAAATCCTTTTTTCTGTCATTCCCTTGTTTGCCGAAAGCGCATGGTTACCCACGAGAGCAAATCAAGCGGACACCCTAAAACTGGACAATCGCGTTTCTGGGAGGGCTGCACCGACGGATTAAACCGGATTGTTTCGGTGATGCCGACTGTCAGATGAAGTTAAAGTTTTAGATGCCCATGCCGCTAATGCTGCACCATCAGATGATGAAATAAAGTTATTTCAGGATAGACTGGCCTAGAAGCCACTAGGCGCATGACGAGGAGGTAACATCATGGAAACCAATAATACAACTACTGCATTTTGGCTATCATCAGGCGATGAACTGCATATTTCCTGTTGCGAGCTTTCATTTTATGGGTTTGTTGCTGGAAATATATAAGGTAAGGATGGGTCATGGTCATACCCTGAGCCGGGGCTTACTTCTGCGGGATTACTAGGAGGAGCCATCTATCTGAACTTTTTCAATCAAACCATACAACGGACCTGCTCCGAAAGGAGGACCTTTTCAGGTCACTTTATTGTTACAATCAAATGAGAAATTTGTTCTCACGTTAAATGGCGATTATATCCTTTACCAAGGTAATCAGATTTTCCAGCCTGAGTTTTGTGAGTTTAAAATTCAGAGTTCAACGTTCAACCTAACGGACACGATAGAATAAGCTACAGCATGAGGCTTGTTCTAAAATCACTAAGATAGCGGAAAAACAATAATTCAATAAAAATGCGAAGGCAGCCGATCAGAATGATTGGCTGCCTTTGTTCGTGCGCCCAGCATGGGCGCTATCTTTAGGGTTGAAGTCCCGAATGGCGAAGGCAGTAGTAGCCATTAGCTTAAGACAAGGGTGTCTACCGCGAGGTGGAATCTGAAGGAAGTCGGCGGCAAATCTCC
>NZ_RQPI01000019.1 GCF_003854965.1 Paenibacillus rhizophilus
CTTCCCTACTCAGTACGAGCGTCTACGTCAATTGCACTTAAACGGTTGAACCGCCGTATACCGAACGGTACGTACGGTGGTGTGAGAGGTCGGCTACTCAACTAATGGGTAGCCTCCTACTCGATTAGTACACTCCAGTACGTCCCTGTCCGCGAGAAGCTTAATTCAGGCTCAGACTCTCGATGCCTCGGCGGATAATATCGCATGAGGAGGTGAATTTGGCGGACTCCTCCTCATTCAGATTCAGTTCCAGCAGTTCCTGAATGCCGTCGCCGGCGATGATGGCGGGTACGCCCATACAGATGCCATTCTGCCCGTATTCTCCGTCCAGAATGGCGGAAACGGCAATAATTTTATGCTCGTCGTTCAGAATCGACCGGGCGATATACGCCAGCGCGCTGCCGATTCCGAAATGGGTCGAGCCCTTTCGGGTGAAAATCTCCCAGCCGGCATCCTTCGTCTTGCGGGCGATATCGCTCAGGTCCAGATGCTTGAACCGCTCCCTGTGCTGCTCCAGAATGTGCAGAATCGGCTTGCCGCCGATCGTCACATGCGACCAGGCCACAAACTGTGATTCGCCGTGCTCGCCGAGCGCATAGCCGTTTACGCTGCGGGGATCGATCGAGAATACCTCGGACAGCAGCGTCTTCAGCCTGGACGAATCGATGGACGTTCCCGTACCGATCACCCTGTGGCGCGGAAATCCGGATATTTGCCAGACGAGATAAGTCACGATATCGACCGGATTGGCGGCGATGACAAAGATGCCGTCGAACCCGCTTTCCACAATCGGAGTTACAATGTTTCGGGTAATGGTCACCGCGTCGTCGAGCACGTCAAGCCGCGTCTGCCCGGGCTTCGGGTTGGCCCCCGCCGTCAATATTACGATATCCATGCCGGCGCAGTCGTTTGCAGTCCCGGCGTATACTTTGGTCCGCGTACCCATAAAATCCATACAATGCGAAAGATCGAGCGCCTGCGCCATCGCGCGGTCATAGGTGCGGTCGACCATCATAATTTCATCGCAAATCGCCTGATTGACCATGGAATAGGCGCAGCTCGAGCCAACCATCCCGGAACCGACGATCGCCACTTTTCTTGATTTGCTTTTCATTAGCCCATCCTCGCTCTCTCCTTAAAGTGCTCAAAGCCTTCATTATCGAAAGACCCGGTCCGTGTCTCTATTTTACCTCATCCGAGGAGAAGTTACCTGACATGGGTGAAAAAAGGTACATGCGTTCCTTTTGCAGCTTGCCACCGCAAATCCGCGTTTGGATTCCCCTGTAAATTTCAATATATCGGTTTTATTCCGGAATTAGCGGGACTTTTTCCATGTATTTGCAATGAGTTGCAGCCAGCGAGTACGGGACAAGGGCGCAAAAAAACCGCATGGCAAGCATGCGGATGACAGGTTTGGGGCCGCTACTGCGGAACCCGCGCTTCCTGCGGAGCGAGTGAACGGTATCTCTTGAGCATGAACACCCTCCAGTGCACGATCATTCCGAAAGCCAGAATGAAGAACAACCCGCCCGACTGCGGAATCGAGATGTAGCGGTCGATGAATTCATGCAGCAGCGTGCGCACCAGAAGCAGTCCGAGCAGAACAAGAATGAAGCTTTTGGAGCGTTTGGCGTAAATAAGCCCTTCCTTTTCGTGAAAGGTGGTCGTCTTCATAAGCGGATAAGCGAATATGAACCATCCCGCAAGAAAAGCGGCAAGCGCCCACCATAGAGGAACTCTGACCTCGGGAACGACGAACATCATGAAGCCGGTCGACATGCCCAACGGCGGAATGAGGATTTTGCGGATGGTAACGGGGCGGTCGCTTGCCTTTAATCGGATAAAAATAACCATCAGCGCCATAAGCAGCGCACCCAGGGTGGAACCGATATGCAGAAACGACGGATTGATGCTGCCCATGATTCACGTTCCTCTCTGAAATAAAAGTGGATTGTGCGTACGTTATGTACATATTATAACAGAAATGCCCTCAGCCGCCCAAACGCACGCGCCCCGATGGAGAGCGCCGCGTATGAGCGTGAACGGAAAAAAACCGCCCGGCGGCAAGCCGAGCGGTTATATTGCGCAACAGTATGTTTTTTTAAACACGCTGTTTCAAAGGCAAAGTATTCAGGAACGGGTTCGTCCGCCCATTGAACGCATCACAAGACTTACGATCGCAATCAGAACGATCGCTCCGATTAGGGACGGCAGAACGTAGAAGTCACTGACACGAGGGCCCCAGCTACCCAGGAAACCTCCCAGCCAAGAACCCAGGATACCGGCAATTATGTTTCCGATAATGCCTCCTGGAATATCTCTGCCCATAATCAGACCTGCCAACCAACCGATAATACCGCCGACAATCAGCATCCATATGAAACTCATTTTGCTTCAGCTCCTTTAAGGTTATTGTCTTGGATGCTAACTATTAACCTCGTGCGGAAGGTTTAAATCAGGTGTCACATTTTGCCGAAAAGAAGGGAGGGCGGCTGGATCGTCAGTGACGGGAAGCGATGAAAAATAGTCGGGCAACCGGGTAAGTTCCCTTTGTAAAAGGGTAATAGAGAGTGGAGATCCGCTCTTTTAAAGCGCTTCAAATCATGTTGAATCTTATACTGGTATAAAAGGAGATGCTGCCGTGAAAAGTCCAGATGAAGTATTGTTTTATGTCGGAACTTACAATTCCCCAGACCGTCCATCCATTTATTTATGCGGACTCCATCCCGGCGACGGCGAAATGAGGATCATCCGGGGGACTGCGGGAATCGAGAATCCGTCATACATAACGTTGAACCGTGCAGAGAATGTGCTGTATGCCGCCAGCGAAAAAGATGACGGGGAGGTCAGCGCCTTTTCCGTCGATCCCGAAACGAAAGAGCTGTCCCTGCTGGGCAGCCGGCGGACAGAGGGCGGGGCTCCCTGTTACGTCTCCGTCAGCGCGGAGGGAGATTATGTGTTTGTCTCCAACTATTCCGGAGGCAACGTCAATGCTTTCCCGGTGAATGAAGACGGTTCGCTCGGGGAAATGTCCTCCCAGGTCTTGCATGCCGGGAAGGGCTTCCGCGAAGACCGTCAGGAAGCGCCGCATCCGCATTCCGTGAACCCGGCGAGCAGCGGAAGGCGGGTGCTGGTCTGCGATCTCGGCATAGACCGGATCGTGAGCTACCTTTATGAGGACGGCGAACTGGCAAAGCACCACGAGGCGGCGCTTCCGGACGGCTCCGGCCCCCGGCATCTGGCGTTCCACCCGAGCGGGAAGTGGCTGTACTGCGCCAATGAACTGAACTGTACGGTAACGGTATTTGCCGTCAACGAACAGTCCGGCGAGCTTGAAATGCTGCGACATTTCTCCACATTGCCGGAGCAGTACGCCGCGGGGAGCGACGATACCGCGGCCGATATCCATATCTCTCCATGCGGCAGGTTCTTGTACGTTTCCAACAGAGGGCATGACAGCATCGTGCTGTTCCATATTGATGAAAACTCCGGCTTGCCGGAAGCGATGGATTGGCAGAGCACCGGCGGGCGCATGCCGCGCAATTTCGCCATTGCCGGAGGCATGCTGCTTGCCGCCAATCAGAACAGCGGCAATATTACGTCGTTTGCGATCGACAGCGAGAACGGCAGGCTGATTCCGACGGGCAATGAGCTGGAAGTTCCTGCTCCGGTCTGCATCGCGCCGCTGAAATAACCGTCTGGGGTAACCGTTTGCAGCATGTCGAAATTTTTTTTGTACGCTGCAAAAATTTAGAAGGATATGGAAAAGAAAGCGCGAATATGTATTCTTGACAAGGTGCTTGTCGTTTTCCATAACTGGGAATAAGGGGGATAGGATGGAAGATTTGGTGGAATCGGTAGGTAAGGAAATCGGGGAAGGCATGCGAGCCTATTTTGTCGTACCGCACCTGTACGAGCACGCCATGGCCTGCATCGAAGAGAAGCTGAGAGGGAGGATGCCGTTCAGCAAGCTGACCGTGCTTCACTTCCGCGCATTCGGAGGGACGGGTCATGCCGTTTTTCGGGCGGCCGCAGCGGTTGAACTGATGGTCCTCAGTGCGGATATAATCGACGATCTTCAGGATAAGGACAATGGCTTGACGGCATGGAGCCGGATGAGTCCGGAAATTGTGCTCAACATTGCCTTTGGACTGACGCTCGTTTCCCAGCAGATGATGCTTACCGGCGATTTCCCGTTGGAAGTGATTCACAAGGCTGTACAATTCATGAACACCCAGACTCTAGCGGCGATTAACGGACAAACGACGGATCTGCTCAACGATATCGGGAGCGAAGAGGATTATCTCCGCATGGTCAAGCAAAAGTCGGCTGGATTCGTGGTTGCCGCCTGCATGATCGGCACGCTGTTGGCCACCGGCGAATGGAACGGCCAGGTCAGAGATTATGCCGAAGAGCTCGGAATCGCCGATCAGATCAAGAATGATATCCGTGATCTCCTGGACTGGGAAAGAAGCGATTTCAAGAATCGCAAAAAGACGCTGTCCACGCTGTATCTGCTTCAGTTCATCGCTGAGGAGGACCAATGGATAGCGGATTACTTTGAAGGACGCCTTCGGGTGGAGGAGATCAGCCACCGCCGGGAGGAATTCGAAAGAGCTATAGAGCGGACGGGAACCTTTCTCTATACCTCTGTTCGGATGAGAACGCATTGTTACAATTATTTGCAGTTGGTAGACAAGCTGGATATTGACGCTCACTGGAAGAACCGTATCATCGCCCTGTCCGAATAGACCGGAGCGTAATAATCGATTGGGGGAATTGTCCATGTTAAAGGAAATCGTTCAAGTTTTGGTGAAAGATCCCGCAGCAGCCCATCGTTTGAAGAACGGCCAGTTTGAACTTGCTGGAGTCAGCGAAGTGGAGCAAAAAGCATTGCTTGCTGCATTGGGGGACAGAAATGGATTTGGCAAGGATGTACAACTCGGAGCCTGGGATACGGTCAAAGCGCAAGCGGCGTTCTAATCTGCAGGATTCAACAAACAGCCTTAATCCGATTCATTTCGGATTAAGGCTGTTTGCATGAGAGAAGGATGACTCCCGCCCGAATAAAAGCCGATATCGTCAAGCATAATGGCATCTCCGCCGCCAAGAAGATAAAAAGTGATCTGCGCCAGCCGCGCCGGATCAAAGGAAGGATTCTTCCCCCGGAACAGGCCGAACGGAAGCTCATACGTCTGAAAGACCGCTTCGGAGGGCTTGCCGTACTTGCCGTCGCCGATCCGCTTCTCCAGCCAGGATGTCCAGGCGAACTGCGTCTGTGGCAGCTGCAGGGGCTGCATGACCGCCGACAGCGGCAGCCGCGCCGTATTCCCCAAGCGGTCGGTCAGTTCAACCGCTACCTGAGGCGGCAAGCCGGAGCCTGAATCGGCGTTGCGGTTGGCCATGGAGAAGGACAGACCGTCCGCGCCGTAGAGCGCGGCGTCATTGGCGGGTCCGGCGCTCAGCGAAATCCGGTAAATGGCTTCTCTGTCCTCATCCGCCCTGCGTTCCAGGAAGGCTCCGTAAGTCCCCTTGCCTCCTCCCTCGCGGTCTTTCGCCGTCTCCTCCGTCCAGTGCAGTCCTGCTGCCGAAATCGTGCCGCTGCGGCCGGCCGTCGTCTTGTCCCGGTCCTCTTCGTAGCCCGCGATACCCCTGAATCTGCCATCCTGGTAGCGGTTGAAGTACGATGTTGCCTTAGGGAGCCACTCCCGCCCGCGGCGGTAATCCCGGAACAATCCGGCGTATTCCCGTCTTCCGTGCAGCGTTGTCTCCAGATAAGCGGAGAGATACACCTTGGCGATCTGCCGCTGCTCCTCTTCTTCCATGATTTCGCTCCGGCTCAGGAACAGTCCGGTCGGAAACGCCAGATCGAACAAGCCCCAGTCGCTGTTGAACTGGCTGTGATTCGCATCCCCGATATACAGCGATGTCTTGAACGAATCCGTATTCGCGGAATAGAAAGAACGGATATACTGCCGGTCTCCATAGAAATCATGCACATCCCCGTCCCGCGCGCCCTGAAGAGCCATATAGCTGATGTCCTGAAGCTGGGCCTGCTTGCCGTCGACCGTCTGGTCGGTGGGAGCCAGCGCGGCCACCGCCGAGATATGAAAACGGCTGACCGATGCCAGAGCGGGATCACCCTTGAACCAACGCTGTGCGTCCGCCGCCATAGCGACAGCCTGGCCGCCGCGGCTGTGCCCGATAAGAGCCGTCTCGGCAAAGTCGATTTTATTGTAAAAAGGGTTATCCGGCGTATCCGAGAAAGCGGAGAGCTGTTCCAGATGCTTCAGAATGATCCAGGCACGCAGCTTGTAGTCATCCTTCGGGATTCCGGACCAGGCGGAATAATTCAGGAAATTCTCGTCCAGAGAGATGGCGATGAATCCGCGGCTGGCCAGCAGTTCTCCGAGATAGGCGTAACCTCCGTCCGAGAAATCCTCCATCATATGATTGCCGTGCACTATAAGCACAAGCGGAAAAGGGCCGTCTTCCTCGGGCATCCATACCCGCCCGTTCAGGGGCAGCGATTCCGGATCGAAGCCCCAGAACAGCGTGCGCAGTGGGGACCACTTCTTCATATAAGAAGAAGCGTTCACCGAAGAAGAGCGGACAGCCGCCTCTTTTCCGAATTCGGCGCGGTGCCGGTCACTTCCGCCGGCATAAGTGAAGCTCCGGTAAGCATACGGGCCCGGGGCTCCCGGATTGGCCGCGGCCAGCGGAACGACGGCTGCGGAGGCAGCGGTGTCCGCAGCCGGGCCGGATACTTCCGTTCTGTCCGGATCGGCTTCGCGCTGAAGCTGAAATCCGCCAACCGGAATGAACGGAAGGGCCGCCAGCGCCGCCAGAAGCAGCAGCCCCGGCAGGATTCTTCCCGTCCGCAGAAGGCCGACGCCAACGCCTGCAAGCGCTCCGAAAGCGGCGGCTGTGGCTGCGACGGCGGCTGCAGCGCCGGCGGTGACATGGGAATTGCAGAGAATCACCATGACGATTCCTGCGCTGCCGAGCAGACAGCCTGTGAACAGCCGCGGAAGACGCAGACCCGCCAGCGCGAGCAGCGCCGCGGCCAGGTGGCCTGCCGCCGCCAGCAGAGCTGTCCCGATTCCGGCGGCCAGAAGCAGATCGGCCTGCTTTCCCAGACCGGTCGGAGCCCCCAGCATGGCGGCTGCAAACGCCGCGAAGCTTACCATCCAGGGACCGGCAATCCCGCTGCGCCATATTCGCGTATCATAGTGGTAGGTCTCGCTGATTCTGCGTCCCAATATTTCAATAACAAGTCTGTGCCGTCCGGGCCTTTTCGGCGCGGGCGCTTGTCCCAATTCCAAATCCATCCTCATTCCTCCGGCTTCGCCCTCTTACGGATTCTCCAATAAGATGTAGCAATAATAGTCTTTTGCCTAACGTCTGACAAGGGAAGCTTGCAGGATTTCAGCATTGAAATAAATGGTTGACAAGTAGATGAGAGGCCATTATTATAAGTCCATAACCTACTATTTTGGTAGGAATAATAAATGATTATACTTGCCGTACAGACGGAGGAACCCGCGGCAAGAAACGCAGCGGCTGTTTTGCCGGTTTGCGAGGAAACGGGCTTCCTCTGTCTTTTATTGCAAACAAAAACAAGGGTATATTCAAACGGGGGAGTGGATTGAAATGAGAAAAGGCTTGAAAAAGGGATTGTTAACAGGGTTTACGCTGCTGCTGACGGCAGGTCTTACGGCTTGCGGAAGCAACAACAGTGCGGAGAACGGAGCTTCTTCTTCGGCGGCGCCTGCGGCGTCGGCCGGCGCAGCGCCTTCGGCGGCAGCATCACCTGCACAATCGAAGGAGCCGGTGGAGCTGCTGAACGTCTCCTACGATCCTACTCGTGAATTGTATGAGAGCTATAACAAAGCTTTTTCCGCTTATTGGGAGAAAGAGACCGGACAGAAGGTGACGATCAAGCAGTCGCATGGCGGTTCCGGCAAGCAAAGCCGCGCCGTGCAGGATGGTCTGGAAGCGGACGTCGTGACCCTGGCGCTCGGATATGATATCGATGCCTTGCAAACGGCTGGTCTGATCAATGAAGGCTGGCAGAGCAAATATGAGCTTAACAGTTCTCCTTACACCTCGACCATCGTGTTCCTAGTTCGCAAGGGGAATCCGAAAGGCATCAAGGACTGGCCGGATCTGCTGAAGGACGGCGTAGAGGTTATCACTCCGAATCCGAAGACCTCGGGCGGGGCCCGCTGGAATTACCTGGCCGCTTGGGGTTATGCGCTGGATCATAACAACAATGACGAAGCCAAGGCGCAGGAGTTCGTCAAGAACCTGTACACACATGTGCCCGTACTGGATACCGGCGCGCGCGGATCGACTACAACCTTCGTGGAACGCGGAATCGGCGATGTCCTGATTGCTTGGGAGAACGAAGCTTATCTGTCCGTAAACGAGCTGGGCAAAGATAAATTCGATATTGTATATCCTTCGGAGAGCGTTCTGGCGGAGCCTCCGGTAGCCGTGGTCGATAAAGTGGTCGACAAAAAGGGAACCCGCGAAGTAGCCGATGCCTATCTGAAATATCTGTACAGCGAAGAAGGACAAAAAATCGCTGCAGAGAACTACTACCGTCCGACGCTGGAAAGTGTCAAGGAACAATTCAAAGACAAATTCCCGGATATTAAGCTCTTCACGCTGGCCGACAAATTCGGTACGTGGAAAGAGACGCAGGAGAAGCACTTTAACGACGGCGGCATCTTCGACAAGATCTATGTGCCGGGTAAATAAAGAAATCTGCGGAGTAAAATAGCTAGGCGGTGCTGATCGGCCAAGCGGAGCCGAAGGCGAAGAAAGGATGAACAATCGATGAGTGTCACTGCTAAGGAGACGCGGCGGGGCGTGCTGCCCGGATTCGGCCTGACGATGGGGTACAGCATTTTATACTTGAGTCTTGTAGTGCTTATCCCGCTGGCGGCGCTGCTGTTCAATTCCACGGGACTGACCTTTGCTAAGTTTTGGTCGGTAGCGAGCGACCCCCGGGTCCTCGCTTCCTACCGGGTCAGTCTGACCACAGCGGCGGCGGCCGCATTTGCTGATGGTCTGTTCGGTCTGCTGCTGGCATGGGTGCTGGTGCGCTACCGGTTTCCGGGAAAAAGAATCTTCGACGCCCTGATCGATCTGCCGTTCGCGCTGCCGACGGCGGTGGCGGGCGTGTCGCTGACGGCGCTGTACTCCAGCAACGGCTGGATCGGCTCGCTGCTTGAGCCGCTCGGCATCAAAGTGGCGTTTACGCCGCTGGGCATTACCTTGGCGCTGATGTTCATCGGTATTCCTTTTGTTGTACGCACCGTTCAACCCGTACTTGAAGATATGGAGAAAGACACGGAGGAGGCGGCAGCCACTCTGGGAGCCGGACGCTGGCGCATCTTCCGCAAGGTGCTGCTGCCGGAGCTGATTCCGCCCCTGATTACCGGCTTTGCCCTGGCCTTTGCCCGGGGAATCGGCGAGTACGGCTCGGTGGTGTTCATCTCGGGAAATATGCCGATGCGGACGGAGATTGCTCCGCTGCTGATCATGTCGAAGCTGGAGCAGTACGACTATGCCGGAGCGACAGCCGTGGCGCTGCTGCTTCTGCTGATTTCCTTCCTGATGCTTCTTGTAATCAATATGCTCCAGCGCTGGACCCATAAGGCGTCGCGTTAAAGCTCACACACCGAAAATTCAAGGAGGAATAAGCATGGCTGGAACTGTCCCTCTTCGCGCCGGTCGGCGGCAAGCGGCTGTATCTTCGGCAGCCGTGAACGAATCGTCCGCGGTCAAATGGCTGCTGGTCGGAGCTGCAGGGCTGGTGCTGCTCTGGCTGATCGTGCTGCCGCTGACCATTGTGCTGACTGAAGCGCTAAAACAGGGCTGGAACGTATACTGGGCCGCCCTGACCGATCCGGACGCCGCATCGGCCCTGCGGTTGACCCTGCTTGTAGCAGCCATTACCGTGCCGCTGAACACGGTATTCGGCGTAGCGGCCGCCTGGGCCGTAGCCAAGTTTAAGTTTCGCGGCAAGGGAGTGCTCATTACACTCATTGACCTTCCCTTTGCCGTCTCGCCGGTTATTGCCGGCCTCGTATATGTTCTGGTCTTCGGCGCGCACGGCTGGTTCGGCCCGTGGCTCGACGCGCATGATATCAAAATTGTATTCGCCTTTCCGGGAATCGTGCTTGCGACACTGTTCGTAACGTTTCCATTCGTGGCGCGTGAACTGATCCCGCTGATGGAGGACCAGGGCACTCAGGAAGAGGAAGCGGCGCTTACGCTCGGCGCCCGGGGATGGCAGATCTTTTTTCGCGTAACGCTTCCCAATATTAAATGGGGCCTGCTCTACGGCATTATTTTGTGCAATGCGCGGGCGATGGGCGAGTTCGGCGCGGTCTCCGTTGTCTCGGGCCACATTCGCGGGGAGACCAACACGCTTCCACTGCATGTGGAGATTCTCTACAATGAATACCAGTTCTCCGCTTCCTTTGCGGTTGCATCGCTGCTACTGCTGCTGGCGCTCGTAACGATGGTAATTAAAAGCTGGCTGGAACGTAAAACCAGCTATTGACAAATTGTAGAAAACCATGCTAACTTAAACCATAGTATACGGGTTGGAAATAAAGGAATTCGGTATGGAGCGGCAATCCGCTGCGGAAAGAAGAGGGGGCACGGTGAATGGCTAAACCGCTGAAGGTGGATGAAGTTTGGCTGGAGAGGATTGCGGGACTTCTGGACAATATGGAATTCGGCTCTCTGCATATTGTGGTGCATGAGGGACAGATCGTGCAAATGGAGCGGACGGAACGCAAACGGTTCGAGAACGCTCCCGCACGGCACAGCGGGGAAGCCGGAAGCCGGCGTCCCGATACCCGTGCGGCGGGACGAGGATAACCTGCAAGTCCCTGCTGTGCATAGGGTAAGCAATCTTAATTAGATGTTTTGATCCGCAGACAGCGGCCCGCTCCCGGGATATGGGAGCGGGCCGCTGCTGTGTTTATTAGGCCTGTGACTTAGTAACGGGGCGTCCGCCGCGCCGATGAAATACCCTCGATCAGCAGAACCACAGCCGTTATGGCGTGCATGATCCAACCGACGATCGGAATAAAGGCGACAATGGAAGTGACGACTCCGATGACGTTACCGATGACGGGACCCCGCTCATTATACAGCACGGCAATAGCAATGGCATGCAGCAGAAAAGCGACCCCCAGCGGCAGCCAGGCGTTAGCCACCACGAATGCGCCACCGATGAACGGAAGCGCCAGAAAAGCCTCATAAGCGAAAGTGCCCCATTTAAACAGTTTTCCCCAAGAAGACATCTCCTTCACCAACCTTTCCTTATATTACTATTCCATAGAACATGCGGTGATACAAGGTTTGCCGTCCTGTACCGTCTCCTGAATAGGGTTATTTTCAACCGCTTGGCGAATTGGGTAATACTCGTTGTGGGTCATTAACGATTGCAGGAGGACGCGCAATATGGATTATGAATTAATTACGATCAAGCTGGTCACCGGTTTCATCGGCTTATGGATAATGACGCGGCTGCTCGGGAAGAAGGAGATTTCCCAGCTTACTCCCTTCGACTTTGTCTCCGCGCTAATGCTGAGCGAAATTGTTGGCAATACCATTTACCAGGAGGATGCGCATTACTTTCAGCTCGTCTACGGACTGGTTCTGTGGGGGGCATTGTCCTATTTATTCGAAAAAGTGACGCAGCACGCCAAACGGATGCGCGCGCCGCTGGAAGGGTCAACCTCCGTCCTGATCTGCAACGGCAAAATCGACATGAAGGAAATGAATCGCAACCGGCTCGATTTCGGACAGCTGCGGATGATGCTGCGGCAGAAGGATATTTTTGCGCTGGAGGAAGTGGCGTATGCTATATTTGAGAAAAACGGCTCGCTCAGCGTGATCAAAAAGCCGGATTACGAAATGCCGGCTAGAAAAGACCTGGGAATGCCGCATGAGGAGGCTTCATTTGTCTACTCCCTCGTAGAGGGAGGAGACATACTGGAGGACAATCTGAAGAAGATCGGAAAGGATAAGGCTTGGCTGGAAGGCGGGCTGCGGGACCAGGGATACCGGGATGCCGCATCTTTGGTTTTTGTGGAATGGAGCAAAAACGGAGGCTTTTTTGTCATTGAGCGTTAACGGTCACTCTTTAATGAGAATTTCGATGCGGGGAAAGGAACGAAGACGACAATGAATGAAGTGAACAAGGTGGAGATTCGCCGCGGGGCGCCGTCAGTTGAGGACTATTTAAATCTGCGGCTTGAAGCGGGCTTAAGCCCGATGAGCCGGGAGGGGGCCGAGATTGGCCTGCCGCGTTCGCTGTTTGCGGTAACGCTGGTTGAGAACGGTGAGACCGTCGGCATGGGACGGGTGATTGGAGACGGGGGATGTTTCTTTCAAGTCACGGATATTGCCGTCAAGCCTTCCCGTCAGGGACAGGGGCTTGGGAAAGCGATAATGAGGGAGATCCGAGATTTTCTAGATACGGTGCCCGTCCCCTCCTACGTCAGCCTCATTGCCGATGGAGAGGCGGCGAAGCTGTACGGCAAATTCGGATTTGCGTCCGTACATCCGGAGTCTCAGGGGATGTTTTTGCGCCGCTGAATCTTTGTCTTGTGAACAAACTGGGGGGCGATAGCGGCCGCCTCTGTCTACGGATTTCATCCGCGAAGAGCACTATAAATCAAGAATCTCAAGTTCATTTCGTATAGACGGAAAAAGCGGAGCTAATTGGCTCCAAAGCCGAGGTGCAACGCGGATAAAAGGGAAAAGCTCCATCTAAATCGGGCAGGTGCTGTGGAATTCGCCTTTATGTCGTGCCCCACATCGAATCGTGGATGAACGAGGAAGGAAAGACTGAGCATGAAAAATTGTAAAGCCGAAAGAGGGGAAAGGGATATGAAAATCGTACTGTTCGGCGCATCGGGAACGATTGGCCGCGCCATCCTGGAAGAAGCGCTGAAGCGAAAGCATGAGGTAACGGCGGCGGTCCGGCGGCCGGAGGCGCTGGAAGTTCAGCACACCGGCCTGCTTACGCTGTCCGCCGATCTGCTGAGACCGGAAGAGGTGGCTCGGGCCGCCAAAGACCATGAGGCTACAATCAGCGCCTACGGTCCGGAATTCGGAGCGGAGGGTGAACTGCTTGAGGTCGCCCGCTCGCTGGTCGAAGGACTAAAGACGGCCGGCGTGAACCGGCTGATTGTGGTCGGCGGTGCGGGAAGTCTGAAGACGGACTCGGGAGACCGGCTGATGGACACGCCGGAGTTCCCGGAGGAAATAAAGCCGCTGGCGGCGGCTCATGCCGACGCTTATGAAATCTATGCGCAGTCCGGTCTCGACTACACGTATGCCAGCCCCGCCGCGATTATTACGCCGGGGCGGCGTACGGGACAGTTCCGTGTCGGTCTGGACAGGCTCGTCGTGGATGAGAACGGCAAAAGCGAGATCAGCACCCAGGATTACGCCGCCGCGGTTGTCGATGAATTGGAGGAAGGGAATTTCATCGGGGCGCGGTTCACGGTGGGATATTAACGCGTAAGCAAGGGAAGGGGAGAACAGGGAATGCATTTGGTGACGGCGGAAGAAATGCGGCGACTCGACCGCATCACGATTGACCGGCTGGGCATTCCGGCGGCCGCGCTGATGAAAAATGCCGGGCGTGCCATCGCGGAGGAGATTATCGCCCTCTGCAATCGGCGGGGCGAGGCCGGCACGGCAGGCGGCCCACGGCAGGGAGGCGAAGCGGCGCGGGACAATGGCGCGCCGCGGAATGCCGGAGCGTGGGCGGCAGGCGGCGCCCACGGAGAAGCGGCCGCGCCGGGAGCCGGCGGAACGCGGCGTGCTGCCGCGCGAAGCGGCGTGCGCGGCGATGCCGCCGCAGGCATGGCGCCGCGCAGCGGCGGGAACGGCGGCGATGGCGGCGATGCCGGTGCCGCGGGCATAACGCCCCGCAGCAGCGGCCCGGGCGGCGCTGCGGTAACGCCGCCGAAGCTTGTCATCAGCGGCGATGCCGCGCTGATGACGGAGCATGCCGAGAGCGAGCATTGGCTCGTGCTCGTCGGCAAGGGCAACAACGGCGGCGACGGCCTGGTCGCCGCCCGGTATTTGCGCGAGGCGGGCATCGCCGTCTCGCTCTTGTACGCGGTCCCGCCGGAGTCACTGACCGGCGAGGCCGCCCTGCAGCGCGATGCCGCTGCGGCGATGGGTCTGCCTGCCGCCGTGCATGGCGGCGGCGGCCCTGACTTCGCCGGGTACAGCGGCATCCTGGATGCGCTGCTGGGCACGGGCGCCGCGGGAGCGCCGCGCGGCGCCTACGCGGAGCTGATTGCCGCGGCGAACGCGAGCGGCAAGCCCGTCGTGTCCGCGGACATCCCGAGCGGGCTGGATGCGGACACGGGAGAGACGCATGAGCCGTGCATTCAGGCGTCGCTTACGGTCTGCCTCGCCTTCCTCAAGCGAGGCCTGCTTCAGTACCCCGGAGCGGGAGCCGCCGGCCGCATCGTCGTTCGCTCGATCGGCATTCCGGCCGGACTCGCCCGGGAAGAAGGCTTGTCCGCCTATTGGCTGACGCCCGCCGTTCTGGAAGGCGTGCTGGGCGTCGATGTATCGCGCCGCCGCGCGCCCGACGGGCACAAGGGCACTTACGGCCATGTGCTGGTGGCCGCCGGAAGCCTCCGCATGAGCGGCGCCGGCCTGCTCGCGGCCCGCGCCTCGTTGCGGGCGGGCTGCGGGCTTACGACCTGGGCCGTGCCGGGCAAGCTGCTGCCTCTTCTGGTTTGCGCGGCTCCCGAGCTAATGCTGGCCGATGCCGGCGGAGAAGCGGACGGAACCTGGAATGCTTCGGCTGCGGAAGAAGTGCTGAAGCTCGCCGATGGGCGGGATGTGCTCGCGATAGGTCCGGGAATCGGGCGTTTCGAAGACGACAAGGCTTGGCTGAAGGCCATTTGGGAAGGCGCGGAATGTCCGCTGGTGGTGGACGCCGATGCGCTGAACATCCTGGCCGAGTGTGATTACGGGTCATGGCGGCAGCGCCGGGCACCCGTAATCCTGACGCCGCATCCCGGCGAAATGGCCAGACTGGCCGGCGTGAAGACGAAGGAGGTCCAGCGGGACCGGACCGGTCTGGCATTGTCCTTTGCCCGGGAGCGCGGCGTAACGCTCGTGCTGAAGGGAGCGCATACGGTGATTGCCTCGCCGGACGGCAGGGTCTTCGTCAATACGACC
This sequence comes from Paenibacillus rhizophilus, assembly GCF_003854965.1. Taxonomy (GTDB): domain Bacteria; phylum Bacillota; class Bacilli; order Paenibacillales; family Paenibacillaceae; genus Paenibacillus_AQ; species Paenibacillus_AQ rhizophilus. The sequence continues at coordinate 15,250 of NZ_RQPI01000019.1, forward strand.
GGCCACCCCGGAATGGCCACCGGCGGCGCGGGCGACTGCCTGACGGGTATAATCGCCGGTCTGCTGGCGCAGGGGCTGGACGGCGCTCAGGCAGCGGCGTTCGGTGTCTATCTGCATGGACTGGCGGGCGAAAGGGCGGCGCTCCTCCGGGATGATCCGGCGTCGGTTATCGCCTCGGATATTATCGAGGCTCTTTGAATGAACCTGCTGCGCTGAAGTCTTACGGTTCTTGCCGGAGCGGCGCGCTCAGAACAGCAGCAGGCAGAGCAGCGGGACGAATAGGGCGAACACGGGCAGCAGCGCCGGAATTCGCTCTCCGGCATGCTGGGTCAAGCGGAACAGGAGCAGTACCGCAATTCCGGGAAATGCGCTGTCTGCCCAGCCGCTTCCCTGGTCATGGGCAAGCCACAGCCCCGCGCCGAATCCGGCAAGAGCATAAATGATCGGGACCACGGCCCTTGACCGGGTTCCCGTCAGCTTCAGCAAGCCGTCGGCCAGGAGCGAGACGGTAAGGGCATAGGCGTATACGTTGTAGGCCGGAGCGGACAGCCAGCCTATGGCGGTATGGGGCAGAACAAGGGACAGCAGGCCCAGCAGCGTGAAGGTCAGGCCGGCGGCGGACAGCTTGCTCAAGGCATACATGCCCGCCGTTAGGCGGATGGACGGGACGTTTTTGATCCGGACAGGTTTCATACCGATTTCTCCTTTGGTGAATTGTACTTCTTCGACGCGAAGGAAGGCCTCAGGTCGTAACCATTTCCCCTCCGTTGACATGGATGCACTCTCCCGTTACATAGCTGGAATCGGAGCAGGCAAGATACACATAAGCTCCGGCGAGCTCGTAAGGCTGGGCGGCACGCTTCATCGGCGATTCCAGCCCAAAGACGCTGACTTCCTCGGCAGAGAAGCTGGAGGGGATGAGCGGTGTCCACACCGGCCCCGGCGCGACGCTGTTAACGCGGATGCCTTTATCCACAAGCGAAAGGGCGAGGGAGCGGGTGAACGAGACGATGGCTCCCTTGGTCGATGAATAGTCGATCAGCTCTTTATGCCCCTGATAAGCGGTGATTGAGGTGGTGTTGATGATGACAGCGCCTTTTTTCATATGCGGGATGGCTGCCTGGGAGAGGTAGAAGAACGGGAAAATATTCGTGCAAAACGTCTGATGGAGCTGCTCCTCCGAAATATCCAGAATGCTTTTTTGCGGATATTGAACGGCATGATTGTTCACCAGAATATCCAGTTTGCCCAAGGTGCGGATCGTATGTTCCACTGCGGCGAAGCAGTTCCTTTTGGGGCGAAGATCGCATTCGATCAGCAGACAGCGTCTTCCCAGCTGCTCGATGCGCCGCCGCGTCTCCTCGGCATCCGATCTTTCCCACAGATAAGCGATGGCGATATCCGCGCCTTCTTTGGCAAAAGCGATCGCGGCCGCCTTGCCGATTCCGCTGTCTCCACCGGTAATAAGCGCGACCTTTCCCATCAGCTTCCCGCTGCCTCGGGATTCGGGATCTTCGCTGATCGGACGGGGCTGCATCAGGCTTTCGAGTCCGGGCTGGCGGTTCTGGTGCTGCGGGGGAAATGTAAGCGGCTGCTCCTCGCAGACCGTTTTTTGTCCGTAATAGGGATACGTGGGGTTCACTGGCGGTATTCCTCCTTGGCGTTCGCATTTACTTCCCGGGATGGTATATCTCTATGCAACCGCCCAGGCAAGGGTGCCCGCCCCGGGAGTTTCATGGCGGCATTCGACTATTGACGGTCGAGCGTGAGGGGGCACAGGCACACGATTGTCCGCAACCCGGCCCCACTCACTATTTCTGTTCTGTCTGTATCGGTGTAGAGTGGCCGGTGGCAGGGCGTTTACCTGCAAATCTGCAGGTTTGTCAGGTGAAATTCTCTTTGGAAGAAGGAAAGGCTACAATTGTGCAGTTTTTAGAGCTTGCGGGGCACCAAGCGTGGAGATCGGAGGAGAAATGCCTGCACTTTTGTAGGAATTGGGTCTGGGAAGGTGGAATTCCACGGAAAAAGATGTATAAACGCAGGAATGACCGTAGCCCGGCCTACTAACTAATGTGAAGACCTGGCAGAGAATGGAGCCTCTCGGCGTCATGAAGACTTGGCGCGGAATGGAGCCTCTCGGCGCGCCGACGCAAAAGGCCGGGCAAGGGAATGGAATCCCCTGCCCAGCCTTTTTAACTTTGAAGAATAAACGGTCCGCTCTCTTTTTATTGCGCTGTGATGTACAAATCCACGCCATCGGCTTTCGTCTGCAGTCCAAATGCTTTCGAGACGAGATCCAGGCTTACGTAGGTTTTACCGTTAACAACCACCGACGGGGACTCGACTTGCTGCTTCGTTCCCTGCGCATCGAGGAAGAAGCTGTCGCCCGATTTAAATGTTGCTGCTTTCGCATCATATTTGAATGTAATAGACTTTGTCTTCGAGTTGAAGGTTACACCGGACGCCTTGGTTCCGGAGAGCACGCCCGCCAGATTGCGGATCGGAATCAGGGCTTGTCCTTTGTAATCGAGCATGTAGATATCTTGTTTCATATCGTTCACATATAGATTGAAGCCATTCACCTGGGTAATTGTGGCGAAATTAACTTGCTTGTCGATCGCCTTAATGACCTCAACCACATATTCGCCTGTCCATATTCCGGCGTTTCTGCCGCTCGTAGGATTCCAATGCTCATCATGTCTCCCTGCATCGGACATCCCTCTGATGCCTACGAAAGGAACGTGGAAGCCGTTCGCCACTTGAGCCACGGAAGCCGTCTCCATATCCTCTGCCATCATGCCCAATACCTCATTGGTCCACAAAATCCGATCCACTTCATTGTTGAATTGGTCGGCGCTGCCGATCGTTCCGGCAAAAACGTCCCCGTGCATGTACTTGCCTTTTACCGACATAGCGGCTTCGACCAGTTCCGGCGTGCTTTTGAATGTTTTGTATTTCATCAGGTTGTCTTCGTCATCCCGCACATCGGTCGTCATCATATTCCACGTTTCCGGTTTGCTGCCTTCTCCCGCTTTGCGGGTCGGAGAGATCGTGTTGATATAATTGATCAGCTCTTTACCGACGACAATATCGTACAGATGCGTTTTCTCATCATGGCCACCGGCTGTACCTTGATTAATGATCGCACGAGGATGGAAGGTATTAATGAGCAGCGTTGTCGAAGTGGCCGCATTGACCATCCCCATCTCCGTCCGGCTTACAATGACCGGGATTCCGTCAATTTTGCCTATGTAGTAGCTGTACATGCCCACTTTTTGCGTTTTGTACTGACCCATTGCTTTAAGCAGTGATTCAATTTCGACATCAAGCGCTCCCTGTACCGCGATTGGGGCCTTTTCCGCATTCTTGGCGCTCGCCGCAGGCGGATGATAGGTGAAGCCGCTGATTACCACCATACAAAATACGATTAACATTGCCGAGACTTTTTTCACTCTCTCACTCCTCTAATAATATTCATTTTTTAATATATTAAATATTAATATAATTAAAAAAAACGAAGTGTGTAAAGAAGAATTTTTTCTCGGGCAGAAAAATGATCCCATTTGAACGGCCTTTTGGGCGATTAAGGCACTCTGCCGGGTACGAATAGCCATTGAAAGGAATTGAAAATGATGTTAAAAGTGGAGAGGGAATATCGGGGGCCTGTCCCGGACGGGAAAATAACGCTGCCGATGAAGGAGCGCCGAATGATGGACCATGGAATCGGGGGGAGTATGATGATTTACAGAGAGATGACGAAGGATGATTACGACGCGGCTTATTCGCTGTGGGAGAAAACCGAGGGGATGGGGCTCAGCGCAGCGGATTCGCGGGAAGAAATATCCCGCTTTCTGGAACGCAACCCCGGCCTCAGTCAGGTATGCGTATCTCCGGACGGCGGACTTGCCGGCACAGCGCTGTGCGGCCATGACGGGCGGCGGGGGTTTTTGTATCATGTCGCGGTAAGCGGGGAGCACCGGGGGAAGGGCATCGGACGGGGTCTGGTATCGAACTGCCTTGAAGCCTTGCGCTCGGAAGGCATCGCCAAATGCCATCTGATGGTAATCGGGAGCAATGCGGACGGCCAGCGGTTCTGGAGCGGAATCGGCTGGGAATTCAGGGACAGTATTCTGCTGTACTCGCACGGCACCTGACAAAAGAGCGGCCCATTACATCCCTGCAAGCCGGGTGCGCTGCCAGTATAAAAGCGGACGGTGTAGAGCGGGCGGCAGGGGGCCAGAGATTCGACAAATTTCACAGTTTCTAAGCCATTGCAGTATAATTAAATAGGCAATGATTTGATTTCATATAAAAAGGCCGAACCGTCGGGAAGCCGGGCGGCATTTTGAGCTTTGAAAGAAAGCGGAGGCTTAAGCCATGCGGTTTAAAGATGTATTCTCTATAATAGGACCGGCGATGGTCGGGCCATCAAGCTCCCATACGGCGGGGGCAGCCCGCATTGGCCGGGCAGCCAGACAGCTGCTGGGCGAAATGCCGCAAAAGGCTGAGGTTATTTTTTACGGATCGTTCGCGGCGACCTATCAGGGACATGGGACGGACCGGGCGATTGCCGGGGGACTTCTGGACTTCCCGACCGACGATCTGCGGCTGCCGGATTCCATTGGAATCGCCGAACAGGACGGCATGGACATTTCGTTCCGGCAGGGAGCCGGGCTGTTCCCCCACCCCAACACGGTGCGGCTGCGGCTGGCGGGCAGCGGCGGCGAGCTGACGCTTACTGGTATTTCCATCGGGGGAGGCAACATCGAAATTGTCGAGATCGACGATTTCAGCGTCAAGCTGTCCGGGATGTATCCGACCGTTCTGATTCATCACATGGACTATCTCGGCGTGCTGGCAAGCGTGACCGATACGATGCGCAGAGGCCAGGTCAACATCGGGCATATGTCTTTGGACCGCAAAAACCGCAGCGGAGCGGCTCTGACCGTACTGGAGCTGGATGAGATGCTGGCTCCGGAGCTGCTGAGCGAGCTGGAAGCCCTGCCCGCGGTGAAGTCGGTGAAGCTGATTCACCTGGACGAAAGTCCGAAGGAAGAGAAAGGGAAGGGAAAGACCTCATGAATTTTCAAACGTTAAGCCAGCTCGCGAATTTGGCCGAGGAGCGGGCTTTAAGTATCGGCGCCTTGATGGTGGAAGAACAGAGCGCCGAATCCGGACGCTCCGCGGAGCATGAATTTGCCAAAATGAAGGAATATTACGGGGTAATGAAGGAGGCCGTGCGGCGCGGCATGCAGGAGAACACGACTTCGCGCAGCGGCTTGACCGGACTGGACGCCCAACGCGTCGGAGCTTATAACGCCGAGAACGAATCCTGTCTGGGCGGACCGGCGAGTCAGGCGATGGCCTACGCGCTGGCCGTCTCGGAGGTGAACGCCTCGATGGGACGCATCATCGCGACCCCGACGGCCGGCTCCTGCGGCATTATTCCCGGCGTATTCCTGAGCTGCCAGGAGCGCTTCGGCTGGGACGATGACGTTATGACTTACGGACTGTTCGCCGCCGGAGCGATCGGCTATGTCATCGCCAATAATTCCTTCGTTTCCGGAGCCGAGGGAGGCTGCCAGGCCGAGGTCGGTTCGGCAATCGGCATGGCGGCGGGAGCGCTGACCGAGCTGCGCGGCGGCACCCCGGTCCAGGCGGTACATGCCGTGGGTCTGGCGCTGAAAAACACGCTTGGGCTAATCTGCGACCCGGTAGGCGGCCTCGTCGAAATTCCCTGCATTGTCCGCAACGGCTTTGGCGCCGTCACGGCGCTGGCGGCGGCGGATATGGCGCTGGCCGGAGTGCGCAGCGTCATTCCGTCCGACGAGGTCATCAAGGTCATGCTTGAGGTCGGCTCGGCCATGCCGGAGAAGCACCGCGAGACGGCCGGAGGGGGCCTGGCCCAGACGCCGACCGGCCGCAAAATCATGGAGGATTTGCGCCAGCGGCGCAAATAACCGGACTAGAGCAGCTTGAAGCGGCGAAGCTGGTCCCACTGTCCCTCGAGCTTCAGAATCTCCGGCTGCTTGGAACCGATGAGGTCGAAATGGGGGAACGGGGGCCGGTTATGGATATGCTGCGGAGGCAGGCCGTTGTCCCTGCACCAGTCGGCAAGACGGCCCAGGTCGCTGCAGCCGACCTTGGTCACGGTCGTAATTCCGGGGAAACGCGGATCGAGCCAGTAATGGGTCAGGAAGGCGATCTCTCCGTCCAGGACCGCCTGTTTCCAGCGGTTCAGTTCTTCTCTTTTTACACCAAAGGCCATAGCCATTCCATCCTTATCTCTTTTATGTAGCTTAATTATAGCTGTTTCCGCCGGCTTTGCACCTGCAGGGCGCGGTTCGAATGTCATCGCGAAAGGAGGACAAGCGGCATGAACGGACAGAGCAGGGCGGATATCCGCCCCGGGCTTGAAGTGGACATCGTGTTGAAGCAGGATCAGCCTACGGGCAAGCTGACCCGCGGCACGGTCAAGGACATTTTGACGAATTCGCCCCGTCATCCCCATGGCATCAAGGTGAGGCTGACGAGCGGTCAGGTCGGGCGGGTCAAGCATATTCTTGGTCCGAAATCCGGCGGCTGATTCCCGCATGATTATTAACGCCCCATTCCGCACGCGCCGCAGTCGGTTAATTTTGCGGCTTGCCGGAATGGGGCGTTTTTGTATGGCTGTATTGCTGTGTAAGTTCAATTACCCATAAATTCGTCGACATATTGGTCCGCTTTGGCCTGATTGCACAGGTTGCAGGCGCAGACACAGTTCATGGGCGTCGTATGCCCTCCCTTGGCTCGGGGCAGCAGATGATCGATCGTATCGCCGTATAAGCCGCAGAAATGGCAGGTATAGCGGTCCCGGGTCAAAATATACCGGCGGAAGTCCTTGTTGCTGTACAGCCGGCGGATTGTCCGGCGGTTGACCACCACGGCGGCCTGCTCCCGCACCAGCGTAACGGCGAGATCGAGATCGATCTCCTGATGCCAGCGCCGTCCCTTGTCGCTGTATCCCCGCATCAGAATCATTCCCTGCCTGGAGGGAATGAGCGCAGAGATGTCGTCTGGCTCGGGCTTTGGCCCGCGCTGGCGCTGAAGGGACGCCGCCTGTTCCGCTGTGCGCGGGCGGGGCTTGGCTGCCCCCTCCGAGGCGGAAGCATGCGGCTTCCGCTCGGGAGCCGCCGTTCCCCGGGAACGCTTGCGCTTCCGGGGCTTGTGCGCCGGCACCTCCCCGGCGGGACTTGGCGCGGAAGCGCCGCCCGCCGCCGGAACCGTATGCACCGTGGGCGCCGATTCCGGTGCGGACCGCTCCTTCGCGGGTGGCTTCGCCGGGCTGCCGGGCGCTGGGGCGGCGGCGCGGGCAGGCCCAGCCGGCCGGGCCTTTGGCGGCGCTGCGGCGCGAACCGTTAACGGCGCCGGGGTCAGAGCCTTTGTCTGCGCCGTCTCCGGAAGGGAGGCACTCCGGGCCGATTCGGCCTCGCGGCGCTTCCGGCATTCCCGGCAGGCGCCGCGGCGCGACTCCGCCTTGGAGCGTCTGCCGGTGCGTCTGCGGAATTCCGAGAGCGGTTTATTTTGAAGACAGTAAGCGCATTGTTTGGTTGTATGCTGATCAACTGAAGGCATAGGCATGCTCGAAAGCGGCCGGCCGGAGCGCCGCCCTCTGTCACCTCGTTTATTAAAATATAAGAAAGTATAAGAAAGTATAAGCTTCGCGCTTATTCTTGAATTATAAAATTCCTTAAATTGGACCCAATGATACAAGTATAACGCAAAGTACGGATAATCACACTTTTCATGCCGCTTCTATTGTTTTTGACCCGGTGTAATCCGTGTCTCATCGCGGAGCTGAAGGTTCAGGTATAATGAGAGCAGATGATGACTGCTCGTTTGAAGGGCCGCCCAATTCAAGAATGGAAGCGGGGAAAAATGAATGAGTCAACGGGTAAAACAGACGGTGAAGCCAAACGCGGATGCGGAGAGTACGTCCGCAGGAAGACGGCCGCCCTCTGTGCTGTTTCTTTATGTTCTGCAGGCCTTTTTGGGCCTGGGAGCGATCGCCGGAGGGGTGATGCTCATCATCGATCCAAGCGGAAGCCTGATGGGGATGCCGGCGGATACCGTGCTGAAGAGGTCGCCTTTTTCCGACTTTTTATTCCCGGGTATTATACTGCTGGCGGTATTCGGATTGTTTCCGCTTCTTGTGCTGTACGGCATGGTGAAAAGACCGCGCTGGGCATGGGCCGACGCGCTTACTCCCTTTAAAGAATTGCATTCCACTTGGACGCTGTCATTGTATGTGGGGTTCGGCCAGATTATCTGGATCATGGTGGAGACTTACATTATGAACGCGGTCAGCCTCGTACATGTATTTTATATGAGCCTCGGGCTGCTCATTCAGATTGTCACCCTGCTTCCTTCGGTGCAGCGTTTCTTTCTGCTGCCTCCCGGGCGGGGATTCCATACGGCGGATGACCAAAGTATGCGGGCGGCTTCAAGATAAAGCTATAATAGTCTTGTCTGCAGATGGCTATAAATACGATTGGAGATCTTTTTATGGAGGAAGTAAAGGGGAATTTAATTACGGTACGTACACTGGCGGAGGATTTCCGGCGCCTTGGCCTGCGTGAAGGAATGACGGTGCTGCTGCATTCATCGTTCAAATCATTGGGCGAATGGGTGGCGGGCGGACCCGCCGCCGTAATTCTGGCGCTTGAAGAAGCGCTGGGCGAAGGCGGAACGCTCATCATGCCGACGCATTCGACCGATCTTACCGATCCTTCGGGCTGGAGCAATCCCCCGGTTCCGCAAGAATGGTGGGATTCGATACGGGAGCAGATGCCGCCCTATGACCCCGGTTTGACGCTTCCTCGCGGGATGGGCATTATCCCGGAAGCTTTTCGCAAGCAGACGGGAGTACGGCGCAGCGGGCACCCGCTCTATTCCTTCGCCGCCTGGGGCAAGCATGCCGATACGGTCACTGCCGGGCATGAGCTGCCCTACGGTCTTGGCGACGGATCACCGCTTGGACGGCTGTACGATCTGGACGGCGTGGTGCTGCTGCTCGGTGTGGGGCATTTCAACAACACCTCCATACATCTCGCGGAATACCGTGCCGGTTACCCGGGAAAAAAAGAAATTGCCGCCGGCGCCCCGATCTCCGAGAACGGGGCCAGAAGATGGGCGCGGTTTCCCGATCTGGAATGGAGTTCAGATGATTTCGGCAGTATCGGCGAGGACTTTGAATGGGAAACCGGCCAGATCCGGCATGGTTTTGTCGCGGCGGCGCCTGCGCAGCTTATGTCCCAGCGAGCCATCGTCGATTATGCCGTACGGTGGATGGAACAGCGGCGTTAGGCGTTTCGGGCCGCCAAGGCCGGGATGGCCGACAATCATCATCTTCCATACAAAAGGTCCAACCGGACTGTTCCCGGTTGGACCTTTTGTCTTGTTTGGCTGACGCGGCCGCGGCCGTCTCTGCTCCAAGCTTTTCCGAACAAATTCGGGATTAGGCGGGAATCGCGCTTGGTCGTCTCCGCGCCATATTAAAGAGCCGGCTGCGGAGCGGGAATAACCTCCCGCCCGTCCATATACTTCCGCAAAGCCTGCGGAATATAAATCGAGCCGTCTTCCCGCTGGTGGTTCTCCAGCAGCGGAATAAGGATGCGCGGCGTCGCAACCGCCGTGTTGTTTAGCGTGTGGCAGTATCGCGGCTTGCCGCCCGCGTCCCGGTAGCGGATATTCGAGCGCCGGGCCTGGAAATCAAGCAGATTTGACGCCGAGTGCGTCTCTCCGTAGGCGTTCCGTCCCGGCATCCAGGTCTCGATGTCGTACTGCTTGTGCGTCTTCAGCGACATGTCGCCGGTGCAGACCGCTACCACGCGGTAAGGAAGCTCCAGCAGCTCCAGAATATGCTCCGCGTTCGCCAAAATCTCCTGCAGCATATTCTCCGACACCTCCGGGCCGTTCTCGCACAGGACGACCTGTTCAATCTTCGAGAACTGGTGGACCCGGTACAGCCCGCGCACGTCGCGTCCCGCCGAACCAACCTCGCGCCGGAAGCAAAGCGACATCCCGGCCAGCCTCATCGGCTCGGCCAACTCGACAACCTCGTCGCTGTACAGCGAGACGAGCGGCACCTCCGAGGTGCCCGCCAGCCAGCGGTTCTCGCCGCTTAGCTCATACGTCTGGTCCATCCCGCCGGGGAAGAATCCCGTGCGCACAAGCGTCTCCGGACGGACAATGGACGGCAGGTCCATGACCGTATATCCCCTTGCAGCCAGCACGTCGAGCGCGAGGCGCTGCACGGCGAGATGCAGGTACACTCCGGTTCCCTTGAGCGTATAGCTGCGGGGCCCGCCCGCCTTGACGCCGCGCGGAATGTCGAGAATATCATGCAACTCGCCGAGCTCCACATGATCCCGGGGCGCAAAACCGAATGCCGGCGGCTCTCCGCACCGGCGGACTTCCACATTGTCCTTGTCGCTCTCTCCGACGGGCGTATCCTTCGATACGGGATTCGGGGCCAGCAGCATCAGCTCCCGGCATTTTTTCTCCGCTTCGGCAAGCCGCGATTCCACATCGGCCAACCTTCCGCCGATTTCCCTGACCTGCTCTTTGGCCGCTTCACCCTCTGCAAGTTTCCCCTGCCGCAGCAGCGCTTCAATTTCTTTGGTAAGCGTATTGCGCTGCGCCCGCAGCTCTTCGGTCTCTTGGCGCTGCCCGCGCCGGCGGTCGTCCCATTCCAGCAGCTCATCAAGCGAAAAATCAAGCTTTTTCCACTTGGCCGTCTGTCTGACAAGCTCCGCATTCTCCCTGATCCACACCATGTCCAGCATAACCGTTCGCTCCTTTTTGTGAAAAAATACAAAAAACGCCCTCATCCATGGGACGAGGAGCGTCAGCTCGCGGTGCCACCCAGGTTGACCGAACCCAGCCTTAAACAGCTTTCATTCGATCCTCTTTGGTCTTCGCGGTAACGGGCGAAACCCGGTGAACTTAGAGAGCGGTCTTAATGCCGCCCCGGTCGCAAACGCCTCGCGGTTGGATGCCGGTCATGGGCCTGATCGGGATGTGATGTTGCCGTTTAGTATAGCGCAGACCTGCCCGCGTTGACAATGCTATTGTCCCTTTGTTACGATAATTAAAATTTAAGCATTATTGTCGGATTTTCGGGCCCGCTGCGCCCGAGCAGACAGAAGAGGTGGAAAAGTGGCCAAGATTGTTGTAATTAACGGGACGCCGTCCCTTGTATCGCGCATCAATGCAGTGATCGAGTACGCAGAGAATGCGCTTGAAGGCAAAGGATTGGAAGTGGAGCGGATCAATGTGGCGGAGCTGCCGCCGGAGGATCTGATCCATACGAAGTTTGAGAGCGAAGCGATTGTCAAAGCGAACGGTCTTGTGGCCGAAGCGGATGCTCTCGTCATTGTAAGTCCGGTGTACAAGGCCTCCTATACAGGGGTGCTCAAGACGTTCCTTGATCTCATTCCCCAGAAGGGGCTTGCCGGCAAAATCGTGCTTCCGCTCTTCATGGGCGGCAGCCTGGCGCATCTGCTGACGATCGACTACGCGCTGAAGCCGGTGCTGTCCGTGCTGGGCGCGCGCCATATCCTCGGCGGCGTATACGCCGTGGATTCCCAGGTCGTTCGGAACGATCTGGGCGAGGTGGACATTGCCGAAGAACTGAAGCTGCGCCTGAACATTGCGCTGGATGAATTCGCGGAAGAGACGGAACTGAAAGCCGCGCGGAAGACGCAGGACTAACCGATTTGAATCGACGGACTCCGGATGAATGCCGGACATCGGCGCTGGATTCTACTAATAAAGACACTCCAAAAGGGGTGTCTTTATTTTTTGTGGCCGACTACTTACTTCATTGACGTAAAAAAATAATCATGTTAGATTTCATAGTAATTAACTAGGAATAGTTTACATTAAAGATTGAAGTAGGGGGAAAGGTCATGAGTTCATGGGTTGGTGCACGTAAAGCGAGGAACATATGGAGATTTTTTGGACTGCAGCCGGGAATCGCTTTGTTGAACAGGTTGTCTTTTCTCGGAAAGTTCACGCTGATCGGGATAGCGGTGCTGGTTCCGGTGCTTGTATTGGCCGGGCAATCCGCGGTAGAATCCCGAAGCTCGGTCGCGGTCACGAAGGTCCAGATCGAGGGACTGAAGGCTGTAGAAATAACGGGAGGACTTTTGAGGCTGGTGGAGCGGCATTCGATCGTACAGGCAGGAACTTATGCGGGGGTACCGGATAACGGAGAGCTAAAGAAGGCCGAAGCAGAGATCGACCGGTCGCTGGTGTCTCTTAAGACCCAACTGGCCGCCTTTCCAAGCGACGCTTCGCTTCAGGAGAAATGGAAGGCCTATCTGGACCAATGGAACACGGTTAAAAAAGAAGGCCCTAATTTGAGACGCCTGGAAAGCCTCGATGTACATACGCAGCTGTTGACTCAGACGGTCGATCTGATAGACCTTCTGGGGCTGAAGTCGGAACTCTTGCTGGAGACCGATCCGGGACTGTTCCTGATTAAAGAGGAGACACTCCGCAAGTTCCCTTCGTTCCTGCTCCAGCTCGGATTGTTTCAGGTTGATACGCTGACTGCGGCAACGCAGACTACCATCGACGATGTCGTCAAGAACACAATAGCTGCCGATTGGGATTCCGTACAGAATGGATGGAAGAGTATTTATTCGCCGTCTGCGGGCCCGGCTGGGCAGGACCCTTCGCTTAAGGCGGTGAGAGCCGCGGATGCGGGAACGCAGGAGAATGTTGCGCTTGCGCTCGATAAAGTGGAATCCGGCGTGCTGCTACCGCTCAAGGTAGCGATGAATCAGGGAGAATGGCTGGAGCTATCGGAGAATGCGCTGGACAGTTCTTTTGCTCAGTGGAATGAACGAATTCACTGGGTCAATGACAGATTGGAACGGCAGGTCCAGGATGGCAACCGGCAGGTCTTCTGGACTCAACTGATCGGAGGAGGGGCGATTCTGCTCTCTCTGTATTTGTTCACGGCGCTATACCGGTCGATTACCCGTGTAGTGACCGAGATCAGGCAGACAGCCTCCCGGATGGCCGGCGGGGATTTATCCGCCCGGTTTCACGTTGACACCAAAGATGAGCTAAAGGTTATAGCCGACAGCTTTAATCATATTGCCGAGTCGTTCAAGTCCGTTCTAACCGAAATCGGCCAGTCTTCAAGTCAATTGGCCTCCTCTGCCGAACAGTTGTCCTCCAGCGCTAAGCAAACCTCCAAAGCGTCCGGGCATATCGCGGGGATTACCGAGAAAATCGCCGACGGCGCCGGTCTCCAGGTGCTTAAGGTGGAAGAAAGCGTACATACCATTCATGAGGTCGCTGCACAAATTCAGGAAATCTCCGAGCGCGCAATATCGGTTGCGGAAACGACAACCACCGCCTCCATCAAATCGTCAAAAGGGGGAGATGCGGTTCGTACCGTCACTGAGCAGATGAAATCCATCAATGGCTCTGTCGACAGAGTAGGAAAGGTAATTGTCCGGCTGTCATCCATTTCTCAGGAAGTTGGACAAATGAATGAGGTCATTACGCAATTGTCGCAGCAGACCCATTTATTATCGCTGAACGCCGCCATTGAAGCGGCCAGAGCCGGGGAGCACGGACGCGGCTTCTCGGTAGTCGCCGAGGAGGTGAAGAATCTGGCCGAGCAGTCGTCCCGGTCCGCTGAACAGATCGCCGGCCTCATTCAGACCATTCGCTCCGATATCGGTCATGCGTCGCATTCCATGCAGGAGGCAACGAAGGAAGTGGATCTTGGCATGGAGCTTGTCCATACGGCGGGCAGCTTATTTACCGAGATCGAACATTATGTCGATGAGGTGAAGAGTCAGGTCGAGGAAGTGTCGGCAGCCACTCAGCAAATCTCCGCCGGTACAGGGTATGTCGTGCAGGCCATTAAAGGCATCTCTGACGTAGCGCATACCACGGCCGCCGGAACCCAGGATGTCTCCGCCGCGGCCGAGCAGCAGTTGGCTTCAATGGAAGAGATGTCTTCCTCCTTCCATGCCGTAACCCATATGGCGGAAGGGATGCAGGTACTTGTAAATCGCTTCCGGGTGTAGAAACCGCTGAAGCAATCACTCCATGAGGTACGCTCCTATTCTCGGATACCGGAAAAGCGGCAAGTCCCCAATGACCGGGATTTGCCGCTATTTTTATACGCTGCGGTTTAAGCGCTTTATCAATATTAAAATCCTTACTTCACAGCTACTTCAATGGACTCGATTGTTGTGAAAATTCGAGTGTAAACATTCTCAATATTGGTTTCAGTTGCTTTATCGTTGTATAACCCATAACCCCAATGTTGATATTCCTTGCCAAATTGAAAGTAGCCTGTGGCATAGTTATCCGATGCAAAATCAGGAGAATCATCGTAAGACATTTCGTTAATAAAAGGGAAATATGATTTCGTAGACTCTATAAAGAAAAAAGGAATACCTGCATTTTTATATACTGTTGCATATTTTTGATTTGCAGCTTCGGATAGATATTCTTTCATAATGAAAATGGCATCAAAGTCAGGTGAAAGATTTTGATCCTCTAATTGATTAAAAGTTATTTTTTTGAAGACCACATTATTTTCTCTTATGTTCGGAGCATCTCCTATAACGCCAACAACTAAGCTTTTGCCTTCGTAGTGAGGTGTATCGATTGTATCAGAGTTACAACCCGCTAAAATAAAACAAATAAAAAGAAGGATCATTGAGATTTTATTCATTATTGGAGACTCCTTTGGGAATATATGGTCATTATTAATAGTATAATACTTTTTTTCTCTGAACAGCGGTTTCTTTGAGGAAATGCCGGCGGATATCGATTCTATCATTGCTGCGCCCAGTTCATTTTCAGTTCATATTGAGCGGGTAGTATGAAGGCAGAAGAGAAACAGATTGGTGGAGGATGAAACATGAAATTATTAGAGATTAAAGAAGTGAATAAATCTTACAGACTTGCCGGAAAGGAAAAAATATCGGTTCTTCGCGGCATTAACGTAAGTTTTAGCAGCGGTGAGTTTGTTTCCATTCTGGGAGAGTCGGGCTCGGGAAAGTCGACGCTCATGAATATTATCGGCGGCATGGATTCGGATTACGAAGGTGAAGTGATCGTACAGGGGAAATCGCTGAGATCCATGAAAGAGAAAGAAATCGATGCGTACCGAAAAAATAAAATCGGGTTTATTTTTCAGAGCTTCAACCTGATTCCCCATCTGACCGTGCTTGAAAATGTAACCATTGCGATGCAGATGATGGATAAAAGCGAGAAGGAAAGAAACCGGCGCGCGCTGGAAATTCTGGAGGAAGTGGGCTTGAAGGGGCATGTGAAGAAGCGGCCGAATCAGCTGTCCGGGGGGCAGAAGCAGCGTGTTGCCATTGCGCGGGCATTGGCGAACGATCCGGATATTATTTTGGCGGATGAACCGACAGGCGCGCTTGATCAGGAAACCAGTGAACAAATCCTTGAGCTTCTTGATTCTATCGCGCAAAAGGGCGTGCTCATCATTACAGTAACGCATTCCCAAAGAGTGGCCGATTTCGGCAGCCGGATTGTGAGGGTAGAGGATGGGAGCATAAAGGAAGATCAGGCACTAAAAGAGCGTTATAATTCGGAGAAGAAATCGATGGATAAAAAAGGGAAGAGCTTAAGCTTCCTGGCTTCTTTTAAACTGGCCATTCGAAATATGCAATTAAAAGCAAAAAGAAATCTGCTCGTCGCTTTGGGAGCGTCAATCGGTATATCCAGTGTCCTGTTGATGCTGTCGCTCGGGAATGGCGTAACCGGCTATATCAACGATCAAATTAATTCCAGCGCGAATCCGCTTCTTATTGACGTAGTGAAGTCGGCAGGGGAGAACGTTAAGGCGCCCGATGGACCGCCCGCTGAGCGGTTGACGGGAGATCCGTTTACCGAAGAAGATGTGGCGAAGATAAGCGGTATTCAAGATGTGAAGAGCGTAGAGAAAGCAACGACCATCAGAGAGAAATCCAACATGGTATACGGCAGTGAAAATTATGCGCTTCCGGCCTTGCAGACCGTTACGGACTCGGTTACGGAGAGCAATATCGAAGCGGGAACCCTTCCATCCGGGAATGAGGTAATGTTATCAACCGGTTTTGCACAGCGCTTAACCAATGAACAAGCATACGGCTCCCTCATAGGGAAATCCGTCAAATTATTTGTGAACGAAATGAGTTCAAGCAATCAGCCCGTTATTGTGGAAAAAGAACTTACCGTCTCGGGAATCTATAAGCAGGCGGACAGGGGGCCGGTTGGGGGAGCGGATGCTTATGTTGCTTACAGCACGCTTGAAGAAGCCTATAAGCAGCAAAATATTAGTTTGAATCCGCTGCAGATTAATGCTTATGCCGCAGATGTGAATGACGTGGAACGTATCAAATCAGATATCGAGAGCGCCGGATTTGTGACTTCTCCCACCACCAAGCTTATGAAGCAGCTGACAACCTATATCAATCTGGCCTCCTGGCTGCTCGCCGCTATTGCAGGAATTTCCTTGCTGGTTTCCGGTATAATGATCCTGATCGTTCTGTATGTAAGCGTAGTGGAGCGTACAAGAGAGATTGGTATTTTACGGGCAATCGGCGCACGAAAGAAAGACATTCAGCGTATTTTCTTTTCTGAATCGGCCTTGATTGGCTTGCTGAGCGGCGGAATTGCCGTTGTGGGATCGGTGCTGATCAGCTTTGTGCTCAATATGATCCTTAACCGAGCATTTGGTGTCGAGTTGATTCAATTGACTCCCCAGTATATGCTTTTTGGAATAGGAATCAGCACCTTGATCAGTGTCGTGGCGGGACTGCTCCCGTCATCCAAAGCGGCCAAGCTGGACCCTATGGAATCACTTCGCTACGAATAGCATTTAGGAATCGGATGGATACCGCCGGGTTGGAGGGACATAAGAATGAATAAGATTTTGGTAGTCGATGATGAACCCCATATCCGTAAATTAATTAGGCTCTATTTGGAAAATAGCTCTTTTGATGTGATCGAGGCGGAGGACGGGCAGGAAGCGCTGGATTATGTGGCGCATACCAAAGTCGATTTAATGGTTGTAGACGTAATGATGCCTCGCATCGACGGAATAGAGTTAACCGAAGCTATACGCGGTTACTTGGATATTCCGATATTGATCGTATCGGCGAAAGGCGAATCGATGGATAAAGTCAGAGGATTCACAGCGGGGACAGATGATTATTTGGTCAAGCCCTTTGATCCGGTCGAGCTGGTTCTGCGCGTGAAATCTCTTCTGAAACGGTACAACATGACCGCAACCAAGGTGATTCAGCTGGATGCAATCACGATTGACCTTGAATCCTTAACGGTTGCTTCCGAGGAGAATACGGTACAGCTGAAAAAGAAAGAATGCGAGCTGTTATTTATGCTGGCAAGCTCACCCGGACGCATTTTTACCCGGACACAGCTCATCGAAAGTTTGTGGGGGATGGATTACGAAGGGGATGAACGAACGGTTGATGTCCATATCAAACGTTTGCGCCAGCAGATGGAGACTTTCCCTTCTGTGCTCATTAGTACGGTCAGAGGGCTTGGATACCGATTGGAGCTTGCGGCAGATGTTTAGAAAGAGCCTGCGGGTCCAAATTATTGCCATTTTTGTTGTCATCGTGTTCATCAGCTTGTTTATTGCGTTCGCGATCAGCCGGTTGTTTTCAATGAGGGAAGTAGCTGTTGAACAGCCTTTCCTGAAGATAGCGGAGGATGCCGCTTCTCTCTGGAAGATAACCGCGCCGGAATACCGCGACCGGTTGCCGGATATTTTATCCCATTATCATGTACAGGCTAACGTCGTGGAGGAACGCGGCAATCTGCCCTTTTCATTGAGCGCCGAGGAGGCGTCTCCGCTTTTTGAAGAGGGATTGACGAAGCCTGTATTTTTGAATACGAAGGAAGGTCCGGTCCGTTTTATCGGTGTGCCGGATATCGATGGAGCCGGACATTCCATGATTCTTAAGGTGGACTTCAGCCAGTTTTTGGAGAGTATGCTTAGAATATTGCTCATTGGCCTCGTTAGTGTGCTGCTTATCGGAATTTTGCTCATTTTGTTGACCTCGCGTTACTTGGTTGGACCGGTAAGCCGGTTGACGGGCGCGGCGCGGGAGATGGCAAAAGGAAACTTGGCCTTTCGTCTTGCGCACCGAAGGAAGGACGAGATCGGAACGTTGATGGACAGCTTTAATAATATGGCGAGCGAGCTTCAGAATATCGATAAAATACGTGAAGATTTCGTCATCAACGTATCCCATGAAATCCAGAGCCCCCTGACTTCAATCCGGGGATTTACCCGGGCGATGAGAGACGGAGTCATTCCGGCGGAACAACAAAAAGAGCATCTGGATATTATTTATGAGGAGACTCTCCGCCTTTCGAGATTAAGCGAAAATCTGCTCCGTCTTGCTTCACTGGATTCGGAGCACCATCCCTTTCATCCTGTAACCTACCGATTGGACGAACAGCTGCGCAGAGTTATTCTGGTGTCCGAACCTTTATGGACTGAGAAGAAACTCGATGTGGAGCTGGATCTGCACATTTGCAGTGTCACAGCGGACCGGGATTTGCTAGAGCAGGTGTGGCAAAATCTGATTGCGAACGCGATTAAATACTCGGATGTGAACAGCCGGATTGAAGTATGGATGGATAAGGCTCTCGGGAGTGTCAATATTCATATTAAAAATACAGGCAAAGGCATACCGGAGCGGGATCTTCCCTTTATATTTGAAAGATTTTATAGAGTGGATAAAGCCAGAACCCGTTCAAAGGGCGGAAATGGATTGGGTCTGTCCATCGTGAAGAAAATCATCGGACTTCATGGTTATAAAATAGAGGTCAAAAGTGAAGAAGGGAAGGAAACCTGTTTTACGGTTTCGATCCCTTTGTAGAGCTTCACTTGCGAAATACGGGTCATTGAACAAAAGCTGCCGAACCGCTCAACTTCTTGAGCGCCGGCAGCTTTTGCTTTCTGTCAGGTTACAGATCGTCGAACCCGTTGTCGTCGCCTACTTTGCCGTAGTTGCGGGATTTGGCCTCGAAGAAGTCGGTCTTCGTCGCGTTCAGCGCCTCGTCGGAGAAGGGCTTGATCCAAGGCATGCAGTTCACGTCAACGCCCTCGTAGGCTTTGTCCAGCCCCATCAGGGTGAGGCGCTTGTTGGCGATAAATTTGATATAGTCGCTCAGTTCGTCAAGGTCGATGCCGCGAACCTCTTGCAGCGTGTAGTGCGCCCAGTTCGTTTCCAGTTCTACGGCCCGGTCGATCGTCCGGTACACATAATCCATATTTTCCTTGGTGTCCAGCTCCGGGAAATCCGCCAGCAGCTGCTTGAACACTTCGGCGAAGAAATAGCAGTGCTGATTCTCGTCGCGCTGAATGTAGGAGATCATCTGGCTGGTCGCCATCATTTTCTGGTCACGGGCCAGGTTGTAGAAGAAGGCGAAGGTGCTGTAGAAGAAAATCCCCTCCAGAATGAGATCTGCCACCAGCGCCTGGAAAAAGCTCTGTCTCGACGGGTTGTCGCGGAACTCCTGGTAAATCTCCGAGATGAACCGGTTGCGTTCCAGCAGGACGGGATCATGCTTCCAGTATTCGAAAATTTCCTTCTGCTCACGGTCGGAAACGATCGAGGAGAGCACGTAGGAATAGGATTGGTTGTGCACGACCTCCTGCTGTCCGATAATCGCTGAGATGGCTTCCAGGGAGGAGTCGGTAAAATACCGCTTCACGTCGCCGACGAACATCGTCTGCATCGAATCGAGCACGGCGAGCAGGGAGATGTTGATCTTGAACACGCGCCGTTCTTCCTCTTCCAGAAGCGGAAACTGCTGGGCGTCCTTGGACATCGGAATTTCATCGGCGATCCAGTGATTCAGCAGCAGCACCTTGTACAGCTTGTACATATGCGGCATGCGGATATCGTTCCAGTTTAGAATGCCGGAGCATTCGCCTTCGATGATGCGGGTGGATTGGTTGGGGGCCTCGGTGTTGAATATGTTTTGCAGCTGCATGATGGTCACTCCTCTGTTCTCTTGAGCAAAATGATCGGATATCAGGTGATGGCCGCAAGTTGCTTCACACCCATATCTTTGGCAAGCAAATCAATGACAAACGAAGTAGCGGATCAGCTTGCGCAGGACTCGCATTCTTCGATCGTAAGCGCGCGGCTGCGCACGTAATAGGTCGATTTCAGTCCGCCCTTCCAGGCGTTCAGATGCAGATCCAGGAACTCGGTCGCCTTGATGTCCGGACGCACGTACAGGTTGAAGCTTTGGCCCTGGTCGACATGGCGCTGGCGGGCGGAGGCCATGCGGATCGACCAGTTCTGATCGATCAGGAACGCCGTTTTGTAGTACCAAATCGTCTTCTCGGACAGGTCGGGAGCCGGGTTGGCGATTTTGTATGTCGTCTTCTCCTCGTAAGAGAGAAGGTCATAGAGCGGGTCGATGCTGGCCGTCGAGCCGGCGATGATCGATGTCGAGCCGTTCGGCGCGATCGCGAACATCCACGCGTTGCGGACGCCGTCCCGCGCAACCTCTTCCTTCAGAGCACGCCACTGCTCGGCCGTGACGAATTTGCCTTCGCGCTCGCCGCTGATGTAGCCGCGTAATTCGAAGTACGCGCCCGTCTCCCAGTCGGAGCCGGCGAACTTCGGATAGCGGCCCTTCTCGCGGGCCAGCTCCATGCTGGAACGGACGAGCAGATAGTTGATATGCTCGTACAGATGGTCGTTGTACTCCACGGCTTCCTCGGACTCCCAGCGGATGCCTTCCAGCGCGAGCAGATGATGCAGGCCGAAAGTGCCGAGGCCGACGGCGCGGTACTGGCTGTTCGTATACTGTGCCTGGAGCACTTCGATATTGTTAATGTCGATGACGTTGTCCAGCATGCGAACCTGAATCGGAATAAGGCGCTCCAGCACTCCGGCCGGAACGGCGCGGGCGAGATGGATGGAGTTCAGGTTGCAGACGACGAAGTCGCCGGGAATTTTGGAAACGACGATCCGGGTCTGGCCGTCCTTGGTTACAAGCTCCTCCTGCTCGACTACAGTCGCGGATTGATTCTGCATAATTTCCGTACACAGATTGGAGGAGAAGACCATGCCCTTATGGCGGTTCGGATTGGCGCGGTTAACGGTGTCGCGGTAGAACATGTACGGCGTTCCAGTCTCTAGCTGCGATTTCATGATCCGTTTCATAATGTCGATGGCCGGAACGGTGATGCGGGTCAGCTCCGGATGGGCGGACGCTTCGGCATATTTCTCGCGGAAGGTCCCTTGGCCGAACTCCTCGTCGTAGAAGTCTTCCAGGCCAAGGGCGCGGCCGTCTTCGTCCTTCCAGCCCATGACCTTCTTCACTTCATGCGGGCAGAACAGACTCCACTGCCCCCGCGCGTCCACGGCTTCCATGAACAGGTCGGGCAGGCAGACGCCGTGGAAGACGTCATGGGCGCGCATGCGCTCGTCACCATTGTTGAGCTTAAGATCCAGGAAGGCAAGAATGTCTTTATGGAACACGTCGAGATAGACGGCGATGGCGCCCTTGCGGGTGCCGAGCTGGTCGACGCTGACGGCGGTGTTGTTCAGCTGGCGAATCCAAGGGATGACGCCGGAGCTGGTGTTCTTGTGGCCGCGGATGTCGGAGCCGCGGGCGCGCACCTTGCCGAGGTAGACGCCGATGCCGCCGCCCATTTTGCTGAGGCGCGCCACATCCGTATTGGAGTCGAAGATGCCTTCCAGCGAGTCGTCGACCGTGTCGATGAAGCAGCTGGACAGCTGGCCCGCGACTTTTTTACCTGCATTGGACATCGTCGGGGTAGCAGCTGTCATATAGATGTTGCTCATCGCCCAGTAGGCTTCCTTCGCGAGCTCCAGGCGCTTCTCCGCAGGCTCCTGATGCATCAGATACATGGCGATAATCATGTAGCGCTCCTGCGGAAGCTCCATGACACGCCCGTCGAAATCGCGGGCGAGATAGCGGTCGGACAGCGTGAGCAGCCCGATGTAATCGAACAGCAGGTCGCGCGAAGGGTCGATGCAGGCTCCCAGCTCTTCGATTTGACTTTTCGTGTAGGCGGTCAGCAGTTCCTCGCGGTACACGCCTTTTTTGACGAGACCCTCAATCAGCGGATACAGCGCGCCGTATGGCTCGTCCGGGTACGCTTTGTAGCGGCGGTTTACCGCCGCTTTTTTGTAAAGGGAGGTCAGCAGAGAGCGGGCGGCAGCAAATTTCCAGTCCGGTTCTTCCTTGGACACCAGCTCCAGAGCGCTCATAGTAAAAGCGCTGCTGATCTCCTCGCCGCTGACTTCGTCCCGGCGCAGCTTGGTATTCACGCCGCGCAGCAGACTCTCCTTGCTCAGGTTGTCCAGACCGTTTAAGACCCGGTCGGCATAAACGGAAAGACGTATTTCATCAAAGGCAAGCTGGCGGTTGTCGGGTTTCACTACGAGTTGGGGCATTCGGATCGCTTCCTTTCACGGCATAAAATTTTTATGGGATGAAGGTTATAGGGCATGAATGAATATTTATATTGCTTGGGTCTG
Organism: Paenibacillus rhizophilus; assembly: GCF_003854965.1. GTDB lineage: Bacteria > Bacillota > Bacilli > Paenibacillales > Paenibacillaceae > Paenibacillus_AQ > Paenibacillus_AQ rhizophilus. The sequence goes on from NZ_RQPI01000019.1 coordinate 37,848, forward strand.
CAGAACTTGAGTCTTGTATCTTAAGTATGCAGAGCTTGTATTTTAAGCTGAATCCTCGGAGCTTGGGTCAGCAGAGCTTGAGGTAGCAGGACCTAAGTCGGCAAAATCCTAATCTGAGCTGAAGCCGATGGATTGGCTTATTCCAACGGAATAGCCCCGAGGTGTATATTTAATTTTCAATATCAAAAATTGATATATATAAGCGCATGGAGGGGCCCGGTCCGGGCTTATTAACTGGAATTTCTCCAGTTAAATAGTTCTGGACGAGCGCTGTATTAAGTTTAACTGGAAATCTTCCATATAATTTACCGTTTGCGGCGAATAGGAGAGAGAAACGGGCAAATTAGCGGGAGTATTTCCGCCTAAGTATCCTTAAGACGACTTTATGATGATAATTAACGAGAGAAAATCCCGCTAGTTGATAGAGAAGAGGTTTAAGCAACGTTCAATCCGGTTTGGCGGGACCGCTCTACTTCAGCCCAACATTGGAACTAAGCTCTAACGCAGGACTGCTCCAACGCCCTGGCCGGCGCCAACCCAGGGTCCCGGCCCATTATAGGGCTCGGCTCGATCTTGTGCCCCGGCCCAACCGCTTGTCCCTGTCCCAACCCCCTACCACCGACCCGCCGGGAGCTCTCGCCGATCCGCTCCGTGCGGCGGCTTACAGCCTTACCGTCTGCCACAGCACGGCCTCTGCGCCGGCCAGGCTGGCCTGAATATCGATAATCCGCTGGTTGGAGCTGCCGCGGAAACGGAGGGTGGTGTCCTTCAGGGCCTCCTCGAAGCGCCCGTCAATCAGCACCTGGCACAGCGACAGCAGCTTCCACTCGGGCGATCCCGGCATGGCCGCCAGCTCTTCGTAAGTGTAGCCGGTGTAGATCCAGACCGGGAACTCCGGCAGTGTTCCGCGCACTTCATAGATGAATTCCGCAACTTCCTCCGCGGAGAAAAAAGGGTCACCGCCCGCCAGCGTCAGACCGCTAAGCAGCGGATTGGCGGCCATTTCGCCGATGATCTGCCGCCTGCGTCCCGGTGTGAAGGGTTCGCCATACCCGAAATTCCAGGTTTCGGGATTGAAGCAGCCGGGGCAGCGGTGACGGCAGCCGCTGACGAAGACAACTGCCCGCAGACCGTCGCCTTCGTTAATGGACTCCGGGTAGTAGCCGCCAATATTCATAGATGCTTGACCCGGTCCCTGACCTCGGCCTGCTTGGCCGCGTTGAAGCGGGTCTGGTAATCCCCGGTCAGGTAGCCTGTAACCCGGCGCAGACGGCGGATATGCACATGCTCTTCATGAGCGCCGCAGGAAGGGCAGGTCGCGCCGATCACGCCCTCATAGCCGCAGCCGGAGCACCGGTCGACGGGATGGTTGATGCTGAAATAGCTGATATTTTGCTCCAGGGCGTAACGGATGATTTGGACAAAAGCCGCCGGGTTGCTGCGCGCATTGCCGTCCAGCTCCACATAGGAGATCGCGCCGGCGTTGCAGTAATCGTGGAACGCTGCTTCTAGCTTGATCTTGTTCGCTGCCCCCGTCGGATAGTAGACCGGAACGTGGAACGAGTTCGTATAATACTCGCGGTCGGTGACGCCTTCGATTTCGCCGAATTCCTTGCGGTCGATCTTGGTGAATTTGCCGGACAGCCCTTCCGCCGGAGTGGCGAAGAGGGAAATGTTCAGTTCCAGCTCGTCGCTTTTGCGGTCGCAGAACTCACGCATATGCCGCACGATGGCGAGCGCTTTTCCGTACACCTCCGTGTCCTCGGCGTGATGCTTGCCGTACATCGCCTTCATGCATTCGGCCATGCCAATGAATCCGAGCGACAGGCTGCCGTGCTTCAGCAGTTCACTCACCCGGTCCTCGGGTTCCAGCAGTTCGCCGCCTTCCCAAACGCCTTCGCGCATCATGAAGTCGGACGCTTTGGCCTTTTGCGCCGCCTGGATGCGGAAGCGGTGGAGAAGACCTTCCAGAGCGATTTCCATATAATGATCCAGATCATCGTAAAAGCCTTCCTCATCCGCCGCTTGCCGCAGACCCGTTGCGGTTCCATATTGGATGCCAAGCCGGACAAGGTTCAATGTATTGAAAGACAGATTGCCTTTGCCGGAGCAATAATTGCGTCCGAAGCGGTCGCCGAGCACCCGGGTGCGGCAGCCCATCGTTGCGAATTCGGTATCCGGGTTCGCCGGATCGTAGTACATCAGATTCAGCGGGGCGTCCAGATTCGCAAAATTCGGGTACAGCCGCCGCGCCGAGCATTCCGCCGCCTTCAGGAACAGCGCGTAGTTGGGTTCGCCCGGCTGCTGGTTCACGCCTTTTTTACATTTAAAGATCTGAATTGGGAACACCGGCGTTTCTCCGCTGCCCAGTCCATTCATCGTAGCCGTCAGCAGGGAGTCGATAACAAGCTGTCCCTCGGGCGAGGTGCAGGTGCCGTAATTGATGCTGGTAAAAGGAATTTGTCCCCCCGCTCTGGAGGACATCGTGTTCAGGTTATGTATCAGACTCTCGGATGCTTGAAGCGTTTCGCTCTGCGTCTCCTTCAGCGCGTAGCGGAAGGTCTTCGGATACCGTTCCTTCAGATCGGTCCGGCTCATTGTGATTTCCCCGAGGTCCTCGCCGGCTTGTCCTTCTTCAAAATAATCCAGGCCCTTGCGGAACAGCTTGGCGAAGGATTTGGCCACATAAGGGGCGAGATCGTGATCGAGCTTGCTTCCCGATACGCCGCCGTATTGAGAGTTTTGCTGGGATTGAAAAATAATGGCCGTAAGCGCCATGGCCGTCATAATGGAGTTCGGAGGCCGCACGCTGCCGTTGCCGGTGTTGAAGCCCTGCCGGAGCAGCTTGTCAAACGGGATAAAAATGCAGTTCGTCGTTCCGATGGCGTATTGGTCCAGATCATGCACGTATACGACGTTCTCCTTGATCGCCTGCACAAGCTGGGGCGGCATCGTGAAGCTGCGGGCATACCATTTGGAATACTCGCTGCCGAATTTGCTCATCTTGCCGGAGAAGCTTTCCCCGTTCAGATTGGCATTCTCCCTCAGCAGATCCATGTCCCGGCTGTCGATAATATCGCGCCCCAGACCGATAACTTCCTCCAACAGAACTTCGTTTGCGCTTTGGCCGCTTGTTTGCCGTTTCTCCAGCAGCGTCATTGTGCAGCTCTCCTCTCCATAACGTCCCTGTCCTAAAACTCTGATTATCCTTGTGTTCAAAAAAAACTTGCATTCCAAAAAGGCATTTCCCGCCCAAGAACGCAGGAAATGCCACTATGTTCGCCAGGCCCGTCCAAACAAAGCCCGGTCATATCAAAAACTTACATAGCGGACACCCCTCCTGTTCCTCGCAGGCGCTCTTATGAATGGTGTCGCTGGAAACAGGCAGGTTTCCTGGCTTCCGTCTGTTCTTCCGGCGCCTTCCCGGGAGCCGATTCCTTGCGCTCTCAGTGGCCTTGTGCCGGAAGATGCCGCCCGCGTCCTCGCCTGAGGAGGGGCATCCGGTTACAGTGGCGGGACCGCAGCGGATTCGCACCGCGCTTCCCTATTAAGCTATGACTTCCCATTAGAGAGTCAAGCACCTGATTCCACTATATTTTGTTGTCGTTTATTTAAGATAACCCAATATGTTGTATCTGTAAACATATTTTTTGAGTTTTTGATATCCACAGAACATCCACAAACCGTCCACAGGTAATCCACAAATTCATCCACAAACTGACCCTTCAAGAGTCAAAAACGAGAGGGGATATGGCATCGTTTGAATCCGGATTTGCTGTGATTTCGCCACAAACAATCCTGATAGGCCTTCCGGCTATGTACGAATGAGAGAGGACGATTTGTAGCCAGGCTCCCCAATTGCTACAATATAGGAAAGCTGTATAGGGATGTTTCCTCAATGCAGCGTGGAGAGGGAGGTTATTCAAATGGCTATCGCCGAAATCACCGTAATTCCGATCGGAACCGGCAGCACCAGTCTCAGCAGTTATGTCGCCGGGATGCAGCGCGCGCTGGAGAGCGTGGAGGGCATAACCTTTGAGCTTACATCCATGGGCACTATTATTGAAGGCCCGCTGCCGCGCATTCTGGCTGCGGTCGAAGTCCTGCACGAATCGCCGTTTGCGGCTGGCGCCCAGCGCGTGTCCACTGCGCTCAAAATCGACGACCGGCGCGACAAAGAGGCCAGCAGCAAGCAGAAGCTGGAGTCGGTGGAGCGCAAGCTGCACGAAGAGTAGGAGCAGACAGACTGCCGGGGCGGCATGATTGCCGCTCTGGGCAGAGGCCCATTGGGCGGCAGGGACAGCGGATACGGTTTGAGCCGAACGGAGTGTGCAGCAGCGAACCGCTTTCCCGCCCGGTTTGTTAGGGGCATCCTCCCAAAGCAATGGCGCCAATTTCTTGCAACAAACCGGTCTAAAAAAGAGTTGCTTTTTTCGCTAAACGGGGTATAATAGTTTCTGTTGTGACGGAAAATTAACAATATGCTGGTGTAGCTCAGGGGTAGAGCAACGCACTCGTAATGCGTAGGCCGGGGGTTCAATTCCCTTCACCAGCATCCTGACAGTCCTTATGTAGCGCGGAATTCCGAATTAATCGGAGCCGCGCTTTTTTGTTGCTTCTGCCATTTTTCCACCTTATTCGAGTATCGCATTTTCTGGGAGGAAGAGTCCCATTATTATTCATTTGGGCCCCTCATCCCGCCGTTCCACTAAGCATCCGTCAATCATACTCTACCAATAAAGGAGGTGATAAGCGATGGATGACAGAAAGATTCGAAGCCTGTTGGATTCTGCATCGCGTCTAATTTCAGATGGTGTCTGGCAGCGCGAATACAGTAATCTTTTGTTGAAAGAACCGGTAAATCCGAATATATCCCCGTCAGCCAGAGCATTGTTGTCGTATTTGTACCAATTGCAGGGCAAGGCGATTATCTCCGGGCAGCATGAATATCTGGAGTCACCGAACCAGTTCAGTCCGTACATTTTCAGTAAGACAGGCAAATACCCGAAGCTCAAAGGCGTGGAATTCGGCGCGATCAACGGCCAAAGCGACCAGACCACCTATAACCAGCGGGCCAATGTGGTCAATGCCTGCAAGGAATGGGTGCTGAATAAAGGCGGCATCATCACGGCTACCTACCATGCGACATTCCCCGGAACCGCCAACACCTGGGCCAATGTACAAGCCGACTGTACGCCTGAACAGTTTGAGCCCATCATCACACCCGGTACGGATCTGTACAACGCGCTGATTGAGGATATCGATCAAGTCGCAGAACATTTGAAGGCGCTTCGCGACGCGAATGTCCCGGTTCTCTGGCGTCCGTATCATGAAATGAACGGAACGTGGTTTTGGTGGGGCGGCCAGCCGAAGTTTAAAAATCTGTGGGAGATCATGTATGACCGGTACGTGAATGTTCATGGCCTGAATAACTTGCTGTGGGTCTGGAGCCCGAACGCGAACAACCAGTGGTGCCAAAACGCCGCCGATTTCTACGTTGGCCACAACCGCGCGGACGCGCTCGGCATGGACATTTACAACAACGACTTCAAGGCTTGGCATCACCAGGAATTGCTGCGGATCGGTGAAGGCAAGATCATAGCGATTACCGAGAACGGCCAAAATCCGGACCAGGCCACACTTCGTCAGAAGCAATATATGTATTCGTGGTTCATGACTTGGGGGAGCTATGCAAGAGACGGCAGCCGTAACCCGGCGGATAAGATGTGGGCCCTCTATAACGACCCTTTCGTGCTGACCCTGGATGAACAAGATCCGCCGGAGAATCCCGTGTACCCGCCCGATACATCCATTGGAAACGGTTTATGGGGGGATTATTACGTTGGGCCAAACTTCGAAAAGTACAGCCTGGGCAAAACGGTTCCCAAAATCGATTATAACTGGATGAAGGGAACGCCGGTGGGCAATTACAGCATGTCCATCAAGTGGGCAGGGTACCTCCGCGCCAGATATACCGAAGATTATACACTGTATACGAAGGCCTCAGACGGCATAAGGCTGTATCTGGATAACAGACTTCTTCTGGATGACTGGACGGTGCACGGCACGCAGGAGCATTCCGTGACCATGCGTCTGGAAGCCGGAAAATATTATTTTATTGAGCTGCATTATTTCAACGGAGGCGATCCCGAGGCTGCCGTAAGCCTCTCGTGGTCCAGCTCCAGCCAGCCGAAGGAAGTGATTCCGCAGTCGCAACTATATACAGGGTAGTCTTCAAGCCGCCAAAGGCGGTTTTTTAATTTGTATAGAAAATCCACATACCGCTGATAGCTGCCCAGCACTTATCTTAAACCGCCTTAATACGATGATGTGATGTCGCATGATCATAAGGAGGATGTTACGAATGCGGAAGAAACGGCCTGCTGTAAAGAAGAAGACAACAACGGCTAAACAGAGACATGTGCATGAATTTGAAGGCAGCACCAAGCTGGCGGAAGAAGGCGCAGACCGGCACAATCACCGGTTTGCCGGCGTTACAGGACAAGCGATCCGGTCGGGAAACAGTCATGTCCATGAAATTGATCTGGAAAAAACGGATTTTCTGAACCATTTTCACAATCTGAAAAAGATCAGAACGGGACCGGCTATTCCGGTCGGAAACGGCAAGCACGTACACTTTGTATCCGGCCGGACGACATTAAACGACGGTCATACCCACCGGTTCCATTTCGCTACCCTGATTGAATCGCCGCTTATTTAATGAACCTGTCTATGTAATAAAAGCGCGGCGGCGAGATGAGGCTGAATGACATCGCCGCCGCTTTTTCCATACTTATTTATCGCTTGTCCTTTACGAACTTCTTGTTATTACATCAATTGTACACCTGGCAAAATAAGAGCCTACTTTTGAAGTAGGCTCTTATTTTGAACGATTTGACTAGAAAGTTTTAAGGACAATGACCAAGAGGATATAGAGCACCAAAATTACGGTTGTAGAAGTAAACATTTTTCCATAGCCTGCGCACTCGCTCATTACTTTAACCTCCTTTGGTTTTCTTAGACTAGTGTATGCATCTTTTTGATTTGTGGTAGTGTTATCGCCTAACTTCCGGTTTTTCTAACTTTCACGGTTTTCCATCCGGGCATTTTAGACAAACAGCCCGGCTCTCCGCTTTAGCGGGAGTCCGGGCCGTTTAGGGCGATGCCGTAAGAAATAAGTATACGGCTATTGAATTAGCTTGACCGAGCCGCCCCGCATCTGAACTTTGCCGCCAACCGAATAGAACGACAGGCGTTCGAGAGGTTTCTCCGGAAAGATCAGGCTGGTGATGGAGGCCAGGCCATCATTGGCAAAAATCTCGACCGAGGAAGCGTCGATGAGCACGCGGATATCCTTGAGCTGGCCCAGTTCCTCTGTCGTCTGCGGCAGCGGGAACATTGTCGAGAAGCCGGTGTCCCCGGATTGCTCTCTCCGCAGAGCGAGGGTCCGCTCGTCGGCAGAGTAAGAGATCACGGTCCGGTCGGTGCCGGTATGATGAATAATGATGCCGAACTCCGTGGCTTCGAACCGCTCCAGATGAATGCTTAAGTCGGCGCAGTCCGCTTCGGCTTTAAGCTCAAAGACGTTGCCTGGGCTTAAGAGGACGTTGGGGAGAGCAATCGTTTCTTTAAACTGGAGGTCCAGCTCTTGAACCGGGTGCTGGTGCAGCAGCGCTTGGCCTTCTGACGTCCGGAGCGACAAGGTGCGGGGAATAGTCATAGAGCCCCGCCAGCCCGAACTCGGAATCTGATTTGCGTACCGCCAGTTGTTCATCCAGGCGACATAGATTCTTCTTCCATCTTCCTTCGGAATATCCGAGAAGCTGACGCCCGCATAGTTGTCTTTGCCGTAGTCCAGCCACCGGATGTCGCTGTGCTCCGGCGTAAAGGCGGTTCCGTCAAAGGAGCCGACGAAATACTGCGTGCGGGAGCCGTGCTCAAGCTCGGCGTTGTCGCCTACGCTGACGAGCAGCACCCACTTGCGCTCTTCAGTCCCCTCAACCGCTAGCTCAAACAAATCCGGGCATTCCCATACGGCTTCATGTGAACCCACCCCGTCGCCAAACTCGCTTTCGAACGTCCATTCGATCAGGTTGGGAGAGGAGTACAGGGTAATGGTCTGGCCTGTAGCCAGAGCCATAATCCATTTTGCGTATTGCTCGGACCAAAAAACTTTCGGGTCGCGGAAATCCGGATTATCCGGATGCTTCAGCACGGGATTCCCTTCGTATTTGATCCAGGTTCTTCCGTTGTCATGGCTGTATGCCAGGCTTTGGCTTTGTACGGTGGGAGACGTTTCGCTGCCGCCCAAATGGCTGGTGTAAATGGCCACGATTCCCGGCTCCTCCGGGAAAAAACCGGAAGTATTGTTCCAATCGACAACGGCGCTGCCGGAAAAGATCGTTCCGTTATCATCCGGGTACAAGGCGATATCGAGTTCTTCCCAGGTGGTCAAATCCTTGCTGACGGCATGCCCCCAGTGCATCGGTCCCCAAACTGAAGAGTAGGGATGATACTGATAGAACAGATGGTACTCTCCGCCCCAATAGACGAGTCCGTTCGGATCATTAATCCAGTTTTGCTTGGGAGAAAAATGCAATACGGGCCTTTGATTGGCTATTTTTAAAATTCCCACTTCATCTACCGCCTTCAATTTTATTGTTCATACTCTAAAATTCGTTTGCAATTTGTAAGTTTGGACAGGATCGGATTTTTACATTTGACAATATGATTAATTTACAATTTAGCAAACTTTCTTTGGAAATGTCAACAAAAATGTAAAGATATAATTGTTCATTTGTAAAATATCCGTTGTGAATAGCGCTGGAATGCTATATATTAAATAATTAAGAAGGGTGCTATAAACAAAGGTGGAACAACATTCATGAGGAAACCGAAAGTTACCATTCAACACATCGCCGATTCTTTGGGAATATCCAGAAACACGGCATCCAAGGCGCTTAACGGTGTTATAAGCATACCGGCAGAAACCAGGAACAAGGTGCTCAGGAAGGCGGCCGAGCTTAAGTATAAACAATTCGCTTATATGGATATAGACACGGCGGGCCACGTTCCCGAAAGCCAGGGCAATATCGCTCTTCTGACCTCCAATCTTCCGAACAGCTCTCATTTTGGTTCCCAACTGATCAGCGGGCTGGAGAAAAGGATCAGCGCCGAGGGCTACACCTTGTCGATTTATTTTATCCGCGAGAACGAAAAGGGCGGTTTGGCTCTGCCCGGCAACTTTGAAGCTTCGAATGTGGACGGCGTCATCTGTATTGAGATGTTCAACAAGGAATACAGCGAGCTGATCACCAGCCTCGGCATTCCGGCCATCTTTGTGGATTGCGCATCTGATATTTTCCACCCGGAACTGAAAGCGGATCTGGTACTGATGGAAAATGAGCATAGCGTGTATTCCCTGACCCGGAAATTGATCGGTCACGGATACCTGAGCTTCGGATTTGTAGGCGATTACAATCACTGCAAAAGCTTCAATGAGCGATGGGCTGGATTCAATAAGGCTTTGAACGAATCCAGAATCAAGCCGGACCCTTCTTACTGCATCGTGGAACCGGACCGGAACTTTTTTCTGGAAGGCGATTGGATGAAACGGAAGCTGGACGCGATGAAAGAATGGCCCTCCGTCTTTATTTGCGCCAATGATTTCATTGCGATAAGCGTCATGAAGTCCCTGAAAAACAAAGGGATCAAGGTGCCGGAAGAGGTTGCGGTATGCGGTTTTGACGATTCTTCGGAGTCGCGTGTCGTCGAGCCGCCCCTTACGACGGTGCATATTTACAGCAATCATATGGGCATTATTTCGGCCGAGATGTTATTATCAAGAATGAAAGATCCATCAAGGCCCTTCCAAGTCACTCATGTGGGCACGGACCTGGTATTCAGAGGCTCCACGCCCGCACTGAACTAAATCCTACATATGAGGTGATAAAATGAAAAATTATGGAACGGTACTTTGCGTTGGTGAGTTGTTAATCGATTTTTTCTGCACGGATGTGGATGTCAATCTTGTTGACGGACAGCATTTCTCGAAGCAAGCGGGCGGGGCTCCGGCCAATGTCAGCGCGGCGATCGCCAAGCTTGGGGGGAACGCGTCCTTCCTGGGCAAAGTCGGAGACGATCCCTTCGGCAAGTTTTTGAAGCAGACGCTGGATCAGGAACGTGTCGACACTTCCATGTTGTTGTTCGAACAGGGAACGCCGACAACACTGGCCTTTGTTTCGCTGCAAGGCAACGGGGAGCGCGACTTTGTGTTCAACCGCGGCGCGGACAGACTGGTGCGTCCGGAGGATTTGGACAAAGAGCAGATCAAACAGGCGGCAATCGTTCATTTTGGCTCCGCAACGGCATTATTAAATGATCCTTTCAGACAGACTTATCTGGAGTTGATGGACGAAGCGAAGGACAACGGGCAATTTATCTCCTTTGATCCGAACTACCGGGGCGACCTATGGAAAGGCAGAGAAGAGGAGTTTATCAGCCTTTCCAAGCAAGGAATCGAGAAAGCTGATTTCGTAAAACTGAGCGAGGATGAATTGAAAATCGTCAGCGGCGAGTCAGACCGTAAGTCTGCGCTGGACATTTTGCATGGCTGGGGAGCCAAGACGGTAGCCGTTACCCTTGGAAAAGAGGGCACACTGATTTCGACCGGCGCCACCAGAACCCTGATCGACAGCATTTCGGTAAAATCCATCGATTCTACCGGGGCGGGGGATGCTTTTATCGGAGCGGTGCTGTACCAGATCAGCGGGCTGGAGCAGCCGAAGGAATTCGCTCAAGATTTTGAGCAGCTTCAGAAATTTGTAACGCTTGCCAACCGTGTCGGAGCTATCGTATGCACCAAAGTCGGAGCGATCGCGGCGCTGCCTACATTGGAAGAGGTTAACCGTTTTGCTTCACAGGCCGATTCGACAATTGAAGTTTAAGCTTGGTTTAAACGCGGTTCTCCGGTGATTCGGGGGGCCGCTTTTTTTAATGCGGTTGAACAGAAGCTATTTGGCCGGGTAAACTCTTCTTAAGACAGAACGCGGGAGGATGCCCATGTTTGGATTCAATAAAAAGAAAAAAGCCGCTGAGTTCATCGGACTTGCGGCTCCGTTAAAAGGAAAACTTCTGCCGCTGAAAGATGTGCCGGACCGGGCATTTTCAAGCGGTACTATGGGGCGAGGGCGAGCGATTCTGCCATCGGAAGGAAAAGTAACGGCGCCTTGTCCGGGTACGGTCGTTCATATTATGGAGAAAAGCAAGCACGCCCTGCTGCTGGAGCATGAAACCGGATTTCAGATGTTGATTCATGTCGGCATTGAAACGGTATCGTTAAAGGGGGAAGGCTTCTTCCCCCGCGTCAATGTAGGCGATAAAGTGACGACCGGCCAGACGCTGCTTGAGTTCGATATAGAGATCATTGAAAAGGCGGGGCTGTCGGCGATTACTCCGATTATTATACCTAACGGCCAGGAAATGATCGAAAGCGTAGAGTTTACAGAGGATTCAGCCTTCAGGGAGAATGAGCCTTTTATCCGTGTTTTGCTGAAGAACTGGTAAAAATATAGGGGTCCGGCGAAATTTAAGGTATTTTTCAGCTTTTAGTCAGGTTATTTTCAGGTTCGGGGTGTATATTGAAATTACCAAACACCCCCCAGTGTTTTGTATATAAACTTATACGGTCCTGTCGACTCCCACGGCAGGGCCGGTTTTTTTTAAAGGAGGACCTTTTTTTAAAAAAAATCAATGGAATTTCTGAACAGGAAGAGATATTGTGATAAAATTCACAACGTTATGCGCCAAATTGATCTATATTAAATTCAGGTAATTAAAATTAAAAATATTGGTTCTGGAAAGAGGAATGAATGATGAAAGTAGAAGGAAACTTCCGTCGCGGATTGGCTTTTGGCGTAATGTTCAGTGTTCCTTTGTGGATGTCCCTGATCGGCTGGCTGCATGTTCTGTAACCTAACTGTTTTCGAAATGGCGAAAATTAATAATAGAGATGATTAGCGAAGGGCTGCCTGGGGATTGACGGCGGCTCTTTTTGCGTGGAAAAAAAGTCCGGCCGAAAGCACCAGCCATGCCCCGGCTGAATCTGCGATCTTCGCTCAATTTTATGCAAGGCACCCGGATCATGCTATACTGTTGCGTAGCTTCTGAAAAGCGGCAAAAACTATGAATTTCTTGGAGAAGGCCGGGTGAACCAAAGTGTTGTGGAGTCTGATTGCGATGGCGGCAATTCTCATTTGCGCCGGCGGCGTAACCTATGCCGGGCTTTATTTTTACAAGGTGGCTGTTATGCGGGCCCCTAAAGTATTCATGAGCAATAATCCCGACCTAAAGAGCAATCCGCCCGTCGCGGGAGCTTCCTGGGGAGAAGGGCAGCAGTGGATTGCAAACCAACAAATCCGGAATTTGGAGCTGGTGTCGGACGACGGCTTGAAGCTGCGCGGATACTGGATTGCTTCGGACCGGGCCGAAGGGCGGACCGCGATTGTGGCCCACGGCTATTCGGGCAAGGGCAAGGACATGGGGGCGTACGCCAAAATCTACCGCGACGTGCTCGGGTTCAATGTTCTGATTCCCGACGCCAGAGGGCATGGGGAAAGCGAAGGCGGTTATATCGGCTTTGGCTGGCACGAGCGGCGCGATTATGTGCGCTGGATTCAGCGCGTAATCGAGGAGACGGGGACGGAGGCGCAGATCGTGCTGCACGGCGTATCGATGGGCGGGGCGACGGTGCTGATGACCTCGGGAGAAGAGCTGCCGCCGCAGGTCAAGGCGGTTGTCGCCGACTGCGCCTACACCTCGGTCGCCGCCGAGCTGTCTTACCAGCTCCGGAGAATGTACCGGCTGCCGAGCTTTCCTTTTCTGCAGAGCGCAAGCCTGGTGTCGCGCATCAAGGCCGGTTATTCCTTCCGCGAAGCCTCTGCGCTGAGACAGGTGCGCAGGGCGACGGTGCCGATTTTATTTATCCACGGAGACGCCGATACCTTCGTTCCCTATTTCATGCTGGACGAGCTGTATGACGCCTGCGGCAGTCCCAAGGAACGGCTGGCGGTGCACGGCGCCGGGCATGGAACGGCCTACGACACAGATAAGGGGACGTATATCCGCAAGGTGGCCGATTTTATCGGCAAGCATACAAAGGCATCCCCGTAAAATGGACAGCGCCCGGTATCCGCAAGCAGCGGTTACCGGGCGCTTAGTATGTTGACGGAAACGGCGATGTCCGTAAGACAACGGGCTTCCGTTCAGTATATTTAATCCTCCCGCCGTTCGTGAGCAACGGGCTTCTTACTCCTCATATATTTCCAGCAGCCGTATGGCGATAATAGATTCTGCATCCAAAACGACAAAAGCCCTACCTCTCTTTTGCCCTTGCGGCTCCAATGACCGCGCCAGTGCGAGTCGGAAAATCACAGGTTGAATATCATCTCATAAATAAGGAAGAGTCGCATAAGAAAATGTAAAATTTTCAATAAAAGATACCGATAAACACAGTAAGTTGCTTCTGTGCGATCCTTTATTAGCGAATTATTAATGTTGGGAAAATCAAATATTACTTTAGTATAGCGTATAACAAGATAAAACACAAACTAAATATTGAAGAAAAAGGAAAATGGAGGAGACATGAATATTTATAAATCCTTTTTAAAAAAGCAGATCCTCCATTATTTATGCGGTTCCGGGGTAGCCGTCATTGCGGGGGGCGGCCTGCTGATGGGCGCCACGCTTGAGATAAGCGAGGCCGAGTATGGACGGCTGATCCTTAATTTATGCTTTTCGTTTGTCATTATGGTGTTTGCCGAGTTACGGCAGTTCAAAAAGCATATTGAGCCCATCCGCCTTGCTTTCATTGAAGCGGAGCCTTCGCTTGAGATGCTGAGGAGCGCCTATTTGCGGACACACCGGCTGCCGATGCTGGCGGTCAAGCGTATTTTCGGTCCTCATCTGCTCGGTCTGTCGGTGCCGTCGAGCCTTGCTGCGGTCTGGATGATTCATTCGGGACTGCTCCATCTTCCCTATTCGTATATCGGCCTTGGGTTGATCGGAGCGGTATTGATTGCGAGCATGCATGCGCTGATCGAATTTTATCTGACCGAAGCGGCCATTCCCGTCCTGGTGCGGCACTTCCGGGAGGAGGCGCTGACAAGGCATAAGGTCGACTTCTCGCTGGAGGAGCACAGTTATGTGTCCATCGGCCCCAAGTTTCTGATCAGCTGTACGCTGATTGGAACCTTTCCGCTTTTTTTATTCAGCGTGATGACCCAGGTGCGGCTGGGCAGTCTCAGCGGAGCGTCGATGCGCACCTATTGGGCGTGGGCGGGCCTTGTGGTTATGCTGGGCATTCTTTTCTCCATGATCGCCGCCCTTCTCCTGACGCGCAGCGTGCAGCGGCCCATCCAGCAGTTGTACGCGGCGATGAATGAAGTCAAAGACGGCCGTCTGCTGCAGCTGCAGAATCACTACTCGGATGAGTTCTCCCGGCTGGTGGCGGGATTCAACATGATGACCAAGGGCCTTCAGGTCCGCGAGCGCCAGAACCGGCAGATGCTGGACAGCCTGTTCACAACGCTCGCGGTGGCGCTTGACGCCAGGGACTCGTATACGGCCGGCCATTCGGTCCGCGTGGCGGAATATTCCGTCATTATCGGACAACTCTCAGGGATGCGCGGCCAGGAGCTCGACAACCTTCACAAAAGCGCTCTTCTGCATGACATCGGAAAGATTGGAGTACGGGACAGCGTGCTGTTCAAGGAAGGGAAGCTTACGGACGAGGAGTTCGGCCAGATTAAGAGCCATCCCGTGCTTGGTGTAAATATTCTCGGCCAGATTGAGCCTCAGGAGAAAATAGCGCCCTACCTCGGCGGTGTGCGTTCGCATCATGAACGTTATGACGGAAAAGGATATCCCGACGGGCTGAGCGGAGACGGCATCCCGCTGTTTGGCCGGATTATCGCGGTTGCCGACGCTTATGACGCGATGACCTCGGATCGTCCTTACCGTAAAGGCATAGCCCATGAGCAGGCGCTTGCCATATTGGAGAAAGGAAGAGGGACCCAGTGGGACCCGGAATTTGCGGCGCTGTTCCTGTCCTATTTCGGTAAAATATGCGGCACCAGAGGCGAGGGTTATCCTGAAAAAACCGGATAATCCTTTTTTTCTACAATGATAAATATACATTTTTGTGAAGTCCGCCGGAAATTGGGCAATCAAACTTTCGCTTTCATTGAAGGATTTAGAGCAGACCGTTATAATTAATAAGTCTGGTTATTATTTAATTAAAAAATAAGGGAGAATTTTATGAAACGCGCAGATATGCTGCTGGTTGCCGTCGTATTGATTGCTGCGCTCGCTTTTCTTGTCCCCCGTTATATCGGCACAGATGCCAAGGGGAAAGAGCTGGTAGCCAATATTACGGTGGACGGCAAGCATTACCGTACCGTAAAGCTGACCAAAGAAGAACAGACCATTGATATCCGGACGGAACGCGGCTATAACATCCTTAAAGTGCATGACTATGGCATAGAGATGTATGATGCGGACTGCCCCGACAAGGTATGTCTGGGGTTCGGATTTATTTCCCTGCCCAAGCAGACGATTGTTTGTCTGCCGCATCGGGTTCTGGTGGAAATCGCAAGTCAGACGGGGGAGGACGAAATAGATGGGATTGTCAGGTAGCGAATCGACCCAGGCGCTGAAGAAGACGGTCATTATCGCGATCTTTTCCGCGGTTGCCGTCGTGCTGGGCATCGTGGAAGCCCAAATTCCTTTATCCGCGATGGGACTGATGCCGGGGGCGAAGCTGGGCTTTGCCAACATTATGATTTTGACCTGCATTTATTTTTTGCGCGGACGCGACGCTTTTATGCTCGTTATACTGAAAACGCTTCTTACCGCTTTTATCCTGGGCACCTTCTCCAGTCTGCTGTTCAGCTTGTTCGGCTCGTTGCTCAGCTTTGCGGTCATGTTCCTTCTGATGAAGGGAGGGCGCAATCGGCTGAGTCTGATCGGGGTCAGCATCGCGGGCAGCATCGCCCATAATATCGGGCAGCTGGCTGCGGCGTCCATCGTGATGGGCACCTCAAGCATTCTGTATTATTTGCCGATCCTGCTGGTGACCGGGATTGTCACCGGCATCGCGGTCGGCTATGCGGTTCGTTATTTGGTGTCCTCATTGTCCAAAATATCGCTGTTCGAGGAATTTTTACGCTAAGCGCCTTCACAGCCGCTGGGAGGATGAACAACATGAATGAAAGGGACCGGAAGGGGCATTCCGCAGAGCATGGCCCTGACGCTATCGTGCTGAAGGACGTGTCATTCGGTTATGATCCGGAGAATCCGATCCTGCACGGCCTCTCGCTGCGCATTCCGCAGGGACAGTGGGTCAGCCTGGTCGGCGAGAGCGGCTCGGGCAAATCGACGCTGGTGAAACTGCTGAACGCGCTGCTTCCCAAAAGCGCCGGGGAAATTACCGTGTGCGGCGAGAAGCTGAGCGAAGAAAGCATCTTAAGCATTCGCCGGACAATCGGTATGGTATTCCAGAATCCGGATAACCAGTTCGTCGGGGAAACGGTGGAGGAGGATATTCTTTTTGGTCTGGAAGGGTTGTGTCTGTCTCGGGAGGAGATGGACCGCCGTCTGCGGCTCTATGCCGGCAAGCTCGGGATTTCCGGTCTGCTGGCAAAGCACCCCGGGGAGCTGTCCGGGGGGCAGAAGCAGCGGGTCGCGATTGTCTCCATTCTTGCCATGGAGCCGGGCGTCGTCATCTTTGACGAGGCCTCTTCCATGTTGGATGAAGAGAGCAGGAACGGGCTGCTGGACATTTTGAGGGACATGCATGCCGAAGGGTATACGATTCTCATGATCACGCATGATGCCGATGAAATCCTGGCCTCGCAGCGCGTGCTCGCGCTGTGCGGAGGCGGTCTGGCGGGGGATATGACGCCGGCTGAGCTGTTCCGCAGCCCCGGGCTGATGGAAGAGTGCCGCCTGCACGCGCCGTACGCCTGGGAGCTGAGCCGCAAGCTTGAGGCCCTGGGCCTTGCGATCGGCGTTCCCGCCAGTGAAAAGGAGTTAGTAGAAACGCTATGGCCATTCAACTGCAGCAAGTAAGCTATACGTATTCGGAGCGGAGTCTGTGGCGGCAGACGGCGCTGCATGGAATCGATTTCGAACTTCCCCAAGGGACGATGGTCGGCATCGCAGGAGCCACCGGCTCCGGCAAATCGACGCTGCTTCAGCTGCTCAACGGGATCTTAAGGCCGACGCAGGGAACGGTGTCGGTTCTGGATATTACACTCCGGGCTGGGGAGAAGGCGCCCAAGCTGCTGCCGCTAAGGCGGCGTGTCGGGCTGGTCTTCCAATTTCCGGAGCAGCAGATGTTCGCGGAGACGGTGGAGAAGGATCTGTGCTTCGGCCCGCTCAACTTCGGCATGAGTCCGGATGAGGCGCGGGAACGCGCCTGCCGGGCGATGCTTGATATGGGGCTGGACCTTGCGCTGCTGGAACGCAATCCGTTCCGCCTCAGCGGCGGGCAAATGCGAAAGGCGGCCATCGCTTCGGTGCTGGCCGCCGATCCCGAGATTGTCGTGCTGGACGAGCCGACGGCCTCGCTGGACCCGGTCAGCCGCAAGGAACTGATCGGGCTCCTCACGCGTCTGTGCCGGGAACGCGGGCGGACCGTCATTATCGTCACACACCGGATGGACGAGCTTCTGCCCTATGCCGACCGCTGGGTCATTCTTGACCAGGGCCGGTCCGTCTTTCAGGGCAGCGTCCGGGAACTGGCGGCGGACCCGTCTTTGCTGACGCGCTGCGGTCTGGCGGTGCCGGACTCTCTGCGCTACTGGCGGGCGGTCGCGGACCGGCTGGGTCTTGAAGACGAAGAACCGAGGCTGACGCCGGAAGGACTGGCGGAGCTTATTGTGTCGAGGGAAAGCGGTAGTTCCGGCCGGGTTGGCGAAAAGGGGACCGGCCATGAATGATCGTTTGCTGCTCGGCAGAAGCATTGAGACCGGCTCCTGGGTGCATAAGCTGGACCCCCGGTCGAAACTTATCGGCATGCTGCTGTACGTCGCTGCCATTTTGTTGTCCCGGTCCTGGCCGGCCATGGCGCTGCTTGCCGTATTCTCGGTGGTGGTGGCGGTTTCCACCCGGATTCCGCTGCAATATTATTTGAAAGCGGCCAAGCCGCTTCGATATTTAATGCTGTTTATTTTTATCGTCCAGCTGCTGACGGTCAAGGAAGGGGCGGCGCTGCTGACCATCGGCTCCTTCTCCCTTCATGAGGCCGGACTCAGGCTTGGCGCGTTCGCTGTCATACGCACGTTCCTGCTGGTCGCCTTTACCGCGCTGCTGACGTTCACAACCACTCCGGCCCGGCTGAACCAGGGCCTGGAGGGGATTTTGTCGCCGCTGCGGTTCATTGGGTTTTCTCCGGGCCGCTTTACGCTGATGGTCAGCCTCGCCCTGCGGTTTATTCCGACCATTCTGGATGAGGTGCAGATTGTTCTGAAGGCGCAGGCCTCGCGCGGCGCCGATTTAAGCGAGCTGCCGTTTAAGGAGAAAGGCCGGATGCTGGTGACGCTGCTTGTTCCCGTCATTGCCGGAGCGTTCCGGCGCGCGCAGGACCTGGTCTATTCCATGGAAGCCCGGGGCTTCCGGATGGATGCTCCCCGTTCGCGGTATCATCGACTGAGGTGGGGCTGGGCCGATACTTTTTTTATCGCTATGTTTATTATGCTGGGCATTGCAGCTGCCATCCTGTGAATAGGAAAGCACCAGGAGAGTCTAAGGAGGAACACGAATGACGCGTTATTTTAACGGAAGAGAAATTGAACTGCTGGCCCCGGCCGGCACTTTTGAGATTTTTAAAGAGGTTGTGCAATCCCGCTGCGATGCGGTCTATCTTGGCGGCCCCGTGCTGAATATGAGAATGATGCGTAAGGGCTACAATTTATCTCTGGAGGAGATTGCGGAGGCGCTGGACATCGCCCATGGTCTTGGTAAAAAGGTGTATATCACCGTCAACAACCTGTTCAGCGAACAGGAGATCGAAGAAGCCCGCGAATACCTGACTTATCTGGAGAGCGTCCGTCCGGACGCGCTGATCGTGCAGGATCTGGCGGTGCCGGAGCTGATCCGGGAGATGGGGCTTACGCTGCCCATCCATGCTTCGGTCATGATGAATGTGCATAATTTGGAGATGATCCACGCGCTGCGCGACCTTGGCGTAAGCCGCGTCGTCACCTCGCGGGAGATGGACCTGCAGACGGCGAAGCTGTTGGGCTCGGCAAGCGGAATGGAGCTGGA
Organism: Paenibacillus rhizophilus; assembly: GCF_003854965.1. Taxonomy (GTDB): domain Bacteria; phylum Bacillota; class Bacilli; order Paenibacillales; family Paenibacillaceae; genus Paenibacillus_AQ; species Paenibacillus_AQ rhizophilus. The sequence continues at coordinate 57,174 of NZ_RQPI01000019.1, forward strand.
GTATTTCGTCCACGGCGATATGTGCTCCGTCCACGGCGCAAACTGCTATTACAGTTCCCATGTATTCGGGATGAGCAGCAACCGGGGCAAATGCATGAAGCCCTGCCGCTGGGATTACCGGATTAAAAAGGACGGCTACATCTTCCCTGCGGAATACCCGCTCGCGGTCAAGGATATGTTCATGTACGAGAATCTGCCCGAGCTGATCGAATCGGGAATCACCTCCTTCAAAATCGAAGGCCGCATGCGCGACAAAGATTTTATGGTTATGCTCGTCAACAGCTACGGCGAGGCGATCGACCGGTATATCGATGATCCTGCCGGTTTTGACCGGACGGTGGATTCGAAGCTGCTGTACAACAACCGCAAGCGTGATTTCTCCACCGCTTATGCGTTCGGAAAGCCGGGACTCCGGAACATTAACCGGCGGTTCGAAGGGACCGGCAAATTCTACAGCACGGGCAAGGTGTTCAGCACGCCGACTGCGGAACGCGAGCTGTCCGAAGAGCGTGTGGAGCAGCTGCGGGAACGGCTGGCGGCGGAGGGGAATCGAGAACGTGAGCGGATGAAGCCCGAGCTTGCGGTACGCGTCAACAACATGGCGCAGGCTAAGGCCGCCCTGGAAGCAGGGGTGGAGCATCTGTATCTGTCCGGCGATGTCTACGAGCCCGACCGTCCGTTCACCAAGCGCGACATTATGGAACTGGGCGCGATCAGAGGGGAAACGAAGCTGGTTCTGGGCCTGCCGCGAATGATGACGGAGCTGCATTTTGACCAATACGACCAGTTGCTGATTCATGGAGAACGTCTCCCGATTGACGGACTGCTCGCAACGAATCTTGGCGCAATCCGCCGCTATAACAGAGCGGGATATCCGTTGATCGGTGACTCCAGCCTTAATATTTACAATACCCTTGCCGCCGGGCTGTACGCAGGGCTTGGACTTCAGCGGATTTCCATATCGCCCGAAATGACGCTGGAGCATTTTGCTGCCTTTGCCCCCCGCTGCGCGCTGCCGCTGGAGATGGTGGTTCACGGCACGCCTGCGCTGATGTACATGGAGCATGATTTATATGAAAATACCGAAGTGATGGAACCGATCGGCGAGGAAGACAATCTCTATGTGGGCAATGACGTGCTTGTTCTGATGACCGACAAAGGGGAAAATCCGGTGTACCGCGATCAGCATGGCCGCTGCCATCTGCTGTTCTCCAAAGAGCTGTGCTATTTGCCGATGCTGGACGAGCTGAATACGGCGGGCATTTCCTGTTTCCGCATCGAGGGAGCGACCTATTCACCGGAGCAGCTGCATGCGATACTGAGTGCTTATCGGCACTCGATAAACGGCGTTTCCGGAGAGAAGGATGCAGACGGCCTGCAGCCTTTCTATGCGGGCTATACACTGGGATCGTTGCAATTTAATTAACGTTTGCGGAGCGCTCTGCGGCAAGTGATTGGACGGTGTTTTCAGAAAAGGGGGACTGGATATGAACGAGAAGGAAATGATCGGCAGAGAGGCCGTCGCGGCCAAGCGCAAACAGTTTTTTTATCCCTGTACGCAGCATTTTTACCGGAATTCGCCGCAGCTTGTCCGCGGGTCGATGCAGCATGTCTATGATGAGAATGGCAAAGAATACACCGATTTCTTCGCCGGGGTGTCGGTGGTTGCCTGCGGCCACTGCAATCCGGAGATTACGGCACGGACCATTCACCAGCTGCAGCAGCTGCAGCATACGACGACGGTGTATCTTACCCAGCCGAACGTTGATCTGGCAGAGAGGCTGGAGAAAGTGCTTCCCGGGGATTTAAGACGCACGTTCTTCGTGAACAGCGGCTCGGAGGCCAACGAGGGAGCGCTGCTGCTGGCAAGGCTGCATACCGGACGCAAAGGATTTATTGCGCTGGAAAGCGGGCTGCACGGGCGGACCAATCTAACGATGAGTGTAACGGGGCTGTCCATGTGGCGGACCGATAAATATTTGGACGAGGATGTAACCTTTATCCGGCGTCCCTATGACCCGGAACTGACGCCCGAACAGGCCGCTGAGCGGTCTCTTGACGATCTGAAAAGGGTGCTTGAAGAAAAGGGAGAGACGATTGCCGCTATGATCGCCGAGCCGATCCAGGGCAACGGCGGGATGATTATGCCGGAGCTTTCGTACTTCCGCTCAGTCAAGACGCTGCTGGAGCAGTACGGCGTTCTGCTGATTGCCGACGAAATCCAGACCGGCTTCGGGCGCACGGGCGCCATGTTCGCCATGGAACATTTCGGCGTCGTACCGGATATCATCACGATGGCCAAGGCGCTCGGCAACGGTGTGCCGGTGGCCGCCTTTGCTGCCACCGATGAAATCGCCCGCTCCCTGAATACGCCGTCCGCCTCCACCTTCGGCGGAAATCCGGTGTCGGCGGCGACGGCGCTGGCCGTGCTCGATTACATCCAGAAGGAACGGCTTCCCGAGCGGGCGGAGTGGCTGGGCGCGAAGCTGAAGGAAGGGCTTGAAGACCTTCGGCGCCGCTACCCGGAGCAAATCGCCGAGGTAAGAGGAGCGGGACTTATGCTGGGTGCCGAGCTGCGCGGCGGCGGAGCGGCGGAAAGCGCGGCCTTTACGGATGAAGTGCTCGAAGAAATGAAAGACCGGGGATATTTGATCGGGAAGAACGGAGTGGGCCGAAATGTATTGGCCTTCCAGCCGCCGCTTGTTATTATGGAAGAAGATATCGACGGTTTGCTTAAGGCGCTGGACGGGACGCTGTCCCATATTCTTGAAGGAACGGCGCTTTCTCCGGAAATGTAGCGCAGGGCCGGAAGCAACAAGAGAAAGAATGGGGAAGAAATGCTATGGTCATTATTAATGCCTGCAAAATTGCGGTACATAAACTCAAAATGTTCGGCGAGCTGGTCATGTTCTCGCATACGCTGTTCTCGCTGCCTTTTGCCATCATATCCATGGTATGGGCGTCCGGGGGCTGGCCTTCGGGCCGAATCATGCTGTGGGGACTGATCGCCCTTATCGGCGCCCGCAACGGAGCCAATGCGTTCAACCGTCTGGTCGACCGCACCTTTGACGGCGAGAATCCGCGGACGGCGCATCGGCATCTTCCGCAGCGTCTGCTGGCGGAGAAGGAAGTTGCTGTGTTCGTTGTCGTTAACTATGCGATTTTCATCGCCGCTTCGGGAATGCTGAATCTGCTGTGCCTGATCCTTTCGCCCGTGGCGATCGTATTGATCTCAACTTACTCCTATACGAAGCGCTTCACCTACCTCAGCCATCTGTATCTGGGCTTTGTTATCGCCTCGGCCCCGATCGGCGCGTGGTTTGCGGTAACCGGGCAAATCGCTTTTACGCCTTTTGTCATCGGTACGGTCGTCATGCTGTGGATTGCCGGCTTCGATATTATATACGGCACCCAGGATATCGAATTCGACCGCCGCGCCGGACTATGGTCCATTCCCAGCTACTTTGGACTGGAGAACGCGCTGCGCATTGCCAAGGCTCTGCATTTCATCATGATTATGCTGCTGCTCTTTCTGTATGTATGGCGCGGTCTCGGCTGGATGTATCTTGTCGGCATCGGCATCGCCACCCTGCTTCTGATGACGGAGCACAACATCATCAAGCCGTCTAACCGGCAGCTGATGAAGGTAGCCTCCTACAATCTGAACCAGGTGATCAGCACGGTCATCTTAACTTGTACGCTGGTTGATTACTTCTATGTAAGCTGAGAAAAAAAGGCGGATACTCCATCGCAGGAGTATCCGCCTTTTCGTATGATTTAATGCTTGGAGGTTCAGCGGTCCCTTCCCGCAAAGAACGCAATCAGCGTCTCCAGATCGGCATGCGCCGGATAGGAGGACAGCTGCTTCGCAATGACAGCCGCCTGCTCCAGGTAACGGCGGCTCAATTCTTCCGTGCGGGCGAGCGCGCCGCTGCCGGAGATGGCCGCCAGAGCGTCCTCGATGTCGGCTTCCGGAGATTCGGGGCCGACGCAGCGGATACGCGCAGCAAGCTCGGGGTCCTGCAGCGCGTAAAGTACGGGAAGAGTGACCTGGCCGTGGCGCAGATCACTGCCGGCAGGCTTGCCGAGCGTCTCTGACGATTGGGTGAAGTCCAGCAGATCGTCCTGAATCTGAAAGGCGATGCCGAGCGCCTCGCCGAAAGCATACAAAGCGGCAGCCGTTTCCTCCGTGCATTCGGCCGACAGGGCTCCCACGCGAAGGCAGGTCGCCATCAGAAGAGCCGTTTTGTTGAGCGATTTCTCCAGATACTGCTCCAAGGTCAGATCGTAATCATAGGCGTGCTCCATCTGCTGGTATTCCCCGATGCACAGCTGGGCGGTGGCGATGGCCGACAGATCATGAACATATTGGTTTTTATCTCCCGCATGCTTGCCTAACAGCTCGATAACCCTTGCAGACATATAGTTGCCGATATGGACGGCTGATAGAACCCCCGTCTGAGTATGCAGGGCGGGACTCCCGCGCCGCAGCTTGGCATCATCAATGATATCGTCATGAACGAGCGAAGCCGCATGGATGAACTCGGCCGCAGCGGCCAACTGGAGCGTGCGGCGGCCCTGCCCCTTCCGGCCGAACCGGCTGCCGACAATCACCATAAGCGGGCGAAGCCGTTTGCCTCCGGAGCCGATAAGCTCCAGCACGCCTTTCGCCAGCGGCGATCCGCCGGGCACATCCTTGTCGCGCGTTACTAGACGTTCGATTTCAAGGTTAACTGTCGAAATGTCGATATTCAAGGCTTCGTGCAGCTTCATGTTGGTGCTATCCCACCTGTTCTATCGCTTTTTCCGAACGACGCTTTTTTTTAAATTCGGCATTCAGGAATTGTCCGATTAGGGTAATGAGATCCAGTTCGGCATAGTCTCCGTTAGCTATTCTGATCTGCTGCTGCTTAATAAAAGGAGCCAGAAAGACCACGGCATCCAGTTCACGGTGCTTTATGGCGAACTGAAGGTAAAAGCTGTATAAATAATCTCCGTCGAGCACATTGCGGATCAAATCAGGATGATCCGCGGAGCATTCCATATGCCGGCGGGCGGCCTGCACAAGAATAATATAAATGCCCATGAAGTGCAGTTTGCGGCTGTATTCCAGGTTATAGCCTTCCATTACCGAGAGCAGACCTTCGCCTTCCGCCGGAGAGAAAGGAAGCTTAATTCCGGCGATGGGCGACAATTCAGCCTGGAGCAGCCGAAGAGTATCTCCAATGAGTTGTCTGTTCACAAGATTCTCTCCTTCTTGTCGGTTTTGCGGAAGCAGTCAAACGCCTGGATCATCCTTACAAAACCTCTCTTAAATAAGGAGAGTAATGTGCCGAAAGGACACATTACTCCATAAAGTTTGTTATTAAGCTTGTATAATTACATAAAAAACACATAAATGGCTTATATAATAATTTGTAAGGAATCGCTAATAGATATGCCGGATAGCCGGAACCGATTAAATCAACTGCTTCAGTCGGTGTACAGATACCATCGCCTTACAAGCGGAATTTTCTTCCACTGCTTCTTAAGCCAAGGCAGAACGTAGTAATCAAGACCGAAGACACTGCCGGAACCGCCGATGCAGGCGATTGCCGCCGCTACATACCAGAGCATTTCCGTAGCTGCCATTTTGGTAGTCCAGATCATGACGGCCATGCCTATCGTCGCTATTGAAGCGATCGCGGTGAACAGACCGACAATCAGCATGATACCCAGCACGATTTCGGCACAAACCATACCGATTTGGAACCACTTAGCGAGGAAAGTGAAGTTACCGTCTGGTTTATAGAACATGAGATCCATGAACCAGTTCGAAATGTTGTAGATGAACTTCGGAACCGGAAGAGCGGAAACCGCTTCTTTGGCCGTATCGACCGCCGATGCCGCCGATTGGGCGTCGACCGTAGTCTTAACCGCATCTACGGCTTCGCTTGCCGCCGAAGTTGCGTCCTTAAGATATGGCGCTGCCGGAATCAGGAAGATCTTGTTCGGGTCTACCCAAATCTTTCTTAACTTGTCGATGCCCTCATACAACCACATGCCGCCAAGCAGCATGCGAAGCGGAACGAGCCAGAAGTTCGGGGAGCGCTTGGAGAAATATCCGCCGACGAAGCTTCTGCGGTTCTCCACGTGGAAGAACTCGTGCATCATGTAAGTCCAAACTTTGTTAAAGCCGACGACGCCGGACAAATAGTAGATATTGATCATATGCTTGGCAAACATGGCCATGAATCCGGTGAGCATGAACATTTTGTTCGGAAGGCCAACATTGGCTACGCCGTAGCGGCTTCCGATCGATACCATCGTGCCGTGGAAGGCCGGTTTATATCCCTTTTTCGCTGTTCCGTTAATGTCGGCGACAATGTTGCCGGCAATCAGCGGAGCTGCAAGCTCGGCATTCTCGACCATTTGCGGAACGGGACGCTCTTCACCTTCGACTATGTAGAAGATGTTGTCGCCGACAATATATACGTTCTTGTGGTCTACGCTTTCCAGATGCTCGTTGGTCACGATACGCTTGCGTCCTTGCTGCTGAACATCAAGTTTGCCCACAAGCTCGGAGCCTTCGACGCCTGCCGTCCAGACGATAGTGTTAGCGGCCACGACATTCTTCTCGCCGAGAGAAACGCTTCCTGTGCCCACTTCGGTGATTTTGGCGCCGGTAACGATTTCCACGTTCAGCTTGCGCAAATGTGCCTCAGCTTTACGAATCAGTTTATCCGGGAGGATCGGCAAAATTTTCGGAGCCATATCGGCAACGATCAACCGCACATCCTTCGGGTCGATAAAGAACTCTTTGCACAGCTCTTCGCGGTATTCCGCCATTTCGCCTACGAGTTCAACACCGGTGAAGCCTGCGCCGACGATAACGAAGGTCAGCATGGAACGGCGGACTTCCGGATTCTTTTCTTTGGCCGCCTGCGTGAACATGTCACGGATTTGGCGTTTCAGTGCAACGGCGTCGTCATAGGACCAGAAAGAGAAGGTGTTCTCTTCTGCGCCGGGAATTCCGAAGAAGGTCGGCTTGCTTCCTGTGCCGATTACGAGGTAGTCGTATTCGTAGACTGCCTTCTCGGACGTAAGTTTCTTGCCTTTGAAGTCGATATTGCTGATCTCATCAAGGACAACGTCCACTTTGAGGCCGGCAAAAATTTTCTTCAGGTCAATCTTGATCGAATCCTCTGGAGCGCGGTTCGCGGAGACCTCATGCAGCTCAGTCAAGAGAGTATGATAAGGGTTCCGGTCGATCAGCTTGATTTCAATGTCTTTGTTGTTTTTTAATTTCTTTGCGAGCTTTTTGGCAGTAAGTACACCGCCGTATCCGCCGCCAAGAACTACTATTCTTTTCAAAAGAAACTCACCTCGTTTGTCTGATTAGCTGCAGGAGGAACCGCGAATTACTTCGCTTGTTCGAGTGCTTTTTCTGCCAGGGTCCAATATTCGCCTACGCTGACGGATACGCCGGAGATTGCATCGGTTTTTCCTTCGGCGTTAAACGCGGGAGCCGCGCCTTGGTTGGCCAGGTAATATTGTTCGGCTTTGGCGATTTCCTCATGCCACTCGGCCAGTGCTGCAGGGTTTTTTTCCTTCATGCCGTACTTGCCGTCTTTGGAGAACTGCTGCTTGTCATTGCCGTCTTTGTCGACACCGGAGAATTTAACGGCGGACACGACACCGTTCGTAACCGTCACTTCGGCAGTAGACTTCCAGCCGCTCTTGGCGTCCATTTCGCCTTCGGCTTTATATACGCCGTCTTTGTACTGCGCTGCAGCTGCGGATGCGGCAGGAGCCGTGCTAGCGGCAGGTGCTGTGCTGGCAGCCGGAGCTGTGCTGGCGGCAGGAGCGCTGTTGTTGCTGCCACAGCCTGCGGCAAGCAAGCCGAGAAGCAGGGCGCTGGATACTACTACAGTTGTTTTTTTCACGTGAACGACCTCCAAAATAGTTTAAAATATATATATTAAAATGTAAAACATTTAAATATCATTGAAAGTGACAAATATCACCGTGCAAATGATAAATGTCACTTGGGTTTGGGACTTTAGCCTATTTTATTGTTATCGGAATAGGACCATCAGAAAGTGATAGAGAAAATTTATAATGTTTTAAGATTGCGTCGACGGAATATTAGCATATCCTCTCAAATTCATCATGTGAATTTTGTCACTTACTAAGATAACGCTTCACTTACTGCACAATTATATCGAAGTTTTAAATAAATTGATAGATTAATTTAATAATTTAAGAAGAGGAATATGTGACAAAATTCGACTCGGTTCATTTTATCATTAAAAATGAAAGCCGATTCATCAAGCCGATTCACCCGAAAAGTGAAGGGGTAATCTTACTGTAAGGAAATAATGCCATTTCAAGGAAGCTGCCGAAAAGAATATAGCTTGGGGTGCTATTTCCGCGATTGATGCCGGGTCTGTGATATGAAACCGATCAATATTTTTCGATAAGGAAGGCGATGTCTATGTATAAATCCCATGTGATTGCCGGGAGGATTCTCGAAATCCGCGATGACCATGTGCTTACCCAGCAGGGTGACGTCATTTGCAGCTACCACTCCAGGTATTATTTGCTGCCGGATGAAGAGGCATGGACAGAAACGCTGAGCAACACCCAAGACCTTCCTGATACGCCGCTGGAGCCCCTTAACAAGCATCACCGGTTTATGGGAATCGGCAAACGCTGGAACATAGCCATACCCCGCTTTCTCCATATGAAGAAGAGCGCAAATCGAATCTGATTTGCGCTCTTCCGTTTTAGTACGCCCAGCATGGGCGTCATCTCTAGGGTGAAAGTCCCGAACGGGGGCTGGCGAGCGCCTACCGTTAGCCAAGGGCAAGGGTGTCCACCGTGAGGTGGAATCTGAAGGAAGCCGGAGGCAAAAGC
>NZ_RQPI01000002.1 GCF_003854965.1 Paenibacillus rhizophilus
TGTAAACGCCTCTTGTGATGAGAATCCATACTTTACGGCAATATCCAGAACGCGCTGGTCCGTGTCGCGGAGCTCCATGGCGGCACGGCTGATTCTTCTGTTCCAGAAGTGATCCCGTAATGTCATTCCGGTCAATTGGTTGAACTGCCTGGAACAATAATAGGGGGAATACCCTAACTGCTCTGACATCTTCAATAGAGATGAACTCTCTGTTATATTGGCCTCCACCCAATCCACCATAAGCTGGACCATTTCATTCCATTCGTACATGGAAGTCCTCCCTCCTTTCCCTTCGATCATATCACCGGCGATCTTCGCATACTTGATTCGAGTTGCACAATAAGAACTTGCCCCTACTTATGATGATACGGTTCACCTTATTATAAAACAACAAACGCCCGGATACCCGGGCGCCTTGGTGAATACGATCTATATTTTTTGCTCCAGCTTGTCATCCGCCGTTTGTATCGGCCATTCGCCGACGAATTCAGCCTCGTTGTAGTCAATAAAAGCTTGCAAAATGTCTTCACGGTCGTCGAGGAACAGCTGGTCCGCCACTCCGGAGACGAGCTTGGGAACCGCGTTCTTCGTTCCCGAAATCGCGGAAGCCGAAAGACCGCAGCTGGCCAAGGCCGAATAGTTAAAGACAAACAGTCCATGTAAAAGCGACTCTCCCTCTTCGTCACGGCCTGTAAGCGCAAAACCGGGGCTGAGATAAGGATGCGCGTCAAGCAGCGGATTGGCTACCTCTTCCGGAGCATCGTAGACATCGCTCCAGCGGGCAATGTGGCTCTCAATAAGCCTGAGCTCAGGACGCAAGCTTGGATCGCTGAGAAGACCGGTGCTGACAATCAGGTAATCAAAGGTGAATCTGCCTTGAGGTGTGGTCACAGCCACTCCCTCGCCGGTCGCCTCCACATCAAGCCATGGGGCGCCGAGATGCAGCTGAAATCCGGGCCACGACGCCGCGCGTTCAAACGTATCGTTGGTCGGCGGCTGATTGAATTTGAAGAAATGGGAGATCGCCGCATATTTTTCGGCATCCGTCAGCACATGGAAGCGTTCGATCATCCCCGAGGATTCCATCTGGCGGATCGGATTGACGCTCGGCAGCTTCTCCCGGCGGACAAAGACATGAGCTTCGGCTACGCCTTGGGACAAGGCGAAATTGGCATTATCGAAGGCCGAAGCCCCACCGCCCAGAATCCCGATTTTTTTGCCCTGGAGGTTCTCAAAATCGATCATTTGCGAGGTATGGGCATACAGATGTCCCGGCAATTTATCGGCAATTATTGGAGGCACATGCCACTCGCCGCCTCCCTGAATCCCTGTGGCCAGAACCACCTTTCGCGTAAGCAAATGTTCTGAAGGCGCTCCCGCCCCTTGAATATGCAAGCGATGAATCCCGCCCCCGGCGGGCTCGATCAGCTTCAGTTTAACTTCGTTGATGACCGGAAGATCCAGAACCTGCCGGTACCAACGCAGATAGTCCATCCAGTCGCCCCGCGGAATCTTCACGACCTCTTCCCAGCCCTGCGGTCCGAACTGCGCTTCCCACCAGGATCGGAAGGTCAGGGAAGGTATGCCAAGATCGATGGAAGTTAAATGCTTGGGCGTACGCAGCGTCACCATTCTCGCATAAGTTTCCCACGGTCCTTCCAAGCCCTCGGCGTTCTCATCAATGACCAGAATATTCGTTACCCGTTCACGCAGCAGGCCGAAAGCTGCAGCCAAGCCGCTTTGGCCTCCTCCGACAATTACAACGTCATAGACATGCCCTTCGGAATGCGCCTTCGGCTGCACCCAAGCCGCGCCTCCAAAGGCAAGGTAGGAAAGATCGGTTTTCACACGTTCATTCAAAGCTTCCAGACTCATGCTTCCTCATACCTTTCAGTGGCGTTTATTTATAGGATATAAATCGCGGCTTAAAATCAGCATATGTGCCATTAATCATATTATATCTTGTCTAATGAGCCGTTTAAATGTCGATGGCATGTTAATTGTCATATTATCTAAATTTCCCACTATTAATTGTGCATAATAACTAACATTGCGCATTTGAAACCCTCTTAATATTGAAAAGAAAACAGATTTCGCTTCATTTATGGAAGATAATATTACATTAAAAAGAAGCCGTACAGATCCGGCAGCTCATCAAAAGCCCCCGGGATCAAATCCCGGGGGCTTTCAAGATGTATTACGCTTGCCCGGTTAATGGGCGAGGATGATCCCAGCGGGAGAATGGTCCTCGGCAGACCGGTAAGCTGCAAGCGCAACTTCAAGCGCCCGGAGCCCGTCTTCCCCCGTTACAGAGGCGGTCTTCGCCCCTTCACGGACCGACTGGACAAAATCGCGGATCAGCTCCAGGTCCATGTTATCTCCCCAGTAATCCCAGCTCACTCCGTTTTCATTACTGTAGACACTCATTTTCTGATTGAAGGCGTTGATCGACAGCACGCCAAATTCGCAGATCACATCCAGCGTCACATCTCCCCAGGTCGGGAACTTCTTGTTGCGGGACCAGCTGCAGTCCAGGCTGGCAAACACGCCGTTATTGAATTCCATCGTCAGAATGCCGCAATCGTCTATTTTTCCTTCCGAGAACCGGCTGGCGGCCTCGGCGTACACATTCGTCACCTCCGCGCCCATATACCAGCGCATGACATCAACGACATGAACGGTATGATCCATCACCGCTCCCCCGCCCGAGAACTCCCGGTCCAGGAACCAGCCGCCGGGAATGCGTCCGCGGTTCGTCCCTTTCATGGCAAGAATTTTGCCGTAAGCTCCGCTGTCCAGCAATTCCTTCCCCCGTTTGATCGAGGTTTGAAACCGGACCGGAAAAGCGGTCTGGAGAAGCACATTGTTCTCCCTGCAGACCGCGATCATCGCCAGCGCATCCTCTACCCTTGTTGCCAGCGGCTTCTCGCACAGAACATGCTTTCCCGCTTTGGCCGCGGCCATGACACATTCGAGATGCCGTACATTTTCGGAGCAGACGATGACCGCGTCAATCTCGCTGCCCGTCAGCTGCTCCAGCTCCGGATAGTATGTCGTTTGATACCGGTCGGCAATCTCTTTGCCCTTCACGGCATCCTCATCCCAGATCCCGGCCAGCTCCACACCGTCGATTTCCAATAAAGCGTCCATATAGCCTATGGCATGCATATGAGCAAGACTGGCTACGCCAATTTTAATCATAAGACCCTCCTGTACTTGTTTGAGTTTGAGATGAGGCGTCTTGCACCCGAACACTTAAGCAAGCGCCACGGGCATGCCGCTTCGGGAAGATTCGATTGCGGCCAGCGAGATGGCCAGCGCCTGATACGCGTCCTCGGCGGTAACGATCGGCTCTTCCCCCGTCTCCATACAAGACAGAAAGTGGGCCAGTTCCCGGTAATAAGGAGCTTCCAGCAGCGGACTTTCCGGAACGGCAGCGCCCTCCAACGGCTTATCCGGCGCCTTCCTGAAGGACAGGATCGGATTGTCATTGGCGCTGTTGAAATCGATGATCCCTTCGGTCCCCGCAATTTCGAAGGAAGTCGTAAATTTCTGATGGGACCAGGAACCTTCGACATGCGCGATTACGCCGCTGCGGAAGGTCAGTGTTGTCAATGCGTAGCCTCCGCCCTCCGGGGATTCAGGAGCGTATGCTTTGGCGAATACCCGCTCCACTTCCCCGAAGCACCAGCGCAAGTAATCGAAGTCATGGATGGACAGGTCCAGCAGAAGGCCGCCGCTCTTGCTGGCATCCGCATACCAGTTGTCCCATGCGCGGGGGAAACTGGAGGTGCGGCTGGCCTTCACCACGGCGATATCACCCAGACCTTTCTGCTCCATCACCTGTCTGGCTTGGACGTATTCCGGGAAGAACCTCACAACATGTCCTACAAACAGCTTCGTCTTCTTGTCCTTGCAGTAGTCGATCATTTCGCGCGCGTCCTTCAGGCTGCCGGCCAGCGGTTTTTCGCATATGATGTGCTTGCCGTCATCCGCCGCCTTGAGCACATACTCCCGGTGCAGATAAGTCGGCAGACAGATGTCGACCACATCGACGGCATCCAGCTCCATCATCGCTTCCTCATAGCTGCCGAATGCCCGGATGCCGAACCGCTCGGCGGCTTTGTCCGCCGCGGCCGCATCCGAATCAACGATACCCCTTAGGGACACTTCCTTCATGGCCGTGTAAGCTTCAGCATGCGTTCTTCCCATCGTGCCGGCCCCAATCAACAACACATTCTTCATTCTGGTCTCGTCTCCTTTTGGAAAGGGATGCCTTTAGTACCTTTCTGTTATCCACATCGCATAACGCTGCCCCGGAAAAAGCGCCTGAAGCGCCGCGTGGTTTCTCAGCGCCTCCCGCTTCACCGCCTGAATGCCTTGGGTCAGCATGGCGCAAAATTCGGCGGAGGTGCATTTGATTTCCTCATCATAGACCAGTCCCCAGGGAGAAGCCTGGACGGTTACCGAAGACGGCTCCAGAACAAGCACGGCCCGCTCGGACCCGCACCGAAGCAGCAGACGTTCCGGCAGCGCGGACAGCTCTTCCCCGGTCAGAGCGGCGATCCGGTTCGTCAGTTCAGGCGCAAGCTTGGCCAGCATTGCGGGAAATCCCATAACCTTCCACATGGTCTCGCTGTTGTCGTCAGTCTGCACGGAACCGAGCTGCCTGAGGGTTTCCGGCAGGACGCCATCCTCCGGTATAGTGGCTTCCAGCTGCTTGACGGATTCCCCGGCGGCCAGCATGGACAGGAGCGGCTTCACCGCTTCGCCCTCTCCATCAAGATAAGCGCAATCCAGCAGACCTAGCTTTCCGGCATGCTCTTTCCCCCCGATGGCGTAAGCGACAATCTCGCTCCCCTTCCTGGCCACCCAGAAGCATTCCGTTATGCCTTCGGTCCATTTCAGCAAACCTTCCCAGTATTCGCGCGTCCGCACACGGGTGTTGGCGTTCTTCCGGTTGTACCGCTCGCAAATCTCCATCACTTCGTCCAAATCTCCGGACTCAAACTTCGAGATGCGATAGGGCGTGCCCCCGCTGTCTTCCATGAATACCGATTCGGCGTTCAGCACGTACAGGGGGGCTTCCACCGTCTCCCAGCCCGCCTTCTCGTAAAAGGGATGAATGCCGGTAAACAATAGAGACAGATCGTAGCCGCGACTTCGCATCCACAAACTCATTTCCGCCAAAATCGCCTGTACGGCTCCAAGTCCCCGGTAAGCCGGGTCCGCCGCCACACTGCCGATGCCACCGACAAGCAGTTCCGCGGCTCCAATATGAATCCGGTAAGGAAACAGCTGCACCGAAGCGGCCAATTCCCCGTCCGCCAAGGCGATCCAGGTCGTTTCGGGATCATACGCAGCATCGTAATCCAGCCTTTTTTGAAAAAAAGACCGGTCCTCCGGAAATACGCTACCCAGCAGATCAAATATCCTGTCGATTTCTTCGCGGTTTTGTACCTGCCTGACTTCTAATCTCGGCAATGGCGCACCTCTTTTCCATAGTTAGCCCTTCACGGCGCCCGCAGTCATCCCGTCCACCAGATAACGCTGGAAGAACAGGGTCAGAAGCACCGGTGGTAGCAGGCCGATGATTCCAGACGATGCCATCAAGCCGTAATCAACAGAGAAACGTCCGAGAAACTCGTTGATTACGACCGGCATCGTCTTCGATTGCGAGGAGCCTGTCAGCACGAGGGCCGTATTAAATTCATTCCAGGTATTCAAATAGGCAAATACGCCGATGGCGAACAGGCCCGGAGCCGAGATCGGCAGAATGATTCGGAGCAGAGCGCCGAACCGCCCTAAACCGTCCACAAAGGCCGATTCCTCCAGCTCTTTGGGAATGGATTCGAAGAATGCCCGCATCATCCAAATGATAAAAGGAAGAGTGAAAGACAGATTGGCCAGTACGAGAGCCGATTTGGTGTCCAGCAGCCCGATCCGGTTGAAAATCAAATACATCGGCAGCGCAATCGCGATGCTGGGCACCATTTGCGTAATCAGAAAGATGACCGCCAGGCGGTCTTTCATGCGGAAACGCAGTCTGGCAAAGGCGTAGGCTCCCAAGGAGCCGAAGATCAGCGAGAAGAACGTCGTGACGGTGGCCACAATCAGACTGTTAAGCAGCGAGTTTTTGAACGATGCGGCATTGTCGGACAAGCTCAGAACCTGCTTGTAGTTCATCAGGGTGAAGCTGTCCGGAAGCCAATGCCGGGCAAGCGACGCCAGTTCTTTTCCGGGCGAAATACTGATGATAAAAGCCCAGATCAGAGGGGCTAAAGTAAAGATCATGACAAGCGCGACGCCAATAAATAACAGAACCTTTTTTACGGACTTGCTCACAGCCGCTCCTCCTTTCTCAAACCCGATCCTTCTGGCGGAGTATCCGCATATACAGCAGCACGAACACCAGGATAAATCCCGTCAGGATATAGCTTCCGGCAGAGCCCAGCCCGAAATCGCTGAACATGAAGCCCTGCTTGTACAGATACAGGCCGGATAGCTGTGTGGAATTGGCCGGACCGCCCTTGGTCATGGCGAAGACCAGATCGAATACCCGGAAGGAGTCAATGGTGCGCAGAACGAGCAGAACCAGGGTAACGGGCACCAGCAATTTTACGACTATATCTTTAAAAATACGTATGCTGCCCGCCCCGTCAATTTTGGCGGCTTCAATCAATTCGCCGGAAATCGACTGAAGAGCGGCCAGATACATCAAGGCGACAAAAGGAAACGATGTCCATATCTGCGCCATAATTACGGAAGCCAGCGCCAGCTTCGGATCGGACAGCCAGCCGACCGGACTTTCGATCAGGCCCGTCTTCAGCAGCACGCCGTTCAGCAGACCGTAGTTCGGATGCAGCATTGTCTGCCAGATCATCGCATTGACAACGCCGGGCATCGCCCACGGAATCAGCAGCAGCGATCTGCCGAGTCCCCGCAAGCGGAACTTGACATTAAAGAGAAGGGCCGCGGCAAGCCCCAGAATCATACTCGCAGCAACACTGAATACCGCAAAATAAAGAGTCGTCTCCATGCTGAGCCAGAATTCGCCATCCTTGAGCACCGCGCTGAAGTTATCCAGTCCGATGAACTTCGCACCGACCCACGGTTTCGTCAGATTCAAATCGACAAAACAAAGGTAGATGGAGTACAGGAATGGATAAAGCAGCAGACCAAGCAGGATAACAATAGTGGGAAGCAGTAAAAGGAGCGCAAATTTTGACTCGGAAATCATTTTCTTCGAGCTCAAAACGGACCGGGCCGCCTGTCGAAGTATCGCTTGACCCCGCATAGAAAGTCCTTCTTTCTGAATCACGACCGAGTCACTATGTTTGCTCTTATCCATAGCAATTCTCCTTACTTGTTGCTCTCCTGGATTTTCTGCGTTTCAGCGAACGCGTCTGCCAACGCCTGAGCCGGTGTTTTCTTTTGAGTCAATGCATTCTGGAGTTCAACCTGGAATTTGGAAGACCATTCATTGTACCAAGGAATTTGCGGACGGTTGACGGCAACTTCCGCCTGCTCCAGAATCTTGTCAAGCCCGGGAACGCCTGCCTTCACTTCCGGGTCTTCATATACGCTCTTCCAGCCCGGGAACATTCCGATTTCAATCGCCTGCCGTTTGCTGCCCTCTGTATCATTCAGGAATTTGATATACTCCCATGCCGCTTCCTTGTTCTTCGAACCCGAGGAGATCGCATAGGACATCGGTCCGGCAATCGTTGCGCTGGATACGGTATATGGAAGCGGAGCGACATCAGCCTGGTTCACGATTTTGGACTTGGATTCATCATTAAGCGGCGTGAGCGGCAATCCCCAGTTCAATTCAAAGGCGATATCGCCTGCGGACATAGCGTCAAGCACATTGGTTTCATTGTATTGAATCGAAGCGGGGTCCACGACTTTGTATTTATAAATCATATCGACCATCAGCTGCAGCGCCGCGGTGTTCTCCGGGCTGTTGAAGACAGGATTTCCGTTCTCGTCAAACAGCTTGCCTCCCATACTGGAAGCAATCGCGATGAAATCGCAGACGAGGCCTTCGGTTTGGCTCCAGGCCCAGGCCGAGCCGTATTTTACGATTCCTTTTTCCTGCAAAGCCTGACTGTATTTAATGAAATCATCCCATGTTTTCGGCGGACCCGAGAAACCGGCTTTTTCCACCATCGTCTTGTTATATACAAAGGATTTGTACTCGGAAGCGAAAGGAAGACCGTAATACTTGCCCTGATACTGTAAAGCCTGTTTTGCAAAAGGCAGCATTTCGTTCTTCATGTCGTCGGTCAGCCATTGATCGACCGGTTCAACCCATCCCGATACGACAAACCGGGGCAAGTCGATGACATCCATTACAAAAATATCGTAAGTAGACCCGCCGGACATAAAGGAATTCATCAGTTTCGGTGTAACATCAGCATTGCCGACCGTATCGGTCTGTACTTCAATACCCGTCTTTTCCTGAAACTCTTTATTCACCTTGGCGAAGTATTCCTGATTGGACGGATTGGAGATGGTGCGTAAGACGACCCCGGCATATGGCTTGTCGCTACCGGCCGCGTTAGTCTTTGTATTGCCTTCGGCCGCCGAATTCGAATTATTTCCGCATCCGGACAATGCCGCTACCGCCAGTACAATCAGAAGCAATACCATAATTGATGATTTCCGTTTCATAAGAACCCCCCAGTAAAATTAGGATTTGAAGTAAACCAGGCAAGCCGTCGACGGTAATTAAGCCAATTTAATGGATACCCGAAATAATGAAGCCCTCCCCTCCTGTAAACTTTCTCCAATGGATGTACAATGATGTTATATTTTTTCTCAAGAAATGAAAGTAGATGATGTTTTCATGTCCACTTACATACCATTGAAGCTATTATAGTCACAAAAAAATAATATTTTCAATATCTTGCGTTAATTTTTATCACATACTATTATAGATTTATTGTATATCTAACCCCAACCTTACTCTAATAGGTGTATTAAGTTCTCATGGTTAAGACTAGTTACTTTTTTCAAAATATAAGAATTTATAAGTTTCACGCTTATAAATGGCCTTATATTTCTACGAGAAACGTACTTGCGTCCTTTAAGGACGCCGTCAGGCGTTTCTTCTTGTTGGATGAATAAAGTAGCCCGTGATAAAGTGGATTTTATATTGTTCCTAAAGCGAGGTTGAACGAAGTGAACAAGATAAGAACTGGAGATCTGAAACTGGTACAGGAACTGAACCGATCGATTATTTTAAATGTGATCCGGGACAAAGGACCCATCTCCCGAAGCGAAATTGCGAAGCACTACGGCATCAGCGCCACAACGGTGGCTTCTGCCATACAAGAGCTAATCCGGGACGGTTATGTGTGCGAAGTGGGAGAAGGGGCTTCCAATGGAGGAAGAAAACCGATTATGTTGAAGCTGGCTTCCGACCGCCTTTATCTGATCGGGGTTTCCGTTTCCAATTCTTCCATCGATATTGCCCAGATGGACCTGGAGGCAAAGATCAGCCGTAAACAATCCAAACCGATTCGAGCGTTATACGGGGATGAGCTCATTGCGGCAATAATTTCAGAGCTTGAAGTTTTTTTGGAGAACTGCCCCAGTACCGGGAAATGTCTCGGCATCTCGATCATTGTTCCCGGCGTTATCGACAAGGATTTAGGCATTGTATACTTTAACTCCAAGCTCCGGCTGGAGCAAATCAACTTGAAAGCTATTGTTGAAAGCCGTTTCAATATAAAAACATGGCTGGAAAATGACCTCAACGCCACGGTGCTTGCCCAAAAGAAGTTTGGTCCCTACGGGAAGGTCCAAAATTTGATCTATGTCTCGATCTCGGAAGGTGTGGGGGCGGGGATTTTTTTTCACGACATTCTGCTTAGAGGCGGCAACGGCGGGGCCGGAGAGCTTGGGCATATCATCGTTGACCGCAACGGTATCCGCTGCGAATGCGGAAGCTCGGGATGTCTGGAGAACTATATCAGTTGGCCCGCGGTTTATTCACGCATTATCGCCTCTGCGACGCGCGGCAGAAAGACGGCCATCATGGACTTGGCGGAGGGCGATATTGCCCGCGTCACGCCCGAGATGTTCAATCAGGCCGTGAAGATGCAGGATCGGCTGGCGATCGATCTAACCGACGAGATATCCGGATACCTGGGTCTCGGCCTCGTTAATCTCATCAATTTGTTCAATCCGGAGATTTTGATCCTGGGCGGGCAGATCGGCGCGAACAACCCCCGGCTGCTGGACAACGTTGAAAAGTATGTATCGTCTTACGCTCTTCCGATTTTGCGCGACCTTAAAATTTGTCCGTCTACATTGGGCGAAGAGGCGAACTTATTGGCAGCCGCCTCCATTATTCTGGAAGATATATTCCATTTCTCGCTCGCCAATTGATTAAAAGAGATAGACCGCCCATGCCGGTGGCGCGGTCTATTGGTCATTCAGCATAGCTGAATAGTACGTTTTTTTCTCCAGGGCAACGGTCTTCACCTGTTCCAGTTGTTTCATCTGCTGCTCCAGCCAGTCAATATGCTTATCCAATATGTCCATTCGTTTGTGCAGAGAATCCCGGATGTCCGGGATCTCCTTGCCGTCCGGATTCAACAAGCAGCCGTCCTCCACAAAAGAAGCGATATCCTCCAGCTTCATTCCCGTTTGCTTTAATCCATGGATGAAGCGGATAAACCGGATGTCCTGATCGTCGTATCGCCGACGTCCGTTCTCCTTTCCATCCTTGCGGGGAGGGTTCGGCAGTATGCCTGCTTTTTCATAGAACCGGAGAGTAAAAGCCGTAATCCCCGTTAATTTGGATACTTCGCTGATCGAGTACATATCCCTTCCCTCCTTTCCTTTGTGAATTCGGCATTTTGCACAATGCTCAGTTAATCAGCACCACTTTCCCGACGGCCAAAGATTGTTCAAGCAGTTCCTGCGCCCGGGCGGCTTCTTGAAGCGGAATGCGGTGCGATACCAGCGGATTTATTTTTCCTTCGGCCAACAGAGACAGAACCGCCTTTGCGTCTTCCTGGAACCAGTCCGGCCGTTCTTTTTTCAGAAGCGTGATGCTGTATATATGGATAGGGTGACCCTGCTCCGTTGTTCGGCTTTTCGCCAGATGGCTCCATTCCTTTTCCCAATTTCCGGAGTCTTCCTCATTTAGAACCGAAGTGTAGCCATAGCTGACGAACCGGCCTTTCCGGCTTAAAGTCCACAGCGAGCGCTCGTAGTTCTCGCCTCCGATCGCATCAAACACGGCGTCGATTCCTTCGGGAGCATGAAGCTGAAGAAAATCGACGAAGTCTTCATTCCTGTAATCGATTGGTACGGCGCCGTACCCGGCAACGGTGGAGTGCTTCGCAAGCGAAGCCGTACCGTACATCTTCAGCTTCGCCAGCTTGCCAAGCTCAAGAAGAGCGGTGCCTGCTCCGCCGCTTGCGCCATGGATAAGAACGCGCTCCCCCTCCGTTACCTTGGCGATCCGGTGAAGCATCTGATAGGCGGTTACATAGTTCAAGACAGCGGCGGCGGCGATTGACGAATCGACCTGCGGGGGAACGGCCACCAGCTCGCCTTGCTTCGCATACACATAAGCCGCATAACCGCCCGTACCATTAAAAAAGACGGCCACTTTGTCCCCTTTGCTAAATTGCCGCACATCCTCTCCCAACTCGTCGACAATGCCGACCGCATCGTATCCCGGCGTAAACGGAAGCGGCGGCGGATTCAGAAACTTCCCTTCTCTTCTCATAATATCCGAAAGGGCAACACCCGAACTTTGAACTTTAACGCGAATCTCGTCTTTTTGAGGCATCCGCAAGGGTTCCTGAACCACTCTCAGAACTTCCGGCCCGCCGTACTCGGCAACGATTACTTTTGAGTTTAACATTAGGCATCTCTCCTCCAAATTGGATCATTGATGCACGTATTATATTTCTTAGAGTTTACTCGAAGTCAAGCGGTCCCGGCGAATTATCTTAAATAACCGCCGTTGTTAATATCAAAGGTCGCTCCCGTATAGTGCTTGGATTTATCGGATAGCAAAAACACGACCGTTTCAGCCACATCCTCCGGCAATACCGGGGTCTGGATCAATTGGTGACTGAGATACTCCATCTTTCTCCATTCGGGAATGGTCTCCATCATCGAGGTGTCGACCATTGTGGGCGCGACGGCATTAACGCGTATGTATGGGGAAAAATTCATGGCGCAGCTTTTGGTTAACCCCAGCAAGGCTGCTTTGGTCAATCCGTAAATCGCATCCGAGCTTCCCTCCATACCGGATACGGATGACATATTGACGATCGTTCCCGTTTGCTGATTGCGAAGCATTCGCCGTCCGAACAGCTGCGAGAAATAGACGGCTCCCTTGATGTTAATATCCATGACCTTGTCGATCTCGTTCTCTTGATAATCCAGTATGCTTTTTGCCAAGTAAATCCCCGCGTTATTTACCAAGCTGTCTACGCCCGGGTGCTCCTGTTCAATGTAAGCAAAAAAATCGCGGACCTGCTCATAGTCACTTACATCCAGCGAATAGGTGTGCAGGTCATAGCAAGCATCCGTTGACTGCTTCAGCTCTTCCAGCAACCAGCCGTTTATATCGCAGGCTATCACCGAAGCGCCTTCGCGCAAGCTTAACTTTACGATCTCTTTTCCGATCCCGGAAGCCGCGCCGGTTATGATTATCTTTTTATTTGCAAGCATTCTAATCGACCACCCTAAAATTAAATTTAATGGCTATTTTACCTTTCGGCAGTTTGGGATTTGCATAGGAATAATATAGTTAAGTAAATGGGTTCAATTCAACGGTAAAGGATTTGATTAGGTTGAGGATAGCCTTCTTCACGGATTCGTTTTACCCGCAAATCAATGGTGTGTCCAATACGTTGATGTATTTGAGCCAATATTTGACCCGCAGCGGGATTGAACATATGTTCTTCGCCCCCGATTATGAGACCGATGAGCCTGAAGCGAGTGGAATCCCTGTCGTACGGTTCAAAGGATTTACACCTCATATCTATCCGGATTGCCGCCTCTCTTTCCCTCCTTATCCCAAGGTCATCGAACAGCTCTCTCACTTCAAGCCCGATGTGGTCCACATTGTTACGGAACTCGGCATCGGCTGGAGCGGCTTGCGGGCCGCAAGAGCGCTCAATATACCGATCGTCATGTCGTACCACACAAGCTTCGACAAGTATCTTCAATTTTACCATATGCCATATTTAAGCAAAGCCTTGTGGGCGTACATGCGCTGGTTCCACAGCTTCGCGCTGGTCAACCTCGCCCCTTCCCGAAGTACGATGCAGGAATTGACACGGCGCGGCATTCAAAATTTGGACCTTTGGCCCCGGGGAATTGATCTTGAGCGATTTCATCCCGGGCATTACTCCCCTAAACTTAGGCAGGAGATGGGCGTATCGGAAGAAATCGTATTTCTGTATGTAGGCCGCATCGCGGTGGAGAAAGGTCTGCGGACGTTGGCCGATAGCATCGCGGTTGTTAATCAACGTTACGGGCAGCAAGTGAAATGGGTCTTCACCGGAGAAGGACCTTATTTGCCGGAGCTGATCGCCAAAAAGATACCGAACGCCATCTTTACGGGGAGCCGCCGGGGCGATGAACTGGCCGCAATTTACGCGAGTGCAGATGTCTTCATCTTTCCTTCCGGCACCGAGACGTTTGGGAATGTGCTGCTTGAGGCCATGGCGAGCGGGCTTCCAGTCATCTGCACCGATTCCGGCGGAGTGACCGATTTTACGGAGAACCATCAAAATGCTCTAGTATGCAAGTATGGCAGTGTGCCGGAATTAACCAGGGCGATCGTTAAAATGCTCAATCCGCATAATCGGACGATTCTGGGAGCGAGAGCGCTTGAAACGGCAAAATCCCGAGGTTGGGACGCCGTGTTTGATCGTCTTATGCTGCAATACATTTACGCCGCGAACCCGGAAATTTACTCCGGACGACAGGTCATCGGGTGACGCTGCGCGGGCAGCTTGTTTAATGCGCAACACACCAACCCAACCACCCCCACCTATCCGCCGCCCCCACTAACCAACTAACCTTCCCCACCCTCGAACACCTTGCTCGAGCGTTTGTCTGACTCTACGTCTTCTACCTGGAGCGGCCGAGGGTTTTATTCGACTTGTGCAACATCCTAGTTTCATAGTTTGGCACCCATAGACGGGATGGCGCATACAATGCACTGCGAGGTGAGCATAAACTATGGACGGACAGATTTGGCTGCAGCAATATGCCGCGAAGCTGCATCGGCCTTTGAGGCAAAAGATTCAACGGTTGTCTAAATCAGGCGGAGCCAAGCCCGCTGCCATTCCGGTCATTATTCAGCTTAAACACAAAATAACCCCGGCCCGGCTCCATTCCCTGAAGCGGCATGCTGGTTCGAATGCTTTGCCGGTCCTGCACCGGCTTCCGCTGCTTCATTCGGTGTCATCCCGGATTTCGGTAGACTGTCTGAAGCGGATGTGCGGCTGCGGCGGGGTTAAAAAAATATATCTGGACGGAATTAAAAAAATGTCACTCAATATAGCGACGCCTTCCATCGGTTCCACTGCTGTTCAAAGAAAAAAGGGGCTTACCGGTAAAGGGATTAATATCGCCGTGCTGGATACCGGAGTCTTCCCTCATCCGGACCTGACCCGGCCCTCCAACCGGATTATAGCCTTTAAGGACTTCGTTAATCATAGACGAAACCCGTACGACGATAACGGCCACGGGACTCATACCGCCGGGGATGCGGCAGGAAACGGCTGGTCAAGCAAGGGGAAATACAGGGGCCCAGCTCCGGAAGCGGGCATTGTAGGAGTCAAAGTATTGGATCAGAATGGCAACGGATACGACTCCACGATTATTAAGGGAATCGAATGGTGCATCGCTAACCGGAAACGGTTGAAATTGCGTATACTTTCCATGTCGCTCGGCGGTCCAGTCAATTCCCCCTGTTCGGACGATCCCTTATGCCAAGCCGTGGAACAAGCGGTCAAGGCCGGGCTCAGCGTTGTTATCGCGGCGGGAAACGGCGGTCCGGGGT
The DNA here is from genome assembly GCF_003854965.1 of Paenibacillus rhizophilus. GTDB lineage: Bacteria > Bacillota > Bacilli > Paenibacillales > Paenibacillaceae > Paenibacillus_AQ > Paenibacillus_AQ rhizophilus. The sequence continues at coordinate 15,056 of NZ_RQPI01000002.1, forward strand.
ACGGGACGATTGAATCCCCCGGAAACAGCCCATCGGCCATTACGGTCGGAGCGGTCGACGACCGCCGCACTCTCCCGCAAGCGGACGATCGCATAACCTGGTTCTCCAGCCGCGGGCCGACACAGGGCGGTGGAAAAAAACCAGACCTGGTCGCACCGGGCGAGTCGATCATTTCGCTGCGGGCCCCTTACTCTACGCTGGACCGTGAGAATCCTAACCTGCGGATCGGCAAAAAATACTTTGTACTGTCGGGCACCAGCATGTCTACGCCCATCGTCTCCGGCGCGACCGCACAGTTGCTCCAGCGCAAGCCTTGTCTCTCGCCCTTGCAGGTTAAAACGATACTCAAAAAGAATACCTTCCGCCTCAAACTGAACGCCAATACAGCCGGAAGCGGCGAGATCAATGTCAGGTTTCTGCAATGCCGGAAGCGTTCCCGGCAATTGCTTACCGTGAAGCCAAAGCGCCAATGAGTTCGTCAGGGATACGATTGGCGGAGGCACCAACAAGAAAGCTTAAGCCCGCCGTCTGCTCGCCGTATCCATCCAATTAGGAATCCAGCCCCGCTCCAAATCATCGAGCGTCTTCCCTGGAGCCACAATCGTATCAATGGCATCGAGCAGATCAGAGCTTAACCGAACATCAACGCCAGCGAGCGATCCTTGAAGCTGTTCCATCGTACGCGGTCCAACAATTGTAGAAGTAATAGATGGATGCGCTTGGGTGAAAGCGGCAGCCATATGGGCCAGCGTAATTCCGGCTTCGGAGGCGAGTTCCTGCAGGCGGTTAATGATTTCGAACTTTACACGATTTTCTTCACGAGTCGGGTCAACAATATTTCCCAGGATACTTCCTTGAAAACGGGCAGCGCGGGAATCTGATGAAGCGGTTTGACCTTTGGAGTATTTTCCTGTGAGCAAGCCGCCTGAAAGCGGACTCCATACAAGCACGCCCATGCCGTATTTTCTCGCAACTTCAAGAACGTCAAGTTCAATGCTGCGGTTCAGGATAGAATAAGGAGGCTGCTCGCTGGAGAGGCGCGCCAGATTGCGGCGTTCGCTAACCCCTTGCGCTTCGGCAATCTGCCAAGCCTGAAAAGTCGAGGAGCCGATATAGCGGATTTTCCCTTCCTGAACAAGATCGGTTAATGCGCCAAGTGTCTCTTCAATATCAGTTTCCGGATCCGGACGATGGAGCTGATATAGATCAATATGGTCCGTTTGAAGCCGGCGCAAGCTGTTCTCGACTTCATTTTTGATCCACAATCGTGAACTCCCGCTTTGATTCAGCCCTGTTCCCATTGGCATTCCGACTTTTGTAGCAAGCACTACCTCATTGCGCCGGCCTTTTAAAGCTTTCCCGACGATTTCTTCTGAACCGCCAGCCGCATAGACGTCAGCTGTGTCAATGAAGTTAATGCCATTTGCGATGGCAGCATCCACGATTTGAATACATTCTTCCTCGCTCGTGTTTCCCCATGATCCAAATGCTCCTGTACCCAAGCAATAATTGCTTACCTTCATACCTGTGCGTCCCAAAACCCGATATTCCATATTAATTACCTCCCAAAGCTTTAATCAGTTCTTCTGTCGTAAGAATCTCATGGACGATGGTCGGGCCGTTGATCTCATGCGCCGCATGCATCGCCTCATGGCTAAAGGCAGCCGTCGCATCCTTAACAAGTGTGACATGGTAGCCGAGCTCCATTCCGAATCTTGCCGTTGATTCAATGCACGTGTTCGCCAGCATACCGATGATGATTATTTTGCTGATGCCATGCACTTTAAGCTGATGATCGAGGTCCGTGTTCGCGAAGCCACTTTGAGACCAATGCTCTTTAATGATAATGTCGCCTTCCTGCGGCTGAAAATCGGGATGGAACTCGCCTCCCCAGGTGCCTTTGGCAAAGGGTTGGGCTTTGGCTGATGCGAGCTGATAAGGAGTCGGATATTTCCATGTTGAAAAATCTCCCGGTTCAAAGCGGTGATGCGGCACGAAAAACACCTGAATGCCCGACTTGCGAACCGCGTCTACGATTTCTTTCAGATGCTCCAGCATGTTCACGGACTCCGCCACTTCTTTGGCATAGGGGTAGAGCTTGCCTTCGGAAGCCAGGAAGTCGTTATACGGGTCCACCAGAAGAAGTCCTGTATTCGTGCTATCATATTTTTTGTTCGTCATTGTAATCACTCTCCATTTATAGTTATTATTTCACTAACCCGCGATCTTGTTTTCCATATTTGTGGAGCAAGTACAGGGAAATAAGGGGCAGCGCGCAAAGGCCAAGATAAATGTGTTGAAACACACTTGCCGTCCCTATTCCTTTTTGTAAAACAATAAGCATCCCCGTAATGCCTACCCCGAACGCCCCCCCGAAGAAACCGACCAGTTGATTCATGCCCATACCAGCCCCCATGTATTCCATGGGAAGATATTGAGAGATTTCATTGGAATTGCTGGCTGTCAAACTGGAAAATCCGAGACTCATAAAAAAGTAACTGATGAGAACTCCGTAGATCGAAACACTCGCCACAGTTGCAAACAGGACGACGGAAAGCAATAGAAACCACGCCCCCCACCTGGAGACGATGCCATTTCCGAACCGGTCGATGATTTTTCCTATTTTTCTTGAAGCAAAGGCAGTAACCATCGCACCCGGGAAGATAATCAAGCCGATTTCCATCGGACTCCGGTGAAAGACTTGGGCCAGCAGGATTGGCATACCGAACAGCGTAGCGAAATTGATCAAATACGCGGTGAAGCTGATCGTAAGCAGCTGTGTGAAACTTTTCTGACGAAGCAGCTCCGGATGGATAAACGGCGAACGGATTCGGTGAATATGCCGCCATAACAGCCACATAGCAATTAGACTAATGAGCAGCGGCCAAAGAGAGAAAGTCGTCACAAACAACAGCAAACCCGTAATCGAAGCCGCCACCAGGACGCTTCCGACGATATCAAAATGGACGGATTTTTTCTCTTCCATAGGAACGTGTCTGTTAAAAATTGGAGTGATAAACAAAACTGCGGCTGTCATGACAAAAAGGAAGTTCCAACCGAGATACTGTGTCAACGCTCCCCCAATCACCGGTCCCAATCCGAACCCAAGCGAAGTGCCTGAAGCAATGAAGGACATGGCGCTGCCTCTGCGTTCTTGCGGGATATACCGGGAAAACAACACATAGCCCAGCCCGGGAAAAGCCGCAGCCCCTATCGCCTGAAAAATCCGGGCGGTCATTAATAGAATAAAGGAATGGGCGAAAAAGCCGAGCAATGAGGACAAGACCAATAAAAAAGCGCCGAACAGAACCATTTTACGAATCGGTAAAAAATCGGTCAGCCGGCTATAAGTAATGGTTGCTATCCCAAAAATAATGGAATATGCGGTTACAATCCATGAAGCAACCGTTGGAGTTAAAGAAAACTCATGGGCTACTCCGGGGAGTGCCACGTTAAACATCGTCGTATTCATGACCACGAGCATCGCGGCCAAACTCCAAAAGGGGACGATCAGTTTCTCATTAAACGATACTTCTCTTTTATTAAGTATCTCTATATCAGATATGGCTTCCATAAAAATACCTCCTCATTTCTCAGGTTACTAGGCTACCCGTTCAGTTGAGCTTAGCCAGAACTTCAGGGCTGAATGGCTGAATCTCTTTATAGCGTCCGTCAGCTTCTTGGTCCAGCCCGCAAGATTCAGATCCGAGTTTCATTGAGAACGATAATTCTCAAATTATTAAAAAAAATTTAATCCAATACAGCCAGCGTCATGTCGATAATGTTTTCCAGCTTCTGTCTGTCGTTCGTTGTTTTCACTAATACCCGCAAGCCCGTTAACGCATTGAGTAAATAATGGGAAAGCTGTCCTGCGTCATAATGTCCGGAAATTTCCCCCGTGGCTTGACCGTGCGTGATCAGCTCGGAAAGAAGGTTCTCCGTCTTGGCAAAATACTCACTGACTTTGGCAGCCGCTTCCGGGTCCAGCAAGGCCAGTTCACACGCCGTATTTACGATCAGGCATCCTGCCGGCCGAACATCCTCCACGTTGATTACCATTTCGAAAATAGAACGGATCGCCTGTTTCGCGGATGTTTGACCTTGAATGCGGGCGTCGACGGAAGCTCTCACCAACTCATTGTACCGTTCCATGGCTTTCATAAATAAAGCATGCTTGTCTCCGAACGTATCGTACATGCTTCGTTTATGGACCCCCATCGTTTCCACCAGATCCTTCATGGAGGTCTTCTCATAACCTTGACTCCAAAACAAGTACATCGCTTTTCGTAACACCGTATCAATATCAAACTCTTTGCTTCTAGCCATATTTATTCACCTCTGCCTCCTTGCAAAAACATCATAGCATATTGAGAACGATCGGTAAAGAATTCTGAGGAAAAAATTGCCCCTTTGCCCTCCGCTCGAATAAGCCATTTATAAGTGTGAAACTATTACAGTCTTATATTTCAAGAAAAGCCTGTCCGTAGGTTACTCGCGGACAGGCTTTTCTTCCGGATGGGTGGATTTCATGCTTGAGGCGGACGACTGCTCACCGCTCATGACCGCCGCTGACTAAACAGCTTCAGAATCGGTTGAGTCGGCAAGACCGTTTAACAGCAAATGATCCGGCAGTTCATCAATTGTAGCAAGGACAAGCGCCGCTGCGCTTTCAGCCACCGTATTAATCGTGCGCGCCAGTTCATTTCCAGCCTCTTCTTCGGGTGTATGAATGGCTATGGCGGACACAATGCGCTCCAGCTTTTCGGGGCTTAACGACTGCTCATGGGCGTCGTCGGAAATGGAACGGACCACAAGGAACGGCACCTTATTCGTCCAAGCGACCTGAGCGAAAGCCGCCCCTTCCGTCTCGACGGCCAGGGCTTCGAACTGGTCCCTGATCTGCTGCCGCTTCTCGGACGAGAAGACGACCTGATCCCCCGTCGCGATGACTCCCTCTTTGAATTTACGGTCAGGCGCCGATGACGTAAGCTTTATCGCCGCTTGACGGGCCGCCCGCAGCAGCCCACTGTCGCTGTCGAAGCGGTTGACCCTGCCCCATAGAGCCGCATGCTCCGAAGCTTCGTCCACGATTCTCGGGCCAAACGGATGAAACGCCAGCGGGCTTCCGTACAGGACTCCCGCGTCGTGATGCACGACCGACGAAGCCAGCACCACATCGTTTAATGAAAGCTCCGGGTCAAGCGACCCGGCGACGCCGGTAAAGAACAGAACATCCGGACTGTAGCCGGTGATAAGCGCCTGAAGCGCAGCCGCCGTATTCGTCTTCTGCGTGCCTGCCACGCCCAGGAACAGCTCATGTTCTCCATACGAGGCTTGATAGAGCAGCCCGACCGGCGTAGGTATACGGCGAACGTGCTGCACCCAGCCGAGCAGCGGTTCGATTTCCGATACAAGCGCACCGAGTACGCCAATTCTTAACGGGGTTTCACCTGTTTTCTGCTTCGCCATATACTGGCCTCCGTTTCGTTAATATCGACTATACCGCGATGACTTCGACGGCGCCCGCTCCGCTTCCCTTGGAGAAATCAAGCACCTTCAGTTCCCGGGCATCCACCTTATAGAAAGCCGTATCCTGCAGCAGGCCCTTCTCCGCTCTTTCTTTAAACCGCGGATTACGGCTGCCCAGCTGCTGAATCGCCCGGTCGATCTCAGCCTGATCGGCAATCGCCTCAGCTGTCCCGTGTACGGAAACATTAACAAAGCTTGAAAGTTCCTGATTCTCATGCTGGAAGAAGAGGACGATCTTCGGATTCTCCTGAATCTGCTCCACCTTCTTGCTGTTTTTATGAGTTGAAAAATAAATCGTGTACCCGTCGGCTACAAAGGAACCCAGACTTCTCAAAACCGGCGATTGATCGTTATTGACCGTCGCCAAAACAACAAAACGGGTATCGTTCAAATATTTCACAATCCGGTTTCTTGCTTCTTCACTCATTCTCATACACTCCTTGTCATATTCTCTATTTTCCGAACCGAAACGCAAAAAAGGAGGCCTGATTGGGTAATCAAGCCTCCAGCAGTCTGGTCAGCGAAATAATATCAACTATTCCACTCGGAATTCATGATATTTTACATCTTAGTTTTGCACCGGCAAATTGTCAATATTTTAATTTTTAACACATCAACACTATTGCCCTCTTCTTCTATACAGATCGATTGACTTATAACCTTGGGCTAAAATATCTTTCATCTCGCCCAATCGTTTCTCCTGCGTCTCGCTTCTCTTCGCGCTGTACACGTAACGGGCCCAGTCCTTCTGGTAGCCGAAGGTTAATTGATTGTAGACGGTCAATACTTCTTCATCGCTCTCCAAATATTGCTTGATATCCGAAATGTTACCGATATAATCATCAACGCATTGACTGCTCTTGGTGCCGGCTGTTTTCTTCATTTTAGGGGCTTGCGACTTCAGGCCGACGACGGTGAATACCTCATCCAGACTGACCATCCTTGAAAATTTCAAACGGCTGTTCTGTACATACCCATCCTCGTCAACGGGGAGTTGAACCATGATTCTGTCCCGGTCTATGAATTCTTTGTATTTCGGATTGTTTTTCTTGGGATAAGCAAAGTATAAATATCCGTCGTCAACCAAGGCTTGGTTTTCAATGACGTTCTGCAAGCCGCTGCCAAATTGCTCGAGATTAAAAACAAAGATAAAAATCAAATCGTATTGCTCTCTTATGAAGGCGGAATCAAAGTCCAATTCATTAAAATCATCAATATCTTCCGGTTTATTCAGGATCAATTTAGAAGGGTATTTATTCAGATTTAATTTTGTAATTACGCTGTTCTTCGAATTCATGAATGAGCCTCCATACACTCTTTTTACGGTCGCATTAAGAAATATTATAGCCGAATCCGTATGAAAAGAGTAACTACAGCTCAGAGATTCATTCCGCTTTACATATCAAACTTTCATATGGCTTCAGCATGCCGTTGTTATGCTCTTTCAGATTGGACAGTATAATTGAGCCTGCAACCGGTTCGGCTAATGTAATGCTTCGGTCCGTAAAATTGCATAATACCGTCCACTCCTCGTTACCCAAGGCCCGAACATATCCGCCAAGCTCCTCGGAATCCGTATAAATCTCCCGATAGCCGCCGTATATCAACGCTTTATTCTCGCGGCGCAGCCTGATCAGCTTCCGGTAGAAATGCAGAATCGAATTGTCATCACGCAGCGACTGCTCCACATTAATCGACGAATAATTCGGATTCACTGACAGCCAAGGCACCCCGGAGGTAAATCCGGCCATCGGCTCCGGACTCCACTGCATCGGCATGCGCCCCTGGTCCCGGCTTCTCTTCGCCAGATGTTCCATAATGCCAACCTCGGGTCTGCCAAGGACCGTTTCGTAAGAGTGAAAATTGATGCTTTCAATATCCCTGTACTCCTCTATCGAAGTAAAGTAATGATTGGTCATGCCAATCTCCTGCCCTTGATAGATAAAAGGAGTTCCCCGCATCAGAAAATAGTAGGCGGCCAGCATTTTGGCCGATTCCTCGCGGAATGGCCCATCGCAGCCGAATTTCGAAACTGAACGGACGTGGTCATGGTTCTCCATGAACAGCGCCATCCATCCTTTATTGGCAGTTTCCCTCTGCCATTTGGACAGGGCATGCTTGAAGTCAGTCAGCTTCCAGGGATGATAGATTCCTCTAGCCATCGGCTTGACGTCCAGATCCACATGATCAAATTGAAAAATCATATTAAAAACGCCGCTCTGCTCATCCACATAATCATGAATCTGCTCAATCGGAACTCCCGGAGCCTCCGCGACGGTCATCACATTGCGCGGTTCAAGCACCTCCCGTTTCATTTCGTGCAGAAAATCCAAGATGCCGGGTTGATTCAGGCTTGCCTCGGCAAGAGGCGCATAGCGGCGGCTGCCCTCCGTCTTCAGTTGCGGAAATTGCTGATTCTTCTTAATAAAGGTAATCGCGTCGATGCGAAATCCGGCGATTCCTTTGTCGATCCACCATTCCATCATGGAGAAAATATTCCGGCGAACTTCGGGGTTCTCCCAGTTCAGATCCGGCTGCTTTCTGGAAAAACAGTGCAGATAATATTCCTGCGTGTTCTCGTCATACTCCCAGGCGGAACCCCCGAAATTCGACTCCCAGTTGGTCGGCTCTTCTCCGCCCGAACCCGGCTTCCATATATACCAGTCGCGTTTCGGATTGTCTTTGGAGCTGCGGGATTCTACGAACCAGGCATGTTCATCCGAGGTATGGTTCGCCACCAGGTCCATGATAATGCGGATACCGAGGGCTTCCGCTTTGGCTATCAGTTCGAGCATATCTTCCATTGTTCCATATTCGGCCTGCATTTTATAGAAATCCCGAATGTCGTACCCGTTATCGTCGTTCGGCGAGTCGTAAACCGGGCATACCCAAATGACGTCGATGCCCAAATCGCTGAGGTATCCGAGCCGGTTGATGATACCGCGCAGATCCCCGATTCCGTCTCCACCCGAATCCTGAAAGCTTCGGGGATAAATTTGATAAACGACACTTTCCTTCCACCAGTTGCGGTCTCTGTTTTCCATAGCTCCACACTTCCTCCAGGTTTCGCATATTTTTATCTATACTTTATTTGATCGCTCCCTGGCTGACGCCCCGGATAATATAGCGTTGTCCGAACAGATAGGCGACAAGAACAGGCAGGATGGTCAGCAGCAGCGCGGGAATCAGCAGCTCCCAGTTGTTCATATACGTACCGTTGAAGACCTTCATTTTGATCGGCATGGTGAAATCCTGTTCTTTCGTAAGCACCAAAGAGGGCAGCAGGTAGTCGTTCCAGATCCACAGCACGTTCAGAATGGCGATTGTGACGGAGGTCGGAGCGAGCATGGGCAGCACAATTTTGAAAAAAGTCTGCGGCCGTGTGCACCCGTCCAGCAATGAAGCTTCTTCCAGTTCATAAGGGATCGATTTTACAAAACCGTGATACATGAAGATGGAGAGCGCGCTCCCGAATCCGATATACAAGATGATCAGCAGCGGAATCGGCGCGGCATCGATCCAGTGAAGCTTGGCTCCATAAATATAGATCAGCGGAATCATGATGGATTGAAAAGGAATAATCATCGAAGCGACCATCAGGGCAAAGAGCCCGTTATTGAATTTGGTCGGACGTCTTACCATGTAATAAGCGGTCATTGCCGCGAAAATGCCGATGAACAGAACACTCAGAAAAGTAATGACGACCGTATTTCTGAATGAAACAAAGAAATTCATTTTATCAATGACTTCGGCAAAACGGCCAAAATCAAGACTGTGCGGCAGAGAAAACGGGCTTTCGAGTATTTCCCCGTTGTTCTTGAAGGAGTTGACAAGCATAAGGAAGAACGGAAAGACAAACAGGACAAAGGATACGGCCAGCAATAGATAAGTCAGGAATGAAGCGGCTTTTTTTCTGGCTTCCATTAGGCGGCAACCTCCATTTTCTTGCTGAAATAGACTTGCAGTCCCGTAATGACCGCCACAATGACGAACAGCATGATCGCTTCGGCTTGACCGACGCCGTAGATATTTTCCGAAAAGGCTTTTTGAACGACATGCATGGATACCATAGTCGTACTGCCGTAAGGCCCGCCTGCGGTCAGGGAGTAGTTCACATCATAAACCATAAAGGCATTTTTCAAGGTTAAAAAAACCGTGACGACAAAAGATGGAACCATCAGCGGCAGAGTGACATTTCTCAAGCGCTGCCAAGCGTTTGCCCCGTCAATGGTGGACGCCTCCATCACATCTTTCGGCACATTGATCAAACCTGCGACAAAGATAATCATCATATATCCCGCCGATTGCCAGATCGTCACAATAACGATGGCCCAGAAAGCCAGATGCTCATCTCCCAGCCAGCCCAGCCGCAGCCACTCGATTCCGAGCTTGTCGCCAATGGACGGAAGCGTCTGCACGAAAATAAACTGCCAGATATAGCCGAGAATCAATCCGCCGATCAGATTGGGAGTAAACAGCGACGTCCGAAAGAAATTTTGCATCCTTACTCCGGAGGTGACCAGGAAAGCCAGAATAAAGCCAAGGATATTAATGATTAGGACCGTCGCGACAACGAATTCTACCGTCAGCCACATGGATTCCCAGAATGCGGTATCCATAAATGCTGTTTTATAGTTGCCGAAGCCTGAGAACTTGATTGGATTAATAGGAGAAGTCATATCCGTCAGCGTAAGGTATAGGCCATAGGCGAAAGGAATCAGTACCGCCAAGGCAAAGAAAATGATCGTTGGACCGGTAAAAAACAACTGGTTGCCCAGCGACTTCAGCCGGCTTTTTTCCGTTATCATAGATTTCACCCCTAAAGCTTAAAGTTGTGGAAAAGAACGGGGAACGCCCCGCCTTTTCCAGAGTTACTGCCAGCACTCGTTTGGTTCCGTCAGTTGTCTTATTTCTGGGTTTTGAAATAATTTTCAATTACTTTGGCAAGATCGGTGCGGGATTCTTTCTTCGCAATATATTTTTGAATATCCGGCGCAAGGATGTTGCCCCAATCCTCAACCTTTACATAGTTGGAACTGAACGGCAGTGTTTTGCCTGCTTGCACGGCCTCCGCGATCGCGGCCCCGAGCGGGTTGGTCACTTTATTCGGATTGTTCTTGAAAGCGGAAACAATTTGGGCTTGGTTGACCAGGAAATCCTGCCCTTTTTGATCGTATACGATCCAGTTCAGGAACTTCTTCGCCGCATCCTGCTCAGCGGGTGTCGCCGCTTTGTTAATGACCAGGATATTGGTCGGACCGGCAGCGATTTTGTTGTTGAGCGGATTGTCGGGATTGTTATCAACCGGAACCGGTATAAATCCGAAGGATTCTCCTGAAACCGCCTTCAACGAATCGAATGCCCAGTTTCCGTTAAACAGAATGGCCGACTCCCCTTTGCCTACGCTTAAATGCGCATCGTCGTAATATTTGCCCAGAGGACGTTCGCCGTATTTGTTGTATTGCGGAGATGCCAGCAGATCCATCGTATCGTAGTAGCCGTTCCATACAGGGTTGCTCGCCAGATCGAAGGTGCCGGCTTTCAGCTGCTCTACAATCGTGCTTGGGTCCTCAGCCTGATTCAGGAACTGCGTGCTGTAATGGTTGGCAACCGACCAGTTCTCCGTTTGGTAAGCGACCGGATACTTCACGCCGGAAGCCTGAATTTTATCGAACAGCGCTTTCAATTTGTCGCGGGTATTGATGGAATAAGGATCAAACGTGCCTCCTGTCGCTTTTTCCACAACGCTTTTGTTGTATACGAGTCCAAAGCCTTCGATGGAGAACGGGAAACCGGCGACTTTGCCGCTCGCGTCTTTAACGCCATACACCGTATCGGCGTTCCATTTCTCACCGGAAAGATCAACACCGAAATCTTTGTATTTGTTGACGATCGAATCGGGTGCCATCATCGCCATTGTGACTGTTTTACCGGAGGCAGTGAGTTTATCCAGCAAATTGACCGTATCGCCAACAGCCTGTGAGATTGCCTCAACCTCGATATCCGGATTTGCCGCCATAAAATCTTTGGCCGCCTGCTCCCACTGGGTAGCGATCTCGCCTTTACCGTTGGTAATAATAATGCTGACTTTCCCGTCTTTGGAGCCTGCTTCAGGACTGCCTGACGCCGATGAACCCGATTCATTGGAGCCGCCGCATGCCGTCAAGGAAACAGCCATTAAAAAAACGAGGAATAAAGCCAATGTCTTTTTCAAAAGAAACCCCTCCATAAATGTAATTAACTTTAATGGTATAATCCCCGCAGAAAGTTTGGTAACGATACCAATTTCAGAGATTTAATCCCCCTTACCAATCATCTGAAGTGATTATGGATATACTATATCATCCGATGGTAACGTTTTCAACATATATTTTTCTAATCTTTGACTGAAATGATATCCAATAGAGTGAATAACCGGCTGTTTTAGAGCATTTCATAAAGAATAACGGGTCTTCACTTCTGGTAACGTTCCCAATTCTAAAAAAGACAATCCGTATGATCCACTCTTTAATGTCAAGTGGATTGTCGGACGATCAATTCTACGGGAAGTTCATACACGGCCGAATCGGGTCCGGATTGGTTCAGGATGTTTAGAAGAACCTCCCCCGCTTTCTTCCCCATTTGTTCAATAGGCTGCCGAATGGTTGTGAGTCCCGGATCAAGCACTTCCGCTATGGGTTGATCATCGAAACCGATGATGGCTAAATCTTGAGGAACGGACAAACCGGCTTTTTTCGCGGCCATCATCAGCCCTCCGGCAATTTCGTCGCTCCCGGTAAATACGGCCGTCGGACGGTCCTTCATATCGAGGAGCAGCTGCATCACTTGTTTTCCGTCTTCAATCGTATGCTTATCAACCAGAATCCAGCTCGGATTCACTTGGATGCCGGCTTCTTCCAGCGCTTTTTGATAACCCAGATTCCGATCCTTGTCTTTTCCAAATGCCGTGAACAATCCGCCGGTGCAGTAAGCTATCTTCCGATGCCCTCTTTCGATCAGATGCTTGACGCCGATGTAGGTTCCTTGATATTGGTCTACCCTGATCATGGGGACATCCGGCCTGTTGATGTATTCGTTGCACAGCACAATGGGACCGTATTCCGTATAAGGCTTAATGTCCTCCCAATCATTCTCAATGGATGCCATAATGATTCCGTCCGCCTGCTTCGTCTTCAGCAGATTTAAATAGGATAGCTCTTTCTCTTTATCCTCGTTCGTCTGGCAGATCAGGGTCTGGTAGCCATTCCGGTAACCTACCTGTTCGATGGCGTCCACCAAATAGGAAAAGAACGGATTCACAATCTTCGGGACTACCACCGCGATGGTTGTGGCAAGCTGGCCTCTTAATCTTCTTGCGGAAGGATTTGGCGTAAATCCTAGCTGTTCCATTGCCTTGAGCACCTGCTCTTTTTTGTCCGACGAAATATGGGGATAGTTGTTGATCACCCGGGAAACGGTTGTCTTGGATACTCCGGCCAGGCGGGCCACATCGATTATGGTTGTCATCGGCTTGTTCACCTCTCTTCAACAAATATTGAAACCAGTTTCAATCATTCTACCTTAAATCCGGATTATGCGAAAGGCAGTAAATAAAGCCGCGAACAATGAATATGTTCAAGCGGCTTTATCATACCTGTATCAGTTATAGAAATTTCGAATCCAGCGGTGCGTTTTCAGCTTGGCGAGCTGATCCTGGGGAAGACCCAAACCGTCTCCGATCTTCATATTGCGTTCCACGTTGGCAACGGAGCGCATGCCCGGAATAACCGTTGAAACGGCCGGGCTGCTGAGCACATAGCGCAGTGCCGTCTCCGCCATGTCATCCACAGAGATATTCAAATCGGCCGCAATTTGCTGCACCCGCTCGAAGACCTCCCGCTTGCGGTCATCCTTGAAATAATGATTGCGGAAATCACCTTTATCGAAGACCGTTTCCGGCGTGATTTTCCCTGTTAACCCGCCTTCATCCAGCGCAACCCGGACGATAACCCCGATATCATGCTTCTCGCACGCCGGCAGCAGCTCGTCCTCCGGACTCTGTTCAAATATATTATAAATAACCTGCACCGTATCAACGAGACCGCTTTCAATCAGCTTAATCGCATTGCTAGGCTGATAGTCATTGATGGAAACGCCGAAGAACCGGATCTTCCCCTGTTCCTTCAGCTTCTGCACACCTTCCAGCCAATCCCCTGTACCAAGCCATTCATCAGACCAGACATGGAACTGCTGAACATCAATCGTCTCAAGACCCAGGTTGCGCAAGCTTTGCTCCGTGCAGGAAATCACATGCTCCGCCGTGAATGTCTCTTCTGCCGGCACACCGCTGCGGGCAGGCCACTGTCTGTTCTTCGGCGGGATTTTGGTCGCTACATAAATATTCCCCGCATGTTCCCGGACGACTTGTCCAACCAGCTTCTCGCTGTGACCGTCCCCATATCCAAGCGCCGTATCGATAAAATTCAAACCCAGCTCGAGCGACCGGTTCAGCGCTTTAAGCGATTCATGATCATCCGCGCCGATCCATGACGTCTTGCCGATTCCCCAGGCTCCAAAACCGACTTCAGATACTTTTAATCCCGTTCTTCCAAGTGTTCTGTAGTTCATGAGTTCCCTCGCCTTCTATTATCATAAATTTTCCATTGCAATCTCCAGTATACCACACGGAAACGTTCAAAGCGTAAAGCCGCCGAACACCAGGAAACCCTTGTGTTTAGCGGCAGTCCGTTCCCCTATTTCTTTTTCTTTCTTCCGATTACCTGTTCAATGGCCTGCTTCATCATCCTGCCGGATCGATCCCAAGAAAGCCCGAGCACATCCTGACGCCCCTGACGGCCTTTCATCTTGCACAGAAGGGGATTCTGATAGGCGGTTCTCATCTGCTTTTTGAGGCTTTGCAGCCGAGGCTCCGCCCATAGCTGCCCCTGCTGCGCGAACAGTTCATGAAATTTGCGGGATATGGCGTGACCACTTCTCATGCCGACAGCCGGGTTCTGCAGCACGTATTTCACCAGGAAAGAATTTCGGCTGTTCAAAAAATCCATGTGGCCTCCCCATCCCGTTGCGATAACAGGAATACCGCTGGCCATTGCTTCAAGAAATGGCATGCCTACGCCTTCCCCTCTAGTTGGAAGAACAAAAGCATCCCCCAGCGTAAAAATCCCTTTAAGCTGTCCGGGAGAGATCTCCCTGCCGATGACCTTAACGGGAGCGGTGCTTTTGCCAAGACCGAGCTTTTTCTTGTACTGGATTATTCGTTGCTTAATCCAGGCCTCATTCTCACGAGAGCTGTAGCCTTTGGTCTTGATCACGAGCAGCACGGAATCACTGGCTGAGAACTCCTCCCAATAGGCCCGAAGCAGCCCTTCCGGATTTTTGCGGTGCTGGAACCCAAAGACGGATACAAAAACGAATCTCCCTTTACGCTCCGGTATATTGAGCTTGGGGTTGCCCGGACGGTATTCCTTCGTATCCACGCCATGGGGCACGATGAAGATGGGAACCTTTACGCCGCTCTTTCGGAGGGCTTCTTTGTTATGGCGCGTGGGCACAAAGACCGCATCAAATTTATTCATGTGCGGCTTCCAGCGGTTCGGTATCTGCGTCGTCTCCCAAACGGTGTTGAGGATCACATAGTCGTAATGCTTCCTCTCCTCTTTAACATGAACATGGTTCGGCGGAACATGGCAGATCAGCACTTTCTTGACAGCCGAACGCCGGCTGCCCGAGTGCTTTAGTGCTCCGGCGCCGACCTGCACATTTATACCTTGCCGCCGCAACCCCCGAACATATGCCCGGCTGGCGTTGCCCAGCCCGCTCTTCAGCTCAACAGGACCTCTCCATTCACACCGATAGCTGTTCATAAGCTCCCTCATTTCTCTGCCGCTCTCCTATTAGCCTTCCTCTTGCACCCTGACGGCAATGCCATTTGAATTAGGATATGCGCGGAATCCATCAGAAGGTGCGAAGCCGAGAATGTTATAATTTTTAGAGTGGTGCTGTGGGGAAATATGCCGCCTATACGATAACCACGCTGAAAAACACGCAGGTATACAAATTTGATTTGCTGCTGCGCGTAATGAACTCGTTTATTTTGGTAATCGCTTTTCGCGAAGCGTGGAAGGCCATTTACGCTCCCTCGAAATGATTTAGTTTTCTCACGCAGGCTCATGAATTCGCAGGATTTCACCTTTAGCTATGTGAGAGATAAGAAGGAACTAGAGGAGGCGGTGGCCTGGAACGACCGTAAGGGCATGCAAGAATAAAGGTGAGGGTAAATCACCCAATTTATACCACATTCTGCACGTCTCCATGTCGCCCCTAGCGATTTTCACTCCCATGTCTCAACGGGTCTCAAGCGCCCTTTCATTCCTTCGTCACATCTAACTAAGGGGTGGAGGTCGGTATTTCTAACGGAACGGGTCCGAGCCCTTTTGCGTAATGTCTCCCGATACTCCGTGCTTCTTGTCTATCCTGCGAATACATCAACTGGTGAAATAACGCGCTTAAGCTGCTTGCGGAAATACTTTAGTTGAGCGATATGCTTCACTGCTCTTGACTAGGCCTACAAGTATTCGGGCCACTTTGCCACATAATTTCATAATAGATTTCATTTTCTTAAGTTTTTTCACGTCTACATTGTGGTGGTGCAGGGCCCTGACATCTGGATTGGTCATGACCATACACATCGTCATAAGATAAAGAAAACGCCTTAGACGCGGACGGCCGCGCTTGCTAAGCACCATTTTCCCGCGCCATTTCCCAGAGCTGGCTTCAGCCAAATTTAGACCTGCATGACGAAGTAAGGCATTTCCGTGTGCGTAACCACTGAGATCACCAGCTTCTCCCAACACACCGGCTAGACTGGTTACATTAATACCTTGAATGGTAAGTAACTTTTGGGCATAGGGAATACGCTCCAACACGAGTTGTACTTCGTTTTCAATTTGCTCAAGCTGGCGCTGTGCCAAGTCATATTCTTCGAGCAGTTGACCCAAGTGCAACTTGTAGGCTTGTAGCGCCTTTGTAGCACCAACGCTGTGTTTAGCTAGTGTAATAAGTTGCTCGGCCCGCTGCAAACCCGCATGACGTTTTACGTATTGCTTCCAGCCGGCAATGACTTCCTCTGTCGTTAGAAGGCTAATCTCTTTCGGCAGAGGAAACAGCCTTAAGGTGGCAATGCTACTCGTGCAGGTGAGGATTTTAAAGACATGCCGAAGTTCTGGGAACACGATATCTACCCAGCGATGAATCTGGTTAACGGCACTGTTAAGGCGTTTGGAGACCGTATCCCGATTGGCCATGAGAATCCGCAGTTCCTCATAAGCTTCCGGGTTGAAACGTACGGGGGAATAGTATCCGTTTTTGACCATATCCGCGATAACAAGCGCATCTTTGCGGTCGCTTTTGGATGGGGTATTGTCTCGATTTTCTTTGTTCTTTTTAACGAGGTGTGGATTAACAAGAACAGCCTCAATTCCTTGGTCTAGAAGCCAACGAGCCAGACTTAGCCAGTAATGTCCGGTGGGTTCCATACCCACAATGATTTTATTCAGCTTGTAAGACTTGAACAGATCTTGAATCCAGCGTTTGAACAGGCGGAATCCCTCGTCATGGCTGCCGAACTCAAGTGGTGATCCCAAAGCAATTCCACGATAGCTTACTGCACGGGCTACATGCATCTGCTGGGCAATATCTACACCGACAACCAGATGCAAAGAGGAAATGTTTTCAATAAGTTGATTTTGCTTGTCTTGAGCTTTAACCTTCATAGTAGAGCGACCTCCTAGATGGTGAGATTAAAGGGCTGTAGACCCGTATCCAACTCCCATGTTACAGAGGTGCTCTTTTTTGTACAAAGTCCAAATTATTCATTCTACAGGAATTCTAACGGGCAGGGCCTTGCCCTATCCACGGGAGTGTCTTCGCAGGGAATGCAGACCTATGCGATGCTTTCCGTCATCCTGTTTGCCATCATCCCCCCTTCCATCTCATATGAAATCAGCGACAAAGTCAGAGACGGCTCCATCGTATTCGATATGCAGAAGCCGTGGGATTATGAATGGATGCATTTCTCCAAAGCGGTCGGCGTCTTCATGTATAGCATGATTTATGCCGTTATTCCGCAGTTGATTGCGATCCTTTTGTTTTTCCCCGTTGATTATCCGACCGGTCTGCAGGCCGCCGCTTTCGCGGCAAGCGTCCTGTTCGCCTTTTTGCTGTCCTTTTTGATCAATTTTATCGTCGGCATGTCGGCCGTCCTGTTTACGGAAACATGGGGGATCGAGATGTTCAAGACCGTCATCACCGACATATGCTCCGGCGCAATGGTTCCGCTCTGGTTCTTCCCGGAGGCGGTCGCCCGGTTCCTCTCATGGCTTCCTTTCCAGGGGATTTTCAATATTCCTTTATCCTTGTTTATTGGAAAAATAACGGGAACCGCCATCTGGGAGCAGCTTGCCTTTCAGGCTGCGTGGTGTCTGGCCCTGCTGCTGCTGAGCAGGCTGGTACTCCGGCGGATCGAACGCAGGCTGGTTATTTCGGGAGGATAATAACAAGTAAGGAGCGGGTCCCATTGATCGGCAGACATATCAAGCTGTATATCGCAATGCAATCGGCAAATTTGCGCTCGCACATGGCGTATCCGCTGAATTTCGCCATCGGTGTGTTGAGCATCACGTTTCTCGGGTTGTCCTTTATCCTGGTGTCCTGGGTCATCACACAGAAGGTTCCCGTAATTAACGGTTGGGGAACCTACGAACTTATCTTCATGACTTCGCTCTGGCGGACGACGCACGGCATCTTTATCGCCTTTTTTGTGCAAAGCTGGTTTCTCGACTCGCTGATCCGAAACGGCGAATTTGACCGCTTCCTTGTCAGGCCGCTCAATCCGATGTTTTCTTTTGCCGCCTTCAACATTCAAATCTACGGATTCGGCGATATGCTGGCAGGCCTTATCGGGCTCGCCGTATCCATGGCCCACATTCCGGACTGGACGTTCTTGAAGATCGCCTATCTGCTCGTCATCGTTCTTAGCGGCGCGGCCATCGAATGGTCGCTTCAAATGCTGATCGGCTGCATGGTGTTCTGGACACTGCAGGGCGGAGCTATGCGCCATATTCTGGATCAGCTGCTCGCGCAGTTCACCCGCTACCCGCTGTCCATCTATAACCGCATCTCCAGGTTCTGCTGACTTTCGTTCTGCCTGTCGCGTTCATCAGCTATTATCCTTCTTCCTTTTTACTGGACAACCGGACGGACGGCGGGTTCTCTCCTCTGTTGATATACTTCACGCCGCTGGTGGCGCTGCTCTTGGTCTCGGTCACTTATTTCGTGTGGACAAAAGGAATAAATGCTTACAAAGGAGCGGGAACATAAATCTTGGACATTATCATAGCCGACAATTTGGTCAGACAATTCCATTCCCCAAAAAAGCCGGCAGGCTCATTCAAGCTGCTGAAATCCGTCTTTTCCATGCAAAAAGAGACAATAAATGTTGTGGACCATGTGACGTTTACTGTACGGAAAGGGGATTTCGTCGGCTATATCGGCCCGAACGGGGCCGGCAAGTCAACCACCATCAAGATGCTCTCCGGTGTGCTTGTGCCCACTTCGGGAACCGTCCATGTCAAAGGATTGGAGCCGTATAAGAACCGCAAACAGCACGCGGGAAATATCGGCGTAGTGTTCGGACAGCGCACCCAGCTCTGGTGGGATTTGCCGCTCATCGAATCATTCAAGCTGCTCGGGAAAATATACAATGTTCCGAAAGAGCGCTTTCAGCACAATCTGGAGATGTTCACCGAAATTCTTGACATGTCCTCTTTCCTTTCAACACCGGTACGCCAATTAAGCCTGGGCCAACGGATGCGTGGAGACATTGCCGCGGCCCTGCTGCACGAGCCGGAAATTCTGTTCCTCGATGAACCGACGATCGGCCTGGACATCCTGGCGAAGGAAAAAATCCAATCCTTTCTGCAAAAGATCAACAAAGAAAAAGAAATAACCATCATCTTAACGACGCACAACATGGACGATATCGAAAAATTATGCCGCAGAGTCATCTTCATCGACAAAGGACAAATCCTGTTCGACGGCAGCACGGTGGTCATGACCGCTGAGTTCGGCGGCTTCCGCTACCTTGTCGTGGATGCGCCGAATTGGGACGAAGCCGCCTGGAACGGGCCTTCCGTCGAACGGCGGGAGGACAACCAGCTGTTCGACGGATCGAAGACGACAAGCAGGTGGCCCCCATGATCAAGCAGCTCACCGACCTTCTGGATATCCACAATTTGACTGTTCAGGAGCCGAGGATCGAAGATGTAATCAAACAGCTGTACCAAAGGATCGATCACTAGATTCGCATGAATTTGATGCAAAAAGCCGCCGAACACCCGAAAATGCAAAAAGAAAGAGTTATCCTCCAAGCATTTTATTACTTGGAGAATAACTCTTTATATAACGAATGTTAGTTAATCAATTCAGACTTTTGTAGAAGTCTCTGAATCATAGCGGCAACCTCGGCTCTGGTAATGTTATCCTTTGGTGACAGTTGGCTGCTGTTTCTGCCGGAAATGATGCCTGCTTGCAAGCAGTCGGCAGCACTATTTTTCGCCCACCCGGAAATCTTATTCGCATCCGCAAATGAACTCAGAACTTCTCCTGCTGCTTTAGAAGGGAGCTTTGCTTTCAGGTCAGTGATCGTCATCGCTTTCGCGATGATTGTCATCGCCTGTTCCCTCGTAATCTTGTCGTTCGGACGGAAGGTTCCGTCTTCAAACCCGCTGATCAGATTGTAGGCATAGGATGTTTGAATAATATCGTTATACCAATCCGATTGTTGTACATCCGAGAATGGAGCAGCCGCACTAACCAGCTTCAGTCCCAGTCCCCGAACGATAATTGCTGCAAATTCCGCACGAGTAATGTCTTGATCAGGGTTGAACATGTCATTACCGCTGCCGGTGACGATCATTCTTGAACCCATGTCGTTCACCGCATCTTTTGCCCAATGCTTGGCGACATCCTTGAACTCAAGCGGATGCCAGACAACCGAGTACGTACTGTTCGTCAAACTGCTCACTTTTGCGTAATACTTGCCGTCAATAACAGCAATCTTCGTTGGTACATGACGGACCGATCCATCCGGTTCAATCACAACTCCAGTAGTGATTTTATTAGGGTCTGTGCCGTCCGGAATGGCAAGCGTCCGTTCCACATAGGCATTGAACTTGGACACCTCAATCTTGGTATCCCCGTAAATTCCTCTGACCGTGAAATTAAGCGGCGGAACGACAATCGTGAACTGGCCTTTGGCCGCCGAGTTCTCGACCGTTCTTACCGTATCTGCCGTCGGTGCTGCGATTTCGATCTGTACCTTGATATCCTGAAGCGCTACCGGCTTTCCAAGCTGATCCGAAATATTAGTAATATTGATCTGCTGGGCAGGTAATGTGTAGGTGGCGTTCCCGGTTTTGATTTCCAGAACCGCCTGTTTTTGTTCCAAGTTTTTGACCATCTGGCCGTTCAATTCGCCAACCACGACATCCGCTTTCGTATTCACCGGTATCGTAATCACCGGATGCTGACCTTCTGCTGCAAGGATGTCGTCAAGCTTCTGAGGATCAATCACCACGGTTGTGACCGTTTGGTCATTCACTTTGATTGTGGTTTCCGTTCCCACTGTCTGCACCTTGCCATTAACAATCGCATTGACTCCTGTATCCGTTGGCTGCGGTATGCTTGGAGCAGTCGGCTCAACAGGTGTACTACCGCCATCGCCGCTGGACGGCGCCAGAGGTGTAACAGCATTGGAGGCTGCGGATGCCGCACTGCTGCCAGCACTATTAATCGCTTTTACCGTAAACGTGTAAGTCGTTCCATTCTGCAAACCTGTTATTGTAATCGGGCTGGCAGTTCCTGTCGCGATGATATTGCCTGGCGAAGAAGTGATCTCGTAACCAGTAATCGCACTTCCGCCATTATCCGCAGGAGCCGTAAAACGAATGGTCGCCTGTCCATCACCTGCTGTCGCAATGATATCTGTCGGAGATACCGGGACCGTCTTCGGTGTTGCGTTTGCTTCAATGGAATATGCGCTGCTTCCGCCGTCATTTCCCGCCTTGACTGTGAAATAGTAAGTTGTGCCATTCACTAGACCTGTCGCAGTGTAACTATAAGTCGATCCGCTCACGGTCGCCAAAGCACTTTCACCATATTCGCCTGGTGATGTCCCTTGATATATTTCGTAATAGGTGGCTCCAGTCACGCTGTTCCAGCTTAAGTTCGCCTGACCATTGCCCGCGATTGCACTAAGTCCAACGGGTGCCACGGGCGCCCCAACCTGAGGTGTCGCGGAAACCTCATTGGAATATGTGCTGCTTCCACCGTCATTTCCTGCCTTGACTGCAAAATAATAAGTTGTGCCATTGGTTAGAGCTGTCGCAGTGTAACTATAAGTCGATCCGCTCACGGTCGCCAAAGCACTTTCACCATATTCGCCTGGGGATGTCCCTTGATATATTTCATAATAGGTGGCTCCAGTCACGCTGTTCCAGCTTAAGTTCGCCTGACCATTGCCCGCGATTGCACTAAGTCCAACGGGTGCCACGGGCGCCCCAACCTGAGGTGTCGCGGAAACCTCATTGGAATATGTGCTGCTTCCGCCGTCATTTCCTGCCTTGACTGCAAAATAATAAGTTGTGCCATTGGTTAGAGCTGTCGCAGTGTAACTATAAGTCGATCCGCTCACAGTCGCCAAAGCACTTTCACCATATTCGCCTGGGGATGTCCC
This sequence comes from Paenibacillus rhizophilus, assembly GCF_003854965.1. Lineage (GTDB taxonomy): Bacteria > Bacillota > Bacilli > Paenibacillales > Paenibacillaceae > Paenibacillus_AQ > Paenibacillus_AQ rhizophilus. The sequence goes on from NZ_RQPI01000002.1 coordinate 37,377, forward strand.
TTGATATATTTCATAATAGGTGGCTCCGGTCACGCTGTTCCAGCTTAAGTTCGCCTGGCTGTCCCCCGCGATTGCGGTAAGTCCTACAGGTGAGACGGGCGCTGCTACCTGAGGTGTCGCGAGTACCTCATTGGAATATGCGCTGCTTCCGCCGTCATTTCCCGCCTTGACCGCGAAATAGTAAGTTGTGCCGTTTACCAGACCCGCGGCTGTGTAATTATAAGTCGATCCGCTCACGGTCGCCAAAGCACTTTCACCATATTCACCAGGGGATGTCCCTTGGTATATTTCATAATAGGTGGCTCCGGTCACGCTGTTCCAGCTTAAGTTCGCCTGGCCATCGCCAGCGATTGCGGCAAGTCCCGTGGGTGATACTGGCGCCGCAACCTGAGGTGTCGCGTGAACCTCATTGGAATATGCGCTGCTTCCGGTGTCATTTGCTGCCTTAACCGCAAAATAGTAGATTTTACCATTTTCCAGGCCCATGGCTGTATAATTATGGGTTGAGCCGCTCACGGTTGCCACGGCGCTTTCGCCATATTCGCCAGGGGATGTTCCTTGATATATTTCATAACTTGTGGCTCCGGTCACGCTGTTCCAGCTTAAGTTCGCCTGGCCGTCGCCCGCGATTGCGGCAAGTCCGTCTGGCGCAGCAGGTACAGGCGCCGCTTCATGAGATATGTTGTCAATGGCTTCATCTATGTCTGGATTCAAGCTTTCATAAAATTCAAAAGTTTTCGATTGATCTGGAGCCATATTTCCTAATGCGCTGGTTAATCCAATCCATGTATCCTGAGAAGATTCAGGCTTCAGCAATCGGCTTCCATCGGGATCGTAAGCGAGGGCACTATAAGGGTCGCTTCCAGACCCTACCGATGCTCTTGCGTTCGGGTCCGCAGACATCAAGATTAACGCGTTGCCGGTTATAGGTCCTTTTGAAATCACGATTGCGCTAGAATCATTAGGAGGATTTTGGGGCACAGAATTTAACGTATTAAAAGTGAAATTCATATCCATATCAATGTCAGGATCGACGCTTTTCATATAACGCACATCGTATACCGTTTCATCAGATACGTTTTTCAACTGAACGGACACCTTGAAATACTTATCATTAACTCCAAATGAGACCGTCTGCTCGACTTGAATTTTTCCGTCGGAGGTTGTACCGATCGTTCTCGCCGCCAATGTATCCCCGCTGGAAATATCGGTAGTTACTGACGGAATCTGACTCGATCCTATTCGGGCAGCATTCATAAATTTGTTAATCGCACCCGTTTCTGATCCGCTGCGGTAACCGACGGTAAAGGCTTCATAAGGCGACCCTGGAAGGAAGTAGTCCCCGCTGTTCATAGGGCTTCCCGTATCATAGCCGTCGTTATCCACGTTAAAGCCTATAGCCGTTCTTCCTCCCGATGGATGAAACCCGGCCGGTGCGGGGCTTGCCGTACCAAATGAACCGATTCCCGCAATTCCTACTTCTATAAAGTTTCCTCCCAAAAACACATCATTCCCTACTTTTTCATGACGCGCCCCCGAAGCCGCTTGAACTTGAGCAGGCATCATAATAGGGTAAAGTGTAATCGACAGGATCATCAGGAATATTACGTATTTTTTTAGTCTCATGAAGCGTCCCTCCAAGTTATCTGTACAAACCTATGCACCAAATTTGTTATTACGGTTATCTGTCGATTTCATGCTGTGCGCTTGCCTTAGTCTCCTTTCGTCCTATTTCTTCTTGTTTCAACATTTTTCCACAAAGTGATTATAGCAAAGGCCTCTAAACCGATTCTAAAACGAATAAAGCCCCAGGACCTCATAAAGAAAGGCCGAAGGGCTTGTCATTAAACGTACTGATTATAGATACTTATCGTTTCCTGACTGGGTTCAATTCCAAGGTCTGTATGCAAGAGCTTAACAAAGGCTTCGTAATGACGGTTCAATGAAGCGTAATCGCCAAGCTGAGCATAAGAGGTAAGCACGAGGCGGCATATTTCTTCCGAGTAGGGGGCTTTTTGCTGAGCAAAATGCAGCCGCTCAAGTGCTTTGCGTTCACAACCATGTTCCATATCATAAGCTGCAATCCTGATCACGAAATTCAAATAACGTTCCTGCAAATTGCTCCTTAGCGTCTCCGCCCAAGGATAATCATAGCCTTCCAGGTAATCGCCGCGGTAAAGTGCAATGATATTTTCATAAAAAAGCCGGTTCTGTTCGGTAATGGCAGACTCTTTATCAGTTGCCTGCTCAAACTCCGATACATCGCACAAGATTCCATCCAAGACGAGACGGTAGCTGTCCAGAGCGTATTCTACGGATATTTGGCCCTGCCACTCTTTGACCAGCTTTCGAATCTGGGAGACGGTAGTATGTAAGTAGGTCAATGCCTTGTCCTTGGGATAATCGGGCCAAAGTGTCTCCAGCAGGATATCCTTGGAAATCCACCGCTCCCGGTGATGGAGCAAATAAGCGAACAGCTCTCGGGCTTTCGCCGTCTTCCACTTCAACTGCCTCTCATTACCCACGCTGCCATCAAAAGATAAATGACCAAAGCAGCGTACTCTCCAATTGCCGAAGCTTTTCACTTCCCTGACCGGGATGCTCCGTTCGATATAATGAAGTGTTTTAGCCAAACGATCCGGGTCAATCGGCTTTAATACATAGTCAAGCGCATGAATTTCGAAGGCTTCAATCGCATAATCCGAATATGCTGTTATATAGACGATACGAATGTCACTGTTCAATTGCTGAATGTGCTCCCCCGCTTCCAGCCCGTTCATCTCAGGCATGTCCATATCGAGAAAAACAACATCCACTCTGGACACTGCCAGATGCCCCAGCCCTGCTTGGGCAGATGTATATTTCCCTTCGATTCGAAACCGTCCATCGGTGAGCAGCATCATTTCCAGATACATCAGGGCAGGCTTTTCGTCGTCAATCAGTATGCATGTTAGGATAAAGCTCCCTCCTTTCCTTTGCGGTAACCGCCGGATGTTTCTTTAGGTATCTCAAAATAAACCTCAGTTCCCTGAAGCAGCCGGGTCTCCAATTGCAAGCCCCTCCCATACAGCGACAGGAGTCTCCTGTCAATATTCATTAGCCCTACACCCGATCCTGACTGCCCCGACAAAATCATATCGAGCTGCTCCCTCGGCATCCCTACCCCATCATCCTTTACCGTCACCTTGATCATCTGGTCGGTTTCCTGAATGGACAGTTGAATGGTGCCGCCTTCCGCTTTTTTCATAATACCGTGCCTGACCGCATTCTCTACAATCGGTTGAATGGTAAGAGGAGGAAGGAGAGCGTTCATCGACGCATGAATGTCATAGGATACGTTCAGGCGCTCCTCGAAACGCGCGCTTTCCAAAGACAAGAATGCCTTGACCAGCTCTAATTCTTTATGAAGCGGAATAAGCTTGTCGCGGTTCTGAAAGTCGAAGCTTCCCCGTAAATATTTGCTTAAATCCAGAAGCAGCTGGGTTGCCTTGGATGATTCCACTTTGGACATATAGGTGATTGTGTTAAGAGCATTATACAAAAAATGCGGTTTAATCTGCGCCTGCAAAAATGCCATCTCTGTGCGCACTGCGTTCTGAACGGATCGGCGAAGCGTAATTAAGGTGCGTACTCGCGCCCTTAACTCTATTGCATCAACGGGTTTGCTCAGAAAATCATTTATTCCAGACTGAAAGGCAAGCTCAATATCATCCGCGCGGCTTCGCGCCGTCAGCATCAAAACAGGCAACCTGGAAAGCGGAAATGTCAAGCGAATCTCCCTGCATAGTTCCAGACCTGACATCCCCGGCATCATCCAGTCGGTAATAACCAGATCGATATTTCGGTTCAGCGACAGCTCTTCCAATGCAGCGGTCCCTTTATCGACGGCAACTACGCGGTAGTTGTTAACGGAAAGGATATCCGTTAATACCTGCAGATTTACAGGGTCATCGTCCACAATTAACAAAGTACCCTCCACAGGCTTCATATCCAATGCGGCAGCAACCTCTGTCTGGGCAGTTGGAGCGCGGCCAATGAAGGTGACTTGTGTTAATCCGGTCTTCGATTCGGGAGAACGGGAGATGTCCGCCACAGGAACCGTAAAGTAAAATACCGATCCTTTATCCGGCTCGGATTCCACCCAAATCCGGCCGCCTCCAAGTTCAACGAGTTTTTTGGTAATGCTTAATCCAAGCCCCATTCCAAGGAAGGCAGGGTCTACCGGCTTTCCAATCTCCCCGAATGGCAGGAATATCTGATCATGCCGTTCAGCGGCAATGCCAATCCCGGTGTCCGCCACTGCAATCTTCACTTCCCGGCCACAATCTTCGGCAGAAACAGTTATAGTTCCTTCAGCCGTAAATTTAATGGCGTTTCCCAATAAATTATACAAAATTTGCTGGAAGCGATTTTCATCGGCATTCAGAAGCGGCAGATTTTCAGGCCACTCCTGCACGAACTGCAGTCTTTTGCCGCTGCCGGTTGTTAAGGTAAGGATATCGAGAACCACTGAAACAACAGGCAGAAGATCTACCGGACGCTGCGCAAGAATAATGTCGCCATTTTTCAGCCTGGCCCAGTCCAGAATATCATTAACCAGTAAGGATAGCCGCTTTCCTGTCGCTGCAATCATGGAAAGATGATGCTTCTGCTTCGGATTCAGTTCACCCGCCACCCCTTCCAGCAGAGAAGACGACATATTTACAATACCATGGAGCGGTGTCCGCAGTTCATGAGACGTGCTGGCCATGAATTCGTCCTTTAGCCCGTCAAGCGTCAGAAGCTTTTGCGACAGCTGCTCTACTTCATGGAAAGAGTTCGCAGATCGAAAAGCGGACTGCAGCGCTTGTGCTATAAGAAAGAGCAGTATACCGTAAGAGCTCAGCAATTGACTCTCCAGCTTGCCATATACATTTAGCAGACTGACAATAATGACGATAAGCAGACTTATAATATTTACAAGCATGAAGAACCTGTCCACGGTGCGCAAACGCAAGTTTCTTATCATCAAATAAATAATATATCCGACAAAGCACACAGACCAAACGAGCCAGATCCCATCCCACTTGGAGAACAGAAGTGTAGGAACACATACCGCCACAATCAGGTCGATCCCGGTAATCCATCTGTACAGCAGCATCACAGGTCTGTGAACGGCCGCCGGGGAGTACGCCGCAACATAATGAACGAAGCAAAAGTACACTCCCACAGAAGATATCATCTGCAGTCTTAATACCACATCATAAGGAAGAGCGGGAACTAGGTCTCCTATGATCTTCTCGCCATGAGTCAGCACATATATGCAGGCGAATAATGAAATCCCTCCCAAATACAGAAGGGAAGACTCCTGTCTTCGCAATCGATACAGCAGCAGAAAGTAAACGGTTGAGACTAGAAAGCCGAATGCGATCAGCGAATCGCCAAAAAATTCTGTTTTTTCAATATTCATTATCGTTTTATAGTCACCAAGCGAGATAGGGTATACCATCCCTCCCGATGAATAGCTGTAGTTGGCGATTTGCACAAGAATTTCAATTTCGCCTCCATTAATAGAAGCAAACCCGGCATAGGGTATATTGCGCTGCACACCATCTCTGCTTGACGTAGCGGGGTCACCGCTCGCTCCGACCTCTGTCCCGTTAATAAATATCCGGTTCGCAGACCGAATATTATCCGTCATGATACCGTAAATTTTATTTTTGTGCTCCGGGACAAGAACGTGCAGGCGAAACGTCGCGTAACCAGTAGCCTTGGGATTGCCGGCACTGCCTATATAGCTATTCCAGATGCCTGGTACATGAACTAGACCCGTATACTCTGGTGTCTTGCCAGGAGACGAATGAGCCGTTTGAAAGCTTTCCGGGGTCAGCAGTTGATCGCGGTAAAATTCCCATTCCCCTTGAAGCGGAACAGCCCCATTCGCCTGAAAGTCCCATTCCCGCAAATCCAGCACCCCTCCTTGCGACGAAGTATGCTGAGAGGCTGTATGCATATAATTAAATATCCATAATATAGGAATGATAATAAGAAATATCACAGTTAATAACACAGTTGGCCACTGTTTATGCATCGATTCTCTCCAACAAAATAGATTTTACTTTCTGAGGATACGAGGTGCAGTCGCATTATACCTTATAATCGGTTGCCTTTGAAGTCCTTTTCTATAAGGGAGATGAAAGCTGCAATTTCAATCGTCTGATTTTTGTCACTCATGAAATTGGGTCAATTACTTAGGAGAAATGCCCTTATCACTCGTTCGTGACAAACGTATAATGTGGTACATTCGTACAATAACGTTTATGAGAGGATAAATCAGATGATCGAACTAGTCTTGGCTTTTCACGATAAGGATGGGAAGTATGCTGAGCACGCCGGGGTCGTTCTAGCGTCAGTTTTTCATAATACAAATTCCCCTATTAATGTTCACATTTTGCATGATGAGACGCTAAACGAAGAGAACCAGCGAAAACTCATTGAATTAGCCACCGGATATAACCAGACGATTAATTTCTATTCCATGACTCTACCCTATGATCTGCTTCAGGTAATGGCCGGTATTGGCTCAATTAACGCCTGGACGCAGGCCTGCATGTATCGATTGCTTCTTCCCGCATTAATTCCGGTAGACAAAATCATTTATCTGGACTGCGATGTTTTGGTAAACATGGACATTGCGGAGCTGTGGCAAGTAGACTTGGGTGAAGGTTATTTGGCCGCAATCAAGGATCAGGGCATTATGGAAGTGGCGCATATTATCAGCTCCAAGGGGTTAAATCCAGAGCTTTATTTTAATTCCGGAGTTATTTTATTTTCCTTGAGTAATATCCGCAAAAATGTTGGCTGGTACGAAGAAACGCTTAACTTTTTTCGGAATTCCCCCGATACCAGCATGCCTGATCAGGATGCATTAAATGTAGTTTACGGAAGAAATTACGTCCCGTTGGATTTGCGTTTTAATTTATTTAGCATGGGCGTTACCGATCATGACTTTAATAATAAAATTGTCCATTTTGCGGGAACCGAAAAGTGCTGGGACAATAATTCTTCAGGCGCGGAATTGTACCGGAATTACCTCGACCTGACACCGTGGAGGCAACAGGCACCTGAAAATACGGCGGAAGCAGATCCCCCTGAAGTACATCCGGCTGAAGTGCATCCAGAAGTACAACCATTTGAAGCGCATCCAGTTGGAGTGCATCCTCCTGTTCAAGTACATCCTGCTCATATACATCCTGCTAATACGAAGCAAAAAATCAGGAAACGCAAGACGATAAGCGCGAAGAGATACCGGAAACGTATGAATAACACAACTTCCTATAACAACTTGAAACGAAGAGGTCGAAAAGTTTCCCAGGGAAAGCTCCCGTATAAAAGAAGCGATAGAATGAAAGGCAGACGAACGGAGACCATTCTGATTTCTTTAGACAGTTTGAAATTGATCAGACAGAGCGGAAGACATATGGATAATCAGAGCACAGAGACAAGTTCGACGCCATTTCTGCCGTTAAGAAAGTTTAATTAACTCAAAGAAGCCGCGTTCTTGGACGCGGCCTTTCATTTATCTTATAGCGGAGCCACGGGGCTAACAACGCTTTCTTTTCACTATTACACCGAGCCAAGGTTGAACTGCCATACCACACCGAACTTGTCCGACAGACTTCCGTAACATTTGCTCCAAAAGGTCTCTTGAAGCTCCATGCCTACTTTTCCGCCTTCTTTGAGTTTCCCGAAAGCAGATTGCAAGGCTTCAATGTCTTCGGTCACTAGAGCAAGGTTTATATTACTTCCTACCACAAAAGGCATGCCGGGAAAAACATCGGAAAACATAACATTGCTTCCGAAAATGTCAAGCTGGGTATGCATGATTAAGTTTTTTGCTTCCTCCGGAAGCGGATATTCCGGGTTCGGGGGCATCTCCCCAAAGGTCATCAGTTTAGGCTCCTCCGTCCCAAAAACCTGTGCGTAAAACTCTACAGCTTCACGACAATTGCCATTAAAATTCAGATAAGCGTTAACAGCCATTTGGCAAGCTCCTTTATTTTAAATTTGTTATTTCAATAATACATCATGTCATAAAAAGGAATCAATCATACCATCTAGTTGTTGATTTTTTCCATTCTTCATGGTTCCTCAGTACTTTCTTCCATAGATCATCCCGCTCTTGGCTGGAATAGTTAACGAGGTGTTCACCAAAAATATCCCCCAGCACTTCAAACCATTGCGATTTGTTACGTATCTCTACTTTCTCAACACCCGTTTTCTCCCGTTTGCTCCAGATACAACCTCTAAGTTCATTGCTTCCTGAAGCATGCCTATGCTGAATAAGGAACAGATTCATCCAAGGTGATTCCGCTGACCGACTATAATGATCGTGTTTCTGCTCGAACTCTTTCATATTAAGCACAGCCTCGGGAGCAAAATCCACTCCAATGAACGGAGCGGGAAGATCCTGCTCCAATCTCCAACCGTTCTTGACTACTCCGGATTCCTTGACTTTATATGTAAAAGGCCCCTGTTCATAGGCTCCTGCATGAAGCGGAAGCGGTTCATAGGGCATATCCCCCAGACCAACATCAACAATCCAGCTCTCGTTCTCCTGTTCATTGTCCATGCTTACGGTTAATCCAAGGTGAAAAGAGTCTATCCGAGGTTCTTCTCCCACTGGCTGGACGCCGCCCCTATGCCATGAAACCTGATAACCCAAGGAACGAAGGAGTGCGCTAAACGCTCCATTGAGGTGAAAACAATAACCGCTTCTGCGGTTTATCATAAGTTGTACGGATTCTCTGACATCGATAGAAACCGGCCTTCCGGCAAAAATATCGACGGTTTCCCATGGAATGTTTTTCACATGAGCTCTGTGAAGTTCAAATAAATAAGATTGGGTAGGCGGCTGAATATCGTTAATCCCTATTCTTGCTAAATAAGCCTTTATTTCTTCTTTCTTCAGCATTGCTTCTATTGTCACCCCTTATATAGTCGGGTTACAGCAATTTTGAGATTTTCTTAATAAATAAGTTAACTTCAGCAATATACTTATCTTCTTCCTCATCAGGAATCATGTGTCCAGACTGCAGAAAGTCAACAACTTGGCAAGAAGGAAAGGATTGAGTATACAATTGCAAGGTTTCATCAGAAATATTCGATGGAATAACGGATTCCTTATTTTTACCGACAAAAAGAGTTACGGGTAACTGTATTTGCGATAATTGCGGAGAAAAGTCTACTTCCTTCGCATCATTTCCCAGCCCCTCAAGCGCTTCCGAGCGGATGAAGTTTAAAATAGGAACCTGTAAGTAAACAATTTCACACCACATTTGTACAGTTTCTGCTGTAAGACTTCTATGTATAGGTGGTTGGTCCACAAGTATAAGACCCTGCATATTATGTTGATTCTGTATACTCCACCCAAGGGCGTAAGATGCTCCTCTAGAAAATCCTAGCACGCAGTATTTCTGAAGTTCACAATGTTTAACAATCGTTTCAATATCAGTAAGGTGATCCGTAAGATCATAGCCTGATTGGGGCGTCGAGCTTAGACCTCGACCACGAAAGCTAAACGCGACAACATGACTCGAAATCCCAGACAGAAGGGGTATCGCTCTCTCCCGCAGGTTCCCATAATCCGCCAATAATCAGAAGTGATGGCACATTAGGAGAAGCAACTTCGTTCTCCAGCACATGCAAAGCTACTGATTCATTATTGACAAAAAAGCTTCTCATCCGTTATACCTCCATAGATAATTGAACACTCCCCTCCCCTACGCTGAGGCTTAGAGGAAGGAGATTCTTGGGTAGTCCCTTCTACCAAAGAGAAGTTTACCAAGCTAACCCTGCCGTTCCGGCAGTTCGTGTAAGATTCACACCTCAAGGAGTCTTCTGCCTTCGGCCAGAATATTTAGACTGGCATTCAAGTCCCGGTCATGGCCGGTTCCACACGACGGGCATGTCCATTTGCGAACGTTTAGATTCTTAACCTCTTGGTTCCAGTAGCCGCAGCAAGAACATAATTGGGAGGATGCAAAGGTACGGCCTACGGTAACCAATACTCGACCATACCATGCACATTTATATTCCAGCATCTTACGAAACAGGGACCAGGAGGCTTCACTAATCGCATTGGATAGCTTCTTGTTTGTGAGCAGGTTTCGGACTGGCAAGTCTTCAATCGCAATCCTGTCGTGGTTTTTAACGATGTGCGTGGAGACTTTATCCAGGTAATCTTTCCTTGCATTGCTGATGTCTTCATATATCCGAGCTACTTTAATCCGCTGTTTGTTCCAGTTCGAGCCGCCCTTCATCCGGCGTGAGAGCTTGCGCTGGGCTTTGGCCAGTTTATTCTCCAAGGTACGAAAGAATTTGGGATTGCCAAACACTTCACCACTCGACAAAACCGCAAAATCCTTGAGTCCTACGTCAATGCCAACCTCCGAATGGACTGGGGGCAGTGCCTGCACTTCCGTTTCCGCAAGTACGGATACAAAGTATTTTCCTGAGGGATTGCGCCGAATGGTGGCATGCATGATGCGCCCGATCACTTCCCGACTTTTGGCGAACTTCACCCATCCTAGTTTAGGAAGCTTGATGCGGCTGCCTGCAATACTCACTTCCGGAGACTGGCTTTTCCTTTGGATCTGTGTGGTGTAGGATTGCACCGGATTCTTCTTGCTTTTAAAACAAGGAGCGTCGTTCTGCTTTTCAAAATATCGTTTATACGCATCGGCAAGATGTTTAAGCGCCGATTGCAAAGCGGTGCTGTCTACTTCGCCTAGCCACGCCAATTCTTGTTTGAGCCCGGTTAATTCGGCTGATGAGGAATTGTAGGTTAAGCCTTTGCCTGTCTTCTGGAAAGCATCCCTCCACCGAGCCAGAAAACGATTGTATACAAAACGGCTGCACCCAATCGTCTTGTTTATGACTGAAACTTGTTTGGGTGTGGGATAGATGCGGAATTTGTAGGCCTTTTTGATCAACATAGACTTGGCCCCCCCGTTCACCTCAAATTATAGCCGAACACAAGTTCTTATTCAAGAAATTTCCAGGAAAAAAAGTTGCTTCCAGGCGAGAGGGACACGAAAGGAAAGCGTGGAAGGCGAATTCAATCGAAGAGGAGCACAAATCGGAGCTTAGGAGACTTGAAGATGTCGGACAATTCAGAGGGCCCAAGACCCTCCCTTGTCCGAAGTCGATTCATCCCCTGCCTACAGTGGAAGGGGTCTTCTCTCCTATTTCTGATAAAACTAATAATATCTTCTCCCAGAAAAGTATTGAAGCATAATAATCACATCAGTTCATCGCTTCCGCAATATCCATTGTCTGGAAGGTTTGTTTTTGACTAAAAGGAAAAGAACCCGAACCATTTCCGCTTTCACGGTGGCTCGGGTTCCTTACTTATTTTAATCCGGCAATCCGGTATATTTTGTCTACATCGAGATGCGCTCTGATATGGTCGGCCAATCGATCGAACGCTGCCGTTTTGCGGCTCTGGAAATGGATGCCCGTTTGAAGAGGGGCAAGCCCTTTTTCTTGCCGGATCAGATTAAGCCATCTACGCCGGAATTCATCGTTTTCGAATATTCCGTGCAGATACGTCCCCCATATCCTCCCGTCGGCCGACAGCATGCCATCTTCATGATCTCCGATCTGAAACAGCCCTTCCACGGGTTCCAGCTTCTCCGTTTTGCCCATATGAATTTCGTAGCCCTCCACGGAAAAGCCTTGCAGCTCCACCCATTTCGGATGATTACAAGCTACAGTTCCCCGGACTCTCTCCGTTCGTTTATCCGAATAAAATACCGTTTCCGCCGGCAAATATCCCAGTCCAGCCGCTTCCCCTTCTTCCGACTCCACTTGATGCGGATCGCTCAGCCTCGCCCCCAGCATCTGGTATCCGCCGCAAATGCCCACAAGACGGGTTCCGGACTCGACCTTTTTGCTTACAGCTTCCGCCAGTCCCGATTCCCGTAAAAATCCCAGGTCGGCCAGTGTATTCTTCGTTCCAGGCAGCAGAATGACATCGGGATTGCCCAGTTCCTCAGGACTCTGTACATAACGCACCTGTACCTCTGGTTCAGCCCCGAGCGGGTCGGTATCCGTAAAGTTGGAAATCCGGGGTAACCGAATAACAGCGACATCGATGTCGGCATCCGGTTTCAGGTTATCCTCCTGATGATCCAGGGCCACCGAATCCTCGGCCTCGATATCGATCCCGTTCAGGTGGGGGACTACGCCAAGGACAGGTATCCCCGTACGCTGCTCCAGCCAGTCGAGCCCGGGCTGCAGGATCGTAACATCCCCCCGGAATTTGTTGATAATGAAGCCTTTTACCCGGTTCCGCTCATGCTCTTCAAGCAGCTCCAGCGTTCCGACGATAGAGGCAAACACACCGCCGCGGTCAATATCTGCGACCAGAACAACCGGAGCATCCGCCCACTCCGCCAGACGCATATTGACAATATCCCGGTCCTTCAAATTGATTTCCGCCGGGCTTCCCGCACCTTCGATGACGATCACATCATACTCAGACTTCAAGCGGTCAAGGGCGTCCCGAACAATTGTACCCGCTATGGGCAAGTACTCCTCACGGTAGCGCCGGGCGCTCATTTCCGCATGGGGCCTGCCGTGGACGACAACCTGGGCAGTCATATCCCTTGTCGGTTTGATAAGAATGGGGTTCATGTCCGTTGTAGCCGTAATCCCGCAGGCTTCCGCCTGAACGCCCTGCGCCCGGCCGATCTCTTTGCCGCATAACGTAACGTAGGAGTTCAGCGCCATATTTTGCGATTTGTAAGGCGCCGTCTTGAACCCGTCCTGATAAAAAATTCGGCACACCGCCGTGGTGATAATGCTTTTGCCTACGTCAGATGCTGTCCCCTGGAACATGATCGTTTTCGCTTTACTCAGTTTCCCTCACCTCTTGACCATCGCATTCAGTCCACTCCCCATGCTTAAGGGGATTCTCCCAGAATGGCTTCTTCCCGATATGCTCGAGCCATGAATTAATGACTCCGCCATGGGTAACAATCAGAATCCTGCTGTAGTCCTGCCCGCTCACTTCCTTCATAAAATGGCATATCCGGCTGCGGACATCGGATAGCGATTCTTTCCCGCCGGGCGGGGTCTGCGTCTCCATCTGCTCGTACCACCGGGTCATTTCTTCGGGAAAGCGGGCCATCGCTTCTTCATAAGTCAATCCTTCAATCCAGCCGAAATCCGTTTCTTTCAGCCTCGCATCCTCAAATAATGGAGGTCGGCTTTGGCCTGCATCATATACCGCCCGCTGCACTTCGCAAGCTGTCTCGCGGGCTCTCCACAGATCGCTGCAATAAATGGCATCCAAACGGAAGTGCACCAATGCGCTGCCGAGCTCCTTCGCCTGATGCCTACCCAGCTCATTTAACGGCTGATCCGTATGTCCGATGTAGCGCCGCTGCGCATTCCAATCCGTAGCTCCATGCCTGGCAAAAATAATCTTGGTTAGCGGGACGTCCAATCTGTCCCCTCCGCTTCCTGCCGATTGCAGAGAGCGCCGCGCAGCGCGGCAATCAAGCGTTCATTCTCCATGCATGTTCTAACCGCAATCCTAAAGTACCGCGTATCAAGACCGGCAAAGCCTGTGCACCCGCGAATCAGAATGCCTTCCTTCCCCAATGTGAGCTGCAAGTCCGAGGCATCCGGCCCCGTCGCGCCAGTGCGAACCAGAATAAAATTGGCTTTGCCCGGAAACGGCAGGCAGCCGATTCGCTTTAATTCCTCTTCAAGCCAAGCCCGCTCCACGGCGATGAGCCGCTTCGTGCGCATTTCGTATTCGTTCTGCTTTAATGCGAACACCCCGGCTTTTTGCGCCAAATGATTAACGCTCCAAGGCACCTGCAGCTTCCGAATAAACGAGATATTGTCCGGATGGGCTACGGCGTAACCAAGGCGCAATCCGGGAATGCCATAAAATTTGGTCATGGACCGAATAACGATCACATGCCTGGAATATGCCGCCTCGCGTATGAAAGACAGCTCTCTCTCGTCCTCGAAAAAGTCAATGAACGCCTCGTCGAGAACGAGTATGGTATTATGCGTTACGGCTGTGTCCGCAAGACGAACCACGGCGTCCCTGTGAAGCCACTGTCCCGTAGGATTGTTGGGCTGCCCAATAAACAACAGGTCCGCTTCTTTGCAGGCGGCGAGCAGCGCTTCCTCGGGAATGGCGAAGCCGTCTTCCGCAGAGGCGGGAACGGATAGAATTTCGGCACCGGCTTTTAACGCGGCTTCCGCATATTCCAGAAACGCCGGATCGACCACCGCCACTTTACCCGGCTTAAACCCTCGCACGATCAAATCAATGACTTCGGCGGCTCCGTTGCCAACCAGAATGGAAGCAGGATCAATATTGTATTTTTGCGAAATGGCTCTTCGCAGTTCCCGGGATTCAGGGTCGGGATAGTGAACCAGCCCCGCCCATTCCTCCTGAAGAATATCCTTTAACCCCGGCGGCGGGCCTAAGGGATTAATATTCGCGCTGAAATCAAGTATTTCCCGGACCGGAACTCCAAACAGTTCCACCGCCGTAGCCAAGTCCCCTCCATGGCCGTTTCGCTCAAGCATGCCTTTCCCCCCTTGTTTTAGAACGAGATATATACCGCAGCCAGCAGACCCACGGTCTCTACCAGCTCGTTTAAAGCTCCATACGTATCCCCGGTTAAACCTCCAAGCCGCCGGATAAAATAACTGACGCACAACCAGGCAGTAGTAGCTTGAACGCCGATGAGCCAGATCGATCCGAAGGAAGGCCAGAGAATAACCGGGAACAGCAGCAGCAGCAAGGCTCCTGCAAGATAACCGGCATGAGCTTCTTGGAACAGCCCTCCCATGCCTTGCTCCCCTCCAATATAAGGCCGCCGGACAATCGCAGCCACCATAGCCCCCCGGCTCACGGCCGGAACGGTCAGCAGCAAGCAGAGCAGCATGCTCCCGGATATCGAGCCCTGCCGCAGTCTGTCAAGCAGAGTCCAAAGGGAAGCCCACTTCACTATCAGCACGAAGAACGCCGCCAAAACACCCATTGCTCCTACACGGCTGTCCTTCATGATCGCCAGCATCTGCTCACGCGGCCGATGGCTTCCGAGACCGTCCGCCGTATCCATCAATCCGTCCAGATGCAATCCGCCGGTCAGAAGGGTCCAAATGAGCAGCAGTACAGCCGCATCGAGAGGAGGAGCGCCAGATGACAGCACCACCAAAGCCAGATAAAGAATAGCACCGATGACAAACCCTACAACCGGATAAAACAGTACACTCCGGCTTACATAGCGCTTGTCATATTCCACTTGAACGGGAATCGGGAGCCGGGTAAGAAACTGGAATGCCACAATTAAAGAAACCAGCCATTGTCTCATCTTTTCTCTCCAATATAAAGACTTCCCGCAGCGACCAGCAGCAGGATCACGATGATTGCCGCGGTCAGCCTCAGAATTCTTATCGTCTGCCGGATATCTTCCGCTGCAAATTCCCTGACGGCGGTTCCCATTCTGGCTCTCTCCGATACAATGCCGCCATAGCTGTTGAACCCGCCGAGCTGAATCCCCAGCGCTCCGGCGACTGCGGCCTCAGGGATGCCGCTGTTCGGGCTCGGATGCTTCGCGGCATCGCGACGCATGGCCTGCCAAGCCCTTCCGGCATTCAGCCCTTTCGTCATAAGCGCCGCCGCCCAGAGCAGCAGCCCCGTTATTCTGGCAGGGATATAATTCAGCACATCGTCAAGCCTGGCGGAAGCCCAGCCGAAATACCGGTATTTATCGTTCTTATAGCCGACCATCGAATCCAGGGTATTCACCGCACGGTACAGTAAAGCCAGGGGAGCCCCGCCGATCAGCGCATAGAACAGAGGAGCAACCACGGCATCGACAATATTCTCGGCGACCGTCTCCACGGTGGCTCTCGTGACTTCCCGTTCCGTTAAAGAATGCGTTTCCCTGCCCACAATGTAGCCGACATAGGTTCTGGCGCTGTCCAAATCCCCCTTGACCAATGGACGGAAGACCTGCATGGCCGCGTCACCCAAGCCTTTGATGGCAATCGTGGTTGAAATCAGCCAGACCGCCGCCAGTACCCGGATTATAGGGTGAATGAGTCCGGCAAGCCATAGAATCAGGAAAGCGGCGGCGTAAACGGCGGACAGCACCACCAGGACAAGGAGCACCCCAAGCGCTCTCTCCTTCGTCCGCCCCGTTCCCCACTTGCGCAGGGCCGATTCTGCGACGGATATGATCTTTCCTATCCCAATCACCGGATGCGGGATGCCGCGCGGGTCGCCGACCAGCAGATCAATGAAAATCGCTGTAATCACAAACATAATTCCCTGCAAAAGTTACTGCCCCTTTCCGCCGGACCGCCAGGCCGCTTCCCGTAAATTCAAAGGAATTCCGCAAACGACCAGATATACTTCATCGGCCTGTTCCGCAAGCGCCTGATTCACCTGCCCGGCAAGGTCACGGTAAACTCTGCCCAAGGGATACTCGGGAACAAGAGAGTCGCCTACTTCATTGGTAACGAGAACCGATGAAAAAGGAGCCTGCTTCAGCAGGCGGGCAAGCTCCTTGATTCGCCCAAGAATAGATTCACTATGCTCCGGCTTCATCCACCGCTCTTGTCCTGATTCATCCGGCTGTAACAGCAGGTTCGAAATCCATAAGGTAATACAATCGATCAAGACAACGGATACCTGTTCTTCCGAAAGCCGCCGGATGACCGACTCCAGCTCGTACGGCTCTTCGACCGTCCGCCATTCTGCGGGCCGCCGGTCCCGGTGCAATGCCGCCCGTCTTTTCATCTCGTCATCATAGAGCTGGGATGTGGCAATATATACGACTTCCTGCCCCCGGGTCAGTCCCAGTTCCCCGGCATACTGTTCGGCAAAACGGCTCTTGCCGCTTCGCGCCCCTCCGGTGGCAAGAATCAGCTTCTTTTCATACGACTCCGCTTCGAGCATCATTTCCTCCCTGCTGCGCCCAAGGTCAATATTCAATCCCGAGAACCGCGGGCACTCCATCATTGTAATAATGCTTAACCGCCTGAACCTCAGACACCAGGTCCGCCAGTTCCAGGATTTCCGGTTTCGCCTGACGCCCGGTCAGGACCAGATGCAAATGCTTCGGCCTTTGCCTGATTAAATCGAGTACTTCGCCAAGGGGAAGGACGTCATCAACCGGGAATTTCTCGATCGCGAGCGCATTGTTGATTTCGTCCAGTACCACTACATCCCAGTCGCCGCCAAGCACTTCTTCTCTGGCGGAAGCCCAAGCCTCCCGCAGAGCGGAGCGGTGCTCCTCCGGTGTCTTCGTCCAGGTGAATCCCACGCCAAGCTGACGGATCTCCACCCCTAGTTTACGAAGAGCGATATGTTCTCCGTATGTTCTCTGGGGTGACTTGATAAATTGCAGAATCAGCACTTTGTAGCCGCGTCCCGAAGCCCGCACCGCGAGCCCCAGAGCGGCTGTTGTTTTGCCTTTGCCGTCGCCTGTATAAACAAGGGTATAACCCTTGCGGTTCGCTCTGCGGTCAGGCTGTTCCACTAGCTTCGCCTCTTTTCCGGCTATATTGCAAGCAGCGTTGTATGAAGCGCTCCGCGACTTTCGGATTGGACGCAAAATGAAGATGCGTGTAGCCTGCCATCACATTATCCGAGTGGTAGCCTTCAAATCCCGTTCCGCGCAGACCTTTCGTTTCATAAACATAAGGGTAATCCTCCTGGTCCGCCGTCAGTTTGGAATAATGGAATTCATGGCCCCGAATGGCCTCGCCCTCTTCCATGAGCAGACAATCCCGGAGCGCCGTGGCCTCACGGTAGCCTAAAGCAGTGAGCTTATCCTGCATGGCAACATCCGCAGGGATAAGTCCGACCATGGCATGGGTTTCTCCGGCGCGGTCGGTAATCGAACGAGTAAGATACATATACCCTCCGCACTCGGCGAAGACCGGCAGCCCTTCCAGAATGCGGGCTTGCAGATCCCGCTTCACCCGGCCATCCGCCGCCAACCTGGCGGCAAACTCCTCGGGGAATCCGCCGCCGAGATAAAGACCGTCCGCATCCCCCGGCACGGTATCGCCCGCCAGGGGGCTGAAATACACCAGCCTGGCGCCATACTGCTCTAGCAGTTCCAGGTTCTCACGGTAGTAGAAATTGAACGCCGCGTCCCGGGCGACAGCAATCGTCGGCCCTGAGTCCGGGCGCGGTCCGCCGCTGAACAGCCGTTCCTTCGGCCATGCAAGCACCGGGGCTGTACCCGCCAGGGATAGCACCGACTCGATATCCACTCCGCCTTCGACCAGATCGGCCGCAAGGTCAAACAAACCGCCCAGCTCTCCCCGTTCAATGGCCGGAACCAGACCCAAATGGCGCTCGGGAATGTCCAACCCGCCGTCCCGCTGAAGCCAACCGACAACAGGAATGCCGCATTCCTGTTCAATCGCGGATTTGACGAGCTGGTAATGCCCCCGGCTTCCGCACTTGTTGACGATTACGCCGGCGATGCGGATACTCTCGTCCAGCTTCTGATACCCCAGTACGACAGCGGCCGCGCTGCGGGCCATGCTCTGCGCGTTCACAACCAGAATGACCGGACTCTCAAGCAAGGCGGAAATTTCCGCCGTGGAACCGGTATTGGACAACGGGTCCTTCCCGTCGTACAGCCCCATGACGCCCTCAATAACGGAGACATCCGCTCCTTCGGAAGCCCGGAGAAAAATTTCCTGCATCGTATCATGAGACAGCATCCAGGTGTCCAGGTTGCGCGACTGCCTGCCCGTTACGGCAGTATGATAGGTTGGATCGATATAATCCGGACCGCATTTGAAGCCCTGAACCCGAAGTCCGCGGCGCTTCAGGGCGGCCATTAACCCGATCGTAACCGTTGTTTTACCGGCGCCGCTGCCTGTTCCGGCAATGACGATACGGTTTCTGTTCCCGCTCATAGACCCACCTGCCCGCCTGGAGGGAACGGAACGCGCGCGATGGAAATGGTGACGTTGCCGCTCTTCCTTTTCTCCAGCAGCCAATCCACCGCTCCGGAAGAGCGGAGCGCCGCAGGCTCGCTGACCCCGTATGCACCCGTATATTTAAATACCGTATCGGACGGATTTTTAAGAGGAACCTGATTCAGCTCGTCCGGTGTATATAATTCAAGCTTCCACTTATACTTCCGGCACACTTCGAGGAGACCCTCTTCATCCTTTTTCAGAACGATGGTGGCCGCATTGCGCACACTTTTGACGGACAGCCGAAGCTCGGACAGTGTGCTTATGATCATCTGCTCAATCTCCTCCGCGGATGTCCCCCTGTTGCAGCCAATGCCGAGGACAAGCGTTTTGGGCCTGTACAGCACCCCATTCTTAAGCAGCGCAGCTTCTTCCTGCGGCTCGAGCAGCCGGTCTGTAACCACCAGCGACGCATCAAACTCCGCTTGCATTGCTTCTACGGCGTGACCGTAAACGGTAATATGCGGCGGAAGCGGCTTGTCATACGTCCACCACTTCGTCTCGCCCGCTTCCTGCACAACGGCGATCCGCTCCTCATTGACCACCGAAGCGCTGACGGGTGTCGCCTTGTCGAAGCTTTCGATTTCCCAGCCGAATCCGCGTCCGAACAGATCCACCGGGATCGTCCCCTGCACATCGGACGCGGTTGTGATTACAGGACGGGCGCCAAGTGCTTTCGCCACCTCGAGCGTCAACTCATTGGCGCCGCCCAGATGGCCCGAAAGCACACTGATTACATGCTGGCCGCGATCATCGATCACGATGACCGCCGGGTCCTTTTTCTTGTCTTCAAGAATCGGGGCGATCATGCGGACGACGGCTCCAAGAGAAATAATGATTATTAGTCCTGTATAGGCTTTGAACAGGTCCGGCAGAATCAGCTTTACGGACCCCTCGAACATCCGGTATCCCAGCTCCGTCTCATCGCCGCGGGCGAATTTACTCATATAGTAAAGGTCGGTTCCAGGAAATCCCGCAGCCAGGTTCCGGGCCATTTCCACCCCATGCTTGGTGATCGCGACGGCAGCATAAGGCTTAGTCATTAGCGGCCTGCCCTTTCCGGTAACCGTGGGTAAACGACTTGTCATATAACTTGGAGCGGTGTTCATCACGGTCGACCATCCCCGGGTCAAGTGCCCAGCCCGCCAGAATCATGGCATGCATCCGAATTCCGGCCTGCCGCAAATCGCTGTCAAGATGCCGGAGCGTCGTTCGCACGATTTTCTGATCCGGCCATGTGGCCCGCTGGACGACAGCTACCGGCGTGTCCTCCGACCAGCCCGCCTCCACAAACTCTTTAACCACCTTCTTAGCAAGCGTGGCGCTTAAAAACAGGGCGATCGTACAATGATGGGAGGCGAGGTCGCGGAGCTTCTCCCGTTCCGGTACGGGCGTCCGTCCTTCGGCCCGGGTCAGAATGACCGTCTGGGTCAAATCCGGCACCGTCAATTCGGCCCCCAACACGGCGGCCGCAGCAAAGACGGAGCTGACGCCCGGCACGATCTCGTAGGCGATACCGCGCTGCTTCAGCAGAACCATCTGCTCCAGGATTGCGCCGTATACGGCCGGGTCGCCTGTATGCACCCGGGCCACGCTTTTTCCGGTCAGGACGGCCTCTGCCATCACATCGACCATTTGCTCCAGATCCATCCCGGAGCTCTGCACTACCTCTGCATGACTGCCGGCACGGGAGACAAGCTGTTCGTTTACGAGCGAATCGGTATACAGGACAAGATCGGCGTTCATCAGGATGTTCAGACCTTTCACCGTAATGAGATCCGGATCTCCCGGACCGGCGCCGACAATGTACACTCTCGGTTCGAGCTTCACTATTTTTTCACCGCCATTAACGTCAAATATTCAAGCTCCTGGCCTTTTAATTCCCGCACATTTCGCCAGATCAGTTCGTCGGAAGAAGTTACTTTCATTACGACCGAAGCTTTGCCCACAAGCTCCATCTCCTCCAATAGATCGATGATCAAATCCAGCACTTTAGCCACCTTGATGAACACAACCGCATCATGGTCTTCAAGGGCTTTCTTCATTGCCTGACGGTCATTCCTGGCGGGCACAATCGCCACCTGTTCATCCCCATCGGCCAGCGGGAGTCCGAGGCGGGCGGCCGCCCCCAGGACGGAGGAAATGCCCGGAACGGAAACAACAGGGACTTCCGGATGGAGTTCCTGCACCAGGCGGGCCATATGAATAAAGGTGCTGTACAGATTAGGATCTCCTTCCGTTACAAAAGCGATATCACGCCCTTCTTTCAGGTGATCCCAGCACTGTGAAACCGTCCGGCTCCACTCCCTGTCAAGCGTGTCTTGATCCTTGGTCATGGGAAATACGAGCCCCAGCATGTTTTTCTCCGCCGTATTAATATATAATTCTACGATTTCCAAAGCATAGGATTTGCCTCCCATTCGCTTCTTCGGATAGGCAATAACCGGACATTCCTTCATTAATCGGAACGCCTTTACCGTGATTAACTCCGGGTCTCCCGGGCCTACCCCGATCCCATACAAGGTTCCTGTTTTTACTGCTGTAGTTGTCATGGTTGTTCGGTTCCCCCTCTTTCACTTCCGGGCTTCGAAAAGCCGGTGATCACATAAATGGGATTGAGTCCTTCGAAGCGGGTCATATTCAGAATCGGTTTACTGCGCGAAATCTGCACCAGCGCAATCCGGGAATCGAAGCCGTGATCGGCGAGCGCCTGCCGGCTTTCGGACAGCGTCTCGATCGTAGCCGCATTCACGACAATTCGCCCTCCCGCTTTCAGCCGGGAGCAGCAGATCCGGATCAACTCCCGCAGCTCCCCTCCGCTGCCGCCAATAAACACCGCATCCGGATCGGGAAGCTGATCCAAGCCATTCGGGGCTTTGTCATGAATCACCGTGAAATCGGCATGGAATTTCTTCCGGTTCAGCTCAATATTCTCTATATCTCCGGCGTTTTTCTCGATGGCAAACACCTGTCCGTAAGGCGCCGACAACGTACACTCGACAGATACCGATCCGGAGCCGGCTCCAATGTCCCACACGACGCTGTCTTTTCTGAGCGTAAGTTCGGCCAGGCTGAGTACCCGGACTTCCTTCTTGGTAATCAATCCTTTTTCCGGCTTGCGCTGATAAAATTCCTCGTCCTCTATGCCAAATCCGAACTGCGGTGCCGTAAACCCGGGCTTTCGGCGCAGGATGACAACATTCAGGGGTGAAAATTCCGACCGGGACATCTCTTCCAACGTCCAGAATCCGCATCTTTCATGCTCGCCGCCCAAATTTTCCGCAACAAAAGCGTCATATTCATTGATCCCAAAATCGATCAGATAACGGGCAATTGCGGACGGACTGTTTTCGTGATCGGTTAAAAGAGCAATCTTTTCCTTGCCGCTGACTTTCTGTGCCAGCCCTTTCATCGTTCGGCCGTGGACGCTTTCCATTGCGGCATCCTGCCAGCTTTCGCCCATTCTAGCAAAGGCCAATTGCACTGAGCTTACATGAGGATGGATTTCTACCGCATCCACACCCAGCTTCTTCACCATGAAACTTGCGATACCGTAAAACAACGGATCACCGGAAGCCAGCACGACGACATCTTTGTCCGCCCTTAGTTCAGCCAGTTGTTCGACAGTGCTTCCCAGCCCTCCCTTCAATATAAAGGTTTCTCCACCGTGACCGGGGAAAAAGGACAGATGTCTCTCACCGCCGGCAAGCACATCCGCCCGATGAATCCATTCGAGGGAAGCTGCGGACAGCCCCATGGGGCCTTCGTCTCCGATACCGATAATCTTGATGCGCCTATCCACTATGTTCCTCCCTCCCCAATATCTCGCCTTTCATCGTGACCAGCACGATTTCAACCGTTACTCCTCCCCCGATGTGCTCAAGACAGTGACGGCAGGCGTATTCGCTTAATTTATCAAAAAAACCAGGCAGGCCCGCCTCGATAACGAGCTCGGCGGCTTGAGTCGCTGTGTTGCACTCCAGAATCGCCTCCTGCAGTTCGGGTGTGGCACCCGTCTCTGCGGCGGCTCTGGCCAGAAAACCGAAATCGACGGCGGCGCTTTTGGAGTGAACCATCATCACGCCCTGAGCTACCTTTGAGAATTTACCGATCATGCCGACAAGGCTGATGGTTCTCATTCCGAGGCGTTTGGCATGCTGCAGAGAGAAGCCGACGAAGTCGCCCATCTGAATAAAAGACTCCTCACTAAGCTCCGGGTTTAACTTCATCGCGTATTTCTCGCTGCTGCCTCCTGTGGTCAGAACAACCTGAGTGCAGCCGGAAGCTCTGGCCACCTGCATGGCTTGAATAATACTCGCCTTATACGCCGACGTGGAAAATGGCACCACTGTCCCCCGCGTACCCAAAATCGATATTCCGCCGATAATGCCCAGACGGCCGTTCAATGTCTTCTTGGCGATTTCTTCTCCGCCGGGCACGGAAATCACTACTTTAACGCCGCGGTCAATCCCGAACTCCTCCAGGACTTCCTGAACTTCCTTCCGGATCATCCGGCGGGGAACCGGATTGATGGCCGCTTCGCCTACCGGGATCGGAAGCCCCGGCTTGGTTACGCGCCCCACCCCGACGCCCCCATCAAGTTCGATGCCGCTGCCGTCTATCCATGCCGCCGTGGCGACAATTCTCGCCTTATGCGTAGCGTCCGGATCATCGCCCGCGTCCTTGATCGTGGCGCATGTCGCCGTATCCGCACTGAATTCACCATCTATGATCGTAAACGTATGGAAAAATCCAGCGGGCAGCCAGATAGTCGATTCATTAACCCGGGTATGGGTGGACAGCATCATGACCGCGGCTTTCGCCGCCGCAGCCGCGCAAGCGCCCGTTGTAAATCCGTGCCGCATCTCTTTAGGATTATTCTCTGGTTCCACAAAATCGCTCATGAGATCCCTTCCCTGATTTACGCTTTTTTCTCCGCCATAACGGCAAGGGCATTAACAGCGGCCACTACAACCGTACTGCCGCCCTTCCGCCCAAGGTTGGTAATAAACGGTATATCGAGCTTGCGGAGCTCATCCTTCGATTCCGCAGCAGACACAAAGCCTACAGGCATACCGATAATTAGATCCGGCTTTGCTTCCCCTTCCTTAACCATGCGGATCAATTCAAGAAGCGCGGTAGGGGCGTTGCCGATAGCGTAAATTCCGCCCTCCACTTCACGCACCGCTTTACGCATGGAAATGATGGCGCGGGTTGTATTTAGCCTTTTCGCTTCCTCCATCACATCGGGGTCCGAAATGTAGACGTCGACGCTTCCGCCAAACTTTTGAATGCGCGGCTTGCTGATACCTACCTGGACCATCTGCACATCGGCAACGATTCTTTTTCCGCCGCGAATGGCCGCTATTCCCGCTTCAACCGCTCTCGGGTGAAATACAATATTGCTGCCAAGCTCGAAGTCCGCCGAGGCATGGATGATTCGCTGGACGACCGGGTACTGCTCGGGTGTAAAGGGATGTTCGCCCAGTTCTTCCGTGATGATCTCGAAGCTTTTGCTCTCAATTTCCTGAGGCTGCACAGTCAGCGGTTTAAATTCCGTCTTAAAATCCATAACATTTCTCCCCTGTATTCGACTTAGCGGGCAACTTGTTCCAACTGCTCAATGACGTCCTGGTAATCCGTAAACACAGCGCCAAAATCAATTTCGGGCCGGGAAATTAGTATTACCTGTATGCCCAACTTCAGCGCGGCTTCAATCTTCTCATCGACAGCCCCGGTTTTGCCGCTCTCTTTCGTGACCATCACCGTTGTGCCGTACTGCCGGTAAAGAGCTTCATTCAGCTCCCGGGAAAACGGCCCTTGCAGGGCAATGATGTTTTTTTGCTCGACGCCGAGCTCTTCGCATTTCTCCATATTATCGCGCCGGGGCAGCATGCGGGCCACCAGGCGGATGTCCGGATCTCCCAGCAGATGCTTTGCAAAAATATGCAGCGTCTTACCGCCGGTAGTCAGCATAACGGAACCCTTGCGTTTCTTTGCTTCTGCCGCCGCCTCTTCATAGGATGGCACGACCGTTAGCTTTGGATCATCACCGTAGACTAAGGACGCCCGTTCAAAACGAATATAGGGAATACCGGCCTCTTTCGCGGCTTCCATCGCATTCCTGTGCGCTTCTTCGGCAAACGGATGGCTCGCGTCAACAATGGCCTTGACTTCTTCCCGGCGTATCAGCGTCACGATTTCATCCTTGGGCAGACGCCCGACCCGTACGGGCAGATTGGCTTCCTGCAAGCTTTTCGCCGCATTATCGGTAACAACCGATGTCAATATTTCAAATCCGTTCTGTTGTATCAAGGCAGCGAGTTCTCTCGCATCACTTGTACCGCAAAGGGCAAAAATCATATCGCTTCCTCCTCTAGATGTTCCTGATGCCCTTTTGCGCGGCTATGATCCCACATGATGGTGATCATGGTCGTGATCATGGTCGTGATGATGTTCGTCATGATCGTGCCCATGCTCGTGGCAGTGCCCGTGGTGGTGGTGATGTCCATGATCGTGGTCGTGATGGTGGTCGTGTCCGTGATTATGCCCGTGATCGTGATGATGGTGATGATGCTCGTGATCGGCCGCGGCCGCCACACGGTACTGACACATATCGCAGTTCATAAAAGCCTGCCCTTCCACCGCTTCGGCAACACGATCGAGCAGCGCTTCAACCAGTTTCGGATGAAAGCCGAAATACCCGGCAAGTTCTACGGTGATACCCGGGTGCAGTCCGGCAAACTCCGCTGTCATTTCCTCAATGCGCTTAATCAAGATTCCTGTAAACAGGAAATAAGGAAGGACGAATATCTTTTTTGCTCCAAGACGTAAGACTCTTTCCAGGCCATCCTCAAAGGTAGGCTCCGTAACGCCAATAAAGCAGTTTTCCACCCATTTGACAGGAAGCCGCTCCCACAGAAGACGGGTCATCTTAAAAAAATCGCCGTTGGCATCGCCGTCGCTGCTCCCCCTGCCGATAAGCAGAACGGCCGTTTCCGGTTCACGCAGTTTTTGTTCTATCGGCAGCTCCGGGCTGTCGTTTGTAAAGCCGGCTGCCGACATACGGGAGGTCAGGATATCCATCACCTTTTGATGAACGCCAATCGGACGCCCGTAGACGAATTCCACGGCAGGATAAAGCTTTTTGGCTCGATCAATCTCAAAAGGGATATGAATTTTGGCATGACCCGCCGCAAACAGCATGATCGGAATGACGATAACCCGGGCGGCTCCCTGTTCGACACAGCGGGCTATTCCCCGGGCAATATCAGGCTGCACAAACTCCAAAAAGCAGGTCTCTATCTTATATTGAGGCGCTGCCTGGCGCACTGTATCGGCAAACTGCAGCAGCTCCTCATTCCCTTCGGGGTCCCGGCTTCCATGACCCACCAATAATATCGCGTCCATCTTATTCCTCCTCATGATTGTTAATCTCCGCAGACCGCATCTGCCACAGCAACGATAGCCTGCTCCTGATGCCTGAACCCGGCAACCGTCCCCACACGTTTAAAAAACTTATGGAACCTTTCACCCGGAAAAGCATTGTCTGTGTATTCCCGGAAAATCCGTTCCACTGTATCTATAATTTGATTCGCCTCAATGCCTTCGGCCACAGGCTGCCCCGGATGAGCGCCCCGCCCGATCGTCTTTCCGCCCAGGAACAGATCATACGCCCCTTTGCGGTACACAATGCCGATATCCTCCAGCACAGCCCCGTAACAGGCCATACCGCAGCCGTTAAAACCGATTTTAAATTCTTTGGGTGTCTTCAATCCGCCAATGGCGCGGTTCAGCTCTTCCGCGACGGGGATGGACCCGTCTTTCTCCAAATTGCAGAAATCACAGGCTTTAATCTGCGCAACATCGCCAACCGGGAAGACCAGCAGCTTCTCCGCTTTAAGCTCTGCGACGACCCGCTCAGGATCGCCCCCAGGGATGCGCAGAATGATTTGGTGATGCGGGGTATACTCCATTTCCCCCTGTTCACCTGCGATTTCTGCAAGCGATGCCATTTGACGCGCGGTGAATTTTTTATTCGCGATGCCCGGCGTCACTCCCACTTCAAAAAGGGCGGACGGATTTCCGGTGACAGAGTGTGCCGATTCGGAACCCGCGTGGCCCCCGGAGACGATGCCTTTTGCCTCAAGGATTTGCAGCGCCTCCATAGCCGCTTCGAGCGGGCTTGATGAACTCGGGCTGTAAGAGTAAGAGGACGGTGCCGGGAAATCAGGCTGGACGGGCTCTGCTCCCTCACTCTCTCCGGCCTGTTCCTTCGCCCCCAGAGACCACGGCTCCGCTTCCACTTTCAGGCGCTCGCTGGGCCTTAGTCTCTGCTCTTCCGAGTCCAGCGTATATTTCCGTTGGTAGCCTCTCGGCGTAATCATTAAGCCGTCATAGACCACCGTCGTGGAGTTGCCGATAATAACCGTGGTAAGCATCCCGATCTCGTGCTCCAGCATGTCCGCCAAGGTGGTTAGCACGACTTGCTGCCGATCCCGGTAAGCGCTCTTCACCAGGCCCACCGGCGTGTCCGCGGAACGGTGCTCCAGCAAAATCCGCTGAGTCTCAGCAATCTGCCGGGTACGCCTTCCGCTTCTCGGATTATAAAGTGCGATCACAAAATCTGCTGCAGCAGCCGCTTCCACGCGTTTGGCTATGGTATCCCAGGGGGTTAAATGATCACTTAGGCTGATCGTACAGGCATCATGCATAATTGGCGCCCCAAGGAGCGCGGCGCAGGAGTTGATCGAGGATATTCCGGGAATAACTTCTACTTCCACTCCCCCCTCGGCATTCCATTTCTTTTCTATCAACACTTCATAGATTAGTCCGGCCATTCCGTATACCCCGGCATCACCACTGGAAATAACCGCAACCGTCCTTCCCATATACGCCTGCCGTACAGCTTCCTGAGCGCGGCTCACTTCTTCCGTCATGCTGGTTCTTACGATTTCCTGAGTGGTCAGAAGGCCCCGGATCAAATCCACATAGGTGTTGTAGCCTATGATGACTTCGCTTTCCTCGATTGCCCTGCGGGCACGATCCGTAATATGTTCAAAAGCGCCCGGGCCAAACCCGATCACAAGCAGTTTGCCTCTCTTCTTTTCCATTCGTGCTGCCTCCTCTGTATGAAACAACTATCCCCGTAACGCCAAGCTTTCCTTAGAGGAAGCCTCATTCGTAGACTCACCTTCCCGGGATCGGTTTAACCTGAGTATCCTGCTGCACCCGGAGCCGGATCACTCAACCGCAAGGCCGAATTCATCTTCTTCAGGGGCCGGACTCGGGATACCGAGATCTTCAAATGTGGCCATCTTCGATACCAGATGTACAGCCGATTCGATTACAGGCAGGGCCAGCGCGGCTCCTGTCCCTTCTCCAAGGCGCATGTCCAGGTACAGCAAAGGCTTCAGCCCAAGCTCATCAAGAACGATACGGTGTGCCGGTTCAACGGACAAATGGGAAGCGAATAAATAATCCCGGCAGCGGGGTTCGATTCGGCAGGCAGTGAGAGCCGCTGCGCCTGTAATAACCCCGTCAACGACCACCGGAACCCTGCGGGCCGCCGCCCCCAATATCACGCCTGCCAGCCCGGCGATTTCGAGTCCCCCTACTTTTGCGAGCACGTCGACAGCGTCACCCGGATTAGGCCGGTTGACCTCTATCGCCTGTTCGATCACCTTCGTTTTGGCGGCTAAGGCTTCGTCGTTGATGCCGGTCCCCCTTCCGGTGATCCGTTCCGCCGGTTGGTCAGTGAACACCGCCGTCATGGCGCTGCTTGGAGTCGTGTTGCCGATGCCCATTTCCCCTAAACCGATCACTTCGATCCCTTTATCGGCAAGCCCGTAAGCCATATCAATCCCGACGTGGATCGCGGCAACCGCTTCTTCTTTGGTCATCGCCGGCCCTTTGGCCATATTGGCCGTTCCCGGGCGGACTTTCCGCGAAACTACACCTTCCGGCAGGTCTGTCAGCACAGTCCCGATATCGACAACGTGAACCTCCGCCCCCGCTTGCTGTGCGAGCACATTAACAGCGGCGCTTTGACGAATAAAATTCGCCATCATCAGCCCTGTAACTTCCTGCGGATAGGCGCTGACGCCTTCCTGAACGACACCATGATCGCCGCACATCACGATAATCGCTTTATTTTCCACACTCGGCTGCACACTGCCCGTTATACCGGCAAGCCTTACAGCGATCTCCTCCAGGCGGCCGAGACTCCCCAAGGGTTTGGTCAAGTTGTTGACGCGTCTTCTCATTTGATGCATCGATACAATATTCAGCCGTTCAATCTCATTGATCACGTGTAATAATTTTTCCAAGAAAATCACAATCCCTTCTACCATCTTAGAGACATATGTAACAAAATTTGAGAAACAAAAAAAAGCACTCCCTACACACAAAAAGAGCGTAGAAGTGCCGTTAATCGCCGAAATACAAGCGTGCTCCCCCTTCCTATCCTCGTAGGTTAGTCGTGCTGTTGAAAAAAGGCAGGTCTCCTGACTTGTGGATCAGACGCAAAAACCAAAATCATAATGACTCGGTTGCTTAAGCCTTCCCATTTGACACAGTGGCTTAAAGCTTGCTCTCCATTTACAGTGGCGGGACCGCGACGGACTTTCACCGTTCTTCCCTTTTAAGAAACGCCTCAGCGTTTCACCTTTTTCTCCATATGATGTTGTAGACAAGATATGCTTACAGTACGCCTATTATAACTTGAGATTTAAAGAGAAGTCTATGAGTCTGCTTTCCAATTTATCCGTGAATTCGTCGGGGAATGGATCAACTCTCCCGGCACAAGGGAAGCTGAAACCCCACAATATAGTATAAGGGGTGTTCCCGGCAGCCATTTACACGGCTTAAGGACACCCCTCGAATCAGATATGAGATAAACTGTGCATCTTAATTCATTTTTTAACCCAACTGAACATCGGTTCTTCTGACGGATTCCAACCCAGCAAGTTTCTTGCATGTACCGCACGCACACGGCTGTTGGAAGCAATTGCAAAACGTGCCCAATCTCCAAGCTCTGCAATAGCATCGTCTACTGGCCAACTCACCGTTCTTCCTTCAAAACCGAGTGCCTCGCTGACCGATTTTGCAATATCTTCGAACGACTCCTCCCCATTCTCAGCGAAGAAATAAGAAGAAGACGGAGCTTTTTCAAGAGCCAACAGATATAATTGGGCCAAGTCCCTGATATGAACATTGGACCAGCGGTTAACACCTTTTCCTACATAAATGCCTGCTCCCATTTCCTTCGATTTACGAATAATTTGAGGCAATTGATCGCTTTCTGTCGGTAATCCAAGCGCATCACCGTAAATCATGGAAGGAACTATGACAACGCTTCTCACCCAATCATCAATTCCGGCTTTACGCACAAGGTTGTTGATCGCTACACGATCTGCTCTGATATCCATGGGAACAAAAGGCGTTTCCTCGTTATAAATGTTCTCACTCTTAGAATCGCCACGCGCATCATCACCTACCACGCTCGAACCGGAGGTATGCAAAAATGGTTTTCCACTGCCGCGCAATGCGGCAATAAACGTCTCGACGGCTGTCCGATGATCCGAGTCGGCTGTATGAATAACCGCATCGCTTAACTGAGCGTATCGGGTTAGCACTTCCGTATCTTCCAGTGTTCCAAGCACGGGTTCAATGCCTATTTGCTTAAGGGGTTCTATCTTATTGGGATTGCGTACCAAACCGTAAACAATATGTCCTGCTTCAAGCAGCACCCTGGCCACTGATCCTCCAATATAGCCTGTAGCACCTGTAACAAATACTTTCATGCTTACCCTCTCTTTTCCGTTTTTCGGATTAACCCAGTTGTGCAATAACCGCCTTGGTTACAGCTAGCGTTGACTGCGGATTCTGGCCCGTAATCAGATTGCCGTCCACCTCGAAATGAGAAGTCCAGTTCGGGGCGGCCACATAGATTGCACCCAAATCGCGAAGTTTGCTTTCCAGCAGGAATGGAAGATGTTTATCCAGCGTTGTTTGCGCCTCTTCCCGATCTGTAAAGGCATTAACACGTTTGCCGGCCACAAGCGGTTGACCGTTCGACAATGTAGCACCAACTAGCCCGGCCGGTCCGTGGCACACGGCAGCTACAATCTTGTTCCCTTCATAAAAATCACGCAGCAGCTTTTGAAGGGTAGAATTATCGGGAAGATCATACATCGTTCCGTGACCGCCCGGCAAGAAAATAGCATCGAAGCCTTCATCGGATACTTCATCAAGCTTTATCGTGTTTTCCAGATATTTTTGCGTATCCAAAATTTCTTGTGGAGTTTCGGCATCTACACTGCCCGGATCGACAGGAGCTTTTCCTCCAAGCGGACTTGCGACCGAAAGCTCATAGCCCTGTTTCGTAAATTCAATATAGGCTTCGGCAAATTCAGACAGCCAAATCCCGGTCGATTTGCCTTCATGAACTTCCGTATGATTCGTTACGACGATCAACACTTTTTTTGCCATTTTGTATTGCCTCCAATATTAATATTTTGCTACCCCCTTATTCTAGTTGTGATTTTGATATAAGACAAATTATGAAATTTCAGATTATCCATAAATATATTTATAGATCAGATCTCTTGAAAGAAACAAAAAAGATCAACCAGATTATACTGGCCGATCTTTATATATCTTCACGTATTACCGTCATCATCTCATGGATTTGAGGCAGATGTTTATGTTTCAGCTTATAGGCGAAATACAACTCATTTTTCACTTTTAAATCCTCAAAAATAACTTTTGTTCGTTCATTTGCCGAATTTCTTAATAGATATGTAGTGATAACGCTTAGACCCACACCATTTTCGATTGCCTTTAGAATGATATGTAAATTAGGAATAATATGGATAGGTCTGATTAGAGGGCGTTTTTTAAAGTGTTCTCTCCAAATTCTCCTTATAATCGGTAAATCCAGCCCATAGCTCATCCAATTTTGCGAAGACAGCCATTGTTCCTTTAACTCAAGGTCGTCTGTGTCCAGTACTTCAAAATCCTTGGGGGCAACAATGACAAATTCTTCATCCATTAATTTCAGATACTCAATGCCTGGAGTTTGATACCTTTTCGATGTAATGATGAGATCTACTTTATCTTCCTTCAGCAGTTCCAACAATTGATCGGCGGTTCCAAAATTTGAAATGGTGCGGATATTGTATTTATGCAGTCTAGGGAGGATTTTTTCAGTATAAAACTCGTGTGCAGTTCCTATCTTTATGACTGTAAACGTAGGTAAAGAAGCCGATTTGAAATTCATCGTGGTCTCCTCCAAAGACTCGATTAGCGGAGCCAACTGTGAATATAACTCCTTCCCCCGTTCAGTCGGAAACATTTTCCTCGAAGTTCTGATGAATAAATCTTCACCAACCTCGGCTTCCAAGGCAGCTAAGTGTTGGCTCATTGCCGGTTGTGTCATCATCCGCGCCTTGGCGGCTTCGGACACAGAGTTGTGCTTATAGATAGTACAAAAGCTTCTGTACCACTCAAAATCGACCATATCCAAAGCCCCCTTTGCTTTGACGCAGACACCTAAAATCCTGATAATAATCGATTATTATCTGCCCGCTTTGTTACTCGCTGCACTTCTCGCCGTTCTGCCGTTTCCTCTAGCCGTTTCCCTCGCCTTGGCGTTTGCCTTGCCGTTTGCCTTGCCATGAACCGGATTGCCTTGCTTAAATCCTTCAGATTTGGGCTTGCGGTCGCGGTTCGCCGTGGACTTGGCAGGCGGTGACGATTTGGCCGGATTTGACGATTTGGATGGCTTGGACGATTTTGCAGGTTTGGCGTCTGCCGGTTTCGATAACCGGTCCCTCTTAAGGGACTCCGGAGTACGCTCCATCCGATAAGGATGATCCTTTACTTCGGGAATCCTTTTGCCGATTAATTTCTCAATATCCTTAAGGAAGGGAAGTTCTTCGGTTTCGCAAAAAGAAATCGCCGTTCCGCTCAGTCCCGCCCTGCCGGTACGGCCGATCCGGTGAACATAGGTCTCCGGGATCTGGGGCAGATTGTAGTTGATCACATGCGAGAGCTCGTCAATATCAATTCCCCGGGCAGCAATGTCCGTCGCTACCAGCACGCGGGTCGTCCCGTTTTTAAAGTTTCGGAGGGAATTCTGACGGTCCGTTTGCGACTTGTTGCCATGAATGGCCTGTGCGGTAATGCCCGCTTTGGTCAATTCCCGGGTGACACGGTCCGCGCCGCGTTTGGTCCGTGTAAACACCAAGGCGGAAACAATCGTCTGATCCTGCAGCAGCCGGTTCAACAGTTTCTGCTTGGTGCCCTTTTCGAGCAGATAGAGCGACTGCTTGATACGGTCAACCGTAGACGATACCGGAGTGATTTCGACCTTCACCGGATTCACCAGAAGCGACTTGACCATGTTGGCGATTTCCGGAGGCATCGTTGCCGAGAAGAAGAGCGTCTGTTTTTTGACGGGCATCTTGGCAATAATCCGCTTCACATCGTTGATAAAGCCCATATCCAGCATTCTATCGGCTTCATCCAGCACCAGAATTTGCACATATTGCAGATCCACCCGCTTCTGATTGATCAGATCGATCAGTCTTCCCGGTGTGGCAATCAGGATATCCGTTCCGAGACCCAGCGCCCTTTCTTGGACTCTTTGAGATACACCGCCAACGATCGCTGTGCAGCGTAATGAGGTGAACTTACTGTAGGCCCCAATATTGTCCGCGATTTGCAGCGCCAGCTCCCTCGTCGGGGTGAGAATTAATGAGCGGATATGTCTTGCTGAACCCGTTCGGCTTGGCTGCTCATGGAGCAACTGGATAATCGGCAAAGAAAAAGCCGCTGTTTTCCCCGTTCCGGTCTGCGCACAGCCAAACAAATCTCTGCCGGCCAAAACGGACGGAATGGACTGCTCCTGTATGGGTGTCGGTGTTGAATAATTTTCTTTGTCCAAAGCTTTCAAAATGGGAGGAATCAGATTCAAATCTTTAAAATTCATGTCGTCTCCTTAATATTAAATACATATATTTTAATTACTTGTACTTACCCTGAGGTTTATCAATCACTGTCACTGAACTCAAAAAGGAATAAACCGCCCTCGTCCAAAGGATGCGGTCTATTCCTGCCCGTAATACCTTTAAGCCGCCGTACTAAAAGCGGCTATTGCATCAAGAGCCGCTTTACCCGCACGGTTCCTTTTGCATTGTACGCCATTATTACCCTCACTATACCACGAGCGCCTTCAAATAAAAAGCCGCTGAACAAAGAATTTGTTCAGCGGCTTTATCGTAAGGAGACTTAGGGACCGAACTGGAATTAGGTTCGTGTTCCTCCAGACCGGATTTCGGCTAGGTTGATGTTGAATTTTCGGATTTATATCATAAAATATGACAAATGAATGCTATCATATTTATTAACCGGACAAGTTTCAAAGGGTACATATTAAAATTTTCACAAAACAGGAGGACCAATAATGGATTTGAAATTTTAAAACAATCTGAGGCAATAAAGAATGAACCCGTCAAGAGGACAGTAAAAACAAAGAATTCCAAGCGGCGATCTGCTGCCGGTTCTGCGCCGGCGACGGGTCGCCGAGTTTTTTTCTCTTCTTCATCTCTTCAACAAAGCATTCAGGAATAAAGAATACATCTCCCTTGCAAACTCCGGATTGTTGTCAAATATTGCGGTGGAGTCAGGATTGTGAATAAAATAATACCGGATAATATCGAAGTAAGCGGCCATTGCATTTGTTGTAATGGACTCGATGAACACGCCCTCTCTTTTTCCATCCTCAACTAGGTTAAGAATTGCATTATGATAATCTTGATCGACCGAAAGCTCTTCGGTAATAATCCCCATTCCAGATGATTCCAGCGGAAAATGCACGGAAAAGTTTTTGAATAATTTTATTTTAGACATCAACAATTTTTCAAGCTTAAGCTGGACAGGATCGTGGCTCGCCGAAATGTTCATCGTCCTCGCACAATCTTCATACATCAGCTTCCTCATCAATTCCAGCTTCAGATTTTCTTTATTGTTGAAAAAGTTATAAATCGAGGACTCCGCAACGGAGGCCGATTTTGCAATCTCAGCGATGCTGACCTTGTGATATCCATGTTGTTTAAACAATTCCAGCGCGGCGTTTAATATGGAATCCCTTTTTTGTTGACGTCTTTTTTCAAAACCGTTCATCGTAACCCTCTTCTTTAGTTATGTAGTATATACATCATTATACTCTATAACTATTGATTTTCAATCGCATAGAATATAAAATCAATTTATGGAGTAAATCAGTTTATTTACTACATAAATTGAAAGGGGCTGGAAGGGATGGCGACAAACAAACGGATTGTGGTCAACCGATTTGGGGGACCTGAAGTACTGGAACTGATCGAAGAACCGGTGCCCAAACCGAAAAAAAATGAAGTTCTGATCAGGAACTTAGTGACTGGAGTCGCTTTCGGAGATATTATCCTTCGGAAAGGAGAGGCTCCGTTTCAAAAGCCACCGCTTACACCCGGCACCGAAATTGTTGGCATCGTAAAGGAAGCAGGGTCGAATGTAACCACGGTAAAAGTCGGACAGCTTGTTGCTGCACTCCCCTTCTTTGGAGGATATACCGAACATATTTGTCTGCATCAGAAGGAGCTTATCCCGATTCCCGATGGGATTGATCCGAAAGAAGCGGCATCTCTTGTGCTAAATTATTTGATGGCGTATCAGTTGCTCCATCGGTATGCCCATGTGCAGCAAGGAGAGAAAGTTCTCATCCATGGCGCCTCAGGAGGAATTGGTACTGCACTTCTCCAATTAGGCAGGATAGCTGAGGTTGAAATGTTCGGTACAGCCTCACAAGCCAAGCATGCTTATGTATCGAGTTTAGGCGCCACCCCGATCGACTACAAAAATACAGATTTTGTTCGTGAGATCAACAAATACCATCCTGATGGAATGGATGTTGTATTTGACTGTATGGGCGGCAGAAACTTCAAAAAATCATATCAAATCTTACGAAAGAAAGGCCGTGTAATCGGATATGGCTCCGGGCATCTTTTGCCTACTCTAATGACAATAATGTCTCGAAAATTCATGCCCGATGGAAGGAAAGCCTCGCTCTATTTTCTAATCTTATCTAAAAAAACAAAACCGCATTGGTTTAGAGAAGATCTGAATACGTTATTTGAAATGCTTCTTAATCGAACTTTTCAACCTGTTATCAGTCAATCCTACCCCCTATCGGAAGCTAAAGCTGCACATGAAATGTTAGAGAACGGTACTGTAACAGGAAAAATCCTCTTAACGATGAATCCTTAGTATGAATCCGAAAAAAGCAAAAGCACCCCTGACTGGATAGTCATGCGAGTGCTTTTGCTTTTATGGTGTATTTAATTTATTTAGCGCCTAACATCATTAAAATACAATCTGCCAGTTCCGTACCCGTTGCACCACATGTTTGAATGCATTGAGCTAAAGCTAAACCTATCATTGAGACACCTCCTAACCGTTTATTATTTTAATATAGTTCAAAGTTATGTAGATATTATGTAGAAAAGAATACTGCAACGTGTGCCGAATGATCAATCGATACTTTGGCTCTAGCCGGTTCCTATCTTAGCGCATATAAAAAAATCTCATCTACAGCTTCAAATCGCTTCGGATAACGCCGTAATAAATTTTATCATCGTACTCGCCCGTATCGCTATAAAAGTAGCTTTTTCTTAAAGTTCCCTCATATTTCATTTGAGCTTTTTGCAAAACTCTTCCGGAAGACAAGTTTCTTCCACGATGAAAAGCCTGGACTCGATTCAGCCCTGTTTTCTCAAATACAAAGTGAATCACCGAAGTTAGCGCCTCAGTGGCATATTCCTGACCCTGGTACGCTCTTCCAATACAATATTCGATATCCGCAACATGATGAACGCTATCCACATGGCAAAAGGCAATTTGTCCTATACACTCGTTCTTCTCTTGAAGCACAACGGCCCACCTGTAAAAATCCTGTTTTGCATAAGAACTCATCCATTTTTGCAGCAGTTCATGAATGGATTCGATATCCTCGTAGACGGGTTCACCGTAGTTGGCCTGTACTTCTTCGTCGCCAATCCAGTTTCTAAGCATGCTCTTGGCATCCTGTGTGACAAATGGCCTTAGTATAAGTCTTTCGGTCTGAATAACTTGAGTCCCG
Source organism: Paenibacillus rhizophilus (assembly GCF_003854965.1). GTDB lineage: Bacteria > Bacillota > Bacilli > Paenibacillales > Paenibacillaceae > Paenibacillus_AQ > Paenibacillus_AQ rhizophilus. The sequence goes on from NZ_RQPI01000002.1 coordinate 74,584, forward strand.
GTATGCAAAACGTCCCCCCTCCCACAACCAGCCTGCCGCCTTTAAATCTAACTCATGCCTTATTCTGTCTTTTAATCAAACCGAAAGCCCGCTTGCCTTCGAGGATTCCTTGCGCTGTTCTCTTAACAGAAAGCCTCCCATTAAACCCAGTATGGAGAACAGAACCGGTATGATAAAACCGTAGAAATACCCGACACCGCTTGAAACTAGCTGAAAATGATCCAGCACCTTCCCGTAGATGCTCGGCAAAAGAATAGCGCTGATAAAGCCTCCCGTATTCGCAAAGCCCGAGACGACGCCAACCTCCCGCATCGAAAATGATTGACGAACGGCCGCAAACGTTAAAGCGCTCGCTCCATTTCCATAGCCGATGATGAAGAACAGAATAATAAGCATAAAGAAGGGCGGTTTCCCGCTAAATAGAAGAAACATTGCCCAACTGACAAAAACGACGAGATGCACGACCATATAGGGCCGTTTTATCGATTCCAAACGATTGGCAATCCAGGTAGTCAGTGAAGCGCCAACGATCGCCCCGACAAGTCCGATCATCATGAGCTGACTTACTTCAGAGCGCGTCATTCCGTACATCTGCATTCCATAAGGAACCGCCCACGAGCCTATAAACCCGACATACGTACCGACAAGCCCAAAATGACAGAAGAAGGTTGCCCATGCTTGCCGATCCGAAAATATCCGTTTTAACATCAGAAGCGTTTTTTCGCGCTTTTGTTCCGTCTGAACCGTTACGAGATTGTCTTCCTTGAATCGTTTGTTTGGCTGCTTAACGAGTACGACATAAAGAAGAATCCCGCAAAGAACGAGTAAAACGCCGACTGTAAAAAATGGAGTTCTCCAGCCAGTATGGGCAATCCAAGCCGAAAAAGGAAACGTTGCCAGTAAGAAGCCCAGACTGCCGGCCATTCCCGCGAGACCAAGTAGCCCGACAAACTCTTTTACTCTAAACCATTGACTTAAGATTAAGACCAGATTGACCCAGATTGTAGCGTCCCCCATGCCTACCAAGGATCTGGAAACAAGCAGTACGAATTCATTTGGCGCAAAACTGTAAACTAAAGTGCCCAAACCATTCAGCAGTGCGCCTGCGATAAGGAACAAATTGGGGCCATAACGATCGGATAAAATCCCAATCGGAATTTGCAAGCTGGCGTACGCCAAAAATTGGATGCTAGTCAGCAATCCGATGGTCGATGCCGAGACATTGAAATCTTTCATCAATTGATCGGTAATTAATCCCGGCGCCGTCCTTTGACTTACCACCAGAAAATAGGTAAACAATACCGCGGTAAAAACAATCCACCGATACTTGCTATTTTGTTTATCCAAGTGTCTCTGCTCCTGTTAGCTCATATTTCTTGTATTGTACTCTTAATTTATCTTAAATGAATTTACTTTTTTCACATGAAGCTATTTCAAATATTGAAGAAACAAAAAACCGGGATTCCCGTGGAACCTCCGGTTTTTGCATATTATTAGTTGGTAAGTATGGCGTATATTTTCCAGCTGTTATCCGACATTTTCTTCAGCAGGTATTGGCCGTCCGTCTTGATCGTGTCTTCATAGGTATTAGCGCCGTTCGAAATTTTCATTTTGATTTCTCCGTATACCGAATCCAACACCGCCAGACGGTCAGAGCGCTCGGTGACGAGGAAAGTTGGGGCTTTCACGACTTCAATATCTATCTTTCCGCCAACGGCGGCCATTTGATTGATCTCGGCCAAAGAAGACATGTTGTAAGCAAACTGGTAGCCTGTGTAATATTTAAGGAAAATCCGCTCGAGGTCAGCATACTTCTTGTTGACCATCAGCTGTGTTTCTTCTTTGTCGGCTTTGGCGGCAACATCAATCAAATCTTGATCTGTCGGCAGGTTCCCCTGCTGCAGCTTCAGGGAGCGTTCAAGCATTACAACTGCCTGAGCGCGGGTTGCGCGGTTGAACGGCTTGAATTCGGTCTGGGTCATTCCGGTCACGATGCCGGCCTGGCTGGCTTTTTGAATGGCCGTCTTCGCGTAATATTGCGGTACATCCGTAAAGGCTTTGGGTTGTCCGTCGAACTGTACGGATGATGAAAAAGCATTGACGACCATGACGGCGATCTCACCACGAGTGATCGGCCGGTCAGGACCGAATTCCGTATTGGTGATGCCGCCGACGATGCCGAGCGAACTGGCAATCCGGATCGGATCGGCATACCATTTTCCAGCCTTGACGTCCGTAAAGGTTTTACCTGACTGGCTGCTGGTCAAGCCCGCCGCATTGACAAGAATCGTTACGAATTCTGCTCGGGTAATGTTATTATTCGGCTTAATACTGATCGTACCCTCCGCGTCGGCATAGCCGCCTAGCAAGTTGGCATTGACGAAATTATCAATCGCCTCATATGCCCAATGCCCTTCAATGTCGGAAGGATAATACTTGTCCAACAGATCGGATTCTGCTGCACGGGCCGATACGGGAAAGCTCTGGGCAATCAAGAAAAAGGGTAAAAACAGAAAAAGAATAATGCGGTGTAACTGTGGTCTCATCTGGGATGTCCTCCTACTATTTCAAATTCCGTCCTTTAGAATAGCAGAATCATAAAAATATCTCTAACGGTAAAATCTTCAAGCCGGGCGTTATGCATAATTCCCTTCATCCATAGTGACACTAATGCTTGTTATCTGAAATATAGAGGAGGGTAAAGCCATGAATACACAAAGAGCCCAAGAGATTGCCGCTTCGCCGATTATGGAAAATGTGACCTATGAAGGGACGCAAATCTATATCCAGCATGTGGATGAAAACACCGATATGGCCAGAATCTATCCATTGAATCAGCCGGAAAAAGAGCAAACGGTCCCCGTCAGGAACCTGATCGAACAGTAATAAGCTGCTCACCTATGTGTTAAACTTTACCCACAAGAAGGGCATTTGAAAAATTGAACTTCTTGCGGGTAAAGAAACTATGCACGTTGTTTCCATCTTCTTAGCTTATCATCCAGAAAAAAGAAAACCCTAAATTGGACATTTGGGGCTTGCTTTTATCGCCTGCTGCTTTTGCCGGGCTTGTTCTCGCAATACACCGGGACGGCACAGACGGCTGGAGTGACACATATACGCTCATTTCTTTGATTGGAAGCCTTATAGCGCTTGTGCTTTTTATTATTGTGGAATTAAGACAAAAAGAACCATTATTAGAGCTCCGTTATTTTTCCACAAGCCGTTATGTCCTTTGTTGCCATGATGATTGGCGGAAAGGGCTTTGACGAATGGATACATTCATGAATAATCCTCCCTTAAGTAAATCAAAGCAATCAATAAAACCTAAAATAATCATTAAAACTATTCAAATTAGTTTTTGCATGCGCGAAAATCGTTACTCCTGACGCGTCGGCAGCATTTGCTGCCGATTGCGACAAGGTACAGGTTATAAACCGCTTATTCATGCGCTTCCTGCTTCATCTGTGCATGAATGCCGGCCAGAAACGTATCGATCATCATTCTGAACGTTAAATCAAGATCCAGCGGCAGTCCGAACCCGCCCACACTTTCAATGGATGCAAAGCCGTGGAGAATGCTCCGCAAACCGCGTACGGTATGCAGCACTTTATCATCCTGCATATGATAAAAGCTTAAGATTTTCACTACCAAATCAACGATTTGGTCCTGGGCCAGATGAAGCTCGGGATCTTTCGGATCCGGGGCTCGCAGCGCGGCATCGTATAAACCCGGGTTGACTCTTACAAAATGCACATATGCCTCGCTCAAGGCGTAAACGGCTTCATCGCCGGTACGGCCCACCGCGGCCTGCAGCATTCGCTCATACAGCCGGTTCAGGCTGTAAATCGCAAGTTTCTGCTTCAAGGCTGCCAGGCTGTCTATATGGTTATAAAGCGAAGGCGTTCGAATGTTTAGCTGCTTGGCAAGTTCGCCGAGCGAAATCCCGTCGAGCCCTTTTTCATTCACAAACTCGGCCGCTCTCAGCAGAATAACAGAAATATCCAACCCCATTCTAGGCATATCTCTTCACCTCCTTTTATGTTGGTGTCCCAGCTCATCTCCCGAATACTAACTATATTATTATAATAACTAATATTATTAGTTTTCACAACACTTTTATACTCCATTTTTTCATTCCCCATATCCGCTGGAATTCTTATGAGAAATGAAAATTTGTTCAATCGACATCGCATCCTCCGGATGAAAGAAATGTCCTGAATTCTCCATCCAAATGAACTGTTTTCCTCTAGGGGACTGAAGCGAAAGATAGAAATCCACAGCCAATTTACCGAAGATATGCACATCCCTCCTTCCATGAATAAATGTAACCCTTTATAGAAGGAGTGTACCAGCTCCCGCATGCTGTATTCCCTGAAGAGCAGGAACGGTTTGATCACACTCCACATACCGGGATGCTTGATCCGCTCATCCTTATAGTACAGCGAGTTAAACCGGGCTTGCCATTTCCGCAAAATGCCCCACTGCCCTACACTTTGCAGAAATGGCAGATCTCCCGCAGCCGTAAGCTCACGGATAGCTGTTCTGTTGACTCTTTTTATCGCTTCATCTTTAGCCCACTTCATGCCAAAGCGATCGTTCTCTGACCAGTTGATGATTTGCTAAATGCCGAAATAGTGGTGGAATCTCTCCGGATGCCGGCTGATGAGCTGAAGCCTCGAGCGTTGTCTTTAATGTTCATGTTCGGTATGTTCATTATTGCTTTGCTAAGTTACCTCAAAAAGAAATAGACCGCCCTGTCCAAAGGTAGCGGTCTATTTCAAGCCCTACTTCATTCAAGCCGCCGCCCTTAAAAGCGGCTATTCATTAAGGAGTCGTGCCCAACGCACGGCTCTTTTTGCAATGTGCTTCATTTCCACCCAAAATACACCATGATTGAATCCAGAGAAAAAGCCACCTATCGCTAGGCAGCAAAAGAACGGCACTTCTGCCGTTCTTTCTGTAAACGGTCCTCAGCGCAGCATTATTGGAGACAACATAATCTGCCCACCTAGTAAATACCCTCCTTCTGGTCAACCAGAATACTTCATGATACATATTTATCCACTCAGCAAAGAACCCTGCATGTAAAATTCACGATATCATTTTACATGCAGGGTTCTTAATATTCATTTTTAGTGTTCCACTGTTAAATAACCATTCAATAATATTTTCGCTTTTTGTTACCTTATACCCGAGCTTCTTATATATATTCAATGCATTCTCATTGTTCGCCCGGAGTTCAAGATGGGATTCGTCTATCCCCTTGCCTGCCAAATGTAAGACGAAGATTTGTTCCGTAGAAGCCCTGTTTATTTCTTCGTTCACATTTTTTTCATCATCCCAGTAGAGCATAATACTGCCAATTAATTGCCCCTTATCAAATGCAGATAATGTTGTGCCCACTGCCCACAGCTTCGATAACATGAAATGCTTTACTCCCTCTATATTCCATGGCTTCTCAGGAAAAGCTACATTGTAAGCTTGAACGTAATCTTCTACCTCTTTATCTTCTTTCATCTTCCACTCCTTCACTTCAATCTGATCAGGATTAGGATAACACTCGATGGGCTCAGCAAGATTTCTAGCCATATGATAAATCCCCTCACTTACTATAAAACCATTAGAAAGCACATATTCTGAACTTTCCTGCTCGGACGGGAAAAAGGTAAAGCAAATTTGGGTCTTTTTATTAACCGCATCTTTCTTGATCTCACTTACTCTGTTCATTAAATGTTGAAATAAACTCTCTCTTAAGACCGCATGATCCGCAGTTAAGGGATTATACTTAATTTCCATCCAAAGTACATTTCCCGCACTATTGCTACTGTCTGCTGCCATTATAGGATAAGTAGAGGAATATCCAACATATTTCCGTTGTCAAATTCGGGGGAAAGGTACGCTTCTCCTGGAATTACTGATGTTTCAGGGAACATTTTGTTGTACGCTACTTGAACGTTATAAATGCTGTAGACGTCTTCCGGAATAAAGTTTCGAATTATGTAATTGTTCAATCTATTGACCCCTTTTCAAATATTATTCTTGAATCAGAACTTCAGTATTTCCATAATTGTAAATATAACAAGCCAAAGAGGTTGTCCAGCTCATCCTGTGTCAATGGTGATAATTGGTTTTGTATGGAAGTACTAACTCTTTGCCTTCTTTTATTTGTTCCAACAGTAAATACATATCATTTAAGAAAATCCTCCATGATACTCCACATCTATTCATTTTCAGCCCTTCTCCGATAAACAACAATCAAGTCAGACTCCTTTCTGTCCTAAACAAGTATTAATGAGCTTACATCTGAATGATGAATTGAATTCACTTTATAGTACGCGATATAATAGTAAGCATAGGTTGTGAAGCACACGCCGCTTTTAATACTTTATCCATCCGAGCTGATTTCAGGGGATATTGTATTAAGGCGGCTTTTTTTGCGGGAAAAATTAACGCTCGATTGAGAGTTCAAGGGGGAGCATGGGTATGCCGCGATTTGAGCAGCAATACGAGGAATGGTTAAAAAGCAATCTGGAGAATGAGAGTAACCACAGGCGAAAGGAGTTACTTGTCAAAGGGTTAGGCCACGGAACGGTTGAGTTCCTCCGCAGGGTATGGTTCCCGGCAATCGGGAATTTAGATCATCTGTTTCCTGAATGGGAAGTACGCGATTTCAATAACGGCTACCGCTATCTGGATTTGGCTTATATGCCTGGAGGTGTGAAAGGCGGGATTGAGATTCAAGGCTATGGACCGCATGCCAGAGATCTGGATGTCAGACGGTTCAAGGATTTATGCCGCCGGCATTGCTTGTTAGCCTTGGATGGTTGGACCTTCCTCCCTATCGCTTATCCTTCGATTGTCGAAGAGCCCAAGCAATGCCAGCAGTTGGTGCTGTCTTTTATAGGTAAATTCATCGCGACGGATGTTTCTTCCACGTTAACATGGCTGGAAGCGGAGACTCTGCGTTTCGCAAGACGTGTGCTCAGGGCGTTCACCCCCTTAGAACTTGCGCATCATCTCAAAGTAACCGATCGACACGCCAGACGAATTCTACATCAGTTGGTCAAACAGCAGTTATTGGATGTCGCAAGCGGCGGGCAGCAGCGCAATCGTACATACCAGATGAGAGTATAACACATGTTCAGAAGCTTGGATTATAAAGAGAATATGGTTTAAATACCTAAAATTCTCGTAGCCGTCGTAGTGGTGGAAGGGTCTGGCGAAAGCAACGGACCGAGGTGCTCTTATTTCCACAAAAAGCAATGTTTCACCAAGCTAGCGGACTCAAATGCGCTTATTCACTCCCATTCAACCGAAATACGCATACTGGAGAGGCAATAAGCGCGGTACGGTCCGTTAGCACGGCTAATTGTGACAAATAGAGAAAATAAGGGCTGGACGGTCCGTAGAGGTCATCATGAGTTGGTGATTCAGACAGTAAGACATTGAGATAGTAGGTGATTCAGACAGTGGGAGATTCATACAGTAGGACATTGGAACAGTTGAACCATGGGACAATCCGAAACCGAAAGCTAAACAACGATAGCATAACTTTGGCTTAGGCCTTTAGTTACCCTGCCTCCTGCCTCCCACCAGATCACACAGGTTCCCCACACAGCAAAAGAACGGCATCTCTGCCGTTCTTTCTGTATGGACTCTCAGGGGCTCGAACCCTGGACAAATAGATTAAGAGTCTACTGCTCTACCAACTGAGCTAAGAGTCCATGTATAAAATAAAATATATGGTGGAGCCTAGGGGGATCGAACCCCTGACCTCATCGCTGCCAGCGATGCGCTCTCCCAGCTGAGCTAAGGCCCCATGTATCGAATTCCGATATGTATGAATCGGCTTCTAAGTGTCTTCCGCTTATTCATGTCTCGCAGCCGACTTCTATATCATATAAAATTATGAGCCATGTGTCAACAATTATTTTAAAAAAACATTCAGTCGGAAAGTACCGGATTGTAATCCTGTGGAGTAAGGAGCCTGCGGAGTGGACAAACTGTAGAGCCTGGGCTTACAGTCCGTCCGTCTCCGAAGGATTTTTGGACAGGAGCGCCTTCAGTTCCTTCATAAACATATTGATGTCTTTGAACTGGCGGTACACGGACGCGAAGCGGACGTAGGCGACCTCATCCACAGGATAGAGCTGCTCCATTACAAGCTCGCCAATCTGCTGGCTCTCGACCTCGGCTACAGCGATGCCGCGCAGCGATTTCTCGACCTCGGAGACGATCACCTCAAGCCGTTCGACGGATACGGGGCGTTTTTCGCAGGCACGGATCAGGCCGCGCAGTATTTTGTCGCGGCTGAATTCTTCGCGGCTGCCGTCCTTTTTAATGACGATCAGCGGGGTCTCCTCCACCATCTCAAATGTGGTGAAGCGCCGGCTGCACCGCTCGCACTCGCGCCTGCGGCGGATCGATTTATTTTCATTGGCCGGACGTGAATCGAGCACTTTGGTGTTGGTATGATCGCAGTATGGGCATTTCATGATCTGATCACTTCCTTTGAAAAGGTTTTGGTTTTTACTTTTCCAGAAAACACCTTTAATTATGAGTAATTAATGTGGCAAGTCCGGCGCATAATACAGTTACCAACCGATAGGAGGTGAACAGAAATGGCCCAATCAAGCAATGGGAGCTCCAGCTCTAACAACCTTGTCATACCAAGAGCGAATGCGGCTTTGGAGCAACTGAAATATGAAGTTGCCCAAGAACTTGGTATCACTCTTTCTCCTGATGGATATCAAGGCAATAAAACTTCTTATGAGAACGGTTCGATCGGAGGTTACATCACGAAACGTCTTGTAACTCTGGCCGAGCAACAACTGGCAGGTCAGTTCCAATAATCTGCCCACATAAGCTTGCCGAAGAAGTGCTGAACGGTCCGAAGCGGCCTATCGGCACTTCTTTTCTCGTGCACGGCAGCCGCTAAAAAACGTCCCCGTAGATCTCCGTGTACTGATTGTAATAATAAATGACGCGCTGTACATAGTGGCGGGTTTCGCCGAACGGAATATTTTTGACATCCTCTTCGCTTCCGTTCCATGAGCCTTCCTTGAGCCAGCGCTGCACCTTGCCGGGTCCGGCATTATAGGCCGCAATGACCGCCGTACGGTTCCCATCAAACTCGCCGGACAAGGAATGAAGATACCAGGCGCCCAGCTCGATATTAGCAGAAGGCTCATTCTTGAGCCGTTTCATCGAAACGTCGGGGAGCTTGGCCTGTTCCAGAGCCCATTTGGCGGTATCCGGCATCAGCTGCATGAGTCCGATTGCTCCCTTTCTCGACTCGCGTCCGGTCTTGTAGTTCGTCTCCACCCGAATGATTGCCGCAATAAGATAAGGGTCAACTTGATACGTAGAGCTGTGCTTGCGGATTTCTTCCTTATAATAAATCGGATAGAACCATGACATCCAGTTGGTGCTAAGGAACAGAATGGCGATGAAGCCGAGAAATAGCAGCAGCAGAACTCTTTTTTTACGAAGCCATTTCAGCATGGCAGACCCAGCCTGTCCCACAAAACGGCGATCTGCCGCTCGGTGTCGGCCACATCCCCGCTGTTATTGATGACAAAATCGGCTTTGGCGCGCTTCAGCTCAATATCCATTTGGGAGTCCAGCCGGGCTTCAGCCTGCTCCCGTGTCAGTCCGTTTCGTTTCATCAGACGCTCAAGCTGTATTTCACGCGGCGCATAGACGACCAAAATTCGCTCAAACATATCCTCCTGCCCCGACTCGAAGAGCAGGGGGATATCAGCTATAACCAGGCGTTCGGGCGCTTCCTTCTCCAGTGCCTGCATCCGTTCCCGGGTAATCCGGCGGATGGCCGGATGGGTCATTCCATTCAGAGCCTTCAAGGCTTCAGGATCGTTAAATACAATTTCCCCCAGCTTGGAGCGGTTGAGCGTTCCGTCAGGGAGCAGTATCCCCTCGCCAAAATGCTTCGCAACGGCGGCCAGCACCTCGTGTCCGGGGAGCATAACCTCCCGTGCAATGGCGTCGGCGTCAACGACCTTTGCCCCTTTCTCAGCGAGAATGGCGGACACGGTGCTTTTTCCGGAGGCAATTCCTCCGGTCAAGCCCATAATCATGTTTTCACCTCATAACAGCTTCAATATTCCTATGGCAATCAAGAGCAGAGCAGGCAGCACCGAGGCGCGCTTCATCCAAACGCTTCCGGCATATCGCAGTCCTGTGTTGAGTCCAAGAACCAGGATACTGCCGCTGAACAGGGCGATCACAAGCGACGTCCAGAGCGGATTAAATCCGAGGAGCGCAGCCCCAAGGCCCGCTCCGAAAGCGTCAAGAGATAGAGCAATGCCCAACAAGAACGCTTCTACCGATGAGATACTGCCCGATTTATCCATATCAGCCGAAGACGGAGTGCGCAAAATTTGAACGACAATCCCCAGCCTGCGAAACTCAAGGGAAAATACCGCCGATTTCTCCGGCTCCGCTTCCGGTTTTTCATCCGTCATTACCGGGTATCTTTCACTCTCTTCTGCGCCAGATCCCAAACCGGCCCCCTCGAACGGCTTCTCTTCATCCTTCTGCATCATCAACTGTACCAAAGACCAGCAGCCCATCAGAAGTATGATGACCGCCCCGAACAGGGAAGCGATATGAGGCGAAACGACTTTGGCCAGCAGCGCGCCAACCTGCATCGAGACACACATCACAACACCGGAACAGATTGAGATAATGAGAACGGAAAGCAGAGGTATTTTCAGTTTGCGCAATCCGTATGTAATACCGACACCGAAACCGTCCAGACTCAGGGCAAAAGCCAGCAGCAGCAGTGAAAAAATGGGGCTGATCACCCACAATCCCTCCCGTTGAAGAACCTACGCTTCCGTAACCAATGGAACCGTCGTTCGCAATGTAGCATTCTTCACCCAGTATATGGGCGGGATGGGCTCAGGGTGTCAACCTTCATGAAAAATTGTGAAACTTGAAGAAAAACGGCGCAAATCAAATCTGCGATAAAAAAACTGGCTTTAGTTTAAAAGAGGCGGCTGGCAGCTTGGGCAAAAATGCGTGCCGCGTCCCCCCACTACGCTTTTCTCCACCTTCGTACCGCAGGTGTAGCAGGTCTCGTCTTTGCGGCCGTATATCCGCAGCTGGTGCTGATACGAACCGCTCTCACCCTGGCCGTTCACGTACGATTTAACGGAAGAGCCGCCGGCATTTACCGCTTCCGATAGCGTGGCGACAATCGCCTGATGAAGACGGTCCAGCTCATCTCCGGTGAGTGATTTGGCGTTTCTCTCCGGATGAATGCCAGCTTGATGCAGGGACTCATCCACATAAATATTGCCGATGCCGACCACATATGCCTGATTGAGGAGCAAAGGCTTGATTTTTGTATTTTTCCCGGCAACCAGATCCTTAAACGCTTCGGGCGTAAATCCCTTGTTCAGCGGTTCCAGTCCCAGCTTGTTCAGCGGGGGGAGATTGAGATCTTCTCCGGGCAGAAAAAGATCCATAGTGCCAAACTGCCTTACATCCGTATAACGCAGTTCGCTCCCATCTTCAAAATGAAAAATAACATGCGTATGCTTATCTAAAGGCTCTCCTGCCGCATACAATCCGTACCGTCCTTCCATCCGCAGATGGGAGACAAGCACCAGACCGTCCAGCAGGAAGCGCAAAAATTTGCCGCGGCGCTCCACACGCTCAATCGTATGGCCTTCCAGCATGGTTTCAAATATTCGAATATCGTCCGGACGCCGGATAATGCGCGGCAGACGAACGGTGACTTTTTGTATCTTTTTCCCTTGTACCAAGGTGTTCAGTGTTCTCTTGACGGTCTCTACTTCCGGTAATTCCGGCATGATGTCTTCACCTCTACTCCATTATACCGGATAAGCAAGGCACGCGGGACCTTTATTTCGCTTCATACCAGTTGCTGCCGTAACTTACCTCGGCCTTGAGCGGAACGGACAGCTTCAGCGCGCCTTCCATGACTTCGGGCACGAGCTTTTTCATCATCTCCAGCTCATTCTCCGGCACCTCGAATACCAATTCGTCATGCACCTGAAGCAGCATGCGGCTCTTCAGTTTCCGTTCGAACAGGGCCCGGTCCATATGGATCATCGCCAACTTGATAATGTCGGCCGCGGTCCCCTGAATCGGCGTATTCATCGCCGTCCGTTCTGCGAAGGAACGCAGATTGAAGTTGCTCGCATTGATCTCCGGCAGATAACGGCGGCGTTCAAGCAGCGTGGTGACATAGCCCGCTTTGCGCGCTTCCCGGACAATTTCGTCCATATAGCGGCGCACACCCTGGAACACCTCGAAATACTGCTCGATGAACCTTCCGGCTTCCTTCCGCGTAATATTCAGGTTCTGGGAAAGGCCGTAATCGCTGATGCCGTATACAATTCCGAAATTCACCGCTTTGGCGGAGCGCCGCATGTTGCCGTCGACCGCTTCGGCAGGCACGCCGAATACGTCCATGGCCGTCTTGGTATGAATATCCATATCATGCAAAAAGGCTTCCTTCAGCCTTGCGTCATCCGAAATATGCGCGAGCACCCGCAGCTCGATCTGCGAATAGTCGGCCGCCAGGATCGACCAGCCCGGCTCGGAGGGCACAAATACTTTGCGGATTTTGCGGCCTTCCTCCAGCCGGATTGGAATGTTCTGCAGATTCGGGAACTGGCTGCTCAGTCGTCCGGTCGCCGCGATCGTCTGACGGTAGAAGGTGTGCACTTTGCCCGTGGACGGGGCAATTTCCTTCAGAAGCCCTTCCACGTAGGTCGACTGCAGCTTCGCAAGCGTGCGGTACTGTAAAATATTGCGCACAATTTCATGGTAAGGCTCCAGCTTCTCCAGCACCTCGGCATCGGTGGAATAGCCGGTCTTCGTCTTCTTGATGACGGGCAGGCCCAGCTTATCGAACAAAATCTCCCCAAGCTGCTTCGTGGAGTTCAGATTGAATTCCGTACCCGCGATTTCGTAGATCTGTTCTACCAGACCCGAGATCGTGCGCTCGAATTCTCGGCCCAGTTCCCTCAGGCCGTCCGTATTTACGCAGATGCCCTGCTTCTCCATATCGGCCAAAATGCGCGAAAGCGGCATTTCCAGATCATGAAACAGCCCAGACATCGCTGTATCGCTCAAATCCTGCTCCTGCTTCGGCACCAGATCAAGCACAGCTGCGCTCTTGGCGGCGACATGCGCGCCCAGAATATCCAACTCCGGCACTTTGTATTTGGCCCCCTTGCCAAACACCTCTTCGTCCGGTGCAAGGCGCGGCAGGCCGTATTTGGCGACAAGGTCGCTGAGGTTCTGGTTGGCCTCGGTCGGGTCGAGCAGATAAGCGGCCAGCTGCACATCATGCGCCGCTCCGGCGAAGGAAATGCCCTGCCAGTGCAGCGCCAAATCGACGCGATGCAGGTCGTAGCCGTTCTTCGGCGCATGCTCGTCGGCCAGCCAGGAACGCAAGCCCTCGGCACCGCCGCTCTTCAGCAGCTCAAAGGGCACGAAATAATGCCGCTCCGGCGTTGAAAGCGCCAGGCCGATCACCTCGGCGCGGTGCGGGTTCTCGCCGTTCGTCTCGACATGCAGCGCTTTAATCTCAGGAAGCGCAGTCGCAACCTCTTCAAGGTCCGCTTCGCCCGCAATGACGATGTCAAGGTCCACCGCTTCAGAGAAAGACTCTTCGCTCACAGGAGCGCTTCCGCTTAAGGACAGCCGCTCCAGCAGCGACTTGAACTCCAGTTTCGCCAGCGCGGGGCCGGCAGTGTCGCTCTTCAGGCCGTGAAAAGCCATGTCCTCCCACGAATGAGTCAGCGGAACCTCGCGGTAAATAGTTGCCAGCTTCTTGCTCATGACGGCGTCGTCGGCATGCGCCTCCAGCTTTTCCTTCATTTTGCCCTTCAGCTCGCCCGTACCCGCAATCACGTCTTCCACCGATCCGAACTGGTGCAGCAGCTTGAGCGCGGTCTTCTCGCCGACACCCGGCACGCCGGGAATGTTGTCGCTCGCATCGCCCATCAGGCCCTTGAGGTCGATAATCTGCTGCGGCGTCAAGTCGTATTTTTCACGAATTTGCTCCGGTCCGTACAGCTCGATATCGGTGACGCCTTTGCGGATCAGCGCAATGGTCGTATGCTCGGACGCCAGCTGCAGCATGTCTTTGTCCCCTGATACGATCATCACCTGACGCCCCGCCTCGTCCGCCTGACGGGAGATGCTGCCGATGATGTCGTCCGCTTCATAATTCTCGATCTCAAACTGCGGCACGCCGAGATCGCGCAGCAGGTCTTTCAGCAGAGGGAACTGCTCCGAAAGCTCGGGCGGGGTCTTCTGCCGTCCGCCTTTGTACTCCTGGTATCCCTCATGCCTGAAGGTAATCTTCCCCGCGTCGAACGCGACGATCAGATGACTCGGCTTGTGCTCCTCGATGAGACGCAGCAGCATTGTAGTGAAGCCGTATACGGCATTCGTCTGCTGCCCCGCCGTATTGGTCAGCGGAGGCATGGCGAAGAATGCGCGGTAAATGACATTATTTCCATCTATAAGAATCAGCTTGTCCATTATGCACCTCGTCTTCAATTGCTTATCCTTTACATCTTACCACATGGCAATAGTCCCACAAAGTGCAGCATTCGCATCAAAGAGATATAAAAAGAAGAAAGCGCCCCCGCCGCCTGACGGCAGCGCTGCGCTTTCTTGTAAGATATAGTTCAGTGCCCTCCGGGGCTGCTTACGGGTTGCTTCCTACCGGTTCAAATCTGGACGCTTGCCCGTCACCAGATAGACTACGCTTTCACCAATATTGGTCGCATGGTCGGCGATCCGCTCAATGTACCGACCCACCAGCGTCAACAGCATCGCCTGAGAGACCGCGTCAGGCTTCTTAATCATGTAGGAGTACAGCTCGTTGATCATAGCGCTGTACAAATGATCGACCTGATCGTCATCCAGCGCCATTTTGTGCGCCAGATCCGTGTTCTCGTCCAGATAGGCGGTAATCGCTTCTGTCGTCATGAGCTTTACGATTTCCGCCATCCGCGGAATGTCCACCAGCGGCTTGATCAGCTCCTGACCCTGAATTCGCAGAGTCACCTTCGCCACGTCCAGCGCCAGATCTCCCATCCGCTCAAGATCGCTCGATATTTTGAATGCGACGATTATTCTGCGCAAATCCTTGGCTACCGGCTGCTGTGTAATGATGAGACGCGAGCCGATGTCCATAATCTTTTCTTCCATTGCATTGAGGCGGACGTCAGCCGCTACGATTTCCTGCGCCCGAGTCGTATCGTGCTGCTGCAGAGAAAGCACGGCGCCTTCCAGCGCGTCTATTACATGCTCACCCATTTCACGCAGCAAGCTGCGCAGTTCTTCAAGGTTTTTGTCAAATTCCAGTCTTCGAATCATAAGTAATGGGTTCCTCCTCGAATCTATAGGTCTTCCGCATAGACTAACAACCGTTTCCCTTGAGGAAACAGCATGTTAGCCGAATCTGCCGGAAATATAATCTTCGGTGCGCGAATCTTTCGGATTCGAGAATAACTGTTCCGTGTCCTCCGACTCGACAATTACGCCGTTCAGAAAGAACACCGTCTGGTTCGATACTCTCGCCGCCTGGTGCATATTGTGCGTCACCATGACGATCGTATACCGGTCCCGCAGTTCTTGGACAAGCTCTTCGATCTTCTGCGTTGAAACAGGGTCAAGAGCGGAAGTCGCTTCATCCATCAGCAGGATGTCGGGTTGTACGGCAAGCGCTCTGGCAATGCAGAGCCGCTGCTGCTGTCCGCCGGAAAGGCTCAGCGCGGATTTCTTGAGGAAGTCCTTAACTTCGTCCCACAAAGCCGACTGCCGCAGACTTTGCTCCACCAGTTCATCGAGCTCCGCTTTTGGAGGGCTGCCGTGCAAACGGGGGCCGTAAGCTACATTATCGTAAATCGATTTTGGAAAAGGATTCGGCTGCTGAAAAACCATTCCTACCCGTTTGCGCAGGCTTTCCACCTCGATGCCGCCTCCGTAGATATCCGTGCCGCCAATCAGGACCTTGCCTTCGATCCGGGTTCCAGGAATCATATCGTTCATACGGTTCAAGGTGCGCAACAGCGTTGATTTCCCACAGCCGGATGGCCCGATGAACGCAGTAACCGCCTTCTCCGGGATCTGCAAATCCATGCTTTTGAGCGCATGAAAGGATTCGTAGTAGAGATCCAGCTTTTCTATGTCAATGATGGTCTTCTTTTCTATGTCAACGGTGGACTTCATTATATGTGTTTGTCTCCTTCTCATCACTCTTCGGTACAATCATAAGCTCCGATTGTAAATGCCGGTCCAGAGAAATGTTAACGCTCTGTAAAATCACTCATCGCTTGCAGTCTGCTCTTGACCTCCAAGGCCCGGTCCACACTCTGCCGCGCCAACCGGCAGGCTGTCTCATCTGCCTGCTCCACGGTGGAAACCGCGGATTTAAGGCTTGAGAAGAGTTTCTTAGCAGCCGCTACTTCCTCTGCACTGCCGCTAATATCGCCGGTAGCGGCTCCGGTCAGCTCCGCCGTGCGGGCGGCCAAATTACCAATTCTTCCAAGCAGTGAAGAAATGCTTGCCGTCAGCCGACGGGTATGATGGGCCAGCGAGCGGACCTCGCCCGCGACGACCTGAAACCCCTGTCCGTGTACACCGGCATGCGCGGCTTCAATGGAGGCGTTCAGCGCAAGCAGCTCGCTGGTCCCGGCAATCCCGCCGATCTCTTCCGTAAGGGAAGCGATCCCTGATACATTTTGGAGCAGCTCCTCAACCTGGCTCCGCTGCTCGGCCATCCGATCTTCCACCCGCAGATACGAGTTATGTACATGGTCCAGTTTTCCTGACCCAGCTGTGATCCACTGCTCCATCCGGCTGCATTCCGCTCGAGCCGTTTCGGCAGCAGATGCCGCTTCCTGCAGCACCGATTCCATTTCGCCGACATGAACACAGCTTCCTTCCACGGCAAGCCGCCGCTCCTGCTCCGCCCGATCCTGGAGTCTTCCGGAAAGCACCATTAGATCCCTTACGGTCAGAACCCCTTTGAGCCTTCCATCCTCCGTTACCATTACGCAGTCGTAGAATCGATCTTCCGTTCGCTGCAAAGCCCGTCCGATCAGTACAGATGGCGAGGCCTTGCAGTCCACCATAAGAGCTTCCTTATCCGCAAAACGGGATGCTGGATGAGCATAAAACAATTCGGCCGCGAACCTGCCCGATAGTTTGCGGTGAAAAGCGTCACGCATCAGAAGGCCGGCAGGACTTCCCTCCCCGTCCTTGACGACAAGACATGGAGCAGTCGGGTTATCGCGAAATACCGCAAGCGCCTCAAAGCAGCCGAGTTGCTGTTCGATTTCCGGAACGGAGAGGCAATAATCCGTAAGCGAAATGGCCGAGGATTGGCCTGACGGTACATCCTTTTCACTGAATGACACGGTTTCTGTCTGCGCCGCCTCTCTTTTTTTCCGCGACACATGATCATTTTGCCCGATTTCCTTTCGTCTTAGCAAAATGTTGTCTTTTGCCGCCTGACCGGTTTCTCTATCTGCTTCCGAACCGCCGACCCTGTCCAAGTTCTCCTCAACCGAAATGAGTAACTGCACACACATACCTCCCGCATTACCTTAATGCTCTTAGCGTATCAATTGATTGTCATGGCAATATTTACTTGCCGTTAAGCAAATGTCAATGTAGGTCGCCGGAACTATAGTTAAGGCTGAAAAAAAGAACCCCGGGTCCTGGTTAAGCGACCGGAGTTCTCTGTTTGTTGACGACCAGCTTGTAGCCGACACCACGGATGGAGTCGATATGGACCGATTCGGGGTCCAGTTCCAGCTTCTTGCGCAGCGAACTGACATGCACATCGACCGTGCGCTGTCCGCCGATGTAATCGAATCCCCACACGGCGTTCATCAAATCGTCTCTTGTCAACACGACGCCAGGCTTGCGGGCCAAATATAGCAGCACTTCGAATTCTTTGGGACGCAGATTGATACTCTGGCCACCCAAGGTAACCTCGTATCGTTCAGGGTAAATTTCCAGTTGCCCCAAAATAATGGTGGAACCTGCCGTCCCCGTACTAACCGGGGCTTCTTCCGTTGCACCGGAGATGCGCCGGAGCACGGCGCTGACTCTAGCGAGCAGTTCGGATACACCGAAAGGCTTCGTCATGTAATCATCGGCTCCAGATTTCAAACCGCGAACCACATCTTCTTCTGTGTTCTTGGCCGTCAGGACGATGATGGGCGTCCGTATACCCTGGCCGCGCAGTTTGTCCAATATGTCGATTCCGTTCATTCCCGGCAGCATGAGATCCAACACAATCAGGTCAAAATGCTCCTTGACCGCCCGGTCATATCCCGCCGTTCCATGATCCTCATGAGCCACCTCGTAGCCTTCCTGCGCCAGATTGTACGACAGCAGCCTGGCCAATGTCGGTTCGTCTTCGATGACAAGCAATCGTTGTGCCATATGTTCCCCCGTCCTCGTAGTTTTTGACAAGCCTATCGTATCACCAGAATGTTAACCCAGTGTAAAAGATTTACGTAAAGCTCTCAAATTCACTTCTGTCTTACCTTCACGCTTCGCAAAACAAGGCGAATAATCTCATTTTAAATCAAATTACATCATCCTGCAAAAGCGGCAGCTCCAGAATAAACGTGCTTCCGATGCCAAGATCACTTTCCACGGAAATGGCGCCGCGGTGCAGCTCCACCAGATGCTTGACGATCGACAGCCCGAGACCGGTGCCGCCCGAGCTTCGCGATCTCGCCTTGTCCACCCGGTAAAACCGTTCGAATATACGCGGCAAATCCTTGCGCGGAATGCCCATGCCGGTATCGGTAACGGTGAATATGACCGTTTCCTCACCGTCTTTTTTCTGCCGGTTCACAGCCCTTACCTTTACGCTGCCGCCTTCATGCGTATAGTTGATCGCATTGGAGAGCAGATTGAGGAAAATTTGCCGAAGCTTGTCCTCGTCACCTTCTATAAAGAGCTCCTCCGGCACCTCCGCGCTCAGGCTGATGCTCTTTTTCTCGGCCACCTTGCTCATCGTTTCCAGCAGCGAATCGAAGAAGGAAGACAGATGGACCGGAGACCATTCGAGATGGACCCGTTTGGACTCGATTTTGGACAACTCCAGAATGTCGCCGATCAGGCGGTTAAGCCGCTCGTTCTCATCATATATGATTTGTAAAAAAGAGTTCGCCGTCTTCTCGTCCTTCACTCCGCCTCCAAGCAAGGTTTCCGCGAACCCCTTGACCGCCGCGACCGGCGTCTTGAGTTCATGCGAGACATTGGCGACGAACTCGCTGCGCATTCTTTCCAGCCTCCGGATTTCCGTCACTTCCTGAAGCAGGAACAGCATTCCCTGGTAGGTCCCGTCCTGCGTCATCGGTACGCCGTCAAGACGCACAATACGCTCGCCGGAGTTGTAGAAGTTCCGTTCCTCATGAACAGGCTCCCTTCGGGACAGTCCTTCTTCAAGAATCCGGGTCAGCTCGTAGTGGCGCTTCAGTTCCCGGAAGGAACGGCCGACCATATCGTCTGCCCTTACATCCAGCATCTTCTCCGCAGCCTTGTTGAGCAGAGCGATTCTCCCTTCCGCATCCACCAGCAAAATGCCGCCGGTTATGTTGTCCAGCACGCTCTGCAGCAGATTCTCGTTATCTCGTATCGTTCTGAGCTGGGTCTGCAGGCTGTCGGCCATCAAGTTGATCGCATTCGCCAGTTGGCCTATTTCATCCTTTCTCTTCAGTGGAACCCGGGCGTCGTAATCGAGATCGGTAATCCGGCGGGCGACCCTTGTAATCTGTTCCAGCGGAGAAGTCAGACTGAAAGCGACGCGATAGCTGACAAAAGCGGCCGCGATGAACAGCAGCACAAGTCCGCCGGCCATAATGATCCAGGCACGGTTCAGTCCTTCTTCAACCGCGTCGAGGCCCATGGACAGACGGATGTATCCGTCGAAGCCGCCGTTTCCGGACAATACCTTCTTGGCAACATACAGCATATTCCGGTTCAGCGTATCGCTGTAGCGGATCGCCCGGCCGATGCCGTTCTTGGCCGCCATAATTTCTTCCTCGCGCCCCAGGTGGTTGTCCATCAGCTGCGGATTTTTCTCAGAATCACCGATGACTCTGCCGTCTTTTGTAATAAAAGTTATCCTTGAATGCGTAAGCTTTGCGATGCTGTGAGCCTGCCTGGTGTAGTAATTATACGCGTCGCTGCCGCTCATATCGCGGAATTCCATCGTGCCCGACAGAAGATTTATTTCCCGGGACATGTTATCCTCAAGCGCGGCGATATGGGATTCCTTGAACAGATGCGCCATTGTAAAGCCCGCTCCGATCATGGAAATGCCGATTAAAGCCATTAGTATAAACGTTAGACGGACTCGAAACGGTCTCATACGGCACTTGCCTCTTTCTTCATTGAATTGGATGGATATCTTCTTATCGTAGCCCGATTCTATTAAAAATACCAGCGCATGAATGTAAAGGGAATGTAAAAAAAGAAGCGCATGACGGTATACGTCTGCACTCCGTGATAAATTATTGGGATGAAACCAATTTTTGGGGCTGGATGGGCAAGGTTACTGCACTCACTTAAATACCGCCTCGCGGAACTGAGCCAGCTTTCCGGCGGATTCCCTCTCAACATCGGCATGCAGGCTGTTGCCGTGGGAATCCATCGTCACAATAGCCGCAAAGCCTTCCACCGTCAGATGCCACATCGCCTCTGGGATGCCGAACTCCATAAAGTCGACGCCGTTCACTTTCTTGATGCATTTGGCGTAATACTGGGCCGCTCCGCCGATCGCATTCAGATAGACGCCGCCGTGCTCATGAAGCGCCTGAAGCGTCTTCGCTCCCATTCCACCCTTGCCAATGACGGCCCGGATGCCGAATTTCTTGATGATGTCGCCTTGGTACGGCTCTTCGCGAATGCTCGTCGTCGGACCGGCCGCCTTCACATGCCAGCCTTCCTCGTCTTTTAACATAACGGGTCCGCAGTGGTAAATGACCGCCCCGTTCAGATCGACCGGAGACTCATGGTCGATTAGATGCTTATGCAGAGCGTCACGCCCGGTGTGCATCTCGCCCGACAAGATGACCACATCGCCGACGCGCAAGGCCCGGATGTCCTCCTCGCTGATCGGCACCGTCAGCCGGATTTCGCGCGGCCCGCTCCCGGTTGCCGCATCTTCGGCAACCGCAGTTCCGGCCGCCGCGCCGGAGCCGCTAGCGTGGTCCACATTCGCAGCCACGGGCGTATCCGCTTCGTCCTCTCCCACGGAAATGCCGAAGCCCCGCTCATACAACCATTCCCGGATCCCGCCGCTGCCAGCGTCGATCAGCACGCCTTGGCGGCGGAACGCCCAGCAGTTATAGGCAACGGAGACGAAAAAACTTGCAGGAAGGCGGTTCATCACCCCGACTTTGCAGCCGAGCAAAGTTACCTCTCCCCCGAAGCCCATGGTGCCGATTCCTAGCTTATTGGCATTCTCCATAATATAATCTTCCAATTCCCGCAGTTCCTCGATCGGATTAATGTCATCCACCTTGCGGAAAAGCTGTTTCTTGGCAAGCTCGTATCCGGATGCCCGGTCGCCGCCGATCCCCACCCCGATAAAGCCCGCGCTGCATCCCTGCCCCTGAGCCTGATAGACGGCATGAAGAATGCACTTGCGGATGCCGTCAAGGTCGCGTCCCGCTTTGCCCAGTCCTTCAAGCTCGGCGGGAAGGCTGTACTGGATGTTCTTGTTCTCGCAGCCGCCTCCTTTAAGAATGAGCCGCACCTCGACATGTTCTTCTTCCCACTGCTCGAAATGAATCACCGGCGTACCCTCACCGAGATTGTCGCCGCTATTCCCTCCGGTCAGCGAATCGACGGAATTTGGCCGTAGCTTGCCGTCCCGGGTCGCCCTTGCGATCGCCCCGAAGATATGCCGCTTGATTTGGAGCTGGTTCACGCCTACCGGCGTATGTATGAAGAACGTTGGCATTCCCGTATCCTGGCAAATGGGCGAGACCTGCAGCTCGGCCATGCCGATATTGTGCGCGATCGTCGTCAGCGCCAGTCCCGAGCGGGTGGCCTTGTCTTCAAGACTCCGCCCCGCAGCGACCGCCCGGCGGACGTCCCCCGGCAAATTGGTGGAGGTTTCTACGATTAGATCATATATGCTGTCCTCAAAGCGCTGCATCTTCATCAAGCTCCTTTCAGTCCCGGTAATCTCCTGTTTACTTTCATTCGTTACCTATCATATCATATCGGCGCCAGCCTAAAAGGGTTTGCTTTAAATTCAAAGCTTTATCCGGTTATATCCCCTCCACTATCCGTTTGGCCCGCACGGCGGCTTCATGCAGCAGCCGTTCCTCGTCAATCGTAAGCAGGCAGCGATTCCGCATCAAAATGCGGCCGTTAACGATGGTCGTATCGACATCCGCTCCAACCGCGCTGTATGCAAGGAGAGAGGCTGCATGATGAACAGGCTGCAAATGCGGCTTGCCCAGATCAATGAGAATCAGGTCGGCTTTGGCACCAGTCTTCAGCATTCCCGTCTTACCTTGCAGGTTCAGCAGCTTCGCGCTCTCCTCCGTCGCCATCCGCAGCGCTTGGATAGCAGGCAGGAGTGCCGGATCGCCGTAATCCGCCTTTTGCAGCCAGGCCGCCGCCCTGATCTCCTGAAACATATCAAGCGTCGTGGCGCTGCCCGCTCCGTCCGTGCCAAGCCCGACTGTAATGCCCGCCTCTCTCATCTCCGTCACCGGCGCAATGCCGCAGCCGAGCTTCAGATTGCTCACCGGGTTGTGGGAGACGCCGCCGCGCATGCCTCGCAGAAGCCCCACGTCCCGGCGGTTCAGATGAACGGCGTGAGCCAGCAGCACATGGCATTGTTCAAACAGGCCGTTATGGTAAAGGTACTGCGCGGGAGTCATCCCGTATCTCTCCCGGATCATCGCCACCTCTTCCTTCGTTTCAGCCAAGTGGATATGCACCGGAATATCTTCCGCTTCCGCAAGGGCGATAATTTCCCTCAGCGGCTCCGGCGGACACAGATACGGCGAATGCGGGCCTAGCATCGCCGTAATTCTGCCGTCGGCCGCGCCATCCCACCGCCGGATCAAATCCAGCGCCTCGTTCATCCTTTTTCCACCATCGTCTTCGTTAAACACAAGTCCCCGGGTCAAAGCGGCCCGCATCCCCGTCTCCTGCACCGCCCGCGCAATCTCGTCCATATGAATGTACATATCGGCAAAAGCCGTCGTCCCCGAGCGGATCATTTCGGCCATGGACAGCTGCGCGCCCCAGTAGATATCTTCCGGCGTCATCCGCGCCTCGGCGGGCAGCATTTTCCGCTCCAGCCAGTCCATCAGCTTCAAATCGTCCGAGAAGCCTCTGAGCAGGCTCATCGGCGTATGCTGGTGCGCATTAATCAGGCCGGGCATCGCCAGCATGCCTCCTCCCTCTATTTTCTCACCGTGTTCTGCGGTCAGTTCCGTCCCGATTGCAGCGATATTGTCGCCTTCGATCAAAATATCCCCTCTAACCGGCTCTTCCTGCACCATATCCATAATCCATACATTTTTGATCAATATACTCATTTCCCTGCGCCCCCCTCTTCGTATGAATGACTCATGACCGAAGGATAAACCTTTCCGCAAGGAGAAGGTCAAGAGCGGCTGTTCTTTTTTTGATATGATAAAGAAAGTTCAGTTAATCGAAAGGATAACCTATGAAGATCAAAGAAATTTCGGAGAAATTGGGCCTGTCGGCCAGGGCCATCCGCTTTTATGAAGAAAAAGGGCTGATCGCTCCCTCGAAAGGAGACAATCAGTACCGCGAGTTCAGCGAGCAGGAGGTGTGGCGGCTCCAGACTGTTATTGCTTTACGGGAGGCAGGCATGAGTGTCGAGGATATCCGCAGGGCACTGCAGGAGTGGGAAGGTCGGGATCACGAGCGGCTTCAGTACTACCTGGAGCTTCAAAGGTCCGCGCTGTTCGCCAAATGGCTGGAAATCAAGAGCATGATCGAGACGGCCGATTCAATGATTGAAATGGTTAAAAAAGAGCGCTCGCTTCAGCTGGACGATCTGTACGCGCTGGCCGAAGCTTCACGCAAACTGCGGGGCAGCCGCAATTGGGAAGATAAATGGAACTATGACCGCAGGGCCGTCCTCCATGACCGGAATGTCCGCAGCGCCGCCGAGTATGAAGGCTATGAAGAGGCTCTGGAACTGGCTGTAGAGTGGCTGGCGCCGGCACCCGGGGAAAAAGGACTCGATATCGGCACGGGAACCGGCAATCTGGCCGGAAAATTGATGGAGCGCGGCGCAGACATGACGGGAGTCGACCAGTCAAAGGAAATGCTGAAGCAGTGCGGGCTGAAATATCCGAAGCTTAAGACCAAGCTCGGCAATTTTCTAGCACTGCCGTTTATAGATGAAAAATTTGACTTTGCCGTATCCAGCTTCGCCTTTCATCATCTTGCCGGGGAGCAGCAGCCGCTTGCCGCCAAGGAAATGCGCCGGGTGCTAAAGCCGCACGGACGAATCTGCATTGCCGACCTGATGCTCGCCGATGGTGACCATGCCCCGCTGCCGGAAGAAGACGGCTATCCGTCTCTTTCCAGCCTGCTGGCCTGGTTCGAAGACAACGGCTATATTACGAAGCACCGGCGCATCAAAGGGCGGCTGCATCTCGTATTTGCGGTGCCGATCCGCTGAATCACCCGATAAAACGGGCTCTGTCATCGATGTCCGGCGGCGAGCCTGTGCTCCTTGCGGGGAATCCCGTGTTTACATTGCAAAAAGCCAACCTTGCCCCTAGGGAAAGGTTGGCTTGAATTCGCTGGTTCCGACTGTCAACGAACGGAGCTTTCAGCAAGGATATCCCAATCCTTGAACACCGGCTGAAGCCCGTTCCGGTACAGCATGTCCCTAATTTCAGGCACGCTGCGGCTGTCCGAAATTTCAAACTGCGGAGTTCCGCCGTCTCCCGTATGCCCGCCTACCTCGGTAGAAACGCCTGCCGACATTTTGGTGACCCCCAAATGGACAAGATGGTCGCGGAACTCGGCGGGTTCTCTTGTGGACAAGGTAATTCCGGAACGGGGCAGGAACAGCCGGTATGCCAGAATGATCTGCACCAGCGCCCGATCGGTTACGTCCGATTCGGGGTTGAAGCTGCCCAGATAAGGGCGGAACCTCGGAGGAGACAGGCTGATTTCGCATCCGGGATAACGATCCTGAAGATACCGAGCATGCATCGCGGCCATGAAGGCTTCCTGCCGCCAGTCATGCAAGCCGAGCAGGGCGCCGATGTTGACGGAACGGAAGCCCGCCTGGCAGCCGCGCTCCGGAGCGTCAAGACGGGCACGGAAGTTCCGCTTCGGTCCTTTGACATGAAGCTTGGCATACATCTCCTGGTGGTATACCTCCTGGAACAAGGTCAATCCGTCCACACCCGCATCGGCCAGCTCTTGGTATTCCTCCGCGGACAGCGGATTGACCTCGATGCTGATGGAGGAGAAGTACTTGCGGAGAACCTTCACGCAATCTTTAACGTAACCGACCGGCGAATCCCGGCGCGATTCTCCCGTCAGCAGCAGGATATGGCGAAGACCGGTAGAGGCAATCGCCGCCGCTTCCTTTTCTACTTCTTCCAGCGTCAGTTTTTTGCGCGGAAAATCATAAATGGAACTGAAGCTGCAGTACGTACAGTGATTGACGCAATAATCGGCTACATACATCGGCGTAAACAGCTGCACGACATGACCGAAATGAGAACGGGTGATACGCTGCGCCTTCTGAGCCATTTCCTCCAAATGCGGTCCAGCGGCAGGTGACAGCAGGGCAAGCAGATCTTCCTCGTCCAGCTTCTCCTTGGCCAGCGCCCGCCTTACATCCTCCGCCCTATACCCCTTCCACAACTCCTTAAAGGGTAAACGCTCCAGAGTCATCAGCGATTCATAGAAGCTCATTGCTCTCCCCCCCTTCTATACATTCAGAAATCCGGTCAAAGGCGAAGAAGCTTCCGCCTCCTGCCGAACTGCTCCCAGCCCGGCCAGATAAGCCTGCCGTCCGGCGGCAACCGCCCCGCGGAAGGCTTCCGCCATGCCCAGCGGATCGCGGGCGGTGGCAATTGCCGTATTCAGCAGCACGGCTGCCGCGCCCATCTCCATCGCTTCCGCCGCCTCCGACGGCCGCCCGATCCCGGCATCCACAATAATCGGCAAGCCGGTCTCTTCAATCAGGATGCCGATCAGTTCTTTCGTCCGCAGGCCCCGGTTGCTTCCGATGGGCGCTCCCAGCGGCATCACCGCCGCTGCGCCCGCGTCTCTCAGACGGAGCGCAGCAGACAGGTCCGGGCTCATGTAGGGAAGGACGACAAAGCCTTCGGCAGCCAGAATTTCCGTGGCACGGATCGTCTCCAGGTTGTCCGGAAGCAAATACCGCTGATCGTTTATGACTTCAATCTTGACCCAGTTCCCCATTCCCGCCGCTCTGGCCAGCCGGGCGATGCGCACGGCTTCTTCCGCGGTCCGCGCGCCGGAAGTATTGGGCAGCAGAGTCATGTGCGGCGGTATATGATTCAGAACATTCTCCTCCCGCGACGAGGGATCGACTCTCCGAAGAGCTACCGTGATCACTTCGGAGCCGGAGGCTGCGACCACCTCCGGAATAAGCGTATTGCGGCTATATTTGCCGGTTCCGATAAACAGCCGGCTGGACAGGGCCTTGCCCCCGATATGTAAAGCATCCTTCATAATCTTTAATCCTCCCCTATTCATAATATTGAGCGGTCAGCCAAAATAACGGTGATAGATCGAACGGGCTTCGGCGGGATCTCCCGTTCCGTGGATGAGCACCCGTCCATCGGGAAAGACCGCCAGACGGTGCTTCTCCAGCGTCAAAGACAGCATATAGGGATTGCGCTCCGCCCGGCCGTGAGCTGAAAGCCGCCTCTCCCACTCCTCCAAATCCAGTCTTGCCGGACTTGCCGGGCGAATCTGCACCGTATCCCGGCCGCAGAGCACAGTCGTTCTGGAATGGCTCCCCGGCGATAAATACGGATAGGTGCGGTTGGAGCCGCAGGATGGACAATCCGCACGCTTCAGCCTGGACGTATCCATCGACGAGTGGCGGTTGGTCCACAGATCGAAGGAGACCAGCGTTCCGCGCAGCGCGCTCACGTTCCCCGACAGCCATTTCAGCGCCTCAGCTGTCTGATAGGCGGCTGTCATTTGTACGGCGGGACCGATAATGCCCGCCGTATCGCATGTATCCCCTCCAGTTGGAAGCCCATCCAGCAGACAGTGAAGGCAAGCGCTCTGTCCCGGCACAATCGTCATTGAAATCCCGTAGCTGCCGGTACAGGCGCCATAGATCCAGGGAATGCCGTCCCTCACGGCAATATCGTTCACAATCATCCTTACCTCGAAATTGTCCGCCGCGTCCAGAATAAGATCCACGTCCCGGGTATAGAGACCGATTTCCTCCGCTGTAATATCCGCAACGATCCCTTCCACCTCTACAGAAGAGTTGACGCTGCGAAGCCTGCGCGCAGCCGCCACCGCCTTGGGCATCCTCTCGGCCGCATCCTGCTCGCTGTAGAGATTTTGACGCTGCAGGTTGCTCCACTCCACATAATCCCGGTCGATTAGGGTCACCCTGCCGACGCCCGACCGCACCATCGTCTCCGCACATGCGGAGCCAAGCGCGCCTGCGCCTATGATCAGCACCTTCGCTTCCGCAAGCTTCTTCTGGCCTTCGGCTCCGATTCCATAAAATCGCTCCTGCCTGCTGTATCTGTCCTGCCCGGCGGAAATCATCTTTCGCCTCAGCCTCCTCCCACAAAATGCACAAGCTCGACACGGTCCCCGTCGGCAAGCGTAACATGCCCGTAATCTTCCTTGCCAACGATTGCGCCGTTCAGTTCAACGATCATCCGCCGTTCCTTCCATTCGGGACGGCTCAGCAGATCCGCAAGCGTACCGCAAGCTTCACCAAGCCTGGTCTCGTTTCCGTTGATATACAGCTTCATTGCCTTCACCTCCTTTCAAGCCGGGCCGCTCGAACCGCGTCGCGGTAAGCCTTTGCCGCAGCCACCGGATCGGCTGCGCCGCAGATGCCCGACAGCACGGCAATGCCCGCAGCGCCGCTGCGGATGACCTGCCCCGCGTTTCCCGGCTCAATGCCGCCGATCGCGATGACCGGAACCGGACAGGCCCGGACGGTTTCCGCGAGTCCGCTTAGGCCCCGTCCGGGCAGACCCGGCTTGCTGGCCGTGGCGTACACATGCCCATAGAGGCAGTAGTCCGCCCCATCATCCGCGGCTGCGGCCGCTTCCGCCGCGGAATGGACGGAGCGGCCAATGCGCAGCTCTGGGGCAAGCGGCCGGGCCGCAGCGGGAGGAAGGCTGTGCCCCGCAAGCTGGACGCCGCCGGCGCCGGAAGCCAGCGCGACATCCAGCCGGTCGTTCACGACTATTTTGTCAAGCGGTACACCACGGCGGCACATCTCCTTCACTGATTCGAACAGCTCATTTGCAGTACACGATTTCTCGCGCAAATAAATATAATCCACCAATGAATGGACAGCCTCGGCGATGAGCACAAAGTTGTCTAACAACGTCCCGCCGCCGGAAATAAGATGTATCTCGGGATCGGTGTTCTTGAAGCCCGTAGCAGCGGGCGGCTGGTTAACGGAATCTTTTGCCGGATGTACAGCCATCTTCTCCTCCTCTACTTCATTAAAATGGCACCAAAAAAGCCGCCCTCCCGAAGGAAAGCGGCCGGAAACTGCAGATAGGATCGAACCTTGATGAGGTCCGGATGCAGATATTCACTCTCCACTTCCCTACGCTGGTACAAACCAGATCAGGTTCAAAGGGTCCGAACCACGCGTTCGTCTCAGCCTTGCGGCACCCCTAGTGTCAATCGCTATGCAGTTATGAATCTTTTAAAGCATAACATAATCTTCCTTTCCATCATACCCCTTGCGTGAAAAAAGCCCCAGGTCCGCATTCACGAACCGGGAGCTTTGTGTCGCTGACGTCATTTGGATTAACGGCGTTACCTGTTAACCGTTCACGATTTCGCCGCCATTGACATGCATAACCTGGCCGGTTACATACGTCGAATCGTCGGAAGCCAGATACACATAAGCCGGAGCCAGCTCTTCCGGTTGGCCCGGACGCTTCATCGGCTGGGTGGCGCCGAACTCGCTGACCTTTTTCTCGTCAAAGGTGGATGGAATGAGCGGTGTCCAGATCGGACCCGGCGCGACCGCGTTGACGCGAATGCCTTGTTCGGCCAGATTCATGGCCAGCGAACGGGTGAAGGCGAGAATAGCCCCTTTGGTGGACGAATAGTCCAGCAGCTGAGGGTTTCCTCTGTACGCCGTAATCGAAGTCGTATTGACGATGGTAGAGCCTTTTTTCAAATGAGGCATTGCCGCTTTCGTCAAATAAAACATAGAGAAAATATTCGTGCGGAACGTCCGCTCAAGCTGCTCCGAAGTGATATTCTCGATCTTCTCCTGCGGATGCTGCTCCGCCGCATTGTTGATCAGGATGTCCAGCTTGCCCAGACCCTCCACCGTTTTGTTGATGAGGTCCTGGCAGAAGGCTTCAACGCCAATATCGCCGGAGATGAGAACGCATTTGCGTCCTTCCTGCTCGACCTGGCGCTTCGTTTCCTCCGCGTCGGTGTGCTCGTTCAGATAGGAAATGACCACATCGGCCCCTTCCTTGGCAAAAGCCACGGCAACCGCGCGACCGATACCGCTGTCTCCGCCTGTAATCAAGGCCGCTTTGCCAAGCAGCTTGCCTGCCGCTTTGTATGTCGCCGGTTCATATTTAGGCCGCGGCGTCATTTCCGATTCCAATCCGGGTTGACGGTCCTGATGCTGCGGCGGCAATGTCTTCTGGGTTTGTTGACTGCTATCGCTCATCTTTCATTCTCCTCTCGAAAGTTTGTAAAAGCTCAGACTTTCCTTAGGATGTCTTAGGGATGTGCAATTATTCGTTCCCTCTTACGATATTTAAATTAACCAATTGCCGGAAGCTCAAACAGGAGCAGGCTCAGCAAAGAGCGGTCAGCTTTGAAGCTTGCTCAGATGTTCTGCGGAGAACCCCGATGCTGAATGCCGCAAAACAAAAAAACCGCCTCCGGCGGAGGCGGTTGAAGATGGGACAGCCGTGTGTACGGCTTAAATAATCTCATTAAATACCATAAAGAATAGTGTAGCCAGCAAGCTTACTGCCAGCAGCGCGCTCAGTGTGCGGATTTTGCCGATTTCACTGGAGACGTCGCGGCTCTGCTTCATGCCGGAGGCCGCCAAACGCAGCGGCTTGCTCATAATGCCGCCCAAGGCAAACATCGCGAGCAGCAGCAGCGCAACGATAATCATCCACGGCACCGAATATTCGTCTTTGGTCATCATGTAACCGCCGGTAAGCAGTTGGATAACAAGTCCATATTGGGCAAAACGGTTAAACCCGCTGATTGCACTCAGCGTTCCCTCCTTGGCTGCGGGAGAAAGCTTCTCCATCCGGCCGAGAATGAAAGGCAGCACCAGATAGAACCCCAATGCCAGCATGCCGATCATATGTAAGAACATCAAAACATGCCAATCCATAGCGCATTCCTCCCGATAAATCTATGATATAAGTTACATTCGTAAATATTATAACCAATTGCCGCCGCTTCTCAAAAGAAAATCCCCATTTTATCGAAAATAAAATGGGGATACCGTTCATACTTTTGTCAATTAGTCACACATTCACTACCGCCGTTACATTTCTTACAGACTCCGCCGATTTATCCAGAGCCGCTTTTTCCTCGCTTGTCAGGTCCAGTTCAAACACTTTCTCAATACCCCCGGCGCCGAGCAGCGTCGGAACACCCATGAACACATTGCTGTAGCCGTATTCGCCTTCCAAATAGGCAATTACGGGCAAAATCCGTTTCTTGTCCTTCAGAATAGCCTCGGTCATCTGAACCAGAGAAGCCGCCGGCGCATAATAAGCGCTGCCGTTTCCAAGGAGTTCAACAATCTCTCCGCCGCCGTGGCGAGTACGCTCCACAATCGCTTTGATTCGGTCCGCCGGAATCAACGTTTCAATCGGAATCCCGCCGACGCTGGAATACCGTACGAGCGGAACCATGTCGTCTCCGTGTCCTCCAAGTACGACGCCGCGCACATCTTCAAACGAGACGTTGAGTTCCTGGGCGATGAAGGTACAGTACCTTGCCGTATCGAGCACACCGGACTGGCCGATTACACGGTTCTTCGGAAAGCCAAGCGCATGGTAGGCCACATAAGTCATAGCGTCAACCGGATTGCTGAGGATGATGACGATGGACTCCGGAGCAACGCGTTTGATATTTTCGCATACCGATTTGATGATGCCGGCATTGGTATTGACCAGATCGTCACGGCTCATGCCCGGCTTGCGGGCCACACCGGCCGTAATAATCACGATATCTGAATCAGCGGCGTCATCATAATTCGCTGTGCCGAGAATCTGACTGTCGAATCTGATGACCGGACCCGCTTCCAGCATATCAAGCGCCTTGCCTTTGGTCGGATTTTCAAGCTGGGGAATATCAAGCAGAACCACATTACCCAATTCATTCTGAGCAAGCATTAGCGCCGTGTTGGCGCCGGTCATGCCGGCGCCCACGACTGTAATCTTGTAACGTTTGATGGCCAATGTGATTGTCCTCCCTACATGTGTTTGATTACTTCATCAGCAAATTCAGAACACTTTAGCTCGGTGGCTCCTTCCATCAGACGAGCAAAATCGTAGGTAACTGTTTTGTTGTTGATTGCGGTCTCCATGCCATTGTAGATCAGATCGGCAGCTTCCTGCCAGCCCAAATGCTCCAGCATCATCACGCCGGACAGAATAACGGAACCCGGATTAACGACATCCTTGTCCGCGTATTTCGGTGCCGTACCATGAGTCGCTTCAAAGATGGCATGTCCGGTCAAGTAGTTGATGTTCGCACCCGGAGCGATGCCGATTCCGCCGATTTGCGCCGCCAGGGCGTCGGACAGATAGTCGCCGTTAAGGTTTAGGGTGGCAATGACGTCAAAGTCCGTCGGACGCGTCAGCACCTGCTGCAGAGCGATGTCGGCGATGGCGTCCTTGATAATGATTTTGCCATCCTGCTCCGCTTGCTTCTGGGCAGCGTTCGCCGCATCGGCGCCTTCGGCCTCCTTGATGACATCGTACTGGTTCCAGGTGAACACCTTGTCGCCGAACTCCTGCTCAGCCACCTCGTAACCCCAGTTCTTGAACGCGCCTTCGGTGAATTTCATGATGTTGCCTTTATGCACAAGAGTAACGCTTTTGCGTCCGTGCTTGACCGCATATTCCACCGCAGCGCGCACGAGACGCTTCGAGCCTTCGGAAGAAACAGGCTTGATGCCGATGCCCGACGTTTCCGGGAAGCGGATTTTGTTTACTCCCATCTCTTTTTGCAGGAACTCAATCACTTTCTTGACCTGCTCCGAGCCCTCTTGATATTCAATGCCGGCGTAAATATCTTCCGTGTTCTCGCGGAAAATGACCATATCGACCTGTTCCGGCCGCTTTACCGGGGAAGGCACGCCGTCAAAATACCGAACCGGGCGCAAGCAGACGTACAAATCCAGTTCCTGCCGCAGCGCTACGTTAAGAGAACGGATGCCTCCGCCGATCGGAGTCGTCAGCGGTCCTTTGATCGCCACGATGTATTCGCGGATCGCTTCGAGCGTATCGTTCGGAAGCCACTCCCCATATGTATTGAATGCTTTCTCTCCGGCAAACACCTCGTACCAGGCAATGCGCTTGGAACCGCCGTAAGCCTTGTCTACCGCCGCGTCCAGCACCCGTTTGGAGGCTTTCCAAATGTCGCGTCCCGTTCCGTCACCTTCGATAAAAGGGATAATCGGATGATCCGGGACCTGCAGCTTTCCGTTGTCAATTGTAATTTGTTCGCCCTCTGTCGGCAGATCATATTTTTCGAGTTTTAGCATTAGTGTGTAATTCCTCCTTAAAAGTTGGTGTGCGGCATACGCTTCCGCCAGTCTGCTGCTGCGAACCGGCTTTAAGAAGCGTATGCCCTTTCAGTGGCTAATCCTTTGCTGACGGGCGCCCTTCTTCCCGCATACAGGCGCGCCAAAAAGACTGCTTATCTTTCGGTGACCGGAACGTATTTTTGCTCCACAAGACCCGTGTATTCCGCGCGCGGACGGATAATGCGGTTGTCTTCATACTGCTCAAGAATGTGAGCGGTCCATCCCGATACCCGGCTGATGGCGAAGATCGGCGTAAACAGCTCGCGGTCTATGCCTAATTGAGTATACACGGAGGCGGAGTAAAAATCGACATTCGGCTTGAGTCCTTTCTGTCCGGTTATCAGTTCTTCGATCTTCACGGACATGTCGTACAGCTTCGTATCGCCCTTCATCGCGCCCAGCTCGCGCGACATTTTCATCAGATGCTTCGCGCGCGGATCGCCGTTCTTGTACACGCGGTGCCCGAAGCCCATAATCTTCTCCCTGCGCGCCAGCTTGCCGCGGATATAAGGCTCAACATTCTCGAAGCTGCCGATTTCCTCCAGCATTCTCATCACGGCTTCATTCGCCCCGCCATGCAGCGGGCCTTTAAGCGCGCCGATCGCCGAAGTGACGCCGGAGTATATGTCGGACAGCGTTGCAACCGTTACCCTTCCGGCAAAGGTCGAAGCGTTAAGCTCATGGTCGGCATGCAGCACGAGCCCCGTGTCCAGCGCCTTGACCGAAACCATATCGGGCTGCTCACCCCGGAGCATGTATAAAAAGTTCTCGGCGATGGAGAAGCCCGGCTTCGGAGCGATCGGCTCAAGCCCTTGGCGGATGCGCGCCAGTGCCGCCACAATCGTCGGAATCTGCGCCTGCAGCTTTACTGCTTTGATCTCGTTGGCGCTTCGGCTCATATCGTCCGCAGCCTCGTCGTACAGCGCCAGACCCGATACGGCGGATCTCAGGGCCGCCATCGTATTGGCATCCTTCGGATACAGCTTCATCTGCGCGATCAGCGGCTCCGGAATGGCAGCGAAATCGCTCAGATCGCGCTTGAGTTTCTCCAGTTCTGCCGTGGCCGGCAGATTGCCGAACCAGAGCAAAAAGGCAGTCTCTTCGAAGCTGGCATGTTCTGCAAGATCGTCGATATCATAGCCGCGATAGGTGAGCACGCCGTCCACAATCGAGCTGATCGAAGAAGTAGTCGCAACGATGCCTTCCAGTCCTTTGATAACTGTCATATATAATCTCTCCTTTTGCCAACAGGGTTTTAGAAGTGGGTTCCGTGAAAACATTTACAATTTGAAGTATTCAAAAAATGAATAATTATGCATCCCACCGATTACTGTATCCGATGAAGATTTTAGGAAAGCAAAGGTGAACCTCTATTCATCATACTTGAAATTGTCGGTTACGTGAACTAAGTGAAAGCTTTACAGCGCATCAAATGATTTTATCGGAGATATAGAAAAATACTTCTTTGCCGGGCGTTTCATCATGACGTTTTCCGTTTAGGGGGATGAAAAATGGGATGTTTTCTCTGTTAGAGGAATATACATTAGTGCAGGATTAGACGAGCATTGCAGCATCAGACGAGCTCTCCGCCGAGACGCCCCTTTTGCATAATGCCTAATTAAAAAAAGTAGATTCTGCTGGAAACCCGGGTAGAAAGGAGAATCGGCATGGACCGGCTGATGTTAAAAAGAGTGCTGCGGGGCCTATGGGTCGTTCTGGCTGTATTTCTTGTTCTGTTCTGTCTCTATGTACTGGTTCCGCTCCTTTACCCGCTGTGCCTCGCTTGGCTGCTTGCTTACAGCATACGTCCGGTCGTAGAGCTTCTGAAGGGATTTCGGCTGCCGTCATGGCTTGCGGTGATTCTCTCGCTTGTGCTTTATATGGGCTCCGCCGGCCTTGTGCTTACCGCTCTCGTTACCCGGCTGGTCAAAGAACTTGCCGTTCTTGCCCAAGCCTTCAACCTTCACTCAGCCCAGTGGCATGAATTGCTCTTGTCCTGGAGCCGCAATGACAGGCTTCAATATATAATTAACCAAATCAATCAATTTTACAACAGCAATCCGGATTATCATTCCACAATCGACAGCCATATCAGCAAAACGACAGAAACTATCGGGCTGGCCGTAACCCAGCTCGTTACCGGCGTCTTCAACCTGATTCTGAAAATGATTGCTTCTCTGCCTTCGCTCGGTACGGTGCTGATTGTCGTCGTTCTTGCCGCCTTTTTTCTTGCTACCGGATGGGAGAAGCGGGGGCGTATGCTGTCGGATTGGCTGCCGGACGGAATCCGCAGCGCCGCAGCGGAGATCTGGAGCGATTTGCGGAGGGCGCTCTTCGGTTATCTGCTTGCGCAGCTTGTCCTGATCTCGATTACGGGGGCCATCGTCATCCTCGGCCTGCTTATTCTGGGGGTCAAGTCGGCGTTCGTTCTAGGTCTGATGATCGGCCTTGTCGATCTGCTGCCCTATCTCGGCGTCGGCATTGTGATGATTCCCTGGGCGCTGTATTCCTACATGACGGGTGATATGTCCCTCGGCATCGGCCTGTCTGTGCTGTATGCGGTCATTCTCATAACCCGCCAGGTGCTGGAGCCAAAGGTGCTGGCCAGCAGCATCGGCCTCGACCCTCTCGCCATGCTGATCGGCATGTTCGCCGGCCTGAAGCTGCTCGGCGCGGCCGGCCTCATTCTCGGCCCGGTCGCTCTCGTCGTGTTCAGCGCCTTTTGGCGGGCGGGCGTCTTCCGCAGCCTGC
Source organism: Paenibacillus rhizophilus (assembly GCF_003854965.1). Lineage (GTDB taxonomy): Bacteria > Bacillota > Bacilli > Paenibacillales > Paenibacillaceae > Paenibacillus_AQ > Paenibacillus_AQ rhizophilus. The sequence continues at coordinate 110,414 of NZ_RQPI01000002.1, forward strand.
AGTCTTATATCCTCAGCGGCAGGCTGCATTAAGATAACGGGCGGAGACAACGGTAAAAAGAGCGACGGCCGCATGATTATCACACGGCTGTCGCTCTTTTTAGCCAGAGGCTTGCTAACCGGACAATTACCTCTTGTAATAGGTAAACGTGCCGTTCTTCATCTTTTTCTCGATCCACTTCAGCAGAACTCCCCGGTACAGCGGCCGGGTCAAGGGAAAAACAAGGGTGAAACCGATAATGTCCGTGATAAAGCCCGGAATAATCAGCATCAGTCCTCCAAAAAAAATGCATAATCCGTCCAGCATCGTCCGGCCGGGAATCCGGCCTTCCTGCATCTGCTGCCTGCTGTCCTGCAGCACCTTTCCGCCCTCGAACCGCATCATCAAAAGGCCAATAAGCGAAGTCGAGATCAGCAGCAGCAGCGTCTTGGACACTCCGAACCAGGACGACACCAGAATAAAGCCGAACAGTTCTATGGCAGGAATAATAAATAACGCGGCCCACAGCCCGTTTCTTTTAATCATATCGTCCCCCTTTCTTCCCTCAGCGCGTTCAATATTCCGCCGTAAATTTCGGGCAGCGCCCTGTCCAGCCGCACGGGTTTAAACTCCCGGTTGACCCAGGCATGGCCGGTAAAACCCGATACCAGCAATTCACCGTCTGCCGAGGATTTGAAGCCTTGGGGGAAGGAGTCCGATTCCGGTCCGTTCAAGCCGCTTCCGGCTGCCCCCGGCCCTGCCACACGGCGCACCTCGTATTCAAAAACCAACCGGAGCGGAGTAAACGACGTCATGCGGGTATAGACGGTAACGGTATCGTCGTACTTCGCAGATCGTTTGAACTTCAGCTCCGCCGAGAGAACGGGAAGCAGCAGCCCGCTGTTCTCCAGATCAAGATAGGTGAAGCCGAGTCCGCGCAGCATTTCGGTCCGTCCGATTTCAAACCAGATCAAATAATTGGAATGGTATACCACGCCCATCTGGTCGCTCTCCTGATAGCGGACCCGAAACGATGCGGCATGCCAGTGTCCTGACAGAAAATCTTGAGTTTCCATGCGTGATCCCCCCTTAAATAAGCATGGCCTATGCAGTCTTATATTTCCGTTTGAGCACTTAAGCCTTCAGCCGCCGCAGACAGCTGCCTGCGGGAGCTTCTGGCCACATAAATCAGCAGCACCGCTCCGGCGGCTGAACTGATCATACAGGAGACGTTCATGAGCTGTACGCCCCCCTGGCTTAGCAGAACACCGTTAAGCAAATTTCCGACAATGCCCGAAAGACCGGAAAACACCATATTAAACACACTTTGTCCGGTTGCCTGCATATCCGCCGAAGTCGTCTGGGAGACGTATTCAACCGCTGCGACCAAAAAGAACCCGAAGGACAACCCGTGCAGCGCCTGAACGCCGATCATGGCCGCAGGATACGGAAAGACAACCTGGATCGCCCAGCGAAACACATAAATCAGAGCGGCCAGCAGCAGCGTCCTCTCTCTCCCGATTTTGCCAATAACCCGCGAAGCCACCAGCATGGAGGGCACATTAGTTATGGAAGCGAGCATCAGCGCTATTCCGGCATACTGTGTCGAGCCTCCCACCGACTGGAACGCCAGCACAAAGTAAGTGCCAAACGCCGTCATCGTCTGGTTCACGAGAAAGCTCCCTCCCAAAAAAGCGAGGAAAATGCGGTTCCCAAGCAGTTGCCTCATCCCTTGAGCGAAAGACTGGGCCATGATAGCATTCCCTTCCGCTTCCTTCGGCAGTGTAACTGCGACGAGTACAGCAAGCAGGTTGAATAATAGAAAGGGCATCCAAATGGTCGAAACGGAAAAGGAAGACACATACACCCCGCCGATGTAGCCTCCGGCAGCCGCGCCAAAGCTGAGCATCAGCCGGATGCTGCCATAGGTGGAGCCCGCTCTTTTCGCCGCGGCGATCGCGTAGGAATCGGCTATGGGAGCCTGAGTGGAGGAAAAAACGGTGGATACCATATAGACCGCAAACAGGACGATAAAATACTCCGACCGGTAAAAAACGGCGAGCCCCGCCGGAACGGCGACGCTCAGGATAAGCACCAGACGGGTCTGGTGATACCGGTCGGAAACAATGCCCCATACCGGCTGAAAGAGGATGGCGACAAGCGTTCCTGTTGCCATCAGCGCCCCCACCTGCCCGCTGTTCAAACCGTTGTCAACGAGCAGCAAAGTGAGATAAGGCGTAAACAAGCCCCCGCCAAGGCCCAAAAACAAATAAAAGACACGCAGCTTCAGCAATTTTTCCATGTTGTTCTTATGTCCTCTCCATCCATTAACGATATGCCCATTCCCTGCCGCCTCCGCCGCATATTATATATCTTACAAAAAAAAAGAGGCTGATCACAAATCCAGCACCTGTATTATTTCCACGCAAAAAGCAATGGCGAAAATGCCATTGCTTTTATTTCAAACCTTATAGCGTGATCTTAAAAAACCGTTATCGCAAATTAGTCTGCGATTTGTTCCACTTTTACCAGGTTCGTAGAACCGGAATGTCCAAGCGGAATACCAGCCGTAATTACAACGAGATCGCCGGCTTTGACAAGACCGGAATCCTTGCCGCCCTTAACAGCCGTTTCCAGAAGCTCATCCGTGGAAGAAGCCGGGGAGCCGTGTACCGGAGTTATGCCCCATACAAGCGCCAGTTGACGCATCGTTCTTTCTTGGGTCGTTACTGCGATAATCGGAGACTTCGGACGATACTTCGAAACCACGCGTGCGGTATGACCGCTGACCGTGGAGGAAATGATCGCTTTGGCATTCAGATCCAGCGCCGAAATGGACACGGATTGGCTGATTGCTTCCGTTACTGTCGTTTCTTGGGCAATTTGCTGTTTCAGGAAGATCTCACGGTGATTCAGTGCGGATTCCGCTTTTTCTGCAATGCGGGACATCGTCAGTACCGATTCAACCGGATATTTCCCTGCAGCCGTTTCGCCGGACAGCATGATCGCGTCGGTTCCGTCAAAAATCGCGTTGGCCACGTCACTCGCTTCGGCGCGGGTCGGACGCGGGTTGCGCTGCATGGAATCCAGCATTTGAGTAGCGGTGATAACCGGCTTGCCTGCAATGTTGCATTTTTGAATCATCAGTTTTTGCGCCAACGGCACATCTTCAGCCGGAATTTCCACGCCAAGGTCGCCGCGGGCAACCATCAGGCCGTCGGATACCGCCAGAATTTCATCAAGGTTGTCGACACCTTGCTGGTTTTCAATTTTGGAGATGATTTGGATATGGCTTGCACCATGTTTCTCGAGCAAATCGCGAATTTCCAGAACGTCGCTGGCTTTGCGGACGAAGGAAGCGGCGATAAAATCGATGTCCTGTTCGATCCCGAAAATGATGTCGTTGGTGTCCTTTTCGGTAATGCCCGGCAGGGAAATGGCAACTCCAGGGACGTTAACGCCCTTCTTGCTCTTGATCGTGCCGCCGTTGACAATGCGAGTCTTGATTTCTGTGCCTTGAATGTCGACAACTGTAAGTCCGATGAGGCCGTCGTCAATCAGAATGGTGGAGCCTACTTGAACGTCTTTCGGAAGGTCAGAGTAAGTGACGGAAATGCGATTTTTGTCGCCAAGAATCTCTTCCGTAGTCAGGGTCAGGTACTCGTCCTGCACCAGTTCAATCGGTTCTACTTCCAGCTTGCCTGTACGAATCTCAGGTCCTTTCGTATCGAGCAGGATGGCAACGGTCTTGTTCAGTTCCTTCGATGCCACACGGATGTTCTTAATCCGTGCTCCATGCTCTTCAAAGTCACCGTGGGAGAAGTTCAGGCGTGCCACATTCATTCCGGCCAGAATCAATTTCTTGAGGTTCTCCAACGATTCACTTGCAGGACCAATCGTACATACAATTTTACTTTTCCGCATTAGTTTTCCTCCGTTTTTTCGTTTCTCTGTCTACACTTTTTCCAACTACAAAATCTACTACAAAGTTGTCCAATTGAATAGGAACTATGTCATATGCAGTATGAACTGCGCCCTTATGAATATTACTTCAACTGGATTACAAAATCAATGTTTTCGCGGCTTTTTTCATATAAATCAGCATAACCGGAGTTCAATAAAAATAACCCCGAAGCCGGTTCGGGGTTACGGATTGCTAGTTATTTAGAGTCTTATCTTGTCAAAACGGGACATTTCCGCCTACTCCGGACTGAGCGCGGGTTCTTCGGAAAAAACTTCTTCCGCTGCCTGCGATTCCGCGAACTCCCCGATCTTCCGGAACTTCCGGTAACGGTCTTCCTTAAGCTCATCGGCGTCCAGACCGGCCAGATCATGCAGATGCCGGACGATGACGTCCTTGATGGCCGAAGCCGTGCTCTCGTAATCCCGGTGCGCGCCGCCTTTGGGCTCGGGGATTACCTCCTCAATCACTTCCATGGCCAGCAAATCGTCCGCAGTGATCTTCATCGCTTCCGCCGCCTGATCGGCCTTCGAGGCGTCCTTCCACAGTATCGAAGCGGCGCCGTTCGGTGAAATGACGGAGTAAATGGCGTGCTCCAGCATCAGCACGCGGTTCCCCACGGCCATTGCCAGCGCCCCGCCGCTGCCGCCTTCACCGATGACGACGCAGACGACGGGCACGCCAAGTCCGGACATTTCACGGAGATTGCGGGCAATCGCCTCCGATTGGCCCCTTTCCTCCGCGGTGTTGCCCGGATAGGCGCCCTTCGTATCGATAAACGTAATGATCGGACGGCGGAACTTGTCCGCCTGCTGCATAAGCCGAAGCGCCTTGCGGAAGCCTTCGGGATGCGGACTGCCAAAAAATCTGGCGATATTGTCTTTGGTATCTTTGCCCCGCTGATGGCCGATCACGGTGACCGGTATTCCCTCCAGCTTGCCAATGCCGCCGACGACAGCAAGATCGTCGCCGAACAGCCGGTCGCCGTGCAGTTCGATAAAGTCGGTGAAGATGAGCCCGATCAGGTCGAGCGAGGTCGGCCGACCATGGTGACGGGCCAGATGCATTTTCTGCGAAGGGGAAATATTGGAATAGATTTCCTCCTCCAGCAGCCGGTAACGCTCCTCAAGCCGGGCGATTTCGTCGCTGAAGTCAATTTCCTTTTCCACCCCGAATTGCTTCAGTTCCGCAATTTTTTTGCGCATTTCAACGAGAGGTTTTTCAAAAGGCAAGTCCCCCGCCATTCTAAAATCCCCCTTTCACGTCATGCAGCTCCAGAATTTTGCTCAGTGTGGAGCGCATTTCCTTGCGGTGCACCACCATATCGAGCTGGCCGTGCTGCAAATTGAATTCCGCCGTCTGGAAATCATCCGGCAGCTTCTGCCGGATCGTCTGCTCGATGACGATGCGTCCGGCAAAGCCGAATACAGCTCCGGGCTCGGCGATATTGATATCGCCCAGCGTCGCGAAGCTTGCGGACACACCGCCCGTCGTCGGGTCCGTTATCACGGATATGTACAATCCGCCGGACTCGCCGAAACGGGCCAGCGCCGCGCTGGTCTTCGCCATTTGCATCAGGCTCAGGATGCTTTCCTGCATCCGGGCTCCGCCGGAAGTCGAAAATATGATCAGCGGCAGCTTTTTTTCGGTTGCCTCCTCGATGGCGCGGGTGATTTTCTCCCCCACCACCGAGCCCATGCTGCCCGTGAAAAATTCAAAATTCATGACCGCCGCAATAACCGGATGGCCGCCGATGCTCCCCTGCCCCGTAATGACGGCGTCAATCTGCCCCGACTTTAATTGCTGCTGCTCCAGCTTCGTGCTGTAGCCCGGAAACCCGAGCGGGTCCACCGACTTCATTCCGGCGTCGAACTCGATAAAGCTTCCCGGGTCCAGTGTGACGGCGATCCTCTCCGGAGCGTTCAGACGCAGATGATGGCCGCACTCCGAACAGACCTTGAGATTCTTCTCCAGTTCTTTGCTGTACTGGATCGAACCGCATTTCGGACATTTGCTCATGAGACCTTCGGGAATCTCCCGTTTGGGCCGCTCGCCTTCCGCCGGTTCCTTCGTCTGCTCCAGACGCTGGGAAGGAACTGTCGCGTATTTCCTTTTTTTTTGAAACAAATCTTTAAACAAGATCCGCACCTCTTCAGCCGTTTATTTGCATTATGCAGCATTCTCGCTGTCACGTTTGCTTTCAATGATGTCGTTCTAGGGATGCAGAATCAGGTTAAGCACTTCCTGCACTTCATCCAGTTCGCCGGAAGGAACCAGAATCTCAAACTGCTGCTTGGACATATTGACGGGACGGCATTTTACCAGAAATCCCTCTTCCGTCAACTTGCTCTTAATCATATCCGCCACTTTGGCGGTAGGCGCAATATAAATGACCGTCCACATGTCCTGACGAGGCCTCCCCATCTCGATTCCTAAGCCGTATCCCGTATTATGGGACCATGATAACACAGTTTTCTTTTTCCCTGCAACAAAAGAGGGAGGGAGGCAACGCGGGAGAGACCGCGCCGGATTCATGGTTCCAGGTTGGATTTACGCGAGGGGATACACCCTTGCTCTATCGTGGCGGTGCGCAATTCTGGCAGAAGCCGCGGCGGCTATGCCGGCGACCAGGTCGTCGAGAAAGACGTTAATTGCGTCCTTCCTGTCGTTCAGTTCACCGATGACGCCCAGCTTGATTTTGTCCAGATAGCCGAAGCCGGTCAGACCGATCATTCCATAAACGCCGGTAATCCCCAGAGCCAAAGTCTCGTCCGCCCCATAAAGCGATTCATCAGCCTCCATGATGGCCTGAAACGGCTGCGGCAGCAGCTTCTTCTCCGCCAGCTCATCCAGGGCGATGCCCGTCATCAGCGTGTATTGCACCTCTCTTTTGCCTAAAACGGCCTTGACGCTCGCAATGCACTCCTCCCCGCTTAAATCCGGATAATAAGCCGATTGCAGCGTGTATACAATCTCGGCGATCGAATCGACGGAAACGCCTCTGCGTTCCAATAAGTTCACCGCCAGTTGATAGGACATAAATCTTCCCCTTTCCGCAAGTGAAGCCTGTGGTTCCCTAATGTATGCGAAAAGGGGGGGAAACGTTCTTATTTTATTCTTATTGTTCCAGGGCCCAGCAGCGATTCGACAAGACCGAACAATTCCGGTGACGGCTTGACTCGAAAGCTGTCGCTGAGCGCGATGAGCTTCTGCTCCCGCTCGTAGAACAGCAGCGTCGGGACGGCCCCGGGATGGCTCTGCAGCAGCTCCTTCAGCTGCGGCAGCAGGCCGCCGTCCTCCGAGGCGGCCGTGATTTTGATGTAGGCGCGCTGGCCGGCGGAGCCATTCGCCGGCTGTGCAGCCGTCGCCTGCCGCGGAGCCCGCGCGGCAGCCTGCAGGCCGCCCGGCGGCCCGGCTGGGCCGCTGCCACCGGCGGCAGGTCTTGCGGCTGCGGCAGGCGCAGCGGCCGCTCTCGGCGCGCCGGAGCCTGCCGGCGCGGTCCGGCCCTGCGGGCGCGCAGCCGCGGCCGCGCGGCGCTGCAGCAGGCCGCGCAGCGTGTCCGGCGACAGCTGCGCGACCTCGTCGGCCAGCAGCTTGAAGCCTTCGTCCTGCTGCTGCACCTTGGCGCGCAGGGCAAGCAGCGCGCCCTTGGCGACGAGCGCGCGGCTTCGCTTCCACACCTCGGGGAACAGCACGACCTCGCAGCGCTCGATCTGGTCCTCCCATTCGACAAAGGCCATCGCTTTGCCGGATTTTGTCATAATTTCCTTGAGGGATACGACCATTCCGGCCGTAACCGCCGCGCTCTCATCGGGCGCCTCGCCGAGATCCATCAGGCGCTGCACGCCGGATTCTTCCAGCAGTTCCGCGTAGTCGTCCAGCGGATGGCCCGATAAATACAGGCCTAGCAGCTCGCGCTCCAGCTCCAGCTGCTGGCCCGCCGTAAATTTCGGAATATCGGGATACCGGATATCCCAGTTCGGCATTTCGACAAGGTCGTCGAAGAGCTGGATTTGCAGCTCCTCGCGCTCCTTGCGCCATTTGGCCGCCGCGTCCGTCGTCTCGTCCAGCATGGCCAGCAGCTGCGCCCGGTGTCCCGGCAGGCTGTCGAAGGCCCCCGCCTGGATCAGCGATTCCACGACGCGCTTGTTGCAGACCCGCAGATCGACGCGGCGGCAGAAATCGAGCAGGCTGTCGAAGGGCCGCTCCTTACGAGCTTCCAGTATGCTCTCGACGGCCAGCGTGCCGACGTTCTTGATCGCAGCCAGCCCGAAACGGATATGTCCGCCCGCGCCGCTTAATCCGTCCACCGGAGTGAACAGAACGCCGCTCTCGTTCACATCCGGAGGCAGCACGCCGATCTCCATGCGCCGGCATTCCAGCACATACTCCGCCACCTTGCGGTGGACGCCCATCACTGCCGTCAGCATGGAGGCCATGAACGGCACCGGGTAATGCGCCTTGAGGTATGCCGTCTGGAAAGCCAGCACGCCGTAAGCCGCGGCATGGGCGCGCGGGAAGCCGTAATCGGCAAAGCGCACGATCATGTCGTAGACCGCGTTGGCGTCGGCTTCCACATAGCCCTGCTTCAGGCTTCCTTTTACGAAATGGCCGCGCTCCCGGTCCAGCGTCTCGCGCTTCTTCTTGGATACGGCTCTGCGCAGCAGATCCGCTTCGCCAAGCGAGAAGCCTGCCATCGCCGATGCGATCTGCATGATCTGTTCCTGATAGACGATGATGCCGTAGGTATCGGACAGAATCGGAATCAGATCGGGATGGGGATATTCCACTTCGGCAAGCCCGTGCTTGCCCTGAATATATTTTGGTATGAATTCCATCGGACCCGGGCGGTACAGCGCCAGGACTGAGATAATATCCTCAAATACGGTAGGCTTCAGTTCCTTGAGCACTCGGCGCATTCCTGCGGACTCCAGCTGGAATACGCCCGTCGTCTCGCCGTGGCCCAGCATCGCGTACGTCGATTCGTCGCTGTCGGAAATCTTCCGGAAATCCGGCGGACTCCCGGTCATTTGTCCGACCCAGTTCATGCACCGCTCAATAATCGACAGCGTCCGCAGACCCAGAAAGTCCATCTTCAGCAGTCCGACGCTTTCCAAGTGCTCCATCGAATACTGGGTTAAAGCAGTGCCTTCGTTTCCCTCCTGCAGCGGAACCGCATCCGTGAGCGGCCCCCGGGAAATGACGACCCCGGCGGCATGCGTCGAGGCATGCCTCGGCATGCCCTCCACCTTCATCGCCATGTCGAGCAAATCCCGGGTCTTCGGGCTGTCCTGGTACAGCGCTTTAAGATCCGGACTGCTCTCCAGCGCCCGCGAGATGCTGATGCCGAGCGTCCCCGGGATCAGCTTCGCCGCCTTGTCCACTTCGCCGTAGGGAAGGTTCAGCGCCCTTCCCACATCGCGGACCGCCGCCCGCGCCGCCAGGGTGCCGAACGTAATGATCTGCGCGACATGCTCTTCGCCGTACTTGCCGGCGACATACGATATGACCTCGTCGCGCCGCTCGTCGCTGAAATCGATGTCGATATCGGGCATCGTAATCCGCTCCGGGTTCAGGAAGCGTTCAAACAGCAGATTGTACTTCAGCGGATCGACATCGGTAATGCGCAGGCAGTAGGCGGTGAGGCTTCCGGCGGACGAGCCCCTCCCCGGTCCTGTCGCGATACCCTGCTTGAGGCAGAAAGCGATAAAATCCCAGACGATCAGAAAATAATCGGAAAAGCCCATCGTCTCGATGACGCCCAGCTCATAGGACAGCCGCTCCTCGGCAAGCTTCCGGCCCTCCTCCGATTCCCAGCGGGGAGTGTCTTTATAGCGCTCCTCCAGGCCGGCTTCGCACAGCCGGCGCAAATAGGCGGCAGAATCCAGTCCTTCAGGCAGCGGAGAGTAGGCGGGTAATATGTGCTTGCCAAATTCCAGCTCCAGATTGCATTGCTCGGCGATGGCGGCGGTGTTGATGATCGCCTGGGGAACGTGCGGAAACTGCACGGCCATTTCCTCGCCGCTTTTTAAATAAAGCTGGTCCGTTCCGATTTTGAGCCGCTCCTCGTCATCCACCGTCTTGCCCGTGCCGATGCAGATCAGCACATCCTGAACCTCGGAATCTTCTCGGGACAGATAATGCACATCGTTGGTGGCAACCAGGGGGATGCCGGTCTCTTCGGCCAGAGCGATCAGCTTCGGGTTCACTCTTTTTTGCTCGGACATTCCGTGATCCTGAAGCTCCAGGTAGAAGTCGCCGCCAAAAGTCTCCTTGTACCGCAGCGCCGCCTTCTTCGCCTCCCCGTCCCGTCCGTGGAGCAGATGCTGGGGCACCTCTCCTCCGAGGCAGGCGCTTAAACAAATAAGGCCCTCCGCGTGCGCGGCAAGGGCTTCCATGTCGATTCTCGGCTTATAGTGATGACCTTCCAGATGGCCAATGGAGACGAGCCTCATCAGATTGCGGTAGCCTTCTTCGTTCTTGGCGAGCAGGATAAGGTGATAGATCGGCTGGTCCTTGCGGCTGCCCCGCTCGCGGCGCGACCCCGCCGTCAGGTACACCTCGCAGCCGATGATCGGCTTGATGCCGTTCTCCTTGCACGCTTTATAAAAAGGGATCGCCCCGTACATCACTCCGTGATCGGTCAGCGCCAGCGACTTCATGCCGTGTTCGCCGGCCCGGCGCACCAGATCGGCAATGCGCGCCGCCCCGTCCAATAAACTGTATTCGCTGTGCACATGCAGATGCACGAAAGGGCTCATGATCCCACTTCCTTCCCGTTAATCGGTATACAACTATTTTATCATATTGAAGGGGGAAAGGCCCATAGAATGAAGGGAGAGCACAAGGACAGGCAAAGCGCTTGACAGAAGCCGCGTCCGGACAAGGGGGACTTTATGAACGTTTTTTTGGGCAAAGCCGTCCTCGATTTCTTTATCGCCTTCGGCATCGTGCTGGGCGGCGCCATGCTCGGGGGCATCGGAGCCGTCCTATCGCTCCAGCAGCCGACACAGACGATGCTGGATGTCGCAGGCCGGATCAAAATCTGGGCGCTGGCCGCCGCCGTAGGCGGGACGATCGACCCGATGCGGGTCATTGAAAGCAATATGCTGGGCGGCAATCTGTCCCCGGCCATCAAGCAGATACTATATCTGGTCTTTGCTTTTCTGGGGGCGCATATGGGCAGCGAGCTCGTCAAATGGGTATGCAGCAGGGGGTAACGCCATGAGGGTTCCGCCCTTTCAGCAGTTTCGCCGGTTCTCCAAGGTGTCAGCCATTTTTGTGCTGGGGATGATCGTCGGCAGCGCGGTGTACAACGCGATTTTCCATATGGGCTTCAGCGCGCTCTGGCTGGATAATCAGGGCCTGCGCGTGCAGGTGGAGCAGTATGAAAAGGATATTCTGACACTGAAAAAATACAAAAACAGCTCGACGGTCATCAAAGAAATCAAAATCCGGTCCGAAAGCGGCGGATCAAGGGAAACCGCAAACGGACTGGATCCGGCAACCATAAAGGAGATTATCCTCAAAATGGGCGGCGACCTCGCGCCGATGCGCGGCCGCAGCGTCTTCGACATCGACGAGGACAGCAAGATGGCCCGTCTTCTGCTGAGCGGCAAGGTATACATTGTGCGCGACAAGGAATATGCGGTCCGCATCCGAACGATGCTTGTCATGGAGGGCGTCCTGCAAATATGGGTGGAGATCACGCCGAACAATCGCGGGTAAAAAGGCATGATTCCGTGGGCAGACCTGAAAAAACATGCTACAATACGGGAAGAAAACGCTTTAGTTCGCCGTCGGCCGGGCAAGAGCTTTGGGGCGGCAGACGAAGCCTAAAGGGGTGCGCCCATGATCCTGTTTATCAAATATCTCCTGTTTCTCCTGCTGACGCTCTCCGTCCTCGGCGCCGCCTTTTACAGTGCCTCTTCCCGCCGCGCCGCAACTCCAGGCGAGCGGGGGCTGAAACGGGCGGTCATGAATATTTTGCTCGGATCGATGCTCGTTCTGCTGGCTCTGATGTCGATGTTTCTGTTCCGGGGCTCAACAATCAGCATCATCGTGGAAGCGGTATTTCTCGTGCTGGGCGCCTTCAACGTGTTCTCCGGGCTGCGCAGCTACGGCTATTATAGCGGTCTGAATAAGTCCCGGTCTCAGAAGTAAGGAATCCCCAAGCGGCGTACGGGATTTATAGCCGGCTCAAACAGCCTTCTTCCCTTTCGGGACAAGAAGGCTGTTTGTTTTTCTCCTTCCGGTCAGCGTCCAATCAGCTTTCGGATCAAGGGAACCTGGAGAATCTGCTTTTTGATCAATCGCACCCTGAATTCCTGCTTCACCTTCCCGTATATATCCGGGCAGTTGCTGCGCGTCCATTGATACATGTATGTGTAATCTTCCTTCGTTTTGGCCGAGTTCCGAAGATAATAGACGATCGTATCGTAAGCGGTGTTGTTGAACCAGCCGGTCATTTCCTTCTTCTTGTAGTTGTACCGCTCGACGGCCAGGTTGCGGATGCTGCGCTTCTCTTCCAGATTCCGCACCAGAAAATCCCGGGAAAGATTAAAGGTAATGTTATTCCCGTGAATCCGGTATACGCCGACCACCGCATCGATGAACCCGGCGTCGCCGACGAGCAGGGAACGCAGATAGATGGACGCGTCGTTCACCATATTCATATGAAGAATATCCATGTCGATCAGAGCTTCCCGCCTGAACAGGGTAGTCAGCGTGGAAGCCGGCTTCCCGTAGCCGGGACGCTCGAAATTCAGAAAATAGGCGCGCCGGTCGGTCACCTCGGAAAGCCCGATCTCCTGAAGCTGCAGCCGCTGCGACGCGGAATATTCAAGAAAAACGTTGGCGGCCACGAAGGAAAGACCAGGGCGGCTCTGATGAAAAGCCGCAGCCCTGCTGAAATATCCGCTGTCGATCAAATAATCGTCGTCATCGAGGAAAAGAATGTACTCTCCATCTCCGTGAGCGGTAAAAGCTGCAAGCCGGTTCGCGCCCGGTCCCTTGTTGGTCTCATTCCGCATGTAAATGACGCGCGGCTCGTCTCCGAAGCACTCCTCCATCATAACCTCAGTGCCGTCCGCCGAAGCGTCGTCGATTACGACAATTTCTTTATTCGGATAATTCTGGGCCAGGATGCTTTCCACTGCCTGGCGCAGAAACGGTTTGCGGTTATACGTAGTAATAATGACGCTGATTTTGGGCACGGCGCCGACCGCGGCACCCTCCGCCGCAGCGGACCCGGCGCTGCTATGCAGCGCCCCGAGCTTTTCCTCCAGCAGGCCGGCCTCTTCCGAATCGCTTAACCCGAACTGGCTGTCCAGGTAGAAGCGGAGAACCTCAGCGGCATCCTTGCCAGCAGCCTGGCGGGCGATAACCCGCGACAGCGCCGTCAGCGCTTCCCGCGCCTCCGGCTGCTCCCGCTCCGCGAGCGTCCGGCATTTTCCGAACACCTCTTCTTCCGTTGCCGGACCACCGCCGATTTCCCGGCTCACGCTGTCCATAAACCTGCGGCAGACCTGCCGCATATCCTCTTGTTGAACCATTCCCATTCCTCCAGTCGCGATCTGTAATGCAGCGATACTCTATTTTTCGAAGTCAACCGCTGACCTTGACCTTGCCGGGAACGAACTTGGCCCTCATCTTTACGCCCAGGCCCCTGAACAGTCCGAGACTGTACATAAATACCTCGCGTTCAAGCAGCGAAGCCACGGCAATATAGAGCGGCAAAATGATGATACCAAGGACGAAGGCCCCCAAAATAATAGAAAGGTAGGAATCGAATGAATAATTTACCAGATTGCTTAGATACACAATGCCCGCAAATACGGCGATATTCGTGAGCCATCTGCGGAACGTGATCCAGGGACTGCGATTCATCAATTTCCGGTTGGCATAAAAGATGATATCCGTGGAACGGTATACCAGCGCGGCCACCGTGCCAAGAAGCACGCCGTAGATGCCCATAAAGTTCACCAGAATCAGCGAAGCCCCGAGATTGATGCCCGATTCCAGCAGCGAACGGCTCAGCGTGTTTTTAAAATGGCCGGCGATATTGATGACATTGTTGGCGGAAGAACGCGCATTGATCAGCAGCTTTTGGGCCACGAACAGGATCGGAATCCAGTACAGCACATAATTGACGTCATTGACGCCGGATGTGTACAGCGTGATGAACGGCAGGATCAGAATATAGGCAATGGTCAGCAGCGAGAAGACAAAAGCCATGAAGTACAGCTCGTAAGCGTCGTAGAGCTTGATGAATCGGCTTCGTCCTTCATGATAGCTCTGCCCCAAAGCGAATCTGACGCTTGTATTTACCGTATTGACGATGTTGTCGATAATGGTAAAGATCATGTTGTACATCACGTAGACGCTGACGATTTTCAGATTGGTAAAAAAGGTCAGCACCAGCACATCCGTGTTCCGGAAAATCATATAGGACAGCTCGTGGACCAGCACGAAATTTTTCTGGTTGATGGCCGCAAGATCCGGCTCTTTGTTGAAATCCAGCCATTTATAATGCCGTTTCTTGTAGATATGGAAAGCGACCATCTGAAGCATCGTCACGGCAAAATAGGAGGCCTGCACAAGCACGATATCCACGCTCTGCATCAGCAGGACGATCCGCACCAGGTTGTTGATAATATTGCCGACGGTGACGACCGAGGTATCAACATAGCTTTTTCCTTCGGCGAGCAGGTACACCCTGAATTTGCCCTGATAGTAGTAATTGATGGCCCCGCCCAGGCCGTTGAACAGAACAATGCCCATAACCTGCCACATGCCAAGCTCCGATTTGATCGCGAACGGGTAAATCACCGCAATGGCGATAACGGAGAGCAGATAGTAAAAGCCCGTTTTTTTGTAATACATGGCGGTAGCCGAAAGGATGGAATTAATGCCTTCACGATCATCTTTCGAGATCGGCTTGTACAGCGCCTGCAGCGAAGCCGCGCCCACGCCCGCTTCCAGCAGAGCCAGATACGCGATGATTTGGACAACGGAAGACACAAGCCCGTTTGCCTCCGACCCGTAATGGATCATGATCAGCCGGGGAATGAAAATGCTGAGAACGATCGTAATCAACTGGCTGCCCAAGCCGAAGACAAGGTTAAGAATGCTCCGTTTAGCTTTCATGGCCCCTCCTTGCAAAGACGCCGGGGTTTATGGCTGCCGAAGCTTCTTTGGCATTTTTGTTTTTCCCCAAATAATTGTCCAGCTTTTCGAAATGCCGCTCGGCCTGTCTAGCCAGAACGGAGACGTTCAGCCGGTTCGTGTCCAAGCTCCGGACAACCGCTTCCGGTTCCAAGGACTCCATCTTTTTGAGATCGGCGTAGGCACCCGCGAAACCGGCGTCGTTCATGACGTTGGTCGTCTTCTCGCTGTAGGCGATGGGAAACACGGGCTTGCCGAACACCCAGCCGAGAATCATGGCGTGGAACCGCGTCGCGACGATCATGCCGGAAGAGGCCAAAAGTTCGACAGCTTCCTCCAGGTTGGTCCGGTAAAAATAGGGTTTCACACGGTCGGCGTACACCTGAGGAATTAAAGAATGAATGGCTTTGACCGCTTCCTCGTCCCCTTCATACTCACAGAAAGACATCAGCTTCACCCCGTACCCTTCTTCGACGAAAGCGACGGCGATCTCTTTTATTTTGTTGTAATACATCGCATCTAGGTCTTTAAGGCTTTCGCGGTCCGAGGGCTTGATGACGGAAATGACGACATATTTCCCGTTCTTCAGGTTATCCGGCTTGGCGTGCTGGAAAATAATGTCCGGCGCCAGCCTGACGTTGCCCAGATCCTTGAACAGGTCGTAGGAGTACCGGTCCCGAAAACAGATATCGGTGTACGTGGAGAACAGCTCTCTGTGCTTGACGTAAAACGCTTCGTCCTTGTACGGCCCAAAGTTGGCTCCAAGGACAAAGAACGGTTTTCTGCTGTCGAAAACGTCCAGCTTCCAGGTGTAATCCTCCTTCCATCTTGCCCCCTGCATAAATACCGAACCCCCGATCTGGACGACGCCGTCGCAGCTCCGGGCCAGTTTCTTCAGCAGGATATTTTGAAACTCGGTGCCATTAAATTTCTTGAGAAGCTTTCGGATTCCGCGAACCCAAATCGATTCGATCGGATATAGTGTAAGGTTGGACAGGGATGCGAAGCACTGCTTGTACTCGCTCCGGGCGGGAAGAACAAAGTGGGTTTCAGGATACCTCTCGCATAGAAGCTTGACGAAGAGATCATCGCCCAGATTAAATTTGGTGTACGCGTGAATCATGATTCTTTTCATTTCTTCATCCCTTCCCGCTTGTAAATGTGGGCCGTTCCATATCTTGCATTAACGGATAGCCGAAATCGGCAACGAACAGGCTCTTCAACTTGTAGAAGGAAAAGCTGATGGGAAATTTTCTGAAAACCGCTCTTACTTTGTTCCAATTCTAAATAATCGGTTTTCCGTTTGCAATAAAGATACAAGAAATGTCAACTTTCGGCCCAAGGGCATCCTCCAAGGAGATACCGTCTACCTAATCCTTTAGAGGGTTGAAGAAATAAAAAGGACTCCGCCATAAAAGACGAAGTCCTTTAAAATGACGAAGCCCGATTCACCTTTCCGGCCCAGCGGAGTCCCGGCAGAGCAATCTCTAAGTTAAGCCTTATCTGTGATCGATCGATTGCAGCATCAATACGGATTTGGCTACCAGGGTTCCCTGATGGCTGATCTCGATTTCGAGCTTGCAGGTCCGTCGGCTGCTTTCCAGCAGCCTTGGCGTGACGATAACGGAGTCCTCGATCTGGACCGGCCGTACAAAATAGGTCGACATATTGTCCAGCACATGATCGTTTCCCGTTATATCCTTGGCCGCTTTGAATGCGGCATGCATCATAAGCGTCGAAATAACCCCTTCGGAGATGGTTCCCAGATCCGTCGCCATCTGCGGGGTAATAAAGCCGTGAAAAAACAGCCTGCCCTCCTCGTCACGCTCCTCGGCAAACCCGTTCCAGATAAGATGGTCGAAGGTCTCCCCAAGCTGCGGCTGATTGCGCACGTCCCTTAGGCTCTGCAGAACCTCCTTGCGGGTAAGCGATCCTACCAGCTTGCGGTTGCGGTCGATAATGGGCAGGAAGTCTATGCCTTCCCACATCATGATCTGGGCCGCCGAGGCAAGCGACGTCTGCAGACCGACCGTGACCGGACCGCGGATCATCATCTTCTCGATCGTTTGGTCCTCCGGCAGATCCTCTACGTCGCGGCGGCCGACGATGCCGATGACGCGGTTCCATTCATCGGTAACGGGAAACCGCTGTTCCCCGCTCTCCTTGGACAGACTGAGCAGCTCACCGATCGTGTTGGATATTTTCAGCGTGTTGATCCGCGGCTTCCGGTCGACAATATCCTCGACAAGCATAATCTTTTTCTTGATTAACCGGTCAAAAATCGCACGGTTGATCATGTAGGCTACGGTGAAGGTATCATGGCGCGATGAGATGACCGGAAGATCAAGCTTGTCCGCCAGCTCCTTGACCTCGCGGCTGGTCCCGAAGCCGCCGGTCACAAGCACCCCCGCGCCCTGCTCCAGCGCCAGCGAATGCACGTCGTCGCGGTTGCCGACGATCAGCAGGCTGTCCGCATCGATATAGCGAATCATGGCGTCGATCTTCATGGCGCCGATTACATATTTATGCAAAGGCTTGTCCAGTCCGTTCGCCCCTCCAAGGACATGTCCCTCGACAATGTCAACCACATCACCGAACGTAAGCTGCTCTGAGATGCCCCTGGGCTTCTTTTCCACCCGGACGGTTCCAATACGCTCCTTGGTAATGACAATCCCCAAGTTCTCCGCTTCCTTGACCGCCCGGTAAGCCGTTCCATCGCTGACAGCCATTTCCTTCGCCAGCTTCCGGACCGATATTTTAGCGCCCACCTTTAAGTTTTCAATATGCTGCAGCAGCTGTTCGTGCTTTGTGACTGCATCGCCTTGATTGTCCAACTGTTACACCTCCGAACCCAAAACTGTACTACACTGTACTGTATTGTAGTCGCAATCGGGTACGATCGTCAAATGAATACTTTGTCTTTGATGGCGTAGGCACCCCGAATCAACAAAAACGGCCTGCCCGGATCAATACCGGACAGACCGTATGCCAAAAGGGCTATAATCTTTGGGTAGCCCGTCCTTCTTCGTTCCATTTTCCCTGCCACATTTCCAGCTTCGCCTTTCGCACCGCATCCAGCCGTTTCTTCTTCTCCTCGTCCACCCCAATAATAAAATGCAGATGAGCGGCAATCACGAGCAGCGCAAAGGCTACCCACACTGCTCCGAACACGAACACCGGAGTCGGCCCTTCCGGCGACAATTTGGGCAGCGCATACAGGAGCATGGCCAGCGCCAGCGCCAGGTATACTACATGCTTGAACTTGTTTCTTTTTCTCATCTCTTCAAACAGCTCCTTCAATAACGAATCTATACTCTACTCTATGAGCAAGCCGTCCAAATTATGAGACAAGTTGTACAAAATGCCGGGAAGAGCGTACATGGGCAGGGTCCGTTGTTTGTTTGCGTGCCGGAGGTCCTATGTGTAAAGTTATGGAAATCGGGGTGATCAAGGAGGAGAACACCGGGTAAAGAACTATCGCAGGAACAAAAGAGGGTGCTTGCCGCCGGGTCTACCGGCTGCAAGCACCCTCTGTGGTATTTATTTTGAGAAAATGAATGCCTGAGTGCCTAAACGTCCGTTCCGTACAGATGCTCCAGGCTACCAGTAATAATCTTGTTCACGTCTTCAATAATGACGCTTAGGCGCCGTTCCGCTTCGAACAGGCGTCGGATGCTGAGGTTCATATTCAGCACTTCGAACAGCTTCTCCATCTTCTCCATCTCTTCCTGTGCCGGCATTTCCCCCGACATCATCCGTTCCTGAAGCTCCTGCTGGCTGCTGCGAAAATTGTCCAGCATCTCCTTGCTGCTCGGATCGGCCTCCACCAGCTTAAGCGCGGCGGAAATATCCGCCACCTCACTGCTTTCCTTGATTGCGCGGGCCAATTCATGCGCCTTGTCGTAGATGTTCATGTTAAGTTCCTCCTAAAAGTTTTGTTAGCATAACCTCATTGAGTAATCGTCGGCAAAACTCGCTTCGGAAGCGTTCGCTTTGTTTTGTGAGCCCAGTGCCTTCCTTGTGAATAAGGGGCCTTTCGGGAGATGGGTCAATCACCAAGGGGCGTATGACTCCATATGATGAATGATATGTAGACCTCAGCTGTCAAACAGCCGGCATCACGCTGCTACCGGAAGGAGATCCACGATGTCAAAGCTAAAGATCCCGGTCCATACGGTGCACTCGGGCATCCTGCAGGAGAACGCCGTCATGCTTGGCGACCGGCTCATCAAAAAACTCAAAATCCCGGCGCACGGACCAATCCTGCTTACCTTCGGTTCTTTCCGTCAGGAGGTCACCGTCATTCCGGTCCCCAAATCCGACAACCTGCGCGTCAGCGAGGGGCTGGCGAGAAGGACCGGATGGAAGGCGCGGAATGTTCTGAACGCCTCCTACGTTCCCGGAAGCCGGACGCTCCGGCTCGGACCGCTGATCGGCGTACTCGTCAGCCGGGAGCATCCCGAGCGTCCCGAAAGGCTGTTCGGTCCGATCACCCTGTTCTGCCGTGAATTGACGAATGCCTGCCATACACAAGGTGCCTTTGTCTATTTCTTTACGCCGAAAGCACTGGAGACCACTGGCTCCACCATTTCGGGCTGGGTGTATGACGAGGGCTGGAAACAATCGAAGCTGCCCATTGCCGATGTCATCAATAACAGGCTCACGACGCGCAAGGCGGAGAATAAACCTAGCGTACAGCATTTTTTGGCGGAAGTAAAATCAAGGTACGGCACTCATTTTTTCAATGAGAAATTCCTTGACAAGACCGAGGTGTTCGAAGCGCTGCGGCGGGACTCCGCCCTCCAGCGTTACTTGCCGGAGTCCCACCCGCTCAGCGGGTTTGCGATTCTCAAGAGAATGTGCGGCCATTATCCGGTTGTGTTTCTGAAGCCTGTCCGGGGCAGTCTCGGCAAAGGCATTCTGCGGATTTCCCGAGAAGAAGGCGGCTACCGGCTGCAGTCCACGACACCGCTGGGCACCCGCAAGCAGAGTTACCCAACCCTCACCAAATTGTTTCAGACGATTGCACCGAAGATGAAGAACACCCGCTACCAGATTCAGCAAGGTCTGCCGCTGATGGAGATCGGACGCAGGCCTGTCGATTTCCGCGCACTTGTGCAAAAGAACGGCAGCGGGAAATGGGGGGTAACCTCCATTGTCGCCCGCACCGCAGGGAACAACCATTTCGTCTCGAATTTGGCGCGGGGCGGCAGTCTCAGCACCGTTCGCGAAGCGATCGGCAAAAGCTCTATTCCACCCGGTGCCAAGGAAAGCGCGAATCTCCAACTGCCCCGGGCGGCGCTTGCCATAGCCAAAGGCGTAGAGGCCAATATTCCAGCCCATTTCGGCGAACTGGGCATCGACCTCGGAATGGATCAATCCGGCCGAACATGGCTATTGGAAGTGAATTCGAAACCGTCCAAGAACGACAACACTCCGCTGAACGACACCAAAATCAGACCGTCCGTCAAGCAGATGATTCAATACTGCCGATACCTGGCCGGTTTGTAAGGAGGACGCCATGCCTGTGACCGAAATGGGCTGTCTCGGCATTCTGACCTGCCGGGGCGTCAAAGGTTCCCCGGTGGCCGAACCCGCCTTCTGCAGCGCACTGTGCCGGGCCGCTCCATCCTACGGTCTGCGCGTCATCATCTTCACTCCCGATGGCGTATCGGACGACGGCCGGACGGTGAGCGGATTTGTCCGAACCGGCGAAGAATGGCGAGCAGCGACAGCCGAAGCACCCGATATTGTGTATAACCGGATGTTCTGCAGGAATCCGGAGGAAAGACGGAACGCCTCCCGGGCACTGCATGCGCTGGCGCGCAGCCTGGTATGGTCGAGAGGGCTGCCGGACAAGTGGAAGGTCCATCAAATCCTGCGGCGAAGCCGCAGAGCGTCTTCTCTGCTGCCCGAGACCAAACGGTATGCAGGCCGACGCAGCCTGGAGCGAATGCTCGCGGAACGGGAAGACGGGGTCTTTCTGAAGCCACGGGCAGGCACACACGGAAAGCGTACCCTGCATGCTGCACTCTGGGGAACGTCATCCGGAGGACTGTTTGTAAGGGGCCGGGACGGAGAAAACCGGGAGATCGTCCGCGGCTTTGATGACCGCCGCGACGGACTGGAATGGATCGACCGCTTTATCGGCAAGCAGGGCTTTATCATGCAGCCGTTCCTGCGGCTGACCGGCGGTGGACAGCCGTTCGATGTCCGCGTGCTAATGCAGAAGGACGGCGGCGGCGGCTGGACGCTCGCCGGAATGGCTGCCCGCCTTGGCCCGTGCGGTTCGCTTACCTCGAACCTTCACGGCGGAGGAACCGCGGTGCATCCCGCTTCCTTTTTGCGGAAGCAATACGGCGGGGCCGCGGAAGATATTCTGCGTGAGGTGGAACTCAGCGCCGCCTTTCTTCCGCCGCTGCTTGAGGCAGCCTTCGGGCGTCTCGGCGAGCTCGGGCTCGATTTCGGCATCGATCCCGGAGGCCGGATCTGGCTGCTGGAGGCGAACTCCAAGCCGGGCCGCTCGGCATTCACGCTGACGGGCGACAGAGACGCCGCGCGGCGCTCGGCGGAAAACCCTCTCTCTTACGCCCGATACTTGCTGCTGACGCGGCGCCGTTCTCCCCGCAGCGCCGAAAGCTTACGCGGATTATCCGGAAGATTGATATCAATGGTGCCTAAGGAGGATTCATAAATGGGTCTCACATTTTGCAATGTCCATTTCACCAAGCAGCCCCAAAGAGTTGTATATATATCGGGGGCGCTGATGAAAAGCTTGAAGCTGTCCGGGAAGAGGAACATCCGGCTGAGGCTCGGCAAAGACGCCATTCCGGCGGTGATTAAGCCGATCAAGCGCGCCGGAAAGCATCTTTTTCTGGCTTCGGGCGTCCAAAACGCCATCAAGGTGCCTAAAACGGGCAACGTCTACTTGCGCAACCTGCAGAACGACGAGGTTCAGCTAGGCCCGCTTGTGGGCGTCCTGTCCGACGGTCCGGCTTCTTCGGCCCAGCCGTTCGGTTCCCGGACGGGATTTATCAAGCAATTGCTTCGCGAAGGCGGCAACATGTGCTATATCTTCGCGTTCATGCCCCGGGACATTAACTGGCAGCAGGAACGCGTAAACGGCTACTTTCTGACGGAAAACGGCAAGTTCGAGCGCAAGATGGTGCCTCTGCCCGACGTCATCTATAACCGGCTGCCCAGCAGGCGGGCGGAAACCTCGCCGGCGATCAACCAGCTGCGGGAACGGTTCATCCGTAAGAAAATCCCATTTTTCAACTGGAGCTTTTTTAACAAATCGGATATTTACCGTCTGCTTGAAAACGACAGCTTCGCCAACCAGCATGTGCCCGAAACGCACAGCAGCCCGGACCCCGATCTCATTAAAGATATGCTGGAACGCCATCATTTCGTCTATTACAAGCCATCCGCCGGAAGCCTCGGCCACGGCATTTACCGGCTGACCTATCTGCCCAAACGCGGATATTTCGCCCGTTACCGCCGGGGCGGCAAGAACGTGCTGCTGCGCTTCGGGACCTTTGAGAGCCTGATGCGGCTGCTGCAGTCCCGCCACGGACGCTCCCTGCAGAGCTATGTCGTTCAGCAGGGTATCCGGCTGATCGAAATCGACGGCTGCCCGATCGACTTCCGGTTCCATATGCACAAGAACGGCAGCAACCAGTGGGTCGTGGTCGGCATCGGAGCGAAAAAGGCCGGTCGCGGCAGCGTAACGACCCATCTTAAAAACGGAGGCTCCCTCCTTACGCCGCAGCAGGCGCTCGGACGCGTATTCGGAGCCAAAGCCGACGAGGTACTGCAGCAGGCGAAGCAAACGGCCATCCGCTTGGCGGAATCGCTGGAAACCCAGCACCGCCATCTGCTCGGAGAGATTGGCTTCGATCTTGGCATCGACCAGGATGAAGAAATCTGGATGTTCGAGGCAAACGCCAAGCCCGGGCGGTCCATTTTCCGCCATCCTTCCCTGCGGGCGGAAGGCAAAGCCTCCATCGAGCATATATTGGAGCACTGCCTGTACCTCAGCAAGTTCCGCAGGAGGGATGATATGTGAACACCCGGTACGAAGACAGACCCGTCATCGCCATTTTGACGACTAGAGATAAGAACAGGCAGTTCCGTGGCAATCATAAAAACTTTCGCGATATCATTCGTACCGGAAAGGAACTCGGCTATCTCGCTTATGTGATTACCGTGCGCGAGTTGAACCTGGAGAGTTCCTATGTTACCGGGTACGTACCGGGTCCGGGCAAGTCTTGGACCTCCGTCCAGCTTCCGCCGCCGCAAGTCGTATACAACCGTATTCCAACCCGCGAGGAAGAAGCCAAACCCGCGGTAGCCCGCAAAATCGCCGAATGTCTGGAGCATCCGGGCATTCGGCTGTACAATCCTTACTTTTTCAATAAATGGAGCCTGTTCGAATGGCTGAAAGGCTCGCATGCCACTTCCCGGCATGTGCCGGCAACACGGCGGCTGAGAAGCTCGCGAACGCTGTCGTCGATGCTGAAAACCCACAGCAGCCTGTATCTCAAGCCCGAGAGCGGCAAGGCGGGAAAAGGTATCATGCGGATCAAATATCACGCCGAAGGAGACCTGCCATACCGGCTGCAAATCCAAAGCGGCAAAAGGAACGTCACGTACAAGGCGGCGTCGATGGAACGTCTCTGGTCCCGCATCGGGAAGGAACGAGGCGACTCTCGATATATCGTTCAGCAGGCGATTGAGCTTGCGACATGCAAAGGAAGACCTTTCGACCTGCGTGTGCTCCTGCAGAAAAACGGCAAGGGCGGATGGGGGGTTACAGGCATCGGCGCAAGACTGGCCGGCTCCCGAAGCATCACGACTCATGTTCCGCGCGGAGGCAGCGTCGAAGAGCCTTCCAGCATGCTGGAAGCCATGTTCGGACCCGAACGGTCGGTATCCATCCTGAAAAGCGTGTCCGCAACCGCCCTGCTGATCGCTCGGCAAATCGAGCGGGCTTCCGGGTATATGCTGGGCGAAATGTCCATGGACCTTGGCATCGATGAAAAGGGCGGTCTCTGGTTCTTTGAGGCCAATTCCCGGCCCATGAAATTCGACGAACCGGACATCCGGAGGCTCTCGCTCGAACGGATCTTTCAATACAGCCAGCACTTGTCCCGCCAAACCGCAATCTCTCCGCAAAGGATGTGATCAGCCAATATGCGGATATCTTCCATTTACGCCGCCGGCCCCGCGCAGTGGAGCCGGCAGCGCGACGCGCTCCTTGCCTTTCTCCGCCGCCATGCCGACAAACAGATTACCCCGGAAGGCTGGATGACACTGGCGGAGCTGACGCCTGAGCGCCTGTCCGCTCCCGGTTCGTCGCTGCTTACGGCAACCATCCGCGATCAGCTCGGCAGCCAGCTCGCAGCCTTAAGCTTTGTGACGGATTACGGCAAAGAAACTTGCGTGATCGCCGTTCACACCCTGTACCGGGACAAAGGCATAGGCGCCTCGCTGATGCGGGCGCAGCTCGAACGTCTCGGAAAGCTCGAATGCCGTGTCGCTTCGGACAATGCGGCCAGCCTGAAGATGTGCTTCAATGCCGGCCTCGCCGCCGTGGGGCTTACCCGGAGCCCCTCCGGCGCGGCCGTCCTGCACCTGCGTTCCTTCCCACCCGCGTTCTCGCGGGCAGAAGCGGGCGGGCAGGCGGCAGAGCTGAGACGGGCAGCCATTTCATTGCAAGAAGGTGAATCCCTGTGACTCAACCCGTCTTAGGCATTCTAACCCTGTATCTGAACAACGCCCGGCAGCTTGAAGAAAAACAGGTGTATCGCAAAATGATCACGGAAGGCAAGCGAATCGGACTGGACGTTTTCGTGTTCACGCCGATGGATGTCGACAGCGGAAAGCAGCGCATTTATGCGATGGTATTTGATCCGGCAACGGGAGAATGGAGCCGAAAATGGCGGACCTTTCCCGATATGATTTACGACCGGTGCCGCATACAGCGCAGTGTGCGCTTCCAGCAGCTGCTTCAATTCCGCTCGCGTTACAATCACCTCACCTTCCTGAACCGGCCGCTGCGCAACAAATGGACGATTCACCAGACGTTTTCGCAAAAAAGCCGCTTCCGGCAGCATATGCCGGATACCCTGCTGTATCACTCATCTGCAGACCTGCACCGGATGCTCAGGGTCAGTCCGGTGGTGTATATCAAGCCAATCAACGGCACCGGCGGAAGAGGAATTCTGCGCATCGAGCGGCTGAAAGAGCCGCGGGGGATGTTCGATATTCAGGGCCGGCGCCAAAACCGCCGGATTATTCAGCCCCGCCGGGTTTCCCTGGCCCGGCTGGAGTCGATCGTGCGCCAGTGGTGCATCAGCGGCCGTTTTCTCGTTCAGCAGGGTATTCCGCTGCGTCTTCCCGGCGGCCGGTTCCATGATTACCGGATGCTTGTTCAGAAGAACAGCCAAGGCAATTGGGCACTGACCGGCATAGCCGGCCGGGTAGGAGCAGCAAAGAGCGTGACCTCCAATCTGCACGGCGGCGGTCATGCGGTTAGAGCGGAAACGCTGTTGAAAGAGTGGCTGGGCAGCAGCGAGAAAGCGGCGAAAGCGATACAATCGGCCGAGAAGCTAGGTCTGGACGCCGCCGCTTTTCTGGAAGACAGCTTCGGCACCTTATGCGAACTGGCGCTCGATCTCGCCATTGACCGGGAAGGAAGGATCTATGTGCTTGAGGTTAATCCCAAACCGGCCCGGGAAGTGTTCTCCAGGGCCGGCGAGAGAGAAACCTACCGCAAAGCGCTAAAGCAGCCGCTGGAATACGCGCTATGGATATACCGGACCAAGCTGGCGCCTTCATCCTCGAAGAAAATCGAGGAGTAACGGGACGCCGCCGGGGTCCGGAAGCAAATAACCCCAACAAGCGAATCGTCTCCACCCGCCTTGCGTGTGGAACAGGATTCGTTTGTTGGGGTCTTTTCGGGCTTCAGCGCCCTTCTTTTACTGCGCACCGTCATACAGCTCCAGAAGCTGGTCAAAGGAACGGATAATCTCATCCGAGCCTTTAAGCTCGTCATTGCGGCCAAATCCGGCATAAGCGCAGCCGATTACGGTTTGTCCATTCTCCTTGCCCGCCTGGACATCGGAAGAACGGTCCCCTACCATCCAGGCGCTGCCGATGCCGTAATTGTCCAGAAGAAGCTTCAGCAGATCAACCTTCGTGGAGGTTCCCTGACCGCCCGCGCTGTACAGCCCTTCGAACACATCTTCCAGCTTATGTACGACAACTATACTGTGGATATATTCCTCCAGGCCGTTGCTGCATACAAACAGCCGGACGCCCTGCTCCTTCAGCTTTCGAAGCGTCTCGGGAACCTTGGGGTACAGCATGGAGCCGCCAGCCTCGAGCCCTTCGATCTCCAGCCTCAGCAGCAGTTCGTCGGCGCGGCGGTGAACCTCCTCGCCGGCTTCTGGCATGACATTCTTCCAAATGTCCGACAGAAGCATGCCGAGGCAGCCGAGTATCCGCTCCTCCGGCGGCGTCGGCCCCGAATACAGACCTTCCTCTCGCAGAATGTCAAACATTTTATGGTAGGCAGGCAGCAAAAGACTTTCCGTCTGAAGCAGTGTGCCGTCCATATCGAACACCATCGCCTCGGGCTTTTGTAGTGTCGGCTTCGTTTCTTGCCGTTCCGTTCCCAGCTCTTCTCTGCTCATTGATGACTCTTCCCTTCCGCGGATTACCCGGAAATGCCTTTCATCTCCCGGCGAGTATCATTTACACGCCCTATAATAATGGAAAACAAAAGACATTGTCCAGGTTTATCCGAAAGCTGGAGGAAGTTCTCGAGCAGCCGCAATCAAGCTTATAAAATATCCCCACAATCAAAAACGGCAGGTTGGCTGTTCCCTTCGGAACTTCCCATCCTGCCGTTTCGCTATTATATTCAGCCTCCCGCTTTCACGGGGTACCGTCTTTAAAAAAGCGCTGACCTGTGCGGTCAGGCTCAATCTTTTCGTTTCCGCTAATTTAAATTTATATCTGATTAAAGCTATCGAGCAGTTCGTCGAGAATGTCCTTGCTGACCATCTTGCCCTTGAAGTTAATCAGATTCTCCGAGCTCCCGGAAAAAATGCAGGTTGGTTCATATTTTCTGAGAATAATCTTCTCTCCGTCGACGAAAATTTCAAGCGGGTCCTTAATATCGATTCCCATTGTGCGGCGAAGCTCGATCGGAATGACGATACGTCCCAGCTCATCCACTTTTCTTACGATTCCTGTTGCCTTCATTCAATGAATCCTCCCTTGAAATAACACTTTATATAATGATTTACATAGAAAAGCGAAAGTTCCATTAACGGATAGAAATGATTACGCTCTAACTTGAATTGTAAAGTGTCACAACTTTCCTGTCAATTCATATTTCTACATCTTCCGATAACAATCGACAAAATAAACACACAAACCTTCCTGAATTCGACAAAAATCAAGTCTATTTACTACTAATTTAAACTAAAATCAGGGCTATTGGCAAGTTTATTCCAAAATAATGCCTCTAATCGAGGCCTATGTTTTTTTCAAGCACCTTTGCAAGAGATTTCGGAAAACTAAAAAGAGCGGCCACACGGCCGCCCTTCT
Source organism: Paenibacillus rhizophilus (assembly GCF_003854965.1). Lineage (GTDB taxonomy): Bacteria > Bacillota > Bacilli > Paenibacillales > Paenibacillaceae > Paenibacillus_AQ > Paenibacillus_AQ rhizophilus. The sequence continues at coordinate 138,141 of NZ_RQPI01000002.1, forward strand.
CCTTCTGTCATTTTGCGCCTGCATTTCTCTCGGATACATTTCCCTTCGAATCGACGACAGCATTGAATGACAGTTTGTTCAACAACTGAATGATCTTCTTGTTGTAGTTTACATCCATGAATGCCGGCTGGCCGTGCAAGATTTTGACCGGTGTTATGCTGGCGGACAGCTTATTCCCGGCAATTTGGAAATTCGCCAGCACCGAATCCAGCGTCTTCTCTCCGCCCCGGGTAGAGCGGTTGAATACAAAATTACCGAGAGAATAGTAAATTGGCTTGTGCTTGTAATATTCGATCCCCATCAAGCAGTGACTGTGCGCTCCGATAATCAAATCGGCACCGCTGTCGATCATCTGCCTGGCAAGAGCGCGGGCATACTTCTCCGGATAATCCTTGAATTCCTGATTCCAATGGATATAGACGACCGTGAAATCATTGTCTTTGGCCGACTGTTTAATCTTGCCAAGCAGCGGCTCCGGGGCATAGACCGAGGCCGCTCCCGGTTTGTTCTTTCCCGCATACCACGAAGAATCCGACAGAACGCGGCTTACGCCCAGGATAGCGATTTTCTTGCCATTTACGGTTTTTGTGTAAGGTCTGAACGCTTCCTCCACATTCCTACCCGCTCCGGTACGGCCTATTCCGTACTTGTCGAGATAGGACAATGTGTCCAGCATCCCCGCCTGCCCGTAATCCAGGATATGATTATTCGCAACGGTCACTCCGTCAATTCCGGCATATTGCAAACCGGCCAGCGTGCCGGGCTTCGACCGGAACACAAACGTCTTATTCGCCGCCTCGCCTTTTGTCGAAACGGGCGTCTCCAGATTGGCAAAAGCCACATCCGCTTTCTTCAGTACGGGTGCCACTTTAACGAAGGGATAGTTCACTCCGTATTTGGCAATTTGGTCGCCGACGTAGCCGTCCAGCAGAATGTCGCCCGCGAACACCAGCCTGATATCGGTAGCAGCCGCTGAAACTTTATTGGAAACGGCAGCCGCCGTCCCCGTCCCGGCCGGAATGGACAGAGCAAGCAGAATCATGATGATGACCAATGGGAGTCTTCGCAACTTGAGTTCCCCTCTCTATTAACGCTTTACCTTCCGATTTTCCCAGTATCCCTACTATTCTACTATATCGATCCATTCTATTAAAGCGCAAAAAGAAAGGGCCGGCCGCATCCGGAAAGCTCGTATAATCAGAGCCCCTTAAAGGAAACCTAACTCTATGAGCAATATCAAAGCGTTGATCCATGCACGGGAGGGGAGTACGAGAAATTGTTTGTATACCGACTGTCCATTTGCTTGCTTCTGTCCGCGGCTCTTGCCGGGGGCATTGCGAATGCCGCTTCGGAGGCGGGTCCAAAAAGCAGAAAATATTACGAGGAGCACGGGGAAATCGTCTGGGAAGTACCCACTGCGGAGAAGCTCGTTGCCCTAACGTTCGACGACGGACCCGACCGGCGGCTCACCCCGGAAATTCTTAGACTGCTCAAACAATACAGGGCGAAGGCTACCTTTTTCGTCGTCGGCGATAAGGCGTTGCGGCATCCTGAAATTTTGCGGACCGAGCTTGAAGAAGGTCATGAAATCGGCAATCATACTTTCCATCACCCCTCTTTCCAGGGAGCATCCTCCATCCGGATTCTGGAAGAGATCAGCAGCACTCAAGATGCGGTCTTGCAGGCGACCCGGCACAAGCCTGTCCTGTTCCGTCCTCCCGGCGGCTGGTATAACGAAGCGGTTGTCGATATTATTAAACAGAACCGGATGCAGCTAGTGCTGTGGTCCTGGCATCAGGATACATGGGACTGGGCGAAGCCGGGGGTCGGCCGCATAGTCAACAGAGTACTGAACAATGTGCGCAGCGGTGATATCATCCTAATGCATGATTATGTATATAACAGCACCCAGACGGTCGAAGCGCTCAAAATCATCCTTCCCGAGCTGCAAAAGCGGAATTATTCCGTGGTAACGGTATCCGAGCTTCTGAAGCACCGGTTGGACCGAAGGGCCAAAGGCTCGAACCGGATTCCCGATCCTTTAAAAGAATCGTACGAGGCCGCGCATACGTCAAAATAAATCCCCCGCCATCTTTAGCGGGGGATTTATTTTCGGGCGGATGCCCTCTCCAAAGAGCTGGCTCAGCCGTTTGTTCTTATTTTGTCAGAACACCCTCTTGTACTCCCGGTCTTCCTTGAGTATCTCGACAGCTTCCCTGAAGCGCTGCGAATGCACGATCTCCCGCTCTCTCAGGAATTTGAGGCTGTCCTGCAAATCCACGTCGTCGGTCATATTGATCAGCCACTGATATGTAGCCCGCGCTTTTTCCTCTGCGGCAATGTCCTCGTACAGATCGGCAATCGGGTCCCCTTTTGCCTGAATATAAGCGGCCGTCCACGGCACACCTCCGGCATTCTCGTAATAAAGTGCGGAGTCATGGTTGACATAATGGGCGCCAAGACCCGCCTCCTCCAACTGCTGCACAGTCGCGTCTTTGGTCAGCTTGTAGACCATTGTCGCTATCATTTCCAGATGAGCCAGCTCTTCCGTTGAAATGTCGTTAAGCACCCCGATGACCTTACCCGGGATGGTATATCTTTGATTCATATAGCGAAGGGCGGCGGCAAGCTCTCCATCCGCTCCTCCGTACTGTTCGATCAGATATTTCGCCATCCGGACGTCGCACTTGCACACCCGGACCGGGTATTGCAGCTTTTTTTCGTAAACCCACATGCACTTAACCTCCTTTTTCGCCTCTGCGTCTGTTTAAACCTGCCAAGGCCAGGGACTTTCACTCCACTCCCAGGGACATTTCGAATACGCGCGCCCGAAATTTTGCAGCGGACCATACAGCTCCTGGAACTGCTTTGCCAGCCGGGTCCGTTCCTGGGTAAGCTGGTTGAACTGCTGGATGCTATTCAGATCGGTCGGGTGAGTGTCCAGGTAAAGATTCAGCTCAACCAGCGCAAAATCAAGCGTCTGCAGCTGCTCCAGCAGTTCATAATAGCGGGGATCGCAGGGGGTTGCTTCCATTTGCTAATTCCCTCCTCTGATATGAGGTGTATACGTGCTGTACAGCGCGGGCCAGAGCGTGCCGATCCTCAAGGCTTCCGTAAGGTTGAACTGCGGCAGATTCGGGGGTTGGAAGCCCAAAAACAAATGAGGGGGCACGACATATGTCTTGCAGGGAACCGGCGGACAGGGATCGAACGGCCCTACGTAAACCGAATATACGCGTTCTTGGGAGTTTGGTGCTTGTGAAGTCAACGGCTATTCCTCCTTCGCTTTCCCCGGCTTTGCGTAAATCTTGCTCTCCCGAGGATTATCTTCGTAATTAATTTATGTAGTCCACCCGGTATGTAGACGATGTTCAGAAAAAAATAAAAACTCGCCCCGTTAGAGCGCCGTAAGGCGCGGGGCGAGTCTTTTGAGATTATAAATGTGCGGCGCTGTCATTATCATTAATCGTTTCGATCCCGGACTTCCTCTTCTTCTTCTTTGGAAGCGTCCGGCTCCCGGTGGATGTTGATCCGGGTAATGCGGAGCCGAGTGGATTCCTCGACCTCAAATATCACATGATCGACGACTCTGCGTTTGCCCTTGGCGGGATTGCCCTCAAGTTCCTTGAACAGCCAGCCGCCAATGGAGTCGACTTCGTCGTCCTCGATCTCAATGCCCGTCAAATCATTGATATCCTCGATCAGCATCCGGCCGGAGACCGAGATGTAGCCGCCTTCCTTGTGCTCTACGTCCGGCCGCTCATCCTCGAATTCGTCATGCAGGTCGCCGACAATTTCTTCGAGTATTTCTTCCGCCGTAAGCAGGCCGGCCGTGCCGCCGTATTCGTCCACAACCAGCGTCAGCTGAGAATGATGCTTCTGCATCAGCCGCAGCGCGTGGCTGATTTCGATCGATTCCGGCACATTCAGAATCGGACGGACAAGGCTGGCCAAATTGCTCTGCTGCTCCCGAGGAGCGAGCAAAAAATCGGTAATATGGACGAAGCCGATAATCCGGTCCTTGTCTTCCAGCGCCACGGGATAACGGGAATGCTTGGTCTCCGTCACAATCCGCAAATTCTCCTCCACGGAAAGATTCGTATACAGGCAATCCATATCCGTCCGGGGAAGCATCACCTCGCGGGCCAAAAGGTCGGAGAACTCGAAGATATTGTCCATCAGCTTCATCTCATCTTTGTCGATGACACCGCTCTTCGCGCTCTGATTCATCAGAATGCGGATTTCCTCCTCGGAGTGGGCAGCCTCCGCCTCGCTCGCCGGCTCCACGCCGATGAGACGCAGCAGCCCGTTCGCCGACGCGTTCAGAACCCAGATGAACGGCAAGAACACCTTGTAAAAGAACATCAATGGAGCCGACAGCAGAAGCGCTGTGCCATCCGTCTTCTGGATCGCCAGGGATTTGGGCGCAAGCTCACCAAGCACAATATGTAGGAAGGTGATGATGCAGAAGCCGATAACGACCGATACGGTGGAAATCAGGGCATGGTCGGTAACTCCCAGCTTGAACATCAACGGCTCCACGAGCAGCTCCGAAATCGCCGGTTCCCCCACCCAGCCGAGACCGAGCGAAGCCAGCGTTATGCCGAACTGGGTGGCGGACAGATAAGAGTCCAGCCGATGGTTGACCTTGAGCGCATAACCGGCCAGTTTATTGCCTTCGCTTTGAAGCTGGGTGAGCCGGGACTGGCGGACCTTCACAAGTGAGAATTCCGCGGCCACAAAGACACCGTTTAAAAAGACGAGCAACAGAACAAGCAGAAGGTTAAGCACTAAACTTCCGATCTCAAATTCCGTATGCACGATAACAACGCCCCATTTCTACAGAGTGATCGCTTTTCTCGATTTAAAGTCAATATCCGGGTAGTACATATCTTTTACCAAGAGATTGGGGCCGCAGCAGCCGGCGTCGGCGCAGTGGCAATTTACCTTTTGATTGAGCGGGTGCTCGCACAGCCATTCCGCAAAAATATCGTCCAGCTTCCGCTCGGCGATATTTCCAAAGGCGGGGATATCGGCAAAGTCGGTAACGAATACATCGCCGGTGAACAGATTGACATTGACACGGTTTCGGCCATCGGGGTCGTTACGCACCGTAACGTTCTTCTCGGACTTCAGACGGCGCAGCAGCTCGCGGTCCTCCTCCAGAAAGCTGCAGGCAAAAAAGGGCAGCGTTCCGAACAGCATCCAAATGTCGGGATTCCGCTGGTCCAGAAGGGCCTGAATGGCGGCAGCCGTCTCCTTCAGCGACAGGACCGGAAGCGAAGACGCGAAATTGGAAGCGTACATCGGATGAACTTCGTGTCTGCGGCAGCCCATGTCCCCGATCAACCGGTGAATTTCCGGCAGCTTGCCGTGTGTCCGGTAGTTGATCATCGATTCCGCGGAAATGAACATGCCCTCCCGGCTAAGCCGCTGCGCATTCTCCAGCATCGTGTCATACAGCCGGTAAGCCGCCTCTTTCGCCACGGCATGGCCGCTGCCCGCAAAACCAACCTCATGAAAATCGTCCCCGTTCACATAGTTGAACGAGATATGCATAACGTCAAGATAAGGGAGCAGCTTCTCATACCGGGAATAGGGCATCGTCAGATTCGAATTAATCTGAGAGCGCAATCCGCGCTCCCTCGCATATTTAAGCAAGGGAACAATCATGTTGTCCACGGTATCCGCGCGGAACATCGGTTCTCCCCCGGTAATGCTGATCGTCTCCAGATGCTCCGCTTCCTCCAGCCGGTTCAGCATATTCTCAAGCGGCAGCAATTCTCCTTCCCGTATCGTCAGACTGTCGCCGACCGCACAGTGCTCGCAGCGCATATTGCACAGATTGGTGACTGTCATTTCCACACTGGTAAGCATATGCTTTCCGTATCGGCTCAGAGAGGTGATAGGGTCCCACGGATCGTAGCTTGGCGACAGCTCCTTTGGTATTGAGGTTGGTGATTGAATCCTGTTCATGTGGCAATAACTCCTTCAATAGCAAATGCTTATTCTCTTTATTAACCAAAAAAACCGCGAAAAACTTCCGCCTTACCCTTTATCATACCATGAACTTTTAAAAAAACGCATTGTTCCGCAAACGTTAAAGCCGCTTCTGCGGCGGCAGGAGGGCAAAAAGCAAGATGCAACGAAAAAAAGGGCGAAGACATCCTCCGGCTGGAGGCGCCTTTCGTCCCCGTTCCCGCTGCATGGGGGCCGGTTCCATATGGAACCCTTAAAGATTCTTTTGCAGATACTCGCCGCTAAACCGTCATATCGGAGATCACCACCGACAGGATTTTGCGCAGATCGATTTCATAGGGAGCCACCTTCTCGCCTTCCGGACCCTCAATTATCCGAACTACGGGCCTGTGGGGCATGCTTGGATCGATTTTGACGATAACACCGGTCTCTCCCGTGCTCAGCTTGACGTTCAAGCCGATCGGGTAAATCGCCACACGATCCCGGAAGATCTCCAACTGCTGCTGCTCGTAGAGCGTACCGGAACCGACGTACAGCGCCTCCACGGCCTGGTGCGGCAGCATAGCCTTTTTATACACACGGTTAGAGGTCATAGCGTCATAGGAATCCGCCACGCCGATCCATTTCGCATATTCGTGAATCTGCGGACCGAGAATGCCACGGGGGTAACCGGACCCGTCGATCCGTTCGTGATGCTGGTAGGCGCAATGGGCGGCCAGGAGAGGAATGTTCGGCTCCTCTTTCAGAATCTTATAACCGATCTCGGTATGGGCGCGCATGTGCCGGAATTCCTCATCGCTTAGCATGCCCGGCTTTTGGACGATTTTGGCGGGAATTTGCGTCTTGCCGATATCGTGGAGCAGCGAGCCAAGCCCGAGTACTCTCAAGTCAGCGCTGCTGTAGCCATGAGCGATTCCGAGCACCAAAGTATAAAGACATACATTCAGTGAATGGACATACAGGTAATTGTCGGTCGTATGCATATCATGAAGCATAATCATCGGATCTTCCTGCGAAGACATGTCGTCGAGTATGGAATCCATGACTTTCGAAAATTTTTTGTCGAGATGATAAAAGCCTTTCTTAATGCCCGATGAGTTCGACATATCCTGGAACTGGGTACGTATCGACTTGAGCGCCTGATTGCGGGTCTCATCATGAAGCATCGTCGGAATTTCCACATCTTCCGTCAGCGCATCGTGTATGTATACATAACCGATATCCATTCTGGCCAAGCGGTTGATCAGCGGACCGGTAAGCTCCACACCATCCGCGAGCAGCACTAATCCTTCATCATTATATATTTTTTTACCCAGCTTCATCCCCTCTTGAAGCCGATTGATAGGTACCAAACGCAACTTGGGCTCACTCCTGCCTTAACGGTAATTGGGTGCCATACAAAATATTCATGATTGCTCGGGTAGCTATACCGTTACATCCAGTAAGCGAGTCGACAAAGGTGAAGCCTCCGCGAAAAACGGATCTTAGCGCATAACGAACAGCCAGAAGAAAGCGGCAAGTAAAAAGCGGTAAATGGCAAAATGGGTGAGCCGGATTTTTTGAATCAGCCGCATGAAAATAATAACGACGAGATAGGCTACAACAAACGAAACCAGGAATCCGATGGCAAAAATTCCGACCGTGTCGCCGGTGATATCCTTGTAGGAATCGAGCAACTCATAACCGGACGCCGCGCACATGATCGGGATCGCGATCAAAAAGGAGAAATCCGCAGAAGCCTTGTAACTGACCCCGCTCAGCATGCCGCCCGAAATTGTCGACCCCGAGCGCGAGAAGCCGGGCCACAGCACGGAAATAATCTGATATAATCCGATCGCCAGAGCTTGTCCGTAGGACAGGTCATCCAATTCTTGCGCGGTGATCCGCACTTTGCGCTTGTTGACCCATTCGGCGACGATCATCAGAATTCCCCCTGCGACCAGAGCCCACAGCACCGTGCTCGCTCCGAACAGGCTCTTGATAAAATCGCGGGCGACAAATGCGACGGCAAGCGCAGGCACGATACCGAGAAGAACGTGAATGAGGTTGAGCCGCGAACGGGGCATGACGCCTCCCCTTTCGGTCTTGCGGCCGATTCCGAGCAGATCGAGGATTCGGCGGCGGTAAACGAGAGCAATCGCGAGAATCGCCCCAAGTTGGATGAAAATTTCAAACGTCTTCATCAAATTATCCTGTTCGTCAAATCCAAGGAGCCGGGTGGTCAGGATCATGTGACCGGTGGAGGATACGGGGATGAATTCGGTGATCCCCTCAACGATAGCGAGAATAATAGCTGTGATTGTGTCCATATTTGGCCTCCTAAACAGTTCTGCAATTTGGGTGGTAAGACAACCCCGTAATGCGGGGGATTCAGCTCCGATGCTTGCAAGTGCAATGTGCGGGAACCCCGGAATTTGGAATTACGAGGGTAATTGAGCCGGTACTCCCGCTAATGAGTTCTCGGCTCCCAGCGGGCCTTCGCGCACTCGTCCAGACTTCCCGGACGCTGCAGCTCCAGGCGCAGCAAATCCCGGAGGAAATGAGGCAGCAGGAACCGAACGTCATCGCCGTTGCCAATCGACTCATATCCCATGTGAAAAGTGAACATGTCGAGCGTCCCGACCGTATACTCCCGGCGGTCCTCAAGCGGCTGTCCGTCGACAAAAACTGCAATATTTGTATCATAAGGCATCACATGAGGATCGTACAAGATTTTTAATCCGTCCACTGCCAGACCGCCGAGTCGTTCTCCCCGGAAGCCGTATCCGTAAATGACCTTCTGACGGAACTCCGCCGTCAGACTCTGCTGAAGCGCTGTGCGGATATCCTGGCCGGACAGCCGCATAATGCAGGCATTAATCGGGGATGGACACAGCGCATGCAGCATGCCGGTCGTGATCTCACCGTCCGGAAGGGGTCCGAGGAGTTGACCGGCATTGACCAGCGAGAGAGGAGTCCCTGTGAATCGTCTCACCGACTGCGCCAGCAAATTGGCAAAAGGGGACTCTCCCCCGAGATCAAGAGCCAGCCGCCGGTCGGTAATGGCAACCGTCTCGCTCAGCACTTCTCTTCCGCGTTCCAAATGCAGGGTTGCCGCCGAGGATACCGAGGGTTCGGAGAGAGAAGGATCGACGGGAACGCATTCTCCCGTCACATAATGGAAATGTCCCGACGCCTCGTCACGTTCAAAAACGAGATGCCCCAGATAGCGTCCAAATTTGCCGGCGCCGCACACTGCCGTCCCATCAATAATCAGCGGCTGTTCCAGTACATGATGCGTATGGCCGCCCAGAATGGCATGAACCCCATCCAGACGCTCAGCTAGCAACCGGTCTGCGGGCAGGCCCAAATGCGAAAGGATAATCACAATATCCACCTGCGGCGCGAGCAGCAGGCATTGCTCCCGAAGGCATTCTTCCGGCTCCAGCGCATCCCATCCGAGCAGCGAATAGAACGAGGCGAAGGGCACGGTTGCTCCCGTTACTCCAATCCGCACGCCTTCTTTCTCCAGAATCGCGTGGCGCTGCATCCAATGCGGCGGCTCACCCGTTGCAATCTCCACCATGTTGCAGCAGACGACCGGGCACTGGATGCCGGTAAAGACGGATGACAGCATCTCCCTAGAAAAGGTCAGGCCTTCATTATTTCCGATCGTAACGGCGTCATAGCCCGTAAGATTGATCATATCGATATTCGCCTGTCCCAAGGTGCCTTCGGTTTCCGCGGCGGCCCGATCCATATGATCACCGATATCGAACAGCAGTACGGGACTGCTTCGGGCCTTTTTTTTCTGCCTTGCGATAGCGGCGGCAAGCGGGCTCATCATCTCGAAGTGGCTGTGAATATCATTGGTATGAAGAATCGTAAGACGCTCTGTTTCAGGCCTCATCGTCCAAGCTCCTTCCGGCTGTGAAGCCGCGCCCATAAGGGGCGGCAGGCAGTTTGTCTATAGTGCCTAGCATAACATTTTAAAAGACATTATGGTATATTGTAGTCATTATAATCATTAGCGAGGTGAACAGAGTATGCAACTTTCCATTCGTCTTTTCGCGGGGCTGGCTGAAGTCATCGGCTCCCAGACCCTGAATTTCCACGTAGCCGAGCCTCCGGTAACCGCCGGTAAACTCAAGGAGCTCCTGTCCGCTTCCTATCCGGAAGCCGCCGGTCAGATCGCCGTGTCCATGGTGGCCGTCGACCGCGAATACGCTCCCGATAACACCGTAATTACCGAATCCTCTGAAGTGGCGCTGATTCCTCCGGTATCCGGAGGAGAGCCCTCCCCGGAGGAGAACAGCACTCAGGATGGATTCTACACCGTAACGGAGCAGCCGCTCCGTACGGAAGACATCCTGAACAAAGTGCTGGACAAAGATCACGGCGCTTCACTCGTCTTTGTCGGGACGACACGGGAGATGACCGGCAGCGAGCGGACTTCGGCCCTGCACTACGAGGCCTATGTTCCGATGGCCCTCTCAAAGTTTGAGGAAATCGGCAGAGAAGTCATGGAACGATGGCAGGCACGCTGCGCCATTTCCCACCGCATCGGACATGTGGGCGTACAAGAGGCCAGCGTCATAATCGCCGTATCTTCCCCGCATCGTGCCGCCTGTTACGAGGCCAGCCGCTACGCGATCGAAGAGCTGAAACGCATGGTGCCAATATGGAAGAAAGACATAGGCGAATCATCCGAAACATGGAAGGGTGCCGACCCCGCTTCCAGCGACAATAGGCCTATTCCCCCCCGCTGATTTCCATTGAAAATTTTACCTGTTCTTGTTATTCTTTAAGTAAATAACTGGCAGGGGTGACATTGGATTTGAGAGTGCACGTCACGGATTTAAAGCCCGGCGATTGCCTGAAGGACGATACCTTCAGCAAGAGGGGCATACATGTGCTTTCCAGAGGAGCCCAGCTCCGGGTGGATGACATTTCCAGACTGATGCAGCATGATGTGGACTACGTTGACATAGATGACGCTCGTCAATCGAGTGCATCGGTTCCGCGTGTCTTTCAGACGGTTAATACGGAATTTGACCAAAGTATTGTAGGTTTTAAATCCCTCTATCTGGAAGCGTTAACCACAGGAAGCTTTAACCAGTCCATGGTTGACGATATCCTGAAACCCCTGCTTAATTCGCTCGACCAGCATAAAGATATTGTTACTCTGCTCCTTCTGCTGGATCGCGAGGATGAATATACCTACAACCATTCCCTTCAGGTCGGCATGCTAACCTATTATATTGCTTCCTGGCTCGGTTATACCAAGCAGGAATGCTACGAAATTTCCCGGGCAGGATATTTGCTCGACATCGGCAAATGCCGAATCCCGACAACCTTATTGAACAAGCCCGGCAAACTGACTGCGGAGGAATTTCAGGAGGTAAAGCGGCACACTACATACGGTTATGAAATCATCCGCAACTCCATGAGCGACCAGAACACGGCGCTTGTGGCTCTTCAGCATCATGAGCGCGAGGACGGTTCGGGTTATCCCGCCCGTCTGGTATCAAGCGAGATTCATCCTTACGCCCAAATCGCCGCAATCGCGGACGTGTACAGCGCAATGACAACAGCCCGCGTGTTTCAGTCAAAGCAGGAATTTATCAGTGTTTTGCGGGAACTGCACAATCTCGGCTTCGGCAAGCTGAACGGCAAATTCGTACAAGCCTTTATCCAGCATCTGATTCCGAACTTTATCGGAAAAAGAGTGCTGCTCAGCACCGGCGAAATGGGCATCATCATTATGAATAATCCAATCGACGTATTTCGGCCTCTCGTACAGAGCGAAGGCCGCTTCATCGACCTGGCCCGGGAACGGCAGATCGCAATCGCGGAAATTTATATGGAATAATGGACACAGCACAGCTGCTCCTTTTATTTCAGCACAGTAAACATGCCCGTCATATCGGGCGAATGATCTTTAAATCCGAAGCGCTCGTAGAAGACCTCCTTTCCGGAAGCCGCAAAAAGCCCCACAAAAGCGATTCCTCCGGAAAGCCGGCGCTTTTCGATATCAGTCAGCAGACGCTCAACTATTAATTGGCCTACTCCGTTATGCTGATGCTCGGGCAAAACCGCCACATCCTGGATATAAAAATACATGAATCCGTCACCGACGGTTCTCCCCATACCGATAACTTCCTCACCGCAAACCGCGACAACGCCATGCATGGAGCCTGCGATGGAGCGTTCCGTCATTTCCGGATCGACCTCTCCCCATCCGACGGATTTCCATAAAGCGTTATGCTCCATCACCGTTGGAAGACGCTCCATAATCTCATACTGCCGATTAGCCATCGTTAACCCCCTCTTCAACTTCACTTCCTCAAAAAACAAAAAGCCCCCTTGTCCGGTAATCGGATAGGAGGCGCAGGCTGTGCACAAAGATACCCTCCTTCTTATTGAAGGTGGGGCTACTTCCTGCAGCTACAAAAAAGCGCATACTGCTCCTATCCCGGAAAACTCGGATCAACCGATTGTCTTGCGGCAAGATAGGTTAACAGTCCATGGCTTGAAATCATTCCTTTTCATTCTGATGCCTCGAATGTATCACACCTCATCAGCCTTATTCAAGACCTCTGCTGGAAGAAAATAGTTCACAAGGAGATGCAACGCATGATTAAGCAAGCGGTAACAGCGAGTCTTTTGTTCATGCTGGCCTTTATCCTCTCGGCCCAGCCGCTTTTAGCGGCAGGCAAGACAGCGAAGGTTAAAGTAACCTTCGTAAGCGCGGAACTGGTTGAGAACGAGCATGTGGGCAATGAGTGGTGGTGGGGCGGTTATGTCAACGGCAAGGAGCTTGAGGAAGGGTCTTCAGTGACCGTAAGCGCAACGGGTTCGATCAAGCTTCGAGCGGAAGCGCAGGAGCAGGACAAATATCCCGAAGACGGAATCGCCGATGCCACAGTCAAAGTGTCTTCTCTTAAATCCTCGATCAACAAAACCTTAAATGTCACCGTTACCGAGAACCGCGGACGGTATTCCGGAAATACGGCCAAATGGCGCTTTGTATTCAAGATTAAGAAGCTGTAACCGCTACATATACTTACAAAAATGCCCCGGCGGCGCCTTTCAAAACAAGGGCGCCGCCGGGGCTTTTGTCACAGAAACCGGAACTGCGCTTCGATCAGACCGTTGTAAATGCCTTCCCGTTCCGTCAATTCGCGGTGCGTTCCCATTTCCTTAATTTCTCCATGATCGAGAACGACGATTTTGTCCGCATGGCGGATCGTGGACAGCCGATGGGCGACAATAAACGAGGTCCGGCCTTTAAGCAGCACCTTCAACGCCTCTTGTATTTTCAACTCCGTCTCGGTATCGATGCTCGCCGTCGCTTCATCCAGAATCAGAATGCGCGGATCGGCCAGCAGCGCCCGGGCAAAAGACAACAGCTGACGCTGTCCCATGGACAGCGCGCTGCCGCGCTCCTCCACCTCGGTATCGTAGCCGCCCGGAAGCTTCATGATAAAATCATGGGCATCCACCGCTTTGGCCGCTTCTTCCACCTCCGAGTCTGAGGCGCCTAGCCGACCGAAGCGGATATTATCCCGGATGGTGCCGGAGAATATAAACGTGTCCTGCAGCACGATGCCAATCTGGCTCCGGAGACTGCTCAAAGTGACCCCCCGGATGTCCTGTCCGTCTATTGTAATCCTGCCGCCCGTTATGTCATAGAAGCGTCCGATCAGATTAATGATCGTGCTCTTGCCCGAGCCGGTATGCCCGACAAGCGCGATCGACTGCCCCGCTTTTACATCAAGGTCGATTCCTTTCAGCGCGGCGCGGCCTTTTTCATATTCGAAATAGACTTTCTGGAAGTTGATATCGCCGCGGATCGTCGGCAGCGGTTTCGCGCCCGGATTATCTTTGACAAGCGGCTCTTCATCGAGATACTCGAAAATACGCTCCGAAGAGGCCATGGCTACAAGCAGCTGGTTATAGGTCTGCCCCAGCCGGTTGATCGGGTCCCAGAAGTTGCTCACATAGGTGCTGAATGCCACGAGCACGCCGACCGTCAGATTGCCGGTCTGGATCAGGTGCGCCCCGAGCCAGAACAGAATCAATGTTCCGATGCCGCCCGTTATCTCGATAATCGGTCCGAAAGTCTGGTTCATGGCCGACGCCTTGTCCCAGGATTTCTTGCTGTCACTGTTCATGGCGTCAAAATAGTTCATATTTTCGAGTTCCTGGGTATAGGCCTGAGTTACCCGAATGCCTTGAATCGACTCGTTCAAATGCGAATTGATCCGTGAGTTCTTGATCCGGACCTCCTGCCAGGCGATGCGGATCGTCTTGCGGAGCTTGGTCGAGACGAAGAACATGATCGGCACCGTCACCATGACCGCAAGGCCCAGCTTCCAGTTCAGCGCCAGCAAAATAACAATAATTCCGGCAAGCTGTACGCAGTCGATAATCGAGTTGACGACCCCGTTCGTGAACAGATCCTGGAGAGAGTTAATGTCATTGGTGACCCTCACCAGCACCGAGCCTGCCGGACGCTTGTCGAAGAAGTTGAACGACAGCTTCTGGATATGCTTGAACAGATCGGAGCGAAGATCGTATATGACTCTTTGGCCGATCACATTGGTGTACTTAATCCGGTAGACACCGGCAATCCACTGAACGATGTATAGTACGATAACGCCTGCCGTCAGAAAATATAGCAGTGTCGGATTCGGGCTTCCTTCTTTCGGCGCGATGGCTTTATCGATCGCCTGACTGGTGAGGAACGGTACCGAAAGCTTGGTGATCGTGCCCAGTACCATCATCAGCAGGACAAGCGGCAGCATTTGTCTGGCATACGGCTTCATGTAGCCGAATAGCCGGCTAAACTGCTTCCAGTCGAAGGCTTTGTCGATGACGTCGTCATCCTTGTAGACAAATCTCTCCTGCGCCGACACGTCCGTTTCGGTCTCCAAAGAGCCGGGCGCTCCATTTTTACTCTTCACCGTTACATGGCTCATTGGTCTTCACCTCCGGCGGCTCTCGCCAAATAATCGGCGTATTGAATCCGGTACACATCGCGGTAAGCTCCTGGAACCTGAATCAACTGCTCATGGGTGCCGCGCTGCACGATTTCCCCTTCATCCAGAACAAGGATCTGATCGGCATGCCGGAGAGAAGATATGCGGTGCGCGATAATCAGCGTCGTCCGCCCGCGCATGACCTCCTGAAACCCTGCCTGTATTTCATGCTCCGTTTCCATATCAACCGCGCTTGTGGCATCGTCAAGGATCAGAATTCGCGGGTTCTTCAATAGAGCTCTCGCGATGGCTACCCGCTGCTTCTGGCCTCCCGAGAGCCCCATGCCGCGCTCCCCGACAACAGTGTCGTACCCTTCCGGCATCTCCATAATAAAATCATGCGCCTGTGCCAGCTTGGCTGCGCGGATCACCTCCTCCATCGTCACATCCTTCAGCCCGTAAGCGATATTGTTCCGGATAGAGGAAGAGAATAGAAAAGTCTCTTGGAACACGGTGGCGATCTGCGACCTTAAACTTCGGACTCCCAGCTCCCTGATATCGGTACCGTCCAGTCTGATGCTGCCCTCATTGACATCATAAGCCCGCATGAGCAGCTGGATTATCGTCGATTTGCCCGAGCCGGTCCCGCCAAGAAAGCCGATAACCGAGCCCGCTTTTGCTTCAAAGTCAATATCCGTAACGGCCGCCAGCTTATTTCCATAAGCAAAAGTAACATGATCAAACACGATATGACCCTTTACTTCGGCCGCATCCACCTC
The DNA here is from genome assembly GCF_003854965.1 of Paenibacillus rhizophilus. Classification (GTDB taxonomy): domain Bacteria; phylum Bacillota; class Bacilli; order Paenibacillales; family Paenibacillaceae; genus Paenibacillus_AQ; species Paenibacillus_AQ rhizophilus. Next base: position 153,862 of record NZ_RQPI01000002.1, read on the forward strand.
CAGCGCATCCGGTTGGTCCTTGACGTCGATCCAATGATTCAACACTTCCAGCACTCTTTCTCCGGAAGCCTTCGACTGGGTATAATTGTTGATATGAAAGCCCAAGCCCCATACGGGAGCGATAATATACCAGATCAGACTGAAAAAAGCGACCAGTTCGCCGAGCGTCATTCTTTCGTTAATGACCAGCGTCCCGCCCACTCCAAGCAAAATAGCCACACAGGCGCAAGCCAGAAACTCCATGATCGGAAAGAACTTGCTCCACAGGCCGGCTGCAAAAATCTGATTATTCTTATAACGCTCATTGCGTCCGGAAAATTTCTCTACCTCATAAGGCTCTCTGGCAAAAGATTTGACCGTCCTCACGCCGGTTACGTTCTCCTGAACCGCTGTTGTCAGCGCGCTGAGCGCAAGTCTCATCTCCTGAAAAGCCGGATGAATGCGGGATTCGAATTTAAAAGCTACCGCAGCCAGTAACGGCATCGTTACGAGCGTCACCAGCGTAAGCTGCCAATTGAGCGAGAACATCATGATTGATCCGAAGAGCACCATGAAGAAGACATTCAGCAGCTGTGCGAATCCGAAGCCGATAAACAGCCGGATCGCCTCCAGATCGCCGGTCAGCCGGGACATGAGATCTCCGGTCTTCGCGGTGTCGTAATAACGGAATGACAAAAACTGCAGCTTCTCGTAGCAGGCGTTACGGAGACGATAGGCCAGATAATTCCCAACCCTTCCTCCGAAAAATCCGTGTGCGAACTGCAAACCCGCCTTCACGCACACCACAGCCAGTACCGTCAGAGCAAGCAGAGGAACTTCATCGAATTTCATGGGCAAGATAACATCGTCAATTAGCTTCCTCAGCAGGTTTGGGGTAATCAGCCCCACTGCCGTTGCGGCGGCTAAACAAACAATCGAAAGAATCAGAAAATGCAGCCTTTCCCGGTAAAAGCCCCGCAGTTGCCTAAGAACATTCATGTCTCTCCTCCTTTAATTCACACATTTCCATACTTTAACGCTTTCAATTTTTAGCGACTTTATGCAGTTTATCACTCCTAATTTAATGGAGCAAAGCGGAAAAATGGCCGGATTCTGCACTAAATCCTGGAATTCACCGATTAGCCTATCTAAACTGGTCCCCGTATTCATAGAATGCTTCCGTTTTCTCACAAATGCTGGTCTTTCTGCAGGAAAATCGGCAACAAATTAAAAAGCGTCTCCACTACGGAAACGCTCGTCGCTATCTCTATCATTCACAGTTGTCGGGCACAGAGACCCCGGATGGAATCAGGATGGTTCGGGCGCTTCCATCTCCGTAGTGACTTGCCATGTTACCCCGTACTTGTCCTCAAGCTGGCCGAAGTGCGCTCCCCAAAATTGGCGCTTCAACGCATCAATCACTTTGCCGCCCTCAGAAAGCTTATCAAAAGCTGCATAAGCCTCTTCTTCGGCAGAGAATTCCAGCGTAAGAGCCAACCCGTTTCCCCGCTCGATCGGCTTAAAGGAATCGCTCATATAGAACAAAATACCGGCAGCCGTAAAGCTGAGATGCATGACCTTATCCTTGTACTCCGTATTCGGCTGGGGACCATCTGCGAAAGTCATAACGCCCAGAATTTCCCCGCCAAGCGCCTCAGTGTAAAACGAAGCCTGTGATCTAGCATCCTCCGAAAAAATGTAAGGGGTCAGTTTAGCCATTCCTTCAACATCCTTTCATTCCTGAGTTTAAATTTCTACTGCTATACTATAACAGAACATATGTTCGTGTCTACTAATATTTATTCTGTCTCAGCTTTCACTCTTTATTTTTTGATGACCATTCTCGAGGTCTTCTTATTAACCGATGCATCAAGGTCGGCAACATAATCATTCAGCAGTTTTTGCGCGGAAATACACTCGGTAGGCGTATTAACCCCCGTTGTCCGAAGCAGTTCGATCATTTTCCCCTTAACATTTAGGTCATTGAGGAAATCTCCGCTGCGCAGAAAACAGAATTTAATATCTTCTCCTTCCGGGAAGTACTTCTCACTTTTATTCGTTCTTGAATCGATCGTATAGAACTCAATATGGCCTTCGAGGTTTATTCCTCCAAAAGCAATCATTACTTTTACATCCCTTTGATTTGGATCTTCAGCATTAAAAAAATCGATCAAAGCATTATTAATTGCGGAAAAGTCCGTTTTTTCATCAAAGTATGGAAGCATCTGAACCGAAAGCTCTTCACAAGCCCCTTGACTGCCCGCGAAAGCAATAAAAGCGCTGTTTCCGATATTGATAAATTTCTGATAGTCTTCCTGCAAAATCTCATTGTTCTCGCCAAGCAGCTTTCCGTCACTCATTACACATAAAAAATTCTCCCGGCCCAAAACAGACACGAAACTCATGGTATTCCCCCTAATTTTTCAACACAATTTAAAGTATGTAGTCCCAAGAAGAAACGGCTTCGCCGTCCTTTTAGGGACGGTACCGTTTCTCGTAGAAATATAAGACAAAATGATAAGCGCTCGGCTTATAAATTCTTATATTTTAAATAAAATACGTGTCCGAGCGTCTTGGGCATAAGAGCGTCAAGTTCACTGGCGGACACGTATCTGGATGCTATTTAATTAACCGGTAAAACTCTGGCCGAAAGCCGGAAAACCTTGAATTATCAAGGCTAACCTATGCTTCCCTCCATCTCGAATTTGATGAGACGATTCATCTCGACGGCGTATTCCATCGGCAGTTCCTTGGTGAACGGCTCGATGAAGCCCATGACGATCATCTGGGTCGCTTCGGCTTCCGTAAGACCGCGGCTCATTAGGTAGAAGAGCTGCTCCTCGGATACCTTCGAGACCGTCGCTTCGTGCTCGAGTGTAATGTTATCGTTCATAATCTCATTATAAGGAATCGTATCCGAAGTGGACTCGTTGTCCATAATGAGCGTATCGCATTTGATATTCGATTTCGCGCCTTCTGCCTGGCGGCCGAAGGAAGCGAGCCCGCGGTAAGTAACCTTGCCGCCGTGCTTGCTGATCGATTTGGAAATGATAGTGGACGTTGTGTCCGGTGCCAAATGGATCATTTTGGCCCCGGCATCCTGGTGCTGGCCTTTGCCGGCAACAGCGATGGAGAGTACGGAGCCTTTGGCGCCGCGTCCTTTCAGAACAACCGCCGGGTATTTCATCGTCAGCTTGGAACCGATGTTGCCGTCAACCCACTCCATCGTCGCGTTCTCTTCCGCAACGGCGCGTTTCGTAACGAGGTTGTAGATATTCGGCGCCCAGTTCTGAATGGTCGTGTAACGGACACGCGCGTTCTTTTTACAGATGATTTCAACGACGGCGCTGTGCAGCGAATTTGTGCTGTACACCGGAGCGGTGCAACCTTCAACGTAATGCACAAAGCTGTCCTCATCGGCGATGATCAGCGTTCTTTCGAATTGTCCCATGTTCTCGGAGTTGATGCGGAAGTAAGCTTGCAGCGGCACTTCGCATTTAACGCCTTTCGGAACGTAGATAAAGCTTCCGCCCGACCAGACGGCGCTGTTCAGCGCGGCGAACTTATTGTCGGTAGGAGGAATAACGGTGCCGAAATATTCCTTGAAAATCTCGGGATGCTCACGCAGAGCCGTGTCCGTATCCGTAAAGATAACGCCCTGATCTTCAAGATCTTTCTGCATGCTGTGGTACACGACTTCGGATTCATATTGTGCGGATACACCCGCAAGGAACTTTTGCTCCGCTTCGGGAATACCGAGCTTATCAAATGTTTCCTTGATTTCAGAAGGAACTTCTTCCCAGGTTTTGCCCTGCTTCTCGGAGGGTCTGACATAGTACTGAATGTCGTTGAAGTCCAGCTCGTCAAGGTTTCCGCCCCAACGCGGCAGCGGCATTTTGTCGAATTGACCGAGCGACTTCAGACGGAAGTCCAGCATCCACTGCGGTTCATTCTTGATAGCCGAAATTTCCTTGACAATTTCCGGAGTCAGCCCTTTACCCGTTTGAAATACCGCCTTGTGCTCGTCCCGAAAACCATATTTGTACTCTTCAATTTCAGGCGCTTTTTTGGCCATGGGGGTATGCCTCCTTCATTTCATTTAGTGGTGTCGTTCTTCCTCGTCGATGCCTTTGCGCAGCGCATTCCAGGCCAATGTCGCACACTTGATCCGCGCCGGGAATTTGTTAACGCCGGAAAGGGCTTCGATATCTTCATAATCGCCGAACGTCACGTCCTCGCCTTTCATCAGTGCAGAGAAGCGGCCGGCCAAGTCGAGTGCCTGTTCCACTGTTTTGCCTTTAACGACCTCGGTCATCATCGATGCGGAGGACATGCTGATCGAGCAGCCTTCGCCGACATACCGCGCCTCTTTAACGACTCCGTCCTCCACCTTCAGCTGCAGCGTAATACGGTCTCCGCATGTAGGATTGTTCAGTTCCACCTTCATGGCGTCGTCTTCGAACAATCCGCGGTTCCGGGGATTCTTATAATGATCCATGATCACACGTCTGTACAAATCATCCAATTGCATCGGCGAAATACTCCTTTGTCCGGATTAATGCCGACGCCAGCCGGTCAATATCTTCTTCGTTGTTGTACAAGTACAGGCTGGCCCGTGCCGTTGAACTAACCTCCAGCCAGCGCATCAGCGGCTGGCAGCAGTGATGCCCTGCCCGGACCGCAATCCCTTCCGCATCGAGCACGGTAGCTACGTCATGCGGGTGAACATCCCCCAGATTAAAGGTTACGACGCCCACTTGACGGTTACGCGGTCCGTAGATGGAAATACCGTTGATTTCGGCAAGGCGCTGCTCGGCATACGCAGCGAGCTTGATCTCATGCCGGTGAATCTCATCCAGGCCGACCTCCTGAAGAAAATCGATCGCCGCTCCCAGGCCGACAGCGCCCGCGATAATCGGTGTGCCGCCTTCGAACTTCCACGGCAGTTCCTTCCAAGTCGAATCGTAAAGGCCAACGTCATCAATCATTTCCCCGCCGAACTCCACCGGTTCCATGGCTTCCAGCAGCGCTCTCTTGCCGTAAAGGGCGCCGATACCGGTAGGCCCGCACATCTTGTGGCCCGATAGTGCATAGAAGTCGCAGTCCAGATCCTGAACGTCGACTTTCATATGCGGCGTGCTCTGCGCGCCGTCCACTACCATGACCGCGCCGTGCCGGTGGGCTATGGCCGCCAGCTCCTTTACCGGGCTGGTGACGCCCATTACGTTGGAGACATAGGCCACGGAAACGATCTTGGTGTTGTCCGTAATCGTCTTCTCGGCATCCTCCAGCAAAATGGTCCCGTCTTTTTGAAGCGGAATGTACTTAAGAGTCGCTCCGGTCTTCTTGGCAAGCTGCTGCCACGGAATCAGGTTGCTATGGTGCTCCATCAGGGTAATTACGATTTCATCGCCCTCTCCGACGGCGGAAGGACCGTAAGAGGAAGCTACCAGATTAAGAGCGGTCGTCGTACCGCGGGTAAATATGATCTCCTTGGTACTGCGGGCGTTAATAAATTTGGCAACCTTCTCTCTGGCTCCTTCGTAGGCATCGGTGGCCCGGCTGCCCAGCGTATGGACGCCGCGGTGAACGTTGGAATTATCATGTTCATAGTATGCCTTGATCGCTTCAATTACCTGCCGAGGCTTCTGCGAAGTCGCAGCGCTGTCCAGGTACACGAGCGGATGGCCGTTGACGTTCTGGTTCAGGATGGGAAATTGCTCCCGGATGGCGTTGTTCATTGTCCCAACTTCCTTTCCACAAGAGACTTCAGCTGTTCGCGCAGTCCCTCAAGTGGAATTTGCGACACAACCGGCGCAAGGAAGCCGTATATAACGAGTCTCTCCGCATCCGCACGGGAAATGCCGCGGGACATGAGATAGTAGATTTGCTCCGGATTGACCTGCCCGACGGAAGCTGCATGTCCTGCGGTAACGTCGTCTTCGTCAATAAGCAGAATCGGATTGGCATCCCCGCGGGCCTTAGGACTCAGCATCAGCACTTTTTCCGTTTGCTGACCGTCCGCGCGCGTTGCGCCCTTCTCGATTTTGGTGATTCCGTTGATAATCGACGTGGCGCTTTCCCGCATAACCGCGCGGGTAATCATATTGCTTGGCGTGTTTTTGCCAAAATGCTGCGCCTGCGTCGTGTAGTTGAGCTTTTGCGAACCCGAGCCTACCGCAATGACTTTCGCGTCGGAGCTTGCCCCGCTGCCCTTGAGCACCGACTTTGTATCGCTGGCCGTATCGCCGTCGTTCATTTCGCCGACAATCCACTCGACCGTTCCGTCATTCTCAACGATAGCGCGGCGGTACGTAACATCCGTAGTATCCGCTCCGAATTGATGCACCGTGGCGAAGCGAACTTTCGCTCCGGCTCCGACGAAAACTTCCACGGCGCCGTTATGAAGTCCGGCATCATTCTTGCCCGACACGTAGTTGTCGACATAAGTCACCGAGCTGTTGCTGTCGGCCACGATCAGGACATGAGGAGCGAACGCAGCCTCTGCGTCGTCCGTCAGGAATACGGCCTGCACCGGTGTCTCGACCACCACATTCTTCGGAATGTACAGGAACACGCCTCCGTTCCACAGCGCCGCGTGCAGCGCCGCGACCGAATGCTCCTCCGGTTTGACCGCAGTGTGCAGATAGCGCTGCACAAGCTCTCCGTGTTCCTTCACCGCCGTCTGCAGATCCGTGAAGATTACTCCCTGCTCCGCAAGTTCTGGGGCAAGACGAGTATAGACCGCTCCGGAATTCCGTTGAATGATAAGGCTGCCTTCCTCCGCGCTTCCTACAATTGCGGCAATGGAGGAGGGTGCTTCGTTCAATGCGGCAATCGCCGCGCTTTCTTTATAACTCCCGTATTGGTGTATATTCCAGCGCTCAATCCGTGTCTTCTCCAGCTTCGGCAGTTCCAGTTCCGCGGCAAGCTCCAGCGCTTTCAGGCGGCTTTCCTTTAGCCATTCCGGCTCTCCGCTTCTTAGCGACAGTTCACTCAATCGGCCGGCGTCCACCGGAAGAATGGTTTGGGTCATCATTATGGTCTCCTCCTTCCAGGTGTTCTTAAGCTTCCTGTCCTACGGTCTCATCTTCGATTCCGAGTTCTTCCTTCACCCATTCGTAGCCTTCAGCTTCCAGACGTTCCGCCAGCTCCGGACCGCCGGATTTGACGATTCTTCCCTGCATCATTATATGAACAAAGTCAGGCTTGATATAGTTGAGCAAACGTTGGTAGTGGGTGATAACCAGGAATCCGCGGTCTTCGCTCCGCATAGCGTTTACCCCTTGGGCTACAACTCTCAAAGCGTCGATATCCAGACCGGAGTCAATTTCGTCCAGAATGACGATTTTCGGTTCCAGCAACATCATTTGCAGGATTTCATTGCGTTTCTTCTCGCCGCCGGAGAAGCCTTCGTTCAAATAGCGGTGCATGAACTCGGGGTTCATTTCCAGTTCCTTCATTTTGCCTTCCATTTGGCGGATAAACTTGATCAGCGAAATTTCACTTCCCTCTTCGCGGCGCGCGTTGATCGCGCTGCGGAGAAAGTCGGAGTTCGTTACACCGGCGATTTCACTGGGATACTGCATAGCAAGGAACAATCCGGCGCGAGCGCGCTCGTCAACGGCCATTTCCAGCACATCTTCGCCCTCAAGGGTTACGGTTCCTTCCGTCACTTCGTATTTCGGATGGCCCATCAACGAAGAAGCAAGCGTACTTTTACCGGTGCCGTTCGGCCCCATGATGGCATGAACCTCGCCGCCCTTCATTTGAAGGTTGAACCCCTTTAAAATCTCTTTCCCCTCAATCGTCGCTTTCAAACCCTCAATGACAAATTCTGCTGCCATAACGTTCATTCCCTCCATTGATCGATTTGCGAAATCAGAAGTATATTTAAACAGGTTAGCCCTGATCCCAGCATCATGTTTTAGAGTGCTTATCAAATTAAAATAATTATAATTTGATTCTCACTGATTATCAATGATTTTCACTAATTTTATTATAATGGACCTGTCTTTACAAACTGAATTTTCATTTTTTCAAAATGTTTCAACGAATTTTCACCATTATTGTCATATTATTGCCCCAATATGGACTTAATTCTCCTGCGCTGTTCTTCAAAGGAATCTTCGCTCAAAACCGGACTTAATCCGGCGTCGTCCGGGAGCGACGGAAGCTCGATCCAGGAGCGGCAGCCGCCATATTCCGGAAGCGCCTTGATCAGAGCTGGCTCCTCCAGCTTGTATACCCTGAGCAGCAATACATGCAAAGGCTCCTTCGCTTTCCATCTCAACCGCTCCTCGGCCAAATTCCCGGTCCACATATGATAGGGATAGAGCAGCTCAAGCTGTTCATGATCGCGTACCTCAAGATCATCGACGGCCTCGGCATAGGCGGTAAGCTTCACACGTTCGGCCCCCGCATCATATTCTGAAAGCGAACGTTCCACTATTGATCGATAGGGATCCTTGACGAGATGGGTCCGCTGATGCTCATAGGTAGGAAACAAGTAAAAGGAACGGCTCTTCAGCTCAAACCGCCTCGTTTCTTCCTCGATGCCGCCTTTTCGCATAACCAGGATCTGATCACCCTCGGCAAGAACATCAATGACAGAAGCCCATTCTTTCAGAGCGACAGGGTTGAGTTTCATTGCTTATCCCTCCTTCCATCCCATTGTTCGGCTGATTATGTTTCTATTATAACGGTATTCGGTCCATTTCGACAGGCCGATGTTAAAAAAGCTTCCGCAAGCGGTCGTCCAAACCCTATGTCCGGAGTCTGAATAGAGTGAAAAAAGCGCGCCGTGTATACATTTCCTTCCTTAGCCGCGGCATACCTCTGAAATATTTTCCAGAACAGCCGTTCCAGAAGTTAGAGGGATTTGTTTGATAATGTAAAAAAGCCTCCCGAAGGAGGCTTGTCCGCAAAAGATACCTGTGAATGATATCGCCTAACCCCTGCCCTTAACCGAGGTAAGAACGCAGCATCCAAGCATGCTTTTCGAAGTCGCTGCGGATTTTGATGAACAGGTCCGCCGTCGGGTGGTCGCTGCCTTCCTCCGCCAGCTCAATGCCTTCCGTCAGCTCTTCGGCCACGGTCGTAAAATCCTCGATCAGCGATTGCACCATCGCGCGAGTGTCCTCTTTGCCGGTTGCTTCCTGAATGGTCGCAATCTCAAGATATTCCTTCAAAGTAGCCGCCGGCGTTCCCTTGATGCTCAGCAAACGCTCGGCTACCTCATCCATTTTCACCGTAACTTCATCGTACAATTCTTCGAATTTGACATGAAGCGAAAAGAACTGCTCGCCTTTTACATACCAGTGGAAATTGTGTATTTTGACATACAATACATTCAGATTTGCAACCTGCCGGTTCAATACTTGCTCGATTGAGGTAGAATCAACTTTGTTCGTTGCTTTAGCCATATTTAATCCCTTCCTTGTTTCAAAATGTAGCCGGCATATCATGCGTGATCCGGCCCCTGCTGCTGTCTAATGACCAATTACCCCTATGCGCGCCCAGGCGAAACAAAATGACCGGATATCTTTAATATTGTCAAAATTCTGGATTGATCGACTTCTGTAGGATGCACAAAGGAATTCCCGCTTATGCTTGGCCCGTCCGCTTCGGCTTTTTTACACAAACGCGTAACCTCTATTTATGGATATCAATTTGGCTAAGTGCCGAGCATTAAAAAAGGGGCCGATTGGCCCCATCTCACCTGCGCATTTCTCTACAGCATCCTAAGCAAAGCTTCGGACCCGGTCATGCCCGGAACGATTCCAAGCTTCTCCGCTTCGAACGTCACGGATTCCAGCGGAGCGGCAAGCAGCTGCTCCAAAGTTCGTACCCCCACAGCCCTTCCGGCAATGATACCCCGGTCCGCAAGACGTTCGTTCAGCAGTCCGACATCAAGCGCGCCGCACATAATATAACCTTTATCGGTGCTGATCGTCAGCAGCGTCGTTTTGGGCAGTTTCACTTCAACGCCAAGCATGATATGATTGCCGACCGCTACAGGCTCCAAAGTCACCATTAACAGCCACCTCCCTTATCGTTTCCCCGCTCTATGTGTATGCCTGCCTTGATGCAGGCGTGTGGACGTTGGTCCCGATTTCTTGGGAGAATTAGGAGACGAAAGGCCCATTCACTTAAAATTCTACTATATAATTATTTCGCATTTAATGATATAGTTTGTTTACATAGAACCATTCCTAAGGATAAGCTGGGGGCATTATGGACAAAAAAACACTAAGCGAAGACGATCATTATTTGTTTAACGTCGACATCTTGATTAATGCCCGTACCCATCCGCTTGCTCTGCAGTATTTGCTGGAACTGATGAACGGCAGCCAGGTCGTAGGCGATTTCAAAATCAATTCGGAACTTCCCCTGGGAAAAAAAATCGACAGCCTGCTGAATCCTCCCAAAACGTTGTCCAAGCATGAAAGTGCTCTACTAAAGAAGCTATCGGGCTATAAGTCTTCCATGCCGGCTTCATCTTCGAAAGCCGCGTCTCCCCCGCCGGCGACCATAGCAAGCCCCGCAGACGCCTTCGGACAGATTCGCGCGTTTATCCGGGATAACCGGCTGGTCCGGTTAAGAGCCAACCGTCAGGGCAAGCAGATGTCACTCCCGTGCCGTATTCTGAATTTTGACGAAGAGACAGGCACCATTAACGTCTATCATGTAGACGAGAAGCAGGTATATACGTTCAGGCTGAATGAAATCGACGAATTTTTGTAAAAAGCAAGTGAGGGTGCCCCAGACCATAAGACGGTCTAAGGGCACCCTCACTTGCGTAAATCATAGGATCGGCGCCATGAGGTTCAATGCGCTTCTGCTAGCTGAGCGTCCTTCCGAATTAGACTGCTTTTTTCCGGGACCAGCCCTCCAGAGCAAACAGCAGCCAACCGGCAATGAAGCATACTCCGCCTAACGGCGTAATTGCTCCCAGTACCTTGATTCCGGAAATACTCAGCGCATAGAGGCTGCCCGAGAACAGGACGATGCCGGCAAGCAGCAATCCGCCGGACCAGCGGAGCCGGCCGCTTTCGCCCCATTGTCCAGCGGCAAGGCCGACAATCAGCAGACCCAGCGCATGGATCATGTGATACTGGACGCCCGTTTCATATACCGCCAACGCCCTCTCATCGAGCGAGGCTTTCAGGATATGGGCTCCGAAAGCGCCGACGGCTACCGCCAGCATGGCGAGCAAGGCTCCCCAAGTCATAAATGTCCGCTGCAAAGACTGACAACTCCTTATCATGTGCCGTGAATAACGAGGCTTTTGCGGCACGCGTATCGAATACTTCTATCATAACGGATGCGATGCCTTCGATCCAGTTTTCACATATTTGCAAAGAACCTTGCATTTCGAGCCGTGTTGTGAAAAATAGGTAATAGCATATACATATTTAATCATTCGTAAAGGAGCAGACTTAAGCCTATGGATGAACATGAATTCCCGAAAAAAGACACACCGCAAGGCGACCCCTATCCCGGCACCTCCGGCTTTTCTCCATACCCCGAGGAACCGCGAAAGCTCAAGCATTCCGGTCCGGGCATCGCCTCCTTTGTTATTGCAATGGTGACCCTTACAGGATACATCGTCTCATTTATAGTCGCCGGAGCCTTAATCGGGCCGGCGGTGACTGAAACAACCGTGCTGAATGGCCAATCGGGCGGAGCCTTTCTGTTCCTCGGGATGGCAGTGCTTGCGCTAGCGGCGCTTAATTTTATCGGCGTAGTGGTAGGGATCATTGGTCTTGCCCTGCGCGGAAGGCGTAAAGTATTCGGAATCATCGGAACGATTATCAACGGAATTATACTGCTTGTGTTCCTGCTGCTCATTGCGGTCGTCCTGATGAGTGCTGGCGCCCTGCAGTAGAATCGGAGGCTATTGCCTTCCTCCAAAAATCCCGGCGCCTGAACGCAAAACGGCCCCTCCGCTTGTCTCCGAAAGCTTCGGAAGACAAGGCTGAGGGGCCGTCTTGTCCTTCCCGCGTGTACGCGCTTTTTTCGCTGCGTTTAGCGGTTCACAAGCGAATTCAATGAAGCGAATGCATGCGGCGGAAATCCTTCCGTGGCATCGCCATACGGGATATTCATTTTAATAATATAGCCCTGCCCGCCGGATTCTTTGACGATATACTTTTTCGTCCCGTTATTGCCGGTCGCGGTCAGAAACAGACGCGCACCTTGCATAGCCTGTGCTCTCTCGTCTCCCTTAAGCTCCTTGACCTCTCCGGTCTTGGACAACTCTTCACGCCCTTCAAGCAGCAGATTATCGAGGTTGAAGTCCGCAGGAAGCTTCTCAATGTCGGCGTAATAGTCGGGATTCACCTTCAGATAAAGCCTGCCCTTCGCCGGGTCGAAGCTGAGAATGTCGAACACATACAGCGCATAATCGTCGCCCGAAGCAAGCGTAGCGGTCTTCTCTTCCCGGTTGCCTTCAAGCGTAAGCGCCAGCTGCTTCGTGCGCGGCAATTCGGACGATTTATCCGCGCTTCCTTTCGAAGCGCTCAGCTTGGTGAGCACCCGCTGCTTGATCGAAGCGTCGCCCGCTACCTCTTTTTCCACGTATTCAAAGGCGACCTTGTCCTCTTCGTTCAGCGTTTCCGGCACACTCTCCATTCCGGCTCCGAGTTCAAAAGCTACCGGACCTTCTTCCGTCTGGATTTCTATTGAATGGTTATCGATTTGTCCATTGTAGATGCCCGTTCCTTTAATAACCTGCGTCTCTCCGCCCGCCGGCTGGCTCGGCAAAGGGGATGGCTCGGGCGCCGTGCCCGGTTCGGGACTGGCCGCGGTCGTCGGCGAAGCCGTGACGGGCGCATCCGTAGGCCCTGCGGTGGGCTTATCTCCCATGCAAGCCGTAAGGGCAAGCAAGAATACGGCCAAAGCAGCCGCGGCCGAAATGGTACGTTGTGGTTTCATGTTGTTCTGCCTCCTTAAGGTAGATGATCTCTCAATGGCTTAATAAAATGAAAACGAGACGGATTCGGCGGTGTATGCCCCGTTCTTCAAAGCATACGTTACTACGGCTTCCCCGAGAAAATTCTCTATCCCCGCCGCGCCTGCGAGTACAGTCACAAGCCTGCCGCCGCGCACTTCGTATTTAATGATGGAACCGAAGGTTAGACGGCTTGGCGATTCTCCGTCGCTCTCCTGCTTGTCCAAATGGCGTTCCCGGACCGTACCATCCGCCGTTACGCGGATCACGGTATCTTTGCCTTGGCGGTCCACGCTGGAAACCAGCCTTTGTCGGACGGCTTCAAGCGGGTCCTGTATCCGGATTTCCTTGAACGTGCGGCTGTCGACAACATGCGGATCTTCAAGATAAACGCCTGTCCCGCTTCCCGCATTAAGCAGAATAATCGCTTCCCGCCTCCCGTCGCCGCTTATATCCTGGGCCAGCAGCCGCGGAGGCGATCCCACATTGGAGGGGTTACGCCATAAAGGAAAGGATTTCAGCATTCCGTTCCACTCCATAGTAACGCCCACGTACTCCCCTTTATTCTCCGACATGGCAAAAAGACGGCTTCTGGTTCCGGGTACGGATGCAATGGCCATCCGCTTTTGCTTGACCGACACTTTGTTGTTCATTTGATCCCATGAGACGTCGGCTCCGGCCATTTCGGCGATAAACCGCAGCGGCAGCATCACCCGGCCATCCCTCATAGCGATTGCCGCTCCCAGCGGATAGCGCTTGTCCATATCGTCGGCATAGCCGGTCCCCGGCTTGAAATCGAAGATGCCTCCGCGGTCCACCCAGAGTCTGGCCAACCCTTCGTCCGGCAGCCAGCTTGCCGATAATCCATTCAGTTTCGAGATCATATCGATGGATACAAAGGTAACACCGTTCTCAATATAGGAAGGCACGGATGTGCGGACGGGTTCGCCATTCCAATCAATCTCAATACCGCTCGTCCCGGAAGCCGATGCCGCAGAGTGGGAAAAAAGCAGGGCGGCGAGCAGCAGCGCGGCAGCTTTAAGTTTCATTAGAAGAAGCTCCTTTTAGCAGGGATTTCTTATATTATAATGAAAACCGCTTACCCAATAGTTACCAAACGTTTACAAGTTTGAACACTGAGTGCTTCAGCTGCGCAAAAAAACGAACCCGCTCCGGGGTCTGTCTCCTGCAATCTCTAACGGGAAGCGCTGTATGCGATTCTGCGGCTACTTTAAGCGCACATATCCCTCGCCACTGTGAATATACTTTAGTTACAACTAACGGCTTACCTCGCCCCGGCTCTCTGCTGAACTCTATCCAGTATGCCGGTTCGCGCCTAAGCCGCGAATGAATTTCGTTTTTCCATATTCCATGGGAGGTGGTCCTCTTTGTCGCAATCGTCACAGCCCTTTTCGTTCGTCGTCTCGAAAGAAGACTGGTCCCTGCACCGCAAAGGCCATCAGGATCAGGAACGTCACCAGCAGAAGGTCAAGGAAGCGATCAAAAGCAATCTGCCCGATCTCGTTACGGAAGAGAACATTATCATGTCCGATGGAAAGCAAATTGTAAAAGTGCCGATCCGCAGTCTGGATGAGTACCGGATCATTTATAATTACCGCAAGCAGAAGCATGTCGGCCAAGGCGACGGAGACAGCCAAATCGGAGATGTTCTGGGACGGGAACCATCCCAAGCAGGTCCGGGCAAAGGAGATAAAGCGGGCGATCAGCCGGGTCAGGACCTGGTGGAGGCGGAAGTCGATCTGGAGGATTTGGAGGACATTCTGTTTCAGGAATTCGAGCTGCCGCATCTGAAGCCGAAGGACAAGGAAGAGATCGAAGTGCAATCCATAGTCTTTAACGATATCCGCAAAAAAGGCATGATGTCCAACATCGACAAAAAACGCACCCTGCTTGAAAACCTGCGGCGCAACGGCAGAAGAGGCAAGCCGGGAATCCACGGCATCAGCCCAGACGACCTGCGCTACAAGACTTGGGACGAAACGACCATTCCGCATTCCAACGCGGTCATAATCGCCATGATGGATACTTCGGGCAGTATGGGAACCTTTGAAAAATACTGCGCCCGCAGCTTCTTTTTCTGGATGACCCGCTTCCTGCGCCGCCAGTACGAGAAGGTTGAGATCGTCTTTCTGGCCCACCATACGGAAGCAAAAGAGGTCAGCGAGCATGATTTCTTCACCCGGGGCGAAAGCGGGGGCACGATCTGTTCGTCGGCGTATCAGAAAGCGCTGGATATTATCGACAAGCGCTATCCGCCTTCCAAGTACAACATCTACCCTTTCCATTTCTCGGACGGTGACAACTTAAGCTCCGATAACGAGCGCTGCGTCAAGCTGATCGGGGAACTGCTGAAACGGAGCAACATCTTCGGCTATGGAGAGGTCAACCAGTACAACCGGAGCAGCACGCTGATGTCCGCATACAAGCATATTAAGCAGCCGCAGTTCATGCACTATGTCATCAAGGACAAGAAAGAAGTGTATCAGGCGCTAAAGACCTTTTTCGGTAAAAAGGAGCCCGCCGGGCGGTAATCCGCTAACCCCGGACGCCACGGAAACAATCCGATTCTTTGACTTCACTCCGTCCGGCTAGCAGCAGCATACAAAAACGAAAAACGGCGGTTTATAACCTAAAAAAGCTTCCCTGCTATAAAAACGGGAAGCTTTTTATATTTTATATGGGCTAACAAGCTATTTCCCTTTACGCGCTTATCCTTTGCTGGCTCCAGCTGTCAATCCGTCTACAAGCAAGCGCTGGAGGAAGGCGAACAAGATCATAATCGGAACAGCAATCAGTACGGCTCCGGCCGAGAACAGAGTGAAGTTGGAGTTCTGGATGGTATTAACCATGTCCCACATCCCTACTGCGACGGTCCAGTTCTCTTTCGTTCGCAGAATCAGCCGTGCGAAAATGAAGTCAACCCACGGTCCGACAAATTGGGTCAAAGCCATATAAGTAATCATCGGACGTGATAATGGCAGAATAATTCTTGCAAAGATGCCGAAGTTGCTTGCCCCGTCAATCCGCGCGGCCTCGTCAAGTGAACGGGGAATCGTATCGAGAAAGCCTTTGGCGATGAACGTTCCCACGAGAGGAGCGCCGGCCGCGTAGACGATAATTAACGCCAGATGAGTATCCAGAAGATGAAACTCCTTCAGCAGCAAATAAATGGCGATCATACTCATAAAGCCCGGGAACATGCCGAGAATCAGCAGCGTGGACAACGCCGTCTGACGTCCCTTAAAACGAAATCTCGATACCGCATAGCTTGTCAGCAGAATCAACAATACGCCGATCAGCATAGAACAAAGAGCGATCTTCAACGTATTCATGTACCATGTGCCGAACAAATAGACCTGAGAGGTAAAGAGCTCTTTATAATGGACAAGCGTTAGCTGATCAGGAATAAAATGCTTGCTGTATAGCGACTTTCCGGGTCGAAGCGATCCGAGAACAATCCATATCGCCGGATACAAAGCGGATATCGCCAGCACAATCAGGATGATATAACTCACAGCCAGACGAATGATATTGGCCAATTTACGTCCGATCATTGGATCATGTCCTCCTGTTTGAAAGAATTGGTCCGGCGGTAGTTGTATATGGAAAAGGAAGCGATGATGATAAAGATAATAATCCCTACGGCGGCCGCCATGTTGTTTTTGTTCTGGTCAAGCGTTAATTTATACAACCATGTTACGAGCAAATCCGTTGAACCTGCATACTGATAGTTCCCGTTAACCGGATTTCCGCCCGTAAGCAGAAAAATCGCGTTAAAGTTGTTAATGTTGCCCGCAAACTGCGTAATGAGCGTAGGAGCAGTGGTGAACAGAACCATGGGTAAAGTGACAATGCGGAATTTTTGAAAGTTGGAAGCTCCGTCTACCTCGGCCGCTTCGTACATATCCCGCGGAATCGTGGTAAGAACGCCCATAATCAGCAGCATGGATACCGGTATGCCAACCCACATATTAACAATAATGACGGTTACCTTGGCCCAGAACGGATCGGTTAGCCACGGCAGCCCGCCAAGTCCGAAATATCTCAGGTATTGATTGATCGGGCCGAATTGCCCATTGAACAGGTTACGCATGAGCAGCAGGGAGATCAGCTGCGGAACAGCATACGGAATAATCAGAATCGCTCTCCAGAAGCCCTTGAATCTTATCCCCTGCTGGCTGATCAGCAACGCTACCAGCAGACCTCCGAAATAGGTTGTAACCGTCGATAAAATCGCCCATATAATTGTCCAAGTCAAGACCCCGTAAAAAGTATGGCTCCATGTCTTGAGAGCAAGTAAATTGCGGAACGTTTCGAAGCCGACCCAATCCACAAGCTTCGCCGGCGGAACGTGCGAGGGGGCGGAATAGTTCGTAAAGGCAATCAGAATCATAAAGATGATCGGCATGATGGTGAAGAACAGAATACCGACGGCAGGAAGAGTCAGGAAGGTCTCCGCAAATTTATAATCCTTTACATAGCGGAGTGATTGTTTGAAATTGTTAACCGCAATTCCGGCCTCCCGTTTCTTGACGGTTTGGAATGCATCCCTGATGTTCATAAACCAGGCGATCAGAAACAAAATCAGAACAAACAAGGTAATCAAGCTCTGAATCAAAATATAAATGGAATGGTCTCCGGGCACCATTTTCGTGATCCCGTTCACTTTAGCCAAATGGTTAGGCGTATCTCCCAAAGTGACGATCCCCCACAAGGCTCTTCCCAAATTCCCGATAAAATAATTGACACAAAGAAATTCGATCAAGAATAAAATAATGCCTTTTACGAATTGGCGGTTGTATATTTGTCCCAATCCCATAAAAATCGTCGACAGTATCGTGGCTGTTGCGCGTTGTCGCCGCATTCTTCTCCGTTCTCCTCTCCCGGGGAATTTATATCGCCCGCCAGGCTTGCGCGGCGGGCGATAGCGATTCCTTTATTATTGAGCTGCGGCTCCATTGTTCAAATCCTTGATTTGCTGAACCGCTTTGTCCATTGCCGCCTTCGGATCGGCATCTTTATCCCAAATTTCCGGCAGCGCCGCGTTGGCCGGGCTCCATATATTGCCCATCTCCGGTATGGACGGCATAGGCTGGGAATTTTTCGCTTGCTCGGCAAAGGCCGACAAATATGGATCATTCTTAACCTGCGGATCCTCCAAAGCTTCCTTGTTTGTCGGGATGGAACCGATAAGCTTGTTCAGCAGAATCTGGGCATCTTTGCTGGTAGCGAACTCAGCATACAATTTGGCCGCATTCGGATACTGCGTATAGGCATTGACTCCGTAGATTTTGATGCCGGAGAAGGAGATCGACGTTTTGCCGTCAACCGTCGGCAGCGGCGCTAAACCCAACTTGTCTCCAAGCACTTGTTTATAGCCGGCCAGTTCCCACGGACCGTTAATATCCATAGCTACATCTCCGGAATTGAACAGACTGCGCTTGATATCGGGGTTGATATCCCCGCTCTTGATCGGCAGAGCCTCTTTCATTTTGACAAAGGCTTTCAAGCCTTCAATGGCTTGATCGGAGTTCAGGCCAATATCGTCCTTGTTTGTGCCGTTATCGCCGAAGACATAACCGCCCGTGGAAGCGATAAACATATAGTTAAAATACAGGTTTCCGACTTCCCACATGATCCCGTATTTGTTCTTCGATTTGTCCGTGAATGTCTTGCTGAAAGCAAGAACATCGTCAAAAGACTTCGGCGCTTCCTTCACCAGCGATTTGTTGTAATACAGGGCGTAGGTCTCTGCGGAACGCGGGTAGCCGTACAGTTCGCCCTCAAAGCTGGCTCCGGTAATCGAGGCCTCGGTGTTGTTCTTTTTGGTCTCCTCGGCAAACACATCGTTTGGAAGGACAAGACTCGCGGCCACCGCTTTGCCGAGATTGTCATGCGGAATAACGATAACGTCCGCAGCCAATCCCGAAGGACCGTCCTGAGACAATTTCGTCACTTGATCGGCAGGAGACACTTCTTCGATTTTGACCGGAACATTATATTTTTGGGTAAATTCCTTGGCGATTTGCTCGGTGAACGCCCTTTCTTCTTTACTTTCCCACACCGTCAAAGAAGCTCCGTCTTCGGGAGTGATCTGAGAAGACGACGTTCCCGTGTTCGTCCCTCCAGAATTGGTTGCGCTTTCTGTAGGCGCACTCGTTTGAGCGGAGTTCGCTCCGTTATTTCCGGACCCGCAGGCCGTAATGGAAACAGCCATTGTGAAAGCGGCGGCGAGAGCGATAAACTTTTTCATCTTCAATTTCATTAACCCCTTCCGTGTTCAATTCCCTTAATTTTTGAGTTGAAGCGATTAAGTTCGGCAGTTTGCGCAAACGATTTCAAAAAAGCTGCCATAGGATCGTAATTCTTATCTTTTTCCGTCGAATTCGACAATCCCAAAACTTGGAAGCGCTTCATTTCGAACCAATCATACAATAGCGCATCATGTTTGTAAAAACGCTTTCACATAGGATTTTACGTCAGTTAGTCTAATTCAACCGGGTAAATCACCTATTCTCTTGTCAAATCAAACGATATCTGCAATATTCATTCATATTCAAGAAAAAAAGGAAAATCATACTATGCAGAGCAAGGCTGCAAAAAAATCTCTATTCTTCCCTGAGCCAGTTCAAAGCGAAAACAAATTTGTGCAAAGGTTTGAATTAACCATTGCCTGAAAACTTGGCCTCATGCTATACTCCTAATCATTCCGGAAGTAATCGCTTTCCCGGATACCAATTTAAAGGCAATGCTACTTGTTACAGGTACATCCTCGGTCGTTTCCCGGCTCTGGATGTGCCTTTTTTGCTTTGGTTTCCAACCCCTAATCTCCTGTTGTCGAGACCGGGATGGCTTAAATAACGAGGCGTCCTGAGCAAGAGAGTCCCGTTAATAAAAATATTTGGGAGGTTTTGTTCATGTTACTGGAAGCTGTCTATCATCGTCCTCGGGTCAACTGGTCCTATGCTTACGATGAAAACACGATTCATCTGCGGCTGCGCGCCAAAAAAGGCGATTTAACCGAAGTGTTCGCCTGGGTAGGGGATAAATATGCCTGGGATCAAACCAAGGAACTGATTCCAATGACTGTTTTTACCTCTGATGACATGTTCGACTATTGGGAATGCGAGTCCGTTCCGCCTTTCCGCCGGCTGAAATACGGCTTTCTGCTGCAAAAGGGCAAAGAGCGGATCTGGATGACGGAAAGCGAATTTCAAGCCGAACGCCCCTTGAGTCCATATCGGCTGTTTGAATTCCCTTATATCAACCGCGGCGACGTCTTCGCACCTCCGGCCTGGGTCAAGGATTCGGTCTTTTATCAGATTTTCCCCGAGCGTTTTGCGAGTGGCGACCCTAGTCTTAGTCCGGAAAACGTTGAGCCTTGGGGCGGCGTTCCGAAACAGGACAACTTTTTCGGCGGCGACCTGCAGGGTGTGATCGATCATCTGGACCACCTGACCGAACTCGGCATTACCGGTATTTACTTTACACCTGTCTTCGCCGCTGCCTCGAATCATAAATACGACACGGAAGACTACATGAGAATCGATCCGCATTTCGGCGACACCGAGACGTTAAAACGGCTTGTTGACGCCTGTCACGAAAGAGGCATTCGCGTGCTGCTCGACGCCGTGTTCAATCATTCAGGCAGTACCTTTGCCCCGTTTGTCGACATCGTCCAGAACGGGAAGAACTCTGTTTATAAGGACTGGTTTCACATCCGCAAATTTCCGGTTCACTCGGAGAATGGAGTTCCTACGTATGATGCCTTTGGCTTTGTTAGAGAAATGCCGAAGCTGAATACCGAACATCCGGACGTCAAGCGTTATCTGTTGGGTGTTGCCGAATACTGGATCAAGGAAGTAGGCATCGATGGCTGGCGCCTGGACGTGGCTAACGAGGTGGATCACGGTTTCTGGCGCGAATTCCGGAAGGTCGTCAAGCAGGCCAATCCCGAAGCGTATATTTTGGGCGAAATCTGGCATGAATCCTCCCCGTGGCTGGAGGGAGACAAATTTGACGCCGTCATGAACTATCCATTTACCGAGGCGGTACTCGATTTCTTCGTACGCGGCTCTTTGGATTCGGAAGGCTTTGCCCATGCGATCGGCAGACAGCTATCCCGTTACCCGCTTCAAGCCAGCGAAGTCGCCTTCAATCTTCTGGACAGCCACGATACCGCCCGTCTGCTGACGCTCGCCGGAGGCGACAAGCGTAAAATGAAACTGGCCGCGCTGTTCCAATTCACATTCATGGGCGCTCCCTGCATCTATTACGGCGATGAAATCGGCCTTGAAGGCGGTGAAGAGCCGGGCTGCCGGAAATGTATGGAGTGGGACAAGGCCAAGCAGGACCGCGAGCTGTTCGGCTTTTACCGCAAGCTGATCGAGATTCGGAAGAGTCATCCTTCGCTCCGCACCGGCACAATGGCTTTTCTTGAGGCCCAACGTCACGGCAGCAAGCTGGCCTACGAACGCCGGCTGGGAGACGAGTCGGTGATTGTGCTTCTTAATAATGAAGATACGGCGCAATCGTTCCGTCTTGAGTGTGAGAAAGAGCGCTGGAAAGACCTGTTCACCGGGGAAACGCTTCGCATAAGCCAGGGCGTACTGACTCTCAAGCTGCCTGCCTACGGCTTTGCGGTCCTGGGCGCAGCAGAGTTATAACAATTCTTCAGCCTTTATGGTACTCGGCTTGCAAGTTAAACTATTTACAACTGGTTTCACATCGATTAAGATATGCTTAAGCAAACGTTTCCATAAGGAGGCTTCTATGACGGTTACCATCAAGGATGTGGCCAGGAGAGCGGGCGTATCCCCTTCCACGGTCTCCCGGGTTTTGTCGGGCCATCCGAGAATCAGCGCGGAAACCTCCCGCAAGGTCAAGAGCATTATGGAAGAAATGGGCTATCATCCGAACATCATGGCCAAGAGTCTCGTATCGAAGACGACGAACAGTATTTGCATCATCCTGCCGAAGCCGGCTGAAGAATTGTTCTCTAATCTGTTCTTTATGGAATTGATTCGCGGCATTGTCACACAGGCAAGCCGTTCGGGCTACGATGTCCTGATCAGCTCCGGCGCGACGGAAAAGGAAGAACTGGAAGCGGTCTCACGGCTTCTGAAAGGCCGGCGCGTCGACGGCGCGATCCTGCTCTACTCGCGCAAAGACGACGCCGTGATCGATTTTTTGAAAGACAACGGTTACCCCTTCGTCCTGGTGGGACGCAGCGACAAGTATGACGACATATTGTCGGTAGATACCGACAATATGCTGGCGGCTTATGATGCCACGAGTCACCTTATCTCCATGGGACATGAGCGGATCGGCTTCGTCAGCGGACCTCCGAATCTGATCGTTTCCCGGGACCGGCTGGAGGGCTACCGGAAAGCTATGGAGCATAACGGTCTGGAACTGAAATCCGAATGGATTGTGGAAGGTGAGTTTCTGCAGGACAGCGGCTACCGCGCCATGTCATTCTTCATGAATCTTCCGAGCCGTCCGACGGCGCTTGTTGTTGTGGACGATATCGTTTCCTTCGGTGTTCTCCGCGGACTGAACGAATTGAATTACACTGTTCCCGCAGATCTGGCGCTGGTCAGCTTTAACAATATTCCGCTGTCCGAGCTGTCGACTCCGCCGATCAGCAGCATCGATATCGGAATTTACCATCTGGGCTACACCGCTTCCCAAATATTGATTCAAACGATTCAGAAGCAGGCTAACGAGCCGGGCTGCACGAACAGGTTTATCATTCCCCATCGTTTGATAGTCCGCGAGTCCTCTATGTATTCACCCGGCAAGAAGTAAGGCCGGGAACACGTAAATAAATGAAGCACTGAATGCTTCATTTGTTTTTTGAAAATTGTACAAACGTTTGCACTAAACCGCCAATAACTGACGATACTAATTTTGAGGAGGATTAAAATGAATGAAATCAAAGCTTGTCTCTTCGATCTCGACGGTGTGCTGGTCGACACTGCCAAGTACCATTACATCGCCTGGAAGGAGCTTGCGGATCAGCTCGGTTTCGAGTTCACAGAGAAGGATAACGAGCGGCTTAAAGGCGTGAGCCGCACTGCTTCGCTGAACATCCTGCTGGAGATAGGCGGACTGACTCTGGACGAGGCCGAAAAAGCCAAGCTGGCCGAGAGCAAAAATAACCGCTACGTCGAGTATATTTCGAAGATGGACAGCTCGGAGATTCTTCCCGGGGCGCTGGACTTCCTGAAGGAGTGCCGAAGCCAGGGAATACAAATCGCGCTCGGCTCCGCAAGCAAGAACGCGATGACGATTCTGAACAATACCGGACTCACTCCTTATTTTGACGCGATTATCGACGGAACCAAAACGTCCGCCGCAAAGCCTGATCCGGAGGTGTTCCTGCTGGGAGCCGAAGCACTCGGGGTTTCTCCCGCGGAATGCGTCGTCTTTGAAGACGCCGAGGCCGGGATTGAGGCGGCGCTCCGCGGGGGCATGGCCAGCGTAGGCATCGGTTCGCCGGAAACGCTCGGCGCCGCGAACATTGTCGTCCCTTCCCTGCAGGAGATGAGCGTCGCCCGGCTTAAGGAAGCTTTTGCCTCCGTTTAATTTCAAGCATAATAACGAAATCATTTTTAGATTAATCGTTAATAAAAGGAGACGATCCGCAATGAAACAGTACTTAAAAATCGATGAATGGTCCATTATTGAAGAATCGTTCGATCCCAAAACCCAAGAGATCTCTGAAAGCGTATTCAGCTTGGGCAACGGTTATATGGGCGGACGCGCCAATTTTGAAGAGCGGTACAGCGGGCCCAGCCTTCAAGGCAGCTACATGGCCGGCGTGTACTATCCCGACAAGACCCGGGTCGGCTGGTGGAAGAACGGCTATCCCGAGTATTTTGCCAAAGTATTGAACAGCACCAACTGGATCGGCATCGACATCGATATTGACGGCACTCCGCTGGATCTGGCCACTTCAACCGTATCGGAATTCCGGCGGGTGCTGAACATGAAGGAAGGCACGCTGTCCCGCAGCTTCACCGCCGCCCTAGAGGGCGGGAAGGAAGTCAAAGTGGAAAGCATCCGCATCGTCAGCATGGCTCGGCGGGAGATTGGAGCGATCCGCTATTCCGTTACACCGCTCAATTTTGCCGGAACGATCACCGTAACCCCTTATCTTGACGGGGACATCAAGAATAAGGATTCCAACTATGACGAGAAGTTCTGGAATGAGGTCGAGAAGAGCAGCTTCCCTGGCGGCGGCTATCTGACCCTGAAGACAAAAAAGCTCGATTTTCACGTGACCACCGCCATGGCGTATGATATTGTCGTTGCCGGAGTGAAGCTGGAAGCCGACGCCGAACCGGTTCAGCGGGACAAATATGTGGCCAACATCGTCCAGGTTCCGGTGCATCAGGGCGAGCAGGTCGTCATCTACAAATACGCCGCAAGTGTGACTTCCCGCAATTATGGTCTGGGACAGCTCGTAGAGGCGGCGCAAAGCGCTCTCCAGTCGGCAAGAGAAGCCGGTTTTGTGGCCCTGCTGACCGAGCATGCGGATGCCTGGAAGGGCAAATGGAAAGAAAGCGATATCATTATTGAAGGCGACCCTTCCGCCCAGCAGGCGATCCGCTTTAATATTTTTCAGCTGAACCAGACCTATACCGGCGAGGACGACCGGCTGAATATCGGACCCAAGGGCTTCACCGGTGAAAAATACGGCGGCAGCACCTACTGGGACACGGAAGCCTACTGCGTTCCATTTTATCTCAGCACCGCGGATTCCTCGATTGCCCGCAACCTGCTGATTTACCGCTACAAGCATCTGGAGAAGGCCAAGGAGAATGCCCGTAAGCTCGGCTTTGCCAAAGGCGCGCTGTATCCGATGGTGACGATGAACGGCGAGGAATGCCATAACGAATGGGAAATCACTTTTGAGGAAATTCACCGCAATGGGGCTATCGCCTACGCGATCTACAACTATGTGAACTATACCGGCGACTTGTCATATCTCGGGCAATACGGACTTGAGGTGTTGGCGGAAATCTCCCGTTTCTGGGAAGAGCGCGTGCACTACGTACATCATAAAGACAAATACGTCATGCTCGGCGTTACCGGACCGAACGAGTACGAGAACAATGTCAATAACAACTGGTACACGAACCGGATCGCCGCCTGGACGATGGAGTATACGCTGGAAGCGCTCGCCTATTTGCAGCAGAACGAAGAAACGCGCTATGCCGAACTGGTCGACAAGCTTGGCCTTCTGGAAAGCGAGACGGATAAATGGCGGGAGATTATCGACAAAATGCACTATCCGGCCGACGAGGAAAAAGGCATCTTCCTGCAGCAGGACGGCTTCCTCGATAAAGTGATTCTCCCGGTAAAGGAGCTGGCGCCCGAGCATCTGCCGCTGAACCAGAAATGGTCATGGGACCGCATTCTGCGCTCTTGCTATATCAAGCAGGCCGACGTGCTTCAAGGGCTGTATTTCCTGAACGACCGCTACGACCTGGAGACGAAAAAACGGAACTACGACTTCTACGAGCCGATCACCGTTCACGAGTCCTCCCTCTCTCCATGCATCCATTCGATTCTCGCCTGCGAGCTGGGATACAAGGAGAAGGCATACGAGATGTACTTGCGCACTTCCAGACTCGATCTGGACAATTACAACAACGACACCGAGGACGGCTGCCATACGACCAGCATGGCCGGCACCTGGATGTCCATTGTCCACGGCTTCGGCGGATTGCGTGTTCAAGGCGACCGTCTGATCCTGAAACCGTTCAACCCGGGCCATTGGAAATCGTATTCGTTCAAAATCATGTTCCGCGGTTCCCGGCTCAAGGTAGCCGTTACCGACCAAGGCGTTACGGTTTCCAACGAAACCGAAACTCCGGCTTCCATCATGATTTACGACAAGGAGTACACGGTGAACGGCCTTGGCGAAGTAACTGCGCACGGCGTACCCGTAATCATTTAATACACACCCCCCGCCCGGCTTTATGGCCTGGCGGGGTTTTTGCGATGCCGCAAGCAGGCAATTAACACTCACAGCTTCCGCATGTACGTTATACTGGTGTGGATGAAGTGACGGATTCTGTCCTAAGGGAGCACGGAAGAACAGGATTTGGGAAGAGCCTCGTGATAGGATAAATGCAAAGGAGATGGCAAGCGATGGAATGGCTGAACCGCATGAAGGACGCTTTGGATTATATGGAACGCCATATGACGGAACCGGTGAATATGGATGAGATCGCCAAAACGGCCTGCTCTTCGCCATTCCACTTTCAGCGGATGTTCAATATGCTGACCGGAGTAACCATCGCCGAGTACATCCGCAAGCGCCGGCTGACGCTGGCCGCGCAGGAGCTGGCGATGACGCCGGTCCGGGTGCTGGACGTTGCGCTCAAATACGGCTATGACTCGCCGGAGGCATTCGCCAAGGCATTCCGCAAGGCGCACGGGATCACGCCCTCCGCAGCGCGCGAGCCCGGGAACAGCCTGAAGGCGTTCCCCCGCCTCTCCTTCCACTTGTCCTTGAAGGGAGACAAAGAGATGGAATATCGAATCGTACAACAAGAAGGGTTTAGCGTAGTGGGCAAAAAAATGGAGACTTCCTGCCGCGAAGGAGAGAATTTGCGGCAAATCCCGCTATTTTGGAAAAAATGCAACGAGGACGGCACCTATGACAAACTTGTCGAGGTGGGCGGCGGCAAAGATATGTTGGGCATATGCGCCGAAGTGAATCACGAGCAGGAGACGCTCTCTTACTGGATCGCCGTGAAGAGCGAGGCTCCCGCCCCGGAAGGCTTCTCCTCCACCGTTATTCCGGCCGCGACCTGGGCCGTCTTCTCTTCCATCGGTCCCATGCCAAATGCGATCCAGAGTGTATGGGCGCGGATATTTCAGGAATGGTTCCCGGGAACCGGCTACGAGCATGCGGGCGGACCCGAATTCGAGCTGTACCCTCCCGGCGACCCATCGGGCGATGATTACCGCTGCGAGGTATGGATTCCGGTCATGAAGAAGTCATAACCTGATCTAGCGTATCGAGCATAAGAAGAAGGGGCCGGACACATGCAATTTGTGTGTTCGGCCGCTTTTGTTGAAATAGGGCAGCCCTGAGATTCATCAAGAACCGGGCAAAATGCATCCGGAACAGGGCTGGAATGGACCATCGCCAGCAGGAGCATAGAGATGTTATAATAAACAGATACGTGATACATGCTCAGACTCAAGGTGACCGATCATCGGTGAAGGAGAATTTCATGCCTAACGTCAAAATTTTTACCGACAGCACGTCCGATATGCCGCAAGGCTGGAAAGAAACCTATGATATCGGCGTTATCCCGCTGTATGTTGTGTTTGAGGACGCCACATACAGAGACGGCGTGGATATTACACCGGACCAGGTGTACCGGAAGGTGAGCGCAACCTCCGCGCTGCCCAAGACGGCAGCCCCTTCGCCTGCCGATTTTATGAATGCCTTTGCACCTGTGATTGAGAACGGCGATGACATTGTCTATCTCAGCCTCTCCGCCTCCCTGTCTTCCACCTATCAGAACGCGCGGCTTGCCGCAGAGGAATTTCCTTCCGGACGCGTGAAGGTAGTGGATTCAGGCACATTGTGCGGTGGAATCGCCCTGCTGGCCGTAAAGGCGGCCCGGGCCGCGCTCCATGGCAGCAGCTCCGCCGAGATTGTCTCGCTGCTGGAGCAGGAACGCAGCCGGCTCAGCACGGAATTCGTCATTGACACGCTTGATTATTTACATATGGGCGGCCGCTGTTCCGGCATGCAGAATTTTATCGGCAGCCTGCTCAAGATTCGGCCGGTGCTCCGAATGGTTGACGGAAGCATCGTTCCCGTAAGCAAAGTCCGCGGGAAGAAGGAAAAAGCGGTGGAACAGATGCTCTCTCACGCGCTTTCAGACATCGACCGGATGGACAGGGAACTGCTGATCGTCGCACATACGCAGGCCGAGGAAGACGCCAAGTATTTGCGTGACGCCTTGGAAGCTGCAGGCGTGCGGGAGATTGTCGTTATGGAAGCGGGCTGCGTTATCGGCAGCCACTGCGGACCGCAGACTGTGGGGCTGATGTACCTTAAGAACGAAGATCACGATCGGCACTGATTTCGCAGCGGTTTGATCCCTTCCTTATAGCACTCATGGCGAGAAGAAACGGCTATACCGTCCTCTATTAGGGGGTGTCCGTTTCCCGTATTCAAACGAAAAACCTCCTAAGCCTTCAACGAAAGGCTTAGGAGGTTTTTCGTTTATACTTGAACTTCCGCCTCTTCTTTGACAAAGGGCAGCATGAACCTGAAGATGGAACCGCGCCCTTCCTCGCTCTCCACAAAGATCGTTCCGCCCATGAGCTCGACCAGCTGCTTGCAGATCGCCAGCCCCAGCCCGGTACCGCCGTATTTGCGGTTAATCATCGGATGAAGCTGGGAGAACGACTGGAACAGCAGGCCCAGCTTGTCTTCGGCAATGCCGACCCCGGTATCCCTGACCGAGAATTCCAGCAGATAGTTCGGAGATTCCGGCAGCAGAATGTTCTTGACGGACAGCGTCACGCTTCCCTTCTCGGTGAATTTCAGCGCATTGCCGACCAGGTTGACGATGATCTGCCGAAGTCGGCTCGGGTCGGCCTTGATGGTCTCGGGCACGCTCGTATCCGCCCACCAGCGAAGAGCCAATCCCTTCTCCTCCGCCTTCGGAGTGAACAGGTCGATGATGACGCTAAGCATTTCTCTCAGACCGAACCGTTCGGGCTCCAGCGGCATTTTGCCGGCTTCAATTTTGCTGAAATCGAGAATGTCGTTCAAAATATTAAGCAGACTGTAACTGCTGCTGCGCAGGATCTCCGCATATGTCCGCTGCTCTTCCCCCAGCTCGCTGTCCAGCAGCAGATCGGCCATTCCGATCATGCCGTTCATCGGCGTCCGGATCTCGTGGCTGATCATGGCCAGAAACTCCGACTTTGCCCGCGAAGCCTGTTCCGCAGACTCCTTAGCCCTTCTTATTTCCCGCTCGTTCGTAATGTCGCTGAAGGCAACGACCGCTCCTTCGATATGACCGCGTTCCATGATGGGAGACACTCTGTAGTTTACCCAAAAGCTGGTGCCGTCCTTACGCCAGAAAATCTCCTCTTCCATGCTCCGGGAAGCCCCGTCCCCGACCGTCATAAGAATCGGGCACTCCTTCGGGCAGTAGCGTGAGCCGTCAGGCCGGGTATGATGAATATGCGAGAGACTGTGGACGCCGATAATCTCCTCGCTGGAGTACCCCAGCATGAACATCGCGGTTTTGTTGATGAAGATGATTTTTCCTTCCCTGTCGAGTCCGAAGATGCCTTCCGTTACCGAATCCAGGATTAGGCTCTGCGGATCTTTAAGCCCGTAGTCCAGTTCCGGATAGACGTTCACCGGCGCAGCCCCGCCGTTCTCCGCCACAATCTCGGCTGTGATATTCCGGACAATAGCGAATACGCCAACCACTTCTTCCATCTTTATAATCGGAACAAAAGTCACCTCGGCGGACGCGACGATGCCGGATCTTTGAATGAACTTTAAATGAAACGAAGTCGTATTGCCCGCGCAGGCCAGCACAAAATGACGCCCGGCTTCGGTCCGGCTTCCGAACAAAAGCGCCTTGCTCCAGATACCCCTTATTTCTTCGGGTGCAGCCAGCTGTTCAGCGGAGCGGTTCGCACCGATGGAGCGTCCTCCAAGATCCAGAACGTAGACGCAGTCCGGATGGTGCTCATACAGTGCCTTGTATATGCCGTCTTCGGCAATTAACCGCTTTAAAATGGCTATTTTATCCCTATGCACAGTCTACTTCCTCTCTAAAACTAAATGAATGCCTTCCTGCAAAGGCATTGCGACGGGCACTTTGCCATGAAACCGCTTTGCATTATTGAGATTGTAATTAATTAAAAAAGCACCGCCGGCCGATCCGGTAGGCGAAAATAGTCTATAGGTGTAGATTCGAGTAGAAGTTAAGATTATTATAGCAAAAATTTTGAAAGGTTTAACGTGATATTTTGTTAACTTTCGTGGTAAGGGAAACTCATAATTAAAGGCTTCTCTCCATATGCGCTTCTCCCAGTCGAACCGGAATATGGTGGAAAGCATGTCGGCCACGGCGGCCGGATCGGCGAGTATGCGATCAAGTACGGGACGGACACGGTTGAGAGCTTCATTGACGCCGTTCTGGCCATTCAGGAGCATATCCGACCCGAGTCTGATCCGCCAGGACCAGCCGGGCAACAGCCGTTTTGTCGAGGGGCGGCTGAAGGAGCGTCGGGAATCGGCGCAGGCTATCCTGGATGCCAGCCCTTACGAGGAACTTTGGCGGCTCGATAAGGACGCCGAAGCCTCCGCTCAGAATCCGGCGGCCGGATATAAACCCTTCCCTGCGGAGCCTGAGAAGGATGTCGACTGGTTCATTCAGCAGTACTCCGCCAGCCTGGAGGACTGGCAGCGCGATATTATGACCATGCTGCATGATGAGATGCTCTACTTCTGGCCGCAGATGGAGACGAAGATCATGAACGAAGGCTGGGCTTCGTATCTCCAAGGTGCTTACGCAAATAAGCTCTCCACGAACGATATGCATCGTTATGGAGAGCTTTTAATTGCTCATTATCTGATACAATAAAAGGATAAACCGAACTGGAGGTGCCAGCCGTGCAATGGGAAGAAGTTCGTAAGATATATCCCGATCAATACGTCAAGCTGCAAATCCTTGCATCCCATATTGAAGGAAACACCAAGTTTGTAGATGAAGTCGCACTGATTCGTGCCATTCAGGACCCGAAGGAAGCAACCAAAGAACTGCTTAAATCGAAGGACGGCGTGATCGTGTCCCACACTGCAAATGATGAACTGAAGGTCGAGATCCGTACGCTTCGAGGCTTGCGGGGTGTTGTGCAACATGAAAATTGAATACGTGATGGTTTGCTGCAAACGTCCCCTACCTTGAATTACAAAGGACAAGCTCTGACTATAGACAAACTAGTTATTGATACAGGGGCTTCTCATACCTTGCTATCTACTGATGCTGTAGCAAACATTGGCGTTTACTTTGAGACTGGAGATGAGATCGTTACTGCATTCGGCATTGGTGGTGAAGAAAGTTGCTTTCGCAAAACTATTGATTCGATCCAATTAGGCAGTTTCCAAATCTACGATTACAAGTTGGATAT
The DNA here is from genome assembly GCF_003854965.1 of Paenibacillus rhizophilus. Lineage (GTDB taxonomy): Bacteria > Bacillota > Bacilli > Paenibacillales > Paenibacillaceae > Paenibacillus_AQ > Paenibacillus_AQ rhizophilus. The sequence goes on from NZ_RQPI01000002.1 coordinate 185,021, forward strand.
TGGATCGCTTCACGAGAAACTTCAGATCAATGGGCTACTTGGATTGGATGTGTTGATGGGGGCTAATATTGTGCTCGATTTGGCAGAGCTTGTTATGTATTCGACGACAAAATAAAAAGATTAGGTTTGGAGATACCTAATCTTCAGGCTGTCGAGAAAGTCTCGACACTGCTCAAGTTGAGCCCCCTTAATTTGTCTCATCAATCCGTCTAAGCCATGCATCGAAATAACTTCTGCTAAGCTCCTCCACCCAATGATTGCATAACAAATAATCTGTTCCGTTAATCTTATATGGATCGGCGTAGAATCTGGGACGACCGTTCACATTCCTCTGTTCCGTCATGGATATAGTAGAATCGACCTTTTTTAAAACAGGGTAAGTGATATTAAATGTTCTCTTGGCGTAGTCCAGCCGCTGCAACCGCTCAATCTCTTGCTCAGTTAATACATCATTTGAAATCAGACGCTCAAAACTAGATCTAACCAAAGCGCCAATCTTTATGACCTCAGACCCGTTAAAATCAGCAGGTAATTTCTTCGCCCTAATTGTGGTTTTCGGCAAGCCCATAGTCTGCTTATCATCCACGAAGAGATTGTACATTTGTATGCTTCGCATAAACAATTCCGAAGTGTCGGACACAGAATTGGATAAGGCTGTAACAACATTGAAAATCTTATCCTTGAAATCTTCATTGCACAGAAGCTCAAAACGAAATTTCAACCCTTTTTGGTGAAACAGCTCTTGTAGTTCAGTTATGTAGAGTTGCAGCGGTTCACGTATTGCAGCATATATTTTTGGAGCAGCAAATATGATATTTCCAGCATTGAGATTGAAATAGCCATGCATTGCCATTGCTGTACGGATCATTTTTTTCAATACTCTGGAAATCGTCTCTTCCTTCGAACCATAATTCAGGCCATTTTCATGGAAGGCCACATCAATGCCATATATGCTTTGAACCCCGTTCGCTCCTCCCACTTCCATACCCAATGCATCTATCTCAGCTTGTTGTAGCAGCTGCGAGTAAGAACTATTTTGCTTAAACAAGTCAAGGTTGTATTTCCCTTTAAAGTATTGGTCTGAATCTTTCATCATTCTTTCGACAATAGCCTCATTATGAATATCCCATGCCTTCACCGATGGCTTCCAGTTCAACTGGACAAGTTGGCAATTCTTTGCATGTCTCAGCCATGAGAGCATCAAGGATTCTCCGATTTCAATTTTCAACAGAGCTACACCTCGCTTATTTTTCTAAATACTATCTCTACTCCAAGCGTAACCGAATCCACTTCCCAACCTGCGAGAAGCCACGACTTGGCTTGTGAATTCGTCAGCGTATTAGCCCACCACGGACGATATTTATTTGCAGAAGGAGGCAGGGCGAAACCTAGTACCGTTTCAATTTGACCAATAGTCATGACCACTTGCTCTCCTTCGGTATGCAGTAAAGACTGATGAAGTGAAATATACTTTCCAACGTTATTCTCCGTACCATTCTTTGACTGAACTTCATGTTTTTTTAAAGGATGCTGTGTAATAACTTTAGACGGTGATTCCAAAGATTCTCCCGTTATCGTGTCCTGTTTTTCCAGCGCTCGGGTCAGCTTTTGCAGCATGTAGCCGATACCCGTACAATCACTCAGAGGAAATAACAACTCCTGTCCCTGAGTAAACACAGCTTTAGCTCGCTCTGTATAATGCTTGCCGCCCAGCACCGTAATTTCCTTATAAGCGGACACCCCCTTGCTCTCAGCTTGTTCTTTTAATTGATCGATATGAATGGTCTCATTGGAAGGTTTAATGAAAGACACGTTATAGTCCTCTGGAATTATATCCTCAGGAAATAGAAAACCATATTTCGCGGACAGAATTACCCAATGATCGAAGAAAGTCTGGGCATACTTTTGACAGGCCACCGCAAAGCACAACAAATGAAAAATGCTCTCGAATGTAATCACTTACCCTGCTCTCGATATTTGACTGATAAGCTTGATCTATTAAATGACCATTATAGAGTTTGGCTGCCCGCGTTGTAAAATCAAGCTCCCATACACTGGCATATAGATCTTTGTCTCGCTTCAGAAGGCACCTGCCTATGTTTTTGCGAAAAATGCTGCGATCCTTGTTCTCCTGTACAAAATGCTGCTTCAAGCGTGACCATAGTTGGTTAGGACCTGTATGAGTCCCTACCCGAACGATTCGATCTGCATCATGTCCGTACTCACCTGTTTCAAAGAGAAGATAGATTCCGTTTCTAGGGATTAAGTCATAACTTAACGATGCTTAAGTGTTAATTAGTGTAATCTTAACATAAGAAAACCATCTCGCTTATGTTATAGTGACAAAAAGGCAGGTGATCCGAATGTCCATTTCCAAAGAACAATTGGAGCACAGCTTTGATAAACAGCCTACATTTACAGAGGAACAAAAGAAAAGAATGACTTCAGTCATTTTTAAAGATGACGGCGTTCTATCCCAACTTCAGCAAGCTCAGAAGGATCGTAAGAATGGCATCTCCACATACAGTGACAGCGAAGAAGAGTTTGCAAAATTAGTGGATGAGGCCGGGTATGTAAATTGATCGTTACAAGGTTCTCTGGACCACCTATGCGCGGGTAGCTCTTGCACGAACGAAGGAATTTAAAGTAGACCCGATGAATGTCTTCAGGCGTTCTAAATCTGTTTTAGCTGATGAGCCGAAATACAAAGCTGATGGAGTTTCTGACTTTCCTGGCTTTGAATTTAACGGATATTACTGGACTATGATTGGCAATGTGGTCATTATTTATAGAATTGACGAAGATCTTCATGAGGTGTATGTCGATGCGTGGTACTTTGCAAATACAGGGTTGTCGCATTATCTTTTCTGGGGAATAGATCCTGACGAAGAATAACCTAACGATAAATGTGTGTTTTATCGTTAGGTTATTTTATTGCTTTGCTTTAATGTATTTTTTTCAATTCCAACAGCCTTTAACAGATCCTCATCTGCTCTTAGGGGGCATAACCCCCTTCCTCCAGCCATATACATCTTGTGAACGGCTCTGCCGCTGACAGGATTCACAGGTGGAAAGGAGATGGGTACATGCCCAGCGACGAGATACAGGCACTTGAGAAGGCTATAGCGGAGATAACGGAGATCGCCTCCGGCTTCGGCCTGGATTTCTATCCCATGCGCTACGAGATTTGCCCTGCCGATATTATCTATACATTCGGAGCTTACGGAATGCCGACGCGTTTCGGCCACTGGAGCTTCGGCAAGACGTTTCACAAGATGAAGTCTCAATATGATTTCGGTCTGAGCAAAATATACGAATTGGTCATCAATTCCAATCCGTGCTACGCCTTTCTTCTCGACGGCAACTCGCTGGTCCAGAACAAGCTGATCGTCGCCCACGTGCTCGCGCACTGCGACTTCTTCAAGAACAATATGCGCTTCTCCCAGTCGAACCGGAACATGGTGGAAAGCATGTCGGCCACGGCGGACCGGATCGGCGAGTATGCGATCAAGTACGGGACGGACACGGTTGAGAGCTTCATCGACGCCGTTCTGGCCATTCAGGAGCATATCGACCCGAGTCTGATCCGCCAGGACCAGCCGGGCAACAGCCGTTTGGTTGAGGGGCGGCTGAAGGAGCGCCGGGAATCGGCGCAGGATATCCTGGATGCCAGCCCTTACGAGGAACTTTGGCGGCTCGATAAGGACGCCGAAGCCTCCGCACAGAATCCGGCGGCCGGATATAAACCCTTCCCTGCGGAGCCTGAGAAGGATGTCGTCTGGTTCATTCAGCAGTACTCCGCCAGCCTGGAGGACTGGCAGCGCGATATTATGACCATGCTGCATGACGAAATGCTCTACTTCTGGCCGCAGATGGAGACGAAGATCATGAACGAAGGCTGGGCTTCGTACTGGCATCAGCGCATCATGCGGGAGCTGGACCTGACGCCGGAGGAGACGGTCGAGTACGCCAAGCTGAATTCTTCGGTCGTGCAGCCCTCCCGCCAGAGCCTGAATCCGTATTATTTGGGCCTGAAGATACTCGAAGATATTGAGCGCCGCTGGGACCGGGACAAAATCTTCGAGGTGCGCGAGCTCGACTCCGATATCTCCTTCATCCGCAGCTATCTGACCAAAGAATTGGTCGAGGATCTCGATCTGTACGTCTTCGAGAAGAAAGGGCCGGAATGGAAGATCACCGACAAGGCCTGGGAAAATGTCAGGGATCAGCTGGTGCAGGCCCGCATTAACGGTGGTTCGCCTTATCTGGTCGTGCAGGACGGCAACTTTGAGCGAAACGGCGAACTGTACATCGTCCACCGCTATGAGGGCATCGAGCTGGATCTGAAGTATCTGGAACGCACGCTGCCTCATATATACACTCTTTGGGGAAAGACCGTCCATCTGGAGACCGTCATCGAAGACAAGAAAGCGTGCTTCTCCTATGACGGCAAAAAGGTGCTGCGGAAGTTCGTCTGAGCCGATAGCGAAGGTGCCGTTGATATGCAGAGACGGCAGGATGCGCCGTCAAACCGAAAAGCCCGGGGACAATCGTCCGCGGGCTTTGCCTTTTTGAAGCATTTCTTTCGCCTACTCATTCCCTGCATCCATGTCGACGACCTCCACATGCTCCGGCCCGGAGCTGGCAGACGGCGTCGGACCTGCCGACATTCCGGCGCTTGCCGCCGGCGAAGGGCTGGCCGCCGAAACGGTCTTTGAAAATTCAACGGTAATCCTGTTGATTCGGATTGCCTTATCGGCGCCCGAATAATCATTGGAATGGAGGGCGGTCTTCAGATTGAAGGCGTACCCGTAGCCCACCTTTTCATTGTAGAACCGGAACGTTATTTTGCCGCTCCTGTTCTGCTTGTCGATCATTCGTACGCTTTTGTGGCCGCTGTAATCCTCAAACTTCAGAACGAGCCAATCTGCGGCGGCCATCGAGGAAGCATCATAGTCCACCTGGATGTCGACATACGATTCCGCAGGGAGCGTGATGAACTGTCCGTCGGTAACGACGGCTTCCCCTCCGTCCGTAAGAGGGATTTCCTTGTCTTTGGTGATGACGATTTTCTGATCCCCCGCCGAGGACTTGTCGATGTAATTTTTGTAAGTCAATATTTTCTTTTTCAGCGTGCTGTCCGACAGGGAAGTTCTCCCGTACTTGCTGCTGAACAGCTCCCCGTTCTCGGAAGTCAGGCTGTACAGCTGGCCGCTGTTATCCACCTGATACACGGTCCCCTTCTCAGTCGAGTAAAAAATATCGCCATTATAGTGGGAAGCGAACAGGATTGGCGAATCTTCGGTATATTTTCGGAACACGCTTCGGCCTGTGGTGTAAGCATCCAGATCGGGGTCAGCATAATCCAGGAGCGAAAGGAGAATATCCTTCTGTCCGTAAACGCCGTCGTTAATAATCTGGCCGTCAATATCGGGTGAATACGCCGCAAAAACCCCCCAGTTCGAGCCGTAAGGCTGGTCATTGACCCCATGCGATTCGTCGGACACGAACAGCACCAGAGTGTCTTTGGCAAAGCTTGAATGATCAATATAATCGATGAACCCGGACAGCGCCTCATTCAGATAAGCCACAGCCGCCGCCTTGCGGCTCGGATACTGCTTCGCGTAATCGTCCGTCACCGCGTAGGGATGATGCGTTCCGACCGTCAGCATGGCGGCAAACCACGGCTTGCCCTTGCCGTTCAGTTCGTCGATATATTTTTGCGATTGCTCGAAAAAAGCTTTGTCATCGGGTCCCCATCCGAAGGGAACGTAAGGATTCCTGAAGCTCTCCCCGCCGATTACTGTATCGAAGCCCGCCGCCGTCATGAAATCGCCCTTGGACATATACTCCAGCTCCGCCGCCTGGATAAACGCCGTATTATAGCCCCGGTTCTTCAGCAGCTTCGGCAGAAGCTCTTCGCGGTAGCTGGGGTCTTTTTGCAAATATTCGTACGCCTTCGGCGTGGACGCGTCCATCTTGGGATAGTCTCCGCTGACAAGCGAGTACATCCCTCTTATCGTCTGATTGTTATGGGTAATGTAGTTGGGAAGTATGAGGCTGTGATCCTTGATTTTATCCAGGCTGCTCATCTTGATATCGTTCGGTATATTCAGAAACTCCTGGTTGGCGGGCGAATAAGCGCCGGGAATGCCTTCCATGACGACCATCAGAATATTTTTCTTGCCCGTATGATTGTTAAGCAAATATTCGCCGTCTTTGAGCTGCTGCGAAGTGTTGATCTGCCGCTCGATATCCGGAGGGTAGTCCGTTAGCGCTTCCTCATTGAAAGTCAGCAGTGCGACGGAATTGCGGATCGAAGCCGAGACGAAATTGCCGTTCTTCCAATCCCCGCTAGATTGAACGGCGATGACCAGATAGAGAATCAGCAGCCCGGCGAATGCGAGCAGATTATACCGTTTGGTCTTTAGCTTGAACAACGGCAGCTTGCGCAGAAAAAAGATCGACGCCATAAGAGACGCCATCAGCAGGATGGAATAGACCGGGAAGCTGACGTGAAACAACGTGCCCGCAATAAATTCCTTGTCCGACGCCATGGTGATATCTTTCAGATTAACCACATGGTCCAGTGCGTAAATATATTCGACATTCGCCAAATGGAAAACGCCCAGTACCAGCGCCAGAACATACGAAGCGATAAGATTTGCCTTGGAAAGCGCATAACAAACGAGCAAAATCAAAATGCCGATTCCGATATCCTTTAAGGTTGGAGCATAGAGTGCGGTAAATCCCACATGGATATCCTTCTGCAGATATAAGAGGATACGCCCATAAGAAAAGAAGAACAAAAAAAGAATGGAGGGTAAAATGTAACATCGTTTTTTCATGTTCTCGCCCCTGTCAATAGTACATTGAAATCTATTATATATGATATTGCGCCCCCCGAGTCTGAATTTTTTCTGAGAAAAAAAGAGTAACCGAGTATGGAGCGACGCGGCCGCTCCTTGGCTGCTGATCACTATTGATGATTCTTCATATAGTGAAATGATTATATAATAGATGAAAAAAAGGACCGCTGCCGCCAGCGGTCCTTCTTATAGATTTGTCGCGTACTTGCCGTATGTGTTCTATACAATGCTTACCGGTTCAGCAGGCTCCCCACATACCGCAGCAGTTCGTTGGCGCAGATCGGGCAGTAGTTATGCTCATCGATCAGCCGGCGGGAAACCTCGTTGATCCGCTTCAGCTGGCTTTCATCCGGGGTTTTGGACGAAGTCGTGATCTTGACGATATCCTTGAGGTCCGTGAACAGCTTCTTCTCGATCGCTTCACGGAGACGGTCGTGGTTGCTGTACTCGAACTTTTTGCCCTTGCGGGAATACGCGGAAATCCGGATCAGAATCTCTTCGCGGAAAGCCTTCTTGGCATTCTCCGAGATGCCGATCTGTTCCTCGATGGAACGCATCAGCCGCTCATCCGGCTCCATCTCCTCGTCGGTCAGCGGATCGCGGATTTTGGTCCAGTTGCAGAACGCCTCGATATTATCGAGATAGTTCTCGAACAGCGTCTTGGCCGACTCCTCGAAAGAGTAGACGAACGCCTTCTGCACTTCGTTCTTGGCCAGCGTGTCGTATTCTTTCCGGGCGATGGAAATGAAGTTCAAATACCGCTCCCGCTCCTCCTTCGTAATCGAAGGATGCTGGTCCAGGCCGTCCTTAATCGCCCGCAGCACATCAAGCGCGTTCATGCATTCCAGATCGCCCTTGATCAGCGCGCTGGAGATGCGGTTGATAACATAACGGGGATCGATCCCGGACATGCCTTCGTCCAGATATTCGTTCTGCATCTCCTTCAGGTCGGCTTCCTTGTAGCCTTCGACCTCTTCGCCGTCGTACATCCGCAGCTTTTTGATGAGGTCCATGCCCTGCTTCTTGCTCTCCCTAAGCCTTGTCAAGACGGAGAAAATCGCGGCAGCACGCAGCGCGTGAGGCGCTATATGCACATGCTTCATGTCGCTCTGGGCGATCAGCTTGGCGTAAATCTTTTCCTCTTCCGAGACCTTCAGATTGTAAGGAACCGGCATAACGATCATCCGCGACTGAAGCGCCTCGTTCTTCTTATTCGAAATAAACGCCTTGTACTCCGTTTCGTTCGTGTGGGCGACAATAAGCTCGTCGGCGCTGATCAGCGCAAACCGTCCGGCCTTGAAATTGCCCTCCTGCGTCAGCGACAGCAGGTTCCACAGGAACTTCTCGTCGCATTTCAGCATTTCCTGGAACTCCATCAGTCCGCGGTTGGCCTTGTTCAGCTCGCCGTCGAAGCGGTAAGCCCGGGGATCGGATTCCGAACCGAATTCGGTTATAGTCGAAAAGTCGATGCTGCCTGTCAAGTCGGCGATATCCTGCGATTTCGGGTCGGACGGGCTGAATGTTCCGATGCCGATACGCTCTTCTTCCGACAGAAGCACCCGCACTACCTTCATTTTCTCAATGTCGCCGCTGAACTCATTTTTCAGCCGCATCTGGCAGGAAGGGCACAGGTTACCCTCGATGCGCACCCCCAGCTCCTTCTCAATCTCCGGACGCAGTTCACCCGGTATCAAATGCAGCGGCTCCTCGTGCATCGGGCATCCTTCGATCGCATATACCGCCCCCTGCATCGTGCGGGAGTACTGCTCCAGCCCGCGCTTCAGCAGCGTAACCAGCGTCGATTTGCCGCCGCTCACCGGACCCATCAGCAGCAGTATCCGTTTGCGCACATCCAGCCGCCGCGCGGCCGAATGGAAGTACTCCTCCACCAGCTTCTCGACGGCGCGGTCCAGTCCAAAAATTTCCTGCTCGAAAAATTTATAGCGTTTGCGGCCGTTGATTTCCTCCACACCATGCGATTTGATCATGTCATACACACGGGCATGGGCTGTTTTGGCGGGAGTGGGATCTTTTCTTAGCAGTTCTATATATTCCTTGAAGGTTCCGCTCCATGCCATACGTTCGTTCTCTGCCCGGTACGATGCTATACGTTCAAAAATATCCATTGCTCGCTGCCTCCTCACCTTGCGCTCTTGTGACCCTCGCGTGATGTCCATCGGGCTTCGCCCGGTTGCCCTCGCCAAATATCCGCCTGCCTGCCGCCGTCCCTTCCGACGCTTCCGCCGCCCAGCGGGTCTGCATTCGAAAAGTGTAATACATACCTATGCGGAAAACCCGAAATATTGACCTCTTTTTTGATGTGCTATAATAGAGAATCGGCTGTAAATGTGACAAAGGAGACAAACTATGGCGGTGAAGCGCGAGACAGAGCTGTATGCTCCTTTAAAAAAATTTTTTGAACGACAAGGCTATGTGATCAAGGGCGAGGTACGCTCCTGCGACTTGGTCGGCGTCCGGGAAGACGGAGAACCGCCGCTGATTGTTGAGATGAAGAAGACCTTCAATCTCTCCCTGCTGCTGCAAGGGATCGAGCGGCTGAAGCTGAGTCCGGTCGTCTATTTGGCGGTCGAGAGGTGCCGGGAGAAAAAAGGGGCCGCGAGCCAGCGCTGGGGCGAACTCAGCAGCCTGTGCCGCCGCCTGGGACTCGGGCTTGTCACGGTCGTCTTCTACAAGACGAAGGCCCCGCTGGTGGAGGTGCTGGCGGAGCCCGAAGCGCCTGCCGGCCCGGCCCGGGGCGGCGGACGGCGGCGGGAGCGGCTGCTCTGCGAGTTCCGGGAGCGCAGCGGTGACTACAACACGGGCGGCAGCGCGCGCGTGAAGCTCGTCACCGCCTACCGCGAGAAGGCACTGCGCGTAGCCGCCGCGCTGGAAGCGGCGGAGCGCGAGGCCGCCCTGGCTGCCGCCGTGGGCGAGCCGCGCTCTGCCGCGGGGGCCGGCGGCGGCACGGCTGCGGCGAAGGCCGTCGCTGTGCCCTGCAGCGCGGCGACGGGGAGCGCGCCGCCGAGGGGCGTGACACCGGCGGAGCTGCGTCGGCGCAGCGGGGTGCCCGCGGCGGCGGCTATCCTGCAGAACAACTACTACGGCTGGTTCAAGCGGGTCGTCCGCGGCCGGTATACGCTTGAGGCGGCGGGAAGCGCGGCGCTGCTGGAATATGCGGCCGTGTCGGTCTCCCAGTCGCTGGCGGACCGTATAAACGCCGGGGAAGATTAACATCAACTTCCTTGCGCAGCCGCGCGGAAAAAGAGCCCATTCTCCAGGACGGTCTGGAGAATGGGCTCTTTGGTTATGCCTGCGGAAGCAACTCCGCCGCGTATATTCTCATTAACTGCGGGCCGTAAATTCCGTTACGGCTTCGCTCATCAAATTCATCCCAAGCAGCAGCTCGTCGCGGCCGGGATGGCTAAAATTAAGACGGATATAACGGCTACCGCTGTCGTCGGCCGTACAGAGCGGCCCCGGCAGGAAGACGACGCCCTTGCGGAGGGCGTTTTTCAGCAAAATTCCGGCATCCAGTCCTTCCGGCAGCGAAACCCACAGGAACATTCCGCCGGAAGGAAGATCGTAAGTGCTGTCCTTCCAGGCGGCGCGCTTGAGCAGCTCTGCCATCAGCTTCAGCCTTGTGCCGTATTCGCGGTTCAGCAGCGCAATATGATCGCGCAGATCGAACGCGGACACATGCAGCAGATGGTACAGTAAACGCTGGTTCAGCGAACTGGACTGCCAATCCGCCATTCCCTTTGCGGCCGCCATTACATTGATCAGCTCACGGCTGCCCGCCGCCCAGCCCGTCCGAAGCGCTGGCGCCACCGTCTTGCTGAAAGAACCGATGTACAGCACATGTCCGCTCTCACTCGCGTCTTCCAGCGCATATAGAGAAGGATATTTACGACCGCTCCGATCCTGGCTCTTGAAATGCAGATCTCCATAAGAATCATCTTCCAAAATGAGCACATTATGAGAAATGCACAGCTCCAGCACTTCTTTACGGCGCTTCAGACTCCAGAGGATGCCGCTCGGATTCGTAAAACTCGGTGCGGCAAACAGCAATTTGGGATGGTTCCTAATAATCTTCTCCCGCAAATCCTCCGGCAGCAGTCCCTCGCGGTCGCCATTGACCGGAATAATGACCGCTCCCTGCATCCGCAGCGCCTGCAGGAAACCGGGAGAAGTGGGATTTTCCACAAGCACGCAGTCGCCCGGATCAATGTATACCCGGGACAGAAGATCTACCGCCTGCTGGCTGCCCGTTGTCAGCAGAACGCCGTCCCGGGAAATATGTACTCCTTTGCTCTTCAGCCAATCCTCTGCCAGCCATTCTCTCAGCGGCCCGTATCCTTCGGGATCTCCGTATTGAAGCGCCTGCGCATCGGCCGAAATAACGGTAGACGCCGCTTCGGCCAGCAATGGCAGCGGGAACAGTTCTTCCGCCGGCAGCTCTTCGGCCAGAGAAATCACGGAACCTCTGCGGGTCTGTGTCCGGATGCTCAGCAGCGGCGAAGACATCAGCGTATGCGCCCGGGCGGAAAAATCATATTTCATGCGGCGTCCCTCCCTTCATGCTCTCATGAATGAATATTCCGGAGGAAGCCGCGTTATGACGCCCCGCCGGATGCTATGCGTACACGTGTCGGACCTGACGCGAATACAGCGCATACTTCTCAATTGCCTGTGCCCGTGTGGAAACTTCGAGTTTAACATAAATCTTGCGCAGATAATTGTCAATGGATCGGCGGCTCACTTCAACCTCCGTCGCAATTTTATCGTAGGTGATTCCCTGGACGATCCGCTCCATAATAAATCTCTCGGTCGGGGTAAGCTTCAGCAGGACATCTCCTTCTTCGGACGTACTGATTGGCCAGATCCCCATCTCCAGCCAGTCGAGCGGCATAGACAGAAAGCCTTCCCTGAGTCCTTCGATCATCTGCAGCAGTTGGCTCGGCGACGCTCCTTTGGAAATAATGCCGCTCGCTCCCAATTTTAACAGCGGCAGAAGCAGTTCCCTGCCTTCTCTATCGGTCATAACGACAAAATGGGACGCCGAAGCCTCTTTTTTCATTCCGGGCAGTATCGTCTCGATCATGTCATCCGGCATACAATAGTCCAGAAGCACCAGCTCCGGCTGCTCCTCCCGGACCATGACGGCTCCTTCCTCCCAATCGGAATAGGTTCCGAGTACAATCAGATTTCCCGCCTCTTCCAGTATCAATTTCGTTCCCAGCATACTCGTGGGATGACAGCCCATAATCACTACCTGCCAAACCTTCCTCATTAAAGCCCAAACCTCCTGCTACTATGTAATTTACCCGACAAAGGCATGCATTTCGCGTTTCCCGGATGATGCGAATAAGAAGAAACGGCTGAGGGCCCCTCTGAAAGAGGAGGCATCCGTTTCTCGTAAAAAGATCAGAACAAGAATAAAAGCACAGGTCATGCGTTCTGATCTTTTAAGATTGATGCAATGATATTCCGCCTTTTTTCCTATGCCTTGGATACATTTATGCATTGAATAATCTAGTGAAATTGTAACGCACTGCTTTGAAAGGATGCAATTACTTTTTTCCTGAATCTTCCTCTAATCTTTTTGCGAAACTGGCGCAATTCTGGTAGAATAGGGTCTCACAAATAGGTTCGAGGTGATTAATTTATGCAGCCGTCAATGAAATCGCCGGACGCGTATCCTTCACGCGCCGCGACGAGAAACGGCTCCTCCGTCAAATGGTTCCTGCTGTTCTGGTTAATCGTGATCGCCGCAGGCGGCTATGCCGTGTACGGCTATACAAATCATTTGAAGGATCAGATGCTTAAGCAGCTTGCCGCGCAGAGCCAGCAGCAGTTGGCCGGGGTGCAAGCGGATTACGAGGAGAAACTGTCGGTTCTTTCACAAGAAGTAAGCGAATTGCAGGATAAAGTGCAGTCGTTCAATGAGCTTCTTACTTTTACCAAAGATAATGCAAGTACAAAGACGGACAACAGCAACAAGCTGTACACCCAGTTAAGCGAAGTCCGCAAGCAGCTGGACGCGTTGCAGAAAGAGATGGATCTGCTGAAATGATAACGCCGGTCAAAAGAGTAAACCGTTTCTTTATGCTCGTTACCGCCCCGTTCATCGGCCTGCTGCTGTGCCTGACGTTGTATCGGCCGTCACTTACGCTGAAGCTGGAAACGCAGCGGTTTGCGCCTTCTGCGGGTCCTGTGCAGCTGACGTCCGGAATCAAGGATCAGCTGGACAACGCCCAGGACACTGCCACCTACACTATCCACGCCGTAAGCTCCAGCGCGAAGCGGTACACGGAAACGACCGCCGCCATGAATGCGATTGTGGATAAGGCCAAGACACAGGCGGGCCGCCCGGAGTCGATATACAACCGGCGCATTACGGCCAAGCTCGGCTTTCCGTACGATACCATTAACAGCAGCCGGATTACGATAGAGTTATACCGGGTCAATCCCGGTAGTTATACAGGCTACGCGATGAAGATCAAGCTCAAGGATAAGACGGCGATGACCATGAGTCTCGGAGAGGGAGGTCCCGGCAACTCGGAAACAACGCTCCAGGCAGCCAACCGGTACGGGGCCGTCGCCGGCATTAACGCCGGAGGCTTTGCCGATCAGAACGGCAAAAGATACCCGCTCAGCACCACGATCGTGGGCGGTCAATATTTAACGGGCTTTGAACCCAGCTACAAGGATTTAAGCTTCGTTGGGCTGAACAAGAACGGGCGGCTGATCGGCGGGAAGTTTCACAGCCGAGAGCAGCTCGACGAGTTGAAGCCGGCGTTTGGAGCTTCCTTTGTGCCGGTGCTGCTGCAGAGCGGTTACAAAACGGAGATACCCGCGAAATGGGAGATGTCCCCGAGACGGGCGCCGCGCACCGCAATCGGCAAATACAAAGACGATCAGCTGCTAATTATCGTAGCCGAGGGCTACAATGAGAACGGCAGCTCGGGAGCTACGCTGGAGGAACTTCAGGACAAGCTGTACCGGATGGGCGTAAGCGATGCCTTTAATCTGGATGGCGGGGGTTCCACCTCGCTCGTATTTAACGGACGAGTCGTTAACAGGCCGTCGGACGGCGCTCTGCGGCCGGTGCCGACAAGCTTTTTATTTTTCAAATAAAAGTAGCGACAATAATGTCTATGCGGCATATCACAATAACATTTGTTTTTATTTACAGCCCGGTTATAATAATAGTGATGACAACATTTCCTTTCGGAGGTGCATTGAATGTCGTTCTCATTGACCTTTTGGATTGTCTTCCTTGTATTCCTGCTGTTTTTAGCCGGAATTCTTACCGCCTCTTATAATGATGATAAGACCAAGGGCCTATAAAGGCTGCGCTTCCTCCGGAATCAAGGAGGAGGCTTTTTTAGTTCAGGGAATTATAGAGAAAGAAAGGAAGGAGATTCTTATTGGGGCGGGAGATTCGCATCCGCTAAAAGAGAAAGCGCCGCATTCATGCGGCGCTCGGCTTCCGGCGAATACGCTTACGGCTTGAAGCGCTTCGGGAAGATTCTATTTTGCTTAAGCGTGTCTTTGCAGTTGGGTCATTTCACTCAGGCATTGGCCGCAAATGTAACGTTCCTTATATTCGCTAACCTCTTCCATCGAACCGCAAAATACGCATTTGGGACGATAACGTTCCAAAATGATATGGTCCCCCTGAACCAAAATTTCAACAGGGTCCCCCTCATTCATTTGATACCTTTTACGCAGGGATTTGGGCAGAACAATTCTGCCGAGCTGATCCACCTTGCGCACTACACCAGCAGGCTTCATCTAACGCACACCTTTCCTATTCAACTGATTAATAAATATGATTAAATTTCCATTACGTTGAATAATTCGATGCCGAAATGTCGAATCCTGCTGATAAAAAATAAATTTCTGTAACTTCTTTAGGTCAACCCCGGAAAGTTCAGCTGCCGGAGTGCCTCGTATACGATAATTGCCGCCGAATTGGACAAATTGAGCGATCTTACATCTCCGGTCATCGGCATACGCATCGTTGTTTCCCGTCCTGCATTCAGGATGCTCTCCGGTAATCCTTTCGTTTCTTTGCCGAATACAAAAAAGTCGCCGTCCCGAAAAGAATAATCGGTGTACCGCTTGTCAGCCTTGGTCGTTGCATAAAAGAAACGTCCTTCCGGATACATCTCCAGGACTTCTCCGAAAGAATCGTGATATTCAATGTGAACAGCGTGCCAATAATCCAGTCCGGCCCGCTTCAGGGTAGCATCGTCGGTACGGAAGCCGAGGGGACGCACCAAATGCAGATGGGTGCCGGTTGCCGCGCAGGTGCGGGAAATGTTCCCCGTGTTGGCCGGAATCTCCGGCTCTACCAGTACAATGTGAAGTGCCATGCAAGTCTCTCCTAACGGTTCCAAGATTTCCAGCGCAGGTAAATAACCTCTCAAAGCGGAGCTTGCGATCGAAGCCATGCCTCCGTTACTTTGCGGGGATTTTGAAAAAAGTATCCATTCGTTTAGAAGACCTTCCGCCAGCGGCGGAAGGTCTTCTGATTTCTCCTGAATGGTTGATTAGCCTTGAGTCTTCTGGAAGTGACTCATGAAATCGGTCAGCGCCTTGATGCTCTCATAAGGAACGGCGTTATAAATGGAAGCGCGAAGTCCTCCTACACTGCGGTGTCCTTTAAGACCGACGAAGCCTTCCTGCTCCGACGCCTTGATAAATTTCTTCTCCAGCTCTTCGGACTGCATCCGGAACGTAACGTTCATGATGGAGCGGCTTCCCAGCTCCGCTACGCCACGGTAGAACCCGCCGCTGCCGTCGATGGTGTTATACAGCAATCCGGCCTTATCGCGGTTCTTCGCTTCGACGCCGGCCAGGCCACCCTGCTCTTCGATCCATTTCAGGACTTGGTTAACCATGTAGATCGAATAGGATGGCGGCGTATTGTAGAGAGAGTTATTTTTGTAATGGGTGCTGTACCGCAAGATTGTCGGAATGTTGGAAGGAGATTCAGCAATGAGCTCTTCTTTCGCGATCACAACGGTTACACCCGAAGGTCCGAGATTTTTTTGCGCGCCGGCATAAATCAGTCCGAACTTGTTAACGTCAAACGCGCGGCTCAAGATATCGCTCGACATATCCGCAATCAGCGGAAGAGATCCGGTATCCGGGAACTCGCTATACTGGGTGCCTTCAATCGTTTCGTTGGAAGTAATGTGCAGGTAGGCTGCGTTGTCCGCAGGCTTGATCGAACCGAGATCCGGGATGGCAAGGAATTTCTTGTCTTCGGATGTAGCCGCAACATGAGCTCCACCCGCGATTTTGGCTTCCTTGAACGCTTTATCGGCCCAGCTTCCCGTCATTACGTAGCTGCCCACTTGGCCTTCGGAGAGGAAATTCATCGGAATCATGGCGAACTGCGTCGTGGCGCCGCCTTGAATGAATAATACTTTATAGCCCTGCGGATTGCCCAAAAGCGAAAGCAGACGTTCCTGCGCTTCGTTGTGAACGGATTCGTATACGGCTCCGCGGTGCGACATTTCCATAATCGACATTCCAGTCTCCCGGAAATCGACGAATTCCGCCTGCGCGCGCTCTAGTACCTCAAGAGGTAAAGCCGCCGGACCGGCGTTGAAATTATAAGCTCTCTTGCTCAAAATATTCCCACCCTTTCTCTTCTTTCAATATCGTAATGATAGCAATAATCTAACATGGCAGCAAGTATAATTATTCACATGAAAAATTGGAAAAAGGAAATATATGTATGGTTTTGGAGGTTTGCGCCGGCATTTGCGCAAAAGTACTGAATACTCTTAATGCATAAGCCGACTGTTTATACATTTTTTTCTCCTACCCATAGTTTGATAATCCGGCGTCGTTGCCAAGAAGGCCGGACAGGGGAATAAGTAAATCCCCCGCCCGACCTAAAAAATCAGCTGAATGGAATGACGACTTTCGACTGGTTGCCTTCGGCGGAAGCTGCATCTGTCTGGATAGCGGCTGTGTTGTTGCCAAGCGCATTCCAAACTTCAATTTTCACTTTTCCGTTGTTGAGGTTGGCAAAGCTTCCGGCAGCCGATTTCAGGCCTGCCGTTTGATTGTAGAGCTCGAAGCCTGCAACCGGATCGGTGGCGAAGTAGTTATACATTTCTACACGGTCGTACGTGCCGTCGCCCGTGAAGTCGTAAGAAACGCATACCTGGATTGCGTTGCCGACAGACGTGCCTGAATCTGCATAAACATTGAATGCGGTTGATTTGGTGCTGTCATATGTTCCGGTCAGCCCGGAGATTACATAGGTATTCGGCGTGTGAACCGTACCATCCCAGTTGCCGCCTGCGGAAGCGGTCGTATCCGTAGATGCCGCTGCTCCCGCTGCCGTGGAAAGCGTGCCCTCTACGGTTGAGGATGCGCCGTCGCGGACAAACAGCGTATTGGAGAACATACTCGCACTCGTCGTTACCGTTACAGCATTGCTTGCGGCGGACAGATTGCCTGCCTCATCTTTTGCTTTCACCGTAAAGGTATACTCCGTATTGGCCGAAAGCCCCGTCACCGTGAAGGTCGTGCCTGTCGGAGACCCGATCGGCGTCGCTCCCTTGTAAACTTCATACCCTGTTACGCCTATGTTATCCGTTGATGCCGTCCAGCTCAAGGATACAGAAGTCGACGTTTTGGACGGTGAAGTCAAGAATGTCGGCGCAGTCGGAGCTTGCGTATCGGCAGCGCCGATATGTGAATACGTAAAGTGCGTCGAATCTTTCGCAGGCTGGCCGGTTAAATTGTAGGTGTAGAAATAAGTGACATTCACACCGTTGCTTAGACCGCTGCCCGTATATTCATAGTTGCTACCGTTCTGAGTCATTGTGACGTTCTGCTGGGTTCCTCCACCCGGCGTATAGTGCAAAATAACCGAACTAGCCGATGGATTCGGCGTGAATACCCATTTAGCTGAAGTCGCGGATACGGACGTAACGCTGTCGGTAAAGTCTCCCGCCGCTGCCGGACTTGTAGTAACGCTAAACGCGGAACTCGCAGCCGATATATTGCCCGCCGCGTCCTTCGCCTTGACCGTGAAGCTGTAGGCAGTGTTCGCCGTCAAGCCGGCATCCGTGTAGGTCGTTGCGCCGGTTGTCGATCCAACCACAGCCCCGTCCCTGTAAATATCGTACCCCGTTACGCCTACGTTATCCGTAGACGCCGTCCAGCTTAAGGACACCGAGGTTGACGTTTTGGACGGAGCCGCAAGGCCTGTCGGCGTACTCGGCGCTTGCGTATCGGTTGCCGGACTTGTAGTAACGCTCAGCGCGGAGCTCGCAGCCGATACATTGCCCGCCGCATCCTTCGCCTTGACGGTGAAGCTGTAGGCAGTGTTCGCCGTCAGGCCCGTTTCCGTGTAGGTCATTGCGCCGGTTGTCGATCCAACCACAGCCCCGTCCCTGTAAATATCGTACCCCGTTACCCCCACGTTATCCGTCGATGCCATCCAGCTCAAGGACACCGAGGTTGACGTTTTGGACGGAGCGGCAAGACCCGTCGGCGCACTCGGTGCCTGCGTGTCAGCCGGAGGAGTGGAACCGCCCATTTTGTAGCTTAACCACTGGGAATCCTTGCCGACACCGCTTGTGATATACGTATAGAAATAATCGATCGTCGCTCCAGCCGGAACCGTCATCGTATATTCCCATGTCGAACCGCCGGTATTCACCAGATTGAATCCCTGTTGTCCCTGTCCGTTCACCTTCGCGTTCAGAATAGCCTGTGATGGATTACCCGAAAAAGTGACCGAGAACTTAGCCTGGGTTGCAGAAGGCTCCGTAATGTTTTGGTTGAAGTCGCCCGTCTGTATGAAATCCGATCTGGCTTGCAGCGGACTGCTCGCAGCGGATTTATTCCCGGCGGCGTCGACCGCCTTGACGGTGTACGTATAGGTTGTGACCGGTTGCAGCCCTTGATCCGTGAACGTCGTATCCTGTACCGTGGCTGCGAGCGAGCCGTTTCGGTAAACCTCGTAATCTGTCGTCAAAATGTTGTCGGCGGCCGTATTCCACGTAAGCGATATCGATGAAGAGGTTGCGCCCGTTTGACGAACATTGTCCGGTGCGGACGGCGCCGTCGTATCTACAGCCGTTGTGGTCACACTCAAGGCAGAGCTTGCGGCGGACAGCAGACCGTCCGAATCTTTCGCTTTCACCATATAGCTGTAAGCCGTGGAAGCCGACAAGCCGGCATCGTGGAACGCTGTCGCTGCCGATGTTCCCACTTTGGCGCCGTTCCTGTAAATTTCATAACCGGCGACTTGGCGGTTGTCCGTAGAAGCGCTCCAGGTCAAGTCAACATAATTGGAAGACTTCTTTGCAACCGCTAAGCTGGCTGGCGTGGACGGAGGAATGGTGTCTGTCAGATGCACGCCATTGCTTGTATTAAAGCTGTTCGGTTCAGCCGTTACGCGTTGGCCATCGGAGAAATCGACGGTCAGAGTCGTTGTGCCCGAGTTGTAAATGACGTACGTTTTGACTCCGTTCTTGTCGAAAACCGCATAATACGGGTAGTTGGCCGTAATCGTCGGATCAGGGCTTCCCATAGCATTCAGATTATGAATCCAATAGTACGTATTGGACCGGGAGTTGCCTTTTTCCGTGATGAAATTCGTGCCCAGTGAATCGATTTTGGCGGCTGCGGCCGCAGGATCATAGAGCGCGTAGTACATTTGGCTTAAATCGTCCCATTTTTCGTCCGCGTCAAATTGGGCCTGACCATACTTCTGGATATACTGAGGAACGCTTACATTTTTCAATTCATCATAATGCTTTTTCACATAGTCCGGATTGTAGCCCAGATAGAGCGATGCGGATGTAAAGGGCATCCAAAGAATTGGGTATTTCAAGTTGGGATTATCCGTCCACCAGGTGCCGTTGACCGTTTTGCCGCCGAATACCATCCATGCTGCCGTGTAATCGTAGTTCGGATCAAAGTTTTCATTGTAAATGTCGAACCAGTATTCGTTTCCGGCTGTTATCTCCGTTGTGTAAAGGTAAATGCCGAGCTGCAGCAGCTGTTGATCATTTGTCGCCTGCGCCCATTCAATGATGCCCGACCAGGCGTTTAGCGCCTCGGATACGGACTCCTGGTCGTTGCCGTCTCCTGTATGGCCCCGGCCGTTGGCCCAAGAATGGCCTTCGTAAGGATCAAAATTGCGAAGGAATGGAAACTTCGAATCGGTCCGGCTTGGATCAGCGATTTCATTGATAAGCATCTTGACCATGCCGCCCCACTGCGAGTCGCTGGCCCATGCTTTGTCTACCCGGGCGATATCGGCAGCCGCTTTGATGAAATAGCCGTAATGAAAATGATGGTCATTCAACGAAGGACCGCTGTAGAACCCTTCTTTGTAACCGATCAGCGAGCCCCAGTTGTTGTCATGATAGAAAAAGGCGCGATTGTCCTGGGTGCCGCCCTGTTTGCTGGCCTTAAGGTAATTTTCAAGCGTTGCCTTTACTTTGCCCCGGGCTACCGCCGCCGTTGCCGGGTCTACTTGATCTGCAATGGAAGCAATGGTGGACCAGCGTCCCAGTTCTTTGCCCGCCCAGTAGGTATCCGTGCTGGTGATGTCAGTATATTTGTCCTCAGCGGCGTCCTGCTCCAAATAGGTCTTCAGCTTGGAGATATCATAGGTGCCTTTGTTCGGCAGGGCGGGAAGAATGCCGCTATATTTGACGCTCGTGGTGAAGGAGTTGCCTTCGCCGACAATCATTTTGCCGCGAACGGATCGGTAGGTGTAGTTCAGCAGTGTCTTGCCGGTGTTTCGCCATTGATGCGGATAAAGCGCAAACAGAGTCCCGTTGGGGGCGCCGGATTCACGGGGAGTAATTGTATAGGAGAAGGTTGTCGTTACTGTGCTTGTCGCCTGATCGTAATTCCAGGATACCTGCGTATTCGTAACATGAGAGTAGGCGTACTGCTGGTACTTGCTGAGCGCCGCCGGCGCGGTGGCATCCGTAAGCCCGTCGGGTAGTACCGCGACGGAGAAGTGGTTTTTGCCGTTCAAATTATTGGTTAGCATTGTCGTGCCAAGACCTGACCACGTCGTTCCCGGAGCGCCGAAGAGGCCGTAATACTTGCCGTTTGTTTTGATCCCCAGCACCGGGGTGGAAGCATTTCCGGAGAACACCGTGGGCGCCCCGCTTTCAAATTTAACCGTCGGATTGCCGCCGGTGAACAGGCCATACACATACGGCGATCCGTGCCCATAGGTCAGCTTCATGGTATTGGAACCGCTTGCAAAAGAGGCCGTTACCATCCAATCGCTATATCCGTCAACGTTCGTTTCCGGATAAGTCGCCCCAGACTGGCCGATAATGAAATCCCTGGCGGGGCCGCCGTAGGGGACGGTTCCCTGCATTTCCCGGTCCCAACCGTAGGAATCGGTATATAAATTCATGTTCGGGCCCGGATAGTACACCTGCATGCCGGCGTCTTTCGGCCAGAATGCGAGCGGATGGGCGTATTCACGTTCCGAATAGGGGTCCCAAGCCAGATCAGACCACCAGTCATTGGTAGGTATTGGACCGTTCACATTGTTTGTCTTGTAGATTTTCCCTTGAGGCGTTGGATAAGCCATCTGGCCTTGGGCCAGGTTCCAGTCGGCGGGAGCCGAAGATTCCGGCGGAAGAACGGTCGTGTAACTGCCCGCGCCGACCGGCACCTCGCCGGTAAAGGCAAAAGCCGACAGCGGCAGAAGAATCATGAGCAATACCATCGCAAGACTCAGCAGCACCGTTAATTTTTTTCTCATCGTTTACCTCCGTGATTAGAGTAGAATCCAAGGTAAAACCCGATTTGCCTCATCAATTACAGAATCCTTTCGCCAATCTGCGTATCGGCGCTTATCCCCTTCGGTATGTATCCACCTCTCACCTCCTTCTCAATACAACGACATCAGGCTTTCACTGCTCCGGCCAGGGCGCCGTCCACAATATATTTTTGGATAAAGGTATAGAGCACGATCAGCGGCGTGGAGACGATCATAATGCCGCAGGCCAGCATCGGCCAGTTATTTCCGTATTGCCCGCGGAATTCCTTGAGCCCGAATGTAATCGGATAATTCGCCGGACTTGGCAGATACATAACCGGGCCGACAAAATCATTCCAAATGCCGATTGCGGTCAAAATGACGCCCGTGGCGATCACCGGCTTCATCAGCGGCAGCACGATCTGGAATAAATACCGGCTGTAGCCGCAGCCGTCCATTCCGGCAGCCTCATCCAGCTCTCGGCTGATCGATTTAATGTAGCCGGTAAACATCATGAACACGATGCCGGTGCCGCTTGTTTTCAGCAAAATATATCCCAGCCTCGTATCATAGCCCACAAAGCCGAATTCCTGTTTCATGGCGAGCATCAGCTTGAACTGGGCGACCATCGGATTGGGCAAAAACTGCGACAGCAAAAAGAAAAGATAGATCAGCCCGCTCCATCTCACATAGTTCCTGGCTACCGGAAAAGCGCCGAACAACGAGACGATCAGCGTCAATACCGTCGCCACACCCGTGTACAGCAGACTGTTCAAAAAATAATTGGAGAAATTCCCCTGCGTCCACGCGTCTTTATAGTTGTTCCACTGAATATCGGACACGAGACCGATAGGGTTAAGGAGATATTCCGTAAAGGATTTAAAAGAGACGTTAAATACAAGCAGCAGCGGCACGATATAAAGCACAAGCAGAAGAGCCACGACCGCATAAGAGAGAACTTTGGCGGATTTCGATTGCTTCATCAGTACTCCACCTCTCTCTTGCGCATTTGTTTGACGGCAACGATGACAAAGACAAGTATAATCAGAAACTGCACAACGGAAAGCGCGGAGGGCAACCCCATTTCCAAACTGCCGCGGAAGGTTTCCTTATAAACGTCGTAGGCCATCGTCCGGGTATTGAAGCGTCCGTCGGTTGTCGCCAATATAATATCGAAGGTGGACATCGCCCCGATAATCGAGAGAAGCATGTTGACCGTAAACGAGGGGGCAATCAGCGAAAACGTAATATGCCTGAAGGACTGCCATTTGGTAGTGCCGTCGATATAGCCCGCTTCATACAATTCTTTCGGCACCGATTGCAGACCGGCCAGAAAGATCAGCATCGAGTACCCCATATACATCCAGATTTGCACAAAAATAATATAGCCAAAGGCGTGCGAAAAGCTTCCAAAGAACATATCCTTGTAACCGAACAGCGCCTGATACAGCTGATTGACCGGACCGCTAAGCGGATCGAACATCATGCTCCAGACTAGAGCCACAACCGCTACCCCGAGAACAACCGGAAGAAAAAATACGGCCCGGAAAAAGTAATCTCCTTTGAGCTTCTGGTTGATGATTACGGCCACAAGCAGCGCGATGCCGTTCTGCACAACCGTTACGATGAACATGAAATAAAGCGTCCGAATGATTGAATCCACCCGCTCGCCTGAATTTCCGGAGAAAAAGACATCATGATAATTATCAAGACCTATAAATTTCATCCCGCTTCCGGGCAAATTCGTTATATTTGTAAAAGAGTAAATAACCGTCATCACCGAAGGTCCAAAATAGAACAAAACATACAGCGCCAAAGGGATTAGTAGCAGCAGAAACGGCACAAACCGCGATATGCCCTTCCCGAATGGATACATCTCTCTCACCCGCCCAATTTTTTTATAAAAGATTAGGGCCTGCTATGGGCAGACCCTAATTCCGTCCATTAGACTTTTTTATTTGGGAGCAGCGGCTTCCCATTCTTTTTGCTGAACATCAGCAAGTTCTTTTGCAGTTTTAAATTCTCCGCCAGGAGCAAGGTATTCGGTATGCACGCCTTCTGCAGCCAGATGCTCGCCGACATTATCGCGGTTAATCATCAGAATTTCATAGGCAAGCTCGAAACCGCCGGTCAGATAAGGAGAAAGTTCTTTATCGATAAATTCGCTGTTCGTTTGAATATTGTCTTGCGTCGGCAGGAAGCCTGCCGCTTGAACATACGCAGTGTAATTTTCCGGTTCGGAGAAGAATTCCAGCCACTTCATCGCTCCTTCTTTGTTCGGGCCTTTTTCAGCCGCATACCAGGTTACATCGTATTTGCCGACAAGCGACTTGTTCTTGGCCGCGTCTTCCGTAGCCGGAATCGGGAAGTAACCGAACTTCAAATCCGGATTGGCTGTTGCGATCGTCGGAGCATCCCAGGTTCCGTCTGCAATCATCGCGGCTTTGCCGGTTGCGAAGATGGAAGGCGCAGTCGCATAGTCGATACCCATAAAGCTGTCGATAATATAATTATCTTGAAGCGTTTTCATTTTGTCGAGCACTTCCACAGCTTCCTTGTCGTTGTACTTCGTTTCGCCCTTCCATACGCCCTCAATCCATTTCTCCTGGTCACCGCCGCCTAGAATTTTCGCCTGCAAGCCGAATACCGGCAGTTTCAGAGGCCATACATCTTTACCGGCCACTACAATTGGAATGATATTCTTGGCTTTTATTGTATCGAGAGCTTTGATAAATTCAGTCCATGTCGTTGGGACAGTCAGGCCGTTCTGTTCGAAAATTTCTTTGTTGTAAAAAAATCCGGACATTGCGACTTTGCCGGTCGGCAGCGCGTAAACTTTGCCGTTGTAAGTCCCTGCTTTAGAAATATCGTTCGCATTGTAATTTTTGACGAATGGCTGGTCCGAGAGATCAGCGATAAGACCGGAGTCAATCCATTGCTGCCAGTCCGGAACCTTGGCTCCCGGGGTCCAATCCTTCGGCGACAATCTCATGCCTGACAGATCGGCCAGGATATCCACATCGCCAGCGGTAATTCTTGCTCTTTGCGCTTGTTTGTACTCATCGTCTGGACCTGTTGTCGTGTATTCCACCTTATATTCGGGGTATTTCTCTTCAAATTTCTTGTTGATTTCCTCAATCGCTTTGTTGATATTTTCCTGCTTCCAATGCAAAATCTTAATCACTTTTTTCTCTCCAGATGCCGGTTTTGCGGTTGGGTCGCCGGCGGCTGCAGTGCTTGAAGCATTGGTCCCGTTCGCCGCACCGTTATTGCCGCTTCCGCATGCCGTTAGGGTGAACAGGAGCATACTGCTCAACATAACCACAGAAAGCTTCTTGAACATTTGGTTACCCCCCAAATTAAAATTAGATGAAATATAACGAAACTTTTTTCCGTTTTCGTAAATTTCATTTGCTCATGTCATCCTTGTTCGGAAAGCGGTTTCGTCGATTTCATTATTGCACTGTTGGGAAGGTTTGTAAACTGTTTTTTATTTTGATTTCGCCTCCTAAGTACTAGGGGTGTTTTTATAATAAATCGTTGATGTATCAGCATTTTTGTGTTCAATCTTCGTTTCATTATTGACTGAACGGAGCAACTTCTATAGAATTATCTACGAAACCATTTTCGTAAACTATCTTTTTTAATTTGAAAGTTTAAATAGTGTTTTCTGCGGCCTAAGTATCAGACATTTTTACAAAAGGAGACGTTACCATGTCCTTGAATATTAAAGATATTGCGAAAATTGCTGGTGTTTCTGTCTCTACAGTTTCTAAAATTATTAATAATTACAGCGAAATTTCGGAAGAAACCCGAAGCAAAGTACTGCAGATTATGCAGGAGACAGGCTATGTTCCTTCGAACTCCGCGAAAACATTGGCCACGAAAACCTCAAATCTCATTGGCGTTATTTTTGCGGGCAAGCTTAACGTCGATTTCACTCATCCTTTTTTTGTCGAGGTTCTAAATTCATTTAAGAAACAGATGGGCCTTCTCGGCTACGATCTTGTCTTCTTCTCCAATGAAAAATTTCAGAGCGGCGGCAACAACGATTATCTAGCCCGCTGCCGTCATTACCATGTAGATGGCTGTGTGCTTATCTCCGGACAGGAATTGGAACCTTCCATAAGCCAATTGGACAACAGCGACATTCCGTGTATAGGCGTGGATATGAAACTATCCGGGCGCAGCTCCGGCTACATTATGTCCGACAATTATAAAATCTCCTCCAAAGTTGTCGAGCATTTCTACCTGCTTGGATATCGGGAGTTGGGCTACATCGGCAGCACGCAGGAATCGGACATTTCTAATATGCGTGAGAGCGGCTACCGAAATACGATTGAAAGCTTCGGTCTGCCTGTGAACGAAAAGTGGTTTGTTAACGGGGGCAATTTCTATGAAGCCAGCGGCTACGAGGCCATGCGGCGTATGATCGCGTCAGGAAGCCTGCCAAGGGCCATATTCGCCGCCTCAGACCAACTGGCCATAGGAGCCATGCGGGCGCTCAAGGAATGCTCGCTGTCGGTCCCTGAGACTGTAGCCGTGATCGGGTGCGACGATATTGAGGCTTCCCGCTTCACGACACCCCAGCTAAGCACCATTCGGCAGAACAAGGAGAAAATCGGAAGGCTGGCGGCGCTTATGCTATACGATCTCATCAATAACCAGTCCGAGACGAGCGCCTTTGTGGTCGAGCCGGAACTCATCATAAGGGAGTCCTGCGGCAGCAAGCTGAAAGACCCACCCTATTATTAATTCTACCGGCGTCCCGGGTATGGAGGCATCCTTGCCCGGATTCACTCTAGGGGCTTCTTACCCACTCATATTTGCTCAAAAATAAAAGGGTGCCCCAGAAGCCATTTGCATGGCTTCTGGGGCACCCTTTCTTGAATTATTAATTCTTATACATCGAAGTACAGGGAGTATTCATGCGGATGAACACGAATGGCAACCGCTTGAGCCTCGCCGCGTTTCAGTTCGATATAGTTGTCGATGAAGTCTTTAGTGAAGACGCCGCCTTCTGTCAGGAACTCATAGTCAGCTTCCAGAGCGTCGAGCGCTTCGTTCAGGCTGCCCGGTACGCTGCGGATTTTCGCTTTTTCTTCATTTGGCAGTTCGTAAATGTTCTTGTCGAGCGGGCCATAGCCAAGCTCAACTGGGTTGATCTTCTTCTTGATGCCGTCCAGACCAGCCAGCAGCATTGCGGAGAAGGCCAGGTAAGGGTTAGCCGTGGTGTCCGGAGTACGGAACTCGATGCGGCAGCCTTTAGGTGTTACGGCAGCTACCGGGATACGAACTGCTGCGGAACGGTTACCTTTAGAGAATACCAGGTTAACCGGAGCTTCGTAGCCAGGAACCAGACGTTTGAAGGAGTTCGTGCTCGGGTTGGTCAGAGCGATCAGTGCCGGAGCATGATACAGGATACCGCCGATGTAGTTCAGAGCCATCTCGCTCAGGTTGGCATATCCGCCTTTTTCATAGAACAACGGGCTGTCGCCGTTAAAGATCGATTGGTGAACGTGCATACCGCTGCCATTGTCGCCAAAGATCGGTTTTGGCATGAAAGTTGCCACTTTGCCATATTGACGGGCAGTGTTTTGCACGATGTATTTGTAAGTCAACAGGTTGTCGGCAGTTTTCTTCAGTGTATCGAAGCGGAAGTTGATCTCAGCTTGTCCAGCTGTAGCAACTTCATGGTGATGACGCTCGATAACGAGTCCTGCTTCAGCCAGCAGTCGACACATTTCACTGCGGATGTCCTGTTGAGTATCAACCGGAGCAACCGGTACATAACCGCCTTTGATGCCTACTTTAAAGCCGAGGTTGCCGCCTTCATCCTTACGGTTCGAGTTCCAGACCGCTTCTTCGGAATCAACGAAGTAGGAAGAGCTGTTCATGCCGCTCTCGTAACGAACATCGTCAAAAATGAAGAACTCGGATTCAGGCGCGAAGAATGCCGCGGTGCCTACACCGCTCTTTTGCAGGTATTCTTCCGCTTTAACTGCGATACCGCGCGGGTCACGCTCATAACGCTCGCCGTCAGGAGTGAAAATGTCACACATAATGTTGAGCGTAGGGTGAGCAGTGAAAGGATCAACGTATGTAGTACTCGGATCCGGCATCATAACCATATCAGACTCTTCAATTCCGCGGAAACCGGCAATGGAAGAACCGTCAAAAGCTACGCCATTTACAAAGGTCTCCTCGTCAACAGCATCAGCCGGCAAAGCAATATGATGGGCCCGTCCACCCAAATCAACAAAGCGGAAATCTACCCATTCAATGTTGTTCTCTTTAATCGTTTGCAGCACTTTTTCAACCGACATGAAATTTTTTCCTCCTCAAGTTTGAACATTAAGCCGTACCCACTATGCAAATGTTCTTGTATTAATTTTAACTGTCGTCATTATAAAACTCAAACCTGACATCGTCAATGCTTATGTGAGGTATTTTTTAAGCCAATGTGAGATATTCTTACGCTTTAGTGAATTATTTATACACTGGCATTTTTACCTGGAAAAACGCGGCAAACAGCCATTTCGCTGCCTCATTTTTCTGAGGAGAAAAGGCTGTCTGCTTTTTATCATCAAAACCGGTTGTTTATCACTTATATTAAGTCCAGTTGTTCGGCCTGTACCCTGTTTCGATGAGCAACCGGGCCATATAAACCTTAAACGACCGGCACGGCCACTTGGCTGGAGAATTTCTTGCCGACCAGCGGAGCCAGCTTCTCCAGATCACGCAGCAGGTTGTCGAACTGGTCCGGGAACAGGGACTGAACGCCGTCACCCGTCATGGAGTTGTCCGGATCGGTATGCATTTCGATAATCAGACCGTTAGCGCCTGCGGCTACTGACGCTTTGGCCATAGGCTCCACCAGTTCGCGGCGTCCCGTGCCATGGCTCGGGTCGGAAATAACAGGCAGATGGCTCAGTCCTTGAAGGACAGGAATGGCCGAAAGATCCAGCGTATTGCGGGTGTAGGTCTCGAAGGTGCGGATGCCGCGTTCGCAGAGCATAACGTCACGGTTGCCGCCGGCCAAAATGTACTCGGCCGCATTCAGCAGCTCGTCGTATGTCGCGCTGAAACCGCGTTTCAGCAGCACGGGACGGCCGCAAGTGCCAAGCGCGCGCAGCAGATCAAAGTTCTGCATATTCCGCGTGCCCACTTGGAGAATATCGGCGTATTCCGCGCACACGTCAACATACTCCGGCGTCATAACCTCTGTGATGGTCAGCAGGCCGTGGCGTTCGCCAGCGTCCGCCATCATCTTCAGGCCTTCAACGCCGACTCCTTGGAAGCTGTAAGGTCCGGTGCGGGGCTTGAATGCTCCGCCGCGAAGCACCTGTGCTCCGGACGCTTTTACCAGTCTCGCGATTTCGTCGATCTGCTCGGGCGATTCCACTGCGCAAGGGCCGCCCATGATTGCCAGATGTTCTCCGCCGATCTTGACTCCCTTAACCTCGATGACCGTATCGTCCGGATGAAAGTCTCTGCTCGCCAGCTTGTAGGACTTGGAAATCTTGACGACATTCTCTACGCCCTTCATTTGGCGAAGATGCTCGGCAAGCTTCGGGCTCACACTGCCCACAAGGCCGATAACCGTACGGTCGGATCCTTTGGACAGGTGTGCCTGAAGGCCCTCCTTCTCGATCACTGCGATAATGTCGTTGACTTGTTCCTCCGGCGTTTGATTGGATGTAATAACGATCATCTGATTCCTTCCTTTCCGAACCTGTATAATTTAATGGTTGATTATTAACACTATTATGCTACGACGCTTTTAAGCTTTTATGCTTTTAATCACTAAAGTAATTTTATGATAGAATGCCAAATTCGTCAACCCTTTATTCAAAAATAATTATCCGGTGCGCTCCGGCGCCGGACAACGGCAGGCTTTCGGGGAACCGGCGCCAATTGTTTGCAGGAAAATACGGACAAAATCAAACCAAGAGGATGTGGGGCAGAACCAAGCGCCCTGTGCCTCGGCGGACACAGGGTGCTGAAACCTTCGCTATTTGAATCGATTATTAGGAGGACTGCCCGGCTTTGGCCTTGACCGACGGCAGCAGCTTTGCCATGTTGACCGTCCGTTTGAGTTCCCATGTATCGGGATCTCCCGGGTCGTACTGCTCCAGAAAGGCAATGACTTCCTTAGTGATCGGCGTCGGCGTAGACGCCCCCGAAGTGACGGCCACTTTCGATACGCCCTTCAGCCACTCAAGCTCCAGCTCCGAAACGTCGGCGATCCGGTGAGCCGGAACGCCGGCGATCTCCTCGGACACCTGGGCAAGCCGGTTGGAGTTGTTGCTGCGCGGGTCGCCCACTACGATGACGAGGTCGGCCTGTCCGGCCTGCTCCGCCACGGCTTCCTGCCGAACCTGTGTGGCCATGCAAATCTCGTTATGCACCTCGGCGCCGGGGAAGGTCTCCAGCAGCTTCTTCATAATATGCTTGATATCCCATTGGCTCATCGTCGTCTGGTTCGTAATGACAATCCGGGAGCCTGTCGGGAGGGAAAGCGAGGAAATCTCCTCTTCCTTTTCGATCAGATGCACATGTTCCGGAGCGATGCCCACGGCGCCTTCCGGCTCGGGATGGCCCTTCTTGCCGATATAGATGATTTCACAGCCTTCCGCAACCTTCTCTTGAATGAGATCATGCGTCTTCGTTACATCGGGGCAAGTTGCGTCGACTGTCGTCAAACCCTTGGCCCGCGCTTTCTTGCGAACCTCGGGCGAGACACCGTGCGCGGTGAAGATGACGGAGCCGCTGTCGATCTTGTCCAGAATGTCCAGACGATTGCTGCCGTCCAGTGTAATGATGCCCTCGTCCTCAAAAGAATGGGTAACATGACTGTTATGAACAATCATGCCGAGTATATAAATCGGCCGGGGAAGATCGAGATTTTTCGCGGCCTGACGCGCCATGACCATCGCATCGACCACTCCGTAGCAGTATCCCCGGGGAGAAATTTTGATCACTTCCATTGCTTCACCAGCTTTCTGCCGTCATTGAGTGTAATAGAATCGAGCCGGTTTCATTATACCCTATTCCAGAGGGGCGGCAAAGAGAAGGGGCAGCCAGATTACGAATGTTGTGCCTTCGCCCTGCCGGGTTACCACCTCGACCGAGCCGCCGTGCTCGTCAATGATCCATTTTGCAATGGACAGCCCGAGTCCGATGCCTTCGGTAATGCCGCGAGATTCATCCGCCCGGTAGAACCGGTCGAATATATGCGGGACCTCGTCTTTTTCCATACCGATGCCGGTATCCTTAACCCGCAAGCCGACCTGGAATTGATAAACGACTGCGTCGAAGCTCACCTCTCCGGACGGCGTATATTTGAAGGCATTGTCAATGAAAATGAACAGCATCTGCTGCAAATAATCCTTGTTGCCAAGCACATATTTGCCGTTGAGCACCGACAAATCGCCCGTCACCCACTCCGCGTCACGCGGGAGGAAAGCGGCGCGGCGGGCCACCTCATTCATCATCGGCTCCAGCGCTACCGGCTCTTTCTCGAAGGTCCGACCCGTATCTGCTCTGGCCAAAGACAGCATGTCGACGACAAGCCGGCTCATGCGCTTCGCCTCGTCCGCGATATCGCGCACCGATTCCACCGACATTTGCCGGATCGCCGCCTCATCCATCGCCGGTTTTTCTCCCGGCTCCAGCTCCCAGACCTTTTGGAGCAGCTCGATGTTCCCGCGGATCGTTGTCAGCGGGGTGCGAAGCTCATGCGAGGCGTCCGACACGAAGCGGCGCTGGGCCGCGTACGATTCCTCCAGATTCTTGTAGAACCCTTCCATCCGTCCAATCATGCTGTTCACCGTCCGGATCAGCCTTCCGATTTCGTCGGGCGGCCCGTCGTATTCGATCCGCACACTGAGGTCGTTGCCGGTCTGGATGCCCTCGGCAGCTTCGATCACCTTGCCGATCGGACTCATCGCCTTGCGGGCAAGGAACAGGCCGAAGGTAAAGGCGGCGATCAGGGTGGCGAAGGAGCCGGCGATCAGAATGGTCTTCAGCCGTTCGAGCAGCTTATCCTGTTCGCCGGTATATGCCGCCATCTGCAGAATAGCCGCCGGATTGTTATCGTAGCCTTGGACATTGACCACCTTTTGATAAATCAAAAAATGATAACCCTTGTAATAGGCATCTTTAAACCCATCACTCTTGAGGTTCTGCCGCGGAGGAATATCGAACCGCAGATCAATATTTGTCAAATTCAAGCTCTGGATAAGCTTGCCGCTGTCGTAGAAGTACATTTGCCCGTACAGATTCTGGGCATCCAGGCGGTTATCAAAGACTACGTCCAGCGATTCGCCTTTCGCCTGATCCCGGAGCCGGTCTTTTAAATCTCCGTAAGTATTAATATAAAAAAAACCGTAAATGGCGGCTGAAAAGGCCAGCAGCATGACGGCCAATATTCCCGAATACCACGCGGTCAGCCGCAGCTTGATCGACATCTTAGTTGTCACCTCTTAGGATATAGCCGGCTCCCCGGATCGTCTGAATCAGGCGTTTGCCTCCGTGTTCCTCCGTCTTCTGGCGAAGCATAGCGATATAAACCTCCAGCACGTTGGATTCCCCGCTGTAATCATAACCCCAGATTTTATCCATAATCAGATCCCGGGACAATACCCGTTTCGGATTTTGCATAAAAAGATGCAGCAGCTCAAATTCCTTCGCAGTCAGCTCCAGCCGCTTGCCCCCGCGTGTCACTTCCCGCGAGTCGACGTCCAGCATAAGATCCTCATAGACGACGGCCTGCTCGCCGCCTCCACTCTGTTCGCTCTTGCGGCGAAGCAGGGCTCTCACCCGCGCCAGCAGCTCTTCGAGCGCGAACGGCTTGACAAGATAATCATCCGCTCCAAGATCAAGCCCCTTCACCCGGTGCTCCACCTCATCCTTGGCCGTAAGCATCAATACGGGAACGGTGCTGCCACCCTCTCTGAGCCTGCGGCACACCTCAAAGCCGTCCACCTGCGGCATCATGACATCGAGAACAACGACATCCGGATCTCCGTTTAGTACGGCCCGCAGGCCGTCCGCCCCGTTAGAAGCCGTCTTGACGTCATACCCCTCGAAAGCGAGTCCTCTCCGCAGCATAGAAATGATTTTTTCATCATCGTCAATAATCAAAATATTCGGTCGCATAAGCCGCCCCTTTGTTCGATTCCTTTTTTCTCTATTGTAGCAGTGAACGCATTCGCGCGCACTTACACCGCAAAAGCGGAAGGGCTGCCCCTCCCGCTTCCTTGTTGACCCGATTACTGCTGTCCGGCCTGTGTCGTGTTAAAGTCGTTCTTGTTGCCAATCGTTACGGAGAGATCCAGATTCTTGCCGTCTCTGACGACGTTCAGCGTAATTTTATCGCCGACCTTCTTGGTCTTGATAAAGTCGATCAGTTCCTGGCTGGTCGCGTACTTCGTTCCATCAATGCCGGTAATGATATCGTACGGACGCAGGTCGGCAACGTAGGCCGGAGATTTGTAAATAATTTCTGCCACGACGGAGCCTTCCTTGATGTCAGTACCCATTTGCTTCGCCACTTCATCGGTAATCGTCATCAGCGAAGCGCCAATAAACGGAACCGGATCTTTCGGGATAGCCTGATTGGCTTCCAGCTTGTCGACGACTTCCTTGATTCTATTCACCGGAATCGCGAAGCCGATACCTTGCGAGTCCGTACTGACGGCAACGTTCATGCCGATAACCTGGCCACCGGCGTTAAGAAGCGGCCCGCCGGAATTGCCGGGGTTAATGGAAGCATCCGTTTGAAGCAGATCGGAATAATTGCGGGTGCCGCTTCCGTCCTCTTCATTAATATCGATGCTGCGGCCTTTCGCGCTGAGCACTCCTGCGGTAACCGTATGGTCGAATCCCTGCGGGTTGCCAATCGCCACAACCTCGGAGCCGACTTTGATGGTGTTCGAATCTCCAAGCGGCACGGTCGAAAAATTATTGTCGCCTTCGATCTTCAGCACCGCGAGGTCCAAATCCTTGCTGGAGCCGAGCAGCTTCGCTTCATAAGGCTTGGAGTTTCCGTCGACGGTCACCTGAATGACGTCGGCATTCTCGACAACGTGTTGATTGGTCAGAATGTAACCGGCTTTATCGTAAATAAATCCGGTGCCGATACCGTAAGGCGTCAGCTGCGAATTCGAACCGGAACCGTTGCCGCCGTTGTTTTGCTGCGAACCTCCCGAAGAATTGCCGCCGAACTGGTCTCCGAAAAAGAATTGATAGAACGGATCGTTGGCGTTCGGATTGCTCTGGCTGCCTCTGGAGCTCGTCTTGACCAGCGTCTCAATCTTGACGACTGCCGGACCCGCTTCATCGACGACACTGGACACGCCGTCCGAACCGGTCACAAGCTTTGTCGTTGTCGCCGCCGGCGCTACGGTTGCGCTCTCGTCAGCCGCCTGGCCCTGTGAGCTTAAGGCCGTTGCCGACGTTGCCTGATCCCCTGTAAACCAGTTTCCCCTATCGGCCATGAACATGGAGCCGGAGAGCACGAGCATGCCGGCAATGAAGGACAGGACTGCGGTTTTCACGGGTTTCTTCGGCTTGCGGTTATACTGCCAGCCATTTCCGCCGTCCGAACCGTTGCCGCCTCCATAGCCGCCGCCGTAACCCGAAGGGCGCGACAGCTGGTAAGGGACAGGCTTGACCGGCTGGGGAGGGGTAATTTCTACCCGTTCCGGCTCCCGCCGGTTATAATGCTCTACTCCGTCGCTGTTTCGCTCATTATGATTAAGAGATTTAAAAGGGCCGTATGAATAATAATAAGAAGAGTTCGATTCTGGAGATTGTCCGTCGCCGTTCTGTTCCTGATCCGGAGATTGTCTTTCGAAGCGGCCATCGCCTTCGCCGTTATATCTGTTTTTGTTGTCGTCCATTGTTTTACCCTCCCGCGCTCTGTCCTTCAAGGACAAGAATTCATTTTGCTTTCTTGGTTTTATTTTGTACTTTAAACCTTAAGCCGACATTAAAAACAATTTAAACGAAGATAAAACATTCGGCAGATCGCAAAAAAAGCCCTGCGCTTTTTCCGTACAGCGCCGGACTTCATTGGACAAGTTTGCTTTTTGTAAAAAACAAGATCCGAATAATAGAGTTTAAGATTGAGTCCGTTCACCCTGGAAAGCGCACCGGATGCCTAGCCCAGTGTAACCCATCCTTTGCGGTGCGCATAGATGGCGAGCTGCGTGCGGTCCTCCAATTCGCATTTCATCAGCAGATTGCTGACATGCGTCTTGACTGTCTTGATGCTGATATGCAGTTCCTCGCCGATATCCTTGTTGCTCTTGCCTTCCGCAATCAGCAGCAGAACCTCCCTCTCCCGTTCGGTCAGCCCGGATGTATCGTCCTGCACCGTGCGCTGGCGGATGCCGCGCGTCAATGCCTGGGATACGTCGCCGGTCATCACCGGCATGCCGCGGTATGCACCTTGAAGCGCATAAATCAGCTCCTCCGCAGACACCGTCTTCAGCACGTAGCTGACCGCTCCCGCCTCGATGGCGTCCACTACGAGATCATCTTCGAGGAAGCTTGTCAGTATAACAATCTTCATCCCCGGAAACTCGGACAGCACCGCCCGGGTCGTCTCCACACCATTCATCACCGGCATCATCAGATCCATCAGAACCAGATCGGGAAGCCCTTCCTCGCCGCCGGAACGCAGCAGTTCCAGCGCCTCCCGTCCGTTCGAGGCCTCGGCGACCACATCGAACATCGGCTCCAGCATCAGATATGTTTTGAGTCCCATCCGGACCATGTCATGGTCATCCACCAGCAGTATTTTGATCGCGCTCATTCGCCGCTTGCCTCCTCTTCCCCGTCTTCATTACTTGCCTTTTCGGCTCCTCCGGCAGGCATCCGGCCGCCGTTCCCCTGAACAAACTTGGGGATATGTACGCGGATCGTCGTCCCCGCTCCCTTGCGGCTGATGATTTCAACCTGCCCGCCGAGCTTCTCCGCGCGTTCCCGCATCGTTGTCAACCCGTACGATCCCTGCTTGCTGTGCGCAAGCTCAAATCCCTGCCCGTCATCGCTGATGCTGAGCGCAACCAGCCGCGGTCCCTCGCGCAGAGACAGACTGACCAGCCGCGCCCCCGAATGCTTCACGATATTGGCCATCGCTTCCTGGATAATCAGGAACAGCTGATGCTCGATCGCCTCGGACAGCTCGCCCTGAAGTTCAAGCTCCTTCATGCCCTTAAGCCCGTTCTGACGGCAGTAATCCGGAAACCATTTCTCCAGCGCCTCGAACAGGTTCCGGCCTTCAAGCTCCACTGGCCGAAGCTGGGCGATCAGCGCCCGCATTTGCTTTTGCGCCATTTGCGACATGGTAATCAGCTGGTCCATCACCGTCCGCCCCTGCGCTTCATTCCTTTCAAGCACCTTCGGAAGCGAAGAGGCGGACATGTGGATGGCGAACAGCTGCTGGCTCACCGTGTCGTGCAAATCGCGGGCCATCCGCCGCCGCTCCTCCAGCACGGCGCTCTCCGCCGCCTTTTCCTTCTCGATAACCTCCTGCTCGCCCAGACGCTGAAGCAGCTTCATTTTTTTCTCGACCGTATCCATCATTGTATTGAACTCATGATACACTCTTGCAAAAGAAGGATCGTCGCTGCCCGGCATCCTCACGGAAAGATTGCCCTTGGCGACCTGAAGCATATTCAGATCCAGGTGATCGATCCGCCGCTGTATACGCTGCACGGCCATATAGCCGATAACGGCGGTGAACAGCACAATGCTCAGGCACAGATACACCCACATCCGGTAGTCCACAACTTCAATATAGCCCAAACAGCTTCCGGCGTACATCAGCACGGCCGTTACACTTCCGCATAACAGAAAATAGAACAGCAGCACCCATTTCGTATTTTTAATAATCGTTCCCATCGGTCAACCCACCGTCTTAACCTTGATATCTCCGATAAAAGCGCTGACATTGATACGGATTTTTTTGCCGGCTTCTTTATAATAAGGCGTCTTGCACTGCACACTGCTCATAAACCCGCTTCGCGCCTGCTCCAGCACTTCCATATCGCCGATGAACGAGCTGCTGTTAACGGAAATGCCGAGATCCATATCGTCCGGAATGTAGACTTTGAGATCGCCGATAAATGCGGAAAGATTGATCTTTGTCTCGCCGTACGGAATTTGCGCGTTGGTCAGATCGAGCACCGTATCGCCGATAAACTGGGAAATATTCGTATTTTTGAGCTGAAAATGCTCGCGCCCCATATGGATATCGCCGATAAAAGTGGAACGGTTCGTCGTTTCCTTGTCGCTGCTATGGCTCCATTCATGCCCGTCATAATGTCCATGCTTGCGTTCATGCCGCTCCCAGCGCTCTTCTCTTCTGCGTTCGTGGCGTTCCTCCCGCTCCTGGCGTCTGCGCTGGTGGCCATCCCGGTTCTCCTGCCAGCCAGAAACAGTCTCGCCGGTCCGGTCCATATCTTCATCTTTGCGCAGATAACGATCCCAGTCAGTCATTCCGGCTTTGCCCGAAGAACTGCCGATGGAGCCGCTTTCCTCCTCGGTTCTGCCGAATTTCCGCTCAAATTCTTGGTCCAGTGTCGATTCCAGGGGGCGGGGAGGCGTGTCGTTCGCCGGCTTGTCCTCGGGATAGAATCTCGGCGGTGCTGGTGGAGGTATAGGCGGTCCAGAACGGTGCGGTCTGAAGATAACTATGAGCCCTCCGCCGATCAGAGCGACCGGAATGATCATAGTGAAGAAATCTCCCGCGGATAGGTCGAACCATTCCAGATTACGTCCCAGAAAAAATACGCCCATGGCAAGTATAAACAGCGCGCCGATAGAAGAAAAACCTCTGCCGCCGTTATGGCCTCCCGCCAGGAGCCGCTTACTTCCTATAATGATCAGCACAACCGGCCAGAAATTGGAGAACAGGTAACCGATATCAAATTTCGCATATCCCATCTGCCGGAGCAGAAACAGCACGCCGATTCCGATCAGAATCAGACCGCCGAATACTTGGCTGGCTATTCGTCTTCTCATCTGTCATTTCCCCTTTAGCTTAGAGTAGCTCTTTTGCCTTTTGAACTTAGTTTACAACAGGCTTTGTCTTGTTAACAGCGGCGGTGGAATGAAAACCTTCTCGGTCTTCGGACGGAGGCCATTTGCAATCGTGAAGCTTATGATGCTTATTTTTGGGCAAATAAAAATGCCCCGCCTCTTTCGAGAGCGGGACATCGTTTCGGCCAATAGCCGATAGTTATTTCTTATGGCATGGTTAGGCTTGCGGTTTTTGGACCGGTTTGGCGATGCCGCCTTGCTTCGTTGCTACGTCATTCTCGGCAGCGAACTCGCTGTTGAACTTTTCGTTCGGTGTCTTGTAGTTCTCTTGAACCTTAGGTTTTTTAGCCACGTTGGTCACCTCCCTTTGCTCCCTCACGCGATGCCGGGTTAGCGCCGCACAGAGGACGGATAGAGGCTAACTGCTGTGCCCCAGTCCGTATTATGGCTAGGCAGGGTGCCGATTATACAAGTTCATGTGAAATAAAGTTCATGGCTTGCCCTTTAAATAATTTCTTCAAGCATTTCCTGAGGCACGGTGTCGTAGGCCCGAATCGCTCTGCCGATATTTTTCAGCATGGCTTCCGTGCATTTGCCGCTGCCGCGTTTGATCAGTTGGACCTCGACCATTCTTTTGCCCCATTCTTTGTATACCTGCCTGGTAGTCGCAAAGTAAAGATCGACTTTATGCCCCTTGATCGCCGATCCGGTGTCCGCGACCACCGCATAACCATATCCCGGCACATACAATATGCTTCCCAGCGGCAGCACTTTCGGATCGGCGGCAATGGTTGAAACGGCATTCTTGTCTCTCCGCACTTTGACGCCGGAGTAGGTAATTCCGTATTCCGGATGATTCGGACGTTTGCCGGTCGATTCGAAGCCCGCGGTATAACCGGTGGCCGTCACTTTGAAGGTACGGATGATTTGTTCCGGCGCCGGAGCGGCAACGGGAATGGAAGATTTATTCCCGGGTGCCGGTATTTTGGCCCGGTATTTTAATACCTCGGAGCGTTCGGACGCAGTGTCGAACTCCGGTGATTGATGCGGAAATACCGTAGCGCGGATCAGCTTAATTCGCGGCCGGTGTCCGCCGCTGTCATAAGCCAGTGCCGCAGAAGCGGTATGCAAAATCGACGCGGCCGTAGCCTCCGGCTGAACCGCCGGAAATACCGACTCCCGGTCCGCTTCGCGACCCGCCTTCGTATATATGAAGGATAGTGCAACCAATAATGCAAAGGTAACAAGTATACACCAAGACCTCTGCCAAACACCCATTTTGTTCATCATGAAATCCTCCCCCTTATTAGCGAAGGTTTCCCGTTTCCAAAAATTTTATACATGAGGCGGATTTACCGCCTCACGGAAGTGTTGGCAGAGGTCTTAAGTCAGTAAATTAATTCTTTATTAAAAAATGGCCTTAGTCGAAACTTCGGCAGCGAGGCTCTCAATCACCTCAGCAAGGGGCTTCGCTCCGATATCGCCTTCGCCGCGTTTGCGGACGGAGACGCTGCTGCTGTTCTTCTCATTCTCGCCGACGATGAACATGTACGGCAGCTTCTCCAACTGGGCTTCGCGAATCTTGTAGCCCAGCTTCTCGTTCCGAAGATCGGCTTCGGCTCTCAGACCGTGGCAGCGAAGCTTGTCGACCACCTCGCCCGCATAGTCATCAAAAGCGCTCGATACCGGGATGACCTTCACCTGCTGCGGAGACAGCCAGAGCGGCAGCGAGCCCGCAAAGTTCTCCAGCAGGAAGGCGACGAAACGCTCCATAGTGCTCAGGACACCTCGGTGCAGCACGACTGGACGGTGTTTCTGCCCGTCGTCGCCGACATATTCCAGCTCAAAGCGTTCCGGCAGCAGGAAGTCGATCTGCACGGTTGACAGCGTCTCTTCCTTGCCAAGCGCGGTCTTAATCTGGACATCGAGCTTCGGACCGTAGAACGCGGCTTCTCCCTCCGCTTCGTAGAACGGCAGGCCCGCATCCTCGACTACCTCGCGCAACATTCGCTGAGCGGTCTCCCACATATTATCATCTTGGAAGTACTTCTCGGTATCGGCCGGGTCACGGTAGGACAGCCGGAAACGGTAATCATCAATGCCGAAGTCGCTGTACACCTGTTTCACCAGCTCCAGCACGCGGCTGAATTCGCTCTTAATCTGATCCAGACGGCAGAAGATATGCGAGTCGTTTAAAGTCATGGAACGGACGCGGTGCAGACCGGTCAGCGCGCCGGACATTTCGTAACGGTGCATGGTTCCAAGTTCGGCGATCCGGATCGGCAGATCGCGGTAGCTGTGCATGCTGCTCTTGTACACCATCATATGATGCGGACAGTTCATCGGGCGCAGCACAAATTCCTCGGTGTCGATGGTCATCTTCGGGAACATGTCTTCCTGATAATGCTCCCAGTGTCCGGAAGTCTTGTACAGATCGACGTTGCCCAGAACCGGAGTATAGACATGCTGATAGCCGAGGCTGGCTTCCAGATCGACGATATAGCGTTCCAGGATGCTGCGCAGCTTGGCGCCCTTCGGCAGCCAGATCGGCAGTCCCTGGCCGACCAGCTGACTGAATGTGAAAATTTCCAGTTCCTTGCCCAGCTTGCGGTGATCGCGCTTCTTCGCTTCCTCCAGCAGGCGGAGATGCTCGTCAAGCTGCGCTTTCTTGATCCAGGCGGTGCCGTACACACGCTGCAGCATTTTGTTCTTGGCGTCGCCGCGCCAGTACGCTCCCGCCACATTCATCAGCTTAAACACTTTGATTTTGCCGGTCGATGGGAGATGCGGTCCGCGGCACAGGTCGAAAAATTCGCCCTGCTCGTATATAGTGATTACACTGTCCTCGGGAAGCGCCTGAATAAGCTCGATTTTGTACGGATCGCCAAGCTCCCCGAATAGGTCCAGCGCCTCCTGGCGGCTCACTTCCTTGCGGACAATCGGCAGATTCTCCGACACGATGCGATCCATTTCCTTCTCAATCTTCTGCAGGTCCTCCGGATTCAGCGGATACTCCAGATCCATATCATAGTAGAACCCGTCCTCAATCGTCGGTCCGACTCCGAGCTTGACCTCTTTGGCGCCGAACAGCCGTTTGACCGCCTGGGCCATCAGATGGGCTGTGCTGTGCCGCATGACCTCCAGTCCTTCCGGGGAATCAAGCGTCACGATCTCCACCAGATCTCCATCACTAAGCTTGGCGGACAAATCGACGATTACCCCGTTCAGCTTGCCGGCGGCGGCGTTCTTGCGCAGTCCGCTGCTGATAGAAGACGCTACATCGTCGATGCTGCTTCCTTCCGCGTACTCCCGGACCGAGCCGTCCGGTAACTTGATGCTTACTGCCATTGTCATTTCCTCCTAAAAGTAGTGGTCAACTTATCGCAGCGGCCGTCAGCCGCTTAAAGGCCTTGCGGAACGGACATATCCACGCATACAA
The DNA here is from genome assembly GCF_003854965.1 of Paenibacillus rhizophilus. Lineage (GTDB taxonomy): Bacteria > Bacillota > Bacilli > Paenibacillales > Paenibacillaceae > Paenibacillus_AQ > Paenibacillus_AQ rhizophilus. Next base: position 226,167 of record NZ_RQPI01000002.1, read on the forward strand.
AAAACACCCGTCCCGCGCAGGGACGAGTGTTGCACCCGTGGTTCCACCCAAATTCAATTCTGCGTCATGTCCCCAGACTTCATAAAACGGTCAGACGACGGCAGAATCCTTGTTAAGCATGGGGATAACGGCCATGAACCGGCGGTTCTTACTGTTTCCGGGGCGTAATGGATCAACCGATGCGCCTGGGCGGAAAGTTCATAACCGCAGCTACAAAAGGGGTAAACCGAAAACCGGATTCCGGAGGAAATTGCAGCGCCAACGTTTCCTCTCTCTGTACGGGCCTGGAAGTCGATTCATGTCTTTGTCAATGCTGTTAGCGTGAATAATGTGTAATTATAATTCTGGCGGCAGATTTCGTCAAGCCGTGAGTTCAAAAAGAATCGACAGGTTCCGCTCAGGGCCGTTCTTCGCCTGTCTTTCGATCCGGCAAGCGGCCAGCGCGTTTCAGGCTCTCCCGCAGCAAAAACTCGATGTGTCCGTTCACACTGCGGAACTCCTCCCCCGCCCAACGCTCCAGCGCTTCGTACAGCCCGGGATCGATGCGCAGCGGAAAGTTCTTCTTGGCCGCCATGATGGACCGCCTTAATACAACGAGCCGGCGTTGATGACCGGGCTCGCTCCGCGCTCGGATACGATAGCCACCATCAGATTGTTGATCATGGCTGCCTTACGTTCTTCGTCCAGTTCCACCACGCCGCTCTCCTTAAGCTGCTTGATCGCCATATCCACCATGCCGACCGCGCCTTCCACGATGATCTGCCGCGCGGACAAAATGGCCGACGCCTGCTGGCGTTGAAGCATCGTGCTTGCGATTTCGGTGGAGTACGCCAGATGCGTCAGCCGGGCCTCCAGCACTTCAACCCCCGACAGAGACAGACGGTCCTGGAGCTCGCCTGCCAATTCCTTGGCAATTTCATCGGCGTTAGCGCGCAGGGACATGCCGGTTCCGCTGTAACCGTCATACGGGTATTTGCTGGCTACGTGCCGCAGCGCCGTCTCGCTCTGGATTTCGACAAATTCCATGTACTTGTCGACATCGAACAGCGCTTTTGCCGAGTTGATGACTTTGAACACGACGACGGCTGCGATTTCGATCGGATTGCCCTCGACATCGTTGACCTTCAGCTTGACGCTGTTGAAATTGCGGACCCGCAGGGAAACTGTCTTGCGCACACTGAACGGAATGACGGCCCACAGGCCGCTTGCCGATATGGTCCCGACGTACTGGCCGAAGAAAGTGACCACGACCGACTTGTTGGGCTGCACCACCGTAATGCTTGTCATCAGAACCGCCGCCGCCACGAACAAAATAACCGGCACGGCATCGTAGCCCTGAACCGCACCGTAAACTCCGCCGCCTGCACAAACAATGATCAAAGCAATAATCCAGAAACCGCTGACAGGCCGAAGCATTTTCTCTTTCATAAGGCACCCTCCAAAAGGATATGTATTTGATATTTTTATGATATCACTTTTGGATATTGCTGTAAATCATTGTTTTCAGGTATATTATCCTTCAGAAAAATATCACAGATGCGAAACCGGATCTTCCTATACTATGAATCTGTTAGACATGTAACTATGAACTGATAGACAAGCTTTTTATTAAGCGATTACAGACGAGGAGGTGGATGAAGCAATGAGTGTTAAGGAACAGGTATTGGAAACGATTAAATCCGCAGGCAAGCCTGTCAGCGCAGGCGAGGTGGAGAAGCTCTCCGGTCTGGACCGCAAGGAGATTGACAAGGCATTCAATGATCTTAAAAAAGAAAAAGCGATTGTCTCCCCGGTCCGCTGCAAATGGGAAGCCGCCGAATAGATTCTCGTTAAGATTCTGCCCTACAACATCGCACAGGGCAGCCTTCGCCGCTTATGGCCGAAAGCTGCCCTGTCCGAATTATCCAACCGAAGCTCCGCCTTTACCCGGCAATAGCTTCAGCGCAAACAGCCCGAAGGCCTCAGCGGCCTCGGGCTGTTTGCTTGCCCTATCAGTTCTGCATCACAAAATCGCTCTGCACTTTGGCGGAGACGTCTTCGAATACTTTCAGTATATCGTACTGTGTGTTGCGCTGCGCCGGGATTTTGCCGGCCTCGCGGATGATTTGCAGGATCGACTGGATGTTGACCTTGTACGTCGCCCCCGCCGAGGACACAACATTCTCCTCGATCATCGTGCTGCCGAAATCGTTGCAGCCGTATTGCAGCGACAGCTTGCCCACCTCCGGGCCCATTGTCACCCAGGAGGATTGGAAGTTCTTGATGTTGTCAAGCACAAGCCGGCTGACCGCAACGGTCTTGAGATATTCCTCAGGCGTCTGTCTGTCCAGCTTAAGGTTCGTATTATCCGGCTGAAATGTCCAGGAGATAAATGCCAGGAACCCTTCCGAGTTGTAGTTATGCTCAATGCACTCGTCCTGGGCTTCACGTACACGGAGAAGATGCAGCGCGCGTTCCTCCATGCTCTCGCCAAGGCCGATTACCATTGTTGCCGTCGTATTCATGCCGATCCGGTGCGCCGTCCGCATCACATCCATCCAGTCATGCCACGAGCCCTTCAGCCGGCTGATCTTGCGCCGCGTGCGGTTGTCCAGGATTTCCGCTCCGCCTCCCGGCAGCGAATCGAGACCTGCCGCATGAATCTGGCGCACCGTCTCCTCCAGGGACAGCCCCGAGATCTCCTTCATCTTCATGATCTCCGCAGGGGAGAAGGAATGCATCGTGATGCCGGGGAATCGCTCTTTGATGTTACGCAGCAGGTTCGTATAATAATCAAACGGCAAATTGGGATTCGTACCGCCCTGCATCAGGATCTCGGTTCCGTCCACGGCCACGGTTTCTCTGATTTTGTCAAAAATCGTCTCATCCGGCAGAACATAGCCTTCTTCCGAACCGGGTCTGCGGTAAAACGCGCAAAACCGGCAGTACACATCGCATATATTTGTATAATTTATGTTGCGGCCAATGACGAACGTCGTTATTGGCTCAGGATGCCATCTTTTCATAATAACATCCGCCGCAGCGCCCATTTTCTCAATTTCGTTGCTCTCAAACAGTCTGACCGTATCTTCAAGCCCAAGGCGTTCACCCTGGAGCGCTTTATTCAAAATGTGATCGATTGATCCCATTGTTCGCAGCCTCCTTATAAAACCATCCCTAATGAATCCATAAAATTTATATGACAAAGGAATATATTCGTTCATTCATCGTATCACAATCCGCCGTGCTTGAAAAACGTATTTTTATTCTCCCGTCCTTATAACTGCATATAACAGCCATAATATGTGGTATTCGTTGGTAATATTCTCTGTTATTTCGAGGAAATTCGTGAAATTGCACAAAAATTCAACATAAAAAAAGACGGCACCGCCGTCTTAAGGCGATGCCGTCTCTGTTCTTAACGCCGCTTCCGTTTCACGGATGTGCGGGTTTATGAAATGGGGCTAAAAAGTGCAGCCAGGACCGATTCCTTACAGCAAATCCGCCGCTTCCCGGACCGGCTGGCCAGCTTGGCCGTTATCCGCTTCAAGCTCGGCCTGCGCCGCCTCCAGCGCTTGATTCAAATCGGCAATCAGATCGTCGATATGCTCGATGCCGACCGAGAAACGCAGCAGCCTGTCGTCCACGCCGACCGCATCGCGGATTTCGACCGGAATATCGGCATGGGTCTGCACCGCGGGATAGGTCATCAGCGACTCGACACCGCCGAGGCTTTCCGCGAACGCAATCAGCTTGATATGGCGCAACACGGGCTCCACATATCTCGCATCCTTCACCTTAAAGGAAAAGATACCGGTGTTGCCGGTTGCCTGCCGCTGCTGAATTTCGAATCCGGGATGCTCCGGAAGACCCGGATGGAATACCTCCGCAATCGCCGGATGTCCTTTCAGAAACTGTGCAATCGCAAGCGAATTGCTCTCATGGCGTTCCATGCGCAGCGCCAGCGTCTTCATGCCTCTCATTAACTGGTAGCTGTCGCTTGGACTTAGCACGGCGCCTATCGAATTATGCAGGATGGCCATCTCATCAGACAGTTCCTTGCCCTTCGTGATAATCAGGCCTGCCAGCACGTCGTTATGCCCACCCAAATATTTGGTCGCGCTGTGGATGATAATATCCGCGCCCAGTTCGAGCGGCCGCTGGAAATACGGTGTCAGCAGCGTATTGTCCACGATCGTAAGCATTTCGTGACGGCGGGCCCAGGTACACACGGCCTGAATATCGGTGATCATCATCAGCGGATTGGTCGGTGTTTCAATGAAGACCGCCTTCGTGTTCTCTCTGCGGGCTGATTCCAGAGCGTCCATATCATTTGTATCCACATAGGAAGCGGAGACGCCAAATTTGGACATTATCCGTTCCAGCATCCGGTAAGTGCCGCCGTACAAGTCCAGCGACACGATCAGGTGATCCCCCTGCCCGAACAGGGTGAAAATCGTCTGCAGCGCGGCCATTCCGGAGCTGCAGGCAAAGCCTGCGTCACCGGATTCCAGTTCGGCTGCCGCCCGCTCCAGAACAGAGCGTGTAGGGTTTTTGGTACGAATGTAGTCGAAGCCTGTGCTCTGTCCAAGCCGGGGGTGACGGAATGCCGTCGACTGGTATATCGGATAATTCACTGCGCCCGTCGCCGGGTCCTCCTGCGAGCCGATTTGGGCCAGCCTGCTTTCAATCCTGAGTTTGTCGTCCATGATTAACCTCCAGAAAGTTAGTACGGGATTTTGCCTCCCCCGATACTCGGAGCTTAGCGATTCCCGTTGTATCTAAAAAGCTGATGCGGATAAAAGAACTTATATCTTCAACGTTAAGCTTGTCCAATCCGGAAAGCAATCATATCGTCGGTCCGATATCGTAGGGCGTTTCCTGGTAGACGTAATAGTTAAGCCAGTTGGAGAACAGCAGGTTCGCATGGGCGCGCCATACAGCCGGCGGCGTCCGGGTCGGATCGTCTTTCGGGAAGTAATGCTTCGGCAGCGCTATGTCCATTCCCTTCGCGGCATCGCGCTCATACTCCCATTTCAGGGAGAACGGATCGTACTCGGAGTGGCCCGTCACAAAAATCTGCCGGCCGTCCTCGGTGGCGACGAGATAAATGCCGGCCTCCTCCGACTCCGCCAATATTTGCAAATCCGGCGTATTCTCGATATCTTCGCGGGAGATGTCCGTATGCCGGGAATGGGGCACATAAAACAACTCGTCAAACCCCCTCAGCAGCTTCATATTCGGCGCAGCGGTGCTGTGCGGGAACACTCCAAAGCACTTCTCGGGCAGACCGACCTTACGGACCCCGTAATGATAATATAATCCCGCTTGCGCCGCCCAGCATATGTGCATCGTCGAAGTGACGTTGTCCTTGCTCCACTCAAAAATCTTTTTCATCTCATCCCAGTAATTCACATCCTCGAAATCCATCTGCTCCACCGGGGCGCCGGTCACGATAAGGCCGTCCAATCGGCGGTGGCTGATCTCGTCAAATGTCTTGTAAAAGCTCTTGAGATGCTCCGCGGACGTATTCTTCGACGTATGCGAGCTCGGATGAAGCAGCGTGACATCGACCTGCAGAGGCGAGTTGCCGATCAGACGCAGCAGCTGCGTTTCTGTAGTTTCTTTAGTCGGCATCAAGTTTAGGATGGCAATCCGCAAAGGGCGGATATCCTGGTGAAAGGCTTGGCTTTCATCCATAACGAAAATATTTTCCCCTGACAGAACCTCCTTGGCGGGCAAACTGTCGGGAATCTTGATCGGCATTGCGTACTCACTCCTTCATTAAAATGGAAACCGCTGGCTGCGGTTTAATAGAAACAAATAAAAACCTTTCCCGCAGCAAACGAGAAAGGTCATATTTATGCACATATGATACTCTCTCATCTGTCAGACAACGCGCCATAACTCATTCAAATGCGTTCGCGTCTCTGCAAGAATTAGCACCGTGCGCTTTCACGCCGGTTGCCGGGTTTCATCGGGCTAGTCCCTCCACCTGCTCTTGATAAGATTTGGTCATATTCAATTTTAAATTCTTATAGATCACTATAATCATGAACCTAACTTTCGTCAAGTCCATACACTGGTTTTAGAGTCCCGATTATGACAACAATTTAGCTTGAAAGAGCCAATACCCGGCGTTATACTAGACAAGGGTTTCAGAAGATCGTCCCACAAGCGGAGCCTTGGCTGTGAAGCCTATCGCAGGTGCTTTGAGGGGGACCCCCAATTATAAATTATTTAAATAAAGAGGTGAGAAGAAGAATGGAAGGCGACCCGAGTACGCAGTACAGTGCTGATCAGGAACAACCGTACAGGATTAACATCAGCTTGCCGGCGGCGGGAGCCCTTCTTCTTCATGCCTTCGGAATATAAAGCGGCCCATATCGTACTCAAACTCCGGCCAAGCTGATTTTTTCCCTGTGCTTTCATTAGCATATCCCCTGGGCAAGCTAGGGAGAGAAGGAGTGAATCAGATGAAAATCCGGCTGGTTAACGCAGGCATCTTTACGCCTGTCGACGATATTGAGCTGACCATTACCCCTCCGGCGGAAGGGTTCTACTGGATCGACGCCGACGTGGAGGATTTGGAGCTGCTGCAGCCTCTGTTTAACCTTCATGATTTGGCTGTGGAGGACTGTCTCAGCGACGAGGAGCAGCGTCCCAAAATTGAAATTTACGAGAGCCATTATTTTATTGTAGTTAACAGTATCCGCTTTGACGATGAGGAAATTTTCCTGCGGGCCCTTAATGTTTTTCTCGGGCGGCATTTTATTATTACCGTTACGAAGCAGAAGATTCACGAGCTGCGAGCACTGAAGCCCATTTTGTGGGAACAGGAAGTCAGCACGCCTGACCGGTTCCTTTACCTGCTGATCGACCTTGTCGTGGACAATTATTTCGCAGTCGGCGACCGGATCGAAGTAAGAATCGAGAAGCTGGAAGAAGATATTCTGATGCATACCAAGAAGTCGCATTTAAGCGAAATTATCGGTCTGCGAAGCGAAATTCTGTGGCTGAAGAAAATGCTCGGTCCGCAGAAGGAAGTCATCAACACCCTCAACAAAAGAGATCTCCGGCTGATCGACGACCAGCTGCAGAAATATTTCAGCGACATCTACGAAAACGCGGTCAAAATTTCCGAGACATTTGAGACGTACCGCGATCTGATGGGCAACTTGCGAGAAGCTTATCAATCCAGTATCGCCAACCGCGCCAATGAAATTATGCGGGTGTTTACGGCGATTACGACGATATTTATGCCGCTGACCGTGATTACAGGCATATACGGGATGAACTTTGACAATATTCCCGAAATTCATACGAAATACGGCTACTATGGCGTCATCGGCGTTATGGTAACGTTGGGATGCGGGATGTTGTATGTGTTCCGTAAAAAGGAATGGCTCTGACAGCCGGTCCCACGATTCCGTTAATCAGAAGGTCTCCTTAAGCGCTGCCCGGCGCCAGGAGACCTTCTTTTGGCTTAACCGGGCTTACACTTGCTCCTGTGGGTGAGTGGCCAATCCTTGCGCTCCCTCGCTCTCCCTGCGGAAGCGGAGCCGGATCAGCCGCAGTCGCTCGTAATGCAGATCCAGGCTTCCCGCGGACGCGATATCTTCACCGTAGACTTTGTGCAGCACCGGCTTTAAGAGCATATCCCCTATCTCTCTGTAAGCACTCCAAACCGCCTCCTGCTCCACGGAAGGCATACTTTCCAGTTCCCGATCGATCAGGGAATCGACAATATAACCATCCTTCTCCAGTTCCTCCACGGCCTCCAGGATCTCCCTGCGCGAAGAGGCGCTTCGCTCTTTAAGCTCCTCTATTCCGCAGCCATCCGCGATGCCCTGAAGAAGCAGCCGCCGCAAGCGCAAACGCTCCAGCTGCTTCTTGTATTTGATCTCCTTCTGCTTGTACAGCCAGGAGGTAAAGGACTCCTCATCGACCTCCCCGCCGACCCAGCTTAAGGGGAAGGAATGGCTGCGCTCCGCTGCGGAAGTAATGGCCAATATCTCCGGACCGTACTGCGAAGCCTTGGCTTCTCCCACACCCGGAATTTGCAAAAGTTCTTCCTCCGTATGAGGCAGGAAAGAGCTAAGCAGGCGCAGCAGGCGGTTGCTCGCCAGCAAATACGGCGCTTTGCGCTCAGATGAAGCTTTCTTCCGTCTCCATCCGCATAATTCTTCATATATGGACTCATTTACGTTCTGCTCGCTGTAATACTGGAGCTTCAACTGCTCCTGATTCCGTCCCGTCAGAGCCTCCTCTTCATGGAAGACACCGTCAATAAGCGGCCGGTAGCCCTCCCCCATTTTGACCGCCAGCTCATGCCTGTATACGCCCAACATTTCGTTCCAGGAGCTGCCCTCATACCATAAGGAATCAACGCTTTCCGGAATTTCGCCGAAATCGCGCCAGCCCAGACGCCATTCCCCCTCTTCCTCGCCAATCCACAGCTGGGCGAATCCTCCCGTGGAATCGCCTGAATTTTTGGACAACCGGTTCATAAATACGATTTGCATGTTCCTTCCCTGCCTTTGCTTTTTTAATGTTCAGTATGCGGCGGGCAAAGGACCGTTCACCATGAATCCTGCGCCCGCAGGCACGCCGTCTTTAGCTTCCAAGCTGAAGCAGCTGTTAGGTTTAACGCAAAAAAAGCGCCTCTCTCACGGCAATCGTGAAAGAGGCGCTTCCTCTGCTTAACGGCTATACTGTTAATTCATACAATACCATATATTTCCGAACAGTCAATCCCTTTTGCCCAAAAGACGTCCTAAAGACGAATAAGCCGTCTCTTACTCCTGGGCTAGGGCCATGCCGGCCAACCCGATCGCACCGGCCAGTCCGGCATTGTCCCCGAGCTGAGGCGGCACGACATAGCTGTCGATATCAGCGGTCAGCGAAGCATGCTGCACGTAGCCCTTCAGCAGCTCCTGGAGCTTGGCGCGGATCAGCGGAAAGAGATGGCTCTGCTTCATGACGCCGCCGCCCATGACAATTTTCTGCGGCGACAGAATCAGCACATAGCTCATCAGAGCGTGAGCCAGATAATGGGCCTCCATCTCCCAGGCGGGATGATCCGGGCCCAGTTCCGCACCCGGCACCTGCCAGCGTTGTCCAAGCGCGGGGCCTGCGGCCAGGCCTTCCAGGCAATCCCCATGATAAGGGCATGTGCCCGCAAAAGCGTCATCCGGATGGCGGCGGACATAAATATGCCCCATTTCCGGATGGGACAGCCCATGGATCAATCTGCCGTCCACAACGGCTCCCGCCCCGATGCCGGTTCCTACCGTAATGTAGAGGCAGCTGTCCAATCCCCGCGCCGCGCCCCATGTATATTCACCTAGCGCTGCGCCGTTGACATCGGTATCGAAGCCGATCGGCACGTCAATTTTTTCGCGGACTGCGCCGACCAGATTATATTGGCCCCAATACGGCTTCGGCGTCGTCGTAACATAGCCGTATGTCGGGCTGCCCGGAATCGGATCGATCGGCCCGAACGAGCCTATACCGATCGCTTCGACTTTTTTATCCTCGAAATATCGGTACACCTGCGCCATCGTTTCTTCCGGATGGGTTGTCGGAAAGCTTACCCGGTCGATAATGCTTCCGTCCTCATGTCCAATACCGCATACAAACTTTGTTCCTCCCGCTTCAATCGCGCCCAATACTCTCACTTGCCCGTCTCCCCTCTGTTCTTGCATACGCTTTCGCTCAGCAGCGCATATCCGTTATTTATTATACTTTGCGTACCAAAAGAATGACAAGCGCATAGCACAATCTGGATGCTTCTCGCTTCGGATGACGGTTCCTATATTACGGGGTAGACGATTCCGTCAACGGAGGGCAAATGACGACCAGTTGACCGGGCGGAATGAAGCTTTAGACGACTCGTGTATATGATCCGCCGGGCCCATACATCCGAAGAAATAACGGGAGGCCGCCGCGTTTGACCCTCATTAAAAAGACTGTTCACAGAGCGCCTGCCGCGCTATCTGGAACAGTCTTTTGCTTGCGTATACGATACCCGTTTAGGCAAACGGGTCGTTCTTTACGGAGCCGGCTCCGATTGAGCGGCTCTGCCAGTCCGGAAGCTCAATTTCAACGATTCCGTCTTCCTTCAGCTCTTCCTCCGCCGCCGCAATCAGATACATCAGGCTGCCGAATTCCAGCTCTTTAAACTTGCGTGCCGCCGATTCCCGCTGCACTTCCCACAGACACTCGGTCAGCGTGCAGACGAGCGGAACGTCGCAGCGGATCTCCGCCAGTTCCCGGGACAGATGAAGCATGTCCAGATCCGCTTCGATCTTGCTCCGCACCCCCTTGGGCAGCAGATGCAGATTTTCGATTACGCCCTCCACCGTTCGATATTCAGCCAGCAGCTTGAGCGCTGTCTTTTCGCCGATTCCCCGGACACCCGGATAATTGTCGCTCGTGTCGCCCATGAATCCCTTTAGGTCGACGACCTGGGAAGGGGACAGTCCTTTTTCTTCCAGCAGGGCCGCCGGATCATACACCTTGTAGTTGGACCGGCCCTTTTTCATAATAACGACACGGACCCGGTCATTAACCAACTGAAGCATGTCATGATCCCCGGTCAAAATGTACACCTCGGACTCGCCGCTGAAGCAGGAAGCCAGTGTGCCAATGCAGTCGTCCGCCTCAAATCCGGGGATGCCCACGTTCGGAACGCCAAGCTCGGCGACCACTTCTTTGACCAGATCAAACTGCGGAATCAGCTCCAGCGGAGGCTCCGCACGGTTCGATTTGTAGCTGCCAAATTTTTCGGTGCGGAACGTACTCTTGCCCAAATCCCAGCAGCATACGACGTGAGAGGGCTCAAAAGTTGACACGGCGTCGAAAAAATACTGCAAAAAGCCGTACACGGCATTGGTCGGCAAACCGGCGCTTGTCTTCCGTATATAGCCTCCGTAGGCGGTGGCGTAATAGGCCCGGAACAGCAGCGCCATGCCGTCCACGATCATCACGCGGCCTCTTCCTTCTCCACTCATGGCCGTTCTCCTCCTTTACTCATTTCCCCAGGCTTTGCGGTATTCCTCTTCCTTGAAACCTACCGTAACCTTGCTACCCGAGACGACAATCGGGCGTTTGATCAGCATTCCGTTCCCGGCCAGCAGCTCCAGCTGTTCGCGCTCGCCCAGGCCCGGCAGCTTCTCCTTCAGATTTTCCCGCTTGTAGACCTCGCCGCTTGTGTTGAAAATTTTTTTGAGCTCAAGGCCGCTTGCTGCGGCCAATCCGGCCAGTTCATCGACTCCCGGCGTCTGCTCTACGATATGGCGAAGCTCCAGCTCATGTCCCTGCTCTTTCAGCCATTTTACCGCCGCCCGGCAGGTGCCGCACTTCGGATAATGATATACGGTCAATTGACTCATTTGCACGATTCTCCTTACTCCAAATCAATTTCATTTACGTCTGTGTTGTCTCTTGTCCCAGTCTCAGCCGCGCTTCCAGTTCCTCCATGTCCGGAGGAAGCGGCGCTTCAAACGTCATGTCGCGGCGAAAAATCGGATGCGTGAAGGACAGCCTCGCCGCGTGCAGCGCTTGGCGGCCGATTGCAGCGTCCAGCGCCGCCACTCGGGCCAGCTCCGCAGCAAGCGCAGGCGCCGTCGAGCCGGAATCGGCCGCTTCGTATACCGGATGCCGATACATCCCGTCTCCGATCAGCGGATTGCCGATGGAGGTCATATGCACCCGGATTTGATGCGTGCGCCCGGTGAGCAGCTTCAGCTCGACCTTTGAAGCATAAGGATACCGCTCCTTCACCTCGTAGCGGGTCAACGACGGATAACCGTCCGGCGTCACAATCCGCCGATGAGGCTCGCCCGGATCGCGGTCGATCGGGCCGTCGATGTCTCCCCTCTCCGGCTCAGGCACACCGTGAACTAGCGCAATATAGCGTTTGTCCACGGTACCGGCCAGCATCTGCTCCGATATGTGCTGGTGGCTGTACGGATTCTTCGCGATGGCGAGCACCCCGGACGTCTCCTGATCCAGCCGGTGAACGGGACGAAAGCGATAGCGCTCGTTTTTTTGCGCCCAATAATGCACAACTCCATTGGCCAGCGTATCGGTATAATGGCCGTGGGTGGGATGCACAATCATCCCCGCGGGCTTGCTGACGACCAGCAGATGCTCGTCTTCGTAAAGGATAGGGAACGGGATCGGCTGCGGCAAAATATCCTCCGATATCTCCGTCTCCATCCTGATCTCCACGAGATCACCGGCGCGGACGTGCACGCTGATATAAACTCTCTCCCCGTTCAGGGTAATTCCCCGCTCGGTCAGTTTAAGACGGGACAGCAGCTTGCGCGAGACGTCCATCCGCTTTTGCAGAATGGTCTTGAGCAGTATGCCGTCCTCTTCGGCAGAAACGGTGTAGGCGATGGGCGGATAGTACGTTGTCATCTCAGTCCCGAAACACCTTGGCGCCGCGGATATATTCAACGTCCGTTACCCCGAGCCGCGTGTTGGCAGTCCGTGCAAGCGCAAAGAAATAATCCGACAGCCTGTTCAGATAAGCCACTGTCTCGCCGTTAATCTCCTTGCTGTGCCCGAGCGTAACGGTCCGGCGTTCGGCGCGGCGGCATACGGTCCGGCATACATGCAGGACAGAAGCGAGCCCGCTTCCTCCCGGCAAAATAAACCGTTCAATCGGCGGATTCTCCGCCTGAAGACGGTCGATCCACCGCTCCAGCCGCTCCGCCATGTCACGGGTTACTTTGTATTTCCCTTCGTCCAGGCTCACATACGCCAAATCAGATCCGCAGTCGAATAGCTCATGCTGAATTTCCAGCAGCTGCTGCCGAACATCGGCGAATATTTCGTCATCCATCATGCTGCGCGCCTGCCCGACAAAACCGTTCAGCTCGTCGATCGCACCATAAGCTTCGATCCGGATATCATCCTTGGAGACTCGGCCTCCAATGACCGAAGTCTCGCCCTGGTCACCCGTTCGCGTATAAATCGCCATTGTCCATCCCTCCTGCTTCATTTCATCATTCCCTAATGACAAACCGCCGTCCTCCCGGCATATAATCCGCATATTATTACTTTACCATATTAACTTCCGCTTGTGAGGCCATCTGTTCTTTCCAGCCGGTTTGTTAAAGCTGCAGCACAAACAAAAAGAGGGCCCAAGGGGACCCTCGCTGTCCATTCCCGTTATTTCTTGCGGGAACGCCTCTTCATATATTCGTTGATCTTCAAATCCAGCTTACTGCTGATTTCCACCACATTATCCGAGGTGAAAGATTTCTCCTGCAAAAATAACTGCTCCATTCGATTGCGGAGTATGCGGATCTCCTCTTCCAGGGAGTGGCTGCGCGAGGTCACATCATCCCTCGCGGAAGCTTTCCCGCTTTCCGGGAAACGGTTCCCGCCAAAGGACCGCAGGTAGTAATCGCTACAAAGCAACATCATCCCCCCTTAAAACTGTACGGAGCGTAACCCACTTATAGTATTGCTTTCTCCGAAACAAAGTTTATTTTATAAGGAGCCTTCCTCCCCAAAAACAGCAAAGCAATGTTTGAACAGGAGCTGTCCAGATTATCAATGTATAACTTCATAATAAATAATCTGTATTCAGAGTAAAATTATACCATATGACTGAGCTATTTGCTATACCTTTTTCGACATTTGCATCATTATCTGTGAATTTTATTGTTTTTTTTGCACAATTAAGCCTTATTTTCTCTCTCTTTCTTCAAAAGAGCAACAAACGCGCCAATCCGTTCCAGCGCTTCATTCAATTGGCTTACCGAAGTGGCGTAGGAGCAGCGCAAATAGCCTTCGCCGCCAAGCCCGAACACGCTGCCCGGAACGGCCGCTACCCGGAATTCGCGCAGCAGACGTTGGGCGAATTCATCCGAGGTCAGTCCGGTTCCGGCAATGCTCGGGAATGCGTAAAACGCCCCCTGGGGCTCATGGCATTCCAATCCGGCTTCGCGCAGCCCCTTGACGATCAGACGCCGACGCTGGTTGTATGAATCCACCATCCGGTCTTTCTCCTCCATGCCGTTCGTCAGCGCTTCTAGCGCCGCTACCTGGCCCATGGAAGGCGCGCACATTACGGTGTATTGGTGAATTTTGAGCATGGCCGAGATCAGATCGGGATGTCCGCAGGCATATCCCAGCCGCCAGCCCGTCATCGCGAACGCTTTGGAAAAGCCGCTGACGAGAATCGTCCGGTCCATCATTCCCGGCAGAGAGGCAAAGCTGGTATGATTGCCGCCGTAGGTAAGCTCCGCATAAATTTCGTCGGAAATGACGATCAGGTCATGCTTCTCCACCACTTTGGCGATGGGCTCCCAGTCTTCCCGGCTCATGATCGCTCCCGTCGGATTGCTGGGGTAGCATAAGATCAGAATTTTGGATCGCGGCGTAATTTTGGCTTCCAGCCCCTCGGCTGTCAGCTTGAACCGGTCCTTGCCGAATGTCTCGATGCCGACAGGAACCCCGCCGCCAATCGAGGTGATCGGTGAATAAGAAATATAGCACGGCTCCGGAATCAGAATCTCATCGCCCGGCGATATCAGCGCCCGAAGTGCCAAGTCGATCGCTTCACTGCCGCCTACGGTTGCGATAATTTGGTTCGCGGGATCGTAGTCCAGGTCAAAGCGGGTGTGCAGGTAGCTTGCAATCCCCTCGCGAAGCTCCGGCATCCCCGCATTGGAGGTATATCCGGTAAATCCCCGTTCCAGCGAATAGACGCAGGCTTCCCTGACATGCCACGGCGTCTTGAAATCCGGCTCTCCAACCCCCAGAGAGATGATGTCCTTGCTCCCGGCGGCCAGATCAAAAAATCTGCGGATGCCTGATGGCTGAATTTGCTGAACCAACGGGGCCAGATAAGATGTCATCGATTTGTTCTGTTCTCCGGCAGACTGCGTTTTATTTGTAATCATATAGGTTCATCTCTTCCTTTACGGGGAGATCATCAGACGGTTATCTTCTTCATGATCTTCAAAAATAATCCCGTCCTGCTTATATTTTTTAAGCGTGAAATTCGTTTTGGTCGACAGTACGGCATCGATGGGGGACAGCTTCTCGGAAACGAAGTTTGCGACCTCCCGCAAATTCCGGCCCTCCACTTCCACCAGCAAATCATAGGCGCCGGACATCAGATAGACCGATTTCACCTGCGGATACAGATAAATCCGTTCGGCAATGCCTTCAAATCCGCGTCCGCGCTCGGGCGTAATCTGAACCTCGATCAGCGCCGTCACACGCTCGTCGTCCACTTTATCCCAATTGACCACGGTCGCGTATTTCACGATAACGTGTTCCTGCTCCATCTGTGCGATCGCCGTCTTCACTTCTTCTTCTTCCGCTCCAAGCAGCGTTGCCATAAGCGCCGGGGTTCTTCTCGCATCTTCTTTCAGCAATTCCAGCACTTTTCTCTTCAACTCATCCATTTGTTCCATGACTTCCCTCCGGAATCTTCGCATGGGACGTATCGCCGCTGCCGGCGTCTCCCGCGAAAGAATTTGTTACATAAGAGTTTAATAATAATATGACATGAAAAGGTTGTATCTGCAAACAAAAATGGCCCGCCCAACCGGGAAATACATCATGCCTAGTCCCGAAATTGAAGCGGACCGCATGGAGAAGCGTCAGCTCCCTCATATCAGGAACGAGGAATAATCCTCTTGAAACTCCGAAAAAGCGTCCGCTCGTTCACGGATAACCGTGATGAACAGACGCTTCTTATGGTGCCGCCGGGAAGGCCAAAAAGGCCGCTGGCGCTGCTTCACCCGTACAAGACAGGGTTACATATAGTAAGGGTTATTCACGTTAGATTGATGCTGTGATACGTTCGGCGCCTGGGCATACGTTCCTTGGCCGCCGATTTTTTGCTGAACGAACTGCTGGCATTTTTGCTGAGTCTGATGTGCGCTCTGAATTTGTTTGTCCAGCTCCTGGCGCAGTGCCTTGGAAGGAGCCTGGTACATATTCAATTGCGACATCTGCGTGTATAGATCGCCCTGAATGCGGAGCGTATTCATGGTCAGATCATTAAAGGTGCGGCGAACGGACGGACAATTGGACTCGGTTGCGGCTGTCGTGTATTCGCGAACCGTCCGTTTCAAATCCGCCAAAATCGTGTTGAGCAAATCCTCGTCTTGCATAAATGCATTTCCGTTTTGTGCGTACACGTAAATTGACCTCCTAAAAGTTTTGTGGGGAACAACTTCTGCGAGAAACTTCAACAAAACTGGCTTCGGAAGCATTCACTTAAGTTTTGTGATGAACAACTTCTTGATTAGACTTCAACAAAACTGGCTTCGGAAGCACCAGCATCAACCGATCCGGGTCGGTTCTTTTATTGCGGCTGAGTCGGAGCGTACTGCTGATGCTGCTGAAGCAGTTGGATCAGCATTCCCATATGATGGTTGTGGTTTTGAATTTGCTGCTCGCAAATTTGGCGGACCGTTTGGTTTTGTGTCGTTCCTGCCGTGGCGGCATACTGCTTGATGAGCAAATCTTCGTTGGAAATGGAGTCGGAAATGTATTCCAGTTCTTTACCGCTAAGCGGCTGCATTTGGGTGGATTGCATCGTATTCATTCCTTTCTTGGGATGTTTCAACCACTCTTAGTATGCCGTTCCTTCCGCCGTTTATGTACTTAATTTCGCAAGCGGAGCGACTGTTTTATCCTTTATGCCGTACGCATAAATCGGGGCGTTCTCATTGATACTACTATATCGGATTCGAATAAAGGAGAGATTAAGATGAACCTGATCAGCGGACATACTCCATGGAAAATCACGATGCCCCACCCGCCTTCTTATCCGGTTCTTCAGCAGGATATTACCTGTGAATGCCTTATTGTCGGCGGCGGGATGAGCGGCGCGGCAGCCGCTTATCATCTCTCCACAGCTGGAGCGGAAACGGTGCTGATTGATAAAAGACCGGTTGGTTCGGGGAGCACACACGCCAATACCGGGCTGCTGCAAGTCTCCAATGATAAAACGCTGACCGCCTGCATGAATACATTCGGAGAAGCGGATGGAGTTTTGTTTTACCGGCTGTGCCGTGAAGCGTTGAACCGCATCCTCGCCCTGCCGGGAGAACTTGACATAGATCCTCAGATTTACTCCCGCGACAGCTTGTATTACGCCTCCACGGCGGAGGATACGAATGACCTTCGAATAGAATACGATAATCTGATCCGGCATGGATTCGAGTGCGAATGGTGGGAGAAAGAACGGATTGGCTCATCCTTTTCTTTTTCCAAACCGGCAGGGATTTATTCCCGGAATGACGCCGAGGCCAATCCGCTCCGTATGGTGCACAGCCTGATCGCCAAGGCCGTTTCGCGCGGAATCCGTGTCTTTGAGTGTACCGAAGCTGTGCATTACGAATTCAACCGGGACGGTGTCGTGTGCTTTACGCGAAACGGACGGATTTTTGCGAAGAACGTTATTTTTGCAATGGGCTATGAAACTCAGGAAATGAAAAAAGACCGTGCCGCCGAGCTGGTTAACACTTACGCGCTGATGACTCGCCCTCTGCCGGAGCCTCCGAAATGGCATAAACACGCCCTGCTGTGGGAGACGGCGAGGCCCTATCATTATTTCCGCCTGACTTCGGATAACCGGATTGTGGCGGGCGGCAAGGATGAACCCCTGACTGACCCCGAGCGGCGTGAAGTCCGGGTTCTCTCCCAGTGTAAAAGATTGCTGGAGGAAGTCGCAGCGCTGTTCCCTGAAACTAAGGGGATAGAGGCGGAGTTTACCTGGGGAGCCGTATTCGGCTCGACCCATGACGGGCTTCCTCTTATAGGCCCCCATCCCCGGTTCCCGCACTGCTGCTTTGTGGAAGGATACGGCGGCAACGGCACGGTCTACAGCATGATCGCGGCCGATCTGCTGGCCGACAAGCTGGCGGGGAAATCCCGTCCAGAGCTGGAGCTGTTCTCGCTGACGCGGTCGACCAAGCCATCTCCCGATAATCACAGTGACCGATAACACTTTTTTCGTGTTGCAGCATTTGTTCCTATTTGTGATAATGAATAGGGTATTAAACCGGGAAGGATGGATTTAGTATAATGTGGAAAGATTTCAAAAGCTTCGCGCTAAAAGGAAATGTGCTTGATCTCGCGTTCGCTGTCGTCATCGGGGCCGCCTTCGGCAAAATCGTATCCTCGCTGGTCGACGACATAGTCATGCCCGTGGTCGGACTGCTGATTGGCGGAATTGATCTGAAAGGTCTGCAATATACGTACGGTGACGCCGTCCTGAAATACGGTGTCTTTCTGCAGAGCGTGCTCGACTTCTTTATTATTGCCTTCTCCCTGTTTCTGCTGGTCCGGCTTGCCGGAAGGTTTAAACGGAAACGGGAGGAAGCGGCCAAAGCCGATCCCGTACCGACGCGCGAAGAAGTGCTGCTGACGGAAATCCGCGACCTGCTGAAGAACAAATAGAACTTATGTGTCCTTAACAAAGGAATGCCAAAAGCCGTCTCTCCTGCCGCATGAGCAAGGGAGACGGCTTTTTGACTGTACGTATGGGACGGCGCACCAGTTTGCCTTTATACATGTAAACGTTCCGATTACCGCTCAGGCACTATATTTTTGTGCAGCATCCGGCGCAGACAAAACCAGCTGCCCAGCGGCGCGGCTCCAAGGCCCAGCAGCAGCAGAGTAACGGTTCGCGGGGCGGCGCTGGCCGACAGGACACCGATAAAAATAAGCGTCCCCGCCAGCCGGCCGGTCATCAGGCACAGCTCGCGCAGCACGATCAACTCGACCCGCATGCCCGCGCTCTCCTTGCTCTCGCCCATCAGATCAAAGCTGCTCGAAACCATGGGCAGCATATACAGCGGAATAAATAACGATGTTCCGATACCCATAATCAGCAGGGTTCCGTAGTTAACCGTCCACAGCATGGGCACTATGACCGCTACCAGCAGCAGTGCGCCCCAGAACATCCCGGCTGACCGGTATTTGGGTTTTAACCATTTGCCGGCCGCCCAGTAACAGACAAGCGATACCGCCGAGGTAATAAGCGTAAACTGCCCCAGCTTGCTTTCCTCTTGAGCCGCTATGTATACGAGCAGGCCGATTAAGAAGGAAAATACACCTTCCCGAAGTCCTTGGAATACAAGCCCCGCTCCCATTACACGCCAATCTCTGTCTTCGGATTGAAGCTCATGCCAGGGCTCCAGCCATTGATACTCGCCGGGGGTTTTCCGCTTTTTCAGAAAGAAGCTCAGCACCGCCGCCACCCCGTAAATGCACAGAGAGATGATGAATACCACCCGGTACCCCCGGTTTCCGTGCATCGCGGATATCAGCCACCCGGACAGCCAGGGACCGACGATACCGGCCAAGGAGCCGAGGAGTCCAACCCAGCCGTTGAAAGCGTTCCGGTTGCCAGGACCCGTGGTCTCAAAAAAAACGATGTTGAAGGCGAGCCAGAATAGACCTAAAGCAACCCCCAGCAGAGCGCCGAGCGGCCAGACATAATCAACCACCCGGCTCTCCAGCCACAGCACCAATAGATAAAAAAGGCCCGAAACGGCGATGCCAAGCCGCAGGGCATTCATTTTATTGAACTCCTTCACCCATTTGCCGCCCAGCCAAAAGCTGAGACCCAGAGCGATTTGTTGAGCTACCGTAAACCAGCCGATCATAATGTAATCCTGGCGGCTCTTCCATAAGTATACATTTAAAAAGGTTCCCGCAAGCGCGCCTGACAGCACGAATAACCCGTTAACCGCCAGCAGCAGCCGCGGTTGTCCCCGCAGTGATTCATTCATGGTGCTCCCCCTTAGCCTTTGAGACATGCCTTTGATAGCATGCCCCAAAAGAAGGGATCTTAGCGGCGGGAATTTATTTCCGGAGGCCGCCGATATTCCGCACCCACTGCTCACGGTCTTCTTCGGTCAGGCTGTACTGAACCTGGAAGCATGACGGACACATATACATATTCAGTGAAAACGGCGCTTTAAGCAGCGGTGCGCCGACTGCGGCGGGCACGGCAGATTTGAAATCCTGCGCCTGAACCGTACCGGCCAGCAGCATATATTCATGACACTGCGGACATTCCGGTACTTCAGACTGTTCATCCAGAACGGCCGCCACGGCGCTGTCATAGCGTTCTAGATCGTAAGTGTCACGATAGCTGTCAAGCACGTTGAAGACAGGAACGATGCCTTCCTGTGCGTCTTCCCCCCATAAATCCTCTTCGCCATGTTCATGCTCATGCTCGTCGTCGTCTTCCTCGTCTTCCAGATCTTCATCCAGATCTTCCCTGCCGATGCTTACCGTACGGTAAGCGCTCAGATCGTTGCCGCAATGCGGGCAGGCTTCCTCCGGTCCGAGTTCTTCATCCCATACGATTTCCGTATGGCACCAAGGGCAAACGGTTGTATCCATCTCTCTAATCTCCTTTGTCAGTTCAGCATTAAATAAATAATTCCGGCCGCCAAAAACAAGACCGCCGAAACAAACAGCACGCGCACCAGAATTTTCATACCGCACTCAAATCTCCTTTTGCGCTGATCGTTCCTTACAGTATCGATGCTCCGATTACATAAGACAACGACACGGAAATCAACATCGCCGTCAAACCGACCGCCCGGTTATCCGCCGCAATCTCCTTGTCGATTGAAAAGACGGGCGTCAGAAATTCAAACATGAAGTAGGCGATCAGCAGCAGAACGAAACCGATCGCCGACCATTTCATTGTTTCGTAAATCGAGGCCTCCGCCTGGATGCTGAAGCGAAGCACGTTGCAGATGCCGAATATTTTGCCGCCCGTCGCCATCGAAGCCGCCACGTTGCCCTTTCGGATTTCTTCCCAGCAGTTGTATTTGGTCACCATTTCGAATATGGACAAAAAGACAACCAGCTCCAGAATCGCAACCGCGAAGTAGCCGAGCAAGCTTCCCAGCGGATGACTCAGCAAAGCATCGATTGTGTGTTCCATGGGTTCCTCCCTCTTTCCGCCGGAAACACCCGTTATTCCAGCTCCGCCACCGTTACGCCCGCGCCGCCTTCGTTGTAGTTGCCGAGACGGTAGCTCTTGACATGCTTGTGTTTGCGCAAGTAGTCTTGGATTCCCGAGCGCAGGACACCCGTACCTTTGCCGTGGATGATATAAATCTGACCGAGATTGCCTAGAAATGCTTCATCGATAAAACGGTCCGTCTCCATCAGCGCCTCTTCCAGATTCGCTCCCCGCAAATCCAGCTCGCTGCGGGTATTCTCGTCACGGGTCCGCTTCACGGTTGTGGCCTGGCGAATCGGCTGAGGCGCTGCCGGCTTCGCGGGCGACAGCAGCTCCAGATCGTCCAGCCGCACCTTCATTTTCATGATGCCGAGCTGTACGATGGCTTCTTTGCTTCCGCTCAGCTCGACTACATGGCCTTTCTGATTGAGGCTGTGCACAGCGACTTCATCTCCGGGGCCGATTTGGCGCGCCTGCTTGTTCTTCCCGACGCGCGCGGGCTCCTTCTTGCGGGGTGAAGGCTGCGCTTCATCGAGCCGCCGCCGGGCTTCGATCAGCTTGTGCTCCTTGACCGACGCTCCTTCTTCCAGAGCCAGACGCCGCAAATCGCCGATAATCTGTTCGGCTTCCTTGCGGGCCTTGTCGACAATCGCGGCGGCTTCCTTCTCCGCCTTGTCCAGCCACTTGTCCCGCTGGTTCTCCAGCTTCTCCAGTTCCTGGCGCTGCTTGCCGCGCAGTTCTTCCGCTTCGCGCCGCAGATTCTCCGCTCGCTCGCGTTCGTTCTCTGCGCCGAGCCGGTTCTCTTCCAGCGAAGCGATCATATGCTCGACGCGCAGGTCCTCTTCCTTGACCTCGCCCCGCGCGTGCTCGAGAATGGCAGCCGGAAGTCCCAGACGCTCGGCAATCGCGAAGGCGTTGCTTCGACCGGGAACGCCGATCAGCAGACGATACGTCGGCCGGAGGCTCTGCACATCAAATTCCATGCTGGCGTTGATGACGCCTTTGCGTTCGTAGGCGTAAGCTTTAAGCTCGCTGTAATGCGTCGTCGCCACCATCCGGCAGCCCGTCCGGTGAATATGCTCCAAAATGGCGATAGCCAGCGCCGAGCCTTCCGCCGGGTCCGTCCCCGCGCCGACTTCGTCGAGCAAAACCAGGCTTTTGGGAGTCATCCGCTTCAGGATGGATATAATATTGGTCATATGGCTGGAGAACGTACTCAGGCTCTGTTCGATGCTCTGTTCGTCTCCGATGTCGGCGTATATGGCGTCGAACACGCACATTTGGCTTCCTTCTTCAGCCGGAATAAAGAGGCCGGACATCGACATCAGGCTGAGCAGCCCGATGGTCTTCAGAGTAACGGTCTTGCCGCCCGTATTCGGGCCGGTCACGATAATGGAGCTGTACTGGTTGCCAAGCTCCGCATCCAGCGGAACAACGGACTCCGCTGAAATGAGCGGATGTCTGCCCTTGCGCAGCTTCAAGTAGCCCCGGTCATTCATTCGCGGACGCGAGGCTTTCATCTCCCTCGCCAGACGGGCTTTGGAGAATATAAAATCAAGCTGGCCGAGAATATCGACGTCATACGCCGTCTCCTCGGCAATTTCACCGACAAGTGCGGTCAGCTTCCGCAGGATGATTTCGATTTCCCGTTCTTCGCGCAGTCTCGTCTCCCGGAGCTTGTTGTTCATCGCGACAATCGATTCGGGCTCGATGAACAGCGTCGCTCCCGAACCCGACTGATCGTGAACGATGCCGCCAAAGTGGGACCGGTATTCCGCTTTTACCGGAATAACGAACCGGTCGCCGCGTATGGTAACCAGCTGATCCTGCAGCATCTTTGCCACAGAGGAAGAACGAATCATCGAATCCAGCTTCTCGCGGATTCTCGTCTCACCATTTCTCAGTTCCCTGCGGATGGTTGACAGCTCGGAGCTGGCGGAATCGAGCACCTCAGCATTCTCGTCGATGGCGGAGCGAATAGCGTCCTCCACAGGCTTCTGCTCCGAGATCAGATCACTTAGATCGAAGAGCATCTGGATTTTCTCTTCTTCGTGCATGGCTGCCAGAAAGCGCTTGACCCGGCGTCCGCCGCCGATAGTGTTTCCGACGGCCAGAAGCTCGTGCGTGCCCAGCGCTCCGCCGATGGCGGCCCGCTTCAGCGCCGGTTTAATATCGGTTATACCACCGAAGGATGGTATTCCCTTCAAGCGGTCGACCGTCGCTCCTTCGTCCGTCGCCTGCAGCAGCAGCTTAACGGCTTCAAAATCGCCGGACGGCTTGAGGGCTTCTGCCATCGCTTCTCCCATCGGGGTCTGCGTATATTGCACCAATTTATTTAAAATCTTTCGATATTCAAGCGTATGCAAAATCTTGTCGTCCAATTACGGTCACAGCTCCCTTCATATAGAAATCATTATACCGAATATGGAGCATTTCCGCTATTTGGGTGCTGTCTTCCAAACATAACGGAGAATGATTCTGTGTACAATAACCCTTGCACGTATCCTTAAGCTTGAAGCAAAGGAGGCTTGTACAGTGAGATTTTTAGGTCATGTTGTCCGCTTCATCGTGTCCGCGCTGGTTCTTCTCGTCGTTGGCTGGATTGTACCGAATTTCAGCGTCGGCGGATTCTGGAGCGCCCTTATGCTGGCTCTGGTAATCGCTTTGCTCGGGTGGATCGCCGAAGGCATTTTCGGCCGCAAAACAACGCCGTTCGGGCGCGGTATTGTAGGATTTCTGGTGAGCGCACTGGTTATCTGGCTGGCGCAGTTCATTGTCGCGGGAGTCAGCGTATCCATAATCGGCGCGATCCTCGCGGCTCTGGTCATCGGGATTATAGACCTGTTCCTGCCTGTCTCGACGCCGTTCGAAGCAGGCAAATAACAAAGGCCCGCGCAGCTCAAAAAGAAGCCGTCCCCGACACAATAAGTGAAGGGACGGCTTTCTTTTTATGGATCAGACGAGCACAAGCTGATTTTCACCGGCAGTGGTGACCCGGTTTTTGCCGCTGCGTTTGGCCTGGTAGAGAGCTTCGTCCGTTCGGCGGAACAGCAGTTCCTTGCCGTCCCCTGCACGGTAAGGGCACAGGCCGATGCTGACGGTAATCGGCTTGCCTCCCGCGTAAGGATGCACCATTCCAGCTATGCCGGACCGAAGCACTTCTGCTAGCGCATAAGCGTCCTCCAGGCTTTTATCCGTAAATATGATTGCGAACTCCTCGCCCCCGTACCTGGCGGCAAAATCGTTGAGGCTGATCGTGCCGCCAATCTTCGCCGCGACTTCCTTCAACACAATGTCTCCGATCCAATGCCCATAGGTATCGTTTACCTGCTTGAAATTGTCTATATCGAACAGTGCAAGCTGCAGCTGCAGCCCGTTCTTCTCGCCTTGCTCCAGCAGCGAATCCAGGTATTCGTGGAAGGTCTTGTGATTGTAAAGCCCCGTAAGCGCATCGATCTTCAGCAGCTTGTCGGAAACGGCCCGTTCGACCAAAAGTCCCTGCTCCGATTGGGTCAGCTGTTCCAAATATTCGTTCGTTTCGTACGCCCGACCGATAACTCCCCGCGCCATCACCACAAACACAATAAAAATGCATTCCACCATTAAAAATTCAGGCAGCGGTTTCTCCAGCAGTCTTCGCTCCAGCCCGAAATAAATGCCTGCATACAGAAAGAGGTTGAGCACCCCAAGCCCGTACAGCATCCTGAGGTCAAAATAAACAAGCGAAGCCATTACCGGTATCATCAGCGCCATCTGGGCGCCATCGACATACGGTTCAGCTAAAAAGTACAGCAGATAAGACACCAAAAATCCGCAGCCGATCACAACTTGCTTCTGAAATCTGAAATCTGCGCGGAGCCACACTTCCGCCACGATCATAATCAGCAGCAAAAACAAACTGCAAGGGAATATAAGATAACCCATCTGCTCCGGAACGGTGAAAGCGGGTGCTGGTTTCAAGCCGACGAGCACATAGATAACCTGCCCTATTAAAGTAATCGCTATCAGCGTCCAGTATAAATTCAATATTCTTCGGTGCCAGACTTCCGTATTCAGTAAAACAGCAGCTCCACTAATTAGAATCCCCTACTTTTAAGCTTTGTATTATAATATATACGTATAATGATTTTCATTATAATAAATTTGAATCGCTTTTGCATCCGTTTTTACAATTCCGGGTTGAGCTTTCGATTCCAGTTTTGCTGTAGTCTTGCCAGGAAGTTGATCATCGCAAAACTTTTAGGAGGTCAACATGAAAAAAACAGCTTTGTTTCTGTTATCCATCGCCCTTGTGCTCATTCTTTCCGCCTGCGGCGGGAAATCGAACGGCGGCGGGAACACTGCGGACAGCGCGACCGGAAGTACAGTCAGTCCGGCGGCGGCGCAGGAGGAAATCGTCATCAAGGCAACCAACTACAGCTTTGACCAAAAGGAGTACCATCTGAAAAAGGGGGTTCCCGTCAAAATCACATTTGAGAACCAGAGCGGCAATCACGGCATTCTTGTACCCGAGCTCAATCTTCAATTAGACGGCAAACAAAACTCACAGGTGATCGTTCCCGAACAAGCGGGCACGTTCAAGATGACCTGCTCGGTATTTTGCGGCTCCGGCCACAGCCAAATGAGCGCCGATATCATCGTGGAGTAATTCCGCATAATCAACCGTTTAAAAGGGCAGCCCCCGCTGAAATCTCCGGGGGCTGCCCTTTGTCTAATTGTTGCAATTTATTCTGCGAGAAACGTACCCGCAATCTGGATGGACGGTGTCAGGCGTTTCTTCTTGTGCGCCGTTATTCAGCTATCCTGTTCGATGAGTTGAATCCATTCATTATATTCAATTTGCAGCTTCGCATATTCGGCCTGTAGCTTCTGATGCTCCTGCGTAACGCGGTCCAGTTCGCTTTGCCGCATGTTGAATTCGGCTTGAAGCAGCCGAAGCTGTCCCTGGACAAGCTCGTAATTTCCACCGATCTCTTCAAGCTTCCGGAGTGCGTCGCTGCGCTCATGGCTCAGCGAATCGCGCACCCGTTCGCCCTCCAGGGCCTCCTGCTGCCAGACATCGATTTCCTCGCGCAGCTTCGACTCCGTCTCGGCCCACACCTGCTGCGCCTGCTTCAGCTCTTCGTAATTCGCTCTCCACGATTCGCCGTAGCTCTGCGATTCACTCAGCTGTTCGCGCTGCAGCTCGGCGGCAGCCGCGGCCTCTCTGCCCGCTTCGGACAATTCTTCCAGCCGAAGCGATGCTTCCTCGGCTTCCTCTTCAAGCAGGCGGCAGCGCTCCTGCAGCCGTTCTCCGTTCTGCAGCACTTCATCGTACTGCACGATCAGTTCCTCATGGCGCTCACGGAGGCCGGCCAGAGTGCTCTCCGTTTCCGCGCTGCGGACACGCAGCGTGTCTCGGGCGCTTTCGGCTTCCTTCCGGAGAGCCGCTTCCCGCTCCAGCGACTTCGACAGCTCCTCGGCCTCGCTCCGAAGTCTATAAAGCTCTCCCTGCACGGCTCCGAGCTTCTCCTCGGCCTCAAGCAGGCTGACCTCCAGCTCGCCGATCTCCTCCTGCCGCTTGCCTGCCGTCGCCTTCCACTCGCCGAGTTCGGCCGTTATCCGCGCAATCTCTTCCTCAGCGCGGAGAAGCCGTTCGGACGTCTCGCCCAGCGACTTCCGCAGCTCTTCCGCCTGGCTCTTCGACAGCTCATAGGCCTGCCGAAGCTCCACAAGCTCTTGCTGCAGCAACTCTCCGAGGCCGCTGGCTGCTTGCAGCTCATCACTGAGCTGCCGTTCGCGCAAAAGAGCCTCGTTATGCTGATTTTGCAGCGCGGACCGGGCTTCGCGTTCTGCCTTCAGGCCAGCCTCCTCGGCGCGCAGCTTCGACTGAAGTTGGCTTATCGTGCCGCGCAGCTCGCCGATCTGCTTCTCCATCTCCTGCGCGCTCTGCTTGTGCCGGTGCTCCTGGTTGCCCAAGGACTGCCGAAGCTCCTTGTTCTTCGCAAGCTCGCGCTGCAAAGATTCCTGCTCCCGGCTCAATTCCTTGCCCAGCGCCGATGTCGCCTCTTCCATTTCGCGGGTCATGGCGCTCTTCGTTTCCTCAAGCTCCCTGCCGAGAGCGGCCTTCGTCTCCGCAAGCTCCCGCTCCAGGCGTTCCTTGATCTCCGTCAGCTCCGACAATTGCGAAGCCCGAAGTTCCTCCAGCTCCGCCCGGTGCCCGGCGCTCAGCGCTTCCACTTGCTTCAGGCGCAGCGCCTCGGCCTGCTCAAGCTCCAGACGGTAGCTCTCACTGCTCTCTTCCCGTTCGCGTTGATGCGCTTCGCGCTGCTCCTGCTGCTCCAGGTCCCGCTGCTTGAGCTCTTCCTCAAGTCCCTGCCGAACCGCCGCAGCTGTCTCCTCCGCCTTCCGCAGAAGCTCAGCATGCGTTTTGCGCTCCTGCTCTCCGGCCTCCAGATGCCGCTTGAGTTCCTCCTGGGCCTCGGCAATCAGCCGACGCTTCTCCTGCTCAGCGGCTGCGGCCAGCCGTTCCTGCTCCTCCTGCTGTTCACCCTGGGCCTCCAGCAGACGGGCGACCTCGGCGCGCAGCAAGCTGCGCTCTCCGGTCAGCATATTCAATTCATTCTTGAGATCCTGCGCTTGTATCGCCTGTTCCGCCATGTGCACGGCGGCAAGAACCGCTATGCGCGGAGTATCCAGCCGACTATGAGATTTGGAAATCGCTCGCATATGCTCGTCTACATAATGGGCGATCTGTTTCATATATTCAGTACTGCTTCCAACTAGTTTATAGGAAGTACCGTAAATTTCCACGGCGACACGAGTCCGGTCCATTGCCACAGTTGTGCCCTCCTTTATGTGTATGCGGATTCTAAGCTGGTTTATCGTCTCTATTGTACTATTGTAACTTTATCCACAAGCATTTGGCAAAAAAGCTCTATTTCCTTTTTCCGCCACGAAATCCACCGCCATTAAAAGAGAAAAGCCGCAGCGAATCCGGGGTTCTAATTGGATTCGCTGCGGCTTTGCACAATTCCTGCTACTTTCTTAAGTTTGCGCCAAAACTTTGCTGAAGCGCGTCAAGCACCTTGGAGTGAACCTCCGAGACTTCCTCGTCGGTCAACGTATGCTCCGTATGGCGGTACAGCAGGGAAACGGCGATGCTCTTCTTGCCGCTTTCCATCTTTCCGCCCGTGTAGACGTCAAATACCTGCGCCGATTGCAGCAGGCTGCCTCCCTGTTCGCGGATGACATCCAGCAGCCGGCTCGCCGGAACTTCCGAATCAACGACGACCGCAATATCACGTTCCATGCCGGGGAACCGCGGAAGCTCCGTGTACTGCAGCGTTGTCCGGGCCGCTTCATAGAGCGGCGCAAGCAAAATCTCGGCCGTATACGTATCCTCCAGATCCTGCTTGCGCTGCAGATCGGGATGGATCTGTCCCATGGTGCCGAGCTTCACCCGTTCGCCCTTTACGTTCAGGTAGAGCGAAGCGGAGCGGCCGGGATGATAACCCTGCGGTGAATCGCCTTCGAAAACAACGGCGTTATCCAAACCAAGGTATGCGAACACCGATTCCAGCGCCCCCTTCAGATCGAAGAAGTCGACGGACTCGGGGGCCACATTCCATTGCTTCGCAGCCCGGCTTCCTGTCAGGAGCAGAGCCAGCGTCTGAAACTCCCGAGGCTGCCGGGTCAGCTGTTCCTCATCGGTAATAAAGACGCTGCCGATTTCGAACAGCGCCAGATCGCTCTGGCGGCGGTTCACGTTGTACTGCGCGATATCAAGCAGCTGCGGCAAAAGACTGGTCCGCAGCACGCTGCGGTCCTCGCTCATCGGCATGGCCAGCTTGACCGCCAGCCCCCCCTCGGTCAGTGCAGGGAACAGCGCGGTCCGCTCGGGCTGAATGAAGGAGTAACCGAGCACCTCCTGATAGCCGCCGTCCGCCAGCAGTCTTCGCAATGTGCGGCGCAGCGCCTGCGGTCCGGTCAATCCTCCCGGTGTAGTCGGCCCTTCAATAAGCGTAGTCGGAATGTTGTCATAACCGTACAGACGGGCAATCTCCTCGAAGAGATCCACATCCAGGCTGATATCGCCGCGTCTTGTGGGCACGCTGACTTCAATCGTACCCTCTTCCGCATCTCCGAATGAAAAATGCAGCCGTGCAAACAGTGTCTTCACTTCCAGCAGCGAAAGGTCCATGCCGAGACGGCGGTTTACCTTATCAAGCGACAGCTTGATTACTCTCTCCTCAACTTCGTCGGTTCCGGCCTGAACGATCCCTCCGTGTACGGAGCCGCCGGCGTAGCGGCTAAGCAGCGAAGCCGCTCGGTTCAGCGCAGGGATAACGGAGCGCGGGTCAACTTCCTTCTCGAACCGCAAGGAAGCCTCCGAGCGGAGACCGAGCTGGCGGGATGTCTTGCGGACCGTTCCGCCATCGAATCTGGCCGATTCCAGCACGATATTTACCGTCTGATCGGTTACTTCCGAATTCAGGCCGCCCATCACTCCTGCCAGCGCCACCGCTTTTGCGGCATCCGCGATCACCAGCATATGCGGCTCCAGCTTGCGCTCCTGTCCGTCCAGCGTGGTCAGGATCTCGCCTTCACGGGCAAGACGGACGCCAAGCGCGCCGCCCTCAAGCCGGTCGGCATCGAAAGCATGCAGCGGCTGTCCGTATTCCAGCATGACGTAATTCGTGATGTCTACAATATTGTTGATCGGACGGACACCCGCCGCCATCAGACGGTTCTGCATCCACAGCGGCGAGGGAGCGGGCTTCACGCCGGAGATATAACGGACCGCATAATGCTTGCAATGCTCCTCGTTCTCAACAGTAACGGCTATTTTGTCAGACGCGGGCGAGATGATCTCAATGACATCCCGGCCGGGATCCGGCAGAGACAGCTCGCGTCCGAGGATGGCGCTGGTTTCATAAGCCGCGCCAATCATGCTGAGACAATCCGACCGGTTCGGAGTCAGATCGAATTCAAGAATCTCGTCGTTCAGGCCGAGCACTGTCATAATGTCTTGTCCGATTTCCGTGTCTTCAGGCAGTACAAGAATACCTTCCTGAAGCTCTTTCGGCAGCAGCTTGTCATTCATGCCCAGTTCTTTGGCGGAACAAATCATGCCCTGGGATACGACGCCGCGAAGCTTGGCCTTTTTGATCTCAAGACCCGGAAGCTTCGCGCCGACCAGCGCCACGGGAACCTTTTGGCCCGCCGCCACGTTCTTCGCCCCGCAGACGATCTGCAGGTCCTCGTCCTGACCGGTGTCGACAATGCATACATTCAGCTTGTCGGCGTCGGGATGCTTTTCCTTGGATTTAACAAATCCGGTGACAATCCCGGACAGTCCTTTATT
This sequence comes from Paenibacillus rhizophilus, assembly GCF_003854965.1. GTDB lineage: Bacteria > Bacillota > Bacilli > Paenibacillales > Paenibacillaceae > Paenibacillus_AQ > Paenibacillus_AQ rhizophilus. Next base: position 256,469 of record NZ_RQPI01000002.1, read on the forward strand.
GCGGCGCTCCACGCTGTCGATTTCAATGCCCGCGTCCGTAATTTTATCTGCCAGTTCCTCGGCAGTTACGCCATCCAGCGATATATAATCAGCCAGCCAGCCGGTTGATACTTTCATGTCCGCTCACTTCCTTATATTATGTTGATTATCATACTTGCGGGGTATTTTCACACGCCCCTGAACTGTTTGACAAAGCCTATATCGTTGAAATAGAAATTGCGAATGTCGTCAATGCCGTATTTCAGCATCGCGATCCGCTCCGCGCCCATGCCAAAGGCGAATCCGCTGTATTTTTCAGGGTCGTAACCGCCCATTTCCAGCACCTTCGGATGCACCATGCCGGCGCCCAGGATTTCCAGCCAGCCCGTTTGCTTGCACAATCTGCAGCCATGTCCGCCGCATTTAAAGCAGCTTACGTCGACTTCCACGCTCGGTTCGGTGAAAGGGAAGAAGCTCGGACGAAGGCGAATACCCGTGTTCGGTCCGAACATTTCTTTAACGAACTGCTGAAGCGTCCCTTTCAGGTCGCTCATGCGGATATTCGGCCCGATGACCAGCCCTTCAATTTGATGGAACTGGAAAGAGTGGGTCGCATCGTCGTCGTCGCGCCGGAACACTTTGCCCGGGCAGATGATTTTAACCGGAACTTCGCCTTGCATCGCCTGCATGGTGCGAACCTGCACCGGAGACGTCTGGGTGCGCATGAGCAATTCCTCCGTCAAATAAAAGGAGTCCTGCATGTCGCGGGCCGGATGGTTCTTGGGCAGGTTCAGCGCCTCGAAATTGTAATAATCCGTCTCCACCTCGGGACCCTCAGCCACACGGTAGCCCATGCCAATGAAGATATCCTCAATTTCCTGAATCACCCGGTTCAGCGGATGAATACCTCCCTGGGGCAGACGGCGTCCCGGCAGCGTAACGTCCACCTTCTCTGCTTGCAGACGGTTCAGCGTCTCCTGCTCTTGAAAAGCCTCCTGCTTCGAGACGATAATCTCCTCTATGGCGCTCCGCACCGTATTCGCCACCTGTCCGATGACCGGACGCTCCTCTGAGCTCAGCGAACCCATGCCGCGCAGAACCTCCGTAAGCTCGCCCTTTTTGCCGAGATATTTTACCCGCAGGTCATTCAGCGTTTGAGGGTCCTGTACCTCCCGCAGCTTCTCCAGCGCTTCAACCTTTAATGCTTCCAGCTTTTCTTTCATGGCTTTAGCAGCCTCCTCTACTTCGATATTCGTGCACAAAAAAAGCCTTTTCTCCCGGTAAGGGACGAAAAGACCGTGGTACCACCCTTGTTAGGCAACTGCGGACATTTCCCGACGAACGGGAGAACTGCCGATTAAACGCTGCCTCACTTTATGCAGAAATAACGGTCTGCGGCCGGTATCCTCTACTTAATGATCACCCATTATTGGGGGTCATGTTCAAAGAACTGCTCCGGAGCGAACTTCGACAGCCCTGGTTCCCGGACACGCTCTCAATCTCCGGCGTTCCTCCCTGTGGGCTAGATGCTGTGTACTCTTCTCCATCGTCGCATTATTTTATTCCTTCTTACAGCATTCTTCATTATAGTGATTTCGAGCAATTTTGGCAAGCGGCGAGCATTGTATTGGCGAATCTTCATGCCTATTTATACATCTTTCGTTTCCGATCGGCTGGTTCGCTTCTTAGTCCCGCATGCCACGGCACGCCCAAAATGCCGGACCACCGCCCCGCTTCGGCAGACGGATGCGCATTCACCGCAAAGAATGCAGTCCGGATGATCCATTGTTTCATTCTTGACCATTTCGGTTACTTTCAAGCTCATACTGCATGCTCGGGTACAGCTTCCGCAGGATACGCATTTGGCGGCATCGGCACTAAGTCTTAGTCCGGGCAGCCCAAGAATCCGGCCGATTCGGGTTCCGATCGTATTCAAAATGGACATCGGGCATATATATAGACAAGTGGCCCTTTTTCCCAAAAGCAGAGGAGCAATAGACAGCAGCAGCACGATCACCGCCATGAAAACCGCTTTTGCCCAGTTGTCAACAGAAATATAATTTTCGGTCAGATAAAACGGCTGAACCTTGGGCCATTTTGCGCTGGCCACAAGCGGATAAACAATAAACCCAAGCCAGATTAGTCCAAGAACGTATCGAACGGGCTTTAGGTGGGTAATAAGTCTCAAGGGTTTTTTCCGCCATTCGTTTAATGCTGTCTGCAAGCCCCCGTAAGGGCATATATACCCGCAAGCAGCCCTGCCCGCAAATAATCCGCTAAGCAGAAAAGCAAGCCATACGAAAAAAGCGCCGGCCATTACGCCGTGAAATAATCCGTCAATAATCAAATACGGCGAAAAATAATTCAGCGTTACAGGAAGCAGCAAAAAAGAAGCTATGGAAACTGTCTTCTGAATATTTAGGCGTCGTGCGCGCCGTTTGGAGGTGCTGTTCACTCTGAATACCCCTTTTTATTCAATTCGTTTCACCCAGCGAGACATGCGCTGTTCCATTGTTAAACGCAGTATTCAATACATATTGAATAGCGGCCGTCTATTACGAAGTCATCCTGATATACTACGGACCGAAACAGTATTGTACATAACCCGTAATTCCGTGACGCAGAAACCGGCTCCATTTGTTCAAAGGACATTTGCGCCAGCTTCATAGGCTTGACCGGATCAATTCCGTCATCGCCGCTGCTGCCGCCATTGTCTCTGAGGCCAAGATGGATTTCAGGATTTCCTGCCGCTATCGCTCCTTTCTTTTTGATTCAGCATAGTTTACAAACGGATTATCCGTCTATGACAGATTCAACAACCTGTGCTGCCTGGATAGTCATACATGGATGACTTAATCTCAGCCGGTCCCGGGGCATGCGTATCGTCTGATTTTATTATGTCTTTGCGAGGAGAGGAAGACAGTGGCTGGGTTCACCGAAGTTAAAACAACCCGTAAATTAATCATTATGTTCGCTGCTATATCTGTTCTTTTAATTGTTGTCAGCATCGGCTCCTTGCTGTATCTGAACCATACCATCAGCCGTTTCACGGATACCCTTTATGAGGATATAAACCGGAATACGAATCTCATTCAGGACGCCGAGAGCGATTTGTATCAATCTTCGCAGGCTCTCCAGATGGTTCTCAGCCCTTCCTTGCCTGAAGCACAGCGATCTGAATTCCGGCAGGAATTCGAAGATAATCTGGCCCGGACCGAGCGGAATGTAGAAGCCATTGGACATAAGCTGGCCTCCATGGAGCCCTACCAGAACCACAAAGAAAGCGAAGCGCTGCTGGATGATATCCGGCATCAGCTTGCCGGTTTCGAAGGCCCTTTCGGGGAATGGCGGGTGAGCGCGAGGTCGCTGCTCTTAACCGGCACGCCGGAGGACGGGGGAGACCCGGAGAACCTCTCTCCAGCGCCGAACAGCGTACAGTTGAAGGAAGCTCTCCGGTACCTGGACCGGTCGGAAGAATTGCTCGGCAGTTATGCGAAACAGGTGATCGATGATTTTCGCAGCCAGAAAAGCTCGGTGTTCGCTCTCTATTCCCTTCTGCTGTTCATGCTTGTTCTCGTTATTATTTATCTGGGCCGCAGAATTCTCTCGCTCCAAATCGAGATGCGGGAGGAACAGGCACTGTACCAGCTTATCGGGGAGACGATGTCTGATTTTATCCTGCTTACGGATTCGAACGGCCTGATTTTATATGCGTCCCCGTCGCATTTCTCAGCTTTCGGTTATATCCCCCAAAAAGGCGATCCGCTCTCCCTCTACATCAGGGAACCGGAAATTGCCTGGGCCAAATTGAAGAGCGTTGTTCAGGCAACGCCGAAAATGGCTGAACTAAGAATGAGAAGCTCTGAAGGACACTGGATCTGGCTGGAAACGAGAGTATCTCCCGTAAAAAGCAGCCTGTCCATCCCGGCGAAATTCATGCTTGTTTCCCGGGAAATAACGCAGCGCAAGCAGTACGAGGAACGGCTGCACAAGCTGGCATTCTATGATCATCTGACATCGATCCCCAATCGGGCTCATTTTAAAATGTACATGGAAAACCTGATTTCCCACCCCGATGACCGCAGGCAAAAGCTTGCGCTCGCTCTGCTGGATTGCGACAGGTTCAAGCAGCTTAATGACACTTTGGGCCATCTGGCCGGAGATGAATTTTTGCAGCTGTTATCCAGCGAGCTTCAGCAAGCCGTAAAAGGCTTGGGGCAGGCATTCCGGATCGGAGGCGATGAATTCGCCGTCGTGCTTCACCTCGGCTCCGCTCCTGAAATGATGAATGAGATACTGGACCGGCTGCTCCAACTGTTTAACAAGTCATGGTCGGTGAATAATGGATCAAGTTTCCACACTTCGGCAAGCATCGGCGTCTCTCTGTACCCCCAGCATGGAAAAACGATTAACGAACTGCTGCGGGCAGCCGATCTGGCTATGTACCGTTCCAAAAGCCATGGGGGCAATGAAGCTAATCTATATGCCGAAGGAATGGACAAGGAGTACCCGGAACAAGAAAACACCAGACATTGAGATCGGCTTAAAAAAGGCTGCTACAGCGCCGGGAATAACGGCGGATCGTAGCAGCCTTTTGTATCCATCTATCTGTATCGTTCAACTGGTCATAGGAAGCTTCGTGTCAACGGAATTGCTGTTGTCGCTGATCAGCACCTTGATTTCCTGGTCGCTCTTCGAGCAATCAATGAACCGGTCTGTGCTTCCGTCCCTGGACTCCCAATCGTTTACTCGCAAAATATAACCAATGGAACGCGTCTCCGGAAGCACCTCGATCACGGCGACAGCCCGGCCGTCCTCCATATACCGGAAATCACATTGGCCGTCCTGTATTCCGGTTCCCCATACCCATAAATTCCAGCCCCGGTAATCGCCGTCGGAACGCTCATAATGAACCTCAACTCTTTTGGCCCGCGGGCGTGGTTCACCGCTCTCATCATAGAGTACCATCATCGATAGCCCCTCGATTTGAACTTCCGTACCTTCCACCTTCCGGAAAGATTCCAGTTCCGCGCGGGTATGATCGACAACCACATTCCATTGTTCCGAGCAGGAAGGCAGGCCTGTCGTGACCTCCCAGGGGTTGGCATTAAACAGTACGACGATATTTTTCCAGACGTCGCCGCCGGCGTGATTTTTCAGGATGTAGGATACGACGCCCCCATCGCAGCGGAAGAACTCAAGCGAACGTTCAATTTCCTGACGTCCGCGCAGACGAAAGGCCGGGTGATTTCTGCGCAGCGCGATTAGACCTTTATAGTATTCGAACACCGGCAAGAATCTGGCCTTGTTGCTCCAACGAATCGCATTGATGGCGTCGCCGCTCCGGTAGCTGTTATGGTCGCCGAATTTGCTGCGAAGCAGCTCGTCTCCAGCATGCAGGAACGGAATGCCCTGGGAGGTCAGTACAATCCCTCCGGCCAGCAAAGAACGGCGCACCGTCTCATTGTCCAGGAGGTTCTCTTCCGTAATGCCGATATACGGATCGGCGTTAGCCACCGCCTCTTCCAGACTGCCTCCATTCTTTAGCCTGCCGTTATCCAAATCGGGGAACCGGCAATCCTGGCGCATCCCCTGCGCCGCGAGCAGCTTATCCCACAGATTTAAGTTGTCATGCGCAGTCGTATAGTTGACCGTCTCTGCCGGAGAGTCCGCAAAGTCATGAACGGCGCCGATAATTCCGGCCGCGACCGCTCCCTCCTTGCCCATTTCTCCCGTAACATAGCCTCTTCCCCAACCGTCGCTGTCGCCCTTAAGCGCCGACCGGAAGTTATCGTTGAAGACGGCATAGCCCTTTCCGCGCTGCGCGCCTTTCAGCGTCTTGGAAGCCAGAGGAGAATCGCCGCCGGTCCAGGGCTCCCCGTAAACAATCAGGCTCGGATTGACCTCCAGACGCAGTTCCTCAACGATTTCACGCATAGTTGCCGTGTCGATAAGACCCATGAGGTCAAACCGGAACCCGTCGATATGATATTCCGCCGCCCAGTGGCGGAGAGAATCTTTGATGAACTTGCGCACCATCGGCCGCTCGGTGGCCAGTTCATTGCCGACACCCGATCCGTTGGAGAGACGGCCGGCATAGTCATGCCGATAGAAGTAACCAGGGGCGAATGCTTCAAAAGGTCCCTTTTCCACTGAATAGGTATGATTGTAAACCACATCCATTACGACAGAGATCCCCTGCCGGTGCAGCGCCTGTACCATCTCTTTAAACTCCCGGACGCGTACGGCGGGGTCGGAAGGATTCGTACTGTAAGAGCCTTCCGGCGAATTATAATGCTGCGGATCGTATCCCCAGTTATAATTGTTTTCTCCGGGAGCCGCATCTCTCTGCTGCAGTTCGTCCACCGTCTGAAAATCGAACACGGGAAGCAGATGAACATGCGTGATCCCTAGCTCGCTTAAATGATCAATTCCGAGCGTATGGCCTTTCGGATCGCGAAGACTTGTCTCAGTGAACGCTTTATATTTACCTTTTGCACTAATACCGGAGCTTTCATGAATCGAGAAATCGCGAACGTGCAGCTCGTAGAGCACCGCATCCACCGGATGCTCAAGGGGGCGAGGAACATCAAGCTCCCAGCCTTCTGGATCGGTTTCCCTTATATCGATAATGGCCGAACGAAGTCCGTTCGCCGAAACGGCATTTGAATAGGGGTCGGCCGCCTCCCGGATCGTTCCATCCGCATAAACGACGCGGTACATGTAAAATTTGCCCTTCAGATCACCTGCAATCCTCACCTGCCACACCCCGCTGTCCCGGCGAAGCATATAAGTTAAACGGGCGTCCTCCGACCACTCCGCACTTCCGCTTTCTTCCCCCCCGGAGTTGTACAGCACAAGCGACACGGCCGAAGCCGTTGGCGCCCATACCTTAAAAATACTGCTGTCCGGAGTGTAGCTTAAGCCCAAATCCCTGCCTTCATATATTTCAGCTGCGGATTCCGCATTCATATAATTGCTTTTCATTGCATCCACCATCCTATCGCTCCCGTGCATAAAAGCCGCCGGAAGTTTTTAAATCCATATATGCCCCAATCCCGGATGCCTTATACATGGCAAATGATGAAGAATAAAGGAATAAAGCTCATTGCCAATATATAATATGTAACAGTATGTTCACAGGTTTGGGTTTTTCGCTGCATCATGAAACCTCTTACTTTTATTATCGGTTGAAATAACTACTTCCTGTATATTAATAACCATATTACCTTCAATTTTTAATGATTATAACCTGCGCAAAAACGCAATTCACTAGAAAATATATGCAAATACCTAAAAAATATGGCATATTTCCGAACATCTTCGCCATTTTGCATGAACATCTCGCCGAAAACGAAAGAAAGCCCCTTCCAGGGAGTTTCCTTCTCATATAAAAAGGCCGGCCCTAACGGACCGGCTGGAATCATAATTGGAAAAGTGATCAATTGTAAAAACGAAGGATTGGTCCCGGGTAAGCGGGATTAGTTGCCGATGCCGCGCACCAGAGCAACTACCTCCTCCGCCGTGCCAAGATCCAAAGCTTTAGCTGCCAGTACCTTCATTTCGTCGACCGACAGCTTCGAAATTTGGCTGCGTGCCGGTAAAATGGAAGTTGCGCTCATACTGAACTCGTCCAGCCCAAGACCAAGCAGTAGCGGAATAGCTGTTGCGTCTCCGGCCATCTCGCCGCACATGCCCGTCCATTTGCCCTGGGCATGAGCCGCGTCAATGACGTTCTTGATCAGGCGCAGAATTGCCGGATTGTACGGTTGATACAGGTAGGACACCCGTTCGTTCATGCGGTCGGCAGCCATTGTATATTGAATAAGGTCGTTCGTACCGATACTGAAGAAATCGACTTCTTTGGCGAACTGATCCGCGAGCACAGCAGTGGACGGAATCTCCACCATAATGCCGAGCTGGATGCTGTCCGAAACTTCCTGGCCTTCCGCCTGCAGCTTGGCTTTTTCTTCAAGCAGCAGATCGCGGGCGGCGCGGAATTCCGTAAGCGTCGCGATCATCGGGAACATAATGCGCAGGTTGCCGTGAACGCTTGCTCTGAGCAGAGCGCGGAGCTGCGTGCGGAAAATATCCTGGCGTTCCAAACACAGACGAACCGCACGGAAGCCCAGGAACGGGTTCATTTCCTTCGGCAAGTCCAGATAAGGCAGCTCTTTGTCCCCGCCGATATCCAGCGTGCGGACGACAACCGGTTTGCCGTTCATATTTTCCAGAACGGTCCGGTAGGCATTGTACTGAATTTCCTCGGAAGGCAGCTTGTCTCGGCCCATATACAAGAATTCGGTACGGTACAGGCCTACGGCCTCGCCGCCGTTCTCAATCACGCCCGTCACATCATTAGGAGTGCCAATGTTGGCCGCCAGTTCCACTTGCTTGCCGTCGGCGGATACCGTCGGCTCGTCGCGAAGTTTTTTCCACTCCGCAATTTGCAGTGCATAGGCCTCCTGTTTCGCGCTGTATTCGGCCACCTCGGCGTCACTCGGGTTAATGAGCACATCGCCGCTCAGACCGTCGACAATGATGAGATCACCCGATTTCACTTGGGATAGCACGTTCTTGGTGCCGACAACCGCCGGAATTTCCAGGGAACGAGCCATAATTGCCGAGTGGGAGGTACGTCCGCCAATATTGGTTGTAAAACCTTTGACATATTGACGGTTCAGCTGAGCCGTGTCGGACGGCGTCAGGTCTTCCGCGATAACAATAACTTCTTCGCTGATTTCCGCAGGGCTTACATAATGAATGCCCAGCAGATGATTCATTACGCGTTTGGTCACGTCGCGCATATCGGCAGCACGTTCCTGAAGGTACGCGCTTTTCATGTTCTCGAACATGGCGATGAATTGAGCAGCCACTTCGTTCAATGCATAGTCTGCATTTACGGATTCCTCGCGGATCTTATCCTTCACAGGGCTAATCAGCTCAGGGTCATCCAGAATAAGCAGATGGGATTCGAAAATCTCCGCTTTCTTCTCGCCAAGTTCCGCCAAAGTGCGCTCTTTAATCTGCTGGAGCTCCGATCTCGATATTTCAAGCGCTTTGTCCAGCTTGGCAACTTCCGCCTCTACATCCGTTACTGCGGTCTTCTTGATGGTATAGTCGGGGTGTTCCAGGATAAAGGCTCTAGCTACCGCAATACCTGCCGAAGCCGCGATTCCTGAAATTTTAGTCATTCAGCTCTCCCAGCCCTTCTTTGATCATCACTTCCTGAAGCGCGCTAAGAGCTTCGGTTTCTTCACTGCCTTCGGTGATCAGCGTCAGGCTGTCGCCGGCTTCCAGTCCCAGGGACAGTACGCCGAGGATGGATTTCAAGGTTACTTTTTTACCTTTGGCTTCCGCAAATGCCTCAGTGCCTTTGAACTTTGTTGCGGTGTTTACCAGGGCAGTAGCCGGGCGTGCGTGAATTCCATCTTCATCGATGATTCTGAATGTTTTTTGCATAATTATCCAACTCGCTTTCTCTAATTTTTAGTATAAAAAGGTAATGGCTTGCGCTTCCATTATTATAAAGGAAGCGCAGCCGGTTTGCACTTTTACTGGATGGAGATGATGTCTTTGTCGCCGATGGACACTTTGCCCGGCTTCTTGAGCGTAACTGAAGAGCCTTCCGGCAGGTTCGAGAAAATTACCGGCGAAATGACCGAAGGAGCGTTCGCCTTGACATATTCCAGGTCGACTTCCATAATCGGCTGGCCTGCGGCGACAAGGTCGCCTTCTTCCACCAATACGGTAAAGCCTTGACCTTTCAGCTTCACTGTGTTGACGCCGATATGAACGAGCACTTCTTTACCGCCATCGGACATAATGCCGACCGCATGTTTGCTCGGGAATACATTGAACACTTTACCGTAGACCGGAGAAGCGATTTTGCCGTCGGAGGACAGGAACGCGAATCCGTCGCCCGTCATCTTCTGCGAGAACACGGCGTCCGGAACCTGAGTGATATCCAGCAGTTCACCGTTTACCGGCGAAACGATATCTTCAGGAATAATCGCCTTGCCCTCTTCGCCCGCCTGCTTCTCGGCTTCAGGCTCAGGAGGCGCAACTGCAGGAGCGGCCGCCGGAGTTCTGCCTGCGATGACATCCTGAATTTGCGACTTGATTGTATCGGAACGGGTGCCGAAAATGGCCTGTACGTTGTTGCCCACTTCCAGGACACCCGAAGCTCCCAGCTTTTTCAGGCGGTTCTTGTCGACATTCGCCCTTTCTTTAACTTCCACCCGGAGACGGGTAATACAGGCGTCCAAGTGAACGATGTTCTGCTGGCCGCCAAGAGCTGACAAAATGTTGCGCGGCAAGTCGTCGCCCGCGGTGGAAACCGAAGCCGCACCATCTGCACCATCGGCATCGTCGTCAACCACATCTTCCCGCCCCGGCGTCTTCAGATTGAACTTCCGGATAACGAAGCGGAATCCGAAGTAGTAGATGACGGCGATGACAAGACCGACAGGAATGACGAGCCACCAAGAAGTGCGATTTGGAATGATACCGAACAGCACATAGTCGATAAGGCCGCCGGAAAAGGTCATCCCGATCTTGACGCCAAGAATCTGCATCGTCATGAAGGAAAGGCCGGCAAATACTGCGTGAACCGCGAACAGCATTGGTGCTACGAACAGGAAGGAGAATTCCAACGGCTCGGTGATACCCGTAAGGAATGAGGTCAAGGCCGCGGATACCATCAGAGAGCCGACAACCTTTCTGTTCTCCGGTCTGGATTCATGAAAGATGGCCAGAGCAGCGGCTGGAAGTCCGAACATCATGAACGGATACTTACCGGTTGTAAAGGTACCCGCTGTGAACGGAACGCCGTCGCGAAGCTGCTGCATAAAGATCCGTTGGTCGCCGCGTACCAGATCGCCCGCCTTGTCGACATAGCTCCCGAACTCATACCAGAACGGAGCGTAGAAAATGTGATGCAATCCGAAAGGAACCAGCGAGCGTTCGATTAAACCAAAGATGAACGCCGACAGCGTCAAATTCGTATTGATCATGTTCTGGGACAAGAAGTTCAGTCCGTGCTGGATAGGAGGCCAGACGATTGTAAGGACGAGACCCAGGAGCAAAGAGGTTACGGCCGTCATAATTGGCACGAAGCGTTTTCCCGCAAAAAAACCAAGATACGAAGGCAGCTCGATTTTGAAGAACCGCTTGTACATAGCCGACGCCAATATACCAACGAGTATACCGCCGAACACCCCGGTCTGCAGCGTCGGAATACCCAATACGCTAGCATAAGCGAAATCCTGTTTGCTCAGTACGTAAGCGTTAATTCCGAGCACCGTTCCCATAGTCACATTCATGACAAGGAAACCAATGATAGCCGCCAGGCCCGCAACGCCCTCGCCTCCGGCCAGGCCGATGGCTACCCCTACAGCGAACAGCAGTGACAGGTTGCTGAATACAATCTGACCCGAGTTCATTAATACGTTGGCAATGGCCTGAACCGTATGGTTCTCGAGCGCCGGCACGTACTGCAGGAAGTCCGGGTTGACCAGCATGTTGCCGATCCCCAGCAACAAGCCTGCCGCCGGAAGAATGGCGACCGGAAGCATTAGCGCTTTACCTACTCTTTGTAAAACGCCGAAAAGCTTTTTGAACATGAAAGTGTCACTTCCTTTGGGCGAATTATGTACAGCAAGCAAAACAGAGAACAAAAAAGGCATGAGCGTATACAGCATACCGGTTGTTCCCTAACCCTAAAGTTAGATTACCCCGACAAGGGGGAATACAACCAAATCACTGTAAATCACTCATGCCTGATCGAATCAGTTACACGTTAAGTATTCTGTTTTGCAACTTATTAACATTGGTAATTGTAGCATCGATTGCGCTTTCTTGCAATACTCAACTTAAAAATACCGCATTCCTTCATTGGCTCAACAGGCTTGGCGCTAATTCGACTTGTTAATGTTGGCCTCATCCTCTTTTTTCTGTGCCATACGCTGCAAATGGACCGTCAAATAACTGACTTCCGCCGGATATACGGATAAGTGCACCCGCTGCTCCATCACCTTGGTCAGCTTCCAAGCGAGCGCATACATTTCCGGATACTCGCGTTTCATCAAGCCGTCAAGCGAGGACGTTTCCCTGACTGCCTCCCCGCGGCGCAGCCGCTCCAGCACGAATCTGAGGTGGGTCACCAATCTCGAGTAATCCAAAGAATCCCTGGGAATATGATATTCGAGACTGTTCTCGACAAGGCTTACCAAATCTCCGATCAGCATGGAGTGCTGCTTGAGCTCCGAAATATGTCTGTTGCTGAGCGCGCTGTGAATGTGCAAGGCGACAAAGCCAACCTCGTCGACGGGCATCGTCACGTTCATTGCCTTGTTTATTTTGTCGATGGCGTATTCGGCCATGGCATATTCCTCGGGGTAAATCTCTTTGGTCTCGTACAAAAAAGGATTATGAAAGGCGACATTTTGCTCATACCGCCGGATGGCGAAGGACAAGTGATCGGTCAGCGCAATATGGATATGTTCATTGACCGGCTTGTGGCTGTGCTGCATGATATACAGGACGATTTCCTGAATCGTTTCGATCAGCTTCTCTTCGACCTGTGGCACAAGCTGCTTATATTGTTCCTGCTCCTGTTGGTTTCGGAGAATGAACATCTTCTCTACGGCGGACAGGTTGATCTGATCGCGGATTTTGCGATTGAAACCGATTCCTTTTCCAATCACGACAACTTCCGCGTACTGGGGATGATCTGCAATGATAACATTGTTATTCAACACCTTGGCCACAGTAATGCTGCTCACACGTACACCTCTTTTATTTCCGAATACCTTATCTTTTTGGCAGCAGCTTAAATGGAAGCGGCACGGTTAAATTATACTATTGGCAGGCTCGCAACATCAAGGAATCTGTAAAAAAGAGAGCCGTTTTTCAAGCAAATGTGTCCAGAAATATTACCTCCGCCGTAGCGGGGTCATAAAGACTTTGCTTGCGAAACGGCTCTGAACATAAATCGCTCCGTACAAGTTCTTTATTCTGTTAGAGAAGTTTGCGCCGGAACAGCCGTCGGCGCCTCATCCTTGTTCCGGACGCCGGTCTTTGCCAGTCCCTTGATCAATTCTTCCACATCAATACCCGAGACACTCTTCAGCATTTCCGGCGCGGTCGCCATCAGTCCTGTGACATAATTGCTCACCCGGGCGGCTCCCTCTCCGCTGCCTGTATCGACCACTGTCAGTTTATCGATAGACGACAGCGGCTCAGCGATACGGCCGGCCAGCTCGGGCAGCATTTTCACGATGATGTCCAGCACCGCGGCCTCGCCGAATTTCTGGAACGCCTCGGCCAGCTTCTCTTTCGCTTCCGCTTCGGCCAGGCCGCGCAGACGGATAACTTCGGCATCCGCCGTACCTTTGGCGCGCTCGGCGTCAGCGACGGCCTGCCCCTCCAGCCGCTTCTGCTCGGCGGTCGCTCTTGCCTGCGTCTCGATGCTGTATTGCAGCGCGTCGGCCTCCCTCATCTTCCGGGCCTTGTCGGCTTCTGCCGCCTGCTCAACCGCGTAGCGGTCCGCTTCGGCCTTCTTCTTCACTTCGGCATCATACTGCTTCTCGCGGATTTGGATTTCCTTCTCCTGAAGGTCGATCTCCCGCATTTTGCGGACCAGCTCTACCTTCATCTGCTCCTCCACCGCAGTCTGCTTGGCGCGGGCCTCCTGGATATGGTAGGCCTGGTCGGCGTCCGCTTTGGCCGTATCCTGATCCCGCTTAAACGAAGCGATCTGCAGCTGATTGTCGCGGGATGCCTCCGCGATATTCGTGTCCCGCAGCAGTTCGGCCTTCTGGCCCTGCTCCTCCGCGTTGGCCTTCTGGATTCTTGCATCGCGCAGCGCTTCCGCTTCGGCGACCTCCGCATCCCGCTTGACGGCGGCGATCCGCGGCTTGCCGAGCGCTTCCAGATAGCCGTGCTTGTCACGCACGTCCTTGATGGTGAAAGAAACGATCTGCAGCCCCATTTTCTTAAGGTCCCGCGCAGCCACACCCTGCACCTCCTGGGCGAACCGGTCGCGGTTGCGGTACACTTCTTCAACCGTCATCGTCCCCAGAATGGCCCGCAGATGTCCTTCCAGCACCTCCTGAGCCTCTGCCTTGAGCGATTCGATGGGCTTGCCCATGAACTGCTCGGCCGCCGTAGAGACATCCTCCACCGAACTGCCCACCTTGATGATGGCCACACCGTCTGCGATTACGGGAACACCTTGCTCGGTATAAACTTCCGGAGTGGTTACATCAAGCTTGTGGGACAGCAGCGACATAAATTCCGCCTTTTGAAACACCGGCAAAATAAACGCTCCGCCGCCGCGCACGATTTTGATTTTCCTGCCGGAGCCATCATCGGAGATATGGTTGTTGCCCAGAAAAGAACCGGTTACGATCATTGCTTTATCGGGACCCACCGTTTTGTAACGCGCCCAAAAAGCCAATCCAAGAACAATCAAAACGGCGACAATGACTACGGGGATCAACAAAAAATCAGGCAACCCAAACATTATGAATCCTCTCCTCTTCTCAATGTAATTCTAGTTCGGACACAAGCGCTACACCTTCACTGACTTCCACAATAACGACTCTCGTCCCGGCGGGCAGCGTCCGGTGGTCAAAGCTCGCGGCGGTATGCAGCGTATTAGCAGGGCCAAATCTCACCATCACTTCGCCAAAACCCTGCGCGGGAACAGGAACGATGATTTCGCCGATTTTTCCGGGAAGCTCGCTCATGGAGAAGCCGGTCGACATTTCGCTTTTGTTCATCGGCTTCACAAAACCGAGGTACAGCAGCACGCTCAAAAAAACGGAGATCAGCAAAGACAGGACGAGAATGGCGTCATTCGTAAGCCCGCTGTACTCCGTCAGCAAAATCCCCGCGCCTCCGAACACGGTAATTCCCCCGGCCAGAACCGAGGGATTTAGAGCATCAAAGGACAGGAAATCAAGCATTCCCCCTAGCGCATGCCCGATCAAATCCCCGGCCAGCAAGCTGACCAGGGCAAATAACACCCCCAGAAACAAGCAGCCTATGTACAACGTGTGCATTGTTTCTCCTCCGATCTAGGTTCCCGACTCTATACCCAATATTAACGCAGAACGCATGACACAGGTTTCACAAATTGTGAATTTTTACCTAAAAAGACTCGCTTTCAGACATCCAGCGGTTCAGGAACGCAAAAAACCGGAAGCGGCTGCTTCCGGCAAGTACTGTCATTCTAAAAGCTAAAGAACTTACAAGGACATTTTGTAAATCTCAACCACATCTTCCCGCTGAAGCTTGCGGAAATTTCCGAACGGTCCGAAACGGACCGCCTTGTCGGCCATATCATCGATATGGCTGCCGTCAATCTCGTAATCCGCAAGGCGCGCAGGAGCGCCAATGGAATTCCAGAAGCCGCGAAGAGCCTCGATGCCCTCCAGGCCGGCTTCGCGGTCGGTTTTGCCCGACGGATCTACGCCGAACACATTCACCGCTAGCTTGCGGAACCGCTCGGGGCCGGCGTCCAGGTTGTACTTCATCCACTGCGGGAACAGAATCGCAAGGCCCCCGCCATGCGGGATATCGTAAACGGCCGAGACGGAATGCTCAATATTGTGCGTTGCCCAGTCTCCGGCAAAGCCCATGCTCACCATGCCGTTCAGGGCCATCGTGCCGCAGTACAGAATCGTCTCGCGCAGCTCGTAGTTCTCAAGGTCGTTCACCAGCTTGGAGCCGGCGTCCATCATCGTTCGGAGCAGCGCTTCGCAGAAACCATCCTGAACAGGAGTATTCCCGTCCGTGTGGAAATAATGCTCCAATACATGCGTCATCATATCCACAACGCCGTACACGGTCTGGTCGCGGGGTACGGAGAAGGTGTGCTCGGGATCGAGAATGGAAAAGACCGGGAACGTATGCGGGCTGCCCCAGCCCATTTTTTCCTGGGTCGCCTCATTCGTAATCACCGAGCCGTTATTCATCTCCGAGCCCGTCGCCGCCATTGTCAGAACAGTGCCGAGCGGCAGAGCTCCCTGCGGAGCCGCCTTGCGCTCCACGAAATCCCACATATCGCCTTCGTATTTCGCGCCCACGGCGATCGCTTTGCCGCAGTCCAGCACGCTGCCGCCCCCAACGGCCAGAATCAGCTCAATGCCGTTGCTCCGGCACAGGTCCACGCCTTTATGTACGGTGGACAGGCGGGGGTTTGGCTCAACTCCGGCCAGTTCAGTTACGTTCGCGCCGATGCTTTGAAGCAGCGAGGTTACTTTGTCATATAAGCCGCTCCGTTTAATACTGCCTCCTCCATAGAGAAGGAGCACATTTTTTCCGTATTTGGGCACTTCGGCCGATAATGCATCCAGCGAGCCTTTGCCAAAAATGAGCTTCGTCGGATTATAGAATTGGAAATTACGCATAGATAGACCTCCGCATATTAGATTAGTCCTGCATCCCTTTATTATATCCCTCAGATTTTTGCCGTTCAAACGGGCGGAAGTTCATGTAATGGATCAAAGCAAACCGGATCAGAGCAAAAAACCGGCTTCTCCGCATAGAGAAACCGGCCTTACCATTCGTACCCTACTTATTCCACCGCGCCAAAGCTCTTCACGAAACGCCGGAAAGCTTCGCGGCCTTCAGACGTGCGTTTGTATACGCCCGCATGCTCCAAAATCTGTGCGAACTTGATGCCGACTTCATTCCGGACCGTCCGCACGGCCTCTTCGCGATCCATTGCCGTGCCGAAGCGTCCGGCCAGCTCCGCGATCCAATCCGCATGCTGGGCCAGAGGATGGTCCGCGCCGCTTCGCACCGCTTGCAGCTCCGCCGTATTGCCGGCCAGAATGTCAGCGATGTCGTCCAGTTCCTTCTTGAGCCTTCCCGGCAAAATCGCCAGTCCCATGACCTCGATGAGGCCGATGTTTTCCTTCTTAATATGGTGCATCTCCCGGTGCGGATGGAAAATGCCCTCGGGATGCTCTTCACTGGTCCGGTTGTTGCGAAGCACCAGATCGATCTCATAGCCGCCGCTTTCGCTGCGCCGGACAATGGGAGTGACCGTGTTATGAGGCTGCCGCTCGCCCTCAAATTCGGTGAAGGCCAGAACATCGGCCTCGGGGTCGCTGTAGCTTTTCCATGCTTCGTAAAGGTCGTTTGCGCATTCCAGCAGGATGCCCGGCTCATCGCCTTGCAGGCGGATCACCGACATCGGCCAGTTAACAAGCCCAAGGCCCACTCCCGGATACTTCGGATGCTCGAAGGCTTGGTCAATCGGCGCTTTTTGGAGCGCAAAGGTATGGCGGCCTCCCTGAAAGTGGTCATGCGTCAATATGGAGCCGCCCACAATCGGAAGATCCGCATTCGATCCGATAAAATAGTGCGGGAACTCGCCAACAAATCCGAGCAGCCGTTTCAGCGTATCCTTCGTCAGCTTCATCGGAACATGATCATGATGGAACACGATGCAGTGCTCGTTGTAATACACATAAGGCGAGTATTGAAAAAACCATTTCTCGTGATTGAGCTCTATCGGAATGGCGCGCAGATTCTGGCGGGCCGGGTGGTTAAGCCGCCCGGCATATCCGATATTTTCACGGCAGAGCAAACATTTCGGATACACTGGAGGCGGTAGCAGCCGCGCTGCAGCGATTTCCTTCGGATTTTTTTCAGGCTTGGACAGATTGATCGTCATTTCAAGATCGCCGTATGCCGAAGGCTGCAGCCAATAGACGTTCTTGGAAATGCGGTCCATGCGGATATAGTTGGAATCGATGCTGAGCTGATAGAAACGGTCCGTCGCGGCGGCAACGCCCTGTTCAGCGCCCAGGCGGTAAAATTCCGCGTTCACTTCCGACGGACGCGCCATTAGCAGTCCCATGATCTTGGCGTCCAGCAGATCCCTGTACGTGTCGCTGTTCTCCGGAATCAATCCGATTTCGAAGCCGTAATCGATCAGGACATCGAGCGGACCCTGCGGGCCGCTCAAGTCCGTTTCGTCGACTTCGCCGGTATACGGTTCGCTGAAGCGGAACTGCTCCAGCAGCAGATTGCGGCTGTAATCGGTGTCGGCGGGCTCGATCAGGCGCCGTCTGGCGGCGAACAGCACCAGCTGCTCGATGGCGTGCAGGGCCCGGCCAGCCGCGGAGGCCGAAATGTTATCGCTAACCATTGCGTTATACTCCTTCATTGCAGATACCGTATCAAGGGAACTCATCAGGCTTCTCCGTACCCTTGCGGATGGGACGAATGCCAATTCCAAGCGCTGCGGATAATTTCCTTCAGATCGGCGCGGGAAGGATTCCAGCCCAGCACGCTGCGGGCCTTGTCCGAAGAAGCCACAAGCACGGCGGGATCGCCCGCGCGGCGCTCCTGGATGGCAACCGGGATGTCAAGACCGGTCACTTCTTTGGCCGTTTCGATCACTTCTTTGACGGAGAAGCCGAGGCCGTTGCCGAGATTGAACACATTGCTTCCGCTTCCGCTGCGCAGGTAGGTTACGGCCCGGATATGGGCGTCCGCCAGATCGCTGACATGGATGTAGTCGCGGATGCACGTGCCGTCTTCGGTCGGGTAGTCGTCGCCGAATACGGCGATGCTTTCGCGCTGCTTCAGCGCGGTCTGAAGAACGAGCGGGATCAGATGGCTTTCCGGACGGTGATCCTCGCCGATTTTTCCGCTTGCGTGGGCCCCGGCGGCATTGAAATAGCGCAGCGCCACGTATTTGATTCCAAGCACCTTATCGAACCACGACATCATCCGCTCCATCGTCAGCTTCGTTTCTCCATAGACATTGGACGGCTGGGTGCGGTCCGTCTCTTCGATCGGCACCTTTTCCGGCTCTCCGTAGGTTGCAGCGGTGGAGGAAAATACGATTTTGTCTACTCCCGCCTTCTGCATGCCTTCCAGCAGACACTGCGTGCCGTAGACGTTGTTGTCGTAATATTTTACCGGGTCCTTCATGCTCTCTCCGACGAGGGAGCTTGCGGCAAAGTGAATGACCGCTTCAATGTCGTTCTCGGCAAACAGCTTGGCGAGTATCTCCTTGTCCCGCAAATCACCTACGTACAGCTTGCCGCCCAGAAGGGATTCCCGATGCCCCGTCACCAGACTATCGAGTACCACTACCTCTTCGCCGCGATCCAGTAGTTCCGCCACCGTATGGGAACCGATATACCCCGCTCCGCCTGTTACCAAAATTGCCATCTTACTTCACTCCTTCCAGTTGATTAACACCGTTTCCGATGCCGCATACGTAAAATTCGCCCTTAAGGCCCGTTCTTTCCTCATACGCTTTGCCAACTTCCGAAATAAAACGGTCGATGTCGTCTTCATGCACCAGCGATACGGTACAGCCGCCAAAGCCCGCTCCCGTCATACGAGAGCCGAGCGTGCCGGGAATGCGCTGAGCTTCTTCGACCATAACATCCAGCTCCTTGCAGCTGACCTCGTACAGATCGCGGAGCGAAGCGTGCGAGTCGTTCATAAACCGGCCGAACTGCTTCAAATCATTGTTCTTCAGCACTTGGACGGAATCCAGCACACGCTGGTTCTCTTCGACCACATGGCGCGCCCGCCGTCTTACGGTCTCATCCTGGATCTTGTCCGCATGCCGCCCGAACTCGTCCGGTTTGAGCTGCGCCAGGAATCCGAGCGAAGGAATCTCTTCTCTAAGCGCGGCGAGCGCCTCGTCGCACTGCCGGCGGCGTTCGTTGTATTTCGAATCCACCAGCCCTCTGCGCTTGTTCGTATTGCCGATAATCAGTTTATAAGCTCCGGTAATAAAAGGTACCATATCATATTCAAGCGTGTCGCACATCAGCAGAATGGCATGATCCCGTCTGCCAACTGCGACGGCGAACTGGTCCATGATACCTGAATTTACGCCGACGTAACGATTCTCCGCCCGCTGGGACAGCAGCGCAATTTCTACCGTATCCAAGTCCCCGCCCTCAAGCGTCAGGAAGGCGTACGCCGTAACAACCTCGATGGAAGCCGAAGACGACAAACCTGCACCGTTCGGAATATCGCCATGGAAGAACAGGTCGTACCCCTGCGACACGGGATGCCCTTTTTCCTTAAGCTCCACCATGACGCCGATCGGATAATCCACCCATTCTCCGGTCTTCTCTTTGCCGACATCGGTATAATCGATGGATAATGAATATGGAAAATTAGTTGAAGCGAACGTCAGCTTTCCGTCCATGCGCGGCCGTACGATCAGCGTAGTGCCGAATTCCAGCGCCGCCGGCAGCACGTATCCCCCGTTATAGTCAAGGTGCTCACCGATCAGATTGACCCGGCCCGGAGCGTAAAACACTTTCTCCTCCAAGTCGCTTTTCCCGTATTTGTCAATAAATGCTGCTCTGAGTTCCTGCACGCTCATAAATAAGTTCCACCCTTTCGCCGCTTATCCTTCCAGACTGAATATTCAGTTTCTTTATGCTTATAGTATAATAAAAGAGTTCTACGGCTGTAATGCAATCATGTGTGTAATGTATGGATAAATGTGACTTTACCCGAGCATAGAAAGAAAGGGATCCGTGGATGGAACAATCCTACTCCGTCGCTTCCAACCCCGTGTATTACGAGAAGCAGAATCTTCATGTACTGTTCGCAGGCGAAAGCCAGACACCCCCGACACACCAGGTCGGACCAAAAATTTACGATTATTTCCTGCTTCACTGCATAGAAACGGGAGCAGGCGTCTTCCGTACGGAGCAGCGCACGTATGAGCTTGGACCCGGGGACTGCTTTCTCATTCATCCCGGCCAGCTGGTCAGCTACGTCTCCGATTCCGAACATCCGTGGAGATACCGTTGGGCGGCCTTTTCCGGTAAAGAGGCGGAAATGACCGTCCGCGAGGCCGGCTTCTCTCCCGAGCAGCCGGTCGCGGCTTGCGGCCAAGGAAGCACCATTCCGGGAGCGCTGGCCGGCATTATGGAAACGTTCTTCGCAGGCCGGGAAAGCGGTCATTTAACCTCGCTTGGACTGCTGTATCTGACGCTGGGCGAGGCGGCCGGAATGCTTAAGGCCGAGTCGGGCCTGCAGGGAAAGGACTCGCAGGTGAAACGGACCGTCAAGCAGATGATTCACTACATGTCCTCGCAATACGCCCATCCCGTCTCCATTGAACAAATGTGCGCGAGTCTCGGCTACAACCGGGCTTATCTGTCGCGCATTTTTAAGGAGGAGACGGGCCTGTCGCCCGTTACCTATCTGCTCAAGCTGCGGATTGACAAGTCGCGCCAGCTGCTGCGCGAACGGCCGGAGCTGTCGGTCGAGCAGGTGGCGGCCTCGGTCGGCCTGACGGACGCCCTGTATTTCTCGCGCCAGTTCAAACGCTTCTGCGGCCAGTCGCCGACAGCTTACCGAACAGTCACGGCACGGCAGCAGGACCACTAAGCCGCATCCTGCCGGTTAACCGCCGTTTTCAGCTCCCAGAATGACCTCGATTCTTTCCAGCTCCTCCTGCGAGAATTCCAGATTGGACAAAGCGGCGACATTATCTTCGATTTGGCTGACCCGGCTCGCGCCGATCAGCGCGGAGGTGACTCTGCCGCTGCGCAGCACCCAGGCTAGTGCGAACTGCGCTAGGCTCTGGCCGCGCGCCGAGGCCATCTGATTCAGCAGCCGCACTTTGCGCAGCGCCTCCGGCGTAATCTGGCTTTCGTTCAGCGCGGTTGAAGGCTTGGCCGCCCGGGAATCGCCGGGAATACCGTTCAAGTATTTATTCGTCAGCATTCCCTGCGCCAGCGGCGTAAAGGCGATGCTGCCGACGCCATGGCGTTCCAGCACATCCTGCAGCCCGTTCTCGATCCAGCGGTCCAGGAGGGAATATCGGGGCTGGTGGATCAGCAGCGGAGTGCCAAGATCCCGCAGGATGGCGATTGCGGCTTCCGTCTGTTCGGCGGAATAATTGGACAATCCGACATATAAGGCCTTGCCGGAGCGGACCGCTTGATCCAGTGCCCCCATCGTTTCTTCCAGCGGCGTCTCCGGATCGGGACGATGGGAATAAAAAATATCCACATAATCCAGCCCGAGCCGCTTAAGGCTTTGGTCCAGGCTCGACAGCACATATTTACGGGAGCCCCACTCTCCGTACGGTCCCGGCCACATATAGAAGCCGGCTTTGGTTGAGATCACCATTTCGTCGCGGTAAGGCGCCAGATCTCTGGCGAGCACCCTGCCGAACAGATCCTCCGCGGAACCCGGGGGAGGACCGTAATTGTTGGCTAAATCGAAATGGGTGATGCCCAGATCGAAAGCCCGGGTAATCATGTCCCTGCCGTTCTCGTAAGTATCGATTCCGCCGAAGTTATGCCACAGTCCAAGCGAGACGGCCGGGAGCTTTAGTCCGGATTTTCCGCAGCGGTTGTACCTCATTGCCTCATAGCGCTCGTCGCTTGCCACATATACCATGCGTATCCCTGCCTCTCGGTCTAGTGTCTACCCTGTTCTTAAACTGCCGCAGGCCATCATAATCTCCGTTACCTGAGCGCAGCACGAACTGTCAGGACAACAGCTCTCCTATTCTGTCCATCGCCTGGCCGATTCGATCGGTAATAATCAGATCTGCGCGGGAATCGTAAGGCGTCGATTCTCCGTTGAGCAGCACCGTATGCTTGCCGTGAAAGTATTGGATCAGACTTGCGGCAGGCTGAACCGTCAGCGAAGTCCCGCCGATGAGAAGCAGATCTGCGTTTGCAATCGCATGGACGGAATCATTAAGCACCTGGTGGTCCAATTCCTCCTCATAGAGCACGACATCCGGCTTAATGATGCCGCCGCAGTCCGGACAGCGGGGGACGGTTTCAGTGCTGCTTGTAACGGCGTCCAATCCGTAATAGCGGGAGCAGCTCATGCAGTGGTTGCGGTGCACGGACCCGTGAAGCTCCAGCACGCGCCGGCTGCCCGCCTTCTGGTGAAGCCCGTCGATATTCTGCGTCACGACCGCGCTCAGCCGACCTTCGCTTTCCAGCCGGGCCAGCAGACGGTGTGCGCCGTTCGGCTCCGCATCGGGATGGAGCATCTTGGTACGGTAAAAATCAAAAAAGACATCAGGCTTGGACATGAAAAAGCTGTGGCTGAGCATTTGCTCGGGCGGATACGGCGAATGCTTCTCCGTCAGGTACAGCCCCGCCGCGGAACGAAAATCGGGAATGCCGCTTTCCGTGGACGTTCCCGCCCCTCCGAAGAAGACGATGCTGCCGCTTTCCTGTATCCAGGAAGCCAAGGTCTGCAAAGAATCCATAGCTTGCAACCATCCTTTCTATCTGTTCTTTTAAGTTATACCGAAACGGATAACTGGGTAAAATCGCGGACGACGATATCCGCGTCCATCAAATACTCCGCCGTCCCAGCCGCCGATGATATGCCAATAGCCAGGCGAAGTCCCGCTCCCCTGCCCATCTGCATGTCGGCGTTGCTGTCGCCGATGACGACCGTCTCCTCGGGCAGGGCGCCCAGCTCCCGGCAGGCGGTTTCCGCCATTTCCGGGGCCGGCTTTCCCTTGCGCACTCTGTCCCTCGTCACCACCGAGCCAAAATAGCCGGATATTCCGAGCCACTCCAGATGCTCGGCCGTGGTCTGCGATTCATCCGACGTGACCACGCCCATCCGCAGTGAAACCTCTTGACATTGCCTTAGAAAGGGAAGCAGCCCGGGCAGAGGCCTTGCAGAACGGCGCTCGCGCAGCCCGTTCATCGCATCCTTGGCGATGCCCATTACCCGCGTTACCGCATCATTCCAGGGAACGCCCGCGGCATAGAGTTGCCAGGCAAGAATCCCGTAGGTCTGCTCCACCGTCGCCATCGGGAGTGGCCCGCCGGGATCGTAGCCGGTGATCCGGCCTTTAGCATCCTGAATGGTGCCGAGCAGCAGGCTTTTGTCGCCCGTAAAGCCCGAACCGGCCAGGGCCAGATGGGTTTCCATATCGCGAAGCACCGATTCGGCCCATGTCCCCCACATCTCCATCAGATCCAGCAGCGTGCCGTCCTTGTCGAACAGGATGGCTTTGCAGGGCACAGAAATGCCGTTTACGTGCAATAGAGGCACTTTCGTTTCTCCCTTCGTCCGTATGTACTGCGGCCCCGCGTCCCGGATGCCGCAGCCGAAGCCGGCGGATAAATCCGGGATTACCGTAAATTGCTCATCCAATCAAGCAGTGCCTGAACCGTCTGCCCCTGCTGTTCACTCTCTGAAATCGTCGCCTCTCCGTCTCCTTTTTGAGGGCCGTAGCTGCCGAACTGGGCGTGGTTGCCGCCTTCCAGCGAGTAGTACACGGTGCTGTCCGGCAGGTAGGCCCTGCCCTCACGGTACTTTTTCCGGTCCAGCACCTTGTCCTCCGTGCCAAGCACCGACAGCACAGCAAGCGTCGTCGACTTCAGGCTCCCTTTTTCGTCGGGATAGGAAGCCAGAAGGAACACACCGGCCAATTCGTCCGGATGCTTGGCGGCAAACCGCGCAGCCATAACGCCACCCAGCGAATGCCCGCCCAGCACAAAAGACAGATTGGGATGCACGCGGATAATCTCCTCCGCCGCATCGCTACGGGTCAACGCAAGATTGAGCGGCATGCGGGCGATGTAGACCGGATGACCGGCTGCGGCCAATCCTCTGGCAAGCGGCGCATAAGATTCGGCCTTCACCAGACCGCCGGGATAGAAAATGACGCCTGTACCACTCGCGGCTGAAGGCTCAAGGGAAATCCAGTTGTCGTTCAGCTCCACAGTGATTCCCTTGCCGGAGACGAGAGCTGTTTCGGCCTGGCCTATCGGGGCGTAAGGTTTCAAATAGACCCAGAGAGCCAACGCCACAGCCGCAATGAAGGCCAATACCAATAGTGCAAAACCGCGCTTCGTACGAGTTTCAATCAATTTGTCCACTCCCGGATATACCGCATACGACGCTTTTATTCTTAAGGAAAATTATAGAGGAATCGCCACAAGCAAACAACCTTCAACAATTTGCCACAATCGGACTTGCCGATAGATTTACAATAGTGAACAAAGTCACAACCGTTTGAGGAGAAAATACGTATTTTAAAATTAAAATAATGGAATGAGAGCCGGTGGGGGAATGATGGGCCAATCGTTGGAGGAGCGGGGAGAAACCTTTTTTCTGAATCTTCGGTTAATGCTGATTGTTACCGTTTTTGTCGGCAACGCCATAGAGCCGCTGACCGCTGAGATGGGTGGTCTGCACAGCCTGTATCTGTGGATTTTCAGCTTCCATATGCCGTTGTTCGTACTGGTTACCGGATATTTTGCCAAAAACAGCCTGACAGGCTCTGCGGGACGGAAGTTGCTGCTGCAGATCGGCATGCAATACCTTTTTTTTCAGAGCCTTTACTCCCTGCTTGATGCAACCGTTTTCCGTGTAGGCGGCATTCACCATTCCTTCTTTGCGCCCTATCTTCTGCTCTGGTTTCTGGCGAGCCACGCCATGTGGCGGCTGCTGCTTCTCGGTATGCGCAGATGGAAGGCGCCCTGCCAGTTGGCCTTCGCCGCCTTAGCGGGCATAACCGTCGGTTATTTGCCGGTGGACGGCATTTGGTTCAGCATCAGCCGCACCTTTGTATATCTACCCTTCTTTATTGTTGGCTATCATCTTTCGTTTGCCACCGTCGCCCGTCTGTTTGTACCCGGAGTAAAAATCGCCGCCGCCCTGTTCTCCGCTGCGCTGCTGGCTATCCTGTCGACTGGCACATCCGGGAATTTGCCTGCCGGATGGCTGTACGGCAGCATGACTTACACCCAGCTTGGGGCCGAGCATTGGTACGCCGGACTGTACCGGCTTGCGCTCTACGGCCTCCAACTCACGTCCTCCCTCGCTTTTCGGTCTGGTGCCGCTTAGGGAGGGCCGGATGACCGGCTTGGGGCGGCGCACGCTGTACGTCTTCCTGCTGCACGGATTGATCGTCCGCTTCGCCGCGGCTTCCGGCATCTATTCTTATCTGAACAACCCTGCCGGCGCTGTTCTCGTTCCTGCCGCCGCCGTTCTGCTCACCCTGCTGCTCGCCCAGCCCTTCGTCAAGAGCGCGCTGCATCCCCTTGTGGAGCCTGGAATCGAGCCGGTTCTTTCCCTTCACCGCTTTTTTTACCGCCTGCTTCGCCGGCCTGCGTCCAAACCGGCAGCGAACGATCAATGGTCCTAAAGGTCTTTGGCCCGCAGCGCGGGCTTTTTTGATATATCCAGAAGGATCAGCTGCGTCCTTATCCTTGAAGGCCAATGCTCCGCAATGAGTGGAAAATTTTTTACGCAGCTGTTTGCGGCATACTTAACATCGCCCGGTAGAAAAAAACGGCCCTTTATGATAGACTCTACTAATAAATAAGCAAAGCCTGTCCTTCAGGCTGACTGCAGCCTTTATATTTTTATAGAAACAGCGTCGACCACCCTCTTCTATAGAGCTGGACCCTGTTCATTCTATAAACCGCGGATTCGCGGCTCTTCAGAGAGCAGCGCGTTAATGCGGCAAAATACGGAATTGCAAATGATTAAAAGGGGGAACTGTTTAAAATGGCAGCCAAGAAAATGCGTTCAGACATGATCACGAAGGGCTTCGACCGGGCTCCGCACCGCAGTCTGCTGCGGGCGGCCGGCGTGAAAGAAGAGGATTTCGGCAAACCGTTTATCGCGGTCTGCAACTCCTATATCGACATCGTGCCGGGTCATGTGCATCTCCAGGAATTTGGTAAAATCGTCAAGGAAGCGATCCGCGAAGCGGGCGGCGTTCCTTTTGAATTCAATACGATCGGCGTTGACGACGGTATCGCCATGGGACATATCGGCATGCGCTATTCTCTGCCCAGCCGGGAGATTATCGCCGACTCTCTGGAAACGGTCGTATCCGCGCACTGGTTCGACGGCATGGTCTGCATTCCGAACTGCGACAAGATTACACCGGGCATGATGATGGGCGCCCTGCGGGTCAACATCCCGACCATCTTTGTCAGCGGCGGACCAATGAAGGCCGGCGTTGACAGCAAGGGCCGCAAGCTATCGCTGACCTCCGTATTTGAAGGCGTAGGCGCGTACCAGGTCGGCAAGATCAACGACGCGGAACTGACGGAGCTTGAACAATACGGTTGTCCGACCTGCGGTTCCTGTTCGGGCATGTTCACTGCCAATTCCATGAACTGTCTTGCTGAAGCTCTGGGCCTCGCGCTGCCGGGCAACGGAACGATTCTTGCCGTGGCGGAAGAACGCAAGGATTTTGTACGGAAGTCCGCCAAACAGCTGATGGAGCTGATCAAGCTGGACCTGAAGCCGCGCGATATCGTGACCAGAGAATCGATCGACAACGCATTTGCCCTGGACATGGCGATGGGCGGCTCCACCAACACGGTGCTGCACACCCTCGCGCTGGCGCAGGAAGCCGACATCGAATACCCGCTGGAGCGGATCAACGAAGTTGCCAACCGCACGCCGTACCTGGCCAAGCTGGCTCCTGCTTCGGACATCTTCATCGAGGACGTGGACCGTGCGGGCGGCGTCAGCGCCGTACTGAACGAACTGTTGAAGAAGCCGGGCACGCTGTTCGGCGACTGCATGACCGTTACCGGAAAGACGCTGGCCGAGAATGTCATCGGACATGAAATTCAGGATACGAGCGTTATCCATCCGCTTGACGACCCGTACTCCCAGGTGGGCGGATTGTCCGTGCTGTACGGCAACCTCGCTCCGGAGGGGTCCATCATCAAGGTCGGAGCGGTGGACCCGTCCGTGGGCGGCTACCACAAAGGTCCGGCCATCTGCTTTGACTCCCAGGAGGAAGCGCTGGAAGGCATCGCGGGCGGCAAGGTCAAAGAAGGCCACGTCGTCGTTATCCGCTACGAAGGTCCGAAAGGCGGACCGGGTATGCCCGAAATGCTTGCCCCGACCTCGCAGATCGTCGGCATGGGACTCGGCGCCAAGGTCGGTCTGATTACGGACGGCCGCTTCTCGGGCGCTTCCCGCGGCATCAGTATCGGCCATATCTCGCCGGAGGCGGCGGAAGGCGGACCGATCGCATTTGTACGGGACGGCGACATCATCGAGCTGGATCTGAACAACCGCAAAATCGAGCTGCTCGTCAGCGATGAGGAACTGGCGGTACGCCGTGAAGACTGGAAAGAGTTCGAGCCGAAGGTGAAGACGGGCTATCTCGCCCGGTACTCCAAGCTTGTTACCAACGCCAGCAAAGGCGGCGTACTGAAAATTTAATTCCCGCGCAGCCAGCGGCACAGACTGCCACAATTCAAGCAGCAATAAGCCCGGAAGGCGTTCGTCGATTGACGATGCCTTCCGGGCTTTTTTTTGCCGATTCCCTCATACCGGCAGCCTCCGTTCACATTTCGCGGTCCACACGATCCATGAAATGCGCCTTTCAGCCTTAAACCTCGCCGGTTGTGATTACATCCTGATACCAGTAAAAGCTGTCCTTGGGCGTACGGGCAAGCGTATCGTAATCCACATGAACCAGACCGAACCGCATGCTGTATCCGTAAGACCATTCAAAATTATCGAGCAGCGACCAGGCAAAATAACCTTTGACCGGAATGCCGTTTGCAATACTGCGGTGAAGCTGAAGCAGATGCTTGTACAGATAATCGATCCGCTTCTGATCCGCCACGATCCCCTTGTCCGGTCCGTCGTTGTAGCAGGCCCCATTCTCGGTAATGTAGATCGGTATATCGCCGTAACGGCCGTTAATATAGCTCAGCACCTTGTAAAAGGCTTCCGGATAAATCGGCCAGCCGATATCCGTCCGTTCATAGCCCATGTCCACCGGTTCGCATGCCATAAGACCTGCGCTTTCTCCGTATTTCGCCACGGATCCGGTGTAATAATTGATGCCGAGGATATCAATTTTCTCATGGATAATTTCCATATCGCCTTCCAGTACGGGAACCTTCGCACCCTTCTCCCGGAACCATTTAACCAGGAAAGACGGATACTCGCCTTTAAACACCGGGTCCATGAACCATTCCACAAACCAGCCATTCTCCCGTTTACAGGCTTCCATATCCTTTTTCCGGCTGCTGTATGGCTCCATCCATGTTACGTTCGGTGCATAGCCGATCTCTCCGGGGATTCCCAATTCCCGAAATGTTCGAACGGCGCGTCCGTGGGCCAGCAGCAGATGATGGGAGACGGTAACAGCTAGCTGCAAATCCTTGTTGCCGGGCGCTTGTTGTCCAAGGTAATTGGACAGAAACGACACGCACCATGGCTCGTTTACCGTTAACCATTTCTTGATCTTGCCTCCAAGGCTGCGGAACAGCGTTTCGGCGTAAGCGGCAAACGCATCAACCGTGTCCCGGTTCTCCCATCCCCCCGCATCCTGAAGCGATTGCGGCAGGTCCCAGTGGTACAGCGTGCATACAGGTTCAATTCCGTTCTCCAGCAGAGTGTCAACCAAAGTCTCATAGAACGCGAGCCCCTTCTGGTTGAGCTCTCCCGTGCCTTCCGGAAAAATCCGCGGCCAGGCAATGGAGAAGCGGTAAGCTTTAAGACCGAGGTCCTTCATCAAGGCGATATCCTCGCGGAACCGGTGATAGCTGTCGCAGGCGACATCTCCGTTGTCCATATTCGCGACTTTGCCGGGAATGCGGACGAACGTATCCCAAATGGACATTCCCCTGCCGTCTTCATCGTATGCGCCTTCGATCTGATACGAAGCGGTGGCTGCGCCCCAGGCAAAATCCTGTGGAAACTGTACGGGTCTCATTATCATGAACCTCCTGTTATCGTTAGGCTGACAAAAATGAATACTTTCACACTTCTATATTACCTTTTAAAGGAGTCTATGAGAATGGAATAATAAATCAAAATTACCTTTTAAAGGAGTCTATGAGAATGGAATAATAAATCAAAGCGCTGCCGGCGCCTTTCCATCCGAAACTAAATAAAAACCCTTTCGGTCAGGCGCCGTCAAATCCCGCCAAAGCAGGTCTGTTCACGTCTTCAAGAAAGGGATCGGTTATTTCGCCGGATGATTGCTAAATCAATGCGCATGAGCGCCGGGGAACTCGGCTTCCGCTATATCGGCTTCAAGTTCCGTTCCGGCATCCTGCCGCCTCCGGAGTTTCGCTCCGGTACACTTTTGTCCATTGGCATCAAGCAGCTGAGATACCGGCATCACGATAATCTTGGGAACAAGCGCCTCGCTTCGTTCCTTCAGCCGCGCTCCGCCTGCCGGATGAATCACGCTCATAAGAATGCTGAGATAAAATTTCGTAAGGCTCGCAAAGAGCCCCTTCGGCAAATCCTTGACGGTAAAGCCGAATTTCTCCGGCCCCCGGTTGATCATGGTGACTCCGTACAAAGCCTTCGCTTCTGAAAGAGTGTCGTCGCCGGCGATGATTTCCGCAAGAAACGGCATATCCTTATCCATTCGGCGAATCATCCGGATCGCGAGCTGAGCCGCCGAACGCGACAGCATGCCGAGCTCGAACAGCTGCCGGTTGTCGATATGAAGCTCAATGACTTGGTCGCCCTTGTTCAGCGTCGTTCCGTCATCCATCGAAACCGTATGCCCCTGGTAGGGGCGCAGGCGGTAATGCAAAAACGGCAGATCCGGCGTAACGGTCCGCAGCCGGAACAAGAAGTGAAAGCACCGTTCCCAAAGGAGCCACAGTCCGACAATCAGACGCTTGCCGAAGGACATCCGGGCCAGCGGGGATTTCTCGACCGCCCTGATCATATCGTCGATCCGGATACTGCTGAGCCCCCGGGCCTTGGCTTCTTCCAAAGTGCGTTCCAGTGCCGCCAGCATTTGCTCCGGCGCCTCGGGATCGGCCCCCAGCGTCAAGCCGCAGTCATGCAGCAGCATCACTTCGCCGGGATTCAGACGGGCCAGCATTTTTTCCGTCAGCCGCTCCACTCCGAGCTTCTTGCGCCAATCGCCGAACATGGCCGACCACAGCACGATTTTGACATGACGGCGCTTCGAGAAATCGAACAGATTGACGATGCCCCAAGGCGGACGGTAGTACGTGCTGCGCTCGCCGGTAATTCCGTAAATAATGTCGTCGGTGAGCTGAATCTGCTTGCGGACGGTAGCGGGGCGCATTAGCCAGTTGCTCTTGTGAACATAATTGTGAATACCGACCAGGTGGCCCTCCGTATGCATGCGGCGGATCAATTCAGGGCAGCGCTCCGCGTGGGAGCCGACTACAAAAAAGGTAGCCTTGGCATTATACTTGTTCAGCAAATCAAGCAGCCTTGGCGTGTATTGCGGGTCGGGCCCGTCATCGAACGTAAGGGCAAAATCCCGCACTCCGATTCCTTTTCGAAAGACGCGGTAACCGAAGATCCGGCTGATTATGCCGGGAATAAAAGCATAAAATGATGAGATGTAGAATAACCAGAGCAGCAAAGTCTGCATTTTTCTTCCCCGCTTTTCTCTAAAGTTGACTTGAGAGCCGCTCTTTCGTCTGCTAGCTGACAGGCGGGAGACGGCCAAGTAGAGATGACTGCCGCGTTAAGCGGCGATATGGCAAGAAGAAGCGGCGGTGCCGTTCTTTAAAAACCGTTACCCCTTATGTTACCACAGCTGTTAAAGAAAAAGACGGTTTTTTGGTAAAATCGTGTACAATGGAAATCAGGTCTATGAAAGAATGCCATCCCAATCGCAAAGGAGTCGTTAAATCCATGCTGCCGCTTTACAAAAAATATTGGCGTACCTTTTTCGATATCGGACTGCTCGTGCTTACCGTCTATCTAGTCATGTTCGCCTTCAGCAAGCTGTACCAAATGGCCGCTCCCGTGTTCCTCTCTTTCTTCGTGTTTATGCTGATCGAGCCGCTGGCGCGCTTCTTGAACCGCAAGGGGCTGCCAAAGTCATTTGCCTCGGCTATCTCCGTGCTGCTGTTCCTAATCTTGATTCTGGGGACGCTGTTCGGCGCGGGACTGCTGATCGCATCGCAGGCAATGCAATTTCAAGGAAACCTACAACATTATACATATGTAGTTCAGCAGCATTTTATGGAGCTGACGACCTGGCTTCAGCAGAAAATAGCGAATCTTCCACCCAATATGACCGAAAAGCTGAACGGCTATTTCAAAACCGCCACCGATCTGCTGTCGGATTGGCTCCTTGTCTTCATTAATTATTTGATCCGTCTTCTAGGCTCGTTCTCTTCGTTTATGGCTAATTTCGGGGTCGCCATCATCCTCGCATTCTTTCTCAGTATGGAGATCAAGGATTGGCGGCAGATTGCGCATGACAAAATGCCGAAGACGTTCAAGACAGCTTACCATTTCCTGCAGGGCAACGTCTTTAAAGCCATCGGCTCCTATTTAAAAGCTCAGCTGATCCTGATTTCAATTACGTTCGTTATTGTACTGGTCGGCCTGTTCATCCTGCAGACCGGAAATGAAATCACGATGGCGCTTGTCTGCGCGGTGTTCGACGTACTGCCGCTGCTGGGGGTATCGACGATTCTTATCCCCTGGATTGTCTATTTGTTCATCGTAGGCAGCACGCCGCTCGCAATCG
Organism: Paenibacillus rhizophilus; assembly: GCF_003854965.1. GTDB lineage: Bacteria > Bacillota > Bacilli > Paenibacillales > Paenibacillaceae > Paenibacillus_AQ > Paenibacillus_AQ rhizophilus. Next base: position 288,936 of record NZ_RQPI01000002.1, read on the forward strand.
GCCTTCTCGTCCTCCTGGCTGTCGTGCTGCTCGTCCGCCAGCTGCTGGAGCCGAAAATCACCGGCAATTCCATCGGCGTCTCTTCGGCGTTTCTGATGCTGTCCTTTGTTATCCTGTCGACTTCCGCCTTTGGCGTTGCAGGGCTGATTCTCTCGCCCATTCTGCTGATTCTGCTAAAGGAGCTGCTGCAGCAAGGCTATCTCCAGAAGTGGATCTCGTTGCCGCAGGAGGAATTTATCGTTTCTCCGTTCGCATATGACGACGGAAATGAGAATGCGGAAGACGAGCCTGCCGCGAATAGCGATGCGGAGATCAGACACCGGAAGGCTCCGCCAGAAGGTCCATGACCTCGCCGAACAGCCGGGTGGCGGTGTGAGGACTCCCCGGAGCCGCGTTCTTCACCAGCACCGCCACCGCATACTCAGGCTGCTCCGCCGGACCGAAGCCAATGAACCATTGATTGTTGCGCGGGGCTCCCTTGACCAGAGTCTGCGCCGTGCCGGACTTGCCGGCAAGCGCCCAGCGCGCGCCGCGCAGCGACCGTCCGGTGCCTTCCGTCACCACCCGGCGCATCCAGGACCGCAGGTGCTTAGCGGTTAGTGCCGAGATGCGTCCTTCCGCGGCGGGAGCCAAATGCGGGGGCAGATCCATCAGCTTCTGCCCATTGGCGAAATCGACCTCGCGCAGGATTCGCGGGGCGCGAACCTCGCCGCCATGCAGCAGCGTGACGACAAGGTTTGCCGCCTGCAGCGGGGTCACCGTGGAGTCGCGCTGGCCGATGGCCGTCTGCACCCTTGCTCCCCCGTCATCGGGGAGCAAAGTTCGAAAGACGGCCCCCCGTTGTTCGCCTGAGAGCGGCTGGAGCAGCGGCAGGCCGAGAACCTGCTCCTGCCGCCAGCCGATGTCCCGGCCAAGGCCGAGCGCCAGCGCAGCCGACTGGAGCTGGCCTGCGGTCAGCCGCTCTGCGAGCGAAGCGAACACGTTGTTGCAGGACTGGGCGAAGCCCTGCTCCAGGGTCAGCGCTCCATGTCCGGCTTCCTTATGGCAGGACAATCCGTATCTGCCGTAGGCTCCATGGCAGTGGAACGTCTCGTCGGGCGAAGTCAGCCCGGCTTCCAGCGCCGCGGCGGCGGTAACGATTTTGAAGATCGAGCCGGGCGCCGCCGCCTGAAGCGCGCGGTTATTCCATTCTCCTCCCTGCGGCGATACGTTTCCGGGATCGTAGAACGGCAGCGATACCATCGCCGTTACATCGCCCGTCCCGGCTTCCAGCACGACGACCGCTCCTTCCTTCACGCCGTTTCCGGCGGCCAGCCTTTCAATCTTGTCCTGAAGCTTCAGATCGACGGTTGTGTGCAGCGACAGCGGATAATAGGGATTGGACGGCGTCCGCACCGTCAATTCGCTGCCCGGCAGACGTTTCCCTTCCGCGTCGACTCTGGCATAGACTTCGGTATGTCCGACACCCCGCAGCAGCGGCTCCAACGTCTTCTCCAGTCCTGTTGTCCCTTCCATCGTTACGCGCAGACCGGAATCGTCATTTCCGGGGGATGCCGTTCTGCCGCCCTGCCCGCGGCTCTCCTTCTTCGGCCGGGCTTCGGACAAATGGCCGAGCCACTGCCGCCCGGTAAGGCTTCCGCCCGGTCTGCTCGCGAACGGCAGAACCCGGACGCCGTCAATCTGAAGACCGCTGATTTCAGCAGCCTGATCCGGCGTAAGCGCAAGCGGGCCGCCGCCGGATTTCGCGGGCCACAGGAAAGGCTGGACAAGCTTCTCTCTTTTTTCCTGAAGCTGTTTAAAGGGCACGCCGAGAATCGCAGCCAGACGGCGGAGAGAACGAAGAGAATCCGCATTCCTGAAGCCATCCGCTCCGCGCTGTTCTTCCTCCTGCGGATAAAAAGCCGCCGTCCAGACCGTTACTCCGGCCAGCGGCAGGCCATGTCGGTCGTACAGCCGTCCCCGCCCGGTATCAAGCACAACCTCCCGTTCGCTCTGAATCTTGGACATTTTGGCGAGAGGATAGTGCCCTCCCGGAACCCGGCGCCCGCTGATCACGAACTGAATCCAGGCAAGCCGCAGCGCAAGCAGAGCGAAGACCGAGGCAAGAAGAAACAGGGCAATATAGATTCGCTTGTTTTTTTGATGGCGTTTACTAAGCATCGGACTGCCTCCGGAGCGTAATTTTTCCCTATTATGTCCAGCGTCCGACATAACAATGCCCCCTACCTGCTTGTTTTCGCTTTAACATACGAAAGAGACCTCCGCATCGATTGATGCGAAGGTCCGTTATTCTTCATGTCACTTGCGGCAAACACTCCGGGCAGCTGCCTTATTAGGCTTGCCTGCTCTGCAGTTATACCTTGAACAGCGACAGCTTTTCCTTCAAATGACCGGAAACGCTTTCCAGGTTGGCCGACAGCATGACCAGCTGGTCGCTCACATTCTGCTGCTCGCTGCTGAGCGACGCCACCTCCTCCGAGGTTGCCGACGACTGCTCTGCAACAGCGCTTACATTTCCCATCGCTTCCGACAATACCGTCTGCGAAGCTTTAAGACTGTCGATTGAAGCCGTTACCGATTGCAGGCTGGCAATGAAGCCATCCATCTGTTCACGGACCGATACAAAAATTTCACTGGTGTTCTTGACCGAATTCATCTGCTCCGCAAACAGAGGCGTCACCTCTGACAGCACATCCACCGTTTCATTCATTTCTGTCATGATCTTGTCGGTTATGTCCGCAACCAGCGCGATCGAGTTCTTCGATTGATCGGCAAGCGCCCGTATTTCGCCCGCCACCACCATAAAGCCGCGGCCGGCCGCGCCTGCGCGCGCCGCTTCGATCGTCGCATTCAGCGAGAGAATGTTCGTCTGCTGGGTAATATTTTTCATCACGTCAAGCACTTTCAGGACGGAGAGGGCCGTTTTCTTCAGATTGTCCACTTTATTCACGAGCGCCTTGGTCATTTCACCCGTACGGCCTGTCTGCTTCAGCAGCTCCTCAAGCTGCTTCACCCCTTTACCGCTGGATTCACCGACAATATGCGCCCTGTCATCCATTTCACGGTTGGAGAGAATGACCGCCTCCATTTGGACCGACAAGGCTTCGGTCAATGCATTGCCTTTCTCCGCTTCAAGCGCAAGACTGCCCGCTCCCTCGGCAATCTCTTCGGTTGCGGTCGCAATGTCCTTGGCGGAAACCGCCGTCTTGCGGGAAGCTTCCCCGAGCTCGCCCGCCGTCTCCAGCACATCGCGGGCCGTTTCCGTCGTCTGGGAGACCAGCTGTGTAATTCGTTCCATCATCAGATTAAAGGAAGCCGACAGCTGGCCGATCTCATCCGAGGACGTATACGGCGTGCGAACCGTCAAATCTCCCTTGGCGCCTTCGCCCATCAGATCCTTAAGCCGCGCGAGCGGACGGGCAATCATCCGCACCATCCATATGCCAAGCAGCAGCGCCAGCAGGGCGGCTGCCCCGGCGGCGATATATGTGGTGAAGAGAATCGGCTTCGCGTCCTTTACGAGCGCATCGGTCGGAACGATGCCCGTAAGCTTCCAGTCGGCTTTTGCGAGCGGGCTGAACACGGCCAGCAGGTCTCGGCCCTTCGCGTCCCGGGTTTCGATGCTGCTATTATTGGCTTTGCTGTCTTTGATAAAAGCATAAGCCGACACTTTACCGTCCTCTTCTTTTACCGAAGAAGCGATAACAGTGCCTGCGGGTGAAACCAGCTGGATTTGTGATCCGTTCCCCAGATTTACGCTGCGGAAGGCGCTTTCAAGTGCATCTTGTTTAATTTCAATCACAACGATGTAACCCGACGTGTCCCCCATATTCTGGAGCTTTCGCACGACGGCGATATTGGTGCTGTTCTTGACAACTTCATTCACCGGAAACCAGTAAAACTTCGAACTGAAGGAGTCGCCCGCATACGTTGGTTTATAGGCTTCGGTATTGGCGACAATCTGCTTGTACCAGTCCTTGTCACGCATATCCTCCGCAATCAGCTTGGAGTTACCGCTTGTCATGACTTGCTCTTTAGTATTATCCGGGATCAGCGAAAAGCTGATGATATTCGAATCCGCGGTCGTCTGATTGGTCAGCTTATCGCCGATGTTATCCATCGCCACAAATTGATCATAGAATGATTTGGCGTTCTTCAGAATGGAGATCTGCGCCTGAACCTCCGGATCAAAGAACAGCTGCAAAGCGAGGGTCTCGTACTGGTTCAAAATAATATCAAGCTTCTCAGCATTTTGAATAATCGTCTGGCGGTTCGCTTCGGACACATTATCCTTGATGGTGTTCTTGGCCTTCGTATAAGACATTAATCCCAGGAACATAACCACAACGATAATGGACGATAAAAAAATCAGAAACAGCTTGACCCCGACCGACTTGGCGGGATTGACCATTCTGAATTGCCCTGCAGATTGGGTAAGCAACCGCTTCCATATCTGGTGTGCCGCTGTGCCTGTAAAGCTGCCGCCCGTCTCCTCCCTTGTCGTCAGGTTCTTGCCTGACCGGCCTTCATCCCGCTGACCTTTCGCTAACCTTTCTTTACGTTGACCTTTTTTTCTCTCTCTTTCAGCCTCTCCCATTCCTAATCACCTGCCTGATGAATTTGCATTACATTATGTAAGCGTTATCTTCTATATCGGCAAACTGGTAGATATTTCTTATACCTTTCCACATTTTTTTATGTCTATAGACCTACTCAACTTTCAAATTGTAATATTCTCAAAAAAAGAGCGAGTTCCCGCAGTCCGGAAACCCGCCCGTTCTAAGCCTAAGCTTTGTTATTTCTTCTTCCGCATCATATCAAAATAAGCCACCGGCTGCTCGACCTTCATCCGGATGCGCTGCAGCGGATGGCGCGCAGCGTCCAGAATAACGCCTTCCTCATCCCGCAATTCGCCCACAATCTGCTTGAAAGGGCTGCGGTCCGGTCCGAAGAATTCGACTTCCTGGCCCGGTTTGAAATGATTGCGCTGCTGAATCAGCGCCGTCTTCGTCTCCGCGTCATAGTCCAGCACAAGGCCGGCAAAATCAAACGGAGCGGCCTTTTCTTCCGGCTCGTATATATGATCCTCATGATCCGGCGTGTCATAGAAAAATCCCGTGTTCAGCGGACGGTTGGCGGCTTTGTTCAGTTCATCCATCCATTCCGGCTTCAGCTCGTAATGCTCGGGATCGGCCATATACGCGTCGATTGCCTTTCGGTAAGCATTGACCACGGTGGCTACATAGTGGATCGACTTCATCCGCCCTTCGATTTTGAAGCTGTCGATCCCCGCCTCGATCAGATCGGGAATGCTCCCCAGCATACACAGATCCTTAGCGCCCATCGAAAACGGATTGTCCTCCGGCTGATGCAGCGGAAGCTGCGTTACGTCCGGAACAAGGCGCTGCGGCGGCTGTCCGGCGCTTTGTTCTTCGGAGACCCAGACCTCGCCTTCGCGCGCATCCTCGAACAAATCGTACTTCCATCGGCACGACTGGCAGCAGCCCCCCCGGTTCGAGTCGCGGTCCGTAAAGTGGTTGGACAGCACACAGCGGCCGGAATACGAGGAACACATCGCTCCATGAATAAAAGCCTCAATTTCGATGTCGACATGTCGCTTGATCTCCGCTATCTCCTGAAGGCTTGTTTCGCGGCCCAATACGACGCGCGGCAGCCCCTCTTCCTTCCAGAAGGATACGGCCTGCCAGTTCAGCGTCGACTGCTGGGTGCTGAGGTGCACCTCAAGACCCGGGACAGTCCGCAGGGCAATGTCCACAATCGCAGGGTCCGCCACAATAATTGCGGCGATGCCGACCTCATGCAAATTGCGCAGGTACTCCTCGATCCCGGCGATATCCTCATTATGAGCGTAAATATTCGTCGCCACAAATACTTTAGCGCCGTATTTCTTGGCGAATTCCACACCCTCGCGCATTTCCTCGAAGCTGAAGTTATCCGCATTCGAGCGCAGGCCGTATTTCTGTCCGCCAATATATACCGCATCCGCGCCGTAATGCACGGCGAATTTCAATTTTTCCAAATTGCCCGCCGGAGCCAGGAGCTCCGGTTTGTCCAAGCGGTAACGCTTGCCTTTGTATTGCGGCTTGGCCACAGTGTTCATACCTTTTCTCCTCTCCTTTTTTCCAAAAAATTAGATGTTTAATAAACCTGCTCCTTGTAAAAGAAGCCGAAGGTCAGCTCCCGCTCCGGGTCCTGAAGCGCCCGGACTTCATCCAGCCACTCCTCCCTGAAGGCATAACCCGCAGGGTCAACCGCATAGGCGTCGATCGCCCGGCGGTAAGCCTTGACTGCCGCAACGTTGTAAGCCGTCGGCTTCAGCAGCCCTTCTATTTTGAAGCTGTGTACTCCGGCCTCCATCAACACATGCAAATCTTCCATAATGCAAATATCGTCCGAGCTCATAATATGGGTGCCGTTTCTGTCCTCGTAAATCGGAAATTTCTCGTCAGGCCGTTCCGCCTCGATCAGGAACAGGCCGCGTTCCTTCCCAAGGCTCCCGCCAGTGATCGGACGTCCCTGATGAGCCATATAGCTCTCCACAAGCTTCCGCTTGGAGTGATAAATATTGGTCATGCCGTGCACCTGGACCTGAGCCTCCACTTCAAGCTTCGGCGCCATTTCCGTGATCTCGTCCATATTCAGCTCCCGGGCCAGAACAACGCGGGAAGCGCCTTTGCTCCCCCAGTAATTGGCCGTCGCGAAATTCGTCGACGTCATCTCCGCGTTCCAATGAAGCTTAAGGCCGGGCGCCTCGCGCCGGGCCGCGGCCAGCACGGCTGGATCGCCGAACTCGGCCGCATCCACGCCGATCTCCGCGATGGCCTTGATATAAGCCGGAAGCTCGTCCAGCAGCCGGTTCGGCATCAGTCCCCCGAGCCCGGCATATACTTTGCGGCCTCGTGCACGGGCCATCTCCACGGCTGCCGCCGTGTCTTCCAGGCTGAAATGTCCCGCCAGCCGCATACCGAACCGATCGTCGCCGATGAGCAGCGCGTCGGCTCCGGCATCCAGCAGCGCGGCCGCTTCCGTAAGGGAAGCGGCCGTCGCCAGCAGCTCCGGTTTGCTCTTCATCATGTACCCCCCTGTCATGCCGTCCTGGCAGTAATGCCCCCGGACAGCACCCTTATTGTAGCCTTATTATTTGCTCATAATTGCCATATATCGGCGGGAAACGATATCCTCCTTATGAGGACGTCTCCTTCGCTCCTTCTTGGCTTTTTTTAACATTAACCAAATGTTCCTTGTACGTCTTAGCGAATAAATGGGTGTGCGTCCCATCCTTTTTCGTTACATAGAAATAATAATCCGAAGCCTCCGGCTCAAGGGCCGCTTTAATGGAGGCCAGTCCGGGGTTGCAGATCGGTCCCGGCGGCAGGCCCGTATTACGATACGTATTGTATGGACTCTTGACTTCAAGGTCTTTGTACAGCAATCTTTCTTTCTGCCGGTCGAGTAAATACTGGACTGTGGCGTCAATCTCCAGTTTTTGTCCCTTCTTCAGCCTGTTGTATATGACGCCGGCCACAATTGGGCGCTCGCTGTCCACAACGACTTCACGCTCCACCAGCGAAGCGACGGTCATCAATTCATGCAGAGTCATTCCTCGGTCTTTAAGCTTGGTCTGCCAATCAGGAATGCCGTCCAGCTTCTTTTGCAGCTCCTCCATCAATTTCTCGACAATTTGCTGGGGCGTGCTCTCCTTCACCAGCTCATACGTTTCCGGAAACAGATAGCCCTCCAGCCGGTGACGCAAATCCTGGTCCTGCGGGACGCCTAGAATCTCCGTCTCCTTAAGGCCCTCCCCCTTGTCCATCAGCGACAAAAAGACGGAAGCTTCCTTGCCCCACGCCTGAGCCAGCCTGTCCGCAATCTGCTCCGCCGTGTACCCTTCCGGGATGGTAAAGACGACCGTTTCCTTCTTCACTACGTCTCCCGCGTTGAGCCGGGCAATCAGATTGTCATACGTTGCGCCGGGCGCGGCGCTGTAGGTTCCCGCCTTGAACTTCGAGCCTTCGTTCGTCCACTTCAAATAGCCTTTAAATAAAAGAGCGCTGCGGATAATGCCGTTCTTCTCCAACAGGTCGGCGATTTCCAAGCTTCCCATTCCTTTTTGTACAGTAAAGTTTACGGCAGGGCCTGACGGCTCCACCGGCTTCATGCCGTTCCATACGTACCAGACTCCTCCTCCCGCCGCAATGATCAACAGCAGCAGGACAATCAACAGATTGCGGATGGCGGATTTCAATCGTTCTCCTCGCTTTCCGACTATAAATATAAAATTGTATTCATTTAAATTCAATAGATATTTTGAAAAATAATCATGCAAAAGGAGCGCGGAATGCTCCGCCCTCCCCTGCATGTGGCTCCGGCAGCCGGCCCAAGGGCCGAAAGCGGCAAGCCGTATATGCTTACACTTCGTCGTCCTGAAAAGTCAGCTCGTCGTAAAGCTCCGAGACATCTTCCCATTCGTCGTCGTCTTCAATACTTTCAAGCTCCGGCAGGCCATCCGGGGAAACGAGCACCCGCAGGATTTCCTGTTCCTCATCCTTGTCCGACTCTTTCAGCACCGCATATCCGCGGCCCTGCACTTCAAATTCGGCGATAATCTCGTATACGGAAGCTTTGCCGTTCTCGTCTTCCAGTTCTACGGTCACTCCATAGGCGTCCTTCAGCCTGGAGGTCCATATGACCTGGCCGGCAGAAAACTCAGTCATTCTCCGCTCCCCCGTCCAGCTCGTCGACCAGAGTGTTGAAGGTCTCTTCGACAATCGCCCACTCCTCGTCATCCTCGATCATGAACAGCTGCAGATCGTCTCCGTCTTCTTCATAGCGGAATGCGTATACCTCGTCGGCTTCTTCGTCCTCGGAATCGAGCGGAACCACCATCATATATTTGGAATCGGAGCCGTCAACCTCGAACTTCATGATAACCTCGAATTCCTCTTCGTTGCCTTCGTCATCGGGAATATAAATAATTTCCGGTTCCTCATCCATGCCGATCTGCTCGTTTGCCATGTGTGCGCACCCCTCACCTTTTACTGTTAGCATCCAAATAATTTTGCAAAATCAGAACCGCGGCCATTTTATCCACAATTCCTTTGCGCTTCTTACGGCTGACATCGCCTTCAATCAGCACCCGCTCCGCGGATACCGTCGTCAGGCGCTCATCCCAAAGGTGTACGGGCAAATCCAGCGTCTCCCGCAGCACATTTGCAAATTCAATGCAAATCTCGCCGCGAGGACCCACTGTGCCGTTCATATTCTTGGGCAGGCCGACCACAACCTCGGATACTTCGTACTCCTCGATCAGGTGACGAATTCGCTCCAGCTCGCTTCCGTCCCGGCGGCGTTCGATGGTTTCCAGTCCCTGAGCGGTCCATCCAAAAGCATCGCTTACGGCTGCGCCGATCCGGCGATCCCCGTAATCCAGACCGAGCTTCCTCATTTGACCTTATCCGCCGGCTGATTGGCAAGGTAGAACCGGACCAGCTCTTCAATCAGCTCGTCACGTTCTTTCCTCCGGACCAAACTTCTCGCATTGTTGTGGCGCGGGATATAAGCCGGATCACCGGAAAGAAGGTAACCTACAATCTGGTTGATCGGATTATAATCCTTCTCCAACAGGGCGTTGTGAACGGTAAGCAGGATCTCGCGGGGAGATGCCTCTTTTTCGTCGCCCTTCACATTGAATTTGACCGTTTTGTCCATGGAGTCCATCTGTGACACCTTCCTCCTGCGCAGCCGATTTTAAAGCGGCACTCGCAAAGTTGCTGTATTACTGATTTATATCTGTCCCCATAATAACATATTCACGGCCAAACAAGAAAATCCTGCCGTAATATAGCGTTTTTTTGGGATTTTGCCTTTAAACCCGCAATAATAACAAAGGGCTGTGAGCAGAAGACATGAAAAAGCGCAAAACTTGTCCCGCAGGGCCGTGAGCCCCGTCATCCCGCAGGCCCGACGCCTCCGGTGAAAGGGCGAACCATTCGCCTGCAAGTCTCCAGGCCGCTTGTTCCGGGAACCCCGCGTGCAGCTTCGACACAGGTTAGGCACGCTCAAGCTTGTCCTTTCGCCGCTCCCTGCAGGATGCGGCGAAGGACGGTGCAGCCGCTCTCTAGCCCTGAGCGGCTACCAGTTCTTCCGCCTTTGCCAGCGCGGCGGCCAGCTTGGAGGCGTCCTTGCCGCCGGCCTGCGCCATATCCGGACGGCCGCCTCCGCCTCCGCCGCATACCGCGGCGACTTCCTTCACCAGCTTGCCGGCATGGTAGCCCTGCTTCACCAGCGACTGCGGTACCGCGACGACAAAGTTCACCTTGTCGTCCATGGCGGCGCCCAGCGCGATGACCGCTGTCGGCAGCTTTGCCTTCAGCTCGTCGGCCATCGACCGCAGCGCGTCCATGCTGCCCGCCTGCACGGCAGCCGTCAGCACCTGAACGCCGCTGCCGACTGTCTTCACGCTGCCCGTCAGTTCGGCTGCAGCCGCGGCGCTGAGCTTGGATTGCAGCGACTCATTCTCGCGCGTAAGCTCGCGAACTTGGCCGCTTAAGCCCTCGATACGCTTCGGCACATCCGGAAGCGAGGATTTCAGCAGCGCGGCGGCCTGCTTCAGCACGTCGAGCTGGCTCTCCGTGTGCTGGTAAGCGTAACGGCCGGTCACCGCTTCGATCCGGCGCACGCCGGAGCCGATACCGCTCTCGCTGACCAGCTTGAAAATGCCGATCTGCGACGTGTTGCCCACATGGCAGCCGCCGCACAGCTCAAGGCTGTAGTCGCCGACCTGCACCACACGGACGATATCGCCGTATTTCTCGCCGAATAACGCCATCGCTCCCATCGCTTTGGCTTCGTCGATCGGTTTGTTCTCGATTACGACGTCCAGTCCGCGCCAGATCTGCTCATTGACCTTATGCTCGATTTCGGTCAGCTCTTCCGGTGTAATCGCGCCGAAATGCGAGAAGTCGAAGCGCAGGCGCTGCCCTTCCACAAGCGATCCCGCCTGATTGACGTGTCCGCCAAGCACCTCCTTCAGCGCTTTGTGCAGCAGATGGGTTGCCGTGTGGTTCTTCACGACATCCTCGCGTTCCGAACGGTTCACTTCAGCGCGGACCGTATCGCCAACTTTCAACTCACCGGATTCCACCGTCACCAGATGAACATGCTGGCCGCGCGGCGCTTTGAAGAGCCCATTCACCTTGGCTGTAACCGCACCGCCCGTCAGCACGCCATGGTCGCTTACTTGACCGCCGCTTTCGGCGTAGAACGGAGTCGACTCCAGAATAACCTGCGCTTCCGCGCCCTTGCCGGCGGTGTCCACCAGCTCGTCGCCGACCAGAATTGCTGCGATTTTCGATTCGGTTACGAGGTCATTATATCCAACAAATTCACTTTTAATCGTCAGCTCGGACAGCGCACCTCCCTGTACCTTCATGCTGCCGCTGTCGTGGCGGGCCGCTCTCGCCCGGTCGCGCTGCTCCTGCATCGCCGCGTCGAACCCTTCGCGGTCGACCTTCAGCCCTTGCTCGGCGGCGTAGTCTTCCGTCAGGTCGAACGGGAAGCCGTACGTGTCATACAGCTTGAACGCGTCCGCTCCGCTGATCACATCCAGGCCGTTCGCTTTCGCCTGGTCGCTGATTTCGCCCAGAATCGCCAGTCCGTCGGACAGCGTTTCATGGAAGCGTTCTTCTTCCGTACGGATGATTTTGGCGATATATTCACGGTTCTCAACCACAGTCGGATAATAAACGCCCATAATCTCGCCCACAACGCTTGTCAGCTCGTACATGAACGGCCGATCGAGGCCCAGCGTCTTCCCGTAGCGCACCGCGCGGCGAAGCAGGCGGCGGATAATATACCCGCGTCCTTCATTGGAAGGAAGCACACCGTCGCCGACCGCGAAAGTCACGGTACGGATATGGTCGGCAATAACTTTCAGCGCGATATCCTGCTCCAGGTTGTCCTTGTAATTCACGCCGGCAAGCTTGGCCGTTGACTGAATAATCGGCTGGAACAGATCGGTGTCGAAGTTCGAATCCACGTCTTGAAGGATCGAGGCGAAACGCTCCAGACCCGCGCCGGTATCGATGTTCTTGTTCGGAAGCGGCGTGTAGCTGCCGTCCTTGTTATGATTGAACTGCGAGAACACCAGATTCCATACTTCCAGGTAGCGTTCATTCTCGCCGCCCGGGTACATTTCCGGGTCCGACATGTCGTTGCCGTAGGCTTCGCCGCGGTCGTAGAAGATTTCCGTGCAAGGCCCGCACGGCCCTTCGCCGATATCCCAGAAGTTGTCCTCCAGCTTAATGATGCGCTCTGCGGGCAGTCCGATTTTTTCATTCCAGAACTTGAACGCTTCTTCATCCTCGGGATAGACGGTAACCGCCAAACGGTCCGGATCGAAGCCGATCCACTCCTTGCCCGTCAGGAACTCCCAGGCCCAGGTAATCGCTTCTTCCTTAAAGTAGTCGCCGATGGAGAAGTTGCCCAGCATTTCAAAAAACGTATGGTGCCGGCGCGTCTTGCCGACGTTCTCGATGTCGTTCGTGCGGATACACTTCTGCGAGTTGGTGAGGCGCGGATTCTCCGGCTTCACACGGCCGTCAAAATAAGCTTTAAGCGGCGCCATCCCTGCGTTAATCCACAGAAGAGATGGGTCGTTGTGGGGAACAAGAGACGCACTGGGCTCGATTTTATGGCCTTTTCCCGCAAAAAATTCCAGCCATTTGGAACGGATTTCACTAGCTTTCATCTAAATACAGCTCCCGTCGATTGAAGTTTAAGAGGAAACATAAATATCAGGTCAAGGATAAGCATTCCGCTTGTCCTTACCGAGATTTTGAAAAGGAAAATAAAAACGCCCCTGAATAAATTCAGGGACGATTAATATCGCGGTACCACCCTGGTTATCGCCCATTAGCGTCCCGGCATCTTGTAAGATGCTTCAGACACGCTGCAGTCGAGCGATCGCCTTGTTACGGCCGTTAACGGGACCATCCGGCGGGTTTGTACCCGCACTCCGAAATCAGCTTTCCGCCGGCCCGTCTTCCGGATTCTCGCAGCCGCTTGCGTTACCCGCAAGGGAATCCGTTCTCTGGTGAAGCCTTGTTTCCGGCGTACTTCATTTCATCTGCGTATTCATAGCTATGAGGTTAATCGCATTTTAACATTTCAAGTATATCCATGGCCCTCGTTCCTGTCAATCTGCATGCTTTATCCGGTCCCGGTTACAGCACCGCTGAAGAGCCCCCGTCGATATTGACGGACGTTCCGGTTACGTAGGACGCCGCATCGGATACCAGGAACGCGATCACATTGGCCGCTTCTTGGGCATCGCCGATTCTTCCCAGCGGAATGCCGTGGCTGGGAGCGGCCGAGAACTCCTCCCAGCTCAAATCCGGCGCGGCCTGTTTCCACTTCCGCTCGATTTGGTCGCTTCGGATAAGGCCGATGCATACCGCGTTGACGCGAATGCCCGCTCCGGCCAAATCCTTGCTCATCGCTTTGGTCAGCGCGAGCCCTGCGGCGCGGCTAACCGACGTTGGCAGGGAAGCAGCGGACGGAGCCTTGCCTTTTACCGCCGTGACATTAACGATCGCGCCGCCGCCCGCCCCGCGCATATACGGGATCGCCGCCCGCGCGCAGTGGACAGCGCCCAGCAGCTTCAGGTCAAGGTCGACGTCCCAGCCTTTAGCGTCCACTTCCTCGAACGGCTTGGCGGCAGAGGTTCCGGCATTGTTGATCAGAATATCGACGCCTCCAAAATGCGCTCCAGCCGTCTCGACCGCCCGCCGGGCGCCCTCCTCCGACGAGATATCGGCCTGAATGACCAGCGGCTCCATTCCCGTCTCTTCATATATACGACGCGCGGCTGCCTGAAGCGGCTCCGGCGTACGGGCGATGATCGCCACCTCCGCGCCTTCGCTCGCCAGAACGATGGCCGTGGCCAGTCCGATTCCTTTGCTTCCGCCGGTCACAATTGCCTTTTTCCCTTTCAACCCCAGTTCCATGTTAACTCCCCCTTAAACGGCGGACGATACCGCCCTGTTAAAAATTCTCATATGGACATTATACATACTGACAGCCAGTAAACCTACTGCGGAAGATGTTCATATTTTCAACTCTTTTTTTCCAAAAACACTCCTTTACAAGAATTGCAATCAGGCGTATAATCTCTAATTGTTCGGGCGCAACATCACCGATAAATCCGTTAACGAGACGTGGCTCAGCTTGGTAGAGCGCTTGCTTCGGGAGCAAGAGGTCGCAGGTTCAAATCCTGTCGTCTCGACCATACGTAAATGCTAAAACCCTTGATAGATAAGGGTTTTTTTTGTTTGGATTTTATAGGTTATCTATTAACTAATTAGATGCATATGAAGTATGGTGTCAACCTGGTGTCCTTTAGTACGATAAAGCATTTTAACCAATGTATGTTTATGCATCTGCTCACTACGGGTTTTAGCCCTTTCGCTTCCCAATAGGAAGTTGGAAGGGCGTTATTCGTGTTCCGGGACATTTCCCAATGGAATCAGCATGAAAGAATTGTAATTGAAGCAATCGAGTCATGCGGACTCTTGATCATTAACGTAGTGATCCGTGATCTTGCTTTTTATCTTTGAAGCTACTACAAAACAGGCTGCCGAATATTCAATCGGCTGCCTGTTACTATTTTCATTGGCCACTCCGGATCAACCGCCGAATTTGATACAGATCGCCTTCCTTTCGGAATTCGCCTGGGGCTATTCCCGTATACTTGCGGAACACTTTTCCGAAATAGTTGGCATTCGAGAAACCGGATAACTCCGCCACCTGCCCCAATGTAATACCAGCATGCTCCAGGAGCAAAACCGCCGCTCTTTCCAGCCGGATACGGGTTAAATATCGCCCGGGAGAGAGGCCAAGCTTACGTTCAAACTCGCGGGTGAGATGAAATTTCGAACAGCCGGATGCCTCTGCCATCTCCGGAAGGCCAATGCTACGATGCAGATTACTGTCGATGAAGGTCTTGCAGCGTTCCACTACCGGCGGCAGCGGAAAGCTGCTGGCTAAGCTTACAAGATGACTGGCCAGCGACATCGCCAGTGAATATGCCGCTCGTGAGCATTGATACATGTCGCGATAGCTGTCCTCAATCGCCTCCCGGTAAGTGGCCCACAGCAGATGCTCCACTTCCGACTGCGGCTCAATCCGAAAAATACAGCCGTGTATGTCCAGCCATTCTTGAAGGAGGTGTAGCGTTAAATGTGACAGTTCGAAATACAGTACTTCCCATCTGGGAGAATCGGCTGGCAGGCGATAGATATGGTCGCCGGGTATATTCGCCAGGAAAGCGTCTCCCGGCTCCAGAGAATGCTTTCGTCCCCCCGTTTCAATCTCTCCACGCCCATCCAGTGTATATTGGAGCACACAATGATCTCCAGTTCGGTTCCGCCCATCCCATATATAATCATGTGAAGTAATCAGTTCATGCCCGGTACCCTTCAGCATGATGTAAGGCATTGGAGTTATAAAGTGAAAAGATACCGAAGTCTGCTTTCCGTTTATGTCTTTGCCACCGTCATTCACCGCAATATTTCACCCTTCTCTGCTTCTGAAGTTACTCTTGTTTCGGCTTCTTCATACCTTTACGCTAGTAACAAATGGTTTATTCTTATGAATCAATCATTTCAGCCTCCCACTAAATTATAATAGTAAAGGAGCACTATTTCACTTATGGGTATTCACTACGACGAAAAAAACCAGGTGTTTCACCTGCAGACACCTGGTTCAAGCTACTGCATGCAGATTGTTCGGGACGGCTACCTGGGGCATTTGTATTGGGGACGGCGAATCGCCATCTATCGGGATTCTGTGCCCTTCGACCATATCGATCGGGGTTTCTCTCCAAATCCTGATCCTTCCGACCGAAAGTTCTCCTTGGACAACCTTCCGCAGGAGTACCCGGGCTACGGCAACGGCGATTTTGGCATCCCAGCCTATCAGATCAGCCAGCCGAACGGATCTGAAATCAGCGACCTCCGTTACCGGACGCATCGGATATATGCCGGCAAGCCAAAGCTTCCAGGACTTCCTGCCATTTATATCGAGCGGGAGAGCGAAGCGGATACACTGGAGCTTGTGCTTGAGGATGCGCTAACCGGCCTGCGGACTACCTTAATCTATACGGTCTTTAACGAATATGATGCCATTGCCCGATCCGTTCGTTTTGACCATACCGGCTCCGAAAATCTTGTCCTTCTGCGCGCGCTCAGCGCCAGTATCGATTTCAGGGACGACGTGTACGATATGCTAACCTTTTACGGGGCGCACACCAATGAACGAAATATCGCCCGAAGACCCCTCGTTCCGGGCATCCAGGCGGCTGAAAGCCGGCGCGGCGCCAGCAGTCCACAGCAAAATCCATTCCTGGCCCTGCTCCGTCCCGGCACCGATGAAGACAATGGCGAGGTGTACGCACTCAATCTCGTTTATAGCGGAAACTTCATTGCCCAGGCCGAGGTCCAGCAGTACCGGACGACGCGGGTGTCAATTGGCATCAATCCGTTCGGCTTCTCTTGGCAATTGGCTCCCGGAGAAAGCTTTCAGACACCCGAGGCAATCATGGTATACTCTGCACAGGGCCTGGGCGGGATGTCCCGCGTTTTTAACCGGCTATATCGTACCCGGCTCAGCCGCGGCAAATTCCGTGACGCAGAACGGCCGATTCTGATCAACAACTGGGAGGCGACCTACTTCGACTTCAACGCCGACAAGATTGAAGAGATCGCCCGCGAAGGGAAGGACCTCGGCATGGAGCTCTTCGTGCTGGACGACGGATGGTTCGGCAAGCGCGACAATGATCTGAGTTCTCTTGGCGACTGGACCGTTGACCGCAGCAAGCTCCCGGAAGGGATGGACCACCTCGCACGGCGGATCACCGGGATGGGAATGCAGTTCGGTCTCTGGTTTGAGCCGGAGATGGTCTCCCAGGATAGCGAGTTGTACCGCCGTCATCCCGACTGGTGCCTGCACGTGAAGGACCGTCCCCGCACGGTGGGGCGCAACCAGCTCGTTCTCGATCTGTCGCGGCGGGATGTGTGCGACTATATTGTTAGCGCGCTGTCCGACATTCTGTCGTCCGCGCCGATTACGTACGTCAAATGGGATATGAACCGTCATCTAACCGAGATCGGCTCGGCCCTGCTTCCGGCGGAGCGCCAGCGCGAGACGGGGCACCGGTATATCCTCGGCCTGTACCGGGTGCTGGAGGAGCTCACTTCCGCCTTTCCGGATGTGCTGTTCGAGAGCTGTTCCAGCGGAGGAGGGCGCTATGATCCCGGCATGCTCTATTACATGCCACAAACATGGGCGAGCGACAATACGGACGCGATCAGCCGGCTAAAAATCCAATACGGCAACAGCATGGTCTTTCCGACCGTGTCTATGGGCGCTCATGTTTCGGGCGTGCCGAATCATCAGGTCAACCGGATTACTCCTCTTGACACCCGGGGACATGTTGCAATGTCGGGCAACTTTGGCTATGAGCTTGACCTCACCAAGATGTCGCCTGAGGAAAAGGAGATTGTCAAGTCCCAGGTTGCGCTGTATAAAGAAATCCGCCCGCTGATTCAGTTCGGAGAATTTTACCGGATCTTAAGTCCGTTTGAGGGCAATGAGGCGGCCTGGGCTTTTGTCTCCGACGATCAGAGCGAAGCGGTGCTTGCTTTCTTCCGAGTGCTGAGCCAGCCGGGAGAAAGGGTGCCAAATCTTAAATGCAAGGGCTTGAATCCGAAGTACCTGTACCGCCATCACGAAACCGGGAAGGTATACGGCGGTGACGAGCTGATGTACGCCGGATTGACGCTTCCAAGGGTAAAAGGCGATTTTATCAGCCTGTTCTGGCGGTTCAGCAAGGCCGACGAGCTATGAGGACTGCAGTGCAGCCTGAATAAAAGAAAAGGCGGCAGCGAAGCGGGGCCTGAAATCGTGATTTCAGGCCCCGCTGGCAGCGCCCCAACGCGCTTTCACTCCGTTTTATTGCTGAGCGGAATTAATCAGCAAATAAGCGGCAACGGCATGTCGGTTCGCCGAAATTCAGCTCACGCCGTCATTTCAGGTGAACGCGCAGCAACGGGGCACCGCCAGGCTCCGCTGCGTCTGCCAGCGTCTCCACCGATTTCACCATTTCCTGATCGTCCGGAACCAGCACTGGCGTGATCACCGGAAAGCCGGCCTGCTCGATTTCGGTAATATCAAACTCCATGAGCAACTGCCCTGTCTTGATTTTGTCCCCGGTCTTGACACGGGGCATAAACCCTCTTCCCTTCAACGACACCGTGTTAATGCCAACGTGAATCAGCAGCTGCACGCCGCTGGCATGCTCCAGCAGCAAAGCGTGATTGCTGCGATCGAACACATGAGCTACCGTTCCGTCGAACGGCGCGAATACTTTACCTTCCCTAGGCTTAATGGCCATGCCTTTGCCCATAAAGCCGCCAGCAAATGCCGGATCGGGTACCTCCGTAAGCTCAACGATGCTGCCGACAAGCGGAACCCCCACTTCAATCAGAGCCAGCTTTTCCATTTCCTTTTTCTTAAACCATGCCATTTTTCTCTCATCCTCCTGCTGCTAAGAATATTCAGTATGCTGCCGAGTAACCAATCGCCAGGGATTCATACGGAGACAGTATAAGCTTGAATGCTCCTGTCAACCTTTCCCCATCCAACTCCCGTCTGTAATTGCCGATCAGCACTTCTCCTGCACCATTCGCTATACCTTCCGGACAAACCATTTCCGTTTCTTTTTCATAAAAATTGTTGATTACGAGCACCGTCTCTTTGCCCAAACGGCGAACATAGGCGAAAATTGAAGGATGCTCCTCCAAAATCAGCTCATATGCGCCCTCCGTCAGGATGGGCAAGGACTTGCGCAGTTCGATCAGTTTCCGGTAGTAGTGAAACAATGAAGCTGCGTCCTCTACCGCTGCTTCGGCGTTGATTTCCGGATAATTGGGATTCAGTTTCATCCATGGCTGTCCTGAGGTAAATCCCGCAGAAGGTCCGCCAGTCCATTGCATCGGCGTGCGTCCATTATCGCGGCTGCGTTCATAAATGGCCTTCAAGGTTTCCACGGGCTCCCCGCGGTGAACCTCTGTCTGCTCCTGATAAAAATTGAGGGATTCAATGTCCCTATAATCGGCGATGCTCTCGAACCGGACATTGGTCATGCCAAGCTCCTCCCCCTGGTAAATATAGGGTGTGCCTCGCATCATATGCAGCAGGGTGGCCAGCATCTTGGCCGACTGGACGCGGTAAGGTCCGTCATTGCCGAAACGGGAAACGATGCGGGGCTGATCATGGTTATTCCAGTACAGGCTGTTCCAGCCCACGTCGGCCAGCTCATTTTGCCATCTGCTCAAATTGCGCTTCAGTTCAGGCAGATCCAGTGCCTTGCGCTCCCACTTGGGCCGCCCCTTCGGCTTATCCAAGCCCATATGCTCGAACTGGAACACCATGTTCAGTTCTCCCCTTGACTGGTCCGTGTACAGCCGGGCCTGCTCCGGAGAAACCTTCGGACATTCGCCCACGGTGAGAACATCGTAATGGGAAAGCACCTCCCTGTTCATCTCCTGCAAATAGTCATGTACGCTATCCGCGTTGTAGATAAAGACTCTGCTGAGCTCGGCTCCTTCGCCGCGAACGAAGGCCTCATATGGAGCGAGACATTCTTTCTTGGAAATCATGTTGATCACATCCATACGAAATCCGTCCACACCTTTGTCCAGCCAAAAACGCATCATCTCGTAAATTCCTTGGCGAAGCGCCGGATTCTCCCAATTCAGATCTGGCTGCTTCGGCGAGAACATGTGAAGATAATATTCGCCTGTCGTCTCATCGTACGTCCAGGCCGGTCCTCCGAAGGAAGCCTTCCAATCCGTCGGCGGCTTTCCCGGTTCTCCGGGCCGCCATATATAATAATCGCGGTAAGGATTGTTTAGGGACTTTCGCGATTCTACGAACCAGGGATGTTCGTCCGAGGTATGATTGACCACCAAATCCATCAGCAGGCGAATGCCCCGCTTGTGCATTTCGTCAAGCATCTGCTCCCAATCGCCCATTGTGCCGAATTCAGGCATAATGGCGCGGTAGTCACTAATATCATAGCCATTGTCTGCGTTCGGAGATGCGTATACCGGAGAAAGCCATACTACATCAATACCTAGCTCCGCCAAATAATCAAGCTTCGACGTTATTCCGGGAATGTCTCCGATTCCGTCTCCATTTCCGTCCATAAAGCTTCGCGGGTAAATTTGATAAACTACGCTTTTCTTCCACCACTCTTTGTCGGACATGACATAACTCTCCCTTGGATTTGCTTAAAATCGGTTTTCTTCCTCCCAGTTCTTTTACGAACCCGACTGCTCTCTATCACGTATTGCCCCCGATGTAATATCCCACTTACTGGCACGATACGAGACCTCACCGCCTTTAGCGAAGATGGATAATCCCATGCTGTCCGCATCGGGGAATATTCGGGCGGTAAAGACTTCGCGGCCGTCGTCCACAAACACTTCTACAGACGACGTATCCACGAACAACTGCAGCTTGACGGCTGAAGGATTCACCGCACAGCTTCGAACCATACCATATTCCGCCGCGATCGGCCGGCCAGACAGCGTTCGATCCAGCATAAGCCTGGAATCCCGGCTGTCACATACCAATACCGTCCTTTCTCCTTCTCCCGTCCTCAGCCCGACACCAAATTCGAAGGCGTCTACATTATTGAATTCGATCAGCAGCTCATACCGGGAGCCTGAAAAACCGGGCGGACTATACGTCCCATCTGAAATCTTCCCAATCGAGAAGCTTTCCTTTCCTCTGAGTGCCTGAAGCTCACGAGCGGGAAGCTGGTACAATCGGCCGCCCTCCACCCGAAGTTCACGCGGCAGCGTCAGGCAGTGGGCCCAACCGTGATCGTCCGTGGGGTAGGGAACATCCGGCAGACCCATCCAGCCTACCAGAATGCGCCGGCCATCCGGCGTTAGTGTAGTCTGAGGGGCGTAGAAATCAAAACCGCGATCCAGCAAACGAAAGTCTCCATGCCGAAAATCCCTCGTCTCCACATCCAGTGGTTCTCCGATCAAATAGCCCGCCGGATAAATATTACCGGGCTCGTCGAGCCTCGCTCCCTGCGGGCAAAAGCAGAGAATTCCCTGGCCGGCCAATTCAAAATAATCTGGACATTCCCACATATAGCCGAAATCGGGCAAGCCGGTGCGTAACTCGCCAAGCAGTTCCCACTTATGAAGATCGATCGAGCGGTACAGCACGGCACAGCCGGTAAGGTTGGAGCGCTGCGCGCCGATCACGGCATAGAAGAAACCGTCCTGATGCCACACCTTGGGATCACGATAATGGTCGGTATAACCGGACGGCGGTCCGCCAATAACCGGGGATTGAAACTTGTGTATACTGCCGTCTTTCTCCATTTGAGCCATACACTGATAAGGCAGACGCTCCCAATTATCATCACGTGTATTGCCGGTGTACATGAGGTACAATCGCCCATCGTGCTCAATTGCGCTGCCCGAGTACACCCCGTGGCTGTCAAAATTGCGGTCTGGTCTTAGCGCCACCCCCCGGTTCGTCCAATGGACGAGATCTGGAGAGCTGGTATGATACCAATATTTGAGTCCATGTACAGGACCGAGAGGAAACCATTGATAGAACAAATGATACTCTCCCTGAAAAAAAGCAAATCCATTCGGATCGTTCAGCAGCCCTGTCTTAGGCTGAATATGATAGCCCTGACGCCAGGGGCACCGGGCGACTCTGGCGGCCAAACCGGAGATTTCTTCCGGATCGGTTTCTTCCAATCTTCTGTATCTCTCTTCTTTTATCCACTCCACTCCAGAGCAACCTCCTTACTGCAAAAATGTCCAAGCCCTTGGTATGTTTAGGTTGATGTTCAAGCCGCAGCTTCGTTTGATGTCTCTCCTGCGGCTGACGCATTTTGCCGCTTGCCCCAGAACAGGGTAATGACAAACGTTACCAGAAAGCTGATCCCCATCCCGATGCAGAAGCCGACGATCGACTGCGGACGGATAGCAATAATCCCGGGTACTGCCGCCGGTCCCATTGAAATGGACAGCACATGCGCATAGGCGACATAGGCGGAGGCCAGACCGGAGCCAATCATCGCCGCAATAAACGGATAGCGAAGCTTGAGGTTGATCCCGAACATTGCAGGTTCGGTAATACCGAGCAGCGCGGAGATGCCGGCAGCCGAAGCGATGCTCTTTGTCTTGCTGTTGCGGGTAATGAGAAGGACGGCCAGCGTAGCCGCACCCTGCGCGATGTTCGCCATAGAGGCAATCGGGAGCAAGAAGGATCCGCCCGTCTTCGCCACATCCGCCAGCAGTTGAGTGTCCACAGCGAGGAAGCTGTGATGCATTCCCGTAATGGCAATCGTTGAATAGAAGAAACCGAAGATGCCACCTCCGATGAAACCGGTCGTATTGTACAGCCAAAAGAGTCCATCCGTCACCCCGTTGCCCGCAGCGCGGAGGACCGGGCCAACGAAAGCAAAGGTCAAGAGGCCGGTAATTAGGACGGACAGCAGGGGAGTTAGCAGATTATCAAGATAAGATGGAATAACCTTGCGCAAATTTTTCTCGATTACGGATAAAATGTAGGACACGGCTAGCACCGGCAACACTGTTCCCTGATAGGCGACCTTTTCGATAGAAAAACCGAACAGATGCCAGGTGGGCACAGTCCCGTCCACAAGCGCCTGGCCGTAGCCGTAACCATTGAGCAGGTCGGGATGGACCATAATCATGGCGAGCGCCGCACCCAGATAAGGATTCCCCCCGAACTTGCGGGTGGCCGAGAACCCGATCAGGATCGGAAGGAAGACAAAAGGAGCATTCGCGAATAAGTTAATAATGCTCGCCCAATCGGCAATGCCTGGGTACATCTCAACCAATGACTTGGGACCGAACAGATTACTGGCAGTAAGCACATTATTAATCCCCATTAATAGACCCCCGGCCACAATCGCCGGAATAATTGGAACGAAAATATCAGAAAGTGCTTTCACAAACCGTTGAAGCGGATTCATTTTTGCTGCGCCTGCCGTCTTAACATCACCGGTGGACATGTCTCCAAGACCCGTGAGTTTGGCAAATTCGCCGTAGACGGTATTTACAATCCCGGCTCCAAGTATAATTTGATATTGCCCTCCTGTGGAAAAAGTCCCCTTGACAACATCCATCTGATCAAGCGCTTTTTGATCGAGCTGTGACTCGTCTTCAAGAACGAGCCGCAAACGCGTGGCGCAATGCGCAGCTGCCGTTACGTTTTCCTTGCCTCCGATAGCATCCAGGATGTCAGCCGCAACTTGTTTGTAATCCATATTTTCTCCTCCATATCTTTCGGAACCGGTTCCACTCCAGTCAAAAAAATTTTTCACCTGGATACCGAGACCAGCAGCCGGAAAATAAGGTATCAGCATATTTTTCGGAACCGGTTCCAATTATATTGTTTTAAAAACCGGCCGTTTGGAACCGGTTTCTTTGAATTGATTATAATCAGAGTACAAACGGAATGTCAAGGCTTTCACGCTCAATAATTTTATACTGGGAATGCATGACTCTTTCCACCGGCTGACCGTTCACCAGCTTCATCATGCAGGAAGCCGCCATTCGGCCTGTTTCCTGATAAAAGAATTTAACGGTCGTCAGCCCGGGATGCATGATCCCGGCAATTTCATAATCTCCAAACCCCGCAACGGAAAAATCGTCAGGAACCCGAAATCCCAGATTATGCGCTGCTTTCATAACCCCTAGCGCGATATTATCCGTGGCACACACCCAAGCAGTCGGGCGGTTCTGCCTTATGATTTCTTCAGCCTTTATCTGCGCTTCCTCAATGCCGAATCCGGTTTCATAACAGATTGCATTAGCGTCCTTGTATTCACTTACCGCTTTTATAAATCCTATCTTCCGTCCTACACCGACTGCCTGGTCCCTTTCCGATACGCCCAAAAAGGCGATGCGACGATGCCCCTTATTTAGTACAAGTCGGCAAAGATCATATGCGGAACGCTCATCGTCGTGAATAAGGCTGTAAATCCCGGAATACTGTTGACCCACGAGCAAAATCGGCACTTGTAATTCTCGGAACGCAGCCGTATGCTCAGGGCCGATCTCAGTAGCGAGCAGAATGATCCCCGCTACCTTCTGTCTGGCAAGACTGTACAAATTCTCAACCTCGCGCCGGGGGTCACGGTTGCTGTTCAAAATCAGCATTTCGTAGTCCTGAGTACGGAGTTGTTCGTCGATGCCCATGAGTGTTCGGGAAGAAGCGTACGAATCCAGTCTTGGAACTACAGTTCCGATGATATTCGGACGTTTGGTCTTTAAACTTTGAGCAAAGGAATTGGGTATATAGCTTGTTTCACGTATAATTTTCTCAATTTTTATTCGGGTATCGCTGCCTACCGAGCCCCCGTTCAAATAACGAGAAACCGTACTCTTTGCCACTCCCGATAACCGGGCGATGTCAGAAATTGTAACCATCCGAATTCACCTCCATTATCCGAGAAACGTCGCTAATTTCATTTTTACTATAAACCAAACTGTTTGCGACGGCAAGACAGTCCTAATACTTCCAATTATTTACATCTATACTGCCATAAGGACAGAGAAACCGGCAAGCATAATTTACATAAAGTGTAATCGTTTAACTAGTTCGGCAAATGGGGATAACAACGGATAGGTAAAGGAAAACAAAATTCTGATGTCGAATCTCTTAGTAAAAGTAGCTGAGAGGACTGAGCATGTGGAGCCGTTAATCGGTAAAAAGGTTGTTCTGATTGGCGGAGATAAACGCCAACTCGAAGTTATTCGAGTGCTTCTTGAGCTGAGAGCAGACGTTCGAATCATTGGCTTTGATAATCTGTTGCCGCTGGACGGAACAGTTATAACTAGTCTAAGCGTCGAATCTTTAAGCCAGGCGGACGCAGTGATTCTCCCCATATCCGGAACCGATGAATATGGAAAAGCAGAGTCTGTTTTCTCGTCAGAGGAGCTGTTTCTAACCGAAGATCTGTTGGCCTCGATTCCCAAACATGCCAAAGTATTTACTGGCATAGCCAATCGTTATCTTAGAGACTTATGCAAGATCCATGGTTTAGAATTAATAGAGCTATTTGAACGCGATGACGTAGCCATCTACAATTCTATTCCTACGGCCGAAGGTGCTGTGATGTTGGCAATCCAGCATACGGATATTACGATTCATGGCTCCACCTGCATGGTATTGGGCCTGGGTAGAATCGGGATGACACTTGCAAGAACGCTCAAGGTGCTGGGAGCCGGCGTAAAAGCAGGAGTCAACAAGCCTGAAGTTTATGCAAGAGCCTGGGAAATGGGCTTCAACGCTTTCTATACAACGGATTTAAAATGTCAGGTGAATGACGTCCATATTATTTTTAACACAATTCCTTCATTGGTTATCACTCAGGACATCATTGCCTGTATTTCAAAAGAAACTCTTATTATCGATCTGGCTTCCCGTCCGGGTGGAACAGACTTTCGCTTTGCCGAGGAGCATGGAATTAAGGCGTTATTGGCACTAGGTCTGCCAGGAATTGTGGCTCCTAAAACAGCAGGACACATCCTCGGCAAAACGATCACGAAACTGCTTTTGCAGGAAAAACAGCGGTTGGAATATGAGTAATCGATCTTCGCGGGATATTGGACAAATCTTACAAATTAGTGCTTTTCACAGGAATTCCGCTTATCCGCTCATAAACCTCGCTACAATCAACCCTTTTAACAGCAGCGGCAAAGCCTTCCTCCGTGGAACACACGGACAGCTTGTAGGAAGGATCAACATCATATTGCCGAAAAAAGAACGCATGCGCGGAATGCGTCTGGGAAATGGAAATGGTGCCGGATTCCCTGTCCTTATGGATCGCAAATGAATCAAGAGGAAGCGTGAGTCCTGCACCGGTAGCTTTGAGATAGCTTTCTTTCAGTGTCCATAAATCATAGAAATACCCCAGTTGACGGGACTTGCTCTCCGTAATCAAATGGCGGTACTCCGCCGGCGCGAAAAAACGTTCGGCAATGTCGAGCTCGATCGGCCGAATTTCCTCAATATCAACCCCGATCCATTGTCCTTGTTCGGCAACGGCCGCAACGATCCAGTTCCCGGAGTGGGATAGATTAAATGCAAAGCTTGGATCTCCCTCAAAAACAGGCTTGCCATAGGGGTTGGTAATGAACGAAATCTCCTCGTTTTTCAGCTTGTATTTGTCCATAATCAGAACGCGGATGAGCAAATCAGCCCAAAGAATCCTCAATGCATCTTTTTTGCTTGCCATGCGCTGGATACGTGTATTTTTCTCTGACGACACATATCCGCACAATTCCATATTTTTCTGAAAACCGTCTTCATGTGGTAGCGGCAGCGCATAGACTTCAACCATTGATTACAATCCACTCCTTCAATAAACATAAAAAAATGAACAGTGAACAGAGGAGTGTCTACCCCTGCTCACTGCCGCGTTTACCTGTACGTTATACTGCAATCTTTCTTATTCCGATATCAAATCCACAGCGTTCCGCCTCATGCTGAGCGGAGTCTCCTGGGTCGACCTCCCCAAGCGGATCAGAAACTGGATCGTTTCTCCCCCCGCCGCATATTCCCTGTGGATTCTGCTGTAAGGCTCCCTCATTTCCGGATATTCCTCCAATACTTGGCTAAGCGGCTGCATCACGAGTCCTTCCTCATGCGCGGTAAGTATGAGCCTGCTGTACAACATTCCCGCCTTAACCTGGCTGGTCCTGCTGTTATCCTTGCTAAGGATCAAGGCATACGCCGGAGTATGGTCTGCTGCGGTTTGCGCCGCTTGGACTGCAAGCTTGGTAGATGCTTCCTCATTGTTAAGGAATGGAATGATCGTGATTAATCCTTGCAGCAGATGCTTTTTTAATCCCGTGGTCCCTTGTCCTTCGAACGAAAATCCAAAACGGTATTTATTTTTCTGATACTCATTGGAACGGAAGATCCGGGCCGACTCGTCATTCATCCGCCGCAGCCCGGTTTCGATGTCCGTACCCTCCACACCGTAGGCTCCAAACTTCTCGATATCCGCTTTATCGTTCAGGATAGATAAGATCAATTCTTGGTCCGTGTTGGTTTTGTTCAGCTTCCGGATTTGAGCTGGCGTGATTTCATCCGGCTGATAGGCCATTCTGTTCGTATCCGGCAAGAACATGAATTCATAGAGCGGATTAGATTGCAGGTTTGCCTTGGACAGCGTAATCTTCGCCACCGGCTTCCGTTCCATACTCTCGCTTAAATGTTGTTCATCGTACTCCCCATCCGGAAACAGGACGATCTCGGGGGGATACCCCAGCTGCTCGCCGGCTACCCGCATATATTCCAAAAAGGTGCCTTGTGAAACCAACGTTTGCCTGGCTAAAGGGTCCGATTCCAGCGCGAGCCGTTCGTTGTCCGTGTAAAGGTAGAACGCCAGCGGGTTCTGTCGATCTAACTGAATCTTCCATGGCTGCAGGTTGTGGCTGTTCGCGGCCAATAATCCATGAGCTATGAGCTGCAATCGCGGGTCCTCGAACTGTTCGGCATAATCCCGTTTCCAAGGATCGAGATACTTGGCTTTCTTCTGCGCACCGCTGGCTGTGAACAAGGTCACGGCCAGCACGGCGAGCAGAACAACGATAGATAGGATAACGATCTTCGTTATTTTGTAACCCTTGCTCATGCCCCTCTCCCTTTATACCTCTATTTTTCTGAGCCCTGTCTTATTGGCCGGTTCTTCCTCTTGTTCATATGAAACCTTATAGGTTTCATTAGCGAACGGATAGGTCGGCAAGAGAACCTTTTTCTCATGGGGATCAAAAAGTCCGGACGGATCAAATGGAACTCCAAGAACATACAGCTTGCCCATCCCCTGCAAAAGATTCTCCACGGCGTCGAATTCCAGCGAGAGGTTTAGGGTATGGATTGTATCGCGATGACTGACCGGCAGATTAACAGAGCGAAGATCGCTTCCGTAATAAATCAAAGCTTCGCCCGCACCCAAGGCTTCCATAAAATCTTGTTCCTCCAATTTATCCCGGGTAGCGTTCCTGACGAAAGGCCAGAGCTCGCGGTTGTGGCTGCGATAGATTACGCCTGAAGGAGTTACCACCGGGCATTTTAAAAATTCCTGGGCATCGGTTGTTGTATCAATGGGCTCCCCATTTCCGTCCTGAATGAATAATGCGGCTTGCCGCAGCGAAACTTGGCCCGTGAGAACGAGCGCCGCGAGTATGCCTGTTCCCTCGGCAAAGATTCCGGCAGGACGAATCCCTAAATCGAGCAGCAGCTTTGATGCAGCATATTGAAGAGCAAAGGACTCAAGCTTCTCCCCGCCATCCTTTATTTCTTGTTTCGCCTTCCGGTAGGCAGAGCCAAAGCCAGGGAACCGGGAGCAGAGCACATCCAGTTCGCTGCCGCTCACGGTTATTTTACCGTCCAGCATGAGATGGACCGCTGCAGTTCGGCTTGGATTCGAACGCCCTCTGCTAATTTCCGCAAAAGACTCGCCATTTTCAACCGCAGAAAGAACGCTGGTCAAATGCTCTTTCGATTTAATGACGGCCGCAGCTTTGACGGACATTTCTTTCTGTGAAAGATTCATTGTGCAGCATACTGAAGCTACGCTAACCTCCGCTTGCTTCTCCAGATGCGCTCTGAGGTTTCCGGCGACTGCTCTGATGCCTTGTTCATTTCTGCCCGTAAGCAGCAGCAGATGCGGCCCGTTGTCGGCCGGGGAAGGCGTATCCGAAATTTGCGGCGCTTGTTCCAAAATAACATGGGCGTTGGTTCCTCCAAATCCGAAGGCATTGACGCTTGCTCTGAGCGGAGCGCTTCCTTCCGCCTTCCAGGGTCTTGGATGTTTATCGACCACATAGAACGGGGAATGCTCAAAATCAATATTCGGATTCGGCTGGTCATAATTCAGCGTATGCGGCAGGGTTTGATGCTTGAGCGCAAGGGCCACCTTAATCAGACTGGTTACCCCGGCGGCCGAAAGCATGTGCCCAACGGAGGATTTGACCGAACCGATTCCGCAAAACTGCGTCTTGTCCGTAAAGGAGCTGAACGCCTGGGTCATCCCCTCAACTTCAATGGGGTCCCCCAGCGGCGTGGCTGTGCCGTGCGTTTCGACATAAGAAATGGTTTCGGGATGAATTCCCGACCGCCGGAACGCTTCTCTGATAACTTCGGCTTGGCCTTGCGGTCTTGGTGCCGTAATTCCCTGGGAGCGGCCGTCGTTGTTAATGGCCGAGCCTTTGATCACCGCGTGGATGCAATCGCCGTCTCTCAGCGCGGCTTCAAGCGGCTTCAGCAGTATGGCTCCCGCCCCTTCACCCAGCACCATTCCGTTAGCTCTTTGGTCAAACGGATAGCAGACCCCTGTCGGCGACAGCGCGGTTACCCGGCTTAGGGAGACAAACGGCGTTGGGCTTAGGTTCAGGTTCACCCCGCCCGCAATGGCCATTTCCGATTCCCCGGTGCGCAGACTTTCGCAGGCCATGTGAATCGCTACCAGGGAAGAGGAGCAGGCGGAATTTACGATCAGACTGGGTCCCGTCAAATTCAAGCAGTGGCTTACCCGCGCCGCCACCTCATTCAGGCCATTTCCGGCGACCGTATCCGGAACGAGCCGGGCCGGCTCCAGCACGCCGGAAATGCCAGCGAGAATTTCTTGCCGTTCTTCAGGGTTCATCCGGTTGAAGGCGGGGCTGTCCGCCAGACGGTTTTTAATCAGCATATAGGAACGGTAATTGGCGAAATGCTCCATGTAGGTGTTCTGCTCGCAGCCTGCGAACACGCCGATTTTGCGGGTGCGGTATTTCCCCCCGTATCCTGCTTGCTGCAAGGCCTCCCAGGCAATCTGCAGGAAGATCCTCTGCTGTGGATCGGTGGCCTCCGCTTCTTTAGGCGACATCCCAAAGAACAAAGGATCAAAGTCATACGGAGCATCAATAAAGCCTCCACGGCTCATGTAGGTCGTATGAAGCACATTTGCATCGGTGTTCACATGCTCATGATTAGACCATCTTCCGGGAGCAACGGGGCGGATGGCGCTTCTGCCGTTATGCAGCAGCTCCCAATATTCCTCCTGATTGTTTGCT
Source organism: Paenibacillus rhizophilus (assembly GCF_003854965.1). Taxonomy (GTDB): domain Bacteria; phylum Bacillota; class Bacilli; order Paenibacillales; family Paenibacillaceae; genus Paenibacillus_AQ; species Paenibacillus_AQ rhizophilus. The sequence continues at coordinate 319,151 of NZ_RQPI01000002.1, forward strand.
CCGGGTATGCGCAGACCGATCCCGATAATGGCGATATCCTGAAGTTTTTCATCCTTCCTGCTCTCTTCTGGTTTCTTATTCTCTTCGTGAGCAGTCATTTTCACAGGGTCCGCTGTTAGCAGTTCTTCGATATGTGCGGATAATTCTTCCGGTGTCTGGTATTCAAAAATAAGCGTCGGGTACAGTTCGGTATTAAATATGCCGCCGAGCTTGGAAACAACCTGGACCGCCCCAAGCGAATCGAGTCCAAGTTCCATGAAGTTCTTGCCCGCATCCAGATGGCTGACAGGAACTTGAAGCTGCTCGGCAATCGTCCGGTACACAATATCCCGAACTTCTTTCGCAGTACGATAAACCGGCGAACGGGCGCCGGAATTGGCGGCTGCGGGCTGCCGCTCTGCTTTAAGCGCGGTCGAGCGTTCCTTTTTCTCCTCGCTTTTTACCAGGTCCAGGATATGAATAACATCCAATCGGTCGGTTCCCAAGGCTCTCAGGAATGCATCGGCGGCTTTCGAATGAACAAGCGGCTTCAGCCCTTGTGCTCTAAGCGTCAGCTCAAGAAGATCTCCAAACTCCGTTTCCGCCCCCGTATCCGACCAGAGCGAGAAGTTGATCGACAAGGAACGCCCCGGAGCCAGCTCTTTGGTCCGATAGGAACTGTAGCCATTCAAGAAAGCGTTGGCCGCGGCATAATCGCCAAGACCCGAGGCCCATGCTTTGCGGGTGGCCGAAACGGAAGATAGGGCCGCGAAGAATCGCAGGGGCTCCGTACGGGTTACGAGATCCGTAATAATGGTCCCCTTCCATTTGGGAGCCAGGACGTTGTCAATATCGCTTACACTTCGGCTTAACAGCTTATGAGGCGTGTACTCCAGTTGCCCTGCGGCATGAATTACTCCATGCAGAGGGCCGTAGGCGGCGTTAATCTTGCGCAGCAGATCCTCCATTTGGACCTGATCCGTAACATCGACGGCCGCATACATAACCTGAGCTCCCAGCTCTTCCAGTTTCGGCAGGAGAAGATGATCGGGCGGAAGCTGTTTTCTGCCCGTAAGAACCACATTTATCCTTGCTTGCCGAGCAAGCGCCAGAGCAATTTGGCTTCCCACCAGCCCTGTGCCTCCGGTGATCAGGTAGGTTTCCCCATCGTGAAGTTCAATGCTTTTTCCGACTGCCGGCACGGGCATTTTCTCCAAGGTGCGGACATAACGGACTCCGCCGCGTATAGCTGAAATCGACTCCTCATCCGCCTCCTGTTGCATTGCGGTCGTCAATGTTTTGGCAAAATCCCCGCCTGCCGGGTATTCCTCCTTGTTCAAATCGATCACCGACACCCGGATTCCGTCATTTTCGGAATCAATGACCTGACCCAGTGTGGCGGCCGCCGCCTGATTCGGATTGCCCCCGCCTGCATCGTCAGGGAGTGAATAAGCTTTATTCGTAACTATTACAAGATGCACGTTGCTCAGCCCGTGACGGACCAAACCTTGCCCCAAGTGAAGCAGACTGTAGAAATTTTCATTCATGCTATTGTCATTTAGCAGATTTTCAGTCTGAAGCTCTTCCTGCAGATAATTGGATAAATGAATAACAGCCGATAGCTTGCCTGGGATCTGTTCCAGTAAATCCGTATAATCCTCCGCATGGTCCGGCCGTATAGTAAAGCTGCGCTTGCCATCGTAGTGGAACTTATCGCCGGAGGCTACAAAGAAGACCGGATTTCGTTCAGCGTCCATTGAGCGCTCCAGTTCCCCGCCGATCTCCTGGTTGCCGCCCCATACGAGCACAGCCCCTTCATTTATAAGGGTGTTGTCGGCGAGGGCTTCAGGCTTCCACTGCCATTCATGGAACAAACCGCTGCCATTCGCCCCAGCTTCCGAGCCTGCTCCAAAATCCGGCTTGAACGTCATGTGCTCAAAAGGATAAGCCGGCAGCGCCGCTTTCCGGTAGATATGATCGGGCTCCATCGCCGTCCAATTGATGCTGGCTCCCAGCGAAAATAATTGCCCAAGCGTACCGAGCCAGGTCTCCCAGTTATCTTTCTTGCGGCTAAGGGTATGGAGCACCTGCGGTTTACTTGGGTGCTGCAAGCCTCCGGCCATTCCGGCGAGGATCGCGTCCGGTCCGCATTCGACCAGAACCGAAACCTCCTGGGCTATCGCGTACGTTATGCTTTGCTCAAACATTACAGCATCCAGAATATGCTGCATCCAATACTGCGCCGTCAAAGGCTCCTTAATGATTTCGCCACTCACATTGGAGATGACCGGAATTTGCGGAGCGTGGAACTCCGTAGCTTCCAGTTCTTTCTTGAACGCATCCAGCATCGGCTGCATCAGCGGCGTGTGAAAGGCTTGGGAAACGTTTAGTCTCTTAGCTCCGATTCCCTGTGTCTGCAGCGCGGTCACAAATGCTTCCACCGCCTCCACCGTTCCGGACACAACCTGATGCGTGACGTTGTATCCGGCGACCCACAAGGAATCTTCAAAGGACTGCATCAAGGCATCAAGCTTGCTGCTTGATGTAAATACGGCGGCCATGGCCCCCGCAGCCGGCAGCTCACTCATTAATTTGCCTCTTGCGGCTACCAATCTTGCCGCATCCGCAAGGCTGACGACTCCAGCGAGACAAGCGGCAGCCCATTCCCCGATGCTGTGACCGAGCAGGTAAGCGGGCCGGATGCCCAAATCCAGCAGCAGCCTGCCAAAGGCATAGTCCATCGTGAAGACGGCCGGTTGGGTGATGTTCGTCTGTGCAAGAACTTGGTTATCGGCCTCTGCGCCGTAGAGCAAATCGGTCAGCTTCAGCTGCAGATACGGATAAAAGGCTTCGGAGCAATCGTCCACAACTTTACGGAAAGCGGGAAGTTGATCGTATAAAACTCTGCCCATCCCCGCGTATTGCGAACCTTGTCCGGTAAACATCAACGCAATCTTCGGCGGGATTAAGGCTGGGGCCGATTCCGGTGAACTGAGTTTTAATTTGCCGATAAGGTCCTGGGCCGATTCCGCTACAGCATGGAAACGGTGCGGCAGCGCCGTACGCGCAACATTTTCCGTATAGCAAATATCCCCGAGCGAATACTCTCCGGATTGTTCGAGAAAGGCCGCCAGATCCGCCTTCTTTTGCTCCAGTGCGGAATGGGTATGAGCCGACAGCCCGATAACATGCTTCGGCCGCTCCGGATACGCTTCCCTGCTAATCGTGTGTCCTTGCGGCGCCTCTTCAACAACCATATGGCTGTTGGTACCGCCAAAGCCGAAAGAGTTAATGGCCGCACGTCTGGCCGCTCCATCTGCTACTTTCCATTCGCTGGCTTCCGAGAGCAGATAGAAAGGGGTCTGCTCAAATTTCAGCATCGGATTCGGCTGAACGACATTCACCTGCGGCGGCATAGTTTTGTTTCTAAGGGCCATGACGATTTTAATAAAGCTGGCGATTCCCGCCGCCCCTAAAAGGTGCCCGATATTGGATTTTACCGAACCAATGGCAATCGACTGCCTTGCAAGCCCCCAGCGCTTGAATGCTTTATCCAGCGCCCGTACTTCACTGGGGTCGCCGATTTTCGTGCCCGTTCCATGAGCTTCCACATACTGAATGTCCGCCGGATTCAGCCCGCTGCGCACATAGAGGGACTCGATCAACGCTCTCTGCCCGTCAGGATTGGGAGCCATTACACCAATGGAATGGCCGTCATTGTTGATTTCACTGGCCCTCAGAACCGCCAGGACGGAATCTCCGTCTCTTTGCGCTTGTTCAAGGGACTTCAGCATCACCAGCCCGCCCCCTTCTCCGGGTACGAAACCATCCGCATCGGCATCAAAGACGCTGCTGCGCCCGCTGGCGGATAAAGCGCCGGCATTGCTGAAATATTGATAGGAGGTAGGCGTCAGCAGGAGGGAAACTCCTCCGGCTATAGCGGACTCGCATTCTCCTCTGCGAATGGAATCGGCTGCCAGGTGCAGCGTAACCAGCGACGATGAGCAGGCCGTATCCACTGCCATGCTCGGACCTTTGAAATTGAATTCCTGGGAGGTCCGAGCCGGAATCATATTGACGATATTATCGACCAGCAGATTGGAGTGATCGCCTGTGTGACCCAGCTTCCACCTCCACTCTTCCAGTATGTGATCCTGCTGTTCTCGGCTGAGCACGGCGAAGCTGTCGAAGCTCTGCAGCTTCATCCGGTTCAAGGTATTCAGATGGTATTCGAAATAGGAATTTCCTCCCGCGCCGACAAATAATCCAACCTTTTTGCCGCTCATTTGCTGCCGGGAATACCCCGCCCGTTCGATCAGTTCGTAAGTCAGTTCCAGGACCATCCGCTGCTGCGGGTCCATTACGGCCGCTTCTTCATCGGAGATTCCAAACAGGCTGGCGTCAAAGCCGTAAGGATTGTCAAGAAAGCCCCCTGTACGGCAGTAGGTCTTGCCGAATTCCGGGCTAGGACTGTAATAGTCATCAATATTCCAATGGTTGCCAGGCACTTCGCCGATAGACTGCTCTCCTTGCACAAGCTTGTGCCAAAACTCCTCCGGACTTGAAGCTCCCGGAAAGCGGCAGGCCATCGCGATCACGGCAATATCCCCGCTGCCGGACTTCCCGCCATTTGAAGCGGGCTGCCCCTTCCGGCCTTCGGACGGGCTGCCGTTGGAGTTAACCCAGGCGGCAAGGTACTCATCCATTTCACGCACAGTGCGGCATTTGATTAACAGATCATGCGTTAACTCAATATGCAGTTCATCTTCAAGCGCCCCCAGAACTTGCATCGCTTTTAGCGAGGTGCCTCCCAAAGACAAGAAGGGCTCATCGTACGTTATGGTTTCGACCGGTCTATTAAGAACAGTCGCCCATATCTTCCGAATGTTCTCCGCAAATGCTCCGGAAACGGCTTCGCCGCCCGGCTTATTCTCTGGTACGAGCGGTTTGGCTTCAGCGGTAAAATAAGAGGCCGGATACGTCTTATCCTGAAATTCGCCCTTCTTGAATGATCCGACGAGATTGAAACGCTGCACTTTGCCGCTTGTCGTCTTGGGAATGGAGCGGATGAAGGAGACATAGTCGACAGGAATACCCATCGTCTCGTTGATATGGCGGAGGATTCGGGAATAGACCGGCTTCACATCCTTCTCTTGCAGCCGCTGGGTAGAGAACAGCCCTACCTTTTCTTTTCCCTCTTCCTCATCATGCCAACCGCAAACGGCAATTTTTCCGGGTTCAACCTCGTCCAGTTCTTCGATGACCGCTTCAATATCATGGGCGAAAAAGTTCTGTCCATTGACGAAGACAATGTCCTTGATCCGTCCGCTGACCGTTAAACGCCCGTTCAAAATAAAGCCGGTATCGCCGGTCTTTAACCAGCCATCCTTAAAGGATTTGGCCGTCGCCTCAGGGTTGTTGATGTAGCCGGAAGTAACATTCCGGCCGCGAATCTGAATTTCACCCACCGTTCCCTCGGGAACGACAACTCCCGTTTCATCCTCAACAATCCGAATTTCCATGCCGTTGACAGGATAGCCTTCATCGGCCATTAAAGTGGCCCGTTTGTCGTCCTCGTCAATGACCTCGGCGCGTGATTCACCCGCCAGCAATTCGCGATTCAGCGTGTGAACCAGAGGCTCTTCCCCGGTGACGGGAAAGCTAACGGCCAGGCAGGCCTCAGCCATCCCGTAGACCGGATACATGGCATTTTTTTTGAATCCGCTTTTTGCAAACTTATCCGTGAATTTCCGCATTGTCTTGACCGAAATGGGCTCCGCGCCGTTAAAGAGCAATCTTAGCGAGCTTAAATCCCAGGAGCCCAGCTGCTCCTCCTTCACTCTGCTGTGAACGAGACGAAGTCCGAAATTGGGGCAGCCGGAGAAGGTGATCTTGTGCTTGTCGATCATATCGAGCCACAAAGTCGGCCGCTTGACGAATTTCATGGGCGTCATATTGAATTGATTGATGCCGCAGACCAAGGTGGAGAGGTGAAAGCCGATCAGCCCCATATCGTGGTGATACGGCATCCAGCCGAGGGAACGGTCTTCATCCGACATCCCCATGCTGAATATTATGGCTTCTAAATTGGTTAACAGGTTGTCGTGGGTCAGAATGGTTCCCTTTGGTATATTGGTGCTTCCGGAGCTGAATTGGATCAGCGCGGGCGAATGGGCGTCAGCCAACATAAGAATTCCGTCCTGCTGCGCCTGATCCAGGCTTGAGGATTCGAGAATCTGCAATCCACTGATGCCGAGTGTGGTTTCCATTTCTTCACGGGCCTCCAGCAGACTGCGGTCGGACAGAATCCGGGGACGCTCCAGAACCTCCCATATCGCCAGCAGCTTGCTAAGCGAGGTGTTGATTACCTTGGAGGAAGCCGGGTAGGATGCCGGAACAGGGATAACGCCTCCAAGGATGCAGGCCCAGAAGGTAAGAATGAAATCCTTGCTGTCTTCCAGCAAAATCAGCGCATACTGGCCCGGCTTAAACCCTTGTTCCTGCAGGCCCCCCAGGCGGCGGGTAGCTCCGTCCAGCAGCGCCTGATACGAAAGGAAGAACTCCGAGTTATCATTTTGGATAAAAGTGATGCCTCTTTCCGGATTCCCTGTCACTTGAACAAGGGCATTCGCCAGATTGCCGAGTTTGGTATATTTGCCGGTTATGCTCTTTCCTTTAAGAATAGAAAGGTCCTTTTCTTTGTTCTTCCTTTTAAGTCTGCTCACAACATTTCCTCCTTGGCTAATCGTACTTTTGAACCTTTTCTTGTCACAAACATGTGGGTCAGAAACAAGCCAAACAGCAGCAGACTTGCCGTAAAAATATGCTGGTGCCCCCAAACGTCCATCACGACAGAGGAGAAGAACGGCCCCGCCGCCGAACCAAAGCCGTAAAAGGTGGTAAACCACGCATTTCCCGAAGACCGCTCGCTTTCAGACAAATCTTGAACCGCAAGAGCCATCGAGAGAGGATACAGCGGCCCGATCATAAACCCGGCGGCGAAGGAAAACAGCATTTTCAGAGATAAATCCGAAACGGACACGATGCCGATCACAGCCAAAGTGGAAAAAAGCACACATAAAGCCAGGCACTTCCTCCGCCCCATCCGGTCAGCCAGATAGGTTAATGGAAGCAGGCCGATGATGCTGCCGACCACAAAGATACTTAAGGCATACCCTGTCCGGGAAACCGCGACATGCTCCCTTATTAAATAGAGGGGATACAAAGAAACGACAATCGTTTCACTGAACCCGTACACGAAGGCGCCGAAGAGCGCCGGCGTAATTTTGGAAATGACCTTGTCCCTAGCGCGCCCGGGAATGACCAATACACCGGTTAGCTTAAAATAAATAATTCCCGCGGCAAGCGTGAGGCATAGGCCGCTGAAAGCAAACGGCAGCCATGGTGCATAGCCGTACACCTGCGGCGCAAGCGCCGCACTGACAATCAGCCCCAAGGCAAAGCATAAGCTGTAAATACCGTTGATCATCCCCAAACTCTTCGCATTTGAAAGGTTGTGCAGCGCCGTCTGCATCCCCACCATATTGCAGCTAATGCCAATCCCCATCACAGACATCAGAGCCAGCCAGATTCCATTCGAGGTGAACAGCGGGAAAAGCGACGCGCAAACTGCGGTTAGCAGCAGACCTATAGATATGACCTTTTTCACGTTGCTTCCTCTCATCGTTCTGTCCACAAAAACGGAACCAAGCGCCATAAAGAAAAAATAAGAGGAAGAAACGACGCCAATCCAAATTTCATCTCCATGGTTGGTGGTCATGTGGGTGGTAGAGAGCGGGTTAATGACGCCCATGGAAGTCCCCACCAGTAGGGCAATGCTGTAAATGATCCCTTTGCCCCGGCCAAAGAGTTCATGAAGTTTGCCCGATTGTTGCTCCATTTTCGCTTAAGCCCCTTTTACAATCATGGTTGTTTGCGCATGACAGCCTGCAGCATTTGCATCTGCTGTGCTCCGAACCAGTTCATATCTTGCTTGCCATAGATTTGCAGAGCTTCCCCGGTAATATAATCCGAACGGGATGAAGCCAGGAACACCGCCGAGTCGGCAACTCCCGTTGGAGGGATGGCCCTTCCCCTAAACGCTGCGGGGGCCATATCGGTATCCACGAGCGCCGGGCAAAGCGCGTTCACCTGAATATTGCTGTTCTTCAGCTCTTCCGACAAAGACCGGGTCAGTCCGAGAACTCCATGCTTGGATGCCGCATAGGCGCTCATCATCGGATAACCGATAAATGAAGAGTCCGATCCGATATTGATGATCTTGCCCTGTTTCTGTTTCATCAGATGCGGGATTACCGCATAGCAAAAGTGATACGTCCCCAGCAGATTCACCTGGATAATCTTGCTCCACACCTCGGGGCTCATATCCGCCGCCGCGGCCATTCCGGTGATTCCGGCACTGTTGACAAGAATATCAATATGTCCGAAGCGTTCTACGGCCTGATCCACAGCTTTATAGACAGTTGAAATATCGCTAACGTCCGCCGATATCGCCAGGACCTCCGCACCTAACTTACGGATCTCTTCGGCCGTTTCCTGGAGCTGCCGAGCAGATCTGGATATTAGAACAATATCGGCTCCCTCCCGGGCCAGCGACTCAGCGATGCTCCGTCCGATGCCTTTGCTGCCGCCGGTAACAATAGCCACTTTATTGGAAAGCTGTCCTTCTCTTAGGCTAAAATGCGGTGCCGGCAATTCAATCGACGAGAGCAGCTTTAGCATATTTTCGGTGTAATGTTCCGCCAGGCGATTGATCGTTTCGGCAGCATGAAGATTGGACGAATACTCGATTTCGACGGCCAGCTTGCCCTCCTCGATGGAGAAGAAGAATTCAATGACGGATATTCTTTTTTGCTCCGGCAGTGCGAAACGGCGGTCCAGCCCCTCCTTCGAGAATTCGAAGCCCGGCAGCTTCGGCATATCCCGGTTTCCGAGATAGTTGGCCCTGATCGGAGTCAATTTGACGTCCGGGTACATATAGATCGGCAAATTCTCGGAAACGAGATCATAGCTCATCCCTCCAAGCGGAACATCCTCCAGACTCTGACGAATGCTGCGGACAAGTTCCTGCCAACCGTTGTTCTCCTCCACAAGAATGCCCATTGGAAAATTGACGGCAAAGTTGCCCGGCGTCTGCATAAAGCTCTGCGCGCTTCCCAGTTCTCTCCCATGCACCCGGTGACTGACAATGATTTTGGAGCGCTGAAAGAGATTGCCCAGCATCCGGTAAAGCGGAGCCAGTAGAATCGGATATACATTGCTGCCAAAGTGCTTTTTGGCCTTACCTAATATCGACGAAGTACTTTCCTTGTCAAATTCAAAGCGTATAATCCTTGCGGACTGCTCATCGTTTGGCCCCTTGATAAAATCGGTGGGGAGCTTGCATACGGATTCCGGCGGAAACTGAGAAGACCAGTAATCCACATAGGTTTTGGCATGGATTCTTTTTTCATCCTGCACAGCCCGTATGAAATCGGCATACAATTTGGGCTTCGAAAGCTGTACTTTTTGCTCTTCCGACCCGAGCCCGGCATAAATCTGCCAAATTTCCCGGACCAACAGCTGATTGGTAATCACATCCGAAATCAGATGATGGCCAACCGCTGCAATATCGTACGACGACTCCGAAATCTGAACGACGACAATTCTCCATAAAGGCCACCGGTCAACCTGTAATCCCTTTATCGCTTCTGTCAGGGTTGCTTGAATCGCTTCGTTTCTTTGGGCTTCCTCCATATGGGTACCGTCGTAGAAATCTACATTGCTGTCCATTTCTTCAGAAAGGAAACGCTGCTCCCATCCGGAGTCCTTCTGCACCAAGACGCTTCTCAGCACATCATGACGCCCGTTTAATAAAGCGGCGGCTTTCTTGAACCGCTGCAAATCCAGCGGCTGGTTGTAGACAAATCGGGTATAGCCAGCCCAGCAATACGGGGATTCAAAATAATTCATCAGCCAGCTTTGAGCCGGCGCCAGCGGAAGTGTGTCCTCCTGTTTGATCTCTTTGAACTGAGGATTATCCGAAGGCGCTGTCGGATAGCCTGATCCGCCGAACCGGTCTCGCAGCGCTTTTCGGTCCAGCTTGCCGTTCGGATTCTTCGGCAGCCGCGGCAGCCACTCCAAACGATGTGGAATCATGTAGTAGGGGAGCTTCCGGCCAATGAAATCCTTGATTTCTTTTTCATCGGTCATCTTGCCGGATAGGCAGGCCAGCAGTGTTTGCTGTCCGGGAACAGGTTCGACCACAATGACGGCGGCTTCGTCGATATTGTCATGGGCATCCAAGACCGACTCAATCTCACCCAATTCCACCCGGAAGCCGCGAAGCTTCACCTGATTATCGATGCGTCCATGATATTCGTAGCTGCCGTCTGCTCTTTTCACCGTTAAATCCCCTGTACGGTAAATGAATTTCCCCGGAATATCCGGGAACGGATTGGGATGGAAGGCTGCACGGGTTTTCTCCGGATCATGCAAATATCCTTTCGCCAGTTGGATGCCGCCAATCCATAGCTCGCCCATTTCACCCTCGGGCACTTCACGCATCTGCCCATCCAGATTTTTAATAAACACGCCGTTGATAGGCTTTCCAATAGGAATGCTGAGCTCACCGTTCGCCCCTGGTCTTTCGGAAATGATGTGGTAAGTGACATCGATGGAAGCCTCGGTGGGACCATAGAGATTGGCGAGTCCGGTGGACCTCCCGTACCGGTCCATCCACTTCTGAACAGAAGAGAGAGGAAGACCTTCTCCGCTGAAAATGAGCCAGCGCAGCTCGGGAAACGCATATCCCTCGTCCTCAAGCGAATTTACAAATTCACCGAACAATGAAGGCACAAAATGCATGACATTGATTCGGGTATCGCTCATCCACCGGGCCAGGTTCCACGGATTCTTGACTATCTCCTGCTTGGCCGGGCATACGGTCCCACCATACATCAACGGCCAAAGCAGCTCCCAAACCGAGATGTCGAAGCAGCAGGAAGTCTTTTGCGCCACCCGTTCACCGGGCTGCAGCCGGAAAGTCTCTTGATGCCATTTCAGCCGGTTCATATAGCCTCGGTGATTAAGTACAACTCCCTTCGGATTTCCGGTTGATCCTGATGTATATAGAACTACCATGACATCATGGGGCGAACTGTCGACGTCAGGATCGCGATCGGAGTAATTCCGCCATTGCGCCGAATCCAGATGGACTTGCGGTTTGTTCTTTTCAGCATTTTCATCCAGAGAAATTAATGACTTGATAGACGGGCTCTCCTGAACGATGAGTTCCGCCTGCTCTTTCAGCAGCTGTTCCGTCAATAGAAATTGAAGCTGAGCATGCCGGGTAATATACTTAATCCGTTCAGGCGGATAAACCGGATCAAGAGGAACATAGGCGGCCCCCGCCTTGAGAATTCCTAAAATTCCGATCAGCATAAGATGACCGGGAAGCGTCATGATCCCGACCAGAGTCTGGGATTTCACCCCCTGTGAGCGAAGATAATGCGCCAATCGGTTGGATAATTCATCCAGCTCACGGTAAGTGACGCTTCGTGCTCCGTCCAGGACAGCGACGGCATCCGGGGTAAGCTTGCATTGTTCGGAGATTTTCAAATAAGGGATGTTCGTTGCCGCCGTTTGGTCCTCCAAAGACGACCCCGTGCTTCCGCCTATCATTTTGGAAATCATTTCATTCAGCGTCCGGCACTCGAACAAAGCTGCCTTATCGATTTTCCCGAATACGCCACCCAGCCGCGCGATGAGCCGGATACGCTGCAGGGAATCCAGACCCAGCTCTGCTTCCAAATCACGGGACATATCTTCGGCCCCAAGCTTCCTTGCACAGATTTCTTCGACGATGGCCCGAAGCTTCTCTTCTGTCTCTCCAACTTCCCGGGCAGCGTTCGCTTCCTGCACCACGAAGAGAGATTCGGCGGTCTTCACTTCAAATGCGGCGAGCCGGTTAATATTTTCGATGAATCTTCCCATATGCTTGTCGATGTAGCTGTCGTCAAAAAAGGTGCTGTCATAGTTCGATGTAATCATCAGTCTGCCTTGAAAGATTTCAACCAGATTGTCGATCGTCCCGGGATTGGTTCCCGTATAAGCTTCATAATCATGGACTTCATACTGTCCGTATCTCTTGTCAATGGATGTGTTTCCTACAAATGAGAGGTAAAGGTTTGATTTCAAAGTCGAGCGGATCATCGAAGCTGCTGCTTCCGGCATGCTGCCATTTTGCAGGCGGATCGCGTCTTTGGCGTAGTGTGCGGCTCTGGAGGTCTGCGCTCTGTCCATTCCTAAAGATAACTTGCTGTTGATGACTTCCCTGGTTCTGCCGACCAGCGACTCCCAACCTTCGCCGGCATCGTCGCAAGAAAAGGTAAGTGCCAGATTCTGCGCAAACGCGCTTAGAACGTCCGTTGCATCCAGATTGGGGTACAGCTTTCCGCTTGTCGGCAGATTGAGAATAATTTGGCTTTGCTCTTCCCCTTGCTGTTTTATCGTCTTTAAATACGCGCTGACCAGAAGAACAAACAAGGAGGTGCGCCATGCTTTGGTGCGCTTGATCAGGAGAGACGTTGTCTGCTCGTCGATCCAATATTTCCGGGTATGGATTACAGCCCCCTGCGTGCGTTCAGGTGACAATCTGCCGGAGGATTTAAAGGGGTTGAAAAAATAGGTTCCCCTCCCCTGCTTCCGTACGTAATCGTCCAAGGCTTGAATTTCCTCCGGAGCTTCCCACTGATTAAGCTTTGTAACGATATCGTTATACTCTGTAGCGCGGAGGGGAGGTCCCAGCCGGGGGTTTATCTTGTGCGATCTCGCGCCATAAATCTCCAGCAATTCCTTCACGATCTGCTGGTTGCCCAGACCGTCCGAGATGAGATGGTTGATGTCCAAAATGAGCTCGTACTCATCAGCGGCGGTACGTATTACGGAGAAGGAGTGCAGCGGCCACTGTGTAATGTCAAATTTATGATTCAGCGAGTCTTCGAATTTCCGGGCGATGGCTTGCTGCTGAGCCTTTTGGTCCAGATGCCTGATATCCTCAACGGAAATTTCCGGCGGGGTGATATCCTTCAGCAATTTCAGGCGGTAGCCCTTCAGACTGCTTGCCCCCTGATCAATGGTAAACACGCCGCGGAGGATGGGATGGCGGTAAATAAGCTCTCTCCAGGACTCCCTCAGACTTCCCAAATTCAGTTCGCCCCTGACCTTCACTCCCGTGCTGATCGAGAGATTGGCTACGGACAAATACGTGACTAAAAATAAATACTGGGTATGTAAGATTTCAAGAAATTCGGGGTGATTTTCAGAAATTTGCGCCAAAACAGGAGTATCCGTGTTTATGACCAGTTGGGGGGCAGTGCCAACATTCTTCCGCCAATCGGCAAACAACTCCACAATATCCCCTATCGTCTGCAAGGTGAGCAGTGAAGCAAAGGAATATTTGCAGGTAAAGTCGTCTACCTGTTCCGCAGGAATGAGTTTCAGCATACCGTTCATGAGCGAAATCATTTTGATGGAATCCAGACCCAAATCACTTTCCAGGTCCATATCCACATGCAAATCCTCTATGTTATGGCCGGTAATTTCCGAGATCAATTCGCAGACTTCCACTTTCAACTGTTCATTCGCTTCTCCGGCTATGTATGCCGCATCGGCAGTAACCGCAATTTCAGGAGAATCCAGAGCTTGATTCTGGGAGGCTTCCCACTCCTCAAAAATTCCCAACAATTCCCGGACAGTGGATATAACCAGCAATGACCCCACCGGATGGGCGTCTTGAAAATCATCCAGCTGCTCCTCCGGAATCAGCTTTATCATTTCATTCATCAACGAGATCATCTTAATGGAATCCAGACCAAGATCCTCTTCCAGAAACATTTCCGCTTCAATGTCTTCAATCCTGTGGCCCGTTACATTGGAAACCGTCTGAAGAATCCTTTGCTTGGTTATGCCGCTTTCTTTTGATGAATCAATATACATTTTGCTCATTAAGCTATCCCCCTTAATTAGTTAGACTCGCTTAAGTCAACACCAGGTGCACCCTCAGTAATTAATTCATGAAAGATCAGGCTAAAGAGAAAGATAAACTTCGTATTATTGATCTTATATTATGTATGTACCTTGGGTTGGGATTTCTTGTCAATGATAATTAACCTTATATTTCAATTTATACAAAATTTCACATTGCATTAACATAGTTATGCAGTAAATCCATAATAAACTGTAGGTATTAATTCCAAAAATTGGGTTTGTTGGCGCTCATTGCGGTTTTGAAATCACTTTCGAGGATTTTGAAATCGTAGTTTATTGAGCCTTCGGGGTCAAACTCCTGTTTATAAATTGAAAAGGCACCCGCCCGCCGGTTACCTGTCCAACAAGTTTTTCAACTTTTCGAGCAGCTGCGGACTCAGATCAATAATGCGGCTGTATATATCTTTCGGGGATTCAAGCGATACCGTCTGGACTCCGGAAGGGCCGATAATGAGAAACGCGACGGGAGTCAAGGACATGCCTCCGCCTATCCCTCCGCCAAACGGCAGCACCGAAGAGACCGAGCTTGAAAACTCCGTACCCCCGGTCACAAACCCAAGGCTTGCTCGGCAAATGGGGATCACAACGGTGCCATCCGGCGTCTGGATCGGTTTCCCGATGACGGTTTCTGCATCGTTAATGCCTTTCAGATTATGCAATGCAGTTTCCACCAATTGTTGAATTTGCTCGGACATGGAGGCACCTCCTCTCTGCTTCAGTGCTAACCAGTCTTGACAATGTATCCTCCCTTCAAACGGTGAAAAAGAAAAAGGCGGGGGCTCTCCCCCGCCTTTCCTGTTACTGAATTGCCTCATTAACAGGCTCAACAACCTTGTTAACCAGCGGGTTCTTGCTTATCATACTGCCCGCCTGTCCGCCGACGACTCGGCCCACCCGGTCACCCAATACGCCGCCAAGCACCGCTCCAACCACGGTACCTACGCCGGGCAGCACTGTACTGCCGAGCACCGCTCCGTACTCCACTCCGGCCATTACGCCGACAGCTCCGGTTACGTTCTCCACCGTTTGAGCCGTATATTCCTTCTTGCCCATCTGCCCTTGCTGCAAGCTCTTGGTGTCCTGAAACTGAGACATGCCTGCTGAAAGAAGACCTGCCCATAATGATCCGCCCTGGAACATAGGAAAACCCTCCAATCTTCTAAATAACCGCATTTTGCGGTCTTATCAGATTGTGCCCCGTTTTGCATTATCGTTGTCGTTCCGCTTGATCGGGAATTATTTCCTCGTCGTGAGTTGTTAGAGACTGCAGCTTGCTTCTTCCCGCTGCACCTGCATCTCTTGCCATTTCAGTTAAATCAAGCACGGTCTCCGTCCCCTTGACCGCCCATCTTCTCACGGTCTTTCTAGCCTCCGGAGACAGTGTCAATAGTAAAGCCGCCGCGCCCAATATTAAACCCATACGTGATTTGATCATGTGAGTCCCCCATAAAATGGATTGATTTAAGCTGATTAGATTATCCCTTAAAGCCCTAAGTTTTATGCATTCCGTTCCAGTAATTCCGGTGCATAACCAAGTTCAATATGCGAATACTACTTTGTGCCTAAATAAACTGGAGTATTTCCCTTTCAAAGGAGCAATTTCATGTCGACTACCGCTCATCGCAGCCGGTTTATCCGCTTTTTGCCGGGGCGTATTCGCCTGGAATTTGCGAGTCTGCTGCACAATAAGCAAACTGAACTGTCTCTACGTCAAGATCTGGCGCTCCTGCCAGGTGTCACTAGAGCCGAAGCATCCGCGATAACCGGACGAATTCTCGTTGTATATGACGAACGGCAAACTTCCGAGCATCAGCTGCTGAATCAATTGGAGCTCCTGGAGAACAAATACACAGGCAACGTTCAGGAAGAAACAAAAGCCCAAGCATGCAAGGATACGCCTGTACATGCACCCTCCGAGGGGGAGGCGTGCGCCGAAGCGGCCGTCTCTTTGGAAACGCCGGGACCGACGCCGCAACCTTCTGAACAGGCTAATTCCTTTCAGGATTCGAGGACTGTGCCTGAAACGCCGAGAACGATGTCAGCTCCGGTCGATCCGCGCTCCGCTTCGCCGCCGGGAGTCCCCCTTCCGCTTGCAATTGCAATGGGCGGACTGCTGGTGCTTGGAACGAAGCAATTGATATTCGGCAAGTCGGCATTGGCGGCCGGCCCGATTCCCTTCTACATGTCCGGGGCGGTCGCAGCCGTCACCGGATACCCTTTTCTGCGCAGGGGCTTTGCCCGACTGTCCGAGCAGGGTAAGTTAAATCCCGATTTGATTCTGGGCACCGCTGCGCTGGGACTTGCGCTGGTCCGGGAAAATCTCGTCGTATTGGGCGCCTTAAGCATTCTGCAATACGTAAACTGGAAACGCAGCCGGATCGGGCTGGGCGATGCGGCTGCTGAGCCGCTGTCTCCCGACATTCAAGCCTACAGCGAGCGTGCCGGCCGCTGGGGGGTAGCCGCCTCTGCAGCAACCTGGCTGTTCACCCGCAGCCCTCTGCGGGCGATTGCGGTCTTGCTTGCCGCCAATCCACGGCCGGCGACGGTTCCGGTGAAGACGGCGTGGCAGCAGGCGGAGCTTTACTCCAATGAAGCACAGCAGAGTCTTCCTCAAGGGGCCTCGATTGCGCATTTATCCCAAACCGGCACGCTGCTTCTTGAGAACACCTCCCTGCTTGTGAAGACGAATATTCAGGAGACGGAATGTGTATCACATGAGGAAGACACGGAGAAGCTCATTTGCCTGGCAGCAGGTTTGATGAAAAAAACCGATCATCCGTGGAAAGAGGAAATTCTGCGGAAGGCAGAGCTATCCTGCCGGACGTTACGCTCAGCCTTCCATGTTGCCGAGGAGGAGGACGGAATCCGCGGCCTCATCAGCAATACGTCTTATTGCATCGGCAACCTCGCTTACTGCAAACGGAACGGTGTATCTTTCGAGCGGTATTACCTTGAAGCGAAACGGATCGAAAGCAAAGGCTGTGAGGTGCTGTACCTGGCGAAGCAAATCGGCGGGAATTGGATTAGCCAAGGGCTGATCTATCGGGGACAGCAGCTCGATACCGAGCGGAGGGAACTCCTCTCCCGAGCGGGGCAGCAGGGCATTCAGGTTGCCGTTCTGGAGGATAGCTCCGGCATGGGCCGGGAAGCGATGGCCCGGCTCGGCCTGCAGACGGATTGGCTGGACACTCCTGTCAGCGAAGCGGCCGAACGCCTCGCCATGCTTCATGAACAGGGAAACCGCGTGCTCCTTGTAAGCGAGTCTCCAGGTGAGTATGGCCGCTATTTAATGGAAGCCGGCGTGCCAGGAGTCACGTTCGATCAGCTGGAGCGGGTACTGGACACCAAACAATCCGCCCAAAAGATAGAGAGTACAATAAATGAGCACCTCCAAATTACGAAGAAATGGAATGTACTCGGATCGCTGCTTGCCGCTTTTGGCGTCCTTAGCGCTCCGATTGCCAATTTGGCCAGCGACGCCCTCTCGCTGATTTTTCTTTCCCGCTCGCAAAAGCTGGCCCGGCAGCTATTTCCCGCTGACGCAGCTTGCCCCGACCGGGCCCGAAATGAGGTTGCCGCGACGGCAGAAGCCGCCATTTGGCACGGTTTGCCCTGGGAATCTGTTACGCAGCAGCTTCAGGTTAACGTCCAGTACGGCTTGACGGCGGCTCAAGTGAGCGAATCGCGCGGCCGGAACGGAATGAATCGGCTGGCCGAAAAGGAGCATACCCCCTGGATCGTCTCCTATGCCGGCCAGTTTAAAGAATTTACAACGCTGATCTTGCTGGGCACCTCGGTGCTCGCCCTGTTTACAGGCGGACTGTTCGACGGTCTCGCCATGGGTGCCGTGCTGCTCGCCAACGCGGCGATCGGCACGTTCCAGGAGCGAAAAGCCGAGCGGATTGTTGAAAGCTTGAATCAGTTTCAGCCTCCGGACAGCAAGGTCATCCGCGACGGTGATGAACAAATCATAAGCGCCATCGACCTTGTGCCGGGCGACATCGTATGCCTCGAGCCGGGCGACCGGGTGCCTGCCGATATTCGTCTGATTCGCGCATGGAACCTGGAGGTCAACGAATCGGCGTTAACCGGTGAGTCGGTCCCCGTCGCGAAGAAGGAGACCGAGGCCGAAGGCGATTGTCCGCTGCCGGAGCGCAACTGCATGCTGTATATGGGAACCGATATTTCCCGGGGGAAAGCCTTGGGTGTCGTCGTCCAAACGGGTATGAATACGGAATTCGGCCACCTGATGTCGCTGCTCAAAACGAATGAGAAAACGACAACGCCGCTTCAGGAAAAGGTTACGTCCATCAGTAAAAAATTTATCAAATGGGCATTTATCGCCGGAAGTATCGTATTTGCTTCCGGGCTTCTCCGAGGCGTTCCGTTTACTCAGTTGGTGAGCACCTCGATCACGTTGATCGCCTCGGCGATTCCCGAGGGGCTCCCCGTTACCATCACAATCGCACTGAGTGCGGGCATCTACCGCATGTCCAAGAAAAATGCGCTCGTCCGCAAGCTGTCGGCTTTGGAAACACTGGGCCATGCGACCATCATCTGTACCGACAAAACCGGCACACTGACGAAAAATGAAATGACGGTCAAGCAAGTCACCACCGTCGGCCGCGAATGGGAGGTATCCGGAAACGGATACGCCCCGGAGGGCGGTTTCCGGGAGAAAAGCCGGGGAGACAACGGCTCCGGCTTGCCGGATTCTACGGCGTATGAGAGTTCCGTCACTCAGCCGGAGCTGCAGCGAATCCTCCAGATTGCCTGCTTGTGCAATAACAGCAAATTGTTGAAGCAAGCAGACCAATGGTCGATGCAGGGAGATCCGACAGAGGGAGCGCTGCTGACGATGGCCTATAAAGGCGGGTTCAATCCGGAGCAATTGGCCCATTGGCATCGCGGCGCGGAGGTGCCTTTTGACTCAGGCACGGGAAAAATGAGCGTGGTGTGCAAGGACACCTCGTCCGGGCATGCTTGTTACATTTTCTCCAAGGGCTCCGTAGAATCGATTCTCCGCCGCTGCGGCAAGTACCAGCAGAACGGCGAAGTGCATCCTTTCACCGAACAGCTACGAGCGGACATTCTGAAGCAAAGCGAACGGCTAGCTTCCGGAGCTCTGCGCGTGCTCGGCTTTGCGTACCGCGCGCTGCAAGCGGACGAGCATGAACAGCAGGCCGACCTCGACGAGCGGGATATGATCTACGTCGGCATGGCCGGCATGATTGACCCGCCGAAGGCCGATGTCCGGAATAGCATCGAAGAGGCGCTTTCCCTCGGCGTTAAGCCAGTGATGATTACCGGGGATCATCCGATCACGGCGATTACCATCGCCGAGCAAATCGGAATTACTAACAGCAACCGGCCAGGTCAAGTACTGACAGGTCATGAACTTGACCGGATGAGCGACGAGGAACTCGATCAGTCTGTCGACCGGGTGTCCATCTTTGCCCGAATGACACCGGAGCATAAGCTGCGCATCGTCGGTATGCTGCGCAAAAAAGGGCATATCGTCGCCATGACCGGCGATGGCGTGAATGACAGTCCCGCGATCAAGCGGGCGGACGTCGGGATCGCGATGGGGCGAGCCGGAACGGAGGTCAGCAAAGCAACCGCCGATATCGTGCTGAAAGAAGACCACTTCGGCTCCATCGTAGATGGGGTCAAGGAGGGCCGAACAATTATCGGCAATATCCGCAAAGCGCTGGGCTGTCTGCTCACCGGCAATCTTGCGGAAATTCTCGTCACGAGTGTTGCGGTTATCGCCGGCATGCCGATTCCGCTCGTGCCCATACAAATTTTGCTCATGAATATGCTGACGGATGCACTGCCGGCCATGATTCTGGCCGTCAACCCAGGCAATAAAGCCAAGCAGACGAAACGGACGGCGATTGTGGACAAGCCGCTGTATCGCAAGGTAATCACCCGCGGAGCGCTGCTTGGCGCCGGGTCGCTCGGCCTGTTTAGTCTGGCGCTGGCCTCCGGGCAACCCGTGGCTGTGGCTCAAAGCGTCGCTTTCGCGACGCTGGTGGCAGGCCAGCTGATCCAAACGTTCTCCTGGCGCCAGGAAGGCTCCGAGCAAACGGTGGGCGATTGGAGCAAGGACCGCTTCCTCGTCGGCGCATTGAGCATCTCCTGGCTCGCTCTGATGGGCGCGCTGTATGTGCCTCCGCTCAACCAGTTTTTCCATACTGCGCCAATCCCTCTGCATCTCTGGGGACCAATCCTGCTCGTCGCTGGCTCGATTTCTTGGCTCTCCAAGCCGATTCTGTCCTTACTCGAAAGGAAGGACGAGGCAACGGGCACGGCAGCCCTCTCCTATTCCGCGGCTTAGCTGCGGGATAGGCTTTTCATATGAACTTAAGGAGGTTACCGAACATGCTGGAAAGAAATCCAGACAAACTTATCGTGGGCACTGCGCTCGCTTTTGCCGCCTCAACGCTTTGGCCGATTGTGAAAAACACCTTGAAGCCGCTCGCAGAAACCGGGATTCAAGGTGCAACAGGTTTGACAGGCCGTATCCAATACGCCCTCCAGATCGCTCGCGATGAAATCGAAGACATTGTCGCCGAAGCCCAATTCGAACGGATGAGAAAGCAGCTCGATAAGGAAATCTCCACCGAATCCCCTTCATCCGAAGAGACTGGAGACTCACTGCATGCAAAATCAAACGATTGATCATCATCTTCGGGAAGCGCTGGCGCATTTGGAGCAAGCCATCAATCAAAGCATACATACCGTGATGGAAAATCAATCCTCCAGCAAGGAAATCGGCGGAAAGTGGGAGCAATTTCTAGGACAGTTTTACGGTATGGTTAAGGACAAGGGTAAAAAGTCACGGGTCAATCTGCTCAGCTGGATCTCTTTCTCCAGAATCCGCTGATTTCTGGTGATCGCTTCTCCCCGCCCAAATGAATTTTATGCGTTCACTCGGCGGCCTAATGGATTTGGCTAGAGTCGGCACGCCCCAACAGGCATTGCCGGCTATACGCCGGTCGGACCTCTGCCCGGGATGCCTATGGCCCCACTCTACACAAACCCTCCCGATTGCTCCATCAAACGGCCGTTCACGGCGAACTCGGAAGGAGAATATGAAGTCTGTTTCTTGAATATTCGAAAAAAATAGGAGGTATCGTAATACCCCAGATAACTGGAAATGCTGGATATACTCATATCGGAGTTCAACAGCAGATTACAGGCTTCGATGATCCGAAGCTGGTGTAAGTATCGGATGGGAGAATGTCCGGTCACCTCGCGGTAGATGGAAATCGTATAATTCGGTGAACGCCGGATTAGACTTGCTAGTTCATTAATCTGTACCTGCTCCCGGTAGTGTTCCAGCAAGTACTGCTGGATTTTCTGGGCATACTTCATCTTCATCGGTGAAACCTCCGGCTGCTCAAATTCACGGGCCAGCATACCGAGCAGCTCTTGAAGCACACCGAGAGAGATAAATGAACTGTAGCTTTTTGCTTCGCGGCTTTCCAGAAATAGCTGCTCGAACTTCCTTCTGACGGTTTCAAAATTGCGCGGTTTGAAGAGCGTCGGACCATTCCCGCGAAGAAAAGGGATAGCTTCGGCGACATCGGCGCCGCAATGAAATAGAATCGTATATTTTTGATGCAGGCCGCTTTCGTCATTTTCCCCCGCACGACGGACGCCTTTGGGCAATACGAGCAAATCCCCGCGTTCCGCAATAATAGGCTGACCATTCACGGTATATTTCACCTTTCCCAGGGTTACAAGGACAAGCACGTTTATCCGGATTTCTTCCATAAGTGTGCGCCAATGGGGAATCTCTTTATCAAAATGTACGGAATGCAGCACCAGCATAGGTTATCCTCCCACAATTAATACACAAACACTACTGTAATAACATACACGTTCAGAGAACAATATTGCCTTTTATTATAAGGGATTCCTGTCTTAATAGCGAAAAAGATAATAGAATCGTACAAATGTCTGTAAGAACGTACGTGGACTCTTTTTCATAACTCCTCCTATAATGGATCAAGTAATACTTATTTTCCGATAGAAAAAGGAGGGTTTACTTTGAAAGTATTTATGCGTTTGCTTGTCTTGTTGCTTGTTGTACTGTTTGTGCTGCCGCTGTCGGCTTGCACATCAACAAACGGCAGCAGCGGTGCGGGCGATGAGGCTAAAGCCGGGGAAGCCAACATAGCAAAAAAGAATCCGGGCAGTACTGCTGACTCACCTATTACGCTGAGAGTTATGGACTGGAGCGACAGTGTGAAGACGATCCGTGAGGAGTTTCACAAGCAGTTTATGGCGAAATACCCGAATATCAAAATTGAGTATACCCAATTGACGGTGGACCAGTTCAAAAACACGATTCTAACGGCAATCCAGTCGGGCAGAGCGCCGGACCTGTTCCCGATTCCGTCAAACGTCAAACTGGCGACGGCGGTGGCCGAAGGCTGGTTTCAGCCGCTGAATCCGTATCTCGGCGAAGACTTCCTGAACCAATTCGCTGACGGTACGTTTCAAAATGGCATCACTTCATTTGACGGACAGCTGTACGCGATTCCCGAAACGGCGTCTCTCCCCTCCAGTCTTGTGTTCTACAACAAAACGCTGCTGAAGGAAGCGGGCTACGATGACAAGAATCTGCCCCGGACCTACACAGAGTTTCGGGCAGCCGCCAAGAAGATCACGGAGAACGGCAAGGGCAAGTATTACGGCATAGTCGAGGGCGGCAAGCAGACGGGCCGCTGGTTGATGATTGTTCGCGACTGGTCCTCCCTGGCTGGCGCCGGTCTGAATTCAACCTCCCCCATCAATCTGGCGGATGGACGGACAACGTATAATTCCGAACCCGTAACCGGGGTTTACTCTCTGTTTAAAGGGCTCGCGGACGACAAAAGTTTTCATCCGCAGACTATGAGCATTTCGGCTCCGGAAGCAAGGGCTTTGTTTGGCCAAGGACAAGCAGGATTTATCGTGCAGGGCGCCTGGAGCATCGGAGTATGGAACAAGGATAATCCGAATCTTGATTATGGCGTAATGGCGCCGCCCGTTCCCGATACCGGGCGCAAGGGATCGATTGAGCTGGCAGGCAGCCTGCCTTGGATGGGAATATCCGCAGATTCCAAGAATCCCGAGGCCGCAGCGCTGTATCTTAAGGAACTGTACACGGGAGATTATTTCCAGAAAGCCCGCGTATCTTCGGGCGATGCCTTCTCGCTGATTAAAGGCATTAACGAGCAATACGCCACGGTTCCGCAGCTCAAGGCCTATTATGAACTGGCTCATGAATATGGCCGCACCGTTCCCAACCCGGCCATACGCAATCCAAAATCACCCGGTGTATTTGAATATTATAAGGATGTTCACCCTGATCTTGGAGAACTCCTGGCCGGTACGGTAGCCGGCGCGGTAACGGATTACACCGGGCAGCTCGGAAATTATTCAGAACAGGTCGGCAAGGCTTGGACTACCGCGATAGACAATGCCAAGAAGGCGGGTGTTCAGGTAGACGAAGACGACTTCGTGTTTCCGAATTGGAAGCCGATGGCGGATTATACGCCCGAAGATTACGCGGCGCTAAAATAGGCATCTGCGGCCGAGTCAATCATTGATTAGGAGGGAATAGATGGAAAAGGCAATGGTTGGCACCATCAATCAGCGCGCCGTAAGCGGAACAAAGGCCAAGAGAAACCGCAAAGCCTTATGGTGCTGGCTGTTCGTCGCACCGAACCTGATATTTTATCTGCTGTTTCAAGGCTGGCCGATCGTTATTAACTGGTACTATTCCATGCTGGACTGGTCGGGTATCAGCTCGAACGCAACATTTGTCAAGCTGGATAATTATACGCGGCTGATTGCGGACCCGTATTTTTGGAAAGCGTACAGGAACAGCTTTATTTTTATGCTTCAGGCTGTTCCTCCGCTGCTCGTCTTGTCGCTTGTCCTAGCGGCCACGCTGAACAATCCGCTTCTGCGTTTCGCCAAACTGTACAGAACGTTGTTCTTCATTCCGGTTATCGCCACAACGTCGATAGTCGGCATGATCATGATATTTATCTGGGGAGCGGACGGCCCGCTGAATTACGCGCTGTCGAAGCTGAATCTCCCGGGAGGCGGGATCAATTGGTTAAGCGATGGACGCACAGCGATGTATGCGGTCATTGTCACTTATATCTGGAAGAATTTGGGGATGAACATGATTTACTGGCTGGCCGGTCTTCAGAGCATCCCCCGGGAGCTGTATGAAGCTGCCCGGAGTGACGGGGCTGGACACTTCCGTACTTTCTATCATATTACACTGCCGCTGATTATGCCGATTGCCCTGGTTATTCTGCTCCTTAACACGGCCGGGGCGCTTAAGGTATTCGACCTCATTAAAACGATGACGGACGGCGGACCCTTTTTCGCGACCGATGTCGTGTCAACCTATATTTACCGCTATGCGTTTTCAAGTGAAATGGGAGTCCCCAGTATGGGTTATGCGTCCGCCGCGGGGATATTCTTCGCCTTTACAATTGTAATTCTTGCCGTGTTACAGGGCTTGATACGCAAAGCGGTGCTGCGGACATGGGGAGGAGATAACTCGTAATGAGCAGAATAGGAGCCATATCCGTGCATATTGTATTGATTCTCATCGGGTTCGTCTGGATTTATCCGTTTCTTTGCATGCTTTCTGCTTCGTTCAAAGATACGGAAGAATTTTTCGCGGGCAGTCTCTCGCTAATTCCAGCGCATTTCAACCTTGCCAATTTCACCCGGGCCTGGTATGCCGGAAACTTCAATCAGTATTTTCTAAATACATTCATCGTCACGGCCACGGTAATCATCATTGTGCTTGCGATTACGGCGACTTGCGGCTATGCGCTCGGCAGGTATGCGTTTCCCGGCAGGCGCTGGCTATTGCTGGTGTTCGGATTAAGTATATTCGTGCCGCTGGAGTTTTCTGTCATTCCGATTTTTCAGTTGATCAAAAGCCTCGGTCTGCTTGACTCACGGCTTGGAATCATATTAGCCGAAGCAGGCGGCGGGCATGTGCTGTTCGTGCTGTTGTTCGCCAGCTTTTTCCGGCAGGTGCCCAAAGAGCTGGAGGAGGCTTCGATCATTGACGGCTGCGGCTTTTTCCGCACATTTATCCGAGTAATCCTCCCGCTTTCAAAGCCGATTATCGGGAGTGTAACCATCATGCAGTTTATCTGGACATGGAATTCGTTTCTGCTCCCGCTGGTGCTTACGCTGAGCAATCCCGCACTGCGTACGCTTGCCGTAGGCATGTACGCGCTGCGCGGGGAGAACATCATCGATTGGACCGGCCTCGCTGCCGGAGGCACGATTGCGCTTGCTCCGATCATTCTATTGTTCCTGTTTCTGCAGCGTTATTTCGTCGACGGGATGGCCGGTTCGATCAAAGGCTGACCGCGCACAAGCAAAATTTATATCATAAGGAGATGGACGAATTGAAAGTACTGCTGCTTGATCTGGATTCGACAACGCCCAGCCATCTGGGATGCTACGGCTATCATCGCAATACCTCGCCCAATATCGATAGCATTGCGGCTGAAGGCGTAACTTTTACTAATTATTATACTACTGACGCACCGTGTCTTCCCTCGCGGACCGCGCTCATGACCGGTATGTTCGGAATACATAACGGCGTTGTCGGCCACGGCGGCACGGCGGCCGATTTGCATCATGAAGGAGTGGATCGGGAGTTTCGCAGCCGGCTTGGTTCCGAGAGCTTCCCCTCGATTTTCCGGGAGGCGGGGCTGAGAACGGCGCTAATCAGTCCATTTGGGGAAAGGCATACGGCCTGGCCGTTCTACGCCGGATTTAATGAAATCTATAATACGGGCCGCTGCGGGATGGAATCGGCTGAGGAGGTAACTCCGGCCGTCCTTGACTGGCTGGACCGCAACGCCGGACAGGACGACTGGATGCTGTATGTGAACTACTGGGACCCGCATACCCCGTACCGCGCACCCGCCAGCTTCGGCAATCCGTTCGCCGAAGAACCGCTTCCGGCCTGGCTGACGGATGATGTACTTCAGGAGCACCGGAACAAAGTGGGCCCGCACAGCGCGAGCGAGATTAATATGTATGACAACCGCACCTTGGATAAGTATCCGCGATATCCTGGCGAAATTGCCGACAACGCCGGATTGCGGCGGATGATCGACGGATACGACTGCGGAATCCGCTATATGGACGGGCATATCGGAGCCATTTTCCAAAGTCTGGAGCAGCAGGGAATTATGGATGAAGTGGCGATCATTATTACAGCCGACCATGGTGAGAATATGGGAGAACTTGGCATATACGGCGAACACGGCACAGCCGATCAAGGCACCTGCCGCATCCCGATGATCATCCGGTGGCCCGGCTCCCTTAAAGGCCATGTGAATAGAGGGCTGCATTACCATCTGGATCTTCCGCCCACGATCGCCGATCTGCT
Organism: Paenibacillus rhizophilus; assembly: GCF_003854965.1. Taxonomy (GTDB): domain Bacteria; phylum Bacillota; class Bacilli; order Paenibacillales; family Paenibacillaceae; genus Paenibacillus_AQ; species Paenibacillus_AQ rhizophilus. Next base: position 345,621 of record NZ_RQPI01000002.1, read on the forward strand.
TGGCCTAAAGCCCGCTCCGAGCTGGGACGGGCAGAGCTACGCGCCCGCGCTTCTGGCCGAAGAGGAGAGCGGCCGCGACTACCTCGTCGTCTCCCAGTGCGCCCATGTCTGCCAGCGGAGTGTCCGGTTCGGCGACTGGCTGTATATCCGCACTTATCATGACGGCTATCATTTGTTCGACCGCGAAATGTTGTTCAATCTCGATCAAGATCCGCATGAGCTCCGCAATCTGGCCGGGGCCCGTCCCGACCTCTGCCGGGAGGGAACATATCTATTGCATGATTGGCACGAGAACATGATGCGGTCCATGCCGTTCGACACCGATCCTCTCTGGACGGTGATGAAAGAAGGCGGCCCGTATCATGCAAAAGGACATCTGAAGAGCTATGCCGAGCGGCTGGTGCAAACCGGACGGGGACATGCCGTTGCGGAGCTGCGCAACCGGCATCCGCAGGAGTTCAGGTAAGCCGCTGAATGTAGCTTGTTAATGTTCAAACATCTGCTCCGCGGACTCAAAGGAAGGACGGCTGATGGCAGGAGAAAGATTGTTTCCGAGCAGGTCGGGGAGCCGACGCTGCCTCGAGGAGTATAAAAGGACCGAACTGCCAATTTCGGCCGATACAATCCGTGCATATATTTGAAGGCACCTCGCCCGTAATGCGAGGTGCCTTTCTTTATTCGGATTAATTATCGTTGCGGCGAAGGACGTGGGATTCTCTGCTGAAGGCTATGTAGATCAATTCACCTTCTCAAAAGCCTGCTTAATATCCTCGATCAGCAGCTCGGGATCTTCCAAACCGACATATAACCGGACAACCGGTCCGGATACCGATTCATAGCCTTCCGGCAGGGTTGGAACGGTCACCAGACTTTCGTATCCGCCCCAGCTTACGCCGATCCGGAAGTATTCAAGGTGGTCCGCCCATCTCTTGATCATATCGACCGACAGGTCCGTCTCAAAGGCGAACAGGCTGCTGTACCCGCACATCTGCTCCTTACCCAGCTCATATTGCGGATGCGAGGGCAGTCCCGGATGATGGACCTTGAGAACATGCGGTAGCTGTTCCATAGCTTCGGCGACGAGCAGACCGTTCTTCTCGAACCGTTCCATGCGAAGCGGCAGCGTACGCAGTCCGCGCATGGTCAGTGAAGCGGTATGGGGAGTCATGACTCCGCCGAGCAGCAAATACTCGCTCTCGTTGATCCGCCCTATCAGCTCCGCTGAGCCGATGGCGACCCCGCCGATTGCATCGCTATGCCCTCCGATAAACTTGCTTGTGGAATGAAGGACAAGATCGATGCCCAGCGAGAACGGATTTTGAAAACAAGGCGTCGCCCATGTATTGTCGATGTAGGTCAACGCGCCGATGCTTTTCGCCAGCTCCGCACAAGCCTTCAAGTCCTGAAGCTGAAACAGCAGGCTGGTCGGGCTTTCCAGGTAAAACAATTTGGTGTTTCCGCGCACGGCCGACCAAAGAGCTTCCCGGGAAGCTCCGTCTACGAAAGTGAATTCCACTCCGAATTTGGTCAGAAAATTCTCCAGCAGCTTGCGGGTCGGACCGTAAACCTGGCTGACGCATACGATATGATCCCCCGTGCGAACAGCAGCCAAGATGGCTGTCGAAATGGCCGCCATGCCTGAGGCGAAGCAGCGGGCTTTCTCGCCGCCTTGAAGCTGCGCGAGCCGCTGCTCCAGCTGTTGAACGGTCGGATTATTGCCCCTCGAATACATCGGCCGGTCCGGCTCCTCCGCCGCCGCATGGTCAAATTCCGCATGAGTGGCAAAGCTGAACAGACTGGTCTGGTATTGCGGTACCGTTACGGAACCTTGATGGCGCTCGTCATGTTTGTCATGAACGACAAGGGTTTGCGGATCGTGTTTCGGGCTGGCAGTTATTTTTTCTATTTCCGTCATCACTCGTCATATCCTTTCTCATGTAGTGTCCTATTCCTAACCTTTCACAGCGCCGTCCGTCAGGCCTTGCACAATTAAACGCTGGCAAAGGGCAAACAGGATCATGGTAGGAATGACGGACAGAACGGTCGCCGCCGACATGGCTCCCCAATCGATATCAAACTTGGTGATAAAGGAATTCATCGCAACGGGGATCGTCTTCGCCTCTTCCCTGTCGATGAACATAATGGCCAGGAACAGCTCGTTCCAGTTCTGAACGAAGGCAAAAATAAACGTCGCCGATATCCCCGGCTTCATCACCGGAAGGATAATGCGGATCAATCCGCCCAGACGGGAGCATCCGTCAATCATCGCCGCTTCCTCCAGGCTGGAGGGAATCCGCTGAAAGAACCCTTTTAGCATGAGGGTACAGAACGGGATGAGAAGCACGGAATACATCAGGACAAGCGAGCCCTGCTTGTTAAGCAGGTTCAACTGGGACATGATGCTATAGAGAGGACCAAATCCGATGAACATCGGAATCATTTGCGTAAGGAAGAAACCGCTCATAATCTGCCGGCTGCCCCGGAACGTAAAACGCGCCAGCACATAGCTGCTCAATATGGAAATAATAATGACGATAAACGCCGACAATAGCGAAACCAGCAGGCTGTTGCCGATATACACATGAAACTTAGAAATCGCGAAGATGTTGGCGTAGTTCTCAAACGAAATCCTCTCCGGCAAGTACTCCAGCGGAAACTTGAAAATATCGTTCTTGGGCTTCAGCGAAGTAAGAATCATCCAATATAAAGGAAAGACCATAAATAACAGCCAGATCCCGAGAATGATCACTTTGGAACTTAATTTAACTCTGCTTATAACCTTCCGTTTCATTTAAAAATCACCCGCCTTACTCGCTTTCGTAGCAAAAAGATAGAATAGGGTGTACAGCAGCAGCAGTACGATCGAGATAACCCCGATGGCGCCGGCCAGGCCGTAATCCCCGCCGAATACGATTTTATCCAGCATGAACGTGGACAGAATATGCGTCGAATTGGCCGGTCCGCCGTTCGTCATCGCATAGATAATATCCGGGAAATTGAATATCCAGATGACCCGCAAAGCCGTGGTCGTAATGATCGTCGGCAGGATGTAGGGAATAATGACATGCAGCATCTTTTGAAGTCCGTTCGCGCCGTCCATATCGGCAGCCTCAAACAGCTCTTCGGGAATGGACTGCATGGCGGCTGTAAGCATGATGGCGAAAAAAGCAACCCCGTACCAAATATTCGCTACAATAACTGAGAACATGGCCCATTTCGGGTCGGACAAAAATCCGATGCGCTCCGAGATCAGCCCCATTTTGAGCAGGAGATCATTGATGACGCCGATTTGGCCGTTGAACATCCAGCGCCAGATAATCCCGATCAGAAATCCGGACATCGCCCACGAATAATAAATCAGACCTTGATAAACGCCTCTGCCCGGGAATTTCTGATACAGCAGGAGCGACAGAACGAATCCGATGGCGAACTGCAGGATCAGGGATATAAACACCCACAGCACCGTATTTTGCATAATGGTCGGCAGGTTCGGGTCCTGCAAAACCGTTTTGAAATTGTCAAAGCCGATAAACCGGATGTCGTTCAAATTAAAAAGCGAGTAATTTTGAAACGCCATAATGATGCCCTTGAAAATCGGAAAATACGTAAGCACAACCACCGGAATAAGCGCGGGCAGCAGACAGAACAGGATAAAGGCGGCGGTGCGGCTTAGGCGAGGTTTACGGACGCCAGTGTTGTTCATCAGGACAGGAACCTCCTCTGAAAACAAACATATGGGCGGCAGCACCGTACCCATATGTTTGAATTAATATTTACTTGCCTTGTTTCTTCTGGTCGATCCAGTATGCGTCCCATTTCTTCAGCGCGTCGTCCACGGACAGTTTGCCGAAAATGATCGCCTGCGTATCCTGCTGGATGATCGAGCGCCATTCTCCGAAGCCTTTATAATCCGTTTCAGGCTTGACCGGAATATAATGGGCGGTATCTGCGTTCATGTCCATGTACGGCTTGTAATAGCCGGTCTTGTAAAATTCGTTCTCAGAGGCGGTTGTATGGACCGGAATCAGACCGATCTTTTGGGTGAAGAACTCATTCTCTTCCGGGCTGGACAGGAACTCGATCAATTTCCAAGCTTCGTCCTTATGCTCGGAATGGGCTGCCATTCCCCATCCGGCTGCGCCGACTTTAAAGTGGGTAACGCCGGCTGGGCCTGCTGGAATCGCCGCCGTGCTCCAGGTGCCTTCGCCCATTTTTTGCTTGACGACGTCGATGACATCCGGGTCTTGAATCAGCATGCCGGTAATCCCGGCTTCAAAGCCTTCAACCATTTCCGCGAATCCCCAGTTCACCGAATCTTTCGGGGAGCCGTCTTTATAAATATTCAGGTGGTTCTCCAGAGCCTGCTTGGCTTCCGGCGTACTGAATATCGTGTTGCCATTCTTCAGGAACATGGCGTCTTCGGGATTGGTGTTCGTTCCGTTGTAGTCGCGGACCATATCGACTATGTAGCTGTCGGCGCCTTTTCCGCCCCGGAAGGAGTAGCCATAACGGTTCTTGGACGGATCGGTGATCGCTTTAGCCGCCTGGTACAAATCTTCCCATGTCTTGGGCGCTTCCAGTCCTTTTTCCTTGAACCAGTCGGTTCGGTAGAACAATATTTTTTCATACAGGCCATAAGGAATGTAATAAGGCTTGTTCTCTATATAATTGGCGGACATCTGTGCGCTGGTGTTCAGCGTGCCGTAACCGGACCACTTGGACGTGTAGGCCGACAAGTCGGCAATCCAGTTGTTCGTTACGAATTGCTTGACGGTGGAATCTCTGACTTCCAGTACATCGACATCCGCTTTGGAAGACAGCATTTGCGCAATTTTCGTATCGGCGCTGTCCAGCGGCGGCGAAATCAGCTCGACATCAATCCCCGGATTGGCCTCTTCAAACTTGGTCAGCATTTGATTGAGGACTTCCGTCCGGGCCGGGCTGGTCAAGCTTTCGATCATTCTGATTTTCACCTGTTCCGATGAGCCGCTTCCGGCAGAGCCTTCGCTGCTTGTCCCGCTCCCACAAGCTGTTAACGAGCTGAGTGCCGTTACGATCAATAAAGCTGATGCGAACAATTTTTTACCGGTTCTCACAAAAATCCCCCTCATAAAAAAATAATTATTATTATAAAAGGTCCAGGGTCCCTTCATAATTTCGTTGATGCCACACACAAGCAACCATACTATCATGCTGTCATACAGGTTGAGGCATAGGCTCCTGTTACCATTCTCCTTAGAGACTAAGCGGAGGAAATATCTAGCTGCCAGTAATGCTGTGAACCTGTCTGACAGGTAAGATCCTAAAAAACCTAATTCTGCTTTCCAAGACCTTCCCGTCATGTAAAGTTACGTGCCATCAACATTCAATCCATTACTGATTTTGCATCGAAAGAACAATAATTTAGTTAAATTCTTAATGAATCTTAACATCCCTCATCCGCCCATGTCAATCCTTATGTCAGGTAAGTTTACTCAACTTCCGTGATTGCTCTCACCATGACATCCATCATTTTATTGAATTCTTCTCTCGCCTTCTGCGCATCCTTCTCCTCGATCGCTTCAACGACGGATTTGTGAAAAGGATAGCTGTCATAGAAAAAGTCCTTGTTGCCAAACGGCGCCCGCCAAAACTCGACAAACGTATTCCAGATCGATCCGATGATTTCCTGCAAAATCACGTTGCCCGAAGCCCGGTAAATCGCCTGGTGGAACTTCATATCCGCGATAGAGCTTTCCGCTCCGGTCGTCTTGCCGATCAGCTCGTAATAATACCACATTTCGTCCACATGCTCCTGAGTAGCCCGTACCGCTGCCAGCTCCACCGCAATACCCTCGAGGCCTCTGCGGACATCGCACAGCTGAAGAAGCGCGGATTTCTCATCCTCTACCGTAAATTTGGTCGATAATTGATACAAGGACGGCTCTTTGACGAAAATCCCTTTGCCGTTAAGGACTTCAATGATATCCAAAGCCTCCAAATAGCGGATCGCCTCGCGGATGGAAGAACGGCCGACGCCAAGATTCTCCATAATTTGCTCTACGGAAGGCAGCTTATCTCCTTTCTTCAAATTGTTTTGCTGAATATAATCTTTAATTTCTTTCGAAACCATTTCGTGTGTCTGAACTTTTTTAATCTTCTTCATATGGCCTTCCCCTTCAAACCAATATTTGCACTTATTCTACCTGAAAATGATAGCATGATGAATAATAAGTTACAAACATAGGTTTAATGGAAAGAACCTGTAAGCAATTTCTCTCTGCGCCGTTTTGCAAAAAAACCGAGCTTTGCGCACAGCAAGACTCGGTTCTTCTTGTACAATAGCGGTAATCGGCCCAGCCCTCGTCTTACTTAGGCGAGCTTCACCCATTCTCCTTGGGCATCCGCCGATTTGATCTCCGCTTCCACGAGCTCAAGGGATTCCGCCGCGCTTTCGGGAGTACACACGGCAACGGGCCTGTCATGGATGACCGCATCCAGGAAATAGTCAAGTTCCCGGTAATAACCGGCTTCCGGGGAAATCTCCGGGGTAAAGCCCGGTCCGTTATTCGGATTCACCTTGACCTGGCTTCCGTCAAACACCACACTGCCCCCTTCGAAATTGACCCGATAACCCATATAAAAACCGAAATCGCCCTCCAGCGTCCAGTCCACCTGGGCGTTGATGACTTTCCCGTCTTTATAATAATAATGGGTGGAGGCGATATCGTATCCGCTTCCCGGGAGCACATTGCGCCCAAGAGTCGATACTTTCTCCGGCTTGCCGAACAAATAGTTGATCATATCCGTATCGTGAATATGCATGTCCATAATACAGCCGCCGCTGAGCTTCTCATCGAGGAACCAGTCCTTCGGAGCCCCTGAGCCGCGATAGAAATAGCCTTCCGTCGCCTGGCCAAACCTGCCGCTGTCCACAACTTCCTTCAAATATTCATAGCCCGGCCAGAACCGGAGGCACTGCCCGATCATGAGCTTCTTACCTCTGCGCGCAGCCGTCTCCACCATCTTCCGAGCCTCTGACGAAGTTCTGGCCATCGGTTTCTCGCAGAATACATGGTGGCCGCGTTCCAGCAGCGAGCAGGCCATTTCGGCATGCAGATACGTAGGAGCCGCAATATCGATGACATCCAATTGCTCGCGCGCCAGCATTTCCTCAAGATCGGTGTAGAGATTGTACGCGGACAAATCGTAAACTTCACGGGCCGTGCTCATATTTCCGCCCGATTTTCCGTCTTTCAGCTCTTCGATCCGCGGATCGCAAATCGCGGTGAGCGTAACAGGGCAGCCTTCCTCCATTAACCGGACATAATTGTCAAAGTGCATCCGGCCCATAAATCCGAAACCGACCAATCCTATTTTCAACATGCCAGAAACCGCCTCCTTTAATTGATGACGTTAAAACAGTGTAACCCATGCCCCTTCATGCCTGGCGGATTCCATTTCAGCCTCAATGATTTCAATGGACTGAGCCGTGCTTTCGGGCGCGCAAACGCTGACGGGCTTATCCTGAAGAACCGCATCCAAAAAATAAACCAGCTCCCGGTAATAGCCCGTATGCGGAGAGAGATATGCCCTAAAGCCGGGCTGACTGTTCGGATTCACTCTGACCGTACTGCCGTCAAATACTATATTGCCCCGTTCGAAATTGACCCTGTAGCCCATATAAAAGCCAAAATCCCCTTCCAGCGTCCAATCCGCCTGCGCGTTGATTACCTTTCCATCCTTGTAGTGATAATGAGAGGAAACGATATCGTACCCGCTCCCCGGCAGGACATTCCTCCCGAGCGCCGAAACCTTGTCCGGCTTCCCGAACAGATGTTGAATCATATCGGTGTCGTGGACATGCATATCCATCATGCAGCCGCCGCTCAGCTCATCATTCACCAGCCAGCCCTTCGGCGCGCCGGAGCCCCGGTAGAAATAGCCCGCTGTAACTTGGCCGAATTCTCCGCTCTCTATCTTTTCCTTCAAATATTCGTAAGCCGGCCAGAACCGGAGACAATGGCCCACCATCAGCTTCTTCCCGGTCCGCACCGCCGTTTCCGCCATCTTCAGCGCCTCCGCAGAATGCCGGGCCATCGGCTTCTCACAGAATACATGATAGCCCCGTTCCATCAGCGAACAAGCCATTTCGGCATGCAGATACGTAGGGACCGCCAGACTGACGGCATCCAGTTCCTCGTTTGCCAGCATGTCTTCCAAATCTCGATATAGATGATAGGCGGACAAATCATATACTTCACGGGCCGTGGTCATATTTCCGTTTGCCTTTTGGCCCTTCAATTCTTCAATCCGCGGGTCGCAGACCGCCGTCAGAGTGATCGGATAGCCGTCTTCATTCAGCTTGACGTAATGATCAAAGTTCATCCGGCCCATGAAACCGAATCCTACCAGTCCTACTTTAAGCATTTCTCACACTCCCGCTTAGATTTAATAATTCGAACGCCCCAAAATAGCATCCATGGACGCGGAAGTATTGAAGATAATTTGCTCCGTATAATGCTTGTAAGAAGGAATCATCTCGCCTGTGACATAATCGTCGTATCCGATCTCCCGAAGGGCGTTCACGACAGCGGGATAATCCACATCCCCGGCGAGCAGGTCCACAAACCCGTGCAGGCCTCCCGCTTCCCGGCGGTAATCTTTGAAATGCACCTTCTTGATCCGATCGCCCAGAATCCGCACCCACTGCTCCGGATAGCCGGAATGAACGATATTCCCCACATCCAGGTACGAGCCTACGAAGCGGGAGCCGACGGCGTCAATAAAACCGCGCATTTCAAGCGGGGACAGCAGGAATTTATTCCACACATTCTCGATGCCGATGGAAACGCCCAATTGCTCGGCTTCCGGCGCCAGCTTGCCGATCGCCTCCAGCGCTCTGTCGTAAGCTTTGTCATAGTCGACAACCTCGCAGCCCGGGATGAAATCCACGCCGACCGCACCCGGAATGACCAGGATCGTATCGGCTCCAAGAATGGCCGCGAGTTCCAGCTGCTTCTTGCACACATCCATCGCCTTGGTCCGGTTGGATTCCGATTCACTGGTCATCGCGTAGGACCAATACAGTCCCGTTGCCAATCCCGCAATTTCCAGACCCGCCTCGCCGATCGACTCCCGAAGTGCGCGCGCTTCCTTCTCGCTCGTTTGCAGCCCCATTTCACCGGATTCGTTCAGAGACAGCTCAATTCCGTCAAATCCCGCCGCTTTAGCCAAACGAACACATTCCGCGATAGGCGTTCCTTCACGGAACGACCAAATGTTAATCCCTTTTTTCACTATGATCACCCTCAGCTTTTTTTGTTATTTTCCGTTTTATAGAAACCAGACTTTTTTCAGCTTTTTCCCTTATCTGATTTATAGTATATTAGATTTAAAATTTAATTTATTTAGGGGAAAAAGATACTTTTTGCATTATTCCGGTCTAAATATTTTGTTTTCCCCATTTGCTTTGGGAGGTCTAACAATGCATGGAAGAGAGCATTTCCTGAAAAGAGAAACGCCATACCGTGAGTGGTCGCCCGGCATCCATTATGCTCAGTTTCAAAACCTCCAGCCTTGCAGCTTTCCCGAAAGAAGGCTATATGATTTCGAACTGCTGTATGTCCGCCAAGGGGAACTGACGACAAGGATGAATGGAACGCTTCATTCCCTGACGCCCGGCCGGCTTATTTTCCTTGCTCCCGGCGTCTATCATCAGAATTCGATCTTAACGTCACCCGCAAAGCTGCTCGGCATCCATTTTGATTTTTTCGGCGAATCCCGGATCTTGAGGGAAGAAGATATGGTGGTCAATGAAGAGGAAGTCATTCCCGGAAAATACGCCGTGGAAGCGGTAGCCGCGCCCTTTTTACCGTTATCCGAAGATCCGATCTATACGCCGCCTCCCGAGTGCGTCCATGCCATGGAACAGCTCGTGCAGGAGTTTACGATGCGCCCGCCCGGTTATGAACTGGTCTGCCGGGGATTGATGCTTGGCATTCTGACTTCCCTGCTGCGCACGCAAAGCTCGCGCCGTCTGGCTAAAGCATCCGTGCATGGCGAACGTATTCGGGCGCTGATGGAAGATATCGAAGCCGCGCCCGCCACAGGCTGGACCAACCGGTCGATGGCCGCATTGATGAACCTGCACGAGGACCATTTTTCCAAATTGTTCCGTCAGATTGCCGGCATGCCTCCGGGCGAGTATCTCCGTTCCATCCGGCAACGGGAAGCGCGCAAGCTTCTCAGGGAAACAGACTGGTCCATAGAGACGGTCGGGGAGCGAGTCGGTTATCCGGATATCCATTATTTCAGCAGAACCTTTTCGGCTCAGGAGGGCATTTCCCCCCGAGCGTACCGCAAGCTTTCCCGGATTTTGTGAGGCTGGCTGTATGAGGCTATATGAGGCCCGTTTTCGCACTTCACTCTGTTATCCGCCAAAAGGAGGCGCCTGCCATGAACGAAACACGATTGTATACAATTTCCAGGAATTCAGGTTCAACAGATTGGAAGGATATTTCCCCGCTTGCCGTGGATCGGTATCTTTGGCTTGACAACGGGTATACCCCCAAGGTCGAGGTCCGGCTGTATTACACAACCGAGCGGCTGCACGTCCAGTTCAAGGTTTTTGAAAAAGACCCGCTCATTCGGTATAAGGAGCAGAATGATCCGGTCTACACGGACAGCTGCGCCGAATTTTTCATGCAGCCTCTTCTGGGTTCCGACCCCCGTTATCTTAACTTCGAGTTTAATGCTGCCGGGACTATTCTCTTGCAGATAGGTGAAGGACGGGAGAATCGGATTACCCTTTTGGATTCTCCGGAGATTTTTCAAATCGAAACAGCGGTTAACCAAGTTGATGAACACATCGGGGATACGAATTGGGAGCTGGCGTTCTCCATTCCTTTTGAGTGGCTGCAAACCCGGTTTCCCGGTTTCAGAGCAGAGTCCGGCCGGGCCTTCCGAGGCAACTTCTATAAATGTGGAGACGAAACGCCAATTCCTCATTACGGGTGCTGGAACCGGGTCGGTTCGGCTTCGCCGGATTACCATCAAAGCCGGTTTTTCGGGGAATTGGTGTTTCAATAACGAAGCGGGATGCGGGTGCTCGGCCGGACTTTCACCGTTTAAGAGAAGCAGTGCTTTTCTAAGCAAGCCGCAACGTAAAAAAGCAGCCTCCGAAGAGACTGCTCTGAAAGAAAGATTATTAGAAACATTATTGCAACAGAATGGCTTGCAAGTAGATTGGCGAGTCTTCCGCTCCTTGCAGATCAGGTCGTGACCATTCCCAAGCAGCACTGCTTGTATTTCTTGCCGCTGCCGCAGGCGCAAGGATCGTTGCGGCCCGGGAGCTTTCCTTTTAAGTGAACCTGCACGTTCTGGCGGAACAGGTTACTTCTGACGCTGTCTCCAAGCTGCTTCATCCGCTCGTCCGCATACGCATAAATCTCCTTATAGCTGGCGCAAAAATAATCTCTGCCCTTGGCTTCAAGCTCCGCTCCCCATTCCCGGTTGCGCGGGCAACCGCCATGACAGAGACTTTTCCATTCACAGCTTCGGCAGCCCTCGGGGAGCGCAGGCTTCATCCCTAGAAAACGGGCGTACAGCGGATGCGCCAGAAGCTCTTCGATCGAATGGGTCGCCACATTGCCGATTTTCCATTCCGGAGAAATAAAAAAGTCGCACGGATAGGCGTCCCCGTTCTGCTCCAGAATGATCGTGGTCGGGCACTCGGCCCGATGAATGCACAGCTCTGCCTCCCGGTTCGTATAACCGGCCAGCATGTTGTCAAAAAAACGCACGGAAATCCGCGGATTTCCTCCGTTATACCAATAATCAAAGGCTTCGCGCAGAAATCGGCCGTATTCCGCAGGCGTAATATCGTAGACGCCCGGCTTGTCCGGCTCCTGCGACCGGAAATCCATGCAAGGAATGAACTGGACGTAGCTGAATCCTTCCTGTTCAAAGAAAGCCATGATCTCTGCGGCATGTCCTACATTGCCTTTGTGAATGACGGACAATATATTGAAATCCACTTGATGCCGCCGTAAATGCTCGATCCCCTTCATTACCCTGTGGAAACTGCCCTGCCCGCGCGAGTCCACCCGCCGCGCGTCATGAATAGCTTCAGGACCGTCCAGGCTGACGCCGACCAGAAAATTGTATTTTTTAAAAAATGCCGCCCAGCGGTCGTTAATCAGCGTACCGTTCGTCTGAATGGAATTGCCGATGCTTGTCCCCTTCGGCGCGTAGCGGGCCTGAAGCGACACGACCTCCTCGAAGAACTCCATACCCGCCAGCAGCGGCTCGCCTCCCTGCCAGGCAAAGGAAGCCGCTCCCCGTGAGCGGGCCATATATTCCTTAATGAATTTCTCCAGAATGGCGGAATTAATCCGGTTGATCTTCGGTCCCGGCTTGCCGCCGCATGTACTGTAATAGCAGTAATCGCAGGCCAGGTTGCAATCCTCCGAAACCGTCTTCCACATCACGCCTACCTGCCGATGTTCCAGTGTTAAGCCACCGCAGCCCATGTGATCTCACCCTCCTCGTCACCTAAATCTCTCTTGTACATAACTTTATCTCATCGCAGTGATATCAGCCAGCTAAAAAACGAAATGCCGGTTATTTAAAAAACATAATGAACCTCTCCCCAAATGAGATTTGGAATTGGATAAAGCCACCGAAGCGACGGTGTCAACCGAAGATGAAACACGCATCTTGTATTCTAATCACTATAAGAAACTAATTAGTCAAGGCGAGCTTCCGGAAGAACTGCAACCGGCTTTCGAAACTTATATGAACTGCTTGAACTCGCCCAAAGTTTCGTTTCCGGAGCAAATTGAGAGTTTGCGTTTCCGTTGCCGTTTGCTCTGTTCATGCAAAAAACCGCTCTTTGGTGACGGAGGCGCTGCGCCTCCATCGAAAAGAGCGGTTTTTATGCGTTATCTATCTCTTCAAGGCAAAGCCAGCTTTCCCAGCACCGTTGAGCGGTCCGCGCCTGTGGCCGAAGGAAGATGATTGCTGATGCCGTGCATGAAATCATTGCCCAGAAGCGCGAAAATGACCGCTTCCTTCGCATCGTCACTGACGCCCAGTTCGCCCGAGGTCCGAACGGCCTGCCCCGGCAGCTGCTGCTGGATCATATTAAGCAGCGTGCGGTTGTGCGCGCCGCCGCCGCTGACGATCACCTCGTCGATAGCGCAGCGTGGAAAGACAAAGCGCTTGCACCCTTCCGTAATCGTCCGGGCTGTGAAGGCGGTCGCCGTAGCGACGATATCGCTTTCGCTTAAGCCCCGCGCAGTGGTCCGGGAGACGAATTCGGCGGCGTACGCCTTGCCGAACAGCTCGCGGCCCGTCGATTTCGGCGGCTCCGCAGCGAAATACGGATGGTCCAGCATCTCTGCAACCAGCGCTTCGTCGGCATGGCCCTGCGCGGCCCAGGAGCCGCCTTCGTCATAGGTCAATTTGCCGTCCGACAGCAGATACACGGCCTGGTCAATCACCATATTGCCGGGACCCGTGTCGAAGGCGAATACGTCTTCGGGTCCGGCGAAGGCCGGCAGGGCGGTGCAGTTACCGATGCCGCCGATATTTTGCAGCAGCCGCCCTTTTGAAGGATGGCGGAACAGAATCAGGTCCCCGTACGGGGCGAGCGGCGCGCCCTGGCCGCCTACCGCCATGTCCGCCGGGCGGAAATCGCCGACGACAGGGCGGCCGGTCCGCTTGGCGAGCACGGATAAGTCGCCCAATTGCAGTGTGGAGCGGACCTTATAAGGATCAACGCTGTCTCCTTCGGGTATATGCCAGACCGTCTGGCCGTGCGAGCTGATCAGATCGATGTCTTCCATGTCCATCCCCGCACTGCGAACAGCCGCTATGGATGCCTCGGCGAATTTCTCGGCAAGGTAGACGTTCATGCCGCATACGAGGTCCACCGAGGAGCGCTCGGTTGTGCACAGCTCCTTCAGCCGCTCGCGCAGCGCTTCGTCATATGGGACGCTGTAGTAATGCAGCAGCTTCGCTTTGGCCTCCAGCCCGGCGCCTTCGATGGACACAATGGCCGCGTCGATGCCGTCAAGCGAAGTGCCGGACATCAGTCCGAGGACGGTCGACCTCCGCTTGTTCCACAGAGGCCCGATCATAGCCCAAGCCCCCAGCCGGCCGGATGCAGCTCTCCAAGCGATACGGGCAGGCGTCCCCGGAACGGAATGAGGCCCAGCAGCGCCTTCGCCATGCTGTCCAGCGCAAGCGGACGGGACTCATAGGCTGCCGCGTACACCTGCACTTCCGGAAATGCCAGCAAATCATAGGGATTGCGCAGCGCGGCCACCGCCAGCGGTTTCCCCAGCGCGAGCAGGGATTTCACCAGCGAGATTTGAGCGGCGTCGAACTGCGCGTTATACGTGCCGACAACGAGATGCCCATATCCCCCGGACACCGCTTCGCGGACAAGCGAATCGAGGCGCCCGGCGATTTCGGCCGGCGGAACGACAATCTCGCGGCAGTCCAGGCCGTGCCGCTTCAGCGCGGAGCCCAGTCCGGGGCCTGCCGCCATTGATTCATCGGCCAGGGTTGCCACCGCCGGAGCGACGGTGACTACCAGCGTCCGTTCCCTGCCCAGCGGAAGCATCGGAATGCCGTTTCGCACGAGCGTCACACTCGCTTCGCTGATTCGCCGGGCAATCTCCCGGTGCTCGGCATTGCCGAGGAGTGACAAATCCGGCGCGTCAGGGACACCTTTTGCTGCATTATCTGCAGCCGAACCGACCATGCCGGGAAGGACCGCGCCGGTCTCATTCTTAACCGGCGGCAAGGCGACGGAGCTGTCCGGTCCGTCCTGTGGCGCAAGTCCGCCCAGGAGACCCTCGGGCGGCTTCCCAACGCCCAGCACACCGCGCCGCAGCTTCATAGCAAGCAGACGGCGCACCGATTCGTCGATGCGCTCCGCGCTCAATCTCCCTTCGTTCACCGCCAGCTCGATGGCTCCAATGGCGCCGAGTTGGCGGTCGAGGCGATGGCTGACCAGAACAAGGTCCGCGCCGGCCTCGACCGCCATGACGGAAGCCTCAACCGTGCCGAAATGCTCGGCAATGGCGTTCATTTCCATGCAGTCGGTCGTAATGATACCTTCGAACCCAAGCTCCTCGCGCAGCAGCCCGGTAAGCGCCGCCCGCGAGAGAGTGACGGGCAGCTTCCCGCTCTCCAGCGCGGGAAAATAAATATGCGCAGACATAATAGCGTCCACGCCCGCCTGTACCGCTTCCCTGAATGGCTTCAGCTCCACTGCTTCCATGCGCTTCCGGTCATGCGGCACGGTGGGCAGGTCGAGATGGGAATCCACATCGGTGTCGCCGTGCCCGGGAAAATGCTTGGCTGTCGCCGCTACGCCGGCATCCTGAAAGCCGCGGAGCGTCTGCTCGCCGAACCGCGCGACTTTCTCCGGCGATTCGCCGAAGGATCGCACGCCGATTACCGGATTGCCCGGATTGTTGTTCACGTCCAGCACCGGGGCGTAATTCAAGTTAATCCCCATCGCGGCAAGCTCTTGGCCGCTGGCGTAAGCGGCCAAATAGGCGTCCTCCTCCGACCCGGCGGCGGCAATGGCCATTCCGCCCGGCATCAGCGCGACGCCTTCGGTAATCCTCGCGACCATTCCGCCTTCCTGGTCGATGGAAATCCAGAGCGACGGCGTGCCGCTCTTCGCAGCGGCGTCCTGCAATTCTTCGGTAAGCCGGGCGATCTGGGCCGGCGATTCCACATTTCGGGCGAAATAAATGACGCCGCCGATTTTATAATCGGCGATCAGACGCCGAAGATCTCCATCCATGGAGGTCCCGTAGAAGCCGCAGATTAACATCTGGCCGATTTTATCTCTGAGGCTCATTCCGGCGAGCATGTCTTCCACCATTCCGGAAATTCGGTCGTCCGAGGCCTCCGCTGTTATGAGCATTTCCTCATTCTGCCGCTCCATGCTGTCACTTCTCCTTTCGTAACTGAAACTTGCGGGGGTCGCCCTTTTACGAATATAAAAGATAGGGCCGACGCATCTCCTTCCATTCCTCGCTTTCTTTAAGCCAGGCATCCGTAATCCGGACAAGGCCGTCCCTTCGCCCGATGGCGCTCCGGACTTCGTCCCCGCCGGTCAATAAATCGATAAAATGCCGCGAGCCCGCCTTCGGCGGCGCCAGCCATTCAAAATGCTCCGGATATAGCGATTTCGCTTCATGCAGCAGAAGAAGTCCGGTCAGAGCGGATTGAAAGCGGTCCGGGTCCGTCACGAACAGGCGCACGCCGCCGCACAGATTTCCTTGATGCTTGGAAAAAGACGGTGTCATATATACCGGATGGGCATAAACGCCCGGCAGTTCATGGCGGTTCACCGCTTCGGCGAACGCTTCGCCGTCCAGCCAAGGCGCCCCAATCCACTCGAACGGCCGCGTCGTTCCCCGCCCTTCGGACAGATTCGTCCCTTCGAAAAAGCAGGTTCCCCCGTATACCCGGACGGTATCGATGAAGGGTATATTCGGCGACGGAAGCATCCACGGCAGGCCGGTGCCGCCATATTCCATGCGGCGTTCCCAGCGCTCCATAGGAATAACGCCAAGGTCGCAGCCAAGCCCTTTCATTTCATTTGCCATCAGCGCCAGTTCGCCAATTGTCATGCCCGTGCGAATCGGCAGGGTCCAGGCGCCCACCATCGACTCATATCCCTGCTTGAGCAGACCGCCTTCGCAGACGAGACCGCCGAGCGGGTTTGGCCGGTCCAGCACGAGCAGACTTTTGCCGTTCTCTGCGCAGGCTTCCATAACATACAGCAGGGTGGACAGGTACGTGTAGAACCGTATCCCAACATCCTGAACGTCGAACACCACCGTATCGACATTGTTCAGCATGTAGCGCTGCGGCCGGGTGTGCCTGCCGTACAGACTGTACACCGGAACGCCGAACCTTTCGTCCCATTCGTCCTCAAACCGTACGCCCGCCTGATGCTGGCCGCGTATGCCATGCTCACAGGCGAACAGCGCCGTCAACCGGGACGACGGCAGCTCCGCGCAGACGCTGGCGGTTGACCGGAACTCCGCCGTGATTCCCGTCGGATTCGTGACAAGGCCCAGGCGCCGTCCATCCAGCAGCGAATGGCCGAGACCGGCGGCAAGCCGGTCGGCGCCGGTGCGAACGCCATGGTATGCCTCATCCTTTCGGCCCCCGGTTCTCTCATGAGAAACGGGCTCCAACGGATGAGGAACACCCTCTTCGGAGCCCGGCTCCATAACTGCCCTTACGCCGGCAAAGTTCACGACCTTTTCCCCTCGTACCATGTTCATATACGTTCCCTTCCGGCATAAACGGCGCCTCCAGTCCCTTGTCCCTCCGCAGTTTCCTCTGCCTCTTCCGGGTTAAGAACATTGTGGACGGCCTTATGGGAATAGACCGCCAGCATGCCGTTGAAGAGAGCGAAAAAGCCTACGACGGTTACGGCCAGCATTACGCCGACGCACACCGCTTGAATGAACGCCCCGATCGTATATGCAGGATGCCGGAAGAACAGCTTCACGCTCTCGCCCATCGCCTTGAAGATACCCATCTCCCGCTGAATAACCAATTGCAGCGTATAGAACTGGGAAATGAGCGCCATCGCCACGAAATAAGTCTGAAAAATGGCAACCGCCCGGCCCGCCAGACTGCCGCGCCCGCCGTAATACCACCAGGTCGACCACAAAATCAGGCCCAGCAGGGCAAGCAGCAGGCCGAGCAGGAAAGAAGGCGCGAAGCCCTTCGCCGCGCCGCCCAGCATCGAGCGGACAGATAGCTTTTTCCCTTCCGTTTTGCGGTGATAGGCATAAAACGAGCCGAATATCAAAGGCATGTAGATGAGAGGAAGCAGCAGAAGCGTCAGCGTTGCCGGAAGAAACAGAATCGCCGGAACCAGTGCGGCCGATCCCGTCAGACCAAGCAGCATAAGCGGGATGATCTCTCTGTAGATTTCAGTTCCGGTGCCGATCAGCACCTCGTTCAGTTTCTTCATTGCGCGTGCACCCCTTTGCTTAAGACAGAATTGACACCTGCCGCTTATTTGCCGGTTATCCGTTCCTGTGTCGCCGGATCGAAATAATGGCATTTTCTCAGATCAAGAATAAATTCTTTGCTAAGTCCGTTATAGCCCTGGGTTTCGGGATGCACCTTCGCCGTCACAAGCCGGTTGCCCACATGAAAATAGACGAGGTTCTCCGAGCCCAGATGCTCGACGACCTGAATACGGGCCTGAAGCCGATGCTCCGTGGAAACCCCCGGCGCGAAATCATCCCCGTAAATATCCTCCGGACGGATGCCAAGCACAATCTCTTTGCCCGAATAAGCCGACAAGCGCGCCGCGACATCTTCCGGCAGTCCAAATGATCCGCCGTCCACGATTATGCGGTCCCGCTCGACGCGGGCATCGATAAAGTTCATGGCCGGAGAGCCGATAAAGCCGGCGACGAACATATTCTTCGGATTGGCATACAATTCCGCCGGCGAAGCGATCTGCTGAATGACTCCCTGGTTCATGACGACGATGCGCTCACCCAGCGTCATGGCTTCAACCTGGTCATGGGTGACGTACACAATTGTCGCTCCAAGACGCTTGTGCAGCTCGCTAAGCTCCACCCGCATTTGTACGCGCAGCTTCGCGTCCAGATTGGACAGCGGCTCGTCGAACAGAAACACCTGCGGATCGCGTACGATGGCGCGGCCCACGGCCACGCGCTGGCGCTGCCCGCCGGAAAGCTCCCGCGGCTTGCGGTCCAGCATATGATCCAGCCCGAGTATGTTTGAAGCTTCACGCACCTTTTGTTCAATATACTCTTTCGGCTTCTTGAGATTGCGCAGCCCGAAGGACAGATTTTCGCGGATCGTCATATGCGGATACAGCGCATAATCCTGAAACACCATCGCGATGTCGCGGTCCTTAGGATGCAGGTCGTTGACGATGCGGTCGCCGATGATGATATCGCCGCTTGTCTGCTTCTCAAGACCCGCGATCATCCGCAGCGAAGTCGTTTTACCGCAGCCCGAAGGACCGACGAAGACGACAAACTCCTTATCCTGAATTACAAAATCCGATCCCTCCACCGCGGTGAAGGGCTTCTTGTTCTGGTCGATAAACTGCTTGCGCACCTGGCGAAATTCGACGAGTGCCATGGTTCTTCCCCCTTTTATAGCCTCATTGAGCAAAGTTTGTGCCGCGATGCCAAGACGCCTCCCTGGCGTTCATCGGCTCTTTCAGGCACACTGTTGTCAGTCGCTTATGGCTTTCTTGGCTGCCTCAGCCTTTCACGGCGCCGATCGTAATGCCCTGCAGGAAATACCGCTGCAGCGAGAAGAACAGAATCAGCATCGGCAGCGCGCCGACCGTCGCCCCGGCCATTATAGCGCCGAAGTCGGTCGATTCCGCAAATACAAAGGACGCCAGCCCCACCTGAATCGTCCGCATCTCGGCCGAGTTGGTGATCAGGAACGGCCAGAAGAACTCGTTCCAGGAAGCGACAAAGGTAAAGATCGCCAGCACCGCAAGTCCCGGCTTCGCGAGAGGAAGAATAACCTTCCAGAAAATCCCGAATTCGGAGCAGGCGTCGATCCGCGCCGCGTGAATGAGCGAGGTCGGAAGCGACGACATGTACTGCTTCATCAGAAAGATGTTGCCTGCGGTAACTGCGGTCGGCAGTATGATCGCCGTATAGCTGTCGCCGAGATTGAAGACATTGACCACCAGGACATACAGCGGAATCAGCGTCACCTGCGCCGGTATCATCATCGTGCTGAGCAAAAGCCAGAAGACCGCCTTGCTGCCCGGAAATTTCAATTTCGAGAATGCGTATCCCGCCAATGAAGCGAAGAACACATTCGTTATGGTCAAGACGGTGGAGATAAGGAGCGAGTTCGCCAGCCAGCGCCAGGCGGCCGTTTTGGCAAAGAAGCGCTCGTAAGGCGCAATCGATAAGGCTCCGGGAATCATTTCCGGCCGAAAGCTGGCCGACGATGCCGAATCCTGCACCGAACCGACAATCATCCAATACAGAGGAATAATGGTGACAAACGCCCAGGCTGCCAAACAGGCGGCGGCCACGGCCAGAAACAATTTTGATTTCGATTTCAATTCTCTTCCGCTCCTTTCATCCTAATACTCGACGTCACTCGAGAAATATTTGAACTGAATGACAGAGACCAGGATAATCAGAAACGCCAGCACGAACGATTGCGCCGAAGCCAGTCCGAATTCGTAGAATTTGAACGCTGTCTGGTAGATCAGATAAGCGATGGTCGTCGTCGCAAAGTTGGGGCCGCCCTGCGTCATCATGTAGACCGAGATAAATACCTGAAAGGAAGTGATCACTCCCGTTACGAGCAGATACAGGGTTGTCGGCTTGAGCAGCGGCCAGGTGATCGCCTTGAACTGGGTCCATCCGCTGGCATGATCGATATCCGCCGCCTCGTACAGCGATTTCGGAATCCCGCCCATCGAGGCGAGGTAGAGAATAATGCCCGCGCCGTGAGAGCCGAGCCAGTTCATCAGAATCAGCGAGAACAAGGCTGTCTTCGATTGGCCGAGCCAAATGACCGGGTCTAGTCCGAACAAACCGAGAAATCGGTTCAGCAGCCCCACATCCGTCGGATCGAAAATGGCGAGCCACACAATGGAAATGGTCACGCCGGAGGCAACGGCAGGCAAATACATGGTGGCCTTAAAAAACGTCTGCCATTTCGTCTTCATCTGATAAATGAAATGAGCAAGCACGAACGTGATGACGATGTTGACCGGAACCGTGCAGACCGTAAACACCACCGTATTCCATATGGACTTCCAGAACGTATCATCCTTGAACAGACGCTCGTAGTTATCCAGGCCAACCCAGGTCGATTGCATAATATTGTATTGCTGAAAGCTCATGACCAGAGCTGAAATGACCGGATAGAGCGTAAAAATGAGAAATAGCAGCACCGGTGCAAGAATGAATAGGTAAGCCCATCCGTATTCCCGCCAAAACCTCCCGGCGGTGCTCCGCCGTTTGGGAGCGATTGTCGTCTGCATGAAATGTCCTCCTAACGCTTAAGCTGAACGCAAAGGGGACGATGCCGTCCCCTTTGCACATAATTTACTGCCCTAGCATTTGGCCCGCTTTGCCTTTAAAGTCTTCCGTGATCGCCTCCGGAGTCTTTTCTCCCGAGTACAGAGCTTGAATATTCGGCGTCACGACCTGCTCCTTGAATTGCTTCATTTTAGCCGCTTTAGCGGTGTCGAGGCTGAGGGTAACGGGAATCTGAATGTTCTCCGCCATTTTTTTCGAAGCCGCAATCGTGTCAGCCGTTCCCAGTTCCTTGCCCGCGTACATATCCGCCTGGGATTTGCGTACGAAAGGAAGCACCAATTCGTTGGAGGCATTGCCGGCCTTGGCGTTGCTGAGGTATTCCATCACCGTAAATATGTTCTTGGCGTGCTGCTCGCCCTTGTCATTCTTCTGTTTGAAGGCGATGTAGCCTTCGGCGCCCATGGTCGTTTTGGCTGGCGCATTGTCACCATGCGGTACGGGCAGCAGAACAAAATCGATTTTTTCACCGGTCACTTTGCCTGCGTCAATATCTTTGTTGCGGTTCTTGATCATCACATCATAGTAAGGAATCGCCTTGGAAATAATGGCGGCCTGGCCGGCATAGAACATGTCCGAGCGCTTCGCCGGGGCAATCGCAGCGGTTTCCTTCGGCATGTATCCCTTGTCGATCAGATTTTTGATAAAGCTAAGCGTATCCTTGATCCGGTCGTCGCCCCACTGGAATTCGCCCTTCTCATTCAGAACGTCCGGCATGCCGTTGTTTCGGGTCAGCATTTCAATGAAATCAAGGGATGTGCCGTCCGTCACCAGTCCGTACTGTGTGGAGCCGTTAGCCAGCTTCTTGGTCAGCTTTGCGGCCGTTTCGGTAAACTGGGACCAGGTCCAGCCGTTTTGCTGGATGCTCTTCCAGTCTACCCCCGCTTCTTCGAGAATGCGCTTGTTGCCGCCCCAGCCCCACTGGAACTGATACAGCGGAAGCCCGTACTGTTTGCCGCCAATTTGGGCAAGCTCCAGCGTGCCCGGCAAATAATCATTCTTGATGTCATCCGTCATGTAGGGATCGAGATCAAGCGCCAGGCCTGTATTCACATAGGTGCCGTCGACGCTGTGGAAGTACAAGTCCGGCGGGCTGCCCGCGTTCAGCGCCACGTCGAACTTCTGCGGGCCTTCGGCCCAGGACAGCATTTCGGTCTTGACCGTAATGTTCGGATGCTCCGTTTCAAAAGCCGACACCAAGCCCTTCAGTTCATCTTCATAGGTGCCGTGAACCGGATACGTCCAGACTGTTACGGTATCCTTGGCTTCCGGAGAATTGGCGGAAGTGGCTCCCTTGTCCGAATTTCCGCAGGCGGTCATTAGAACAAGGACCAAAATCATACACAGCATGAGACTCTTTTTCATCAATCTCCATCTCCTTTTTATAAAACATTTATAATAGAACATTTTTTTGTGGACCTGCAATCTCGCATAGCTCTTGATTCGGTTTAAAGCCGCTTGATGCTCTGACGGCTCTTCTCCAAATAAATAACGGACTGCTCATAATTACGGCTGGCGACCGCGAGATACAGGATGTCGATCAGATTAAGCTGCGTAATCCGGGAAGCCATCGCGCCGCTGCGGATTTCATTTTCCGTGGAAGAGGTGCAGAGCGGGATGTCGGCTTGGCGGCTCAACGTGGAATTGCCGTATTTGGCGATGCTGATCACCGTCCCTCCCTGTTCCTTGAACAGGGACGCGGCCCGGATGACCTCCTTCGTCTCTCCCGAGTACGAAATGCATACCGCCGTATCGCCGGAATCAGCCGTTATCGCGCTTGTCAGCTGGACGTGGGGATCGGCGAAGGAAAGGCTCGTCTTGTTAATCCGCAAAAATTTCTGCTGGGCGTCCATGGCGATCAAATTCGACGCTCCCACGCCAAAAAAGTAAATCCGCCTCGCCCTGTCCAGCGCCTCAACCGCAAGCTCCACCATGGCGGGGTCCAGAATCGTCAGCGTATCCCGTATCGACTGAATATTGTTATTCGATACGTTCTGCATAATAGCGGACACCGTGTCATTGGGACGGATCTCCTGATAGCCGGCAATGACGGGGTCCCGTGTATGGAGATCGCCGGCGACTTTGATCTTGAGCTCCTGGTAGCCTTTGAAGCCGATGCTCTTGCACAGCCGGACGATCGCCGCCTGACTGGAACCGCTCTTCAGCGCCAGCTCGGCAACCGAAAGATGAATGATTTCATCGGGATGCTGAAGGATGTAAGAAGCAATTTTGCTTTCCGACGGATTAAGCGACTCCAGCATTTCCCGTAAACGAATCAGACCGCCATTCATCACTCATAAACACCTCCCTTTCGCACTGAATTTCTTTTAAGATGTGATGACCCCTCAGCGATACATGTCACATTACATGACGAATCGAGTTAACATATCTCCGTGATTCTGGATTGAGACTATTATATGTGCAGTAAAATAAAATTTCAATATATTTTTTATTTGTGAAATTTTATTTTACATCCTGTTCAAGTTCACCTATAATAATGACAAAAATCAAAGTGGTGATCTGGCGATGAAGGTATACCTCGGTCTTGATGGAGGGGGAACCAAAACCGATGCCGCCGCAGTCGATTCCCAAGGCTCCGTCCTCGCGCGTTTTGCCGGCGGTCCCTCCAATCCGCATGGCGCAACCTTTGACAAAGCGGTGATGGAATTGGACAAGACCATTCGCGGACTGCTGTCTTCTCTGCCGCATATGGATATTCAGCTCGAAGGCATCTGCCTCGGAATGTCAGGTATCGATACATCTGAGGAACGTTTCCTCATAAGCTCGGCTGTTAGCCGGACCTTAGCCGAAGAGTCCGGCGATATTCCAGTCGCGGTCGCTTCCGAGGGGCAAATTTCGCTCATGTCGGCACTGGGACATGAATTCGGGGTTCAAATCATATCCGGCACCGGCTCCATCTGCTACGCCTTCGCCCCGGACGGCTCACACTGGCGTACGGGCGGCTGGGGACATTATTTGGGCGATGAAGGCAGCGGCTACAGCATTGGCTTAAGCGCGCTTAAAGCGGTAATGCGCAGCTACGACGGCGTTCAGCCGCCGACCGGGATAACCGGCATCATCCTTGAAGAATACGGCTTTGCCCGCATTACCGATTTGAAGAGCTACATTTATCAACCTGAGCGGGTTAAAGCGGATATCGCTGCCTTTGCAAAAGCATGTCTGAAGGCCGCTTCCGGCGGGGATGCATGCGCCATTCAGATCGTCACAGAGGAAGCCGAAGCGCTGGCGGATACAGCCGCCGCGCTGCTGAAGCGGCTTCCAGCGAAGCTCGGGAGCCGGGTCGTACTGACCGGCTCCATCTTCGGCCATTCGCCCTTGTTTGGGCGAACGCTCCGCGACAAGCTTCTGGACCGATTTCCATCGCTTGATTTTGTGGACGGAACTTCGGCGCCGCCGCCCTCGGTCGGCGCGGCGCTTCTCGCCCGCAAATGGTTCGGCGGTCCGGATACAGAGAACAACAATGACAGGAGGAAATAACCCTGATGGATTCCATTCTTGATGGCTTAATTACAGAACAGCCCAACGACAAGACAAACACCATCGATCAGTTGAATTCAGCTGAAATTATGGCATTGATTAATGATGAAGACCGGCTGGTCGCCGGAGTGATTACGGAGCTGATCCCGCAAATCGCCGCAGCGGCTGACCGAATCGTAGAAGCCTTCCGCTCCGGCGGACGCTTGTTCTACGTCGGCGCGGGAACCAGCGGGCGAATCGGCATTCTCGACGCCTCCGAATGTCCGCCGACCTACGGGACGGACCCGGATATGGTTCAGGGGTTGATTGCCGGCGGCTTCCAAGCCGTCAAAGACCCCGTCGAAGGCGCGGAGGACAGCGAGGAGCTTGGCGCCGCCGATCTGGAAGCCGCCGGCGTCAACGCCGGGGACGTTGTCATCGGCATTGCAGCCAGCGGCCGAACGCCTTACGTTCTCGGAGCAATGAATCGGGCCGGGGAACTTGGCGCCGCCGTGTTCGGCATTTGCAACAACCACGGAACGCCCATGTCGCAAACGGGCTTCCCGGTGATCGAAGCCGTCGTCGGACCCGAGGTCGTCATGGGCTCTACCCGGATGAAATCCGGGACTGCGCAGAAGCTGATCCTCAATATGCTGACCACCACCGCCATGATTCGTATCGGGAAGGTGTACCGCAATCTGATGGTTGATTTGAATCCTTCCAATAAGAAGCTTGTCCATCGCGCCAAACGGATAATCGCCCTTGCCACGGAAGCGTCCGCCGCCGAAATCGAAGAAGCCTACCGGGAATCGGAAGGCCAGGTCAAAACCGCCATCGTCATGCTTCTGGCCGGCGTAAGCGCCGCCGAAGCGCACCGCCGGCTGTCCGCCTCGGGCGGTTTCGTCCATGGCGCAACGACCGCGGCGAAGCCGTATTAACGTCCGAATGTACCGGATGCCAGCCTAATTCCTTCCTAATATATTAGAATGACAAAAACCTCCCGATTCCATGTTTGAATGGAACAGGAGGTTTTTTGTCATTCCTTTTCTCTATTGAAGGGAGTTGAACCTGGTGATTCGGTAATCCAATCGTACACTCTTTTTAAATTCGACTTAAAATAGGTAGTAAAATACCAGTCTTGATAAGCTTGCGGCACTACAAGATCATCTATGCTCTTCTTGCTGTGAACGGCTTCCGCCACCAATGCCACGATATCGTTTATGTAACCTTTAACCTCATGAAGCTCTTTCATGGAACACACTTCGCCATGCCCCGGTATGATCGTTTCCACACCAAGCGCTTCGACTCGCTCCAAAATATTTAGCCAAGCGTTAGGATTGGCGTACATCATTACAGGATGATGCTTCGAGAGCACCAGATCCCCCATGACGGCGATTTTTTCTTCAGGGAGGTACAGGAATGCGTCGCTTTGCGTGTGACCGCCGCCATAAGTGATGAGCTGCACTGTCCGGCTACTGCCATGAATTGTCATCTGCCCATCAAAAGTTATCGTCGGCAGGGTATATACGAGATTGGGGAGCATGTTCATGTACTCACTGTCGCTGGCGTTTTCCCATTGCATTTCCCTTTTTAGCTTTTCGTCCGTCTCTTGTTGTATTTTCTCGTCGAGTTCGTCCATAGCCCGATAAATCGGTTCCGGGTCTGCCAAATGCCGGGCCAGCCGGTCTTTTCCAAACGTCGCCATAATTTCGCGTGTAATCGATGTCGATATGATTTGCGCCCCGGGGATAAACACTTGATTTCCGCTCGTATGGTCACTGTGCCAATGAGTGTTGATTACATAAGAAACCGGCTTTCCCGTAAGCTCTATTGCGGCTGCCTGCAAATCCTCCGCGGCTTCTATGGTCGTGAAGGTATCCACCACAAGCGTGGAATCGCCCAGATCAATAATTGCCGCATTTCCTACAGAGCCGGTACCGGGAACCGAGATTGCCGCATATACCCCCTCAGCGACTTGATTGAGCCGAAAATGCTTGGAGTCTGTAAAAGTTTCCGTTCGATTTGTCATGTGCCGCCTCTCTTTCCAGCAGAAATTACTGGATTAATACTATCATAGTTGTTTTCTGACAACTAGCTGATTGCGCACTTCGCCCCGTTCGTTCAACGAATGGAAAGGATACTTCCGCGCCAGGCGATAAAGCCGATATAACCATAAAAAAAGGCGCTCCGCAGCCGTCCGAAGACGGCTGACGGAACGCCTTTTTTGGCTGCCGGAAGATTAGGAGGCTTTCTTCTCCAGCATACGATAGATGATAACCGCCGCCTGGGCACGGTTGGCTATGCCCTTCGGTGCGAATTTCTCGGCATCCACACCGTTCACAATTCCAAGCTCAGTCAGCTGCGCGACGGCTTCCTGCGCGTAAGGCGCAATTTTGGACTTGTCGGCAAACTTCTGCAGCGCCGCATTCTTGTCCACCGGCTGCAGCTGTCCTTTAAGGGCGTTTACGATCATAATCGCCATTTCTTCACGGGTAATTTCACGTCCAGGTTCGAATTTGCCGCTTCCGGAACCTTTGACTATTCCGGCCTGAACCGCTGCGGCGATGGAATCCGAATACCAGACGCCCTGCTTGACGTCCTTGAATGCACTGCTCGCTCCGGTATTATCCAGATTCAGAGCGCGCACAAGCATCGTGACGAATTCCGCGCGGGTAACATTTTTGGCCGGTGCAAAATTGCTGCCGTCCACGCCTTTAATGATGCCTTTGGCCGCCAGGAAGCTGATGGCTTCCTTCGCCCATGCCACTTTCTCCACATCCTTGAACACAGGTGCCGACGATGCGGCAGGAGCCGGTGTAGCGCTCGGTACCGGCGTAGCCGAAGGGCTTGGAGATGCAGACGGGCTTGGCGCCGGAGTTGGTAATGACCCTGGTAAAGAAACCACTGCCGGGCTCAGATTGTTGGTGATGCGTCCTTCAATTTTGGATGTGATCAATCCGCCATTGAACTTCTTCACGATGTAATCATAGAACACGTCGAGGTCGATCGGCCCGGCGACGGAAGCGCTGGCTTCGGTCAGAACCTTGTAGTTATCTCCGCCGGCCGCCATGAAGTTGTTTACAACGGCGGTGTATTTTTGGGTCATATTAATCGGTGTGCCGTCAGCCTTGGTGAGACTGGCAACGCGATCGGCCACCGGCAGATACATATTGGCCGTATATTTCAGGCCGGAAATTTGCAGCGTTTTGGTGTCTGCCGTTCCGTCGGCTTTCACGCCCCATTGCTGCTGCAGCAGAGTCTTGATTTGCGCACCGGTGAGCGTCAGCTTCACTAGCGTGTTGCCGAACGGCTGGATTTTGGCCAGATCACCGAACGAGACGTTGCCTTTCGGAAGATCCGCCCGGATACCGCCCGGATTCATGAAGGCGAAATCAGCTGGTCCTTTGCCATCGCCGAAATCTGCGCTAATCATAGCGTCGGCAATCAGGTTGCCAAGAGCAGACTCATTATTGTAAGCGTCGGTGCGGGTAATCGTGCCGTCCGTAGTGCCTACCGGCTTGGTCAGCTCCGGATGCAGATTAAGGTACTTGTTAACAAGAGCAACGGTTGCCGGATCAGGGGTTACACCATCTTGGAAGGTGGTGGTCACAACGGCCGACTTCGTCTTGACGTCGCCTGTGGTATGGTCGATTACCAGCTTGATGTCCTCAAATGCCGTACCGTAAGAATAAGCCTGGACAATCAGCTTGCCGTTGACAACGCCGTTAGCCAGTGCATGGTTGTCTCCGGCGACGATAACGTCAACCGGCGAGTTGGCTGGAAGTGCGTTAGCCAGATCGGCGGCTTCACCCGTTGTGACATCGCCCTTGGTGGAAGCCGGGTCATGCGCCAGCACAACGATCGTTTGGACGCCTTGGCTTTGAAGCTCGGCTGCGTACTTCCCGATAGCCTGGACTTCTTCTTCTGGAGACAGGAAGCGGACGCCCGCTGTGCCTTCAGGAGAAACCTTGCTTGGAGTTGCCTTGGTCACCACACCGATAAAGCCGATCTTTACGCCGCCGATTTCTTTGATGACGTAAGGATTGATAATCGGTGTGTTCGTCTTGCTGTCTACCGCATTGGCATTGATATAGTCGAAATCCGCACCGGCATGAACGACTTTATTATTCTTCGGATCAACGCCGCCAAAGATTTGCGACTTCAATGCCGCGACGCCTTGGTCAAACTCATGGTTGCCCAGGGTGCCGACATCGAATTTCATCAAATTCATCCATTCGTGGGTCGGTTCGTCACGCTCAAGCGAGGATACCGGAGCCGATGCGCCGACGGAGTCCCCGTTATGGAAGAGCAGGGAATTCACATATTTCGCTCGGGTTTGGTTTAGGTAAGCCGCGAGAACCGCTGCCGTCCCTACATTCTTACCGCTGACCACGGATGTAGTATCAAGCTGACCGTGGAAATCGTTGATGCCGATCAAGTGAACTTCAACGTCCTGGGTAGGAGCGGGAACCGTTTCTTTAAGGTTCAGGTTGTAGACCTCAAATCCCTTGGCATCGGATACCCCTGTATCCTTGATGTTTCCAGGAAGAACATTCTTCGCGTCAGGCGAGGAAGTGAAGGTCACATTAACATTGCCCTTGATCGGTGCCAGGGACCAGTTGTTATCGGCTGTCGGGTCAATCGTACCCGCATCTTTGATAGAATCCATCAGGACCTGACGGTTCTCGGTTTGAGTGTCCATGATCATCGTGGAACCTTTGACGCCCGGGAAGTTGCCTCCTCCGCTTGCGCGGTAGTTGTTCGTAACCACGATGAAATCCATATTCGGATCAAGCGGCGCATTGTTGTACGTCACTTCCGTTACGCGGCTCGAAGATATGTCGTTAATCGTGCCGTCGGGTTTGTATTTTGCATTCTTGGTTACGTCAATCTTGTACTTGATGCCGTCAACCACGTCGAAGTTGAATACGGCAAACCCCGGATTCAGCAAAGGCTGCGGCGTGGAAATACCCGGTTTGATGCGGTTGAACGCGCCCGCGCTCATTTCCAGCCATTCCTTGACGACGGAGCCTTTGACCTTGATCGCTTTCAGCGTGTTGTCGTACAGATACAGATCGCTCGCGCTGCGGATCGTCAGCGGACCGGCGTCGATGCTCGTATATTCGCCAGGGCCGTTGCGTCCCGCCTTGAAAGGAGCGCCCACGCTGAGAATCGGCAGGTCTTTATATTGGGCCAGGTCCGGATTGGTGGCAATTTCTTTTTCCACATACTGTTTTTGGGCATAGGTCACGATTTGAACGGTCGGATCATCCTGTACCAGGGCAAAATAGCTGTTCATCGGAGCCGTTGTCGTGCCGAGCGGTGTGTCGGTGTAAGCGATAGTAGCCTGATGATCGGCCCCAACCGTAGCCAAAATGGCAGGATCCTCGGCAATTTTATCTGCCGAACGGGTCAAAGCTTTGGAAGCCGCCTTGTCCACCACCCACTTCCCGTTCTCTTGAGTGATTGAGAGATCGATAATGCCGAGGAAGCCGCCACCGTAACCGGCCTGCACAGCCGGAACGTCGTGAATATGGCCGTTCACATTGTCAATATAGCTGTAAGGCTGCTTGGTTGCCGGATCTTTGAAGGAAGCGTCCAGCGAAGTGTTATTACCGTTTGTCGGGAATACTTTATGGGTATGTGAGAAGGTGATGGCATCAATGCCTTTAACCTGACTCAGCTCGTTGATGGCATTTTCTGCGTTTGCTCCAGTCGCTGTAGCGTCGAAGCCGGTATGTGCCATGACCACAATGACGTCTGCCCCGGCCGTTCTCATTTCAGGGACAAACTTTTCTGCGGTTTCGACAATGCCTTTGGTCACGACTTTGCCTTCCAGATTAGCCTTGTCCCACTCCATAATCTGAGGGGTTACCAGACCGAGAAGGCCGACTTTAATCGTTTGGCTTTGACCATTGGTGTCCTTTACTGTCTTGGTGATCATTTCATAAGGTTTAAAATAGTTCGTTACGCCGTCCGGCTTATAAATATTCGCATTGATATAAGGAAAATTAGCTTTTGTGTTTAGACTATCGGTGGAACTGCCGTTTATCGTCCGATCCAGGAATTCCAGACCATAGTTGAACTCATGGTTTCCGAAGGTCGCCGCATCGTATTGCAGAGCGTTCAGCGCCGCAATCATCGGGTGGGGCTTGGAATCGTAGACCGCCTGAGTCACCGGCTCAATCTTCGCCTCATATGTACCGAGCGGCGTTCCCTGAATCAGGTCCCCGTTGTCTAGCAGCAGGTTGTTCGGTTGCTCAACTTTCGCCGCCTTGATCAAGGTAGCCGTCCGCGCGAGTCCGACCGAAGTAGATGGGGCATTCTTGAAATAATCCCAGCCGTATACATTTGTGTGTACGTCCGTCGTGCTCATTAACCGCAGGTCAATTTTAGGCAGCAAAGAGCCCCCGGAAGCAGCTGCCTCTGCCTTGTTAGCACCCCACAGCGAGCCCGTGAATATTCCACCCAGCACCTGCGCAGAAAGTACGGCAGTGGCCAGTACGGAAGCGAGAGGCTTGTTCCATCGTTTATTCCCCATAATCTATTAATCCTCCTATCAATTCGTCTACTTCCGGCGATATTGTATCATACAAAATTAGCCAAATCCAGATTAGAAATATAAAGCCTATGTTTAATTTATGTAAAATTTCTCACACAAAAGGGTAAAATCTCTCTGTTTTCGAGTAAATTTAATAAAAAATTCATAATTATTTATTCCAGTTCGCCATAAAAAACTATAAAACTACCGGCAATTGGCTTTATTCTAGCTTCCACAGCAGCCTCTATGACAGATTCTCTATCATCTTCCGTTAATGTAAAATAGAACCACCGCGCGGTGCAGCTCTTTTTACATTTCAAGGCAGAAAAACAGCTGAAAAGCCAGCCCGTCTCCAGGTTAATGAAGACGGGCTGGCTTTTGCATTTGCTCCCTATTGCCTGCTTCAGCAGGCAATAGGGAATACTCCAGACCGCAGAACGGATAACAAGGAATTTCTCCTCCTTATTCCTTACAAAGCGGCGATACGGAGTTTTGAGAGGGAATTTCTCCCCCATAAATTTGAGTTATAGCCGAAAATCATCGCGAAGCGGCTAATAAGCCGGAGCTTTTCCCGCTTATTGGCCGCGAATGTCCCTTTTCTCGAAAATAAAAGGGACATTTTCCGGTTCAGGCATGTGCCGCTTGAGATTGGCAGGCTCAATTAGGGATAGGAGCGCTTACCGGGACTACTCTAACCGCTGCCCACATGAACAATCTTGCAAAAGCGCTCATTTTCTTGAACTGCCGCCAAGCATATTTAATGCCCAGATTTAATCGCCGTTTGCCACAGCGTCTATGGGACTCACCCACATTTGCCGCGGCGGTACACACCGCATACGCTCCTCCACTCTTTCCACATGCTAGATATGGAGCCTGGGCCCATAAACAGTCCGCAGATGAATACTCAGGCTTATTCCACTCTCTCCAGCCGCCAAATATGGCTCTGGAAATCGCCCTTCAGCAGCTTTGCGGGAACCCGGAGCCCAATGTTCATCAGCTCGTCGCCTCCAAATATTCTCGCCGCGTCTTTTCCAGCAGCCGCCGCACCGCCATGCCGTGCAGGCTCGGTCCCTTCACTGCCGCTTGCCTCTACTGACCCGCCGCCGTCCGCCGTTCCGCAGGTCCAATCCGCCATGGCTCCGGCAGCCGCCGGCTCCGCGCCGTACACCCGGTAGCGGGCGGAAGGGTCCAATCCGCGAAGCCGCAGCGTGCGAAGACCGGAATTCGGCCGGGCCAGAACTTTGTAGTAGAAGGCCGCCGCTTCCGCCCCGTCTTCGGAGACGAAGATCCATGCGGCTTCGTTTCCCTCAAACGGACTAAGCAGGCGGTGAAACTCTCCGAACTGAACGGTCCGCCGAATCTGCTTGTACAGCGCGACCTGTTCTTTCATGAGCGCCTCCTCTTCCGGCGAAAGAGCCGTCAGGTCCAGCTCATATCCGAAGACGCCGGAGAGCGCGGCATGTCCTCTAATTTCAAGCGGCGTGATCCGTGCCGTCTGATGATTGGGCACGGAGGAGACATGCGCTCCCATGCTGCTTGCCGGATAGACGAGGCTCGTGCCGTACTGGATTTTAAGCCGGCTGACGGCGTCGGTATTGTCGCTGGTCCAGGTCTGCGGCATGTAATGGAGCATGCCGGGATCGAAGCGGCCGCCTCCGCTCGAGCAGCTCTCGAACAGCACATCCGGGAACGCCTTCGTCAGCTCCTCCAGCACCCGGTACAGGCCTAGCATGTAGCGGTGCGCCGTTTCCCGCTGGCGCTCCGGCGGCAGCGCGGCGGAGCCGATCTCGGTCATGTTGCGGTTCATATCCCATTTCACATAGGAAATGGGGGCGCTGCGCAGCACGCTTGACAGCATTTCCACAATTGCGGAGCAGACTTCCTCGCGCGAGAAATCCAGTACGAGCTGGTTACGGCTTGTGGAGGAAGGGCGTCCGGCGCTGTGGATCGCCCAATCGGGATGGTTCCGGTACAGTTCGCTGTCGGGATTGACCATTTCAGGCTCGAACCAGAGGCCGAACTCCAGCCCTTGCGCCTTAACCCTTTCAGCCAAATCCCCAAGACCCTTCGGCAGCTTTTCTTCGTGAATGAACCAGTCTCCGAGCGAGCTTGTATCATTGTCCCGGCGGCCGAACCAGCCGTCGTCCAGCACGAGCAGCTCTATCCCTAATTCAGCCGCCTTGACGGCGATCTGTTCAATTTTATCCGCGTCGAAATCGAAATAAGTCGCTTCCCAGTTGTTGATCAGCACCGGCCGTTCCTTGTCTCTGAATTTGCCTCTGGCAAGGCGCGTCCGGTACAGCCGGTGGTAGGCGCCGGACATTCCGTCAAGGCCGGTGTTCGAATAGACCAGAACCGCTTCCGGAGTCTGGAAGCTCGCCCCCGGCTCCAGCAGCCAGGAGAACTCGAACGGGTTGAGCCCGATCACGACCCGGGTCGTGTCGTACTGATCGACCTCCGCTCCTGCGAAAAAATTGCCGCTGTATACAAGGCTGAATCCGTACACTTCGCCGGAATGCTCTCCCGCTCCGTCCCGAAGGAGCGCCAGGAACGGATTATGCTGAGCGCTGCTGGCCCCCCGTTTGCTTTCAACGGACTGCAAGCCTTTGCACAGCGGTCTTACAAGCACATTTCGCTCATTGGACCAGCCGCCCGACAGCTGAAGCATGCGGAAGTCCGCGTCGCCAAAATCCACGCTCGCGCTTATGGCCCGCAGCAGCTTCAGCCTGCCGCCGCCCTCGTTGATGAACCGGACCGAGCGCGCGATGGCGTCATGCTGCCTGAAGACCGTATAGTAGAGCAGCGCCCGCAGGCCGGTAAGACCATCCCGCAGCTCCAGTTCCAGCGTCTCCGCTTCGTCATCACTCTCGACATAAGTCGCCGGCAGTCCTTCGAGCACTGGCTTGCCCGGAAATATCCGGTGACCATAATATCTCAAATCAACGACGGTTGAACCGTCCTCGCATTCGAATTGAAAGGCCGGCTCCCGGAAATCCGAGGTGCCGTAGCCCGGATATTCCCGGGGCTGCGTATCCAGGGAGAATCCGCTTGCTTTGTCGTGCGGATACGGATTGGCCGACAGCGGACGGTCCATATAGACCGCCGGATTGCTGTCGCCAAACGCTTCCACCCTCGCACCCCAGTATCTGTGCGACAGATGGCCGTCCTGAATAATTTGCAGCACATAGCTCGACCCAGGGGTCTGCAAATGAAAGACTCTCAACGTTTCATCATAATATATGGACACTGTACAGCCTCCCTCTAAATATTTACCGTTTAATTTTCGGGGTCCCCGCAAAGTATCTGAGTACGCTTCAAAGCCTATGCTCCACTTTGTGGGGAGATTTTCGGGGTCCCCGCAAAGTACCTGAGTACGCTTCGAAGCTTACGCTCCACTTTGTGGGGGTTCTTCGGGGTCCCCGCAAAGTACCTGAGTTAACTCCGGAGTCAAAGCCTCACTTTGTGGGGTTAATTCCGGGTTATGTCTCTATCCCTTCACCGCTCCAGAAGCAAGACCGGAAATGAACCAGCGCTGCATGAACAGATACAGAAGCGTCGCGGGCAGTGCGGCCAGAAGCGAGCCTGCGGCAACCCAATTGATGCGGTTGGTGTTCGGGCCAAAGAACGAAGCCAGCGCGACGGTGATGGTGCGCATATCCACTTTTTGCAGGAAAAACACTGAGAACTGATAGTCGTTCCACACATGTATGCCCGTCATGATCAGCACAGTGGCCGTAATCGGCTTAAGCAGCGGCAGAATAATGGTGAAAAAGAGTCTGAACCGGCTGAGCCCGTCGATCATCGCCGCTTCATCCAGCTCTCTCGGGATGGTCCCGATAAAGCCGGAGTACAGAAAGATCGCCATCGGCAGACTGAACGTCACATGCAGCAGAATAACGCCCCAATACGTGTTCATGCCGTTAATATCGATATAGAACTGGTACAGCGGCACCAAAATGGTCAGCGGAGGCACGATCAGCGTCGCGATAATGACCGTATAAACCGATTTGTTCAGCTTCGTCTGAAAGCGGGACAGCGGATAGGCCGCGCAGGACCCCAGCAGGATGACGATCAGCAGCGAGAAAGCGGTGATAACGAAGTTGTTGATAAAAGCCCTTCCCAGATCGGCCCCTTCCCACGCATTGGTGAAGTTGCTCCAGTCGATCTTCGTCGGCAGGCGCCATTTGGAGCTGAGGTCGGTAATCGGCTTTAACGAGGTGGTCAGCAGCAGATAGAATGGCAGAATGTGCAGCAACGTAATGGCGATGGATACCGCATAGGTAATTCCTTTTTTGGTCTTCATGACTGAATCTCCTTTCGGCGAAGGAACAGCAGGGCCGCAACGCTGATGATGGCGATCATCAAGAACATCAGGTTGCCCAGCGCCGCCGCGTATCCCGCATCCTGCGCGCCAAAGTACGTTTTGTACATGAGAGTCGACAGTGATTGGGACGCATATCCAGGTCCGCCCTTCGTCAGCGCGATAATGACGTCGAACAGCTTCAACCCGCCGATTAGATTGAGCACGATGTTGATGGTGATGGACGGGGCGAGCAGCGGAAGCGTCACATTGAGGAACTTGCTGACGGGTCCCGCTCCGTCGATGGAGGAAGCTTCATAGTAATCTTTGGAGATGGATTGAAGGCCCGCCAGAAAAATAATCATCGCCACGCCGACGAACTGGAACGTATTGACCGCCATGATGATCCAGACATTGGCATCCGGGTTGGCCAGCAGGTTGATCGGCTTCTCAGCGAACAGCAGAACGATGTCGTTCAGGGCTCCGCCGCGGAACTGGAAGAAGAAGTACCAGATATAGCCCATGATCAGGGGGCTGACAATCGCGGGAAGATAAACGATCGTCCGGGTAAGTCCCCGGGTACGGATGCTCTGGTTCAGCAGAAGCGCGTACATCAGACCGATGGCATTCTGGAAAAAGGTACTGCCGACGCCGTAGATCAGCGTATTGCGGATGACCGTTCCGATATTTTTGTCATGAAGCATCCGGACGTAATTGTCCAGCCCGATCCAGCTGTAGTTGGCGTTGAAGCCGTCCCAGTTCGTGAAGGATACGCGGATGCCTTGGATAAACGGATAATAGATAAACAAAGAGAACAGCAGCAGCACGGGGACATACATGAGATTCAGCAATCCGGGAGAATTTCGGCTCATGCGCATAAACCCTGCTCCCTTCCGGTAGAGATTGCGGGAAGCCTCGGTCTGTCCCTGCGCCGTCGCGGCCGAATTCGGCCCGTCCAGAGACTTGCGGCTCATACCCATCATTCATCACCCTTTCCCTATCGATTGAAGGGCGCCTCGCGGCGCCCAAATGTGCCGAAGTTAATAAAAGGGATTAACGTTTAAGCATTAACGCCTACTTTTGCTGGCTCTTGAGACGCTCCACTTCTTGCTTGTAGAACTGGGAGGATTCTTCCGGCGTCATCGTTTCGCTGAGAATTTCGGCGGAAGTCGTCTGCATGACGTCCCACATGCCACTCGGCAGATATACGCGGTCGAAATACGGGAATACCCGGATATCTTTGTACTTTTCGTAGTATTCGGTGTAGATGCCAAGA
Organism: Paenibacillus rhizophilus; assembly: GCF_003854965.1. GTDB lineage: Bacteria > Bacillota > Bacilli > Paenibacillales > Paenibacillaceae > Paenibacillus_AQ > Paenibacillus_AQ rhizophilus. The sequence goes on from NZ_RQPI01000002.1 coordinate 382,319, forward strand.
TCCGGGGTAATATTGCTCATCGCCGACGGGGTGCCGGTCACTTCCGCAATTTTCTTCAAGTTCTCTGGCTTGCCGAAGAAATTGATGACATCCTTGGCGATATCCAGATTCTTGCCGTCCTTCCAGGCGGCCATCGTATACCGTTCGCCGCCGGAAAAGGTCGGCGTGTCACCCGGTACGATGGATGGTAGCGGCATAATACCAACCTTCAGTTCAGGATTGATCGCCAGCGCATCGGGAACAAAGGTAGGCGCGCTGAAGCTGAACGCGACTTTGCCTTCGGCGAACAGCTGCGGACGGTCGCTCGTGCGGGCGGTGAATACATCCTCGTTCATCAGGCCCTTGTCGTACATTTCCTTGAACTTGGCCGGCAGTGGCGTCCAGTTGTTCCAGTCAAAGGTTCCATCCAGCAGTTCCTGCGCATGGTTCTTCTCCGCGCTGACCAGCAGCGGCGTTGCCATCATATCGAAGTATTGGGCGAGCGAGGCGGGGTCCGTAGATGAGAAGAAGAATGGAGTGACTTCGCCGTTGCTCTCTTTTTTGATTTTTTCGCCGGCCGCAATCAGTTCATCCAGCGTCTGCGGCACCTCAATGCCGTATTGATCGAGAATTCCTTTGTTATACGTAATGCCGTCTTTCGCCGCGTTCAGCGGGAGCGCGTAGACCTTGCCTTGGTCGTCTGTAACGATCGGCTTCATCGATTCAGACAGATTGGGAACCCATTCCTGATCCCTTAGGTCTGCCACAAAGTTGTTGTAGCGCACCTTCGACCAGCCGTGGGTATCAAAAATGTCCGGCATGTCATTGCCCGCCATTTTCATTTTGAGAATATTCTCGTAATCGTTGGCGGGGAACTGCCACTCGAACTTCACGTTCGGATGCTCGGCGGTATAGGCGTCCGTAATGGACTTCATCGTGTCCTGCGCCGCCGTGTCGTTGGTTGTCGTGTAGATCGTTAGTGTCACATCGCCTGAAGAGCCGCCGGAATTGCCGGATGCATTTCCGCCGTTTCCGCTGGATGAGCAGCCGGCTAAAATCATCAACATCAGCACCAAGGATATTGAAATCGCTCTCATTTTCTTCATAATGAATGTAAGCCTCCTTGTTCTAATGAATGTAAGGGCTTTGCGACAGTTTGACGGGTGATTCGCCGTCCAGTATACTTGATTGTGACTTTTTTTCTTTTGGGCTCCTTTATCGGAGTCTCTTTTTGTGTTTTTCTCTTTTTGTGCTTTTCTTTTTTTGCATTTTCTGTTTTTACGTGATTTATCTTTCTGTTATCCTGCCCCGCTTGCACTAATACCGCGTATTACGAGTCTGTTTCGGCATCACCCCTTTCAAGTTCCGGACTGTTCAAGTCTGGCTCGCTTCAGGTCCTCCGCAGCTCTGCCTTACGACAAACCGCGCCGGGAGCACCGCCTTGACCGGAATGCTTCTTCCGGCCAGTCTTTCCATCAGCAGATTGACTCCCGTCCGCCCCATCTGCTCGGTGTGGATCTTGACCGTAGTCAGCGGGACATTGACGTAAGAAGCCATTTCAATATCGTCAAAGCCGATCAGCGCCACCTCACCGGGGATGGAGACTCCGGATTCTAACAGCGCTTTCATGGCGCCGATGGCAAGCGGATCGCTGGCGATGAAGAACGCACGGGGCAAGTCACCCTTGGCAATGGCGGTCTGCATCATCCGGTAGCCTTCGGCCATCGTCCAATCTCCCAGGTAGATGTCGTCCGGATTGTATATCCCGTGCTCCCTGCATATCCGCTCATAGTTCAGAAGCCGCAGCTCGGGTATGTTGAATTTCTCATTGTTGAAACCGTGAACAAAATCCTTGGCGCCGATAAAGCCGGTCCGTGCATAGCCCTTTCGCAAAAAATGCTGCATCGCCTTCTCCGTCGCCCGCTGATAATCGAATACGACTGAGTCGTACTGTTCTTCATCCGGCGAATAGTTGATATAGACGGTCCGCTCCTTGCGGGGGTACATGCGCTCGATAACCTCCGGCAGGATGTTGCCGATGACAATCATTCCGTCCAGATCGTCCATCGCCTGCTTCGGAGACAGCCCGTTTAATCGGAAGCTCCGAATCACTTTAATACCAAGCTCTGTCAGCTGCTTCTCCGCTCCTTGCCGGATATACAGGAAATAAGGGTCTTCGTTCTCAAGCTCCGGCGGATACCAAACGAGAAGCCCGACTTTGGCTTGCTGCGGTTCCAGTACATCTGAAGCCGGTTTTTTTCTGCGCTTGGAAAAATCGTAGTTCATCTGCCGGGCTGTGCAGAAGACTCTCCGCCGCGTCTCTTCCGTAACGGATAGCGACAAATCGTCGTTCAGTACTCTGGATACCGTCGCAATGGATACATTGGCGCTGCGCGCAATATCGCGAATCGTCGTCATTGTTCATCCTCCCATAGCGAACCGTTTGTTTAGTTAATGTTTACTAATATCAGCACTTCATCTTAACAAGATAACGCTTTCATTGCAACAGTTTTTTCGGATATTCCAACAAAAATATAAAACATGCGCTGAAATGCCTAAATTAGAGATTGAATATAACTAAAGACTCATGTTTTGTTTAGTAAACAAGAGCAACTATTTATAACGTGCGGCCAACAACCTAATTCAGAATACAGCCAAGCCACGCCGGATTTCAGCTTGCCTCGCATAGCATTTCGAAGCGCAATGGAAAAGCCGGCCCCCTTTTACCTCAAAGTGGACCGGCTTTGTGTTCATGAACGTTTTTCGCATGATTTACGCATTGATTTCCGCATTGATTTACACCATGTTCTCGGGTTTCACCATCCGGTCAAATTCCTCTTCCGTCAGCAGCTTCAGCTTCAGCGCGGCTTCCTTCAACGTGAGGCCTTCCTTGTGCGCCAGCTTGGCGATTTCAGCCGCCTTTTCGTAGCCGATATGCGGATTCAGGGCGGTCACCAGCATCAGGGAGTTATGCAGATTGCGGTGAATGACCGGCTCGTTCGCCTGAATGCCCTTGGCGCAATTCTCCTCAAACGACAGCATGGCATCCGCCAGCAGGCGGCAGGACTGCAAAAAGCTGTGAATAATGACCGGCTTGAATACATTAAGCTGAAAATTGCCCTGGCTGGCCGCCATCCCGATCGTCACGTCATTGCCCAGCACCTGGCAGACGACCATCGTCATCGCCTCGCTCTGCGTCGGGTTCACCTTGCCCGGCATAATCGAGCTGCCCGGCTCGTTCTCCGGGATAAGCAGCTCGCCGATGCCGCTGCGGGGACCGCTGGCGAGAAAGCGGACATCATTGGCGATCTTCATGAGATCGGCGGCCAGCGCCTTCAGCGCTCCATGAACATGAACAATCTGGTCATGGCTCGTCAGGGCGTGAAATTTATTATCGGCCGAAACAAAGGGGAAGGAAAGCTCCTCGGCGATTTCCCGGGCGACTCCGGCCCCAAATTCAGGGTGGGCGTTAAGGCCGGTTCCGACAGCCGTCCCTCCGATCGCCAGCTCGAGCAGAGACCGGGCGCTGTCCGAAATAAATCGCTCGCCTTTTTCCAGCATCGCGGCCCAGGCGCCTATTTCCTGCCCAAGCGTAAGCGGCGTCGCATCCTGCAGATGCGTGCGGCCGATTTTGATCAACGAATGGTATTCGTCCGCTTTCTGTTCCAGCGTGATCTTGAGCCGGTTCAGCGCCGGAAGCACCTGCTGCCGGACCGCCAGATATGCCGCGATATGCATCGCTGAAGGAAAGGTGTCGTTGGAGCTCTGTCCTTTGTTCACATCATCATTCGGATGGATGACCGCTTCCGATCCATCTGGCCGCAGAAGCTCGCTGCCTCTGTAAGATATCACTTCATTCACATTCATATTGGTCTGCGTTCCGCTTCCCGTCTGCCAAACGACCAGCGGAAAATGCTCATCATACGCCCCCTGCATGATTTCATCGGCCGCGCGGATAATGGCGTCCGCCTTGGCTTCCGGCAGCAGGCTGAGTCCTGCGTTCACCTTCGCCGCCGCCTTTTTAATGAGCGCCAGAGCGTAAATCACTTCAAGGGGCATTTTCTCGCCGCCGATTTTGAAATTTTGCAGACTGCGCTGAGTCTGGGCGCCCCAATACTTGTCCGCAGGCACCCGCAGTTCGCCGAACGTGTCTTTTTCTATGCGAAATTCCATCCTTCATCCCGTCCTTTTTGCCGGATTTAGTCTGAAGCCGTTTGCATAGTGCTGTGCTTATTTTACAATGGGCCGCAGCTGTTGGACAAACCATGCCCCGTCTCCGGGTTCACTCCTCCCGGCCGCAGAGACCGTAAAAGAACAAATGCGTCATTTCCTCAATAAAAACATCCATATTATCCTGCTTGCGCGCGACTTCCAGCAAATCTCCGACGCTCTGCATATACATATTCATGAAAATCAGCACGGAATTTGACGAAATCTTGGGCGATATTTCATTCCTCGATTTCCCCTCCTCCACCAGTCTGACGATCAGCGGCAGCACCGTCTTCTCGTAACGCTCCTGAATGTAGCCGAACATTTCCTGATCGTCGACCATCAGTTCTTTGATCTGTGACGGTGACAAAACGGAATACTGCGCCTTCTCCTGGTCAATCGAATATTTCACGAAATCCTTGATCGACGGATTCCCCCGCATAAATTTTTCGAAACCGTCGATGGACTGATCGATATAATCCTTAAAGGATTGTTCCAGCAATTTCTCCTTGCTGCCAAAATAATTATAGATCGTGACCTGCGAGACGCCCGCCGCTTTGGCGATATCCGCGATCCGCATCCGCTTGGGCTCCCACGTTTTCAGCATTTCCATCGTCGTCTTCATGATTTTCCGCCTGATCTTGGCCGCTCTTTTCTCAAAACCGTTAATTTTAGTCATCTGTCTTTCACCCTAACCTGGCAATATCGGATATAGAAATGTAATTAATGAAATATATTATATAAATAATTTCATGAATCTATTGACGTCAGCGTCTGTCGGGACTATTATAACACATGAAATATATCACTAAAAATATTTCATTATTTTACGTCGGAGGTGGCAGTATGCTTACTGTCCAAGGGTTGACCAAAACATTTTCAAACGGAAAAGGGATACGCGATATTACTTTTACGGTAAACAAAGGAGAGGTGTTCGGCTTTCTCGGACCGAACGGAGCCGGCAAGTCAACGACCATCCGGCATCTTATGGGCTTTATGAAGCCCGACCGGGGACATGCGGCCATATGCGGGCTTGATGTGTGGAAAGCGCAGGGAACGGTGCAAAAGCATGTTGGCTACCTGCCGGGGGAAATCGCCTTCGTCGACGGGATGACGGGAATCGCCTTCCTTGATTTTATGGCGGATATGCAGGGCTTGAAGGACAAGGGAAAGCGCGGTGAGCTGATCCGGCGCCTTCAGTTTGACGCGCACACGCCGATCCGCAAAATGTCAAAGGGGATGAAGCAGAAGGTCGGCATTGTCGCCGCGTTCATGCACAGCCCGGAGGTGATTATTCTCGATGAGCCCACATCCGGTCTGGACCCGCTGATGCAAAAGGTATTCATTGAATTGGTGCTGGAAGAAAAGCAGCGGGGCACAACCTTCCTGATGTCGTCGCACAGCTTTCCCGAAATCGAGCGGACCTGCGACCGGGCCGCCATCATCAAGGACGGCAATCTCGTCGCCGTGAAAAATATTCACGAATTGCAGTCGATGCAGCGGAAGCTGTTCGACGTCGTCTTCGAGAACAAGAAGGATGCGCTCCGGTTCCGCACCTCCGGTCTGCCCGTCGAGAACTATGACGATTTCCGCGTTCGGGTCGCCATCCGGGGCAATTATAATTCATTCATTGAGGAAGCGGCGAAATACCGGATCCGCAGCATGGATGTATTCACGCAGAACCTGGAGGATATTTTTATGGATTATTATGACCGGGAGGAACAACAGCCATGAATTTCCCATTATTTAAACAAATGATTAAAGTGAATGCCAAAGGCATGATGAACTACGCCTTCGGCTCCGCTTTTTATATCCTGTTGATCATCTGGCTGTACCCGGGCATCGCGAAAAACACACAGGCGCTGAACGATATTGTAAAGTCCATGCCGGAGGGCGTGAACAACGCGTTCGGCCTGAACAGCGGCTTCGCCAGTGCGGAAGCGTTCATCTCGGGCGAATATTACGGCCTCATACTGGTGCTGATCCTGTCCATTGTCTGCGTGCAGATGTCGACCCGGCTGATGGCCGGCATGGTAGATCAAGGCTCGATGGCCTATCTGCTGTCCACGCCGACCACCCGCGCCAAAGTGTCGACGACGCAGGCACTTGTATTGATTACGTCACTGATCGTCATTGTGGGCGTAACGACCCTGGCGGGCTTTTTGGGAGAAGCCTGGTTTCTTGGCGACTCCTACCCTTTTAACGGCGAACGGTTTCTGCATCTGAACCTCGTCGCCTTTATGCTGTTTTTTGCGATCGGCGGCTTGACCTTTTTGGTGTCCTGCCTGTCCAATGACGAGAAAAAGGCGCTCGGCATTTCCGGCCTTGTCGCTTTCGGCTTCTTCACCATCGACCTGGTCGCCAAAATCAGCGACAAGCTGAGCTGGATGAAGTCCCTGACGCTCTTCACCCTGTACCGCCCCAGCGAGATCGTCGCGGGTCAAGCGGAATGGGGCCGAATCTCCCTTGTGCTGCTGGCCGTCGGCCTGCTCTCATTCGGCCTGGGCATTGTTCTGTTCAAGCGGCGCGATCTGCCGCTGTAGGAGCGGCCTCGCCGGTGCGAGAGCAGCGGCAGGGAGCGGGAAGGCGCGCTGCCGCTGCTCCCCGCGCTGCGCCGGGCCCCGTGGACGCGTGATGTCCACGCGCGGTTGCGCCGAGGGCGGTCATCGGCCGGATGCTGCGCCTCGCAGGCTGCTGCGCCGGGGGCGCGGGCGGTTCCGCAGCGGCCGGATGCTGTGCCGAGATGCTGCATCTCGCAGGCTGCTGCGCCGGGGGCGCGGGCGGGCTCGCAGGGGCGCGGGCTCGCATCGGCGACTGCTGCACCGGGCCGCAGGCGATCCCGCATCGGCAGGATGCTATGCCGGGACGAGGCGGTCCCGCATCGGCCGGATGCTGCGGCGAGGCGCGGGCGATCCCGATCAGCAATGCATATTGGTTTCTCGCCATTGTTTGAATGGCCTGTTAGCTGGATTTCCTCCCGCTAATTCCTTCTATATCGGACGTTGCCTCTAAACTACCTGGAAATTCTCCCGCTAATTTTGCCTATTTTAGCTGATATTGCTGAAAACAGGCAAATTAGACGGAGGAATTCCATCTAATTACGAAAAACGCCCTTAGATACAAAAAAAAAGCGGGAGTAATTCCCGCTATTTTTGCATTTACCGCCAGCTGAAATGAAATCGGGATTCGCCGATTGAATTCAGTCAACATATGCTGCGAACGCTCACCTGTCGACCTGCGCGCTCAAACTTTCCGCCCACTCGCTGTCACTACACGCTTCAAAAACGCTCTATTCACTCACGTAATCGGTCGCCTATCTCCCGCTGTAGGAGCGTTCGGGTCGTCGCAAGCAGCTGCGCCGGGCGGACGGCCCCGCATCGGTTGGCTGCTGCGCCGGAACCGGCCGGTTCGGCCCCTACTCCGCCAGCCCTTTGGCGCGGAGAAACCGCCCGATCCGCCGGGCCGCCTCGGCGAGGCGATCCGCCTCCTGTACAAGCGCGATGCGGACGAAGCCCCGCCCTTCCGCGCCGAATGCGTCGCCAGGGATGACGGCGACGCCCGTCTCCAGCAGCAGCTCGCGGGCGAAGCGGCGCGAGTCGAAGCCCGCCGCAGCCGCCCTACCGGGCAGCGGCGCCCAGACGAACATCGTCGCCGCAGGCTTCGGCACGTCCCAGCCTTCATCGCGCAGCGCGCCGATGAAGGCATCGCGCCGCCGCTCGTACAGCGGCCCGACGCCCTCGCCGGCGTCTGAGCCCATCGCCTGTTCCAGCGCGGCGATGGCCGCCTCCTGTACAGGCTCGAAGACGCCGTAGTCGATGTTGCCCTTTAGGCTCCGCAAAGCGCCTACGGCTTCGGAGTTCCCGGCCAGAAAGCCGATGCGGCAGCCGGCCATGTTGAAGCTTTTGGAAAAGGAATGAAATTCGACTGCCGTCTCCCGCGCGCCGGGCACCTGCAGAATGCTGATCGGCCGATATCCGTCAAAGCCCATTTCGGAATAGGCGAGATCGTGCACGACAAGCAGGTTCCATTTCCGGGCCAGTGCGACCAGCTTCTCGAAAAAAGCCTCATCCGCCCGAACCGAAACCGGATTGCCGGGAAAGTTAAGCAGAATAAAAGAAGCGCGCTCAAGCACGTCTTCCGGGATTGCTCCGAGATCGGGCAGGAAGCCGTTCGCCGCCTTCAGCGGTAGTGGCCACGGCGTTACTCCGGCGATGGCCAGCGCTCCGGAATAAATGGGGTAGCCCGGGTCCGGCACAATCGCCAAATCGCCGGGATCGCATACTGCCAGCGCCAGATGCGCCAGCCCGTCCTGGGAGCCCATAAGCATCAGCATCTCGGTCTCGGGGTCGACTTCGACTCCGAACCGGTAACGCATCCAGTCCGAGGCTTTCCGGCGGAAGGCAAGCCCGCCCTCCGAGGAAGGGTACGAGTAGCCGTCCTCCTTCAAGACGGCTTCGCTGAGCGCCCGCCGGATTTCAATCGTCGGTCCGCGGTCCGGGCTGCCGATGCCGAGATCCATTATATCAATGCCCGCTGCGGCCGCTTCGTTTTTCCAGCCTGCGACTTCCTGAAAGATCGAGGAGCCGAGACTAGACAGCTTGTCCGCACGCCATTTGGAGTTGGAAACTTTAAGAGTCAATGAAACACACCTGCCTGTTTTCTTCAAAATAGTAGATTCAATTCAATGCTTAAGTAAGTATACCATCTTCCGCCTTATTCCTGCACCGCCCTAAAGCGGTTCATGCGCCATAATTGCAAGGAGGGGACGGGGGACACGGAGCGCATGGAGGGCACGACTCCAAGGAGCGCACAGGGATACGAAGCACACGGGAGCACTCAGGCCGACGTCGCACTCAGACCACACGGAGCCCACGGAGTGGATGGAGCGCACAGCGCACACAGCCCTCGGCGCACAGTCCCCACGCTGCCCACGCAGCGCACAAAAAAGCCGGTCCAGGGGAATATCCCCGGCCGGCTCCTTCCATTCCTCTAGCTCTACAGCAGCACTTCCCGTTTAATTGTCTCCAATTCCTTGGAATTGCCGTAGACCGGATAAGCTCGCTTTGTCGGCTCGGCCCACCGCACGCCATTGACGATGACCCTCTGAATTTCCGGATGATAATAGGTCGGATAAGCTTCATGGCCCGGCTGGAAGTAGAAGATTTTGCCGTTCCCGCGCCGATAGGTGCAGCCGCTAGGAAATACGTTTCCGCCTTCAAACCAGCCGACAAAGATCAATTCCTCGGGCGCAGGCACATCGAAGTGCGTCCCGTACATTTCCTCTTGGTCAAGCTCGATATATTCACCGATGCCTTCCGCGATCGGATGGCTCGGGTTCATGACCCACAGGCGTTCCTTCTCCCCGACATCCCGCCATTTCAGATCGCAGCTGGTACCCATCAGCTTCATGAAAATTTTCGACATATGTCCGGAGTGCAGCACGACAAGCCCCATGCCCTGAAGAACCCGCCGATGGACGCGGTTCACGATCTCGTCGCTTACTTCTTTATGGGCGATATGGCCCCACCAGACGAGAACATCGGTATTATTCAGCACTTCCTCCGTAAGCCCGTGCTCCGGTTCATCGAGGGTTGCCGTTGCAACGTCCATGCCTTCTTCTTTCAGAAAGCCTGCGATCTGGTTGTGTATGCCCTCCGGGTATACAGCGGCGATTTTGCTATCGTTCCGCTCATGGCGGTATTCATTCCATACGGTTACTTTGACCATGCCTTTTCTCTCTCCTGTCCCCAAGTACGCCTGCAACTCTTTAACTATGTATTAACAGCGGTGTTTTTATCGGCAGCGAGTGCTGTGAATCATACTTTCAACGTTGAACGCGTACGAGTTAATCGTTTACATCACTTATCATACATCTTGGGGAAGGCGCTTTCTTCCTAGATTCTAGCCGAATTATTCCCGTATATTGTCCTGCGGAATTTCAGGGGAGAAATGCCTGTCGCTTCCTTGAAAAAATGGTGGAACGTCTTCACGCCCCCAAAGCCCGAAGCCTCGGCAACCTCCGTGATCGGCGCGTCTCCGTTCAGCAGCAGCCATTTGGCCTTGTTCAGCCGGTATTCATTAAGAAAGGACACAAAGGTCATGCCCGTATTTCGTTTAAACAGCTTGGTAAAATAATAAGGACTGAAGCCCATATACTGCGCGACCTCCTTCAAACTGATGGATTCGCGGTAATGATTCTCGACATAGGTAAAAATCCGCTCCAGCTTCTCCAGCGTTTCCCTGGATTTAGTGGCCGATTCCTCCGAAATTTTCGGTTGGCGGTGCGTGCCGCTCCTTGGAACCTCGCGGAAGATCAAGGTCAGCATCTCAAACAGCCGGGCTTTGATCAGGTATGCGTACCCGTCCGCCCTTCCCTTGTTCTCCTCGTGAATGCTCTCGATAAGTACCCGCATTTTGTCCGCCACCTCACCTGGCCACTTCCGCGCTGAATGCTCCATGGTAGCAAAGGCGTCGCGCAGCGAATGTTCCTTGGCGTCATGAACCGAAACTTCCTGAAAAAAGCTTAAATCAAACTGGATGACCACCCGCTCGCTGTCCGGGGAAGCCAGAAAATAATGCACGTCCCCGCTGTCCACGAACTGGATTTCCCCCTGCCGCATATGGATCGGAACATCGTTGATGCCAAGATCCACACTCCCTTTAACCACATAAATGATTTCGATTTCTTTATGCCAATGCGGGTAGCACAGCCGGTCCCCCTTGGTCACAAAGCTGCGGAAAGGAAAATGCTTGTCGAGCTCCGGAATTTCCAGATATAGTTTCATGCCGTCTCCCGTACCTTTACGTTTAATTTGCTCCGATATTGATGATAAGGCAGCGCAACCCCAAAGGGCAAAGATTTTTTTCGGAAAAACGGCCGGTGATTCGGCGCTGCTCGCGGGTGAAGTTTGAGTGACTGGTGCCGGACATCGCAGCCGGGGCGTAGCCTGATTATTAGGCGCACAAAAAAAACGGCTTCAGGCCGGTTTCGGTGCGGATTTTTGACGGAGAATACCAACGATAAGGAGAATCAGCGGCACAAAAACTCCGTTCGTAAGGTCCCAATACAGATAATAATCCTCCACGGTAAAGGTGTAATAAATAATATTGTGAGAAATCAGATAGGACAGGCCGAACAGCAGCCGCAGGGTTTCTGCAACCTTTTTTCGTCTAATCCGTTAATTGTTATAAAAGAATCGTTTGAGAATGAACACAGTGGGTATATAGCCTTATACTGTGCTTTATAGAGTCAAGGGGGAGATTTATCATGTTGTTGAAAAAGACTGCCGTAGTACCTTTTATCGTGCTGCTGTTCTTTTCCCTCATCCATACGTCAAGCACAGTCGGAACCCGGGCAGTTGCCGAAAGCAGCGGACCGGCGCAGCAATTGACCGTATATATTCATTCGCTTGAACAGGATGGAACTCAGGTGACCCTGACGGCGGATGAAATTAACTGGTACGAAGGAGCCGACGCCGACCGCCTCTTTGCGGAGCGGGAACCGGAAGCCGCCGCGGAACTGGGCGGAGCGCCGGACGGTTATTATATTGTGAATGACAGCGATACACTGACCAGGTATCCGCTGGCGGACAATGTTAGCATTAAGATGCAAATTTTCGACCATACCGGAAATCCCGAAGATTTGGATATCAACTGGAATGAAACCGTCGACCGGGATACATTTCTGAAGAAATTCGGCAACGCGGATGTGGTCGACTTGAGCCAGTTCCCTTACCACATCACGGTTGAGGACGGCAAAGTGACCTCTATCGTTCAGCAATATATTCCTTAATCCAAAGGTCTTCTTGAAATCAAAATAACGGCCCGCAGCGGGACTCTTAGACGTAAGAGTTCTCTCTGCGGGCCGTTCTGCGTTTAAATTCGGATCGCCTACGCAATTTTCATTTGGGGGCCGGCACAGTCTTCGGTATAATAAGGGTTAACCTGAGTGGGGATGACAACTTGTGTATAAGGAGATCTTGGATGTTCAAACGGAAGTGGAGTATTGCGCTGTTGATTTTACTATGCGGATTTTTATATACGCTGGCCCAATTCGTTCTCTCGACGAACCGGCTCCAGCGGCAGGTAGACTCGCTGCTGCCCGGGCAGGCCCAGTCGGCCTCTTCACGGCGGGTCATCTTTATTTCCCAGGAGCTCGATAATCCTTTCTGGCGATCCATCGAGCAGGGGGCGCTCCAGGCGGCCGGAAAATTCGATATGAATCTCGAATACACCGGACCCCTCCGGATTAATCCGGAGGAGCAGCTGTCGCAGCTGGAGCGTGCGATTGCCACGCGGCCCGATGCCATTATCGTGCAGGGCAGCGGAGAGAGCGCTTCACGGAATCTGATCGACCGGGCGGAGTCCTTCGGCATTCCCGTCGTTACTGTCGACGCCGATGAGCCGGGAAGCCACAGGCTGTTCTACGTCGGTACGGATAACTTGGCGGCCGGTAAAGAGATGGGCCAGCTGGTGGCCGAAGCCACAGGCGGCAAAGGAACGATCGGCGTACTGGTCGGAACGCCCCGGGCCGACAGCCAGCGTCTCCGCTTGGAGGGTCTGCGCAGTGTTGTTCAAGAATATCCGGAGCTTAAGATTGCGGACATCCGGTCTTCCGATATTTCGCGGCTTCAGGCCTCGGAGCAGACCCGAAGCCTCCTTGCGGCTCATCCGGAGCTGAAGGCTGTCGTGGGATTCAGCTCCCTGGACGGGCTCGGCGCCATGGACGCGGCGCAGCGGCTGGGAAAAAAAGGGCTGCTGCTGTTCGCTTTTGATGACCTGGCGGAAACCAAGGAAGCCGTGCACAAAGGAATGATCAAGGTGACCCTTGTCCAGCAGCCGCTGGAAATGGGCGCCGAGGCCGTGACCCTGCTGAATGATTATTTTCACGAGAAAGCCGTACCGGACGTCAACTTTACATCCATATCTCCGCTGGGCGGCAGCGGCATAACTGAATCCTCGGGGGAGAGTGGGCCATGAGTATACGCAGCAAGCTGCTGATCTTTATCCCCCTGCTCGTTCTGCTGATGAACCTGGTGACTTATTTCTTGTTTCAGAGCGGAACGATCGTTCAGGAAAGCTACGATCTGATCATGGGCAGGGTTCTTAATTACAAAGAGACCGCCGCGGCATCCGAGGACAGCCTCAAAGCGGTGTATGCGTATCTGCTTCACCCGGCGGAGGACACGAAAACGGCTGCGGCCGGGAAGCTCACCCTCATATCGGAGCTTCATTCCACCCTGATGGATACGGGTTCCGCCCCTCCCTTGGCCTCTTCTTTGACCGGGTACGGGAACATGATTCAAACTTTGCTGTCGCTTGAGCAGCAGTCACTCGCGGCAGCCGAGAACGGCAAGGCGTCGGAAGCGTTCGGGCACTATCTAGAAGCTGAAAAGACCGCCTCCTTTATCCGGAGCGAAGGCCAGCGGCTGGTTGAAGACGAGCTGGATTATTATCGGCCGGTGTATCGGAGCATTCAGGCGGACAATGCGCATCTTTACAAGCTTGGAGCCGCCGTATTCGCTCTGATCACGTCGCTCAGCATCGTGGTTGCGCTCTGGATTTCCCGAAGCATTACAGTTCCGGTCAGCGCGCTGGTCCGATCGGCGGAATCGGTATCCAAGGGGAACCTGGACACGGTTCTTCCTTCAGGAAGCAAGGATGAGCTTGCGGCCCTTTCCACCGCTTTCGTCAAAATGCTGGCAGGTCTCAAGGAGTCGATCGAAAAGGACAGGCAGATTGCCGAGAAGGAGCAGCTGGTGAAGACCCTGGAGCTGCGGGCTCTGCAGAGTCAGATCAATCCTCATTTTTTATACAATACGCTTAACGCGCTTTCGAAGCTTGCTCTGCTGGAGGAGGCTGAACAGACCAGTGATCTGATTGTCTCGATGTCGAGCTTTCTGCGCTACAATCTGCAAAATCTGGATCGTCAGGTGCCGCTGCGCAGCGAGCTGGAGCATGTGAAGGAATATATCAGGCTGCAGCAGGCCCGGTTCCGCGACCGGGTGGAATTCCGTCTCGATATCGAAGACAAAGCGCTCGATGTCCGGGTGCCCTCCCTGACTCTACAGCCTATAATCGAGAATGCGTTCGTCCACGGTATCGCCCATATGGAGAGCGGAGCCGTCATCTCTCTTATCGTACGCGACGAACCCTCGGAAACGAAGATCGTTATATCCGATAACGGCAAGGGAATGACCGAGGATATACGGACAGCCCTGCTAAGCCGTTCGCCTGTAACGCCTGCGCCCGGGACAACCGGAGCGCAGACCGCGGCACAGGCGAAACCGGGGGGGCGCTCCACCGGTCTTGGCATCCGAAATGTATACAGAAGGCTGGAGCTCGTCTATGAGCGGGAAGATTTGGTGCAAATCTCCAGTGAGCCGGGGAAAGGAACTACCGTAATGCTAACAATTCCGGCGAGAAGGAGCGGGATAAACAGTGTATCGGCTGATGATAACAGATGACGAGGCGCTTGAGCGCGAGGGGCTGGAGTGGATTATCCGGCGGGCGATGCCGGGAACCTTCCGGATCATTCACGCAGAGAACGGAAGGACGGCCATCGGACTTGCCGAGGAGCAGCGGCCGCATATTATTTTTATGGATGTCAATATGCCCGGCATTCAGGGTCTGGAGGCCCTCAGGGAGATCAAGACGCGGATGCCGGACGCCAAGCTGGTGCTGGTGACCGCCTATGATTATTTTGCCTATGCCAAGGAAGCCATATCACTGGGGGTCAAGGAGTATATCGTAAAGCCGGCCAAACGGGAGGAACTGGTAGCCCTGCTGCGAAGACTGGTGGAAGAACTGGACCAGGAAAAAGCCAAACGCGAGGAAGAGCTGGAAATACGCGACCGGATGTCGCAGCTTATGCCGCTTGCCGAGAATGAGCTCGCTCTTCTCCTGATGATGAACAAAGCCGCTGATGAAGACAGCCTGCAGCTCTCCGAATGGCTGGAATTCCCGCTTGACCGGGGACTCGGGCTTGTCGTCGCTTTCAACGACGATGCGAATATCGGCAGGCAGCGGGCGTACAGCGTCATCCACAGTCTCGTCAGAACCTTCGGCAGCTCGATTTCGAGTTCCCTCATCGACAGCCATATCGCGGTATTCCTGCGAATACCGCCGGGCATGCAGGAAGCGGAATTCGGTGAGGAGGCGCTTGGGTACGGAGAGAAGCTGCGCTCCCACGCAGAGCAGCATCTCGGACTTTCCGCAGCGGTCGGGATCGGCACGATCCGTGAAGGCGCAGAAGGCCTTCATGAATCCTATTTTGAAGCCGTGTTCGCTTCCACTCTCGTCGAGCGCAGCGGCGGGGTATGCCGCTTCGGCGATTTGAAGAAAGAGCAGCTCGATCATAACGGCGGGAACCCGGCGGCAATTGACCGGGCAGGCCAGCGCTCCTATGTCGTTGCGGCTCTCCAGCGTATAAGGGAGGAGCGGGAGCAGCAGACGATGAGCGTGCTGGACAAGGCGAAAGGCTACATCGGCGCAAGGTTCACGGAGGAACTCTCGCTGGAAGAGGTTGCCGATCACGTCCATCTGAATTCTTTTTATTTCAGCAAAATCTTTAAGCAGCTCACGGGCGAGACCTTTATCGATTATTTAACCGGCCTCAGGATCGGCAAAGCCAAGGAACTGATTGCGGCCGGAGATTTCAGCCTTAAAGAAATCTGCTTTCTCGTAGGCTACAAAGACCCCAACTACTTCAGCCGGGTATTCAAAAAGGTAACCGGAATCACTCCAAGCGAATACCGCGACCAGAACCATTAAGCTCAAGTCCATGCCGGCAGGCGTGGACTTTTTTGTGTGCAGATGACAACATAATGCTAGGTTCGACATTCTCTTCGGCCTTTCCCGCTCCACCTTAAAGAAATGCGCAAAAGAGGACAAAATCGTGCAGGGGATTGCTCCGCCGCGCACTCAGTGGCGATGCTATAATTCAAGTAGAAACGGAATTGCCCTCTTATTAGAGCGGCATCCATTCTCATAACACTATAAGACGGATGTTAAGCGTTTCCGGTAAATAGGTCTTGTAATCAAGAAAAACGAATGGCTTGGAGAGGGGTAAATATATGAGTACTCTATTGAACAATCCGGCAAAAGAAGCGGAGAGCAGCATTAAATTTGTTCTGCTTGTATCCATGGTAGCAGCTCTTGGCGGTTTTTTGTTCGGATTCGATACGGCGGTAATGTCGGGAGCAAACGGGTTCCTGCGTGCCCGTTTTGGGCTGGGCAACTTCATGCTCGGCTGGACGGTATCCTGCCTGATTATCGGCTGTATGGCCGGAGCGGCAGTCTCCGGTATGTTGGGTGAACGGTTCGGCCGAAAAAAGGTGCTGCTTGCGGCTGCGGTATTGTATACCGCCGGAATTTTCGTTTCCGCTATTTCGCCGAACCTGGAGATTTTCATCCTGGCCCGCATGATCGAGGGCGTTGGCATCGGGATTACATCAACGCTCTGCCCGCTCTATAATGCGGAAATCGCGCCCGCTAAATACCGCGGACGGCTGGTCGCTATGACCCAGATGGCGGTGGTATCGGGCATCCTCATCGGTTCTTTCCTGGCTTTTGGCGTATCTAGCCTCGGCAACGATGCATGGGACGTTTCCACCGGCTGGCGCATTATGTTCGGAGCCGGCATTGTGCCGGGACTGCTGTTCCTGGTTCTGCTGTTTCTTGTTCCGGAAAGCCCAAGATGGCTGATCAAGAAAGGCCGAGCCGCAGAGGCTCTGCCCATTCTGCTGAAGATTCACGGGGAAGAGCTGGCCAAGAAAGAAGTTCTGGACATCAAGCAGACCTTTAAACAGGACGAGGAAGCGTCGATCGCCTCGTCTGGACGGAGATTCACTCCGGCTTTGCGCACAGTTCTTATTGTAGGCATTGTCGTCGCTATGCTCCAGCAGGTTACGGGAATCAACGCGGTTATGTATTACGCGCCGGAAATATTCCGCCAGACCGGAGCTGGAACGAGCGGCTCCCTCACCCAGACCATTATGGTCGGGCTTGTCAATCTGATCTTTACCGCACTGTCCCTGTGGCTTGTAGATAAGCTCGGACGCAAGGTGCTGCTGCTGGCCGGTTCGTTCTTTATGACACTCAGTTTAACGATCATTGGCTTCGCCTTCCATACCGGCCAAACGGATGGCCCGATCGTACTGATCTGCATTCTCGTTTATGTCGCAGCCTTCGCCATTTCGCTTGGAGCGGTGGTCTGGGTGATTCTGTCCGAAATATTTCCAAGCCGGATACGCGGCCTGGCCACAGCGGTCGCCACGATGGCACTATGGGGAGCCGACTTCGCGGTATCCCAGTCCTTTCCGCCGCTGCTCGCTTCCGCGGGACCGGCTGTAACCTTCTGGATTTTCGGCGCGACCTCCCTGTTCACCTTCCTCTTCACTATGGGAGTCATTCCGGAGACGAAAGGCAAATCGCTGGAAGAAATCGAAGCGATGTGGGAGAACAAGCATAGCGAGAAACAGGAGAGCCTGCATCCCTCCCTTCAGGATTAATTGATCCATTTGGCGGCGGAAGCCGAATCTTAGAATAACCACGAGGCTGTCCCCGGTCATCCATGATGACACTCGGGACAGCCTCGTTATATTATTTTGCCGAAATTAGTTATAATGATTTAAAATATTGATTTCACAAAGCCACTGGGAGAAGGAAGCTAACATGATCTACATTAAAGATTTAATGAGCGGCCTTGATATCTTCAAAGCGCTGAGCTCCGAAATTCGGATCCAAATTCTGGAGATGCTGGCCTCCAACCAGGTACTGAATCTTAATGAAATCGCCAAACGGCTGAATCTGAGCAACGGCGCAATCACCATGCATATTAAAAAGTTGGAAGAAAGCGGTTTAATTAAAATCAATACCTCGGTTGGCAAGCATGGCATCCAAAAGGTATGTTATTTGAACAAGGACCGGCTGATGGTCGATCTCCGCAGCAAGGAAGCCGACTATATGTATGAGGTCGAGATACAGGCGGGTCACTATAGCAATTATGCTGCCGCTCCAACCTGCGGTCTGGCGACCAAGGACAGTATTATCGGAGATTTTGATGAGCCCCGTTATTTTGCCGATCCGCAGCGGATACATGCAGAGATCGTCTGGATGGCCGACGGCTTTCTGGAGTACCGGATTCCAAATTATTTGAAAGCCAACCAGACTTTCCGCGAGATTCAATTCTCGCTCGAGCTGGGATCGGAAGCCCCCGGGTACTCCAATAATTATCCTTCGGACATTTATTTTTATCTGAACGGCGTCGAACTCGGCTTCTGGACCAGTCCGGGCGATTTCGGCGATGTACGGGGCACGTTCAACCCCGATTGGTGGCCGCCTCATTTGAATCAATACGGAATGCTGAAGCTGATCCGCATCAACCATGAAGGAAGCTTTATCGACGGCTGCCGCAGTTCGAATGTCACTCTGGGCGATATCAAGCTCGATTACAAAAGCGAGCTGACCTTCCGCATCGCCGTTACCGACAAGCCGGTCAACAAGCGCGGGCTTACGATATACGGCAAGCATTTCGGCAATTACAGCCAGGATCTTCTCGCCCGTGTGCTGTATGATGTCCACGAGGTCAAAGAGATTAAACTCGGTATTAGCCGAGCTGAAACGGAATAACGATTTGGATTTGTCGCATATTTATGCCGCTCCGCGCGCATACTAACATTCGTCTGCCAAACCCAACGAGAAGGAGTGTTTCAAATGCGCGAAGGTTTGATTCCCACCGTTCTTGGAACCGTAGTATCCGCTTCTGGGGCCGCTTTTCTTGGAACCAAGTATAAGCTGGTTGCCACAGGCGTACTTGGCTTTGGTCTCGCGCATGTTGTTCTTGGCGCCATCGACCTGATCGAGCACCGGTAAAAGGCTTTGGAAGACGGGATATTCCGCTGCGTTTCGGCGCTTCGCGGGATATCCCTTTTTTGATCCGCTATATCCTCGGCAGATTCGGATTCCTCTTCCAGGTCGGTTAGGTTGCTTCCTTAACCAACGACAACAAGCGGTTCCTCTCCCGACCGGGAAAAAAACCGCTAAAGAAAACATTGTCAAATTGTCCGTAACCGTTACTTCACAGCCACATAGAACAGCCGCTGCGCATTATTTCCGGCAGAAATCCATTTAAAATCGGCATACACCCGCACCTGGCTGAAGCCGGCTCTCCGCAGCTCTTCTGCCATCCACTCCGGATCATACGCCCGTTGAATATGCACTTCCTCAAACCGGCGATACCGGTCGCTCCCCGGCTCTTCGCTCACGAAGATGGATAAATGATGCTCAATCTCCCGTCTCGGCGCATCCAGCTCACAGGTCCAAATGTACGATACGGAAGACTCCTCCATCACAAAAGGCTGCTCCTCCGCATAGCTGATCAGCGTGTTCGGATGATGCACATCGAACAGAAAGCTGCCGCCCGGCTTCAATCCATCGTAAGTGCGTTTGAAGACCGACGCGATCCCGTTCTCTTCCAATACATAATTCAGACTATCGCAAAAGGAAATCACGGAATCCACCGGTTCCGGCAGCTCCCATTCCCTCATGTCCTGTCTGATCCACTGCACGCTTCCCTTCCGTATAAACCGGCGGCCGCGGGGGTGTTCCTCCATCTTCTGCCGCGCCACGGCAAGCATATCGGATGAAAGGTCAACTCCCGTCATATGATATCCCGCCTCGGCCAGCGGAATCGTGAGGCTGCCGGTGCCGCAGCCCAGCTCGGCCACGGTCTTCGGCTTCCCCAGTCGCTCCCAGGCGGTCTCGGCAAAGGCTAGCCACTGCGGATACGGCATATCGGCCATCAATTCATCGTAGACATAAGCAAATTTTCCATAGGAGGACACTCACCACACCGCTCTTTCCATTGCTGTCTTATTCGGCAGAGTTTCCGCGGCTTTCGCCGCTCTGTTTACCGGAAGCCGGATCGGTCTTCTCTGCCTGTACCAGATACGTCCAGCTCTCCTTCTGGGTGATGAGGCCTTCCTTCATCAGCTTGCCCAGCGCGCGCTTGAACGCTGCCTTGCTGATTCCGAAACGCTGCTTGATGATATCCGGAGGCGTCGAATCCGAATAGGGCATTCCTCCGCCCGGGCGGTTCTTCAGGAACTCCAGAATTTTCTCGGAGTCGATATCCATTCCCACTTCTTTGCGCTGGGCCATGGACAGATTGATTCGCCCGTCCTCCCGGATGTGAGCTACCCGAGCTTCAAACTCCTCTCCCAAACGAAGCAGCCTCGGCCGCTCGGAGGAATGGATCATACCGATGGCCCCAAACCCCAGAATGCCTCCGTCCACAATGACGAAAGTGCCCATTTGAAGCGGCTTGTACACCCGGGCCTTCATCCACTGGCCCTTCCAGCTCGTAGGCGCCGGGAATGTCAGCGGAGCAAGCTCCTGTTCGCCCGCAAGCTTGGCCCGCAGCCGCCCCTGTTTGTCATGCTCCATAATGACGAATACACGGTCGCCTACCTGGGGATGCAGCTCCTTCAGTTCAGGAAGCTCGCGGATAGGCAGAAGCAGCTGGCGGCCAAGCCCCATTTCCAAGAAGCATCCCAGCCGGGGGTGAACGTCCGCCACTTCCAGCAGGGCCAGCTCGCCGAGCGTAAGATACGGTTTCTTCATCGTCGCCGCGAGGCGGTCTTCAGTATCGAAGAACAGGAATACTTCGATGTGGTCGCCCGGCTTAATTTTTTCCGTAAGCTCCGTGTAATGCAGCAACACATCCTGGTCGCCTGCGTTCAAAAAATAACCGTAAGGAGAAACTTCCCGCGCCACTTCCAGCGTCATGATCGTTCCGGCGATCAGGCTCATACGTGTTCCACTACCTTCGCGTCGGACCACAGACGCTCGATATTATAATATTCGCGCTCGTCCCGGTGGAAGATATGGACGACCACATCGCCCAAATCCATCAGCACCCAGCGCGCGGAATCCATTCCTTCGATTCCCCGGATCAAGGCTCCGGCTTCCTGGGCAACTTTGCGAACCTCGGTAGCGATAGCTTGCACCTGGGTGTCGGAATTACCGTGACAAATAATGAAAAAATCGCTGATCAACGAAATGCCGCGCAAATCGAGGGCAACGACGTTCATCGCTTTTTTATCTTCGACCGCATTCAGCGCGAGCCGCAGCAGTTCTTGGGATTGTATGGTCATTCATTTTCCTCCAATACTCTTACTAGATCGTTTCTTGCCATTACCGTAAGCGGAAACACAATCTTCCGTTTCTCCAGCAGCAGGCTGATCGTGGAATCGAATCCAGCGACAAGCCCGGCCTCCAGACTGGATTTCGCCAGCTTGCGTATACGGTCAACGCCTGGAAAATCGCGGCCCGGCTCGATGTAATCGGCCAGACAGACGATTTTGTCCATCAGGGTCATGCCTTCCCGGCCCGAGGTATGATAGCGGATGGCGTCAAGCACTTCCGCATCCTTGATGCCATACTCCGTCTCCGCGACGAAGGCCCCCACCTCCGCATGCCACAGCTGCTTGTCATAGGACAGCAGTTCCGGCGAAAGATGGTTTTGCTCAATAATCCCGCGCTGCCGTTCGACCGGCCAATATTTCGCAACATCATGCAAAGTCGCCGCCTGCTCGGCGCGCTCCGGATCTCCGCCATACTTTTTGGCCAGCTTTACCGCCGTTTCCATAACGCCCAGCGTATGCTTCCAGCGTTTCTCCGGCATCTGCGTGGATACCGATTTAATCAACGCTTCGCGGCTGTACTCCATACAAATTCCCCCTTTGCACGTAGTCGTATACCGCTTCCGGCACCATATACCGGATCGATTTTCCGCCTGAGGCCCGCTCCCGAATCATCGTGGAAGAGATATCGACCATCGGCATGTCCGCCAGCAGCACCCTCTCGGCGATATGAACGGGGAGTCGCTCAAGGTCAAGGGGAACCCCCGGCCTGCCCACTCCGATGAAGAAAAGCCGGCGTGCCAGTTCGTCGATTTCTCTCCATTTAGGCAAATACCGCACCATATCCGCACCGATAATAAAGTAAAAATCATCGGACGGATAACGCTCCTGCAGCAGCCGAACCGTTTCAATCGTATACGATACTCCTCCGCGCACAATCTCCCAATCGAGGATGCGGAAAGATTCGTCGTTCTTGATCGCCTCACGCACCAGCTCCAACCTTTCTCGGCCGGAAGCGCCTGCAGCATGCTTATGCGGCGGGATATGCGAAGGCATAAACCATACCTGTTCCAGCCCGAAGGCATCCCTGGCCGTCTCCGCAGCCAGCATATGGCCGATATGAATGGGATCGAAGGTGCCGCCCATAATGCCGACCTTCACGCCCCCACCTCCTTGCAAAATTGCCTCCTTGCGACGGCCTTGTTAACAGACACCTGCCTAAAAAACAAGGTCAAGTCACACCCGCTTATTCAGACGCCTGGCGTCATCGAGGCAGTTCGATTGTTTTGTTGTCGCGGGATTCCTTGTACAGGATGATCGTCTTGCCTATGACCTGTACAAGCTCGGAGCCGGACTGCTCCGCAAGCTCTGCGCCTATCTCCTTCGGATCCTCGGCGCAGTTGTTCAGCACGCTGATTTTCATCAGCTCGCGCTTTTCAATTGCCTCCTCGATATGACGGATCAGATGCTCGTTAACGCCGCCCTTCCCGACCTGAAACACAGGATCGAGGTGATGGGCAAGCGAGCGAAGATAGCGCTTTTGTTTGCCGGTTAACATCATGTATGCATACTCCTTATTTATCAACTATTATTACCCGAAAATACCGTATTTTATTTGCTTCTTCCCGCTTCATAAGGCGCCGAGACTGTTCAGCAGCGCCTCGCGCATCACGTCGACCGGAGCGGGCATTCCGGTCCAGTATTCCAGAGCGTAAGCTCCCTGATAGATGAACATGCCCACGCCTCCGTGAATGGTGCAGCCCCGTCTGCTGCGGCTTTCCAGCAGCAGACGGGTATGAAGCGGGTTGTAGATCAGATCGCTGACGACGATTCCCTCCGGAATGATATCCGGATCTATCGGCATATCGCCGGTATGGGGATGCATCCCTACCGAAGTCGTGTTAATCAATATGTCCGTACCGACGATGTAGCGCCCGATCTGATCCAAGCCTATGCCCTTGATATCGCCGCGGCTCTTCCAGTCTTCCGCAAGCCGTTTCGCCTTCTCCTCGTCGCGGTTCACTATAATCACCGCTGAAGGGTTTTCCTGAAGCAGCGCGTCGACGATGCCTCTTGACGCGCCGCCCGCGCCGATAATCATAATTCTCCGTCCGGAAAGCTCGGAGACCGCCTCCGATTTCAGCGAACGCACATACCCGATTCCATCTGTATTGTAGCCGGTCAAAATGCCGTTGTCGTTAACAATGGTGTTGACGGCGCCGATGGCTTCCGCAGCCCGGTCCACTCTGTCGAGGTGTTCGATGACCGCCAATTTATGCGGAAGAGTCACGTTGATGCCCCGGAAATTCAGTGTACGAATCGCCTGGATCGTCTCTCCCACTTTACCTTGAGCTACATGTAAAGGCACATAGGCCCCTTGGATTCCGAGCGCGTTCAGGCCTGCGGTATGCATAACCGGCGATTTGGAATGTGAAATGGGGGAGCCTATAACCCCCAATAGAATATTTCCGCTTGGCGAAGGCCAGGCGGCAGCTGTAACTGTCATGAGCGTCCTCCTTCAATTAAATCAGCGAAGGGCGAACCAGCACTTTCACGCCCCGCGGGACATGGACAGCCACAACCGCGCCTTCGGTTCCGTTCATTTTTATCCAGCCAAGACCGGAAATAAATACATCGCTGCGGCTACCTCTGGCAATTCTGAATTCATGCCGCTGCCAGGAGGGAAGTTTATCGACATCGTCTTTTGCCGGGGGGGACAGCATTTCGCCGCGGTGATCCCGGTACAGGTCGTCTGCCCGCTCCAGTTTGGTACGATGAATATTCAAGCTGCCGCTGATGAAGCAGGTGAACGATTGATGCTCGCCCTGCACGAAATCAAACCGGCCCAACCCGCCGAAAAAGAGCGTCTGTCCCGCGTTCAGCTGGTACACCGCCGGTTTTAGCGGCTTCGCGGGCATAACCGCGTCCAAATCCCGCCGCTCAACCAACTCGCTGTAGCGCCACGGATAGACGATCCCCGGTGTGTCGATGATGTAATGACCGTCGTCAAGAGGAATCTTGACACTGTCAAGCGTCGTGCCGGGATACCGGGACGTCGTCAATTCCTGCTCCAGATCGCTATAGTCCGAGATGAGCCGGTTGATCAGCGTGGACTTGCCTACATTGGTCGCGCCCACAACAAAAACATCGCGGCGGCCGCGCAGCGAAGACACCGAAGCCAGCAGCCGGTCGAAGCCTTGTCCGCGCTTGGCGCTGCAGAGCACGATTTCTTCCGTCTTCAGTCCAAGCTCTTTGCTGCGCTGCTGGACCCAGTTGCGCAGCTTGTTCCAGTTGGTCACCTTTGGCAGCAAATCGCATTTGTTCACGGCCAGAATGACCGGATTGCTGCCGACGAACCGCTGCAGTCCCGAAATCAGACTGCCCTCAAAGTCGAACAGATCGACGATGTGGACGACAAGCGCGTTCTTCTCTCCGATGCCGGAGAGAAGGCGAAGAAACTCGTCCTGATCTACGGAAACCGAGGAGACCTCGTTATAATTTTTGATGCGGAAGCACCGCTGGCAAACGACGGGCTCCCGGTCATAAGCCGCCTCCGGCAGGTATCCGGGCCGGTCCCGGTTGTCCGTCTGCAGTTTAACGCCGCAGCCGCTGCAGCTGACGGGACGCTGCGGTTCGATCTGTTCGTTCATTCGTGTTGTTCCTCCTCATGCCACAATCCTTGTTTGCGCAATCTGGTCAGCGCGATCCGTTCCACACGGCGGTTGATGCGTGTGCCAATTCCCTCGTCCTCCGGAGAAATCGGCAGAACCAGGACGGTATACAGTCCCAGGCGGTTGCCTCCGTATACATCCGTCAGCATTTGGTCGCCGACCACGATCGTGCTCTCCGGCGCAAGGTCCATCAGCTTCATAGCCTTGCGGAAGGGCGCGTTGGTTGGCTTGCGCGCTCCATGGACGAATTCGATGTTCAGCGGCGTCGCAAACCGCGAAACGCGGTCCATATTATTGTTGGATACGATCACCAGCTTAAAGCCGAACTGCTTCACCTTCTCGAACCACTTCAGCAGCTCCGGCGTGGCCAGTGGCGCCTTGGCGCCCACCAGCGTGTTGTCTAGATCGGTAATGATGCCCCGGTAACCCTTCGAATACAGAGACTCGAGATCAATATCGAACACCGTATTCACCCGCAGTCTGGGGACAAGCATTTCAAACATACGTTCACCTCGATTTCATACGACAAACTATATCATAATCTTTACGCTTCGGAAATGATTGTTGGACGGGGAAATCCACGCCGCCTGTACTCAATTCGCCCGCATCAGATTTTTACGCAGCCGCAAAGCTTCAGTATACACCGACTGCCAATCTTTGTCTTCAATTACTTCCGGGCTGTACTTCGCCTTCTCGAACCAGCCGAGCAGCGCCGCAAGCGCAGCCGAAGCTCCGGGACGCTCGCCGCTCCAGCGGAAGACCGACTCCCTGAGCGTCTCATGCTTCTCTCTGGCAAAGCCTTTTCGGCGCATAAACGCGACCCAGCGCTCCGTCTCGGCCACGATCTTCTCGGCCGGAGTCAGCGGCCGTCCGCTGCGCATTCGCTGCAGCAGGAAGCGAAGATTGAACCGGTGATTCCACATCAGGTACGCCGCCCAACCCGCAACGATGACGGCTGCTGCGGCAACGGTCCACGTTCCTGCGGACAAGCTGTTCTCATTAGCGTCCTGACCGGCAGCCTGCTCTGGATTCTGCGTGTTCCCGCCGGGAGGCTCGGAAGCCTCCGGCTCCGGATCGGACTCGCTTTGCGTCAGCATTGGAGCATTGAAGCCGGGTGTCGCCTCCACCGGAATCCACCCGTAGTCCCCGAAGTATACCTCGGCCCAGGAATGGGCGTCGGCATTTGTGATCGTGTAGTTATTGTTAACAGTCTGCCCAGGCCGCAGCGCAAGGCTGTCGGGAAGCTGGGCCTGCTCGCCGGGCGCATAGCCTTTGACCCAGCGGGCCGGAATATTCAGCGAACGGGCCATGGTCACGAGAGCGGTGGAATAATAATCGCAGTACCCCTCTTTAATCTCAAACAGAAAGCTTTCCACAAAATCCCTGCTTTTTTTGCGGGAAAGGTCGGGTTCATTCGTATAAGGAAACGTTTGTTGTAAGTATTGTTGCAGAAGCAGCGTCTTTTCATACGGAGTCTGCGCAGTTGCCGTAACTTCCTCAGCCAGCCTTCGCACATTTTCAGGGAAATTGTCCGGAAGCTGCAGGAACTGATCAGAAATATCCTTTCCGCCGTACAGCTCAGAGGACGTCTTGGAGCTCAGCTCTTCGACCGGAACGACGGGCAGCTCGGAAGTCAGCACATACGTTTTGGGGTACGCGGCAGAGCTTGACTGGTCAATGACCAGTTCTCCGTCCCGGCTTCGCCACAATATACCTTGCGCCTCTTTCCCCCCGTCGATCGATTCGATCTTGGAAATAGAATAGGCACCAAACAGCACCGGATACCGGTTGTTGCCCAGCATCCGGACGGTGTATTGCACCTCCTGGGTCTCGGTGGCAGCGGCATAGTCGTTCTCCAGGGTCTGTCCCGCCTCCGCCGGCTCCAGGCCGCTTTGTCTGCTGCGGATATTGTCGCTCCAGCCTCTGCCGGAGTAGACGCTTCTCGTCTCTCCGCGCATATAAATGCGCGAATCCGAAGTGACCGACATCACGGGAGAGTAATCGAAGGCGAAGCCGCCTCCGAGATTGGAATCA
The DNA here is from genome assembly GCF_003854965.1 of Paenibacillus rhizophilus. Lineage (GTDB taxonomy): Bacteria > Bacillota > Bacilli > Paenibacillales > Paenibacillaceae > Paenibacillus_AQ > Paenibacillus_AQ rhizophilus. The sequence continues at coordinate 409,356 of NZ_RQPI01000002.1, forward strand.
TTGAGACTGTAGCCGGAAGCCGTTCCTGCCGCCCCCGTGCCGCTTGTTCCGGTTCCGGCCTTTGCGGCGGTTTTATTTTGCGGCGCACCGGTCCCGTTCCACTCCCTCCAGGCTGTATAAGGATCGGTCAGCGTAGGCTTAACCGTCGGCGCATTGACGCCGGTAAGAATGACCAGCGCAAAAATAACGGCGATATTGACCGCTATTTTCAGCGGATAATCGAGCAGATACTTCCAGCTTCGTGGATAGCGCCGCTGAAAGCTCTTCAAATGATTGCTGACAAGCCAGCCCAGCCCGGCGAACACCGTCCATGCGACTTCCTGCCACAGCACCGAAGGCGTGAACGAATCCAGCGCCGCGAAAGCGGCGATATTCATCCCGATAAACAGCAGAATGCGGCTCTTGGTCGTCACCAGGAGAGAGGCCGACAGCATAAGGGCCCAGGCAACCAGCGCGAACCAGAGATACGGCGTCATCTGCGAAAATATTCCGGGCAGCCGTTCGCCGAGCGAATCCAAAGGATAAGGGATGAAAAGGCCGTAATATTGAACGGTCCGGTATACGGTGTACAGAACAGCGGCCGCTTCAAGTAAAATCCGGTAGAAGACGGAAAACGGAAGCAGAATTTCAATACCCGCCGCTATCGCTAGCGAAATCAGCACTGCGGCGCTTGTCTGCTGCAGCCAGATCGGATCAGTAAAGGAAAGCCACTGAAGCGCTATGATTAATATCCAAAGCAGACTTAAGGAATGATGCCATGACGATTTCAGAAGGTTCCACCAGTTCTTCATCCCCAGTTCCCTCCCAGCGCGCCCGGCAGCTCATGAAGCGCGCTCACCTTGTACCCGATGACGCCGTGGGATTGCAGTTCATCCTGCCAGTCGCCGCGGCGCATACCGGGCGGATTCTGGACTTGAATATGGCAGGGAGTCATTCCCATGCCCTCGGCCCAGCGCAGGGTTCTAAGCACATTCTCGCCGGTCTGCGGGCTGATCAATACGAAATAGGCGCCTTTGGGAAACATCCGGCTGCTCTTTTCCAGTCTCGGAACAAGCGGCCCTTTCCCCTCTCCGTTGATGTCAATGAGGTACTGGACCATCTTCTGCCTCTCCGTCCCGCTTTCGGCGGGAGCGAACACTTTGGTGTTCCTGTCGAGGCAGCACATTCCGATGCCGATCCGTTCCCGGATGCCGTAGCCGAGAAGCGAAGCCGCCGTAGACACGGCAAGCTCAAATTGCGCGGATGAGGAATAAGCGGATGAGGTTCCGTCGAGAATAAGCATCGTTTTGGGCAAGGATTCATGTTCAAACTCTTTGGATTTCCATGCTCCCGTCTTGGCTGTCGCATTCCAGTGAATCCGGCTCATGCGGTCGCCGTAGACGTAATCGCGGACGCCGTTGATTTGCGTCGTCTCCCGGCGGGACGGGGACAGCGAAGCCTGGGGTCCGGAAAGACGGGAATTCCGTTCATACATCATCCATCTGGGGATATGGACGATGCGCGGCAGCACCCTGAACTGTCCCTGAGCCAGAAAGGTTCCTCTGTACTCGACCAGCCCGAAAATATCCTCGCTGGCAACCTCCGTATCGGAAAAAGTATAACGGCCGCGTTCCAAAGGAGGCGTTTGGAACTTGAGCTCTCCCCGCCCCCTGAAGTTCGGAACAACGCTCTCCTCGAAGACCCACGACTCTCCGTTATGCCTTTTGAGCATTTCGCGGACAATGATAAAGGGCAGGGGCAAAAAGCCCGGAAGCGCAATTTCGAGCTTGACCCGCAGATGCCCGCCCGCATGCAGCACATCCAGCTTGTCTCCATCGCCGGACAGGGAACGGGCGCCCCGCGCTCTTCGCACTCCGGCAAACCCGCCGGCGAGCAAATACGCCAGCAGCACCGATACCATAGTGAACAGCATAAACGACGTTTTGCCGCCTTGAAACAGCACATACAGCAGAGTAACACACCAAACCGCGAAGATGCCGGCCAGCTTCGCCGGAAGCCTCACGGCGGCTGCGGACAAATAGCGTCTCATACTATTGCCTCATCGTAACAGGCACCTGAATGCTCTGCAGAAGATTAGCCAGGAGAGTATCCGAGCTGACGCTGTCCAATCGGGATTCGGGTCGGAGCAGAATGCGGTGGCCGAGCGTATAAGGCGTCAGCGACTTCACATCATCCGGCAGCACATAATCGCGCTGATGCAGAAAGGCATAGGCTTTGCATGCCATCATAAAAGACAGCGCGGCGCGGGGGCTCGCCCCGAGCATAACCAGCGGATGCTCTCTCGTTCCGCGGACGATGTCGAGCAGATAGCCGAGAACCGGCTCGCTGATATAGACTTCGCGGATTTCCTGTTGGATGGAGGCGATCTGCTCCATTCCCGCAACCGGCTGGAGCCTGTCCACGGGCTGGCCCTCCTGGTGGGTCAGAAGCAGGTTTCTCTCCGTGGCCGCATCGGGGTAGCCGAGGCTGATCCGCAGCATGAAGCGGTCGAGCTGCGCTTCCGGCAGCGTGTAGGTGCCTTCGAAATCGATCGGGTTCTGCGTGGCGCACAGCATGAACGGATGCGGAAGCTCGTAGGTCTCGCCGTCCACCGTCACATTGCGCTCCTCCATAACCTCAAGCAGCGCGGACTGCGTCTTCGTGGTAGCCCGGTTAATTTCGTCGGCGAGCAAAATATTGGTCATTACCGGCCCCGGACGGAAGTGGAACATCTCGTCCCTGGGATGATACACCGAGACACCGGTAATATCGCTCGGCAGAATGTCGGGATTGCACTGAATCCGGCGGTAGTCGCCGGAGATGGATCTTGCAAGCGCGCGAATCAGCTGAGTTTTGCCCGTTCCCGGCACATCCTCGATCAGGACATGGCCGCCTGCAAGCAGTGCCGTCAGCAGCAGCTCTATTTCAAACGTTTTTCCGAGAATACAGGATTCCAAATTGGCGCGGACAGCATTTACGGTATGCATCGATTCTTGGCGTACGGGCATATATAGTAAACCTCCTATGTCAGGATAAATGGTATGCTTACTATTTTACATGATTAAGAGGGGCAAAGTACATTCGGCAGGGCTCCCGAAACGAAGAAAACGCGTACATATATACGTATTTTCTGTTTGAGCAGGAATAAGCCTGCCCGCGCCCCAAATATTTCGTTCTTTGAAGCAGGATTCCCAATAAATTGAAAGAATCCTTCCATTGACAAGATTCCATCAAGGTTGGGGGTTCGGTATGAACGCGGAACAGCGCAAGACATGGAATGAAGATCACAAACGGATGACGGCCATGATTCTTATTCCTCAGGAGCATAAGGAAGCGGTAGCTCTGCTGCTGCGGCAGCATGCCCTGCTGTATGCGGCTCACGGGGATGTGGACGGAACTGCGGATTATGGGGAACTGATTCTTAAGGGAACCCGGGAAGAAGAACTGAGGCATTATCCGGTAAAATCCCCCGATACGCGGAATTCAATCGTTTGGCATCTGTGGCACAGCGCCAGGGTGGAGGATATCACCATGAACATGCTTGTTGCCGGCACGGGACAGGTCCTGGATACGGACGGGATGTTTCAGAGTCTGAATATCCCGTTCTCCCATTCCGGCAACGAAATGACCGAAGCGGAGATGGCCAAGCTGAGCGAGGAAATTTCAATCGAAGGTCTGCTTGCTTACCGGCGGGCCGTCGGGCGGAGAACGCAGGAGATCATAGCTCCGCTGGAGCCGGGACAGTTCAGACGGAAGGTGGATGCGGGCCGGATCATGGCTGTTCGGGAGCAAGGCGCGGTTACGGAAAAATCGGACTGGCTGGCGAAATACTGGAGCGGCAAAACGATAGGCGGCTTGATGCTGATGCCTGCGACACGGCATAACTTCGTTCATCTTAACAAGGCGTTGCGGATCAAAAGCAAGCTGCAGCGGCGCCGGTGATCGGCGAGGAACGTTGCTGGTACACCCTTAGATAAAAAACAACCCGCCGGAAGCCATGTCCGGCGGGTTGTTCCAATCAGCCTTTTGGCCGCACGAGCAGCGCAGCCAGGAAAGAAAATACGATCGCCGAGGATATACCCGCGCTCGTAATGTTGAAGACCCCTGTGACTACACCGATCCAGCCAACCTGTTCCAGCTCAATAAGCGCGCCGTGCACCAGCGAGTTGCCGAAGCTGGTAATCGGTACGGATGCCCCAGCGCCGGCGAATTTCACGAGCGGGTCGTAAATTCCGACCGCGTCCGCTATCGCACCGGCGACCACGAGCGCGCTCATCGTATGCGCCGGAGTCAGTTTGAGCACGTCGAACATCAACTGGCCGACTACACAGATCAGGCCTCCGACCACAAACGCCCATACAAAAATCATGCTTGCTCACCTCCGCTCTCCAGCGAAACCGCATGCGCAATACAAGGGATGCTTTCGCCCTGCTGGTACGTTAGCGGCGAGAGAAGCGCTCCAGTGGCAACGACAAGGACTCGCTTTAGCTGTCCTTTTTTCATGCGTTTCAAGATGTGTCCGTAGGTAACGGTCGCCGAACAGCCGCAGCCGCTGCCGCCCGCGATGACATATTTCTGTGTTTCCCGGTCGTAAATCATCAGGCCGCAGTCGGAAAATTCGGTCTGTTCCATCGGGATGCCTTCCTTGGCGAGCAGTTCCTTGGCTATGGGCAGGCCGACCGAAGCGAGGTCGCCGGTCACGATCAAATCGTAATAACCCGGAGACAGCCCTGTATCGCGAAAATGCGCCGTGATCGTATCCGCCGCGGCAGGCGCCATTGCGGAGCCCATATTAAAAGGGTCTTTAATATCAAAATCCATAATTTTTCCAAGGGTGGCGGAAGTGACAAACGGCCCGGTCTGCGTTCCGTCGTTTCGGGTAATAATAGCGCAGCCCGAACCTGTAACGGTATACTGGGCGGTCGGCGGTTTTTGCGAACCGTATTCGGTAGGATACCGGAATTGCTTCTCCACCGTACAGTTATGGCTGGCGGTCCCGGCAAGGGCATATTTGGCTCCTCCGGAATCGACGATCATCGACGCGATCGCCAGGCTTTCCATAGAGGTGGAGCAGGCACCGAATACGCCGAGGTAGGGAGTGCCGAGCTTTTTTGCGGCGAAAGAAGCGCTGATAATCTGGTTCATCAAATCGCCGCCCACGAAAAATTCCAGCTGCTCCTGCTTAATTCCCGCTTTAATCAGCGCCAATCGGGCAGCCTTTTCGAACAGCCGCCGTTCGGCCTTTTCCCAGGTACTCTCATCCATCTTCAAGCTGTCGTACACAAAGTCAAAATCCGAGGCGAGCGGACCTTCGCCTTCTTCGGGTCCTACCACCGCCGAAGCGCCAAGGATGGCGGGCCGGGATGTGAACTGCCACGTCTGCTTGCCGAGCTGCTTCATATGTGTCCTCCTCCATGCCCCAGGAAGATGTAGACGATGCCGATAATGAAGGCTGCCACGACTCCGAAGACAATGACCGAACCCGCGAGCTTGAACATGTTGGTCGCCATGCCCAGCACTATCCCTTCGGACCGGTACTCAAGCGCCGACGAGCACATGCTGTTGGCAAAACCTGTTACGGGAACTGCAGTTCCGGCCCCGCACCACTGCGCCAGCTTGTCATACACGCCAAAGCAGGTAAGAATGACGGAGATCAGAATCAGCACGGCTACGGTCGGGCTGGCCGCCTCCCTTGGATTCATGTTGAAGTTGGCCATGAACATTTCCTGTATGGCCTGTCCGATCAAGCATATAAGACCTCCTGACAGGAACGCGCGAAAGCAGTTTTTCAGAATTGGCCTGGACGGCTCGTGCTTTTTGGCCATTTGCTTATAAGCCTGCGGTGTCAGGGAATCAAGCTGCAGCTTGACCCCCGAACGTTTGGTTTTTGCCGGCAATGAAGGCACCCCCTGTGGATTGCGAAGGCTGGCCCGCTTGCATACTGCAATTAGGACCACAAGCCGTCTTCGCATCGAAGATTTTCCTTTATTGTTTGCCGTCCGGCGTCTCCTTATGACACGCAAGGCTCAGGAAAAATACAGCAGAACCACGACAAGCAGCATAAACAGCACCAAAATGAGGATGGCTTCGCGCTCCGCTCCGGATTTCATCATTCCCTCTTTCGCTTCCTTTCAGGGCTTCCGCCTTTTGTACTCCCGAGAGCATTATATTCCCCGTCTTTCCGCCGCGTGTCCTTTTCAGGCGTAATCAAATGCGTATTTCACAATGTCTCCTTCCAATGGACAACCTGGTGCTGAAAGTTCATACTATACGTACGATAAAAAAGGAGAGATAGCCAGATGAATCAGGAAACCCTTGATATGTTCAAAGTCCTCACCGAATTCCCTTCCGCTCCCGGCTTCGAACGCGAGCTGCGTAAGCTTGTAAAAGAAGCCATGGCGCCTTATACGGACGAATTCGTCCATGACCGGCTGGGCAGTCTGTTCGGCATTCTTCGCGGCGATGAGAATGGACCGAAAATAATGGTAGCCGGCCATTTTGACGAAGTCGGATTTATGGTTACAGGCATAACCGATAACGGAATGATCCGGTTCCAGCCGCTCGGCGGCTGGCTGGCTTCCGCCGTATCCTCGCAGCGGCTGCAGATCATTACGCCCAAAGGGACGATTACAGGAATTGTCGGCAGTACGCCCATTCATCTCCTAAGTCAGGAAGAGCGTACGAAAGCCGGCGATATCAAAAAAATGTTCATAGATATCGGAGCGGAAAGCCGCGAGGAAGCCATGGAATTCGGCGTCGTTCCCGGACAGCAAATCGTTCCGATCTGTCCCTTCACCCCTCTCGCCAACCCGAAAAAAATATTGGCAAAAGCCTGGGACAACCGTTACGGCGTAGGACTCGCCATCGAGCTGGTTAAGGAGCTCAGCGGCAAGAAGCTGCCGAACACCGTCTTTGCCGGCGCAACCGTGCAGGAAGAAGTAGGCCTCCGGGGGGCCGGGACGGCGGCCAACCTGCTTCAGCCGGATATTTTCTTCGGGCTCGATGCAAGCGCAGCCGCGGATATGACGGGGGACCGTCAGGCTTTCGGACGGATTGGCGACGGCGCGCTGCTGCGCATCCTCGATCCGACGATGATCACCCATCGGGGGCTGCTGGAATACGTGCAGGACACTGCGGATACGCACCGGATCAAGTATCAGTATTTTGTCTCCCAGGGAGGCACGGATGCGGGTCAGGTCCATTTGAGCGGAATCGGCGTTCCCTCCGCCGTGATCGGCATCTGCTCCCGTTATATCCATACACCGGCTTCCATCGTCCATACTGACGATATCGACGCGGCCAAAGAGCTGCTGATCAAGCTGGTGGAGGGACTGGACCATACCACCCTGCAGACCATTATTGAACGGAGCTAAAAGGATGGAATTTCGGGCAGCGTAAAATATGACGGAGCAACTGAAAGCCCGCGCCGGACCTTTACGGTCTTGCGCGGGCTTTTTTCGGCCGCTTGCATCAAGTGGAGTTCGGCGTAAGAAAAGTAGCGTGATAAAGTAGTGTGACAGGTTGATATGAACTTATTATGAAATTTTCATATAATGATTTTATCATATATCAGACCGTGAAATTGTCCGTCTGTACCTGTATAGGTACCCTGCCGTCTCTTTCGGGAGCTACGCCTGCTTCAATTCGTTACGCTTCAAAGCGTGATCCGGACTTAATTCGTTGTAATGCTTCAGCACCGCTTCGTGAATCTCATGGCCCGCCGGGATGCCCGTATACATAGTAACCGTCGCTTCCAGCCCGGCTTCGGCTATGGAAGCTTGAAGCTCGGCGGCTTCGGGGTCTTCCGTCACATCGAACAGCAGCGCTCCCGCCATCGACCTTGCCAGCGCCATGAAGCTTAAATTCCGGTCATAGGCCTGCATCGCCGGGGAAACGAGCCGGTCGGCGGGGGACAGCTTGCGGATCGGCGAGCGGCCAACCCGGGACACTTCATCCGTCAGCGCCGGGTTACGGAAGCGCTCGAGATTTTTGTCTATATACTTGCTGTGCTCCTTCGGGTCCAGGCCATGCTTGTGCACCAATACGGCTCCGGTTTCTTCCAGCACCTCACGAACCGAAGCGGTGAGTTCTTCGTCCTCCATCGCCTGCTGAATCGTTTCGTAGCCCCGAAGATAGCCAAGATAGGCGGCCGAGCAGTGTCCGGTGTTCACCGTGAACAGCTTGCGTTCAATATAAGGCTCCAGATTATCGACATAAAGGACGCCATCCACCCTATGATATCCCGGAATCATTTGCGAGGAATCAACCACCCATTCATAGAACGGTTCCACCACAACTTTCAAAATATCCTCATGCTGCTGAAGCGGAACGATCCGGTCCACCGCAGCGTTTGGAAAAGCGATCACTTTATCCGCCTTGCTCCGGGTCTCTTCATCCAGCTTGGCGTAGACCAGCTCTTTAAGCCGCGCGCTCCCGCCGATCGCATTCTCGCAGGCAATGATATGGAGCGGCTCGGATAATCCGCCCGCTAACCGCTGCGACACGCCTTTCGCAATAACCTCCGCAATATGCTTCAAAACAGAAACACCAACTGCCGTTGTTATAAGATGTGCATTAGCGACGGCAGCCGCCACCTCCTCTCCCTGGAAGGCGCTGCTGAGCGCAGTCACGTTGCTTACCGTTACCGTCTCCCGGCCTTCGCTGGCCAGGGTAACCGTGTATTCGCTGCGTTCCTGCAATTCCCGCACCACTTGTTCGTTTACATCCACAAAGGTCACTTCATAGCCCGATTGCGACAGCAGCAGTCCGATAAAGCCTCTTCCTATGTTGCCCGCACCAAAATGAACAGCTTTCATCGCTTTAGACGCCTCCTTCGAAAATACCGATAATGTCAGCAGGACTGGCGGCATTCATCACCCGTTCAATCGCGTCGTCTTCCGTGAAGATCATAGCCACATTGGTGAGGATCTCCATATGGTCATCCCCAGCGGCCGCAATGCCGATCACCACGAACGCCGGCTCGTCGCCCCCAAAATCGACGCCTTCCGGAAAGCGGGCGACGGACAGTCCCGTGGATTTGATATACGGTTTCGCATCCTTGGTGCCATGGGGAATGGCGAGTCCGCCTCCCATATAGGTTGATACGACCTGCTCCCGTTCCAGCATCTTCGGAACATAGTCCTCCGTCACATGGTCCCCTTCAACCAGCAGATGGCCGGCGATTGCTATCGCTTCGTATTTGTCTTTTGCGGCGGCATTCATCACAATTTTATCTTCCGACAGTATGCTCATTACGTTTCTACTCCCTTTCACTTTTTATTTTCGAAAAATCGCAGTAGTCCGGCGGACAGGTAGGATCGGATCTCGGGCTCCGGCCTTTCTTCAAGCAGATGGACCAGCTCCGAATCGAGCAGCATGGCGCTGATCTCGCTAAGCACTTCCAGGCTTTCCTTAGAAAGCTTCCGCGGGGCAAGCATCAACAGCACCGTTCCGACCTCGGTATGACCATCCAGAACAAGCGGCCGCTTTAGCCGGTATGCGGTCAATGATGACATCTGCACATGACTGCTGCGGGTATGGAAGAGCGCAAGTCCGGTATCCGGTATAACCTGGCTGGCCATCCGTTCCCGCTCCAGCAGTTTCTCCAGCAGGATTTCCGGAGCGTCGATTACGCCGCTGCCGTGCAGCTTATCCAGCATTTTCCGGATCGTGTCCGGCAAATCCGTCCCTTCATTGTCTAGCGGGCCGCACCGGAAGCGTTCGATCAATCCTTCGATCTCATCAAGCAGCCCTCTGTAGCTTCTGATTCGGTCCGCGGCTGCTTCCACGTCAGACGGTTGATTGTGTTCGGGAAAGGCCGGGCTGTCTTTCTCCGTCAGCGTCATGTTCTGGATGTAGCGCATCAGCTTGTCGATTTCTTCCGCCGTAAGCAACGGGCTGATTTTGATATATTTGTCCTTCTCCAGCGGAAGATCGATCGTCGAAATAATCAGGTCGTAATCTTCCCTGGAGATTCGGGCCGCTTCGTACCAGGAGGCATTGCCCCGTATTTCGAGCTGCGGCATTTCCTTTCGCAGGCGTTCCCCCAGCAGCCGGGAAGAGCTGAGGCCGCTTGCGCAGACGAGAATGGCCCGCACCTTGTGGTTCAGTTGATTGAGCCGCTCCGCCGAGGCGCCGAAATGCATGACCAGAAAAGCGATCTCTTCATCCGGGACGGCCAAATCTAGCCCTAGCTCTTCCACCGCATCGCGGATGATGCGGAACAAATACTGGTAGTCCTTGCGGATCAGCCCCAGCAGCGGATTACGGATGCGGGTTCCTTCACGGATTCTCCTGATGGCCAGCTCAATATGCTCCAGCAGTCCTTCCCTCAGAATACGGTCGCCCTGGAACGGAATCCCGGTTCGTTTGACAACCTGTTCCGTCAGACGGTACACAGTATCCATCAGCCCGATGTCCCCGTAGACGAAATCCGCGGACGAAATCGATTCCTGCGCTCGGTCCAGCAAGCCGGCGATATATCCAATCTCGGCTTTCGGAAGCTTCAGCGCAAGCTTCTCCTCCAGCCGTTTAACGAACTGTTCCGCCCCGGAAATGTTCCGGAGCTCGGGCTTCCTTGAATAGACCGCATCCTCGGTACCGCGGATAACCATGCCGATTTCTCCGCGTCTTACGCTGACGGACAGGCCGAGCAGCAGCTCCATGTATACATTTTCCGTCAGTTCGGACGTCCAGCTCCATTCCATATCCCACAGGAGACTCTCCACCGTCAGGAATCGGCCCTGGCCAACAGCGTCAAGCAGCTTCCTGAAGACGATACTTTCTCCCGTTCGAGGCACCCGGCTGACCAGATCCGATTGATCCAGATGCTCTGCCGCCAGCCTGCTGAGAGCACGCCGCTTGTCGGCTTCGCCGCCGGCGATCTCGACGCCGTAGCCTCTTCTTCGAACAAGCTGAAGTCCGAATTTGTGGACCCACGGCTCCAGTTCATCGAGATCGTTGCTGACGGTGGCTACCGTCACTTTCAAGGTATGCGCCAGGGCGAACAGCTTCAGAGGCTCTTCCGTCTCCAGCAGTGAGCACAGTTCGAATAATTGGCGCTCTTCGCCGGAATACTCCGCCGGTTTTTCTTCCTGCAGAAAGATTCGAAGCTGCTCAAGTCCCTTTTCCGATCCGTTCACCTGAATGCCTTTTCCGGATTTCCGGCTTAGGGCCAGCCCGAAATCATGGAGGATCTGCTCGGTATCCTCCATTTCCCGGTGAACGGTTCGCACGCTGACTCCGATGTTTCCGGCTATTTCCGCAGCCGTTATTTCCTCGCTGCTATCCAGAAGAAGCATAATCATCTGGCGCTGTCTGGCGGTCATCTTACTTTTCATGGGACCCTCGCCTTCGCCTTAGGCGGAGACGACGCCGGCATTAAGCCTGCCGGCATCCTCCCGCAATTGTAATTAGTAGTGGGCAAACCTCATTTCAAACGTTCAACCAGTTCGTCGTATCTTGGACTCTTCAAGAAATTGTCGATTGAAACATGCTCGGCTGTCGGATTGCTTGCGATGGCCCGGTCCGTCAATGACTTTTGGGTGACGACAATGTCGGCGTCGGCCGGAATTTCACTGACAGGAGAGTTCACAACCGTGATATGGATTCCCGCGTTCTGCAGTTTCTTTCTCAGGACGGAAGCGCCCATGGCGCTGGAGCCCATGCCTGCGTCGCAAGCGAATACAATTTTCCGCACGTCGTCTTTGCTGCGTACGTTAACGGCCGCAGTGGAAGCGGCTGCCGTTTGAGCGGCTGTGCCTGCCGTTTTCATGTCTCTGATTTTGGCCGAAGCTTCTTCCAAATCGATTTCTTCTGAGCTCTGCTTAACCGTTTTCAAGAGCAGTGTAGCAAGCACGAAGGATACGGCTGTCGCCGCGATAACCCCTGCGAACACCGGCAGGTAGCCGCCTTTAGGCGTCATTGCGATGTAAGCGAAGATACTGCCCGGGGAAGGAGGAGCAGACAAGCCCGCACCAAGCAGTTGGAACGTAAAGGTGCCTGTTACACCGCCGCCGATAACCGCCAGAATCAGACGCGGATTCATCAGAATGTACGGGAAGTAAATCTCGTGAATGCCGCCCAGGAAGTGAATGATGATCGCGCCGGGAGCCGACGATTTCGCCGAGCCTTTGCCTACCAGCCAGTATGCCAGCAGAATACCGAGACCGGGACCCGGATTGGATTCGAGCATGAACAGGATGGATTTGCCCGCTTTGGTGGCCTGCTCAACGGCAATGGGACTGAGTATGCCGTGGTTGATCGCATTGTTCAGGAACAGCACTTTGGCCGGCTCAATGATAATGTTGACGAGCGGCAGTAGTTGGTGGTTAACCAGAAATTGAACGCCGCTCGACAGGATGTTCGTCAACCCTTGAATAACCGGTCCGATTCCGGTGTACGCGCCAAGCGCAAGGGCTCCGCCAATGATGCCGAGCGAGAAGTTGTTGACGAGCATTTCGAAGCCCGCTTTGATCTTGCCGTCGACCGAGCGGTCGAATAATTTCAGCACCCAGCCGGCCAGCGGACCCACAAGCATGGCTCCGAGAAACATTGGGATGTCCGAGCCGATGATAACGCCCATCGTGACCACAGCGCCGATAACGCCGCCGCGCTTGCCGTGAACCATCGTCCCGCCCGTGTAACCGATCAGAAGCGGCAGCAGGTAGGTTATGATCGGGCCAACCAGTTTGGCGAGGTGCTCGTTAGGCGCCCAGCCTGTCGGAATGAATAATGCTGTAATTAATCCCCAAGCGATAAACGCGCCGATATTCGGCATAACCATACCGCTCAAGAGACGGCCTATTTGCTGTACCCTCACCCGCACACCGCCGGATGCCGCTTGCTTAGTTGCCAATGTGGCCATGTATATTGCCCCCTTGAATTAATAGAATGTAAAGCCTTTCAACAAGCTTGAAGGAAAGTCATTTCCTATGAATTCATCATAGATCGAAGCGCTTTCTTTGTCACCAAATTGAAAATATGATTTCGGCATGAACGTTGTTGACAACATTTAAGAGCAGTGTGGTTGACATCAATATAGGACCTACTTATACTAATATCAACTTTAAAGGTAGTTCGTATAACCCCGATAATCGGTTCGGGGGCTCTACTGGGGTCCGTAAAATCCTAACTACGAACGCAATATTTCATATATTGCGCTCGCAGTTGGGATTTTTTGCATTTCAAATTAACAGGGGAGGTTTAGCATGAGCACACTGCTGATCAAGAATGCCCGCAACATTATCACCATGGACGCGCAGCGCCGCTGCCACCCGGGAGGAAGCCTGTTCATCGAAGGCCAGGAAATCAAAGCCATCGGGACGGATATTCCCTATGAGGACGCCGACACCATTATTGACGCCTCGGGAAAGATCGTTTATCCGGGGCTGATCAACACCCATCACCATTTATATCAGACATTCACGAGGAACATCCCGTGGGCCCAGGACTGCGAGCTGTTCGACTGGCTGCTGACGCTGTACGAGATTTGGCGCCATATGCGGCCGGAGGATGTATATCTGAGTGCCATGGTAGGCCTTGGCGAACTGCTCAAGACCGGCTGCACGACCGCTTCCGATCACTTTTACTGTTTTCCGGAAGCCGTGAGCGGAGAGCTGATCGATGAAGAAATCCGCGCCTCCGGGGAGCTGGGCATCCGGTTTTACCCGACGCGGGGCTCCATGAACCTGGGCAGATCGCAAGGGGGACTTCCGCCGGACGAGGTGACGCAGACGGCGGATGTCATCCTGGCGGACACCCGCCGGGTCATTGAAACCTATCATGACGCCTCCAAATTCGCCATGGTTCGGGTCGGCGTTGCGCCTTGCTCGCCTTTTTCGGTATCCGAAGATCTTCTGCGGGAATCCGCCCGTTTGGCGCGCAGCTACGGAGTCCGGATGCATACCCATCTGGCCGAGACGAAGGATGAGGAAGACTTCTGTCTGGCCAAGCTCGGGCTCCGTCCGCTGGAATACATGGAGAAGACGGGATGGATCGGCCGCGATGTGTGGTATGCGCACGGCATCCATTTTAACGGCGACGAAATACACAGGATGGGCGCTTGCGGCTGCGGCGTCGCCCATTGTCCGAGCAGCAACATGAAGCTGTCGTCGGGAGTGTTCCCCGTGCGAAGCATGCTGCAGGCGGGAGTTCACGTTGGACTTGGCGTGGACGGCTCGGCGTCCAACGATGCGTCCAATCTGCTTGGAGAAGCCCGTCAGGCCTACCTGCTGCACAAGCTGACCGCCGGAAGCGCAGGTCCTACTGCTGAAGAAAGCTTATGGCTAGGTACAGTCGGATCGTCGAGAGTGCTTGGGTGGGAGGATGCGATCGGCTCTTTGGAGGTCGGCAAAGCGGGGGACCTGTTCATGATCGACTCGCGCAGACTGGAATATGCCGGCGCTTTGTTTAACGATACGGCCCTGCCCGTCGTCACAGGCATCAGCCAGAACGTGGATATGACGGTCGTCGGCGGCCGAATTGTCGTGAAAGACGGACGTCTCGTGCACATCGAGGAAGAACGAATCGCGGAAGCCGCGGGGGCCGCGGCTCTCCGGATGGTCCAGTCGGCATCGAGACGAACCGGTGTCAATTACCTTAAGCATCGCGGACGCGTCTAGCCCGTGTCTTCGTTAGCCACAGATTATTATTCCCGAATAATTGTTCTAAAAAACAAGGCGTCCCTACTGTCATCCAAAATGACTGTAGGGACGCCTTTGTCTGTTCTTTTACTATTTACTATTTATGCCTGAATCAAGTTCGGCGGCGTCTTGCCTTCAAGCCCAGCCACCAGGTTTCTCGCCGCAGTCCAGGCCATTTCCAGCCGGGTCTCATGTGTAGCCGAACCGATATGCGGCAGCAGAACGGCATTGTCCAGCGACATAAGCGGATGATTGTCCGGAAGCGGCTCCTGCACGTACACATCCAGGCCTGCCGCCCAGATTGTTCCGCTGCGCAGCGCTTCGATCAACGCCTCTTCATCGACAGTCGCCCCTCTTGATCCGTTGACGAAAATAGCGGTTTTCTTCATCAGCTTAAATTCGCGCTCGCCGATCATCCCCCGGGTCTCCGGCGTCAGCGGCGTCATGAGGCACACGAAATCCGCCTCGGCCAGCAGCTCGTCGAGTGTGCGGTAAACCGCACCATACTGTTCCTCCAGCTTGGGATTACGGGAACGGTTATGGTAAATAATATCCATATCAAATCCGAACCGGGCGCGCTGAACGATCTTTTCTCCGATACCGCCAAGTCCGATAATGCCGAGCGTCTTATGATGAACATCGATGCCGAATAGGGCGTCATCTCTCGAATCCTTCCACTGACCGTTTCGGACATACCGGTCCAGCACCGGCATCCGGCGCGCCGTGGCCACCAGCAGACCGAAAATGGTATCGGCTACCGTATCGTTCAGAACTCCCGGTGTATTGGTCGCCATGATCCCGCGGCGGCTGATTTCGGGAATATTCAAATTATCGTATCCAACGGAAATATTGCTCACGATTTTCAGATGGGGCGCGCGGTCCAGAAATGCCGCATCGACCTCTAGTCCCGCCCCGAGTAGCCCCTCCGCATCCTTCAGCGTTTCCGTAAAAGGGGAGCCAGGTGTGTTGTCCGGGGCATTGAAACTGGACGTTTCACAGTGCTCCCTGACGTATTCCAATACTTCTTCGGGTAGTTTGCTGTATACAAGCACTTTTGGTTTCATCTATCCATTCCTCCGTATTAGATCATATCCAGCGGCATTTTTCGTTCCGGTGCGGGAAACGCCTTATCAAGCAGCTGCAACTCCTCAGCGCTTAGGCTGATTAATGCCGCCGCTGCGTTCTGAAGCACATGTTCCCGGGATGAAGCTTTCGGAATCGCAATCACGTCCCCTTCCCGGATGCACCAGGCAAGGAGAATCTGCAGGGGAGAAGCGCCGTGTGCCGCGGCAATTTCTCTGACCGTTTCATTCTCGACGAGGCCCTTCCGCAGCGATCCTGCCTGCGCGAGCGGCGAATAGGCCATGATCGGCATTTGTCGTTCACGCTGCCAGGGGAGCAGACCGCACTCGATCCCGCGCGAGCCCAAATGGTACAGAACCTGGTTCGTTGCACAGTCCGTTCCCCGGGCAAGCCGGAACAATTCTTCCATATCGTCCGTATCGAAATTGGATACGCCCCATCTGGAAATTTTGCCCTGTTCCACCAGCCGCTCCATGCCTTCGACGGTTTCTTCCAGCGGAACGCTGCCTCGCCAATGCAGCAGATACAAGTCCAGACGATCGGTCCGCAGACGCTTGAGGCTGTCCTCGCAGCTTTTGGCAATCCGCTTTAACCCGGCGTTATGCGGGTATACCTTGGATACAAGAAAAACCTTGTCCCGTATCCCCTGCATCGCTTCACCCACAACCGTTTCGGAGCGCCCTTCCCCATACATCTCCGCAGTGTCGATCAGATTCATCCCGAGTTCAACGCCCAACCTGAGCGCCTCTACCTCTTCTTCTCGGCGGGAAGCATCTTCGCCGATATTCCAGGTTCCCTGACCAATTCGGGTCACGGCGGCTCCATCCGGCAGCGCAATCCGGCTGCGGGTATTGGCCTCCTCAATTTCGGCTTTGCTTGCTTCATTGACGAAGTTGTTCATCGGTGTGCTCCTCTCTCCTCAATGATAATTCCCCGAGATATGCTGCTCCGTTCCAGACAAAATTTTGGCCACAGAACGATCTGCCCGGTATGATAGCCATAATGCGCCGGTATCCTCACGAGCAGAGTGCGAATGCTTTTTACATCCTTGGCGTCTTCTTCGGAAGCCTGCCCGCGTTTCATCCGGTTCCAGTCTCCAACATCATAAGGAACCGTAACCTCACGGTTCAAATCCCCATCCGACAAGGAGGAGAGGATCGCTTCCGACTGACGTCTCGCTTCTTTCAGCTTGGCAATAAGCCCATCCCGGGAAAAGCCGCCCTCTTCGCTAAATTCCTTGGAGCGCTCCCGAATCAACGGCCTGCCGCCAACAGCCGTTACGAAATTCTGATATTCGTTACCCGCAAGGTGCAGGCAGTAATTGCCGATGCTGTTCATACCGGGCTTGATTTTTGTCCAGATTTGTTCATCCGACAGGAGCAGCAGGCTTTTTTCGATACTCTCCAGTTGATTGTTCATGTTATCCAGCGCGTCTTTGACCAGTTCTATCATACACATCCCTCCGGGCTTCGTATGGACTTAGTACAAGCATACCATATTTTCCAGAAAAGCCGCCAAACGGGCGAAAGCTCCTAATTATTAACCCACTCGCTTCCCGCCGACACTGTTTAGCCGCACAGAAATCGGCATAGGAGCCGCCTTTTGCAACGTCATAGCTGACAGGACACGTTCTTTGACTATCCCAGATCTCATGCTGCAAGATTTCCCGGCTGCGCTTTATCCATTTCAACGCGGAGCGCGGAGAAGGCTTGGGGCTTTCTATCTCCCTTCATCACTGGTATAATTTAGTTATTTCAATACGGTTAGGAGAGAATGTCTTTCATGAGCATTGGCCTTATATTTATTGTAGTTTTGGCTTTTGTGCTGGTAAGCGGAATTATCCGAAGAGACGGACATGGCAAGCCTCCCGGCAAAACCCGGAACGACACCGAATATGATTCTTCCCTCTTTATGCTGTCCAACCCCGATCTGACCGGCAGCTCCCACAGCAATTCCCATTCCCATGGACGAAATCATCACCATCACGGCGGTTCCAATTTCGATAGCGGAAGCCAGCATCAGGGACATCACGGCGGCTCGCATGATTTCGGCGGCTTTGGCGGCCATTCCGACGGCGGACACAGCGGTGGCGGAGATGCCGGAGGCGGAGGAGACTGCGGTGGCGGTGGCGGTGGCGGAGACTGAGCTTGCCGCGTCAGTCAAGAAACGGCTTGGGCAAGTATAAATAATCAAATCAAAAATCACTTGTAAGCACAAAAAACCACTGCTGAAATTCAGCAGTGGTTCATGTGCTTGGCGGCGTCCTACTCTCCCAGGACCCTTCGGTCCAAGTACCATCGGCGCTGGAGGGCTTAACGGTCGTGTTCGGGATGGGTACGCGTGGAACCCCTCCGCCATCGCCACCAAACGGGCATTTGTTCAAGCAAATGCATACATCAGGTTTTCAGCATCGCCAAATGCTGATAGCAACTTCTGTTTACCGCAACTGCTAGAGCTGCATTCAACAGAATTCTTGCTCCCTGAAAACTGGAACCGAAACGAAACTTGCGTCTTGCCCCTTCCATGTCCGGGTCCCCGAAAAGTATTCGGCATACTCTTCGAAGCCTCCGCTTCACTTTTTGGGGTGTTTTTGGATAAGCCCTCGACCGATTAGTATTGGTCAGCTCCATGCATTGCTGCACTTCCACCTCCAACCTATCTACCTCGTCGTCTTCAAGGGGTCTTACTAATTGGGAAATCTCATCTTGAGGGGGGCT
>NZ_RQPI01000020.1 GCF_003854965.1 Paenibacillus rhizophilus
CGCCTCTCAACTTCTCGTCAGCAGCAACTTTTATAATATATCATATCGGTCCGTTTAATGCAAGCTCTTTTTTTATTTCTTTTTGAAGCAGAACTCGTATTTCTTGGCCGGAATTAGAATATACCATATCTATTTAGAGATTGCAATAGTTTTATAGAATAAAATCAATAACCCAGGAAAGCCGGACACTTCGCCGCTTCCCTGGGTTATTAGTCTTCTATATAGATAGAACTCGTTCCTTATTCTCCTGCACGGTTGCGCATATGCGGGAACAGCAGCACATCACGAATGGATGCCGAGTCGGTCAGCAGCATAACGAGACGGTCGACGCCGATCCCAAGGCCGCCTGTCGGAGGCATGCCATATTCAAGCGCACGAATAAAGTCGTCATCCATCTCATGCGCTTCATCGTTGCCCTGCTCCTTCTCCTGAAGCTGAGCTTCAAACCGCTGGCGCTGGTCAATCGGGTCGTTCAGTTCGCTAAATGCATTAGCATGCTCGCGCGCTACGATGAACAGCTCGAAACGGTCGGTAAACCGCGGATCATGATCATTCTTTTTGGCGAGCGGCGAAATTTCGACAGGATGACCCGTTACAAACGTAGGCTGAATCAGCGTTTCTTCGACAAATTGCTCAAAGAAAGCATTAAGAATATGGCCGAAGGTCATATGCTTTTCTACCGGTACGCGATGCTCCTTGGCAAGCCGATGGGCTTCTTCGTCGGTCATATGCACACCAAAATCCACACCGGTTACTTCCTTAACTGCATCCACCATCGATACGCGGCGCCATTCAGGGGTCAAGTCGACCTCATGACCTTGGTAGTTGATTTTTTGCGTGCCCAGCACTTCCTGGGCGATATGCGCGATCAAACTCTCGGTCAGGCGCATGATATCCGTGTAATCTGCATAAGCCTCATAGAGCTCGATCATGGTGAACTCTGGATTGTGGCGGGTGGAAATGCCCTCGTTGCGATAGACGCGGCCGATTTCATATACCTTTTCCAGACCGCCGACGATGAGCCGCTTCAAATGCAGCTCGATAGCGATCCGCATGTACAGCTCCATTTCCAGCGTATTGTGGAAAGTAATGAATGGACGGGCGGCCGCGCCGCCTGCAATGGCATGAAGGGTAGGCGTCTCCACCTCCAGATAACCGAGCGAATCCAGGTAACGGCGCATGGACTGAATAATCCGTGAACGGGCGATAAAGGTCTGCTGAACCTCAGGGTTGATGATCAAATCGACATAACGCTGGCGGTAGCGCAGCTCGACGTCTTTGAGGCCGTTGTATTTATCCGGAAGCGGAAGCAGTGATTTAGTCAGCACTTCAAGCTCGCTCACCTTGATTGTGGTCTCTCCGGTCTTTGTCTTAAAGACGGTGCCGGTCACGCCGATAATATCTCCGAGATCAAGCACGCCAAATGCCGCATATTGGACTTCCGGCACGCTGTCCTGACGGACGTAAATTTGAATTTTACCGCTAAGATCCTGAATGTGGGCAAAGCTGGCTTTACCCATTGTCCGTTTGGCCATAATCCGACCTGCGACGCTTACATGAACGGCCTGCTCGTCCAGCTCTTCATGGGTCATTCCATCATATTTGGCTACAATATTTCCGGCATTATGCGAACGCTGGTACTTTTTGCCGAACGGATCGATCCCAAGTCCCCGAAGCTCGTCCAATTTGGCACGGCGAATCTGCAGCAGTTCGCTTAGCTCGCTCTCCGTACCCGCCTGGTTGCTGATTTCTTCACTCATTGCGTGTCATCCCTTCAAAAACAGATTTGAACCTTGTGTCGACCGTTCCTTTAGAACCCTAATCTTTCTTATATCCTGAAAAAAGCTTCCCTAAGGAAGCTTATCCAAACGGTTTCCCGTCTGCGTCAGTCCGGTATAATCAACCATCGCCGGCTGCGCAGTCGAGTGCGATCGGACGTTTAGGTCCGAAATTTATTTCATCTTAATATCAATGATTTTATATTGAATAACGCCTGCGGGCACGTTGACATCGACGACAGCGCCCTTTTTCTTCCCAATAATGGCTTTGCCAACCGGACTTTCATTGGAAATTTTGTTGTTAAGCGGATCGGATTCGGCAGAGCCGACGATCGTGTACTCCATGACATCCCCGAATTCCATGTCCTCTACGGAAACCGTTACTCCAACGCTGACGACCTCGGTGTTGATATCATCGCTGTTGATGATGCGGGCGTTGCGAAGCATTTTCTCCAAGGTAATGATGCGGCCTTCGATAAAAGCCTGTTCGTTCTTGGCATCTTCATACTCCGAGTTTTCGCTTATATCTCCATATCCGATAGCTACTTTAATCCGCTCGGCTACTTCGCGGCGCTTAACGGATTTGAGGTTCTCCAATTCCTCTTCCAGACGCTTGAGTCCGTCCGGGGTAAGGATGACTTCTTTATCGCTCATCTTAACCGATTCTCCTGTCGTATACATTTATTGAAAACACCATAACTATATGCGAATCCGAAGGGATGAGAACCCTCCGCTGCCTTGCACTATTTGAAACGGCGAATTTATACTGTGAAATTATATGGGAACCGTTACAAAATGTCAATGACAGCCTTCGTATCGTCCGGCGCATCCAAATAAAGCACGACAGCAGGCGTTATACCGCAGAAACGGACGCTTCAGCGCCTTCTACATCGCCCGATTCTTCTTCCGAAACCTTGTCGACAAAATCGCTTAAAATCCGCGCCATTTCGTCCCGTTTCGTTTCTTCCATAATAACATCCTTTACGCGGGCCGCGCCCTTCAGACCTTTCAAATACCAGGCCAGATGCTTGCGCATTTCGCGCACAGCCACCGCTTCGCCTTTCAGCGCGACCAGCCGGTCCATATGCAAAATGGCGACCTCGATCTTCTCTTTCGGGGATGGATCGGGCAGCAGCTCTCCGGTGCTTAGATACTGGACCGTGCGGTACAGCATCCACGGATTGCCGAGCGCGCCTCGACCGATCATCACTCCGTCGCAGCCGGTCTGATCCAGCATGGCTTTGGCATCCTGCGGCGTCTGCACATCGCCGTTGCCGATTACCGGAATAGACACAGCTTCCTTGGCCTGACGGATATAGCTCCAATCCGCATGTCCGGTGTACAGCTGCTCGCGCGTCCGTCCGTGCACGCTGATCGCCTGGCCTCCCGCCCGTTCCACCGCGCGCGCGTTGTCCACGACGTAAATATGCTCGCTGTCCCAGCCGATCCGCATTTTGACGGTCACCGGCTTATCGACAGCATCGACAACCGCGGAGACCATTTCATAAATCTTGTTCGGCTCAAGGAGCCAACGGGCGCCAGCATCGCATTTTGTTACCTTCGGCACGGGGCAGCCCATATTGATATCGATAATATCGGCGTTCGTTTCTTTATCGACTACCTTTGCCGCTTCTACAAGCGACTCGCGGTCCCCGCCAAAAATCTGCAAGCTCAGCGGTTTCTCGCGTTCGTCGACAAACAGCATTTCGCGTGTCCGCTTGTTGCCGTGCACAATCGCCTTGTCGCTGACCATTTCCGCGCAGACCAGGCCGGTTCCGAACTCTTTGGCGATCAGCCGGAAAGCCGGATTGCAGACGCCGGCCATAGGCGCGAGCACAACCTGGTTTTTCATTTCGATGTTGCCGATTTTAAGCATGCTATTCACTTCCTTTATATTGAGGATGAGTCGGTCAATTCCTTGACCCCGACCTCCAAAACTATCGCAATTTTATCTAAAATTTGATCTTCCAAACGTCGGTTTCCCCGCTCTACCGCTCCAAGCACAGCGAGCGAAATGCCGGCGCGGTCCGCCAGCTCCTGTTGAGTATAGCCCTTTAGCTTGCGGAATGCCCGAATCCGCCTTCCCACCCGCTTGTTGTCCACAACTTGATTCCTTCCCTTCCGTCTAACTTGCCCAGCGCGTCCGTTACTTTTTCCAAGAGCCCGGACGGTTCATCCTGCGGCACGATATCGCGGAGCGGAAAAAGCACGAATGCGCGTTCCAGCATACGGGGGTGCGGCAGAGTCAAATGCGGAGTATTCATAGTCTGTCCATCCATCCACAGCAAATCCAAATCCGCCGTCCGCGGACCGTTCTGTATCTCCCTCACCCGGCCCAGTTGATTCTCAATCTCCAGCATCACATCCAGCAGTATTTCAGGCATCAGCGACGTGCGAACGGCTGCCGCCATATTCAAAAAATTCGGCTGATCCAAATAACCGACAGGCTCGGTCTCGTATACGCCGGAACAGCGCATAACCTGAATATCTGCATGGGCATTAAGGAGGGTAAGCGCCTCTTTTAGACTTTTTTCGCGGTCTCCCAAATTGGCCCCTAAAGCAATATAAGCCTCTGACTGCTCAGAGGGGGAATGATTACTCATGAATCGGTTCTCACTTTCTCGTTCTGTACAGTTCCACGGTCACTCCCTGGAAATGAACGTCGAACGGCGGATGCGGCTTGGTCACCTTGACCGTTACCGCGTTGATAATAGTATAAGTGTCAAGTAAGGCAGATGCAATACGTTCTCCCAAAGCTTCAATTAACTTATAGGACTCCATTTCGACAATATTTTTAACCAAAGCATGCGCTTCAGCGTAGTTTACCGTCTGCTGGAGGTCATCGCTCAGTCCCGCTCCGCTTAAGTCCATTTCAAACTCCAAATCAATATAATAGCGCTGGCCCAGCTTGCGCTCCTCTTCAAAAACGCCATGGTAGCCATAATATTCCATGCGGTGAAGCTTCATTTTGTCCATTTTTCGGTGCCGCCTTTCGTTATTTATTGACCGGAGTAAGCAATGGCGTCGCACATCGTTACGGTCCGTTTGATCAGCCGCACATCGTGAACGCGTACAATTTGACAGCCCTGCGCGATGCCAAAAGCCACGGTTGCCGCAGTACCTTCGACCACATCGTCTACCGGCAGGTCAAGCGCCGTACGGATAAACCGTTTGCGCGACGTGGCAAGCAGCACGGGATAGCCGAGCTCGGCCAAAGAGTCAAGCGACATCATCGCCCGTAAATTTTCATGATAATCCTTGGCAAAGCCGATGCCGGGATCGAGGATGATTTTCTCCGCCTGGACTCCCGCCTGTAAAGCCAAATCGATGCTTTCACGCAGGTCTGCAATCATGTCGGCCTGTAAATCGGTATAATTCCGGTCGTGACGGTTATGCATCAAAATGATCGGACAGCCGGCTTCGGCGGCGACCTGTGCCATGAGAGGGTCGGCTTTGCCCCCCCAGATGTCGTTGATGATATGCGCTCCAGCGGCAATCGCCTGCTTCGCCACCTCCGCTTTATAGGTGTCGATCGATAGCGGAATTTGCGGCGCAGCGCGGTGAATTGCCTCAATAACGGGAAGGATTCGCGACAGCTCCTCGTCAGCGCTCACCGGTTCATGTCCGGGACGCGTCGATTCGCCGCCGATGTCGATAATGTCAGCGCCTTCCTCCGCCATCTGAAGCGCATGGCGGACGGCCGTTTCGGGCTTGTCCCAAAGTCCGCCGTCCGAAAAAGAATCCGGCGTGACATTCAGGATTCCCATGACCAAAGTCCGCGTTCCCAAAGCAAGTTCCGTCGGGCCGCAATTATATTTTCGCGAATAAAGTGTAGGCTTCATTACTCTCCGCCCGCTTTCTGTCGATATTTCTTGAGAAGCAAGGAAGTGATAGGACCAGCAGTCCCGCTTCCGACTGCCCTCCGTTCACTCTCTTTCCAAATAATGGTTACCGGTACGATCTCTTGAATCGAATTGGTCAAAAAAACTTCGTCCGCCGTACTCAGCATTTCCCATGGATACAATCCGGTTTCAACCTCTAGGCCTTCGCTCCGCGCAAGCGCCATCACCATTTCCCGGGTAATTCCCGGGAGTATGCCCGTAGACTCATCCGGTGTGAACAAACGGCCCTCTTTCACAAAAAACACATTGCTGACGATGCCCTCCGCCACTTCTCCGCGCTCGGTTAACATTAGGCCTTCGGCGCCGCGGGCCGCGGACGTGTAGAGTGACAGCTCTCTTTTGGCTAAAATATTATTCATATAATGCAGCGACTTGAAGCGCACCTTGCCTTCCGGCGTATTCCGGCGCAGCTTGAGCAGCTGCAGCTCTTTGCCGTTCGTATCCAGCTCGGCGGGGCGCTGCGGCAGCGCCTTGGCGAACAGCACCTGATTCGGATGCATATAGTCTCCCATAGGAAGACCCAAAGCATCCTCGCCGGCAGTTATAGTAAAACGGACATAAGCTTCTTGCAGCCCGTTCCGTTTCATGAGCTTCCTGGCCCAGTCCGTCAGGGCGGCAGTGTCGGGCTCATAAGGAATGCCGAGCTGGCGGCAGCCTTCCGCCATACGTTGCAGGTGCCGCTCCAGCAAAAAAGGTCTACCGCCGTATGTCCGAAACGTCTCGAACAGGCCGATGCCGTACAAAAAGCCGTGATCCCTGACGGAAACCACGGCATCCGCGGCGTCGACGACGCCGCCATTAACTCCTATATAGTTCATACCGTCTTTCCGGCTTTTCGCTTCAGGAAATTGCGCAGCATCGTATGGCCGTGATCGGTAATAATCGACTCCGGATGGAACTGCACGCCCTCAATCGGATACTCCTTATGGCGAAGTCCCATAATCTCGCCTTCCGCTGTTTCGGCCGTAATTTCCAAACAGTCGGGAAGGCTCTCGCGCTCCACAAGCAGAGAATGATACCGGGTCGCGGTAAACGGCGATTCCAATCCCTCGAAGACAGAGCCTCCTTTATGATGGATCGGCGAGGTTTTGCCATGCATCAGACGCTCCGCGCGAATGACATTGCCGCCGAATGCCTGTCCGATCGCCTGATGGCCGAGGCAAACGCCGAAGATCGGGATTACTCCTTTAAAATGGTCAATCAGTTCGAGACTGATGCCCGCCTCATTCGGTGTACACGGTCCCGGAGAGATCAGAATATGATCCGGGGCCATCTTTTCAATCTCTTCGATGCTGATTTCATCGTTGCGGCGCACCTCGACCTTCTCGCCCAGCTCTCCCAAATACTGCACGAGATTATACGTAAAAGAGTCATAGTTGTCGATAACCAGTATCATCTTTCTTTCGCTCCCTCCGCGCCGCCGCCCATCCGCTTCTCCCATGCCGCCTCGCTGCACAGGACCGCCTTGACGATGGCTTTGGCTTTATTGTGGCATTCCCGGTATTCGCGGTAAGGATCGGAATCGATCACAATGCCCGCGCCCGTCTGAATATAACCTGTTCCGTCCTTTACGACAAGCGTTCGTATAATAATATTTAATTCCATATTGCCGCCGTAGTCAATCCAGCCTATTGAACCCGTATATGGACCGCGCCGGACCGGCTCCAGTTCCTCGATAATCTCCATCGTCCTTACCTTCGGCGCTCCCGTAATCGTTCCGCCCGGAAACATCGCCGCGATGGTATCGTAAGCGTCCTTGCCTTCAGCGATCCTCCCATTGACCTGGGAGACCAAATGCATGACATGCGAGTATCGCTCCACGGTCATCAGCTCAGGTACGTGAACCGAGCCATACGCAGAGACGCGGCCGATGTCGTTGCGCTCCAGATCGACGAGCATAATATGCTCGGCCGTCTCTTTGACGCTCCCGCGCAGCTCCGCCTCCATGGCGGCGTCCTCCGCGGGAGTCAGGCCCCTGCGCCGGGTGCCGGCGATTGGCCGCGCGCTCACCTTGTCCCCGTGCAGCTTGACGAGCAGCTCCGGCGAAGCGCTGGACAGCGCGAAGCCGGGCGAGCGCAGCAGCCCCATGTACGGGGACGGGTTGAGCCTGCGCAGCCACTCGTACACCTCCTCCGGCGAGGAGTTCAGCTTCGCTTCCTGCCGAAGCGAAAGGTTCACCTGGAATACATCGCCCTGGCGGATGTATTCCTGGATATCCAGCACAGCCTGCTGGAACTTCTCCCTGGTGAAGGCCGAGGACATCCCCGGCCATTCGCCGGATTCGGCCTCTGCGGGGATATCCGGAACATGCGGATTTTCCACATCGGCTTCTCGAGCAGCCTCAGCCGCGTCGCATATTTCCCGCCACTGCCTTAGCATTCCCTCTGCTTTGTCCAGCGACTCTTCGTAAAGCGCCTTGAGTCCTTCAACGGACACGGCTCCCGAGGGAGGATTCGCGGAAGGAGTCTCCCCCTCATAAGCCTCGTTCCATGGAGTTTCTTGTCCAATGCGATCCTCTGAAGGGATTAAGGTGTGTACCGCGCAGTACAACTGATCCTCCTCATGGTCGTAAATCCATATCTCATCCAGCCGCATCCAGAGATAATCGGAAAATCCAGGGTTATCCTCCGAAGCGGCAGGCAGACGCTCCAGCGAGCGGACCACATCATACGACAGAAAGCCGACGCAGCCCCCCGCAAATGGCGGAAGGATGGAATTATCCGGACGGGGAGCGGTAAAAGGCGCCATCCATCGGCGCAGCACCTCTAGCGGCGCACCCTCAAGCACCCCGGTTTCTACTTCGGGCGAGCTGCCCGCTCCCGAATCACAGCCGCCAGTGATCCGCAGCACCTCGGCGCGCTCCCCTTTGCCTGTCAGCACAGACGAAGGGCGCAATCCGAGATACGTATAGCGTCCTCCCTTTCCGCTTTCCAATACTACGGAATAAGGCGTTGCGATTTCCCATGCTTTTTTCCAAGAGCGGGGCAGTCCGCCCGGTCCATGCTGCGATCGTATGATCAGAGGCAGGGTATTCCAGCCTTCGCCGGACCACTGCTCCCATTCCTTCCATCCCGCAACGATCTCCAAGTTCATCCTCCTAAACGCTCAATAGCTATTTGCCTGTCAGTATACTGTATTTTCGCCAATTTTGAAAAGCCTAACCGCAAGGGCCGCTTATTTTTGCCGGGTAAGAATGGCTGTAGAGTTCATAATACGGAATAAGCTAGAACCGATAGGCCCAATACCAAACGGCAAGCCCAGAGCTAAAGCGCGAAGCTTATGCTTTTCCAAAATAAAGAAGAACCTTCAACGACCGCTCACAGGCGGAAGTCAAAGGCTCTTTGCGCATTACTTTAAATTATCGATAAAAAAATCAATTAAGCTTCGTAGTTGTACAGCGGCGTGCTGAGGTAACGTTCGCCGTTACTAGGAACAATCGCAACGACGCGTTTGCCGGCGCCCAGTTCTTTGGCGATTTTGATCGCTGCGAAAATGGCGGCTCCCGAAGAGATACCGGACAGAATGCCCTCTTCCTTCGCTACACGGCGCGCCGTTTCAAAAGCTTCATCATTTTCTACATGAATGATTTCATCGTAAACATTTTGGTTCAGAATTTCAGGAATAAAGTTGGCTCCGATACCCTGAATTTTATGAGGACCCGGTTTGCCGCCCGCAAGAATTGGCGAAGCCGCAGGCTCTACCGCATAGATCTTAATGTCCTGATATTTCTCCTTCAGCACTTCGCCGGCGCCGGTGATCGTTCCGCCTGTACCGATACCCGCAATAAAGGCGTCCAGAGATCCGCCGATCGAATCGATCGCTTCTACGATTTCCGGTCCCGTCGTTTCGCGGTGAATCTTCACGTTGGCCGGATTCTTGAACTGCTCGGCAACAAAGTAGCTAGGATTCTCGGCCAGAATGGCTTCGGCTTTCTTGACCGCGCCGTTCATGCCTTCCGATCCCGGAGTCAGAACCAATTCCGCGCCATAAGCGCGAAGCAGGTTGCGACGCTCCAAGCTCATCGTCTCAGGCATAACGATAATAGCTTTGTATCCTTTAGCCGCAGCTACCATTGCCAGACCGATACCCGTATTGCCGCTGGTCGCTTCCAAAATCGTATCTCCCGGTTTCAGGCGGCCTTCCTTTTCGGCTTCTTCCACAATGCTGACTGCAATCCGGTCCTTAACGCTGGAACCCGGATTCTGGTATTCGAGCTTCACATAAACTTCCGCTGCGCCTTCCGGCACAATCCGGTTCAAGCGTACAAGCGGAGTTCCTCCAATAAGCTCGGTTACATTGTTGACCACTTTAGACATGAGCAAAAACCTCCTAAGAATGATTAATAAGATAAAAGAATGCGTAACTTGTGACATAAGTCTTCAGCATTTGCCCCTTGGGTCATCAACGGCCGCCCTTCGTTTAACATTGGTCATGCCGGGTCTGCCCCCGAAAGTATAGAAAACGCCGCGCGCCAAGCCCCACGCTGTACGGCGGATGATGTAGGTCCGCCGTCCTAATCCGACTAAATCAGTAGGTTTTACGTTAATCTCATCTTATCAATCTTGAAGTCCCTTGTCAACATCTATTGCTACTCCATATTTGGCGCGCAAATCATCCTCGACCTGCTGCAGCGGCGGAGCCTTCTCCAAGGCAAGCTCCTTGCGGACCTGATCCCTGATTTCCCGGTCGTCCGGCATCTGCGGAACGGTTACTTTGTCCGTTTGGATCACGGCATAACCGCCCTCAATCTGAAACGGACCGGCAACATCTCCGGGATTTAGCCCTGCCGCTGTCTTGAGCAGTTCCTGCGGCCAAAAAGGATCGTCTTCCTCCACCATGCCGACCCGGCCTCCGTGAAGTCTGCTGTCCTCGTCAATAGAAATCTCTTTTGCCAAATCCGCAAAATCTTCCCCGGCTTCCAACCGGTCCAAGGCCCGCTCCGCTTCAATATAGGAACTAACCTTGATGATCGACAGCCCGATCTCCTTGACGGGCCGGAACCGGTCCGGATTCTGCTGCAAATACTCATCGATTTCCCCGTCGCTAATTACAATTCCGGCCGTTGCCACCGCCTGCAGCCTGAGTCTGTATGCGGTTTCTTCCCGGACTTCCTCCTTGGACATGCCAAGCTCCGATTCCATCTGCGCATAATACTGCTCCTCCGAACCGTATCCGGAAGCCGCCGACTTCAGTTCCCGGTCGACTTCCTGATCGGAGATGGATATCCCGAGCTTCTTGGCCTCGGCCCCCACCGCAATCCGGTTAAGCATCGCGAGCAGCACTTCGTCGCCATGTCTCTTTTGAAGCTCATCTTGCCACTGCCGCTGCGTAACGGATTGGCCCGCCACCTTCGCTATTCTTTTTCCGCCTTCATCGTCCCCGTCCGTTCCTTGTTCCTTCCGCCATTCCCATATGAGAAGGACGGCAAGAAGTAGGATGAACCCGGCCAGAACGAGAACGGCCTTGCGCAGAGCGCATTCCTGTCTCGTCATCCCCACACGATCCTATTTCGCTTGATTGAGAATTTCCTGCAGTTCGGTCTTGTTGAAAGAGTAGGCTTCATTACAGAAGTGGCATACCACTTCGGCCTTGCCGTCATCCTCGATGATCTGCTCCAGTTCATATCTGCCCAGGCTTACCAGGGTCTGCTCCACCCGCTCGCGGGAGCAATGACATTTAAACGTGATCGCCATTTCGTCCAGCACTTCCGTATCGGGCAAAATTTGGCGCAGCATTTCCTCCGGTTCCATTCCCTGATCCAGCAGTGCCGTGACCGAAGGGGTCGAACTTAATTTTTTTTCGATTTCCGTAATCTCCTCATCGCTCAAGCCCGGCAGAAGCTGAATAATAAAACCGCCCGCCACCTTGACGCTGTTGTCCGCTTCGACCAGCACGCCGAGCCCGACCGCGGAATTCGTCTGCTCCGACACGGCAAAGTAATACGTGAAATCGTCGCCAAGCTCGCCGGAAACAATCGGCACACTGCCGCGGTAAGGCTCTTTCAGGCCGAGATCCTTAATCACATGGATAAAGCCCTCGGTTCCAACTGCTCCCGCCACGTCCAGCTTGCCAAGACTGTTGCTTGGCAGATGAACATGAGGATTCTGGACATATCCGCGAACTTCCCCTTCCGCATTTGCCTCTGCGACAATTTGCCCGATCGGACCGTTTCCTTTGACCTGTATATTGATCATTTCCCTGCCCTTGAGCATGGCTCCCATCATGGCGGCTGCGGTAACCGTGCGTCCGAGTGCTGCCGTTGCCGTCGGATACGTATCATGTCTGCGCTGCAGCTCTGCTGTAAGTTCTGTCGTACGAACCGCAAAAGCCCGTACCCTGCCCTCCAGTGCCGTTCCCCGAACCAACCGGTCCTTTTTATTCTGCATGGGTGCCTAGCCCTCCTGTTCTCAATTCAATCGAGTTATTGATTGCGAGCGTAAATGATGCGCAGTCCTTCCAGCGTAAGCATCGAATTGACCTCGTCAATGCACTCCGTCTCGCCCGCAATCAGCGGCGCCAGTCCGCCTGTCGCGATAACCTTCAGTTCGGGAGCGTTCATCTCGGACTTGATTCGCCTTACAATCCCTTCAACCTGTCCGGCATAGCCGAAAATAATACCGGCCTGCATCGCATGCACGGTATTCCGGCCGATGACTTTCTTGGGCTTCTCCAACTCGATTCTGGGGAGCTTGGATGCTCTCTGATATAACGCCTCGGTAGATATACCGATGCCCGGCACGATGGCACCTCCAAGATAATTGGCGCTGCCGTCGATACAGTCGAACGTCGTGGCGGTTCCGAAGTCGACAACGACGAGCGGACATTGATAGCGCTCAATGGCGGCCACGGCGTTCACAATCCGGTCCGCGCCGACTTCCCGGGGGTTCTCATAACGCAGATTGAGCCCGGTCTTGATTCCGGGCCCCACTACCAGCGGCTCTTTGCCGATATATTTCACGCACATCTCCACGATCACGTGCACCAGCGGAGGAACGACGGAAGAAATGATCACACCTTCCACATTTTTCACAGAAAGACCCGACATGTTAAACAAGTTGTAAATCAAAATCCCGTATTCATCCGCGGTCGATTGACGCGCCGTGCTGAGCCGGAAATGGTGCAGGAGTTCCCGCTGCCGGTAAACCCCAAGCACAATATTCGTATTGCCGATATCCACGGCCAGCATCATGATAAAGCGCCCTCCTTCTTCGCATTTAGATCCAGACTGATATCCAAACTGGAAAAAGAATAGGTGAGCCGTCCGACGGAAATCACATCAACGCCTGTTTCGGCGATACCGCGAACCGTTTCCAGCGACACATTGCCCGAGGCTTCCGTCTTCACATGCGGCGCCTTCGTCTTAATTCTGCGCACGGCCTCTGTCATTAATGCAAGGGACATATTATCCAGCATAATAATATCCGCGCCTGCGGCCAGCGCTTCCTCTACCTGTTCCAGGCTTTCGGCCTCAACTTCAATTGTCATCGTATGCGGAATATTAGCACGGGCTCTGCTGACGGCCTTCTGAATGCCGCCGGCCCCCTTGATATGGTTATCTTTAATCATTACGGCATCGTATAAGCCGAACCGGTGATTGGCGCCGCCGCCGATGCGTACGGCGTATTTCTCCAGAATCCGGTGTCCCGGCGTTGTCTTGCGCGTGTCGACCAGCCTCGCCGGCAGCCCTTCGAGCGCCTGCACAAACGAAGCCGTCCGCGTAGCCACACCCGAGAGCCGCTGCATCAAATTCAGAGCAAGCCGCTCTCCGGTCAAAATCGCATGAGTGCTGCCCTCGACCTCCGCGAGCACGGTTCCTTTTGCCACCCGTTCTCCTTCCTTCACCAGTGCAGTGAAGGACAGGTTTGGGTCAACAACCTCGAATACCAGCTCCGCGACTGGAATGCCGCATACCACGCCTTCTTCTTTTGCATGAATAATACCCTTGGACTGATGTCCGGGCGCAATCGTCGTCAGCGTCGTCACATCTCCGGAGCCAACATCTTCTTTTAGCCAATTCTTGATCGATTGCACCAGTTGTTCATTGTAACCGTTAAACATCATCGCTTGTCTCCTCCACTATGCCCAGTTCGCGAATCTGGAGCAAATGCTTACGCCAATACTCATCATCCCGCTGCGGAAAATCTTCCCGGTAATGAGCCCCCCTGCTTTCCTCGCGCGCCAGCGCCGATTCCGTAACAAGCAGGCTGCAGATCAGCATGTTGGCGAATTCATAATCTTCACGTTTGGTCAGCGCTCCTCCAAAAATCGGCAGCTGACGGTTCAACTCTTCAAGTCCTTTGTGCAGCATCTCTTCATTCCGCCGCAGTCCGACATAGCGTACCATGATCTTCTGCAGCTTCAGGCGGCGCTCCACCATGGCCTGTGTCGGATGCTCCTGACGGCCCAAATCACAACCCGCGGATATATGCGTCTTGTTCAGCTTCGGCAGGCAGCGGACCCGCTCGATAATGCGCCGCCCGAAGACGATCGCCTCCGAAAGAGAGTTACTGGCCAGCCGGTTTGCGCCGTGCACGCCCGTGGACGATACCTCGCCGCAGGCAAAAAGCCGCGGAATGCTGCTCTCCCCGTTCAAATCGGTCTTGATGCCCCCCATCATATAATGCGCAGCCGGAGCGACCGGAATCCAGTCGCTTGTGATGTCCAAACCGTAGCCGATGCAAGTCTTATATATCGTCGGGAATCGATGCTTCACCATATCCGCGGATTCATGGGTAATATCCAAATAGACAAAGGTCGATTTCGTTTCTTCCATCTCGCTGACAATCGCCCGGGCAACAACGTCGCGGGGCGCCAGCTCAAGCAGATCATGGTATTTCTCCATGAAGCGCTCACCCTTGATATTGCGCAGCACAGCCCCTTCGCCCCGAACCGCCTCCGATATCAAAAACCGGGGAGCGCCGGGATAACTGAGCGCCGTCGGGTGGAATTGAATAAATTCCATATCCCGGATATGTGCCCCCGCCCGGTATGCGATTGCTACTCCGTCGCCCGTCGCAATCTCGGGATTGGTTGTATAGCGGTACAATTGACCCGCTCCGCCGGAGCAGAGGACTGTCGCATCGCCCTTCAAAAAAAGGCGTTCTCCGTTCGGCTTTTGTACAAGCGCTCCAACGCACTCACCGTCATCGGTTATCAGATCGATCACGAAATGGTCGTCCCATACCTCAATATTGTGGTGTTCCAATACCTGCTGCACCAACGCGCGCACAATTTCATAGCCGGTTGCGTCTCCATTCGCATGCAGAATCCGCCGGTGGCTATGCGCCCCTTCCTGCGTCAGCGCCAAAACGCCGTCCTCCTTGTCAAACAGCGTTCCAAGCCGTATCAGTTCGCGTACGCCTTCCGGGCCTTCATTCACGAGCGCATCTACGGATGCCGAGGAGCACAGCCCGGCGCCGGCCATTAAAGTGTCCTGCCGATGGTATAGCGGCGAATCGTCCTCCGCGATTACGGCGGCGATCCCTCCTTGAGCATAACGCGTGTTGCTCTCCATCAGCGACTTCTTCGTAATCATAATGACCCGCCGATCCTCACTGGCCTTGATAGCTGTGAACAGTCCAGCGATGCCGGAGCCGATGACGATGCAATCTGTTTCTACGGTTGGAAGCTCCCGCAGGTCGAAATCAACCAAATATTGTGGAATCATGACCGCTTATTCACCTGTTTCAATGAAAGAGTAGCGCATGCTACCGGACTTGTAGCATGCGCTCTAGGGAATTTCTGGCTTTGTCTGCGACAGCGGGCGGCACATAAATCTGCGGCTTCATCGTCTCCAGGCATTTTACCAATTTTTTGAGATTGTTGACTTTCATATTAGGGCAGACCAGGAACTTGGAGGCAAAATGGAAGTGTTTATCGGGACTGTCCTTGCGCAGCTGATAGCCTGTGCCGTCCTCGGTCCCCACGATAAATTCCTGAACGTCCGATTTCTTGCAGTAATCGATAATGGCGGTAGTGCTGCCGACAAAGTCGCCCATAGCCACGACTTCCGGCCGGCACTCGGGGTGAACGACAAACTCGGCATTCGGATACTTGGCCTTCATTTCCACAACATCCTTGACCGTAAGCATATCATGGGTATTGCAGTAGCCTTCCCAAATGATCAGCTTCTTGCCGGTTTTCTCCTGAACGTAGTGGCCCAGATTCTTATCCGGAACCCAGATGATTTCTTCCGCATCCAGCGACTCGATAACCCGAACGGCATTGGCGGAAGTACAGCATATATCCGTCTCCGCTTTGATTTCGGCAGAGGAGTTGATATAGGTGACCACTTTGGCGTTCGGATGCTTCGCTTTCAGCTTGCGAAGACCGTCCACGTTGACCATGTCGGCCATAGGGCAGCCGGCGCGTTCATCGGGAATAAGGACCGTCTTGTCAGGCGCCAAAATTTTGGCGCTTTCACCCATAAAGTGAACGCCGCAGAACACAATGACTTCCGCATCCGTCGCCGCGGCCTTTTGAGCCAGTAAAAAAGAGTCCCCCCGGAAATCGGCAACTTCCTGAATTTCATCGCGCTGGTAATAATGAGCCAAGATGATAGCATTCCGTTCCTTCTTCAGCTGTTCAAGACGTTCACGCAGTTCACGGTTCTGTTCTTGCTTGCGCTCCAGCGCCAGAGCTTCCACGGTACAATTTCCCCCTTATGTTGACGGCCCTCTCGCCGGCATATTAAATCTGCATAACCAAAATGTTAAAAGTAATTCTGCGTTTTGTAAACGATATATAGTTCGTAATATTTATCACTAATGTACACAACGTTCTACGCCCTGTCAATCCAATGGATACACTCTACAAAAGAGGCGAATTCCGGGAGCTTGCTTCATTGCCGGGCCTTAAAGCCGATTATTGCAGCGCAGCTTAACCTTCACATATTCCAAAAAAATCCGGAGAACGACTTCGTTCTCCGGATCAGATTGTTGTTTGACTTGCAACAAAATTTCGATTAGCTCAGGCTTGCTCCGCCGCCCTTGCCGTCGTCATTTCCGTCCTCTCCGCCTTGCTGCGGATTGTTCGGAATGTCTTTTGGCGAGTCGCCCAGCGTAGCATGAGGCTCCTCGGATTTGCCTTGAATGCGCACTCTTACGTCGCCGATTGAATCGATAACCGGCTCTGCGCTTTCATTCGCTACACTATCCACCGGCTTACCGTCTTCCGTCAGATAGCCCTGTTCGATCAGCTCTTTGATCTGATCAAGCTCCAGCGTCTCTTTCTCGAGCAGTGTACCGGCGATCAGGTGCATTTCCTTCGCGTGCTCTTTCAACAGCGCTTTGCATCGGTCATAGCAATCCGTGATAAACCGCTGCATTTCCTGGTCGATTTCGTAAGCGATCGAGTCGCTGTAATTCTGCTCGTGTCCGATATCCCGGCCCAAGAATACTTGGCCTTGGGAAGTGCCGAACTGCATCGGACCGAGCTTCTCGCTCATGCCGTATTCCATAATCATGCTGCGCACGATGCGCGTTGCCTGCTGGAAGTCGCTGTATGCGCCTGTGCCGATCTCGCCGATGAACATTTCCTCGGCTACCCGGCCGCCGAGCAATCCGGTTACCTTATCAAGCAGCTCCTGCTTCGTAACCAGCATGCGGTCTTCCTTCGGAAGCATAATGACATATCCGCCGGCGCGTCCGCGCGGGATGATCGTCACCTTGTGAACCATATCGGCGTGTTCCAGGAAGTATCCGGCGATCGTATGCCCGGCTTCGTGGTAAGCAACGATCCGTTTTTCGCGGTCGCTGATTACGCGGCTGCGCTTCTCGGTGCCGACGATGACGCGGTCGATGGCCTCATCCACTTCCTTCATGGAGATATCCTTGCGGTTGCGGCGGGCGGCGAGCAGCGCCGCTTCATTCAGCAGATTCTCCAAATCCGCCCCGGTGAAACCGGTTGTGCGCTTGGCGATGACGTCAAGCTTCACATCCTTGGTCAGCGGCTTGTTGCGGGAATGGACCTTAAGTACGGCCTCGCGGCCTTTCACGTCAGGGCGGTCAACCGTAATCTGACGGTCAAAGCGTCCCGGACGAAGCAGCGCGGGATCGAGGATGTCGGCGCGGTTGGTAGCCGCGACGATGATAATGCCTTCATTGCCGCCGAATCCGTCCATCTCGACGAGCAGCTGGTTGAGCGTCTGTTCGCGCTCGTCATGCCCGCCGCCAAGTCCGGCGCCGCGCTGGCGGCCGACGGCGTCGATTTCATCGATAAAAATGATACAAGGCGCGTTCTTCTTCGCGTTCTCGAACAGGTCGCGTACCCGCGAAGCGCCGACGCCGACGAACATTTCCACAAAGTCGGAACCGGAGATGCTGAAGAACGGAACGCCCGCTTCCCCCGCTACAGCGCGGGCAAGCAATGTTTTACCGGTACCCGGAGGACCTACAAGCAGCACCCCTTTAGGAATGCGCGCGCCAACGGCGGCGAATTTACGGGGATCTTTCAGGAATTCGACGACTTCGACAAGCTCTTGCTTCTCTTCGTCGGCTCCGGCTACATCTTCAAAGGTGACCCGCTTCTTCTCTTCATTGTAAAGACGTGCTTTGCTCTTGCCGAAATTCATCACCTTGCCGCCGCCGCCCTGCGCCTGATTGAACAGGAAGAAGAACAGGATAAACATAATGACAAGCGGTATGATCGAGGAAAGGAAGGTCAGCCAGATGCTGTCGCCCTCCATTTTCTTCTGGGTGAACGGAATGTTGTTAGCCTGACTGGCGTCAGCCAATTCATTAATGGCCGCGTCCGTAGGAGGAATGTATGTGGAGAAGCTTTCCGATTTAGCCCATCCCGGCTTCTGTTTATAAGCGCCGGTTACATTAAAGGCATTGCCTTCGAACTGAACCGTCAAATCCTTCACATTATTACTCTTAAGCTCCTGCCGTAGCTGGTCATATCTAGGGAAATCGGCGGCTTCATTTCCATTGCTGACGAATTGGACAATGCCCACCACGACTAGAAATAAAATCAAATAAAAACCAGAATTTCGGATGAACCGATTCATCCCCTACCTCCTCTCGCAACACTTAAGTTATTGTACCATAGCCTATCGGAGCACCTCAAATAGAGGCGACTTTAGGTAAATGATCCGGAAGACCAAGGCTATCAATGGGTTATTTAGAGTAAATCTCCGGCTTCAATACCCCGATATAAGGGAGATTCCGATACTTCTCGGCATAGTCCAGTCCGTATCCCACAATAAACTCGTCTGGGATGACAAAACCGGTGTAATCCGCCTCAAGGCTTACG
This sequence comes from Paenibacillus rhizophilus, assembly GCF_003854965.1. Taxonomy (GTDB): domain Bacteria; phylum Bacillota; class Bacilli; order Paenibacillales; family Paenibacillaceae; genus Paenibacillus_AQ; species Paenibacillus_AQ rhizophilus. The sequence goes on from NZ_RQPI01000020.1 coordinate 18,935, forward strand.
GTACGGCCCGCCGGTTTATCGAACAAGGTCACGACGGAAATTGAAGCGGCGTTGCGGTTGCGGAGCAGCTCAATCAGATAGCTCAGCGTAAGTCCGCTGTCGATAATATCCTCGACAATCAGTACATGCCGGCCATCGACCGGAACGTCCAAATCCTTGATGATTTTAACAACACCCGAAGACTTGGTTGTCGCTCCGTAGCTGGATACGGCCATAAAATCCATTTCGACCGGTACTGTTATGACTTTAACCAAATCGGCCATAAAAATAAAAGCGCCTTTCAGCACGCAAATGACCAAAGGGTTGCGGCCCTCGTATACATCGCTCAGCTTGGCGCCAAGCTCTTTGACTCTTTCCTGAATTTCTTCTTCGCTGATCAAAATCTCCTGAATATCGTTCTGCAACCTGCGAACCTCCTAAGTTATACTATGAAAAACTGTCTGCGGCCATTACGGTTATCCTCTACAGGTCTTCAATCGACAGCAGCAGAACCGAATCCGTATGATTCCCGACGGGGGCATGGACCGAGCGTCGAACGCCCGGAATCCAGACAATATTGCCCAATCCGTCGCACACAAGGGGAATGCGTGAACGTTCGGTAGAAGGTATTTTGTCATCAATGTAAATATCTTTTACCTTTTTGCTTCCGTTTAATCCCATGACCTTTATGGTATCTCCAGGCAATCTGGAACGAATCGTCAGCGGGAAGACCAGCTCTTTATAGTCGAACCGGGCCGACAGCTTGCCGCCCTCTCCCCTCTGGACCGCCTCATTCTCTCTCTCTGCCAACGTCATCGTGATCGCCTTGCCGATCTCGCCCAGTTCGATCCGGGGCTGCGGGGAAGACAGGCGATAAACGTAGCTTGCCTGATGATCCAAAGGAGCGGATAAAAAATAAATGGTGTTATACTGCCGCATACAGGTTAGGCTGCGGCCCAAATCGAGACTCCAGGCGGTGGGCATATCTTGCAATATTCCCCGCCTCACGGATTCAACCTTCGGAAAATCGATTTCCGGCGTATCCGCCGACAGATAATTTAATATTAGTTTAATCATACGCCGTTGTAAAGCGGAGGGTATGGCGGCAAAATCCGCTCTGTCCAGGGTGCATTTGCCCTGTTCCTGCCGGACGTTCCCGGCAAAGCATCTGGCGGCCGCCTCTTCCATAAAATCATCCTCGGCGCCGGCGATTTCCGCCAGCTGCGTAAGCGAACGGCCCAGTCTCGGACTGTAGCGAGCCAGAAAAGGAAGCACCTCCAGCCTGACCGCGTTGCGCTTGTACTTCGTCTGTCCATTGCTGGGATCTTCGGCATAGCGGTAACCCCTGCGCCGGCATACCTCCACGATCGCCGCCTTGTTTATACGAAGGAAGGGGCGGATAAGTTCCACGTTTTTTTCGGTTCTTTTAAAGCGCATCCCGGCAAGCCCCGACAGCCCGCTGCCGCGCAGCAGCCGCATCAGAACCGTCTCGGCCTGGTCGTCGGCATGATGAGCCAGAGCAACGGAACGGGCGCCCCAGCTCCGCGCTGTATTAATCAGGAATTGGTAACGCTTCTCCCTTGCCGCTTCCTGCGGACCGAGGCCGCTTTCCTTCATAAAAGAAGGAATATCGAACTCGGCGAGTTCAAAAGGGATTCCGAGCTCTTCAGCCATGCTGCGTACAAGCTCCGCCTCCTGAGCCGACTCTGCGCGGAATCCATGGTTCACATGGGCGCAAATCAGCGTGAGCGGCATCCGGCTCACGGATATTTCATGCAGAACATGCAAAAGAGCCACAGAATCCGGCCCTCCGGACACTGCGACTACAATGGCGTCTCCGGGCTCCCACAGCCCGTGTTCGGCTGCAGCGTCCATCACCGACTCCAACAGTTCATTCCAAATGGCCATAGCCGGCTTCCTTCCCTGCCCGGCCGCAGTTGCCTGCGGCTTGATGACGGCATGAATCGGCATGCCTTCCGTATGTATAATATAGAATATTAAAAACGATAAATCCAGTAAACGGTAAACGCCAGCAGGCACAGCGACAACGCAAAGGCGCCGGTCAGCCAGCGGGGAGTCGCCATGGGCTCAGGCTTGCCTATCCGTGATTTGTAAACATGGCTCCTCCACATCTCCTTGGCTTGCGCCGACGTGGAAAACCCGCCTTTCAGCGCCATCCCTAACCACGAGGCAAGCTTTTTGTCGGGAAGCTGATTCGCAAGCTTAACCAGATCTTCTGCGCTTCTAGTCTGCGGAAGCTGCCGCGCCGCCTGTTTAAGTCCGCTCTCGTCGAGAAGGCGCAGACAGAGCACGGCGAAGGCGAACAGATCGTAGCTTTCATCCCCGATCCGGCTGCCGGCATTCCAGAAGCCGCGGTCATGCCACTCCGTGAACTGCTTCACGCTGCGGCCGATGGGACCCGCTCCTCCGAAATCGATCAACTCGGCTTCGCCGTACTCCGATACCACGACATTTTCCGGCTTCAAATCGCCGAAGATGAACCCGTATTCATGCAATCCGCTTAATCTGTCCAGCAGCTTTAGACCGATCAGGCCAAGCCAGGAGGAACCTTTTTTGGACAGAAAATAATGCAGCGGCATACCGTGAACATAACGCATGACGTAAAAGGGAAATCCCCCCTCCGAAGCGTCGTCCGCTTCCAGAAAATATGCAGCCAGCGGCGCTGCCGCCCTGTCCTGCCAATCCTGCCGCGCGCGGCAGGATTGAAGCGAGGTCATCACGTTGATCTCCGACTGAAGATCGAGAGCGTCATATCCGATTTTGAGCGCGTACTTCTCCCGTCTCCCCTCCCGGTTCACCAGGTATACCGTTCCGTTCGCGCCTTTTCCGAGCAGCCGTTCCACGACATAGCGGTTGCCCCGCCACTTGCCGACAATGACATCCCCGGGAGAACGGGGCGGATTAGACGACATACCCACCAGGCATCCCTTCTCCATCATCAGAGTGTGCCGCAAAGCGGACTTGATGTTCATTTAGTGTACCATACCGGAAATGTTCAAGCACCTTGAAAATCGCCGGACCTGTCGGCGTCGCCCCTTTCATACGGATTCTGCCGAACAGCGCCCGGATATCCGATACATTCGTACTCCAATCCATATCAAGCACGGCCGGTTCGCCCGTAGTGCCCGGAAAATGGAATACGGAGATTTCGCTGACACCCTCCCGGGCCTCAAGGCTGAGCGCCAGATCGCGAATCGCATCTTCCACCGCCGCGAGCTTCGGCTTCATGCTGGCGCTGGCATCGATCAGGAGCGCAAGCCGCAGCGGCGCCGTCTCGCTGAGTTCATCGACTACCGTTACAACCTGGGAGCGTTTGGCCGGAGGCAGATCCTCCAGGGAGCCATCGCCCAGAATTTTTTTCACCTCCTTATTAACCGCCTGCTGAATCGTCTGAACCACCGTCTTCCGGGTCATCATCTGCATCGTCTGCGCCAGTTGGGGTGTGCCGACAATCCGGCTGAGTCCGCCGCCCGCCTTGGCGATATCTTCAATCTCCCGGCTGCCCAGCTCGCCGATCGTCCCATAGTCGACGACTCCGATCACATTCACCGTTATCCCATCCTGAAGAGCATGCGCCGCCGCCATCACCGGACTTTCCCCTACATTGGAGCATCCGTCGGTTATAAGCAAAATTTGCTTCATGTTATTATTCCTCCCGCCTTATAAATGAAATCTCTCTTCTCTAGTATGCCCGGGGTTGAGAGATTCCAAACGCAGGGAAATGCGGGAGGAACAAGCGGCTAAAGCAGATTCCCGTTCAGCTCACTGTACGCGGCCGCTCCATCCGGGAGAGTCCCGGCATATGCAGGGTAGACCATTCCGGCTGGAAATGATCAACGCGGCTGACCACAATCGTCATATCGTCATGAATTTCACTGCCTTGGTAGCGGATCACCTTCTCAAGCAGACTGTCGGCAATTTCCTGAGGGTCGCTGCTCTCCAGCTCCTGGATCATCCGCTTCATCCACACCTCCTTATTGACGGCGTAGCCTGGGGCATCGTAAATGCCGTCCGTCATCATAATCAGAATATCGCCCGCACGCAGCTGCATCGTCACGAAATCGACCTCAATATCCTGAATGATGCCGATCGGAAGATTGCTTGCCGTAATCGGTATAACTTCGCTCCCCCGTTTAATAAAGCTCGGCGCCGAGGCAATCTTCATAAAGGTGGTCTGCGCCGAATACTGGTCGATCAGCGCCATGTCCACGGTGGCGTAAAATTCCTCCGGCGAGCGCAGCAGCAAAACCGAATTCACGGACTTCACCGCCAGCTTTTCGTCCATGCCGGACTGCAGCAGCTTCTCCAGCATGCCGAGCGCCGCGCTGCTCTCCATCCGCGCCCGCTCCCCATTGCCCATCCCGTCGCTGATCGAAACCGCGAACGTCCCGTTACCCAGCTCTACGGTGCTGAAGCTGTCTCCCGACAGCATGTCCCCGCCCTTGGCCGCACCGGCTACGCCCGTACTGACTTCGAACGCTTTCGCCGAGCCGAAGGTAACGGTCGACAGCCCGTCGCGGCTGTGCATCGCCGTTTCACTCTTCACCGAGATATTTTCCTCCAATATATCGGACAGCAGCGGAGCAATCATTTTGCGGCATTCGTCGAAGCCCCGGTTGTATGCGTGAACGACTTCGATTTCCACGCGCCCGGGATCAAGGCTCACAATATCAATGCCGTGGATGGACAAGCCAAGCTTCTCCAGCGCTTCGCGGATTTGCGCTTCCTGCCGGTAGAGCGCCTGCCCCTCGCGTTTGATTTCCCTTGCAAGATCCTCCATGACCTGCGATACGCCGGAGAGCTGCTCGGCCACAAATTTACGGCTGTCGTATATTTGTCTCTTCCAGCGCATATCATGCTCATAAAGATAATATTGGCTCCGCATCACCTCCAAAACTTCGTCCGTCTTGCCGCAGATCCGCGCCCATTCCGCGGGCAGCCTGGCAGCCGAAATGTCCGGATTCTCTTCGACGGCGGTCATCATATCCGTCATATATTTATACGTCTGATAGAACTTCGAATCCCAGCAGTGGGAGCGGCGGATGCAGTTCGAGCAGGTTTCCTCCGTGACCGCATTCATAAAGTGCTCCATCTCCCGGCTCGATTTGCCCGCTTCGCCGGCGGATGGAATCTGCCCGAAACTGGTGGAGAGCTGCCGGAACACCTGGGAGAACTGAGTAACCCGGTCCGCGGTAATATCACGCACCCGCCGCGCATATTCATGTTGAGAGCGGCTGTGATCGCTCGTGCCGGGCACATATTTGGCAATGGCCGCAATGATGCCTCGGGGGGTCGCAAGGAACAGCAGTATCGCCGCACAGGTCTCCCAGGTGGAGTTCATCATATCGCCCGGTCCGCTGAAATAGACGGACAAAATGCTGGAGCCGAGCAGCATCCCCAAGGCGACCGCGCCCTTACGGCCGCCCTGCAGCATGCCAGCCAGCATGCCGGAGAACGCGAGCAGGCTCATCTGATAGATCGCCCCGATATCGGCCAGGCTGAGGATCAGGCCCGTCACGACGCCGACCGCCGCTCCGAGCGGAGCCCCTCCCGCCATGGCGAACAGCAGAATCAGATAGCGCGACAGAATATGCTCCAGCGATAATCCGCTGATTTTCCAGCCCACCAGGCCGGTCATAATGGAGGCCAGCATAATAATCAGGCATAATATTTCCTCATTTCGCAGCACGCGACTTTTTTGTCTATAAGTAAGTACGGGGAGCGCTTGCAGAAAGACAAGGGTCAGCACAAAAGCGAGCAGAGCGTTCAGCGTCGTCATCATCAGCGGATACCAGGAGAGCGATGGGCCGATAATCGTCTGGAATAGCCCGACCATAAAGGAAGAGACAAACACCATCACCGGCGCATAGGCCAGGTCGATTCGCTGGAAGGCCTCCATCCCCTTATAGAGGAGAATGAAGACGATAAGCTCGGCTGAAATGATCAATATGCCTGGAAACGGAGTAAACAAGCTGCCTGCAAGAATCGCGGCTCCGGCCGGAAGAGTGCAATCTTTGCGCATAAAAACAATGATGGCGAAAAAGGCGGCGGCAAACGGCGACAGCTCGTCCAGGATCATGGCTCTTCCAAGCAGAAATCCCATGAAGCTGAGCAGCAGCATCCATTTTCTTGTGTCTAGCATACGAAGAATGCGCTGACGCTTGCCCCATGCTCTGAACCGCTCTCCCCATGCCGCCTTCTCTTCCTCAGTGCCGCCTTCCACTCTTGTCCACTCCTGGAAATTCACCACATTGCTTTTGCCCATATTGTTTAAACACCACCCGTTTGAATTTAAAGTATAAGACCCGGTAAGCTGCGCATTCTTATCGTCAGTCTTATCCTTTTACGAGAACCGCATGCTTTCACCCGATACATAAGTGCCGCTGCTTCGGAAGAAAGCTAAGCCGTCTCTTCTTGTGGTACTCATTATAAGCGCGGCCAACTAGGAAAGTTTGTCAGAACAAGACGGTCGTCCACAAGAAATTTCCGACAAAATCAGGCGGTGTCCCGAGCGGCCGGAAAACCGCTTTTTCCCTTGCGGGACAGTCCGTACACCCGTCACTCCCCCAAATTTTTACATAATTAGGAAACTTCGATTCGTCAGCAAATGCTCCAAGCTTTAGCGGAAATCTCAAGGATGCTGTCGCAAATTTCTAGACGACCGACAAAATAATAGGCATATCGGGATAAATAGAGAACGCTTTCAAAAAAATCGGGAAAAACCTCAATTGGGAAGAAGCAGAGGCGGGGAAAGGGCCGGCTTCTGACCGGGCTGACACAGAAAAAAACCGCAAAAGGCCTGGGCCCTGCGGTTGTTTGAATTGTAGTATGACGTTATACGCGTTTGGCTCCACGGCCGCCGCGCTTGCCTTCCGTGTTCTTCTTGAGAGAAGACATACGTTCTTCACTGTCTTTAAGGAAGCGTGACATTTTATCCTCAAATGAAGGTTTACCGGCAGCAGGCTTGAATGGACGCCCTCCCCGTTCACGATTGTAGCTTCCGCCCCCGCCTCCGCCTCCGCCGCCGAAACGGTCTCCACCGCTTGGACGATCAGGTCTTGGCGCTCTTGGCGGACGAACTTCCGATGCCGGCTTGTCAACAGCCTGCTTGATGGAAAGTCCGATCTTGCCGTCCTTGTCGACATTGATCACCTTAACCGTTACCACATCATTAATCTTCAGATGATCGTTGACATCCTTGACGTAATTATCGGCGATTTCCGAGATGTGAACGAGACCTGTGACACCTCCTGACAGATCCACAAACGCTCCGAAATGCGTGATGCCTGTCACCTTGCCCTCTAACTTGGTGCCCACTTCAATTGCCATAGAATAAAATGATCCTCCCTTAAAAATATACAGACAAAGATATCAAGATCCAGTCTGCGGTGATTTGATTATACAGTAAAGAGCAAAGCAAGGCAACAGAGCGAAACGCCCCTTTTTTGCCAGCTTATTGCTCAGGGTTGCTCTGTCCGGATAGGAACTTCGCCTTGGGGATACATATTAAACCACTTGCGCGCAAGTTGGCCGATATACTCGTTGTCGTTCAGACGGGATACCTCGTATTTCAGCTGGCCCAGCGATTCGTTAACCTGCTTGCTGCTCTCCTGCTTCTGTGCGAGTTCCTGCTTCTTGTCCGAAATCAGGGCGCTCTGAGCGAAGAAAATATATCCCGCCCAGCCGAAAAATATCGCCATCAGAACGACCCAGATCAACCTGCGTCTCTTGGCTCCCGCGGCGGCTGCGCTTTCGCCAGCCTGTTTCATTTCCGGAGAAAATCTGTTCATGCAAGCGTTCCTCCCGTTTCAAGGTCAGCGTTTTCTTTTTGCGGCAATAAATTCCGTTAATTTGGTGATCGGAGCGCTGCTTAGAAGCCTGCGATATACCGGGGACAACCATCTGACGGGAAAAATCCAGAGCGGCTTGGTCAGCCAAAGCAGCAGCTTCAGTATAAAGACTAAGATACGGCCAAGCAGCCGCACAATTCCCAGCGCCAGCTTCAATAGCCACAGCAGAGGCATTCCGATCAGGATTCCCAGCAGCTTTACCAGCAGCTTCCATATCCATCCCACCGTTTGAATTAACATTACCACAAATTTCTGCACCGTGACACTGAAGAATAAAAAATAAGCCCACACACCCAGAAATAATCCGACAAAAGCATAGAAGCGCAGCTGCCCCTGATTACCCGCGTACAGCAAACGGAACACAATGAGAGCCGATGCCAGCCAGTAGAGAAGATCGAGCGCCGCGTTCAGCCATCCGGGAAACCGCAGCCTAAGCGACACTACCCGGTAACCGTCGAAGGCCAAACCCATCGACGCCCCGGCGGCGATCATATACAGCAGCGTTATCCACTGGACGGCCGGATTCATTTGAACAGTTTGCCGAGCAGCCCTTTATTTTTACCCTTCGCTCCCGGATCAAGGTAAATCAAAGAATGTACATTTCCTTCCAGCGACAGCAGCCCGTTCTCCAGACTGAGGTTCTTGATATGTAAATGGCTGCCGCGAATGCTCAGCGTCCCAAGCTCCGTCTGAAGCAGAAACTCGCCGCTGTCAAAGCTCTCCACATTTTGCACGCCTGTTAAATCCACTGCCTTGCGGCTGCGCATATGCAAATCATGCTGCTTGACGGTTCTTCCAGGTTCGATCATGGCATGTACCCCCTCTCCTTCTAGTCCTAATTTATGGCGGGGAGAGCGGCTTTAGAACAACCCGGAGCAAAGGCGGATTCACAGTCAAGACCGAACAAGAAACTCAACGGAAGGCAGATGAGCAGTTTGCCGGAAATAAAAAAGCGCTCCCCTGCACAACCGCAGGGAAACGCTTCGATTAACAGAGGGTAATGCGCCGCTTACCAGTCGAGACCGTTGCTCTTGGCAATCGGCTCTTCGCGCAGCAGCGTATACATGCCGGCCGCCTCGTCTTTGCGGGTCGTTTCGACCAGCTTCTCCACGCGGACCGTTACCAGCTTTTGACCGAATTGAACCGTAATCTCGTCGCCGATTTTCACACTGCTACTCGGCTTCGACTCTTTCCCGTTAATCAGCACCCGGCCTTGTTCGGACACATCCTTGGCCACCGTACGGCGCTTGATCAGGCGGGACACTTTCAAAAATTTGTCCAGACGCATTAGTTGACGGCTTCTTTAAGCTTGTTGCCGGCCTTGAACGCCGGAACTGTCGATTCAGGAATGTCGATCGTTGTGCCCGTTTGCGGATTGCGGCCGGTACGTCCGGAGCGCTTGCGCGTTTCAAAGGTGCCGAAGCCGATCAGCTGTACTTTGTCGCCACTTGCCAGAGCCTCGGTAATTTCGCCAAGGAGTCCGCTCAGCACAAGCTCCACGTCCTTTTTGGCCAATCCGTTTTTCTCGGAGATGTTGTTGATCAGATCTGTTTTGTTCATGTTTTAGTGTTCCTCCCGGGAATATGAAAAATAATGAAAAAGCGTTCCAGCGGATGGCATATACCGCAAAAACCGCCGTTTCATCTTAATGCTATTCTGGATGCGTTGTCAAATCCCTGCCGTGCTGTCGCTTTTTATATAAAAACGTCTGGCGTTTCCATCGTTTTACCGCTTCGCTCGTTCTTCGGTCTTGGCCTCCTGCCATAAGGCTTCCATTTCCTCCAGACTGCTGTCCTTTGGAGCAGTTCCTTTGTCCTTCAAACGGCGTTCGATGTAATGGAACCGTTCGACAAATTTGCGGTTGGTGCGGGTCAGCGCTTCTTCCGGATCGGCACCGATAAACCGGGCGGCGTTGGTCGCCGCGAACAGAAGGTCGCCGAGCTCCGCCATCTGCTCCTCCGCCGGGGCGCCGCCATCGATCGCTTCCGTCAGCTCGTCCAGCTCTTCGCCGATCTTGGCGAGCACATCCCGGATGTTGTCCCAGTCGAAGCCGACCTTGGACGCTTTTTTCTGCAGCTTGTACGCCTTCATGAGCGCTGGCAGATCAAGGGGAACGCCGCTTAGCGCGGACTCCGACTCCGGCTTGATCCCTTTGCGCCGCTTCTCCTCGGCCTTCATGCCTTCCCAGTTCTGCAGCGCGGCCTCGGCATCCTGAGCGTCCTTGTCGCCAAAGACATGGGGATGGCGGAAAATAAGCTTGCCGGTCAGCCCTTCAATGACATCAAACATATCGAATGTGCCAAGCTCTTCCTCCATCTGGGAATGCAGCATAATCTGCAACAGCAGATCGCCCAGCTCTTCCTTCATATGCTCGGGATCGTCCTCATCAATCGTTTCGAGCACCTCGTAGGTTTCCTCGATCAGATTTTTGCGGAGCGACTCATGGGTCTGTTCGCGGTCCCAGGGACAACCCTCCGGGCTGCGCAAAATGCCGACAATTTCATGCAGCCGGGCAAAGGTGCGGTTCCGCAAACTTTCGGAGCGGTCCGCCGGAATATAGATCAGCGACAGATTGCCGTAACCCTCCTGGCGGTCCAATTCGTACAGCGGGACTCTAACGATCCGCTCTTCGCCTTCCACGCCGAGCGCATGGCCGACCACCACCTCGTATTCCGGCGGGTACAGCTCCATCAAGCACAGCTTCGCCTCTGAGGCGGTAAAGGTGTCATACACCTGTCCGATCAGCGTATGCAGTTCAGGCCGAAGCTGGGAGCGCGAGATGCCGGAAGCATCCAGCAGCTGAAAGCCCTCGATCGGGTCAAAGCCAAGACGCACAAACGCCTCGTCAAGGAAGCTCTCGCCTCCAAGAATGTTTAAGTCGATCCCCTCTTCCGCGCAGCGAAGGCGAAGCTTTGAAACGGCGGATTCCGCAACCATCGGATGTCCGGGAACGGCGTAGACGATTTCCTCGGCATTATCGCCCGAGCGCGCTTCCTCGATCAGCTTCAAGGTAATCGCTTCATAGACTTCGGGAAAAGACGAAAAGGATTCGTACAGCTCATCGAAGGATTGAGATCCCACGCCCAGTTCCTCCAACGCCTTCATCGCCGGATGTTCCTTGGTGCGGACGTAGACTTTGGAAGCCCCACGCAGCTTGTTCACTATGCCCAGCGTCAGCCGGTCCGGATTGCCGGAGCCAAGTCCGACCACCGTTAATCTTGCGCTCATGCCATTCCTCTCCTTACGCCGCCGCCCTCTGCTTGCGCTTTCGCAGCAGCTCAAGCGGCGGCTGTATAATCTTCAAACCTGCAGAACCAGGTTCAGGTTAATGTTTCAAGCCCGAAAGCCTTACGGGAACAGGCCCAGCTTCCGGATCGCCCGGGCGAGCTTCGGGCCAAGCCCGGGCAGCTGGCGCAGCTCGCCCTCGTCCAGCAGCCGCAGCCGCACGGCGAGCACGGCAAAGACGAGGCAGCCTGCGGCCACGCCGAGCAGGCTCTGCGCCAGCGCCGCGATGCGGCCGTCCATTCCGGCCGCGTCCAGCAGGGCGCCGCAGCCCCAGCTTGCGGCTGCGGCGGCTGCGGCCAGGCCCGCGAGCAGTGCCGCGGGCCGCGCGAGCCAGTCTGCGGGGCGAAGCCGCAGACCGGCGGCCTTGCAGAGCAGCCGCACGTTCAGCGCGGCTGCGAGCCCTTGCGCGGCGACGGCAGCGATGGCCGCGCCGGCAATGCCCTGCTGCGGGACGAGCAGCAGGTTGAGGGCCGCCTTCAGCGCGGCGGCGGCCAGGAAGTGCAGCGCCGGGGCGCGCACGAAGCCCAGGCCCTGGAGCAGCGCGGCGGAGATGATGCCGACCGTGCCGCCGGCGGCGGTGAAGGCGAGCCAGCGGATCGTGCCGCTGCCGGACGCGTCGCCGTACAAGGCGATGTTGACCGGCACAGCGAGCACGGCAAGCCCTGCCGCGGCGGCGAGGCCGAGCAGCCAGAACCAGCGCAGCGACAGGCGGCAGCGGCTCTGGACCTCGCTTAAGTTCCCGCGAAACTTGGACTCGGCCAAGGCGGGAATGAACAGGACGGAGAGCGAGGTCGCCAGCATCGTCACGAGCTGGACGAGCGGAACGCCGCGGCCATAAATGCCGAATTGCACCATAGCCTGCGCCTCGCCGCCGGCGGAAGCCAGCAGGCGGGGCATGGTGAATACATCCACCAGGCTGATCAGCGGCCCCGCCAGCGTCCCCAGCATCACCGGCACGCCGTAAGCCAGCAGCTTACGTATGCTGCTCCCGTCCGTCCTGAGTATTACGGACGAAGGCCCATGAAACGGCGATTCGGGGTTCAGCGGCGCGGCTTCCGCCGCCGCCGAGATTTCCGCCGCAGCGTCCGCCTTAGCCTTCCTGTGGCGCCGCCAGTACAGCAGCATGACAACGAGACCTGCTATGCCTCCGCCGGCCGACCCCAGCAGCGCTCCCGCCGCGATCATCTCCGCATTTGCCCCCCGGCTGCTCAGAAAGAGCAGCAGCGCTATCATCACGGCTACCCGGGCCGACTGTTCGAATATTTGCGACACCGCGGTCGGCATCATGTTGTGCAGCCCCTGAAAATACCCGCGGAACGCGGCCATTACCGGCACGACGGCAAGTCCCCAGGCCGCCGTCCGCAGCGCTGAGACGACATGGCCGCTGCCGATGAAGCCGGCGATCAGCGGCGCGCCCGCATACGTCCCGGCGGCCAGAAGGAGCCCCGCCGCTCCGCTGACAAGCGCCGCCCGCAGCAGCACCGTCCGGCCCTCGCCCGGGCTTCCCCCGGCCTCCGTCTCCGCCACAAACTTGGATACCGCGGACGGCAGCCCCAGCATCGCTACGGTAACGAGCAGCGTGTAGATCGGATAGACCGTATTATAAATACCGAATACGGCATCCCCGCCCAGGTTTTGCAGCGGGATTTTTTGCAGCGTTCCAATCAGCTTCGACAGCAGGGCGGCGGCGCTTAAAATAAACGCGCCCTGCAGCAGCTTCGAACCCGTCGTATGTGATTTCATGAGATACCTGCTTCATAAAGTATGGATAGAATGAATTTCTATATTATACCTCAACATGGCTCTGCACAACAAAATCCCGCTCTCGGCTCCGCCCTACGGCGAAATGGAAAGCGGGAATGGAGGAGGAGAGAATATTACGTCTCCATCTGTTTGCCCAAAAAACCTGCGGCCGTTTCGGCCATTTTGATTTCCATCTGCGACATTTTTACCGATTCGTCCTTGTTCATCAGCACAACGGCACCAATGGGATCTCCCCCGGAAATAATGGGCGAAGCTACATAGGATGAAAGCGCATCCTGATGATCCTTCGATATTTCGTAGTTGCCGCTGTTGGTTTCGAGTATCGTTTTGCGGCCATCCATGCATTTTTCCAGCAGAGCGCCGACCTGTTTGTCCAAATAATCCTTTTTGGAGCCTCCGGCCAAAGCGATAAAGGTATCGCGGTCGGAAATGAGGGTAATATGGCCCGTGCTTTCATACAGCGACTCCGCATACTCTTTTGCAAAGTCGCCCAGTTCGCCGATCGGTGAATACTTCTTCAGAATGACCTCTCCGTCCCGGTCCACGAAAATTTCCAGCGGATCTCCCTCGCGAATGCGCAGTGTCCGTCTGATTTCTTTAGGAATGACGACCCGTCCCAGGTCATCAATACGTCTTACAATGCCAGTAGCTTTCATTTCACATGTTGCCCCGCTTTCTTATGAAGTATTTTGCCAACTACTGCTTTTGAAGGGATTGAATAACCCCAGCGATTTATCGTGATTGTCTGACCATAGTATTCATCCGTTCCCAGTTCCTTATACATGATGCGCTCCGGCATCCGCTTGATTTGCTCACTTTCTGTTTCTTGCCGGCAAAAAAAAGATACTGCCCTGAAAGGACAGTATCTTAAATCCGGTATCCCGTCATTGCCGGGACGCCGAGCCTATTGGTTTACTTGGCGCTTTGCGATGCCGCCGGAGCGGATGCGCTTGGCGAAGTCCCCGCGCTCGCGGCCGGAGAGGCGCTGCTCTTCGGCAGATTGATTTTTTCAATAATGCCGTCCAGATCCTTCTCCATAAACTGCTGCAGCTTGTCCGAAGCGATCGTGCTCTTAAGCGTCTCTTTCTGCTCGTCGGTCAATTGGTCGAAGGTCTTCTCCGTCCGCGACTCCACCTTCATGATGTGGTAGCCGTAGGTCGTTTCGACCGGATCGCTGATGGTGTTCAGCGGCAGCGTCTGAGCGGCTTTCTTGAACTCCTCCACATACGTTCCGATCGCAGTGTCCGCATACAGTCCGCCCTTGTCCTTCGAACCGGTATCGTCAGAGTACTCCTTGGCTACCGCCGCAAAATCCGCTCCGCCGTCCAGCTTCGCCTTTACTTCCTTGGCAAGCTTCAGCGCGTCTTCTTTACTGCGTTCCTTCTTGCTCGCATCAGTGAAGCCAATAAGAACATGGCGCAGCGAAGCCACGGTGAAGTCGCCCTTCGTCGCTTCGAACTGCTTCTTCACTTCGTCATCCGTCACTTTAAGCAGCATATCCTGATACACGGTCAGCACACGCACCATATAGCTGCGGATTTCATCCTCCGTCAAGCCCTGCTCTTTCAGCGAGCTGGCATACGTATCGCCAAGCCCCTGCTTATAGGTGGCCAGCTGCGTGTCCGCCTGCTTCTCCGCTTCTTTCTTCGCTTTGTCCGCAGCTTGTCCAGCCAAATACTCAAAAGCGGCTTCCTGCTTCACAATCGTTTCTTTGAAAGCATCCAGCTCCAGGTACTGCGCCTGCTCCGGCGACAGGAATTTCATCACCTTCACATCGGTATCAAATTCCTTCTGCGTTATCGCGCCGCCTTTGTAAGTCACAATAGCGGTGCTGTTGTCTTCTTTATCTTTCTTATTACCACTGCTGCATGCCGAGAGCATGGAGAACGAAAGGGCGGCCGCCAGCGAGACGAGCAGCACCTTCCATGATTTACTTGATCGCATTGTGCAGTTCTCCCTTCAATTTAAAAGACGGCTTGACTTCCTCCAAAAATCTCTCAAGCAGGTCAAGGAGTCCCTTGTCGTCAAGGCCTTTGGTCTTTATGCGAATGGCCGCTTTGGCATCCTTTTCGAATTGTACACGTCTTTCAAAGCCATTGCCAATCTTGGCGAGCTTGCCTGTATCGATTAATGCGGCACGGTCCTCGTAAAAATTCAGCAGCACTTCATCGCCGCGCCGGTTCATGGAGTCGATGCCGTACCATTTACCGTAAATTTTAAGCCGCGCCACGGATAAAAGATTGACGACCGCCTCCGGAAGCTCGCCGAACCGGTCGAGCAGCTCGTCTTCCAGCTCCGCCGCATCCTCGAAGGTCGAGACCGCTGCCACTTTTTTATAAATTTCAATCTTTTGCACACTGTCGTAGATATACTCAGAAGGCAGATAGGCGTCAATTGCCAAGTCGATGACGGTGTTCCCTTCCTTGAGAGAATGGTCTTCCTCTCCGAGGACACTGACCTTGCGTTTGCGGATCTCCTCCGCCAGCATTTGCGAGTACAGGTCAAAGCCCACGGAAGCGATGAAGCCATGCTGTTCTGCGCCCAGCAGATTGCCGGCGCCGCGGATCGACAAGTCGCGCATGGCGATTTTGAAGCCGGAACCAAGCTCCGTGAATTCCTTGATCGACTGCAGCCGCTTCTCGGCTACCTCGGTCAGCACTTTGTCGCGCTGGTAAGTGAAATAGGCGTATGCGATCCGGTTGGACCGTCCGACCCGCCCGCGCAGCTGATACAGCTGGGACAGGCCCATTTTGTCCGCGTCATGCACAATGAGCGTATTGACGTTCGGAATATCCACGCCGGTCTCGATAATGCTCGTGCTTACCAGCACGTCGTATTCGCCATCAAGGAAATCGAGAATCGTCTTCTCCAGCTCCGATTCCGACATCTGGCCGTGTCCGATGCCGACCCGGGCTTCGGGAACGAGCATCTGAATCTGCGACGCCATTTCCTGAATGCCCTGTACGCGGTTGTACAGGTAATAGACCTGTCCGCCGCGTCCGAGCTCGCGCTCCACCGCTTCACGGACAAGCGTCTGGCTGTATTCCACCACATACGTCTGCACGGGAAAACGGTTCTCCGGCGGCGTCTCGATAACCGACAGATCGCGGACGCCCAGCATCGACATATGCAAGGTACGGGGAATCGGCGTTGCCGTCAAGGTAAGCACATCGACATTCGTCTTCAGCTTCTTCAGCTTCTCCTTATGGGTGACGCCGAAACGCTGCTCCTCATCGACAATTAGCAGACCCAAATCCTTGAACACCAGGTCCTGGGACAGCAGCCGGTGTGTACCGATCACAATGTCTACCGTCCCCTGCCGGACACCCTTGATCGTCTCGTTCTGCTCTTTGCGGCTGCGGAAACGGCTGAGCACCTGGATGTTGATCGGATATGAGGAAAACCGTTCCCTGAACGTCTCGTAATGCTGCTGGGCGAGAATGGTTGTCGGCACCAAGACCGCCACCTGTTTGCCCTCGATCGCCGACTTGAAGGCGGCCCGGATCGCTACTTCGGTCTTCCCGTAGCCGACATCGCCGCACAGCAGACGGTCCATGGGGCGGTTCTGCTCCATGTCCTTCTTGATTTCCCCGATGGCCCGCATCTGATCCCTCGTTTCATCGTAAGGGAACATCTCTTCGAACTCCTGCTGCTCCGGCGTGTCCTTCTCGAAGCCGTAGCCCGGAGCGCTCTGGCGCTCCGCATACAGCTTGATAAGGTCGTCCGCGATATCCTGCACAGAGGAACGGACTTTATTCGTGACACGGGTCCATTCATTGCCGCCAAGCTTGTATACCTTCGGTTCCTTGTCCTCGGAACCCACATACTTCTGAATGAGGTCGATCTGCTCGATCGGCACCGAGAGCTTGTCTCCGCCGGCATACAAGATGTGCATGTAATCCCGGTGGATGCCGCTGACCTCCAGCGTGCCGATGCCCATATATTTGCCGATCCCGTGATTTTGATGAACGACGTAATCGCCGATCTTCAGTTCGGTATAGCTCTTGATCCGCTCCGCGTTATCTATATTCTTGGATACTTTGCGCGCTTTACGCTGCTTCTGGGAAAACAGCTCTCCTTCGGTGATGACGGCCAGATGGATCGAGGGAAGCTCAAAGCCCGATCCCAGGTTCCCTTGGATAATGGTCGGCTCTTGAATCCCGTAATCGAGCAGCACCCGGCGAATTCGGTCCATGCGTTCCTCGCCGCCGGCGAGCATAACCACCTGAACGCCCGACTTGTGCCAGCGTTCCATTTCCGATTTCAGAACATTCATCTGCCCATGGAAATCCTGCATGCCGCGGCTGATAAAGCCGAGAATATTCTGAGGCTGGACATGCGGAACCTGGCGCAGAAAGATTGACATGAATAGGCTTTGAAACGGACGGCGGTATATCACCGTATCGCTGTCGACGGATAAATGCAGGTCAGGCAGCGTTTTTCCGTTCTGCAGCAGATGCAGGTTCCATTCCGATTCGTCTCGTTCCAACTGCTTGGACGTTTCCAATAGACGGGCCGGCTCGTCGAGAACCAGCAGGGTGTCCCGCTCCATGTAGTCGTACAAATGCGATTGTTCCGGATAAAGCAGCGAAATATATTTATAAATTTCCGAAAAATAAGTCCCTTCGCGCAAATGCTCAAGCTCGCGGCCGATTTCCTCACGCAGGCGTATTTTGGCTTGGCGATCGGCCGTTTTCTCCAGCTGGCGCTCCAACATGACGGACGCCTTGTCCGCCGCCGCCTCCAGCTGCGCTCTGCTTGCGATAATTTCTTTGGCGGGCGTGATCGTCACACTCCGGACTTTGTCGATGGAGCGCTGATCGGCCGGATCAAACGTCCGGATGGAATCGACATCTTCGTCGAACAATTCCACACGGTAAGCCAGCTCGGTATTCATCGGATAAAAATCAAGGATGCCGCCGCGAACACTCAGCTCCCCGCGGTTCTCCACCCGTTCCACCCGCTCGTAGCCCATTTCGATCATCGTGCCGAGGAAGCTCTCAAGCTGGACGCTCCCGTCCTGGGAGATCGTAATCTGCGCGGACGCCATCGCCTGCGGGTCAGGCAGCAGCCGGCGAACGCCCGAATAAGGCGCGACCACAATGCCTCGGAAGCCCCGCGAGCATTTGTTCAGCACCTCGATACGCTGAGCGACCGTCTCCGGACTGGATACCGCCGTTTCGGCGGCGACCAGTTCATTGGCCGGGTACAGCAGCACCCGGTCAGGGGAAAGCGCTTCCTGTAAATCATCGGCAATTTTTTGCGCCGAAAACATGTTATGCGTGATAATTAATAACGGCC
This sequence comes from Paenibacillus rhizophilus, assembly GCF_003854965.1. Lineage (GTDB taxonomy): Bacteria > Bacillota > Bacilli > Paenibacillales > Paenibacillaceae > Paenibacillus_AQ > Paenibacillus_AQ rhizophilus. The sequence goes on from NZ_RQPI01000020.1 coordinate 37,135, forward strand.
TGGACGTCTCCTGATGAAGCGCGGCCAGCATAATCTGTCTGGCTGAACCGGATAACCCCGATATCAGTTGCTCTTTCATTCCGGCGGCGACGCCTCGGGTTACCGACTGGAAATCGGAATCTTTGGAAAAAGCCTCAATAAGACCTTCTAACAAAAGGCGCACCTCACTTACTGAATCGCTTTTAAGCGGAATTTCCTATAAGACTGACGGTAATCGCACAGCTTATAATGTCTTATATTTCAAGAAGAAACGGCTTCGCCGTCCTTTTAGGGACGGTCCGTTTCTCGTAGAAATATAAGTCAAAATGATAAGCGCTCAGCTTATAAATTCTTATATTTTAAAATAAGCCTCAGCTTTTGAGGCCAAGGCTTGCGGAAGACGATAGAGGCAGCACCGCTTCGCCTATTGAAGCGGACTGGCCAGAAGGCTGAGCTCCGGATTGTTATCCAAGGCCTGCTTGCAGTAATCGCAAGTAACCTTAACGGTAATCTCGCCGTCTGAATCATACGCTATTATATCTCTGCGCTCCGCGGGGGTCAAGGAATTAAGGCCGAGCTGCGTCTCGGTAGCTTCACTTTTGCGAATCGTTCCGAGATACGTCCTGCAGTGTCTGCAAACATAGTGTATTGCCATTGATATGCCTCCTGAAGATAGAATATACCTTCAGTATGCCCCGCTTACGCTCTCGTTAGCCCCGGAACAGTCATTGATCTTCCCCGGGCAAGTCTTCGGCGGCGGCGAATCTATATCATCTATCGCGCCTTGTTATCCGTTGAATTTGGCCATCGTCTGCTCGAACGTATGGTCCAGACTGAACTCAAGCGCGTCGCAGGCGCTGCCCACCATCGATGCCAGCCCGTCGCCTTCTTTCTTCGGAAACGCGCCCAGCACATAATCGACAATCGCGTAACCGGGCTCGGGACGCGAAATTCCCATCCTTACCCTGTTGAAGGTTTGGGTTCCCGTATGCTGTATAATCGACTTGATGCCGTTATGGCCACCGGCGCTTCCCTGATAACGAAGCCGGATTTTGCCGACCTCGGTATCCAGATCGTCATATACGACAATCATATCGTCCAGGGATACTTTATAGTAGTCCATATAGGCGCGGACCGCTTCACCTGACAAATTCATGTACGTCATCGGTTTAATCAGCACGGTCTTGATTCCGCCGATGACGCCTTCGCCGATCACAGATTTGCACTTGTTCTGATTAAAGACAATTCCATGTCTGCGCGCCAGTTCGTCCAAAGCCATAAAACCGACATTATGCCTTGTCTTGGCGTACTGCGGCCCGGGGTTGCCCAAACCGACAATCCATTTCATTTGTAAACCTTCCCTTTCTTGGTACAATAGAAGCATAAGCGTTCCCGAAACGTCTATCCCATTTCAAAGACAGGTGATGTTATTATGCTGCAGCAGGGCGAGCCTCTAACGCTCCACCGCCATTTCCAGTATCATCTGCAATATGCCATACCTGTCGAGGTTTACCGCGGCGATGTGCATGTTGATATCGGCTTGCTTACCGCCGTGGACGCAAACTTTGCGGAACTGCAAGGTACACTCTACAACCGCAGTCTGTTCACCTTCGTCTCAAGGCCGGGCTTTTGAAAGCCTAGTGCCTCCGGCTGTCCAAGCCGACAAGGGTTACATCTCCCAATAGCGGGAGGTGTAACCCTTTCGTTTAGGGGCTATTCGATCTCGAATAATTTACTGATGGACAGTTCCTCATGCACCCGGATGATCGCTTCGCCAAGCAAAGGAGCCACGGAGAGCACCTTCAGCTTGGAAGTAGGACTCTCGCTGCGGATAGGAATCGAATCGGTGACGACAACCTCTTTAATCGGAGAATTCTCCAGCCGTTCATGCGCCGGACCCGAGAGTACCGGATGCGTACAGCAGGCGTATACCTCTCTGGCGCCGCCTTCCATCAGAGCGTTGGCGCCCAGGACGATCGTGCCGGCCGTATCGATGATATCGTCGATCACGATCGCCGTCTTCCCTTCGATGTTCCCGATAATATTCATAACCTCGCTGACGTTTGGCTCCGGACGGCGCTTGTCGATAATGGCCAGCGGGGCGTTCAGGAAATCGGCAAGCTTTCTCGCGCGAACCACACCGCCATGGTCTGGAGATACGACGACCGGGTTCTGGATCTGCTTGGAACGGAAGTAGTGGGCCAGAATCGGTACACCGAGCATATGATCGACCGGAATGTTGAAGAAGCCCTGAATCTGCATCGCGTGCAGGTCCATGGTAATAACGCGGTGGGCACCCGCGCGTTCGATCAGGTCGGCCACCAGCTTTGCCGTGATCGGATCGCGTGAGCGGGCCTTGCGGTCCTGGCGGGCATACCCGTAATACGGAATAACCACATTAATACTCTTGGCCGAGGCGCGCTTCAGCGCGTCGATCATAACCAGCATTTCCATCAGATTATCGTTGACCGGTCCACAGGTGGACTGAACGATATAGACGTGGCAGCCGCGCACGCTCTCCGACAGCTTAACCTGAATTTCTCCATCGCTGAAGCTTGTCGTATGCGATTCGCCCATCGGAATACCGATGTAATCGGCAATTTGGTGAGCAAGCTTGGGATTGGAGTTACAGGTGAAAATTTTCAACTTGGAATCAAGATAAGCCATAAAAGTTAAACCCTCCGTGATGGTTCAATTGAATTTAGCTGCCCGAACGCCCGGGCGAAATAGCATCCGGCCGGGCGTGAATTTACGCACTTACGATGGATGGGACTGGCCTTTTTTCGCCTTTGCGCGGGACTTGATTTTTTCCGCATAGCCTGGCTTGTTCTCCTGGCGTTGTCTGGCTATGGCCAGATCCCCCTCGGAGACGGACCGGGTAATGGTAGAGCCGGCCACAACATAAGCGCCTTTGCCGACCTGAACGGGAGCGATCAGGTTGACGTTGCTGCCGATAAAGGCGTCATCGCCGATTTCTGTTATGGATTTATTAAATCCGTCATAGTTGACCGTAATCGCTCCGCAGCCCACATTTACATTTTTGCCAACAGAAGCGTCTCCGATATAACTTAAATGCGATACTTTCGAGCCGTCGCCGATGGTGGCCTTTTTGATTTCCACAAAATCGCCGACCTTGACGTCTTCGCCAAGCACACTGCCGGGGCGCAAATAGGCAAAAGGCCCAACGGAAGTCCGTGCGCCGACCTCAGCGCCGTTAAGCACGGAATACTTCACCTTCGCTCCGTCCATAATTCGGCTGTCTTCAATTTCACTGGAGGGGCCGATTACGCAATTTTCCCCGATTACGGTATTGCCCTTCAAGAGCGTTCCGGGGTAAATTACCGTATCCGCTCCGATGGTGACTTCGGCTCCTATATAGGTTGATGCGGGATCTATAATCGTTACACCGTCCAGCATATGACGCCGGGCGATGCGCTGACGCATAACGTTCTCGGCTTCGGACAGCGCAAGGCGGTCGTTCACGCCGATCGATTCCGCGGCATCTTCCGTCTGAAAGGCGAGCACAAGCTCCCCCTGCTGGCGCAGAATCTCGATAACATCGGTCAAATAATATTCCTGCTGGGCATTATGGTTCGTCACCTTGTCCAAGGCGGCGAACATCTTGGCATTATCGAAGCAATAAATTCCGGTATTGATTTCGCGAATGGCATCCTCGGCGGGCGAACAGTCCTTCTGCTCCACAATCTTCAGCAGTTCCCCTTCTTCGGTACGGATAATCCGACCAAGTCCCGCAGGGTTGTCCATAACAGCCGTCAGAACGGTAGCCGCCGCTTTGCGCTCTTCGTGCAGCGTCATCAGTTTGATCAGCGTTTCCGGTGTAATCAATGGCGTGTCGCCGTATGCGACAATCAAAGTGCCTTCTTCCCCGCCAAGCAAATCCTTGGCCTGCTTCACGGCGTGGCCCGTACCGAGCTGGGTTTCCTGAAGCACATATTCCGACGAATCGCCCAAATAAGCTTTAACCGCTTCCGCGCCATGTCCGACAACGACAATGCTGCGCTGGCAGCCGGTCGCTTTTACTGTATTAAGCACGTGCCCAACCATCGGCTTTCCGCAAACGGGATGCAGCACCTTGTATAACTTGGATTTCATGCGCTTGCCCTGGCCTGCAGCTAGAACAACAGCCATTCTCTTCAAGAATGCCAACCTCCTACTCCTAAACTCATTACTGAATATATCTCATTCCGGGCAAAAAGAAAAGAGAACCATACAAAGGATGGTTCCCTTTTCTTCGAACCCCAATTCGAATTGCTTACCCGAAACCTCTGCCAAAAAGCGAGAGCCATCAAACCAAAGAGCGCGTTCTTTATGCTCCTTCTTCGATCACTTCTTCTTCCGTTGCCGCGCGATCGTATTCAGCCAGTACCGCGGTTTGGATCTTCTCACGCGTTCCGGAAGAAATCGGATGCGCGATGTCACGGAATTCCCCATCCGGCGTACGTTTGCTGGGCATTGCAACGAACATTCCATTGTTGCCATCAATGACGCGAATGTCATGAACAACAAACTCGTTATCGATGGTAATGGATGCGATTGCTTTCATTCTCCCCTCAGAATTGACGCGGCGGAGTCTGACATCCGTAATTTGCATGTGTGTGTTCACCACCTTTTTCCATCAGAGACTTGGGTGTATAATTCCACACAGTAAAGCAAATTCCTTCTTTTCCGCCCCATAAAATCCCTTACATACTAGAATAATTTTGACAAAACGGTGTTTTCGACACTTTTCCACCGTTTTCCCCTGATTTCCTCACGAAATCGACATATTCTCTGGTTCCTTAAACGGAGAAGAAGTTGCCCGGATACGCCGATATGCGCCGCTCTTTCGAATCCACCTCGCCCAGTCTGACCAACGAGACATAATCATGAAGCAGACGCTCTTCCGATTCCACCGCATCTGATTCCACCAGGACTCCGACGCCCGCCACTTCTGCGTTGAATTCGCCGAGCAGATCAACCATTCCCCCAACCGTTCCGCCGGCCTTCATAAAATCGTCGACAATCAGCACCCGCGACTTCTCCTTAAGCGCGCGTCTGGACAGCGACATCGTATGAATGCTCTTATGGGAGCCCGACACATAGTTAATGCTCACCGCCGAGCCCTCCGTCACTTTATGGTCCCGGCGCACCAGCACCACCGGCAGTCCCAGCTGCGCGGCCGTCGCGTAAGCGAGCGGGATTCCTTTCGTTTCCACGGTCATCACTGTATCGATCGGGACGCCGTAGAATGCGGTGGCGATAATCTTCCCCGCCTGCTCCATAAGAGACGGCTGGCCAAGCAGGTCCGACATATATAAATATCCTCCGGGCAAAATCCGGTCGCTATGCTCCAGTTGGCTGCACAATCCGCGAATAAAAGAAAGCGCCATCTCCTTGGGCATCCGGGGAATGAACTTTACTCCTCCCGCCGCTCCCGCATGAGTCTGAAGCTCGCCCATGCCTTCGCCCTCGAACACTTCTTTGATAATTGCCAGGTCCTCGCTGATCGAGGACTTGGCCGCTCCGTACCGCTCGGCAAAGGTGGACAGCGGCAGAAGATCATGCGGCTTTTCAAGCAAAAATTGGGTCATATCTACTAAACGCTGACTTCTTTTAAGTTTCTTCACGGAAGGCTCCTCGTCAAAACCGAATATTATAGAGAAAATATATCACTTTTGTACGGGTTTATACAAGAGAAGCATTATGTCTATTCTATCGCTGTCAAGTCAGCGAACGCACGGCATAGACTTCCTTGCAGAATCCGCGCAGTCCGTTATAAATTCGGGGCATCTTGGACTGCTTGGAAACGAGGCCGAATACAGTCGGGCCGCTGCCGGACATCAGCACGCCGTCTGCGCCGAGCCGAATCATCGCTTCTTTCAGCTGCTGAACTTCGGGATGCAGCTTCAATGTGACCTCTTCCAGCACGTTGCCCAGCCGGGCGCACACCGCATGGAAATCGCCGGCTTCAACCGCCTCGCGCATAAGCCGCGAGGAAGGATGAGCGGTTATCCCGCTTGCCCGCAGTTTACCGTACACCTCGGCCGTCGACACATTAATCGGCGGCTTCGCGAGAACCACCCAGCACTGTGGCATGCTGGCGATCGGCGTAAGCTTCTCGCCTCTGCCCGTTGCCAGCGCGGTCCCGCCGGTGACGCAGAAGGGCACGTCCGAACCGAGCTCGGCGCCAAGCTCCTGCAGCTCTTCGCTTGACAGGCCAAGCCGCCAGAGCCGGTTCAGGCCGCGCAGCGCAGCCGCCGCGTCGCTGCTTCCGCCGGCCAATCCGGCGGCGACTGGTATTTTTTTGTCCAGATGGATATGTACGCCCCGCTCCACGCCGCAGCGTTCTTTCAGCAGTTTCGCCGCCTGAAAGGCCAGATTCTTCTCATCCAGCGGAATATAACCCGCCTGACTTGATATAATAATGGTGTCCCGCCGCAACTCGGACAACTCCAGCCGGTCCGCAAGATCGACCATGGTCATAATCATTTCCACCTCGTGAAATCCATCCGGCCGTTTGTGCAGCACATCCAGCATCAGATTGATTTTGGCCGGCGCTTTTTCATACACTTTCAAGGCGTTCACCCTACCCTCATTTTTCCCCTAAAAACAACTTAACATATTATATGAGAATCTTGGAATGAAGTCCATTCCCAGTTCCTGACCATGAAGAAAGCGCTATACGTAAAATCAAAACGGGAACGCCCGCTGTCAAGGACGCTCCCGTCTTTTTTGCCGCTTTCCGGTTGTCTTGCTGCCTAAGATTTGCGCGCAGCCTGCTCGGCAAGCTGAATCGCTCGCTTCACCATATTCCCGGCATCCTTCGCCCGGATTCCTCCCCAGCCTTCGCGCTCCACGGTTTCATAGAAGCCGAGCTCTTTGGCCAGCTCCGTCTTCAGCTCATCGGACATCATGCTGCGTCTTCTGCGGCTCATGCGGCATCCTCCTTCTGGGTTAACAATGATGAGTTATTGCCCTCTTAGTATGGATTCCCGCACCCCTTAGCATACGCGCCGCTCTTTTACAGGCAACTGCAAGCAAAACCGTCCTTCGAAGCGCAAAACAGCCCTTCCTCCATGAGGAAAGGCTGCTTAAATAAAAAGTTACACTTTGGCATGCATGAGCGGCAATTGCACATCGTCTTCACATACCGTAATCTCCACGGATTCGGTAAGAATATCTGCATAGCTGTAGGAGACGCGCTTGAACGATTGCTGCTCCTGATCCAGTTTGACAATAAATACAGAAGGGTACGTTTCTTCCAGGACACCGGTACGCTCGACCGTTTTGCGGCGGCCACCGTTTGCTCGCAACGTAATCTTAGAACCGACATGAGCTTCGAGACTGCGTTTAATTTCCAATAGCGCGTTATTAGCCATTGCCTGACGACCACCTCTTTCCTTGTCCATTATAACTCGTGTATTACAATATGTCAAATCAAACAAATAATTATAGTAGATGCCAATTATGTTTGTCAACGATATTTTTTAGAACGGATGGACAAGCAAAGAGATCTTAAGGTCCGGCCCTTTAGATGGCGGAAGGCGTCACTTTCAGCGTGGATAAATCTTGGAGCCGCGGCATGCCGATCCGCAGGCTTCCGCGCGTTTCAATGCCGCCTAGACCTTGGCTGCCGCTGATCGTATTATGCAGCACGTCGCCTAAGTTGATCGTTTCCCTGATGGAGGTAAGAGCGGCCTTAGCCGCGATATACACCGGGTCCAGGGCATGGATCAGGATGCGTCCCGGCGAGCTTGCAAAGTTCGCCCCGGCCCCAAGCAGCGCTTCAAAATGCGACTGGCATGCCCCGGCGACAACCGTCAGCGCGTCATAGTTGCGTTCGTAGTCCCTGGCCACACGAATCGCTGCAACGAAATTTTGCGAATTTTTATAGCTGTTTAAATTGTTCAGATCATAAGATTGCAGCGACTTCAGCACGCCGTCATGACCGGTAACCACCACGACATTGGGACGGACTCTGGGCAGCAGGCGGTATAAGGCAGACGCCATCTCCGCTTCCCGTACATGGTGTCCTTCGGCAGGAATACGCAGTTGCTCATACAGGCTGAGGCTTTTATTCAAATAACCCGGATCGCCGTCAAGATGCAGGACTTTTCCGGGAAGCTCAAAGTAAGAAGCCTCCTTCGGCGTCTGCTCCCAAATCCCCATCGTATTCCCAACGCCAAATCTGCTGTGCTCCTGCCGGTCCTTTCTCAGCTCCGTCAGCGACTCTGCGGCTTTAATACGCGCTCGCTCCCCCAGTTCCGTCATGGCCGTAGCAGGCACCTGAACCAGATCGTTCAGCGGAGAGTCCGCCAGCAGCCGAAATTCGGTTCCTTTGATGATGGCCTGATTTCGCGTTATATACTCTACCCGAAAAGTCACATCACCGCCATAAGATCTCCGAACGACCAAGTCTCCTAAATTCATCAGAACATCACCTCTACCCCCATCGTATGGGCAAAGATAACGGATGGTTCATCATTTAGCCGCTTTGCCTGCATTAACTTCTATCAGCAAGCCCTATACGTGGCCGGCCTCAAGCAGGACGTCGCTCAGACGCGCATACTCCGCCAGACTCAGCGTCTCGCCGCGGCGTGAAGGTTCAATCCCTGCCTCAGCCAGCAGCGCTTCCAGCCGCTCTCTCCCCTCTTTGGGAAAGAAGCGGGCCTTTAAATTGTTCGATATGGTTTTGCGACGCTGTGTAAAGGAGGCCCGCACCACTTCAAAAAAATGCTTCTCGTCCTTTACCTCGACCGGCGGACGCTCCCTGACCTTCAGTCGGATGACCGCTGACTCCACATTCGGCTGGGGAATAAACACCGTATGCGGCACCGTACAGATCAGCTCCGGCTCGCTGTAATACTGCACGGCGATGCTCAGGCTGCCGTAGTCCTTGCCTCCCGGCGATGCCGCCATCCGCTCGGCGACCTCTTTTTGAATCATCACGACAATGTTGGCAAGCGGCAGCTTCTCTTCCAGCAGCTTCATCAGAATCGGGGTCGTCACATAGTAAGGCAGATTGGCGACCACACTGACCTTGCTCACTTCCCCGAAATCTTCGCTGAACAGTTCGTGCAGATCCACTTTAAGCACATCGGCATGCCGTATCTTGACATGGGGATACGGAGACAGCACCTTCTGCAGTATCGGAATCAGACGCTGGTCGATCTCTACAGCCGTAACAGCACCCGCCGTCTGCGCCAGACGCTCGGTCAGCGCGCCGATGCCGGGGCCGATCTCAAGAGCACCCGTGCTTTCATCCAGAGCAGCCGCATCTACAATTTTATTTAATATATTTTGGTCAATCAGAAAGTTCTGACCCAGGCTCTTCTTGAACGAAAATCCGTGAGCCGCGATAATTTCTTTTGTCCTTTTGGGGGATGAAATTTCTTCCCTGCCGCTCATAAGGATAGACCTCCCTGCTCGATTTGCATCACCGCGTTTGCGAACTCTTCGGGCGTAATGCCGAACATCGACAGCCGCTTATACAATTGCTTGCCGTTGCAGTAACCGATGCCCAGCAGGTTGCCCAGCTCCATTCTCCGCTGCGCGGCATTAGGGTGTACAATCATCCCCGCAGCCAGAAGATCGTCCATTCCGATCAGCACCGGCGCTCCCTCGAAGGAAGTATGCACATGCTCCAGCGCATGGCGAATCGCCTCGGGCGATGCGTTCTCGACGCCGATATCGCCTTTCAAGGTCGCATCCTGCTCCGGAATAAAAGCATGCTTGCAGCCAGGCACCTTCGACGAAACAATCTTGCGTATCCGTTCTCCCGCATGATCCGGGTCGGTCAAAATAATAACGCCGCGGCGCTCCATCGCAAGCTTGATCTTGGCGATTACCCGGCTGTCCACCGCCGAACCGCCCGTTTCGATCGTGTCGGCATCGACCGCTCTTTTGACGGCGACGGTATCGCTTTTGCCTTCCACGACAATTAATTCTTTAATCATTGTTTATCTTTTCCTCCCGCAGCGGCCCTATCCCCCGCCTTTACCACAAAAAATAAAAGCAAAAAGAAGAGGATTCGCTCCTCTTCTTTTTGGCTAAGAATTATATAAGTGACGAGCTTACATCACTATAGCGTATTGCCGCCAAATTTGCAAAATCATTAATCCAGCTCCGGTTTAACCGGACCGATCACGTAAACGGCACGCGATTTGCGGCCGAAACTGCGGGCATGGCTCAGCGAATCGTAATAAACGTCAATCTTATTGCCTTTAATGGCTCCGCCGGTATCCTCAGCGCGGCGGAATCCGAGTCCCTCGATATACACCCACCAGCCAATAGGAATCACATTAGGATCCACTGCAATGGTCCGCCCTTCCGTTACGCGCGTTCCGGAAGCGGTACGTGTGCCGATTCCCGGTTCTTCCGAAGAATATGCCGTCATCGAAACATTCTTAATCATTCTTTTGAACTCGAAGTCCACGCCGGCTTTGCTGGCGACATTGCTGCTTCTGACGTTGGTCTTTTTGGAAGTGGTGCTGCTAACGGAAGAAACTTTCGCGACTGCGGCTTTAGGCAAGGCTTTCGTACCAATGGCGATCACTTTATCCTTGGTCACCGTCTGCACTTCTTTACCGACCATGCGCATCGAGACAAGCTTTCCGTCCTGGTAAGTCTTCTCGATATGCTGGATAATGGCGCCGGGCTTGCCGGCCTGTGCTACTCGTACTGTCCCTACGGTTAGGGAGGGGTCCGCCGTCTTGATAACCCGGAAAGGCAAGCTTTGGGTCCGCTGTACAACCTGCTTGTTGATGCGGATGACCTTAACTTCCGTTTTGGCGGAGATTGCGGTGTCTAGCGAAGGAAAAACCTTATCGTGGGCATTCAGCGTAATGCCCAGACTGTTCATGGCCCGACCGATCGTATCCTCAGTCGTATAGAGCGTTTTTGTCTGTCCATTTTCAGTCAGAGTGAGCTCATGTGCACGGTCAATGACGATCCGGTCGCCGTCTTTGATCTCGTCGCCAAGACCCGCAGATAATTTGTCGTACGGTTTCAACGAGATTGTTTCTTTGGCCAGAGCTTCGCCCAGAAGCGCTTCGCGCGTTTCCAGAGCACGAACCTGCCCGTCTATCACTAAAACAATTTGTTTGCTGCTTTGAGAGTGTACGTATAGCAGAATAAGCAGCGCGATAGCTACCCCGATTACGCCCGCAAATGCCCAGGTGCGTAAATTCACCTGTTGAAGCCGTAACCGTAATGCATAAGACCTGCTGGATGATTGCGAATCATGGGATACTTCGGGTTGGAATACGCCCATCTTCTACATCCTCCTTACATAGCCCGCCCAAACCGTAAACCGTACTGCTGGTTCCAGCGAAACTACAAGAGATTGTCACAGGACACGATACTATTCGCGGCTTCTCGCATCCTGCTCATAAATCGCCTGCCCGGCATGGCATCTTCCGCCTGTTATATAACAGTTCACAGGCGAATACGTTTAATTCAAACAAAAAGAAGCCTAAACAAAGAGTCTTGATTAGAGGACTCTTTCGTGGCTTCTTGGGATGCCCGAATAAACGGCCAAACGCACGAGGTTTCCTCTCTTACTTGCGCTTACGGGGTTAGCTGTCGGGTTCGGACGAAAGAGAGACGCCCTATCTCAGGTCAACCGCTCATGGCGATTGCCTTCAAATTCACCCCAAAGACCACGTGAAGAAATCAAATACAGCCTGCAACGCCAACCTGATGTACTCTTATGTACGGCTTTAGGCATACAGCAAAGCGATATTGGTTCCCCCGTTCTCCATACAGAGACTCAGCGAGACGATTTATGAATCAGCGGCTGTCACAGTAACAACAGCTCACTGCACTGACAAGATAATATCCTGTTTCGATGCATGTTGTAAAGCACACTTCAACCAGATAAGCGCAAGAAAATGGTTAAATTAATGTAATAAACACCCGTTTTTTTGTTAAAAAACTTTAATCTTTCGTTCATTCTCATTATTTTAGCCGGTTTTCTCCCGTTTTCACTAAATACCAAATAACCCCAGTGCATTTTTGTACGTAATTTCAGCCATTTTATTCAATTTAATTCCTTTTATTTCCGCTGCTGCCTCTGCTACCAATCTAACATGAGCGCTCTCGTTACGCTTGCCCCGATAGGGGTGGGGGGTCAGATATGGGGAGTCCGTTTCGATCAGCAGACGGTCCAGCGGAACCTGCGCCAGCACCTCCTTAGGCACCCGGGCGTTCTTGAACGTAATTGGTCCTCCGAAGGAGAGGTAAAAGCCGAGATCGAGGCACATTTTGGCTGTCTCCCAGCTACCCGAGAAGGAATGCATGATCCCCCCAATTTCCGAAGCCTTCTCTTCGCGGAGAATACGGACCACATCTTCGTGGGCGTCCCGGTTATGAATGACAATCGGCATATTCAGCTCCCGTGCCAGCCCGATCTGCCGCCGGAATACGGTATGCTGAACTTCTTTTGGTGAAGTATCCCAGTAGTAATCGAGCCCAATTTCCCCGATAGCCACGACTTTTTCATGACTGCACAGCGAGGCGATCCAATCAAGGTCCCCGTCCTTCATATCAATGGCATCCTGCGGGTGCCAACCCACTGCCGCATAAATAAACTCGTACGATTCGGCCAGCTTCATCGTGGTTGGAATCGTTTCCCGGTTGAAGCCGACATTGACCATTTTGCTTACTCCCGCCTCTACAGCCCGTGCAATCGTTTCCTCACGGTCGCCGTCGAATTGCGGAGCATCCAGATGGGTATGGGTGTCGAAAAGCTGCATAACCACTTCCCCTTTCTTTGCTATTTCTCAACGTACATCAAACAAATCCTTTATCGAATTCGGCAGCATCGGAAGCGCTTTTTCAAGCTTGTCCTGCGGATAATATAAATGATAGCGCCCCCGGTGAATCCCGCTGATAGAGCGGACGATGTCCGACACCTCGGAGATTTCGCGAAGCCGTTCCTGACGATCCAGCAGAAGAATCTGCTTACCGTGAAAGCCCTCTCCCGGACGGAATACATCATAGGGTAAATCTGTCGGAAAATCAATTTCCAAGTCGTATTCCGGGTGCAGTCCGGCCGAGGCGAAGCTGCGGCGAATTTCGTCAATTGTTTCCATGTCCAGGCTTTCCATCTCTACATATTTATACAGTTTACGATGAATAAAGCGGCTGCACAAGTCGCTCAGCAGTTCGTCCTGTTCCGAGGTCCACTGCATAAATGTCGCCTGCACAAGCGCCTCATCCAGCTGCAAATACTGCTGCACATTTACCTTACCGCGAAATAAATCGGTCAGCGGCTCCACCATAAAACGGAAGGAATAGCCTTCTTGAAACAGCTGCTTGGCCCGGCGGAACACCTGGCGCAAAATAATTTCCGAGCTGCGCGTAACCGGATGAAAATAAACCTGCCAATACATTTGGTAACGGGACATTAAGTAGTCCTCAATTGCATGCATCCCCGATTCCTTGACCACTACCCGCCCGTGATATGGACGAAGCACCCGCAAAATACGATCGATATCGATCGTGCCGTAGTTAACCCCGGTGTAATAAGCGTCGCGCAGCAGATAATCCATCCGGTCGGCATCCAGCGGACTCGACACCAAATTGACCACAATGTCATGCTCATATTTTTTACAGATAACCGAGGCTACCTTCTGCGGAAAATCTTCCTCCACTTCCTGCAAAATTTCAGTAATACCAGTGTTCTCCAGTATGATCCGGCATGTCCAGTCTTCATGATTCATTTGAAAAGCTTCTTCTATAGAATGGGAGAACGGTCCGTGCCCCAAATCATGCAAAAGCGCCGCGCACAGCGTAAGCAGCCTTTCCTCGGGAAACCAGTCTTTATAACCGCTGCGCTCAAATTGGGAAATAATGCGCCGCGTAATTTCATATACCCCAAGCGAATGGGAGAACCGGCTGTGTTCGGCGCCGTGAAAGGTCAAGTAGGTGGTTCCGAGCTGGCGAATCCGGCGCAGACGCTGAAATTCCTTTGTATTAATGAGGCGCCAAATCACCGTATCCTGTACATGGATGTAATTGTGAACCGGATCTTTAAATACTTTTTCTTCCGTAAGCGGCTGCTGCATGAAGTCAGCTCCTTTATCTTTAACATCGACTTTTTCTGATTTATTCTAATAAAAAAGAAGATTTCGTCACTTTTTGTCGAAAAAAGTTGATAATTTAGTTTCCATTTCGACATTTTACTTGTGCCTCTTAGATAGTTATTATATATATTGAAGTGCAGCCATTCCAGAAACCTTGTCATATCAGAAAATAATTCATCCTCTAAAAAGAGGTTGACTGTTTTGGGAATGGTTGGTATTATATGTACCATAAAACAGAGAAGATTGTCGAATAGTGACACTTTTTGATTATTTGAGAGGAGCAACGATTGTTATGATGAAATCAACAGGCATTGTAAGAAAAGTAGACGAACTGGGACGGGTTGTCATTCCGATCGAGCTGCGCCGTACGCTGGGTATTGGAGAAAAAGATGCGCTTGAGATTTATGTGGACGGTGAGCGGATCATGCTGAAAAAATACGAGCCTGCCTGTATTTTTTGCGGTAATGCCGAGAACGTGACTTACTTTAAAGGAAAAATTGTTTGCAATGAATGCATTTCTGCTATCCCTGCCCCTGTGACAAATTAAATTAAATCGGTTATAATGGAACTAATCAAATTGTTAATTCTAACCTTTTTTATATCTCCTTAGCCTCCCGCGAATGCGGGGGGTATTTTTTTATGTGGGGGCGGCCCCTCCCAAACCCTCCCCAATGGGAAGGGCCCCAAGGGCTGCGCCCTCTGGACACCCGCAATTGTTGGATAGGTGCGGAAGGTTGGCGAGATCTGGCGGCTTGGGGTGGTGGAGCGGCCCTTCTCGGGCGATTCCTGACGGAATCGGCCTCGGGGCCTTCCATGCGTGCTTGGGGCGCTCCGAGTTAAGGAAGGCGGAGACATGCGCTCTCCCTTCGGGAATCGCTTTACTTTTGTGCTTTCTTCGACTGGCTCGTGCTGCTACTCCGCCGTTCTCCCGCGCTCTCCCTTCGGGAATCGCTTACTTCTGTGCTTGGTGCGGCTATTCCTCCAGCAGCGCGTTATAAATATCGCGCTTGGCGACGCCGCGGTCGGACGCGGCTTTTTTCATGGCGTCCTTGCGGGTGGAGCCGGCGGCCTCGTAATGAGCGACATGCCCCTCGATACTGAGCGCGCGCCACCAGGCGGAATCTGCCTCATAAGCTTCCTCTAAGCTTTCTCCCTCAACGACGATGACATATTCGCCAAGCGGCGGGTGTTCTTCAAGCCACTCGGCGCATTCATCAATGGTCCCTCGCAGGAATTCTTCGTATCGTTTCGTCAGCTCGCGTGCCATAACGATTCGCCGGTTGCCGAGAGTCTCCCGCAAGTGGACCAACGTCTTCGCTACCCGGTGCGGCGACTCGTAGAAGAGCAAAGTACCCTGGGCGGCACGCAGCGGTGCAAGCACCGCTTGGATGCTTTTACGCTCCCGGGGCAGAAACCCGACGAAAGTAAAAGTGTTCGTCGGGAGACCTGAAGCGATCAACGCGGACAGCGCTGCATTTGCTCCGGGTACAGGAACGACCGGAATTCCTTCGCTGACAGCGAGCGCGACCAGGTCGGCGCCCGGATCGGAAATGGCCGGCAGACCGGCGTCGCTGACCAATGCCAGATTTTTACCTTCTATTATATAGCGTATTAGTTCAGGACCGCTGGCGGCCTTGTTATGCTCATGATAGCTGAACAGCTGGCCGGGAGAAATGTCGAAATGGCTGAGCAGCTTGCGCGTCTGCCGGGTATCCTCAGCGGCGATAATGTCGCATTCCTTCAGCGTCCGGACAGCCCGGAACGTCATATCCTCCAGGTTGCCGATCGGTGTCGCTACCAGAAATAAGGTGCCTGTCTTCTGCTGAACATCCGCCTCTTTTTGCTGAAAGCTGCTTTGGCATTGAATAGTCATGATTTTACCTCTTTTGAACCGTAGTAGATATCCAGAATTTCCGGACAATATTCATTGTCTTCAGTATATACAATCAGCGGCGGCTGTACCCGTACCTCCGGCTTTCCATCCCGCGCAGCCTCGATCAATACCATATTGGCCTCCAGATTCGCACGCGGATGCACAAAACGGATCGTCTTCGGCTCCAGTCTATACTTCCGCATCAAGCTTACGATATCGACCAGCCGCTGCGGCTTGTGCACCATACTGACCTTTCCGCCGGTGCGGACAAGCCGGACACAGGCCTGAATGACCTCCTCCAGTGTGCATCCGATTTCATGCCGGGCCATCGCCTGATGAGTGTTCAGCTTCAGATCACTGCCGTTCAGCGGCATATAGGGCGGATTAACTGTGATGGCATCATATACTCCATATCCCGTCGCAAGATGCAGTGTCCGCAAATCCCCTTCATGAATGGTTATCTTCTCCTGGAGCGCATTCATCGCCACACTGCGGCGGGCCATATCGGCCAAACGGGGCTGAATTTCAATTCCTTCGATAACCGCCGCCGTGCGGGTGGTCAGAAGCAGCGGGATTACTCCGTTGCCTGTACATAAATCCAGCACCCGGCCCCGCGGAGGTACAGAAGCGAATCTGGCCAGCAAAACGGCATCCATGGAGAAGCTGAATACCTCATCGCTCTGAATAATATGCAAATTATGCGTAAGCAGATCATCCACACGCTCCGCAGCAAGCAGCGGGACTTCATTCAAACGGTTGCTCATCACCATTCTCCTATTCCAACATTCCAAGTACAAGCGAATTATTAATCATTTATTATATTCAAAAAAAACCGTAGGCGGCGTCCTCCTACGGCTGTATATTCTTATTTATTAAGGAAAGACAGGCAGAACAGACAATCGCCTTCCGTACGCAGATGGCCAAAATTCACATTGCAGATATGAAAGCCCTCATGATATAACCGTGCCAGATTATCGTAGCCCTCGCCAACAACTTCATCTGAAGTGTTCCCGCTCTGAGCGGAAGGCTTTCCGACAGCCTCTGTCTTCGAAGATGGACCCGGCGGGGCCTCTCTCTTCAAAATTTTGCGCAGCTGCTCATTTTCCAGCGTCAGGCGCTGATTCACTTCCATCAATTCTTTTACGGTTTGCTTCCAATCTCCAAGATTTAGACGCATCGTTTCCATTTGCGCTTCTATCTCCTGGATGTGTGCAAATATATTTTTCTTTTCCAAGTTTCCACCCCGAAAGTAACCTTAATGGTCTACTTGACGACAACATCATCCATTGGAAGTTCCTTTACTTTGCCCACTTCAAACAACTGGACATGAACCGTGCGGTTTCCGGCATGGATGCCAACCACCTTGCCTTCACCAAGCGAAGTGACGACCAGTTTGCCCACTGCAGGCATCTCTTCCTTTACACTTTCGTAGTTATCATGCTCAAATTTCAGGCAACACATTAATCTTCCGCAAAGCCCGGATATTTTGGTCGGATTGAGCGAAAGACTTTGGTCTTTGGCCATCTTGATCGATACCGGCTCGAAATCACCCAGCCAGGAAGAACAGCACAGCACCCGGCCGCATGGACCGAGACCACCGAGCATTTTGGCTTCATCTCGAACGCCAATTTGTCGAAGCTCAATGCGGGTGCGGAAAATGCTGGCCAAATCCTTGACCAATTCCCGGAAATCAACCCGGCCTTCTGCCGTGAAATAAAAAATGATCTTGTTGCGGTCAAACGTAAACTCCACATCCACCAGCTTCATTTTGAGGCCATGATCGCGGATTTTATTTAAACAGGTTGCAAAAGCGTCCTTGGCCGCCTGCTTGTTCTCCTCCACCACGCACGCGTCACTTTCACCGGCGACACGCATGACTTTCTTAAGCGGAAGTACGACATCGGCTTCAGGAACCTCTTTTTTGCCTACTACGACCTTGCCATATTCAATCCCCCGCGCCGTCTCAACAATCACGCATTGATCCTGTTCAATCGGCAAATCCAAAGGATCGAAATAATATATTTTACCCGCCTTTTTGAAGCGGACACCGACTACGCTGTACAACAAAATTACCCTCCTTGTCTGCCGGTGAAGGAACCCCAGCAAGTCCGCTCCATGATGTTTCATGCTTGTTCTTCCTTAACCGTAACACAAGAAGAAACGGCTGTACCCATTTTATAAAAGCATAGGCTTTATAAGCAGCGATACAGAGTATCGCTTTCAGGCGCTAACAGAAATATCAGGCCAAAAGTTGCTTCTTGAAGGCTGCCCCGCAGGAAGCGTAAACAAGCTTTATTCTTCAGCTTTCCAGACGTATCAAAAACTGCTCCAGACATAGCTGGGCATTTACATTGAAACGCAGCTTCTTCTTGCTCTCGGCGGCAAACTCCATATAAGCTACCCACTGGGAAGAAGTACGCGTTCTGGCGCAATTGGAAATAAAGTCCAATTGATCTATGAAAACGATGCTTTCGTGTTTTCGGTACAGGAAGTACAGCATGTCTTTAAACCACAGGTGGAACATACTGAACAAGGTATCCAAATGCTCACCAAGCCCGGTCTTGAACAGCTTCTGACCCGCGGTCGCCACCGCCGAGCCATTCTTGCCCAAAGACTCCTTCGCTAATTGTAACACTAGGTTTCTCATTTCTGCAAACCAATTCTGCTCCAAAAGCTCTTTGCATCCTTCAAGTCCCGATGTCAAAGATACCGCGCAGCGCGCAAGAGGAGCGGAGACTCCTTCATTCGACAAAACCTGCAGCAGCATCTCCGGTGGCAGCGGTGCAAACGGTACGCGCTGGGTCCTCGACTGAATGGTCGGCAGCAGAGATTGACTGTTGTTCGCAATCAGTACGGCAACTGCAGGCACGGGAGGCTCTTCCAAAAATTTAAGCAGACTGTTGCCTGCCTGAACGGTCATTTTTTCCGCTTGGTCTATAATATATACTTTCGGATTGCCGCCCTCGGCTCGATATGAAAAGACCCGCTGCAATTCGCGGATCTGGTCAATTTTGATGCTGTTTCCTTCCGGCGAAAGAATCTTTAAATCCGGATGGTTGCCATGCTGGACCTTTCGGCACTCCAGGCATTCGCCGCAGGCGTCATCCTTGCAAACTGTGCAAAAAATCGCTTGGGCCAACATAAGCGCCGTCTTCATTTGACCGCTGCCCGCCGGACCGCTGAACAAATAAGCGTGGCCCAGCGTATCCGTGCGCAGCGAATTTTGCAAAATCCGTTTGGCGGTTGTCTGTCCCAATATATCGTCAAAAGGCATAATATCCTCCTATAGCGTTAAAAAGCAAGGTTAATCAGCATTCCGCGAATTTCGCCCACCTTGCCCAGCAGATCAATTCGCCCCTGCTCGCTCTCAAGCAGCTCGTCCGCAAGCGTCAGCAAAGCGGCGTCGATTTCCTCCAGCAGCTTATACCTTTTCCCGCGTCCTCTTCGGTCCCAGCCCTTGGTTTCTTTTAGCCTTACACCGCGGCGTGCCGTTTCTTCCAGAAATTTTTTGACCATTACCCGATAAATCGCCAGTTCGCGTATTGTCATCGATTTGGATAGACGTTCACCTTGAACCTGAATCTCCTGGATTTGACGGGTCAACTCATCTCGGGTCGACTGTTCGCCATGCTGCTGAAACACATCGGAGAATGTTTTTTGCTGAACCGGCTTGTTCGCATTTTCATTTAGGGGCAGTTCATTTTTCAAAGGCCTGAAGCCCGGATTAATCTTCATGGGTCGCCCATCGCCCTTCTTTGCCAATTGATATTATGAATGAAATCAAGCGGGAAGCGGCTGCCGCTTACTGATACGCTCAGCCGTTTCTTCCCGCCCATGCTTAATAATGCTCGAACCGGTCGACAGGAAGTACAAATACAGTCGCTCCGCCCACTTGAACCTCGACTGGAAGCGGCAAATAAGAATCCGTCGTTCCACTCATAGGGGTTACCGGAGTAACCAACTGTTCACGCACCTTGCAGTTATTGCGGATAACGCCGAGTACGGATTCAACCTGACTGTCTTCAACCCCAATCATGAAGGTGGTATTTCCCGCCCGCAAAAACCCGCCCGTACTTGCCAGCTTGGTTGCCCGGAAATTGGCTTTGACCAGCTCACTGGACAGACGGTTGCTGTCCTTGTCTTGGATAATCGCAACAATCAGTTTCATCTTTGCATCTCCTCTTTTGCGTTATTTTGTGATAGTCCCACAAAGTAAAGAATGGACTTCTAAGCATACCAGATACTATGCGGGGAACCTGAAAACTGATATATCTTTTCAAGAAGAAATGGACGCTTTATATAATATATTAGACAATGAAGTTTAAAAACCCTTTAACAGCCTGTCTTCAAGTGTATTTATAAGCTCGCGCTCCACCACATGCAGCGGCCGACTGGCATCCAGAGTCACGATTCGCTGCGGATTTGCCTCTGCGATCATGCGATAGCCTTCTCTCACCTTTTGATGAAAGGCAAGACTCTCCAGATCAAGCCGGTTAATTTCCCGCTCTCCGTTAGCTGAAATTCTCGCCAGCCCTACTTCCGGTTCGATATCCAGATAAAAGGTCAGATCGGGCATCCTGCCGCCGGTGGCAAACTGGTTGATCGCCCGTACTTCCTCCATACCCAAACCTCTGGCATAGCCTTGATATACAAGGCTGCTGTCCACAAAACGGTCGCACAGCACGATAAGTCCCGCCTTCAGCGCCGGCTCCACTCTCTCGGCCAAATGCTGGCTCCTTGATGCGGCATACAGCAGCGCTTCGGTTCGCGCATCCATCGCCGTATGGGCAGGGTCCAGAATAATGGAACGGATCTTCTCGGCAATCTCAATGCCGCCCGGCTCCCGGGTAATTAAATAAGGAAGAGAGCGGTTCTGCAAATAAGCAGCTAGCCTGCCCATAATCGTTGTTTTCCCCGATCCTTCTCCGCCCTCAAGTGTAATAAAAAATCCTTCCCGGCCCAATTACGTCACTCCGCCTTTCTGATTCCATAATTCAAAATTTCTTTGATGTCCGCGCAAAGTGCCTGAATAGACTTCACAGCCAATCTTCTCTTTGCGGGAGTGATTTATACCTCTGCCTGAGTTGTTATATATACCTTTATCGTCTGCAAAATCGGGTCGGACACGGACTGAAACTTTGCACCGGCTTCCACCAAGCTGCGCAGCCTGCAACTTATTTCCCCGGTAATAACCTCACCTGGATACAGCAGCGGTATTCCCGGCGGGTAAGGGATGACCATCTCCGCCGCGACTCTGCCCTCGCTCTTTTCAAGCTTGATGCGTTCTGTCTCTTCCTCCCGTACGGGTCTTAGGGAAAAATGAACCGGCGCCGATAAGGGACTATGTTCAAAATTGTTCCACGTGGAAACATGGACGGAAGCGGAGGGAAAAGGACCCGGTGGGCATTCCCTGTCAATTTCCCGCAGCGCAGCTAGCAGCGAGACGGCATCTTCAGTCCGCGAACCGAGGCTGAAGAGCAGCACCACATGCCGTTCGTCGCTCATTTCCGGCACGCAGCCCTTCCTTTCGAGCTGTGCCTGCAGCTCGAATCCGCTCAGGACCCCGGCGGCGTCATAAATGACGACCTTGAAGGGGTCCTGCGTGCTGTAGGCGGCGTCGGTGCTCCGCCGCGCCGAGACTCGGGGGGCGGAGGTCTCCGCTCCGCCCCCGCCGGTGTGCCGCTGCGGCGCCTGCGGCCGCAGCGCTGCAAAGCGCGGCAGCTCCGCCAGGCCGCGCTGCAGAGTCTCCACGGCGGCCAGCCCCGCCGTGAAGGCATCTGCGCGCCGCGTATGGAGCAGCCGGCGCGCCAGATCGAGCGAGGCCATCACGGGGTATGATGGGCTGGAGCTCTGCACCATGGCGAGCCGCTGCCGCAGCAGGGCGCGGTCGAGCCGCGGCCCCTGTACATGCAGCATGGCGCCCATGGTCATCGCCGCAAGCATCTTGTGCGTGGACTGCACGACGCCGTCCGCGCCGCAGCTTAAAGCGCCCGTCGGCAGCTCCGGGTGCTGCCCATAGTGCGCCCCATGCGCCTCATCGACCAGCAGCGGTACGCCGCTGTCATGGCAGGCCCGCGCGAGGGGCGCCAGGTCGCTTCCCATGCCGTAGTAGTTCGGCATGGTCACCAGCAGGCCTGCGGCCTCCGGCCAGGCCGCCAGCGCTTTGCGCACCGTCTCTTCGGGCGGTGCGACCGCAAGGCCGCTGCTTTCATCCAGCAGCGGGTCGAGAAATACCGCACGCGCTCCTGCCAGCATAAGCCCGTGAATCACCGACTTATGCACATTGCGCTGTACCAACAGCACGGCGCCTGGCTCGGCACATACCGTCAAGATCAGGGCGAGATTTCCCGCCGTGCTCCCTCCTACGAGAAAAAAACTTTCCTCTGCCCCAAAACAATCCACCGCGAGTCGCTGCGCTTCCAGAATGACGCCTTCAGGATGATGCAGATCGTCGCTCCCCGAAATTTCGGTAATATCCGCCCTCATGACCTCATCCAGCAAGCCGGCGCTTCTTTGGTCCATCCGATAAGCGTGCCCATTCTTATGACCCGGCACATGAAAAGATATCTTTCCTTCCGCTTTGTAGCATTCGAGCATTTCATATAATGGCGCGCTTTTGCGCTCTTCTTCTTTCATCGATCAAAATTCCTTCCACACCGGCCTACCTTTATTTTAACCTATATCCGTTCCCCCGCCTATGCCCTGTATCTGCCGCTTGTGCGCACAACAAAAACGGCCTCACCCTATAATCCTCACCGGGGAAAGCCGTATACCAAAGCTGTGTATAAACGACAACCGCCTCGTACCTTGCAGCATCAACACGACAAAACAGCAGTACGACGAACGGGGCGGCTTTTAAGCATTCTTCTGCAGTCCGATTTTTTTCATCCGTCCGATAAAAAAGCGGTATTTGGCATCCTCCGCCTCAGTCCTTACCATCTCGGCCTCGCAATCCTCGCATATAAATTGCGACACGATGCGAATCCCTTCTTCCTTCTCCTGCCCGCAAATGATGCAGGTTTCGATTTTAGCATGTTCTTGTTCCATAGAAATCCCACCTTGGTCCTTTTAAGAACAGTATGCTTCACTTCCTATCATTTTAAACCCTTTCATAGTTTTTTCATATCCTTGAATCCCTTATTTTTCAAGCCCAACCGCTCATGGCCGGTTTAAAACTATAGATTTAATAAATCCAATGAAATTGCCGATAGTAGGGATAAGAGATATGCTGACTTGGAGGATGGGTATGGAACCGACGATTAAAGGAGCTACCTTTTACCAATATAAACTTCTCAAAAAAATGAGCATTCCCCTTTATGCTCTGCGGATCTACGCCGCGTTTCCCATCCTTTTTATGATCCTGGAATCGATTTTCGTTTCCCCTGCCGGTTTATTCTACTTTCTAATCGCTGTTCCGGTTATTCTGTGGATTCAATATGTCGTTTCCCGGTCCATACTATTAATTGCGGGTTACCCGATTGCAAAAAGATGGCGTAATTCTTTTAGACTGCCCTGGCCCGGTTTTATGCCGGATCAATATATCAGCTGCCGCCTCTTCCGCAGGGTCCAGCTTCATAACTTCTGGATTGGTCTCTCCTTTACAGCACTATTTGTCATTTGGTCGCCGCCTGCTTTTACCCTCTCTTTGGCTTTTATGCATCTATGGCTATTGTTTCCGAGGTTCTACGCTTTGCTGTGGGCGGGTTGGAAGAGACAGGATGACATGCTGAAATTTAGTCCGGCTGATGTTTCATGCTATTCGCAGTAGCAATTTTCTTCCTCCCTTAACGAATCATACTCCAGATTACATACGTTCGTGTCCGCGAGTAAACAGAAATCGCCATCCATAGGATGGCGATTTCTGTTGTCTATTGGCTGCCTATGCTCTGGGCAGCCGTTTTCTTATCTTTTGGAATCATCACAATAAAATAACCGTCATGGATAGTCAAGTGAACAACGAGTTGATCTTTCTTGAACACATGCGAACTCGACGCCTTGTCTTCCGTAAGCTCATGCCAGCCCCAATTCTGTATGGCTTTAAAATAAGGTTCCGGGATACTATCTTTCTCCTTTAACCCTGGCAGCGAATAGCGGACGTAGTCCATAGCCGCGTTTGTTGTCGTCCGATCCGGAGAATTCGCTTCCTTCGGTACGGGAAAGCTTTTTTCGTTAAGAGCTCCCTCAAACGATTCCCAGGACGGTTTCGTCGATCCACATCCCGCCAGCATCACAGCTGCAATACATAAAATAAGGAGCGCCCACAGCATTCGTGCTCGCTTCATACCTTAAATCCTCCTTACCCTCTTACCCTGCAACTAAAGACACAGGAACAAATTCAACAAATGAATTCTATGAGTAGTTCATTCGTATTAAGGTTATGCTTTAATTTGCACTTTTCCATTATACTTGTAACAAACGCCCTGTCGGTAACAAAAATGTCATCCGGTCTATACCTGTTTCCTCTACCCTTTACCAACACTTATATGTAAGATCGGCCTCTTTCACTACTTATACTTTATTAGAGATCTCAATCAGATTACGATCGGGATCGCGTATATACACCGATTCGATCGGTCCCTGCACTCCTGTCCGCTTAACAGGCCCTTCCTCCAAGGGCACCCGACAAGTCTCAAAATGGGAGATTACCACCGCGAGCGGTGTACGAGTAATAAAACATAAATCAGCCGAACCGGGGGTTGGATAATGAAACCACCTTCATTCCGAGTACATTCTCATAGAACGTTATCGTCTTTTGGATATCGCGCACTGTTAACACAAGATGATCCAGACGGTCTATGCTAATCGCTATTTGCTTGTTCATAATCCGCTTCCTCTCTTCGTGTTCACTTCTGTAAAATCAAATAAAACATACAAAAAACCACTGCTGAAATTCAGCAGTGGTTCATGTGCTTGGCGGCGTCCTACTCTCCCAGGACCCTTCGGTCCAAGTACCATCGGCGCTGGAGGGCTTAACGGTCGTGTTCGGGATGGGTACGC
>NZ_RQPI01000021.1 GCF_003854965.1 Paenibacillus rhizophilus
TTTGCCTCCAGCTTCCTTCAGATTCCGCCTCGCGACGGACACCCTTGCCTTTGGCTAACAGTTCCTACTGCCAAGCCTGTAGCGGACTTTCACCGCCTAGTTATCGCCCATGCCGGGCGCACTATAAAAAGAGGGCTGCCGCCTCTGCCGATCAACGGCTTGCGGGCAGCAGCCCTCTTTTCTATCCCCGCGCGGCGGCCAACAGGATGATATGGCATACGCGGACACACTCACAGCGTTCGGAAAGCTTCGGAAGCGGCAAGCACCGCTTTTGAATCAGCCGCACGCCGCGCGCTGATCCGAAGGAATAGCCCCGATAGCGACGCCAGAATCTGCTGAAACAGCATGCCGGAAATAACCGGCAGCGCGACGGCCGGCGGGAAATACTTCAGCGCCAGAACCGCTCCCGCGCTGAGATTGCGCATACCCGAATTGAACTGGACGGCAACCGAGTCCTCGTAGTTCCAGCGGAAGCGCCGGGCCGTCAGCGCCCCGATGACATAACCGAGCACAACCGTCGCGAAGGTGACGGATATGATGATAAACAGCTGGCCGTCCGGATGCTTCAGATAGCGGGCGATGCCTGCCCCGTTGATAGCCACCACGGCGAACAGCCCCAGCTTCACAAAGGGCGCAAGCGGCGGCCCCCATACCTTGTTCACCCGCCCCTTGGTCCACTGGTTCAGCAGCATGCCCACAACGGAAGGGGCAACAATCATGTACAGCAGTCCTTTCATCATATCCCACAGCCGGATTTCGATGCTCGTGCCCATCAAAAGATGCAGCGTGCCCGGCACAATCAGCGGCGACAGCAGCGTGTCGATCAGGATCAGCGCCAGCGTAAGCGCGATATTTCCGCCGTATATCGACACCCAGACAACGCTGACCACACCGGTCGGAATGGCAAATAGAAGCACATAGCCCGTCACCGTATAGGGATCGTCCAGAAAGACCGCCCTTGCGGCAAGCCAGCCGACGACCGGCATAATGACATGAAGAATAATCATCAGAATGATCAAACGCTTCGGCTTCGCCAGTACGGCGAGCAAATCCCAGATGTTGGATTTCAAACTGCCGACCAGGGTCATCACGGCAAAAATCCAAGGCACCAGCCATGCATACGGCAGCAGCCGGCTCTCGTTCAAGACACCGAACGCAATCGCGCTTGGCGTGAGCAGCGGCATGATTTTTTCCAGAAAAGAATTGGACCGCATCAGTCCATCGCGCAAAGACAATGATCTCCCCCCCTGTGTGTACGTAATCCGACCTGTTGTCTCGATAGGGTTTGCCCGGTTTCGCATACCCAAATCATAACAGATTTTAAGCTTTATGAGATGTCGAAACCGTGGCTTATTACAGGCACGGCGGCAGTTCCGGGAAGAATTTACGGCGGAATGCCGACTGGTCATTATTACTGAGACGGCCATCTTGAGACGGCTCGCCCCTTGCAAAACGCCGTCAGGGCCGTCCCCCGATGCGCTGCTGCGCTTGGGAAACGGCCCTGACGGCCTGTCTATATCGGCTGCCGATTGGCGGAGTGTCAGCTTTCCGACCAACTGACCGTAAATTCGTTATATCCTTTTTTCGTCTTGGACGCCGCCCCATTAATGGTCAAAGGGCTAGTTCCTCCGAGCCGTCCCTTTATTGAAATCGAGCTCGAAGTCACGCTCTGTGTTCCTTCGCCGAGGCCCTTGATTCGAACGTACTCCGAATAGACCATTCCCATCGTATCCAGCGTTTCCTGCGTATAATACGTCAGCTTCGACTGCCGTACTCCTCCAAGAACGGAATCCGAAGAAACCGTAATTACGGCATCGTAAGGAACCGGAAAATCGAGCGGCAGATACTGCGGGCGCTCCTTGCTCTCGGACGAGCTTCCGCCGCTTGCCGTACTTCCGCCCGACCCGCTTGCCGCCGACCCGGATGTGGAACCGATCTTCACCTTCTGATTGGCCGCGTCATACGCAATCGGAATATCGAGTGCATCCGCGAGCGCCCGGGTCGGCAGATAGGTCAATCCGCCATATGTGATCGGCGTCAGCGTCTTGCCGTTCCCGTCCTTGAGCTTATAAGCGGAGCCGTTCACCTCAATGCGAAGGCTGTGATTGAGATACGCCTTGATCTGCTGCAAATTGGCCCCGGCGAAGACTCCCGCCGAGCCGGACGCCAGCATAGCGGTCGTCAGACCCGCAATGAACCACTTCTTTTTCACAAGTATCCTCTCCCGTCCCAAGAAATGATGAATCTTACAATCTCTTTATCATTAACACATTCGGAAAAAGGCTAATCGCTCCGGAACGCGTCCGTCGGGAAGTCTAGACTCCCTGCGGAAACAGCGCATCCAGCGCGGGGCAAGGCTGGCGGTCCAGAAAGCGTTCCAGTTCCGCCGGCATCGGTTTATAAATATCTTTAAGTGAAGTCCCTTCGTAAATATTTCCGATAACGACCGGATGGCATAATTCGGAGATCAATATATCGCCATTGCCGTGCAGATGCAGCTGGGTCTTGCCCTCAATGCAGTGCGGAAAATAAACGCCGGGCTGCTCCCGGAAGCCGAGCGCTTCCATGAACCGGTCCATGCAGGTGAAGTACAGCACGGTATCCTCTTTTTTGTGGGCAATCAGATCGTTGACTGCTTGTTTAAGCGCCTCCCGGGCCGCAATCGATTTCCAGCCGGTGTGGTCCATAACGATACTGTTCTGAATTTCGTGCGTGCGGACGCCCATGGAGTAGACATGCTCGCTGATTTCCCGCATACGATGCTCGGTCTCGCTGAACAGCAGCGTTTCCAGCACAGTGTCCACTTCCGTCTTCGCGAACAGCGAGATGTTCTCCCTGATTTTTTTGTACACGTTAGGATGGATGTTGTAATACCGCGAGAATTCATCTGCCGAAGTGAAATTAAACGAAATATGTATGGTCGTCAGTCCCGCGAGGGCAAGCTTGTCAATTCTCGCCGCGCTCAGCAGACTGCCGTTGGAATTAAGCTGCGTCTGGATTCCTCTTGATGCGCAGTATGCGACCACCTCCAGACAATCGTCGAACTTCAGCGTTACTTCACCGCCGGAAAGGCGGACTCTTTTTAAAGAAGGAAGCTCTTCAAGAATTCGGATAATCTCTTTCCCCTCAAGGCCCTGCCCGTCGTTCCGTTTATATGCGCAGCAGTAGTCGCAGCGGAAGTTGCAGTTCGACGTAACGCCGATTTCCAGCCCCTCCAGCTCCCAAGTTTGCGGTTTGACAAGCTCCAGTGATTTGTAGGTCATGCTCTTAGGTCCTCCCGAGAAGTATTTGTGGGCTTCGCCCGATGCTTGAACCTAAGTGATTATAGCGGTTTACGCTCCCGGAATATGTGACTTTTTTCGTGATCAGGCGCACTACCTCCAAATACCGTTCATGTATAGTAAAACTATGAAAGAAACGCCAAGCCTCATCCTGAAACTTTCAAAATTTGATTCAAATCCTCTTTTTTGAACGGCTGCCCGGATACAATGAATTTGCTGGTCAACCAATCAACCTACAGGAGGTCAAATTATATGATTGCAAATCTCAAGATCGCCGATAACACCTATTGGGTCGGAAAAATAGACGACCGTGAAGTTCCGTTCCACCGTCTCGTGCTGGCAAAGGGCACCACCTATAATTCCTATTTATTAAAAACGGGCAAGCCCACCGTCATCGACACCGTTGATATGGAGTTTGGACGGGAGTATGCGGAACAACTGGCTGAAATGATCGATCCGCTGGACATTCATTATATTGTGATCAACCATACCGAACCCGACCATTCCGGCGGACTGGCCGCACTCGCGGGAAAAGCAGTCAATGCCGTCATCGTTTGCACGGAAATCGCTGTACCGGAGCTTCAGGAAATGTACAAGCTTCACAACCGGAACTTCCTTGTTGTAAAAGACGGAGACACGCTGGACATCGGCGGCAAGACGCTGCTGTTTAAAGAAACGCCTTACCTTCACACAGCGGAAACGATGATCACCTACTGCATCGAAGATAAAATACTGTTCCCGTGCGATATTTTCAGCACGCATGTCGCGGCTAAGCGCCTGTTCGCTGACGAAGCCGGCTTTGATATTACCGAAGATTTCAAGGGCTATTACAGCGCCATTATCCATCCGCACCGCAGATATGTAAGAACACTGATCGAAGCGGTCAAGGACCTTGAGATCGAAATGATCGCCCCCTCCCACGGATTCGTCATCCGTCAGGATGTGCGCAAATTTATCGACCTGTACGCCGAATTGAGCCGTGAAACGACTCAAGGAAAAAAAGCCGCCATCGTCTATACCACCATCAAGAACAATACACGGAAAATGGCTATAATTCTGCAGGATTCCCTTCAGGAGAATGGAATCGAGACAGCGGTCTGGGATGCCGACAAAGCGGATGCGGCGGATATTCTGGCCAGCGTCACGGCAGCCGATGCCGTCTTCGTAGGCAGCTCCACCCGGTATGCGGATATGATCGGAAATCTGGAGCCGATTTTGGAGCAGATGCAGACGATGAACCTTGAAGGCAAGCTGGCCGCCGCCTTTGGCTCATACGGATGGAGCGGGGAAGCGATCGAGGTAATCCAGGACTATCTGAACGGGACCAACATGAGCGTGCAGAGCACTTCGGGAGTTATCAAGACGACCGGGATGACCCATGTTGAATTTCCGGTAAGAGTCCGTTTCTCGCCCAAAGAACCCGAGAAAGAACAAAAAATCAGACATGCGGCGGAATTCGTTTCAGACCTGCTGCTGAGCTCATTTTAGAAAGGAGGAAGCGTTCATGACGAAACCATATGTCATTATAGGCGGCGGGGTGGCTGCCGTTCATGCGGCAAAGGCGATCCGGGACCGGGACGAAGTAACGGAAATTATCATTTTCGGCGAAGAGAATCATCTTCCTTACAGCCGGATCAAGCTGACTAAGGGCCTGTTCACCGACCTGCACAGTGAAAAGGTGCTGATTAAAAAAGAAAAATGGTATCTCGCCAACCGGATAACCGTGTGTACATCCACGCGCGTCGTAGCTCTCCGTCCGGATCTCCGCCAGATCGAGACCGAAGATGGAAGAACGTGGGAGTACGGCAAGCTTCTCCTGTGCATGGGAGCCCGGAACCGCGCGTTCCCCGTTCCGGGAGCCGGACTCCACGGGGTTCATTCGATTCGGGACATGAAGGATGCCGATACGCTCAAGTCAGGCCTTACAAGCGGCAGCCGCGTCGCCGTAATCGGAGGAGGCGTTCAGGGCCTGGAAACGGCATGGGCGCTGCGTGAAGCCGGTTACGCGGTAACCGTCATCGAAGCCTCTCCCCGACTGATGGCCCGCCAGTTGGACCGCCATTCCTCGGAGCGCCTCCGTTTGGAGCTGGAAAGCTCCGGCGTCACGGTCCGCCTGCATTCCGGCGTTGCCGCCATCGAGGGAACCGGATCGGTTCAGGGAATCCGGCTGGAAGACGGCTCTCAGGTTCCCTGCGATCATGTTGTCTATTCCATAGGCATCCAGCCGAATACGTCCATTGTCAAAGATACGGACCTTGAGGTTCGGAACGGCATCGTTGTGAACGACCGCCTGGAAACCAGTATAGCGGGTATTTATGCCGCCGGAGACGTAGCCGAACTGAACGGCCATGTGGAGGGGCTTTGGGGCGGAGCGCTCGAACAGGGGCGTACGGCGGGCTTCAACATGGCTGCCGACGACCAGGAAGTCTACGTCAAAGCGGTGCCTGTTACTCTGTTCAACGCCTTCGGCATCTCGCTGTTCTCCATCGGAACGGTCGATGAAGACCGGTGCGACCTCATGCTGACCGGCGAGCAAAACGGAGTGTATACGGCCATCTTTGTGAAAGAGAACACAATAATCGGCGCCGTTTCCTGGGAGGGCGCAGCCGCCTCCCTGAGCTACAAGGAAGCCGTCGAGCGGAAAATCGGGCTTGAAGGCATGAACCTTGCCGGTATGGATATAGCCTCGGTCATGGACGAAGTGAAGTCCCGGCTGAGCGGGAAGACATGCAGCGCCTAACCCAAATTACATTCAGGAGATGAGTAAGATGAAAAAATACATCTGCGAGCCTTGCGGTTATATATACGATCCGGCGGTTGGCGATCCCGACGAGGATGTCGCTCCGGGAACCGCTTTTGAAGATCTGCCCGAAGATTGGGTCTGCCCCGTCTGCGGCGAGGATAAAGATCATTTCGCGCCGGTCGGGGGCGCGTAAGCTTAAGCGCCTTTTCATGAAGCAAAGACCGGAGCCCAAACCGTGATAACAGGAGTGATGAGAGATGACCGAGCATTCATGCCAATACGCCGCTGAGCCCTGCACCCGGAAGGTACCGATCTTTGCTTCGCTCACCGATCAGGATCTGTCCCGCATCGGAGCTATGATCAAGCATCGTAAATATGTTAAGGGACAGCCGCTGATTCTGGAAGAGCAACCTTCGGATACGCTCTTTATTATTCGCCGGGGCCATGTGAAATTGTCCAAAATGACCCCCCAGGGGAAGGAGCAAATTTTGCGCATTTTGACGGCGGGCGAGTTTTTCGGCGAGCTCAGCATTTTTGGCGGCGGGGAGCTCAGCAACTTCAGCGCGTATGCGCTGCAGGACACCGATATCTGCAAACTGACCCGGGCCGATATGGAGACGATTATTACCGCGAATCCGGATATTTCGCTCCGGCTGCTGAAGGCCGTTACCCAGCGCCTCGCCCATACGGAAAATTTGGCGCAGAGCCTTGCGACCAAAGATCCGGAAATCCGGATCGCCCATATGATTCTGGAGCTTAGTGTAAAATACGGCAAGCTGCGGGACGGCAGTCTGGACATTCAGCTTCCCCTGTCCCGGGAAGAAATGGCCAATTATGTCGGTGTGACCCGGGAGACGATCAGCCGTAAATTCGCCCGTTTCGAGGAACTGAAGCTGATCAAGCTCATCGGCAATAAGCGGATGATTCTGAAAGATCCGGCCGCCATGGAGAAGTATTTGGATTAGCGAAGAAAGAGATACGGGTGTCATGCCGTTTGGCTTGACACCCGTTTTTTATGTTCTTTTTCTGTGTGTAAATATGAAATAATATTTTATTTGACAGTTACTATCATTTTATATAGAATGCCATTATCGAATTCATTTTTTTGAAAGGTGGTTTATCTATATGACAGGTTCTTTAAGATCGAAATGGTGGGTCCTCTTCGCGCTCACCTTCGGTCTGCTCGCTGTCGGGCTGGATATGACCGTTCTGAATGTGGCATTGCCGACACTGGCCGTGGATATGCAGGCATCGACGGGCCAACTTCAGTGGATTTTGGATTCTTATAATTTGGTGCTGGCCGCCATGCTGCTTCCAGCCGGCATGCTGGGCGACCGTTACGGACGAAAAAAGCTGCTTCTATTCGCTCTTGTCTTGTTCGGCGCCGCTTCGGCGGCATGCGCCTACTCCGGCACTCCCGCTATGATGATCGGCATGCGGTCGCTGCTCGGGCTCGGCGCGGCGTTTCTGGTTCCGCTGTCGATGTCCGTGCTGCCGGTGATGTTCACCGGGGCGGAACGGACCAAGGCCATGATCATCTGGGCTTCCGCCAATATGCTCGGCATCCCACTGGGTCCCATCCTCGGCGGCTGGCTGCTCAAGCATTACAGCTGGGGCTCCGTCTTTCTGCTCAACCTCCCGCTGATCGCCGTCGCGTTGATCGCCGTCACGCTGCTTATGCCGGAATCGCGCAGCGCTGTGCGCCCCCGTCTTGATATTCCCGGCGTTCTCGCTTCCAGCCTGGGTCTCACCGGTGTTACCTACGGAGTGATCCGTGCCGGTGAACACGGCTGGGGAAATCCGGGAACGCTCGGCACGCTGATTGTGGGGGCTTTGATTCTGACGGCCTTTATTCTTTGGCAGCGCCGGACGAAGCATCCACTGATCGAGCTGTCTCTTTTCCGGTCTCCCAGCTTTACTTGGGGCACGATTCTTGCCACCAGCGTATCCTTCGCCATGTTTGGCCTGCTCTTTGTGATGCCCCAATATTTTCAGGCCGTTAACGGGGCAGATGCTTTAGGCACCGGGCTCCGCCTTCTCCCCATGATCGGCGGGCTGCTGGTTGGAGCAAAGGCAGCCCAGGCTCTTCTTCCCCGGCTTGGCGCAAAGTACACCGCCGCGGGGGGCTTTGCGTTCATGACGGCCGGGCTTGTTGTCGGGACAGCCACCGGCCTGGATACCGGCTACGGATTCGCTGCTCTCTGGATCACCGTTGCCGGGCTTGGCCTTGGATTCGTGCTGCCTACCGCCATGGACTCCGCGCTCGGCGAGCTGTCTGCGGAGCGGAGCGGCGTCGGCTCTGCTCTAATCATGGCGATGCGCCAAGTCGGAGGAGCCGTAGGGGTAGCCCTGCTGGGGGCGGCGCTTAACTCGACCTACCGCGGCAATCTCGCGCTCGGCGGACTCGATAGTCAAACCGCGGACACGATCAAGCAAAGCGTATCCGCTGGAGCCGCTGCGGCGCGGCAGACCGGCTCAGAAACGCTCCTCGCCGCTGTCCGGTCCGCTTTTGTCCATGGGATGGATACGATGCTGTGGATCTGCGGAGGCATTGCGGCGGTCAGCTTCCTGCTTGCTCTCCTTTTCCTTCCCCGCCAAGCTGTCCGCAAGGAGGCCGACGCGCCTTCTGCAGAGCTTATTTGAACACCGGGGTTGTCCCTCTCCCGAAAAAAAAGGTACACTGGAGAGAGGGCTCCTCTTCCGGAGTCCCGCTGAAAAGGGTTGATGGAGGGATTGCCGTGCCGGATTTAACTCGGCCGAAGGTCGGACTGCGTGAACGAAAGAAGATCAAGACGAAGGCCTCAATTCAGCAGAACGCGCTGCGGCTGTTCCGCGAGCAGGGCTATCAGGCCACCACGGTGGAACAGATTGCCGAAGCCGCCGAAATTTCGCCCAGTACTTTTTTCCGGTATTTCGCGACAAAAGAAGCTGTTGTGCTGGAGGATGACTACGATCCGCTGCTAATTGAAACGTACCGGAACCAGCCTCCCGAACTGGACGCCGTCCAGGCATTCCGGAATGCCGTCCGCGAAGGCTTCCTGCAAATTCCCGAGGAGGAACAGGGCGGCATCTGGGAGCGGGTCTCGCTGGTCATGTCCGTACCCGAACTGCGCATCGCGATGATTCACCAAATTGCCGGAACTACCGAGATGGTGGCCGGCATTATTGCCGAACGCGCGGGACGCGAAGCGGGCGAGCTGAAGGTCCGTAATGTGGCCGCTGCTGTTATCGGTTTGGTCATTTCCGCGCAGATGTATTATGTCGAACACCCGGAAATGGATTTTTTGGAGATACTGGATGAATCTCTGGCGCATATGCAAGCCGGGTTCCCGCTTTGATACAGCGTCCGGCTCTGACAACGCCTGCCTGGATTCTCGGGCGCCGCGCGGCGTCTGTAAACTAAACGAGGCTGTCCGAAGATTTTAAGTATCACCTTCGGGACAGCCTCGTTCGTCTTATTCACTTAACTATTCGCTAAATTACTCGCTTAATTCCACCGACTTGTTCATCTCATTCCACGCCTTTTGGCCGATCAGGCCCAGACGCCAAACGGCAATCCCTTTCAGACCGTAACGCTTGGCAAGGCCGATCTTCGTATTGACGGAGCTTTCGTTCTCGCTGTAGAGAGAGACGCCCAGCACCAGCTTGTCCTTCGTCGTCTGCTTCAGGGCGAGCCGGATCGCCTCGTCTACTTTGGCCGTCGGTTCGGGGCGTTTTTCGTCCTCGTAGGCGTAAGCCATCACAATCAAATCGTCGGCCAAAGACGCGAGCGTCTTGTAATCGTAGCCGGTGTAAGAACTGTTGATCGGATGGACGGCGATGCTGAGCTTAAGCCCCTGCGCGCGCGCTTTGCCGGACAGATTCTTCACAAAAGCGTTATACTCCGCAGCAGCCTTCGCCTTGTCTCCAGTCATGCCGAGACCCTCCAGATCCAGCATGATGCCTTTGAAGCCCTTTTGCACGGCCAGCTCCATAATATTCGCGATCGTTCTCTCCTGAAGCGCCTTGTCCTCCAGGTTCTTGGTCACTTCCAGGCCGTCGTCTCCGGAATAGACCATAAGATATGGCGTTGTTCCTCCGGTGTCTGCGTTCTGCACCATATATTCCGGCGTAATGTCGCCGTCTGCCTGCGGCCAGTAGTGATCCGCGCCCGTGGTGGTCAGCTCGCCGTTCTTGTCCAGCCGGCTCCATCCGAACGCCATCGCGTCAAAATCCGGAAGCAGCGCATATTCGCTGTAAGAGGAAATCGCATAAAAGCCTAGTGTGTACATCTCCGTCTTCGGCGACGTGATCGACACTGTCTTCGTCAACTGGTTCCACGATACTTTCGCGCCAAACTGCTGGCTGAAGAAACTCAGCGGGATCATCGTTGTCCCGCGTATCGTCTGCGGCGCAACGGCCAGCTTCGCGGAACCGCCGTTCACCAGCGCTGTCTTGCTGCCAAGCGTCAGAACCACCTTTTTCACTCCCGCTTTGTCCAATCTGGAGGCGGTAATTTGCTTCGCGCTCTGATTCCACAGCACCGTAATTCCCAGCGCTTCGGAAATGGCCCGGAACGGCACCATCGTCGTGCCATTCATAACCGATGGCTCCACCGGAAAAGGCAGCGGATAGCCGTCCAGAATAATGCCGACTCCACCGGCCGCCGAAGCGGTCCCCGGCGCGGCCGCCGGGGCGCTCCCCAGCAATAGCGCGCCGCACAGCAATATTTTTCCCCAATGCTTCATTAGTCCAATTCTCCTGTTCCCTATAAAAATAGCAACCCTATCTTTAAACGCTTTAGGAAGCATATAGTTGCCATTTTTCAGGGAATTTTTATAAATGTAACGACGCCACAGGCGCTCGCCGACCGCCGTTTGGGACTTTTCACCCTAAAGATGACGCCCATGCTGGGCGTACATTGAAAAAAGGCCCTTTCGGACTGAATCCGAAAAGGCCTTGGAATTTTGCCGTCTACTGCGGGTCAATCGGCGTTGAATCAGCTCAGCGTAGCAAGATCCTCCCGCTTGAAGGGCTGCAGTTCTTCGATGCGATCGTTGCGGATCTTGGCCGCCCAAGCGGGGTCAGTCAGCAGTGCTCGACCGACGGCGACGAGGTCGAACTCTCCGTGCTCCAGACGCTCGATCAGGTTGTCAATGCCGGCATACTGCCCGCCCTTGCCCTCCTCGAACAGGCTTGTGAAATCGGAGTCCAGGCCGATAGAGCCTACGGTAATAGCCGGCTTGCCGGTCAGCTTGCGAGTCCAGCCCGCCAGATTGAGGTCCGAGCCCTCGAACTCCGGTTCCCAGAAGCGGCGAGTGGAGGCATGGAAAATATCGACGCCTGCCGCAGACAACGGCGCGAGGAAGCGCTCCAGCTCCTCCGGGTTCGCTGCAAGCTTGGCGCCGTAATTGACCGGCTTCCACTGGGAGAAACGGAAGATAATCGGGAAGTCAGGGCCGACCGCAGCTCGCACCGCCTCGATGATCTCCACCGCGAAGCGGGTGCGGCCAACCAGGTCGCCGCCATACTCATCCGTACGCTTATTGGTAAAGTCCCAGAAGAACTGGTCAATGAGATAGCCGTGCGCGCCGTGGATCTCCACCGCGTCAAAGCCAACGCTCTTCGCGTCGGCAGCGGCCTGGGCATAAGCCTGTACGAGACCGCGAATCTCTTCAACCGTCAGCGGTTCTGATACCTGCTCACCGGTCAGGCTGAGGCCTGACGGCCCGATCGGGTCGGCATTCGAATCCGGGAATTTCTTCCGCTCGCGGG
This sequence comes from Paenibacillus rhizophilus, assembly GCF_003854965.1. GTDB lineage: Bacteria > Bacillota > Bacilli > Paenibacillales > Paenibacillaceae > Paenibacillus_AQ > Paenibacillus_AQ rhizophilus. The sequence continues at coordinate 11,779 of NZ_RQPI01000021.1, forward strand.
CGGTTCCGGTATGCCAAATTTGCGGAGCGATTTTGCCGCCCGCTTCATGAACTTCGCGAACGACGCGCGCCCATCCTTCTAGAGCTTCCTCCCCGTAAAAATGCGGCACGCCGTGGTCAGCAGCCGCAGCAGGATGGTTAATGACTGTTCCTTCGGTGATGATGAGACCGACGCCGTTTTCCGCCCTCCGGCGGTAATATCCGGCCACGTCTGGACCTGGAACGCCTGTTGGCGAAAAGGATCGGGTCATCGGCGCCATGACAATACGATTTTCAAGCTTAAGTCGGCCGCCTTCAAAAGGCTTGAACAGAGCCGCAGCAGTATTGGATACAGTCATCTCATTCTCTCCTCCTATATATAAAAAGTATTAATATGTAAATACAAATATATAGATTAATCGATGGAAATGCAAGCTATACGGAGAAATCCTCCAGGGCTGCTACTTCTTCGCCTGCAGTCCGGCCGCAAAGCCCTCCAAAAAGGCTGTGATCGCTTCTTCATTTCGTCTGTAATAGGTCCATTGGCCATAGCGGCGGGACTCCAGCAGTCCGGCCTTCTGCATAGATGACAGGTATGAGGAGATGACCGACTGCGCGAGACCGGATTTTTCCTGAATGCTTCCCACGCAGACACCGCCCGGGAACTCTTCTTTAATGACATTAGGCAGATTCTCATTCATTTTTTCCGGCTCCCGCAGCCAGCAAAGGATGTTGAGGCGAGTCTCATTAGACAGAGCCTTCAGTACCGCAAGAATATCTTCATTTTTCATTACTCGACACCCATTCTTGGTTGATTTGTTCCCAGTATACCAAAAGTTCTACCTTTGAGAATAATCATAAACACATTATTTATTCAGACTGCGCATTCCGCCGGGAGACCTGTTAAAATTTGATGAGCGTTAAAAAGCGCCCTTTTTATATGTAAAGCTTAACTGCTTCTATAAGCAATGGCGTCCAGCATACATAGGCATGCCTCGTTCACGAAATCTGTAGTCGTCGTCATTCGCGCAGGAAAATGATCCTTCTTGAAATATTTATAAAACACATCCTTCGCCGCGCTGAAATCCTTAATATTCTTGAGATACAGATTGATCTGGATAATATCGTCAAATGTAGCTCCGGCCGATTCCAAGGTAGACGTCAAGCTGTCAAAGCTGGCTTGCATTTGGTGTACGATATCATCTGATTCATGCCCGCCTGCGTGATGCGAGAGAAAGATAAAATCCCCTGCCGATACGTAAGATGAGCAGGTATCATCTCCATAATGCGATGGCGTTCTAACAATCATCCCAAACATCCCTTTCCGGTGGAAAATAATTGCGTATGCCCATTTTACCAAACATATGTTCGTAATACAACCTCTATTTTACATGAAAAAAGACAGCCGCCAGGCTGCCCTTTTCCGTTAATTCAATATTAAGTTTACCTTAGACTTACGACAACCGGCCGCTGTAATCCTCATAGCCGAAGGTGCGGATCACCTTGATGCCTTCTTCTTCGTTGTAGGACACGATCGAAGGCAGGTTGACGCCGTTGAACATATGGTTCTTGACCATCGTGTAATGCGCCATGTCGAGGAATACGAGACGGTCGCCGTTCTTCAGCGGCTGCTTAAACGAATAATCGCCGATAATGTCGCCTGCGAGACAGGTCAGTCCGCCAAGGCGATACGTATGCTCATACTCGCCCGGCTGCCCGGCGCCGATGATGTTCGGCCGGTAAGGCATGGCCAGCACATCGGGCATATGGCATTCCGCCGAGGTGTCGAGAATGGCGATTTCCATGCCGTTCTTGACCACGTCCAGCACTGTCGCCACCAGATATCCGGTATTCAGGGCGATGGCTTCGCCCGGCTCCAGGTAAATCTGGACATTGTATTTTTCCTTCATATATAAAATACAGCGCACAAGCGTCTCCACATCGTAATCGGAACGCGTAATATGATGCCCGCCGCCGAAGTTCAGCCACTTCATGCCTTTCAGATAGGGGCCAAATTTCTCGTCCACGACCTTGATCGTCCGCTCCAGTGTATCCGAGTTCTGCTCGCACATCGTATGGAAATGCAGACCCTCGATACCGTCCAGCTCCTCCGGCCGGAAGTTGTCCAGCGTCACGCCCAGTCTGGAGTTGTTGTAGCAGGGATCGTACAGCGGAATCTCGATTTCGGAATACTCGGGATTCACGCGGATGCCGCAGCTGATGTGCTTTGAAGCGCTCTGAACCTTCTCCTTATAGCGATTCCACTGGTCAAAGGAGTTAAAAACCAGATGATCGCTGTACTTCATCAGCTCGTCAAATTCCGAGTCCACATACGCCGGAGCGTAGGCGTGAACCTCTTTGCCCATTTCCTCATAGCCGAGACGGGCTTCAAACAAGGAGCTGGAAGTGACGCCTTTCAGATATTTCCCTACCAGCGGATAGAGAGCATGCATGGAGAAGCCTTTTTGGGCCAGCAGGATATGCGCGCCCGTACGCTCTTGAACATAGTTCAGCAGCTCAAGATTTTTGACAAGAAGCCTTTCGTCTACAACGTAACTTGGTGTAGGAACCGCGCTGAAATTGATCTCTTTCATCGTTCTTCCTAATCCAACAGCGTAGGCGAGAAATCTTCCTGCCACGGCAGTCCTTTAGTATTCAGCAGCTCCATAAATGGATCCGGGTCAAGCTCTTCCACATTATATACGCCCGGCTTCATCCAGGTGCCCTTGATCATCAGCATAGCGCCGATCATGGCCGGTACGCCCGTTGTGTAGGAAATGGCTTGGGAGCCTACTTCACGATAGCATTCCTGATGGTCGCATACATTGTAGACGTAGTAATTCTTCGGCTCGCCGTCTTTGGTGCCTTGAGCGATGATGCCGATGTTCGTCTTGCCCTTCGTTCTCGGTCCGAGCGACGCCGGGTCCGGCAGAACCGCCTTCAGGAACTGCAGCGGAATGATTTCTTTGCCTTCGAACATAATCGGCTCGATTGAGGTCATGCCGACGTTCTCCAGAACCTTCAGGTGAGTCAGGTAGTTTTGGGAGAAGGTCATCCAGAAGCGGATTTTCTTGATTCCCGTAATATTTTTGGCCAGGGATTCCAGCTCTTCATGATACAGCAGGTAAATATCCTTCGGTCCGATTTCCGGCAGGTCGTATACCTTCTTCTCGGAAAGCGGCGGCGTTTCGATCCATTCGCCGTTCTCGTAGTAACGTCCGTTAGCGGTAATTTCGCGGATGTTGATCTCCGGGTTGAAGTTGGTCGCGAACGGATAGCCGTGATCACCCGCGTTGGCGTCCACGATATCGATGGTATGAATTTCGTCAAAATAATGCTTCAGCGCATAGGCCGAGAATACGCCGGTTACACCCGGGTCAAAGCCGCATCCAAGGACAGCCATAATGCCGGCTTCTTCAAATTTCTTCTTGTACGCCCACTGCCAGCTGTATTCGAATTTCGCCGTTTCCGGCGGCTCGTAGTTCGCGGTATCCAGATAATGCACACCCGTTGCAAGACAGGCATCCATAATGGTCAGGTCCTGGTAAGGAAGCGCGACGTTAATAACGACGTCCGGACCAAAGCTTTTGATGAGTTGAATAACCTCGTCGGTATTGTCCGCGTCAACCTGGGCCGTCTGAATCTTTGTGCGGCCTCCGTCCAATTTATTTTTCAAAGCTTCGCATTTTTCGACCGTTCTGCTCGCAATACAGATCTCCTCAAAAACATCCGGGTTCTGGCAGCATTTATGAACAACAACGCTTGCGACGCCGCCAGCGCCGATAATTAACGCTTTTCCCAAAATGAAAGACCTCCTCAAAAAAGTTTGTGGTGAAACAGCTTCATTAAAATATGATTTCAGCACAATTCGCTTCGAAAGCGCATGCTTATGAAAAATCAACAACGCTGATTATACAAAACATGCCGCAAATAATCAATAAAAATCGACGAATACCGTGATAAATTTACACAAACGCTAATTTTCCTTGGGAATCCTCAAAAATCCAAGGTAATCCTCCGTTTTTCATCGCTTTAAAACGATAAAATCGGCAGAGCCTACAGTTTAGCTATACCCTTTTCCGGCAGAAATAAACGGCCCTTGTGAGGCCGCCATACTGAATGGATCAATTAATTCATTGTATCACAGTCGACTTTAGGATCACAGCATGCCGGGTTTTACCCGGGAACTGATCGTTTCGGCCATATCGGCATCACCGAGCTGCCGTTCGGCTTCCGCGCCTCCCATCGGCGGCTGCTCCGAACCCAGCGTTTGAGTGGCCGGCGTAGGGGGCTGGCATTTTCCTACTAATGTGCAGGTTTTTCAGGTGAATTTGGCCCGTTCCCCGACTACGGAAATAGGGACGACACAGACACAGTGATAAAACGATCAAGGACCCAATCTCCCGGCAGCCCGGGGATGGGTCCTATTGAATGGTCATGACGGGGTGAAATCAAGCTTCTACTGCCCGAATCCCACCCGCGGACGCTGCCGCTCTTTCGTCTCCACACATACCGAACGGACGGACGTAATCGGAATGTAATGAATCTGGTAGTCGGTCACATATTTGATGAACTTCTCACCCACCTCTTCCAGAACGCCATCATTCAGGCAGGAACCGTCCAGAAAATAAACCGCCGCTTTCTCTCCTTGCAGTGAATTTAACATGTTCTCTCTCCTTCCAGTTACTACAAATGGGTAATCACTTTGTCGATAATGCCGTAATCCAAAGCTTCCTCGGCGGACATGAAGAAATCCCGGTCCATATCCTTCTCGACTTTCTCAACCGGCTGACCGGTCCGCTCCGAGGTGATACGGACGATCCTTTCCCTCACCTGCAGGATGCGTTTGGCGCTGATCGCAATGTCACTGGCCTGCCCCTGCGCCCCTCCGTGCGGCTGATGGATCATAATCTCGCCGTTCGGGAGACAGCATCGTTTGCCGGTCGCCCCCGACAGCAGCAGAAAGGCGGCGAAGGAAGCCGCGAAGCCCGTGCAGATCGTATTCACCTGGGGCTTGATCAATTGCATCGTATCATAAATGCCGAACCCCGCGGAAGTGGAGCCCCCCGGACTGTTAATATACATATGAATATCCTTGTCCGGGTCCTCCGCCGCCAGGAACAGCAGCTGGGCGATAACGCTGTTGGCCAATTGGTCGTCGATCGCCGCCCCTAGGAATACAATCCGGTCTTTCAGCAGCCTGGAGTAAATATCGTAGGAACGCTCCCCCCGGCTCGTCTGTTCCAGCACATAAGGAATATAGCTCATTTTCGCTTACCTCCACTGATTGAATTTTATGTCCGTTTCCTGACCCGTATACGGTTGAAGGCACCAAAAAGATACCGAGGTAGAGACCTGATAAAAAAGTTTTCAGCCGCGTATCGTTTCCGCTTCGTTATTCGTTTACACTGGGAAGAAAGAATGGATTAGAGACATCTCTTATGCGGAGGAGGAATGCGCATGATCACCCCGAAACGCGCGGATGAAGGGAAGCTGCTGGATGAGAGCGGAATTCTTCTTTTGCAGGCGGCACTGAAAAGATACTGTCTGTCGCTTACCCGCTCAAGCTGGGATGCCGAGGATTTGGCGCAGGATACCTGGCTAAAGGCGCTTACCCCCCTGCGGGCCGGGCACGGCAATCCGGAAGCCTTCCTGCTGCGCGTCGCCAAAAATACATGGCTCGATGCGGCGCGGAGAAAATCCGTGCTAAGCCGAAAGCTGCCGCTGATGAACGAACCGGCGAAGGTTGCTCAGGGCAGCGGAGATTTCGCGGCGGAAATGGCCCTTCAGGCGATGATGAAGCATCTGTCCCCGCTTCAGCGGACGGTGTTTCTCTTGCGGGACGTGCTGGAGTATTCGGCCGTTGAAGCGGCGGAGCTGCTGGGCACCACGGAGGGAGCCGTCAAAGCGGCGCTGCACCGGGCGCGCCGGGCCTTGCCCGCGCTGCGCGAGGAGCTGGCCCCGGACGGTCCTCCGCTGCCGGAGGAGCCCGGCTTCCGCGAACTGCTGAAGCGGATGTCCGCCGCCTACGAGCACGCCGACATTGCCGGGCTGATCGCACTCGCGCGGCAGGAGAACGAAGAAGCGGCCGATGCCGTCGGCTGGATGCAGGATGCACGGCCGTACAACACAGGCCGAAGCGGCTGCGATACCGTCATGTCCATGGCAGCGTAATTCCAAGCTGAGAGCTGCCTGCTTAAAGCTGAACATCAAGAAGCGCCATGCCGGCTTCGGCTATGGCGCTTTCTTTTGTCGCTCCGTTTCATATTCATAAATAAGTTGGTCCCTAACCGCGTCCTGTTCTTTACTGTGAACCACCCTGTGCAGCCGCCTTCTTCCCTATTCCAAAACGTGACGTTATTTTTCTGGCAAGTCCGGGCAGAAGCGCAAACCCGTCTTTTTCAAACAGGGAATTGACTGTAAAATAAATCGGGAAGATCAGCGCCGACAGCATGATTCCCCACATTACAAACGATAAGTAGGAATGGACAGGGAGACTGACACTCTCCACGACCAGATGGATGAAGACGAACAGCGCGATATTGGCCCCCCACTTTTTAAAGGTGAGCCACGGACTGCGGTCCATAAGCCTTCGGTTGGCATAAATAATCATATCCGTCGAGCGGTAGAGCAGCGCCGCAATCGTGCCCATCAATACCCCATAGATTCCGAACAGCAGGACAAATCCGATGGAACAGACGAGATTGATGACGGATTCCAGAATCGATCTTCCCTGGGTGCTGCGGAAATGGCCGGCGATTTCGATCACATTGTCCACCGGAGCCCTGGCATTCATCAGCAGCTTGGCCGTTGCGAACAGCAGAGGCAGCAGATAATCGATGTAGTTGTTGTCTCTGATCCCGGCCGTGTACAGATGCATGAACGGCAGAATCATAATCGTAACCACACTGATCACCGCAAAGATAAAACCGGTATAGTACGTCTCGTACAAATTGTACATTTTCATGAACTTCTCCCGGTTGTCGAAATAGCTTTGGCCAAGCGCGAATTTGAAACTGCCTGTGACCATATGCACGAGATTGTCTACAAAGTTGAACACCATATTGTACAGAACGTAGATACTGACGATTTTCAGATTGGTAAAGACGGTCAGCACCAAAATATCCGTATTTCTGAATATCAGATAGGACAGTTCGTGGATAAGCGCGGAATTCTTTTGGCTGATCGCCCCATAATCGGGTTTCCGGTTCAGATCGATCCAGCTGTAATATTTACGGATATAGATCCGGTAGAACACGATCTGCAGCAGGATGACGATGAAATAAACCGCTTGCACTGCGATAATATTAAAGCCTTGAAGCAGCAGCACAATGCGGACCAGACTGTTCGCGACATTGGCAATGGTGCCGACCGAAGAATCGATGTAGCTCTTCCCCTCGGCAAGCAGCAGCACTCTAAACTTCCCCTGAAAATAATAATTGACCGCGCCGCCCAGTCCGCTGAGCGCCACAACCGCCATGACCGTCACCGCGTTGAATCCGGATTCAATCACAAATGGATAAACAACCGCAATCAGGACGACCGCTGCAAAATAATAAAGTCCCGTTTTTTTGTAATAAATCGAGGTAGCAGCCAAAATATCATTGATCTTGGAACGGTCATTCTGACCGATCGGCCGATAGAGGGCCTGAATCGACGCGGCGCCGACGCCAGCTTCCAGCAGGGATAAATAGGCGATGATCTGTGTGATGGAGGCGACTAGCCCATTGGCTTCCGAACCGTAATTCAGCATAATCAGCCGGGGAATAAAGAAGCTGAGCGCAATGGTAACCAACTGGCTGAGCAACCCGATGGAGATATTAAGAAAGCTGCGTTTGGCAATCATACCGTTCCTCCTTTATATGATGGTTTAACTGCTTCGTTAAGCTGCTTCGATTAACCCCGCTTATTGGACAGCTGCCCGCCGTTTCCTGTTACGCCGTCGCATGACGGAGTGTGGAGCGGATGCGGGACTTGAGCTTGATGGCAGCCTGCTGGCATCCGAGCAGCATCCGGTACAGCTCCGGCGCGATCAGAAAAGCGCGCACATGCGCTTTCGCATTGCCGTTCTCTTTGGTCCAGCGCTTGATTAAATCACGCATTTCTTCATTTAAACGGGGATAATGCCTGTCGATATCCCGCATCAGCGTCCGGATTGAGACCTTATCGGAGCTTCCCAGGCAAGTCTTTAAATTGTAAAAATAGTTCTCGATCATATGGCGGTACATCAGCGTATCCTTAACCTCCTTAAGCTCCGGACGTCCGTCCATAAACGCGCCGGCACGCTTGAAGGCATCGGCAAAGTCAAATTTCTTGACATTGTACACGCCGGAGATGGAGGTAGTCCGGTGGAGATAGAAAGACAGCACCCTGTCGATAAAAACAACGTCGGCCGCCCGCGCCAAAGCTTTAAACGTATATTCCTGGTCCTCGCCGTTCACGCAGCCGGGTGTGTAAAGAATCCCTTCCTCCTCCAGAAGCTGTCTTCGGTAGGCGACACTGGCCGTCCAGATCCGCATATCCTGATCGACGAGCACATGCCGCAGCGCATCCGCGCCCGACATTTGCGCCGGGAGACGGGGGGTGTCCCGATAAAAGTCGTAGAGCTGCTTCCCCTTCTCGTCGACCAGCGTCCATTTCCAGCATACAATATCGGGAGTTCCCTTATCCGCCGCCTGGGCAAAGGCTTCAACCAGACCGGGGTCCACATGATCGTCGCCGTCCAGAAACAGAATATAGTCGCCGGCCGCTTCCTCTGAGCCCCGGTTCCTGGCGGCGCTGACTCCGCCGTTCTCCTTGGTGATCAGCCGGCAGTTCGCCAGCCTTCCACTGTCGATAAAGTTCCGGACCGCCTGCCCCGTCCCGTCGGTGGAGCCGTCGTCAACGACAATCGTCTCAAAATCTGTACTGCTCTGTCTTGCGAGCGATTCGAGCGTATAACCGATATACGCCTCGACATTGTACGCCGGAATGATCACGCTTAGCTTCACAAGCTCTCCTCCTTTTGACGGCTGTTTCCTCATTTATTTCCGGTCAGAACGGCCGGCTTGAATTTTACGGCGTCGCCGCCGCCTATACTGTCGTTAAACAGCGCCTTCAGCTTGGCGCCGATGATCTCCTCGGAATATTGGGTGCGGACAATTTCCATCGCCCGGTCTCCCATTTCCGAGCGAAGCTCCGGGTTCGACAGCAGCTTCCGAAGCGCGTCGGCCAGCCGGAGCGGGTCGAGATTTTCTGCGAGAAGTCCATTCTCCCCGTCCCGGATAAGGCCTCTGACCCCCATGACGTTGAAGGCCGCGGCGGGCAATCCGCAGGCGCCCGCTTCCAGAAGGACCAGCGGAAGTCCTTCGTAGCGCGAGGGAAGCACAAACAGCTCGCAGGCGTTATAATAATGCCTCAATTGATTTTTGTCCCGGACCGAGCCAAGCAGGATGATTTTATCCTCAAGACCGGCATCCGAGATCCGTTTCCGCAGCTCCTGCTCATCCGGTCCGCTTCCGGCGATCAGTACCTTCAGCTCCGGAAAGTCATTGAGCGACTCGATCGCCTGAACGAGCAGAGAGTGCGCTTTTTGGTGCTCATCCAGTCTTCCAACCGTTATGATATAACGCGAGCCGGAGTCCAGGCCCAAAGCGCGGCGCGCTTCTTCCCGGTCTTCCCGGTGGAAGATGGAGCGGTTAACGAAATTCGGAATGATGCGGATGCGGTCTTTCATATTGGGCAAAGACGACAGCATGCTCCGATGTTCATCTTCATTAAGCGTCGTCAGATACGCGGCCTGGCTCAAGGTCCGTTTCTTGAGCGGCATCAGGAACTTCGGTATGCTGCCGCCGTGATAGGCGGCAACGATCGGTATGCCCAAAGATTTGGCAACGCCCGCCAGCCGTTCGAACCGTCCGGATGCGTATTCCTGCGCGTAGAGAACATCGATGCCGTCATCCCGCAAAATCTGCGCAAGATCGGGCTGAATCGTGGAGGTGTACTGGGAGATGTATTTAAAGACAGGGGTCCGGCTCGAGAACGGAATCCGGTCATACATCCGGTACAGCGTGCCGATCGGTATGAACTTGACCGTACAATCGACCACTTTATGATGATAGGTCCGGGCTTCGCCGCCGGTTTTTGTGAAATTGTAGATGGTGGTTTCGATCCCGTGCTCACGGAGCAGACGGGCATAATCAAACGAAAAGTCATTGTGGTAGGACTCGACATACTCCCGTTCGTTGATGCCGAGGCCCTTCACGAAGAAATCCTCGAAGTAATTGGTGTGCATGAAAATGCCGATATGCATCATACGTTCCTCCCCGTAGATAAGAATTTGACCCGAACGCGGCTCTCTGCCGGGCAACCTACATCAGGCTCTGATTCTTCTCTTTGCGGAACGGAAAGATCAGGGTGCTGTACAGCAGGCTGTAGAATGCCTCGCTAGTCGACAGGATAAGGGCGGCCATTTTCAGTTTCGGTCCGATCGGCTTAGCCGTCATAATTACGGACAGATTCTCGCGCAGGAACCTTTTGACCTTTTCGACATCCTCGCTTTGACCGGTTCCGCCTTTTTGCCTGAGCAGATAATTATACAGCTCCATCGCTTCATTAATTACGACGTTAGCGGCCCAGCCCCAGGTAGCCTTGTCGATTTGGTCCCGGTACTGGCTTCTCACCTTATCGTATTTCTCATAGGCTCCGTAGAACTTGTCCTGGAGCTTTTTCAGATTTTTGCTTCCGGTGATGCTCTCTTTTCGCTTGAAGTAATAGTATTTGGGTATGTTGACCAGAGAGACCTTGGAGGCCTGCAAGAACAGTTTATAGGTTGTCGGAGTATCCTCGTAATACACGCCGACGGGATAGTTTACATTGCGGAACAGCTCTCTTTTGTAAAGCTTGTCCCAGGCCAGATTCTTGATCCGGACGTCCATCAGCAGCTCGCTTAGTCCTTCCACATTGCTCAGCACTCGGGGATAACCGTCGTAGTTGTTAATTTGGAACAGCTCGCCTTCAACCACCTCGTAGTGGCAGCATACGGCGATATCCGCTTCATTTTCGATCAGAGAGTGGTAGAGCAGCTCGTACATATCATCGGCAATCCAGTCGTCCGAATCGACAAAGCCGACGTACTTGCCCTCGGCGACATTCAGCCCCCAGTTTCTGGCGTCGGACAATCCGCCGTTCGGTTTGTGAATGGCCCTGACCCTCGGGTCCTTGGCCGCATACTGGTCGCAAATGGCAGGACAATTGTCGGGAGAGCCGTCATCGACAAGAATCAGTTCAAAGTTCTCGAAGCTCTGTGCCAGAATCGAATCCACGCATTTGTGGATATAGTTCTCCACGTTATACACAGGCACAATGATGCTGATTTCCGGTTTCATCGAAGCAGGCACCCCTTTTCATGGAAAATAAAGTTAAACTTAAACACTCACGTTCGGAGGACTGCAGACTCGTTAATTTCGTTCAAGGCACACTTTGAAATTGACTGGAATCCGTAAGTCCGACATAGTCTTAACCTCAATATATTTATCGCCAGGAAAAAGGTCAATGGACTTTCAGAAAACACGGCAAAAATGGCTCTAACGTAGTATAAGGGGGTAACTTTGAAGAGGGGGAAATGTACGCAAAAGGAATTGCCGCTCCCGCAAAGGTCCGTTGCAAGCCGGATCAAAAGGAGAAATGTCAAAAAAAGGAGGTATTCCGCGCATCAGGCGAAACCCCTCCTTTCTCATCCATATATAGTTGTAAAATCCATAAGTTCACTCTCCGCGCAAACGGTCCGGCTACTCGGCAATGGCCTTCTTCAGCTCCTCGACATAAGCGAGACCCAGTTTCGAAAGCGCGGCATCCTTATGGCAAATCCAGCCGACATTAATACTCTCGTCACAATCCAGCGGAACGGGAATGATCTCGTTGCCGTTAAGGTCTGCGCTGAGCACGCCGGTGGAGATCGTGTAACCGTTCAGGCCGATCAGCAGGTTGAATAGCGTCGCCCTGTCGTTGACCCGGATGCTTTTGGGATGGGACAGGGTGCTCAGAATTTCTTCCGAGAAGTGAAAGGAGTTATATTCCCCCTGCTCAAAGGACAAGTACGGGTATTCCTGAAGCTGGTCGATGGTCACGATGGACTGCTTGGCCAGCGGGTTGTGAATGCTGATAAAAATATGCGGCTTCGCGATGAACAGGCTGTTGAATATCAGCCCCGCGTCCTTCAGCAGCCTGCCCATAACCTTGGAGTTGAACTCGTTCAGATACAGAATGCCGATCTCGCTGCGCAGGCTTTTGACATCCTGAATGATTTCGTAGGTCTTCGTCTCGCGAAGAGCCACTTCATATTCGTCCTGGCCGTGCTGGCGCACCAGGTTCACAAAGGCGTTGACCGCAAAAGCGTAATGCTGAGTGGACACGGAGAAATGCTGAGGCGACGGTTTGGCGCCGAGATACCGGTTCTCGAGCAGTTCGGCCTGCTCCACCACCTGCCTGGCATAGCTCAAAAATTCCGCGCCTTCCTTCGAAAGCGAAATGCCTTTATTGGTGCGTTCAAAGATCGTAATCCCTATTTCTTCTTCCAGATCCCGAATCGCATTGGACAGGCTGGGCTGGGAGATGAAGAGCCGCTTGGCGGCTTCGTTCATCGAACCGCGGCCCGCCACCTCGATGACATATTTCAATTGTTGTAGAGTCAATGGGACTTTTCCTTTCTCACAGGCTTAAGGCTTACTTCGAATCCGGGTCCAGGTTGCTGCAGGTAAAGCCCTGTTCCCGGAGCGTGCGCTTTGCGTCCCCGTATTCCGGATTGGCGGCGAAGAACGCGGCGACCCGGGCAGTCCAGTCTTTTTCCTCCAAGCCCTGGGCTTTCAACGTCTGGCGGTTGCTTTCGTTGATCTCCTGCAGATATCCTGCCAGATCAGGATTATAGCTCTCCTCATGCCATACCGCGCGCAGCGGGAGCCGCGGCTGCTTGGACACCTGCGCTTCGGGATACCCGACGCATAGACCGACTACGGGGAATACGTATTTCGGCAGGTTCAGCAGGTCGATGACGCCGCGCGTATTCCGCCGGACGCCGCCGATCGGAATGATGCCAAGGCCCAGAGATTCCGCCGCGACAATCGCGGCCTCCAGCGCAATTCCCACATCCGTCGCCCCGGTAAGCAGAGCATCCACATCGCGTTCCGCGTCAAATGAAACATTCTCGATCTCGCCGGCCAGCTTGGCGCGGTAAAAATCCATGCAGAACACCAGAAACACCGGCGCCTCGGCCACATGCCTCTGGTTCCCGCTGAACTCTGACAGCTTTCGTTTCCGCTCCTCGTCCCGGACGGAAATGACCGTCACATGCTGGCCGTTGATCCATGAGGGAGCGGCCTGCGCGGCTTCGATTATCGTCTGCAAAGCTTCCGTTTCCACAACCCGCTGCGAATACTGCCGGTAAGAGCGGTGATTTCTTAATGTTCCAAGCACTTCGTTCAAAAGAATGTCCTCCTTAAATTTTCTGGCTAAGCCCTATTATAACGGAAATCGGCACAAAAAACGCCCGAGGCGCTCATGCGCTCAGGGCGTCATTTTAAATCGGAATGGACGGAACGTCCGGATAGAGATACGGTGAGGTTTTTAGCGGCGCCACACGTCGGCATATTCGGAATGGTCACGGAACTGGACGAATGCATAAGAACAGGCGGGAACAATCTGCTTATTCTGCCGTCTGGCCTCGCTCACGACCCGGTCCAGCAACAGCTTGGCAATTCCTTTACCCCGGTAGAGAGGTGCGACATAGGTATAGTTAATCAACCAAGTATTAATGCCTTGAAGCGGCAGAAACGTCACCTCACCGATCAGGGTGCCGTTCTCACGCAGAACGAAGCCGTCCCCTTCCTGTACGGGCACAAGTTTCTCCGGCGCTATATCCTCCGCCGCTGTCCCGGCCGCGACCTGCGCGGAAGCTAGCGTACCGGCTGCCGGAGCGCCTTCCATAACAGCCTGCTTGGCCTCAAGGACCACCGCCTTTGTTTCCTGGACCGACTCCTTCATGCGGTTCATTCCTTCCTTGATCCCCGCGGCTTTGCCCTTTGCCTGCCCAACCGTCTCCTGAATATTCCGTTTCGCCGAATCCAGCGTTTCCTTCATGCCGTTCACCGATTGCTTGACTCCGTCCAGCGACTGCTTCAGACCGTTCACGCTGTTCATCATTTCCTTCACAGGATTACTCATATCCTTCGCCTCCTTAATCTAGCCGCATCGCTTAATCATTTACCCATAAAATCGGGCAACCCGGCGTTCCGGCAGCAGCGCCAACATCATTATTGAGGCTCTTTGGTGAGACTTAGAGATTACATCGCAGTCGTATGCGCCCTTGAACTCGGCCATGCGGAAGACCGGAAGCTTGTGACGCTCTCAGACCGATTGGACGAGGAGATCAGCCCGAGAGAACATGCGGAGCTCGCATTGCGGATTGAAATGAACGGACAAGGTTTTTACTTGAATCTGTTTCAGTGAACTCCCTCGGCTTGGTACATGCCGGATATCTCCCTGAATTTAAACTGGCATTTAAGAAATACTTGAACGATATCCGGATCGAAATGTCTGCCCGCATCCTCCGTGATAATTGCCACTGCCTGTTCATGGGACATGGCTCCCTTGTACACCCTCTCGCTTGTGAGCGCGTCATACACGTCGGCCACGGCCATCAGCCTTGCCGAGAGCGGGATGTTTTCCCCCGAAAGTCCTTCGGGATAGCCTGTGCCGTCCCATTTTTCGTGATGGGAATACACAATTTCCTTGGCATAGCGGAAAAAAGTCTCGGTCTTGTTCATCAGCTGCTCCGCCCGCAGAATCGCCTCTTTACCCAGCGTCGTATGAGTTTTCATAATCTCGAACTCTTCCCGGGTCAGCGGGCCCGGCTTCAGCAGAATATGATCCGGGATTCCGACCTTCCCGATATCATGAAGCGGAGCCGAGGCGGCAATCAGATCGACGCTCTCTTGGCATAAATATTCGCTGTATTTAGGGGTCCGGCTGAGCTGGTTGGCCAGCTCTTCGATATACAGCTTCGTCCGTTGAATATGGTTTCCTGTATCAATATCCCGGATCTCGGCAAGAGCGGCCATGGACATGATGCTGACTTCCTGAATCAGGGATATTTCTTTGATCCGTCTGGAAATCTCCATTTCAAGAAAATAATTCTTGTCCTTGAGGAAATCCTTCGACTGCTTGAGCGTCAAATGGGTCTTAACCCGGGACAGCAAAATCGGCGAGCTGATCGGCTTCGTAATATAGTCAACCGCTCCCAATTCGAACCCTTTATTCTCGTCCTCCACCTCTTCTTTGGCGGTCAGGAAAATGACCGGAATATCCTCAAGCTCCCTGTCCGTTTTCAGCCGCCGGCATGTTTCGTAACCGTCCATCACCGGCATCATGATGTCGAGCAGAATCAAATCGGGCGGCGCGGCTTTGGCTACCGCGAGCGCCTTCTCGCCGTTCGTGGCGACTTTCACTTTGTACCGCTCTTTCAGGAGGCCGCTTAGTAACGCAATGTTGTCAGGCGTGTCGTCCACCACTAAAACAACGGGTCTTAGGTCAAGCATTTTTATCAACCCCTATATACAGATTGCTATTACGTACCGCCCTTTCAATCCGCCCTATCGCGTCTTCATAATCAAATATTCCGATCGAGCGTGCCGTTAAGCGCCATTCCTCCGGCTCCATCCATGCCTTCAACTGATCCTTCACCGATATAAAATAATCGACCGCCTCGCTGTCGCTGTCCTTCAGCAGAACGAGCAATCTGCTTACGACCTGCTCCACAGGCTGGCTGTGCGGGACATACTCCTCCGTTTCGAGAAGGGGGGCTTCCTGCAATCCGGACCGGATTTCTTCCGAAATGCTTAGGACGGCAGCTTCAAGCTTGTCCAGTATAGAACCGGTCTCCTCCCCGGCCAGCCCCGCCGCCAGCATAATGCCGGCTTCGTCGGCCAAGGCCTGCACTCCCAAGGCGCCGATATTTCCGGATACGCCTTTTAAGTTATGCGCGAGCCGATGCGCCGTATCGAAATCCCGCCGCATTGCGGCTTCCCTGATCTGCATCACGGTATTCCCGTGGTTGTCCGCATATTTTTGCAGCAGACTGAAGTATAAATTTACATTGTTTCCAGTGCGCCTAAGGCCGTTGCCCGTATCGATTGAGTTAAGCAGGGGGAGGTACGGCGCCTCGAAACCTATCTCATGCATCTCATCGCGGATTTTATCCGGCAGTGGCCTGTTTTTCTGGTCGTCCGGAATCCATTTGTCCAAGATCGCAAACAGGATATCGGGGTCGATCGGCTTCGACACATGATCGTTCATGCCGGCCGCCAGGCATTTCTCCCTCTCCTCCGGCATCGTCCGGGCCGTCATGGCGATAATCGGCAGCCGCGAGTCCATCTCCCGGATAGCTCGCGCGGCTGCAAAGCCGTCCATTTCCGGCATTTGCATATCCATCAGCACCAGTTGAAAATGCCCCGCCGGCATTTCCCTGACCATGCTGACGGCCTCCGCTCCATTTGGGGCGATCTCCGTCCCGATTCCCTGGCTTTTCAGCAGCTCAACGGCGATTTGCTGGTTGATTTCATTGTCTTCGGCCAACAGGACACGGATTCCCGCCAGCTTATAATCCTTCTCCTTTAAGCTTGGGACAACGGATATTCCCCCGTTATGGGGAGCGAATAGATTGATAATCATATCGTAGAGCAGCGACTGATTGACCGGCTTGACCAAATAATCGTCCATATTCTCGGCATCGGCCTGCTTCAGAAAATCGTCTTTCCCGAAAGCCGTAACGAGTATAACCGCGGGAACATGCCTTAAAGACAAGTTGTTTTTAATCCTCCTGGCGAGTTCGGTTCCGAGTTCGCCCTCTATCTCCCAGTCCAGAAATACGACATCGTAAGGCTCATTCGCGTCCGCTTGTTCAAGAGCGAGAAGCGCTTCTTCACCCGATGACAAGGCGGTAGCCCTGCATTCGAAATCCTGCAAATATTCGACCAATAGCTCTCTGGCGGCCTGATTGTCGTCAACGACAAGCATCCTGAGAGACCGCAGCTCTATGGGTACCGCTCTGGCTGAGGAGGCGGTCTCCAAGGAGACGCCGAACCAAGCCGTAAAGGCAAAGATGCTTCCCTCTCCCTCCTTGCTCTCCACCCACAGAGTACCACCCATTATTTCGACGAGTCTCCGGCTGATGGCAAGCCCCAGCCCCGTTCCTCCGAATTTGCGTGTGGTGGAGTTGTCCGCCTGGGTAAACGCCTGAAAGAGTCTGGCTTCCGCTTCTTTGCTGAGGCCGATGCCCGTATCCCGCACGCTGATTTTTAGCTTGATCCTGTTGTCCACGCGGCGGACTTGCTCGACCCGGACGACGACTTCGCCCTTCTCGGTGAATTTTACCGCGTTGCTTACCAGATTGGTCAGGATCTGCTGAAGGCGGAGAGGATCGCCGATCAGATTCTGCGGAACATCGGCCGGTATGTAATACATCAGCTCCAGGCCTTTATCGTAAGCGGACTGGCTCGATAAGGCGACCGCATCCGTGATCACTTCCTGGAGTTCAAATCCGGTGTCCTCAAGCTCCAGCTTGCCGGATTCGACTTTGGAGAAATCCAGAATCTCGTTGACAATGCCAAGCAGCGAGGTCCCTGCATTGTGGATTTTGGACAGATAATCTCTCTGCTTCGGGCTGAGTTCGGTTTTAAGCGCCAGATGGGCCAGTCCGATAATGGCGTTCATCGGCGTTCTGATTTCATGGCTCATGTTGGCCAGAAATTGCGACTTGGCGGCTGTAGCCTCTTCCGCGATGCGCAAAGCTTGTTTAAGCTCTTCTTCCTTCTTCTTGATCTCGGTAATATCCTCGGAAACGCCAAGGAGAAAGAGCGGATTGCCGTCGGCGTCCAGAATCGGCAGCTTCGAGGCATGGACATACCGGAGCGTTCCCTGCTCGCTGTCGTTCGGCAAAATTTCGATCTCGTTCACGGCCTGCCCGCTCTCCAAAACTTTCCGGTCCGTCGTGTTCAGCTTCCTTGCCACCTCTTGCGGGAACAGATCGTAATCGCACATTCCCGGTATTTCTTCCGGGGACAGGCCGAGGAAATCGGCGCAGGCCTGATTTGCTTTATAGAAGTTCAACGTTGCGGCGTCCTTGACGTAAAGCATGACGGGAATATGATTGATGATCACATCCAGGAAATTTCTGCTTTCCAGCAGCTCCTTTTCCTTGGACTTCAGGTCGGTAATATCCGTCATTATGCCTAAGTACCCTCCCTCGGAGCCATCGGACAGGTGATAGGCCGACAGAGAATACAGAATGTCGTGATCATTTCCGTCGGCAAAGGGCCTTCTAAGCTGCCTTTGGGATGGCCGGCCATTTCGGCTCACTTCTTTCCGCATGTCGTCCAGGACACGGTAGTTGTCGCGGGGCATATACGACAAATCCCTCGCATGCATCCCGGTCAGTTCCTGGCGGTTCACGTTAAACGCCCGCTCGTAAGCCGCATTGCAGCCAAGGAAATAGCCCAGGGCATCCAGATAAAATAACGGGTGAGGCAAAGTATCGATGAGCTGGGAGGTAAAGTAGAACTGGTCGGAAAGCTCCCTTTTTATACGGTTGTACTCGGACACATTCTCTTTAATGCCGACATAATGGGTAATGTTTTGGTTATTGTCCTTGATGGATGATATAATGGCGGATTCCATGTACCTCTCTCCGCTCTTTTTCTTGTTGATGAATTCCCCCTGCCAATTGTCGCCTTGACTGATTGTTCTCCACATCTCCCAGTACGTCTCCGGCGCCGTTTCTTCCGACTTCAGAATTCCCGGCGTTTTACCGACCAGTTCTGCTATGCTGTACCCGGTTAACTCCGTAAAATAAGGATTAACGTACTGAATCCGGCTGTGGGCGTCAGTTATAACGATGGAAAGCGGCGATTGTTCGATGACATTCAGATAGAGGCGCAATTGTTCGTTGTACCGCTTCTCTGTTTCCAGCAGCTGTTTGGCGGCTTTGAACTGCTTCACGTACAGACGAACAATAAAATAAGCCATGATGAAAATCGCTAAATAAACGATGCTATGTATGGAAGCCAAGAACGGCATCCCCCTCTCAGGGTCTTCCTGTTTTTTTGAAAACTCCCTTTATCTTTTCTTCGACATTATTCAACAAAAAAATTAGATCGCGCACTCAATCGAAGCGCTTACAAAAATAATATTGATGCAGATTGCCACAAGAAATTCAAATGGCCGCCAAGCGCCCTTTTCAGGCAGCCTGACGGCCTTGTCTCCAGAACCCTAAATGATATTATTTTACCGTTTCATTGTACTGCTTGAGCTTGTCGGTTATCTGCGCCGCTGCGTCCTGCAGCGCCTTTTTCGGCTGCTTCTGTCCGTTCAGCGCCTCTTCGATGGCGCCTTCAACGATCTGGCGCGCTTCCGGGAAGACACCCATTACCGCACCTGAAGTGGCATTTGAAGCGCTGGAAGCATGAAGCTGATCGATGGCTGTCTGGAACTGCGGGTATTTGACCATGTTGTCTTTCAAAACCTTCTGATCGTATGCGGCCTTCGTGATCGGGAAGTAGCCGGTGCTAACGCTCCACTCAGCCTGCACTTCAGGTGAAGCCACATATTTGATGAATTCCCATGCGGCTTTCTGCTGCTCTTCCGGCTTGTTGTTCATGATATAAAGGCTGGCTCCGCCGACGACCACGCCTCCTTCTTTGGCATCGGCCGGTCTCGGCAGGAAGCCGGTTCCTACCTGAAACTTGCCGCCAACCGCGTCCACCATCTTCCGCAGGGCGGCTGTCGAGTTGAGAGTCATCGCCACTTGTCCGGCGGCAAATGCGCTGTCCGTGTCATCCGTATCCCGTCCAAGGTTGGCGACAGCTTTTTCATCCACCATCTTTTTCCACCATTCCAGCGTCTTCACCCCGGCATCCGAAGCAAGCAGAGATTCCGTCGCAGCCGTATCCCGTCCATTGCCGCCGTTGACATACTCGGCATTCTGATTGGCGAACAGCTGCTCCATGAACCAGCCGTAGATCGCGATCGCCGCTCCCGGCTTGCCGTTCTTGCTCAGCGCTTTGGCGGCTGCTTCAAATTCTTCGAAAGTCTTGGGTGGATTCTCGGGATCGAGTCCCGCCGCTTTAAACGCGTCTTTGTTGTAATAAAGAATCGGATTGGACGTATTGAACGGCATCGCGTTCAGTTGGCCGCCGATCGTATAATAGCGGGTGATGTTCGGTTCCAGGGAGGACAAGTCAAATTTATCCTCGTCGATAAACTTCTGCACAGGAGTAATCATCTTGGAGTCGATCATGAATTTGCTGCCGATCTCATATACCTGCATCAGATCCGGGCCGCTGTCAGAACCGAGTGAAGCTTTCAGCTTGTTGAGGCTCTCGTCATACTTGCCCTGATAGATCGCTTCAACCTGAATCTCCGGATGGCTTGCGTTAAAATCGGTTGCAATCTTGTTGATGGCCTTCTCTCCAGCGCCCGACATGGAATGCCACCACGTAATTTTCACCGGTGCGGCTGCGGCGCTGACCGCCTTATCACTGGTTTCTGCGTTGTTAGACGATGTTTTGTTTGCTTCCGTATTCGAGCTCGCGCCCGAATTCCCTCCGCAGCCTGCCAACAAAACCACCATAAACATAGCGAGCACCAGAATCATGCCGCGTCTGAAGCGCAGCCTTCCCAAGATAAACCTCTTCATGATACGAACCTCTCCTTTTCGATTATCCATCTTTTGGTTCTATCTATCATCTGCAAGAAGCAGTTGATTTCTCCCAAAGGCCCAAGGCCTTCTAACCTTTCAGCGCTCCCGCCGACATGCCGCGCACCAGCTGCTTCAAACCGAATACAAGCAGCAGCAGCGAAGGCAAAATCGCGAGCGTAATTCCGGCGAACACCAGATTCCACGACGTCGATTCCTGAAATTCCAGCATGGATATGCCGATCTGCACCGTCCGCATCATTTCACTATTCGTAATCAGCAGCGGCCACAGATAGGAGTTATACATATTCAAAAAGGAATAGACGGCCAAGGTGCCGATCGCAGGCCGGGACAGCGGCAGCACATGCAGCAAAAAATAGCGTATATGTCCGCAGCCGTCCATCCTCGCCGCTTCGAAAAGCTCTTTCGGCAGCTGGAGAAAGAACTGGCGCAGCAGGAAAGTGCCGAACGCCGTCGCCAGAAAAGGAACCGTAAGGCCCTGATAGGTGTCGAGCCAGTTCAAGCTGCGGACCGTCAAATAATTCGGGATCATCGTCACTTCCCAGGGAACCATCATCGAAGCGACAAACAGGCTGAAAATGAAGCCTTTACCCTTGAAATCCATTTTGGCAAAAGCGTAAGCCGCAAGGCTTGCCGTAATGAGCTGGCCGGCCATAACGATGCCCGATACGAGAAACGTATTTCCGATAAAGGCTGCGATCGGCACGATGCCGAATACGTCGATGAAATTTGCCGGATTGAACGTATGCGGAATGATTGACGGCGGAAAGACGCTTGCTTCCTCCGGCTTCATCACCGACAGAAAGAAGCTGTACACCACCGGATACAGCACCAATACGGCAGACGCGGTGAGGATAAGATAGACGGCGGCTTGTTCAGCGGTATGCTTTTTCATTGATAATGCACTTTCCTTTCGACCCATTTGAATTGAAGCAGGGTAAGGAGCATGATGACCAGGAACAGCATTAGCGCCTGCGCACTGCCCGTTCCAAACCGGAAATTAACGAAGGCCTCCCGGTAAATGGAGTAGACAAAGACATTGGTACTGTTCATCGGACCGCCTTGGGTCAAAATATTAATCTGTCCGAATGATTGAAAGGCGCTTATGATCGATACAACCAAAACGAAGAACAGATTCGGAGAAAGAAGCGGAATCGTAATTTGGCGGAACATCGCCACCGGACCCGCACCGTCGATCTTGGCGCTCTCGTACATATCATCGGGAATGCCCTGCATGCCGCTGGAAATAATAATGTAATTAAAGCCAAGATTCATCCAGACGGTCATAAGCGAAACGGAGAGCAGCGCCCACTTCGGGCTGATCAGCCAGGGAACCGGCGCAAAACCGGCCAGCTCCAGTCCGTAGTTCAGCATGCCAAGCGACGGATGAAACAGGAACTTCCAGATGACGGCCGCGGAACCGACGGAAAGCACCATCGGAAGAGAGAATGCGAATTGGAACAGCCGTTTGCCCCTCAGAAGATTGTGCGTAAAAGCCGCAAGCACGAGAGCGATCAGCATCCCTGACGGAACTGTGAGGAGCGCAAACAGCGCGGTCACGCGAATGCCATCCAGGAACAGGCCGGAGGTAAACAGTGCCGTGAAATTCTCCGTCCCGACAAATGAGGCCACTCTTCCAGCCGGGTCCGTGCTGTACAGGCTAAGATAGACCGATCGCAGCAGAGGATAGAACATAAACACCCCGAACAGCAGCAGCGAAGGCGCCAGAAAGGCATAGGCAAGCATATTTTCCCGTATTCTCAGCCTTTTCAACGAAACCGTCCGCAGGCCGGCACCGGCAGAAGCCCTTCTTGTTCCAGCGGGAAGGCTCCATTGATTATCAAGCTCGCTCATTGCGAATGCCTCCTTAAGATTAACAATCTTCTCATGTACAACCTCTGCCAGTGTAAGACTTGAATGTAAAACAAAAACATTGGAAAATTCAGGCTGAAGTAAAACTTTCGTAAAACAGTTAACGGAATGAAAACATGAAGAAGCTGTCCCGTAAGTGGCTTCTCTATACTGGGGGACAGCTCGTTTTTATATTTTCGGTGGACGGCTTGCAGGCTTGAGCTTCAAATGAAAGGGAAATTCTCAACCTTATTTTAATCAAAAAGAGCCAATGCCAAGCCTGAAACGGAATTCCTCCCTCTAAATCAGGCTTTTTGGCCGAAAACCAAAAAATCGCAGAGCATAAGCCGGAGTTTTTCCCGCTTATGCTCTGCGACGCTCTTTTTTCTAAAAATAAAAGGGAGGTTTTCCCGTTCATGCTTATTCCTTCTTGCAGATAATACTAAAGCATATCTATCGCTCACGTCTCCCATTCTCTTGACAGGGATATCCTAATCCTGCGTCATGCTCTTAAACAGCCTTTCGGTATCCTCCCGTTTGCACAGCTCCCTCTCGGGATTCATGACGGCAGCCGCTCCGGCGGCGATTCCGAAGCGGGCGGCCTCCGTCAAAGACCCTCCCTGCTCCAACCGGTAGACAACTCCGGCTACCAGACTGTCGCCCGCGCCCACAACGCTGGCAACGGGAACCTTGGGAGCGGAAATATGCTCGGTTCCTTCTTTGGAGATCATAAAAGCCCCTTTGGCTCCCAGCGAGACGATGACCGCTTCGGTCCGGCCTTCCGCGATGAGCCTCTTCGCTGCAGCCTTCAAATCATCATCGCCCGTAAGCGTCATTCCGGTCAACTCTTCAAGCTCGCGTGCATTGGGCTTTAGCAGATACACGCCCGCATCGGCTGCCAGTTGAAGAGCTTCTCCCGATGTATCTACGATTACCCGGCAATTCCAATCCTTAACGGACTTGATGATCCGGGCGTAGAAATCTGTTGGGCATCCGGGTGGCAGACTGCCGCTCAAGACAAGATAATCCGGTTTGGCCGTTAGCTTATTTAATTGATCGAGACACCGCTGCCGGTCTTCCTCATTGAATGTCGGACCCGGCATATCGAACCGAAACTGCTGCCCGGTCGACTCCTCCAGAACAATTAAATTCTCTCTCGTTTGTCCTTGAATCGGAATCGGCTGATGAGCGACGCCTTCTTCCTCCAGCATTTGATGAATAAGCTGTCCGTGCAGCCCTCCCGACGTATACAGAGCCAGAGCCTCTCCACCCAATCTGTGGATGGCTCTGGATACGTTGACCCCGCCGCCTCCGGGTTTATACGTCGCTTCACGGCAGCGGAGTTTATGGTCGGGAACGACCTCATGGATTCCGGTGCTGGCGTCTACGCTTGGGTTAACCGTCAAAGTAACAATCATTTCCGCATCTCCTTTTTTGGAACCTCGTCATATTCATTCTAACGGTATACTTCACATTTACCCTTTTTATACATGGATAAGCTGCGCCAGTCCCTCTTCATACAAATCGTCCGCCACAGTATTGTCAATTAACTGTATATATAATATACTGTTTATTGTCAAATCAGTTTACAGTATAAACAGTAAGGAGATGTCGCCATGAAATCTTTGGCTATTGAGATTCAGAATCTGCGCAAAACATTCGGGGATCACGTAGTGCTTGACGGAATCAACCTCTCGGTGCAGCCGGGAACCGTATTTGCGCTGCTCGGTCCGAACGGCGCCGGCAAAACAACGCTCATCCATATCTTGTCCACGCTTGTAGCCCCCGATGAAGGAACGGCGCGGGTTGCAGGCTTCGACGTCGCCGCCGAAAGAAATAAAGTAAAGCGTTCAATCACCCTTACCGGGCAGTTCGCCGCCGTGGATGATGTGTTGACCGGAGAAGAAAATCTGCGGATGATTTGCAGGCTTTCCGGACTATCGGCTGCGGATTCCCGTGTCCGCACCGCCGAACTGCTGAAGCATTTCGAACTTACGGAAGCTGCACGCAAACGCGTAAAAACCTATTCGGGAGGCATGCGCCGCCGCCTGGATTTGGCCATCAGTCTGGCCGTCAGCCGGCCGGTGATGTTCCTGGATGAGCCGACAACGGGTCTGGATACACGCAGCCGGCGCGCCTTGTGGGATATCATTCTTCAGTTGAAGGAGCAGGGCATCACTATTTTTCTCACAACGCAGTATCTGGAAGAAGCGGATCAGCTCGCCGATACGATAGCTGTCATTTCAGGCGGACGCATCGTTGCGACAGGGAGCGCCGGAGAATTGAAGTCGCGAGTCGGCGGCGAGGTAATCGAACTGCGAAATACCGACGATGAAATCATTCGCAAGATTCCGACCGACGGCACCATCCTGGATATCAGCCGAACGCTTCATGAATTGGCTTCAACCTTGCCGGGCGAGACGCGGGTGAGCATCAACAGGCCGAACATGAACGATGTATTTCTGGCAATGACCGCCGGAGGAACGGAGGTGGCGCCGGCATGAAGAATCCTCAAACCTCAGTCAAGAGCGCTTCCCTCGCTGTAACCAACGCCGTCTTTATCAGCCGCAGCATCCGCCACAGTCTGCGTAATGTAGAAGCGTTAGTTATGGCAGTTGTGCTCCCGATTATGCTGATGCTGCTGTTTACCTACGTCTTTGGCGGCGCCATCGATCCGGGCGGAAATTATGTGAATTATGTCGTGCCGGGCATTATACTCCTTTGCGCCGGTTTCGGATCATCCAGCACCGCCGTGGACGTTGCGGAAGATATGACGAACGGGATTATCGACCGGTTCCGAACGATGCCGATCAAGAGTCTGGGCGTCATCACCGGACATGTCGCCGCAAGCCTCGTCCGCAATCTGATTGCGACCGGTGTAGTAATCGGGGTAGCGCTGCTTGTTGGATTCCGTCCCACTGCTGCAGGCCTGGAGTGGATCGCGGCGGCATGTCTGATCGCCTTGTTCATCCTGGCCTTCACCTGGCTTTATGCGGCCATCGGCCTGGTTGCCGGGAGTCCGGCGGCCGCCAGCGGATACGGATTCGCGCTGCTCTTTCTCCCCTATCTCTCCAGCGCCTTCGTGCCGACCGATACGATGCCCGCATGGCTGCAAGGAGTCGCGGAGAACCAGCCGATCACTCCGGTTATCGAGGCGATTCGCGGACTTCTGACCGGAGCTCCGGCTCACGATCAGATTTGGAAAGCTGCCCTTTGGTGTATGCTTATCCTTCTTGTCTCGATGCTGTGGAGCATGTGGACGTTCCGGCGTAAAGCCGGCCGCCGCTGATGACATAGAAGGAAATATCGCCGCAACCGGGAATATTGGCGTTAAATCAATAAAAGCACAGCGGCTCGAAATCCTTCGAGCCGCTGTGCTTTTTGCATAATGCCGCTTACTTCCGCCTTGAATCAAAATAATAGGCGATGCCGTCAAGGATTCGCTCCAATCCGAAGTCGAAGTCGTTGCCCACGGTATTCTCCTCTTCATTCTCTCCGGTATAAGCGCCGGACATGACAACCGGATACAAATTCGGAAACTGGTCCGGCTTAATCAGACCTTTAAGCGCTGCGGTGTAATCCAGCCCGCTGAATTCACCGGGACGGGCGCCCGCCTGAATGGCCAGATCCATATCCCGCTGGATAAGTCCGCTGGACCGCGCATAGCTGCTGAGCAAGAGAACGATGGACATCTTTTCATAATCATTCAGGGGAAAATCCCGCATCGGCCGCAGCGCCCAGTCGATCACCCGAAGATTATTCGGCATCACGGGAATCCCGCTGATCGGTAAGTCACCGAACCACGGATGGTCCCGGAATACTTGAATCGTGGCGCTCACATATTCCCGCATGCTCTCACGCCAATCCCCGTCTTTTTTCTCTGGAGGAATTGGGATGCCGCTGACCGCGTCCTGCATGAGCAGCAGAAGATCGCTTTTGCTGGGAATATACCGGTATAGAGACATTGCGGTAAAACCCAGCGCAGAGGCTACCCGATTCATGGAAACGGCGGACAGCCCCTCCTTATCCGCAATGGATACCGCTGTTTCGACAATCAGGGGAATGCTGAGCTCCCGTTTCGGTCCGCGCTTGGGCGGTTCAACCAGACCCCAACTCAGCGCCGCTCCAACGGGCAGATTACCCGCTTGTTCACTGATCTTATCGTTCTTACTCATACTAATTAAGCCTCCCACGCCATAAACAGTTTACCATATAAACAGTATATCACAGGACAGCCTTGGCTATAAAATGAGCCGGAAGCTGCCTAATCATCGGCTATGCTTGTCCATGCCAATCTCAGAAAAGATCCCTCACCGGCTTCAGCTCCGTCTGCGCCTCCACAACCTGTAACCTTTCCTGACCGCTTCCAGCACCGTGTCCGGAACCGGAAACACCCCGAGGGAGGCTACCGGCCGGTACAGGCGGCTGTATGCTTTTTTGAAATCGTCCCACATGGTGCAGTCTTCCTGCTTCAGAAAATCCGAGATGTCCACAATCAGGCCGCGCCCGTCCCCCAGCATTACATTTTTGGCGTGGACATCATGGGGGTGAAGCCCCCGTGAAACCGCATATTTCAAGGCCTCATCAATGTCGCGGATGGCCTGATCAGTAATGGAAATTCCCCTTTTGATGCAGTCGTAGAAGGTAACTCCCCTAAGCCGCTTGAGCAGGAGAAAATCAGGTCCGGCATGATAAAGCACCGAATAGGCGGGGTGAGCGCCGAGACGCCGGTAAACCTCCGCTTCTTCCGCAAGGCCCGGTCTTCCGGGCGCATACACCTTCACCGCATATTCCTCGTAATCGGGATGGAAGAGTACCGCCGCATAATTCCCCGATCCCAGCAGCACCCATGGCCCCGGAACATTTCGGACCTTGATCGGGTCCTCCGGTTGAACGCTCTCCAAGACCAAATGCTTTAGCAGTTCCTCCTTTATGGCTTCCAGCAGCTTCTCCATGCCTTACCCCCTGCGGCTTCATTCGACAATTTCACTGCCTCGGTTCTGCATTCAGGCAGGCTTCTTATGACTCCAGTTTAAGGCATAACGCGAAAAAACACATCCAAAGACTGCAAAAATGAGTCAATAGCGGAGTTTTGCGGCTTACACAAGCAAACAGGCCGGCCAAGGTTTTATCCTTGATCGGCCTGCCGATGGACGGCTCCTGACGGAACCGGGCGGAAAGCTGTATCCGCTTTATGCCAATACGCCCAGCGCGTATCCGATAATGCCTACCGCAAATAATGCAAAGATAAGAGCGATTGCGTTCACTTTCTTCTTCAGCAGCTTCATGCACAGGAAAGTCAACAGAAGAGGGAGCAGTCCCGGCATCAATTGGTCCAGGATCATTTGGACCGTAGTAATCACTTCTTTGCC
The DNA here is from genome assembly GCF_003854965.1 of Paenibacillus rhizophilus. GTDB lineage: Bacteria > Bacillota > Bacilli > Paenibacillales > Paenibacillaceae > Paenibacillus_AQ > Paenibacillus_AQ rhizophilus. Next base: position 39,723 of record NZ_RQPI01000021.1, read on the forward strand.
GTCCGCACCCGTATATTTGGAGACTACCAGCGGCACATTGATACTGGTCCATTTGGAAACCAGTGCTCCCATGACGAAGAGTCCAAGTATGGAAGCCGATTCCGTAAGCTTGCGCAGCCGGTTGCCCGACATATCGGAAACAATCTCCGTTCCCTTCTCATAACCGTATTTCAAGCCGTACCACTTGGTCGCCAGACGGCAAACGTTGAAGAGGAGGAAGAACAGGAGCGGTCCGACAATACTGCCGGTCAGGGCGATGGAAGCTCCGAGCGCCGCGAGTACCGGACGCAAGGTTCCCCAGTAAATCGGATCGCCCACACCGGCGAGCGGACCCATCAGGCCGACTTTCACACCGCTTATGGTAGCGTTATCAATTTCCTGCCCGTTGGCCTTTTGCTCTTCCATTGCGGCCGTTACCCCCATAATCGGGGCTGAAATAAACGGCTGCGTGTTGAAGAACTCCAGATGTCGCTTCAAAGCTTCTTTTTGATCTTCTTTCTTGCTGTAAAGCCGTTTGATTGCCGGGATCAGCGTGACGCAGAAGCCGATCGACTGCATCCGTTCAAAGTTGAACGATCCGAGCAGAAACCAAGAGCGAACAAACATGCTGTTTAAATCTTTTTTCGTTAATTTCTTTTCTTCCATTGTATAATCCCCTCTTTCTTTGGAAGCTTGCTACAGCTCATCGATTTCTTCCACCGCCGCGCTCTGCGCGTTATATTTCGGATTCAATTGGATGTACAGAATGGCCAGAACCGCGCCCACAATACCGAAGCCGACCAGGTTGATGCCCGTAAAGGCGGCAACGACGAAACCGAGGAAGAAGAAAGGCATCAGGTATTTGGCGGACATCATATTGATAACCATGGCATAACCGACGACGACGATAAATCCGCCCGCAATTTGCAGACCTCTCGTTACGACCTCCGGAATAGAATCCAACAGGCTCGTAACAAGCCCGGTTTCGGCTGCAACCGCTACCAGAACAGCCGGCAGCGCGACGCGCAAACCTTGAAGTAGCAGCGCTATAAAGTGACATAGCTCAATTCCCTTAAAATTCGATGACTCCGCGTATTTATCCGCCAAATGCTGGAAGAATACGGTGATCGTCCGGACAAAAATAGTAAGCACCTGGCCTGCGGCCGCAATCGGTATGGCGACAGCAATACCGGCGCCTATCGACTGATGCCCTACGATAACAAGGATCGTAGATACCACACTCGCGAGCGCGGCGTCGGGAGCCATGGATGCGCCGACGTTCATCCAGCCCAGCGCCATCAGTTCCAATGTGCCGCCAAGAATAATCCCTGTCTTGATATCGCCAAGGACCAGACCGATCAGCGTACATGCAATCAGTGGCCGATGCGTCTGTCCTTCGTCGAGTACGCTGCCCATTCCGCATATGGCCGCAACCAGCGCTACCATTACGATTTCAAAAGTACTCATGTTATAACCCCTCTCTTATTTCCTCGACTATAAATTCTGAATCTTGGATATCAGATTCACCTTCGGATCGCTGGCGACTTTTCTGATCTCCAATTCGATTCCCTTTTCATGAAGCTTGCGGAAAGCATCGACGTCCTGCTTGTCGACGGATACTGCTCCTGTAATCTGTGTCTTGCCTTCCTTGTAGCACATGCCGCCGACATTCACCGACTTGAAAGGCACCCCTCCTTCTACCACCCGCACTACGTCTGTCGGATTGGTAAAGAGGAACAAGGTCTTGAAATCGGCATACTTCGGATTGTTATAAGCCTCGATCGCTTTGTCGATGGTAACGACGTAAGCCTTGATCCCCGGGGGAGACACTTGCAGCAGCAGGGTTTTCCGCAATGTATCCGCTGCCACTTCATCGCTGACCGCGATAATCTTGTTGCACTTCGTTTCTTTCACCCATACCGTTGCCACTTGGCCATGAATCAGACGGTCATCAATCCGAACAAATGAAATTTCCATCTTACAACTCCTCCTCTGCTTGACTGTTTCTAATGCTGCGGAACGATTTCATTGAATCACAACCTGCGTTGATCGCCAGCTGAGCCAATCCTTCCAGGTGCTCCGATGAACGGTTGACCAGAACATCAACAACCATGGGCAGGTTCACTCCGGATACAATATCTATGTTCTCATAACCGGCCGCAATCCGGCTGGCGGCATTGTACGGGCTTCCGCCGAACAAATCAACAAGAAAAATAGCACCGTCGCTCCAATCAAGCGTTTCCAAAGCTGCTTTGAATTTATCGACAAGCCCGCTGACGCTCTCACCGGGTTCAAAAGTAACTCCCGCTACATTCTCCAGCTCTCCGTAAACCATGGACGTCGACCTCAGCAGCTCTTCCGAAAATTTCCCATGTGTGCCAACAATAACTCCAATCATTTACTTCACCTCCTTGAATTGCCCTTCGTCCATATTAAATATGCAAGACCCGTGCCAAACTTCTGTATAACCCCAAAAAAATTTGAGAAACAAAAAATCCCCGACTGTATCAGGGATTTTCGCTCTTTTGAAAACGCATGTTTTTGTTCTATTTTTAATCTGTCATACACTAATGAAAACGCTTCATACTCTTGACTTCTATAATGGAGCCATTTTATATACATCGCCCAACATTTCACAAATATAATATTTTTCATCGTCGGACAGAGTCAAATTAATACCTGAGGCGAATATGCCGCAAGCGCGGTTCACCGCATCCATGATATGAGAATCGAGCATCTCCGTCTCCCCGCGGTAAACCAGCCCGTCATGTATGACCATCCGCTCCAGCGCGTGGGCCGTATGGATGGCAATTTGGACTTTCATCGCATATTCGAAATCGGTCTGCAGTTCCCGTTCAAGCTCCTGAACAAATCTCATCAAGGTTCCCAATATTTTGTGCGGATTCAGATACGTCAGGAATTCCTTCAGGCTGTCTTCGCATAAATCCTTGATGACCACACTCTCATTGGTCTGTGCGACAGGAAACTCATTGTGCAGCAGCAGTTCTCTCAGCAGCTCTTCGCCGCTTGCGTCAATCAGCTGTTCCAAAGGAATGAACGGAACGCCCCGGTCGCTAGGCCGCTTTACTCCAATAACGGCCAGAACGCTTTGCTTGGCCTGCAGCTCTTTGACCACTTTGTCCAGTTCCTTGATCTTCGCCGGAATCACCGTCATTTTCTTCTCCGTAAGATCGTAAACGATTTTCTCCACAAATTCCTTAACCTTGATCGCGGCACCTTTGCCGGAGGAGCAGACCGTGACGATGACCTTGTTATCCAATATGGCGTTTACCGAAGCTTCCATATTGTTGTAACCTCTGAAATCCTTCAGCGACCGGTAAATATCCTCAAGCTCCATATCGAGTATGCTGGCCTTTCGCACAGCCTCAAGGGTAAGCGGCGTGGACACCATGTCGATCGTCTTGACCTTGATTCCGACCCGTTCCATAATGGTTGCTTCGAAACTCAGCAGGGAGCCCATATCCACCAGCATCAGGACGCCCCTGCCGCTGTCGATGCTCTTTACCTTGTCGATAATAATCTCCAAAATTTCTCTTGGGCTGACATCAAGCGGCATATCAACCGCGCAAATATTCGAACTGCCGAGCAGACTGTCGACAACGCCGACGATGCTGCTCGCCGTACTGTTGCCATGCGCCGCGACGATTATTCCCACATTGCCCTGCCGTTCCTCCTCCACCGATTTGAGCAGGATCGCCACATACGTAATTTCGGCTCCGGGCACGTCTATCCCGAATCTGGCTTCGATCATGTCCTTGATAGTCAGGGCCACTCTGTATTCTTCATCATTCTGGTTAACGGGATCATAGACGGGCTTGCCGCCGTATTTCTTCTCCCGGATTCGCTTGAGGAAAGCGCTCAGATGAAGACTAAAGGCATAGACGAACCGTTCGCTGCATTTTCGGTCAAGCTCCTCCTCGACCAGCAGCTTGACCTCCTCGGCAAATTCAAGGACTTCATTGTCCACGATTTTCAGGATTCGTTCCCTGCTGCCTTTCAGGTTGTAGAACCGGTTATAGAAGCTTTTGATATGGATGTTGACGTCCGTAGTGATGAATCTGTTGATGTAGCTGTCGTCGAGGCCTTCATCCTTGAGCAGGCTTATTTTGTCTTCAATTAGCTTGTACAGGTTGAACGGCGGTTCCAGAACGTCCTCTTCTTCCGTCGCATGGCTTCCTTCGGGCGTAATATACAGCTGGGATGCAATCGCTCCGAATTCCTCAATCTCCCTGCGGTTCTTTCCAAGGTTGAACAGACCTTCTCGGATATTCCCCGGCAGCAGTTTAAAATCGAGTATAATTTCATCCCTGTTCTCGCGGATGCTGTTCAGAAACCCTTTGGCGCAAACGAGCTGGATATTCGACTTCAGCTGCCCGATATTTCCGTAGGTAACACTGCCGATTAGCGCTTTGACAACCTCCGATTCGACCTTGATCGGCTTGTTGACGCGAAGGGCCTCGCTCTCCAGCAGATGCTTCAGAATCTGCAGCTGTTCCGCAGGCGTGCGCTCCTGCAAGGGGGGAATGTTGATTGTGATCGGGATGCGCCGGATAAAGGTCTTCAGCATGGAAGAGCCTGGGTCTTCCGTCGTAGCCGCAACAAGCAGCACATTCGCACTCCGGTTCCGCTCCGATTCGCCCAATTTGTTGTACGTATGCGTATCCATGAAGTAGAAAATCATTTCCTGGCCTTCCGGGGGCAGGCGGTGAATCTCGTCGAGAAACAGAATGCCTCCGTCCGCTTTTTCCACCAGTCCCTTTTTTTCCGAATCGGCTCCGGTAAACGCACCTTTGACATGACCGAAAATATGGGAAATCAGAAGCTGGGGATTGTTGTAATAATCCGCACAGTTGAATACGATAAAGGGAGAATCCTCGGAAAATCGCTTCATATGCTTGCCGTAGTTGTACATCAGTCTGGCAAACAGCGTCTTGCCCACTCCCGTCTGACCTACAATCAGCGTATGCAAGCCTCTCGGCGGATACAGAATGGCAGCCTTTCCCTGCTCCACCTGGTTGCGCATACTGTCCTTGAAGCCGATCAGGGAATGAAACGGATCAACCTGTTCTCCGGGCCGCAGGATCTCGTCCAGACTCCCAACCTCAATCTGCTTCTCTTTAAGTTGAATCCGGAAGAAGTCCTCGATGGTCTGCTTATGCAGAAACTTGACCGGTCTTCCCTTGATTTTGATGATATGGTCAGCGCGGAGAAGGTCGCTCAGCTCTTTGCTCACGTTGTTTCTCAGCATATTCTGATGAACGGCGATTTCCGCCGCGGTAATTCCTCCGTCGTACAGTAAATGTTCTTCGGCGAGCTTTCTCGTATTCTCCGCGATATATTCCAAAATCCTTTCAACTCTTTTCATTTGCACACCTCCAGCCCAAATCTTGTTTGCAGTAAGCGCTTACCATTATAAAATACTTTAGATATTCAGTATATATGAACCGGAAATGAATCTCTATAAAAAATGCACCCTAATAATATGTGATAGATTCGATGTGCAAATGCAACAAAAAAAGTGTAAATAAAAGCTCGATATTTAGCAGGAAACCGGTATACTATTCGCGAAATGCTCTTCTTAAATAGATAACTGACACGGTAAAGCTGCCGCTGTTTTGTTCCCGAAGGAGCTGTGACGGATCGATGATACGATTCGGATTGAAACAAGAACAGGCATTGAAGCTGACAATGACGCCCGAATTGCGGCAGGCCATCCAAATCCTGCAGTATTCTTCGGCCGATCTGATGTCCTACTTACGCGAACAGGCGAATGAAAATCCGGTAATTGATCTGCAGGAATACGATATATCGATATCGGGCGCAAGCAGCCGGCAGGAACAAACAAGAGATGAATATTCCAAGTCAAAAAGCGTGAATCCCGTTGACCTGCTGGATTGGATCGCCGAACCGCCGGATACTCTGTATGTGTATCTGAAAGCGCAGCTTGGGCTGGTGCGCGGTCTGACCGGCACCCGGCGGAAGACGGCGTTATATCTTATCGGCAATCTGGATGAAAAAGGCTATCTGGAGACGGACGCCCGGGAGGCCGCCGTGCTGTTGGGCATCCCCGTAGGTGAGGTCCTGGACGCCCTCGCGCTGGTGCAGAGTTTCGAACCGTCGGGAATAGCCGCCCGCAGTCTGGATGAATGCCTTCTTCTGCAGCTTCGGCGCAGCGGTGAGGAAGATACGCTTGCCGTATCAATGGTGCAGCGCCATTTGACTGATATGGCATGCAATCGGTTGCAAAAAATGTCGGATGCGCTCGGGGCCAGCATTGCCGAGATCCAGGAAACAGCCGACCGGATACGCCGGCTGAATCCGTCTCCAGGCTCGGTGTTTGCCCATAACGAGCACCGGTACATCATTGCGGATATAACGGTTGAGAAATCGGACGGCGGGTACCTGGTCCGGCTGAGCGACCTCGGTTCTCCGCAGGTCTCGGTTAATCCCTATTACGGGCAAATGCTGCAGGAACTCCCCAATCAGGAGGAAGCCCGCCAGTTTATCCATGACAAGTTCAATACGGCCTCCTGGCTCATCAAAAGCCTGGAACAGCGCCGGCAGACCCTGACGCGCGTCGCCGAGGCCATCGTGGAAATGCAGCGCGATTTTTTTGATGAGGGCATTCATGGACTTAAACCGCTTACCCAAAAAGAAATCGCAGAAAAGACCGGCCTGCATGAATCCACGGTCAGCCGGGCGGTCAGCAATAAATACATGCAGACGCCACGCGGTCTATTCGAATTGAAATATTTCTTCACCTCCGCTCTCGCCGCGGCGGACGGTGAGTCCGCTTCCTCGGAGAGCGCCAAAAGGCGCATCAAGCAGTTGATTGATGACGAGGATAAGCGCAAGCCGCTGGCGGATCAGTCGATTGCTGAACTGTTAGCAAAAGAAGGTCTGGAGATTTCCCGCAGGACCGTGGCCAAATACCGGGAAGAAATGCGGATTCTGTCTTCCGCCAAGAGAAAACGGTTTTGAAATTCTGGCATGTTCTCCAATTTGTAATATTTTGCGCGCCTGCTTGTCTGAATACTTTTTAAGTTAGGAAAAATGCCTCCACTGCCACTTATTATTCGAAAAAATGTCCAATCCCGATCCAATCCATGTAATATTTATTGACATACTCATCTTGAAATGTTTCTCCATTTTTCTGAAAACATGATATTTGTCAATTATTTTATTGGCCGGTATTGGTATATTATTAGAAAAATTTTAGGCATGTGGAGGGAATACCGATGTATTATGTACAAGAAATCGCATCCGAAATATTTTGGGTGGGCGGAACCGACAAAAGACTGGAACGCTTCGAGAATATGTTCCCGCTGCCCCAAGGGGTTGCCTATAATTCTCATTTGATTATGGACGAAAAGACCGCGCTTATGGACACGGTGGATTCCGCGATCAGCGCCCAGTTTCTGGAGAATATCGAGCATGTGCTGAATGGCCGTTCCCTGGATTACCTGGTTGTGGGGCATATGGAGCCCGACCACTGCGCCAATATCGAAGAATTGCTGCGCCGCTATCCGGATCTGAAAATCGTCGGCAACAAAAAGACGTTCCAGTTCATGGAGCAATTCTACACGTTCAGCAAACCCGACAATTACCTCATCGTCAAAGAGGGGGACGAGCTTCCGCTCGGCAAACGCACTCTCCGCTTCTTCATGGCTCCTTTCGTTCACTGGCCGGAGGTCATGTTCTCGTATGAAGTTTCGGAGAAGATTCTGTTCTCCGCCGACGCCTTCGGCTGTTTCGGCTCGCTTTCGGGAAATATTTTTGCCGATCAGACGGATTTTGAAGGAGTATACCTCGATGAGTCCCGCCGCTATTATTCCAACATTGTCGGCAAATATGGGCCTCAGGTGCAGACGGTGCTGAAAAAGCTGGCCAAGCTGGAGATCGAGATGATCGTTCCGCTGCACGGCCCGATTTGGCGCGAGAACCTGTCCTATATCATCGACAAGTATCAGCAATGGAGCACCTATCAGCCGGAAAAGAAAGGCGTTGTTCTGGCCTATGCCTCCATGTACGGCAATACGGAAAATGCAATGAACCTGATCGCGGGCAAGCTTGCAGCCAAGGGAGTTCAGGACATCCGCATGTACGATGTGTCCAAAACCCATCCGTCCTATATTATCGCGGATGCCTGGAAGTTCAGCCATCTCGTATTCGGTTCTCCGACTTATAATCTCGGATTGTATCATGGTATGCAGGCACTGCTTCATGAGATGGCATCTTTGAACCTGCAGAACCGCAAAGTGTCCCTGGTCGGCAACTATACCTGGGCGAATGCAGCAGTCAGAGACATGACGGAAATTCTGGAGAGCATGAAGAAAATCGAGTTCATCGGCGAGCCGTTTGAAATCCATTCCGCGATTAAGCCGGAGCAGCTGCCGGAACTGGACCAATTGGTGGAGGCTATCTACGCTTCCCTGAATGCCGATTCGGCGGAATTGGTCGCTGAAGGCGCCGGAACAAGCGCGCGGTAATAAGCGGGTAATTGATCAAGCTTGGCTTTTCCTCACAAAAAAGCTGCCTCAAACGTCATGGGACTGACCCCAGTCCCAATAACTTGAGAGCAGCTTTTTTATTTTGGTAAATAAACAATCCGAAATGGGACCGTACGCCCTTGTTCATGTATTTTCCGTAAAGTAAAATGGACAACGTGTCTATACATACATAATATGGAAGAAGGAATGAGGATGAGTTCAACCATTACTTACTCCCGGCTTCTGCTGTCCGGGCTGATGCTTGGCGGTCTGCTGGCAGGCTGCACGGACCAGGAACAATCGGGACCAAACACGGAAGACAAACAGCCTGTTCAGGGGGCTCAGGCCAAAACGGTACACTGGTCCTATGAGGGAGCGACTTCTCCTGAACATTGGAGCGAGCTCGGCGATGAGTTCAAGACCTGCGAACTCGGGAAGCAGCAATCGCCGATAGATATTGAGGACGATGCTGTGGAGAAAGACAGCAATCTTTCACCGGTTAAAGTCAATTATTCTCCCTCGGATGTGTCTCTCGTCAATAACGGCCATACCATTCAGGTAAGCGTTAAAGGGGAGAACAACGTTATCGTTCTGGAGGGAAAGACCTACAAGCTGAAACAGTTTCACTTTCATTTGCCAAGTGAGCATGAAGTAGGCGGCAAGCACGGTGAGATGGAATTGCATTTGGTTCACCAGAGCGCAGACGGGGATTTTGCGGTGCTGGGTGCTCTGATTAACAGCGGAACGGAGAACGCGGAACTGAACAAGCTGTGGTCCCGGCTCCCTAAAGAAGAGAACGAAAAGGCGACGGTGATCGAGGGAAAGTTCGATCTGAATGCTCTGCTTCCGGGAGATCTCCATTCTTACCGCTATCAAGGTTCATTGACAACACCGCCGTGCAGCGAGGGGGTGCAGTGGATCGTCCTGAAGCAGCCGGTGGAATGGTCCGAAGACCAGATCGCCGCGTTCCGAAACATTTTCCCACATGATAACCGCCCGGTCCAGCCGCTTGACGGCCGCAAACTTGAGACGGAAGGGTAAGCGCCGGAATAAACAAAAGACCGTATTCCTGGGTAAGGGCACGGTCTTTTGTAACTTAAACTTCCACCCCGTTTAATCGTCTGCTCAAACCGCCCGGACCGCCTTTTGACTTGCGCATATCATCGTGATCCGGCCGGACGGCTTCGGCAGCAGGCTTTATTATTTCCGCTTCGGCTTGTTGTACCCTTTGTCCCCGAAGGGCTGAAGCTTCTCAATCCACAACTCCAAAAGGGCATCCACCTCTTCTTGGTAATCTTTTAATTCGGAAATATCGTTCATGGTTTCTTCACGGGGCTTGATCTGATCCAGTTCCTCAAATACGAAGCTGTCCCCGCCGCATTCCTTCCAGTCCTTCTGCAATTCATGGATCGAGTTAAGGTTCGATTGCTGCATAAAAGCAAGCCGGTTTCCGGCGCCGGTCAGATCCATGCTGCCGAGCACCAGAATTTTGCCGTTCTTTACATTCCGTATCTGGTAAACGCCCATCGGGCGAAAAGACTGCGCGTACGCCGAAGCCAGTTCTTTCTTCTTTTGTTTGTCCAGTGCCATCATTCTTCCTCACTTTCTTCTCCGGGCCGCTTAGTAGCCCATTTCCTTCAAAATAGTAGACAATGTCTTCAGACGTTCTCCGATCAGTTCGCCGTCATCGCTGAGGGCCTGGCTGAACAGCTTGATATCTTCATTGATTCTGTCGTTGTCCGTGCATACGGATACGGTCATCGCATCTCCCTGAAGGCCTACCCGGTCAATGACTGGATTCTCGGGGTCGTACAGATTCTGATACTGGTATGCCTCACGAAAATGAACCATGCTTCTCGTTACCAGAATGGCGAGATCGAGCACGCGATGCAGCGGCAGTTCCTCCGATTGTCTGGACCACTTCTCGCCGGTGTACCGCCACACTTTGGCCGAGATATCCACTTTTCCCCGGTCGTTCCACTGGGCCAGCCCGAGCGACAATCCCTTGGCGTCCGTCTGATTGGCGTATCTGCCGTCTACATTTTCATAATTCTCGGATACAATGACCGGTTTATGTTTAAGCGTTGTGGGAATTTTCATTTTTCGTTTCACCTGTTCCTTTGATCTTTTTATTTACTAATTTACTAATTTACTAAATCAGTGATAAGAGAAGAATAATTCAATCCGTGAACGAAGTCAACAAAAAGACGCCCGGGTATCCCAAGCGTCAATGCAATGCCGTCTTTAAACCTTGATCCCGGCTTTTTTCCTGATTCTTATAACTGCGCTCTTAGGGATTCTCGCGTCATGGTAAACGATGAATGCTTCGTTAAAATGCCGCAAATAATCCGATTCATGGGATTTAGGGGACAGGATGATCATTTTTCTCGACAGTTCCCGCTCATACAGCTCGAACACCTTAGATTTTCTTCCCTCATCCAGGGCGCTGTCGAATTCGTCCAGCACGATATATCCCGGCTCCGCCTGAATCGTCTTCAGCAGCGCGAGGGCGAACAGCAGCGAGCTTAGCGATTCCTCTCCGCCCGATACTCCTTTCCCGACCCGTCCTCCCCTGCCTTTCATGCCGATTTCCTCCAGAGGACCACGGTGGCCCTGCTTTCTGGCTCTGATGTTCAGATAATACTTTATATTCCCCTGCTTCATCTCCTGCATATCCCAGCTCACTTCGCCGTCAAACGAGAACAGGTCCATATAGCGGGCAAACCGGCTGCTTACCCGTTTGATTTCATAATTGGTCGTGCTGACCAGCTTCTCTTCAAGCTCGGCCAGACTTTCCTCCAGCTGGCGAAGGAGCGTGCGGGCATCCTGTACCTCCTGTTCGCCCCGCTCAAACTCCAGCTTTACCTTTTCGTAATTCTCCACCGCATTCTCGTCGACGATTTCGTTCAGAGCATGGTTTAACTGCACGAAAGCATCTTCTTTATGCGACTTTGCCTGAGCCGGAGTCCAGTCGGGGACCACCGGGAATTCCGGAGATTCCTCAAGAAGCCCGGTGTATACGGCAGACAGACGAACGGTCCAATCACCGTAAAACTGCCGCTCCGCGGCACGGTTTTCCTGGGTGACCTCCAGCCGTTCAAGCATCTCTCGTCTCTCCCCGTCCAGCACCTCCAGGGTCTTGTTTGATTCTTCGATATATTGAAGCTTCTCCCGGATTCTTCTCCTTGCCGATTCCAACGAACGGTCCAGCCGGTCGGCTTCTTCCAAGCGGTCCTGAAGCTCTCTCTCCAGCCTTTGTATCCGCTCCCCGGAAGCTTCCAGCTCTTGGCCAAGCTGCCCGAACCGCTCAATCTTCATGCTTTCAAGGTCGGCCCGCTCATAGATTTGCCGGTATCCTTCGAGAGCTTCGAGCCGGAACGCAAGCTCAGCCCCCTCCCGGATCTGTCTCTGTCGCTCATCGCCAGCGTTGTTCCGGATCTCTGTCCATTTCTTCCGCTCGCCGGTCTTCCGGTCCAGTTCGCGCTTTCTCAAATCCCGCTCGGCAACAGCACCCACAACCGCTTCCGCTTCCTTAATGAGCTGGTGCACCGAACGGACTAGACCCAGACGTTCTTCGCATTCCGACAGGTCATGGCGGGCGGCTTCAAGCTGAAGCTCCAGCTTTTCCAGCTCTTCGGCGGCACGTTTCGCCCGCAGCTTGATTCCGCGCGGATTAAGTATCCACCGTCTCTCCTCCTGCGGGCCTCTCCGGCCCAAGGAATCGACAAGCTGACCGTTCTCCAGCCGAGGCTTTGAAGAGCCGGAGGCAATCATCCCGACCCACCATAATGCTTTTTGAGCCGCGGCGTAAGTCTGGTCGTCAAGCTCCTTTCTCACCCGAAGTCCGAGGTACGGCAGCTCATTCGCCGTTCTTTCCGGCACAACCGCCGGCAGCTCCACATGATAAATATCCGTCGGAGGCGCAAAACCCTTCGCATCCACAAACAGCGTGTACTTGATGGACTCAAGCTGTTCCTCCCGCTCCAGCGGAATTTGCTCATCCATTTCCAGCAGATCGCGCAGGGTATAGACGGCGATGCCCCTTCCGCGCAGCCGGCGGATGGACGCCTCCTGTCTCAAACTGTACATTCCGTTACTCTTGGTCAACGACTCCAACTCGTCCGTCAGCGACTGAATGCTCCGCTCCAGTTCGCGCTCGCTGTCGCGCAGGGAAGACCGCCGGATTTCCAGACTGTCCGTTTCACGTTCAAGCGCGGCGCTGCCGCCGTACTGGGCAAGCATTTTCTTGGCGTCGCCAAGCCTCCGGAAGTCCTCCTCAAGCGTGTAATTCAGCTCCCCGATCTCTTCGGCCAGCCAATCCAGATGCGTCTGCGCCTCCTGATATGCCTCGTCCGTCTCCCGGCCCTTCGCTTCCTTCTCCCGCAGCTCTGTACGGCCCTGCTCCAGCCTAGCGTCAACCTCGGCTTTGGAATAGGGTATTGCCCTTATCTCTTTGTCCAGTTCTTTGAGAATATCTTCAAGCTGCCGGTACTCCCCGTTCAACTGCTCACGCAAGGCGCGTTCTTCCGCCGCTTTGCCTTCCAATTCCTCTATCAGCCGGTTCAGCTCTTCCATGCGCCGCGTTCTTTCCTCAAGCTCCCGCCGATGTCCCTCATGCTCCTCCTCCAGCTGCATCCGGCGGTCCCGCTCGGCCTCATGGCGCTGTTCAAGCTCGTCCATCCGCTCCTTCAGAAGCTCCTGCTCTTTGCCGTACAGCCGCTCAAGCGCGGCCGAGGCGGTCAATACATTCCCGAGCCCCAGCCTGCGCCGCCCGTTCCGGCTGAGCAGCCGGTCCCGCTCCTGCTGCCAGTTGCCCAAGTTCAGCTTGTGGGAATGCTGGTTACTTTCCGCTGTCTGGAGCGCGGAAAGCGCGTCTTTTCTATCCTCCTTCACTTTTTCCCAGTTATGCTGTATCCGCTCTATGCCGGTCATCTCGCTGAAAATACGGAAGCGCTCCTCCGGCCGCATCACGGCGAACTGGTTCACATCCTGCTGATACCAGATCAGGTAAAAAGCATCGGGGTCCACTTTATATTTGTGCCGGAGCTGATGACGGTACTCATGTAGATGGTTCGTTTCGTCTCCCGGCGTATAGCGGGTTTCTTCCTTCCAATTCCACGGCTCATCTCCCTCGCAAATATAATATTCCTTTCGCAGGGGATCGCCGGGCTTCTGCTCCAGATTCAGCCGGAAACCGATGTAAGGCGCGGCGTCGACGGAACGGGCTCCGGTATTGGCAAAAACCAGCTGAATCGTCGCTCTCCACATTCGGTCCGGCGGCAAATTACGCGAACGCAGTCCCTCCAGGTCGACTTTGGAAGAGGCCAGCACCGCCCCCAGACAGAATGTGATCGTCGACTTCCCCGAGCCGTTCGGCCCCCCGATCAGCACATGGTCTTCGGGTCCCCCCCATTCCAGCCGGGTATCGGTAAAATCGCGGATGCCGCTAAACTCCAGCGCCCAAGGGTTCAAACTCCCTCACCTGCCTCGAGATTATAACGTTTGAAAAATTTCAGCACATCCTCCATATTCAACTGCTGGGAATGGCTGAATTCCGCGAAGCGTTTTAAATAGGAATCCGAGAACAGACGAGCCCCGATCGCGGTCAATGTATAGGCTTCCTCTTCCGATGGATTCTCATATCTGGACACGGCGCCCAGCTTGATAAGCGTATCCAAGTTCGCAAGTATTTTCCGTCTTACATCGAGCGACTCATGCCCGAACGCCTCAAGCAGCTGGGTGAACAAGGTGAAATCGTTCTGGAGCACTTCCTGGTGGTAAAAAATAAACATCAGCAGAGCCAGACTTTCAGATGACAACAGCTCTCTCGCCTGTCTGGCAGGCACATGAATCAGCACGACGGCACGGTCTCGCCGATGGTCATAAACAAGCCTGTAATAGCGGGCGACCGACTGATTTACTCTTTTTATAAAAGAAATAAATCCCTGGTCATCCCCCTGCTCCAGCTTCAGAATCTTCATGACCTCGCGCCGGGACAAGCCAAAGCTGTCGCTGCGGACCGCTGCCGATGACGAGAACATAATCTGCACGAACGCATATTCCTCATCGGGACTGAGCACCGCGGGCAACCGTTCCATCGCTCCCAGCGGCAGGCTGCCGTATGGGCTCTCCAGTTCTTCTAACGACATCATTTTCTCCCCCTTTGTTCATAAGCTGCCACCCCGCCTGCGCACCCAGCGCCTGCGAATCCCCGGTACCGTCTTCTCTCCTTTCAATCGCCGCCCGCTGACCTCCCACTAGAGCGGAAACGGCCAGAAGCGCGTTCAAGGCATCGCTCCAGTTCTCCGAACCCGCCTCCAGTACAAGCTTCTCAAGCCCAACAACCTCCCGTTCCTGCAAAATCCTCTCCGCTTCATCCGTCCGAATCCGCTCTTTGGTCAACTGCCATTCGATCTGCGCCAAATGAAGTCCGATTTCCTCTTCGGTCCATTCTTCGGCCCCCGCGTATTCCGGCTCCAGCCGCTCGAGGATCGGCTCTGTGGAAGGCACATAGCCTTCAAGATAGCTTACGGTATCCGCCAACTGAAGATTGGACACGGGGGAAGCGAACTGCACGGGTACCCACATGCCGTCCATCCGTTCTCCGGGGACGCGGTCCTGCTCCAGAAAGCTCAATATTTCATGGCCGTTCGGCAGTTCGGAATCGGCGGTTTTGTAGAAGGATTGGATAATGAACCGGCGAATGGCTTGCGGAGAAATCTCGGACCTGATCTCGGTCTGCTGCAAGTGGGCGAAATGGAGAAACTTATTCAGCATGCTCAACGATACGTTCGTTCCTTCCAGCATGATTTCCTTTCCCTGTTTGAGCAATGGAGCCAAAGAGCCGCCTTCTTCAAAATCGGTAAATGGGCCCAGCCTTTCATTCATACGCACGTTCAGCTCCTGCATCAAATCCACGATCATCCGGATCTGCGGAAGAGCGTTCCGGTCGGCGAGCAGCTCGAGCTGCCGCTCTTTCAGCTTGTCGACGGCATCCGCGGCATTGCGGATCATGCTGGCAAGCCGGTTGCCTCCCGAAATCCCCTTGTCGTCGTAAGCTTCGCTGAGATCCGCATCCCTTCTTGCCTGGAACAAAGACCGGGCCACATCATCCTGCATATAGTAAGCCAGTGAATCGTTTGCCAGGCGGATCAGCATATCCATCATCCGTTTGCCGACATCCATCATCGTAAGTCTCCGCTTGCCGCGAATGATCCAGTTATATTTCTGCAAAACATTCAACAGGCGGTCCATGCGAATGCCCGACTCGTATCCGTACCTGTTCCTAAACCGGTAAAATAGAGCATTGGCATCCGAAAGCGGCTCATCCAGCCCCAACGCTTCCTGCTGAATCAGGTTCAGCATTTTTAAAGTTTCCAGCACCTTCAGCGGTTCTTCGAAATATTCCCGCAGTTCGGTCAGTACACCCGCAAGCTTGACGAGATCGCGCAGCGATTCCTTTCGAAGATGATCGGGCGCCCCGTCGCCAAAGATAGAGATCAGATTATCATTCATAGGTTCCAACTGTACGTATCCCCCATTTCCGCTTCCTGTTCGTCCTCCAGGCTCAGCTTGATCGCCCCCGAAACCTCTAGAAATACAGCAGAGTTCGAGCTTTACTGCCATATCCTCTATAAAATTCCATAAAGACTGCCGGTTTTCCTTCCCGTTCTAGCGGTTGCAAGGCAATATTCCGATCTTCCGATGCATGACCCCTACCGTTGAAGCAATGATCAGAATGATTGTTGAATACTCTTGTTGTCTCGATAATAATGGAGTAGAATCAGGAAAAAAAATACATATTCACTGAAGGGAAGCATGAGCATGATCAGATTAAGCGCCCCGGATTACGCCAAGGCGGAAGAACCCTTGCAAAAGGTGAAAATCAACACGCTGTTTGCCCAAGCCGTCATACGCGGCCGTGTACCGGGAGAAGTATACGCGGATGATAGCCGCTTTCCGGCCGCCTTTTATATTGTTCATCCATCCGGAATGTCGCTGTTGTTCGGAGAAACAGACCGCCTGCCATATAACCGCAAGCTGATTGACTATGTGATAAGCGGCAAGCGTGCGAGAACTATGACTGAGTGGCTTCAGGTTACCCCGGTGCCTGGAGTTCTCTCATAGATGACAAAATCACAAAATTTACGAGAGTCAATTTCAGGTTTGACCGGATTCGCTATGAGAATGCAGTCAAGGATCGGGGCGGCCTTCGCCATGCGATTACACCCACAACTCAAGAGATATTTCTGAAATTGGAAGGGCGCGTGGCCCCGAAGTATTTCTGGAGTAATGCGGAACAGTTCGCGGAACGGGGAATCGGTTATACGCTGACGGACGGCGGCGAGGCCGCCTCGACCGCGTTTTCGGCGTTTGTAGAGGATAATCAGCTGGAAATCGGAATTGAAACGAACGAACAGCACCGGGGAAAAGGCTATGCCTCTCATGTCTGTTCGGCTCTGATTGATTATTGCCTGGAGAATGGCTTGGAACCGGTCTGGTCCTGCCGGAAAGAAAACGAAGGATCTTATTATCTGGCGCAAAAGCTGGGGTTCGTGCCAACGGTTAGCATTCCCTATTTATCGATTGGACGTGTGACGATGAAGCTCACCGGACTCCCTGTCCGGAGAGCCCGGCCCGAGCGTTCATTTTAACGGAACATTCACTTTAATGTCGAATTTCATCCTATGCCCGCTTCAGCGTTTCAATATCCAGCTTGTCCATTTGAAGCATCGCGTTCATGACTCTTCCCGCTTTTCCAGCATCCTTATCCTGCAAGAGCTCTCCCAAGACAGTGGGCACGATTTGCCAAGACAAACCGAACTTGTCCTTAAGCCAGCCGCATTTCTGCTTCTCTCCGCCTTCCGAAAGTTTCTCCCACAGCTCGTCTATCTCCTGCTGCGTTTCGCAGTTGACGAAGAAGGATACCGCCGGGGAAAAAGAAAACTGTGGACCGCCGTTGAGAGCCATAAACTCCTGTCCGTCAAGCTGGAACGTTCCCGACATTACCGTCCCCTCCGGCCAAGGTCCTTCTCCCTTGCTGCGTCTGATGTCCTTGATCCTGGAATTCTTGAAGATTGAGGTATAGAAATTCATCGCTTCTTCGGCCTTGCCGTCAAACCACAGAAAAGGGGCAATCTTTTGCATACCTTCAACTCCTTTTCCACCAATTATAGAGATTGAATGAAACCAAGTACACCGGCTAAAGAGTGAGTATTCGTCCGCTGATATCCTGTTCCCGCAGACATGGAAAAGACCGCCTCCCATTAAAAGGATGCGGTCTTTTCCCGAGTAATAAAAGCCGCTGCCCTAAACAGCGGCTGCTCCAGCGGAAGCCGGATTATCTGCCGTCCAGCAGATTGCCCAATCCGCCGAGGATGCTGCCTTCTTCCTTTCGACCTGTGCCGCGGGCTGCGGACAGAATGCGGTCGGCCATCCGGTTGAACGGCAGCGACTGAACCCATATCTTGCCCGGTCCGCGCAGCGTGGCGAAGAACAGGCCTTCTCCTCCGAACAGCGCCGACTTGATACCTTTGACCATCTCGATATTATAGTCCACCGAAGAGGTCATGGCGACAAGACAACCTGTGTCCAGCCGGATCACTTCTCCGGGCTGCAGCGTTCTCTCCATTACATAACCGCCGGAATGGACGAAGGCCAGGCCGTCGCCTTCCAGCTTCTGCATAATGAATCCTTCGCCGCCGAAGAATCCGGCGCCGAGCCGGCGTTGAAATTCAATCCCTACGGAGACGCCCTTCGCGGCGCAGAGAAAGGCGTCCTTTTGACAGACAATTTTCCCGCCATATTGAAGAAGATCGAGCGGGATAATTTTCCCCGGATACGGTGCGGCGAAGGTTACGGATTTCCGGCCATAGCCGCCGCCGTGCGTGAACACGGTCATGAACAGGCTTTCGCCGGTCAGCACTCTTTTACCTGCGCCCATCAGTTTTCCCATCAGACCGCCGCCGCCCTGTCCCGAGCCGCTGCCGTCACCGAAAATCGTCTCCATGCGGATTTCAGGGTCCATCATCATGAAGCTGCCCGCTTCCGCAATTACGCTCTCGCCGGGGTCAAGCTGAACCTCCACGCACTGCATTTCTTCACCCATAATGACATAATCGATTTCATGCGCTCCCATAATTCCAATTCCTCCTCAAGGTTAGTTCAAGGCCTCTTCCTCTTTCGGCCGTTTGAGCGTTAATACGTCCGGCAAGCCGGAGCGGTTTCACCAGAACCCGAAATTAACCTTATGCGAATAGGCGCATCCCGATTCCTCTTGACTGCTTCAACGGATGGTGGAGTTTGTCCAAGCCCTTGTAATACAGCGCTATTCTTTAGTCGTCCACAACCGGTTTGTCCCAGGAAAATAGGTAACGGTAATAGAAACGGCGTCGGATAATTGCCCCGGGCAGCATCTCATGTGCCACTATACGAATCTCGCTTAAAGACTCTTTAGGTTCTGCAATCCTAACATTCGGATCTTGCACCCCGCCATGAATTCGGTCCATAATACGGATTGGGACAACAAGAAGTCCGGATATAACAAAATCCAGAAGCGATTTATTCGCTGCTAAACCAATAATAAGGAGCCGCCCGCCAGGTGCGAGAACTTGGCGGATTTTTAACAGTGAATTTCTCAATTCCATATGGTGCAAAGTCGCTACACAGATGACCGTAGAATAACGCTCCTCCTTAGAGGGGACCGGCAATGCAAGAAAGTCTCCATTTACGAGCGACACATTTGATGATGCAGAAAGTCGCGTTTGTGCACGTGCAATGGCTTCCGGATCGGGGTCGATTCCAACAACTTGTTGAGCGAAAGGCGCGAGGCGTTGCAGCAATAATCCATCACCACACCCAATGTCGAGTACTCTTCCACCACGCACTTTTGCGTCTGTCACTAACTCATTGTGAAATGCAGTATTGTGATTCCAATATTCTACCACTGCTAGATTCCCTCCCGTACTCTTTCGATCAAAGCATGGCTCGTTCATATAACTTACGGTTCCAGCTTACGGAAAGTTCATGAGTTCCGCCGTCCAGTAGCATTTTGTTGAACTGCCCCTTCCAGATACCGCATCGTCCTGCAGCCTTCCGGATGAATGGTCCTCTCTTTTCAAGATGAACGACAAGTTGGACTTCACCAATGGCCTTGTTTCTCCTATAAATAATCTGCAAGAATCCGAAAGGCACTCTGCGTATTAAACGCCATAATTTGTTTAACTAATTCTGAGTCCGGATAACCTCTTTGAAGCAACCGGTGGGGACCAGCACTGTAGGAAATATGATGATACAACTTATAGAAAGCCATCCTATGGGGGTCCAGCTGAGTATGCTTCAAGTAGCGCCTGTAGTTGTCGAACCGGAACTCCATGAAGCTGTGTTCGTATTCAGGGTCGAAAAACAAGGCACCTTCGATATCGATCAGCCACGGACGCAGCTGATTGTCCACGAGTACATGGTTCGGTCCCAGCTCAGCATGGATAAAGCTGTAACATGATCTTGCACCGATTTTTGCAGCTAATGCTTCTATTACTTGAATAAACTTGTCATGATGCTTCCGAAATTCCGAAACATTAGCAGACAAATATTCCAGCTGCCGGCAAGCTCCTGCCAATATAGGTAAATGGCACCCGGAAGGCGCTTCCGGTATCGGTTCATTCAACTTCCCCCAGTGTTCTCTGGTTTGCTGATGCATTCGGTTCAGCATTCCGGAAAGAGGTTCGAATACTTGATTTTGAGTCCCGGGATCGGCTTGAAAGAAATCCGAGGCTTCCTTCCCTTCGATGTACTCGACAAATGCGAAATCCACCTCACCCTTGAGGCCTCCCGGTTCAAAGTGATAGAGCTCCGGTGTACGAATTTGAAGCTTCCTCAGAAAGGCGTTGACTGTTTGAAATTGTCGTCCTCCGAAGCCGGAAATGGGCTCAGGTTGTTCCTCCTGCTCCAGTTCTTCGCGAAAGTAGTTCAATCGTACATCCCAAACATACAGAACAAAGCGAAAACCATTCGAACAATAAACCGAATAAACGACTTTCTGCGCTCCGCCGCGCAGTTGCACAGCCTCCTCCGGGTAATAACCCCTTCCAAAAATTCTTTCTACCCAAACCCCGAGTTCTCCCTGTAATAAATGACTCCATCCGTCCATATTCCGCTCTCCTCCTACTTGAATTATTGCATGATCAATATAGGTGATTTGGAAAAAAAAGTATAGACTGTTTCTTGGCGATTTGTTATGATGTTGAATAAGGTCTTTGCAAAAATGTCCATACGAAAAGCCCAAGGAATTTGATTCCTGGGGCTTTTTTTGTTGAGCTCGACTCCTGCCATACACTCTATTTAAAAGATAGTTCAAACTGCAATTGATGAAGCTTTCGACTCCTCATAAGCATTTAGAACAACTTGCCCCTACTTATGATACGCTTCTACGCGCTGTCTGTAACGGCAAGTTTTAAGGTCATCCTTTGCAGGATGGCCTTCCGTAATCCAGCTATGGTCGGTGCCCCATTATTTCACTTTCTAGTACTATAACCTTTTCA
>NZ_RQPI01000022.1 GCF_003854965.1 Paenibacillus rhizophilus
GTTCCCCTCCCGCGCCTTCGCTTGGGCTTTGCCCTCCACCTGTTCCCCGGGTGGTACACTGACTTTGTAATTATTTTCACACCTTAAAGAATTCAAATTCACTGTCTTGACATCGTGTAGCACCATAGAGAATCGATAATTTTGGGTATGTTACTTGCCAAAGGTCTACTTCAAGCATGTGTGATTGCAGGCCAGATTCTTGACCGACAGCTAATTTATTGGTTTAATCTTCTATAAAGCCAGTTAATTATGGCTCATCACTTTAAGCAAGCGATCAAGCGCTGCAGTCTTCCAATCTCCTTCACCAGCAAAGCCATATCCTCTTGCCATCAAAACGTTGGACGGCAAGACCAGGAAGTTGTTTCATACCATATAAATCTTCAAAGTTAGTTATGAAGGCATTGTAACCACCATCATCAAGGAAACGTTTAATGGCGCTGTGAACCTACGACAAACCAGAATTCTTTGGTAGCTACTGTTGACATTATGCTAATCCTTTTCCCTTTGTTTGATTGGTGTATTACTTTTGGCCGTAGTAAGCGTCGTTCCCATGTTTCCGCAGATAGTGCTTATCCAGAATCCGCTGCGGCAGTTCTTCGGCAAAATGATTTAATTCGCGTGCGAACAAGTTCATTTTCGAGACTTCTTCCATCACGACGCTGTTCATTACGGCTGACTTCGCATCCTCGCCCCAGGTGAATGGAGCATGCCCCTTAAGCAAGACACCCGGAACAGCCATAATATCCAGCCCACGCTGCTCGAACGTTTCGATGATTACACGTCCGGTTTCGGCTTCGTAACCGCGATCAGTCTCTTCCTGTGTCAAGAAGCGGGCACAAGGGATGGAACCATAGAAGGTATCGGCATGCGTAGTCCCCATTACAGGTACATCGAGGCCGGCTTGGGCCCAAACGGTCGCCCAGGTGGAATGCGTGTGTACGATGCCGCCGATCTCGGCGTAATGCTTGTAAAGCACGGCGTGAGTCGGTGTATCGGAAGAAGGTCTGAGCTCTCCTTCAACCACATTGCCGTCAAAATCAACGACCACCATATCGCTGGGCTTCATCTTGTCGTAGCTGACTCCGCTGGGCTTGATCACGAACAAGCCACTTTCACGGTCAACCGCACTTACATTACCCCAGGTATATTTCACGAGTCCATGCTTAGGCAAGTCCAGATTAGCCTGGTATACTTCCTCTTTGAGTCGCTCTAACACGTACAGCCCTCCAGTTCTCTACGAGATAATCTACAGCGATCTGCTCAATCGCCAACCCTTTCGTGTATCGTTCCATAAAAGCCTCAAATCCTTTAACATCAGAACCATCCGGAAAAATTTCTTGCCCCTCAACCCCTTTAAAGACTTGTTGATCGAGGAGATCTTCCAGACTTTCCTGTTGCTCTTTGTTTATCATGTAAGTAGCCAAAATCTCCATTCCCCACACCCCGCCCTCTCCGGCTATTGCCATAACGGAGACCGGAACGTTCATTGCTGCTGCAACAATTTTTTGTCCGACGATAGGACAAAATACGCTCTTGATTTTGATGGTAGATGTGATAGACTTCACCTAAAAGGTGTTCCTCTCTTCGTGGGTGATGTTCTCGTCAAACACCGTTCTACCAAAGATTTGAGCATCTTTTTCATTTTTCAAACAGAGTCACTTTCGAAATTCAGGTTTATAATCTATTTAAGATAATCTACTGCTGCTCTTTCGATAGCAAGTCCCTTGGTATAACGTTTCATAAATTCTTCAAAGCCTTCAACATCCTTAGGATCAGGTGAAATCGTCACACCTTTTTTTCCTGCAAATCCATTCTGGTTTAGATACTCTTCTAACGTCTCAGTCTCCGACTTGTTGATCATATAGGATGCAAGCAGCGCGATACCCCATGCTCCACCCTCTCCAGCCGTTTCCATAACGGAAACGGGAACATTAAGAGCAGCAGCCATGATACTCTGTCCAACACCTTGAGTCTTGAATAAGCCGCCATGGCCTAAGATTTGATCCAATTTCTCTCCTTCTTGTTTGAGAAGAATATCCATTCCGATTTTTAGCGCGCCCCATGCAGTAAATAAATGTACACGCATGAAATTAGCCAAGTTGAATTTACTATCAGATAAACGCACAAACAATGGACGACCTTCTTCAAAATGGGTCATATGTTCTCCGGAGTGATAGCCATAAGCCAATAAGCCGCCACAGTCCGGGTCCCCTTGAAGTGCTAAGTTATATAAAGTTCCATATAAATTATTCTTGTCAACATCCAGACCCATTGCTTTTGCAAATTCCTCAAATAATCCAACCCATGCATTCAGGTCTGTGGAGCAGTTATTGGAATGAGCCATTGCTACCAGGTTACCAG
Source organism: Paenibacillus rhizophilus (assembly GCF_003854965.1). GTDB lineage: Bacteria > Bacillota > Bacilli > Paenibacillales > Paenibacillaceae > Paenibacillus_AQ > Paenibacillus_AQ rhizophilus. The sequence goes on from NZ_RQPI01000022.1 coordinate 2,362, forward strand.
CAGGAGTTGTAACGAGATCAATCTCGGAATATACCTTTGACAATTCTTTTTCGAGTACAACCATTGCAAATACGGAGGTTCCGGCAGATACATTACCGGTCCGCTTTGCTACGCTGTTGGTTGCTACCATACCGGTTCCTGCATCACCTTCCGGCGGACAAAGCGGAATGCCGGACTTCAACTCACCGGTAATATCCAAAAAATTAGCTCCTTCTTCTGAAAGTATGCCAGCCCCTTCACCAGCTACGCAAACATTAGGAAGAATATCCTCAAGCTTCCATGGAAGGTTTTTGGACGTAATCAACTCATTGAACTGATTCATCATCCTTACATTATAGTTTTTTGTATTCACATCTATAGGAAACATACCGGATGCATCACCAACGCCCAGAACCTTGCTTCCAGTCAATTTCCAATGGATATATCCTGATACAGTTGTTAGGTAACTAATATCAGCTATATGCTCTTCCTCATTTAAGATAGCTTGATAAAGATGAGCAATACTCCATCGTTGAGGAATATGGTAGTTAAACACTTTTGTCAATTCTTCACAAGCTTTTTCGGTAATATTGTTTCGCCATGTGCGGAAGGGTACCAGTAGTTCTCCAGCTTTGTCGAAAACCATATAGCCATGCATCATGCCGCTTAAACCAAGTGCTCCAATAGTTTGTAACGTTACCCCATATTGTTGTCTCACATCGTTAGCCATCTTTTGATAGCTGTCCTGTAAACCCTTCCAGATATCTTCTAAGCTGTAAGTCCAGATATTGTTTACATAGCTATTTTCCCAGACATGACTACCGGAAGCGATAGGTGCCTGATCTTCACCGATGAGAACTGCCTTAATTCGGGTTGAACCAAGCTCAATACCAAGTATTGTTTTGCCGCTCTGAATGGCATTTTTCACATCAAGACTCATGAATTTTCCTCCATTTTAAAACCAATAATTTTGACAATACAGATAATTAATATTATTTATGAAATATTCTATACATTTTATTAAATGTGCGCTGGCGGCGAAAAATCTGGGGTTTGCTTGTTTGAAATGGTGTAATAATAGTGACAGTTTATGCCTTACCCTTGCCATGCTGGCACGCTTAAGAGCAATTTTGCATGGAAGGTGTTTTAGCCCAATAATCATTGAATGAATATCTTGCTGTTGCTACAACCTCGGATCAAAGTTCTTCTCAAAAGATTATTCCTGAACCAAATCTTATTGTACTCATATAGCAACTGGAAATGATTCCGGCGATCTACTCCGTAGAAGTAAGTTTCTTTGTTATTTCACTACTCTAAGGGAATACTACTTATTTAGCGTTTACAATTTCCTTGTTTATAACAGATGCAACAACTTCATTTTTCTCTGCAGGCAGTGTAATAAAGATCATCATAACGCCAGATGCTAGAAAAAGACCTGCAAACATCCATGTTACTCCAGTATAACCAAGGATTCCGACAAACAATGTAACAAGGCCAGGCCCTACGAAAGCACTCAAACCTGCTCCCAAATTTAAAATTGACATTGCCGCCCCTTTTTCTGCCTTGACCAAAGAAGGTACAAGAGCAGACAATGGCACGTATCCAGCCAAGCATCCTCCCCATAGAACCCCAATGACTTGAACAAGATATACATTTCCAGTTACTATCTGAGGACTATAAAAAAGCAATAAAGCAAAGATCGCTGACCCAACACAACCGAACCACATTACTGTATTTCTCCAACCGAATTTATCTCCTATAAGCCCAAATAATAAATTAAAAGCAATATTGCCTATAAAAATCATTGCCCAAAGATGCAGCCAGGAAGAAGTGCTAATACCTTGACTCTCCATATAGAGGGGCATGTATACAGGAAAACCAAATTGGGCTGCTGTGTTAATTATTCTCACAATACCTGCCAGTGCAATTTTCGGCTCTCTTTTGACTACCGCTAATCCGCCGGCTATATCTTTTAGTTTACTGCCGCCCTTTGATGATTTCGTAATATTCAGTTTTTCACCACGATTGAATACAAGGGCAAAAAGTGCTCCAATCAGAACCCATACCATTGCGCTCCATAATGTGTTGACCGGTCCCAGATTTTTAAGAGCCCAAGTTGAATAATAGGCCCCAAGTACGTTCATTCCAGCAGTAAATACGAACCAGAACCAACCAACAGCGGAACCAAGCTTATTTTGTGGTGTTCGATAAACAATCCAAACAAGAAAAGAGTAAGCAAACAAAGGATAACCAAGACCTTTAAGAGCATAAGTAGGTAACATTCCTTCAAAAGATAACGTCGTGATCCCTAACCCAACAAACCCGGCTGAGCCAAGTATATACAGTACTAAACCAACAAGCATTGCTTTTCTAGGACCCATGAAATCGACCAATACACCTGAAAGGAAAGATGATATCGCAATAGTAATGCCGTAAACAGTAAACAATACACCCGATTGTTGTATAGAAAGCCCCTGCTCTACCAGATAAGGGCTTAGCCATCCTGCTTCCAAACCATCACCCATCATAAAAATGAGTATTCCAATATAACCCCATGCTAAGGAGGAAGGAATCCCTATTCGATCTAAAAAGTATATCCCTCTCATATACTTCCCTTCTTTCATCATTTTATTTGCTATTAGATTTAAAGTAACTCGACTACGGAGAGAAGAAACTGTTCTTCTCTCCGCAATCTGTCACCGACTAGAGAAAGTATCAAAAATCACGCTTTTTGGGGATTTATCATTTCATTTATAACAGTTATGACTTGTTTGAGCTCAGATATTATGGTCGTAGTAAGAGATAAATCTTGAAAAGGTGTTTTAGGGTCCCAGTAACCGATGCAAGTTAAACCTGCAGCAACAGCAGAAAAGGTGCCTGCAGCCGAATCCTCAACTGCCACAGCATTCTTTGCCAAAACTCCCGCTTCTGATAATACTTTTTTGTAGACATCAGGAGCCGGTTTTTTGTTGGAAACCTCATCCCCAGCTGTGGTGAAGTTAAAACATTCAGTAAGCCTTAGATGATTGAGGACTTGATCGATAAAATACCGATTGGAAGAAGAAGCAAGTCCAATCAGGATATTGTTTGTCTTCAACCACTGAAGCACATCGGATAATCCTTCCATTGCACTTACACTGAGAGATCTCATCTGTTCAACAATATGATCATATTGAAGCTTTTCCAATTCTTCAGGACTCTGCCGCAACTGATACGCATCAATCATTCGATCCCAGAACTCCTTATTGGGTCGACCAATTGACCACGTAAAATCCATCTCTTTGTTGATCCCTAATTCATGGAGGATTTTTCGTTTAGCAATCTCATGAAATGGTTCGCTATCGACAATAACTCCATCCATATCAAAGATTACCAATTTAATCGTCATATTGGGCTCTCCACATTTTCCTTCTCTTAAAATGTTATTGCCACCTTCAAATCACCGTATTTTCCGGAAGCATATTCAAAAGCTTCTTCCCATTGTTCAATCGGAAAACAACGAGTAACGACACCGTTGGTTTTAAGATTACCGTTGGAGATATTATCAATTACGAAAGGATAACAATACGGACTTAAGTGAGCACCTAAAATATCCAGTTCTTTGCGGTCACCGATGATGGACCAATCCACTGTAGTCGGTGCACCAAATACGCTGAATTCCACAAAACGTCCAAGCTTTCTTATCATACTTAAACCTTGTGTAACACTAGAAGGGTGTCCTGTAGCTTCAATATAGATGTCACATCCGTAACCATCCGTCATATCAAGAATGGCTTGAATGACGTCTGTTTCGCGAGGATTCAATACAATATCTGCACCAAATTCCTTAGCCTTCTCCAGGCGATTATCAATAAGATCAAGAACCACCAGTTTCTTAGGATTTTTCATTCGCGCATAGGTGATCATCCCCAAGCCCAACGGTCCAGCACCCGAAATAACAACGATGTCTTCACATCCGATTAACGCCCGGTCAACTGCATGTTTAGAGCAGGCATAGGGTTCAATCAATAATGCAGACTCCAAATCCATCTCATTTGGCACCTTGTGAACAAGAGAAGTTTTTGGGTACCGGACATATTCAGCCATCCCCCCGTTATTTTCTTGTTGGAACCCGAAAATATTATGAGGTTGACACATCCAATATTGGCCGCTTTTACAGAATCTGCATTCTTGGCACGGTACTATTTGGTCCGCTGTTACACGATCACCCAATATGAATCCGGTTACATTTTCTCCAACTTCAACGATTGTTCCTAAAAACTCATGACCTGGAATAAAAGGCGGCTTTACCCATTGGGGTTGCGTCTCATCCCCCCAGAACATGGCTGCTCCATGCTGACATTTCAAATCACCTGCACATACGCCGCATGCTTCAGTTTTAATGATTATATCGTCCGGTCCACACTCAGGCGTCGGATACTCGGGTTCAAAACGATAGTCATCTTTACCATACGATACAAGCGCTTTCATAGTTGGCGGTACTTTTCGGTTTAATACCTTTAGTCTAGAAGCTTGCTCATTCATTTTAAATCCACCTTTCGATAATAAAGTCTTTTTGTAAAGCGGTTTTATAAAACCACTTGATGTAATCATACTGTCTCTAAACTTTGTTGTCAACACAAAAAAGCATGGGTTTGATAATTTTTGGAACTGAGCGTTCCTTATCAAACTCCATGCAATATTGTTTCATTTCAACTTTTTTAGATTTCATTTATGAACTGGTCAATAAAAGGCAGAGCCGCTCCGGCAGCAATTGCTGCCGTTTTATAATTGCATATACGCAGAAAGTCTGCATGATCTTCAAACGTATTTCTTGCAGCAACCAACTTTTTCAAAGTATCAATATGATCGTCCATAAAAGAGCCTACATAACCTCCGAGAATAATGTCACAATCAAATAACAATCTAATGTTATTAATGGCGATCGATAGATACCTTAGATACTTATCCCACAACATTACCTTTTCAGGGTTTCCTTCCTTTACTTGCTCGAAAAACTTTTCTAGACTGTCCCCCGCCGCGTTTGATAATATTGCAGCAGAACAATATACTTCTAGACAACCCTTTTGCCCGCAATAACAAGGAAGCCCGTCAGGCATAATAGTCATATGGCCGATTTCTCCACTTTTTTGATTTTCTCCAGCAAATACCTTATTCCCAATATATACGGCCCCTCCAATATTTGTACTCAAAGAAATATAGAAAGCATTCTTCGTTTCCGGAGTTACCCACATCTCAGAAAACCCGGCTGCATTTGCATCATTGATCAATATTGCCGGATATGGAATGTATTTTGCAAATCGTTGTAAGGTTTCTCCCGTAAAATCTAGGATCTTCCCATAAAAAACAGTCTGGTAATCTTCCGTGATCAAACCTGGAACACCGATGCCAACACCTAATACTTTGGATTCGTCTAGATTCGATTCTTTGATTATCTCTTGAATTATATCCCCTAAAATGCGGAAATACGAATCCGAAACTTCAAAACTCTGCCTTCTTCGATTTATCTTTATAATATTTCCACTTAAATCTACAACCACGGTTATTATATAATTTCCTGTAATATCTAAGCCTATTGCTACTTTGGCGTCATTAATATATGAAAAAGCTTGGGCATTTCGCCCCCCTGTATTTCCAATTCTGCCTGTATTAGCGATCAAGTTTTGATTAAGTAAGTGATTTAAGTTTTGCGTAACTGTTGGAAGACTTAATTGCAATTGATAAGCGATGTCTTGTTTAGATAAACTTTGTTTTTGACGCAGCAACTTATAAATTCGATTTCGGTTAAAATCTTTAATATTAACTGTTTTCTCTTCCATTGGAAGCCTCCATTTATTAAACCCTTTTATAAAAGATGACTAGAATATTTTATTTATCATAATACCTTTATAAAAAAACATCAAGTGAGCCTCCAGTCATTGTTTCATCTTCCAACCAGATACATCTGTTCCTGCAGGTATACATAATAGATTTACCAGAACTAAATTTCATTGATATTCAAGTGGAGACATTCCGATTTTCTCTTTGAATAGTTTATTGAAATACGACCCGCGAAGGTTGGCTATACCTGGCCGGTATCATGATTTATATTGCTGTAAGATCGTCGGATTCCACTTGGCCCGGTAGCCGAGGAACGGTTTCATTTCATGTGGCAGGTCCAGATACGGGAGCTACTTGATCCCCCCGATGTCCACCGTCCGGATGACTACGGGCCTGCCATCCATCGCTTCGGCGGCGGTCTTATAGGCCTGAAACTGTGTCACTTCGTCAGGCATAGAGCTGCGTCTCATAAAGAGGAACTCCATCCGATGTCCATGAATTATGTTGAATAGATTCCAAAATATTAGGAAAGTATATGCTTCATAAACTTTTGTTCTATAGCTGGAGGATGTCGAAGTTATGCAAAAAATATCGAATTATCAACTTTTTGTTCTTACAATTTTATTTCAAATTGGAACTACAATTATATTCGGCTTCGCCTCCGCTGCAGGCAGAGACGCCTGGATTAGTATGCTAATTTCTACATTAATAGGGATATTCATCATTTCAGTTTATCTTGTACTAATGCGTTTGCATCCAGGCTTGACCCTTGTTGAGTGGTATCCGAAGCAATTTGGGAAGTGGCTTGGTACACCCATTGCCTGGCTGTATCCGCTGTATCAAATATACGGGGGCGGTCGGATGCTCGCTGATTTACAGGATCTGGTTCCAACAACGATTTTGCCTCGCACTCCCCCTATATTTTTTCTTACAGTGTTGATGTTAGTAATTGCTTATGGGGTATATCTCGGAATCGAAACTTTCGGACGAGTTGGAGAATTTTTGCTGCCGTTCTTTCTCGTGTTGTTTTGTACCGAGATCATCTTACTTATTAGCTCTGGAGTCGTACATGCAGAAAATCTATTTCCGATTGCCGGGGAAGGGTTGGAACGGGTTTTAAAACCTATTTGGCCTGTCGGTCTCACTCAAACATTCGGAGAAACTGTTCAATTTGCGATGATTTGGCCTCTTGTTGAACAACAGGACAAGATTGTTAAAACAACGTTATTCGCTACAATCCTCACGGGTACAGTACTGACATTATCCAACATATTTGCCATCTCTGTATTTGGTGAAATAACATTTCAACGCAGTACTTATCCCTTGTACTCATTGATCAGAGAAATAAGTCTTGCTGATTTTATTGAAAACCTAGACGCGATTGGTGTGCTGTATTTTGTTGTCACTGCGTTTTTTAAAATTTCTCTCCACCTCTTTTGCTCAATCCGTGCCATTCAACTTTTGACAAATTCGAAAAACAGCCGCCAATTTATATTACCGGTTATCATTAGCTCATTATTTATGGGGTTAACAATGACTGACAACGTTGCGTCGCATATCAATGGCGTTCATATGAAAATTTTGGCTCCTTATTTTACGATTCCCTTATGGTTTGTTTTCCCCAGCATGCTGCTGGTTGTAGCCTTGATTCGACAAAAGCTATTCAATCAAAATAAGGGTTGAACGCTAAAATTGTCATATGATGGAGGATGCTAACAAAATGAAAATGGAATTTCCATGGCATTCGGATATGATGTTAAAATACCCCTGGTTTATGCAAATGTTTCTGGTCGTCTTAGCTCTTATGTTTTCGATTATCACCTGGATTAATAAGAAATCAGGGGATTGAAGTGATAGTTTAATTCGTAGTTAACATTTAAAATGGGGGATTTCTGTATGAATCAAAAATTTATATCAAAACAGGAAACTCAATATTCTGATGATCATCTTATACAATTGACAACGGATATCACCCAAAACAAGCAAATTTTTACTAACATATTCGAAAACTGTTCTGATGTAGTATTTCAGTCATTTGAGATCAAAGATCATACTCATTTGCTTGTAATTTACATCGAGGAACTGATCGATACGAAGCACTTTGAAAGCGTGATCCTGAAACCGTTGATGTACGAAGATCAGCCAAATGGATTGGGTAATTTGAGTAGTATTAGACAATTATTTCAGGAACAAATCACCTCTGCTTTAGGTGCAAAAACTTTATGTAAAGTAACTGATATTACTCAACAAGTTTTAAGAGGCCATGTAGCTGTTTTGGCACAAGGGGAAAATAAAGCATTGTTAGTAAATGTATTAAATTTGGAAAAACGTGGTCTTGAAGAACCTTCGAGCGAGCTGGTTATCCGTGGGCCGAAAGAGGCTTTTATTGAAAATATTGCTTCTAATTTAGCTCTGTTACGAAAAAGATTAAGAACCCCGCGCCTAAAAATCGAAAAGTTTACAATTGGTGAGCTATCACAAACGGATCTGGCCATCGCGTATATTAACGGAATTGCCACCAATTCAATCATTGAGGAGGTCCGGAAAAGAGTTAGCTCTATTCAAATCGACGGGGTTATGGAATCCGGGTATATCGAAGAATTTATAGAAGATCTTCCGTTCTCCCCTTTCCCGCAAGTACATAATACAGAGCGACCGGATGTTGTAGCATCTATGCTGCTGGAAGGAAAAGTAGCCATCTTCGTGGATACAACTCCATTTGTGTTAATAATCCCTATGACCTTTTGGTCAGCCCTCCAATCAAGCGAAGATTATTACGAACGTTTCATGCTTTCTACCTCTATTCGGTGGATTCGCTACCTTTTTCTACTTATCGCTTTGTTTCTGCCTTCTCTTTATGTAGCTCTTACTACATACCATCAGGAAATGATTCCAACAAGCCTGCTTATTAGCATTGCGATTGCACGAGAAAATGTCCCGTTCCCTGCATTAGTCGAAGCGTTGATTATGGAAATCGTATTTGAGGCGTTACGCGAAGCGGGGGTCCGTTTGCCGAGGGCGGTTAGCCAAGCAATGAGCATTGTTGGAGCATTGGTAATTGGACAAGCAGCTGTTCAGGCAGGAATCGTTTCTACTCCGATGGTCATTGTCGTAGCGATTACTGGAATTGCGAATTTTACGATTCCGCGCTTCAATTTTGGCAACGCTATTCGATTGCTTCGTTTTCCAATGATTATTTTGGCAGGTACGCTGGGGCTTTATGGAGTTTTGCTTGGAATTTTGACTCTCCTTTTGCATGTCGCAAGTCTTCGATCATTTGGAGTTCCTTATTTCAGCCCCATTTCACCGCTTTCGCTTGGGGATTTGAAAGATGTTGTTATACGTAAACCCTGGTGGGCTATGAATTTTCGAGAACGCATAATAAGAAATCTAAATCCAAAGCGTATACCTGAAGGCCAAAAACCGAGTCCAAAACGCGGAAAAGATGGTAATTAATTTGGTTTTCGATACTCGGTTAATTTTAAAGGAGAAAAATCATGAGGATGAAAAGATACCTTTACTTCATGTTACTTTTATTTTTACCTATAACATCCGGTTGTTGGGATCGTGTTGAGGTGAACGATCTTGCTTTTGTGATGGCTACATCATTGGATTTAACAGAAGACGGAAAATTGGTTGAAACGATCCAGACTGCAAACCTTACTAGCGAAGGACAGAACGGTCAAGGCGGGGCGGGCGGCGGACAGAAAATTATCACAATGACGGTTACTGGAAAAAACAATATCGATTTAGATCAAAAAGAGCAGGAGAAAATGTCCCGTAAGATGTATATAGCTCATCGAAGCGTTCTTATTATAGGAGAACGGTTGGCTAAACACGGAATTAGAGATATTTTAGATTGGTACGGACGTAACCCCGAATCACGTTTACGGACTTATATTTTAATTGCCAGGGGAACAGATGGACGAGATGTTCTAAAGGTAGCCTATCCTTTGGAACGAAATCCAGCCGTAGCAATGAAGGAAATGGAGAAATTAGGTTCTAAGACTTCGGTTACACTACGGGAATTTATGATGGTTTCCGCTAATGAAGGAATAAATCCGGTTGCGGGCTATATAGAACCTGTTACCGAATCGTCTATGGGTTTAAAGCAACAGGAAGAGGAACAAAAGGAACCGGACAATCTGATGTTGAAAGGAACGGCAGTTTTCAAAAATTTCAAACTCGTAGGCTATTTAGATAGTGAAGAAACAGGAGGTTTAATTGCACTGACTGGAAAGTTTAAGCGAGGATCGATCACAGCGGAAAATATTCCGGGTGTGCCCGGAAATGTCGGTCTTAATATAACTAAGGAGAAGCTTCATATTCATCCGTACTTACGGGAAAACAAAATAAAGTTTAATATAGCGTTGAAAGCGGAAGGAGATATTTTTGAGAACAATACCAATTTAGACCTCAGCCAACCGCAGAATATGAAAATTGTGCAAGATGCCTTGTGCAAGTCACTTGAACAACGCATGCGGCGCACCTTATCAGCAGCACAAAATAAATTCCATGTAGATATATTCGGATTTGGCCAGGCAATTAACCGAAGTAATCCGAAACTGTGGAAATCCCTGAAGGAACAATGGGATGAAAAGTTTTCCGAGGCTGAATTCTCTATCGCAATAGATCTCACTGTCCGCCGTTCTGGTATGTCAGGCGCACCTTTACAAATAAAGGAAGATGAGGTCAAAAAGGAATGAAGACATATTTACTGATGGCGTTAATCCTTCGACAGATTGTTCGCCAATGCAAAACATACCTTGAATGCTTTTAAGGAGCCATTCCTGTAATGAATTAAATTGAGGTTTGAACAAAAAAAGCGCCCCCTGTATGCTGGGTCTCGAATGCAGTCACATTCATGCCCGAATTAAAAGGAGGACGCTCACTATGAAGTGTAAACAATCGAAGAAACAGAATCAACGGATTACACGAATTTCCGACAAGACCCTTGTCGTAGGCGCAGACATTGCTAAAGAAACCCATGTAGCCCGGGCCATCGACTTTCGGTGGATTGAACTCGGAAAGGATTGTGTGTTTTCCAATACCCGTACCGGACTCGAGCAACTGGTTCAGTGGATGAAGGAGCTTCAGCGGGAGCATGCCAAGAGCGACGTCCTCTTCGGCATTGAACCCACCGGACACTACTGGTTTGCACTGGCTGAATATTTAGGACGAGAAGGCATTCCTTTGGTCATCGTCAATCCGCATCATGTGTACAAAAGCAAGGAACTGGAAGACAATTCACCGATAAAAAACGACTATAAAGATGCTAAAGTCATTGCCGACTTAGTGCGTAACGGGAAGTACAGCGAACCCAAATTGCCGACGAACATCTATGCAGATCTGCGGATTCTCATGAATCTTCGGGAGAAGATCATGGTGAACTTCGGACAGGTGCAAAGGCGAGTACAGAATTGGCTGGATCGCTTCTTTCCGGAATACGCAGAGGTATTTAAAGACTGGGAGGGTAAAGCCTCGCTCATTACGCTGGGCGAGTTTCCGACGCCAGGTGAAATCGTAGAGTTAGGCACAGAAGCCATCGTTCAGCGGTGGAAGAAAGACGTGAAACGAGCCGTAGGAGGCAAACGAGCTCAGCACCTCATGGAAACGGCGAGAAGTTCCATCGGTCTGACCGAAGGACTTCCTGTAGCAAAAATAGAGATTAAAACGCTTCTGGAGCAGTACGAAATGTTCGCCAGACAACTCGAAGAGATTCTGGCCGAGGTGGAACGTCTACTCTCGCAAATCCCGGGAACGAAAGAGATGCTCACCGTGCCGGGCGTGGCTGTGGTCACCTTGGCGGGGTTCCTGGCGGAAGTCGGAGATCTGAGCGGTTACGAGCATGGACAGCAGATTATTCGGCTGGCCGGACTGAATCTCAAAGAGAACAGTTCAGGAAAGAAAAAAGGCAAATCCAGCATTACCAAACGTGGACGCGCAAGGCTAAGGGCCTTGCTGTTTCGGGCAGTGATGCCCATGGTAGCAAAGAACGCCGAGTTTAAGGCGCTGCACCAGTACTTCACGAAGCGAAGTCAAAATCCGCTCAAGAAAAAGCAATCGATTGTCGCCTTGTGTGGGAAGCTGATTCGCGTCCTTCATACGCTCGGCACCAAGCAACTTCCGTATAATGCAAACGACGTTTTAGGGCCGGTACGTCAGGCCCAGTTACAGATGGCAGCTTAAGAAAAACCGAATTCATGTTTCTCACCGGACTGGAATGACCAAAGACAAATGAAGCATGGAGCAGCCGTAGGAAACTATTCCATAAGGGCAAAGACCCTGTAAAGGAGCAAGAAACGGCGTCCACCTTTTGAGAGGCAGAACGGATGTTCTAAAGGTGGCCTATCCTTTGGAACGAAATCCAGCCGTAGCAATGAAGGAAATGGAGAAATTAGGTTCTAAGACTTCGGTTACACTACGGGAATTTATGATGGTTTCCGCTAATGAAGGAATAAATCCGGTTGCGGGCTATATAGAACCTGTTACCGAATCGTCTATGGGTTTAAAGCAACAGGAAGAGGAATGATTTTTTTATATATTTTTATCCAATTTTTAACTCATTTCATTCTAGATGAGAATAAACACATACACTAAAGTGAATATAAATGTAAACTAAAATGTGTATTCACAAAATTAAAAGTCCTGATATATCAAGGGTCGACTCGCTGACAATCATCGCCGCGAATGAAATGGAAGAATCTCCAGTTAAGAACCGCGACAATAAAACCTGCCACTTTCGCACATGGGCTTAGCCGTCATACGGCATTCGCGCTTGCGGTTTGCAGCAGGTTATTGTAGCCCCGATTCTTTGATTCCGGGCTAATGTTATATTAATTGTCCAAATACGGACGGATCGCCGATTCCAATTCGTTTTCATTGTCCAATGACAAGCTTGCATTTCCAATCAATTTCCAACTTTCCGTATGCGATACCGTCTCCCTCGGCGCTACGCTCTTTAATTCACCGAGCGTCTCCAGTTCCAGAAAAAGGTGATTCGTATAGCATTCAAACGAAACGCCATAATCCGGATAAGCCGCATGAACGTCGTGATGGTAAGTTTTGATGAATAAATGGCCCTTGTTGAAATAGGCGGCCCAGCCCTCTTCATTATTCGTTCCGAATTTAAAAGGTTTCGACGTTTCATCTTGCTGCAGCAGGATAAAACGATCACCCCAATAGACACGGTGGTCGTTCATTTGACTTTCGGGCCATAAAGCAAGCACCCGGTTTGGCAGAGTGAGCGTCTCCCGTTTGGCCTGGGGAATGATCGCTTTACCGCCCTCAGCCATGACCGACAAGGCCCAGGGTGCAAACATGACAGGCCATGCCCCTGTATTGGTAATACGGTGATAAATCGTAACTTCACCATTTTCGGGATTCATTTGAACCTCAATCTCTTTTTGCACATGGGTCCAGGTTTCCGCATCGGGGGTCAATACAATGCCATTTCCGGCTGTTCGCCACTGCACGGGCCCGTTATCGGGGTATGTCGTTCTGGGGACGGACTCCGGGCTCGTCCATAACCGGTGTCCTCCGTAAATATGCCATTCGCCTCCGCCGACAGCCGAGAAATCTTCGCCTGTTTCTTTAAACTGCCGCTCGGTATCTTCAAAGAAAATATTGTCGCCATCAATAAAGCCAAAGCGGATAATTCTCGGTCCGAACTCCACCGTAGCGATGAGTTGGACGATGCCGTTTGTGACTTCCACACATTTTCCAAACTTCCCATAGACGATGGGCCGCACGCATAGCTCTGCCATTTTGACCTCCTCGCAGGTCATTCCTCTGTAGTTGCCTTCGAATTACGCTGCGCAAATAGCCCGCGGCCTGCAATTGCGATCAAGCATAAAGAAAATAAGACGATTAGCGTATAGACCGCATTAATTTGCGGCGAATAGCCGTGGCGGATCATGGACCAGATGAGCATGGGCAAGGTATTGTCCGTCCCGATCAGAAAGAATGACACGATGACTTCGTCGAACGAAATCGTCAGCCCGAGCAGCGCCCCGGCGAGCACCGCGCTTTTGATGTTCGGAAGTGTGATGAGCAGAAAAGTGCGCAGCGGCGAGGCGCCCAGATCCATGGAGGCGAACTCCAGATTCCGATCAAATCTTTTCAAACGGTCCATTACTAAGAACATCACAACCGGCGTAATGAACGTGATATGCCCGATAACGACTGTCATCAGAGAGGCGTCCACATTCAGAAACTTAAACAACAGATTGAGTGATGTCCCAATAATAATTCCCGGCAAAATGTAGGGAAGAACAATCAAAAATTGCAGCGCCGCTCCCCCGCGTATCCGGTACCGCTGAAACAAATACGCCGCCAGTGTGCCAAATACAATCGCGCAAAAAGTAGCGGGCAGGCTCACCATCAAACTGTTTCTCGCGGCAACCCAAAGTTCCGTATTCGAAAACAACTCTTCGTACCAATTGAATGTCAGCTTCTTGATCGGCAGCACCTGGATTTTCGATTCGTTGAATGAAAACAGGATCGTCACCAGGATCGGAAGATACAAGAAGGTGTATACGATGAATGCAAAAAACAGCGCTCCTACATATTTTATATGCTTCATGAACAGCCCTCCCTACTCCTCAAAGATGGCCTGCACGTTCCCGATTTTACGCGTCGCCGCAATTAACGCCAATATGAACAACAGCATGATCATCGAAAGCGCAGCGCCGAGCGGCCAGTTATAACTGTTGCCGAATTGCGTTTGAATGATGTTTCCGTACATAATCCCCGATGTGCCTCCGACCAGCGACGGTGTCATATAATCGCCGAACGAGGTGATGAAGGCGAACATAAACCCCGTAACGACACCCGGCAAACTGAGCGGAAACGTAACCGTCCAAAACGCCCTTGATCCGTTTGCCCCCAAATCTGCCGCGGCCTGCGCCAGATTGCCGGGAATTTTCTCGATGGCACTATAGATCGGGATAAAAGTGAAAGGTATCGAGATGCACAGCATCGTGATGACGACCGCGAAACTGTTGAACAAAAGTGACGAAGAAGGCTGTTTTAAAATACCCGTCAATACCAAGAGCGAGTTAATGAACCCGGATTCTCCCAAAATCGACCTCCAGGAGTAGATTCGCACCAAATAACCGACCCACAAAGGAGCCAATACCCCAAGAAACAGGATAGTCTTATAGGTGCCTCCCCGGTGGTTGACGAACAGCGCCAATGGATAGCTGATGAGCGCCGACAGCACCGCGACAATCAGAGCCAGCTTGATCGTTTTCCCAAACAACGACAAGTATATTGGATCATGGAAAAATTTAGCGTAATTTTGAATATTAAAGCTGTGAATGACTTGGAAATTTTCGACGCTCCAGAAGCTGAACAACAGCATCGCAGAAACAGGCAGGACGATGAAAAGGAGTACCCATATGGAAATAATAATCAGCATCAGGTTTTTCCCGTACATCTTAGCTCCCCCATTCTTTGACGATAATCGCATCCTCCGGGCGGAAGAACAGATCCACGCTCTCTCCCGCGGAGAATCTCATATTCCCATCGTCCTGCTGTTGCTTCATCAGAATATGCGTTCCTCCGGCCTCTCTGAAGGTTAATTCTTTATCCGACCCATAATAGGTTTCTTCCACAAATACCGCGCTTAGACGGTTAACGTACCGATCATCTTCTTTGGACGCCCGTAGCTTCTCCGGACGAACGGAAATATACACATGCGGCTCTCCCAAGAGACCCGAAGCATCATTTGTCATCGCTTGAAACCCAGCATCGCTCACAAAATTAGACGGACCTTCCATTTTTCCTTTAATCAGATTGGTTTTTCCGATAAAACCGGCGACAAATTTCGTTCTGGGCGTCTCGTAAATCTCTTCGGGCGAACCCACTTGATGCAGCACACCGTTCTCCATTACGGCAATCCGGTCCGACAGGCTCAACGCTTCACCCTGATCATGCGTGATATACACGAAAGTGATGTCCACTTCCCTTTGCAGATGCTTGAGCACCCGCTGCATTTCTTGTCTTAGATGAAAATCGAGCGCGGAAAGCGGCTCATCCAGCAGCAGGATTTCCGGTTTGGAAATGAGTGCCCGGGCTAATGCGACACGCTGTTTCTGCCCGCCGCTGAGCTGATTCGGGGAGCGGTCGAGGAACCGGTCCATACTTACCATCTTCAAGCTTTCGATCACCCTGGGACGAATCTCATTCTTAGGCACCTTCCTGATTTTCAGAGGATAGGCTACGTTGTCATAGACTGTCATATGGGGGAACAGGGCATAGTTTTGAAACACGGTGTTTACGTTCCGCTTATAGGGGGGAATATGGTTAGCCGAGGTTCCGGATAAATACACAGACCCCTCAGTCGCATGATCAAATCCCGCTATCATTTTCAGCGTTGTCGTTTTACCGCAACCGCTCGGTCCCACGATGGAGAAAAATTCTCCCTTGCCTATCGACAAGTTTAAATTTTTGATTGCCTCGTAATTGCCAAATCGTTTCGACACCTGGCGAAGCTCCACTACAGCCTGTTCTTGATTGATCATGGATATCTCCTTTCCGAAGCAAGGTTGCGGCCGCAAAGCCGCTCCCTTCCATACAGATGATTCGGTTATTGTGCCGCTTTTATTTCATTCCACAGTTTCACGCGTTTTTCAAAGCTTTCAGGAAAAGCTACGTATACAAGATTGTTGAAATAATTCGGATCGTCCATATGCGAAACCTTTTTCTCCTCAGCGGTCAGCATGCTTGCCGAGTCGGCATTCACTCCGCCGTAGCTCGTCTTCTTGATTAACTGCGCCTGTACTTCCGATGAAATCAGATAATCGATATAAACGTGGACCAGTTCGGGATCTTTGGCATCCTTGCCGATGACTGCATTGTCAATCCATACCAAAGCCCCTTCTTTCGGAATCACTTCAACGATGTTCTTTCCTTCTTTTTGAAGATCTGTAATCATTGTCGGTCCCATGGAGAAGCCGATCCACCCTTCGTCGCTCGCCATCAGATTTTTTCCGTCTTCAAAACCGGAGTAATACGTACGAACCAGCGGTTTCTGCTCGAGCAACTTTTTCTTCACTTGATCCAATTGCTCATCCGTCAGGTTATAAGGATCTTCGAAGCCAAGAAGAAGCGCCGTCATCGCCGTTTGATTGGCCGCATCGTCCAGGGTAACAATCTTTCCGTTGTACTTCGAATCCCAGAGTGCGTTCCAAGAGTCTATCGGTTCTTTGATTTTATCCGTGTTGACCATCATAGGCAGCGAACCCCAGGCAAACGGAACCGCGTAGGTCTCTCCGTCCTTTACCACATGCTTATCGTTGAGCGACTTCATATTTTCGATTAGCTGCTTCGTATTCGTGAGCTTCGTCAAGTCAATCGGTTGAATCAAATTCATTTTGTGGTAACGGTTCACGGACCCCCCATCCATGAAAATCAGGTCGTATTTTACAGAACCGGACGCCGCTTTGGCGAACATTTCATCAACGCTGCCGGCATAAGTGACTTTAACGGTTACGCCGTATTTTTGTTCAAAAGGCTTCACCCATTCATCTTCCTGATATCCTTCCCAAGATAGCACATTAATCGTTTCACCTTTGAACTTCGCCAGATCCTCGCCGCCGTTCGAGGGGGCAGTGGGGCTCGCCTTGCCGGCGCCAGTATTTTCGGAGCTTGCGTTGCCGCCACATCCGCTCAACCCAACCAAAATGACGATAGACATCAGCAAAATCAGTACATTTTTCAACCTCATTGTTCTTCCCCCTTTTTAATCTGCCCAACAAATGATTGTCTTTAGACCATTAAGGTTTCCGGCAAGCAGAATCTCTTTCGCCACTTCCGGGGATATCACCCGTTCGACCAATGGATTCAATACGATTTGATTACGCGCCACACATTCGATCGCCCTGGACCAGACGGCAGGAGAATTGGTCCGACCGAAAATGCTGATGCCTTTAAAAATGATTTCTCTGTGCGGAAAATGGTCGGTATGACTATCATTAAAACCGTACAAGATAATCCTTCCGCCTGTGCTGGCATATCGAACTGCATCTTTCACGGTATCCGACAAACCGACGGCGTCGATAACCAATTGAAAGCCACCTCTGTCACGTATGCTCGGATGCTCTTTGAGCGCAGCGTCCTGCCCGTCGAATGGGATCAGGTCGTCTGCTCCGAATCTTTGGAGTAATTCCATGCGCTCCGGAAGTTTGTAAACTACGCAGATGCGTCCGGCTCCCATCATTTTGGCGATTTGCGTAAAATACAAGGCGGCGGGACCGTCTCCGTAAATGAGCACATGTTCCCCTGGCAGGAGGCCTGCGTTGTCCACAGCTCCAAAGGGACAAGCCATGGGTTCGAAAATCGCAGCCGAAACATCGCTCATCTCAATCGGAATTTTGTGTGCGCTTTTTGCCGGAACCCTGACGTAATCGGCCCATCCGCCGTTTTCGTTGATCCCAAGTTCACAATAATTCGCGCAAAATTCCGGCTGTGAAGATTTGCAAAAAAAGCATTCGCCGCAAGGCACCCCCGGATCGATTACGACTCTGTCTCCCTCTCTCAATTCTTTGACGTTACCGCCTGTCTCAATCACTTTCCCGGTTATTTCATGGCCTAATATATAAGGCGGGGAATAGGGGAACTTGCCGTTTATGATTTCAACATCCGTGGCACAGACACCGGTATAGCTTACACGGATCAGTACCTCGGTGGGACGAATCTCAGGAATTGGGACCTCTTTTAAAGCTAGAATCCCGTCCCCTTCCCATATAAGTGCTCTCATCATGCCCGCCATTCGATCTCCTCCATTGGCATCCTGGTTTTCAATCGACTGTTTCCGTAAAATAAGCTCCTGGTTTAACGGTCGCAGCGGTATTTTTCCAGCGCTTCTTCATTCAACTCGACGCCCAAACCGGGCTTGTCTGTAATTTCAGCGTACCCGTCCTTGACGGTAACATCGCTGAGCAGCATTTCCTGACGGATCGGCGTCTCGGCTACACAGTATTCCAGTAAGGCGCCGTTCGGTATTGCCGTGACCAAATGCAGGGAAGCGGCAATAACGATTCCGCTGCTCCAGGCATGGGGCACACAAGTAATATGATGCGCATGAGCAAGCTGGGCAATTCGCTTCGCTTCGCTTAACCCTCCGCAGCGGGTCACATCCGGCTGGACAATATCGACTCCGCCTTGCTCGATCAGTTCTTTGAAGCCGTAGCGCGTCGTTTCATTTTCTCCTCCGGCGATGCGGATGGAGGTAGATTCCGCCAATTTGCGGTAACCTTCGTAATCGTCGGCGAAGAGCGGTTCTTCGATCCAGTAAGGAGCGAAAGGCTCAAGCTCTTTGACGAGCGCCATGCGCGAGGCGGCGTCGATTGGGTGGTCGTCGGACGGAATAAAGCCGAGATCGAACAACAAGTCGATGTTCGGGCCCGCCGCTTCGCGGGACGCTTTTACCAATTCTACAATCTCCCGGTTACCCTGCTCGAATCCGCCCCAACCCAATTTGATCGCCGTATAGCCCTGCTGGACCCACTTCTTCGTTTCGTCATACGCTTCCTGCGGGGTATAAGGCATCAGCGTGCTTGCATACGCCCGGACCTTGCCGCGCTGCGCGCCTCCAAGCAGCTTGTACACCGGTAGATTGAGTGCCTTGCCCATAATATCCCACAGTGCGATATCGATCCCGCTGATGGCATGGATGACGACTCCCCTTCTGCCATAGAACGTGCTTCCAACATACAGCTTCTCCCAGATGCGTTCGATTTCGAATGGATTCTCTCCGATGAGCATTTCTCCGAGCCCTTGGCAAATACGGTGGGAGGAAGGCGTATCGATAATCGATTTGACCACCCACGGAGCCGAATCCACTTCGCCAATCCCGATAATTCCTTCGTCCGTGTGGACTTTGATAATGATTCCATCCTGGGCGCTATCATTGATTAATTCAATCGTATTGCCTTGTCTTACGGGGATTGCTTCGACTCTTGTGATTTTCACGTCATATCTCCTCCTGCTGAATGTGATGTTTCATGACAATAATATAGAATGTCATTTGTAGATTGTCAACAATCTATTTTGATGTATAATATGCTTATCACTGCTCACAGGGTAATTAATCTGATTGACAGCATTTTATTAAAACAAGTACATTGTTTTTTGTAGACAATAATCAGATCGGAGATTCTTATGACCAATCCCAATGATTTGGAAAACTTTCAGTTTAAAAAAAATGATACCGTTTCTTTGCGTCAATTTGTTTACAAGGAAATTCGCGAAGCCATTATCAAGGGGCATCTCGAACCGGGGGCCCGATTGCGCGAGGTGGAAATCTCCAAGCAGATGAACGTCAGCCGCGGTCCGATTCGCGAGGCGATCCGAATTTTGGAACAAGAAGGCCTGGTCATTTCCCATCCTTACCGGGAGACGGTTGTTGTTGACCTTTCCGAAGAGGAAGTTATTCATTTGCTCGTGCCTACCCGGCGCAATTTTGAATTGTTTGCGGCACAGAAGGCTGTCAGCGTGCTGACAGACGACGATTTTGCCTATTTGGACAACATTATTCTGAATATGCAGGAAGCGAGCAATCAGGATGATCTGGACCGTCTCTCGGATCTGGATCTGAAATTTCATGAACGAATTGTAGAACGCTGTGTTTCACCCGCCATGTTCCGCATCTGGAACAGCATCTCCGGCAAGCTCCACGCGCGTTTTCTGATTCAGGGTTACAGCCATTCCTCCTTGCAAACCGTAGTGGAAGAACACCGCGAAATGCTTCAATTGATTCGCAGTGGAGATAACGAACGCATCGAACAGCATTTGCAGAAACACATCAAGTAGCAAAGGGAGGTATGAGTTTAGATGCAAGATAAAAAAATATGGGTCGGTTCCGAATCGTTACACATTAGGGCGGTAGCTTTCGACAAAGACGGTACCTTGTTCGATTCCCTGAAATTCTGGTCCTATATCGATGAATTGAGAAAGAGCGAATTTACACGTCTAGCAGGTCCCGAATACGGTGATGAGTGGAGCGCCATGATGGGGTTTACGCAACCTGATCACATTGACTACACCGGGGTGCTGGCGGTAGCCACGACGCTGGAGGAAATCATTCTGACTGCAGGGCTCCTTTATCGTCTGAAGGGATGGTCCTGGTTCGAATGCAAGCAAAGGGCGCAGCAAATTTTCGCAAACGCCGACCGGCAGCTTCAATTGGAGCATGCTTTCCACTCGACGGATAACGTACCTGATATATTTCATAATTTGCATTCCCAAGGGATATCCGTCGGGATCATGACATCGGATGCTTACGAACGCACATCACGGCTCATGCAGATGCTGAAAGTCGAGCACTTGCTTGATTTTGTCATAACCCCCGAACAAGTAAGCAAAGGAAAACCGGACCCGGAAATGGTGCAAAAAGCTTGCGCGATGCTGAAGATTTCACCCGGGGAGCTGGCCATTGTCGGTGATTCCGTGGCGGACGTCGCAATGGCGAAAGCCGCCGGCAGCGTAGGAATCGGCCTGATTACGTACGAAGGTTCGGAAAAAGATTTGTCTCCGCATGCGGATTTTTTAATCCATTCTCTATCGGAGATCCAAGTGAAATAAAAAAATAAGCGCCTGACCTGTAAAAAGGTAGAGGCGCTTATTTGTTCTTGATCATACTCTATCCCGCTTACCTTTATTCCAGCCTACCCTGCTCATTTTATAATCGAGATGAACGAAAGTTTCTTCCCTCTTCTGTAATTCGTAGGCATGCATAGCCGAGGTTAAATCCTCCGAGGAATAATTTGACAACCGCGCGCACCCGGTCGTCCCGAGTCGGAGAATTAAAAATGATCCCCTCATTTTTGGACTTGTCCCCCGAGCAGATTGCCAAGGGAAGGCGGGCAACCAGAGAACCCTTCGTCTGCTTCAAAACGATCTACCGCTAGCTGTATGCGGGTCTTTTAGCCACCAGGAATTCATTCCAAAGCGAACTGGTTTAAACCAAGTCACCGATGAACAGTTAGCCAGACATCAGCAGCGATAGCTATTTCTCTCTTCCGCTGTGATAGGAGTGCCATCTATGTGATAGTCATAGCTCCAGGGGAGCTGGGAAAACTCCTCTTTTCCCATAACCCACAGTTCTTCCTGAAAGAGCCGGATCAGCTCATACAGCGGATACGAATGATCGGGAAACCATATCCCCAAATGGTACGGCAGAGCCCTGTTTATTCCGGAATAGTGAAAACAGACGAATGAAAGGCCGTCTTCAAGCCAATACTGCCCTTCCCCGGCCGAAATGATCTTCCGGCTGGACTCGTGCAGATTCCAGTAGGCGACGTTGTACCCTGGGTGGTCCCATACCGTAACGTTAAAGTAAGCTGGCGCGAGATCGATCCATTTCTGATCACAATAATAGGGTGCTTGGTAATACCCGTAGCTGTACAGCCGCTGTCCCCACCATTCCAGAAAACGCATGGTTTCCTCCGACCGCCGAAGCGCCATAAAGCCGGTGTTAAAGGCGCCCACCCATAAATAGCTCCACGGATCTCCGCACGGCTCAAGCAGGTGAGGCGACAGCAGGATGTTCTGATATTCCAGGGCAAACAGCAGATCGTCGAATGGAGCGTAAGGGATAACGTCCGTATCCATGAATACGATGTTGAGTTCATCCGGATGCTGGTCAAACAGAAAATGGAGAAAAGCCGGTTTAATGGAGGTCACCGCCTCATAAAGTCTGTATTTTAGAATATTGGTTTCAAATTCGGGGATTCCCAAATCCTTGGCCAGAATGACTTCGTCGAACCATGGAACGTTAAGCGCTGCCGGATGCATCGACCTCTCCAAAAGACATATGACAACCCGGGCATATGGCATTTGAACTTTTGCCATTCTTGCCATCACTTTAGCCTCATGCAGATTGTCTGCACAGGTCACCGAGCAGATGATCATGGCGGGTCCTCCTCTTCATTCATTAATCAAAAATTACTTCCATTAGAAAGTGTGAAGGGATTAACTTCCATTGAATGGTATATTTTGGCCTCCCGGTAGCGTAATCGGGTCTCATCCGATATTTTCTCCCCGCTGTAGAAGAAGTCATAACTCCAGGAGGAAGGTGAATGCCAGGGAAGCAATGCTTCCAGCTCCTGCTTGTAGTTCTTCCACATTTGTGCATAAACCCAGTTGTGAGGAATGAAGGCGTTCATACAGCTGTCCAGCAGTCCGGCCGTATTGTTGAAATTCACGCAGCGAAGTGGAGTCCAGTCGGTCAAAACATACTGATCTTCTACCCAGTAGAGTTCTCTGCAGCGTTCATGCAGGTTCCAGAATGCCAGGTTGTAGCCGGGATGACGAAGAATGCCTGTATGAAAAAAAGTGGGAACGAAGTTCAGATAAGGCTGTTCGCTATACAGTCCTTTCGGCTGTCCGTAAAAATCACCTGAAGTCATCTTCACCCACCAGTCCGCAAAATGACGGCCCCCGTCGCTGTTTCTAACGCCTACCAGTGCGCTGTTATAGGTCCCGTCCTGCAGCGTCCCGATTTCGCGGAAACAATCCCAGGGGGGCGAGGACTCAAGATGGTGGGGAGTCAGCACCACATCATAATAGGTAAGCATTCCCCATATTTCATTGAACGGCCTCATTACATACATCTCCGGATCGAGATAAACAATCTGCTCCTCCTCCGGGAAGGCTTTGAGCAGATAAGCGGTCAGCTGAGCCTTCATCGCCGTAGCACATTGGAGGGAGCCAAACTTGAATATATAACCGTCAAAGTTGTGGAATCCTATATAAGCCGAGATATCTCTAGCCGTAAAAATCCAGTCGATATCCGGAAGCGGTTCTACCGGAAATTGCTCCACCAGGCAGACGACGACCGTTGTTAGAGGCATTACCCGCTTGACCGAAGCCGCCATCAGCCTGGCTTGTGGCAATCTCGAAGCGTCCACTACCGTTCCGATAATCATATTAGACGAGCCTCCTTGTTCTGGGATTTCACTCCTTCATTGGGAGATAATATATTCTATGAACAAGTGAGCTAATGGCTTGTGCAGATGAACAAATTCATCCGCTGATATTTATAAAGCCAAGCCACCAATAGCGAGTCTTTGAAGGATGGAGGAAATTTCAGAAGTTAAGCGTAGACAGCCAGGGGAGTAGGCCTAGAAGTAATGGAGCCTCGAGAAGAGTAAATCGGAGAGGTCGACATTTAGTCCATACTTGAATATTAGTAGATTGCTCTTAGTATATGCCCGTTGATTTGATCCATTCAGCAGTTAATTTTATACCTTCTTCAAAAGAGTGTTCATGTTTAAAACCCAAATGTTTTATCGTTTCATCCATTGTAAACCATTCTTTCTTGTACACAAATCCATCTTCATTTCTTACCCCTAACCCTAATGGCGAGTCAGGAGAAACTACATTTCTAGCCGCTTCAATAAATTTATTCAAAGGTTGCGGAGAAGGGCCTCCGACAAAATAGTATTTTTTAAAATCATTTTTTAATCCAATTTCAAACAAACACTTGATACAGTCATCAATATAAATGAAATCAAATAATTGCTCCGCTTTCGTATATTCGGGCAATTCTTTAAGTAATAATTTTTTGATTGTATAATTAATAATATTTGATGTTCTATCCCCAATCCCATATACACCTGGTAAAGTGCACCACGTGTAGGGAATGTTATTTTTATAACAATATATGTCTAACAATGAGTGACAAAAGTTCTTACTCATTGCATAAGTGAAATTCTCTGAAATTATATTATTTTTTATGGCTAGCTCTGCCATGAACTCTCCAATAGTACCTATTGCAATGAATCTCTTACATCCCATAAGCTTTGATTGCTTAGCGCACTCCAAGGAATTGGATACATTATCCACTTGAACCTTATAGTTTGCCCTTTCTGGTCCTGACGCACCAGTCCAAGCAAGATGATAAAACACATCAATATCTCTATCTACTATCAAATATTCTAACTGCTCCGCATTATTAAGATCACAATAGATTATATTGATGTTTTCATGTTTCAGTATTGTATCAACATTAGAGAATTTGTTTCTTACTACAGCAAATATTGTTACTCCTTTTTTCGCAAGAAAATTCGTTAATGAACTACCAATAAATCCATTTGCTCCTGTGATTATTACTTTATGCATTTAATTCACCCCCTCATCATGTACGAATAAATTTGTCACTCCATTAACGCATCCATATTGTCACCACTATTTAGACCAGGCACATTCGAAGCATAATCCAGAATCTCTGCCATTAGTCTTTCACTCCTTCATTGTGAGAATACTATATTCTATGAACAAGTGAACTAAAGGCTTGTGCAGATGGACAGCTTCATCCGCTGATATAATCTCACAATGGGTTACACTCATCTAAGCATAACCAAGCGCAGTCAACTAGAACTCCCATAGAATAGACTGCCTAGTGACAATCCGCAACTCATACCAAATCGGTGCCAAAACTCCTCGGATGAAGAAAAAGACTGGAGAAATGCTTGGGGATTAGCCTGAGCATTTTCCAGTCTTTAGTCTGTTTGAGGACAGTTATTTTTACTCCTGGACAGTTATTTAGGATCGTGGACAGGAATTATTGTTTAGTTAACCCCCCGCTGCCGCATCGCCTCAAACAATAAAATCGTCGCCGCCATCGCCGCGTTCAGCGATTCGGCCCGGCCTTTCATTGGGATGATGATGCTCTTATCAACCTGGGACGCCGTCTCCGGCGAGATGCCGCGGCCCTCGCTGCCAATCAGCAGCCACTGGCTGCCGCTGCGGAAATCGTGGCTGTAGCAGGAGTCCACGCCCTGCAGCGAGGTGCTGACCAGCATCACGCCGCGCTGCCGCGCCTGCGGGAGGATCTCCGCCAAGTCTGCTTCCACGACTGGAAGATGGAACATCGAGCCCATGGTGGACCGGATGGTCTTTGGATTGTACAGATCGGCGCAGCCGCGGCCCAGGATGACGCCGTCCGCCCCCGCAGCATCCGCGCTGCGGATAATGGTGCCGACATTGCCGGGGTCCTGCACACCGTCCAGCACAACAACGAGGCTGCCCGGCTTGTCCAGCGCCGCTTCCGCTGCATCCCGCTGTTTGCGCACGACCGCGAACACAGGCTGAGGCGTATTGGTGCTGCTGCATTTGGCAATGACCGCGTGCGAGACCGCGAAGGTCTCCATGCCGGAAACGGACTGCAGCAGACCGCCCAGCTCCGCGGGCATGCCTTTGTCAATATCATAAGCCAGGATTTCGACGTCTGCTTCCGCCAGCAGCGCCTCCTGAATAAGATGAACACCTTCAACGATATATTTTCCGCTTTTGTCGCGGTATTTTTTCTCCAGCAGTCCGGCCCATTCTTTAACCCGCGCATTTTGCGGGGACATAATTTCCATCGGATTCAACCTTTCCGGTCCATTCATTCTTATTCATTCATTCTTATTGATAGGCCATTTCCAGCCGGGACAGGTTATCCTTGTGTCCGACAATGACCAGCACATCGCCGCTCATCAGCCTATCGTCTGCATTCGGGGTAATATTCATTTCGTCCCCCCGACGGATCGCCATTACGTTGCAGCCATATTTAGCGCGGATATCGAGTTCTTTGAGGTTCTTGCCGAGCATCGCTCCGGGCACCTTCATATCCAGAATACTGTAATCCGGCGACAGCTCGATATAGTCGAGAATATTCGGCGAGGCCAGATGATGCGCCACCCGCATTCCCATATCCCTTTCCGGATAAATGACCTTGTCCGCTCCGATCTTGCTCAGCACTTTACCATGCAGTTCGCTCTTGGCCTTCACGAGAATGGCCGGCACGCCGAGATCCTTCAGAATAAGCGTGGTCAAAATGCTGGATTGAATATCCTCACCGATCGCCACCACCACCACGTCAAAATTGCGGATGCCCAGCGCGCGCAGCGCTTCCTCGTCCGTAGAATCCGCCGACACGGCATACGTTACGATTGCGGAGATTTCCTGTACGCGCTGCTCGTCCGAGTCGATGGCCAGCACGTCGTAGCCCATGCCGCTCAGCGCCTTGGCAACGCTGGAACCGAACCGGCCCATTCCAATAATGGCGAATTGCTTCTTGGCCATTTGCTCTCCCCCCGTAACAGTCGATTGTCTCAAAACAGTATAGCATAAGGAGAATTAAACTTGAATTTTAGGTCCTGCAACAGGGCATATTATATCCAGCCAACCAAGAATAAACGGCTGTGCTGTCGTCCTACAACCTTATGCTTCCGATGTGAGCGATGCTTCGTGATACTCTAATATTTTGAAAAAAGGAGGTGTTGTCATGTCCATCACGCTCGATTTGCGCCAGGCGATCATCCATAAAGTCCATGGTCAATCCAAAGAGGATCTGCGGGGAATGATCGACGGTTCGGTGGACGGTCCGGAAGCCGCTCTGCCGGGACTCGGTGCCGTATTCGAAATGGTTTGGAAAGATCTCGATTCCGCCAAAAAAGATGAAATCGTCTCTATGCTGCACGAACATCTGAAGTCCGTCACTCCGGGCTCTCTTACAGGCGGCCAATGATTTTTTGAAAAAAGCCTCCGTCTCTCTGCGCATAACGCGAGGAGACGAAGGCTTTTGTTTTGCAGCCGGCATCGCCTGCCGGCCTTATTGAAATTAAGGCGCCGTTTCCAGAAACTTCGCCGTCGGATTTTTGTCGATCGCCGTCCGCATCGCATATTCGTTCTCGAACAGTACGACGAAATTGCCCTTCTTATCCGTAACGAGCGTCGAATTAATCCGGAATTTGCTCGGGTCCGGCTTGTTTTCGTCCACAATCCAGCGAGCGAACTGATACGGCATCCGCTGAAGCTGCACATCCACCCCGTATTCGCCTTTCATCCGGTACTCGAACACTTCAAATTGCAGTTGCCCGACCACGCCCAGCAGAATATCGTCAAAGCTGACCGTGCGGAACACCTGAATCATGCCCTCCTCCGTCAGCTGGTCGATTCCCTTCTGGAACTGTTTCGATTTCAGCGCGTTCTTAATGGAGACCTTGGCGAAAATTTCCGGCGAAAAGGTAGGCAGTTCGTCGAATACGATATCGCCCGCCTGGCTGAGCGAATCGCCAATCCGGAAGATGCCGGGATCGAACAGACCGATAATATCGCCCGGATACGCCTCCTCGACGATATCGCGGTCCTGGGCAAGAAACTGCTGCGGCTGGGACAGCTTGATGTCCTTGCCGGCGCGCACATGCTTTACGCTCATGCCCCGCTGGAACTTGCCGGAGACGATGCGCAGAAAAGCGATCCGGTCGCGGTGGGCCGGGTTCATATTCGCCTGGATTTTGAATACATAGCCAGTGAATTTCTCGTTCGTCGGCTCCACAATCCCCGCCGTGCTGCGGCGCGGCTCCGGCTTCGGAGCGAGCTGCAGGAAGTTTTCCAGGAACGTCTGCACGCCGAAGTTATTGATCGCGCTGCCGAAGAAGACCGGCGTCAGCTCGCCGCGCAGGACCTTCTCGTAATCGAAAGGATCTCCCGCGACATCCAGCAGCTCCAGATCCTGGCACAGCTGGTCGTGCAGATAATCGCCCGCCATCTCGCGGATGACGGAATCATGGTAATCCTCGACCTTCTGCACCTTGATGACCGAATGATCATCGCCCTGAAACAGCTCTACCTGATTCTTCATGCGGTCATAGACACCGCTCAGCTCGCGTCCCGTGCCGATCGGCCAGTTCATCGGCACCGAACGGATGCCCAGCACCTGCTCCAGCTCTTCCATCAACTCAAACGGGCTGCGGCCCTCGCGGTCAAGCTTGTTGATGAACGTAAAAATCGGAATACCCCGCTTGGCGCACACCTGAAACAGCTTGATCGTCTGCGCCTCGACGCCTTTGGCGACGTCGATCAGCATGACTGCGCTGTCTGCGGCGGTCAGCGTACGGTAAGTATCCTCACTGAAGTCTTGGTGACCCGGTGTATCCAGAATGTTTATCCGGTGGCCCAGATAATCGAACTGCATGACCGAGGAAGTGACGGAGATACCGCGCTGCTTCTCGATTTCCATCCAGTCGCTTGTTGCATGCTTGCTTGCTTTGCGGGCTTTGACCGATCCCGCCAGCCGGATCGCGCCGCCGAACAGCAGCAGCTTCTCCGTGAGTGTCGTTTTGCCTGCGTCAGGATGGGAAATAATCGCGAATGTTCTGCGTTTGTCCACTTCCTGCTGCAAATTCTGATCCATCGTTTGGCTCATTGCACATATCCCTTCATATCTGAATTGTTCACGGTCCATATTAACGACTTAAAAATAAACCTGTATCAAATCGGCATGGCCATTATTCTTTGCTCCTATCGGCAGTTAACGGTTCTTTCCCGCAACCTAATCGGCCTTCCCTTTACAGCCGAAGGACATGATAACGCGGGCATCCTTTAAAGTATATCAAAATCGGGGCGGCATTATCTACCTAAAACCAAGCGGTGTGAAAAAAATCTCCCCGCTCAAAGGCAGGGAGATTTCTTAATATCTATCCAGCTAACAAGCTTAATTATTGTTCACGGACCATACAACTTTACTTTCTTCCTGCCCGTTGACCGGCCACCAGTGGAAGCCATCCTGTTCAAGCAGTTCGGTTGCTTCAACCGGCCCCCAGGTGCCTGCCGGATAAGAAGCCAGATCGCTGGGATCCTCTCTCCAGGCTTTGGCGATATGGTCTACGAACGACCATGCGGAGGATACTTCATCCCAACGGGTGAAGTATGTGGAATCACCACGAGCGGCATCGTGCAGCAGACGCTCGTAGGCTTCCGGCGAGTTGATGCCGATCAGACAGCTTTGGCAGAAGTCCATGGCCAATGGCTGAATGTCCGATTCCGAGCCCGGCTTCTTGGCATTGATCTTCACATAAATGCCTTCCATCGGATTAACGCGGATGACGAGCAAGTTCGGCTCCAGGTTATGCTTTTGGCCCAAGTAGACATTGGTAGGCATGCGCTTGAACTCCACAACCACCTCGGTCGTCTTGGCCGGCAGGCGTTTGCCTGTGCGGATGTAGAAAGGTACGCCCGCCCAGCGGAAATTATCCACGAATACCCGCGCCGCAAAATACGTTTCCGTAGTGGATTCCGGATTCACCTTGTCTTCCTGACGGTAAGCCGGCGCGGTCTTGCCATTGTAAAGGCCCTGCGTGTACTGCCCGCGCACCACGTTCTGGCGCACTTCTTCCCCGGTCAAATACGGACGGAGCGAACGCAGTACCTTGACCTTCTCGTCGCGGATATCTTCCGCCAGCAGACGGCTCGGCGGCTCCATTGCGATCATGGTCAGCAATTGAAGCATATGATTCTGGGCCATATCCCGCAGCGCTCCGGCATGGTCGTAATAGCCGCCGCGCTCTTCGACGCCGACGGTTTCACCAAGCGTAATCTGGATGTTGGCGATATGCTGCTTGTTCCAGAGCGGCTCGAAAAAGGCGTTGGCAAAGCGGATCACTTCAATATTCTGCACCATTTCCTTGCCGAGATAATGGTCGATCCGGAAAATCTCCTCTTCCTGGAATACCTGGCGGATCTGCTCGTTCAGCTTCTCAGCCGATTCCAGATCATAGCCGAAAGGCTTTTCAATGACGAGACGGCTCCAGCCTTCCCCTTCCAGCATGCCTCCTGCTTTCAGATTGAAAGATACGCTGCCGAACAGTTCGGGAGCGAGCGCCAGGTAGAACAACCGGTTGCCCGGAATGCGGAACCGCTCCTCCAGCGCTTCCGTCTGCGCTCTCAGTTCGCGGAAACCATCAATATTGTTAATATCGAGAGATTTATACTCAAAATGATTGACGAACCCCGTCCATTCATTGTCATCGATTGCCTGATAACGGCTGAACTCGCGGATCGAGGCCTGCACATCTTCCTTGAATTCCTCGGGACTCCGGGGGCGGCGCGCAACGCCGATTACCGCAAAATCTTCGGCAAGCTTCCCTTCGCGGTACAGGCTATAAATTGCCGGAAAAAGTTTGCGCCGGGCCAAATCGCCGGTTGCACCAAAAATAAAAAATACAGCGCCGGGTGTTTTCAATTCATCAAAGGTTTGATTTTCAGCCATGGCTCCTCATCTTTCTCTATGCAATCATAGTAATAGTTTATTGAAATCAGTTCTCATCGTCAAATGTCAATTCGAAAGTTACAACGACGTGATGTCATTTTATCATATTCCGGATGAGGATGCTATTAGATTACCTGACAGTTTCTCTGGGAATTCGTCAAAATTCCATTACTGTTTTTTATCATTATTAATATCTGCGCTTATATAAACCGGGGATCAGTATTCACCAAAAACAGTATTCACTAAAAATCAGTATTCAATCGTAATCAACGGGAGCCCGATGGTAACCCGGTTGCCGCCGAGGACATCATCCTTGTGTACTGCCGCCTGTAAAGCCAGACGGTGCTCCCCGCTCTGCACGGTATGCATAATGGAAGGCACGGTATACGAGATGCTGGCGGTTGCCGCATCCTCGTAAGTTTCAGCCGCGCTTATGCCTTGCAGCTTGCCTTCAAGCATCCGCTCCGTCAGCTTCAGCGCCTGGCCGGCATCTCCATGCTCCCTGGAAGTGCCCTGCAGGGAGACGTTCCAGTCCGCGGCAATGCCTACGGATGTCATTATGTTGCCGGCCTGCTCTGCAGCCTCT
This sequence comes from Paenibacillus rhizophilus, assembly GCF_003854965.1. Classification (GTDB taxonomy): domain Bacteria; phylum Bacillota; class Bacilli; order Paenibacillales; family Paenibacillaceae; genus Paenibacillus_AQ; species Paenibacillus_AQ rhizophilus. The sequence continues at coordinate 33,789 of NZ_RQPI01000022.1, forward strand.
GCCAATCCCGTGGTGAAGAACAGATCATTCGTCTCCACCGTAACGATCACATAACTCCCGCCGTCTCCCATTTCGCTCGAAAATAAGGAGGTCTTCATTCCTCCGGTCTTGGAAGAAGAACGGTAAGCCGCATGGCCTTCCTCTTCCGATTTGACGGCCGCCGGCAGTCCAAGCGACTCCGAGAGGGAGTTTACGGCGGCGGACGATTCACCGGCTTCACCTGTATAGGAGCCCTGCCATTTAAATACAAGACGCAGCGGAGAGCCCGGCTCCGTCACGCTGCGTCCGAGATCCGTGAGCAGAGCGACCGAATCGAGCGGTGTCCCTGCCTGCCCTTCGCGACCGGCAGAACCTTGGACAGCCCCGCTTAGGCCCGCAGGCTTCGCACTGTCCGATTCCGCAGGACTGGCTTCCGCTCCGCTGCGGAAGCCCGCCAGCAATAGCGCCGCACAGCACAGGATGGTTATAAGCTGCGTTCCCTTGTTCCATGTTCTTCTCCGGTTTCCCATCGTTTCTCTCTCCCTCTTGGTCCGTTCTAGCAATCTACTAGACAGGATATCCGGTTCGAGAGATTTTATACCGGGCGAAGTAATTAGCTTCAAACTTGTTAATACGCAAAGAAGCCGGCTGGTTCGCCGACTGCTGACGTTAACGCTTGTATTGAGTTCGATTGCTTACTGCTAAAGTGACCCCTACCGCTGCTGGATGCCACCCGCCCGTAACGAATAATCCCGCCATGGGGCTATCGATACTGACGATGCCGGTTACCGCCTGTTCGGGATCACTACTCGGCCAGACCGTTCTTGTAAGCGTAGATTGCCGCCTGCGTGCGGTCTTCCACGCCCAGCTTGGCAAGAATATTGGTGACGTGGAACTTCACCGTTTTGATGCCGATAATCAGCTGGTCGGCAATATCCTGATTGGACTTGCCCTGCGCCAGCAGCTTCAGCACCTCCATCTCCCGATCCGTCAGCTCCGAGTGTGCCGGAGCCTCCATCCGGGCGTCGCTCCGGAACCGGTTCATCATTTTGGAGGCGACCTGCGATACCAGAACGGATTGTCCCCGGGCCGCCGCCCGGATCGCATCCGCCACCTCGCTGGCGCGGGAGGTTTTGAGCAGATAACTGAATGCGCCGGCCTCAATCACCGGGTACATCTTCTCGTCGTCCAGATAGCTGGTCAGCACGATCACCTTACACTCCGGATACAGCTTCATTACCTGCCTTGTCGTCTCAATGCCGTCCATCCCTTCCATTACGAGGTCCATGAGCACAACATCCGGCTTGTATTCCTGCGCCAGACGAACGCCTTCCTCGCCGCTTCCGGCTTCGCCGACCACCTCGATTCCATCCTCGGTTCCAAGCACCGCGGCCAGCCCGATTCGGACCATCTCGTGATCGTCCACAAGCAGCACTTTAATCGGTTCACCATTCTCCATGGTCGTTCCCTCCTATACTAAATCCCCTTGTCCTCGCTGAGCAGCGGCACCGTAATCTCAATGCGCGTACCTTTGCCCGGCGCCGTTATGAACTGGATTGCCCCTCCCGTTTCCGTAATGCGCTCCTGCATATTGGACAGGCCGTAGGACGTCTGCTTGCCGGCGTCCATATCGAAGCCGACGCCGTCATCGCGGATGGTCATGCGAACCGTATCGCCGCGCCGGTGGATGCGAATCTCCATTTTATCCGCCTTGGCATGCCTCAGCGTATTAGAGATGGCCTCCTGCACAATGCGGAACAGGTGGTTCTCGATCCCCTTCACCAGCTGTACGCCAGGGTCCATCTCAAAATGGATATCCATCGGCACCTTCACCTGCAGCTCCTTGATCAATTCCCGGATGCCCTGTTCCAGCCGCTTTCCATCCAGATAGACCGGACGCAGATGGAGCAGCAGCGCCCTCATCTCCGATTGGGCCACGGCGGCCATCTCCTCGATCAGCGCAATCTGGCGCTGGGCCTTGTCGAAGTCCTTCTCCAGCGTCCGGCCGACAGCCGTCGCCGTCATCGAAATCGCGAACAGCTGCTGGGAGACCGCATCATGGAGTTCCCGGGCCAGACGCTGCCGCTCTTCTATAATCGCCGACACCCTCGCCTGTTCGGCAAGCTGGGCGTTATTCGTCGACAGCCGCTGAAGCGTCGTTACCTGGTCCTCCCATTTGCCGCCGATCACATTCAGTTGTTCCGCAAGCCGCCCAAGCTCGTCCTCCCCGAGTGCCGGCATGGACAGCGTCAGGTTGCCTTTTTCCCACAGCAGCAGCGTCTCCCGCATCCGCTCAAGCCTGCGCTTGACCCGGAAGCTCTGATAGAAACCGAAGCCTACGCCGAGGCCTACCGGCAGAAGCAGCAGCGATACCGTCCGCAGCCCGAAGTTCAAGCTTTCAAAAGGACGCAAAAAACCGTATGTATACATAATGTACAAAATAACCAGCAGCAGGACAAAGGAGAACAGAGCTCCTTCGCCCATGCTGCGCGACACGATATTGGCATTCTTTTTATGATCCATCCGGAGCTCTCCCTCCTTATCCGCCTATGGCAATCTTACATCCAAATCTCCCATCAAATAAGAAACGCTGACCTTCACCCGATGTTCGCTGCTCTCGTAGCCCGGAGATTTCCAGTTTAACCGGTTCATCATCCCCGTATCGCGCTGGCTGCCGAATTCGATGGAGCCGAACAGCACGAATGCATCGATCTCCACGCCATAACCATCCGCCAGATGCAGGTCCACATCGCCAAAAATCCCCTGAAACAGCATAATCGTTTCCTTGTCCTCCGCCATCGCCAGCGACAGATCCAGATCGGTTTCGCCGAGCACATGCCAGGCGCTGAGACTGTGCATCACCCAAGGCGAACGGTCCCAGTTAAAGCTTGAGGAGAAATTCTGCTTCTGGAGATGGTTCTTTCCCTGCTGCAAGCCTTTGGATTTGACGAAGAACATCCCCAGCGAAATCAGGCAAATGCCCAGCACCAGCACCAGATGATCCAGCAGCAGCATCACCGCGCCGATACCCAGCAGCGTATAGCCCTGCTTGATCTTCCCCGATTTGGTCCGGTAAATGCCCAGCAGCAGCAATAAAAGGGCGACAATGGAAAGGAAACCGATCCATCTGCCAAAAATCATCAAGCATCCGACAGCGATCAGTCCTATGGCTATCAAACGGTTTCGCTTTTCCATTTCGCACCTCCTGATGTAATATTAGTCCGGTCAGCCTTTCGGCAACCTGGGACCCAAACGGCCGGAAAAGCCATGCCGGCATGGTGATCCATCCGTATGGCTTTACCCTCGTTTCAGCATATCATATCAACCTGTATTTATGGAACAGGCATTATCCCGGCCTTGCGTATTTCGGCCTATTCTTCCTTGCTCAGCGAAGGTCCGGCAGAGCCGTTCAGCTTGCTCTTCAGCGCGTTCAGCTGCTCTTCCACTTTCAGCTGCTTCTCGGCGTCGACAGGGCTGTAAGCGGCAGCGGCCGTCGGCCGGTACGGAGCGCGCAGCACATCGGCCTCGGCTTCAAGCTGCATGATCTTCTCTTCCATGCGGTGGAATCCAAGCGACGCGCTGCCGCTTTCGATGCTGTGCACGCTGCTGATTTGTGACATCTGCTTCTTCGCCTTGGCCATTTGGGCCCGGGATACGAGCTCATTGCGCTTGTTGCGCAGCTTGTAGAATTCATCCTTCATTTCATGCAGCTGCTGCACCAATTCCTTGGCATGGGCTTCAGCCTGTGTATGCAGTTCGCTGTATTCGCCGTATTTTTGGTCGAAGTAGATCTTCTCCTCAAGCAGCTTGCGCGCCACTTCCTCCTGGCCGTTCTTCAAGGCAAGCTCAGCCTGCGCGCCGCGCTGTCCGGACAATTTCTCCGCTTCCTCCACACGCTGCTTCATCCGGCGTTCATTGGCCATTTGCTTGGCAACCGTAACTTCGGCCTCGTGAATTTCCGCCTCCATATCGCGCAGATACTGGTTCAGCATGACAATCGGGTCTTCCACCTTATCCAGCAGATCGTTGACAGATGCTTTGGTCATATCTTTGATTCTTTTAAAAACTCCCATGTTTTACACTTCTCCCTTCTTATCTTCGTATTTGGAAAGCTTGCGTTTAAGCTCTTCGATTTCTTTTTGCATCGCTTTTTTCTCAATATCCTTCATCATGTCGTCCAGACCGGAATCCTGCGCGGCATAGCCGCCGGTTTTGCCGTACCGGGGATCATAATGATCATTCCGATCGTAGGGCGGCGCCCCGGGACCGAATGGACCGGAGTGGCCGAATGGACCGCGCGATCCGCAGCCCCGGCGGCTGTATCCGCCTTCGCCTCTGGTATGCGGACCGTAACGGCCGTCCGCCATTTCAGGTCCGAAGCCGTAAGGGGGATAAGGTCCCGGCTCCTTCGGAAAGATCAGCGCTGCGATGAAATACACCGGAATAACGGCGCCGCCCGTAAAGGGAATGCTGATCAGCAGTACAATCCGCAGCAGCGTGGAGTCAATGCCGATCGCCTCCGCTAATCCGCCGGTAAGTCCTGTCAGTACTTTGTCGCGGGTAGATCGATACAATCTCGTCATAACGCTACTCCTTTCCTTCCTTGTTTAGCTTATCCTTCAGCTTGGCCAGCTCCCGTTCCAGAACGCCGGCGACCGTCTCACCCGCCTGAACCGCGTATTCCTGGCCCATCCGCCGCAGGTCGCGTAGGCTTTTGGCCTCCAGCTCCCAGTCCGTGAGCCGGTCATCCAGACGCCCGAACATTTTCGGAATGTCGCCGCCGTAAGCGGCAGCCCGCTGGTTCATCCGCTGCTGCAGCCGGAGCGTTTCCATCCGGGCCGCATAATACTGGCGCTTGCTGTACACCGACTGATACTCCATCTTCAGTTCGCCGAGCTGCTGTTCCAGTTCCAGCAGAGACTGCCGGCTTTGCTCCAGCAGACCGCTGTACTGCTCCAGCTTCTCCTCATAAATAATTTTCTCCTGCAGGGCCAGCTTTGCCAGATTGTCCTCGCCTGCCTTAAGAGCCAGCAGCGCCTGCTCCTCCCGCTTGTTCCTCATAGAAGTCGCCTGATCGACCTGATGCTGAAGCTGCTTCGTATGGTTCGCGTACTGCTGAAACAATCTTTCGGCTTCGACTATTTCCTCGCGGGTCGTATACAGAAATTGATCGATCAGCTTCACGGGGTCCTGGCTTTGTTCAAGCTTTTCATTTAAATTGGCTACGGTAATGTCCCGCATTCGACGAAAAACGCTCATCTTGTACCGCTCCCTCCTTGCCGTTCATTTTAGTTCCGCTCACTTATAAATAATGGTTGCTTCTCTTGCCTTTAAGTACCGATATTCCCCATACGACCAGCGCTACGCCGAGCAGCGGTCCGATCAGCCAAGCCAGCTTGCTGATCAGGGCCATGATTCCAATAAACATGACGATCCAGCCGATCACTTTTCGTCCGCTCTTGATTCCGTAGTAACCGAGAACAACCAGCAGCACCGGGAACAGCAATCGGAAAATTCCGTGGATCAGCGGAAGCGCCATACCCAGCAGCATAATAGCGCCGATGGCAATCAGTATGAACGCGAGGCCGTTTCCTCTTTTTCTTTGCATCTTTCTCACCGCCTTTCGATGTCCTTCACCTTATGCTCTTATTGTAGGAGAATTCGGGTCCGTTCAAAACGGACCGGGGACGGTTTTTGAAACTGGACTTAAGGCGGGGCGGCATTAAGACTTCCGTTCTTTAACAAAGTGATAAGCGCTCAGCTTATAAAGTCTTGTTATTGAAAAAAGACCCTTCGCAGGGTCTTGGCTTCAGTAGCTCGGATTTTCCAAAAGGCTGTCAATCTCGGCGGCCGCAAGGTCCAGCCCTTCTTTGACGGGCAACTCGCCCAGAAAGATTTTGTGCAGGTATAAGGTATAGACTTGTTCGATTTTACCCCAGTTCTTGACCGTCGGCCGCAAGAAGCCGTCTTCCACTGCTTCAACATAAGGATAAAGATAGGAATTCGGGCTGACCTTCATCGCCTTAAACGCTTCCCGGTTCGCCGGGATCAACCCCGACCGGGACATAATGAGCTGCGCTTCCTTGCCGGTCATCCATTGAATAAATGCCCAAGCCTCCGAAGGATGCTGGCTGCCCTTCATAATGACCAGATTCTCGCCTCCGATAATCGAGGAAGGGACAATGGATCGCGGGAAAGGCACGGGCAAGGTTTGCCCAAGTGCAAGCTGAATCTCTGAAGGTTTCAATAAACTGTAGAACCACGGCGCGTCGTCGGTAATAAGCATATTTCCATGCCGCACCTTCTCCCAGTTATCGCTGTTCAGCGTCACCGCCGAGAGATAAATAAGCTTTTCCTTATATAATCGGGTCAGCTTCTCCACTGCACGGACAGTGCCTGGACTGTTCAAATAGCCTGTGGTCCTGGTAAACCCCGAGTCCACGAACGAACCTCCCAGGCTGTAGATATAGGGCAGCGTGTCCCAAGGGTCCAATCCCCCCAGTCCAATTGTAAAGCGGTGCTTGCGGGCCAGTTCCAAAATTTCGTCCATCGTGCGGGGCGGCTCGGAATATCCCGCCTGCGCCAGAAGCTTCCGGTTAAAGATGGCCGTCTTGGTATACAGATTAAGCGGCAAAGAATAGTATTCATCTTGATAAAAACCTATGCTGAGCCCCTTGTCGTAGAACGCAAATTCAAGCTGCTCAAACCCCGGAAATCCGTCCAGCGGCTCAAGGAGGCCTTTTTGCGCAAATTCCGGCACCCAGGCAATATCCATTCGCACCACATCCGGGCCGCGGTTGGAGGAAGCGCGTGCAATCAAGCTGTATTTCAGTTCATTGGAATTAGCCAAATTTATGCATTTAACCCGAATGTCCGGATTGTTCCGTTCAAAAGCCGGTATGAGTTCCTTTACCAGCAGCCGGGTTTCCTTATCATTGTACGTATGCCAGAAGGTAATGACCGTTTTGTCATTCCCGTGAAGCGTTTGAACCTTGTCCGGTGCCGAGATTACGGATGCACCTGCACAACCGGCCGTTAACACTATCGTCATCAAACAGAATAACCAACGGATAACAAAGACGGAAAACTCCCCCTAACTTTACGGCTCAGCGCTCCACTTCAGGCTTTCCCTATATTCCACCGGAGTGAGCCCTGTTCCTTTCTTGAATACTTTGCTGAAATATTTAACATCTTTAAATCCCGCGCCTTGAGCCACATCATAAATCCGGCTGTCATCCTGGGCGAGCAACCGCTTGGCTTCCCGAATCCGCAGCTCGATCAAGTAATCAATAAAGTTCCGGCCGGTTTGTTTTTTAAATAACAGGCTGAAATAGCTTTTACTTAGATGAATGGTATCCGCTACGCTCTGAAGCGTCAAATTTTCGGTAAAATGAGCGGCTATATATTCCAGCGCCCTGGTAATCAGCTGCCCGCCGTAACCGTTATCAGACAATTGGGGAATTATGGACATGCAATTCTGCTCCAGCTCACCAACCATGAAAGAGGCGAGCTGTTCCAATGTTTCCGTCTTGCGGATCAGTTCAAGCTGTTCGGAAGGCAATGATTTGGCCCCTGCCTTCAGCCGGTAAGTGCCGGCCAGGAGTACGCAAGCCTCATGCTGAACTTGCTCCGGGCTCAAAGCCCGGTTCTTCCAGCGTTCAAGCGCGAAATCAATCGCATGGGAAGCCGGATCTCCATTGCGGATCATCTCAAAAAACGGTTCCCAATCATCGGCATGTTCAAGGTCCGGTAACGATGGTTCATGATTGCTCTCCGGTCCTCCGCTTTCGAACAAGCCGCCCAATCCCTCGAAAAAGCGCCTTTGACAGGCAAAGCGGCTCTCGGCATATCCTTTAAGAAGGCGGCCTGCCCCCTGCCCTATGGCTAAGCCTGCGGATGTTGAAATGTTCCATTCCGCTTCAACTCCCTTTTTCCACACTTGGACCTGCCGTACGGCTGCCTCCTCCTCTTGTTTCGGAAAGATAAGGAACAAGCTGCTTTCCGCCACCAGCAGCGCGCTTCCCTTCTCCATCCGCTCATAGAAGGCTTCCTGCAGGTCCTCAAGCAAGAGCTGAACATACAAATATCCGCTATTTTCTCTCCATTCTTCGGCACCGTCCAGCGTAAGATAGACACAGGCATAGGGTTCTTCGAGCCACACCGGAGCGCATGCAGCGGCAGCCGGTGAGACCTGCTCCTGTACAATCCATCGTTTCATTTCCTGTTCCTCGCGTTTTCTCTCCAGGTAAAGGGCGCCCTGCCGATACAGGCTCAGCTCGGAATCCTGTTTCCTTTCTTCCTCGAGCATGGAAATACTCCGACGCAGGACGGCAAGGAGATCATCCTTTTTCAAGGTCAGCTTTAACAAATAATCGACGGCTCCCAGCTTAAGCCCTTCTTTAACATATTCGAAGTCATTGTAATTGCTGATCAGAATCACCTTGATCCAAGGGCAAAGCGCCTGCGCCTGCTTCATCAGTTCAATGCCGTTCATCAAGGGCATTTTGATATCCGTTATAAGAATATCGAAAGACAGGCTCTCCAGCGCAGCCAACGCCTCCGCACCGTTCGCGTAGTGGTCCTCTACAGACATCCCTTCTTTTTCCCAATCGATAAACGCGCTGATCCCATGGCGGATCACTGGCTCGTCATCTACGATAAGTACTTTATACATAGTGTTCCCCCCCGCTCCACTAGTTCTAAGAGGTCGTTTCTTTCGGCTTTTTTAATAAAATGCGTACTGCCGTTCCTTGCCCGCGGCCGCTTACAATTGAACATTCCCAATTTTGGTCGTAATAGAGCCGCAGTGTGTCATAGATATGGCGCAGACCGATGCCGATTTCTTCTTTTTCTACAGCGGTCTTCGCTTCATTTAACAGCCTTAGTTTCTCTTCGCCAATGCCCCTGCCATCGTCTTCCACCAGAAATTCGATGCCTTCGCCGTTATTTCGGATCGTGATCGAGATCCTGCCATCTGTATTTTTCGGCACAATTCCATGGAATATGGCGTTCTCCACGAGCGGCTGCAGCAGCATCCGGGGAATCATGATTTTCTCCGTTCCGGGTTCGATGTTCAGCTCCAGATGAAAGTGTTTCTCGTAGCGCAGCTCCAGAATGATCAGGTACTTCCGAATAATATCGAGCTCCTCATCCACTGTAATCATGACGCCGTTCTTGCCCATATTGGCCTCAAGCAGATGGTTTAGCGCCGACAATACCTCGGATGCGCGGTCGTTCTGGCCGGAATCGATAAGCCAGCGCAGTGTGCTTAACGTGTTGAACAGAAAATGCGGATGAATCCGGTGCATTACAGCCCGAAGTTCCGCGTGATGCTTCTCGTTCTGTTCATTCTCCACCTGCTGCATTAACTTCCCGATTTCATGAACCATTTTGTTAAACTGCTTGCTTAAAAATCCGATTTCATCGGCTGTACGAATATCAGTCCGTGTTCCCAGATCTCCTTGCTGAACGCGCAGCATGCTTTGGGTAAGCTGCTTTACGGGTTTGGTCACCATCCCGGCTACGAAAAGGCCGATGCCGACCGCTATCATGGAGAATATGGCGGAAGTCAGCAATATCCGGCTCTGAAGCCGTTCCAGCTGCCCGCTGATTTCGTTTACGGGAACGGTTCCCACAAGCATCCAGCCATTGCTGAGCAGCTGCTTAACCCCGTAATAGGGGATGCCTTCCATTTCAAACTCGAACTCCACTCTGTCATTGTCTACAATACTGGTATACAAATCGGGATTCCGTACTCTATTGTTGATTATTTCGAGGTTGGAATCGATCATGATCCGCCCTTCCGAATCGACGACGAAGAACTTGCCCGTATTCCCGAGCTTCAGCTTCTGAACGGTCCCCAGAATCGACTGACCGTCCAATTGAACCTGAACCAGCCCGATATTTTTCATCGTATCAAAATCCTTCAACACTCTTCCAACCGGCAAAACCAGGTCCGTATTTTCTCCCCCGCCGCTTAAATGGTCATACTGAAGGCCCTCCCAAACCAGCTCTCCGTTCTTCCGTCTGGCTTCTTTCACCCACGCCTGGTCAGAAAGGTGGATCTGCTTAAGTTCGGAGTCGGAAAAGGTTCCGCTGCCCCATCCTTTTCCCTCTTCTTTCAATAGATAAACGATTTTAACGAAGGAGTTGGAATAGACGTAATTGTTCAGCAGTGTATTAATATATTGAAAACTCCAGTTCTCTTCGAATGCATTTCCATTAATTTGTAATGCGGCGCGCTGGATGTTCGGATCGCTGGAAATAAAATCGGAGGTGTCAATCCCCACGTTTAGTATAAAAGAGAGCGAATCCGCCGTCTGCTCGGCAATTTGCAGAGTAGACTCTCTCACGTTCTTTTTGAGGATGGCGTCCGATACCCAATAGAAGGACAAGCTCGTAAAGACGGTCGGGATCAAAATAACGAGCAGGAGGACCACTATGATTTTGGCGGTAAAGCTTTTGGATACTCTTAATTTTTTCAGCATAATGCCTCTCCTATTTCGTCTCTTTCTAAATTGTACAAAATGTAAGACTCAATACCAATGTTATATTTTAGGTGAATCCCCTCTACTCCTTATATTCGACAACCGCCATGTCCCAATATTTCAGTACGGGCAGCTCCCATTCCACAACGCCGTCCCGCTGCGAGAATGGTAAAGCCTGGGGCGAGCCTCCGTTTTGATCAGGGGAAGCGAACCACACTTTGGAAACCGGGCGATCCGTCTTAACGGAGACAGTAACGTTCCGCCGTTCTGCCGGCTCCGTCTGCGTTCCGTGATCATCATTCCAATCCATAGTGGAAGCATCGGTGAAATTGATGAAGTGCACGATGTCTTTTCCATCTTTGCGTTTGGAGAAGGACCATACTTTGCCTTGCTCCGCTTGATCCGATACGGCGACTTCCGTCCCTTCGGCTTTCAGGCTCGATTCTTCGGGGTGATCCCGCAGCAGATTCTGATACGCTACCAGAAAATCGTAGTATTGAATTAACTGTTCTTCCAATTCCGGTGATACGCTTAAATTTTTATGAGGAAAATATTCTTTGGACAGCATATTCTCCCCAAGCTCCAGGTGGGACCCGCCGGAGGCAAAAATCACCGCATCCGTCAGCAGAATCCCCGGCGTATTGAACGTTCCCGGCGAATCGGATAAATGATAATTCATATAAGCGGCCAATACCGTATTCAGCCGGTTTCCGCTGTATCCCGAGTTCTCGTCAATCACTTCTTTCAAATTCCGGTACTGCGGATGGTTGCCCCATACCTCGGTGTACAGAAACTTGACCGGCGCTTCCCGGGCAATAGCTTCCTGGCCGAACTGGCCGACAGCGTTCATGACATAATCCACATCAAGCTTTTCCTTGGCCGCATTCAAGAATGACGGATAGGTCGCGGCGAGGTTGACGCTTTTGCCGTCATGGGTCCACAATTCGCCTCTGTCTCCCAACTGATCCACATGCCAGCCGTCAAAAGGAAGCGTGTCGAACGTCTTGATTTCCTTCCCGGTCAAGTAATTCTGCCAATCCCGGTTGGAGGGATCATACAGATCAATATCGCTTGCCCATTCGTCCGGAAGAGGGTGCTTATCCTGATCGTTGCCGCCCGGGTCCTTGAACAAGCCCCACTCTCTGTTCACACCGTCCTGTTCCGCGTCCGCATAGGCGCCAAACAGCAGGTTATAGTTCATGGCCTTCATGCCGTGATCGTGGGCCAAGCCGATATAGTCTTTCACCGTATTAAACGATACGGAGCGGTTGGCAATATCCTTCCACTCCGCAGCTGGCCTGCCTTCTTCCAGACGAATAGGCTCCTGATGCTTGTACTGCCAATCGTAGAATTGAATGCCGTTGATATGGAAACGGTTTAAGCGTTCGATGACCCGGGACATCTCGCCCGTGTTCATGTACGGGAAATCGGCCAAATAACCGTAACGGGGAAATTCCCCCCAATCGGAGGAAACGTCCACAGCGATGTTCATCTGATCCGCCTCGCCTTCCCGCTCATAGACTACTTCGGCCAAATAGCCTTGTCCTTCTTCCCGGGGTGGCTCCCAGCTCCAGGCCAGCTTGTCCCCTTCGGCCTGCAGCCTCTCTTCCTTTATAATCCGGTCCAAATGCAGATATCGGATATGGACGGTTCCGCCCGGCGCAGGCTGCTTTAACTTCAATTGAAAGCGGACGGCCTCCCCGGGCCAATAAGCCGCTTTATTCGTGGACAGCCCTTTCAACAGGGAACCTTTATGAATTTCGGCATTCTTAGGCGGGCTCTGGACGGTGTCTGGAGCTTTCTCGCAGGCCGAAGTCATCGTTACAGCAGCGCAGAACGCAAAAACCATGGCCATCCGCATCAATCTGGCGCGTCTCATTCTCTCACTCCTGTTCTTAACTTTTTGTTCATTATCCGGGAAACCCTTCTCCGGAGCAAATGGTCATTTTTAGCACTCAATTCGTGTTTTTGTTGTCATATCAAGCATGTATGCGCTGACAATTTTACACGGTGTCTTATTTTTACGAATTCACATAAGAAATTGCACCCCCTCTTGATTTTTTATAAACCGGGCTTTTTTATTAAAAATTGTGCATTCATTGCAAGATCGGACGGTTTTAGTGTCCAATTTCACAAAATCCAATAATTTAAGAGGTTGACTCTTCGCCGGCAAAAGATTCAGAACGGCAGTCCCTTAGACCTGCGGAACTATTATATTACACATTTTTCCATATTAGTGGTAATAAATTGATTTACTGTACGAAAGGAAAATAAAAAGCGAAAAAAGCTCGAACTCCTTGTCAGGCATGGTTTTAGTCGGATCGGCCCTTATTTTTGAAATCGGTTTCAAATACGTCTTCTCGGTTTTTTCGACAATCCCATAGGAGGTTCTCCCCATTGTTCAAGCGTTTTTTCCTTGCTAACTTGGAATAGGCAGCCGGAAGCGGGAGCTTGCGCTCCTCGGAATGGATGCCTGCTATACAAAACTATTTCAGAGTGGGAGAGAGAAACGTATGCGTAAAAGGTTAAAGGCTACAATCATGTCGAAAAAACTGGCGCAAGCTGCCATGTGCCTGAGTCTGCTGACCGGAACATTTGCTGCGGTACTGCCGGCAAACGTGGCTTTTGCGGAAACGCAGCCGGAAGCGGACACTCCGCTGAACAAGCAGAATCTTAAGCCATTATCCGTACAATCGTTGGAAGCTCTTGAAAACGGAGTAAAGTTGAACTTGGGGGATTATCAGGGATTTATCAGGCTCTTTTCAGAGGACATGGCAAAAATCTCGGTAGTTAAAAACGGCGAAGACGAGTTCATCTCCCCTGGAATTGCCAAGAAGGACTGGAAGACGCCAAAATTCAGCTCCAAGGAAACGGATAAAGAGTACATCCTTTCCACCGGTGAGCTGACTGTAAAAATTAACAAACAACCGTTTGGCGTCAAATTCCTGGACAAGCAAGGGAACGTCATCAACGAAGATGCGGCACAGGGTGCCGGCTATGAAAACGGCAAGCCGTATGTGTTTAAAAAGACGGATACCACTGAAAACTTTTACGGTTTCGGCGAGCAATCCGGCGGGCTGAACAAACGCGGCAAAAGCCTCGGCATGTGGAACACGGACGCTTATTCCTATAACAAGAACACCAAATATCTGTACACGTCCATTCCATTCTTCCTCGGGCTGAAAGATAAAAAAGCCTACGGCATTTTCTTCGACAATACGAATCGCTCCTATTATGAAATGGCTAGCGAAAAAGACGATTATTACTACTTCTACGCCAATGGCGGCACACTTACTTACTACTTCATCAACGGTCCGGAAATCGGCGACGTTATCGACCGGTATACCGAACTGACAGGAAAATCCGAGACACCTCCAATGTGGTCTCTGGGCTTCCATCAAAGTAAATGGGGATACACACCGGAAGAACTCGTGAATGTGGCCAAAACATACCGCGAGAAGAAAATCCCACTGGATACGATGCATTTTGATATCGACTACATGGACGGATACCGCGTGTTCACCTGGAACGACCAGTATAAACAAGCGCTGAAGACGCTGAAGGACGAAGGCTTCCACGCCATTACAATCAACGACCCGGCCGTCAAGCAGGACGAGAACTACCGCATGTATCAGGAAGGAACCGCCAACGATTACTGGGCGAAAAATCCGGACGGCTCTACCTTCTTCGGCGATGTATGGCCGGGTAGATCCGCCTTCCCGAACTTCCTGAAGTCGGATGTCCGCGACTGGTGGGCCAGCAATCTCGGAACTCTCTTGAATGAGGGCGTCGACGGGATCTGGAACGATATGAACGAGCCTGCCGTATTTGACGGCCCTTTCCATACGATGCCGCTGGATGTCGTGTTTGAAGACGACAACGGGGAGAAGAAACTTCATACGGAAGCTCACAATCTTTATGGACATCTTGAAACCGAGGCGACATATAACGGCTTCATCAAAAACAAACCGAACACCCGTCCATTCGTGTTAACCCGCGACATGTATGCAGGAACGCAGCGCTATGCGGCGCTCTGGACCGGGGACAACGTAAGTAACTGGGAGCATCTGCAAATGTCGATTCCGATGAATGCTAACGTCGGTTTGTCTGGGGTTCCGTTTGTCGGCAATGATATCGGCGGCTTTGCGAAATCGCCGGGCAATGTTCCGACACCTGAACTGTTCGCAAGATGGATCGAGGTCGGCGCCTTCCTGCCGTTTGCCCGCGACCACTATGACAACAGCGCGAAATCGGGACTCGGAAGCGGACAAGAGCCTTGGGAATTCGGCAAAGAGGTTGAAGATATCAGCCGCAAATACATCTCGATGCGTTACGAGCTGATGCCTTACTTGTACAACCAGTTTAAAGAATCGGCCGAGAACGGTCAGCCGGTCCAACAGCCGCTCGTTTACCAGTTCCAGGACGATGCGAAAACCTATAACATCGAAGATCAGTTTATGTTCGGCGATTCGATGATGCTTGCACCTGTTGTCAAAGAAGGCCAAACGAGCCGTGAAGTATATCTGCCTGCAGGCGAGACATGGGTGGATTATTGGACTGGCAAGAAGTATGAAGGCAACCAGTCGATCACGGTAAACGCCGAGCTTGGAACACTGCCTATCTTTGTGAAAAACAATTCGATTATCCCTCGTCAGGAAGTGGAGCAATCTACCGATGAGAAGAAGCTGGAAAATCTGATTCTCGACACTTACCTGGAAGATAAAGCCAGCTACAGCTTCTACGAGGACGATGCCGAGACCATGGACTACAAGCAAGGCGAATTTAATATCACTGAATTCCAAGTGGATAAGAAAGGCAACCACATCGAGTTCAAGCAGGACAAAAAAGCTCAACACTACGCTTCCGCCGTTAAGTCCTACACGCTTAAGCTGCATGATGCCGAGCAGCCGAAGAAAATTCAGGCTGCCGAGCACAAATATGATCAAGCGGGCAGCTTAGAACAATTGAACGGGCAGGAAAGTGGCTACTATTTCGATTCGGCTGAAAAAGTTCTGTATGTCAAGATCCCAGCCGGTGAAAACAGCAGCGTAAAAATTCAATAATAACGATTTCTCGGCTATTGCCGAAAGAAAGGAAAACGGGTAAGCATCTTCGGCTTCACCCGTTTTCCTATCCTTTAGGCGATGCCGCATCTACCCAACCAGACTTCGAAGAAATGAGCGTACCTGATATGAAGTATACAAAAATAGTCTCCGCCGCAGTCCTTTTCCTATCGTTACTAGCCTTTCCGTTTGTCCAACCCTTACATACTGCGTTTGCTGAAAAAGTCAACAACGGACAGATGGAAAACCAGAAAAGCAGCAAGGTCCAGCCGGCTAAAGCGGCGTGGGATAAAAGTACATTGCAATTTACCGGCCAGGAAACGACCGGCGATGGAATTTCGGCAACCATTAAGAATGGCGGCTCCCAGATGCAGGGCGAAACGGTCTATGAGGTGTTTCGCAGCGACACCGGTAATCCAAAGAACGGCGAAGTCGTTGCCTCAGGCGTGGTCGAAACATTAGCTCCCGGCGAATCGCAGGAGTTGACTTTCACGCCGGCTCTTCTGGAACAGGGAAACTATATGTTTAAAGCCTATCAGCGTTCGGGCCATCCGGGAACGGGCGTATTGTGGAGCGAATCCATTACCGTAGAGGAAACCCGTGAAGCCGCTGAACAAAACCAGCCCGAGCGTCCGTTCGACCAATATTTCAAATCCGATGTTCACGGCGGAACGGCAACGTTTACGGTCCCTGAAGGCATCGGGGAAGTCGAGATCAGCTTCTCCAGCTATATCTACCCGGAAGGCGTTATTCCTCAGGAAGACGGAAAGCCCTACGAGAATCAGCACGTGTACGACAATGTAACCCAAACCTATGGACCGGGAACGCATACCGTACAAGTCGACCTGCCGGAATCCGGGTATTGGCAGACCGATCTGTATTTGGGTCCGGTAGTTGAAACGTTGACGGAAAGCGGACATTCCATGGATACGATCATCGATGCCGATTACGGTTCCGCAAATTAAGATTCAAAACCAAAAACCAAATTATTTTAAGGAAAAGAGGTTTCAAAGATGAAAAAAGTTACATCCATGGCCTTATCCCTGCCCTTATTGTTCAGCTTCGCCACAGGCGCTCTTGCCAAAAGCGAAGTACATCCCGTGCCGCAAAGTGATTCTAACTTGGGCGTCTATTACGAGATTTACGTCAATTCCTTCTATGACTCTAACAAAGACGGAAACGGCGACCTGAACGGCATCCTGCAAAAGCTGGATTATTTAAATGATGGAAACCCGCATACGAAGAAAGATTTGGGCGTCGATTCGCTGTGGCTGATGCCGATCAGTCCTTCCCCCAGCTATCATAAGTATGATACGACGGATTTCTACAGTGTAGATCCGCAGTATGGCAGCACGGAAGACTTCCGCCGCCTGACGCAAGAAGCGCATAAGCGGGGAATGAAAGTGACGATCGATCTTGCGCTCAACCATACCAGCAACAAGCACCCGTGGTTTCAGGAAGCCGCAAAGGACAAGAACAGCCCGTACCGGGATTATTATATATGGGCCGACGAGAACACAGACCTGAATGAAAAAGGACCCTGGGGACAGCAGCTCTGGTATGAGACGTACCCGGGCTCCGGGGACTATTACTACGCTCTGTTCGTCGATTTCATGCCGGATTTGAACTTTGACAATCCCAAATTGCGTGAAGAGATGATCAATGTCGGGAAGTATTGGCTGAACCAGGGAGCGGACGGATTCCGCCTCGACGCAGCCATGCATATCTACAGCAAAGCAGATGAAGCGGATAAGAATGTCGTATGGTGGGATGAGTTTAAGCGGGGACTTGCCGAGGTCAAGCCGGATGTTTATCTGGTTGGAGAAGTGTGGGACCGTCCGAACAAAATTGCGCCTTATTACAAAGCGCTGGATTCTTCATTTAACTTCGACTTGTCTTCGAAGATTTTGGATGCCGTGCAGAACGGCTCGGACAATGGACTGGCAGCGTTTGAAAAGAGCGCTCTTGATTTGTATCGCCAAAACGGATCAAATCCAATCGACGCCCCTTTCCTGACCAATCACGACCAGGTGCGTACCATGTCCTTACTGAACGGGGATGTCAATAAAGCGAAATTGGCCGCCTCCATCCTGCTCACTTTACCAGGCAACCCGTTCATTTATTATGGAGAGGAAATCGGAATGCTTGGGCAAAAACCGGATGAGTTTCTCCGTGAGCCGTTCCGGTGGTACCCTGAAAGCGGAGAAGGGCAAACGGATTGGGAGGCTCCCCGCGATAATACAGGTTCGGACGCCGTCTCCGTAGAGGCGCAGGCGAAAGATAAGGACTCCCTGCTCTCCCATTACAAAGAGCTGATCCGCTTCCGTCATGAGAGCCCTGCCCTAATGAAAGGCGACATCCGGGAGATGCCGACCGGAGACAGCCGCATTATGGGATACTCCAGAACATTTGAAGACGACTCCGTACTCGTTCTGCATAATCTGAGCGGTGAAACGGTAACGATCCAATTGTCCAACGAAGCATGGCAGGGGCGCAAGATCGAATTCTCCACTTCAAATGAAGTGAAAATCAAGAAAGCCGGCGATCAGCTGAACATCACCATCCCGGCCTATACAACAACCTTCGGTTTGAAATAAGGTTGGGCTAATGTACAAACAGGCTTGTAAAACGGCTGAATCAGCGGTTTTACAA
Organism: Paenibacillus rhizophilus; assembly: GCF_003854965.1. Taxonomy (GTDB): domain Bacteria; phylum Bacillota; class Bacilli; order Paenibacillales; family Paenibacillaceae; genus Paenibacillus_AQ; species Paenibacillus_AQ rhizophilus. Next base: position 51,970 of record NZ_RQPI01000022.1, read on the forward strand.
GCCTGTTCCATTATTTTATGATTTCATGCACAGCCGTAGGCCTTCTCGTCGATTAGGCGTTGGCTGCTTCCTTGGATTCCAGTTTTTTCAGAGCCGTTTCTTCGTCTTCCACCACACCGAAATCGATCAGCAGTTGTTCCAGTTCGTCCATTTCGATCGGAGTCGGAATGTTCAGCATTTCGTTGTGCAGGATTTTGTCAGCCAGTTGTTTGTACTCGTTGGCTTGGTTGTGCTCAGGGTTGTACTGAGTAACCGTCATTCTTCTCAGCTCGGCATGTTGAACGACGTTGTCGCGAGGTACGAAGTGGATCATTTGCGTGTTCAAGCGACGTGCAAGTTCCATGATCAGCTCGTCTTCACGGTCGGTGTTACGGGAGTTACAGATCAGGCCGCCCAGACGAACGCTGCCGCTTTGAGCATATTTCAGAATACCGCGTGCGATGTTGTTGGCTGCGTACATAGCCATCATTTCGCCGGAGCAGACGATGTAGATTTCTTGCGCTTTGTTCTCGCGGATAGGCATTGCGAAACCGCCGCATACAACGTCACCGAGTACGTCGTAAGAGATAAAGTCCATGCCGTCATAAGCGCCTTGCTCTTCCAGGAAGTTGATGGAAGTGATGATACCGCGGCCTGCACAGCCTACGCCTGGTTCCGGACCGCCGGACTCAACGCAGAGGATGTCGCCAAAGCCGGTTGCTACTACGTCTTCCAGTTCGAGGTCTTCGACCGAACCCAGTTCAGCGGCCATGTGAAGCACTGTTTGTTGAGCTTTCGTGTTCAGGATTAAACGAGTGGAGTCAGCCTTAGGGTCACAGCCTACGATCATGATCTTTTGACCAAAAGTAGTAGCCAACTGAGCCAGCGTGTTTTGCGAAGTCGTGGATTTACCGATACCGCCCTTACCGTAGAATGCGATTTGTCTTGGTTTCTTACTCATGAATAATCATCCTCCATTATATAGAATACTTAGGTTATTTATTGATATAAGTCCTGAACGGCCGTCGTCATCAAATCCCTAAATCTTTGTAGAACTCGACGCTTTCCAGCAGCAGCTCTTCGATGCCGCCTTTACCGGAAAGTGCTGCAATCCCTTTTTGCAAAAGCTTGCGCCTTGGCGAATCGCCGATCCCCGAGCACAATAGCATTTGGCAATCACCGAGCATGGCCGCCGTATCGTCAAAAATCTTCTTTTTGTCATCCGGACTGCTGCACTCGGCCCTTCCGCTGCAATACGCTTCAACCTTGCGTACTTCCAAAAGCTTCGTCTTTTGTTCCGAGACGTCATAGATCCAAAACTCGCTCGCGTGACCAAAGTGTACATTAACTTTCCCGCCGCCCCGTGTTGCAACAGCGATTCGGACCGCGGCAAGTTCGGATGCCGGAAGCCCGGCCGATTTCGGAGTATGCTCCTCGCCCGCCTGCTGCTTCTCTGCCATCTGACGGCTTGCTTCGTCGGCGGCGTCAATCGTTTCCACTGAAACGCCTCCTTTTAAGAAAGGTTAATGATAAGCAATGAGAAAGTCGCGTGTGATATTACATAACATGATGCGGGAGTTGGTTTAACTCGTTAGAGCCATCTTAGACTTTGTAGACAAAAGCTGTCAATGACACTTAAGCGCATACATTACTCTTTGACAAATCGTTCAAACACTGCGTCATGTTATCTTACATAAACCTCTGATTATCCGCTTTCATTTTAGGAATAAATCGCTTACATTGTTAAAAAGAAAAGCGCACAAGATGCGCTTATCGAAAGACTTCTCTTCCATTCATCAGAACATTTCCAAAATAGTTCACCATTTCCGCCGTCCCCCGATAGCCAACACTGACATGAAAAGAGGAGCCGAAGCGGTTAAACACAGGAAAGCCGAAAGGAATAAAAGGAATGCCCCTTTCTTCCGCCACCGATTCGCTGTAAGAGCTGCCGATCCATAAATCGGCTGTCTGCGCCGTTTCTTTTTCGAATATCAGCGATTCATGGACATGCTCAAACGACTTGACGCCGACTTCCGAAAGCCACTGGGACAGCGAGCGCAAATGGTCCGGCTCTAGCCGCGACAATCCGCTTCCCTCTGAACGTTGAACAAGTGTCCAGCATGCAATCCAGAAGAAACTGCCGCTGCCAGCGGTATTTGACCTGAACCTCGCTTCCGCTCAGCTCAAGCAGGAATTGAAAGAATTCATCCGTCTCCTGCAGACCGGTTATGCCTTGGAATACACGATAAGGGATGTTCAGCTCTTTACTGAGCAGCTTGGCGCAGGGCTCCATGCAGCGTCCGACCGCTACGGTGCAGCCGGAGGAAACCATTTCTTTCAGATAGTCCAAGGGAACCCCGCCTCGGGATAAAGAGGTATGGCCTGTCAGCAGATGACCCGTCAGCGAAGAAGACAGATCGGGTAGTACGATAACCTCCATGCCAAACGAAGCGATGATTTCTTTTAATTCCATAACATCTCCCGGTGTCAGATGAGGACCAGGCAGGAGGTTGATCCGGTTGCGGTGTTTTTTGGGCGGGGCTTTGGGACGGGAATTGATTATTTCTTCGATTACGGCATGTACAACACGGGCATATCCCGATTCAATCGAGCCCTCATAATCCGGAAGCGACAGGGTCAACAGCAGCTTGTCTTGAAAAACCGGCCGGTTCTCCTCCAAATAACGGCTTGTAATTCCCTGCAAATCCTCTCTGGTCGCCTCCGTTAACGAAGTGCCGATAAGGGCAATGACATCCGGGCTATCCTCGGACATTGCATGCCGGATCGCTTCACAGACCACTTTGTCGGCACCGAGGATGACATCGGAATCTTGAATGGATACATTTTGTATAGAGACGGGTTCGCGGAAGTGGCGGGACAAGACCGTCCGGATTGATTCAGCACACCCCGATACCCCGTGCAGAATAGGGATGGAGCGGTAAATTCCCTGAAGGGAAAGCACGCCGCCAATCGTCTGGTTGCCAAGCAGGAGATTGCCCGGCAGCGGTCCGGTAGCCGAACTGAAATGTATACTCATCGGTCACACCTCCCACGGCGAACGGCGGCGGACCATTTGCCAAATGGGCTGTTCCAAAATATTCATAAGATCCTCGGCCATTCTCCGCAAGCCGGCATATCCCGAGTACAACTTCAGGCGCTCTCCGTCAATATCCAGAAACGGTATTTTCTCTTTTAAAGGCACATAGGCGCTTCGCCCGCTGACGATCATCAGATCGGCTTTCCGTCCCTCATACAGCTCAAGTATGCTTTTTTCGTCAATCTCCGTAATGATCAGGGTGTCATCCTTGATTCTTTCCTTGATTCGGGACACATCTTCCCGGGCATTTGAATGGGTGCCGATGGCCGCGATCCGCAGACCGAGCTCATACAGCGCCGAGATATACAACCAGCTCTCCGCCCCTTCCGTAAAGAGCACGACTTTTTTTCCCTTCAGAGGTTTGCAGGTCAAGGAAATTTCTTTGCGAACGCGCGCCTCCTCCTTCCGCATATACCGTTGAAGTCTGTCATCCAGCTCCGCATCCTGAAAGTAGTAAGCAAGCTGACGCAGAGAGAACCGGATTTCATTGGACCCGCAGAAAGATCCCTCACAAAAAGGAATACCGAACGAATCCTGCATGTGCCTGGCCAAATTCAACATCGACCTGCCGCCTACAAGCATATTCACCTTCGCAAAATGGGCCGCACGCAGTTCATCAAAGGAACAGTCTCCCCCAATTCGCGTCACTACACGAATTCCCGTCTCGGACAATAAGCCTTCGATTTCCTTCATCTCTTGCGAAAAAGGATACTCGCCGATTAAATTTATATCAAACGGAGTGCATTCTTTGTCCTCGACGTCCGTTGTTGTACCGATCACTTTCTCGAATAAGGCCTCCCCTGCATACCGGCTCCCTATGTTCTGGCCTCCGGCAAATCCCGGATTATGAACGGCGATCACCGGAATTCCCCAAGCCTGCTCCGCCTTTTCACACACAGCATTCAAATCCTCCATTGTAAAAAGAGTGGCGCAGGTCGCATACACAAAGACACAAGGCGGATGGTGCCGACGGACAATATGGCCGATCATTTGCAGAAGCTTTTTCTCGCTGCCGAGCATTAAATCTTCTTCCGTCAATCCCATCGAAAACACAAGCTTGGACAACGAGCCGCCAGGCGACTGCGCCCTCAGCATTCCCCAGCCGTTTTGAAGACAGCTTGCAGTGCCGTGAACCAAATGCGCCGTGTTTATAATCGGCATCAATACCGACTGTGAGCCCTGAAAAGCGCAGGGGTGTGTCCGCTCCCCCGGCTTTGGACTGGAGCAGCCCATTTTATCCGGACAATTATTATGTTCGCATGCAGGTTCAACAAACAAGCCGGAATGATGCATTGGATCACCCTCCAATCATACAATTTATATCTAATTATATTTAATTATCAATATTTATAATGTATTTCATCGAATTTGGGTGCAATGTCCGTGCTTCACAGGGGAAGTGGTATGCAGTGTGGTATTGATGTTTTGGTCGGAGAAAAAAAGAAAAGCAAAAATAAAAATAAAAATAGGCTTATAAGATCGCTAAAGCAATCTTATAAGCCTATTTGATGATGCCGGTGAGAGGACTCGAACCTCCACGGTTTCCCTCACGATTTTGAGTCGCGCGCGTCTGCCATTCCGCCACACCGGCGCGGATCATGGAAATGAGATCATTTCCTCTAAATAAAGCAATGGAGGCGCCACCCAGATTCGAACTGGGGATAGAGCTTTTGCAGAGCTGTGCCTTACCACTTGGCTATGGCGCCGTATAAAGATGGAGCGGACGACGGGAATCGAACCCGCGACCCTCGCCTTGGCAAGGCGATGCTCTACCGCTGAGCCACGTCCGCAAAATGGCTGGGGATATAGGATTCGAACCTATGCATGACGGAGTCAAAGTCCGTTGCCTTACCGCTTGGCTAATCCCCAATACATTCCAATAAATAATATGGGGCGATCGATGGGACTTGAACCCACGAATGCCGGAGCCACAATCCGGTGCGTTAACCCCTTCGCCACGACCGCCATATGTTATGGAATGCTGAAATAATTTGGCAGGGGCAGCAGGAATTGAACCCACACTAACGGTTTTGGAGACCGCTGTTCTACCTTTAAACTATGCCCCTAAACTGGTGGAGGATGATGGATTCGAACCACCGAACTCGTAAGAGAACAGATTTACAGTCTGCTGCGTTTGGCCACTTCGCTAATCCTCCAGGAAAATGGTGCCGGCGAGAGGACTTGAACCCCCAACCTACTGATTACAAGTCAGTTGCTCTACCAGTTGAGCTACACCGGCTTATTCAATTATTAAATTCATGGTGGCTCGGGACGGAATCGAACCGCCGACACGAGGATTTTCAGTCCTCTGCTCTACCGACTGAGCTACCGAGCCAAACCTGTATTGAAATAAATGGCGGAACCGACGGGATTCGAACCCGCGATCTCCTGCGTGACAGGCAGGCATGTTAGGCCTCTACACCACGGTTCCACGAGGCTTCTTCTCTAAGAAGAATTGGTTGCGGGGGCAGGATTTGAACCTGCGGCCTTCGGGTTATGAGCCCGACGAGCTACCGGGCTGCTCCACCCCGCGTCAGTAAAAAGTATTTATTTAGTAATATCATGGTGGAGGCTGAGGGGATCGAACCCCCGACCCTCTGCTTGTAAGGCAGATGCTCTCCCAGCTGAGCTAAGCCTCCATAAAAGAACAATTGTTATCTTACCAGATATCTCTACTGTAAAGCAAGTTTGAAGATGGTGACCCGTAGGGGATTCGAACCCCTGTTACCTCCGTGAAAGGGAGGTGTCTTAACCCCTTGACCAACGGGCCATACCTTAAAATATAGTGGCGGAGAGAGAGGGATTCGAACCCTCGAGACGCTTTTGACGCCTACACGATTTCCAATCGTGCTCCTTCGGCCAACTCGGACACCTCTCCATAATGGCTCCCCGAACAGGACTCGAACCTGTGACAACTCGATTAACAGTCGAGTGCTCTACCAACTGAGCTATCAGGGAACAATATTCAATTCAGGCTTGATCGCCTGAAAACTGGAACCGAAACGAAACTTGCGTTTATCTTGGATAAGCCCTCGACCGATTAGTATTGGTCAGCTCCATGCATTGCTGCACTTCCACCTCCAACCTATCTACCTCGTCGTCTTCAAGGGGTCTTACTAATTGGGAAATCTCATCTTGAGGGGGG
>NZ_RQPI01000023.1 GCF_003854965.1 Paenibacillus rhizophilus
ATTAGGCACGCCGCCAGCGTTCGTCCTGAGCCAGGATCAAACTCTCCAATAAAGTATTGAAAGAGCGATTCGCTCATTTTGAAACATCTGACGAGAATTTGCATTCTCTTCATTTTGGAACTCGCTAGAAGCGAATTCCCACTCACTCGTTGTTCAGTTTTCAAAGATCAATTTCTCTTCCAGTGCATCGCCGTGTCTCTTGCAGCGACCTTTATAATATATCACAGTCTAGTTACTATCGTCAAGCTTTTTTATTTTTTCTTTTTAAAAGCGCTTTTCGATAGCTTGCTGCTTCATATCATGTCCGAAGAGCCGAGTATTAATGTATCACATAACGCGAATGCGCGTCAACTACCCAAATAAGGTAATTTTTAAACCTACGAGCATGGCTACTCCCGGGAGCCCCAGAACCGACACCGTTCCTATCGTTGCAGGGTTCAATGGGATATACACTCCTCCGGCTAATTGGGTGAAATCGACGATATACAGACCTAACGCCGCCAGGATCAGGTGGGAGCCGAAAAGGCCCAGCCACCCCCAGCCCAATCTTTTTTTAAACAAAACTGCCACCAGCAGCACTGCGGAGAGAATCAGTATGCCTGTCGCTATTATTTTCATTGCAGCTCCTCCTTATCTTCAAACGGTTCTCGTAGCCGGTCGCGGTTTAATCCGATTCTTTTGGCATGCTTCAGATGAATTTGATACTTCCGTTCAGCGGCCTCCAAAATAAAAATGGCATAATCGATCTGGTCTTGGCCTACGGCTTCATCAAACATCAGGTGAGCTCTTTCCCACTCCATATGAGCCTTCCTTACCTCGGTAAAAACATCCCACTCCTCCCGGCCCTCCTCCTGCCCATTACCGTTCTGCCTGCGCCATGCGCTCAACCAACCCATCCCGATTCCTCCTTTATAGTGAATTTACTGTGAAGACCACTTTCATCTCCATACATTCTCATTCATATCGGGACAAGGACAAACTTAGAACTATGAAGTAGCAGCTTCGCGTAGCGTTTTTATGGACAGGCACCGCTTCGCGCCGGAATATAGGGTGTTTTACCAAAATAGATGTTATAAAAAGTTTCCAAATAAAAAAGAAGCCTTTAAGCAGGCTTCTTGGGCAAAATAAGATTTTATTGGATTAAAACAACTCGCGCCGGCCCTCCAGCGCCTTGGACAAGGTCACCTCATCCGCATATTCGAGATCGCCGCCAACCGGCAGACCATGGGCAATTCTTGTTACTTTGACTTCAAAAGGACGGACGAGCCGGGAGATATACATCGCTGTAGCCTCTCCCTCAATATTGGGATTCGTCGCCAGAATAAGCTCCTGCACTCTTTCGTCGCTGAGCCTTGTCAGCAGTTCCTTTAACCGGATATCATCGGGTCCGACGCCCTCCATTGGAGAGATAGCGCCCTGCAGAACATGATAGTACCCGTTAAATTCTTTGGTCCGCTCCATGGCGACAAGATCTTTGGAATCCTGCACCACGCAAATTACCGAGGCGTCACGCTTCTTGTCCTGGCAAATCCGGCACGGGTCGGTATCGGTAATGTTGCAGCAGACCGAGCAATAGTGAAGATTGCGTTTCACGCTGACGAGAGCTTTGGCAAAATCAATCGTCTCGTCTTCTTTCATGTTCAGCACATGAAAGGCAAGCCGGGCGGCCGTCTTGGGGCCGATTCCCGGCAAACGCGTAAAAGCATCGATCAGCTTGGCAAGCGGTTCGGGGTAATACAATAGGCTATCTCCTTTATGTTTAGCTTAAGCTTTTGCCCTTGTTTAGAACAGGCCCGGGATCTTCATGCCTCCGGTGAATTTGCCCATATCCGAATTAGCCAGCTCATCCGCTTTGGTCAGGGCGTCGTTTACCGCCGTAATCACCAAATCCTGCAGCATTTCCACATCTTCCGGATCTACCGCTTCCGGCTTGATTTCGATGGACAGCAGTTTCTTGTGTCCGTTAACCTGAACGGTTACAACCCCGCCGCCGGAGGAGCCTTCCACCGTCTTGCTGCCAAGCTCTTCCTGGGCCTTCAGCATCTGCTCCTGCATTTTTTTGACTTGCTTCATCATTTGGTTCATATTATTCATTCGTTATCGTCTCCTTTAACTGCGCGCATTTGGCGCATATGGTATGCTGCGGGTCAATCTTTTATGACAACGAGGTCCTCGCCAAAAAGCTGAATGGCCTCGTCAATCCAAGGTTCCTTGGAAGCCTCTCCGGTCTCATGCTCATGCTCCAGACGGAGTTCCTCCTTGTCCAGAGGCTTCGCCGATTTCACGGAAGCTTCGTTCCAATCGCGGAGCATGACAGTGACCAATCGGTACGGCTTGCCGAGACGGGTCTCCAGAACGCGTTCGATAACCTGCTTATTTGCCGGCTTCTCGGTCGTTTCCCGGTGTATCGTATTCTTGAAAGCAACCAGTACCGCGTCGTCGGTCATCGATACGGGTTCTCCATCGACAAACCAGGCGTGAACCGTTACCTTCTCTTCCTTGACGGCCTGAAGCACCTGGCCCCACTGCTTATACACAGCCGCAAAATCGCCGCTGTCCTTGCCCGCTAAGAATTTATCCATTTGGGGCGGCAGCTTGGAGGAGGAAGACACCCGCGGAGCAGAGGAAGAACGGCTGCCCGCTGGTTTCGGCGCGGCGTTATCCCGGCCATTTGCTGCAATACCGCCGGACTGAAGCGCCTGTTCCAGCTTTTTCTCCAAGGCGGCAATCTGCCGCTTGAGCACATCCAGCTCCCCGTTATCGGCCGGTGATGGGCTTCCGCCCATATGCGCCTGCGTCCCGAGAGTATTATCACTCTCCTTCGGACTGCACAGCTTCATAAGCGCTACCTCAAACAGGGTCTGAGGATGCGTGGCGTATTTCATCTCGCTCAAATAACGATTCAGCGTATCTACAGTTTCGAACAGCCGCTCACGCGAGAAGGCCGCAGCCATATCCTGAAACTCCGCAGGATTCAGCACTCTGTCGGTCAAACCGGCAGAGCCCGGCACCATTTTGATCATAAGCAGATCACGGAAGTAATGAAGCAGGTTCTCCAGGCATTTGTCGGCGCTCTTCCCCTCGTGCATCAGTTGTTCGACCAATTCGAGCAGTTGACCCATATCGCTCTCCAAAATAGCTTTGGCCAGGCGGGCAAATTGTTCCGCCGGTATGCCGCCGGTCATGCCCAGCACCTGCTGATAGGTCACATGTCCATCTGTAAAAGAGGAGATCTGATCCAGAACGCTGAGCGCGTCGCGCATCCCCCCGTCCGACAGACGGGCAATATACTGCAGTGCGTCGTCCTCGGCGGAAATGCCCTCCTTTTCGCAGATGACCCTCAGGCGGGCTGTCTGTTCCTCGAGCGAAACTCTACGGAAATCAAAGCGCTGACAGCGCGATATAATCGTCGCAGGCAGTTTATGAGGCTCCGTTGTCGCCAAAATAAACATGACATGCGCAGGCGGTTCCTCGAGCGTCTTCAGAAGAGCGTTGAAAGCCTCCGTAGTCAGCATATGCACTTCGTCAATAATATACACTTTACGCCGCACCTCGGTAGGTGCGTACTTCACTTTATCCCGCAGGTCGCGGATTTCCTCCACGCCCCGATTGGACGCAGCATCGATTTCCTGTACATCCATCACCGCGCCCGAAGCAATTCGCAAGCAGGAAGGACATTCATTGCACGGCTCCGGGCCCGGGCCCCGCTCGCAGTTGACCGCTTTGGCCAATACTTTGGCAGCAGTCGTCTTGCCGGTGCCCCGAGGGCCGCTGAACAGATAGGCGTGTGAAACCCGCTGCTCGCGAATCGCGTTCTGAAGCGTCTGGATAATGTGCTGTTGTCCGACCATGTCCTGAAACGCTTGAGGCCGCCAGGCACGGTACAACGCGATGTGTTCCACTTAAGCATTACCCTCTTTCAACCGCCGCTTCCCGGGCGTTAATCGCTTCATTAATTATACTATATTCTCCGGTCCATGACCAAAAACAAAAAGCATCTCCGCTTGTCGCAAAGATGCTTGTTATTATCCTAAATGTAAACCGCGCACCTGTTATTGATGGCTGCGATCCGAGCGGCAACCCTACGCCGCTGCTCGGGCTAGGCTGCCCTCCGGCACAAGAGCAAACTTGCTTATGGCTGCTTCCTTCCGGACCTGACCAGGTTCACAAGCACTCATTGCGGAGGACCCAACCGTCAACACAGCACGTAGGGACCAAGCCTCACATCGACAGCACCTCTAACAGGAATTCAACCTCGCTATAGCGGATTGCGAGTTACAGGGCACCGCTACCTCCCCGTCTAGCACGGCGAAGATAAGTATAGCCTACGCCGGGGCAAAAATCAACTGGATAAGAAAACCGTCCTCGCCGTCTTTATAAAGACGGTTTGTTCTCTCTGGAAGCATACACAATATAATGAGTTTAGAAAAAAACGAAGCCCTCTGCCATAAAGCAGAGGGCTTTCTACCGATTCTTGCCGACCAGCGGCAGACCGGATTAGATTCCGTATTTCTTCTTGAATCTGTCGACGCGGCCGCCGGCATCCAGGAACTTCTGCTTGCCAGTGAAGAACGGATGGCATGCGGAGCAAATTTCGACGCGAAGATCCTGTTTCACAGAACCGGCTTCGAACGTGTTGCCGCAGGCGCAAGTTACAGTTACGACATTATATTTCGGTTGAATTGCAGTTTGCATTTAAATTTCACCTCTTTTGCCCTGAGCCTCAGGCGGACCCAGAGTTAATATAAGACACATAAATGTAGTTTAGCACGAACAAAGCAGGGAGGCAATAGCATTCCATCCCGAATTATTCATTGCCGCTTCATGGCGAAACCCGCACTATGGCTTTTTTCTGCCGCGCTTCTCCTGCCGGAGGCACATGCGTATACGAGCCGATGACCACTTCCGGCAATTCCTCACGGAAAATTTCGAGCATCGTCTTCATTCCCAGGATCTCTCCTTGGGGCGGCGGGATCAGCTCAAGATAGCTCTCCGGGTCAATATTTAGATTGCGCATCTGGATCAGCTTGAGCCCGGTGCGCTTTACAAACTCAACCATGGCTTCAACCTCTTCTTCCCGATCGGTGACCCCCGGAAATACCAAATAGTTGATGGAAGTGTATACGCCCTGAGAGGCTGCATATATCAGCGACTTCTCCACATTGGCAAGAGTGTAGCCGCGAGGCTTGTAATAGGCGTTGTAGTGATCACCCAGCGCGCTGATCGTGCTGACGCGCATTAAATCGAGTCCGGCGTCGACAATCCCGCGAATATGATCGCTGAGCCCGGCGTTGGTATTGATGTTGATGTAACCCATATCCGTAATCGACCGGACTTCACGGACCGCCTCTATGATAAGCTTCGCCTGCGTGGAAGGCTCTCCCTCGCAGCCCTGACCGAAGCTGATAATCGATTCCGGCGTCTTCAGATGCTCCAGCATCACCTGTACAATCTCGTCGACTCTTGGCCGGAAATTCATCCGCGTCTGCGGCGAGACAAAGCCGCTGTCATCCGGCTGCTCGGAAATACAGCCGAAACAGCCCGCATTGCACGAATACGACACCGGAACGGCGCCCTCCCATCGGTTCAAAAAGGTATTGGAGGAGGTCAGGCATTCATAGCCGAGCGCACAGTTCGAGAGATGTCCGTACAGACGGTTCTCGGGATATTTCGCAGTCAGGCTGCCAACCCCGCTGTGCACAGCGTCCCGGTCGCAGTTCATCGGATTCCATTTCTGGGGATCGTCGGACTGCTCGGCGGCCACATAGAAGCCACCGTCTTTCCATACGACGGCCGAATAACCGAACAGCGGCAGCTTGTACGATTTATCGGTCTTGATATATCCCGGCAGACAGAGGCGGGTAAAGCCCTGCGGAAGCAGCGCTCCTACCGCCTGCGAGCCTTCCGGCAGCGGCAGCATTTCGCCGGTGGACGGGTTCATTCCGACGGCTCTCGTATTCGGCAGAAGAGAAAGCATCGCCCCTTCCGGCAGCGGAATCAGTTCTTCCTCCAACAGTTCGACAATCATATCCCCGCTGCGGGCCAGCCCGTACAGCTCGGGATGATCGTATACGTTTCCTTGCCCGTCGGCATATACCAAATGCATGTTATTCTCCTCTTGATCTTATTTCTTAGGTTGTAGTCGTTACGGAAGCCGGTTTTGTGCGCATCGGGCGCCGGGCGGAAGCTCCGCTGTTCGACGTCCCGCCGCTGCTTGCGGTGCCGCTGGCCGATTCCTTGCTGTCGGCCGTATCGAAGGAGGCCAGGAACTCGGCATTCGTCTTGGTGTTGCGCAGCTTTTTGATAAAGTTCTCTACAAAGTCGTAGGAGTCATTCATATTTTTACGGATGGTCCAAATAGTATCCAGTTCTTCCTTGCTCAGCAGCACTTCTTCGCGGCGCGTGCCGGAACGGCGGATATCGATGGCCGGAAAAATGCGGCGTTCCGCAAGCTTCCGGTCAAGATGCAGCTCCATGTTGCCCGTACCCTTGAATTCTTCATAAATAATATCGTCCATCCGCGAGCCGGTATCAATCAGCGCCGTCGCGAGAATGGTGAGACTTCCGCCTTCCTCGACATTCCGCGCCGAACCAAAAAAGCGCTTCGGCCGGTGGAATGCCGCCGGGTCGATCCCGCCGCTAAGCGTACGGCCTGAAGGAGGGACAACGAGATTATAGGCGCGCGCAAGGCGAGTAATGCTGTCCAGCAGTATGACGACGTCTTTTTTGTGTTCGACAAGACGAAGCGCCCGCTGAAGCACCAGCTCCGCCACCTTGATATGATTTTCGGGAAGCTCGTCGAACGTCGAGGCGACCACTTCGCCTTTTACGGAACGCTGCATATCGGTAACTTCCTCGGGACGTTCGTCAATCAGCAGTACAAACAGTTCAATCTCGGGGTTGTTCGTGGAGATGCTGTTGGCAATTTCTTTGAGCAGGAGCGTCTTGCCGGCTTTGGGCGGAGCGACAATCAAACCGCGCTGTCCCAGCCCAACGGGTGCAAGCAGGTCCATGATGCGGGTGGACAAATGGGTAGGCGTTGCTTCAAGCGTAAGCTTATCTTGAGGATATAACGGCGTAAGGGCCGGGAAATGAAGGCGTTCGGCAGCAGTGGCCGGATTCTCGCCATTGACGGCATTGACTTGCAGCAGCCCGAAATAACGCTCGTTCTCCTTGGGCGTCCGACATTTGCCGGATACCAAGTCTCCGGTCCGAAGGTCGAATTTGCGGATTTGCGAAGCCGAAATATAAATATCCTCCGCGCTGGGCAAATAGTTGATCGGTCTAAGAAAACCGTAGCCCTCCGGCAATATTTCCAGCACGCCTTCCATAAACATCAGACCGCTCTGTTCCGCCTGGGCGCGCAGAATGGCAAAAATCAATTCTCTCTTCTTCATCTGCCCATAATAGGGAATCTGATATTTCTTAGCCAACTTGTATAATTCGGTCAGCTTCATTTCTTCCAAGTCGGAAATTTGAAGATCCATGTAATAACCACCTATTCAATTTATAAGTTCATAACAATAACGTGAACGCGCAAACTAAAAAAGCCAACAGTAAAGCAAATCTGGCATATCAGAAAATTAGAATGACAAAATGCAGAGGGTGGGTGAGCGGCAACTGGACGCGCCGGGCGCCGATGGATAACCGCAGGACCTTGCGCTTGCGGTATATGCCTGAATTCAGAAGCGAGGAATCGGTTGAACAGCATCATATAATCGTCGGTTGTGCTGCAATACTTGATTTCGCATGGATTGTTTCGGTTGTATAATAAAAATCCTCATTAGGATAGCATTACCCAAAATGGAGGAAGATATGCAGATTATTGCAAATCTTTTTTGAAAAATCGGGGGAATTCCTTAACGAATCGCATGGCGGCCGCCAATAAATGATATGTCTTCGCTATTGGCGGCCCTCCATGCGTTCCGCTTCAGAATAAAAGCGCTTGAGGACTATTCTTCCTCCCGCCAGACCTCGGCACCCAGTTCACGGAGATTGGATACCAGATTGTCATAACCGCGGTCGATATATTCGACCCCCGTCACTTCCGTTATGCCGTCTTCAACGGTCAGTCCGGCAATGACGAGCGCAGCGCCGGCTCTAAGGTCGGCTGCTTTGACTTTGGCCGCATTCAGTCTGTTGCCCTCAATAATGGCCGACCTTCCTTCAACACGTATCTTCGCTCCCATACGCAATAGCTCCGGAACATGCTTGAAGCGGTTGCTGTAAACGAAATCGCTAAGCACACTCACGCCTTTCGCCTGGGTCAGCATCGTGGTCATCGGCGATTGAAGATCGGTAGCGAAGCCGGGATAGACAAGCGCCTTGACATCGGCCGGTTCGTAGACCGCTTTACCGATGACGCGGATGCTCTCATCGAGTTCTTCCACTTCGACGCCCATCTCCAGCAGCTTCGCCGTCAATGCCTCCAGATGCTTGGGTATCACATTGTCTATAAGCACGTTGCCGCGCGTGGCAGCTGCAGCGATCATGTATGTTCCTGCTTGAATTCGGTCGGGGATAATGGAATGACGGCACCCGTGCATCTCTGATACACCCTCGATCCGGATCGTTTCGGTTCCGGCGCCCTTAATAACGGCGCCCATGGAATTAAGTAAAGTGGCTACATCTATAATCTCAGGCTCTTTAGCCGCATTTTCGATAATGGTAGAGCCTTTGGCCCGGGAAGCCGCAAGCATAATGTTAATAGTCGCACCGACGCTGGATACGTCGAGGTAAATCTTTGCGCCGCGCAGTTCCTTGGCATATAAATGAATGGCGCCATGTTCGTTGGAGACGGTCGCACCAAGCGCTTCGAATCCCTTGATATGTTGGTCGATAGGTCTTGGTTCGAAATTGCAGCCTCCGGGAAGTCCGATGGTCGCTTCTTTGAAGCGTCCGAGGAGTGCTCCCATCATGTAGTAAGAAGCCCGAAGCTTCTTGACAGGACCGTTGGGCATAGGAATGGAAATGATTCGGGAAGGATCGATTCTCATTTGGCTGCCCGACCAGGATACTTCGGCGCCAAGCTCTTGAAGAATTTCAGAATAGACGGCCACATCGCTAAGGGAGGGCAAATTATCCAGAACAACTTCCGATTCTGCCAAAATCGCCGCAGGTATGAGCGCAATCGCACTGTTCTTTGCTCCGCTGATCGTCACCATGCCTTGCAGCGGACGCCCACCGCCAATCATTAATTTTTCCATTGATTATCTGGTTCCCCCTAGATGTATTGCAGCTGCTTTCGATAATAATAGCTGACGCATCATAAAAAATGGCGGGAAAGCACAGCGGGGCTGCCTGAAACGCAGCCCCGCTGCCCGCATCGCTTGATCCGAAAGGATATGAATTATCTGTATTTAAATGGAAAGACACCGTCTAAGCGGTGTGCTCTCCAAATGACGCTATTCCATTCATTATAACCGATTGAAGCTGACTTGCCCATTATACACGATTAAGCTTTGTTGTTGGAACCGAATTCGCGGATTTTGCCGATAACCGTTTGTTTGATGGCTTCGCGGCCCGGTGCGATGAACGTACGAGGGTCATAAGCGTCCGGTTTGGCTGCCAATACTTCGCGGACAACCTTGGCGAATGCGATTTGGTTCTCGGTGTTTACGTTGATTTTGGAAGTGCCAAGGGAGATCGCTTTGTCAATGTCATGTTTCGGGATGCCTGTGCCGCCATGAAGAACAAGCGGAATTTGAACAGCGTCGCGAACTTCTTCCATTTCCTTAAATCCAAGGTTAGGCTCGCCGAGGTAAGGTCCATGTACGGAACCAAGCGCCGGAGCCAAGGCATCAACGCCAGTTTCTTTTACGATAGCTACACACTCATCCAGTTTGGCGTACATAATGCCGCCAATAACGTCGTCTTCCTGTCCGCCAACCGTACCAACTTCGGCTTCAACGGAAACACCTTTGGAGTGAGCGTAGTTAACGACTTTCTTGGTCATTTCGATGTTCTCTTCGATCGGATGGTGGGAGCCGTCGATCATAACGGAAGTAAATCCGGCGTCGATAGCTTCTTTACACTTGTCAAAGCTGGATCCATGGTCGAGGTGAATCGCTACAGGAACCGTAATTTTCATGTCTTGAATAAGACCTTCCACCATTTTAACCACAGTGTTGAATCCGCCCATATGACGCGCTGCGCCTTCGGATACACCGAGAATAACAGGGGATTTCTCTTCTTCTGCTGCGCCCAAAATTGCTTGGGTCCATTCAAGGTTGTTAATGTTGTATTGACCAACCGCGTATTTTCCTGCAAGAGCTTTGTTCAACATGTCTGTCATCGATACCAATGGCATAATTCATCCTCCTAAAAATGGTTTCTCGCTTTTTTATTAAGCCGACATCACATACAGGCCTATTATAGCACAACCTGTCTCAAATACTAAATAGTTTAGACAAAAAAATGTCCCGGCGGGACGTAATTCGCCCAGCCCTCTGGTGTTAAGATAATGTTGCGATCCGGTCTTCTTTTTATTACCCCAAATGATCCACAAGCATACATCCGGAAAGTATCATGTGACTGCCAATCCCGAGCCGGCGGAAGTCCCTCAAAAAAGGGACTCTGCTTATCGCAGAATCCCCGGCTTTAACTGTAATGGTCGACAGAGCCTGTGCTTAAATGCATATTGACCGCCACCCGCATTTCATCAATATCGAACGGTTTGGTAAAATGCATAAGTGCCCCGAGCTTCGTCGCTTCCTTGATCATGTCCAGCTCACCGTACGCCGTCATCAGATTACCTTGATCTCCGTATTGATCTCTTTAATATGCTTTAAAATTTCCAGTCCGTCCATTCCCGGGATTTTCATGTCGAGGAGAACCAGATCGGGGCAGTCGCTGCGCACAATATCCAAAGCCGCTTTTCCGTTAGCTGCTTGAAAAGTCGTGTAGCCTTCGCTATTAAAAACCTCCATAAGCAGGATTCGAATCCCGTTTTGGTCATCGACGATCAATACTTTCTTTTTCTTTTTCTCCATTCGTAACCCTCCCCAGATATGTGGCCGATCCACCTTACCGCGTCCGACAGTCTTCGCATAAATCCATACGAAGAACTATAATTCGTGCTTGACCACGAAACTCCTGCTATATGGAAAAAAATGCGTAATTATACGTCTTAAAACAGTACAAATGCAGGTTGCCGCCCCCAAGTGGAAAGACCGCTCCACAAAGTTCGGCCTGGACCTTAACCATACTCAGGGATTGCCTGGCCCCGTAGCCCCTAAAAAAAGAGCCTCCCGCAAGGGAAGCTCTTAATGTCCGGAGGTCCGGATTATGGAAAACGCCGGCCGATCTTACAATTGCTCCGCATGAACGAGCGAGGCTTTGACAAATTCACGGAACAGCGGCTGAGGACGGTTCGGACGGGAAATGAATTCCGGATGGAACTGAACCGCCAGGAACCACGGATGACCCGGAAGCTCTACGATCTCGACCAAACGTCCGTCCGGGGAAGTACCGGAAATCAGCAGGCCTGCTTTTTCGATTTGATCGCGGTAGGAATTATTGAACTCGTACCGGTGACGATGGCGTTCATACACAAGCTCTTCTCCGTAACAGGATATGGCCAGGGAATTCGGCTGAAGCTTGCAAGGATAAAGACCCAGACGCATCGTGCCTCCAAGGTCCTCGATATCCTTCTGCTCGGGCAGCAGGTCAATGACAGGGTATGGCGTTGCCGGATCAATCTCCGAGCTGTTCGCTCCCGCCATTCCCAGGATCGAACGGCCGTATTCGATAACGGATACCTGCATTCCCAGACAAATGCCGAAGAAAGGCACACCCTTCTCGCGGGCATAACGGATCGCGGAAATCTTGCCTTCGATGCCCCGGTCGCCGAAGCCGCCAGGCACCAGTATTCCGCCGACGCCGCGCAGTATCTCGTCCACATTCTCGTCGGTTATCTCCTCAGCGTTCACCCAGCGGATGTTGACTTCGGAATTAGCGTCGAATCCCGCGTGGGAGAGGGACTCGACTACGCTGAGGTAAGCATCGTGCAGTGCCACGTATTTGCCGACAATCGCGATCTCCACGTTGCGCTCCAGCTTGTTGATGCGCGCAAGCAAGGCTTCCCATTCACGCATATCCGGCGCCGGCGTAGTCAGCTTCAGATGGTTGACGACAATCTCGTCAAGTCCTTCGTTGCGCAGATTAAGCGGAACCTCATACAGCGTCGAAGCGTCGCGGCATTCCACAACCGCATTCGCGTCGATGTCGCAGAACAGCGCAATCTTTGCCTTCATGTCTGCGGAAAGCTCGTATTCCGTGCGGCAGACGATCACATTAGGCTGAATTCCGATGCTGCGAAGCTCTTTGACGCTGTGCTGGGTCGGTTTGGTCTTCACTTCGCCCGCAGCCTTGATATAAGGAATGAGGGTTACGTGGATATACATTACATTTTCACGGCCGATATCGCTCTTGATTTGACGGATGGCTTCAAGAAAAGGCAGACTCTCGATGTCGCCGACGGTGCCGCCGATCTCGGTAATGACGACGTCCGAACCGGTCTCGCGGCCTGCGCGGAATACCCGTTCCTTGATTTCGTTCGTAATATGGGGAATGACCTGGACCGTGCCGCCCAGATACTCTCCGCGTCTTTCCTTGCTGATTACCGAAGAGTACACTTTACCTGTCGTCACGTTGCTGTTCTTGGACAGGTTGATGTCGATGAACCGCTCGTAGTGCCCGAGGTCAAGGTCGGTCTCCGCTCCGTCATCCGTAACGAATACTTCACCGTGCTGGTAGGGACTCATCGTTCCCGGGTCCACATTAATGTACGGATCGAATTTCTGGATCGTCACCTTAAGACCCCTGTTTTTGAGCAGCCTGCCTAGCGAAGCAGCCGTAATTCCCTTGCCCAGGGAGGACACAACGCCACCCGTTACAAAAATATACTTTGTCAATGCATAACCCTCCTAAATAATATCCGTAAAATCAGGCGATATATGATGTTATCGTAACCCGTTTTCAGAGCGGCAAAACGGAGAAATTCAAAATCACCTAAATCTCTCGGGGAAGCCCTCACGTTGGTCCGACTTGCGTCATAACAGCGTTATCCGGCATCAAAATGATATCTAAAAAACAAAAAAGTGACACCCGCAGAACCGGGGGCACTTTTTATTTTTGAAAATATAGAATTTAAATTCATCATAAGCCCATCAAATAGTTTACTCTGTCGGCTTTGTTGATGTCAAGAAAGAATTATTGGACGAGAAACGTCTTAAATTTTGTCGTCGTCTTCATCATCCGAAGCTTCATCGTCGGCCTCTTCCTCGGCTTCCTCATCGTCCTCTATATCCTCTTCCTCTATATCCTCATCGTCTATTACGACTTCTTCGTCGACTTCCTCATCGCTGTCATCGTCGGAATACAGATCGTCGCGGTCCTCGTCGATCACGTCAAAGTCTTCGTCATCGCCGGAGTAAGAGTCTTCTTCTTCGGTGAAATCGTCATCGTCATCATCGTCTTCATCATTGATGATGCGCGGACGCTTGGAGTTGCCGATCGGATCGTCGGAGCGCTCCAGCGGATACCAGCGCTTCAGACCCCACAGGTTGGTTCCGACACAGGCAAAACGCCCGTCGATATTAATTTCGGTATATAACTGGGCAATCGTATCGTTGATCTCTTCTTCGGACATTCCGCGCAGCTTGGCCACCTCGACCATCAGATCACGGTAATAGAACGGCGTATTGGCCGTTTTCAGAATCAGAAACGCCAAGTCCACCATCGGCATTTCTTTGATTTTTTCAGGATCCAGCTTCAAATTAAGTGGCGTACTCACTTTCGGGACACTTCCTCTCACGCATTGTTCACGCTATGGCTTTACTCAGTCGTTATTTCGTTAACATTCATTGACAAACCTAAGTAAAACCTATTTGGGAACAAAATGCAAGTCAAATTGGTGCATAGGGATGCCCCTGATTTCGGAAGGCCGGTATCAACCGTTTAATGAAGTTTCCCCGAAAAAACTGGGTGGACGGAGTCTCGAAAAAATGCCGCCGATTCCGAAGTGGCTGTCAACCGGACGGCGAAGATGTGCGGAGACAAGAAGAAACGGCTGCGCCATCCTCTCCGGAGCTTATGCTTCCGAAGCGAGCGATACTCGTATCGCCTGCAGGCATCCGTTTCTCGTCGAAATATAAAGCCCCTAAAATAAGGGCGCAGCTTATAAATTCTTATTATTTTAATAAAAAGGCGGAGGAAGCTCCTCCGCACCTGACTGTATCCACGCCAAGGATTGGCTCGGCGTTGTTTCAAAGAGGGCCTTCCCTCTTACACTATTTTATGTGTTCGACTCTCTTTTGACACGACACACGGCCTATTTCAGCAAAAAAAGGCAAGTTCCCACGCGGGCTTCTCCCCCTCCTCATAAAATATGGAAGTACGGCAGCAGGAGGGGATTGCAGAACAATGGACTTTCACGAATTTTGGAAACTGGTGCTTGAAGAAGCAGCGGCCGCTCCCGGAAACGCTGAACGGCGAATCGTTACTTTTCACGATCCCCGTCAGTATGCCGGAGCGCTGTCGCAGTGGAAATCCCTAAAGTCGCGCCGGCCCGGACTGCGCAGGGTCAAAGTGTCTCCACTGATCCGGGCCTTTTTTGTGCCAGCGGCCGGAGCCGTGAAGCTGGTGCAAAGATATTCCGAAGCTGTCGCCGTCGAAGAGGATCTGCGCATTCAAATCCATTCACATACCCAGTCTCCTGCCGCGAATAAGAATTCGCACTCTCTGCCTTGGGGCGTCAGGGCGATTCGCGCTCCCCAGGCATGGTCGAGATCGACCGGCGTTCATATTAAAATCGGCGTCATTGACACCGGAGCGGATTTCCTCCATCCCGATCTTAAGAGTTCGCTCGCCTCCGGAGTGAATCTGTTGCATCGCGGCATGCTGCCTATAGATGATAACGGGCACGGCACGCATATCGCCGGAACGCTCGCCGCCGCTGGCGGCATGCGGGGCATGATGGGGGTGGCGCCGCGTTCCCTAATTTATCCGGTCAAAGCCTTCGATCATACCGGCTCGGCTTTTGTGTCCGATATCGTGCTCGCCATCGATTGGTGCGTTCAGAACCGGATCGATCTCATTAACATGAGCTTCGGAATGAAAAGCCGCAGCAATGCGCTGCATGACGTTGTCGTCAAAGCCTACCGTGCCGGCATTCCGATTATTGCCTCGTCGGGCAATGACGGGAAACGGGGGGGAGACTACCCGGCCCGGTACAGCGAGGCCATCGCCGTTGGCGCTATCGACCGCAAGCGCCGCGTCGCCTCCTTCAGCAACCACGGTTCCTATATCGACGTATACGGCCCGGGGGAAAATGTCACTTCCTGTTGGCCGAAGGAAGGCTACAAAGAAATGAGCGGCACCTCCATGGCAACCTCCCATGTGACGGGAGCCGCCGCCCTGCTGCTCGCTCTGCGCCCGGGGATTACGCCCCGGGAGCTGAAGCTGGCGCTGCGCCGCACCTCATCGCCGCTGCTGCTGCGGAAGGGCCAGCGCCGCGCTACGCTGGGCGGAGGTGCGGTAGACGCGATGCGCCTGCTGCGGGCGCGGGCAAGGCGGCCGACAGGCGCCGGGTCGGCGCCGCGAATGCCGGGCTGAAGGCTGAGTCGGCATTCAGCTTTAAATCCATGATAAGAAGCCGCCCCGGGGGGGCGGCTTCTGGCTTGCGTGCGGTTAAACGCGGCTGGTGGATGCGCGTATTGGGTATAAGGCGCCTACATCCGTTCCGGCGCCGTCACGCCAACAAGGCGCAGCACGTTCGCAATGGATTGGCGGACGGCGCCGAGGAGCGCGAGCCGCGCGAGCGTCTGGGCGGCGTCTTCGGTGATGACGCGCTCCGCCTTGTAATAGCTGTGGAAGAGCGCGGCCAGCTCGTACACATAGCGGATCAGGCGGTGCGGCGCGTAGCCCTCGGCGGCCAGAGCCACCTCGAAAGGAAGCTCGCCGACTTTGCGCAGCAGGGCGTATTCATGCTCCGCCGTCAGCTTCGAGTAATCGATTCCGGCCAATTCCGGCAGGGTAATACCCTGCTCCTCGGCTTGACGGAATACGCTGCAAATACGCGCATGCGCGTATTGTACATAGAATACCGGATTTTCGTTTGAGGTCGAAACGGCGAGATCCATGTCGAAGTCCAGATGGGAATCCATGCTGCGCATAGTAAAGAAATAGCGGATCGCGTCGACGCCGACTTCGTCCATTAAATCCTCCATTGTGACCGCCTTGCCGGTCCGCTTGGACATTTTTACCTTTTCACCGTCCTGGAACAGACTGACCATTTGGGCGATCAGTACGACCAGCTTGTCCGGATCGTTGCCCAGCGAAGCCATCGCCGCTTTCATCCGCGGAATGTATCCGTGATGGTCGGCGCCCCAAATATTGATCATTTTGTCGTATCCACGGCCGTATTTATCGCTGTGATAGGCGATATCCGGCGTAAGGTACGTATAGGTGCCGTCGTTCTTAATCAGCACGCGGTCCTTGTCGTCGCCGTACTTGGTGGTCTGCAGCCAGGTGGCGCCGTCCAGCTCATATACTTCGCCGCGGTCCCGCAGCTCGTCAAGCGCGCGCAGCACTTCCCCGGTTTCGTATAACGAAGTTTCGCTGAACCAGATGTCGAAAGGCACGCGGAATCGTCCGAGGTCGCGCTTGATTTTGTCCAGTTCCTTCTCCAGTCCGTAAGTGCGGAAAAAGGCGGCCCGGTCTCCGGGCGTCATCTCCAGCAGCGAATCACCTTTTTCGGCGACAAGCTCTTTGGCAAAGCCCTTGATGTCTTCGCCAAAATAGCCATCCTCCGGCATTTCCGCCGGCTGGCCCAGCTCCTGCAAATACCGGGTCTCGATCGACTTGCACAAGTTGGCGACCTGGTTGCCTGCGTCGTTGATATAATACTCGCGCGTAACCTCGTATCCGGCGAAATCCAGCACGTTACATAGCGCATCACCTACGGCTGCTCCACGGGCATGGCCAAGGTGCAGGCTGCCCGTCGGGTTGGCGCTGACGAACTCGACTTCAACCTTCTGTCCCTGACCGGCGTCGGTGCGGCCGTAATCATCACCCTGCTCCAGGGAAAGACCGATGACCGGATACAGGTAGGACTTGGACAGCGTAAAGTTAATGAATCCCGGGCCGGCGATTTCCGCTTTTTCAATCGAGGCCTTGCTCAAATCCAGATGCTCCACAATCGCCTCGGCGATCTGGCGCGGATTGCGCTTCGCGATCTTGGTCAGCTGCATGGCGGCGTTAGTCGCCAGATCGCCATGGGCTTTGTCCTTCGGCACTTCCAGCACAATGCTCGGAAGCTCTTCCCGCTGAACCAGGCCGGCGGTGACAACCGCATCGGCGATGGCTTCTTTCACCCTTTCATTGATCAGGGCAAGCGGATTTTGACTTTGTTTCATCTTTAGGGTTCCTCCTGTATATGCAAACTGATGGCAAACTGTCCCGACGGCTCGTTGTACACATATAATTCGTATTCCCATTTTACCGTCAGGGAACGTCCTTGCCTCGAGATGCCGAGCATTCTTGTCTCGGTGGAAAGATTGAATTGGGTATATGGAGACCGGTAAAATCCAGGCAGACGCTGTCCGCTCCGAAAAGACTGCTCGGACTCGACTCCGCCATGACGGATAATCCGGAGCTCGTCATCCAGAATCTTGATCGTTGTCCGTACGGAGTCTGCCGGGCCTTCCGGTCCCTGGCTGGGCTCCTCGAAACGGATATACAGCTGCGGCCCCTTCTGCAGGGCCTCCCCGCCAACGCTGAAAACGCTTGTCTCTCCTTCATGCAGGCTGGCGAGCGTAACGGAAACGCCATATTTATGCGGCTGGTTGTCTGGCACCCTCGCCCCTCCATTCTTCGCGGCTCCGCTTCCGCGCGGGCCGTCATCTTTCCCATTGTATTACTATAATCAGTTCATCGGGCCAATTCAATCGCTATATTAATGAATATTCAAATTCAGACAAAGCGTTGCAGAGCGATCGCCTGAATCCCCCGCAGCCATTCACGAACTTCTCTAATATAGAAAGGCATTGAACTTTCCGGCTGAAGGCTGCACTGGATTATGTAGAATTTTAACATACCGCACTTCATAATCACACTCGCCCTGACCGGTTCCGCTAGATAGATGCAAATAAAAAGGGGGCCCCGCAGCCATTTCTTGACTTTCGGGTCACCCCCAATGCTCTATTCCTTAAAGGTCATTCCATTCAGCACCCGCCGTTCTTGCGCTGTCTGCTCCCGGGATGCTCGGCATTCCGAATGCTACTTACTTCGTATTAAAAGAGAGCTTCAGCTTCCATGTGTAGCCGCCGTCCTGCGTGGCATACAGTGAAGACTGCCCCGGCCCTCTGACGGCAAGCCAGCCCTCCTTGTCTCCGGTGAAAGAAATCACTCCGTCAAATCCCGGAATGCCGGGCAGGTTGCTCCACTGCTTGCCGCCCGTGTAAGAGCGGCCTACGCCGACCTCTTCCCCGGCCGGTGAGTAGCCGAGCAGGAAGGCGCCGCCGCCGGCCAGCTGCATATTGCCGGGCTTGCCAGCGACTGGACCTTTCGCCAGCGGATTCCCGCCGCTTCCCGGCGCCGGTCCGCCGCCCGCCGTTGACTGGGCGATAACGCGCCGCCAGCTCCCGCCGCCGTCCGCGCTGGCGTACAAAGAATAGGACGTCTGGGACATGCCTGTGTCCCCGTACAACACCGTCCATACCTGACTACCCTTGGCGTAAATATCGCCGAGTACCGGATAGGAGAACGCTGATTTCAGCTTAAGCGACCATCTCTTACCTCCGTCTGCCGTCTTCATGACCCGGTAGCCCGCGCCCGGAGCGACCGTTACCGCCCAGCCGCTGCTGCGGCTTGTGAAGACCGCACCGCGGGTGTTGGCGGGGGTCCGAATCTTGCTCCAGCTCTCCCCTCCGTCGCTGGTGTAGTAGGCAAAGGCCCAATCATATGCAAATCCGTGCTGGCGGTCGATAAAATCGATTTTTGTAAAACTGACCGGATCGTTTGATAGCCGCTTCCAGTGCGACCCTCCGTCCATCGTCCGGATCAAATAGCCGGATTGTCCGTCCTGAACGGACGCCAGCGCCCAGCCATAGACATTGTCGGGAAAGTCGATTTTCCGGAAAGACCATTGGCCTTCATAAATCGTCTGAAACGTACAGCCGCCGTTCGATGTTCCGATCATGAAGCCGTTTCCCACCGCGCGGCCCGTATTTGCGCCCAAAAACTGAATATCGGAGAAGACCAGCGGCGATTCATTGGCATTCAAATGCTTTTTCTGAAGCTCCTGGAGCAGTCCGTGATCGCCGGTTCCGCAGACAGGCGCCTGCGCTGACGCCGCCCGCGGCGCCTCCGCGCTCCAGCCGGTCAAAGCCAACAGGGCCGCTGAAAGAAGCAGCAGCGCTTTGTTGCGTAATCTTTTAGTCAATATCATGTCAGCACCTCCTTTATCCATTACCCGGCTCTCGCCCTTCTATAAAAGGTATACGCCAAAGTCGTACAGGCATCCACCTAATAATAATCACAGAATGGAGACAATTTATTCACCGGCGGCCGGTTCCGGAATAGGTCACGCGCCGTTTCCTCAGCCTTCATGAATATCCGAACTCTTCCTTCCCCATAATGAATAGAAGAATCCATCTTGTGCAAAGGAGCATGGTATCATGCCGTCTCAATCTTCCGATAAGCCTGTACGGAAAAAAAGCCGCTGGCGCAGAGCCCTCCGGCTGCTGGCCGGTACCGCGGTTCTGCTGCTTCTCGCCGCCGGCGCGCTGCTCGGCTATTTATACCAGAAGGACCTCCCGCCGATTCCGGACGATGCCCGCTCCAGACTGCTGGACTCCCGTGGAAATGTGCTGGCCGTCTTCTCTGCCGACGGGCGCAGCCATGATCCGGTGGGGCTTAAAGATATATCCCCTTTGCTGATTCAGGCGACGCTCGCGGTGGAGGACCGCAAATTTTATGAGCATACCGGATTTAATTTCAAGAGCATGGGGCGGGCGGTGCTGGTTAATCTGGAAAAGGGAAGCCGCTCCCAGGGCGCCAGCACGCTGACCCAGCAGCTTGCCCGAAACCTGTATCTTTCCCATGAAAAAACGTGGACCCGCAAGGCCAAAGAAGCATTTTATACGCTGCAGTTGGAGATGAAGTACAGCAAGGACGACATTTTGCGCATGTACCTCAATGAAATTTATTACGGCCACGGCGCATACGGCGTCGAGGCAGCCTCCCGGATGTATTTCGGCAAACCCGCCGCTTCGCTTGATCTTGCGGAAAGCGCGCTCCTGGCCGGTATTCCGAAGGGGCCGACGTATTATTCACCGTACAATCACCCGGACAACGCCAAAAATCGCCAGAGGATCATCCTGTCCTCCATGGTAGAAATGGGCGAAATCACAAAGGCGGAGGCTGCCCGGGCGGAGGCGGAGACTCTGGATATTAAACCCCGGGAAGAGCAGACGGCTTCGCAATCGGCGCCCTATTTCCGCGACTATGTAGGCACCGCGGCTGCAAAGCTGCTCGGCATCGGCACCGATGAGCTGGAACTGGAAGGGCTGAGCGTATATACCACGCTCGATCCGGATATGCAGCAGGCGGCGGAAGCGGCGGTTGCACAAGGGATGGCGGGAGCGGGCGGCCTGGAGACGGCGCTCGTCTCCATTGATCCCCGCACCGGTTATATCAAGGCCATGGTCGGAGGCGTCAATTACCGCGCCAACCAGTTCAATCATGCGCTCGCGACAACCCGCCAGCCCGGTTCCTCCTTCAAGCCGATTATGTACTTGACCGCGCTGTCCGGGAAGGAAATGACGGGCCTTACCGTCTTCAACAGTCAGCCGACTCTGTTCCATTACGACAACAACCGCAAGACGTACCAGCCCCGGAACTTCGGGGATAAATACCTCGGCGAGATCAACATGCGCCAGGCGATCGCGGCCTCGGACAATATCTACGCCGTCAATACCATCATGAAGGTGGGGCCGGAAAAGGTCATTGAAATGGCCCGCAAGATGGGCATCGTCAGCCCGCTTTCGGACGTGCCCTCGCTTGCGCTCGGCGCTTCGCCGGTCAGCCCGCTCGAAATGGCCGGAGCCTTCTCTGTAATCGCGGACGGAGGCGTCAAAATGCCGGCGCCGGCGATCCTGAAGATAACGGACGCCAAGGGAAACATACTGTACGAAGCGCCCAAGGCGAAAGGGGAAAGCGTCGTCTCACCGGCAGCCGCTTATGTGCTGACCCGGCTGATGGAAGGCGTGTTCGAGACGGGGGGAACCGGCAACCGGGTAGCCTCGCTGATCAAGCGTCCCGTCGCCGGCAAGACCGGAACGACGGATACCGATGCCTGGATGGTCGGCTTTACACCGGAGCTGGCCACCGCCGTCTGGGTAGGCTATGACAAAGGACGCGATATTACGACTACCGAAGGAAGACGGGCGGCGCCGATTTTTGCGCAGTATACGGAAAAGGCGCTGGAGAATGTGCCTCCGAAGATTTTTCCGATTCCCGACGGCGTCGTCAGCGTCTACATCAACCCCGAATCCGGCAAACTGGCCACCGCGGCCTGCCCGGATAAGGCGCTGGAGACCTTTATCAGCGGCACCGAGCCGACCGCCTACTGCGATTTGCACGGAGGTGGCAAAGAAGGGGCGCAGGCGGCAGGAAATGACGCCAAGCAGGGGGGCGTTTCCGGAGAAGACCATTCCTGGTGGAGCGATATCAAGCGCTGGTGGCTCAATTAGTTCCTGCCCTTGCACGGCGGGTAAAGGTCCGGTACGATAAGACACATCAAGCTAAGAAGAAACGGCTTCGCCGTCCTCTGGAAGAGGAAGGCATCCGTTTCTCGTAAAAATATCAGGTTAAGGTTAAGCGCGAAGCTTATACTTTCTGATATTTCAAGAAGAACGGCTTCTATCCGCTTTTGTAAGAGAGGTGGCCTCTATACGTGGTACCTATTAACCAAAATGACTGCCGCAAGCCTGAAGGTCTGCCTCCATCCTCACTCTATGCCCTGTCCGCACTCCATGCGGCGCCGCTGCTGCTCGGCCAGCATCTCGTCCGCCTCACGGAGGACGGGGAGATCCGCTGCCGGATCGTGGAGACGGAGAGCTATGGCGGAGCGGAAGACAAAGGCAGCCACGCCTATGGCGGAAGGCGGACGGACCGCACCGACGTCATGTTCCGCGCCGGAGGAATCGCTTATGTGTATCTCATCTACGGGATGCATCACTGTTTCAATATAGTCACAGCGGGGGAGAACGATCCCCACGCGGTGCTGATCCGCGCGGTGGAGCCTCTCTCCCCCCGGGATGCGCAGCTTATGGCCGCCAATCGCGGAACCGCCATCCGCAAGCCGTCCGACCTGTCCGGCGGTCCAGGCAAGCTGTGCCGGGCGCTGCGCATCGACAGAAGCCTGAGCGGGCTGCTTCTCGACCAGCCCGGCGGACCGCTCCGGCTGGAGAGCGGCGATGATCCGCGCAGTCTTCCTGTTGTCCAGGCTCCGCGCATCAACATCCCCTACGCGGAAGAGTATGCGGCCCTTCCCTGGCGCTTCTACATCAGGGATAACCCGTACGTCTCGGTGCATGACAGCCGGGCCGAGCCCTTTATCTGGACAGAAGACTGCATATAACGTTTCTTCTTCGGTTAATTGGGTAAAAGTGAATAGACCCCAATAAAAGCCTCTCCTTTTATGTGAACCCAAGGAGAGGCTTTTCATTCTGCAACTTTTTCATTCCTCATTCGTCACTATATAGAGTGAGGAATTTCCATTTTTTTGAAAGAAAGAGGGTAAGTCATGATTATCCAAAGCAAAGTCTCCAGAAGAACCGCCGCCCTGTTCACCGCTTCCTCTCTTGCCGCCTTCCTTCTTGCCGCTGCGCCGGCCGAGGGGGCATCCGCCGCCGCTCCGTCCCTTGCTCCGGCAGCCGCACCGTCGACGGCCCAAAAAGTGCCCGTTCAGAGCGTGTTGACCCTGGAGCATGCCGGCTTTCAGGAGAACGGCGCCACTTACGTCCCTTTGAAAGATCTCTCTTCTTCTCTGGATCTTCAGCTGCTGTGGAATCCGGGCAAATCCAGCCTTGAGGTGACGGGGCTGTATCAGGCCGTCAGCCTGAAGGTCGGCCAGCCGAAGGCCTATACTGCGGCGGGGAAGACGATTATGCTGGGCGCTGAGACGCTGGTCCGGAACGGAGTGACGTATGTGCCGGACAAGTTGTTCTCCAAGGCGTTCGGCCTTCCCCTCGCCTGGGAAGGCGGCAATCGGTTCTCCGTGGCTTATACGCCAAAATATATGATGACGTCAGCGGGACGGGAGCTGTTCTGGCTGAACCGGGAGCATGGCGTCCTGTACAGCGGACAAAGCGGCTCTGTGCCGCTCCGGGCAGGGGTGATCCGGGTTGCCGATCTCGACTGGGCAAGCATGTCCGCGCGCCGGATCAATTCCGCCAGTTATGCCGTCGAAATCGAGAATGCCAGCGGTGAGCCGCATATTAATAACACCCGCTGGCGCGCACTTGTTTCAGGCGGTTCCCTGGTGCGTCAGGCAAAGACCCACTATTGGAACCCCCGAATGCTCGGAATGAAACGGGACGTCTTTGCTTTTCAGGGCAATGTGGTCATGGTCGACGGGCAGACAGTCATGCTTGTCAATCCGGACGGCCATATTTATAAAACGTATAACTTGCTGGAGCTTACCGGCATCAATGATGCCTTCGCGGTAGAAGCCGTGGATTCCGACTTTTTGCTGGTCCGGCCCTTCCAGAAAGGCACGCTCATTCTGATAGACCGGCGCAGCGGCCAGACCGTCGAGCTCTACAAGCAACTGATTAGCGCGGCCGATCAAGCCTGGCTGAAGGCGTATCCCGACACCGAAATCGACTATCCCGGCGACAAACTGGCTTATACCGGACGCTCGGGAGATCTGCTTTCTTTCGAGTGGACATCCTTCACCGAAGGGCAGAAGATTCATTTTACGTACATGCTTTCCCCTTTATCTTAAAATACATTTACTGTTATAATAATTAAATAACACCAAATCTGAAGATATAAATGAGGGACATGGGATGAAGGATACCGGCATGATCCGAAGTTTAGACAATCTTGGACGCATTGTGGTTCCCGTAGAAATCCGTATGACGCGCAATATCGACATTGGGGATCCTATCGAGTTTTTCATTCTGGACGATCACATTATTGTATTGCGGAAATACACTTCAACGGAATGTACCTTTTGCAGGAGTCTGGACAATGTCACCTATTTCAAGGATCAATTCATCTGCAGCCGCTGCCTTCAGGAGCTGGTGAACCCGGGTCTGGATGATCGCACACCTGAGCAGGAACCGGATGAGGAGGCCCATGTACCCTCTTCGGATCTTTACGCAGGCAAAAAGAAAACCAAATCGGATGAGCTTCGTGACCGGCTGGAACAAACGATGCAGGAACATCCCGCCGCCAATCAGAAGGAACTTGCCGTGATGCTCGGCATCAGCCAGGCCAGAGTCAGCCAGCTTAAGCGAAAGTTCGCAAACGGCCGGTAGAAACGGCTGTCCCGATGCCTATATATAAAAGGCTTCGCTCTTCCTTGTAAGCAAGGAAAGGCGAAGCCTTTTTTCACGTGTACTTTTTTCGCGTGTAACGGTTCTTCATATCCGCACAAGGTTAAGATCTTACCGCCGTATTCAGCCTTCGAGGGCCTGCTTCAGTTCCTCGGGCGACGCGTTCCACCAGTCCGCGTTATGCGAGATGAGCAGCGACTTCAGCGCTGCTTTCTCCTGCGCGCCGAGCCCCTCGACAACAATTCGCCGCTTAAGCGCTGAGTCAAGCTTGTTCACATGATCCGCAAGGATCTTCCAGCCGCGCTTCGCCTCGCTGTCAATCCACATCTCGCATGCGGTAAGCCCCGCGTAATGCTGGCCTTCCTGCGTGCGTTCAACGGCTACCCAGACCACCCAGACCTGTCTGCCGTCTTGCACATCCTCGCGGTTCATGGAGAACTTGATCCCCTTCTCCACCTTGCTCTTGGCGTGCATGGCACCAATGTCGATGACCGCTTCGCCCCCGTCGATAATTACAGGCGACACGTTGTTCAGTTCGATCGAACCCGCTCCGAATCCTTTATGCTTGCTTTTGGCGTTCACAATATTCAAAGCAATCTGCTTCTTGCCATCCGGCTGCTTGTTGTCCATGCCGCACTCCCTTCCCTGGTGTATAAATTAATGGTTTATAGGCGTCCTTCAAGAACGCTGTCAGACGTTTCTTCTTGAAATATAAGAATGTATAAGCTGTGCGCTTATTATTTTGACTTATATTTCTACGAGAAACGGTACCGTCCCTAAAAGGACGGCGAAGCCGTTTCTTCTTGAATAATTTAATTTTAGCTAATAATACGGCGAATGCCAACATATACATCCCGTAGAAGCTTGTCAACGGGAGGAATTACAGTATGAAGCGACGATTCCGTACGACCTTTCTCTTCTCCGCCCTGGCCGCCCTCTGTCTGCTGGGCGGAGGAATATGGGCGCTATCCGGATCTTCCCCGGTCTCCCGGTCCGCTGTCGCCCCGGAAACGGCCAAGTCCCCGGCTAGTCCCCGTCAGGAAACGGCCGGAAAGCCCCCTCTGCCCGTGCCACCGGCGGCAAACTCCGCCCAGGCACTCAGCAGGAGAGTGGCAGAGTACCATATCAGCGTGCAGCTCGCTCCTGACACAAGCATGCTGAACGCAGCCGAGACGGTTACGTGGACCCATCCCGGCAAGACGCCGGTCAGCGACCTGTATTTCCACCTTTACCCGAATGCCTTTGCCTCGGACAGCACGACATTCATGAAAGAATCCGGCGGGAAGCTGCGCAGCGACAGCATGCCTCAGGACGGATTCGGCTCCATGACGCTGACCGATGTGCGCACAACCGATGGCGTCTCCCTTATGCACCGGATGCAGTACATTCAACCCGACGACGGCAATCCCGAAGACAAAACGCTGATCAAGATCCATCTGCCGCAGCCGGTGAACGGCGGGGAAAGCGTTACGATCAAGCTGCAGTATGAAGTGCGTCTGCCGAAAATCTTTGCCCGCATGGGGGAATCCGGAGTTTTTGTCATGGCCGGGCAGTGGTTTCCGAAGCTTAGCGTCTACGAGCCCGCGGGTACGCGCAGAACGGAAGAAAAAGGCTGGAATTTGCACCAGTACCACGGCACCTCCGAATTTTACAGCGACTTCGGCATATACAGCGTGGCCATTTCCGTTCCCGCGAATTATACCGTGGCTGCAACCGGTTTTCCCGTTAGGAACGCCAAAGTTTCAGAGGGACGAAAAATATACCAATTTTATGCCGATGACGTTCATGATTTCGCCTGGGCCGCTTCTCCGGACTTTGTCTATGCGGAAAAAGCCTACTCCTCTGCGGAAGTGCCCGGCGTGCGGATCAAGCTGTATCTGGACCCCCTGCATAAAAATCTGGAGGAGCGCTATTTCCAGGCCGCCGAGGCCGCGCTGAACGCTTTCAGTAAATGGTACGGCCCCTATCCGTATACCACGCTGTCCATCGTCGTTCCGCCCAAAGCGGGCAATGGAGCGGGAGGCATGGAGTATCCCACCTTAATCACCGCCTTCGGCGCGGAGAGCGGCTCTGCCGATACTTCGCTGGAACGGACGGTGATTCACGAAATCGGGCATCAGTACTTCTATGGAATGGTGGCCAGCAACGAGTTCGAGGAAGCCTGGCTGGACGAGAGCTTTACCTCCTATGCCGAGGACAGGCTGATGCAGCAGGAATACGGGCTCGCCTCCAATCTTCCTCTGCAGGCCAGTCTCGTTACAAAACCCAAGCCACTGACTCTGGATACCTGGAAATACGGCAGCGCGAATGTCTACACCCAGAACGTCTACATTCGGGGCAAGCTGGTGCTCAAAGATATCGAACGGCAGGTCGGCGCCCAGACAATGGGTTCCATTATGTCCTCTTATGCCCGCAAATATCGTTTCCGCCACCCGGGCACCGCCGATTTTAAAAAAATTGTGGAAAAGGTGACCAAAAAATCGTGGCAGGATTACTTTGACCGTTACGTATACGGCGGAGGCGCTCCCGATTTCTCCGTTGAGGACATTATCGTAAGCAAAAGTAAAAGCGGCGTCTACGAGTCGCTGACGACCGTCGCCAATAAGGGCAGCCTGTATTCCGGCGTGAGCGTCAAGTTCACCTTCGCCGATGGCCACACGCTGCATAAAGTCTGGGATGGCCAGGGAGGGAAAACTTCGTTCCGGCTCTCCTCTGCGGCTCCTCTTGTTTCGGCCGAGGTGGACCCGGGTCACGAAGTCCTGCTGGAGAACAAGCATATTAACAACTTCAGAAAAGCGGCTCTCCCCGCGGCCCTCGTTTCCCGCTGGACGCTAAGCCTGACAAACGCGATCGAAACAGTGCTCGGCATTTTCGTCTGGTGAGGTGAATCGAATGAGAAAATGGATAATCCGCGGCTGGGGCAGCGTCAAGGAACAGCTCTATATACTGATTCTGCTCTTTATCTACCGGCTGCTCTGGGGCTACTTTCTGTACCGCTTTGTAAGGTCGGCTGTCGTTCCCGCGCTTCTGCGTTACCCTTCCGAGAATGCCGGCGGCAGTGCGGCAGGCAGGCTGCTGTATTATATCGACGCCCAGCTCAGCCTGTCTTCCGAACCCGATGTGCGGCGTTGGTTGTGGATACTTCTTATTCTGGCGGGCGTGCGCCTGCTGGCTACGCCGTTCATCCGCGCCGGGCTGCTGCATGAGCTGCATCAGGAGAGCCGGGGCGAACGCGGGCTGTTCTTTTTTCCCGGCATGAAAAAGTACGGGCTGCCCGTTCTGCTCTTCAGCGCCGCCGAATGGATGTTGTCCCTGCTCCCCCTTTACTGGCTTCTGCCGAAGGGGCACAGACTCATTCTGTCATCTTACTGGGAGCCGGCGCTGTTCCTCAAGCTGCTACCTTTTATTCTCGGATGGCTTCTGTACGTGTTTATCATCCGCCTGATCCTGCTGTATATGCAGTTCGGTTACACCGGCGGCACCGGAATATTCCCTTCGCTGCTAGACGCCTTGCGCTGCTTCCTGCCCGCCGCGGCGTTGCGGATTCTGTTCGGGTTAGGGGGGCTGTTGATCTTTCTTGTATCCGCGGTGACAGGGTTTCTCAGTCCCGGACTGCCCGCGCTCTTCATTAGGCAGCTTGCGCCTCTCCCTTCCACTTTATTCGATATGTGGGGATTGTCGGCGCAGTATCATCTATGGCGCAGCAAAACGAAGGATTCATAATTAGAAAAACTCTATCATTTATGCAAAACAGGCGAAAAGAGTTCAAATTCCGTGACAGGAATCTGAACTCTTTTTTATTTTTATATTGGCAAATATTTCGTCCGCTAAATTAAATTTGCCAAACCCCAAATCGTCTGATACAATGAGGCTTGTGTTGAGGTGACAAGTTTGTAATCTTTTAAAACTATTTTGTTATCTTGTCGTATGATGATGAATCAAGTCGATTGTTCTGGTGCATAACTAGCCAAATTCCCGGGCACCGGGGAGCGGGGGAACCATTTTTTGGGTGAATTGATCTTGTAACAAAGAGGTCATAGGGAACCTTCAAACCGAATCCTTAAGCTAACCACGCAGGCATTGGAAGGGGAACACAAGCTTT
This sequence comes from Paenibacillus rhizophilus, assembly GCF_003854965.1. Lineage (GTDB taxonomy): Bacteria > Bacillota > Bacilli > Paenibacillales > Paenibacillaceae > Paenibacillus_AQ > Paenibacillus_AQ rhizophilus. The sequence goes on from NZ_RQPI01000023.1 coordinate 28,672, forward strand.
GAAAGGTCAACATATCAAGAAAAAACTTGCAGCCGCTGCGATAGGCCTTGTGATGGTTTTCACTCTGGGGTCCGGAAGCGCTTTCGCAGATTCGAAAATGGACACTGTTATTGCAAAAACTTTGGGAACCTCATATAAAACCGGTGGAATGAGCACAGCCGGGTTCGATTGCTCCGGATTTACCAAATACGTTTTCAAAAAGGTAGGACTTACCCTTCCTCGTACATCCAAAGCGCAATTCAAAGTAGGAACTTCCATATCGCGCAGCAAACTGCGCTCAGGAGATCTGGTATTCTTCAATACGCTCGGAAACGGCGTTTCCCATGTCGGCATTTATGTCGGCAACGGCAAATTCGCGCAGTCCTCTTCTTCGCGCGGCGTAACTATCAGCTCGCTTAGCCAGTCCTATTGGGCCAACCGTTATGTCGGCGCCAAACGTGTCATGAGCACAAACGCATACCAAGCCGTGGCTTACGATTGATTAATCTCTTACCCGGAACATGATCTCGCTAATCATTTCCGGGTTTTTCCTTTTTTCTGTATATAGTTTAGCTATACACCTATTTCGGCGGCTTGAACCAGCTTTTCCAAAAAACAACGCCAAAAAAATTTTTTAGCATAAAAACCCGATTTTTATCCAGGGTTTTTAAGTGAATTCATGAATGTAAGCGCTACAAAATCGAACTTTGCTATGTTAAAAGTGATTGCCAACCAACAAAAGGTTTGTTACAATAAGCGCAATGAGTTTTTAGTAACATTTTTGTAATGATTATTAAGATTTTGACGATAATTTTGTCATGATCTACCCACTATAATCCGAACACTATACAGTATGTGCCGAGTTCCCTGACCATCAGGGAAGCGGGGGAACCATCTTTGGGTGAATTGACCTCCTGATCAAGAGAGGGGTCATAGGGGACCTTCTACCGAATCCTTAAGCTAACCTCGCAGGCATTTGGAAGGAGTCAAATCTTTTGAAGAAGAAGTTGGCGGCAGCATTCCTCAGCTTTTCCATCGTTCTCACACTCGGAGCAGGCAGCGCATTTGCCGATTCGAAAATGGATAAAGTGATTGACGGCGCTATTGGAACCAAATACGTATCCGGCGGCACGAGCACAAACGGATTCGATTGTTCCGGATTCACCATGTACGTGTTCGATAAGATGGGCATCGATCTGCCGCATCAGTCGGGTTCCCAGTTCAAAATGGGAGATGCCGTGTCCCGCAGCGATCTGAGAGCCGGCGATCTTGTATTCTTTAACACCACCGGAAAAGGCGTTTCCCATGTCGGTGTCTATGTCGGCTCCGGAAAGTTCGCCCATGCTTCCTCTTCGAAAGGCGTTACCGTCACTTCCCTGAACGACAGTTATTATGTCAGCCGGTTTGTCGGCGCCAAACGGGTGATGGGCTCCAGCGCTTATCAATCCGTAGCCGTTGATTCTGAAGACAATGATGATGTGCAGTAATACTGCCCTATAGGACCCCTTCCCGGATTTAACCCCGGCGAGGGGTTTTTATTTTAATATAAGAACTTATAACCTGCGCGCTTATCGTTTAGTCTAATATTTCAACTAGAACGGGCATCGTCTCCAAAAGGATGGCGGAACCGTTTCTTTCTTGTGCTATTCTTATTTTTACCCCCTCCTGGATTCGTCAACCACGGCAGCCGAACTTTCAGCCAAATCCCCCAAAAAAATTTATTGCGCTCGCCAAGTTCTTCCTTTCTGTAAAGTTTTTGCGTCGAAATCACCTTTTTTTGTATATAATTTAATATAAAAGGTTTTCCCCTGCGGGGAGAGGAGGTCGCTGAACGTATGATTAGCTCTAACGTCATCTTTCATGTCGGGCCCATGACATCTGCGCATGCCAGGGATATCTGCGGGTGGGAATACAAGGCGCCCTACAATATTTACGGTTGGCTGTCTTGGGATCAAATGGAGGCGCTCGGCATTGAATTCGGAGATCCGCGGATTCGGAGGGAGCAGTATGTTTCGGTATTGAACGAAGAGGACAATCTTTGCGGCTTCGCCCAGCTTTTTCCGATGGAAGGCACGGTGCGTCTGGGTATCGGTATGCGTCCCGAACTGTGCGGGCATGGCCTAGGCCATTTGTTTGTGGGTGCGGTTGTAAAAGAGGCGCTGAAACGCTATCCCAGTCGGGAGGTCGACCTTGAAGTTCTTACCTGGAATCAAAGAGCCATCCGGGCCTACCGCAAATGCGGCTTTACGATCACCGATACCTACGAACGCCGGACGCCAAATGGAGATAAACCTTTTTACTGCATGGTCTATGATAAATCCCTCCATAAAAGCTGAATCGGACGGACCACTGTTCATTTTTTTGTCACAAACCCTATGATAACGCTTCACCATCCGTTATAATTAGAGAAGCAGCTTACACAGGGGAGGACGATTGGGGATGCAAAAGTGGATCATGAGCGGATTATTTTTCGCTGCCTGCGCCTTCGCGGTAATACTGATGTTCACACTGCCCGGAAAAGAGCAGGTCGCCGAGCAGAACAATCCGACCATGCCGACCGTTAAGGCTGATCCCGCCAAAGCGGAAGCGACAGTTAAAGCCAATTGCATCACCTGCCACGGCGATCAGCTTCAGGGCGGAGTCGGACCCAATCTGCAAAAGGAAGGCAACGAGCATACGGCCGAGCAGATTTACAGCATCGTTACCAAAGGACGGGGACAAATGCCTTCCTTCAAGGATAAGCTGGCCCCGGAGGAGATTGCCAACGTCGCCATGTGGCTGTCCGAGAAAAAATGAGTGCCAAGACAACAATACGCCTCTGCGCAGGAGCATAATGCTTCTGGCACAGGGGCGTATTTTTAATAAAACTCTTCTCCTGTCGTCTATCGGGTTTCTGCGTAATTAACGGGTCTTCATTTAACGGGTCTTCTCAAACGCCTCATTAAACTCATGGGCTTCACGCACGTCGAGCGCGGTAATGCCGCCTTCCTCGCTTGTCGTAAGCCGCAGAATTACCGTTTTATAATCGATCGTGATATGCGGATGATGGTCGAACGCCTCCGAGATGGCGGCCACCTCATCCACGAACGCAATACCCTTCATAAATTCGTTGAACTGGTATTTGCGCACCATGGCCCCGCTGTCCAGCTTCCAGCCTTCCAGCTTGCCCACCTGCTCATGCAGTTCTCCCTCGGTTAATAACACTTTATGTTTCCTCCCTTGAAAAGCAGCCGTTTAAGTTCCTTTAGCCTTCCCGTTAAACAAAACATCCCTCAGGTTCTATCGTCCAAGGGATGCGCCAGGAAAAACGCTTATTTTCGGTTTAATGTATTCTTGAATCCCGGCAAATATACCTCAGACACTATCAATTTTAACATGGAGGACGGACTGCGGCAAATGCGGCCGATTTTTCTTCTTCTGCCTGCTTAAATCAACGTTACCGATTCCAAGTCTTCTTCACCGACCAAAATATTGATGCGGTGCGCATCCTTGTCGTAGATCACGACGCCGCTGCCAACATGGATGACCGGCTCATTCCCGAGGGCGAAGAATAAATCTTCCGCCAGCGCTTCCCATACTTCCAGCTTTGACTCAAGCGGCAGCTCCTGCCATTCGCCAGGTTCCATCTCGAAAAAAAGGTAACTGTCCGGTATGCACTCAACCGCTTTTGTCAAATCGCGCAAAATATCTCCGTAATCTCTTCCATGCTTTACACCCACCGCTATCACTCCGCTTCATAACATATGAATACCCTTTCCTCATCCATTATAGCCTAAATGCCTTCACAAAAAAGGGCCGGCTGTCGATAAATAAGAATAGACATAGTTGTTCTCCGTTAGTAAGCCCGCCGCCCATTCAAGGATGATAGACGCGGCATTCGCGAGATCACTTTTAATACTCATGGACGAGGTGTACAAATGCAGATTTCTTCAATTATTGGCCTAGTGCTCGGTATAATAGCGGTGGTTTATGGTATGTATCTCAAAGGAGCGCCGCTCATCGCCCTCAAAAACCCCGCCGCCTTTACCATCATTCTTGTAGGTACCGCAGCATCGCTGTTCATGGCCTTCCCGATGTCGGAAATCAAAAAGGTGCCGAAGCTGTTCAAAATTCTGTTTCTCGGCGGGAAGAAGCTGATCGATAAAGGAGAGGTCATCACCATGTTCATGGAGTGGGCCTCCATTACGCGGCGCGAAGGCCTGCTGGCGCTTGAGTCGAAGGTGGAAGAGATTCAGGATGATTTCCTGCGGAGCGGCATGCGGATGATTATCGATGGCAACGACCAGGAGTTTGTCCGGGATGTGCTGCTTGAAGATATCCACGCGACCGAAGAGCGCCATAAAACAGGCGCGCTGATCTTCTCCCAGGCCGGTATGTACGCGCCTACCCTCGGGGTGCTTGGAGCCGTTATCGGTCTGATCGCCGCCCTTGCGGACATGAGCGCGATGGAGAAGCTGGCACACGCCATCGGCGCGGCCTTTATCGCTACGCTGCTCGGTATTTTTACCGGTTACGTACTTTGGCACCCGATGTCCACCAAGCTGAAGCGTTTGTCCAAACAGGAAATCCAGATCCGAATGATGATGCTGGAGGGTCTCCTATCGATCCAGTCAGGCGTATCCACCATTGCGATCAACCAGAAGCTTTCCGTGTTTCTGACCCCTGCGGAACGCGCCAAGCTGAACGAGAAGGAAGGTGCCTCCGGTGAGCAAAAAGACTAGACACGAGGAACATGAGGAGCACGCCGACGAATCCTGGCTCCTCCCCTATTCCGACCTGATGACGCTGCTCGTCGCCCTGTTTCTGGTGCTGTACGCCATGAGCGCAACGGATGCGAAGAAATTCGAGGAAATGGCCCAGGCGTTCAACTCCGCCCTCAATGGAGGAACGGGAGTGCTGGATCATTCATCCATGGCCCCTACCAACAGCGATTTGGATCAAGGAAAATCTACAAAGCTGAACACGATCGCAGAAAAGAACAGCACGGAAGCCGATCTCGACAAGCTCCGCAAGAAGGAACAGGAGGAACTGGAAAAGCTGAAGAAGCAGTTTGACCAGTATATCAAGAACAACGGCCTTACCGATCTGCTCAGTACGAAACTGAACCAGTCGCAGCTTTTGATTACGATCAGCGACAACGCGCTGTTCGCCTCCGGCCAGGCCAACGTCAAGCCGGAATCCCGGCAGCTCGCCAGATCGATCTCGCAAATGCTTCAGCAGTTCCCGGATTACGAGGTGGTCGTGCAGGGTTATACCGACAACATTCCGATTTCCAACAGCGAATACTCCTCCAACTGGGATCTTAGCGCCAACCGGGCTCTGCAGTTCATGAAGATTCTGCTGGTGAATCCCTATCTGAAGCCGGAAAAGTTCAGCGTCATTGGCTACGGCGAATACCATCCGATTGCCGATAACTCGACCGCCACCGGACGGGCGAAGAACCGCCGGGTGGAAGTGTCCATTCTCCGCAAGTACCAGGAGAATAAGAGTACTGCGCTATCCGCCAAATAACGGCGCTTAGCTGGCGGCAGAGTAAAGTGTTGCCCTTCTATGTTTTATAAAATACAAAGAGCTGCTTTCGCCACCCGCATCGGGGCCGTAAGCAGCTCTTTATTTGTGTCCATCGCTCTTAGAGAACCGGCTCTGGAGTCTTGATCGCTGGAGTCTTTTATTGAAGTCTATAGCTCAGCATGTCGCCAAGCTCTTTCTTCTCCGCTAGCGTAAGATCGCGCCACTTGCCTACCTGAAGGTTCCCCAAGCGGATATTCATGATTCGAATACGCTGCAGCCGCCGCACTTCATAGCCGAAGGCGCTGCACATCCGGCGGATCTGCCGGTTCTTCCCTTCGGTCAGGATAATCCGAAATACCCGCTCCGTCATCCGGGTAACCTGACAGGGCAGCGTCTTCTCTCCAAGAATCTTTACCCCGCTGGACATTCCGGCGACAAAGGAAGGCGTAATCGGACGGTCCACGGTAACGACATACTCCTTCTCATGCCGGCCTTCTGCGCGCAGTATTTTGTTTACGATATCCCCATCATTGGTCAGGAGGATCAGACCTTCCGAATCCTTGTCCAGCCGACCGATTGGAAAAATCCGCTCATGATGTCCGACAAAATCCACGATATTTCCTTTAATGTGGCCCTCTGTTGTTGAAGTAATGCCGACCGGCTTGTTCAGTGCGATATAAACGGTCTGGGATTCGCTCTCCAGCCTTTTCCCGTCTATCCGCACATCATCTCCCGCTTCAGCCTGGCTGCCGAGCACGGCGCGTTCGCCGTTAATGGTCACCCGGCCGCTTTCCACCAGCTTATCCGCCTCACGCCGCGAGCAGTAGCCGGTCTCGCTGATAAACTTGTTAATTCTCATGATGCTATAGTCACTCCGTTTCTTTTCCTGTACCGGCTTCCGCGTTGACAGGTCCCGCGCTCTCAATGGCGGCCGGGAGCGCAATCGTTACCGAGGTTCCCCGGCCGACCTGACTTTCAATCTCCATCATTCCTTTATGGGCTTGAATAATCCGCTGGCTGATCATCAGGCCAAGTCCCGTTCCCGTCTCCTTGTTCGTAAAGAACGGCTGTCCAAGCTTTGGCAGCATCTCCGCCGGGATGCCTTCTCCCTCATCGGTAATGACAATAACGATTGAATCTTCGATACGCTTCTGTTCCAATGTTAGCGTTCCGCCTGCGGACATGGACTCAATTCCGTTTTTGATAATATTGATAAATACCTGCTTTAGTTGGTTCTCTTCACAGTGTACCATTGCCGGAGTTATTTCAAACTCATCCTTGACCTCGATATTATGCAAATGGGCCTGACTGTCCAGCAAGGAGATGACATCATGCAGAATTTGGCGGACGTCCTTTTGCTGAAACCGCACCGCCTGCGGCTTGGCCAATATAAGAAATTCGCTGACAATCAGATTGATCCGCTCAAGTTCCGAGAGCATCAAATCCACATGCAGGGGGACAAGCATCTGTTTTTCCCTTTGCAGCTGTAAAAAACCCCTCAGCGTCGTCAGCGGATTCCGGATTTCATGGGCCACGCCGGCGGCAAGCTGACCAACGGTAGTAAGCTTCTCGGATTGTCTGAGCAGCTCTTCCATCCGGTTCCGCTCCGTCATATCCCGTGAGACATGCACGAAGGACAGCGGATTGCCCTCTTCGTCCCGTATGACAGAGGTGCTGACGCTGACTTCGACGACAGATCCGTCCCGTTTCAAACGCCGCGTCTCCGTCGGAGGCAGATGTGCTCCCCGGATAAGCCACTGAAGCCTAGTTCCCTCTTCTTTAGATGCGGAGTCCGGAACGAGATCGATGATCCTGCCTACAACCTCGCGTTCTCTCCAGCCGTATAGCTCTTCAAAAGCGCGGTTAACGCTGATGATCCTGCCGGTCATATCCGACGTATGGATCGCATCGGAAGTACCGTTGATCACCGACTCCAGATGCTCTTTTACCTCCCGGTTCTCCTCAAGTGTCTGCCTTAGACGGCTTGTGTGCAGGGCAAGATTTCGCGTCATGGCGTTAATGCGCAGCGCCAGCTGCCCCAGCTCGTCCCTGCTTCCGACCTCCAGCGGCGGCTCGAACTTGCCCCGGGAGACGTCCTGAACCTTGGTGAGTATCGCCTGAATGGGCCGAATAATAAAACCCGCCAGAATGTTGCTTCCCGCGAGGAACAATGCAAGCAGCAGGAGGGAACTCCGGATGTTGTTCCATAATTGTTCTCTAATGACCGACGTAATGACCGAGTAATCGATCACTACGCTGATAACATAGGCGCCCGAATCGGGCAGGGTAACCGGAATAAAGCTCTTCATCACCCTTACACCGCGTGCCGTCGCATCCACCATGACGGGCTCTTTTTTGGCCAGTGCTTCTTTCACCGCCCATTTGTCCCGCTCTACGTCTCCGAACCGGTAGGTACCGTACGTAATCGGCCGGTTGCGCAGTTTGACATTTACACTGTCGGTGCCGTCCGGAGCCATAGTGGAAGAACCGAATGTGGAGGGATTGATGCCTGTAATCTCTAAAATATCAGGGTTTACCTCCATGGTCTGCTTCACAATTTCTTCCGGACTCATAATTCTGACATAATCGCTAATAGACGTGCTCCGGATATACGGATCGATAATGTAATTGCTTCGTCCGTCATAGTAATAGCCCCACTTCTCGATAAACTCGGGATTGGAGGATGAATACTCAAAAGGACCGGACCAAAAATGCTCCATGCGCTGCCCTTTGGCAACCGATACTTCCCGTCCTTCGAACAGATCAACAAATGCCGTATACCAAAATCCAAAGCCTTTTGTAGGTAAGTCTAGTTCTTTGGGGTCCGAGGACTTCTTCACCACAATGTCGTCCTTGGTCCTGACAAGCAGCGAAATATTGGAAACCCCTACTTTCGAGGCCAGTTTCTTCAATTCGGCATTCGTTACGTTCGCTATATCGGGGTCCAAGTCGCTGGATATCAAAATGGCAGCCATCCGCAAATTTTGCGCTATCAGCTGTTCCGCATAATTGGAGCTGTAGTTGCTCTGTTCTACGGAAACGGCAATCTGCATGGCCGCCGTCTTCATGTTTCTCTCGGTCTCGCTTCGCAGATTATTGCGGGTCGCATAGGAATCAAGAGTCAAATTCAGTGCCAGAATAAGTAGTACGGAGCCGAATATTATTGCAGAAAGCTTCGTTTTTATAGACAAGCTAATTTTTCACCTCTTAGCCGGCTGGTCATTTCTAACGTTTATTCAATAATTATCATACCTTTTGCCCTTCCATTTGAAAAGCATTTAAAAACATTTATATGAAGCATTCCGTTTTCTCAACATTGAAAATCCATCGCTACTTCTCTACAATAGGATAGAAAGAGTCCACAGGTTATGCACATATAAACAAAATCAACATCCCCCATGTGTATAAAATTGTGGATAACAACCGGGTTTTCCACAGAGTTATGCACAATTTGTTAAGAACGAATACTCGTTCGCAGAACAATCCGGCCCGGAGCGGAAAGGAAGAATCTTTTGAACAACTGGGATAATGGGACATCCTCTGGGCAGCAGGAAGAACATGAACGGTGGATGAGCGAAGCAATCGCGGAAGCCCAAAAAGCGGAGGCGCTGGGCGAAGTCCCGATCGGTGCGGTCATTGTCAGGGATGGCGAGATTATCGGAAGAGGATATAACTTGCGCGAAACGACGATGGATTCCACAGCTCATGCGGAAATGGTGGCGATTCGCGAAGCGAGCGCCGCGCTGAACTCCTGGCGACTGCTGGAATGCACTTTATACGTTACACTCGAGCCGTGTCCGATGTGCGCGGGAGCCATCGTACAGTCCAGAGTTCCGCTTACGGTGTACGGCACGCCCGATCCGAAAGCAGGCTGCGCCGGGACATTAATGAATTTGCTGGAGGAACCGCGGTTCAACCATCGGACCGAAGTCATATCCGGCATTAGGCAGGCGGAATGCGCCGGACTCCTGACCTCCTTCTTCCGCCGGCTCCGGCAGGAGCGCCTGCAGAAAAATGCCAGGGAGGAATAAGCGGCAATGTCATTCATTTTAACTAATCAATCGGCCGGGATTTATCTTGCCCCGATCCGCTCTCAGAACGCGGAGAGCCTGCTGGAACTGCGCCTGCGCAACCGCAGCGTCCACAGCCGCTATGAGCCCGAGAGGGAAGACGGCTTCTTTACATTGAAAGGCCAAAAGCAGCTCATTCTTCAGCGAATGGAGGATGAGGAACTGGACAGAGCGTATATGTTCGGGATCTATTCTGCCGAAGAGGAACGTTTAATCGGACAGATTACCATCAACAACATTGTACGCGGGGTGGGCCAGTTTGCCGATCTCGGCTATTTTATCGACCATAAGCATCAAGGGCGGGGCTTTATGACGGGAGCTGTCGGCCTGGCCGCGGAATATGCTTTTCAGGTACTCGGTCTGCACCGGCTGCAAGCCGCCATTCTCCTGCATAACGACGCTTCCAGAAGGGTCTTGGAGAAGAACGGGTTTCAGCCGGAAGGCATTGCGCGCCGCTTCCTTAAGATCAATGGACAGTGGCAGGACCACCGGACTTACGCCCTTTTGGCCGATGAGGCTTCCTCTGCGGGAAATCCGCCGATGTAAACATCTGCCGTTCAGGGCTTAAGTCGCGGATCGATACAATGGCCCCACAAAGCGGAGACTTAGCTTCGAGGCTGCCCAGGTATTGTGAGAACCCCAGAGAACCTAAAAACTCTTACCAAAAACCCCGTATAAAGCGTATCTACGCTTTATACGGGGTTTTTGGCAAACTGACACACTCTTTTGAATATGCTGCTTTGGGCTCTTCTTGGTTAATAGGAACCCAGCGAGCCAAGCTGCTGCTGCAGCTCTTCCTCGGTAATGACGTCGCTGCCTTGCGGGATGCCGATTTTGAATGCCGGCTTTTCATTAATTTTGCTGTATTGATTGCTGCCGGTCAGCGACAATCCTACTTTTGTCCCGTCATCCGGATTGGTGACCTTGACGTCCAGCGCCAGATCCTGATAAACAGGGAATTCATCTTTATTGATCGCGGTGTTGAAGCGGAACTGATTCACGGTCAGATACTGATCCAGCTTAGCCAGATTTTTGTCGAACTCTGCCTTCGTCTCGCTATTCTGCAGTTCCGCCTTGGCATCGTCTAGCTGTTGTTGGTCGATCTGGAGCAAATTCTTGTACTCTTCTTTGGACAGAATATCCAAAATTTTCGGCAGCGCATTGTTGACAAAGATGGTTACGGCTTCTTTCACATTCTCATTCGTGATCTGGAACTGCACCACCTGCTTAGCGTCTACGTCCTCCGGGAGATTCGCATCTTTGGGATCGATGTTATTAAAATACTTGCTCTCGTCATATTCGGCCAGCAGTGTGCTCAGCACCTCGTTGGAGAGCTTCTGGGTCTTTTGCGTATCCAGCATGCCGGGATTAAATTCGGTGCCTTCCTGTTCCGCAAGCTTCTTCAGGTCAAGCATAACGAACTTGCCTACGACATTTTCCGGAATAGGGAGGAACGGAATGCTCGGAATCTTAACATACAGCTTCTCCGTCGTCATCACCATCGGAATGGTAAAGCTCATCGTCATATCGCCTTTTAAATTCAATACCAGCGTCATTTCCGTCTGCATCGGATCGGCCTGATACACGCCATCGACCGAAATGTCCGCGTTCTTGAGCATACTCAGCACCTGTGCCGTCATCCCAGTAGATTGCTCGCTTGGCGCATCAATCGTCAGGTTATTGATAACGAACTTGCTCTTCATTTCATAAGAAGTCATTGCAGCCGCTTTGCTTGCCGCTCCCTGCAGTGCTTCCTTCGGAGCCTGTTTGCTTCCGCACCCTGGAAGGATTACGACTGCTGCAAGCAGCATCGCCGCTGCGGAAATTCCCCACTTTTTAAACATTTTTTCTCTCCTCTCCCAATTAAAGAACTATCTCCCCCTATCTAATGATAAACGATTTACTTCCCCGGATAAACAATTTCAATGAAAAATGTTATCCTTGCGGATTGTTATGGCTAACGTGATTCGCCTGCTTCACCTTCTTGGAGCCGGAAAGCGGCTCCGGACCGTCACTGTTATGACGCGTCTTCATTTCGTCTACCGCGGGCTGTGTTCCGGGAACCTGGATCGTCTTCGGCTTGCTCATGTTGGCGTCCTCCTTTAGGTTAGGGATTGGTAACATCTTTCAGCGCTTGTGCGCACTCGTGAATCTGCCGCGTGTACCGCTGCGCCATCTGCTGTACGGCGTCGGTCCGCTCATCGGTATGCAGTCCGGCCCGCTCGACATCAACAAGGTCTACCGCAACCTCCCGGCTGTCTACATACGTGCAGCGAAAATCCAGAGAGTAGCTCTGACGTCCCGCCGCGTTAAAATGAATAAGCATGCTCTTCCGGTCGGCTTCGTCAGCCTGTACGGAAAAGCTGTCTCCATCATCCATAAAAGAGGGAAGACGCTCCTGCCAAGCGGATACGAGCTGCTGCTGGTCCAGCTGTAATTGTTGATCCATAAATGTAATCAGCCTCCTTCTCTAATACATTGCGGAGAAAGCGGGCTTTTTATTCTCTGCTTCTGTACTCCATGTACGCTTTGGCAAGAGTTTCGCCAAACATTAAAAAGCCGTCTCCCGAAGGAAACGGCCTGTACTCTTACATATTCAAAAATAATGGATATGGCGGAGAGGATGGGATTCGAACCCATGTGAGCTTGCACTCTAACGGTTTTCAAGACCGCCCCGTTATGACCGCTTCGGTACCTCTCCATCTGCAGCAAATATCACATGCATTAGAGATTGTACCATATTAGCCTATACGGAAGCAACTCCATTTACTGGTTCGTCTTTGGCCGTATCGCCTTCACGTTGCCCATATAAGGCTGAAGACGTTCCGGAATAAGCACACTGCCGTCCTCCTGCTGATAATTCTCCAGAATGGCAGCTACTGTGCGTCCTACCGCCAAAGCCGAGCCATTGAGCGTATGCACGAATTCCGGCTTGGCTTTCGGCTCCTTGCGGAATCGGATGTTGGCCCGCCGGGCCTGGAAGTCCTCGGTATTCGAGCAGGACGAAATTTCACGGTACATGCCGCTTTCCGGCAGCCAAACTTCGAGATCATAGGTCTTGGCCGCGGTAAAGCCCATATCGCCTGTACAGAGCGCCAGCACGCGGTAGGGCAGCTCGAGCAGCTGCAGTACGCTTTCGGCGTTCGCCGTCATTTTCTCAAGCTCTTCATAAGAGGATTCCGGCGATGTCAGCTTGACCAGCTCTACCTTGTTGAATTGATGCTGGCGGATCAGCCCACGGGTATCCCGTCCGGCCGAACCGGCTTCCGAGCGGAAGCAGGAGCTGTAAGCGACAAAATACTTCGGCAAATCGGAAGCGTTCAGGATTTCCTCCCGGTAATAGTTCGTTACCGGCACTTCGGCCGTCGGAATCAGGTAGTACTCCGTGTCGCGCAGCTTGAACAGGTCCTCTTCGAATTTAGGGAGCTGCCCCGTGCCGTACAGACTGTCTTTATTGACAATATACGGCGGCAGCATTTCCTCGTAATGATGCTCCCCGCTATGCAGGTCCATCATAAAGTTGATCACCGAGCGCTCCAGGCGGGCTCCAAGACCTTTATAAAACACAAAACGCGATCCCGTCACCTTGGCAGCGGCCTCAAAGTCTAGGATATCCAGGTTCTGCGCCAGCTCCCAGTGAGACTTGGGTGTAAAGCCGAATTCACGCGGCTGCGACCAGCGGCGCACTTCCACATTCTCTTCCTCGGATCTGCCTACCGGCACCGACTCGTGGGGAATGTTCGGAATGCTCAGCATCAGCTCGGAAATTTGATTTTCCAGCTCCCGCACTTCATCGTCCAGTTCTTTAATCCGGTCCGATACATTCCGCATTTCGGCAATAAGCTCGTCGGCCGGCTCTCCGCTCTTTTTTCTCTTGGCGACCTCGCCCGAGACGGTGTTGCGGCGGTTCTTCAAGCTTTCCGTCTCCTGAAGCAGTTCGCGGCGGCGAAGATCCAGTGCCGGAAATCCGGAGATCAAATCCTGCGATTTGCCGCGTTTGTCGAGCGCCTCCTCAACCTTGGCATAATCTGTGCGCAATATTTTAACATCTAACACGACATTTCCCTCCTGAAACAGCCCTAACTCTTTCAATTAGCCAGTGAAGGCTTTGAAAGAGTCAGGATGTTTATATATGCGGTTTTACTGTCCGGCCGTACCGGCAGCCTGCACCATATCCGTAAAGTACTGATGCAGCCGGTAATCATCCGTCAATTCCGGGTGAAAAGAAGACACAAGCAAGTTACCCTCACGCGCGGTTACAATCTCGTCTTTATAGACGGACAGCACATCAACATTCGGGCCAACTTTCTCAATAAGCGGAGCCCGTATGAATACTGCCCGGACCGGTTCCTCAATTCCTTTTACATCCAGGTCGCATTCAAAGCTTTCCCGCTGTCTTCCAAAGGCATTCCGTGCCACGGTAATATCCATCAGTTCCAGATGTGCCGGTTCTCCGCCCGCAATTTCCTTTGCCAGCACAATAAGTCCGGCACATGTCCCGAAGACCGGCTTGCCTTGGCCTGCAAACTCGCGAACTGCTTCAATGAAGCCGTACTTGCGCATCAGCTTGCCGATGGTTGTGCTCTCGCCTCCAGGAATGATCAGTCCATCCACCTCGTCAAGCTGCTCTATCCGCTTGATTGGCGTCCCTTCGGCTCCCGTCTTGCCGATGCTCACAATATGTTCCGTTACAGCGCCCTGAAGCGCCAGCACTCCTATCTTCATTTCAAACCCTTCTCTCTATTACCAGCCGCGCTCGGACATCCGTTCGGCTGCGGTCAGAGTTGCAATATCAATGCCTTTCATCGCTGCGCCAAGATTCTTGGACACTTCAGCGATCAGCTTATAATCGGTGTAATGGGTAGTCGCCTCAACAATAGCACGGGCGAATTTCTCCGGGTTGTCCGATTTGAAAATACCGGAGCCTACAAATACGCCATCCGCTCCCAGATGCATCATCAGTGCGGCATCGGCCGGAGTGGCCACGCCGCCTGCAGCGAAGTTAACGACAGGCAGCTTGCCAAGCTCATGAACTTCAAGCAGCAGATCGTAAGACACGCCAAGATTTTTGGCTTCGGCATACAGCTCGTCCTTCGACAAATTTTGAACCTTGCGGATTTGGCTGTTGATATAGCGCATATGACGTACAGCCTCTACGATGTTGCCGGTTCCCGGCTCGCCTTTGGTACGGATCATGGACGCGCCTTCGCTGATGCGGCGCAGCGCTTCTCCCAGATCCTTCGCTCCGCAGACGAACGGCACGGTAAATTCATGTTTATCAATATGGAATACTTCATCCGCAGGAGTCAGCACTTCGCTTTCGTCCAGGTAGTCGACTCCCAGGGATTCCAGCACCTTGGCTTCTACATAATGACCGATTCTGGCCTTGGCCATAACGGGGATGCTTACAACCTTGATAACCTCTTCCACGATGGTAGGATCGGCCATACGGGCCACGCCGCCAGCTGCACGAATGTCGGATGGCACACGCTCCAGAGCCATAACGGCAACAGCGCCTGCAGCTTCGGCAATTTTAGCCTGTTCCGCATTCATGACGTCCATGATGACGCCGCCTTTCTGCATTTCTGCCATACCCCTTTTAACTCTCGATGTTCCTGTTTCCATATCTTCAAGCCTCCCGATAATCTATCTTAATCTAACTTTTTATTTTACCGCATGGCGGCTAAATATACAAGCCATTTACTCGGAATTAAGTGCTTATCTTTAAAATTTAGAACAAATTCTTAATTCCCGAAAAAATGTCGCTAAAGAAACTCCCAATCGCTCTGAAGAGCAGCTTGAACCAACCGGCTTTCTCCGCTTTCTCGGATGTAATGAGATTGACTGTTTTTTGCTGGGTCCCTATTCCGTTCACTTTATACGTATAGGTAACCTTCCCCACTTTCGTGCCTTGGGCGATCGGCGCAACCAGCGTCGATGCGTCGTTGACCTGTACCGCCGACGTAACTTGCGGAGAAGCCGTTCCCTTCGGAACGACAAAGGTCGCGCCTGCGTCGGTTACCACCGGTACCGTACTCTCCTTGCCTTTCTCAACCGGAACCGTCTCATGACCGGCAACGGTTGCTTTGGCCGAAACCACCTGCTTGACTTCAAAATTGTTAAATCCGAAATCAAGAACCTTCTTGGTCTCCGTGAAACGGTGGGCTTCGGAGTTGGCTCCCATAACCACGCTGATCAGACGCATGCCGTCCCGCACGGCGGTGCCGGTGAAACAGTTGCCCGCGCTGGAGGTATGTCCTGTCTTCAACCCATCAAGCCCAGGATAGGCATAGGCTTTAAAGTTGGCGATATTTTTGTTCGCTTCGAGCATCCAGTTATAGTTTACCATAGGTGCTGCATCCCGTTCGCGGAATTTGTAGGATTGAATGGTCGTATATTTCGTGAAATCGGGATGGTCTGTAACAATATGCTGGGCAAGAATCGCCGCATCCATGGCCGACATTACCGTTTCCTTATCCGTATCGGGACGGAACGTAGAGGGCATATCTTCACGGCTAAGCCCGGTCGAGTTGATAAAGTACGCTGTCTTCATTCCCATCTTCTGGGCGGTCTCATTCATCAGCTTGACGAATTCCTGTTCCGAACCGGAAAGCGTCTCTGCCAGCGCTACGGTAGCATCATTAGCTGATCCAACCGCCATGGCTATGTACAGTTCTTCAATTGTATGTTGATCTCTCTCGGCCAAAAAAATACGCGAACCAATCTGCTTGGCGGCATTTTCAGCAACGGTTACTTTCTGATCCCATGACAGTTTGCCGTTCTTGACCGCATCGGCAATCAGATATTCCGTCATCATCTTCGTCATACTCGCTGGAGGAAGCGGCTGATCCGCATTTAGCGACAAAAGAATCTGTCCAGTCGTCGGCTCAAGCAGTACGGCCGATTTCAGCTTCAAACGGAGCGATTGGACCGAAGGAATCGTTACGGCTGTTCCCGCAGCAGCCGGTGCGGCGGCTGTATCCGCCGAAGTCGGGACTGGCGTCTGGACGCTTCCGGCTATCGCCGGAATAGGGGATAACACAAGCATATTTAAAAGCAGACCCGCTGTTGCTGTCTTCACTGCCATTTGTTTCACACTGGATTTAGTCTTAAACTTCAATGGTTTTAAACTCTCCTTATGATAATCATCTCAATTGCTTGTTCTATTCTAACACAGGGGTACAATCAAAAAAAGACGGACAGGGCGAAATTCGTCCTGTCCGTCCGTATTTTAAATATTGTATCGCCTATAGGGAATAGTTGGGCGCTTCCTTCGTAATCTGCACATCATGAGGATGGCTTTCACGAAGCCCGGCTCCGGTAATCCGGATAAAGGAGGTGTCATCGCGCAGTCCAGACAACGTCTCTGTACCGCAGTAGCCCATACCGGAACGCAATCCTCCGATCAGCTGATGCACTGTATCGGACAGCGGGCCCTTGAAGGCGACGCGGCCTTCAATCCCTTCCGGCACGAGCTTTTTATCGTCGTCCTGGAAGTAGCGATCCTTGCTGCCCTGCTTCATGGCGCTCATGCTGCCCATGCCGCGGTATACCTTGAATTTACGGCCCTGATAAATTTCGGATTCCCCAGGGCTCTCCTCCGTGCCTGCAAACAGGCTTCCCAGCATAACGGCATGCGCGCCGGCTGCGATAGCTTTTGTAATTTCTCCGGAGTACTTAATGCCTCCATCTGCGATAATCGGCACCCCGTACTCACGCGCTACAGAGGCGCAATCGTAAATGGCCGTAATCTGCGGAACGCCGATACCTGCAATGACCCGGGTGGTACAGATCGAGCCAGGACCGATACCGACTTTGACTACCGAAGCTCCCGCTTCGATCAGATCGCGTGTAGCATCGCCGGTAGCTACATTTCCCGCCACAATCGTCAAATCGGGATACAACCCGCGCAGCTTGCGAACAGCATCGAGAATGTTGATGTGATGCCCATGGGCCGAATCGACGACAACCAGATCGACTCCGGCGCTAACCAGCGCTTCCGCCCGCTCAAACGTATCTTTCGAAATACCGATAGCTGCTCCCACCAGGAGACGACCTTGAGCGTCCTTGGCTCCGTTAGGGAACTGAATCGCTTTTTCAATATCCTTAATAGTAATGAGGCCTTTTAAAATGTAGTTGTCATCAACAAGCGGAAGCTTCTCGATCTTATGGCGCTGCAGTACAACCTCGGCTTCTGCAAGTGTCGTACCGACAGGAGCAGTGACCAGATTTTCCTTTGTCATTACTGCGCTGATTGGAATATTGAAATCGTGGATAAACCGCAAATCACGGTTCGTAATAATTCCTACCAGTTTATTGTTCTCATCTACAACCGGAACACCGGAAATACGGTACTTGCCCATCAGACGCTCAGCGTCGGAAACCATATGTGTTGCGGTAAGCGAAAAAGGATTGGTAATAACACCACTCTCGGAGCGTTTGACACGGTCTACTTCTTCCGCTTGCTGCTCAATCGACATATTTTTATGGATAATGCCGACGCCGCCCTCACGTGCCATGGCAATCGCCATAGCCGCCTCAGTGACCGTATCCATACCAGCGCTAATGAGCGGAATATTCAGCTTTACATTCTTGCTTAGCACAGTGGACAGATCCACTTCCTTGGGCAGCACTTCCGATTTGCGCGGCACCAGCAACACGTCATCAAAAGTCAATCCCTCTTTACCAAATTTATCTTCCCACACCTGGGTCATTCCTCCTTGTATTCTTTGTTCTCACGGCCCGCGAACTTTATAAAAAAGAACATACTTCGTCTCAAGTCCATCCACGGAGGACAGATATGCCGATCTGGAAGTACACTGGTTCTAATCGTCAAAGTAAGTTGGAGCGGTATGTCCAAAAATATATTATTGCCATCTTAGCAAAGGCCTTTTATACTGTCAAGAACATTACATGAGCAGGGATTTCTTTGAAAAAATCGGCGCTGCCTTAAACAAATCCCCGGCTATTTGTCCATCATCAGCGTACAGTTGCGTCCATTTCAGCGATAAAAAGATAGGATTTACCAGAATCAAATAAAGTATACAAAAAACCACTGCTGAAATTCAGCAGTGGTTCATGTGCTTGGCGGCGTCCTACTCTCCCAGGACCCTTCGGTCCAAGTACCATCGGCGCTGGAGGGCTTAACGGTCGTGTTCGGGATGGGTAC
>NZ_RQPI01000024.1 GCF_003854965.1 Paenibacillus rhizophilus
CAATGCATGGAGCTGACCAATACTAATCGGTCGAGGGCTTATCCAAAAACACCCCAAAAAGTGAAGCGGAGGCTTCGAAGAGTATGCCGAATACTTTTCGGGGACCCCGGAACTAAGGGGAGAACGCAAGTTTCGTTTCGGTTCCAGTTTTCAGGCGATCAAGCCTGCCGTTTGGTGGCGATGGCGGAGGGGTTCCACGCGTACCCATCCCGAACACGACCGTTAAGCCCTCCAGCGCCGATGGTACTTGGACCGAAGGGTCCTGGGAGAGTAGGACGCCGCCAAGCGGACAGTCATATATTTTCGTTGGGGTATTTTTTTGCCCGCAGCGTTTACATATTATCCAAGAGGGCCCTTAGCTCAGCTGGTTAGAGCGCACCCCTGATAAGGGTGAGGTCGGTGGTTCGAGTCCACTAGGGCCCACCATGGTCCCTGATAGCTCAGTTGGTAGAGCACTCGACTGTTAATCGAGTTGTCACAGGTTCGAGTCCTGTTCGGGGAGTTACCTCTCCGGAAAGCAATAGATAGACAGCAATGTTTATTTACCTGCTTTCCGGGGTACCTTACATATCATGGAGAGGTGTCCGAGTTGGCCGAAGGAGCACGATTGGAAATCGTGTAGGCGTCAAAAGCGTCTCGAGGGTTCGAATCCCTCTCTCTCCGTTGGATTCTCGTCGGATGGGATAATGATGGTATATTTTTAGCATGGCCCGTTGGTCAAGGGGTTAAGACACCTCCCTTTCACGGAGGTAACAGGGGTTCGAATCCCCTACGGGTCACCAACTACTTTTTATATGGAGGCTTAGCTCAGCTGGGAGAGCATCTGCCTTACAAGCAGAGGGTCGGGGGTTCGATCCCCTCAGCCTCCACCATGATACTACTAAAAAATACTTGTATTACTGACGCGGGGTGGAGCAGCCCGGTAGCTCGTCGGGCTCATAACCCGAAGGCCGCAGGTTCAAATCCTGCCCCCGCAACCAATTCTTCTTAGAGAAGAAGCCTCGTGGAACCGTGGTGTAGAGGCCTAACATGCCTGCCTGTCACGCAGGAGATCGCGGGTTCGAATCCCGTCGGTTCCGCCATTAATTTACCTATTCTTGAACAACCATTACACCGAATCATTTTAATATGGCGGTCGTGGCGAAGGGGTTAACGCACCGGATTGTGGCTCCGGCATTCGTGGGTTCAAGTCCCATCGATCGCCCCATTAATTTAAAAGTTTACGTATCGTTGTTGGGGATTAGCCAAGCGGTAAGGCAACGGACTTTGACTCCGTCACGCATAGGTTCGAATCCTATATCCCCAGCCATTTGTACGAGCCATTAGCTCAGTTGGTAGAGCACCTGACTTTTAATCAGGGTGTCGAAGGTTCGAATCCTTCATGGCTCACCATGTTTCATTCTTTTGCGGTCGTGGCGGAATTGGCAGACGCGCACGGTTCAGGTCCGTGTGGGCTAACCCCCCGTGGAGGTTCGAGTCCTCTCGACCGCACCATATTTTTGCGGACGTGGCTCAGCGGTAGAGCATCGCCTTGCCAAGGCGAGGGTCGCGGGTTCGATTCCCGTCGTCCGCTCCATATTTTGCGCCCTTAGCTCAGCTGGATAGAGCGTTTGACTACGAATCAAAAGGCCGGGAGTTCGAATCTCTCAGGGCGCGCCATTTTATACTAACGGGATGTAGCTCAGCTTGGTAGAGCACCTGGTTTGGGACCAGGGGGTCGCATGTTCGAATCGTGTCATCCCGATTTTACACCTGCGGGTGTAGTTCAATGGTAGAACTTCAGCCTTCCAAGCTGATAGCGTGGGTTCGATTCCCATCACCCGCTTACTGCGTCATAAAGACTTCTGCGCTGCAGAGGTCTTTTTTTGTTATACATATCCGCATCGACAGTTGTTCTTATACGGCTTTAGATTTGCCGGGCGATTCTGTGTTCGTTTCCGGGCGGGGAGCCGTTGTTTCTTCAAGGGGAACTGCTTCTTCCACGCTTCTCAGCTTCTTCAGAATGTCATACACACTCGTAATTTCCGTGGTGTCAATAATGATCTCTTTGCTATACGATGCTCCGGGCACTTTAAAACGCCAACGTTTATTTTCCATGGGTTTTTGCTCCTCTTCAATGGATTTCTTTTGTAATTCCATCATAATGGGAGAGATGAATCATGTATAATGAAGGGAAATGATGGAGGACATCACTGTGGCTGATAGCTAAAAAGAGGGGAGCGTACCGGGATGGATATTGGTCTTCTGAAGGTTTTTATGGCGGTCGCCGAGGAAGGGAGCATTTCAAAAGCGGCTCAAACTCTTAACTATGTACAATCGAATGTAACGGCAAGAGTTCAGCAGCTGGAGCAGGAGCTGAAGACTCCACTCTTTTACCGGCACAGCCGGGGGATCACGCTGACTTCGGCGGGTCAGACCCTTATGACGTATACCGAGAAGATTTTAAACCTGCTGGAGGAAGCGGAGAAAGCAGTTCTGGATTCGCCAATTCCCAAGGGCTCCATTACGATTGGCTCCGATACGACGGCGGCCATACGCTTGCCCTCTATTTTATCCACCTATCGCGGCAAATTTCCTGAGGTCGAAGTCCATTTGGAAATCGGATTAACCGATCATCTCATCAATGCCGTACTGCAGTATTCCGTTAACGGAGCCTTTGTGGATGGGCCGGTCGAGCATCCGGACATTATTCAGGAGCTTATCATTAACGAGCGTTTGGGTCTGATCATACCGGAAACGATGGATTTTCGCGGGCTCCGAACCATTCAGGACAGGACACTTCTGATCTTAAACCCAGACTGCATGTATCGGCTGCAATTGGAAGAGTGGCTCCGGGACGAAGGCTTTCGTCTAGCCAAAGTCATGCAGTTCGGAACGATGGAAGGGCTGCTTGGCTGTGTAAAAGCGGGGATCGGCTATGCGGTGCTGCCTGTCTCTTATTATAATAGGCTGAATGTCAAGGACGGCATCCGGTGCTATCCTTTTCCGGAGAGGTATCGGGAAGTTCCGACGGTTTTTATTCGGCGGCGCGATCTGTATATGACGAGCGCCTTTCATAAATTTATCGAGGAGCTAAAGGAGCATCTGCCGGAGGGGCTGACGTGCGGAGTCGAGGCTTCGGAATCTTAGGAATAAATCCGAAATCAACCGGGTCGAAACCAACCGGATCGAAACCAACCGGTCTCATATAGCAAGAGGCTGTCCCAAAAGTGTTCGGAGTAGATTGAAGCAACCCAAAAATGACCTCAAAATCCACAGTCATGTGGAAGATGAGGTCATTTTTTGTAGCCCAAATTAGTTTAAAGTGGGGGGCCGTTTACGGACCTGCATATACGATGGTGTGAGAGGACGGGGACATGCCGCCCCCTCCCATACGATCGTTTACTGCTTATTTTACGACAATGGTGAAGCTGACAATGGCGGCCAGGTCGGCCAAAGGAACGCTCCGCGGCGGATTATACAGCGTTACGGTGTAGCTGCCTTTCCCCTTGTCCGGCTTGATTCGGTATGAGAAATGGCCATCCTTGGCTACCGGAAAGCTAACCGCCTTGCTTTCTCTGCCGTTAACCGGACGAAGAGTGAGCCTCAAGGAAGAGATTCCTTTGCCGCTGCCTTGTATGACGCCGCTTAAATCGACATAGGAGGAAGTCTCGGCGTAGCCCGCCGGCCAGTCGGTCCCGTCACTTGAGGTCAGCTTCGGATTAAGGGTCAAGGAGTCATAGTACGGAAGGCCGCTGTAGCGGAAAGGAATATCGGCCGCGGTTAACGCGGAATTGACCGGAATCGAGTTGATGATGCGTCCGGTTATAGAGTCACGGTATACGAATTCATTTTCCCCGGGTAGAAGAGGTATGCTGACCTGGTATATGCTATATTTTCGCCCGTTATAGCCTTGAGGAGGCTTGCTCTGTTGATAGCTGTATGAACCAAATGAGCCAATCCGGCTGCTTTCATAGGAAAAGTTGCCGGTTCCTAAAACGGACACGGAGAGAGTAGCGCTGGATCCCTTAAGGGGCCGGTTGTTCGTAAACCAAGTGCTGTATTGGATTTTGCCCGCCTTAGCCGCAGAATTATAGCTGAACGTAAGCCCCAGATACTCATGCAAAAAATTGAGCGGCAGCAGCGTAACGCCGTTTTGCCTGCGGACTTTGATCGTGGCGATTTTTTGGCTTCCTTTAAAAACTTGGCCGGTTTTTAAATTAAGCTTAAGCTGATTGTAGTATCCATTCTCCGAAAAATACACGGCATTCTCTGACGGGACGGTCTGCATATGGCCTTGAATAAATGCAATGGCATCTTTTAAAGGAAAATAAGGATTTCCACTCACAAGGATGGGGGCGCTGCTTAGGACAATGCGCTTATTTTCCCGGGGCAGAAAAGCGGATGTACGGCCAAGCTGCCAATTCAGTTCCATGCCGAGGGGGAGCAGCACCACATCCGCCTGATTCAGCAGATTAATGACCGGCCGGAAGCTGTAGAGTACCGACACAAAATCAGTCAGGGTGGTATGGCTTACCAACGTGTAGCCCGTCTTGCCGCCATAAGACCAATAAGCGGAGTAAACGGCGCTGCTGCCGGTGCCCGATACGTTAATGATGCCTTTTGAATCAGCGGACAAAGGCGTCGCGAACTTCGCGGCTTGGGAGAAGGCCTGAACAAGCTGACGCTTGCGGTTCTCCGTTCCTGCTGCGGCGGAATCGGCATACATCGCCCAACCGTTCTTTGCAAGCAGAAGGGTATCTCCATGCGGAAATGACGATTGGGCCGCTCCGGCCGAAGCTTCCATCAAGACGTCGCCCGGTTTCCTGGCAGGCGATGCCGTACCGGGCAGGCTGCTGGCGGCGGCAAGAACCTTGTCTGTTGTGAAAAGCTGGATGGCATAGCCCTCCTGTGTCAAGCGGCTTGAAATGCCGTAGTACAACTGGCCGGAATCCGGCAGGCGGGTGGGGAGATAGGCGGTCACGGGACTGGATTTGTACAGTTCATTTGCTAACGTTTCCCAGATGCTGCGGTACCCGAAGCCGGGGTCCAGCACGACTTGTTCGACGGTTGAGCTAGACGTTTCTTCTGCGGCTGCGCTTCTCCCTGCGCAAGGAATCAGGCTGGCGACAAGAAACACAAGAAGGAACGCGGCGGTCCATTTGAAAGCGGGTTTGCTCCCATAAACGCTGTTCACTGTTTGGTACCTCCTTAGGCGGTTATTTGTCTTTTAATAAGCAGAGGCTCAATAAATAGACGCGATTAATTTCCAAAAGTTTCAAATTTTCTTGGGGAGTCGGTATTTTTGGAAAAACGCATAAAGCCCCGAACCGTTTGGTTCGGGGCTTTCCTAAAGAGATATGAACGTCTGGAGGCAGCTTCTATTCGAGACCGTGGCGGGGCTTACACCTGATCCGCTACAGACAATCCGAGTCCTTCGGCGATCCGGGTGCCGAATTCCGGATCGGCTTTATAGAAATGGCCGATTTGGCGCAGCTTGATGTCGTCTCTCTCCACCGGCTTCATGGCGTCAACAATATTGCGCACAAGGCGGGCGCGCTCATCTTCACTCAGCAGGCGGTACAGATCGCCCGGCTGGGTATAGTGGTCGTTATGATCATAAGCGACACTGGCGGCTTGCCCGGAAACCTCGAACGGGGAAATTCTATGCTCCGGCGACTCCTTCGGTCCGCCGAGGCTGTTCGGCTCGTAGTACACGGAGGATCCGCCGTTGTCGCCGTAGGCCATCGCGCCGTCGCGCTGGTTATTGTGCACCGGGCACTGCGGACGATTGATCGGGAGCTGATTATGGTTCGGGCCTACGCGGTATCGGTGGGCGTCGGCATAGGCGAATAGACGGCCCTGGAGCATTTTGTCGGGAGAAGCCTCGATTCCCGGAACGAAGGAGCCTGGGGAGAAGGTGGCCTGCTCCACTTCGGCAAAATAATTGTCCGGATTGCGGTCGAGGACCATGCGGCCGACTTCGATCAGCGGATAATCTTGTTGCGACCAGACTTTGGTGACGTCAAACGGATCGAACCGGTACGTATCCGCATCTTCGATCGGCATAATCTGCACGTACAGCTTCCATGCTGGAAAATCGCCGTTTGCGATTGCGTTGAACAAGTCCTCCGTATGGTAATCCGGATGTTCGCCGGCGATTCTGGCCGCCACATCCACGTCCATGTTCTGAACGCCCTGCTCGGTTTTGAAATGGTATTTTACCCAAACGGCCTGGCCTTCCGCATTGACCCATTTAAAGGTATGACTGCCGAAGCCGTGCATGTGGCGCAGCGTCGCCGGAATACCGCGGTCGGACATCAGAATGCTGACTTGATGCAATGACTCGGGAGAAAGGGACCAGAAATCCCAGACGGCGGTCGGATTTTTCAGATGGGTCTGCGGGTGGCGTTTCTGCGTATGGATAAAGTCTGGGAACTTGATGGCGTCGCGTATGAAGAAGACGGGGGTATTATTGCCGACGAGATCATAATTGCCTTCCTCGGTATAGAACTTGACGGCAAAGCCGCGCGGATCGCGGACCGTATCGGCCGAGCCCAGCTCGCCGGCAACGGTGGAGAAACGGATGAACATGGGCGTGCGCTTGCCGACTTGCGACAAGAAGGCCGCTTTCGTATATTGGGAAATATCCCGGGTGACTTCAAAATAACCGTGAGCTCCGGCGCCTTTGGCATGAACGACGCGTTCCGGGATGCGCTCTCTGTTGAAGTGGGCCAGCTTTTCCAGCAGGTGGACGTCTTGGATCAAAGTCGGGCCTCGCGAGCCGGCGGTCAGCGAATTTTGGTTGTCTCCTACCGGAGCGCCCCAGCTGGTCGTTAGGTGTTTAGGGTTTGAACTCATGCAAAAATCACCTCATAGGATTTAGATTTAGTATAAGTATTATAATAGCTTTATTTTTTAAAAAATCAATCCTTATTTATAATAATTTTAATTAATGAACGAGATAGGGAAAGAAATGGATAAAGGCCGTGACAAGAAGACACAGCAAAAACCGCCCGCTGGCGCGGACGGTGGGGAAAGTAAAGGATAGGATGAATCGGGATTAACCCGATGGTCAGGAGGGGATGTACATTTTGCCGTAGTATTCCTCCAGCATGCGCTTGGTCGCGAATTCGGTGCGGGTCGTCTCAATGCTTCGACGCATCATCTGCGTCCATTTCTCCCGGTTCTCGTAATACGTCGGCAGGACGCGGTTCAGAAGCGTATCATACAGCGCCTCGCTGTCATGGCTGTCCAGCAGCTCAAAATCGGTCGTTTCAAAGCCGTCGCCGATCTGCCAGCCGTTCTCGCCGTCGATGCAGGCTTCCGGCCACCAGCCGTCGAGGATGGAGCAGTTGAGTACGCCGTTCATGGCGGCCTTCATGCCGGAGGTGCCGCTCGCTTCCAGCGGTCTGCGCGGATTGTTGAGCCACACGTCGGAGCCGCGCGTCAGCATTGCCCCGATCGTCATATCGTAGTTCTCCAGGAATACGACGCTTTTCGGATACTTTTTCATCATGGCGACCAGGTTGCTGACGATTTTTTTGCCGTTGTCGTCAAGCGGATGCGCCTTGCCGGAGAAGACGATCTGCACTTTGCCCGATTCGAGGTAGGACTCGATAATGTCGGGACGCGAGAAAATGAGATCGCTTCGTTTGTAAGGGGCGGCCCTCCGAGAGAAGCCGATCAGCAGATTATCTTCATTCAGCTGGATGCCTGAGCGCTCCTCGATGAACCCGATCAGTTCGCTCTTGATTTCCGCATGGGCACTCCATAGATCCCCATCCTCTTCGTAGGCGCAGGTGATGCGTTCATCGACCCAAGTGGGCGTATGAATGGCATTGGTGATTGCAATGATCGGAGAGCGGCCGGGGACTTCCTTCCACATTTTATTCGCAGTCTCTGCATGGAGCTTGGCTACCCCGTTGGAAATGCGGGAGAGGCGCAGACCGGCGACAGTCATGTTGAACGGCTCTCCGCCAATGCGCTCCATCTGGCTGCGGGTCAGCCCGTTGAAGGCGCCCATATACTCCAGACGGCTCAGCGGATGCGATTCGTTGCCTTCTTTGATCGGGGTATGGGTGGTAAACACAATCTCCCGCCGGGTCGCTTTCCAGGCTTCTTCAAAGGTGTCGCCGCCGGCCATTTTTTCACGGATTAATTCAATCGCCGCCAGCGTGGCATGGCCTTCGTTAAAATGATAGACATCCACCGGGATTTCCAGCGCCCGCAGGGCTTTTACCCCGCCGATTCCGAGCACGATTTCCTGGGCGATCCGTTCTTCCCCGAACCAGCCGTACAGCTGGCCTGTAATCCAGGCGTCGGCGTTCTCTGGAATGTCCGTATCCAGCAGGTAGAGCGGATTGTTGCCGAAATGCTCCGTCTTCCATACTTTGCATACTACGTCTAGGCCGCGGATTTTAATGGTCACTTTAACGCCGGTATCTTCGAGGAAATCGTAAACATAGTTGTGATAGGAATCATACGGATTGCCGTTCGCGTCGATTCTCTGGTCGGTATAGCCCTGCTTCCATTTCAGGCCGATGGGAATGATAGGAGCATTGATGTCCTTGGCGCCTTTGATGTAATCGCCGGCCAGAATGCCGAGCCCTCCGGCGTACATTTTAAAATCGGAATGCAGACCGTATTCCATGCTGAAATAAGCGACTGAAGGTAAGTTCTTCTCACTCAAGCGGATAAGCCTCCCTAATCTTCGGATTAGATTGAATTGCAACGAATTCTCTTGGCTTTATCGTAGATGCAAACGTTTGTGCCGAAAGATACGGATCGCCTTTTGAAAACGATTGCGAAACTATTCTAGCATAAATCGGCCGCATGCGTAACTACGTTTTTGTTAACGTTTTCCGGATTTGTCCACCCTGGAAAAGCTTTGTTTGATAAAAGGCGCAGCAGGCTCTAATATGTAGAGTAAAGACCTAATAGAATGGGCGGAGGATCGGGTATGATCGTAGTGGTTGGAAGCTTGAACATGGATATGACGGTTCGAACCGGACGCGCTCCGGGTCCCGGCGAAACCCTGCTTGGCAATAGCTTTGCGCTGTCTCCAGGGGGAAAAGGGGGCAATCAGGCCGTAGCGGCGGCCCGGCTCGGAGGGGAGGTCACGATGATCGGCTGCGTGGGGCAGGATGCCTTCGGCCGCGAGATGTTGGAGGTTCTGCGAGGGGAACACATAAATACCCGACACATCGCTGAGCTTGCTGAACAGTCGACGGGGGTCGCCTCCATCGTCGTAGAGGAAGACGGAGAGAACCGGATCATTGTTGTCCCTGGGGCGAACCTTGCTCTCTCAGTGGAGGATATCGCCGGCCTGGAGTCTGTGATCGGCGAAGCCGAAGTGCTGGTGCTGCAGTTGGAAATGGATCTGAACATGGTGGAACACGCCGCAGGCATCGCGCGCAAGCACGGGGTTCCGGTCATTCTGAACCCGGCGCCGGCCCGGGAGCTTGGCGACGGGCTGCTGTCGCTCGTTACCTATCTCACGCCCAACGAGACGGAAGCGGAGATACTGTCAGGGATCACTGTGGACAGTATCGACAGCGCCCGGGAAGCCGCGGGGATTCTGCTGCAAAAAGGCGTTCAGCATGTGATTATGACGCTCGGCTCGAAAGGGGCGCTGGTTGTGAACAAGAACGGTTCGGTCCATATTCCTGGATTTCCCGTTCAGCCGGTGGACACCGTTGCGGCGGGGGATTCTTTCAACGGCGCGCTTGCTCTTCAATTGGCAAAGGGCAGAATGCTTGAAGAAGCCGTCGTCTTCGCAAACGCCGTCGGCGCGCTCGCCGTAGGCAAAGTTGGCGCAATTGCGTCTTTGCCGTACATAGAAGAAGTCGAACGTTTCCTTGAGGAGACGGTGTAGAGCGGCAAGGAGCAATAGCCGGCAATAGCCGTAGCCGGATGCGGACCGAAGCAGCCAAGGACGGCTCTACTAGAAAGGACTTCGGGCATGTTCAAACCGGCTTGTATGTATTAAAGAACTGTTTTCCGTAACTGATGGCGAAATTTCGAAATTGCGCAGATGCTCCGTTTCAGCGTCCTGCTGGCTATAATCGTAAATATGCGTTACCTTAAGGAGTAAATGTGCCGAACGCCCGAAGAACGTTCAGGCCGGATTACCGAAAGACTAAGGAGTTGAAAGGAATGAGCGGCACAGTCACCGTAAAACAAGTCGTCATCGGCGAAGGCGAGCCGAAAATTTGCGTTCCCATGGTTGGCATAACAGCCGCCCAATTGAAGGAAGAGGCGGAAGCGCTGAAGTCGCTGGATCTTGATGTAGTAGAATGGCGGGTGGATTTCTTCGAGCAGGTGGAGGATATCGAAGCGGTAAAAACGGCGCTCGCCGGCATCCGTTCCGTTATTCCCGATCTTCCGCTGTTGTTCACGTTCCGCAGCGCCAAAGAAGGCGGGGAGAAGGAAATCGGCACGGAGTATTACGTAGCGCTTAATCAAGCGATTGCCGAGACAGGGCTAGTCGATATGATTGATGTTGAACTGTTTACGGGCGATGAGACGGTTAAGACACTTATCGATGGAGCGCACAAGCAAGGAGTCTTTGTCATTATTTCCAACCATGATTTCCATAAGACGCCGGACAAAGAGGAAATCATCTCCCGCTTACGGAAAGCACAGGAGCTTGGCGGTGATATCCCCAAGATTGCGGTGATGCCGAACAGTCCGGCTGACGTGCTGACCTTGCTGGAAGCAACCCATTTAATGAAAGAAAAGTATGCCGACCGCCCGGTTATAACGATGTCCATGTCCGGAATCGGCGTCGTCAGCCGTCTAAGCGGAGAAGTGTTCGGGTCCGCCCTGACGTTCGGCGCGGCGAAGAAGGCGTCTGCGCCGGGGCAGGTTGCGGTAAGCGAGCTTCGAAACGTACTGTCCCTGCTGCACCGCAGCCTTTAAAAAAAGAACGAACCCGTTGACCAGCTTGCGGTGGACAACGGGTTCGTTTGGCGAGAAACGTAAAATCTGACTTCTTACGCTTCCGAAAGGCAGCGCTAAAGGAAATGCCATAGGCCGGACGGGAGCGGCCTCTTTTTCCAACGCTTAACTTTCCGCCGCGAGAATTCCCCGTTCTTGAAATACGGACTTTGCGGTCAGCATCGCGTTAAGCACACGAGGAAATCCGGTGTAAGGGATGCAGTGCAAGATTCCTTCGACAATTTCTCCGGGAGTAAGGCCGACGTTCAGCGCAGCGTTAAGATGCACGGTGAGCTGGGGCTCGCAGCCGCCCTGCGTGAGCAGGGAGGAAATTGTAATCAACTGCCGCTCCTTCAGGCTCAGTCCTTCACGGGAATAAATGTCGCCGAAGGCGAACTCGACAACATAGCGGGCGAGATCGGGGGCTATATTTTTCAGCGATTCGACCACTCTTGCGCCGCCTTCCCCGTCCACTTCCATCAGCTTCTCCCATCCCCGTTCAAAACGTTCATTTGTCATCATTGATCCCTCCGATTATTTTGAGTAGGTTGCTTAGGAATTCAGATTACACTTTAGAGCGCGCTCTAAGGCAACCCCCGGAATCTGTGATATGATTGAAACATGGCAAAGACATTGAATATCAAGGAAATGTCCGCACTTACGGGACTCAGCCCATACACACTGAGATACTATGAAAAAATAGGGCTGCTGACCGGGATTGCCCGAAACGATCAAGGTTACCGGGACTATACCGAGCAGGATGCGGAGTGGGTCCGGTTCCTGAAGGTGCTGCGGGAAATGGATATACCAATCCATGAAATGAAGCGGTACTCCGATTTGCGCAGCCAGGGGCCGTCGACCGTGAAGGAGAGACGCGCCATGCTGGAAGCGCACCGGGACCGGGTGGCCCGCCAGATGGAGCGGCTTGAGGAGAACATGGGGAAAGTAAGGGACAAGATCAAGCTGTACAAGCAAATGGAGAAGGAAAGCGAGGCGGGGAGAACGGAATAAGCGGCCTGTGCAGGAAAGGCTATGGCGGCTGCGTGGTTGAAAGTTGCACGAAAAAAAGGCACAGGGATGCTTCCCTGTGCCTTTTTGGCAGTACGCCGTTATTTAAATGCCATCCAGTTGAATACCGGATACCCCGACAGGCGCGGGTACTTCAATCGCATCCTTCTCGACGATTTCTAGTATGTTCTTTCCTGCCAAAGCAGATATAACAAACAACTGATCAGTATCGTTAAACACGTATTTTGCGGTACCGTCCAAATGATAGAAGCCGGTTTGCGTAAAGTTGCTGTAATCATACACTTGTACTGCACTCTTCTCCGCCGTATAAAACTTGTTGTTTGGCAGATCAAAGGCGATATCAGCAAACGCTTGTCCAAGTCCGTATACATATTTCATATCGTCGTACTTATTGTTTGTTGCCATAAATACGCTGCCGAACCCATTAAAGATATAGGCTCCGTCAGGAGAAATCGTAAAGTTCTTTGCCATCGAGTAATCGCCATGGTACGGAGAATCATACCCGCCGGGATAGGACGGATCAACGTATTGTCCGTTCGTTAAATTATAGGCACTAAGGTCTCTCGGCGACGTGTCCGTTGTAATCGTATAGAGCTTATTCAATACAGGATGCATCTGGATATAGCTCGCTTGCCTAATACCACTGGCGGCTATCTCCGCAAAGGTGCTTAAATCATACGATCTGATCTCGGTCCATTGTCCTGAACCCGAAGCCACGTAGAGATGGCCGGAACGATCGACAGCGATATCGTACGGGTCAATTGCAATATCGTGCGTACCCGCAAGCGTAAAGGTGGCAGCGTCCACTACCGCAATAGCCCCTTGCTGCTTTTCGATAAATGTGTAGGAAGAATGCTCCGCTTTCAACAAGGATACATAGATTTTACCATCTGCATACGTAAGACTCTCCGGCGCAAGGGCAAAGGAAATGGAGTCTTTCTCGCCCGTAACGTAATTAATCCGGTACAGCTTCTTATTCGATTTATCCGTAATATAGAGGATCGGCTCCGACGGGTGTCTTACCGTATCCGTTATCTGAAAATCCAAGCTTATATGCGCATTATAATAGGTTGTGGCAAAAGCAACGCTGCTTGGTCCCGATTCCATGCCGATTCCGGCTTTAGCCGCAGTTACTACATAGTATCTTGTTGTATGCGGTAGATTCGTGCCATCAACATAAGTCGTGCCCGTTACGGTAACAGGTTGACCGTTTTGATCCTTTAAGGAAACAAAATCGCCTGTAGGTGTTGCGCTGTAATAAATGTGGTACTGATCCGCATTCGCAACCGGATTCCATTGCAAAGCGATCGCCTTATTCGATACCGTCGATGCCGTTAGATGGGTTGGCGTCTCTAATTGATCGTTAATCGCATCAAGCTCCCAGCCGCTCCCGTTCCATGTTGCAAAAACCTGAAATTGATCTCCATAAACCATTGCCAAGGTGTCCCCCGCAGCGAGCGGAACCGCTTGTGCCGGCATCTGGTTGCCAAGATCATGGACGGTGTAGCTGTCATTGATTTGATAAGAGATCATCTCGCTGCCGCTATAATAAACTTTAGCATACACGCTGTCGTTAACCGTAATGCTGGATAACATAACTCCCGAATAATGCTGAGACGAGTTCGGATTGGTGACGTCATACGCCGCCGGAGGAAGCGCTCCGCCTGAAATGCTGTAGATTCCAACGTCTTGTACCGTTTCGTCATATTCGGTCTGGTACGTGTCCTGAGTAACCGAATTGGTAACCATCCATTTTACGGCCGAATAATCATCGGTTGCCGGGTACAGGGTGTACAGCTTGTCCTGTACGATAAAAGCGGCTCTAATATCAAGTACCTTACCCGGCTCGGGGGCAGGCTGCTCTACAGGCGGCTGCTCGGGAGAAACCGGATTTTCAGGGTTAACGGCCGGAGGTACAGGTGCCGGAGATGCGGGCGTAGGAGATACGGGTCCCTGAGGATTGATCGCTCCTGGTGAAGGAACCGTTGGAACCGGACTGCTGCTTCCTACTTCCTTCCCGCCAATTAGCACGACCTTCACCGTCTCCGAGAGAATATACTCCTTTACGAGTTGCTCGAAGCTAACACCTTCCGCATTAATCTGAGCTTTAAGGATCGTTCCTTCTCCTGTGATCTTCGCGGCTGCCTGCAGAATGATCACCTTCAATACGGCATTGTCCAGCAGCTTGATTGCAGATCCTTCTGAACCTGTGTAGGTTTCAAGCAATGCTATGGTGGATTGATCGGAAATTTCGATCGTTACCGTCGCTTTTACTGCGACTTTTACAAAAGTCCCCTCAAATTGCACGAGATCATTTACTGACGTACTTTCAACGGAAACCGATTTAAAGGCTTCGTTTCCTTGTTCTTCTTCCAGCTTCGCTCCCGATTTGACGACAGTATTGCTTATGCTTGTATCACCCTTCGTAAAAAGTCGGACTCTGCCGAGATCCTTTTGAACCATCACCTGGTTCATCGTCGAGTCTTGAATTACGATACTGTTTTCCCCGCCGCCATTCACAATGGTTCTTCCTTCAACGGTTACGTGATCAAGCAGCACCTCGCCCTCGCCGATCCCCGCTGCCAGGATGAGGTCGCCTTTAATCACAGCATTCTTTAGGGTGACGCCGCCGCTGTTGATCGTCAAGTTCCCACCAACCGTATTTTTCAGTTCATAAGTTCCAGGCTGGTGTATCAATTGACCTACAGCTTGATCAAGCATCGCTACAGCTTCAGCTCTTGTGATGGGTTTCTGAGGACGGAAGCTTTTATCAGGATATCCTTTCAGATAACCCTTGGAAGCAACTGCTTTTATGTATGGTTTGCTCCAGGCAGACATTTGCTGATCATCCTGAAAGGCTTCAGTATCTCTCGCTACTGTCCCCTCTTCCAACTGCATAAGCTGGTAAATGATTTTGGCAGACTGTTCTCTCGTTATCGGTTGATCAGGCCTGAAGGTGCCATCTCCGAACCCCGAAATGTAGCCGGTAAATTTCGCTTTGGATACATCGTTATAGAACCATTTTCCCTGCGGGACATCTTTAAAAGTCTGGTCAGCCTTATGGAAAAAACCAAACGCTTTGTTCGCTAGCGATATGAATTCTGCTCGGGTAATGACTTTATCGGGTTGAAAGGTTCGATCGGCGTAGCCCGAGATCAATCCATTACTTATCCATTCTTTTATTTCTTCCTCGGCCCAATGACGATTGATGTCA
This sequence comes from Paenibacillus rhizophilus, assembly GCF_003854965.1. Lineage (GTDB taxonomy): Bacteria > Bacillota > Bacilli > Paenibacillales > Paenibacillaceae > Paenibacillus_AQ > Paenibacillus_AQ rhizophilus. The sequence continues at coordinate 15,164 of NZ_RQPI01000024.1, forward strand.
TTTAATGATGTTTGGCTTTCTGCATACGAGAGCCCTGAGAAAGATAAGACTTGCACTACAAAAATAATAACGATGAATGCGGCTCTACCTAATAATCTTCCCAACATACAATCTCCCTTTCATTACTTTAATAATGGCAACAAAAAAAAGCCAACCCGTGAAGAGATATAGGTAACCCGGCTGTCGTACAAGGAGCGACCTTGCTTAGATCCGTGGCTTTGCGTCTCCGACTTTCGTACGGATTTGCCGTTTCTTATTCTACAGATTGACTTAAGACCAACCTACCAGGGCTTAATTACCCAGGAATAATTATACAATCTCACCCATCATACAACAAAAGTCCCATTTATTCGATCTAAATTTTTTGTCCTGTCTGACCGATGGAAAAACTGCCGTAATGGGGGATCTGGTGCGACGGCTCGAAACCGCGATTTACATACTGGATAACCATACATATGAATACGAAGCTTAAAAAGCCAAGGCAAAAAACATTTTGCCCTGGCTTAGCCTAGCGAAACTCGATAAACGCTTCAGTTTGATTTCCCCGTGTAGGCCAGTACGGCGTCTCTAAGGAAAAGGGCAAGCCCCGCACCGCGCTTATCATAGTAAGCGGTAAAGCGTTCGTCGTCCACGTACATCTGCGCGACTCCCGCATGGGCCTCCGGGGAGTAGCTGCCCCAGTAGAACGCCAGCCACTGCCGGTGAAGATCGGCGGCTCGCTGCGCAGGTTTGCCGGCGGGATTGCCGGTCTTCATGCCTTCCGCGAGTGAAACGAACATCTCCTCTTCAATCTTTTGAACGGCTGTATATTGTTCCTCGGTCATGTTCTTCAGCTGTTTGTTGGACCGGTCGACGTCCTCGTCACCGTATTTCCCGCGCGCTTCCTTGCCATAGGCCTGCTCGTTGTCATCGATCATTTTTTGCTTGAAGCCTTCAAATTTCTCGGTGTCGCTCATTGAAATCCTTCCTTCCCTTTCGGCCAGCGTCTTCTCGACATTCGAGATCAGCAGGTCGAGTTGTTCTCTTTTGGCCAGCAGCTTGCCATGGTGTGTCCTCAGCGCTTTCGTCCCGTCGAACGAGTGCGAGGTGACGATTGCCTTAATGTTCTCCAGACTTAGACCGAGCTCGCGGTAAAATAAAATCTGCTGCAGCAGATCGACCTCGGGCCGGCCATAAATGCGGTAGCCGGAGGAGCTCTTTCGGTCCGGTTTCAAAATCCCGAATTCATCGTAATAACGCAGCGTGCGCGCGCTGATTCCCGCAAGCTTCGCGAGTTTTTGCACTGTGTATTCCGTGGCGGCACCTCCTCACAAGCTCAATGTACACCTTTACGTTGCGTCAATGTCAAACGTTTTTTGAAGCGAAAAAAACCCTTGCCGAAGCAAGGGCTGTACCCAAGAGGCTGGACTGCTAAACTTCAGCCTTCACTCTGCGGATTTGGCGGAGACGGGGGAGTAGAGAAAGTGGAGCGGGCGGGTATCTTTGCAAGCTCCGCATCAAAAAAGCGCTGAAGCTCCTCGACCTTGCGCGGGTCGTCAAGCGGAACTTTGCCGGCAAAATAATGCTCCACAATCAGCTCCCAGGTGGGGACGATTTTTTGCGACAGTATCGCTTTGATCGCGATCTTGACCGTCTTGCGCTCCCGGGCGTTGGAGAAGGTGTCTTTGTAATATTTCACCTGATCCAGATCAAGCTCGCTATAGAGTGCGCGGAAAATATCTGCCGTCATGCGCGCGTCGCCCAGCGCCCGGTGCGCAGAGCCGGCGGATTCCAGGCCCAGAAGCTCCATAGCGCTTTCCACGCTGACATCGTTCTTCAGTCCGCGGGCGCGCAGGAGACCTTTGAGCAGATCGTAGTAAGGCGCCTTCATCCAGTAGGCGTCGTCCAGCTTATGCATGCGGGTATCCTGGATGATGCGCTTCATATCTTCCCCGCCCCAGGTCAGCAGCAGCACGCCGTCCGGGCTTAAGTCCAGCCAGCGAAGGAAGGCGGAAATCACTTTGGGAAAACGTGGGGCGATATCGATTTCTTCCTGCGGGATGCCCGTTTTTTTCTTAATGAAAGAATTCAGAGTAGCGAAATACACGGGTTTGATCAGTGAAGTAAACTCGTCGACGGGACGCAGCGAGGCATCCAGCCGCACGGCGCCGATCTCGATAACCTCCATCGGATGCTCGCTGGCAAACTTACGGCCGTTGAATTCAATGTCCAGAATGATATAATCCACAAAAGTTGCCTCCGTATATGTTGGACTGGTACGATTTCTCGCACCGATTCTTCTATTTTAGCAAATTGTTCCCGGATTGACTTCCTTTGAGCGCCACTTTACAATTTACTAACCTGACTACGTGAAAAGGGGAGAAATATAGATGGAAATGGAAATCGAGCGAAAGTTCCTGCTTCCGGAGTTTCCGCAGCAGCTTGTTCAGGAGGGAAAGCTGAACATTCACAGCCGGCAGCGCATTGAGCAGACGTATTTGGCAATGGACGGACCGCAGGAGCTGCGCGTGCGCAAAATCGAAAATCTCGCTTCCGGCGAGGTGCATTACACGCATACCTTCAAGAACGGGCTTGGCATCAGCCGCGAGGAAATCGAATATGATATCTCGCAGGGCTTGTATGAACAAATGATTCGGGCCGTCCGGGCCGTGCCGCTGATCAAGGAACGCATTACCGGCGAATGGAACGGCGTAACGGTGGAAATCGATATCTACGATCAGCTGAAGCTGTCGGTCGTCGAGGTCGAATTTCATTCCCTGGAAGAGGCTCAGAGCTTCGAAGCGCCGGAGTGGTTCGGACAGGACGTCAGCGAAGAGAAGAAATACAGCAACAAGACCGTTTGGAAAGAATTGCAGAAACCGGTACAGTAGCGGCGGTGAAACGGAAAATGCGCGAAACTGGCGAAATCGTGCAATATACACCGGACTTTAACACATAAACGTGTTAATATATAAGGTAAATTCGAAAGCGCGAAATTCAGGGGGCTGAGTAGAAAAATGCAATATATTAGCACTAGAGGCAAGGTCGAACCGAAAGGTTTTATCGATACGGTCTTGATGGGCCTGGCCGATGACGGCGGATTGATGATTCCGGACGTGATTCCTTCCGTGTCTGCACAGACGCTGGAGGAGTGGCGGTCCCTAAGCTTTCAGGAGCTGTTCCTGAAGATCTTCTCCTATTATACAAACGGCGAAATTCCGGATGGAGACCTGAAGGAAATGGTTGAGCGGAGCTACGCTTCTTTCCGTCATCCGGAAGTGACGCCGCTTAAGGAAATCAATGATTCGCTGTATGTGCTGGAGCTGTTCCACGGGCCGACCTTTGCGTTCAAGGACGTCGCTCTGCAGTTTATGGGCGAACTGTACTCTTATATTTCCAGAGTGCGGGGCGAAATTATTCATATCCTGGGGGCAACCTCCGGCGATACCGGAGCGGCCGCCATCGCGGGCGTTCGCGGTAAGGAAGGCATCAAGATCTGCATTCTGCATCCGTGGGGCAAGGTCAGCAAGGTGCAGGAACTGCAAATGACGACGGTGGATGACGCCAATGTGCTGAACCTGTCGGTCAAAGGTAATTTTGACGACTGCCAGAAAGTCATCAAAGAGCTGTTCGCCGATCTGGACTTCAAGAGCCGGTACCATCTGCGGGCGATCAACTCGATCAACTTTGTGCGGATTTTGGCGCAGACGGTCTATTACTTCTACGCTTATCTGCATCTGCCGCAGAGCGCGCAGGGCAAGACGGTCAACATCAGCGTGCCGTCCGGCAACTTCGGAAACATTTTCTCCGGCTATCTCGCCAAGAAGATGGGTCTGCCGATCGGCAAGCTGATCATCGCCACGAACGAGAACAACATTCTGGAGCGGTTCGTGAAGACCGGAGAGTACAAGCCCGGCGATTTCAAAAGCACGCACAGCCCTTCGATGGACATCCAGGTGGCCAGCAACTTCGAACGCTATCTGTACTACCTGGCCGGTGAGGATTCCGCCAAAGTATCGGATTACATGGCGAAGCTTCAGCGCGAAGGAGCCATTTCGGTTGAACCGGCGCTGCTTGAGCAGGTGCAGTCCGAATTTGCCGCGCTTGGCGTGAAGAATGAGGAGTGTCTGAACATAATCGGCAAGTACCGGCAGGAATCCGGCTATTTGCTGGACCCGCATACCGCCTGCGGCATTGCCGCTTACGAAGAGTATAACGGGACAGGAGAGATCGGCATTACGTTCGCGACCGCGCATCCTGCCAAGTTCGACGAAGCCATTTCCCTGCTGAAGATCAGCCAGGAATTCCCGGCGCAAATCGCCGGTCTGTCGGCGCTGCCGCAGCATATGACCGTGGTAGAGCATGACAAAGCGGAGATCGCAAGACAGCTCAAGGCTTTCTATACGCTATCCGCCGAAATCGGATAAGGATGGAAATAAAAGAATGCCATTTAAGGGAGAGATAGGTGCATGACCATTCGTTTTGGCGTAGTCGGAACCAACTGGATTACGGACCGCTTTTTGGAGTCGGGATTGGAAAATGAGGATTTTCTGCTGACCGCCGTGTATTCCCGCAGTGAAGAGAAGGGGAAGGCGTTCGCCGCGAAGTACGCCGGAGCCTCCGTTTACACCGACCTGGAGGCCATGGCGGCAAGCGACGAAATCGACGCTGTCTACATCGCCAGTCCCAATTCGCTGCATGCCGAGCATGCGCTGATTTGCATTAGCCACGGCAAGCATGTGCTTTGCGAGAAACCCGCCGCGACTAATGCGGCTGAGCTGAGACGTGTAATCGAGGCTGCGCGGAGCAACAATGTGCTGTTTATGGAAGCAATGAAATCGACACTGGTTCCGAACTTCGGGATTATCAAAGAGAATCTGTATAAAATCGGCCAGATCCGGCGCTACTTCGCCAGTTACTGCCAGTATTCCTCGCGTTATGACGCTTTCCTTCAAGGTACGGTGCTGAATGCCTTCAATCCGGCATTCTCCAACGGCGCCCTGATGGATCTTGGTATTTATTGTCTTTATCCCATGGTCGTGCTGTTCGGAAAGCCGGATACGGTGAAGGCGACCGGCGTCATGCTGTCCTCCGGCGTTGACGGCGAGGGCAGCATCGTCATGCGCTACGGCGATATGGATGCCGTTGTGATGTACTCCAAGATTACCGAATCCTATCTGCCGGTGGAAATCCAGGGCGAGAACGGCACGATGGTCATTGACAAGATCAATCAGCCGTATGAGGTCAAGATTCGCTACAGAGACGGAATTGTCGAGGAACTGACCTTGCCGCAGACCTATGAGTCGATGTACTACGAAGCTCAGGAATTTATCCGCCTGCTGCAAGCGGGGGAACGCGAGAGCTCCGTCAATTCGCATGCCAACTCGCTGGCGGCTGCGGAAGTTATGGAGGATGCGCGGAGGCAGATCGGACTAAGGTACGCCGCGGATCAATGGTAAGGGAAACGGAGAGAGCGGAGCTTGAAGACATTTAAGAAGGTATACATCGAGATTACAAGCGTCTGCAATCTGGCCTGCAGCTTTTGCCCGCAAACGGCAAGGCAAGCAAGGTTTATGAATACGGAAATGTTCAGCTCCATTTTGGACGAGATCAAGCCGCACACTTCGCATATCTACCTTCATGTCAAAGGCGAGCCGCTGCTCCATCCGAGAATTCACGAGCTGCTCGATGCCGCGCATGACAAAGGCTTCAAGGTCAACATAACGACCAACGGCACGCTGATCCGCAAGGCGGGGCACAAGCTGCTGGGGAAGCCGGCGCTTCGGCAGATGAACTTCTCGCTGCACAGCTTTGACGGGCATGAGGGCTCCGAGGACCGCGAAGGGTATCTTTCGCAAATTCTTGAATTTGCCAAGGAGGCTGCGGCGCAGGGCGTCTTCATCTCCTTCCGGCTGTGGAATCTCACGCCGGACAATCTGACGAATCTGCAAAGAAACCGCAACCGGGAGACACTGTCCGTGCTGGAATCGGCATTCGGCCTGGATTACCGGATCGAGGAAAAGATTGTTCCCGGCAGCAGCGTGAAGATTGCCGATCGGGTCTTCCTGAACCAGGACCATGAGTTCCAGTGGCCGAGCCTTAGCGCTCCCGAAGACGAAGGCAAAGGATTCTGCCACGCCCTTCGCAGCCAGGCCGCGGTATTGGTCGACGGGACAGTGGTGCCGTGCTGTCTGGATGGGGAAGGCGTTATTAACCTTGGCAACGTCCACCAGATGCCGTTCTCCGAGATCGTAGAGGGAGAGCGGGCGAATAATCTGTTCTACGGCTTTTCCCGCAGGGAAGCGGTAGAGGAGCTGTGCCGCAGATGCGGGTACCGGCAGCGGTTCGGGTGAACCGGGAAGGGCGGTGACATAGCGGGCATGGACCAGTCAACGCTGGCGCTAACCTTATGAACGAGGCGATTCGCCGGGCTTGCTTCCGCTACATTGGGTTGGTTGGGCCCGCGATAAGCTTGAATAGATAAAGAACCTCTCTGTTAGATTGGAATGGGCTGGCGAAGCTCCCATTTTAACCAGGAGAGGTTCTTTTTGCGTGGATGCTTGAATGGAGCGTGCTTCCGGTGACAGCGGAGGGCAGGATGGAATGCTCTCTTGATGCATCAGCGATGTGCTCCTATGCCTTCAGTTCATATCGTGAATAGCGCAGGACTAGCCAAGCGGGGGAACGCAGTTGCTTTAGGCGACAGTCTTCGTAGTACCGTGACTTCGTAGTTCCGTGCCTTCGGAACGCCAGTAATTCTAAACTCCGGAACGGAGTTTCTCCCTCTTAATCAGACGGTTTTCCTGAAGATGAATCAAAACCGGTAAATAAACCGGAGCTTTTCCCGCTCATGGTAAGGGTTAGGCTCGATTTGCGATAATAAAAGGGAGTTTTTCCAGTTCAACTGAACGTCTGCCGTCCTTGACCCCGTTCGGGCAGGAAACAGTCACTTGGACAGGAAACGGACAGTCGATTAGGAACCGAACACTTGGGTAGGATACGGTCACTCGATCAGCAACCGATCACTCAGTTAGAAAACGATTCCCGATTATGAGGATTTCCTGGCCTTCAACAATTACCGGGTAACTCTGTTAGGCCTGCTGGACGTTTCAGCTCTGCGGCGCTGCGTCGCCGGATGCTCCGATAGAGGCCATTAACCGTTCCGCTTCCCCCGAGGCATGATAGGCGTTCAATACCGACGCAAGCAGTCCGGGAAAACGGGCTTCCAGATCGTCCGTTCGGATGCTGGAGAAACGCTGGGTGCCTTGAACGCGGACGCGAACGATGCCGGCTTCCCGCAGTGTCCGATAATGATGGGAGAGCGTTGATTTAACGACGGGAACCGCGATATCGCCGCATCTTCGTTCTCCTGATTTATAGATAACGTCCACCAGATATAACCGGATAGGATCGCTGAGAGCGTACAGCACCGAGGACAATTGAATATCATGCAAATCCGGATGGTTCAATATTTTCATGTCAAGAGCCTCCTATCGTGATTTGATGCTTGCGTTTGTGTTCTATTGTACGTCAACCTGTCTAACGGGGAGGACCGCCACTTTTGATTTCCTGAACGTAACGAAGGAATAGATAATCAAAGCAATCCAGATAAAGGAAAAGCTGATCAATTCTTTTTGCGAGAACGGTTCGTTAAACAAGAAAATGGCAAGCAGCAAGCTTGTAGTCGGCGCGATATACTGGATAAACCCGACGAGTGAAAGCGGAAGCAGCTGCATGGATTTGGCGAACCAGAATAAAGGCATCGCTGTCGCCGCTCCTGAAAGCAGGAGAAGCACAATCGAGAAAGGCGGCAACGAAGTGAAGATTCCCGTTCCGTGCGACTGTATGTAGATCATATAGGCAAGAGCTGCGGGAAGCGCGGCAATCGTTTCTCCGGTAAGACCGAGGAGGACATCGAGCTTCGCTATTTTTTTGGCAAGTCCGTATAAAGCAAAAGAAATCGCCAAAGAAATAGCCACCCACGGAATTTGTCCATATTGAACGGCCATAATCAGAACGCCGATGCCTGCCAGAACGATAGACAGCCACTGCCCCGGCGAAAGCCTTTCTTTCAGGAAAACCACCGCGAACAAAACGCTGATCAGGGGATTCATATAATAGCCCAGGCTCGTTTCAATCACATGATTATTGTTGACCGCCCAAATGAAAAGGAACCAATTCGAGCTGATCAGAATGGAACAGAGAACTACGGCGGTGAGACCTCTTCGGCTTGCAACCACGCTCTTTAGCTGCTGCCACTGCTTGGACACGGTAATGAGAACGGCTACAAACACAAAGGACCAGACAATGCGATGTGCTAAAATTTCCCATGCGGGCATCGCTGTGAACAGGCGCCAATATAACGGCAGAAACCCCCATGTCAAATAGGACAGGACAGCATAAATGATCCCCTTTTTCATCAATTGTACCCCCAGTACAAATAAATCAATAATGTTATTCTTAAGTTTGATTACTAACGAACTATCGAATAATTGGAATATAACATAATGCCGAACGCTATGCAATGATCTGAAATAAAAGGCAACCGTATCGTTCAGCTTGACGTTGAAATAAAACCGTCCACTCCTGCGGGACAGGTGTTTTAACGGAACTTGCGGCGCGGGGGCTTGAACTGTAACAATAAAGCCTCCAGCTGCACGGCGATTCACGCCCATGCAGCTGGAGGCTTTGTCTTATTCTTAATGCAGCGCGCCGGCAGGTTCGGCGCTGATCTTCAGCGCATCATCCAGCCAGGAGAAGACGCGGTGGTTGAACAGCAGCAGGGCGCCGAAATGGCAGTGTTCTTCCGCTCCGTCCTCCTTGGTGAGCTTCAGATAGGTCTTCGGGCAGGCCAGCGAATCGTACAGTCTCCCGGGCTGTCCGGCGAAGAAGTGATCCTCCTCCGCCTCGCAGACCAGCGTCGGGCAGACAACTTGGTCTGCGATTCCCTCCATGGTGCAGGGTTCCGTCTTCTCGACCAGCTCGCTGAGGGAGTTCGCCTGAAACGTGAACATGCCGTTGTCTACCGCCCACCGGACGCCGCTATGATGCTGCATGACCTTGGCTACGGTCGCTTCATACTCCTCGAAGGTATAGTCCGTTCGGCCTGCCATGAATTTCTGGCCCATTTCCCGGAAGCGGAACGTGTGCACGCCGTCGTTGGCAATACAAGCGGCAAGGCGATGCTCGAAGGCCGCCGCCCGGGGCGCGAGATAGCCGCCGAAGCTGATGCCCATCAGCGCGATCCGGTTCGGGTCAACTTCGGGACGGCTGATTACATAATCGACGACCGGCGTAATGACCTTCTCCCAATCGTGGCGGAAAGGAATCCGCTGCTCGCGGATGACGGAGCCTTGACCGGGACCCTCGAAGGTTAGGCAGTGATAACCCCGCTGGAGAGCGGCGGCGGCTCCGCCGAAATACAGCTCTTCGCCCGTGGAGTCATAGCCGCCGTGAATAATCAGGATCGGACGAGGCTCCGTGGTGTCCGGTGCAGTATAGAAGTAACCGGAAAGCGTCGTTCCTTCGTACGGAATGCTGACCTGCTCCACTTTGGTGTCCATCAGCTTCGCCGCTTCTCTGAAGGCGTCGCGGCTCAGCTTCCAGGTGGAGAGCATGCGCGGATCTTCGGGGCTCCCGTGCAGGAAGAACTCCGAGGTGCGGTAATAGTTGGAGGCGCGGAGATACGCCTCGCGGGCGCCGATCCGCTGGCCGGCCGCCAGTGCTTCATCCCCCAGCGCATGCACGCGCTCGGCGACCCGGAACCATTCCTTGTGCCAACTCTCGAAATCGCCTTCGGCAATCCGGGAGGCGGTCACCAGGCATTCGCCGATATCCGCTCCTCCGTATGGCGCATAGCTTAACGTCCGCAGCAGTTCAAAAGAAAAAGCCTCATCATTAAATATAAGTTTCATAACCGTATCGCTCCTTCATGAATATTGGATTTGTGCGTGCCTGAATAATAGGTTAATATTAACCTATGACATAATTGATTATATGTCAATAATAACTTATGTTAAAATTAACCTAAATTTGGAGTGACAACAATGAGTTCGATTAAATACGCCTTGCTGAGTCTGCTGGCAAGAGAACCGCTGAGCGGATATGATATGAAGCAGTATATGAACGGGCGGGTCAGCTTTTTTTACAAAATCAATAACAACCAGCTGTATCCGACCCTGGCGAAACTTGAAGCGGAAGGCTTGGTCCAACTGGAATCGCATGAGCGTGAGTCGTACCGTCCGGCGCGTAAGGTGTACAGCATAACGGACAAAGGAATTGATTTCCTCAAGGCTTGGGTGATGGAGGCGGAGGAGCCTCGGTCGTTGGACGATTTTATGCTGAAGCAGTACAATTCCTGGCTGGTGGAGCCGGAGGCGATGATCGGTATTTTGCGGGAGAAGCGAAAAGAGCATGAAGAACGTCTGAAGATTTACCGCGGCAAAATCGCGGGCTTCCGCGAGCAGCAGGCCGTCTATCCCAGCAGGGACCCGCTGTTCTCCTCAATTGCGGTAATTGAGATGGGGATCAGAAACGAAGAGAGCTATATGGAATGGTGCGACAGGGTGATCGAGGCGCTGAGCAGGGATGAGATTTAGCCTTAGCTCGGCGAAAAATAATGGAACAGAGCCTCAGTTATGTGTCTATTTTGTGACATTGTCTATATAATTAGAGTGAGCTTGGCATGTGGACATTCAAATTCCGTAAAAGGAGACGATGAACATGTCGAAGGCAAGACCTCCCTGTTAATCTTCAAAATCGGGGCCTGAGCGCGCTCCGCCTTGATTCCGGTTGGAACAATCCAATCCGAATCGGGAGGAGATCGGCGCATGATGGGTTTACGTAATTTACGGGTGCTGTATGCGGTCCGTTTTTTTGGCAGTCTGATTCCGGCTTATGTGATCGAGAGACTGTTTTGGGAAGAACGGGGCATGACCATTCAAATGGTCGTTTACACCGAGATTATTTTTGCGGTAACGGTTGTGCTGCTCGAGCTTCCTGCCGGCATCATTGCCGACAGGCGAAGCCGAAAGCGGATGCTGGTTCTTGCCTCGCTGCTAGGCTGCTTCGAGTTTCTCATTCTGGTGTACGCGACATCGTTCTGGCACTTTGCGCTGGCCGTATTTCTCGCGGCTGTCGGCAGATCGGCGGGAAGCGGGGCGGAGAATGCGCTGCTCTACGATTCGCTGCAGGAGGCCGGGCGTGAGAAATCCTTTGAGCAAGTGCTGGGCCGCCTGAATGCCGTCGACATTACCTCCACGATGCTCGCTGCGATGTGCGGAAGCTTTCTGGCCGGTCTCTGCGGCTATGAACTGAACTACTGGATTTCGCTGGCAAGTTCGCTTGCCGCTTTGTGCTTTACGTTTATGCTGGTAGGGCCCGCTGCAAGCGGCGGAGCGGAGGGGGAGAAGAGCATCCCTATTGGGGCTTCTATTGCGGGTGCCGTGCGCTTTTTCAAAAGAAACCGTAGAGTCATGCCGGTGATGCTGTCCGGAATGGTGACAGGCGCATCGCTGAACTTCATCGATGAATTCTGGCAGCTGTATCTGGACAGAATCGGGATTCCGGCTGCGGCCTTCGGGTTGTTCTCGGCATCGATCTTCCTGCTCAGGCTTCCGGGCAATCTCCTTGCCTATAAGCTGAAGACCCGCATGGGCAGCGGGCCATTGCTGACGGCCGTTACCGCGGTTTTGGCCGCGGGCTTCCTGTATCTCTCCATGGCGCGGAACGTTAGCGGGCTGGCGGCAATCTTCCTGATCTGTCTGGCCGGCGGGGTGATTGAACCGCTCGCGGCCGGATATTTGCATCACCGGATCGACTCTTCCATGAGAGCGACCATGGATTCGTTTCAGTCGCTGGGCCTGAATGCGGCGCTTATCGCCATAGGCCTGGGGTTCGGCTACTTTTCATCCCGCTGGGATGTGTTCGGCGGCTACGGTTTTGTCGGATTGCTGTGCCTGGCATTCTGCGTTTATTTTGCATTCGCTTCTTCGAAACTATGATAAGCAGCCCCTCCTGATGATCCGCGTGCGGCCGAGGCCGTCCTGACATTGGGAGGCGGCTGTTTTTTTTCGCTGAGGTTCAAGGCTTCTCTACTCAACTAAATGGCTGCGGATGGGCCGAAATTACCTGAAGTGTCATGCGCTACTAATGCAGCTTCCTGAATTGTTCCGGAGTCGTTCCGGACTGCTTGTGGAATGTCGCGACAAAATGGCTGGCATCCCGGAATCCGACCCGCTGCGCGATGGATTTGACGGTGGCTTCCGGGCGGCCGATCAGCAGCTCCTTGCTCTTGCGGATGCGCAGGCGGACGAAATAGGCATAGGGAGATAAGCCGAACGTATGCAGGAACAGGCTGTTGAGGTAGCGTCCGGACACCCCGATATGCCCGGAGAGGTCCTCCAAACCGATATCGGGATTGCCGTAGCTTTCTTCCATCCATGCGAGCAGCGGCTGAAGCATGCCGAGATTGCCGGAAATGGACTTCTGGTTATGCGTGCTCCCGCAGGAGCTTAATGCGAGCAGAAATCGATAGGCGCCCGCCGAAGCACTCAGCCCGAAGGGATCTGCTTCCTTCTCCTGAAGGTTCAGCAGAGACTCCACCATACCGCCCACAGGCGCATCGTCTTCCCATTGATGGAAGGAAGGCCCGGTTATGCCCAGGGACTGCAAAATGCTGTCCGCGGAGCCCCCGGCAAAGGTCAGATAATAGGTGCGCCAACCGTCCTGGACCGCTTCATAGCGGTGGGAGAAACGGGGAGGAAGCAGCACGCCACTGCTCCGGGGCAGGAACATTCGCTGTTCCCCGAAATGAATCAGCCCTTGCCCATGTGCGGTCTGAAGCCAGTGATAGGCCGGATAACCGTCCGGGCGGTTGACCTGCTCTTGCTCGGGATTATATCCGATGCTGTCAAGGGAAATCGGCAGATGACTTCCGGCTTCAGGAGCGAAAATGATTCTGCGGTGTCCGAGGGTTGCCATACGGTTAACCTCCTGCGGCTTGAATATAGAGATCGGTACTAATCTATGAAAGTTCCATATTCTTATATATGATGCCGAAATATTATATTTAAACGCTAATTTCAAGTGATTACAATGGGAATATACTTATACTGTAAAGGATGTGCCGCGTGTGATCAACGATAAATTGCCGAAGATTTGGTACGGAGGAGATTACAATCCCGAGCAGTGGGACGCCGAAGTATGGGCCGAGGATGACCGCTTGTTCAAGCTGGCCGGCATCGATGTCGCTACCATTAATGTGTTCTCCTGGGCGATGATTCAGCCGGATGAAGAAACCTATGATTTCTCGTCGCTCGATGAAACGATGGACCGGCTGTACAGAAACGGGACCTATATTTGCCTGGCTACGGCCACCGGGGCGCATCCGGCCTGGATGGCGCGCCAATATCCCGAGGTGACCCGTGTCGATGTCAAGGGCAGGAAGCGCAAGTTCGGGGGACGGCATAACTCCAACCCGAACAGCGCGGTCTACCGTAAATTTTCAGCCCGGCTGGCCGGCAAGCTGGCGGAGCGGTACAAAGATCATCCCGCGCTCGTTGCCTGGCATGTCTCGAATGAGTACGGCGGATACGACTACTCCGAGCAATCCGAGACGGCCTTCCGCGAATGGCTGAAAGTGCGCTACGGCACGCTGGACGCCCTGAACAGAGCGTGGAATACGAGATTTTGGGGACATACCTTCTATGATTGGGAGGAGATTGTCGTCCCCAGCGAGCTGAGCGAGGAGTGGAACGGCAGCCGGACCAGCTTTCAGGGCATCTCGCTGGATTACCGCCGGTTCATGTCGCACAGCCTGCTGGAATGCTATCGGCTGGAATACGATGCAATCCGGGAGCACAGCAAGGACGTACCGATTACGACGAATCTGATGGGCTTTTATCCGGAGCTGGATTATTTCGAGTGGGCCAAGTATATGGATGTCGTGTCCTGGGACAATTATCCTTCGCTGGACACGCCGGTCAGCTTTACGGCGATGACCCACGACTTGATGCGCGGCCTGAAGAGCGGCCAGCCGTTCATGCTGATGGAGCAGACGCCGAGCCAGCAGAACTGGCAGGCGTACAACTCGCTCAAGCGGCCCGGCGTAATGCGGCTGTGGAGCTACCAGGCGGTGGCGCGCGGAGCGGATACGGTGCTGTTCTTCCAGCTGCGCCGCTCGGTCGGCGCCTGTGAGAAGTATCACGGCGCCGTGATCGAGCACGCCGGGCATGAGTACACGCGGGTGTTCCGCGAATGTGCGGAGCTGGGCCGGGAGCTGCAGCTGCTCGGCGGCGAGCTGCTCGACGCCCGGAGCGCGGCGAAGGTCGCCATCCTGTTCGACTGGGAGAACCGTTGGGCACTCAATCTGTCTAGCGGGCCGACGGTCGCGCTGAACTATGTGGACGAAGTGCATAAGTATTACGATGCGCTGTTTGCGCAGCATATCGAGGTTGATATGGTCGGCGCCCTGGAGGACTTGACCAAGTACGAAATCGTGATCGCCCCGGTGCTGTACATGGTGAAGCCGGGCTTTGCGGCGAGAGCGGAAGCTTTTGTCCAGGCGGGGGGCACGTTCGTGACGACCTTCTTCAGCGGAATCGTCGACGAGAATGATCTCGTAACGCTTGGCGGCTATCCCGGCCGGCTGCGGCGGCTGCTTGGCGTATGGGCGGAGGAGATCGACGCGCTGCTGCCGGGCATGAGCAATCAAATCGTCATGGAGCGGGATTGGAAAAAGCTGAGCGGAAGCTACGAATGCGGCATTCTGTGCGATCTGATTCATACGGAGGGGGCGGAGACGCTGGCGCGTTACGGCTCCGATTTCTATCGGGGCATGCCGGCGCTTACCGTCAACCGGTTCGGCGGGGGCAAAGCCTATTATATCGCTTCCAGCCCGAACGCCGACTTTCTGCAAGGCTTCTTTGGCAATCTGTGCGCCGACAAGAATATCGCGCCTCTGGTCAAGGCCCCGCAGGGACTCGAAGCCGCGCGGCGGATAAAGAACGGAACGCCGTACCTGTTCCTTCTGAACCACACCGACGGGGAACTGGCGGCAGAGATCGGCTCCGCCGGGATGACCGATCTGCTGTCCGGCAGGGAGGTAAGTGGTACGGCTGCCATTCCGGCGAAGGGCGTTATGATATTGAAGGGATAGCACTGCAAGTCCGGTTGCTTGAATTGTGCCGTGCGGAAATGAACCGGACTTTCGCGGGGCACCCGACAGGAGATACGGCACTAACCCGAGGCAGGAAGAAACAGCAAAGGACAGCTCTTCGCTTTACGAGAAGAAGCCGTCCTTTTTCTTTTGTAAAGATGGATTAATTTGAATGCAGTTCTGCGACTTCGCCGAGCTCACTCCGGCGCCGGGTCGATCCCCGCAGGACAACGCTCGTATCCAGATAGATCGTTTCCTTATGGCGGTCGGGCCTTTCAATCCGGCTCAGCAGCGTCTCGACGACGCGGATGCCGAGCTCGTAGGGATAGGTGTGCACGGTGGTCAGCGGCGGGTCGATGATTTTGGCGTTGGGAATGTCGTCAAATCCCGTCACTTCAATCTGTCCGGGCACTTGAACCTGCATCTCCTTGAGCGCGCGAATCGCGCAGATGCCGATATCGTCATTGGCACACACGAACGCGGTTGGAAGTTGGGCCAGGTCTTTCAGCTGGGCCGTCATCCACTCGACCGAAAGGTAGGGCTGTGTGTCGTCCGGCGTTATGCTGAAGGCGGGATTTGGTTCATGTCCGGATGCCCGTATCGCGCGCTCGAACCCGAGCCATCTTTCGTAAAAGCTGCGGCAGTGGTGCAAATCTCCAATGAAGCCGATATTCGCGTGCCCCTCTTCGATCAGTGTTTTGGTGAGGGTATAGGTGGCGAATTCATTTTCGACCATCACGATGTCGTATTTGTGGCTGTCAAAGACGGTGTTGGGCAGGGAGTCGATGAATACGGTCGGAATGCCGGCCCCAAGGATCGTTTCGATATAAGGCTTATGAAAAATCTCGATGCATACGATGCCGTCGATATTAAACGGATTGATGTTGGCCGGCAGCGCGTTGTTTCGGATATCTTCGGGCTTCACCAGGGTCAGAATCAGATTAAATCCCTGGGCGCTCAGCGCCGTTTCCATACCTTTTATCGTCTCGGCGTAGAAACTGATGACGTTAATATCTCCGCGGGTGAGCAGCGCAATGTTCCCCATGTTCATGGTGGAGAAATTTTTGTATTTCAGCTCCGCCGCCTTTTGGAGAATCTTCTCCTTGGTCCCGTCGGGAATTTGCGGATGGTTGTTCAGCGCTTTGGAAACGGTATTGCGGGACAATCCCAAAGCATCGGCGATATTTTGAATGGTCACTCTCTCAGCCATAGACAGCATGCTCCTTTTTGGCTCACGATTTTTATATTTACTGGGATATGCGATTGACGCATGTACGCCTTTTCATCGAGGTGCAATCTTTATATCATTTTAGTGTGCGATAGTAAACAAAAATGTAAAGAAAAATTCGATTGGAAAAATGTAAATAAAAACGCCCAAAACAAAAAAATGAAAAGCACAAACAGCAGAACTCTATTTAGTATGGACGGATTTCCTCGTTTTAACATCTTATTATATAACCTTTTTCAGCGGTTGCATAGGTTATCCTGTCCATAAAATCAGCTTGGAAAGCGTTTTTGTTGAAGATGACGATTATGGCTTGTCTCTACTTCAGATATGCAAAGATTTGGTTGGATCAAGCGAAAAAATATTTTACAAAAAAGCGCTTTAAAAGTGATTGACACTTGGAATTGGAAGCGCTATACTTCAATTGCGTCAAAGTTGTTTACATTTGTAATTATCAATGTAAATTAATGAAGGTCGGATATGCCTATCAAAGCGTGCTTGAGAAGAGACCAGGAAGTCGGGCCTATGGAGGTTGACCATGACTGAAACGTACCATGAGCTTTACCGCCCGCAATTTCATCTGACACCGCCGGAGGGGCCGATGAGCGATCCGAACGGCATGGTGTTCTATGAAGGGGAGTATCATCAGTTCTATCAGTTTACAGGGAGGTGGGGCCATGCGGTAAGCCGCGATTTGCTGCACTGGGAGCATCTGCCGCTGGCGCTTGTATCCGATGAGCTGGGCGACATCTGGTCGGGCAGTGCTGTGGTGGACTGGCAGGACAGCAGCGGTTTCTTCGGCGGAGGCAGCGGTCTGGTTGCCATCTTCACCCACTTCAAGGAAGGCCTTCAGTCCCAGAGCATCGCGTACAGCCCGGACAAAGGCCGGACCTGGGTGAAGTATTCGGGCAATCCGGTCATTCCCAATCCTGGCCTGAACGATTTTCGCGATCCGAAGGTGCTGTGGCATGAGGAGACGGGCCGCTGGGCGATGGCGGTCAGCGTGGACAAAGCCATTCATTTCTACAGCTCGCCCAATCTGCGCGAATGGCAGTTTGAAAGCGTGTTTGAGGGCGTCGGCTGCCGGGATGCGGTATGGGAGTGTCCCGATTTGTTCCGCCTGCCCGTTCTGGGAGAGCCGAACGAGAGCCGCTGGGTGCTGCATGTCAGCATCGGGGACAACGAGGTGACGGACGGCTCCACCGCCCAGTATTTCGTCGGACACTTCGACGGCCGCCGCTTTGTCTGCGAGCATGAGGGTGGCGCTCCCCGGTGGACCGATTACGGGCAGGACTTCTATGCCGCCGTTTCCTATTCGGATATTCCTCAGGTGGACGGCCGGGCAATCTGGCTCGGCTGGACGTCCAATTGGCAGTATCCGTTTCATTCACCGACCGAGCCTTGGAAAGGCGGAATGTCGATTCCAAGGACGCTAGGGCTTGCAAGAAACGGCAGCGAGCTTCGTCTGGTACAGCAGCCGGTTCAAGAGCTGGAGAAACTGCGTGAAGAACCGGTCCGCTTCGGTCCGCTGGAGATTAAGGATGAAATTCTTCGTCTTCCGTTCTCAGGACTGTCGTACGAGTTCGAGGCGGAAGTGAGCTGGGACCGCGCGGCCGAATGGGGAATCCGCGTCAGGGTATCCGATGACGGCGGGGAGTATACCGTACTCGGCTTCAGCCCCGAACGCGAAGAGCTGTTTCTCGACCGCCGCAAGTCGGGCTTCAGCGAGCTGCCGAAGCGTACCGGCGGAACGGCGAATTTTGCCAAGGTATTCCGGGCGCCGCGGAGCGGCGAATCAGGCAGGCTGACCATGCGGGGCTTTGTCGACGATTCGGTCATCGAGTGGTTCATCGGAGACGGCGAGGACGTGTTCACGACGCTTGTTTATCCCCGCCAGAGCAGCGGCGGATTGGAATTGTTCGCCCATGGCGGAAACGCCAGATTCAGCCATTTTACCGTTTATCCTCTGAAATCGGTTTGGACTTAAACAAAATACAGAAAATAATTATTTTGGAATCGGATGGTGATCTGCTGTGAGCAACACAATTCAAAACGAGACAGTACCTATTACCAACGGCCGGTATCGGCTGCAATATCATTTAATGCCGCCTGTCGGCTGGATGAACGACCCGAACGGACTGATTTATTACAAAGGCGAATATCACGCTTTCTATCAGCACTACCCATACGGTCCTTGGCAGGGTCCTATGCACTGGGGACATGCGAAGAGTAAAGATCTCGTACATTGGGAGCATCTTCCGATCGCGCTGACCCCCTCCATGCCCTACGACAGCGGCGAAGATACGGTGTACGGCTGCTGGTCGGGCAGCGGGGTGGATGATGGCGGCGTGCTGACTCTGATTTATACGGGGCATGTCGAGAGCAACGATCCGGTCGAGGTGCAGTGCATCGCGCGCAGTACGGACGGCATCCATTTTGAAAAAGGGCCGGTTAGCGTCATTGAAGGTCCTCCGGACGGAGAGTGCTTCGGTTTCCGCGATCCGAAGGTGTGGAAGCGCGGCGAGGTATGGCATCTGGTCGTCGGTTACGGCAAGGATGGCAAAGGCAAGGCGCTTCACTATACCTCAAGCGATCTGGATGAATGGACCTATGAGGGGATTGCGGCGGAGAGTGACGGAACGATGGGCGATATGTGGGAATGCCCTGATCTGTTCCCGCTTGGGGAAGAGGCGGACAGTCATGTGCTCCTGTTCTCTCCGATGAATATTGCGCCCGTCAAGACGCTGTATTTGTCCGGACAGTTCAACTATGACACAGGGATATTCAGCAAGCAGCATAAGGACCGGGTGGACTACGGCTTCGATTTCTACGCGCCGCAGACCTTCGAAGATGCGTCGGGCCGGCGGATCATGTTCGGCTGGATGAATATTTGGGGAGCGGAGATGCCGGAGAAGGAAGACGGCTGGATGGGAGCCTTTACTATGCCGCGTGTGCTTACACTCGCTGAAGACGGCAGTCTGCTGGCCAACCCTGCCGAAGAACTGAAGGCGCTGCGCAGGAGTCATGTGGACGCGGCCAATGTCCTACTGAAGGACGGAGAACAATTTACGCTGGATGGAGCGGAAGGAAGCGCGCTGGAGATTGAAGCCGTTTTTGTGGCCGATTCTTCATCCGATGCCGAATTCGGCCTGCGCGTGCGCTGTTCGGATGACGGCTTGCAGTATACGGAAATTTCCTATAAAGCATCCGAAGGCGTGCTGCGTATGAACCGGGATCACGCGGGAGCGGGCGAGGGCGGCGTCAACGAGGCATCGCTTGTTCCGACGGAAGACGGACGGATCAAGCTGCGCCTGTTCCTCGACAGCTCTTCGGTGGAACTGTTCGCCAATGACGGACGCCGGACCATTACAAACCGGATTTATCCGCTGGAAAGCAGCCTCGGTGTCAAGCTGTTCTCAAGAGGCGGAAATACCCTGCTTGAAACGCTGAATGTATGGCGGATGGAACCGGATCAAACGGAAGCAGCAGGAGAATAATTGGACCCCGGGGTATGCCTGCTATGGCTAGGGAAGAAATCGAATACCTTAAGCAAGACAGAATGAACTAGAGGAAAAAGCGGCCTGAAACTTGGGTCGCTTTTCTTCAGCAGTAATGGACAGCGCTTACATGATATCAAGAATGGGAGTGAATGCGTTGGGAAGAGGCAAGAAGCATCGGGGGAGAGTCTGGTTAAACGCGTGGGTTGCCGTACTGCTGCTGGGAACGGTTATATTCCCGGGTTCATATTCGGTGGCGTCGGCGGCGTCGGTAGCAGACGTTACGTATGGTGAAAGCATTCCTGAGAACGCTTCAATTAATAGTGTGAACAGTAATTTAAGCGGCTGGACGGCGAAGGACAAAGGAAATATTGAGGAGACGGCCGATGGGCTGAAGCTGTCCTCGGCGGAGAACGGCTTCGCGCTGTCCGCGGAGCAGGGAGAAAGCTTCAGTTATGAAACGGACGTAACGCTGCTGCAGGACAGCGGCGTGGTGTCGCTCGTCTTCCGCTCGAACGACAGCGGCTGGGGCTCGTACATGGCGCAGCTTGATCCGGGTGCGGACATCCTGAAGCTGAAGGATGCGAGCGGCGACCGGGTGCTGAAGACGGAAAGCGTGCCGCTGGAAGCCGGACAGATGTACCACCTCAAGGTGACGGCGGAGGGCGCGTCGCTTAAGGTATACTGGAACGGCGGAAGCGAGCCGCTGCTTCAGGTGAGCGATTCCGCCTATACCGGCGGATACTTCGGCATGCATGTCTGGAACAGCGCGGCGGTGTTCCAGAATATTTATATGCAGCCCATCAACACGGAGACGAAGCCGGGAACGTTGAACAGCAACTTGAGCGGCTGGGCGGCGAAGGACCAAGGGAATATCGAGGAGACGGCGGACGGGCTAAGGCTGTCCTCGGCGGAGAACGGCTTCGCGCTGTCCGCGGAGCAGGGAGAGAGCTTCCGCTATGAAGCGGACGTAACGCTGCTCCAGGGCGGCGGCGTAGTGTCGCTTGTCTTCCGCTCGGACGACAGCGGTTGGGGCTCGTACATGGTGCAGCTTGATCCGGGCGCAGACATCATCAAGCTGAAGGACGCGGACGGCGACCGGGTGTTGAAGACGGAAAGCGTGCCGCTGGAAGCCGGACAGACATATCACCTCAAGGTGACGGCGGACGGCGCGTCGCTAAAGGTGTACTGGAACGGCGGAAGCGACCCGCTGCTTGAAGCGGAGGATGCCGCCCACACCGGGGGGTATTTCGGCATGCATGTCTGGAACAGCGCGGCGGTATTCCAGAATATTTATGCGGGCCCGCTCGGCGAACCGCAGCCGATAGAGATGTCCGGCGTCAGCAGCAATCTGACGGGCTGGACGCAGCGGGGGATTGGAACCGCTTCCTCAGGTCCCGAAGGCCTTCAACTGTCGGCATCGGGAGCGGTTACGGTCATGTCGGACACCTACGCCCAGGATTTCACTTATGAAAGCGACATCATGCTAAAGTCAGCGGATTCGGCAGGCTCCTTGCTGCTGCGTTCGGATAAAGAAGGGCGCAATGCCCTGCTCGTTCAGGTGGACGGCAAAGCCGGAAAAATCCGGCTGGCCGATGCGGGCAGCGTACAGTCGGACCGCCTTTGGATCGAGAAGAGCATCGCGGTCCTTCCCGATGTCAGCTACCATGTAAAGGTCAAAGCGGAAGGAAACCGAATCAAAGTCTACTGGAACGGCAAATACGATCCCATAATCAGCGCCGAAACGGAGCTTTATTCCGTCAATAAGGGACTGGGTCTTCGCGGGGCGGGAACGGCGGTGTTTCAGAATATTGAAGTGAGCGATCTGCTTACGAATATAGAAGGTCTGTCGAACGCGGACGGGTTATGGATGAAGGATCTTCAGGGCCTTAAAGGAACGGCGCAGGGAGCACAGTGGTCCCTGCATCTCTCCGAAACGCAGGCGAAGGATTTCGTTCTGGAGGGCGACGTTACCATCGCCCAAGATACTCCTTCCGCCGAAGCGGCGCTGCTGTTCCGGGCAAGCGCGAACGGTTCGGAGGGTTACTTGCTTAAATTGAACGCGAAAGACGGCACGGTTAAGCTGATCAAGTCCGGACCGGATGGACAGCAGGAGCTGGCCTCGACTTCGGATATTCCGCTGGCCGCCGGGAAGAAACACCATGTTGAAATTCATGCGGCGGGATCGAAAATCTCGGCATATGTGGACGGCTACGCCGGAGCGGCCGCCACCCTGGAGGACGCAAGCTATGCTTCCGGTCTGACCGGCCTTGCCGTAAAAGGCGGAAGCGCCTATTTTCAAAATGTCTATCTGACACCTTCGGGCGGGTATTACAGCGAAAGCTACCGTCCGGCATATCATTACACGCCTGCGCGCGGCTCGGCAAGCGATCCGAACGGGCTGGTTTATTTTGAAGGGGAATATCATCTCTTTCATCAGGACCGGGGACAGTGGGCCCATGCGGTCAGCACCGATCTGGTTCACTGGCAGCGTCTGCCGCTTGCGCTGAAATGGAATGACATGGGCCATATCTGGTCCGGATCGGCGATTGCCGACGAGACGAACGCCTCGGGGCTGTTCGACGACTCCGGGGGCAAAGGCCTTATTGCCTACTACACTTCTTTTAATCCTGACAAGACCGGAGGCAACCAGAAAATCGGACTGGCTTACAGCAAGGATAAAGGGCGCACCTGGCAGTATTACGGGGACGGTGCGATTATCCAAAATCCGGGCTATGTAAGCGCCAATGAACCGGGAGGCTGGGATTTCCGCGACCCGAAGGTCGTGCGCGATGAAGCGAATGGCCGCTGGGTAATGGTCGTTTCCGGCGGCGATCACATCCGATTCTACACCTCGGAGAATCTGATCGACTGGACGCTAACCGACACCTTCGGCTACGGCAGTTACATCAGGGGCGGAGTATGGGAATGCCCAGATTTGTTCCCTCTGCCGGTGGACGGCGACGCCTTGAACCAGAAATGGGTGCTGATGCTCAGCACGGGCGCCAATCCGAAGACGAACGGTTCGGATGCCGAGTATTTTATCGGCGATTTGACCCCCGAGGGCAAGTTCGTCAACGGCAGCCCGGCAGGAACCGTTCTCAGAACCGATTTCGGCAAGGAGATGTATGCGTCGACTTCCTTCGCCAACGCGCCGAACGGACGCCGGATCATGCTGGCCTGGATGACCAATTGGGATTATCCGTTCAGCTTCCCGACCTCGCCGTGGAAAGGAGAGCTGACAGTGCCGCGCGAATTGTCGCTGAAGACGACAGCGGACGGCATACGTCTGGCGCAGGCTCCGATTGCGGAGCTTGAGACCCTGCGGGGTGCGCCATTCTCGGTTACCGACACGTCCGTCTCTGAGGATACGGACAATATTCTGGCTTCGTCCTTCGGCAATGCTTATGAAATCGAAGCCGAGCTTGAACTGCCTCAGAGCGGAGCCGCTTCGGAATTCGGGTTCTTATTGCGCGAAGGCGGCGACCAGCGGACTGCTGTCGGTTACCGCGCCGGGGACAGTACGCTGTTCGTTGACCGTTCCGCTTCCGGCCGGACCGATTTCTCATCCAAGTTCTCCACCCTGCATGAGGCCCATGTGCCGACGGTGAACTCCACGCTGAAGCTGCGTATTCTGGTGGACCAATCCTCAATCGAGGTATTTGCGGCAGATGGAACGGCGGTATTCTCCGATGTGATCTTCCCGGGTGCGGCGCGCAGCGGCATGAGCTTTTACGCTGAGGGCGGAATAGTGCAGGTGAAGTCCATGAAGGTTTATCCGCTTAAAAATATTTGGAACGGCGAGTTTCAGCCGGACGAATCAGCCGGCCGGATCATTCTGGACAGCAGCGTGCTGGAGTTGGGCTCAGGGGAATCCAAGGAGGTCTACGCCAATGTGCTGCCGCATGAGTCCGCGCGGGAGTTAGTATGGACCTCCAGCGACGAATCGGTCGTTAAGGCCGAGCCATCCGGTTCCGGCAGCGCTGTGCTGAAGGCTGTGGCGCCGGGGACGGCGGCCGTTACTGTACAGACGTCAGACGGAAGCTTGTCCGCCGTCATTCAAGTGACCGTGGGAACGTTCAATACGACTCTGAAAAACTGGAAGCCGAATTCCAGCTGGGCGGTTACATCTGAGGGCATCCGGGGCACCTTTGACAGCGACTCCAACTATATGTCGGGGGATCGGGCGGCGGATTTCACCTATGAAGCCGACGTCATGCTCCCGAGCACCGGCGGAGCCGGATCGATTCTGTTCCGGTCGAACGCTGACGGTACGAGCGCTTACTATTTCAACCTTGATCCCAATTTGAAGGCGGCGCGGCTGTTCTATATGGCCGACGGCCAGTTCCAAGACCGGCAGGTGCTGGCGAAAGTGCCAATGGCTCTGACCACGGGAGTGAAGCATCATGCCAAAATCACAGCCGTGGGCACGCGGATCACAATCGATCTGGACGGACGACAAATTATTGATGTGGATGACGATACCTACCGTCAGGGCGCGTTCGGCGTGAATGTATTCGGAGGGGATGCCTATTACCAGAACGTCAATGTAACCGGGGCAACGGCGGCTGATGATTCGGTCTATCGTTTCATAAATGAGGGGACGGGAGCGGCGCTTGCCGCCGACAGCCCAAATTCCCTGGCCATGCTTAGAGCGGTGCCTGAACAGGAATCGGTCAATCAATACTGGAGCTATTACCCGATCAAAAATAACGCCTACACGATCCGGACAGGGGGAAGCGGCAAATCGCTCGACTGGGATACGGGGGCGAACAAGGTTCAATTGTACGCCTATCTCGGCTATGACAATCAGCGCTGGCTGGTGAACGGGAACTCGGACGGGACGCTGACGATCCTGTCCAAGTTCCAGCCGGGCAAGGCGCTGGAAGCCCGGGAGGATGGAACGGTCGCGCTTGGCGACGCGGATGGTTCCGATCGGCAAAAATGGCGCGCCGTGAAGATGGAGACCGGCGGCGGAGAGCCTGAGCCGCTGCCATCGGCAGCACCGTCGGCAGCGCCATCAGCAGCACCGTCGGCGGCGCCATCGGCAGCGCCATCAGCCGAGCCGTCAGCGTCGTCTGCCGAGCCGACACCGGCGCCCGAGCCGACGCCTGCTCCGGTGTCGACGCCCACAGCGTCTCCGCACCCGGAGGACGTGACGGGAACCGTCAATCAGGCTTCGGCAGCTTTCTTTACCGCTGCCAAGACGGAGCAGGGAAGCGGTTCAGCGCTGGCGATCAAGCTTGACGGCGGCGCGCTGAAACAGCTGGCCGGCGACAAGGCGGCCGATCTTCAGATCAAGGTCGGCGTGAAGGAAGACGTTGTGATAACCGGCTTATCGGCCGCCGAGTGGAACGGGCTGTTTCAAGGAGGAAGCCGTCTCACCGTCAGCACGCCGGAGCTTACCCTGCCGTTGACTTCGCTTTCGATTGGCGATGCCATCGCAGGTCTGGGCGGCAATGTGAAGGCGGAGGACATCGGAGTGCGTCTGTCCATTGAGCGGAGCGCGGCGGCGTCCGATGCGGAGAAGACAGCCGCAGGTCAGGGATATCGTCTGCTGGCCGATCCGCTGGCGGTCAAGCTGACGCTTAGTTACAAGGACAAGAGTGTGTCCGCGCCTTTAAAAGCGCCGGCGGAACTGCTCATTCCGGTTCCGTCAGAGCAGGCGGGAACGCAGGGCGGGATTGCCGCGGTTTCGGTTCAGGATGGAGGAAAGCTGTTTGCGGTACCGGCTGCGCTTAAGACGGTGGATAACACACGGTATGCCGTCATCCACGAGGCTGCCGGTTACCGGACGTATGCGCTGCTGAGCGGCAGGACGTCCTTCTCCGACACCCCGGGCCACTGGGTTCAGGACATCGCCTCAGACCTGGCGGACCGCCTGATGCTCGCGGGCGACGGCAGCGGCCAGTTTGCGCCGGATCGCAAGGTTACGCGTTCGGAATTGGCGACGCTCTCCGTCCGAAGCCTCGGGCTCATGGGCGGAGAGATTTCATCCCCCGCCTTCAGTGATGTGCCTGCCTCTTCCTGGGCCTACGGACCGGCGGAGCTTGCGCATCAGTATGGTCTTGTCACCGGCTATCCCGGCGGCGTCTTTGACGGCGGCGGTGAGGTGAGCAGGGAACAGGCTATGGTGATCGTTTACAATGCCATCTCCCTCATCAAGGGAGGACATCCGCCGGCGTCCCCCGTGAAGACAGCGGGCAGCCTGTCTGCTTACCGGGACCATAGCGAGTTGTCTCCATGGGCCTCGGCTGCCGCTGCATATCTTATTGACAGCGGCATTGTTCAGGGAGACGGTACCCGCGACCTCAGACCGAAGGATACGCTGACAAGAGCGGAAGCGGCTGCCTTGATTCACCGTATGCTTCAGGCAAATGGCTGGATCGACTAATCGGCTAAACATAGCATCAAGCGCGAAGCGGAGCATGTCCGCAGGGTTCACGAAACCTTGCGGGCACTCCGCTTTTTTTTGCGGAAAAGGAGAAGTTCGACAGGAGGGCTCCTTGCGCGCCGCCGGCGGGCAGAGTCCGGGAACGGCTGGTATAATGGAAAGACCGACTGAAAGAGGAAAGAGGCATGACATGAAAACACTGCTCGTTACCGGCTACCGGGCGCATGAGCTTGGAATTTATGACAATAAACATCCCGGCATCCCCTATATCAAAAAGGCGCTCGCCAACCGTATGCTGCCGCTGCTGGAAGAGGGTTTGGAATGGATCATCACCCCCGGCCAGTACGGCGTAGACCTGTGGGCGTGCGAAACCGCGCTTGAGCTTAAAGGCAGCTATCCCGCCCTGAAGCTGGGCATCATCACGGCCCATGCCGCCCCGGAGGAAAGGTGGAAGGAAGAGAGGCAGGATGAATTTCGCCGGATTGCGGCGGCGGCCGATTACTACGGGGCGGTCAGCAACCGTCCTTATGAAGGAAGCTGGCAGTTCCAGGCGAGGGATGAGCTGCTGATGCGCAAAAGCGACGGGCTGCTGCTGGTGTACGATGCGGATGCGGCGGAAGGAAGTCCAAAGTATATCAAAGAAAAAGCAGTGAAGCTGCAGGAAGAGACGGGGTACACGCTGCTGACGATTTCAATGGACGACATCCAGAGCATGGCGGATGAGGAAAATCAATCGTCATACGACTGAATCCCGCCCGGCGCTCTCCCGGTACTCCTCGAAGTCAACAACAAAGGAGCCGCCGAGGCAGCTCCAGAATCACTTGATTCAGTCAGAAAGGCTTGAATACCATGAGCAGAATAAGGAGAAACGCGGCCACATGGGTGACGCGTTCCCACTTGGCCGAAAGCTTCGCCAGCTGCTTATACGATTCCGGCAGGATCTCCCCTTTCTGAGCGTTGACAATTTTCAGCTGCTTGTTCATCTGCTTCGGAAGAATCCCCGCAACGATTACCTGAACAGCCAAGTAGATAGCGATGGAGGCGATAAACCAGCCTGCTTTGAACAAGGAGGGTTCCATGATCGCCATTGCAATGCCCGTCAGGAGCAGCAGAATGCTGCCGACCTTCGGGAGGATTTCCAGCCTGTGCAGCATCGACAAGACGAATTTGGCCTGACTGACCGTTTTGGCGCTTTTGGCGATAAGCGGGGAAGCAAATGCGGCCCCCAGCCCCATAACGGCGGCTGTAATGTGGATAAACAACACATAAATATACATTTCATTCTCCCCTCCATTAACGGATGGAAATGTTATTCTGCTCGTTATCATATGATAAAAAGCTAGGATATTTGTCACTCATCCCGGGGTTTTGGTAATATTTTTCAACAAAAAGAGAGGGAGGCGCAGGCCCATACGGGCCCGACGCTCCCTCTTTCGTGCGCCCAGCATGGGCGCTATCTTTAGGGTTGAAGTCCCGAATGGCGAAGGCAGTAGTAGCCATTAGCTTAAGACAAGGGTGTCTACCGCGAGGTGGAATCTGAAGGAAGTCGGCGGCAAATC
>NZ_RQPI01000025.1 GCF_003854965.1 Paenibacillus rhizophilus
ATTTCCCAATTAGTAAGACCCCTTGAAGACGACGAGGTAGATAGGTTGGAGGTGGAAGTGCAGCAATGCATGGAGCTGACCAATACTAATCGGTCGAGGGCTTATCCAAAAACACCCCAAAAAGTGACGAAGAGGCTTCGAAGAGTAATCCGATTACTTTTCGGGGACCCCGGAACTAAGGGGAGAACGCAAGTTTCGTTTCGGTTCCAGTTTTCAGGGAGCAAGATCCCTGTAGCGCGTTTTCTGTGGTCGATGATTTTCCTGAAGAGATTCGGGAAGCGAAGCGATCGGAAAACATCCGTTTGGTGGCGATGGCGGAGGGGTTCCACGCGTACCCATCCCGAACACGACCGTTAAGCCCTCCAGCGCCGATGGTACTTGGACCGAAGGGTCCTGGGAGAGTAGGACGCCGCCAAGCACATGAATCACTGCTGAATTTCAGCAGTGGTTTTTTGTATTCTTAACTGTAGCAGTCAGGTGAATTATGTATCTGTTCAGAAGAAGGTTGTTTCCATTTTATCTTTGATGATAAAGGAACAGCCTTTTTTCATTGCTGAAAAAAATGTCCAATACCCTACGCTGTATATCCGATTTGACAAAGGCCCCGGCGTCTGACAAACTCATGATAACCTATTTATATTGAGGTGAATGTATGGAAATCCGTCAGCTTCGCTCTGATGAGTTTGACACAAGTCTGAATCTTTCCGAGTATGCTTTTCAATATAAGCTTTCGCCAAAAGACCGGGAGAAGGCAAAAGAGAGATTTAAGCCCGAGCGTGTTTGGGGCATTTTTGACGATAACGGTCTGGGCGCGAAATTTACGCTGTTGCCGTTTCAATCCTACATACAAGGACGACCTCTGCTTATGGGAGGTATCGCCGGAGTGGCGACATGGCCGGAAAATCGCAGACAAGGTCTGGTGGCCAAGCTTTTGGCCCATGCGCTTATGAAGATGAACGAAGCCGGTCAGACGCTGTCCTGTCTGCACCCGTTCTATGTCCCTTTTTACCGCAAATTCGGGTGGGAAGTGTACTGTGAGTATAAGAAGTATACGATTCCTGCCGCTAAATTTCCGGCGAAGGTTCAAGTGGAAGGACGAGTCAAGCGTGATGAGGGAGATATTGATATTCTGGATGCCCTGTACCGGAAGTTTGCTTCCAACTATAACGGAACACTCGTAAGGGACAAGGACTGGTGGGAGAAATCCGTGCTGGACGATGACGGGCATATTGCCGTCTTTTATTCGCAAGAAGGAGAGCCGGAGGGCTATGCGCTTTATAAAATCCAGAACCGGGAACTGATAATCGACGAATTCGTATATGCAAACGGGCGCGCCCGCAGCGGATTGTGGAACTATTTTGCCAATCATGATTCGATGATAACCCAAGCGCATCTAAAAATGGTGCCTGCGGATGACAATCTACCGTTCCTGCTGCCCGATCCGCGGATCACGCAGGAAAATCATCCTTATTTTATGGCCCGTATTGTGAACGTTAAGGAATTTGTCGAACAATTGTCATTTTGCGCCACCGGCCGCTCAGGAGAAATAACACTTTCCATCGCGGACAGCCTTGCGTCCTGGAACGATGGACTTTGGAACCTCAGCGCAGATGGTTACGGAAAGCCTTCGATTCAGGCACTCCAGAGTGACCCCGGAGAGGAAACGGCCGCCTGCGGCATCGGAACGCTGACCGCTATGCTGCTCGGATATAAAAGACCGATGGAAATGTATCAAGCCGGGCTGCTTACGGGTAATATATTGGCAGTGACATGGTTGGAAGAACGGATTCCGCACGCTCAAACGGCATTGTTTGATTTTTTCTGATCAAAGACTTGGCTTTCCGTGAAAATATGCTATAATAAGGTATAAGTCAAAGAAAGTCAAAGTCAACAGAGCATGCAGCAGGTGATTACTTAATCGTTCCCGTTTATTCTTTTTCAAGTATGCGGTGTACAGTTTGGGCCACACTAGTAAAGCTTGAACGGAATCTTAATCCAGGCTTGCCAGCCGGTTTTATACGGGATTCGGCTCTTTGCACTTTGGTTAAAGTTCCTTTAAAGGTTTATGCCAGAAATGGAACGGTGCCATCGGCTGCATCTGCAAGCTCGTAATCTGGAGGATGAGTGATGCGCAATATCTCTGATATCATTGAACAATATCTGAAGAATATTTTGCATGAAAGTCCCGAAGGCACAGTAGAAATTCAACGCAACGATCTGGCAGACCACTTCTCCTGTGTACCCTCCCAGATCAATTATGTAATCAGCACCCGCTTTACACTTGAAAAGGGCTATGTGGTGGAGAGCAAACGCGGCGGTGGCGGATATATCCGCATTCAGCGTATTGAGCTTCCGCAGCACTCTGCGCTGCATACGCACCTTAACCAAACTATCGGCTCGGGCATCGATCAGAGCACGGCTGAGGGACTCATTTATCAGCTTGAAGAAGCCGGCTTTTTGACCAGACGCGAAGCCTGCCTTATGCGCGCCGCGATTTCGCGTGAATGCCTTGCGGTCAAGCTTCCCCATCGGGACGAGATTCGTTCCAAGATGATGAAGGCGATGCTGATCTCATTGCTTAGCAAATAAATCGGTGTGAGAAAGAGGGTTTCGTAAAATGGTTTGCCAAGAGTGCGGTGTAAGACCGGCTACGCTTCATTTCACTAAGATTGTGAACGGAGAGAAGACGGAATTTCATATTTGCGAGAGCTGTGCAAGGGAAAAAGGAGAATTGATTCCTGGTACGTCCGGCGGTTTCTCCATTCACAGCCTGCTTTCCGGCTTACTGGATCTGGAGGCGGCTGGCAAAGGGAAATCCGATGCCGCTTCGACGGTTCAAGATGTTCGCTGCGAGGAATGCGGCATGACCTACGGGCAGTTCAGCAAGCTCGGGCGCTTCGGATGCAGTTCCTGTTACAAATATTTTGACAAGGGCCTCGACCCGCTCTTCAAAAGAGTGCACGGCAGCACGAGCCATGTCGGCAAGATTCCTAAACGCGCCGGCACGCGAATTCAGTTTAGGCGGCAAATCGATGAACTGAAGGAGCAGCTGCAGCAAGCCATCGTGCAGGAGGAGTTCGAAAGAGCAGCCGAGATCAGGGATCAGATCCGCAAACTTGAAAAAGAAATTGCACAAGAGTAAAGTCTTAAGATATATAGGGGGAATGCCCGATGCCAAATCTCTGGTTTACCGAACAAGCGCTCAGCGAATGGATGCGCAGCGGCGGCAGCCACTCCGAGATTGTAATCAGCAGCCGTGTGCGCATCGCCCGCAATATACAGCATCACCCTTTTCCTCTTCTGGCAACGAAGAGTCAGGCCGAGGAAGTCTTGGATGTTCTGGCTCCGGTAATTGACCAGGACCAGGAAACGGGATACGGCTCGTTTCAGCTGTTTAAGCTTGACGAGCTGGAGGAGCTGGATAAGAAGGTGTTGGTTGAAAAACATCTGATTAGTCCCAACCTTGCCAATGATTCCCGCGGGGGAGCGGTGCTGCTGAATGAAGACGAGTCGGTCAGCATCATGATAAATGAAGAAGACCATCTTCGTATTCAATGTTTGTTTCCCGGATTTCAGGTTCGCGAGGCCTGGGAACGGGCTACCGCCATCGATGATATTTTCGAAGCGTCGATCGATTACGCTTTTGATGACAGAAGAGGCTATTTGACAAGCTGCCCGACCAATGTCGGCACAGGTCTTCGCGCTTCGGTTATGATGCATCTTCCGGCGCTTGTCATGACCAAGCAGATCAACCGTATTCTCTCGGCCGTCAATCAGGTGGGGCTTACGGTGAGAGGCATTTACGGGGAAGGCAGCGAAGCCGCCGGGAATATTTTTCAGATTTCCAACCAGATTACACTGGGGCAGACCGAAGCGGAAATTATCGACAACTTGCACAGTGTGGCTATCCAGATTATCGAGCATGAACGCAATGCGCGCCAGCGGCTGCTGACGGATTCCGCGTTGCGGATCACTGACCGCATCATGCGGTCATACGGCATTTTGTCTTATGCGGCCGTAATGGATCTAAAAGAAGCTTCCCAGCGTCTGTCGGATGTACGGCTCGGCTTGGATCTGGGAATTCTGAAAGCTCCATCCATCTCGGTGCTCAATGAGCTGAACGTCAAGACGCAGCCTGGATTTCTGCAGAACATCTTTGGCGATAAGCTGAGCTCAACCGAATGTGATATGTACCGGGCGAAGCTGCTCCGGGAAACGTTGGGGACCACACATTAATTATAAATATTTATTATTTATGGAGGTGCAGACTTATGATGTTTGGCAGATTTACGGAACGCGCGCAAAAAGTGCTTGCGCTGGCACAGGAAGAAGCCGTTCGGCTGGGACACAATAATATCGGCACAGAACATATTTTGCTGGGACTTATCCGCGAGGGCGACGGCATCGCCGCCAAAGCATTGATCGCTCTTGGCCTCGGCCTGGAAAAAATTCAGGATGAGGTTGAAACGCTGATCGGCAGAGGACAAGAGCAGCCGACAAACATCGCGTACACTCCACGCGCCAAAAAGGTTATCGAGCTGTCGATGGATGAAGCCCGCAAGCTGGGTCACACTTACGTTGGCACGGAGCACATCCTGCTCGGGCTCATTCGCGAGGGAGAAGGCGTAGCGGCACGCGTCCTGAACAACCTTGGAATCAGCCTGAATAAGGCTCGCCAGCAAGTTCTGCAGCTGCTCGGCAGCAGCGAGTCCGCTTCGAGCCACAGCGGCGGACCGTCCAATGTCAGCACACCGACGCTAGACGGATTGGCCCGCGACCTGACGGCTTATGCCAAAGACGGTCATCTGGACCCGGTTATCGGGCGCAGCAAAGAGATCGAACGCGTCATTCAGGTGCTGAGCCGCCGGACGAAGAATAATCCGGTGCTGATCGGCGAGCCAGGGGTAGGTAAAACGGCGATCGCCGAAGGCCTGGCGCAAAAGATTATCAATAACGAGATTCCCGAAACACTTCGCGACAAGCGTGTAATGACGCTGGATATGGGCTCTGTCGTAGCCGGCACCAAATACCGCGGCGAGTTCGAGGATCGTCTCAAAAAGATCATGGATGAGATTCGTCAAGCGGGCAACATTGTGCTCTTCATCGATGAATTGCATACGCTGATCGGCGCAGGCGGCGCAGAGGGAGCCATTGACGCTTCCAACATTCTCAAGCCCGCGCTGGCCCGCGGCGAGCTGCAATGCATCGGCGCGACGACCCTGGACGAGTACCGCAAGTATATCGAGAAAGACGCGGCTCTGGAACGCCGTTTCCAACCGATTACGGTAGATCAGCCTACTCCGGATGAGGCGGTTCAAATTCTT
The DNA here is from genome assembly GCF_003854965.1 of Paenibacillus rhizophilus. Classification (GTDB taxonomy): domain Bacteria; phylum Bacillota; class Bacilli; order Paenibacillales; family Paenibacillaceae; genus Paenibacillus_AQ; species Paenibacillus_AQ rhizophilus. The sequence goes on from NZ_RQPI01000025.1 coordinate 5,325, forward strand.
TACGGTTTGCGTGACCGGTACGAAGCCCATCATCGCGTAAAAATTACGGATGAGGCGATTGTGCAGGCAGTGAAACTGTCCGACCGCTATATCACCGACCGGTTCCTGCCGGACAAGGCAATCGACCTTATTGATGAAGCGGGCTCCAAAGTTAGGCTGAACTCTTACACGATTCCGCCGAATCTGAAAGAACTGGAAGCGCGGCTGGACGATATCCGCAAGGAGAAGGACGCCGCCGTTCAAAGCCAGGAATTCGAGAAAGCGGCTGCCCTTCGCGATACGGAGCAAAAGATTCGCGAAGAGCTCGACACAACGAAGAATCAATGGAAAGAGAAACAGGGCCGTACCGATTCCGAGGTTACGCCTGAGGATATCGCCCAAGTGGTGGCAAGCTGGACCGGCATTCCGGTCAGCAAGCTGAAAGAGGAAGAAACGGAACGCCTGCTTAATATGGAAGCTCTGCTGCATGATCGGGTAATCGGCCAAGATGAAGCCGTAAAAGCGGTCAGCCGGGCCATCCGCCGGGCACGCGCAGGTCTGAAAGATCCGAAGCGTCCGATGGGCTCCTTCATTTTCCTCGGCCCTACCGGGGTTGGTAAGACGGAGCTGGCTCGCGCGCTCGCCGAGGCGATGTTCGGCGACGAGAACGCCGTTATCCGTATCGACATGTCGGAGTATATGGAGAAACACTCCACTTCCCGCCTTGTAGGGGCGCCTCCGGGATATGTCGGCTATGAGGAAGGCGGACAGCTTACCGAGAAGGTACGCCGCAAGCCGTACTCGGTGGTCCTGCTCGATGAAATCGAGAAAGCCCACCCTGAAGTATTCAACATTCTGCTGCAGGTGCTGGAAGACGGCCGTCTGACCGATTCCAAAGGACGCGTGGTCGATTTCCGCAACACGCTGATTATTCTGACCTCGAACGTTGGCGCGCAAGCGATCAAACGGAATTCCACGCTCGGCTTTACCGCCGTGCAGGATGCCGGGGCTGAATACTCCAGCATGAAAGGCAAGGTCATGGACGAACTGAAGAAGAGCTTCCGTCCGGAGTTCCTGAACCGGATCGACGAGATCATCGTCTTCCACTCTCTGGAAGAGAAGCATATCGCACAGATCGTTACACTGATGTCCGAGGAGTTGCGCAAACGGCTGCGTGAATATGACGTCGACTTCGAGCTTACGGACAACGCCAAAGCTTTCCTGGCCAAAGAAGGCTTTGATCCAGCCTTCGGCGCACGTCCGCTGCGCCGCGCGATCCAGAAGCATATCGAGGACCGGCTGTCCGAGGAGATGCTGAGAGGCAATATCGCCAAGGGCGATTTGCTGAAGATCGATGAAGAGAACGGTGAACTTAACGTGAGCAAGAAAGAGCCGGTATCGCTGGAGAAGGACGGAGAATAAGATTACGGCCTGAAGTGAAATATAGGCAACCATAGTAAGGAGAGTCTCTTCCGATTAAGGAAGGGGCTCTTCTTTTTAATTGGAAACCTTCCATTTCCCAATTGCTCTTTCGTTCACAGCCCTTAAATGGTAAACTTTGATTGACAGGAAAATATCCGCGATTTGAAGAAATGGCGGCATGGTTAATCTGTCCGAAGGAGAGTTTATGGCTAAGACTAAAACGAAATTCCACTGCACCGAGTGCGGATACGAGTCACCGAAGTGGCTCGGAAAATGCCCGGGCTGCCAAGCTTGGAACAGCATGGTAGAAGAAACGGAAAGCGTAGTCAAAACACAGGGGATGAATACTCCCGTTTTTCATAGTAAAGAAAAGCCCCAGTCCATCATAAATATAGAAAGTGATCAGGAACCCCGCATCTTAACCGGCATCGGCGAACTTAACCGGGTGCTGGGCGGGGGGATTGTTCCAGGCTCGCTGGTGCTCGTCGGCGGTGATCCCGGCATTGGTAAATCGACGCTGCTGCTGCAGACCTCCCATGCGCTGACTACGCAGGGACTGCGAGTGCTGTATATCTCTGGAGAAGAATCGGTACGCCAGACCAGGCTGCGGGCGGACCGGCTCGGGGCGTTGTCATCCGAACTGTATGTGCTGTGCGAGACGAATATGGAAGCGATCGAGGAAGCGATTGAGGCCATTCAGCCTCAGTTCCTGGTTATCGACTCCATTCAGACGGTGTTTCTGCCTGAAGTGACAAGTGCGCCGGGAAGCGTGTCGCAGGTTCGTGAATGTACGACAAGATTCATGCGGATCGCCAAAATTCGCGGCATCGCCACCGTGCTGGTCGGCCATGTGACCAAGGAAGGAGCGATTGCCGGCCCCCGGATGCTTGAGCATATGGTCGACTGCGTGCTGTATTTCGAGGGCGAGCGCCATCACACGTACCGGCTGCTGCGGGCGGTCAAGAACCGTTTCGGTTCGACTAATGAAATCGGCATTTTCGAAATGGGCGAAATCGGCTTGTCCGAGGTTGAAAATCCGTCCGAACTATTCTTGTCCGAGCGGCCCCTCGGTGTAGCGGGCTCCACGGTCGTAGCCAGTATGGAAGGCACGCGGCCGGTACTGGTCGAGCTGCAGGCGCTCGTTGCCGCCACACATTTTCCTTCCCCGCGGCGGATGTCCACCGGACTTGATAACCAAAGGATGGCGCTCATTATCGCCGTGCTGGAGAAGCGGATGGGCATGTTCCTGCAGAATCAGGATGCCTATCTGAATGTCGCGGGCGGGGTGAAGCTGGATGAGCCTGCCATTGACTTGGCAGTTGCGGTCAGCATTGCTTCCAGTTTTCGTGACATCCCGACGAAGGCGTACGATGTGTTCTTCGGAGAGGTCGGGCTAACGGGTGAAGTAAGAGGCGTCTCCCGAGCGGAAACGCGCGTCAAGGAAGCGGCCAAACTGGGGTTCCGGCGGGTCATTATGCCCGAGAAGAGCCTGAAGGGCTGGAAGCATCCGCTGGATATACAGATTATCGGAGTGAATACTGTAGCAGACGCATTAGCGGTCGCGTTAGATTAGGGGGCAGAAAAATGAAAGACCACCAATTGGAAAATATGAACGAACTGCTCAGGCTAGCCGCACCGGGCACATCGTTTAGGGATGGATTGGAAAATGTGCTGCGGGCCAAGACGGGCGCGCTGATTGTCGTAGGCTACAGTCCCGAGGTCATGGAGGTGGTGGAAGGAGGCTTTTCCATCAATTGCGATTTCTCGCCGAACTATTTATACGAACTGGCCAAGATGGACGGCGCGATCATTTTAAGCGAAGATCTGAAACGTATTCTGTACGCCAACACCCAGTTGATTCCCGATTCATCGATTTCCTCGATCGAGACCGGAATCCGCCACCGGACAGCGGAAAGGGTTGCAAAACAGACCGGGAAGCTGGTCGTCTCCATCTCGCAGCGGCGCAATATCATCACGCTCTATCAGGGCTCCATCCGCTATGCGCTCAAAGACATCGGCGTCATTCTGACGAAGGCCAATCAGGCAATTCAGACATTGGAGAAGTACAAGGCGGTGCTTAACCAATCGCTGACGAACCTGTCCGCCTCCGAATACGAGGGCATTGTAAGCGTGCCTGAAGTGGTCGGCGTTATCCAGCGCGTGGAAATGGTGCTCCGAATTAAGACGGAGATCAAACGCTACATCACAGAGCTGGGCAACGAAGGGCGACTGATCAGCATGCAGATGGAAGAACTGGTTGGGAATACCGAGGAAGAAGCCTGGCTTTTATACAGAGACTATGCAAGAGAAGAGGAAGAGGACAAAATCCGCGAAATCATTGCCGGCCTGAAGCGAGCGAGCGATGACGAACTGATGGACGACAATCATATTGCCCGGCTGCTCGGTTTTTCCGTCACTGCGGTGACTTCTGAAGAGTCTGTCACACCTCGCGGCTACCGGCTGCTTAACAAAATTCCGCGGCTGCCCAATGTCATCATCCATAATTTGGTGGAACGTTTTGAAATGCTTCCCAATCTGATGACAGCGAGCATAGCGGACCTGGATGAGGTTGATGGAATCGGGGAAGCGCGGGCCCGGGGAATCCAGGACGGATTAAAACGGCTGCAAAAGCAAGTTCTTATTGACAGACAAATGTAAATATCATACAATCACGTATTGTTGGAGACATTGAAGACTTGATCGAATAATATAGAGGTGACGAAATGATACAAAAATCGATTCCGAGTCTATTTACGTTGGGCAATTTGCTGCTCGGAATGTTCGGCATCATGATGGCGCTCGACGGTAAAATCGGCATGGCGGCGATTATGGTTATCATCGCAATGCTTGCCGACGGACTGGACGGACGCGTAGCCCGTGCCCTTGGCGCGGAGAGCGAATTCGGCAAAGAGCTGGACTCGCTGTCGGATGTCGTTTCCTTTGGCGTCGCACCCGCTCTCATCATGTACGTGACTAGCCTGCACGATTTGAATAATGCACTGGCCTGGTCGGTTACCGCCATTTTCCCGATGTTCGGCGCGCTTCGCTTGGCCCGTTTCAACGTTCGTCCGGGCATTCCCGGTTACTTCGTAGGTCTGCCCATTCCGGCAGCCGGCGGTGTACTGGCTACGCTGTCCCTGTTCCATAAGGATGTATCTGCTCCTTTCATGATTGTCGCTACGCTGCTGCTGTCGTACCTGATGGTCAGCACAGTGAAGTATCCGAATTTCAAAAAGATCGGCTTGCCGAAAAAAGCGGTCATCGGAGCGCCGGTCGTAATTGTGATCGCCGTCGCGGTTGCCGTTGTTTTTCCCGAGCAGATTTCCAAAATGATTTTTGTCCTGCTGGCCCTGTACGCCCTGTACGGCTTAAAGCAGAACTTTGATAGACTGGCAGCCAGACGCCGTCGCCGCAACAGAAGACATCGTTCGGACGAAGAGGCGTATCATTCCAAGAACGGATAAGATGCCGAATTTTAATAAAGAGCCGGTTCCACGCTTTAATGCTGTGGTAACCGGCTCTTGTTTTATTTTTACGGCGGGTTGTAAACGGAATAATGACGGCATCATCCGGCCTTTACGACAAGTTGAACAGTCCGAGTGTAGCGCATTTCTGCGATTCCTTCACGACGACCTCGTCCATATTGATTCCAAGCAAATTGCACATCGCCGACATGTAGAACAGCTCCCGGCCAAGCTCGGAACCGATAACCTCGCGGCAGTTCTCGCACAGTTCTCCCTGAACGTGGGTTCCCGCCTTTTCCTTGGCTTTCTCCAGACTTACGCCGGATTCGAATACCTGCTTGGTGGCATGAAGCTCGATACAGCCGCATTCCGTGATCGCTTTGACGACGGCGCGGTTGACCGAGGCGCTGCTTTGATCGTTCTTGGACAGCACGTCCAGCAGACTGCGATGTCTGAGCAGCAGCTCGGAAACTTGGTCCTGAAAAGCCTGCAAACTTGGTGCGCTCATATCCATTCCCCCCGTTTCGTGAAGTATAAGCGTGAAACGGATGCCGCCCCTGAAAAGACGGCGAAGCCGTTTCTTCTTGAATGAGTTCATTATATGCTACGTAAAAGCTCCTTTTCAACCAGGTAAAAAGCTGCAAGTTGCGACAAACCGGCACTTTGTCTTTCCTCGCTAAAAAAATGGGCCTCCCACGATTACCGTCCTGAAAATTGGAACATACTGGGGGATAGGGCGTGAGATTAAAGGAGGTGCGTAAACCATGTGGAAAAAATGGATTTTATTATTTGCCGCATTATGCGGAGGCTGGGCCGGCTATTCGCTGTATCATGCTGCAGAGCGGGATTTTCCGGAAGGCATGACCCGGCTGGGAGCCAGCCTGCCGATTGAAGGAAGTCTTATGTTTGCGGTGCTGGGTGCCATTATCTTTTTGTTTGCGGTGGCGTTATGCGCAGATTGGGCGGAAGCAAGACTGCGGGAGGCGGCGCAGTACTGCTCGCGGGTGCCGATGGATGAATTGGCTGCCGGGACGACGGGGCTGCTCGGAGGATTGCTGCTGTCGCTGCTGCTCTATCCTTGCATGACGTGGCTTGGAAAGGCGGGCGAGCTTCTTCAGGTGCCGGTTACGGCGGGCCTGGGTTATCTTGGACTGCGGATCGGCCTGGAAAAAAAGGTAGAGCTGGGCGCGCTGTGGGCAACGGGCCGGTTCGGCCAGGCAGAGGAGCCGGAAGGCCCGGGGCCAGAGGAGCACAAAATTCTTGATACGAGCGTCATTATCGACGGCCGGATCGCGGATATCTGCAAGACGGGTTTTATCGAGGGGACGATTGTCATCCCTGAATTCGTACTGGAGGAGCTGCAGCATATAGCGGACTCATCCGACTTGCTTAAGCGCAACCGTGGCCGCCGAGGTCTGGATATCCTCAATAAAATTCAAAAAGAGCTGGATGTTAAGGTGCTGATCTACGAAGGGGATTTCGAGGAAATCTCGGAGGTGGACAGCAAGCTGGTGAAGCTGGCAAAGGTACTGCATGGCAAAGTCGTGACCAACGACTTCAATTTGAACAAAGTATGCGAGCTGCAGGGCGTCTCCGTGCTGAACATCAATGATTTGGCCAACGCGGTGAAGCCGGTTGTGCTGCCGGGCGAGGAAATTATCGTCCAGGTAATCAAGGACGGCAAGGAGCATGGTCAGGGCGTCGCTTATCTGGATGACGGAACCATGATCGTAGTGGAGGGCGGCCGCGAATTCATCGGCAGTACGATGGAGGTGCTCGTGACCAGCGTGCTGCAGACATCGGCGGGACGGATGATTTTTGCCAAGCCGAAGCTTCTGGAAAAAGCGCAGTAGCGCCGGGGCGTTTGAACGGTGAACCGTTTGAACGCCTTGTTTCTGTTCTCTTGGGGAAGCGCAGACAGGCTTGGAAATGCCCGCCAAACGCGTTATGATGAGGATATACGTGAAATAACCCCACAAAGTGGACAGGAGCATACTAGAATGGCAAACAGTGTCGGCGTCGTCGTCGTGGCGGCAGGCAGAGGAACGCGCATGGGAACGGAAGAGAGCAAGCAGTATTTGCTGCTTCAGAGCAAACCGATTGTTGTGCATACGCTGGAAGTATTCCAGCGGCATGCGCTGATCTCCGAGATTGTGCTCGTTACCGGAGCTGGGGATCTGGACCGCTGCCGGAAATGGACCGAAGAATATGGGCTGAGCAAGGTAAAAGCCATCGTAGCCGGAGGCGCCGAGCGGCAGCACTCCGTATACCGCGGACTGGGGCAACTGAGTACGGAATGGGTAATGGTCCATGACGGAGTCAGGCCTTTTGTGCGTCCGGCGGACATTGAGTCTTGTTACGAAGAAGCGAGACGGACGGGAGCGTCCGTCCTAGCCGTTCCAGTGAAGGATACAATCAAGCAGGTGGACAATCGGGGCGGAGTGCTCTCGACGCCGGACCGGCGCAGTCTGTGGGCGATTCAGACCCCGCAGACTTTTCGTCTGTCAGAGCTAAGGGCAGCTTATGAAGCTGCGGACAGGGAAGGATTTGTAGGCACCGACGATTCCAGTCTCGCGGAGCGCGCAGGAATACCGGTAGCGGTAGTGGAAGGAAGCTACGGCAACATTAAGATTACAACGCCCGATGATTTGGAATATGCGGAATTTACAGTAACGCTCAAGGAGAGAGGGACAAGCATGATCGCTGTAGGACAAGGGTTTGACGTGCATCAGCTGGTCGAAGGACGACCATGCATCATCGGAGGCGTAACCATTCCGTACGAAAAGGGGCTGCTGGGACATTCGGACGCCGATGTGCTGCTGCACGCGATCAGCGACGCCATTCTCGGCGCGCTGGGGCTAGGCGATATTGGCCGGCATTTCCCCGACACGGACCCCGCTTTCAAGAATGCGGACAGCCTGAAGCTGCTGGAGCATGTCTGGGGGCTGGCCAAGGAACACGGCTACCGGCTGGGAAATGTCGATTCTACCATTATCGCCCAGAAACCGAAGATGGCGCCCTATATTCCGCAAATGGCGGAGATTATCGCACGGGCGCTGGAGGCGCAGCCATCGCAGGTCAACGTGAAGGCGACCACCACGGAGCAGCTTGGCTTCACCGGAAGAGGCGAGGGCATCGCTGCCCAATCTATTGTCTGCCTGCTCCAAAATATGCTATGATCATGAGATGATCAGGATTGAGAAATCAATCAAATGAAAGAGCGGAGGAACTAAAAATGGGAGACCAAGTCCGGGTGCGCTACGCGCCTAGCCCTACAGGACATTTACATATCGGCAATGCCAGAACGGCCTTATTTAATTATTTGTACGCCCGTAACCAAGGCGGCAAGTTCATTATCCGGATCGAGGATACGGATGTGAAACGCAATATCGCCGGCGGCGAAGAAAGCCAGCTGAAATATTTGAAATGGCTGGGTATCGATTGGGACGAAAGCATAGATGTCGGCGGCGAATACGGCCCGTACCGCCAGACGGAACGGCTGGATCTGTATCGCGTGTATTGGCAGGATTTGATCGACCGCGGTCTGGCTTACCGCTGCTACTGTACCGAAGAAGAACTGGAAGCGGAGCGTGAAGAGCAGCTTGCCCGGGGAGAGACACCCCGTTATTCCGGGAAGCATCGCGATCTGACCGATGAGCAGCGCGCCGCCTTTGAATTGGAAGGCCGAATCGCCAGCATCCGCTTCCGGGTTCCGGAAGACCGCATCTATTCCTTTGATGATATCGTCAAGGGTCCAATCTCCTTCCAGACAACGGAAATGGGCGATTTTGTCATTGTCAAGAAGGACGGCATTCCTACCTATAATTTTGCGGTAGCCGTCGACGACCATCTGATGAACATCACCCATGTGCTGCGCGGCGAAGACCATATCTCCAACACGCCCCGTCAGCTTATGATTTATGAAGCCCTCGGCTGGGAAGCGCCGCTGTTCGGCCATATGACCCTGATCGTCGGCGATGACCACAAGAAGCTCAGCAAGCGCAACGAATCCATCATCCAGTTCATTTCGCAGTACGAGGATCTGGGCTATTTGCCGGAAGCGCTGTTCAACTTTATTGCGCTCCTCGGCTGGTCGCCGGAAGGGGAGGAAGAGATTTTCAGCAGGGAAGAGCTGATCTCCATCTTTAACGCCGACCGGCTGTCCAAGAGCCCAGCCGTGTTCGATACGAACAAGCTGGCGCATTTGAACAACCATTACATCAAGCAGTCCGATCCAATCCGCATCGCAGATTTGGCCATTCCCCATTTGCAGAAGGCCGGAAGACTGCCGGCGGAGCTGGACGAAGAACAACGCGCTTGGGCGGAACGCCTCGTCGCGCTTTACCAGGAACAGATGGTGGCTGCCTCGGATATTGTGAACCTTTCGGAAATCTTTTTCCGCACTCATCTTGAGCTGGAAACGGAAGCGGCACAGATTTTGTCGGAGAATCAGGTCCCTGAGGTGCTCTCAGCCTTTCTGGCGAAGGTTGAAGCAAGCGTGGAGTTTACCCCGGCCGCGATTGGGGCATTAATTAAGGAAGTACAGAAGGAGACTGGACACAAGGGCAAGGCGCTGTTCATGCCGATTCGTGTCGCAGTAACCGGACAGACGCACGGGCGAGACCTCAATGCGACTATTGTTCTGATGGGACGCAGCCGGGTCATTGACCGCCTCAAAGCGCAGATTAAAGGAGCCTAAAGGCCCGGTAATAGGCATATCCCCTTGTCAGTCCCGGTTCTTTTCGCTAAGATAGAAGAATATCGAAAAAGCTGCGATCAGGAGAAGTACGCGCATAACAGCCATTTGCAGAGAGAATAACCGCGAAAAGGGTCACCTTTTCAGGCTGGGAGTTATTCATGGCACGCCGTGGAAGATGCGCCTGTGAGCTGTGCGGTTGAGCGGTTGCTTGATAAGCGCCGTTAGGCCGCACCGGTAACATCGCCGTTACGGATGCCAAGAGGGACGATGAGCCTGCCGCTTTTCAAGCGGGGAAGGTCATTGTCCAAGCAGAGTGGAACCGCGCTTAGACGTCTCTGCAGCTTTATGCTGCAGGGGCGTTTTTTGTTGAAATATAAGAAGTAAGAAGCGATAAGCCATTCGCTTATATTTCATCTTATATTTTTACGGGAAGCCGGTGCCGGTCCTATAAGTCCGGTGCAGCGTTTCTTCTGAAAATAGAGAGAATACAGAAAAGGCGGATTATCTTCTTCGTACTGCCTGACAACAGGAGGCGAGGAAGCATGGAGGGGGAACCGCGATGTTTGAGCATATCAAATCGGACATTCAGGCGGTGCTGGACAATGATCCCGCAGCCCGCAACCGGTTCGAGGTCTTTTTTACTTATGCCGGTCTGCATGCGATCTGGGCCCACCGGATTGCCCACCGCTTATACAGACGCGAGTGGTTTACAGTGGCGCGCATGGTGTCGCAATTCAGCCGGTTTATGACAGGTATCGAGATTCATCCCGGGGCGCGCATAGGCAGAAGACTGTTTATCGATCATGGAATGGGCGTGGTTATCGGAGAAACCTGCGAGATTGGCGACGATGTCATCATCTATCAGGGGGTCACTCTGGGAGGCACCGGCAAAGAGAAAGGAAAGCGCCATCCGACGGTTGGCAATAATGTGGTTATCGGTTCCGGGGCCAAGGTGCTTGGCTCGTTTCGGATCGGCGATAACTGCAATGTCGGCTCGAACTCGGTCGTGCTGCGTGAAGTGCCGGACAACAGTACAGTCGTCGGCAATCCTGGCCGCATCGTGAAGCGCAACGGAGAGCGGGTGAGGGACAGACTGGATCATACGAAGCTGCCCGATCCGGTCGTTGACTCCTTGCGTTTTCTGCAAAAAGAGATCGAAGAGCTGCGTCAGCAGATCGGCGGGGAGGACAGACAGAAAGCGGAGCAGCGCCGGCTGGAAAGCGAGCAGTATTTCGGAGATTACGAAATTTAAACCAGGCAACTGGCAAAGGCCGGGCTAAGGCCGAAAGAGAAAGGATTGAGCAGTATGGCGCTCTATATTTACAACACGCTGTCACGGAGCAAGGAAGAATTTGTGCCGCTTGTTCCAGGCAAGGTCAAGATGTATGTGTGCGGACCAACCGTTTACGGGTACATTCATATTGGGAACGCGAGGCCGGTCATCGTATTCGACATCGTCCGCAGCTATTTGGAGCAACTCGGCAATGAGGTCGATTATGTGGTCAACTTCACGGATGTGGACGATAAGCTGATCCGCAAGGCCGAGGAGATGGGCACGACCGTGCCCGAAGTGGCTGAACTGTTCATCGACGCTTTTTTAAAGGACAACGAGGGACTCGGCGTGCGCCCGGCTACCCGCAATCCGCGCGTGACGCGGAGCATGGATCTGATCATCGAGTTTATCAAGGAACTGGTGGACAAAGGCTACGCTTACGAGAGCGGCGGGGATGTCTTCTACCGTACGGCTAAGTTCGAGAGCTACGGCAAGCTGTCCCGCCAGAATCTGGAGGAGCTGCAGTTCGGCATCCGTGTCGAGGTCGATTCGCGCAAGGAGCATCCCGAAGACTTCGTGCTGTGGAAGGCGGCGAAGCCGGGAGAGATTTTCTGGCACAGCCCGTGGGGAGACGGACGCCCCGGCTGGCATATCGAGTGCTCGGCCATGGCTCGTGAATTTCTGGGCGATACGATTGATATCCATGGCGGCGGCCAGGATTTGACGTTTCCCCACCATGAATGCGAATGCGCGCAGAGCGAGGCGCTGACCGGCAAGCCGCTGGCGAATTACTGGATGCATAACGGCTTCCTTAACATTGGAGACGAAAAAATGTCGAAATCCCTCGGCAACGGTCTGCTCGTCAAGGATTTCCTCGGCCGCTACAAAGCGGGGGCGATCCGCTATTTCATGCTCTCGACTCATTACCGGAATCCGCTGAATTTCAGCGAAGAGGCACTGCAGTCCGCGGAGAAAAGCGTAGAGCGCATAGCGGGGGCCGCGGGGAACGTCAAGCACCGCATAAGTCTTGCGGGAGACGGCAATCCGGATGAAGCAAGCGCAGAACTGAAGGCGAGACTGGACGCTATTGTGCAGCAGTATCACGAAAAAATGCAGGACGACTTCAACACACCGGACGCGATTACGGCCGTGTTCGACTGGGTCAGCGCGGCCAATGTGGCACTCTCGGACAATGCGCTGGCGGTGGCCGATCTGGCTGCTCTGCTGCAGACGTTTGAAGAGTTGAATACCGTGCTGCGGCTCGTTCCCGAAACGGAAGAGGAAGACGCCGACGACGAAGTCGAGCGCCTGATCGAGGAGCGCGCGGAAGCTCGGAAAGCGAAGAATTGGAGCCGGGCCGACGAAATCCGCGATATTTTGAACGATATGGGCATCGTGCTGGAGGATACGCCGCAGGGAATGCGGTGGAAGCGCAAATGAGCGAAGGCTGGTTTCCTTATGAGCCATCCAAGCCGGTCAAGCTGATTTCGCCCATTGTGCTGGCCTATATCGGCGACGCGATATACGAGGTGGCGGTGCGGCAGTATGTCATTTCGCGTCCCAACCTGCGCCCCAATTATCTTCACCGCGCCGCGACCGGACTCGTGTCGGCCAAGGCGCAGAGCAAGCTTCTCAGCTTGATTGAGCCGGAGCTGACGGATGAGGAGAAGGACATTATCCGTCAGGGGCGAAACGCCAAGTCCGGCACCATACCCAAAAATGCCGATGTGCTGGAGTACCGGTACGCTACGGCTTTCGAATGCCTGATCGGCTATTTGTATTACACGGGACAGCAGGCAAGGATGCAGGAATTGATTCACAGCGGCATTCAGCAAATGGAAAGATAGAACCGGGAGGAAACAACATGGTTGAAGATCACGACAAGAATGAAGAAATATTAGCCGGCAAGCATTCGGTGCTTGAAGCGCTGCGCGCAGGCCGGACGCTCAATAAAATATGGATCGCGGAGAACGCGCAAAAAGCGCTGACGGCTCCCATCGTAGCCGAAGCCCGTCAGGCTGGCGTCATTGTCCAGCATGTGGACAAACGCAAGCTGGACCAGCTGGCCCCAGGCGTGCAGCATCAAGGAGTGGTTGCTCAGGCGGCTCCCTATGCATATGCCGAAGTCGACGATCTGCTGGCCGCCGCCGAGGCCAAGGGAGAGCCTCCGTTCCTGCTGCTGCTGGACGAGATCGAAGATCCGCATAACCTCGGTTCGATCCTTCGCAGCGCCGACTGCACCGGGGTGCACGGCGTCATTGTGCCCAAACGGCGTTCCGCGCAAATTACGGCCACCGTTTCGAAGACTTCCGCCGGTGCGGTGGAATATGTACCCGTTGCGCGGGTGACTAACCTGGGACAGACGATCGACCGGCTGAAGGAGCTGGGGATTTGGGTTGTCGGAACGGATGTCGATACGGATCAGGATCTGTTCGGGTCCGATATTTTTACCGGTCCGGTTGCCGTCGTCATCGGGAATGAGAGCAAGGGCATGGGCAGGCTGATTCGCGAAAAATGCGATATACTGCTCAAGCTTCCGATGCTTGGCCGGATCAATTCGCTTAATGCTTCCGTGGCGGCGGGCGTCATTATGTACGAGGTGCTGCGGCGCCGGCGTACGCTTTCATCGCGATGAAGGATTGGCGCGATGTGCTGCTGGTGGACGGATATAACATAATCGGCGGCTGGCCAGAGCTCGCCGCGCTGTCCCAGACCGGCATGCAGGAAGCGCGCGACCGGCTTCTGGGTGTGCTCGCCGATTACCAGGCCTATTCCGGCCGGCGCGTCATCGCCGTTTTCGACGCCTATCGGGTACCGGGTCTTGGACGTTCTTTCGTCCAGGGCAAAGTGCAGGTGTATTTCACGAAGGAAAAAGAAACCGCCGATGAATGCATCGAGCGGCTGGTAGGAGAGTACAGCCACCGCCGGAGGCAGATTTATGTAGCCACTAGCGATTCTACCGAGCAGCATGTCATTTTTGCGCAGGGGGCGCTGCGGGTTTCGGCCAGGGAGCTCCGGCTCGAGGTGGAGGAGATGCAGCGGGAGGTCAAAAAGACTATCGAACCGCGAAATACCCGCTCCTCCCGCCACACCTTGGAAGACAATCTGCCACCGGAAGTGCGCAGCCGGCTGGAAGATTGGCGGAGACAATAAATGCCCAAAACCATGTAAGATAAGTTTTGAGTAATTGTAATTTTATGTTATTGATGATTGTATTTGGGCAAACGCTTGTTGACGGTGTAAGGTTACGTAATATATACTGTTCGTATATTTCACGAAGTAACGATGCGTCCTGCGTTGCAGCCGGGGGGATTCTTGGTGAGTGTCGACCTCAAGGAATTAATGCTGTCCGAGTATGATTTCATAAGCGATGAAGACATTGTCGAAGCTTTTCGGAGCGGCGACGGTGGCGCATTGGAACATCTGATCAACAAGTACCGCAATTTTGTGCGAGCCAAGGCCCGTTCCTACTTTCTGATCGGGGCTGATCGCGAGGATATAGTGCAGGAAGGCATGATCGGCCTCTACAAGGCGATTCGTGATTTCAAGGGCGACAAACTGTCTTCGTTCAAGGCGTTTGCCGAGCTGTGCATCACCCGGCAGATCATTACTGCCATCAAGACGGCCACACGCCAGAAGCATATTCCGCTCAATTCTTACGTCTCTTTGGACAAGCCCATTTACGATGAGGATTCGGACCGTACGTTGATGGATGTCATTTGCGGATCGCAGGTACTCGACCCCGAGGAACTGATTATCAATCAGGAGGAATTCATCGGGCTTGAGGACAAGATGGCTGAAATTCTCAGCGATTTGGAACGCAAAGTGTTAATGCTCTATCTCGACGGACGCTCCTACCAGGAGATTGCTGAGGATTTGAAGCGTCATGTGAAGTCGATCGATAACGCTCTTCAGCGGGTTAAGCGGAAACTTGAAAGATATCTGGAAGTGCGTGACAATTAGTGATATAATAAGAACCGGAAAGGCTCGGATACGAGTCTTTTTTTAATTGGGTAAATTGTCTGATGGTTTATGCATGGCGGATTTGCTTCATAATGGATATTGGACCAGCAGATTAGTGAAGGTTTGCAAAGCAAAGACTCTCGCTCACGCCGGAGCGGCCATGACGGTAACATAGGAATTTCCGTTGACATTGGGCTTGGCATTATGATAAAGTGTTTTAGGTAGGCCCAAATTCGCGGCTTTTTTTGAATATAAACAAAGTGCAGGCTGTTTGACTGAATCTTTGCTTATGTTTTGAAAAAAGAGATGCCATCCACGAAAAGGACGGTTAACCGTTTTTCATGAAATATGAGTGAGTGTAAGCTTCGTGCTTCTCTTTATTTTATATTTCTCGGAGAAACGAGAACTGCCTTTAGGGAGCGGCGGAACCCTTTCTTCTTGGGATCAATTTTTGCGTCTTTCGGTTCTGCGAATCGGAAGAACGTCTTCGGGAGGTGCACAGCATGCGGGTAATTATTACTTTGGCTTGTACGAGCTGCAAGCAAAGAAACTACGCGACGACCAAAAACAAGCGTAATCATCCCGACCGCATGGAGATGAAGAAATTTTGCAAGTTTTGTAACGCGCAAACTCCTCATCGCGAAACTAGATAGTTTGTTGGAGGTGTAGTCGGCGTGAAACGCAGTTTCAAGTCTTTGTTTTCCTTTTTCACTGAGAGCTGGACTGAACTTAAAAAGGTTCGATGGCCCAACCGTAAAGAACTGACCAACTATACAATGATCGTACTAGGTACAATTGTAGTTGTCGCACTTTATTTCTGGGTTCTGGACATCGGTATTTCCGCTGTGATCGAAGCGATTATTTAGAGAGGTCCCAGGTGGCTTGATATGGAAAAAAGATGGTACGTCGTTCATACCTACTCCGGGTATGAGAACAAGGTCAAAGCCAATTTGGAAAAGCGCGTTGAGTCCATGGGCATGGAAGACAAAATATTCCGCGTTCTTGTTCCTATGGAAGAAGAAGTGGTAAACAAAGACGGCAAGAAGAAGGCTGTCATGCGTAAAGTTTACCCAGGTTACGTTTTGGTCGAAATGATCCAGACGGATGATTCCTGGTATGTTGTCCGCAACACGCCGGGCGTTACGGGATTTGTAGGTTCGACGGGTTCGGGTTCCAAGCCAACCGCTCTGCTTCCGGAAGAGGTTGAACAAATTCTGAAGCATATGGGCATGGTTGAGCCGAAAGCGAAGATCGATTTCGAAATCAAGGAATCCGTACGCATCATGGTTGGTCCTTTTGCGAATTTTGTGGGCTCCGTGGAAGAAATTTTGGCTGACAAGAGCAAGATCAAGGTTCATGTCAACATGTTTGGAAGGGAAACCCCGCTGGAGTTGGATTTCACTCAAGTGGAGAAAATATAACACAAGGGTTTCTTGTGAACGGACGATTTGTCGTTCGTAGTCCAGTACTAGCGTCAAGGAGGTGTCACTCATGGCTAAAAAAGTTATCAAAATGGTGAAACTGCAGATTCCTGCAGGGAAAGCGAACCCTGCGCCTCCGGTAGGTCCGGCGCTCGGTCAAGCAGGTGTCAACATTATGGCATTCTGTAAGGAATTCAACGCCCGTACCGCCGACCAAGCCGGCCTGATTATTCCGGTTGAAATCTCGGTTTTCGAGGATCGTTCCTTTACGTTCATCACCAAAACTCCTCCGGCTGCCGTTCTGCTCCGCATCGCTGCGAAAGTAGAAAAAGGCTCCGGTGAACCGAACAAGAAAAAAGTTGCGAAGCTGAACCGCGCCGCAGTGCGTGAAATTGCCGAGCAAAAAATGCCCGACCTGAACGCTGCATCCGTTGAAGCTGCTATGCGTATGGTTGAAGGAACTGCCCGCAGCATGGGCATCACGATCGAAGACTAATCTTACGTTTTCGTTCATACGGTCTTTTTTAGGACCGCAATATGTGGGAGGATATTCCGCTAACACCACAAAGGAGGAACATTTTCATGGCTAAACATGGTAAGAAATACCTGGAAGCTGCCAAGCTGATTAACAGCGAAGCAACTTACGAGCCTTCGGAAGCCGTTGAGCTTGTGAAGAAGGCGGCAACTGCCAAATTCGACGAAACCGTTGAAGCGGCCGTTCGCCTGGGCGTAGATCCTCGTAAACAAGACCAAGCCGTTCGCGGCGTTGTTGTCCTGCCTCACGGCACAGGCAAAACCCAGCGCGTGCTTGTATTTGCGAAAGGTGACAAAGCGAAGGAAGCGGAAGCGGCCGGCGCCGATTTTGTTGGCGATCAAGATATGATCAACAAAATTCAACAAGGCTGGTTTGAATTCGACGTCTGCGTAGCTACACCTGACATGATGAGCGAAGTCGGTAAACTGGGCCGTCTGCTCGGCGGTAAAGGCCTTATGCCTAACCCTAAAGCCGGCACGGTTACATTCGATGTTGCCAAGGCTGTTCAAGAAATCAAAGCCGGTAAAATCGAGTACCGTCTGGACAAAGCGGGTCAAATTCACGCGCCAATCGGCAAAGTGTCTTTTGACGCTGCTCAACTGAACGAGAACCTTAAAGCACTCATCGACGCTCTGAACCGTGCGAAACCGGCTGCAGCCAAAGGGGTATACCTCAAAGGCATCGCCGTATCTTCGACTATGGGACCTAGCGCTCGTGTGAACACAGCCGTTTACAGATAATTAGGGATTGACTCTCGGGACAATCTTTGATAATCTATAGCAGTTGTGACCACTTGAGGGTTTTCGACTTAACTTTGAATATGCTTGCCGTAGACAGTAGGTGCCGCAAGGCTTAATTTCCTACCGAGGTGTTATGATAGAAACAAAGGAAGCGGCGACGCCGTGTACTTACCGTTTTATCAAGCCTTCGTGAATCTGCGGAGGCTTTTCTAATGCCTGCGTAGGATCGGCGGAACTTTTCCGTTAAAAGTACGCCGTATAAATTATCAGGAGGTGTAATCATTGGCAAATGCTAAAGTAATTGAAGCTAAACAGGAAGCGGTTGATGTCGTTACCGGCAAACTGCAAAACAGCATCACGACTGTTGTTGCAGACTACCGTGGATTGAACGTTTCCCAAGTAACGGAACTGCGCAAGCAGCTTCGCGAAGCGGGCGTTGAATTTCAAGTTCTTAAGAACACGCTGCTTCGCCGTGCAACCGCTGCGGCTGAACTGACGGAGCTGGATGAAGTTCTGACGGGCCCTACAGCTATCGCCTTCAGTGCGAATGATGCAGTGGCACCCGCCAAAATTTTGAACGATTTTGCCAAAAAGAACGACGCTTTGAAATTGAAAGGCGGCGTTGTGGAAGGCAAAGTGGTAAGCGAGTCCCAAATCAAAGCGTTGGCTGAGCTTCCTTCCCGCGAAGGACTGCTGTCCATGCTGCTTAGCGTTCTTCAAGCGCCGATGCGCAACTTCGCGTTGGCAGTCAAGGCTGTTGCGGACAAAGAAGAGCAAAGCGCGTAACACAAACCGAAACATCAATATAAAAATTTCAATATAATGGAGGTTTAATCATGAGTAAAGAAGCAATCTTGGAAGAAATCAAAGGCATGAGCGTATTGGAACTGAACGAACTGGTTAAAGCAATCGAAGAAGAATTCGGCGTAACTGCTGCAGCTCCTGTAGCAATTGGCGGCGGCGCAGCAGCAGCTGTTGAAGAAGAGCAAACAGAATTCGACGTAATCCTGACAAGCGCTGGCGCTTCCAAGATCAACGTAATCAAAGTCGTTCGCGAAATCACTGGTCTGGGTCTGAAAGAAGCGAAAGATCTGGTAGACAACGCTCCGAAACCGATCAAAGAAAAAGTAAGCAAAGAAGATGCCGACGCTACGAAAGAAAAGCTGGAAGCAGCTGGCGCAGCTGTAGAAGTGAAGTAATTCGGCATTACAACTTTGGGAGCGAAGTGATTCCTTCCATCCATCGCAGCCCCTTGAACATGTTCAAGGGGTTTGCTGTATCTAAAGGACTAAATGGAGATATCAAGGGATCAAGGAAGGGGAGGGATGGGCATGTCCCAGCATTATTACTCGCAGCAGCCGGGAGCTGAGCATGACAGACGCACCATCAGCGCGGTACTCCGGGGCAAAACGTTTCGTTTTACTAGCGATGCCGGCGTGTTCTCTAAAGGAGATGTGGATTACGGAAGTCGGGCGCTGATCGATGCCATGGAAATTCCTGACGGATCCGCGGTGCTTGATGTGGGCTGCGGCTATGGGCCGATCGGTCTTGCGGCGGCGCACTTGGCTCCCAGAGGAATGGTGACGATGCTCGACATCAACAGCCGGGCTGTTGAGCTGGCGCGTGAAAATGCAAAGCTGAACGGAATTTCAAATGTGAAGGTTATGGAAAGCGATATACTCTCCGCAGTATCCGGCCAGACCTTTGATATTATACTGACGAATCCTCCGATTCGCGCAGGAAAAGCGGTAGTCCATCGTATTTTTGAAGAGGCCTATGAACATTTGAATGAAAACGGGGCTCTCTGGGTCGTCATTCAAAAGAAACAAGGGGCGCCGTCGGCGGCAGCCAAGCTGGAAGAGTTGTTTGGAGAAGTACGGGAAGTCGGGAAAGACAAGGGTTACCGTATTTTAAAAGCCGAGAAGATTACAAAATAAATAAGAGGACATTATTGACATGCGATGTTGATAGTGTTATTATTATAAAATGTCAGTATTAAGATAGGCTCCCTGTCTTTAGTTTGCTGAAATGTCAAGCGTCATTATTGTCGACGGCAGGCGCATGCCGAGTGGCAAGTTTGCGCGTAAAACGCCTAAAGAAGCCGTATTCCTTCAAGAAGGTGAGGTGGTGAGGGCGGGGACGCATAAACACACGCTTGTTGACGTATAATATGTACGTTTTGGGCAAATCTACTGATGATGGAGTACTACTACCCATGAAGAAATGCGCTCTTTTTTCGAAAGATTTCGATAAGGGCTTTTCTTTATTTGGGGGATGAATCCCTGCTGTATGGTTCCATTATACGGTCACAAACAGGGGTTCGCAATCAATTTTTAAGTAAGTAGACATGAGGGGTGAGTAAAGTTGGCAGGACATCTTGTTCAGTATGGTCGACGCACTCGGCGAAGCTATGCGAGAATTAACGAGGTACTCGAGGTCCCGAACCTGATTGAAATCCAACAAAAATCATACGATTGGTTTTTGGAGGAAGGACTGCGTGAAATGTTCCAGGACATCTCGCCGATCCAGGATTTCACGGGCAATTTGGTGCTGGAGTTCATTGATTACAGCTTGGGCGAACCGAAGTATACGGTGGACGACGCCAAAGAGCGTGACGTAACGTATGCGGCGCCGCTTCGGGTTAAGGTGCGGCTCATCAACAAGGAGACCGGCGAGGTCAAGGAACAGGAAGTGTTCATGGGGGATTTCCCGCTGATGACGGAGACCGGTACGTTTATTATTAACGGTGCGGAACGGGTTATTGTCAGCCAGTTGGTTCGCTCTCCAAGCGTCTACTTTAGCACTAAAGTGGATAAAAACGGCAAAAAAACCTACACCGCCACAGTCATCCCGAACCGCGGAGCTTGGCTGGAGCTGGAGACCGACGCGAAGGACATTATGTATGTCCGGATCGACCGTACCCGCAAAATTCCGGTTACCGTACTGCTGCGTGCTCTCGGATTCGGCAGCGACGCCGAAATTCTGGAACTGCTTGGCAATGATGAATATATTCGCAACACCCTGGATAAGGACAACACGGACTCGACGGAAAAAGCGCTTATCGAAATTTACGAGCGTCTTCGTCCGGGCGAACCGCCAACGCTCGATAACGCCAAGAGCTTGCTCGTAGCGCGTTTCTTCGATCCGAAGCGTTACGATCTGGCGAACGTGGGCCGCTACAAAATCAACAAGAAGCTGCACATCAAGAACCGTCTCTTCAACCAGCGGCTGGCTCAACCATTGGTGGATGAATCGACTGGGGAAATCCTGGCAGAGACCGGACAGATGGTCGACCGCCGTCTGCTGGACGAACTGCTGCCATACTTCGAAAAGAACATGGCCGCCAAGAACTACCGCGTAAGCGGCGGCGTTCTGGACAATGAAGATATTCCTCTTCAAGCGGTGGAGGTATTCTCTCCGATTGAAGAAGGACGCGTGATCAAGCTGATCGCCAACGGCAACATCGATAAATCGGTCAAGCATATCACCCAGGCTGATATTATCTCCTCGATCAGCTACTTTATTAATCTGCTGCACGGCATCGGCAATACCGATGATATCGACCACCTAGGTAACCGCCGTCTGCGTTCCGTGGGCGAGCTTCTGCAGAACCAGTTCCGTATCGGTCTTTCCCGGATGGAACGCGTAGTGCGGGAGAGAATGTCGATTCAAGATGCGAACGCAATTACGCCGCAGGCGCTGATCAATATCCGTCCGGTTATCGCGTCGATCAAGGAGTTCTTCGGAAGCTCCCAGCTGTCGCAGTTTATGGACCAGACGAACCCGCTAGCGGAACTGACGCATAAACGTCGTCTGTCAGCGCTCGGTCCCGGCGGTCTGACGCGCGAACGCGCGGGCTTTGAGGTCCGTGACGTCCATCACAGTCACTACGGCCGTATGTGTCCAATCGAGACGCCGGAAGGTCCGAACATCGGTTTGATTAACTCCCTGTCGACTTTCGCCCGCATTAACGAATACGGCTTTATTGAAGCGCCGTACCGTTGGGTCGATCCGAAGACAGGCAAGGTTACGGAGCAAATCGATTACCTTACGGCAGACGAAGAAGACAATTATGTAGTTGCTCAGGCCAACGCCGAGCTCACGGAAGAAGGCTCGTTCCAGGACGAGATGGTTATCGTCCGTTACAACAAGCTGTCCGACAACATCACGACAATGCCGAGTAACCGTGTGGATTACATGGACGTTTCGCCAAAACAGGTTGTTTCCGTCGCGACGGCGCTCATTCCGTTCCTTGAGAACGATGACTCCAACCGCGCGCTGATGGGTTCCAACATGCAACGTCAGGCCGTTCCGCTGCTCATTCCAAAAGCGCCACTGGTCGGTACGGGAATGGAACATAAATCCGCTAAAGATTCGGGCGTATGTATCGTTTCCAAATACGACGGCATCATCGAGCGCTCATCGGCCAACGAAATCTGGCTGCGGCGTGTTGAGGCCGTTGAAGGCAAAGAAGTTAAAGGCGACATCGTTAAATATAAATTACACAAATTTATGCGTTCGAACCAAGGTACCTGCATTAACCAGCGTCCTCTTGCCAAGAGAGGCGATATCGTCAAGAAAGGTGACATTCTGGCTGACGGTCCTTCCACGGAAATGGGCGAATTGGCCCTTGGTCGCAACGTAGTCGTTGCGTTCATGACATGGGAAGGCTACAACTACGAGGATGCCATCCTGTTGAGCGAGAAGCTGGTAAAAGAGGATGTATACACTTCGATCCATATCGAGGAGTATGAATCCGAAGCGCGGGATACGAAGCTTGGACCGGAAGAAATTACGCGCGACATTCCGAACGTGGGCGAAGAAGCCCTTCGCAATCTGGATGAGCGCGGTATTATCCGGATCGGTGCCGAAATTAGCGCGGGCGACATTCTCGTCGGTAAGGTTACGCCAAAAGGCGTAACGGAGCTGACGGCGGAAGAACGCCTCCTTCACGCCATATTTGGTGAGAAGGCACGTGAAGTGCGTGATACCTCTCTGCGCGTCCCTCACGGAAGTGATGGCATCATCGTGGATGTTAAGGTGTTTACACGGGAGAATGGCGACGAGCTGCCTCCTGGCGTCAACCAACTGGTTCGTGTCTATATCGCCCAGAAGCGTAAAATTTCCGAGGGCGACAAAATGGCCGGACGTCACGGTAATAAGGGTGTCGTGGCCCGCATTCTGCCTGAAGAGGATATGCCGTTCTTGCCTGACGGAACTCCGGTGCAGGTCGTGCTTAACCCGCTGGGCGTTCCTTCGCGGATGAACATCGGGCAGGTGCTTGAGGTTCACATCGGGTTCGCCGCCATGCGTCTGGGCATCCACGTTGCAACGCCGGTATTCGATGGAGCGCGTGAGTATGACGTGTTCGACACGATGGAAGAAGCCGGTATGCAGCGTAACGGTAAGACCATTCTGTATGACGGACGGACGGGCGAACGTTTTGAACGTGAAGTTACGGTCGGCGTCATGCACATGATCAAGCTGGCGCACATGGTCGACGATAAGATTCATGCCCGCTCCACCGGTCCATACTCGCTCGTTACGCAGCAGCCGCTCGGCGGTAAAGCGCAATTCGGCGGACAACGCTTCGGTGAGATGGAAGTGTGGGCGCTTGAAGCATACGGCGCTGCTTATACGCTGCAAGAGATTCTTACAGTTAAATCCGATGACGTTGTAGGACGGGTGAAGACTTACGAATCCATTGTCAAAGGCGAGAATGTGCCGGAACCGGGCGTTCCTGAGTCCTTCAAAGTATTGATCAAAGAGCTTCAGTCTCTCGGTATGGACGTT
Organism: Paenibacillus rhizophilus; assembly: GCF_003854965.1. Taxonomy (GTDB): domain Bacteria; phylum Bacillota; class Bacilli; order Paenibacillales; family Paenibacillaceae; genus Paenibacillus_AQ; species Paenibacillus_AQ rhizophilus. Next base: position 28,614 of record NZ_RQPI01000025.1, read on the forward strand.
AAAATCTTGAGCGGAGACGAGCAGGAGATCGAAATGAAGGAACTGGACGACGAGGATGAGACTTCAAGCGACAAGCTGAGCCTCAATCTGGAAGGTGCGGAAGTCGGAGTGGAATAAATAATCCCTTATAGTGAAGCGGCTCTTCAAAGGTAGCGTCAATTTCTTTGCGGAGCCCGCGAACTGTTGAGGATGACAATAAGCGGCGGCGCCATCCTTCTCATAGGATGGCCTTCCGCTGTATGACCGCAGCTTCTCCCGCTGCAAGGAGTCGGGAGAGGAACGGCGACACCAAATCAGGATCAGGTTAAGGAGGGTTGCTCCTTGTTGGACGTTAACAATTTTGAATTTATGAAAATCGGGCTGGCTTCCCCGGAGAAGATTCGTTCTTGGTCCCGCGGAGAGGTAAAGAAACCGGAAACTATCAACTATCGTACACTCAAGCCGGAGAAAGAGGGTCTTTTCTGCGAACGGATCTTCGGACCGCAAAAAGACTGGGAGTGCCATTGCGGCAAATACAAACGCGTCCGTTATAAAGGCGTAGTCTGCGACCGCTGCGGCGTTGAAGTTACACGCGCTAAAGTGCGCCGCGAGCGTATGGGCCACATTGAGCTCGCCGCTCCGGTTTCCCATATCTGGTACTTTAAAGGCATTCCGAGCCGCATGGGTCTGGCGCTCGACATGTCTCCTAGATCGCTGGAAGAGATTATTTATTTCGCATCTTATGTCGTAACCGATCCCGGCGATACGCCTCTTGAGAAGAAACAGCTGCTGTCCGAGAAGGAATACCGCAGCTACCGCGAGAAGTACGGTTACGGCTTCCAGGCGAGCATGGGCGCGGAAGCGGTCAAGAAACTGCTTCAGGATCTTGATATCGAAAAAGAGCTGGAGTTTCTTAAAGAAGAGCTGCGCACCGCTCAAGGCCAACGCCGCAACCGTGCGATCAAGCGCCTTGAAGTTATTGAAGCATTCCGTAACTCCGGCAATAAGCCCGATTGGATGATTATGGACGTTCTCCCGGTCATTCCGCCGGAACTGCGTCCGATGGTGCAACTGGACGGCGGACGTTTTGCAACGTCTGACCTGAACGACCTGTACCGCCGCGTAATCAACCGCAACAACCGTCTGAAGAGACTGCTTGATCTTGGCGCTCCGGACATTATCGTTCAGAACGAAAAGCGGATGCTTCAGGAAGCCGTCGACGCTCTGATCGACAACGGCCGCCGCGGCCGTCCGGTAACGGGTCCTGGCAACCGTCCGCTGAAATCGCTCAGCCATATGCTGAAAGGTAAACAGGGACGTTTCCGTCAGAACCTGCTCGGGAAACGGGTTGACTATTCCGGCCGTTCCGTTATCGTCGTAGGTCCTTACCTGAAAATGTACCAATGCGGCCTGCCTAAGAAAATGGCGCTGGAACTGTTCAAGCCGTTCGTGATGAAAGAGCTGGTCAACAAAGGACTTGCCCATAACATTAAGAGCGCAAAACGCAAAGTCGAGCGCGTAAGCCCGGAAGTTTGGGACGTGCTTGAAGAAGTCATCAAAGAGCATCCGGTTCTGCTGAACCGTGCCCCCACGCTTCACCGTCTCGGTATCCAAGCGTTTGAGCCGATTCTGGTAGAAGGCCATGCGATTCGTCTTCACCCGCTCGTATGTACGGCGTACAATGCTGACTTTGACGGTGACCAAATGGCCGTGCACGTTCCGCTTTCCGCTGAAGCGCAGGCGGAAGCCCGCATCCTGATGCTGGCGTCCGGCAACATTTTGAACCCGAAAGACGGCAAGCCAGTTGTTACCCCTTCCCAGGATATGGTCCTAGGTTCCTTCTATCTGACCATGGACAACAAGGAAGAAAAGGGAAGCGGCATGATTCTCCGTACAGTGAACGAAGCGGTTTCCGCTTATCAGCGGGGCACTGCCGGTCTTCATGCGCGCGTGGCCATTCCGGTCAAGGCGCTTAATAAGACCAGCTTCACCGAGAAGCAGCAGAGCGGCATGCTGATCACGACGGTCGGTAAAATTATTTTCAACGAAATTTACCCGGCAAGCTTCCCGTACATCAATGAAGCGACTCGCGAAAATCTTCTGCAGGGTACGCCGGAGAAATACTTCATCTACGAAAAAGGCGCCAACATCCGCGAACTGATCGATTCCGTTCCGATCGCGGGCGCTGTCGGTAAAGAATATCTGGGCTCCATCATCGCCCGCTGCTTCGAGATTTACCATACGACCAAGACATCGGTCATTCTGGACAAAATCAAGCAGCTCGGCTTTACCTACTCTACCCGTGCCGGCGTAACGATCGCCGTATCGGACGTTATCGTGCCGGAAGAGAAGAAAGAAATCCTGAAAGAGTCCGAAGAGAAAGTCGACGTCGTTGCCAAGCAGTACCGCCGCGGTCTGATCACCAATGAAGAACGGTATGACCGTGTTATTGAAATCTGGTCCAAGACGAAAGACGATCTGACGAACGTGCTCATGAAATCGATGGACCGTTTCAACTCCATCATGCTCATGGTCGACTCTAAGGCGCGGGGCAACAAGTCGCAGATCACCCAGCTGGGCGGCATGCGGGGACTGATGGCGACGCCGTCGGGCCGAATCTTCGAACTGCCGATCAAGGCAAACTTCCGCGAAGGTCTGACCGTCTTGGAATACTTTATCTCCACTCACGGCGCGCGGAAAGGTTTGGCCGATACGGCGCTTCGTACCGCCGACTCCGGTTACCTGACACGCCGTCTCGTTGACGTGGCCCAGGACGTAATCGTCCGCGAAGAGGATTGCGGCACTGACAAAGGCTTTACTGTCAGCCGTATCCAGGACGGCAAAGAGGTTATCGAGGATCTGTACGACCGTATTGAAGGCCGGTACTGCTTTGAGACGGTCCGCCATCCGGAAACGGGCGCGATCATTGTACACCGCAACGATCTGATTGATTCCGACAAAGCGGAAGAGATTGTCAATGCCGGCGTAGGCAAGCTGCAAATCCGCTCCGTACTGAGCTGCCGGGCCCGTCACGGCGTCTGCAAGAAGTGCTACGGACGCAACCTGGCCACAGGCAAGCATGTCGAGATCGGTGAAGCCGTCGGCATTATCGCTGCGCAATCCATCGGTGAACCAGGAACACAGCTTACCATGCGTACGTTCCATACCGGGGGCGTTGCGGGCGACGATATTACACAAGGTCTGCCGCGTATCCAGGAGCTGTTTGAAGCCCGTAACCCTAAAGGCCAGGCGACAATCAGTGAGATCGACGGCGTTATCAAGGAAATCCGCGAAGCGAAGGACCGCCGCGAAATTGAGGTTCAGGGCGAAGCGGAATCCAAGGTTTATTCCATCACTTACGGCTCCCGCCTGCGCGTAAGCGAAGGCCAGGAGATCGAAGCTGGAGACGAATTGACCGATGGTTCCATCGATCCGAAAGAGATGCTGCGCATCAAGGGTATTCGCGGGGTGCAGAACTACATTCTGCAGGAAGTACAGCGCGTATACCGGAACCAGGGCGTAGAAATCAACGACAAGCACGTTGAAGTTATGATCAAGCAGATGCTTCGCAAAATCCGCATCATCGACGCAGGGGACACGAACCTGCTGCCTGGATCGTTCGCGGATATCCATGAATACGAAGCGGCGAACAAGGAAGCGATTCTGTCCGGCAAAGAGCCGGCCGTGGCGAAGCCTGTGCTGCTTGGTATTACAAAAGCATCGCTCGAAACCGACTCGTTCCTCTCCGCGGCATCGTTCCAGGAGACGACGCGCGTGCTGACCGACGCTGCCATCAAGGGCAAGGTCGACCAACTGCTGGGTCTCAAAGAGAATGTTATTATCGGAAAGCTGATTCCTGCCGGAACGGGCATGAACCGCTACCGCAATGTCAAACTGATTAACCCGGAAGAAGAACAGGACGAAGTGGAAGCTTTGGAAACTGTTCCTGCCGAATAAACTTCATTCATACTGTCAGGTCAATCGCGCCGCCGCTGTCTTTTAAAGCCCGGCGCGGCTGTCTGCAGTAAGATTTTTTGATTGTTTCTTGACAACATATCATGTTGATGATAACATGTTATAGGTGCGTGAGTATCCTTGTTATCTTTGTTCATTGGAGGGTTTTATAATGACTGATGATAGAGGACTACGGGACGCTCAGATCAAGATCGGCACCAAGCAAACCGTCAAAGCGGTGGAGATGGGCCAAGCCGCAGAAGTCTATGTGGCGGAAGACGGAGATCCCAAGCTTACTTCTAGAATCGTTAGTCTTTGCAATAAGCACGGTGTCAAGTTGACTTATGTCGACACGATGCAGCAGTTAGGCAAGGCGTGCGGGATTGAAGTGGGCGCTGCAATGGCAGCCGTCTTAAAATAATAGCGTAAAGAACTGTTTTTGTGTCGGGGTGAGCTTCGACGGCAAAAACTTTTCATTTGTTCTTTTATGAACCGCCTGGGTCTGTGGGCTTAACAAAGTGGTTTCTAAGAGATCATTATTAGAGGAAGGGGGTGGCACAAAAATGCCAACTATCAATCAATTGGTTCGTAAAGGTCGTCAAGCCAAGATCGAAAAATCGAAATCGCCTGCACTGCAAAAAGGATTTAATGCCCTGAAGCGTGAGGCTACGGATTTGAGCGCTCCGCAAAAACGCGGCGTTTGTACTCGTGTAGGTACAATGACTCCGAAAAAACCGAACTCCGCACTTCGTAAGTATGCCCGTGTTCGCTTGACGAACCGCGTAGAGGTGACGGCTTACATTCCGGGTATCGGACATAACCTGCAAGAGCATAGCGTGGTGCTGATTCGCGGAGGCCGGGTTAAAGACCTTCCGGGTGTTCGTTACCACATCGTTCGCGGCGCGCTGGATACAGCAGGCGTGAACAACCGGATGCAATCCCGCTCCAAATACGGCGCGAAACGTCCGAAAGCTAAGAAATAATTAAATGAATGAATAAGAACAATCTAATGAAAGGGGGATATCCATGCCACGCAAAGGTCCAGTTTCCAAAAGAGACGTACTGCCGGATCCGTTGTATAACAGCAAACTGGTTACTCGTCTGATTAACCGTGTAATGCTGGATGGTAAAAGAGGTGTCGCTCAAAGCATTCTGTACAATGCGTTCAAGTTGATTGAAGAACGTACGGGTAAAGACCCGATGGAAGTTTTTGAAGCGGCCATTAAGAACATCATGCCGGTTCTGGAAGTTAAAGCCCGCCGTGTCGGCGGTGCCAACTACCAAGTGCCGATCGAAGTAAAACCGGAGAGACGTACTTCCCTGGGATTACGTTGGCTCGTTAACTACTCCCGCAACCGCGGCGAGAAGACGATGGAAGAGCGTTTGGCGGCCGAGATTATCGACGCTTCCAACAACACAGGCGCTTCCGTTAAGAAACGTGAAGACACGCACAAAATGGCTGAAGCGAACAAAGCGTTTGCTCACTACCGCTGGTAGGATTATAGTCATCCAAATAACTTCAATTTTGAAGGGAGATCCATTTCATGGCAAGAGAGTTCTCCTTGAAAAATACACGTAATATCGGGATCATGGCACATATTGACGCTGGTAAGACGACTACCACGGAACGGATTCTTTTCTATACAGGCCGTACGCACAAAATCGGTGAAGTTCACGAAGGTGCAGCAACAATGGACTGGATGGAGCAAGAGCAGGAGCGCGGAATTACGATTACTTCCGCTGCTACCACTGCTGCGTGGAAAGGTCACCGCGTCAATATTATTGATACCCCGGGACACGTTGACTTCACCGTTGAAGTTGAACGTTCCCTTCGTGTATTGGACGGGGCAGTAGGCGTTTTCAGTGCAAAAGAGGGCGTTGAGCCTCAGTCTGAAACCGTTTGGAGACAGGCTGACCGTTATGGCGTTCCCCGGATCGCCTATGTAAACAAGATGGATATCATCGGAGCGGATTACCTTAACGTTGTTAAGGATATGCGTGAGCGTCTGCAAGCAAATGCGGTTGCCATTCAGCTGCCGATCGGTGCCGAGAACGACTTTATCGGCATTATCGACCTGGTGGAGCAAAATGCCCATATGTACAAAGACGATCTTGGCCGTGATATTGAAGTGACGGATATCCCGTCCGAATTCCTGGATCAAGTCGAAGAGCTGCGCAACGAACTGATTGAGAAAGTTGCGGAACTCGACGAAGATTTAACCATGAAGTACCTGGAAGGCGAAGAGATTACCGTTGATGAAATCAAGGCTGCACTGCGCAAAGGCGTAGTAGACGTTAAGATTTTCCCGGTTATCTGTGGTTCTTCTTACCGTAACAAAGGGGTTCAGCTGATGCTGGACGCCGTCATCGATTACCTGCCGGCTCCGATCGATGTTCCGTCGATCAAAGGTCATCTTGAAGATGGCACGGAAGCTGAGCGTCATTCTTCCGATGAAGAACCGTTCTCCGCGCTGGCATTTAAAATCATGACCGACCCTTATGTTGGTAAGCTGACGTTCTTCCGCGTATATTCCGGTGTTCTTGAGTCCGGTTCTTACGTCCTGAATGCCACTAAAGGCAAACGTGAGCGTATCGGCCGTATCCTGCAAATGCACGCGAACAGCCGTCAGGAAATTTCCATCGTGTATTCCGGCGACATCGCAGCTGCTGTAGGTTTGAAAGACACAGGCACAGGTGATACACTGTGTGATGAGAAGAATCCGGTTATTCTCGAATCGATGAACTTCCCTGATCCGGTTATCGAAATCGCAGTTGAACCTAAAACGAAGGCCGACCAAGACAAAATGGGCGTTGCCCTCGGCAAGCTGACCGAAGAAGACCCAACGCTGCGCGCACACACCGACGAAGAAACGGGACAAACGATTCTGGCTGGTATGGGCGAGCTTCACTTGGATATCATCATCGACCGTATGCGTCGTGAATTCAAAGTGGAGACCAATGTTGGTAAACCGCAGGTTGCTTACCGCGAAACGTTCAGAGCTCCTGCTCGCGTCGAAGGCAAGTTCGTTCGTCAGTCCGGCGGTCGTGGTCAATACGGTCACGTATGGGTTGAATTTGAGCCTCTCGAGGCAGGTACTGGCAGCCAGTTCGAAAGTAAGGTTGTCGGCGGTTCCGTACCGAGAGAATACATCGCTCCTGCGCTTGCAGGTATTGAAGAGCAAATGAAGAACGGCGTTATCGCTGGCTTCCCGCTCGTTGATGTCAAAGCAACCATCGTTGACGGTTCTTACCATGATGTCGACTCCAACGAAATGGCGTTCAAAATTGCCGGCTCGATGGCGCTTAAAGCAGCTAAAGACAAGTGTAAGCCTGTCCTGCTTGAGCCAATCATGAAAGTGGAAGTAACAGTGCCTGAGGAATATATGGGCGACGTTATGGGTATGTTGAACTCCCGCCGCGGACGGATTGAAGGTATGGATTCCCGCGCCGGAGCACAAATTATCCGTGCGAAAGTGCCTCTTTCCGAAATGTTCGGTTATTCCACTACACTGCGTTCCGGTACACAAGGCCGCGGCGTATTCTCGATGGAACTCTCCCACTACGAAGAAGTTCCTAAATCCATTGCGGACGAGATCGTGTCCAAGAACAAGGGCACAGATTAATCTTAGTTTAACTTGCCGTCCGGTTGTATCCCGTCAGACATCCTAGAAGAAGCTTAAGATCGGGCGGCTCCAATAATAAGAACCCATATTAAGGAGGATTTGTTCAAATGGCAAAAGCTAAGTTTGAACGTAACAAACCGCACGTTAACATCGGAACTATCGGTCACGTCGACCATGGTAAAACGACACTGACTGCTGCAATCACAACTGTATTGTCTAAAAAATACGGCGGTGCCGCTGTAGCATTCGACCAAATCGACAAAGCTCCGGAAGAGCGCGAACGTGGTATCACGATCTCCACAGCTCACGTTGAATATGAAACTCCTAACCGTCACTACGCACACGTAGACTGCCCTGGACACGCCGACTATGTTAAAAACATGATCACTGGCGCAGCGCAAATGGACGGCGCTATCCTGGTTGTATCCGCAGCTGACGGCCCAATGCCGCAAACTCGCGAGCACATCCTGCTGTCCCGCCAAGTAGGCGTTCCTTACATCGTCGTTTTCCTGAACAAATGCGACATGGTTGAAGACGAAGAGCTTCTGGAACTGGTTGAAATGGAAGTTCGCGACCTGCTGAACGAATACGAATTCCCGGGCGACGACACTCCAATCACCCGCGGTTCCGCTCGTGAAGCCCTGCAAAATCCTGATGGCGAATGGGCGCAAAAGATCGTTGAAATGTTCGAAACGATCGACACTTACATTCCGCTGCCAGAGCGCGACACTGATAAGCCTTTCCTTATGCCTGTCGAGGACGTATTCTCCATCACTGGCCGCGGTACCGTGGCAACTGGCCGTATAGACCGCGGAACAGTTAAAGTGGGCGACGAAGTTGAAATCGTTGGTATCCAAGAAGAGACGAAGAAATCCGTCGTTACCGGCGTTGAAATGTTCCGTAAATTGCTTGACTCCGCTCAAGCTGGCGACAACATCGGCGCTCTGCTTCGTGGTGTTGACCGTAACCAAATCGAGCGCGGACAAGTGTTGGCTAAACCGGCTTCCGTTAAGCCGCACACTGAGTTCACTGCTCAAATCTACGTCCTGACTAAAGAAGAGGGTGGCCGTCATAAGCCCTTTTTCACAGGATACCGTCCTCAGTTCTACTTCCGTACAACTGACGTAACGGGTATCATCAACCTGCCAGAAGGTACTGAAATGGTAATGCCTGGCGACAACATCACAGTAACCGTTCAACTGATCGCTCCGATCGCTATCGAAGAAGGAACGAAGTTCTCCATTCGTGAAGGCGGACGTACAGTTGGAGCCGGTACTGTAGCTTCTATCCAAAAATAAGTTCGAACTCTTACTCTAATAAGAGAAAGATAAGAACTAACAAAACAAGGATCCTTCAATTGAAGGGTCCTTGTTTTTATTTGTGCGCCCAGCATGGGCGCTATCTTTAGGGTTGAAGTCCCGAATGGCGAAGGCAGTAGTAGCCATTAGCTTAAGACAAGGGTGTCTACCGCGAGGTGGAATCTGAAGGAAGTCGGCGGCAAATC
>NZ_RQPI01000026.1 GCF_003854965.1 Paenibacillus rhizophilus
TGCCTCCGGCTTCCTTCAGATTCCACCTCACGGTGGACACCCTTGCCCTTGGCTAACGGTAGGCGCTCGCCAGCCCCCGTTCGGGACTTTCACCCTAGAGATGACGCCCATGCTGGGCGTACTAAAAAAACAGCAAGCCTCCGAATGACCGGAAGCTTGCTGTTTGTATTTTTCGTTCCCTTGCAGCTTTTATTTTATTATTGAATCTTCAAAACGATCTTTCCTATAGTGTTCTTCTTCTCTAAAAGGAGATGCGTCTCTGCGGCCTTTTTCAATGGATAGACACCTGACACCTCAGAGTGAATTTCTCCGCGCGCCAGTATACCGAGCGCTTCCTTCGCGGCCGCTCCTACCCTATCCGGGGCGATCTCGCTGTACCCGCCGAGCGAAAAACCGGCGATCGCTTGATTGTTGAGCCATAAACTGTTGGTTGATTGAAGCACGTCCGGTTCACCGCCCGCATTTCCCACAACGACCAATTGTCCGAGTTGGCTGAGTACATGGAGACTGCGGGAGCGCGTTTCTCCTCCCACAGGATCGAAGACGGCATGAACACCCGCTCCCCCTGTCGCGTGAAGGACACGTTCAACAAACTCATCCCGGATAAAGAGTTCGTCATAACCAAGAGATTCGGCGAGTTTCAATTTCTCGGTACTGCCGACCGTACCCATCACATGCTTTGCTCCCATCCGTTTCGCTACTTGACCAAGAAAGCTTCCGAGCCCTCCGGCAGCGGCGTGAACCAACACATTACTCCCCGCCTGCATCCGGTTCACGTCTTTTATGGCCATGTAGGCAGTCGTCAAATTAACGATGGATGCTGCTGCTGCAGCTAGATCAAGGTCCGAACCGAGTGTATCAAGCGGTACGGTCAGCGAAGCTCTTACATTCGCCATTGTCGCGTAGCCCCCAAGATTCAGCAGCGTCATGGATGCAACAGGCTGACCGATATAAAAGCCTTCTACTCCTTTCCCAATCGCTCGAACATATCCGGACACTTCCAAGCCGGGGACAAGCGGCATTGAGAATGAAGAACCAAATTCTCCGCGGCGCAACATTACGTCCGCGAATCCGACGCCGGCGTAAGCCACATCAATCGTGAGATTCCCGGGAGCCGGCCTGAGATCGGGCAATTCCATGAGCCGTAAGTGTTCTACTCCGCCAAATCCGTCAATCACCATCGCTTTCATTTCCTATTACCTCCCTCAATTCTACGGTTGAATCTATCATAATTCGCGTGCAGGGAGGCAGACAGTGTTTATTTAAACGGGTATAACATTTGATAGGTTAACGAAAAAAGACGCTGCGGCAATAACGGTTCGACGGGTAGTTAAATGATTGATTGTCCTGCAAATTCCAACATACGCTGTTCGGTGAACGTACCCTCTTCGGGGGTGTAGACACAGAGGTGCAAATCGGGATTGCCGTTGATGTGACTGAATGAATTCAGTGTAAAGATTAACGGTCCGGCCTCGGGATGGTTTAATTCAAATCGGACGGCCTTTTTATCCTGCACATCGTGCAGCTGCCATAACTTGGCGAAAGATTCGCTGTCGTTACATAGTCCTTTCACGTATTCCTCGAGCAAAGGATCGTCCGGATGCTGATCGTAATAAGAGCGGAAGATCGCCAAGCCGTATCTGGCAAACTCGTCCCAGTTGGCTATGTTCTGGCGTAAAGAAGAATCGGCGAATACAAGACGCGTCATATTGCATTCTTCCTTGGGAAGCGAATCGAAATCCGTCAAAAATATGGATGCCATCCGGTTCCAAACCAGTACATCCGTCCGGAAGGTGGCGATAATGGCAGGATAACGAATCTGTTCGACAATTTGCCTCAGCCCCGTGTCTATTCCATTAATTGGTGACGCGCTGGGGTCAGCCATCCGATCATAATTCGCCAGTCGTTGGAGGTGCAGGTGCTCTTCCGGTGATAGCAGCAGCGCTCTTCCTATTCTTTCGATAACATCTTTAGATACACGAACTTCCCGGCCCTGCTCCAACCACGTATACCAGGTCGTGCTCACTTCAGCTAACTCGGCAACTTCTTCCCGGCGAAGACCCGGAGTTCTTCTGCGGCCATACTTCCCGCTGATACCAACCATGGCAGGCTGTATCCGCTCCCGGCGCGATCTCAGAAACTGGCCTAGCGCTTTAAGCTTCCGTACTTCCATTGACACGGCACATCCCCCCTAATCTTAGAATAACATAACCACCATTCCCGCCGAAAAAATCCAACTTCCTTTATCACACGCTCTAGGCAACAGGAAAATTATGCATCTACTTAAAGTAACGGGCGTATTCAAAGGTATATCTTTAATTGAAATCATAGCCCTAAATATTGGAAGTGAGTTATCCTAGATAAAGGAGGTGCGTCTTTTGAACGGCTCAAGACTTATGAAGCTGCTGGGGCTTATTGCCGGAGTTGGAATCCTGGATATTGTAATTCTGTCGCCGGGTTTATTGGGGGTTGAAATCGGAGGTGAAAGTGCTCTTGAGACAGCATCAGGCGTAACCTTACTGGTTATTAGTCTTCTTGTGCTGCTGTACGGGAGTTATGCTTTGCTGTTTAAACCTCCTGTACTGGCTCCTGTAAAAAACATGAAAACGCATGAGGATTATATCGCCGCGCTTAGCCATTACAGAAATGCAAAAGGGCTCAAGAAGGATATTGCTCACGCCCTGGATCAGCTGGACCGGCTGGAGAAGAAGAAAACCACCTTATCAGATGTCCTTGGCCAAAAATTTGATCAAGCGGAGCTAAGCTACAAGAAGTTCCATTCCGTCATTGATGCGGTTGAACAGCTTTTTCACCTTAATATCAAAGGAATCCTGAACAAGCTTAGTGTATTCGATGCTTCCGGTCTCTCCGCTTTCACCAGCGAGCAGAATCCCCGGCAGTTTTCCAATAAACTGGTTCAAGAAAAAACAGCTCTGCACAATGAGTACTTAGCCTCGATAACAGGATACCTTGGCGCAAATGAAGAAATTCTGCTGAAGCTGGACAAATTGCTGCTGGAAATCTCTCAATTGGACAGCACTGATTATCAAAACATTGAGGATATGCCGTGCATGCAGGAAATGGATGCATTGATCAAGCAGACCAAGTTCTATAAGCAATGAAAGGGAGATGAGCATGTCTGGAAAGGGTAAAGCGTTTGTGGTGTTGGGAGTTATCGCAGTGGCCGTTTTTGCTCTTGTGTATTTCGGGATCAGTTTAACCTCCAATTTAGGCAAAAGCCAGACACAGGTAACCTCGGAAGGCTCCGCCAAGCAGCTGGATAAACTGTACAAAAGCATTACAGTAACTTCAGCGGAACCAACAAAAGGTCAAATCGACCTTGATCCCGCGTCTGTCGGCGACTCCTTGCCCGATATCTCCAAGTTCCCTGTTTCGGTGGACAACACAACGGACAGCTTCGCAGAGATTTTCTCTTCCACAGAGAAGTCGGGAACCGGCGTAGACGGGTGGTTGAACGAAGTAGCAGCAGATTTCAACAATTCCAATATTACGGTGAATGGGAAGCCGGTCTCGGTCAAGATCCGAAATATTGCTTCGGGAACTGCCGCGGATTACATCAAGTCGGGCAAGTATGTGCCGGATGCCTTCACTCCTTCCAATGAGCTGTGGGGCGAAATGGTCAAAGCGCAAGGCGTCCCAACCCAGCTTGTATCGAAGCGCCTTGCCGGTAATGTAGCCGGTATTGTCTCATCCAAGAAAAAATATGATGAGCTGGTAGGCAAGTACGGCTCCTTAAACATCAAGACGGTTACAGACGCTATTGCGAATAACGAGCTGGCCATGGGGTACACTGATCCGTTCGCCAGTTCCACCGGCCTCAACTTTCTGGTGACCGCCCTTCAGACGTTTGACAGCACGGATTTGCTTGGGGAAAAAGCAGTTCAAGGGTTCGAGCGATTCCAGGCCAATGTCCCTTTTACCGCGTCCACAACTTTACAAATGCGTGATGCGGCCAAGTCGGGAATGCTTGACGCTTTTGTCCTGGAGTACCAAACCTATGTCAATGCGCCGGATTTGAAGAGCGGCTATGTGTTTACTCCTTTTGGCGTAAGGCATGACAGTCCGCTGTACGCTTTGGGCAATCTGCCGCAAGATAAGCTGGATATTATTAAGAAGTTTGCGGAGTTCGCCTTACAGGAAAAGTATCAGAAATTAGCTGCGGAAAAAGGATTCAAGGGTCTTCCGGACTACCATTCCGAGCTTAAAGCGGTCGACGGAACCCTCCTCTCCTCCGCCCAGAAGCTGTGGAAGGAAAAGAAGAACGGAAATAAACCGATCGCGGCGGTATTTGTGGCCGATGTGTCAGGAAGTATGGACGGCGAGCCTATCAACCGGTTAAAAGAGTCGTTGTTAAAAGGTCAAAAATACCTCGGCAGAGACAACAGCATTGGTTTAGTTTCGTACTCCAGTGAGGTTTCAATCCAACTTCCGATTGGGAAATACGATGCGAATCAGCAATCGAAGTTTGTCGGAGCTGTTAACAGCCTTCAGGCCGGCGGCGGCACAGCTACTTTTGACGGTATTGTGGTGGCCATGAAAATGCTTCAGGATGAGCTGAAGGTTAACCCTGATGTGAAACCTGTAATCTTTGTCTTGAGCGACGGAGAAACGAATGAAGGGCATTCGCTCGATGAGATCAGGGGGTTAATTGAAACCTTCAAGATTCCGGTATACACAATTGGCTATAATGCGAACATCCAGGCGCTGCAAAGCATTTCAAGCATTAATGAGGCGGCAAGCATCAACGCGGATACGGACGATGTGGTGTATAAGATCGGTAATTTGCTCAACGTGCAAATGTGATTATTTTTTTAGGGAGGGATTGCCATGTCATTTACAATGGAAGTCGTCAATCCGGAGAAGATCAAGTCGGCTATTGAAGAGCAGGTTAAGCCTGTGCCCGAGGAAGTAGCCCAGCTAAAGGAGCTGGCGGTAAACAATGTCTCCACGATCCTGGAGCTGGATGTCGATTCACTGGAGAAGCGGAAAGAGATCTTGCAATCGATCGATCAATTCGGTATGAATACGATGCGGTCCTCGTCGGAGAAAAATGCTCTTTTGCAGGTGTCTGTGGGGAACCTGTCCAGAACGGGCGATGAAGGCGGCCAAGTCGCCAAGGGGTTAACCGAGCTGCAGCTTCAGTTGAAGGATTTAGACCCGAGTGTAGTGGATTTTGCCAAAAGCGGATTACTGGGCAAGTTCTTTAACCCGCTGCGCAGCTACTTTGCCAAGTATCAGAAGGCGGATGCGGTCATTTCGGACATTATAACCTCTTTGGATAAGGGCAAGTCTGTGTTGAAAAATGATAATACGACTTTGGAGTTTGAACAGCAGGCGCTGCGGGAGCTTACTAAAAAGCTGCAAAAGGAAATCCAGCTTGGCATGCTGATGGATGAAGAGATCGAGTCTCAGATTGAAGCGGCAAAATCACGTAATGAGTTGGAGGATAAAATCCGGTTCATTACAGAAGAGGTGCTGTTTCCGCTGCGCCAGCGCGTGATGGACCTGCAGCAGATGCAGGTCGTTAATCAACAGGGCATCATGGCCATTGAAGTGGTCATCCGAAATAACAAAGAGCTGATCCGCGGGGTGGACAGAGCCCGAAATGTGACCATCTCCGCCCTAAAAATCTCGGTTACCGTGGCGAGCGCGCTCTACAATCAAAAGATTGTCTTGAAAAAGATTGAACTTTTAAACCAAACCACCAACAATCTCATAAGCGGCACCTCAAAAATGTTGAAAGATCAAGGCGCGGCAATCCATAAGCAGTCTCTGGAAACGAGTATTTCGGTAGACACTTTAAAACAGGCTTTCACGGACGTGCTGTCCGCTCTGGATTCCATCAGCACTTACAAGCAGGAGGCCCTCCCCAAAATGCGTGACACCATTAATCAGTTCAGAGAGCTGGCGGATACCGGAGAACAGCAGATCCAGCGTTTGGAGAAGGGACAGAAGTTGGGCCTCTAGCAGAAGTCCGAGTTGAATACCATCAGCGCTGCCGTCTAACGGGAGGTCTCCGCGTACTCAACGGGCTTAAGCCCCGAACAAAACAGCAAGCCTCCGAATCACCGGAAGCTTGCTGTTTGTAATTTCTGGTCTTTGGCAGCTTGCCAAACCGTCCATTACAGAGTAAATATAGCGGTTACATTTTTACCGTAAACTTTCACGCATCGCACCCAGCACCAGGGTGTATCCGTCAGGGTCTTTAATATATGCATTCTTGAATTCCAAATTGCCATGTGTGCCCAAAAAAGGCTCGACAGCAATATTGCCGCCATTTAGGCGCACCTCTTCGACCAAAGGCTCTAGTTCATTCCAATTCACATGGATAAATGTGTCCCATCCGTAATCGGGGCCTTCCCATTCGGTGGGATAATCCGGACGCTTCTTGGAAGCGGCATTTGGCCGGACATCATCAGAAGAAGCTGCCTGCTGCAAGATAACGATCATTCCGCCTCGTTCGGCGTGACCCCAGCCATCAACCTTACATCCGAGAACATCACGGTAATATGCCTGTGACTTTGCAAGATCCGAAACTAAACGAACTTGAATCGTAAGTCCAAAACCCTCTTTCCGCCGGGCACTCTCGCTTTGCATTGGATTTGCCTCCCATTCTCATTATAGCCGGAATAACAGCTTCACGACAGGAATCTTTTTCAGCAGCAGCACGATCCCAAGGGAAAGGATCAGGACAGCAGCTCCATAGATCAGGTTGGCAAGCAAATTCGTACTAAAGGGCAGCAGCTTATAGTAAGGCAGCGTAAACCAGCCGACTATGACATGAATGAAATAAATCCCCAGCGTATTCGAGCCGATGATCTTAATTCCCTGCGACAGCCGAGATTTGCTCTGTTTGTAGCGGGAGGACAGGATAAAAAGACCTGCGGTAAAGATAAGGGTCATCGTGGTATCGTATCCGTCAAAAACCGTATCGAACACTTCCCCATTCGACTGACTCATGATCAGCCCGTATCCAAACAGCGCGATCAGCGCGATCAGTATGATCCCGATCAACACCGGGTTGCCCGGCCTGCGGAAACGGTTCTTTTGCAGCTTGGCCTGCAGCCATCCGCCTAAGAGTAAGTACACGATTGAAAAGGCATAAAAGCCGTTGAACACATTGAAATTATTGAAAAAGTTATAATTCTTCTCTAAATAATTGACCTTCATTACCCATTCCGCCGTATTGGCGAGATTGCTGAGGAAGACGTTCCCAAAAGTGAGCAGAAAAGCCGCGCCGAAGAAAAAGTACAGCGGCCCTTTATCTTTTTTATCGTAAATTTCTTTAATCAAGGGGAACAGGATATATAGACAGACCAGCGTCTGAAGAAACCACAGATGGTTTATTCTGTACTGCTTCCATTCGATCAAAGCTTTGACGAACTGAACCGCCGTGTAGCTGTCGCCTTTAATCGGCATCAGCACAGCCAGGGTAAGAATGCCCCAAACAACCGTCAGGATGCAGATCATGATGATTCTGTATACATGCTTTCGGAGACTATAGCTCCGGTTCAGCATCAGCGCCCCGTTGACCATGAAGAACAGCGGTACTCCGGCACTGGCCATGCCTAAGATTCCATAATTTAAATAGGTAAAAAATGAAGGATGGTAGAGAATATCGATAGGAAGAGCATTAAAGTGGTAAAAACATACCAGATAGATGGCCATCGTCTTGATCAAATCCAAATAAACGAATCGCTCCCTGGGCCTGATTTGGGAGATGCCTTCCAGATGGGCCGTTTGAACAGGCTTGAAAGAAGCTCCTGTCGCCATCCGTTCCTCACCTCGGCTTCCGCAAATTTACGACCTACCGTTTCGGCAGGCCGGCTGCCTCCATTTTATCAAAGGCGCCTTTTTGCGGCATTCTCCTTTTAGATGCTTTTGAATAACTCGATGTAGGGATGCGGGAAAAGGAGCAGTATGTTAAGAGCAAAGCAGGAGCAAATTTCTTCTGCATCATTCCTCTGCTGAATACACTGGGTATCAAGAGGTTCAAGGAGGAGGTCGTCCCAGTGCAGACGTTCTATACCGTAAGACCCGGCGAATCCGTGTCGGCAATCGCCAAGAGGTGGGAAATCCCTGTCGCTGTGCTCATCGCAGCGAACAACCTCCCGTCTCCCTATTTTATCTACCCCGGCCAGCAGCTTTCGGTTCCGTCCGGCGTGACAACCGTTCAGGTGAAACCCGGTGACTCCGTCTACTCCCTTGCGCAAGCGTACGGAGTGCCTATGGCCGCTATTATCGAAGCCAATCGGCTGAGTCCGCCATACACGATCTATATCGATCAAATGCTGATTATCCCGCCGGGTGTCCCTTACTATGTGGTACAGCCCGGAGATACTTTATATGAGCTGGCCGGCAGATACAACGTGACAACTGGCGGCGTCCGGAGACCGGATCTGATCCGCCAAGCGAACGGGTTGCCTTCCGACTTGATCCGCGTGGGAATGCGACTAATCATTCCTTACGCTCCTCCGGGCGGAGCCGGACGGCTGGCCTTTGTTGCGAACGCTGGCGGCGCCTACGATCTCTGGCTGTACGATCCGCGAAGCGGCCGAACGACAGCGGTTGGACATCAGCAGGCGGATGTCCATTCCGTGCCCTATTGGTCGCCGGACAATCGCCGGATTGCTTTTATAGGGAAGCAAGGGGTTCTATTCGTCCTGGAGGTGTTGCAGGGAATCTTGATGCAGATCGATCAACTGGAGCCCTATACCACCCTCTCCTGGTCCCCGGACAGCGCGCAAATTGCTTATACGAAGCAGGGCAGGATTGTGCTCTATGAGCTGGCTACCTTCTTCGGCAGAACACTGCCCGTTGCCGGCGCCAAGCATGTGCAGTGGTTTCCCTCCGGCGATAAGCTGTTATATGCGGCTCCGGATAACACTGGCACAGATCAGCTTTATGAGATTCGTGTCGACGCAACCGGCCAGCGCCAAATTACGTACGATACGAACAGCCCTAAGAACGATGTAAAGCTCTCCCCAAACGGGTCGTATGCCCTTTTCACCTCTCCCGGCGCAAGCATTTCCATCATTTACGTGACGGATGTCAATACAGGGAACATTTCCGAGCTCACGGGCGGACCGCTGGCGAAAAATTATTATCCGGCCTGGGCTCTGGGCAGTGCCGCCATCGCATACAGCGCAACCGATTTCGCCGAAGGCAGAGGCTACTTCTCGGCTATCCGGACCGAAAGTCCGCAAGGCGGAGGCCAACAAATTCTGTCCGTCTCCGATTGCTTTGCCACTCCCGTCACCTGGTCCCCGGACAGCGAAGCCATCGCCTACTTATCCGGCTGCCGTGGAACGGGGCTCTCCAGCGAGATCTGGATCGTCGATATCCGCCATCCCGCACCAATTCGTGTTGTTTCCGGAATAGGAGCCATCACCTCCGTACAATGGTCCTACGCAGCCGTTCCGGCGGATAACTACACACAGTTCCGCAGCGCTGAGTACCGCGTCAGCTTCCCCTACCCTGCCGCGTGGCGAGCGGTAAGCGAGACCCGGCACGAGGGCGCGGACGGTTTTTTCCAAGTCTCGGCTCTAGCCAGCGATCTGCCGTTCGCCGAGCTGTGCCGTTCCGAAGCGTATCATCCGCTGATGCCGTACGGCTCTTCGCCGCGGATTGTCCCTGCGCGAGTGCAGAACCAGGAGGCCTGCTACATCTTTCCGTCCTCGGACCAAGCGCCTGAATTGCGGAGGCAATCCGCGTTCATCGCCGTATATCCGCAGCCTGTTGTCATTAACGGCAGCACGTATCCGTACTTCATCCTCTGGGCGGATCAAGATCATCTTCAAGCGATGGTGAACGGACTGCGGTTTCTTTAATTAAAAAAATGTATCACATACCACAAGAGCCAACCCGATTGAAGGGTTGGCTCAGAGGGATAATATGAAGTTGAGCAGCAGTCCCGATAAAAAACTTCATTTTGACTGCTGTTCATGATTTAATTCTTTAAAGGTTTGCCCCATTCGTCAAATCCGCCTTGATACAGCATATTCCCCTCGGGATCATAGAGTGTGCCGTTGATAAACCGGTCGTCCGCAAAATCCCCCTCAATTTTAACCTCATCATTGGCGTAATACCAGATTGCCTTTCCTTCTCGTCGTCCCTGACTTATTTCTACGATGAGATATTCGCGTGTCTTTAGATTCAGAACAACCTCTTGCCCCTCCCAGTGCAGCGCTCCATTGTAAGAACCCTTGTACCGAAGTCCTCCGCCGGGATAATATTCGATACCCTCGGCCTGCTTTCCATCTCTCATCGTTCCTTCGAAAAACAGTTCGTCAGCGAAAAGATAGTACATTTTCCCTTCGCCATCCATTTTATCGTTCTTCCATTCCCCTTCATAGAAAACACGTCCGTTTTCGTTGTATTGCGTTCCATATCCCTCACGGATACCGCCTACCAGCCCGCCATGATACCGGATAGTCCCGTCTTCGTTATAAAGGGTATCCTTTGTATCTTTCAGGCTGATATACACCGTCTGCTTTGCTCCATTCCAGCTAATATTACGGTCAGCCGCTTCACCAATAAGTCTAAGAGGAACATAGGTTGTACCCCCCCGGGTAACTGGCGCATGATCGGTTTTAATAACTTTTCCATTAACAACCATTTCTTTCTTGCCAATAGTCAGTTTAATTACCAAGTTTCCCTTGGTGCCCGTGATCTGGCGCGTTTTGTTATCCCACTTTATACCGAACCCCATCCGCTCGAACAGGGAACGAAACTCGACATAGGTGCTATTATTAAGCGAAATTGGGGCCGTACGCAGGGGAACCTCCACCCCATCCATAACGACATGAATTGGTTCTGAATTCCGGTCTGCACGGGTACTTGGAGGAATGATGGTTCTTTTGACGATAAAACCGCCTTTATTTAAATAAATCAGCGTATCGCCGGAGAGTCCGAGTACATGATTGTATGTCGCTTCCAGCGGTATCGAAAAGGACTCCTTATGCAAGAGGTCCACACCTGTTACCTTTGCTTTATCTTCCTCTTCTTTTTCAACCCAAAGGCCATAGGACAACCCTGTAAATACTTTTGACAATTTGTAAGGAGAATCTTTTTGCAGGACGATTCCCTTCTCAGACGGAGTGGTTGCGTTCAGCTCAACATAACCCTGATTTTCCCTGAGCTTGGTCTTAAGCAAAATGTATTTGCCATTGAACGAATAATCATGCGGAAAGCTGGCTCCGTAAAAATGATCTTCACTCTTTGATCCCAAATCATAGGCTCTAATTTCATCGGATCGGTACAGATAGATAAGCCGGCCCTTACCCAGCTGAGGATTACTCCCTTCCTCGATCTCCTCCGACTCTCCGCTTGTCAAATTAAGAACTTGGACTTTGTAATGATCAACCCATGCCAAATAATTGCCATTTCCAACGGGCCCCGTTAGCGAGGATGACCCGCCGTCAACCAGTTTCTTTTTTTCCTTACTTTTCAAATTGTATCCCCATATATCACTTCCATGGAGTTCATTACTCTGAATCCAAAGAACCATTGGGCCTTGAATGGTATCCGCTATAACCGGGTTATATTTGTGGGTCTTATCGGTAGTCAATCTTTCCGTCTTTCCGTTATCCAAATTTAAAACGTAAATCGAATCATAGTGATCTTGAATTATAGTCCAGGTTAAGTAGCGGCCAGCGATATCAGCATCCTTGAGATCTTGAAAATCAACCGGTCCGACTTTGAACTTCGTCACCTCGTCTTTCCATGTGTAGTTCAGCCCTGCTGCCGCGCTAGCAGCCATCCCCCTTGTTTCCATTTCGGTTAATGCAACGAGCATCCAGACCACAAGCACACTCCAAAAGATTCGTCTCATTTTCGTTGAACCATTCCTTTCTTCTGCTGTAAGAACACGCAAAAAAACAAGCCTCTGAGCAACCCGGCTGTCTGGTTATAGCTTACTATAACGGAAGACCCGTGGCTTTGCGCCCCCGCCTTTCGAACGAGTTTGCCTTTGGTCAATCACTTGTTTCGTGATTTCTTATAGTTCTTTTGCACTTCTTTTTTTCAGTATAAATCCAGATTTAAAATTTACCAATTAAATATTTTGTTTGTCACCTTCAATTTACTTGAGATACGCACTTTAAAGTACGTACTACCTCAAACGGCCGTATGATTGTAAACTTATAGAAATTAGCGCCACGTACAAAGGAGAAGAGAAAATGAAATATACTGGGCCCGTTTACCGTCCGCCATTTGAAGCAAACTCCCTATTACTGCAAGTCACTGTAGGATGCAGCCATAATGAGTGCAGCTTCTGCACCATGTATAGCGATGTTCCTTTTCATGTCGAAACGATGGAACAAATTGAACAAGATTTACGGGAAGCGAGACGAATGTATCCTAGAGTAAACCGTATATTTTTAGTCAATGCCGACCCTTTTGCTCTAAGTGCAGATCGGCTTAAATCTATTGCTGTTAAAATTAATGAAATCCTGCCTGAAGTCGAGACTATCGCGATGTACGCCTCCGTTAATAACATAAAAAATAAAACAGATGAAGAGCTTAAACAATTAAGAGCCTTAAAGATTAATGACCTCAATATTGGGCTGGAATCCGGTATGCCCGAGGTCGTGGAACATTTTAATAAAGGATTTACGGTGGATGAAGCAAAAGTACAGTTAAAGCGTTTAACCGAGGCTGGAATAGACTTTAGTGTAAATATTATCATCGGGGGAGCCGGCAGCGAAAAAACACATGAAAATGCAATAGCAAACAGCAAATTACTAAATGAAGTTAAACCAAAGCTGATCTTTATTGCCACTTTACATGTGGATCCGGGCAGCCCGCTTGATGAAGAAGTAAAAGAAGGGCTTTTTATAGAAAATACCTTGCGCCAAAATATTGAAGAGGAAATCGAAATGTTAAGCGGACTGAGCTTAGATCATACCTATTTCTTCGGCCTTCATACATCTAATGTAATACCCGTTCACGGTATGCTCCCAGACAAGAAAAATGAAATGCTTGCGGCACTAAAAGAAGGCTTAGACTCAATCCAGGTCGAATATTTAGATGGTCACCTGAAAAAAGGTGCGGAAGGTAGGGTTTCAATACCTAGATAAGTTTTAAGGGTGGCGGAAGGAGATTATGAATGAAAGAATTATCGTCAAAAATTACAAATATTGAACCGGCTAAAATCAGAAAAATGTACGATATGGCACAAGGTTTGGACAATGTGATTAGTTTTGTAATAGGCGAACCTGAATTTGATACTCCACAAAATATTATTAACGCTGCAAAAAAAGCTATGGATCACGGCCACACTCATTACACGCCTAATTCCGGTATTCTTCCTCTACGTGAAGCTGTTAGCGCGCATTTTAAAAATTTTGATAAAGTTAGTTACAATCCGCTTGATGAAATTATGATTACAGTTGGGGGTATGCAGGGGCTTTACCTATCCCTGTTGGTCCTTACGAATCCCGGAGATGAAGTCATCGTAAGTGATCCGTGTTATACCAATTATTATGGAATGATCGAAATGAATCATGCCGTTCCGGTGACGGTTCCGGTGTACGAAGAGGAAGGGTTCAACTTTACGGAGAAAGGTTTAAGAGAAGCGCTTACCCCAAAATCTAAAGCCATCCTATTGAACACTCCATCCAATCCAACGGGTGCCGTGGCGGATCGTGAAACGATAGAAATGATAGCGCGAATAGCCATTGAACATGATTTATATGTGATCTTTGACGAGGTGTACAAGCATCTTATCTATGATGATGAAGCTTTTTTCAATATCGCCCGGATTCCCGGCATGAAAGAAAGAACCATAATCGTAGATTCCGTATCCAAATCCTATGCCATGACCGGGTGGAGAGTTGGATTCTGTCTAGGTCCGGAGCCTGTCATCTCCCACATGCAAAAAATCCAGGAATTTATGTTATCCTGCGTGAACACTCCAGCACAATATGCAGCGATCGAAGCCCTGACGGGACCCCAAGACGCTCTTACATACATGAATGAGCAATATAAAGAACGCAGAAGGATTATGGTCGATCGAATCAATAGCATTGATAAATTGTCCTGCTTAATGCCAAAAGGCGCATTTTACGTATTCATGAATATTAAAGAAACGGGCCTAACCTCAGAAGAATTTGCAATCGAGCTCCTAAAGGATCAGCATGTCGTTTTGTCTCCTGGAGATTGTTTCGGAGCTATGGGCGAAGGCTACGTGAGACTGTCCTATGCGACCTCCGTGGAGAATATTAATGAAGGATTCGATAGAATCGAGAAATTCGTGAAAAAAGTAAGCGAGAGAAGAGTTACTAATCACCGTTAACGCATTTGCTGTTACCATTGGCGATGACGGACATTCAATAACGTTATTCAAGATCAGGAGAAATTGTAAATTTCACTGGTCTTTTATTTTGTTCAAATGCAATTAGGTTGAACTATTGGCCGCAGCGTTTTTCTGAATTTCATGCATGCCCATAATCACCGCCACAAGCTCGTAAGTATCCAAATGATCGCTTTGATTGTTCAAAACATAAGCACCTGAGTCAAACCAACCGTTCACTTGTTTGAAATCGGCCACAATCTTCGATTCATCGGACACCTCATATTCCTTGGAAAATGCCGGGGATGTGATATCGTAGCTTCCTCGCCCATCGGTTTCATAGGTGAATTTCTTCGTGAACCATGCAAATCGGCTTCGCAAAACGCCTAACTGTCCCCCGCCGCCGTCCGTAATCTCCCATTCTCCAGAAAAAAACGGAAACCTTCCCTTGTACAGCAGCTGTCCGTTCTGCCCATACACATCAATCGCCGAGCCAAAAGCGCTTTTCAAGTCGATCTGACCGATACTTTCTCCCTGTTCATTCAGAATTTCCGTTACACCCGCATTAAAAAAATTATCTCTAAAATAAAGCTCCTTCGAACCATTGCCTCCTGGGAGTAATTTTTCCAAAAAAAGAATTAATCTATTTTTATATCATGATAGCATTCCAAATGTATTGAATATGATTTGAGAAAGGAAGAAGAAACCATGAATATTAAAGTTGAGACTCTTCCAACGTATCGCATCGCCTATGTGCGGCAAGTTGGTCCATATGGTCCTGCAAATACTCAAGCCATGGAAAAGTTAAAAAAATGGGCGGAAGAGAAAAATCTGCTTACTGAATCGGCAATAATACTCGGAATTCCACAAGACAACCCTGAAACAACACTTCCTGAGAACTGTAAATATGATGCATGTATCGTTATTTCAAAGGATTATTCAATGGATGATTCCATTTGCGAAGGCGAACTTTCCGAGGGAAAATATGTTGTTTTCAAAGTCAAACATACAGCGGAAGATATTCAAAAAGCATGGGCGGAAATGTTTCCAGCTTTACAAAACAGCGGATATCAAATGGACAACAAGCCAATTTTGGAAAGATACACTGGTGACATGATTAACAATCATTTTTGCGAAATATGTGTTCCTGTAAAGCCGCTATAGTCATTTGAGGAACTGCAAAAATATTTCACTTCTTTCTTGCCAAGACACAGAGCGTATCGTTATCTTCAGTATAAAGATTGCCGGAGAAGTTATTATAAAATTCCAGGTCGACAAATCCATATTTCAGTAAGATGGAGGATATTTCATCCCTTGTATACGTTTTATCCCAAATGTTATATACCTCAAAACGGCTACTTTCATCAACAATGATATATTGATCTAACTGGACGCCTGAGTCTTCATACCAATAACTTGAATCTAAACTTAAATAGGGCCCAGGCCTCCAGAACCCCCCGTTTGCCATACTCCATGTTTTTGTTTCTTTATGGTCCAAGTACTTTTGCGGGCGGAATACATCAAAAACAAATGACCCTCCAGGTTTTAAAGTTGCATAGATCTTCGTAAGTAACGTATCCCTGCTCAATTCGTCTATAACGCCAAAATCGCAGTAAATCATTAAAATGATGTCATATGGATTGGGATAGTCATACAAAATATAGTTTTCGTTTAAATAAGAAATCTCAAATTTCCCCCTGGTTGCTTGTCGCTTGGCATATTCAATAGACAATTTTGAAAAATCAATGTCCGTTACAGAATACCCTAATTTAGCCAATCGCTGTGCATATAGCCCAGGCCCGCATCCCAAATCAAGAATTTCTTTGGCATTATCTTGCCGGCATAAGTAATGATCTATCCAATGAACGGTTGAATCGATGACTTCGGGTCTCCTGCTTGCCCCATCCGACATCGGATCTAAATGTGACGCCAACAGTTGGCGGGATATATAATCGTCCGTCCACAATTGAGAGGTTCCCTCTTGAAAAATGCTCGGCTTTCCGCTCGTTTGAAGTAGTTTGGTTATCATTTTCTATGCAGCTCCTTGTTCTTAAGTAACTTGATAAAATCCCCAGTTTATTTCGTTCTCAAATGAACATGATACTACACGGGAGGTTGAGTATTATGTTTAAACCGCACACTATGCGCATCATTTTTGTGATGCTCATTATATTAATTACCGGATGCGAACGAAAAGCGGATCCTCTTCCCCAATCACGAATTGAGGAAAAACAATCTCCATCAAAAAGTAAACCCATTCAAATGATCCCTCGAGTCAACACAGATTCAATTCCCATATTGATGTATCATTCGATTGGCATCCATCCATCCAGTACGCCGCTTTAAATGAAAGCA
Source organism: Paenibacillus rhizophilus (assembly GCF_003854965.1). GTDB lineage: Bacteria > Bacillota > Bacilli > Paenibacillales > Paenibacillaceae > Paenibacillus_AQ > Paenibacillus_AQ rhizophilus. The sequence goes on from NZ_RQPI01000026.1 coordinate 16,670, forward strand.
ACGATATTTGCCACCAGTGACTTTATCGGTGTTCCTAATCACTTGAATTGGGATCAGATAAAAGAAATGGAACAATCCGGATGCATTGAAATTGGTGCGCATACCCGGCGTCACGTAGAATTAACAAAAAAAACCATTACAACTTGTGGACGAAGTTTGGGGAGCTAACAAAAGATGGAGAAGGATTGGGACACCCAATAATTGCTTTTGCCTATCCTTCTGGTAAATTCAATCAGAAAGTATTACAGGTGGTTAAGCGTGCTGGATTTGAGTTTGCCGTATGAAAAAGCCTGGGTTCGCCGTAAAAAAACAGGGATTTTTAACCCTACATCGCGCGTTCGAATCCCCGGAGGCCAGCCAATGGCTGCTTTCATTCAAGAATTCCCTTAATACTGACCGGTCGTATATAAAATCGCTTCTAAATTGGAATCCATTCTACATCGGTAAAGTAAAAGTCTATTTATTTTCTGATGGACAAAAGTTTCCTCAGTTCCTGCTGCTTGGAGCATTATTGGTCAGCTTTCTTCCACCTAACTGTTCGGGATCACTCCCTTCCCTGTAATGTCCCGGAGAATGTGGAACTTAGCTGCTCGACTTGATGTTAGATACTCCACGAGTCACTCAATATTCTCGTTGCACTTGAATCCCTTCTGGTGCAATTCCTCCTGTATATGTCGGTTAGCAATTCACTGAACCTGAAGAGAGTATATCTTGCGCTGCCGTATCATGACAACAAAGCTTTCTTACATTAATAACTCACATTAATCACGATGACATAAATTAGCCCAACATAATATTTAGTTTTAGTTGTATCGGGAATTCCATTCCTGTAACGAGATGATTTAAACAAGAAAGACTGCCGGCAAATTTCTCCGACACTCTTTCTCTTCCTTATAAAGTAGTATGCTTCTCTTCATATTCGCTGGACAATTCCTTGAGCGATTTGATTTTACCATGGGGATGCTGTTCTTGCTTTCGTGACTTCCAGGTAGCTTCGTTCCTTCTCTTCTGGTGAGCCATAAAAGATATCCTCCTCTGGAAACTGAGATGTATACTACTTCCTTATGTTGTCGTTCCTGGGCTCCGTTCATTCATATAATTAATTCGTGTGAACAGAAATGGATAGATTTTCACAATTATTTCTTTGTATAAGACATGGGGTTTTGGAATGGCTGGGGTGATCACTGTCCTTCTTTTCGCCCCCTTTCCTCCCCATGCCGTCTACCCCGTCCAAGCATTTCGCCAAGAGGGTCCCAGCTAGGAAGGTTCGCCCGATTCCAAACACTCTGTTGTGGGTACATCATCAGGCTTCTCGGATCATTCATTTTATTTTTGTAGACTCACCTTGCGTTCAATCTGGATAATAATTATCTATTCTGAGGTTCAACTCGTTATTCGTATGTGTGTGAAAGCAGAACTTTGGATTTCAAATAAGAAAAGCTGCCAATCAGGCAGCTTTTCTTATTTGTTATTTTCAGTTTGATAATCATTGGGTGTCGTCTTCTGGAGCGTCATCAATCTTATAGCTGAATTCGTTTTTACCCAATTCCAAAAAATTAAGCCGTCCTTAAAATGCAGGACGGCTTATGTTGTCAAAATTGTGGTTTTAGTTATAGAACAAATCTTTATTGTAATTTTTCATTCAAAACAAAACTTTATTGTTAAGAACAACACTTTATTGTAATGAATCACAAAGGACTGTCATTTCTCCCCTTACTCGACTGTCACGCTCTTGGCAAGGTTTCTTGGCTTATCGACATCATGGCCGAGGGCCAGGGATGCGTAGTAAGCCAGCAGCTGTAGAACGACAACGGACAGAGCCGGGGTCAGCATCGGTAAGGTCTTCGGAATGGCAAAGGCCTGGTCGACGGATTTCAGCAGGTCGGCGACATGCTCTTCATGCGTGATCGCCAGCACGTCTGCGCCGCGGGCTTTCACTTCCTTGATGTTGCTGACGGTTTTCTCCAGAACGAACTCTTGGGTCGCAACAGCGATGACCGGAACGCCTTCCTCAATCAGTGCCAGAGTTCCGTGCTTCAATTCACCTGCTGCATAGGCTTCGGAATGAATGTAGGAGATCTCTTTCAGCTTCAGCGAGCCTTCTTGGACAACGGCATAGTCGACACCGCGGCCAAGGAAGAACAAATGATCATGCTTGGCGATTTGCTCAGCATATACCTTAACGGCATCTTTCTTCTCCAGAATGGATTCCACCTGCTCCGGCAGTGACTGCATAGCCGCCAAAATATGGGCGACTTCTTCGTCCGACTGCGTACCGCGAACCTCAGCCATGTACAGGGCTAGCAAGGCAAAGGCGATAATCTGGGAACTGTAAGCCTTAGTCGAAGCTACCGCGATTTCCGGACCGGCCAGCGTTACCAGCACATCATCCGCTTCGCGGGCAATGGAACTGCCGACGACGTTGGTGATCGCGAGTACATGTGCGCCATTGGCATGACCTTCGCGCAGTGCAGCCAGCGTATCCGCCGTTTCACCCGATTGGCTGACTACGATAACCAGCGTCTCCGGTGTTACGATCGGCGAACGGTAGCGGTATTCCGATGCGATGTCATTTTCGACAGGAATGCGAACCAGCGATTCGATCAGATTGCGTCCGACGAGACCGGCGTTATAAGCGGTGCCGCAGGCTACGATCTGAATATTCTTGATATTCTTGATTTGCTCATTCGTGAGCTTCAGCTCCGGCAGAATCACCTTGGTTCCTTCGGGATTCATGCGGCCGAGCATCGTATCGCGGTAAGCCTTCGGTTGCTCGTGAATTTCTTTCAGCATAAAATGCTCAAAGCCGCCTTTTTCCGCGGTTACAGCGTCCCAATCGACAGTAATCATTTCCCGAGAAATAAAATTACCCTCGATGGTCATTAATTCGACAGCATCTCTTGTCAAAATAGCCATTTCGCCGTCATTCAAAATATATACGTTACGGGTGTATTCCAGCAGCGCCGGAATATCAGACCCGATAAAGTTTTCCCCTTCGCCAAGACCGATAATGAGCGGGCTTGCCTGACGTACGGCAACCAGTTTATCCGGTTCGTATTCGGTCAGAACGCCCAGCGCAAACGCACCGCGCATGAATTTGATCGCTTTTTGCACGGCTTTGACGATATCTCCTTCATACTCGCGAGCAATAAGGTGAGAAATCACCTCAGTATCGGTTTCGGAAGAAAAATGGCATCCTTCGGCAATCAGTTCTTCTTTCAGCTCAAGATAATTCTCGATAATACCGTTATGAACAACCGAGAATTTATGGCTCTCATCCGTATGCGGATGGGAATTGGCATCCGAAGGCTTGCCATGCGTCGCCCAACGTGTATGACCGATGCCGGCACTGCCGACAAGCGGAGAATGTTCCAGTTTGGACTCCAGGTTCGCCAAGCGGCCAAGCGCCTTCACGATTTGCAGACCATCCTTGGTAAACACGGCAATACCCGCCGAATCATACCCGCGGTACTCCAGCTTTTTCAAGCCCTCTACCAAGATCCCCTGAGAATTCTGATTGCCGATATATCCCACGATACCACACATAAATAATTTCCTCCGTCCATTGGATTATAATAGTAGGCGGCGTGAGGAAAGAAACGTGCCGTGCGGCATGCTTGAGAAAAAGCAAATATTCTGTTGTCATATTATCAACAAAATAACCTGTCACATCAACTTAATTCTGGAAATGCACAGTCTTCTCCTCTGCCGCAAGCAGATTGGTTCCGTTCCCTTTATATGCACACCCATAAATAAGTTCTCTTTGACTGCGCCCACAGAAACGTTGTCTGAACGGTTGCCCTGTTCGTTTTCCGTTTCCATTTACGGCTCTGGCGCTTCACCGGGAGGTCCCCGCCGAACATTTCGAACACCCCCACCTCGTCAGCTTGAGTTTGCCGTGATCGGGATCAGCACAGCCTCTATCAGGCAACTGTTCCTTCTCCCCCGCGCAGGTTCAAGCTCTGGCGCTTACATGGTTAACCTCACGATCCCCGCTTTCCTTCTCGAATAATGAACATAGTCTATTATATGCACGTCATCGCGCTTTTGCAAATGAATTATAAACCAGCCCAAATGTAAAGCTTTCCTTGATATTACAGAAAAAATCCGGCCTTGCAATAGTGAGGATGCCGCAAAGCCGGATAACGTGATGCTGAAAATCATAAAAAAATGGGGCTGCTTCTATACAAGCTCGCGCTGCACAACCTCCACAATCCTCCCAACGAATTGATCCAGATCTTCCTTGACCGGACCCTCGGCCATCACACGGATCAGCGGCTCCGTACCGGAGGGACGAACCAGCACCCGGCCGTTGCTGCCGAGCTTGCCTTCGACCTCCATTATAGCCGCTTCAATAGCGGAATTGTTCGGATAGTTTCTCTTGTCCTGCACACGCACATTGACTAGCACCTGCGGGTACTTGGTCATCATCGATTTCAGCACGCTGAGCTTCTTGCCGGAAGAGAGCAATGTATCAACCAGCTGAATGGCGGTCAAGATACCGTCGCCGGTCGTGTTGTAATCCAGGAAAATAACATGGCCCGACTGCTCGCCGCCCAGGTTATAGCCCTCACGGCGCATTTCTTCCATAACGTAGCGGTCACCCACCGCTGTCTTCGCCGTCTTGAGGGATAATTTCTCGGCCGCCTTGTAAAAGCCGATGTTGCTCATTACCGTCGAGACAACCGTTCCATCCTTTAGCTTGCCCGCGCGGTTCATCGCCTCGCCGCAAATACAGAGAATATAGTCGCCGTCGACTTCTTCGCCCCGGTCATCGATGGCAATCAGACGGTCGGCGTCGCCATCAAAAGCAAGTCCCAAATCCGCACCAAGACGCAGCACTTCCTCGCGCAGCTTCTGAGGGTGGGTGGAGCCGAATCCGTCATTTATGTTTAGGCCGTTCGGTTCCGCCCCAATATCGATCACTTCAGCTCCAAGCTCCCTGAAGAGCCGGGGAGCCAGCTCGTAAGCCGCGCCGTGAGCGCAGTCAAGTACCACCTTGAGTCCCTTGAAGCTGTTCGAAATGGTTGTCTTTAAATAATCCAAATACAGATATTTGGAATCGAAATCCTCTTTCACCGTACCCAGGCCCGACCCGATGGGCCGCGGAAGCTCGTCGCTCTTGGCATCCATCAATTCCTCAATGCGCAGTTCGGTATCATCCGACAGCTTAAAGCCGTCTCCCCCAAAAAACTTAATCCCGTTATCTTCCACCGGATTATGGGACGCAGAAATCATAACGCCCGCATCAGCCTTCAAAAGACGGGTAATATAAGCAACGGCAGGCGTAGTTACAACGCCTAAACGGATAACCTCCGCACCGATCGACAACATACCGGCTACGAGCGCCGATTCAAGCAGAGGGCCGGATATCCGAGTATCCATTCCGATAACCACCTTCGGCTTATCCACGTTGGCGGTTAGGACATATCCTCCGCAGCGACCGATGCTGTACGCCATCTCCGCCGTCAATTCACGGTTGGCGATTCCACGCACACCGTCGGTTCCAAAATACTTTCCCATGTCTGTTCTCCTTTTTGTTATGCTGCATCAGCTTAATATTCATATATATGATTTCCGGTTTCTCTGTGTTCTGTATGCCCTTGAAGGTTCGGGCTTATCCACTTATTTTATGGGCTATTGCGACTGGCTATGGCATTGCCGGTTCGCTCTGCCCGCCCGTTTCCCCGCCGCTGCCGCTTTCGGGGGAAACCGTCGGCGTCGCGCCCGAGTTTCCATTCACGGCGCTCGGAGACGGTTCGTCAACGTTTCCGCTGCCGGTGACGGGTTCCGAGCTTGGCTCCGGCGTTGCTGCGGGCCCGCTCACCGGCGAGGCCGATGGAGAGACGGAAGAAGCCGGATTGTGTAATTGAACCGTTACTACCGGTCTTTGACCACCGCTCAGCCCAATAAAGCGCGGGAGCGATATTTGCAACGGCACCACGTGGTTCCCCGCACCCAAACCGCTTAAATCAGCAACCGCTTTGATATTCCCCTTATCCAACTGCTTCAGCAAAGGACTTGCCCCGGATAGCGTGAGTGAGACAGTACTGCCTGCGGGACTTGTGACCGAAGCCGTCATTCCGCTGCCAATCCCCTCGAGTGTTACAGGAACGTTGGGTATCGTACGCTCCGAAGCTTCGGAGGCCGTCACTGTAACATTGACGGATTTCGGCTCGATATCCCCGATGCCCTCCGGTGGATCCAAGTTCAATTTGAGTGTTGACGTTCCGGCTGCGCTAATAGAGCTAAGGTCAATCGTTGCGTCATAGGAAGTGACGGAAGCCAGCGCCGATTCTTGCCCGTATATTATAACACTATCCACTTCCGGCGTTACCTTTGAAAGAACAAGAGAGTCCGGCAGGCGGCCGGTAAATCCGATGCTCAGCGGCACACTCTTAAAGGGAAGCGTAACTGGAAGGTCCACGGACACGGTCGCCGGCTCGATCACAGCATCTTTAATCTCGTTGCCGTTTGAATCGTAGGCGTAAAGCTTCATTTTTTTCTCCGTGACTGTCTCCTTTTCCCCGTCCAGTTCAATCGTCCCCTGCACTTTCGCCACTTTATCCAGCTCACTGGCGGCGAGCGTTACCTTGGCTGTTGAAGGCTCTACCACCGGCGTTCCCAACTGATAGCCTCCTGCAGGCGCTCCTTTGGCAGCAACCGTAACCGGGAACGATTTCGAATTCCGCTGCTCGATACGCACATGCACTTTCTCGGGGGTAATCGATATCAGCTGGACCCCGCGGGGAACCGAATATTTCAGAGCGATTTCGCTCGTTCCCGGCTCCGCTTTGCTCAAATCAAGCGTTACTTTGTAGGCGTCGGAGAATACATAGGTGAGATCGGTGCTCTTTCCCATGACTTCCATTCTTACGCTGTCCGCGTCCCTCGAAAGCACATACTTATCGTTATCAAGCCCTGTGACCTGAATCGGGACATTCTCGATGATCTTGGTTTCCAGGCGGGAGGTAGACTGCGGCGTAGACGCGGTATCGATATGCACCATTGCCCACAAAATGATACTTAAAGCCAGCGCAAGCACCTTGTTAAAATTGTTATTGTTCATCCACTTATCCATTGGTGCCGCCCCCCCTCCATTTCCAGAAGGCGTTTCGTTTCTCGTTCAGAGACGAATGAGTCCGCAGCTCCTCGTAAAGCTTGGAGATCAGCGACTCTTCTTTGATATCCCGGACTACCTGGCCGTTGATTGCAAGTGAAATTTGGCCTGTCTCCTCTGAAACGATCACCGACACCGCATCCGTCACTTCGCTGATCCCAATGCCCGCCCTGTGCCGGGTTCCCAATTCCTTGCTGATAAAAGGGTTCTCCGACAACGGAAGATAACAGGCCGCCGCCGCGATTTGACTCCCCTGCATGATAAGCGCTCCGTCATGAAGTGGGGTGTTGGGTATAAAAATATTGATAAGCAGCTCCGAGCTGACCATGGAATTCATCGGAATGCCGGATTCCTTGTATTCATTAAGGCCGGTTGCCCGTTCAAACACGATTAATGCCCCTATTTTTCTGCGTGCTAAATAATTCACGGCTTTAATAATTTCGCCAATTAACTTGCTGACCTCTTCATCGTTCTCAGCCGTCCTGCCAAAAAACTTTCCCCTTCCCAGCTGTTCCAGACCGCGCCGAAGCTCCGGCTGAAAAATAATAAATATCGCCAGTACCCCGAAGGTAAACATCTGGTTCATGAGCCATTTCAGTGTATATAGATCAAACAGCGTGCTGAACGCCCAGATGACTATGAGTACCAGAATCCCTTTCAAGAGCTGAATTGCACGGGTACCGCGGACCATGTTAAGCACTTTATAAATAATATAGCTGACGATCAGAATATCGATGATATCCTTGATAGACTCTTTCCAGGTAAGGTCCGTAAAATAACTCATTGCGTAAAACCCCCGTCAGTTCATATTAGCTGGGTTTATGTAGAAAGTCTGTTAATTGTGTAACATATCTAGGTTATAACGTTCACGACCATGTTGCAAGTTTGCGCTTAAAGAGGCTAAAAAAACCGCAATTTATCAGAACAAGTCCGAATTCCGAACACAATCTCATTTTAAAAAAAACAAAAAATACAAGAAAAACTCCTGTCGGAGTCTTTTGAAAGAAGTCGCCGGTTTCTTGAAGTTAATGATTTCCATATGATCAAAAAAGCGCCGTCTTTTTCGAGAAAAAGAGGCGCGGCAATCCATCATGTCCAACGCCGCCGTATTAGCGATAAGCGACATCGGAGAACATATTGGTGACTTTATACCAGATCCAGCTTAATGCCTGGTCTATGCTTTTGACTTGCCCTGAAATGTGGGCGGTCGATGCCTGGTACAACGAACCGTCGATGACGGTCACATTCCCGTTCACTTCCCCGTACACTTGTGTCTTGCCGTTTTCTACCGTAAGATCGCCGGAAACGCTCTTGCCGGAAGGAACGATGACGGTATTCCCTTGGATCACCACCTGATCGAGATCAGAGCCTTTCACGACAAGCTGCCCGTCCTGTTTCCACAAGGTGACGGAGCTCATCAGCATAACGAGCAGAAACACCGAAGCCGCCGTAAGCGCGGGATGTCTCTTAATCCAGGTAATATACCTTCTTTCCTTCTTGGAAGGCGGCAGCGCGCCCATAATGCGTCCCACAAGCTCATCCGAAGTCACAGGACTCTGGTGCATAAGTGAAAACAGCAGCATATCCGTTTGTTCCAATTCCTTGAATTTTGCTCGGCAATCCGGACAGGATAGAAGATGCTCCTTCAAGTCCCGCTGCTGCTGTTCGGGCAAGTCGTCATCCAAATAATCATGCATCATAGAGACGGCCAGTTTGCATTCCATAGGAGCCAATCCTTTCATGAGTGCTATTTAATTACCCTAAAATCGGGTCGCAAGGCTTGCTTAACTTTCATACGCACCAGATTCATAAAACGTTTCACAAAAATCGTTTGTTCCATTATAATCTCGGGCCCAATTTTTTGCGCAAAAATTCCCGGCCGCGGTGTACCCGGGTCTTAATCGTTGTAACGGGCATATCCAGCACATCGCCGATTTCCTGTAGCGACAAGTCCTGCAGATACCTGAGGATCATAACCGACCGGTATTTGACCGGCAGTTCGTCAATCGCCTCGTAAATCGTTCTCTGCGTTTCGGATAGAAGAAGCTCGCTTTCAGGGGTCACGTTATCGCTCGGGATAAGAGAATAACCGTCGGTTCCCTCCTGATCGCCAAGCTCAGCGTCCAGTGAATAGGTCGGCCTGCGCTTGCGCAGACGGTCAATGCAAAGGTTGGTCGCAATCCGGTAAATCCATGTCGAGAATTTCTGATTGTCATCATAGCGTTCCAGATTTCGATAAACCCGCAAAAATGTCTCCTGAACAATATCTTCCGCCTCATGGCGATTATTTAGCATCCGGTAGCCCAGATGATAGATTTTATCCTTATATAATTCGACAAGCTCGGCAAACGCTCTTTGGTCACCCTTCAGGGCGAGCTTTGTCAATCTGCCTTCCAAATTCTCCACCAGTTAACTCCCCCAGACTTGCCGCCCTTAGTATGTCGAAGTCTCCCATATTCACGGTACAAGCATTTAAATCGTAATTCAACCACGGGTAAAAATCAAGGGTTGTCCTAGCGATTTCCAACTATAGGCAGGTGAAAAAAGCCCGCCTTCCAATAAAAGGAAGGCGGGCGGGCAGTTATTACGAAACGAATCGGGAAATGGACGCGGTATCAGCCGGTATTGCGAAGACCGGCGGCAATTCCGTTGATCGTAAGGAGTACTTCGCGCAGCAGGTCGGCATCGTCCTGCTCCATGTCCCGCAACGCTCTAAGCTCGGTTAACAGCTGCACTTGCAAGTAACTGAGCGGATCGACGTACGGATTGCGCAGCCGGATCGATTCTTGAATGACCGGCACATTGTCCAAAATATCCTGTTGGCCGGTTATCTTCAAAATCAGATCCGAGGTCAAACGAAATTCCTCCTCAATCTGTCCGTAGATCCGTTTGCGCGCCTCCTCGTTCTTGCTCATCTCCGAGTATTCCTTCGCGATAATCAGATCCGCTTTGGAAAGCGCCATTTGCAGCGTATCGACCAGACTCGTGAAGAAGGAGAAGTGCTCGTACATATGCTGAAGAATCTTCAGATTCTCTTCCTTGTTGTCATAGAAGCTTTGCAGCCCCGTTCCTGCTGCATACCAGGCCGGAAGCAGATAACGGCTTTGGGTCCAGGCAAATACCCATGGTATCGCCCGCAAATCCTCGAACCGGTCGCTGTTCTTCCGTTTGGATGGACGGGAGCCGATATTGAGCTCGCCGATTTCCGGAAGCGGCGTCGACTCTTTAAAAAAGTTTAAGAAATCCGGATCGCGGAAGATCAGATCCTGATACTTGTTCAGCGAAACTTCGGAAATCTCTCTGCAGATCTCTTCCCATTTATTCTCATAAAGATCGCTGTGCGGCATTCTTGCGTTTATGGCCGCAATCACGAGTGCGGAAGTTGCCTGCTCCAGGCTGCGGTAGGCGATTCCCTTCATCTTATAGCGCGATGAAATAACCTCGCCCTGCTCGGTAATCTTGATTCCGCCTCCGATTGTGGAAGCAGGCTGAGCCAGAATACTGCGGTTCAGCGGCATTCCACCCCGGCCAAGTGCTCCGCCCCGGCCGTGGAAGAACTTCAGCTTGACACCGTACGAGTCGGCCATAGCCGTAAGTTCCTTCAGCGCCACGCGCAGTTCCCAGTTGGCGGTCACAACGCCGCCGTCCTTGTTGCTGTCCGAATAACCAAGCATGATTTCCTGCAGATCGCTCATTGCGGAGACCGCCTGGCGATAAATCGGCAGATTGAAAATCGTGCGCATGATTTCCGGCGCCTCATGAAGATCATCGATGGTTTCGAACAGCGGAACCGCCTGCAGTGTACAGACGACGGTGCCGTCTTTGTCCCGGCGGAACAGTCCCACTTCCTTGGCGAATACCATAACCTCCAGAATATCGGATGCCGCTTCAGCCATACTGATCAGGTAGCTTGTGATACACTGCTTGCCATACTCCGCCTGGGCTGCGTGCACGGTCCGGTACACTTCCAGACATTCTTCGGTCGCTTCGCTGTAATCCTGGTAAGGAGAGGTCAGCGGCCGCGGATCATTGAGCAGCTTCTCCAGAAGTTCGATCTTTTCCTGCTCCGACAGTTTGGAGTAATCCGGCGTGATATCCATTTTGGCCAAAATCTCCGTCATGGCGTTCTCATGCTCCTGGCTGTGCTGGCGAATATCGAGTGTCGCCGTATGGAAGCCAAACAACTCTACCTGGCGGATCAATTTCTTAATATAAGTGTCGGCCACATAATCGGCATAATGATGCCGCAAACTGCGGTCGATGACGTTCAAATCGTTTATGAGCTCTTCCGGGGAAGAGTAGCGCTCAGGTGTTCCTTTTTTCTTATCGTCCAGCACGTTCTGCGTCTTCGAAATCATGTAACTGAGTTTGATCCGGTAAGGTTCGTTATCGTTGCGCCAAGCATCGACGCGCTCCAAATGAACAACCTCCCGGTCTTTCTCGATGGATTCCAGCAGCTCCGGCGTCACGTTAACGATGCTGGTGCTAAAGCTCAGATATTGTATCAGCTGACGCATGATCTGCTGGTATTCCCGAATAGCCATTATGCGCTGAATTCGCAGCGTCTGAATGGTAACCGAAGAAGTAACCGAAGGATTGCCGTCCCGGTCGCCGCCGATCCAGGAACCGAATCGCAGGTAAGTCGGCACATGCCAATTCTGTCCCGGATAATACTTGCTGAGGCACCGTTCAAGCTCCTGATAAACATCCGGCAGCACATGGAAAATCGTCTCATGAAAATAATACATTCCGTTGCGTACTTCATCCAGCACCGTAGGCTTGCGGTCGCGCAGTTCATCGGTCTGCCATAAAGTGATAACCTCGTTCAAGAGCTTCTCGCGAAGCTGCTCGCGTTCCCTGAATGTCAAGGTCGGATTGTCCAGCCCCGTAACATCGTCGGAAATCCGCTTGTGGATGTCGAGAATAGCACGGCGCATCGCTTCTGTCGGGTGGGCGGTCATGACCAGCTCCAGTGACAGGCCATTAACAATCTCCCATACTTCCTTAGGAGAGAAGTCTCGTTCCCGCAGCTCCTGAATTGCGCTCTCTATAGAACCTGGCTGTACGGTTTCCCCCGCAGAGCGCTCGTAGTCTCTTTTCCGGCGAATCCGATGATTTTGTTCGGCTATATTCACCAATTGAAAATAGATGGCGAATGCCCGGATTACCTGATGCCGGTTCTCCGGATCCAGAGAATTGATTAATTCCTTAAATTCGCTGTGCAGTTCAGGCAAAAACACTGAGCGCAACGATTTACTGGTCTCACGAATCTTCTCCACGATCTCCAGCAATTCATTGCCGCCTTGATGTACCAAGACCTCGCCCAAAATGTTTCCCAGGAACCGTACGTCTCGCCGCAGCAGGTTGTTGGAATTGACTTTGCCAGCGGTAGTCGTAAGTTCGGTCATGCTGTTCCCCCCATCCTTCTTCCGTATCAATGTCTCATCACAAGTCATGTTTCAAGCTTTCCTCATATCATACAATAAAACGGATCGAAAATCTTCAACTTTCTTTCACGGTAAAGCATCACAGTCTTTTAAGATTATACATCAAAATGATTATTTATTCAGGTATATTTTTTCACATTTTTATTAAATTATCGAGAAAATAGCTGATATCGTTCTAATTTGCGTATAAAATATGGAAGACAGGGTTTACATTTCGGCAGTACTTATAAAGCGGAAGGATTGAAATCCGTTTGAAAACAAATTAAAACCTTGACCGAATATTGAACTTTTAACAGATTTGGACTTCGGATCACTGCTGATCATGTCCCCTTTCGTCTATTCATCTCCCCTGCCAGATTATAAGTCGTGCCTTTATCAAGTATTCTCTGGTCATCACACGTTATTTACAACATCCGCCGCGTTAACCTGTCACTACCTGCGTCTATTCCGTAAAGAAGGTCTCGTAGCCGCTATGCAGCGTGCCCCAAGCTCGTACTTTTCTTTGATCTCCCTTTCATTGTCCCCATGTTCGAACAGAAATAGGCGCTAATCCCATGAAATCTCCTGCCTTAACCCCCATCTTTAGTTTGATCACTTTTCAATTTCTTAAGCATATCCAGCGTCGGCTGCATGAAGTCGGAACGCTCTTTATCAAGAATCGCTTGCAGACGGTCACGATCCTCCTCAGCCTTATCCAGCAGCTCCCGCGGCACCAGACTGCCTTTAGCGATTGCCCGAAGCAGCACAATAACTACGATCATCAAAATCAACGCTACGATATAAGCAAGCCCGTATTTGTCCGCAAGCGGCAGCAGCTTTTCCAACTGTGCAATGTCTTCCTGTTTCATTCCCTCATCCCTTTCTTTATTCGGTATTCTTGAAATCTCTTTCAGATACAACAGGAAATGTGATAAAATGGTTCTTGTTCGTATTTTGTTCGTACTTTTAATATACTATTCCAGCTTCATTTTCGTAAAATCCGGTTTAGGGCCATTTTGCGGCAGCTTTAATACAATAACGCCCATTTCCTTGTCTTTTGGCAATATATTCGATACATTATTTACCTTTTGGCAAATTTGATTTATAATCATATCAACAGCATTTGCAAAATAAGGAGTGTTCGAGATGGAACAAGATTTTGGATTATTTTTGAAACGGCTTCGCGAGAGTAAAAGCCTGACCCTAAGCCAGCTGGCTTCAGGCGCCGGAATCAGCGGTTCACAAATATCACGGATCGAAAATGGCCTTCGCGGCGTACCCAAGCCGGCAACCCTCCGTAAAATTGCAGAAGCTATGGATGTACCCTATGAAGAACTTATGGAACGCGCCGGGTATTTACGTGATGAGGAGCAAATGGCTGAGTCAATACCGGAATGGGCTACCGGCAAAGACAAACGCGACTTCAAAAGAATGCTGGAAGATGACGGGGAGCTTATGTTTGATGGGATTCCGCTCAACAAAGAGGACAAGCAAAGGATAAAAGACGTACTGACAGGCTTATTCTGGGAAGCCAAACAGATGAATAAACGAAATCCTGCTTACAAAAAAGGTAAATCGGAACATTAGCACCCTGACAACAATAATCATGCAGCAGGTGAAAAGAATGGATGAATTGATCGATAAGCTAATCAAAAAATATAAAACCAACTGCCCGTTTGCGATATGCCAGGCTCTCGGCATTCATGTCCGATTTATGGACCTGGGCGGGGGAACCAAGGGGCTATATTACCGTAAGCTGCGAAGAAGATTTATCGTCATTCATAATGAACTGTCTGTGGAATGGCAGCGATTTGTTTGCGCGCATGAACTGGGTCATGACCGGCTGCATAAAGGGATTAACCGTTTCTTTTTAGAGGAGAATTCCTATTTCGCCCCGGGAAAGCTGGAACGACAGGCCAACCGTTTTGCGGTTCTTTTGCTCAGCGCCACTACGCATCCCGAACAAGATGAATCGTTGGAAAGCTATTATTTGCGTTTAGGTATACCGCCGGAGGTCGGCTTTTTTTTGGACCATTAATCCAAACATACATTCGCTTTTGTATATAGTGTTAAAATCCCATGATGTTAACATTCCTCTGTTATTTACGTTTCCGCAAATAAGCTCGGAAATACAAAAAAACCCTTACTACAGTAAGAGTATCTGTTTAATATAAGATTGTTTATGCTGCCATTAATAAAATGGAGCGGGTGATGGGAATCGAACCCACGCTATCAGCTTGGAAGGCTGAAGTTCTACCATTGAACTACACCCGCATAGGTGTAAAATCGGGATGACACGATTCGAACATGCGACCCCCTGGTCCCAAACCAGGTGCTCTACCAAGCTGAGCTACATCCCGTTAATATAAGTGGCGCGCCCTGAGAGATTCGAACTCCCGGCCTTTTGATTCGTAGTCAAACGCTCTATCCAGCTGAGCTAAGGGCGCAAAATATGGAGCGGACGACGGGAATCGAACCCGCGACCCTCGCCTTGGCAAGGCGATGCTCTACCGCTGAGCCACGTCCGCAAATAAATGGTGCGCGTGGAGGGACTTGAACCCCCACGTCAAAGACGCTAGATCCTAAGTCTAGTGCGTCTGCCAATTCCGCCACACGCGCAAGTTACTAAAAGTGAGCCATGAAGGATTCGAACCTTCGACACCCTGATTAAAAGTCAGGTGCTCTACCAACTGAGCTAATGGCTCATGTAAATGGCTGGGGATATAGGATTCGAACCTATGCATGACGGAGTCAAAGTCCGTTGCCTTACCGCTTGGCTAATCCCCAATAATGAATACCTATATAATACCATATTAATCTAATATATAAGAAATATATGGTGGAGGCTGAGGGGATCGAACCCCCGACCCTCTGCTTGTAAGGCAGATGCTCTCCCAGCTGAGCTAAGCCTCCATATTTTATGGCAATCTTCTTGAGGAAATACAAGCCTCCGGAATTTCCATCCCTGAGAACAAAGAAATAATGGTGACCCGTAGGGGATTCGAACCCCTGTTACCTCCGTGAAAGGGAGGTGTCTTAACCCCTTGACCAACGGGCCTTATGGAGCTCTCAACCGGAATCGAACCGGTGACCTCATCCTTACCATGGATGCACTCTACCTACTGAGCTATGAGAGCATGGCTCCCCGAACAGGACTCGAACCTGTGACAACTCGATTAACAGTCGAGTGCTCTACCAACTGAGCTATCAGGGAATGGTTGTCCGCTTGGCAGCTTCCTACTCTCCCAGGACCCTTCGGTCCAAGTACCATCGGCGCTGGAGGGCTTAACGGTCGTGTTCGGGATGGGTACGCGTGGAACCCCTCCGCCATCGCCACCAAACGGCAGGCTTGATCGCCTGAA
>NZ_RQPI01000027.1 GCF_003854965.1 Paenibacillus rhizophilus
ATGGATCTTTCTTCTTTCAAAATCTCCAGCACGATCCGTGCTTTTTCTTCCGGTGTAAACGTTCTTCTCGGTGTTGGCACAACTAAGGATCTCCTTTTTTGCTGTCTAGTTTCTATGTAGCATTATATTGATTGACCATCGAATCTTTAAGGTTGCCAAGAGATCAGTATTTAAAAAATTTGTTAAGCATTCTATCTACTCAAAAATAGAGGAGTATATATCAATAAAAATAGAATCAAAAGGTACCGTCAGAAGTCAAATGACGGTACCTTTTGATTCCTTAACCCTAGCCTTTAGAAATATTGTGTAACTTTTCTTTCCATTCAATTAATTCGTGTACTATCTCGTTAAAGTCCTTGTTGAAGGGGTAGCCTTCCGATAACCTGTCTGAATAGTCAGGTTCAATAAGCCCCCATTCCTTAGATAGTTCCGCCCACGAATGAATTACTTCGTTTAATGCCTTTAAAAATGGATCCATAAGATTCCCTCCAGTATTATCTCATTATACCAGTTGCCCTTCCAGATTACATGCCGTATGTTGTTGATAAGGAAACATTTGCGCCTACGATTAGCGCTAGCACAGCGATGGAAATTTTAATGATAAAGTCATAGCGCCTTAGGTGTGGCATAGTGGTGTATGTGGAGGAAATTTCGCCCTATAACTGTTACGGTGAACCCTACCATAAATAACGGCGAAATATAACGATAGTTACAAAATAATCAGCTGCATACGCGGCTCAGCCTGAACCCGCCGAGGTCGCAGACAATGATTTGTCGTCTACTTCATTCGTTGCCCCTGCCCCTCGGGCAGAGAAGTTCTACCCCGGCTGCCCGTACGAAACCGCAGGGGGTCGCCTTTCGATTATTTTTCCCTAAGGATGACTGGCTCTGATTCCGATAGCTTCTTTAATCAGAAGTCGAAGAGTGAAGGGAGGCACAGGTTAGAATGTCCGCCGTCGTGCGAATTCTGCCAAGCCGCGGGAAGATCACTGAACGCACATGCTCATGCTCCGCCTCACTGAAGCCGGTCATGGCGTCTATCGCAAAAATCACCTGATACCCGTGGGCGAAGGCTTCTCGCGCTGTGGTATCCACACCAATACCTGAAGCAATGCCGCAAAGGACGATCGTCGTAATGCCACGCCGGCGCAACTGCTGATCCAGGTCCGTCGCATGGAAGGCACCCCATTGGCGCTTTGTAATCACGTGGTCGGTGTTCGTGACACCGATCTCTGGCACAATTTCATCCCAGCCGGGTGGCAGGTTCATTGCAGGAGGAGCCTGATCCAGCAAAGGACGCGGCATATCCTTGAAGTCCTTGCTGGATACGCGCACGAGCCCCACAAATGCACCTGCGTCTCGGAACGCCTTCACCATGGAGGCAGCACGGCTGACGACTTGCTCAGCTGAATGAGGGGCATAGCCGGTTCCAAGCCATTTCTGCAAATCAATTACGATTAAGGCTGTCTGAGGAAAATGAAATAATAATTCTTCCATGAATCATCACACTCCGTGAACAAAATCGAGTTTGACCCTCGCCATGACTCTTTGTATAAAATTATGAACTATTGGTCACTTGACTCTATGTTTATTATTTTGTACCCTTGGTCACAAGGTGTCAAGAGAGGATTTGTGATGATGAGTGTAACGAAACAGGAGATTATTCGTTCAGCTTTCCAGTTGTTTAAGAAAAAAGGGTTTCTTGCAACTTCGATTCAAGAGATCGCCGAGGACTGTTCCATTGCCAAGGGCTCGGTGTACAAATACTTTCCCTCGAAGGAGGACCTATTCTGCCAAGTATTCGATGAGTGCCAGATGGCGTATTTTGACCAGGCAGAGCATCTGAAGAAAACAGAGACGGGGACTCCCAAGGAAGGGCTCGTCAAGCAGATTGTGTTCCGCTATCAGTATTTTATCGAATTCAATCGTATTTTGGTTGAGTTTACGGAGCTCCCTATTACACAGGATGCTACCTTCCGTCCGCTTCGGAATCATGTTCGAGGCCGCATGATGGAGTGGCACAAGGCTTGGCTGCTAGAAGTTTATGGTCCGCAAATTGAGCCGTTTCTGTGGGATCTGGTATTTATATACCGTGCCATTCTTAAGGATTATCTGCTGCGCATCCTTTATGAGGTGAAGCCGCTGTCGATTGAAGATACGGCTTGGTTTATCGTCGATAAGTTGGATGCGCTCGCCGCACATATGACAAGGGCAGGCTCGAAGGCACTGCTCGGGCAAAGTTCTTACGACGCTTTCATCCACATGGGCTCGGACGACTGGCGGAGGGAAAGAGAGCAGGCTATTGAGGAGCTGCTTGGCAGAGTGACGGCTGCACTGGAGGTCTGGCCGAACGGGAGCGCTCGGCGGAAGGAGCTACAAGAGGTTATTCATCTGTTAGGCGCTGAGATTGCCCAGCCGCAGCTAAAGCGGCCGCTCATTCAGGCGCTGTGCGCCTTTTTGGAACAGGAGCAGGAGCTTAAGAGCTTGGTCATCCAGTTAAAGCAGATTGTCCTATCTGAACGGGATGGATCCAAATAAGTGACGAAGGAGCAGCCGCGGCATGCTCCTTTCGTCACTTTCGCCGTTATGACCGTTACAGTGAACCGTACATAAGTAACGGCAAGTTTATTGGGGAGGAACTCGCAGAATCCTTCAAAAGCTCGTTGTTCGGGATGAGTTTGGGATGGGCCACACTCGGCGGAAAAATCATCGTAAACGGGCTTCTGCATGCTTTTTGGAGTCACAGAACGATACAGTACCTGGAGAGGGATTTTTCTTGCGGAAAGCAAAAGCCCCCTCCGCCGCTTTGGCGAAAGGGGCCAGTTCAAAAAAAAGCTTCTGGACAGTCGGGTCAAGCGCAAGTTCGATCCCCTCGACCTTGCGCTCGTCTTTGACGTGGATCTGCTTGACAACGATCTGGATGAGCGACCAACGGCGCTCATGAGCGCGAACGTTCGCTCGTCGATAAACGGGAAGCATAGTACTGCTAATTCTCGCGATTGACAATAAGCGGAGAATGATATACTTTAAATGAGTGAGCTACTCACTCATCATTCAATTCATCATTCGTTCCGAAAGGAGATGCAAAAGATGAGTAAAAAGAACATCCTGCCGGATTTATTACTGCGAACACGTAATCGGCGTAAAAACACAAGGCTGCTTCAGATTCATACGCCGAATCGTATCGTTGAAAGCCGTTACGTTAAAATCGGCGATATCGGCCAATGGGTAACCATACGGGGAGAGGATTACCATAATCCCGTTCTATTGTTCATCCATGGCGGACCAGCTTCCCCGTACTCCATTTTCAGCCCGTTATTGCGTTCGTGGGAGAAACATTTCACAATCGTTCAATGGGATCAGCGAGGCGCTGGCAAAACGTTCACTAGGAACGGAAAAGACGGAAGCGGTACGATCACCTTCGACCGCCTTGCTCAGGACGGCATCGAGTTGGCGGAATATCTGTGCAACAAACTCCGGCATCAGAAAGTGATTCTCATCGGCAGTTCAGTAGGGAGTCTGATTGGAATTGTGATGGCTAAACAGCGTCCCGACCTGTTTTATGCTTATGTCGGTACAGATCAAAATGCTCCGGATCCTCAGCATCAAACGTACAAAGTGACGCTCGACGCTTTCCGCAATGCAGGCAATGCGAAGGGAGTTCATTTGGTCGAGAAAATGGGGCCGGATCCCACGCGATGGAGCCGCAAAGATTTCGAACTGAGGAATCAGTATCTGGTTAAAGTGATCAACGATGTGCCAAATATGATTATGGACCTCATTCTGCCGTCTATGCTCTCTTCCCCTGAACACAAGTTCAGTGATCTCATCAATATTTTCAAAGGGATGAATTACACCCTTGGCCACCTGTTTGACGAGTTAGTGGCTTTTGACTTCGACAAGGTTGGACTATGCTTTAAATTGCCTTTCTTTATTATGCATGGAGATCAAGATATCATAACGCCAACTGAAACGGCAAAAGCATACTTCGACAAGATTGAAGCTCCTTTCAAAGAATATGTTCGGATTCGGAATGCCGGCCATCTTGCTTGTTTTTCCCGGCCGGAGCAATTCTTAGAGGAACTTATGAAGCGGGTACGTCCTCTAGCGGTCGGAACAGAGAACGAATTGCAGATGGGATAAATTTAGAGATTTCGTGGTACTATGAGGATAATTCCTTGATAAGATTGGAGATTGAGGCTCATTGTCCCCATTAAATAAACACCAGCTTAATCTGATCCGCGACGAGCGCAGAGAACAGATTAAGCAAGCGGCGCTTAAACTATTTGCCCGGCGCGGATACTCGGGAACGAAAACGAGTATGATCGCTGCGGAAGCCGGTATCAGCGAAGGCCTTATTTTCCGGTATTTCAAATCCAAAGAAGAGCTATTCACCACGCTCGTTCAGGAGTTAATGGAAGAAGCGAAGAAGGAAACCGAGAACCTTCAATATTTGTCCGGCTCTCCCTTTGAACAAATCAAGACTTTAACCCAAGGCATGCTAGACGAGAGCAGTAAATATGCATTTATGTTCATTCTAAGGGCACGCAAGACGGGTGAAATTCCAGAGGAGGCGGCACGGATTCTAGAAGAACATTCAGTGGATGTTGTACTCGACAGGCTGATTCCAATCTTTGTTCAAGGGCAGCATGCTGGAGAATTCTCCTCGGGAGATCCACGGAAGCTGTTGGCCTGGTACTTTTACATCATCAATTGTCTTATTTTGGAAGAGGTTGAGAAGGAAGAGTACGGGTTACCGGATGTGGACTTCTTAATGCGTTTTTTGACAAAGTAACTTTATGCACACGGGAGTTTCAAGTTTTTAATACCTCAATTCTAACGGGAAACCTTAGTTCAATACTTCAAATGAAAGGATCATCCCGCAATGGATGGCCCAATAACTTGCCGTTATAGACAGCGCGGTGAACCCTACCACAAGTAACCTCATTTTTAACAGGGACTAGCCTTAAACCCAAGGGTTAGGGAAGTTGTTGTGACTTTCATCACAGATAAAATACTTACATCGCAAGTAATATGTTAAAATATCAGAAGGCATTACCGCTTCACTAACTGAATAATTAGCAAGCTATGATTGCTATGGGCACACTATAGCAGGAGCAGCTTCTGGAGAGACCGCGGAAATTCCGCGGCGCCGAAGGGTTCACAATCTCAGGCAAAAGGACAGAAGAGTACTGAATATTTATTTGTTATGCTGATCGTTGTCAGCAGGATAAGTATGATTCGATATTCTTATGAACCGGGAGATTGGAGGACATCCAATCTCTTTTTTTATTGGCACCAAGGTATTGCATTCATAAGGGGGAACTAGGTATGGCACAACCAGAATTAAAGAGAGAGCTAGCAAATCGGCATGTTCAACTTATCGCAATCGGCGGCACCATTGGTACGGGATTGTTCTTGGGATCAGGTAAAGCGATTCAACAGGCAGGCCCATCCATCATGCTTACGTACATCATCGTGGGGATCGCCGTGTTTTTCGTGATGAGAGCACTTGGAGAACTCCTGTTGTCTAAAGCAGGTTATCAATCGTTTACAGATATTGCGGAAGACTATCTTGGATCTCGGGCCGCGTTTATAACCGGTTGGACTTATTGGTTTTGCTGGATCATGACGGCTATGGCTGATGTGATTGCGGTTGGCGTATATGTACAATATTGGTTCGATATCCCGCAATGGGTACCTGCAATCTTTTGCTTAATTATTTTATTAGGACTCAATCTGTTAACGGTAAAAAATTTCGGAGAGCTGGAATTCTGGTTTGCTTTAATCAAAGTGATCACGATTCTTGCATTGATTGGCATTGGGGTCATTTTGCTGATCATGGGATTTAAGACGGATGCAGGATCGGTGACGATACGAAACCTTTGGGAACACGGGGGAGTTTTTCCTAACGGCATTTCAGGCTTTTTATTTTCCTTTCAAATGGTTGTATTTGCCTATGTCGGTGTGGAATTAGTGGGGGTATCGGCAGCGGAAACGGCGAATCCGGAAAAAAACATCCCATCGGCTATTAATAAAATTCCTCTACGGATCTTATTTTTCTACGTTGGCGCGCTGTTCGTCCTGCTCTGCATTAACCCATGGACGGAGCTCAGTCCGGCTGAAAGTCCTTTTGTAAAAACCTTTACTTTAGTAGGGATTCCGGTTGCCGCGGGGATTATTAATTTTGTCGTATTAACTTCAGCCGCTTCCGCTTGCAACAGCGGGATGTTCTCGACAAGCCGGATTCTCTATAATTTAAGCAAAAAAAACCAGGCGTCCTCTCATTTTGCCAAACTGAATAAGAATCATGTACCAGGGAATTCGCTATTCATTTCAACGCTTGTCATATCGGTTGGCGCTCTTTTGAGTAAACTCATTCCGGAGCAGGCTTTTGGAATCGTGACAACTATAAGTGCCATTTGTTTTATTTGGGTTTGGGGCGTCGTTCTCGTATGCCATATCAAGTATAAGAAGACCCGGCCGGAATTACAGGCAAAATCAAAATTCAAGGCACCCTTTACGCCATTTGTTAATTATGTTGTCTTAGCGTTGTTTGCCGCAATTCTCATCATTATGCTGTTCGCTAGCGAAACACGTCCGGCTTTATTGTTCACCCCTTTATGGTTTGTTCTATTATTTATGTTGTATCCCAATAGAAGCAAAAGGGAAAAAAGCAGCAAAATATCGGCATAATCCATACATGAGGTTTGTCTGCAACCGTATTATGGGTTCGATGAAGGAGTGGCCTACGACCACTCCTTTCATTTTTAACATGGGATTCTTATTTCCACTCCACACGAAGCAGCAACCGGTGTTTCATCAGCGCAAGAATAAAATCATTGTAAAAATCTTGTCTGACAATGATGTGATATTTATGATTCGGATAAACGTAAAACAAAACATCCGTTAGAACCGCATTCTCTTCAAATTCGTGTTGAATGTCTTTGAGTTTAGCATCCAGCTTATTGTCACCAAGGAGTTCAATCTGAAATTCAATATCCGCTTCGTTTGCCTTTTCCTGAATCGAGATGATCCGCTGATCATAAGTATAAGTTAACATGGGTTACACTCGCCTTTCCTACATCAAATAGCGCAAATAAATATAGATACTTGAAAGGACAATGGAAAGAATCATGAGCGGAAATCCATATTTCAGATATTTTACAAAGGTAATGGGGTACCCTTCTTTTCCCGCCAGTCCCGCAACGATCAAGTTGGCGCTTGCGCCGATGAGTGTACCGTTTCCGCCTAAACATGCTCCCAAAGCAAGACTCCACCACAACGGCTCCAGGTTGCTCACGCCCATAGTTCCCATATCCTGAATCAATGGAATCATGGTTGCAACAAAAGGAATATTGTCAAGAAATGCGGAGGTAATCGCGCTTAACCAGAGAATAAGCATAGAGGTGGTTAACAAGTCCCCTCCCGTCAACTCAATCGCTTTTTCAGCTAATTTTGTAATGACTCCTGTCTCAACCAGACCGGCGACGAGAACAAACAATCCGATAAAGAAGAAGATCGTGATCCATTCGACGCTGTGGAACGCTTTTTCCAGCATAGGCTCTCCGGTTAACAGAAGAAGCAGAAACGCCCCGCTAAGGGCAACGGTCGCTGATTCCAAGTGCAGGGTCTGGTGAAGAAAAAAGCCAACGATCGTAAGGCCAAGTACGAAGAGACACTTGTTCAACAGCTTTTGATCGGTGATCATCGCCTTTTCATCCATTTCCATGATGCTTTGCTGGAATTCAGGCTTCGACTGGATTTGCTTCCCGAAGATCATAATGAACAAGGGGATGTAAGCCAGCACAATAATAATAATAATAGGCGTCAAGTTATTGATAAATGCCATAAACGTCAATTCTTTAACTGCGCTCCCGATCATGATATTAGGCGGGTCACCAATTAATGTAGCGGTTCCGCCAACATTCGATGCCATAATCTGTGTGATGAGAAAAGGTATTGGATTTATACGAAGCTGCCTTGTGATACTAAAGGTAACCGGAACCATAAGGAGAACTGTCGTTACATTGTCCAAAAAGGCTGACGCTACCGCGGTGATCAGCATTAACGCAATCATAATCCGGGTTGGCTTCCCTTTTGCCGATTTGGCCGCTTTTAAAGCCACGTATTTAAAAAGCCCTGTCTCAGCCGTAATCCCGACGATAATCATCATCCCAACAAGCAGTCCCAACGTGTTGAAATCGATATGTTCCAGAGCGGTTTCTTGATTAACGATACCCAGTACAACCATTACGATAGCGCCAAGCATCGCTAGGATCGTCCGGTGTATTTTCTCCGAGATAATCAATGCATAAATGATTAAAAAGATCCCAATGGCCCAAATTGCCTGATGTTCCATACTATCCTCCGTTTTTTATTTTTATTTTTTCCAGCAATCATCTCTATATGTAAAATAAAAGGAGCCCTTGGTGACAGGCTCCTTTACTAAAATCTATCAATAAATATACCATATTTTTTTCAAAACTAAAGGTTCCTTTCAACAAATGGCGATTTTGGCTCCATACTATGGGATTCATCAGCAGATAAGCAGGCAGGTAGATCGCAAGTATTGACCGACTAATGTTCGATACATACTAATTTTAAAGGTGCTTTCCGACAAGCGGCGCAAGAGTTAAATCAAAAAACCCCCGGCAATCCCGCCGGGGGTTCAACTATGCATAAATAAAGTTTGCGCACAAAGAAGCACTATGCTATGATTGAAGAACTACTGATTATATTTTAATAATTTTCACAATTAACCCATCTTATTTACACTTTAATCTTACCACGTGACATTACGGTTTGTCAAACTTTCTTTTTCTTCAAATTTAAATGAAGGAGTGCATGCAGGAAGATGATAAGCGCGGAGGATTGGAAGCAAGAGCAGGAGCGGCTGGATCTGGTTTCGGAGAAGCTGCAAGCGAGAATTGCCGAACTGGAGCCGGAAGTGTCTGGTCTGCGCGATCAGGCGGTGGACATCCGCAAACGATTTTGGGAGGAAGTTACGGTCAATACCAGCACCAACGAAGATTTTGAAGAGACCTTTTACAGTATCAGGCAGCAAGAAGCGTTATTGTCCGAACGGGAGCGAAGCCACCGGCAACGCGTGCAGCAGTGGAAAAGCATGAAGCGGCTGCTGTCATCTCCCTACTTTGGGCGCATCGATTTCCACGAGGATGGCTTGAACTCTACCGAGCAAGTCTACATCGGCGTGTCATCCTTCGTTGATTCAGACGGCATGAGTTTCCTGGTTTATGACTGGCGTACTCCGATCGCGAGCATGTATTACGATTATTCCCCGGGAGCAGCCGGATATGACACGCCGGGTGGAACCATCTCCGGAACGATGAAGCTGAAACGGCAGTATCAGATCCGCGAGGGGGAGCTGCAGAATGTGTTCGACACGAGCTTAACGATCGGCGATAAATTGCTGCAGCAGGTGCTCGGTAAGGGTGCGGACAATCAGATGAAGAGCATCGTCGCGACGATCCAGAAGGAGCAGAATGCCATTATCCGCGATGACAAAAGCCGGATGCTCATCGTGCAGGGGGCGGCCGGCAGCGGGAAAACCTCGGCGGCGCTGCAGCGGGTGGCGTACCTGCTGTATAAGCACCGCGAGCGGCTCAAGGCGGACCAAATCGTTCTTTTTTCGCCTAATCCGATGTTTAACAGCTATGTATCTACCGTTCTTCCCGAGCTCGGTGAAGAAAACATGCAGCAGACGACCTTCCAGGAATATCTGGACCACTGGCTTGGCGGGACGTTCCGTGTAGATGACCCTTTTGACCAGATTGAATATGTGCTGACAGAAGCATCAAGCCAAGGGTATGAGGCCCGGATGAAAGGGATGGAGTACAAGGCATCCGCAGACTTTTTGCAAGCTCTCCAGAATTATGCGCAGTGGCTGGAGCAGCAGGGCATGCGCTTCACAAGCATCCGCTTTCGGGACCGTGATTTGATCACAACTGAGCAAATGCAATCCGTATTTTACAGCTATGATCCTTCCATTCGCATGATCAACCGCATCGCTATGCTGCAGGAGTGGCTGCTGCGTGAGTTGACCCTGCTGGAAAGCAAGGAACGTGAGGCGCTCTGGGTGCAGGAGGAGCTCGATTATCTGGGCAAGGATCAGTACGCCGAAGCGTATCATGCACTGCACAAGGAGAGGGGCGTGTTTGACTTTGCCGAGCAGTATGAAGAGGTCCGCGAAAGGCTGAACAGCAAGCGCAGACCGGACGAGGGCGATTTTGACTATGCTGAGCGGGAGGAAGAGCTGCTGCGCCGGATGATCGTGAAGGAGCAGTTTAAACCGCTAAGGCGAAGCGTAAAACGGATGTTGTTCATAGATATGGCCCAGCTGTACAGCCAGCTGTTTCAAGATGAAGATGCTTTTAAGAAGATGACCAATGGAGCCGAAATGCCCTCGCTTTGGCCGGAAATCTGTGAGCAGACCAAGGAGAAGCTTGGCCGGTTCGAGCTTTTTTATGAAGATGCGACACCGTACCTGTATTTAAAAGAGCTCATCGAGGGCGTTCGGATGAACACGGAGATCCGGCATGTATTCGTCGACGAGGGTCAGGATTATTCGATGTTTCAATATGAGTTCCTCAAAAAAATGTTCCCCCGTGCCCGCATGACGGTGCTTGGTGATTTCGGTCAGGCCATCTTTGCTCAGGCAACAGAGCTGTACGGTGAAGATTCGCCGCTCATCCGGCTTTATGGCGAATCTGAAACGCGCTTGTTCCGCCTAGTTCGCAGTTACCGGTCAACCCGCGAGATTGTGGAATTCACGAAGTCTCTGCTGCCAAGCGCCAAGGAAATCGTACCCTTTGAACGAAGCGGCAGGAAACCGCTCCTCTCTAAGGCGGGCGACGGCGAGAAGCGGGCAGCGCGAATAGCTGAGCATCTCGCGGCGCTTCAGGCGGAAGGCTTCGTCTCCATCGGCGTCATTACGAAGACAGCGGCCGAAAGCAAAGAGGCTTATGATCTCTTGACGGCTCAGGGATGCCAGGGGCTGAAGCTTGTGACGAAGAGCACGCCCACCTTCGAGAAGGGAACATTGATAATCCCCGTGTATCTCGCCAAGGGCGTTGAATTCGACGCCGTTCTAATCTATGACGCATCTTCGCAGACGTATCATCGGGAGAGCGAGCGTAAGCTATTTTATACCGCATGCACGCGTGCCATGCATCGGCTTCTGCTGTACGCAGCAGGAGAGTGGACCCCATTCATTCAGGCATTGGATGAGTCCTTGTATGAGGTGGAGCAATAATAAACAACGAAGGAGCTGCCGAGGCATGCTCCTTTCGCATTTTTAGCCGATTGTTCCGTTAAGCTGAACTGTATCATCCGCGAGTTGCACAGCCTTCCAACAGGAACGGATTACTTCATGCACGCTGTCGCTGGTTAATTCGAAGATTCCTTGCAGATGGGCTTTCAAAATAT
The DNA here is from genome assembly GCF_003854965.1 of Paenibacillus rhizophilus. Classification (GTDB taxonomy): domain Bacteria; phylum Bacillota; class Bacilli; order Paenibacillales; family Paenibacillaceae; genus Paenibacillus_AQ; species Paenibacillus_AQ rhizophilus. The sequence goes on from NZ_RQPI01000027.1 coordinate 11,449, forward strand.
AAACTAATGTCCCGTAATGCATCTGTACCATCAGCTTCGGATTCATGGGGATAAACAACTTCTGCTGAATGGCTTCTTCATACAACTTGTCCATAGGCCCGCACCAGCCATCTGTATAGACTGCCTGCTTCACCTCGTCATAAATGTAAGGCGAGAACGAATACTGCTCAATAAATTGAAAGCCCTGTGGATATTTTTCACCCAATTCGACAACCCGATTCCAACCTAATTCGAACTTTTCACGAATCGTTCTGCCCTGCAATAAACCCTCGCGAACATACTCTCCGTTGAATGTGACAATTGCTTTGTACAACTCGTTTACAATATCTTCCTTACTTTGAAAGTAATGATAAATGTTCCCAGTCGATACGCCAGATTCCTTGGCTATTAGCGCCATTGAGGTAGCCTGTAATTCCTTCCGAATAATAATGTTAAGAGTCGTTTCGAGGACGGCCCGCTGCACTTTGTTGTATTTTTCAAACATCCAGATCTTCCTTTCCCACCATAAATCGAACGTTCATTCTAATTTAGAATATACTTAATACGTTCTTCAGTCAATACAGCCTCAGGGTAGCAGCGGGAGAAGGTTGTCATATCGTTACATATAATTTTTAGCGATGGTCTCCAAATAATCCTCAATCGGCACAGAGTTTCTAAGAGTCATCAGGTCGTTGCCTGCTGCGCCGATAACGGTACGGAACTTCTTGCTTTCCCCCGTTGCCAGAGCGACAATGGCATCCACGATAATTTGAGGGTCATCCAGACTGCTGCCGGTATCGGCGGTATTCATTAAACTTTGCACTTTCGCCATCAAATCATCGTAATCTCTAATGCTCTCATCCCTGTTCCAAGTGATACTTTCCTTAAAATTATTTCCTGTAGAGCCGCCCTGCTCAATCAATCTAAGCTCGATATTGAACGGCTTCAGTTCGTAATAGAGACCTTCCGTCAATCCTTCCAAAGCGAACTTGGACATGTTGTAGAGCGACCCAAGCGGCACCGCTGTCGTGATCCCCATGAAGGAGCTGATATTGATAAACATGCCCCCTCCATTGGCTCTGTAATGTGGCAAAAATTTACGAATAACATTGATCGGTCCCCGCGCGTTAACGGCGAACTGCCAATCGATCGCGTCCTCATTGGCTAGCTCCAACGGGCCGTAAGTGCCCATACCGGCATTATTGACGACGACGTCAATCTTGCCGAATGCGGCTATGGCTTGTTCCACGGCCATTTGAACTTGCTCCACTTTGGTGACATCCAGTTTAAAAATTTTAATATTGTCGTAAGCCGTAAGTTCGGTTTCCTTCTCGGGTGTACGCATGGTGGCCGCGACGTTCCAGCCCAATTGAGCAAATCGAATCGCCGTTAATTTACCCAATCCTGAACTGGTCCCCGTAATAAAGACTGTTTTGCTCATTCTAAAACCTCCAATATATAAATTGAACATTCATTCTATGCCGAACAAAAGATTAGATCGAATGTTCATTCTAATTCTATTATGCAGGAATCCGTTTGTCAAATGATCCCGTAAGCCATTTCTGGAAATCAACGAATGCCCCGTTCTTTCGATCGATAAAGAATCATTCTGCACAAACAACGAAGGAGCTGCCGAGGCATGCTCCTTTCGCATTTTTAGCCGATAGTTCCGTTAAGCTGTGCTGCAAACGTTTAGTTTCATTAAAGATGAATGGTCAGGTCGGGATAAATTGCTGAAATTTCTGGGACATGTTTTGCTATAACATTCTTGTCAAAGGCGGATTTAAAAATCTCCGGATCGGGTAGAAAAGTAACGCTTGTTCCCGTTTCTTTGGTTATACCTACGGTCAACAAACCCGTTTGAGGAATTCCATGTTTATAGTCTTGCCTGAAGACTTTTCCTTCTCGGCGAACTTCGATTGAAAGTTTTTGAGAAAGAGCATTAACGACCGCAATGTTAATCCCTTTTTCTCCCCCCGGAGCAACAAAAGAGTCGCTGGTGCTATAATGGCTCAGTTCAGTGAGAACGGCTTGCACGCGTGACTTTTCTGTGTTCGGAAGGACTTGAACAGGGATTCCTCGCCCGTTGTCGGATACTGTGACGCTACCATCGCCTTGAAGGAAAATGCCTGCTTCGCTGCAGAATCCGGCCCGATGTTCCAGAATGGAATTCTCCAACACTGCCCAGAGGAGATAGTGAGGGTCGTAACCATCCTGGGCGTTACCCAAATAGGCACTAGCGTTGTTTCTGGTTTCAGCTAGTTCCATATAGTCGCTTGTATCAAGCAAGTCGGAAGTCGCGGCTAGCAACAAAAGGAGTGGGAGTACTCTGTGCGAGGGAAGCGAGTACATTCCACCCCGTTCTTCCTGGACAAGGAGGTCAGCTCCAAGCAACGCTTTAATGTGATGGTAGAGTTGCCCGGTTGTCCCCATATTCAAACGTTCGACAATTTCCGAACCCGAAAGGGGCTCTTTCAATACCGATCTAAGAATGTCCAAGCGCTGCTTGTGACCGAGCGCCGCTAAAATTTTGGCGACTTTCTCGCCGTCCAGGTCCAGCAATTGACTGACAAGTCTTTCTTGGGGTTCCCATCTGTACCGCCATTTCTCCCCGCTGTATTGCCCTGAGTAAAAGATCCCGCCAAAATCCAATTCATCGTTGATCGTTTCGACTGACACGGTATTTTTGTCAAATGTCCGGGTCCGCGAAACTCTGGGAGAGCTATCGTTTGCGATTTGGTTTACAAGCTGTTCAAGATCACCCAATTGCTTCTTTAAAATATCCAATTCTGCGCCGAAGTCTCTAGGTTCGGTCAAACGGATCACCCTTTCAATTAATTACTTAAATACGTAGTTACGTAATTACATATATATAATAACATGCAATAGACCTTTTGTAAATAATACCCAAATGAAATGAAGGTCCTGAATTCACTGGGACTGAGGCCTATATTTTTTGTATAGTCATTTAATGGTAAAATCATCGAAGTGGGGGAACTGCCGAAAGAGGTTCTGGATGAAGATGGCAATCAATGAGAAACGAACATGGGAATAGAAGGGGGCAACGACAGAATGGAAGAGGAACAACAGGATGTATGGACGCTCGTTCAGCAGAAGGTGATCTTGCTCGGGTCTCCGGACTCCGAAATTCGGGAGGAAGCGTACTCCGCTCTGTTCAATTGGCTGCTGGAGGAGAACGCACTCGGGAAGTCCCAAATGGAAGAACTGCTTCAGCAATCCGTTTCAGATAGCGGATTATTTTACGGGATCGGGGAGAAGGAGACGGACAGCGTCTTTAAGCGCACGTTTACTTCCCTTTTGATCGCCCTGTTGCTTACCTGCGATAATCGGAAGCCGTACTTAACTAGAGAAAGCTATGACCTCGCTCTGAAGGCACTGATTCGCTATTGCCATTTAGAAGACGATTTTCGCGGATACGTGGAGGTCAAGGGATGGGCGCATGCCGCTGCGCATGTTGCAGATGCGTTGGATGAATGTGCGATGAGCCGCTATGCGGGAGCGAAGGAATGTACCGAAATCTGGACGGGAGTGCAGGCCTTGCTCGAAAGACCCGCTGAGGTGTATCAGAGAGAGGAGGACGAACGGCTCGCTACGGCGATCGTCTCTATGATTCAGAGTCAAAAGGTTTCCTTTGCCACGATTTGCGAATGGTTGGGGCAGATGGAGCCAGCGCGAACGAAGAGTGTGGAAAGCTACACTCTCAATACAAACCGTAAGCACTTCCTTCGCTGCCTGTATACAAGGCTCTATGATCAGAGGGAAAAGTTCGAAGAAACGGGAATGGGACTGAATCGGCTGTTGGAACTGGAGAAGCGGTTCAATCGGTTTCGTTTACAGGCATAGATTTTATGGTTTTTTGTTCCAAGTTTAAGATTGATATGCTACTAGTTTAGTTAGATGTACATATAGTAGACTTCAAAAATCTGAAGAGTACTTAAAGAGGGCGAAGAATTTCGCCCTATAAGTGGTACGGAGAACCGTATCATAAGTAGGGCGAAAATTGAAAATAATTATTTGATGTTTGTGTAACGCTAGGACTATTAGGAAAATATACCCACTTGTTGTAATATGGGAGTATACGTAGAAAAGTAGCGAGGCTCTGCAAGAAGAAGTATTTGCTTTTTCAAGTAATGGATTATGATTTTGAACAAACAGAAATAGTTATTAGAAAAGAGGTAATTGCTTGAATTGGCAGATGACAGAAGATCGTGTTCGAAAATTGGCTTCTTTTTTGTGGAGTAGTAATGCTGAACCGGAACATATTGCTGGTGTTAATATTGATTGTGTTATTAAGATTCGCAGTGACTATTGGATACTTATTGAGATTACTCAAAATGAGACGTTAGGAAAATTAAGAGATGATCTGGCTAAATTTTCTTCAGTAAAGCCGTATTTATTTTCTCAAGGTATTTATGCAGAATGTTATTTTATTTGCGAGGAGGAACCGGCTCCATCATTAAAAGAAACAGGAGATAGCTCCAAGGTAGAAGTCCTATCGATTAATTCATTTTCAAAGAAATTTTTAAATTACGATTCCTATTACTATACAAGATCTCAGAAAAAGTTTGGAAGCGCAGTCGATAGGAAATCTGGGAACAACGATGAAAGGAAATACATCTCTATTAAGTATAAGCTATATAAAAATGGAAGGGAATTTTCTATAGATGAAATTGTAGCAATGTTAAAACAAAATAAAAGAATTATTTTGATGGGAAACTACGGGACAGGAAAAAGTCGTTGTATTAAAGAAATTTTTGTGAAACTAAATGAGAAGGACATTACTGAAATAAGATACCCACTTGCAATTAATTTACGAGATAATTGGGGAGTAAAAAGAGGACAGGAAATAATTAGAAGACATTTTGATGATCTAGGACTATCCATGTACTCAGAAAATGTAATAAAAATATTCGAGGGAGAAAGTATAATTTTCCTTCTGGATGGGTTTGATGAGATCGGCGCTCAATCTTGGAGTGATAATGTAAATAAACTAAAGGAAATTAGGGCAGAATCATTAAAGGGAGTTAAGGATTTGATCCGAAATACAAAGGGAGGATTAATTATTACTGGTAGGGAACATTATTTTAATACCAGTGAAGAAATGTTTACTTGTTTAGGGCTAAATCCAAAAGACACTATAATAATTGAATGTCCCGATGAGTTCACAGAATTGGAAATGAAAGAATATTTAGATAGTATTGTTGATAACATTAACGTTCCAACATGGATGCCAAAACGCGCGTTAATATGTCAAATTATTAGTGAATTTGATAGTGATTACCTGAAGAGATTACTTAACGAACCACTCGGAATGATAGAATTTTGGCGTACACTTATTGATGCAATTTGTGAGAGAGAGAGCAATATTAATGTTTCTTTGGATGCTATTACTATAAAGAAAGTCCTTATTGAAATAGCGCGTATGACAAGAAATAAGATCCAAGATGTCGGTCCCATTACAATAAATGAAATGAATAAGGCGTTTGAAAATGTTGTAGGTACTCCGCCAGTTGATGAGTCGGCTACGATGTTACAAAGATTACCTGCTCTTGGTAGAGTGGGTTCAGAAAGCCATGACAGACAATTTATTGATAAATACATACTTGATGGTTTAAGGGCTGAGGACATTGTTGAAAATGTAACACAACAAAGTGAAAAATTAAGTGATCTATCTTGGTCAAATCCATTAAGTGACTTTGGATTGTCGTTTGTAGCAAATGACATATTAGGTGACAGTGGTATTAACCGGTATAAAACATTCATAAGGAAAGCAGCTAACTGGAAGAACGGCATACTTGTCGGTGATGTAATGGCCTCAATTCTTTTAAGTGAACAAAATAGCATGGATTTTAAGTATCTATCTGTAGATGATTCACACATATCGGTTGTTGATTTATCAGATAAGCTTATCTCAAATTTAAGTATTAATAGTTCAATCATAGATAAGTTGGATATTACCAATTGCAATGTAGAGAATGTTACTATTAAAAATTGTATTATAAAAAATTTAATAGGTGTATCATCAGAAAAGGGTCTTCCTGAATGGATAACAGGTTGTGAGATAGAGTCATACGAAACAATTCATAATGTTACTAGAATTAAAAATGCTAATTTATCTGTAGAACAAAGAGTTTTTATTACTATAATAAAGAAAATATATTTCCAGCCTGGAGCTGGACGAATGGAAGAAGCCCTGTTAAGAGGACTTGGATCATCAGCTGACAAAAAGGCAGCCAATAAAATAATTAATATGTTACTAAAAGAAAATATAATTGAAATGTTTAAGGGAAACGAAGGAAATGTTTATACGCCAGTGCGAAAACACACGCGGAGAATGGATGCAATAATTAACTCGTTAACCTTAAGTGAAGATTATTTATGGAAACAGTTAAACTAATGTAAATCTACTAAAGGGGGCCCCACTCGGGGCGCCCTTTAATTCGCCTTATAATTGATATGGTGAACCGTATCACAAGTGACATAAAATCCTAAGGATTTTTCGCTTGGCGAGGAGGAAGTAAGTCGCCTGCGAGCATTATACTACTGCACAGCGTAAGGGGTCTTATGTTTGGTATTCACTCGATCATTGTTTGAAATCCAAACGAATCATACCCGCCGTGGTGCTAACCGAGCAGATGTTGCAGTGGCCTGGGTACCTGTAAGAATAGATGGGGGTAGAGCCCGGATGCCTTTTTACAAATAGAGTGTAGTTCGGTTTAATTTTCTTATTGCCATTTTACTACTTCGATGACCTGACTACCAGTCGGCGTTTGAATAAGCTGTTTCTCTATGTCAAGCTCATTTGTTCAAAAATGGGTAATAAGTTCTGTGAATAAATACGGATAATGATTGTATACTCCCCAGTTCCTATTGTAAAATCAAGGGAGTTGTCCGACTTTGGTCTTAAATCCCATCCTTGGGGCCTATTAGGAAGACGACACTCATTGAAAGTCTTAGATTAGAAGGGGAGAAGACAATGCTATTCCATGCAGTGCGTCGTAAAGTCAGTCTGATGATGGTGTTTGCCCTGCTATTAAGTACCCTTATGCCACGTATGGCATTTGGTGAGGCTACGCAGTTCAAAGACATCGCTGATTCTTATGCGCAAAAGGAGATTCAATCATTAGTAGAAGCAGGTATAATCTCTGGGTATGAAGATAATACGTTCAAACCGAATAAGGCCATGACACGCGCCGAACTGGCGAAAATCATTGTCCTAGCCCTCGGTCTGAAAGAAAATGGTGATAAAGCGGCACCGTTCAAAGACGTTGATCCCAACAGTTGGTACCGCGGTTACGTAAGTGCGTTGGTAGAGACCGGTATCACGGAAGGAACATCGGCTACTACTTTCAGCCCTAATTCGAATGTCACTCGCGAAGAGTTGGTCGTATTTTTCATTCGAGCTTTCAAATTGGAAGATACGGCGAAGAAGCTTCCGGTGGACACCAAGCTGTCGGATATATCGGAGGTATCGGAATGGGCAAAAGCGCAGGTATCCTTGGCCTTCAAGAATGGCTTTATCAACGGGGTTGAAGGCAGTGACGGGACGCTGAAATTCAAGCCGAAAGACCACGCGGAGCGGCAGGCTCTGGCTCGTCTAGCTTATGAATTCAAAACCAATAAGTCGGTGTATGTCGACAAATCCAAGGAGCTTCTTGCTGAAGAGGCTAACAAGGGACAAACTCCCGTGGGAACCCCGGCTGCAACCCAGGTGACAACCGACCGTGGGACTTCTCCGGCAACTCCAGCACCGGCAACTCCAGCACCGGCAACTCCAGCACCGGCAACTCCAGTACCGGCAACTCCAGCACCGGCAACTCCAACACCGGCAACTCCAACTCCAGCACCGACAGCTCCAGCACCGGTAAATGGTCTCCAAGTTGTGGTGAAAGGGGAGAGCACCGATTCCATTTATGCGGATGAACCAACAGAAGTCATATTCCGTGTAGCGCTCAATGAGGCCGAAACGGTAAATGCGAGTGTCTATAAAGTTGATGACACCGGCAAAGTGATTTCCGAAATCACATCGCTGTATGATGATGGTTTGGGAGCTCATGGAGACAGTCTCCAAGCAGACGGGATCTACAGTGGAAAAGCTACATTGACTGAAAGTACGGAAGGCTACATAAATCTGCAGGCTTATACGGGAGATGCCCCAAGCAGCACAGTCTTTAAATTATCTGTAGTGAAGCATCTTACGGATGAGCAGCTTGCACAAACGGAAATCATTGAAAATAATACGCAGGATAAGCTTGATCAACTGGTCACTGAATACGGCGATTTGCAAAAAGCGAAGGAAGAAACTGTGGCTTGGCTGCAAGCGCAAGCCGAAGTACAGTATGCGGGTATTTCCGGTGCGGGTGGAAGTATATGGTATTTATTGGACACCGGGATTTTAGGGGGGATTTCAGCAGCTCCTGAGAATACGAAGGGGTTAAGCAGTACCGGAGAAGCTGCTCCCAGTGATGCATTGAAAACGAATACGCTAACGCAAAGTGTGGAACAAACCGTCTCATCAATAGGAAGCAAGCGGGTTGCTGTGATTTCTCCGTTCGCCAGCGAGCTTACGTCATCGACTGTTTATGACGCTGTGTATGATAAGTTCAATCAGTCGGATTACCCTTTCCTTGTGGAAAGAGTAAAAGATACCGCAGCTGATGTTAACTTCTTTAAAGGACTGAATAACTATGGAGTCGTGGTTTTAGATACCCACGGAGATACTTTCTATGATGAAAATGTGCTCCAGATGCTCCATAATACGTACGGCATTGATTTCAAGTATGCTGGGCCGCAAGTAATGTTCCTGACAGGGGAAAAGGCAACGGTAGAGAGTAAGAAAGCGTATGAGTTAGACTTGAAAAAGGGAAGACTGGCTATTATCTCCGGTTATTATGCTATTACACCTTCATTTATTACACGCTATAACGATATGCTGCCGGATACAATCGTATTTAATGGAAGCTGCCGAAGCTTGTACAACAATTCCATGGCAGATGCTTTCATTAACAATGGCGCTGCCACTTATTATGGATACACCGATTATGTAAAACTCGCTTATGATCAAGCGATTATTCAATCTGTGTTCACAGCTTTGGTCGATGAGAACAAGACGACTGAAGAAGCATTCAATTCAGCAGTGGCTGCCAATGGCGCAAACGATGGTTTGGCTACTTTCGCTATGAAGGGAAGCAGCATTGACGCTAAGACAAAGGGTCTGATCAACGGAACATTTGAAACCGGGAATTGGATCGGCTGGAATGGAAACGGGGATGTCCGGGTTATTTCCAAGCTGGGACCGCTCAAGCCGACAGAGGGTAACTACATGGCCATTATCAGCACCGGCCTTGGATTTGAAAACAACGATTACGCAGGCTTCGACTACAATTCGGATAGTTATATCGAGCAAAATTTCATTATTCCAGCAGGAGTAACAACGCTTTCGTTCGATTACAATTTCATTTCTGAGGAGCCGAAAGAATACGTTGGAACCAAATTTAACGACACATTTAAAACAACGGTAACTTCCAGTGTATACATCAATACAGCTTCAGTCGTTACCTCTCATGTTAATGGGGGGGATACTGTAACATCCAGTGTCTACGGCAACGAGTCCGTCACCATAGGAACCGAATCGATTAATGGCTCCACGGTATACTGGATTGATGAGAACAAAGTAGCGATTGATTTCTACGGTGGCGACAAAACGACATACATGACCAATTGGAAGCACGTACAATTCGACGTAAGTCAATTTGCCGGAAAGGCTTCGATTGTCCTTCGCTTCCACGTTTGGGATCAGGGAGACAGTGCCTTCGATACGGCGGTACTGATCGATAATGTTATATTAAAATAATAAAATGGTTCGGATAAGACACTTACCCGGAAGGGACTAAACAAGGAACGGTTGGATCAGGGGAACCTGAACCAACCGTTTTTATGCTTCAAGCATTACAAAGAAAATGAATCATTCTATGAGTCAATAACTTGAAGCTATGAAGAGCAAAAAAGGACTGTAATCCCCATATTATGGGGGAAACAGCCCTTTCTCTATTATATTCCTGCTTAAATCTTCTTTATAACGGGCACGTAAATATCCATAACTGTATCCGGACGGAAATGACAACGTTCATCATAGAATTCAAAATCCAATTTAGTCTCATCATACTCATACCCACTATCCTTGAACCATTCCTCAAAGACATACTTCCATGTTTTACTAATAGCGTTGGGGAAATCCTCCTGATTGGCTTTCCCGTTTTTTCCTCCGATTGTCATATCCACAGGAGGAGTAGTAAATACGGCGTAGGTAGCTTCAGGTACTTCAAGAGTAATCATGTCTGGAGTTGGTTTTTCAAAATCTTCAACGATGACTCCGAGTAAATAAACCAAGCTTTCGCTTTCTCTAGACTCCGGTACACAGATCCCGACTTCACCATGCATCGGAGGATTAAGTTGGTCATACATTTTACATTCCCAACCGTTAATATCGTAATTGTTCCAAAAAGCAGCGATATCTTTAGTAAAACTTCCATCTGCAATATTGGTTTTTATTCCGTAACCGGCAACTTTAAATGACGGTTTTGAGATAATTGTAGGAACCATACAGCAGCCTCCTAATTTTAAAGAGTTTCTTTCTCCGGTAATATAACTGTTGACCCCAGCCATCCTGTTGCAAAGAACAGAAATACTGCTTTTTGAACAACAATTAGACCGGGTCTTGAAACTCTTTCAAAAGAAAAACACAGATTGTTTCTCTAGTCTTGATGAGATCCTTACGGAGATGGAGGATTTATTAATGAGCAATTTAGAAGAAAACAATATAATCAAAATAGTTACCCTTCCTCCTATGAGGGTAGCCTATAATATTGCTGTAGGTGCTGCTCCAGAAGATGAGGCAATGGCGCCGGTGCTGGATTGGATTAAGTCATCCAATTTACTGGGTACGGCACGTTTTTTTGGTGGTAATGTGGTGCCGCTGCCAAGTCATCTCGGCACCCCTTATGGATATGGTATGTGTGCTGCAATTCCAGATGGAGTGGATGTTCCATCACATTTAAAAGAAATGGTGATGCCCGGTGGGCTATACGCTATGTTTGAAAGCAGTGATGACATCGGTGATTCATGGAAAACGTTAATGCGTTACTTGTCAAAGCATAGTAAGTACAAATCTGACCGTTCAAGACTATGCCTAGAAGAACATATTCGTAATGACAATCCGGACGGTAGTGGAAGCAAATATTATCTGAATTTATTCGAACCTGTGAAAGTAAAATAATTCTAGGACAACACCGTAGCATCCAAAAGGAATCGTTTGGCTTAAAGGAAAAGGTCATCCGAATTGGATGGCCTTAAAACTTGCCGTTGAAGTTAACGCGGAGGGGATGAGCCAGACGTTTGTGCCGTACTTGATTATTTAAATTTCAGATCGAAAGGTTTTACCGAGCTGATTAACTAGACCGAAATAATGACGAAAATTATATATAAGCGGACTCCATTTTTGGGGATCGATATGATTTTAATGATAATTTCTTTGTGAGCATGTACATGCACAGCTTGTGTCTCAATAATTGCAAAGTCAGGGGAATGATCAGGAATTCGAATGTTTTTTACTCTTGCCTCAATTTGTAGTGGGCATTCCATAATTCGTGTAGGTTTTACCGTCTTAGACTCAATGGGAGTTAATCCACTAATAGCATATTTGTCTTTTTGATATGCACATCCATATTTTTTCTTATTTTCAGGAACGGGATTTTTCCCTGTGTAAGGGGCTAGTTGTTCAACATTCTCCCAAAGGGAAGGACTGGGAATATTAATTAATATTAACTGTCTTACTAGACGGGAGGTTTCATGCAGCAAGTGAGTTAGCATATATGGTAAAAATCCAGCCTCAAATGGCAAGTTTCCATTTAGCAAAATTGGTCAATGCTAACGTAGTCGCCGTTGAGAAGCAAGGGAGACATCGATACTATGGGATTCAAAAGTCTTTAAAACAATCTTCGGAAGATAAAGCGCTGCGTTACGCAAAAACGTGTTATGATCATCTCGCCGGGAGTTTAGGGGTGCAATTAACAAATACATTGCTTAGAACGGGTATTCTGCGTGAAGAAAAGGAAGGGTTTACTGTTACTGAAAATGGAAAGAAGTTCTTTACAAGCTTTCAAATTGACTTTGAAAATGTTAAGAACAAACGCCGCTCATTTTCACACAAATGTCTGGATTGGAGTGAAAGACGCCACCACCTTGCTGGAGCATTAGGAAATGCCCTTAAACACGAGCGATAAAAATTACTTCTGAGGGTAAAATAGGCTTTAAAGAAGTATTTTCATTGGATATTGAGGACAAACAAAGTTAAATAGACTCTCAGACATAAAGGTAAATTAGCTGTGATGGGTGCGAAAAACTTGCCGTTACAGATAGCGCGGTGAACCCCACCATAATTAACAGCAAAAATCCCCCAATCAGCGACGTGATCAAAGCATCTACTGGCATAATTTAGTCAACACTGTTTCAGTAAAAAATTAGATAAATATTAAAATCTAATAACAATAATGATACACTTAGATCAGGTCAATAATTGATCCAGAAAAGGCGTGTGACCAGGTCGCGCGCTGGCTTGCTGTGGCGCCTAAGCAGGAGCGCCTTACATCCTTCCTGCAAATCGTAGGGTAGAAGGACGGTAAACATGAGCAACCAACAAACGAAAACTGACGTTATTTTAATTGGTGCCGGAATCATGAGTGCGACTTTGGGTTCATTGCTGAAAGAATTAGCGCCGGACTGGGAAATCACCGTGTTTGAGCGGTGTGCGGGCGCAGGAGAGGAAAGCTCCAACGAATGGAATAATGCGGGAACGGGGCATTCTTCACTGTGCGAGCTGAACTACACCGTCGAACAACCGGACGGGTCCATCGATATTGACAAAGCTATAAAAGTGAATGAAGAGTATCAGTTTTCCAAGCAATTTTGGTCTTATCTGGTAAACAGCAATCGGATACGTAATCCGCGGGACTTTATCGTTCCAGTGCCTCATATGAGTTTTGTACAAGGGGAACAGGATGTAGCGTTTTTAAAAAGACGATTTGAAGCGCTTTCGAAAAGTCCCCTGTTTCAAGGGATGGAATTTTCTGATGACCCGGGACAACTGATGGAATGGATTCCGCTTATGATGAAAGACCGGACATTGAATCAACCGATAGCGGCAACAAGAATCGAATCGGGAACGGATGTCAACTTCGGCGCTTTAACGCGCATAATGTTTGACCACTTAAAGAGTAACAACGTTGATATTAAGTTCAAACATCAGGTTGATGATATTACATGTACGAGCGACGGCTCGTGGGAATTGAAAGTGCGGAATATGGATAGCGGTACCATCGAACGCCATACTGCAAAATTCGTCTTTATCGGCAGCGGGGGAGGCAGCCTGCATTTGCTGCAGAAATCCGGTATTCCTGAAGGAAAAGGGATTGGAGGATTTCCGGTAAGCGGACTATTTATGGTGTGTCAGAAACCGGATATTGTAGCGCAGCATCATGCCAAAGTATACGGCAAAGCTGCGGTTGGAGCTCCTCCCATGTCTGTTCCGCATCTTGACACAAGATTCATCGACAAGAAAGAATCGTTGTTCTTTGGCCCTTTTGCCGGCTTCTCACCAAAGTTCTTAAAATTCGGTTCTATGTTTGATTTGTTAACTTCTGTAAAACCAGATAATCTCGTAACGATGCTGGCGGCAGGCGTCAAAAACGTTCAACTGACCAAATACCTGATCGAGCAAGTGATGTTATCGAAAGAACAGCGCATGGAAGCTTTACGGGATTTCGTCCCGAACGCCAAAAGCGAGGATTGGGATTTAGTGGTCGCGGGCCAACGAGTGCAAATTATCAAAGATACGGCTGCCGGCAAAGGAACGCTACAGTTTGGCACGGAAGTGATTAGTGCCGCTGATGGCTCGATCGCTGCATTGCTTGGCGCTTCTCCGGGTGCTTCTACCGCCGTTTCCGTCATGCTTGAAGTCATCCTAAAATGCTTCCCGCAACATATAAATGCGTGGGAACCGAAAATAAAAGAAATGATTCCTTCTTATGGTGTGTCATTACCTGTAAACCCGGAACTTATGCACGAAATTCACACTTCAACCGCGCGGTCGCTCGGTCTAACTAAGGGAGTATGGGAGCATGAGAAAAAGGCTCATGTATTTACTTCATAAAGTTTGTCAGAAGTAGGGGAAACAGCATTCGGGTCATGACAACTATAAGCAGGTAAAGCTAAGAGGAGCAGAACAATTGTTTTGCTCCTTATATTATGCTTACAGATGTGAACCGCCCGTTGCATCAACCATTTGTCCCGTTATCCAACGGCTGTCCGAAGAAGAGAGGAAGGCGACGATGTCTGCAATATCTGAAGGCTGTCCGACCCGGCCGAAGGCCGACATTTCTGATGCATGCTTTTGACCTTCCGGTGTGTGCAACCAAGAGGCATTGACGTCCGTATCGACGATGCCGGGAAGAACAGCATTAACCGTAATCCCACGCGGCCCTAGTAATTGAGCAAGATGCAGTGTGAATGTATTTATTGCACCTTTTGTCAAATTGTAGGCCATAATGTGGGGATATGCGATTCGTGTAACACCTGAAGAGATATTGATGATGCATCCTCCGCTGCGCAGCATCGGCAATGCCTGCTGGACGAGGAAGAACGGTGCTTTTACGTTTACTGCAAATACCTCGTCGAATGCTTCTTCTGTTGTCTCCTCAAATGATTTTGAAGTTCCGATACCGGCATTGTTAACAAGAATATCAAACCGGGCTTCACCGGCATGGTGAAGGAGTGCTTCCTCCAAGGATTGAATCAACTGCTTCGCCCCAGCCACGGTCTCGAGTCCTGCACCTATCGCAATCGCTTGTCCTCCCTGCTCCTCAATGATTCGAACGACATCGTCGGCTGCATCGCTGCGGTTCCCATAATGAACTGCAACCAGAGCCCCATCCTCTGCCAATCGCAGGGCAATCCCTCTCCCAATCCCTCTGCTTCCTCCTGTGACCAAAGCAATTTTTCCTTTCAGTCGTTTCATTTGTTCCACTCCTCCTTTTAATTGTGCAGCACTACTGTACACCTTCCAGTTAAGGGGAGAGTCAAGGAAACTCCGGATTTTTTTTGCATAAAAAAACCATGGTTATCATGCTGCAAGTTGCAGAATGAAACATGGGATAGAAATGAATGTTAACCAGCATGCTCGATGGGGACGAGCAATTCAGCAAGCCGTATTGTTCCGTACATATCTTTGTCTGAAGTTAAATAGATTTCGCGGAGAGGTTCTTTTTCGGAATGGACAAAGCTCTGGGATGAGATCCATGACATGAGTTCAGTGACAGCCGGACAACAATTGCGGTATGGGTTACAGTGGTGTACAAGGGAAGCTGCAGCCTTCAATTCTGGGAGGATCCCGACTTTCACTCTTCCGTTGCTTGGAATATCCTTTGTTAGGGGCAGTGCGACCTCGATATCGACTGGATCTGAATTCATGCTACCGAAATCATGCCATAAAATCGTCAGTAAACGCCCTTCATCCTCTCCGCAGGAACGGACATACTGCGAGATTTCGTCCAGCATCAGACACAGCTGTGTTCGCGGGATCGTGTCACGTATGGAAGCGATGAGTTGAGGTTCTACATATCGAATTGTAGCCGGTGTATGATGAAGATGCTTCTCCGATTCCTCAACACGGGTCAGCCTTCTATCAATCTCGTTAAGCTGATTTTGCGCTTCATGGATGGCCTGCTCAAGTTCTTTCTTTTTATCCGTTAACTTGTTCTTCACTGCCTTCGGCACAACGTTTTCTTCCAGAAGAGGCTTGATTTGCTCTAATGTGAAGCCTTGTTCTTTCAAGGCAAGGATACGTTTAACCGTCAGAAGCTGTTCTTCGGTATAATATCGATAGCCATTATTTTGATCTACGACGGCAGGTTTTAACAGCCCCAGGTTATCGTAAAATCGTAAAGTTTTAACAGAGACTCGGGTTAACTTGGAGAAAGCACTGATTTTTAACATACCGAAACGGACTCCTTTCACTGAAACGGCTGCTCCTTAGACTATAATATTTTGTACGAGGGAACACGTAAAGGAAAGACTAAAATGAAAACTTGCCGTTACGCGCGGAGAACCGTATCACAAGTAGGGGCAAGTTTTTTGATAATGCCTATGTTAAATCTTATTGTTGATTTTCAGTAAAAATAAAACCGCTCAAGAATAAAAAAGCGGCTAATTTCACTAATTTCCTTCACTACCGTTCAGCTTCGGCTGGGCGGGGATTTTTTATTGGCATTCGCCCAGGCGCCCTTTCCGCGAATGCATATGATGATTATGCCTACTCATTGAAAGGAGCGATCACATATGGGATTTTTTCCAACGCCGGGAACCGGCGGAGGATTTCCGGGATTCCCGGGCGGACCTGGCGTGCCGGGAGGACCGGGGTTTCCAGGAGGATTTCCGGGGACTCCGGAGGGTGCACCGGGAGGCGTTCAAGCGCCGACGGCTCCTCCACCGCAATTCGTACCGCAAATGTCGACCACCACATTTGCCATCGACCCCGGCGGGATCAGACGCTGCCTGTTCCGAAACACATATATTTGGCTGAACAACGGCGAGCAATTCTGGTTCTTCCCGGTATTCGTCGGGCGTAATTCTGTTGCAGGGTTCAGATGGTTCGGTTTCTTCTGGGCGTACTTCGGCATCGATTTGAATCGGATTCGCTCGTTCACGTGCTTCTAAGGCAGACAGCGAAAGAGAACAGCCTGCGGGCTGTTCTCTTTGTTGTGCGACTTTTCGTGTTTGCCGCTATCATCCAAGAGTCAACGGTTCGGGTTTGCAGTGGATAGTGAGAATCCCGTAGATATTTTTATGTCTATTATAGTAGGCTCGCAAGAAAATCCGGGGGTTGTGGATCCTGCAAAAGATACCGAGAAAAGATTCGTTTTCCATGACGCTCCCTCGGGAAAAGATAATTAAACAAAGCGAGATCAAAGAAAGAACCATCCCGCAAAGGATGACCTAAAAACGTGCCGAGCCCCATTTACTTCTTCAATATTAGTACAGTGTAGGAATCGGAGGACAAGAAACGGCATTTATGAATCTTGGATCAATTCCATAATAAAACCAATACGCACCGCTCCAGCGATAGCCTGAAACTTCACCGTACTCCACCCGAGTGGGGAAATACCAGAAGCTGTCCCCGTTCCATAACCAGACATAAGTATAATTTTGCAAGCAGTCGATGATATAAGATCCAAATGCCGCAGGTTTGGGCGGGATGAAGGCAGGGGGAGGGGACAGTGTTTGAGCGGGTGTTCCGGGCAGTGGCAAAAAAGCCATTTTGTTCACTCCTTCATAATAACTTCTTTTCATACTATGCATGTGCCTAGACTAAAGTTCGTTCTTGGCTGAAACGAATCAGCCGGATGCTGCGTAATGCACAGCATGAACGTATTATAAGGATGCATTATTGCGGAGGTGGAACCGGTACATGTCTATGTTCAAAAAGGTATTGGCAAGCGTCGGCATCGGGTCGGCAAAAGTGGACACTCGGCTCGAGGAGGCGCAGGTAGTGGCTGGAGGTACGCTGCGCGGAGTGGTATCCATTCGCGGGGGCCAGGTGGAGCAGCAAATTGACAAGATTTACATTTATGTAAAGACGCAGTATGAGAAAGAAGAAAATGATCGAAAGGTAACTCATGAAGTCGAAATCGCACGCATCCTCATTACCGAGGGAGTTTTGCTGCAGGCCGGGGAGACTCGGGAAATTCCGTTCGAAATGACCATCCCCGAGCGTGCGCCTGTATCGTACCGCAACACACCGGTATGGCTAATGACAGGACTGGATATCAAGATGGCGCTCGATCCAAGCGACCATGATTATCTCGAGGTGGTGCCGAGCGATAACATGCAGTTGGTATTCGGCGCGCTGGATGAGCTGGGCTTTAGGCTGCGCGAGGTGACCAATGAATATGCTCCCCGTCTTGGCGCCGGCTTGCCTTTTGTACAGGAGTTCGAGTATGTGCCGACCCGCGAGTTTCGCGGCGCGCTGGATGAGCTTGAAGTGATGTTCTTTCCGCGGGGCGACAATTTGGAGCTGTACATCCAGATTGACCGTAGAGCTCGCGGACTTGGCGGTTTCTTGTCGGAAGCCATGGGTACGGATGAGAGCTTTATCCGCGTGACCTTTACCGGTAATGATCTGCGCCGCGGTGTACATGAGGTCTCCCGTCAATTGCATCAGCTCATCTCCCGATACAGCTAATATAGAACAGATTTAGTGTCGCAGTCCCCCACCTCTAACCCAACAGCGAAGGTGGGGGTTAGACACGCCCGCTTCACCAAACATACGTTCTTGTGTTATACTAGATCCATCAAACTTGCGATGGAGGCGTATCTCATGAAGGTGGTCAAAACACTCAAGCATACGATTACGTCTCACCACCGCATGCTAGATGCGACTCTTCATGTGTATCAAGAGGCGCTGACGTTCTTGATTACGGTCATTCAAGAGCAGTTTATGGCCTTGGAATCGTTATCCACCCAAGCAGTGGT
>NZ_RQPI01000028.1 GCF_003854965.1 Paenibacillus rhizophilus
CGGTATGCACCAGAAGGTCTTATCCGGTATTAGCTACCGTTTCCGGTAGTTATCCCAGTCCAAGGGGCAGGTTGCCTACGTGTTACTCACCCGTCCGCCGCTAAGTCCTCATGAGAGCAAGCTCTCACGATGACTCCGCTCGACTTGCATGTATTAGGCACGCCGCCAGCGTTCGTCCTGAGCCAGGATCAAACTCTCCAATAAAGTATTGAAAGAGCGATTCGCTCATTTTGAAACATCTGACGAGAATTTGCATTCTCTTCATTTTTGAACTCGCTAGAAGCGAATTCCCACTCACTCGTTGTTCAGTTTTCAAAGATCAATTTCTCTTTCAGTGCATCGTCGCGTCTCTTGCAGCGACCTTTATAATATATCATACTACTTATCTTTTTGGCAAGCTTTTTTTCGAAAAACATTTTTTCGTTTTCATCTTGCCTGCGCTTCCTTAACATAACGAAAAGGAGCGCGAGATATAATGTATCACAGCGCCTCCCCTTTAGTCAACCTTTTATATTATAAATCGTCCATCTTCTGCTTAATGCTTGAATTGGGAAGAGCGGCCGCCCCAAGCGTATTTGGAAAGTTCCTTCTGCGGTGCAAACCGGGCATACATGCGAAAGACGGTTTTGTATCTGTTGGCAATAGCATGCCTGATATTTTGATCCAATCGTTGATCGCTGAGGTCCAACAGCATTTCATCCAGCTCTTTGCGCAGCACATAGTCCAGTTCTTTGCATTCTTTTTCGTTGAATAACATACCCAACATATGCTTGGCCTCCTTCTTTTCTTCTGATTGTACCGGAGATTCGGCTTGAACACCGCTTACACTAGATTAACCGAAGTGTCCGAATTATAACCATAACTATATATTTTTTCCTATACAAGTTGATATTTCATGCCTATTAGTTTATTACCCACAATTGCCGTTTTTGCGCTGCTGTGCTTTACTGTTATGCGCAATTATCCGGAATTTTATGATAATAAAGCAAAAGTAACGGTGCTCTCGATAACCGCCGCAATAAAGAGCAGGATTACGATCCAAATGGATGCCGTCAGTGTCTGGCGCATAAAAGATGACCAATCCCCTCCCGTCCGGTTTCTTCCAATCATGCTTGATGCCGTTTTGGCTCCAAACTGAAGGCCGAAAGCACAAGCTATGACGATAGCGGGAATTTCGATAATACCATGCGGAAGCAGCCCCTTAACAACTAGCTCGAATACATCCCGGTCTTGAAGAACGAATGAATGCACCAAATATCCGATAACGCCTCCATTGATCAGGAGAAAGATAGCCGGCAGGATTCCGAACAAAGCCCCTAAAAAAATAATAAGTACACCCTTAATGCTGTTATTCATGAAAATAAATGCAAAAAAGCTCAACTGCGGATTGGACGAATTCCGTAAATCTTCACTGATGCTGCCAAGTCCTTTTAGCTGCTCCATCAGAAGACGCTCCAATCCACCCGTTCCGAGCCATCCGGCGATAATACCGACGATAAATAGCAAACAGGAAATTGCCAGAGCCTTACGTATTTTAAGAATATCCCTGCCAAAAGTAAAAATGGAGAACATGTCTAACCTCCTGATCTTTTGCGTTTTATACGAAGTCATAACCCGACCGTACGAGCATACATTTAGAACAAACAAGCTTTCGTATGGGAGAGGAGTCTTGAGTTTATGAATTCCTTTTATGTATTCAGCGGCAAAAAAATAAAGCGTTTCTTCTATATTTGCGCCGCTGCTCTGCTTGCCGCCGGAGTCGTTTATGTAGAGCGCGGCAATATTACTGTTTTTTCCGAATCAGCCCCTTCCGCCATTTACAGCGTGCCAACGGAAAAAAAACTGATCGCCCTGACCTTTGACATCAGCTGGGGGGAAAAGCGACCGGGTCCGATCCTCAAAGTGCTTGAGGACAAAAAAGTCGACAAAGCCACGTTCTTCCTTTCTTCTCCCTGGAGCAAGACGCACCAGGACATTGTGGCGAACATCAAGAATGCGGGCTATGAAATCGGCAGCCACGGTCACAAGCATGTCAATTATAGTACGCTTAGCAGCGAGGAAATTCGAACTCAGATTACGACGGCAGGTACGGTTCTAACCGAATTAACCGGCAAAGAACCCAAACTGATTCGGATGCCCAACGGCGATTTTGATAAAAGAGTCCTGCAGGTGGCAAACGATCTCGGTTACAAAGTCATCCAATGGGATACCGATTCTCTTGATTGGAAAAATATTGGTGTTGAAAATATTGTGAAACGGGTGACTACCAAAGCCCATCCCGGCGATATCGTGCTGCTCCATGCCAGTGATTCCTGCAAACAGACCCACGAGGCGCTGCCTCTTATTATCGATGAGCTTCGCAGACAAGGGTATGAGTTCGTGACTGTCTCCGAGCTTATCGGCCAAGGCAGTGCCGAAGGCAAGGAAGTCCGGGATTCGGCATGGCTGAACAATCAATTGGAGGATGCCGCAGGTCTGTAATCACTATTAAGGGCAGGAACTTCCGATCGATCAATGCCGCGGGGAAATCAGCTCCGAAATGTCCGGAGTCGGCGTGTTCAGCTTCGGATAGGCGAGGTTCAGCTTTTCCAATGTCTTAACTACGATGTTCAATGACAAGTAGTTTCGGAACCAGCGGTGATTGGCGGGAATCCAGTACCATGGAGCATTATCGGTGGCGGTCTCTTTAAAAATATCTTCGTAAGCCTCCTGGTAGTCGTCCCAAAATTTTCGTTCTTCCAAATCGCTCACATCGAATTTCCAATGCTTGGTGGGATCTTGAAGCCGCTCCTGAATTTTTTCCAGCTGTTTTCCCTTCGAAATATGAAGAAAAAGCTTAATGATAATGGTGTTCTCCTCCGTCAGCATCTCTTCAAAGTGCCGGATCTGACGGAAACGCCGTTTGGTCTCATCCTTATCCTGGCTGCCATGAACGCGGGGCACCAGCACATCTTCGTAATGGGAGCGGTTGAAGGCCGAAATATATCCTTTTGCCGGGGTCTGTTTATGCACTCTCCATAAAAAATCATGGGCCGACTCATCCAGGGTCGGCTTTTTAAAGCTGGTTACCGTAAATCCCTGAGGATTGATTCCCGAAAAAACATGTTTAACCGTTCCGTCCTTACCGCTTGAGTCCATTCCTTGAAGGATGATGAGCAGCGAATGCTCCTTTTGGGCGAAGAAAATATCCTGAAGCTCGGCAAGACGTTCCTTAAGAGATACCATTTGGGTATCGGCCTCTTCTTTATTTTTAAAGCCGCCTGTCTCGTTAGGGTCTAGCTTTCTCAATATTTTGCCGCCTGTGTCTTTTATCATATAACGGTCAATGTTCATATATACCCCTCCCGAATTCGCAACGTGGTCTTTCTTTTATGTTTAACCCCGCCTTCCGGAATTTAATCGCCGCTTACGAAAAATAACCCCGCTTCCTTATTTCTTGGGAACGGGGTTATACTATCTCCCTCGGTTACTCGGCGGCCGGCTGCAAGATGCGGTGAAGTCTCAAAATCTGGAATGCATTACAAGCGATCAGCGGAACCACGATAAATAAAGTTGCATTGTCTACACCGATCCGCAACACACCGATCATTTCCACAATCGTAATGCCGGTCATGAAGAAAAAAGTCGGAATCCAGGCCGAAGCGTTGGTGTCCCGGACTTTGAAATGGGCCACCGCAAGGGCTGTAAACAAAATCGAAAGACCGAGAGCCAGATCGGCAATAAGACTGCGGCCACCCCCTATGAATGAACGAAGAAAAAACAAATCAAACAAGGCGAGGAGCGCTAGAACGAGCTGTATGTATTGCCATATTTTTCGCTGAAACACGCCGAATCCCATGTAGTTCAAAATCAGATATGCGAAGAAGCCAAGCTGAGAGTAGACGCTTACAAGCATTCCGTAACCAAATAAAATAAACGTAAATAGCATCAAGTCCGATATGCCTTTAAAAGGAATAGCGCCGGTGATTCCCTGAAGCGCCAGTCCTGCCGCGACAGCTCCCAAGGAACCGATCAGCAGCGTTGTCCAGAACAGATGAAACCATTTTTTTATATTCAGGCCGCTCACCCCCGTGACAGATTTATTTTACCAAGGTTGCCGCCAAAAAACCATTCCGCCGCAACATAATTGTGTTTTCTCAACGGCATACTACATAACAATATCCCCATAAAAGGAGGACGGCCTAATGAGACGGGCGGTAATACGCAACAGCGGAATCGCACTTGGACTGATTCTGATCTTGACGGCCTGCGGGAGCGAGCAGAGCGGTTCTTCATCACAGCAATTCAGCTATAAGGAAATGAAGACCATGGTTGTCGATATATTAAAAAGCGAAGAAGGCAAAAAGGCAGTAGAGGAAGCCCTCTCCTCTCCAAGCTCAGGCGGTGCTGGAGGAGGCGGAAGCGGCACAATGAGCATGAAGATGCTGCCGCTGCAAACGAATGAGCAAATAAAGCTGGCTGTAAAAGATACGATTACGGCTCCTGAGTATCAAAAGGAAATTGAGAAAATTATGACGGACCCTCAGTTTGCAGGAGATTTTGCCAAAGCCATCAGCTCTCAGAGCAAGCAGCTGCATCTTCAGCTAATCAAAGACCCGACCTATCAGAAATCCGTAGGTGAAATTATGAAATCCCCCGAAATGATGAAAATGTTCCTTGATTTAACCAAAACGCCGGATTATCGCAAACAGACGATGACCGTGATGCAGGAGACGATGCAAAATCCTCTGTTCCGGATGGAAGTGCTCTCTTTGCTTAAGACGGTCGTTCAGGAAGAACTCCAGCCAAAAGTTGAGAAAAAGGAAGGCGGCCAGGGCGGCGGTGGCGGTGGCGGCGATGGAGAGGGACAACAAAGCGGCAAAGAAGGCGAATCTTGAGGATAGAAAATTGTGACTTTGGCCGTAATAAAGCCAGGCTCTTTGACGGAGAGCCTGGCTTTATTGTTTGATTTATTCACATTTAATGATTATTCGCTCCGCGATATCGTCGAACAACCGTGCAGTGTCTGTTCCCGCCTTGTAAACGGAAGGGGAGAAATCGAGTTCGGAGACATGGTTCTCCGGCGCTCCAAGCGGGATTTGACCCAGCAGGTCCGTATGCAGCGTCTCCGCCAGCCTTGCTCCGCCGCCACGACCGAAGATATAATCCTTTTGACCGCAGGCGGAGCATTGATAATAAGCCATATTTTCAACGACACCAAGGATCTCGTGATCCGTCTGCAGCGCCATAGAGCCCGCTCTCGCCGCCACAAACGCCGCTGTCGCGTGAGGAGTGGTTACAATCACCTCTTTGCTCTGCGGCAGCATTTGATGTACGTCAAGGGCCACATCGCCCGTTCCCGGGGGCAAGTCCAACAGCATAT
The DNA here is from genome assembly GCF_003854965.1 of Paenibacillus rhizophilus. Classification (GTDB taxonomy): domain Bacteria; phylum Bacillota; class Bacilli; order Paenibacillales; family Paenibacillaceae; genus Paenibacillus_AQ; species Paenibacillus_AQ rhizophilus. Next base: position 5,363 of record NZ_RQPI01000028.1, read on the forward strand.
AGTCAAGCTCTCCCCAACCGACATCGCTGAAGAATTGGCGCAGCATTTTGCCCAGCATCGGTCCGCGCCAGATCACCGGGTTATTTTCTCGGATAAAAAAGCCCATCGATATCACTTTCACACCGAAGCGCTCAACGGGAATGATCGTTCCTTCTTCAACGACAGGCCCTTCCTCGATCCCCATCATATCCGGTACACTGAAGCCGTAAATGTCGGCATCGATCAAACCAACCTTTTTACCTTTTCGCGCAAGAGCGGCAGCCAGGTTAACCGTAACAGTCGATTTGCCGACCCCACCCTTGCCGCTGGCTATGGCAATAAAGTGAATTCCCGAATCCTCGCGTAGCAGCTCATGTCCTTCCAGACCCGCCGTGTGGCCTTTCAGCTTCTCTTCGCCGCCTTCGGCTGTGCCGCTCCTTCTCAGAAGAGAGCGTTCATGGTCGGTTGCGTCCCGCAAACGGATATGAACATTCTCGGCGCCGCCTTCCCGCAGACGTTCCCTTACCTCTTGTTCGAGTTCCATTCTTTTTGCTTCATCCGTTTCCAAGCATACGAGCGATAAAGAAATGTGGTCTTCCTTCGTCAAAATATCGCGGATCAACTGCAGTTCAATCAGGCTTTTTCCGGTTTCCGGGTCGGCAATTGGCAGCAGCAGTTCTTGAATTTGTTCCCTGGACAGCATTGGAAAACACCCCTGTTCTGTAACCGGCAGCTTATTGACCGGATTCATTTTGTCCATTATAGCATTACCTTTTAGGGGATGAGTAGTCCTTCGCCCGTTCGCCCGCCTCATACCGCAAAATGCCTCTATAAATGCTTGTAGCCACTTTCCGTTGATACATGTCGTCGCCGAGCAGAACCGATTCCTGCGGATGAGACAGAAAGCCCACTTCGACAAGGATCGAGGGCATTTTGAGCGCCTGCAGCAAATACACCGTATTTACCGTTTTCGCGGTTCGGTTCGTATTCGAAAGCACTGTCCGAATCTCATTCTGTACAAGCCTGGCCAGCGCTTCGTTATCCGGATGATTCGGATAGTAAAAAACTTGAGCGCCGCTCCAGCGGTTTGAAGGAATGCTGTTCATATGAATACTTATGAAAAGATCGACTTTCTTATCCTCGATCGTCCGAACCCGTTGTTTGAGGTCTTCCGTCTTCCGCTTGCTGTAGCCTTTCGTCTCCGTCCCGGCAAGGTCGTAATCGCCTTCCCGTGTCATGACGACGATGGCGCCCGCCTGCTGCAAATAATCGCGTAAATACAGCGAGACGGCCAGGTTGATGTCCTTTTCAATCAAACCGCCACGGCTGACCGCTCCCCCATCGGGTCCGCCATGCCCCGCATCGATCGCAATGACTTTGCCGGATAGCGGCAGGCTCCAATAATTCCATGTTCTCGCGGTAGGCATATCGTATGAAATAATGCCCAGCAGCAGAGCCAAGAGAAGGGCGCCCCCTATCCCTTTTTTCATGCTGCTCCAAGAGATCCAGACCGAGACTTTATGCTTGTTGCGGCCGGACATAATAAAAGACCCCCTCGTCCCGATAGATTCTACTCATCTATATGGGACAAGAGGGTCAAATAGTACCTCTAATTCATTATGAAGTTGTAACTTCCTTCATGCCTTCGATGAGAATTTGGGCAACCTCAGGCCGGGAGAATTCCGGCGGCGGGCATACTCCTTCACGTAGCATGGCGCGCACTTTGGTGCCCGACAAGGCTACATGATCTTCTTTTGTATGAGGGCATGTCTTATTTGAAGCCATGTTTCCGCATTTCTTGCAGAAGAAGCTGTGTTCGAAGAACAGCGGTGTAATATCAAGCTCTTCGGCTGTGAAATTGGAGAAGATCTCCTGGGCTTCATATGTTCCGTAATAATCGCCCACACCGGCATGGTCACGGCCTACAATAAAATGGGTACAGCCGTAGTTTTTGCGGACCATGGCATGGAAAATCGCTTCACGCGGACCAGCATAGCGCATGGCTGCCGGGAACACCCCGAGGAATGTCCGGTTCTTCGGATAGTAATTTTCCAAAAGGGCCAGGTAGCTCTTCATGCGCACGTTCGCAGGCACATCATCCGACTTCGTCTCGCCAACCAGCGGGTTAAGGAACAAGCCGTCCACGATTTCCATTGCAGATTTTTGAATATATTCATGGGCGCGGTGAACAGGATTCCGAGTCTGAAAGCCCACAACCTTTCTCCAGCCATTTTCGGCAAAAATTTCACGGGTCTTGGCCGGGTCAAAATAAAACTCACCGAATTTCTCCGGCTGCGGACGGTTCAAAACGGTAATCGGACCGCCGACATAAGTTGCATTACGGGCAAACAGCTTGCTTACGCCAGGATGCTCAGGGTCGGTTGTTTTAAAAACATTCTGAGCTTCAACCTCCTGATCGACACTGTAAATGCTCTCGACATTCAGAAGACCGTATATTTTGCCGTCCTCTTCACCGACCAGAGCCAATCTCTCGCCGATCTTCAAAGAAGCGGCTTCCTCATCGCTAAGAGACAGCGTAATCGGAATGCTCCATACCGTTCCATTCGAAAGACGCATATTTTTCACGACCGAATGATAGTCCTCTTCGTTCAGAAATCCGGTAAGCGGGGAAAAAGCGCCGACACCGATCAAGTCCAGATCGGAAATCGTCCATGTATTGATGGCGATTCGTTTAAATCCCGCCGCTTCCTGAAGCAGCTGTTCTCTCTCCTTGCCTTCAGCTATCCGGTTGATCAACTTTCCGCCATGCGGAAGGATTGCAGTCATCTATTTTCTTCCCTTCTCTGTTGTAAAGATTGTATATCTTATTTGTGAAGTCCGCATTCCGTCTTGTCCGATCCAGACCAGCGTCCGGCACGAGGATCTTCGCCAGGCATAACGGCGCGAGTGCAATATTCGCAACCGATGCTTGGGAAATGGCGGTCATGCAGCGGGTTGTAGATGATTTCGTTGGTGCGGATGTAGTTCCATACATCTTCAGTTGTCCAGTGCGCGATTGGGTTAAATTTCACAAGACCGAATTTGTAATCATATTCAATCTTCTTTGCATTGGCGCGGGTCGGCGCCTGGTCGCGGCGGATGCCGGTAATCCATGCATCATACTGGGACAATATGCGTGTCAGCGGTTCTACCTTGCGGATATTGCAGCATTGGTTCGGCTCTGTTTTCCACAGTTCCTCGCCATATTGCTGGGCTTGCTCCTCAGGAGTGATTTGCGGGGCTACCCGCACGAACTCCAAATTGTATTTGGCCGCTATCTTATCTCTCGTTTCATAGGTTTCCTGGAAGTGAAAATCCGTATCCAGGTAGAAAATATCAGTAGACGGACTTACTTTTTGCAGCATGTCGACCAGTACAACGTCCTCGGCTCCAAAGCTGCAGGCAAACGTTATATTTGGAAAAGTGTCCACTGCCCAGCGAATAATCTCCTCAGGCGTGGCATTCTCTAATTCTTCAGCCTTCACTTTGATTAATTCTTCTTTTTCAAGCAAATTCATTGCGTATTCCTCCATCCCAAAATAAAACTTCAGTTTAAATTCCAACTAAGTTCATATGAAATAAGTATATAACTTTCCCAATGGATGTCAATGATATTTCAGCATTAAAACATTCCAATTTGCCATATGTTTATTACAGGAAAATAAAAAGCATCCAATAGGATGCAAAGATTAGAAGGTTATAAGAGGAATTTAAAAATTTCTGCGAATATGTGGTTTGGATAAGAATAAAAGCCCCCGGCCGTAAAGGCCGAGGGCTGAAATTCCTTGATACACAAGGGATATTAACGTTTCGAGAACTGAGGAGCGCGACGAGCGGCTTTGAGGCCGTATTTCTTACGTTCCTTCATACGTGGGTCACGAGTCAGGAATCCGGCTTTCTTCAGGGAAGAACGGTATTCCGGATCTGCTTTCAGCAGAGCGCGGGAAATGCCGTGACGGATTGCGCCGGCTTGACCGGAGATTCCTCCGCCGTGAGCAATTACCAGAACATCATAGTTGCCCAGTGTTTCAGTCAGGGTCAGAGGTTGTTTTACGATCAGTTTGAGTGTTTCCAAACCGAAATATTCGTTGATATCGCGTTTGTTAATGACAATGCGTCCTTCACCCGGTACGAGGCGAACACGTGCTACCGAATGTTTACGACGACCTGTCCCATAGTATTGTACTTGTGCCATGAAACTGTCCTCCTTTATTCTTATCCGCGAAGTTCGTAAACTTCAGGTTTTTGTGCTGCGTGTGGATGCTCTGCGCCGGCATAAACTTTCAATCTCAGCTTCATTGCGTTGCCTTGACGGGTCTTCGGAATCATACCGTAAACGGCGGATTCGATTACACGCTCAGGCTTGGTGTTCAGCAAGGTTTCAGCTGTTGTTACTTTCAGACCGCCCGGATGCAGCGAGTGACGGTAGTATTTCTTGTTTTGCAGCTTCTTGCCAGTCAGGTGAATCTTCTCGGCGTTGATAACGATGACGAAATCGCCAGTATCAACATGAGGTGTAAATTGCGGTTTGTGTTTGCCGCGGATCAAAGCAGCGGCTTCACTTGCCAGACGGCCGAGTGTTTTGCCTTCGGCATCGATAATATGCCAGTTGCGTTCAACTTCGTTCGGCTTCGCCATGTAGGTGGTACGCATGAATAGTTCCTCCTCGTTCTCGTACGAAAATCTCGTATATCTGATTTCTCATCGAAAGTACATTTTTGGTTGTTTGATAAAGCATTTTTGGGGTTATCTTGATCGGGGCTGTGGGATAGCCATCAAGAAAACACAACTTTTATTTTACAGGATAAACATACCGAGCGCAAGGGATTTTTCGATAGTTCATTAACTTTTTTTCGCTAATAAAAATAGTCGTCAATCTCCAGCATCCTCGTAATTGACACTCCACAGAGCCAGGCCTTTAGCCAAAGCCGTCGGCCCCGCGGCCGCCCGGTCACATGCCGCCAATATGTCCGCAACATCGTTCGGTCTGCGCTTTGCTTCCCCCACCTGAATCAGTGTGCCCATGATGATCCGAACCATATGCTGCAAAAAACCGCTTCCGGTAATGTAAGTATGAATGACCCCCTGATCGGTCGAATCGGGCCGGCACATGCTGCGGTCTATCTCCATATGAGCCTCGTAAATCGTGCGGACATGAGAAGTCTTTGTTGATTTACGCGAGGCGAAGGAAGTGAAGTCATATGTGCCGATCAGAAGTTCCAGTCCCTGCTCCATCGCCTTCACATCAAGAGCCACGGGATGATGAAACTGAAAGCGCCGCTGAAAAGGGTCCGGAAACCGGTTGCCATTGATGGTATAGCGATAAGTCTTCCGCTTGGCTCCCCTCCGGGAGTGAAAAGTGAGCGGCACTTCATGAGCTTCCGTAACGACGATATCTTCCGGCAAACGGGCGTTTAGTGCCAGGCACCACCGCTCAAGCGGTATAAGCGAGGCCGTTTCGAAATTAAAGGGCTGCCCATAGGCGTGCACGCCGGCGTCCGTACGACCGGAAGCGGTAATCTTCACCACATCGCCGGTTAGATGGGTTATGGCCCGCTCAAGCATATCCTGAACCGTATTGCCTCCTGGCTGGGTCTGAAAGCCATCATAGTTCGTACCGTCATAGGTGACTTTCATGAATAGATTGCGCATTCGGCTCTCCCTCCTTCTCAAAAAAAAGAAGCCCCTTCGGGAGCTCCTTCCATTGAACAAGCGGATTTCCGCGGTTTACTGCACGACTGGCGGACACCTATGCAGATATCCGGTAGATCACGCCGTCGGTAGGAGCCGGGACATGACGCCGTCTCTCTCAGCTTGTAACACCGCCCTATTAAGAGCTTCCCATAGATGGGTCACGTTAAAGCAAGCCGAAAGAAGAACCGGGCCATATTCCACTGATACAATAACACGGATCATCCCCTATTCTATCCATTCCCTTAAAGGAAAACGGGCACAGGGGGCAATCGGGAAATCAATGCTTGCTGCCTTTACCTAGGCACGGTCTACCAGTTCAAGGTAAACCATAGGTGCCGAGTCGCCGCGGCGAGGTCCGAGCTTCAGGATACGAGTGTATCCGCCTGCGCGTTCCGTGTAGCGCGGTGCGATTTCAGCGAACAGCTTTTGAATTGCGTCTTGCTCTCCGTCGACGGTTTCGCGGCGCACGAATGCAGCGACTTGACGACGGGCATGCAGATCGCCCTTCTTAGCTTTCGTAATCAGTTTTTCGGCGATGGAACGAACTTCCTTCGCTTTCGCTTCCGTTGTTTGGATGCGCTCATATAAGAACAGGTCCGTTACCAAGTCGCGGAACAATGCTTTACGCGCACTGGAATCACGGCCTAACTTTTGGTATGCCATGTTTTTCCCTCCTCTACTTCGTCAATCTTATCGCTTATTCTTCGGTACGAAGACCCAAACCGAGCTCTTCGAGCTTTTCCTGTACTTCTTCCAAAGATTTGCGGCCCAAGTTGCGGACCTTCATCATATCTTCTTCCGTTTTCGTGGTAAGCTCCTGCACCGTATTGATGCCGGCGCGTTTGAGACAGTTGTAGGAACGAACCGAAAGATCCAGCTCTTCGATTGTCATCTCAAGCACTTTTTCTTTTTTGTCTTCTTCTTTTTCGACCATAATTTCGGCATCCTTCGCTTCATCCGTAAGACCTACGAACAAAACAAGGTGCTCATTCAAAATTTTGGCTCCAAGGCTAACAGCCTCTTCCGGTCTAATGCTGCCATCCGTCCAGATTTCCATCGTCAACTTGTCGTAGTTGGTCACTTGACCGACACGAGTGTTGTCGATTGTGTAGTTCACGCGGGAAATTGGAGTGTAGATGGAATCAACCGGAATAACACCGATCGGCTGGTCTTCACGCTTGTTACGGTCCGCTTGGACATAGCCGCGACCACGGCCTGCAAATATACGCATGTGAAGTCTCGCGCCTGGTCCCAGCGTTGCAATATGAAGGTCCGGGTTAAGGATCTCAACATCGCTGTCCGCACGAATGTCACCTGCGGTTACGACGCCTTCCCCCTCAGCATCAATCTCGAACACCTTCTCTTCGTCTGAATGAATCTTCAGGGAAAGAGCTTTGAGGTTCAAAATGATTTCGGTCACGTCTTCCATTACGCCGGGAACGGTGGAGAACTCATGCAGAACGCCGTCAATTTGGACCGAGGTCACTGCGGCTCCCGGAAGGGAGGACAACAGTATCCGGCGAAGCGAGTTCCCCAGAGTCGTGCCATATCCACGTTCCAGCGGTTCTACTACGAATTTCCCATAGGTTCCTTCATCATTGGCTTCTACGGTCTCAATCTTCGGCTTTTCGATTTCTATCACGAGTGTACCCTCCTTCAACGTCGCTCCTATATGAAACTGTCACCCCATCAGGTGTATCATGTAGTATGCCTAAACAACCATTATTAGCAGATGGTGCCGGTTTTATACCACATTTACATCGCTGATTCACTATACGCGGCGACGTTTCGGCGGACGGCATCCATTATGCGGAACCGGAGTTACGTCTTTAATGAGGTTAACTTCAAGACCAGCGGCTTGAAGGGAACGGATGGCTGCCTCGCGGCCCGCGCCCGGTCCTTTAACCATAACTTCAACACTCTTCATGCCATGCTCCATTGCTGCCTTGGCTGCAACTTCTGCCGCCATTTGAGCTGCGAACGGAGTCGACTTACGGGAGCCTCTAAATCCTTGGCCGCCGGAGCTTGCCCAGGAAATAGCGTTGCCGTGAGGATCCGTGATGGTAACGATAGTATTGTTGAACGTGGAACGGATATGTGCCACTCCGGATTCGATATTTTTACGGTCGCGACGTTTGGTACGTACGACTTTTTTCGGTTTAGCCATTGTCTCTTATCACCCCTTATTATTTCTTCTTGTTTGCTACCGTACGACGCGGGCCTTTCCGGGTACGGGCATTCGTTTTGGTACGTTGACCGCGAACAGGCAAGCCGCGACGGTGACGAACACCGCGGTAGCAGCCAATCTCGGTAAGACGTTTAATATTCAAGGAAATTTCACGACGCAGGTCGCCTTCTACTTTGACCGATTTGTCGATCGTTTCACGCAATTTGCTGACTTCATCTTCCGTCAAATCACGGACACGTGTGTTAACGTCGATCCCTGTTTCTTTCAAAATTTTCTGGGAAGTCGTTCTACCGATTCCGAAAATATAAGTCAAGGCGATCTCAACGCGTTTGTCACGTGGCAAATCCACTCCAGCTATACGAGCCATTTTACGCTACACCCCCTTCTTTAACCTTGTTTTTGTTTGTGCTTCGGATTTTCGCAAATTACCATTACAGTCCCCTTGCGACGGATGACTTTGCATTTCTCGCAAATGGGCTTTACAGAAGGTCTTACCTTCATGCTTATTACCTCCTCAAAGTTTTACGCAGTAAAACTGGCTTTGAAAGCTCCTGCTCAGTTTTACCTGTAGTAAAACTGGCTTCGAAAGCATACGCTACCGTTCCGCATAAAGCAAAACTTCAATCGTAGTTCCCATCTATTTACGGTAAGTTATACGACCTTTAGACAAATCATAAGGCGATAACTGTACGACCACCTTGTCTCCGGTCAAAATACGGATAAAGTGCATCCGAAGCTTACCTGACACGTGGGCAAGAATTTGATGGCCGTTTTCCAACTCTACCTTAAACGTTGCGTTCGGCAACGGTTCAATGACGGTGCCTTCCACCTCAATGACATCTTCTTTAGCCACAGTTATTCTCCTTTCTTCATAGCGCTTATTCCGGCGGTACGCACGTAATCCATTACTGCATAACGGAGTTTTCCGTTTGTTACCCGGCCGGTTTCTTTCAGACTGTTCACAACCTCGCTGCTAATGATCGGAGTGAGCTCCAGATGAAGAGTATTCTTCTTCTTCGGCCCATCAAACTTTCGTTTGTCCCCATCCGCAATATACACAAACCTGCTGTCCACAACAGCGATGACCACGGCAATCTCTCCAGCTTCTTTGCCTTTGAGTATTTTCACCAATTGACCGACCTGCGGGCTGCTCTCGGCATTCAACAAAGATCACCTACGCATTCAGTTTTGTGAAAATTTCCATGCCTTCCGACGTAACCGCCACCGTGTGCTCAAAGTGAGCGCACAGAGAGCCGTCCACCGTCACGACCGTCCAGTTATCTTCCAGCGTTCGGACATAACGTTTGCCCGCATTAACCATCGGCTCGATGGCGAGCACCATGCCTGCCTTCAGCCGCGGTCCGCGGTCTGCAATGCCATAGTTCGGAATTTGCGGTTCTTCATGCAGTTCTGCCCCAACGCCATGTCCTACATACTCGCGTACTACCGAGAATCCGGCTTCTTCGATATATTTCTGGATAGCGTGGGAGATTGTAAACAAGCGCACATCCGGCTTAATCAGCTCAAGTCCTGCGTACAGGGAGCCTTCCGTTACATCCAGCAACCGCTGGGCTTCTTCGGATATGCTGCCCACCCCGTAGGTCCAAGCGGAGTCACCGTGATATCCCTTGTACTGCGCTCCGATGTCAAGCGATACGATATCGCCTTCCACCAGTTTGCGTTTTCCGGGAAACCCATGCACCAACTGATCGTTGACTGAAGCGCAAATGCTGGCAGGAAAACCGTTGTAGCCTTTAAAAGACGGCACGGCACCTTGACTGCGAATGTATTGATCGGCGATTCTATCGAGCTCTCCGGTCGTAATTCCAGGCTCAATGGCCTGTGCCATGAGACGGTGAGTCTCGGCAACAATTCGTCCCGCTTCTCTCATAAAGGCAAGTTCCTGTTCGGACTTACATATGATCATTACACTAACCTCGCAGTAAAGACACAATTTCGGCGGAAACGACGTCGATTTCGTTTTCCCCGTTCACCTGACGCAAAAGACCTTTATTCTCATAAAAGTGAAGCAGCGGCGCCGTCTTGCTGTCATACTCATCCAAGCGCTTGCCTACACTTTCTTCATTGTCATCCGGACGCTGATACAGCGCTCCGCCGTCAATGTCGCAAATGCCTTCTTGTTTCGGCGGGTTGAAGATCAAATGATACGAAGCGCCACACACCGTGCAGATCCGCCGTCCGGTCAGACGGGCCATAAGCAGTCCGCGGTCCACGTTCAAATTGATGACATGATCCAGAGAAGTGTTCATGCGGACAAGCAGCTCATCCAGCGCTTCCGCTTGCGAAAGAGTTCTTGGAAAGCCGTCCAATAAAAAACCTTTTTCGCAATCGGACTGCTGCAGCCGTTCTTCCACAATTCCAATCGTTACATCATCCGGTACAAGCAAGCCTTGATCAATAAAGGACTTGGCCTTCAGCCCAACTGGAGTTCCCTGCTTGATCGCGAGACGAAAAGCGTCTCCCGTCGAGATATGAGGTATATCCAGTTCCTTTACGATAACCGCAGCTTGTGTTCCCTTGCCTGCCCCAGGCGGGCCCATGAAAAGGATGTTCACGTTACGTCTCTCCCCAGTTAACAGGATCGCCACCAGGCAAGAAACAGCACAATAGGCGCCGGGAAGTCTGTAGATGAGCCGCTTCACCGGAACCTATCGCCTATTTGTTAATGAAGCCTTTGTAATGGCGTTTAATCAATTGGCTCTCGATCTGCTTCATCGTATCCAGCGCGACGCCGATAACGATAAGCAGCGAGGTGCCGCCGATCTTCACCGAACGAGGCAAGCCGGTCACGTTACCGAAGAATACCGGAAGCACAGAGATGACAGCCAGGAACAGCGCGCCCGACATCGTCAGACGGGACATTACCCGGGTCAAATACTTCTCCGTCGCCTTGCCCGGACGAATGCCGGGAATGTAACCGCCGTTCTTTTTCATATTGTCAGCCATCTGCTGCGGATTCATCTGAACAAACGTGTAGAAGAACGTGAATCCGATGATCATGATCACATAAAGGACCATGCCGAGCGGCTTATCATACCAAAGGTGAGTGCTGACCCACTTCGCCCAGGCATGAGTCGACCAAAAGTTGGCGATGACAATCGGGAATTGAAGCAGCGATACGGCAAAGATAACAGGGATTACGCCCGCCGCATTGATTTTAAGCGGAATATGCGTGTTTTGTCCACCGTACATTTTGTTGCCGACTACGCGCTTTGCATACTGTACGGGGATTTTTCGAATACCTTGCTGTACGAAGATAACCCCTGTGATAATCGCCACAACCACAATTGCAACGACCACGACTTTAAGAATATTCAGGAAAGTCTGCCCCGGCTGGATAAAGCTCGATTGCGCCGTTGCCGTAAAATATCCCGGAATGCCTGCGACGATTCCCGCAAAAATCAGGATCGAAATCCCGTTTCCGATACCCCTCTCGGTGATTTGCTCACCAAGCCACATCAGAAATGAAGTACCTGCCGTCAAAATGATGGCAACGAGCAGATAATCGGCAATCGTTGCATTTGGCATCATTTGTGTACCATAGATCCGGTTGAAACCGACCGAGGTTGCAAAACCCTGAATCAGAGCCAGCACTACCGTACCGTAACGGGTAATTTGCGCCAGCTGCTTTTTACCGTGTTCACCCTGCTTTGCCCATTCGGCAAATTTCGGCACTACATCCATCGACAAAAGCTGCACGATGATGGATGCGGTAATGTACGGGTAAATACTGATCGCAAAGATGGAGAAGTTTTTAAGCGCTCCGCCCGAAAACGTATTGAACAAACTCATCAAGGCGTTTCCAGCCTCGTTGCCTGTCGATTCAAATACCGTTTTGTCCACGCCGGGAACCGGCACGAACGAACCGAGGCGGTAGATAATAAAAACAAACAGGGTAAACAGAATTTTTTTGCGCAAATCTTCAACATGCCATATATTCTTAAGCGTCTTGAACATTAGATCACCTCGGTTTTACCGCCGGCAGCCTCGATTTTCTCTACCGCAGATTGAGAGAACTTGTTTGCTTGTACCGAAAGTTTTACAGTGATTTCTCCATTGCCGAGGATTTTGATGCCGCTCTTCGTGTTCTTCACAACGCCTGTTTCAACCAGCAGTTGAGGCGTAACTTCCGTTCCTTCTGCAAAGCTGTTCAGTTCCTCAAGGTTCACAATCGCATACTCTTTACGGGTAGGATTGACGAAACCACGCTTAGGCAGACGACGATAGAGTGGGTTTTGGCCACCCTCGAAGCCCGGACGTACACCACCGCCGGAACGAGAGTTTTGACCTTTATGACCACGGCCGGATGTTTTGCCGTTACCGCTGGAAGTACCGCGACCTACACGGTTGCGTTCTTTGCGGGAACCTGGAGCCGGAGCGAGTTCATGTAACTTCATCGTTTGCACCTCCTTATGTCTATTAATGGGTAATAGGCGACTTAGCCTTCAATTTCAGTAACGGATACGAGATGGCTCACTTTATTGATCATTCCGCGAATCGCAGGATTATCGTTGTGAACCACGGACGAGTTGAGTTTACGCAGGCCGAGCGTCTTAACGGTCACACGTTGTGTTTCCGGACGTCCGATTAAGCTGCGAACGAGGGTAATTTGCAGTTTTGCCATTGACGTTCCCCTCCTTAACCGCGAAGCTCTTCGACAGATTTGCCGCGAAGTTTCGCGACCTCTTCAATGCGCTTCAGACGGGACAATCCCTCCAAAGTTGCATTGACCATATTCATGGAGTTCGAAGAACCCAAAGATTTTGTCAAAATATCGCCTACACCGGCCAGTTCCAGTACCGCACGAACAGGTCCGCCTGCGATAACACCAGTACCTTGCGATGCCGGTTTCAGCAGAACGCGTCCAGCGCCGAAATGTCCGGTAACCAGGTGAGGAATCGTTGTTCCTACGAGTGGAACTTGGATCAGGTTTTTCTTGGCGTCTTCGATGCCTTTACGGATCGCATCCGGAACTTCGCCGGCTTTACCGATACCCGCACCGACCCAGCCTTTGCCGTCGCCGACAACAACCAGTGCGCTGAAGCTGAAACGGCGTCCGCCTTTTACAACTTTAGCAACGCGGTTAATGTGGACAACTCTTTCTGTCAGCTCTAAAGTGTTTGGATCTACACGCAAGTCGTTAACCTCCTTTTAAGAATGTTTCTAGAACTCAAGACCAGCTTCACGAGCTGCATCAGCGAGCGCTTGAATCCGTCCATGGTACAGGTAGCCTCCGCGGTCAAATACCACAACGGTATGTCCTTTTGCTTTGGCGCGCTCAGCGACCAATTGGCCGACTTTGCTTGCAGCTTCAACGCTGCCGCCGTTGCCAACAGAATCTTTCAATTCTTTATCGAGCGTCGATGCGGATGCGATCGTTACGCCTTTAACATCGTCGATCAGTTGAGCATAAATGTGTTTGGAAGAGCGGAACACATTCAGGCGAGGGCGTTCAGTAGTACCTTCGATTTTCTTACGTACACGCAGGTGTCTTTTGACACGAGCTTTATTTTTGTCCTCTTTTGTAATCATGACTTCCTTTTCACTCCCTTCACTTTGCCTTAAGGCAGCTTCACGTTAAGACGCAATAAGCATCTTAGGATCAAGGCCAGCCGGCTTATTTCTTCTTACCGGCTTTACCTTCTTTACGGATAATGCGTTCGCCCTCATATTTAATCCCTTTGCCTTTATATGGCTCAGGTTCGCGTACGGAACGAATCTTCGCGGCATATGCGCCTACGCGTTCTTTGTCGATGCCTTTTACGATGATTTTCGTGTTGGCAGGAACTTCGAACTCGATGCCCGGTTCCGGAGTGATCTCAACCGGATGGGAGTAGCCGACGTTCAAAACGATTTTATCTCCGGTTTTGTTTGCACGATATCCGACCCCAACCAGTTCCAGAGATTTGGAGAATCCTTCGGTCACGCCGCTAACCATGTTGTTGACAACGGAGCGGGTTGTGCCGTGAAGAGAGCGATGCAGTTTGTTGTCCGAAGGACGAACAACAAGAATTTCGTTATTTTCAACCGTAACCTTCATATCTTTATGAAGTTCACGAGTCAAAGTACCTTTAGGACCTTTAACGGTAATGACAGTGTTGTTCACCGTCACGTCTACACCGCTAGGTACTGCGATTGGTTTACGACCAATACGAGACATTTGTGTTGCACCTCCTTATCTTGTGACGTGATTACCAAACGTAGGCGAGAACTTCGCCGCCGGATTTTGCTTGACGAGCTTCCTTGTCGGTCATAACTCCCTTGGAAGTGGAGATAATCGCGATGCCCAGTCCGCCGAGTACACGTGGAACCTCGTTGCTCTTTGTGTATACGCGCAGGCCTGGCTTACTGATTCTTTTCAGACCGGTAATAACACGTTCTTGTTGCGGGCCGTACTTCAGGAAAATACGGATAAGCCCTTGTTTGTTATCTTCAACAAATTCCGCATCACGGATGAAGCCTTCACGCTTCAGGATATCGGCGATTTGTTTTTTCAATGTCGAAGCAGGCAGCTCTACGGTTTCGTGACGCACGATGTTGGCGTTACGAATACGAGTAAGCATATCTGCGATAGGATCAGACATAGTCATTTGGTGTAAACCTCCTTCCCGTATATAAACTTCTTACCAGCTTGCTTTTTTCACGCCAGGAATCTGGCCTTTATAAGCTAATTCACGGAAACAAATTCTGCAAATTTTGAACTTTTGCAGTACCGAATGTGGACGACCGCAACGCTCACAGCGTGTATATGCACGCACTTTGAATTTCGGCTCGCGTTGTTGTTTAACTTTCATCGAAGTTTTTGCCACTTTAGCCTGACACCTCCTAAACAGTTTCGGAGAATTGGACGACCGAACCTTACTTCGCGAAAGGCATTCCCAGTTGAGCCAGCAGCTCGCGGGATTCCTCATCCGTCTTTGCTGTCGTTACGATTACGATATCCATACCGCGGACTTTGTCCACCTTGTCGTATTCAATCTCAGGGAAAATCAATTGTTCTTTCAGACCCAGTGTGTAGTTGCCGCGGCCGTCGAAAGCTTTGGTCGATACACCGTGGAAGTCACGAACGCGCGGAAGCGTTACGTTGAACAATTTATCCAGGAAGTAGTACATGCGTTCACCGCGAAGGGTTACCTTAACGCCGATCGGCATATTCTCGCGCAGTTTGAAACCAGCGATAGACTTCTTGGCTTTCGTGATTACCGGTTTTTGACCAGCGATCAGCTGCATATCGTTCACAGCGGAATCAAGCACCTTCGAGTTTTGCACGGCGTCGCCTACGCCCATGTTGATAACAACCTTCTCGATTTTCGGTACTTGCATAACCGTTTTATAGTTAAACTTCTGAATCAGAGCCGGCGTAATCTCGTTCAGAAAACGTTCTTTCATTCTTGCTGCCATGAAGAGTTAACCTCCTTTCTTAAGCACTATATTAGTCGATGATCTCTCCGGATCTTTTCGCTACGCGAACCTTCTTGCCGTTGTCCAGCACTTTGTAACCGATACGGGTTACTTTGCCGCTCTTCGGATCGATGTGCATAACGTTGGATACATGGATCGCAGCTTCCTGCTCGATGATGCCGCCTTGCGGATTTTGCTGGTTAGGCTTCTGGTGTTTCTTCACCATGTTCACGCCTTCTACCAGAACGCGGTTTTTACGCGGATACGCGGCGATGACGCGGCCTTTTTTGCCTTTGTCTTTCCCGCTGATCACCATAACCACATCGTCTTTTTTGACATGCAGTTTGTTGTTATGGGATTCCAGAACTTTTTTCACTCTAGGCATTTGTTACACCTCCTGGTTCTAAGCCTTTTGCAAGTTGCTATATGAGCCGCCTAAGCGGTATTAGATAACTTCCGGTGCCAAGGAAACGATCTTCATGTAATCCTTGTCGCGAAGTTCGCGGGCAACTGGTCCGAAAATACGCGTTCCGCGCGGGCTTCTGTCGTCTTTTACAACAACTGCTGCGTTCTCGTCAAATGCGATGTAAGATCCGTCCTTACGGCGTACAGAGCGCTTCGTGCGCACAACCACCGCTTTTACTACATCACCTTTTTTGACAACGCCGCCTGGTGTTGCTTGTTTTACCGAGCAAACGATCAGATCGCCGATAGCAGCTGTCCGACGTCCAGTACCACCCAATACGCGGATACACATCAGTTCCTTCGCACCGGAGTTGTCAGCTACATGCAAGCGTGTAAATGGTTGAATCATTATTATTTCCTCCTTTCGGAAAAATGGTCAGGTAAAGCATTAGATGATAACCGCTTTTTCCACCACTTCAACCAGTCTCCAGCGTTTGTCCTTGGAGAGCGGACGAGTTTCCATGATCTTCACAGTATCGCCGATTTGTGCGGTATTGTTCTCATCATGCGCTTTGAATTTCTTGGTGTACTTGATGCGCTTGTGGTACAGATCATGCTTTTTGTAAGTTTCAACGGCAACCACGATCGTTTTGTCCATTTTATCGCTGACAACTTTACCGATTTGCACTTTGCGCGCGTTGCGTTCTTCGCTCATAATTAGCCTCCTTCCTGATACGGATCATCCTATCCGTTCACTTAGCTGATCCCAAGTACTCTCTCATGGATAACGGTTTTAGCACGAGCTATTTCTCTACGCACATCACGAATCCGAGTCGGGTTGTCCAGTTGGCCTGTTGCCAGTTGAAAACGCAGATTAAAGAGCTCTTCTTTGAAGCCAGCAATCTTTTGTTCAATCTCGGCAGTGGTCAAGTTGCGAAGTTCATTAGCTTTCATTTGCTTCACCACCCAATTCTTCACGTTTCACAAACTTAGTCTTGATTGGCAGCTTGTGAGCGGCAAGACGCATCGCTTCACGAGCGATTTCTTCCGACACGCCTCCGAGTTCGAACATAATCTTGCCCGGTTTAACTACGGCTACCCATTTCTCAACGTTACCTTTACCGCTACCCATCCGAACCTCGAGAGGCTTTTGAGTAATCGGCTTGTCAGGGAAAATTTTGATCCATACTTTACCGCCCCGTTTGATGTAACGGGTCATCGCGATACGAGCCGCTTCGATCTGACGGTTAGTGATCCAGGATGGCTCCAGAGCTTGCAGACCGAATTCGCCGAAGTTCAGCTCGGTGCCGCCTTTTGCCATACCCTTCATGTGACCGCGTTGTTGTTTGCGGTGTTTAACGCGTTTTGGTACCAACATGATTAGTTGCCTCCTTCCTGAGCAGCTTGTTTCTTAGCCGTAGGAAGAACCTCTCCACGATAGATCCATACTTTTACGCCGATACGGCCATAAGTCGTATGAGCTTCAGCCGTTCCGTAGTCGATATCGGCACGAAGCGTATGAAGTGGAACTGTTCCTTCGCTATAGCCTTCCGTACGAGCGATCTCGGCGCCGCCAAGACGTCCGCTGACAGAGGTTTTAATCCCTTTTGCTCCGGAACGCATTGTTCTTTGGATAGCCTGCTTGAGCGCACGGCGGAACGATACGCGACGTTCCAGCTGTTGTGCGATGCTCTCGGCAACAAGAATAGCGTCCAGCTCAGGGTGTTTGATTTCATTGATATTAATGTGTACTTTTTTGCCGCCTGCGATTTGGGTAACCGCGCTGCGAAGCACTTCAACTTCAGCGCCGCCCTTACCAATAACCATACCCGGTTTAGCGGTATGAATCGTTACATTCACGCGGCTAGCCGCTCTTTCAATCTCAATACGGGAAACAGCGGAATCTTTCAGCTTGCCTTTGAGGTATTCCCGAATTTTGACGTCTTCCAGAAGAAGTGTCCCGAAGTCTTTTCCTGCATACCATTTGGATTCCCAGTCACGGATAATCCCGATCCGGAGTCCGACTGGATTTACCTTTTGACCCACACGTTATCCCTCCTTATTTCTCAGATACCACCAAAGTAATGTGGCTGGTGCGTTTGTTAATCCGGCTGGCGCGACCCATCGCGCGCGGACGGAACCGTTTCATCGTTGGACCTTGGTTAACGAAAACCTCGCTAATAAACAAGTTGTTTACGTCCATCGAATAGTTGTGCTCGGCATTGGCGATCGCCGAGTTCAACAGCTTTTCAACTACCGGGGAAGCGGATTTCGGAGTGTGGCGAAGGATTGCGATCGCCTCTCCCACCTGCTTGCCGCGAATCAAGTCAACAACCAGTTTCGCTTTACGAGCGGAAATCCGCACCGATCTTGCATGCGCTTTTGCTTGCATTGTTTTCCCTCCTCTCGAACAGAGAACCTGTTATTATCTTCTCGTTTTCTTATCGTCACCCGCGTGGCCTTTGTAAGTACGCGTCGGCGCGAACTCGCCCAACTTGTGACCTACCATATCTTCCGTTACGTATACAGGCACGTGTTTACGGCCGTCATACACACCAAACGTATGTCCGATAAATTGAGGGAAAATGGTTGAGCGGCGGGACCAAGTTTTGATGACTACTTTTTTGCCCGAAACGTTCAAGTCTTCAACTTTTTTCAGCAGGTAGCCATCGATAAAAGGCCCCTTCTTCAAACTGCGACTCATGTATGAATCCTCCCTTCATCAAATGTTCAAGCCGCGATGCGACGCTTCGCGGGTTCAAGTTCACCTTGAAGCGTCTTATTTCGTGCGGCGACGAACGATATATTTATCAGAAGCTTTGTTTTTCTTACGAGTTTTGTAGCCAAGGGTCGGTTTGCCCCAAGGAGACAACGGCGATTTGCGTCCGATCGGAGCGCGTCCTTCACCACCACCATGAGGGTGATCGTTCGGGTTCATAACAACACCGCGAACTTCAGGACGTTGACCCAGCCAGCGGCTGCGTCCGGCTTTACCGATCTTGATCAGTTCGTGGTCTTCGTTACCAACGGAACCAATTGTAGCACGGCATACGCTCAGGATTCTGCGAACTTCACCGGAAGAGAGACGCACGGAAACGTACTTGTCTTCTTTACCGAGCAACTGCGCTTCCGTACCGGCTGCGCGAACCAATTGGCCGCCCTTGCCAGGCTTCAGCTCGATGTTGTGGATAACTGTACCTACCGGAATGTTGGACAGCGGAAGAGAGTTACCGATCTTGATATCTGCTGCAGGACCGGATTCGATCTTATCCCCAACTTTCAGTCCTTTAGGAGCGATGATGTAGCGTTTCTCTCCGTCAGCGTAGTGAATCAGGGCGATGTTGGATGTGCGGTTCGGGTCATACTCGATCGTAGCAACGCTGCCTGGTATGCCGTCTTTCGTCCGCTTGAAATCGATAATACGGTATTTACGTTTGTGTCCGCCGCCTTGGTGACGAACCGTAATTTTACCTTGGTTGTTGCGGCCCGCCTTTTTGCTCAGCGGCGCAAGCAGCGATTTCTCAGGCTGGTTTGTTGTGATTTCTTCAAATGTAGACACGGACATTCCGCGTCTTGCCGGAGAAGTCGGTTTGTACTTTTTGATTGGCACTGTGTTTCCCTCCTTGCTTTACAGGATATTATTCTACCGCTTCAAAGAACTCAAGCGGCTTGCTGTCCGGGCTGAGCTTAACGATGGCTTTCTTCCATTCCGGAGTGTATCCGGAGTAGCGTCCATACCGTTTCAGCTTGCCAGGCACGCGCATTGTGTTCACATTAACGACTTTTACTTTAAAGATGGCCTCTACAGCCTGCTTGATTTCGGTCTTGTTGGCACGAATGTCCACTTCAAAAGCATATTTCAAATCGCTCATGTAGTCGGATGTGCGTTCCGTAATCACCGGACGTTTGATGATATCGCGAGGATCTTTCATTACGCGAACACCTCCTCTACCTTAGAAACTGCATCTTTAGTGATGATCAATTTGTCGTGCGTCAGCACGTCAAGAACATTGATGCCGTCGGCCGCTACGAATTTCACCCCAGGGATGTTACGAGCGGAAAGTGCTACATTGTCGTCATAGCTAGGAGCTACGATCAGAGCTTTTTGAGCAACCTTCAGGTTATTCAGAATAGCTACGAATTCTTTCGTCTTCGGAGCATTCAGGCTCAAGGAGTCAAGTACGATAATGTCATTCCCAATAACCTTCGAGGACAACGCCGATTTGATCGCCAAACGGCGAACCTTTTTAGGCAGTTTCCAGGAATAGCTGCGAGGAGTCGGTCCGAAGACAACGCCGCCGCCTTTCCATTGAGGAGAACGAATCGAACCTTGACGAGCGCGACCTGTACCTTTTTGTTTCCAAGGCTTACGTCCGCCGCCACGAACTTCGGAGCGTCCTTTAACTTTGTGCGTACCACGGCGCAGAGAAGCTCTTTGCAAAAGAACCGCTTCATTCAAAACGTGAGTGTTCGGCTCGATACCGAAAATCGCGTCGCTCAGTTCAACTTCACCAACTTCATTACCGCTGATATTGTAAAGTGTTACTTTTGGCATTTCATGTTCCTCCTTTCTTCAAAAGTTATTTCTTAACGGTTTCTTTAACCTTCACGAAGCTGTTCTTAGGTCCCGGAATGGAGCCTTTCACCAGCAGAACATTGCGTTCCACGTCTACTTTGATGACTTCAAGCTTTTGAATCGTCACCGTATCATGGCCCATATGTCCTGGCAGACGTTTGCCCTTAGGAACACGGTTGGCTTGGATGGAACCCATCGAGCCCGGTCTTCTATGGTAACGGGAACCGTGAGCCATAGGTCCGCGGCTTTGTCCCCAGCGTTTGATAACGCCTTGGAAGCCTTTGCCTTTGGAAATGCCGGTTACGTCAACAAATTCGCCTTCTGCGAAGACGTCAGCCTTCAGCTCTTGTCCAACCTCGAGTGCCCCGAGGTCAACACCGCGAATTTCGCGAACGTAGCGCTTAGGTGTTGCATTTGCCTTTGTGGCGTGACCTTGTTCAGGCTTGTTGGTGTTTTTCTTATCGGAAAAGCCCAACTGCACTGCTTCATACCCGTCGGTATTGAGGTCTTTCTTTTGCAGTACTACACAAGGACCCGCTTCGATAACCGTAACCGCGATTACGTTACCTTCAGGAGTAAACACTTGAGTCATACCGAGTTTTTTTCCTAAGATACCTTTCATGTTGACACCTCTTTTCTTTTCCTGTTTCTAATAGAAGAATTACAATTTAATTTCGATATCTACACCGGACGGCAGATCCAAGCGCATCAAGGCATCCACAGTTTGTGGCGTTGGATTCACAATGTCGATCAGACGCTTGTGAGTACGCATTTCGAACTGTTCACGGGAATCCTTGTACTTGTGCACCGCACGGAGAATAGTAATTACTTGCTTCTCGGTTGGCAGCGGAATCGGCCCGGACACACCTGCACCGGAACGTTTTGCTGTTTCAACGATCTTCTCAGCGGATTGATCAAGAATTCTGTGGTCGTATGCTTTCAAGCGGATACGAATTTTTTGCTTTGCCATTTTAGTCCCTCCTTCTATCGCCCAATTTATTATCGGACATACTCCGTGAAAATTTTCTGACCACTGGCTTCATGGCAAAGGAGCCGGGTGTGTCAGTAACCTCTCACATCATCGCAACGTCGCAGAACAACATTTATTATTATATAGAATCTTTTCGCCCAATGCAAGCAAAATAATAAAACAACGCATGATTTTATTCACGCGTTGTTATGGGTTCCTGTTCTTCCTACAAATTGGCTGTTGCCGACTTGAAATATTCCGCTGAAGCGGCGGTTTGTGCCGTTGTTGAGCCGATTCCTTCTATAGTAGTTATCAGTGTCCGAATCTCTGCCTCTACCGTTACGATCTCGCGGGTGCTGCTCTGCATGGAGTCCACGATGTCGGTAAAAAGTTGGCTTGTCTCATCTGATTGCAACTTACCGTTTTCCGTCAGTTCCTGTACTTTTCGAATTTCATTCACCACTTGAGCAGTTAAACTGCCGGATTGGGCTGTCAGCTCTCCAATGCGCACAACCGTATTTTTCGTATCTTCGGCCAGCCGATTGACCTCTTGAGCCACGACGCTGAAGCCTCTTCCGTGCTCGCCCGCCCTGGCCGCTTCTATGGTTGCATTAAGAGATAATATTTTCGTTTGGTCTGCAATTTCTTGCACCGCACCTACGATCTTCTGTATTTGCTTTGAGAATTGGCTCAGCTCTTTTACCGAACGTTCCATTTCATTTGTTCTTTCAAAAATATGGGCGATCTGTCCATTCAACTTGCTTAGCAGCTCACGGCCGTCTTTTGCCATTTCCTGTGAGTCAAGAGCTGATGAAGCAGTACGCTGGAAGGTATTATTGACTTCATTGCTGCTTGCCACAAGCTGTTCGACTGCTGCGTTGGTATCGATGCTGAGATCGATAAGTTCTCCGCTGAATTCGGCAATCTTCTGTTTCAGTTCATTTTTTACAATTTCGTACTGCTCTTCTTTTTCTCGAATATTCTCTTTTTCATAGGCTTCCAAAACGAGCTGCTGCTCAAGATTCAAAAGCTTGGTAACCGTTTGCACCATATTTAGTCGTTCCCTGTCGTCGAAAGCTTCTTTATATATTACGCCGATGAACACATTTTGCAGGTTTTGAAAGGCTGACAGATACCACTTTGGCTCTAACCCAACCTTTTTATGAATTTTGGCAATGGTCAACCGTTTCGATATGTAGCGATTATCTACACTGCCATCGAAAATTTCAACGATATGATCGCGTAAGGTCTGTTTCAATCGTTCAATACTGCTGTGATCGAGAATGATCTGCTCCAGCTTATCCACACCGAGCACCGAGTTATAAAAGCCGTCGATAATTTCGTCAATGTTTCGCTCCATGGCGGGCTTCAGCTTGCATAGCAGATCCAGATCGGCCTCCGTCAAATCAATCATTCGCATCTGTTCATTCAATTCTTCTTGGCCTTCGATCACATGGAAAGAACTTAAGGCTGCTGATTGTCCGTCAGTGTGGATAGATGAATTAACGTCACGGGAGCCTACTTTCTTTTGTTTTGGGGATAAACCATGTAAAAAAGCGAACGGACATTTTCCCATACTTTCACTCCCATTTGACTATATCTAAATTTTTAATATTCAACTATACACACATTGTTTTACGCAAAGTATTATTGCAAACAAACTAATGCGGGTAATTGTAATATTTTGTTGAATGAAATAAGAGTTAGACGCGCTCTGAACTTAGATTTTGTTGATTAATGTCGAATATATGAAAATTATGTTGAATTTCGATCACACTCTTATCTTCGGCAATTTGTTATGTATTCTGAATAGAACGAACCGCTATAATTAAAATTTTATTTACTACACTTTGATAGAATTACTGATGTCGAGGGAATCAACGCGGTATTTGAAGGAGAGATATATCGAGTAGGAGGGGGCGGTAAGCCCCCGTCCTCTCACACCACCGTACATGCGGGTCCGCATACGGCGGTTCCAAAAGGTTAACCAAGCTCCAGATAACGTGAAAGCAAACTTTTCAGCCCTTTCC
>NZ_RQPI01000029.1 GCF_003854965.1 Paenibacillus rhizophilus
GAAAGAGCGATTCGCTCATTTTGAAACATCTGACGAGAATTTGCATTCTCTTCATTTTGGAACTCGCCAGAAGCGAATTCCCACTCACTCGTTGTTCAGTTTTCAAAGATCAAACTTGTTTGCCGCCGTTCATCTTTGCCTCAGCAGCAACTTTTATAATATATCATGTACTCTTCAGGAACGCAAGCTTTTTTTAAAAGTTTATTTTAACTTGTCGGTAACAGCTTGTTGTCTCCCGAGAGCGACTTACCTATAGTACCTCTTCTCAGCAAATATATCAACCCCAAAATACAAAAAAAACAATCCACTTATTATTTAAGCGGATTGTCCATTCACTATCTTAACCTTTTAACTTAATAGAGTTAGTAATACTTCACGCCTGTGTATTTACTTGAACTTTTAATCAGGGTAGCCGTTTTGTTGCTCTTGCCTAATCCGGCATCAACTGTCGTATCAATAGTCACCCACTTGCCGTCGATAAGGACTTCGTTCCATGCGTGGTATTGAGTTACATAACTGCTTTCCCCCATTACAAGCTTGGCGGGAACATTCACGCTGCGAAGCATTGCGGCGAAGAGGGAAGCATAGTCATAGCAGATTCCTTTTTTGCTGACAAGCGTATTGTCGATGTCCGGCACATAATCCTTGGATACGTTAGCTGCCAAAGCGTAGTCGTATTTAACATTGGAGACGATATAGTTATAGATGGCGGTTACCTTTTCTTTGTTGGTGGCGGCATTCAGGGTCAGTTGTTTCGCTTTTTGAATAGCTTTATCGGACGGGCTCCAATTAATGTTCTGCACGGAGCTCAGGTATACGGCGTTGGGATCGCTCAGCGAGAGATCGACAGAGTCGGTATAAACCACTTTGTATTTGTTGCCGCTGGTGTTCTCAAGAATGGAGATTTTGTAGGTGCCATCGCCTTGCTGAAGAGGAAACGATTCATTAGGCTCCGATTTGAACAGGTTGTAGGTATAGCTGCTGCCATTCTTGGTGATCATCAGCTTGGTGCGTTTGTTCTGCGGAGCATTATATTGAATGCCGATAACACCTTGGCTTAAATCCGAGGCATCCAGCCATTCGGAACCGGCGCTCGCTGCGGCTGCGGGGGTAACTTGAATGGAAGCGGTTATCACAAATAGAGTGAGGATCAACAAATAA
The DNA here is from genome assembly GCF_003854965.1 of Paenibacillus rhizophilus. Classification (GTDB taxonomy): domain Bacteria; phylum Bacillota; class Bacilli; order Paenibacillales; family Paenibacillaceae; genus Paenibacillus_AQ; species Paenibacillus_AQ rhizophilus. The sequence goes on from NZ_RQPI01000029.1 coordinate 1,162, forward strand.
AACTTCTTCACGGATAAAACTCCTTTCGGTAGCTGGCTGCCATCCTTACGGGAAGGCCCTTTAGCTTTGCGTCCCTACCTTTCGATAGGTTTGCCTTTGTCGCTCAAGCTTTACCTTTTGAACGATTGGTATATATACCAAAATTTATATCCTAAAGCAAACAAAAAAAGCTCTTCATTCGGTAGCTGGCTGCCATCCTTACGGGAAGGCCCTTTAGCTTTGCGTCCCTACCTTTCGATAGGTTTGCCGTTATCGTGTTTAGCTTTTCTCATATATTTTACCATATTCATATGAAACATCAATAGAAAAACAGGAAATTATACCTACTTATTTTGCCTTTTTTCATTTTTCACCAAGATCACGGAAGTTTTGCATGAATAATAAGCCTATGCGTAGGATTGATCAGCGGATCGCACGTAATGAGCGTCAGAATCCGGTCTTTGTTATTGCCTTCCAGCACGGATACGTCGGTCGGATCAACGATCAAAATATCATAGACGGTATAGTTATAGACCTGACCTTTGGTCCTAACAGTAATCGCGTCTCCGATCTTCACCTCGTTCAGACGGTTGAACAGTCTTCCCTTTGTATGGGCGCGGTGGGCGGCGATGGCCGCATTGCCGACTTCCCCCAGTGGAACGGTCTCCGTCAAATGCACGGCTGAATGCCTCATATTCGCTTTGGTAGCTCCTTCAAGCACGGGAAGCTTGACACCGATTGTGCCGATCTCAATCAGCCCGATCGCCTTCTCGCCGGCGTCTGAAATGCCATTATCATCCGGGAGCCCGGACTGGTCGCCCAGTGCCGATTCTTCCGCAAGCAGCTGTGTCACTTTGGCGTATTTGAGCCGCAAATCGGGATCTACGGAGGTCTGTGCCTTATCCGTTCCTTGTTCGAAGTTCTGTTCCGCTTCCTTCAGCAGCTTCTGCTGCTGCCAGTCCTCAAACCATTCGCTGGTCTTCGGATACAGCAGCAGCAGAACGCCTGCGATAATGATGATATAAGACAGCTTGCGCAATCATCTCACCCTCTAACGTTGGTCCGCATCCCCTCCGGAGACCACCTCGCCTGAAACGGGCAGGGGCTGCTTCGGGTCCACGAACACCCATTTTCTGCTGCCGAAAAAATTGATGATGACCGTAACAAATGTAGCCAACACCTTCGATACCAGTTCCTGCAGTCCCAGGCGGTCGATGAGAAGGCTCATCAGCAGCAAAGATATGCCCAGCACGACCAAATTTAAAATAATAAACCGTAGCAACTGCCTATGATCGAAGCCTTCCTCCTTGGAACGCTTCCGGTCCTTGAACGTTATATTGCTATTTAAAACGAAGCTGTTCGCCGTTCCTGCACCGTAGGAGATAATCTGGGCTACGACATAGAACAGTCCGAGTGAATTCAGCAGCGCGAACACGGCCATATCAACCAGCGTATTCAGCAGACCGACAATATTAAATTTGACGAACTGGATGATATCGCCGCGCAAATTTTTGTCATTCATGGGGCACACCCTTCCGCGGCAGTCCGGCTTCCTCGCGAAGGAGCTCCGCTTCCTCTTCCTTCAGATTTCCGTAGCCCACGGTCCGGCGGACAATATATAGCGGCCGATCCTTCGATTCGTCGTAGATCCGGCCGATGTATTCCCCGATTACCCCGAGTATCATAAGCACAATTCCGTTAAACAGCAGATTCACACCTACAATGGAAGCCCAGCCGGGTACTGTGCGGGAAGTGAACCATTTTTGCATCAAGACGAAGAACAAAAAGATAAAGCTGGAAAACGAAAGCAAAAAGCCGAGGTAGGACGCGATCTTTAAGGGTTTGTGCGAAAAAGATGTGATGCCGTCGAGCGCGAACCGGATCATTTTTTTGAGCGGATACTTGGTTTCCCCGGCAAAACGCTCCTCGCGTACGTACTCGACCATGGTCTGGCGGAAGCCAACCCAGCTTACAAGTCCTCTGACATAGCGGTTCTTCTCCTTCAGATCGCGCAAAACATCGCACACCTTGCGGTCGATCAGGCGAAAGTCGCCCGTATCGGTCGGGATATCTACGCTGGTCATGCTGCTGAGCAGGCGGTAAAAGATTTTGGCGGTTATTTTTTTGAAGAAGGTCTCTCCGTGGCGCTTCAGCCGTTTGGCATAGACCACCTCATACCCCTGCTTCCATTTGGCAATCAGCTCAAGAATGACTTCCGGCGGGTCCTGAAGATCGGCGTCGATAACAACGACCGCTTCGCCCCGGGCATAGTCCATGCCGGCGGTAATCGCGACCTGATGGCCGAAGTTCCGCGAGAAATCGATCAGCTTCACATGTCCGTCCCGGTCCGCGATCTCCCGGATCATCTCGGCCGAGCGGTCCCGGCTTCCGTCGTTCACGAAAATCAGCTCGTACACGTCTCCGCTGCGGTCCATGACTTCTTTCAGACGCTCATACGTATGGGAGATTACCTCTTCTTCATTATACATCGGGACGATCACGCTGTATCTGGCTTTCATTTCTTTTCCTCCTAAATTGTGGACGGGCCTGACTCTAGAAGACCCAAGTCGGGAACCAGCGCAGGACGCCCGTCACATAATCCCCGCTAACCTGTAGCCCCGACAAGACGGGATAGAACATAATAAAGAGCAGCGCCGCTCCCGCGACAAACACATAACGAATGACTCTGGACCGGGATTCCGGGAATAGGCTGTCCGACAGCTTCAGCATGTAGACCAGCGCCAGAATCAAGAACGGCACCATGGCAAAATAATGGTAAAGGAAGGTCTCGCGCGGAACGAGCATCCACGGAACATATTGTGAAAAATAGCCGATCCAAATGACGTATTGCGGCTTCTCCCGGCGCTTCAGCGTCAGCCAAAGAACGGCGAGGATGGCAAAAACTCCGGTCCACCAGATCAGCGGATTGCCCATCGTCACGATACTGCTCACCTGGCCTGCCGGCAGCCCTTCTCCGCCGCTGAAAAACCATACCGGGCGTTTCATGAACGGCCATTGCCACCATTGGGAAGAGAACGGATGGGTAGCCACAAGCTGACTGTGATAATCATACATGTCCTTCTGCGCTTCGAGCAGCCCTTTGAGCGTATAGCCTTCCGGTGTGACGGACAGGACGGGAATAAACGACAGACTGTAAATCACGGCTGGAATGACTACAAAAAAGACAAGGCAGCACGCCAGCGTGATGACGGTTTTGCTCCAGAACGTTCGAGCGGCTCCCAGGCAGGCGGCCGACAGTTCCTGGTCTACGCTCTTTCCGTCAGCAAGCAGGCGACGGGACGCCCGGTGCTGCCGGAACCGGTCAAAGAGCGAGATGCCGAGCATAATCGCTAGGCCCGCCCCTCCATAGAGCACAATCCATTTGCAGGCGACACCGATGCCGAAAAACAGTCCCGACCAAAAGAGCGGCCACAGCGTTTTGCTCAGCGGATCGCGGTAGAAATTCATGACGGTATAACGCTGCATGAAATAGAACATCAGCATGATGAAAAAGACGCCGTACACATCAATAGTGGCAATCCGGGTCTGCGTGAAATGCATAAAGTCCAGGGCGAACAACCCTGCCGCAAGCGCCGCATAGCGCGTCCGTCCGAACAGCTTCAGCGCCATCATATAGAGGAGAGGCAGCATAGCGATTCCAAATACCGTCCCGACAATCCGCCAACCGAACGGATTGACGCCGAACAGCGCCATTCCGACTGAAATGAGCAGTTTGCCCAGCGGCGGATGCGTATTCTCGTATGGAACGATGCCATGGGTGTATTCATAAGCGGTGCGGGCATGATAAATCTCATCAAAATAGGTGCTGTTCATAAAGCCCGAGTTCGCAGGAATGAGCTGCCGCTCGTCGAACAGGTTAGCCGGTTCGCCTTTTTTGGGAGTTCCTCCCGTATCGGGTGACACTCCGGCAATGGCCAGCGGCGACGTGTTTCCTTTCTCGTAAAAAGCCATCTCATGCAGGTAGAAGCCCGGGTTATTCACAAAGACCCGGACGTAACGCGCCGTGGCGTTAAGCTGCTGGCTTTTCCAGATAAAAACGTTGCCGACGTCCTCCTTAATCTTGACGGGTCCGGACCAGATATCAGGCGTGTCACCAAACTCCAGCGTAAATTCGCCCGTGCCCACGCCTCCGAATATTCTTACCTTGTCCAGCTGCTTTGCGGCTCCCAAATCCACATAGAAGCTTTCCCCTGAGGCCGAAGGCGCCCAGACCGTTTCCGGCGAAGAGTTCGAGCCCAGATTGACCAGAGAAAGCACCCCATAGAGCAGGGTAATGGCCCCCATCCACAGCCAATCCTTGCGCACCAGACGTGGGATCATGCCGCCCGTGCGGATATGATTTAAAGGACGGAGTTCCCCGGCGAGCGCCAGGTCGGTTTCCCGAAGCTGCCGATCGGTATACGCAGGAGCCAACGGGAGCACTTTCCCCCTAAAGTAAATATCCCACCCGATGTACAGCATAAACAGCAGCAGCCCGATGTTGGCGATCGATGTAACGAGGACGATGCCGTCCGAGCCGGGATTCTGCCCCGAATTCAGATGCAGCAGCACATACGCCACATTAATGTACTGGGTCAAGCTCAGGCCAAAGAACAGTGTCAGCAGTCTCCGGTCCCTGGTCTCCATAAAGGCGAACAAGCTTAAGGCAAGCGCCGGGAACATATATCGTTCATGCATTTTAGTCCCGACCACAAACATGACCACAATCAAAACCAAACCGATGAAGAAGGACTTGGACAGATCCTTTTTGTCTTTGCGGAATGAGTACACCCCGGCCAAAAGTACGGCAGCTATAATAGCGATATTGCCCCATGCGCGGAAAGGAATTCCAAGCCATGTTTGGTCGATCGGCGCCCAGCTGGGAGCAATAAGCATGTACAGATTAAAAGCGTTGACGGTCGAGTAAGGATAGGAAGACAGCGTGCTTTTGTACAGATTAATCAGTCCACCGAGCCCTCCGTTGCCCCAAAAGAACGGCAGGGTAATCAGGGCAAAAGCGATCAGCCCGTATACCGCTCCCTTCAACAATTCTTTCCAGGCGCGGTAGTGAAGGAAAGCGAACAGGAGCACCGGCGTAAAAATAAGCGCCTGCGGCTTCACCGCAGTGGCCACCGCGAACCAAAGCGCGGAAACAGCCAGCCGTTTATCCGAGACGGCGTGGATGCTGAGCAGCAGGAACAGCACGAAGAAGGCGTCCGCCTGACCCCACACCGCCGAATCGGTCAATACAGCCGGGTTAAATAAATACAGCGCCGCAAGACCGAGCGCAGTGCCGCTTTCGAGCTTCTTGCTTCCGATCCGGTAAATAAGCCAGCCAGCCGCAATATCCGACAGAATCGCCGGCAGCTTGAACAGCAGCATCTCGGACGAAGAATCCGGATTCAGGCCGAGTCCGCCCTGTATGACATGCAGAAGATACAATATATAAAGATACCCTGGAGGATAATCCGCAAACAGGCCTTCCTGGTAGAAACGGCCCGGGCCAACCTCGGCCAGCCGCTGCCCCCAGTACATAAAGGTCTTCATGTCGTTCATATAGCCCTGCGAAGTCCATCCGAGCCACAGGCGCAGCAGGAAAGCCGCGGCAAGAACCAGCCCCAGCCATAGACCGTAATTGTAATTTTCTCTTCTGAGCAGACGTCTGCTGCGAAGCGCGGTCCGGTATACCCACGCGAACAGGCAGGCGAACAGAGCGGAGAAGAGCAAAATATCCTTGGATGATATTTTAACCGGCTTCCCGGCCGTCCCCGCAGAGGACGTCCCGGGATCAAGGGAGATGACGGAAGTTCCCGCCGGGGCGGAGGTCAGCTCTTCCACGGACAAATCGTCGAAATAAGCCTTGCCGGTGGCCAGATTGCCGTACCCGCCGAGGGCAGCGCCGATGCCCATTTCCTTTTGATCTGCACCCGTCTTGCCCACGAACGTGAGCTGCTGCCAGCCTCCGCCGGTATCTTTGGTGCTTGGATATCCCCCGCCTACGCCGGCAACGAAGATATTGGCGCCGATGCCCTCCGCTCCCGCGTTCACCACTTTCACCCAGCCGGTAATCCGGTAATGGGTGTCCGGCTTTACGGCGACGCTCTGAATCCATTTGGCATGATTCGGCTGCAAGTTCTCTACGGCGGCTGCGAAACTGCCGGAATGGACATCGGCGGATTCTACGGACAGCAGGCTTGCCTGGTCACCCTGAACCCACACGTCCTTGTTCCATGAAGCGGGCGCATTCGAAGCCGTCTCCTCAAAGCCGGAATTATGCAAAAGATTCCCTTCCGCAAACATTGTTCCCGGAGGTATGGCGAGCATACACAGCAGCAGCATAAACATCAATTTTGCGGCAATTGGCCACTTCTTCATCCTTGTAACCACCTTCGTCTAATCGTCCGAATCTATGTATATGAATGTGCTTTATTTTTCCCTCATTTCAATATAATCGAATTGCCATGTGAATTAAAGTCCGGTCTGGCTTCCGAAAGTGCCGCAGATTTCGATCTTTACATATAAAAACGGCCCCTTCCGGTTGGGAAGGAGCCGTAAAGGAGCGGCCGCGGTTAACCTTGGCTGCCGATCAGCAAGTAACGAAGGACCACCAGTACGGCCAGAAGCCACATCATCCAGTGGATGTCGTATTTCTTTTTGCCCGACACGTTGGCCACAAACGCCAAGATGACGTAGGTGACGATGCCGAAAGAAATACCGTTCGCGATATTGTAGGTAAAAGGCATAATCGCGAGGGTCAGGAACGACGGAATGGCGATAACCATATCGTTAAAATCGATCCGGCGGATGGACTGCGCCATCAGCACGCCGACAATGATCAGCGCTGCCGCCGTGGCAGAGCCGGGAATCAGAGCGGCAACCGGCGCCAGGAACAGGGCAAGCAGGAAGCACACGCCTGTCGTAACGGCGGTAAGTCCCGTGCGTCCGCCTTCGGCCACGCCTGCCGCGCTCTCGATGTAAGCCGTTGTGGTCGATGTGCCCAGCATGGCGCCGCCAGCGACCGCTGCCGCGTCGACGAGCATTGCTTTGCCGACGCGTTTTTTGCCTTCTTCCGGTTTGTCCATAATTCCCGCGCGCTGCGCCGTTCCGACGAGCGTTCCGAAGGTGTCGAACAGTTCAACGAAGGTGAAGGTGGCAATCGCGGAAATAATGCCGGTATGCAGAATGCCTTTCCAATCAAACTCCAGGAAGTTCAGCTGCGTGAAATCCGGAACCCATGGCGTAGACGGATTGGACAAGGTGGAGAAGTCGACCGCTCCCATCAGCATGCCGATTACCGTGGTGCCGAGAATACCGAACAGAATCGCGCCTTTGACCTCTAGCACCATCAGAATGCCGATCAGCAAAAGACCGATAAGGGCAAGCTGAACATTCGTGTTCTGAAGGCTTCCGAGATGAAGGACTGTTTCGAAGTACAGCACGTCGGTAAAGGTATTGGCCGGGATCGCATTGCCCGCCTCTACGCCGATCGTCATAATCCCGCTGTTCTTCAGACCGATAATGGTGATGAAGAGTCCGATACCGACCGTAATCGCATGCTTGAGACTGTCCGGAATCGCATCCAGCAGAATCTGGCGAATCCGGGTGATGGTCAGCAGAATGAAGATCAGCCCGGAGATGAAGACGGCAGTCAGACCCATCTGCCAAGTAAACGGATGTTCCGACGTCGCCGAGGACAGGACAACCGATGCGAAATACACGTTAAGGCCCATGCCGGGCGCGAGGGCAACCGGGAAGTTAATGAACAGTCCCATGGCGATTGTGAAAATGCCCGCTGCCAGCGCGGTCGCCAAAAATACGGAATACCAGCCCATATCGATACGGCCGAAGGCGGTCAGCGTGCCGGGATTCACCGACAAAATATACGCCATTGCCATAAAGGTGGTCAGACCGGCCATAATTTCAGTACGTACCGAAGTGCCGTTCTCTTTGAGTTTGAAAAAGCGTTCCAAAATGTTCTCCCCCTGTTGTATTGGTTTGAGGCAGCAGCAAAAAAGCCGGCACCCTTTCGGACGCCGGCTGAAAAAGAGCTTCCCTAAGCCGATGCGGAACGGGCCTCAGCTTCAAGTCGGGACAGCTTTCTAATTTCGTAGCCAGGTCATTACGGTGACCTCGTAGAAACTCCCGGGCCAATTCCCGGGATTATACGAATATTCCTGTTGCTAATGCTTTCTCATTTTAGGCGTATATGACATGGGTTGTCAATGACGAAAACGGACAATTCTTGTCATGTTTTTGTCATTCTTCGTTATTATGACAAATCGGTTGAAGTCCATATTTTTGAGAAGATGATTGTTATGTAGGCGCTGTCCAGGCGGCTTGGCTCTAGTGTCTGCCAACCGCTGCAATCTATGCATCCACAAGACTTTGCCGGCGGAATTTGCAGAGCTCATCTCCTCCTCCCGTTTCTGCGGGCGTACTTTTCAAACAGGTTAGTAGGAAAAGAGTGTGCGCAGACTATAGTTTCTGATAATAAAAAAAGCCTGCCGGCCCTCGGTAGCGAGGACAGGCAGGCTCTTCTCTTCTTACTATTCCCACTCGATAGTGGCCGGCGGCTTGGAAGTGATATCGTACACGACGCGGTTGACATTGTCGACCTCGTTGACGATCCGCACGGAGATCTTCTCCAGTACATCCCACGGGATGCGCGCCCAGTCTGCAGTCATGCCGTCGATGGACGTTACGGCGCGGATGCCTACCGTGTAGGAGTAGGTCCGGGCGTCGCCCATGACTCCCACGCTTTTCATGTTCGGCAGCGCCGTGAAATACTGCCAGATTTCGCTCTCAAGACCGGCCTTGGCAATTTCCTCGCGCAGGATGTAATCCGAATCGCGGACGATCGTCAGCTTGTCCTCCGTAACATCGCCCAGCACGCGGATGGCAAGGCCCGGTCCCGGGAACGGCTGGCGCCATACGATGGCATGCGGCAGGCCAAGCTCCTCGCCAACCTTCCGCACCTCGTCCTTGAACAGCGTATTCAGCGGCTCGATCAGGCTGAACTTCATATCCTCCGGCAGTCCGCCGACGTTGTGATGCGATTTGATCGTCTGTGCCGTGGCGGTTCCGCTCTCCACGATGTCCGTGTACAGCGTACCCTGGGCAAGGAAATCAAAATCGCCGAGCTTGGCCGACTCCTCGTCGAAGCAGTAGATGAATTCGTTGCCGATAATCTTGCGCTTCTGTTCGGGATCGTCCACGCCGGCCAGTTTGCCGAGGAAGCGGTCACGTGCATCAATCTTGACGACGTGAATATCGAATTTGCCGACGAACGTCTCCATAACGCTCTCGGCTTCTCCTTTGCGCAGCAGGCCGTGGTCGATAAACATACAGGTCAATTGGTCGCCGATGGCGCGATGAATCAGCATGGCGACAACGGAAGAATCGACGCCGCCGCTCAGGGCGCACAGCACCTTTTTGTCGCCGACCTTGCCGCGGATATCGCGGATGGCATCCTCGATAAAGGATTCCATGGTCCAGTTGCCCTCGCAGCCGCAGACTTCAAACAGGAAATTCTTGATCATCTCATTGCCGTGTACGGAGTGGCGCACTTCGGGATGGAACTGCACCGCATACAGCTTCCGTCCTTCGTGGCTCATCGCCGCAATCGGCGCGCTTTCGGTGCCGGCATCGAGCTTGAAGCCTTCCGGAAGCAGGGACACATGGTCCCCGTGGCTCATCCATACGGTCTGGCTGCCTTCGAGTCCTTTGACGATCGTGGCTCCGGCTTCAAAAGTCAGATCCGCCTTGCCGTACTCCCGCTTGGAAGCACGCTCGACCTTGCCGCTGAGCTGATGGGCCATCAGCTGCATGCCGTAGCAGATGCCGAAAATCGGCAGTCCGAGGTCATAAATCGCCGGATCCACATGCGGAGCGTCCTCGGCGTAAACACTCATCGGGCCGCCGGAGAATACGATGCCTTTGGGCGAAAGCGCCTTGATGCGGTCGATTGGCGTATTGTATGGCAGAAGTTCGCTGTATACGCCCAAATCCCGAATTCTGCGCGCGATCAATTGGTTGTATTGTCCTCCGAAATCGAGAACAACGATAATTTCATTTGGCTTGTTCATTACTTGCCTCCCTTGATTGTTGGATTCATTATACGCAACGATAATTCGCACCGTCAAGGAAAGGCGCGCCGGGAAACCGCCGGCGGCAGAGAATGACGGCGGGGACCGCCGGCAAAGGCAATTTTCCGATGCTTCATGCCGTTAACGGTCAAGAAGAAACGGGGGCGGCATCCTCTGCGGAGCTGATGCTTCCGAAGCGAGCGATACAGCTTAGAAATTCTTATATTTTAAAAAAGAAATGGCCCGGCCTTTCCGGCCGGGGCGGCAGCCGTTTCGCGGAGAAATATAAAACGGCGGAGAAATATAAGACGAATGAAAGACCGCCGTGGGACGGCGGCCTTTCAGCTCAAATAAAAAGCGATCCGCAGGCAATCGCGCAAGAATGCTTTTTTGCTCCAGGGAAGCGGCGTCTCCGGGACGCCATGCTTCCCAATGGACGGAGCGGGCGCCGGGGAAGCCTCGCGAGCTTTGAAGGCGGCCGGTAGGCGATCCGCCGGCGGAAAGACGCGCGCAGGGCCGGCGATTGGCCGCCGGATGCCTGCGGGAGCGGACTCCTGGCCGGAGGGCCGGAAGGAGCCGCCGTACGCCAGCGTTTCCCACTGGCGGACGAACCGCCGGACGGCTGCGCGCAGTCCGGCATCGTCAATGGGCAGGGACGCGGCATACTCCCTGCCCGTCATCCCCGGCGGGGGCGGGCCGTAGCGCGCGGCCAGCACCCGCCAGGACAGGGACGCGGCCAGCAGCAGCCGCTCCCTGCGCACGGCGCTGCGCCCGAGGCGCAGCAGCGCCAGGCTCCGCCGCCAGCGCCACGCGGCGGCGGCCAGCAGCGCCGCCGCGGCTGCGGGCGGCGCAGGCGCCGGTCCGCCCCCGGGCAGCGCCGGGGCGGGCAGCGTTCCCGCGCCGGCTGCGGCGGGCGCGGGGGTCTCCGGCGGCGCGGGCGCAGCCGCCGCGGTGACGGGCGGCTGCGCGGAACCCGCTGCCGAGGCCGGCGTCGGGTCGAAGGGGACCCAGCCCGCGCCGCTGAAATACACCTCGACCCAGGCATGGGCGTCGCCCTGGGTCACGGCATAGCGCTGCGGTCCGCGGTCCGCCAGCAACCGGCCCGGCGCGTAGCCCTGGACGTACCGGGCCGGAATGCCCGCGCTGCGCAGCAGGACGGTCATGGCGGAGGCGAAGTGGACGCAGTATCCCTTCTTCTCCGCAAACAGAAAATCATCGACGAAGTCGGCGCCTTCCGGCGGCACGCGCGTATCCAGCGTGTAGGGATACGAGCTTTGCAAATAATCGCGGACGGCCAATGCCGCGTCGTACCGGCTGCCGGCCGAGGCCGTAAGACTGGCGGCCAGCGTCTTTACCCGCTGCGGGAGGGCGGCCGGCAGCTCCAGATTGGCAGCCTGGATTTCCGGAGGGTCGCCGCCCGTCAGCTTCCGCAGCACGGCGGGATCACTCTCGGGGAGCAGCGAATCCACCATATATTCCGTCACTTTGGAGGAACCCGCCAGGTCGGGCAGAGCAAAGCTGTCCCTCCCTCCTCCGGTCAAAATATAGCCAAGCCGGCTTCCGTCAAGCTGCCGCACATCCGAGACGGACAGCACCCTGCCCGTACCGAATACGGGAATGCCGCCCACGGACGGAGCCGCGAAGCGGAACCGCTGGCGAAGAGTCCGACCTCCAGAAGCCTCGGCTTCCCTCGCAGAAAGTGCGGTCAGACTGATCGGCGAGGAGAGACTGTCACTCCGCGACCAGCGGCGTCCGTCGTAGCGGTCCAGGCTTTCCCCGCGCCAATAGGCGGACTGGGAGCTTTCCACGGTGAAGACCGGGTCATCGCTTCGCGCCAGCGGACCGCCAAGCTCGCCGCCGGAGCTGTACCCCGTCGTCCCGGTTATCGCGGCCGCGCGGCTGCGCAGTCCCTCGGCCGCCCAGGCCTGCAGCCGCTGGGCGGCCATCTGAAGCGGCTCAATCCGGACCGGTTGTCCGCCTGAGGCCTCCGTCCCAATCCAGGCCGCGACCGTCAGCCCCACCGCCAGAAAGCAAGCGGAGCCTGCCCAGCGGCGAAACGGAATCCCTGCCGCGCCGCCGGCTTTTTCCAGCAGGCGCGGCAGTCCGCTCATCCCCTGCATCCACGCAATAAAAGCTGCGGAGAATATGATGTCCACGGTCGTATCGCTCCCGAGCCCCTTGTCCAGGACTAACAGGTAAACCAGCGTCACGGACGTGAAGAGCATCGTGCTTCCCTTGAACAGCGCCAGATGCTGCACCGACGAGACAAGCATGCTCCAACCGGTCAGCAGCAGAAGCAGCCGGCTCGCAGCGCTCACTTCATCAATTTTGCCGGAGAGGAGCAGAACGGCGTCATTCCCCATGCCCGGGAAATAATCGGCAGGCCAGGACCCTCCCGCCAATGCCGAGCATAAGTAGAACCATGACAGCGTAAAAATGGCCAATCGGACCGGAGCCATCCGCCAGGGCGATACGCGGAACAACCCGGACGCGAGCAGCGCCGCGGCCATTAACGCGAGAACGCCCAGCAGCCTTTCCGTCTCCGCTCCCAAATTCATCCGGTACAGCGGATGCAGCCAGTCCGCGAACAATCCGAACAGGGAGAGAGAGAACAGCGCGCGAAAGCTTAAAGACGTTTCGTTGGAAGCGACGCCCGCTCCGTATGCCTCATGACGGGAGAGCCCGGCAGCCTGAGCCCCGCCCCCCGGACATGCAGATTGCCGTCGCAAGACATGGGACATAAACGCCGGGCCAGGGACGCTGTAAGGTCTTTCGCCGTCCTGAGCGTACCGCTCTGTTTTATCGGCCTCTGACGTTGTCAGACCAGGGGAAGCGGGCAGCTTAACGCGCCGACGGCTTGCGGACTTCTCCATCCGCTCTCCCCTCCCCGCTTTCACCTGCCGGCGGGACATGCTCCAGGCAGTATAGGCCCGCTCCCAGACGGCCCAGGCTGCCGCAGATCGTCGCGGCGGTCCCAGAGCCGACCGATTCCATTCCGCTCAAGTTCGATACAACATCCGCCGATGCGGAAAAATCGCCTTGCCCGGCTTCATACACAACGGTTATCTTATCGCTCAGGACCGGGGCGGAATGCGGAACGAGCGCTCCCGCTTCAGCGGATGGGCGCCGATGTCCGGCGGCGGGTCCGGGAGACGGATTCCTTTTACCCGGCGCCTCCCTGTCCCATACATAATACAAATCCACCTTGATTCCTTGAGCGAGCAGCCGGGAGATCGTCAGGGCGGCTTCCCGGTCCGGGCAGCCGGTGATCACCGCAACGTTCATGCCCGGAATCCATTGCCGGGAAGCATCTTCCAGCAGCCTTGCCAGCGTGCGCGTTCCGTCCGGCGCTATTTCCGCCAGCGTATCCAGCACCCTGCCCGGGATTACGCCCAGTCCTTCATATCTCGCCATTCCTTCCGGCCAGCCGCCGGTGAACAATTGAGAGTAGGAGCCCGCGCGTTCAGTGGTAAGCAGCAGACCCAAGGCCGCCGAGACGGCCCGTTCGAAGGCCGGCTCCCCATATGAAGAATGGCCCCTTGGAGGGAGAGATTCCCACGGAATTTCATAGGAGCTCGGGCAGTTGTCCAGCACGACGCAGAGCATGCGTCCTTTCTCCCTTTCGGGAACGCGGCTTTGGAGGAAGCCGCGTCGGGCCGTATTTTTCCAGTGCACCCGGTTCATCGGATCACCCGGCTGGTAATTTCGGATATCGGATACTTCTTCCGATCCTGTCCGTCTGCGGCTCGGGACTTGGGTCAGCACCTTCCCGGCACCCTCTTCGGATGGTCTCTTCCCGAGATATAGCGGTGACGGCAGCACTTTGAACGCCTGACTGACCTCAGGGGCGCTTGTCCCGGTAAACCAGCCCGGCAGATCGCCCCAGCTGACTCGGCAGTAACGCAGCTGCTGCCGGCCTCTCGCCAGCCGCTCCAGGCGATAAGTATACTGAAACTCGCGCCGGAATCCGGGGAACAGCAGCAGACGTTGATTCCCGCAGGTCCAACGCTCTTCAATCATCAACCAGGGAATGGGCAGACGGCAGCGAAAGCTGAGCTTGACCGTTACCAGCACGCCATTCCCCGCCGTCGGCTGCACCGGAGAGAGCGTGCGGATCAGTTCGATCTTTCTCGGACCGAGCATCTGTAGCAGCAGTCCGCCGAGCATAACCAGCCCGATGAATATGAGAAGAAACAACAGAGCGGAGCCGCCGAGCGATCCGTACAGTCCGGCGACGATGCCCGCAGCGGCCAGCGCACGCGCCCATTGACCGGGCAGACTCGCATTCGGAGAAACGGCTGGGAGATCGGGCCGGCGAATGGGTTTCATCAATGAATTCTCCTTCCTTATCAAGGGTTTTCTATTTATTCTTCCCATGAAAAGGAGCGGACAGACCTTAATAAATCCGGCATCCGTTCGCATCGCTTCAGGATGCCTTTACCCTCCGTTCTTCCGGAACGCTTGTCACTCCGAGCAGATGGTGTCCAGTGACCTCCAGTAAATCACGAAGCGGCAGCCAGATGGCACCGCCCCTAAGAGTGACCCCCGAAGATACCGCTCCCTGCCCCTGGCCTTCGCCGGCCAAGGCAAGCCCGCCACCGATCGTATCCGCCGTTATTTTCCGCCCGTTCAGTTCGGCTTGACCGCTGTGCGTACCGGCCGCCCAGCTTACCCGGCCGCCCAGCCGTTCGACTACGGCCCGCAGCGGGACGATATACCGCCCGTTCTCAATACGGTATTCCCCGGGCTGAAGCGTTGTTTGCAGCATGCCGGCTTCCACTACCAGTTTTTTTCCGGATGCGAACAAGGCGGCATTGGGTGTTATATTGGCGTCGATCCATGCTTCGGCCGGCTTGACTCTTCCCCAAGCGCTTTTGCCCGGATGCGTCTTGAACTGTACCGGCTCCTCCCTGTCGTCCAGTGTCTTGAATACATACCCCGCCGCTTTATACCGTTCAATGATTTCCGGCAGCGCCTTTGCGCTTTCCTCATGTCCCGCTCCGTCATGAAGCAGCAGAACGACCTTGGAAGCCTTGGTGTTCGAAATAGAGTTCTTCAGAATCTCCGAGGCCGGCACTCCCCGCCGCTTCGAATCGCCGCTGTCCAACGTCCAGTCCGTCACCCGATAGCCCGCTTGCTTCATCAGATGGAAGTAGGTATCATCAAAATGATCGAATGTTCCGCCGGGAGCGCGCACAAGCTGAGGCCGGACCCCGGTAATGAGGCGGATGATTTCCTCCGTTTTTTTAATTTGGCCCCAGAAACGCGTAAAGCTGCTGTATAAATCTTTATAATTATGGTCATAGGTATGGTTGCCTATGGAGCTTCCCTGCTCCCAGATCGCGTTAATCCATTCGGGATGCCTTTCCGCCCCGTTTCCCAGCACGAAAAATGTCGCTTTCACCTGCTCCCGCCGCAAAATCTCAAGCACCTTCGGAGTAACGGAGCTGGGACCGTCGTCAAAAGTGAGATAGACGGTTTTGGGCAGGGCGCTTTTCTTGACCGCAGCCGCAGCGGCTTTAGCCGCACTGTTGGAGATTCCGGAGGTTTGGGAGAATGATACCTTCTGTGAATGAGAGGCCGGCGAGAGGCGGACGGCCGGAGTCGCTTGCGCACCGCCGTGGCTCGACAAGCCTGCGTTTGCCTGTCCGTTCGGCGCTCCGGAGACTGCCGGACCTGGCAATGAGCCGGGCAATGAGCCTTCCCTTCCTTCGGCAGCTCCCCCGCGGTCCGCGGCATGAAGCGTCACGGATGATTTCCCGAATGGGGAGTTCCCTGCTTCACGGTATATCAGGGCGGCCGCGATTACCGCGGCGGCAAGCACGAGCCGGACAGCCTTACGGCGGCTGATTCCGCGCTTTTTCCGAACCATATTCTCTACCTCCAGCATTCTATTGGCTATTAAGCCTTGTGCTGGATTATATGAGGACAAGCCGCAAAATAGACATGCCCTCCCTAATTACCAAACCGGCGTTTGCAGCCTATCTTTTTGGAGAGTGACATCAATTATGGAAATGCTGAAATGGATACAGGAATTATTCGCGCAGTATGGTTACAGCGTGCTGTTCTTCGGGCTGCTGCTGGAATTTATCGTTTTGCCCTTTCCCGGGGAGACGACGATGGCCTTTGCCGGCTATCTGTCCTATACGGGACGGCTCGACTTTATGCTGCTGATTATCGTCGCCTTCTTCGGAACGACCATAGGGATGACCATTACCTATTTCATCGGCCTCAAAGCCGGGCTTCCGTTTATCCAGCGGTACGGCCGGTGGTTTCTGTTATCGCCCGGGAAGTTTGAAAAAACGCAGCGCTGGTTCGAGCGGTACGGCAGCTTTTTGATTACGGTCGGTTATTTCATCCCCGGCGTGCGCCATTTTACCGGTTATTTCTCCGGAATCATTGCCTTACCCTACCGCAAGTTCGCCCTGTACGCTTATGGCGGCGCCCTGTTCTGGGTCATTCTGTTTCTGGGGATCGGCCGGATGTTCGGACCGCAGTGGACGGCCGTATTCCATCTGTTTGAGACTTACGCTTTGTGGATCGTGCTCGCCGCTGTCCTGGTGGCCGCGCTGATTCTCGTCTACCGCTTCCGCTCCAGCCGCAGACCTGAAGCCCTTCGCGCAATGAGGGTCAAGGAGTCCTCGAAGGAACGCTGACCGCCCCGCCCCTTTTGTCTTTGATCCATAAGTATGCACTCAATAGAATGGCAATTACGGCAAAAGAAGCGCCCCCCGCAAAGCCAAGCGAACGGGGCTCCACCCTGGTGAGCAGCGAACCGGCAAGCAGCATGGATAAGCCGAGCAACGTGCCACTCACTGCCGTCAGCAGCCCGAACAGAAAAGGCTGCCACTTGGCAGGCGTCTCCCGCATCAGCAGCGTATCCAGGGAGGCACTTCCGATCCCCGAGGCCAGGGACAGCAGCACATACAATCCGCAGGCTGCCGCAAAGCCTCCTTCCACGCTGATCCCTATCAGCAGCAGCCCCTCCAGCAGCAGCCCTCCCAGCGCGGCGGCCAAAAAGTTTCGCTTGATCCATCGTCCCGCCCAGAAGCTGAGCGTAAGTCCGGCGCCGAGCGACCCGTAAAAAGCCCCTACACCGATATCCCCGGCATGAAATACCCGGATCGCATACACGCTGATCAGCACGTTGTCCAGCCCGTTCACCAGCGAAACGAGCAGCTCATAGCCCAATACCACCTGCAAAACAAGGCTTCCGGCGAGCAGCGAGGCCAGACCTTTTCGGCGTGATGAACGACTTGGCTCTTGTTCATTGATCCATACCTTCTCTTCTTCCCTGTCTTCAGGCGCGCTCCGCGGAAAAGAAATGCCGGAAATGATCGCCGCCGCAGCCAGGAACGAGCATGCATTCAGTACGAACGCCGTCTCCGGTCCGAACCAGTGGGAGACAAATCCCCCCGTGAGCGCGCCGAGAATCAGCACACAGCCGGTCATCAGCTGTTCCATTCCGTTAATCCGCATGAGTGCGCCCCGCTCCGCGAGCAGCGGTATGGAAGATTTGCGGACAGGAGCGTAAATCGCCTCGCCCGCAGCCAGCATGAAGCTGCCGACATAGAGCAGCCACAGACGGTCCTCGCTCGTCACCCACAGAAAAGACAGCGCAAAAGGGATTCGGGCGATATCGGTCACCATCATGACCGCCTTGCGCGGCAGCTTTCCGCCCAGATAACCCCCGAGGGGGGCGAGCACAAGGCAAGGAAGCAGCCGGATGCCGAGCGACAGCCCTACGGCCATGCCCGATCCGGTCAGCTGAAGGATCAGCGACAGCATGGCGACCTGGCTGAAGCGGTCGCCGATTCCGTTGATGATGCCGGCGGCAAACAGCCTGTAATAGCCGCCGCTTATACCCTCGCGGCCGGACGTTCTTTTTTTCATGATCTTCATCCTCTCAAACCCTAATTAAATAATTATCTAATTAGATATTAATCGAATTCGTTTCAAATGGCAATTCCCTTCCTGGAAACTTAAATAAAGAATAAAATGATTTAAAATAGCCTTGTCTCCATACATTGATAAACGCTTGTTCAGGAAGGAGATCATGACCCATGAAGATAGATCGTCTGCTGTCCATTGTTATCGTGCTGCTGGGCCGCCGGCTCGTTCAGGCGAAGGAGCTTGCCGACATGTTTGAAGTGTCGGTGCGAACGATTTACCGTGATATCGAAACGCTGAGCCAGGCCGGGATTCCTGTCGTTACCTACCAGGGCGGAGGCGGCGGAATCGGGCTGATCGAAGGCTACCGTCTCGACCGGAATGTGCTTACCGACGGCGAGCTGGCGCAAATTTTTTCCGCCCTGCGAAGCCTCTCTGCGTATACAAGCGATCATGAACGGCTGATGGAGAAGATCAGCAGTGTCGTCCCGCCGTCGCGCTCGCAGCAATTCCGCAGTATAGCGTCACGGCAAATCGTCGACCTTTCTCCGTGGGGCCATCATGGAGCGCTTCAGCAGAAGCTTGCCCTGATCAAGGAGGCGTTGGAGGAGAGCGTAACCGTCTCTTTTGCCTATGTCAGCGCCGAGGGAACGGCAACGGTCCGGTCCGTGGAGCCATACACCCTCGTCATGAAAGGCCAGTCCTGGTATTTATACGGCTGCTGCAGGCTTCGCGGAGAATTCAGGCTGTTCAAGCTTCCGCGGATGAAAGACCTGATTAAGGAGAACACGGCTTATACAAGGCTGGATCTGCCCTCCGATGAACTGCCGTGGAATGACTATCCTGGAGATCATGCAGCCGTTTCCGAAGTGATTGTGCATTTCTCCGCCGGGGACAAGCATATCGCGGAAGACCGCTTCGACTGCTCCGAGCTTCAGGTGGATGGCTGCGGCGGTTATACGGTCGCCCTGCGCTATCCGGTAGACGAATGGCTGTACGGGTTTCTGCTCAGTTTCGGGCCTGCGGCCGAGGTGCTGGAACCGGCGCATGTGAGGAGGCGGCTTGGAGAGATGGCTGCGGACGTAGCCATCAAATACGCCACGTCAACTTGACGCAATGCTGTCAAGTTCCCCGTTTTATACTGTTCCTGTATAAAATATTTACGGGAGAGTGATCGAGATTGGAGCATAACACGGGTCCAAACGGGCGGTTCTGCCAAAGCTGCGGAATGCCGATGGAGGAGGAAAATTTGCTCGGGACGGAACGGAACGGGGCAAAGACGGAAGAATATTGCTTGTACTGTTATGAAGGCGGAGAATTCAAGCAGCCGGACATTACCCTTCAGGGCATGGTCGATCTGTGCGCCGGTTATCTTGTGCAGAATGGCATGGATGAGGCGGACGCCCGGGGGCTTCTCGCCGAAACGCTGCCTTTGCTTAAGCGCTGGAGACAAGAGAGCGCCTCTTAACAAAAAGGGGACTCATCCCGGTTTAACCAACCTTGGGATGAGTCCCCGATTACGTTGTTATTCTTGTTCCAAAACAGTCTCGTTCCCGGTCTTCAGAAAATCCGGCTGCGGTGACGTTTTGCGGATGAAGAAGGCCAGAACGAGCCCGGCCACCGTCACCCATGTCGCAACGACGAAGGCGTGCGTAATCCCGTGAATCATCGCTTCCTGCGAGAACTTCGCAAAAGCAAGCTTGTCGGTTTGCGAGATTTGGCCGCTCATGACGGCATTGGTAATTTCGCTCTTCGTACGGTTCGTCATCAAGCTGACAAACAGCGCCATTCCGAGCGCCCCCGCTACGGTCCGCAGCGTATTGGCCATTGCCGTGCCGTGCGAGCTGAGGCGCTGCGGCAGCTGGTTCAGCCCGGCGGTGGTAATCGGCATCATCAGCATGGACATGCCGAACATCCGCGCCGTATACGTCAGGATCAAATGCGTATAAGTGGTCGAATCGGTCAACTGGCTGAACTCCCACGTCGTAATGACGGTAATGATCAGGCCGATAATCGTCAGCCATCTGGCGCCGATTTTATCAAAAATAATGCCGGTGACCGGCGACATGATCCCCATCAGAATCGCTCCCGGCAGCAGCATCACGCCGGATTCCAGCGGTGTAAAGCCGCGGATCTTTTGCAGGTACAGCGGAAGCAGGATCATGCCGGAGTACAGCGCCATGGTTACGATAATGTTGATGACAGTGGTGAGCGAATACATGTTGTAGCGGAAAATACGGAATTCGAGCATCGGCTTCTTCGCGACCAGCTCTCTCCACACCAGCAAAGCGAGTCCGATCACGCCTACGATCAATGAGATTATCACCGTGCTGCTGTTCCAGCCGTCGGTTCCCGCGTCGCTGAAACCGTACAGCAGTCCGCCAAAGCCGAGCGTCGAGAAGATAATTCCCGGCTTATCCAGCTTCGGCGATGTTTTGACGGTTACATTCTGCATAAACTTCACGCCCAGCAGCGTAGCGAAAACCGCCATCGGCAGCACAATATAGAACAGCACCCGCCAGGAATAGTTCTGCACAACCCAGCCGGAGAGAGTCGGGCCTACGGCCGGCGCAAAAATCATGGCGACCGCCATCAGCCCCATCGCTTTGCCGCGCTCTTCGATCGGGAAGATCATCAGAAATACGATGTTCATCAGCGGCATCAGAATGCCGGCTCCGGCGGCCTGAATCACACGGCCAACCATAATCATGTCAAAGCCGGGCCCCAGGGCGCATACCAGCGTGCCGATTGAAAATAAGGACATGGCCGTAATAAACAGCGCGCGCGTCGTAAACTTCTCGACAAGATAGGCGCTCACCGGAATAAACACCCCGTTCACCAGCATAAAGCCGGTGGTCAGCCATTGGGCCGTATTGGCCTGGATGCCCAAGCTGTCCATCATCTGCGGCAGAGCGACGTTCATCAGCGTCTGATTCAGGAGCGCGACGAACGCGCCGATCAGGAGCGCCGTGATAATCGGACCTCTGCGGATATTTTTTGCCACTGATACGGCATTTGCGGTTATCGTACTCATAATTCTAACGTTTCTCTCCCTTGTTCTAAAGTTTGAATAATTTGGCTATGAATTCTCAATAGCTCCTGTACGTCATCCCGAGGAATATGAGTCAGCGGAAGCAGATGCTTTCTCAGCGACACTTCGCTCTTCTCCCAGATTTCCCTGCCCTTCTCCGTCAAAGCAAGCCGAAAAATACGGCGGTCGTCCTCCGCGCGCTTTCTGGTAATCAATCCCGCCTTAACCATACGTTCAACCAGACCGCTAACCGAGCTGTTGCCGAGATACATCCGTTCCGCAAGTTCGGTTACCGACATCTCCGAGCAGAGCGAAAGCTTGCGCAGCACCGTCAACTGGGCGGGAGTAATGCCAAACTGCTCCGCATCCTTCCACAGAAGCTGCTGAAACGAATGGCTGATACGCCGGAAAGAGGACACGATCTCGTCAAGCTGTTCCCTGTGATCCATCTATCTTGTACCTCCATCTGTTTTAAATCCATATATTTCGCATACGAAATATTTTACTGGTTACTTAAATTCCCGTCAATAGAGCGCTGAAAGTTTCTGGAAATCGAGTAGGAGGGGGCGGCGAGCCCCCGACCTCTCACACCACCGTACGTACCGTTCGGTATACGGCGGTTCATGAAATATTCCGTAAAGAGATGTAAATGTCCGACAAGCTCTTTAATCCAAT
>NZ_RQPI01000003.1 GCF_003854965.1 Paenibacillus rhizophilus
ATGGATCTTTCTTCTTTCAAAATCTCCAGCACGATCCGTGCTTTTTCTTCCGGTGTAAACGTTCTTCTCGGTGTTGGCACAACTAAGGATCTCCTTTTTTGCTGTCTAGTTTCTATGTAGCATTATACTCCATTAGGTATTGGCAATCGTGAAGATCCAACACGTTTGGTATTTGATGGCAAGTCAGGAGACGTCGTGGTTGTTTCAATGGTTGACATGGGAACCCATTATAAACTTTTGATCAATGAAGTTTCTGCATTTAAGCCGACTGTTCCAGCTCCAAAACTTCCAGTAGCTCGTGTACTTTGGAACGTTAAGCCAAACTTTCAAGATGGGGTTAAAGCTTGGATTGAGAATGGTGGCGGTCACCATACGGTTGTTTCATTGAATTTAACAACAGCTATTAAGTAATGCCTCTACCATAAGAGGAGGCTTTGCTTCCTTCGAGAAAAATTTTAAAAAAAAGGAAGAGATAAAATGACAGCTTACAATTCAAAAGATTATTTACAAAAAGTTGATGCTTGGTGGCGTGCAGCGGATTTCATCTCTGTTGGACAGCTGTATTTAAAGGATAACCCGTTACTTCAGCGACCAATTGAAGCAGGTGATGTAAAAGTACACCCTATTGGTCACTGGGGAACAATTTCCGGGCAAAACTTTATCTATGCCCATCTAAATCGTGTGATAAACAAATACGATTTAAACATGTTCTACATTGAAGGACCTGGGCATGGTGGCCAAGTAATGGTTTCAAATTCTTATCTGGATGGTAGCTATACAGAAATTTATCCAGATATCACTGAAGATATTGCAGGACTTAAGAAATTATACAAACAATTTTCATTCCCTGGCGGTGTCGCAAGTCACGCAGCACCAGAAACACCGGGTTCTATTCATGAAGGTGGAGAACTAGGTTACTCACTTTCTCATGCAACAGGTGCTATCTTAGATAGTCCAAATGTAATCGCCGCAACGGTTATTGGTGATGGTGAAGCAGAAACTGGTCCACTTGCAGCAGGTTGGTTTTCAAACTCATTCATCAACCCAGTAAAAGATGGTGCAGTATTGCCAATCCTGTACCTCAATGGTGCGAAAATTTCGAATCCAACAATTCTTAGTCGAAAATCAAACGAAGACTTAACGAAGTACTTCGAAGGTCTGGGTTGGGAACCTCTTTTCGTTGAAGGCGAAGATCCTGAAAAAGTTCACCCAATCATGGCCGAAAAATTAGACGAAGCAATTGAAAAGATTAAAGCGATTCAAGAAAAAGCTCGTGCTGGTTCTGCTGAAGAAGCTGCTATGCCAACTTGGCCAGTCTTAATCGTCCGCACACCAAAAGGGTGGACAGGGCCAAAAGAATGGGATGGTGAACCAATTGAAGGCAGCTTCCGTGCTCACCAAGTGCCAATTCCAGTAGATGCTCATCACATGGAACATATTGAGGCATTAGTTGATTGGTTGAGATCATACAAACCTGAAGAACTGTTTACAGCAGATGGAAAATTGGTAGACGTAATTAAAGAGATTGCGCCAAAAGGGAATAAACGCATGGCAATGAATCCAATTACGAATGGCGGGCTTAATCCAAAACCACTGGATTTACCTGATTGGAAAGAGCATGCAATCGAGACAACGACTCCAGGGGCTGTGACTGCTCAAGATATGATTGTCTTTGGTGGATATGTCCGTGACATTATTAAAAACAACCCAGATAATTTCCGTATTTTCGGTCCTGATGAAACCAAATCAAATCGTTTAAATAAAGTATTTGAAGTAACGAACCGTCAATGGTTGGAAAAGGCTGACTTCCCGCGAGATGAATGGCTTTCTCCAACGGGTCGAGTAATCGATAGTCAATTATCTGAACACCAAGCGGAAGGATTCTTAGAAGGGTATGTTCTGACTGGCCGCCATGGATTCTTCGCAAGTTATGAAGCGTTCTTCCGTGTAGTTGATTCAATGATTACACAACACTTCAAATGGTTACGCAAAGCGAAAGAACAAACTTGGCGCAACGATTATCCAGCATTAAACTTGATTGCAACATCTACGGTATTCCAACAGGACCACAACGGTTATACTCACCAAGATCCTGGAATGTTGACTCACCTTGCTGAGAAAAAACCGGAGTTTATTCGTGAATATCTACCCGCTGATGCAAATACTGTGATGGCTGTCATGGAGAAAGCCCTCCAAGAAAGAGATGTCATTAACTTAATCGTTTCTTCCAAACACCCGCGTCCTCAGTTCTATTCTGCAGAAGAGGCAGTTGAATTAGTGGAAAAAGGTTTGAAAGTTATCGACTGGGCTTCAACAGATGATGGTGAAAAAACTGACGTAGTCATTGCTGCGGCTGGTACAGAACCAAACTTAGAAGCATTGGCAGCAATTACGATTCTTAACAAAGAGTTCCCATCACTTAAGATTCGCTTTGTAAATGTCGTTGATCTTTTGAAACTACGTCATCCATCAGTTGACCCACGCGGTCTCACAGACGAAGAATTCGATGCAATCTTCACAACTGACAAACCTGTGGTATTTGCCTTCCACGGTTACGAAGGATTGATACGCGATATCTTCTTCAAACGTAATAATCATAACTTGTTTGTACATGGTTATCGTGAAAATGGGGATATTACAACACCATTTGACATGCGTGTCCTAAGCGAAATGGATCGCTTCCACCTTGCTAAAGATGTGGCGGAACAAGTATTTGGAGAAGTTGCGAAAGATTTCATTACGAAAATGGATAAGACAGTTGAATTTCATCAACACTTTATCCGTGAAAACGGTCTGGATATTCCAGAGGTTGTAGAATGGAAATGGGAACAATTAATAAAGTAACCCTATCATGGTCCTCTTATTAGTAAGAGTGACCATGGTTTTCAGGATAGGTGAAAACGCTTATAAAGCGGAAATGTATATATGGAAAGAATAAAAAATGAAAAGGAGAAATAGTATTATGAGTCAAGCATCAAGTGAAATCAAATTTGTTCTGCTTGTATCCATGGTAGCGGCCCTTGGCGGTTTTTTGTTCGGATTTGATACGGCAGTCATGTCGGGAGCAAACGGCTTCTTGCGTTCCTGGTTTGAGCTGGGCGACTTCATGCTCGGCTGGACGGTATCCTGTCTGATTATCGGCTGTATGGCCGGTGCGGCGGTTTCGGGCACGCTGGGTGAATGGTTCGGCCGGAAAAAAGTGCTAATAGCGGCCGCAGTATTGTGTACCGCCGGAATTTTTGTTTCCGCGATTTCGCCGAGCCTGTTGATCTTCATCGTTGCCCGCATGATCGAGGGCGTTGGCATCGGGATCACTTCAACGCTCTGCCCGCTCTATAATGCGGAAATCGCGCCTGCCAAATATCGCGGACGGCTGGTCGCCATGAACCAGATGGCAATAGTAACGGGCATTTTCATCGGTTCGTTCCTGGCTTTCGGCGTATCCAGTATCGGCAACGACGCTTGGGACATTTCCACCGGCTGGCGCATCATGTTCGGAACCGGCATCGTGCCGGGACTGCTGTTCCTGGTTCTGCTGTTTCTTGTTCCGGAAAGCCCAAGATGGCTGATCAAGAAAGGAAGAGCCGCCGAAGCCCTGCCTATTCTGCTGAAAATTCACGGGGAAGAGCTGGCGAAGAAAGAAGTGCTCGACATCAAGCAGACCTTCAAACAGGACGAGGAAGCGGCAAAAGCCGCCTCCGGACGGAGATTCACTCCGGCTCTGCGCACCGTTCTTATCGTTGGTATTGTCATTGCTATGCTCCAGCAGGTAACGGGAATCAACGCGGTTATGTATTATGCGCCGGAAATCTTCCGCCAGACCGGAGCTGGAACGAGCGGTTCTCTTACCCAGACCATTATGGTCGGTCTGGTCTTTCTGATCTTCACCGCATTGTCCCTGTGGCTTGTCGATAAGCTTGGACGCAAGCTGCTGCTGCTCATCGGTTCATTCTTCATGACAATCAGTCTTGCGATCATCGGCTTCGCCTTCCTTACGGGGCAAACAAGCGGTCCTATCGTCCTGATCTGTATTCTCGTTTACGTCGCCGCCTTCGCTATTTCGCTTGGAGCGGTTGTATGGGTGATTCTGTCCGAAATCTTCCCAAGCCGGATTCGCGGCTTGGCCACGGCAGTCGCAACAATGGCGCTGTGGGGAGCCGACTTCGCGGTATCCCAGTCCTTTCTGCCGCTGCTCGCTTCCGCGGGACCGGCTGTAACGTTCTGGATTTTCGGTGCGACCTCCCTGTTCACCTTCCTCTTCACTCTGGGTTTCATTCCGGAGACGAAGGGCAAATCGCTGGAAGAAATCGAAGCGATGTGGGAGACGAAGTATAGCGGCAAACAGGAGAGCCTGTATCAATCCCTACAGGATTAATTGATTATGCTGAAAATAACGAACTGCGGCAACAGCTCGCGTCGGTTAAGCAGGGTGTAATTCGGACGACGAAACGGCCAGGCAACGAAGACTCGAAAAAATGATCTGCTCCATTAGATCATCAAATGCCAAAACCAGTGCGGGAAAACCAGGTGTTCAAAGAAATAATGTAAAGACTGCTTGCTCCCCGAAGGCCTACAGGATAACATACAAAAGTTAAACCCCGCCAGAAAAATCTAGTGGAGTTTAACTTTTAGAAGTTCCTTAAGATGTGCTCCGAGCTCTGAAATATACCGGGTCAGCCTTAAACTGATTTCTGTACGCATCACATCACGGGTTAGACCAAACTGCTCCTGATAGCCTCTAAAGAAGATTTTATAATAAGAAATAAAATCATCTTGCTCATCCTCTATAAACCGGATATTGTGCGTTTCAGTTCCCTCTGCAGCTGAAAGGTATCTTTCGAGATTCGGTTTTGAACAAATTGCCCGAACATTAAATACATTGGTGTGAGTATATTGCCCGATTGCTCAATTTCTTTCATGCTCTTACTAACCATCGTATCTATGTAAGGCAGCAATATTAGATCACGGACCATCGTGCGTTCCTCATTTGTAAGCATATTCCCACGATTCCTCTCGTTATGATCTTGCCGCTCGTATTCCTCCGCGTGTTCGGTCAATATCATTTTGGTTTTCCATCTTTCATTGCCGCTTAATTTGCTCATTTGTAGTGTCCTCCGATCTGTTCAGCCCGTTCTAGAGCAACTCCGGATTCCAACAATGAGGAAGCGCGGATGAGTGCCCGGCTGCCAAAGCGAGTTTTGATTTGATCAATAGCAAGTTCTCTGTTATACGTTCGGATCCGGTCGTCGAATAACGTAATTGCATGACACTGTCATCCGTTAATTGAGAAATGGAAATGGCTAGTCGGCTTACAGGCATTCCAGTCCAATTGTCCACAAAAAGACGATAGGCCGCGGCAGCCACCTCATGCGTCAAAGCAGATGGTTCAGGTAGCGTCATTTGCCGGCTATACGAGTTAGATTTATTGCCGTCGGTTTCTGACACCACAATAGATACAACAGAGCCCATATAACGGTACCGCCGCGCCCGCTGACACACCTCAATTACCAGCTCCAGCAGAACTACCTCAATCTCGGTTAGCCGGGTATAAAGATTCCAACGTAAGGCCTTCCCGTGACCAACTGATTTAATCTGATGCCGTATTCCGGTCACAACGGGGCTGGGGTCGATCCCGCGCGCTGTCTGCCAGTAATATTCTGCTTGAATATCGCTCTGCTTGCCCATGGTTGTGCGCATCCGTCGCTTAAATTCTCCTAAATCCATCCGGGCAATATCACCAATCGTGCTAATACCCATGCGGTAAAAATTTCTGGTCATACGTCCCGCTACCATAAACATTTCATGAATGGGGAGAGGCCATAGCTCTTGATCTAAGTTATCGAAATCTAGCTTAAAAATCCCGCCTTCCCTCTTTTTGGCAAAGTTATTAGCCATTTTGGCAAGAATTTTGGTTGGTCCGATCCCCACTCTTGTCCACACACCGGTGGACAGTAATACATGCTGAATTTATATTTTGTTTGAAGCAATTATGCATTTTTGTTGTCAATTGAACAATTTTTTATTTACAAAATGTATTGACGTTTGGTGATGTATTTGGTAAATTGTAAATGCAGAAAGAAATAAGTGGATGTGAAAGCCCTTTAATCGCTCTTACTGCATCAAATATAAACTTTACAAAAAGGAGGTCGGTGGCTTTGCAAAACTCAGTGCAAATGGATTACAAAAAAACGGTGATAAGACAAAAGAGCTCCGTATTTGAAAATGTGAAGAAGCATTACTTTCTTTATTTATTGCTCGCGCCTGCTGTGATCCTGACCCTTATTTTTAAATACGGTCCTATGTATGGTGCGATTATTGCCTTTAAAGATTTCAGTCCGATCAAAGGAATTATGGGAAGTGACTGGGTGGGGTTTTATAACTTCGAGAAGTTCCTGTCTTCCCCCAATTTTACAGTTATATTTATGAATACGCTTAAATTGAGTCTTTTTGGTTTGATTTTGGGCTTTCCCGTTCCTATCCTGCTTGCCTTGATGTTAAATCAGGTGCGCAGGGCCGGAGTTAAAAAGAACATCCAATTATTGCTGTATGCTCCTAACTTCATTTCCGTCGTTGTTGTGTGTGGTATGCTGTTTATTTTCTTGTCCCCGACAGGACCAATCAACCAGCTGTTCAGCTTGATTACCAATGAACCGATTATGTTCATGTCTCGTCCTGAATACTTCCGCTGGATATATATTCTTTCGGATATTTGGACGGGTGCAGGATGGGCCTCGATTATCTATGTGGCGGCTCTTGCCAATGTTGATCCCGAGTTACATAATGCAGCAAATCTGGATGGTGCCAATCTTCTTCAAAGGATACGTCATATTGATCTTCCAACCATTCGTCCGATTATGGCCATTGTCTTTATCCTTGCTGCGGGCGGCATCATGTCGATTGGATTTGAAAAGGCCTATCTATTGCAAACGACAACGAATCTGCCGGCAGCTGAGATTATTCCGACTTACGTTTACAAAATTGGTTTGCAGTCCGGCGACTACGCATACTCAGCCGCAGTAGGGTTGTTTAACTCTCTTATCAACGTCATTTTGCTCATCACGGTTAATTTCATTGTGAAAAGACTGAACGAGGGCGAAGGTCTTTATTAAGAAAGGATGTTACTTAAGAAAGGAGTCACAAGTCATGTTTATCAAACATTCCAGGTTGGACCGCTTTGTTCTCATACTGAATACCACCTTTTTGATACTGGCCGTACTGTTGGTGGTGCTTCCGCTCATTTATGTGGTCATTGCATCCTTAATGGACCCGTCTGTACTGCTCAGCCAAGGATTATCGTTCAAAATTTCGGACTGGTCATTTGAAGGATATCAAAAGATTCTTTCCAATCCGGCCATGATTCGAGGTTTTGGAAACGCTGTATTTTACGCTTCTTCATTTGCTATACTTACCGTCCTGGTCTCAATTTGTGCGGGATATGCCCTGTCGGATGACAGACTAAAAGGTAAAGGATTTTTTATGACATTGTTCATCATTACGATGTTTTTTGGAGGAGGGCTTGTTCCAACTTACCTGCTGGTCAAGAATCTGGGCCTTCTTAATACGCCTTGGGCTGTGATCATACCTGGAGCGGTCAACGTATGGAACATTATTTTGTCCAGAACCTTCTTCAAAGGAGTGCCTAATGAACTGAGGGAAGCGGCCAATGTGGATGGGGCGTCGGAGATGAGGATATTCCTCAGCATAGTATTGCCGCTCTCCAAACCGATTATCTTCGTGCTTGCTCTTTATGCCTTTGTTGGCCAGTGGAATTCCTACTTTGATGCCATGATCTATTTGGATAATCCGAACCTTCATCCGCTGCAGCTCGTTCTGCGTTCTATCCTGATTCAGAATCAGGTTGATCCAAGCATGATCAGTGATCAGCTCGCCATGGCGGAAATGAAACGATTGTCCGAAATCATCAAGTATGCTGCGATTGTTATTTCCAGTTTGCCTCTTCTTATTATGTATCCGTTCTTTCAAAAGTACTTTGAAAAGGGTGTCATGGTCGGTTCCCTTAAATAGGAAACGGACTGCACATAGTTGAAATTATTTTATTCATACTACTTTGGAGGTCATATCTTATGAAAAGATTAAAAAAGTCAAAAGTCTTGGCTAAAACAGCTTCCGCCTCTATACTTGCTTCTCTAATGTTCCTTACTGCTTGCAGTGGTGGAGGGGGAGGGAATGCGTCTAGTAAAGAACAGGATCCAAACGGTAAAGTAACCCTGAATATTATTACGCAAAGCTCCCCGCTGGCACCGGCCGATCCCAATGAGAAGCTGATCAATAAACGTCTCGAAGAAAAAACGAATGTTCATATTAATTGGAAAAACTTCACCAAAGACGTGTTTGTGGAAAAAAGAAACCTCGCGGTCGCAAGCGGCGATCTTCCCGATGCGATTTTCAATGCGGACTACAGCGACTACGAGCTGCTCAAACTCGCTAAAGACGGTGTCATCGTTCCGCTTAATGATCTGATCGAGAAGGATATGCCCAACTTTAAAAAAGTGCTGGAAGAAGCCCCTGAATACAAGAGCATGATTACGGCGCCGGACGGAAAGATTTATGGATTCCCTTGGATTGAAGAGCTGGGCAGCGGAAAAGAAAGAATTCAGGCTGTAGACAGCATGCCTTGGATCAATGTGGAATGGCTCAAGAAGCTTGGGCTCGAAATGCCGAAAACAACGGAAGAACTGAAGAAAGTGCTGATCGCGTTCAAGACAAAAGATCCGAATGGCAACGGTAAGGCGGATGAAATTCCTTTGTCCTTTATTAACAAGCCGGGAGCAGAAGATCTGACCTACCTCTTTGCCGCTTTCGGACTGGGAGAGAATCCCGACCATGCGGTCGTAAGCAATGATGGTAAAGTGATCTTTGCGCCGGCGGATGAAGGCTATAAAAACGCTGTTTCCTATATCAACGATCTTTATAAAGAAGGGCTCATTGATATTGAAGCTTATACGCAGGACTGGAGTACTTACCTTGCCAAAGGAAAGGATCAAAAATACGGTCTTTACTTCTCCTGGGATAAGGCCAACATCTCCGGAGCAAACGAGTCTTATCAAGTATTGCCGCCGCTCGCAGGTCCCGATGGTGAAATTAACGTAGCCCGTACAAACGGCATTGGCCTTGGCCGCGGTAAAATGGTTGTTACGAGCGCAAATAAAAGCCTGGATGCGACTGCGAAATGGGTGGATCAGCTGTATGAACCGGTTCAGTCCGTGCAGGACAACTGGGGAACATACGGGGACGACAAGCAGCAGAACATCTTCGAATTTGATGAAGCCAAAGGCATGCTGAAGCATCTGCCGCTCGAAGGCGCAGCGCCCGTTGAACTTCGTGAGAAAACAAGTGTCGGCGGGCCACTGGCTGTTCTTAATTCCTACTATGGTAAATACACGACCGTGCCGGATGACGCCAAAGGCAGAATGGATATTATCAAGAATATCATGGCTCCACACATGAAGGCGGATAACGTAATGCCAAGCGTATTCAATTCGATTGAAGAGCTTGACCGCCTTACGACGATTGAAGCAGACTTGTTCGCCTACGTGCTTAGAATGCGTACAGAATGGTACCAGAACGGCAAAGTGAACGAGCAGTGGGGAGATTACCAGAAAGAACTGAACCGCCTCGGCTTGGAAGAATGGCTTAAAATTAAACAGGACGGTTATGACAGAGCCACGAAAAAATAAACGTTAGCCGGTGAAGGCCGTGTTCCATGCAGTTATGCTGCTGAACACGGCCTTTTTCTGATGATCAAAGGTCGCCCAGCCTCGAATCCCCGGCAATGCTTTGAAATATTCCCCCCGGACTACATTTACCCTCACAACGATTTGGTAACCAAAAAGCCTGTTTCCCGTATTAACCCATGAACATGAATCCGATTTTACAAAAATAGAAGTAGAGGTAATGAATCATATGAATGTGGAATTTACGGATTACGCCGATACATCGTATCGGCTGGCTGAGCAGAAGGCGGCTCAGTATTTTGCATCCCTTTATATGCAGGTTATGGAGAAGACTTATGTGCCTGCCCTGACAAAAGATATCCAATTGTGGAAACGGAACCATGTGCGTCATCATACATGGCTATCCTTTTTTTCGCGGGGAAAAAGAAAACCTGATACTCGGGATTATCATAGATATATCGGGTGGCTGGATTATATGGGGAAATTGGATGGTTACCTGGATCGAAGCGTCTCCTACATTTATATGAGGGATCTGGGCAAGGCCCTTGATTCTTCCGAGACACAGACCCGGATCCAGCATATGGTTGCCGACATCAAAAGTCACTTGGTTCATTCCACTAGAGCAAACCGGGGAGACCAGCCGGAGTATATGAGTTTGGCCGGGTTTTATCGGTGGGCTCAGAAGGAAGGAATAGAAACGGCTGCGATTTGGGTGATGGACAAACTTAAGGACGTGTCCTTCCATATTCCGAAAGAAATGAATGCCGAGCAGTCCCAGCGAAAACTGATCAAGATCATTGTCGGGGTTGTTTTGCATGTGATAGAAGAGATGGACGATGAAACATCGCCTGCGGAACGTGCGCGGAGACTTGATGAAGCCATCAGGCTAGGGTATTCCTATGGTTTGACCTATCCTTTCATTGACGATCTTCTCGATTCCCAGGTCTTAACCGCAGGGGAGAAAGAACAATATTCCCGTATGATACGCACCGCGCTTCTCACTGGATTTGTTCCGGAAATTAGCGGGTGGGCCGGACATAACATGGATTTCATTCAATACGTCCATTCCGAGCTCCGGGATGCTTTTGAATATATTAAGGGCCTTCAGCGGCCGGAAACACAGAAAACATTTTTTGAGCAGTCTTATGTATTTTTTTATTCCCAGGATATGGATCGCGCCAAGAATCTATCCAATGCCAATTACACGAACGAAGAGCTTTATATACCCATCATTTTAAAATCCTCTTCTTCCAGGTTGATTGTCCGTTCCGTCATTAGCGCTCCCAAAGATGAAGGTTTTGATGATCGAACGTTCTTTTACGGCATTTACAACCAGTTGGCTGATGATTTTGCGGATATGTTCGATGATAGGAGAGATGGTGCGGTAACGCCTTATACCTATTATTTAAAATACCATAAACAACGTTCGGATCTTATCAATCCCTATGAATTATACTGGACGGTCATTTCCCATTTGATCCATAACGTGTATCAGTCCGACATCAAGACCCGTGAGGTGATATTGGATCGTGCAATCAACGGTCTCAAACGTTGTAAAGAACGCTTGGGCACTGAAAAGTATAACGAAATCATGGAAATATTTGCTTCCGGAAATCCGGAATTTAATCGTCTCATCGGGCAGATGGTTCGAAAAGCGGAGGATGTTGATTTCTTCGATAAGCTGCTGCGGGACCAGATGAATACCCTTTTGAAAAACGATCAGAGGGAAAAGGAAGACTTTCAGGATACGATCAAAACGGTCCGCGGTCAGATAAACAACTTGTTGCAGATTCCGAAAAATAACGGGATTTCTCCGATGAAAGAACCGCTTATTGATGCCGCAAATTACAGTCTCGAAGGGGACGGGAAGCGGATACGGCCGATATTGACCTGGGTCATGGGCGTAAATGAATATGGACTGAATGCATCGGCCATCGCGCCTCTTCTGAGATCATTGGAATATATGCATACCGCATCCTTGATCTTCGATGATCTGCCGTCCCAGGATAATGCATCTACCCGCAGAGGGCGTCCAACCCTGCATCAGGTCCATAATAGCGCCACGGCGGAATTAACTGGTCTGTTTCTCATCCAGAAGGCGATCAATGAACAAGCGTCGCTTGATAAGTTCGATGCGAAAACCGTGCTATCCTTGATGCAATATTCGGCCGGGAAGGCGGAAGATATGTGTATGGGGCAGGCGATGGATTTGCATTCCAAAGGAAAAGCGCTGACACTGGAGCAATTGAACAGGATGTGCTTTTATAAAACCGGTGTTGCATTTGAAGCTTCTCTGGTTATGCCCGCGATTCTCGCTCAGGTGAACGAGCCGGAAATCGCGGCTTTGAAGAAATTCGCCTATCATGCAGGCATTGCCTTTCAGATTAAAGATGATTTGCTTGACTTGGAAGGTGATCTGCTCGTGCTCGGCAAGCCCGCCCGCCAGGATACCCAAAATAACAGTTCGACATTTGTGTCCATCCTTGGTCAGGAAGGCGCCAGAAAAGAGATGTGGGAGCACTACTGCCTTGCAATGGAAGCGTTGAAAGAGGTGCCCCGCAATATCGCTTTTCTGAAGCATTTATTGAATTATATGGTTAATCGGGAACGATGAAAGGTTGCTTGAAGGCAAAACATTAATAACCCCCGCCCGATTACGTATCGGACCGGGGCTGTTTGCCGTTAGGAGGCTGGGTTCGAAACGGAACTATCAAGAATAAAGAGATCACGCCGCGTTGCGTTGACGCTGAACTGAGTTTCATCATTAAGTCAATTGCATGGTGGAAACACAGGTGTTGTCGTCTTCAAAAGTTGAGATTTTGGATTCGCTGCTTTTGCCGCCTTGCTCAATTTTGACGTCGAAGGTTTGGTCGCGCGGGAGCCAGAAATCGATGAATCCATTGCCGAAAGTTTGGAATACATCTTTAATCACGACTTTGCCGTCCGAATCCGTTATGGTTACGTTGAATTTCTCATTCGCCATTTCTCCCTGGCAGCCGGTCAAGTTATGAGTAGCGCAGGGATGCGTCTTGTTGACATATGGAGCAATGGAAACGAAAAACTCGTTATCAGGCAGGCTGTAGGTCGATTTGTCATTGTTGTCTGCTGTCACGGTGAGTTCATGCGATGTAATCGATGCAGATTTAGCATCAAGGTTTCCTGAGCTGTAATCATTCACCAATTGTTTGATGCTCGGGACCGTCTGGTTTGCGGTCTCCTTTGTTTTGGCTCCGCCTGCGATGACGTACGTTCCTAAAACGACAGCAATCAAAGCCGCAGTAATTAAAATTTTTCTTCTCATTCTCAAACTCCTTATCTATTTTTCTGAACCTACCAATGACCGTCTGAAGACCCCTGTTGTGAATTGTAATTTAGATTAGCCCCCCTTTGCAACAGCATCCAATCCATATCGGGGACATTCCGCTTCATATTTTGCATTTCATCACTGCACTAGCCGAGGCGTGAGGATGCGGTCGGAAGATGGCAAAACATGAACAACCCCGGCCCGATTAGATATCGGAGCGGGGTTGTTTGCGGTTAACAGGCGCGTCGCTGGGCTTGCAGCATCTAGTTCTAGTTCGCCAGCCGCAGAGACTGCTGCAGACCGTTGACGCTGTAGCGGTTAAAAGTTACCTTGCCTTCCGAGGTGACGATCCGCAGGGTGTGGTCGCCGTCCGGCAGATTATTTTTCTCAAATACGACTTTATTGTAGCCTTCGAGATCGGCGGCGGTGAGGTCAATCGTGCCCTGCAGCACGTTATCGATATATACATCCGCTCTGCCCAAATTGCTCTGCACGTTAGCCAGCCAGCGGATGCCGGTTCCCGTGAAGCCGAAGGATGCGACCTCTGCCGGAGCCTCGGTTTCGTTCCAGCTTCCGTTGTCATTGGTCTGGATACCCGGAGAATAGTAGACGCCCGTATCATTAAAGGCGTAATCGTGCCAGCCGGACTCGGTCGTTGACGACTGCTTGGGAGTGAGCTCCGCATAGTCGATATTGACGCCTCCCGTGTTGCTGCCGTCATGCCGCAGCATGATCGTGTTCGGTCCATCGATAAGCGTGACATCGGCCGTTATGCTTTTATAGGCGCCGGAGCCCAAGTTCTTGCCGGTTGAAACGAAGGCCAGCTTCTTGATCATCTTGCCGTTGACATACAGATTCAATGTCGCGTCCGCCGAGGTGGCGTAACCGATGCGGAGCGTATAGCTGCCGGCTCCCGGCATGATGTTGATGATGCTGATGCTCGATCCGTTCCCGTGCATATCGCGAACATAACCGCCGCCGGAGGCGGCGTAGTCTACCGCCGTTTTGGCGATGCCGCCAAGCTGAGCCTTCTCAGCCTCGTACACCGGACCGCCAGGGGTAACCGGCATATCCGGCACGGTGAGCTGCACCGGGTCGCTCGGGGCGGAGACGTTGCCGGAATCGTCGACGGCCCGAACCGTATACGAGTAGGTGCGGTCGTA
The DNA here is from genome assembly GCF_003854965.1 of Paenibacillus rhizophilus. GTDB lineage: Bacteria > Bacillota > Bacilli > Paenibacillales > Paenibacillaceae > Paenibacillus_AQ > Paenibacillus_AQ rhizophilus. Next base: position 14,163 of record NZ_RQPI01000003.1, read on the forward strand.
GCCGATCGTCGTATCGGTGAACTGCGTCACCGAAGACGGCAATTCCGCGATTTCCTCTTCGTCGCGGTACAGGCGGTAACCGGTCGTTCCCCGGTTGTCCGCCGCTTCGTTCCAATCAATCGCGGCGGAATTCCATGCCGCCATGGCCGCGCCGGCCATGACCGGCTTCTCCGGCGTCTGATCTTCCTTCGGCGTCAAATAGAGCTGAACCGCTTCACCGGCGGCTACGGTCAGGTCAAGGTCCAGGTAGGGTGACACGCTTCGGTCATCCACCGAATAGGCGGCGCCGAGCGTGCTGCCGTCCCGGTACTGCTCCACCCGGTACGTGCCGCTCTCTGGCAGCGTGACCCGGACGCTCACATGGCGCGCCGGAGTACCGGCTGGCTCGAAGTTCACCACGCTGATGATCCGCTTGTCGGACGAGGCGCCGACCGGAGACGCGCCGAGCGCACGCGTATCGACGGCGCGGACATAAATCTTGCGGCCGGCGGATTCGTCGCCGCTCAGGAAGGTGTAGGGCAGCGGCGCGCCGTGCGTCGCATACGCCGCCGCCAAGCGGCGGAAGGTGCGCAGCCGGGTCTCGCCGCCCTCTGCCGAATTGGCCGCCCAGGCTGCCGTGTCGGCCGCCCGGTGCGTACTCCAATTGGCCGGACGGGCAAACAGTGCATAATTCGGGGAAGACGAATCGAAAGCGGTATGCTGCATGATATGGTCCGCGTAGCCGATGTCCCCGCGCATTTCCCGGTCGAAGACGGCGGCGAATTTATACGCCGAAGCGCCGAACTTGCTCTGGTCGGCGTGCAGATCGTTCGCTCCCGATTCGGTCATGACCATTTCCTTCGGGAGCCCTTCGTCCGTGCCGCCGTTATAGGTAAGCAGATTCTCGTTCAGGGCTCCGCCGCGCCCCTGCGCAAGGCCGGACAGCCCGTAGCTGTGGCCGTTCGTCAGGTCCGACAGCGCCTCGATCGGCCGCCGCTGCGCGGGGTCTCGCTCCCAGCCGTACGGCGTTCCCTTGGTCGGCCAGTAGGCCCAGCCGGGAGCGACCATCTTGACCCACGGGGTGTTGGCCTGCTCCGACTTCAGGAACTGGGCCATTTCCACGAGCGAGGACTGATTATGATTGAACACGCCAGGCTCATTGTCCATTTCAAGATAGGAGAAATACGAGCCATAATCGGCCATGAACTGGCGGTAATATGTCTTCATGCTGTCAGGCATGTGGCCTGCGGTCATGTCGGCGCTGTTCATGAAGTCCGTGCCGAAGATCCCGACCACCGGCTGCAGATTCAGATCCTTCATGGTCTGGAGGTATGAGACGATGCCGTTTTCCCACATTTTCCTCGTGTCGGACCATAAGCCTGTCCGCATCATATTCCCGCTGTAGGCAATGCCGAGCCATTCCGTCAAATCGGGCAGGAGTCGGGTTACATCGTCGTTCATTACAAACGAATTGGTGATGGCGGTGCCCAGATGGACATACCGGCCGTGGATTGGCTCGGAGGCCGGGGCGGAGAGAGCGGTCATCGACAGCTCGTCCCATTCGTACCACAGGTACGCATTCCCCGAAGTACCCGAATAGGACCCGGCGTATACCTCCAGATTCAGTGTATTGTCTCCGGTCTTCAGCAGTTCGTTCGGTATATACAAACGGTAAAGGTCACGGTAAGCGTAGGCGCCGCCGCTGCCGGACGTACCGGCAATTTGCAGGAGCCCCGCCAGCCTGCCGTTAGAATATACGGCCATTTGGGGGACGGAAATATAGGCGTTCAGAATGTGAACGTCGAACTCAAGCCCGTATGCGGGCAGACTTGGCAGCGAGTAATTGAGGCTGACCGTTTTGTTGATGCTGGCCTTCATGCCTTTCGGGAACGACTTCCAGCCGCTTGTGCTTGGTTCGGTATCCGGCGAATAGACGGCATAAGAAGCGGTCATGGCTTTGAAATCGGAAAATTCGGCGGAGCTTCCGTCATGGGCGCCGATGGTCCAGACGGGTCCGGCGGGCAAGGACTCCGGCTGCATGGCGGCTGCGGAATTGCCGTAAACGTCTTGCTCAACAGTAACAGGCGCGGAGACGGCCGTCTGCTGTTCGGCGAAGGCCGTGCCGGCCGGGATGGAAGGATTGCCGATGGCAAGTCCCAGCGCCATAAGCGCGGTGATGCCTTTGGCGAGGAAATGGAAACGGGAACGTGAAGTCTTTCTTGCAGTCTTTCTAGGTAAATCGTGGACAGGTTGACACTTTGATTGGGATTGGTTCATCATGGTGAATTCTCCTCCGGTTCAATATATCCCTTTACGCCGCCGATTTGCTCGGGTAAGCAGATCGGCGCCCGGATTGGGCGGAGGAGGAATAACTTTTAACAAACGCGGCAATCGTTCAAACGGCAGCAATCGTTCAAAAAGCTCTTCCCCCGGAATGCCAGGCTGCCGCGCTCCATAACGGGCGCAGCTTCAAGGACATTCTTTTTTTCCGGCAGCACGGCTGCCACCCTCGTTCTCCGAAAGTGGAGATGAAGAAGGCCCTATGGCTTTGCGTCCTTGCCTTTCGACAAGTTTGCCTTTGTCACAATGGGTGAAGCTGAATGGTGCAAAAGATGTAAAAATGGGACCACAGCGGCAGGCGACAAATCTATATAAAAACGCTGCGGCTGCATGGGCATTAGGGGAGAGAAAGGTGGGAGAAAAGGGCTGTTTTATGTAGGACGATGATAGCCGATACAACCTATAAAAAACCTGAACAGCGGTTCAATAGTAGTATCGGCCCAGTGAAGATGAATTGTTAGTCATAAAGCAAGGAATGGTCCTTTTTGACTGGTTAACATAATGCGTTGTGGGTATAAACGACTATGTAGTCTCCCGTTTCACCAGGCTGAACGAGAGCGGCTGCAGCTCCATGTTCCGCCCAAGCAGCGATGGAGCCAGCAGAAGAAAAGCGTTCTCCGCCTGGCCCGAAATTGGATTCCGGACGGTTGTGATTCCGAGGGTCCGCGACAACTCCGAATTGTCAAAACCGACGATTGCCAGATCCCTGGGCACGTCCAGTCTCTGTCTGCGCGCTTCGCTGAGAACGCCCGCCGCCACCAAATCATTGGAGCATAGAATCGCATCCGGCCGATCCGTTCTCTCCATCAGGGACTTCACCACCTGTTCGCCGTCACGGATGCTGTAAATAGAGGAGTAGTACCATTTCTCATTCACAGGAAGACTATACTTGGCCATGAGTTGCTCATAGGCCAGCCGTCTGCTCCGGGTATTGATGCTGCTGGGGCGGCCGAAAGCATTGGCGATACGTGTATAGCCCCGCTCAATCAAATGCTCCAGGGCGAGGGCATATCCGTCATATTGATTCATGGCGACCGACGGTATTTCCGGATGGTCCATGCGCTGCCACGACACGATCGACCCATATTTGCAGTAAGAAGATATGACATTCGTATCATTTACGGAGGTCAGAATGAGCAGGGCGTCGACTCTTTTTCTTTTGAGATCCTCGAAGGCCTGAAGCTCCTTTTGCTTATCCCCGCCGGTCGTATAAATAATCGTCTGAAACCCGTACCGGCCGGAGATTTCGACGAAGCCGTTCATAAAGCGCAGGATAAGCTCGCTTAGGTCCATGGTGATCATGCCGATTTGCTGGGTTTGGCCTTTGGATAGAGAAATAGCGTTCCGGTTGGGCACATAGTCCGTCTCTTCCATTATGGCGAGAATCTTCTCCCTGGTCTCGGGGCTGACATGAGGGGAGTGGTTCAGGACCCTGGACACCGTGGCTTTGGAAAAGCCCGACAGCTTGGCAATCTCGTCAAGAGTGGACATCGGCTGGTTCTCCTTTCGCATAAAAAATGCTTGACATGTAACGCGTTCCAAGGTTTAGGATGCGGGATATGGACGTTATCCTATACTATCACAATAACAAAGGCGGGAAGAAACATGAGTTTGCAATTTCCGGAAGGCTTTTTGTGGGGCGGCGCGGTTGCCGCGAACCAACTGGAGGGGGCGTATCAGGAAGACGGCAAAGGCTGGTCTACCCAGGACGTCATGCCGCATGGAATCAAGGCGCCTCCTACGGAAGTCCCTACCGATGATAACATGAAGCTGATCGGGATCGATTTTTATCACCGGTATAAAGAAGATATCAAGCTGTTTGCCGAAATGGGCTTCAAGGTGTTCCGGACGTCCATCGCCTGGTCCCGGATTTTCCCGAAAGGGGACGAGCTGGAGCCAAACGAACAAGGCCTGCGGTTCTACGACGACCTGTTCGACGAGTGTCATCGGTACGGCATCGAGCCGCTGGTCACCATCTCCCACTATGAGACGCCGCTGCACCTGGCAAGGGAATACGACGGTTGGGTCAACCGCAAGCTGGTTGATTTTTATACGCGCTATGCGAGAACGATTTTTACCCGGTACAAAAACAAGGTGAAATATTGGCTGACCTTTAACGAGATTAATTCCATTCTGGAATTCCCGTTTATGAGCGGCGGGATTAACACCCCGAAAGAGAAGCTTGGCAAGCAGGATCTGTATCAGGCGATTCATCATGAATTCGTGGCAAGCGCCCTCGCCGTGAAGATCGGGCATGAGATCAATCCGGATTTCCAAATCGGGTGCATGGTGCTCAGCATGCCGATTTATCCGCTCACACCGCATCCAGCCGATGTGATCAAGGCCATGGAGAGCGATCACGAAAATACGTTCTTTGCCGATGTCCATGCCAGAGGCTATTACCCGGGCTACATGAAGCGTTTCTTCAAAGAGAACGGCATTGACATTCATTTCGAGCCGGGAGACGAAGAGACCCTGAAGCATACCGTGGATTTCATTTCGTTCAGTTATTATATGAGCACCTGCGAAACGGCCGACCCGGAGAAACAGATCAGAGGAGAAGGCAATCTGCTGGGCGGGGTCCCGAATCCATATCTCGAAGCGAGCGATTGGGGCTGGCAGATCGACCCGCAGGGTCTCCGCTACATCATGAACGCGTACTACGACCGGTACCAGAAGCCGCTGTTTGTCGTGGAGAACGGTCTTGGCGCCGTCGACCGGCTTGTGACGGACGAGAGCGGCGACAAGACGGTGGAGGACGACTACCGGATCAATTATTTGCGGGATCACCTCGTTCAAGTCGCGGAAGCTGTTGCGGACGGCGTTGAAGTCATGGGGTATACGAGCTGGGGCTGCATCGACCTGGTCAGCGCAACAAGCGCCGAATTGAAGAAACGCTACGGCTTCATCTATGTGGACCGCCATGACGACGGTTCGGGCACGCTCGCGAGATACCGCAAGAAGTCGTTCCACTGGTACAAGGAAGTGATTGAGACCAACGGGCAGAGCCTGTTCAAATAAGAACTCCTACGGGTGGCTGTGCAATTTTTTTTGCATACTTGCTTTCATAGATAAGTCGCAGTAAGGGTCAACAAAAGATACCGGAAGAGTCCGGCAAAAGTATTTGGATACAGCCTGGTTCTTTCTCCTCCGTATAGCCCATGCAGGAACATGAGAACAAGACTATGATGGCTTACTCATCATAGTCTGGCCCGGGGGCAATCCATGTTTTTTCAAAAAAATCCCTGAAAAAAATTGACAAGGAAAAATTTGTGTTATATGGTTAGTTACATAAGTAACTAACCAGCTGAGTGAAGGGTGATCTAATTGAAGGCTAGCTTTGATGAAGGGCAGCCGATTTTTCAGCAGATCGCTGAAATGATTGAGGATGGAATCCTTAACGGAACGTATGAAGAGGATGGGCAGATTATGTCAACAACGCAGTTTTCCAATGTGTACCATATAAATCCGGCGACTGCTGTTAAAGGAATAAACTTGCTTGTTGATAATGAGATTCTCTACAAAAAAAGAGGGCTAGGAATGTTTGTTGCGCCGGGAGCCAAGGCGAAAATTTTAAGCAAGAGAAGAAAAACATTTTATCATGATTATGTTATGAAGCTCTTGATAGAGGCTGACAAAATTCATCTAACAACTGAAGATATTATTGACATGATTAATAATGGGCTAAAGGAGTAACCTCAATGGCGATTGTATTGGAATCCAAGAAGCTGGTTAAAACTTATGGGAATTTACACGCTATTCGAAATGTTGATTTATTGTTCAAAGACAATATAATCTATGGTTTGCTCGGGCCAAATGGAGCAGGCAAAACAACGCTGATGGATATGCTCAGCGGCGGACTGTTTCCGAGTGACGGTACGATCAAGGTTCAAGAAGAGGTCTTAAAAAAGGGCGATACACCGAAGGGCATGTGTTATGTAAGGGAGAAAAACATTCATTTTCCCCGTTTAAAGGTATCAGAAATATTGAGAGTGGCGTCTCCCTTTTATGAGAATTGGGACTGGGCGTTTACCAAAGAATTGCTGCAGCTGTTCGATGTGAATCCCAATAAAAAAATAAGCCAATTATCTAGAGGCGCGCAGTCGCTAGTCGGAAATATAATCGGACTAGCAAGCAGGGCCCCGATTACTTTGTTCGATGAACCTGTGCTCGGCTTGGATGTCATTATGAGAGAACAATTTTATAATGTGCTGTTAAGGGATTATGCAGATCATCCGCGTACAATAATATTATCAACCCACTTATTGGATGAAATTTCTAAAATTGTTGAAGAAATTTATATCCTTCATACAGGAAGCATACTGCTGAACGAGTCTATGGAAGTTATTCGGAGCAAAGCCCATATTGTATCAGGCAAGCCTGCTGCGCTTAAAGATTTCTTAAGCAATAAGAACATATTGAACATAGAAAATTACGGAAACATAGAAGTCGCTAGTGTATTTGATGAAATCAGTGACACAGAGAAGAGGGATTCCCAGAAACTAGACATTTCTATTGCAGGAATGTCACTTCAGAAGCTATTTACCGATCTGGTAGAAGGGGTGAGGAAACATGACTAGAGTTCGGGGCGTTGTAAACGGCGCATATTCCTTGTTGAAGCCGTACTTATTCATTATTATTGGATTGGAGGGACTCCACTTTCTGATCAACTCTATTTTGGGCATGAGCGGGCTTAATCAAAATCCTGAAGTGTCGGCAGGCAATATTGCGACATCCTTCCTCATTGTTATGGCTATCATATTACCCCTTATCTTATTCAAACGAATTCTGAATCTGGGAGCATCTCGCAAGGAATATTATATAGGTAGCATAGTTACTTATCTCCTATTCACAGCCGTCTTCTCTTTTTTTAATATAATATGGTACTTATTTGAAATTAATATATTTATTAACTACAAAAACTACTTTAATATTATTGAAATTCTTAATTGGAATCAACATGGGAAATGGGGCATGTTCGTATACCAGTTCGCGACCTATTTACTCGCTATTTCGTTTTTCAGCTTCATTGTCACTTCTCTTAAGAGCAAGCTCGGAATTGTTCTCAGCTTGATTATAGCGGGAGTGTTGTCCTCCGTTTTGTCCATTAAAGCGCTGAGAACCGTTTTTGTAGAGGGTCTGACGGCTGTCATTATGAATCCGAACATCGTTGTGGGAACACTGTTAACTTTAGTTGTTGCGGGCTTCTTTTTTGCAATGGGATGGTATTTTATTTCAAAAAAAGAAATATAATCATGGTTTATTCGAAAGAAAAATGGCTGTGGGGAGCGAATTATGAATATTATTGCTAGAAGTATTATCAAAAATATTGCTGAAAGAAAATTTCGAACAGGTCTAATTATATTTTCTATCTTGATTTCCACTGCGCTCTTCTTTTCCTCTATTACGATTTCGAATGCGTTGACCCATGTATATACACAGAAGCTGGAAAATGCGCAAGGCAATGCAGATATTGTAATTAAGAATGGGGATAATACTACCTCGTTCTTCTCGGCAGATAAGGCTGAGAAATTGAGCAACAGCACAACCTATATCATCGGGGAAATCCAGAGCCCGGCCATATTTATAACAAAGGATAATAACATAAACTGGTTTAACCTGCATGGGTTGGAGGAGAATGAGCTTGAAAAACTGAACCCCATTACGTACGTAGACAAACAAAATGACCAGCCCTTCGAGGGGAATCAGATCATTGTCAGCCAGGGGATGGTTGATAAATTTAAGCTCAGCATAGGCGATGCTCTTTATTTGGAGGTTAACGGCAAAAAGCAATCCTTCCATATTTACGGAATTTCTTATCCGGTGGGTTATTTTATGGATGAGTCCCAGTTCTACTCGGCGATCGTGCCGAAACAAACGCTCAGTCAAATATATCAGGCAAATGGTCTGGTTAATTATGTGAATATTAAACTTGCGGACGTCAATGATAAGTCGGCAGCCATTACGGAGCTGTCAGGTGTGTATAAGAATCAAATGGTGAAAGATCCTGTATCTCCAGAGGATATTAAAAGTCAAACTAGCGTTCTAAGTACCGCGTTGATGGTGATGGTTGTCGTAGTCACGTTTATGAGCATATTCATTATATATACATGCTTTAAAGTTCTGACGATTGAGCGGCTGCCAATGGTAGGAACTTTTAGAAGCATAGGAGCGACAAAGAAAGTCATTCATTTATTACTCATTGCGGAAAGTCTGTTTTATGGCGTGATTGGTGCAGTATTAGGCAGTGCTTTCGGTGTTGTCATTCTTTACTATATTACGTCCATGACTACTCCAAGCTATATTAAGCAGTCCCAAATGATGATTCAGTTCTCGCCAGTACATATAGTTGCAGCCTCCCTATTTGCTATTGTGTTGTGCTTGGGAAGCTCGCTCATGCCTATTCTTAAAACATCAAAAATTCCTCTTAAAGAAGTTATATTAAGCCTTACCGAGTTAAAGGATTTAGGGAAAACAAAGAAATTCATTATGGGCCTTGTCTTTATTGCAATGATTGTGATATTCGCGCCAATGGTCACCGGCCAATTAGCCGTAGCGGTTGTAGGTGTCAGCGTTATATTAGCAGGAGTGGCAGTAACGCTGGTAGTTCCTTTCTTGACTGAACTTGCTGCTGCAATTCTTGAGAAGCTTTATGCTCTCATCTTCGGCAATGTAGGGCCGCTCGCGTTGAAGAACATTAGAGGCAATAGCAATATGATGAATACGATATCGTTAATCGCAATTGGCATCACTTCGATTATGTTTGTTAATACGGCGAGCAATAGCGTCTTGACAGCAACTACAAATTTGTATTCAGAAAGTTCCACCTTTGATATTAAGATGGCCGCCGCCGGAGCGGATCAACAACTTGTGAACGATATTCGGAAAGTGGATGGGGTACAAGACGTATATGCGAATTATGAAGCGAAAAATGTAAAAGTAGTTGATAAGAACGGAGATATTCTTGCCATAGACAGTGTGGATTCCGCCCGGCACCTTGATTTTTGGAAAATAGATATGGATGGCGATCTCAAGGGACAGTTAAAAAAGCTGGATAACGAGCGCAATATTTTGCTTGCCGTGCAGGTAAAAGAAAGGCTCGGCGTAAAAGACGGGGATACAATTACGCTGGCATTTCCTAAGGGAAATAAAGAATATAAAGTTCAAGGCAGCTTCAACACGCTGATGTATACGGGCAATTATGCATTGATTTCCGAGAAGTATATGAAACAGGATTTGGGTGCGACAACGTATTCGAACATTTATATTAAAACAAATCAAAATCCAAGTACGGTTTCTAAACATTTGGAACGGAAGTTTTTCTCTGATCGACCTCAAATTGTAACGGTGAAAGACTGGCAGCAGGGAAACGTCAAGAGCAACAAGCAGATATTTAATATATTAAAAGGCTTTGCGTTTCTCTCTATGCTGATCGGCATTGTTGGTGTGTTCAATAATCTGGTTATCAATCTTATCCAGAGAAGACGAAATCTAGCGATGCTTCGTTCAATCGGCATGAGCAAGGTTCAGACCGTTAAAATGATATTTATTGAATCGTTAACACTTGGTTTAATGGGTGGCGTGTTTGGATGCTTAGGAGGCTATCTGCTAATATGGCTTCTCCCGTACATTTATAAAGCGGTATTCATTCCACCGGTATATATTTTCTATCCGATTAGCCAAGTGTGGCTATATTTCCTGGCATCGGTGTGCATCGCAATCGTGGCTTCCATCAGCCCAATGAATAAATCATCTAAGTTAAACATTATTAATGTAATTAAATACGAATAGGTGATAAAGAAGGGGAGAGCGCAATGAGTATTATCGTTGAAACTAAAAATGTATCTAAAAGTTATGAAATGGGAGGTATCTCGACTGAAATTTTGAAAAACGTGAATCTTCAAATCAATAAGGGTGAATTCATTAGTATTATGGGCTCCTCCGGGTCTGGAAAAAGTACATTATTGTATTTAATAGGCGGCTTAGACAAACCGAGCGCAGGTAGAATCGAGATACTTGGCAAGGAAATTTCCGTTATGAAAGACAAGGATGAAAGCATTATGAGAAGGCGGGACATCGGATTTGTGTTTCAATTTTATAATTTAATCCCAAATCTGAGTGTGGAAGAAAATATTATGCTACCCATGCTGCTGGATGGAAAGCCTAAAAGCAGCTATCGGGACAAGTTGGATGGCATTATCGAAATTGTCGGCCTGTCGGAAAGACGAAAACATACACCAAGGGAACTGTCCGGTGGACAGCAGCAAAGAGTGGCAATTGCTCGGGCATTAATCAATGGGCCTGAACTCATTCTGGCCGACGAACCGATAGGCAATCTTGACAGCACAACCGGCATGGAGATTATGGAACTGTTCAGAAAAATCAACAAAGAACGTGGCAAAACCATTATTCAAGTGACGCACTCTCAAGAAGCAACCGTGTACGGCAACCGTATCATTCGTTTGAAAGATGGAGTTTTGCAGAAAGAGGCGTAAGTGGAGCATGGTGTACCTTTAGGTCGCTTATCTCGACCGTGCCGAAATGTTTGAAGGTATGCAGTAGGATTGGGATTCTTTTTTGAATAAATAATTTGATGAGCCGTCATTTCAAAATCAAACATCATTCCTTAACATAACAGAGAACAGCAAGGAGTGTTAGCTTTTCCGGCGGTAATAAGAAGGACTCTTGCCTTCGACGGTTTTGAAAAAGCGGCTGAACGCGTGAATGCTGGAAAACCCCATGTTCTCGGCGATGATGGTCAGCGGGTCGGCGGTGAACTGGATCATATGCCTCGCGGCGTGGGCGCGCATGAGCTGGTGGTACTGAATGGGACTCATGCCGAAAGCCTGCTGAAACAGGCGGACCAGATAGTGCTTGCTGATTCCGGACATTTTTGCGATTTCATCCAGACTGACTTTGCGGTTCGTATTATGCATCAGATATTGTTTAATGTGCATCAGGGAATGCATATTAGTCTCGACATGGGAGTTGAGGCTCCAGTAACTTTCGCGGAGCAGCTGAATCCACAGCTGAATGAATAAGCCTTTGACCTTGAACTCGTAGTACGGCATTTTCGTTTCGTATTCGTAGATGATGTCCAGCAGCATTTTTTCAATGAGCACCGGATTCTTCAGCCGGAGATGGCTGGATAAGGGGACGGGCATCTCATCGATAATATCCGGCCGGAAATAGGCCAATTCCTCGGGTTCAATCTCTTCGATCGGCCGAAACGACACCTTTACCTTCTCGCTGTCTTCCGTATAGAAGAAGTCGAAATGGATATGGGGCTGGCGGAGGCGCTGTTTGCCGACCTTTTTAATTTTATGCCGCTGCTTCGGCCGGAACAGAAAAATATCGCCGCGAACGCCTTCATAAACCGCATCCTCGATCGTCACGATCACCTTGCCCTCCATAATGTACAGCAGCTCATAATCGAACAATTGCCTCTCTTTTATAACCCAGGAATCTTCCACAATATTATCCATGGCTACACGGATGTAAGGCGAAATCTGGTGCAGGATCATGATAATCAAGCCCTCCCCTCTCTAAATGAAAGCGTATCACAAAAGCAATAAATGTTAAATAAAAAATAAGCTATGCTAAATACGCAGCCTAAAAATAGGGTTACGATAAAGGTGTACTTCAAAGGCAGAAGCAATATTTGCCATCTTGAAGAATTCGATACAGAGGGGGACATGCGAGCTATGAAGAAAAGATTTCTGATTGTTCTGATGGCATGTTTGTTGATTCTCGGTTTGGCAGCCTGCGGAAGCAATAGCACTCCCAAAAATGAAAACGCTTCATCAAAGGCGGGTCCGGTCACTTTATCTATTGCCATGCACGTAGCCAACGTCAAGGATCAAGAGCCTTATATGTACGGGATCATTCAAAAGTTCCAGGAGAAATACCCCGATATCAAGATCGATCTTACGGGAGCGGAAACTCAGGAGCATGTCAAGAAAATGAAAATGATGTCCCAGTCGGGGAACCTTCCCGATATTTTCTGGATGCTGCCGGCTCCGGCCAAGGAAATGAACCAGGCGGGATTGCTGCTGGATTTGACCGATTTCCTGAAGAGCAATCCCGATATTGCTTCAAGCATTGATTCCCAAATGGTAAGCGACTACCAGGATGGGGGCAAGCAGTTCGGGCTGCCGTATCAGGCGCTCGTGACGGGATTATGGTACAACCAGGCATTGTTTGATCAATACAAAGTCAAAGTGCCGGAAACGTATGAGGAGCTGCTGGCGGCGGCGAAAGTGTTCAAAGCCAATAACATCGTTACCATTGCAAAGGGCTCGAAGGATACGTTCAGTACATGGGCTTTTCTCGGCATGCTGACCCGGTACGGATTCTTTGACAAAATCGCCGACATCGAGAGCGGCAAAGAGAAATTCAACAATCCCGACTTTTTGAAGCTGTTCAACAAGATTGACGAGCTTCGGGTGAACGGGGCTTTCCCGGAAAATGTCTCGACGCTGTCCTACTTCCAGGCGGTCGAAATGTTCACCGGCGGCAAGGCTGCCATGCTGGATGCCGGCGTATGGGAGACGAAGAAGATTGAAGGCAGCCCGATCGGCAAAACAGCCGGCTTCTCCTGGGGCCCGACCTTCTCCGACGGAGTAGGCAACCAGAAGATTGCCATGGCTGTCGCCGCGGCTCCGCTGGTCGCAAGCGCCAAAGTGAAAGATGACCCGGCCAAGTATGACGCGGTTCAGAAGTTTTTCGCCTACTTCTACAGCCAGGAAGGCGCGGCGGTAATGGCCGAGAACGAGGCGCCGCCGGTCGTGAAGTATACGGGAACCGTGGACAAGGCGAAATATCCGGTATATGCGGAAGTGATCAGCAAGCTGAATGAGCCGGGCTGGGAACGGGCGAAGGCGCAGCCCGATCTCGTGGTAAGTGAGGCGGTGGCCAATCAGCTTAACGACAGCATTTACGGCGTCATCAACGGCATTTACAAGCCGGAACAAGCGCTGGATCTGATTGACGAGAAAGTCGCGAAGTAATTGGATAAGCACAGGCTGCTGCCGGCGCTCCGGCGTCCGGCGGCAGCCGATACCCAACCCGGGAAAGGCGGTTGATGTCATGATTGGAAGCTTTGCTCTGGGCGCGCTGATCCTTCTGCTGATTGTCTCTGCCAGTTCGGTCCGGTCCGAAGCCATTTCAGAGTATAACGGCAAACCGGATACGGGAAGCGGAGCAACATCTGTCGGATGGGGGGAAAAGAAATGATCTGGCTTAGTAAACGAAGAACGATTTTTTTCATGCTGATCCCTACAATGATTGTCTATCTGGGTTACATCATCATGCCCGTGCTCATTTCCTTCTACTACAGCCTGACCGAATATACGGGCATAGGCGCGGCGAAATTTATCGGCCTGGATAATTTCAGCAGGCTCTGGCACGATTCCCTGTTCTGGATTTCGCTAAAGAACACAATGATTGTTCTAGCAGTCTCCTTGCTGCTGCTTCTGCCGGGAGCTTTCCTGCTCGCCCTGCTGCTCAATGTCAAGGTGAGAGGGGGCAACGCCGTCAAAGCGCTGAATTTTGCGCCAAGCATTGTCGCTCCGATCCTGGTGGGCCTGATCTGGGTGTTCATTCTCGACCCGCAGATGGGGCTGATCAACGTTATTTTGACCAAGCTGGGTCTCGGGCAGTTCGCCCTGTCCTGGATTGGCGGGAAGACCTTGACCCCGTATTCGATCGGCATTGTGTTTACCTGGCAGATGATCGGCTTTCTGGCAACGATCTTTCTGGCCGGACTCAAGATGATACCAAGGGACGTCTACGAATCCAGTTCCATGGACGGGGCGAACAAGATTCAGCAGATGTTCCGGATTACCATTCCGATGATGAACGAGACGGTCAAGATTAATGTCGTCCTTATTATTACGGGTGTGTTCAAAATCTTTGAAACCGTGCTGCTGCTGACAAATGGAGGCCCGAATCATTTATCTGAGGTCATGGTTACCTACATGTACAATATCACCTTTACCTCGGGCGAATACGGTTACGGCATGGCCATTGCCACGGTTACCTTTCTGCTGACCCTGGTCTTTTCCCTGATCTATATGACCCTGAGCAGAAAGAGCATTGAGGAATAGGGGTGGAGTTCAATGAGTTATGTATCAGGTACCGCAACAGGCTCCGCTGTAAAAGAGGCGAAAGTGATGAAGAAGGGCCGTATGAATGGAAGTGCCGGCATGAACCTGCTCGCCTATCTCGTCACCCTTATCGTTTTGCTTCCTTTTCTGTGGATGCTTCTGTTGTCATTCAAAACAAACAGCGACATTCTGAACAATCCGTTCAGTCTGCCCAAAACGCTGAGCTTTGACAATTACGAGCGGGCGTTTACGACGCTGAATATGGGGCTGCTGTATAAAAATACGTTCATCATCGCCGTCATCACCATCGTGATTGAAGTGTTGATTACGTTTATGAGCTCCTATGCTTTGACTCGGATGGTGTTCCGCTCCGAACGCTTGAGAAATTCCTTGACCGCGTTCCTGCTGGCGGGGTTAGCCATACCGGCGTTCATCCTGCTGTTCCCGGTGTACCGGCTGACCTTGTCCTTCGGGCTGCTCAACACGTATGCTTCGCTGATCATTCCCTATATCGCGACTTCAATTTCCTTCAATACGCTGCTCTTCACAGGCTTTCTCCGCGGATTTCCGAGAGAGGTGGAGGAAGCGGCAGTTATCGACGGCTGCGGTCTCCTTACACTGGGCAGGTCTGTCGTATTCCCGATTATTATCCCGGTGGTCGCCACGGTGTTCATTTTCAATATGCTGTATATCTGGAACGAGTTCCCGTTTGCGGTCACCTTAATCAGCGATGAAACGATGACCACGATCTCGCTTGGCATTTCCCAGTTCAAAGGCCGCTTTAACATTGATTACGGCGGCATCATTGCGGCGAGCACGCTGCTCATTATCCCGCAGCTGGTATTCTTCGCCGTCTTTCAAAGATTCATTATCGAAGGCATGACGGCCGGGGCCGTAAAGGGGTAAACAAGTACCTGCTGGCAACCTATCGGCAACAACTCTTTTATATAGAAAAAATTATTTCACGCTAAAGGAGAGATTACGCATGCATACTCAATCGTTGAATTTGCTCGGTCAATTGACCCAGGTGAAGGAGGTCCGCTCGGCTCGCGTATCCAGCTGGGATCAGGACGGACGAAATCAAGATTATTGGATGATTCCGGCCGGCGGCTCCGTCGTGCTTGGCGATATGGAAGGACCGGGCAGCATCAATCATATCTGGATGACCTCGTTCTGCCGCCGGGTACACGGGCCAAGCGTAATGAATCCCGAGTGGGGCGGCAATATCGCGCCTGTTAACGAAATCCATAACGCGCTCGGCGTGACCTGGGAATCGGCCGATCCGGCCTGGTACCGCAAGGTGCTGATCCGAATGACCTGGGACGATGAGTCCCATCCAAGCGTGCTTGTACCGTATGGCGATTTCTTCTGCATCGGCCATTCCATGCCCGGCAACTTCGCTTCCCTTCCGTTCACCGTTTCGGTGAAACCGGAGGAGCAGTTCAAATTCGGCGGCGTGGCTTCGGTCAACTGCTATCTGCCGATGCCTTTCAACAAACGGGCCAAAATCGAGATCATTAATGAAAATGATGTGCCGTTCGGCTTGTACTTCCATATCGATTACGAGCTGTACAAGCAGCCGCTTGGCGATGATACCGCTTATTTTCATGCGCAGTGGCGCCGCGAGAATCCTTGCGACGGCTGGGGGCCGAATCTTCAGGTGAATACACCGGAAGTTAACCAGGTGGCCAATCTGGACGGCGAAGGAAATTACGTCATTCTGGAGGCGGAAGGCAAAGGCCACTATATCGGCTGCAACCTCTCGGTCACCCATTTCCAGGGCAGCTGGTGGGGCGAGGGGGACGATATGATTTTCATCGACGGAGAGAAGCTGCCGAGCATTGTCGGCACGGGCGCTGAGGATTATTTCAACCATGCCTGGGGGATGCAAAAGAATGCGTTCCCGTTCCACGGCTCCATTGTGCATGAGAGCGACGTTCCGGGCTATCAGGTCTCCTACCGGTTTCATATCACCGACCCGGTGCATTTCTCGGAGAGCCTCAAAGTAACAATCGAGCACGGTCATGCCAACCACCTGTCCGACGACTGGTCGTCGACCGCATACTGGTACCAGACCCTGCCGTCCAAGCCGTTCGGCATTCTGCCTGTGGAAGAGCGGATTCAGCGGATGCCGCAATTCCCTAGCCCGGGGCCGCTTAAGCCGGCCGCTCTGAACGAAGAGATGGAAGAATCCTTCAGACTGGCTGCAGAACGGATGGACGGCTATGCCAAAGGGCGAGAAGAGCAGGTTCAAATTAAAACGGACCGGGTGTCCTGGCATTCGGAAGGCAATATCATGCAAAGCAAAAGCGTGCGTGATTCGTTCTTGTCCAAATAAGAGAGGGTGGAGGGATACTAGTGGAGCTACCAACTCAAGGAGCGTTGCTGCACCGGGAAGCGTTGTTAAAGGCGGAACAGTCCATTTCCAGGATCAAGGACACCGTCGGTAAGGACCCGGGACGGCTGAAATATCATTTTATGGCGCCAGCATTTTGGATTAACGATCCGAACGGCCTGATTTTTTACAAGGGCGAATATCATTTGTTCTACCAGCATTATCCGTATGCGGCCAAATGGGGCGCCATGCACTGGGGCCACGCCAAAAGCAAGGATCTCGTCCACTGGGAGCATCTGCCGATCGCGCTCGCCCCAAGCGAGCCTTATGATCTGCATGATCGGGGGGGCGTCTTTTCGGGCAGCGCGGTTGACGACAACGGCGTTTTGTCCGTTCTCTATACGGGGACAGTCATTAAAGACGGCGTTCTGATCCAGTCCCAGTGCCTGGCCACCAGCCAGGACGGGATCACCTTCGAGAAGTATGAAGGCAACCCGGTCATTCCCGGTCCGCCGGAGGACGGCTCCGCCGATTTCCGCGATCCGAAAGTTTGGAAGCATGACGGAACGTGGTACATGGTCGTTGGCTCCGGTAAAGACGGAATAGGGAAGGCTTTGCTCTACAAATCTCCGGATCTTCGCGGATGGAACTACGCAGGCGTTCTGGCCGAAAGCGACGGAACGATGGGGACGATGTGGGAGTGCCCGGATTTCTTCCCTCTGGATGGACGCTATGTGCTGCTGTTCTCGCCGATGGGCATGGGAGAACGCAAAACCATCTATCTGGTCGGGGACATGGATTATGAAACCGGCCGGTTCACCTGGGACACGATGGGCGATGTGGATCTCGGCTTTGAATACTACGCTCCGCAGTCTTTCTTGGACGGCCAGGGCAGACGGATCATCATCGCCTGGCTGAACGCTTGGGACTGGATGCCGTGGTTCAAGGACTTCGGGCCGACGGCTGTCAATCACTGGTGCGGCGCCATGTCGGCCCCGCGTACCGTGGAGCTGGACGGCGATGGCCGGCTGAAATTCACGCCAGTGAAGGAATTGGAGGTTCTCCGCAGAGAGCATTACCATATAGAGCAGACCGCAGTCACACCGGAAGTTTCGGTGATCCCGAAATATGTGGGCAGCGACTGCCTGGAGATTAAGGTGGAGTTCGAAATGTTCGGCTGCACGGCCGAAGAAATCGGGTTCGTGCTGAGGGGTTCCGAGGACGGTGCGCAGCAGACGCTGCTCGTCTATAATACGAAGACCGGCGAGCTGCGCTTTGACCGCACCGGCTCCGACGGCTGGAGCGAGGGCGTCCGGTCGGCTGTTCTGGAGAGAACGGGGGAAGAGCCGCTAAGAATTCATATTTTTGTCGATACCTGTGTAGTAGAGGTTTATACCGATAATTACCGGACCTCCATGACCAATAATATCTATCCGGAGCCCGCCAGCATTGCGCTGGAAGTCTTCGCAAGCGGCGGCAGCGCGAATATCGCGTCGCTGGATATCTGGAAGCTGCGGTCGGCGTGGTAAGTCATCGTACCCGAATGCCAATGATTGGCACTTGATTACATGAGCGAAAGCAGCCCGCTTTTCCTAACAGGAAAGCGGGCTGCTTGTGCTCTTGCCGGCGCATCGCGCTCAAAAACATGGCAAACCTTACAGCGTCTGAAAATCAATCTCCGGATCATCCGCATGAGGTCCGTTGATGAGTTCGCCCGCGCCCCCCTTTAAATATTTATCGAAGAAATCCAGAACGTACCGGTTCACAAGATAAGCCCCTCTGTCCCCGTCAATGCTGCCGGTCATACCCATATATTTGATTAACGGCGAATAGAATTGCAGATCTGTAAAATTAAAATGGGCCGTTCCCTTGATATGAATGCTTTTGCCTCCGCGTTCGACAACATGGCGGGCAATCTGCGTCTCTTTGGCGAACCTTTCCCGGATTTCCTCAGGAACCGCAGGATCGTCTAGGGCTTCAATTATGTTCGCGGAAGCATCGGACTGTAAGAACATAAACGGCTTGTTCAATTGGTCCCGGTCCAATTCAAGCAGCGACCCATCCATGTTAATCCCGGCTTTGATTTTGTCGATCGTATAGGCTGCGTTATAGGCGGTTGCCCCGCCGAACGAATGGCCCATAATGCCAACGTTGTCCAAATCGATTTTGCCCTTAAAATCACTTTCCACCCGTCCCGCATTCAGCGAATCTAATTGATTCAGCACAAATTCCACATCCTGAGTCCATATCTCTCCGATAGCGGGGGCTTTATCATAGATATCCTCGGCAGAGAGTTCCGTTTTAAATCCTGTTATTCGGCCGTCCGAAAATGCCGTTGCCGCCGTACTGTACGTATGGTCGATAGCGGCTACGATATACCCGTGGCTTGCCAGATTTTCGGCTTGCGAGGCATGAAGCATTCGGCTGGTGCCCAGGCCGTGGCTGATGATAACCAAGGGGTAAGGTTTGAGGGACGGGAGGACGGGCGCATCATGAAAGGAATGGCTGCGCGCATACTTCCAGTAATCCAGGGCAAACGCAGGCAGATGAAGCCCTTCGGCAAAAGCTGAGATGTAATTGTGAAAAATTTGCGGGTCCTGGGGAAAAAGAAACTGCGGCGGGCCGTCCGTCTTTTCCGCCGGATACCATACTTGTACTACGAGCTCGCGTTTATCTCCCGGATCGGTTGTGAGCGTCTCCTCGCGGTTCCCGTCGATCCAATCAAAGGTAGCCGTCCCAACCGCATCGGCTCCGTCCGGCTTGGGCAAATCAATGACCGGCAGAGCTGCAGCCAGAACGGTGGAGAGTATAACCAGCACGCTTAGCGCAAGGCCGTTTATATACCGGAGAACACGCCGTTTTTTCACCGCTGGAACCGGTCTGAATAGTCTAAGCAGAATGCTTCCCAGCAGGATGAGAGTGACGAAATAAAGGGGAACCAGCTGCCACCGGTAGCCTTCCAGAAGCAGCTGCAGCACCGGAATCGTGAGCAATCCGGCGCCAATCAGCATATTCGTTGTTTTGCGGGGGGAGGTTGGCTTGGCAAAAACAAAATAGAACAACACCAACAAATCAAGCGCCGCCAGGGTCATTTCCAACATACGCATTGCATAATCTCCTCAATTCATCTGGTTTGCCATCATCATATCGAATCAAGGTTAATTCTGCGGGCAGGTAATGTTTAAAATTGGGTTAAATCTTTGGCCTGACGGCTCTTGTTTATATATTCTCTCCGGTATTCGCGCGGAGGCATGCCAAAGCATTTGGTAAACACCTTTGCAAAATATTTAGTGTCCGGATACCCTATGCTTTCGCATATTTCATATTGCTTCAGCTCGGGGTTTTTCAGCAGCAGGCACGCCTTTTCCATACGGAGTCCTGTGAGATAATTGACGAACGTCTCTCCGGTCACCGCTTTAAATACTTGTCCGAAATAATGGGGGGTAAGATGGACCTCCTCCGCCGTTCTTTTTAACGAAAGAGGCTTGTCCAGATTTGTTTTCATATAGGTAATGGCTCGTTCCACAATGGCTTCGTGATACGTTTTGGGAGACTCGGCATCGCCTGATTCTTCTCCCTTTTTTGTTTCCGTGTCCAGAAGGCTGTCTACAATGGAGAATAGCTCATCGGTATCAATCGGCTTGGTTACATATCCTTTTGCCTGATACCGCAGGGCGGTGCAGGCATAGGTGAACTCCTCGTACCCGCTGATGAGAATGACGCTGATCCCCGGCTTGGTTTCATAAAGACGCTGCAGCAGCTCCAGACCGCTCATGTCCGGCATATGGATATCTGTCAGGATCATATCCAGGTCTCCCTGCTCCACCCACTGCAAGGCTTCTCTTCCGCTGGAAGCCGTGCCGACCACCTCTATGTTCCGCTCTTTCCACTCCTCCATCGAGCGCAAGCTGTCAGAGATCATCCATTCATCGTCCACGATCAACAGTTTAATTGTTCTCATTGCCGAACCTCCTAGGCAGTTTAATGGTAACATTCATGCCCTGCTGGGGAGCGCTGTCCACGGACAGCCCGTACGTCTCTCCAAAGTGGAGACGGATTCGCGACTGAACGTTAAGGATCCCCACTTTTTGTCCATACTTGGTGAGATTCTCTGAGTGATACTCCAGGTTGTGGCGCAGCTCTTTCAGCGCTGCCTTATCCAGGCCTACGCCATAATCTCTCACCTGCAGATAGACGGCATCCTGCTCCAGCCAGCCTTTGATCTCAATGCGTCCGCTGACCTCTTCACTTGCAATGGGGTCCAACCCGTGCAGAACGGCGTTCTCCACGATCGGTTGAATAATCCATTTCACCGTAAATAAGCTTCGGATCTCTTCGTCGATATCGATTGAATATTGAATAGGCTTTTTCAGGCGGATTTGGTGCAGTTCCAGGTAGCAGGCCGCGTATTCCAGCTCTCTCCAGATCGGAATCATCGTATCGAACGTACTGATCGACGCCCTCAGCAGCTTGCCTAAGAGAACGATCATCTTACTGATCTGCGGCTCTTTCCGCTTACGCGCCAAACTGTTGATAGACTCCAGTGTGTTGTATAGGAAATGCGGGTTGATCTGGGACTGCAGCGCGGTTACCTCGGCGTCACGCTTTTTGCTTTGTTCTTCATAAACGAGCTGAATCAACTCCTTGATCTTCTCCACCATATGGTTAAATCCAAGTCCCAGCTGGCCGATCTCGTCCTTTCGCTTCAGCTTAAACAGAGAATAAAACTCTCCCCGGCCCACCTTTCCCATCAGGTACTGCAAATAGCGGATCGGGCCGGATATGCGATGGGATAAGTAAAAGGAGACCAGCAGACAAAAGGCGATGCTCGGCAAAATGATCCAATAGACCGAATTGCGGATACGGTGGATGGGCTCATACAGCTTGTCTTCCTGAAAATAGCCCGTTAATATCAGACCCGTTTCATCGTTTGTCCGGGTAACCAGCCGATACACGTCGCCGTTAAGGTCGGTGATCCGTTCCGCCATATTTAAGTTCTTGAGCTCTTCCGGACGGAACAGCCCGGTATCTTGGGGATATAACAATTGACCGCTTGAGTTGGTGATCAGCAGGCCGATTTCCGTTTCTCCAGGGACGTTATGCGAAAGGGAGGAGCTTTGGAACAAGCTTGCCAGCACATCGCGCTTAAAATCGATAATCAGCAGGCCTTTGGCTTTCAAATCCCTGCTGAACACCTGCTGCACGTAAGAAAACACCTGCTCTTGCGCTTCTTGGTTACTGTACGGCCGATCGTGCAGGGGGGTCAGCCTGTGCTCTATGGATAACGGAGGCAGCTGCGGAATCCAGTTAAAGTGGTAGAAGCCGCTGTGCTCGCGATTCAAAGAATAACCGTAGGTATAGACATAGCCTTGCTCGTTTACCAGAGTGATCCCCGCGTTTTCAGGCCGGATGACATGAATGCCGGTGAACACTTGATCGAGCGGGAGAAAGGAACGCAGATAGTTATCGTAATCCTTGTTTTTTAGAAAGTCAGAGACCGCCGGGCTTGTATTTGAAATCTCGCCCATTCGTATCAAGTCGTTGAGATAAAAGGTGAGTACCTTGGAATGCTGATCTAACACGGAGGAGGCATCCTTATCTAATTTCCGGGTCAGTAAATCGGAGACATTGCTGTAGGTCAGAAGCCCCGCCAACGTCAAAGGAACGATCGACAACAGCAGAAAGCAGATTAAAAGTTTAAAAAAAATCGAGTGGATGAAGGTTACTGCTGCCGGTCTTCCTTTCAAGGGTTCCACTTTTTCGCCCCCTTTTCCCACGATTTGAACTATTGTTTAAAATCTAAAATATTTTAAAATTTAGATAAGACGACGGCCGTCAACAAAACTAACATCAGGGAGTGAATTCCATGCTAATTAGCAACCTTAAAAAATTTGTAGCGACTGCCTCCGTTTCTTTACTCTTGGTAGCCGGGTGTTCTTCTCCCACGGGCTCAAGCTCCAATGCCCCGGCGGAGAACAAAGAGCCGGCCGCAGCTGCAGCAGCAGATAATAAGCAATTAAGCCTGCTGATCCCTAACTTTTACAACGATACGGAAAAGCATCAATGGGAAAGTGTAGTGAACAAATTCAAAGAATTAAACCCTGGTGTTGAAGTGACTTTGTCTAATGGTGATGTTAACACAGAGTCAGGAAAATTGACAACAACTCTGCAATCAGGTGTTACTCCTCCTGACGCTATCCTCATGAATGCAGGACCGGGCCGTGTCAGTATTTTGTCGGATGTGGGCCTGATTAAGCCGCTCGATGACTGGTATGCGAAGAACAGCTGGAAAGACAAGCTTCAGCCGTTTGCTTATCAAATGGCGGCAGTCAACGATACAATCTATGAATTGCCCCATACCGTCGATGCGATTGAGGTCTATTACAATAAAGATATTTTTGAAAAATATGCCATTCCGGTTCCCCAAACGGGCGACGAGTTTGTAGCAACGATGAAAAAGCTGAAGGATAACGGGGTCACCCCGCTGAATACGGCGGCCCGTACTTCGTTTACCGTTGGCGGCCTGTTCTCCAATATTATGGAATCCGTTGCAGGCAGAGATGCCGTGGAAGCACTGCTTTATGGAGAGAAACAATGGACCGACCCGGAGTTTGTCAAAGCGGGGGAAATGCTGGCGGACTGGGCCAAGCAGGGATACATCGGGAAGGAATCCATGTCTCTTAATCTCGCCGACCTTCAGCTATCCTTCCTGGACAAGAAGGTGGCAATGATGATCTCGCCTACCCACCTCATTTCCACGATCGTAGACAAGCAGGAGGAAGACAGTGTAGGAGCGTTCACGATGCCATCCTTTATCGGCGGGGAGAAGACAGATCCGACAGGCGGTCTAGGTTACACCTGGGTTGTTCCGTCAAAAGCCGCTCACCCCGAGCAAGCCGAAAACTGGCTGAATTTCATTGTCTCTGAAGATTATGCCAACGTCGTATTGAGTGATCCGTCCTACAATCTGATTCCTACTTCCCAAGCGGCATTGAACGTCAAGCCGGCGGGTGCGCTGCTGACGAGTGCGATTCAGTCTATTGAGGCGAGATCAGGCTACAACCCGAGCGTATTCATCGGAAGTGAAGCTAAAGAGGCCTACTACCAAAACCTGGTCGGACTTGTCGGAGGGTTAGTGAAGCCGCAGGAAGCGATGGGGAGAATAGCTGAAGGCGTCAAGAAGGATCAGGAGGCCGGTTACCAATTAACTAGATAGGAAGTGAAGAATACCATGAATCCGCTGCCTGTTCAAAGTGCTGTTAATATAAGGCCCCATTTACAAGTCAGACACTGGAGCCGGAAAGCGAAACGTTTTGCGGTGGTGCTCTCCTTCTTGGCTCCCTCCTTACTTTTATACGGACTATTTATGCTCTACCCGATGTTCGATGCGGTCCGGCTTAGTTTATTCGATTGGGACGGAGCTTCCCCGACCATGTCTTTTATCGGCTTGGACAACTATATGAACTTATTGAAAGATGATGTATTCTTGCAATCTTTGTTCCATAACCTTGTATGGGTCGTCATCAGCCTCACCCTTGTGGTCATTCCTACACTCGTGCTTGCGGTCCTGATCAGCAAAGTAAAAAAAGGGAGATTGTTCTTTCGTGCCGGGTTCTACCTTCCTTCCGTCATTTCATTGGCTGTGGTGGGGGTGCTCTGGGCCAAGATTTACGATCCCCTGATGGGTCCGATCAACGTCACGTTACAGAAAGCGGGCCTCGGAACTCTGGCGCATAACTGGTTGGGAGAACAATGGACGGTGCTGCCTGCCTTGGTGATCGTCGGAACCTGGGCGTTTTACGGGTCTTTCCTGATCTTGTACCTGGCAGGGCTGCAGAACATTGATCCTTCCTTGTACGAGGCGGCCGAGATCGACGGGGCAGGACCGGTCTGTAAGTTTTTCAGCATTACCATCCCAAGCCTGCGTTACACCATGAATGTAGTCATAAGTATGGTTATCATATACGCCTTTAAAGGTTTTGCCCTCATCTGGATTATGACCCAAGGCGGACCGTTTTATAAAAGTGAAGTGGTCTCCACGTACATTTACAAATCAGCTTTTGGCATGAATAAAGTGAGCTACGCGACAGCAGGCGGCGTACTGTTGGCCGTTATTGTCATCACGCTGACCATCTTGTTCAATCAATGGCGGGAAAGGCGGGAATAGTGTATGAGACTGCTGAGTGCCGGAGGGAAATCACAGGTATTATTGCTGGTATTCTTGACGATTTCGCTTATGTTTATCATCATGCCAATCCTTTGGGTAGTTCTGGGAAGCTTCAAGACCACTTTCGAAATTGCCAATCATCCGTTTTCTCTTCCATCCTCCTGGAAATTCGATAACCTGAGAGAAGCGTGGGAGCTGGGGAATTTCAAAACCTATTTTATCAACAGCGCGTTTATCACCGGCATCGGAATGCTAATTGTAGTCCTTACTGCATGTCCGGCAGGATATGCCTTCGCGCAGATGTCATTCCCGGGAAATAAGCTTCTATTATATTTATTCATTTTTGGATGGTCGCTGCCGGTTCAAGCGATTATCATTCCGGTCTTCTTCCAATTGAAATCCTTGGGCCTCGTCAATACACTGACGGGCATCACCCTTGTCTCGGTCGGGATGGCGCTTCCCTTCTCGGTCTTTCTGATGCGCAACACGTTCAAGGACGTGCCGAAAGAGCTGCGTGAATCCGCCTATGTTGATGGAGCGGGAGAGTGGAGAGCTTTCCTGTACATCATGCTGCCGATGGCCAAGCCCGGCATTGTGGCATTAATGGTATTCACCTTTATGAATATTTGGAACGACTTTTTGCTGCCTTTGGTCCTTCTGATTTCCGAGGACAAGTATACGATTCCGCTCGGGCTGCTTTCTTTCCAGGGAAACAACGGCGCCAACTACGGACTTATTTTCGGCGGCACTCTGATCAGCATGATCCCCAGTATTATTGTTTACCTGATTTTTCAGCGGCAGTTTGTGGAAGGCATGTCGGCCGGGTCGAATAAATAATCAACCGAAGGACAAGCACATGAAATGGATAAAAGGAGAGAATGTACATGGCAACGATAACCGATTTGAACAAAGAACAGTTTCCTTTTCCGCAGAATTGGGGAGGAATCCAGTGGCTGTACGGACAGGAGATCGACCCCGAGGCGGAAATGACCTTCGGCATGGTGTATATCAACGCGGGAGAATGCAATCCAAGACATATCCATCCCAACTGCGAGGAAGTGATCTTTGTGCTTTCGGGTGAATGCGACCATACGCTCGGGGACGAGGTATTTCACCTGAAGCCGGGCATGCTGCTGCGTATTCCGCGGGGTGTGCCCCATAACGCGACAGTGACTAGCTGGGAGCCGTGCCGTATGATCATTGCTTACTCGGCGGGTGACCGTCAGACCATCGGCGAATAATCGCTTCACTTTATCAACTTCATATACAACATTGAACAGGAGGCCTGACCGTAATGAGCCCAATTAAATTCAACTATGAGTACGACCGCAAAATCAAGGCCGGCTTTATCGGGTGCGGCGCCCATGCGTTTCGCAACGTGTATCCTACGTTTGACTATGCCCCGGTTGATCTGGTGGCAGTCTGCGACTTGAATGCGGAACGTGCTGAAATCTTTCGCAAGCGATTTGGAGCGGAGAACATATACACCGACTACAAGGAAATGATCAAGCAGGAGAAACTGGATGCCGTCTTCGTCGTGCTTAACTTCGATAAAGAAGGACGTCCGATGTACCCCCGTATCGTTCCCGATTTGTTAGAGGCGGGACTGCCGGTGTGGATGGAAAAGCCTGCAGCTTATACCGCTGATGAAGTGGAACGGATGCTGGAAGTAGAGGAGCGATCCGGACAATTCGTACTGGTAGCCAACAAGCGTTACTTCTACCCGACGTTTGAAAAGGCCAAGCAAATCATTGGTCTGGAGGGGTTTGGCCAACCGGTTTCGATTAACGGCCGCTATCCGCTCACGCTCAGTCCCTACCAAGAGGATATAGCTACCCGAACGGGCTTGCATTGGTTCCAGGATATCTGCCATCCGATGTCGGGCATTCACTATCTCATGGGCGAAGTCAAAGAAATGTGCTTTATTGAGCATCAGCCCAGTGGAAACGTACAGGCCTTGCTGCAGTTCAAATCCGGCGGGATCGGAAATCTTCAGCTGGCCTCGACGCAAGCGCCGACCAGTCCGCTGGAGCGCTTCGAAGTGATCGGCAGCAATCAGAATGTGGTGATAGATAACGGTATGCGCCTGATTTATTATAAGGGGTCAAAAGGAAGCGGCGAATATGGCAAGGCGCCGGTGTATATCGGCGATGATCCGGCAGACGGGCCTGTATTATGGGAACCCGAGTTTTCGCTCGGCCAAGTGTATAACAAAAATCTCTTCCTGCAGGGAATGGTCCAAAGCGTCAGTTACTTTGCCAATGCCGTATTGGAAGGCAAAAAAATAGAACGCTCCACGCTGAGAGATTCGCTTCATCTTACCAAGATTTTCGACGCTTTCAAACAGCGTTCCGGCAAATGGATCACCATTGACTAAGACTACTACCTGAAGGGATGAGGAACACTTGATGAAATTTAGCGTGTTTACCGATATGCTGGGGTTTGAAACCTTTTCGGATGCTCTAAAGGCCGCGGCGGAGCTTGGCTTTTCCTCCATTGATTTGCGGGCGAAGCTGGATGGCGACACGATTGACACAATTTCGCTGGAGAAGGCAAAAGAGCTGAAAACACAGATCGATCAGCACGGCCTGCAAGTCAGCAGTGTCAGTTCATGGGCGGTTAACTCCTGCGCCTTTTCCGGACCTCCGAAGTATGACAGTCACGATGAAGGACATCATCGGCAGATGACGGAGGTGCTGGATCGGCTGTTTGATTTGGCCGACATCTTTGATGCGCCGCATGTACGCGTCTATTCTCTGCATCGCCCGGAAGGATTTGACCAGTGGACGGATGAGCAAAAAGAAGCGGAGTACCGCTATAATGCGTCCATTATGCGCCGGCACGCCGAACATGCGGAGCGGCGGGGGAAAATGCTGCTGGTGGAAAACGAGCCTCCTACCATGTCATGTAACGCAAAGGAGCTAGGCCTGTTAATTCGCTACGCGGACCATCCTGGGCTCAAAATTAACTGGGATATATTAAACGGCTGGCGCGCAGGGGAGTACCCGACGGAAGAAGCGTACGAGCATGTCAAAGAATACGTATGGCAGACCCATATCAAAGGGGCATACCGTAAGGCGGATTCGGCAACAGATGACAATCCGTTTGGCGAGTTCGGGAATTTTGCCATTCCCGGACAGGACGATTACGATCACAAACCGGTCATGTCGGCCATCGCCAAGCATGACCCGCAGGCCGTAATGACCATCGACCCCCATTATCCGTCGCTGGACGAAAAGGACAAGCTGGGGGAAGTGGAAGTCATGCGCCGGAGCAAGCGTTTTTTCGAATCCATTACGGCGGATTGATCGAATGAATGGAGCCAATATCAATAATAGTAGCTTGCCCCTCCGCTGTAGCGGAGGGGCATTTCGTATAAAAGGGATTGGTCGGAAGCCATATAAGTAAAAAAAGCCAACCCCACCCGACGTGGAATTTGGCTTCTATCTAATTTATACCATGTTGACCATCAAATCCCCGTGGGGGTCTGCAAAGCTAATGGAGAAACTCCTTTTATAGAAGGCCCTAACCACGTTATGCAAATGCCACCACCACTCGTCTTCTGGCTTATTGCTATTCTGAAAGTCATGAATGAGCTTCAGTTTATCGTAGAATCCCTTGGCGTTAGACAGGAGGATCAAATCATATCGATTCACCTCCAGCTTCTCTTCGTCGGTCAATTCTCGGAAATACGAATGGATCTTGCTCCGCAGCCGGAGCATCTCGACCATTTCAAAGGGGCTGGCATCCAAGTCTTTCACATCCATCCCATAATGGTCAATATCATTTTGCCTAGACATATCGGAGCACCTCCTTGATTGTTCCTAATAATTGATAGCCGTCTTCCGGGGCCAAATAGTCGGAGTAGGAATCCGGCGGAAATGCTGTCTCCATTACTCCATTCTCTCCAATGATAGCGATCCAATAACCCCCGTCACCGAACACATAATAGTCCTGATCAAAGCCCTGCAGGTGATACACATAGGCTTCATGCTCATCTGACGTACATAGATTTCGAATCAAGCTGTTATAGTTGTCCAACGTAAAGTCATCCGGAAGATGACCCTTACGTTTTCGCCGCTTCAAGTGATGCTGATCTGAACCTGGCTTCCATATGGGCTCATTCTGCTTCATCAAGGCTACAAGCTCCGCGGCCTTCTTCTTTTTATCAACCAAGTTCATAATAAGCGTCATCCTGTTAAGGGGAATAGATTATCTCCATTATATCATCGGAGAGAACTCACGCCTATTATGAATCCAAGAATGCCATGCGGCTCAACTACACTTTTTGGTGTTATCATATTATGCTGCCGCAACACTAAGCTTTGCAGGTCAGCACCCGTGCGGTTAAACCGGCCCCCGGCCCCAGATGAATCGACCGGTCGCTGATCGCCTCTACATCCTGCCGGTCATGGGTGACGAACAGGCAGGTCATCTGCGCTTTCTTCAAAATCGTCCGTAGTTCGGAACGGATCGCGTCCTTTAATCCCGCATCCAGGTTGCTGAAGGGCTCATCCATCAGCAGAACTTCCGGCTTCTGCGCCAGCGCCCGGGCCAGCGCGACCCTCTGCTGCTGTCCGCCGCTCAGCTCATGCGGATAACGATCCTTGAATTCGCCGAGCTGGACAAGCTCAAGCATATCTTCCAGCCGTTTGGCCCGTTCTTTGCGGGGGAGACGGTGCAGGGCGAACTCGATATTTTTGCGGACGGTCATATGAGGGAACAGGGCGTAATCCTGAAACACCATGCCGATACCCCGCCGCTCCGGCTGGATGTAGCAGCCTTCATTTACAACGGGAGCCCCGTTGATCCGAATCTCCCCGCCCGAAGGAATCTCCAGACCCGCGATCAGCCGCAGCAGCGTGCTTTTTCCGTTGCCGCTTGCGCCTACGATCCCAACGATATCCCCTTTTTCAATGGAACAGGAGAACCGGTCGATCACCGGGGACTTGCCCCGCTCATAAGAGAAGGATAGATTTCGGATGTCTACGATACTCATTGCTCCCACCTCCTGTCTAAATAATGAATGACATAAACCGAGATCAAGCTGATGCCAATAATAAGCAAAGAGGGAATGGCCGCCTCGAAAATCTGTTCATCGCTCGCATACCGGTAAGCTTTTGTAGCCAAAGTCTCGAAATTGAAGGGCCTGAGGATTAAAGCCAGCGGCAGCTCCTTGCAGATTTCCACAAAAGTCAGGAGGCATCCGCTCATCACCGCTCCCTTAATCAAAGGCAGATCCACCTTGAAAAAGGTTGCGGTCATTCCGTGCCCCAGCATTCGGGACGCTTCCGTATATTTCCGGCCCATTTTTTCAAAACCGACTTCCACGGCGTTATACCCGGTAGCCATAAACCGGATCACGTACCCCGCGATCAGCATCGCGAGAGTCAGACTGATCACCAGAGGCGTTCCCCCGAGCGTGAACTGATGATGGAAGGCCGCCCAGACTTTATCCAGCTTCAAAAAAACAACCAGCACACCGATGGCGATAATGGCCCCGGGCATCGAATATCCGGCGGTTATCGCCTTTGAGAGCACAAATGAAGCTGTGGAACGTGTCCGGTTGGACGCGGCGGCAATCAGCGAAAAAATCATGATGATCAAGGTGGAGACGACAGCCACGATCAAGGTTTGATAGATCAGCCGGAACAACCCTGCGTTCCACATGCTGTCAAACGTCCAGCCCGCCCATACGATTAATTGCATAAGCGGGAACAAAAAGGCCGCGCACCAGACGATCATGCAGAACAGGCCAGCAGCCCACCCGCGAATTCCCGTTAAGCGCCTCGGCACAAGCGGCCTCGACTTACTCGTCGTCGAGCTGTAAGCACGCCGTTTGCGCAGCAGCATTTCGACCAGGAACAAGCCGATGACAATCATCATGAGCCAGGCGGCAAGGCGCATCGCCGAATCGGCATCATACATCCCGAACCAGGTCTGGAAGATCGCCGTCGAGACGGTCTGTATGCCAAAATAGCTCGTGACCCCGTAATCGCTCAGCACCTCAAATATGACCAGGCTGACGCTTCCCGCAATAGCCGGCCGGGATAAAGGAAGCGTAATCCTCAGGAATATGGACAAGCCATTTCTTCCCAGCAGCCGGGCGTTCTCAATATAAGAAGCGCTCTGTTTTTCCAGAAACGATTTGGTAATCAGATATACATAAGGAAACAAAAACAAGGTGAATACCAGGACCGCGCCCCGCATGGAGGAGACGGTAACAAGCTCCTGATTGGGAACAATTCCGAACCGGTTCCGGAGCGTGGTCTGGACAACGCCGGTATAGCTGAACATCGTGCTGTATGTAAAAGCGGCGATGTATGGAGGAATGGCCAGAGGAAGAATCAGCGCCCATCTGAAGAACCGTTTTCCCGGAAAATCAAAGACCGCCGTAAGCCAGGCCAACGTCACCCCGAGCAATGTCGTTAGCACGGCAACCGTCAGCGTCAGCTGAATCGTCTGGGCGATATAATCTTTTACGAGATACTGCCTGATTTGAACCCAGTTGTTATTTGGGGGATCAAAGATCGAGAGCAGTACAAAAAGAATGGGCAGCATAATAACTGCCGCCCCTGCCAAGCTTACGATTCGCCAACCGCTAAGGCGTCTTTTTATGTGTACCTTAACTGTGTTTAAATGCATATGTTATTTCCAGCCTGTTTTATTGATGATTTCAATCGCTTTGGCATTGTGAACGCCCAGTGTGTTGAAATCGATTTGCTGCGTTTTAAATGTTCCCCAGGATTTGAGCAGCTCGGGCAGCTCGGCTTTGGCATTGACCGGGAACTCGTAGTTTTCATTGGTAACCATCGTCTGCGCTTCGGTGCCGGTCAGGAATTCAATCAGCTTGACGGCGTTATCCTTGTTCTTGCTGTACTTGGTTACGCCCGCGCCGCTGATATTTACATGCGTGCCTGTCGTTTCCTGATTCGGGAAGAAGACGCCGATGCTTTGTCCGACCTTCACTTCTTCCGGATCATCCGAATTGATCAGCAGGCCCACGTAGTACGTATTCATCAGCGCTACATCGCCTACACCGGCAACAATTGCCTTGGCCTGGTCACGGTCGTTTCCTTCCGGAGTGCGGGCCAGATTGGCTACCAATCCTTTGGACCATTCTTCCGCTTTCTCTTCGCCATTCAATTCAATGAAGGAGGACAGCAGGGACTGGTTGTACAAGCTGGAGGACGGACGGACAAGCACTTTACCTTTCCAGGCCGGGCTGGTGAGGTCCTCATAGGTAGAGAGCCGCTCCGGTTTTACACGATCCTTGGAGTAGACGATTACACGGGCGCGTGTGGAGAGTCCGATCCACTGATTCTCAGGATCGCGAAGCTCTTTTGGAACATTCTGGTCGATCGTTTCCGAAGTGGCCGGCTGAAGCAGTCCGGCCTGCTTGGCATTGTTCAACACGCCGCCGTCTACCGTAAGGAACAGATCGGCCTGTGTGCTTTCGCCTTCACGCTTCATGCGCTCAATCAGTTCCTCCGCCTTGCCGTCAATCACGTTTACTTTGATGCCGGTCTCTTCCGTGAATTTCTTATACAGCAGTGCGTCCACATCATAGCTGCGGGCGGAATAAATATTGACGACTTGCTCCACTGCCTGTGCGCTCGGCTTTGTCTTTTCTGTATTACCCGCACCGGCTTCACTCGCCTTATCCGCTCCGCATCCGGCCAACAGACCGGCAGCTATTACTCCCGTAAGCAGCGGAGCAAAGATTTTACGTTTCAACATTTCAAACATCCCCCTAAGATAATGATTATTATTCTCAATTAGCAACATGATAACTGCAGTGCTTTCTTTATGTCAATAAGATTGAATTTAAATATTTCAGGAATTTATAATAGTCATTTTAAATAAGCACATTTCCGCCATATTCTCGCCGTGTAATTCCACATCCTGGGATGTAGGGAGATGCGGTTACAACTTTGTTCTTTTTAACGAAAATAAAAGGTTGCCCGGACAGTGGTGTTTTCCTTATAAAAAACGGGGTGACATAAGGATTGACAGTCTTCTTTTTCCTATATTAAAGTGTAAATAGTTACAAAATATTAATGAATTGCCGAATTTCGCTGTTGAAAACGGGCGAACCTTTAACCGAACCCTCCAGCTAACTCCGTAGGCATTGAAAGGGAGAACGACACTGAAGAAAGTTATCCTGTCGCTGATCGCAGCCGCTGCTATATTTACTTCCGCCGCACCCAGTACATATGCAAGTGAAGTTAAGCTTGAGAGTGTCGTGAACCAAGTTTTAGGAACGCCTTACCTTTACGGGGGCACTACCGCCTCTGGTTTCGATTGTTCCGGATTTATCCTGTATGTGTTAAAGAAATTTAATGTTGATGATCTGCCGCGCACCTCCCAATCCCAGGCCAGGGTTGGAACTCCGGTATCGAAAGAAGATCTTCGCGTTGGCGATCTGGTGTTTTTTAATACATTTGGCAAGGGAGTTTCCCATGCGGGAATCTATATCGGCGATAATCAGTTCGCCCACTCTTCCAGCGTCAGGGGAGTAAGAGTAAGCAAGCTGTCGGATGCGTATTACAAGGACCGCTATGTTACTGCCCGCCGAGTAGTAGATGAGAAGAGTTACTCCAAGATGATAAGCGAATAGATGAAAAATAAAGGACAAGCCCTTGGTATTTCGCCGGGCTTGTCCTTTTAGCTTGTCTGAGAAATCCGTTCTTTTCCCAGCCCTTAATTCTCTAAGTCACACCTCTCCAACAATCTCACCGCAGTTTGAAATATCATATCCTCCGAGTCCGCTTACTTCATGTCTGAATTCAGGCGACCGCAGAGTCGCCAGGAGCGCCTGGAAATGCGGCTTGCCCATATCCTCTCTGTAAAAGACAAGATCGTAGCGTTCCTTCTTCAGCGGAATAAAGTCGACGTCGGATACCTGCTGCGCCGCTTTCTCCGTGCCGATCCCCACATCGGCGATTCCCCGCGCAACAGCGCTGGCCACAGCGATATGGCTCGGTTCCTCATGGGCGTATCCCTCAATGGAATGGGAGTCGACGTTCATACTGCGCAGCCATTCGTCCAGCATGATGCGGGTTCCCGAGCCTTTTTCCCGGTTGGCCAGGACGATTCCCGGTTCCAGCAGGCTCTCCCAGGAGCGCAGATTCTTTGGATTGCCGGGAGCGACATAAAATCCCTGATTGCGGAATACCAGATTAACGATTACGCTCCGGTGTCCGGGCAGCAGCCGGCGGACGTATGGAATATTGAATTCGTCTGTCTCCGCGTCCCATAAATGGGCGGCGGCGAGATTGGCGGTGCCCCGGTAAAGGGACAGCAGCCCGTCCAGACTGCCGACGTAGGAACGAAGGGAGCGGATGGCGGGGGTTCTTTTTTCCATATGCGTAGCCAGCACATCAAGTACAATGTCCTGGCCGCATATGATGAGTCCGTGGTTATCGATGATAAGCTTCTCCATGGAGACCGGCGGAGCTGCGGGCTGAGGCTTTTCGGCAGCATTGGAGGGGCGGGTGTAGGCTTCCAGGTCGGCGGGAGCGACCCGCAGCTTTTTGCCGATCCGGTAGGATGGAAGTTCGCCGCGTTTGATAAGGTCATACACGGTGCCTTTGGATATTTTCAGGATTTTGGATACCTCTTCGGGTGAATAGGAAAGCGTGTTGTCGGACATGCGGAACATCACCTCGTCAATATTCGTTCAAATCTTGCTCTTGTCAATGATTATAGGCTAGGATACACTTTTTTAAAATAGGATTTTGTTGCGTTTCGTGGTGTTTCGTACGGTTTTGTGGGAGGGGATAAAGGATTTATGAATGAAAAAGGTAAAAAATCACTGCTCGCCGTATTAACAGGAGCGCCAATCGGCTGTCTGGGGGGATTGATCGGACTCGGCGGAGCGGAATTCCGCCTTCCTGTGCTCGTGGGTCTGTTCAAGTATCCGACGCGTCAGGCGGTGGCGTTCAATTTGGCTGTCAGCCTGGTCACCCTGATCTCCTCGCTGATCATGCGTCTTCCCCAGGCTTCCCTTCCAGCGCTGACGGCTATTCTGCCCGTCATTGCCTCTTTTATCGCCGGCGGGATGATCGGCGCCTACACGGGGGCGAACTACTCCAAGCGCTTGTCAGAGCACACGCTCGAGAAAATCATTCTCATTCTGCTCGTTTCCATTGGCATCCTGCTGGTCGTCGAAGGCTTCTCCCCGGTGGTCTCCAGCGGAATACCGATGCTGCTGCCCGTTGCTGTACTCGTAGGAATCGCTTGCGGGATAGGAATCGGCATTGTAAGCAGCATGCTCGGGGTTGCCGGAGGGGAACTGATTATTCCGACTTTGCTGCTCGTTTACGGGGTGGATATCAAAATCGCGGGCACCGCCAGCGTCCTGATCAGTCTGCCGACGGTGGTGATCGGGATGATCAAGCATGCTTCCAATGGGGCGTATGCGGAGAAAAAAGAGTGGAGGGAACTGGTCGTTCCCATGGGAATTGGCTCGATTGTCGGTTCATTCGTTGGCGGCCTTTTGATCGGTTACATTTCTTCCAGCCTGCTCAAATTGGTTCTGGGATTCATATTGATCCTGTCCGCGATCAAAATGTTTACAAAAGCGCTCAAATCGGCGCGGGCAAGCAAGGCCGTCATTGCGCCCCCCGTCCGCGGAAGGAAGCTATAACTTCCCGTATCCGCTTCAGCGTATCCTCGAAATCTACGCCGTCGTTGTTCCAAATGACGGCGTCCGCAGGCTGCATATAGGCTTCGGTGAGCTCCTGCTCCCGCGCCTTTTGCAGCCTGCTTGCCGTTTCGGCATCGTCTCCGCCTCTTTCGGCCAGCCTTCTGGCGAGAGAAGGGAGGTTGGCGCCGATGTAAATGGCGGCGATGTGCTCCTTGTAGCGCTCTTTAAGCGCAAGCACACCGGCCAGATCCAGAATGATATTGGCATCCGCAGGGCCGGCTATAGCTTCCTCGATGCTGGAGCGCAGCGTGCCGTACCATTCTCCGTTATACTCGGTCCATTCGATCAGCTCGCCGCGCGCCATTTTCTCCTGAAAGCTCTCTTTGTCCAGGAACAGGTAATGCACGCCATCCTTTTCATGCGGCCTCGGCGGACGGGTCGTCGCCGTGATGATCCGGGGGAACCCGGGATTCGTCAGCTGGCGCTGAATCTCGCTTTTGCCGGAAGCGGACGGCCCGTACAGCACAATAATGCGTCCCAATGCCAACACTCCTATCAGAGAAATGGATGCGGAAAATCGGATTTGGGCCGGTTGCCCATCAAAGACGAAGGACTTGAACGGCTTATTCTTCCGGGGACAGAAGCATTTCGATATGCGGAATCCCGTCTTCCAGGTAGACGTCCGACACCGGCTCGAAGCCGAAGGAGGCATAGAACGTCTGAAGATAGGCCTGCGCATGGATTTTGACGCGGGTTTCCTGTAAATGCTCCCTAACAAAAGCAAGTCCCCTACCGAACAGCTCTCTGCCAAGGCCCGTTCCCCGGAGCTTCGGATCGACGATAAACCGGCCGACTGACGCTTCGGGATAAACCACGCCCGGGGGCAGAATTCGAAGGTAGGCGACAATCTCGCCGTGATCCTCAAGATACAGATGATGACAAGCCGGGTCCTTGCCGTCTGCCTCGGAATAGGGGCAGTTCTGTTCAACGACGAAAACGTTGGTCCGCGCTTTCAGTATGTTATAGATCTCCAGATTGGACAACTCATCAAATGCTTTCAAATGCCAGTTCAACAGTCCTCACCTCATAAGAATAAATAATGGAACGAAAGGTTTTTCACCAGTATAAGTCTTCCCGCGGCCAAAGGGGAATGGGAGTATGTGAAAAAGGAGCCTTTAACGAACCGGAAATTCGTTAAAGGCTCCTTTTCGATGAGACCGGAGAACATCGCTCGCGGAAGTAAAGGCTTCCTATTCTTCTTTCGGAATCAGTTCATATATTTTGCCGGTTTCCATAGCCTCGATCAGCTTCAGCAGCCACCGGTAGTATTTGATGGCTTCTTCAATTTTGTGTTCGTCGTTATGCAGCAGGGACTTCAGTTCCTCCTGCCCGCCATATTCCTCTTTCATCGCCCGAATCTCATTAAGCGACTTCGACAGGACGTTCATATTGCTCTCAACCGCTTTTCTCCATTTTATCGAAAAATAGTCGCTAAAGTTCTGATACCAGTCGGATGACACCTCGAACAGATCTTTGCGCGTTCCTTTGCCCCATACTTTATCGATCATTTTAAGATCAAGCAGCGTACGGACACCCGTGCTCATGGACGTCTTGCTCATGCCCATCGCTTTACTCAGCTCGTCGAGCGTAACCGGACCCTGATTGAAATACATGTATCCGTATAAATGGCCGATGGACAGGGTGACGCCGTATAAGTCCATATTTCTACCGATGGAATCAATGACGCGCTCCCGGACCTTGCTGATTCTTTCTATTTGTTCGGGCGCGAGTCCTTCTAAATCGTTCATGCTGTCCCTCCTGAAGGAAGCGTTATATATACAAAATTTCTCCTAGTTCATTGTAATCATATCCCCCGATGGAAGTAAAGAAAGGGTTTGGAACGTAATTTGGAGTAAAACGGAGTATTCTTTATGTAAAGTACGTAAAGTAAAAACTGTACGTTAAATTATTACGGTATATAGAGTTTGCTTCCCGTTTCGGTCGTCCGGTAGACTGTAACGAGTGAATTGACCCGGAAAATACGGGAGAAGGAGGCCGATATGCCGATACTGGAAGTCAAACAGCTGACTAAAATTTTCGGTCAGGATGCCCGCAGAGGGCTTTCGATGCTGCAGCAAGGCTGGTCCAAAGAAAAGATTGCCCGCGAAGCCAAGCTGACGGTCGGAGTGAACCAAGCCGAATTTCATATTAAAGAAGGAGAAATTTTCGTCATTATGGGCTTGTCGGGCAGCGGAAAATCTACGCTCGTCCGGCTGCTTAACCGTCTGATCGATCCTACGGCAGGACAGATTTTGTTCCGTGGACAGGATATTGTGAAGATGAATGCCGAGGAGCTTCGTCAGTTCCGCCGCAAAAATATCGGTATGGTGTTTCAGAAGTTCGGTCTGTTCCCGCACCGGACGGTGCTGGGCAACGCGGAATACGGACTTGAGGTGCAGGGCGTAGATAAAAAGAAGCGGCGGGAACTGGCGCTTAAGGCCCTGGAGCTGGTGGGCCTCGGCGGCTGGGAACAGCATCGGCCGGACCAGCTCAGCGGGGGAATGCAGCAGCGCGTGGGCCTTGCGCGCGGCCTGGCGAACGACCCGGATATTCTGCTGATGGACGAGGCGTTCAGCGCGCTTGATCCGCTGATCCGCAAGGATATGCAGCAGGAGCTTCTGGAGCTCCAGTCGCGGCTGAAGAAGACGATCGTCTTCATTACGCATGATCTGGACGAAGCGCTGCGGATCGGCGACCGGATTGCCTTGATGAAGGACGGCGTTATTGTGCAGATCGGGACGCCTGAGGAAATTCTCATCCAGCCTGCCAACAAATACGTGGAGCGGTTCGTGGAGGATGTGGACTTGTCCAAGGTGCTGACCGCGGCGCATGTCATGAAGCAGCCGGAGATGATCCGGCCCGAGCGCGGTCCGCGCGTCGCGCTGCAGCTGATGCGCGACAGCGGCGTATCCAGCCTGTACGTGGCGGATAAAGAGATGAAGCTTCTGGGCGTGATTACCGCAGACGACGCCTCGCTGGCGCTGAAAGAGCAAAAGTCGATTTCCGATGTGCTGAGGAAAGAGATTCCCATCGTGGGTCCGGATGCGCTGCTGAATGAATTGTTCGATCTGATGGCGGGCTCGCCGCTGCCGGTGGCCGTCGTGGATGAGCGGGAACGGTTGAAAGGAATCGTGATTAAAGGCGCCGTGCTGTCCGCGCTTGCGGGCAATGCGCTGCCGGAAGGAGGGGATATCTGAGATGAATATTCCAAAATTGCCGCTTGGCCGCCTGGTGGAGCAGATTGAGGAGTGGCTTACTCTTTACTTCGGCGCCGTTTTTGATTTGATTCATTCCGTAATCGGCGGAATGGTGGAAGGCATCAATGCCGGCCTTACCTTATTGCCCGCGATTGCCGTCATCCTGCTGATTTCGGCACTGGCATACTGGGTCGGAAAGTGGCGTCTTGCGCTGTTTGCGCTGATCGGTCTTTTGCTGATCGATAACCTTGGATTGTGGGCACCTTCGATGCAGTCGCTGGCCCTTGTGCTGACGGCTTCGGTGCTGGCGGTGCTGATCGGCGTGCCGATCGGCATTCTGTGCGCGCAGAGCGTTACCGCGCGGAATGTGGCAACACCGATTCTGGACTTTATGCAGACGATGCCGGCATTCGTCTATCTGCTTCCGGCGGTTTCCTTTTTCTCGCTGGGCGTCGTTCCGGGCGTAATTGCATCTATTATATTCGCCATTCCGCCGACGATCCGCCTGACGAGCCTGGGCATCCGCCAGGTCTCGCCGGAACTGGTCGAAGCCGCCGACGCATTCGGCTCGACCCCAAGGCAGAAGCTGTTCAAGCTGCAGCTTCCGCTTGCCCTGCCGACCATTATGGCCGGCATTAACCAGACGATCATGCTGTCTCTGTCAATGGTCGTCATTTCATCCATGATCGGCGCGCAGGGAGTCGGCGCCTATGTGTACCGCGCCGTATCGCAGGCCAAGACCGGCGCCGGCTTCGAGGCGGGAATTGCCATTGTCGTTATGGCGATTCTGCTGGATCGTCTGACGCAAAACGCGCTTAAAATCAAGCATAAGTAGGAGGAGTTTTATTAATGAAGAAAAGAAACAACCGGAGCTTTTTGTCAATCACCCTATTAACCGTCATGGCCGCAGCCATTATGCTGACAGGCTGTTCGTCTTCGGGCGGCGGCTCGAAAACGGTAAAGCTGGCCTACGTGGCCTGGGATTCGGAAATTGCCAGCACCTATGTAGTCAAGGAAGTGCTGGAATCGAAGCTGGGCAAGACGGTTGAAATGCTTCAAGTCGACGCCGGGCCGATGTTTGCGGGCATTGCGGACGGCAGCGCGGACGCAATGGTAGCAGCTTGGCTGCCGAGCACCCATGCTTCCTATATGGAGAAATACGGAAAAGATATAGAAGACCTTGGCGTCAACTTGAACGGAACAAAAATCGGGCTGACGGTTCCGGCTTATATGAACGTCAACTCCATCGAGGATCTGAAGGGCAGCGCGGCAGGCGATTCCCTGGACCACAAAATTATCGGCATCGAGCCGGGCGCCGGCATTATGTCGGCCACGGAAAAAGCGCTCGCCGAATACAATCTGAAGGACTACACGCTGGTGGAAAGCTCGTCGGCGGCCATGGCGCAGGAGCTGCAAAAAGCCTATGACGCCAATCAGCCGATCGTCGTTACCGGCTGGACGCCGCACTGGATGTTTGCGAACATGGATCTGAAGTATCTGGACGATCCCAAAGGCGTATACGGCGGTGACGAGCAGATCCATACGATGGCCCGCAAAGGCCTTAAAGACGACCAGCCCGATGTCTACCGGGTAATGGACCAGTTCCAGTGGACGCCGGAGGAGATGGCGAAGGTCATGGTTGCCATCCAGGGCGGTCAGAGTCCGGAGGAAGCGGCCAAGGCTTGGGTTGAAGCCAATCCGGACAAAGTGAATGAATGGACGAAGGGTATAGAGTAAGCTTGTCTGACGGGATGCCGGACGACAAGAGGGAAGGTTGTTAAATAGAAGGGGTGTCCCACAAGCCGTGAACCGGCTGCGGGGACACCCCTGTTTTTTGTGCGGATTATGATTTAGCCCCTAATTCTTCGAGTACAGCTCTACGGCCTGCGTGTCCCAAATCGGACTTATAAACTTCTCAATCGGTATGGTTAGAGGCTGCGGATAATTCTTGGCTTCCTCTCCAAAGTTATAAGGAATCTCGTGCACCGCTGTACCATCCATTGACTTAGAGACGCCGTAGCTGCTTGATGAGGTGGGATTAATCGCTTTTTTGTGCACTTTACCCTGCGCATCGGTGAAGCTGTCGGCCAGCCAGGTAATAGTGTTAAAATATTGGGCATTGTCAATCTTTTGCCGTAACAGAATTTCTCCCGTATCCGCATTGTTCTCCGACGTGGGCTCGACAAGTTCAAGACCGCTCCCCGGCGCTTCAATAATCTGTTTCTTGTTTAAATCGACGACAATTTTCATCTGATCCTTATCGACAGCCGAAATGCCGAAAGTTTTCAATGAGACGGAGTCTGGCTGGCTGTACTGGCTGTTCTTGAACACGAGCGTAGCCTTGGAATCGTCCGAGTAGACTTCGGAATTGTCAGATGTAATGATGCCGGGGTAATATAATTTTTCAGTAGTGTCCCCTTTTTTACTGATCAGAACAGGATTAATCAATTGGAAAATTCGTTTCTCGTTGCTCTTGTCATACTCCAAATCCACATAGGTGCTCAGCGGGGTATATAGCACTTGACGCACGTTGATTTTCTGTCCGTCCACGGTCAAGGTGCGATCAGCCGTTAACGTATGCTGCTGGTCTTTTAACATGTCGGGGTCAAGCTCGAACGCAATATCCAGATCAGTCCGGTACTTGCTTTTGCGGGAACCGCTGGAAGCGAGCGCCTCCTCTGAGGTCTCGGTAAGAGCAACATGGAAGTTCACCTCCTTCGAATGAACCGATGGGGGAAGGTTGGTGGAGTATATAAAATCTACGGATTGGCCCGCCGGGATTCGGCTCTCGGGACCCAGCATCATTAATATTGCGCCCTTATGCGGAAACGGGTCCTTAAAGTCTCCAAATAGAAGCGAGGTATCCGCGTGTATTACTTCTTTGTCCGTATTATTCTGGACGCTGTACAGGACAAACACTTTTCGGCCATCCGTAACAGCGCCGGCCACATCGACACGGTAGCCTTTGCTTTCCGCGCTCTGGCGAACCGGCTTTACGAGATTCTGTTCCAGGGCGCTTGTAAGTGCAGGATCTAATCTGGAGCTCAAGCGGTACGCTTTGAAATCGTCCCAATTTTTAGTGCTGGCCGTTTGCACTGAATGTTCAGCAACTTCCTTTGCCGGTAATCCGATGGAAGAGAACGTAAGCAGAACTGCGGCCGCTGCGGCTACAACCACACCCGCTCCATATGAATAGATGCGCCGCTTCTCGCGCTTTTTCCCCTGCATGATTCCTTCTCGCATGGCGTTGTAGATTTTCATTTCCTGGAATGTTTCGGCGTGCCGGTTCACATCTTGGGCATTCTGGCGCAGAATGCGTTCTTCTTTGTTTATCATTTCCATTCGCCTCCCGTATGTCTACAGATACTTCCGAAGCTGTTTCAGTCCTTCGCGCAGCCAGGTTTTGATCGTGCCTTCGGGTTTTTTCAGCACCTTTGCAATTTGGGCCGTTGTCATGTCCTGGTAGTATTTTAGGATCACGGCATGCCGGTATCTCGGCTTCATCCGATTCATCGCCCGTTCCAGGTCGATCCGTTCGTTGCTTTTCATTTCCTGCACCGCTTCCTCCACCAGCTTCTCCGCTGGAAACATGCGCTTTTTGCGCCGGAGTTCATCCATGCAGCAGTTGATGGTAATCCGGATTAGCCAGGGCGTAAAGGCCTGCTCGTCCTTGAGCTTTTTGCGCTTCATCCATGCCCGGCATGACGCTTCCTGCACCACTTCCAGCGCGTCCGTTTCTGTTCCCAGGTAGCTGAAAGCGATCGCGTACATTTTGCGGTGTTCGACGTACAGGCGCTCAAAAAAAGTTTCTTCATCCATCAGCGCAAAATCCGCCAACAGGGCCTCGTCCATTGTATTGT
Organism: Paenibacillus rhizophilus; assembly: GCF_003854965.1. Classification (GTDB taxonomy): domain Bacteria; phylum Bacillota; class Bacilli; order Paenibacillales; family Paenibacillaceae; genus Paenibacillus_AQ; species Paenibacillus_AQ rhizophilus. Next base: position 56,859 of record NZ_RQPI01000003.1, read on the forward strand.
CCACCATTCACCACTCCCCCTCTTTCTTTATTAGTGTTGGTATTGGGAAGAAGTCATCTATTATTAGGTTCTTAAAGTAAGACGCAGTTGGCCGGAAAAACGATTGATTTTTTTATGCAGCCCTATTATTTTACAGTAGATTAACAAGTATGCTATGATGGAGTGAACTCGGCTGAAAATTTGTCATACTTTATATTCTTTTGTTCTTAAATGATAGATATAGTGAAATTTTCGTTTACAAACACCCCGTCCGGGGTGTTTTCTTTGAAATATCTGAATATGATCAGAAGCAAGGGGTGCAAGGGAAAGAGCAAGAGAGAGGAGTGCGATCGCATGACGGACACGATAAACGCATGGATTGATTGGCTGCTGCAGGCGCTGGGCCTTAGCGGGCCGGCAATTCTCCTGGTTACGATCCCGCTCGCGCTCCTTCAGAGCCTGTTTGGATTTTTTCCGTTCGTTATATTGATCGTGCTGCATGTCTCGGTATTTGATGTGATCGGCGGGATGCTGATCAGCTGGCTGGTCTGTAACCTGGGAGGGCTGTTCGTATTTTATCTGTCCCGTCGGTATTTGTTTCATTGGTTTGACCGGAAATGGGGCAGGAAGCTGAAGCGTTATGACAAATGGCAGCGTTATTTGAACCGTTACGGCATCTGGACGCTGGTGCTGCTTCGCACAATACCGATCATCCCGAATAATGTCATTAATATTATGTCGGCGGTGTCGCCACTGCCCCTCCCGGCTTTTGTCTGGGGAACGTCGCTTGGAAACCTGTCTTACATCTGGTTCTTCGGCACAATCAGTTCTTCCCTTATCGTCCCGCGAGAGGAGTGGAGCTTCTATCTGACCGGTTACGGTCTGTTCGTTGTTGTGCTGGTTGTCGTATTTTTCTGGAAGCATTGGGGCCATCTGCAGGAGGATAAGCGGGAGCGGATGGTTTGATTCGGCTTATAAAAAATAGAAACGTTTGCGCAGCGAAATGGAACGCTTGTCAGGCATACCGTGCCGGATAAGCGTTCTTCTTTTTTGGGCGGGCGTTGAATACGATACATAGAGAAGGCGGCTTGACCGCCGAAAGCGGCGGGAGGGACACGCTTATGGGCAGAATCAAAAAATGGGGAAACCGGCGGCTTCAGCTGCCATCTTTCGGACGGCTGCGCCTGCCGCGGATCAGCTTCACGCCGCCCGAGCGAAAAAGCTCGTTCAAGTCAGGCGGCTCCGGCATTTTTCGGCCGGTACAGCGGAGGGGCGAGCGCGGCGGATTCGGGGATGGGGGATGGATGAAGCTGCGGCCGGGGGGAGCACGCTTCAAGTCCAGGCCGGCCAGGACTTCGCGTCAGGCGGGTTACTGGAGCGAGCGGCCGAAAAGCGGCGGACGGCCGGGGCAAACGGCGGGGGGACGGCAGCGCAGACCAGGGAGACGCCGCCGGTTCTGGCTAGCCGCGGTTCTGTTGACCCTGGCCGCAGTTATGTTCGGCCTTGGCTATGTGGAACGGCACCTGACGCCGCCGATCATCCATCTGGCGCAAATCCGGGTGAAGCAGGTCGCGACCGAGGCAATTAACAAGGCCATCGCTTCCCAGGTGGCAAGCGGCAGCAGCGCCGAGAAGCTGATCGACTGGAAGACGGACAGTGCGGGAAAAGTCTCCGGCTTTATGCTCAACTATTCGGAGCATATGCGCATTACTTCCCAGGCGGCGGAAGTGATTCAGTCCACCCTGGACGGCCTGCACAATCAAACCGAGCATATTCCGCTCGGCCAAGCGCTGGACAGTCCGCTGATCGCATCCTTCGGGCCGGATGTTCCGATCAAGATCGAGCCGCAGGGCGCGGTTAAGGTCGAACTGAATACCCGCCAGCAAAATGCGGGAATCAACATGATCCTGGTCGAAGTATATATTCACATCGTTACCGAGGTGGCGGTGGTCGTCCCGTTTGACATGGAGCCTCAGGTGGTCGATACGGAAATTCCCGTCTCTTATCTGATGGTCGTCGGGGACGTCCCGATGTATTACTACGACAACCAGGGCAAACCTGTCGGTTCTGGAAGCGCGGGCGCGCCGAATATCGCGCTGCCCGCCCCGTCCTCCGGCGGGGTAAGCACGCAGGGCTCAAGCGGCGGCGCTGCCGCCCCAGGCGGGAGCGGTGCGCAAAGCCCGGGCGCGCAGAGCGGCCCGGCGGCCGGGGCTCCGGCGGGGAGCGGCACCGCCGGAAGCGGTGGCGCGCCGTTCACGGCGGAGCCGTAAGCGGGCGGGCGAGGGTGCTGGCCCGGGTGCGAAGCCAGGGCCAGCAGAGCGGCGCAAGCGGCGGCGGTGGCGGGAGCTGCGGCCGGTAGTGAAGCCCGCACCGCGGGAGCGGGGCGGATAGCGGCCAGCCCGCTGAAGGGCCAGCCGAAAGCGGATGCGCTGTATGAACGGGAATTTCTCCCGTTTAACAGCCCAATATCTTCTGGATTTTCAAATGAACTGGAAAAACTCCTGCTTATTTCCCTGTTTTGACTATTTTACGGTGCAGGAGATAGAGTAAGCTGGAGTTTTTCCGTCTTAATGTATTGTTTGGAGTTAAATACGAGAATTAAGCGGGAGGATTTCCGTTACAGAAAGTAATCGAGCACGCCATTGGCCAATTCATAGCCGACCGCCCTCTCACTTTTGCCGCGCCGGACGGGGATCAGCCAGCCCTTGGCGCACAGCTTTTTCAGCAAGTGGACTGCCGTTTTGGAGTCGACTTCAAAATGCCGGACGACATCAACCGGTCGAAGGGGTTTGGCGGCGTGAATGGCAAGACGCACAATTTCTTTCTCGGCAAGCACCGCTCTGGAGACGGGCGCAACCGATGGCCTGTAGCGGCTCAGCACCATGCGCAGCAAGGTGACGCATAACTGTGGACGCTGTTCAATATCGTCATAGGCAAAGGAAATAACCTGATATCCCATTGCATGAAGAAAGGTTTCCCGGTTCAATTCATTGCAATATTTCATTCGGTCCATATCGCGCACATGCGGGCCGAAGCCTTTTACCTCAATAATCAGCTTGGTGCATCCGGGGAGCCAGGCAAAGTCGGCAAAATAAGACCTGCCGCGCCAATCCAGCACCTCATACTCGGGATGAAGATCATCCATATGGCCCATCAAAGGCCACCAGACCTGTTCCAGAAACTGCGATTCGGCGTGCCGATGCCCTCTCTTCAGCCTGGATTGGCGTTCTCCTGTCCGGTGTGCAAGATGATATTGAATAAACTGCTGATAGGCTTCGTTAAAGTCCATGTTTTCCTCCCCAAAAATAAAAAACGTCCCGGCTCACTCGGTTGAGTGAAACGGGACGTTCTTCGTCATAGGCCAATTATAATGCAGTTCTGCATCGGCGGAAAGGAGAAAAACCATCGAATTCCTTCATCGACCTTCACTATCCCGTAATGAACTGCAATCCTCCATTGCCGGTTTTAAACTTCACATCAGCAGACTTTGTATCCCCTCTACGCCAGGCTTATAATAAACTCAACCAATGTGTAATAACCGAAGCAAGAGAACCGCCGCGAAAAGAGGAATGGTCATGGAACGCTGTCTGTTCATCCACGGTTTACCGGAGGTATATTTGAAATCGAGCCTCTGTCGGAATATTTGAAACAGCATCATTGTCTAACCCATACATTCACGCTGAAGGGGCACACCGGCCGAAGGGCCGATATGCTGCGGGCCAATCGGGAGGATTGGTATCGGCAGGCGGGGAACGAACTGGAGGAGCTTGCGCAGAGCGGGCAGGGCGTGCATATCATCGGCTTTTCAATGGGGGCGCTGATCGCTTCCCATCTGGCCGTCCGCTACAAAAGCCTGGTCAAATCGCTGACCTTGCTGGCCGCTCCGGTATTTCCGCTGAATCCGGCCGAAATTATCAAGACGCTGGGCAGCTTCTCGATGCTGAAGAACTATGTGAGCAAGTTCGGCTCGACTCCGGTGCATGCCAACCGCGAATTTGGCAGGATCGTCCGCGAGAGCTTTGACCTGTACCCGCAGATCGAAGCGCCGACGCTGATTGTGCAGGGAACAAGCGACCATCTGGTCAAAACCAAGAGCGCGGCCTATCTAAAGCGGCATATCGGTTCATCCGACAAGGAGATTCTGCTGATCGAGCGCAGCGGGCATCTGCTGTGCTACTGCGAGGAGAAGGACAAGGTCTTGGGCGAGGTTCTCCAGTTTATCCGCAGCGCCGCTTCAAACTGACCCGGGTTCCCTCGCATCTTCCCGATAAGCGGTCCAACTGCGTTAAGCCTTTCCCAATCATGGGAGGGGCTTTTTTGCTGCTCCGTTAAAAGCATAAATATGGTAAAATTAACTTAAATATTTCCAATTCATTTGAAAAGGTGGCTGCTATGCGAATAATCCCCTCCTTGTTAAGCGCAACGTTTCTTTCATTGGTCATCATTACGGGATGCACTTCATCCGCGTCTAAGACTCCGCCCGAGAGCACAATCCGTGTATCCGAAGCTACAGCTGCCGCACCCGAAAGCACAACCCCTGCACCTGGAAATACAGCTATCGCACCCGAGAGCACAGCTGACGCATCGGACAGTACGGCCAGCCCAAATGAAAACACAGACGCCGCCGAAGATAACGAGGCTGTTCAAGCCGCAGAGAGGTACATACATGCGGAGTACCAAATTAAGGCGTCCGAAGATATACTGTCCGAAGAATCGGTCCGGAAGCGAAATGAAGAGATGAAGCCTTTTTTAACGGACTATTTTTATCAAAAGGCGGTCGATAACCGTTACACACTTTTACCGTTGCAAGTTGCCCATAAACAGAATCTTTCCTTAATACCGGCAAATCTCCAATTTAATCTTGAAGAGCACAAAAAAGATACGGTCGAGTTAAAATATACGTTGGATCTTTTATTGTTGGATCAGCAAGGCAAGGAAATGAAGCGAATCCCTTTGGAGGGTATACTTACACTTTTTAACGTAAATGGGCAATGGCTTGTACAAGGCGACAGATTTGATGCTCCCGCATTGGAGAAACTAATCGTCTGAATTCCCAATTTTCCCGCGTTTTCCCGATATGGGAACCATTCCGCCGAGCCTTTCCCATTATGGGAAGGGCTTTTTGGTGCTGCGTTTCGTATTCGGCCATTTAACGGCTTCTTATCAGACTTAATTTTTGGCACGGAAATTGCATCTTTATATAAATGAAGGCCAATTTAATCCAGGGGAGGCGCTTTAGGGGAACGGGGCATCCATGAAAGAACCGGCAGCAGGGCCTATAAATGAAACGGGAGGGATTCACTTGAGCATTCCAAAAGAATTGTTGAGTGAGATGTACCGGAAAATGCTGAGCATTCGCAAGTTTGAAAAGACGGCTTCGGTCTTCTTCGCGGAAGGCAAGATTCCGGGCTTTGTGCATTTATATATCGGGGAAGAAGCGATCGCCGTCGGCGCCTGCGCCAACTTAAGGGACGACGACTATATTACCAGCACCCACCGGGGGCATGGGCATATCGTTGCCAAAGGCGGAAATCTGAAGTACATGATGGCGGAACTGTTCGGCAAAGAAACAGGTTATTGTAAAGGAAAAGGAGGGTCCATGCACATTGCCGACGCGGAACTGGGCATCCTTGGCGCCAACGGCATTGTCGGGGCCGGACACTTGATCGCGACGGGAGCGGCCTGGAGCGCAAAGTACAGAGGAACAGACCAAGTGAGCGTGTGCTTTTTTGGAGACGCTTCCACCAACCAAAGTACCTTCCATGAGGCGATGAATCTGGCCAGCCTGTGGAAGCTTCCGGTGATTTTTGTTTGCGAAAACAATTTGTACGGCATCTCCGTCAGCCAGGCGAGACACCAGAATATTCAGGATATTTCGCAGCGGGCCATCGGCTACGGCATGCCTGCGCTTACCGCGGACGGCAACGATGTGCTCACGGTCTACGAGAAGGTGGGCGAAGCGGTGAACCGGGCGCGGGCGGGCGAAGGGCCGACTCTGCTTGAATTTAAGACGTATAGACAGCACGGCCATTTTGAAGGAGATTCGGGCGCTTACCGGCCGAAGGAGGAAGTGGAGGCTTGGCTGCAAAAAGACCCGCTTCCAAGACTCGAAAGCCATCTGCTGGAGAACGGCATCCTGACAGAGGAGGAACTTGAGGCTACCCGGCAGGAGGTCGAGGAGGAGATCCGGGAAGCGCTGGAGTTCGCCGACGCAAGCCCGTATCCGGCTCCGGAGTCTTCCGTGCAGGATATTTACTCCGATTTGATTGAGGAGGCGCGAATCAGATGAGAAAAATCACTTACGGCGAGGGTATCCGTGAAGCTTTGCGGGAGAAAATGCTGGAGAACAAAAACGTCGTTCTGCTGGGCGAGGATGTCGGTCCTTACGGCGGCACCTTCGGCGTCACGAAAGGGCTGTGGGAGCAGTTTGGCGAAGAGCGGGTGCGGGACACGCCGATTTCGGAAGGGGTTATTGTCGGCGCTTCGGTGGGAGCGGCGGCGACGGGCCTGAGACCGGTGGCGGAGCTGATGTTCATCGATTTTCTCACTTTCGGCATGGATGGGCTGGTCAACCAGGCGGCCAAGATGAGATACATGTTCGGCGGCAAAATCTCCGTTCCGCTCGTGCTGCGGCTTCCTGCGGGCGGCGGCATTAGCGCCGGGGCGCAGCATTCCGGTTCGCTGGAGGCGTGGGTAACGCATGTGCCCGGACTGAAAGTGGTGTACCCGTCCAACGCCCGGGATGCGTGGGGCCTGATGCTGAACGCGATTGACGATGACAACCCGGTGGTCTATATCGAGAGCAAGGTGCTGTATTCGCAAAAAAGCGAAGTGCCGGACGAGATTGCCCCGATTCCTTTCGGCTCCGCCAGTGTTGCGCGGGAAGGCGCCGATGTCTCGGTCATCACCTACGGCAAGCAGGTCCATGACTCGCTGAAGGCGGCGGCCGCGCTCGCCAAAGACGGCATCGAGGTCGAAGTCATTGACCTTCGGTCGCTGTATCCGCTGGATAAAGAGACGATCTTCAAATCGGTCGCCAAGACGCACCGGGCGCTTGTCGTTACGGAGGAAGTGAAGCGCGGCGGCTACGGCGGAGAACTGTCGGCGCTTATATCGGAGCAGTGCTTCGACGAACTGGACGCCCCGGTCGTCCGGATCGGCGCCCTGGATTCGCCGGTTCCTTATTCGCAAATACTGGAATCCCTGGTGCTGCCGAGCGTGGAGGATATTATCAAAGGAATCAAAGAGTTGTTCTGAACCCTGCGGCCCATTACTTGCAAAATCATGGAGGTGCGTCATGGCTGAACTGGTCGTATTGCCCAAGCTGGGCCTTACAATGACGGAAGGAACCGTCTCCAATTGGCGGAAGGCCAAGGGAGACCGCGTGGAGCAGGGGGACATTCTGTTCGATGTGGAGACCGATAAAATATCCAATGAAATCGAAGCCAAGACAAGCGGAGTGCTGAGGGAGATTCTGGTTGAGGAAGGGACGGTGGAGGTTTTCCATCCGCTCGCGATTATTGCGGACGCGAGCGAGGATATATCCGCGCTGCTTCCGGCGGGCGCCGCAGGACAGCCGGCGGGGGGAGAATTGCCGTCATCCACCGCTGGAGCATCCGGCCTGGACGCTTCCGGGGAGGAGAGAGAAGCTGCCCAGGACGGACCCGCCGCGCATGGCGGCCGGATCAAGGCTTCCCCGCTGGCCCGGCGAACGGCGAAGGAACGGGGCGTGGAGCTGTCAGCGGTAAAAGGCACGGGGCCGAAGGGCCGGATAACGGACGCTGACGTTCGGCGGTATGCCGAGAGCGGGAAGGACGGCTCGCCTAAGGTCCGGATTTCCCCGGCTGCGGCGAAGGAAGCGGCGGCGCTCGGTATAAATCCCGCCGACATCCACAAGGACGGCAGAATCATGAAGGAGGATGTCCGGTCTTGGGCCGCCGGAGGAGAGGCTCTTTCCGAAATCGCGGGCCAGCCATCCGCTGCATTATCCGGCGCCGGGATTTCCCGGTCGGCGGCCGCCATCCGGAATGCGGACACGGAAGAACAAGCGGCATCCCGGGTTCCGATGAGCGCCATGCGCAGGGTGATCGCCAAGCGGATGCGTGAAAGCGTGGATATCTCCCCGTCAGTTACTTACAACATGCGGTTGGACACTTCCGCATTGGCCGCACTCAGACGGCAGTTGCAGGATTCGCGGAAGATCACTTACACCGATCTGCTGGTCGCCATCGCCGCCAAAGCGCTGCTGGAGCACCCGCTGCTTAACTGCTCCATTGAAGGTAACGATTTGGTGATTCACAAGGCGGTTCATATCGGCGTGGCCGTCGGGCTTGAGGGCGGTTTGGTCGTGCCGGTTGTCCGTAATGCCCATCTGAAAGGCCTGGGCGAAATCTCCGATGAAGTGCGTTCGCTTGCCGAAGGCGCGAGGAACAATACGCTGACCCCGGCCGACATGACCGGAGGAACCTTCACCATAACCAATCTCGGAATGTACGGTATGGAGTCTTTTTCCCCGATTATCAATCAGCCCGAGGTGGCGATTCTCGGTGTAAGCGCGATTGTGGATACGCCGGTTACCGTGAACGGTGAAGTCGTCGTCAAACCGCTGATGAATCTGAGTCTGACAGCGGATCACCGGGCGGTGGACGGCGCGGTCGCGGCGCAGTTTATGCAGAGAATCAAGGCGTACGCGGAGAATCCGGCGTTGCTGCTGCTGTGAAAGGAGAACAAGGGATGAAAGTTGTCGTGCTTGGAGGAGGTCCCGGCGGCTATGTCGCCGCCATAAGGGCCGCCCAATTGGGGGCGGAAGTGACGCTGATTGAGAAAAAAGCTTTGGGTGGAACCTGCCTCAATGTCGGCTGTATTCCGACCAAAGTGCTGCTGCACACAACAGAGCTCTATACGGTGCTAAAGCGTGAATCGGCCGAAATCGGCCTGGAAGTTCCGCAGATTGCGGTGGACTGGAAGAAGCTGCAGAAGCGCAAGGACAAGATTGTCCGGATGAACGCAGGCGGAATCGACTCTCTGCTTAAAAAGAACAAAGTGACCAAACACATCGGCACCGGCAGGTTTACCGGTATCCATGAGCTGGAAGTAAGCGGTGCGGACGGAAGCATACAGACCATTGGTTTCGACCGCGCAATCGTCGCCACCGGATCGGAGCCGTCGCGGGTGCCGATTCCCGGCACGGAGCTCTCCGCTGTTATCACGAGCGACGAGGCTCTGTCGCTGCCGGAGGTGCCGGAAAGCCTCTGCATTATCGGCGGCGGGGTAATCGGCTGCGAATTCGCCAGTATATACAGCAGCCTGGGCTGCAGGGTTACGATTATCGAGATGCTGCCGGAGCTGATCGCAGCGATGGATCGCGACATCGTCGGCTGCCTGCGGAAGGAATTTGCCGCCGCCGGCGTGGACGTTCATACGGAAACCCGGGTTGAGCGCATCGAACAAACGCCAACAGGAGGGCTGTCCATCAAGGCGGTATCCCCTTCGGGAAGCATGGTGATCGAAGCGGAGAAGGTGCTGCTGTCCATCGGCCGCCGTCCGAAGACGTCGGGACTGGGCCTTGAGATTCTTGGCGTCTCCATGAAGAAGGGCGCCATTGAGGTCGACCGCAGCATGCGGACGGCGGTGCCGTCCATTTACGCCATCGGCGACTGCGTCGGCGGGATCATGCTTGCGCATGTCGCCTCGGCCGAAGGCGTCGTTGCAGCCGAGCATATCATGGGTGAGCCGTCCCCGGTGGATTTCCGCACCGTCCCGTCCTGCGTGTATACGAGACCGGAACTGGCCTCGGTCGGATTGACCGAAGAAGACGCCCGGGAGCAAGGATTGGAAGTGAAGACGGGGAGTTTCCCGCTTCAGGCCAACGGCAAATCCATGATCATGGGTGAAACGAACGGGCTGGTCAAATATGTAACCGATGCGCGGTCCGGCGAAATTCTCGGCCTGCATATCGCCGGTCCCAGGGCCACGGATATGATCGCGCAGGGCGCGCTGGCGCTTCGGCTGGAAGCGACACTGGATGAGATCATAACGACGGTGCATGCTCATCCAACCGTTTCCGAAGCTCTGCTGGAAGCCGCCCTTGCCGTACATCACCGCGCAATCCACTCACATTAAACAGGGCGTTCCCCTGTGCAGCCATACGGATAAGATGATCTAAAAGATGGCCGGTTCCCATTTTGGGAATATGTCATCAGAAGTTCATCTTATCCGTTTTTTTGCCGTTATCAACCTTTGAGCGGACAATTATAATAAGAATAGATAATGTTGTAAGCGTATACAACACAAACAGCTATATAAATATGTATGTCCGGCTGAAAGGGTACGATAGAGGGGGAACCGGAAATGATCAGTTATCCGAATACGATGAGCAGATGGGAAGCTTTTACCGAATGCGGGAGAATTCCCGAAGGAACACGTCCGGAAATCGCGGCTTCCTGGCTGAGATGCCGGACGGCCGGAGTCAACCCGCTGCAGGGAAAAGGGGTGCAGGTATCCGCGGAAGAGCTTCGGCTCCGGCTTGAAGAGAAGCGGCTGCTTGTCTCCGTAGCCAAACCGATTATGAACAGCATCTACCAGGTGATTAAGGATACGGTTTACGCCATAGTGCTGACGGATCAGGACGGAGTTCTGCTCCGCACGATGCTTAACAAGGAGATTGAGCCCGAGTGTGCGAAGGTGAATTTTTTCGAGGGGGCAAGGTGGGATGAGGCCAGCGTCGGCACCAACGCCGTCGGAACCGCGCTGACGGACGACATGCCGATGCAGGTGCTCGGGGACGAACATTACTGCGAATCGCATCACGCCTGGACTTGCTCGGCGGCACCTATTCACGACAGCTCCGGTCGGGTCATCGGCTGCCTCGATCTGTCCGGCAAAGCGGAGGATGTGCACCCCCATACCTTTGGCATTGTCGTTTCCGCCGTGAGCAGCATTGAAGAACAGCTTAATGTGCTGGAGACGAACCAGTTGATGAACGCCGTGTTTCAATCCATGCAGGACGGGCTGCTGGTGATCGATACGGAATACCAAATCCGGCAGTTCAATGAACGGCTGGCTTCCATTTTTATGCTGGGGATGGAAGAGGTTCGGGAGCTGGACATAAAGGAACTGTTGCAGGATGTCGATCTGGAGGGCGTGTTCAGGAACAAGAGCCGCATCGGTTATGCGGATTGCACGCTTACGGTGAAGAGGAAGAAGATTGAGTGCATGGTCAATATCTTTCCGTATACATTGGACGAACGGGTGGTCGGGGCATCGCTCACGATAAGGGAAGCGGTACAGGTGCGCAAGGAGGTCAACCAGCTGGCAGGATTCAAGGCAAATTACCGGTTTGAGGATATCGTGACACACCATCCTTATATGAAGGAGCAGATCGATTTTGCCCGAAAAATCGCCAGAACGAACTGCACGGTTCTGATCGAAGGAGAAAGCGGCACCGGCAAGGAACTGTTCGCCCAATCCATTCATAACGCCAGCGCGCGTGCGGACGGACCGTTTATCGCCATTAACTGCGCGGCGCTGCCCAAGGAACTGGTGGAAAGTGAACTGTTCGGCTATGAGAAAGGCTCGTTCACGGGAGCGTTGCGCGAAGGCAACCCGGGCAAGTTCGAACTGGCGAACGGGGGAACGCTATTTCTGGACGAAATCGGGGAGCTGTCTCTTGAGATCCAGGCGAAGCTCCTCCGGGTGCTGGACAACCACAAGGTCCGGAGGATCGGCGGCAAGCATGAACGGATGCTGGATGTCAGGGTCATAGCGGCAACCAACCGCGATCTGCTGGAGGAAGTGGGGCAAAAGGCTTACCGCGGCGACCTGTATTACCGGCTGAATGTTATCAATCTCAAGCTGCTGCCGCTGCGGGAGCGGCCGGAGGATATACCGCCGCTTGCCCGGCTCTTCCTGCGCAAATGCAACCGGGATAATCCCGGACCGGCCAAACGTTTCGACAGCGCTTTTCTGGAAAAACTGCAGGGCCGTCAGTGGAGAGGGAATGCGCGCGAGCTGCAAAATACCGTACAGCGGGCTTATTATTTATGCGCTGGGGACAGTATCACCGAGAAGGAAGCTCCATCGGTCCGCCAGACGGAGAGCGGCCTCCCGGACCCGCGTTTGACGCTGTTTCACTCGTCCGCTCCTGCGGATCTGCCGACCGTCAAGAGCATGCGGCAGACCGAGGTGGAGAACATCCGCCGCGCTCTGGCTGCAAGCGGCGGCAATGTTGTGGAGGCGGCCCGGCTGCTGCATATCGGCAAATCGACCTTGTACCGCAAACTGGCGGAATACGGAATCGGCCGGGATGAAGCCTGACAACAAAAAAAAGGAGCCGCAGGTCTTTCTCAGCGGCTCTATCTTTTCTTTTTCAGCGCCTTTCGTTCGGCATTCTCCCACTGCTTCAGCAGCGGGTAAGGGTCGAAGGCCCACTCCGTAAGACCGCGGTCCTTATAGATGCCGTAATGCAGATGGGGCGGAAATTTCCCCTGCGTACCCGGCTTGCCGTATCCGGAGCTTCCGGCCCAGCCGATCTGTTGTCCTGGCATGACGATATCGCCGGCTGAGAGCGATTTATCAAAGCCGGACAGATGGGCGTAATAATGGTAGCGGTTCTCGATGTCGCGGATGCCGATCCGCCAGCCGCCGTAGCGGTTCCAGCCTTTGGTCTCCACAACGCCGTAGCAGGTGCTCCGTACGGTAACGCCGTGGGGCGTGAACAGGTCGGTGCCTTCATGGATGCGCGCGCCGCCCCAGCTTCGTCCGCTGCCCCAGGTGCTCCGGTAAGAGTACGTGCTGCCCAGCGGCAGAGGAAAGGCGCTGCCCGAAAGGTCAAGCCGTCCAAAGTGCCGGTACAGCTTGGCGAATTGGTCGATACGCTGGGAAGCTCGTCCGTTATGGTAATACTCCCAGACGGCAATGCCAAAGTCGCTGGCGGAATTTCCGTATTTCGCCAGATAGACTGCCATACTGTAAAGAGCGTCAATGTCGTTTCCGGGGTCGGCTTTGCCGTCTCCCGAACCGTCGCGTCCGAAACCGCTGAAGAAGGAAATGGATGAGGGAGAGGTATCCTCCTGATCCGGATTCAGCGGGCCGCACCATACCGGTTCGGGAACCGCAATTCCGATGAGGCGGACCGGCGCGCCGGTCTCCGATTTTCCTTTTTTCGCTATGGTTCGTTCATACTGATCAATGGCGGCCAGGCGGTACCAGGGAATATTTGTGGTTGCGCTCATCTGGTCGTAAAGCTCCTGGCGGGCGGCAATAATGCCGCCGGCAGCGGCTTCGGCTCGGGCGCCAACGCGGTTTCCCCGGACGGACAATCCTTTGTCCCCGGTTCCCGGATGAACCGCGGTTCCGAAAGCCGCCCCGCCGAAGCTTCCCCACAATACGGCCGCCGCGGACACGGTGAGCAGCGCCCGCCGCGTTTTTATTCTTAGGAACGGCAAGGTGTAAAGCCTCCTTTTTATCGGTTATAAGGGCGATGACAGCAGCAGCTTTTCTTTTAGATTGAACAAATCCGCATTTTTTATCCATTGGAAAGAAAAGAAGCCGGAGTCTCTCTCCGGTCCGGCATTGCTTTTGTCATCCTTCTTTCACAAAAGCAGGCAATTCCCTACGGTGCATGTTATAATGTAAGGCAGTAACTTAACATCTTTTCACATTCAGGCGGAGAGGGGTTTGCTACCATGACGAAAAAAGACGTTAAACAACCCAAGCCGGATTGGATTCGTATTAAGCTGACGACCGGCGATAATTATCAAGATATTAAAGGTATGATGCGTTCAAAAACTTTACATACCGTCTGCGAAGAGGCGCGCTGCCCGAATATTTATGAATGTTGGGCGAACCGGACGGCTACATTTATGATTCTGGGTGATATTTGTACCCGCGCCTGCCGCTTCTGCGCGGTCAACACCGGGATGCCTACCGAACTGGATCTTCAGGAGCCGGAACGGGTGGCCGAAGCCGCGGAAGGTATGAACCTGCGCCACTGCGTTGTTACAAGCGTAGCACGGGATGATCTGAAGGATGGCGGAGCGAAGATTTTTGCCGAGACGGTCGCCGCGATCCGCCGGCGCCTGCCGCTGTGCAGCGTGGAGGTGCTCATTCCCGATTTCCTCGGCGACAGCGACAGTCTGCAGATTGTGATGGACAGTAGGCCCGACATTCTGAACCATAATATCGAGACGGTCGAGCGTATGTCCGACCGCGTGCGCGCCAAGGCTAAATACCGCCGATCCCTCGAACTGCTGCGCCGGGCCAAGGAAATGAAACCGGACATTCCGACAAAGTCCAGCATCATGCTCGGGGTAGGGGAAGAATGGGATGAAATTTTGCAGGCGATGGACGATTTGCGCGCGGTGGACTGCGACATCCTTACACTGGGTCAATATTTGCAGCCTTCCCCGCAGCATCTGAATGTCGTTAAATATTATCCGCCGGAGGATTTCGCACGGCTGAAGGAAGAAGGACTGAAGCGCGGCTTCAGTCACGTTGAGTCGGGACCGCTCGTGCGCAGCTCCTACCATGCGCATGAGCAGGTTCAGTCAGCCGAGAAGACCCGCGAGGGGCGTACGGTAACGAACTGACCGCATGGTAACATATTTTTTGTGAAAGGCAGGCGAGTCTTGCTTGATCGTTATAGGCGGTAAATGTTACGAGCTTATGGTGAACCATAAGGAGGGCTGGAATCCGGAAGGCTTCCGCGGAAGATACAGTGAAGTACTCGAGCGCTACGATTATATTGTCGGCGATTGGGGCTACAGCCAGCTGCGCCTGAAAGGTTTTTACAGGGATAATCATCCGAAAGTGAACCGGGATACGGCCATTTCCGGTCTGATCGATTACATCAATGAATATTGCAACTTCGGCTGTGCCTATTTTGTCCTCCGCAAGATGAAGGATGCTCAGAAAGACCCGAATGCCAAAGACATTCTGGTCAAGGAGCCTGGCGAGGCTCCAAAGGAGGTGCCGGGTCAGGTGACGGTCTCCCAGGAGGGCGCTCCCAAAGAGGAGGGCATTCCGCAAGTTTCCTCCCGTAAGTTTCAGGCGGAATCGGCGGTTTCCAGAGAGGTGCCGTCCAGAGAGTATACTTCCAAAGACAGACCGGGCAAGGATCGCGGCAGAGACAACCGAAACAAGGATTATCAGGGCAGAAAAGGAGCCCGCGATAATCAGGCAAGGGATAATCAAAGCCGGGACAACCAGCCGAAGCCGAATCCGTCCCGGGAGTATCAGAGCCGCGAAGCTCAAAGCAGGGATTCACGGCAGAAACCGCCTCAAGGTCCCGCGGGACAATCGTAACGCTATTGAAATGACTTAACAGCGCCGGCTTGCGCAGCCGGCATATGAATAAAAGGTGCCGCAAGACGTTCATCGGAACGTCTTGCGGCACCTTTTTGTTAAAGTATAAGTTCAGCGGAGTTATCGATTACTCCCTAAGACTTCACAGAAACCGTCAGGCGGTTCTGCGTTTTGTTATAGCTCCAGGCCAGCGCAGGGAACTTTTTCTTGAAGGCATTCAGCGCGATGTACGTTTCTCCGTTCTGATAGAGCGCCTCTTTGGAGGAAACGCTGAAGCCGAAAGACTTGCCGGACCCGGCAGCGACAATCACTTTCTTGTTCTTGGCATCCCAGGTCAGATCGCCTTCAACCAAAGCGGATAGAATGCGGGAGGAAGCGTACACGCTGCCGCCCTGCTTCACCAGACCGACATTGCCGGAAAAAGCGAAACCGTTCACGTCGAGAATATGGTTGTCGCCCGCGGCTTCGATCGATTTCATGCCCGCAAGCTGAAGCGCGGTAATGATCTGCGCCGCATCGTCCTTGATCTCGATATCCGGGGTCAGGCCGATATGGTTGAAATCGACTTTATCCGGAGTCAGATACCGTTCCGTGGTCAGCTTGAGCAGGCCGCCGTCCGACAGGTCCAGCAGGCTTTGAATCCGGGCTTTTCCAAAGGTTTTGGTGCCAACGACCGTAGCCAGCTCGTTGTCGTGCAGCGCTCCGGTCAGCGCTTCAGAGGCGCTGGCCGTATATTCATTCGTCAGAATGATCACGGGCACATCCATTTTGGAGCCATTCGTAATCGTTACCGGGGTAAGCACACCCGTGTTGTCCGCAGTATACATCATAATTCCTTTGTCGATGAACTGGGAAGCGATATTATAAGCCGAATCCATATAGCCGCCGCCATTGTTGCGAAGATCGAGAATCATGGACTTCATTCCCGAAGCGCGCATATTTTTGAGCACTGCCGCGAATTCTTCATCGGAATCTTCTGTGAAGCCGTTGAGCGAAATATAGGCGATTTTGGGCCCGACAATTTTGCCGGTAACGGACGGATACGCGATTTCGCTGCGCTTCACGGTGTACGTCTTGGATGTACCGTTCCGCTGGATGAGCAGAGTCACTTTGGTGTCCGCCTTTCCGCTCAGGGTATCGCCTTCGATATCGCTGATCTTCACGCCGTTGATCTTCAGAATAGTATCTCCGCGTTTCAGTCCGGCGCTTTCCGCAGGCGATCCGGCCATGACCTGTTCGATGTACAGCTCGTTGCCCGCGTAGACCAGCTGAACTCCGATACCGACATAATCCAAAGCCAGCTGACTTTGAAGCTCCTTGCTCTCGTCGCTGCTGAAATACTGGCTGTAAGGATCGTCAAGCGAATCCACCATGCCGTCGATCGCGGCGCGGATCAAGGCGTCTTTGTCTGCTCCGGTCAGGTTGTATTTCTCCACATACTGCATTACCTCATTGATTAAATCGGTATCCGAGGATGCTTGGCTGGTAGCCTGAGCGCTGTCGGCCGCCATTGCTGCGGGAGACAGAATCAGCGACAGGGCCAAACAGGCGCCGGCCGCAGCCGCCGTTAGCTTTTTAAATGTCATGTTATAACGTCCTTTACGGATTATTTGGTTCGCCTTCCACTGAATTGGAGACGGTATAGCTGTCACTAATGGTCCAAGCGCCGTCATCCGACTTATCGAGAAGAAGAATAAGGGCTTGATTGTACGATACCGATTCGTTCTTATCCTTAACCTGCTGCTCCACATAAACGGCTGCTTCGGTTCCATTGAAGTAAAAGACGTTCGAAGCCGATAAGGTATAGGCCAAATCATACGTTTTGAAGAACTCCTCCAGGGATGATTTTTGCGTGTTATCGTAATCCTCGCCGTAAGAAGTCATAGTGGACAGCATTACAGTCACATTTTTATCGTTCAAGCTTTCATAATGGCGTTTGAGCGTATTCTGTATAGCGTTATCGGTGCCCTGCGGCATCTCCGCCCGCTGCATCCCTTGTTCCCGCGTGAAGAGAACAGTCGACTTTTGATTCCGCACATCGGAAATTTTCCATGATCCGCTTCGCACCAGTGTGTATATGTACTCGTCTTGGGAGTCCGGAATATAGGTCCCTCCGGTACGTGTAGAGGTCTCCACTGTGGCTATCGTCGCTTCATTGTCTTTCAGGCCGAGGATATCCATGCTCTTCACCTCGCTCTTCAAATCGTAAGCCTGAAACATACGCTCAAGGCCGGTGACGCTTTGGGCAAAGTCGGAGCCGGTCTGGGCTAGAGAGGCGATTCCAGCGGCATTCTCCGAGTTGAAATAGCTTGTCAGGGTGTTCATCAGAGAGGCAATGTCTTCCTCATCCCGGTTTTTGGATACAGGCTTAGTAATTTGGACGCTTCTTGAGGCCGGGTTCCACACGACTTTCCCGCCGGTGGCTTCGCCGATAAAGCGCAGCGGCACATAGGCGGTTCCTCCGGTTTGTACGGGGGCGGCCGGGAGCTTGCGGACCGTGCTGTTGACCGAGGCGCGGTTGCTGCCGATGGTCAGGCGCAGGTTCAGGTTTGTGCTTGTTCCGGTGACCGAACGCGCCACGGGATCCCAGCCCACTTTCAGGCCAAGCTTCTCGAACACGGCCCTGAACGGAACCATCACCGAGCCGTTCTGCAAATAAGGAGAGCCTGCCGAAAAGGAAAGCCGGACGCCGTCAACATAGACCGTAATCGGCGCTTGCGCCGCGAACGCGGGAACGGCGAGAGCCAGGGACAACAAGAGGGACCCCAGCATAGTAAACCATTTCTTCAACAATTTTCTCCCCTTTTTTATGTAACTCTTTGTAAAATATCCTCATTGTACCATTTCGTTTCTTCCTATGTCTATCGGCATAAAACGCCTGTTCTGCTAGATTGCAGGCAAAAAGACGCCCTGCGCCAACAGCCGGGGACGGCTGCTGCACGGGCTCGGAGCGGTCAATAATGGGGAATGTCTTCGGGAGCTGCTAAATAAGGAATGCCGAGCGTACACGGCTCCAGAATGGAAACGGCCGGTAACGGGCGAAGCTGACCTTTTTCTCCGATACCTGGCAACGGACGGAAATCAGATCGTCGATAGGATAGTTATTATGATCCAGGGTAAGCATCAGTTTCTGTTCCCTGCAGGAGAAAATGTCGCAATGGTGATGCTTGGGCAGAAGCAGCGGGGAACCCATCGTGCGGAACACCCGATTGTTGATCGACGCAATCTCCGAGATCTGGAGAGCTTCAATGGAGGGATGGACCATCGCGCCTCCGAGGCTTTTGTTGTAGGCCGTGCTTCCGGAAGGCGTGGAGATGCAGATGCCGTCCCCGCGGAACATCTCGAACGTCTCGTCGTTGATATCGATCTGAAGAACGACCGTACCGTCAACCCCTTTCAGAGTGAACTCGTTAAGGGCAATATGAGAAGAAGTGCCTGATTTCTTGTGAATTTCCAGCTCCAGAAGCGGATATTTGACGATCCGCGGCTTATGCGGATGATGATCCTCCTTACCGCACATATAATCGACCAGAGTGGCCAGTTCTTCAGCCTTCCAGTCCGCATAGAAGCCGAGATGGCCCGTATGGACACCGACGAAAGCAAGCTCGGGTATCCGGTCAATAAAGGTATGGAAGGCGTGAAGCATAGTACCGTCTCCTCCGATGGAAACGACGATTTCGGGAGATTCTGCGTCTAGCTGCAGTCCCCGCTCCTTCGCAAGCTTGTGAAACTGTTGACTGAGATCAATGGACAGTTGATCGCCGCGGTCCAGGACATAATATCTCAAGGTGAATAGACTCCTTTGTTAGGTTCTGTCATACACCGATCATAATCAATCTTAGTCAGGAAAACAATGTTTGACATCTTTTTCAGGGTCCCCGCAATAGTACCGGAGTCAGCTTCGGGGTCGGCGCAGAAGCCGCAGGAGCCTGCCAGCCGTCGCCGCTGCGAGGGACAGCAGCAGAGTGCCGGCCAACAGGAGGCAGAGCAGCTCAAGTCCCGAGGCGGGTGAGTACAGAGCGGGAACCGGCGTCCAAAGGCGGGCCAGCGCAGGCGATGCATCCATCATCGGCCGCCAGAGGAGCAGTGTAAATCCGGCGGCCAGAAAGGCATGCAGAAAGCGGGCGGCCATGAACGGCATATAGCGAAGTCCGGTACCGTTCCAAATGCTGGCGACCTGGGCGTGCACGGACAGGCCTCCCCAGGAGAGAATAAAAGCGGCTGCTGCTGCTTTGAAGGGAAGCGGGGCCGCCGCGTTTCCGGCCCCCTTGGCGCCCAGCGTCACCTCAAAAAAACCGCTCGTTATCGCCTCGGCCAGCCCGCCGGGGAAACCGAACAGCGAGAGAAACCGTCCGATAACCGAGAAGAGGAAGGCCATCACTCCCGCACGGTTCAGCAGTTCCATCAGTACAGTGAAGAATACAACCAGGCCCCCTACGACAATAATAAGATGCAGAGAGGATTGCACGGCCCCCTTTAGAAGCTCTCCAAGCGTCCGTCCGTCGCGGCGGCGAGCCTCGGCCATGGAGGCGAAGGCGGCGCCGAGACCGCCCGTTTTCTGATGCTTCGGCTTGCCGGATCGGGGTGTCTCCTGTCCCGGGATAGACCCGAGCGCGGCGCCAGCCTCTTCCTTGCGCCCGTGAAAGGACATCAGCAGCCCGACGAGAAGACCGCTGCCGTAATGGGCGACCGCCAGACAAGGCCCCAGAGCGGCATTCTGAAAGAAACCGACCGATACCGCGCCGAGCAGAAAGATCGGGTCGGAGGAAGTCGTAAAGGCCACGAGCCTTTCACCTTCCACCCGGGTAAGCAGATTCTGCTCCCGGAGCTTGGCCGTCAGCCGGGCTCCTACCGGATAGCCGGACACATAGCCCATCGCCATCACAAAGCCGCCGGTTCCGGGAATACGGAAGAGCGGGCGCATCAGCGGATCAAACAAAGCGCCGAACAGGTGGACGACCCCGAAGCCGAGCATGAGCTCGGAGATGACAAAGAAAGGAAAAAGCGACGGAAACAGCACATCCCACCAGATGGCGAGTCCGCGCAGCGCGGCGCCGAGAGCAGCTTCGGGATGAAGCAGCAAGAGCAGCATGCAGACGGCGAGTCCCAGCGCCAGAAGCGGGCCTCTTAGCTTGTTTAAGGTCATAATTTACGCCTCCCGGTCTATGGTAAGATATGCGATTAAAGGGACAAACATCACAAAAAAATAAAGAAAGCGATTACAATTAGGTGTGCATTTTTGCTGTATTTATGATATTATAAAAATTAATTAAAGCACCTTTCCGAAAACTTTAATATTTAGGGATGGAGTGATGATGATGAGCGTAGTTGCCGGCGTTCTCGTTTGCGCTTTTGTTTATGTCATCCGGGCCTCCCTCGTCTCTCCCGGCGATGAGGATTGGCGGACCTATTAATATGCTGCAGGCGCTAAACATTTGTTTAGCGTCTTTTTTGGCTTTTTGGGGTAATATATACCTAGGCACCTTTTCTTAGAAAGAGGGCTTCATGAGCAGGCCTTATTTCACTGGAGAATGGTTTTTTTGTCGTTAATAATTTTTTGGCGAAATATGTCGAACTACCCTTAATTTTATATAATCAATAGGCCGATATAATTAAAAGAGGCGGAAAGTTGGTTGCTTCGATGAATCCGAATGAAAGCATATATGAAAACCTGGGGGGAGCCGAAAGGCTGCGCAAGCTGGTGGAAGTGTTTTATGGCAAAGTGCAGGCCCACCCGCGGCTTGGTCCTCTTTTTCCGGCAGATATTTCTCCCGTTATGGATAAGCAGTACCGCTTCCTCACCCAATTCTTCGGCGGCCCAACGCTGTATTCCGAGGTATACGGACATCCTATGATGAGAGCCCGCCATATGCATGTGCCGATAACGGAGGAACGGTCGGAAGAATGGCTGTCCTGCATGGGAGAAGCGCTGGAGGAAACTGGTGTTGAAGAGCCTCTCCGGACTTTCGTACTGCAGCGGCTGGCAGGTCCGGCCCGCCACTTTGTCAACATGCCCGCTGAATCAGATTAATGCGTGACTGACGCGTGAAAGGAATGAGGGCATATGACCCACTTGGAGCCCCTGTACTCCATCAAAGTAACATGCTGCAACTGTGAAAAAGAGTTCGTAACCTCAAGAGTGCGTCCAAGCCTTAAAAAGGCTTTTCGCCGGGATGCGGATTTCTGCGCTTACTACAAGGATGAGAACCCGGATTACTACGTCGTTAGGGTATGTCCTTCCTGCGGCTTTGCCTCCACGGAGAACTCCGTGGGAATGCTGGCGGATTGGCAGCGGAAGGCGTTTAACGAGTGGATCGGCGGCCGTTGGCTGCCCCGGGATTTCGGAGGCAAGCGGAGCTGGGCGGAAGCGCTGGTGACCTACAAGCTGGCACTGCTCTGCGCGCAGTGCATTCGCGACAAAGAGCGCATCATCGCAAGCCTTCTGCATCATATTGCCTGGATGTACCGTTACCAAGGCGATGACGGGCAGGAACTGCGCTTTATACAATATTCGCTGGAGTCCTATATTCATGTGTTTGAGCAGGACGGAGTCGCGGGGAACGACGCGCGGCTGATGTTTCTGATCGGTGAGCTTAACCGCCGGACCGGCCGGTTCTCCGAAGCGGTTAAATGGTTCTCGCGCCTGATCAACGACCGGCGGATCATGGATGCCTCGATGATTCGCGCGGCGCGCGAGCAGTGGACGGCTATCCGAGAGCAGATGCTCGGGGAAGAAAGCGGTCCGGCTGCGGGAACGACTCTGACAGGGGCGTAGCGAAGAACCTGCCGGTTATACCCATAACAAAGAGGCGGCGCTTAACGCACCGCCCGGTCGAACAATAAATAATCGCCGTCGCTGTCCACGACGACCGGCCTTTCGCTGCAGCACGGGAAGACAAGCAGCTTTTTCTTGCCTTCCCGAACGCTTTGCAGCTCTTTGGGCTTCATCGGGAGAAGGACGTTCTCCGCATCGCAGAAAGGACAGGACTGGACGTATAAATCGCCCAGAATGAGTTCATACGGCCAGGTATGGCTGAATGGAATCATGCTTCGTCCTTGCCTTCACCGCCGGCTTTCCCGTTATCGCCATCCGTATTTTTTTTGGATAACTCGGCTATTTTTTGCATTAAAATATGCTGGGGCATATGCATCAAGTGTTCAAGGGGCACACCCAGCTGCTTGGAGAGCGCCAAGGCCGTTTCCGGCGAAATTTGCAGTGGCCGCATTGTCAATGTCCTCCTGTCCTCTTGTGAAATATAAAGGCATTTTGCAGAATCCAAATTCAAACGCTTACGTGTACAAGCTACGGACGAGTTGAAGCATTCCCGTCTTTGGATTACGATGAATAAGCCGGAACCCCGGATTTTCCGCTCAATGCTTAATAGGTAAGGCGTGTTATTCACTTTACCATGGGATGCGGCGTATTACAAAGCGAATGTTAAATGAACGGATTCGAGAATGGATTATACGTAAAGGAATGGTGATAGAAGATGAAACAGCCGTTATCTCTGACCTGGGAACTCGATTCTCTCTTTCCGGGGGGATCTTCATCTCCCGAGTTTGAACGCTTCTTAAGCGAACTGGAGAACGATATCGGCACGCTTGCGGAGAAGGTAAGAGCAGCCCAGGCTCCGGCGGATTTGGAGTCGACGAAAACTCTGGACGGCGTGATCGACCTCCTGCAGAGCTGTACCGCGCGGCTGGTTCAGGCCTCGGAGTTTGCCGGATGCCTCGGAGCGCAGAACCAGCAGGATAAAGGGGCCATCCGCCTGTCGGGAACCGTGGCCGGACTCAGCGCCCGGTTTCAGGGCGTGTCGTCGGAATTCGAGAATGTACTGCGCCAGACCGGAGATGAGGTGTGGGGAGAGTGGATCGAGCGGCCCGAAATCGCGCCGCTGTCGTTCGTGCTGAGTGAAAGCCGGGACCAGGCCCGCGAGAAAATGAGCCCGGAACTGGAGAGCCTGGCGCTTGAGCTGGCGGTGGATGGCTATCACGGCTGGAGCGAGCACTATGAGACGATCGTCAGTTCCATCTCCATACCATACTTAGATGAGGACGGAGAGAAGCTGTTGTCGGCGGGCCAAGCTTTCAACAAGCTGCACGTTAATGACAATAAAGCCCGCAAGGAAATGTTCGCCAAATGGGAAAAGGCGTGGGAAGGCGTCGCCGATTATGCCGCGGATACGCTGAATCATCTGGCTGGCTTCCGCCTGAAGCTCTATGAGCGCCGGGGATGGGACGATGTGCTGAAGGAGCCGCTCAGCATCAACCGCATGTCCCGCGAGTCGCTTGATGTCATGTGGGACGTTATCGTCAAGAGCAAGCCGGCCCTCATCTCATACTTGGAGCGCAAGGCGAAGCTGCTGGGACTTACGAAGCTCGGCTGGGAAGACGTCGAAGCCCCGCTGGCGAGTTCTTCAGGCAAGATATCCTATGACCGGGCGGCTGAAGAAATCGTCACTCAGTTCGGAAAATTCAGTCCGAAGCTTGCGGAATTTGCCGAGCGCGCATTTGACAGCAGCTGGATTGAAGTGGAGGATCGGCCGGGCAAGCGTCCTGGCGGCTTCTGCGTCTCGTTCCCGCTGATCAAGGAATCGCGGATCTTTATGACGTACAGCGGCACGCCTTCCAATGTCGCCACACTGGCCCATGAGCTCGGCCACGCCTACCATTCCTTCCTGCTGGATGACCAGCCTGTGCTCAATCAGAACTACGCCATGAACGTGGCCGAAACGGCCTCGACGTTCGCCGAAGTTATCGTATCCGACGCGCAGGTCAAGGCGGCGGACAGCGATGAAGAGAAGCTGGCTCTGCTGGAGGAGAAGATTCAGAACAGCGTCGCTTTTTTCATGAATATACATGCCCGGTTCCTGTTCGAGACCCGATTTTACGAGAAGCGCAAGGCGGGATTGGTCAGTGCGGAGGAGATTTCAACGCTTATGGCGGAGGCGCAGAAGGAAGCGTTCGGCGGCATTTTGTCCGGCTACCATCCGCATTTCTGGGCGTCCAAGCTGCATTTTTATATTACCGGCGTGCCGTTCTATAATTTCCCGTACACCGTCGGATACATGTTCAGCACCGGCCTTTACCGTCTTGCTCTGCAGGAAGGGCCGTCCTTTGCGGACAAATACGATGCGCTGCTGCGCGACACCGGCGTTATGACGCTTGAGGATCTGGCCCGCAAGCATTTGGGTGTGGATTTGACACAGCCGGACTTCTGGCAGGGAGCCGCCGACTTGATTATTGAGGACATTTCCACCTTTCTTGAGATGACGAAGCATTTGGCTTGACTTCGCGTTTGCGCAAATTTATGCATTTATTGATGCATAAAGCCTGTATAATTGCGTTTTTATTGTGCGAATACGAACGACCCTCGCGATGAATTGCATTGCGGGGGTCGTTTTTCATTGATATTTGTCGAAAACGATCGATAATGCAGCAGGGATTTGGAAGAAAATGATGAAAAATGCGAATATATAGGGATTATAACCCAATTATGTTGTTAATTGTTGTGTGGCTTGGTCTGATATCCTATAATGAGTCCTAAGCCTTAGGCAGTAAGGCTGTATGTATGAAAGAGGAGGAAAGTTATGCTTAAGACGGAACAATTGTCTTTGGCAAGGCAGATGGACCTGGTTTTTAAAGAGCTTCAGGAGGAATTGTCGGGGTTGTCTTCCGGTACCGTTTTTGTACAAATACGAAATAATATCATTGGCAAATTCGGAATCCGACATAATCCTCTATCCGGGCGCAGCGGGACATTCACTGACAAGGGGGAGGGACTGACAGCCGGGCAACAATCCTCATTTCGACTAATGGCGCTGGAAAGTCTGAACTTCAAACGGCGGTGGACGCATGGCGAAATCAGCTATGAATTTGCCGTAAGGCAGGGAATTGTAATGGTCGACGCCGTTATGGAATCCAATTACAACATGGCTAACCTGATGATCCGCTATCCTCGGAATTCGCAGTCGGAGACCGATCATTATTGCGGATAATTTCGCAGCTTATTCATACTTATATTTGAAAAAGCCCCCGCGCTTCAGCGAAGCGGGAGGGCCGACAAGCTGTTCGGCGGGCCCATGCGGACCGGCTGAATAAAAAAACGATGGACTATGCATTACACATTCGAACGACCGGAGAGTTGTTGCTCTGCCAGTTGTACGAGACGCTTGGTGATATAACCTCCCAGAGAACCGGTTTCGCGGGAAGTATAGTTACCATAGTAACCGTCTTGAGGGATGGTTACTCCAAGCTCTTGCGCCGCTTCAAATTTCAGTTGTTGCAGCGCAGCGTTGGCTTGAGGAACGATCAGGTTGTTGGAACGGCTGCTGCGACCTTGGTTTTGACCTGCTTGACCCATGTTTGTCACCTCCTTCGTCCTTGGTAGAGATAGTATGGGCGCGGAGGCGGGAATTCATGCATGATAAAGAAAGGTTTTAAGGCTGGGAATAAGTGTATAAAATGACCTGGAAATTGCGGGTTTCCCGCGAATTTTCTCCAGATTGCAGGTGCACGGAATGGATAATACGATCCTTGAAAGTAAGCAAAAGGGCAACCCGGTTATTTCGGCGGGTTGCCCTCTTGGCGTTAGGTTGCAGCATCTGATACGGCTGCGGAAATGTCAGTCTTCAGGATATATCATTTCAATTGAGGTTTTCAGTTCAAGACTCTGACCGGGAGAAAGCGTCAGCAGCCCGGTAAAGCTTGGATCTTGGGAAACGTTGGGCGCATCCGGCAGCCACGTATACGGCTCGGCGCAGAGATAAAGATCGGCAGGCCCCTTCGTATAGACCACCCAATGACGGAAATATTTCTCGTCTGCGCTGTAGCGCAGCCCGTAGCCGTCATCACGGAGCAGAAGAGCCTGGACGGGAGTCTTATCGCCGATCCGCAGAGCGGTGTCGAAATTGGTGCCCTGCAGGTTCATTCCTTCATTCAAGGCTTCGAGCGAACCGAGCGGATTAACCTTTCCGCTGGGCAGGAGCTGGTCGTTCAGCTCGTAAATGCTCTCAACCGGCAGCTTAAGGCTCCACCGCCGCGGCTGGCCGTCAATCATGAACCAGGTGTGATAGCCGATACCGAAGGGGATGCTTCGTTCGCCGCCCAGATGTGTCACCTTCAGAGTCTGATTCAAGACCGCATCCTGCAGCCGGAATGTCATTTCGAATTGGAGCGGAGCCGGCAGCTGTTCCATCCAGTGGGGATCGTCTGTCGTCTTGAATTCGGTGGTTACCGCACAGCCTTCTTCGTCTTCCTCGATATCGCTGACGCACCAGGACTGTGTCCGGTGCAGGCCATGAATATGATTGTCGCCGGCGGTGTTGCGGTCAAACTGATAATGCGCACCATCAAATTCAAACTGTCCCTTGGAGATGCGCCCCGGCGGAATCAAGAGCGGAATACCGAAGTGGTAGGGCTTCTGCATATAAAAATCCAGGTCGGCCTCATCCGGCCGGCGCAGAACTTCCCGCCCTTCCTTTCGGTCCCACAGGGAGATTACGTTGTTGCCGAGACGCGGCAGCAGCGTGACTTCCAAATCGCGGCTGTGCAAAATGTAAGTATCATAACCGCACCATTGCCCTTTGGTCACCTGTTTCATGATCCATGCTCCTTTTTTCATACGCTTAATTCGAAAATGTAAATGTGAACAGATATCCTTATCATAACAGATTTATGTTCAAGCGGTTGAAGATTTCAGTATATTGCAAAATGCCCATTTGACAAACTTATCTTCGGGCTCTATGATGAACTCAGTTAACGATGTTGTCAATGCGATGACGGGGATAAGTAGGCGGGAGTGACAGGCCATCAGAAAGCCGGTGGGTGATGCGAACCGGAGAATGCCTCCCGGGTGAATGGACCCCTGAGCGCCGCGATCGAACGGGAAATCTTCCCTGGTAGACCGGCCGGATCTTCCCCGTTACAGGAAGTCTTAAGGCTGTTTGCAGCATTCCGCGATGTTTCTTTGGAAGTAAGCGCGGGAAAGGCTGAAGCGGCAAATAAGGGTGGCACCACGGTCTCACGTCCCTTCGGAGTGAGGCTTTTTTGCGTTCTTTTGTGAACAGTCATGATATTTGATCGGAGGAGTTATACTATGAAAAAAGTCCTGTCCGGCATTCAGCCCAGCGGCACCCTGACACTCGGCAATTATATCGGCGCGATGAAAAATTTCGTCAAGCTTCAGGAAGAACATGAATGCTATTTTATGGTGGTTGACCTGCATGCCGTTACCGTACCGCAGGAACCGGCCAGCTTGCGCGAGCAGTCCGAGGCGGTTGCCGCGCTGTTCATCGCGGCGGGCATCGATCCCGTCCGGTCCAATGTGTATCTGCAGTCGCATGTGCCCCAGCACGCCGAACTGGGCTGGCTGATGACGACGCTGACGGCGATGGGCGAATTGGAGCGGATGACGCAGTTTAAAGACAAGTCCTCGGGGAAAGACAACGTCGGCGCGGGATTGTTCGTCTACCCGGCGCTGATGGCCGCCGACATCCTAGTGTACAACGCGGATCTCGTTCCGGTGGGCGAAGACCAGAAGCAGCACCTGGAACTGACACGCGATCTGGCGGGACGTTTCAACCACCGATACGGCGAGTTCTTCACCATACCGGAGCCGTATATTCCGAAAGTCGGGGCCCGGATTATGTCGCTGGATGACGGACGGAAGAAGATGAGCAAGAGCAGCCCGAACGCCGGCAGCTATATCGCTCTGCTTGATTCTCCGGAAGTAATCCGCAAAAAAATCAGCCGGGCAACCACGGATTCCGGACGGGAAGTCGTATACGACCCGGCCAACAAGCCGGAAGTCAGCAATTTGATGAGCATTTATTCGGAATGCTCCGGGCTGTCCCTTGCGGAAATCACCGAACGGTATGAAGGGCAGATGTACGGCGGGTTCAAAAAGGATCTGGCGGAAGTCATCGTGGCGACGCTTGAGCCGATTCAGGAGCGGTACCGCGACATCCGCAGCTCCGGAGCCATTACCGACATCCTCGCCGCTGGCGCCGGGCGCGCCCGGGCCGTGGCGTCGGTGACGCTCGCCGGAGTCAAGGAGCGGATGGGATTCCTGCCGGCACGGTAACGTTGTGTTATCATTCTCTTTGGCTGCGGGCTTTGATGATGAATCCCCAGCCGATATTCAGCACGCATAACGCTCCCAGCAGGAGCGCGATCCAGAGCCGGTAGCTGATGGCGATGGAAGCTGCGGTGAGGAGCATAATCGAAGAAAGCGCGAACCATAACGAAAGTCCTTTACTCATTGCAGTGAGCCTCCGTTTCGCGGCAGGCCTGACGCTGTCCAATCGGGAACAAGGCGGCTGCCTAATATTAGACTATTCTATAATGAAATAGGGCAGGTTGATACTGAAAAAATCCCGGAGCGCTCGTTGCTCCGGGATTTTTTTGCGATCCTATAGGAAGTCCGCTCATTAAACGCCGATTCCGTACATGCAGCGAGACCGCTACACTTTCATGAACCCGGCTCGATGGCGAAACGCTCGTCAAGCTTCTCGCTGCTGAGCCAGCCCACATAAGTCTGAAGCGGGTGGTACTGGTGATCCATTACAAGCACCGCGACAAAGGGAAATTGCTTACGGTGCAAATAACGGACGTCTCCCCAGCGTACAATATAACCCGAAGGCAGTTCTTCCACCTCGGCGACGGCATAGGAAGTAAAGTACAGAAAAGCCTCAATATCCGGGTGGGACTTGGAGCGTTCCACGGCCGGATGCCGGGAACTGACCGCGTGCTTGAACCACTCCAAACGTCCGTAGTTAAGCTGGCCGACATAGTAGTCGCCTTCCTTTTTAGCCTTGACGACATTCCAGCGTCTTGGCGTTATCGTGGGGATGACGATATATCTGTCGCTGGGGTCATGCTTAATGTCTTTGGCTTTGATGCTGCGGGTGATCCGGAAATGCGCGACGGTTCTCCAAATGTAATACAGGACGATGATGATGTACAGCGTCACGAACAAAGGGGCCGGAGGGATAAGGCCCGTAACCCACAGCGCGATGGCTGCAAAATGGCTGCCGAAAATAAAAGGATCGAAAATATGGATAATGTTCCAGGCGATCCAGCGTTCGGTGATCGGGCGGGCCGCTTGAGTGCCGTACGTGTTAAACACATCGCTAAAGACGTGAACGGCTACCGCAATAAAGCTCCAGAGGGCGAGATGGCCGATGGAGCGCATATCGCTTAGTCCGAAAATCGGACTTAGCACAAGAGTGATCAACCCGGGCCAGAGCAATAAAAAAGGAAGGGAGTGCGTAATCCCCCTGTGATTCCGAATATAAACCGCATTGCTCTTCAAGCGAAGGGCAGTATCGGCATCGGGGGCCTGCGATCCGATGACGGTCGCCAGCATGACGGCTCCCGCCAGCATCGGCTGAGAGGCGACGGCGGGATCGACGAAGGAGAGCCCCGCAAGTCCAAAACCCATGACAAAGTGTGTAGCGGTATCCATAGCGCAGTTCTCCTTTGTACGGAAGTTCTCTATTAATAACTACCCATTTTATCACCTTAATATTTATGTTCAACTTAAATATTTCCCGTCACGCAATTGTCAAATTGATGAACATCTTGGTCAATGATTGTCAAAGTATTTTGCGGTTTGTTATGATAAAGTTAACAGCGGAAGGCTATGATTCGTCAGAAAAGACTTCGAAACAGGCTTGCAATTACGTTCCGTTTTGAAGGCAGAACATGAAGGAGGAACTCGAATACGTGGATAATCAATGGAGATATCAAGCCTCTTCCGATTCCGCGGCTATGTCCGCCAAGCTCCCCCCCGAAGCCGAACGCGCCACATGGCGCGATTTCATTACGGTTACCAAACCGGGCATTATCCGGTCGAATCTCATCGCTGCGTTCGCCGGCTACTGGCTGGCTTCCGGTTGGGACGTCGACTACGGCAAACTGATCCTGACCCTGATCGGCACGATGCTTGTCATGGCTTCGGCCTGTGTGTTCAATAACTATTTCGACCGCGATCTGGATATGAAAATGGAACGGACCAAGAAACGCGGTCTGCCGACCGGCCGTTTGAAGCCGAATACGGTTCTGCTCTACGGCATAGGACTCGGCATCACCGGACTGATCTCGCTGTTTATCTTTTCCGGAGTATTGGCGGGTCTGTTCGGTATCGTCGGCATGTTCGTCTACGTGGTGGTTTATACCCTTTGGCTGAAGCGGACCTCCACCTGGAGCACCTCGGTCGGCGCCATTTCCGGGGCGATGCCGCCGGTGATCGGTTATGCCGCCGTAACGGGCAGGGTCGATCTTGGCGCTTGGCTGCTGTTCGCGATGCTGTTCCTGTGGCAGCCCCCCCATTTCTGGGCGCTCGGCATCCGACGCAAGGAAGAATACCGTGCCGCGGGATTTCCGCTGCTTCCGGTGGTGAAAGGCACCCGCCGCACCAAGTTTCAGATGATTCCCTATGTTGCGCTGCTCGTTCCGGTTTCGGTGTTCATGTATATGTACAACTACGCCGGTATTTTTTATTTGATTATTTCCGCCGGACTCTCCGTTACCTGGCTGTATCTGACGCTGAGAGGTTTGAGGGCGAAGGATGATGACGCCTGGGCGAAACAGAACTTCTTTTTCTCCATTAACTATTTGACTCTCAGCCTGATCGCTTTGGTGCTCAATACGATTCACGGATGACGGAGGGAGAAGATCATGCACATCCTCTTACGGTACAAATGGACTTGGCTGCTGCTTCTGCTCGCGCTGGCCATGGCGGCCTATCTGGCCGCAAGCTCCTGGGCTTCCCGAACGGGGAAGCTTCCCGTTATAGGGGAAGTGCAGGACTTCTCCCTTGAAAATGTAAACGGTGACACGGTAACGCTTTCGGATACTCAGGGCAAGGTGCGGCTCGTATATTTCTTTTTTACCCAGTGTCCGGATGTGTGCCCCATTACGACCTATGCCCTGTCGCAGACGCAGGACCTGCTGATCAAGGACGGCAGCTTCGGCAAAGACGCGGCCTTCCTCTCCATCTCATTCGACCCGCAGAACGACACGCGTGAGGCGATCAAGACGTTTGCCGATCGTTTCCACGCCGATTATGCCGGCTGGTACTTCCTGCGCGGGGATCAGGAGAAGGTACGGGACCTGGCGGCGGGTTCCTTCAAAATTCTGATCGCGGGCAACAACGAGGACAATTTCGCACACGCGAACCTGATCGGGCTTGTGGACCGAAATAACCGGCTGCGCGCACTGTACAATGCCGGCGATACGGACCGGATTACCCCGGAATTTTTGGCCGATGCCGTGAAAAAGCTGGCCCGCGAGTAACGAGCAGGACCTGAAATCGGTGTCGAGAAGCGCTTTTTTCGCTTTCCCCCTTTTGTGCAAGGAAGGGAGGAGCCGAAAAAGGCGCTTTTTTTCGGGAATAAAGGCACAGGCTGCTTTAATTTAATAAGGAAGCGGATCGGGATAGATAATGAACTCTTCCAATCCCGCCTTTTCCAGCTGCGCAATATTGTATTCATCGGGAGTGCCTTCGACTCCGGCGTAACCGCGGCGGGTGTATATATGCTCCGCGTCGGGAAAAGCATCGCGCAGGACGCCGCGTATTTTTTTGCCGGAGCTGTCGTTGTCCATGTAAAGGTACACTTCGCTGTCTCCGACTTGTTTGCGCAGGGCCTCCAGCTTGAGCGTATTGAGCGTGCCGTTGGTGCATAGAATGTTGATCTCGGGCTTCAGCAGACGCCGTAAGCGGCTGCGGTCATTCTTTCCTTCGACAATAATGGTGATGGACATGATAGCGGCGTCACCTCCGACCGAATAATGAAAGCGCGGCATGAAAGGCAGCCGGGCCTTAAATATATATTACCTAACGTTTGTCATTTTTAACAGAATGGCGGTGCGATTGTAATCATTCCCCGGGAAATGTCGCATAATCACCGGACAATGTGCGGAATTTGTTTCGTACCTATAAATATGTACATTTATACAAAAATCACCCGGATGCCGACGGCGGTCCGG
Source organism: Paenibacillus rhizophilus (assembly GCF_003854965.1). Classification (GTDB taxonomy): domain Bacteria; phylum Bacillota; class Bacilli; order Paenibacillales; family Paenibacillaceae; genus Paenibacillus_AQ; species Paenibacillus_AQ rhizophilus. The sequence continues at coordinate 89,133 of NZ_RQPI01000003.1, forward strand.
ATGATTCGCGGAGTATGCCTATAAAGTGTAAAGTTCGTGTCCTATAACCAGCAAGTTTTAAGGATGATGACAAGCAGAATGTAGAGGACCAGAATAACACCGGTAGAAGTCGGGCACACCGGAGCCGTATGAACCGGAGCAACCATGGGCTTAGGGCAGCAGGGATTGGTCATTTGTAATTCAACTCTCTTTCGCAATGGATTCTTAACTACGATGTATTATATGTCGATTTATCTACCGGGTTTGTGTCCCTGCCCATCATCCGGCAGACGGACGTGACTGTATTTTCAGGCGTTTGTCAGATTGAGTCCCTTCAGATTACCGGTCCTTGCAGGTCCGGGCGGTAGGCGGAAAGCTTGCCTGAACCGGGACGAGGAATCAGCAGCAGCGCCATCATCATCAGAAGGAAGGCAATGAAGTAAGGCGAGACGAGCCCCCGCAGCTGTCCGGCGGCGACAGGACCGGCGAAGGCGCCGAGGGAAGTCGCAATCGACTGCAGCGAGAAGGTCCGCCCCAGGCGCCCGGGACCGCTGATGTTGATAAAAAGCGCAGCCATCGCCGGGAACAGCACGCCCTTTGCGGTCCCCAATAGAAACAAAACAACTGCCGGAGGGATAGAGGGGACGGCGGCAAGACCGAAGAAGCAGAGCGCCATGCCGAGCAGCGCCGCGCTGATTCGCCAGAGGGCAGGCAGGCGGTTCAGAAACAGCATACTCAGGGTGACAAGCGCGCCGAGGCTGAGCAGCGAAAGCAATATTCCGGTCGAAAGAATGCCCTTGTTTCCATTTCCGGCCTGCGACAGGGGAAGCTCGAAGAAGAGCACGCCCTGAGCGGAGGCAATAAAGAATGGAAGCAGGAGATACCGCAAGGGAATCGGCTTCGCTGTGACGGCTTCCGGTGAAATCAACGCTTCGGTGCGTCCGTCCCCCGCCGCTGCGCTTACCGCCTGCGCCGGCTGCTCTCTAGCCCCCTTGGGCACGCTGAAAAACGCCATAACGCCGGTGGCGATCAGCAGCCAGCCCAGGCTCTGAAAGGTTCCGGAGAAGCCGGCTTTGGCCACGACGAAAGCGCCGGCCGCCGGCGAAAGGACGGAAGCGAGCGTATGCACGATTCCCTGGCCGGACATGTACTTCCCCTGCTTCACCGAATCGCTTGACAGCGAGGCAAGCAGCGACATGCAGGCGGGAGAGAGGAAGGCGAGCGCAAAACCGCTCGCTGCCCTGAGAAGCAGCAGATGCCACGGCAGCTGGGCATAGGCCTGGAGCAGCAGAATCGCTCCCGCGGCGACCAGGCTGTAGACGATATAGCGGCGGCTGCCCTTTCGGTCAATCAGTACGCCGGCAAGCAGATTGCCGGGAAGATGGGTGAGCGAATACATTCCCATCATCCAGCCGATAAAGGCTGGCCCGGCGCCAAGAGAGATGGCGAAGGGGGTCAGAATGGGATACTGCGCATGCAGATCAAAATAGGCGAGGAACAAGAACAGGTAAAGCCAGAGTGCGGTTTTCAAGCAGCTTTGCACCTCCAAGAGCCGACCCCGGCCTGCCAGGTCAGGGCGGAGAGAATGTGGACGAAAGAAACGCCATCACTGGCGTTGTGGACAATCGCTACTTGTACTTTACGTGAGGACGGATGGGCATATACCGATTTTTTCACAACGCTGTAGAACTCCCCGCCGCAAAGCTTACAATGTTGTTACCCCTCGCCGGATTTATGTAATATGCCGAAGGATCATGTATAATATTGAATATCCGTGGCACAACGCCGAACCAAGCGTGAGTCCGGGGCAAATGAGTTACAGGAGTGTGTTGCAGGATTGATGGATACTCAAGTATGGTCGCAATTTATCAGAGAAAATTGGCTCGTTATCGTTATCGGGCTTGTGCTGCTGTTCGCTGTTGTTAATTTGGTCAAAACAGTGCTGAAATGGGCGATTGCCATTGTTATTGTCGCAGGATTGTTCATTTACAGCGGAGTTACGATAGATCAGATCGGAGATGCCGTAAGCAAAGTGAAAGAGGGAACGGTCGACACACTGAAAACCGAGGCCCAGGAAGTGATGCTGAAAGAAGCTAAGGACGCCGTCTACACTTCGCATGGAGACGGAACCTTTACCATTACGACCCCCAATATCGAGGTGAAGGGCAAAGCCGGAGAGGACAAGGTGAGCGTTACCTTCCGCGGCGTCAGCCTCGGTCAGTGGAGCGTTAACGATACGCTGCAAAGCTTCATCAATGAAGCTCGTAAAGCTCAGTAACTTGATTAATAATGAATGCCGCTAAAAATATGAAAGGTGTTAGAGCAGGAGGGAAGATATGTTGAACGAATGGCTGCAGAGCCTGCGCGATGCCAATATTATCACTTTAATTTTGCTGCTTGTTGCCGCCTTTTCGTTGGTTCAAGGCTGGTTCAGGGGATTTTCCTTATCCGCGGGCAGATTGTTCGGACTGCTCGGTTCGGGCATTGCCACGATTTCGGCGCTGGTTCTCTCCGCGCTGGCCGCGGCGTATTTTTCGCCCTATGTTCAAACTTGGGCTGCGGGAACGGCAGCGCCAGAAGGAGAATTGAAGCAGTGGCAGCAGATTTATTACACTGCCGTGTCGGCGCTTGCGGGACTCCCTATGCTGCGGTTCCTGCTCCTACTGATCATGGGTTACAGCCTGATCCGGATCATCCTGGGGCTTCTAGCCCCGCTGCTGCCGTTTCCCCGGAGCCGGCGGCCAGGGCTGCTGGGCCGGAAAATCTCGGCAGGAAGCCGCTTGGGCGGTGCGGGTATCGGACTTTTCATAGGCGCCGTTCGTTGCCTCTTGATCATTATCGCGCTGTATGTCGGAACCGGTCTGAGTCCAAGCAGCGGGTTGGCCCGCTACGTCCAAGATTCGCCGGTATACCGGCAGGGCGTCGAATCCGTTATTAAGCCTGTGGCCGGCACGGCGGTGCAGGACAATCTGCCGGTACTGACCAAGGCGGTCGCCGCAGAGATGAACGATATTCTCCGCCGCAAATACGAAATTATCGACCGGGACGTGTCAAGCGATATCACCGGAGCGGCGTCGGACATTGCCGGGAAGGCGGAGAACGACGAGAAGAAGGCACGGCTGCTCTACGATTGGGTAGGCAGCAGGATTTCCTACGATTATGCCAAAGCCGAGAATTATGAGCAGAAAAGAATATGGAAAGAGCAGACGCCGCAGGATACCTTCGATACCCGGCTAGGCGTATGCATCGACTATGCTCGTCTGTATGCCGTAATGGCCCGTTCGCAGGGTCTTGATGTGCGGGTGGTGACCGGCCGCGGCTATGACGGGCAGGGTGGATACGGGCCGCATGCCTGGAACGAGGTATACGTCCCCGAGCGGAAAGCGTGGATTCCTTTGGACTCCACTTGGGCGAAGAGCGGAGACTGGTTCAATCCGCCGGATTTTGACTCCACGCATATCAAGGAAAGTGTGCTTTGAGGCATTTAATTCTATATATTTAAATTATAAAGGAGAGAACAAAGTGAGCCTTTTTCGCAAACAGGGCTCGCCTTCGGACGAGACCAATAGCAAGAGCACCCTGGCGCTACGGATCAATGTATTCTTTTTCAGCACATTTGTCATTTTCTGCGTAATTATTATCCGTCTTGCGGTACTGCAATTCGTGGAAGGCCCGACGCTGACCGAAGTGGAGACGAATCGGGATACGAAAGATGTGCCGCTTGCCGCTATGCGGGGTTCGATCCTCGCCGCCGGAGGCGAGAAGATTGCTTATTCCACCCCCGTGCAGTCGCTGTACATTACGCTGACCAAGGAATATACGGCAAAAAAGACGGACAAGGATACCGGGATTACGGATTTCACTCCCGAAGCCAAGGCGAAAGCCGACAAATTGGCAGCAGATTTGGTGGATAAGTTCAATAGTCTAGGCGATACGACCGAGCAAAAGCTAACGGTGCAAGAAGTCAAGGACTCGTTCGACTTGGAGTTCAAGAAGTACAATGGCTATACCCCCCGCCGGATCAAGGTGGGACTCTCCACCAAGGAAGTCGCATATTTTATGGAGCACAAGGATGAATACCCTGGCTTGGAAGTCGTGGAAGAGAATGTGCGGCATTACGACAAGGATACGGTGGCTGTGCAAACGGTCGGGTATATCAAGCTGTTCAAGAATTCCAACAGTCTTCCCATCTACAAGAACGTTCTAAACGCAATGAAAAAGGATCCGACAGCGGGCCTGACCTACAAAGACGATGAGTTCGTCGGTTTCGACGGCCTTGAGCTTCAGTACCAGCGCGATCTTCGCGGACAGAACGGATACCAGGAGATTTCCATCAATCCGCAGAACATGGCGGAAAAAATTGAGAAGGTTGTCCCTCCTGTAAAGGGGAATGACATTTGGATGACCGTCAATAAAAATGTTCAGCTCAAGACGGAACAGGCGATAACCGATCAATTGAAATGGCTGCATACCCATGCGGTTCAGGGAAAGACGCATCCTGACGCTGTAACGGGCTACGCGGTCGCCATGGAAGTGGATACCGGAAATATCGTGGCGATGGCCAGCATGCCGGATTACGATACGAACGCCTGGACAAGTGGCAGCATTGATACGGAAGTTTGGAATGAAATTATGGATAATTACCAAAATGGCACGATTACTCCAAATGCTTCAGGCAGATCGGGGAATGGGTTGGGCTCGGTTTTGTTCATGGGTTCCACGATTAAACCGTTAAGTGTACTGATTGGCTTAAATGAAGGCTTGTTTACTACTTCAACCGGTTACTCCGATAAGGGGATCACTTATTTCGGCAAAGCCGGCCATGAAACATCAGTAAGAAATGCATCGAATCATGTTTATGGATACATGGACCCGGCCCTGGCCATTCAACATTCCTCCAACGTGTTTATGGTTGATATGGTAGGGAAAAAACTTTACCAGAAATATCAGGATAAAGGGCTCGAGGTCTGGGACAAATACATGAAAGAATTCGGACTCGGAGTGTCGACGCAAAGCGGTCTGCCCAAAGAGTATTTGGGATTGATAAATTACAATAATATCAAACAGACCGGTAGTGTTCAGGCCTCTCTCGTGTATGCTTCATTTGGCCAGCAGGGCGGCTATACGGCGCTTCAACTTGCTCAGTACGTATCTACGCTTGCCAACAAAGGCGAACGCATTAAACCTCAGCTCGTCAGCAAAATAACGGATTCCTCGGGAAACGTGGTCAAGGAGTTCGGACGCGAGGTACTGAATACCGTTAAGATGGATGACTCTTTCTGGAATGAGGTCAAACGGGGGATGAACAGTGACGTTAGCGCGTTCGATAATTTCCCCTATGATTTCGCTCGCAAAACAGGGACCTCGCAGCAGGTGGCAAAAGGGAAACTGCGCGATAACGGCGTCTTTATCGCCTACGCGCCGCGCGAGAATCCGAAGCTGGCGGTAGCTGTTATTATCCCCGAAGGCGGCTTCGGCTCGAACAGCGCCGCGCCGGTGGCGCGCAAAATCTTCGATGCTTACGACTGGGAGTACGGGCTGAATGGCGTGCCGAAGAAGGGCCAGCAGCAGAATCAATCGGCGGCTCAAACCGGTACCGCCTCGAAGAATATGGAGACAACGGGAACTAACTAAATTTTTAAATATCAACCAATAAAACAGAAAATGGAGGGATGGCTATGACTGCCAAATACCGCCTGCTTGCTTTGGATATGGATGGGACCCTGCTGAATGATGAACAATTGATTACGCCGGAGACGGTAAAATGGATTCACCGGGCGGTGGACGCGGGCATCCATGTCTGCTTGTCCACCGGGCGCTCTTTCGACTCCGCGTATCCTTACGCCGAGCAGCTTGGGCTCAAGACCCCGATGGTGACGGTAAACGGAAGTGAAGTGTGGCGGGCGCCGTATGAGCTGTACCGCCGTTCCCTGATGGACCCGCAGCTAGTCAAACAAATGCACGCGATCGCGGTCGAGTCCGGCATCTGGTATTGGGCGTATGCCGTCGATGGCGTCTATAACAAGGAAAGCTGGGACGGCAATATCGACGGGCGGGAGTGGCTGAAGTTCGGCTACCATACGGAAGATGACGAAATCCGCCATCAGGTGCTGTTGAAGCTTCAGGATATGGGCGGTTTGGAGATTACGAACTCTTCCCCTTATAATCTCGAAATCAATCCCCTCGGCGTGAACAAGGCATCCGGCATCAAGGAAGTATGCGGCCTGCTGGGCATCACCGTGGAGGAAGTCGTCGCGGTCGGCGATAGCCTGAATGATCTGGCGGTTATTCAGCAGGCAGGTCTTGGCGTAGCTATGGGCAATGCCCAGGATACCGTCAAGCAGGAAGCCGATGCAGTAACCTCGACGAACAACGAAGATGGCATTGCCGAAGTCATCCGCCGTTTCCTATTGCTTGATGAAGTAGAGGCTTCCCAGCGCAGACCGTAACTTAACGCAAAGGCCTGCGGATGAGGGTTCGCTGACAATAAAATACAGGAGGGACCAAGCTTGACTATTCTCGGTTGGATTCTGATTATCGCACTGTTTGCCGTCGGCTTGGCCGGGGCCGTCTATCCCATATTGCCGGGAGCTTTGGCAATTTACTTTGCCTTTTTCGTCTACGGCTGGTTCTTCGGGTTCGCGCCGTTCGGGCCGTGGTTCTGGATTATTCAGACGCTGATCGTCGCTGTGCTGTTCATTGCCGACTATGTCGTGGGGGCATGGGGCGTCAAAAAATTCGGCGGTTCGCGCGCTTCCATTATCGGAAGTACAATCGGCCTGATCACGGGACCGTTCGTGATTCCGGCGTTCGGCCTCATTATCGGTCCGCTTCTCGGCGCATTTATCGGCGAGATGATCGCCGGATCGAATCCGGGCAAAGCGCTCAAGGTCAGCGCCGGCTCCATGCTCGGGCTGTTCAGCAGCACGGTGGTTAAAATTGTGCTGCAGATCGCCATGGTCATCCTCTTCTTTATTTGGATCGGCCGGTATTAAATTCACTGCAAAGAAGGGGAAACAGGTTGTCGAAGAAAGATTCTTTTGTTAAAGGCACGATTATTCTCGCCGCCGCCGCCCTGGTGGCGCGCGTGCTTGGCATTTTTCAGCGGGTTCCGCTTGAGCATTTATTCAATGATGTCGGGGATGCGGCCTTTTCGCAGGCCAACAATGTATATCTTATGCTGCTGACGCTCGCCACGGCGGGCATTCCCAGCACGCTCAGCAAAATGGTATCAGAGCGCTACGCCCTGAACCGTCCGGATGAAGCGCGCCAGGTTTACCGGGCCGCGCTTATTTTTGGCGCCGTCGCCGGCGTGATCATCAGCGCGGCGCTGTACATAGCCGCCCCGCTGTTCGCGAAGCATGCGGGAGTGCCGGAAAGCACGCTGGCGATCCGGGCCATTGCCCCCGCGCTGCTGCTGTTCCCAACCATCGCGATGATGCGCGGGTACTCGCAGGGCCGCAACAATATGATGGCCAACGGGATTTCGCAAATCGTGGAGCAGATCGCCCGCGTGTTTACGGCCATCCTGCTGGCTTTCCTCTTGCTCCATCAAGGATACGGCAACCCGGTTATGGCGGCGGGGGCTTCGTTCGGCAGTGTGTTCGGCAGCATCGGGGCTTTTGCCATTATGCTGTATGCCGCTATCAAAATGAAGCGGAGCGACAAGCAAAATGGAATCCATGCTTCTTCCGAAGCCAAACTGCCGCTGCTCGGTATTTATAAAGATATTTTCAGCTTATCCATTCCAATCATTTTGTCTTCCATGACGATTCAGGCGGTCTATTTTATTGACTCTTCCCTGATCGTTCCGCTGTTAAGCGGGCAGGTGGGCGGCGGCGAGGCGACAAGGCTGCTCGGTATTCTCGGCCAGAAGGCGCAGAGCATCGCTGGTATCCCGCCCGTGCTGGCGATCGCCCTCAGCACTTCGCTGATCCCGGTCATTTCGGCGGCCTACGCCCGCCGGGATGAGGATCACCTGAAGCGGCAGATCACGCTCGCGATGCGCATCGCCATCCTGACCGGAACGCCGATCGTGTTGTCGCTTGTTGTGGCGGCCTACTCGGTGAATGGCCTGCTCTTCACGAGCCCCTCCGGTAGCGGCATGATTGCCCTGCTGACACTGGGAACTATTTTTCAGATTACGATGACCACTTCGAACTCCATTCTGCTCGGTATGGGCAAATCGCGCATTTCCATGTTTTACGTGCTGGCTGGGATTATCGTCAAGCTGGCGGCGAGCGTCCTGCTTAGCCGGTTCATGGGCATTTACGGTATTATTATCGCTACGGCGCTTTGCTTTATCGTAATCACTGCCCTTAATTTGCGGCTGCTCCGGACCATTGTGCCGTTCGAGATTATGGGTAAGCGCTGGAGAGGATATCTGCTGGCCGTGCTTGTGTCGGGCGCCGCCGGTTACGGCCTGAATGAGGCAGGAATCGCCCTTTCCGGAATGATGCCTGCTCGCCTGGCCTATCTGATTGCGTGTCTGGCCGCAGGAGCGGGGGTTGTCATCCTTTATCTTGTTATGTTGATTGTTCAGGGTGTATTAAGCGCCCAGGAGCTGGCAAGCTATCCGCGTCCGGTGCGGAAGCTGCTGAACCCGCTCATGAAGCTGCAGCCGTCGCGCGTGCGGGAAAGAGACTAGAGGTATTTGACTTCCGCTGCGCATTTTGCTTCACTTAAAGAGAAACCATTGTCATATTAGAAGGGACGGTGCAAGTTATGGACAAAATCAGCTCTCCGGCTGAATTTCAGGTGGCCATCCAATCTCCAAGACTGACCGTGGCCGTATTCAAGGCAGACTGGTGCGGAGATTGCAAGTTTATCGATCCGTTTATGCCCGAGGTTGAGCGGAATTACGCAGATAAGCTGACACTGGTGGAGGTCGACGTCGAGGCGGTTGGCGAAGTCAGCCAGGAACAGAACATCCTCGGCATCCCCAGCTTTGTCGCTTATTCGGATGGAAGAGAACTGGTCCGGTTCGTCAACAAGCTACGCAAGTCGAGACAGGAGATTGAAGATTTCCTGAACCGCGCGTCCGAGGTGTACCGGAGCATTCATAAGTAACGCGATTCGCCGCTTTCGCAGGATCCGTGCGGAGGCGGCGTTTTTTAAATATAAGAATTTATAAGCTGGGCGCTTATCATTTCGTCTTATATTTCTACGAGAGAGAAATTCAAATTTTATACATGCAGGTGTGCCGTATCTCCCCTTATCGGTTATAATGGAAACGCATAACTTTCTGTAACGCAAGCCCGGGAAGCTTCTTCAAAGTATAAGAATTTATAAGTTTCACACTTATAAATGGCCTTATAATTCTACGAGAAATGCACTTGCGTCCTTCAGGACGCCGTCAGGCGTTTCTTCTTGCTCCATAAAACCCATAAGACGGCGGGTGATCGGATTTGACGGCGAAACAGTTGAAATGGCTTGGGTACATAACCTGTCTCATTATGTTTCTCGCCCTGCTTGGCGGAGCGCTGGTTACGAAAACGGGGTCCGGCCTCGAATGCGGAAATGAATGGCCCCTGTGCAACGGCAAGCTGATTCCGGCTTATACGCTCGGACAGATGATCGAATGGAGCCACCGGCTGATCAGCGGTCTTGCCGGCCTGTTCTCGCTTGCCTCGGCGCTGGCCTTCCGGCGATATGCCCGGGAACGCCGCGATTTGCAGGCGTATGCCTTCATGACGCTGCTCTTCGTCGTCATTCAGGCGGCCATGGGCGCGCTGGCGGTCGTCAGGCCGCAATCCGCCGCCGTTATGGCGCTGCATATGGGCTTCTCGCTGATCGCCTTCGCCAGCTCGCTGATGCTGGCTCTTGGCGCGGGAAGGCGCCCCTCCGCTGAGCAACCCGGCGCTCTTCCGCCGCTTGCCGGAGGCTTCCGCATGCTGACCTGGTTCACCGCCATTTATGCTTATATCGTCGTGTATATCGGCGCATTTGTCAGCCATACGGATTCGCAAGGCGGGTGCTCGGGCTGGCCCTTGTGCAACGGAGAAGTAATTCCGGAGCTTTCCGGAGGAGTCGGTATTATGTTCTTTCACCGGGTCGCGGCTATGCTGCTGTTTCTTCTCGTGGCGGCGCTTGGGCATTTAGCGTTCTGGCGTTACGGCGCCTACCCTGAGCTTAAGAAGCTCGGAGTCACGGCCGTCATTCTGTGCGCGCTGCAGATTCTTAGCGGAGCGGGTGTCGTCTTTACTTTGGATAATGAACAGTGGTACCTGTTTGCCGCATTGGCCCATATTGTGCTGATATCCGGTATGTTCGGCGTACTGTGCTACATGAGCGTACGCGTCTGGCAGCTTGGCAGAATAAAGAAAGAGGCTGTTTCGGATGAAATCAGCCATTTTGGATAGAGTCGGTTCAAGGAGGAACAATATATTGGGATACAGTAATTTACGTCAATGGATAGAGCAACTGCGGAAGGACAAAGATCTTGCCGTAATTGAAGCGCCGGTCGATCCTTATCTGGAGCTGGCGGAGATACACCGCCGCGTCATCCAGGAAGAGGGGCCGGCTCTGTTGTTTACGAATGTAAAAGGAACTCCTTTTCCGGTTGTTACCAACCTGTTCGGCACGGTGCGCCGGGTGGATCAAGCCTTTGGCCCCCGTCCCGAAGCGCTGATGAAATCTCTTATGGGCGCGGTGGAAACGCTTCTGCCGCCTACGGTAACCGGCGTCTGGAAGGAAAAGGGGCTGCTGTTTAACCTGCTGAAAGTCGGCATCAAGAATGTTCCACAGGGTGAGGCGCCAATCTTAAACGTCTGTCAGAGCACCGATCCGCTGAAGGGACTGCCGCGAGTCACAAGCTGGCAGGAGGACGGCGGTCCGTTCGTCACGCTGCCGCTCGTTTACACGGAAAGTCCTTCCAATCCCAAGGACCATAATCTTGGGATGTACCGGATTCAAATATACGACGATCAAACGACAGGCGTACACTGGCAGATTCACAAGGGCGGAGGCTTCCACCACCATGAGGCGGAGCAACGGAATGAAGCGCTGCCGGTATCCGTCTTTGTCGGCGGCCCGCCGGCCCTGATCGCCACGGCCATCGCCCCCGTGCCGGAGCGTATGCCGGAGCTGCTGCTGGCGTCCATGGTGCTGGGCGGCCGTCTGCCGATGGTCAAGGACCCGATGGGCGGCCACCGGATGCCGGCGGAGGCGGAATTCGTGATCCGCGGATTGGTTCCGCCGCATGAGCGCAGGCCGGAAGGCCCGTTCGGGGACCACTACGGCTACTACTCGCTAAAGCATGACTTCCCGGTCATGAATGTGCAGCGGATGTGGCACCGCAAGGATGCCATCTATCCGGCGACTATTGTCGGCAAGCCCCGCCAGGAGGATTATTACCTCGGCGATTTCCTTCAGCGGCTGCTGTCCCCGGCTTATCCGCTCGTCATGCCGTCCGTCCGCTCCCTGTGGGCGTACTCGGAATCGGGCTCCCATACGCTGGCGTCCGCCGTCGTGCGCGAAAGCTATTCGCGCGAAGCGCTGGTTTCGGCCTTCCGCATCTTGGGCGAAGGGCAGCTGTCTTTGACCAAGTTCCTGGTCCTTACGAACGAGCCGGTGGACCTGTCCGATTTTCCGAAGCTGCTGGAAACGGTGCTGGAACGGTTCAATCCGGCGGTCGATTTGTTTATATTCAACAAAACATCGCATGACACGCTCGACTACACCGGCCAGAGAATGAATCACGGCAGCAAAGGCGTCCTGATGGGTATCGGCAGCAAGGTGCGCGAGCTTCCGCGAAGCTACGAGGAGGGCAATCTGCCCGGCATCCGTGCGGCGGTGCCTTACTGCGGCGGCTGTCTTGTCGTTTCCGGCCCGTCCTATAAGGAGGATCCCGAGCTGCCGCAGCGTCTGGTGGGCGCTCTCCGGGAGAAGAACACCTCCTGGCCGCTCGTTATTCTGGTCGACAATGCCGCCGAAACGGTGAAGACGCAAACCTCCTTCCTCTGGACGGTATTTACCCGCTTCAACCCGGCTACCGATATTTTTGCCGAAGCCATGGTTAAAAATCATCATATCGGCTACGAGCTTCCGATCGTCATCGACGCCCGTATGAAGCCCGGATACCCGGACGAGCTGTTCCCGCGCGAGGATATCGTGGAGCTGGTTGACCGCAACTGGAAGAATTATTTCCCCACAGTGTAAACGAAAGATGGACAAGCCAATTCCCCAGGAAATTTTTATCCGTTGAATTTTAGCGGTGTGTTTACAGGAACAAGAGCATTAGCGATACATATATTGCTTAATGCGTAGAGGAGGACGGATATGCTGCGGATTATGCTGGGGGAGCCTCCCCGTGAAAATACCGGCGTGCTGGCGGCCGCCATGGACAATATGGCTCAAATGGCGTCGATGCTGCGCACGGAAATGAATGCCCATGAGGACCGGGACCATGAGTACCGGAAGTTGGAAATCTGGATTCGCGGGCTGATTTCCTCGCTTGATGAACTGGAGCAGAGCTTGTTCGCCGCTTCCTTTTTCCGCAAATTGGTTAAGGCGGGCTATATGGATGATATGTCCGTCAGCGAACAGGGCGATTATGCGCGCTATGTCTATTTTTACAAAAACGGCTTCATCCGCGTATTCTCGCTGCTCGACAAGCTTGGGACGGTGCTGAACAGCCTGTACGATCTGAATACCGTTAGGGTTAAAGCCCATTATTCCTACTATACCGTGCTGCGGCGGTTCCGCTCGACCAAGAAGCATAGAGAACTGTCCGGCAGGCTGGAGGAGATCAAGGATTCGTACCGCGATCCGATGCAGAAGCTGCGGGGGCGCCGCAACGCCGAGATTCATTATATGAATTCCGAGATGCAGGACGATCTGTGGCAGCGGCATCAGGGCCTGCATGATAAAATCCGGCTCGAGGATCTGGACGAACATCTGGAGGATTTGCGCCAGGGGCTGGAAATGGTATGCAAAACCTTGGTTGAAGTGTTCACGTACAGCAACGAACAGCTTGGCAAGAGCTTGGGAAAATGATGAGAAAATAAACAATTTCCTTTAAAATATCTTTGACAAAGCATGTAAAAGATTTTATACTAAGGCATGAAAATTTCATATCCAATCTTATCGAGAGTGGCGGAGGGACAGGCCCGATGAAGCCCGGCAACCGATTGATGCGCGGCGAAGGTATATGCCCAATACATCAGTGTCATGGTGCTAATTCCTACATTGCTGTGGCAGGTTCACGGCTTTGCGCAGATGAGAAGGCATTGTCTTTTACACTTAAGAGAGCCTCCCGCGGTCTGCACAGATTCGGGGGGCTTTTTGAAATATAAGAATTTATAATTTTCACGCTTATAATAGACTTATATTTCTACGAGAAGCGCACCTGCGTCCTTCAGGACGCCGTCAGGCGTTTCTTCTTGGATCGTTTTTTTATTTGTTGTTTTCGGGGGCATAGGGAGGGCAGAAAGAGTGATAGAGTTAAAAGGATTGACCAAAGTGTACGGAAAAGGCGGCAGCGCCGCCACTGCGCTCTCGGGCGTAAATCTTAACATTGAAAAAGGGGAAATTTTTGGGGTGATCGGCCACTCCGGCGCGGGTAAAAGCACGCTGATCCGCTGCATCAATCTGCTGGAGCGTCCGACGAAAGGCGAAGTGTGGGTCGACGGCACCGAGCTGACCCGGCTGGGCAAAAGCCAGCTGCAGGAGCACCGGCGGAAGATTGGCATGATTTTTCAGCATTTCAACCTGCTCTCATCGGCGACCGTGTATGACAATATCGCCTTTCCGCTCCGGCTGACGCATACACCGAAGGCCGCGGTAGACCGGAAGGTGAATGAGCTTCTCGCGCTTGTGGGCCTCACGGAACACCGCGGCAAATACCCGGCTCAGCTGTCGGGCGGACAGAAGCAGCGCGTCGGCATCGCCCGGGCGCTGGCAAGCGATCCGGATGTGCTGCTGTGCGACGAGGCCACCTCGGCGCTTGATCCGCAGACGACCGATTCGATCCTCAGGCTGCTGCTGGACATCAATAAGCAGTTTAATCTGACCATTGTGCTGATTACGCATGAAATGCTTGTCATCCAGAGCATTTGCGACCGGGTTGCCGTGATCCACGGCGGGGGCATAGTTGAGCAGGGCCGGGTGACCGATGTGTTCCTGAAACCGAAGCACGAGGTGACCAAGGAGTTCATCCGCAGCGAAGCCCAGGACGATAGTCCGCTCCTTGCGGCTCTGCATGCTCCGCATCCGACCGGGGCGACGGCGGTCAAGATTACATTCCTTGGGGAAAAGACATACGAGTCGACGCTGTCGCGCGTGGCTGGCGGTACCGGAGTGAATTTCGCGATCCTTCAGGGAACCATCTCCACCATTAAAGACACCCCGTACGGCCAGTTGATTGTCCGCTTCGAAGGGGACGCCAAAGCTATCGGCAGAACGATCTCCGAACTGGCGGCGCAGGGACTTGATGTGGAGGTGCTATCATGATATTCGGACTTGATTTTTCAGCCGTTGACTGGGATGAAATGTTTACCGGCACGCTGGATACCTTGAAAATGCTGGGAAACTCCGCGGTCTTCACAATAATTCTTGGTTTACCTATCGGAATTGTGTTATATTTATGGGGAAGATCGCAAATTCCTTTTGTGCAGGGCTTTTATGCGGTTCTTTCCTTTATTGTTAACATTCTGAGATCCGTGCCGTTTATCATTCTGGTCATTGCGCTGATTCCGTTCAGCCGGGCGATGGTCGGCACTTCAATCGGCGTTCTGGGAACCATTCCGCCGCTTGTGATCGGAGCAGCCCCGTTTTTCGCCCGTCTGGTTGAAACGTCGCTGCGCGAGGTGGACCGGGGTGTGATTGAAGCGGCGCAGGGAATGGGAGCTTCGACAGCCCAGATCGTGATGCGCGTGCTGCTGCCGGAAGCCCGTCCGGGCCTGCTCGCCGGAATTACAATAACCGTCGTTACGCTTGTTTCGTACACGGCTATGTCAGGCATGGTCGGCGGGGGAGGACTGGGCGATTTGGCTATCCGCTACGGCTATCAGCGTTACGAGAAGGAAGTTATGATTGTCTCGATTATTCTGCTTGTTGTGCTGGTACAACTGCTGCAGATGGCGGGTGACCGGCTGGTAAGACACTTTACAAGAAAATAAGGCCTATTTATATAAAATACCTTATTCAGGCGAAACGCATTCAGCTTCCTTGGAAACAGAGGCTTTCGCCGAAATTGGCGGATTTGGCGGTTGGGGAACCGTACAAGCTCCGTTAACACACACATACTTCAGAGGGGGATTTACAAATGAAAAAATTGCTGTTGACCTTGCTCAGCCTGACGCTGATAGCGGTGCTGGCTGCTTGCGGCAGTAACAACGGAGGAAACAAAGCCTCCAATGCCGCCGCATCCGATGCGCCTGCTGCCGGAGCTTCTGCTGCACCGAGCGCAGAACTTGTTACCCTGGTTGTCGGAGCTTCTCCGATTCCGCATGCCGAAATTCTAAATGCCATCGCTCCGCTGCTCGAAGCGCAGGGCATCAAGCTTGAAGTCAAGGAATTCACTGATTATGTACAGCCGAACCTGCAGCTTGCCGAAGGCGAACTGGACGCGAACTTCTTCCAGCACAAGCCTTATCTGGACGACCAGAACCAAAAGAACGGCTGGAATCTGACATCCGTCGCCGCTGTCCATGTTGAACCTTTCGGCGCCTACTCCAAAAAAATCAAAACGATCGACGAACTGAAAGACGGCGCGAAAGTGGCCATCCCTAACGATGCCACCAACGGCGGCCGTGCGCTGATTCTGCTGGCGAAGAACGGTCTGATTACGCTTAAGGACCCTAACAATATTTCGTCTACCAAATCGGATATCACAGAAAATAAAAAGAATCTCAAGATCATCGAGCTGGAAGCCGCAAACCTGCCGCGCCAACTGGATGAAGTCGACCTTGCGCTGATCAACGCCAACTATGCGCTGGAAGCGGGCCTCGTTCCGACGAAGGACGCCCTGTTCATTGAGAGCGGAGATTCCCCATATGCGAATCTGCTCGTAACCCGTCCGGATGACAAGGAGAAAGACACAATCAAGAAGCTGGCGGCCGCGCTGACTTCCCCGGAAGCGAAGAAGTTTATTGAAGACAAGTACCAAGGCTCCATCATCCCGGCGTTCTAATCATCCGCTATTTGAACAAATCCCGCACTGCCCGATTTTGGGCGTGCGGGATTTTTTTATGGACTGGGCGGTTCCCCTAGGTAGGAGACAAGGTTGTGGAGAAACATAAAATTTAATATAATGACCGATAGGTTAAGCACAAAAAAATCCCGGCCGTTTGCCTGGGCAAACAACCGGGACGGTGTATACGCGAAAATTAGAATACTTGAACGACTTCCTGAACGCCTTCAACTTCTTCGATCAGAGCACGTTCAATTCCGGCTTTCAGCGTAATTGTGGAGCTTGGGCAGCTGCCGCAGGCACCCATCAGTTTCAGTTTCACAATACCGTCTTCAACGTCGATCAGTTCAACGTCGCCGCCATCGCGCTGCAGAAACGGGCGCAGTTTATCAAGAACTTCCAGCACTTCGTCGTACATGCTAGTGCTTTGTGTATTCTCACTCATTTCTCAATCACTCCTTTCGTACGTATATTATAGTACAAATATTTAAAAAATAAAACGGTTAGTAAGGGCCAAGGAGATCAACATGAGACCAATTATTGAATTTTGTGTCAGCAACCTGGGACATGGCACCGAAGCGCTTAAGAATAAACTGGAACAAAATCCGGATTACGATGTTGTCGAGTACAGCTGTCTCGGAAACTGCAGCCAGTGCCGCTTCGAGCCGTTCGCCATGGTAAACGGTGAAATCATTGCCACCGATTCGGCTGAAGAGCTGGAGGCCGCCATTGAGACCAAGATCAAGGAACTGGAAGCCTGGGACAATCTCGAAATAGACTGACCGGGCGGGGAGTTAACCGAAATGCCGCTTGGACATCCACAGCACTCCGCTCTTCAGAAGGCGAGGCACCCGGCCCATGACGGAACGGCTGCCTAGAAGGCCGAAGCCTTCGGTTTTTCCCAGGGAACCGAGCGTTCCCTTCAGCTTGATTTTATGCAGCCTCGGTGTCTCATTTCGCCACAGGGCACGCAAAATCTGCGCCACCTGCTCGCCCTGGGCTCCCGCCGCCTGGGCGCTGGGCGCAAACGGCAGGCTGGCGCAGTCGCCGATCACATAGACTTCAGGATATTCCTGAACGTTATAATACTTGCCGAGAATCACTCTTCCGCCGCGGTCCTTGGCCACATTCAGAGCCTGTACGACCTTGACCGGCTGGATGCCGCCAGTCCAGACCGTAACGTCCGAAACGATCGCTTGCGAGCCGTTGAAGATCGCATCCTTCTCGATGTGAGAGACCGAAATCCGGCTGAGCGTCTGCACCTGATGCTCGCTAAACCATTCCTCGACGTACTGGGACAGCTTGGCGGGAAAGGCGGAAAGAACCCGCTCGCCCCGGTCGAGAATCGAGATGTTCAAATCAGGCCGGCTTTCGCGCAGCTCGGCCGCAAGCTCGACGCCGCTAAGGCCGCCGCCGACGATGTTGACGGTGCCGTACGCCTTCACATCGTTCAAGCGGCGGTAGGTCTCTCTTGTCCCCGAGAGAGTCTGGATACTGCAGGTATGTTCCTCGGCGCCGGGAATGCCGTGATAGTTATCGGTGCAGCCCAAAGCGATAGCGAGCAGGTCGTAGGGTACAGGCTCGCCGTCTGCCAAGAGGACGATCCGTCTCTCCAGATCAATGGAACCGACTTCGCCGTACTTGACCGAGAGCTTCGGGTGGACGGGGAAGGCGATACGGAGATCATGATCGGAAACCGTGCCGGCGGCAAGCGCATAATATTCCGTTTTGATGCCTTGGAAGGGCATCCGGTCGATCAGGACTATTTCCACATCGCTCGGGAGATGGTGCTCAAGCAATTCCTGGATTAGTGCGAGGCCGCCGTAGCCGCCGCCGAGTACAAGCAGTTTCTTCATGCAGTCCTGTCTTCCTTTCAACTGTGAAATGGGTGTCGTTATTCGTATACCTTAATCTCGTTGTAGAAGGTATCGCGCTCAACGGGGATTTTGCCGGCGCCCTTCACCATCCAAATCAGTTCTTCGCGTGTAAGACCTTCGGGAGTCAGCGCGCCCGCGGAATGGCTGATCCGTTCCTTAAGAATCGTTCCGTGCACGTCCGAAGCGCCGAAGCTCAGCGACACCTGGGTCAGCTGCGGCCCGATATTAATGAAGTAAGCTTTGATGTGGTCGATGTTGTCGAGCATCAGCCGGCTGACGGCGATAGTCCTGAGATCCTCGTACGCGGAATTGCGGCGCATGATGCCGGCGTTCTTGCTCTTGGGCTGCATCGACAGCGGGATGAACACCATGAAGCCGTTCGTTTCGTCCTGAAGCTCACGGATTTGCAGCATGTGCCGGACGCGGTCCTCATGGGACTCAATGGAGCCGTACAGCATGGTCGTATGGGTCCGCATGCCGAGCTTGTGCGCCTGACGGTGCACCTCCAAATATTCTTCAACATTTGCTTTGTCGACATGCATTTTTTGGCGGTATTGATCGGAAAGAATTTCCGCTCCTCCGCCCGTCAGCGTCTTAAGGCCTGCCGCCTGCAGACGTTCCAGCACTTCGCGGATGCTCAGACCGCTGATCCGGGTGAAGAAATCGATCTCCGCCGCCGTATAAGCCTTCAATGTAACTTCCGGAAAGCGGTCATGCAGCGCCTGAAGCGAATCGACGTAGTACTGGAAAGGAACGCCCGCATTATGCCCGCCCACAATGTGGAACTCGCGCACGCCGGGGTGAATATGCTGCTCCACATAAGAGATCATTTCCTCGCCGGAGAGGGTATACGCGCCTTCTTCGCCCTCATCCTTGCGGAAATTGCAGAACGCGCAGCGCGATTCGCACACATTGGTAAAGTACAGACTCATATTTTCGATAAAATACACTTTGTTTCCGTTCTTCCGCCGGTTGACTTCGTTTGCGAGCTGGCCAATGGTCAGCAGATCACTGCTATCATATAAATAAACGCCATCCTCCAAGGTCAATCGCTCGCCGGCGTGAACTTTTTCAATAATATCAGCCATTCTGGCATCGGTGTGGGGAGTAATAAGAGTAGACATTATGATTCCTCCTAGTAAGGTTTGAGATCAGAGGCTTAGCCAGCATGGGCATAACGTTGCGGCTTACCAATAAGAAAACATCCCGCTGTTTCTCGCATAGGGAAAAACGACGCAGATGTTTTCAAGAACAACATATCGAAGCGGCAGCAATTTCATTTTCTATGGAGTCATAGGTCGCGCGTGACAAAATTTCGAATTTTGCGTATTACTTTTTCCTATTATAAACCTCTCTTGAAGGGGGAGCAACCGCCCCAAATTCTTCTCGTCCCTTCATCTGCGGCTTGTGGACCGGGGTGGAGTGAAGTATACTTTACTTTATATAGACAATAACTTTTGGCCGAGCTCGGCCGATACCATAGATAATTAAAGGAGGCTGGAAACCATGATTTCTATCAGCGATGCGGCTGCGGAGCAGCTTAAGACCATGCGCGAATCGCAGGAGATTCCGAACATGTTCCTTCGTCTTGGCGTAAACCCCGGAGGATGCAGCGGATTTTCGTATGCGATGGGTTTTGACGACAACGAGACCGATCAGGACGTCTATATGGATGTGAAGGGCCTCAAGGTCGTCATGGAAAAAGAAAGCCTGCGTCTTCTCGAGGGCCTCGAAATCGACTTCGAGGAATCCGGCATGACCGGCGGCTTCACCATCAACAACCCGAACGCCACCGCCACGTGTGGATGCGGGCATAGCTTCAGAACGGCGACGGATGAAGGGAAACCGAGCGAGGAGCCTTGCTGAGTGGTGATGTGAATATAGCAACCCACGGAACGTCTTTTCAGGGTTGTGGATTAAATACCTCCCAAGCTTGTGTTCATTGTAAACGCAGCTTCGGGAGGTTTTTTTATGCTTAAAGGTGGACTTGAATATGGGGAAGAGAGGCAGTCCAGTAGGATTGTCTCTTTTTTGTACCCAAAAAACCCATTTTTTTCGATTATATCCCAAGAAAATCATGGTATCATTTTACTATTAAGCCAACGGAGGTAGTTCTATTGATCTATGCATTTGTAGCGTTAATAGTTATTCTGTTTTTTATTGTCAGCTTCTTGTTCTTCAGCATGCTTCAAAAACGAAAAAAATCTACTTTATCTCTTGTAGAAAACTACGATTTAAAGTCGATTACTATTGCTGATATTGACAAGATGCTAGATGGTTCAGAGTTTGAAATGTACCTATACAGACTTTTTATTGAACTTGGCTACTCAGGTGTATACAAGACTGTCGGGAGTCGTGACTTTGGAGCAGACGTAGTTTTTACAGATCGAGAGGGCATCAGAAATGTTGTCCAAGCGAAGCGGTATTCTGAAGGTAATCCAGTCGGCATCAGCGCTGTGCAAGAGGTCTTCTCTTGTATGAGATATTACCAAGCGAAGAAAGCCATTGTGATCGCTACAGCCAAGTTTACCGAACCCTGTGAGACATTGGCAGGAATTAACCATGTAAAGCTGCTAGATCGAGCGGACTTGATTAATATTATTGAAGCTTATAAAAAGGATAACGTCAGAGCGGCACAAGATATTATTGAATCGGAACCGAGAATGATTTTGGAATCGTGGAGTGAGGCGAGCAATCCGGTACTGCGTGAGGTTCGGAAGGATTATAAGGCGGAGAAGTATGTGAAGAAGGTGATGGGGAAGTGATTTTGATAGGGGAATTGTAAATTTCAAGAAGTAAGAGAAAGGATGAAAGATTAATGCCATTTGATATTGAAAGCAAATTTGTTATTGCGGTAGCCTCAAGTGCATTATTTGATCTTACCGAGTCCGACCATGTATTCAGAGAACATGGACAAGAAGTATACCGAGAGTATCAGAGAGAACAAGAGAATGAAATATTAACACCAGGTGTTGCTTACCCACTTATAAAAAGATTGTTAAGCATCAATACCCCCCAAGATCAAATAGTCGAGGTTATTTTGCTCTCAAGAAATGATCCTGATACTGGTTTGAGGGTTTTTAAGTCTATTGAAAAATACGGATTAACAATCAGTAGAGCTGTTTTTGTCACTGGAAGTAATCCTTTTAAGTACATGACTGCTTTTAATGCATCTCTATTTTTATCCGGAAATCCAGATGACGTTAAAGAAGCAGTTGAACATGGATATCCTGCAGGATGTATTTATCCTTCTGATTATGTTGATAACGAAGAGGATAATGAGATACGTTTAGCATTTGATTTCGATGGTGTCATTGCTGATGATTCCGCAGAATCTATTTTTCAAGGTGGCGCTTTAGATAGTTTCCATTCTCATGAGAAAGAGTTCGCAAGTCAACCCTTGCCAGCTGGGCCTTTGTTAAGATTCTTCACTGAAATATCTAAGCTACAACAAAGAGAAATCTTAAAGAATCAAAATGACCCTGATTATAAACCTAGAATTCGAATAGCAATTGCTACTGCTAGAAATGCCCCTGCGCATGAAAGAGTGATTACTACACTTAGAAAACTTGATATTAGAGTCGACGAAGCTTTTTTTCTCGGAGGAATTGAGAAAATAAGAGTGTTGAGTGTTTTTATGCCACATATATTCTTTGATGATCAAGTTGGTCATATTGAGGGAGTTGCCAGAACATTTCCTTCTGTTCATGTCCCATTTGGAGATGTTAACAAGAGAAAATAATACATAAAAGATTTGAATGTAGTGCTAGAAAGCGGGGACACCTTATAACTTAGCATTCACGCGGCGGAGCCTAACAGCCCCTTGGTCTGCAGAAGCTAGAGGCGAAGAGGTTACGGCAGCAGATAACCCTGTGAGGCTAAGTCATCGACCCAGCAGCTGCGCTACCTAAGCCTTTCGGGTTCGTGAATGAGGAAACGTAATACGTAATTACTGTAATTAATAATATTAAGGACGGTCATTCAGAGATGAATATGAAAACAACTGGAGTAATTATATTTCCTTTATTTAGTGAGTATGAATTATCAGTTGCATTATCTGTTCTAAAGCAAGGAAATCACCCTATAACTACAATAGGAATAACATCTGATCCTATTATCGGTGAGTCAGATTTGAAGGTCATTACTGATAGTACAATCTATAATGTTGATATTGATTCTTTAGATAGTATTTTGCTTCCTGGTTGTATGGATATTACAACTCTTTATGATAATAATGACTTAATAGATTTTATTAGAAGATGTGCTGACTATAATAAAGAATTAATTATTGCATCAATTTCAAGTTCGTCATATTTATTGGCACGAGCAGGACTATTAGAGGAACGAAAGTATACCATTGGAATGTATGAAGAAGATCGAAATCAAACAGGAATATTTAATAAAAAGAATTATTGCCATGACTTAGTAGTACAAGATGGGAATGTTTTGACTGCACGAGGAAGAGGATTCATTGAATTTGGAAATAGACTTGGACAATTATTGAAATTAGATTTTGATCTCAATTGGTATTTAGGGGATTAATAATTTTATTGTATTTCAAAGATAACAGTAACTACGCATAACACCGTATTCATGATGCTTCGCTGACGCTCCTTGGTCTGCCCGAGGCATTTCGAGGAACTGAGATCAGGTAGACAATCCTGCAAGGCTAAGTCTGACGACCCGTTCGCTGGCGCTCTCTTAAGCCTCTCGGATTCGTGAATACCAGAACGTTATCCCCAAAATAAGGAGAAAACTTATGATCGAAGTTTATTTAGATATTAACAAAGCCACAAAGATAAAAATTAACAATATTTTGAATGATTATCTTGATTTGTATATGGACTTCTTCATAAATTTAGGTCCTGAAGAAGCCTTCTCCCCTTTTTTTTCACACAGTATCTGGTTAGAAAATAAAGAGAGATGTATACAGATTATGATTGAGCTTGACGCTTGGACCAGTGATGATTTCATGCATACGTTGAGCCCATTACATGAGTATGCATTATACCAGTTGCTACGTATGGCAGAAGAAAGAAATGAAGAAGCTGGATTAGTAACTGACAAATATTATTTTGAGAGCGAAGATGTATCAGACGATGATTATATGTTAAATAATTTGCAAAATATAGCTATTTACTACGAAATACTATTTCAAGATCATGATTTTTTAAATATTCCTGAATATTTTGAATACTATACGTTAGATCCTTATAACTTTGAAAATAATGCAAACATAAATTTAGATGACTATGTTAATTTAATGCCTAACGATATAAAGAATAAATATAATAGTATTAAGGAGCGCACTTCATCTAAAAATATCACTATAAAAAAACACAATAGAGGGATCAATGATGTAGGAGACTTTTTGTATCATATTGATAACATCATGGATTATTTTCAGCATTCAATAACAATGAGAAGCGCCTATAAATTACTCTGGAATGATAATAAGATCCCTAGGAAAGAAAATAGTGCACAGCAATTACTAGAAATTGTCGTTAGAAGTTATTGTTTTACAAATAATATAGATATAACCCCAGAAGCTGAGACAGGAAGAGGGCCTGTTGACTTTAAGTTCTCGTATGGACATCAATTTAAGGCGATTGCTGAGGTTAAACTAGGAACTAATAACCTAATACACGGGCTTGAAGGTCAAACAGTACAGTATATGTTATCGGAGAAAGTTGAGAATGCATACTTTATAGTAATAATCCTTAACGAGAAGGAATTAAGGAAAGTAAATAAAGTAATGGAGGCTGCAGAGCGAATAAAAGAGCAGCATAAATTAAATATAAAACCTATCATAATAGATGCAAGACTTGACAAATTATCCGCTTCAAGAGTTTTGATTGATAGTTCAATGAAGTAAGGGGCATCAGATAACAATGCATTCACGCTGCGGGCCCTGACGGACCCTTGGTCTGCAGAAGATAAGGCGAGGAAGTTATGGCTGCAGACAACCCTGCGAGGCTAAGTCTTCGACCCGGCAGCTGTGCTGCCTTAAGCCTCTCGGGATCGTGAATGCGGAAACGTTAGATGAAATCGTGGAAAGAACGGAGGTAATAAAATTGAAGCATCTTATTATAAGCTTTTTTCAGGATTTCGGTGTAGCAATACAAACACTAACTTCACTAATACTACTAATTGTTACAATTGTTTATGTGATTGCAACATTTAAAATGATACATGCAACACAAAAAACATTTTTAAAACCAGTGCTGATTGAAACTGATGATGAATTAAAAATCACAGTTAAAAATTATGGTCTTGGTACTGCAATTAATATTAAGTTGTATATTGAAAGTCGGACCATTGATGAGGATTTGATTGCTAAGGGTTACTTATTTGATTACATTTTCGAACTATTTAAAGAGCATTATTTGTTAATGGAAACAGAGAATTTCGAAGTTGAACCCAATAAATCAATAGATTTTAGAATACCTACAAATTTTAAGATTGGTGACAAGTTGGTATTGTACTGGGAATCAATATCTGGTGAGAAATCAATAATAAGGTATCAGACAGTTCTGCCAGTCGTAGGTAAGATAAAAATAAATGAATATAAGAGGATTAAAGTAAAGAGCCTAAGAAATTTCTTTTTAAATCCTATTCAATTTGTCACAAGAATTATTGAAAGTACATCTTTTTATTCTCCGTATGAGGACTATATGAAGGAAAGAGAAAAAGAAAATAGGAAATAGCTATTATAGTAATCTCAAAGAAGTCCACAACTTCATCTAACAAAGTGTTCACGCATCGGGCATCCGCCCTCGGTCTGCAGAAGTAGATTCGGAGAAGTATAAGCAGCAGACACATTCATTCCCCTAAGATAAGAGCTATCTAAGGGGAATGAACGTCGTGAACACAGAAACGTTAGCTGAAATTGCTGCAAAATTTTTATTAAGATCTAGGAGCGTATGACATGCGTAAATTAATGATTTTTATACTTTTTTTATTGGTATTGGCGGGGTGTAATTTAAATCAAGGACCAAATAATACAACTAGAAATCCAACTGCAGAAGAAGTATTAAGGATGGATCGAAATGCAAATATATTCATGTATAAGAACACAATTTATAATGCAGGGATCGATTGGGTCAATAAATTAGAACTCTCTAAAGATAAAGAAATAACAGAGATTATTGAACTAAGGGAAGATGGCAAAGAATTCAAGGATGGAACCGCAAACAAACTAGTAGTAGGAACTAAGATATTTAGTGTAAAAGAGCGAAATGACATACTAATAGCAGAAACTAAAGATGGAGATATTAGATTCTATAAATTAGTTGAAGGATAGTAGTGTGAGTCTCTTTCGAAGAGGGCAGCAACATCAGCTAACACAGCATTCACGCTGCGGCCATTCGGCCTTGGTCTGCCCGGGGCATTTCGAAGAGGTGGATCAGGCAGACAATTCTGCGAGGCTAAGTCTGACGACCCGTTCGCTGGCTCACTTAAGCCTCTCGGATTCGTGAATGCAATAACGTTATCTGAAATCATTGCATAAGAAAAGACTATTTAAAACTAAAGAGATATAGGAGGATCATCGTGGCATTTGATGTTTTTACGAAGAAAAGGCTTGCAAAAATTCTTGATAACTACATAGAAAGAAAAATCCCTTTACATTTCAAAGAGGAATTCAAAATTCTATATAAATTCAGAGGAAATACAATCACACTTACACAAGAAAGACCATCATATAGGCCAGGACAAAGAGTTGAACTGCCTATTGCACAATTTAGGCAAGAAGAAAACAAATGGAAGATCTATTGGAAGGATAGTAAGGACAAATGGCATCACGTAGAAGATATCAAACCAATAGAAGACTTTGAAAAGCAACTCACTATGATTGATAAAGACGAGTATGGATATTTTTGGTTGTAGTTCAGGTAAGGCAATGACATCAGTTAACAATGTATTCACGCTGCGGGCCATTCGGCCCTGGGTCTGCCAGAAGATAGAAACAGGCAGGCAACCCTACGGGTTCGTGAATACGAGGACGTTATAAGAAATTACCAGCAAATCATTAAATACAGAAGGGAAATCTTATCTTATGAAAAGATACATCACATTAGCTATTTCATTTTTTATTTTCTTAATAGTTCTTGGAGCAATCGATTACTTTGTTTCTGATGATTCATTTTTACAAGACTATGTAAGAGGAACATTCACGGAGACTTTGGGGATTATTGTTACTTTGATTTTTGTACAATTGATATTTTCCCGTCATGAAGATGGTGAAAACAAGAGGCATGAAGCACAAGCTATTACTCGTGCTGCAAAAGTATTAAATATCTATATAGCCGATTACAAAAAATATGCTTATCAAGTTGTTACTCCCCTTGATAAGAGAGAAGGACAAATTAAAGAAGAGATTCCAGAGGATTTTTTGTTTAGCGACATGCAAGATCTCTTTGTAAGATCTTTATACATCTTTGATGATGAAAAACCAGTAGTCCTTAAATGTCTTGAGGCACAGGAGAAAATCAGAAAAACAATTGAGAACTCACTCTTTAACATTGACTTCAAAAACTTCCCTGAAATCTCTAATTTATTAGTTCAATACATTGATTTTGTTGGAGGATTCAATATATATGATGCTATTTTTCAAGATAGTAAGACGAGTATGGGAGATCAGACTACGAAGGAATTTATTGCACAGAGACTAATAAAGGTACATCAAGGAGAAGTAATGTACCTTCAGAGTAATATAATAAATACATATATAGCTCTATATCATTTACTAAACTACCATAGAAAGTTTTTTAATGATTATGAAGACGAAATGAAATACTTGCAAGATTTTGTGTAAGTAACACTGTGATGGCTGGTAACATCCTATAACACCATATTCACGCAGCGGGCCATTCGGCCCTCGGTCCGGCAGAAGCTCGATGAGATTCGAAGAGGAATTTCAGTTGCAGGGAAGTAGACTCAGCCGGACACATTCATACCGACTAAGCGCATCGCGCCCGGCCACATTCGTCGCCTTAAGTCGGTGGGACGTCGTGAGTTATAATGACGAGGCCAGCCCCGATTTGTTCATCGTAGGTTACAATGGTGTTGGAGAACAACCGTTGCAGAGCTACAAACAAAAAGGAGCTGGTTATTTTGAAGTGTACCATAAAATATGTTGGAATGGATGTATCCAAAGAAAGCATTGCCATTGCCATCGCCGAATCGGGGAGAGAGGAGCCGCGATTTTGGGGGACAATCCCTCATAAGCCGGAAGCGGTAAGAAAATGGTTGAAGCAGGTAGGCGGCAATGAAAATTTGGAGGTCTGCTATGAAGCTGGGCCAACCGGTTATGAACTGTTCCGGTGGTTAACAGGCATGGGTATAACGTGTATAGTTGTCGCGCCGTCGCTCATTCCGAAACGTGCAGGGGATCGTGTAAAAACAGATCGCCGTGACGCGATTCGGTTGGCGCAATTGCATCGAGCCGGGGAACTTACAAGCGTTTATGTACCCGATCGAGATACAGAGGCATTAAGAGACTTGGTGAGAGCAAGGGAAGATGCGAAAGAAGATCTGCACCGCGCCAGACAGCGGATGATCAAGTTTCTTGCTTCGTCATCAGATTTCTCATCCTGCACACTTGAAAAAGCGGTGGACCAAGAGTTACAAGAAGTGGCTAGGAGCACTGAAATTTGAGCGATCGGCGGAACATTTTGTGTTTCAGGACTACCTGCAGGTTGTACTTGAAAGTGAACAACGATTGGAACGACTGGAACAGGAAATGGCATGACAAAGTGATACAGCGCCCCAGGCAGAGGTGATTCAAGCGCTTCAGTCGCTCCGTGGAATTGGACTCCTAACGGCGATGACCTTGGTTGCTGAGATTGGCAGCTTTTCACGGTTTCGGAATCCGAAGCAGCTCATGGCGTATGCAGGTATCGTACCGCAGGAGCGATCAAGCGGGGAAGTAAGTTGGCGGGGACGAATAACCAAGTCGGGGAATGCTCATATCCGGCGTGTGGTTACAGAAGCAGCATGGCAATATCGTCATCGACCCGCTATGACAGAGAGAATGCAGCAGAAAAGCCAAAAGCAAAGCACCAAGATTCAATCCATCGCTTGGAAGGCACAACACCGGTTACACGGACGTTATTTCCGTCTTATCATGCAACGAGGAAAACAAAAATGTGTCGCAGCAACGGCAATCGCCCGAGAGTTGCTTGGATTCGTGTGGGCAGTCGCCTTGGAAGTGGAACGGAAACAGGCAGCAAGTTAAAAATAAATGATCCATAAAGAGCAAGGAAAAATAGAGGACAATACGAGGAACAAAATTGATACCTGGGCCCGAAGGCAACGCGGTAGGGGAATAGAATCGCGAGTTGTATTTGCACTAGCCGGAGGGTGAACGTGCGTCGTGAGTTAGCGAGCAGATTCTCAGACGGTCGGATAAAATGTGGTAACCAGCCCACGGATATCAGTGTGCCAACTGTCGAGTTGACTGTTGCCTTCGCGCCGAGGTATTAAGAGAAAAAACAAGGGGTTGAAAGGCCTCGTCATATCAATACAACAACGTTAGAGGAAATGGCTGCAAACACTATAAACCAATAGGGGTAAATTCATGGGAGTCGAATGGTACGACGTTATCGCCAGAAGAAATGGCGGATATAAGAGTAATGCTGTATTTACGGTAGAGGGGATTTCAGCAGAAGAGATTTTCGAACAACGATTAATTGGTTTGCTACCTAATTATAAATCGGTCTTAGATGCCGGTTGTGGGCATGGAGAATTTACCGTAAAGATGTCAAGATATACAGAATCATTGGTGGGTTTCGATAATTCTATTGAACTGATGAACATCGCCAACTCATTACTTAAAGAAAGTAAAGTGAGCAATGTAAAGTTTATTTATGCTACAACCAAAACACAGTTACCTTTTCAAGACGAGCAATTTGACTTAATTTATGACAGAAGAGGGCCAACCTCAATATTAAACCATAGTAGAATACTCCAAGCTGGGGGAACTGTATTTGGGATTCATTCAGGTTCATTAGAGAAAGTAAAAGAACGATTAGAAAGTAATGGATTTACCAACATTGAAATCGAAGAATTTAGTAGTGCGATTTATTATTTCCCTGATGAGAATGAATTTGCTAAGTTCATCACAGGAATACCGGGAAATCCTGATTATACTTCCCCTAAATTAAAAAAAGAGTTAAGCAATAAGATTCAAGAGAATACAATAAACGAAAAACTATGCATGAAAGAATACCGGTACATATGGAAGGCAATTAAGAAATGATATGTCGGGATTCTCGAAGAAGGCAGTCACATCCTCTAACAACGCATTCCCACAGCGGACCCTGAAGGGTCCTTGGTCGCCAGTTGCTTTTCGGGGAGGATGACTCAGGCGACACCCGCACCACATAACCGCATCGCGGCCGGTCGGGAGCCAGCTTCGCTTTTGGCTCTGTGCTTCCCTTAAGGTGGTGGGGTGTCGGAATGTAACAACGTTATATGCAATCCCAGCTAATGAATAATATTGAAGTTAATTCGATGAAGAATAAACAGGGAGCGATTCGTATGGGGCTCGAAGAATTTTATCAGTGTTTGTCTGCCGAGGATCAGAATATGTACTCTGAAATTGCAAATTTTGCAACCCAACTCGGTTATAAAACTAAAAAGGCAAAAACCCAAGCCATAAATTATGTTTTCAATAGTAATAAGACAAAAAAACATATTATGAAGTTTTCAATTGAAAAGGGCAAACCAATATTGAAAATGAAATTTTATGCTTCAACAGATTACTCCTATTTATTTCATGAAAGCGTAAGAGTTGTTATAGAAGAACATAACTACAAGTATACTGGATGTTACAACTGTGGAAAGTGTAAGGACAACTTAGAGGGATATGAGTACACATATTCGGATGGGCGTAAGTATTTTAGATGTGGCGGAGAATTAATAAGTATACAAAGAATTACACTGAATGATATTCCCGAAATCGTAAACCTACTCAACACTCAACATCAATATTATTTATCGAAAGCAGCTGATTGAAAGAATATATGAAAGATTGTATTTTACGGATTCGAAGAAGGCTATGGCTACATATAACACTGTATTCACGCCACGAAACTTGCCGGTCCCTTGGTCTGAAGAGGCTTTTCAGAGTGCAGATTCAGCAGACAACTCGGCGAGGCTAAGTGGCCGAGCAACACGGCAGCAAGCTGCCTTAAGCCTCTCGGGATCGTGAATACAAAGAAGTTATGGGAAATTGACGAAACACAACATTATGAATTTGGGGCTGGCTCATGGATACGAAATCAAGAAAAGCAATCCTTCAATTATTACTGGAAAGACAAAGCTAAAGGCTCAAAAGAAAAAGACGAGCCCATTATTAGATGAATGTATAGAGGCACTCTGTGAAGGGAATGTAATATTTAAGTAATGAAAAGACTGAAGAGACTTATGCTGCATTTCAAAATGAATATCAAATCACATACTATGGATGAATAGACTGGAAGGAATATGAATTTGAAGAATTCGATTTAAAAACATTAGAAGCCATGTACTGTTGAAGGATGATAAGGTTTTGTGGAGTCACGACTTCGATCCAGTATTACGAGCTAAAATGAATAGAATAATAGAGAATATTAATGAAGCCACAGCTATATCACCAGATGTTTGGCTATATAAAGAAAACAATTATGTAATAGAGATATTACATAACGGACTAATTAGAAGAATGATTAAGAGCAAAGATTGATTCAAGAAACTGGGTAGTGACTCAGGAAATCGTCAACATTCCATAACAAAGAATTCACGCTGCGGGCTACGCCCTGGGTCTGCGGTAGAGAAATAGAGGTAGCGATTGATAGGCAGACAACCCTACGAGAAACTAAGTCTAGCGACCTGTTCGCTGACGCCCACTTAAGCCTTTCGGATTCGTGAATACCAGAACGTTATCGGAAATGACTATAATACAGACAAAAATACTATCCAATTGTTCCTTTATATAGTAATATGGTCTTGTTTGTAATTATGCTCCTATAAATTCCACTAAAGAGAGGGTCAATGTACTCATGCTACAAGTACTACTTATTTGTTTTTTAATAATAGCTGGATTAGTAATGCTTGTTATTAACTCAAATATTGGTGAGACTAGCGTACTAAAACCGTACTTAAACGAACTGAGCAGTTTGTTGTTAATTACAGGGGTTTTAACATTACTTGATAAGATATTTACTCAAAAACATCAAGATAAAAAATTAAGAGAAATTTTTAGAATTCATGATTCAGTTGAATCTATGGGAGTAAAGGAAATTCGTAGTGAATCTCAAGCATTTAACTTCACTGAATTATTAACAAAAGAAAGTTACTTAGCAGTAGTAATGAATGATGGATTTAGATGGGTAGGAAATAATTCAGTGTCTTTAACTCAACGGTTTAACACAAGTACCGATACCATTATTTTTACTTTAGACCCGAATAGTAATTTTACTAATGTTCATGCTGGAAAAACCGATGTTACAGTTGATTCGCTAAAAAGTAAAATAAACGATACTTGGGCTTTATTACAAAAGCTATATAATGAAAGTGATAAAAAAGGATCGCTAAAATTATATGCAATTAAAAACTACCCTACCACTGGATTGTTTTTAACGAGCGAACGAGCGGTCTTTACCTTATATCAGGCTTCATCTGGAAGAACTAATGTACCTTTATTTGTAATAGAGAAAAACTCTAACAACAAATCTTTGTATTCCTTCTTTAAAAATGACTTAAATAGATTAAAGGATGAAGCAACAATGATATTTAATTCAACAAGATAAATTGTAAGAGGTAAAGGTCTTTGACCTTCACCTCTATTTTTTTAGTATTTCATAGAAGACGGTCACATCCGACAACACAATATTCGCGCTACGGGCCATGTGGTCCTTGATCTGCCCGGAAAATCTCGATGAAGAAGATTCAGGCAGATACATCCATTCCCCTAAGATAAGAGCTATCTAAGGGGAATGGACGTCGCGAATACCAGAAGGTTATCGGAAATTATCCAAAATCATTGTAAGGGAAGTATATAAATGAACAAAGAAAAGATTCTCACTGAAACAGGAATTGAAATAATATGTGACATTGCTAAACAGATCCCATTAATTGGACCTATTATTGCTAGCCCTGCAAAATCTGTATTACTAGATATTGCTTCAAGGCATTTATCAAAAAGAGAAGAATTTCGTGTTAGTAATACTGCTAAATATTGTATCGAAGAAATTAAAGATAGAGTAATAAAAGGGGGAAAACTACGAGATGATGACTTCTTTTTTTCGAACAATGAAATCTATCGTTCTTCTGCAGAAGAAATATTTGAAGGCGTCCTTATTAAGTGTAAGAACGAGCATGAAGAAAAAAAATCGAAATTTATATCTAATATATTTATAAATATTTCATTTTCGAATGAATATAAAGTGGAAGAAGCTAATCATCTGCTTAAGGTTGCGGAGGATTTAACATATCGCCAACTATGTTTAATACGATTATTTAAAGAACATTACATAAATCCATACGATATAAGATTCAATGAAAAAGAATTTTTCAACTCAAAAGAAATTTTTCTGTTACAAGAAATTCATGAACTCTCTCAAATGAATATTTTGAATAAACTCAAGTTCAAAGAAGAAGTGATTAACAGATTATCTAAAGAAATGATACACAATGCTT
This sequence comes from Paenibacillus rhizophilus, assembly GCF_003854965.1. GTDB lineage: Bacteria > Bacillota > Bacilli > Paenibacillales > Paenibacillaceae > Paenibacillus_AQ > Paenibacillus_AQ rhizophilus. The sequence continues at coordinate 121,803 of NZ_RQPI01000003.1, forward strand.
TTAATGAAGGGGATTTTCAATTATTAAATGATTGGGGAGAGGTTATCCCAGCCAGAATGGTCCCTTCTCAATTTGGTTATCAATGTTATTACACTATGGGGGTAAAGGAAGTTCCAAACAGTGATTTAGACTCCATTATTAAATTGTTGAGGGAATAATCGAAGGAGTGGATAACATCCGATAACACAATGCATTCACGCTGTGGGCCTATGCCCTGGGTCTGCCAGAAGGAAGTTCGGGGATACTGGGGCAGGTTAGACAACCCTGCAAGGATAATTCTTAGACCCGGCGCTGGCGCGCCTTAAGCCTCTTGGTTCGTGAATGTTGAAACGCTAACTGAAATAACATGGATTTTTACCAGGCTAATTCTATATTTTGAATAACACCTAATTATCTAAATAATAGGAGTGAATTATATGGCAATTACAATCAACCTACCAGACAATTTCTTTACAGAAGACGAATATAGGAAACTAAAGATATTGTTTCGTTCAGAAAATGATCATGAGTATAGTGAAGCAGTTTCTAAAATTGTCTTCGCAGCATTAACCGAATACAAAGAAATGTTGCTAGGTAAGGGTTTACCGACTAGAGCTGATGAAATAAAACAACATAGGCTATTTCATCTAGTGAAACATTATTTTCAAGGGGTAATACCCAATGAAGCAGAAGTATCCTCTATGTTTCAATTGACTGAATCCGAAAGTAAGGCATTGATAAGAAATGTCAGAACTCGATTTCGTTATCAGTTGGAAGCTGAAATATTTACAACTTTAAAACAAATTATCGAATCTGCTGAATTACGCACTGATGCTTATCATGTAGTTATACAATCAGATAATGTAATCGAAGAACTCAATAGAGTTATTAGTATAAATGCTCCACATTTAGATCCAATTTCAAAGGTTAGGGGGAGTGCGAGAAAGTACCAAATATCAGAAGATACATACGAGTTATTAAGTGGAGTTTTCATTCAAACTGATGAAGTTGCTGCTGGGGATGAGGATAGATGAATAATGGTCAGTTAAATTCACTTTTGGAAAGTTCATTTGATGCTATAAGTATCTTATTAGTTTTTACTACAGTTCTATTCGGGATAAGATATCCAGAGATAATAAACCTGCTAGAAAAAGAATTACAGATTGAAAAGAAGAAAGAGCTTAATAGACAAAGAAAAGCCCTAATAAATGGTCTAATATTTAAGTGGGCTCCAGTAGTTTTTATTACATTTTTATGCGCGTATACAATGATGCCTTTAGGAATAAAAACTATCAAGTATTCAAATTTCAGTTTAACTGATTTTAATTTAATAAGGACAGCGTTTGTGTTAGCCTGGTTTTTTGCAATAGTTAGTTTTTTGGCTACTGTATATATTTCGATGTACATAATTCACAAGGTATATTCCTCTTGGTCCTCATCTTAATGATGAGGATTAGTTGTTAGTATTTCTTGAAGTCATGTTACATCATTTAACACAGTATTCACGCTGCGAGCCGTTCGGCTCTGGTCTGCTAGTAGATAATTCATGGGGGTGTGATAGCAGTCAGAAAACCCTTCGGGTTCGTGAGTTATAATGACGAGGCCAGCCCCAATTTGTTCATCTTGAAGTGTACTACAAAATACGTTGGAATGGTGTATCCAAAGAAAGCATTGCCATTGCCATCGCCGAATCGGGGAGAGAGGAGCCGCGATTTTGGGGGACAATCCCTCATAAGCCGGAAGCGGTAAGAAAATGGTTGAAGCAGGTAGGCGGCAATGAAAATTTGGAGGTCTGCTATGAAGCTGGGCCAACCGGTTATGAACTGTTCCGGTGGTTAACAGGCATGGGTATAACGTGTATAGTTGTCGCGCCGTCGCTCATTCCGAAACGTGCAGGGGATCGTGTAAAAACAGATCGCCGTGACGCGATTCGGTTGGCGCAATTGCATCGAGCCGGGGAACTTACAAGCGTTTATGTACCCGATCGAGATACAGAGGCATTAAGAGACTTGGTGAGAGCAAGGGAAGATGCGAAAGAAGATCTGCACCGCGCCAGACAGCGGATGATCAAGTTTCTTGCTTCGTCATCAGATTTCTCATCCTGCACACTTGAAAAAGCGGTGGACCAAGAGTTACAAGAAGTGGCTAGGAGCACTGAAATTTGAGCGATCGGCGGAACATTTTGTGTTTCAGGACTACCTGCAGGTTGTACTTGAAAGTGAACAACGATTGGAACGACTGGAACAGGAAATGGCATGACAAAGTGATACAGCGCCCCAGGCAGAGGTGATTCAAGCGCTTCAGTCGCTCCGTGGAATTGGACTCCTAACGGCGATGACCTTGGTTGCTGAGATTGGCAGCTTTTCACGGTTTCGGAATCCGAAGCAGCTCATGGCGTATGCAGGTATCGTACCGCAGGAGCGATCAAGCGGGGAAGTAAGTTGGCGGGGACGAATAACCAAGTCGGGGAATGCTCATATCCGGCGTGTGGTTACAGAAGCAGCATGGCAATATCGTCATCGACCCGCTATGACAGAGAGAATGCAGCAGAAAAGCCAAAAGCAAAGCACCAAGATTCAATCCATCGCTTGGAAGGCACAACACCGGTTACACGGACGTTATTTCCGTCTTATCATGCAACGAGGAAAACAAAAATGTGTCGCAGCAACGGCAATCGCCCGAGAGTTGCTTGGATTCGTGTGGGCAGTCGCCTTGGAAGTGGAACGGAAACAGGCAGCAAGTTAAAAATAAATGATCCATAAAGAGCAAGGAAAAATAGAGGACAATACGAGGAACAAAATTGATACCTGGGCCCGAAGGCAACGCGGTAGGGGAATAGAATCGCGAGTTGTATTTGCACTAGCCGGAGGGTGAACGTGCGTCGTGAGTTAGCGAGCAGATTCTCAGACGGTCGGATAAAATGTGGTAACCAGCCCACGGATATCAGTGTGCCAACTGTCGAGTTGACTGTTGCCTTCGCGCCGAGGTATTAAAAAAACAAGGGGTTGAAAGGCCTCGTCATATCAATACAACAACGTTATTTGACAATTCGTTAAGTAACTTTAACCCATATCGTTGAGGTGAATTCAATGAAGATCTCTTTAATACAGAAAGATCTAGAAGGATTAGAATTAGTTGAACCACTTTGGTATTGTTTGCGAGATCATCATACACGAATTTCTCCAACTTTTTCTGAATCTATTGCTAATAATAATTTTCAAAGACGTTCAAAGCAGATTAAAGAAAAAGCTAGGACCGGAAACATCAATATTTGTTTAGTATTGGATGAGGAAACGGAGGATTATGTCGGGTATTGTATTAGTTCGATAAATGAATCCCTTGAAGGGGAAATTGATTCAATCTATATAATAGATGCCTATAGGAAACAAGGACTAGGAAGTCTACTAATGAAGAATGCATTAGAATGGTTTCAGTCTCACAATATAGAAGATATAAGTATCAGCGTCATGTACGGGAATGAATCTGCATTTTTGTTCTATGAGAAGTATGGATTTTACCTAAGAACCTATAATTTGAAGAACAAGAAATAGCTAAATCGGAGAAGAACCTGTAGAGATGATAGAAAGAATAAAACTAATTAATAAAGATGGAACTACAATAATGGAAACGTTAGCTGAAATTATTGCAGGCTATTAAACCATTTTTAAAGGGAACTGACGATTATATAAAAAGGGAAATTCATGAATTATTACCGGATAAATACTCAAGGACGGAATAAAGAGTAAAATAAGTTAGGGGAGTATAAGAGGATATTAACATTGTAAACATCATTAAAGCTGTGGTCCCTTTTTCCAGAAACTAAGGTGAAGAAGTTTCGGCTGCAGACAACCCTGCGACCTAACCGCGTCGCGGTTGATTTTTTAATCGCTAGCTTGCATTGCCGGCTCACGGTTACCTTATCACAAGGAATTGTTAATATTTTAAAGAGAAGGAGATCTTTCATGACGATAAATAAAATAGTTGAAAAAACAAAAAGACCTTCATTATTTGAGAAGGGTAGTTCACAGATGTGGGTTGATGAACATATATCACAACAAATGCTGGAGGCTCATTTAGATCCCAATACAGATGCAGCAAGCAGGAAGCCGTATACAATTGATGTTTCGGTGAAATGGATCAAAGAATATATTTGTGGCAACGACGCCCAACAGAAAGTACTTGATACGCTATAGGTATTTCGATGATCTTGCTTACGATAACCCTCCGAGGCTAAGTCTTACGACCCGGATTTCACACGTCTTAAGGCTCTTGGGTACGTGAATGTGAAAACGCTATCCAAAAGACTTCTAAATCCCAAAAACAAATAGGAGAGTGTAATTATGGAAGTGCTCATTGAAGAAAGGCAATCTTTTACCGTTATCGGAAAAATGGGAAAGGGACTTTCGTACAGAGTGGATCCCAAAGCTGTGGCAAGAAGCCAATCAAAATTTTAGTGAAATTAGTACTTTAGCCAAGAAAGACAGTGCAGGTAATCTGGTTGGGATTTGGGGTGCGATGAGTGATGTTTCCGAGAGATTTGAACGGTGGACAGAGCAAGGGAAATATCTGGCTGGCTGTGAAGTTTTGGATGACTCCATAGCCCCAAGCGATTGGACTAAATGGGTTATACCTTCATATAAGTTCGCAGTAATAAAATGCAATCAAAATACATACCGGGATAAATTCAATTACATGGTTAATGAATACATTCCCAATCACAATTATTCAATCGTGGGAGCCGTGCATGAATACCACAATCCATGTGAAGCAAATGGAGATTTATATTTGTATTTTCCGATAGAAAGAATCTATGACAAATGATCGATCGCTTTGCGGACGGGAAATCGGTTGAAAAGATTATGCACCATGAAAAAGCTTATATTGTCGATCATCCACTTGGAAAACGGACCAATTCCTCAAAGGCTATAGTAGAAGTATTTAATGATGAAGGCGAAATGATATATAGTTCGTATATTAATAATAATTGATGCATGTTTGGAAGGTGAGATCATAATGTTAATTATTTTCATGATATTAGTAATTTTAGGGCTAGTCAGTATAGATCAATCTCTTAGGAAAAAGTTGAAGAACGATGAGAGGATTATAAACCGACTTGATTTGTTGTGGAGAGAAATAAACAAAAGCAATGAAAAAATGTGAGTATGGAGGTGACTCTGCATGAAAGCAATTGGCTTCGACTTAGGGGATACGTTAATTTATTATCGCAATGTTCAGGCCAGTTGGACAGACCTCTATGAAAGGTCGCTCACAAAGCTCTTGCAGGATATAGGTATGGATCAAAACGACGAATTAATCGAAGCCGCAGTCCAGATTTTAAAGAAGTTCAATACGAGAATTAATCCTAGAGAATATGAAGTAAAGGATACTGATATTTTTCAAGAAATACTCCAAGTATGGGGAATTAATAAGGATATGAAGCAAACGATCCATACGTTCTTTAGTTTTTTTCAGGCAGGGTCACACATGTTTTACTACACATTACCTATTTTAAAATATCTAAAAGAACGAAACATAAAAATCGGAATTCTTACCGACGTACCCTATGGCATGTCTAGAGAATTGGTGATGAAGGATCTTAAGGGATTTGAGCAATACGTAGACGTTCTGATTACATCGGTGGAGGTAGGCTACAGAAAGCCGCGGAGCGAAGGATTTATACAACTGGCCCATCAACTGGGATGTCATCCTGAACAGATGAGTTACGTGGGTAACGAAGAAAGGATAAGAGCTTATAAAAACACTTAAAAGAAGAAGTGATTGTATACTTTTTGAACCAAGCAGCTTACCGGAACTAAAGGATAAGATTGATATACCTCAAGAAATGATGGAATTTTATAGATTATGTGGAGGTGGAACTTTATTTTTTAATAGTACAAGACCTATTGAGATTCTAAAACCTAGTGAGGTAATACCTGCAAATTTGGTTATTCTTGGGGAAGAGGCATACGAAGAACTTCTACTTAAAGAAGAAAATGATATTTCTATGAAGTGGTATGTAGTCGCCCGATACGATGAGACAGAATATGTCACAATAGATTTTGACCAAGATCGGTGTGGTCGTTGTTATGATAGTTTTCATGAAACACATGCTGTAGCAGGAAGTTGTGAAATTATAGCTTTAACTTTTTCGGAATTTCTATCTAATTTGTTAGAAACAATGACTAAAACAAGTGACAGTTTGTGTAGGAAGAACACTATATTATTTAACCCACTTGTAGATACAATATTTGTGGTATATGTGGCCAGTCACTTCGTTCCTTTAGGGAGTGAGACGTCGTGAATAAAAACGACATTATATGAAACCAATGCAACAGGGAATAAGGAGAAGAACGAATGATAACTGAACCTACTTTCCAAGAAATTAATAGAATATTTCAACTACATATTGTCAACGATGAGATCGTAAAAATTCATAGGTTGTCTGGAACAACTAGTGGCCGAGTTTATAGACTTGATTCCAATCAAAACAATAATTATATATTGAAGTTTGATGAACCAAATCAAATTCAAATGGTTGAACAATTGTTGAATACTTATCAAAATTCAGTCCTATTGCCAAAAGTCATTTTTACCGCCCAAGATAAATCACATTTTATATACACTTATATCAATGGAACAACTCATATTAACCGTGGATCAAAGAAAAAGTGGTTAACCGTACTAGTGAATGAATTATTCAATAAATACAACAAATATCAACATATAAACATTTGGGGGAGATTAGAGTATCCTCTTCGTTCATGGAGGGAATTCAATGAAATAAGTATTGAGGAAGCTAGAATCAACATTGGAAATGCTTTAACAACGGATGACTATATATTTGTTAAATCACAAATTACTAAATTATCAGGAGAGGAAATAGAACAAGGAGAAAAGTATTTATTGCATGGAGATGCAGGAGTGCATAATTTTGTGTTTGATCAATCCTCTTTAATTGGTGTCATAGATCCATCACCTATGATGGGGCCATTAATTTATGATTTTGTTTACGCTTTTTGTTCTTCTCCCGACGATATTAATATTGATACTTTAATTGCAGCATTTGATAATCTTGAACAAGGCCGTATTGGCAAATTAAGGTTGATTGATGAGGTTTCAGTACAGCTGTATTGTCGAGTGGGGCTTAGTGTAAAACACCATCCAAATGATCTATCTGAATATCTAAAGGCATGGGAATATTGGAAAGAGCTTTGTAAGAAAACCTAAGATAAGAGCTATCTAAGGTTGGGGCGTTTCTTGAATGCAACAACGTTAGGAAGGTGAATAAAACAAATGAGAGCATCTCAAAAAAGTAAATGGGAAAGAACAAGATCTAAAGGGAAGAAACATTTTCTCATTTATAATGGGGTAATTGGCTGGGGGATACCAACGGCGATAATATTTACTTTTCTGACTGAATTTTTAGAGAATAATTATTCTAGTACCTTTGATACTTCCTTTATTATGACCTTACTTAAAACATTGATTATATTTCCTGTTTGTGGTTACTTTTGGGGGCTATGGGTATGGAAATGGACAGAAAAGATTTATAAAAAGTCTCTATAACGTAGTAGTTTGAAGAAGAACCGGCATTGCTTAGGCATGCCGAATCTCCTTTTTTTGCAGGAATGGAACAATCTCGGGGTTTATCGGAAAAGGGGAAGTTAGACGCCGGTAAGGTAAAGGATGTTTTAATGAATGAACATATAGATATATTGATTTCAAGTCCATACGAAAGAGTCATTCTTACAATAAAGGATTTGGCTATTGAATTAAATATGGACATTAGATTAGAAGAAGACTTAAGGGAAAGGCAATTAACGGGGATAGGACATGAAATAAAATGAAGACCGAAATTATTCATTTCCAGGTGGAGAATCGAGCAAGCAAGCACAAGAACGAGCCATAAGCATACTAAACAAGATTCTTGAAGAATTTAAAGGTAAGAGAATCGCTATAGGCACGCATGGAGATATCATGACATTATTGATTTCTGAAAGCGATTCTGATTTTATTATTGATGGAACTCTCAAAAAAGAAGTGATCTTAGAGAAAATTGAAGAAATTATAAGAAAGTAATAAGTAAGTGATTGAATGAAGTGAAAAGCTGCGTCTAACAACATGTCCCCGCTACGTCACTAACGCTCCTTGGTCTGCAAAGAACGCTATCGGAAATTTCCTAAACACAAATTATTTTTATCAATTTTAGGGAGAAAACAATTATGGAAATAATGTTAATACGGCATGGGAAATCCGAACGTTCAAATATTCCTAAATTAACCATGGATGAGTATAAGAATTGGAAAGATGAATATGATAGGTTAGGTGTAATAGAGTCAAAGAGTAAGATTTTTGTAGAAGCGTCCAGACACATTACAAGAGCAGAATATGTATTTACAAGTTCGTTATATAGGTCACAACATTCCTTGACTTTATTAACACCAGGTATCAAAGCAACTCCTAATGACATTTTTAATGAGGTGAATTTTAAGTCTCCTAATTTGAAGGGCATAAGATTAAGTACGCGGTTATGGACATTTCTAACTGGCGCCCTTTGGTACAGTGGCTTAGTTAAAGAACATGAGACGATAGAGCAAGTAGTGGAACGGGCTATAGCTGCTAGTGAGATACTTACGAGAGCGTCGGAGAAGGGTATAGTGGCTCTAGTTGGACATGGATTTATCAACCTTTTTATTTATAAAGAATTAAAGAAAAGAGGGTGGAAAGAAATCAATAAGTTTAGCTCAAAGAATTGGAGTTGTACAAGACTAGAACTATTGAAATAACAAACCCAAGACACCGCATTCCCGCATCGGTCCTTACGATCCCGGATCAGAATCCTGTGATCCTCCGCGTGCCCTGTAAGCCAGAATATCGCCGCCCATCGTATAGGTTTTGCTCTGACGGATCGTAGACGAAATTGCGGCAAGCTATGGAACGATAAAAGCCGTTCGCCTGCTTTCCGTTGGTCCCGCGGTAACCGGACTCGAAATAATAGGACCCGAGTAGATGAAGGGAAGGAAACTTTTACCTTAAAGAGCACAGAATAATTTTAACAGTATTCCTAAGAGCATTTTGAACGAAGATAAAAATATCGACTATCATCGTTATTACATAGCGAATTCTAATTCGACTCCTTGTTCGCAAAATCATTCCATAAGACCATTTAGCGAAGATGAAAAAGAGGAATTATGGAGTATAACAATGGAAGATAAAGATGAAACGGAAAATAATGATAAAGTAATTTAGCAATAGATAACTCTTATAGATAGAGCATTTAAAATAGATTTTGAAAATAGCCTCAGCTACTTCGATACGCCTGTCTTCTCGACGATATCGACTTCGAGGAATCCGGTATGACCGACAGCTTCACGATCAATAACCTGAAATACAATACAAGCAACATGGCGAGCCCATATGGGGAACTATAGCAAGGAAAAGCCAGTATCTACATGGGTCGCAAAAAGATCATTTATTGGAATGTATAGCGCCAAAGAGAGAGTATGAATCATAAAAAAAGTTAATATTCACACGAAGTACCGATTCCTCAGTGCTTGTTAGAGTTTTACTGTAGTAGAAATAAATATATTGGCTAACACCGTTGACATTAGTACCTGTAACGCGAGGCAACGATAACTGGTGATGATAAACCAAAGCTTATGCCAGAACGCAGGCTTATCTAGACAATGAAGAGTATGTGCTTCGCCGACTTAACGGTTGGTAAAATTGCTTTACTAAATAACATAATTTTATGAGGTGCTTATGAATAAACGTAAAATCGCTTTGCTGGTGTTCTCTCTTATGCTTTGTTTGAATGTTCTTTCTGCCTGCTCTCAAACCAATGATTCTCAAGTTCCACCCGATACCAAAGAGGAGTTGACACAGAAGGATTTTATTATTCAAAAAGTAACTTATTATACTCAACAAAATTTTAGATTTATTGAAAATGTGACAGTCGACAATCAAGATAATAAGTATCAAATTACACTCACATTTATTCCGGAAGTCGGTTCGGTTCCGATCAAGGAAGATATTTACCGTGAGATGGCGGAATATGCGTGGAACATCAATCATTTTTTCCCGGAGATCACCGGTTATGAATTCAATGTGCTGTGGGATGAACACACCAAACAAAATGCCATCCACGCGATCATTGATGAAGCGGGAGTGAAGGAGCTGCCTAATCGTTACTCTGCATTAATGATGGATAAAAAGGGCGGATTTGAAGTTTCATACCGTTCATTCTTTTCAACAGTAACGGAGTCGGATGAAGCTGAAAAATGGGCTGGAAAAAACCTATGAAAAAGAAATCATTTATCGTTATCCTAGTCATTTCGTTTCTTTTATATGGGGGTTACCAAGGCTATGAATTTTATAGCGATCATTTTGTAGATCAAAGAATAATACAGAATATTTTGGAGCGGAATCATTATGCTATCACCAAAAAGAATACTGCTATAAAACTCGATCTTTCTATTAAACCTGAATGGATTCCTTTTAAAACGGAAAAACCACAAAAACTTAACATTAAGATTGCAGAAAGCCACAGCACCAATATCATACTCCAACAAGTGTGGAATCGAGGCGACGATATCTATTTTAGTTTCCATACAACCTATGATTTGAACTTCAATAAGGGTAAGTTTCTATATAACATGTTGTTAAATGATGACGGTACGTATACAACGAAAGGGTCGCCAGAGGATTTTCAACTAACCGATCTCCATGGAAGTCAGATTCAAATAGGTCAGACCGGATATGGACCGGGTTCTGATTTTTCCTTCGGAATTGATCCAAGTGAATATGAAAGAATTCGAAACGGATTTAATGTAAGTTACTCGGGGATGATTTTGTATGAGTATTTTAGAAAATAATTCTTCGCATAACACAACGATTAAGATGCTATGCAGTCAATTACCGATCGGATGTTTCAATGGACCTATGTGAAGACTCATGAGACAGACTGTGGACCTTACTTTTATTGCAAAGAGTCCAGTTAGAGAGAAATGGAAACGAACAGAAGGAGATTTTAAAACATGCTTATTACGAGAGCGGAAGAAACGGATATTGAAGAGATTTTGCAATTGCAGCGTAAGGCTTTTATGGTAGAAGCGGCCATATACAATGATTACACGATTCAACCGCTGCGGCAGACCATCGATGAACTGAAATCGGAATATGAAACACAGACTTTACTTAAAGCGATTGCAGAGGGGGATGTTATTGCTGGCTCTGTACGAGCTTTTGTTAGCGGCGATACTTGTTATATTGGCAGGTTAATTGTTCATCCGGATTTTCAAAATAGGGGAATTGGTACAAGGTTACTTCGTGAAGTCGAACAGGTGTTTAAGGAATGCCGGAGATACGAGTTGTTTACAGGGCACAAGAGCAAGAAGAATCTCTATTTGTACGGCAAGAATGGATACCAGGGTTTCAAGTCACAAGTAATAAATGAGAAATTGACGATGATGTACCTTGAGAAGATGAATGACTCCCGGAAGATAGTCTTCTGACAGGGTTGCTCAAACTTCAAAGTTCCCCAGCTACTCCCGGTATTCCCTGGTCAGTCTTCTTGGTAGTCCTCTTCACAAAATGTCCTCCTATGCAAGCTGGAATTCAGCCGTTACTTTTTAGTACCTATATTACAAAAAAGTACCTACTGTTCTTTCGTGTCTGTTAGAACTATAATAGCAAATACTCATCAAAGCCAAGTGTACTTCAATTTCGGTTTGTACAGGAACTATTTGACGCCCGCGCGATTCGTCAGGCCTCTGACTTGTCGTTGATGGCTATGGACTTGACGGGTACATAATGACACGAAGGAGAATGATTATGGAACTGAACTTGAAAGATAAATTAGTCCTCATTACAGGATCCACGGCGGGAATTGGTAAAGGAACGGCAGTCAGTTTTTTGAAAGAAGGAGCCAAAGTTATTATTAACGGCCGCTCTGATGAAAATGTTAAAGCAACGGTTAAAGAACTCTCCGCACTCGGAACGGTTTATGGAATTGCCGCAGACGTTGCAGATAAAGCGGAATGCGAGAAACTCATCAATAAAGTGAACGAAATCGGAGATTTGGATGTCTTGATTAATAATACGGGTGTTTTTACCGTAAAGCCTTTTGTTGATGTGACGGATGAGGAATGGCTGGACTACTATCAAATTAATGTAATGAGCGCTGTTCGTTTATCCAAAGCATTCTTGCCCAAGATGATTGAACGTAATGCGGGACGAATCATTAACGTTGCAAGTGAAGCCGGGATCAAACCTTATCCAGAACTTATTCCTTATGGTATATCTAAAACTTCACTTATTACGCTTTCAAGAGGTTTAGCGGAAGTGGCCAAAGGAACAAATGTAACGGTCAACTCGGTTCTTCCTGGACCGACGTGGACGGAAGGATTCGGCACTTTCATTACAGACCTGGCTAAAGAGAACGGAAAAGATTTGGATACCTTTATTAAAGAATACTTTAAGAACGACCAGCCGACTTCTCTGATTCAGCGTTTTGCTACAGTTGAGGAAGTAGCTGATACCATTGTATTTATCGCATCCGATAAGGCATCAGCCATCAACGGTGCGGCTCAAAGAGTTGAAGGCGGGATTATCCACAGCATTTTGTAATAACGCGGCTGATGTAAAATGAAAAGGAGGAGTACTCATATGAACCCCTTTAAATTTAGTAATCCTACGAAAATCCTTTTTGGACGCGGGCAAGTCGAAGAAATTAAAAATGAAATTCCATCCTATGGACGGCGTATTTTGCTTCTATATGGGGGCGGGAGCATTAAAAAGAATGGGCTGTACGATGATGTGATTAAAGCCCTGTCTGAAATTACAGATGTCTATATTACGGAACTGGGCGGAGTGGAACCCAATCCGCGATTAACAACGGTGAATAAGGGCATTGACCTTATCAAAGAAAATAATTTGGATTTTATCCTTGCTGTTGGCGGCGGAAGCGTAATTGATTGTGCAAAAGCTATCGCTGTAGGCGTATACTACGAAGGCGACGTATGGGATATTGTAACGAATAAGGCAACAGCGGCAAAAGCCGTTCCCTTCGGCACTATTTTGACGATCTCTGCGACAGGATCAGAAGTGAACGGCGGTTCGGTCATTACAAATTGGGAAGAAAAGGATAAACGTTTTTTTGTCTCCGATCTTACTTTCCCTAAATTTAGTGTTCTGGATCCGGAAAATACTTTTTCCGTACCTCAGAACCAAACGGTTTACGGCATGGTAGACATTATGTCCCATGTTTTCGAGCAGTACTTTCATGCTTCATCCAATGCCCCGCTGCAAGAACGGTTCGGTGAATCCATCCTGCAGACAACAATGGAAGTTGCGCCCAAGTTAATTAATGATCTGGGTAATTACGATTACCGTGAAGTCATTATGCTTAACGCATCATTAGCTTTAAATGGCATTCTATCCATGGGTGTTCATACCGATTGGGCGACCCATATGATCGAGCATGCGGTCTCAGCCGTTCATGACATTCCTCATGGCGGCGGATTAGCAATTTTGTTCCCTAATTGGATGGAATTTGTCGCGTCCAAGAGACCGGAAAAAGTGGCTCAACTAGGGATTCGCGTTTTTGGAATTGATGCCAAAGACAAAAATGACTCTGACGTGGCAGCTGAGACGATTCAAAAATTACGTGAGTTTTGGACTTCGTTAGGGGCGCCTGGGAAGCTTTCCGATTATGGAATCGATGATACGGAAATCGGCATCATGCTTGAAAGAGCAATGGTGGCCGAAACCCTTGGAAGTTATGTCCCATTAAATAAAAACGATGTGGAGACTATTTTAAGAAAGTCATTATAATCATAAAACGAGCTTTCTCGCATTAAGCTGTTAAAAGGGGAGATGAAAGTAAATTGAGCGCTATTTCTATTACAGCCATCCTTCAAGCAAAACCGGGAAAAGAGCAGCTTCTGTATCAAGAGTTAGTGAAAGCAGTAGCACCTTCCAGGTCGGAAGAGGGATGCATAAAGTATGTCCTCCATCAATCTATCGAAAATAATGCAGTTTTTGTGTTTTATGAAATCTGGAAAGATGAAGAGTCTATCAACCTCCATATTGAGACCGACCATTATAAGCAATACCGGCGCAATATAGAGGATCTTATCGAGTCGAGGCAAGTATACCGACTGCAGGAAGTTAATTAATAATCTTGATAAAAAAGACAGAATTGGCCCTAAGCGAATCTCTTGCTTAGGGCCAATTTCAATAACTTTACCCAAATTACCGAGAAAAAGGTGTCAAACTATAGGTGTCCCAGTCTATAATGAATTAAGGTAACTAACTATAAATATATTTGCATAAGTCAGGAGAAAATTTAACGATGCATTTAACAAAAAATGATAACCGCCTTAGACTTGTCTTGCTTTTAGGCGCTTTTTCGGCACTGGGCCCTCTTACGATTGATATGTATTTGCCGTCATTTCCTGAAATCGCTGCTGATTTTGGTGCCCGTGCTTCTCTGGTCCAGCTTAGTCTAACTGCTTGCCTAATAGGATTAGGTCTAGGTCAAATGATTATGGGCCCTTTGAGTGACGTTCATGGAAGACGCAAGCCTATAATTATCTCACTTATTATCTACTTGATCGCTTCATTTGTCTGCGCGGTCTCACCTAATATCATTTATTTCATAGCAGCGCGCTTTGTTCAAGGCTTTGCCGCCTCCGCAGGAATTGTTATTTCTCGGGCTATCATCCGCGATGTTTATAGCGGACCGGAGCTCACCAAGTTTTTTTCACTGCTCATGTTAGTGAATAATATATTCCCCTTAATTGCACCAGTTGCAGGAAGCGGCGTAATATCCTTTACTACTTGGGTGGGTGTTTTTGTGGTTTTGGGTACTGTTGGATTGGTTTTAGTCATTCTTGCAACCGTGAACCTTAAAGAGACCTTGCCTGCTCAGAATCGAATTTCAGGCAACTTTGGCGAACTGATTAGAGGTATTCGAACCTTGCTTAAAGATCGCGAGTTTACCGGATACGCGCTGGCACAAGGGATTATGATCGGAGGGGTATTCGCTTATGTATCAGGGACTCCCTTTATATACCAGAATATTTACGGTGCCTCTCCCCAATTGTTTGCAATTTTATTCGGATCGAATGGAATAAGTTTAATTCTCGGTTCTCAAGTTGTTGGACGCTTTACCCATGTGATCCCGGAGCGGCGTTTCCTTGTTATTGGATTGCTATTATCCGGCGCGTCAAGCCTTGCGGCCTTACTTGTGATTCTTTTGAACGGCCCATTACTAGCATTGGTTATTCCGCTTTTCTTTTTTGTTGCGTCTATCGGAATAACTTCAACAGCCTCCTTCTCTCTGGCTATGGAGTCACAAAGTCATATGGCAGGGAGCGCATCTGCACTTCTTGGATTACTGCCTTTCCTGCTGGGAGCATTCACCTCTCCATTGGTTGGCATTGCCGGTGAATATACGGCAGTCCCAATGGGAGTTATTATCTTGTCGACCAGTTTATTGGCTATCCTTGCTTACTTTGGACTTGCACATAAATCCCAAACAAGCTATTCTGCGTGCTCTTAATTACAGACCATCTGTGTAGGAACGACAAAAAGGCCGCAGCACCAGTGCATAGCCCTTTAGCCCGCTCTAGACGCGGGCTTTTCACATTTATTCCTCCCCGGTCGCCATCGGATTCTTTCCAGTCGCTCCAGTTCCCCGCGTCCAGAGACAAATGAGTCGATAAATTTCTTTTATTTTCACTTAACCAATAGAGCCCCCAAATGAAGTATGATAAAATCAATCTACATTGAAAACGCATTCACCAATATAGTACCGGTGGTGACAGGATGAAGCTCTTCCTATTAAATCGGCTAAGAAATTTCACCCGCAAGCTGGGGAATAAGCTGGGGCTGGCCTTTTCGCTCATTGTTTGTGTGCTGATCCTGGTGCTTGCCACCGTTTCCTATTACCGGACAACCTGGATTATCAAAGACAACTATATTTCCAATACGGCCAAAGAGCTGGAGCATATGAACGAGAGTCTGGATAACTATGTGGCGCAGATTGACGCGCTGTCGCTGTCGTTCAGGCGGGATGACAACTTTATGGAGGCGCTGATGAACGATGAGGAGGATTTTTCAAGCCGCCTCTACATTGAGAACCAGCTTCGGAATTTGTTCTATCCCTCCAGCAGGGACATCGCCGCCGTCTCCCTGTTTATTCCGCGGACCGGAGCTCAGTACACCATATCAAGGCTGACGGACTCGCCGAAACTGGAAGTTGATCACCCTCGGCACATGACGTCGAACCGGTGGTACAAGGAGGCCAGCTCCAGAGCCAGTGCGTTCCGCAGCATCGAACCGCCGGTACCGTCATCACGTGCAGCTGATATGGATAACGAGTTTTTTACGTTTCACAGGGCACTCATCAATATTCCTAGCCAGAGGCCCTTGGGTATGGTGTCCATTACGATCAACTCTGCTTACCGGGATAAGATGATCAGCGATATTCTGGAGCAGGATGCCGAGGTTATTGCGATTTTTGACCGGAACAATACCTCCTTCTTTAACAGCAGCGGGAAAACATTAAGCCATGAGGCTGATTTGCTGCGGTCCATTGATTGGACGAAGCCGGAAGGCTACCTGAATTGGAGCAGCGGAAAGCAGGATTTTCTGGTCACGTACGACGTTTCGCCGGGCGACGGGTGGAAGCTGATCAAGCTGATCTCCACCAGCGCCTTGAACGAGCGGGCCGCAAATACGAGAAATCTGGAGTTTTTAATCGGACTGGCCTTTTTGCTGATCGGCACACTGCTCGTCACGTTTGCGACGAAAACGATTACGCGACCGCTGAAGCGACTGTCGAAGCAGATGGAGAAGGTAGGAGGAGCGAACTTCGACGTGATGATTGATATTAACGGAAACGACGAAATCGCTTATCTCTCCAAAAAATTCAACGCGATGGTTGCCAAGATCAACGAGTTGATTAATGAGGAGTATAAAGCCAAGCTGGGTGAGAAGACCGCGCGCATGAAGGCGCTCGAAGCGCAGATCAATCCGCATTTTTTATATAATGCCCTGCAGACGATTTCCACGGAGGCGCTGGTCCACAAGGTCGATCATATTGACCGGATGGTGCAGGCGCTGGCTTACATTTTGCGGTATTCGATCCGGACCGGCGATCACGTGAATTTGTCCCGGGAAATGAAAAATGTCGAGAGCTATGTGATGCTGCAGCAGGCCAGATACGGCGAGAGATTATCCGTCCAGATCGGTCTGGAGGAAAGCATTGGCGATATCCACGTTCCCAAAATGGCCGTTCAGCTTCTGGTGGAGAATTCGATCAAGCATGTTCTGGAGCAGACCTTGAGTCCGGTCATGATCAGGATTCGGGGTTATTTCGGGGAAAGCCGGGCGATCATCGAGGTCAGCGACAATGGTCCCGGCATTCCGCAAGACCGGCTTAAGGAGCTGCAGGAGCTGCTTCAGAAGGAGAACTGGTTGAGTGGACAGCAGGAGAGCATCGGGCTAAGGAACTTATCCGAAAGATTAAAGCTGCTCATACACACGGGCGCCAGGCTGGATATCCGGAACCATCCGGAGGGAGGAGTATCCGTACAAATCATCATTCCTGTAGAAGACTAGTAGAATAGACAGAGAGCAATCAGACGGGAGGGATCTTCGCATGTATAAGGTGTTGATTGTCGATGATGAGCGTCCTGTCCGGACGGCGATCAGGCTGGCCGGAGAATGGGAGAAGCTTGCGGTGTCCGAAATCGCGGAGGCGCCGGAAGCGCGTACGGGTCTAGAGCTGCTGAAGGAGTGGAAGCCGGATATCGTGCTGGTCGATATCAAGATGCCCGTGATGGACGGGATGGAAATGCTTCGCAGGGCGAGTACCGAGCATCCGGAAGCCAAATATATCATTATCAGCGGCTTCGACGATTTTGAATATGCCAGACAAGCCATCCAGTACCGGGTAGTGGATTATTTGCTGAAGCCCGTCGACAAGGTCGAACTGAACCGGTCTCTGCGACAGGCAATCCTGCAGCTTGACGAGGAAAGAAAAGACCGGGAAACGGAGCAGCATCAGAGAATGATGAATAATCTGTCCCTGCCTCTGTTCAAGGAAAAGCTGCTGACCATGATTATCGAAGGCGACCGCGTCCATCCCCCCATTATTGAGGATTACAAGAAATTGACTTCCATGACGAAGCAGGGCGTTCTTTACGGCTGTGCGATTATCCAGCTTCTTAATTTTAATAGTGTATGCGCTACCAGATTCAAGGGGGATTCATTCTCCTGCTATTTTGCATTGACGAATATGATCGATGAATGCTGCGCTCCCTGGAGCCAGGGCTTCAGCTTCCGAAGCTATAAGTCCGATCATGAGATTATTGTCGTGCTTGAAATCGGCGACCATCCGGAGCCCAAAGACTTCAGCGCGGCCAAAATAACGGAAATCATCGTTTCGCTGCAGAATCTGTTCGGATTCTCTTCCATCGCCGGCGTCGGAAGCTTTTCCCCTTCCTTTGAACAACTCAGCGGCTCTTACAGCGAAGCGCATGCCGTTAAATCCAGCATCAATATTCTGAACAGCGAAAACCGGGTATTCACGGAAATCCAAACCGGGCGCAAGGCGGTAATATCATCCATCATGAACAAAAAGGAGCTGCTGATCCGCGCCTTCGAGAGCGGGAATATCGAGTTCACCCGGGGGATTGTGAGCCGGTACTTTGAACATGTCAAACAGGCCGGGTATTTCAGCATGGACGACGCGAGTAGGGCAGCTGCCGAATTTATCCTCATGATTGAAGATATTGCGCTTCAGCTGGGGATTCCGGAAGACTTGCAGGGAAAGCCGATGTCCTATGGAACCGTCCAGGCCTATCCTTCATTCGAGGATTTCAGCGAGTTTGTGTTTCGGGTCATTGCACTCGTATTCGACAGGATTCAGGTCGGACTGAAAGGTTCGGAAACATTCAACATTATCCGCATCAAAAACTATATCGACGACAATTTTTTTAACGATATCCATCTGACGATGTTCTCGGAGCAATATTATTTAAGCAAGGAGTATTTGTCCAGACTGTTCAAGGAAAGATTCGGGTTCGGCATCTACGAGTATGTGCTCAAAGTGCGAATGGACAAAGCCAAGGAAATGCTTGATGATCCGGCCATCAAAATCCAGCTGATTTCCAGCAAAGTCGGCTTCAACGACAATGCCTATTTTAGCAAGGCTTTCAAGAAATATTCCGGTCTGTCGCCAAGCGAATATCGGAACCTTATGCTGCAATCCAAAAAAAGCATGTGAATGGCCCGGGCGTTCATTTTCAATATGCAGTGTCGGCTCTTGCTTGTGGAGTTCAGGATATTCCTATAAATCCATCATTTTTGTACATTTCAATCGCGATGGCTTCGCGTTATTCTGGCATAGAGGGACCTTAAACGTTTACGTGGAGCCTGAAAAGAGGAGCTTCAGGATGAAGAAGAAACCGGTATTCCTCGCTTTAAGCTTGATTCTCATGGCCGTGCCTTTCACAGGCTGTTCTCTTGGCAGCAGCAGTTATTCTATGGAAGCTCCGGATGCTGGCGCCCAGCCCCGGCCGGTTATCCTGAAAATGTTCACCTTCGGGGAAGGCCTGTCGGAGCAGCTTCATGATATGGCGGAAAAATATCACACTCTGCATCCGGAAGTTACGGTAGAAACCGAGCTGATTTCCAACGAATACGATTCGGTCCTCAAAACAAAGCTGAATTCCGGTGACGTGCCGGATATCTTCATGACTCAGGGCTATGCGACGAACCGGACATATAAGGACATCGTAGTGGAGCTCACCGGTGAACCCTTCCTGGATCAAATTGAAAACAGCGCCCTGAAAGCCGCCGAATTGGACGGCAAAATATACGGGATTCCTGTCAGCATCCAATCGTACGGCTTTATTTACAACAAAAAAGTGTTCAAAGGTGCCGGCATTGCCTCACTGCCAGAAACCTATTCTGAACTTGAGCAGGCGGCCAAGCGGATCAAGGCCAAAGGCGTTACGCCGTTCGCCAACTCATTCAAGGAATGGTGGGTGTTCAAGCATATCGCTTCCCAGACTCTTGCTGCCGAAGAAGGGAATTACGAGCAAACGGCGCAGGAGATTTCGAAAGGGACAAAGACCTTCAAGGACCTGCCGCTCTTTGGCCGGACCTTCGACATGATTGACCTGATGGTCAAGTACGGCAGCGATAAGCCGCTGGAGACGGATTACGGCACAGGACTTGCTCTGGTGGCTCAGGGCAAGGCGGCCATGGTTCATAACGGGAACTGGGCGGAAGGGGATATGCTGAAGGCCAATCCATCCTCCGAGCTCGGCTTCTTCCCGGAACCGGTCGGAGACGATCCTTCCAAGGCGAGACTGATGGTCGACTCCTCCGTGGTCCTTCGCATCAGTGACAGCTCCAAGCATATTGATGAAGCCAAACAATTCCTGGATTACATCGTTGCCGATTATATTAAGCAATACGGATGGCATGGCGAGGTTCCTGTCGTGAAGGGCGGAGCGGTTCCAGACGGCCAGCTTGCCGCCGAGACGATCCGCTATATCAAAAAGGGCAAAACTTATCCCTGGGTTCAAGGATATTGGCCGGACGGTTTCGATACGCAGCTGGGGGCGCTGTTTCAGGAGTACGTTGCCCATGCCAAGTCGAAGGATGAAGTGCTTGAGGACTTAACGAAAGCGTGGGTGAAGCTGGTTAGGGCCGCAAATATGTAACACGAAAGAAGGGGGATGAAGCTGACAGAATTCTGCGGAAGAAGAGGCCGGCGCTTGGATGTATGCCGGAAATTCCTTTTTAAGGAGGTGAATTTCGCAGCCGGGTGCGATGCTTTTGCAATATGGTTATCCACTCTAATCAAACGGGAGGACACTAGGGGATGCAAAAAAAGAATAGAAAGCGGTTACATCGGATGATGGCCTCGATTATGGCGTTAAGCCTGATCGTGCCGGCATTCGGCTCCGTTCCCGCGATGGCGAGGGACAGCGAGTTCACCAGAAAAGGCTCCGGGCCGATGTACTGGATTTCCTATGAGCATCAATGGACCAAAAATACGTACATGCCGGAAGACCGCTGGAAAGCGAACATTGACTGGATGGCGGAAAATTTTCAGCCGTACGGGTATGATATGGTCAGTACGGACGGATGGATCGAAGGTGCCACGCTATTAAATGAGAACGGTTACATTGTATCGCAAAACAATAGATGGATGACCCATCCGCTGGGTTCGGAAGATGATGATCCGGAAACATTATACGGTGTGATCAATGGCAATTTTAGCGATCCCGAGACAAAGGGCTGGACCTTTACCGGACCGGCCGCCCACGGACGAAATACAGACAACGGCAATGATTCCATGTATACGTGGATGGAGGATCCCCATAAGGAAACCGTCAGCCAGAACGTGTATTTGGAGGACACGGGCTTGTACCGTCTGAGCGCAAAGGCGAAGACCAAGAACGGAATGTACACGGACGGCGTTCCGGTCTTCATGAAGATTAAGGGCTATGATGCAGCCGATCCTGCGGCCGAAACGGTAACCGCCATTACTTATGAAGATTGGACGGATTACAGCGTCGACTTGAACATTACCAATCCGAATGTGTATCTGGAATTCTCCTATGATGCGGAAGCCAAATCGAAGAAAAGCGCCGGGCTGGACCTTGACGATGTGAAGCTTGAGAAGGTTACGGATGAGGTCGATACTTCAAACCACGTAGTCAACGGGAATTTCAATCAGGGAAATACGGACGGCTGGAATATTACCGGCACGGGCGGCGGCGGATTCGGCATTAATGAAAACGAAATGGGCGTATACAAATCTCTGTACACCTGGAATCCGGGGGCCGATGAGGTCCAAAAGGTTTCGCAAAGCATTGATCTGCCGAACGGTTTGTACACGGTAAAAGCCAAAGCCAAGACCAAGAACGACATGATCAAAAATGGAGCGACCGCAGTATTTCAAGTGAACGGCTACAACACCGAAGTACCGGAGGCAACACTGGCCAAAACGGTGTCCAGCCAGGATTGGACCGACTACTCCATGACTGTGGATGTAACGTCCGGCAAGCTTGATCTTGGGTTCATTGTGGACCCTAAAGGAAAGGCCGGCTTCGCGGGAATCGATGTGGACGATGTGGAAGTCAAATGGGCCGGGCCGAATGACTGGCAGGGCTATCCTTCCGAGGTATACCCGGACGGCCACACCTGGAAGTACTGGGGAGATTACATCAAGAGCAAAGGCATGAAGCTGGGGATCTATTATGATCCGCTGTGGGTCAGCCCGGAAGTGCTGAAGCATCCGGACAAATACCATGTCACCGTGAAAAATGAGGACGGCAGCACCGAGCAGATTCCGGTAGCGAGCCTGGTTAAGACGGAGCCGTATAATCTCGGCAACGGCAAGCAGCTGAACGGCGACCGCTTCGACGGCGGACAGGGCGCCGACCAAGCGCTCTACTGGCTGGATGTCAACAAAAAGGGCGCGAAAGAATATCTCCAAGGCTATGTAAAGTTCCTGGCCGAGCAGGGAGCTTCCTTCCTGCGCGTGGATTTCCTGTCCTGGTATGAATCGGGCTACGATCAAGGCCTCGGCCAGATCGGAACGGGCCACAACTCGGATATGGAATATGCCAAAGCGCTGCAGTGGATGGACGAAGCATCCGCCGATAATCATGTATTCCTCAGTTTGGTTATGCCGGATTTGAACGGCCATGCCAAGTATGAGCAGCAGTTCGGCGACATGATCCGCATCGACGAGGACGTATTCGGGGGAGGCTGGGATCATACCAGCGGACGCCGTCAGAACTGGACGGCCAGCTGGTCGCAGTGGGCTAACTCTTTCCAGGGCTTCACGGGATTCTCCGATATTTCGGGCCGCGGCTCGATGATTAATGACGGCGACTTCCTGCGCCTGAACACTTACAGCGGCCAATTCGCCGACAACGAGCGGAAGACGGCCCTGTCGCTGTTCACAATGGCAGGTTCGCCGATTACAATTGCCGACCAGTATGACACCATCGGGGACAATGCCAAGTTCTATCAGAACCCGGAACTGATCGAGCTGAACAAATCGGGATTTGCCGGCAAGCCGATTTATTATTCGGGCGAGCATTACAAGAACAACGCCAGCCGCGACAGCGAACGGTGGGCCGGACAGCTTCCGGATGGAACATGGGCCGTTGCCCTGTTCAACCGCAGTGACGAATCCAAGGCGCTTTCCATGAATTTTGCGAAAGAGCTTGGACTGGCAGACGGAGCCTATGTCCGCGATATTTGGGAGCACAAAGACCTTGGATACAAAACGATATACTCCAAGACGCTGGAGCCGCATGACGCTGCCGTGCTGAAGCTGATTCCGAAGACGGCTTCCAAGTCGTATCAGGCGGAAGTGGCCTCGTATCAGGGCGGAGCGATTTTCGGCAATGATGAGGCAGGCTATCAGGGCTTTGGCTACATCGGCGGGCTGGATAAAAAAGACGCCAAATTGACCATTGCCGTCAGTGTTCCGCAGGATGGAAATTATCCATTAAATGTCCGTTATGCCAATGGAAACGAAGCGGACAGTTCTCTGGCGGTGTCTGTGGAAGATGAGGCCGGCAGCCCCGTTGATTCGGACTCGCTCATTTTCAATAGTCAGGGCAAAGACAAGTGGGATAAATGGAGCAGTTCGGAAAAGACGGTTTCACTGAAAAAAGGAATGAATCTGATCACCCTGAAACAAACGGAAGACAGCGCGGGTTCAGTTCATATTGATTCCATTTCGTTCAGTTCCGGAACCGGCCAATTGATTAACGGTGATTTTGAAGCAGGGAACGAAACCGGATGGGCTGTAGATACGCAGGGCACGACGATATGGCACGGCGTAGATACCAATGATGCTTATGCAGGCCACAAGCAATACTTGTACTCTCCGGATGCGGGCGGAAAAGCGATCTCCCAGCAAAAGATCACCAGTCTGAAGAGCGGGCATTACATGTTGTCGGCTATGGTCAAACTAATGCCGCATACCGACCCGACATTCGCGGGCGGAAAAGCGAAGATGATCATTTCACAGCCGGGTAAAGACGATGTGACGGTTAATATTACGCCTAGCCTGAAGGATGGAATTCCATCGACAGGCAAGACGAAATGGGAAGCAGGCGACTTTGAATACAAGGAATTCAAGGCCGAAGCGGATATAACGGAGCAGGAGGCTACGATCAAGTTCATCCTGGAGGCTCCCAAGGTAGATACTTCCATGCAGATCGACAATGTTTCATTTACATCAGAGGAAGTTGTGAGCGAAGCTCCATCGGTTGGTCTATATAATCCGGGCTTCGACGAAGGCTTCACCGGATGGAGCCGCACGAACATGACGCATCAGGCTGTTGCCAAAGACAGGGATAATGCCTTTGCAAGAATTGGCGGCGCCAGTGACTATTCCTCCGATTTATGGCAGTTCAGCAATGCGCCGACAGACGGTGTATATCAGCTGACGCTGAAGACCCGCAAGACCGGAGAAGTAGGTAAAGCTCAGGTATATGTAACTTATTCCGGCGGAACCAAGACGCTTGATATTCCTGCCGGGGCGGAATTTACGGAGCTGAAGCTGCCGAATATTCAGCTGGCCATGAATGAAGTGGTCAAGGTCGGCGTGATCTCCGAGGGCAAAGCGGGAAGTATGCTGGGTATCGACGACTTCAAGCTGCAAAAGGACAACAACCAGCAGTTTAAAGACGTTACCTTCGTTAACAGTTTGTCGGAAACCGATCCGTATCAGGTATCCTCAGGCGGACGGGCGGTTGTGCTGAATTCGCAGGGCAGCGCGAAAGTGAAGCTTGAATTCGTGAAAGCCGATACGGCCAAGGTATGGATGGAGCCGACCGGAACGTTTGCGAAGAAGGACACTTTTGTCGTTGACAGTGAGCAGGGATCAGTAAATCCTTCCGTTACAGATTTGGAAGACGAAGGCTATATTTTGATTCAAACGGATGCCATGAGCGTACGCGCCTACAAATCGCCGTTCCGCCTGGCCTACTATGACGCTTCGAATACGAAGCTGCTCTCCGAGCAAATTGGCGGCGAAGGCTTCGGGTATAACGGGGACACCGGCGTTTACAGCGAAATGGCACTGGCCGAGGATGAGCATATCTTCGGGCTCGGTATGGACCGCGACGCGCAGTCTTTTGACCGTCTGGGCAAGAAGGTTGTGATGAACAATGCAATGACCAAAGGCTACGGCGGCAATACGTCCGACGTTTCCAGCACCTTCTTTACCAGCACGAAGGGCTATGGACTCTATTTTGATAATACGTACGAGAATGTAACCTTTGACATGGGCAAGGCGGATGCAGACCGTTACAGCTTCAGCGCGCCGGACGGAGAAATGCTGTACTACTTCATGGCCGGCGAGAACAACGGTTCCTTGAACAGCATTATGAAGAGTTTCTCGAAGCTGACCGGCACCGCTCCGATTCCGCCGATGTGGACACTGGGCTACATGCAGTCCAGATTTGGCTATAGAAGCTGGAACGAAGTGGACGGCATCGTGGATACCTTCCGCAGCAAGGATATTCCGCTCGACTCCATGGTGCTCGATGTGTACTGGGCCAAGAAAAATCATTATTTCGATATGACCTGGAACGATGATCCTACGCAGAATTTCACCAATCCCAAGGCCAATATGGCCGAGCTGAAGGATAAAGGCGTGAACATTGTGACCATCGTCGACCCTTACATTCAGGTTACGGCTTCCAATTTTAAAGAGGGCGACAGCAGGGGCTATTTTGTCAAGGATGCTTCCGGCAAAACAGTCATTTACCCGGCTTGGTACGGCAA
Organism: Paenibacillus rhizophilus; assembly: GCF_003854965.1. Taxonomy (GTDB): domain Bacteria; phylum Bacillota; class Bacilli; order Paenibacillales; family Paenibacillaceae; genus Paenibacillus_AQ; species Paenibacillus_AQ rhizophilus. Next base: position 147,627 of record NZ_RQPI01000003.1, read on the forward strand.
AGCGGGTCTAATCGACTTCACCAATCCTGAAGCGGCCAAGTGGTACAGCTCCCAGGTGAAAAAGCTGCATGATGCCGGCGTGAAGGGTTACTGGATCGACCTTAACGAACCGGAACAGGCGACCGACTCCTTGCGAGACCAGTTTGCCGCAGGCAGCGCGGCGGAGATTACCAATGTGTACGCGCTGAATGAAGCGAAAGCGTTCTATGACGGCCAGCGCGGCTACACCAATGACCGGGTCTGGACGCTGGCAAGATCGGGATTCACCGGCATCCAGCAGTACGGCACCACCGTCTGGAGCGGAGACATCGACTCCAGCTGGGTTTCCTTCTCGCACCAGCTGCAGCTTGGTCTTAGCGCGGCTGCATCGGGCATTTCTTATTACACCAACGATACCGGCGGCTTTAACGGCAAGCCTTCGCCGGAGCTGTATACCCGCTGGATGCAGGCGGCCTCACTGATGCCGATCTTCCGGTCGCATGTGGCTCTGGGCGACGATCCTACGGATCCGACCAATATCAGAGAGCCGTGGGCGTTCGGAACCGATGCGGAAGCTACGGTAACGAAAGCGATCAATCAGCGCTACCAGCTGCTGCCGTACATTTATTCCACAGCCAAGCAGACGGCGGATGGCGAAACTTCGCTGATGAAGCCGCTGGTTATGGATTACGCGACCGACAGCAACGTTTACAACCTTCAGGATGAGTGGATGTTCGGCGGCTCCATTCTGGCCGCTCCAATTCATCAGGAGAAAGCAACGGCCAGAACGATCTACCTTCCAAGCGGAACCTGGTATGACTGGAACTCCGAACAGCAGTATACCGGCGGCAAGGAAATTACGTACAACGCCGATCTGAATACCATTCCGATGCTGGTTAAAGAAGGCGCCATCATCCCGACCAGAGAAGCGCAGGATTTCACGGGCCAGACTCCCGCGAACGAACTGACGCTCAAAGTGTATCCGTTAAGCAGCGGGGAGACTTCGAAATTCACCCTTTATGAGGATGACGGAAAAACATACGCTTACGAGAACGGCCAATCGGCGGCAACCGAGATTTCAGCAAGCGAACACAATGATAAGGTGTCGTTGAACATAGCCGCGATGAAGGGCAGCTACACAGGCAAGGTTGAAAGCCGCGTATGGTCCTCCGAAGTGAAGATCGGAGCCGAAGGCAAGACAGTCTATTCCGTCAAGCGGGGCGCCAAAGAACTTACGGAGGTTGGCTCCAAGGAAGCCGTGAAAGCAGGTCAAGACGTCTGGTTCTACGACAACGCCGCCGGCAAGCTGTATGTCAGAACGGTGCAGGTAGCGACCTCGGAGTTGCAGCAAATCACAGCCGCGCTTACCGCTAACGGCACATCGAATATTAAAGACGTAACGCTAGGCGCCGATATGCACCGTGCCGGAAGCGCCAAGGATGTGCAGATCGCAATTAGTACGGTGAACGTTGACGACGGTACTGCCGTCAAGGCTGTTCTTCTTAAGAACGCTCTGCCGTATGAAGGGGTTCCGGCTGTTTCCGGATCTATTGCAGGCGGCAAGGCGAGCTTGACTCTGCAGCTCCCGGCCACGCTGCCCGCGGGTCCGTACCAGATCCGGGTCGAAGCCGGAAGCGCAGCGTATACGCTGGATTATACGGTACTGAAGAGAATGGAAGACAGCTTCAAGATGGAGTCTTCATTTAACATGAATAAGCTTGAAGCGGGCAAATATCTGGACGCCAAGGTCAAAATTACGAACGCCTTGTCCGAAGAAAAGAAAGTGATGATTATTGCCGCGCTTTATGACGAGAACGGCGGATTGAAGATGGTCAATCACGCATACAGCTCCTCATTGGTCAAAGCGGGCCAGACCCTGCAGCTGAACGCCGGATTCCAGCTTCCTTCCAGTGTGGCGGGATACAAAGTCAAGCTGATGGTTTGGGAAGGCGAGGATCTGATGAACACAACCATGATGCCTCTCGCCGACGTAGTGGAGTTGACCCCTTGAACTATTAGATGAAGGAACCCGGCGGGAATGCCCCGCCGGGGCTCCTTTTAGAAGGAGGCAAACAATGAAGAAAAGTATAACCGCGCTAATCCTAATCCTTCTCCTGTCTACGTTCTGGCAAGCAATGGCTACCGCCTCGGAGACGGTCTGGTTTACGGATGTCTCGGCAAACGCTGACGCGTCGGCCAAGCAGGCAACGGTAATGGGTAAAGTGGCGTCCGGAGCCGGACAGCTGGTGACGCTGAAGGTGGTGGAGCCCGGCGGCCAATTTTTTCTTGACAGTATAAAAAGCGGGGACGGCGGTGTGTTCACATTTAAATGGAATATTTCCGCCGAGGGCAAGTATGAGGTTCAGCTCGGCGTGGAGAACAGCGGCACTCCGTACAAAACCAGCTTTACATATGGGCTGACGGCGCCAACGCCTACGCCAACGCCGAGTGCAACTGCAAGCGCGACGCCCTCAACCGGTTCGGGCTCCGGTTCGGGCGGTTCGGGCACGGCGGCATCGCCGGCGCCTTCTCCCTCTCCCGCCAATATCGTGCGGGTGACGGAGGATAAGCTCACCTTGAACGAAGGCCTAAAGGAGGCAACGTTCATGCTTGGAACAAGCACAGAGGCGCACATTCCGGTCGCGCTGCTGGAAAAACTTGCGCAGGGCGGCAACGGTCTCAATTTGGCGGGTGACAAATTCACGCTTAAACTGAGCGCCCAGACGCTCGGCGAACTGCTTGCCCAAGCATCCAAAGCAGGCGGAGAAGTGGCCTTAAGCGTCGCCAAGGTGCCGCCTGCCGACAGTGAGTCCCTGCTGGCGCTCGCGAAGCAGCGCCAGTTTGCCGAAATTAAGCCGGGAAGCGATATATACGAATTCAAGCTGAAGCTGATTGCGGCCGGCGGAGCGGAAACGCCCGTTTCCGCATTCGGGCATCCGGTTACGCTCCAGTTGAAGGCAAGCGGGCTTGCCGCTGCCAAGCTGGCCGGTTTCTATTATATTTCCGATGCAGGGGAGCTTGAGTATATCGGCAGCCTGTCTGCAGGGAATGTGGCAAGCGGCAGAACGAGTCATTTCAGTAAATACGCGGTGCTGGAGTACCGCAAAACATTCACGGATGTTCCCGCCGGAAACTGGGCATATGACGCCGTTACGGAAATGGCGGCCAAGCACGTAGTGGAAGGGATCAGCCTGAGGGAGTTCGCTCCCGCCCGCAAGGTGACGCGCGCGGAATTCGCGGCGCTGCTCGTTCGGGCGCTGGGACTGAGCGGAGGCGTCGCGGCGTTCACGGATGTTCCTGCTGCCAAGTGGTATGCGGATGAAGTGGCCGCAGCCTATCAGGCCGGGATCGTCAAGGGGATTGGCAGCGACTCCTTCAAACCGGAGCAGACCATCAGCCGCGAGGAAATGGCGGCCATGCTCGTCAGAGCCTGGAGCGTCCTCCATCCGCAGGCTAAACCGGAAGCTGCCGCGCCGCTCTTTAAGGATCAAAGCGCAATCAGCGTTTGGGCGCGGGACGCCGTCGGCACAGCCGCGGGACTCGGCCTGATGAAAGGCCGAAGCGCCGCAGCTTTCGTCCCGCAGGGAACGACGACCCGCGCGGAAGCGGCCCAAGCTATGGCGAATATATTGAATGCCGGGAATTGAAGCCGGTATTCGGGTTGAACGAAAGAGGCCCCGCACCAGTGCGGGGCCTCTTTTTGTGCTTGCAGCAGTGGAACCGCGGCGCTTTCAAGCCGCCAATATAAACTTGTAGTTGATCATAAACACGATCAGGGCGGCGGATACGAGCGAGAAGGCGATGCAGCCCGCGCCCAGCGCCCTCCGCCGGTCTTTAATGAAGAATTTGAAACCAAGCGCGCAGACCAGAAGGGTGGTTGCGGCCAATACGACGGACGAGCCGATCATGGCGAACCAGTACAAGATCTCAAACAATTGAGCCATCGTAACGCCTCCTCTAGGGTAAACGAAGGAACGGTCTACTATAAATATAAGCGATACGGCACCGATCTGAAAAGCGGTTACATTTATTTGACCGCCATTCCCGTCCGCATTGCTGTTCACATTCTACTCCAGGACCGCATTTATCCTTGGTGGATATTGTCGCATTGTCTGAGGCGGCGACACGACAATTTCCCCCATGTTTTCGCTCCGGATGCCGCCGGCTCGGATGCTGTCGGATTTGTGCGGAATTTTTTTTCGGTCAACGGAACTCATGCGGGATATTAGCCGCGGCATAGCCGCCTCTTTTTACGCGAACGCCTTCCCTCACGGACAATCATACAAGAGAGCCGAGGGGCGTTTGAGTACAGTATAGCAAGCTTTTAGAAAGGAGAGAGGAGCAAATGGCGGGAAGACAACTGGCCAGCAAATGGCGGAAGACCAAAGCTCTGCTCAGCGACGGAAGGGTTGCCGGATATATTCCGAGAACGATGCCCTACAGCCATTCCACGCTTCGTTCCATGCTGGGCCAATACGGAAATGTCGTGATCAAGCCGATTGTCGGCGGCGGGGGCTACGGCGTCATTAAGGTATTCCGTGACGGCAGGGGCTACGGCTTTACGTATATGGACAAAACACGGATATACCGGGACTTTGCAAGCATGACGGAAGGGCTGAAGAGAGTCAGGGTCAAGCGCGGCTATTTGATTCAGCAGGGCATATCGCTTGCGAGAATCGCCGGGCGTCCGATAGATTACAGGGTTAAGGTAGTGAAGAACGGAGATCATTGGGAATTTCGCTCCATGGTTGGCCGTCTTGCCAGACCCGGACTGTTCGTGACCAATTTGTGCAAGGGAGGCACGATGCTGACCTGCCGGGAAGGATTGAAAAGATCACTTCCGCGGATCAAATTATCCGCAAAAAGAAGGGAGATGCGTAATCTCACCTTAATTTGTATTGAGGTGATGGAGCGCCATTTTCCGGGAATCGGTGAACTCGGGTTCGATTATGCCGTGGATCATTCTGGGAGAATTTGGATTCTGGAAGTAAACACAAGACCGCAATGATAAACGGAATGAATTAGAAATGACGATAATATAGCCATAGGTTCAAAGGGGATTTTACGTTTTTGCGCCTGGGTATTATATCCTTAGTGCCGTTTTTAGTTCATTTAACAGGGGAAAAGAGACCGATTTTTGAAAATGGTTATAGCAAATGTGAAATTTTTTTATTATACTACCAAAGGCGAATCCTGTGTATAACTGTTATCCCCATTGTCCACCGTACTCTTACTGCACTAATCATCCTTACTCACACATTATGCACAGGATTTCCACAACAAGTTGTGGATAATAAGAACACTTGTTCGAAAAGTGATAGTTTGATATGATAGAGAAGAACCAAAAAAAGGAAAGGTAGGTGAACGTTGTGGTTGAATTATCGGACGAGATGCTGTTGGACTCTTATCATAGAGCCATAGAACTTCAGTTGGAGCACGATTTTATCGCGCTGCTGCTCGTTGAAATTCTCAAACGGAACTTACACTCTCCACAACATGCGGTACTCCATTAATAGACTTCTGGATTATCCATGAAGCACTGCATAAAACTATACCGCTACTAGAAATCAAATAGGGTATCCTTGCGAGCTGTGATTTACCTCAACCCGTCAGGATACCCTTTTTATATCAAATAACCCCCAAAGTGCAGCTTTGGCTAAAGAAGCCTACTCAGGTGTTTGGCGGGGACTCCGAAGACCATTGTATGAACGACCGGCGGTTACAGCTTCAGATTGCTGCTGTGGCCCGGAGACAGCTTCGCTTCGGGATCGATGTAGACCTTCGCATTGTTCACGGCGGTCGGCGCCTCACCGAATCCGACGGCGATCAGCTTCAGCTTGCCGGGATAAGTGGTAATATCGCCGGCGGCAAAAAGGCCCGGGATATTCGTCTCCATCCGGGAGTCGACGACAATGGAGCTGCCTTCGATGTTGATGCCCCATTCGGTGATCGGACCGAGTGAGGAAACGAAGCCGAAGTTGATAATGACGCTGTCCACTTCAATGTCTTGGGTTTCCTTGGTCTTGACATTGGAAAGAGTCACTTTTTCAATAAACCCTTCGCCGTGCAGTGTGGAAATCTCGGTAGGCGTGATAACCTTGACTTTGGAATTCATCAGGTTCTCTACGCTGTGCTCGTGAGCGCGGAACTTGTCGCGGCGGTGGATCAGAGTGACCTCGGCGGCGATCGGTTCGAGCATCAATGCCCAGTCGACCGCGGAGTCGCCGCCGCCGCTGATCAGTACTTTTTTATCTTTAAAAGCATTCAAATCGCTTACAAAATAGTGCAAATTCGCTTTTTCGAAGCGTCCGGCTTCGGGAAGCTCCAGACGGCGGGGTTCAAAGGCGCCGACGCCTGCCGTGATAATAACGGCCTTGGAATGATATTCCGCTTTGTCGGTAGTCACGACAAAATGGCGTTCCTCCCGTTTTTCCACGGAAAGGACCTTCTCCTCCAGACGGATATCGCTCTGGAACAGGCTCATTTGCCGGGAAAGATTGTCTACCAGCTCTTGGGCTGTGATTTTTGGGAATCCCGCTACGTCGTAAATGTATTTTTCGGGATAGAGAGCGGCAAGCTGCCCGCCCAATTGGGGCATACTCTCGATAAGGGTTACGGATGCCTGACGCATCCCGCCGTAGAACGCGGCAAACATACCTGCCGGGCCGCCGCCTATGATCAGCAGGTCGCTAATAGGAGAATCGGATTGCTGGGAAGTCACAGGATTTTACACCTCCAAGTTGATATATTCAAAATGCCATACTACCCATTATAAACATAGTTGGGACCTCCCTGCAAAGGGCATCTTTACAGAATTAACTGGAGTTTCCGCCAATTGTTGTGATCGAATTCTATTTGCTTAATAATAAAGTAAGGTTTACAATGTATATGATTATTTTCAAATTCCCTTAAGTTTTATTGGAATTTATTCCAACTTTATGTGTATAATTTCACAATAATCTTAAAAATGAACAGAGATTAAATCAGATTCGCCTGTTGGAAGGAGCCGGAAAATGAACAGTATTCCCAAAATCGTAATTCTAGGTGCGGGATACGGAGGTATTTTAACCGCACAGCGTTTGCAAAAGGCATTGAACTACAACGAGGCGGATGTCACCCTTGTTAATCGCCACGAGTACCATTACTTTACTACCCATCTTCATATGCCTGCAGCCGGAACGGACAGCATAGAGCATTCGCGCGTTTCCATTTCCAAGCTGATCGACGAGTTCAAGATCGATCTTGTGAAGTCGTCGGTGCAGGAAATCCGCACCCAGCAGAAAAAGGTTATTCTGGAGGATGGCACTCTGTCCTACGACTACCTTGTTATCGCGCTCGGCGGCGAGCCGGAGACGTTCGGCATTCCGGGACTGGACAAGTACGCCATGACGATCCGCAGCATCAACTCTGTCCGGCTCATCCGCGAGCATATCGAATACCAGTTTGCCAAATATAAGAACGAGAACAATCCGCAGGAGCATATCAATTTCGTTGTCGGCGGCGCGGGCTTTAGCGGCATCGAATTTGTGGCCGAGCTGGCGGACCGGATTCCGGGACTCTGCAAGGAATACGATGTCGATCCGAGCCTGGTCAACATCTACAACGTGGAAGCCGCTCCAACGGCGCTGCCGGGCTTCGCGCCGGAGCTTGTGGAGCATGCCATGAAAGTGCTGACGAAGAAAGGCGTAACCTTCAAGATCGGCGTAGCGATCAAGGAATGCATGCCGGGCAGCGTCCTGCTTGCGACGGGCGAGGAAATCAAGGCATCAACGATCGTCTGGACGGGCGGCATTCGCGGCAACCATCTGATCGAGGCGGCGGGCTTTGAGGCCATGCGCGGGCGTGTAAAAGTGGACGAATACCTGCGTGCTCCGGGGCATGAGAACATCTTCATCATCGGCGACGGCTCGCTGATGATTGCGCCGGAAGGACGCCCTTATCCTCCGACGGCGCAAATCGCCATGCAGCAGGGCGAGTGCTGCGCCCATAATCTGGTCGCTGCGATCCGGGGGCAGCAGCCGAAGAAATTCGTATTCAGCAATAAAGGAACGGTAGCTTCGCTTGGCAAAGGCGAGGGAATCGCCGTAGTTGGCGACAAGAAATATAAAGGCTTTGTGGCGGCCCAGCTGAAAAAAGTCGTGGATATGCGCTACCTCTTTATTATCGGGGGGATTCCGCTGGTGCTGAAGAAAGGGAGATTCCTGTAAAATGCGTCACTGCAGCGTACAAGTGCGGGGGCTGTTGACCCGGGATGAGCTTGACCGTTACAATGGCCTGATCGAGGCCGGCTCCTATCTGGAGGGTCAAGGAAGACATGATCTGGCCTATACGATCCAGAAAGAAATTGACCTGCTCATTTTGCCCGCGATTGAGCGGCTGAAGGAGAAGAGCCGGACCCGGGACCGGGAGACCGCGGATTATTTGAAGAGCTTGCAGGACAGCGGAGACGATGAAGAGTCTTCGGAAGCATAATGAAACGGCAAAGGGTGTGCCCCGGCGTTATAACGCTGTGGAGCACACCCTTTTCTCGTATTCTATACCTTAAGCATCTCTTCAAAGGATTCAAAAGTCAGCAGATTGCCGACATAGAACGATCCAAATTCCCCGTAGCGGGCGCTGACTTCGTCAAACCGCATCTCGTAGACGAGCTTCTTGAACTGCAGCGCGTCCTCCGCGAACAGTGTTACGCCCCATTCCCAATCGTCGAAGCCGACGGAGCCGGTAATGATCTGTTTCACCTTGCCGGCGTAGCCGCGGCCGATCAGCCCGTGGGAATACATCAGCTCCTTGCGCTTGGCCATATCGAGCATGTACCAGTTGTCGGCCAGCTCGCGCTTTTTGTTCATCGGATAGAAACAGATATGCCGGGATTGCGGCAGGATCGGCTTCAGGCGGGCTGCTATATGCGGATTCTGCATCGGGTCTTCTCCGCTCTCTCCGCTCGGGTTATAATTGCTAAGCTCCACAATACTGACATAGGAGTAAGCTTTGGTTGTAAAGGGGGCAAAGGCGGTCTTGTTGAAGGCGACCTCAAGCTTGTTCAGCTCTTCCAGGCTTTCGCGCAGAAAGATCATCACAAAATCGGCTTTCTGGCCGACGATCGAATACCAGGCGGAACTGCCCAGCTTCGCCTCTTCGACACCGGACCATTCCTCTATAAAAGCATTTAGTTCATCCAGAGCCACAGCGCGTTCCTCATCATCGGCCGCCGTCCAGGCGGTCCAATCCAGAGAGCGGAAGTCATGTAGAGCATACCATCCTTCCAGCGTCAAAGCGGCTTCACTCATGTGATCACTCCTCATATGGTTGTCCTTCTAAGCATTGTAGCGCAAGCGTGCAGTGAAGAGCAAACGGGGCTTTGATCCGCTCAGGAAATTCGTTGCTTCGTCCCCTTTTTTCTAGTAAACTGACTACGGGTTGATGCTTTATGCGCGTTTCTTTATAGAGAGAGGGGAAGGGTAACGATGGGATTTATTCCTGTGTTTGTGCTCACCGTTCTGTTCTTTGTGATGATGTTTGGCATCGGCTTTATCCTCAATATGTTAATGAAGACCACTTGGTTTCCGGCTTATTTGTTTGTTCTCGTCATTTTGCCGGTAGTGGTGTATTCCATTTGGGACCGGTCTTCCATGACGCTATGGGAGCATTTGTCTTCTTTTCACCTGGTGGACTATTTAACCGGCATTGCCGGTCTGGCCGGAGCGGTGCTCAGCGGCTGGACGATCCGGCGCCTGCGGCTCGGCGGCTATAAAATGTTCTGACGAAAAAGGCTACAAGAGAAAGTGCAGCGGCTGCTTCCCCTGACTTTTACGGGAGCGGCCGTTTTATTTTCTTGTTTTCATCATATTTTCTAAAAAATCCGCATAGGACAGGATAAGGCGGACCGGATGCGAGCGAGCGGGAGAAAGCGCCTGATTTGGCCTTTTTTCCACATTTATTGACAGTCGATTTATGATAGAATAGAACTCTACTTTGAATAGAAATCTACTTCGAATAGAAATCGTATAAGAATTCGTGAATTGGAGGTATCCGAAGATGCATATCAGTCATTTACATCATTTCACCGAACATCATCGGTACTGCGTTTCCCGCGAATTCGGTCTCAGTCCTGTCGACGAACGTATGCTGAGTTCTATCTACCAGCCTATGGTCGGCGCTTTTGCCATAAGTTTGTACCGTCTGCTTTTTTCACATGTTCCCGCGGAAGGTATCGGCTATTCGGCCGCTGAACCGCAGCGCCGCCTGTTTCTGACGCTCGGCATTGAACCGAACGAGAAGGGCCGCAGAACGATGATTGAACAGGCTTCCAAGCTGGAAGCGGTTGGTCTGCTTCAGACCAGCCGGGTCTTCATACCGGAATCCGAAGATTATATGTACGAGTACGAGCTGCTGCCGCCGCTGTCTCCGTCCGATTTTTTCGCCACCCAGCACTTAACGCTGCTGCTCCGCGACAAGGTCGGCAAATTCGCCGTATTGTCCCTGAGAGAGCAGTTTTGGAGCAGGGAGCCGGAGGATTGGAGCCGGGGAGCCGTAGGCAAGGAAAACATATCGCGGCCGTTTTATGATATTTTCGAATTGAACACGCATGTCATCGATTACGAGTTAGAGCAGGCTCTGACCGAGGTTGCCGCCGTCCGGCAGCCTGTGCGGGATGGAGAAGGCAAGCTGGCCATCGGCTACAGCGACATTATTTTGCGGTTTCCGCGGGAGTCGGCCAACCGGGCGCATGTCGAGAAGCTGCGTTTCGATTTTGAACAGATGGGCGTCATCAACTATGTGGCTCACAAATATAAGCTGAGCGCGCAGGATATGTGCCGGCTGCTTGACGAGGATGGTATTTTTACGCCGGACGGAGAGGTTATGCTAGACGAGCTTCAGCACAGGGCAAGCCAGCATTTCCGGCAAAATATGAAGCGGCATGAGCAGCGTGAGGCTGCCGCCGCCAAGGTCGTGTCGATCAGAGCGGCCGAGCAGGGCGAGGAACCGATCGTCCCCGAAGAGCAGCCGGTTGAGATGGAATATTATGTGGAGGTTCCCCCGCAGTTCCTTTCCAAATGCGATATTCACCAATATAATATGATGCTGCGCAACGAGCCGTATACCCGTCTGCTTCAGACTTTTTTCCCGGGCGCGGTGCCGGGCCAGCTGATGGATATTTTCGAGAAGATCGATTTGAATTACAAGCTTCCGGGCGAAGTCATCAACATTCTCATTCACTATCTGATGGCCATGGTTGCTTCAGGAGGAGAGCAGCGGATCAATCGCAATTTTGTGGAAGCCATTGCCTCCAATATGCTGGTCAAACAGGTCAACAGCTATGAGAAGGCGGTACGCTACATACGCGATCAATCCAAGGTAAAAGGAAAAGCAGCCTCCGGCTCGCCGGGAACGCGCCCGCGTTCCTATGCCAAAGGCGGAGGCCGGTCCGGCAAGCCCGAAATCCAGATTGCTGTGGATGACGGTCAGTCTGCGGCGGTGTCGGAGGAAGAATTCGCAGCTATGATGCAGATGGCGGCGAATATCAAGGCCAGCAAGAAAAAAGGAGCGGCGGAATAGCCGTAAGAAAAGTGAGGTGTTATGGGTGGAGTCCATGGGCGAAGTGCTTCGTTCGATGAATAATCCCGCTCTGCGCCTGCGTTCGAGAGATTTGGAGCATGAACTGCTGAACCATCCGCTCGTGCTTCGGCTGCGCGAAGAGCACCCCGAAATGGATGAATCCAGGCTGAGGCTTCATTTAAGCCGCCTGTATCAATATGTGGAGGAATCCCGCAATTGCGCGAACTGCCCGGGTCTGGAACGGTGCCCCAACGATTTTCCGGGGCATTACAGCAAGCTGACCGTGGAGAGCGCGAGCGGCTTCCCCGACTTGTATGAGCGTAAGACTGCATGCCCGCTGCAGATCGCCAGAGACAATCAGGAGCGAATCCGCAAACGGATTCGCAGCTTCTATGTCGATGAGCGTGTGCTGAGCGAAGGCTATGACGAGATTGAAATTATGGGCAAGGACCCGCGGCGCGCTCCGGCGGTGGGCCGGCTGTTCCGATATATCGAGAGTGCCAAAGAGACGGGGCTGCCTGCACGCGGGATGTACTTGTACGGCTCCTTCGGCACCGGCAAGACATTCCTGATGTGCTATCTGCTGCATGAGCTGGCGATTGCCGGATTCAGCGGCGTTATCGTGTACATGCCTGATTTTGTCGAGGAACTGAAAACGATCATGACGGACGGCCAAAAGCTGAAAGAAACCGTCGATACGATGAAGAATTGTGATTTGCTGATTTTTGACGATATTGGGGCGGAGAATTTGAACCCCTGGGCGCGGGACCATGTGCTGGGGCCGATTCTGAACTACCGGATGAACCGCAAGCCGACCTTCTACACGTCGAACTATCCGCTGGACGGATTGGAGAAGCATCTCAGCTTCACCAGCAAGGACGGCGAGGAGGTTTATAAGGGACAGCGGCTGATGAACCGGATTTCACCTTACGTGGAAGTGATGCAGCTGGTGGGAGAGAACCAGCGGGGATATTCTGGGGGACACAGTTCCTAAATCTGTCGATTGCCCCTCCTAAATCCTCCCCAATGGGGAGGACCCCAAGGGCTACGCCCTCTGGACACCCGAAAATTTTACAGGGGAGCGGCGCTGGCGGAAGAGTGATACAAGTTGTGCGTGCAGCGGTCCCTTCTCGGTCCTGCCCTTACGGGCAAGGCCTCGGGACCTTTCATGCGACGGCGAGGCGGATTGCGCATCAAACGAGGATACGCCCGCTCTCCCTGCGGGATACGCTCAACGTTGGCGAGTGAAGGCGGATTGCGCATCAAACGAGGATACGCCCGCTCTCCCTGCGGGATACGCTCAACGTTGGCGAGTGAAGGCGGATTGCGCATCAAACGAGCGGCCGCCCGCTCTCCCTGCGGGATACGCTCTACGTTAGCGCAGACAAATAGGAACGGCAGTCCGGTGATCCGGATCTGCCGTTTTTTCACTCGGATATCAGGAACTTGATGATGACCATGCCGAAAAACACAACGGCCATAAATGTGGTCATTCCAAAAAAACCGTTCATTAAATCGCCCAGGTCATTGCGGGGCTCTTCGTTTACATGCTCCCGCGGATCTGGTGTCCGCACATTGACATCCATAGTTTGACCTCCTCGCAGAAATGGCCAAGCGTTGTAAATTGCAGGAGTATGAATTAAGTCATTGACATATAATGCGCTTTCCTAAAGTATATCTAACTCCCCGGCAAGTTGTAAAGATAACGTTTGGAATTAATTTGGGTTATAATCTTGAAAATAACGGCAATGTGACATTTCACATATGCGAGTCAAATATGTTATACTGAAAACGTGTCGGTGAATGATAATCTGGTTATCATATTACATGCATGCATCAATAACGCAGAGCTTTACGAAGCGGGGTTAAAAGAAAACCGAACTGCTTCGCAAAACCTGGTGAATAGGCCAAGCGGGGCATCCGCTTTGCACATCCACAACCATCACATATTACGAAGCGAGTTCTGCTTCGCAAAACCTTTAAACATGCTTTTGAAGCGGGCTTTGCTTAAGTTTTACACCGAGGCCCGTCACCACAAACCAAAGCTGATGCTTCCGAAGCGAGTTTTGCGAAGGTATTTCAAGGAGCATACGCTATCAAAACTTTTAGGAGGAACATAATCATGGCAATTGTTAACGTGTCTGACCAATCCTTTAACAATGAGGTTCAAGGTCAAGGTACTGTAGTGGTGGACTTCTGGGCACCATGGTGCGGTCCTTGCAAAATGCTTGCTCCGATTCTGGACGAATTGTCCACCGAGCTTGGAGATGGTGTGAAAATCGCGAAATTGAACGTGGATGAAAATCCGGAAACGGCATCCCGTTTCGGCGTTATGAGCATTCCGACGCTGATCTTCTTTAAAGACGGCCAGCCTGTCGATAAAGTGGTCGGCCTGAACTCCAAAGAATCGCTGAAAAACATCGTAGCCAAACACCAATAATTTATATACCGCATCGTTCGGGCCCTTGGCCCTGCCCAGCGCCTTCGGTTTAAACCGAAGGCGCTTTGTGCGCTCAGCGCCGGACAGAAGCGATTCCTGAGGGAGAGCGGCCTTCCGCGCGTATGAGACAGTAAGCGTCTAACCGCGAAGTTAAGCGAATCCAAAGGGAGAGCGGTTGTCCGCACGCATGAGCTTTGCACGTATGCCGGAGCGCCGCATGAAAGGTCCCGAGGCCGCCCGTCAGGGCAAGGCCGAGAAGGGACCACTTGATTCAAACCAGGTCACCACCCCGGGCTCAGCGCCGCTCATTCGCCCATTTCCGGGCGTCCAGAGGGCGGAGCCCTTGGGGTCCTCTACAAGTTTTCCGGAAGAAAGCTCGCATCGGAAGCGTAAGCTTGGGGAGGATTTAGGAGGGGCGCCCGCGGATTTTAGGAGGGGAGAACCACAATGGATTACATGGACAACATCCGCAACAAGCTGGCGCTTCTGCCGGACCTGCCCGGATGCTATCTGATGAAGAATGAAGAAGGCACCATCATTTATGTAGGGAAAGCGAAGGTGCTGAAGAACCGGGTCCGCTCTTATTTTACGGGCAGCCATGACGGCAAAACCCAGCGGCTGGTCGCGGATATCAGCGATTTTGAGTATATTGTCACAGCCAGCAACATGGAAGCGCTCATTCTGGAGTGCAACCTGATCAAAAAGCATATGCCGCGCTACAACGTGCAGTTGAAGGACGATAAGACCTTCCCCTACATTAAAATTACGAATGAAAGACATCCGCGCCTTGAAGTGACGCGACGGGTGCTTAAAGATAAAGCGAAATATTTTGGACCGTATCCGAACGCCTATGCGGCCCACCAGACGAAGAAGCTGCTCGACCGGATGTATCCTCTGCGCAAATGCGGAGCGATGCCCAAGGAGGTGTGCCTGTATTACCATATGGGCCAATGCCTGGCGCCGTGTGAGAAGGAAGTGCCCAAGTCGGCCTATGACGAGATCACCCAGAGCATTTCGACGTTCCTCGGCGGAGGCCATGAAGCGGTCAAGAAGGATCTTCAGCAAAAAATGCAGGAGGCCGCGGAGGAACTCTATTTCGAACGGGCGAAGGAACTGCGGGACCAGATTATCCATATCGACGCCCTGATGGAGAAGCAGAACATCAACACGCCGGACACGAAGGACCGGGACGTATTCGGCTACGCCGTGGATAAAGGCTGGATGTGCGTGCAGATTCTCTATATGAGACAGGGGAAAATGATCCAGCGCCACTCGTCCAGCTTTCCGTTCTATGGAGAAGCCTTCAGCGACTTCATGTCGTATGTGACGCAGTATTACAGCGAGAATCCGGCGCTGCCGCAGGAGATTTTGCTGCCTGAAGCGCTGCTCGTGCAGGACGCGGCGTCCGTGCTTCCGCCGGAACCGGCTGCGGACGGTGGTCTGGCTGTAGCGGAGAGAGGTGAAGGATACAGCGCTGGTGCAGGCGAAGGGGGAGGAACGGCGGACGCCGGGAATGCGGCGCTGACCGTTGACGCCTCCGCCGCGGAGGAGGCCGGTAAAACGTCTTCCAGCGGCGCTGCCGACCTCTCAACCGCCGGCGTGTCGGCTGCGAGCGCCGCTGCTGCCGAAGATTCCGCCGCCGAAGAGGAAGCGCCGGAGACGGCCGCAGAGACGGCGCACCGCGCCGCCGCCGCTGTGGAAGCCGCCGCGGCAGGCGTAGTGGATGCCGCCGGCGGGGCGGCGGCGCTGCAGGAATGGCTGGGCGTCAAGGTGCTGGTGCCTCGGCGCGGCCTGAAGAAGCAAATGGTCCGCATGGCCTGCCAGAACGGACTCGTGGCGCTCGAAGAGAAGTTCCGCCTGATCGAGCGGGATGAAGAGCGCACCTCCGGCGCGGCGCTAGGCCTCGGGCAGAGCCTTGGGCTGGAGAGCTTGAACCGGATCGAGGCGTTCGACAACTCGAATATCCAGGGGGCGAATCCCGTATCGGCGATGGTCGTGTTCATCGACGGCAAGCCGGCGAAGAAGGAGTACCGCAAATACAAGGTGCGCACCGTTCAGGGGCCTGACGACTACGAAACGATGCGCGAGGTCATCCGCCGCCGCTACGAGCGGGTGCTGAAGGATAATTTGCCGCAGCCCGACCTCATTGTCGTGGACGGCGGCAGAGGCCAGATTTCCGCCGCCGTTGATATTCTGGAGAACGAGCTGGGCCTGTTCATACCGGTCTGCGGCCTCGTCAAGGACGCCAAGCACAAGACCGCGCAGCTGCTGGTCGGCGATCCGCCGGAGCCGGTCCATTTGGCCCGGGACAGCGAGGAATTTTATCTGCTCCAGCGCATCCAGGATGAGGTGCACCGCTTTGCGATCACGTTCCACCGCGAGCAGCGCGGCAAGTCGATGGTCACTTCGCGGCTTGATGCGATCCCCGGAATCGGGGAGAAGCGGCGGAAGCTGCTGCTCAAGCATTTCGGGTCGCTCAAGAAAATCAAAGAAGCGACGGTTGAGGATTTCCGTCCCCTGTCCATCGGCGACAAGCTCGCCCGGCAGATTCTGGACGCGCTGAAAGACGAAGAAACGGTTTAACAAGGTAAGCTTGCCAAGCCATTTATAAAGTCCATATTTTACAGCAACAGCCCGGGAGCCGCTAATGCGCTCCCGGGCTGTTTTTCGGACAGGGCCCGAATATTTTCAACGCTTGTATGCAGAGCATCCGATTTGAGCTGATCCAGATAAAGCGTCCGTTCGGTCATGGCTCTTCCAATGCCTTTGCTTGAGGCGGTCACTGGCACGTTTTTTTATCCTTGAGATTTAAGTTCAAAAAAACATACTCCCATAGAAATGCGTAATAAATTGCATCGTATGGTGCTCAAAGTTTTCGGATCGGCGTCACCAGCGCGATGACCACCTCCAGGATTTTGGCGCCTGCCGCTACAGCGAATACCGCTCTTGGATCGGTCCATCCCGACAGGGCGGCCCCGGACATCGCTCCCAAGGGCATGGCCAAACGGGTCAGCACTCTGGAGAAGCCAAGCACGCGTCCGATCATATCGGCTGGAATGGTCTCTTGGCGTACGGAGGTGACAATTGTATTCCAGGCGACGTTGCAGACCGTGACCGCGAAAAAGGCGATCCCGGGAGCAAGCCAGAAATGACTGACCGAAGCAAAAAGGAAACCGATCGTTCCGATCCCCAGAAGCACGGGGATCAATATGCCCCTGCGGAACCGCTTCTCCAGCGGAACGGCCAGAAGGCTTCCGATAATGCCTCCAAATCCTAGCAGGGTATAGTTGATGCTGCTCTGCTGGGTATTCAGATGGAGAGTGTTCAGCAGGTAGAACATCAACACGCCGAAAGCCGCGCTGTAGCCAAAGTTACCAATCATCGCTTGGAAGGAGAAGGAAAGATTGATTTTGGAACGGATGAGCCATTTGAACCCTTCGCCGATGTCTTTGAAAATCTGCGAAAGGCTGGCTATCGACTTGGGCTTGCCGAAGCTTGGCATAAGCAACAAAACGACAAGCGTTCCCGCGAATGATACGGCATCGAGCCAAAGCGTATTGAATCCTCCGATGGCTACGATAATCACACCGGCAAGCAGCGGTCCCGCCAGCTCCGCGATTTGATTGGTCAACTGGTAGGAGGCGTTAGCCCGCGTCAATTGTTTGGGCGCCAGCGAAGGAATAATGGCAACGATGGAAACGTCGAACATTAGCGAGAGTATGGTGAGTACGAAGGAGATCGCGTAAAGATGCCACAGCTGCAGAACTCCAGCAAAGTGCAACAGGGGGATCAGCGCGACGAGCAGCGCTCTGGAGCTATCGGTAATGATCATCAGCTTTTTTCGTTCCCATCGGTCGACCATACTGCCCACAACTGGCCCGAACAAGACGATCGGCATAACGCTCACTGCGTACATGGACCCCATCACGATACCGGATTGAGTTAATTTGTAGGAGATCCAGGGAATAGCGAAAGTAAACAGGGAATCTCCCAATCTGGAAATGAACATCCCCATCAGAAACCGGATATAGGAGAGGGGCAGTTCCAGCAGCTTGAACGCCGGAGCCGCCTGCTCATCCGTCTCAGGCTGCAGGGATGAAGACGTATTTGAATTTGCCATAGAGTAACCTCTTTCACCTCGGGAACGTAATTCAGGATTCACTCCGCGATTTGTTCCACATGGGGCTCCTGAATAAAGGAATAATGATCTCCTGTAGCCTTGGGTATTCTTGGCTCCATTCGTCTTGCCCGGCGCTTGCTTGCGCCGGCAAGACGTAAGCATTCACGGTCGTCCACGCGCAGAACTCCCTTTTCCCAAGGAACCGTCCTGCGGTTACACGATCGTCCCCGGCTCTGGGCCCGGTCCCGAACCCGGCCCGGGTCCTGGCCCGAGATCAAGGGACTGCGGCTTACGCTCCCGCCCCGGCGGGTTGAAGCGATAGACGATGTAGCCGACGATAAACGGCATGACAATCGTAATCAAACCCGCGGCCACATTGACCGGCTCCCGCATGAAGATCAGGGTGGCGCCCATCAGAATGCTGTCAAAGACGACATGGCTGAACATGACAGCGATGAAGCCGTAGCGCAGAAAAATATAACTGAACAGCAGGCCGATCACCGTCAGCTCAATCGGTCGGGAACTGATCGGATAGATCGGGTAAAGCGTATGCCCGAACGCCCAGACAATGGTCGTAATGAGGCTGGCAATCAGGGTGCTGCGCACGATTTTTTTGAGCATCCGGATGCCGAACAGCCGATAAACCGCTTCTTCGGAAAGTCCGGCCAGCCAGGCGACAATCGGCAGCAGCCAGGCATAGCGCATATTGTAGGGCGATTGGGAGGCGTCCGTAGTCGACCAGTTATGCAGCGTGTACTGCAAAATAATGAACATGAGCGTCTGGACGCCGAGCAGCACGAACGCCCAAACATAGCCGGCGTAGACGCTGTCCATGACGTATTTGCCGTAACCTGGCTCCTTGGCCCGGGGCCAGGGGTTCAGCCCTTCCTCTTTCCGCCACAGGCCGTTTCCGCCGACCAGGGAGAAATAGAGCAGCGAGGACATCAGCAGGCTGTACAGCGTATAAATGACGAACATGACGATGGACGTAATCCGGTCCTCCATGCCCGTTCCGGTCGTTTCAGGTAGCATATTGTACGTGCTGATCATCATAATGGCAAAGTGGACGATGCTTAAAAAGACCCCGCGAGCAAAAGAAGTGTGCTTTCGGCGGAGAATACTGTAAATTAACGCCAGAACGCCGAGGGCGAAGGTAGGCAGCCCGTACCCGAACAGCGTAAACCGGGTCGCCGACGAAGTCTGCTTTTCCACATAGGCGGTATGCCACTCCGGCGCGGAGAATCCGGGCTTGAAGACGGATACTTCGCCTGTGGTGAACTTGAAGGCGTAACGCAGCGGCGCTTCGCCGACTTTTACCGAATGATCGGTATAGATCAGGCCGTAGCTGCCTGTAGAAGAAGAATTCCGCTCCAGCCGCGAAGGGTCGGCTCCCCACTTCTTCAACCAAGGCTCCGCCAGCCGTTCCTTCTGCTGAGGGGTCAATGAAGCGTCGCTGATGACGTCTGCGGTGTCATCTTTGCCGCTCAGAACGGCGACGGTCTCGTTCGCCTTCTTTCCGGTCCCGGCGGGAACGCGGGTAAAGCCGGCAGGCGCGCCGGTATACATATTCAGATCGACCGCCAGATTCGCCCATTTATCATCCTGGGAATCGAGGGAAGCATGAAAGGTATCGAAGGGATAGAGGCGGTCCAGCTTTCTTTTGCTGTAATCGTCCAAGAGGCTTTCCCTTGAC
This sequence comes from Paenibacillus rhizophilus, assembly GCF_003854965.1. Taxonomy (GTDB): domain Bacteria; phylum Bacillota; class Bacilli; order Paenibacillales; family Paenibacillaceae; genus Paenibacillus_AQ; species Paenibacillus_AQ rhizophilus. The sequence goes on from NZ_RQPI01000003.1 coordinate 167,415, forward strand.
ATGTAGCCGTAAAAAGAGGAATCCGACTTATAAGTTACGATCCAATGGTCGCCGGGTTCCGGTATGTATCCGAGCTGTTTGGCCGCAAAAAGCACCGCTTTCTCGCGGGCTTCCGATTTGCTGATTGCCGGTTCGCTGACGAAGCCTTCCTGGGTAAGCGAGGGAACAATCTGAAATAGGATAAACAAAACCAGACCGATCAGGCCTGAGATAACGAGTGATCTGGAGATGGGCCGCTGGTGTAAAGGGTGGCCGACGGGATTCATGAAACGCCTCCTTGGATAATGATTTCTATAAAACGATCTAACTTAAGATTGGTTTAACTATCTTAAAATATCACAGCAGGCATGCCCAAAGCCATTATTTGGGGGATAATGGGGGATAAATAGCGGATAGCACTGAAAAAACGGTGAAATCGCAATCTAAATTTGATAATATCGCTAAGGATAGCATATGAAGAGAAATCGGATTTTATGGACGGGGGATGAATATGGCTTCGCAAGTATCGAAGGTTTCCGAATTCCGCTGGCTGAAGCTGTCACCGCCCCAGATCCTGGTGATCGGCTTTGCCGTCATCATTTTGATCGGAGCCCTGCTGCTGATGCTGCCGGTTTCGCATGTTCCGGGGCATTCTATCAGTTTTTTGGACGCGCTATTTACGTCCACATCGGCCACCTGTGTTACCGGGCTGGTTGTTAAAGACACAGGCACGTTCTTCACGACCTTTGGGCAGATTGTCATCATGCTGCTGATCCAGGTTGGCGGCCTCGGATTCATGTCGATGGCGACATTGTTCGCCCTGGTGTTCAGGCGGCGAATTTCGCTGCGGGAGCGGCTGGTGCTGCAGGAAGCGATGAATCAGAGCTCAATGGAAGGGATCGTCCGGCTGATCCGCAGCGTCCTGATTTATTCTCTGGTCATCGAGGCCTGCGCAGCAGTTCTCCTTACGTTCCGCTGGGCTTTTGATATGCCGCTGGGACGGGCGGCTTTCTTCGGCGTGTTCCATGCGGTCTCAATGTTCAACAACGCGGGCTTCGATCTGTTCGGCGAATACCGCAGCCTGACCGGCTATGCCGACGATCCGGTTGTCAATATCGTGGTTATGTTTCTGATCGTCTCCGGCGGCATCGGCTTTATCGTTATGTCGGATATAATGGATTACCGGCACAAACGCAGGCTATCGCTGCACAGTAAGGTCGTGCTGTCCATGACCGCCGCGCTGATCGTGATCGGGGCTCTCGTGCTTTTTATATTCGAGTTTACGAATCCGCGCACGATGGGCTCACTCGGGTTGGGAGGGAAAATATGGACGGCGCTCTTTCAGTCCGTTACTCCACGGACGGCCGGCGCCAACACCCTGGATATGACGGGCCTCAGGCAGGCCTCGCAGTTTTTTATCGTGATTCTAATGTTCATCGGGGCTTCTCCCGGTTCGACCGGGGGCGGCATCAAGACGACTACCTTTACCATTATGATCGGAGCGGTAATCGCGATGCTTCGCGGCCGTGACGATATCGTGCTGTTCCGCTACCGTCTGGCTCAGGAACGGGTATTCAAGGCTCTGACGATTACTCTGCTGGCCTTGCTGCTGATCGTCGCCGTCTCGATGGTGCTATCGACCACGGAAGATGCGCCCTTTTTGAATCTGCTGTTCGAGACGACATCGGCCTTTGCTACGGTGGGGCTCAGTCTGGGGCTTACGCCGGATCTGTCCATGGCGGGCAAAATCCTCATCTGTCTCACCATGTTCGCCGGCAGGCTGGGCGTATTGACGCTTGCTTATGCGCTGGGACCGAAAAAGGGTAAGGAATTGTATCGCTACCCGGAAGGCAAAATGATTATCGGATAAGGGGATAACAGGAATGAAAGCACAGCAATTTGTCGTGATCGGCCTTGGCCGCTTCGGCGCCGGTCTGGCGCTTGAACTGATGGCGATGGGATATGAAGTGCTCGGCATCGACCATAACGAGGAACGGGTGGAAGAGATGACGGACAAGCTGACGCATGCCGTCATGGCGGATGCCACGGATGAGGGCGTTATGCGGTCGCTGGGCGTCCGGAACCTGGACTGCGGCATTGTGGCGATTGGAGACAATATGGAGCGCAGCATCCTTACAGCCATTCTCCTGAAGGAATTGGGCGTCAAAATGGTGGTGGCCAAGGCGATTTCCATCCTGCACGGACGCGCTTTGGAGAAGCTCGGGGTGGACAGGGTCATTTTTCCGGAGCGGGATATGGGGGTTCGCGTGGCGCATCAGCTGGTGACTCCGCATCTGGTCGATTACATCGAGCTTTCCAAGGAATACAAGATCGTCGAGCTGACCGTTCCGTCCTGCATGGACGGCAAGAGTCTTGCCGAGATCAATCCCCGGGCGAAATACGGCTGCAGCATTATCGCATTGAACCGCGCAGGCGGGGTCATCGTTGCTCCGACCGCGCATGATTACTTGTATGCGGGCGACATCATGGTGGTTATCGGCTCCAATGAGAGCATCGACCGGTTCGAGGAAGACGCGATGAACAGCGGGGAGACGGAGGCTTGACCTTACTCGTTCGGCGGATAAAATAATACAGCGGATGATGTAATGAGAAAGGCTCTCTTTGCCCCTGCGGCTGAAAGAGAGTCTTTCTTGTTCTCAGCATTGCCATTTTAGTGAGAGGCCGGCCGGCCCGCCTTGAATACCTCTTCCGTCACCTGCACCAGACTGCGCGCCGCAGCGCTTAGGTCGCCGGTGTCGCGGTAGATCAGACAGGTGGTCCGCTGGGTCAGCTCCAGTTCCTTGATGTGCAAGGAGGCCAGTCCGCCTCCCGACAGCAGCTGCGGACGGAGGTAGGAATTGGGCAGCAGCGCCGCCGCCTTGATCGTCGGCAGCAGCCGGATGATCGCCTCGAAGGAATCGATCTCCATGCGGATATCCGGCTGAATGCCGCTGCGCTGGAACAGGTCGTCCGTCATGCGGCGGTACCAGGTTCCCTTGGAGAAGAGGATCATCGGCAGCCCGTTCAAATGCTCCATCTCAAGCCGAGGCAGTCCGGCGAGCGGGTGATGTCCGGCAACGACGAGCCGCAGCTGGTCTTCGAACAGCGGGATGCAGCGCAGGCCGGGCTCGGCGGTGGCGGATGCGATGATGCCGACTTCGGACCGTCCTTCGCGCACCGAAGTGACAATTTCATGCGTCTTGCCCGTAACCAGCTTCAGCTCGGCGGCAGGATATTTTTCCATGTATGCGTTTACGAGAGGCGGCAGCGTCGTCTGCAGTGTGGTCAGGCTGGCGCCAAGCGCAACGGACAGCGGCTCGCCCTGCTTGAACTTGGAGATCGTCTCCAGGAATTTGGCGCGCTGCTGCCGTTGCTCCAAGGCATAGGTGTAAGTCAGCCGTCCGACCTCGGTCAGCTCCAGCTTTTTGCCGTGCCGGTTGAACAACGTGACACCCAGCCGTTCCTCCAGCTTGGAGATTTTGCGCGACAGGGCGGGCTGTGACAAATTTAGCTGACGTGAAGCCCTGTTCAAGCTTGATTGTTCTACAACAGCGGCAAAAATATCAAGATCGTCAAACATTACGTCACTCCTTCCGGCTGCTCCAGAACGGGTTAATTGACTGTCACCCTTATGCATATAATTTATAACGTATAATAATTAGATTGCAATTCCCTTATAAGATAAAAAAGAGTAACATACAAAGTGACACAAGATATTCACAATTTGTGAAAAATGAAGCAAAGCCTTATCAGGAGCGGAGGAGGATTGGCGGAACTGGTTTTTTGGCAGATGAAAGCCTGCAATTTCCTGTTTCAACCACCGCCCCGCAGGTGTATGCTGATTAATGAAAACGCTGTTTTATTCGGAAAGGGGACCCCGCACTATGAGAGGCTTTTATTCCAGAAAGATTCATTCCTTGCTCGGCGTAATCCCGCTCGCGTTTTTTTTCATCGAGCACATGCTGACGAATTTCTCGGCGGTGGAGGGGGGCGCTGCCGGCTTCAAAGACAGTGTGCTGTGGCTGAACAGCCTGCCGCTCGTCTTCTTCCTGGAATTGCTGTTCATCTGGCTTCCCCTGCTGTATCATGGCGTCTACGGATTGTACATCGCCTACCAGTCGAAGCCGAACCTGAACCGCTACAATCTCGAACGCAACTGGCGTTATACGCTTCAGCGGGTCAGCGGCATCATTACCTTTATTTTTGTCGTGTGGCATCTGTATGAAACCCGGGTTCAAGTGGCGCTTGGGAATGTTACGCATGAAGAGCTCGGCGGCGTGATGCATGATATCGTTACCCAGCCGTTTTGGCTTGCTTTTTATATCATCGGCATCGTTGCGGCTTGCTTCCATTTCGCCAACGGGCTGTGGTCCTTCCTCGTCAGCTGGGGCGTCACGATCGGTCCCCGCTCGCAGCGGGTATCGTCCTATATTTGCATGGGCCTGTTCGCACTGGTGACGTTCATGTTCCTGCTGTCGCTCGTCACGTTCCGTGACAGCGGCTTCAAGACCGCAGAGGCTATTGTCCAAACTGTAAATACTGTCATCCAATAAGGGAGTGAACCTGTCATGGCAACAGCCGATATCATTATCGTGGGCGGCGGCTTGGCCGGCCTGATGGCAACCATCAAGGCGGCGGAGGCCGGCGTTCATGTCCATCTCTTCTCGCTTGTTCCCGTCAAAAGATCGCACTCGGTCTGCGCGCAGGGCGGCATCAATGGCGCCGTCAACACGAAGGGCGAAGGCGACTCGCCGTGGGTGCATTTTGACGACACCGTGTACGGCGGGGATTTTCTCGCCAATCAGCCTCCGGTCAAGGCGATGTGCGAGGCGGCCCCGGGCATCATCCATCTGATGGACCGGATGGGCGTCATGTTCAACCGCACGCCGGAGGGGCTGCTCGACTTCCGCCGGTTCGGCGGAACGAAGCATCACCGGACGGCCTTTGCGGGCGCTACAACCGGCCAGCAGCTGCTGTACGCGCTCGACGAGCAGGTGCGGCGCTGGGAGGTCGAAGGCTTCGTAACGAAGCGTGAGAACTGGGAATTTCTCTCGGCCGTCATCGACGGCGAGGGCGTCTGCCGCGGCATCTGCGCCCAGGATTTGCGTACGATGGCAATCGAGACGTTCCCGGCGGACGCGGTGATTCTGGCGAGCGGCGGTCCGGGAATTATTTTCGGCAAGACGACCAACTCGGTCATCAACACGGGCACGGCCGCAAGCGCCGTGTACCAGCAGGGCGTTCACTACGCGAACGGCGAGTTTATCCAGATTCACCCGACGGCCATTCCGGGCGATGACAAGCTGCGGCTGATGAGTGAATCGGCGCGCGGCGAAGGCGGGCGAATCTGGACCTACAAGGACGGCAAGCCGTGGTACTTCCTTGAGGAAAAATATCCGGCCTACGGCAACCTGGTGCCACGCGATATTGCCACCCGCGAAATTTTCAACGTCTGTGTCGACCAAGGGCTTGGTGTGGGCGGCGAGAATATGGTCTATCTGGACCTTTCGCATAAAGATCCGAAGGAGCTGGACGTCAAGCTCGGCGGCATCATCGAGATTTACGAGAAATTCATGGGCGACGATCCGCGCAAAATCCCGATGAAAATCTTCCCGGCGGTCCATTATTCCATGGGCGGCATGTGGGTCGATTACAACCAAATGACGAACATACCTGGCCTGTTTGCGGCGGGAGAATGCGAATACCAATATCACGGAGCGAACCGGCTGGGCGCGAACTCGCTGGTATCGGCCATTTTCGGGGGCATGGTGTCGGGGCCAAAGGCTGTGGAATATATTAAGGGGCTCAAAAAATCGGTACAGGACGTACCTTCTTCCGTATTCGACGGCTACCGGCGCGTACAGCAGGACAAATATGAATCGCTGCTTGGCATGAGCGGGACGGAGAACGCCTATGTCCTTCATAAGGAACTGGGCGAGTGGATGACAGCCAACATGACGGTGGTCCGCCATAACGTGAAGCTTGAGGCAACTATAGGCAAAATCAAGGAACTGAAGGGGCGCTACCGTAACATCAATATGAGCGACACCTCGCGCTGGAACAACCAGGGGGTCGCCTTTACCCGGCAGCTGTGGAACATGCTGGAGCTGGCGGAGGCGATGACGCTGGGCGCGCTGCTGCGCAACGAAAGCCGGGGCGCGCATTACAAGCCGGAGTTTCCGAAGCGCAACGACGAGGAGTTCCTGAAGACGACGAAGGCGTCCTGGACGCCGGACGGCCCGGCCATTTCGTACGAAGGCGTCGATGTATCGCTGATTCCTCCGCGGGTCCGCGACTACTCCAAGGACTAATAATCGGTTCGTTCCGAAGCTATCACACTTAAGTCCAAGCTTTCGAAGCCAGTTTTGCGAAGTGATTCATTGTAGCCTATGCTGACAAAACTTTTAGGAGGGGTAACCTATGGCGGAAACAGCGGCAACTCCCAAAAACGTGAAATTTATCATCACCCGCCAGGACGATCCGCAGAGCGCGCCTTATACAGAGGAATTTGATCTTCCTTACCGTCCTGGAATGAACGTGATCAGCGCCCTTATGGAAATTCAGCGCAATCCGGTCAATGCCAAGGGCGACGCCACGGTCCCGGTTTGCTGGGAATCTAACTGCCTGGAGGAAGTGTGCGGCGCCTGTTCTATGGTCATCAACGGCAAGCCGCGCCAGGCCTGCGCCGCCCTGATCGACAATCTGGAGCAGCCGGTTCGCGTCGAACCGATGAGCACTTTCCCCGTGGTGCGCGATCTGGTCATCGACCGGACCCGGATGTTCAATGCGCTTAAAAAGGTAAAAGCCTGGATTCCGATCGACGGAACGTACGATCTCGGTCCGGGCCCGCGTATGGCCGAGAAGAAGCGGCAGTGGGCCTACGAGCTGTCCAAGTGCATGACCTGCGGCGTCTGCCTGGAGGCCTGCCCGAACGTCAATGCGAAGACCGATTTTATCGGTCCTGCGGCCATTTCCCAAGTCCGCCTGTTCAACGCCCATCCGACGGGCGAGATGAACGTCGAGGACCGGCTAGAGGCGCTGATGACGGACGGCGGGATCGAGGGCTGCGGCAACTCGCAGAACTGCGTCCGCGCCTGCCCGAAGGGCATCCCGCTTACGACTTCCATCGCCGAAATCAACAAGCAGACGACTAAGCATATGTTCAAGCGGTGGCTGGGCGTGTAGCTCCATTGCAAGTATCCATAGCAGGTGCCGGACCCTCTTCAGCGGGCCGCCTCCGGACAACGATCCGGCGGCGGCCTATTCTTTTGCCTTGAATAGAAGACGGATTTGGTACAACATGGAGATATTATGCGCATCAAAGCCTAAACGTTGGATGATAGCAGCGCTAGTTCTTGTGCAGAAGCAGGGATGAACGGGAAAACCTCCATTTTAATTCTCGGAAAAACAATATTTGAGACGTTGAACGGGAAAACCTCCGTCTAATTATCAGCTTTTACTTCATTTCAGACGGAAATACCTGATTTAAAGGGAGATTTTCCAGTCTGGACCCTAATCAAGATCTGTTTTTGAAAAATAAAAGGGAGAATTTCCGTTTCATCTGTCCAATGCCTGATTAACCGCGCGTAATTTGGAGTGAGCACTGTGCGTTTATTCTATTTTTGTGAAATGATGGACTTTACGCGAAAAAAAGGGGAGCTGTACATGACACACCATTATCAACAGTTGAGCCCGCATGTCATCATCATGCATGCCGAGCATGAAACGGACCGTCCCATCCTCGCGGCCATTGCAGGAGAGCGGCGGACTCTTCTCATGGATGCCGGCAATTCGCCAGCACATGCGGAGCTGTTCCGCAGGGAGCTGGAGTGGCGCGGGGTCCGTATGCCGGAAATTCTGGCGCTGACCCACTGGCACTGGGACCACACCTTTGGCATGGAGGCCTGGAACCTCCCGGTAGTGGCCCATGAGGAAACAGGCCGGGTGCTGTCTTCGCTTCAAGAGCTGGACTGGTCGGACAGCTGTCTCACGAACTTGGTCTCGGACGGGATCATCAGTGAAGACAGCGCCGCCGATATTCGCAAGGAGTACGGCAGCCGCCGGGACATCCGCATCAACCAGCCGGATATTCTGTTCCGGGACCGGATCGAGTTCGATCTCGGCGGCGTTGTTTGCGAATTGGTGCACGTGGGAGGGGACCATTCCGCCGACAGCTGCATTTTGCACGTCAGGGAGGATCAGGTGCTGTTTCTGGGCGATGCGCTTGGACCCTCCGTTTACGGCGGTCCGCGCAAGTATACCAGCGCGGCCTTTCTGAAGCTGCTGTCAACGGCATACGGGTATAACGCGCGGTGGTATGTGGAATCGCATGGTATCCCGATGAGCGGAGAGGAATTCCGCAGCGATCTGGCGGGCTGGGAAAAGATAGCCCGGGCCGTGGAAGTGTTTGGCCATGACCGGGAACGGGTGGTCGGGGAAATGAAGGCATTTTTGCAATCGGATGAACTGCCCAAAGATCTGCTTCAGGGAATAGATTATTTCATGGCAGCTGTCGAGCCGTTATAAACGGTGCGGAAATAGGCGAAGGTTAAAGCTCAGGAAAAAGCCCGGACAAACGTCCAGGCAAAACGCCAAAGCAAACGACTAGGCAAACGCCCGGGAAGCGCACGGGAAACGCCCAGGTAAACGTCCAGGCAAACGCCAAAGCAAACGACTAGGCAAATGCCTAGGCAAGGGCGAAGGCAAAGACCGGGACACACGCCCGGACGAACGCGATGCCCATTCCGGCTATTCTTCCGCCACTTCTTTCGCGCCTCCTGCACCGCTTCTTCCGCTGCCGCCGATTCCAAATCCCCCAGGCAAATATGTTATAATCTCCGTATTAATGCATGGAAAAGGAATCTACTGGGAGGTATGGCGGTGATTTGTCGGGAGCAGGATGAGAAGTTTGTCATGATCAAACAGCATGACCACGGGCGGCTGGCCGGAGAATTTGCAGCGAGGTTCCGAGAGGAAGAGGTGCCCCGGAAGCGCCATTCGGATGAAGTGCTGTATGCGATAGCCAACCATGACCGGGGCTGGGTCGATCTGGATGAGACTCCTTTCTGGAACGATACGGCCAAGGCGCCGTACAGCTTTATCGATTTCCCCCTCGTTCCGAAGCTGACTTTCTACCGGCGGGGTCTGGATGAGATCGAGACGGTGACTCTTTACGGCGCGCTGCTGTGCAGCCTGCATTATGAACGCCTGATCGAAGTGTCCGGCGAGAACAGCCCCGAGCTGACCATCTACCTCCAGGAAGAGGAGAAGCGCCGTTCCCGGATTCACCGGGAACTGGAACAGTCGAAAGCGGCCATCGGCGAGGCGGAGCTGTATTACGACAGCCGGCTTCTGCAGTTCTGCGACGATCTGTCGCTGTTCATCGGGCTGCACGAGCCCGGAACGCAGACGAAGGATTTCCATCCCTGGTTCAAGGATGGCTTCTCAGGTACAGAAGAATTTGATTTTACCGGCGGACGGATTATCACGGCCGAGTGGCGGGGAACGACGCTGCTGCTCGATCCTTACCCGTTCACCGAATCGTTTGAAGTGACGCTGCCGGTGCGCCGGGTGCCCCGGAGCGAGGCGGCCTCTCAAGGACTTGCGGCGGCGTTCAGCGGCATGCCGGATACGCCAATTAGCGTAACCATAGCCGAAGGGGAACTGAAGCGGCCTTAAGGGCCTCGAGCCTGCCGGATGCCGGAGAGCTTCCATCCCGCACCCGGCAGGTTTTTAGTACGGCTTTGACGGTTCCCCTAAGCCTGAAAGCTGCGACCAATTAATTTTCCCGGGTGCCTGGGGGACCTTGAACAGGAGCGAACAATCATGGACGGATGGATGTGGGTCCTCAATACGGCGGTGGTGGTGCTGCTGGCCGTTTTTTTCTACCGGGTAAAGATCAAATGGGTGAGCAAGGGCGTTTTGGTTGTGCCGCTCCTCATCTATGTGCTGTTTTCCGTGGAAGATTTGCTGAATGTAATCAGCATGAACTCTCTCGTAACGGGAACTCGCGGTTTGCGCACCCTGATTGTATTGTTCTGTTTGGCTTCGGTCATTTTTTATCTGATGTTTATTTTTCAGGAAATTAAGGAATCCAACCGCAGAGAAGTTAAAATCCGCTCCACGCTTGCGCGGATCAGTATTGCGACGATGACCTGCATCCTGTTTTTTACCATTGTGTACACTTCCATTTACAAGCTGTTCGGCCAGTCGTCCTTTCAGGGAGAAGGAATCGGGAATGACCTGCTCACGCAGTTGATCTCGTTCCTGTATTTTAGCGTCGCGACTTTTACGACCGTCGGATACGGGGACATCGCCCCGATAGACAACACTTCTCGGCTTGTGGTCATCATGCAGATCGGATTCAGTTTCATTACGGTGTACTACGCGCTGGCGATGCTGGGCCTGTTCCGCAAAATTCTCGGGAACGAGCCGGAGGAAGACATTGAGGCCGAAATCGAAGTGGACATCGAAACCGAGGTTAAGGATGAAGTGAAGGACAAGGTAAAGGATGAATTGAAATCCGGCGCAGGGGATGGAGCGGACAAAAGCAGCGAAACCGTGCGGAAGTCGGGTGATTAATGCGCTCAGGGCGCCGGCGCAAGACGAATGAGAGGTCCGGCAGCCGGTGCGGAGCAGAGAAATTCAGGTGCGAAAGGGGAAAAGGCCAATGAACGAACCGGCGCAAAACAAATCTTCAGTTAACGCCTCAGGCGGCGGATACGGCAATTTGGCCGATTCTTCATCACCCGAAACGGGCGGCAAAAAAATAACGCGCCGGCAGTTTCTGGCCCGCGGAGCGGCGACGTTAATCGGCGCGGGTCTGCTGACGGGCGGCTACAGCTGGCAAGGAGAGACGCGCTGGCTGGATATTACCCATCTAACGCTGGCTTGGAAAGAGCTTCCCGCCGCGTTTTCGGGAATGAAGCTTGTTCATTTCAGCGATGTGCATCTCGGCTTCAACAAGGATGCCGATGATGTCAAGCGGCTGGTGCGTCATATCCGGGAGGCGGAACCGGACCTGATCTGCTTCAGCGGCGATATCGTCGACAGCTATCCGGAGGATTTGGCGGAGTCTGTTCCTCTGTTTGCCGGTCTGACTGCGCCGATGGGCAAATTCGCGGTGCTCGGCAATCATGATTACAAGCATGCCGAGCAGTTGGTCGGTCTGCTGGAGGCTGCCGGCTTCAAGGTGCTGCGCAATGATCATATCCTTCTTCGTAAAGGAGGGGAAGCCATCGCCGTCGCGGGAATGGAGGATTATCTGATCAACAGCCCAGGTCCCGACCCGAAGGCGGCGATGGGCGGCATCCCGCCAGGCATGTTCACGGTGCTGCTCATGCACGAGCCGGATTATGCGGATTTCGTGCTGGAATACTCCATTCAGCTTCAGCTGTCCGGACACAGCCACGGCGGACAGATTCGCATTCCGTTTGTGGGCCCCCCCTTTGTGCCGGATGGGTCGGCCAAGTATATTAGCGGCCTCTATACGGTAGGGGAACCGAACAGGAAGCTGTATGTCAATCGGGGCTTTGGGGAAACGTACATGCCGTTCCGGTTTTTGTGCCGCCCGGAGCTGACGGTATTTACCCTCCGCAGGACGGAAGGATAGCGGCCACAGCGGGTCAGCACTTGTTACACAAATGAAATAATGCCGTTATCAAACTCTAACAGTGCCGGGGTAAACTGTATACATGACCCCCTTTTGAAAATATAGATTTTGTTGGGACCCGAGAAATCGGGTCCATTTTTTTGTTCGGACGGCTTGGAGACTTTAATTAGGGTTATTCAGACTTTCGCCGGTCTGCTTCCGCCGGAGAGCATTACCTGCGGCTGGGTCAAGCCGTACCGCTTCCAGCGTCGCCAATGAAGCGATGATGCCCAAAATAAAGAAGGAGACGGTATAAGCTCCCGAGCTGCCGGAAGATCCGGTAGCCCACTTCGCGATTGGCTCCCCGGCGCGCAGCACCACCGTTGCCGAGGCGATGCCAAAGGCCGCGGCAAGGTTCTGCATCGTCGACGCCAGCGCATTGGCATGGCGCGTATTCTCCGGCGAAATATCGCTGTACGCCATTGTGGTATAAGCCGTTAGCGCCGTGGAGCGGACAATGCCGCTGATCAGCGTGAGCAGGGCAATAAGCACGATCGGAACAGCCGGCGTAATCAGTCCGTTCAGAATCATGGTCAGTGCGCCGATTGCTGTAGAAACGATCAGAACGCGGCGAAAGCCGAACCGGTTGATCAGGAAGGTTGTCGCAGGCTTAATGCCGATGTTTCCGACAAAAATAAACAGCACAATGCCGCCCGCAAGCGTCGGACTCCAGCCGAAGACGTTCTGAAACAGCAGCGTCAGCATAAAAGGCGCGGAACCGACCATCATCCAGTACAGGGAACTGCCGAGCTGGGAGGAGCGAAAGGTCGGGATGGTTAATATCCGCAGCTCCACAATCGGGTTGGAGGCGGTCAGCAGATGCTTGACGGCAACAATGGCGACGATAAGGAAGACCGCTGCCAACAGCAAACCCTTACTCCAGGCAGCCCCGGAGTCCGCAAGCACATGGGCCGCGTAAGTCAAACCGCCTACCCCGATTCCCGTGAGCACCACTCCGGTTACGTCCAGTCTGGACGGCGCCGATTCGGGGACGTCGTCGATCAGTTTCCAGGCGGCGATAAATCCGGCAATGCCGAGCGGAAGATTGATCAGAAACAGATATTCCCACGAGGCGTAAGTGATGATGAGTCCGCCCGCAAGCGGCGCGATGGCGGGTGAGATCAGTCCGGGCCAGACAAGATAAGACATGATTTTCAGCAGATCCCGCTTCTCCGTATGCTTGATGACAACCACGCGGCCGACCGGAACCATCATCGCGCCCCCGAATCCTTGCAGCACCCGCGTGGCGACAAGCACTTCAAGGGTTGGAGACAGCGCGCAGGCAAGCGAAGCGATCGTAAAGATGGCGATGGCCGACAGAAATACCGGCCGGGTTCCGAACTTCTCGGCAAGCCAGCCGCTGATCGGGATAAACACGGCCAACGTGACCATGTACGCGGTAACAATCAGTCCCATTTGGGCCGAAGAGACATCAAGCGCCCGGCTCATTGCGGGCACCGCCGTTGTAACAATGGTACTGTCAAGGTTCTCCATGAAATAACAACCGGCCACTAGCAAAGCCGTATTGCGCAGCTTGGGAGTAATCACAGGACGGTCCTCCTCTCCCCATAAAGACCGGGGCAAATCCATTCCGTATGCATAGAGTAATGTTTCCTCCTAATCTTCTTATACCATTCTGTAGACTTCTAAAAATCGAATTGGTAATACCAATATTGGTGTTACCAATTTTATTTCGGTTTTGCCGTCATGTCAATGCGTTTCAGCCGAACATGTCCTTAGTCCATAACTTGGGCGGGAAACAGCCCTGCCATAGAGAGCGCCGATTGGGGGTATCCATCATTAGCGTAATAGGTAAAATGGAAGTACAGGGAACAAGGAAGGAGGGATCTGATGGAGGAGCACGATATTGCCGGTCCGCAAAGCGGGTTTCCCGAAAAACTGAGCAAACCGGCAAGAAGAGCGCTTCAGGGGGCGGGGTATTTGACTTTGGAGCAGCTTGCGGAGGCTGGCGAAGCGGAACTTCTGAAACTGCATGGAATGGGGCCAAAAGCGTTGGATCAACTTAGGCAGGCAATGACGACCAAAGGACTACATTTTGCGGATAAGACAAAGGGGTGAAATAAAAAAACAGCGGCAGCCGGGACCTGTCAAAGTCTCCCGAACTGCCGCTGTTGTCTTTTTCGGAGGGTCCATGTCAATCCTTGCATCCTCCGGCTCACGCTGCCGCGAATTATCCATCCTTATAATGGCAGCTCTACTCTCTGTTGCTGCTTGTAGTAAACCCAGGAGGTGAAGCCGATTTCCTTCAGCCGGGCCGCCACTGCTTCATGCTCGTCGCCTACCCTTGAAGGCTTGTGCGCATCAGACCCGAACGTTACCTCCACGCCGAAGCGCAGCGCCCGTTCCAGGATGTCGTCCGAAGGATACCAGCCGCCGCTCAGCTTGGTCTTTCCGGAGGTGTTGATCTCAATCGCCACACCGCTATCGGCAATGACCTTCAGGCAATCGTCGAGCGGTCCCGGGGCAAGAATATTCGAGAAATCGGGATAGTTGCCCTTCATGGCGTCGATATGGCCGAGGATTTGGAACATGCCGCTGCGGGCGGACTCGGAGATAAGCCGGTAATACTCGGTTTTGATCGCAATCTTCTCTTTGGTCTCCAGGCCCTTCCAGCGTCCTTTGTTAAAAATGCTGAGGCCCCCCGTGCTGTGCACCGACCCGATCACGTAGTCGAAAGGATACGCGTCCAGCATTTTCCGGTACGTCTCCACATGCTCCGGGAAATAGTCGGATTCGATGCCAAGCAGGACGTCGATTACGCCTTCATACTCTTTTTTCAAGGCGAGCACTTCTTCCACATAACCGGCGAATTCCGATTTGGCCATGGCAATATGCGGAAAAGCCCGATCGCTCGGATCTCCGAAATAGGGAGTGTGATCCGAAATGCCTATGACTCCGAGCCCAGCCTTAATGCCGGCCTCAACGTAATTACGAATGTTTCCGTCGGCGTGGCCGCAGCGGAAATGATGGGTATGCAGGTCGAATTTCATTGAAAGAACATCTCCTTAGGCCAAATTGTGTAAATTAATGACGTCCTATTCCGAACCGATAAACTGCGTCTCCGGCATCCCTTTAAGGTCGCTGAGGAACTGCCGCATGGCTGAGTTGACATATTTTCCCGATTTGGTGATAACTCCGACGGGATGGGTTACCTCCAGCTCCATGATCGGAATGATCTTGAGGGTTCCCGCACGGACTTCCTCCGCCACCGACTGCTTGGAAATGATGCCTGCGCCCAGATCCAGTTCCACCATCCGCTTCACTTCTTCACTGCTTGTCAGCTCCATGATGACATGGGTCTGAATGCCGTGCTTGGCAAACACCTCTTCGGCGAACATCCGTCCGACCGTATCGGGCGAGAGCAGAATGAGCGGAGTTTGGCCAAGCACCTCGACTCTGGCGCCTCCGGGTGCCGACGCCAGCGGATGTCTCGGGGACACGACCAGTTCGAAAGTATCGTAGTAGAGGGTGGAAGTGCTCATGCCGGGACTGTTTCCGATCAGGTAACCGATGCCGACATCGACGAGGCCGTTCTCGACATGCTGATAGATCTGCGTAGAGGACATGGATTGGATGGATGTTTTGATATGAGGAAATTGGTCTTGAAAATACGATAGAATACGCGGCAGAATCTGGATCGCGATGGAGGTCGTCGTCCCGAGTATGATATGGCCCTGCGGCGTTTCATCCAGGTCGGCAAGCCTCAGCTTCAAATCGTCGACGATATTTACGATCTGCTCCGCATGCGTAAGGAATACCTGTCCCTTGTCCGTCAGCGTAACGGGCTGGTTCCGGTCCACCAGCTGGGTTTTGAACTCTTCCTCAAGGCTCTTGATCTGAGCGGAAACTGCCGGCTGGGTCAGATTGAGCAGTTCTCCCGCCTTGCGGAAGCTCATCGTTTTGGAGATCATGATAAGCGTCTCCAGTTGGCTGATGTTCATGGAATACCTCCCTTGGCCAACCATTTGTTGACTTATCGGTTATGTACATAGTTTACGCCGAATGTTGGCATTTAATTAAATTATAGGAGATTCTCTCCGGCAGGGCAATGACACCGCTCACCCCTTCATTTATTTCCTTGCGTCAAGCATTAATTTTTGGTGAATTGTGCCGATATATGAGATATACTATACCAAGATCGTCGTGGGACTTTTGGAATATGACTTAAGTCCGGCAAAGGGGGACTCAGCACTATTATGAAGGCAGAAGTGATTAATCCGTTTTTGGAATCTGCATGCGTTGTAATTGAACAGGTGATTCAAGTCTCGCCGTCGACCGGAAATTTGGGAATAAAAGATATTGAGCTGTTCGATAACCATATATGGATAAAAGTCGGAATGACGGGGGAGCTTAGCGGCGATATCGTTTTTGGCATTGCGGAACATGTGGCGCTGCGCATGGTGTCTGCCATGATGGGCGGCTATCCCATTGCGGAGATGGACGAGATGGGGCAAAGCGCCATTTCGGAGCTGGGCAATATGATCAGCGGCAACGCGAGCACCATACTATCCAATCAGGGCGTTGTGGTGGATATCACGCCACCCCAAGTCATGAAATCCGAAAGTCTGGTAGACTTCATGCCCCGCAAAGCACTGAGCATTCCGCTCGTAATGGACGGAATCGGCGAACTGGATATTCAGGTGATGATCTCTTAGAATTGTAAGAGAGAGTTTGTCATCATGCAAGATAGGAGCTGAGGGTCGGGCGATGGAGCTTAAGGGTAAAATCGCAGTCATCACCGGCGCTTCCAGCGGCATCGGCGCGCTTACGGCGCGTCTGCTCGGACAGCGCGGAGCCATTCCGGTGCTGCTTGCCAGGTCGGAGGACAAGCTGAAGACTGCTGCGGAAGGGATAACGGGCGGATACGGATTGTACCGCTGCGATGTGAGCCGTTCCGGCGAAGTGGAAGAGACTTTCGCCAAGATTATTGCGGCGTACGGCAGAATCGATATTTTGCTCAATAATGCGGGCTATGGCAGGTTCGGGGACTTCACGGAAATGCCGGTCGAAGAGTTCAATGAAATGATGAACGTCAATTACATGGGCGTCGTCCGCTGCACCAAGGCGGCAGTGCCGCATATGCTGGAGCGGGGAAGCGGACAGATCGTCAATGTGGCCTCGATGGCCGGCAAGATCGGCACCTCGCGGGCGGCGGCCTATACTGCCTCGAAGCATGCCGTCCTCGGTTTCACAAACGCGCTGAGGCAGGAGCTGCGCCACAGCGGCATTACCGTGTCGGCGGTCAATCCGGGACCGATTGAGACCGACTTTTTCAATCTGGCCGATCCCTCCGGAGACTACGTCAAGAATGTGGGCGGTTTCATGATGAGTCCTCAATATGTCGCCGAAAAGATAGTGAAGCTGATGGAGAAAGATAAGGAAGAGCTGGATTTGCCACGGCTGGCGGCTGCCGGCATTCGCTTGTACGGGCTGTTCCCGCGGCTGGCGGACAAGCTGACTTACAAGATGCTAAACCGGAAATAGCATAGAGAAGAGCAGATGGCCTTCCATTTGGTGGATAGGCCTTTTTGGCATATAATGAATGGATACTATACAGTGAAAAGGATGAATTTCCCTATGAATAAAGCTTCTTTTGCGGCTATCGGCATCCAGGAAGACCTTGAAGCCCGATTGACGGAATTCGGCATCACCTCTCCTTCTCCCGTTCAGGCGGAGACTATTCCGCTGCTGCTGGAAGGACGGGATGTGCTCGCAGCTTCCCAGACCGGAACGGGCAAAACGCTGGCTTACCTGCTGCCCCTTCTGCAAGGAATCGATCCGCAGCTCCGAGCGGTCCAGAAGCTGGTGCTTGCCCCGACTCAGGAGCTCGCGATGCAGATTGTGCGCGAAGCGGAGCGTTACAGCGAGGGACGCGGCATCCGCACGCTCGGGCTGATCGGCGGCGCGGCGGTCGGACGCCAGATCGAAAGGCTGCGCGAGCATCCGCAGCTGGTCGTGGGCACCCCGGGACGCGTGCGTGAGCTGATCGGACTGCGCAAGCTGAAGATGCACGAGGTCGCCACGATCGTCCTCGACGAGGCAGACCAGATGTTCCAGCTCGGCGGAGCGGGCGAACTGGAGAAGATTATCGCAAGCGCCCTGCGCAGCCGCCAGCTTGTGATGCTGTCGGCGACGATCGGACCTGAGACGCGGGCGCTGGCCTCCAAGGTCATGAACGATCCGGCCGAAGTCGGTATCGATCCCGAGGCTAGGACGGCACGCGGACTGGAGCATCTGTATATCGCCGTGGAGGAGCGGGACAAGGTCGATGCGCTGCGGCGGGTGCTTCGCTATTACAACCCGAAGCGGGCGATTGTCTTCGTCAACACGGCTGAGGCGATTGCGGAGGTGGAAGCCAAGCTGAATCACCTTGGACTGACGGCGGCGGCGCTGTACGGCGACGCCGACAAGGTGACGCGCAGCACGGTGCTGGGCCGTTTCCGGGAGGGTAAATTCCTCGTGCTGGTTGCGAGCGACGTGGCGGCGCGCGGGCTGGACATCGAGGATTTGCCGCTTGTCGTCAGCTTCGATCCCGCGTTCGATGCGGAGCACTATGTGCACCGGGCGGGACGGACGGGACGAATGGGCCGCAGCGGCCTGTCGCTGTCGATCGTCACGCCGCAGCAGACGTTCATTATGCGCAAGTTCGCCCGGGAGCTCGGCATCGACTTGAGCGAACGCGCGCTGTACGGCGGCAAAATTCTGCCGCCGGAGGAAGTGCGCGGCGGCGCAGGCCCGCGCCGCGAGAAGCCGCGCAGCGGCCAGCCGGCGGTGCGGACCGCCGGCATTCGCCCGCACGCCGCGCCGGCATCGGGCGGCGCGGCCGGGCGCGGGCAGGCGGGCCGTGACGCCGAGAACGGGCGTCACGAGGAGCCGCGCGGCGGCAAGGCGCGCCCGGCGGCTCCGGCGGGCAGGACGGGCTCCGGGCCGCGCGGAGCCCAAGCGTCCGCTCCTGCGGGCAAGGCCCGCAACGCGGACCGGGAGCGCAACCGCAAGAACAAGGGAGCGCCCAAATGGCTGAAGGACAAAAGGTCCGGAGGTGACGGGCAATGAGTGCCGCTCCCGTACTGGAGATTACGGGCCTGACCGGCGGGTACAGCCTGAACAAGCCGGTGCTGCATGATATTTCCCTGCAGGTTCAGCCGGGGGAGATGGTCGGGCTGATCGGGCTGAACGGAGCCGGCAAGAGCACCACCATGAAGCATATCCTCGGCCTGATGACGCCGCATAAAGGCGGAATCGCCGTTCAGGGAAGAACGCGGGACAACGATTCGGCAGGATATCACAGCGCGCTTTCTTTTGTGCCCGAGTCGCCGCTATTGTACGAAGAAATGACGGTTCGCGAGCATGTGGAATTTACGGCCAGGGCATACGGCGTGAACCGCGCCGATTACGAGGCTCGCAGCCGCCGCCTATCGGAGCTTTTCCGCATGGAAGATAAGATGGACAGCCTCTCCGGCCATCTGTCCAAAGGGATGAAGCAGAAGGTGATGATTATGTGCGCTTTTGTCGCGAGTCCTGCGTTGTATGTAATCGACGAGCCTTTTCTCGGCCTCGACCCGCTCGGCATCCGCTCGCTACTGGACTTTATGCTGGAGATCAAGCAATCGGGTTCATCCATTTTGCTCAGTTCCCATATCCTCTCCACGATCGAGAACTATTGCGACCGTTTCATCGTGCTGCACCAGGGCAGGGTCATCGCCGAGGGCAGCTTGGCGGATATAGGGGCTGCCGCAGGCAAGCCGGGCCTGCCGCTGGAGCAGCTGTTCTACGAGCTGGTCCAGGGAGGGAAGTAGCATGGATCTCAGAAAGCTGCAAGGGGAAAGGCGCAGCCGGGAGGCCGGCAAGCTCCTTCCCTATGCGGGCTATATTATCCAGAGCGGCGTGGCGGTCGTGCTGCTGTTCATCCTTATCGCTTTTTCGGCCTGGTACACTTCGGTGCTGAAGGATGTTCCAGCCGGTGTGCCGATCCGCTGGATTATGCTGGCGGCGCTGCTGCCGGCCGCGGTTCACAGCAGTTTCCGCACCTATCTGCAGCCTGCGGACGCCGTCTTTCTGCTGCCTCAGGAGCACCGGATGCACGAGTACTTTGCACCGGCCTGGACCAGGGGGACCGTTTGGAAAGGCCTGCGGCTCCTTATGGCGCTCCTCATTTTATGGCCTTTGTACATACGAACGGAGGAATCGCCGAAGTCACTGTTAATCACCGCCGCGCTGCTCCTTGGCGTAAAGCTTCTCTCCGCTTACGGCTGCTGGCGGGAGCTGAAGATGCTCTCTCCGGCCGCGTCTGCGGGGTATCGGCTGCTGCGCTGGGCGGTGGGCGGCCTGATCATCGCCGCCTGGCTGTGGCAGCCTTTCCATAAAGGGCTGGGCTTCTCCATGCTGCTGGCGGCGGCTTATCTGGCGGCGCTTGCCGTACCCGCCCGGCACGCCGTTCCTTGGGAGCGGCTGAGCGCTCAGGAGAAGGTGCAGAGCGGCCGGGCCCAAATGCTGCTCGGCTGGTTCGTCGAGGTTCCAGGACGCCAGCAGCGTGTCTATTCCCGCCGCTGGCTCTCCCGCTGGGGGGCTGAACTTCCCTGGAGGCGGGACAGCGCCTACCGCTATCTGCTGACCAAAAGTTTTGCCCGCGGCGATATTTTGGGCATAGTGCTGCGCCTCGGACTTTTGGCGCTGGCGCTGGAGTGGTGGAACCGCGGCAGCCTTGTCGGCGCCGGGATTTATTTGTTCTTCCTGTTCATCGTCGGCGTCCAGCTCTCCGCCCTGTCGAAGCTGCACGGCGATTCATTCTGGCTGACGGTCTATCCGCTGCCGGAGAACAGCCGCAGCCGCAGCACCGTCTCCTTCGTGTTCCGGGCGCATCTGGCATTGGCGCTCGTGCTATGGCTTCCGTTCGTAGCGGCAGCCGGAAGCGGCATGCTGCCGAGAGCGCTCGGCACGCTGGCTGCCGGAGCGGCGCTCGTTCTGATCGTCCGGGCCCGCCTGGGGCGGAAAATGAGGAGTTCCGACGACGATGATTTCTAAAGCCGCCTGAAGCACGGGCTTCAGGCCGTGGGAGCAAGCGGTTTTGCCGATGGCATACGAGCGGTTATTAACCAATTGTTTACGTTGCACAGCACAATATATGAAAGAGGGGCGATCCCAAAAAGTCATCGCAGATGGCTTAGGGATCGCCTCTTTTGACGTCCCAGTCAGGAGCCAGCCCTTACGGGCTGCCTTAAGGAACGACTAAGCGGAATTCCTCCGTTAAATTAGCAGGATAACAGGCTGATATCCGAATTATAAGGAAAACATCCAGCTAATTGGGGCGTTTAATCGGCCGAACGGGCGGAACCCATGAATTAGATGGAGCTTTTCCAGGTAAGCTGTTGAACAGCCTGATTTCTTATGAATTAGAGGGAGCTTTTCCCTCTCCACCCGCCAGTTGGCCAACGGGGCTGCTCATCCCCGGCCGCAAAAAGGGGCTCTCCCAAAAGTCATCCTAGATGACTTAGGGATCGCCCCTTCTTTTGCAGCCCTTTTGGTTCAGCAGATGATGAGCAGAACTCTGCACGCTGAATTTTTTTTTGATGACTTGGTCGGGAGGTCGCACGGTGTCGGTGTGATCTCGCTTTAGATCAGCCCGCCGTTCAGATTGATATTTTTGTACAGTCGGATTTTCGCATCCTCCAGATGCTCGCTCACCACTTGTCTAAGATCGTCATGGGAGCCCGCCTTAAGCGAACCGATAATCCGCTCGTGCTGCTGCAATGAATGAAGGACCATTTCCTTCGTAATCAGGTACGATTTCATCGCCAGGTAGCGGTAATTCATGGTGTTTTGATAGATATTCTGAATATTCCGGTTGCCGCCCAGCTTCAGAAACTCCATGTGAAAATGAAGATTGTAATCTCCTTCGTGGTAATTCTCCAGCTTTGAGGAGTTTACGATATAGACCGAGGTTTCATGAATCTTCTCCATGTTGGCGACGATATCCTGACTAGCCTTCGCCATTCCCGATGCCAGCTTCTCCACGACCCACAGTTCAATCATCAGGCGCGTATCCATAATGTCGAGCACGTTCTCAGAGGAAAACCCGACGACAAAAGTGCCGACCTTCGGTACCGTCTTGATCAATCCGTCCATTTCCAGCCGGCCCAGCGCGTCGCGGATCGGCGTCCGGCTTACCCCAAGCTGAGCGGATAATTCGGGAATGGAGAGCTTGTGTTCGGGCGGGAACTCTCTTTTGATAATCAGTTCTTTCAGAATATTGTACGTTTTCTCCAGCAAATTGGCATTGTCGATTCGGATCAGTTTAGGCATGAAATCATTCCTTATCGGGTCAAGTACTTTCTTGAATCATGTATACAACATTTATTTAAATCATATCATCAAGTATTTGTCAAAAGATATTTTCCACAAAAATAGTTGAGAAAATAACATTGACAGGAAAAAGAAGACGGTGATATGATACGTGGCATAGCAGAAACAAAACCTACTAAACCTATCGACTATACATATTGCTGCTGGTAATGTCGAAGTTCAATTTTTTTGTTTTGTATGTTATATACAACATATATTAGAGTGTCGACCGTACAGACGGAGACCTGCCTTTCGGCTATATAAAGCCTTGGCGGGTTTTTTGCGTTTAAACGGTCATAGTCAGGAGGAATGAGAATGAAAAGCGCGGCTGACCGCTCTGCCGGAGTGCTTGCCGTTCTGGCTGGCTGTCTCTCTCTTCGCGAAGCCTACCGCCTGTACCCTTATCATGTCAGTCTGCTCGGCGGAGACCATACCTTCCCCGCCTTTATTGGAGCGGGACTGGCCCTGGCGGGAGTCTGGTTGGTATTGTTTCCCGGGCCATCCGCCAAATTGTCCGCTGCCGGATTAACAACTCCGGAGTTGGCGGATGCCGAAACATCCATTGCCGAATCATCCATTGAAAAATTCATTGTTGACGAGTCCGTTGTTGACAGATCTCCATCTCCGGATACTCAATGGGCGGATCGGAAAAGCGGACGGATTCAGTTTCTGCCAAGGCAGGGCCTGATCCCGCTCCTGCTGCTGATCTACACTTTTATTCTTCCTTGGGCGGGTTACCTGGTGGGGACCTTCATCATCGCTCTGCTTCTGTTTCGACTGCTGGGAATCGGCAGATGGTGGCGCTGCGCTGTGTACGCTTTGCTGCTGACGGCCGGGCTGTATCTGATCTTTATCGAATGGCTGCACACTCCGTTTTCGGCAGGAACGCTGTGGCTGCATCAAGGAGGCGATTAAATGAGTAATTTATCCATGCTGCTGGACGGCTTTGGACATGCGGCCACACCGATGAATCTGCTGATGGCGGCCATCGGCGTGCTTGTGGGAACCTTCGTCGGCGTGCTGCCGGGGCTTGGCCCGACCTCGTCGATCGCTATTCTGCTGCCCGTAACGGCGGTTCTTGAACCGACGCAGGCGATTATCATGCTCGCGGGCATTTATTACGGGGCGATGTACGGCGGATCGACGACCGCCATTCTGCTCAATATTCCGGGCGAGGCCTCATCCGTCCCCACCTGTCTGGACGGCTATCCGCTCGCACAGCAGGGCAGGGGAGGACCGGCGCTCGGCATCGCCGCCATCGCATCCTTTATCGCAGGCGTGCTGGGTGTGCTCGGTCTTGTCCTGTTCGCTCCCGTGCTGGCCAATCAGGCGCTGCGTTTCGGTCCGCCGGAAATGTTCTCCGTCCTTCTCCTGACGCTGGTCATCATGATGGGAATGACCGGCGGACGATTCGTCAAATCGGCCGTTATGGGCCTGGCCGGCATTGCCTTGTCACTCATCGGGCTTGGCGCGAACTCCGGCTTGTACCGGTTCACCCTGGGCTGGGGCCCGCTGGAAGGGGGGCTTGATATGGTGAGCATTCTGATCGGGCTCTTCTCGATCGCTGAAGTTATGAGAGGTTTGTCGGAGAAGAAGACCGCGATTTCCGCCGGAAATATCGGCAGCGTCTATCCGGGCCGGCAGGATCTGAAGCAAAGCGCTCCTTCCATCGCCGCGGGCGGGCTGATCGGTTTCTTCATGGGGCTGCTCCCGGGCTGCTCGGCCGCCGTAACTTCTTTTCTGTCTTATGATTTCGCCAAAAGAATCTCGCGCCGCCGCCATCTGTTCGGGAAAGGAGCCATCGAGGGCGTGGCCGCTCCGGAAGCCGCGAACAACGCGACAAGCTCGGCCGGATTTATTCCGCTGTTCGCGCTCGGCATCCCTTCCTCGCCGCCGCTGGCCGTGCTGCTCGCCGGACTGATGATCTACGGGCTGACGCCGGGTCCGATGCTGTTCGAGCAGAAAGGAAGCTTTGTGTGGACCGTCATCGCGAGCATGTTCATCGGCAACGTGATGCTGCTGGTGCTGAACCTGCCGCTGGTGGGCATTTGGGCCAAGCTGACCCGGGTCCCGTTCTCGATTCTTGCGCCGGTGATTCTTCTGCTCAGTATGATCGGAGCCTATACGGTGCGCAACAATCTGTTCGATGTCCAGGTGGCCGTTGTCTTCGGCGTCGCCGGTTATTACCTGCAAAAGCATGACTGGCCGATCATGCCCCTCATTCTCTGTTTTATTCTCGGTCCCTTGATGGAGCAGTCGTTTTTGCAGTCGATGGCGATTTCCGGCGGAAGCCTCGGCATCTTTGTTCAAAGAGGTCTCTCGGTCGCTTTCATTATAGCCGCCGCGGCCATGCTGGTCTTCTCTTTGTACATGGTCCGCCGCACCAAAAAAAGAATCCGTGAGGAACGCGGCGATTCGCTCAGCATCATCAATGCGGAAGCGTAAAGTCGCCTAAAACATAATTTAGGAGAGTGAATGATTTGAAAACATTGAACAAAAAGGCTTCCCGGCTGCTGCCGCTGACGCTGGCGCTGCTGTTTCTGGTCTCCGGCTGCGGAGCAAATTCCACGGCGGAGTCCGGCGCAGGCGGGGCTGCCCAATCGGGCGGTGAAACGGCGGCTCCCTCCGCTTCGGCGGATGGATCGGCCTCCTCAGCCAACGCCGACTATCCGAACAGGCCCATCGAATATGTGGTGCCGTTCTCGGCCGGAGGCGGCGTAGATTTGGTTGCCCGGACGGTTGCGGAAGGGCTCAGCAAGGAATGGGGGCAGCCGATCGAAATCGTCAATAAGCCCGGCGCGGGCGGCGCCACCGGTGCGCAGTACGCGCTCAAACAAGCGGCCAATGACGGCTACACGGTCCTTGCGGATAATGTGGCGAGCACGACCATGCTGCAGGCCGGATCGGCCTCGGCGCCGGTTCTCCTAAGCGACCACGAATTTGCGGCCCGGGTCGTAACGGACGCGCCCGTCTTCGTGGTGGCCGCTGACGCGCCGTGGAAGGATTTCCGCGAATTCTCGGAATGGGCGAAAGCGAACCCCGAGAAACTGACCTGGACCAGCGTAGGGCCTGCGGGCTTCTCTACTTTTGCCGTAGCCGAATGGCTGAAAGCGATTGGAGCCGACTTTTCCAAAACCCGGATGGTCGCCACGAAAGGCGCGTCCGAATCTCTGCCCCTTGTAGCCGGAGGAAACGCGGTTCTTGCCGTTCACACCGTAAATGAGACTTCCACCCTGGTCAAGGCTGGCAAGCTGAAGGTGCTGGCAATCCTGTCTCCCGAGCGCAGCCCGTATTATCCCGATGTCCCCACAACGGCGGAGCAGGGAGTGAAGGATTTGTCCGTCTCCTGGTGGACGGGCATGAGCTTTCCGAAAGGAACGCCGCAGGAGATTGTCAAGAAGTGGGCAGATGGAGTCGCCAAGCTGGCACAGGACCCTGATTTCGTCGCGAAGCTCAAGAAGCTGCAGGTTGATCCGAACGTGCTTACAGGACAGGAGTTTACGGATTTTGTAAACAAGGAAGCGGAGTATTACACAGGTCTCGCCACCGAGACGGGAATCCGCAAGTAACGCAAATATGACGAATGGGGGAATGAGCATGCATCATTTTTTGATTCACAAACGGGGAGATCAGGTGGGTGTCGCGACGACGGACATTGCTGCCGGGCAGCAGGTCGTCGGGGTCTTTATGGATGACGATTCGGAATTAACGGTGACAAGCCTTCAGAATGTTCCGCTGGGGCATAAAATATCCATCGGCGTTCTTGAGAAAGGCGGCAGGGTCATCGAATACGGCATTCCCATCGGCATTGCACCGGAGGGGCTGACCGAAGGGGAATACGTTCATACTCACAATATTAAATCGGCGAGGTGGTAACAATGGGACAATTATTTGGATATCGCAGAGAAAACGGCAAGGTGGGTATTCGCAATCATGTCATTATTTTACCGGTTGACGACATTTCAAACGCAGCCTGCGAGGCGGTGGCTAAGGTCATCTCCGGCACGCTGGCTCTGCCCCATGCTTACGGGCGGCTTCAGTACGGAGAGGATTTGGAGCTGCACTTCCGGACGATGATCGGAACGGGCAGCAATCCGAACGTGGCGGCGGTCATCGTGATCGGCATCGAGCCGAACTGGACGAAGATCATCACGGACGGCATCGCCGCAACAGGCAAACCTGTGGCCGGATTCTCCATCGAAGGCTTGGGTGATCTGGAAATTATCCGGCGGGCGGCCTGGAAAGCCAAAGAATTCGTGCAGTGGGCCACAGAGCTTCAGCGGGTACCCGTATCCCTCTCGGAGCTTACCGTAAGCATCAAATGTGGAGAATCGGATACGACGACGGGGCTTGGCTCCTGCCCGACGGTAGGAGAAACGGTCGACTATTTGATTGATCAGGGGGCGACCGTGTTTTTCGGGGAGACTTCCGAGCTTACCGGCGGAGAGCATCTGATCGCGGACCGGATGGCGACGGAAGAGCTGCGCGAGCAATTCCAGCGCACCTATGACCGTTATGTCTCGGGATTCGCTTCCCAGGGAGTGGATCTGCTCGGCTCCCAGCCGACCCAGGGCAATATCGCCGGCGGGCTGTCCACGATTGAAGAGAAGGCGCTCGGCAATATCGAAAAAACCGGCAGCAAGCAGGTCATCGGCGTACTGAAGCCTGCCGAGGCGCCGCAGAACGGCCCGGGTCTGTATTTCATGGACAGCTCTTCCGCCGCTGCGGAGTGCATAACGCTCATGGCCGCCGCCGGAGCGGTCGTCCATTTCTTTCCGACAGGTCAGGGTAATGTGATTGGCAATCCGATCGAGCCTGTGATCAAAGTATCGGCCAACCCGAAGACGGTCAAGCTGATGGCCGAGCATATCGACGTCGATGTAAGTCCGCTGCTGGAACGCACGATTACGCTGCCTGAAGCGCGGGAACGCTTGCTGGAGACGCTGGAACGGACCGTTAACGGGCGGCTGACGGCTGCGGAAGCGCTCGGCCACCGGGAATTTGTAATGACGAAGCTGTATCCGAGCGCGTGAATAACAATAAAGAGAAATGAATGGGGAGGCGTAACGCGGAAATGTCGGCAAAGCGCTATGACAGCGGGAAGCTCTACGAATTTGTACAGTCGGTTCTGATATCCTTAAATGTACCGGAGGAAGACGCGTTTATTACGGCCGATTCCCTGATCCGCGCCGATCTGGAAGGGCACGGCAGCCATGGCGTCAGCAGACTGCCGGTCTATTCCCGGCGCATCCGGGAAGGGAGAATCAGCGCTTCACCGGATATTGCTGCCGAGCGCCACGGCGCGGTGCTGACCGTGGACGGCGGGAATGGGCTGGGCCAGGTTGTCGCCGTCCGGGCTTTGCAGGAGGGTATTCCCGTTGCCCGGGAGCTGGGGGTTGCGGCGGTATTCGTCCGTGGAAGCAATCACTTCGGAACGGCTGCTTACATATGCCAGGAGGCGGCCAAGGAGAACATGGCGTCGGTCGTCATGACCAACTCCCCGCCGGGCATTGCCCCTTGGGGAGGCCGGTCGGCCTTTCTCGGGACGAATCCGATCGGGTTCGGGTTCCCGTCCGGCGCCGGAGACCAGCCGCCGATCGTCGCCGACCTCTCGTCCAGCGTTGTAGCGCGGGGAAAGATCATGCAGGCGCAGAAGCAGGAGCAGCCGATCCCGGAAGGTTGGGCGATCGACAGCGAGGGAAGACCGACGACCGATGCCGGAGAAGCGCTCAAGGGAGCGGTTCTCCCTCTTGGCGGAGCCAAAGGGTATGCGCTGGCGCTGGCCGTGGAGATGCTGTGCGGCATTCTGACCGGAGCGTCCTTCGGCCCGCATATCGGGAACCTGTACAAGGAGGGCGACAAGAACGCCGATGTGGGACATGTGATCCTGCTGTTTTCGCCGGCCCGCTGGCTTGACACGGAGGCGTACGGCGACTCCGTCTCGCGGTTTGCGGACGAGATCAAGCAGGTTCCCCTGTCGCCCGGGGCGGAGGAAATTCTGCTTCCGGGAGAGCGGAGATTCCGCTCCGCCGGGAGGAATCGGCTGTCCGGCATTTCCCTGCCGGACAATGTCGTAAGCGAACTGGAAGACTTGGCGGTGACTGCCGGGGTTCCGTTCCCTCCGCAGCTCACGCAGGAGGATGAAGGAACGCAGAGGGGAAGTGAGGCATGAATATTGTTATAACGGAATGGAACGCTCCGAATGGACTGGAACGGCTTGAGCAGGAAGGACATCGTGTACATTATGATCCCGGTCTGTGGAACAGTCCGGAGCTGAGTGAAGCCGTCAAGGAAGCGGACGCCCTGATTGTCCGCAACCAGACGCGGGTAAATGCAGCCCTGATCGAAGCGGCTCCCCGCCTTAAGGTAATCGGACGGCTTGGCGCAGGGCTGGACAATATCGACCTGGATGCGGCGGCCCGGCGGCATATCCCGGTCGTTACGGCGGGAAGCGCCAATGCTTCCTCTGTAGCCGAATACGTCATCGCAGCCATCTTTCATTCCGCCCGGCGTCTCGGGGATGCGGCAGGCAGCGTCCGTTCCGGGGGCTGGCCGCGGCAGCAGTTCACGCTGCATGAAATCGGGGGCAAGACGCTGGGGCTCATCGGCGTGGGCGAAATCGGCAGGCGGACGGGCGCCAGGGCCAAGGCGCTCGGGATGAAGGTTCTGGGCTGCGATCCCCGGCTTGAGAAGGACGGAGATACCGCCGCCGAGGCGGGAATTATTCCCGCCGACTTAAACCGGGTGCTGGCCGAAAGCGACTATATCAGCCTGCATGTTCCGCTGCTTCCGTCGACGCGCGGGCTAATCGGCGCTTCTGCTCTGAATCTGATGAAGCAGAACGCTGTTCTGATCAATACGTCGAGAGGGGCTGTAGTCGACGAAGAAGCTCTGGTTGGGGCGCTCTCTGCGAATAGGCTTGCCGGGGCCGTGCTGGACGTGCTTGGCGAGGAGCCGCCGCGGAAGGATCATCCGCTGCTGGCGCTCCCGACCTGTACGATCACGCCCCATATCGCCGGGCTGACGCGGGAGTCACAGGAGCAAATTTCGGAGATCGTATCGGCCGAAGTGATCTCCGCGCTGGGCGGACAAGCCGAAGTAGCGAAGGCGCAAATCCGCTCCAGCTTTTGACCGGATTGCCAAATCCGCGCATGAACTTTATACTTAAACCGTAATTCAATGCTTGAACTTTCCATCTCCAAGGAGGATTTTTAGAAATGGTGCACTACATCAGACTGCGTTTCCCGGCTTTGAACCTATAATTCCATACGTTCAAAGGCTCTGTTTGTGATACAGAGTAAACGGGATCAGTCTGTCCATTTTTAATCATCTTCTTTTGCAGGGAGAATACCCCATACGAAAGAAGGGCGGATCATGCCGCCTTTCTTTTTTTATACCCTTCTCTTTCTTCCAGCCGGCAAGCGGAAGGTTGATTTGGCAATGGCTATCTTGGCTTCAACCAGCTCAGGCAGGATGGAGCTGTTTCCCTTTACTCCGGATCGCAGGCAATTGCCTGTGATTTTTTATTTTGAAAGGGAGACAAAGTATGAATGGAAGAGCCAGAAGCGCCGCACGCGTAAAAAAAATGGAGCAGGCATTTCAATGTCCGATTTGCGGCTCCCGTATGACAGTGAAAGAGGATAAAAGTCTGGTCTGCACCAATAAGCATACGTTTGATTTTGCCAAACCGGGTTATCTCAACCTGTCGGTCCGCCCCGCAAAGGGCCATTACACGAAAGAATTGTTCGAGGCCAGACGCCGCATTATCACGGAATCGGGCCTATACGCTCCGCTGCATGAAAGGTTGGCACGCATGATCAAGGAGCATACGAGAAGCTCTGAAATCCCCTCTACGGTCGCCGATTTGGGCTGCGGGGAAGGATCGCATCTCAGACGGATTTTGGAGGCGTGCTGCTGTCCGGAAATGACCGGAATCGGTCTTGATCTATCCAAGGAAGGCATCGTCCTGGCCTCCAAGCGGTATGCCGAATCCGTCTGGATCGTGGGCGACTTGGCGCAATCCCCTTTCGCTGACGGGTCGGTCCAAGTGATCCTCAATATTTTATCTCCTGCAAATTACAAGGAATTCAAGCGGATTCTGGCCCGGGACGGTCTCGTCATCAAAGTCCTGCCCCGCTCCGGTTATCTGAAGGAAGTAAGACAATCGATATTCAAGAACAGCGAAAATAGGATGTACCGGAACGATGGGACGACGGCGCTTTTCAAAAAGCATTTTCATGTGCTGGATACGGCCTCGCTCCATTACCCCAAAGAACTGAATAAAGCGGAGCTTGTCGATCTGATTCACATGACCCCGCTTGCCTGGTCCTCGGGCAAAAGGGATATTGAAGCGTTTATCGAACGGGATTCGGCTGAGATCACCATAGAGCTCGATATTTTAATCGGATGCCCTCCAGTTTCTATTAACGGCAAATAAAAGGGAGGCAGCCCCGAACGGCATCGGTTGATCAAGACTATCATGTAACAAAAAAGAAGAGATCCTTTGGGCCGTGGAACGGCTTGAACGGATCTCTTTATTTTGCGCTCTCTTACTTGTATGTGGACATCCCATAAAAGCGGCGCGAACATGATGGGAGGGAAGGGAGCCCGAAGGCTCTCTTCCGAGAATGAATCAAATGCCGATTAGACAAACAGAGACTTGGAGATGATTACCAGCAGGATGAAGAGAACCAGAATGGCTCCAGTGCTGGTGAAAGGGCTGTATCCGTATCCGCCTCTTACTTCTTCGCTCATGTTCATTCCCCTTTCGGTGAGTTGTTGTACTTGAGTACATCGTATTGTATGTGCCGTGGTCTAAAGGGGTATGGGCCAATGTCGCCAAGGCCGCAAAATTAAAAGCTGGATTCCGGATAAACATCTTATATTAAAAGGAGCTGTCCCTCAGCGGTTAGAAACCACTTGCGGGACAGCTCCTGATATTATTGAGGCTGGACTTCAAGTATAGGTCAGGCCTTTTCCAGGTCGCGGATGCCGGCGTACACCAGGTCGAACAGGTCTTCCAGGTTTTCTTCGGCGATGCAGGAAAAAGCGATTCGCAGATCGGTGTCGCCAAGAGCGATTGTGCCAAGGCCGTAATTATGGATCAGATGCTGGCGCAGCTCCTCCGCTTGAACGGTATGAAGCTTCAGACACATGAAATAGCCGGAGTTAAAAGGATAGTACGTCCATACTTCGTCTCCGTACTTTCCGCTGTCGAGCAATGCCTTGACCTTGTTGGCCCGGCCCTTCATGACCCGGAACTTCTCTTCCTTCTGTTCTTCGAACGCCGGCGCCTTGAGCGCGTCGAGCACGAATGTCTGCGAAGGATGCGGCCCGCTGGAAATGGTAGCCCGGATAATGCCGAGCGTCTTCTGCTCCAGGGCGGCCAGCAGATCTGTGCTCTCGGAAGCATAAGTGATGAAGCCTACGCGGAAACCCCATACGTATTCTTCCTTGGTCGCGCCGTCGATCTTGACCGCAAGCACGCGCGGATGCACGTTTGCCAGCTTGCCAAACAGCGATTCCTTGAGGGAATCCTCGAAAAAGAGTCCGAAATACGCGTCATCGCAAACCGCGACAACATTAACGCCTTCTTCAGCTGCTTGCAGAATGGCCGCTACGATCGCGTCGCCTTCCTTGATGCCCGGCGTGTAGCCCGTCGGGTTGTTCGGGAAGTTCAGCAGCACGATGGCCTTGCCCTTATCCTTCTGAGCCAGCAGCGCTTGCAGCAAGCCGTCGCTGTTGAAGGTCATGTCCTCGGTGAACAGAGGGTAGGTAATCAATTCCGCATGGCGCCGGACGCCGAAGGTCAGCTCGTAGTTCTCCCAGTTCTTATCGGGGTAGACGACCGCGTCGCCGGGCTCGGCGAACAGGTCGGCTACGATGCTGAGCCCGTGGGTCAGCGCATTGGTTACAATCGGATTGCCGAAGGATTTGCCTTCGAGCGAAGGGTTTTCGCGAAGCATTTTCCCGCGCCATACGGTCCGCAGTTCCGGTTTGCCCGCCGGCGGAGCGTAGCCGTACAAGTCCTTCGGAGCAAACGCGGAGAGCTTCTCTTGAATGACGCCCAGATGCATCGGGCCGCCGTTCTCGGTGGCGATGCCGATCGTGGCGTTGTATTTCTTGGCATGAGCGGTCGCTTCTGCGGATTGGCTCAGAATGCCTACTTTTGGAAAAAAGATTTCTCTGCCGAGAGTGGACAGCATGTCGTACACATGCTCATTTCCGGCTTTAATGCTTTCATTTAATTGTCCAGCCTGTGGATTCATCGGTTTCATCCTTCCGGTTAACTTTGGAATCGGAGCTTCTTGAAGTCGGAACAAACGTGTTAACATTGCCTAACATTATATCATCTGCGATACGGGACAGTCACTTCGGAAAATCGGTTTTTTCTAAAAGTTTTGGGATAATTTTAAGGGGTTTGATAAACGTTCACACAGCAAACCGGGACTGCCCGCGTTTTGCGGACAGTCCCGTTCGGGTTTCAGCTTTTGGCATAATGCCTGTTTGTCTATTCAGCCGTTTATGAGGAGTGGAACGGGCACAATTTTTTCATCATTTCCACCGTCTCGGCATCGCGTTCTCCGCCCCTTGCCTCAAGTCCGCCGATGACGGCGCTGCGCTCTTCCTCCTTCAGATTTTGTCCGAACTTGAACTTGGCGGTAATTTCCTCCGGTACGATCCGTACGACCGCAACCGCTTTAAGCTGGGGGCGGTACTTCGGATTTTCCGCGTCAATGGTCTCATACCCGCCTTCCGGCTGAAGCTTCTGCATGAACTTTTCCATCGCAGCCGCTTTTTCGCTTAAATCGGTGACGATCTCGGCCGTGCCGAAGGCGGTGACGCTTTTGAAATAGGCAGTGGCCGGACAAGCCATTTCAGGGTCGGTAAAATAGGAAGGAATCAGGGCGAATTCGTCCGCCACGGTGAAGCAGACCTTGTCCATCTTGCGGATGGCTTCCATTTTGCCTCCGGCATGGCTGCCGTGGAAATAAAAACATCCTCCGGTATAGACGAAATTGAGCGGAGTGACGCGCGGATGGCACTGATCGTCGACCGTGCCTAAAAAGCCGAAGCTCATTTCGTCCAGAAAGGTCTGCAGTTCTTCCTCCTGCTCAACCTTGAATTCTTTTCTTCTCATCTGAAGCGCTCCTTTGACTGGTAAGGTGGTTAACAAACAGCATAACAGGAGATTGACAAGAAAAAAGAGCCCATTTACATTATTTTTATTGGTCCACTTGAATGGGGGAGAAAGGCATGGATGTCATTCCAATATTAAGCTTTGACGAATATTTGGCGGAGTACCGCTATAAATATCTGGCGCTGTATCATGCGCTGCGGACGGAGATCCTGAACGGAAATTTACCGGGAGGCGCACGCCTTCCCTCCACCCGCAAGCTTGCCGTTCTATACGGACTGTCGCGGGGGTCGGCGGCCCAGGTCTACGATATGCTCGGAGCCGACGGCTATGTAAAATCCGAAACGGGACGCGGCACCTTCGTGTCCGCTGACGGCTTCGGGATGGACGGCAGGCAGCCGGCGGAGGGAAGAATGGGACAGGCGGATGTAAGTGCGGGGAATGCGGAAGGAAGCGCGGGACAGGCAGAAGGGAATGCGGGGATGGCGCAACATCCCCGCGAAGCAGGGCGCAGCGGCGCGCCCGCTAGCGAAGGCCGGGTAGCGGAAGCCGCGGTTCATCCCGGCAGGCCGGAGAGCCCGCTCAACGCAGGAGCGAGAGGCGGAATCAGATTGCCGGCGTCGGAAGCCGCGGCAATCCGGGACCTGACAGCGGACATTCCGCTGTCCGCTTGGGCGCGGCGGCTTGCCGAGCAGCCGCCTGTAAGGGAGGAAGCTGCGGAGGCGGGCTCCGTCATCAGCTTCCGCAGCGGCGGAATGCCGATGGAGCATTTCCCTTACGCGGAATGGCGCAGCGCGCTGTCCCATGCCGGGGGCAGACGCGGCGGTGCGCTCGGCGTCTCTGCTCCTCCGCAGGGAGACGAGGGGCTTCGGCGGGCAATCGCGGCCCATCTGCGGATTACCCGCGGCATCCGCGCCGAAGCGGGACATATCGTGACGTTCAGCGGCTCCATGCAGGGCATCGTCCTGCTCACCCAGCTGCTGCTGGATAGCGGGGGCCGCGCCGTCGTAGAGGACCCCGGCTTTCACGGCATCCGGCGCGCCGTCGAGGTATCCGGCGGCGTGCCGGTTCCGGGCTTCGTGGACGGCAGCGGCCTTGTGCCGCAGGACTGGGACGCCCGGCTGCTGTTCGTGACGCCGAGCCGCCAATATCCCACGGGCGCGGTCATGCCGCTGGCGAGAAGGCGGAAGCTTCTGGAATGGGCGGCGGCCAGACGCGCCATCATTATCGAGGATGATTACGACAGCGAGTTCCGCTGGTCCGGCCGCCCTATTGAGCCTTTGAAGGCTCTGGACCGGGAGGAGCGCGTCGTGTATATCGGCTCTTTCTCCAACACGATGTTCGCCGGGCTTCGCCTCGGCTATGCGGTTCTGCCGCCTTCTCTTGTTGCGCCTACGGTGGCCGCGAAGGCGCTGTACGAGCCGCTGCCCGCAGGGCTGCTGGAGCAGCGGGCGGTGGCCCGCTTCATGGCGCTCGGCGGTTACGCCCGCCATATCCGGCGCATGACGCGCCTCTTCGGCGAGCGCGGCCGCATTCTGCGCGAGCTGCTACCGAGGCTGCCGGGCGGCCTGTTTCATCCGCAGCCCGGCGATGCGGGGCTGCATATATATGCCCGCTGGCTGCGCGGCGAAACGGAATTCGCGCAGTTCCGGGCGGCGGCTCTGCGGCGGAACGTTGATTTCAGAGACGCCGCCCTGTACCGGATGCGGCCCGGCGAGCCCGCCGCCTGCTTCGCTTTTTCCCACCTGGACGAGTCTGAACTGATAGAAGGGATGCGCCGGCTTGCGCTGGCCTGGAACGATGTGCAAAATGAAGCATGAAGAGGTATGATAAGGAAAAAGCTACGATAAGGGAGGGGAAAAGGATGCTGCATGCATCGCCTTCCGCTTTTGTCATCCTCCCCGCCTTGGCCAAAATCGTCTGCGAGCCGGGGTGGAAATGGCAGGAAAGGGAGAAGCCGCTCCCTAATTACGACTTGTTCTACGTCTGGAGCGGAGAAGGAACGGTTGTGCGCAACGGCACAGCCTATGAGGTCGGACCGGGAAGCTGTTTTCTGTTTCGTCCGGGAGACCATACAAGCGCAAAGCATAACCCGCAAAAACCCCTTGTGCTTACATACATTCATTTTGACGTCAAAGAGCCTGTCACCGATATCCCGGAGCCTTACCGCAAGCTGACCGAGACGGTGGAGTTCGAGCATTTGCTTGCGCGCTACGTCCGGCTGTTTCTGGTGAAGACATTCGCCGCGGAAGAAGAAGGCCAGCTTATTCTCAAGCAGATTATGATCAACCTGCTGCGGGAAGACCGGGTCAAGCCGGTGGAACGCAGCGTCAGCAACCAACTGGCGGAGGTTATTCACGAGGTTGCGAATTATATCAGCCAGCATCCCGGCGCCCCCCATCGCGTAGAAGAACTGGCCGCCCGGGCCGGGCTGTCGCCGCGCTATTTTTCCATTAAATTCAAGGAGCTGATCGGTTCTTCCGTGCAGTCGTACGTCATCCGCACCCGGATCGAACGGGCCCAGCATTTGCTGCTGTACGCGGGAATGAACGTGACGGAGGTGGCGGATGCGCTCGGATACCGCGACATTTTCTTTTTCAGCCGCCAGTTCAAGCAGCATACGGGAAAGAGCCCTTCGGAAATCCGCTGAATTCGGTTTCGGCAGCAGGTCTACAGGGTAAATACGTTCCGGTACAGTTAGCGGAGTCCAACGGGACTTTATACAGCCGGCTTAATTAGAACAGTCATGATTGGCAGACGAATAATCCGCTGGCAAGAGGGAATGAATGCAGGCCTAACAGCGGCAGAGTTATCCCGAACCGGCTTTCGGCGCCGGGGTATATGAAGACAGGCAAAAGACCGTCGGTTCCGGCAGACCAGATAAACCAAAGTGAAATCGAACCGAAGGCGCTTGTTCAGGTCTTCGGCTTTTGAAAATGATAATAAAAAAGGAACGGGAGGATAGCGCGCATGTATGAAATCGTGTTGATACGCCATGGGGAGAGCGAATACAACCGGCAGAATCTGTTTACCGGCTGGAGTGATCCGGATCTGACGGAGAAGGGGATACATGAGGCCAAGGAAGCGGGGAGAATGCTTAAGGAAGCCGGATATACATTTGACCTCGCCTTTGCCTCGGTGCTTAAGCGTTCCATCAAGACGCTCCATCTGGTCCTGGAAGAGCTGGATCTGCTGTGGATTCCCGTGCAGAAATCGTGGAAGCTGAACGAGCGGCATTACGGGGCGCTGCAGGGACTCAGCAAGTCGGAGACGGCGGTAAAATACGGCGACGAGCAGCTGCAGATTTGGCGCCGCAGCCTGTCGGTCAAGCCGCCGCTGCTGGAGCCGGACGATCCGCGTTACGCGAGAAACGACAGACGTTACCAGGAGGTGCGTCCCGGCGATATCCCCCGCGGCGAGAGCCTGGAGGACACGGTCCACCGGGTCGGCGACTTCTGGGGAAACCGGATCGTGCCGCTCGTCCGCAAGAAAGAGCGCGTGCTGATTTCGGCGCACGGCAACACGCTGCGCGCGCTGATCAAGTATATGGAGGATATCGACGAGGCCGCGCTGCTGCACCTCAATATTCCGACCGGCATTCCTCTCGTCTACGAGCTGGACGACGATGTCAAACCGATCCGCCGGTTCTATCTCGGCGAGCCGGAGAAGGTGGAGGCCAAGGCCCGCGAGGTGGCGAACCAGGGCAAGGTAAGCGAATAAAGAAGGCGTCCGCCTTCTTTATTTATTTTTTCTCATCGGGTTCATTAAACCATAGAGGATCATCGCAATTCTCATCACCGTTATAGTTGATTAGTATCTCATCCCCCGCTTTGATGTCCGTGTACGAATAGAAGTCAAATGTGTGATTCTTGAAGTTAATATCATACGTGGCATTGGGAGTATAGGAATGATTGAACAAGCTGCCATAGCCCAGGAGAACTGCGGTATGGTTGGCGCCATATTCAAACACATAATCTGCAAGTATGGTTTTTTCTATGAACTCATGGTCCTCATTAGGATAAGGAATGACCGGCGCTTCATGTATAAGTTCACCCTTTGCGATATCCCGTGTTGCAAATATGCCTCTATTGAATTCCCCGTTGCTAAGCTTCGAATTTTTTACCTCGAACATAATGGTTCACCTTTGCGCTTTCACTTTTTAGTGTATTAAATTCTATTGACCTGTTGGCCACGTTTAAAGAGTAATTCTAACGTATCCTCGGCGCCACGGCAAGGAGAAGAGTCCTTAACCTATCTGGCAGAATGAGGAATAACCCGAATGCGCGCTAATGTGAAAAAAAAGCAGCCCTGGCGTATGGACTTTCTCCTGTCTATCTGCCGGGCTGTTTGATGCCGCGAAACGGGCTTTGAGCCGCTCGGCGGATCTTCTATCCGGACGGCCGCAAAAATCCGAGCATTTCGCCCATTTTCACTTTCATGCCGGGCTCAAGTCCCGGGCGGGGGATGAAAATCCCGTTTTCGGCCAGCAGGACCACCGTCGAGCCGAACTCGAAGTAAGCGAGGTCCTCGCCGATTTCCCACGCTCTTTTGCTCTCGTCGGAATAGCGGATGCTGCTGACGTTCATAGCGCCAACCTTGACCACCGCAATTTCGCCGGCTCTGTGGGCAATATAGGTAATCAGCCGCTCGTTGCGGCACAGCACGCCTTTCATATGCCTCATGCCGAATTCATTGACGGGATAGCAGCGCCCGCGGATATAGTCGCTCTCCGCCATTTTTCCGGTAACGGGGGAATGAATGCGGTGATAGTCGGTCGGACTTAAATACAGCACGAAAAAAAAGCCTTTCTTATAAAGCTCCTGGTGAGGAGAATGGTTCAGCAGCTCCTCGAGTTTATAATCCTGCCCTTTTACATTCAAAATGGTTCCGGAAGAAATGTCGCCCATCGCCGTAATCATCGCGTCAACAGGGCTTGCCACAGCGTCCGTCTCTTCCGTGATGGTCCGCATGCCCGGCTTCAGCCTCCGGCTGAAGAACTCGTTGAGCGTGGCGTATTCGCTGGGGTCTTTTTCCGCCTGCGAAGCGGGGATATGATAGGTCCGGATAAATGCCGGGATAAGCAAGCGGCTGATCCTGCTGTGGGAAAAAGCGCCCATTATACGGGAAATCCATCTGTGCGAGGACAGCTCGGTCATCAGCCGCAGCAGTCGTTTAACCATGCTTAGTCTCCCTTCCGTCATACAGCAGCCCCGGGTCAGTGGACCCCGGCCGCTCTGCATTATATTGACATAGAATAGAAGACAAATCAATAACGTCATTGCATCCCTCCGCCGTCCAGCAAATAGCGCGCATACCCCATCGGACGCCGGTAGCTCTCCTTCCAAATCTCCGGCAGCCCCGCCTTGTAAAATCCGTACCGCTGGTCGCGTCCGTTGCATTCAATGAAATAAAGCTGCCCGTCCTGCGTAATCGCGATGTCGAGCCCGATATCGGCCAGCCCGGGCAGGCTGCGCTCCAGACAGCGCGCCACCGCAAGGGCCAGCCAGGAGGCCGACATGCGGTAATGGGCGGCGGCGCGGCTGGAAAAGGCCTGCTCCAGCGCCAAAGCGGCTTCTGCCGCTTCTCCGCCGCGGGCGATGTTGGAGACGAAGCCTCCGCGGGGCGCCAGCTTGGCGAAGAGGCCGGTGACGGCCCATTCGCCGCCCCATCCGCGCTGGACCGTGACCCGTAAGTCAAAGGGGCGTCCGTCCGCCTCCGCAAGCGGAATGCGCTCCTGGATCAGATAAGATTCGGCGTCAATACGGTCCAGCAGCGGAAATGGGAGTCTGGAGGGATCGATATTCGCCGTGATCATTTGTCCATTATGCAGATAATCCAAGGCCCAGCTTTCCTTGTCTTCGCGTCTCAGACGCATGACCCCTTTTCCGACACTTCCCCGGCGGGGCTTCAGAATAAGATCCGAATGCCGTTCCATCATTCTCTTTAGTCCCTCGTTTCCAGCCTCCGTATCGGGAAGATGTTGACGAAGCTCGGAATCAAGCTCCAGCAGCCGGTGAATCTCATCCTTGCCGTACCGGCTGCACCGGTTGAACACCTTCACCCCGCAGGCGGCCAGCCGCTCGGTTCCGGCGTTTCCGGGAGGATATATGGCACGGTTATGGATGGCTTGGGGAATCGGTACGGCCATTCTCTTATAACCGCGGGGACCCTTGATATATGCGATGCTGTAACCGGAGCCGGGATTGATGTCCGACAGCTTTAAATAGCAGGGAGTCAGGCCGTAGGCGGCTGCGGCTTCCTCATAGCAAGCAAGGGACTCCCATCCCGTCTTGCCCCGGGGAATGCCCCGGTGCGCAGCGGCATTCAGCAGTATACCGACGAGTCGTTGCTCCATTGATCGATCCCTCCCGGTTGGTGATCTGTGCCTTGCGGCTCAGCCGTTTCTTCTTACCTCTTCTTTTAGGATATGTGCATACCGGCCTGTCAGGGTGGACGAATGAGCGAGTGACAGAAGCCCTTTTTCATGTTCTTCCTCTATTCCGGCAGTGCTGTTCGCTAAACCGAATTCGCTTATCCTAAGAAGCGGGATGCGTTCTCTCGCAGCCAAGTTTGACGTCCGGGATGGGAAAAGGGTGTCATTCGCCCGTTCCCGTGCATATGATGCTTAGGCGATAACACAGCGGAGGGAGGGACTGCTTGTGAGCAGATCCGGAAAGAAGCTGCCAAGCAAGGCGAAGAAACGGCTTTATTTTGTGGATAACCCCAGCATCAAGGAATTGAGTATATTGGAAGACGGGCGAAAGCAGTCGGGGAAGGTCGATACGGAAAGCGGTGAAAGAGCGAAAGCTCCGGCTTTCAAGACGGATGACGAATGGGAAAAAGAGGCGATGGCGCTGCATTCCGCGTTAACTGTGGACCCTGTGGAGGTTTCTGCCGGGCAGAAGGAAGCGGCTGCCGAGACAAAAGCGGAGACAGCTCCCGAGACAAAAGTGGAGGCAGCCGCCGAGACAAAAGTGGAGGCAGCCGCCGAGACAAAAGCGGAGACAGCCGCCGAGACAAAGACGGAGGCAGCACCCGAGACAAAAACGGAGGCAGCACCCGAGACAAAAGCGGAGACGGTGCCCTTTGCCTGGAAATTGGAGAAAGAGAAGAGGAAAGTATATACCGACGACCTGTCGGAGGGAGCGGTAACCGGACCGAAAATCGCTCCGCGCAGCATCGACGGGTCGAAGCTGAAGCCGGGCATCATCGGCGCTCCATGGCTTCAGGACTATGCGGTGCAGACCATCCATATCGCGGACAAGGCGATAACTTCGGTTAAGATCGCGCCGGAATCCGTGTCCGGCGAGCATTTGGCCGAGGGCAGCGTGTCCGGCGGCAAGCTGCTGGACCACTCCATCGGCGGCGAGAAGCTGAAGGAGGGCAGTATCGGCCCCGAGAAGCTGGCCGACCGGCTGATCGATGCCAGCAAGATCGCCGAGCGGTCGATTGAAAGCCGCCACCTGAGCGAATGCGTCGTCACCAACGAGCTGCTGGAGGAAGGTTCGGTTACCGGAGACAAAATCCAGAGCGGTGCGATTGGCGGCCGCCACCTGGAGAACGGTCTCATTGACCGTTCCAAGCTGGCCGACGGATCGGTCGGCGGCGACGTCATCGAAGACGGCTCGATCTCCGGCGCGAAGCTGGAGGATGGCGCAATAGACGCCCGCCATCTGGGAGAAGGCATTATCGGAGCGAAGCATCTTGCGCCGGGAGCGATCAGCAGGGAACAGCTCACGGGCCGGGTGATCGGCGGCGAACAGATCCAGCTCGGCATTATCGGCAGCGTCCATCTGGCCGAAGGCGCAGTCGGTTCCAGAGAGCTTGGCGGAGAGTCCGTACAGAGTTCGCATCTTGCATCGGACAGCGTCTCCGGCGGGCATATCGCCAGCGGAGCGGTAACCGGCCGTCATCTGGC
This sequence comes from Paenibacillus rhizophilus, assembly GCF_003854965.1. Classification (GTDB taxonomy): domain Bacteria; phylum Bacillota; class Bacilli; order Paenibacillales; family Paenibacillaceae; genus Paenibacillus_AQ; species Paenibacillus_AQ rhizophilus. The sequence goes on from NZ_RQPI01000003.1 coordinate 208,458, forward strand.
GGACCGGAGCGTGACATACACCAAGCTGGCCGAAGGCGCAGTCGGTACGGCGCAGCTTGTGGAGCAGGCGGTCACCTCATCCAAGATTGCCGACCAGAGCGTACTCGGGCACAAGCTGGCAGACGAGGCTGTGGGATCCCGCCATATCGCCAAGTCCGCCGTGCGCGGCTCCCACCTTGCGCCCCAGGCCGTGGGCAGCGCCCACATTCAGCCCGAAGCTGTAGGTGAAGAACAGATTCGGGCCGGTGCGGTTGGATCATCGCATCTCAAAGACGACGCGGTGCATTCCCGGCATCTGGCGGCAGGAGCCGTTACGGGCGGAGAACTCGCCGGAGAAGCTGTGGGTGCAGGACATCTTCGTCCGCAGAGCGTTACCGCCGCCAAGCTCGCGGACGGCAGCGTCGTTGCAAGCAAGCTGGCATCCGGTGCGGTCGGCGGATTTGCTCTTGCCCCCGGTGCGGTAAGCGGAGAACATATTGCGTTATGCGCAGTGGAAGAGAAGCATTTTACCGATTCCAGCGTCAGTGCCCGCGTTCTGCAGGACGCCGCGGTGGATGCCGAGCATCTGGCCACGGGAGCGGTAGACAGCCGGCATTTGCGGAAGAACAGCGTAGCCCCCATTGCCCTTCAGCCAGGCTCAGTGTCGGGGGAGAAGCTGGCGGCAGGAGCGGTAAAGGATATCCATCTTGCCGCAGAAGCGGTCCAGCCCCATCATCTTGCGGACCACGCGGTTACTTCGCTCAAGCTGTCGCCCGAGAGCGTAACGAGCGACAAGCTCGGCGATTTGGCGGTAACGGCCGCCAAGCTCGCGGACGGCAGCGTCCATTCCGCCAAGCTGTCCGCCTCGGCCGTTCAATCGGAGCATCTGGCGGCAGGAGCGGTAGGGAAGGAAGCCATCGCGGCGGGCGCGCTTCAGTCGGAGCATTTGTCCCCCGGCATTATCGGCGGCGAGCATATCCGCTCCCTGTCCGTCGGCGTGAGCCATCTCCTGCCGGGCTCAGTCTCCTCCATCCAGCTTCAGAACGGCAGCGTCACCGCCGTCAAGCTTGGTGAAGGAGCTGTCCGCTCCGGGCATTTAGCTGCAGAATCAGTGATGGGAGAGCACCTGGCAGAAGGCTCGGTGGAAAGCCGCCATATCGCGGCGGGCGAGGTTACACTTCAGCATCTGGCTGCGGAAGTGCGTTCTCCAGAGCTGCTTCCCGACGGCTCGATTGGCGGAAGCAAGCTGGCGCCAAAGAGCATCGGCAGCGATCGGCTGGCGAAAGGGGCGGTAGGCGGAGCGGAGCTTCAGGACGAAGCGGTGGACGGCTCGAAGATCGCCCCTCTCTCCATCCACTCCCGCCATTTGGAAGAGGCGAGCGTGCAGAACTGGCATCTTGCCGCAGATGCGGTTCAGCCCCATCATCTTGCGGACCACGCGGTTACCTCGCTCAAGCTGTCGCCAGAGAGCGTAACGAGCGATAAACTCGGCGATTGCTCGGTAACAGCCGCCAAGCTTGCGGACGGCAGCGTCGATTCCGCCAAACTGGCTGAATCGGCTGTTCAATCGGAGCATCTGGCGACAGGAGCGGTAGGGAAGGAAGCCATCGCGGCGGGCGTGCTTCAGTCGGAGCATTTGTCGCCCGGTATTATCGGCAGCGAGCATATCCGCTCCTTGTCCGTCGGCGTGAGCCATCTCCTGCCGGACTCAATCTCCTCCATCCAGCTTCAGGACGGCAGCGTCACCGCCGGCAAGCTTGGTGAAGGAGCTGTCCGCTCCGAGCATTTGGGGGCGGAATCCGTCACGGGAGAGCATCTGGCGGAAGGGTCGGTGGAAAGCCGCCATATTGAGGCGGGCGGAATTACGCTGGAGCATCTGGCTGCGGAAGTGCGCTCCCCGGAGCTGCTGCTCGACAGCTCGATTGACGCAAGCAAGCTTGCGCCGAAGAGCATCGGCAGCGACCGGCTGGCCGACGGTGCGGTAGGTGGAGCGGAGCTTCAGGATGAAGCGGTGGACGGCTCGAAGATCGCGTCCTTCTCCATTCAGTCCCGCCATCTGGAAGAAGAGAGCGTGCAGAGCTACCATCTTGCTCCCTCTTCCGTCGGCAGCGAACATTTGGAGGCATCGGCCGTTCAATCGGAGCATCTGGCGGAAGGCTCGGTAGGGAAGGAAGCCATCGGGGCGGGGGCGCTTCAGTCAGAGCATTTGTCCCCCGGCATTATCGGCGGCGAGCATATCCATTCCCTGAGCATCGGCGTAAGCCATCTCCTGCCGGACTCGGTCTCCTCCGTCCAGCTTCAGGACGGCAGCGTCACCACCGGCAAGCTTGGTGAAGGAGTTGTCCGCTCCGAGCATTTAGCTGCAGAATCGGTGATGGGAGAGCATCTGGCAGAAGGCTCGGTGGAAAGCCGCCATATTACGGCGGGCGGAATTACGCTGGAGCATCTGGCTGCGGAAGTGCGTTCCTCGGAGCTGCTGCTCGACAGCTCGATTGTCGCAAGCAAGCTTACGCCGAAGAGCATCGGCAGCGACCGGCTGGCCGACGGTGCGGTAGGGGGAGCGGAGCTTCAGGATGAAGCGGTGGATGGCTCGAAGATCGCGTCCTTCTCCATTCAGTCCCGCCATCTGGAAGAAGAGAGCGTGCAGAGCTACCATCTTGCTCCCTCTTCCGTCGGCAGCGAACATTTGGAGGCATCGGCCGTTCAATCGGAGCATCTGGCGGAAGGCTCGGTAGGGAAGGAAGCCATCGGGGCGGGGGCGCTTCAGTCAGAGCATTTGTCCCCCGGCATTATCGGCGGCGAGCATATCCATTCCCTGAGCATCGGCGTAAGCCATCTCCTGCCGGACTCGGTCTCCTCCGTCCAGCTTCAGGACGGCAGCGTCACCACCGGCAAGCTTAGTCAAGGAGTTGTTGGTTCCGAGCATCTGGGGGCGGAATCCGTCACGGGAGAGCATCTGGCGGAAGGCTCTATTGAAAGCCGCCATATCGCGGCGGGCGGAATTACGCTGGAGCATCTGGCTGCGGAAGTGCGCTCCTCGGAGCTGCTGCTCGACAGCTCGATTGACGCAAGCAAGCTTACGCCGAAGAGCATCGGCAGCGACCGGCTGGCTGACGGAGCGGTAGGCGGAGCGGAGCTTCAGGATGAAGCGGTGGACGGCTCGAAGATCGCGTCCTTCTCCATCCAGTCCCGCCACATGGAAGAAGCGAGCGTGCAGAGCTATCATCTTGCCGCAGATGCGGTTCAGCCCCATCATCTCGCCGATCATGCGGTTACCTCGCTCAAGCTGTCGCCCGAGAGCGTAACGAGCGACAAACTCGGCGAATACGCGGTAACTTCCGCCAAGCTCGCAGACGGCAGCGTCCATTCCGCTAAACTGGCTGAATCGGCTGTTCAATCGGAGCATCTGGCAGCAGGCTCGGTAGGGAAGGAAGCCATCGCGGCTGGAGCACTCCAGTCGGAGCATTTGTCCCCCGGTATTGTCGGCGGCGAGCATATTTGCTCCCTGTCCATCGGCGTGAGCCATCTCCTGCCGGACTCGGTCTCGTCCGCCCAGCTTCAGGACGGCAGCGTCACCGCCGGCAAGCTTGGTGAAGGAGCTGTTGGTTCCGAGCATTTGGGGGCGGAAACCGTCACGGGAGAACATCTGGCGAAAGGCTCCGTTGAGAGCCGTCATATCATTCCCGGCGGCGTAAAACTGCTGCATTTGTCTGCTGAGGTTCGCTCCCAGGAGCTGCTGCCCGACAGCTCGATTGACGGAAGCAAGCTTGCACCGAAGACCATCGGCAGCGACCGGCTGGCCGACGGCGCGGTAGGGGGAGCGGAGCTTCAGGATGAAGCGGTGGACGGCTCGAAGATCGCGCCCTTTTCCATCCAGTCCCGGCATCTGGAAGAAGAGAGCGTGCAGAGCTATCATCTTGCCGCAGAAGCGGTTCAGTCCCAACATCTTGCGGATCATGCGGTTACTTCGCTCAAGCTGTCGCCCGAGAGCGTAACGAGCGACAAACTCGGCGATTTCGCGGTAACGGCCGCCAAGCTCGCGGACGGCAGCGTCCATTCCGCCAAGCTGGCCGCATCGGCTGTTCAATCGGAGCATCTGGCGGAAGGCTCGGTGGAAGGCCGCCATATTGCGGCGGGCGAGATTACGCTGGAGCATCTGTCCGAAGAAGTTCGCTCCCCGGAACTGCTGCCCGACGGTTCGATTGGCGGAAGCAAGCTTGCGCCGAAGACCATCGGCAGCGGCCAACTGGCGGAAGGAGCAGTAGGCGGAGAGGAACTCCAGGATGAAGCGGTGGACGGCTCGAAGATCGCGTCCTTCTCTATCCAGTCCCGCCATCTGGAAGAAGAGAGCGTGCAGAGCTATCATCTCGCTTCCTCTTCCATCTATGGCGAGCACTTGGCCGCATTGGCCGTTCAATCGGAGCACCTGGCGGATGGCTTGGTGAAAGGCCGCCATATCGCGGCGGGCGAGATTACGCTGGAGCATCTGTCTGAGGAAGTACGTTCCCCGGAACTGCTGCCCGACGGCTCGATTGGCGGAAGCAAGCTTGCGCCGATGAGCATCGGCAGCGACCTGCTGATGGAAGGGGCGGTAGGGGGAGCGGAGCTTCAGGATGAAGCGGTGGACGGCTCGAAGATCGCCCCCTTCTCCATTCAGTCCCGCCATCTGGAAGAGGCGAGCGTGCAGAGCTATCACCTTGCTCCTTCTTCCGTCGGCGGCGGACAGTTGGCTGAATCGGCCGTTCAATCGGAGCATCTGGCGGATGGCTTGGTGAAAGGCCGCCATATCGCGGCGGGCGAGATTACGCTGGAGCATCTGTCTGAGGAAGTACGTTCCCCGGAACTGCTGCCCGACGGCTCGATTGGCGGAAGCAAGCTTGCGCCGATGAGCATCGGCAGCGACCTGCTGATGGAAGGGGCGGTAGGGGGAGCGGAGCTTCAGGATGAAGCGGTGGACGGCTCGAAGATCGCCCCCTTCTCCATTCAGTCCCGCCATCTGGAAGAGGCGAGCGTGCAGAGCTATCACCTTGCTCCTTCTTCCGTCGGCGGCGGACAGTTGGCTGAATCGGCCGTTCAATCGGAGCATCTGGCGGAAGGCTCGGTGGAAGGCCGTCATATTGCGGCGGGAGAGATTACGCTGGAGCATCTGGCCGAGGAGGTGCGCTCTCCTGAACTGCTGCCCGACGGCTCGATTGGCGGAAGCAAGCTTGCGCCGAAGAGCATCGGCAGCGACCTGCTGACGGAAGGCGCGGTAGGCGGAGCGGAGCTTCAGGATGAAGCGGTGGACGGCTCGAAGATCGCTCCCCTCTCCATTCAGTCCCGCCATTTGGAGGAAGAGAGCGTGCAGAGCCAGCATCTTGCCCCATCCTCCGTCGGAGGGGAGCATCTGATGCGGGAAGCGGTGAGCCCCGAGCATCTGACCTTCAATCCGGTGCGTAGCGCGGGAAACCGGTCGACGCTTCAGCAGTTCGGAATGTCGGCGTTCTTGTTCGCCGCAGGCTCGGACAGCGTGGATGTGACGGTGACCTTCGATGAGCCGTTCGGCCACACGGGCTATGTGATGGTTGCCATGACAAACCAGCCCTTCTTCTATGCTTCATTAAAAAGCAGGGGAAGCGCAGATGCCATACTTCAAGTTGTTCGTCTGCGCGATACTCAGCATTTTTACGGCGTCCTTTCCTGGATCGCCATCGGCGCCCCTGCGGTGAAGCCCGCTCCCGAGGACCGGTTATTCGATTAAGGGCATGGCATCGTCGTTTGAAGGGCAGGATTATTTATAGCTCGTTCCCATTATTGCAAGAACGAAAAGCGCAGCCCGAGGCTGCGCTTTTTCTTAATAAATTTAATGCTTGTCCTCTTCCTCATATTTCTGCTTAGTTCATCCCAAATTGCCCGGTATATTGACAAACCTAGACGTTGGCCGTTGCCGACGGCAATTCGTTACATACACTGTGATGAACCCCGCCCCGGGGGAATGCTCTGCAAGGAGGATGAATGAGCATGAAGCGAAGAGTAAAGCGCTCCCGCCCCTCCCGGCGCAGTTCTGTACGCCGCGTGTCCCGGTCTCATAAAGCTTTGTACACCGGCAACCATCCGGAGCCGCTTGTGTCCGTCATCATTCCGGCAATGAATGAAGCAGGCACGATTGCGGCGGCCATCGCGGAAGCAAGAAAGGTTCATTCGCGCTGTGAAGTCATCGTTGTAGTCAACGGCTCCTCGGACGGCACTGCAGAGATTGCCGCGTCCTGCGGAGGGCGTGTGATTTCCTACGTGGAGCCGCTGGGACACGATGTTGGCCGCAGCGTCGGGGCGGAGTCGGCGAAGGGTGACATTCTTTTGTTTACTGACGGCGATCTTGTTATTCCTGCTTCACAGCTTCGCCCGTTCATGGCGGCTGTAAAAGGAGGCGCAGACATCGCCTTGAACGATTATTCCGGACCGGTTCACCGTTCCCGTCCCCATCCGGTTGTGCTCTCCAAGCATGCGCTCAATATTCTGCTGCGCCGTCCGGATCTAAAGGGCTGCTCGATGACTGCGGTTCCGCACGCGCTGAGCCGCAGGGCGCTGGACACGCTTGGCAGCGGGATATTATCTTCTCCGCCGGTGGCGCAAGCCAAGGCTATTCTGGAAGGCCTCAAGATAGAAGCGGCACATAAGGTGCCTGTCGGCCGAATGAACGTCATCCGCCCAAAGGCGGACGGAACGGACCCCTTGCAGCAGATTATTGTCGCGGATCATCTCAGAGCGATTTCTCTTGTGCTGGAGAGCGGAGGCGAGAGAGCCGGATTCAGCGACGGGACACGGCGGCGGGAAATGGTGAGGTGATAGACTCATGAGAATTGGAATTCATCCGAAGTCTGCCGGCAGGTCCAGAGCCTCCGCTTCCCGCCGGATGCGCGTCTTACACGGAACTGCGAAGCGGCAAAAGCTTCGAATGCGAAAAGGCCCGAAGAGCGTCAGAGCGGCCGGATCGGGGCGGACAATCGGCAGAACCGCCGCAGGATCGGGATTAAGAACCGCTGGACGGAGCTCCGGGAAGGCGGTATGGCGTCCGCCGGCGCTGCGCGGGAAGCTGTCGGTCATTATTACCGCATGCAATGAGGAAACAACCCTGCGATCCGTGCTGAAAGAAGCGGAACGGCTGAAGCCGGAGGAGATCATCGTCGTTCTGAACGGCTGCGTAGATAACAGCTTCCGGCGGGCGCGGCAGTCCGACAAGGCAATTGTCGTTCACTGTCCGGATGCGGCCGGGCACGATGTAGGGCGGGCGATTGGCGCGAAGATCAGTCGAGGCGACATCCTGCTGTTTCTCGATGGCGACATGGCCATCCCCGCTCCGGCGCTGTTTCCATTCGCCGCCGCCGTGGACCGGGGAGCGGATGTGGCGCTTAATGATCTGAATCCGCTGCTTCCGGTGTTCGGGGAATGCGACGACGTTACCCGCTGCAAAATGTTTCTGAACATGGCGCTTGGCCGGGAAGACTTGGGAGCAGGTTCCATGACCGCCGTGCCTCATGCCCTGTCCCGAAGGATCGTGGATGTTGTCGGGCCCCAGGCGCTGTCGGTGCCGCCCAAGGCTCAGGCCGCCGCCATATTGGAGAAACTGCACGTACAGAACGCGGGTACGGTTAATGTAATCAAACGGAACAGGATTCGCAATGGGAATACGGGGGCGGGAAACGGCGTGGAACAATTGATTATCGGCGATCATGCCGAGGCGCTTGCTGAATTGCTCGCCCGAGGCGCGTCAGGGCTGCCCTGGCAAGAGAACGGGGCGGACAGCCGCCGACTGCTTGCGGCATGGAGGAACGGAATATGACACGGACCAGCATTATTATTCCGACCTTTAACGGGCTGGGCCTCTTGCGGAGCTGTGTGGAGGCAATTCACCAGCACACGCCGAAGCCTTATGAACTGATCGTTGTGGATAATGCTTCAAGTGACGGGACGGCGGAATACTGCCGCAGAGAGAAGATTACATTCATTTCCCTGCCCGCCAACGCCGGCTTCCCGGTTGCCTGCAATCACGGTCTTCAGTTGGCATCCGGAGATGAACTGCTGCTCCTCAACAATGATGTCATTGTCTCGAAGGGATGGCTGGCCAATCTGAAAGCCGCTTTGTACAGTGCTCCGGATATCGGTATTGTCGGTCCCGTGACGAATTATGCAAGCGGCCGGCAGCAGATTGACACCTGTTATACGGATATTACCGGGTTCCACGCGGCGGCGGAAACGGCGAATATTTCCGATCCCTCCAAATGGAGCGAGACGACCCGGCTGGTCGGTTTATGTTTTTTATTCAAAAGAGAAGTGCTCACAAGGGTAGGTCTGTTTGATGAAAGATTTTCTCCGGGGCATTACGAGGACGACGATTATTGCATGCGAACCCGTCTTCAGGGCTACCGGCTGCTGATCGCCGGCGACTGTCTGGTGCATCATGAGGGAAGCGCGAGCTTCAAGGAGGTCTATCGTTCCGGATGGAATGAACTGATCGAGCGAAATCGCGGATTGTATATTGAAAAATGGGGAGTCGATCCCAGGCAATTTATTTAGGTTACATGTGAGGAGGAATGGGCTTTGAAAGGAGTCATACTGGCGGGCGGAAAGGGAACGAGACTCTATCCGCTGACCCGGATGATGAACAAGCATTTGCTTCCGGTCGGCAAGTATCCAATGATCTGTTACGGCGTTGACCGGCTGCGAAAGGCGGGCATCACCGACATTCTTCTTGTAATCAGCAGACAGTCTGCCGGAATGTATACGGATTTCCTGGGAAGCGGTGCCGAGTTTGGCGTGTCTCTGACGTATAAAGTTCAAGAAGCCGCTGGCGGAATCGCCGAGGCGCTGGAGCTTGCAAAAGATTTTGTTTCCGCTGGAGAGCGGTTTGTCGTGCTGCTTGGAGACAATTTATTCACGGAGGATCTTACTCCTTATGTGGACAGCTATCTCCGGCAGCCGGAGGGAACCGCCAAGGTGCTGCTCAAACCGGTGGAGGATGCGCGGCGGTATGGTGTTCCCGTCTTCGACAGCACAGACTCAGCCTGGATTGCCCATATTGAAGAAAAACCGAAACAGCCGAAGACGAGCTACTGCGTAACGGGTATTTATATGTACGACAAGGCCGTGTTTGATATTATCCGGCGGATTTCCCCTTCCCGGCGGGGGGAGCTTGAGATTACCGATGTCAACAATCTGTACGCGGCGGACCGCAAGCTGAGCTACGATGTGCTCAAAGAGTGGTGGAGCGACGCGGGAACGTTTGATTCCCTGCGCGAAGCGGGGGAGAAGCTGAAAGATGCGCTGCCGTAACGGCGGCGTTTTTTTAAAATATATGAATATACAAGCTGTTCGCTTTACCAGTCCGGCAGGAGTTTTACATACTTTGTGATTGAAATCACTATCCCTCTATTTTGCCCATGCTAATCTGTTGTTGAGAAGAGTTCTCAATTATATCGAACCTATTCACCAAGAAGCCGGTAAGGGGAGAAGCCGTGTGCATAAACCGTTGAGTATAAACGAATCGATATTCGATCTGGTCAGCCGTGATCCCGAAGTGATGGACATTATGATCGAACTGGGCTTCCAGGATATCGCCAAGCCGGGCATGCTGCAAACGGCCGGACGTTTCATGACATTGGCCAAAGGAATCAAGCTTAAAAAAATAGATATAGACACCGTCAAGCTGACGTTTCAGCGTCACGGATTCATCATTCAGGAATAGAGGAGCGGATCAAGATGAGTGAATTAATAAACAATCGGGAAGTCCAGGTGCCGGAGCAGACCCATCGGCAGAACATGCTGAAAGAAATCATCAAGGAACTGCACGCCGGCAAAAGCGTCGAGGAAGTGAAGGCCCGTTTTGAGGAAGCTGTCGGAGATGTGACGGTGGCGGAAATTTCCGCGATGGAGCATTCGCTGATGATGGAGGAAGGGATTCCGGTATCGGAAGTCCAGCGTCTGTGCTCCGTGCATACGGCCATCTTCAAAGGCTCGATTGAGGAGATTCACCGGCCTTCCAAGCCGGAGGAGCAGGCCGGTCATCCGGTGCATACGTTCAAGCTGGAGAACCGTGAGATAGAGAAGCTGGTCAATTTTCGGCTTGAGCTGCATAAAGATAAATTCCGCAAGAGCGATGATGAAGGGATGATCTTCAAGCTGCTGGAGGACCTGAGCCTCCTGTTGGACATCGACAAACACTTCAGCCGCAAGGAGAATTTGCTGTTCCCTTACCTGGAGAAGTACGGTATTTACGGCCCGACCCAGGTCATGTGGGGCGTGGACGACGGCATCCGCGGCATGATCAAAGAGGCCAAAGTCCTGCTGTCCGGCTATACCGGAAATCAAGAGGAAGTAGTGTCGGCGCTTGAGCTTATCATCAAAGAAGTGAATGAGATGGTCTTTAAGGAAGAGAATATTTTGCTGCCGATGGCCTTGGACAAGCTTACCGAGGACGAGTGGGTAAAGATTGCCCGGGAGAGCGGCACGATCGGCTTCTGCCTGGCTGCGCCGGAGAAAGATTGGGTGCCAGAGCGCAATCCTGGGCCCGGGGACGCCGAGGTGCAGGAAACGGAAAGTACCGGAACCCCGCAGGGCTTCATACGCTTTGAGACCGGGATTCTGTCGGTGCAGCAGCTCGAACTGATCATGAATCATCTGCCGGTGGATTTGACGTTTATCGATGAGAACGACGTGGTCCGTTATTTCTCCCACGGCAAAGAACGCATCTTCGCCCGCACCAAGGCCGTGATCGGCCGCACCGTACAGAACTGCCATCCGCCGCAAAGCGTGCATGTCGTGGAGAAGCTGCTGGAGGATTTCAAGTCCGGCCGCAAAGACGCCGAGGATTTCTGGATTCAAATCAAAGACAAATTTATTTATATCCGCTACTTTGCTGTCCGCGACGAAGAGGGACGCTATTTGGGAACACTGGAATTCACGCAAAACATCGCTCCGATCCGCGCCCTGGAAGGGCAGAAGCGTATTTTGTCCCAATAATAATGGGATTTGCGGCCGCCGGCACAACTGCCGGCGGTTTTTCTATGGCCCGAGACGCAGGCTTCCAGGCGCCGGATGACTATTCACATTACGAGTCAGCCGCAAAGATAAATAGAATGTAAAAAATTCCTATTGCAGTCGAGGCATATAAACTATAATCAAGAGAATTCATTAATACCAATCTAAAGAATAGGCGGTTATAACTATGAAGCTGACAGAAATGCCGGGTACGGATTTGACATTTAAGCCTCTGGCTCTGGGTACAGCTGAATTTGGCAGCGCCGTTTCCGAAGAAGAGTCCTTCCGGATTATCGACCGTTTTGTGGAAGCCGGCGGCACTTGGATAGACACGGCCAGAGTATATGCGGACTGGCTGCCAGGCGGTCACGGAAAAAGCGAACATACGGTAGGAAGATGGTTGAAGAAGAGCGGCTTGCGGAATCAAGTGCTTATCTCCACGAAGGGCGGGCATCCGAGATTGGAGACGATGCATGTATCGCGGCTGTCCGAGACTGAAATTCGTTCGGATGCGGAGGAGAGCCTGCGCAGCCTTGGCGTGGATACCATTGATATGTACTGGCTGCACCGTGATGACGAGAGTATCCCGGTTATGGATGTTCTCGGCCCGCTGGGCCGTCTCGTCGAGGAAGGCAAAATCCGATATTTCGGCTGCTCCAATTGGCGGCCTTACCGGATCAGGGAAGCGGCGGAGGCCGCAGCGGCCCACGGAGTGCAGGCTTTTTCGGCCAGTCAGATCCAGTGGAGCCTTGCGGATATAAATGAGGGCTCCATTGAGGATACGACAACCGCCGAACTCGATAAGGAAGCATATGAGCTTCATAAACAAACCGGACTCAGCCTGTTTGCCTTTACTCCGCAGGCTAAGGGATTTTTTCAGAAGCTGAATGCCGGCGGCCCGGATACGCTCAAAGACACGGTAAGAAAAATTTTCTACAATGAGATTAATCTTGGACGTATGAATCGCGTGGCGGAGCTGGCCGGTCAATTGAAAGTTTCCGTCTCGTCGATCGTACTGAGCTATTTGATCAGCCAGCCCTTCACGGTGATACCGGTTGTCGGCACCAGCTCGTTCTCGCAGATTGAGGAGACACTTGAGAGTCTTGAGGTTAGATTAACTCCGTCACAGGTCAAATATCTGGAGCGGGGCTGAAGTGTTAATAAGCGTGTGCCGCCGGTTTCCGGGGTACACGCTTTTTCTTATGGCCCGCGCAGCCTCAGGACCCGTTTCCATTATCCGCCGCTTCTCCCGTAACCCTCCGGGCCCCCGCCGCATATGTTGTAGCAGGGCGCCTAAGCAAAGGAGACATGACCATGCAAAATCAGATAACCAATATTCTGCAGCACATGGCCCATTCGCATGAACAGATGGCGCGCATTCTGGACGCCGAGCGCCACGTAGCTGTCCGCATGGCGCAAATCGTCCATGATCTGCCGGATGCGGAGCCCGACTTCGGAGGAACTTCCGGCATCATTGAAAGCGCGGGCCAGGTGAACAAGAATATTATCTCCTACCTGAATGCATTCGCAGATCTTCAGGAGGCGATAGCCGAGCAGGTGGGCAAAGTTATCAAGGAACTGATCGGCCAGGAAGAAGAGTAGAGGGAGGCGGAAGATGAGCAGAGAAGAGGCCTATCTGAAAATGCTGGAGTCCACCGCCGCCATCCAGTGGAACATCTCGATGATTCTGGAAGCCAAGGCGGTGGAGGCGGAAAAGGTAAAACAGTGGACGAATCATCATATTCATCCCCGTGCATTCGAAACGCACGAAGACCAGTTAAAGGAATCGCTCTCCATTCATGACGCGATTGTGGAGCTGGTGGAGGGACTGACCAAGCTGGAAAACGGTTTGTGCAGCAATTTAAAAGCCGTTCTGTATACCGGGGAAGAGGAGGAAGTCGGAGGCGGTTTGGGCGCTCTGACGGAGGGCGGTTTCAGTTTCGGGGAAGACGAGAAATGAGCGGGCTGCAGCTCTCGGAACGCGCCGTCAAGCTCGAAATGATCCGCTCCATCGCCCGCAGCCAAGCCGCGCTGGCCGCGATTCTGGAGAACATTGCCGAAGTGACCGGCCATTCGGAGCATGCAGCCCGCAAGCTGTGCGAGAATGTCAGAGTGCTTAGCGAATACCAGAGCGCCATGTGCCGGATGATGTCCGGAATTTCGCTGCATCGGCACAAGGAAGGGATTCCCTCAAAGCCATGGCTGGCTTCGGCTTGTGTTTTGGGAAAACGCGGCGCTCACGAAGTACCGAAGGAGTGACAGGAGATGAAGAAAGCAAGCCGCAAGCCGTCGCGTACGGCAAGAACGGCCCGCAGACGCAAGGTACTGCTGTCGCGGAAGACAAAGGTCCGCAAAATCCGCAAGGGAACCTCGTTAAAGGTTCGCAAAAAACGGGCCGGCCGGCCTCTTCGTTCCCGGCTTCAGAAAAGAGGCGTCAAGCTGCGCAGAAAGAAACGGCTAAGCCGGCCCGCCGTTCTACCGGCACCGGAGCACACTCCCGCCGAGCCTTCGGCTAAGGCTGAACAGGTGGTAGTACCGCTGCCCGCGGAACCGGGCGTCGCTCCGGAAACGCCGCCGCCGGACGCCTATCAGCAGGGCTACAACGAAGCTTATGACGTCGGTTTTGACACCGGATTCGCCAAGGGCTTCGAGGACGGACATAAGCTGGAGTTCAGCTGAAGCCATGCGGCGGTGAAAGAGTCTTCCTTCGCCGCCGCAATGCCATACCCCTCGATGCTAGAATGCGTACGTGCTGCGAGGATTTCTGTCTTACTATTACTATGAAAATATTATGATTTCAGTTCTTCCCGTCATCTGTGGTAGACTGTCAAAGGCAGAGTCTTGTCGACTCGGATACAGACAGAAAGGCGGGTGCGCAGGATTATGAAGCGCGATATCAGACAGGGAAGAATGGAAGAACTGGAGCAGATTATGGCCTTAATTGCCGAATGCGTGCGCGTGATGCGGGAGGGCGGCAGCGACCAGTGGGACGAGACTTATCCGAACGCGGAAATCATTAAAGAAGACATTGAACGGGGTACGCTGTATGTCTGCGAAGAAAACGGGGCCGCTGCCGGCATTTTGGTGATGGACGAAAATCAGGCGGAGCCGTACGCAGAAATCGAATGGGTGGAGAAGGAAGGCCCTCATTTGGTTATGCATCGTCTTGCCGTTCATCCACAGATTCAAGGCAAGGGAATTGCGCGCAGATTGATTTCGTTTGCCGAGAATTTTGCCGCCGATCACGGATATAAGAGCATCCGAATGGATACATACGCCCAAAATGCCAAGGCGCTTGAGCTGTACCGCCGTCTCGGTTACGAAATCAGAGGACAATTCCGTTTGCCTGGCAAGACGGCCCATTTTCCGGTGCTGGAGAAGATTCTGGACCGGGCTGATTAGCCCGTTTTTTGGCCGGTGGCGGTACAGAAATAAAGCTGTTTTTTCCAATGAAAGCATTTACATAGAAAATGGGCGAAAAACCCATCTATCTTTTGAAAGCGTAAGCATTATCCGGTTAATCTCTATTTTTGCTCCAATACCGGGAAATAAGACGCTATAGTCCGCAATATGAAGTTTTAAAATTTAAAATAAGTAGGCTATAATATAGACATCACCAGAAGAACTGGAAGAAAAAAAGAGCCGGATGGATAACGCTCTCAAGCGAATGTTTTAATAATTCAGCGGCGAAGCATTTTTCTTACAGAAGCGGAAGGTGATGATCCCAAATTCCTTATTACTAAGGAAGGGAGAGAACTCCGATGGGCTAGGCAAACGGTGCATACCGAATTTAAGCGAAGCTGAAAGGCGGAAATTTTAAGCCGATTTAGCACACTTAAGAAGGTATGTTATCGGAAATCCAAGCGAACCATTGAAGAAGGAAGAAGCTGTTTCAAAGCAAGACGAAAGTCTTGTGAGAAAGGGGCGGGATTCCATTGGAAAAGGTTAGCGAAGCGTACAATGTACGATAATCGCACACAAGGAAAACGGATGTGACAACGTTTTTCGCGAGAATCGTGTACGCGGGAACCGAAGAACACCCATATGCAAGACATGGAGCTTTCGGTGTAATACTCCGAGAAGAGAATCGGGGTATGAAAAAAGTAAGGAAAATTTGAAAACAATCTGACGATTGTCCAAAGCGGCTAAATACCGAATGGAAATCGGGCAACATGGAATCATCGGAAAATGTATACCATGTCAAGGGTATGGATTGTTGTAGGAGGATATGAATTAATTTGCATAGCCAAGAGGAGACTTAAAACCCCGTTACCGTAATGAAGGTAAACGGGGTTTTAAGTGTTTCATGCGGTTTGACCGGAATCAGCCGCGTCCGGATTCCTTCAATTGCAGCCACACGGCCGCCATATCCAGTTCTCCCTTGCCGCTTCGGTCAGCGGCCGCATACGTTTCTCCGGCGGCTTCGGCCAGCGGAAGCCGGATGCCCGCACGGCGCGCTTCATCCGCGAGCAGCCCCAAATCTTTGGCGACGAGGCTGATCAAGAAGGCCGCAGGGTATGCGTCTTTTACATACATCTCTTTCTTGCCTTCGAACAGCTTCGTGGATACGGCCGATTCGCTGATCATTCGGAGCACCTGTTCACGGTCAAGTCCGGACTTCTCCGCGAACAGCAGCGCCTCGCCTACTCCCTGGGCGACTACGCCGAGCAGCAGGTTGATCGCCAATTTGGCGGAGCTGCCCGCTCCAACATCCCCGAAATGAAGAGTCGCCTTTCCCAGCTTGTCCAAATAAGGCCGGCAAGCTTCAACCGCATCGCGGTCTCCGCCGGCCAGGATGACCAGCTGCGCTTGCTCCGCGGGGCCGACCGAACCCGAAACGGGAGCATCCACATAAATGCCTCCGGCTTCGCCGGTAAGCCGGGCGAATTCCTTGGCTTCCTCCGGGCCGATCGTGCTCATGTTCACTATGTAAGCATTAGGCTTGAGGTGCGCCAGAATCCCTTCTTCCCCGGCAAGCACATCCTTCACCGCACCTCCCTTGGTCAGCATCAGAAAGATGAAATCTGCTCCCTCGGCGGCCTCGGCCGGCGTCCGGCGGATGACCGCCCCATCCTTGCCGAGCGGCTGCGCTCTTTCCGCAGTCCGATTATAGACATGCAGGCCGTTGCCCGCCTTTATCAAATTGCGGGCCATAGGAAGTCCCATGTGCCCTGTTCCGATCCATGCTATTTTTGTCAATGGTATACACTCCTTTTCAAGGACATCATTGTTATTTTAAACCTAATGCGCCGGGATGAATAGTCAATTTTATAGCATCTCTGTGTCGGTTAATGTTTGATATGTAAACTTAGTTCACTTCTATTGACAAATAATCTGTCTCTGAATTAAGATGAAGATAAATTCATAAAATTTGATCTTTTCGTATATCCTTAATGATCGGATTAAGGGTCTCTACCGGAAACCGTAAATTTCTGGCTACGAAAATATGCCCCGGCATGTTTTTGTGGCCTTTTTGCTTTTATTTTTATTTAATTTAGGGGGAGAGAATGATGGGCGGTATACTGATAAAAAATGCGGAACTCATCACGATGAACAAACGGGAGGAAATCCTGCGCGGCGACATCCGGATCAAGGACGACCTGATTGTGGAAATCGGCAGCGGCCTTGTGCCGCTTCCGGAAGAAACGGTGATCGACGCCACGGGACGGACCGTCATTCCGGGCTTTGTGCAGACACATATCCATTTATGCCAGACGCTCTTTCGGGGCAAGGCGGACGATCTGGAGCTGATGGATTGGCTTCGCAAGCGTATATGGCCGCTCGAAGCGGCTCATGACGGGGAGTCGCTGTACTACTCCGCGATGCTCGGTATCGGGGAACTGATCTCCAGCGGGACGACGACGATTGTCGATATGGAGACGGTGCATCACACGGATTACGCGTTCCAGGCCATTGCGAAGAGCGGTATCCGCGCCCTCTCAGGCAAGGTCATGATGGACCAGAAGGGCGGGGATGTGCCCGAGGCGCTTCAGGAGGAAACGGCGGCTTCGCTTCAGGAGAGCGTGGATCTGCTGGAAAAATGGAACGGATATGACGGCGGGCGAATCCGGTACGCTTTTTCCCCGAGGTTCGTGATTTCCTGTACCGAGCCGCTGCTGACGGAAGTGCGTGACCTTTCCGCCCGTTATGGGGTTAAGGTGCACACCCATGCTTCCGAGAATCAGGGGGAGATCGAGATCGTGCAGGCGATGACCGGCATGCGCAACATCGTCTATCTGGATCATATTGGACTGGCGAACGAGCGGCTCATTCTCGCCCACTGTATTTGGCTGGATGAGGAAGAGCGGCGCATTTTGCGGGAACGGGGCGTGCATGTCAGCCATTGTCCAGGCTCCAATCTGAAGCTGTCGTCCGGCATCGCCGACACGCCGGGGCTGATTCACGAGCATGTCTCGGTAAGCCTTGGCGCGGACGGCGCCCCGTGCAACAACAACCTCGATATGTTCAATGAAATGCGGCTGGCCGCGCTGATCCAGAAGCCGCTGCACGGACCGACGGCGATGGACGCTAAATCTGTGTTCCGGATGGCGACGATCGGAGGGGCCAAGGCGGTCGGGATGGAAAATGAAATCGGCAGCATCGAGGTTGGCAAAAAAGCGGACCTGGCGATCCTGAACCTGTATAACTTCCATACGTTCCCTTCCTTTGATGTGGACCCGATCTCCCGGATTGTGTACTCCGCTACGCGCGCGGATGTGGAAACCACGATCATTAACGGCAAAATTTTGATGGACAGAGGCATACTGAAGACGGTCGATAAAGAGACGGTGCTGCGCGAAGCGGACCGGTCGATTCAAAGACTACTGGCCCGCACGCCGCTGGGATAAAAGGTGGATGAGGGTGTCCCCAAAGCCATGGAAATGGCGGCGGCGGCGCCCTTTATTATTTTTGAGGCGGGAATCAGGGGGAGATAGGGGGACAGTCCCTTATTCAGGGAATCCTGCGATGAAGCGGGTCAGGAAGAAAGCCTTTTTAGCCCATTTGCCTGACGCTGAACTTTCGATAAATTCGGATAAGAACATCTATGATTAGTCCAGTCAGGAAGAAAGAAGCAAAATGGATGATATAGGCAGGAAGCTGAACTCTAATAGTCGCACTGTCGGCAGCTAACTTTGCACTCTCAAAATCGAAGATCCAGTGTCGGAATGGCTCAGTATATACAATAGAATTCAGAAGCGGGTTCAATCCGATAAGGAGAATATTTTTATCATCATTTCCCAAATAGTTATTCAAGCCTATTAAAATGCTTATTACTGAAAACCAAAATGTGGCTTTCTTATAAGGCATAAATACCTCCCCTTCCCCTACTGGCGTTATATTACCGAATCTGAAACCTCGTCTACTGGGCAGTCTTCCTCATGAAATGGATGCCACCGAGCTGATCGGTAAACCCCCATTTTTCATAAAAAGCAACTTTATCCGGCTTGCAATACAACTCAATGTGCCGTACGGACTGAAGTTTGGGGTGGGCCGTCACTTGATCCAGCAATATTCGCCCCAAGCCTTTTCCTTGATACGCTTCATGAATAATTACGTCAAATATTAAAGCTTTATAGACAAAATCGGTAAGAACACGGATGAAGCCTATAAGTCTATCGGTTTGGTCCTCACATATGCCAATGATGATATCCGTATGCTCCAGCATTGCCGCTATATCTTCCGGATTTCGGGTGTTGGTCCACCATTCCTGACGGTACAGCTCGCAGAGATCAGCGAATTGACGTTCATTTAACGCTGAGATGATCTTGTAATCCATATTGACTTCATTCCCTTCAAAATATAGATTCAAAGCTTCTTCATCATCTTCATGAGTTTTCTTTCGGTTTCTTCTACCGCCGGAGTATAGATAATACACCGCAAATCGGCGCTGCCGTGAACGTGCATCGAGGTCAGCTCGAACAGCATTTTGCCGGCTTTGGCATGCCGAAACTCGATTAACACGTCCGGGGCGTTGTTCACTGTGCTCCGCTGCCAGAGACGGTCGAAATCCTCGTAGTTTCCGTTCATGTCGCGCAAAAATTCAGTGTACCATTCATCATCTACGTATTGTCCATAATAGGTTCTAAAGATGGCGAGAAAGCCTCCGACAAAATCCTCCCAGTTCACGGCAAGCCTTTGCAGCTCTTTGCGGGAAAACAGCAGACGGATCAAATTGCGCTGCGCGGCGGGAACCTGCTCGAAATCGAGAAAAACATGTCTTGCGGCTTCATTCCAGCCGACGATCTGGCACCGGCGGTCCGTTACAATTGTCGGAGCGTATTGAAGCTCCTGAATGATTTTAAGCAGCGAAGGCCGGATTTTCGAATGAGTCTCGGGAAGAAACCCGGGTCCGGTATGCGTATCCAGCGCGAGCGAGTACAAGTAGTTTCGCTCATCGGCGGTAAGCCGGAGCGCCTTGGAGATATTGTCGAGGACGGATACGGATACCTTGATATCGCGGCCCTGTTCCAGCCAAGTGTACCAGGTTGTGCTGACGCCCGCCAGCTGAGCGACTTCTTCGCGTCTAAGCCCCGGCGTTCTTCTGCGGGTGCCGCCGGGCAAGCCTGCCGACAGGGGCGAAATTTTGGCGCGCTGCGATTTCAGGAAGACGGACAGTGCTTCCAGTCGGGCATCGGCATTCATGAATCATCCCTCCAATATTTGTTATCCTGGCACTCATTATACTAGTTTAAACAACAACTTGTAATAGGATAATTTCCGTGACATGATAACGATGAATTTTAAAATGAAGGATTCATGAGGGGGATTCATGATGGAGAGAGTCGTCATCAGCGGGATGGGGGTCGTTTCGCCTCTCGGCAACGAGGTGGAGGATTTTTGGAATAACCTGAGGAACGGACAATCCGGGATATCCGAAATTGATGCCTTTGATACGTCTGCCTATAAGACTAAATTTGGCGGGGTTGTGCGGAATTTTGACGCGGAAGCCTTGTTCGGGCGCAAAGAGGCGCGGCGTATGGACCGCTTCACCCAATTCGCGGTCGCGGCCGCCGATCAGGCTCTAACTGATTCGGGATTGAAGGTAGAAGGTATGGACCGGGAACGGTTTGGCGTATACGTAGGCTCGGGAATCGGCGGCATTGGGTCGCTGCTGGATCAACATCAAGTGCTGCTGGAGCGGGGACCGGATCGGGTGAGCCCGACCTTGGTGCCGATGATGATTTCCAATATGGCCGCAGCCTCAATCAGTATTCGTTATGGCGCCATGGGTCCTACATTATCACCCGTTACGGCTTGCTCCATCGGTAATACGGCCATTGGCGAAGCCTTTCGGGCTATCCGGTTCGGCGAGGCCGACGTTATCCTGGCCGGGGGAGCAGAAGCGGCAATCAATGGAATCTCGCTCGCCAGCTTCGGCAACGCACATGCTCTATCCGTCCGTAATGACGACATCCGGCGGGCCAGCCGTCCGTTTGACGCTGAGAGAGACGGATTTGTGATCGGCGAGGGGGCGGGCATTCTCGTCCTGGAGTCGCTCACCCATGCGCGTCGCCGGGATGCGCGGATCTACGCGGAGGTGATCGGCTATGGAGCCAGCTCCGACGCCTATCATATGGTGGCGACTCATCCGGAAGGAAGAGGGGCTTATCAGGCGATGAAGCTGGCGCTGAAAGCGGCCGGGCTGACACCGGCGGACATCGATGTGATTAGCGC
Source organism: Paenibacillus rhizophilus (assembly GCF_003854965.1). Lineage (GTDB taxonomy): Bacteria > Bacillota > Bacilli > Paenibacillales > Paenibacillaceae > Paenibacillus_AQ > Paenibacillus_AQ rhizophilus. The sequence continues at coordinate 229,125 of NZ_RQPI01000003.1, forward strand.
GCACGCGACCAGCACGGAGATGGGAGACCTCTCCGAAACGAAAGCGATCAAGACCCTGTTTGGAGCTGACGCTTACCGCATTCCGGTTACGGCCAACAAGTCGATGACGGGACATATGCTCGGCGCGTCCGGCGGAGCCGAAGCGATTGCCCTGGTCAAGAGTTTGGAGAACAACGTCATTCCGCCTACTATAAATTTGGAACGGCCCGATCCGAACTGTGATTTGGACTATGTACCCAATGAAGCCAGAGTTCGGAATCTGCAAATCGGCATGTCTAATTCTTTCGGATTCGGCGGGCATAATGCTGTGATTGTTATTCGGAAGTACCCGGAATAAGAGCCACCGCCCAGTTAGTACGTCGAAGCCATTTAGCTCATTCGGACGCTGAACTGTTCTTCTGCTGAGTCATGAGAAAGGATTTCAGCTCCTGAAGCTCCGTTTCAATCCGGTGCAGATGACCCTGCATATCGTCGATCTCCTGCTCCGCCTTGTAGTTGATCGCAAAGTCAATGATCGCCTCATGTTTGTCCCGTGCAGCCTGCCGGTTCTGGCTCATCATGATGACCGGCGCCTGGAACGCGGACAGAAAGGACAGGCATAGATTCAGCAGAATAAACGGCGGCGTATCAAAATGCCGGGTAAAGCTGAGCAAGTTCCAAATAATCCACAGTGCCAGAAAACAAGTGAAATAAGTGATAAACTTCCAGCTTCCGCCGAAAGAGGCGATGCGGTCGGCCAATTTTCCGCCGAGGCCCGTCTGCCTGCTGTATTCCTCTTCCAGATGGGCGACGATGCGTTTTTCATAAAGCTCTACATAGTTGTCAATGCGCCCTTTATGTTTGTCGTTCAGTTCAATGCCGAAACCATTAATGGTCACGTCCTCGGGCGGGACCGTTTTTGCGTTTTCTTGCGTCATTGATTGCCCTCCTTGGGTAAAAAGAATGCCATCATCTTACTCCATCCTTTTCCATTTGTATATGGTATGAATAGGGAGTGCTTTTATTATCCGGTAACGGGAACCAAAGCGGCTGTGACTTCGTCTAATCCAGTGAGGTGAACGCAGTGAATTTCGATGAGTTGAAAGACGCAGACCATATGGACGAAGACACGCTTCGGGCTGTGATGGAGCGTTTCGGCGGCGACGTCTGGAATTACATCTATTATCTGACTTCAAGCCCCGAGCAGGCCGACGGGCTGGCGCAGGAAGTATTTGTGAAATGCTATTACCGCATCGGGACGTACCGGGGAGGATCTTCTTTTCAAACCTGGCTGTTCTCTATTGCGCGCAATGCGGTGTTCTCCTACCGAAAATCCCGATTTTTCAAAGCAAGTCTGTGGGGAGATATCGCCTCGCTGCCGGATCGAACGGAAAAGATCGGGGTAAACGCCGGCGGAGGTATGGTAGTTGCGGCTTCGGCGGAAATGCAGTATTTCAGCAGCATGCATGTCAATGAAATCTGGGATGTGATTATGAAGCTCCCCGCAGGTTTCCGTGAAGCGCTTGTGCTCGATTTGAAGTACGGGATGTCGGCAAAAGAAATAGCAGAACTTACGGGCTGGTCGCCCGGAACCGTCAAATCGAGGCTGTATCGCGCCCGCCGCAAGGTTCAATCCAAGCTGAAGGAGATGGAATAATGGACAACAAGCCGAATTGGTATGAACGGGCGGAAATCGGCCCTTTTGAAAAGCGCGGATTTACGGCGGAGCATGCGGAGAATGTGATCCGAACGATCCACGAGGGCCGACACCGTGCTGCCCTGAAAAGCCGGGGTACCCGCTATACGAAAACAACCGTTGCCGTATGCATTGCGCTGACAATCGCCGGGTTGGGCTGGACGGCAGTGGATGGCCCGCTCTCCGGCTACCGGGGAACGGATAACGTTTCTTCAACTGCTGCGGGAGTTGTTAATGAAGCGAACATGAGGAGTACGGCCGATAAGGCGATGCGGGATATGGTGGGTACCTCTTTTCCTTTGGAATACGCAGACCACCTGCTGAAAAAGAAGCAGATGCTCTATTCGTACCGCAGTGGATACAATACCGCCAAAATATGGATCAGCACGGAAACGGGAGCAATGGTACGGGCGCAGGTTAACAGCTCGCTTAAACCCGGGGAGGTCGATAAGAAATGGAGTGATGGAGCAAGAGTAGTGATGGCGAGCTTAGGGTATAAAGGAAACTTTGTTTACAGGGCCTCGCGTTATGTCGATTATGATGCCGCCAGAGACAAGTCGGTAGCTATTCATACCACTTTATCAGCAAAAGATGCCACGGTCGGCCTTATTAACGGAAAGATTGCGGTATTTAGTTGCGAAATAGACGTCGGAACCCTAGACCCTGAAGTGGTGGAAGCGGGGATTAAAGCGCTAAAGATCATGAACAAAAACAGTAAAAATCCTTCTCTGACCGGAGCCTCCCTAGTGGTTAAAGGAACAGAGGATTTGCTGACGCTGCGTTTCAGCGGCGAGGCATCCGTTACGATGGACAACAGGGTCCGGGTAATCTACGGGGCGAGCGATCATGCTCTGTTCGACGGGAAGGCAGGCTCCGCTTCGGTACAGGCCGAGCGGGACAAACAACTGTTGGCTGTAAGTGAGAAGAAGCTGCGGTTGGAGGTAGAAACTCTGGCTTCGGCCTACGACTTAAATCTTGCACTTGAGGATTATCAATTCAAGAAAAATCCGAAAGCTCCCGGTATCGCCACATTCACCAAGCCGGGAGTTCCGGCTATCACGATTTCCTACAACATTTCGGGAAAAATATGGAGTTTTTCGGTTGATACTCTAAAATAATTTTCGCGGCCGCATCGCCAAAGCCGCAATATCCCGGCTGTGCAGGATGGAACGGTCTGCGCCGTGAACAGCGGACCGGATCATCGCCTGCCTCAGCTTCATTGACGTTCTCTTAATCGCTTAGCTTCAGTACCCTCGCGATATTTTCGCAGGTTCGCTCCACATTGCGCGGCCCTTCCGCCAGCAGCTTCTCAAGGCCCGATGCGCCCGGAACAATGCCGAATACCGCGTCTATGCCTTCCGCATACAGCGTATCGATGCCCTCGCCGATATACCCGGCGAGGGCAATTACCTTTTTGCCGCGTTCTTTGGCGGCCCAGGCTACCCCATAAGGGGTTTTGCCGAATTTGGTCTGAAAATCGATGCCGCCTTCCCCGGTAAACACAAAGTCCGCATCCGCCAGCTTCTCTTTAAGGCCGGTATATTCCACAACAATCCTGATGCCTTTGCGGAGCTCCGCCTGCGTAAAGATCAGCAGACCCGCGCCCAAGCCGCCGGCCGCTCCAGCTCCCGGAATATCCCGCACCTCCTTCTGAAGCTGCCGTTTCACGACCTCCGCATAGTGGGCGAGGTTGGCGTCCAGCCTGCGCACCATCTCGGGCGTGGCTCCTTTTTGCGGACCGAACACATAAGAGGCGCCATGCTCCCCGCACAGCGTAACGTCGCACGCCACAATCAGCTCTACATGTCGTAGCCGTTCATCGAGCGAGGAAATGTCAATACGGGCCAGCCGGTCCAGACTTCCTCCTCCCCGGGGCAGGGCCTTCCCTTCCTCGTCCAGAAATTGGGCTCCGAGCGCTTCGGCCATGCCTGTGCCACCGTCATTCGCGCGCTTCCCCCGATGCCGATGATGATTTTCCGGATACCCTGGTCCAGACATTCGCGAATCAGCTCGCCCGTTCCGTAGGTTGTAGTGATCAAAGGGTTTTTCGTTTTCGGGGTCACCAGATGAATTCCGCTTGCCGACGCCATCTCGATTGCTGCGGTCGTCCCGTCGCCCAGAATGCCGTACTTGGCTGTCACCGGCTGCCCGAGCGGTCCCGTTACTTCCTTGCAGCGGAATTGTCCGCCCGTGGCGTCGACCAGCGACTGCACCGTTCCTTCGCCGCCATCGGCCATCGGAACATGAATATAATTAGCCGACGGGTAGACCTTCCGAAGTCCTTTTTCCATCGCAACGCAGACTTCTTTGGCCGTCATGCTCTCTTTAAAGGAATCCGGCGCCAGCACAAAAGTCTTCTCTTTCATTTTTTCACCTCTTCGTTCATGATTAAAGCGGAAATCCATAAATATATAAGCGTTGCGTAATCACCTTTGAGGTTCGCTCTATTTTGACTATAATGGGTATTACAGCATTTAGCCAAGAAAGCCCTTGCCTTTAGGCATGGGATGAATTGGCTTAGGACAAGGGCTGTCTTTAGACAGCTTAATTATCCTACATCCACACGGATTGTTGCAGTTTGGTATTGAACTGATACCATAGAATTATGAGACAAGAGTATAGAAGAACCGCAACCACCGTATCGTTAATCAACTACCATTTTGTGTTTTGTCCGCGTTATCGAAGAAAAGTATTGGTTAACCAAGTAGAAGCCCGATTTAAAGAGCTTGTGCAAGCGCTTTGTTTAAAAAACGATTGGCTCATTGTCGCAATGGAAGTTATGCCTGATCATGTAAACATCTTTTTGAATGTGCTGCCGACCGACTCTCCCACGGACATTATGGCAAAATTGAAAGGAGCGACTTCACGGGACCTGCGTCAAGAATTCGAACACTTGAAGCATTTGCCAAGCCTTTGGACACGTTCTTTTTTTTTTGTCAGTACCGTAGAGAACGTATCCAGCGAAACAATAAAGCGCTATGTCGAAGAGCAAAAGACAAGGGGGTGAACCATGCAAACCGTAACCGTTAAAATACATATATTTCCAAACGATGCTTTTTTATTGCAGGAAATGGGAAACGAATATATTCAAACGGTCAATCGGCTAACCGAACAAGCGGAATCATCGGGTATATTTCCAAAGCTAACCTCCAAGGATGTAAAGGCTAATCTTCCCTCCGCAGTGAGAAATCAAGCGATTCGAGATGCGCGAAGCATTGATAAAAAGACGAAAAAGCAAGGGAAACGCCCGATTTTAAAGCGGAGAGCCTACTATGTGAACAATCAAAACTATTCGCTTGGACGGGATACTGTCTCCTTTCCCGTCATGGTGGATGGAAACGTACAGCGGCAGACGGTTTCGGCTTGCATAACCGAACGGGAACAAGGCTTGCTGTCAAGCGGAAAACTTGGGCTCTTGAAAGTTGTCGAAAAATCAGGCAAGTGGTACGTTCAGATCAGTATAGAAGTAAAGACCGAACCAGCGGCTGGCGACGTAACGATGGGGATTGATCTCGGATTAAAAGTCCCTGCAGTCGCTGTCACCTCAACAGGCAAAACCAAGTTCGTCGGCAACGGCAGACAAAATAAATTTGTTCGCCGCAAATACCAAGAGCGTCGAAGGAAGCTGGGAAAGCTCAAAAAGCTATCCGCCATCCGCAAGCAAGAAAACAAAGAGCATCGCTACATCAAAGACCAAAATCACAAAATCAGTCGAAAGATCGTGAATATGGCGATCGAAGAACAAGTATCGGTCATCAAGATCGAAAAGTTGACGAATATTCGCCAGGCGACAAGAACAAGTCGTAAAAACGCTAAAAATCTGCATAACTGGTCGTTCTATCAATTGCAAACGTTTATAGCGTATAAAGCCGCTTTGGCGGGCATCCAAGTGATAGAAGTGAACCCTGCATACACTTCGCAAACATGCCCGGCGTGCAGTAAGCGCAATAAAGCCAAGGACAGAACGTATCAGTGTTCATGCGGGTTCCACGCGCACCGTGACAGAGTTGGGGCGATTAATATCATGCGTCAACCTGTGGCAGATGGCAACAGTCTGTCAGCCTAGTTAGCTATATGCTCTGAACTAGAATGGGCGAATGAGATCGCCCTGAACTTGGGGGAACTACGGATAGCAGAAATGCAATTCCGACTACCACCCAAGAATCCCACGGATCCGAAGGTGTCAGCGTGCCCCTTCAGGGGTGGGAGTCTCAAATGAATTTTACAAATAAGAGGGGAAAGTCATGAACGAAAAAAATAAAAGGGCTGCCGTCGGATTCTATTCCGTATCCGCGCTGCTCGTGCTAAAGCTGCTGCTGCTGCGGATGCTGTTCTTTGACCGGATCGCCTGGGAGTGGGTGCTGGCGGATGCCGCGCCGGTGCTGCTGCTGATGGGAATTCTGGCCGTCGCCGTGCCTTCCCGGGCAAAGAATGCCGCATTCTGGATGTTCAGCGGCCTGCTGTCGCTGCTGCTGTTCGCCGCAAGCGTCTATTTCAATCATTTCGGCTCGGTGCCGACTTATCTGGCTCTTTATGAGCTGAATCAGGTGTTCCAGATCAGGGACAGCGTGGAGTCGACGATTCAGCCGGTCGATTATTTGTTCTTTGCGGATTTTGCGGTCTATGCCATGTACCGCTTGTTCCGCCGTTGGAAGCCGGCCCCGAGAGACATGCGCTCGGCTTACTCGCCTCCGAAGCATCGGGGCGCCTTTCTGGCCGTACTGTTCGTCTCGATCATCGGAGGCGCTTCGCTGTCCGCCTATTCGATTCATGCCTCGGCGGGAATCACGAACGAGCTGGTGCAGGCGGAAAGCGCGGGCTTCCTGAATTACGAAGTCGTCGCCGCCATCCGGGAGCGGCAGAACAGCGAACTGGTCGGCACCGGCAATATCAAGGATACGATCGCCAAGGTGGAGGCGCTGGAGTCCTCTTATAACTACGGCGGAGCGCCGTCCGGCACGCCTTCCGCCGCCTACTATGGTTCCATGAAAGGCCAGAATGTCATTGTCGTGCAGATGGAGGCTTTTCAGAACTTCCCGCTGCATCAGTCGCTGAACGGGCAGGAGCTTACGCCGAATCTAAATAAGCTGGCGGATGAAGGACTTTATTTTCCCCATATCTTTCAGCAGATCGGGCCGGGCAACACATCGGATGCCGAATTTATGAGCAATACGTCTATCTATCCCATCGGAACGCTGGCCATGTCCACGGGTTTCGGGGACCGGACGCTGCCGAGCCTGCCGCGCGTGCTGGAGAGCAATGGCTACGAAGCCTATACGTTCCATGTCAATAAGGTGGGCTTCTGGAACCGCAAGGAGCTGTACGCGGCGATAGGCTTCAACGGTTATTACGATAAGCCGTATTTCAAAGACGATCATTTCAACGCCTTCGGCGCTTCGGATGAACAATTGTACATTACCGGAGTGCAGAAGCTGGCCGAGCTGAAGAGGAAAGGGACGCCTTTTTACGCCCAGTTCGTGACGGCCTCCAGCCATCACCCTTTTCAGGTTCCGGATGCGTTCAAGAAGATAACCGTTCCAGATGATCTCAAGGGAACGATGCTCGGCGATTATCTGACCGCGATTAACTATACCGATTATGCGATCGGGACCTTGATTGACGGACTGAAGCAAAGCGGACTGTGGGACAGCACGCTGCTGGTATTTTACGGCGACCATTTCGGCCTTCAGCCGCAGGACGTCCCGCCGGAGCAGGTGGAAGGCGCGCTTGGGGTCAAATACGATTCCCGGATTAGCCGGTTCAATATTCCGCTTATTATTCACATGCCCGGCTCGGAACGGGGGAAGACGGTCGAACGGACGGGGGGACAGCTTGATATTATGCCGACCCTGGCCAATCTTCTAGGCATATCGCTGAAAAAGGAAGGGGTTACGCCGTTCGGACACGACCTGCTGAATATCCGCCGCAATGTGCTTGGGATGAGGTACTATTTACCGTCGGGTTCTTTCTTCAATGACGATATAATGTTCGTTCCGGGCAAGAGCTTTCAGGACGGCGAGGCCGTTTCGCTGAAGACGCTCCGGCCGGTTGCCGATTTTGCCAAGTATGAACAAGACTACAAGTATATTTTGCAATGGATGAGCTTGTCCGACGAATATGTGAAGCTGCTGCCGAAACGTTAGCAGTTCCGGTGCGTGGGCTGAACGATGAAGAAGAAACTGGGAGAGAAAAGACAATGAAACGATGGTTTAAACCGCATGTTCTGGCGACGGCGGCGGGCTTCGGCCTGCTGCTCGGCCTGCTGTTCCTCGGGCCATTCGTCGGCGTGGCCGACAATGGAGATTTCCTGCGGATGATGAACACGATCGGACTGAATTATTACGACGCTTCCGAGACGTATCAAGACCGTTTTTTCAGCTACAGCCATTCCCGGTTCGCGTACGAGAATCTGTTTAGGGGGTTCTACCCTTCTTCGCAAATTTTTCTCGTGCTGGCGCCAAGGCTGCTTGGCGGCCTGTTCCATGGAAGCTGGTTCGACATCCGGCTGCTGGCTGCGGTATACGGTATTTTGCTGCTCGCGGCGACCTGGCTGCTGGTCAAGCATAATGTCCGCGGCTCTTATATTACGGGGCTGCTGCTGGCTGGAGCGCTGCTGTTTGTCTTTTACGATATCGGCTATCTTGCGTATTTCAATTCGCTGTTCGGCGAGCCGGTCTCGCTCGTATTCATGCTGCTGACTTTCGCACTGGGGCTGAGGCTTCTTTCAAGGGAGACTCCGTCGGTCAAGGACCTGTGGCTCTTTTTTGCCGCCGTTGTCTTCCTGATCTGCTCCAAAATCCAGAACGCGCCCATCGGAGTCGCCTTCGCTTTGATCTTTCTGCGGTTCGCGTCGCTACAGGGGGCTGCGGGCTTCCGCAAAGCGGCGATACGCTTCTCCATCGCAATCTTTCTCATTTCGGTCATCATGTACGCCGCCGCGCCCAAGGATTTGAAGCATATCAACCTGTACCAGACGGTATTTTACGGCATTCTGAACGGTTCGCCGGATGTGAAAGGGGACCTTGGGGAGCTGGGGCTGCCAGAAAGGCTGGAGGTGCTGGCGGGCACGAATTATTTTGAGAGCGGCACGGCGATCAAGCAGGATGACCCGTCGCTCGTTCCCGATTTTTACAGCCGGATTTCCCACAAGGATGTGCTGCTGTTCTATCTGAAGCATCCCGGCCGTCTGCTGGACAACATGCGTTACGCCGCAGCGAACAGTATGGCGATTCGCCCTTCGTATCTCGGGAATTTCGAGAAAGCGGACAATAAGCCGCCGGGCGCTCTCGCCTATACCTACAGCGGTTGGAGCCAGTTTAAAAATAATGTTCTGCCGCATAATCTCGCCTTTCTGGCCGTATTCTACGGGTTTTACTATGCCGGGGCGTTGTACGAGTACCTGCGAAGCGCGGAACGGCGCCGTCGCGTGGCCATCGAGCTGATGATGCTGCTCGGACTCATTGGGCTGTTCGCCTTCCTCGTTCCGATCCTCGGCGACGGCCGCGCGGACATCGGCAAGCACTTGTTTCTGTTCAATGTCTGCTTCGATATGATGGCTGTCACGATGTTCGTCTGGGTCGTTCGGAAACTGACAGGATGGATGTTCCGCCGCGGTAACTCTTACTGACGCGGTTAGCACTGATAAGCCGTGACGGCTATCCCGTCACGGCTTTTTCGCCGACATTTGATAAGCACCATGTAAAAGCATCGGGTCAATGTTAGTTATAGTACTTGGATACTCGCTCATACAGCTCCACCAGCTTTGGAAATACGCCCAGCTCTTTGACCGCGGCGATATCTTCATTGACCGCCTTCTCTTCTTCATACCAGGATGCCGGACGGGCAAGGGGCAGCGCGACTGAATTATTGTACCGAAGGCTTGCGATCATCAGGTCAAGCGTCTGGTTCAGGTAATGATGCAAAGACTGGAACCGGTTCTTGTATATCGCCCGGATATTGTTATAATCCGACAAATAATCGTTAAGGCCAGGCAGGGTCACATAGTCAGGCACCATGGTTAGAACGAATAATTTGATCTCCATCTCTTGAGGATACTTTTCACAAATTTTAATGAAATTCCAGCGGGCGTCGATGTGATTATTTGAAGAAACCGGATGCTCCTGGTGGTAGTTAACCAATGCGTCATCATGAATAAATATCGCTCCATTTCGGGCGGCTCGGTATCCGAGTTCCCAGTCCTCCCAACCGAATCCCTCGAAATGTTCCTCGAATCCGCCAAGCTCATCATAAAAACGTTTGGTCATTGAGGCATTATTTGTGATCAGATTCACCCAGGCGTAATGAAACAGTTTAAATCTGCTGCCATAGGTTTGCAGGATGTTCTCGAAGAATTCATTCTTGTTGCTCCACTGGTTAAGGTGTCCGGGATCAAACATCATTTCAAAGGGGAGCAGCTGTACCGGCGTCTCGTCTCCCTGCATCAGCCGCTCAACGATCGGAGCGGCGATCGGGTGACCGGAATACAAAGAGCTCATTGCCGCCTTCTGTCCGGAAGAATAACCGGGGCCGGTCATCGTATACAGGAGTCTGGAACGCATGGCCCCGGATACAACCTTGTTTTCTCCGCTTTGATGGTAATTGACATGGTTCATGACATAATCCGGTCCGCATATCATCTCGGCATCCACAAAGAGCAGGGTATGCCCCACGGCAATGCTTGTGCCGATGTTTCGGATCTTGGATCTTCCTCTGCTCTTCAGCTGCCGCACATAAATAAACGAATATTCCGGATACACCGAGTAGTAAACGACAGGCGTAGGATCGGTAGAGCCGTCATCCAGAAAAATAACCTCCAGCTGCTGAAGCGGAAACTGCTGCCGCTCCAGACTCAGCAGGGAAAAATAGTTCAAAGGGCAGCGGTTATAGGAAGGCATAATCACGCTCGCCGCAAACGTTCTTTTGATCCCCCTGATCACCGAAATACTTCTGCTTGGATCGCGGTAAAAATAGAGACCGGCCTCCTCCCCATCCAGGTTCGAGAACATGTAAGCCCGGATTTCTTCCTCGCTCCGGGCCGCCGACCATAAGCGAAACTCCCGGACCTGACCTTTGAAAGTGCCATACATATGTCCTCCGAGGCCAAGAGAGGGAATAATCCGTTCGACATTGGTAGCCATGCCTTCTCCCTTTACCCAGGTTCCGTTAATATACAGCCGCAGCTTCTTGTCGTCGCAGACGACGGCAACATGCTGCCATTCCGAGAAATCATGCGCAAAGACGAGCCTTGCGGGAAGATGATCTACGCAATGTTCAAACACCGAGATTCCGTTCGTGCCCACCGAGATTCCGCAGCCCGCAGCTCCTACCGGGTGGAAATCCGGTCCCACCAAAAACTTTCTTCCACTTATGCCGTCCGCCCCTGTATTCCGTTCTTCATCCAGAATTTGTTCCTCTTCCGCTTTTACCCAAAATTCATAAGTAAAGGTATTGCTGATCTCACAGGTTCTCTGAAACTTAATCCAGCCGTTGCCGTCAAACCGCAATGTGCTTCCTTCATACATGAATAATCCCTCCTATTTTCCCCCGTACTCCGAGATCGCTAATTGATACAGTGAGAGATAGCCTTCGACCATTCTGGATACCGAAAAACTTTCCTCGACATGGTATCTTAATTGATCGGGGTGATAGGGGGCTTGATAATAATAAAGTTTTTCTGCCATTTGTTCGATTGAGTCACACATCATCTCGGGGAAGGGCTCCAGTATTTCCGGCACAGCGCCCTTCGACAGAGCAAGTACAGGAGTCCCGCAGGCCATCGCCTCAATCAGCACAAGCCCGAACGGTTCCGCCCACTGGATGGGGAAGAGAAGACATTTCGCGTTCTTTAACAAATCCTGGCGGATTCTCCCGCCGACCGGACCGACAAATTGGAGCAGAGAGTTGCGTTTCAACCGGGGAGAAATCTCACTATAAAATAGCTCTTCATCATGGAGCGGTCCGGCTATAACGAGCCGCTGTCCGGTCATTTCCGCAAGATCCATCGCCTCGAGTATTCCTTTTTCCCGGACCACTCTGCCCATAAAGAGAAGATAATCTTCTTTTTCATAGCTGAACTCATATTCTTCAGGAACAATACCGTTGTGAACATCAAATCCGTATCCGCCGCCTATCGTTTCTCTGGCACTTCGACTAACATATATTGGAAATTTAACGGGATTGTAGACCGGCAGATGAATGGTATGCACTAACGGAACATTTACTTCAATACGGCTGAGCGCAGAATCAAAGGTATGGTCATGAATAATGTCAATGTTTTGCGGGAGATTTTCCATGACATAAGATCCGATGGAGTCATCTCCGCAAAATGGATAGGGAATGACTCTTCCCGGTATATGGCTATCGGATGGAGCAAAGAGAATAACCTCATGCCCCTTATAGGCTAACCCTTTGGAAAGCTCATAGATGATGCGTTCCGTTCCTCCATCCCTGTGGGGAGGGACTGTTTCATGATTTGGCGCGACTTGCAGAATTCTCATGGAGAACCCTCCTGTACTTAAGCGTTGTGTATGGACTAAGACATCATATGATTTTCGTTTCGTCGCTGCATACGGAGTCTGCCTATAACCTGAATAATCCTTCTGCTCAGGCCTGGTCAAAATATGCGGATGGCCCGGTGCAATTGTCCATAGCTATAGTCCTTCCGCAGGAATCTATTGTAGGAGGAGGAGACGTGGAGGGCGAACCATGATCAAATCGCATTGATAATTTTACGCGAATCCTGAAAGGGGATATCCTGATGAAAGCAGTAATTCTGGCAGGAGGCTACGGTACGCGCATCAGTGAAGAGTCGCACCTGCGGCCGAAGCCGATGATCGAGATTGGAGAAAAACCCATCCTGTGGCACATCATGAAATTGTATTCCCATTACGGATTTAACGACTTTGTAATTTGTCTGGGCTATAAAGGCAATGTAATCAAAGAATATTTCTCTAACTATTATCTCTATAATTCCGATGTCACGTTCGATTACACCAATCACAATGAAATGTTGATCCATCAGCGGAAGGCAGAGCCGTGGAAGGTTACTCTGGTGGATACGGGACTAGAAACGCTGACAGGAGGCCGGTTGAAAAGGATTGCCGAGTTCATCGGCGAGGAGACGTTTATGATGACTTACGGCGACGGCCTCTCCTCGGTTGACCTTGACGCCCTGCTGGCATTCCACCGCAGCCACGGCAAAACAGCCACGGTAACCGTAACCCAGCCTCCGGGACGGTTCGGAGCGATGCAGCTAAGTGACGGGCAGAGGGTCGAGGCCTTCCAGGAGAAGCCAAAAGGAGACAACTCATGGATTAATGCCGGATTTTTCGTGCTGGAACCGCAAGTGTTTCAATATATTGAGGGAGATCGAACGGTCTTTGAGCAGGAGCCGCTGGAAAGACTTTCCCGGGAAGGTCACCTGATGGGTTATAAATTCGAAGGCTTTTGGCAACCGATGGATACTTTGCGGGATAAGAATTATTTGGACCAATTATGGAAATCGGGGAATGCTCCGTGGAAAAAATAAACTTTTGGAAAGGTAAAAAGGTGTTCCTTACCGGCCATACGGGCTTTAAAGGTTCGTGGCTGTCCATTTGGCTGCATCAGCTCGGAGCCGAGGTCACCGGCTACTCCGAGGCGCCTCCGACCGAACCCAGCCTGTACGAGTGCTGCAGTGCCGGTCGGCTTCTAACCTCAATCACGGGTGATATCCGGGATGCCGCCCGCCTACAGACGGCAATGCAGGATGCCGATCCCGATATCGTGTTTCATCTCGCTGCGCAGCCGCTTGTCAGGGAATCCTATCAGAGGCCGGTGGACACGTATGCGGTTAATGTTCTGGGAACCGTGCATGTACTCGAAGCAGTGCGCCAGAACAATTCCCAAGGAGGCAGGATTAAGGCCTTTGTCAATGTGACGACAGATAAATGCTACAGCAACAAGGAATGGTATTGGGGATACCGGGAAAATGAAGAACTTGGCGGCTTTGATCCGTATTCCAACAGCAAAGCCTGCTCCGAACTCGTCACCGCTTCGTATCGCGATTCCTTTTTTAATCCCGGCCGGTATCAGGAGCATGGAGTGGCCATCGCATCGGCAAGAGCCGGCAATGTGATCGGGGGCGGAGATTGGGCCGGTGAAAGACTTATCCCGGACAGCTTCAGAGCCTTCTGCAATCAAATTCCTTTGGTGATCAGAAGTCCGCACTCGGTACGCCCCTGGCAGCATGTGCTGGAGCCGCTTGGCGGTTATCTGCTGCTGGCTCAGCGGTTGTACGAGGAAGGAGTTAAATATGCGGAAGCCTGGAATTTCGGACCGGAGGAGGAGGATGCGCAGAGCGTAGAATCGGTGGTCAGCCGTTTTTGCCGTTTATGGGGAGAGGGGGCAGCCTATGAAGTTGTACCCGATCATAAGCTTCATGAAGCCGCTGCGCTGAAGCTCGACTGCTCCAAGGCAAAGGCCCGGCTCGGCTGGCGGCCGAGGTGGAATCTCGATACCGCCCTGGTTCAGACCGCTGCCTGGTATAAAGCTTATTTGAATGGGGAAGACATGCTTGAGCTCTGCCGCGCTCAGATCAGGCAGTTTGAGCAGGCAGGAGACTGATTCAAGAGAAGTTATAGCTGGAACGGGGTGTCCCATTAGCCATAGAAATGGCTGCTGGGAGGCCCTTTTTTGAGGTGGGATTTGGTAGGGGGACGGGGCCACTCAAATGGAAGCGGGATAATGCAGAATACCTGAAATTGTGCATCTTTTGGTCGTGTGAGAATGAACATTCTGAGATGTGCCTGCAAAAATACACTTTTTTTCCGTTCAGCCTCAAGCTCAGTCAGCACAGCCTCTAATTCCTGTATAATAGTAGGATGGATTTCCATGTGAATAAACGTTTTTGATCAAAAATAGCTGCACTTTAGCTGTTTTCAAGACGCTGAGCCCAAATCACAGCCAACCTGGCCTTGTCCCTTGATGTTGGAGCGGTTGCCCTGATTCCTAACTTAAGGTTCGATGGGTGTTGACGAATAGAACAGCAGAAGCCGGCAAGTCTTTCAATAACGGAAAGACCTGCCGGCTTTTTAACTCCTCATTGCATTTTAAAATGATTCACTTATGGGGGAGCCCGGACTTTTTATGCTCAGTGAGCCAAACGGTCCAGGCTGAGGAAGATGAGGCGGATCTCCTTTCGGAAATCCTCGGCTCCCAGGTGTTCCTTGAATCCGTACCGGTCTTCCAATTTCCGCAGGCATATTTCAAACCGGTTCTCCTGCTGCGGCTCATCGCCTTGAACGAGCAGCTGAACCGGATCGGGATACATTTCATCGTGAACTTGCTTGACGCATTGCGCAGCTTCCAGAATGGTCATATGGAATGGGGAGCCGAGATTCAGCGCATCGTAGGAAGCGGGGAAGTTCGCCAGCACGGCGCTTGTCGCTTTGGCCACACTTTCGACACTAACAAAATTTCTTCTTTGTTTTCCCGAAGAGCGAATCGTAATGGTCTTGTTGAAGAACGCTTCCCGGCAAAAGCAGGCCGGAACCAGACTCCAGCGGTTTATGGTCGGAGACGCAAAGTGGCCGTACACATTCGTCGGCCTGATGCTGACAGCCCGCAGCAGCCCTTTTCTTGCGTACATTTCCGTATACAGTTCAGCCACCGCATGATTGGCGGCGTAATCGTTCTCGGGGCGCACAGCCGATGTTTCCGTGATCAACCCTTGCAGTTCCGATCCGAGCACCTGGATGGTCGAAAAGAAAATCATTTGCGGTATTCCGTTGTTTACGGCAAAATCCAGCACATTTTTGGTCCCAATCAAAGAGAGCTTTATGCCTTCCCGGCCATCTTTGGAAACGATATCGTTGGCGGCTGCCAAATGAATCACGGCATCTCCGCCAAGGCGGAGCCCGGGAAAGTCGTCAGAGAGAACATCCGCCGCAATATCCTCGTAGGCTCCCGCCGAATCGGCTGCATACGCCGGCAGGCTGCGGAAAATCCGTACGACCTCATGGCCTTCCCGGCGCAGCTGCTCGCACAAAAAGCTTCCGATAAATCCTCCCGCTCCGGTCACAATATATCTCATGCCGTATCAAGCTCTTTGTTTTGCGAAATGAACATATCAAGCGTAGGCAGATTCTTGTCTTTATCAGAGAGAATGGGAGTTTCCGTCGGCCACCTCACAGCGATGGAAGGGTCGTTCCAGCGGATGCCTCCATCATTCGCAGCGGAAAATTCCCGGTCTACCTTATACTGTACGGTGCAATGATCGCACAGCGTGCAGAAACCGTGGGCGAAGCCTCGCGGAATATAGATCATCGCCCGGTTGTCCTCGGACAGCTCCAGACTGTCCCACTCTCCGAAGGTCGGGGAGTCTTTTCGCAGATCTACAAATACGTCAAGCACGGCACCGGCAGCGACTCTTACGAGTTTGGACTCCGAACTGGGGGAATATTGGAAATGCAGTCCCCGGATCGTTCCCTTGCGGATCGTCACCGATTGATTCTCTTGTACCCAATGGCGATGAATGCCGTAAGAGGAGAGGATGGACTCGTCGTATGTTCTCATAAACAGTCCCCGGTGATCGCTCAGCGGAGACAGGCGGATTTCAAAGACGCCTTCCAGCCTTCTGGGAATAATCTTCATCCTTGATCTCCTCCGATCTTAGGGGCGAATGGTCCTGTAGCGGAGGAGCCTGTGATGCTCGCCTCATCGCCGAAAATGCCGGCAAGAACCTCCTTGCCGGTGCCTCTGATTGTGACATCCCGCAGCAGAATACTGTGTGCAAGATGGCATTCCTCCAAATGGGCTCCGGACATGACCGAAACGAAGGGGCCGATCGTGCAGTTTTTTAATACGCAGCCGGAACCGATAGCCACCGGAGCGTGAACAGTGCAGTTGACTAAAGTGGATTTCTCGGAAATGTCGTTCTTCTCTCCGTAAACCTCGTTCATCATCCAGTTGTTAGCCTCAAGCCACCGCTCTGAGGTCCCTACGTCGGAGCAATGCTGTGAGGTTATCGCATAGGCTGCTCTTTCTCCGCTGTCGATCAACCGTTGAATGGCGTCCGTTATTTCCAGCTCTCCCCGGTCAGAAAGCGTCAAGGCTCGAATATAATCAAAGATTCCGGGTTTAAAGGCATAGCTTCCGACCACCGCAAGATTGCTTTTGGGGAATCGCGGCTTCTCTTCCAGTTTGATAATTTGGGTTTCATTAATTTCAGCAACACCGAAATGCTGCGGATTGTCCACGTGAGTGAGCAGGATGCAGGCAGCCGAGTGCTCCAGACGGTCGACCAGCGTCTTCAGCGGTTCTTTGATCAAATTGTCGCCGAGAAGCAGGATGAAATCACTTTGTCCGATAAAATCCTCTGCCGCGGCAACCGCATCCGCAATGCCCCGCGGCTCTTGCTGGTACATATAAGTCAGGGATACCCCGAATTTTTCTCCGCTGCCCGCGGCGCCGCAAATCATCTTTTCCTGGGACGGATGGATCACGATACCGATGTCACGGATGCCTTCATCGGCCAGCTTTTCAATCGCATAGAAAAGAATCGGTTTATTGGCGACAGGAAGCAGCGTCTTCGGTTGGGTAAGCGTAAACGGTCTTAGGCGGGAGCCTTTTCCGGCGCAGACGATCAGCCCCTTCATATTCCTCCGTCTCCCTCGCGGGAGCCGAAAGGATCGCGGCCTGACTCAAATGCCTGAATATCGCTGCCGTACGCTTTCCTTTCTTGGACCGTTACCGGACTGCCGTCCAGATAATAGTCATAACTCCAGGGGACCTGGGAAAGTTCCTCTTTGCCCATAGTATCCATCTCCTCCAAATAGAGCTGCAGCAGCCCGTAGAGCGGGTTTCCGCGGTCGGGAATCCACTGGCTCATGCAATACTGCAGCATCCCGTGCAATCCGGAATAGTGATAGCATACGAACGGATAATTATTTTCAAGCCAATAGCGTCCATTCTCTTCCCGGACTATCTTCCGGCAGGGCTCATGCAGGTTCCAGGCGGCGACATTATAACCCGGATGCTTCCATACTTTAACGTTGAACAATGCCGGCGCCAGATCCACCCACTTCTGATCCACAAAAAAAGGAGCGTCATAATGGCAGTAGCTGTACAGCCGCTGTCCCCACCAGTCCAGAAAGCGCATCGCTTCCTCTGATCTTCGAAGAGCCACAAAACCGGTATTAAAAATGCCATGATGCAGATACCCCATCGGTTCGCCACTTGGCTCTATCCGGTGAGGGGATAATAGAATATCATGATGCTCCAGGGCGGCCAGCAGATCGTCGTAAGGAGCATAAGCGATGATATCGGTATCCATGAATACCACATTCATCTCCTCC
Source organism: Paenibacillus rhizophilus (assembly GCF_003854965.1). GTDB lineage: Bacteria > Bacillota > Bacilli > Paenibacillales > Paenibacillaceae > Paenibacillus_AQ > Paenibacillus_AQ rhizophilus. The sequence goes on from NZ_RQPI01000003.1 coordinate 247,134, forward strand.
GGATGCCGGTCGAATAATAAACGGAGAAACGCCGGTTTGATGGAGGTTACCCCCTCAAGCAGACTGTATTTAAAGATGCTTCCTTCAAACCGGGGAATCCCCAGATCTTTGGCAAGAATAACCTCATCAAACCACGGTACGTCAAGTGCCGCCGGATGAATCTCCCGTTCCATCAGACAGATGACAACCCAGGCATACGGCATATGATATTTGGCTGCTCTTGCCATCATTTTTGCCTCATGCAGGTTGTCGGCACAGGTCACTGAACAAATAATCATGGATTGCCTCCTTATCATTAATCGGGTGATTAGAAATCACTGTGGTTTGAAAGATAGAAGGGATTCCCCTCAATCGAACGGTTTATTTTGGCTTCTCTATAGCGTAATTTGGTTTCATCTGCAATTTTCTCCCCGCTGTAAAAGTAGTCGTAGGCCCAAGGCAGGGCGGGGTGTTCAAGATAGAGCCAATCGAGATTTTGCTTATACTCGCTCCACAATTGTCTAAAGGCCCCGTCATGGGGGACATAGGTATCTATGCAGCTATCCAGCAATCCCAAAAAATTGCTGAAGTTCACACAGTGGAGGGAGACGTAGTGGGTCAGACAGTATCCATCACCCGACCAATAGAGCTTTCTGCCGTTCTCATGCAGATTCCAGAATGCCAGATTATAACCCGGATGACGAAGTACGCCAGCATTGAAAAAAGCGGGTACGAAATTCAGATAAGGCTGATCGGTAAAAATTCCGTTTGGCTGTCCGCCGAAATCGCCTGCAATGATCGTCATCCACCATTTTGCAAAATTACGTCCTTCCTGAGAGTTCTTTACGGCCACAAGACCGCTGTGAAAGGTGCCGTCCTGCAGCGTGCCGATTTCACGGGAACAATCCCAAGCATCCGAGGGTTCCAGATGGTGGGGGGTTAATACAACATCATAGTAACTGAGCATTTGTTCGATTTCGTTAAACGGCTTAAACACATACATCTCCGGATCAAGATAGACAATATGCTCTTCCCCCGGAAAGGCTTCAAGAAGATAGGTTAACAGCCGCCCCTTCATCGCCGTGCCGCATTGGAGGGAATTAAACTTGAATATATAGTTGTCAAAATCCTCAAATCCGAGGTAAGCGGAGATTTCTCTGGCCGTAAAAATCCAGTCAACATCCGGCAAGGTTCCCGCCTGAGTCTCTTCAACCAGGCAGACTAAAACTTTGGCGAAAGGCATTTGCCGTTTGACTGAATTTGCCATAAGCCTTGCTTGGGCTAATCCGGACGCATTAACTACCGTACCGATAATCAAAATAGGTCATCCTCCTTATTCTGGTATCCGAATACTGCAGTATATAGGTTGCATTCGTATACCGGAACGGCGCCTGTCTCCCTAATGGCACTCCAAATTCAACTCATGACGGGGTCGAGCAAGGATGCCGGGAAGTGCCCCAACATCTGTACCTCGCGTGATTGAATGTGAAAAATATTACAAATCCGAGCGTCATTCATGAACGCTTTGGGTCCGGACGAAGGCTGCTTATCCACTCGTCGATGTAAGAAGCTACATTGATAGTAGCTTTATAGCAGCTTTCGGCACGCAAAAAGAATGCCCCCTTCCGAATTAAATCCCCAGGCGGCGGCAACTCCCTCCAGCAGGGGCGATTTGCCGCTGCCGTTCTCCCCTAAGTCCAGGCCTACATGTCCAGCTTGTACGGTTGCCGGAGGGCATCTGCCAATTTATCGCCATTACGGACAGGTGTCCATGAGGCGGATATCTCCGAAGCATATAACTATACTGTCATCAGAATACGACAGGGTAGGGTGAGGCTGTGAAAGCGAAGATATTGCAGGAGCGAAATCAGGGCTACCGTGACGGCTACCGGCAGGGCTACCATCTTGGTCTGTGCGAAGCTGTGAAACGGTTGAATCCGGTTTCTGCCGGTCTCCAGCGTCCCTTAAGGCTGATGTATGTCCCGCAGGGATTCGATGCGATTGACGCCGGGGTAACGGAGGCGCTGACCGGTCTCGTTACCGAGCTGATCGTATGCCCGGCGCAGGCCATGCTGGAGACCGCTGTCCGGGAATCTCCGGAAGCGGTGCTGGTCATGAACGGGCTGCATGTATTTCCGGATGACCATTTGGAGCAGATCGTGGAAATCCGCAGGAGGGGCATCTCCACCGCCATCTGGTTTGTCGACGACCCTTATTTTACGCAGGATACGGCTGTTCTTTGCCGGCATTACGATCATGTCTTTACGCACGAGCTGGGATGTGTGGAATTTTACCGGTCACATGGAGTGGGATCGGTGCATTATTTACCGCTGTGCGTCAATCCGGGAATGTTCAACCCCCGCCGCACCGGGCCGGAGTATTGCTATGACATCGTTTTTATAGGCAATGCTTTTTTTAACCGGACCGAGCTGTTCGACCGTCTGGCCCCTCTGTTAATCCGGCACCGGACACTTATCGTCGGCGGATTCTGGGAGCGGCTCAGAACGTACGACACGCTGTCTCCGTTCATCCACAATGGCTTTATTCCTCCGGAGGAAACGGCGAATTATTACAGCGGCTCGAAGCTCGTCATCAATATTCACCGTCCCTGGGAGTCGGGACAGGATAACCGCAATTCGTATCACATTCCCGGAAGATCCATCAACCCGCGAACCTATGAGATCAGTGCTTGCGGCGCGATGCAGATTACGGATGTACGGGAGGATCTGGCGAAACATTACCGGCCGGGTTATGACCTGGAGACCTTCGGCTCGCCCGAGGAACTGGAATCCAAAATTGAATACTATCTGAAACACGAGAAAGCCCGGCGGAATTTCGCCTTGAGAGCTCTTCGCACGACACTTCAGAACCATACCTTTGCAGCCCGGCTGCCAAGGCTGCTTGATGTGATCGACGAGACGCGAACGAGACATTAATTAAAAAGGAGCGAGTGTACGATGAGCAAAGATTTCATTCTTCCTTTCTCGCCGCTTCCCCTCACGCCGGCTGAGCAAGCGAAGCTGCGGGGGAGGTTGAACGGTTTTAAGAGCGGCTATGATGAAGGCTATTTCCGCGGTCGTTTGGCCATTCTGGACGGCCGTCCCGAAGAGCCGCTGCCCGTACGCGATATTCATGTCATGTACGTCGCTTCCGGCAAAGGCTACCCCTATTCCCCGCTGGACGAAGCTGTACTGTCATCGCTGCAAAGCCTAACGGCGGCAGTGACGGTGACGGATGTCCGTCAGAACTTGTTAGAACTGGTTGTCGCCAACAAGCCGGACTTGGTCCTTGTGCTGGACGGAATGGATCTTCCGCTGGAACAAATCGACCGGATTCGGGGAATGGGCATACGTACGGCCATCTGGCTTACGGATGATCCCTACTATACCGATTTTACGCTGGGCCTCGTAAATCACTACGATTATGTATTCACGCTGGAACGAAATTGCATCGAATATTACCGGCAGCTTGGCTGTGCGGAGGTCCATTATCTGCCGTTTGCGGCATACCGGCCGCATTACCGTCCCACCATTTCCCGAACGTCGATAACACGCGAGGTAAGCTTCATCGGCTCCGCGTATTGGAACCGGGTCAATTTCTTCCGGGAAATTATGCCGCAGTTGATGGAATTCAATACCGTGATTAACGGAATCTGGTGGGACCGGCTTCCGGAGGCTCCGCTTTACGGCGACCGGATCGAGATCGGAAAATGGATGTCCCCGCAGGAAACGTCGGTCGCTTACAGCGGTTCGAAAATTGTAATCAATCTCCACCGTTCCCATGTTGATGATGTAGCAAACAATAATACGCTGGCAATATCCGCGGCTTCGCCGAATCCCCGGACCTTCGAGATTGCGGCCAGCGGTACGCTTCAGCTGAGCGATGTCCGGGATGATTTAGCCACCTTCTACAAGCCGGGAGAAGAGATTGTAACATTCAGCACTCCGCTGGAGATGATTGACAAAATCCGTTATTACCTGACGCATGAGGAGGAACGTCAAGCCATTGCGCTGAAGGGGCTGGAGCGGACACTCCGGGATCATACGTATCCGAAGCGGGTCAATCAGCTGTTAACCACTATATTCGGATGAACATCCGTGGGCTTTGATCTGCCGATTTGTGCTCCTGCCGCGGGCAGTTGTCACATCCGCTTCATCGGCCGCTTTCATACGATAAGCCAAGACGAATCCGGTATAGACGCCGGACCATGCGGGAACTTCTTTCCGGTACGGAACTTTGGAAAGCGGCAAGGAATTCTTTCTATTCGGGCGGCGGAACCGGCAGGAGGTTCCCGCACCGTCCGGGCACTCATACCTAACAGGGAGGTGAGCGGCTGCTCCGAGGTCATCTATCGGAAGCGCCAATACGCCAATGGCTGATAAAGCTGCCGTTGTCCTTTTTTCCCATGTATCCAATGACAACAGCATAACCGGCGCCGAAAAGCTGCTGCTGTTCTTCGCCCGGGAACTGTCCTCCTACTTTGACTGCCTGCTTGTCGCTCCTCAGGAAGGAAAGCTGACCCGTCAGGCCCGCCACCATGGAATATCGGTGGAGCTGCTGCCGATTCCGCTTGTGTACGGCATGTATACTCCCTATGCGGGACTAGAGGAGGACATCCGATCGTTTCAGGAAGCCAGGGAGTTCAAGGAGATGAAGGCATGGCTGGAACAACGACGCCCCGCCTTCATCGTAACAAGCACCTGTGTGCACGTTCTGCCGGCTGTTGCCGCCAAATCGCTGGGCATACCGGTGGTATGGAAGATCAGCGAGATCATTACCGAGAACGAGAATACTCAGCTGAGCATAAATGTGATCGACCGGTTCAGCGATCAGATTATCTGCATATCGCAAACGGCGGCTCTTTCTTTTACGGAGGAAATTCGGGCAAGTAAAATTGCACTGCTTCCGCCTACCTGGGATGACAAAGGGATGATGACGGGAGCGTGGAGCAAGCTGAGAGGTGAACGCCGGCGCGAACTGAGCGTAAAGCCCGGAAATCCGCTCGTCGGCTACATCTCTTCATTTATTATCTGGGAAAAAGGGCTGGAGCATTTTATTCATATGGCCATACTCGTGGCACAGCAGCGTCCGGATGTCCGTTTCCTTGTTATCGGCGAGCCTCGCGACAAGGAATACTACAGCCGCTGCAAACGCCGGGTGAAGCTGGAGGGTTTGTCCTCCCGCTTCCGGTTTGAGGGCTATGAGGAATCGCTTTCGGAGGCCTACTGCGCCATGGATGTACTGGTCGTTCCGAGCCTCGTCCGCGAGGGCTTTGGCATGACCGCCATGGAAGGACTCTCGTTCGGCACGCCGGTCGTCGCTTATGATTCCGGCGGATTGGGCGAGATCATGCGGGCCGTAGATTGCAGCGAAGGCCTGGTTCCGCCGGAGAACAGCGAAGCGCTCGCGGAGCGCGTCGAAGCCCTGCTCGCGCAGCCGGTGCTGGCGGCAACCATCGGCGCCAGGTCACGCGGCCGGGTGATCGGCCTCTACGGCCCGGCGGCCTACCGCGAGCGCCTGCGCGGGCTGGCGGAGGCGTGGCTCCTCCGCTGGACCGGACCGGCCGCGGCGGCGGTCCCGGCGCCGGCGGAGCCGCCCGCCGGCGAGGCCGCGGGCGAAAGCGCGGCGCCCGCGCAAGCCCCGCAGCGCTCGCCGCGGGGGCGCCGCGCAGCGAAGCGGCGCGGCCGGCTCCGGCGCAAGCTGGCCCGCCGCGCCGTGACGCCCCGGAGCGCGCGGCGGGTGAAACGCCCCCGCCGCACATCCCGGCGGCGGCGGACATCCCGCAAGCGCCGAAGCGCTGCGGCGCGGCGCCGGTAGCTGCGCCGGGCCGCCGGGATGCACCGGGTTAATCCGGGCTTTGCGCTTGCCGGCGTTCGGCCCGCTCCCATTGGCGCTTGCCCTGAGCAAATAGAAGGAAATCCTCCGGCTAATTTTTTATAGTCAAACCTTTTCAAAGTATATAGTGGAAATCCTCCGTCTAATTTCTGCATTTTTTCTCAGTTCCGTTCAAATCGGCGCATTTACAGGGAGAAATTCCAGTTATTTTAGAATCGGGCTTTAATAGGCGTGATTAGAGGGAGGAAATCCCTTTAATAGGCGTGGCGCAGCTTAAAAATTTCGGCTGGCCGGCAGCACCGCAGCCCCAGGAGTCCGGGTCTGGCTCATTGCCGGTTCCTGGCCTGCCTCGCATACTTCGCCGGGGTTCGCGCACGGCCTGCCTGCCGGTCCTGAAACTAAATCATCATCAAGATTCGAGCAGGGGAGTGAACGAATGAAAATCATGACCATTCTGGGCACGCGACCCGAAATCATTCGCCTAAGCGTAATTATTCCGCTTTTGGACCAGTATGCGGACCGCCATGTGCTGGTGCATACGGGTCAGAATTTTACCATCAGTCTAAGCGGCGTTTTCTTTGAGGAACTGGGACTGCGCGCGCCGGATTACGTGCTGCAGGAGAAGCAGGCGGGACTTGGCGGACAGCTGGCCGCCATGTTCGGCGGGCTGGAGCCGATCCTGCTCAAGGAACGGCCGGACCGCGTCCTGCTGCTCGGCGATACGAACAGCGCGCTCTGCGCCATTCTGGCCGAGCGGATGGGCATTCCGGTTATTCATATGGAAGCGGGTAACCGCTGCTACGATCTCGGAGTGCCGGAGGAGAAGAACCGGCGCGTCATCGACGCCGTTTCAACCGTCAACATGCCCTATACACCGCAGAGCAAGCGGCATCTGACAGCCGAGGGGATTCCGAACGCCCGGATCATGCTCACCGGCAACCCGATCCATGAGGTTATGACGCATTACGCTCCGCAAATTGCGGCCAGCGATATTCTGGACCGGCTGAGCCTTACGCCGGGGCAGTATTTTCTCGTCACTGCGCACCGCGCCGAGAACGTTGACCGTCCGGAGCCGCTGCTGGAGATCATGAAAGGCTTAAACTTGATTGCCGAGTACTTCGGCGTCCGTCTGATTTGCAGCATCCATCCCCGTACCCGGTCGAAGCTTTCGGACTCCTTTCCGCTGCAGATGCACAGCCTCGTTGAATTTTACGAGCCATTCGGCTTTTTCGATTTTGTCGCTTTGGAGAAGAACGCGCGCTGCGCTGTCACCGACAGCGGCACCGTTCAAGAGGAATGCTGCCTGATGGGCGTGCCGACCGTCACGATCCGCCGGACGACCGAGCGCCCGGAGACGGTGGACTGTGGAAGCAACGTCGTATCCGGAGTGGACAGCGGAAGTATTTTGCGGTGCGTCCGGCTGATGACTTCGATGTACCGCGAATGGGAAGTTCCGGACGGCTATCTGGTTCCGGATGTTTCATATAAGGTAGTTAAATTTTTACTTGGAGGGAACCTGTATGTTCAATAATCAACGGATTGCGGTTATCGGCGGTACCGGTTCCTGGGGACATGAGCTGATCCGGCAGCTTCTGCCGCAGAATCCGAAAGAAATTATCATTTTCTCTCGCAGCGAATCCGCCCAGGTCGCCATGAGCCGGGAATTCGAGGACAGACGTTTAAGCTTTGTCATCGGTGATATCCGCGATAAGGAAGCTTTGATTGCGGCATGCCGGGGTGTGGATTACTTGTACCATCTGGCGGCGCTGAAGCATGTTCCCGTCTGTGAGGATCAGCCCTACGAGGCGCTCAAGACGAATGTTATCGGAACGCAGAACGTTATCGAAGCGGCCATAGTGAACAAGGTGAAAAAAGTGATTTATATCTCGACCGACAAGGCGGCCAATCCGTCCAACTTCTATGGCATGACCAAAGCCATCGGCGAGAAGCTGATCGTCTACGCGAACCTGCTCGGCTCCAGCACAAAGTTCGTCACGGTGCGGGGCGGAAATGTGCTCGGAACGAACGGCAGCGTCGTCCATTTGTTCATGAAGCAGATTCGGGAAAAAGGCGAGGTGCGGATTACCGATTTCAACATGACCCGGTTCTTCCTGACGCTCAGCGATGCAATTTCCCTGCTGTTCAAAGCTTCCGAGGTCAGCGTGGGCGGCGAAATATTCGTGATCACCATGCCGACCTGCCGGATTGTCGATTTGGCCGAAGTGCTCATCGAGGCATCCGACAGACAGCATGTAAAAATCATCGAGACGGGCATCCGTCCCGGAGAGAAAATCAATGAAATCCTGATGAGCGATTTCGAGAGCCTGACGACCGTAGTATACGACGAGCAATATCTTGTCATACTGCCTACGCTTAACATGCCTTATCTGAAGTCGCGGTATCAAGCCTGCGAGCCGGTATCCTTCAGCAGTTTCAGCTCCGCGAACAATCTGATGTCCAAACAAGAGATCAAGGATATCCTGATCCGGGGAGGTTTCCTCCAATGAAGCTGCTGATCCTCGGCGGAAACGGCATGGCGGGGCATATGCTGGCAGATTACTTCCGCCTTCAGGGAAAGCACGAGGTTTTTCACACTACCCGGGACAAAAGCGATCACAAGGGACTCGTACTGGATGCGGACGATATTGCCGCTGTGGAGAGAACGGTGAGTATCGTCTCGCCTCACTGCATCATTAACGCGCTTGGCGTACTTAACCAAGCCGCGGAAGACCATAAAATCGCAGCCTATCACATCAACAGTTTCCTTCCCCATCGTCTGCGGCGTGCAGCCGACGCTGTATCCGCCCGGCTGATCCACATCAGCACCGACTGCGTGTTCGAGGGAACACGCGGCGGATACACGGAGGAGGATGCGCCGGACGGAACCTCCGTTTACGCGGTTACGAAGGCGCTCGGCGAGGTTTGCGATTTCGGCCATCTGACGATCCGTACATCGATTATCGGACCGGAAATCCGTAAAGCAGGCATCGGCCTTATGGGATGGTTCCTGGCGCAGTCCGGCAAGGTTCCCGGCTACCGACGTGTCATGTGGAACGGGGTGACGACGCTGGAGCTGGCCAAAGCCATCGATCGTCTGATCGATTCTGAAGTGTCAGGTCTGATTCATCTGGCCCATCCCCAGCCGGTCAGTAAATACGAGCTGCTCGGGATGATTCAGGCGGCCTTTCACAAGACCGACGCCGAGATTGTTCCCGATGACGTTCATGTACAGGACCGGACTCTGGTCAGCACGCGACTGGACGTAGCCTTTCGTCTGCCCTCCTACCCTGATATGCTTGCCGAGCTTGCGGAATGGATGCAGCAAAGCCGGAGATATTCATGACCGGCAGAAGGCTGCTGATTACCGGCGCCGCCGGATTTACGGGCCGTCATGCCGTTGCCCATTTTGCGGCGGAAGGCGCGGAGGTTATCGCCGTGCTGCGGAAGGCGATCCCGGACGAATCCCGGAAACGCCTATTTCCGCAAGACGTTAGGACGTATATTTGCGATTTGAATGACGGCGAAGCCGTGAAGAGGATGATAGAGGATACCGTTCCGGGCGAGGTGCTGCATTTAGCCGGCAAAAATTCCGTACCGGAGTCGTGGCAAAGCCCGGTTCAATATATGGAAACGAATGTAATGGCGGCTGTATATCTGCTTGACGCGCTGCGTTCCCGTACTGAGGTCCGTCTGCTTGTGGCAGGATCGCGGCTGAAGTTTAACCCGGGAGCCGGAGAGCGGGCGGTGCATCCGTACAGTCTCAGCAAGACGCTGGAAGAACTCATGTCGCTGTCCTGGGGAACGCTGTTCGGTCAGCAGGTGTTGATCGCGGAGCCTTGCAACTTGATTGGCCCCGGCCCTTCCACCGGCTTCTGCTCGCTGCTGGCCGGACATATCTTCCGCAGCGAACAGGGAATTGCCCAGCCGCCGTTTCATCTGTCTTCCCGGCTTGCGCAGCGGGATTTTCTTGATGTGCGGGATGCTGTAAGGGCGTACGACTGCATCTTGAAGCAGGGGGAGCCGGGAACCGTATATCGGGTCGATTCGGGGGAACCTCGCAGTCTGGGTGAGGTTGCAGAGGGGATGCTGAGCCTGACCCGGGCGAATGTGCGGGTGGAATGGGGAACGGAGTCCGGTCAAGAGCCGGTGAATGCCCCCGTTTCGGACGCGCCGCAGAAACCTGTAAACGCCCCAGATCGGGGAGCGCCGCATAATCAGGCAGAGGCAAACTCTTTTACTGTACACGCTTCCGCCTTAAATTGGCATCCCCAAGTGCCGCTGGAGCGTTCGCTTGCCGAAATTCTGGAATATTACCGCAGCAGCAACCGGAAAGGAGCATCACCATGAATCCGAAAGTGTCGGTCATTATTCCGTTTTATAATTGCCCGTATATTGAGCAGGCGCTGCAGAGCGCGCTGTCACAATCCCTGATTCCTTATGAGATCATTGTCATCGACGACGGCTCCACCCAGAACAGTAACAGAATTATTCCATACCTTGCCCATTCTCATGTTCATTATTTGGGCAAAGCCAATGGTGGAACCGCGTCCGCACTGAATCACGGCATTCTTCATGCCGCCGGCGACTATGTTGCCTGGCTCAGCTCCGACGATATCTTTTACCACGATAAAATCAGAAATCAGGCGCTGTTCATGGAGCATAACGGTCTGCTGATTTCCTACACCAACTTCAATTATATCAATGCCACATCCCAGCTTGTTCAGCTTAATGCCGGAGCCGTTTTTGCCAACCAGCTTGATTTCCTGCGCTGCTTTCTTCAAGGCAACCCGGTAAACGGCTGCACGGTCATGATCAAGAAGGAACTGTTCGGCGCCATCGGCTTGTTCGATGAATCGCTCCCTTTTACTCATGATTACGATTTATGGTTCCGCGCGGTTCTGAACGGATATCCTCCGGTGATGCTGAATCAATCCCTGACCGGTTACCGTCGTCATGAAGGCATGGGTACTGTCAGGCATTACGACCGGATTTTGGCTGAAGTTTCGGCGTTAAAAGAGCGATACAGCCCACCGCTGCGCAGTATGATAGCCTCCTTGGGAGGATAAAGAATGTAGGATGCCAAATCCTTTCAGCATAGCCCGCCCACAGAGAAGCCATCCTAACGATTGTTACACAGCAATCATAACGAGTGGAGGGTGAATGCATGTTGCGATCAAGAATCGGCTTATCCGTCTCCGCCGCCCTGCTGTTGGGAATGGTCGGAATTGCGGGCTGCGGAACCAACCAGAATGCGGCGGGGAATTATGGCGTGAAGAACGTACAGGATGGCCGTATGAATGATGGCCGTATGAATGATGGTATGCGGAATGGACAGGATGGACGCCTGAACGTCAATTCGGCGCGTGGAGGACATATGATCGACAGGCTGGATATGAATCAGAAGCTTGCCGACCGCGTGGCCGCTATGAAGGAGGTGCGCACTGCCAATGTGCTTACCGCTGGCCGAAGCGCTTATGTAGCTGTAACGCTGGACAATAATATGACGGGCGGAATGCGCGCAAAAGGCGTCGATGGTTTGGGTGCGAACATGATGCCGGGCAGCACCGGCTACGGAACGGGCTACGGGACCGGTTACGGAACCGGAGTCGGTACCCATTACCCGACACGGGGAACCAGCATGCCGGGAGCTGTTGCCAATAATAACCGAAGCTTGACGGGAACAGGTGTAACGGGAACAGGCGCAGCGATACCTGGTCTAACAGACCGCGGAGGGCTCTTCAGAAACAAAGGGGTGACCACGGGAACCGCGGCGACAAACGTTCAAGATATGCTTTCCAAAGAAGTGAAGGCTAAGATCGCTGATGTCGTCAAAAAAAATGAACAGGGTATCGACCGGGTATACGTCTCGGCCAATCCCGATTTCGTTCAGCGTGTCAACAGCTATGCCGCTCAGGCGCAAAGCGGTCATCCGCTGAAAGGCTTTGTCAATGAATTCCGCACGATGGTAGAACGCATCTTTCCGACACCCAGCGGGGACGGTATGAACAGATAAACAGCTTTATCCCTATAAAATGCGAAACGGCAGAACGCAGAGTTTATTCCTTAGGATGCTCCTCTGCGTTAATGCCGTATACATAAAAAGCCTAGAACTGCTGACGGCGTCCGCCGATCCATACGCCGCGCAGGTTGAGGGCGCCGTCCAGCAGCAGAATATCCGCCCGCTTGCCGGTCTCCAGCGAGCCGATGCTGCGCTCCATGCCAAGCGATATGGCCGGGTTCAGACTCGCCGCCCGTGACGCATCCTCAAGAGTCAGGCCGGCCTCTTGTATAAGATAGCGGAAGCCCTTGATCATGGTAAGCGTGCTTCCGGCAAGAGCATCAGGGTTGTCCCGAAGGCGGGCAACACCGTCCTGAACCTTAACCGGCAGATCCCCGATGGCATACTCCCCGTCGCTGAGGCCGGCAGCCGACATCGCGTCGGTAATCAGAATCAGACCTTCCGGGCCTTTAAGCCGCACCAAAATAGAGATAGCCGCCGGATGAACGTGAATGCCGTCCGCGATAACCTCCGCGCGTATCCGTTCGTCGGACAGGACCGCGCCTGCCGTTCCGGGCTTGCGGTGATGCAGCGGAGTCATCTGGTTAAACGTATGCACCGCCTGATTAAGACCCGCGTCTGCCGCGGCGATAACCTGCTCGTAAGCGGCGTCGGTATGGCCGAGGGCGGCCGTAATGCCGCGTCTGCGCAGCCAGGTAATCGCCGCCTCCGCGCCTTCCCGCTCAGGTGCCAGGGTTACCTGCCGGATCAAACCGGGGTAGCTGCGCTCCCATTCCTCCAGCCATTCAACGTTTGGAGGAACAATGTGCTCAGGGTTCTGCGCGCCCGGCCATTTCGGGCTGATGAACGGCCCTTCCAGATGGACTCCTGCCACTTGCGCATATGGCATATCTTCGGAGCGGTAGGCGTTGACGACGGCGAGTACGCGGTCAATTGCCTCCTTCGAAGCGGTCATTGTCGTCACCAGCATCGTCGTCGTTCCGTTCGAAGCATGGAAGGCGGCCGCCTCCGAAACGCCCTTGGCGTCGGCATACATAAAATCATGGCCCGCGCCGCCGTGAACATGCACATCGACAAAGCCCGGAATGAGCAGGCCGTCCTGTACGCGTTCGCTTTCCGGCCAGCTGGAGCAGGCTTCCGGCAGCCACTGGGCTTCTCCCGCATATATAATGATGCCGTCCTGAACCGCGATGGCGCCGTTTTTGACAATTCCTTCGGGAGTCAGCACGATGCCATAGAGTAATTGTCCCCGTTCCAGATTTACTTCAGCCATTGTCCCGCTCCTTCATCAACCAGCACGACGACATTCGGATGGATCTGAAGCAAAGAGGCAGGACACTGGGTCGTAATCGGTCCCTCCACCGCGTTTCGGATCGCTTCGGCCTTTTCCGCGCCGCGCACGAGCAGCAGAATTTGCCGCGCCTTCAGGATGCTGCCGACGCCCATCGTAATCGCTTGCCGGGGAACATCCGCAATCGAGGGGAAGAAGCGGGCATTTGCCTCCCGCGTTTCAGGCAGCAAATCCACGACATGGGTTCCGCTGTTCAGACCGGCGTCCGGTTCGTTAAAGCCGATGTGCCCGTTGCTTCCGATTCCGAGAATTTGCAAATCGACAGGACCTTCATTTTCCAGCATTTGATCATAGGCCAGGCACTCGGCTTCCAGATCCCCGGCGTTGCCGTTTGGCACATGTGTACGGGACAAGTCGATATCGACATGGCTGAACAGATGCTTGTTCATAAAGCTGCGGTAGCTTTCCGGGTGATCTACCGGGAGTCCTACGTATTCGTCAAGATTATAGGACGATGCTTTTGCAAAGCTCACCAGACCACCCCGGTACATTTCGATCAGCCGTTCGTAAACGCCGATGGGCGAACTGCCGGTGGCGAGTCCGAGGACGGCTTTCGGATTGCTCTGCAGCAGGCTGACGACCAGATTGGCTCCCGTCTGCACGAAGTCTTCGTCGTTATGAATCTTCATAATGTTCATCTATTCTGTACCTCCCCGTTTGTGGCGGAATTGCCGGACATTCCGATACGATTGTTCCAGCTTTGGAATATAATCGCCGAACCGTCTGCTGACCATCCCGGTAAATAAAATATCAATAACGTGAAGCTGGGCGATCCGCGAAGCCATGTCTCCTCTGCGCATTCCCTTTTCAAGGGAGGAGGAAAAAAGTGAAATCCCGCTGAGCGAGGCAAGCGAGCTGCTGCCATATGAGGTAAGCGAGATCGTAGATGCGCCGCTGTTCTTCGCGCACAGAAGCGCGTCGATCGTCTCGGGCGTTTCCCCGGAGTACGAAATGGCAAAGGCTACATCCCCCTCCGAAAGAGAGGAAGCCGAAGTGATCTGCATGTGCGAATCGGCAAAGGCGGTGCAGTTCACGCCGATCCGGATCAGCTTCTGATAGAAATCCTGAGCGACAATTGACGAGGTGGCCATTCCGTACAAATCCACCCGCCGGGCGCGGCAGAGCAAATCCACCGTCTGTTCGAGCCGCCCGATGTCCAGCAGCGACGTCGTGTCGCGGATGGAAGCAAGGTGATTCGCCTGCATGGCTTCCACGATGACGGAAAGCGGATTGCCCGCCATAATATCCTGGTAAGAGGAACCGCCGTCCTGAGGCGCCGCATCGCCGTGGGCGATTTCGGCCGCCAGCTTCACCTTGAAATCAGGGAAGCCTTTAAAATGAAACACTTTGCAAAAACGCGTGATTGTTGCGGCGCTGATGCCGCATTGCTCCGCCAGCTCTGTGATGCCCATATGGACAATCTCGCCGGGGGAGGCAAGAATCCGCTCCGCCAGCCTGCGCTCCATTTGGGAGAGCTTGGACTTCTCGTGCTCCAGTGCATGCAGGATCGGAGTCATCGGTCCACCTCATATTCCAATACGATTTTTAAAATAATTTTTAGTTTTATACATAAAATAAAGAAAATTATTTTCATGACTAGAATAAAGCAAAAGCTTGCGAGATGCAAGAGGGGCTTCTCAGAAAAAAAACAACCGCTCTCCGGTAGAATATCGGCAAACGGTCGCTGCAAAATGATCTTTTTTATGCGTCAAATTCGTCAGTTTGATATATCCCGGCTAGTCCTTCAATTATGTGTGATCCCCGTATCCGGCGCGTTTCAACAATTCGACGAAGGCTTTGACATCCTGAGCCCGCTCTTTGGGGCAGACCAGTATAACGTCTTTTGTCTTAATAATCATCATATTCGAGACGCCGATTGAAGTAACCAGTATATCGCTGCTGAATATGACCGAATCATTAGTATCCATTCCGACATAACTGCCGCTGACGGCATTTCCGCTCTCGTCGTAGCCGACCAGTTTTCCCAGCGCGTCCAGACTTCCGATATCATCCCAGTCGAAATAGCCCTTAATTGCCTTAAGGCTGCCGCTGTGCTCCAGTACACCGTTATCGAAAGATATTTCAGGCAGCTGGCTGAAAGCCTGCTCTATCAAGGAATCGAAGGCGGG
This sequence comes from Paenibacillus rhizophilus, assembly GCF_003854965.1. Taxonomy (GTDB): domain Bacteria; phylum Bacillota; class Bacilli; order Paenibacillales; family Paenibacillaceae; genus Paenibacillus_AQ; species Paenibacillus_AQ rhizophilus. The sequence goes on from NZ_RQPI01000003.1 coordinate 262,447, forward strand.
GGAGTCCAGTTGGTCCAGAGCTGCCGACAGGATTTTGAAGTGCTCGGGCATATGCTGCTGAATTCCGCTCTTGAAGGCCTGCAGATTACCCGCGACCATGCCGCTGTTCCACAGATAATGCCCGGAATCTACGTAAGCGCGGGCAGTGGCGGTGTCCGGTTTTTCCTTGAACTGCTGAACATCGGATATGTGCCGGGGATCGGTTTGATCGGTTTGACCGCTTGGATCAATTTTAATATAACCATAGCCTGTGGCCGGATATGTCGGATTCACACCGATAATGGTCAGACCGGAGCTGCTTTCGCTTTCAGCATACGCTTGCCGGATAGCTTTAAGGTACTCCTGCTTGTTGCTGACATAGCTGTCAGCCGGAATGAAGCAGACCGGGCTTGCCTGAAACCGTCGTTCCAGTAATAAAGCCGCATAGGAAATGCAGGCGCCGGTATTTTTACGGAGAGGCTCGAGTATAATATTTTGTAATGGAATGATGTTCTTAAGCGCTTCACAGGTTATTTCCGCATAATTTTTATTAGTAATGACAAAACAATTGTCCGGTGGAATCAGCTCGGTAATGCGCTCTATGGTCTGTTCAAGCATGCTGCTCATTCCTTCGACACCGATGAACTGTTTTGGTTTGTGTTCCCTGGAGAGAGGCCACAGCCGCAGTCCGGCGCCGCCAGCCATGATGACCGCATATTTATCCATTTGTTCACCTTCCCGAAGTCGAGATCTGCATAGCAAAGAACGCAGTTTGTAAATCATCTGACCAAAGTCCAGATAGCAGCGGTATGTTTTATTAAGTCCTTCTTCCAAACCGGTCTTCGGCTTCCAGCCACACTTCTCCAACTTGGATACATTCAGTACTCATGGTTAAATTGAATGCCGTTTCAAGCGAATATATTGCAGGCTTCACGATAGGTTAACGATTATCCAGTAAGCGTACAATTTGGCGGCGGCATATGGGCAAATGGATATAAATGGAGTCTGCTCACTTCGCGGTACTTGCTGGATAAGGTCATACAGTTCGCTGGATGAAGCCTGATAAAACCGGATGCCGGGGCTTGCATCGCGGTAATAAATTTCATGGTATAGCTCATGTATATGAGAAAGGATATGGGAATGTTTGGGTAACTGTACACTGGCCGCAGATTTGAGCAAATGTATCGTAGGGGACCCGGGAGCAGGGCGAACGGAGTCCGATATAATGGCGAAATTTATGAGGCTTACTCACAGCAAAAAAAGGCGGCAGCACACCCGGATAGGCTTTTTCCTAACCGGGTGGCTGCCGCCTTTTTACATCTTCAGGCGGTGGGCGTGTTATTGGTGAGGGCGATTATTAATCATTGGCCTGGACGGTTACCGGCATGCCGGAAGAATCATGCGGTCTGCTCTGCATGGCAAGCAAAGCTTGCTCCTTGTTGAACAGCCCTTCCCAGCGGGCGACAACGAATGTGGCCACTGTGTAGCCGATAATGTTGACCGTCGTACGGAAGTTGCCCATAATTCGGTCGGGAGCAAGCATAAGCGCAACGGCTGCGATGGGGATAGAGCCTGTGCTTGCTGCAGTAGCCGACAAGGCGACGAACGCCGATCCCGGAATCCCCGCCATCCCTTTAGATGTAAGCAGCAGTACGGCGAGAAGTATGAGTTGTTCATATAAGCTGAGTTCCACACCGGTTGCTTGGGCCAGGAAGACGAGCGCCAGCGATAAGTAGATGGAGGCGCCATCCAGGTTAAAAGAATAGCCGGTCGGAACGACGAGTCCGACAACCGAACGGTGGCAGCCCGCCTTCTCCAGCTTGCTTATAATTTGCGGCATAACGGCTTCTGTCGAGCCGGTTGCGAAGGCAAATACAATTTCCTCGCGCACAAGCATAATGGCTTTCCACAGGCCGATGCCGACAAACACCCGCATAACAACTTCAAGAATGAGCAGGAAGAGCAGACAAGCCACCGTCATGGCGAGGAACAGCTTGCCGAAGGCGATCAGCGTCTGCATACCGTACTGGCTCACCGTGAACGCCATCGCGCCAAAGGTCGCGATTGTCGTCAGCTTCATAATGAAGCCCATGATTTGAAAAATAACATGGCTAAGGTGCTCCAGCAGGTCAATAATGACCTCTGAGGTCTTGCCCCCTACCCGGACGAGAGCGAAACCGAAGAGACAGGACACAAGCAGCACCTGCAGCATCGTGTTCGTGGCGAACGCCGAAACTACGCTGTCCGGAATGATGTTCATAAAGAACTCAGTTCCGTGAGGGAGTTCGGAGTTTTTGGTCGCTTTGCTTACATCGTCGACAGATAACGAGGCGGGATTCACATTCATCCCCGATCCCGGGTTCATTACGTTCGCGACAAGCATGCCGATAATCAGGGCGATTGTCGTTACAATCTCAAAGTAGAGCAGCGCTTTGCCGCCTATCCGTCCGACCGTCTTAATGTTGCCCACTTTAGCAATACCCAGCACTACGACAACAAAGACAAGAGGGGAAATAATCATCTTGATGAGTTTAATGAACCCGTCTCCGAGCGGTTTCAAAGCAATTCCGAATGTCGGCCATACATATCCAACCGCGATACCCAGTACAATGGACATCATGATTTGAAAGAACAGGCCTTTATAAAAAGGCTGGCGGACCTTAGCTGCTGTCTTGTTCACGTTTGTATCCTCCCAATGTTTTTTTCATAGATTCAAACCTGTTCAATATTTTATCCTGCTCAATATTTCTATGCCGGCTCTCCATTAGCGCTAACCTTTCATGTTATTTTTTATAACTTGTTTTGTTCTTTGTGAACTCATTATAATCGATTGGTATCCATAAGGCATTATCCAACATGAACAAAAACGACCGCAATTTTTGTTTATGTTGTATACTTAATACATGACGTGTTAGGAATCGCAATTCATTTGTAAATGATGAGGTTAATTAATCTGCCATAAGAAAACGGAAGGATGGGTTTCTATGAAATTAGCAGAGCTCTTGAAAATTCCATTTTTGCTCGAATCCAAAGTCATATGCGGGTTTCAGGGACTGAACCGGGTTGTCCGCTCCGTCAATATGATGGATGCCCCGGATATTATTGATTTTGTAAAACCCGACGAACTGCTGATCACAACGGCATATGCGTTAAAGGACAGTCCCGAGGAGCTTGTGGCGCTCATCCCTGAATTATCGGCGGCGGGCTGTGTCGGACTTGGAATTAAAAAGCGTTTCTGGTCGGCGATCCCCCAAGAGGCGATCGCCGTCGCCAATGAGGTCGGTTTTCCGCTGATCGAGCTGCCGCTCAACGTTTCGCTTGGCGATCTCATTAACCAGGCCATTGATTCGATTCTGGACAAGCATGCCGATACGCTGCGCAATGCGCTGAAGAGCCACCGTCAATTTTCCAGCCTGATTCTGAAGGGGCAGGGGATTCCCGAGATTGTGCGCGATTTAGCCGAACTGCTGGACAGCCCCGTCATCCTTCTGGATCAAAGAATGAATCTGATCTCGGCGTCTTCGCATTTCCGGGAGCAGGCTTATCAGGACTTGCTGCCGCAAATCCGCGAGTCGGCAAGTCAGCTTCCGGATGAAGAACGCACTTCCGTAAGCTTTTTTACGGATACCGCCCCCGAAGCGCTAAACTATATCGCCGCGCATCCCATTATGACGTACCAGCCGCAGGGCTTCCTGCTGACCCTGCAGCATTCGGCCGAGCTTCAGCCGCTTCCGGTGATGATTATGGAGCAGGCCGCCAACGTGATCAGTTTCGAGCTGCTCAAGAAGCAGGCGGTAAAGGAGCGTTCACGGCGCTATAAGAATGATCTTTTTACGGATATCGTTAACGGGTTCATGACCTCCGAGCAGGAATTGATTCACCGCGGCAAGCGGTACGGACTGTCAGAGAATTTGCCCTCGCTGTGCATTGTCATCAAGCAGGACGATGATCTGAGCAGAAGGGGACCCGCTCTCCCGCTTTCTGAGGAACAGCAATTGTCCAAGCGGGAAGAGCTGTATGAAGTGTTGAAGGATGCGTTTCGGTCGCGGGGCCATTCGTTTGTGCTCTTCAGCAACAAGGACCAGTTCGTGCTGATTCTCTCCGTTTCTAAAGATAAGACTGCTCCTGTGGATACGGAACGGATGCTGCGGGAACAACTAATCGAAATCTGCGACGATCTTTATGATAGGGAGGGCATTTCCTTATCGTTCGGGGTCGGCAATCCGGTTGATCGTCTGACGGACCTCCCTGTCACCTACAAGGAAGCGGTTGAAGCGTGGGAGACAGCTCACAGCAGCAAGAAGCGCCGCTTTGTCCAGTTTTATCATGTGAAGAAATTGACGGATCTGCTGCGGATGCTGCCGGTTGAAGAGCTGAAGAAATATTATAATGAAACCTTTAAAGAATTGAACCGGCTGGATGAAAAAGAACGGCAGGACTTGATGCGCACACTGGTCGCTTATCACGACAACAACTGCCAGATAGCCGAGACAGCCAAGCAGTTGTTCGTGCATCGGAATACCGTCGTATACAGGCTGGAAAAATGCGAGCAGCTCACCGGCCGCAAAATCAGAAATACCAGCGACAATCTGCGCTTCAAGGTCGCCTATCTTATGGAGCAACTGATTGATGCCGACTGAAACGGCTCCGGCAACAGGGGCTGTCCCCAAAGTTATTTTTGGATTTTTGTCCCGTGGGACAGCCTCAATATAATGTGCTATTTAGTAGGGGCATTCGCCGCCGCCCATTTAATCCTATAGGCAGCACCATTAAGATTACAAATACATACTATAAATTTGACTGTATCCCTTTACCTTGTTAGACCAAACAATCCCGGGCAAGGAGGGGTGACACCACCATGAAAGGGAACGAACATCACAGCAAATTTTTGTTAACGCATCGTGAACGCGAAGTATTTGAACTTCTTGTTCAGGACAAAACGACCCGCGATATCGCCGGTTTATTATTTATCAGCGAGAAAACGGTACGCAACCACATCTCCAACGTTATGCAAAAATTGAATGTAAAAGGCCGTTCGCAAGCGGTTGTCGAGCTGATCAAGCTTGGGGAGCTGAAGATATAGACGGGGCCTGCGACTATGCGTTAAGCCTTCTTTTAGCCTGATGGGCGAAAGGAGGTTTTTTGTTTGCGTGAGGAAACGAAAATATGAAAACTATTAATAACAGGTTGCCAGTTGATGGAACCTGTTTTTTAATGCCGTTTTTGTATTTAAACGGGGAAAAATATTTGTTAGAGTGTAAAACGTAAACAATAAACCGCTTACAAAAAAGCGGAATTGAAAATGATGAGGGGGGGCTTTTGATGAAGGATAAGGTTGTAAACGGTATGCAGATTTTTGCAAGAGCGATTGTTGTTCCGGTTTTGTTTTTGCCGATCGTCGGGATAATATTGGCAATCACTTCCATCCTGGGCAATCCGACAATTGTTGGCGAAGGCAGTTCTTTAATCAATGTCGGCAAGTTTCTGGCCAGCGGGGTTTGGCCTATTTTAACCAACTTGGGAATTGTCTTCTGCGTAGGCATCGCGATGGGAATAGCAAAAGAAAAGAAAGCGGAAGCGGCGCTTATAGCTCTATTGTCATACTTGACATTTCTGGGTGCTAACAACGAGTGGCTTAAGTTAACGGGAAAATTAATCAAATATACAAATCCCTCTGAATTGCAGGGAACCGGGCAAACGATCGTATTAGGCTTTCAAATCATTGATATGGGTGTTTTCCTTGGAATGATCCTCGGGGTCGTCGTAGCGCTTGTCCATAACAAGTTTTGCAATAAAGAGTTGCCGGGAGCGATTTCATTGTATGGCAACACCAAGCTGGTATATATCGTTTTAGTTCCGATTTTAACCGTACTGGCTGTTGTATTCAGTTATGTTTGGCCATTTGCTGCCAGCGGTATTCGGGCAACAGCGAATTTCATTAATTTCTCAGGTTCGATAGGCGTGTTTATATACGGATTTTTAAACAGATTTCTCATACCTACAGGATTACACCATCTCGTATATTCACCATTCCTCTATTCTAACATGGGTGGCGAATTGACCATAAACGGGCAAACGTATTTGGGCGCTTACAATATATTCTTGGCGCAGATAACAGATCCGTCTGTCAAGCTGTTTGACCCATCCGCGAAGTTCTTGCAATACGGTATGGTTAAAGTTTTCGGCTTGGTAGGAGCGGCTCTGGCCTTTTATAAAACAGCGAAACCAGAAAAAAAGAAAACGTTAAAAGCCCTCTTAATACCAGCGGTAGCAACTTCATTTTTGGTCGGCATAACTGAACCTATCGAATTTACATTCTTGTTTGTGGCGCCGTTTCTATGGGTAGTTCACTCGGCTTTGGACGGCATATTTGAGGTTATTTCAGTACTCTTGGGGGTTAGAGCTTTTGGAGCAGGCGGACTCATAGAATTCCTGACTTTTAATTTGCCTGCAGGAATCGGCAGAACAAGATGGCCTATCTTTGTTGGCATAGGACTTGTTGAGCTCGCGACATATTACGCTGTATTCACCTTTTTAATTAAAAAGTTTAACCTCAAGACTCCGGGCCGGGAAGATGATGAGGTGAAATTGTTCACCAAAAAAGATTACAAAGAGAAAATTAACCAAAAATCCGCCGTGGCAGCCACAGGCGCAGACAAAGATACCGATTTAGCTGCGGCTATAGTGGAAGCCCTCGGAGGCAAGGGAAATATTGAAACCGTTGACAACTGCTTCTCTCGATTGAGGATCAAGGTAACGGATGCCGGTATCGTTGATGAACTGGGTTTAAAAGGTACAGGAGCAGCAGGCGTTGTTAAAAACGGCGAAAATATTCAAGTCGTCTATGGGCCTAAAGTCAATGGGGTCAGAAATGCCGTTGATAAATATCTTGCAGGTTAAGCGTTTGCCAATCAAAGAGGTATTAAATTTATTCATTAAATTTAATATACAAAAAAGTGGAGAGAGGGACGAATCATGAGTAAAAAGTTTACGGTAACAATCGCGGGCGGAGGAAGCACATTTACGCCGGGTATCGTCTTAATGCTGTTGGATAATCTGGATAAATTCCCTATTGGAAAACTAAAGTTCTATGATAACGATAAGGAAAGACAAGATATCATAGCCGGAGCATGTGAGGTTATTTTAAAAGAACAAGCGCCGGACATTGAATTTGTCGCGACCGTGGAACCGGAAGAAGCCTTCACAGGTATCGATTTTGTTATGGCTCATATCCGGGTCGGCAAGTACGCCATGCGCGAATTGGATGAGAAAATTCCTTTGAAATACGGTGTGCTGGGTCAAGAAACCTGCGGCCCCGGTGGAATTGCTTATGGAATGAGATCCATTGGCGGAGTCATTGAAATCCTTGACTACATGGAAAAATACTCGCCCAATGCATGGATGCTCAATTACTCGAACCCGGCGTCAATCGTTGCCGAAGCGACCCGCAGTTTGAGACCGGATTCCAGGATTTTGAACATTTGCGATATGCCGATCGGTATTGAAGCGCGGATGGCTGAGATTTCAGGATTAGAGTCCAGAAAAGATATGACCGTCCGTTATTATGGACTGAATCATTTTGGCTGGTGGACGGATGTTCGCGATAAAGACGGAAATGATTTAATGCCGAAAATCAAAGAGCATGTCGCAAAACATGGATATGTTGTTTCGGTTGGTGACAGCCAGCATACGGAAGCAAGCTGGAACGATACCTTCGCTAAAGCCAAAGATGTGTATGCTGTGGACCCTGACACATTTCCTAACACCTATCTGAAGTACTATTTATTCCCGGATGATGTTGTTCAGCATTCTAACATAGAATATACACGAGCAAATGAAGTCATGGATGGAAGAGAAAAGTTTGTATTTGGCGAAGCCAGAAAAATTATCGAACAGCAATCTACAGAAGGCTCCGGATTGCATATTGATGAACATGCATCTTATATTGTCGACCTTGCAAGAGCCATTGCCTTTAATACGAAAGAAAGAATGCTGATGATTGTCGAGAATAACGGGGCAATTGCCAATTTTGACCCTACGGCAATGGTTGAGATTCCTTGTCTTCTTGGCAGCAATGGACCGGAACCGCTGGCTATGGGTAAGATTCCGCAATTCCAAAAAGGGCTTATGGAGCAGCAAGTTTCTGCAGAAAAATTAGTGGTCGAAGCCTGGATCGAAAAATCCTATCAAAAGCTGTGGCAAGCGATCACTCTTTCTAAAACAGTTCCTAGCGCATTCGTCGCGAAACAGATTTTGGATGATCTGATCGAGGCCAACAAAGACTTCTGGCCTGAATTGAAATAAAGGCAGGTATAATTTTCTACAAAACGATGGAGTCTGGTCAAAAGCAGTTTCAAATCTGCTTTTGATCGGCTCTTTTTTTACGCGCCTAGCCAAACTACACATTGAAATAACTTTACAAATCAATTATCATACATACATTAATAAAACACTTTTAAAATGTGTAAAAATAAAAAAAATGGAGCGGAAATGATATACGAAAAAACAAATAATATGGAAGTAAAAAGGATAAACCGAAACCGTATCTTTCGGCTAATTTATAAGAATGAGAAGCTTTCCATGCATGAAATTGCTTCTTGTCTTGGCATGAGTCTGCCAACCGTTGGACAGAATTTGAAGATATTGCAGAGCGAGGGCCTTATTACGGAGAATGGCGTCTTTGAATCCACGGGCGGAAGAAAAGCAAAGGCCATTTCCTGTATCAAAGACGCTAAACTTGCCGTGGGATTGGACATTACAAATAATCACCTTAGTCTGGTGCTGGTTAATTTAAGCGGAGAAATTGTAAAGAGCACTCGTGTGGCTAAGATCTTTGAAAATTCGCAAGACTATATAAAAGAGATCGGGGAATTGGTCAGTGGATTTATCGAAACTTCCAATATTGATAAATCTAAAGTTTTAGGAGTCGGTATAGCAGTCCCCGGGATTTTATCCGATGATAAACAAACGGTGGTATATTCCCATGCGCTCGGCTTAGCGGATCGCAACGGGCCCGATTTTACCAAAAACATTTCTTATCCAAGTGTTCTAAGCAACGATGCGAATGCAGCCGGATTTGCAGAACTGTGGAATACGGAAGCAGTAAAAAATGCAGTCTATCTGTCGCTTAGTAACACCGTTGGCGGCTCTATTCTTCTAGATAACAGGCTTTATCCCGGGGATAACCAGCGCAGCAGCGAGTTTGGACATATGACGCTTGAGCTGAACGGAAGGACTTGTTATTGCGGAAAGCGGGGATGTCTGGATGCCTACTGTTCCGCCTCCGTTTTATCAAACGGTACGGACGAAGGCCTGTATGATTTTTTTGATCTGCTGAAAAAAGGCGGTAAAAAGCAGGAGAAAATGTGGAAGGAATATCTAAGCTATCTTGCCGTTGCGGTTAACAATTTAAGGATGCTGTTTGACTGCGACGTGATTTTGGGTGGATATATCGGTGCTTATATTGAAGAATATGTGGATGAGTTAAGACTCCTTGCGGCAGAAGGCAATACCTTTGAGCCGGATGGCAGCTATTTAAAGGTGTGCCGGAATAAAAGGGAAGCGGCGGCCGTGGGAGTGGCTCTACTGCATATTGAGCGATTTTTAAGTCAGGTTTAAGGTTAATTCAACAACGATTTTACAAAGGAAATCGACCTCCGGTTGGTTTCTTTTTTATTCATTGACATTTCGCTAAACCTGGAATACTATCTTATTAAGATATTTTTATAAAAGTTATTACATAAAGTCGCAAGGAAAGAACAGCTTCATCTTCACTTTGACATGAAAGCGCACACAACTAGTTATTGCCTTTTAACGGCGGTTATGATTGCCACGGTACTTTTGCATCCAGGATCGCGCAGCTATCTGGTATCGCAGCCCGCTGTTGAGGATATGATCACACCAAATAAAGCGAGAAACTGAAAGGAGACTAGGAAAAATGGAAGGTAAAATGAAAGTGGCGGTTATGAATGGTATTGGCAAGATGGGGTTTATCGAGAGGGAGATACCCAAAGTTGCGGACAATGAGGTGCTGGTGAAGCTTGAATATGTGGGCATCTGCGGCTCCGATTTGCACTACTACGAAACCGGCCGAATCGGAGATTACATTGTGAAGCCCCCGTTTGTCCTCGGCCATGAACCGGGCGGGACAGTGGTGGAAATTGGTAAGAATGTCACCAATCTCAATGTAGGCGACAAAGTTGCGCTGGAGCCGGGAAAAACCTGCGGACACTGCGAATTCTGCAAGACAGGTCAATATAACCTTTGCCCTGATGTGGTGTTTTTTGCCACCCCGCCGGTTGATGGCGTTTTTCAGGAGTATGTCGCGCATGAGGCTGATCTTTGCTTCAAACTGCCTGACAATGTCAGCACTTTGGAGGGTGCACTGATTGAGCCGCTTGCTGTGGGTTTTCATGCGGCAAATCAGGGCGGCGCGCATGCCGGTCAGTCCGCTGTGATCATGGGTGCAGGCTGTATAGGTTTGGTCACCTTACTTGCTTTAAAGGCAATGGGTCTTACTGAAATCTATGTAGTGGACATTATGCCAAACCGATTGGAGAAGGCTAAGGAACTGGGAGCTGCGGCAGTCATTAACGGTAAAGAAAAAGATGTTGTGAAAGAAGTTATGGAGTTGACCGGCGGCACGGGCTGCGATCTTGTATTTGAAACAACAGGTGCGGAAATTATAGCCCAACAAGCCGTATTCATCTCTAAGAAAGGTGCAAGCATCGTATTCATAGGTTATAGTAATAGCGGATCAGTCAATTTACCACTCAGTCTTGCGATGGATAAGGAACTTACTTTTAAGACTGTGTTCCGATACAGACATATCTATCCCATGGCGATTCAGGCAGTCGCTAGCGGCAAGGTTAACCTAAAGGGAATTATCACACACGTCTTCGATCTGGATGATGTTCAGAACGCCATGGACTCAAGCATCAGAAATAAAACGGAAATTGTGAAAGCAGTTATTAAAATTGAAAAATAAACAATTTATGTAGGTGACAACGATATGGGTTTAGATATCAGCAAGCTGGTAGACAAGTATCAGTTGAATCAAACGGAAGAAAAAATATTAGTATATATCATCGACAATATAGAGAATGTGAAAGAAATAGGGGTAAGAGGCATCGCAAAGGAATTTTATACATCTACAACGACAATAATGAATTTAGCAAAAAAAATGGGTCATTCCGGCTTTCTGGATATGTATTATCATCTTAATTTTACATTGAAGGATAAAAAGTCTCAATTTTCCGGCGGAAAAAATAATCAATTCTACGGTGTTGATCTGGAACAATTATTATCATTAATAGATCATCATAAAATAGAAGAGTTTGTAAACTTGTTGCTGGAAAACAGAAATGAAATTATTTACACTTGGGGAGGAGGCTTCTCCGCACCTATTACGGAATATATAACCAGAAAATTAATCGTTCTTGGATTTATATGTATCTATTCCGAACCCATTGAAAGCTATGATGTAAACCCTATTCAGGCAAAATTGTTTATCAATGTTTCCAAATCCGGAGAAACGGATTCTTTGCTGAGAATGTCGCATTCGGCAAAGAAAAATGGAATTAAAATTATTTCATTTACCGGAGACTCAGAAAATTCTTTATCCAAACTAGCGGATATAAATTTAAAAATAGTTGATATGAATGCGATGGATGACCGTAATAAGTTAGCCTCTTCTTTCTATGCGAATGTGCTGATGTTATTTGAGTTTTTGATTGGTGAATATTTGGAGAAAATAAAGGAAGACGCTATTAAAAATTGACATAATGAGAACAACATACTCTTATTTTGGAAACGTGTTACTTTTCTAAAGTACACGTTTTTTTGCACTGTGAAAATGTTTACACAAGTAAACGCTTTAATATAATATCGGTGTATAGAATAAAGAAGCTTCACTATAAATCATTTGGAGGTAATTCTCATGTTTAATAAAATTAAAGCGCTTATATTTCAAGATAAACCGGAACAGCAGCAGGAAGATGGCTTTATTGTTCCTCTTTCCGGGGAAATTATCGATTTGAGCCACGTGCCGGACGAAGCATTTTCTCAGCGGATGATGGGGGACGGATTTGCTATTCAGCCTGAGAATGGAGAAGTCTTCTCACCAGTGGATGGAGTCGTTACGACAGTGGTTCCCAGCAAGCATGCTTTTTCCATTAAAAGCAATTCCGGGATTGAATTTTTAATCCATTTTGGCGTGGATACGGTTAAGCTAAAAGGAGAAGGCTTTGATGTTTATGTAAAGGAAGGAAGCGTAGTTAAAGCGGGTGACTTGATCTTAAAGGTTAACCTCGAACAAATCAAGGACAAAGTGCCGTCTGTTGCTGTTTCGGTTATTTTTATCGAACTGAACGGAAAGAGCTTCAGTTTCAAGACCGGTAAAGCAGCAGCAAAGGAAAAAGACGCTGTTACTATACAATATGAGGACATGCAATGAAGATCGAACATATTGCACTGTGGAGTGCAACCGCTAACAATAAATAGACCAATCAGATTGAATAGTTTGTATCTGTTGAATTGGTAAGGCCTAAGCAAAAATCAGTTTAATAACTGGGAGTTGGTAATCATGAGGGCAGCGGTATTCAAAGGAAAGCATCAAATGGAAGTGTTAGATTGGAAAACGAAGGATCTCGAACCGTATGAGGTGCGAATTCGGGTCGAAAGTTGCGGCATTTGTGGTACGGATCAGCATATTTATCATGGTCACCCCGGATCTGCGGCGGTCAACCCGCCAATCGTGCTCGGCCATGAACTGGCAGGCGAAGTGATAGAGTTGGGGTCTAGGGTTCCGAACTTGAAGCTAGGAGACAGAGTATCGATAGATCCGAATATTTATTGCGGCGAATGTGAATATTGTCGGAGCGGCCGGCCTCACTTGTGCGATCACCTTCAAGCAATCGGCGTGACGCGAGACGGCGGCATGGCGGAATATTGCATTGTTCCTGCGGTAAACGCTTATCGTATCCCGAACGAGATGAGCTATGTAGAAGGCGCGATGGTAGAGCCTGTCGGTTGCGTCTTGCACGGATTGAAGAAAATCGATGTTCGCCCGGTTCATACGGTACTCATTATCGGTGGCGGTTTCATCGGCCAATTGTTCCTCCAGCTTGTAAAAAAACAAGGAGCGGCAAAAATTATTGTCAGCGAACCTGCGGTGGAGAAACACGAGCGGCTTCTTGAACTGGGGGCGAACGAGGTCGTGCAGCCAACGAGTCCAGAAACAGTACAAGATTTGATGAATATTGCAGATGTCGTAATCGAATGCGTGGGACGTAAAGAATCGATGGAGCTTGCAATCAAAGCAGCTCGAAAAGGAGGTCAAATCCTTCTGTTCGGTGTACCCTCGCCAGACACTCTGATTAATGTTTCGCCGTTTACCATTTTTTCAAAGGAACTAAGCATAAAGGGATCCTTTATTAATCCTTTCACACATGAGGAAGCGATTTCTTTCATTCGGCAAAACATAATACGGATTGAGCCATTAATCAGCCATTATTTCGCACTAGATGACATTCCGGAAGTGATGGGGAAATATCCGCAAATGAATGTAGCTAAGGGTGTAGTCACTCATTCTACATAATCTGCGATGCCACAAGCATCCAATCGTTTGATTTTGGTTCGAAACCTCATTTCCAACGTTATGCATAAATTGAATGTAAGAGGCCGTTCGAAAGCGGTTGTCGAGCTGAAGATATAGCGGAGCCTGCGAATATGCGTTAAGCCTTCTTTTGACCTGATGGGCGAAAGGAGGTTTTTTGTTGCTTCTCCTGCCAATGGCGGGTGGAACGAGGCTTTTCTGTTTTGATAGGACATTTCATATGGAAAATAAATGAAAATCTCTTTATAATTAGAAAGAATTGAGAAAAGGAGGATGAGATTTTGAAGAAAAAGCATAAACGTACGCCGGGATTCACGGCCAAAACCGCATTAACCGGAATGGTGACGTTTTCTCTAGTGATGCCGGCAGGATTTGCCGGAGCGGCTTCTTCTTCCGCTGCCGCCGTTGCCCAGCCTGCTTCTTCCAACGTGGCTGCCGAAAAATCCCAAAGCGCCGCGGCGTCTGCGCAGACGAATGAAGCGGATCCTACCAAGGTCAAGTTCACGAAAGAGCAGGCGCTCTCTAAGCTGAAGACGCTGTTCCCCATTTTGGTGGAGGCCGAAGTATCGAATGTGGAACTGGGTATTAACAATATGTATCCCGCGCCGTCCAATCAAATGATATGGAACATTCAGTGGAATTATCGGCAGGGCAACAACGGATACGGCTTTAACAGCCAGGTGGATGCCGTCAACGGAGATTTGATCAGTACATATCTCTATTTTCCGGACCGGCAGCAGAACGAGAGTTATTATCCGCCCGAAATCACTAGGGAACAGGCGCTTGAGAAAGCCAAGGCGTTTATCGCGAAGGCGGCACCTTCTCTGTCTGTGAACGATTTGCAGCTGCAGGACAATGTTGATTATATAGGTAATCCAGCACTTTTTGGCCCCGTGCAGTACGGCTTTAGTTTTACGGTGTTAAGAAATGGCATTCCCTCTCCGCTTGAAAATGTCTCCGTGGCCATCGCAGCGGACGGCAGTGTAAGGCAATTCAACAAATCGCCGGAGCATTGGAGTTATCCGTCGGCAGCCGCCTCGGTCCAGCAGGCCACAGCGGAGAAGACATTCAGCGACCAGTTTGACGTGGAGCTGGCTTACATCCCCATCTACAAGAATGGGGGCGCCAACAGCTGGATTCTGGGCTGGCGGCCGACCGAGCGGGCGCTGTATGCCATCGATGCCCTGACAGGCAAACGTTTGGATGCATCCGGCGCAGAAACGACGGTTACATCCGCCGTCTACAGCGATGTGCCGCAGGCGGCCAATCGTTTTGTCCCCAGAAGCGGTACCACGGAATTGTCAAGCGATGAGGCGGCCAAACGTGTAAAACAGGTTGTCTCCATTCCGGCGGCAAGAAAGCTGGTATCCAGTTCGCTGGGTGACGATTACTCCGATAAAGGCCGTAAGATCTGGAGATTGAACTGGCTGGACAACGAATCCCTTCGAACCGGGTTCCCCTCCCAATCCTCCGCCGAGGTGGACGCCGTTACGGGGCAGATTCTGAGTTACAACGAAAATCGGTATCCTCCCGAAGTCGGTGCTTCGGAGACAGCTAAATCGAAAGGAACCAAGTTAACGAAGGAGCAGGCCCGGAAAAAAGCGATCGGACTGATTAACCTCCTCTATCCGGATGCTTCCGCCAACCTGAAGCTGGTTGAGCGGGGGGACAACACACTGAACGGGGGCACGGGGTTCAGCTTTCAATTCCTTCGCTTCTACAAAGGCATTCCTGTAAGTGACGGCGGTCTGACGATTGGTCTGGATAATACCGGAACACTGCAGTCTTATTTCTTCCCCCGGACATCGGACCTGGAGAAAGCCGGGATTGACTCATCGGCGGTGAAGCTTACGAAAGAAGAGGCGCGGGCTCAAAGTTTCGACCGTTACAAGGTGAAGCTTCAATATGGCAGCTTCGGAGGATATACCCCTGCAGGCTTTATCGACCAGAAGATCAAGCTTGTCTATTCGCCGGTACTGGGTGATCAGGCAAATGTGCCGGAAGCTCTGGATGCCGTTACAGGAAAATGGACCACGCAGTTCCAGGTGCCCGGCAAATCAAAGAAAGAGTCCGACGCTTCCGATATCCAGGGGAATCCGGCCGAGCAGGCGCTGTCGACATTGGTGAAATACAGCATCCTGACCCCGGATAAGGACGGGAAGGTCTATCCCGATGCCGAGATCACGGCCGGTGACTGGCTGAGCTGGATTGCAAAGGCGGTTACGCCTTATTATCCTAATATGTATAACGGAGCCGAACGCAAACCGGTCGCCGGCGTAAGCCCGGACAGCCCTTATTATGACGCGGTCTCCTTCGCCGTGCAGAACCGGTGGATTGATACGGGGAGCACGTTCCAGGCTGATGCCAAGCTGACCCGCGAAGGGCTCGCCGTGCTGCTGACCTCGATCGTCAAATACAACAAGATTTCCGCGTATTTGCAGGCCGATCCGGTCATCAACCAATTTGGAGATGCCGCCTCGATCAGCCGCAAGGGCGAAGTGGCGGTTGTCGTTAAGCTCGGTCTGCTTCAGGCCGAGAACGGCAAGTTCAATCCGGAAGGGACCGTAACCAAAGCCCAAGCTGCTGCGGTATTGTTGAAGCTGGTAGAGCTCCAGGGCAAGACGGACCAGCCCATCGGCCAATCGCTGTACTATTAAAATTTACTATTAAAATGTACGCTTAATAAAGCAGGCTAAAGCTGCAGGCCGTTTGGCGGAGAGATTATTCCTTCGCTGAACGGCTTTTTTTCAAAATATAAGACTTATAAGCTTCGCGCCTATCGTTTTGGTCTTATATTTCTACGAGAAACGTACTTGCGTCTTAAAAAGACGCTGTCAGGCGTTTCTTCTTGATTTATCCCTCTTGTTTTAATTAAAAAAATTTGGGACAATAATATACGATTGCCATTTGGCAGCTTTAGTTGAATGACAGGCTGGAGACAGCCTTGAAAAGAGGATAAATAAATGAACAAGATTTCCATTTACGGTTTAACCTTTGAACAACTGGCGGCCTGGCTGCTGGAACGCGGACACCGCAAATACCGGGCGCTGCAGGTCTGGGATTGGCTGTACGTGAAGCGGGTAACGGATTTTTTCGAAATGAGCGATGTTCACCCCGAGGCTTTGAGCCTGCTGAATGAGTATTTTGCAATCCGCACTTTGTCCGAACACGTGAAGCAGGAATCGATGGACGGTACGGTAAAGTTCCTGTTCCGGCTGCCGGACGGAAATTTGATCGAAACGGTATTGATGCGGCAAAAATATGGACTGGCCGTATGCGTAACGACCCAGGTCGGCTGCAACATCGGGTGCAGCTTCTGCGCGAGCGGGCTTTTGTCCAAGAGCCGGGACTTGTCTTCCGGAGAGATTGTGGAGCAGATCATGCAAGTCCAGCTGCATCTGGACCGGGCCGGGAAAGGTGAAGCGGTGAGCCATATTGTCGTTATGGGCATCGGGGAGCCGTTCGACAACTTCGGGAATATGGTGGATTTTCTGCTGATTATCAAAAATCAGAAGGGGCTGAACATCGCCGGACGCCGTATCACCGTCTCGACCAGCGGCCTTGCGGACAAAATCATAGAATTTGCGGACCTAAATCTTCAAGTGAATCTGGCCATTTCCTTGCATGCGCCGAACGATGAGCTCCGCACCCGCATCATGAAGATCAATCGCGCGATTCCAATCGAGAAGCTGATGGGCGCGATAGACTACTATTTGGAGAAGACGAAGCGGAGAACGACGCTGGAGTATATTTTGCTGCGGGACGTGAACGACCAAAAGGAACATGCTCTGGAGCTTGCCGAATTGATCGGCGAACGGAAATCGCTCATCAACGTGAATCTGATTCCTTATAATCCGGTGGATGAGCACAGCCAATATCAGCGCAGTGACCGGGAGACAGTCCGGGCCTTCTTCGATACGTTGAAAAAGCAGGGAATAAGCGTCAGCACCCGTCTGGAGCAGGGATCGGATATTGATGCAGCCTGCGGCCAATTGCGAAGCAAGCAGATCAAGGAGTCGGCGCTGGGTTAACAATACCATCCGGCCTCTCTGATTGCCGGGATGTGTTACACATACACTACATGTAATTAACATAAATATGCCATGAGAATAACACCTTGCCAAATGAGGTTCTTTCTAAGACAAACAGCCCGCTCGCGCATAATCGCGCAGACGGGCTGTTTTTGTCGTATTAATTAGGAAGCTTCCTATTTTCCAAGCTGCTTATCCAGTTCTCCGACGGGATTTTCTCCCTTATTTTCTTCAATAGTATGCTTGCTCAAGAACCAGCCGATGGCGGCGATGAGTACGAGCACGATATAGAATGTCGCTTTCCACCAGGTGCTGTGCGCGAAATGCTCAGACAGCACGCCCAGCGAAGGATGCGCAAGCGTGATGACGGCCAGCTTGACGCCGACCCAGCCGACGATAATGAAGGCTGCAACTTCAAGTCCCGGACGGGAATGGAGTAGCTTGACGAAGAACGAAGCGGCGAAGCGCATGATAACGAGTCCGATAAAGCCCCCGGCAAAAATGACGAGGAACACGCCTCCGTCGAGTCCGCCGATTGCGGGAAGACCGCTTGGCGGAAGTGCGACGGCCAGAGCGACTGCGGCAAGAATCGAGTCGACGGCAAAAGCGATGTCCGCGAGCTCCACCTTGAAGACGGTCAGCCAGAAACCGGCTTTCTTTTTGTCCACGCCTTCATTCGTGCCGCTTTCCGAAGCTTCTTCCGTAACCGGCTTTTTGGAAGCGACGATTTTGCGGATGATGTGGTTGGCTGCAATGAACAGCAGATAAATAGCGCCGATTGCCTGCACCTGCCAGATGTCTACAAGGAACGAAATGACGAACAGCGAGCCGAACCTGAAGATGAATGCCCCGAACAGCCCGTAAAAGAGCGCCTTTTTCCTCGTTTCCTCGGGAAGGTGTTTCACCATGATTGCCAGAACCAGCGCATTATCCGCGGCGAGCAGCCCTTCCAGCCCCACTAGCACAAGCAATACCCAGCCGTACTCCAATAATAACCCCAAATCCATTGTTGTTACCTCCTGTGTTTATAATGACCTAAAACTATATAAAAAAGACCTTTACCAAACAGATCCGACTCAAAAAGAGTCTCAATCTGAATGGTAAAGGTCTCGCTAACAATAAAATATTGCCAATAAAGCCGGAGAACCATATCAACGCTCTCGTACTGACGACTTTATTTAACAGCTACTCCCCTTTACGGGATATTCACTTTTCTCGTTTCTTCCTAAAAAGATCATATAGTAGTTGAAAAGCATTGTCAACAGAGTGAAGTTCAAGGTCGCTTTCTACTATATAAAGTTCAAAGACTGCTAGATCGGTGGTTCGTTTGCCTTGGTAAGAGGGAAGCTGAGGAGAATCTTTGTGTAAAGCCGCTGTAAAAGGAAATCAAAATGACATTGATTTTCAATGAAAATAGGTTATGAAAACGGAACCATGAAACATATGTGTTATATATGCTGACATTTGATTTGACGAAACTGTAAACACCAGACTATACCGGGTTTTTTCGTGGTTGCGCTAATTGACGATATAGGGGATTGAAAATATGATGAGTGTACAGCAAAGCTTTTCAAGAAAGGTTGGAGTCAGGTTAACTGACACGTCGGATATAGGTTATATAACATTTAACCTATTTGTATCTTACCCAAGGAAGTCGGGTCCGAAACACCTGAGGAGCTGACGCTCCGCAAAACTGGACGCATGCTTCCGACGCGAGAATGAAGTGGAGCATGCGCAAGGAGTACAACTCCTCATTACATTAAGGAGGTGGGAAAAAATGAAGCCGCAGCCGACGTCGTGTTTATCAAATGCAGCAGAGGACGACATCAGTCGCCACCCTTGCTACAGCGAGGAAGCCCATCGGTTTTTCGCCAGGATGCATATCCCGGTCGCTCCCGCCTGCAACATCCAATGCAATTACTGCAACCGCAAATTCGACTGCGTGAACGAAAGCAGACCAGGGGTTGTCAGTGAGGTGCTGACTCCGGAACAAGCGGAGCGGAAAGTAAAAGGTGTGGCGGCACAATTGATGCAGCTATCGGTGGTCGGCATAGCCGGTCCCGGAGATCCGCTAGCCAACGCGGATAAGACGTTCGATACGTTTGCCAGAGTCAGAAAGCATGTCCCTGATGTGATGCTTTGCCTCAGCACCAACGGACTTACGCTTTACCGGCACATTGATCGGATTGTAGAACTTGGCATCAATCATGTGACCATTACGATTAATGCGATCGACCCTGATGTAGGCAAAGAGATTTATCCTTGGGTGTTCGATGAAGGAGTAAGGTACGAAGGAAGAGAAGCCGCCGCTCTGCTGATCAGCCGCCAGCTTCAAGGCGTGGAGGCATTGGCTAAGCAAGGTATTCTCGTCAAAGTCAACTCGATAATGATCCCGGGGGTCAACGATCAGCATCTGGTTGAAGTATCAAAGAAAGTCAAAGAACTCGGTGCGACGCTTCACAACGTAACGCCGCTGATTATCGCCCCGGGTAGCCAGTATGAGAAAGACGGTCGCAAAGCTCCCCGTCCAAGGGAATTGAACCAGCTGCAGGAGCAGCTGAGCGAGGGCGGAACCAAACTTATGCGCCACTGCCGCCAATGCCGTGCAGACGCAGTGGGACTGCTCGGCCAGGACCGGAACCAGGATTTCCAATTGGAAACGATGGAAGCCGATCCTGTAATCGACCTCGACGCAAGAGAACAATTCCAGCAGGAGCTTGACACCAAAATCCGTCAGCGTGTTATCTCGAAGCAGAATCGTCGGAACATACTTGACGAGAATAAGAAGACTAGAGTCGCGGTTGCTTCCAGAGGCGGAGACAAGGTCAACCAGCATTTCGGACATGCGACGGAATTTATGATTTTCGATACGGACGGCGCCGAAGTGGAATTCATCGGTATCCGGAAGATTCAGGCCTACTGCCACGGCACAGCCGATTGCAACGGAGATAAAGGCGAAACGCTTCAAGAGATCACCTCAATCCTCAGCGATTGTCGTATTCTTCTCAGCTCCGGTATCGGCGACGCGCCCCGCGCGGCGTTGAACAAAGCAGGCGTGCTGCCTCTGGTCCGCAAAGGCGGAATACAGGAAGCCATTCTTGAAAGTGTGAAATACGGTTCTTATTTTGAAAATATTAATATATCGAAGGGATGATTAATCATGAGTAAGAAACCAAGACAAATCGCATTTTACGGTAAAGGCGGTATCGGTAAATCCACGACTTCCCAGAACACTTTGGCTCAGCTGGCAACGACTTTCGGTCAAAAAATCATGATCGTAGGTTGTGACCCTAAAGCTGACTCCACTCGTCTGATCCTGAACACGAAAGCTCAACAAACAGTGCTTCACATGGCCGCTGAATTGGGTTCGGTCGAAGACCTCGAACTGGAAGACGTAGTAGCAACTGGCTTTGGCGACATCCTCTGCGTTGAGTCCGGCGGTCCGGAACCAGGCGTAGGCTGTGCAGGCCGCGGTATCATCACTTCCATCAACTTCCTGGAAGAGCAAGGCGCTTATGACGGTATGGACTTCATCTCTTACGACGTACTCGGTGACGTTGTGTGCGGCGGTTTCGCAATGCCTATCCGCGAGAACAAAGCCCAAGAGATTTACATCGTCTGTTCCGGCGAAATGATGGCTATGTACGCAGCCAACAACATCGCACGCGGTATTCTGAAATATGCTCAAAGCGGCAGCGTTCGTCTGGGCGGCCTGATCTGTAACTCCCGTAACACCGACCGTGAAGACGAGCTGATCATGGAACTTGCACGTCGCTTGAACACGCAAATGATCCACTTCGTACCTCGCGACAACGTTGTACAACATGCCGAGCTGAGAAGAATGACGGTTACTCAGTACAACCCTGAGCACAACCAAGCCAACGAATACAAGCAACTGGCTGACAAAATCCTGCACAACGAAATGCTGAACATTCCGACTCCGATCGAAATGGACGAACTGGAACAACTGCTGATCGATTTCGGTGTGGTGGAAGACGAAGAAACAGCCATCAAAAAGCTGGAAGCTGCTGGTCACTAATAATAAAGCGAACGAGCTTCGCGTAACAATAGAAATTGTCCGGTGAATGGAGTGGAGAGACGATCATTCACCGGATGGAATTAAAAGATCAAATGCCACGCAGGAGGCAAAGTCCTGCATATGAAAAAGGAGGCTCAACGAATGGGACTGGATATTGAGGCGAACAAAAAGTTAGTTGAGGATATACTGGAAGCCTATCCCGATAAAGCGAAAAAAGACCGTAAAAAACACTTTCAGATTAACACGGAAGAAACCAAGGAATCCTGCAGTTGCTCCCTGAAATCGAACATTAAATCCCGTCCGGGCGTAATGACGCCGCGCGGTTGCTCCTATGCCGGTTCCAAAGGCGTGGTATGGGGACCAATTAAGGATATGGTTCACATCTCCCACGGCCCGGTTGGCTGCGGACAATACAGCTGGGGTACTCGTCGTAACTATGCGAACGGTACGCTTGGTATCGACAACTTCACTGCAATGCAAATCACAAGTGATTTCCAAGAGACTGATATCGTCTTCGGCGGCGACAAGAAGCTGGAAATCATCTGCCGCGAGATCAAGGAAATGTTCCCGTTGGCTAAAGGTATCTCTGTTCAATCCGAATGTCCGGTTGGTCTGATCGGCGACGATATTGAAGCAGTATCGAAGAAAATGACCAAAGAACTGGAAATGCCAATCGTTCCTGTCCGTTGCGAAGGTTTCCGCGGCGTCAGCCAATCGCTTGGTCACCATATCGCGAACGATGCCATCCGCGACTTTGTAATGGGTAAAGCGGATCTGGCTGAAACGGGTCCTTACGATGTAAATATCATCGGTGACTATAACATCGGCGGCGACGCTTGGGCTTCCCGTATCCTGTTGGAAGAAATGGGTCTGCGCGTAATCGCTCAATGGTCCGGCGACGGCACACTGAACGAGTTGGAAATCGCTCATAAAGCGAAGATGAACCTGATTCACTGCCACCGTTCCATGAACTACATGGTTGATCATATGGAAAAAGCTTACGGTATTCCGTGGATGGAGTACAACTTCTTCGGACCGTCGAAAACTTACGAGAGCCTGCGCGCGATCGCTGCCAAGTTCGACGCAACGATCCAAGAAAACTGCGAGAAGGTTATCGCCAAATACAAGCCGCAAATGGATGCCATCATCGGCAAATACAGACCGCGTCTGGAAGGCAAGAAAGTTATGCTCCTGATCGGCGGCCTGCGTTCCCGTCATACAATTGGCGCTTACGAAGATCTGGGCATGGAAATCGTTGCTACCGGCTACGAATTTGCTCATAAAGACGACTATGAAAGAACCTTCCCTGATATGCAGACAGGATCGATCATCATGGACGATCCGACAGCTTATGAGTTGGAAGAACTTGCTCAAAAAATGAACATCGACCTTATGGGATCGGGTGTTAAGGAAAAATACGTATACCACAAAATGGGTATTCCGTTCCGTCAAATGCACTCCTGGGATTACAGCGGTCCGTACCATGGCTTCGACGGCTTCAAGATTTTTGCCAAGGACATGGATATGACTGTGAACAACCCGGTTTGGAATTTGTTTGATAAGAAAGAAAAAGTACAGCCAGAGGGGGCGAGCGTATGAGTAAGGAAAAATTAAACATTCCGGACTACAACACCTTGTTTACGGAAGAACGCTATGTACAACAGCGGGAAAACAAGAAACAATTTGAAGCGCCTTGCACTGAGCAGGAAACAGCAGAAGCGCTCGCTTACTCCCAATCTGCGGAGTATATGGAAAAGAACTTCGAACGTAAAGCGGTCGTTATCAATCCTCACAAAGCTTGCCAACCGCTCGGATCGGTTATGGCAGCACTCGGATTCGAAAAAACACTGCCGTTCGTACACGGATCGCAAGGCTGTAACTCTTACTTCCGCAGCCATTTAAGCCGTCACTTTAAAGAACCTACGCCAGCCGTTTCTTCCTCGATGACTGAGGATGCAGCCGTATTCGGTGGCATGAGCAACATGATCGACGGTCTGGAGAACGCCGTTGCTCTGTACAAACCGGAGATGGTAGCCGTATGTACCACTTGTATGGCGGAAGTTATCGGTGACGATCTGACGGCCTTTATCGGCAATGCTCGTCAAAAAGGCGCAATCGCCGAAGATTTCCCTGTTACGTATGCCAACACGCCTAGCTTCATCGGCTCGCATATTACTGGGTATGACGCAATGATCAAGAACATTCTGAACCAGCTGTTTGACCGTTCCGGCCTGACTGCCGCACCGGGTACTGGCGAAGAAGGCGAGAAGCTGAACGTACTGCTCGGATTCGAGCCTTACACAGGCAACTTTGCTGAAATCCGCAAAATCCTGAACGCTTTCGATACGAAGTACACAATTCTCGGCGATCACAGCGGCAACTACGATTCCCCGGCTACTGGCGAATATGAGTACTACTATGGCGGAACAAAGCTTGCCGATGTTCCGAAAGCCGCTAACGCGCTGGGTTCGCTCGTACTGCAAAAATACACGCTGAAGAAGACTCAAGAATATATCAGCGGAACCTGGAAACAACAAGTTTCCTCATTGTCCACTCCGCTCGGCGTAAAAGCGACTGATAAGCTGCTCGAAGCCATCAGCGAGCTGACTGGCCTACCGGTTCCGGCATCGCTCACCGAAGAGCGCGGACGCGTGGTTGATGCTTACGCTGACAGCCATCCTTACCTGCATGGCAAACGTGTTGCGCTTGTCGGCGACCCTGACCTGCTGCTTGGACTTATCGGATTCTGCCTTGAAGTCGGCATTGAGCCGGTACACATTCTGTGCTCGAACGGCGATGTGGAATTCGACGGCAAGAAGTGGAAGCTTGAAGTTGAAGAACTGCTGGCATCCAGCCCTTACGGTTCCGAAGCAACTGTCTATGTGGGCAAAGACCTCTGGCACCTGCGTTCGCTGCTGCTGAACGATCCGGTTGACCTGGCTATCGGCAGCTCGCATGTGAAATTTGCCGCCAAAGACGCCGGCATTCCACTGGTTCGTGTAGGCTTCCCGATCTTTGACCGTCATCATATGCATCGCAATCCGATTATCGGCTACCAAGGAGCGCTGAATCTGCTGACCTTGATTGTCAACATTGTCCTGGAACAACTGGACACAAACAATTCCGGTTTCAACTACGATTTGGTTCGCTAATCAATAGGTAAAAAAGGGAGCAGATTTATCTTGGATAAATCTGCTCCCTCATCCTATTTTACAGTGGAATTATGTTATAATTTGTATGGATGATAGTTTTTGGAACAGTGTCGGGACAATGCGGATTGGGGTCCAACGTTTCGTTCTTTCCATATTTATTTCAGTTATTTTAGTCCGGGTGGTTATGAATATTGAAGCACTGAGTCTTAGCGAAGGAGATGATGATCCAATGGAGCCTATTCGAAAGGAAGAGATAGACGATCAGGCCTGCGGGAGTCTTGCCCCCAAAGCCAAGCCTTGTCCACGGCCAAAACCGGGTGAGGCAGCCGGAGGTTGCTCATTCGACGGAGCGCAAATTACATTGCTCCCGATTATGGATGCTGCGCATCTCGTGCATGGACCGGTTGCTTGTGCTGGGAATAGTTGGGAAAGTCGAGGGAGCCTTTCGAGTGGGCCTAGCCTCTCCCAATACGGATTTGCGACGGATTTAAGTAATAATGACATCATTTTTGGCGGCGAAAAAAAGCTGAAAGACAGCATTGACTATATTGCCGGGCGTTTTGCGCCTCCGGCTATCTTTGTATATTCAACCTGTGTTACGGCGCTGATCGGTGAAGATATGGATGCCGTCTGTAAAGAGGCGTCGGATCGTCTGGCTATTCCGGTAGTGCCTGTCAACAGCCCCGGCTTTGTCGGAAGCAAAAATCTCGGCAACCGGCTCGCGGGCGATGCGCTGCTCCAATATGTTATCGGTACGGGAGAACCGGAGCAGGAGACTCCGCTTGGTGTGAACCTGATTGGTGAGTATAACATCGCCGGCGAGATGTGGGACATTGAGAAGTTGATGAACCAAGCGGGAATTACGCTTCTATCCCGCATTACGGGCGACGCCAGATACAAGGAGATTACTTGGGCGCATCGCGCGAAAGCCAATATGGTCGTATGCAGCCGCGCTCTGCTTGGACTGGCGAAGCAGATGGAATCCAAGTACGGCATACCGTATTTTGAAGGATCGTTCTATGGCGCGAAAGAGACGACCTATTCTTTGCGCCAGATGGCCTTCCTTCTGAATGACAGGGAAATGGAACGCCGGGTAGACCGGTTGACAGAGCGCGAAGAGAACAGGCTGGCTCATGATTTGCGTCCGTACCGCAAAATTCTCAAAGGAAAAAAAGCGGTGCTTTATACAGGCGGAGTAAAGAGCTGGTCGGTCATTTCGGCGCTGAAAGAACTTGGCATTCAAGTTGTAGGCGTAGGCACCAACAAAAGCTCGGATGAAGATGTGCAGCGGATTGCCGACCGGGTGGGCGATGATACGGAATACATCCCGGAAGGCGGAGCAAGCCGCATTATCAAGACGGTGAAGGAACGCAAAGCCGACATTATGATTGCCGGCGGGCGGAATATGTATGTCGCAATGAAAGAACAGATACCGTTTGTGGACATCAATCAGGAGCGGCATAAAGCCTATGCGGGATACGAAGGTCTGATTCGGCTGGCCAAGGAACTGGTAGATTCTATGGTCAATCCGATCTGGAAGCTTGCGTCATCGCCTGCTCCATGGGATAAGGAGGGCAACTATGACCGTTAAGAGACGAAGCAAACCGGTATCGGTCAATCCCCTCAAAATCGGCCAGTCTTTGGGCGGCGTCCTGGCTATGCAGGGCTGCTACCGGGCGATGCCGATTGTCCATGGTTCGCAGGGCTGCAGCGCTTTTCCCAAAGCGCTTCTAACCCGTCATTTTCGCGAACCGATTGCGGTGCAAACCTCTGCGCTTCAGGAAATGGACGTTATTTTTGACGCAAACCGAAATTTGGAAGAGGCTCTGAATGCGGTGCTGTCCAAGCATCGCCCCGACATCATCGGGATTATCGGGACTGAACTGACCGATGTTGCCGGAGTGGATTACCAAAGCATGCTGAAGTCATACAAGAGAGAGCGGAATATGCGCGGCGGGCTTGCCTTCTCTGTAACGCTGCCCGATTTTCGCGGATCGCTGGAATCGGGATACAGCGTAACCGTAGAAGCGATGGTCGATGAACTGATTCAGCAGGCCGGTCTCAGGGGACAGCGAAACGTGAATTCCCGTCAAATTACGCTGCTCCCGGGTTCGTATCTCACGCCCGGAGATGTAATGGAGCTTAAGGAAATCGTATCTTCCTTCGGATTCGAGGTTATTGCGCTTCCTGATATTTCGACTTCTTTGTCAGGGCATCTGCTTACGGGATTCTCGCCGCTGACCAGAGGCGGTGTTCCTTTGGACTCCATGCTGCAGAGCCTGCAGTCGGGACTTACAATCGCCTTTGGCGCCAGCATGGAGCGTCCGGCAAGAAGATTGCATAACGCTCTGGGAACGCCATACAAAGTGTTCCAGGGAACGATGGGACTTAAGGCATCCGACGAGCTGCTGAATTTTCTGCATCAAATCAGCGGAGTTCCTGTTCCAATCCGGTACTGTTGGCAGCGGGAAAACCTGCTTGATTGCATGCTTGACGCACACTTTCAGTTCGCCGGCGTCTCCGCGCTTGCTGCGCTTGAGCCGGATCATCTGCGTTCCGTATCGGAGTGGCTTGATGAACTGGGAGTTGAACAAAAAGCGCTCATTACTTCCTACGAAACTCCGGCAGTAGCCGAAATGGAACGTGAAGTGTGGGTCGGAGATCTGGATGACGCTGAAGTTCTGGGAAGCGGAGCCGATCTGTGGATCAGCAGTTCACACGGAATAGCAGGAGCTGAACGTATCGGAGCGGCTTTCCTGGCTGCGGGCTTCCCGATTTGGAATGAGCTTGGATCTTATATGAATGTCTCCGTCGGCTATCGCGGTGCGATGGAGTGGACAAATAAAGCAGGCAATCTATTGATGAGAAGGGAGGCGGAGCATCGTGAAAGTCGCGTTCGCCACAGATGACGGAGTTCGTGTAAATGCCCACTTCGGGCAAAGTTCGATGTTTGCCATTTATAACATTACGAAGAGCAGCTGTGAGCTTGTGGAGCTCCGCAGAATACCCGACATTGCAGCCCAAGATGAGATGGGCAAGATTGACAGCCGGATCGAGGCTATTGCCGATTGCACGCTGATCTTTCTGATGCAGATTGGAGCCTCGGCGGCGGCAAAGGTGACCCGTCGCAAAATCATGCCGGTCAAAGTGCAATTTGGCAGTCCGATTGATGAGCAGGTAAAACGGCTTGTGGACATGCTGCAAGGCAAGCCTCCTATGTGGCTGGCCAAGGTGCTTCGCGCGGAAGAAGAGGAAGGAGCTGGGGTTAATGGATCAAACGGCTAACGAAATCGCAGCTGCTAATGAACAACCGGCATTGCCGAAGCGCCGTTCCAAACCGGCCCCCGATCCTGAAAAGGCGGCTCATCTTATCCGCCGCTTGAATGATCTCCTTAGCGCAACCGATTATTTCGGACGGCATGCGGCCCTTACTCCTGATGAGAAGATTGCGAAGCTGTTCTTGGCATCAGCCGAGGATAAAGCTAAGTCGGACTTCAACTGCACCGCATCCGATGAGGTCCGCCGCCAGGTGCCGGTACTGTTCCAGGCCATTGCCGGCGTGATAGAAGAGAACTGCGGCTTGATGATTCAAAGCTCTGCGGAAATCAACGTTGAGGGTTTCGGCCGCGGGCTGCTCTATAGCGGCCGCGTTATCCTTGTGATGAAGAGCCTTCGCGCAGGCTTTCCGTTCCCGTTCACTTCCCTGGACAAGACGGTTGCCTATGGGGTTGCTTGCATAGAAGAGGGCCTTGCTTTTTTGGATAAATATAAAGAACTGACTGCTGTGCACGGATTGCTCAGTCTGGAGGGATAAACTTCACTGTCAGGAAACACCTCCGATTCTATACTATATTGAAACTATTAAACCATGAGCGATAACGGAGGTAGAAGACGATGGAGCAGGCATTGGCCGGATTGGTGGAGCAGCAGCGGTATGCACGGCAGTTGAAACTGCTCGGAGAGAGCGGACAGAAGGCGCTAAAAGAAGCGACGGTAATGATCGCGGGTATCGGCGGCCTGGGCGGGACGGCAGCAATTTATTTGGCAGCCGCCGGAGTCGGAAAACTGATACTCGCTCACGAAGGTAAAATTGTTCTGCCGGACTTGAACCGGCAGATTCTGATGGATAACGATCACCTGGGAATGGAGCGGATGAGCACGGCCGTGGAGCATCTGCGGCGGCTTAATCCCGAGGTGGAGATCGAAGGCTACAATTCCAAGATTGAGTACGACAAAGCTAAACCTTGGATTGAGAGCGCCGATATTGTCATCGACGCCCGCTATGATTTTCCTGAGCGGTACGAATTGAACCGTCTCTGTGTGGATGCCGGCAAGCCGATGGTGGAAGCGGCGATGTACGGCTTTGAAATATCGCTTACAACGATGATTCCCGGAGAAACGCCATGTCTGGAGTGTTTGTACCCCGACAGCAAGCCTCAGTGGGAACCTTTGGGATTTCCAGTTTTGGGTGCAACCTCAGGTATTGCGGGTTGCCTGGCTGCGCTGGAAGCCGTAAAATGGATAACAAGGGTAGGAACGGCCTATACCGGCATTATGCATCGCTTTAACTCACTCGACTTTACCACTTACAGTGTCCGACTTACCCGTAATCCGAATTGCGCTTGCTGCGGAGAAGGAGGTAAACCGTGAAAAGTCTCAAGCTATGTGACACGACGTTAAGGGACGGCGAACAGGCGGCTGGGGTTTCATTCACGAGGGCGGAAAAGCTGGAAATCGCAAGATTGCTGTCGGAGTGCGGTGTAGAGCAGGCGGAGATCGGTATTCCGGCTATGGGAGTACGGGAGCAGGAGGACATCGCGGCCATTGCCGCGCTCGGACTTCCCATCAAGCTGATGACCTGGAACCGTGCGCTCAAAAGCGATATTGACAAGGCTTGGGCGACGGGAGTGAATTGGTGCCATGTTTCCATTCCCGTCTCTGAAGTTCAGCTTCGCGGCAAGCTCGGGCTTATGCCTGTCGAAGGCTTAACAAAGCTGCTTCGCGCGGCGGAATATGCAGTAGGACTGGGTATGACCGTGTCGGTCGGTATGGAAGATTCATCCCGTGCGGATATGGATTTTCTGGTGGAATTGGTCAATTGCCTTTATAAGGAATGCGGCGTAAGATGGTTCCGTTATGCGGATACGGTATCCGCACATCATCCCGGACAGATGGCTCAGCGGGTAAGCGCCCTGCTTGGAGCTGTACCGCCGGATGTGGAGCTTGAGGTGCACTGCCATAACGATTTCGGACTGGCTGTCGCGAACACGCTGAGCGGCATCGCCGCGGGTGCGACGTGGGCGAGCACGACGGTCGCGGGAATTGGGGAGCGCACCGGGAATGCGCCGATGGAGGAAGTGGCGCTGGCCTGGCGTTACTTGTACGGCGGCCACACCGCCATTCGAGCCGAGTTGCTTAAGCTTGCCGCGGATATGGTAATAGCGGCTTCGGGACGCAGCGTTGGAGACTCTAAACCGATTGTCGGCAAGCTGGCCTTCACACATGAATCAGGAATTCATGTGGACGGACTGATGAAGGACAGGGAGACTTACCAGACCTTCAATCCGTCGGAAGTCGGCCGTGAGCACAACTTTGTGCTTGGCAAGCATTCCGGGACGGGCGGCGTTGCCCAT
Organism: Paenibacillus rhizophilus; assembly: GCF_003854965.1. Taxonomy (GTDB): domain Bacteria; phylum Bacillota; class Bacilli; order Paenibacillales; family Paenibacillaceae; genus Paenibacillus_AQ; species Paenibacillus_AQ rhizophilus. Next base: position 292,896 of record NZ_RQPI01000003.1, read on the forward strand.
GTACTTGGCAAACAGGGACTTGAAGCTGACCCCGAGACGGCGGCCAGACTGCTGGTGCGTGTCCGGGATTATGCCGAGGCGAGCAAGGGGAATGTGCCGGAATCCTTGTTGGTGAAATGGCTGTTGGAAGATCGGAAGCAGGCTCCAAACGCGGTGTAAGAACCCGGGTGATGACAAGAACGTTATTGTCCCGAAATAGGAGTGGACGGAAGCGATCATGCGAAGCAGAGTAGCGGAGGAAATAAGGGGCTGATTCACGGGACATAGCTGTCCTTGTGAATCGGCCTCTTTTTGATGCGCGGAAGGCTTGAAGAATCGGTATCCATTTCTTGTTCATCTAAGCTTAATTCCTGAACGGATTGGGCATTTCCCGCAGCTAATGCTTTCAAGAATTGTTATTAGTCTCCGTGCGAAAGGTTAAGATATATTAAATGTACTTCGCAAGCGGGGTACAGTCCGCACAAGGAGGCAGGCATATGAACCCGAAATGGTGGAAGGAAAGCGTCGTGTACCAGATTTATCCCGTGAGCTTCATGGATTCGAACGGCGACGGAAGGGGAGACCTGCGGGGAATTATCTCGAAGCTGGACTATCTGAAAGATCTCGGAGTGGATGTCATCTGGGTGTGCCCCATCTACAAGTCTCCCGGCCATGACAACGGCTATGATATCAGCGATTACTGCGACATCAGCAAGGAGTTCGGAACGATGGCGGATTTCGACCTGATGCTTCGGGAGATCCATGCGCGGGGCATGAAGCTGATGATGGACCTGGTGCTCAATCACACCTCCCATCAACATCCCTGGTTTATTGAATCCCGGCAGTCGAAGGATAATCCGAAACGCGATTTCTATATATGGAGAAAAGGCAAAAACGGCGGACCTCCGAATAACTGGGAGTCATATTTCAGCGGCTCGGTGTGGGAGTACGACGAGCGGACGGAGGAGTACTACCTGCATTTGTATTCCAGATTCCAGCCCGACCTCAACTGGGAAAATCCCGTCGTCATCGATAAGCTGCATGAAATGGTAGCCTGGTGGCTGAAAAAAGGCGTGGACGGCTTCCGTTTCGACGCCATCGCGCATATTGTCAAGGCCGAAGGGCTGCCCGACGCGCTCAATCCAAAAGGCACCACGACGGTGCGGGCTTACGAAATGTTCTCCAACCTGGAGCATGTTCATACCCTGCTGCAAAACCTGCATGAGAAAGTCCTTTATTATTACGATATTATGACGGTTGGTGAGACTTCCGGCCTCGGGCCGGAGCAGGCGCTGGAGTATGTGGGCGACGGACGCCGGGAGCTGAACATGACGTTCCAGTTCGAGCATATGTTTCTGGATGCCGCCTCGGCAGGCAGCGGGAAATGGGATATCGTTCCATGGAATCTGCTGGCGCTAAAAAAAATCATGAGCGGTTGGCAGACGACTCTCCATAACCGGGGTTGGAACGCCAATTATTTATGCAATCACGATCAGCCGCGGGCGGTATCACGGTTTGGTGACGATGTTCGCTACCGGGACTGCTCGGCCAAAATGCTGGCTACTTTTCTGCATATGCTGGAAGGGACGCCATACATGTACCAAGGCGAGGAGATCGGCATGACGAATGCCGCGTTTCAGTCGATTGAAGATTACCGCGACGTCGAAACGCTCAACTACTATGAGGAGCGGCGCAACAGCGGCGTGTCCGACGAAGAAATCATGAAGGCGATCCACAAAAAGAGCCGGGACAACGCCCGGACGCCGATGCAGTGGGATGATGGCGAGGGAGCCGGATTTACAACCGGAGTGCCCTGGATCAAGCTGAACTCGAATTATGTGGAGATCAATGCAGCCAAAGCGGTCAAGGACCCTGATTCCATTTATCATTATTACAAAAAGCTGATTGAGCTGCGAAAAAAACACAAGGTGATCGTCTACGGCGAATACCGGCTGCTGCTGCCCCTTCATACTGAAATTTATGCTTTTACCCGGACGCTGGAGGATCGGCAGCTTTTGATTATTCTGAATTTTTTTGACCGCAATCCGGTCTTTGAAATGCCGCAGGATCTGTTGCAGGACGGAATGGAGCTGCTGATCTCCAATTATCCGCCGGAAAAGAGCGAAAATCTCCGCAAGCTGCCGCTGCGTCCGTACGAGGCGCGGGTTTATATAAAAACCATTCCGGGGGCGTCGGAGGGAGTGTAGAAGTTAACCGAAAGATTTGCAGGGCAGGTTCCGATGGCGTCAGCGCCGCGGGACCTGCTTTTTTGGAAGACAGGCTGACGGGGGAATCGATCTGCGCCGGCGATGATCTGCATTTTTCATGGAGTGAGAGTGACTTGCTGCTTTGAGTTTGCCGGCAAAAGGGGGTAAAATAAGCGGTACATTTGCAGATACATAGATGGGCTAGATGAAAAGGGAACTGCGGGAGGAGACCGGACATGAGTGAATGGTATGAAAAAAGCTTTGGCGAGGACTATCTGATCGTATATAAACACCGGGATTTCGGAGGCGCGCGGCGGGAAGTCGAGCGGATGATCGGCTGGCTCGGCCTGCCGGCGGGCGCCAAAGTGCTCGATCTGTGCTGCGGCATGGGCCGGCATTCGCTGGCGCTTGCGGAAGCGGGCTACGAAGTCACCGGCATCGACCTGTCGGAAGCGCTGCTGCGCGAAGCGCGCGCCCAGGAAGGCGCGGAGCGCGTGACCTGGGTCCGGTCCGATATGCGGGAACTGCCGCTTGAGGGAGGCTTCGACGCAGTGGTCAACCTGTTCACCTCCTTCGGATATTTTGAGGAGGATGAAGAGCATCTGAAGGTGCTGCGCGAAATCCGGCGGATGCTGAAGCCGGGCGGCAAGTTTATCATCGATTTCCTGAACCCGTCGTATGTGATTGCGCATCTCGTGCCGCATTCCAACCGGGAAGACGGCGACAATCTGATTGACGAGAAGCGGCGGATCGAGGACAGCTATGTGAAGAAGGACATCATCTTGACGTCCAAAATCGATGGGACGCCGCGCCAATACCATGAGCGGGTGAAGCTGTATTCGCTGGAGAAGTTTCGCGATTTGCTCGCGGCAGCCGGTCTTTCTCTTGAAGCGGTGCACGGGAGCTACGAGGAGGATGAATATGAGGCGGAAACCTCGCCGCGCATGATCTTCGTAGGGAAGCGTCCGTAAATGGACGGCGGCAAGAGCAGGCGGGAGGAAACCGCCCGGTTTAAGATTCAGGAGGGCGGATTGATTCAGGTGCTTGTGCCGATGGCGCCGCCGCTGCTGATGATGAACGGCTATCTGCTCAGGGACGATGACGGCGGTATTACCGTGGTCGATCCGGGACCCCGAAGCCGGGAAGCGGAGGCGGTCTGGGAGGAAGTTCTTCAGGAGCTTGGAGCGTCATGGAATGCTGTGAAGCAGATCGTTGTCACCCATCACCATCCGGACCATTACGGATTGGCAGGTTGGCTGCAGGAGCGCAGCGGCTGCCGGGTCTGGATGTCGAAGCGGGCGCATGCCGAGGCGGAGCTGATGTGGGGGCCTGCGTCCGTCATGGAGACGGAGCTGCCGGAGTTTTTTGCCCGGCACGGCATGCCGGAGCAGCGGGTGGCAGAGCTGAGGGAGCATCAGGCCGCGATATGGCCTGTGGTTTCGCCGCAGCCGGCAGTTTCCCATGTGGAGACGGAGCGGTCTTTTGCCATGGGCGGCCGGGAGTGGCTGCCGCTTGAGACCGGTGGACATGCGGCGGGGCATCTGTCCTTCTTCCACCCGGGCAGCGGGCAGCTGCTGTGCGGGGATGCCGTGCTGCCGCAGATTTCCCCGAATATCAGCCTGCTGCCAGGCAGTGATCCCGAGCCTCTGCGGACATTTATGGACGGGCTGTCCATGCTCCGGCAGCTGCCCGTGAAGACGGCGTTTCCGGGGCACCGTGAGCCGTTCGGTTATTTTGCGGGCCGAATTGAACAACTGCTGCTTCATCACGAAGAGCGGCTGGACGCGGCGGAGTCGCTTCTGGCGGATCGTCCGCGCAGCGGATTCGAGGTGTGCGGAGAGCTGTTCCGGGGACGGATATCCGGCATTCATCAGCTGCGTTTTGCCATGAGCGAGGCGCTGGCTCACCTCGTTGAATTGGAACGCAGAGGCCGGGCTGTCTCGGAGGAGAAGAATGGAGAGATAAGGTTTTATCGGATAGATGGCTAGTGATCTTATACGGCAGACAAACAAAGCGGGACCGGACAAGAGCGACTCTTGCCCGGTCCCGCTTTTTCAATTGGAACATTCTGAGCCTAGCGATTTATTTCGTCTTAATCTTCTCCGCGTATAAACGTCTTGCCGCCTCCTCGCTGTCCTCCGGCTCATGCGGCAGTCCGAGATCTTGCTCACGCTCCGCCTGCTTCCGGTGGGCGATTCGGCTGCTTGCAGCGGCGGCGACGGCGCCTACGATATCGTCCAAGAAGGTGTTCACTTTCCCCGTTCCCTTGTCGTTCAGCCTCTCCAGCACACCCGGCTTCAGCTTATCGATATAGCCGTAGTTGGTAAAGCCGATGCTTCCGTATACATTCACGATGGAAAAGGCCAATATTTCATCTACCCCGTAAAGACTTTCGTCATGTTCGATCATATCCTGCAGCGGCGGAAACAGCTTGCCTTCTTCTGCCAGCAGATCCAGCTGGATGCCGGTCAGGACGGCGTTCTGGACTTCCCGCTTGCTGAGCACCATCTCGACATTGTGGATGCACTCCTCGATGGTCAGGGAAGGGTAATATTTTTGCTGAAGCAGTATGACAAGCTCCGCAATTTCCTCGATCTTTACCCCGCGTGTGTGAAGCCAAGCTCTCGTTGCCTGCGCGACGGCTTTGCTGTTCAGACTGTAAGGGATTTTTGTATCGGCCATGTTCAGTCACCCCGTTATGTTGTCGTTATTGGACGTTGTCTTGGCGCATGGCTTGCCATGCTGCGCCGTAGTCAAATTGTACGTGTACAGGAAGTATTTGTCCAGAAATGGAGACTTATGCGGAAAGCGGTTGCCCTGGCGAAAGAGGTTGCTGGACACCGTCAAAAACAAGCGTAAGCGATTTTTGGATAAGCCGTTGTTATTTTTTGTCCGGGGGGCTCGTATACATAGCAGTACAAACCGTTCGATTACCTATGAAAGGGGCAAAACAAGATGATAAATAAGAAAAAATTGGCCGGCGTTTCCGCTGCCTGCCTGCTGGCGTTTCCGCTGGCGCTGTCCGGCTGCGGCTGGTTCGGCTCGGAAAAATCGGCTGCCATTGACCCGCCGCCAAGCGATGTGGAGGCGCAAATGCTGCAGACGAGCGATAACACGCTGGATAGCGGGGTCTTCGCGCCTGTTGCGGAGGACGGCGCGGACAGCGGCGCAACCGGCAGCGATTCAGGCGGGGGCGTAGCCGATTCAAGCACCGCGGCGAATAACGCCGCAAGCGGCAGCGCAAAGTCGGGAGCCAAAGGTGACAGCGACTCCAATGCGCCGCGCACGACCGTATTTTTGCAGAACGATAACGGCCTGCTTGCTCCCGTCGCTCTCAGCCTGCCGGCGGCAGAGCAAAACGGAGCGCTGAAACAGTCGCTCGAAGCTCTGGTGGATAAAGGAGCCTACGCAGCGGGCCTGCCTGACGGATTTCATGGGGTCCTGCCCCAAGGAACAGAAGTCAAAAGCGTGACATTGGACCATAATCTGGCCATCGCCGAGTTTGGCGGCAATTTCGGCACCTATGCTCCGGCAGACGAACGGAAGCTGCTGGAGGCCATTACCTGGACGCTGACCGGTCAGGAAGGAATTAAGGGAGTGCAGCTGTGGGTTGACGGCAAAAAGCTGAATGAAATGCCGCTCAAGGGAACGCCGCTCGATCGTCCGCTGACCCGCAGCCTGGGAATCAACCTGCCGTCGCAGGGCCCGGCTAAGATGAATTCCAGCGCCGTCACCGTCTACTTCTCGGCTGCTTCGCCAAGCGGAGTTCAATATTATGTACCCGTTACCCGGTTCGTGACGCCGGGACAGGACCCGCTTAAAGCGGCGATGAACGAACTGATTCAAGGCCCCGATTCGGAGAACGGACTGGAAACGGTAATGACCCCCGAGACGTCGCTGGATTCCGTAGAGAAAGGGCAGAACGGCGTAGTTACCGTATCGCTGAACGACGATATGTTCGATGATGGCAGTCAGGTGCCCGCCGAGCTGCTGGAGTCCGTGGTGCTTACGGTCGCCCAGAATTCGGAAGACGCCATGGTTCAGGTCCGCATGAACGGCAAACAGACGGTCACCGGCACCGACAATGTCGATTACGGCAAGCCCGTTTCGGCGCCGCAGTATGTGAATGAACTTCCGCTGTAAAGAGGAAGGTTAGGCACGGTTTGTTCTGTAGGCTTCCGGCTCTGCGAGCGACGGGCGGAATCAGGTACCGGTGCTGCCGGGCCTCCGCCCGGGTCGCCAGGGCGAAAAGATGCTTTTGCGCCTGCACTTTGGTAGAATAAAGGATGCTTAAACGAAGCTCACGCTATACAAATGTAGGAGGCAGACAAAATGAGATCAAACGGGCGAAACGACGATGGGCTCCGGCCGCTCAAGATTACGACCCAAACCAATAAATACGCCGAAGGCTCCGTACTCATTGAAATGGGGGACACTAAGGTCATTTGCACGGCAACCGTTGAGGAAAAAGTCCCTCCCTTTCTGAAGGGCCAGGGGAAAGGCTGGGTGACGGCGGAGTATTCCATGCTTCCACGGGCGACGCAGTCGCGCAATCAACGCGAAGCTGCGCGCGGAAAGCTGACCGGACGCACCATGGAAATCCAGCGGCTCATTGGACGGGCGCTTCGCTCGGTAGTGAATTTGCAGGCTTTGGGCGAACGGAGCATCACGCTGGACTGTGACGTCATCCAAGCGGACGGCGGCACGCGGACCGCGTCGATTACAGGTTCTTTTGTCGCGCTGGCGTTTGCCGTGAACAAAATTGCCTTGCAGCACCGTCTCAGCGCGTTTCCTATCACCGACTACCTGGCGGCGATCAGCGTCGGCATCGTGGGAGATCGCCCGCTGCTCGATCTGAATTATGAAGAGGATTCCAAAGCGAAGGTCGACATGAACGTCGTTATGACCGGAAGCGGTGAATTCGTCGAGCTGCAGGGAACAGGGGAAGAGCGTCCTTTCTCGCGAAAGGAGCTGGATCATCTGCTGAGTCTGGGCGAAAAAGGGATTCTCGAGCTGATCACCGCTCAGAAAGAAGCTTTGGGACCGATCGCGCTCAAAATTCCTTCCGGCCAGCCCGGCCAGGAGGTATAGCATGATCTCCGGAAGTGGTATTCTTATCGTCGCAACCAAAAATGCCGGCAAGGTACGCGAGTTTCAGCATGCTTTTGCGCCGTTTGGCTTGACGATACAGAGCATGTTCGATTATCCGGAGCTGCCGGACGTTGTTGAGGATGGGACGACCTTTGCGGAGAATGCGCTGAAGAAATCAAGGCAAATCGCCGAAACGCTCGGTCTGCCTGTGCTTGCCGACGATTCCGGCCTCTGCGTGGATGCGCTTGACGGCCGCCCCGGCGTATACTCCGCCCGCTATGCGGGCGAAGGCGCGTCGGACGAGGATAATAACCTCAAGCTGTTAAGCGAGCTGGAAGGGCTGAAGCAGGGCGAGGATACCGGACAGCCGTTGCTCAGCACGGCGAGGTTCGTCTGCGCCCTGTCATTGTACGACCCGTCCACGGCCACAGAACTTACGGCCGAAGGCGTTGTGGAAGGCTGGATCACTTCCGAACCGGCGGGCGGAGGAGGCTTCGGCTACGATCCCTTGTTCTATCTTCCGGAGTTCGAGAAGACGATGGCCGAGCTTACGCTGGCAGAGAAACAGTCGGTCAGCCATAGGGGAATGGCGCTGCGCCTCCTGACGGAGAAATTGGCCGTGAAGCCGCAGGACGGCGCTGGACAATAATAATATCAGAACAAGGATATGAGCGAAGCTTATACTTTCTGATATTTCAAGCAAGGCCTCAAGTCTGAATCTGTCGCTTTCGCGAAATTCAGGCTTGAGGCTTTTTTCGTTCCGCGATGCCGGTCATCCAAGTCGTAATGGTGAAAATTCGTTGTCATCATAACGCTGCTCCTGCAGAAATACAATGAATATAGCAGCTGTTCATTGCTATGCAAAAAGATGCAACGCAGAAGATTTCTTTTCGTTATTGTTAGTATAAAGCGAAAAAGAAGGTGACAGCTTTGGTTATTTGGATGATCTGGTTTATCGCCGCCGGCATTTTGCTGGTCGCCGAAATGCTGACGCTCACTTTTTACCTCCTATGGCTGTGCGTCGGTGCTGCCGCTGCCGGTCTTGTGTCGCTCGCCGCGCCGGACGCTGTACTGATGCAGGTGCTGACCGGTTCTTTGGTCGCGCTTGGATTGACTCTGTTCTCGAAACCGATGGTGTCGCGCTTCCGAGCTTCACGGGGATTCAAGGACATCGGGACCGATATTGTCGGCAAGCAGGGGATCGTCGTTCAGCCTATTGAGCAGGGCCGCCGCGGACAGGTTAAAGTCGGAGGCGATACATGGAGCGCCACGTCGGCGCAGAATCTGGCTGCGGATGAGAAGGTTAGAGTGATCGGCAGGGGAAACGCCATTATTGAAGTAGAACGCTGGGAGGTATGAGAGAATGGAATTGGCAGTTATTGGAGTAGTTTTAGTTGTAGTGGTCGCATTTATCGCGTTGACGGTCAAAATCGTTCCGCAGCAGCGGGTCGGCGTCGTTGAACGGCTGGGGAAATTCCACCGGCTGCTGACGCCCGGTCTGAATATTCTGATTCCGATCATCGATCAGGTACGGGTCTATCACGATCTGCGGATTCAGCAGGCGAATGTGCCTCCGCAGACGGTGATAACGAAGGATAATGTGCAGGTGCAGATTGATACGATTATTTTCTATCAGGTCGTGGGCCCGGAAGAAGCGACCTACGGCATTTCCGATTATGTATACGGCGTGCGGAACATCAGCACGGCGACCATGCGGCAAATTATCGGCAAGCTGGAGCTTGACGAGACGCTGTCCGGCCGGGAAAAAATCTCGACCGAAATCCGCCTCGCCCTTGACGAAGCGACGGAGAAATGGGGCGTACGGATTGAGCGGGTCGAGGTGATCGACATCAAGCCGCCGGTGGACATTCAGGAAGCGATGGATAAACAGATGAAGGCGGAACGGAACAAGCGTGCCATTGTTCTGGAGGCGGAAGCGGCCAAGCAGGATATGATCCTGCGCGCGGAGGGCGATAAACAGAGCAAAATCCTGAAGGCCGAGGGAGACAGGGAAGCGCGGATTCATCAAGCGGAAGGTCTGCGCCAAGCGCAGGAACTGGAGGCTCTCGGCCAGGCCAAGGCCATTCAGGCGGTCGCGGAGGCGGAGAAGCTGCGGATTGAGCTGATCCGAAGCGCGGGGCTGGATGAGCAGGTGCTGGCGTATCAATCATTCGAAGCCTTGGGCGAAATCGCCAAAGGGCCGGCCAACAAAGTATTCCTGCCGAGCGACGTCGTCAGGACCCTCGGAAGTGTGGGCGCGATTGCCGAAGTGTTTAAAGCGGGAAAGGACAAATAAGCACGCCATGGTCATACACGGCATGGTCTTAAAGGGTTCTATTTTACAATCGCGGCTTTTTCGGCTAAAGTAGGGTCATTGGCCCTAGACCTATTTATAAGGAGAGAAGACCATCGTGACGCAAAAAGAACTTTCGCCTTTTGTGGAATTGCTCGGCCTTGAGCGCCATGTCGAAGGTGGCTGGTTTAAGGAAATTTGGCAATCTTCCGTTCAAATTCCCCGGGATCTCCTGGGCAAAGACTACTCCGGCCCCCGTCCTGCGGCATCCACTATTTATTTTCTGCTGCACCCGGGCGAGGTTTCACAGTGGCACGCCGTCCTGTCGGATGAGCATTGGATGTGGCATGCGGGCAGTCCGCTTGTATTAAGCCTTGGCGGCAGCGGAGAGCATCCCGGCGATGCGGAGGAAATAATACTGGGACTCGATATCGCCGCAGGCCAGCAGCCGCAGGCACTCGTACCCGCCGGAGTATGGCAGGCAGCAAGACCGCTCGGCGACGAACCGGTCCTTGTATCTTGTGTGGTGGCCCCGGGCTTCCACTACGACGATTTCCGGCTGATCGGCAAGTCGGAGGAATAACGCCGGGTTTCTTTTGGAAGCAGCCGAACGGCGATATGCTTTGCAGTAAGAACGGAGCGCAAGCTCCGTTTTTTTGTGCGAAAGAATGAAAGAAAGCACCGAATTTTGTATTGCATGTAATCCATCTGATATACTTGATTTTGGAAATCCTGCTTAGAAGGGCAGCATACGCGGTTAAACACTTTTGTAGAATCCAATCCACACACGAATCTGGAGGGAAAAGCGATGAGTCAGTTGAATGGACCTTTTACCGGCGGACCTACTTTGAGTGATGGCGTAACGATGCCGTGGCTGGGGCTCGGAGTATGGCAGACCAAAGACGGCGATGAAGTCATCCATGCGGTCAAATCGGCGATTGAAATCGGCTACCGCAGTATTGATACGGCCTCGGCTTACAAGAATGAAGAAGGCGTAGGGCAAGCCATTAAAGAAGCTGGAGTGCCCCGAGAGGAACTGTTTATCACCACGAAGGTGTTCAATAATGAACAAGGATATGAGCAGACCTTGAAGGCCTGCGAGTCCAGCCGCAAGAAGCTCGGTCTGGATGTCATCGACTTGTATCTGATCCACTGGCCGGTTAAGGAGAAGTTCAGGGAGACATGGAAAGCGCTTGTTCATTTGCAAAAAGAGGGCTATGTCAAGTCGATCGGCGTCAGCAATTTTCAGACTCATCATCTGAATAGCATCATTGACGATACCGGCGTCGTGCCCGTGGTGAATCAGGTGGAATTCCACCCGCTGCTCACTCAGCGCGAGCTGCTCAAATACTGCCAGGATCAGAATATTCAACTGGAAGCATGGAGCCCGCTGCTGCAGGGCAACCTGGATATTCCGCTGCTGCAGGATCTCGCGCAAAAATACGGAAAGACGCCTGCCCAAATCGTTCTCCGCTGGGATATCCAGCAGGGGGTAATTACGATTCCGAAATCAGTTCATGCCGATCGAATCCGTGAGAACGCCGGTATTTTTGATTTTACGCTAAGCGATGAAGATGTTCTGGCTATCGAGGGATTGAACAAGAACCACCGCTACGGTCCCGACCCGGATAATTTCAATTTCTAATAGGCAGTTCAGCTCTAATTTATTGATTGGATAAAAAGGATGTCTCCCGCCGTTTTCCACGGCCGATGGAGGCATCCTTTGTTTATTTGTATATTATTAATGAAGTTTGGGGGCTCGCCCCAGTCTTTTCATCAGGAGTATCCCGTGGACAATGACCAGCATGCTGCAGACCATTGCCATGACCTGTCCGGCCTGATCGCCGGCTGTGAGCGTATCGAAGATGCCGTGCCAGAGAATGACCGGAATGATGCTCCACCGGCTTCCCGCGCAAATCCAGGCGAGTACGACGGAACCGTAGGTCAGGCTGATTCCCCAGCCGATGACGCCGAAGCCCATGCCGAGATAACTTTCGTTAAACCAGAATGCGGGCAGATGCCAGAGCATCCAGACGGCGGCTACAATCAGGGCTGAAGCGAATAAGGAGCGGCGGCGGTGCAGTTCGGGCAAAAGAAAGCCGCGCCAGCCGCTCTCTTCGCCGATGCCGAAGGTGAGCATCCAGACAAGTGAGGTTTCCCAGACGTTAAAGCCGGCGGGGAGATCGGAGGTAAGCCCGAACCGATGCATATCCGGAAAGCTCCCGGTAAAGAGGCGATGGGCCAAAATGGCAATGCACCCGTAAACGAGCGGAAGCCCAGCTGCAATCAGCAGCCACTTTCGGGGGAAGGAGAAGGAAAACGCCGTCTTGATCCAAGCGGAAGATCCTTTGCCGCCGGGCAGCAATTCTGCCGCTGCGGCTCCGGCGAGCGGCCCGAACGAGCCCAGGTAGAACTGTCCGGGCAGGACGGGGATATGGGCCTCGAACTGTCTGTTCGCAAGCAGCGGGAGCCAGCAGGCCCAGGTAAAGCCGAAGGTGACAGACAGAAACAGAGTCAGCCTGTTTCTTCCGGGCTTCCGCCTTGGGGACAAGCGGGAATTCATGAATACCAACTCCTTCATATAGAAGATGCTCTATCTCCATAATGGGAGCAAGGCCTTTAACTGGTATACGGCAAATATCACCTTTTGCGGGGAAAATCATTAAGCCTGCAGGGCGCTAAGACGGATAGCTTCCTGCAGGCTGTTTCTTTGAAAAATGAATGGTATTTACGGCTTGTGGGCGGCTTCGTTTGCAAAAGGATCGCTATGTCGCGGCTGACCGCTTCTACTCGATTGAAATATTGTAAGTGCGCAGCCAGAGATCGACCTGGGCCAGATAAGCGAACAGCTGCGGACCGGACATCAACTGACCGAACCAGGGCAAATTGCTGGAGGACTCAGGCGATGCCGCAATTTCGCGGATTTTGGCGGAATTGATCAATGGCAGAATCGGCGAAGAAGGGTCGTCGAGAATGCTGAGCGCCCGCTGACGAACGGCATTCAAATAGCCGGGATTATGCGTTTTGGGATAGGGGCTTTTTTTACGGTACAGCACATCTTCCGGCAGCACTCCTTCAAGTGCCTTGCGCAGGATACCTTTTTCCCTTCCTCCCACGGTTTTAATTTCCCAGGGAATATTCCAGACGTACTGTACTAGCCGGTGATCGCAGTAAGGAACGCGCACCTCAAGACCGACACCCATGCTCATCCGGTCCTTACGGTCCAGCAGAGTCGGCATAAACCGGGTTATATTGAGGTATGACATCACCCGCATTTGCGCCTGTTTGCCGGTCTCGCCTTCAAGCTTTGGCGTCTCGGCCACTGCATCGCTGTATCTGTCGCCCAAATATTCGAGCGGACGAATCCATTCCCGGATTTCGGGTGAGAGCAGACCGGACCGCATCTTGGGAGCGACTGCCCATGGGAAAGTTCCCGAGGACAGCATTTCTTCGCGGTGAAACCAGGGGTATCCGCCGAATATTTCGTCGGCCGCTTCGCCAGAAATCGCGACCGTGGCGCCTTTTTTAATTTCCCGGCAGAACAAATACAGCGACGAATCGACATCCGTCATACCCGGCAGATCGCGGGAGAACAGCGCATTATCGAGCGCTTCCACCAGCTCATCCGTGTCGAATTGTATATAATGATGGCGGGTTCCCAGCTCATCAACCATCCGTTTAATCCAGGGTCCATCGGCTCCCGGCTGGAAGGAGTGGCTTTTGAAGTATTTGTCGTTGTCGACATAGTCGACGGAATAGGTGTCCATCTGTCCTTGGCCGGTCCGTTTATAATAGTCGACGGCAAGCGCGGACAACGCGCTCGAATCCAGACCGCCGGATAACAGGGAGCAGACGGGCACGTCGGATACCAGCTGGCGTTCCAGTGTATCCTGGAGAAGATCCCGCACCTTGGCGGCTGTTTCTTCCGGACTGTCTGTGTGGGGGGAACTTTCCAGCGTCCAGTAGGCATAACTCCGCAGACCCTCGCGGCTGTAGATCATGGCATGGCCAGGGCGAAGCTCCGACATATCCTTGTATACGCCATGTCCCGGCGTCCGGGCCGGACCGACAATGAAAATCTCCGCAAGCCCTTCCGGTCCAACGACCGGGCGGACCTTGGGATGTTGAAGCAGCGCCTTCGGCTCCGACCCGAAGATAAGGGTATCGTCTGCCTTGCTGAAGAACAGCGGCTTCACGCCCAACCGGTCACGCGCGAAGAATACCTGCTCGCGAAGTCCGTCCCAGACGGCAAAGGCGAATATACCGTTCAGCTTCCCGGCGCAGTCCGGGCCCCACTCGATGTAAGCATGCAGCAGTACCTCGGTGTCGCACTGGGTGCGGAACTCATGCCCCCGGAGCTTCAGCTCATTTTTTAATTCGGCGGCATTATATAATTCTCCGTTGTAGACAATGGCATAAACCTGGTCTTCATGGCGGGCGATCATCGGTTGTGCGCCGTTCTCGGGATCGATAACGCTGAGTCTGCGGTGTCCGAATGCGATAGGGCCCGAAATCCATGTACCCGCCGCGTCCGGACCGCGGTTCGCCAATGTTTCAGTCATTTTGACCAGCAGCTGGGAATGTTGGGTCAGATCTCCGCGCCACTGGATAAATCCGGTTATTCCGCACATGACGGTTCATCCTCTCTTGTGGATAGCCTAAGTGTGGTGTCCCTATCTTTTTGCCAATTAATACAGATATATGCCGAAGGAAGGCATAAAATGTATGTCCTTATCCGAACACTAGAGAGGGGGAAATTTGGCTTGGAAGGAAGGATGACCGATGTATTATATTAAGGATGCCAAAATACGCAGAATGCTTAAATATGACGGAGCGCCCTGCGCCGAAGTGGGGGTACTGCCGGGGGCCGTGGGTGACTCTGCGCTTTTGGTCTATATTGTTGAAGACAACCGGGAAGAGGGGTACGAAATTATCCGTATTTTGACCAATGACGCCGACACGGCCACCGATTGGTATGACAATAATATGCATGACGCCTTTGTCGATGTGACATCGAGCGCATTTCCAGGCAGTCCGGTCATGAGCCCGGAGGAGGAACGGGACAAATTTCAACGGGAGCTGCTGATATTCGGGGATTTGAAAAAACAGCTGGGGGTGCGGTTTCAGGAGTATTCATAAGTTAACCAATAATATTAAAGGGAGTGTGGTTTGGCCGGCAAGGCTAAAAGGGCACTCCCTTGATGTATGTGCAAAACACCGGCTGCGAATCAGCGGCTCTTCAAAATTTCGAAGAATTGTAACGCGCCAAAACTTGATCTCCTCAGCACAACCGTTATATAATAGATAACGTTGTTGAAATACATACTTTGTGTCCCAATAGCTCAGCCGGATAGAGCATGCGCCTTCTAAGCGCACGGTCGGGGGTTCGAATCCCTCTTGGGACGTACAAAAACCTTCCTTCGGGAAGGTTTTTTGCGTACAGGGAAGAGAACCGCCGGAGGTTCGTCGGAGCATTGGCATCGTTAGCAACGGCATCGCAGTCAGCCCGAGCGGGCTGCATCCCTCTTTGGACGAAACCTTCCTACGGGAAGGTTTTTCTTAATGTTACGCTTATTTGGACTGGAAAACATCCCGTTAATTCCTCCCGAAAAACGATGTATTCGCCATCTAAAGGGAAAAACTCCAGCTAATTGGCCTATTTATCTTCGTTTCAGGCAGAATCGGCAAATTTAACTGGAGAAATTCCAGTTAAGCTCTGCCGGAGGGCCATTTTTTAAAAAATTAAAGGGATAAATTCCATTTCATCCGCTCCCCTGCCCCGGTACCAACTACTAAATCCGGCTAAGAAGCCGTCCGGCCGCATAGAGCGTGTCCGGCCAAAAGGCGATTTGCCGCAGCAGCGCGGCCTCTGCTTTTTCCATAGGGCCCGGCAAACAAATACAAGCTTCCGATGCCTTTTATAATCGATTTTTTGGGAAAAAGCAATTTGTTCTTTCGTTTTATTTACTTGCCGAAACCCCCAGACGAATGTGGAAGTTGCTGCATAATCTGGTGACGTACTCTACTTGAGAGGAGGAGTTTTTCATGGGCGAAGCTGGCGGATATGGCGCTGGTTTTACATCTGCAACCGCAATTCTCGTACTGTTCATTTTGCTGGTCATCATCACAAAGTCTCTGTGGGTATAATTTTTGCGTAATGTTAAAATCCCGCCAGGTACAAGGCCTGACGGGATTTTTTTGGAAATATAAGAAAGTATAAGCCGACTATGCAGGTATGTTCTCAGACGCCCCGATTTCCCGGATCTGCTGCAATCCCATGCATGATGAACCGGATCAGCAGTCCGATTTCTTCCTCGTCGTTCCAATCCTTGTCCGGCTGCAGCAGCAGGCGGGTCATAATGTAGCCGATGATCGAGGATGCGGTAAAACGGATAACGGTTGGCGCCGGAACGTCGATGATTTCCCCTTTTTGCTTAAAATGATCGACTTGCGCGGTAACCCTTTCGAATACCTTGCTCATAATATCCTCCATGAACTGCTCGCGCAGCTTTGGATGAAAGGGAATTTCCTGAATCAGGATTTGCAGGATTTTAAAATTTTTGCGGGCGAATTCCAGCCGGTTTCGGATCAGGGAGCGGAGAAAGTCCTCGTAGCTGTCAAAGGAACCATCCAGCAAATTCCCAAAGTTTCTCATGACAAAAGGGGCGAGCAGGCGGCTCATCGTCGGCCCCACAATGGACAGCAGAAGATCTTTCTTGGTCTTGTAGTAGCGAAAAATCGTTCCTTCCGCCACCCCGGCCTTCTGTGCGATTTCACTGGTCGCCGCGCCCGCATAGCCTTTTTCCGCAAATACATCCACGGCCGCCTGCAAAATCGCAACTTGCTTAGGCGTCATTTTCTCCTCATCGCCCAGGGCAAGCAGCTCCAGAGCCCACTGCTCCGTGTCCTTATCTGCAGAAAGATGTTCTGCCATAATGTCAACCCTCCAGACGTTTTCTGTTTGCTTATCGTACCATATAGGAGAACCCAAGTTACATTTTACGGTGTTTGCGGAGGGCAAGCACGTTCAGGATCATGAACAAAAGCGAGAAGGTGATCAGCACATACACATCATTTTCAATCGAATTCCAGCCTTTCCCGCGGATCATCACATTCATCATCGCCTGCGCCCCATAGTATAACGGAGTGGCATATCCAATCCGCTGAAGCCAAAGTGGAAGTGTGTCCATTGGAAACAATCCGCTCAGAAAAATCTGCGGCACGATGACTAGCGGGATGAACTGAATCATCTGCAGCTCGTTTCCGGCAAACGCCGACAGCAGCGTACCGAGGGTCAGGGCCGTCATCGACAGCAGCAGAGTAATCAGGAGAACATAGCCGAAGCTTCCGGCCATCATAATGCCCAGTACCTGAATGGAGAACCAGGAGATAAGCAAGGCCTGAAACACGGTGAAAATACCGAAGCCGCAGACATAGCCGATGACGATTTCCCAGCGTTTAAGCGGGGTAGCGAGCAGGCGCTCCAGCGTTCCCGTCGTCCGTTCCCGAAGAAAGGAGACCCCCGCAATCAGGAAGACGAAAAAGAAGACGAATACGCCAATCATAATCGGTCCGAACCGGTCGATGGTCTTCATGTCCGCGGAACCGTACAGATAGCTGATTTGCGGCTGGGGGGAGGCCTGCGACTGTGCCTGATTTCCCTGCGCCTGAGCCTGCCCGGATATCCGCTGATCCCCGGATGCCTGCTCCAGTGCCAGCATAACCGCCCGATTGGCCGCCGGATTGCTTCCTTCCAAAATGATCTTCGGAGCACCGCCGTCGATTGAGATCAGGGCGTCGATTTCTCCATTCTTCAGCGCCAGGGCGCCATCTTCCTCCGAATTATACTTAACAACCTGGGCGTCATGTTTGGCCAGCGCTTCCGAAAGGACGGCCGCTTGACCCGACACGCCGATATTCGGCTTATAGGCATCGCTACCAAACACCAGGCTCATCAGGCTGAGAACGAGCAGGGGAGCGGCGAACATGAGAGCCATCGTTCTTTTGTCGTGAATGAACTGCCGCAAAATACGCAGCGTAAGCGCGCGGATTCTCATGAACGGACACCTCCGTAATATAAAAATGCTTCTTCAATGGAAGACGAGCCTGTAGACTGAAGCAGATTGGCGGGAGTGTCCTCCGCAAGCAGACGGCCTTCCCGGATCATGCCGAGCCGGTCGCATTTTTCGGCTTCATCCATGACATGGGTCGTGAGCACTATGGTCGTTCCCCGTTCATTCAGAGCTTTAAGCTCCTTCCAGATGGACATGCGCAGCACCGGATCGATGCCGACCGTCGGTTCATCCAGAATAAGCAGTGGCGGCTCGTGCAAAAGCGCAATGGCCAGCGACAGACGGCGTTTCATCCCCCCGGAGTATTGATCGACCCTTTTGCGGAGATGCTCTTCCAGACCCACAATCTCCATGACTTCCTTGATTCGACGATTTCTCTGTTCTTTCTTCAATCCATACAGCGAAGCGAAAAATTCCAGATTCTCCTTAGCGCTCAGCTCACTGTACAGAGCGTCGGACTGGGCCATATAGCCGATTTGCGACAGCAGCGAAAGCTTGGGAACCTTCACCCCCAGTACATGCACTTCGCCCGAGTCCGCTTCATCGATTCCGGTAAGGAGCCTGACCAGCGTCGTCTTTCCGGAGCCGGAGGGTCCGAGTAGGCCGAAGGTCTCGGCTTTGCGGACCTCAAGGCTGATGTCTTCCAGGACAACTTTGCTTCCGAATGCTTTGCGAATATGATTCACCGTAATCACTGGGGCTTCCGGGTTCATATGAATCTCTCCGTTCTTCATTAAAATGAGTGAGTACTCACTCAATATATTAAACGAGAGATCGCCGATTGTAAATCTTTTTCCTGCGTTAATCCTGAGTTGACAAAAGTGCCGGATTTCGACAGATAACACGTGAAAAATGAGGACAACTTCATAATTACCAAATATTTCTCGGCAACAGATTTTACAACCAGGGCGGAAAATAACATTAGTAGTTACCTATATGAAAAGGGTGAATTCATTTGAAAAAAAATCAGTTGTTTAGCGTACTCATGGCTTCGGCGCTTCTAGTATCTGTGGGCGAAGCAAGCGTGTACGCGGCGGCAGGAACGGTAAGCAAAACGTCCGCCGTTAAAGCATCCGTTAAGGCCGCGGTAAAAGTCAAAGAAGGAGTAAAGGCTTGGACGGTAAACGGCGCCCAAACCACTTTCAAAACGGTAGACGCCGCTGGATATAAGCTATATTCCATCAGCCAGCTGGCCGCTTCTCTCGGCGCAAGCATCGCTAATGAGTCGGGAAGTCTGGTGCTGAAGGACAAGGCGGGAGTACATACGATTAAATTGAAGGCCGGCTCCAAGAGCTATTCGCTGGACGGCGTGAAGCGTAATTTCACGACGGCTCCTACGGTATTCGGCGGCAAGCTGTACGTTGAGCTTAGCGCAGTCGTTAACGGTCTTGGCGGGGAGCTGTTCGGCAGCCCGCTGCAAATTCTTGGCGCGGCGCGTCCGCAAGGCGAATTTGATACGATCCATTGGGCCGCGGACGGAACCGTTCTGGCGAACCTGGAAGGAGAAACGGCGCAGATTTATAAGTTTGCGGCGAATCCGGGCAGCTATGGATTATTTTCCAGCGACGAAAAAGCCTCCGATTTCACGGTTTCGGGCGATCGTCGTTACGGCGCTTTCACTGATGAGACCGGCCTGTTGTCCGTCATCGATTTGACTTCGGGTGCGGTGAGACCGGTCGGAACGGATACTTCCACCAAGACGGATCTTACCTGGTCGGCAGACGGCAAGATCATCTATTTTATCCAAGGGGACAAGCAGGAGAAGATCTCGCAAATTTCGGTGGATACCGGCGCCGTAACGGAGCTGCTGGCCGATAAGGTGGAGAACAAATCCGAACTGCATATTTCCGCGGACGGCAAGAGAGCGGTCTACATCGTCAACATTACCGGAACCGCCAAAAATGACGCCGACAGCACGGAAGATTCCCTGACGGTCGACTTCAGCAAGGCGGGAGAGCAGCTGTATCAGCTCGACCTGGCTACAAAGGATGCCAAACCGGCCGCTTTGACCACCTCGGACGACAACAAGCTGTACCCGGAAATTTTGGCAGACGGGACTGTAGTCTACTTAAGCGCTGACCCGGAAGGCAAAACGGCCAATACACTGAAGACGGTTAAGCCGGACGGCACAGCCGCCAATATTGCGCTGGATATCGAGGTAACTTGGGCGCAAGCCGCAGGCGGCGGAATTATCGCATCCGGAACGGCTGCTGACGGCACTTCCCGCATTTATTCCGTTCCGGTCTCCGGATCGGCACAAGAACTGTTCCGTACCAAAGCTGACATTTCCGAAGTCGCGGTTTCCGCTGACGGAAGCAAGTTGGCTGTAATCACGGGAGGCAAGCTGGTAACAATCGAGAACGGCAAGTCTGTGCAACTGACGAGATAAGACGCTTTTTACAGAACGAACACATACTATATCGGTTTAAACCGAGAGGAGAATAAATCATGAAATTGTTTAAAAAAATCACGTTTACAGCTTTGGCTGCCGTGTTTGCCGTTACGGCATCTTTTGCGGGAGCGGCATCTGCAGCGGGATCGCTGTCGGGCAAAATTACGGTTAACGGTTCGACGGCTCTGCTGCCGCTGACACTGCAGGCCGCCAAGGAATTCCAAAGAATGAATCCGAAGGTTAGAATCGCCGCTTCCGGCAAAGGCTCCGTTACCGGACCGCAAGCCGTTAAGAAAGGCATCGCCGATATCGGCGCGTGCGACTGGGATGCCAGTATCGACGTTCCCGGCTTCAAAGCATTCAGCGGACAAGTAGCGAACAAGGTTGCGGTTATTCCTTTTGCGACTATCGTGAACAAGAATGTTGGCGTAGACAACCTGACCACCGATCAGCTCAAGGGCATTTTCTCCGGCAAAATTACGAACTGGAAGCAAGTCGGCGGCGCTGACGCGGATATCGTCGTCATTACCCGCGCTTTCGGCTCCGGCACACGCGTTAACTACCAGGCCAAGGCTCTGGCAGGCGGCGATATTGTCAAGAAAGAGAAGAATTATAAAGAAGTTGGCTCCAGCGGCGATATGAAAACAGCTGTGGGAACGACTCCAAACGCTATCGGTTATATTGATTTGGTCTACGTTAGCGGCGATGTGAAGGCTGTGAAGTTCAACGGAGTAGCGGCTACTTCCGACAACGTCATTAACGGTTCCTACAAAATTTGGGCTTATGGCTACTACATGACCAAGGGACAGCCGACCGGAGCTGTTAAAGCTTTCATTGACTATGTACAAAGCAAGAAGTTCCAACAGGGTTCGCTGAAAAAACTTAAGTTCATTCCGATCTCGGCAATGAAGTAATTTAGCACAATATTTCGGAAGAGCGTCATTATACGGCCAGCCTCCGGCACATGCGGGGCTGGTTTTTTATAGGAGGAAAAGCATGGCACAACAGTCCTATGAACCGAACCCTGTGGTACAAAGCATCCGCACCAAGGCGGTTTCTGGCAGACGCCATCTCCGGCATTTGCTTGCAAACACCGTTGCCCGCTATTATTTTTTGTTCAGCATTTTGGCGCTCTGCTTCGTTCTGGCGCTGGTCATTCTCTTTATCGGCAAAACGGCGCTGCTGCTGTTCGGGCAGGTCACGCCGGCCCAATTCTTCCTCTCGTTTGACTGGACGCCGGAGGAAGACCGGTTCGGGGCGGCGGCCTTTATTTTGAACACCTTGTCGCTTACCGCGCTCACGCTGCTGATTTCGGTTCCCGTCTCGGTAGGCATGGCGGTGCTGACCGCCGAAATCGCGCCGGCCTGGCTCAAGCGCCTGATCCGTCCGATTCTTGACCTTCTGGTCGGCATTCCTTCTATTGTATACGGTTATCTTGGCTTGACTGTCCTTTTGCCGCTGCTTCGGCGCGCCAGCGGGGAAGGCCTCGGAGACGGCTTGCTTGCCGCGGCGCTCGTTCTGGCGCTGATGGTGCTGCCAACCATCGCCCGGATCAGCGACGATGCGATCACCGCCGTGCCGCGCAAATACCGTGATGCCGCCTATGCACTCGGCTCCACCCGGCTGCAGGTTATTATGCGCGTCGTGCTGCCTGCGGCCGGCAGAGGCATCCTTACGGCGGTCATTCTCGGAATGACGCGCGCGATCGGCGAGACGATGGCCGTCGTAATGGTGATCGGCAACACGCCGCAGCTGGCTAAGACACTGTTTACCCCGGCGTCGGTGCTGACGAGCAACATCGTGATGCAGATTTCCAACGTGGAATTCGACTCCACCTGGAACTATGCCCTGCATATGATGGCTTTTCTGCTGCTGCTGATTTCATTTTTACTGATACTGATTGTCCGGTTTTTGGGACGCAAAAGGAGGGAAGGATAGATGGACGGATTCTCCCGTTCGCGGCAAACCGCCCGGTCTATCCGGCGAGATAAGCTTGCGACCTACGGCTTCTACGGCCTCGGGGCTCTGGTTATGCTGCTGATTTTTTGGCTGCTGTTCACTATCTTGAGCAAAGGGCTGCCTGGGTTTGATTTCTCCTTCCTCATTCGCCAGCCCGAGGAGATCGATACCGGCGGCGGCATCGGCCCCGTGCTGTTCAATTCATTTTATATTCTGTTGATCTCGCTGGTCATTTCGATTCCCATCGGACTGGGGGCGGGGATCTACATGGCGGAATATGCGCCGGACAACGCCTTTACCGGAGCGCTGCGGATCTGCGTGGAATCCTTGTCCTCTGTGCCTTCCATTGTATTTGGGCTCCTGGGTCTGGCGATATTTACGGAGTACTTCGGATTGGGTCTGACCATTCTGGGGGGCGGCGTCAGTCTGGCGCTGCTGAACCTGCCAATGCTGGCTCGGGTTACGGAGGAAGCGGTGCGGGCGGTTCCAGACGAGCTGCGCGAGGCGGGCTACGCGCTGGGTCTGACCAAATTTTATTGCATCCGTAAAATCGTTCTGCCGGTCGCGCTGCCGTCCATTATTACGGGCATCTGCCTGGTTGCCGGCCGGGCATTTGGTGAATCTGCGGTAATTATCCTGACGGCGGGCCTCAGCACTTCGGGGGAAATGTGGGACTTCAATCTGTTCTCTCCGGGGGAGACGCTGGCCGTGCATTTATGGTATGTGCAATCGGAAGCGATTGTCGAGGACGCCCGGCAGATCGCCGATAAATCCGCCGCCGTGCTCGTGATCGTCGTGCTGCTGATCAATCTGGCGTTCCGCGCGCCGCTGTGGTGGGCCAAGCGCGGGACTGGGCGGTAATACCTGCATTCGATTATCTCTGGATGAAATAGGGCTGTCCCTCATGCCGCAAGGCTGAAACCGCTGAAATGCACGATTGTACTTGATCTATCTGGACATACGTTCAGAATTGCCTCTCCACCAGAAAGATCCGTGAAAGATCGCTTAATATCGGGGCCGCAGGACGAGTGAAACGGAATTTCTCCATCATATTTTTTAAAAAGGGCTCTTTGAGAAACCTGGGAGGGAATTTCTCCCCTTTAATCAGGCATTTTTGCATAAAATAAAGAAAAAGCGGCCCATAAGGTGGAGCTTTTCCCGTTCATGGGACTGGCCCGCCCTTTTTTACAAAATGAAAGGGAGGTTTTCCCGTTCGTTCACATAGCTGTTAAGCTCTAGCGCTTCTCCTTCGTCCAGATTATAGGCTCACGGGACAACCGCTACTGTGGTAGTTCCGGCGAACCTTTGGGGCTTCTCATCCCCGGACACAAAAAACGCCTTCCCGAAAGGGAAGGCATTTGACGTCTCGGTCGGGGTACAGCCCTACGGTCTGACTGCGAAGCGGATGCTTACGATGCGTCGCTCCGGCGAACCTTTGGGGCTTCTCATCCCCGGACACAAAAATGCCTTCCCGAAAGGGAAGGCATTTGACGTCCCAGGAGGGATTCGAACCCCCGACCGTGCGCTTAGAAGGCGCATGCTCTATCCAACTGAGCTACTGGGACATATAATACTGAAAAGCAAGCAAAAATTATAGTATCATAAAAACGGTGAATGTTCAACCTGTTTTTACAAAGCAATCACAGGGTATGCTATAATCATCAACTGAGACGTTTTGGAGAATCAGGAAGGAGGTGCCCTCATTCGAAATTCCAATTCCCCCGCCAAAGAAAATATCGTGCTTTTTCCAAAGACGTTGGACTACTATCAGATTCAACTGACGGTCATGCTGGAAAGCGAGCGTTACGGAGAAGCCATCGGGCTGCTGAGATTTTTGCTGCAGTGCCAGGGGCAGGAAGAGCGGCACTACGAGGAATGGCAATCGCTGCTGGATTGGCTGGAGGCGGCGTTTCCTTACGCATCGGAGGGCGAATATGTCGGCGAATCGCCGGCTCACGAAGAAGATATGGGCGCACAAGAGATGGCCCGGCAGATGGCAAAAGCCAAGCTTCAAGAGGATGCGGACTACGCGAACAAGCTTCTGCGCCGGGTCATGGACGAGCCTTTGTCGGAAGCGACGCTGCTCGCTCTGGAGCAGCTGTCTTTTTTTGAAGGAGAAGAGGTGGATTATGCCCTGACCGACTGGGTTCAGAAAGCTGGGATTCATCCCATTCTGCAATTCCGGACACTGCAGACGCTTCGCCGTCGGGGCGTCCAAGGGGCCGTTGAGCTGAAGAGAGGGTCGGAGAACGTCGTGGTGGAAATCGAACAAGTTCCTTTGCAGAACGATGATTTTCCTCCGCAGGTTGCTCAGGTGCTGGAACGGGTCGCGGAGCAGACGGAGACGCATGAGCCTACTTTGTATTATTTTGCGCAGGAGCTGTGGGGGCAGTTTATGATGTCGATCTACGGCTCGGAGGCCTATTATTCGATACTGACCGGCGAAGACGGAGTGCTGGATTTATGGGCGGGAGCGCTGCATCAGACGGTTTCCGAAACGCTGAACGGAACAAGAAATGAGGAAGAGACCCGAACGATGTACGGCATCACCGAAAGCATGCGATTTCCATTTGAACAGGCTTACCGGATGCTTAACAGTTTTGCGGGAAGGCCTTTGTAACCCCGTAGCTCGAGGCGAAAACGCATAACGCTACTTGAAAAGTATAATAATCTTTTATATAATATAATGGTTATTCTGTGCGTGATATGCGAACCAATTTTGGAGGGGAAAGTATAACATGAAAGCAACTTGGGAAAAAATAGAGAAGAACCTTGGCGTTCTTGAAGTTGAAGTTGACGCTGAGCGTGTAGCGCAAGCTCTCGACAAAGCCTTTAATAAAGTCGTTAAGAAAGCAAACGTACCCGGTTTCCGTAAAGGAAAAGTGCCGCGGCCGATTTTCGAATCTCGTTTTGGCGTGGAGAGCCTTTACCAAGACGCCATCGACATTCTGCTGCCTGAAGCTTACGGCGAAGCGGTTGAACAAGCCGACATCTTCCCTGTAGACCGTCCTGAAGTGGATATCGAGCAGTTCGGCAAGGGACAATCCTTCAAGTTCAAAGCCAAAGTTACCGTTAAGCCTGAAGTGACACTCGGCCAGTACAAAGGAATCGAAGTTCCCGTGCAAAAAGCCGAAGTGACGGACGAAGAATTGAACGCTGAACTGACTCGCTTGCAAGAGCGTCATGCCGAACTCGCAGTTATCGAAGACGAAGCGGCAGCGAGCGGCGACATCGCCGTAATCGATTTCGACGGATATGTTGACGGTGAAGCTTTTGAAGGCGGCAAAGCGGAGCGTCACTCCCTTGAGCTGGGAAGCAACTCCTTTATCCCGGGCTTCGAGGATCAAGTGATCGGTATGGCTACCGGCGATTTGAAGGACGTGGAAGTGACTTTCCCGGAGAACTATCAAGCCGAGAATCTTGCTGGCAAACCGGCCGTATTCAAAGTGAAACTGCATGAAATCAAACGCAAGCAGCTTCCGGAACTGGATGACGAGTTCGCGAAAGACGTTAGCGAGTTCGAAACGCTGGGCGAATACAAGGAAGACTTGAAGAAGCAACTGGAATCCCGCAAGGCGGAAGAGCTGAAAGGCGTGAAAGAAAACGCCGTTGTCGAGAAAGCCGCTGCCAATGCGGAAGTGGAAATCCCTGAAGCTATGATCGATAGCGAAGTTCAGAACATGGTTCGCGATTTCGACATGCGTCTCCGTCAGCAAGGCATGAACATGGACATGTTCCTCAGCTTCTCGGGCCAAACGCAGGAAGATCTGCGGGCACAAATGACGAATGATGCGGAGAAACGCGTCCGCAACAATCTGGTTCTCGAAGTGATCGCCAAGGAAGAGAACATCAAGGTTTCCGATGAGGAGTTTGAAGAAGAACTCTCCAAAATGGCTGAGACTTACAAACGCTCCGCTGAAGAAATTCGCGGTATTCTTACGGCGAACGGATCGCTCGACAGCCTGAAAGACGAGATCTCCCTTCGCAAGACCATCGATTTCCTCGTTGAGAACAGCAAGGAAGTTGAAGCTCCTGCAGAAGAAGCGGCCGAGAAATCGGAAGAAGCAAGCGCCGAATAAATCGGCGATTAATACGTTATAACCAGAGCGGCCCTATTTCGGGCCTCATACTCAAGCGATAAGGCACGTATATTATGTTACGTGCCTTATTTTTATGAAAGAAAAGCCTTCAGGAAGTGAAAAAATGACATTGCGCTTTGAACGTGTTAAAATACTTCTGAAAAGGCAAGACTAATTATATATAGAGAAATGAGGTTGGTGGCATGAGTCTGGTACCAATGGTTGTGGAATCGACAAATCGAGGAGAACGCTCTTACGACATCTACTCCCGATTGCTCAAGGACCGCATCATTTTCCTGAGCAACGCAATTGATGATGATGTTGCCAATCTGGTTATTGCCCAATTGCTTTTTCTGGCAGCCGAGGACCCTGAAAAGGACATCAACTTGTACATCAATTCACCCGGTGGTTCTGTAACAGCCGGCATGGGTATATATGATACGATGCAATATATCAAGCCAGATGTATCTACTATATGCGTCGGGATGGCGGCCAGCATGGGATCGCTGCTGTTAACGGCCGGGGCGCCGGGCAAAAGATATGCGCTTACCAACAGCGAGGTGATGATTCACCAACCGCTTGGCGGCGTTCAAGGTCAGGCGTCTGATATTTGGATTCACGCGGACTGGATTCTCAAAACAAGACAGAAGCTCAATAAAATTTATGTAAATCGCACCGGACAGCCCCTTGAAAAAATCGAGCGCGATACGGATCGCGACAATTTCATGAGTGCGGAGGAAGCGAAGGCTTACGGCCTGATTGACGAGGTTCTGGCTTCACCGATCAAATCCTAAGGGGTGGTTAAATGTTTAAATTTAATGATGAAAAAGGACAGCTGAAGTGCTCCTTCTGCGGAAAATCGCAAGAACAAGTGCGCAAGCTTGTAGCCGGACCTGGCGTTTATATATGTGACGAATGTATCGAATTGTGCACGGAAATCGTGGAAGAAGAGCTCGGACATGAGGAGGAGCTGGATCTGAAGGATATTCCGAAGCCAAAGGAAATCCGCGACATTCTCGACCAATATGTTATTGGCCAAGACCAAGCCAAGAAATCGTTGTCCGTAGCGGTGTACAATCACTACAAACGCATTAACAGCCAAAGCAAAATTGAAGACGTTGAACTGACGAAGAGCAATATCTTGCTGCTTGGTCCGACAGGCTCCGGTAAGACGCTGCTGGCTCAGACGATGGCGAAAATCATCAATGTGCCGTTTGCGATTGCGGATGCAACTTCATTGACCGAAGCCGGTTATGTCGGCGAAGACGTCGAGAATATTCTGCTGAAGCTGATTCAAGCTGCCGATTATGATGTTGAAAAAGCGGAACGCGGCATCATCTATATCGATGAAATCGATAAAGTGGCCCGCAAATCCGAGAACCCGTCGATTACCCGCGACGTTTCCGGCGAAGGCGTTCAGCAGGCATTGCTGAAGATTCTCGAAGGAACAGTCGCATCGGTACCGCCGCAAGGCGGACGGAAGCATCCGCATCAGGAATTTATTCAAATTGATACGACCAACATTCTGTTCATCGTCGGCGGTGCTTTTGACGGACTGGAACAGCTGATTAAACGCCGTGTCGGCAAGAAGGTCATCGGCTTCAACGCATCCGAAGGCGGCCAAAAGGAACTGAAAGCAGGAGAATACCTGTCAATGGTTCTGCCGGAGGATTTGCTAAAATTCGGTCTGATTCCCGAGTTTGTCGGCCGTCTGCCGGTCATCTCCACATTGGAGCCGCTTGACGAGAAGACGCTTGTGCGCATCCTTTCCGAGCCGAAGAACGCATTGACGAAGCAGTATGCCAAGCTGCTGGAAATGGACAATGTGTCGCTGAAATTCGAGCCGCAGGCGCTGGAAGCCATCGCCAAGGAAGCGATCAAGCGCAATACCGGTGCACGCGGACTTCGCGCCATTATCGAGAGCATTATGCTGGATGTAATGTACGAAGTTCCTTCCCGCGACGACATCAAGGACTGTGTCATTACGGAGAAGGTCGTTCAGGAGAAGGCATTGCCTGAACTGAACCTCAAGAAAGACAAGAAACAAGAGGAAAGTGCGTAAATACGCAGGAACGACTGCATCCTTCTCCTTAGAGGAGGGTATCCGTTTCTCGTATTGCGGCCTTTACAATATTAGCCTTATGTCTCCACCTTCTTCCGCCCCCCGTCTGTCTTAGCGGGAGCGGAGGGGGTGGAGCTTTGGCGTTATGGGGGAAGAAACCATGTTTCTCAGACATCAGACGCGTCCCGTCAATGTAGGCGGGATCACAATTGGCGGAAACAATGAGGTTGTCATCCAAAGCATGTGCACGACCAAGACAGCGGATGTTGAAGCGACGGTAGCCGAGATTCTTCGGCTGGAGGAAGCGGGCTGTCAGCTTGTACGGGTCACAGTCAATAATGAAGAGGCTGCAGCGGCCATCAAGGAAATCAAGCAGCGGATTCATATCCCGCTCGTTGCGGATATTCATTTTAATTACAAACTGGCCCTGCTGGCGATTGAGAACGGTATCGACAAGGTACGAATCAACCCCGGCAACATCGGACGGCGCGAGAAAGTCGAGGCGGTCGTCCAAGCCTGTAAGGATAAGGGGATACCGATTCGCATCGGCGTCAATGCCGGTTCACTTGAGAATCACCTGCTGGAGAAATACGGCTACCCGACTCCGGAAGCGATGGTGGAGAGCGCTCTGTACCATATCGGAATTTTGGAGGAGCTGGACTTTCACGACATTATCGTGTCGCTGAAGGCTTCAGACGTTCCGATGGCGATTGAAGCCTACCGCAAGGCGGCTGAAGTGATTCCTTACCCGCTGCATCTGGGCATTACTGAATCGGGCACGCTGTTCGCCGGTACGGTGAAGAGCTCCGCGGGAATCGGCGCCCTGCTCTCCATGGGGATAGGCAATACTGTGCGGATTTCACTCAGCGCCGATCCGGTGGAGGAAGTCAGAGTGGCGCGCGAGCTGCTGAAGACCTTTGGACTGATCGCGAATGCGGCGACGCTCATCTCCTGTCCGACATGCGGACGGCTTGATATCGATCTGTTCTCCATTGCGAATGAAGTCGAGGAGTATATCTCCAAGCTAAAAGTGCCGATCAAGGTGTCGGTGCTGGGCTGTGCGGTGAACGGTCCCGGTGAAGCGCGGGAAGCCGATATCGGCATTGCCGGAGCGCGCGGCGAAGGCCTGCTGTTCCGATACGGTGAGATGATCCGTAAAGTTCCTGAGGCGGATTTGCTGTCCGAGCTGAAGAAAGAAATCGACGCTATTGTTGTCCATTATGAAGCCACCGGGGAAATTCCCGGCCGCAAGGCTCATTACGAGTCCATCATGGGGACGGGGAAATAATACTAAACATCATATGGCTGCGGTCTTTCCCGGTGCGGGAGGGGCCGCTTTTTTAAAAATATAAGCATGTATAAGCCGGGGGCTTAACATTTTGACTTATATTTCTACGAGAAACGTACTTGCGTCTTATAAAGACGCCGTCAGGCGTTTCTTCTTGAATATAAGCTGCGCGTTTATCGTTTCATTGACTCGAATCCATCACGTTGTCCCGCCTTAAATCTGCTACATGCGTTTAGCCCTTACGGAAACGGCTATACTACCTAGTAGCAGAGTGAATGAAAGGGAGGATGACATATGGAACTGGGTTTATTGCTAATGGTCGTGCAGCTATTTTTCGCGCTGGTCATCGGCGTTTACTTTTGGAATTTGCTGCGGGGACAAAAGACGAACAAGACGGCGGTGGAGCGGGAATCGCGCAAGGAACTGGAGAAGCTGCGGAAGATGCGGGCTATCTCGCTGACCAAGCCGCTGGCCGAG
This sequence comes from Paenibacillus rhizophilus, assembly GCF_003854965.1. Lineage (GTDB taxonomy): Bacteria > Bacillota > Bacilli > Paenibacillales > Paenibacillaceae > Paenibacillus_AQ > Paenibacillus_AQ rhizophilus. The sequence continues at coordinate 322,795 of NZ_RQPI01000003.1, forward strand.
AAGACGCGCCCGGCTTCAATCAAGGATATTGTCGGGCAGAAGGACGGCCTGCGGGCGCTGAAGGCGGCGCTGTGCAGCGCGAACCCGCAGCACGTCATCATCTACGGCCCGCCGGGAGTGGGCAAGACGGCGGCTGCACGGGTTGTTATGGAGGAGGCGAAAAAAAATCCGCTCTCCCCCTTTAAAGCGGACTCCAAGTTTACGGAAATCGATGCGACGACGGCGCGTTTTGACGAGCGGGGCATCGCCGATCCGCTGATCGGCTCGGTGCATGATCCGATCTACCAGGGAGCCGGAGCGATGGGTGTGGCGGGTGTGCCTCAGCCCAAGCCGGGGGCGGTTACGAAGGCGCATGGAGGCATTCTGTTCCTGGATGAAATCGGGGAATTGCATCCGATTCAGATGAACAAGCTGCTTAAGGTCCTGGAGGACCGCAAGGTTCTGCTGGAGAGCGCTTATTACAACTCGGAGGATGGGAATACGCCGGCGTATATCCACGATATTTTTCAAAATGGCCTTCCCGCCGATTTCCGGCTGGTCGGCGCCACAACGCGCTCGCCGCAGGAGATTTCCCCTGCGCTCCGGTCGCGCTGCATGGAAATTTATTTCCGGCCCTTGCTGCCGGACGAAATCTCGGTAATCGCCAGGGACGCGATTCAGAAGATCGGGTTGAAGCCAAGCCCGGAAGCCGTCTCCGTCGTTCAGCAGTATGCCACGAACGGACGCGAAGCGGTCAATATGATTCAGCTTGCGGCAGGGCTTGCGCTCACGGAGAATCGCGATACTTTGAGCGCGGCCGATGTGGAATGGGTTGCGGGCAGCAGCCAGCTACCGCTGCGTACCGAGCGCAAGATTCCTTCAGAACCGCAGGTAGGGGTGGTCAACGGACTGGCGGTCTACGGACCGGGCATGGGAACGCTGCTTGAAATTGAAGTCTCGGCGGCCCCCGCCTTTAACGGAATCGGCAGACTGAACGTTACCGGGGTCGTCGACGAAGAGGAAATCGGCGGCGGCTCGCGTACCATCCGCCGAAAGAGCATGGCGAAAGGATCGGTTGAGAATGTGCTGACCGTTCTGCGGAACATGAATCTTTCGCCCGACCAATATGATATACATGTGAACTTTCCCGGCGGCACTCCGATTGACGGACCTTCCGCCGGCGTGGCGATGGCGGTCGCGATTGTGTCCGCGATCCGCGGCCTTCCGGTGGACAACACGGTGGCAATGACCGGAGAGATCGGCATTCACGGCAGAGTCAAGCCGGTCGGAGGGGTAATTGCCAAGGTGGAAGCGGCCTTGCAGGCTGGCGCCACAACGGTGCTCGTACCCAAGGACAACTGGCAGTCGCTGTTCGCCGATCTGTCCCCTCTGCGAGTCATTCCCATCGAGACGGTGGAAGAGGCTTTCCGTCTTGTCTTTGGCGCTCATCTCGAAGATATTCGCTTGCCCGCCGTTGCCGGCGAGACCTTTGCGGCCTCTCCGTCGCTGCTGAAGGCGGACGCGTCGGGAGAAAGCGCCAATCTTTAAGGCCGTCCCGAAGGTTAACCGGTCAATATGCTAAGTGCCCGCTTATACTCATTTTGCGCCAACCGGCCGCTTTGTGCGGCCCGTTGGTGTTTTGATGCCGCTTTTGTTAAAATATAAAAACAACGATATGACACACACGAGAGCGATTGGAGGTCCGAAAGCGATGGTATCCAAACAGACTAAAGGTCGTCGTTTTCCTTTATTGCCGCTCAGAGGTCTTCTAGTGTATCCCAGCATGGTCCTCCATCTGGATGTGGGACGCGAGAAGTCGGTTAAAGCGCTGGAAAAAGCGATGGTAGAAGATAATTTGATCCTCCTCTGTTCACAATCCGAAGTCAATATTGAAGAGCCGGGTCAGGAAGATATTTTTCGGGTCGGTACAGTCGCGAATGTACGGCAAATGCTGAAGCTGCCCAACGGCACCATCCGTGTCCTTGTGGAGGGCGTCGAACGTGCCGAGATCATCCACTATACCGATAATGAAGAGTATTACGAGGTTATGGCGCGCGAGCTGCCCGAGCAGCCGGACGGAGATCCGGAGAGTGACGCTCTGATGCGCACCGTGCTGAGCCAGTTCGAACATTATATTACATTATCCAAAAAGGTAACGCCCGAGACGCTCGCTGCGGTATCGGATATCGAAGAGCCCGGACGTCTCGCCGATGTGATCACCAGCCACCTGGCGCTGAAGATCAAGGAGAAGCAGGAAATTCTGGAGACGATCGACGTCCGCAAGCGACTGGAGAAACTGCTTGATATTCTGGGCAATGAGCGCGAGGTACTGGAGCTGGAACGCAAAATCAACCAGCGCGTCAAGAAACAGATGGAAAAGACCCAGAAGGAATACTACTTGCGCGAGCAAATGAAGGCGATCCAGAAGGAGCTTGGCGACAAGGAAGGCCGGGCAGGCGAAGCCGAGGAGCTCCGTGCCCAGGTCGAGGAGAAGGATCTGCCGGAACGGGTTCGGGAAAAGATCGACAAGGAAATCGACCGGCTCGAAAAAATGCCTGCAAGCTCCGCAGAAGGCGGCGTCATCCGCAACTACGTGGAAATGCTGCTCAGCCTTCCCTGGAACGACTGGACCGAGGACGATCTGGATATCGCCAAGGCCGAGCAGGTGCTCGACGAAGACCACTATGGACTGGATAAGCCGAAAGAGCGGGTACTGGAATATCTTGCCGTTCAGAAGCTTGTCAAAAAGCTGAAGGGCCCGATCCTCTGTCTTGTCGGTCCTCCAGGGGTCGGCAAAACCTCCTTGGCACGATCGATTGCGCGTTCACTGAACCGCAAGTTCGTCCGCATCTCCCTTGGCGGTGTGCGCGATGAAGCGGAGATCCGCGGCCACCGCCGGACTTATGTGGGCGCGATGCCTGGGCGGATCATCCAGGGTATGAAGACCGCGGGTTCGCTCAATCCCGTCTTCCTGCTCGACGAAATCGACAAGATGGCTTCCGATTTCCGCGGTGACCCATCCGCCGCGCTGCTTGAGGTTCTCGATCCGGAACAGAATAATACATTCAGCGATCACTTCGTGGAGATTCCGTTCGATCTGTCGAACGTCATGTTCGTGACCACAGCCAACGCCGTGCACAATATTCCGCGTCCGCTGCTTGACCGGATGGAGATGCTGTATATTCCCGGCTATACGGAGCTTGAGAAGCTGCAAATCGCAGGGCGCTATCTGCTGCCGAAGCAGAAGAAGAATCACGGGCTGGAGGACGGCCAGCTCACAATCGAGGAAGGCACGCTGCTGCGTGTCATCCGCGAATATACGCGGGAATCCGGCGTTCGGAATTTGGAGCAACAGGTTGCCGCGCTATGCCGGAAGGCGGCGAAGCAGATTGTATCGGGAGAGAAGGAGAACGTCAGCATTTCCCCCGATGACATCAAGGATTACCTCGGGACAGCCAAATACCGTTACGGTATGGCAGAACTTGAAGATCAAATCGGCACGGTAACCGGCCTGGCCTGGACAGAGGTGGGCGGAGATACGCTGCTGATTGAAGTAACGGTGTTGCCGGGAAGCGGCAAGCTCATACTGACCGGTCAACTGGGCGATGTCATGAAGGAGTCGGCGCAGGCCGCATTCAGCTACACGCGTTCCAAGGCAGATGAGCTTGGCATCCCGTCCGATTTTTACGAAAAGAACGATATTCATATTCACATTCCTGAAGGCGCGATTCCGAAGGATGGACCTTCGGCAGGCATTACAATCGCTACGGCGTTAGTATCCGCACTCACCAAGCGTCAAGTCTCGAAGGATGTGGCGATGACGGGCGAGATTACGCTGCGCGGGCGGGTGCTGCCGATTGGCGGGCTTAAAGAGAAGTCGCTTGCCGCTCACCGCGCCGGCTACAAAAAAATCCTGCTCCCCAAAGACAACGAGCGGGATCTGAAAGAAATTCCGGAGAGCGTGAAGAATGACGTGGAATTCGTGCCTGTCTCCCATATGGACCAGGTGCTGCACCACGCGCTTGTGGAACAGGCGGCGAAGATCGCGGATCATCCCGTCCAAAGTTTGCAATAGGTTTTCAGAAAGGAAGTCAGATGAAAGTAACCCAAGCCGAGTTTGTTATCAGTGCCGTCGGCCCGAGTCAGTACCCTGAAGACGCCTTGCCGGAGATTGCTCTGGCAGGGCGCTCCAATGTGGGGAAGTCGTCCCTGATCAATCGAATGATTAGCCGCAAAAATCTGGCCCGCACCAGCTCCACTCCGGGCAAGACGCAGCACATGAACTATTACCGTATTAATGATCTTATGTATTATGTCGATTTTCCCGGTTACGGTTACGCCAAAGTATCCAAGGTCCAACGTGCGGCCTGGGGCAAAATGGTGGAGAAGTATTTGGCCGAACGCGAGACCCTCAAGCTGGTGCTGCTCGTGCTCGACCTTCGCCACCCGCCGACCGCCGACGACAGGATGATGTACGAATGGTTAAAGCACTATGACATCCCGATGTGCGTCGTCGCGACCAAAGCGGACAAAATCCCGAAGACCCGGCTGCCGAGGCATATCAAGATTATGAAAGAAGCGCTCGGGGTGCTTCCAGGCGAAAGCTTTATTCCATTTTCTTCGGAACTTGGTCTTGGAAAAGACGAGCTCTGGGCGTTGATCGAGAGTCAGATTGCCACGGAGGAAGAGGCGGACCCGGACACCGAAAATGAGTAAGCCATTTGCAGGATGATATCAAGCAACTATTTCCAAGTGAAATGGTTGTTTTTTTTTTATTAATACTCTACAAATTTTAAGTGAAAGGGACGATAAAATGAATATGATCGATATTCATAGTCACATCCTGCCTTTTGCAGATGATGGTGCATCCGATTGGGAAGATGCTCTTGCCATGGCCCGGGATGCCCATAAGGACGGTATTCATACCGTCGTCGCAACACCCCATCATGCCAATGGCCAATATCTGAATCCGGCAGATGGCGTATTGGATGGGGTAGAGAGAATGAATGAGAAGCTCCGTCTGGAGGGCATACCGCTGAACGTTCTTCCAGGCCAGGAAATTCGGGTTTACGGTAATCTGCTTGATGATTTGGAGAGCGGGATATTATTGCCGCTGGCTTCCTCGCGTTATATCCTGCTGGAAATGCCTTCATCAAGGGTGCCAAGCCGAATGGAAGAGCTGTGCCATGAACTGGTCATTCAAGGCTACGTGCCCGTTATTGCCCACCCGGAGCGTAATGCCGAGATTGCCGCTCATCCGGAACGGCTTCAAAGACTGGTCGAAATCGGAGCTCTTGGACAGTTGACGGCGCAGAGTCTGACGGGCGTATTCGGAGGCAAGCTGCAGAAGCTGTCGCTGGAATTATGCCGCCGGAATACGATTCATGCAGTGGCTTCGGATGCCCATGACGGAGGAACTAGGTCTTTTAGTCTATCTCAGGCCTATCAGGTGATTGACAAACTATTAGGGGGGGAGACTTCAGACTATTTTCGAAAGAATGCGCAGAATATTGTCGGTAATTCACCGATAGATCAGAGAATTGTTGAGAATGAAGGAAAAAAACGTCATAATTTATTCGGATTATTTTTCAGAAAAAGCTAACCAAATTTTTCATATAATGATAGAATAAGATTCATGACTTTGTTAATTTTTGCACAAATGGGTACATGGCACTGGGATTTATCAAATAATAATACATAAGAGGTGGATGAAAAGTGACATTGAAGAAGAAATTAGCCGTTTCGACGCTTGCGGTTAGCATGGCGGCGGCATCCGTAGCGGGACTCCCGCTCAGCGGCAAAGGATTGGCGCAACAATTGGGATTTGTTAACGTGGCTTCAGCTGCAAGTACAGTAAACAACGACCTGAAAGCCAAGTTTATTTCGCTTTATTCCAACTTGCAACCGGCTGACTGGGTCAAACTTGGAGCCTTTTACAAAGATGTTAACGCCCTTTCTCAGTCGGAATACGAGGGAATCTTCGCTCCGATTCTGGGTAAACTCAAGCTTAGCGACACGCAAACGACAACTTCATACAAGTTGTTCCAAAGCGCTACCAGCGTGGTCTATGACGTGTATCAAAGTGATTACGCTGCGATCGGCAGAATTCAGACGAATGCAGAGTATACGGATCTGCTGAAAGCTATTGCCGTAAAAGCTGAAGTGGATGACCTGAGCTTCGACGATTTCTTGGAGTTTTTCTTTGGAACATCGGGTGTTGAGGCTGAACTCCGCGAACTTCTAAAGGGCAAAACGCAAAGCGAACTGCAAGCCATTATTAATGATCCGTCCGCTTCCGAAACTCTTTTTGAACAAGCCTATGACAAAGTTCTTAACCATGCGACAGGTTCCCAGCAGGCGACAACGGTAAGCCAAGCGGTTTATAACCTCGATATTACCCCGACGAATGTGAAGACGGCGCTCTATAATCTGAACGTTGCCCTTCCTTCCGCAAAACCAGCTGCACAAGCGCTCGCACAGGCTTATATCCGCGCATTCGGACTTGGTATTGCTGATAATACTGACAGTACTCCTACTGACAGTACTCCAGGCGGAGGTATTATAGGTGGAACGACTACCACACCATCTACCGATGTAGCCGTATTCGATGCTTCCAAGCTCGTTACCGTGACGAACGGCAAAGCGACAGTGGCTCTGGTTGACGCCGATGTAATCAAGGCGATTCAGGCGCTGGCCGCAGCCAAGACAGGAACCACACTGACTATTAACCTTGGTACAGTGAATGCGGCGACGGTCGAAGTCCCACTCTCCAAAGCAATTATCGATGCGGCCAAAGCTAACGGCATTGCCAATATCGCGATTACTTTTAACGGCGTGACTATTACGATTCCGGTATCCCAGTTTGACGCAGCCGTGACATTGACCGTTACAAAAGCCGATCCTTCTGTAGCGACTTCTGTTACATCCCTGAAGCTGGCTTCCGATGTATATGAATTCGGTCTGACGGTTGGCGGCGTGCCAACATCGACATTCAAACAACCGATTACGATCAAGCTTCCGCTTAAAAATACGGACGGGCTGGATAAAGAACTATTATCCGTAACGAAGATCGTATATGGGGCTCTCCAGTTCCAAGGCGGTGTACTTGACGGTGAATTCATCGTTGAGCCGCGCGATACCTTCTCTTCCTACGTTGTTGTAGAGAACAAAGTAACCTTCAATGACATCGCCAGAGTACAAGCTTGGGCCGGAAGACAAATTCAAGTGATCGCGGCCAAAGGCGCGATTGAAGGTGTAGGCGGCGGCAAATTCGCTCCGAAGAACAGCGTTACCCGCGCCGAGTTCGCGAAGATGCTCATCCGTGCGTTGAACCTGGAGAATAGCTTGGCTGTTAGCAACTTCGGCGACGTGAAGAAGACCGACTGGTTCGCGCCATATGTTGCTGTTGCAGCTGAGAAGGGCATTATTAACGGACGCGGCGCTTCGAAGTTCGATCCGAACGCCACGATTACACGGGCCGAAATGGCAACAATGATTTCCCGTGCACTCAAATCCGTTCATAATTTGAAGGACAGCGGAACTTCCGCAGCGGCTCTCAGCGTCTTCAAGGACGCCGCGAAGATCAGTCCTTCGCTTAAGGATGGAGTTGCTTTTGCCGCTAGCAAAGGTTTGATTATCGGCAACGCCGGCAAATTCAATCCGAATAATACAGCTACGCGGGCTGAAGCTGCAGTCATCATTTACCGTACAATCAACTTCAAATAAGTAATTACCGGCCTCCTCTCATGCAGGTGAGAGGAGGTATTTTTAACTAATGCCAATAATAAGCTTCGCGCTTAGAACAGGCCAGCTACTTCTACGAGAAACGGTTGCCGCTATTAAAAAGAAGGGGTAGGCGTTTCTCGTAGAAGTAAGGCTTGAAATATTTCAAGAAGAGCTTGGAGGGAATTATACGTGTTATCACAAGAATTGGATCTTCGCGACTATTTCCGGATTATTCGGAAACGGTTGTGGCTGATCGTCGGAATCGTTATTTTAGCGTGCGGTATCGCCGGAATATACAGCGTATATATCAAGAACCCGGTATATGAGGCTTCAACCAAGATTATTGTCAATCAGACACCTAACCAATCGGCGGTTGCCCAACTGGATCTCAATCAAATCAACACGAATATCCAATTGATCAACACGTATAAGGAAATCATTAAGACTCCTGCCATATTGGACATCGTTGCAAGTAAATATCCGCAGTTCGATCTGACGACGGATGAACTGATGAAGAAGGTCAATGTCAGTTCCGTAAATAATACGCAGGTGATGACCCTCGTAGTCAGGGATAATTCCTATTCAAAGGCAGCCGAGGTCGTTAACGCCATTTCGCTCGTATTCAAGCAGGAGATTCCGGATTTATTCAATGTGCAGAATGTTTCTATCCTTAACGAAGCCAAAGTGAATCCAATACAAGCTCCCGGTCCGGTGGAGCCGAATGTAATGCTGAATTTGGCTATCGCCTTTGTCGTTTCCCTGATGATCGGTTTGGGGATCGCCTTCCTGCTGGAGTATATGGACGATACGCTCAAGACTGAAGCAGATATCGAGCAAGTGCTAGGACTTCCAACTTTGGCTATGATTACGAGAGTGGGAGCGGAGGAAATGAAAGCGGGAGAGCCAGTCTCCGCAACGCAAACCAGAAAGACGGGGGAGCTTGAACATGTCACAGCAGCAAAGTAAACAACGTCATTTGATTACCGTCACCAATCCGCGTTCCACCGTCTCGGAAGCGTTCAGGGCTCTTCGGACAAATATTGATTTTTCCTCAGTAGATGACAAGATTCAGGTCATTATGGTTACCTCCTCAGGGCCTGAGGAAGGGAAATCGACAGTTACTGCCAACCTGGCCGCCGCCTATGCACAAGCGGACAAGAAGGTAGTGCTAATTGACGCAGATATGCGGAAGCCGACCGGGCACCGGACCTTCTCGCTAAGCAACCGATATGGCCTGTCCTCTCTATTATCGCAGCAGGCGAACCTGGATGAAGTTATTCAGGGCTCCGAAGTTCCCAATTTATCGATTATTACCTCAGGTCCGATTCCGCCGAATCCAGCCGAAATGCTTGCATCCAACCGGATGAGCGCAGTTCTGCAGGAACTGAGACAACGTTTCGATATCATCCTAATAGACACGCCGCCTCTGCTCGCCGTCACCGACGCTCAGATTATGGCTACCAAGAGCGACGGAGTGATTATGGTAGTAAGCTACGGGAGAGTCAAACGCGATATCGCAGTAAAAGCCAAAGCAAACTTGGACCGGGTAGGATGCCGAGTGCTTGGCGTCGTTATGAATAATGTTAAACGCAAAGCCAGTGAAGGCTATTATTACTATTATTACGGCAATTAACCGCAGGTTGAAACAGGCTTTAATAGTCACCATATGTTATTTTTCGGAGGCACTGAAAATGACAGTGAACAAACGGTTTATCCTATTATTCATGATCGATCTTATCATCGTGTGGTTTAGTATTGAAACGTCCTATCTTCTGCGGTTCTACGGAGATATTCCCGATAATTATTCCCGCCAAATGCTGCAATACTGTTTAATTTCTTCGTTTACCTTTGGAGGCAGTCTTTACTACTTCGGCTTGTACCGAAGAATATGGAAATACGCGAGTATTGGCGAGATTGTCGCCATTCTCAAAGCTATTATTGTTGGAGCCATATTATCATACGTCTTTTCTTTGGTGCTGTTTGATGAACGTCTTCCGCTAGGAGTAGAGGCGCGGGTAATCGAAACAATCCTGCTGTTGGTCGGCGGAACCCGCTTTTTATGGAGAGTAGTCGTTCATAAGGAACGGAATGGACGCAATGAACAGCAGAACCGTGCGTTGATCGTAGGCGCCGGTGATTGCGGCACGCTAATTGCAAAGGAAATGAAGAGTTCTTCTTTTGCCCATACCCAATTGGTAGGATTTATTGATGACAGTCCCTACAAATTCCGGATGTCCATATTGGGCGTTCCGGTGCTGGGGAACCGGCATTCTATCCCGCGTATTGTAAGTGAGCAGGAAATCAATGAAATCATTATAGCAATGCCCTCGGTATCACGAACGGAAATATCGGAGATTATCAGCATTGCCAAGCAGACCGGCATCAAGCTGAAGATTATTCCGGCGATTAATGACTTGATAACCGGCAAGGTTTCAGTTAAACGGCTGCGCGATGTCAGCGTGGAAGATTTGCTTGGACGCGAACCTATTGTTGAGGACCTGAACAGCATTTTGGGGTACGTTCACAACAAGGTGGTTCTCGTTACCGGAGCCGGCGGCTCCATCGGTTCAGAGCTATGCCGTCAGGTTGCCAAATTTATGCCGGACAAGCTGCTGCTGCTCGGGCACGGAGAGAACAGCATTTACAACATTGAGATGGAGCTGCGAAAAAGCTTTTCGAACTTGAATCTGGTTCCGATTATCGCCGATATCCAGGACCGCGCCCGCATGATGGATGTATTTCGTGCCCATCGTCCGCAGGTAGTCTTCCACGCGGCAGCCCACAAGCATGTGCCTCTTATGGAAGGCAATCCTTCCGAAGCGATCAAGAACAACGTTTTCGGCACCCGCAATGTAGCGGACTGCGCGGATGAATACGGTACAGACCGCTTTGTAATGATATCCTCCGACAAAGCCGTTAACCCGACGAGCGTTATGGGAGCCACGAAGCGGATTGCGGAAATGTATGTTCAGAGCCTCAATACGATGAGCAGAACGAAATTCTCAGCCGTCCGTTTTGGCAATGTCTTGGGAAGCCGGGGAAGCGTTGTTCCGGTCTTCAAGCAGCAGATTGCCGAAGGCGGGCCGGTTACAGTCACCCATCCCGAGATGGTTAGGTACTTCATGACGATTCCTGAGGCGGTACAGCTTGTGATCCAGGCGGGAGCCATTGCCGAAGGCGGCGAAGTCTTTGTGCTGGATATGGGTAAACCGGTGAAGATTCTGACGCTGGCTGAAGATTTGATCACCTTATCCGGTTACGAGCCTTACAAGGACATCCAGATTACGTTTTCTGGTATCCGCGAGGGCGAGAAGCTGTACGAAGAGCTGCTTACGGCGGAAGAGAATTTGGGATCAACACAGCATGACCGGATATTTATTGGCAGACCGGCCGTCTTAACCTCAAGCCAATTGGAGCTTGAATTTAAACGTTTGGACCGTGCTCTATTGGAGAGCAACACGGCTTCAGTCCGGGAGATTATCAATCAGATCGTGCCGATGATGCCTGTTGCCAATGCGGCCATCAGCTAATCACAAGCTAAACGGAGGATTACCATGTTTAAGAAAAGATGGACCAAAATACTGGCCTGGACGTTGTCGGTCATCATTATTCTGGGAATAGGCGGTGCATTTGCCGCCAATTATGCGGTGAACAAACTGATGAACTCCATGGCGGATGGACTGGCGACGGAGACTGGCGGCATAGCCGAACCTCAAGTATCCGCGGCTCCGGCTTCACCAACGTCATCGGCTGTACCACAGGTAACGGATTCGACAATTACCCAACCGGTAAACACAGCAGCCAATTCCAACGCCAATAACAATACCGATACCCAACCCGTCAAGGAGCAGAACAAGCCCTCATCATCACCTGCTGCCAATTCGGATTCTATAACCGAATATACTCCGCAAATAACCACGGAGAAGGCCAAGAAGATACAGGAGAATGTCAGCGTAAAGGATAAGGCCGACGTCGTCTCCATAGTATTGGGCGAGTTGAGTATATCTGACATCAAGCGGCTTCAAACATTGGCACAGGGCGGATTAACGGTAGATGAGAAGAAGGAAGCACGCGCTCTAGTTATGGGAAAAGTCTCGGAACAGCAGTATAACGAGCTCGTGCAGATTGCCAAGAAGTACGGCGTCAGCGAAGGGAAATCACGCAGCCAGATACTAGCAGAAGAAAAGGAAAGTGAGTAAATATGGGCAAATTAAGATATTCCGCTGCAATACTGTGGCTGACGATGCTGATCAGCATTGCCCCAGTTACGGCATACGCTGCTCCAGTTGTTATTAAAGCACAGACTATAAAGGCAGCAATAACGTTTGACGGGGTCAACCTACAGCCTCCTGAGGGACAATATATCTTTATCTATAACAATTCCACTTATGTGCCGCTGCGCTTCATCTCCTACGCGCTTCAGAAGAGCGTAAGCTGGGACGCCAAGAATATGAAAGTAACGGTCGCTCAGCCCAACAGCCGGGAGCTGACCGTGATTAAAGAATATTTAATGAACGCGGGCAATCCGAAAACTTCCGTAGCAGTAACCAAAACCGTTGCTCTCAGCAAAGTTAATGCAAGCTATGTCTTTAACGGTTCCATCAAAAGCATCCCCCAAGGTTTATCCAGCTACATACTGAACGGCAACCTGTACGTACCTCTGCGCTTTCTTTCAGAAGCGGCAGGAACAACCCTGAAATGGAATCAGAAGACCAAGAGTATTACAGCTTTTACCAGCGCCTATAAAGCGCAAAGTCCGAACGATACGAAAAGTAATAACGATGATTCTTCAAGCTCTAGTCAAACGGAACAATCCTCTTCATCCCCTGCGCCGACCGCACAGGCTGGAACAGGCGCTTCCGGAGGTGGGGCAGAGAGCAAGTATTCCTACGAACAGATTACCAGCGAAACGGAAGCGAAGCTTACCACGCTGCAATCTCAAGCAAAGTCCGCCTTAATGGGACTGGCAATGGAATACCTGAACGCCAAGGATGACGACGCGAAAGCTGCAATTCTCTCTAAAGGCGAGCAGCAGCTGAATTCATTCACTTCATCATTTAACAGCATCATTTCCGCTGCCGAATCCAAGCTGAAAGCGAACGGTTATGATACGGCCATTATTGACCAGTATCGCAGCGCCTTTGAGTCACAAGTCAATAGCGGGCTTGAATTAGTTAAAGGCATGGCAGATTAATCGAACATACCAATGGAGGTATAACTATGAGATTAAGAGATCTGTTGACCGTTGTCGAGAATACCGTAACGCTTGAAATATCGGGTCAGCAAGAGACGTATGCAACCAAAGCCAGCATACCGGACACCCGCATGAACTCTGAAGTTAAACGGCTTGCGACGATGGACAGCGGCTTGATCATTCAACTGGGTGAGCCGAGAAAAGTGCCAACGCTAGAAGAATTGGGCTATTCGTTTGAAGTCGGAATGTAATAACGAAAACTGGAATAAGGGTGAATTCTATGAGGTCTTATACAAGGATTAAACCGGTCGTGGATATTCTGCTTGCTCTTGTCGCTCTGCTTTGCTTGTGGCCCTTCTTTATCATTATCGCTGCGGCCATCAAGTTGGAGTCCAGAGGCCCCGTTCTCTTCAAGCAGAAGCGAGTTGGCAAGCATAAGAGCGAATTCCATATTCTGAAGTTCAGAACGATGCGCACCGACACACCCAAAGATATGCCCACACACTTATTGAAGAACCCGGAAGCCTGCATCACCAAGGTCGGCAAGTTCCTCAGAAAGACAAGCCTAGACGAGCTGCCTCAGATTATCAATATACTAAAGGGCGAAATGAGCATCATCGGCCCCCGGCCTGCCCTATGGAATCAGTATGATCTGGTTGAAGAGAGAGACAAGTACGGAGCAAATGATATTAAACCGGGCCTGACCGGATGGGCGCAGATTAACGGTCGCGATGAGCTGCCGAATGAAGAAAAGGCAAAATATGACGGGGATTATACCAAGAAAGTATCTTTCATTTTTGATGCGAAAATCTTTGTCATGACCATTGCCCGAGTACTGAAATCCGACGGCGTCGTTGAAGGAGAAAGCCTCAAATCAGCATCCAAAGCTAAAGGAGTTGCCTCTTAAGAAATGAGCAGAAAGAAGATTCTGATAACCGGCAAGAGCAGCTACATAGGAACAAGCTTTATCAAATGGGTAAGCCAATGGCCGGATCAGTACGAGGTCGAGGAGATATCCGTTAAGGGGGAAGAGTGGAAAAAACACGATTTCTCTGGATATGACACGGTTCTGCATGTAGCTGGAATAGCTCATGTCTCGGCTGATCCTAAATTGGAAGATCTGTATTATAAGGTTAATCGGGATCTGACGATAGAGGTAGCGAAGAAAGCGAAAAATGATGGAGTTAAGCAGTTTATTTTTATGAGCAGTATTATTGTTTATGGGGATAGTGGCGGTATAAATGAGAAAAAGATTATCACTGAACACACCATTCCACAACCCACTAATTCTTATGGGAATAGTAAGTTACAGGCTGAAGAAGGTATAAAAAGCCTAGAGGATGCTGAGTTTAAAATTGTAATTATCAGACCGCCTATGATCTATGGGAAAGGATCAAAAGGGAATTACGCAAAATTATCAAAAGCAGCTAGGATACTGCCCGTTTTTCCAGATATCGATAATCAGCGCAGTATGCTTTATATAGATAACCTTGGTGAGTTTATTCGCCTTATAATTGAAAATAATGAAAGTGGATTGTTTTTTCCTCAAGATAGCGAACACGTAAAGACATGCGAAATGGTTAGATTGATTGCCAAGGTACATGAGAAGAAAATTAGATTAATCAGAGTGTTTAATCCTTTATTGAATGTTATGGGAACTAAGGTAGCGATAATTAATAAGGTATTTGGTAATTTGATTTATGAAAAAAGCTTGAGTATTTATAAAGAAAAGTACCAAATTTGGGACTTGAGAAAGTCAATAGAGTTGTCAGAGTTGGAGAGTGCGTAATGGTGAGTGAATTAAACGGTAACATTATTTCAGAAGGCTTAGTTTCAATAATCATGCCAGCATACAATTGTGGTGACTATATAGGAATCACAATTGATTCGGTGATAGCTCAAACATATAAATATTGGGAGATCATTGTTGTAGATGACTGTTCCACAGATAACACTGAAGAAGTAGTGAAAGAGTATATGTCGAAAGATCCAAGAATTAAATACCACAAGTTGGAGAAAAACTCTGGTGCAGCAGTGGCTAGAAACAAAGCTATTGATCTCGCAGCAGGAAAATATATGGCCTTTCTTGATAGTGATGATGTTTGGTTTCCTGAAAAGTTAACAAAACAGATCGGTTTTATGGAGGAGAATGGATATAACTTTACTTGTACTAGTTATACAAAGATTGATGAACATGGGAACTATCTTAACCGCACTATTAGAGCACATAGTAAAAGCGATTATGATGGAGTTTTAAAGACTTGTCCAGGGAATTCAACAGTTATATATGATGCGGAAAGATTAGGTAAGTTCAAAATTCCAAACATAAAGAAAAGAAATGATTATGTGATGTGGCTTCAAGTTATAAAAAAAGAATCTTACCTTTTCGGCTTTGAGGAGGCGTTAGGAAGTCATCGCATAAGAGAGGGAGCAATCTCAAAAAAAAAATCAAGTTTAGTAGGGTATCACTGGAAGGTATATCGTGAGATTGAGCATCTATCATTTGTTAAATCAGTCTACTTAATATGTTATTGGATTATATCAACAGTATTTAAGTTGAAGTGAAATAGAGAATATCTCATATTAATTATATATTGATCTAAATTATATAAGTTCATAATAACAAGATCACAAAGGAATATATTGCAAAAAATAGTGATATACAGGTTATTCGGATGATACAATGACTATTCACTATCCGCTAAATAATTGCGGTCTTTTAATCGTAATTTAAGATTAACTTTTTTGTACATTATTAAGGTGGGAGCAAACAATAATGAACATTGGTATTGTAGGAACAGGTTATGTTGGACTTGTCCAGGGTGTTATTTTATCTGAATTCGGTATGAATGTTACCTGCATTGATATTAATGAAGAAAAGATAGGTTTACTAAACCAAGGTATATTACCAATATACGAACCAGGACTAAAAGAAATATTGGACAAAAATGTTAAATCGAAAAGATTGAAGTTTACTACAAGCATTGATGATACTATACAAAATAGCCATGTTATTTTTATTTCTGTGGGTACTCCACCAAAAGAGGATGGTAGTGCTGATTTAACATATGTGTTAGAAGTGGCGCGAATGATTGCAGAAAATATGAATGGTTATAAAGTAATTGTAAATAAATCTACTGTTCCTGTTGGGACAGGGAAACTTGTAAATAATTTAATTAAGGATATTCTGAATAAACGAAACGTGGACTTTGATTATGATATCGTATCAAATCCAGAGTTCTTAAGAGAAGGTAAGGCAGTGAAAGATTGTCTTACTCCCGATAGGATTGTCATAGGTACCTCTTCAGAAAAAGCAAGAAATATTATGAAAAATGTATATGATGTGTTGTATATTAATCAAACACCCTTTGTTTTTACCAATATTGAGACTGCGGAGATGATTAAATATGCTTCAAATGCTTTCTTGGCAGTTAAAATAAGTTACATTAATGAAATGGCGCTTTTGGCAGAGAAGGTAGGAGCAAATATTCAGGAAATTGCTGCAGCTATGGGAATGGACGGTAGGATATCTCCTAAGTTCTTACATGCAGGTCCAGGTTTTGGGGGGTCATGCTTTCCTAAAGATACTAAAGCCATAACTAAGATTGCTAGAGACAATGGAGAACAGATGATGGTCATTGAAGCTGCAATAAAAGCAAACGAGAAGCAGAAAAATAAAATGGTTGAGAAAATAAGATATGCAATGAATGAGAAAGGGGATCTAACCGGAAAAACGATTGGAGTATTAGGTTTATCATTTAAACCTGAAACTGATGATATGAGAGATGCCCCTTCTATTGATATTATAAATGGATTGGTTAGTTATGGTGCAAAAATACAAGCTTATTGTCCCGAAGGTATGAAAGAAGCTGAGTGGAGACTTGAACATATAAACAGCAGCATTAAATATATGAATAATGAATACGAAGCAGCTAAAGAAGCTGATGCAATTGTTATTATCACGGAATGGCATCAATTTAGAGGAATGGATGTTTCAAAAATAATTTCTAATATGAAAGATTCTTTTGTATTCGATTTAAGAAATGTGTTTTTTAGAAAGCAGGATAAAGTTAATAAATTGAAATATTTTGGTGTTGGAGTCTAACTAAAATCTATTCTAAGTATTTTAAGTGGGTGATCGAAATTACAACAACATTACCATTATTTATAAGTAGTATATATATTATTTTACTATATATACTCTATACCAAAAAGATTAAAAAGTTATCTCCCGCAATTTCCATGCAATTTTTTTGGATAATATTTATATCACTAGCACTAGTCTTTGCTGGCGATATCAATATTGGATATTTAGGGATTATATGGATAATTATTTCCATAAATTTTTATTCATTTGGATCTATTGTAGCAAATGGATTTTATACAAAAAAAAGCGTTCCAGAAAAAGAAGTTTTTTGGACTATTAATTATGCTTATTGTAAGAAAATTTTAATCGTTGCTGTAACTTTGTTTATGGTTAGTTCCTTGTATTCAATAATTTCTACTGGAATTAGGTTCAGTACATTTTTAGACTTAAATCAACTGTTTGATTTGAATGCTCAAAATGCACAAGATAGATATTTAAATCAATTTAATTTTTCTTTAGGAGAAAGAGTAAGACTACAAATAAATACGATTTTATCATATTTCACACCTTTCTTAAGCGGAATATTCCTAGTGGTTTCAAAAAATATAAAAGATAAAGTCCTATGTTGGATATCATTTATTCCCACGATCATTGGACTTTTATCATCTAATGCAAAATTAGGTCTTATTGTTGTAGTATTCTTTTTTGTGTGCGGAATATTAACAACCCAATTATTATTATATAAAAAAATACCTGAACTAAATATTAGGGTGATTATTAAGATAGTTGCACTTATTGTAATCTTCTTCTTGCTATTGTTTATAGCTATGATATTAAGGGCCGGAAGATACGATGCTTACATGATCGAAATATTAAAAATAAAATTTGTTAATTATATATTTGGCAGTGTGTTTGCCTTTGATTACTGGTTCAATAGCACGGATACTACACAATTATATTTCGGAGCTAGAACTTTTAATGCTGTCACAAATATTTTAGGAACATTTGCTAGGGAGCAGGGTGTATATAAACTCTTTTATAGTGAAGGTTTTTATAATACAAATGTTTATACAGTCTTTAGAGGAATTATAGAGGATTTTGGTAAAATTGGCGGTTTAATATTTATGTATACTAGCGGTGTGATTGCTGGTTATTCTCATAGAAATATTTTAAGCAATAAACCAAGCGCCGTTTGTTACGCAGTTTTATCGGCAAATTATTTTTTTATCCTATATAGTTTTATAATCAGTCCTTGGTCCTATACTAGCTTAATTGCAGTCTTTATATTAATGGCTCTAGTATTAAAAATACTCAAAGAAAATCGGCCTTTAGACAGTATAAAGTAGAGGAGTTAAACGATGACACAGGTTGACATTGTGTTTATAGTTCTGACTTATAGAAACAGCAAAGATATGGTTGATTTTATTGAAAGTGTTCAACTAAAGGTTTCAAATTCATATAAAATAATTGTAGTCAACAGTTATTTTGATGAAGATAGTATGAGGGAAATAGAGAATGTAGCTAAAAATTATTATTGTGACTTTATTAATGTTCCAAACCAAGGGTATGGAGCGGGAAACAATGTAGGGATTGAGTATGCAAATAATAACTACAATTATAAATTTTTAGCCATATGTAACCCAGATACAGAAATAATTCGATTTGATTATAAAAGTATACAAGAGTATGCAAACTACATAATTGCACCAGAAATTAGAACCTTAGATCATAAGCAACAAAATCCATTTAGACTAATAAACAATAAGTTATTAGAATACTTAAAGTACATCGCTTTCAAAAAAAAGAAATATAAATTATTGTATATTGATATTGCAATAAATAAAATTTTAAAAGTGTTTTTTCTTCAAGTGAATAAATTTTCAAAAAGAAAAGTTTATAATATTTACTCATGTCATGGCTCTTTTTTAATTCTAGGTCGTAACACTATAAAAAGGCTTGGCCCATTATATAATGAGAAAATGTTTTTATTCGCAGAAGAAGATCACTTAGCACAACTTGCTAGATCAAAGAAAGTTAGTATAATTATGAATTCACACGTTAGTATATTGCACAAAGAAGATGGGAGTATGAACTTTTTGGAAGGAGCGATTATCGATAGAGTTGCTGAATCCTATATCGAGTATTATCAAACTTGGTACAAGATGAAGTGACTATTTAAGAAAATTCAGCAGAGGGGTTATTGATTCCATGATATATGATTCATTCTGTGTAGGAATTATATTCTACAATCCGACTAAAGAACAAATTCAAAAAGTGAGGGATTATTCCAAAATAGTTGATAAAATTTATATTTATGATAATTCGGAAGGTAATGTAGATGCAGCTGTACTGGAATTAATTCAAAGAGATTATTGTGAATATTTAGGGGATAAAAGAAATGATGGTATTTCAATTGCTTTAAATTACTTATGTAATAAAGCAATTCAAGACAGATATAAATATATACTATTAATGGATCAAGATAGTATTTTTGATTTGGGAAATATGACAAAACTATTCGAGGTAGTAAGTAATAATAGTGTTGAGAACATAGGAGTTTTCTCTCCAAAATCTACTGCCATAAGATTTATAGAGGACATAGACAGAGAGCAGAAGAATGTCGAAAGAAGCCCGGAGGTTGATGAGGTAAGCTGGAGTATTACCTCAGGAAGTGTAATTGACTTGAAGATATTTAATATTACGGGTGGATTTGACGAGAATTTATTCATTGACAAGGTTGATTATGACTATTGTATAAACATAAAATCATTTGGATATAAAACGGTAGTGGTCCAAAATTCTCTCTTATATCAATTTTTAGGAGAGCCCACAGCTGGAATTATTAATTATTATCAACATAATTATATTAGACATTATTACATGTTTAGAAATCGCTTGTATATATTAGATAAGTACCAGAAGAATAAATTAAACAAAGTCTTTCATTTAGTAGTGTCTTCTTTAAAACATATCGGAATGGTATTGTTGTTAGAATCATCAAAAATCAAAAAAATAAATGCAATGAGGAAAGGTTTCTTTGATTATAGAAATAGAAAAATGGGGAAGTGCTCACATTATTAAAATCAATCTAAGACTATTTTTGAGAGGCGTTTATAAATGATTATTTTAAAATTAACAGGTGGTTTAGGAAATCAAATTTTTCAGTATGCTTATGCTAGATTTATACAGGAAATGTATAACGAGCCTCTTTTTTTTGATACTACAGCATACAAGAAATATAAGATAAGAAATTTTTCCTTGTTCAATCTAAATATATCTAAAGAAATACAGGATATACAATTTAGTGGTCTGAATAAATATGATTTTGTAAGGCTGAAAATACACCAAAAAATTTATAGGGCATATCAGCGTTTCTATAAGTTAACTTTTGAAAGGGATGCTACTGGAGAAAGGAATTTCTTGAAGTATTCAAGAAAAGGGCTATACTTCACATTTGATAGACAGTACTATTCTTCCATTAAAGTGGATAAGAGAATTAAATGCATATATGGATATTTCCAAAGCGAAAGATATTTTGAAAATATAAAGAATGAAATTAAAACCGAATTAAAAGTAATCACTAAGCCTTCTGAAAAGGCTCAATTTTATTTAAATGAGATTCTAAGCTCTAACGCAATTGGTGTAAGTATAAGATGTGGAGAAGATTATATCAATTCTCATTTGAATGTTTGTTCGAAAGAATACTATTACAAAGGGATGGAAATTATAGCTTCAAAAGTTAAAAATCCTGTATTTTACATTTTCAGTGATAATATAAATGTAGTAAAGGAGTTTTATAATTTTAAGTATCCCGTTAAATTTATAGATAATTTACCGGACTATGAATCGTTAAGGTTACTATATTCCTGTAAGCATTTTGTGATAGCTAACAGTTCATTTTCGTGGGCTGGGGCTTATTTATCGGATAATGAACAAAAAATAATTGTAGCACCTAGTAAATGGTATAAAAATTCATTAAGAAATCCTGATATTTACTTGAAATCAATGATTTTAGTAGAAGTGTGATTGGAAAAAATAAACAAGTTTTGAGGGACTCAAATTGGCGAATTTAAAATCTATAAAGACAAATTTTTTGTATAATGCTTTATTAAGGTTTTTAAGTATAATTTTCCCGCTAATTACTTTTCCTTATTTAGCCAGAGTATTATCAGCAGATGGGGTAGGAAGAATAGATTTTGTTACAGCGATTATTCAATACTTTATAATTATCTCTCAAGTGGGGATACCATTATATGCCGTTAGACAATGTGCTAAAGTTAGAGATGATAAAGAGAAATTAAGTAAACTAGTTCAAGAAATATTAATATTAAATTTTGTTATGGTTTCTGTATCCTATTTACTGTTATTTATATCAATGAGTTTTGTGAGTCAATTGAATGAATATAAGAGTTTAATGATAATAATTAGTATTAATATTTTGTCTGTTAATATAGGTATGGAATGGTTTTACCAAGCTATTGAAGAATACAGATATATTACTCTAAGAAGTCTTTTCGTTAAGCTGTTTTCTCTAATATTGGTATTTATTTTTATTAAAGAACAAGATGATTATTTATTATACGGTATTTTTTATGTTCTCTCATTATCGCTCGGTTACTTCTATAACTTTGTAAGAGCAACCAAGTATATTGATTTGTTTAAAAAATATAAAAAATACAATTTCAAAAAGCATTTAAAACCTATTATGATATTGTTTTTTATGAATCTTTCTGTAAGTGTTTATATCAATCTGGACAAAGTAATGTTAGGATTTATTTCTGGAGATAAATCGGTTGGTCTTTACACAGCTGCCAATAAAATTGTAAGTATTATTGTCTTATTAATCACATCTCTAGGGGCAGTTATGTTACCAAGAATGTCGTACTATATAGAAAATAATATGGAAATAGAGAAAAAAAGGCTAATAGGAAAATCTTTAGATTTTGTACTAATGATATCTATACCTTCTGCTGTTGGTATTATTATGCTCTCTAAACAGATCATTTTTTTGTTTGCTGGAAGTGACTATTTAGATGCGATTACTACTATAAAAATTATTAGCCCCATAATTATAGCAATAGGTTTAAGTAACTTGATAGGAATTCAAATATTAGTTTCACATGGTAAAGAAAAGTTGACATTAATATCAACTTTAATAGGTGCCTCTGTTAATTTCATCTTAAATCTGCTTTTGATTTCCAAAATGCAACAGAATGGAGCTGCAATTAGTTCTTTAATTGCAGAAATTTGTGTTGTATTAGCACAGTTTGTTTTAGCTTTTAAATATATCAAAGGAACTATTAAATTTAAGAACTTATTGGGTTATTTTCTAGGGAGTACACTTATTGTTTTAACTTGCACTATAATTCATTTATTAATAAGCAACTTACTAATAAGCACATTTTTATCAGTCTTATTATCTACTTTGTTTTATTACGCTATCTTATATTTATTGAAAAATGAATTCATTTATGGCTTTACAAATAAAATCCTGAAGAAGATACAGCCTTTTAGAAAATAGAACTTTAAATATACATCCATATAAAAGAGGAGTATTAATAATATGTCAAAAGAATATGACTATCTGATTGTAGGCTCTGGCTTATTTGGTGCAGTTTTTGCATATGAAGCAACCAAAAGAGGAAAAAAGTGTCTGGTTATTGATCGCAGAGATCATATAGGTGGTAATGTTTATTGTGAAAATGTTGAAGGTATAAATGTACATAATTATGGGGCACATATTTTTCATACCAATAATAAAGAAATATGGGATTACGTTAATCAATTTGCTGAATTCAATAGATACACTAATGCTCCGATTGCAAATTATAAAGGAGAGATTTATAATTTACCATTTAATATGAATACATTTAACAAGTTATGGGGTGCTATTACACCTGGTGAAGCTAAACAAAAAATTGAAGAACAAAGGAAGACTTCAGGTATAATCGATCCTACGAATCTTGAAGAACAGGCGATTTCTCTAGTAGGAACAGATATATATGAAAAATTAATTAAAGGTTACACTGAAAAGCAGTGGGGGAGAAATGCAACTGAATTACCTGCATTTATTATTAAAAGATTACCTATCAGGTTTAATTACGATAACAACTATTTTAATGATAAATATCAGGGGATACCTGAGGGTGGTTACAATATTATTGTTGAGAAATTATTATTGGGATCAGATGTGAGATTATCAACTGATTTTCTAACCAACCGAAATGAGTTTGAACAATTAACAAAAAAAGTTGTCTTTACGGGAATGATTGATGAATACTATAATTATAAATTCGGAAGATTAGAGTATAGAAGTTTAGTTTTTGAAAATAAGTTGCTGGACATTGAGAACTATCAGGGAAATGCTGTTGTGAATTACACGGATAGAGAGACACCTTATACAAGAATAATTGAACATAAGCACTTTGAATTTGGTACTCAAGAAAAAACTGTTGTTACTAGAGAGTATTCAGTAGAGTGGAAACCAGGCGACGAACCCTATTATCCAATTAACGATAAGAAAAATAACGAGTTATATATCAGGTATAAGCAACTAGCAGAAAAAGAGACAAATGTGATCTTTGGCGGCAGATTGGCAGAATATAAGTATTACGACATGCACAATGTAATTTATGAAGCGCTAAAGATAGTGAAAAAGGAGTTTGGAGAATTTGAAGATTAAAATACTTGTGGCAACACATAAAAAATATGAAATGCCAAGTGAGGGAATATATACACCAATTCATGTAGGAAGAGAAGGGAGGATTGATTTAGGTTATCAGGGAGATAATACAGGCGATAATATCTCATCTAAAAACAGTAATTATTGTGAATTAACAGCCATTTACTGGGCTTGGAAAAACGTAACCTGCGATATAATAGGACTTTGCCATTACAGAAGATATTTTAGTATAAACAATTCAAAGCTTAATAGTAAATTAACAAATATTCTAAATGAAATCCAAATTATAGATATAATGAAAAATTATGACATCATCATGCCTCAAAAAGTCCTTACCAATAAACATACAGTAGAATCGCATTACATTAAGTATCACCGATCTCAGGATTTAAAGGAAATAAGAAACATATTATCAGAAAAATATCCAATATATCTTAATTCATTCGATAAAGTAATGTCTGGTAAAGAGTTGTATTTATTTAATATGTTTATTACCAATAAGAATTTATTTAATGAATATAGCAACTGGTTATTTGATATACTTTTCGAACTGGAAATGAGATTAGATATCTCTAGTTACGATAGATACCAACAGAGAATTTTTGGTTTTTTAAGTGAACGTTTATTCAACGTGTGGTTAGTACACAGAAACTTGAAAATAAAAGAGGTTCCGGTAATTAACTTAGAACCAGTTGAATTTTCAATGAGGTTAAAACGCATACCAAAGAAAATAAAAATGTTAATATCAAAGAAAATTCTAAAGACCAACGAACGAAGATAATCTAAGAAGAAACCAAGTCCATGAAAGGTATTATCCTAGTCGGAGGTAGTGTTACGTGTTTATCCCATTTAATTGATAACAAGTAAGCAGTTGATTCAGATTTACGATAGACCGTGATTTATTATCCAATGAATTTATTACTTTTATTTAGGATGGTAATACCAATTGAATTCCTGAGGTTACAGTGGATTCGAGAGTCTGTTTGGAGATGAAAATCATAATTCGGCATTTTTTAATATATAGTACAGCCTAGTCCTAGCAGGTTTGTTTCGGTCATTTATGCTTAGTTTTATATGTGAGAGGTAATACTTATTTACCTTTTCGTTTAGTTACTTATTCACATATGATATAAAATGATGTTATTTTTCACAATCTTTGATATCACTATTAAATGCGAGGACATTCCTTGAACTCGCTTTATGTGGTGGGGATGATTCTTATTAGAAGTCTTAATTCAAATTAAAAAATAATTCAGTAGCTTTTTGAGGATTGGAGTGGATGATGAGTAAAACAAAAGTGTTGGTTACCGGCGGCGCCGGTTTCATAGGCGGGAATTTTGTGCAATACATGGTGAATAAATACCCGCATTATGACGTGATAAATTTGGACTTGTTGACTTATGCCGGTGATTTATCAAAGCATCGCTCGATCAAGGATAAGGTCAATTACCAGTTTGAACAGGCGGATATTGCGGATCGTAAGACGATCATGACTCTTTTTGAGCGGGAACGATTTGATTTTGTCATTCACTTCGCGGCGGAGAGTCATGTAGACCGTTCCATTACGGACCCTTCGGTATTTGTGCGTACGAATGTAATGGGAACACAGGTACTGCTGGATGCGGCAAGAACGTTTGGGATAACGAAATTTGTTCATGTATCAACGGACGAGGTATATGGAGAACTGGATTTTGATCCGGCTGTATTTTTTACGGAGAATACACCTCTTCAGCCTAATAGCCCCTACAGCGCCAGCAAGGCGTCGTCAGATCTATTGGTTCGCGCTTACCACGAGACTTACGGACTGCCAATGAATATTACACGTTGCTCCAATAATTACGGACCTTTTCATTTTCCGGAAAAATTAATCCCCCTTACGATCTCCCGCGTCATGAACGATCAAAAGGTGCCAGTCTACGGGGACGGCAAAAATATTCGGGACTGGCTGCATGTATGGGATCACTGTGCTGCTATCGACTTGGTCATGCATGAGGGCGTAAGCGGCGAAGTATACAATGTCGGGGGACATAATGAACGCACCAATCTTGAGGTGGTCAAGACGATTATCCATACACTTGGTAAATCGGAAGATTTAATTGAATTTGTCGCCGACCGTCTAGGACATGATAAAAGATATGCTATTGACCCCTCCAAGCTTGAGCATTTGGGATGGAAGCCGACATTCATCTTTGAGACCGGGATTGCCCAAACGATTCAGTGGTACGTTGACAATACGGAGTGGTGGGAACGAATTCTCAGCGGGGAGTACCGCGAGGTTTGATATGAAGCAAATCCGGATGAAAATAAGGAGACCGAGCAAGCTGGCATCTGCTTTTTGTTTGTTCGCTCTCCTGGTTCTTATAGCATTCCTTACCGCAGGCCGTTTTCTCACCTTGACTGATTCACCGAAACAAGCCGATGCCATCATCGTGTTAAGCGGAAGTGGAGGACGGGTGAAAAAAGGAGCCGATTTGTATCATGCCGGTTATTCACAGTATCTTGTTCTATCTAATTCGAAGGGGTATGGCAGCCAGTCCGGCAACATGCTCCAAACCACCCTAGCTCTCGGCATACCGCAGGATGACATCCTTACCGAAAATAAAGCCTTAAGCACGTATGACAATGCTACACTCACATTAGCCATAATGAAGAAGCATGGTTTCACCTCGGCCATTGTCGTTTCTTCCGATTTTCATATGCGGCGGGTGAAGCTTATTTTTGACCATGTGTACAAGAAGTCAGGTATTGAATTGACCTATGTAGGCTCCGTTTCCGGATACGATTCGAAGCGGTGGTGGAGCAACCCGTACAGTCGAGAGATCACTTTCAGCGAGTATGCTAAAATGATCGGCAACTTTTTCGGATACAGTGGGCCAGGAGCCAAAAAAAACCTTGATCAGATCAAGGGCTGGTTCCGCTAACTCTTATCATTTCCGCCAATTAGATCTGGACGACGCTCATAAAACTACCTCAAGCTTAGGCCTCTAAACAACATGTTCACCCGACTTGTCCGCCGCTTGTCTCCGCAGCAACCTCCGCGGCTTCGTTCCAAACTTAATCCAAACGCGGTCCTCATCATCACGGAAGAAGCTGATCCGGAACAGTTTTAAGGGGGTCCAGATTTCTTTGAAATAGTAGTTGGGCATTATTCCATTTCTCCTTACCGATTGCTATATTACTCTAATTATAAGCTGGTTCGTAAGTAATGTTTGTCGTTTTTTGACCCGGAAAATAATTATTATACATATCCTTTCTCGAATAGTACCCTACATAAAAGGTTATATATTTGATCTATAAATGGAATTATGTCCCTGAATATGTTATTTTCTAAGATTTCCTTGTTTCTTTAATCTCTTAAATGGATATGTTTTTTTGAACTTTTTTGCTGATTTGAATTAAATTCTACATTAAGTAGGACTTCATTGCGCATTTGCGAAACTAATGAAATCTTCATGATTGCCTTGCTCCATTCTTTTTCCTACATTATAATAATTCTAATTTCATAAAGTATTCAAAAAATGAGTAAGAAGCGTTATGTCTGTGTGATATACTTTATATAGTGTGTAGCGAATGTATGAAATGGATAGTCTCGATTGATATGGACTAAACATGCAAATGCTAATATACAGCAATGAATTAAGACTAGGATGGTGAACTTGCAGATGCACATCGTCGCCGTTGGCCTGAACTACCGTACAGCGCCTGTCGAAGTGAGGGAACAGTTTGCTTTTGCTGAGAAGGACCTGCCGGCAGCGCTTCATGAGCTGATGCGGACGAAGAGCGTGCTGGAGGGGGTCATCGTCGCCACCTGCAACCGGACGGAAATTTATGTGGTTGTGGACCGTCTTCCTATGTGCGGGCATTTTATCCGCAGCTTCATGGAGCAGTGGTTCGGCGTGAAGAGCGAGCAATTTACACAACATATGTATATATATGAGGAAGAGCAGGCGATCCGGCATCTGTTCCGGGTGACCTGCGGTCTGGATTCTATGGTGATCGGCGAGACGCAGATTTTGGGTCAGGTTCGGAGCGCCTTTTTGACTGCTCAGAGCGAAGGCGTCACGGGAACGTGGTTCAACCGGCTGTTCAAGCAAGCGGTGACCGTGGGCAAGCGGGCCCACAGTGAGACGTCGATCGGAGAGAGCGCGGTATCGGTCAGTTACGCGGCGGTTGAGCTGGGTAAGCGTATCTTTGGTATGTTCACCGGCAAAAAAGTGCTGATTCTCGGCGCCGGCAAAATGAGCGAGCTGACGGTCAAGCACCTGTACGCGAGCGGAGCGGCGGAAGTGGTTGTGGCGAACCGCACCCTGGCGCGCGCGGCCGAGCTGGCGGAGAAGTTCGCGGGCCGTCCGTGCACGCTGGAAGAAGCGGCTTCGCGACTGCATGAGTTCGATATTGTGATCAGCTCAACGGGAGCTGGAGGCTATGTGCTTACGGCTGGCAGAATCGCGGAAAGCATGAAGAACCGTCCGTCCCGTCCGCTGTTTATGATCGACATTGCGGTTCCGCGCGATATTGATCCGTCCGCGTCGGAGCTTCCGAATGTGTTTTTGTACGATATCGACGATTTGGAGGGTATTGTGGAGAGCAATCTGGAAATGCGGCGCAGCGAAGCCGCGAAGATCGAAGGGTTGATTGCGGAGGAGAGCGACAGCTTTCAGCATTGGGTCAAGACGCTGGGCGTGCAGCCGGTCATCCGGGCTCTTCAGGAGAAATCGAATGCCATTCATGAAGAAACGCTGGACAGCCTGTTCAACAAGCTGCCTGAACTGGATGAGCATCAGCGCAAGATTATCCGCCGCCTGACCAAGAGTATCGTGAACCAGATGATGCATGACCCGATTAATGTAATCAAAGAAATGTCGGGCGACAAGAACGGGAATGAATCTCTTGAGTTTTTTACGAAGATCTTTGCGCTTGAGGATCGGCTGGAGTCCGGATCGGAGGGCGTGAGCGCCGCTGCCGAGAGGAACCGCAAACCGCCCGAACCTTCGTCCGGCAGCGGAAACGCCGCTCTGCCCAAGAGTGCCTTTGCTCCGGCAGGCCTCTAATGGGAGGATAGCGGAATGCAATACCTGAATGGAATATATGACGCAGCCTTGCTGCTGTACGCCCTGAGCCTGCTGTTTTATTTCTCGGATTGCCTGAAACGGAGTCCGGATCGGAAGCGGTTAGGCACAGGGCTTCTTGTCTTTGTCGGCCTGCTGCAATGTGCCGGACTTGGCATACGCTTTTACGAGGAGCGGGGGTTGCCGATTTTTACGCCGTATGATTTCCTGTTCTGGTTCTCCTTCACCATTGTGCTGATTTCACTGGTCCAATCGTTTATGAGGCGTTCCGAATTCACGGTGCTGCTGCTCAGTGTGGCAGGGTTCAGCGCTTTTTTGCTAAACCGGGTGTGGCTGACGGCTGAGGATCATACGCTTCAGAGCTGGAAAGCGGTGCACGGCTGGCTGGCTATGCATATTATTCTCGCCAATTTGAGCTTTGCCGCGCTGACGCTGGGTGCGGTGTTCGGGATTATGTACCTGTTCCTGCACGCCAGGCTGAAGCACAAGAAATGGAATGACCGGGTCCGGCGCCTGCCAAGTCTGGAAGTCCTTGATAAGTATGCTTACACATCGGTGCTTGCCGGGACGCCTCTGCTTGCGGTGTCGCTTGTGGTGGCCGGGATCTCGATTGTCTCCGAAGGGCGTCTGCCGCTGTTTCAAGATTTAAAAGTGTTGTCCACGCTTATCGGGCTCGGGATTTACATAACCTATCTTATACTTAGACGGTCGGGCCGGCGCAGCGGGATTGTTATGGCGCGTTGGGCGGTCTCGGGCTACGGGTTCATCATCCTTAATTTTTTGCTGAATTCGTGGTCTGATTTTCATCGTTGGGGCGGAGAGTGAGTAGACAATGGCTGTATATTTGCCGGTAATGCTGGACGTTTGGGGAAAACGCTGCGTCGTTGTCGGAGGCGGGAAGGTGGCGGAGCGCAAGACGCTTGGGCTGCTGGATGCGGGAGCGGCGATAACGGTAATCAGCCCTGTGCTGACGCCGCAGCTCTCGGAGCTGTCGGAACAGGCATCCATTGTCTGGCTGAACCGTATCTATGCTCCCGGGGATGCCCGAGGAGCTTTTCTCGTCTATGCGGCAACCGACGATCCGGCGGTGAACGTTGAAGTGGCGCGCGAAGCGGACAGCCTGGGCGTGCCGGTCAATGTGGGCAGCGATGCGGAAGCCGGAAGCTTCATCACGCCGGGCGTGCTGCGCCGGGGCCGTCTGACCGTTGCGGTATCGACTTCGGGAGCGGGTCCCGGCACCGCCGCGAAGATCACGAAGCTGCTGGAGGAAACGTTTGGCGAGGAATACGAAGCTTATCTGGATTTTTTATATAAAATGCGGCAGGAAATCAAGCGGCAGGAACCGTCGCTGGAGGCTCGAAAGGCTCTGATAAAGAGGCTGGGCACATTGAATGTGCTGGATGAGATCAGAATGGGTACCTTTACAGAGTGGGATTCGGAGCAGATCGGGACTTGGATCGCACAACATCGGGAGGAATATTAAGATGCGAACAATTATAGTTGGCAGCAGACAAAGCGCGCTGGCATTGACCCAGACCGGCCAGGTGATCGACGATTTGAAGCGGCTGAGCGCGGAGCACGGTTTCTCTTTTACATTCGAGGTGAAAAAAATCGTCACCAAAGGCGACCGCATCCTTGACGTTACGCTGTCCAAGGTGGGCGGCAAGGGGCTGTTCGTCAAGGAAATTGAACAGGCTATGCTGGACCGGGAGATCGATATGGCTGTGCACAGCATGAAGGATATGCCCTCCGAGCTGCCCGAAGGTCTGGTCAACGGGGCGGTTCCCCGGCGTGTTGATCCAAGAGACTGCCTGATTTCACGCGGGGGTGTGGCACTAGCAGACCTTCCTGCGGGAGCGCGGGTTGGCACAAGCAGTCTGCGCCGTTCCAGCCAGCTGGCGGCGCTGCGGCCGGATCTGGTCATTGAGCCGGTGCGCGGCAACATCGACTCCAGGCTGCGGAAGCTCGAGAGCGGCGAGTATGACGCGATCCTGCTGGCGGCGGCGGGCCTGGCCCGGATGGGCTGGCAGGACCGCGTGACGGCCTATCTGCCGCCGGAGGAGTGTCTTCCCGCGGTAGGACAGGGCGCGCTGGGGATTGAATGCCGCGAAGACGATGGCGAGCTGCGGAAGCTGCTTTCATTGTATAATGATGAAGAGACTGCACTCACGGTAGCGGCGGAACGCCGCTTTCTCGGCGTGCTTAATGGCGGCTGCCAGGTGCCGATCGGCGCTTTTGCGACCCTTACGAAGAGCGGGGAGGAGGGCGCGGCGGCCGAAGGCCGGAGCATTACGCTTACCGGCATGGTCGGCACGCCGGACGGAGCCGTGATATTGAAGGAGACATGTACCGGCACCGACCCGGTGCGGCTGGGCGAAGAAGTGGCAAAAGCGCTGACCGTGAGGGGCGCGGAGAAGATTTTGTCACAGCTAAGGGGTTGAGGAGATTGACGGGCAAAGTATATTTGGTGGGCGCAGGCCCCGGCGATGCAAAGCTGATTACGATTAAAGGAATGGAATGTATCCAGAAGGCGGATGTGCTGGTTTACGACCGGCTGGCCAGTCCCCGGCTGCTGAAATGGATGCCTCCCGGCGGAGAGAAGATTTATGTGGGCAAGCTGCCGGACCGGCATACGATGAAGCAGGAGGAAATTAATCAGCTGCTCGTCGATCTGGCGCTTCAGGGCAAGACGGTGGTGAGATTAAAGGGAGGCGATCCGACGATATTTGGCCGGGTTGGCGAGGAAGCGGAGCTGCTGCGCAGAAACGGCATTTCCTACGAGATTGTCCCGGGGATCACATCGGCGATCAGTGTGCCGGCTTATGCCGGCATTCCGGTCACTCACCGCGACTATGCATCTTCTGTGTCGATTATTACCGGGCACGAAAGCCCGGACAAGCTGGACCGCTCGATTCATTGGGATAAAGTGACGAATGCCACGGGTACGCTGGTCTTTCTGATGGGAGTCGCCAAAATCGGCTATATCAGCGGCAATCTGATCAAGCACGGACGTTCGCCGGAGACGCCGGTGGCGCTGGTCCGCTGGGGAACGCGCGCGGAGCAGGAGACGCTGATCGGTACGCTCGCCGACATTGAAGAGAAAGTGAAGGCGGCGAATTTCGGGTCGCCGGCCGTTATCGTCGTCGGCGATGTGGTGAAGCAGCGGGAGGAACTCAAGTGGGCCGAGGAACGGCCGCTGTTCGGCAAGCGGATTCTAGTCACCCGGGCGCGCAGCCAGGCGAGTGAGCTGGTGGACCGGATTGAGGACCTGGGCGGAGAGCCTTATGAATTCCCGGTTATCGAAACGGTCATGCCTGAGAGCGAAGAGAAGAAGGAAGCGATAGCCTCGGCGCTGTCGAAGCTTCCGGAATATGATTGGGTATTCTTTACGAGCGTCAACGGCGTGGAGTTCTTCTTTCGCCATCTGGCGGAGCTTAAAGTGGACATTCGCGGCTTGTCCAACGCCCGCATCGCCGCCGTCGGACCCGCAACCGCAGCGGCGCTTGCGCAGCGCGGTCTGATCGCCGAGGAACTGCCGGCCCGCTTCCAGTTAGAAGGGCTGATCGAAGCATACGGCGAGCAGCTGCTTCCCGGGCAAAAGGTGCTGCTGCCACGCGGCGATCTTGCACGGAACTGGCTGCCGCAGAAGCTGGCGGAACTGGGGCTGCCGGTGACGGAGATTGACACGTACGAGACGGTCGTTACCGGCGAAGATGACATCGAGTTATTGAAGCTGCTGGAGGAAGAACGGATACATGCTGTCACCTTCACCAGCTCGTCCACGGTGCAGAACCTCCTCGAAGTATTGAAGCGGATGGGGCTGGAAGATCCGCTGCCGCTGCTGGAGAAGATCAAGATTGCGTGCATCGGCCCGCTCACGGAGCAGACGGCTGTGGAAGCGGGGCTGAAGCCCGGACTGCTGGCAGCGGAAGCCACGATCGACTCGCTGGTGGGCGAGCTATGCCGCTGGAATGAACGGACGCTCTGATTAGTACACAACGGCTGCCTGCTACAGCCCGGCCCGACATGCGCGCCGGGCTGTTTGTCGTTGCTGGCCGCTTCGGGTTGTTCAGGCTCGGTTCTCTGTATTAAATCTTCCGGATGTGATATGATATAGGAACAAATGTTCCTATTGATGATAGAGGATGGAGGATGGAGAATGCCGAAGACATACGAACCGGTAACAGCGAAGACGGGAATGACACGTGTAAAAGAGGAACGAATGCCCTTCGGCTGGTCAATCAATCCGTACCGGGGCTGCGCCCATGGCTGCAGCTTCTGTTATGCCAGAGGATTTCAGGGATTCATCGACAAAAAGGCGGATGACGAGTTCCAGAACCATATTATGCTCAAGACGAATGCGGCGGAGGCGCTGGAGGCACAGCTGTCGAGACTGGCCCGCAGATACAGGCATGATCTTGAAGCCATGCGAAAAGAGGTGGGCGAGGTGATGATCGGGACGGCAACCGACCCCTATCAGCCGGTTGAGGGCAAGACGGAACTGACCCGGAAATGTCTCATGGTGCTTGCCAAGTACGGTATTCGAACCTCGGTGACTACCCGTTCTCCTTTAATTCTGCGGGACCTGGATCTGCTGGAGCAAATGCGTCCACTTACGGTCAATATCAGCATCAATACATTGAATGACGGACTTGCGCGCAGGCTGGAGCCGGGATCGCCGCTCCCTTCCAAGAGGCTGGATACGGTTCACAAGCTGGCGGAACGGGGAATTGCAACGAGCGTGTTCATCGCCCCGATCCTTCCTCTGCTTACCGATGATCCGGCCGGGCTTGAAGCGCTGTTCGCCGCCGCGGCGGAACGGGGAGCTGAATCGGTTATGACTTCGCTGCTGCGTCTTTCCCCGGATGTGAAAGGCTGGTATTTCCGCACGCTGAAAGAACAGTTCCCGGATATCCTGGAGCGATACCGGAGAATGTATGCGGACGGAGGTTATGCCGAAGCGGGCTACCGCGAGAGCATGTCCCGGCTTCTGGATGAGCTGCACCGCAAGTACAGCTCAAGGTTTCGCTCTGCGCCTGAATGGTCTCCCTTAAAGGGCGGGCATCGCGCCGGGGAAGAGCTGCGGCGTCCCGCACTGGCGGAAATCGCCGGGGAGCTGCCGGTAGAGCAGCTGTCTTTCCCGCTTTGAAGGCGGCTTCGCGTCCCGGATCGGAGGAGGCCGGATGGGTGCAAGAGCTTTTGGGGTGATAACACGGGAAGGGCAATAGCGGTGAACTTGAACGGAGACGGACATTGCCTGCTCTAGAGTGTGCAAAGATGCTTTTCCCGGCAGGCTGCGGTAAAATTAAAGGGTTAGTTATTCG
Organism: Paenibacillus rhizophilus; assembly: GCF_003854965.1. GTDB lineage: Bacteria > Bacillota > Bacilli > Paenibacillales > Paenibacillaceae > Paenibacillus_AQ > Paenibacillus_AQ rhizophilus. Next base: position 356,855 of record NZ_RQPI01000003.1, read on the forward strand.
GTTCTCTATTAATTACAGAGATGAGGGATTAATATGAAGAAACGCGAATTGGGCAAATCCGGTCTTGAGGTTTCCGCTCTCGGTCTCGGCTGTATGGGCATGTCCGAATTCTACGGCGGCCTCGACGAAGAGGAATCCATCCGCACGATCCACCGGGCGATTGAGATGGGCGTTACCTTTCTCGACACGGCGGATATGTATGGCGTCGGCAGAAACGAGGAACTGGTCGGACGTGCGATCAAGGGACAGCGAAACAACGTTATCCTCGCTACGAAATTCGGCAACGTTCGCGCAGCTGACGGAACACCGCTCGGAATAAACGGCCGGCCCGAGTATGTGAAGCAAGCGTGCGATGCCAGCCTGCGGCGTCTAGGCGTGGATCATATCGATCTCTATTACCAGCACCGGGTCGATCCGAACACTCCGATTGAAGAAACGGTCGGCGCAATGGCCGATCTTGTACAAGCCGGCAAGGTCAGATATCTCGGATTATCCGAGGCATCGCCCCGGACGATAGCCAAAGCGCATGCCGTTCATCCCATCGCCGCGCTCCAGACGGAATATTCGCTGTGGAGCCGGGAGGTTGAGGATGAGATTCTGCCGTTCTGCCGGGAAGAGGGCATCGGTTTTGTGGCATACAGTCCTCTGGGCAGAGGCTTTTTGACCGGTCAGATCAAATCCTTCGAAGATTTGGAAGAGAATGATTACCGGAGATTCTCTCCGCGTTTCCAGGGGGACAACTTCCGCAAGAATCTCGATTTGGTCGAACGCATCCATGAGATTGCCAAGGAAAAAGGCTGCTCGTCCTCGCAGCTGGCGCTGGCCTGGCTGCTCAGCCGGGGCGATGACATCGTGCCGATTCCCGGAACGAAACGCAGATCCTATCTGGAAGAGAACTTTGGCGCTTTGGATATAACGCTGGATGAGGATGACCTGCGCCGAATCGACGAAGTGGCGCCGCAGGGGGCAGCAGCCGGCTTCCGGTATCCCGAGGCTTCGATGAAGGCCATAGATAAATAATCCCACGTTCATTAAACGCGGCGGATGGCAGCGCGATATTTGTTTACACTAACTAACTGATATGCAGGAGGAAGTAGAATGAGCTTTCCATTTATGCGGCACCGCCGCTTGCGGTCTTCCGCCGGTATTCGCGGGATGGTGCGCGAGACGGTGCTGAATCCGCTCGATTTGATACAGCCGATATTTGTTACGTATGGAACCGGGATCAAGCGGGAGATCGGCTCCATGCCGGGCGTTTATCATTTCTCGCTCGATACGCTGAAGGAGGAAGTGGATGAAATCGTCTCCCTTGGCATACCGGCGGTTCTGCTGTTCGGCATTCCGGAGACGAAGGACGCCGTCGGCTCCTCCGGGTTCGACGAGCACGGAATCGTGCAGGAGGCGACACGCTTGATCAAGCAGTGGTATCCCGATCTGCTCGTTGTCGCCGATACCTGCCTGTGCGAGTTCACGGACCACGGCCACTGCGGCATGGTGCATACCCATACCGTGGACGGCGTTGTTCACGGCGATGTGATGAACGACGCTTCGCTTGAACTTCTGACCCGCACGGCGGTATCGCAGGCGAAGGCCGGAGCGGATATCATCGCGCCGTCGAACATGATGGACGGGTTCGTGCAGGCGATCCGCGCCGGGCTGGACGAGGCCGGGTTCGAGCATGTGCCGATCATGTCCTATTCGGTCAAGTACGCTTCCGCGTTCTACGGTCCGTTCCGTGAGGCGGCGGACTCTGCGCCGCAGTTCGGCGACCGGAAGACGTACCAGATGGACCCCGCGAATGTGCGCGAGGCGATCCGCGAAGCGGAGAGCGACGTGCTGGAAGGCGCCGATATGCTGATGGTGAAGCCCGCGCTCGCTTATATGGATGTCATTCGCGTGATCCGCGACCAGTTCGCTCTTCCGCTCGTCGCTTATAACGTCAGCGGCGAATACTCAATGGTCAAGGCGGCTGCGCAGCAGGGCTGGATCAACGAGAAGGCAATTGTGCTGGAGCTTCTGACAGGTCTGAAGCGCGCTGGCGCCGATACGATCATTACGTACCATGCCAAGGACGCGGTCCGCTGGCTGCGCGGGGAGTAGAACTAGACAGGAGGGATTAGGAATGGGCAAGGAGAGCTTGGCTCGGAGGGAAGAAGCTTCCCGGGCCGCTTTTGAAGAGGCGAAGCACTACATTCCCGGCGGGGTGAACAGCCCGGTCCGGGCGTTCAAATCGGTCGGCTTGACTCCGATCTATGTGGAACGCGGGGAAGGCTCCCGGATTTACGATATCGACGGCAACAGCTTTATTGATTACGTCTGCTCCTGGGGACCGCTCATTATGGGCCATGCCCATCCGGAAGTGGTTAAGGCGCTGCAGGAAACGGCGGTCAGAGGAACGAGCTTCGGCGCGCCTACGCTGATCGAGACGGAAATGGCCAAGACGGTCGTGGAACGCGTTGATTCGGTGGATATCGTGCGGATGGTCAACTCCGGCACGGAAGCGACCATGAGCGCGATCCGGCTGGCCCGCGGGTATACGGGCAGAAGCAAAATCCTGAAATTCGAAGGCTCCTATCACGGCCATGGCGACAGCCTGCTGATCAAGGCCGGCTCCGGCGTCGCGACGCTCGGGCTGCCGGACAGCCCGGGGGTGCCGGAAGGGATAGCCTCGAATACAATCGCCGTGCCGTACAACGATCTGGAATCGGTCAAGCTGGCTTTCGAGCGCTTCGGCAGCGATATCGCCGCGGTTATCGTGGAGCCGATTGCCGGGAATATGGGCGTCGTTCCGCCGGCTCCCGGATTTCTGGAAGGCCTGCGCAAGGTGACCACGGGCTATGGAGCCCTGCTTATTTTTGATGAGGTCATGACCGGCTTCCGCGTGAACCGGGGCTGCGCGCAGGGCCTGTTCGGCATCAAGCCGGACCTGACCTGCTTCGGCAAGGTCATCGGCGGCGGACTTCCCGTCGGTGCCTATGGCGGAAGCCGGGAGATTATGGAGCAAATCGCCCCATCCGGTCCGATCTACCAGGCGGGCACACTCAGCGGCAATCCGCTGGCGATGGCGGCGGGTCTTACGACGCTGAAGCTGCTGACGCCTGAGGTCTACGACCGGCTGGAAACTCTGGGCGCGCGGCTGGAAGAAGGGCTCAGAGCGAATGCGGAGGAGGCCGGAGTTCCGCTGACCGTGAACCGTGTAGGCTCGATGGTGTGTCCGTTCTTTACGGCGGGGCCGGTAACCAATTACGAAACGGCGAAGGGCAGCGACGTGAACCGTTTCCGCGCCTATTTCGGCGAGATGCTGGAACGGGGAATCAGCGTGCCACCTTCGCAATTTGAGGGTATGTTTATTTCCGCGGCCCACACCGAGCAGGATATCGACGATACGATTGAGGCTCATCGCGCGGCCCTGAAGACGCTATGAAGCCGGGGGAATCGGCCAAGAAGCCAGGCGGGGTACGGCGCGGGGAATGGCTGGAGACGATGCCCGGCCGCAGTGTGACCTCCGCCGAGGACAAAGGCGAGGCCATTGACCGGTGGCTGAAGGAGACGGTCGGAATGCCGGACAAGCTGCTGGCGCGGCTTCGCCGCGAGGACGGTATTCAGTGGAGAGGGGACCGGCTGCGGCTGGCCCTTTTTCCGCTCAGGGAACCGGGGATTGAACCGGTCTGGCATGAGCTTGAAGTGCTGCACGAGGATGACTTCTGCCTCGTCGTTCACAAGCCTGCAGGCATGGCGGTGCATCCGGACGGAAGCGGGAACGGCGTGACGCTGGATCATGCGGTCGCCGCCCATTACGCCGCCTCCGGCGAGAATTGCGCCGTCCGGCATATTCACCGGCTGGACAAGGAAACGACCGGACCGGTGCTGTACGCGAAGAATGAATTCGCGCAGGCGATTCTGGATGAGGCGATGCGGGACAAGGCGATTTCCCGCCGGTATGCCGCCATTGTCCGTGGGGAGGTGCCCCGCTCGCTGACCGTAATCGATCAGCCGATCGGCCGGGACCGCCATCATGCCGGACGCCGGAGGGTATCTCCCGGCGGGCAGCCGGCGGTGACCCGGATTGTCGGCCGCGAGGTATGGCAGGGAGCATCTCTGCTGCGTATCGAGCTGGAGACAGGCCGGACGCACCAGATCCGGGTGCATTTAAGCCATGTAGGCCATCCCCTATACGGAGACGAGCTGTATGGAGGGCCGAAAGCGCCGGTAGTTCAGGGGAGCCGTCCGCTGCTGCGGCAGGCGCTGCACGGGGAAGCCCTGCGCTTTGCGCATCCATGGAGCGGGGAAGAACTTGACATTGGCGATCCCTGGCCGGACGATATGCTGCTGCTGCAGAACGTTCTTAGCGGCGGCATCAGGTAAACCGACAAAAAAGGATCAAAACGCATCAGCCAAGCTGCCGGGTGCTTTTGATCCTTTTTTTGTTTAGCTGCTGCGGAAAAATAGAGCCGGGGACGCAGAAGGCGTCTCCCGGCCGAACTGTGCATTCGTAATCAAATCGGAACGCAGAATGGATGAAACGGAATTCCTCCCTTTTATTTCTCCAAAAATGGTCTTAGGCTGCACCCGGACGGGAATTTCTCCATCTTAATTGGACGTTTCCTCTGAAAACTGCCAGATGGAAGTCAATAAGCCGGAGTTTTTCCTGCTTAAAGGCCGGGATGCCCCATTTTTCAGGAAATGAGAGGGAGGTTTTCCCGTTCGCGCCGGAGTCACCAGAGACTAACCGCCCGGCCCTTCCGCCGTATAATAAACCTGCGAGCCTGTTGTTAAGCCAGCCGGATTTCCAGCAGCTCATACTCAATTACGCCTGCTGGCGCATCCACTTTGATGACGCTGCCGGCTTTTTTGCCGATAAGCTCTTTGCCCAGGGGGCTTTCGTACGAAATTTTATTATGGGCCACATCGGCCTCGGCGGGGCTTACAATCCGGTATTCGACTTTCTCCGAGAACTCAATATCATTCAGGACAACAACGGAGCCGATGCTGACGGAGGAAACATCCAGACTGTCCGCCCTTACGACACGGGCGTACTTCATCATGTTCTCCAACTGCTTGATGCGCGTCTCCATAAAAGCCTGATCATCCTTGGCGGAATGGTACTCGCTGTTTTCCTTAAGGTCACCGTAGCTGATCGCTACCTTCAGGCGCTGGGCCAGTTCCTTGCGTTTTACCGTTTTGAGTTCTTTAAGTTCTTCTTCCAGCTGGGCAAAGCCCTCCGGAGTCAGGATAATTTCATCTTCTTTGTTAGCCATTATGATCACTACTCCCAATTTCTCGCTTTTAACTCTGCCTCTATTGTACCCTAAATGGGGCGCAAGTGATAATGTCCGGTTTAATGGTCGGTTTATTCGCGGAATTTTCGCAGCTTCAGGGGGCTTTTGGCGGCGGCTTTTGAACGGATTGTCATGTGCTCTTTTTAGAAGCATATACATGGGGAGAGTAACATTTTGGGCTTACGCTCTGGGCCTGTCCCGGGGTTAGATTATGCCAAGAAGGAGGACATTTCCCGTGTTTGACCAGTCCCACGGCCTGCGGTTTGATATTTACGAACGCATTCACCTGTCTCAAGACCTTCCGGGGATATCCGAACTGGAAGAGGTTGAGCTGCTGCCGGATATTCAGGTCATTCAGCGAGAAGACCGGGCGGAACTGCACGGACAGCTGCTGCTGACGGGCCTTTACCGGAGCGAAGACGACCGGACCCACCGTTTGGAGCACTCCATTCCGGTTGAAATCACGGTGCCGCTGGCCCGGGTCAGCTCGCTTGATGAGATCGGTGTGGAAATTGAAAATTTCGATATCGACCTTCTGACGATGCGCAGCGTGAATATTACCGGTGTGCTGTCGCTGCGCGGAATCGGAGGGGCGGAGCCGGCTCCCGCCTGGCAGAGTGAAGAGTTTACCGTTGCTTATTCGCCGGATGAGGGAGAGAGAGCTTTGTCCGGGAAAGCCGATGACCCGGCGGAGGGCGCAGAGGGATTGTATGAAAATTCCCTTTGGACATTCGGAGAAGGAGCAACGGAAGATGCCGTCCAGGAGCGGGAGCAGACGGTAGCATTCAGTGCTGCTCAGGCATATCCGGGAATCACGGAGGAAGAAGACGGCGATGAATCGCCCATCTTGAATCTGGAGGAGGACCGGTATGCCGAGATTCATACGGAGAGCGGCCAACCGTTCAGCATTGAACAAGAGCCGGATTTTGGCAGCCAGTGGAAGACTCCGGAAAGCTGGAGCCATTTTGCCACGGGCGGTACGGACGCAGGCGGCAGCACGTTTGCCGGTGGCCGGACTTCCGCTGCGGACACGGCGGATATTGAGGCGGCGGACGGCGAAGAGAGTGCGGATATCGCAGACGCTTCAGACGCGGTTTCCTTTGAGTCCCACGCTGCGGACGACGGCACTTCGGCGGAAGAACAGCTTGCGCAGGACGCCGGCAGCCTTTCGGAGACGGCCTTGTCCCCGGAGGAGAAGCATGATCTGAAAATCGCTCTCGGCAGCAAAAAGGACGCAGGCGAACAGGCCAAGGAGCACCTGAGCTTCTCTTCCCTGTTGTCCTCCAGCCGCTCGCGCAGCGAGAATGAGGAAGCTTTGGCGGAAAAAGCCGCCTCCGAAGCGGCGGCCGTCACTCCGTCTGAATCTTCCGAGGATACTGAATGGAAGAGCAGATTCATGAGGAACAAGGACGGAGAGGGGGCCTTCCGCAAGGTTCGCCTCTGCATTGTGCAGCGCGAGGAGACGCTGGATACGATTGCGGAGAAATATCAGCTCAGCGCCCGCGAACTGGTTCTGTACAACCGGCTGCCCGGCCAGACGGTGGAGGAAGGGCAGGTTATTTATATTCCGTAGGGACTTCCCGGCGGAGCATATTCAAATCCCGGCTGATAAACAGTCGGGATTTTTGTTTGGAAGATCTCAACAATACGTCTTTCCTGGAGGGAGACGTTTTTTTGTATTATTTGTATTATAATATATAATACAAATAATACTTTATTGGTTGGAGGTAACTTATGATCATAACGCTTGATTTCAAGAGTGAGACGCCTATTTACATGCAGCTTCGGAATGCGGTGGTTGTAGCGATCGGCAAGGGCGATTTGAAGGACGGCGAGAAACTGCCGACGATCCGGCAGCTGGCAGAGGAGCTCGGGATTAACGCGATGACGGTAAATAAAGCCTATGCAATTCTGAAGAACGAAGAATTCATTACGATTGACCGCAGGCACGGAGCTACAGTAACAAGGCCCGAGGGCGGACGCGGGGAGTACAGAGAGAAGCTGGAACAGGAACTGACCCTCGTTATCAGCGAAGCCAGCCTAAAGGGAGTGGGCCGGAAGGAATTCCTTGATACCTGCGCGGATATTTTCGCAGAGCTCGCCGCTGGACAACGTCCGATTGCAGAATAGAAAGGGGCCTGATAAAAATGACGATGGTATTGATATTGATTCCCATATGCCTCATTATCCTCTTAACAATGCAACTGTCTTACGGTATGCGGCCGCACATTACTGGAGGAATCATTGTCTTCGGTATTGGCATCCCGGAGCATGCCTCCCAAGCCGAGGAACTGGAGAGCCTAAGGGCTTCTTTCCGTCGAAACAATATCTTCTTTATCGTTATGAGCTCGTTTACGCTTCTCCCGATGTTTGCGTTGAACCGTTATTTTTCACTGATCTTTTTATACTGGTGGGCCTGGATGGGTCTTGGAATATGGGGCGGATACCGATTGTTCGTAAAATATCACCGGGCCGTTGCCCGGATCAAGCGTGAGCATGATTGGATCATGGGAGAACGGCGCGTCGTTCGAGTCGATACCACGCTTATTTCTCAGAAGAAACAGCTGACCCTTTCTCCTTTTTGGTGTATCGCGCCGTTTCTGCTCTCTTTGTTCGTTATGTTCTACTCGCGGCGTTCTTCCGGAGAACTTGAGGTAATCATGGGCATCCAGGCAGCCGGAATGACGCTGTTGTTCTTCCTTCTTTCTCTTGCGATCCGGCGTATGCGGACCAAGGTATACAGCGCAGACAGCGCAATAAATACGGCGCTCAATCGGGCGCAGCGGAGATATTGGTCGGTGCTGTTCCTGGCAATGGCTATACTGGACGCCGTATTTACCGCAGCCGTTACGCTTTCCGGAATGGAAACCTCGGCCCGCTTTGACGCTGCTTGGCACATTTTTATCGGAATCCAGGTGGCGGCCCCTTTTGCCGTCGCCAATTACACGGATCGTAAAATGAAGGAGTGGAGTAAACGGCTTGATGAAGCCGACGGTCGGCTATTCTACACGGACGATGATGAATATTGGATTAACGGAATTACTTACTGCAACCCGAACGACCGGAGTATGCTGGTGTCTAAGCGGACCGGGACCGGATTCACGCTCAATATGGCGACGCGCGGCGGCAAAGTCATAATGGGCGTCACCCTTGCATTGGTTGCTATAATTATTGCGGGACTTGCGATTTTTTTGTTCAGGGAAGATTGGATGCCGCCGAAACTGACGGTGGGCATGGATGGAACCGTACGTGTGCAAAGTCCAAGCTACGGTTATTCTTTTCAACTGGATCAAATCCGTGAACTTCGGCTGGAGGACAGATTGCCTGACGGGACTCGGACGAATGGCGTGGCAACCGATAGCTATGCCAGAGGGCATTTCAGACTGGATGGCTGGGGAAATACCAGGGCGTACATATTCAAGCACTCGCCTCCTTATATTGTCATCAGGTTAGCGGATGAATATATCGTGTTTAACGATAGAAAAGCTTCGGATACCCTGCGGACGTTCGAGGAACTCAGACGCTAACTTCCGCATTAAATATCGGTGAAATATCCGTGGCTGCGATCAGGCTGTACTGGCGAATTGGTCGATTTTGCGATAGACTAAAATATAGGAGACGAAGAACGTCCCGATCCATTCCCGCCGAATGGATCGGGACGTTCTTCGTCATTTTAGGGGAGGTAATCAAAATGAATGTTGAGGAAGCGCATGCAGCATTTATCGAGTACCATTTGCAGAGCAGAACAGGAGAACGAAAAGGCCGCCTGAAGCGGGGACACCGCGATGCCGAGAAGCTATTTTGCCGCAGCATATGGTGGCCGCTTCAAGGAAATTTCAATAATTTGCATCCGGAATACGAAGTTTTGGATTGGCGGGGGCTATCCTACTTTTGCGATTTTGCCTGGCTTACGCCGTTTGCGAAGCTGATCATCGAAATCAAAGGTTTCGGTCCCCACGTCACGGACATGGACAGAAAAAAATATTGCAACGAACTGAACCGGGAAACTTTTTTAACGGCGATGGGTTTCCAGGTCATTTCTTTTGCCTATGACGACGTCGCTCATCATCCTGAACGAACCATCACGCTTCTGCGCATGGTGCTTAGCCGTTATCAGTCCGAGACTTCTCCGGTTAACCTGAACAGTGTGGCGGAACGGGAAATCATCCGCCCTTGCCTGTATGCTCGCCCGCCCCCTTCGCCCCATCGATGTGGAGACTCATTTAAGCATCAACCATCGCACAGCCGTTCGAATGCTGCAAACACTTTGCGAGAAAGGATGGTTTACTGCTGCAACCGGAGCGGCGGGCAAACATATAGTGCGGTACGAGCTGCAGCGAGGCGCGATGAACCAAATCATGCAGAAAACCTGAAATTATACATCTTTTATCGGCGTTGGAACGTTCACTGAATAATATGCCTGCCTAGATACAGTTATTTTCCCGTGCAAGCTCAAATGCAGTCGGCAGAGCCTTGAGTTCCTGCACAATAGCAGGTTTTTCCGCCTAACCACCGCTTGTGTTCGAAATAACCTGCACTTTAGCTGTTTTGCAAGGCGCCGATTGCCGATTCGCTGCTTTGCCAGACGCCGATTGTAGATTAGCTATTTTCAAGACGTCGATTAGCTGTTTTGCCAGACGCTCAACTAAAAATCGCCAAGCCCTTCATGGTGGAGCACGAAAGCCAACCTCGAACTTACATACTCGTAGAGTAATACTTGCAAAATGACGAGACGCCAAGCAAGCCCTCATGCCCAGCAGATACTTTCCGCCAAAAATTCGTAAGCGATTGTCCTGCTATGACCAGCCTCCCTGTTGACTACGCCGAAAGCAAAATGTATTATGTAAAGTATTAAGCAATATTTCCTTAAAGACTGGGAACGGGAAGAGTAGGCGGTGAGCCCTTCAGAGAGCGGAATGCAACAGCTGTGAGCTTCCGCAGGATGCAGCCAGCCGAAGTCGCCCCGGAGTCGCACGTTTGAGCTGTATGGCCGTTAAGCCCATATCGTTAGAGCGCGCCGGACGCAGGCCGTTATTTCTGCATTGAGTGTCGCGTTTTGCCGGCGTTTTTTATTGAACAATCCGGCTCCGCCGTTGCCCGGCGCAGTACGCGAAACAAAGGTGGTACCGCGAAAGAATGACCTTTCGTCCTTTGAGGACGGAAGGTCTTTTTGTATTTATTTCGACAGTTAGACAAATATGGAGGTAAAAAGCAATGACAGAACATAATCCATTGACTCCGGCGCAGCAGCCGGAACTTGAAGAGATTGGAGGCAGCCCGGCGGAGGGCGGCGCCAAGAACGACATGCCGACCACGTATGATCCCAAGGCTGCGGAGCAGAAATGGTATCCTTACTGGATGGAGGGCGGCTTCTTCCGCGCAGGATTGCGTCCGGACGCGAAGCCTTATACGATTGTCATTCCGCCGCCGAACGTGACGGGGATGCTGCATATCGGGCATGCGCTCGATTTTACGCTGCAGGATATTCTCATCCGCACCAAGCGGATGCAAGGTTACGATACGCTGTGGCTGCCGGGAACGGACCATGCGGGCATCGCGACTCAGACGAAGGTTGAGCAGAAGCTGCGCGCCCAGAACGTATCCCGCTACGATCTCGGCCGCGAGAAATTTCTGGAGCAGGTATGGGAATGGAAAGACCAGTACGCGGCAACCATCCATGAGCAGTGGTCCAAAATGGGGCTGTCGCTCGATTACACCCGCGAACGGTTTACGCTGGATGAGGGACTGTCCAAGGCGGTGCGCGAGGTATTCGTCAAGCTGTACGAAAAGGGCCTGATCTACCGCGGCAAGCGCATCATCAACTGGGACCCTGCGGCCCGTACGGCCCTGTCCGATATTGAAGTGGAGTACAAGGAAGTTAACGGCCATCTCTATCATCTGCGTTATCCCCTCAAGGACGGCAGCGGCTTCATTACCGTAGCGACAACGCGTCCGGAGACGATGCTTGGGGACACGGCGGTAGCGGTGCATCCGAAGGATGAGCGGTACAAGGATATGATCGGCAAGACGCTGATTCTTCCAATCATCGGCCGCGAGATTCCGGTCATTGCTGATGAGTATGTTGAAAAAGAGTTCGGCAGCGGCGCGGTAAAGATTACGCCTGCTCATGACCCGAACGACTTCGAGGTCGGCCAGCGCCACAATCTGCCGCAGATCGTCGTCATGGACGAGAGCGGCACGATGAACGCCGAAGCGGGGCCTTACCAGGGTCAGGACCGCAGCGAATGCCGCAAGAACATTACCGCCGACCTGAAAGAACAGGGCGTGCTCATCTCTATTGAGGACCATGTCCATCAGGTGGGACACAGCGAGCGCTCCGGAGCCGTGGTTGAGCCTTATTTGTCGACGCAGTGGTTCGTGGCGATGCAGCCGCTCGCCGAAGCGGCGATCCAGGCGCAAAAAGACGGCAGCGGCGTGAACTTTGTGCCGGACCGGTTCGAGAAGATTTATCTGCACTGGATCGAAAATGTGCGCGATTGGTGTATTTCCCGCCAGCTCTGGTGGGGCCACCGCATTCCGGCCTGGTATTCCGAATCCACCGGCGAGATGGTTGTCGCCCGCGACGAAGAGGAAGCTCGCCGGATTAGCGGCCTGGACGATCTGAAGCAGGATGAGGATGTGCTGGATACGTGGTTCAGCTCGGGCCTGTGGCCGTTCTCCACGCTCGGCTGGCCGGATGACAGCGCGGATTTGAAACGCTTTTACCCGACTGACGTGCTCGTGACGGGTTACGATATCATCTATTTCTGGGTGGCGCGGATGATCTTCACGGCGCTGGAATTTACCGGCGAGAAGCCGTTCTCCGACGTGCTGATTCACGGCCTTGTCCGCGACTCGGAAGGACGGAAGATGTCCAAGTCGCTCGGCAACGGCGTCGATCCGCTCGAAGTCATCGAGAAATACGGCGCCGACGCCATGCGCTATATGATTTCCACAGGCAGCACGCCGGGACAGGACCTGCGTTTCCGCTGGGAGAAGGTTGAACAGGCGCGCAATTTTGCGAACAAGATCTGGAACGCCTCGCGCTTTGCGCTGATGAATCTGGAAGGCGTGTCCTTTGAGGATATCGACATTTCCGGCAAGCTTGGCACCGCCGACCGCTGGATTTTGCACCGCCTGAACGAAACTTCCCGCGATATTTCGCGTCTCATTAATGCATATGATTTTGGCGAGACCGGACGTCTCCTGTACAATTTCATTTGGGACGATCTGTGCGACTGGTATATCGAGTTCGCGAAGCTGTCCCTGTACGGCTCGGACGCCGCCGCCAAACGCAGCACGCAATCCGTACTGGCTTACGTGCTCGACCGCACACTGCGCCTGATTCATCCGTTCATGCCGTACATTTCGGAGGAAATCTGGCAGCATCTGCCGCATGAAGGCGAGACGATTACGCTGGCCGCATGGCCGGAATATGATGCCGCGCTTGAGAATCCGGATGCGGTGGCCGAAATGAATCTGTTGATGGATATGATCCGCGCCGTGCGCAATATCCGGGCCGAAGTGAATGTGCCGATGAGCAAAAAGGTCGAGCTGATCGTCAAGGCGGGAAGCGAAGAGACGCTGGCTATTATCGAGCGGAACAACGCCTATATCAGCCGTTTCGCCAATACCTCCTCTTTCGAGGCGGGCCTGAATCCGGAGGCTCCGGAGAAGGTTATGTCCGCAGTTGTAACGGGGGCCGAGCTGCTGCTGCCGCTGTCTGGCCTGATCGATATCGAGCAGGAAATCGCCCGGCTTGAAAAAGAGGTGCAGACGCTGAACAGCGAAGTGGAACGTGTGGATAAAAAGCTCGGCAACCCCGGCTTCGTAGCCAAGGCGCCGGCCAAAGTCATCGAAGAGGAACGGGCCAAGCAGGCCGATTACTCGGCTAAACGCGAGAAAGTGCTGGCCCGTATCGCGGAGCTGAGAGGATAACGGATATGGAAGAGATGAACGGGGCCGGCGCTGCCGCCCCTTTACAATCCTATACAGATGCGGTGGACTGGATCAACGGCCTCATTCCTTTCGGCATCCGTCCGGGCCTTGAACGGATCGAACGGATGATGGAAAGAATGGGGCAGCCGCACCGCCGGCTGAAATTCATTCATGTTGCGGGAACGAACGGCAAGGGTTCGACCTGCGCTTTCCTGACGTCAGTGCTTAGACAAAGCGGATATTCCGTCGGAACGTTTACTTCCCCCTATATTACGAAGTTCACGAACCGGTTTCAGTATAACGGCGAGGACATTCCCGAAGAGTCGCTTACGGCGATTGCGAACCGCCTTCATCCGCTGGTTGAAGAAATTGCGAATACCGAGCTGGGTTCTCCTACGATGTTTGAGGTAGCAACCGCGCTTGCCATTCTGTATTACGCCGAAGAATGCTATCCGGACGTTGTCGTATGGGAGACGGGCCTGGGGGGAAGGATGGATGTAACGAACATCGTTACCCCGATCGTGTCGGTCATAACGAACGTAGGCTACGATCATACGGATGTTCTTGGAGATACGCTTGAGAAAATCGCCTACGAGAAGGCGGGCATTATCAAGCCCGGCGTTCCTGTCGTCAGCTGCGTCTCCCAGCCAGAAGCGATCTCCGTGCTTAAGGATAAGGCCTCGTCCTGCAAGGCGACCCTGTATCTCGCCGGGGAACAATTTGCCTATGAGAGCAAAGGGATCGAAGAGGGTGTGCAGACCTTTACCTTCAGAGGTCCTTTCCGCTCGCTGGATATCGGCATTGCCATGAAGGGGGAGCATCAGCTGGCCAACGCCGCCGGCGCCATGATGGCCCTGGAGGTGCTGCGCCAGTATATGGCGTTCATTCTTGAGGACGAGGATGTCCTCTCAGGATTTCGCCATACGTTCTGGGCCGGAAGGTTGGAAGAAATTCCGGGCACCCCGCGGATTGTTCTTGACGGCGCGCATAACCCCGAGGGGGCTCAGAGCCTGGCGTCAAGCCTGCCGAAGTACTATCACTACCGAAAATTAAATTTACTGATGGGTATGCTGTCAAACAAGCATCATGAGTCGTACTTCAAGCATATACTTCCTATAGTGGATACGCTTATCCTGACCGAACCGGATTTCCGGAAGAAAATGGACGCGGAACACCTTCAGCTCATCGCGGAGAGTCTGCGGGAGAACTATGCCAAGGATCATTTGCAAATCATTGTGGAGCATGATTGGGGCAAAGCGCTCCAGCTTCTGAAGTCGATGACGGAAGAAGACGATTTGGCGGTCGTGTCCGGTACGCTTTATTTGATCGCTGATGTACGGAGCGCGCTTTTGCGGCAACCCGATTCTGAAAAAGGCTGGTGACTAACTGTTGGATACTACAGAACGAGTTCATTTTATAGGAATCGGCGGTTACGGGATGAGCGCTATTGCCCGTGTCATGTTGGAGATGGGGTATACCGTAACGGGCTCCGATGTGGCCGCCCAGGAACTGACGGAGAAATTGATAGCCAAAGGCGCAAAAGTATATATCGGCCATACGGCGGAGCAGGTAAAAGGCGCCGATCTGGTCGTCTATTCCACGGCTTTGTCGAAGGATAATGTGGAACGGGTGGAAGCGGAACGCCTGAATATTCCGATTCTGCACCGGTCGCAGATGCTGGCCCGGCTGCTTAACGAGCGCAAGGGCGTCGCTGTCGCCGGAGCGCATGGCAAAACAACGACCTCGTCGATGATTGCCCTCGTCATGGAAGAATGCGGGGTTGACCCTACGTATATTATCGGCGGGGAGATTATGAACGTAGGCACGAATGCCAAGGCAGGCCAGGGGGAATTCGTTGTGGCCGAAGCGGACGAGAGCGACGGTTCTTTCCTCCAGTATCATCCTTGGCTTGCGATTGTCACGAACATTGAAGCCGATCATCTTGAGAATTACGGCGGCGATTTCGAACGCCTGAAGAGCGCGTATGCGCAGTTCATGAGCCAATTGCGCGCGGACGGCACGGCGATTGTCTGCGGGGACGACGAGACCGTCATCTCCCTTCTTCCCAAGATTAAAGCGAATGTGACAACCTACGGCATCCGCTCGGAGACGGCGGACTATACCGCGACGGACATTGCACTCGGCGACCGCCAGGTAACGTTTACGATGAATCACAAGGGAGCAACGCTCGGACGGATTGAGCTGTCGGTGCCCGGCCAGCATAATCTGTACAACGCGATGGCCACGGTTATCGCTTGCCTGAAGGCGGGCATTCCGTTTGCGGCTATCGCCTCGGCCATCGTGAAATTCCACGGGGCTAAGCGGCGTTTCCAAGTGCTCGGCGAAGCGGACGACATTCTGATTATTGACGATTACGCCCATCATCCGACGGAGATTCAGGCGACCATCAGCGCAGCCAAAGCGACCGGCAAGCGGATTATCGCGGTCTTTCAGCCGCAGCGCTACACGCGCACCTTTTTTCTGCTTGACGCGTTCAGCCGCGCCTTCGGCGAAGCCGACGAGGTCATCATCACCGATATCTACTCTCCGGCAGGCGAGAAGCAGATCGAGGGCGTGACTTCCGCCAAGCTGGTTGAACTGATCATTCAGAACAGCAACCCCGGAGCGCGCTATCTGCCGGCCAAAGAAGATGTTCTTGCGGATCTCAGAGACCGTCTGGAGCCTGGCGATCTTGTAATCACCATGGGGGCGGGCGACATTTGGAAGGTTGGTTACGCGCTCGCGGACAACCTGCAGAAGCGCGGAGCCTCGAAATAAAGCGGAGCCGCATCCGCAGAATAATACACCGCATTTGAAGCCGATGACGCTGGCGGTTTTGCAAAAAGACAGAACGCATTCTCTTCACGATTTCGGAAGAAGGGGATGCGTTTTTTCTTCGGTGATTCCTCATAAATCGACAGATTTTCGCATCATGGTATGGTACTGTTTTACTAATATTCTTTTTACATAGTGTTTGCAGCCCGTCATTTTACGCACATATGTGGTGGTGAACGTCGTATGGATTTCCAACTGGACATAAGAACAATACTGATTACGCTTATCCTCGGAAATATGTTCATGGTGCTGCTTATCGCCGCATACCGTTTCCGCTCTCCCCACGATAAAGCGACTTCATTTTTTGCTGTCTCCAAATGGCTGCAGGCGGCTTGCTGGCTGCTGGTGATGATACGGGACAGTCTTCCCGGGCCGCGATTTGTTCTGCTCAGCAATGCGCTGATACTTGTAGGCGGCGGGCTGGAAATCATCGCCCTTCTGATGATGGCGGAGGAGTTCGGCGCGGACGCCAGACGTTACTATAAGGTCATCACAATCTTGAGCGTGCTGAGCTTCGGACTGATTTATTTTTTCTATAATTCGGACAACCTTCGCATCGCTTCCGCCTCCCTGGCGGCAGGGCTGTTCATCGCATTCCCCGCCTACCGCTTTACCGCAACCCGAGGAGGATCGCCGCTTCAGACGGTTATGGGATTGGTGTACACGCTGCTTGCATCCATCTTGGTCGCCAGGGCTTTTGCCGCGCTTTTCTCGGAACGGGACATGAATGTATTCTCACCGGGGCTTGCCCAGCATCTCTACTATATCGGCATGTTTTTGATCATGATTCTGGGAACCGTCGGCTTTGTTCTGCTGTCAAAGGAACGGTCTTACGACGAGCTTAGAAGGATGGCGAATGTCGATGAGCTGACCGGAATTCTGAACCGCAGGGCATTTATTGTACAAGCGCAGATTACAGCCGCCGCCGCGGCCGAGCGGAGAGAGCCGATATCTTTTCTGCTGATCGACATTGATCATTTCAAGCAGGTCAACGACAATTACGGGCATGTCACCGGTGACAGCGCTCTCCGGAATTTTGCGGCCACCGTGGAGTTTCGTTTGGGACCCAGAGATTTGTTCGGCAGATACGGGGGCGAAGAATTCGCGGTTCTGCTGCCAGGTGTGGACGAAGAAGAAAGCGACCGGAAAGCGGAGCTGCTGAGACAAGCCGTTATGAATTCGCGGATTGAAGGCCACTCCCTCCAATATACGATCAGTATAGGCGTGATTACCGTCATCCCGAGCAAAAAGCCGCAGCTGGATTTGCTGTACAAGCTTAGCGACGCCGCTCTCTACAAAGCGAAGAAGGATGGAAGAAACCGTGTGGTCCGAAGCCGCTGGATGGAAGAGCCGGAGCGGAGTTGATCCGCTGTTCGTCATCATGCCCCCGTTTGCCGTCAGGCAGGCGAGGGGCTGTTTGTAATGCAATGAATAGATAGATAACCGTGACTTATACCCGATATAATCAACAACTATTTAACAACCTCCATCTCACGGCTCTATAATAGGACCATAATATAATTCCTAGTTAACTTATTGGATTATATATTGATGAATGGGGTGGAGACATGGCACAGAACAACGGCAAAGCCAAAAAAGTAATGCTGCTCGGGCTCGACGGCGCGGACCCGACACTCGTTGCGCGTTACATTGCACAGGGGAAACTGCCCAATTTCAAAAAAGCGCTGAATCTCGGGGTATCGACAGAGGATCTCAGCATGCAAAGCGTGCTCCCGGCAATTACTCCGCCCAATTGGGCGTCGATCGCTACAGGCGCTTATCCGAACACGCACGGCATCACCTGCTTTTGGAACCATACGCTCGGCAATGAACTGGATGTGCTCGATTATGGTTTCGATTCCAGCCTGCTGAAGGCCGAAACGATTTGGGAGGCTTATGCGAGAGCGGGCAAGAAGAGCATTATTTTCAATTATCCGACCTCCTGGCCGCCTCAGGTGAAGGACGCGATCTACGTCGACGGGACTAGCATCTATACCAATCTTCGCGGATATATTGATTACGAGAAAATATATGAAGGGGAAACCGGGGATTTTGAATTGATCGAGATTCCGCATATCGTGGACAACACCGGAGCCAACTGCCGCTTCGAAGGCGAGGAGACGACGCAAAAAGCCGAGATCAGCAAGGACACCTACGAAGGCTTCGGCTACACACAGCCGGGACTGGTAACAACGACCCAGGACGGCGAACTCTCCGCCGATGTCCCGACGGCCGATCAGATCAAGACGCCGATTAAGCCGGCATCCGGCTGGAAGCACGCTCCGCAGGGCGCGCGGGAGTTTATTGTTCCGGTCAACGGCGGAGCGGAGCGGCGCTGGGGATTGCTTACTGCCGATGACGGCGTTACGTACAACCGTATTGCCATTTACTCAGCGAAAGAGAGTGAAGTCCCTCTCGGCGAAGCGGCATCCGGTGAATGGAGTGATTGGATTTATGATCGTTATACCATTAACGGCGAAGCTGTTGACGTGGCTTATAAAATCCGTGTGCTGGAGCTTGACCCTTCAGGCGAGAGCTTTACGTTCTATTCCTCCTACGTGCTCGATCTGAAGACGGGAAAATACTTTTACCCGCAGAGCATCGGCGAGGAGCTGTACACCAATGTCGGCCCGATGCTGCAGCCTTCCAATTACAGCCGGTTGAACCCGCAGGCCGACGGCGTGCTGCTGGAGTCGATCAAGGAAATGTACCGCTGGCATGAGGACGCCATCAATTACCTGCTGGACAACAAGGAGTGGGATTTGTTCTACACCCATATGCACGGCATCGACATGTTCATGCACTTCTATCTCGATCATACGCTGGAAGCCGCCTCGCCCGAGTATGAACGCTACCAGGAAATCGTCTATAAAATCTATGAAATCACCGACCATTTTATCGGGGCGCTGCTTGATCGGCTGGACGGCGAAACGGCGATATTCATCGTATCCGATCATGGCGGCGTAGCCAAAAATCCGGAAACCGATCATCCGCTGATCGGCGATATGTGGGGGATCAACGTCGGGATTCTGGGACAACTGGGCTATACGCAGCTTAAGGAAGATGCTTTTGGCGCCAAAGAAATCGACTGGAGCCGCACCACGGCTGTCGCCCAGCGTGCAACCTTCATATATTTGAATGTAAAAGGCAGAGACCCTCAAGGGATTGTCGACCCGGCCGATTATGACAAGACGGTGGAGAAAATTATTGACGATCTGTACAGCTACCGCGATCCGAAGACGGGCAGAAGAGTGATCAGCTTTGCGCTTAACCGCAATGATATGGAAGTTGTCGGTCTCGGCGGAGAGAACAGCGGTGACATCTTTTACATTCTGGAGCCCGACTTTACCCGCTGCCACGGCAACGGCCTCAGTAACCACACCTTGTCGGGATATTCCATGAAGGCGCTGTTTATCGCACTCGGCGCAGGCGTGAAATCCGGAGAGACGATTGACCGCAAAGTCAAGGTGGTGGATCTTGTGCCGACCATCTGCGAATTGACCGAAACGCCGGTACCTCGGAATGTGGAAGGCGGGGTTATCTATCAAATTTTGAGCGGGGACGGAAGTCCATCGCCGCAGCGGGAAAATGAAGCCGAACAGCCTGTACCTGCCGGATCGGGCGGATAATTCTAATCATCGTCGAAAAATAATAGCCGCAGCAGTTTCGTAATGCGCGGCGCTTCTCCTCTATAATCTTTTTCCTAGTATTCACATTGGATTTATAATATACTATGGATTACTAAAGGGCAAAGAGGGAGGAACGCATGCGTGTGGAACAGCTTTATCATATCGTGGCGATTGCGCAGACGGGTTCGATTTCTCTTGCCGCCGAACGTTCCTACATTTCGCAGCCTGCACTGAGCTCCTCGGTATCCAAGCTGGAGACGGAGCTCGGAATTACGCTCTTCAAACGCACCAATCAGGGGGTACATCCTACGGAAGTTGGAGAAGCGGTTATTAAGAAGGCGATGGAAGCGATCGGCCTGCTGGAAGATATCCGCTCCATCGCCGAGGAGAGCACACAAACACTGACCGGCAGCATTCATTTGGCGGTAGAGCCGTTTATCACCAACTCGATTATGGTCAATACGTTGACCACCTTCAAGAACAGGCACCCCAATGTCAATGTGCTGATGAAGGTGGGAGAATCCAATAACAATCTGCGCGACATCGCGGCGGGCAAAGCCGACTTCGGGGTTCTAATGAAAACCTGTGATCATCCGGAAGAAAAGGATCTGTGCATTAAAGAGCTGTTCGGGGATCAGCTGGTGCTGATGGTCAGCCGGGAGTCGCCTTTGGCGGCCCGTTCGTCGGTGACGCTTGCGGAGGCGATGGCCCAGCCGCTTGTGCTGTACAATACCGAATTCGCCACTGATTGCGGCGTGTCGGAGCTTTTGAGAAAGTATGGCACCTTCCATGCGGCTTACCGGCTCGACAGCTTCCCCATGCTGGAAAAAGTAATTTCCCTGAATGAATGCTCCGCATTCGTTCCGAAGTTCATGAGCGAATACTTTGTCAACCGGGAGAGCATTGTCCCGCTGGACATATCCGACACCCGGCTGGATATTTCCATCGTTCTGGCCTGGAGCAAGCGGCATCATCTGTCGCTGATCGAAAAAGAGATGATGGGGACGATTCAATCGTTCTGTTCGATGTTCGATTTCCCGGTTAAAGGAGCAGAACTTAAATGAAACAAACGCTGCAATGTCCAGTTGGCTCCACTCGGGCCAAGGCGGCCTGGATGGTCGTTATTGCCGGTGGACTGATGGATGTGGTCTGGGCGGTTCTGCTGAATTATTCGCGAGGATTAACCGTACTTTGGCCGAGCGTATTCGCATTGGCCTCCATGACGGTCAGCTATTTATTGTATGTATTGTCGTTAAAGCTTCTGCCGGCCGGAACGGCGTATACGGTATTTACCGGGATCGGAACGGCCGGAACGGGGCTGATCGGCATTCTATTCCTTGACGAGCCCGCCGGCGGCTGGAGAATTTTTTTCATCGGTATACTGCTCTTGGGAATCGTAGGACTGAAGCTTGCGTCCGGATGCGAGACCGTTCAACCAAAGGGCGGTGAACTGATCTGATGGCCTGGATTTGGCTGCTGCTTGCCGGAGCGGTCGAGGTAATCAGCGTTCCGCTGCTTAAGGAATGGCAAAGACGGAGACAGAAGGGATGGGCCACGGCAGCAATTGCCGCTCTGGCGCTAAGCGTCTATGCGCTTTCCCAGTCGCTGTCTTCCATCCCGGTCGGAACGGCTTATGCGGTATGGACCGGAATCGGCTCCACGGGAGCCATTGCAACCGGCATTTTCCTGTATGGAGAATCTGTAAATCCGCTGAAGCTGGCATGCATGGTTTTGATCGTCGTGGGAATGGTCGGGCTCAAGCTGACCTCGTAACAATAATGATATCTTCAAGCCTACCGGACAACTGGAGGCCTTCCGCTTAAATCAGCTTCAGACTGCAAGTCTGCAGCGATAGAGGAAGGCCTTTCCTCATGTTGGAGCTGGAATGGGGAAAGGGACGAAAATATGATGCAGACAAAGATACGGGAAACCGGGACAAGAGAACGAAGAAACGGCAAATCAGACCGACCGGTCCATCCATCTTTCACAGTAAAGTGGTTGTACCGCTGTATTTCCGTCGGATCACTGCTGGCCGCAGCACTGATCTGGGCGCTGGCAAGCGGCCGGGGCTGGGTGAATCCCCTGTTTCTCCCTTCTCCGCATACGGTCTGGGCCGCCTTCACGGATATCCTTCATGAGGGGTACAAAGGGGTGAGTTTGCTGAGCCATATCGGGGCAAGCATGCGGAGACTGTTTCTGGCTCTTGCCGCCGCTTTCGCAACCGCGGTGCCGCTGGGCATTTTATGCGGCCGCTACCGCTGGCTTCGGGCGATCTTTGATCCGTTTATCGAATTTTACCGCCCGCTCCCGCCGCTGGCCTATTACACGCTGCTGGTTCTCTGGTTCGGCATTACCGATGTGTCCAAAGTCATTCTGTTGTTCCTGGGGGCGTTCGCGCCGTTGTTCATAACTTCCGTATTCAGCGTCCAGCGTCTGGGCGGCGAAGTGATTAACGGGGCCAAATCGCTTGGCGCAAAGGGCTGGAAGCTCTATGTTTTTGTCATCTTCCCGTCCATCCTCCCCGAGCTTCTGACCGGGCTGCGTACCGCCGTCGGCATCAGCTACGCCACACTGGTAGCCGCGGAGATGGTGGCCGCCGTGTCCGGCGTCGGCTGGATGGTGCTGGACGCCAGCAAATTTCTGCGAAGCGATATTATGTATCTCGGCATTATTATCATGGCGCTGATCGCGATTGTTATCGATCTGTGCATCCGCGGTCTGATCCGGCGCGTGTCGCCATGGATCGAGCAATAGAAAGGTTCACGCAGTTGATGTACTAGACGTACTAAAGGGAGAGAAAACAGGAAATGAAACAACCTAATAAATTTAAATGGATCTTTGCACTCAGTCTATTTGCCATGCTGCTCGTACTATCGGCCTGCGGGAACAATAGCGGAACGGCAAGCGGCAATACTGCCGGGGATGCAGCGGCAAGCGCAGCGCCTTCCCCGGAAAATTCGGCCGGACCATCGGCGGCGGCTTCGTCGGACCCGGCGGGCGCGTCAACAGGAGAACTGCCCAAAGAAGTCCGCATCGGTTACCAGGTGTCACCAAACGGTGAGCTTCTGGCGAAAGCGCTCGGCCTGCTTGAGAAAAAATATCCCGACATCAAAATATCCTGGCTGAAATTCGATTCCGGGCGTGATGTCAATGTGGCGGCCGCCAGCGGCGGCATCGACTTCGGACTGGTCGGTACTCCTCCCGGATCTTCGGGCATTGCTCAGGGACTTCCATACCAGATCTATTACATTCATGACGTTATTGGCAAGAGTGAAGCGTTGGTCGTCAAGAAGGATTCCGGCATCAAGTCGCTTCAGGATCTGAAAGGCCATAAAATCGCGACTACCTTCGGCTCCACTTCCCATTTCAGTCTTCTGTCCGCGCTGAAGCAGGAGAACATCGACCCGTCCACGATTACCATCCTCGATATGCAGGCACCCGATATTGTCGCCGCATGGCAAAGGGGAGACATTGACGGCGCTTATACCTGGCAGCCGAGCCAGTCTAAGCTGACCGAGGACGGCGGTGAAGTGATTATCAGCTCTGCCGAGGTAGCAGCCAAGGGCGGCATAACCGGAGAGTTCGGCGTTGTCCTCAAGGATTTTGTCGACAAGTATCCGGATTTCGTCAAAGGATATATCTCCGTGCTGGATGAAGCAGTGAAAACCTACCGCGAGCATCCGCAGGAATCGGCGCAGGCGCTGTCCAAGGAACTGGGATTAACGCCGGAAGCTACTCTCCAAGCGATGAATGAAATCATCGTACTTGACGCTTCCCAGCAGACCTCGCCGGAATATATGGGGACACCGGACAAGCCGGGAGCATTCGGCCAACTGCTGAAAGACACCGGAGATTTTCTGGTGGAGCAGAAATCGATTACGGCTTCACCGGATTTATCCGTATATCAACAAGCGCTGCGAAACGACCTTTATCCAGTCAACTAATCCAAGTCCGTCGGTCAGTTATTTTAGCTTCAAGGAAGGAGAGGCACTATGATCTTGGAGGAGCAGCTAGGCGGTCAGGAGATATTGAACGCAGGAGTTTACGGGGAAAATGGACAAACATCGGAGGGCGCAACCTCCGCCCGGGATGCATCCTCGGATTCAGAGGCCTTGACTGACCGGAGGCACGGTATTGTGCTTGAGGGAATCGGGTTGTCCTACCGCGGCGGAAAGGTCCTCAAGCAGGCGCTTGACGACATCAATATGAAGCTTGAACCGGGCGAGCTTGTGGTGGTATTGGGTCCCTCCGGGTGCGGAAAAACCTCGCTGTTGAACATCATCGCCGGATATCTGCGGCCCACCCGGGGGATGATCACCATTAACGGACAGCGCCATACCGCGCCCGATTCCGATGTGGGTGTCGTCTTTCAGCAGGCGAATCTGTTTCCGTGGCTGTCGCTTGCCCGGAATATCGAGTTCGGCCTGCGGATGAAGGGCATGCCCAAGGCCCGGCGTAAGGAACGGGTGGCGTACTTTCTGGAAATGATGGGTCTGACCTCTTCGGCGGGTATGCTGCCGCATCAACTGTCAGGTGGCATGAAGCAGCGGGCCGCCATTGCCCGAACGCTCGCGACCGAGCCGGAAATCGTCCTGCTGGATGAACCCTTCAGCGCTCTCGACGCCCTAACCCGGGAGAACATGCAGGCGCATTTGCGCCAGATTTGGAGCCGGACGGGGAAGTGCATGTTTTTCATCACCCACGATGTGGACGAAGCGCTGCTTCTGGCCAGCCGCCTTGTCGTTATGCATCCCGGACCGGGCCGGATTGTGGAGGATTTCGCCAATCCGCTCACAACCGGAGACACGCAGCGTCCATTCAGCGAGATCCGGGCCAGCCAGGAATATACCGTATTGCGGCAGTTTTTGGTCTCGCGAATCGGTGGACATTAGGCGGTCAACGGTCACAAGATGAACCCAATTGGAGGACGCCCGCTTTCCTGAGTTTAAGGAAGCCGGGGGTCCTTTTCTCATTCTTGGTTGGAAGCCAGCTGAGATTAGAACAAACTGTATCAGACTTGTTAAGACTTATTGAAAATTATTTGATGTTTTTCTGAAAATCGTCCTGTTTTTTTGCCTTATTTTCCCAGAGTGCTATAGTAGTTAAAGGCAAATAGTACTGATCGTTTGCCGTGCTATCTAATTCTTTCAAAATTTATACGTACAAAGGAGATGCACGAAAATGAGTAGAGTTGACGGAAAAGTGGCGTTGGTGACTGGCGGAGGACAAGGAATTGGCCGGGCTATCGCGCTTCGGCTTAGTCAAGACGGATTTGCTGTTGCTGTAGTGGACCTGAATGAGGACAATGCGAAAAAAGTCGCTGGGGAAATCGAAGCGGCAGGCGGTCGCTCCATTGCGCTGAAGGCCGATGTCTCGAGCCGTGATCAGGTATTTTCCGCAGTGGAGGAGACGGCTGCGAAGCTGGGAGGTTTCGATGTTATTGTCAATAACGCCGGTATTGCGCCTGTAAAAATGCTTGAAGAAGTAACGATCGAGGACTTGGACAAAGTATTTCATATCAATGTGGCCAGCGTCGTCTGGGGAATTCAGGCTGCGACGGCCAAGCTGAAAGAACTGGGACATGGGGGCAAAATCGTCAATGCCTCTTCGCAGGCAGGCCATGTTGGCAATGCGAGTCTCAGCGTATACTCCGCTTCGAAATTCGCGGTGCGTTCGCTGACGCAGACCGCCGCTCAGGAGCTGGCGAAATACGGAATCACCGTAAACGCATATTGCCCCGGTATTGTTCAGACGCCAATGTGGGGGTCTATCGATAAACAAATCACAAGCTCCAAAGGAGAAGAGCAAGGCGAAGCAACCAAGGAGTTCGGCAGCAAAATCACGCTCGGACGCCTGTCAACGCCGGAGGATGTCGCTGCTTTTGTTTCCTTCCTGGCAGGGCCTGATTCGGATTATATGACCGGTCAATCGCCGCTGATTGACGGCGGGATGGTTTTCCTGTAATCATACGCATACTTCTCTACCGTCTATCATATCTTTTCTTATAGACTGGACAAGGTGAGGTGGACGGATTGAGTAACGGTAGAATGACGTTCCGGTTCGATGCCGGAAAGGACAAGCCGAGGGAGCTTCAGCCGGAATCCGGACCGGACAAGGCGAAGCTGGAACAGCAGGCGGAAGTATACAGCCTGGACGAGGTCCGGCGTACGGCCGGGGGAAGCCGGTCGGGCAGAACCTTGGACCCTATACATCCACGGGGCAGATTGCAGGATCGGGAATATCGGTTGGAGGAGCTGGAACAGGCTTACAACAATAACAAGAAAACCGCCGGCAGCGGCGTAGATCCGGACGACTGGGACGATGGCAACCGAGATGGACAGGACAGTGAAGGCGCTGAGGACAGAGAGCTGCTGCGCGATTCGTTTCTTCGCTCCCGGAGGATCGGAGATTTCCGGGAGGGACAGCCGGAAACTGATGTGAGCTATGCCGATTTCGATTACGGCTCTCCGGCGTTCACGGAAGATGATAGTCCGCCGGCTAAAGGTCCTTTGGGGGAATGGCCGGAGGATCCGGAAGACGCCGGCGGGGGATACTACACAACCCGGCGTTCCTCTTCCTGGTGGAAGTTCCCGGCTTCGGTCGCGGGCGCCATCGGCATCGGCTTAATGCTTGGATATGCCGCGCTGACTTTTATCGGCGGAGTCCATAACGGCGATTCCGCGGATACGGCATCGTCAAATTCAGCCGTGGGTCAGCATACCGCGGGCAATGCGGCAACCGCCCCGGCGGTTCCCGTACAGGTGGCGGCGCAGAGCTATTATCTGCTCCAGTACGGGGTGTTCAGCACACCGGAAGGAGCGGCGCAGGCGAAGCAGGAGCTGGTGAGCGCCGGACTGGCCGCCGGAATCGACCCGGAGGACGGCAACCGGGTGTACGCCGGACTGTCATCCGACCGGGAGCAGGCGAAGCTGCTCGGGAGCAGGCTGGAGGCGCAGGGCATTGATCTGTATGTTAAGGAAGTAACGCTTCCAAACGAAAGCAGGCTTCTATATACCGGAGACGGTGAAACGGTGACCCAGTATTTTGAAGCCAGCGGAGCGCTGCTCGGCGAGCTTAGCTCACTCTCTGCGACGCTGCTTGGCGGCGATACGGCGGCGGACACGACGAAGGTAAGCGATCTCCATCTGCAGTGGACGGAAGCGGTGAAGGCGCTGGAAGCGGGACTGCCTCCCAAGGAACAGGCTGTAGCCAAGGAACTGGAGAAATCCGTAAGCCAGGGTGTATCGGCGATGAACGAATATGGCAAAAGCAAGGCCGACGGCCTGCTCTGGGAAGTGCAGTCTTCCATGCTCGAAATGCTCAGCGGCCAAAAACGGCTGATGGCCGCAATGGAACAAGGTTAGACAGTACCGGTTATGATCATGCGTTGACCGAATCCGGCGCGGAGGGGAGGGATCTCATTCCGCGCCGGATTTTGCGTTGTATTTCACCGTCTTTTCACCGTATAATAATGAAGATGTCACAAAGGTGAGGGAAGACGGTCGATGAAGAAGAAAAATGTAGGTACGCTTCTGTTGTTTCTGATTCTGGGCTGGCTGGCCGGCTCCTGGATCGCCAGGCTGCTGCAGCCGGTTAAAGCTCTGTCATTCCTGACAAAGTCAACTTTGATCAAATGGTCGCCGCAAGCCGACTTGGACATCATCAGCTATGACATTACGATTCGGTTGAAGCTATGTCTGCTCAGTCTGGTCGGCATTATTATAGCCGTTTGGCTGTACCGCAGAAAATAGCCGTTTAGCCTATGGAAAGGATAATATGACGTGAACGACAACAGCATAACTCCGATCATTCTTGCTTCCGGTTCGCCTCGCCGCCGGGAGCTTTTATCATTACTGGGCCTTCCCCTTGAGGTTATGCCGAGTGAAGCGGATGAGAGCTTCCCGCCGGAATGGGAGCCTGAACGCATCGTAAGCGAGCTTGCTCTCCGCAAGGCGGAAGCGGTTCATCCGCTGGCGGGCGAACGGGACGCCATCATCGTCGGAAGCGATACGATTGTCGTCTTGGACGGCCGGGTTCTCGGCAAGCCGGTTGATGCGGAAGACAGCAAGGTTATGCTGGCCGCCCTGCAGGGAAGAAGCCATAAGGTATATACGGGCGTGGCCTGCATCAAACTTGGGGACGGCAGGAATGATACTCTTCGGCCGGAAGTCACAGATAATAGCGGCAGCCAATCGGTGCGGCTGGGGGACCTTGGACAATACAGCGTTCTCTCGGAATCGCCTGATGGCGAGCCTGTCGTTATGGCCGGTTATACGGAAAGCAAGGTCACGTTCCGGCCGATGTCGGGGGAAGAAATCGACGATTATATCAAGACGGGTGAGCCTCTGGATAAGGCGGGTTCGTATGGGATACAGGGGATTGGGTCCGTTTTTGTTGAGAAGATTGAAGGCGACTTTTACAGCGTAATGGGGCTTCCTCTGAATCTGCTGTATCAAATGCTGCTGAAATACAACGTCTGTCCTTTCAAAATCGGCTAAGGCGCAGGCAGGACACAAACGGCCGGCGGAGCCCGGCTGAACTGCAGCATTTCGGAAACGGCTTCCGAAGGATGCGTTAATCCATGGACTCTTTCATGCCGGTACAACGGTCTGGAGGAGTCTTTTTGCATCGCTTGATGCCGTGATTTGGTAATCCTTCCCCCGCCCGATTTATATTTGTATTGAGCAGGCTTTACCCGTATAATGATTGAGGGTGTAAGATACTGGCGTTGCCTGAAGGGATTTCGGGCTTGTCCGGTATTATAAGCTATGAACTATCACATTATACAGCAATACCGTGTTATCTGCGGCTGAAAGGAAGAGAACAGGGATGGAATCGTCGACGTTTATGCTGCGAGACCTTCCCCATGAAGAACGACCTAGAGAGCGCATGATGCAATATGGGGCGGAATCACTCAGCCAGACCGAACTGCTGGCTATTCTGCTGCGGACGGGAACCCGCCGGGAATCGGCGATTCATGTCGCGCAGCGCATATTGGGACAGGTAGGCGGTCTTCGCCGTCTGGCCGACCTTAGCATTGAAGAAATGATGCAAATTAAAGGAATCGGTCCCGCCAAAGCCGTACAGCTGAAGGCCGGTATGGAGCTGGGACGCCGGATGGCGAATACGAGGCTGGATCAGCCGGTTACGATTCGCAGCCCGCATGATGCGGCGGACATTTTGACCGAGCAGCTTCGTTATCTGCAGAAGGAGCACTTTGTCTGCCTGTTTTTGAATACAAAAAATCACGTAATTGCGCAGGAAACGCTGTCAATGGGCAGTCTAAACGCCTCCATTGTTCATCCCAGAGAGGTGTTTCGGGCAGCCATCAAATGCAGCAGCGCTTCCATTATATGTGCGCATAACCATCCCAGCGGGGACCCGACGCCGAGTCCGGAGGATATTGCTTTGACCCGGAGACTGCTTGATGCGGGAGAAATTGTCGGAATCGACGTGCTCGACCATCTGATTATCGGCGATGACGGATTTATCAGCATGAAGGAACAAGGTCTTATGTAAAATTAAACGATGCACATTGACAGGGAAAGGGAGTTTACAGCATGTTAGGTGGCTTTACAAAAGATTTGGGAATCGACTTGGGAACGGCAAATACACTGGTTTACGTCCGCGGGAAAGGCATTGTGGTCAGAGAGCCTTCCGTTGTGGCGATCCGTACCGATACGAAAACGATTGAAGCCGTAGGGGAATCCGCCAAAAAAATGATCGGCCGCACGCCGGGGAACATTCGCGCCATCCGTCCTATGAAGGACGGGGTTATCGCCGATTTCGATACAACCGCTACGATGATTAAATACTTTATTCGCCAGGCTCAGAAGCAGCGGTCCATGTTCCAGCGCCATCCGAACGTCATGGTGTGCGTTCCTTCCGGCATTACCGCTGTGGAGCAGCGCGCCGTGGAAGATGCGACCAAGCAGGCGGGCGCCCGCGAGGCGTATATCATCGAGGAGCCGTTCGCGGCCGCGATAGGAGCCGACCTGCCGGTATGGGAACCGACGGGCAGCATGGTCGTTGATATCGGCGGAGGAACGACGGAGGTTGCCGTCATTTCGCTCGGCGGAATTGTGACCAGCCGGTCCGTTCGTGTGGCCGGAGACGAAATGGACGAGTCGATTATCCAATACATTAAGCGTCAGTACAACCTCATGATCGGGGAACGTACCGCCGAACAACTGAAGATGGACGTTGGCTCCGCTATGCCGCTGGAAAAGGCGGAGACGATGGAAATCCGCGGACGGGACCTTGTGACCGGACTGCCTAAGACGCTCACCATCACATCGGATGAGATTTCCGAAGCGCTGGCCGATACGGTCAATGCGATTACTGAAGCAGTCAAGGTAACGCTGGAGAAATGTCCGCCTGAGCTTGCCGCCGACATTATGGACCGCGGGATTGTTCTGACCGGCGGGGGCGCGCTGCTGCGTAATCTGGATAAGCTGCTGGCGAGCGAGACCGGCATGCCCGTTATCGTAGCGGAGAATCCGCTCGATTGCGTAGCGATCGGAACCGGGAAAGCGCTGGACAATATCCATTTGTTCAAGACCCGGGGCAGCGGATCTTTTCGCACGAAACGGTAAGCAGGTGAGGAGAGGGAAGGACGAAGGGAACCTCTGGAGCGGGAGAGAAAAACGGTTGTTAGAGGGTGTTGAAACTGTTTAAGCTGTTTAGCAATAAGCGACTATTTATACTGTTAATAACACTGGTGCTTTTTATTGTGGTTATGGGCTTCTCTCTCGGAACAAGAAAGTCACTGTCGTGGCCCGAAAACTTCGTCAGGGATACAACCGGTTTTGTGCAGAATCTGTTTTACAAGCCCGCTGGATTCGTAGCGGGCTTGTTTGAAGATATCGGCAATCTGAAGGATCTGGCCGAGGAGAACGAGCGGCTGAAGATCATCGCCGCGCAGTATACCCGGGAGAAGGCCGAGTATAATCTGATAAAGGCCGATAACGAACACTATAAACGGCTGTGGGATTTAACGCAGGCACAGAGAACCAAATACAATTATGAGTATCATTACGCCCAGGTGGTCAGCCTGACGACGGAGCCGAGCAACAATTCGCTGGTTATTGACCTGGGCTCGCGTGATGGAGTTAAGCCGAACATGTCTGTCATCTCCGAGAAAGGCCTTGTGGGCATCATTAGCCAAGTCAGCAATTTCACGTCGACTGTGAAGCTCCTGACCATGATGGACAGCAGCGATCCGAATTCACAGCCGCCGATTGCCGCGACGGTCATTGGCAAAATCGACCAGACGTTCGGCATGGTTGAGCGTTACGACCAGCAGACCGGCAGGCTCATTATGACCCGGATTGACGAGAAAGACCCGATCACTGAGGGAGATACCGTTATATCGTCCGGACTGGGCGGTCTCTATCCGCGGGGACTTACGATCGGGACCGTCGAGAGCGTCGAGGTCGGAGAGTTCGGATTGACCAAAACCGCGGTCATCAAGCCGGCCGCCGAATATGAGGACTGGAAGCAGCTGCTAATCGTCTTTACTCCGGAGGAGCCGCAGTGAGAGCGCACAGGTCGGTCCTAGTTTTGCTGTTGTTTCTGCTGTTTATTCTTCAGGGAGCCGTACTGCCCTGGATTATACCGAATTCATGGGAAATGAGAATTGTCCCGAATCTCGTCTTTATCGTTCTATTATTCATAACGGTTTATCATCACCGGCACACGGCGCTGATGCTGGGGTTAAGCTTCGGCATGCTGCATGATATCATATTTTACGGAAGAATCATCGGAGCCCATTCCTTTGCGATGGGAGTGTCTGCCTATTTGATCGGCCTGATATTCCAGACGCCCCGCGCACCGCTGCCGCTGATGATGACGATCTTACTGCTGGGAAGCTGGCTTGAGGACAGCATCCTGTTCGGCATTTACAGCATTTTCAAGTTGAACCGCGAGCCATACAACTGGGAACTAATGAACCATATGCTGCCTACCATGCTTATTCATTTTGCCCTTGGGCTTCTGCTGTACATTCCTGTCCGCCGTCAGCTTGAGAAGCTGAAGAACGAGACGCACAAGGAAGAGAAGGCGTAAAGGCCGGCGCAATTTCTCTCGGATAAAAGCAGGAACTTGAGGGGCGCGGCACGAATGAATGAGAATGGGGGGAGGGTCAAATGACAGTAAAATCCAAGCATGTACGGATCAAAGGCATCAAGGACGGCCTGGTCTTCCTGTTAGACGACAAATGTCCCTTTGAAGAGATGCTTGGCGAGCTTCGCTACAAGCTGGAGCACAGCCATCAAAATATTTTGACCGGACCTATTGTGCATGTGGATATCAAGATGGGTAAACGCTCGGTGACTGAGGAAGAAAAGGAAGCGGTGCTGGATATTTTGCGCGGACAGGGCAACTTGCTGATTCGGTCGGTCGAGGCGCAGGATTCCGTGAAACCGGGGAACGGAAGCTCACTGTATGTAATGAGCGGAATTCTTCGTTCCGGGCAGGTGCTGAACCATAAGGGAGACTTGCTCTTTCTCGGGGATGTGAATCCCGGCGGCGCGATTACCTGTACAGGAGATATTTTTATTCTCGGGGCTCTGAAAGGCGTGGCTCACGCGGGAGTGGAGGGCAACGAAGGAGCGGTTATCGCGGCTTCCGTGATGGCTCCGACCCAGCTTCGCATAGCCGAGATAATCAGTCGCCCCCCGGATGAATGGGAAACCCGTGAGAGCAGCATGGAGTTCGCTTTTTTGTCGGAAGGTGTCATGCAGATCGACAAAATACACAACATCGTCAAGCTGCGTCGGGATTTAAATGTGTTTAAAGGGGTGTAGCCTCATGGGAGAAGCGATCGTTGTTACCTCCGGCAAAGGCGGCGTGGGCAAGACGACCACAACGGCCAATATTGGAACCGCGCTTGCGCTGCAGGGGAAAAAAGTATGTCTCGTTGATACCGACATCGGGCTGAGAAACCTGGATGTCGTTATGGGACTCGAAAACCGAATCATTTACGATTTGGTGGATGTAGCCGAAGGCCGCTGCCGTCTCGGGCAGGCTTTGGTCAAGGACAAGCGGTTTGACGAGCTGTATATGCTGCCGGCCGCGCAGACAAAGGACAAAACTTCAGTCACCCCGGAACAGGTCAGAGACATCGTGCTGGAACTGAAGAAAGAGTATGAATATATTCTGATCGATTGCCCTGCTGGGATCGAGCACGGCTTCCGCAACGCGATCGCCGGCGCTGACAAGGCGATTGTCGTGACGACGCCCGAGCATGCGGCCGTGCGTGACGCCGACCGTGTGATCGGACTGCTCGAGCAGTCCGAAGTGCAGTCGCCTAAGCTGGTCGTCAACCGCATCCGGCCTGGACTCATTAAATCCGGCGACATGCTGGAAGTCGAGGATATTCTGCAGGTGCTCAATATCGACCTGCTCGGGATCGTGCCGGATGACGAACTGGTGATCAAGGCCGCCAACCTCGGAGAGCCGACGGTTATGAATCCGGATTCGGGCGCAGCCATCGCCTACCGTAATATTGCCCGCCGCATATTGGGCGACGCGGTACCGCTCATGCAGCTGGACCGCAAGCCGGGCACATTCAAGAAGCTGAAGAAATTTTTCGGTCTGGGCTAACGCCTTGGGCCGGAGGCCCCCCGAAACGCATCAGTCCCGGATACCACGTTCTTCAGTGGTCATCCGGGACTGTTTTGTTTTTGCGTCTGGCAATTCACTCATCATGTCCTCTCCTTATCCTCCGAGCGGGCTTGTTCTAAAATACCTTCATTCCCTCATAGGATGGTATAAAACAAGCCCGCCGGAGGGATGGATATGGGTCATAAACCAAACGCAGGGAACTACCGTAAGGAGCATATCCGCAATTTGCCCAACACCAAGCAGGACTTCGCCAAACCGCCGTGGTTCGGCATGCCCGAGGACAGCGGCGCGGACGATTGGCGGGGATTCCGGAACGGGAATACAGGCGAGCCCGATCCCGAAAAGCTTTGGAAAGAGCGGCGCCAGGACTGGAACGATGAGGGGGGACGGGAGAAGCCTCGCTTTTTGTCCGGATTGATCCGTCGAACGGTCATCAGCTGTCTTTTGTTCGGGACGGTATGGGGGATATTCGCGGTGCAGCAGCCCTGGGCCTATCGGGCGCAAAATTTCATAACAGGCGCCCTTAGCAAGGACATGGACTTTACTTCGGTCCGGGCGTGGTACGAACGTTATTTTGACGGCGCTCCGGCATTTATTCCGATGTTTGGGGATAGCGAAACGGCTCGGAAAGCTTCGGTCCATCATAAGCTTGCTCCGCCGTTGACAGGCAGTATTGTCAAGCCGTTCGCTTCTACGCTTAAAGGCGTTGAAATTATACCATCGGCCGGTTCATCCGGAAGCGTAACGGTCAAGAGTGTAGATATGGGAAGGGTGCTGTCCGTTTCTAGAGAAGCGGAAGGAGGCATTCGGGTAACCGTTCAGCACAGCGGCGGAATTACCGCCGAATACGGACATTTAAGCGGAACGAAGCGGAAAGCGGACGACTGGCTTCAAAGCGGAGATACCGTGGGATGGATGGAGGAAACCGGCGCTTCTTCAACCAATCTGCTTTATTTTGCGCTTATACAGGACAAGGCTTATATCGATCCGGCGGAAGAGATCGGCTTTGATTAGGGTCTGGGGCATTTCCTTTTCCCTGCATCCGCTGCTCGTAATCATCATGCTGATTTCCGTGCTTACCGGGCAGTTTCTCGAACTGCTCACGCTTTTTGCCATCGTTCTCGTTCACGAATTGGGTCATGTCTGGGCGGCGCTCCTTGCAGGTGCCACTGTCAAATCGGTGCAGCTGCTCCCCTTCGGGGGAGTCGCGGTACTCGAGGACAACGGGAAGCTGACCGCTTACCGTGAAATCGGAATTGCGCTTGCGGGTCCGCTGCAGAACGTCCTGATGATTCTGTTCGCAGCGGCATTGAGGGAAATGGGCTGGGGCAGCGCCGCTTTTATGACTTATCTCATTCACGCCAATCTTATCATTGCCCTGTTCAATTTACTTCCGATCTTGCCGCTTGACGGAGGGAAAATCGTACAGGCTGCGGTCAGCCTGCAAGCACCTTATTATTCGACTCTGCTGTGGTGCGGAAGAGTTAGTATATTCGCAAGCGCCTTGACGGCCGTGTACGCCCTGCTGCCCTTGGAAAGCGGAGGCGGACTACGGCTTAATCTGCTGATGATCGCCGCTTTTCTGCTATATTCCAATATAACGGACCACCGGAACCTTCCTTTCCGGTTTATGGCTTTTCTCATGAGCCGGGAGGCCGTTTATGAACAACATATGGACAAAGGCACTCCGGCCCGCCCGATAGTTGCGCCTCTTGCGAAACCTTTGGATGATATTTTGCGTCTATTTAAAAGGCACCAGTATCATTTGATTTATGTGCTTGACGCCAAAGGAGGCGTGATGGGGGTCGTACCGGAACAGCGTCTGCTCTCATCTTATTTTGGAATGTGATGGAAGTTATGATTGGCGCTGCTGACGACCCGCTTGAGAGAAGCCGGGTAATTTAGAATGGATAAGCTCTTTGCTTATCCATAGTTTTTTATTTCTACGAGAGTGCGGTCGCTGTCCTAAAAAGGAAATGAAGCCGTTCTTCTTATGTAAGCCAGAGGTGAAGCCATGAAACAAATGATCGTTCACTGCTCTCAGCATATGACCCGGATGGCCCTTCTGGAGGAGGGAAGACTGGTGGAATATGCGGCGGAGCGAGAGGAGCAGCAGGGACTTGTCGGCAGCTACTACAAAGGCCGGGTAATGAATGTTCTTCCAGGCATGCAAGCTGCTTTTGTCGATATTGGACAGAAAAAAAACGCGTTTCTATACGTCGATGATGTGCTGCATCCGCATCTGGAGAAGCAGCCCAGAGTAAAGCCTTCGATTGATACGCTCCTTCGTCCCGGACAGGAAATCGTCGTTCAGGTCAGAAAAGAGCCCAGAGGTAACAAGGGAGCCCGCGTCACCACACACTATACGCTTCCCGGAAGATGGATGGTATACATGCCGTTTGCGGAATACGTCGGGGTTTCCAAAAAAATCGGACGCGAATCCGAGCGCAGCCGATTGAAGGCGCTGGGCGAACGTTTGCGGAAGAACGAAGAGGGCCTGATTATGCGCACCGTTTCCGAGGACGAGCCTCCCGAAGCGGTGGAAGGAGATCTTTCCATTCTGCGGGCGCAGTGGAAGGGGATTATGCGCCGCGCGCAGAAGGTGGAGGCCCCTGCTCTTCTGCACCGCGACCTCAGCATCGTTCAGCGTTTCATCCGCGATACATTCGATCCTCTGAGGGACGAGCTGCTGATCGACTCGCAGCAGGCCGTCCGGGAGGCCGAGACATTCTTAAGCGAGATGGCTCCGGATGGGTACAAGCCGGTGGAACGGTACGCCGGAAACTTGCCGATCTTTGCCGCATATGGAGTGGAAGAGCAGCTGGAGCGAGGCTTCAGCCGAAAAATCACGCTCGACGGAGGAGCGACGCTGATCTGGGATGAGGCGGAGGCGCTGACCGTAATCGATGTAAATACCGCCCAATATACGGGCGGAGCGTCGCTGGAGGAGACGGTTACGCGCACCAATCTTCTCGCCGCGGAGGAAATCGGACACCTGATCCGGCTTAGGGATACCGGCGGGATTATCGTCATCGACTTCATTGACATGGAACTGGACGAGCATCGTAAAATGGTTGTTGGCCGGCTGGAGAGAATCGTAGGCCGAGACCGGACGAAGACGCACATTTTGGGCTGGACCCGGCTGGGGCTTCTGGAGATGACGCGAAAGAAAGTGCGGCATGACGCGCTGGAGTTCTCGTCCCGCCTATGCGAATGCTGCGGAGGCACCGGGAGAACGCCGCTGCGGAAACCGGGCCAGGGATAGCTTATGTATAAACGTTGACTATTTCAGTCCTTCGTGCTATTATCTATAAGTATGTGTCCGGTTTATTATTTTCCTGCACATGCTGTAACCGCTCCGATCGGGTAACCAAGCGCGATTCCGAAAGGTTGAGCCACCTGGACCAGGCGAGTCTGAGACATGAGGAGGTGCAAAACCAATGTATGCAATTATCGAAACTGGCGGCAAGCAATACAAAGTCCAAGAGGGCGACGTATTGTTCATCGAGAAGCTTAACGCGGAAGACGGAGCAAGCGTAACGTTTGATCGTGTTCTGGCTGTATCGAACGAAGGCGGTCTGACAGCGGGAACTCCGCTCGTAAGCGGCGCTTCCGTAACGGCGAAGGTCGAGAAGCATGGTAAAGGTCAGAAGGTTGTCGTTTACAAATACAAACCGAAGAAGAACTACCATAAGAAGCAGGGCCATCGTCAGCCTTACACGAAAGTAACGATCGAGAAGATTCAAGCGTAAGAAGGTGCGTTAATGATTAACGTGCGGATTACGAGGTCTTCCTCTCAAGGCGCGATCCTCAGTTTTGCCGTAAAAGGCCATGCCGAGTATGACAGAGAGGGCAGAGATATCGTATGTGCCGGTGTTTCGACCGTAACGGTCGGTACCGTCAACGCGATTGAAGCCTTAACTGGAGTCGTGCTGGATTCGTCCATGAAGGACGGGTTTCTCAGCGGGACACTGTTGCCGATTGAAGACCCCGAGACTGCTGCCAAAGTGCAGCTGCTTATGGAATCCATGATCGTTATGCTCAATACGATTGCAGAGTCGTACGGGAAGTATATTCAGATACAGGAAGTCATTATTTGAAGAAGGAGGTAGACAGCATGTTGAAATTGGATCTTCAATTGTTCGCATCGAAAAAAGGTGTAGGTTCCACAAAGAACGGACGCGATAGCCAAGCGAAACGTCTTGGTGTGAAACGCGCCGATGGTCAAGCCGTAACCGGCGGAAGCATTCTGGTGCGTCAGCGCGGAACGAAAATCCACCCCGGCACAAACGTGGGCATCGGCAAAGACGATACTTTGTTTGCTAAAGTGGACGGCGTTGTGAAGTTCGAGCGCCTGGGCCGCGACCGCAAGAAAGTGAGCGTCTACCCGGTAGACGTCGCTCCGGTAGCGGCGGCTCTGGAAGCGTAAGCTTACGGACCATAATTGCAATAAAGCCTCCGGCATGATCGCCGGAGGCTTTTTTTCAAAGAAATAGGGAACAGGATCTAGGAAGATTCTTACAACCTCTTGGTGAATTTGCGGGAATTCCTATGGTATACTGGTAAACATGAAATGATCTGGTTACGGTAGAATGCTAACAATTCGCGAACGCAAGGGACGGGGAAGACAGTATGAAATCCTGGAAAAGCGCAATAGGAGCGGCGGTGTTGTCGGTAGCGTTTCCTTTGGGTCTCGCCTGTATATGGCCGACGCTTTGGACATGTCTATTGCTAGGATTTTGGGCAGTTGCTGCGGCTTTATTCAGCGTTTTGACGGTCCGTCGGCATTTTGAACGGGAACTGTGGAAACAGGAACGGATTCTGCAGCAGACAGCGATTCGGACGCTTAATCACCACCGTCATGACTGGATGAATGATCTCCAAGTACTGTACGGTTATATTCAGTTGGGAAAGCCTGATAAATCGGTGCAGTGTGTGGAAAGAATAAAGGAACGCATCGCGCTGGACAGCCGGATCGCCAAGCTCGGTATTCCTTCGCTGGTCTTCTACCTTCAATCCTTCCGGACTGTTGGCGGCAGCCTGCAGCTGGATATCGAGGTGGAAGAAGGGTTGCATCTGGAAGACATGCTGACGCCCGAAGCCGGAGATGAGTTGACCTCGGTTATTGTGCAGATGGTCAGAGCCTGTCAGTTCGGCGGAATGGCCGCTCAAGGCGATACCCTATCGCTGCGTCTTACTTTTAAGCGGGATGAAGGGGACATCGTAATCGTATTCGGCAGCGATGGTCTGCGCGGGAGAGCGGAGTTGTTCCAAAAGCAGATATTTAATATCGTGCAGGGCAAAATTGTAAAAGCGGAGCGGTTGACGGCCCATAAGGCGGACTTTCAGCTGCGCCTGCCGATGGGAATGTGAAGGAAGGTGAGACATCCATGTTTGTAGATAAAGCGAAGATATTTGTAAAAGGCGGCGACGGCGGCGACGGTCTAGTGGCGTTCCGTCGCGAGAAATATGTGCCGGAGGGCGGTCCGGCCGGCGGCGACGGCGGCAAGGGCGGTGATGTTATTTTCCGCGTGGACGAAGGTCTGCGGACCTTGATGGATTTCCGCTATCAGCGGCATTTCAAGGCTCAGCGCGGAGAAAAAGGGCGCAACAAGAGCCAGCACGGCGCGGGAGCCGAAAATATGATTGTCCGTATTCCGCCGGGAACGGTGCTGATCGACGACGATTCCGGCGAGACTATCGCCGATATGACGCGTCACGGCCAGGAAGTCGTCGTGGCCCGTGGCGGCCGTGGCGGCCGTGGCAACATCCGGTTCGCGACGCCGAATAACCCCGCTCCCGAGCTCGCGGAGAATGGGGAGGAAGGCCAGGAGCGCTACGTTGTGCTTGAGCTTAAGGTCATGGCGGATGTGGGGCTCGTCGGCTTTCCAAGTGTAGGAAAATCGACTTTGCTGTCTGTTGTTTCGGCTGCCAAGCCAAAGATCGGCGCTTATCATTTTACTACCATAACGCCAAATCTTGGCGTGGTGGACGTCGGGGACGGCCGCAGCTTTGTCATGGCGGATCTGCCCGGGCTGATCGAAGGCGCCCATGAGGGCGTCGGTCTCGGACATGAATTTTTGCGTCATGTCGAACGCACGCGAATCATTATCCACGTAGTTGATATGGCCGGTTCGGAAGGACGAGATCCTTTTGAGGATTGGGTGAAGATCAACGACGAGCTGAAGCAGTACAATGTAGGGCTTGCCGATCGTCCTCAGATTGTGGCGGCCAATAAAATGGACATGGAAGAAGCGCAGGAGAACTTGGCTTCTTTCCGCGAGCGCACCGGCAGTGTTCGGCCCGATCTGGAAATCCTTCCAATCTCCTCGCTCACCCGCCAAGGGGTGCAGGAGCTGCTCTACCGCGCCGCCGATCTGCTCGACTCCATCCCGCAGGCTCCGGCCGTGGAAGAAGTCGTAGAGAGTGCCGAGCGCAAGGTGTACAAGCTGGATGCGGCGGAGGACGATTCGTTTACCATCACCCGCGATAACGAAGCCTTTGTCGTCAACAGTCCGAAGATTGAGCGGATGCTCAAACGGATGCAGCTTAATTCGCATGATGCGATCCTCAAGCTGGCGCGGACACTGCGGCATATGGGCGTTGACGAGGAATTGCGCAAACGCGGAGCGGTTGAAGGCACCATCGTGCGGATCGCCGATTTCGAATTCGAGTTCGTCGAGAACAGCAGCTACTATTAATTAAATAAATTTTAGGCTCGAAATCAGGCGACTGCATTGGTTTTCCGTAAGGGAAGACCATGCAGGCGCCTTTTTTACGCTTTCCAAAGGTGTATCTTCATTTAAAACGTCTGGCCGGCGGAGCTAAGTCCCGGGAGGGACGAACCTTTTTGTTGGATGCGACGAAATCGGTATTCGATTTGGAGTTCATCCGTTTTGTGAAAAGTATTGCAATTCTTTCTGAATAACTTTATAATGTCCACTATGTAAAAACAAAAGTCTTTGAGGAGAGGACGTTTGTGAAAGAACGTTATTATTTGGTTCGTGAAGATATTTTGCCCGAGGCGGTGCTGAAGACGATGCAGGTCAAGCAGCTGCTGGAAGCCGGCGATGCCAAGACGGTGCATGAGGGCGTGGAGCAGGTGGGTCTCAGCCGAAGCGCTTTTTACAAATACAAGGACGGCATCCATCTGATTCACCAACTGGAAAGGGAGCGCATCGTAACGATTTCGATGGATCTCGAACACGAGTCCGGTATGCTGTCCAAGGTACTCGGAGCCGTAGCGGGGCATGGAGCCAATGTGCTGACCATTCATCAGAGCATTCCGCTGCAAGGGTGGGCGAACGTTGTCCTTTCCATTGAGATTACCCATTTGAACGATGAGCTTGGAGACATGCTGGACAGCCTGAAGGGGATGCCCGGCGTCAAACGCGCTTTGA
Source organism: Paenibacillus rhizophilus (assembly GCF_003854965.1). Classification (GTDB taxonomy): domain Bacteria; phylum Bacillota; class Bacilli; order Paenibacillales; family Paenibacillaceae; genus Paenibacillus_AQ; species Paenibacillus_AQ rhizophilus. Next base: position 397,562 of record NZ_RQPI01000003.1, read on the forward strand.
TTGTAGGACAGGGTTGACGATGGAAGCGTCTTTGAAAGAATGTGCAAGGCTAAGAGTGGAATACACGTTAAGGGGGATTCAGATTCAAATGAAACCGGTGAAAGTAGGGTTGCTCGGGCTGGGAACGGTCGGTACGGGCGTGGTGCGCATCGTGCAGGGGAACCAGGAGGATTTGAGCAGCCAGGTCGGTTCGCCGATTTATATTGAACGTATTGCCGTTAAATCCGCAGATAAAGCGCGCTCGATCGAGATCGATCCGGCGAAGCTGACCACAGATCCGTGGGAGGTCATACGCGACCCGGAAATCGATGTCATTGTTGAGGTAATGGGTGGAGTCGAAAAGACCAGAGAATATCTTTTGGAGGCACTCGAGCGCGGTAAGCATATCGTTACGGCCAACAAGGATCTTATGGCGCTGCACGGCACCGAAATATTGGCCAAAGCGCAGGAGAAACAGTGCGATGTCTTCTATGAAGCCAGCGTGGCGGGGGGCATTCCGATTATCCGGACATTGATCGAAGGTTTTTCATCCGACCGGATCGTCAAAATCATGGGCATCGTCAACGGAACGACCAATTACATACTCACCAAAATGAGCCAGGAAGGCGCTTCATACGACGATGTGCTGAAAGAGGCGCAGCAGCTTGGCTATGCCGAATCCGATCCGACTTCGGATGTGGAGGGACTTGACGCCGCCCGCAAAATGTCGATTCTCGGTACGCTTGGCTTCCGCACCAACGTTGAGCTGCAGGATGTGTGCGTAAGCGGGATTTCCGGCGTAAGCAAAGAGGATATTCAATTTGCCAAACGTCTCGGATACGAAATGAAGCTGCTGGGCATTGCCGAGAGCCAAAATGATGAATTCAACATCAGTGTTCAGCCGACCATGATTCGCGCGAGCCACCCTATTGCATCAGTCAATGGCGTTTACAATGCGGTTTATGTCTATGGCGAAGCGGTTGGGGAGACGATGTTCTACGGAGCGGGAGCCGGAGAAATGCCGACGGCAACCTCTGTCGTGGCCGACCTGGTGGCGGTGATCAAGAATTTGAAGCTGGGCGTCAATGGCCTGAAACAGATTGTTCCCTACAAGCAGAAGAAGCTGAAGAGCGACGACGATATTTACTTTAAAAACTTTCTGCTGCTCCATGTGGACGACAAGGCGGGAGTGCTTGCTAAAATCACCCAGGTGTTCGCCGAATGCGACGTCAGCCTTGATTCTGTCGTGCAGCAGGCTAATCCGAACAACCCGAATGCCGAAATCATTATCGTTACGCACGATGCCAGCAAAGCCAGCATGAACAAGGTTCTCCGCCGTTTCGAGGAACTTGAGGTCATTCGCCGCGTGAAGAGCCATTACCGTGTCGAGGGCTAAAGCAAACCGCCGGAAAGGCAATTATCTTTAAAGGAGAACATGGCTTGTGAGATATTTCATATTGAAGGATAATATAGAGAAGCTTCCCATGATTTTTATTCAAGGCCTTATGGCTGCCAAAGGGCGGTGCAGACATGAGTAACGTTCGGAAGGTAAGGGTAAAAGTTCCTGCCAGCACCGCCAATCTGGGGCCGGGATTCGATACGCTCGGGATGGCGCTGTCGCTGTACGCCTGGATCGAAATGGGAGAAGCGGAGCAGACCGAGTTTCACCTTTACGGCGATGAGATGAAGGAAGTGGCCCGGGATAAAAGCAACCTGATTTACAAAGTCGCGCAGATGGTGTTCGACGAGGCGGGCGTATCCGTCCCCGAACTGGAAATATCAATGTATTCCGAGATCCCGCTCACACGCGGACTCGGCAGCAGCGCCTCCGCCATTATCGGCGGCATGGTTGCGGCCAATGCGCTGATCGGTTCCCCTCTGAGCCATGAGCGGATCTTCGATATGGCTACGGCGCAGGAGAAGCATCCCGATAACGTCGGCGCTTCCCTGTTCGGCGGGATTATCGCCGCCGCCTGGGATGGCAGCCATGCCGACGTAATCCGCATCGAACCGCCAGATGATCTGGAGACCCTCGTCGTCATACCCGAGTTCGAGCTGGCGACGTCCAAAGCGCGGGAAGTGCTCCCGTCCAGCGTGACTGTCGCCGATGCCGTATACAATATCAGCCGATCTTCGCTGCTGACGGGAGCACTTGCCAGCGGGCGCCTCGATCTGATCGGGGCAGCAATGCGGGATCGCCTGCACCAGCCGTACCGGGCCGCTCTGGTTCCCGGCATGGAAGCCGTTCTGGCCGAAGCGACGCGGCACGGCGCCCTCGGCATCGCTTTAAGCGGCGCCGGCCCGACGCTGATTGCGTTTGTGGATGGGCGGGAGTCGCGAAAGAGCGAACTGGAAGCCTTTCTGACAGAAACTATGCGTAAACATGGCATTGAAGCGCGTACTCGCTGGCTTCTGCCGTGCCGAATTGGGGCGCTTGCGGAGTCTGTGGACGAAAATGGGATGCAAAGTCAATCATTTTTGGATATGATAAAAGGAGAAGTACGGTCATGAAATCAATAGCGGTGCTGCCGCAGGGAACGACCTCTCATGAAGCTTTGCTGTATCTAATGAAAGGGGAGCCCTGCCGGCCTGTGTTCTATAAGCTTATTTCCGACGTGTTTCTGGCCACAGCCAAAGGAGAGACCGATTACAGCGTCATTCCGGTCGAGAATACGATTGAAGGCTCGGTAAGCCTGCACATGGACTGGCTTATTCATGAAGTGGATCTGCCGATGCAGGCCGAATGGATTTATCCTTCCGTGCAGAACCTGATCGCTAACCCCGGTGAGTTTGCGGACGGAAAAGGCGGTGTCGATTACTCGGGCATCGTAAAAATCCTTTCCCATCCGGTCGCAATGGCCCAGTGCGGCCATTTTATCCGCAGCCATGCCCCGTCAGCCGAACTTGAAACCGTGGGCAGCACCTCGGAAGCTGTGGAAATCGTCAAGAACAATCCCGGCAAAGGCTGGGCGGCAATCGGCATTGAGCTTGGTGCGAAGACTTTTGGACTAGAGATTATCGCAAGCAAAATTACCGATCATCACAACAATTTTACCCGTTTTGTGCTGGCGGGACCCGGGAAGCTTGATATCCCCCGTGTAAGCACCGGCAGCAAGACCAGCGTGCTGGTCACCCTGCCGGAGGATTTTCCGGGGGCGCTCCATCAGGTTCTTTCAGCCTTTGCTTGGCGCAAACTGAATTTGTCGCGGATTGAATCACGGCCTACGAAGAAGAAGCTGGGTACCTACTATTTTTATATCGATGTGCTCGAACCGTTGGAATCGGTCCTCCTGCCTGCCGCTATTGAGGAAATCAAAGCTTTGGGCTGCCAGGTCCGAATTCTGGGCTCGTATCCCACATACACCTATGAGGAAGAGAAAGCGGAGGTGCAGTAAGTTCATGTCTGAGCAGTTGATTTATCTTAATGGAGAATATGTAACGAAGGAAAACGCCATGGTATCCGTTTTTGACCACGGCTTTCTGTATGGCGACGGTATTTTTGAAGGTATCCGTATTTATAACGGCAATATTTTCAAATGCAAGGAGCATCTGGACAGGCTGTACGATTCGGCCAAATCCATCATGCTCGACATCCCGCTGACTTATGATGAAATGCTGGAAGCGATGGCGGAGACGATCCGCCGCAATGATATGCGCAACGGCTACATCCGTCTTATCGTTTCCCGCGGTGCGGGCAACCTCGGACTGGATCCCCGCCGCTGCCCCAAAGCCAGCGTAATTATCATCGTGGAGCAACTGGCCATTTACCCGGAGGAGGCTTATCTGAACGGTCTTCGCGCCGTTTCCGTTTCCCAGCGCCGCAATATTCCGGATGCGCTAAATCCGAAGATCAAATCGCTTAACTATCTGAACAACATTCTGGTCAAAATCCAGTCCAACCTCGCGGAAGCCGATGAGGCGATCATGCTGAACGCACAGGGGTATGTAACCGAAGGCTCCGGCGACAATATTTTCATCATCAAAAAAGGCGTTGTCTACACGCCGCCTTGCTACCTTGGCGCTCTCGAAGGCATTACGCGTCTTGCCATTATCGAGTTGTGCGAGAAGCTCGGCATCAAGCTGAAGGAAGAGCCTTTCACGATGCATGATATTTATATTGCGGATGAGGTGTTCTTCACCGGTACAGCGGCAGAGGTTATCGCGGCCCGCGAGATCGACGGACGGATTATTGGCGAAGGCCATGCCGGTCCGATCACGCTGAAGCTGCTTGAGGAATTCCGGAGCATTGTGGACAAAGATGGCTATAAGGTGTGGCAGTCCTAAGTTTTTGAATATCAAACGACCAATCCTTTGATGCGCATGCACTCATGCCGCATGAAAGGATTTTTTTTGCTTCTGGGATGTCAATCGCCCATGGGCTGCATAAGATGTAGTAACGATGGAGGCGGCTCTACCGCAAATCACTGCGTCAGAAGAAACGGATTTCCGTCCTCTTAAGAGGCGGCACCGTTTCTCGCAGAAATATAAGACCTTGAGTAAGCTCGACGCTTATGCATTCTTATATTTCGAAAAAGCATTGCTCCACAAAACGTTAGGAGGTTATATTTGCGTGAAAATACACATTGTCAAGCAAGGCGATACGCTCTATGAATTATCGAAAAAGTATGGGGTGCCGCTGGATAAAGTGATTGAAGCCAATCCGCAAATTGCAAATCCCGAAGTTCTTGCTATCGGAGACAAGGTGAAAATCCCTTCAGTTCCCGTTCCCGTACCGGACGGCGGCGAGCTGTTCCACAAACACACGGTCATGCAGGGAGACACCTTGTGGAAACTGTCAAAGGCATGGGGGATTCAACTCAAGGATATCATCCAGGCCAATCCCCAGCTCAAGAATCCCGATATGCTTAAAATAGGAGATATCGTCAACATTCCGAAAAAAGGGGCAGCTCCGATGGCACAGCAGCAAATGCAACATGAAACGTCGGTCATTTCTGACAAAACCACCCCCGGCGGAAAAGCCTATACCGGTCCCATTGAAAAAGAGAAACAGACAGCTCCCATAGCCCCGGTCGCTCCAGTTGCTCCGGCTCCGGTTGCCCCGGTACCTATTGAGATGCCCCCGGCGCCTGTGACACCGGTAAGCGAGACGATTCATACCGAATCGCAAAGCCTGTTCGTGCAGATTTCAGTTCCTGCTCAAGAAGCTGTCTCTTGCCCGCCGATGCCCGAGCCTCCTAAAGATTATTGCACCTGCGAACCTATAACTCCCTGCGAAAAATCTTATGGTTACCCGGGGATAACGGAAAATCCATACTATAACGACTGCCCGCCGACGTACCCGATGTATGAGGCCGTACAGCCAATGTCTTATGCGCCATGTGAAGTTCAGCCCGCTGCGTATATGCCTGAAATGCAGGCTCCTTATAGCTATCCGGGCCCGGTTTATCCTGTCGCCAATATGGCGGCGCCGTGCTATCCGGGAGTCATGCCGGGCTATGCCACAGAGATGCCCGCCGCCGATTTCAATCCCTATCCCGAACATCCGGCCTATACCTCACCTCAGTACGGGGGTCAGCCGACAATGCTCCCTTGGCCTTCCTGCGGATGCGGAGGTCCTTCAGGAATGCAGCCGTATCAGAGTGGCTATGAGGCACCGGTATATGGCGCTATGCCTGTTTATACGAGCGAAGCCCAAAGCTTTCCTTGTGGTATGGTGTTTCCTGAACCTTACATGGCGCCGTCATACCCGGCTGGAACTTATGGCTCTCCCGTAATGTCGGGCATCCCGCCGGTTCCGGAATATCCGGGCAAAGAGGATTGGGCCTATTTGAACCGAATCCCGGGTGAGACGCAGGTGGATGCCGGCGCAGGAGAATCGTCGTTGCAGGAGGAGCGGAATACCGCTAATCTGTCCGCAGTCCAGAATGCCACCCAAGGAGAGGCCAAAGCTGCTTCCGCGACTTCCACGGCCAAAGTCAAAACATCAAGCCGGCGCGGCAAAGAGGTCAAACAGAGTGGCACCACTAAACAGCAGAGTACAGGTAAAAGCAGAGGGACGACGAAAAAACGCCGGAATCCCTGGATTTCCGATTAAGGAGATAGTATCATAGAATTTGCGCGTGCAGATCCGTATCTTCGGGTACAGTCTGCACGCTTTTCGTGTGCGTTTCCTTTACGGGACTTTAGGGCGAATTGAGAGTAAGGAAATGATACCAGCTCCAAATTGGTAAATTTTACGGGTTGTTAATCTTGCCGGGACATGTTATATTATAAATCCAGTCGCTGATGCAGCTGTTTAACAACAATTTTTTAATAGGGAAAAAGAGAGTCTTAATATAAAGACGCTGACGCTATTGAAAGAAAGTTGTTGCAATCGGTCGAAAAAAGTGATATGATAAAGATCCGGTTGAGAAATGCTCATCCGCACTGAAGATTTAAAGTGATAAAGTTTGATCTTTGAAAACTGAACAACGAGTGAGTGGGAATTCGCTTCTGGCGAGTTCCAAAATGAAGAGAATGCAAATTCTCGTCAGATGTTTCAAAATGAGCGAATCGCTCTTTCAATACTTTATTGGAGAGTTTGATCCTGGCTCAGGACGAACGCTGGCGGCGTGCCTAATACATGCAAGTCGAGCGGAGTCATCATGAGAGCTTGCTCTCAAGATGACTTAGCGGCGGACGGGTGAGTAACACGTAGGCAACCTGCCCCTTGGACTGGGATAACTACCGGAAACGGTAGCTAATACCGGATAAGACCTTCTGGTGCATACCGGAAGGCGGAAAGGCGGAGCAATCTGCTACCAGGGGATGGGCCTGCGGCGCATTAGCTAGTTGGTGGGGTAACGGCTCACCAAGGCGACGATGCGTAGCCGACCTGAGAGGGTGAACGGCCACACTGGGACTGAGACACGGCCCAGAC
>NZ_RQPI01000030.1 GCF_003854965.1 Paenibacillus rhizophilus
TTTGCCTCCGGCTTCCTTCAGATTCCACCTCACGGTGGACACCCTTGCCCTTGGCTAACGGTAGGCGCTCGCCAGCCCCCGTTCGGGACTTTCACCCTAGAGATGACGCCCATGCTGGGCGTACTAATAAAAAACGGAAGAAGTCCGAGGGAGGACTTCTTCCGTTTTAAATTACAGCCCGTAATACCGGGTCTTGTCCGGTACGTTGCTGGAGTATTCCGTTTTCAGTTCATTCCGGTATGAACGTTCGATCTTGCGAACATAAGACAGCCTGCGCACGTTCTTCATGACTTCTTCCGCACGGTCCGAATTCACGTACATAACCGCATAGTGCATTTTACGCGAAATGTAATGCAGCGTGCCGTACTTTTCCAAATTGCGCGCTGCTTTTACATCGCTGACCCAAATGATATAACCTGTGCGTTCCGCAAACATGCGCTTCTCCGCCTTTCTGTCTTGGGCTTCCTTCGGCGGATTAGCCGCAGGAGCATTTGCCTCCGCTGCCGCAGCCGCCTTTGGGCAAAGGATCGTTGCCTGGAACCTTGATGCTGTCCGAAACCGAATACGCGATCATCTCCGACATGGAATGGAGCATATCATCCAGGGCCTTCTCCGCCAGCTTGAATCTGGCAACCTCCTCGAATTTCTCCATTTCGGCTTCCACCTTGGCTACCTCATCCTTGGCCGAATGATAGTTCGGATGAAAATGGCCGAACCGCTGAGTTTCCTCGAACAGTTCTTTCTTGCTCTCAAGCTTTGTGATCATGCTCTGGATCTCGGGATTGGCCGCAATCCGATCCTTCCAGTATAAATAATCCGTCACTTCGGCGGATTGATTAATCATATCGCCCAATTCATAGGCGTTTGTCAGCACTTCGGCCATATCGACCGTATTGTATTCCGCTACGCTCATGAATTTCATCTCGACTTCCGTATAAAATGTTCCACTTTTTTCAGGTGGACTATCCTATCATACCACAACCGCTGTCCGTAGAAGAAGAGGAAAAACCGCGAAAAACGGGGACAATGAGTTGAATCGTGTCCCAATCCCCGTCGGAAAGCTCCCGTTCCTGCGGAGCGTCGCCGGAACAGTCAATCAAATGCCCGGATACTCTCCAGACCCCCGGTAAAATACGGTCGGGGATAAACTCGCATGTTCTTCCTTCTCTGGACAGTCTCACCTTCGTCCCCCATTTCAGCGCTTGCTCCATAAGCAGACGGGCTGTGGAAGCGTGATACCGGCGCCCCTCTTTGATCCAGACGGAAGGAACTTCCGCCGCATCCGGCCACAATTCCTCGGCCGACTCCGGTGCGGACGGCATTTCCGCCTGCATGGCGGCTCCGTGGTCCTCAGCGTACCAGAGGCCGGCGGCAGAATCGGTTGTCAGCGTAAAACCGCTGCCGTTATCTTCTGATCCGGGTATATAAAGCCGGAACAAGCTTGCTTCCTGCGGGCCTTCGCCGTTATGGCCGGGCCGGCCTTCGAGAGGCAGCATTCCGGCTGAAGCCAGTTCCCTGCGCACCCAGTCCGCCCGGTCGCGGCTTACGCCAAAGTGCAGAGGGCCGAGCCGCTCCAGGCTGTCCAGCAATCTGGGATGTCCGGCGATGGCGTCGGCATCCTGTTCGCTCCTGCAGGAAAGCACCAAGGTCTCGGCCAGGACCGTCCGGCCGATATCCCGGCCCCATTGTCCAAGAACGGCCCGGACCTGGCCGGGCAGACCGGCTTCGGCGTATTGCTCCAGCCATTCAATGACCTCTTCCGGTGAGATACCTCTTGCGGATGCCCACTCCAGCCGCTCCCTGGTCAATCTGAAGCTCCACATACAATCGATCTGAATCAGCTCCGCAAAGCAGGCCAGGCTCCAGCGAAGGCTGAAGGGCGTCTCTTCAGGGACCAGTACTTCCAGGTCCGGCTGAGTAATAATTCTCGTCCCAACTGGTTCTACAGTTTCAGACGGCTCCGGCAGCAGCGGCTTCGCTGAAGTCCAGCGGAAGCAGAGGCTGTGGCCTGGAGCGCTGCCGACCTCTACCCAGCCAAAGCCTGCGAGACAGCGGAGCCAAGCCGCAGCAGCCCCTTCTAACCCAGGCCTCTCTCCGGGCTCAGCCAAACCTTGCGCCTCCATCCAGTCGATTGTATCCGCCAGCGAATACCAGCAGCCAGGAAAATATTCCGGCCGTAAGATTAGGCAGCGGAACTGCCGTTCGGCTGCCGTCTGGCTGCCGTAGCGCCGGGAAGCTGCGCCATGAAGCAGAACAGACATTTCGCGTTCATTAAGGTTCAGCCAATTCTGCACGGCCTGGGCCTCGGGCATGAACACTTGATTTCGCCGTACAAGAAGCCCCATATGAAGCAGCAAATCGATGGCGAGTACCGCCGTCAGTGGATAGTCGTCCGGATACGGCGAGCGCAGATCCAACCCTTGCAAATGCACGTCATTTAGCTGCATTGTTGCGGCAAGGCGGCTTACATATTTCTTGTGGACTGCTCCTTTGGAAGTAAGCGGCAGACCTTCTTCGGCCACGAACAGCAGGGCGCGGAACAATTCTCCCGATAAACCCGGCCCCGTCTCCACGGAGAGCCGAATCCCCTCAGGCTCCAAGTTAGAGGGAGATACCGGGAAGAAACAGCGTTGCAGCATGTCCAGTCTTTCGGCGGGAATATAGAACAGCAGATTCCCGCCGATTTTCCGCATCGCACCGACCCATCCGCCTCTCCGGAGTTCCGAGAAAGCCAGTCTGAACTCCACCCGGGTCATTTCTGGAGGACGAAGCGTCTCTTCCCTGCCTTCCTGAAACGGACGGTCCGCATGAGCCGAACAAATTCGTTTAAGCACACCGGATGCCTGCGAGGACAGCCTGCACAATTCGTCAATGTCCCCGCCCGGCAACCCGTCTTTCCAAGTTGACATTATGATCCAGAAGCCTCCTCTTCAAGCGGGTTTCCGCATCCCGGCAGCATGAACGATTCACCTATTTCTACGACCGGTTCATGAACCACGATATATTCATAGCCCTGCTCCGTCAGAAACAGCCGCCGCCGCAGTGCGAACTCCTGCTCTCTGCTGTCCTCCGTCACCAGCGTATAAAAGAAGGCCCGGTTGTCCCCCCGCTTCGGGCGAAGCACTCTGCCCAGCCGCTGTGCTTCCTCCTGCCGGGAGCCAAATGCGCCGGACACCTCGATGGCAACTGAAGCATCCGGCAGATTGACGGCAAAGTTGGCGACCTTGGATACGATCAGCACCGGCAATACACCCTCGTTAAATTGGTTGTACAGCTTAATCCGCTCCTGCTGCGGCGTCTTCCCGGTAATCACCGGAGCGCCGATGATTGCCGCAAGCTCTCCCAATTGATCAAGGTATTGGCCGATAACCAGAATGGACGACCCCCTGTGGGCCTCTATGATCTTAGCCACCATTTCGGCTTTGGCCGGATTGGCCGAAGCCAGACGGAATTTCTCTTTAGATGCCGCGTACAAATAGCGTTTCTTCAGTTCCGGTTCCATCGGCACCGGAACCTCCAGACACTGTACCGAGGCAATCCAGCCCTGATGCTCCAGAGTCTTCCAGGGGTAATCATAGGCTTTGGGGCCGATCAGAGAAAACACGTCGCCCTCTCTTCCATCTTCCCTAACGAGAGTGGCGGTAAGCCCAAGACGACGTGTGGCCTGAATCTCTGCGGTTGCCCGGAAGACGGGAGCGGGAAGCAAATGAACTTCATCATATACGATCAGCCCCCAATTCCGTTCGTTGAACAGCCCCATATGCGAGAAGCCGCCCCCTTTGGAGGCGCGGTGCGTCAGAATCTGATAGGTTGCGACCGTAACCGGCCGCACCTGCCGCCGTTCCCCCGTGTACTCCCCTACCCATTCCGGAGCCAGATTTGTCCGCTTCTTCAATTCCTCTGTCCACTGGCGGACGGAGGTCGCATTGGAGGTAAGAATGAGCGTCTCGCACTTTAAAGCTTCAAGTACGGCCAGGCCGACGATGGTCTTTCCCGCGCCGCAGGGCAAAACCACAATTCCGCTGCCGCCTGAAATGTCGAACCTCCGGGCTGCTTCCCGCTGGTAATCCCTGAGCTCAAAGGTACAGTCTCCTTCCTTCCAGCGAATATCCAGCGCTTCGCCTTCATGATAGCCAGCGCGGTCCAGCACCGGATATCCGGTTCGGGCGAGCTCCTGCTTCAGCATCCCCCGGCAGGATGCGCTTCCGGCCATTTCCAGCGGCCCTGTTCTGCGGAAGCCGCAGGCCGCGGCGACCTGACCCATCTCCGGCTCATTCAGAAGTTCTTCGCTGTCGCCGCGAAGAAGCAGCCGCTCAGAATCGTCCATTGCATGCAATGTAAGCCTTCCGTATCTGGACATCAGCAGTTTGATTTCTTCAGCAAGCCCGGAGGGCAGTACGCGCCTCGACCATTGCTTCAGGCTCCCAATGATTTCTTCCGGCGACGCTCCCAGAGCGGCCGCGTTCCACAGCGACAGCGGCGTTATCCGGTACGTGTGATAGAGCGGCGGACTTTTGACCAGATCCGCGAACGCCGGCAGCCTGTCGCGGACGGCTTCGAATTCAGGGTGCCCGCAATCCAGCAGCACCGTCCGGTCTCTGCGCACAACACAAGGTCCCTTGTCAATCACCTTCATTCCCCCTCATATATTCATTCTTTCCTCCACATTCCGTATGTACGCACCGCCTAGCCTATTTTGTGCCGCATGTGGAAAAAGCCCACCCCGGCAACCGGGAATGAGCTTATGAATAAGAGCTGTTCTAGTGCAGGGGATGCTGCTCGGAAATGTCGCTGAGCGCTTCTCCGGCATTGTCCGCAAAAATATTGCGCACCGCCAAATCGCCGATGGATACGACTCCGATCAGCTTCTTGCCGTCCGTAACCGGCAGGCGTCGAATTTGCTGCGAAGCCATCAGTTCGGCGGCTTCATCTACCGTTGTGGATTGCGAAGCGCAGCGGATGCCTGTCGTCATTACCTTTTCCACCGAGGTGGAACCCGAATGCTTCTCGGCGTAACCCCGGATGACCAGGTCGCGGTCGGTAACGACGCCGATAAGCGTGTGCCCATCGGAGAAATCAACAACCGGGATAAATCCGGTATCGTTATCTCTCATTTTGACGGCCGCTTCATAAATATTGTCCTGCAGGGTCACGGTAACCGGCTGGGTGGTCATAACTTCCTGTACTGTTTTCTTCAATGAAGAACCCTCCTTTTCGCTTGACGGATGGCCCGCTATGCGGCCGGAACCCGGGCAGCGCTAGAAAGCGCGCAGGCAGCATCCGTATTACGTAAATAGGTTCTCCGTTCACCGCAAAATTATTCGGCCTAAATTTCGTTCAGACAGGAATCGGCCATCGCGATCAGCAGCTTGACTCCATGCAGCATCGCGTCCTCATCGAAATCGAATTTGGAGTGGTGATGCGGATATATCGCATTCTTCTCCGGGTTGCCCGCCCCAACGAACATGAAGCAGCCCGGCACCTCGCGGACGTAATAAGAGAAATCCTCGGCAGGCATCAGCTTTTCCATAACAGTGACGCGCACCGAGCTACCCAGCGCCTCCGGCGCTTCGCGGAAAAAGCGCGCCGTCTCCTCTTCATGGTTAACCAGCGGAGGATATCCCATCAAATAATCCAGCTTCGCTTCCGCACCGTAGGCCGCGGAGACCGATGCCACCATCTCTTCGACCCGGCGCTTGAGCAGCTGCCGCGTCTCATCGTCGAAGGCCCGCACCGTCCCGGTCAGCCGGCACTGCTCCGCGACGACATTCTGGGCATACCCTCCTTGAAAGGTGCCCACGTTCAGAACGGCTGGCCGCAGCGGGTCCACCGAACGGCTGACGATGCTATGCAGCTGTGTCACGAGCGCCGCTCCAGCCGCTATGCTGTCTACTGTCCGATGAGGCATGCCGGCATGGCCTCCCTTGCCGATAATGTCGATAAAGAATTCATCCGCCGATGCCATCAGCGGACCCGGCGCGCTCGCTACCGTTCCTACAGGCAGCGGCGTCCACAAGTGAAGCCCGTACACGGCATCGGCCCCGTCCAGCACCCCCTCGGCGATCATGCCGAGGGCTCCGCCGGGGCAGACCTCTTCCGCGGGCTGAAACAGAAAGCGCAGCTCTCCACGCAGCTCATCCTTACGGCTGCTGTAATAGCTTGCCGCCGCCAGCAGGATGGACGTATGCCCGTCATGCCCGCAGGCGTGCATCGCGCCGGCTATCTCCGAAGCATACTCGCACGCCTTCTCATCCTGGATCGGCAGAGCGTCCATGTCCGCCCGAAGAACGACGGTCTTGCCCGGGTGTCCTCCTTTTAATATTCCCGTAACGCCATATCCTGACGAACTTTTCTTCACTTCAACGCCGAAGCTTTCCAGTTTCTCAGCCACAAAAGCCGATGTTTTCCGCTCCTGGTACGACAGTTCCGGATTCCGATGCAGATGTCGGCGCCACTTCACCATATCCGGTTGCAGCATTTCGATCGGTTTTTGCTCCATATTATCCATTCCCTTCCCGTGAGCCGCTCCCCTAAGAGACTCTGCTGCTTCCAGCTTGCCTCACCTTGCAGCGGCAGTCTGCTTTTATTGTAGCAGAAATGGCAATTACGGGGTATTCCGTCCCGCCTTCAGTCTTGCATAGCCCCGTCAAACATAATATCATGAGGTAGAATAAGGCACTTGCCAGAGTGGGATAACTTTTTGGATTTACATCATAAGGGGGTTGGCACGCCATGATTTTTGAGAACACAGGTCTTGTAGGGCTGCAAAGCGATCTTCTTTATCTGGATGAGAGCGCCGAAAAGGCAGGGTTCATCCGCTGGCAGTGGGAATACTACCGAGCTACATATGACTGCAAAATCGAAGACTCTGCGGGCGGCGGGGACTACTTTCTGCGGGTTAACACGCGCGCCATTGAGGGCAAGCTGGAAAAACCGGACGCCGTGCTGGCGATTGAAGCCGTTTACCTGGGCAAAGCGACCTTTCCCCACGGTCTGGAATACGAGTCTCCGGTCCCTCAAACCGTTCTAAATACAGCCGGAGAGCGGATTCTGGAATTGAAACGCCTCCTTGAAGCATGAGCGCAGACAGATGATGAAAAAAAACAACGAAAGCCCGCCCGCCAAAGGAACACCCGATTTTCAACTGTTGATCTTGACGCTGCTGCTCGTCGGATTCGGCCTTATTATGGTTTTCAGTTCCAGCTCCAGTCTTTTTTTCAAGAATGATCCGCTTTATTTTCTAAAAAGACAGCTTGTTTGGGTCTTTCTCGGCACCATCGCGATGTTTACGACCATGAATATCCATTACAGCAAGTTTAAAAAGTGGTATGCGCCGCTGTTCATTCTGACGATTGTCCTGCTGCTGTTCGTTGCTTCCACCGAACGGGTCAATGGAGCGCGGAGCTGGCTTAACATCGCCGGACTCGGCATCCAGCCGACGGAGCTTGCCAAAATTTCAATTATCCTGTACCTGGCCGCTTTAATAACTAAAAAGGGCGAACGCCTGCGCGATCTGAGAAGCGGATATATTCCGGTCACGGTTATTGTCGGCATCGTCGCAGGCCTGATTATGATGCAGCCGGATTTGGGCTCCTGCCTCATTCTCGTTGCCACAAGCGGCCTGGTCATTTTCGCCGGCGGGGCGAGTCTAAAGCATATTTTAGTGTCGGTCATGCTGGTTGTTCTCGGAGCGGGCCTGGTGCTCGGCGCGAAAATGGCGGTTGACTCCCTTTCCCCGAGCACGGATCAGGCGGCCGCCAGCCATGATTACCGCAAAGGCCGTATTGATGCGTTCCTTGATCCTTTTCAGGATGCGGAAGGTGCCGGATATAATATCCTTCAATCCCTGACCGCGCTCGGAGAAGGCGGCGTCGGGGGTGCCGGAATCGGAAAAGGCGTGCAAAAGCTGCATTACCTGCCCTACCCGTATACGGACTTTATTTTCGCCGTGATCGGCGAAGAGCTTGGATTTACCGGAACGCTCCTGTTCCTGCTGATCTATCTCTATTTTATCTGGAGAGGCATTCTCGTGGCGCTCAGGTGCAAGGACCCGTTCGGAACCCTGGTCGGTATCGGTGTAATGGGCCTCATCGCGATTCAGGCCTTCGTCAATATAGGCGGTGTCACGAAGACGATTCCGCTGACCGGAGTTACGCTTCCTTTCATCAGCTACGGCGGTTCTTCGCTGCTCGTTACAATGCTGTCGATGGGCATTATCCTTAACATTTCGCGGGAAACCGCCCGTCCTTTGAAGGAAGAGCATACAAAATCGGTCAAAATTACCCGCGCGGTTTCCCGTTAACCGACTCGGCCTCGTTTTATAACAAAAGGGTGTCTCCTTCCTACCTGACGGTAAGGAAGTGACACCCTTTTTCAATGCCGCTTGATCGGTAAATCCGCGCGCTTGCATTATCCGCTTTACGAAATTTCATCGTTCTTGAAAGCAACGCCTTCCACCTTGACATTCACTTCGACGACTCGCAGACCCGTCATGCTTTCCACCGCTTCGCGCACGTTCTGCTGCAGCATGCGGCACACTTCATGAATCGGTGTTTCGTACAGGACGATAATCCGCAGATCGACCGCCGCCTCCAGCTGTCCCACTTCCACGGTAACGCCTTTTTGCACGTTTTTTCCGCTGAGACGCTTGGCCCAACCTTCCGACAAACCTCCTGACATGGCTGCGATTCCCGGAGTCTCCAAGGCAGCCATTCCGGCAATTTTTGAGACTACGTCATTAGAGATTCGTATATTTCCCATTTCCAGTTGAAGTTGTTCCGCCATGCCCTTTCCCCCTTACACTTCATTATCAATTATTGTAATTCCTAAACAGGCTAAAATGCAAATGGCTTCTTTGCGTTCGTTTACATACAGGAACAATTTGGGTATATTGAGTTACATACATAAAATTTGATTGGGGTGTGTTTTACTTTGAAAAAATGGATTTCGCCGTCGCTACTAGCCATCACCTTCGTACTTAGCGCCATCGGACACTACGCTAACTGGGACCACACTCTTCAATTCGTGCTGTCCGCCATCGCTGTCGTATTTGTCGCCGGATTCCTCGGCAGAGCTACGGAGAGCGTAGCCCATTACGCCGGTCAACGGCTGGGAGGCTTCCTCAACGCTACATTCGGCAACGCTGCCGAGCTTATTATCGCTTTTTTCCTCGTTAGAGAAGGATTGTATGACATGGTAAAAGCGAGCTTGACCGGCTCCATTATCGGCAACCTGCTGCTTGTGCTCGGACTCAGCATCTTCGCGGGCGGCTTGAAATACAAAGTGCAAAATTTCAATGTTACGCTGGCGGGCCTGAATGGCTCACTGATGATTGTGGGTGTCATCGCCCTGTTCGTTCCGGCCGTGTTCCTGAATACCCATTCAATTACCGAACTGGAAACCGATACGCTCAGCCTGGTCGTAGCCGGGGTCCTGATCATCTCCTATTTGGCCTGGCTCGGCTTCTCCATGATCACGCATAAAAAATATTTGGATGACGTTACCGAGGACAAAGAGGAAGAGCTTCCGAATGAGCATGCTCCATCATGGTCCAAGGGCAAATCGATCCTGTACCTGATTCTTGCCACCGTCATGGTCGCTTTTGTCAGTGAATGGCTGGTCGGCACGCTGGAGAGCCTGACCGAACGTTTTGGACTGAGCGAACTGTTCGTCGGCGCGTTCCTGGTTGCGATTATAGGCAACGCCGCTGAGCACAGCGCCGCCATCCTGCTTGCCATGAAGAACAAAATCGGCGCAGCTGTGGAAATCGCGGTCGGCAGCAGCCTGCAGATCGCTTTGTTCGTGGCGCCGGTGCTTATTTTCGCCAGCTACTTCACCGGGAATACGATGGATATCGTATTTACCACCATAGAGCTGGTTGCGATCGGCGTCGCCGTCTTTATCGCCAAGTCGATTACGCAGGACGGCGCGACCAACTGGTACGAAGGTCTGCTTCTGTTAGCCGTATATATTATCCTCGGCGTTTCCTTTTTCCTCGTATAATATAGAAACGACAAAAATCGCGCATGATCACATGCGCGATTTTTTATAACGGGTTTGTCCGGTTCAATGTCGGAAGAAGACCTGTCTATTGTTTCGCCTTCTCATTCAGCATTTCATACAGTACCGCCAGTTCCCGTTCAAGTTTGCTTACAATTTCTTTGCCCGTAAGCTCCGACAGCAGTCCCGCTCTGACCGCGAAGTCGACCTCTCTGGAGAAACCGTACATTTGAGTATCCAGTACTTCCTCATAGAGAGGGCAGTAGCGAGTTGCCAGATTCTCCATCTGCACTTCGATGAGCTTCTGAATTTTATCGGCATCATCTTGCAAAAGAGCTACGGCCTTGATGTTCAGTTGTTCCTGCAATTCCGACGAAGTCATGCATCTTCCCCCCCATGTCCCAATTTACAGCTCCAGCACTATTTTATTTAATATTAGTCGAAATCGTTTGCCAATACAAGAATGCACTTTTCCAGCCGCATTAAAAAACCCTGCCGGTCTCGGCAGGGCTTCTAAAAAACGGGTATTACTCTTCTACAACTGTAAATTTCAAGCCGTGCTTGGCAAAAACATCAGTCATTGCCTTCTTCGCTTCTTCGGCATCCGCTCCGTGCACATGCAGTTCATAATTCTGGCTCGCTACCAGAGTCGTGAACAAACCGAGAATGCTTTTTACGTCAATGTACTTGTTGTCAGCCTGAAGAACGATCGATGAAGCAAATTTGCTCGCCGTTTGTGCAATTTCCACGATTGCTGCATTGTTACCGTTTGTGGACATGTGGGATCCCTCCGAAACTGATTTTAGAAATTTATATGCTGTATAATCATTTCCATGATACATTGAATCCGCTTACTGGCGCAAGGATTTATCTAATATTTATCCTTCTATTTCAAATGCTCCGGGTTGAGAGCTTCAAGTTCCGGAATAACAAACAGACCGTCTTTACGGATGAGTCTGTCGTCGAAATAAATTTCCCCGCCGCCGTATTCCGGCCGCTGGATCAGCACAAGGTCCCAATGAATGGAGGAACGGTTGCCGTTGTCGGTCACCTCATACGCCTGACCCGGTGTAAAATGAAGGCTGCCGGCGATTTTTTCATCAAACAAAATATCTTTCATCGGATGCAGAATGTACGGATTGAAGCCGATGGCGAATTCTCCGATATGGCGCGCTCCTTCGTCCGAATCCAGAATCTCGTTAAGGCGGGCGGTATCGTTGCTGGCCGCTTCGACAATTTTGCCATTCTCGAAAGTGAATTTGATATTCTCAAACGTGATCCCGTTGTACAACGTAGCCGCGTTATAGCTAATCGTACCGTTAACCGAATCGCGCACCGGCGCGCTGTATACTTCGCCGTCCGGAATGTTTCTTTGACCCGAGCATTTCTGGGCTCCGATGCCTTTGATGGAGAAGGAAATATCCGTTCCCGGCCCTGTAATCCGCACCTTGTCCGTCTTTCTCATAAGTTCTGCGAGCGGGTCCTGGGCTTTATCCATATTGGCGTAATCCAGATTGCAGACGTTGAAGTAAAAATCCTCAAACGCTTCCGTAGACGTGTTGGCAAGCTGTGCCATACTGGCGTTCGGATACCTGAGAACCACCCATTTCGTATGCTTTACCCTCTGCTCACTATGTACAGGATGGGAATACAGCGAATTGTAGAGACGCATTTTCTCTTCCGGAACGTCTGACAAATCGTTCACATTCTCGCCGGCGCGGATGCCGATATAGCCCTGCATTTGCTTCATACGGTTCAAATCGATTTCAGCCCATGTACGCAGGCTTTCCTCAGTCGCTGTCATAAGCATGCTGCGCAGCACGGTACGGTCGGTCAGCTGCACAAACGCATGGCCTCCGGCCTTGCCGATTTCTTCTACAATAGCTTTTACCAAATCGCGTTCGCTGCCGATCATTTCGACCAGCACATTCTCTCCCGGTTGTACGTTTACGGAGTAGCCGACCAAATTTTCGGCCAATTTCTGAATTCGGGGATCTTTCATCTTCATTCTTCCTTCCTTCGCCGAGCTTATTGTTTCTATATCTTTCTAAAAATCAACATGCTTCCTTATTGTAGCACGACCAAATGGAAGCGCAAGTGGATCGCCCGGCGGTCTCAAATTTACCGGTATCCATAGAAATCAACCCGCGACACATACGTTTCCCGGCGCGTCTGTCCCCCGGAAGAAAGGTAGGTGATTGTCCGCTGCCTGGACATGCTTTTGGGCAAATTACGCCGTGCATCCACCTTGACATGGTATACGGTATCCACCTTGGCATTCCGGAGCCTGCGCTGAAGCTCTCCGTTCTCTTTCAACCAGAGCGTTTCCAGTGCGGAAGCGTCCGCTTCAGCCATGGCGCCCACGCCTTTTGCACGGGAAGAAGCCGTTCGGATCGCCTTCATTTCCGCCCCCAGCTCGGCGGTCAGTTGGGCCTGCGCCTGCTGCGGGGCCAGCTCTATTCTGAGCAGCCGCATTCCTCTTCCCGCCCCCGCTTCATTCGTCACCTTCTTGCTCATACTCTCCAGCTCTTCGAGCTGACGGATGGGATTCAAACCCGGGAGGGGGTTGCCGGTCTGGTCTTCGCTCACGGGAAGCACCTTCCATCCTCCGTTTCTTTTCTCCAGCCGAGTGTAGAGATCCGTCCTTGTAGACCGCTCCGTCAGCACACCCGGCGTTTCCGAAGATTCCGCCGAGTCCGGCAGAAGGGTGTACAGACGCAGCGAGTTATGATTGTTCATCTCTCCGCCGTAATACACTGCCCCCTCGGGCATCTGCCTGCCATCCACCAGAAGCGCCGCTTGTCCCTCGAATCTCACACCGTCGGTTCCCGTCAACCCGGCCAGTGCCAGGTCCAGCATCTCCGATGCCGGTTTCCCGTCCATCACGCCGCAGCCGCCGGTCAGACCGCAGCAAAGTGCCAGCAGTACCGGAACCGCCTTTTTTGCAAGCAGAGTCATCATAGTCCCCTTACCCTCTTTTCACAGTTGGTAACTATATCGTTTCCCTGTTCATAGGGCTTATGCAAAAAGCCCTTGAAGAACGGGGATTTCCGTCTTCAAGGGCGCTCTTCCGTTCAATTCCGGATTCGAAACTCCACCGTATTGCGGTCTATCATAATTTTGTTGCGGCCTTTGTTCTTTGCCTCGTACAAGGCCATGTCCGCCCTGTAAAAAAGAGAGTCCACGCTCGCCTTGTCCTCATCCGTCCAGTTCCACTCCGCAATTCCGCAGGAGACGGTAACGGGCGGTTCCGTCTCTTGCTGAACCCGCTCCCGTATCCGTTCCGCCACAGAATAGGCCTGCTCGGCGCCGAGCTGAGGCAGATAGACCGCCAGCTCTTCGCCGCCCCACCTTGCAGCCAAATCTCCCTGGCGGATGGACAAACGCAAGATGTCGCTCACCTGCTTGAGAATAAGGTCGCCTTTCTGATGGCCGTATGTATCGTTTACCGATTTGAAATGATCGATATCGACAACGACAAGGGTGCCGCAGAAATCGCCGCTCTGCTTCTCTTTGATGGACTGGTCGAGATAATGCCTTGCATACAGCCCGGTCAAAGAATCCCTGTTCGCAAGCCGGTGCACCTCGGCGTGCAGGAGCGCATTGCCCACGGCGAGACCGATATGCCCGGCCATTGCTTGAAGCAGCCTGAAATTATCATAGGAGAAATAGTGCGGTTCCCTGTGGGCCAGCATAATCGCTCCCCGCACTTCACCGCCCACACTTAGCGGAGTGGCGATAAGCGACTGCGACTCTGTAAAATCCATCAGTTTGGACTTCGCCCCAGACTGTTCCGCATATTCGGAAATGATGACCGTTTCGCCGGAGGCGTACACCTTGCCGCCAATTCCTCTGTCGGTTTCAATGATTTCATTGATCAGGCCGGGATAATTGCAGGAGACCGCCTCTAGTCCGCCCCTCTCCTCGTTATAATGCAGGATGCAGCAGTAATCGGTCTCGAACATTTTTATCAATTCTTCAAAAGCCGCCTCGAACGTCTCGCTCAGCCGCAGGCTCTGATTCAGACGCCGGGTCAGCTCATTGGTCATCCGCAGTTCACGGATGATCTGGTTGGACCGCTCGTACAGCTTGGCGTTCTCAAAAGCGGTTCCCGCCGTGCTCGCCACCATGGACAGAAAAGGCATGTCTACCTCCGGATGGGCCGGATTGCGCATGACGAGATGAAATACGCCGTATACGCCCTGCTTACCGCCGAGCGGCAGGCCAATCTCCACAAGCTTGTCAGCCTCGCTATATGACCGCATGGTCGTGCTGCCGTCTTTGAATGCCTTAATCCGGACATCCTCCTCGTCCAGGTCTAGCGGAAGCGGCTTGACCTGCGGATGCGCGCTCCGATGATCCTGTGACATGTAGAGCGTCAGCCGGACGTCTGGATACATTGTGGAAATGCTGGCAAGCACTTCCGTCAGCACGGCATCGACATCGATGTTGTCATGCATCCGCTGCACAATCTGGAACAGCAGCGAGCGGCGGCTGCTTTCTCGTTTCGCATGAATATGTACGCTTGCTAGATCGGCTACAAACATATGTTCAAATTGCCTATAAAAGCATGTGGCATAATGCCGGGCCATCCCTTCGGCGGCATTACGTCCGCCCTTGGCAAAATGCTCCGCGGGCATCGCGCAGCCGAACAGGGCAAATATCTCCCCCTTGGACCGCGTACTCACAGGCGTCACAAAAAAAGCTGTTTCCACTCCATTCTCTTCAATCTGAAGCGTACACTCCCTTGCCGATCTCAGACTGACGGCCGCCACCTGCTCCCACAAAGGGTTGTCCGGCTCAATGACTCCGCCGCTGCCCGCCAGCCATTTGCCCGCATAATCAAACACGCACCATCTCCACGATTCCGCAAAAGACATCGCGGAGCCTCGCTTATACCATTCATGAAAACTGTCCGCAATCAAGCCTTCGGCGTAAGGAAAGTCATGTCGATTGACGTCCATCTTCCTGAGCCACTCGGCGGGATCTTCGGAGTTCCATTCCGGCATTTGGGCGTTTCGTATCAGCACATGGCTATCCGTATGACCATTAGCTTTCTCCTCTGACATAATGAAGGATCCCCTTTGCAGCCCGAATAGTAATCCGTTACTACCTTAATTAACACTATTTTACTCTTTCCCCGCCCGCCTTGCATTAGTTTTTCGGGTTTTTCGGGACTTTTTTTAGGCCCAAAGCCCTAAATATGAAAAAACTCATAAACTTCGGAATGCACACTTGACTTGGAACCTCATTTTCATATAATATTTATTGTTGAACAAGACTGTAACAAGTCTTCAATTGGGCGTAACGTTGTGTCACCCTCACGCTTTTCGTCTGCAGTGGGCAGCGGCTGAACTTTCCCTGCAGCGCGGCGCCGATTCGGTTTGCCGCATTTCGAAAAACGGCGCAAATAGAGCCCTGATGAAATCACAATTAAAAAGGAGTCTACTATAACATGGCACGTTACACCGGACCTAAATTCAAACTCAGCCGCCGTCTGGGCATTTCCCTGAGCGGCACTGGCAAAGACCTGAAACGCCCTTTCCCTCCGGGACAGCATGGCGCTAACCAACGCAGAAAAGTAAGCAACTACGGTCAACAGCTTTTGGAGAAACAAAAACTGCGTCACATGTACGGTTTGGGCGAAAAGCAATTCCGCACTTTGTTCCACAAAGCGCACGGCATGCAAGGGATTGCAGGCGAGAACTTCATGTTCCTGCTTGAGAGCCGTTTGGACAACCTCGTTTACCGTCTTGGCTTTGCCAACTCCCGCGCCGGCGCGCGTCAATTGGTATCGCATGGCCACGTAACGGTTAACGGCAAGAAAGTCGACATCGCTTCTTACCGTGTAAGCACCGGCGACGTTATCGGCCTCCGTGAAAGAAGCCGCGCTTTGTCTTCCGTTAAGGAAGCCCTGGCAAACCGTTCGCATCTTCCGGCATACCTGGAATACTCCGACGCTGCAGTGGAAGGCAAGTACATCCGTCTGCCTGAGCGCGCCGAGCTTTCCCAAGATATCGACGAGAAGCAAATCGTCGAATTCTACAACCGCTAATATTTGCTGGATACAGCATATATTGCATCGCAGAGCCTCCGGATATTCCGGAGGCTTTTTTGTGTTTATTGCATACACTTCCCATGCGAAAATCGAGTAGGAGGGGGCGGCGAGCCCCCGACCTCTCACACCACCGTACGTACCGTTCGGTATACGGCGGTTCATGAAATATTCCGTAAAGAGATGTAAATGTCCGACAAGCTCTTTAATCCAATG
>NZ_RQPI01000031.1 GCF_003854965.1 Paenibacillus rhizophilus
TAGTGCGCCCGGCATGGGCGATAACTAGGCGGTGAAAGTCCGCTACAGGCTTGGCAGTAGGAACTGTTAGCCAAAGGCAAGGGTGTCCGTCGCGAGGCGGAATCTGAAGGAAGCTGGAGGCAAACCCTTGGTCCGACGAACAGAAATCACATAGAAGGCATGATGGGACGGACGAGCTTGCTATACAAAGCAAAGTCCAATACTGCCCGAATCCCAACATGTAGATGTGGCGGATAGATGAGGGGAAGGTTATCGCTCTTACCCGGGGAGATCTCACAGACGTTGAGTAGGAAAAAAAAAATCCGAAAGACGGAGTAAAGCTTGCTGTGAGAAGTCAGCAGAGGCCATATTACCGGGATTTTTTTTTCGGGAAGGGCCGAACAATCGTAAGTCTCAAGTACATACTGGAAGGAGAGTCGGTGCGATGAAAGCAGAATACCGAAAGGGCTGCCCGCAAAAAGATAGTGTGGAACACGAAGGGTATGCGGGAGCGCGGAGCGCCGAAACCCGGGAAAGCGGAGAAAGAGACGGTGCAAACGACTTGCTGGAGCGGATACTGGACAGGGACAACCTGAACAGAGCCTACAAGCAGGTCAAGCGTAACCACGGAGCGCCGGGAATCGATGGAATGACCGTCGAGGCGGCACTGCCGTGGCTGCGAGAAAACAGAGACGAACTGCTGCAAAGGATTCGGGGTGGAAGATACAAGCCGAACCCGGTGCGGCGCAAGGAAATCCCCAAACCAGATGGAAGCGGAATGCGAAAGCTTGGCATACCCACGGTAGTGGATCGAGTCATTCAGCAAGCCATCGCCCAGCAGCTACAGCCCCTGTTTGAGCCGCTCTTTTCGGATGGAAGCTACGGCTATCGCCCGAAGCGAAGCGCGCAGCAAGCCATTCGGAAGGTAAAAGCGTATGCAGAGGAAGGCTATGGTTACGCGGTAGAAATCGACCTCTCTAAGTATTTCGATACGCTGAACCACGAGTTGCTGATGAACCTCCTGCGCAAACAAATCCAGGACAAACGCGTCACCGATCTGATCAAGAAATATCTGAAAAGCGGAGTCATGGAAAACGGGATTCATTGTAAAACAGAAGAAGGTTCTCCGCAAGGAGGCCCCTTATCGCCTCTGCTGGCAAACATCTACCTGAACGAATTTGATCAGGAGATGAGAAGCCGAGGCGTGATCGTCATCCGCTATGCGGATGACATCGTGGTGCTAGCCAGGAGCAAACGGGCAGCGACGCGGCTGCTGGAATCATGCCGAAAGTATCTGGAGAACAAGCTGAGACTGAAGATGAATACGCAGAAAAGCAAGGTGGTCAGCGTAGTGGCTCGGAAGCATTTCAAATTTCTTGGCTTTGCCTTGGGAAAGAACGGAAACGGCGTGTACATTCGCGTCCATTCGCAATCCCTCGCAAAAGCAAAGAAGAAGCTGAAAGAACTGACGGGTCGAAGTCAAGGCAAGCCTGTTCGCCAGGTCATGGAGAAGGTGAAAGTCTACATTCGCGGATGGCTGGGGTACTACTATGTAGCCGACATGAAACGGATATTGCAAAGCTGGAATGAATGGCTACGAAGGCGGCTCCGTATGTACATCTGGAAGCAATGGAAGAAGCCGAGAACCAAGGTACGGAACCTGCGGAAGCTGGGAGTGCCGGAGGGGCAGGCCTACCAATGGGGAAACACCCGGCTGGGTTACTGGCGCATTGCCGGAAGCGCGATACTGCAACGCTCTGTTACAAACGAAAGGCTCGTACAGGCAGGGTATTATGACTTCCCTACTCAGTACGAGCGTCTACGTCAATTGCACTTAAACGGTTGAACCGCCGTATACCGAACGGTACGTACGGTGGTGTGAGAGGTCGGCTACTCAACTAATGGGTAGCCTCCTACTCGATT
>NZ_RQPI01000032.1 GCF_003854965.1 Paenibacillus rhizophilus
GTGCGCCCAGCATGGGCGCTATCTTTAGGGTTGAAGTCCCGAATGGCGAAGGCAGTAGTAGCCATTAGCTTAAGACAAGGGTGTCTACCGCGAGGTGGAATCTGAAGGAAGTCGGCGGCAAATCTCCGGTCTGAGGAACACGAACTTCATACAAGGCTAGCGTACGTTGGATGAGGTTGCGAAACAAACCGAAGCCCATACTGCCAAAAGGCGTGCGAGAGTAAATGAAGCAGATAGATGGAGAGGAAGATAGCGTTCTTACCTGGGGAGATCTGTACGGAAGGCGAAGAGAACTTCGCAACCCTGTTTGCGAAAGCAGGCTGAGCGTACAGAAGTCAGCAGACGCCATAGTACGCTACGTGGTGCAACACGTGCGGAAGGGCTGAACATGAAATAGGCATTTGTACATTCAGGCGTTCAGGATGAGTAATGAGAGCAGAAAATCCGAGAGGACCTGACTGAAGAAGGAAGCGGTGAATTCCGTGTGGGGCTTCGGCAGGGCAGAATTCATCTCTGGCACAAGAGGAAGGTACAAATCACGTAAAGAGAGGTAAAAAAAAAATGTTGGAGCAGTTGCTGTCACGGGAAAATCTTCTACAAGCGTTAAAGCGAGTCGAATCTAATAAAGGAAGCCATGGTGTAGATGGGATGTCTGTAAAATCCTTACGAGAACACATCGTACAAAACTGGCAGAGCTTGCGGCAAGCGATAGAAGAAGGAACCTATGAGCCGAGCCCCGTACGTCGGGTCGAAATCCCGAAACCGAATGGCGGAGGTGTCAGGAAGTTAGGAATTCCTACCGTAACAGACCGAATGCTGCAGCAAGCCATCGCCCAGGTGTTAACCCCATTGTTCGATCCACAGTTTTCCGAGCACAGCTATGGATTTCGCCCCCAAAGGCGGGGACACGATGCCGTGAGGAAAGCTAGAGCATTCATGAAAGAAGGATATCGATTCGTAGTCGACCTGGACTTGGAGAAATTCTTTGATCTCGTCAACCATGACCGACTCATGATGAAGATTTCGGAGAAAGTGAAGGACAAGAAAGTCCTTCTGCTGATTCGTAAATACCTTCAATCGGGCGTGATGGAGAACGGGTTAGTAAAGCCGACACTGGAAGGAGCACCGCAGGGTGGTCCGCTGAGTCCGTTATTATCTAACATCGTACTGGACGAATTGGACAAGGAACTAGAAAGACGTGGACACCACTTCGTCCGCTACGCGGACGATTGTAACATCTACGTGAAAACGCCAAGAGCAGGAGAGCGAGTCAAAGCATCCGTTACCCGATTCATCGAGACGAGGCTAAAACTCAAGGTGAACCAAGCCAAGAGTGCGGTAGACCGACCATGGAGACGGAAGTTTCTAGGGTTTAGTTTTAGTGTGGACAAAGAGCCAAAGGTGAGAATTGCTAAACAGTCCTTACAGAAGGCGAAGGTCAGAATTCGGGAGATAACCTCTCGAAAGAAGCCGATGAGGATGGAAGAGCGAATCAAGGAACTAAACCAATACCTCATGGGATGGCACGGATACTTCTCGCTTGCGGATACGCCAAGTGTCTTTCAAAACATGGATAAATGGGTTCGAAGAAGGCTAAGAATGTGCCTTTGGAAGCAATGGAAGAACCCGAGAACCAAAGTCAAAAGGCTTCTATCCTTAGGCATGCCCAAGGATAAAGCCTATGAGTGGGGAAATACCCGTAAAGGGTACTGGCGAGTTGCAGGAAGTCCAATTCTGCAACGTGCATTGAATAACCAATACTGGGAATCCATTGGATTAAAGAGCTTGTCGGACATTTACATCTCTTTACGGAATATTTCATGAACCGCCGTATACCGAACGGTACGTACGGTGGTGTGAGAGGTCGGGGGCTCGCCGCCCCCTCCTACTCGAT
>NZ_RQPI01000033.1 GCF_003854965.1 Paenibacillus rhizophilus
ATCGAGTAGGAGGGGGCGGTAAGCCCCCGTCCTCTCACACCACCGTACATGCGGGTCCGCATACGGCGGTTCCAAAAGGTTAACCAAGCTCCAGATAACGTGAAAGCAAACTTTTCAGCCCTTTCCCTTCCCAGTAGGAAGTCGGTAGGGCATTATTTGTGTTCCGAGACATTTCCCATGCGCCTCGCCTCGAGTTAGCCATCCTAAAACAGGCCCACTCTGGAACCCCAAGTGCCCGGAGTTCGCGGATTCGTGTGCGCACTCGTTTCCATTGCTTCCACAGACACATTCGGAGTCTTCTCCGAATCCACTGGTCCAACGTTTGGAGGTGTTTCTTCGCCGACGCCAGATGGAAATAGCCTAGCCACCCCATCAAATACCGGTTTAGTCGGCTAATTCGTTCTTCCATGGAAGTGGACCAGGTTCGATTCGTCAGTTCACGAATTCTTTCCTTGAATCGTGAGATTGTCTTCGGTGCTAATCGAATCGTTGCCTGTTTCTGGCTCAGGAAACTAAACCCTAGAAACTTCCGGTGCCAGGGTCTGGCTACCGCACTTTTCTCCCGGTTCACTTTCAGTTGTAGCTTTCCTTCCACAAATCGGCTAACCGATTCCATAACCCGTTCGCCTGCTCGCTTACTCGCCACAAAGATATTGCAGTCGTCCGCATAGCGCACAAACCGCAGGCCTCGTCCGGTCAATTCCTTATCCAGATCATCCAATAGAATGTTCGCTAAGAGCGGACTGAGCGGACCGCCTTGTGGCGTTCCTTCCCGGCTGTGCTCCAGCTTTCCATCCCCCATCACCCCGGCGTTCAGATAGGCGCGAATCAGGGTCAGCACTCTTTTGTCTGTCACTTTCCGCGCCACTCTTGCCATCAGCATGTCGTGATTTACCTGGTCAAAGAATTTCTCCAGATCCAAGTCCACGACCCATCTCAGGCCACTTTGGATATACCTTTGGGCTTGTTTAACGGCGTCATGCGCACTCTTTCCCGGCCGAAAGCCGTAGCTGTACCAGGAGAATTGTGCGTCAAAGATCGGGTTCATGACTTGTAGAAGAGCTTGCTGGAGAAAACGGTCCATTACGGTCGGAATGCCTAGCAGCCGTACACCGCCTCCGGGTTTGGGGATTTCCACCCGTTTGACTGGCGCAGGTCTGTAAGCCCCCGCTAGGAGTTCGGCTTTCGCCGATTCCCAGTGTGTTTTCAAGTAAGCTTGTAGATTCGCTACCGTTACATTGTCCACGCCGGGCGCTCCTCCGTTTTGCACCACTCGTTTGTACGCGAGTCGTAGGTTATCTCCTTCGAGCATTCGCTCCAGCAAGTTGTTCTGGTCTTCGCGAGTGGAAGGGGCGACTTGTGCCGACGAAGAACTCGGCGCTCCGGCATACCCTGACGGCTTCACCGCTTCTCTTTGCCGCAAGCTCTCTTGCGAGATATTCTGCTGTCGTTGCTCTTCATACGAACGTATCGTCTTCCTCTCTCCTTTCGGTTCAGCCCTTCCGTAAGCTGTTGCAACAGTTTACGTACTATGGCCTCTGCTGACTCCTGCTGGTTCAGCGCAGCCTCTCGGCTACGGTTACAAGTTTTTTTTCCTTGCGTATCCAGCAGGCCTCCCCAGATAAGAGCTTCATCTTTCCGCCCGCGACCACTGGAGTATACCGCGTCAGTCCTTGGCGGCTTTGGATTTCGTCATGTTTAGGTGACTCATCCGACTGACACAGCCTCAAATCCAGTTCGTGTACCTTGGCCCGTGCTTTTGCCTCCGGCTTCCTTCAGATTCCACCTCACGGTGGACACCCTTGCCCTTGGCTAACGGTAGGCGCTCGCCAGCCCCCGTTCGGGACTTTCACCCTAGAGATGACGCCCATGCTGGGCGTAC
>NZ_RQPI01000035.1 GCF_003854965.1 Paenibacillus rhizophilus
TATAATGCTACATAGAAACTAGACAGCAAAAAAGGAGATCCTTAGTTGTGCCAACACCGAGAAGAACGTTTACACCGGAAGAAAAAGCACGGATCGTGCTGGAGATTTTGAAAGAAGAAAGATCCATATCACAGATCGCTTCCGAAGCAGGAATTCATGCCAATATCCTGAATCGCTGGAAAAATGAAGCGACTCAAAACCTCTCTCAATTGTTTGTGGATGACCGCAAGGGCATCACCAAAATGAAAAAAGAATACGAACAGCAGATCGAGGAACTCTACGCCGAGGTGGGCAAGCTCATCACTCAATTGTCGTGGCTCAAAAAAAAATCTGGCCGCTAATCTCACTCGAGACGAGCGTCTAAGCCTTCTCGAATGGGAAACCGCTGAGCTGGCGATTCAAGTTCAAGCCGACTTACTCAGTCTCAATCGCTCCAGCCTCTATTACAAGCGGGTCCCTCCCTCTCCGGAGGAAATTCGCCTCAAGCACCGGATCGACGAGCTTTACACGAAGCATACTTTCCTGGGCTACCGGAAGATTGCCGCGATTATGAACCGAGAAGGGGATTCCGTTCACCCGAATACCGTTCGGCGTTACATGCGAGAAATGGGTATCATGGCGGTCTATCCCGGGCCGAACCTGAGCAAACGCGACCTGCAGCACCGGATCTATCCCTACCTGCTGCGGGGATTACCCATCACGGCGCCGAATCAGGTCTGGAGTGTGGATATTACCTACATCCGTATGACACAGGGCTGGATGTATCTTTACGCCGTCATGGACTGGTATTCTCGCTATATTGTGGACTGGCAAATGGATCAGAGCCTGGAAATCGGCTTTGTTCTGGAGACGATGAAGCGTGCGTTTGACCGGGTCCAGCCTACGATTGTGAACAGCGACCAAGGGAGTCATTTTACCAGTCCGAAGTATATTGACCTACTGAAGGAGCACGAGATTCGCATCAGCATGGACGGGAAAGGCCGCGCCAAAGACAACATTGTCATTGAGCGATTCTGGCGCAGTTTGAAGTACAATGAGATTTATATCAACGAGTACAGTAGCCCCCGTGAGACGCGGCAGGGGGTGCAGCATTACATCCACTTGCACAATCACTACTTGCCTCACCAATCGCTGCAAAACTTCACGCCCGCAGCGGTGTATAACCGTCAGGCTCTGCTCTTATCCACATGCGAGTAATGGAGGGAACTTCGTTCCCCTCCCGCGCCTTCGCTTGGGCTTTGCCCTCCACCTGTTCCCCGGGTGGTACACTGACTTTGTAATTATTTTCACACCTTAAAGAATTCAAATTCACTGTCTTGACATCGTGTAGCACCATA
>NZ_RQPI01000036.1 GCF_003854965.1 Paenibacillus rhizophilus
TTATGATACGCTTCTACGCGCTGTCTGTAACGGCAAGTTTTAAGGTCATCCTTTGCAGGATGGCCTTCCGTAATCCAGCTATGGTCGGTGCCCCATTATTTCACTTTCTAGTACTATAACCTTTTCACCGGCCGCAGCACCGCATAACCATACCCCTCTGGAAAATGCCGCTGGTAATCCTGCTTGATCAATTCATCCCACTGATACCCCAGACTTTTAGGGTCGAAGGACCACGCCACGTCTTCAACCGTTCCCATAACGGCACCATTATCCTTCAGGTAATCGAACGGCGGGTGGAAAAAGACCAGATACTCCGACTCTGGAATATCCCTGCATTCCATTCCTGCCGGAATCGGTCCGTCGTACTCCGTTGAAACTGGGATGCCATACAAATATCCCTTTTGTCCGTTCTGGTAAAACCATCCTGCGGTCTGTCCCAGTTGTCCGAGAAGTGTGTGGTTTGACATACTCTCCAACGTGCCGCTGATCTCGTCACAAGAGTGCCCGTTTCCCCAGAAGTCCCCATAGTTTGTTACGAAAATGTCCCAGATCCCGATAAATTTGTGCGCCGGTATGAACTCGACTTTGATCTCCGCCGGTTGCAAATGTACCTTGCTCATCTTATCTCGCTCCTTGATCAAATAATGATAAGGCGAGAATACCTCCTGACGAATAGCTAATGGAATAGGTCGGGGAGCTTTTTGGTAGACTGCGGGGGTGAGCTGAAAAGCCTTGTTGAAAGCTCGTGTAAACGCCTCTTGTGATGAGAATCCATACTTTACGGCAATATCCAGAACGCGCTGGTCCGTGTCGCGGAGCTCCATGGCGGCACGGCTGATTCTTCTGTTCCAGAAGTGATCCCGTAATGTCATTCCGGTCAATTGGTTGAACTGCCTGGAACAATAATAGGGGGAATACCCTAACTGCTCTGACATCTTCAATAGAGATGAACTCTCTGTTATATTGGCCTCCACCCAATCCACCATAAGCTGGACCATTTCATTCCATTCGTACATGGAAGTCCTCCCTCCTTTCCCTTCGATCATATCACCGGCGATCTTCGCATACTTGATTCGAGTTGCACAATAA
>NZ_RQPI01000037.1 GCF_003854965.1 Paenibacillus rhizophilus
TCGGTGGGGTAACCCGCAAGGGAGCCAGCCGCCGAAGGTGGGGTAGATGATTGGGGTGAAGTCGTAACAAGGTAGCCGTATCGGAAGGTGCGGCTGGATCACCTCCTTTCTATGGAGAATCGTTTCCCGAGTGGAAACATTCAAATCGGAAGCTAAGCTTCCGGCAACGCTCACTCGTTGCTCAGTTTTGAGAGAGCAAGTCTCTTTCTTAAGCGTTTGGTGGCGATGGCGGAGGGGTTCCACGCGTACCCATCCCGAACACGACCGTTAAGCCCTCCAGCGCCGATGGTACTTGGACCGAAGGGTCCTGGGAGAGTAGGACGCCGCCAAGCGCATCCTTATGGGTTTCCATAAGAGTATATGCAAGACTAAGGGCCTTTAGCTCAGCTGGTTAGAGCGCACCCCTGATAAGGGTGAGGTCGGTGGTTCGAGTCCACTAAGGCCCACCACTTAAAATTAAATTTCCTTTTATGGGGCCATAGCTCAGCTGGGAGAGCGCCTGCCTTGCAAGCAGGAGGTCAGGAGTTCGATCCTCCTTGGCTCCACCAACAGTATAACATGCAAGAACCTTGATCCTTGAAAACTGGATACCGAAACGAAAATTGCGTTTTAGAACATCTTTTAGCTGAACTTGTGTCAAGCGATTGATCAAGTGAAGATAAAGTGCTTAATTGGTTAAGCTATTAAGAGCACACGGAGGATGCCTAGGCGCCAGGAGCCGATGAAGGACGTGGCGAACTACGAAAATGCCTCGGGGAGCTGTAAGCAAGCGTTGA
>NZ_RQPI01000038.1 GCF_003854965.1 Paenibacillus rhizophilus
TTGGATAAGCCCTCGACCGATTAGTATTGGTCAGCTCCATGCATTGCTGCACTTCCACCTCCAACCTATCTACCTCGTCGTCTTCAAGGGGTCTTACTAATTGGGAAATCTCATCTTGAGGGGGGCTTCACGCTTAGATGCTTTCAGCGCTTATCCCGTCCGTACGTAGCTACCCAGCCATGCTCCTGGCGGAACAACTGGTGCACCAGCGGTACGTCCATCCCGGTCCTCTCGTACTAAGGACAGCTCCTCTCAAATTTCCTGCGCCCACGACAGATAGGGACCGAACTGTCTCACGACGTTCTGAACCCAGCTCGCGTACCGCTTTAATGGGCGAACAGCCCAACCCTTGGGACCTACTTCAGCCCCAGGATGCGATGAGCCGACATCGAGGTGCCAAACCTCCCCGTCGATGTGGACTCTTGGGGGAGATAAGCCTGTTATCCCCAGGGTAGCTTTTATCCGTTGAGCGATGGCCCTTCCATGCGGTACCACCGGATCACTAAGCCCGACTTTCGTCCCTGCTCGACTTGTAGGTCTCGCAGTCAAGCTCCCTTCTGCCTTTGCACTCTTCGAATGATTTCCAACCATTCTGAGGGAACCTTGGGACGCCTCCGTTAC
>NZ_RQPI01000039.1 GCF_003854965.1 Paenibacillus rhizophilus
TGCACAGACAACCAGGATGTTGGCTTAGAAGCAGCCACCATTGAAAGAGTGCGTAATAGCTCACTGGTCGAGTGACTCTGCGCCGAAAATGTAACGGGGCTAAACACACCACCGAAGCTATGGCTTGATGCTTTGCATCAGGGGTAGGGGAGCGTTGTATGCGGATTGAAGGTTGACTGCAAGGACAGCTGGACTGCATACAAGTGAGAATGCCGGTATGAGTAACGAAAAGATCAGTGAGAATCTGATCCGCCGAAAGCCCAAGGTTTCCTGAGGAAGGCTCGTCCGCTCAGGGTAAGTCGGGACCTAAGGCGAGGCCGACAGGCGTAGTCGAAGGACAACAGGTTGATATTCCTGTACCACCGTAATCCGCTATGAGCGATGGGGGGACGCAGGAGGGTAGTGACGCGGACTGATGGATGTCCGTCCAAGCAGCGAGGCTGGTGTATAGGCAAATCCGTACACCATAAGGCTGGGCTGTGATGGGGAGCGAAAATTACAGTAGCGAAGGTCATGATCTCACACTGCCAAGAAAAGCCTCTAGCCAGGAGAAGGTGCCCGTACCGCAAACCGACACAGGTAGGCGAGAAGAGA
>NZ_RQPI01000004.1 GCF_003854965.1 Paenibacillus rhizophilus
CCAGAAAAGTAGAGTATAACGACAAAGAAGCTAGGTGGAGCCCGTTCGACGTATGCCGGATGTGGCGTAATGAAGATGGGAATTTATCTGCTGTTGAAGTGGTTGAGGAGGTAAACCCCCAATGACCCAAGACAAGCGAGACTGGCAAAAGGATATCCGTCCATCGGTGATTTGGTTCGCTGAACAAATGGAGCAACGACTGAAGGAGAACGACAATAAGGATGGATGGGAGGAGTGCGATAGAATGTTCCTGCTTAACCGACTTGAAGCAAACTATCATAGCCTCTGGGCAAAGCAACAAGCATATGGCGCTTGTTTCGATGCAGATGGAACGATACGTAAAGCGGCTAATATTGCAAACTTCGCCATGATGATAGCAGATAACGCCCGTTCCACCCTTTACCCAGATACCCCAGCACCCACACGAGGAACAGAAAAATGGGATATCCCAAGACCAATAGACGAATGGCACGAAGATGTTGGCCCGGTGCTGTGGTGGACCTTCCCTATTGAAGAACCGCCATATTGCGGAACTCCACTTGACGGGGATTGGCCGGAGTATCACACACATTGGACACCGTTTATCGTACCTTTCACCCCAGCACCCAAGGAGGGAGATAACCAATGACACTCACAAGGGAAGAGATACTGGCGATGGAGCCGGGACGGGAATTGGACGAACTAATCTGCAACCAGATATTTGAATTAGAGATGGTCGCACATGTTCATTACTCAACGGACATATCCGCAGCATGGGAAGTGGTAGGAAAATTGGATTACGAAGTGACTGTAAAGAAATATGAAGCCATGTCCGGTTACAGGTATTGGGCTAGAGTCAACGGTGCTGATCCAAATAGATTCGATGAAAAGATTGCTAACTGCAAGACGGCGCCAGAAGCAATCTGCAAGGCCGCACTACTGGCTGTACTGAACTTATAAGGGGACAGAGACCCCAAAGGGAGAGGATACACGATGGATATGAAAAATATGAAGGTCGTCCACTATTGCTGGACATGTGGGAAATCTCATGAGGCAACGGATACACCTTACGATTTAATAGCCTCGGACAAATCGGTAAAATGCGAATGCGGTGGATATGTGGTATCGCCTTCTGGAAAAGTGCAACTGTCAATTGTTCCAGCTGTACCAATCTGGAAAATTGATGATGGTGCGGAGACGTTCCGTGTTGCAGCCAGTAATGCAGAGGAAGCACTGAAGTGCTTATCCGAGGAAATGGGATTGGACGAAATTGAAGAACCAGAAGTCAGGGAGATTACAGATGCTGGGGAACTTCGGCGCAAATTCATTCTCGTTGAAGAAGGTGGAACTAATAAATCGTCCATTATTGACATTATCAATCGAACAGAGAAGTTTCCGGCACTCATCAGCACATCAATTTGGTAGAGGTATAAGGGGGATAAGAGGAATGGATAAAGTAACAGTAATGGTAATGAGAAATAAGACGAATGCAGAAAGGTATCTTGCAGCAAATGCTGATGTTGGGGATTGGGAAGATGAAAACCTGGACGTTACTTTCGACAATATCCAAAACGGCTACATGATTATCCGCAAAGATAAGCTTGCCCCTACAGCCGAGGACTTTGAAGAACATAAAAAATGGCATGCAGAGTTAAAACGTGTACTTACAGAGAAGTGGGGTCCAGATCCGTTTATATCGCTGGACTTTTGTGCAGTGTGCGAACACTACGAGCCAGTTAATGTTGAAATCACGCAAGAACAACTTCAGTATGCACAAGAATTGATGGAATAGATTAAGGGGGAGAAGAGGATATGAAACGTATCAACCGAACTTACGCTGACACTGAAGTAACAGAGTTATCAACTCAAATAAAATGCCCTTACTGCGGACGTGAATGGATGGAACCGGATCTCGATGAATGCGGAACGGTTTATAACTTGAATTGTGATGAAGATGATGATGGATGCGGCAAGGACTTCGAAATGTACTTTGATGCATCGTAAGTCTTTCCTTGGCCGTAGGCCATCGAGACGCGACCGAATAAACCCAACGAAGTGGGGGCCGGATAAAGTTTACATAATCTGGCTC
This sequence comes from Paenibacillus rhizophilus, assembly GCF_003854965.1. Lineage (GTDB taxonomy): Bacteria > Bacillota > Bacilli > Paenibacillales > Paenibacillaceae > Paenibacillus_AQ > Paenibacillus_AQ rhizophilus. The sequence goes on from NZ_RQPI01000004.1 coordinate 2,069, forward strand.
CCCATAAAGAAAGGAACAACCCACATGATATCTTGGATAAAGTATGACCCGGAGAATCCACCTGAACCAGAAATTGATTATCTTATATTTGGCAGAGAGCCCGGCAAAGATTTAGACTTCTGTTTTGTTGGAACATTTAAATTTATTAATTTCCACGGGAAAAAATATCCGATGTGGGAAGACAACATGGTTTACGGTTCGTGGAACGGAGTAACAAAATACGCACCCATCAACCTACCAGGGGAGGATACAAGCAATGGGTGAACATTTAATCTCAGCAGATAAGCTGATTGAATGGTTGGACGGACCGGATGCCGCGCCACTATGGGAAGGTCCAGAAGGATTGCTCAAATATAATTTGGTGATGGAAGAAATCGAGGCCGGCACCTTTGACCCAACACCAGTACAACTAGACATCAAGCCAGGGGATAAGGTGCGGCATACGAACAAGAATTACGGTGATGGAATCGTCAAGCGTCTTTCCAAATCGGGAGAACGGGCATTTGTTACTCCGCAATGTGCATATTACCGTCTAGACAAACTCATTAAGGTGGAGGGAAACAGTGATGTCAACCAACCTTAACCCCATCCGGCGGGACAGACGTATCTACTATCAAGCGTATTGCCCGGGTTGCACTAAGCCGGTCAGAGAGTTTCGACCGGTCCAATCAACCAAGCGAATGACAATGACCTGTAAATGTGGCTGCGAGTTTAAGGTGCCTCTGAAATATTGCAAGCAGATTAAGGCGTATAAAGCCCGGGCATAAATGGGGAGGTATAAATCATGATATTCGGTGACCTTTGGGCAGCATTGGAGGACGGAGAGCGTGAATTTGTATATCGAATGGGCGGGATCGCTCGTGTCGTCCGTTATAACAGGAGCACGGTTTGGGTTAAATGTGAGGGGCGGCGGCCGCCTACATTTATACGGATGGAGATATTTGCTCGATTGGTAAGTAGTGTATATAAAAATCCTACATCGGAGGCGATTGTATGAGTAACCTCGGAAAAGTGACAGTTTATCAATGGAGCCCGGAGCAGGTGACGGATCACTTACGCAAGATTGGTGCGGACAAGCCGCCGGAAAAGCCGAAAAAGGGATTTGGGACGCTGGCTTCACAGCAGAAGCAGGGGAGTAATCATTATAACCGGAGTGGCGGGGAATGGTGAAGGTCATATAAATACATGGAATATGCTAAATATTTCGTAGTAATACAAGTTAGATGTAACAATAATCCATATAAAGAAAAACCCCTGCAAACCTTGGCCGGGCACAGGGGTAACAACATTGATCCTCTATACCAAATTATATCACTAAAAGGGGAATGAGGATGAACATGGCAAAGAATAAGCTGCCAGCGTCGGCGTATACAGACTTGGGCGAGGCTACCGTTCTAAACTATCAACTCTCCTTGAAAGGCGCAGAGCGGGCATACCGCCGGGCTGACGCTGACGATAAAAAAGTAATATCCGGTATGGTATCGGATTGTGAATATGTGATTGCGTGGTTGAGCACCGGACGGCGCCCGAAGAATAAGCGAGGCATCGAGCGGCGAGCTGGGTACGAGCGCGAAATACTTCTGGACCCGATCCGCATGCAGGCGTTCGCCAGCAATTCAAAAGCGGGCAGCCCGGCGAATCTAACGGATGACCAGCGGGCTATGATCGAGGAGGCTTTAAGATATCTGAGCCCTCGGCAACGTGAATGCTATGTATTGGCTCATGGCGAATGCTTCAGTCAGGCCGAAATCGCACAAATGCTAGGCATAACACGTTCCAGCGTTCAGGCTTATATCGAAGAAGCGCAGCGTAAGGTGTCGGAAGAGTTACAACAAAATCTATTCTTATGGAAATGACCCGTGCAAAAGCCCTTTATTTATAGGAGCATCCTATTAACTGACGTTTAGTTATAACATTACACTCTTACTTACAAGGCCTGGCCTTGCATCTCCTTGCCGTGACCGCAGTGGTTAAAGAGTGGATCGCGGAGGCATCCGACCGCCTTAGTAAGTGCCGGAATCAAAATAATGCTATAATACATTCGATGTGGTGGCGGAATAGGTAGACGCGGCTATCTCTTAACACGGTCGGGTTGATAGCAATGCACAGACATGAGTTGATGCGGCTATCATGCAGGGTGCAAATCCCTGCCCACATCAAATCTTCTACGGTATGTCGTCTATGGCCCGTTGGCTGTACGAGCGGCATGTCGTTTTCAATTTGGACGAAGGAGCGCTGCGCATGTGGGTTAAACAAGTGAACGGAAGACATAAACATCCAATCGAAGGGAAATGCGCAATCTGCAATGATCCGGAACCAACGAAGCATACGATCCTTAAAGCATCATTCTGTCAGCCCTGTTGGGACCTGATGCTCAAAGGGAACGATGAGGAATTGAGTAAGCGGACAGTGCGGGAATAAATTCCCAAGCGTCTGTAGATTTCATAGAGCAGGGAAACGTCGGAGGTTGTCGAATTCTACCCTATCACATTGAAAGGGAGAACGACATGAACAGAGAAGAAGCAGACCGTTTATTCGCTACTGGGCCGCAGGATCCGTGCTTTGTGAGAGCAGGCATTGAACTGGTTGTGAACGTGAAGAAGGTGACCAATCTTGACCGAGAAAAAAGGCGCGTCTCATTCGATACAGGCGAGGTTCTACAAGTCGAGGACGAATACTGGGATAACTTCATTCAGATGTATGAGCAGAGGGAAAATCTATAAGCAGGAAACATTTACTTAAACGGAGTCGCCAATACGGCGGCTCTTTTTATTTGCAGAAAGGGGCGCATAAGCAATGCCCAAGAAGAAGCGCCTGATCTCATCAGAGGAAGCCCATCAGCCGGAACGCTGCAAGCGGTGCATCTGGGGAACATGGACCGGGCTGGTTCAATACTGCTGCCGGATCGAATGTCAGAGAAAGGGTGAACCCAATTGCCCTTGAAGAAGTTCTGTAAGAAACCAGGTTGTAAGAACCTGACCGATGGCGCCGCCTACTGCGCCGACCACCAAGCGGAAGTACAGCGGTATGACAAGGAGCGCGGTAGCGCAGCAGAACGGGGATATGGTCACAAATGGAGGATAGCCCGCGCTCGCTATCTGAGGCAGTATCCCCTATGCGTCCATTGCGAACAGGCTGGCAGGGTGACGGCGGCGACCGTGGTCGACCACATCATAGCTCATAAGGGTGACATGGAGTTGTTCTGGGACGTTAGCAACTGGCAATCGCTGTGTGCGTCGTGCCACGGCGTCAAGACGGTCAAAGAAGACGGAGGATTTGGCAACGTGGTCACGGGGGAGGGGGGCAAAATCCTTAAAAACCTTTAAAATAGAAGACCGCAGCCCCCTTTATTCGCGTAAAAACTCGTTTTTTGAATTTTTTATTGACTTTGGAGGTGGCCCGGATGGGCAGGAACGCAAAACCGGTATCCTTGCACATCGCCGAGGGCAATCCGAACCGGTTAACGAAAGGGCAGTTGCAGCAGCGGCAAGAAGCAGAGGTCAAGCTCGGTAAAACGGAGTTGGACAAGCTGAAGCCGCCGACCTTTGTTAAAAATGATGTTATCGCCTTTACTCACTGGAAGCAGTGCATGAAGGAATACAAAGCTGCAGCGGCGCAGGATATCAACTTGCTGACCAGTTCGGACGTCGGCCTGCTTGCGATGTATTGTAAAACCTATGCAGAGTACGAACGGCTTCAAAAGTCGTATCAAACGATTGACAAGGTGGCTTACGATAGCGAGGAACTGGACGAATACATCGATGATAGCGAAGAATTTAATACGAAGGTGAAGAAGCAACTGCGCAACATGATTGCCGTTGACGGTCTTCTGCGGATCGAAACGGCCATCAACAAGAAAATGGACATGCTGCTCAAAATGCAGGATCGTCTCTTCCTGAATCCGTTGGCCAAGGTGAAAAATGTACCGAAGCCGAAGAAGAAAGAAGAGGCGCCAAGTCGATTCGGCAAGTTCGGAGGAAACCGGAGTGGTTAATGCTCAGGTCTACCCCTACAATGTTGTTTCTGAACTGGATCGCGTCACGGCCTACGCTCACGAAGTGGTTTCCGGCAGGATAGCGGCGGGCCTGACTCAACGGCAAGCATGTGAGCGGCATCTGAACGACCTAAAGCGACAAGGAACTGATGATTTCCCTTATGTATTCGATCCTGATAAGGCTCATGAAATCATTGAGTTCGCCGAATCCTTGACCCTGGCCGAGGGGGAAGAGCCCCTTCCTTTGGAACTGTGGGGTTTTCAGGACTTCATCTTCGGAAGCTGGAACGGCTGGCTGACGCTAGATGGATACCGTCGCTTCCGGACTTCATATGTCCAGGTAGCCCGGCAGAACGGGAAGTCGCTCGGCAATGCCGTTCCGTCCCTATACTACGGGAATTTTGACGGGTATAATTATCCGCAAATTTACTGTACGGCGACCAAGGAACTGCAGGCGCGGATCGTTCTGAAAGAATGCCTCAAATTTATCAATGCTGACGCGGAGCTGGCTGGTACGAAGTATGAGCCAGGCCTGTTCACGGTGAAGGATTACGCCAATAAAATCATTTGTAATTTGACGAATGGCGAGATCCGGGCGCTCGGGCGAGATACCAATTCCATTGACGGATTTCGTCCTTATTTTGCTTCCGTCGACGAGTATCACAAGCATAAAGACAACCAAATGTATAAGCTTCTATCTGACGGTCAGAAAAAGCTTAAGCAGTGCTTGACCTCAGTTATTACAACGGCCGGCTTTGATATCAATTCGCCGTGCTATGAGTTGTACGAATATTGCAAGTTAATCCTTGCCGGCGTTCATTCGGATGAGTCGCAGTTCGTCTTCATTTGCGAGTTGGACAAGAACGACGATATTTGGGACGAAACGAACTGGCCAAAGGCAAACCCCTTATGGACCGAACAGACGCTCGAAAGCCTGCGGGCAGATGCCATCAAGGCGCAGCAGATGCAGGGAGCGGAGCTGCGGAACTTCATGACAAAAAGCCTTAACCGATGGGTGCAGTTCGCTGACTCTCAGTACATGAATATGGAGCACTGGAAATCCTGTGCTTCAGATACGACCATCGAAGACATGGAGGGTCGCGAGTGCTACTTGGGGCTGGACTTATCTTCCGGAGGAGACTTGACTTCCGGATCTCTGGAGTTTCCGATAAATGATGGTCCGGACCGGAAGTTCTACATTCATTCGCATAGCTTCATTCCCTCATCGCGGGTTGCTGAGCACGTGAAGACTGACAACGCTCCGTATGATATGTGGATTATGGAGGGGTTACTGACTCCGACGGAGACGCTCGGCGGGGTAAAGACAGATTACAAGTACATCATCCAGTATTACAAAGACCTGATTAATAAACATAATTTTAAACTCAAAGGCATCGCTTATGACCCTCATAATGCGGATGCCTTTTTGTCTGATCTGGAAGAGTTCGGAGTTGATGTTGTCGAGATTGTCCAGAGCGCTCGCAGCTTAAATGATGCAACAGTAGATTTCCGCCTGGAAGTTGAGGCTGGAAACGTGATTTACGACCGGCGTAACAAGCTGCTGACATGGTCCATGGCAAACGCCAAGACAACAAGTAATAGCTTTGGCGAGATCAAGATTGACAAGGACCCGAACGCTAAAACTAAACGGATCGACCCGATTGACGCCGTAATAGACAGTCATAAACTCACGCTTTCCTTGGCGTCCAAGGTTAAAAAATCCATATTCGACGAAAGGGGGCCTCGATCACTTTGAAAAAACCAAAAATAAGAGAGGATACGGTGCGGGAATCCTGCTTGGTAGCGGGGTTCCTTTTACTTTGCTCTGGAATCTGGCTGATTTATATCCCGGCGGCACTAATTATCGGCGGTGCGCTGCTGATTTGGACTGGTTACCCATCGAAAAGGCAAGGGAGGGGTAGCTGATGGGATTTTTCACAAACATCCTTGCACAGAAAGAGTATTCGATGGACGACTTTACTAACGACATCCGCAAGCGGTTGAATGGCGGTCGGACATCATCGGGTCAATATGTAAACGAAGACCGGGCAATGAAATTCATCAGCGTATACAGCTGTGTGAGGGTGCTCGCAGAAGGCGTGGGCGCCCTACCTTTTTTCGTTTACAAAAAGAGACCTGGTGGCGGTAAGGACAAGGCGGACACTCATCCAGTATTCGAACTGCTGCACGACCGCCCAAACAGTGAAATGACCTCTCAGAGTTGGCGGGAAGCGCAGGTTGGACATCTTGCAACTTCTGGAAACTGTTATTCAGCTACCTCGCTAAATCGCCGTGGCCAGGTCGCTGATATCTACCCGATTGCATGGAACGAATGCACGCCGATCCGGAATAAAGTTACCGGGAAAATCGAATATGAGATCGCGGGTGACGGCACCTACCCAGCCGAACGAATTTTTCACGTGCCTGGATTTGGATTTGATGGCTTGTTTGGGTATTCTCCTATTCGCATGGCGGCAGATGCAGTTGGGCTCGGTATCGCTTCATCGGAATTCACGTCCCATTTTTACCAGAACGGAATGAATGTTGGAGGTGTACTGGAACATCCACAGGCACTGAGCGATGTGGCCTATAACCGACTGCAAGAATGGATTAACGAGAAGGGAGTAGGCTTGGGCAACTCGTGGAAACCACTTATCTTAGAGGATGGCATGAAATTCAGCCGGATTCCAATGCCGTTTGTAGATGCCCAGTTTATTGAGACGCGTAAGCTGAACCGCGACGAGATATGTGGTCTTTTTCGCGTGCCTCCACATATGATCGCCAACCTCGAGCGAAGCACGAACAATAACATTGAGCATCAGGGGATCGAATTCGTGATGCATACGCTCATGCCGTACCTGACCCGTTTCGAGCAAACAGCAAATTGGAAGCTCTTCACGCCAGCAGAACGCGCCGCGGGCTATTACGTTAAATTCAACGTCGACGGGTTGCTGCGTGGTGACTATAAAAGTCGGCAGGAAGGGCTGGCTATCCAGCGGCAAAACGGCACGATCAACGCTGATGAATGGCGGGAGTTGGAGGACCGCAACCCGATTGAGGATGGAAGCGGCCAGATATATATCGTCAACACGGCTGCGCAGCCGCTTCAAACCGCCGGCCAGACTCCAAAGGAAGGGGGTGATTAACATAGCCAAGGTAACGATTAAAGGTGTTATCGTCTCCAATGACGACTACGAAATCTATCAGTGGTTCGGAATCGAAGCGGTTAGCCCCAATCAAGTTGCTGAACAAATCTCGAGCGCAAACGGCGAGGCGTTGGAGGTCGATATTAACTCTGGCGGCGGAGATGTCTATGCGGGCTCTGAGATTTACACTGCGTTGAAAGAGTACAAAGGTGATGTCACAACTCGAATTGTAGGCGTGGCCGCCAGCGCTGCCTCAGTAGCCGCGATGGGAGGGCGTAAGGTGATGATCTCGCCGACAGCACAGATGATGATCCATAATGTTTCGTCCGTTTCGCGCGGGGATTACCGTGACCATCAACATGAATCCGACGTGATCAAGAATTACAATAAGTCGATTGCCAATGCCTATATCCTGAAGAGTGGGTTGAGCGAAGCCGAGATCCTTGATCTGATGGACAAGGAGTCATGGTTTACAGCCCAGCAAGCGCTCGAAAAGGGACTCGTCGACGAGATCATGTTCGATAATTCGCTTAAATTATCCGCAAGCCTTGGGGCATCTGGCATGCTGCCGCCCGAGGTCATCAACCGGATTAGAAACGAATTGGTAAAGGCCAAAAATGCCAAAAACGAAGAGCAGCATGAACCAGAGCGGACGCCACAGGCGCCGCTTTCTTTATTGCAACGAAAAATGAACCTCAAAGGGAGAGTGTTAACGAGATGAACCTCCAAGAACTGATGCAAGCACGAGCAAATATTTACGACCAGCAAATGGCGATTCTTTCCGCTGCCGAAACTGAAGGCCGCGAACTGACTGCGGAAGAAGAAGTGAAATTCCAGGCGCTCGAAACGGAATATGCTGAGGCTGACCAAAAAGTAAAAGAAGCCGAAGCGAATGAAGAACGGGCAAACCTGATGGCTCAACGTGGGAATGAATTGAACGGCGCGCAGAACAAACCGTTTCGTCCGGCGGCGGTTGCCGGCGCTCCGGTACAGACTCCTAAAAAAGACACAGCCGGCTTCGCAAACCTGGGTGAATTCATCCACGACCTACGCTTTGGTGATTCTAAAGGCCGGCTTGATAAATTGCCTGTAGGTGAGGGTGAGGGTGGCGGTAGAAAGATGCCTGAAGCCTTTGCAAGTCAAGTGACATCTTTCCGCAATGAACTGTCGATGGGCGGCGTAGACGGTGCGGAAAGCTTCTTGCCGACTCAATTCCGGCCTGATACGGTGTTCCAAATCTCTCCTGAGTCGCCAATCGTTCGCCCGATGGCTATGGTTCTCCCTGCCGGTTCCCCGCCTGACTCCAAAATCACGCTCCCGGCACTGGATCAAGGTGATTTGGGCGTATACGGAGGCGTTCAAGTAACATGGATTGCAGAAGGTGATGCTAAGCCTGAAACAAATGCAAAACTGAGAGAAATCACTCTGGAGCCGCACGAAGTTGCCGCAACAATTGTCGTGACAGACAAACTCCTGCGGAACTGGGAAGCGGCCACACCGTTTATTCGCCGCTTGCTTACCAATGCAATGATCGCGGCCGAGGACATCGCCTTTTTAAAGGGCGACGGAACCGGAAAACCTCTCGGCATCCTGAACGCAACGGGAGCCCTGGCGGTTAACCGTTCAACGGCTAACCAAATCAAATACCTAGATATTGTCGCCATGATCGCCAAATTGCTTCCGGAGTCCATGCCGAGCGCTTGCTGGTGCGCAAGCCAGTCCACGCTGCCGCAGCTCATGACCTTGCAAGACCCAGGCGGCCGCTATATCTTCATCCAAGGCGACGCGACCAAAGGCATTCCGTCCACCTTGGCCGGCATTCCGATCCGTTTCACCGGCCGGACGAACGCGCTCGGCACAAAAGGAGACCTGACGCTTTGCGACCTCTCCCATTACCTGATCAAAGACGGCTCCGGTCCGTTCGTCGCTGCTTCCGAGCATGTTCTGTTCCGCAACAACAAAACGGTTATCAAGTGCTTTTGGAATGTGGACGGAAAACCTTGGGTGGTTGAGCCGCTTACGCTCGAAAACGGCGTGACTCAAGTCAGCCCTTACGTAATCTTGGATATCCCGTCGGCCTAATAGCTGAAATCCTCTAAAGAGCCCGGATTCGGGCTCTTTTTCTCACGAAAGGAGAAAAAATCCAATGGCAAAGAAGAAATTTGAGGTGAAATCGGACTTTTTGGACGCTGAAACCGGAAAAATTGTGCAAAAAGGCGACGTTTTTGAGGCCGACGAGGAGCGTGTTCCAGTGCTTCAGGATGCTGATGTGATTGGAAAAGAGGCGAAAACCAAAGCTGATAAGGGCGATAATAAGTCCGATTCTGGCGGTGATGCTGGTGCTGACGACAGTAAAAAGGGCTAAAAAGCTGCTCGGAATTCCTGAAGAGGATGTTTCCCAGGACTTTTCCCTTGAAATGGCCCTTGAAGCGGCCTCTGCAGCGATTGAGCGGGAATGCAATCGGGAGTTTGGGCAAAAATCTCACTCTCAGCGAATTAACGGCTCGGGCACGAAGTTTTTACGCCTTCGAAATTTCCCGATAATTTCAGTTGCGGATGTGAAAATTTGCGGTGATGATATTTCGCCTGATGGCTTTGTCATTGAATCCGATAACGGCATGCTTTTTAAGGAGACTATCTGGCCGATAGGGACGCGCAACATCGAAGTGGAATATTTGGCTGGATACATTCTCCCGAGTGACACTGAAGGCGCACCCGCCCCTACGCTGCCGCGAAATTATGAGATGGCATGTGTGCTTTACGCCCAGACCCTTCTTCAAACTCCAGGGGTTACGTCGGAACGGGTGGGAGATATATCTGTTGCCTATGCCGCGGCATCTGCTGGCGAACTCCCTCCGGTCGTCGCAGCGTTAATCCGATTGTGAGGTGAGGTTTCGTGGCGAGATCACGCGCCCGGCGTGCCGGGGTACAGGTCACTGGCGAGGATATTCTTTCTGAACTGGCCGCCAGGCTGCGGCCGCTTACCCAAAAGAAGGTCCGTATCGGGATGCAAGGCGACGCCGAACTGGCGATGATCGCCGGTGTTCACGAATACGGCAGCGTCAAGATGAACATCCCGGCCCGGTCCTTTATCGGCAGCGGAAAGCGGAAGGGCCAGGCGCCCATTGGTAAGCTTGTGAGGGCAAGCGTCGGCGAAATTGCCCGCGGACGTAAACAGGTTGACGAGCTGCTGCAAGAAATCGGCGATACCGGATTGGACCGGATGGTTAAGAACTTCGACCGCATCCGGCAACCCCCGCTTTCGGCCCGTTATGCCCGGGTCAAGCGTGGCCCGAACAAGCTGCTGCAGCGTGAAGAAGACCTGCGGGACAGCTTGACCTATGATGTTGTGCCAAGGAGTGAATAACGATGCGGAGATTTGGCTTTGCAGGCGTGCTTCGTAAATACGAGCAGTCCTATGATGTTGTTCGGCCCGGGAGCGGCATCCGCAATGATGATGGCGACTGGATACCGGCGACTCCGGAGCGCACTTCCTATCGCGGCAGCATCCAGCCGGTCAGCGCCCGCTTACGGGCAGCGGAAGGCGGCATATACACTGAGTCGGACCGGATGCTGTATACGACAGCCCAGCACGCAACTGGCGACATTGTAGAGGTGTCCGGCGTGCAGTACAAGGTAGACGAAGTGACGGAGCGGGCGTACAGCGACGTCAATCAGTACCTTTTGAGAAAGGTTGTTGCTAATGCTCCCGTACAAGGCAATTAGGCTGACGATTGCCCGAGGACTGAAAGTGGCCGCGGGCGTTCCGACTATCCCACTTAATGACGGCGGGGACATGCCCGCCGGTTCGTTTCTGACGTATACCTTCAGCGACTTCGGAGAATCGGACGATGGACGGCCGATCATTACCCAGGAGGACGATAAAGTTATTCGCAGCAAGGCCGTGACCTTTACCATTTCCATCCTGTCTTATGCCGATTCGGTGGATGACAGCGTCGAAAACGCCATGAAGGCGCAGGATTGGTTCAAGGTGACCGGCGCGGAGCAGCTACGGGATACACTGGATGTCGTTGTGGTTCTGGTCGGAGAGGTACAGAACCGGGATATAAATATAGGTGAAGAGTGGGAGCGCCGGCAGGGCTTTGACGTCGATTTCCGGGCTACCGACACCGCCATAACCGATCTGTCCGGTTGGATTGAGACAGCAATTATAACAAAGGAGTGATTACCTTGGCATTGAGTGACGTTACCGTTACAATTTCGGTTCAGACGCCGACGCCGATCCTCGGATTTGGCAAACCGCTGATCATTGGCACCAGCACTGCCGGCAAGAGCTTTAAAAATTACTCGGATTTGTCCGGTGTGATCACTGACTACGCGACGAGCACCGAAGAGTACAAGGCCGCAGCGGCTCTTTTCGCTCAAAAGAATCCGCCTGCGCAGATCGCCATTGCGCAGCGCAAGACGGGTGCAACGCCGGAGGACGTTCCAACCTTTATGGCGGCCATGCTGCTTAAAGACTGGCATTTCCTGCTCCAGACGAGCACGGCCGTGGCCGACATTATTGCCGTAGCCGACATCATCGAGGCGGACAAGACCCGGCAATATATCGCCCGGTCGGCGACGCAGGCGGACCTTGCTACGATTAAGGCGAAAAACTATGACCGGACAAACGTGTTTTATCATACTACGATTACCAACTATCCGGATGCTGCACTGGTGGGCGCCGTCGGCAGCCTGCCGCCCGGGTCGGTGACTTGGAAAGACTGGACACTGGTCGGCATCAGCCCGCTTGACCTGACAGCGACGGAGCTGGCGGCCATTCATGCGGCTGGGGCTAATACGTACGTGACCAAGGCCGGCCGGAATGTGACGAGCGAGGGCAAGACGGTGTCCGGAACTTATATCGACCTGGTGCATAGCCAGGATTATGTTGTAATCAGCATCCAGAACGGCGTTCAGACACTGTTTGCGAGCGTGCAGGACCAGAATCAGAAGGTTCCCTATGACAATCGCGGCATTTCTATGATTGAGGGCGTAGTACGTACAGTGCTGCAGCGGGCTTTTAAGCAGGGCATGATTGCCGAGGATGACAACGGGCAGCCGATGTTTACCACGACGTTCCCGCGAGCATCGGAAGTTGACCCGGCCGACAAGGCGGCCCGGCGGTATCCGGACGGGAAATTCTCGTTCGTTTTGGCCGGAGCCATCCATTCGGCGGCTATTAAGGGAACGATCACATTTAATTAAGGAGGGGTGACAAGTGGCAAGAGTAGCAAAAACATACGACGCCAATGATGTGAACGTGATTGTCAAAAGTGTGTATTTGACCGGATTGGGCGAGGACATGGTTACGGTCTCCAAAGATGAGGACGGTTTTACAACCACGGTAGGCGCCCAGGGTGACGTCGTCGTCAATAAGGTGAATAACCCGCTCGGCACGATCGCGGTTACGTTGCAGGCGACTAGCCCGCAGGTTCCATATCTGGATGGTCTCGCCCGCAGCGGAGAGAAGGTCTCGGTGACCGTCGCGTATAACGGCGATCCTAAGGAGATCAGCACCGCAACCGAGGCAATTATCAAAAAGCCGGCAGACCGTGAGTATGGCTCTGAAGTCGGGGATCGCAGCTATGAGTTCCAATGCCTTGATCTGGACATGGTCTAATTTAGAGAGGAGAAAATAACATGGAAATATTTAAACAAAAGCAGGTAACGACGAAATCCGGCAAGGAATATACCTTGCAACATCCCGGCGTTCGAAACGTGACCAAGATCAACGATAGAGTAAAAAACAAACATGGCATCAATTCGGAAGAGAAGATTTGCGAAGAGATGTTTAAACATGTTGTCGTAGAACCAAAATTAACGATCGACGACTTTGAAGAATATTCCGAAATGGTCGAAGTGGCGAACAAAGCGTATTACTTCATCACTGGCACGCCAGACCCCGATGAAGAATCTAAGGATTCAGCGGATGACAATAAGTAAATCTGAAGCAAAGCACAGAGCACAGGAAAATTGGCATATCTGGCGGCTGCTTTTATCCGATATGGGCATTACCTATAGCGATTTAGACAATATGGACGATGACGACATTGCCGAAGCCAATGCGGCCCTAGATATCCACGTCGAACAGCTCCGAAAAGCGAATAAGGACAAGAAATAGCGGCGCCCTTCCCGGGCGTCATTTTTTGCTGTCCGGAAAGGAGGGAATATGGCAGGCGGAATTATTGATTCCCTGATGTATGCGGTCGGATTCAAACTCAACACCAAGGGCTTGAAAGACGGCGACAAGAAGATCAAAGGCTTGACAGCGTCAGTGACTAGGCTTGGGATCGCAGCCGGCGCCACGCTTGGCGCAGCTGCTATCGGGATCGGTACAGCGGCGATAAATGCGGCGGGAAAATTCGAATCGGCTATGACGTCGATGCAGAATGCGACGGGAATGACCGCGCAGCAGCTCGAAGAGACGAAAGGCATAGCCAAAGACTTGTATGCGCAGAATTATGGAGAATCCTGGGATGATTTGGGCCAGTCTATTGCCAGTGTGAAGCAAATCACCGGCATGACCGGCGGTGCGCTGGAGGGGGCCACAAAGAACGCCATCGCGCTACGGAATACGTTCGGGTATGAGGTTCCTGAGTCTATCAGAACAGCTGATACTCTCATGAAGAACTTCGGTGTTACTTCGGATCAGGCATTTAGTTTGATCGCCCAAGGTAAACAAAATGGCTTGGACTTTTCAGGAGAAATGTTGGATTCTCTGAACGAATACTCCACGCAGTTTAAAAGCCTTGGCTTCAACGCCAACCAAATGTTCGACACACTGGCAGCTGGATCAGCTTCCGGCGCATTCAATTTGGATAAAGTCGGCGATGCTGTGAAGGAGTTCAATCTGAGGGCGCGAGATATTACGAATAAGGCGACGCTTGAAGGGTTCAAAATGCTCGGATTTGATGCCCAAAAGATGGTAGCGACATTTGCGAAAGGCGGACCAGCAGCACAGAAGGCATTCACGCAGGTTGTTCAAGGAATCAAGAGCGCGAAGGACCCGATGAGACAGAATCAAATTGCTACGGATTTATTCGGTACACAGTTTGAGGACCTGCAAGCTGGTGTCATTACAGCCATGGGCTCGGCCCGAAATCAGTTCGATATGACGAGAGACGCTATGGGCAAACTCAACGCGACCAAATTTACGTCAATCTGGCAAGTTTTTGGATTCTTGGGCAGGCAGATTGAAACTTATCTGCTAATTCCCATAGGCGAGAAGTTGTTGCCTTATCTGGACATGTTCGGTCAATGGGTAACGAGCCATCAAGCTGAGATTTCAGCGTTTGGCAGTCTGATCGCCGATAAGGTCGGAGCTGGTATCGGAATTGTGGTCCATTGGGTTCAATTGGCCCTTCCGTATCTTAAGCAGTTTGGCTCCATAGCAGGGCCGATGCTCGGTCAATTGGCCGATAAAGCACAGGAACTGTGGACAGCGATTCAACCGGTTGCCATCATGATCGGCAAGCAACTGGTCCAGGCTGCCGTCGATCTATGGCCGGAGATCCAGAATATCGCCTCCCAGATGGCCGGGGTAGCCGTCGAGGTCTATAAGTGGGAGCCGTTTATCCCGATCGTTTCCGGCATTGCGGCAGCGTTTCTCACGTATAAGACGTACATGTTCGGCGTGGCAGCAGCGACCAAAGCCGTTACCACCGCCCAGAAGATCGGAGCGGCCGTAACCAAAGGATTTGCGGCGGCGCAGGCTGCCCTTAATGCGGTGATGGCGATGAATCCGATCTTGCTTATTACAATGGCTCTGGTCGGGCTGGTCGTGGGGCTTACTATAGCCTATAAGCGATCAGACAAGTTCCGGGCATTTGTGGATAAAATGTGGAAAGGCATTAGGTCGGCCGCGTCCGCGACACTGAATTTCTTCAAAGTGACTGTTCCAAAGGCTTTCCAGACCGCATTCGATGCTGTTACCGGCTTCTTGAAACGGTGGGGCGTTGTTATTCTGGCGGGACTGGCGGGACCGCTCTTCCTCATGGCCGCGCTGGTCTATAAGTATTGGGATCAGATCAAAGCGGCGACAATCAAAGTCTTCTCGGCTATCGGAGCATGGCTAGGCTCGGTCTGGTCCGGGATCAAATCGACCATATTTAATGCGGCATCTGCTATTTGGGTCAGGGTGACCACCGCATGGAAAAATATCAAGACATCGATCAGTAGCGCAATGGCAGGGATAAAAGGGATTATGTCCACTGCATGGAATGGCATTGTCTCCGCCGTTGATGGTGTCGGTCAGGGCATCGTTTCGAGGCTCTCAGGGGCCTGGAGTTCGGTCAAATCATCATTTTCTAGCGCGGTAAACTGGATAATCAACAAATTCAACGGCATGCTGTCCAGCCTGAACGGCATATCCATCAAGAATCCTCTTACTGGAAAAGAGATTGCCGGCGTAAATATCCCCCTCATACCCATGATTGACGGCAGCCATAAAAACGGACTCTCCCGGGTTCCGTTTGATGGGTATATCGCGCAGCTGCATAAAGATGAAGGCGTCTTGACCGCAGAGGAGAATAAAGCGAGATTATCTCCGGAGTCTGCTCCGGCTCGGTCAAGTGCCGGCGGAACTCAGCCGGTAATCAAAATGCCAGCCGTGAATCTCAATATCAATATCGCTGGTAACGCAGACGAGAAGACGGCCCGGCAAATTGGCGATATTGTGGATGAAAAGGTGCGTGACATCATCGAATCTGTGCTGCGCGCTCACGGTCTGGAGGTCGAATATGGCTAAGATCGACGGCAAGTACATTACTGTCGAGGACGAATCTCCTGACTTCCCGGTGACAGTAACCGAGCAGCCGGTAGAGAAGGGCGTCAACCTGGCTGATCATGTCCAGGCTGGCGCCCGCACACTTTCACTGTCCGGCAGGATCGTTGGACCCGACGCGGCGAAGACCGAGGCGTACATTATCGCGGCCAAAGATAAGGGGAAGATTGTAAAATACATTGGCCGAATTGCATTCGCCGGTGTGATTACAGCATTCAGCTCCAGCCGGAATTATACCATTGCTAACGGCATGACTTTTTCAATGGAACTGCGGGAAATGCGAGTAGCGACGTCCTCCTACGTGTCCAAGCTTCCGGCCCCCGTCAAAGCTCAGGCGGCCTCGGTCGCCAATAAGGGTACGCAGCAGACTAAAAATAAGTCGGCTGCCAAGTCGAAGAGCAAGAGCAAGCCAAAAACCAGCAGCAAAGCCAGCAGCTCCAGAAGCGTAATAAACAAGCCCCAGCGGGCCCCGATCAAACCCGGCAGCAAGTGGGGGACTGGAAATTTGCAGTGAGGGGATGATGAAGTGAAGAAGGAAATAAACCTATACAAAATCGCGAACGAGGTTGTTGAAGTGCTCTCAAAACATGAAGTCCCGATAAATTTTATCGAAAACGTATTTGAGGCCGTACAGGAAACCGTGCAGTGTCAGAAGGTAGTCGGCCCATCCGAGATGGAGTAAGCCATGGATTATATTGAGATCGACAAGGACAACATTCCGTATCGGTTTGAGATTTCGATCTCGGATGAACTTTTTACGATTGAGATCCATTACAACACGGAATATGATTTTTTTACCTTAGACCTGGAAGACGCAGAGGGGAACACGCTCGTCACTGGAGAAAAGCTGGTCTATGGGCAGGCGCTATTCGCGGACGTTTGGGATAGTCGATTCCCGAAGCAGCCGATCGTTCCCTGGGACGAATCGGAAAACAGCACAGAAGTAACATGGAACACGCTGGGCACCAGCGTGTTTTTGTATATCGTCTACAGTGAAGGTGATGACGATGGCGCTTAAAAATTTTGGGAGAGTGGTTGAGGTCATGACGGCCAATATGTCATTTTCCCTTGCCAAATACACAATGGAGGGTACAATCCCGTTTGACTCTGATCCTCTTCCAAATGAGTCGGAAATCCGGATATGGAACCTCGCACAGACGACCATTAACCGGATCGTCAAAAACAACGTTCTCATGGTAAACGCCGGGTATGTCGGAGACGTTGGGACCATCCTGAACGGCCGCATCTCCGCAACCCATACCAAATGGGAGGGGGTGGACAAGATCACGACGATCAACGTCCTGGACAGCGAAGATTTGTCCGCCCGGGAGATCAAAAAGGAAATTGCCTTCGCCAAAGGCAGCTATGCCAGCGCCATCATTACGCAGCTTGCGGGCCTTATCGGCCTTCCGGTGGCACAGATGCAGCTCGCCAAGGATTACAGCTATAAGAAGGGATATAGCGCCAAAGGGAAGGTAACGGACATTATTTCGGATGTTGCTAAGGACTGCGGTACGTCGGTGTACATTAACCAAGGAAAATTGTACGTCCGACCGCTGCGGATAGGCGCGGATTCCGTTTTCGATCTCAATCCAGATACGGGCTTGATCGGCAGCCCGGAGTATTTCGAGCAGGACGGCCACAAGGGATACAACTGCTCCGCGCAGCTGCAGCGCCGCATTACGACGGCCTCGGTGATCGAACTGACCTGCCGGGAGTGGTCCGGACAGCTGCATGTGCGGAGCGGTACCCATAAATTCAGTAACACTGGAGATTTTTCGACAGAAGTGGAGGCGATTATGTGAGTAAATCAAGTGCGGCGGCTGCACTCGGCAAGCTGCTTCGGGCGCACAGCGATAATCAGACGGGTAACATCGATGTTGCGATGCCCTGCCGAGTGCTAGCCTTTGACCCGGTGACGCTGCTCGCCAAGGTGCAGCCCCTTGTCCAGATAGGAGAGGACGCGCCGGCTCTGCTGCTGGATGTACCCGTGACTGGCATGCGGGTGTTAATCGGCGGCGTGGAGACCGTTCTGCGACCGGTCCTGCATGTCGGGGATACAGTGCTGATCGTCTGCTGTGATGCGGAGATCCAAAATACGTTATCCGGCCAGGTGGCCGCACCGGACACGGCCCGCCGGCACTCGCGCAATGACGCCGTGATTGTGGGGCTGATGCCATGCTGTCTTTAAAAGTGGACGAGACCGGCGATCTGGTATTTGCCGGAGGCGAGCTGCAGCTTGTATCTGGTCCGGAGGAGATCGCGCAGAGCTGCAGAATGGCCGTCGGCACGAATAAGGGGGAATGGTTCCTTGATCTGGACTTTGGCATCGACTTCAGCCGGATTATGGGGAAGAGTGTAACGGAGGATGACGTCCGGGACGAGCTGACCGAAGGCATGTTCCAGGAGCCACGGATTCAGACGGTTGATTCTGTCGATGTGATCTTTGACCGGGCGGCTCGGACGTTTACCGCTGATATCAAGGCAACATCCGTCAACGGAGATATCATAACGGTTGAGGGGGTGGAAACCGTTGTTGGATAGCACGGGTTTTAAACGGCCGCGTTTTGATGACCTTTTTGCCCAAATGGAGGACAAAGCCAAAGAGGCATTCGGCGATACGGTAAACACTTCTGTCCGTTCGCCGCTTGGGATCATTCTCCGGATCTTCGCATGGTTCCTCTCCATTCTGTGGAGTTTGGCCGAGGACGTCTATAACAGCGGATATATCGGGACGGCGACGGGTAACAATCTGGATCGCCTCGGACCGCAGGTCGGCATCAGCCGTATATTGGAGCAGTGGGCTATGGGCACCGTCACCTTAACCGGAACGGCGGGATATACCGTATCTGCCGGGTTTCGCGTGGCGACTGAGTCCGGGTTGACCTACCAGACTACGGATGATGTCACCTTAACCGGAGGCACCGGCAATGTCGCCATTGAAGCTCTGGCGTCTGGATCGGCCAGCAATGTAGCCGCCGGCACGATCACGGTTATCGTCAACCCTTCTGCCGATGTCACAGGCGTGACCAATGTCGCGCCTGTGACAGGCGGGCGGGAAAAGGAGACGGACGCCGAGTTTCGGGACCGATTCGAGCAGTCTACCGCCGGTGGCGGGGCGGCGACGGTTGACTCTATCCGCAGCGCCCTACTCCGGCTGGATGGCGTTCGGGCGGCAACGGTGATCGAAAATACGGGTTTGACAGCTGACGGTGCGGGGCGCCCGGGAAAGTCGTTTCAGGCTTACGTCCTCGGCGGGGATGATCAGGCCATCGCAGGCGCCATTTTTTCGACCAAGGCGGGCGGCATCGAACCGTATGGGACCATTAGTAAGACCGTCACGGACTTGGCAGGCGAACCGCATACGGTAAAATTCTCCCGAGCAACCGAAGTCGGCATAAAGGTGAATGTAGATATCACCAAAGGTGCGGCGTACCCGGCCGATGGTGACGCCCAAGTTCGGTCTGCGCTGATCCGGTATATCGGCGGGGCGGACGCCCCCGGTGCTTATTACAACGGGCTCAACATGGGGGCGGATGTTGTCTTCACCCGGCTAATCAGCGCCATATACAGCGTGGAGGGTGTTGGAGACGTGACGCTTACGGTTGGCAAGACTTCCGGCAGCTTGGGCAGCTCTAACGTTGTGATACAGCCGTATGAGGTTGCGCAGGCAGCTGCGGCCAATGTGGTGGTGACAAGCCATGTTTAGTGTGAAGGATATGCTTCGGCGCTTTGCAGACACGTACAACAAGGACCCGGTCAGTAATCTGGGGAAACTGATTGGCATTCTGCATGAGCAGCTAACGGCAGTGAACGATACGCTGGAAACAGTGCGGTCATGGCGGAGCATCGATGCGGCGCAAGGCACGACTTTGGACAAAATCGGCAGCAATGTCGTGCAGCCGCGCGGCGCCTCTACAGATGAGGTTTATCGGGTACTCCTCCGGAGCAAGATTGCCCGGAACCTATCCAAAGCCGATATCAACACGATTATCCAGGTGCTTGCCTTAGCGCTTGATTGCGAGTATTCCGATATCCGGATTCAAGAAAAATATGCCGATGTTTCCGAGCCAGAGCCGGCGGCGATTAATCTGGTCAGCGTACCGGCAGCGCGACTTAATGAGGTCGGCATGTCGCCAGGCCAGTTTGTCCAAATCGTCCAGAAGACGGTATCCGCCGGCGTCCGGGTAGCGACGGTGGATTTGTCAGGAACGTTCGCTTTGTCATCACAATACAGCGTACTGGAAACAAGTTCACTCGGTCTGGCCGATACCAGCATGACGACTGGCGGGCAGCTCGGCGAGGTTTATGTACCGGGAGACGACTATCCATTGCCCATTTAGGAGGGATTTGATTGGCAGATTTTAACGAGCAGCTACCACAATGGGACGCGGCGGGGATTGAACCGCCGGCGACCAAAAAGACGAATGGATGGGCGGTTGACGACAAGCCTCCGGCTGGCTGGCTTAACTGGCTTTTCAATCGGATTTATAAGGTGGTTTCGGAAATTCGAACGGTCTTTTCGGCACACAAGGCTGATAACACAGCCCATATCACCGGTGCCGAGCGAACGACATGGAATAACAAGGTCGATAAGGTAGCCGGTAAGCAACTCAGCACCGAGGATTACTCGACAACGGAGAAAAACAAGCTTGCTGGGATTGCTGCATCGGCAGAAGTTAACCAGAACGCATTCACGACCGTTGCCGTTTCCGGTCAATCCAGCGTAGTAGCTGACAGTAAAACCGATACACTAACAATCGCGGCCGGGACGGGGATCACCGTAACCACCGATGCCAACACAGATACAATTACCGTTACAGCTACAGGCAACCAAACGCCAGGCGCCCATGCCAGTAGTCACCTAACCGGGGGATCTGATCCGATCGCCAAAGCAACGACATCGACGGATGGTCTCATGCCCGCTTCGGCCATGGCCGATCTGGCTGCCGTAAAAGCCGGACAAGGCCGTGTAGACCTTAGCCAAACCTTGGGACCGGGGCTGTCTGTTCTTGCGGCGGATCAAAACGGGTCAGAGTTAGATTTGGTCGTTAGTGGCCGGACGCTGGTTAACATTTTAGGTAACTCGGGTAATTTCGAGCTTGATTCTAATTCAGACGGAGTCGCAAACGGCTGGACTAAATTTACAAGCGGCACGTACTCCCTCGAAACAACAAATGTCTCCACGGGGTTAAAGGCCCAAAAAATAACGTCAACGGCCGGAGACCCCAACGTGACAAGCAGAAACGTGTACCAAAACATCGCTGTTGAAGCCGGAAAAACCTACGTTGCTGTAGCAAATTTAGCTACTGACGGCATTACGATAGGCATGATGCGGATAGAGCTCCCGACGCTAGTTGACGTCAGCCAATCCACCAGTGGCATAATTTTTATAAAATTTACTCCGTCTACTACGGGCACGTACACTTTTAGATTGTTCAACCGCGCCGTTGTTGGGGATGTCGGCTGGGTTCAATTCGATAGCGTTGGGATTTAC
Organism: Paenibacillus rhizophilus; assembly: GCF_003854965.1. Taxonomy (GTDB): domain Bacteria; phylum Bacillota; class Bacilli; order Paenibacillales; family Paenibacillaceae; genus Paenibacillus_AQ; species Paenibacillus_AQ rhizophilus. The sequence continues at coordinate 23,494 of NZ_RQPI01000004.1, forward strand.
GAAGTAGACGCTGCTCTCTACGCTCGCATCGGAGTTGACATCACTGCGGCCAACATCCGTGACTATTTGCCTCATGTAGACGGCAAGCAGCACGTACAGGGCGTAGCGATCACTAAACAAGGGCGTAATTTGCTCCCGAGTGTGCCGGAAGGCTTAAACGCTGCTGCAACAACGAATGGGCCATATGATTTGACGATGGTCGCCACCGGACCATCTCAAACCAATACTATGAGTATTCCCGTAATTCCTGGTCAGACCTATACGGTAAGTATAGAAATGGCAGGATCAAACGCCTTGCTTGGATATAACTTCTACGATTCAAACGGGACGCAAGTAGGATCGTACGGAACGTGGCTGGGCGCTACGGGCTCAAAAGTATTTACTGTCCCAGCTAATGTGACAAGAGCTCGTGTCGTCCTTAACAGTAATGGAGCAGGCACCCTCACGTTCAAAAATTGGATGCTTGTTCTTGGGGATGCCTCCGCGCTTCCTCCATCATTTACTCCAACCGAACCCCAATCCGTTGTTCTGCCCGTTACGCTTGGGCAGGTAGGCGACGTTAAAGACAGTGTGTACAATTCCGGAACGGAATGGATGTATGTCGAGCGGATCAAGAAGAACGTTTTGTTGGATGGCGCGATTTCGTGGGTGTTTGACGTTGATTATGCAGGGTTCAAACGAGTTAAGTTCAATAACGGACTTGTTTGGGCAAGTACAAAAGGAACGGCGAGTCGTTATGACGGGAAGTTGCTCAAAAACGACGGGACAAAAGACCCATCTACAGAGGCGGATACATTTCTAATTCACAGCAGCGGTTATTTCTTTCTAAACATTGCTGATACAGACTCAGGATGGGCAGAGGCTATCAACCCAAACTCCAATGCGATCAAGGCCCTCGCGAACGGATGGAAAGCCAACGCTAACAACGGCACAGTATATACATCATGGATTTCCATCCTTGACGGCAGCGCTCCGGCCACCAACACGGAGGCGTGGGTAGCGGCTAATAAGGCCCCGGGATGGACGGCTTGGGCATCTTTGGACTATGCGCTCGCCAACGCCACCGCTCCTGTGCCCGTTGCGGACGCCGAGGGAAGCATTACCCTGCACCCTGGCGGAAATCAGATCAGTGTAGATACGGGGGTAATACAGCGGGAGAAGGCAACTTTTGCATTTTCGGGCACTGCTTATCGAATTAATCAGTTGGGTTTCCCTGCCTCTGCTTCTCTCCTTTCAAAAAGAGGAGGTAAACTTCTCGCAGTTTACAAAGAGGAGGACTTATTTACCAAGTATGGAGTTATAAATGATGCTGCTGCAAACGGCAACTTCCGGATTGGAATCGAGCAGACCGATTATGACCCCACGAAGGATTATTACGTAACCTACATCGCCCTGGACAAATACGCCTTAACCTCCAGCGTTACCGAGACAATAGCCACGTACCGGACGGGATTGGGGGGCGTGGCATCAGATCTGGTTCAATCCGTTGCGGAGCTGCGGCAAGCCGACGATAGACAAGATTTCGCCATCGACTACGCAGAGGCTAAGACGGATAACTTGCGAGTTGACTTTACGGCCCATCAGGTTGATTACATTAGGCATCCGGCATATGCCGGCACGGCGGGGACCGCAACGGCCTACACTGCCACATTGTCGCCAGCGCCTGCGAGCCTGCCGGAGGGATTCGGAATTACCATTGTGCCGCACGCCGCCAACGGAGCCAATCCGACGCTGAATATTAACGGCCTAGGGGCCGTCGCCTTGAAAGATCAAAAGGGCGTTTCCTTGGCAGCTGGTTTTTTAGTCCTTGGATATCCTTACAGCTTCCGCAAGATCGGGTCAGATTTTCGCCTGGACAACGGCAATGGAGTTATTAATCCGTGGGGAGATAATACGTCGGCATCGCGACCTATTGTGTGGGCGTCGCGCAATGCGTCCAACCAGTCATGCACATCGATGGCGTGGACCAACATTATTTTTGACACTACTAGTACCGAGCAATATATCGACTACAACGCCACCACCGGTGCTGTTACCATCCAGCAGTCGGGATGGTACAAGTTTTACGCAAAAGCACTCTTGCAGGGATACGCCGCTAATAACCAGGCTCAACTTAGATTCCTGCATAATGTGGTTACAAGCCACACCGTAGACGTACGCATTCAAGCAACTTTAACGGACTTGTTGCTTAATGGAGAAGCGCTATTGTTTTGTAATTCCGGGGATGTACTCAACACACAGGTGTACGTGACCAGCAACGCAACCGTACGGATGGGCTCGGACGTGACAGTTCTCCAGGTCGTCAAAGTAGCCTAGAAGGGGGAAAACATGAACATTGCACAAGCCATATTACACTTGTACCCGGACGCCGACCCGCTCGGGGATTTTGAGGTATGGAACGTCGGCCCTGCGCCAGTATTGCACCCCGGCGCTGAGGACAAAGGCCGCGTCCGATACGAGATCAAGAAGCCAGAAGATGGCGAAGAGCCGGTTGAGGGCATCCATTATCGGTACGTAGTCGATTTTAACCGGCTGACCGAAGGCGAAGACTACGACATTGTAGACCGTGGACCCTATATTGCCATCTGGAACCTGGAAGCCCCACAGCCGACCGAAGAGGAGCTGCAGGCCGCTTGGGAAGCGTACCTGGAGGCAGAGGCGAACAAGCCGCCGGAACCGCCGACCGAGGTTGAGCAACTACGGGCAGATAACGCCGCTTTGCTGCTGGAGCTGGCCCAGGTACAAGCTCGGCAGGATCAGGCGGACGCAGACGCCGCAGCCCTGCTGTTGACTCTGGCGGAAGGAGGGATACTGTGAATTGGTATGTGACCATCAAACGCTATTATGACGCCGGGTACTATACGCCTGCACAGGTACAGATTTTTGTGACAGCCAACAAGATAACGTCCGCTCAAGCGGCTGATATTACAGAAGAGAGCGCCGCATAGGCGTTTTTATTTTGCCCTCGGATCCCCGGGGGCTATTTATGTTGGGAGGGTCAGCATGTTTAATCAAATAAGGCAAATTACAACAACCATTTACACCGCAGCTGTCGGTTCCGGGAGCCGGGAGATCGCCGCCGGCGGCACAAGTGCAATGGCTGGCGTACTGGCTATGGCAACCGGATGGCTGGGAGGCTGGGATAAGCCGCTCGAACTGCTTGTGGTCCTCATGTTTGCGGACTATGTCAGCGGCGTAGCAGGAGCGTTTAAGACTCATACGGTATCATCGGACATCATGTTCTGGGGCGGCGTGCGGAAAGCGGTCGTCCTTTTTGTTGTCGGGCTGTCGGCGTTAGTGGACGCCTGGGTGCAGACTGGAGCTCCGGTCTTTAGGGCGGCAGCCATCTTTTTCTATGCCGGAAGAGAGGCGCTGTCGGTTGTTGAAAATTTCGGGGTCCTTGGCGTGCCACTGCCGGATAAGCTCAAGGATTATCTACTGCAGCTTAATCAGGACAAGGCCCGAAACAATCCGGCAAAGCCTGGCCATCCGGATAACGATAAAACAGCATAGGAGGAAACGGTAGTGACCTTAACTTTAGATCAAGTGAAAGCTAAGTCCGCGCCAAAGCTGGTCGGTCTGCAGCCGGTAGTCTTGGCTGGAGTCACCGCGCTGATCGAGCGCTGCTACAACCGAGGCGTGATGATCGTTATTACGCAGGGATTGCGGACATACGCGGAGCAGGATGGACTCTATGCGAAGGGCCGGACGGCGCCGGGCGAAATCGTCACCAACGCCCGCGGCGGATACAGCAACCATAACTTCGGTCTGGCCGTGGATTTTGCCTTGCTGCTGCTGGATGGTCGCACTATCTCCTGGGATATGCAGCGTGATGACGATGGGGATAAAACAACCGATTGGATGGAAGTCGTTCAGGAGGCGAAGGCCCTGGGCTTTGCCTGGGGCGGTGACTGGAAGAAATTTAAAGACTATCCGCACTTAGAAATGGTGTTCGGCTTGTCTACCGCGCAGCTGCACGCAGGAGAACGCCCTTCGGCTGTTGCGGTCAATGCCGCGTTTGCAAAAATCGCGAAATTACAAGAGGAGGCATACGAAATGACGGAAGTAGAGAAGAAGGATTTCGAAGACCTGAAAGCAACAGTGAAGGAACAGGCAAAGCTAATTGAGGAATTGACCAGCAGCAAAGACACGCTCAAAGAAGAAACCCTGAAACAGGCAGCAGAGATCAAGGAGCTCGGAGAAGCATTGCTGGAGTTGACCGATACCACGCCGCCAAAGTGGGCAGAGGCAGCGTTGCAGGCTTTTGCAAATACGCCGTCTGCCCTTAATGGCAAGCCGGTACTCGACACGCCGGACAAGGCAACATACACAGAGGCACGACTGATCACTATTTTGCACCGTCTCGGCTTGGCCGCAAGGCAGAAAGGGGACAAATAATCATGCAAAGTAAATGGAGAAATTATGGCTTGTGGGTGTCTTTGACAGCAGCCGTACTGTTGGCAGTACAGACCATTAGCGCGATCTTCGGGATGGAACTGGCTCCAGATAAGTATGATGAGGTAACGGCAGCTGTGAATGCGATCCTGGGCATTCTGGTTGTGCTCGGAATCGTCAGTAATCCAGAAGCAGGCAAGGGATATAGCGATACGGATAAATAGCATTTACAGATTGTCCCATATGAATTATACTACCTATACACGGATCGGAAGCACCGAGCGTGCAGTCCGAAAGAATCGGCAAATACCCCTGTTGGCTTCGCTGACGGGGGTATTTCTTTTAAAAGAGAGGGTATAGAGTATGAGGATTTTTGAGAGCCTTGACCGATTTGCTTCGCTTATTTCCGAAAACTTCAATTCATTTATGAAAGATTTTCCTTTAGAAAGTCAAGCCGCTGAAGCAGTTCATCAAGGAATGTATTCATTAACGAATGACAGTGAATATATAAATGAATCAATATCGACCGGAGTAACTGCAACGTTAGTTTTTGGGGCTCATTCCTCGTGGATAAACGCTTTTAACATGACGGTTTCAGGTCACATCGATACTGGATTCAGTGAGCTTAGAAGAGCTGTTGAGTTCACTTGTTATGCTGCAAAGATTAAAGGTTCAGATAAAAGGGCTGAAGATTGGATGAAACAACGATCAGACCCCCAAGCAATGAGGCGGTTTTCTGGTCAATTTCGAATCCCTACAGCTTATACAAATGAAAAATTCAAATATCTGCGGCCTTTGTTAGTTACATATGATATGGCAAATTACTATGGTGCCCATGGCAACCTTGAGACAATGGCTGGAAAAATTCATACGACTGACGGGCTTAGATTTAGTTATCAAGCAGATAGAGAAATAATTTACTTAGTCGCTCCTTCATGTATACTAAGTGGATATCGAATTTTACAATCGCTAGATGCGATACTCGACAATTTAGTAATAAGGCCTCAAAATTTTAAAAGTACAAAAGAGTATATTGAAAAGTCAATTAGAGAGTTAAGATTGGATCTTGCTAATTATCGTTACCAAGGACGAATTCCTGAGGATATAAGGAGATTTATCTGCATGGATGACGATACAGAAACTAATAAAATGTTTGACGAAATGATTGAAAAGGAGCGTTTAAGAATGGAAAAGCGCAAACCTTCAGATTTGGAAATGGATTATTATATTTAAGTTTGAACCCCGTTGAGCATCGGCCCAATGGGGTTCTGTTCGGTCTTACATTATGAATTCGGTAAAAACCGGGCTTCTAAGCATCCCGGATTTGGTCCAGTTCCTCATTCTCACCCGAGCTCGAAGCCGGGGCTCCAAGTGTACAAACTCCTTATCCTCTCCAGTCACCAGCTGCCCTGCGACGCCGTAAAAAGCTCGCTTGTGCGTTGGTGTTGCCCCTAACTCGATAATCCCAGCTGGACGCAGCTTACCGGGCGGCCCCGGGATAGAGGCGAGCCAGCCAAACTCCTCTTTACGATACCCTGTAATATAGACCTCAGCATAAGACCAGTTAATGACCTTTTGCCACGCCGCCGACCTCCGTCCGGTCTCATATAGTCTATTCTTGCGTTTACCGACAACACCCTCCATATTACGCGCCACGATCTGCTCAAAAAGAGCTTCTCCAGATCCTTCGACGTACGGGACAACTCCAAAGCTGCCTGACGGTAGCGACAACCCCGATAGTATCTCCTTGCGGCGCAGCAGCGGCAGTCCGCGCAAGTCCATCCCCTTATATTGCAGGATATCAAAGATGGCGTAATAGGCCGGTAGGCTTGCTGTAAGCCGTTGAATCTTATCGGAGCGCCGGGCTTGGAACCGGCTCATGACGGCCTCGAAATCCGAAATGCCCGTTTCCGGATCGACGCAGGCGACCTCGCCGTCCAGGATAATGTCGCCGTCAAATGGTAGCTGCAGCTCTGGATACTGTCTAGTGCAGTCGTTATTGTGGCGCGTGTAGAGCCGGACCTCCCCGGATTGTTGTGAGTAAATCAACCGATGGCCGTCTACCTTTGGCTCAAATATATAATTGTTGTCAGAGAACGGCCCAGGAGCCGTATCGAGCAGCATTGGGGATATAAACATAGGATCACCTCTCCTTCATTATAACGTGCCGTAATAAGGAGTAAGGGAGGTAAGTCTTGGGATAGTATCATTCGGCTAAGCGCCCAGCGGGATTATTTAACATTGCATAAAGAACTAATGTTCGCATATAATACAAACAAATGTTCTTATTCGGAGGCGGATATTATGCACATGCGAGCAGGCCAAACTGTGGAAATTGTGTATATCGACAAGGCCAGTAAAATCACGCAGCGTCGGATAGAGGTCAAGGTCATCAAAGACGGCCGCATTCGGGCGACGTGCCTGACGACCGGCGCACCGCGTGTGTTCTTGGCGGCCAATGTGTTAGCTTGGCGGCCGATCAGTCAGGCAGCTGGTTAAGGAGGACAGCATGAGCAAACTCGAAGATAATGAGCGATGGAAATCAAAACTAATCTTGACGGAGCATGCCGAGGGGTATGTCCAGCAGCACAATCCCACACCTGCAAAGATTATTACGGCCGAGGAGCGTACAATGCTCCGCGACTACCTTCTGCTTCCGCACATGGTAACGATGGTTCAGAAAAGTCTGGATGATTTGAAGCACTCTCACAATATCCTTAACCGGTTGTACCTTATGGCCGGAGAATATGTAATGGGGCGTATTACACAAGACCTGTATCAATTACGCCGGGAGCTTAGACAGCGAAACATAAAAGTATTGTCTGAGGAGCAATCCGACTTTGTCATCTACCACCGTTTTATCTGCCGGGGATACGAAGAACGGTTCGGCATGACCCGAGATGTAATGAAGGCGGAAATAAGCCTTCGGCTGACACGATACATTGCAGAAGCGGGAGGATTGCTTAAGAAGGGCAGTACATAAGGGAGGACATGGACAATGAAGCAGGAGAGTAGACCAAGGGAAAAGCCGATATTAGACCAGAAGGAGTGGGATATAATCGACCTATCTCTGTACCATTCAATGGAGGACCATGCACCAGTCACTCTTACGCTATGGGACCCATTTGTGGACCGGAAGGCTAAAGGTATTGTCATGCAGGTGGATCGGCAACTGAAGCGAATCAAACTGCGCTGGAGCGAAGATGATTGGGATTGGATTGATATGAATGAGATTATCGCGCTATCCAATTAATATGAAAGCCCCTGCTAGCCGTGAATGGCTGGCGGGGGCTTTCATGTGTATTTTTACATTATTTTAAATGATCTATCGCGTATTTCGCTTCTTCCTTGGTGAATTTCTCCCCGTATTCTGAAATCAATTGATCGTAAATAGCCGAATTTGACATACTCATAGATTCTGCGTATGTTTGTGCTTTTTTCAATGCATTTTCTTTCCAATCAAATACAATGTTAGCAATCGCATACTTAGCAGCTTCTTTCGGAAAATTTTCTCCATACTCCGAGGTCAACTGATCGTAGATGCCTTTCTTGGACATATACATATTCTCTGCATACATTTCCGCTTTTTCTAATGCTGCAGTATATTCCCTAGGGACACTCTTTTCCACTACGGCCGCCGGGGCTGTGGTTGGCTCAGAAGTTGCTGGTGCGGCTTTCGGGGCCGAGCTTGCCTTGGTCACTTCCGGCGCTGCGGACTTTGCAGCCGTAGTTTGAGTAGTTGCTGCCGGCTCACTGGCGGCCTGTTTGTCTTCACTACCGTTTCCTCCGGCAATAGCGATTACTACAATTACAGCCAATACCCAAAACCACCATCTCTTATAAATCGGCTTCTTCATCTTACATACTCCCCCAATGTTTTGATAATATTAACAAAAAATAGTTTAGCAGATATAGGTAAATAAGACTGTGAAATTATTACGTTGATCTTATTATCGGGGTTTCACTTGTGAAAATTTAGGATATAGCTCATATTTGTGCAAAACCCCCGTCATTCGTTCGACGGGGGTTGCTGTTTGTCTCGCTCCATTTTTTCTTCAACGGCCTTCTGGATATAGCCGTTTAAACTCATGCCGGCATCCTCGGCCGCCTTCTTATATAAGGCTTTGGTACCAATCTTCACATCAAGTGGGATTCGCTCGTAAGTCTTTTCATTGTATTTCATCTTCGCCCTGCTCGCCGCCGGGCCTCTAGGGTTTGCCATGTCTATCCCTCCTGACCATAAGTTTACTCTAAAATTTATACATGTACAAGTATAAAAAGCTTGACTATATACATGTACGAGTATATAATAAAGACAGAAAGGAGGTGAACGAGCCTTGAAAGATTGGGTAACACTCCTTACAGCAATTATCCAGCTTATCACCGCATTCTTGCTGCTCAAGGACAAGAAAAAAGGAACCAGAAAACGTCGCGGGCCTCGCAAACGTAAATAGGTTCCTCGGGGAGGGGGTGCTTCCCCTCTCCACCCAATCTTAACATAAACGTAAGACAAAATAAACGGGAGGCTGATTGTATGGACACAGTAACATGGATCGTTATTCTAGCAGCCTTAGCGCTGAGTGTTTTCGGATTGATTCGGGCGAAGCGGAATAAATAAGCCGGAGGGCATACGCGGGAGGGATAAGGGATGGAACATTTTATCAGAAATACTTTAGATGTTGAGGTAGATGGACTGAGACACAGAAATAGATACATTGTAAGGGCTATGGTTGATGTGATACAGGCAGACGGATTCGCCGAATTGGAACAAAAGGTAATTGAAGATGTCACCCTAACTTGGGACGAAATCGAGAAAGAGGGTGGAGCATCTGAGGTGAAAAAACAATTTAAGGAGCGTTATAACCTACAAAAGGGTTGGGGTGGATAACACGGGGCTACGGCCCCTCTAATCAAAGGAGTGACAACCGAAAGTGAAGTTCACTTCAGGAGAATTACACGCTATCGAAACAGGCTTGCTTCTCCGTATAAAGGACTTGGAGAAACGAATCAAACAACATTCTCAAATAGGAGATATGGAACAGGCTGCCGAAGAAGAGCTGCTTCTGAAAGAGGCCAAGGCTGCTTTGAAAAAGGTGGAAATCAAATAACGCCTGATGATGGCCGGAGGGATACCTGCGGAAACTGAATTTAACACACTCCACAATACCGTCTGATAGGCTGTGGATATCTTAAATCTAGTAGTATACGGACTTAGGACTTTAGATTTATAATTATGATCGAGAAGAAAATTATGTCAGGCGGTGTTGTGAAGTGTCGTGGGAACCGGTATGGTTTATGGTATTTTCTAATTTAGAGGCGTTCGCCTGGTGTGCGCTTTGTATGGCGATGTTCCGCTATAAGACATCGGAGTATGTATGGCCGATACTGATCATTATTACTTTAATGAATTTGCAGAGTTATATTTTGCGCAATGAATTTTCATTATCCTACTTGGCCCCTACGATCAACATCCTATTTGTCACGCTGCTTTTTGCGGCGATAGTCAAGGAGTCGCTGCTTGGATCAATAATTATAGCGGCAGTTGGATTTCTCGGATTTGGGTTGATCCAGGCGCTTATTGCAGTTACTTTATTCGGTTCAATAAGCGGAGTCGGTGCTTCAAAGACGAATGGCTATGTTCTTCAGATCAGTACCGCTATCATTGTCATTCCGTTGTCGTGGTTCATGTATCGATACGGACACGGGTTCTCCTTTGATTTCGAGAAGTTTCGAGTTAAAAATGAGAAATTATTGCTAGTCACATTGATACTTATATTTATGATAATGATTACGTTTGTTCTATACCTTAACCAGATATGGAATGTGATCGTTCTCTTTGTTATTTCGTTACTATTCTTCCTGAAGTATGCCATCGAAAGGGAGAAGGATATATGATTGACGCTTTGGCCGGTAAAATAGCAAGTGCTATCAAAAGAATCGTCCCGGATCATCCTGCTTCGGAAGCTGTATTAAAATTTTCTCTGTCAGTTGTGCTGAATGCGTTTTTCATAATCATCCTCTCTCTGCTGGTATCTTTAACCACTGGCAGAACTAATGAAGTGCTGATGATTCTTGTATCATTCGCTGCCTTGAGGCAATTAACAGGAGGCGCCCATCTTAAATCTGGAACTGCTTGCGTAATCTTCACTTCCGCTCTGTTCACAATTCTTTCTTATGTTGATTTAGAAATTGCCATGACACAAATCATTAATGCGATTAGCCTGCTACTCATCATATGGCTTGCGCCGATTGGAATTGAGCGCCAGACTCGCATACCGAAGCGGCACTGGCCGAAAATGAAAGTTGTAGCTGTGCTGCTTGTCATTGTTAATATTTTCACCGGCGCTTCCGCGATTGCGGTTTGTTTCTTTGTCCAGTCACTTAGTTTGATTATTGCTCGAAAGGGGGTGAAATGGTAATGAAAAAATATGCACGTGTAGTCTATATGCTGGCGTCATCGCTCGCGCTTGCAGCCACTTTCATCGTAGGCACAAACAGCGTCCTCTTTGTAAACAGCCCAGACGTTCCGGAAGAACTTATGAAATAATGGAGATGTGCAAGATGAATGTTTTGTCGGTTACGAGAGACGTTGAAGGTGGAGGAGGTCTTGTCCAATTGCCTCTCCACCTTATCACTCACATGGTTTATTTAAAGGCAAAGAATAGAGTTGTCGTCCACACGGTTGATGAAGAGTATTACATTATGGGGACGCTAATGTACTGGAAAAAGGCAATATCGGCAACCGGATATAGGTTTGTTTGTGCTGATAAGACAAATGTAGTCAATATTGATAGAATAAAGGCTATGGATTCTGACCGGCATATTGCCTATTTCGAAGAGTTTCCCACAAAGCATTCGAAATCATGCACTCTAACAAGCATTCGATTCAATGAGATTTCAAAACGAATCGGAATTATCGGAAGTTCCATTTGTTTTGCTTGAGCATAAAAAAAGAGCCGCTAAGAACGGCTCTTTTTTTATGTCCGGTATTTTACCACATGATAGATGTAATATGTTGTCGAAAAATGAAAACAAATCAAATTATTATGTCTAGACGTAAGTTTGTTTACTTACTCCTTTATTTGGGATTAAATATAATTAATTCAGAGGACAAAAAAATATTGACATTTTTAACTGGAACGCTTTATTCGGCGAATGCTGTCGGGGAGTAGCATATCTACTCCGCCTGTTACTACTCCAAAAACTCATAGAGATCGGATTCGTTGCAACCGAGAGTTAAACATATCGCTCTACTCACAAGAGGGTTAGGGTATTTTTTACCCCTTTCATATTTCGAAAGTATGGAGTCGGATATCGAAATGCCGAACTTATCATATAGCGCTTCTGACAATCCAACTTGGGTCAATCCTCTGTTCTCTCGAATCCTTCGTAACAGGCACTCCCCTAAGCGAAGTGCCATAGATCCTCCTTTTACAATAAATAAATCAAGAAGGTGATATCGAGCGAATTATAACATATCAAAATAAAAATAGCATGTACGTGTAGTCTAATGGAGAGACACATGAAAAAAAGTTGATCAAATACGGATTAGGGGCGCGTCTGCCAGGACACGCCCCTAAGAAAAGATTCATAGTTAAAATTTCATCTTTACTGTATCACATCTTTTTGTAATTGGTTAGAGGTATTTTGTAGCATAAATTTTTATTGACAAATAAACAATCAACGGGGTGGAACTGTGAAGCTTGAAGAATATCCAATAATGTTGAATCTTAAACAAGTATCCGAAATTACTTCTATGTCTGAGAAGGCCATATATCGATTAGTACATAAGGAACGATCAGATGGTGGGATTCCCTGTGTGCGAGCCGGCGAAAGAATTGTACGAGTTAGCCGATCAGACCTCCAAAAATGGATTGAATCACGTACAGCGTAGCTTCGTTAAATTCAACAAACATTTAACGCCAATGCGGATTTAACCGTTCATTGGCGTTAAAGATGTTACAACTATTAATTAGAAAAACCATTATAAACCGCGCTTTTCGTATTTATGGTTAAAGATGTTGCAGTTGTTAGCGGTATGGGCGGCATGATGTAACAAGGGCCATAAGCCCTTATGCATCAAGAGTTTCTGTAACAGGAAACACCGTTTGACCCCATATGTATATTTTCGAGGCCTCCCAGGATACCCTGGGAGGCCTCTTCATTTCGGCAATAAAATTGACTATTCCAATAGTTATGGTTTAATATACATAATGAAAGGTACCAACAACCATTTGGGGTCTTTCAGCTACCCAATTCATCATATATATATTAAAGTTGCTATGATAATTATATGTTATCATATATAACGTGGATAGGTGATGTTTACAACAACCACCTACTTTTTTCGAGTTTTTTCGAGCTTTTCTTATTAAAATGTGATTAAAAATAACATAAAATTGTAGACAATTTCGTTTTCTGTATGTATTATAAGGCTAACTTCTACGAGATGAGCTAGACAGATGTAAGGTTTCGATTTTAGTCGCAAGCTGAAAGAAAATGGACCGGGGTAGACTAATTAATTAATTGTATACAATTATACAGTTATACTTTTGGAGCCGGAACTAGCAGATTTTTGACTAGGAGATGGAAATATGAACAGTTCTGTTATGCGAACGCGCAGGTTATCCAAGGATAATACTTATTTTGCATTAAAACAAAAAATTATTGATAGTGAGTTAAAGCCTGACCAAAATGTACATGAAGAAAATTTGGCAGCTTTGCTCGGAGTTAGCCGGACTCCTTTAAGAGAGGCTATACAAAGGTTGGAGAATGAGGAATTTCTCGTTCGGCAGCCAAATGGAAGATTGAAAGTGGCCCCAGTGACAATGGATGAGGTTAAAGAAATATTTCTTATTCGCAGCATGCTGGAAGGTTATATTGCCAAGAATGCGGCCAAAAATGCCACGGATAAAGATATCCAAAATTTAACGGCCATGATTGGGAATATTAAACAGTCCTTTCAGTCAGGCGAGAGTCAGGATTTTGTTTCATATGGCTTTGAATTCCATGATTATTTATCTGAAATGAGCGATCTTAAAACATTTGTGAAAATCTTGAATCATCTAAGAGATCACGCGCTTCGCTATTGCCGGTTTGTTTCGCTGCATGGTGATTGGAACAAGCAGGCAGATGAAGAACATAACCTTATCTTACAAATGATAGCCGACAGAAATGAAGACGGCGCTGAAAAAGCGATGCAGGATCATATATTAAGCAGTCTATCCGCTGCATTGGAGAGAATAAAGGGAATTCAAGCAAACAGAGAGGATTGAGTTTTATATGAAAACAAAATGGAGTATGGACACGAAGATTATTCATGAAAACCAGTTTCCGGACCCTCAAACGGGGGCCATCTCTCAAAGCATCATACCTGCAGTCGCTTATGCGTTCCCTGATGCAGAAACAGCGGCGGCTGTTGTAGCCGGCGAAGAAGAAGGCGTTTATTACGGCAGATATGGAAATCCCACATCCCGTACATTGGAAAAAAAGATAGCTGCATTAGAGGGTGGAGAAGATGCGTTAGGCGTTTCCAGTGGAATGGCGGCAATCTCCATTGCTCTGCTCGGCTTCTTGAAGCATGGCGATCATGTCCTTGTGACTAAGGATGTATATGGAGGCACCTATAGCTTCCTGACTTCTTTGGCGCCCCGATTTGGCATACAATTTGATTTTGTCGATTGTACGGATATAGATTCAATGATTAAGGCAATTAAGCCAAATACAAAAGCAGTATATATTGAAACTCCTTCTAATCCCAATTTGACAATCCTTGATATTAGAAAAATTACAGAGGCATGCAAATCCTATCAGCTGCCCGTCATTGTCGATAACACATTTATGAGCCCTTGCTTACAGAAGCCTTTGGAGCTTGGGGCCGATGTTGTGGTGCACAGTGCTACTAAATATATTAATGGCCATGGAGATGTACTGGCTGGATTTATTGTAGGAAAAAAGGACATCATCCAGTTTATGAGAAAGAAACTGATGGGCGATTTGGGGCAAAATTTAAATGCATGGGACGCATTCTTAATTTTAAGAGGCATGAAGACCATGGCTTTGCGGGTGGAAAGACATTGCAGCAACGCCCAGAAAATCGCCGAATACCTTGAGGCCCATCCTTTCATCGCTAAAGTCTTTTATCCGGGCTTAAAGTCTCATCCTCAACATGAGCTGGCCAAAGAACAAATGAAAGGAATGGGAGGCATTGTTTCTTTCGAAGTAAAGGGAGGCTTAGTTGAAGGGAAGAAATTAATAAACTCACTAAAATTAGCGATGATTTCTTTCAGCTTGGGAGATCCGGAAACATTAGTTCAGCATCCGGCATCAATGACTCATGCTTCTATTCCAAAGGAAGAGAGAGTGAAATTTGGAATCACGGATGGATTAATTCGCGTTTCGGTCGGGTTAGAGGATGCGGATGATATTATCAGCGATTTCGATCAAGCTCTGACCGACTTGTTTTCTGCTTCTGAAATGAAAATAATAACGAAATAAAAGGGAGGAAGTACATGTCTTTTAAACTGGGTGAGATTGAACAAGCTTTAGGCAGTCAGTTAATTGACGTTCGAAGAAACCTTCATCAGGAGCCGGAATTATCTTATGAAGAGTTTAAAACAACAGAGAAACTGCGTAAATGGCTGACAGATGCCAATATTCGCATGTTGGACCTCCCTTTACAAACGGGACTTATCGCGGAAATCGGACAAGGGGCAGGGCCAATCGCAGCCATTCGCTGTGATATAGATGCACTCCCGATTGAAGAGCAGACCGGATTGCCTTTTGCGTCAGAGGTTCCAGGGAAAATGCACGCATGTGGTCATGATTTTCACACGGCTGTCATTTTAGGTGCTGCATACTTGCTCAAAGCCCGCGAAGATGAGCTGCCCGGAAGGGTTAGAGTACTGTTTCAGCCGGCAGAAGAAACCGGACACGGGGCTGAAAGCGTCTTGGCCTCGGGTGGGCTAGAAGATGTGGCTGCCATATTTGGTCTTCATAACTCACCAGAAATGCCTGCAGGATCGTTTGGAACGAGAACCGGTGCTTTAACAGCCGGAGTTGACCGGTTTGAAATTACGGTGAAAGGCATCGGCGCCCATGCCGCCACTCCGGAAAATGGTGTGGATGCCATTGTAACAGCGGCTCAAATTATTACCGCTCTTCAAACGATTGTAAGCCGCCAGAATAAGGCAGGAGAGCCGGTTGTACTGAGTGTTACCCGAATCAATGGAGGGTTCACCTGGAATGTGCTGCCGGAGATGGTGGAATTGGAAGGTACGGTTCGAACTTATAATGAAGAGATTCGCCGTATTATTCCGGAAAAAATGACCCGAATTATAGAAGGAATTGCCGCGGCAGCCGGGGCGGAGGCCAGCCTGCATTGGTATCCAGGCCCGCCGGCAACGATAAACGACGGATATTGGGCTGATTTTACCAAAGAGATCGCCAAACAGTCAGGTTATGAAGTGCATGATATCGCACCGCAAATGGGAGGTGAAGATTTCTCATTGTATTTACAGAAGATACCCGGTGCTTTTGTGAATATCGGAACGGGTCCCGCTTACGCGCTGCATCATCCGCGTTTCGATGTAGATGAAACTGCATTGTTGCCGGCTGCCAAATATTTTGCTTTATTGGCAGAGCAAGCACTGGTGAAACTGAAAGAGGAAGGTTAGCTCCAAATCCGATAACGAAATGAGAGGAATGTATATGATTGAATTAAAGGATGTTTATAAAACGTACACCCGTAAAGGGATCTCGAACGATGCCTTGAAGGGGATAAATGTAAAGGTCGAAAAAGGCGATATATTTGGGGTTATCGGCTATAGCGGTGCCGGAAAGAGTACGTTGATCCGTTTAGTCAATTATTTGGAAAAACCTACGAAAGGACAGGTTTTTGTCGATGGGCATGATTTAGGCAAATACAGTGATAAAGAGCTGCGTGCAGCCAAAAAGAATATCGGCATGATCTTTCAGCATTTTAACCTGCTGGAATCGAAAAAAGTATTTGATAACGTGGCCATTCCCCTCATTTTGTTGAAAAAGAATAAAGACGAAATTCGCAAGCGCGTTCTGGAGCTGCTGGAGTTTGTTGGATTAGGCGACAAAGCGGGCAGCTATCCGAGTGAATTGTCAGGCGGACAGAAGCAGCGCGTCGGGATTGCAAGAGCGCTTGCCTCCAACCCCTCCATTCTGCTGTGCGACGAAGCGACGTCGGCGCTCGATCCGCAGACGACGCGTTCCATTTTACAGCTGCTCAAGAAAATCAATGCGGAATACAACATCACAGTTATGATTATCACCCATGAAATGTCAGTCATCCAGGAAATCTGCAACAAGGTGGCGGTCATGGAAGAAGGACGGATTATCGAGCAAGGAAGCGTTCTGGAGGTATTCGGACATCCGCAGCATCCGACCACGCAAAATTTTGTGAAGACCGTTATTCAGAACAGCATCACAAACAGCATGCAAAAATCGATAAAAAGAGAACCGGGCAGCGGCATTTACAAACTGGAATTTGTCGGGCAATGCGCTTCGGAGCCCATCCTGTATAAAATGATTCGTTCTTATGATGTGCAGGTCAATATTCTATTTGCCAATATGACCGAGATTGAAGAAACGACATTGGGAAAAGTGATTATTCAGTTAAAAGGGGATACAGCCGAGGTTAACAAGGCTCTGTCTTTCTTGAAAAATAGTGGAGTCGGTGTGGAGGAGGTGGAAAAGCATGATGTCAACTACAGTTACAACTGATCAATTTATGCAGGCCATCATGGATACCCTTTATATGGTGGGGATGTCCTTGTTCGTGGGGTCGTTAATTGGAATACCTATCGGGATTTTACTTGTGGTTACCCGTCCAGGCGGTGTTTTGGAGAGCAAAATGCTGTACGCCATTATAAATCCCGTGATCAACATTGTCCGCTCCTTGCCATTTATCATATTGCTCGTCGCCATTATTCCGTTTACCCGGTTGATTGTTCAGACTTCAATTGGGACAAGCGCAGCGATTGTGCCGCTTATTATTTATATCGCACCTTATATCGGGCGCTTGGTAGAGAATTCCCTGCTTGAAGTAAATCCGGGAATTCTTGAAGCGGCAGAGGCGATGGGGGCTACTCCGTTTCAAGTCATCTGGTACTTTTTATTACCCGAGGCCGTCGGATCGTTAATTCTATCCTTAACGACTGCGACCATTGGTTTAATTGGTGCCACCGCGATGGCTGGAACGGTTGGCGGAGGCGGAGTCGGAGACTTGGCTATCGTATATGGATACCAACGATTTGACACTGTTGTAGTAATTGCCACTGTAGTTGTCCTTATTATTTTCGTTCAAGGCATTCAATCATTTGGCAACATTTTGGCAAGAAAGATTCGCCGTTATTAAGGATTAACTTCAAAGGGGAGGAAGACGACAAGTGAGTGAATGGAGCAAACAGGACCGATTTAAAGCATTATTATCCGGTGAACGGGCGGATCGTCCGATTGTAAGCGGATGGCGTCATTTCATCGACAAAGAACAAAATGCAGAAGATTTGGCAGAAACGACGATTACTTTTACCAAGAAATATGATTGGGATTGGGTCAAAATTAATCCTAGAGCAACCTACCTGGCGGAAGCTTGGGGAAATAAGTATGATTTTCATGACTATCAAACCGTATTTCCCAGACAGGAAACGACCGCTGTTCCAGCGGGTGCTAATCTTTGGGATCTTGAGGTGAAGAAAGCCGCGGACTCGACGCCGTTATTGGAGCAATTAGAAGCAGTGCGCAAAATTCGTCAAGGGCTGCCTGATACCCCTTTAATTCAAACCGTTTTTTCACCACTCACCGTACTGCTCTTTATTGTGGGTCGGTCTGCTTATGTGACAAAAACAGTGTTTGGCATTGAAAATCCGGTCACCCTGGAATCGTTGTTCACCGAGCACAGAGCGGCGGCGCATCATGCGTTGCATGTCATTTCATTAACCTTGGCTGATTATGTAAAAGAACTGCAGCAAGCGGGATCGGACGGACTGTTTTATGCGGTGACGGGTACAGCACATCCTGGCTTATTTGATGAAGCGATGTTTAATGAATTTTCCAGACCTTATGATTCTATTGTATTGGAGGCTGCGAATTACGGGAAAAATATCCTTCATACTTGTGGATCATACTCCCAGCCCGAAAGATTTAACGACTACCGGATAGACGGGATCAGCTGGGATACAAAGGCTGAGGGGAATCCGGGGCTGGACGCGGCTTTAACAGCAACCAAGGTAGGCGGTGTCGATCATGCTTTATTTGCGGCAAATGACATTCCTCAAATTGGGAAGCAGGCTGAGGAAGCTTTAAACTTAATGAAAGATAAACCTTTTATTCTCGCTCCAAATTGCGCAATCCCGCTTAACGTAACCGATGAGGCTCTGAAACAGCTAAAAAAATCTGTTTTTGAAAAGGAGACAAAATAAATGAAAAAATTATTGCTTATTGTTTTAGTTGGGGTTGTAATGTTGTTGACGGCTTGTGGCCAAAACGCGGCAAATAGCTCAGGTTCAGGTTCAGGTGCAGCGCAAGAAGAAAAGAAAGAGATTACCGTTGGATTTGGTGTTGGGACGTATGAAGAGCAATTCCGCCAATCGATTCTGCCGATTCTGGAGAAAAAGGGCTACAAGGTTGATATTAAAACCTTCTCTCAAAACATGCAGGTAAACCCAGCCATGAAGGAAGGCTCCATTGACGCAAGCATATTCCAAAGTACGGCGTATATGGAAGCGATTAACAAGGAAATTGGTGCGGATATGGTTGGAATCGCCTATGTGCCGGGTGCGCCGCAAGGTCTGTACTCCGTAAAGCACACCACACTCGATGATGTAAAAGACGGCACTACCGTGGCTGTCCCTAATGATCCGGTTAACCAGGAACGTGCTCTTCGCATTCTGGAGGAGCTTGGTTGGGTCAAGATTAAAGAAGGGGCAGGTGTGGAGGACTTTAACATTAACAGCATGGAGCCGGACAAGTATAATATTGATATTAAAATTCTGGACCCGGCGCAAATCCTGGTATCGCTGGAAGACGTTGATTATGGTGTTGTTAACGGAAACTACATTGCAAACTCCGGCAAAAAAATTACAGACGCATTGAAGATAGAAAACACACCAATGCAGCACAGAATCATCGTATCCATCAATAAGAAGGATGAAAACACCCAATGGGCCAAGGACTTGAAAGCCGCCTATGAGTCGCCGGAGTTTGAAGAATATATCACCGGAATAGAAAAATACGACGGGTTCATTCTGCCTGAAGCCTGGAAAAACAATTAAGTAAGGAAGTGGATGGGTTGATCAACAAACAGATTCACTTTATTGGCGGCGGACAAATGGCCGAGGCCATCATTCGAGCTGTTATATCCAATCAAACCGTATCTGCGGATCAGATCAGCGTAACGGATATCAATGAGGCACGTCTTCAGTTTTTAGGTAAGACTTACGGAGTGAACACGGACAGCCCTCAGGAGAAAGTTCTGGCTGAAGCAGACTTGATTGTGGTTGCGGTCCGGCCGCAGGACAATTTGGCTGCATTAGGACAAGCTGTACATCAATTCGCTGCACCAACCGCCGCAATCGTTTCGATTGTGGCAGGTGTAACGATAGAGAAGCTGGCCGGCTTTTTTGGAGCCGAACGCCCCATTATCCGGGTCATTCCTAATACGTTGACCGATACGGGCTACGGCTATAGCGGGGTTGCCTTAAATGCCTACGCCAATCCAGATCAGGTAGACGGCTTCTTACTCGGATTCGGTAAAGTCCAATATTTGGACGAAGCACTCATTGATATCTTTACCGGATACGGTGTGGCTGGACCGAATTACATTTATTATTTTATTGAATCACTTGCGGATGCCGGTGTGCTCGCCGGATTGCCGCGGGAACAAGCGTGGAACGTTGCGCTGGAAAATGTCATTGGAGCTGCCGCCATGCTGAAGCAGACCGGTCTGCATCCAAGACAACTGCTTGACATTAATAACTCGCCCGGCGGTGTAGGCATTCATGGCCTATACGAACTGAACAACAGTGATTTCGCGGCCGGCCTGCAAAGAAGTGTCTTGGCAGCCGTAAAGCGAACAACGGAGTTGGGGGCGAGATAGACAATGGCAAGCAAAAATTGGGATCATCTTGTTCATTATGTCAATGATTTAGACCAACCGGTTGAAATTTTTCGGGAACATGGTTTAATTGCCTTCAAGGGAGGCTCGCATACGGAATGGGGAACCTTTAATAGCTTAAGTTATTTTGGTTTAACCTATATCGAGTTTCTGGGCATTGAGAATCTTGAATTGGCGAAGGCGACGGAACATAACCGTGTGGTAAAAGATGCTGTCGACCTATTGCCGGAGCACGAGGCTTTGAGCAGAGTCGTTATTCGGACCGATGATATTGAAGAAATGGCCGCATCTTTGGAAGCGGCAGGCTTAAGCCTCTCTCCTATCATGGATGGCAAGCGTCTGGATAACAAGGGCAGATTAATTGAGTGGCGGATGATGACCATTGACGGCGATTTTGGGGGACTGGTCTATCCGTTTATTATCCAATGGAAAGGGACAGATGCGGAAAGATTGGAGCGGTTAACGACCTCCGGCATCATTCAGTCTCATCCTGCCGGTGATGCCGAAATCAAGAGAGCGGTATTCCATGTCTCCGATCCGGCAGCTGCCGCTGAGCATTGGGGAAAGTTATTTGGACTGACTGCCTCGGAGTCAGAAGGCCATTCCGTCACCCTTAAGATTGGCGACAAGTTTTTTGATTTCGTAACAGGGGACGAGAACCAATTCAAACAGGTGATTTTTGAAACGGATTCTGTAAAGCTAAAAGGGGAAACCATTCGGATTGGTGAAGGCGAATATGTGTTCACTTAAAATCAGAAGGATCTATTGCCCAAAAAGATTTTGATTATTAGAGGCTTTCCAAAAGTTCACTGAACCTTTGGGAAGCCTCTTTTTTTGTCGAAATTTGATTTTGGAGGAATAAAAATATATTTACATCCATAATTCGACAAAATATCTGCTGTTGCAATGATAAAATATGTTTGCGGTTTAGTTATGGATTTGTGCCTTTCGGCCTAATTGATTGAAGGCGGTGTTGGGAGATTGCATGATCTGATTTTTATATTTTTAGGCATATTCGATGCGACCGCAATGTTAACAGTAATACTCAAACTTTATATGCTCCCGGTGCGGGAATATTTTGTTAGAGTTCTCCTGTTTGCTTCATTTATAGCTGTTTTCTCGTACTTAATGCGAATTATTATTGGAGTGCCGGAATGGGACTTGCCCTTGCAATATCTGCTTATTATTCTATTTTTGAGATTGGGTTTAAAAATTAAATTGCATTTGGCATCTTTTATAGCCGGAGCGGGAATTTGCGCATATGCCCTAATTCAAATGGGCGTGTATTACTTTTATGCTTGGACCAATCAGATGAATGTTGACATCTTAAAAGAGAACAGCGGATCTCTACTCTACTTGTTTCAAATATCATCAATACTGGTCGCTTATGTATTATCTTGGGCATTAACAAGATTTCAATTGGGCTTCTCCTTTATCATTGTGCCTCCGCATGACTTCCTGGTGAAAGAGAACTACTTAACGAACCGAAATTTGCTGCTTGTATTTGGTAGTCTGGCTTCGCTAGCAACAGTCTGCATAACGATATTGTTTTTGTACAGAGCAAATCCATTGGGTCTGTTTATAGCCGCGGCTGTAGCTTTTGGATTATCATTTTATTTTTCAGGTTGGAGTGATCGGGATGATATTAGAAGAGCTGTCGAGGCGTATCGCAAAAAAGATAAAGAAGTATGACCCTGAGGGACCAGGCTCTCTGGAAGTATTAGGCTATGGCATCGGAATCAAGCTTAACCTGTATTCGGGAATACTTCTTACGGTTCTGTTTGGCTTATTATTTAGCAGCGTGCTTCACTCGCTGTTGGCTCTGGCTTCTTTTATGGTCCTGCGAAAATTTTCCGGAGGCTACCATTTGCCGATTACGCTCTGCTCCTTGGTTACGGGGCTTACGGCCTCTTTGGTTCCGCTGATCAGCTTGGGCCAAGAGGGGACGATTCTGCTAACGGCACTGTCGCTGCTGATTGCGCTTGCTTTTGCTCCCAACAACTATGAAGAATTGTACAATGTGGAATTTGATTCCTGGTCCAAGGGGATTTCTGTCTTAATTATCGCCTCAAATCTGTATTTCCAATCGGCGATTGTGGCGGTTTCATTTATGATTCAATCTCTGCTGCTGCTGCCGACATACCCCAGGAAAGGAGGTGTTAACCTATGAAAAAAGCGTTAGCTCGTTATCTGGCTGAAAAAATTACAAAGTCTGCCGAAAAATCCGCTCGAAGCCGTAAGTCGATTGTTGGTTCATTGCCGCTCCCCCAAGAATTAAAAAAAGGCGAATAGTTTCAATGAAGAAAGAATCGCGTAACATCGTCGGCGTTCAAGTCTCTGATTCGGCAAACGGGACTTTGAAAAAGGAGTTTCGAGAGAACGAGATTATGAGCATCGAAATGTGGAAGCCGAAAAAAAATTACAGTGTTCCTATTTTCTACACCAGAAGCGGCAATTTTACTGTATTGACCACTCTGGAGGAATGCGGCTGCGCTTTTTCGGCTTTCGTCTCTTTGGACACCTGGAATCTTGTGAATTTGAAAAAAGGGGAGCGCCTGGAGACCGGAAGTTACGGAGGAAGGCTCTATTTTCAGAACTCATCCATCCATACCGGAGTGAATCTTAAAAGCATGGGGATGTGGGATGACCTCGTTTCCAAGGCGAAAGAGGCGGAGAAGGATGACAGAGATATTCTGGTAAACCGGATCAAAGGCTCCGGAAGGCTGGATCAAGGGCAATTCATCAAGGCAAGCGAGATATTCTATGTCGACACTTGGGAGCCTAAACGAAATTATCATGTTCCCCGGTTCTACACGGAAGAGGGCTGCTTTACGGCCGGATTGACCTTTCAGAGCTGCAAAGAAGCCTTTCCCCACTTTTTCCCCGCGTATAATGGAAGCTTGGTCAACATTGACTGGGTCGAGCGTATCGAAGAAAAGATTTATGGAGACACCCTCATATTTAAAGATTCCGAACATAAGACAGGCATCGCCCGCAATAAAGTGAAGTATCTTAATTCCATTTTTAAACAATGACCCTCTACTCCTCGCGAGAGAGGGTTATTGTCATATTGTGGATAAAAAGTCAAGGAAAATCTATACTAGTAAAATCAATAATTTTCCGATTTTTTTCGACAAATTATTTAAAAGTAATAATGTTAAACTAATCACATCGATATCACATCCACGGCTTCAACGAGATTTCCGAGCCAGATTAGCCTGGGACATCCCTCGGAGATTAAGCCAATGCTGAAGCAAGGGATAGTTCTATAATTCAGAAGAATACATAAAAAAGGTGAGGGATTGGATGCTTAACCTGACAGTAACCGAGGACGAACAAGGGGCAGGCATGCAGCAATTACCAGTCGATGAGATTTTGTTCCTGCAATCGAATGCCAACGATTTTATAGATGTCCACACCAAAAACAAACAGTATTACGTCGTGGGATCTCTAAAGTTTTGGGAGAGCGCGTTTGAACAGACAGACCTGAATTTTTTGCGCTTGGATCGCGGCGTATTGACCAATATGGATAAAATCAGATGCCTCAACACCTCCTTGAAGGTTGCTTACTTCGATTACCCGCTGAAAAGGGATACCAAGTACTGTACGATTTCCTACGGAAGGTATAGAACGATTCTCAAAAAACTCCCGCCGGAACTGCCGAAAATCGAGACGGCATTGTTATGACCCACCAAAAGTTAAAGATTTGTGAAAGGTAAGCATTATTCTGCTTAACCGTATATAATATGGCCAAATTCATAGTTGACTTGTAGGGATTATAGGTTTATAGTATGGGCTAAAGAACGACCGACCATGCAGATGGAGGCATTTTCCTTGGAGAATGCCTCTTTCTGTTAATCAAAATTGAGAGGTGGATGCCAAAATGAGTCAACAAACGTTCGATCCGACCCAGGAACTTTCTGAAGAAGTAGAAGCCAATCGTCAAGCCGATCATCCGATTAACCCCTTGTTTGTAAACCGTTGGTCGCCGCGCTCATACTCTGACCGTGTCGTGCGCGAAGAGGATCTGCTCACCGTACTGGAAGCTGCCCGCTGGGCGCCGTCCGCCAGAAACGGACAGCCCTGGCGTTTTGTCCTGGCCAAGACGGAGGAGCAGCTGCAGACCTTCCGGGAATTGATCTTCCCCAACAATCGGCTGTGGGCGGACCAGGCTCCTGTTATTATTGCGCTTGCTTCCTACAAATTATGGGATGATGGCCAGCCCAACCGGTTCCATGCGTTCGATTCCGCTGCGGCTTGGCAGGCGCTTGCGCTTCAGGCTTCCCTGCTGGGCTTGTCCACACGAGCCATCGCCAGCTTTGATCAGGAGAAAGCCCGCACCGCGCTGAACGTCCCGGACGACTACGACGTTCACCTGCTTATTACGCTCGGCTACAAAGGAGATCCCGACAGCGTTCATGAGAATTATCGCGAGGTTGAGAAACCCAATGGCCGCCGCAGCTTAAGTGAAAGCATTATCGAAGGAAAGTGGGCTGATTCCCAAGCTTAACCCCTTGCCCCAACAAAATAACACAAAGAGGCCGCCCGCCAAGCGATGCTTGACGGGCGGCTTTTTTGCGTCTGGAAGCGCATCGTCTTTACGGGCGAAGGAAGTACATAAAAATTAATTAATCTTGCACAAACAAAATTCGACATTACATTTGATACTCTACCCCCAAAATAAGTTTAATACGCAATTTGGCAATGAAGGAGGAGAAACTGGGTTTGCAGCACGTACGACTTTCAGAGAAAGAGATGACAGAGCAGATTCCTGCTCAACCCCCGGCCCGTTACCGTGTGGCCTCATTTAATATTCGCTTTGACAACCCTGAGGATCAGGGAAACCGCTGGGAATTTCGCAAGAGCAACCTTCTTGGAATGCTCCATTACTATTCTTGGGACATCATCGGTCTTCAAGAGGTTTGCGGAAATCAGCTGACCGAATTGGCCGAGCTCTCCGGCTATCGCTATGAGGGCGAAGGCCGCGATGGAGGGCCGAACGGCGAACATTGTCCTATATTCTATCGCAAGGATATTTTCGAGAAGGAAGCCGGAGGAACGTTTTGGCTTTCCTTGTCTCCGGGAGAACCCTCCATATCCTGGGAGGCGGACTGCCCCCGGATATGCACCTGGGCAAGATTGCGGGACAAGAGAAGCGGACAGACTCTCGTCTTCCTGAATACGCACCTGGACCATGTCAGCGAAGAAGCCCGGTTCCAAGGAGCGGGATTGATTACCGACTGGATCGGCTCGTATGTTCCGGATGCTCCGGTGATCATGACTGGCGACTTTAACGCAGGCCGGGAAGAACGCTGCTACCGTAAATTAAACGGATTTTTGCGGGATGCCAAGTGGGTTTCAGAAGAGATTCCGTACGGTCCTGAAGGCACTTTTTCAAATTTTGATTACCACATGCCTTGGTCGGAAATGAAGGAGATCGACTATATCCTGGTCAGTGAACAAGTCAAGGTTGTCTCGGTGCGAACGGTGACCGACAGCTTTGACGGACAGTATCCCTCCGATCATTTTCCTGTAACCGCTGAGGTGGAAATCCGGAAATAGAACCGAAGACTAATACGTACAAAGGGGAATTTTAAAGATTATGAAAAAAACGATAAGCTTGATGATGATTTTTACGCTGTGTTTGTTGCTGGCCGCCTGCGCGAACGGAAATTCTTCCACCAATCAAGGGGCTGCCTCACCGGCAGCATCCAATGGACAAACGGAGCCGCAGAGCAGTCAGGCTCCTGTTAATGAGAAATTGATTGTTTATACCAATTCCAATTCGGATGGCAGAGGCGAATGGCTGATCGACAAGGCGAAGGCAGCCGGATTCGATATTGAGATTGTCGGTGCGGGCGGCGCCGATCTTACCAACCGTCTGATTGCGGAGAAGAACAATCCTATCGCCGATGTGGTGTATGGTTTGAACTCTATGCTGTATGAAATTCTGACCCAGAACGATGTGCTTGAACCCTTCACTCCGGAGTGGGCCGATGAGGTTGAAGAGGGTTTGAATGATCCTGACGGTTACTATCACAGTTTGGTGAAGCAGGCCATTTTGCTGGCTTATAATCCGGAAAAATACACGCCGGAAACCGCGCCCAAGGATTGGTCCGATCTGTGGAACAAAGCAGAGTACAAGGGCATGTACGAAGCGCCGACCTTGCTGGGACAAGGTACGCCGCGGATCGTCGCAGCGGGCATTCTGACGCGTTATCAGGACCCAAGCGGAGAATACGGCATTTCGAAAGAAGGCTGGGAACAAATCAAGAAGTTCTATGATAACGGCGTTCCCGCAGTGGAAGGAGAGGACTTCTACTCCAAGCTGGCCGGCGGCCAAACGCCGATCGGCGCGATGGTATCGGGCGTATTGGCATCCAAAGAGAAGCAGTACGGCGTTAAATCCGGCATAGTATCACCGGAGATCGGCGTTCCGGTCATTGTCGAACAAACGGCAATCGTAAAAGGGACGAAGAAGCGGGAAACAGCGGAACGTTTCATCAACTGGCTGGGAAGCGCCAAGACGCAGGGTGAATTTGCGAAAGAGTTTAACTCGATGCCGGCCAATGCCAAAGCTGCAGAACAGGCCAATGAAGATGTGAAAAAACTGTACGCCTCCATTAAAACGCAGACGATGGATTGGGCCTTTATCGCCCAGAATATTGACAATTGGGCCGAAAAGATCGAGCTGGAAGTATTGAAATAAGCATATGATTACATTTAAAGATATTCATATTCAGTTCGGAGAGCTATCGGTTATCCCGGGCCTGAACTTGCAGATCAGGGAGGGCGAGTTTTTTACCTTTCTGGGGCCGTCAGGCTGCGGAAAGACTACCATTCTTCGCAGTCTCGTCGGCTTTATCAATCCGTCGGGCGGGCAAATTTTGCTGAACGACCGGGACATCACCAATGTTCCAATCGAAAAGAGAGGGATCAGCATGGTGTTTCAGAGCTATGCGCTGTTTCCCACTTTGAATGTCTATGAGAATATCGCTTTTGGACTGCGGGTGCAGAAGATTCCTTCCGCCCGCCTGGATGAAGAAGTTCGCGATATCGCGCGAAAGGTCGACTTAAGCGAAGAACAGCTCTTTAAGAAAGTATCCGAATTGTCCGGCGGACAGCAGCAGCGGGTGGCCATTGCCAGAGCGCTTGTGCTGAAGCCGAGCATCTTGGCTCTGGACGAGCCTTTATCCAATCTTGACGCCAAGCTTCGGGTGCAGCTGCGCAACGAGCTGAAGAGTCTGCAAAAAAAGTTTGGCATCACCACGATTTACGTTACGCATGACCAGGAAGAGGCCTTGACTCTTTCAGACCGGATCGCTGTGTTTCATAAAGGGGTTGCCGAGCAGGTAGGGACGCCACAGGAGATTTATAACCATTCCGCGACCGAGTTCGTATGCAACTTCATCGGGAGCAGCAATCGGTTGGACCCCGCTCTTGCCGGCGGTCCGTTGAAGCCTTGGGCAGATCCGGGGAAGAACGTGTATATCCGCCATGAAAAAGTCAGCCTTCATCCTTTTTCGAGCGAGGAAACTGCGGTTGTACTCAAAGGCAGAATTGTGGAGCAGGAATTTTACGGTATTTACACCAAGTATACGATAGATACTGGCGGATACGGCATGCTGAAAAGCGTGGAAATCGTGAATAGCCTGAACAGCCGATCGGCTGGAGACGAAGTTGAGGTATATCTCAATGTCCAGGATATTTTGCAGTATGACTAAAATCAGATCCGCCTTGTCGTCGATCCCCGTCGCTGCCTGGCTCATGTATGCTTTTCTTGGATGGTTTATCGTCGCTTTTCTGATTTATCCCAACCTTAATGTTTATTACGAGATTTTTTGGGGCGGCGGTTCATTCTCGCTGGATGCGGTTCACAAATTAATCTCCTCCGAACGGGCGATGAAAAGTCTGTACAACAGCTTCATTCTTGCCTTATCGCTGGTTGTCACGGTTAATCTGGTCGGCATCTTTCTCGTTCTGGTTACGGAGTATTTTGAGATTAAAGGCGCCAAAATACTGAGGCTCGGTTATTTTACCACACTGGTGTACAGCGGGGTTGTCCTGGTATCGGGCTATAAGTTCATATACGGGGACTCCGGCTTCATCACCAGGGTTCTGTCTCATCTGTTTCCTGCTTTCAATGTCAACTGGTTTCACGGATATGGGGCTGTGCTGTTTGTCATGACCTTCGCCTGCACCTCCAACCATGTGATCTTCCTGACCAACGCGATCCGCAAGCTGGATTTCCAAACGGTAGAAGCGGCGAAAAATATGGGGGCCTCCACCTTTTATATCTTGAGGCGCGTCGTACTGCCGGTGCTGAAGCCGACGATTTTTGCACTGACGGTTCTGCTTTTTCTCACCGGGCTTGGTGCGACATCGGCGCCGCTGATTTTGGGCGGTTCCGAATTTCAGACGATTACGCCCATGATTCTTACCTTTGCAAGAAGTGTAACTTCAAAGGATCTGGCGGCTCTTCTGGCCCTTGTCTTGGGAGTGGCCACGCTGCTGCTTCTGACCTTGATGATCCGGTTTGAAAAAAACGGGAACTTCATGTCGGTATCCAAGGTGAAATCAGCGCTGGTTAAGCAAAAAATCAACAATAGAATAGGGAATGTGCTGGTTCATACCGCCGCGTATCTCTTGTTTGTCATTTATATCATTCCCGTTGTGCTTATTATTTTGTTTTCTTTTACCGATGCCCGGAGTATTTCCACAGCCATGCTGTCTCCCGGCGAATTTACACTGGACAACTATATCACCGTTTTTTCCAATATGTCCGCGTTCAAACCGTATTTGGTCAGCATTTGTTATGCGGCGGTTGCTTCATTGGCCGTGGTGGTGCTAACCTTGATGGCTTCCCGGATACTGCATAAATTCAATAATATCTGGAGCCGGACGCTGGAATACGCCCTACTGATTCCCTGGATGCTGCCCTCCACGCTGATCGCCATCGGGCTGATTGTCACCTTTGACACACCCAAGCCAATTTTGGGCAATACCGTGCTGCTGGGCACCTTGTGGCTGCTGCTTATCGCTTATGTGATCGTCCATATTCCGTTTACGCTCCGAATGGTGAAAGCCTCATTTTTCAGTATTGACGGTAATTTGGAGGATGCCGCTAAAAACTTAGGGGCGCGTTCCTTCTATTCGTTCAGAAGAGTGCTGCTGCCGATTATTCTTCCGTCTGCCCTGGCGGTATTGGCGCTTAATTTCAATAACATACTGGCGGATTATGATCTTACGGTATTTCTGTACCATCCGTTATATCAACCGCTAGGTATTGTGATTAAAAACAGCACCGACGCGCAGGCGCTGGCCGACACTCAGGCATTGACCCTGGTGTATTCCGTGATCCTGATGATAATGTCAGCCATTACGCTGTATGGCGTATACGGCAGAAGTAGCCGCAGCAAAACAAAATAAGCCAACATATCATAAAACGAGCCTCCTTAGCCGGCTGTCCAGGTAAGTGACCTGAACGGCTGCAGCAAGGAGGCTCGCCATGTTATGGGGCTATTTTATTGCTATTTTACTGCTTAACGATATCCTGAATGGCTTTATCCAGCTTCTCAAGCAGTTGGTCGCGGTTGACTTGACCGCCCAGGTATTCCTGCATGGCTGCGCCGAAGCCTTGAGTCACGCCATCCGGGAATCTGTCCCAGTTCCAGCTCAGTGCCGTTGCCGATTGCTCTTGTACGGCTACAGCGACTTGACCGATATCTTCGGCAGTGGTCGAGATGTTGGACAGAGCCGGAATGAATTTAAAATCTTTCGTCAAATATTTCTTGCCGGTTTCCGAGCTGACCATCCAATTGAGGAATGCTTTGGCTTCTTCCGGATGAGCCGATTTACTGTTTACGATCCAGTTGTTCGGTACGCCTACGAAGATATGTCCTTCTTTGTCGCTTATCGGGATCGGCAGCAGTCCAAGCTTCAGGCTCGGGTCGATCTTATCGATGTCGCCCTGCGTCCAGTTGCCCTGCATCATCATGGCCGCCTTGCCGGAAGCAAAATCGGCGACTTGAGTTGCATAGTCTGTCGTTACTTTATTGTCTTGTGAGTTATTGAAGACAACGTCAACGAAATCCAGCCATTGTTTGAAAATATCATTGCCCTTGATCGTTTGTTTGCCTGCTTTCAGGTCCTCGATATATTGCGCAGGATCGGCTTGGTTGGCCATGGCCACATTCACCATGTGAATACCCAACGACCACCATTCATTGGTTGCTTCGAAAGGCGTGATGCCTGCGGCTTTCAGCTTGGCTGCGGCATCTTTCAGCTGCGGCAGCGTCTTCGGTTCTTCGGTAATGCCGGCTTTGGCGAACAGGTCCTTGTTGTAAATCAGACCGTAGCCTTCAACGTTCATCGGCAGGCCGTACAGCTTGCCGTCCACCGTTGTCGGGATTTTGGAGGTAGGGATCAGGCTGCTGACCCAAGGTTGATCCGACAGGTCGGTTGCACGGTCCATGTATGGGACGAGAGCGGCGAAACCGCCGTTGTTGAAGATTTCTGGTTCAGAGCCGGATGCGATTTCCGCTTTCAGCAGCGCGCCGTAGTCTTCGCCGCCGCCGTGAGTTTCAACCTCGACTTTGACGCCGGTTTCCTTCTCATACTCTTCGGCCAGCGCATTGATCTGTTCCGCAATTTCAACCTTGAACTGGAACACTTTGATCGTTACGTCTTTTTTGGGCGCTTCCGATGCAGCCGGAGCCGCGGTCTCTGAGGTGCCGCTGTTGGTGCTCTGAGCGGAGGAATTGTTATTTCCGCCATTGCCGCAGCCTGCAACAATCAGGATGCAAACGATTGCGATCAGAAATGCGAATCGTCTCTTCATTTTAGTGCCTCCCTGTGTTTTGTAAGTGTTTACATTATGATCGTAAATCAATGTAACCGTAACCAACACTTAATATTTTGTCCGAAAAGGTGGATATTGTTGTCGGCATGTCAGCCTTTAACGGAACCTGCGGTTACTCCTTCTACGATATACCTTTGCAGAATGAGGAAGAACAGCAGAATCGGGGTGATGGCCATCACCAGACCTGCCAGGGCAAGATCCCACTTCTTAGTATACTGCCCGAAAAATTTCGTGACGGCAAGCGGCAGCGTCGTCAAATCCTTGTTGCCCCCGATAATCAGAACGGGCAGGAGGTAGTCGTTCCAGATCCACAGCGTGTTCAGGATAACAACCGTGACCATAATAGGCATCAGCAGCGGAAAGACGATCCGGAAAAAGACGCCGTACGGATTGGAGCCGTCCACCCGGGCCGCTTCTTCCAGTTCGAGCGGCACAGTCTTGATAAAGCCGTGGAACAGGAAGACCGACAGCGGCATGCCGAAACCGAGATAGCAGGCGACAATCCCGTACAGTTCTCCGCGGAGCTCAAGCATACTGGTAACCCTTACAAGTTGAAGCATCAGCGATTGAAAAGGAATGATCATGGCCGAAACCAGCAGCAGGAAGACAAACGAGTTGAATTTCGTAGGTTTTCTAACTATCTGGTAGGCGGCCATCGAGCTGAACAGAACGATGAGTAAGACGCTAAGCAGCGAAATTTGCAGAGAATTCCAGAAGGCCTGCGGGAAATCGATCATTTTCCAAACGCTCGTATAGTTGCTCCAGTGAAAAAGCTGGGGAAACGAGGCGGCGTCCAGCAGAATTTCCTTTAACGTTTTTACCGAGTTCGTCAGCACCAGGTAGAAGGGCGCCAGAAACAGGAAAGCAAGCAGGATGGCAAGAACTTCGAGAACAAAGGTTTTGGTCTTGTACTGGCTGACTTTCATTATGCGGATACCTCCTTGCGCTTCGTAATCAGTACCTGGGTGATCGTAATCAGCGATACGGCGGCGAAGAACAGCAGCGCCTTGGCAGTGCCCAGGCCGTAGCGGTTATTGATCAAGGCTTCCGAGTAGATGTTATACGCCAGCGACTGTGTCGAGGTTCCCGGTCCGCCTTTGGTCAGCGACAGGTTGAGGTCGAACATTTTGAACGCGTTGGAGATCGTCAGGAACAGGCAGATTGTGATAGCCGGCATGATCAGCGGCACGTAAACGCTTGTAAAAAGCTGATAGGGACGCGCACCGTCAATTTTGGCGGCTTCGATCAAATCCTTCGGGATGCCGGCGAGCGACGCGATATAAATGATCATCATATATCCCGCGGTCTGCCAGACGAATACGATGACGAGTCCCCAGAAGCCGGTGTTCGGCGTTCCAAGCCACGGAAGCTTGAAGAAGGCAATGTTCGTCAGGTCGCCGATTGTGGCGAAGCCTTTAGTAAAGATGAACTGCCAAATGTAGCCGAGCAGAATGCCGCCGATGACATTGGGCATGAAGAAGACGGTCCGGAGCACATTTTTGGTCTTGAGCGAAGCCATCAGCAGGAAGGCCAGCACCAGCGCCAAAATATTGGCGATCACTACGGAAATGACGGTAAACCGGAGTGTGAAAAATAACGATTTCCAGAAATTATCGTCATGCAGAATGCGGCTCCAGTTGGCCGAGCCTGTCCACACCGCTTTATCCAAATCAAGCCCGTTCCAGTCGGTGGAAGAGTAATAAAAGCCGAGAATGAAGGGGGTTATCACAATGGTCAGAAAGAACAGCAGGCAGGGTCCCAAAAATACGATTTGCTGGCTCCAGCCTTTACGTGCACCGAAAGCTCTTTTCACAGCGGTTCTCCTATTTACGGACTGTTCCCAGCCCTCTTGAATGCCGAGCGCTTTTCTCATGGCGGATCTCCTTTTTACGTAGTATCATTGCCTTACACCTTCATTATAGGTAGGCCGGAGAGCGGTCAACACTCAATTTGATGACATTTAAGGTGGATTATATTGCTGCAGGGCGGAAGACCAAGGAGGAATAGACACTTGTTCAAACACAGTATACGTAATCGGCTGATGGCTCTTGTGCTGCTGGCAGCCGTTATTCCGGCCGGCGTCTCGGTCATGTTCTCGTACCTGTATACGAAGCAGTCGGTTACCGAGCAGGCCGTGGGACAGAACCGCAAGCTGCTGACGCTGGGAGCGGCCAATCTGGACAATTATTTTCAGGGAATCAACCAACGCGCGCTGAGCATATACAGCGGAATAAACATACAGAGTTCATTCTATACCTCCATCCTGTCGGTCAAAGATCCGAACGGGCTTCCCAAAGGAACCATCCAGTCCGATAACCGGAATATCGTATCCTCGCAGCTGTACAATCTTTTTCTGGCGGACCGGAATATTTTTCAGATCCATCTTTATGTAAGGGCTAACAAAGAGTCAAATGCGCTACTGAAAGGGCTGTTCCGCAGGGAAATCAACAGCCGGTACACGCTGCTTTCCAACCCTGATGGTTCGAATCGCCCGTTTGTGGAAGCCACGCATATGGATCATCAATACGGCATGAGATCGGGATTTCCAAACTTCAAATCGGGAAAAACGCCGGTGTTCAGCGCTCATTTTCCGATCTATAGGACGCCAAGCGACGAAATCATCGCCGATCTGTCGATCGACTTCCGGCTGACCGAGCTGGAGGGGATTGCCAAATCCATGTACAATTCGGATATCGAGCGTCTCTATATTATGGATGAGCAGGGAAATGTTCTGTACGCTTCGGGCGGCGACTGGATCGGCAAGCCGATTGAAGCGGGCTGGAGCAAGCTTCCGCCGGGAAAGGAGAGCGGTCATTTTTCATGGAATAATAAGGAGTTTAAGGGTATTATTATGTATAAACATATCGACTCGAACATCTTTAAAGGCAACATCATTAAACTGGTGCCCTATGAGGACCTGTATAGCGACGCAAGGACCATTAGCCGCATCAATACCGGAATCGGTGTGATTTTTCTGATTATCGCGGGTATTGCGGGCGTTTTGATCTCCATCGGCTTTACAAGACCGATCAAGAAGCTGATTTCCTATACGCAGAAGGTACAGATCGGACAGCTGGACGCTTCCGTCGATTCGGTGAGCGAGGATGAGTTCGGGCTGCTGGCCCGCAAAATTACCGATATGACCCGGACGATCAACGATTTGATCCTGCAGGAATACCGGCTGGAAATCGCCAATAAGACCAATCAGTTGAAGGTTCTTCAGGCCCAGGTCAACCCGCATTTTCTGTATAACGCGCTGCAGTCCATCGCCACCTTGTCTCTGCGGTACAACGCTCCCAAAATCTATGATCTCATTTATTCGCTGGGCAGCATGATGCGGTATTCCATGACGACGGACGGGAATCAGGTGACGCTTCAGAACGAGATCGAGCATGTGGAGAATTACGTCATTCTGCAAAGGGAGCGCTTCGGCGAGGAGAACTTGCGGATGGATGTTGATATCGGGGAAAGCGCCCGCGCCGTGATCGTGCCCAAAATGATTCTGCAGCCGCTCGTCGAGAACATATTCAAGCACGGTTTCCGGGACGGCGTCAAGGACGGCATAATTTCAATCGCCGGCAAGCTGGATGAGGAAGGTCGGCTGGTCATCACGGTCCGGGATAACGGCATGGGCATTGCGGGCGAACGCCTGGACGAAGTGAGAAACTGCCTTAAGCGGGTGGAGTCCGGCGGGTTCTGCGGAATCGGACTCCGCAATGTACTCGCAAGACTTCGGCTTCAGATCAGTGAGAGATCACAGCTTCTGCTGCAAGGCGGCGAAGGCGGAGCGGAAGTCGTCTTGATTATCCCTCTTGATGATACAGGCAACAGGAAGGAGAAAGGAACGGAATGAAGGTACTGATTGTAGACGACGAAAAACATGTACGGGAAGCCATCCGCTACTTTGTTCCTTGGGAAAAATACGACGTTCGCGATATATACGAAGCCACGAATGGCCAGGAAGCGATGGAGATCATTCTGGAGCAGCAGCCGGCGGTCGTGTTTACGGATATGCGCATGCCGCTCATGGACGGCGCCGAGCTGCTGGAATGGCTTCACCGCTACTCACCGTATACAAAGACGATTGTAATCAGCGGATACCAGGATTTCAGCTATGTGAAGCCGGCTATCGTATACGGGGGAATCGACTATCTGCTTAAGCCGCTGAACAGCAAGCAACTGATATCCGCAGCCGAGCGCGCCTTTCAGAAATGGAAGGAGGAGAAGCAGGAGCGGGAGCGGACCTTCCGCCAAAATATTCAACTGAACATCCTTCGTCCGCTGTATTGGGACAAGAAGCTGTCGGAGCTGGCGGGCGGCACGGTTTCCTTTCAGGAGCTGGAGGAAGCGCTGATTGAGGAGCTGGGGCTTCCGAGGAACGCGAAGCGCTGCCGGATCGCTGTCATTTCACTCCAGTCTTCGGGCCTGCTGCTGAAAAAGTTTCGCGGCGATATCCAGCTGACTTCTTTCGTTCTGGCCAATGTCTGCAATGAGACGGTCAGCTTGCGGAAGCAGGGCTTTGCCTTCCGCTACTGGCATGAAGGCGCGGATGTGGTCGTTCTGTTCTGGGACGGCGTGGAAGAGGCGGAAGACCGGCTGCTGGAAATTAATGAATCGCTCAAGCAAGCGTACGGCATTTCGCTTGATATCGGGCTGAGCCGGATTCTCCCCTTTCCGGAGGGTGTCAGCGACGCTTTCACGCAGGCAAGACAGAGCCTTGCGGAGCGTAACCTTTTGCTATTAGGTAAACGTATACATGAGTACCGCGAGGATTCCTCGGAAGCTGAACGGACAGGCGGGGCGAAGGCCGCGGCTCTTCTGGAGAAGCTTGGACTTTCACTTTTGTCGGGCGATATCGATAAATTTATCCGGAGCTTTGAAGAGTGGGCGAATTCCATTGCCGGGACGGGCGTGCTGACCGTGAGCGGACTGCGGGATTGGGAGGAGCGGCTGCGGAATGTGCT
Organism: Paenibacillus rhizophilus; assembly: GCF_003854965.1. GTDB lineage: Bacteria > Bacillota > Bacilli > Paenibacillales > Paenibacillaceae > Paenibacillus_AQ > Paenibacillus_AQ rhizophilus. The sequence goes on from NZ_RQPI01000004.1 coordinate 59,858, forward strand.
GACCAAGTGGAGGCAGGAGTGGGCCGAAGGCGAGGAAGCGTCAAGGGCGGAATCGGCCTTCCCGGCCGGAATGGATGAAAGCAGCAATTTCTCTTTTGAACGCTGGAGAGAAGGCCTGAAGGCATATATTTTGAAAATGTTCAGTGAAAGCAAGCTTTCCCGTACCTCGGACAGCCGGATTGTGCGGGAAATCAGGGATTACCTGGACAAGAATTATCAGCAGGAAATTACGCTTCAGCATATCGCGGACCGCTTCTTCCTCAGCCGGGAGAACGTCTCGCGCAAGTTCAAGCAGGTTACAGGCGAGAATCTGTCCGATTATTTGACGAATTTACGGATCGACAAGGCGAAGGAGCTGCTCCAAAATTCGGATATGCGTCTGTCGCGGATTTCCGAGCTGATCGGTTACGAAGACGAGAAGTATTTCAGCCGCGTGTTCAAGAAAGCTACGGGACAGACGCCGCGGGAATACCGGAAACGGGAAGAAGAGTCGTGAAGTTTATTATGAGTCAGGTTTTAGGCCGTTGTAATGCAGAGGGGATATTGGGTAAATCGGTCTTTTTAACTTTTGTTATTGGAGTGATTTTCATTGAAAATAATTGAAGAAAAATACAATCGTTATGGTGAAAAGGATTATGATATCAGCTATATCGATTGGGGATTTGATGAACTCGAAACCCAAATCATGATGGCAGAGAAAATGCAGAAGCTGTTTCCTTCCGGCGCCAGGGCCATCTTGGATATCGCTTGCGGAATATCAAGATATCATCAAGTCTGGCTGAAATCGGGTTATACGGTGACGGGGATAGATCTGTCTGAAACATTCATAGAATACTCCCGAAACTATAACCGGGCTTTTGAGAAGGCCAATTATTTTGTATGCGATTGCAATCATTTGGATTTTGATAATCAGTATGATATTGCGGTTTGGACAGATCCGGTTGAATTAACCGGGTTGTCTGTGAATAGGATTATCAAAGCACTGAAGTCTGGCGGCGTATTCATCTATGAAATGTGGAATGACAACTATTACAAATATCAAACGGATGAACGGCATAATGATCGTCAAACATGGACTTGTAAAGATGGGGTTTATCATCTGGTTCGCCATAGATATAATAAAGCAACTTGTGATTCTGAACATGAAGAAATCATATTTGATGTTCCCAATGACACTATGATTCATAAAACAGGACTTGCTGCCAAGAATGTAAGCAGCCATTGTAGTATTCAAATCCTGGAGGCGGCTGGGTTTAAAAATATACGATTCGTCGATTACGAGGGACAACCTTTTTGTACAGAGAATCAACAAGTAAAGCGATTTTTCATGATCGGTGAAAAATGACCCTGCATAAAGGGAAACGATAATATATTTAACGGCCATGTACCCGCCGCAGCCCTGAGACTGCCGCAGGTACATGGCCGTTCTGTTGTGCCCGCTATTTGGGCTAAGCTATCCGCGCAGTATGTCCTCAATCTTCGCCAGTTCTTCCGCGCTTAGATCAGGCGCAGCCAGAGCGCCGACGGCGTCCTCGATCTGGCTGATCTTGCTTGCGCCGATCAGCGCCGACGTTACCTTGCCGCCGCGCAGCACCCAGGACAAGGCGAGCTGGGACATTTTCTGTCCGCGCACCGCGGCAACTTCGTTCAGGCGGCGGACCTTGCCCAGAACCTCTTCCGTGAGTTCATTCTCGGACAGGAATACGCTCGGTCCGGCCGCGCGGGAATCCGGTGCGATGCCGTTCAGGTAACGGTCGGTCAGGATGCCCTTCTGAAGCGGCGAGAAGGCAATCGTGCCCACGCCCTCTTCTTCAAGCACATCCTGAAGTCCATCCTCGATCCAGCGTGACAGCATGGAGTAATTCGGCTGGTGAATCAGACAAGGGGTGCCGAGCCGCCGCAGAATGCGTATCGCTTCCCGGGCTTCTTCAGCGCGATAATTGGAAATGCCGACGTAGAGCGCCTTGCCTTGGCGGACGATCAGGTCCAGCGCGGCCATCGTTTCTTCAAGCGGCGTATCGGGATCGGGACGGTGATGATAGAAAATATCGACATAATCCAGGCCCATCCGTTTCAGGCTTTGATCGAGACTTGAGACGAGATATTTCTTCGAGCCCCATTCTCCGTACGGTCCCGGCCACATATAAAAACCGGCCTTGCTGGAGATGATCATCTCATCCCGGTAAGGAAGGAAATCCTTTTTCAAAATGGTTCCGAAATTCTCCTCGGCGGAGCCTGGAGGCGGCCCGTAATTATTGGCCAGGTCGAAATGCGTAATTCCCAGATCGAATGCTCTGCGGATCATGGCTCTGCCGTTCTCCAGCACGTTGATCCCGCCGAAGTTGTGCCAAAGGCCGAGCGAAATCGCCGGCAGGCGCAGGCCGCTGCGTCCGCAGCGGTTATAAGTCATGCTCTCGTATCTGTCCGTTTGTGCGGTGTACATATTATCTGTCCTCCTGCAATGAAATGGCGTCCGCCCCTAGCGGGCGGTCGGTTATTGCTGCGCTTTCATTGTAGCGGAAATGAAGAGGCGAACGAATGTCAGCAAGGGAGGAATTTATGTCATAATGTCAGATTTACATGCCTTTCCCGGTAACTCTTGGGAGAGCAGCCCTGGACTTTCTTGAACATCCGCGAGAACAGGAGAGCGTCCTCATAACCGATGGAACGGGCGATTTCTCCGATGGTGCAGTCGGTTCGGGTGAGCAGCTCGCATGCTTTGGCCATGCGGAAACCGAGCAAATATTGGCGCGGGGGCATGCCCACAACCTGTTTAAAGAGCGCGGACACATACTTGCGGTCAAGCTGCAGTATCTCAGACATCATTTCTATTGTAATATTCTCGCAGTAGTGGGACTGCAGGAAATGCAGGCACTTCTCCACATGCTGGTTCTTGCGTCCGTGAAGGGCGGGAGCTGCGGCTGCCGCAGGAACGGTGCGAAGAAGCGCCGCCATAAACTCATACAGAACCGCTGTTAACTCCAGATCGAGAGCGCCGGTAGTTTGGGCCGCCTCCGTTAACCGGTCATAAACCCCGTTCATCACCTCGCCAACCATAGGAAATACGGGGTTTTCCGGCGATAGAGTTGTTCTGGACAGGAGATGCTTCGCTCGCTCTCCCGAAAAAGCAATCCAGGAGTAGTTCCACGGATCGCTCTCGTCCGCGGCGTAGGCGGACACGATCTTGGGATAGGTCAAAAAAGCTTGTCCGGCCGTCAATGCATAGGAATGCCCGCCCGCCAAGACCTTTCCGGCCCCTTTATGGACAAAGTGAATTTTATAGTGGTCTCTGACACCGGGACCGAAGGAATGTCCGGGAGCGCATTGCTCGCGGCCCCAGAACATCAGATGAAGATCCGGGGAGTCCCTGAAGGGCTGTTCCGCGTTGTAATGAAAAATAGCCATGTTCTTCAGACCCCTTTCTAAAGGTTGAAGTATAGCGCCAAGCGCTTTTTCATTATACTTCAAGAGTCGCAGCAGGTCTGTACACGCAAAAATAAAACCGGCTTTCCAAAAGGAGCCGGCGAACGATTTATGAGACCTAATTTTGTATTCGGGTGCGGAAGCTTAGGCTTCCATTTTTAGCATGACCAGCTCGTCTACAGGATTACCCTCGACCAGGTGCTCCTTAACGATACGCTGAACATCGTCAGTGGTCACATTGTAGTACCATACTCCGTCCGGATAGACAATGAGAAACGGGCCGTTGCCGCAAAGGCCAAGACAGCTGGTCTTGTTGATCTTAACCGTCTTGTTGATTCCCTGCTCGACAAGCTCTTCCTTGAAAGCCTGCATAACGTCTTCCACATCCTGATTGTTGCAGTGCTCGCTGCAGCAAAACAGCAAATGCTTCTTTAGAACCTTGAGCCGCATGTTCATGGTTTGTGTTTTCCTCCTTGGTTTGCGTTGCTTTTATTTACATCTTTAGCATGAAGTATAGTCCTTTTGCTCGTGTTTGTAAGGGAAAAGAGAAGAGTGTTCCGAAAGATTTAATAAATCGTAAATTACATAACTTATCGCGTTAGATATAGCGACATAACTATGACTCGCGGTAGATTTTGTGACAATTTTTTATTGGAATCACCGTGTATTTCCTGTTTGAGATTTATATATGAGGATTCACTGTCCGGAACTGCAATTCTCAGTTTATGCCGGATTGATTTGGTTAAGTAAGCAATGAGCACAACAATCTAAATTTTTAAATTAAATTAGGAGGTAATCGATATGAATAAGAGGATTGTGGGCGTCTTTACGAATGAGCACGAGGCTTCTCAGGCGATCGGCGATTTAAAGAGTCATGGTTTTCGGACAGAGGATATCTCCGTTATTGCGAGAAATAAAGACGATATGAATGCAATCAGCGACGAGACGGGGACGAAGGCTCCCGAAGGAATGGCTTCCGGAGCGGCGACGGGCGGTCTGCTCGGCGGAGTAACCGGACTTCTTGCCGGCATCGGAGCGCTGGCGATTCCGGGTATTGGGCCGATCATTGCGGCCGGTCCTATTGCGGCGACATTGGCAGGAGCGGCGGTGGGCGCCGGGACCGGAGGTCTTGTCGGAGGCCTGATCGGCCTCGGCATACCGGAAGACGAAGCGGAAACGTATGACCGTTATGTGGATGAAGGCCGTATTTTGGTCATGGTTGATGCGGACACATCCCAGGAAAGCGACGTGTATGAAACGTTCCGGACGCACCACTCACTCAATAGCCACTATTATGGGGCGAACGATACGCTGCCCGGCGAAACGGTGACTGACGCCTCGTTGAGCGATGATCCGTCAGCCGTTGATCCGACGTACAACAGAGCCGACAGATCGGTCGGAGATTCGGTGGATGCTGTATTCAATGGTTCTGGCCTGGAAGGCAAGCATGATACCGGACTGGATACGATCAATTCGAATCCGGTGAGTGCGACTTCGGCCGATATGGCTTACAATGCGCCGGGAGCGCTTTCCGTTCCTGACAATGTGACCACGCCGGATTATACGCGGGATGCTTCAGGTGAGCTTTCTGCCGATACCGATATGGACGAGGACCGCAAGCTGCGTCTGCGCGAGGAGCAGCTTAATGTCTCCAAGGATAAGGTTCAGACAGGCGAAGTTTCGATTCATAAAGAAGTCGTCGAGGAGCAAAAAACAATCAATGTGCCGGTAACGCATGAAGAAGTCGTGATTCAACGGCATGCCGTGCATGACGGCTCGACAGCCGAACCGATCGGCAAGGATGAAACGATCCGCATCCCGGTCAGCGAAGAGCGCGTGGAAGTGAACAAGAACACGGTTGTCACCGGCGAAGTAGGGATCGGGAAACGTGAAGTTCAAGGAACCGAGCGGGTTCAGGACACGGTCCGCCGGGAGGAAGCCCGGGTGGATAAGACGGGCGATGCGAAGGTCACCGGCGACAAAACCGCCGATGTGAAGAGCCGGATGGAAGAAGACGAATCCATGTATAACAAGCGTTAAATAGACGTATGCGACAAAAAGAGCGGAGATAGATAGGCTTTTACCAGCGAAGAGCGGCCTCTCCAGCCCGAAAGGGCTCAGAGGCCGCTCTTTGCTGCGGCTGGCGACTTCTTGAATCGAGGCCCGCTTATTTAAAAACAGAAAATGAGCGGGCTAAGGCCCTGTATCTCCAGGAGGGATTCGAGCAGGTCGAATCCGCCGTATGCTACAAATACGATTTAAACGTGTAGCCATGGGATTTCCGTCCTTTGGCTGTGGTGCGGGCAGGAGGACTGACGGAGGGAAAGGTGCATGCAAAAAAATCCAACAAGACCCTGCCCCTCATGCCGGCGGGCAGGGTCTTGTTGGATGCGGAAAAGCGATTATAAGGAAGCGACTTTTCTTCCAGGCGAAACTTGCGGTATTTCCTTGCCCGGGAGGAAGTGGATGCTGCGGATATAGCGGATCGTCCGGCTTTGCGCCCGCATGATGACGGAATGCGTCTCGGCGCGTTCTTTGCCGATAAAGCGGACGCCGTTTAGAAATTCGCCGGAGGTTACCCCGGTGGCGGCAAAAATAACGTCGCCCGTGCCGACCATATCGTCCATGTACAGCACGCGCGTCGGATTAGCTATGCCCATCCGCATGCAGCGCTGCAGCTCGAACGGCCCTTGCGGCAGCAGTTGGCCCTGCATTTCGCCGCCGAGGCATTTTAGCGCCGCCGCGGCCAGCACGCCTTCCGGAGCGCCGCCGGAGCCGAGGTACAGGTCCACGTCGCTGTCCGGCAGAGCGGCCGCGATCGCTCCGGCCACATCGCCGTGGCTGAGCAGCTGGATGCGCACTCCCGCTTGGCGGAGGGTGTTAATCAGCTCCTTGTGCCGCTCGCGGTCCAGCACCATGACGGTCATCTCGGACAGCGATTTGCCAAGATGGTGGGAGGCTTTGGTCAGCGTGATTTCAACCGGGTCCTCAAGGCTGAGCTTGCCGGCAAGCTCGGGACCGCAGGCCAGCTTCTGCATGTAGATGTCCGGCGCGTGCAGCAGGCTGCCCTTGTCGGCGATGGCGATAACCGATTGGGCGTTCTGCAGCCCGGCGGCGACAACCTCGGTTCCTTCCAGCGGATCGACAGCCACATCGACGAGCGGGCCGCTTTTGTTGCCGACTTTCTCGCCGATGTACAGCATGGGGGCGTCGTCCATTTCGCCTTCCCCGATCACAACGGTCCCGTCAATGGAGACGGAATCGAACATGGAGCGAATGGCCGTTGTCGCCGCATCATCGGCGGCATCCTTATCTCCCCGGCCGATCCAGCCGGCCGAAGCCAAAGCACCCAGTTCCGTCACCCGTACAATCTCAAGAGCCAATTCGCGTTCCATAGTTAATTCCCTCCAGTCCATTATTTGTATTTCTATAAAAGCGGGCCCGCAAAGTACTCGGAAATCTCATCGAAGCCTTAACTTCACTTTGTGGGGCTATAATTCATTGGGGTCCCCATAAAGTACCAGGAATTCTCTCCAGAGCCTGGACTTCACTTTATGGGGTTATGATCCCTAGGGGTCCCCGCAAAGTATTCGGAATTATCGTCAGAGCCATAACTTCACTTTGTGGGGCATGTATTAGATGTAGCCCATAATAAGTCCGGCCGTTTCTTCAATCGCCTTGTCGGTAATGTCAATTACGGGGCAGCCCAGCCGCTTGAACAGCGCTTCGCCGTATTCGATCTCTTCCTTGATGCGTTCCAGGCTGGCATACTGGGAATCGACCGGCAGTCCCAGCACCTTAAGACGCTCCGACCGGATCTTGAGCATATGCTCCGGCTCCATAGTGAGTCCGATCATCCGCTGAGGCGGAAGCTTGAACAGCTGGCCCGGGGGGCTGATCTCCGGCACGATCGGATAATTGACCACCTTCTTGCCGCGGTGGGCAAGAAAGATGCTGAGCGGCGTCTTCGAGGTGCGCGACATGCCCAGCAGCACGATGTCCGCTTTCAGCATGGCTCCGAGATCGCGTCCGTCGTCGGAGGCGACGGTAAATTCGATCGCTTCGATCCGCCGGAAGTAATTCTCGTCCAGCTGATGCAGCAGGCCCGGTCTCTGCCGGGGCGCATCGTCGAACGTATCGATGAACGCCTGCATCATCGGCCCCATAATGTCCACGATCCGCAGATCCAGCCGGACCGCTTCCTCGCGAATCGTCTCGCGCAGCTCCGGCTGCACCAGCGTATAAGCGACAAAGCCGTTATGTTTGGCGGCTTCCTCCATCACTTTGCGCAGCTCGTCCTCATGTCTTACATTGCCGTACCGTTTGATCGTGACACGCTGATTCTCGAATTGGTGTAAGACGGCCTGAACGACTGCTTCCGCCGTATCCCCTAAAGAATCCGAGCATATCGTAATGAAATGTGAAGGCTCATCCATGCTCTCTCGATTCCTCCCGTTATCCATTGGCTTCGGTATCGAGGAGAAGTTTTACGATGGAAGTTTTGGTCAGCCGCCCTACCACGTCCAGCTTTCCGACGGCTCCTTCTCCTTCGCAGGGGACAACCACCGGCAAACTGTCTACCTCGTGAAAAATCATTTTATGCGCGGCGTCAAGCACCGGGTCGTCAGGCCCAATCGTAATCACCTTGGGCTGGCGCGTCATCACCATGCTGACTGGCATGGATGCGGCGCCGGGATTGCCAAGGGTGACTTTCAAGAAATCTTTGCGCGAGGCGACCCCGGTCAGCTTGCCGTCCCCGTCGCAAATGATGAGTGTGCCGACATCCTGAAGGAACAGCGTCACGACCGCATCGTGAATCGTCGTCGTCTCCCGGATAATAATGGGCACGCTTTGAATATCCTTGACCTTCGTTTCCTGAAGCAGATAGCCGCTGTCAAGGCCCCGGGAAGATTTCCCGCCAGGGAAATATCCGACCTTCGGCTTGGCGTCGATATAGTCGAGCATGACCAGAAGCGAGAGGTCCGCTCGGATGGTCGGGCGGCTGAGCCGCAGGGCTTCGGCAATCATTTCGCCAGTGATTGGAGCGTTCTTTTTTACAATGTCGATAATTTGTAGTTGCCGGGACGTAAGTTCGATTGCAAATCCCTCCACTTTCCTGATGCAAGAAAGCGATCCTCCGTTAGAAAAGGGCCGCCGTATTTGACTCCCCCTTCCCTTAATGCGTCATGCTTAGGAAGATTAATCCCTTTCGTTGCTTATATAATACGCAATATTAATCAATATTGCAACTATTAGTACGTACTATTTCCGATTTTTTTGAAAAATGAGCTATACAACGGTAATTAATCCTCATTGTTAACCTTTTGGTGCATACGGAAACCTTGCCCTATAACAGCACTCCCGGCAAAACGTCTCTTTATAGAAGGACTGGTAATCAACTTGGCGAGCAGCTGCTTTAAGGCTCCCGCGTTGACAAGCATGGTTCCGCCGATAATCGTTATTACACCCAGCAGCGTTATCCATGAAACCGTCTCGCCATAAAAAAGGATTCCCACACCAACCGCGATTGGCGGCGAGACGTAGAGCCAGGTGGACGGGAAGACAGGGTCCGTCTTAGCAATGAGCCAGTAGTACAAGCTGTGGCCGACCATGGAACCGATGACGGTGAGATAGAGAAAGGAACCGGCTGCCGGCCAGGAGAGCAGGAAGCCGGCGCTCGGACGCTCCGTGAATACGGAGAGAAGAAGCATCAGCGCACCGCCGCAAATCATTTGCGCTGCATTCAGCGCGATAGGATGAACATCGGGATGACGGGCGGTTACGGTCCGGGTATACAGCGTGCCCGAGGCGTAGGCGCATTCCCCGATCAGTACAACGGCGCACCCGGCGAACCAGAGCGGGGAAACATCAAGCGACAGACTGGGCAGGACCAGCAGCAGCACGCCCGTAAAGCCGATGAGACAGCCGGCCAGAGACAGGGAAGAGGCCTTTTGCCGAAGAAGGAACGTCTGCAGTAGCAGGATCATCATCGGCCCAGTGGCGGAGAGGACGGCGGCAAGACCCGACGAAACATACTGCTCGGCCCAATACAGCGCGGCGAATGTGCCGAAGGTCAGCGCAAGTCCGGTAAGCGCAGTCTCCTTGCGCAGCAGCAGGGAGAAGGAAGCCTTGCGTTTCCAGCACATCCACAGCAGCAGCACCGCTCCCGCGGCAAAAAACCGCAGTCCGGCGGAGAAAAAGGGAGGGGCTCCGGCGTCAACGCCGATTTTAATCGCCAAAAAGGTGGTGCCGAAGATCAGACATACGAGGCTGTAAGCCAAAATAATCATGTTCATTGCTCCTTTGCTTATGCGCATTTTCTTTTTGTCCATCATATCCGCCTAGGAATAGAACAGATGAAACAGGGCAGAACAGATGAACGTAAAATGAGGTACAATGGATGACAACAACGAATACGGAAAAGAGGCCTCGCAATGAACGAGTTATCCGGCAACGGGCGGCATCCGCTGTTCCGGCAGGTATATGAATATTTGACCGTCCGGATCGACCGCGGCGAGTGGCTGGCGCATGACAAGCTGCCGTCGGTTCGGCTGCTGGCGGAGGAGCTGCGGATTCACCGGCTGACCGTGTTTAAAGCCTACCGGCGGCTGAAAGAGGACGGCAGGGTGTACGTGAAGGATAAATCCGGCTATTTTGTGGCTCCCGCGGCTGCGCCCGGAGGGGCGCCGTCTTCTGAGAGGAGCGCGAAAGCGGTGCCGGGATACGGCTGTCCGAGCCCTATGCCGGCTCTCTCGGACATTCAGCGCATGCCGGTCAAATACCAGTTCTCCCAGGCGCTGATCGATCCCAATCTGCTGCCGAATCTGTATTTGTCCGACTATGTCAAAGAGGTGTTCGACCGGTACCCGAAAGTGATGGGCACGTACTCCGGCGTGGAGGGCGACGATGAGCTGCGCGAATTCTTAAGCGGACATTTCCGCGTAAGCCGGCTGCTTCAGGCCGAAGCCGCAGAACTGCTGATTACTTCGGGCGCCCAGCAGGCGATTAATCTGATTGCAAGCATCATGCTCACGCCGATGGACTGTGTGCTCGTGGAACGGCCGACCTACGGCGTGGCGCTGGATATTTTTCGTCAGAGGGGCGCCCGTCTGCTCTCCGTCGACATTACGCCGGGAGGCTATGATCTGGACGAAATCGGCAGGCTGATGGAGCAATACCGGCCACGGCTGTTCTATATCAATCCCACGCATCATAATCCGACCGGATATACCGTTCCGGTATGGCAGCGCAAACGGCTTGTCGAGCTGGCCGAGCGTTACCGCTGCCTGATCGTCGAGGACGATCCTTTTCGCGATATGTATTTCGCCGCCGAACCGCCGCCGCCGATCTTTTCCTATGACACGGAGGGCTGGGTCGTGTATCTTGGCAGCTTCAGCAAATATGTGGCGCCGGGCCTGCGCATTTGCGCCGTAATCTGCCGGTTTCCCCTTATGGACAAGCTGATCGCGGCGAAGTTCATGGCGGATAACGGGACTCCGCTGCTGAATCAGAAGATCTTTCTGCACTACTTTACCTCGCCTCGGCTTCAAGGGCATTTGGCCAAGCTCCGTATCGCGCTGCAGGTGCATAAGGAAATCGCGGAACGGGAGCTTGCGGGAACCGGATGCAGCTGGACCCCTCCGCAGGGCGGGCTGAACCTGTGGGTGAAGCTGCCGGAGCATATTCCGGCCAAAATGCTGTTCCGCAAAAGCAGGGAGCAGTCGATTGCGTTCGTCCCCGGTGAAATCTGCGATCCTCAGGGAGAATTGAAGTCATGGATACGCCTCAGCTATTCGTTCGCTCCGGAAGATGTCCTGCGCGAAGGGATGAGGAGGCTTGCGGAAATCGCTCGGAGTCTTTAAGCGGTCATACATGTCTGTATACAGCAGGTGTTCAGGAGAATTTTCTCTCGTGGATGCCTGTTTTTGTTTGAGTTGGGTCGAATAAATGTGACATAAATAAATTTAATAGTTAAATAGTACGTCATATATATTGCCAAAAACCGGTATTCATGCTACAACCTTAATTAAGCGTTACTCCTATTCTCAGTCTGGCGGGCAGTTTTGTACCATACTTCATTTACGGAGGGATTGTTCAAATGCTGAAACGCGTGTACCGGTTTGAAGAAGGAAATGCGGAGATGAAGAATCTGCTGGGCGGAAAAGGGGCGAATCTCGCGGAAATGACGGCTCTCGGCCTTCCGATTCCCCCGGGATTTACGGTAACCACGGAAGCTTGTCAGGCTTATTACACTGCCGGAGGAAAGATGCCCGAAGGGCTGATGCAGGAGATTCATCACGCGCTGCGCGGTCTGGAGGAGGCAAAATCCGCGGAATTCGGAGGCTTAAGCCGGCCGCTGCTCGTATCCGTGCGTTCGGGATCGGTAACCTCCATGCCGGGCATGATGGACACGATTCTGAACCTCGGCCTCAATGACGATACGGTCAAAGGGCTTGCGGAGCAGACAGGCAACGAAAGATTCGCCTATGATTGCTACCGGAGATTTATCCAGATGTTCGGAGATGTTGTGCTGGGTATTCACTCGATTTATTTTGAACGGCTGATAGAAAAATCCAGAAAGGAAAATGGGAGATCCTGCGATCAGGAGATCAGCGCCGGCGAGTGGAAGGAACTTATCGCCAAATACAAATGGATTGTGGAAGACCGGACCGGGCAGCCGTTTCCGCAGGATGTGCGCGTTCAATTGAAGCTGGCGGTGGAGGCCGTATTCCGCAGCTGGAACAACATGAGAGCCAAGGTATACCGGAAAGCGTACGGGATTCCGGATGAGCAGGGAACGGCGGTCAATATCCAGGCGATGGTATTCGGCAATCTCGGTTCCGGGAGCGGAACCGGCGTATTGTTTACCCGCAATCCCTCCACCGGGGAAAGAGAATTGTACGGCGAATATTTGGCGGACGCCCAGGGCGAGGACGTTGTAGCCGGAGTGCGCACGCCTAAGCCCGTCAGCGAGCTGTGCAGCGAACTGCCGCTTGTCTATGAACAGCTCTCGGCTGCCGCCGGGCTTCTGGAAATGCATTACCGGGATATGCAGGATATCGAGTTCACCGTCGAGAACGGCATCCTGTACCTGCTGCAGACCCGGAGCGGCAAACGGACGGCCCAGGCCTCCGTCAAGATCGCCGTGGATTTGACGAAGGAGGGTATCCTCTCCAAGGAGGAAGCCGTCAGCCGGATCGAGCCTGGACATCTGGATCAGCTGCTGCACCGCTCCATCGCAATCCCGCCGGAGCTTGCGCCGATTGCCAAAGGTCTGCCGGCCTCCCCGGGAGCGGCTGTCGGCTTGATTGCGCTGGATGCGGATACCGCCGAGCGGTGGGCCAAGGACGGCCGCAAGGTTGTGCTGGTCAGTACGGAGACCTCGCCGGACGATATTCACGGTATTTTGGCGGCGGAAGGCGTGCTGACGAGCCGGGGCGGCATGACCAGCCATGCTGCGGTCGTGGCGAGGGGCATGGGCAAGCCGTGCATTTGCGGCTGCGAGGCGTTGAGCATCGACCATGCAGACCGCAGCGTACGCATAGGAGAGCTTACACTGGCAGAAGGCGAAGAAATTTCGCTGGATGCTTCCGGCGGGGAGGTGTTCCGGGGAGGGCTGTCGCTCAGCGATCCGGAGATAACGCCGGAGCTGCTTACGCTGCTGGACTATGCGGACGAGATCCGCAAGCTTCGCATCTATGCGAACGCAGATACGCCGCATGACGCCCGGAAGGCGCGGGAATTTGGCGCGGAGGGGATCGGGCTGTGCCGGACGGAGCATATGTTTTTCTCGGGCAGCCGCCTTCCCATCGTCCAGTCGATGATTCTCGCAGGCGGCAGAGAGGAACGGATGCTCTATCTGGACCGGCTGCTGCCGATGCAGCAGGCAGATTTTGAAGACATGTTCCTGGCGATGGACGGCCTGCCGGTGACGGTCCGGCTGCTGGACCCGCCGCTGCATGAGTTCTTGCCAAACCCGGATCAGCTGCGGGAGCAATGCCGCAAGCTGGAGGAGACTGGGGAGGACGGAGAAGAAGTCCGGAAGCTGAAGATTATGATCTCCAAAGTGAACGACCTGCGGGAGGTCAATCCGATGCTCGGTCTCCGAGGGGTCAGACTTGGCATTTTGTTTCCGGAAATTTACGAAATGCAAATCGAGGCGATCTTTAAGGCCGCTCAATCGGCGCTCCGCAGGGGAGTGGACGTGCGTCCGGAAATCATGATTCCGCTTGTCGGGCATCCGGATGAGCTTAAACGCATGAGGGCGCTGGTAGACGACATCGCAGGCCAGGTGCTCAGCGAGGAGTTCAGAGGGCTCGTCTACCGGGTGGGGACGATGATTGAAGTGCCCAGAGCCGCGCTGCTGGCGGATGCCATTGCGCAGCATGCCGACTTTTTCTCCTTCGGCACCAATGATTTGACCCAGATGACTTTCGGGTACAGCCGCGACGATGCGGAAGGGAAATTCCTGAATTCCTATCTGGACGGGAATATCCTCAAGGCCAATCCGTTCCAGGTGCTGGACCAGGACGGCGTCGGCCAACTGATACAGTGGGCCGTAACCCGGGGCAAGGCGGTGAAGTCGTTCCTGAAGACGGGCATATGCGGCGAGCATGGCGGCGACCGGGAATCGATTTCGTTCTGCCACCGCACGGGGCTTGAATATGTCAGCTGCTCCCCGTACCGCATTCCGTTCGCGCGCATAGCGGCGGCGCAGGCCGCTCTCCTTGACAGAGCGGAGAGACCGCAGAGTCCGGCCGAGAAGCAGGTCGTTTAAGCGGGGCGCAGGGCCGTCCGGAAGAGGGGATCGAAATGGAAAATCAAAGCAGCCGGATTATGACAGATACCGAAGGGGAAGGGGGGGAACACGGCCGCTGGATCGTCATCTGCTCGGACGCTGTAGGTGAAACGGCCGAAGCCGTTGTAAGCGCGGCCTTGCGCCAGTTCGAGGCCCGAACCGCCCGGATCAAACGCTTCAGCCATATTTCCGGCGGGAGGGAAATCCGCGAGGCGGTGCGGGAAGCCGCCGAGCGGCGGACGTTTGTCGCCTATACCTTTGCGCAGCCGGAGCTGACCGAAATGATGATCGGCGAAGCCGCCGCTCACGGCGTAAGGGCCGTGGATATCATGGGTCCTGTCATTTCGGCGATCTCGGACACCTTCCACAACCCGCCCCTTGCCCGGCCCGGGCTGGAAGGCCGAATGAATGAAGCCTATTTTCGCCGGGTCGAGGCCATGGAGTTTGCGGTCAAATATGACGACGGCCGGGATCCGCGGGGAATCGGCCTGGCCGAAATCGTACTGATCGGCGTCTCCCGCACCTCGAAGACCCCGCTAAGCATTTACTTGGCCCATAAGGGCTACAAGGTAGCGAACTATCCCTTGACACCGGAGGTTCAGGCTCCGCAGGAGCTGTTTCAGATTCCGAGCGGCCGCATTTTCGGGCTGACGATGGACCTGGAGGCCATTCTCAAGATCCGTACCGAACGGCTGAGATCGCTTGGGCTGCACGCGGACGCGGACTACGCGGCAGCCCACCGCGTAGTGGAGGAGTTCACTTACTCCGAGGAATTGATGAGGCGGATCGGCTGCAGGGTGATCGACGTGTCCGATAAATCCATCGAGGAAACCGCGGGTTTGATTATCGACTGCATACAATAGCAACGAATAGCCACGGATAGCAACGGACCAAGGGCCGTTTCCCAGCTGCGGATGATGCGCAGGGGAGACGGCCCTTGGCGTGTCTTGAGGCTGTGCTTTCTGGAAAAGAGGATTCCTGCCGCCCTACACCTACACCCAGCCGAAGGCGTACGCCGCCTGCGCCACCGCGTAGGTGACGGCAATGGCGATGCCCAGCGGGATGACGGCCGACAGGACGGCCCATTTCACGCTTTTTGTTTCCTTATAGATGTTAACAAGCGTCGTGCCGCACGGATAATGCAGCAGCGAGAACAGCATCATATTAAGCGCAGTCAGCCACGTCCAGCCGTGCTGGAGAAAGATATCCTTAATATTTCCGAGACTGTCGACATCGACCATGGCTCCCGATGACATGTAGCCCATCATCAGGATCGGCAGCACAATTTCGTTCGCGGGCAGGCCGAGGATGAACGCCATGATAATATAACCATCCAGTCCGAGCAAATGCGCAAAGGGATCGAAGAAAGACGCCATATGATTTAGAATGCTGTCTCCGCCGACGGCAATATTACCCAGTATCCAGGTGGCGATTCCAGCCGGCGCGGCAATCACGATGGCCCGCGTCAGTACGTTCAGGGACTTATCCTTCGAAGAAACCAGGATCGTCTTCCAAATCTGCGGCTTGCGATACGGAGGCAGCTCCAGGGTGTAATGCGTCGGCACGCCGCGCAGCGCCGTCTTGGACATGATCCAGGAGACGGTCAGCGTGACGACGATGCCCATCAGCACAAGCCCCATGAGGATGCCCGCGGTAGTCAGGGATTTCAGCGCTCCGGTCGTTGCGGCTCCCGCCATGAACAGGGATGCCAGCAGGATCAGCGTCGGCCATCGGCCGTTGCAGGGCACGAAATTATTGGTCAGAATCGCCAGCATTCGTTCGCGCGGCGACTCAATGATTCGCGTGGAGAGGATGGCGGCAGCGTTGCAGCCGAAGCCCATAGACATGGTCAGGGCCTGCTTGCCGTGTCCGCCCGACTTCTTGAACAGGCGGTCCATGTTGAAGGCGACGCGCGGGAGATAGCCAAAGTTCTCGAGCAGGGCGAAGACGGGGAAGAAGATCGCCATCGGCGGCAGCATGACGCTGATGACCCAGGACGTTCCCCGGTATAACCCGAGCACGAGCACGCCGTGCAGCCAGGCCGGGGCACCCACCGCCTGGAATCCGGCGGTCAGATAGCCTTCGATGTAGCCGAACAGGGAGGCCAGCCAGCCGGAAGGATAGTTCGCCCCGGCAATCGTAATCCAGAATACGGCGCCGAGTATGGCGAGCATGATCGGGAAGCCCCAAATTTTCGAGGTGACCACTTGATCGAGCTTATGGGTGCTTTTCAATTTTCCGCGGTCGCGGTAGGTGACAGCCTCCCGGCAGATGCTTGCGGAGACGCCGTAGATGCCGCCGACAATATCGTCGCGGATGCCGCCGCTCGTCAGCTTTTCGGCGGAGGCGATCAGGGAATCCAGCGCGCTGTTTCCTTTAATGGCAGACTGTTGCTCCATGGCCGGACACCTCCTTCGAAATTGTGCTCTTAATCCCCAGGCTCGCCTTGCGCAGGGAATCCAGCAGGCTCTCATCGCCGTCCAGCAGCCTTAGGGAAATCCAGCGGGCCGGGTAATCGGCGCCAAGGGACTGCTCCACGAGAGGTAGGAGCTCGGCGATGCCTCGCTCAATTTCCTCGCTGTATTGAATCCGCAAGGGCTCTGCGGCGAATGCGCCGGAGGCGACGCGTTCCACCTGATTCAGCAGCTCTTTTATTCCGGTGTTGTTTCTGGCGGATATGGCGGTCACCGGTACGCCCAGCCGCGCGGATATAGCCTTCAGGTCGATGTCGATACCAAGCCTGCGCGCCTCGTCGATTAGGTTGATGCAGATTACAGTCCGGCCGGTAATCTCCAGCACCTGCAAGGCGAGGTTCAGATTCCGTTCCAGCGAAGTGGCATCCAGTACAACAAGTGTCACGTCCGGTTTCTCAAAAATGATATAATCGCGGGCCGCCTCTTCATCGGCTGAGTTGGAGTACAGGGAGTAGGTGCCCGGAAGATCGACGGCGCGGTATTCCTTGCCGTTATGCGTAAACGTTCCTTCGGCGGTAATGACCGTCTTGCCGGCCCAGTTTCCGGTGTGCTGCCGCATTCCGGTCAGCAGATTGAACAGTGTGCTTTTTCCCGTATTCGGGTTGCCCGCAAAGGCCACGGTGTAAGGCTTCATTCCGCATTCCCTCCTATTTGTTTACCAAAAATAAGAGAACTTTCTTCGCTGCGCAGCGCAATCGTCGTATTGCTTACACGAAATGCGGTGGGGTCCCCGAGAGGGCTGCGGCGCAGCACTTCAACCGTATTGCCGGGAACAAAACCAAGATCCAGCAGTCTTCTTCTCATGACACCCTGCACGCTCATGCCGCTGATTTCAAGTACGCTTCCTTTGGCGGCTTCGGATAACGGAATAACGGTTGCGGTCATAACAATCATCCTTTCTTCTAGCCTATACACCCGACTGTTGAGCTGTTCCATGATATTAGTATACGCGACCAAATTTGTCCTAGCAACAAAAAAGTTTCCCTGAGGAAACTTAAATTTTAATAAAACACCCTCTTGAAAAAGAATCGCTTCTTCTACGCGAGGGTATTAGTGAGCGTCGGATGCGCTGGACGCATCGAGGCAGCTCGGCGAAAAGGAAGATGTACAGTCCCCGTAATTCCCGCAATTACCGAATCTCTGCCGGCGTTCACGCCGACGAGCGGGAGGACTGCAAGCGCAGCGCGGCTGCCACAGCCAGGATTAGCGGAATGGCTATTTGAAAAATGGTATCGATGCGGGTGCTGGGCCCAAGGCCGACGGCAATATGCTGGGTATAGTTCCTTTCGATGAAAGATGCAGCATAAATAAGGGCCCCGAGCGGGAAAACCCACCATTTTGCAGATGTTCTTGTCAGGCTTGCCGCAATCTCCACCGCACAGTAGTACCAAATCACTATTTTGATAAACAATCCGATAAAAATCATTAAGGTGACCAGAATATCAAGCCGTTCGATAAACCTCAAACTGGACAGTGTTCTGACCGATTCGAGAAAAGGGAGATAAAAGCTTCCGGCCAGAACCGGACCAAGAATGGCCAAATTCAGCGCATTCATGAATATCAGAAACACACTGACCCCGACATAAGCCCAGACCGTATTTTTTACGGGAACGCCGGGTTTCTCCCAAAGCGGCCACAGCAGCAGAAAGACGATCATTTGGCCGAAAGGAAAAGAGAGGATTTCGGGCAGCGCCGCCTGCAGAATCGGCCAAAGCCCGTTCTCGGCTACAGGCGTCAGCCGCTTGATATCGGCGTTCCCCATCAGAATGAACAGGATGATCAGCAGGAAGTAACAAAACAGCAGCCCCGGAAGCAAAATCTCCGGAAGCCGAAAGATGATCTCCGCTCCCTTCCAAATCGCATAGGCCGCAATCAGTATAAAAACCAGCATGGTGATGGACATGGGGGTCGATTGCAGAATGGTCAGCGCGGTCAGTTCGCCAAAATCACGTACATTGCGCATGGATTGATAGGCAAAATAGCAGCTATATACTATGCCAAAGAAGGTGCCGGCGATGCGGCCGAAGCCGAAACGGAGCATTTCGGGCAGTTCCATTTCCGGCAGGCGCTGCTGAAGCCACAAGAAGAGGAGAAGAAGCGCGAACCCGGCCGCGGCCCCGGCGCTCATCGCCAGCCAGGAATCCTGCTTGGCGTCGGCGCCCAGAAGAAACAGGGGGGTGCTGCCAATTTCAAACAGGATCACCATAAACGAGATTTGCAGGCCCGTGACCCGCTTTTTTATCCGTGACAATGCTCTAACCTCCTAACCATCCGATAATCGCTCTGCCGACAGGCTGGAAAAACACAATATAGACCGAAGAGATGCTGAGATGGGGAACCATGGCTATGCCGGCAAGGTTAATGTAAGCGGCCCATCCGAGCAAACCGCCGAGTAACAGCCGGTTTAGACCGCTTCCTTTTCCCCGCAGCTGCCGCCATCCCCAGAAGAAGACGGCGGCGTAGAACGCGATGACTGCAGCCACCTTCATAACATCAGCCTCATTTCAGTTCGAGTGATTTATAGGATCTACCGCTAAGGCCGATCCGCTCGATTTTCACTTTCACGTGCGGCCGGATTTCAACCTTCTGAAATACGGTATCCCAACTGCCTTCCTGTTTAATTCGCTTCCACTGCTTCGGATGATTGCGGTGAATGGAAACGGCAAATCCGGTCACATCGGCATTCAGTTTTTTGACTGCATGCCAGGAGTTATCTATGATTTCAAGAATGTTGTTTTCGATGGAGCGCTCCATTTGGCGCATGGAGGAGGCTTTTTCCAGATCCAGTTCGCTTCCAATTTCGGTCAATATAGCGCCTGCTTTAATATCGATATCCATGACGTAATGATCGTTCTCCCAGATCGGATGGACAGAGGTTGAGGAATGCAGCAGCGTAACGGAAGCATCGTCCCTGTCGCTTTTTTCCGGTATGGAGGGAAAAGAGATGTTCGCCGCTTTAATCTTGTCCGTCATAAATGACAATCCGAACGCCTCCCGCTGGGACAGCCATCCGACAAAACGGTCTTCTTTGAGCACGCCCAATCTCCCGAAGGCGATCCGTGAAGGAAGATCGGTCTGGGCTGTGTCGTCCGTCCGGTCCATCACTCGATTGCCGGTCAGCTTGATTTCCGGTACCGTCGTGCTTCCCGAGTCGGAGGTCATCTGCATCGCAAGCTCATACATCTGTATTCCGGGAAAATAGGATGTCAATTTGGCCTCCTGCTCAATCATGAGCTGGATGCCCGCGCCTTGATTTTTGGTAAGCTGCATCAGCTGATCCAGAATCCGGCCCGCTTCTCCTTCGGTTATGAATACGTAGACCGTCTCACGGGCGTCGGGTCTTCGCAAAAACAGATCGACCAACTGGCTGATTCCTTGTTTCGCCAACGATTCGCCGATCACTGTAACCCGGGAGTGGGAGAAGAACAGCTCGCGTGTGCTGGTGAGATTGGTACGCTCGACGGCTTGTATAATGGTAGACCCCTTTACTGTATAGGTCAAAAAAGGAGGTGAACTTGTGCTGCCTCCGCCGCTGCCCCCCATGCTGCTGGAACCGGAAGAAGGGTTGATTACCTGATAGGTCGCCTTCCATTGGTCATCCTCCCAGTCATAGGCGGAACCCGAAACGATGCCCAGCTCATTCAGCTCCCTGTCATCCCAGCAGCCACCAACCAGGAGCGACAGGAGGGAAAGAACCAGTAAGAAGCTTCGCCCTTTATGGTGGATTTTACGACGTATTCGTTTCTTCTCGCTCATGTCTTGTACTCCTTTCTTTTGATAACCGGTTCTTTAATCCGGGTCCATAACAGAATTCCCATCGGCAGCAGAATATTGAAGAGTAAAAAAACTATAATTCTGCCTTCTTCGTTAAAAATGTTCAACTTCTCCGGTTCCCGCCAGGTATACAGGCATTCCGTGATGACAACTATCGAAAGCGCCACGGTATAGGGTTTGTCGTTTCGGATGCGGAAGGTCTGCTTAAAGCACTGTACGGTAGCAAACATAAAAATGGCGATCTTCATATAGACGGACATCGTCCAGTAAGAAATGAACAAAACATCCAGATTCTCGATAAACCGACCGACCTGAATGATACTGATTGTCGAAAATATCGGATAAGCGATGTTCTTCATGTACTGAGGCCCAAAAACCAGCAAAGTCATTATAATCTCCACAAACATAGCCAGCGTCACGAGGCATATGCCGATCACGCCGATAAATGTGCTTTTTCGCGGAAACTTCAAATAAGGGGCGATAAAAAGCAGTACGGAGACTTCCGACATCCATCCGATCGGCGTAAGGGAGGCAAGCGTTAGGGAAGCCGCTGAATGATCGAATATAGGCAGCAGCCGATGCAGGTTAATATGCTTCGTCAATCCCCAGATATACAGCGGAAAGACCATGAGAAGCATAAGGTTCACAATGCTGTTTATCCGGGAAATGGCTTCAATGCCCCTGTTGATCATATACAAGGTGACAAGCATAATAATAACGGCCGTTATAACCGTGGGTGTGTTCAGCAGCACGTTCTCCTTGATGAAGTTTACATACACACGCAAAACGTTCGTCGTCAGGTCCAGATAATACTGAAGCAGAAAAATGCCGATCAAGACAGCGAAGACGGGGGAGATTTTATTGCCTACCCATTCCAAAAAAGGCGCATCGCCCGTGGCCTTGATTAAGCTTCCGATAAGCCAGGCTATGCCAAGTCCGACCAGCCCCGAAAATATGACCGCAAGCGGCGAATCCTGTTCGAGGTATTTCCCTATAATGACGGGAAGCACCACGATAGCCGTGGGGAAAATGGCGCTGACGATGAGCAGGACTGCCTGGTAGGTGCTGATTTTTTCTTTCAAGAGTTCTCACTTCCCTGCGGGCCGGATTGCTTTGCGGACACCTGCTGCTCTTTCGCAGGCAGATTCTGTCTTGGCGCTTCTTGGCTTCCGTAAGTGCTCGGGCGTATCTTCATTTTCCACATCGGCATGCGAAGAATAATATCTTTCAGATAACGCGGCTTCATCGGAGCCACAGGAGATAAATACGGAATGCCGAACGATTGAAGCCCGGCCATGTGGATAAGTAGCACCATCAAAAAGGACATAATACCGAACAGGCCCATGGTACCGGCGATCAGCATCATCAGGAATCGGATGAGCCGAATGGAGTTGGCGATGGCCAGCGACGGGATGACAAAATTTGAAATCGCCGTGAAGGACACCACGATAACCATGGCTGCCGACACAAGACCCGCCTGAACGGCGGCCTGCCCCAGCACAAGCGCGCCCACGATGGAGATTGCCGGTCCGATCGCCCGCGGCATCCGCACACCGGCTTCGCGCAGAACGTCGAAGGTCAGTTCCATGATGAGCGCTTCGATCAGCGCGGGGAATGGAATGCCTTCGCGCTGGGAGGCCAAGCTGATCAGCAGCGTGGTCGGAAGCATCTCCTGATGGAAGGTTGTGATGGCGATATAGAGCGCAGGCAGAAGCAGTGACACGAAAAAGGCGGTAAAGCGAATGATCCGCAGGAAAGAGGAAATGTCATACCGCTGGTAGTAGTCCTCGCTGGATTGAAAAAAGCTGAAGAAAGTCGCCGGAGCCAGGAGGGCGAAAGGCGTTCCGTCAATAATGATGCCAACCTGTCCCTCCAGAATGCCTCCCGCCATGGCATCGGGGCGTTCCGTATTCAGAATGGTCGGAAAAGGCGTCATTCCTCCGTCCTCAATCAGTTCCTCGATGTAATTGCTCTCCAGAATGCTGTCCGTGTCAATGGCATCCAGCCTTTTTCGAATCTCGGCAAGCACCTGCTCATTTGCGATGCCATACAGATAGACCAGGGCAATGCCGGTCTGGGTCCGCCGGCCGATTTTATATTCTTCGACCCGCAGATCGGCGTTCTTCAGTCTCCGTCGCAGCATGGAGGTGCCTGTCCGAAGGCTTTCGGTGAAGCCTTCCTTGGGACCCCGGATCACTCCCTGCGAGGTCGGTTCATTGATGCTCCGCGTCTCCCAGCCGGAAGTATTGGCGGCCAGCGCAGTATTGGCTCCGTCAAGCAGGATAATCGTATTCCCTTCGAACAGCATGCTGAGCAGGATTTCCACCGTCTTGCACTCTTTGATTCCGCCGACGGGTAGAATTTGCTCCTTGATCAGAAGAAGGGCTTTCTCATTCTCCATGCCCTGTTCCTGCAAGTCCTGGCTGTCCGTCAGGGGCTGAATAACGGCTTGGGTGACCAGATCGGCATTGATCAGTCCGTCGATATAGATGAAAGTCAGGGAGGGGGAACCGGAGGCCGGATTGGATAACGACCGGAACACAACATCGGCGCTGTTGCCGATACGCCGTTTAATTTCCGCCACATTGGCGTCCATAGAGGATTCCAGCGGCCGGGATGAAGCTGTAACGGTTTCCGGTTTGGATGCGGCTTTATGGTTTGACAGAAATTTCAGCTTCATGGCAGCTCCCTCCAGGGCACAGCTTTTGACTATTCTGCTGTATTATGCCCAGGAAGGGATTCCTTATTCTGGCTTTGGAAAAGCCGTAAATACGAAAAGTCCGGTCGCCCATTAAGGGAACCGGACTTTCTTTCAATTTATCTGCCTTTGCGCGCAAGCAGCCCGGCAAGGACATCGGGCACGTCCGTGATGATGCCGGCCACGCCCGCGTCGATCAGGAACTCCATCCGTTTCGGATCGTTCACCGTAAACGGATGGTAGACGACGCCGTTCTGCGCCGCATCCCGCACGAATTCCGGCAGCACCGCCAGATGATTGGCGTGCAGCGCCTCCGCTCCCACGGTGGCGGCATAGTTCCAGGGGCGGTACAGGCCTTCCATATACAGAATGCCCGTCTCGATGTCTGGAGCCAGCGTCTTGAAGTGAACGAGCGAATAATGATTGAAGCTGGAGATGACGACCCGGCTGCTCATGCCGTAAGCCCTGACGGCGGCAATCACTTTTTCCTCCATACCCGGGTACGGGAAGATACCGTTCTTAAGCTCGATGTTGAGTACCGTGTCCCTTTGGAGCAGCAGCTCCAGCAGCTCCTCCAGCCGCGGAATTTTCTCTCCCGCGAAGCTGCCATCCCCGAACCATGCGCCCGCGTCGAGCGCCCGCAGCTCTTCCAGCGTCTTGTCCTTCACATAACCGCTGCCGTTTGTAGTCCGGCTAAGCTCCTCATCATGGATGAGCACAAGCTGTCCGTCCCGGGTCAACTGCACATCGGTTTCGATGCCCGTCGCGCCAAGATCAAGGCTTCGGCGGAATGCCGCCATCGTATTTTCCGGGCATACCGCCGAAGCGCCCCGGTGCGCGAAATTCAATATTTTTGCCACCTGCTCATTCCTCCGTCTTCTTATTTGCTGCCTATATTATAGATCAACATTGATTCGGGAGAATTAGCGGAGAGTAAAAAAAAAGCCCTTTTTTCCATTGACCGATTAAATTTGCCTATGCTATCATACAACTCAGATCGTTATTACGATTAATCCGATGAGTTAACTTTTATTTAACTTATTTTGGTAGTTGATGGCGATAGGTGATAGGGTCTATTTATTTTATTTATTAGAGAAAAGGGGATTAATTAGAAATGAAACTTAGAAAAGTAGCGGCTGTCGTATTGATCGGAATGTCTTTGGCACTGGGGGCCTGCGGAACCAAAACGGCGTCCGACGCGGACAAAAAGGATATTGTCGTGGGCTTCGGCGTCGGCACCTATGAGGATCAGTTTCGCAAGGGGGTTCTGCCGATTCTGGAAAAGGAAGGCTATAAGGTGGACATCAAGACGTTCTCCCAGAATATGCAGGTCAACCCCGCAATGAAGGAAGGATCTATTGATGCGAGCGTGTTTCAAAGTACGGCTTATATGGAAGGGATCAACAAGGAGCTGAGCACGGAAATGGCCGCTCTTACCTTTGCGCCGAGCGCTCCGCAGGGGCTGTATTCGGAGAAGCATACCTCGCTGGACGAAGTGAAAGACGGTTCCATTATCGCGGTGCCCAATGATCCGGTCAATCAGGAACGCGCCGTCCGGATTCTTGAAAGTCTGGGATGGGTAAAGGTTAAACCGAATGCCGGAACAACCGACTTTAACCTCGAAAGTGTGGAGCCGGGTAAATACACTCTCAAGCTGGAGGCGCTGGATTCGGCCCAGATTCTCGTTTCTTTGAAGGATGTGGACTTCGGTGTGGTCAACGGCAATTATATCGCCAATGCGAAACGCAAAATTACCGAGGCGCTCAAAATCGAGGAAACGCCGGAGCAGCATCGCATTATTGTATCGATTAATAAAGCGGATCAGGATGCGCAGTGGGCGAAGGATCTGAAAGCGGCCTATGAATCGAAGGAATTCGAGGATTATATCAAATCCCAGGGCAAGTACGACGGTTTCATCGAGCCGGTAGCCTGGAGCAGCAACTAAGAAGCCATAGGAAGGGGAAGCGGAATACGTCTTTGAATGATTTCGAGACGGCTGAATGAACGATGGATTGAAAAATGAAGGGAGCTGTCCCGAGTCATTTTTGGTGACTTTGGGACAGCTCCCTTCCGCTTAAAGCGGCTTAAACCGTAAATTTATAGACTCTGGCTTCATAAGGACGAAGCTCCAGGGTGCGGACATCCGCGGTCCGATCGACATCATAATTGCTGATGAGCAGCTCCGTTTCGCGGGCTTCAACCTCCGCCGGAAGTTCGAATTTTGCAGGCTCGCCGAAGAAATTGAGGACCACTAGCAGTCTTTCACTGCCGAGTGTGCGCAGGTATGCGAATATCTGCTCATTCTCTTCCGCTAATATCGTGTAGTCTCCGTACACGATAATATGATGCTCTTTGCGCAGCTCGATGAGCCGTTTGTAATAATGGAAGATGGAGTCGGGATTGGCCAAAGCCTGCTCCACATTGATCTCCGTATAATTCGGATTTACCGCCAGCCAAGGCGTGCCGGTCGTGAACCCGGCCTGCGGCTCGCTGTTCCACTGCATCGGCGTGCGGCCGTTGTCGCGGCCCTTGATGTATATCGAGTTCATGATGGCTTCTTCTGTATGGCCCGCGTCCAAGTATTCCTTATGCATATTGATGATTTCAATATCTTTATAGTGGCTGATCGAATCGAACTTCACATTCGTCATGCCGATTTCCTCACCCTGGTAAATATAAGGCGTGCCTTGCAGCGTATGCAGCAGGGTGGCGAGCATTTTGCCCGATTCTTTATGATAGACCGTATCATTGCCGAATCTGGAGAGCATCCGCGGCTGGTCGTGATTGTTCAAATACAGACTGTTCCAGCCCTTGCCGCTCAGGGAAGTCTGCCATTTGGAGATAATGTCTTTAATATCTTTCAGAATCCAGGGCTTGCAGTCCCATTTGCCGCCCGGGCCCGAATCGACGCCCATAAGCTCGAAGTGGAATACCATGTTCAGTTCATTACGGTCTTCGCCGACATATAAAGACGCGTCTTCCGGCGTAACGTCGACCGCTTCTCCGACGGTCATAATGTCGTACTTGGACAATACTTCCCGGTTCATTTCCTGTAAGTATTCGTGCACACGCGGACCGTTGACGAAATAGTCGCCACCGAAATGATACGGCGGTCCCTCGCCGGTTTCGTCCGGCACGCTGGGCAGCCCGGGAACTTTGGAAATCAGATTGATGACATCCATGCGGAACCCGTCGATGCCTTTATCCAGCCACCAGGTCATCATGTCGTAGACCTCCCGGCGAACCTTCTCATTATCCCAGTTCAGATCAGGCTGCTTCTTGGAGAACAGGTGGAGGAAGTATTCGCCTGTCGCTTCATCATGCTGCCAGGCCGAGCCGCTGAAGAATGAGCCCCAGTTGTTCGGTTCCCGCCCGTCCTTGCCCGGACGCCAAATGTAATAATCGCGGTACGGATTGTCCTTCGATTTGCGGGATTCCGCGAACCAGGCGTGCTCGTCGGAGGAATGGTTCACGACAAGGTCCATAATCAGCTTCATCCCCCGGTCGTGCAGGCCCTGAAGCAGGATTTCCCAATCGGCGATCGTTCCGAAGTCATCCATGATATCCTGATAGTTGCTGATATCGTATCCGTTGTCGTCATTGGGAGACTTGTACACGGGACACAGCCACACTACGTCCACGCCCAGCGTCTTCAGATAATCCAGCTTGGAGATGATGCCCTGCAGATCCCCGATTCCGTCGCCGTTGCTGTCCTTGAAGCTTCGCGGATAGATTTGATAAACTACGCTTTCTTTCCACCATTTTCTCTCCATTGCCATTCTCCTTTTCCTGAATAATTAGGCAAGAGTCCGCACCGTCTGTCTTTCCACAATCGAATGGGAGACGATCCGGCTGTTGACGTTCTCATGTGTGTCGATCATGCAGATCAGCTTTTCGCAGGCGATTTTTCCCATCCCATAGAGAGGCTGGCTGATCGTAGTCAAGGGAGGTACGACCATTTGGGCAAGCCTGAGATCATCGTATCCCATAATGGATAGGTCACCCGGAATCTTCAAACCGTGCTTCGCGGCGACCGTCAGGGCGGCAATCGCCATCTCATCGCTGGCCGCGAATACGGCTGTACAATCCGAAGCTGTCTTTAATAGCGCTTCCATCGCATTGCAGCCGCTGAGAAAACCAAAATCTCCGTAGGCCAGATAGCTTGGTTTAAAAGGAATGCCGTGCTCTTCAAGCGCCTTCTTATATCCTTCTACCCGGGGGATTCCGGCGATCGTATCATTTTTGGTCCCGCTGATCATGGCAATTTTTCGATGCCCTTTTAGAATCAAATATTCGACAGCATCGAATGCGGCCTGATAATCATCGACCTTTACATACGGAACCTTGCTAAACCGGGATTCGGAAGAAATAAGCACAACCGGAATTTGCATTCTCTCCAGCACGGCGTAGTACTCCTTTTTCAATACCTCACTGGAAAAAATAAGCCCGTCAATCTGCTTCTCCCGCAGCACCTGCAAATACTTCATTGTACGTTTTCCGTCCGAATCGGTATTGCATACGACGACGCTGTAATTATGATCATGGGCGAATTCTTCGATCCCCTGGAGAATATCCGAAGAAAAAGCGCTGGAAACGCTGGGAAACATCACGCCGATTGTGTGGGTCCGCTTGTTGATGAGCCCCCGGGCGATGGCATTGGGCTGGTATCCGATCTCCTCAATGGCTTGATACACTTTTTGCTTCGTTTTGTCCGAGTATCCCGGCAGATTGTTCAGGACTCTGGAGACAGTGGCAATGGAGACATCCGCCTTCCGGGCCACATCTTTAATCGTTGGATTCATAGTGAAATCAAGTCCCACTCGATTTAGATTAAACGTTTACGTAAACGCTTACCTCGATAGTAATTGTAACGGTTATATTTGTCAACTCGAAAAAATAAAGGCTGAATTTAAAGCGGGAATCATCCGTTGACAAAAGAAATTTCAAGCGCTATATTCGGGGTGAGCGTTTACGCCAAGAGACAGGCATAATGAAAAGTCCGGGAAAAGAGACGATTTATGGAATTTTACGTAAACGTTTACATTCCAGATAGCGGAAATTGGGGAGGTTTTAAATGATAGAATAGACGAAGTACAGCGAATTGAAGTAAACGTTTACGTTAGTTGAAGTCATTCTATACAACATACATTAGTCAATCGACAAGGAGGAAAGCTAATGAAACACAAAAAGGCGATTGCGTATTTCTGTCTGCTGCTGCTCCTGGTTCAGACCGGCACGCTCGGTTACGGCCGTTTTGGAACGGCTGCCGCCGCGGGAGAGGACAAGCCTGCAGAACATAAAATCGTGAAGATGGTTCCTTCCAAGGCGCGGTTTGCTCCGGGTGAAAAGGCCGGACTCATTCTTACGCTGAATCAATCCGCCGACTGGAGCGGCAAGCTTCATATGCAAATTTTTCAATTAAACACTTTGGTGGCGGAAGGCGCCAAGGACCTGACCGTACTGAAAGACGGCGGCGCCGAGCTGAAGGTGGATTGGACTCCGCCTGCGGACGATTTTACAGGCTATATCGCCAAGGCATGGATAGAGGGCGCGGGGGCAGACGATTATGTTACCGCAGCCGTGGACGTTTCCAGCGATTGGGCGCATTTCCCGAGATACGGCTATGTTGCCGATTTTCCGAAGGAGACGGATGCGGAGAGCGATGCCAAACTCAAGCAGCTATCCCAGGAGTATTATATCAACGGCTACCAGTTCTATGACTGGATGTGGCGCCATGACGTATCCGTCTACTCGAAGACGGACGAGAACGGAAAGCCGGTGAAGGATGAGAAGGGCAACTTTATTACGGAGCCTGTAAACGCGGATTCAAGCTATACCGATCTGCTCGGACGGCTGCTGTTTCCGCTGACCATCAAGCAGTCCGTGTCGGCGGCGCAGAAATACGGCTCTGCTGCCATGGCTTACGAAATGAACTATGCCGCGCGCGAGCATTATCAGGATTTCGGCGTCAAGCCGGAGTGGGGGCTGTATAACAAGACATCCACCGCCCTAAGAACGCCGGAGAAGGATCAGGTCGGCTTTTATTTCGACGGCGTGAAGCCGAATCCGACGGCGCTTTATCTGCAGGACCCCGGCAATCCGGAGTGGCGGTCCTATATTACAAAGGAATATGTCCGGGCGGTCAACGATTTCGGCTTTGACGGCATCCATCTGGACCAGTGGGGAGCTAACGACAAAGATTATTTGCTGGGCTACGATGGAACCCCGCGTTACTACTCATTGGATTTCGATAAAATCATCAATTCGACCAAGGACGCTCTTGTGGCAAACAATTCGGACAAAAGTCATGTAGCCTTCAACATGGTCGGCGGTAATCAGGGCTACAGCGCAGTACCGAATCCGGATACGAAGACCGATTTCGACTACAGCGAAATTTGGCAGGATAAGGACAAGTACAAGGATCTACAGGAGGTCGTGAATCAGACCCGTGAAGCCGACGGAGGCAAAGCGATGGTCATCGCCGGCTATATGAACTACAAGCAGGCGACGGGTGTTCATTATGACGGCTCCGAGGCGAAAGATGTTCCGAATACAGTCGTGTTCCAATCTCGGATCGGCAAGGCGGCGGGCTGGGTAGGGGACTTTGGCAAAAAGGATGAAGACCAGATCATATTTACAGTCGATGCTCCCGAAGACGGCAATTATAATTTGACTTTTAATTACGGGCACGGAAACGGCGGCGGCAACCCTGAAGGGTATTTGACTGTCAATAGCGAGGCTGCGGCTGATCATATCCTGTTCGATCAGAAGACCGGCTGGGGCCATCCGACGGCCCAGGCGAAACTGACCGGCATCAAGCTGAATAAAGGCGAGAACAAGGTCAAGCTTCAGCTGTCTTCCAACGACCTGTGGCTGAATGTGGCAAGCCTGGTTGTCGACAGCGGCAGCGGCTTCAACAAGCAGTACGAAGCCGTATTCGCGGAATTAATCAGCTGCAAGGCCGACCAATACGGCAATGTTTACTATTTTGAAACGGATGGAGATTATGTAACCTTCCATGTCAACGTCCCCGCAACCGGTGATTATCCGCTGGGAATGAGCTACGGCGTTGACAGTTCGGCAGTAAGCAGGGAGCTGTACGTAAACGGAGTGAAGTCGTCCGATGTGAGCTTCCCGGCGACGGGCGGATGGGACAGCTTCAAAGAAATTCCCGCCGGTCTCGTTCCTCTGAAGGCGGGCGACAATACGATCACGCTGAAAGCAGCCGTTAACGATCCAGGCATGAAGCTGCAGTATCTGAATCTGGACGGACAGCGGTATATGGCCGAGCACGCCGATATCGGCTGGCAGCCGACGAAAGATACCCAAATCGAGAAGGTCTCGGCATCGGATACGGAAACCGGTTATATTCAAAACTTCAAGCAGCAGGGGGACTACCTCAGCTTCGGGTTCCCGGCGGTTCAGGCGAACAGCTATCCGGTTGCCGTAACGTACAAAAACAGCGGAACAGATACGGCGGAGCGGACACTGTATGTCAACGGAAAGAAAGCCGGATTATTCCAATTCCCATCTACCGGAGAGGTTTGGGAGACGGTAACGGAGAACGTCTACCTGAATGCAGGCGCTGAAAATCAGGCAATGCTCAAGAAGGATAGCGATACATTGGAACAAGACGGCATCGCTATCGATAATATCACTCCGAACGGTACGAAGATTGAAGCGGAAAACGCGGAAACCGGCTGGTCTCCAGTCATTCCCCGTACGGGAAGTCTCGATACTTCGTTTGGAAAGACGGACGACTTTGGACAGCAGGGTCAATCTGTAACCTTTACGGTTAACCCCGATCAGGCCGTTTCCGACTTCTCCATTGTTTATCGAAGCGGAAATGACAGTGTGGTTTCGGTAAGTGTTGACGGTAACGTAGTAGACGATAATTTCGCCCTACCGACTACGCAAGCCGATTGGGGCGGTCCTATGAAAGCCAAGACGGTTAAAGCCCCATTGACTCCGGGCATCCATGAGATCAAAGTGGAAATGCAATCAAGCGGCCAGTACACCAACCTTAGCAGTCTGCTGGTCGATGATGTTAACTATGCGGTTGCGGGCACTGTGGCGGCTGGCGGAGTAAAAACATCCGTCGGTTATGTAAGTGATTTTGCCGAAGACGGAGACTTTGTGGCCTTCAATGTGAAAGCTCCCGCGGACGGAACTTACAATCTGAATTGGAACTATAAAAATACCGATGCGGATGTTAAAAGAGATGTCAGCTTAAACGGAGCCGGGAACCAAGAAGTGGCATTCCCGAAAACAGAGGGTGATGGTTGGGCGGCTGTCGCCCAGAATGGAGTCCACCTGAATCAGGGACTTAATTCCATCAAGATTGCCGTCAGTCAACTGGACGACCGGGGAATTTTGCTGGATAGACTGAATATCGCTTCAGATAATCAGGATTTCTCCAGAACGATTGAAGCGGAAAATGCGGACTTCCTGGCCCCTATGGTGCTGTATAAGGATACCGTATTAAATTTCGGCCATCCGAATGACGCCGTATCGTTCGATGTGGATGTTCCGCAATCAGGGGAAACCTCCTTGATCTACACGTACTCCAACGCAGGGACGGGAACCAGCCGCGCCGTGTATATTGACGGAGTACGGGTGAGTGATCTGGGCGGAAATCCCGGACGAATCTACTTTGACCCGACCAGCGACATAAATTCCTACAGTCAGGACGGATATTTCATCGTTCCGCATCTTGATGCAGGGAAGCATACGGTAACGCTCAAAGTGGATGAGGAAAGTGGAAAGGGCTCCGTCAATATTAAAGGGCTGACGCTGGGCTATTTCAATGAGTCTTCGCTGCGCCTGATGGACGCCGGACTTGCTGCTCTGGGAGCAACGCATATCGAGATCGGCACCGCCGAGAATTTTGAAGACGGTCCAAGCATGCTAGCCCATGAGTACTATCCGAACAAAAGTAAAAAAATGCTGGAGTCCACCAAGGAAGCCATGAAGGAGTACTACAAATTTAATGCTGCATACGAGAATCTGCTGTTTGACAGCAAGGCTGATCCGAATGCGGCGATATCGGTGGAGACAAACGGAAGCAGTCTGGCAACCAGCATCAGCGGAACCCAGGATACCATCTGGACGACCGTGCGGAAGAACGCATCGAACGCAGGCTTTGAACGATACGATGTGCTGCACCTTATCAATCTGCTGAGCAATGATGATAACTGGAGAAACGCCGCCAATGAGCCGGCACAGCAGAGCAATCTTAAAGTAACCTATGACATCGGAGTTTCACAAGAAGAAGCTCCGGGCCTGAAAGTGTATGCGGCCAGCCCGGACAATGATCACGGCTTGACGCAGGAGCTGAAATACACCTGGGATGGAGATAAGCTTATCATCGAGCTTCCTTCGCTGAAGTACTGGACGATGATTTACATCGACAAAGCGCCGAAATCCGTGAACGTACAGCCGCTCTTCGGCACAGAGCCGGGCCAGGCTCCAAGTACGGCGCCAAGTCCAAGCGCTGCACCAAGCCAGTCACCGTCGATGAGCCAGACTCCGACTCCTGCGGCAACGCCGGCACCGGTTGGCGCCGCTGCTCCATCACCGTCGCCGTCACCATCCGCCACTCCGGCTGCTGTGGAGCTGAAGAAGGAGGATCTGGAAAAGGCGGTTAACGGCAAGGTTGCGATTGCGCTGGATGAAGATAAGTACAACCAAATCGCAATTCCCGTTTCCCTCGCGGACGGATTGAAGGATAAGAGCCTGGTTGTTCAGGGCAAGGGTTTTGCCTTGACGGTGGATTACGATACTATTGCGCAGCTTTTGGAAGACAACAAAGGAAAATTGGCAGCCGATGCGCATATTGAACTCTCGTTCCATAAGGTGAAGGCAGCGGATGCGGCTCTGCCGGGCGTTAAACCTTGGGCCGCGGCAGGCCCCGTGTACGATCTGCAGCTGGGTGTTACGACAGCAGGCGGGGAACTTGCGAAGCTCTCATCTTTCAGAGTTCCTTTACAGCTCTCCCTGAACGTTGACGGACAGGGATATCCCGCCGAGCTGCTCGGAATCTACTATTATAACGAAACCCTGAAGCAGTGGCAGTATATCGGCGGCAAGGCGGACGGCGCAGGCAATACGGTAAGCGCAGACTTAAGCCATTTGAGCCGGTATACCGTATTCGCTTACGACAAGTCCTATACGGATGTTACTGCAAGCCATTGGGCTTACAACCCAATCCGCTCTTTGACAGCGAAGCATATAATTAACGGAATGACGGACAGCACCTATGCTCCGTCGGCCAAGGTTACACGCGCCCAGTTCGCCACGCTGGTGGCCAAAGCGCTCCATTTACAGAGCACCGGGCAGGCTCCATTCCGTGACGTAGCGGCAGGAGCATGGTACTCGTCCGACGTCGCCGCAGCTTATGAAGCCGGAATCGTTAACGGACGCAGCGCCGATGAGTTTGCGCCTAACGATGATATTACCCGTCAGGAAATGGCGGTAATGCTGGCCAAAGCGTTCAAGCGGGCGGGCGGAAGCGGGACCGCGAACGGACAGAGCCTGACGTTCCCGGATCGCGAACAGATTGCGGCATGGGCGCTCCCGGCTGTGCAACCCGTGGGCAGCGCCGGGCTTATGACCGGACATGCGGATGGACGCTTTGCTCCTGTACAGATGGTTACACGAGCGGAAGCGGCTAAGACCATCGACAATTTGTTGAACAAGACGGATAACTGAATCGATAGCGACAGATAAGTTCTAACAGGGCCGATTCCCGCCAAGGGAATCGGTTTCTTTTTGCGGTCATACGCATATGGATGAGAAAGCAGGTCCGTAGCCCGGAGCTACTATTTTTTTAGAAAGGGGTGATGCCTATAATTGATAACGCTTTCCTTTGAGTGCCATGGGTCAAATAAACTGAAAAATGAGGTGTTTTATGAAGGGTAAGGTTTATACGATGAAGTTCCTCGGAAGACGAATGATAGTAGTCGCGGTGATGATGGCGCTCATGCTGTCTGCCGTCTCTGCTGCAATCAGTCAGGTCAAGGCCTTCGCTTTCTCGGCCGGCAGTGTGATTGCGGAATTGAGTACGGATTTGCCCCGGTACAATCCTGGCCAGTCGGTGACAATTACGGCCAAGTTAACCAATAGTACGGGAGGATCGCTGAGCAATGCGACCGTTACGTTGTATTACAAGCATCTGGAGCAGGACGTTGGCACGGAAGCCAAAACCTTCTCGCTTGGCAGCGGCGCAACAGGGACGCTGACATTTTCCTGGCAGCCGCCAAGCACGGATTATCAGGGTTATCTGATTGAAGCGTGGGTCAGGGACTCGTCCGGTAATATACTCGACAATCTGAATACGGCGGCGGACGTGTCTTCCTCCTGGACCAAGTTCCCGCGTTACGGTTATCTGTCCGTCTTTAATTCCCAAAGCTCCGCCGCTTCGTCGGATACGATCCAAAAGCTGGCCAAATATCATATTAACGCACTGCAATTTTACGATTGGCATTGGAAGCATCATGTTCCGCTCTCGGGGACGGTTTCAAATCCAAGCACGACTTGGAACGATGTGGCGAACCGAACCATCTTCAAGCAAACCCTAATCGATTACATTAGCTTCGCGCACAGCAGCAATATGTCGGCTATGGCTTACAATCTGCTCTACGGCGCTTTTGACGGTTATGACACGGACGGATCGGGGGCGCAGCCATCATGGGGGATCTATACCGATACGAATCATTCCACGCAATGGGGCTTCCCGCTGCCGGGCGGTTGGGCCACTTCTCAGATCCATTTCATGAACCCCGCCAATACGAGCTGGCAAAATTACATCATCAATAGACAAAAGGATGTCTTCAGCGCCTTCTCCTTCGACGGCTGGCACGTGGATCAGATCGGGGAATTTCCGGGTACAAGCAAGTACGATTATAACGGAAATCCGATCAATCAGTCCTCGGGTTTTGCCTCGCTGCTGAACAACGCCAAGTCGCAGATGCCGGACAAGACGATTATTTTCAATAACGTGAATACCTACGGATACGCCGATACGGCAAATGCGAATGTGGACCTTATGTATACGGAACTGTGGGACGACAGGGATCTGTCCAATATCAAGGATTTTCTGGATACGCAGACCTCACTTAGCGGAAAAGCCTCCGTATTTCCGTTATATATGAACTATAATTACCAGGATCAATTTCAGGATTCGAGTCCCGGTTATTTCAATACGCCCGCAGTGCTGCTGGCCGATGCCGGAATATTCGCCATGGGCGCCCAGCATCTGGAGCTTGGCGACAACCTTAATATGCTCGATCACGAATATTTCCCCAACAAGCACCTGATCATGTCGGATGAATTGAAGAAAAAACTGCTGGCGCAGTACGACTTTGCCGTCGCTTATGAGAATCTGCTGCGCGACGGTCTGGCGAATACCTCTAATCGGGTGGAATTGCCCGGCATTGCTTCCAGTACCCGCTCCGATGCTGACAAGGTATGGACCTTTACCAAATCGGGCAAGGGCTACGAAGTGATCCAAATGATCAATCAGCTCGGAATTAACGATACCGCCGTCCGGGACAAAAATGCGGTCAAACCCGCACCGACTCCCCAAACCAACGTTACGGTTAAATATTATTATTCGAACGGTCCGGTAGGACAGGTGAATTATGCTTCGCCGGACTATGATAATGGGAAGACCTATCAGCTTCCATTCACCGCCGGTTCCGACGGAAACGGCAATTATGTTCAGTTTACCGTCCCGACCCTGCAATATTGGGATATAATTTATATTACGCCGAAGCCGAATCTGCTGGTTAATGGAGGCTTTGAGAGCGGTGATCTGACCGGGTGGACCGAGTGGCATCCAAGCGGTCAAGCGGCAGCGTACGGAATTGACGGGAGTGATGTTCACGAAGGCGACAAGAAGCTGTATTTCTGGAATGTAAACGCTTACGAACAGAGTGTTCATCAGATCAAAACGGGACTAAGCGGCGGAAGCTATACGGTTATGGCCTGGTTAAAAGCGACAGCGTACGGCTCACAGCCTTCCGCCGCCCGGCTCGAAGTTAACGGTGCCTACACCAACTTTACGGTGGACGGCACCTGGCGCGAGTATACAGCTAACGTGACGGTGAGCGGCGGGCAGATCGATGTAGGCTTCTATGTGAACTCTCCGGGATCGACGTCTATACAAATCGATGACGTGAAACTGGTTAAAAATTAACCGAAGCAGCACAAAACCCTCCCTGTATTTTGGCTAACGGGAGGGTTTTCTTCATATCGCAGCAGCAAGACTTAGGCAAGCGTCCTTACCGTCTGTCTTTCTACAATTGAATGGGGGACGATTGTTCCTGTGGCCGCTTGGCCGGTTTCAATCATTTGAATCAGAATTTCCGAAGCCATTTGGCCCATTTCAACCAGCGGCTGTCTGACCGTTGTCAAAGGCGGGACCACCATGCTGGACAGCGGCAGCCCGTCCAATCCGATGACCGAAATATCGCCCGGAACCGTGAGCCCATGCTTGTAGGCGGCGGACAGCACCCCAATCGCCATTTCGTCGCTGGCCGCAAAGACGGCGGTGAGATCGGGAACGGTGCGAAGCAAGTTCTCAAATTCCCTGCTCCCGCTCTCAAACCGGAAATCCCCGTATACGAGATACCGTTCGTCGAAGGGAATCCCATGCTTCTGAAGCGCTCTCAAATATCCTTGTACGCGCGGGCTGCCGGTTAAGATATCATCCTTGCCGCCGCTGATCATCGCAATTTTGCGATGTCCCTTGGCAACGAGGTAATCCACCGCGTCGTATGCCGCCAGGGAATCGTCGATTTTCACGTAGGGAATGGCGGAATCATTGCTCTGCGAAGAGATAAGCACAACCGGAATTTTCATATTCCCGATAGCTTCCCGGTACTCGTCCTTTAACTCGCTGCTGGAAAAAATAATGCCGTCCACCTGCTTCTCCCGTAAAAGCTGCAAATACTTCATCGTCCGCTTCCCGTCATCATCCGTGTTGCAGACTACGATACTGTAGTTGCGGCCGTGGGCGAAATCTTCAACTCCCTGCAAAATATCGGAGGAGAAGGAGCTGGACACACTCGGAAACAGCACGCCGATCGTCTGCGTCCGCTTATTGATCAGACCGCGTGCGATCGCATTCGGCTGATAACCGATTTCTTTAATGACCTCGTTAACCCGCTGTCTGGTCTTGTCGGTGTAACCTCCCAAATTGTTCAGCACCCGGGAAACCGTGGCGATGGAAACGTTAGCCCTTTTTGCGACATCTTTAATCGTGGGATTCATTCAGGTTCCTCCAAAAATGCGGCTGACAGCAGCCTGCTAAGCGATTCCGGCTCAAGTTGTTTAGGCCTGGAACCGGCTGTCTTATATCGAAACGGAAATTAACGTAAACGCTTTACAAAAATATAAACCCGGCTACTGGCGCTGTCAACGGATGGAGCAAAAATTCAGGATGAACGGGGAGAATAAACGGAAGAAAGTCGCCTCTCTTTTGGAAGGGCGATTTCTTTTTATCCAAACAAATCAATCCTTACTCTGTAAGGATATGCTTTTAATATGCCCGGCTGCTATAAAACGATTCATAACCTCCACCCGGAAAAATAAAAAGTGGAAACGATTCAAACTAAGTATTGAAACGTTTCCAAAACCATGTTATGATAGCGCTATCATAGATGTTAAGGCGGAGGAAGACACATGGCCAGTATCAAAGATGTAGCCAATTTAGCAGGAGTCGCGGTGGGCACGGTTTCCAGAGTCATTAACAATGCCGGAGCAGTTAAACCGGCAACGCGAGACAAGGTCAAGGCGGCTATTGAGCAATTAAATTACGTGCCGGATGAGGTGGCCCGCAATTTCAAAATGCAGAAATCCAAGATGATTGCGCTGCTCCTGCCGAGCATCTGGCATCCGTTTTTTTCCGAGCTTGCCTATTATATTGAAGATGAGCTTGACCGGGAGGGCTACAAGCTGATGCTCTGCAACAGCGGAGGCAAGCCCGAGAAGGAATTGTATTACTTCGATATGCTGAAGCAGAACAAGGTGGCGGGGGTTGTCGGGATCACCTATAACGATATTGAGAACAGCGTAAGCACGGATATCCCGATGATCAGTATCGACCGGCATTTCAACAAGAAGATCACCTGTGTGACCTCGGACAATTTCGAGGGAGGACGAATCGCGCTCAGAGAACTGGTCAAGGCCGGCGCGAAGAAACCTGCTTTCCTCGGCAATGTGCCTTTCGTATATAGCGAGACTATGCTTCGGAAGGAAGGTTTCGTGCATGAAGCCAAAATCCTTGGCGTGCCTTATGAAGTGTACGAAGAACCCGATCCGCTCCGGGATGAGGATAAGTATTACAGCACGTTTCTGAACCGTTACCAGGACATCGACGGCGTATTCGCCATTACGGATATGGCCGCGGCCAAATATATCGAGAAAGCCAAAGAGGCCGGCATTCGAGTTCCGGACGATGTGAAGGTCATCGGTTATGACGGCATACAGGACCATCCTTTTTTCCATCCTCTGCTCTCCACGATTCGCCAGCCTGTGGAGGAGATGGCGAGAACGGCCGTGAGGCTGCTGCTGAAGAAAACGGAAGGAGAAACCCTGGACCGTGAAGTCTACCAAATCCCTGTGACGTATCGGGCGGGGGAGACAACCTGATTTTTTATAACGTTGATTGGAAACGTTTCAAAAAATATAAGGGGGGAACAGGCACAATGGAACATAAATCGAAAATATCAATGGAGGCCTCAAACAGAAATTCGATGTCTGCGTTGGTTAGCGCGCTTCCAAATATAACGGCACGGCGTGCCGCAACAAGATGGGAGTCGAATATGAGAAAGCTGAAAGCCGCCCGGAAAAACTGGGAACTGTATTTGCTGCTTATTCTGCCAGTTGCGTACTTTATTATTTTCCGGTACATCCCGATGTACGGCGTGCAGATCGCTTTTAAGGATTTTACGCCGCGCGCCGGAATCTGGGGAAGTCCCTGGGTGGGATTTCAGTATTTCAAGGAGTTTTTTGAATCATATAACTTCTGGACGATCATCAAGAACACGGTTCTGCTCAGTCTCTTGAACCTGCTGATCTCATTCCCCATTCCCGTAATCATCGCCATTCTGCTGAATCAATTGGCCCGGGAGAAGCTGAAGAAGTTCGTACAAACCGTGATTTACGCTCCTTATTTCATCTCTACCGTAGTGCTTGCCGGTATGATTCTTGTGTTCCTTTCGCCGAACAGCGGGCTGGTCAATCATATCATCGGAGCGTTTGGCGGGGAACCGGTGCTGTTCATGTCCGAAGCCGGCTGGTTCCGCCCGATTTATATCATGAGCTCGGTTTGGCAGGAGACCGGGTTCGCCACGATAATTTATTTGGCCGCGCTGGCCGGCATCGACCCGCATCTTCATGAGGCCGCCGTCGTGGACGGCGCGAACAAATGGCAGCGAATCCGCCATATCGACTTGACCGGCATTCTTCCCACCATTACCGTGCTGTTTATTCTGGCGGTCGGCAACTTGATGAACGTTGGTTTTGAAAAAGCCTTTCTGCTGCAAACTGACCTGAATATCGACGCGTCGGAGATCATTTCGACCTATGTGTACAAAATCGGCATTCAGCGCGCGCAGTACAGCTTCTCGGCGGCGATCGGTCTGTTCAACGCGGCCATCAATCTGGTGCTTCTGCTCATCGTAAACCGGACAGCCAAAAAAATAAGCGGGAACGGATTATTTTAGAAAGGGGGAGTCAAACATGTTTCGAATGAAAAATAAGCTGAAAAGCGATATTGCTTTCGATGTGGTCAACTTCATCGTGCTGGGCGGGTTTACGCTGATGATTTTGTATCCGCTTTATTTTATTGTAATCGCTTCCATTAGTGATCCGAATCAAATTTACGCGGGCAATGTATGGCTGTGGCCCAAGGCGATTACCTTTGACGGATATCAGCGCATTTTCAGCGACAACACGATTTGGACCGGTTACCGGAACTCCTTGTTTTACGCCACTCTCACGGCTGTCATCAGTTCGGTTCTGACCGTCATGGCGGCTTACCCGCTGTCGCGCAAAGACCTTTACGGCCGGAACGCCATCATGATGATTTTTGTCGTCACTCTCTTTTTTAACGGGGGAATTATCCCAACCTATCTGCTTGTCAAAAATCTCCACATGATCAATACCATTTGGGCGGTTGTGCTTCCCGGAGCGGTTGACGCGTTCGCCATCATTATCGCACGGACGTTCTTCCAGAGCTTGCCCGATGAACTCCGGGAGGCCGCTTCCATCGACGGGTGCACCAATCTGCGCTACATCTGGAGCGTTGTTGTGCCGCTATCCAAGCCCATCATCGCTGTGCTTGTGCTGCTGGCCGTTGTCCGGCAGTGGAACGGATTCTTTGACGCCCTGATCTATGTGAACGACTCTCACCTGTATCCGCTGCAGCTGATTCTAAGAAATATCCTGATCCAGAACCAGCCATCCGGGGATATGCTTGCGGACATTACGACACTGGTAGCCCAGCAAAAGGTGACCGAGCTGATAAAGTTCGGTGTGATTATTGTGGCGGCTCTCCCTTTGCTTATGCTCTATCCATTGCTCCAACGCTATTTCGTCAAGGGAGTCATGATCGGTTCGGTCAAGGGATGACCATTCGGCTTAAACCGTTCGATTATGAGCTGTATGGGGGGTGAGACCCGGAGAATGTAAAGGTGGCAAGCGTCTTTAATAGGGCAAGTCATCACTAAAGGGAGGTTTGATTGTCAATGAATAGAAAAATGTCCATAGTTCTTACTGCGCTCCTGAGCGCTTCCGTCGTAATGACGGCATGCAGCGGCAATAATGCCGCAAACAATGCTCCGGCGGCATCGAAAGCCCCGTCGGCATCGAATGCGGCGGGTGATACAGGCGGAGACACCGCGGGTTTCCCGCTTAAGGAGAAATTGACGCTGAAAGCGGTGGCGAAGCGTCCGGCGCTAGCGCCAAGCGATTTCAACGATTTCGAACTGGCGAAGAGGCTGGAGTCGGATACCAATGTCCATGTGGACTGGACGACGATCGTCGATACGGATTATGACCAGAAGAAAAACCTGCTGCTGGCAAGCGGCGATTTGCCGGATATGTTCTTCGGAGCCGGCTTTACGGACACCGAGCTGCTGCATTACGGCCAGGACGGCACCATTATTCCGCTTAACGATCTGATCGACAAGAATATGCCCAACCTCAAGGCCCTTTTTGACAAACGCCCAGATATCAAAGCGCTCGTCACGGCCCCCGACGGCAACATTTATTCTCTGCCGGTGGGCGAGGAGCTGGGAAGCGGGCAGGAGGATATCGGCGCGAATCCGGACTTCCTGTACATCAACTCCGATTGGCTGAAGAATCTTGGACTTGAGATGCCGAAGACTTTGGAAGATTACCACAACGTTTTGAAAGCGTTTAAAGATAAAGACCCGAACAAGAACGGCAAGAAAGACGAAATTCCGCTCTCCTTCATCAACGCTTATTGGACCGGGGATATCGGCTATCTGTTCGGCACGTTCGGCGAACCCGACAAAACGTATCAGCCGGGCAACAACACCTTCTCCGAGCATCTGAACGTCAAAGACGGCAAGGTATACTATGCCGCTCTGCAGCCGGGGTACAAAGAGGCGGTAAAATACTTCCACACCTGGTTTGAAGAAGGTCTAGTCGATATCGAATCCTTCACCCATAACGACGCGCAGTATTTGGCAAAAGGCAAGACGGAAAATGAAACGCTGGGTTCGTTCCTATGGTGGGACCATACCGACGTAGTGGGCGGGGAGCGGGATGCCCATTATCCGATCGTGCCGCCGTTTAAAGACATGGTGGTGAAATGGAATAACGGTTCGGCGATCAACAGAGGCGGCACCGTAATCACGGAAGCGAACAAGAATCCGGAAGTAACCGCTGAGTGGCTCGACAGATTATACGAACCGGTTACGGCCGCTGAAGTTCACTGGGGACCGATCGGCACTTGGTTTGAGAAAGACGCTAACGGACTGCTTGTTCAGAAGAAAGATATCGAGAACCCGGGCGAATTCCGGCGGACGGTCGCTTTGGGAGGAGCCGGCGTCATTACGGGAGAAGATTTCGAGAAGGTAGTCGCTCCGGAACCGCGGGCGAAACAGCGGATGGACGACATCAAAAATATTTTCGTTCCGCAAATGGAAAAAGAGCATTTTCCGCTTATCTTCTTCACGGATCAAGAACTGCAGACGATTGACCGCCTGAAACCGGAAATTCAGACTTACACCAACAAAATGCGCGCCCAATTCCTGATGGACGGCGGCGTGGATGAAGGCTGGGATAAATACACCGCCGATCTGAAAAAAATGGGCATCGAGGATCTGATGAAGGTGTATCAGGACGGCTACGACCGCTACATGAAAGCTCAGAAATAACAGCTGCTTGAGCAAACCGCATCTTACGGGGCAAGCCGGAACGTCAGAACGCTCTGGCTTGTCTCTTCTTAAAAACGCGGGAAGAATGGAGAGAACAAGTTGAACAAGCCGATCGCATACTGGACTTTTGACGAAGGCCAGGGAAATCAAGCTGCGGACTCCGTATCCGGCCAAGCCGATACCATACAATTCGCACTCAGCAAAGGGCGTTTTCAGGCTCCGAGAGACCCGGTCTGGGCTGAGGGGATAAAGGGGAAGGCACTATCTTTTGACGGCTACTCCACGTTCATCCGCCGCTTGGCCCCCCAAACCGTGGAGCCGGCCGAGAATCTTACCGTAACGGCGTGGATTGCCCCCAGAACGTATGATTACGGAGCGGAGAAACGGCTTGCGGCCATTGTGAACCAGCATAACCGGGAGAAGAAGGAAGGCTATATTCTGGGCCTGTTCAAGCACGGGGCCTGGTCGTTTCAGGCGGGAGCGGACGGGGAGTGGTATGAGATCTGGTCTTCCGAGCCGATTCCTTTGCACAGATGGTCCTTTGTGAGCGCCGTCTTCGAAGGAAGCGATGGGCGGATATCGCTTTATCTCAACGGGCGCAAAACGGCGGAGACCGTTCTCAATCAACCTTTGAAAATAACGCCCTGCAGCGCCGATCTGCTCATCGGGCGCAACAATAACGGCGTAGTCCTGGCCGAATCCTTCATTATGAACCATTTTGACGGCTGGATGGACGAGCTTGTCATCTATGACTCGGCGCTGACGGATGCCGATATTCATCGGCAGTATGAACAGGATCTCCTGCCCTATGACGGCGTTATCCCGTCCATAGAACGGGAGGCTATGGAAATCCCGCGTCCGTATTTCGCCGCTGACCGGCATCGGCCGCAGTTTCATATGAATCCACCCGGACACTGGATGAATGAGCCTCACGCGCCGCTTTATTTCGGCGGCCAGTATCATCTGTTCTACCAGCAGAATCCCAATGGCCCGTTCTACCACCATATTCACTGGGGACACGCGGTTAGCCCGGACCTCGTTCACTGGCGGGATTTGCCGACCGCGCTCAGCCCGGAGGAAGGGCTGGACCCGGACGGAATCTGGTCGGGCAGCGCCGCCTATGATCCGCATGGCATGCCGGTACTGTTCTATACCATTGGAAACAATGGGGAAACCCCGAATCAGTCCATCGGTCTTGCTCAAAGCGCCTATCCTGCCGATGGCGATAACGATTTGATAACCTGGATCAAGCATCCTTCCCCGATTGTCAGACAGGAGCGGGGAGCCGGATTGTTCGGGGAATTCCGCGATCCTTTTGTCTGGAGGGAAGAAGGAATCTATTATATGCTTGTCGGCACGGGTGCGGGCGGAGAAGAAGAGGGTGGGACGGCTCTCGTCTATGTCTCCTCCGACATGCTCGACTGGGAGTGCCGCGGGCCTCTATATATCAGCGATTACGCCAAATATCCGTATCTCGGCAAGGCCTGGGAGCTTCCCGTTCTGCTTCCGCTTCCGCTAGAAGGACAAGAAGCGGCCAGTTCGGGCAAGCACGTCCTGCTTATCAGTCCCTGGGGA
This sequence comes from Paenibacillus rhizophilus, assembly GCF_003854965.1. Lineage (GTDB taxonomy): Bacteria > Bacillota > Bacilli > Paenibacillales > Paenibacillaceae > Paenibacillus_AQ > Paenibacillus_AQ rhizophilus. The sequence continues at coordinate 104,012 of NZ_RQPI01000004.1, forward strand.
GAAGGCGCCAAGGTTGAGGTCAACTACTGGATCGGAGTCTGGAACCCCGAAACGTGCAGATTTACACCGGATGATGAGGAGCCGGGATTAATTGACGTCGGCGATTTTCACTTCACGGGACCGAGCGGGATGGTTGATCCGCGGACCGGACGCTCGCTCGTCTTTACGATTGCCCAAGGCGAACGGACGCCGGAAATCGATTATGATTGTGGCTGGGCGCACGGCGCGGGCATGCCGGTATCGCTGTTTCTGCGGGCCGACGGGCGGCTTGGCGTAGAGCCGGTGGAAGAGACCGCGCTGCTCCGGGGAAGACGGCTGTTATCCGCGGCCGGAAGCAGTCTGGAAGGGATCAACCGGCAATTGGCCGAGATCAGCGGAGACATGTTGGAAATTATACTGAGCTTTAATTCGTGCCAGGCTGAGCAGGTCGGCGTTTCCCTTCGCCGTTCGCCGGACGGAGCGGAAGAGACTGTGATTCGGTTTAGCCGTCCGGAGCAGCGGCTTGAGGTTGACCGGACCAAGACGACGCTCGATGAGAGAGAGCGGACGCGGGGGATACAGGGAGGCCATCTTCCCATTGGAGAGGAAACCTTACGGCTGCATATTTTTGTGGACCGGTCACTGATCGAATGCTATGCCAACGGGCTGAAGAGTCTGACTACCCGAGCTTATCCGTCCAGGCTGGATGCGCTTGGCCTGCTGCTGCGGGCAGACGGCCCGGTGGAGCAAGTCGATATGGAAGTTTGGGAAATGACCCCGGCCTATTCATACTAAAGAGAAAAGGAGATGAAGCTGTGCTTACAAAATCATACTGTGAAAATTTTCGCCCGCAATTTCATTATTCGCCGGAGGCGAACTGGCTGAACGATCCCAACGGCATGGTTTGGTACGAGGGTGAATATCACCTGTTCTATCAATGTCATCCTCACAGTGCGGTATGGGGTCCCATGCACTGGGGGCATGCGGTCAGCAAGGACCTTGTCTTCTGGGAGGAGCTTCCCATCGCGCTGCGGCCCGATCATAACGGGGCGATCTTCTCGGGCAGCGCGGTAGTGGACCGGCATGATACTACGGGCTTTTTTAACGGAGGCTCCGGTCTGGTGGCGGTATTTACCCATCACGATGTGAATCCGGAAAGCGGAGGGCCGCGCCAGAGACAGAGCCTTGCTTTCAGCACTGACAAGGGACGGACCTGGACGATGTATGAAGGTAATCCGGTTCTGGAGGATGAGCGGCACATTGATTACCGCGATCCCAAAGTGTTCTGGGACGGTGAGCGGGAACGATGGGCGATGGTGCTCGCCGCAGGACAGCGCGTGTTGTTCTACCACTCTCCCGACCTCATTCATTGGTCTTTCGGCAGCGAATTTGGTACTTCGGAAGGCTCGCACGACGGTGTCTGGGAATGCCCCGATCTGTTCAAGCTACCCGTCGAGGGCCGCGGCGATGAATCCAAATGGGTGCTTATCGTGAGCATCGGCCCGAATGAAGCGCTGGCGGAAGGCTCGCGGACCCAGTATTTTATAGGGGGATTCGACGGTGTGTCCTTTACCAGCGACAATCCGCCGGATACGGTGCTGTGGCTGGATCACGGCAGGGATAACTATGCAGGAGTGAGCTGGTCTGACGTTCCCGCTCAGGATGGGCGCAGGCTGTTCATCGGCTGGATGAACAACTGGAAATACGCCAATCTGCTGCCGACGGAAGCATGGAGAGGAGCGATGACGCTGCCGAGGGAGCTTGGACTTGCGGTCTTCGAAGACGGGATTCGGCTCCGCCAGCTGCCGGTCAGAGAGCTGGAGACGCTCAGAGAACCGAAGCTTCTGATGGAGGATTTGACGATCCAAGCCGGGGACGGCAATCTTTTGCAGGAGATTCACGGCAGTACGCTGGAAATTGTAGCGGAAATTAAAATAGCGGGCTCCTCATCGTTCGGCTTCCGAATTCATGGCTCCGGCGGCCAGGGAACGGTTATCGGCTTTGACGCCGAACGCAGCTATATGTTCATCGACCGCAGAAATGCCGGCATATCGGACTTTCATCCCGATTTCTCCTGCGAGCACGGAGCGGACCTGAAGCCCGCAGATGGAATCATCAAGCTCCGGATATTCGCCGATCATTCCTCCGTTGAAGTGTTCGCAAATGACGGAAGTGTCGTGCTGACGGATCAGGTTTTTCCGGACCCTAATAATCAGGAGCTGGAGCTTTACGTCCAGGAAGGAAGCATTGAAATCATCTCTTTGCATATATACACCTTGAAATCCATCTGGTGAAACTTCGTTGAACACTCCCCTCCCTTAAGGCGTCAAACTAAAAGGAGCCTATTCCCCGGTAGGAATAAGGCTCCTTTAAGATGCATTGATCTCAGTTTGAATCGAATTAGCTGTTTTTTTTCCATTTAACTTTCTGTTTCTCCGCAGAGACATAACGGTGTTAGAAGCTTATTGGTTCAACCCTGCCGCGGCAATCAATTCCTTCAGTTCGCCATGGTTAAATCCCTTGACCGCTCTGCCGCCCGCCACGGTAACCGGAATGCCCATGAAGCCAAGACGTTCCACTTCCTGCTGGTAGGCCTCGCTTGTCATGATATCCCTGACCTCGAACGGGATGCCTTCGCTCTGAAGCATTCGCTTCACCCGGCTGCAGTCTCCGCAGCCCTCGGTGGAGTAGACGATGACCTGGTCGCTCATTGGCTTACAGCCTCTTTGATGCTCGACTGCGTGATTTTCCAGTGGGACGTATTCCAGCGCACTTCGCTGTCTTCCAGCAGGAAGATTTGCGGAGACTCATGCTTGATGCCGAAATCTTCGGCAATTTTGTTGGAAACCGGACGGTCCTCGATCACGAGCACGACGGCGGCGTCGGTATCACTGTCTTTCAGATAGGTTTGAAACTCCTCGAACGCCTTTGCGCTGATCGGGCAGGTAGTGCTGTGCTTGAACAGCAGCTTCTTTCCGGGCTTGGCAATATACTGCTCCAGCTCATCGGCGGAGTGTAAATTCTGAATGGACATGGTATCACCTTCCTTAATATAGTTGCTAATTAACGGTAATTGTAACTTTGATTGTAACAATGTTTCAAAATTAAAGCAATCCGTATTATAGCCTATGTGAGCTTCTTATAATAAAATACCGTCTCATGCAGTTCTCCGTTTGCCGACCGCGCATAGTCCGGAATTCTGCCGGCTTCCGCGAAGCCGAGCGATTGGTACAGAAGGTTGGAGGGATCGCCTCCGCGGGTATCGAATACAAGCAAGGTTCTGCCCTCGGAAGCCGCGCAGGCTTCGGCCGTTTCCATCAGCATACGCGCAATGCCCTGGCGGCGGTGCTCCGGATGGACCATCAGCTTGGCGATTTCCGCCCGGTGGAGCCCGTTAGGCTTCAGGGCAAGATGGAGCTGAACGCTTCCCGCAACCTCTCCGTTTTCCAGAGCAACCCACAATATAACCCCCTCGCCGGGTACACCGCGCCAATAATCCACAGCTTCCTCTTCGGAAAGCGGCGGCAAAAAACCGACGGATGCTCCGTCGTCGACGACCCGAACGAGCAGATCGCCCAGCTGCCGCTCCAGATCCTCTTCTAATCCGTTGATTTTTTCAATGGTAACTCCGATTGTCATGCGTGATGTCTCCTCTCCGTTGGTCGTCAGCTGAAAATCATCAGTATACGCTACCCATTATACCGGAGAGAAGGAAGGCTCACCCAGTCTATTTTTGCAAGCGACGACTTGCGCTGCCCTTTGAAAGATCGAAATAAGAGCGCTGAAATATTCCAGTTACAAAATAGGGACTGTCCTGGCTCTTTACAGCCGAGTGGACAGTCCCTGCCTTAGTTTAACCGGACCTTAGAGCCGGCTCCCGTTTTATTGCTGGAAGCTGCGGCCCGGCATCGAAGAAAACTGCCCAGGAGTGTGCAAAGAGCCGGCGCCGAAGGAAGAAGATCCGGTAAACGAAGATCCGATCGAAGAACCGATCGGAGAAGAACCGATCGAAGAACCGATCGAAGAGGAACCGATCTGAGAAGACCCTATCGGAGAACCGAAGGATGAAGAACCGTAGGACATGCCGGACGGGATTGCCGGATTGTGGAACACCGGCTGGCTGTAGGACGAGCCTATTGCTCCGGTTTGGACCGATTGCTGCTCCACCTGACGGAGAACTTGGGAGATCTGCTGCAGCTGCTGAATGGCTGTTTGGTGGCCTTGCAGAGCCGTCTGGATCGTTTGGGACGCTCTACGCTCGCGGTTTGCCAGGTCCTCCAGCTGTCTTGCATTTTGCTCCTCCTGCTGAAGCAGTTGTTGATACAGTTGGCTGGCTTGCTGTGTTTCGTTGATAAGCCGTTGAACGAGCTGCTCACCTTGGTTTACTTGATTGGAAATGTTCGTATTCAATGTTGTATCCTCCTAGTGAAATGAATTGAAAACCGAAGTTTATTATGCTTGAGCTTCATGTGAATTATTCATGCTCTTGATATTTTCGGTCCCTTCCGTTTCGGATACGGTGAAGCGGCGCCGGAAGCTGTTGGTCCAATTCGATTCTATGAATTCGGTGGCAGCGGCGAAATCCTCCTCTTTTAGCGCGCCGATGATTTTCTTATGTTCTTCCACCGATTGTTCCGCTCCCAAAAAGCCTTTAAAATACGTAACCTCATAACGCCGGAGCTTTTTCTTTAGCCCATCCAACACACTGATAAGCTCTTCATTGGCAGACAAATCGATGATTACCTGATGGAACAGGGCGTCGTATTGCTGGGCTTCCAGCGCATTTTCCTGTTTAAGAGCGCGTTCCAGTTCTTCGTTGATTGTATCCAACTGCCGGATATGCTCCGGCTTGATATTTGCTTTGGCAAAAGAAACGGCCAGCTTCTCAAGTGACTGGATGACCGGATACAAACGGTGTGCCTGATAAATATCAACAGGAGCCACCTGTGTCCAGCTATTGGCCTTGGTCTGCACCATTCCTTCTTCTTCCAGTCTTAATAAAGCTTCGCGGATAGGGGTGCGGCTTGTGCCCATCGCGTCCGCCAATTGCTGATCCTTCAGCTTGTCGCCCGGCTTTAATTCTCCGCTGATAATCCATTCTTGTATTTGAAGGTACACTTGCTCACGAATCGATGTGCGTTTGACTTTGGTTGTAGATTTTGGCAGCAATAGGGCGCCTCCTCAATTCTTTTGTATGTAATATATCATGTGCAATTTAGCAGTATCAAATCTCGCTTTGCTTCAGCGTGGAAAGACTTGATTGACAGCAAAATAAATGGAATGTAACATGTGATATATTACATTACAATGGTTGCAGAAAGATTATGAAAAGAAAGGGGTCTGATGATGGATACTGCGGATTTTCAGTATATTGCGAACGAACGGGCGCGTAAGGCGAATGGCGATAGAACGCCGGTGCGGTTCATTGACCGTGAAGCGGCTGCAAAAGTGAGAAACTTTCACAGCAAATTTGATGAATATGAGCCAACGCCCCTGTACAGCCTGAAAGCTTTATCACGCAAGCTTGGCGTGGGCGGCATATGGATCAAGGATGAATCGTACAGATTCGGACTGAACGCTTTTAAAGTGCTGGGCGGCTCTTATGCTGTCGGCAAGTATTTGGCGGAGCGGCTAAATCTGGATATCTCGGAGCTTGATTTTGAGAAACTGCAATCCGGAGAGATCAAAGAGCGGCTGGGAGAACTAACTTTTGTTACGGCGACAGACGGAAATCACGGCAGAGGGATTGCCTGGGCGGCCAATCAGCTGGGACAGAAATCAGTGGTATTCATGCCCAAAGGCTCATCAGCAGCCAGACTAAATAATATAAGAAAGGAAGGCGCGGAAGCCTCCATTACGGAGCTGAATTATGATGACACGGTAAAAATGGCCGCCCGGTACGCCGCCGATCATCACGGAGTTCTGGTTCAGGACAGCGCGTGGGAGGGCTATGAGGAGATCCCAACCTGGATTATGCAGGGATACTGCACTCTGATTCATGAAGTAATGGAGCAAATGAAGGGGGACGGAAAAGGCTGTCCAACCCATGTATTTCTTCAGGCGGGTGTCGGTTCCTTCGCGGCAAGCGTGCTGGGCTATTTCGTGGCGGAATTCGGCGACGAACGTCCGATAACGATCATTGTCGAGCCGAATGAAGCAGCGTGCATCTATAAATCCGCCGTGAAAAATGACAGGAAGCCCCATGCGGTAACCGGCGATCTGCCGACGATTATGGCGGGATTGGCCTGCGGGGAGCCCAGCACGGTGGCTTGGGAGCTTTTAAGGGATTATGCGGATATGTACATTTCTTGCTCCGATGCGGTGTCGGCCAAAGCCATGCGAATGCTCGGCAATCCTTTGCCCGGCGATCCGCGGGTCGTTTCCGGAGAATCCGGCGCTGTGGGATTGGGAGTTCTGAGCCTGATCCAGGAGGAACAAGCGCTACGGCGGGAAGTGGGGGAACGGCTTCAATTGAACGAGAAATCGAGAGTTCTCATCATTAGCACGGAAGGCGATACGGACCCGGAGGGGTACAGGGACATCGTATGGAACGGCAAGTATCCTGCTTTTTAACCGGAGGACCGGACTTGTCTCGTTCATCTCTACATTTTGGGAAGGAAGGGAAGCACGTGGATAATTCAAGCTTCGAACAGCAGCTCATCGAATGGAGACATGATCTACACATGTTTCCTGAAACGGCTTTTGAAGAAAAAATGACGTCCGAATATATCACCAAGGCTTTAACCGGGATGGGGCTGGAGGTTCATACCGGCATTGGCGGCACGGGAGTCGTTGCGAGCCTCAAAATCGGAAGCGGCACGGGGATTATCGGAATCCGGGCGGATATGGACGCGCTTAACTTTACAGAGGAAGCGGAGCGCCCCCATGCCTCCCGAAATACGGGAAAAATGCATGCCTGCGGTCATGATGGACATATGGCCATAGTGCTGGGCGCAGCTAAATTGTTGACCGAGAGAAAAAATTTCAATGGCACTGTCCGATTCGTTTTTCAACCGGCCGAGGAGCCGGGCAAAGGCGCGCTTGCCATGATCAATGATGGGCTGCTGGAGCGGTTTCCAATGGATGAAATTTACGGGATGCATAATATGCCAGGCATGCCGGAAGGTACGTTTGCAACTCGTGCGGGCGGAATTATGGCCGGTGAGGATAACTTTATCATTCGGATCAAAGGGCAAGGCGCCCATGCCGCCCGTCCGCATATGAGCATAGATCCCCTCGTGATCGCCGCCGAGATTATTCTCGCGCTGCAGACGATTGTGTCCCGCAATTTAGACCCGAATATTCCGGCTGTAATTTCATGTACTGAGATCCACACGGACGGCATCCGGAATGCAATTCCGACTCATGTAGAGATCAAAGGGGATACCCGCAGCTACACGCCGGAGGTACAAAATATGCTGGAAGAACGAATGCGGGCCATAGTCGAGGGAATATGCGGCATGCATGGCGCGGGATGCCAATTTGAATACACGCATGAATTTGCTCCTACGGTGAACTGGGAGGAGTGCGTGGATATCTCCGTAAAGGCGGCTTTGAATGTGCTTGGGGAAACCAAGGTCAACGCCAACGTACAGCAAGTGATGGTTTCAGAAGATTTTTCAGCGTTTTTGCAAAATATTCCCGGATGCTTCGTTTTTATTGGGAACGGTGACGCATCGGACGGTAAGGGCAATATCCCGCTCCATAACCCGCTCTATGATTTCAATGACAATATTTTGAAAATTGGAGCTGAGTATTTCGCAGAATTAATAAGAATTCGGCTGCCCCGGTAGCATTCATATGGTAATGTTAAAGAAGCGGCCGAGGTCGCTTAAGACGAGATGAGCAGAGAAAGGAAGAGACGAGATGAGCTTAGAAGAGAACCGATTGGATTTAAGCCGCATTATTTTTATCGGAAGAACCTTTGAGGAGTACATGGCGATGTTCGGCCTGTCCGAAGAGGAGCTTCAAGGGCGGACCGTTCTGGATTGTCCGGGCGGCGCATGCGCGTTTACGGCTCGGGCGAATGCGCTCGGAGTTCAGGTGGTGTCAGCCGACATTGCCTACGGGTATCCTATCCGGGCCCTTAAAGAGAAAGGGCTGGAGGATATCCGGCATGCGATGGACCAAATGGAAAAAGCCCGGACCGGTTTCAATTGGGAGTATTTCTCCTCCGTGGAGGAGCTTCGGGAGCATCGGGAACGCGCTCTGCAGGAATGTACGGCCGATATGGCCCGTTACCCGGAGCGGTATGTCCCGGCGGTTCTGCCGGTTCTGCCGTTCGATGACGGCCGGTTCGATCTGACGCTGTCCGCGCATTTTTTGTTCATGTACGGCGACCGGCTCGATTATGACTTTCATCTGAAGACGCTGCGGGAGCTGCTGCGTGTGACCCGAAAGGAGCTGCGCATTTATCCGCTGGTCGGCCTGTCGGGCGAACGGTACGCGCAGATGGACGACCTGCTGAATCACATTCGGGAAGAAGGCTGCACGGCCGAGGAAGTACAAGTCCCCTATGAATTTCAAAAAGGTACGGGCCGCATGCTGAGAATTCTCAAGGGCTGATGTATAGATAACGGGTAATCCGGTCTCCGGTGGGGGGCCGGAATTTTTTTGCGCAAAAGTGGCAACATTTCCCTCCGCAATCCGTTAATAAGATAAAGAGATACAAAATTAGCAGTATTAGGCTGGAGGGGAAACATGAATGAAATTAAACAGGGGAGAGAATCACGGAGGAACCGGCATGCGCAGAGCGCTCGGTCTGATGCTTGCGCTTGTGCTGCTGTGTACCGGCATCTTCGCGGGAGAGGCGAATGCGGCTGGGACTCAAATGCTCGTGATAAACAAAAAGGTCAACAAGCTGGCCTTTTTCGATGGCGGCAAGCTGGTTAAGGTATTCCCGGTCGCGACGGGCAAGGAGAAGAGTTTGACCCCGGAAGGCAGCTTCAAGATTTTCAATAAAATTAAAAACCGGCCTTATTACAAAGATCATATTCCCGGCGGCGATCCCGCCAATCCGCTTGGCGACCGTTGGCTCGGGCTGGATGCGTACGGCACAAGAGGAACGACCTACGCTATTCACGGCAACAACAGAGAGTCCTCGATCGGCAAGTATGTCAGCGCGGGCTGCATCCGTATGCATAATGACGACATCCACTGGCTGTTTCCGCAGGTGCAGAAAAATACGACGGTGGTCATCACTTCCACAATGCTCGATATGGAGAGCATCGCGCGAAAATACGGCTATGTACTGGAGCAAAAGACGGTAGATGGTACGATTGTCATTAACAACGGAACGGCGATTAAGCTGAGCAGTCCTTTTCTGGTGAAAGACTCCCGCGTGTATGTTCCGCTTAGAGAGACCGCATCCGTGCTCGGTGCTAAGCTGGGGCTGGACTCCGAAGGGGCGCTGACGATCACGGCTGGCGGCCGGACGGCATCGCACAAGCCGCTGACCGACTACGCCACCGTAAACGGGACGAAGGTATCCATGCTTGCTTCGCGTAATGAGAGCGGGACTCTGATGATTCCGCTAAGCAGCGTCCCGCTGTTGTTCGGTGTTCAGATTCAGTGGACCGGATCGAGCAGCACCGTTACGATTTTATAGGCATAAGAAAAAAGCTAATCCGGCATTTGGGATTAGCTTTTTTTAAATCTAAGTATTTAGAAGCCGTAACATTGGCAACAGCCATCGAAGCTTGTTCTGTGATACTCTATCTCCGAACATTTTATTCCAGGCACGTCAAAGGAGCGTTTTTATGGACGAAAAGAATGCAGGCTTTTGGATTAGACTGGGCGCCCAAGTGTTGGACGGTCTCTGCTTCGGGCTCCCGGCGGCGATCATTTACTTTCTCATCACTGGCGGAGACACAGAGGGAAGACTTTCAAGAGATATTCTGTCCACCGCCTATATGGTGCTTGTGCCGGTATTCTGGAACGGCCGCACAATCGGCAAAAGAATATGCGGAATCCGTATTCAAAAGCTCGATGGAACTTCACCCGGTATCGGATCGATGCTGCTGCGTAACGGGCTATGCTGGCTGTTGTACAGCTACACTTACGGGATTGCCTTTATTATCAGCATCGTGATGGTGATTGTCCGGAAGGACCGGAGGGCGATTCACGATTTCGCTGGCGGAACGGAAGTCATCTATGACAACCCTGGACTATAAAGAATCAGGCCTGAATCGCTTTTTGCAGCGAATGCTTTAAGCTCTCAACGAACCTTTGACGGATGTCCGGCGTTAACTCCAGCAGGGAGAGATAGGGATTCAAATCTTCAAGTTCGACCAGCAGAAGCTCTCCTTGTTTCGTCCGGCATGCATCCACCCGCTGTATTCCCCAATCCAGATTGTTCCACTCATTGAACACTCCCCCACTTAGCTAACACTTGAGGTGGGGGATTCTTGGGTAATCCCTTCTACTGAAGCGAATTCATATCGATATTTTCTCACGAAAAATCGTATACCAAGCGATCCCTGCGGTTCCCGCAGTTTTCCAAAGGGAAATCTGTACCGATCTTCCCGGAGTTTTTAGGTTTTGCCTTAGCAAAATATTTAAAGGAAAGGTGGTCTTGATGTTTAAACAGCAAGGCTTTTGATGTTATGTGCGGCATTTTCATCTCGATCATGAAGGGTATGGCACGATGGACATTCCCATTGCCGCACAGACAATTTCTTTACTTCGGAATGGATATAGCCGCATACATGACACCTTTGGCTCGTTGGGGCGAACGTGTCGGCAACCTTCACCGTACGTCCATACCATTCCGCTTTATACGAAAGCTGACGTTCAAATTCACTCCAGGACGCATCGGCGATGGATTTGGCCAGCCGGTGATTTTTGAGCATGTTCGCCACTCTCAGATTTTCGATGCTGATCGTTTGGTTTTCACGAATCAGCTTCGTGGTGAGTTGATGCAAAAAATCATGGCGGCCGTTGACGATCTTTTCATGGATTTGGGCAACCTTCTGTTTGGCTTTCTGCCAATTGGAGCCCCCTTTGTTACGGCGAGCCATGCGGCGTTGCCAAAATGCAAGTTTTTGTTCATTTTTGCGAAACACTTTGGGATTGGGAACCCGCACCTCATCAGAGCAGACCGCAAATTCCTTGAGTCCAAGGTCAATGCCAATCTCCTTATCGGTCTGCGGCAGAGGTTTCATTTCCACTTCGCAGAGGATGGATACAAAATACTTGCCTGCCGCATTTCGCCGCAGGGTAGCAGAAAGAATGCGACCTTCACACGCTCTGGAGTTGGCAAAGCGAAGCCACCTAAGCTTCGGAAGTTTAAGTCGGTTTCCGTCGATAGCAATGTTGTCATTGGTGTATTTGGTGGTGTAGCTTTGCATAGGATGCTTTCGGCTTTTGAAGCGTGGAGCCTGATTTTGTTTCTTGAAGAAACGTTCAAAGCTGTCTGCCACGTTTCGCACCGCCGATTGCAAAGCAATGCTATCTACCGATTTCAACCATTCAAATTGCTGTTTGAGTGCAGGAAGCTGTGTGGCACAGGTGTTATAGGACAACCCTTTGCCTGTTGCCTCATAGGTTTCGTTCCATTTGACTAAGAAATGATTGAAGACAAAGCGGCAACAGCCAAACATTTGATGGATGAGTTTCCGTTGTTCCGGATTTGGATAGATGCGATATTTGTAAGCTTTATGCACCAACAAGCCACACAACCTCCTTTCGTGTAAGACATTTCCATTATAGCACATGTGTTCGCTTTGGAGCAAAAAAAACCGCCGATTCATCTCCTCCCTATAGAAGAAGGAGTCTTCTCGGCTTTTAAGATAGGCTCTGTTAGACTAAATTGTTGATATGGTAAAAAATAAATGGAAGAGATTTCTCTTCCATTTATTTCATGGGTTATTTTAACATAGTTCGTACAATACTAATATGTCGAACTTCGTATTATGCTCATTAGGCGTGGCTGGTAATCCATTCTAAAATATAGTCAAAGCGTTCTTGTGTCAATTGATGACCACCGTTATATTGTTTTATCTGCAAATTCCTTTCTGCATTTCTTGAGATATAGTGTTTTCTTACAATTTCATAAATTTGCGGTGCATCCTTTGAATACTTATCTTCATCAGAACAAATAATTAAGAAATCTCTCGGTGCTATTTCTTTTATTACATCAACAATTTCAAATTCTTTGAGAAATCCAGGTATAATACTAGACATTTCTATTCCTATTGAGTTATCCATACGATGTTTATAACTGACAACGCTTCCGCTTGACATGGCATAGCTTATTCTTTTGTCAAAAGCAGTTGCGAAATATGTAGTGTTCCCACCATAAGAATGTCCTAAGCAACCAATTTTTGTTTTGTCCACAATATCCAAACCATTAAGAACACTTACTGCACCTATAGCATCTTCTATGGAAATTTTCGCCAATGTTTCCCCTGTCAAAATACCATGACATAGTGCAAGGAAATGATTCCATTCATCTTCTGTGTGGTTTTCTTCAGTGCCTCTCGCATTTACTCTTCGTTCCTCGAAACATATTGCATCTGGCGCAATTACTACAAAACCTGCACAAGCAAGCTTGCTTCCAAAATCTTGTAATGGGTCACCAACCAATCCGCAAACTTCACTTTTGCCCCAATTTCGTTGACTATGGTGTTGATGATTAACCAAAACTGCTGGGAACGGTGCTTCACCTTTTGGAATAAGCAGGAAGGCAGGTATGATACGACCGTTTACTTCATATTCAATTTTATTTCTTATATAAGCATCACAATCAATAACTGAATTGAAAATAAATTCCATTCTATCCGTTATTTGCGCAAGGTCGATAATTTCGGATATTCTACCAATTGCACTCATTTTTTCGCCCTTTCTGTTATATAAATAATCTCCACTACAAATTCCTATTTATTGCTGACTATTGAATGCTATAATACCATTGTGATTTACTTGATATATATTATAACTTATTTTCGAATAAATGGAGTATTTTGCATGTTAAATGAAAACAGCCTCTCTCCCATGATAACTACAAATTCGAGTATCAACAAAAGGAACTACACTATGAATTAGCATATTTTTAGTCCTTATAAGTTCTTTTTCATCATTAAAACTCTGGAGCCACTTGTACCAAGCCATATAATTCGAAAGGAATTTAGTTGCAACACCTTTAAATCTGTACATCCAAACCTTTAAGTTGCTATGCAAACTATTAACATGGTTTATGTGATAGATTCCATTTTTATAACGACCTCTCATAATTCTTTTATGGTCTAGTTCAAGGTCTTTGGCAAACTGTATATAGGATTTGTGGCTATCTGTGCAGATAATACATTCTGAATCTACATGCTCTTTATAAAGTGCTTCAAGGGCATCAGAAGTTACCCTACCTTTACAGATAGGTTCAAGGATTATGTTATTATTTCTGTCTATAGCTGTAACAATACAAATCTGTTCATTACTTATACCACGTTTCTTAACTTGTTTTCCTCTTTTCCTAGAAGGTCTAGGCATTACAAAACCACTCTTTTTATGGTTCCCCTTATAACTTTCGGGTATAAAGCATTCATCCATTTCAACAACGCCATCAACAAATCCAGTACCCATAAATACTCTGATACAATCAAGGATTTTGTGACGCATATAAAATGAGGTCTTTACGCATACCCCAATTTTTTCAGCATTTTCCCTTATAGATAAGCCTAAAATCATACCTTGAGCATAAGTTAGCCATGCATCTATCGGTAATTTAGTGCAAGATAAAGCAGATTTAGTTAGGTCATTAAATGACTTCTTACAATCACGACAAAGATATCTTTGTTTGCCGTTTAGGTTGCCGTTTTTAACAACATAAGTAGATTGACAATGAGGGCATACTTCCCCCTTTGAAAATCTTGATTCTCTAAAATCTTTATTAAGATTAGCTCTAAACGAACTTACAGTTAACATCTCTCCTATGTAGTTAAACAATTGTTCCAACTGAGAGTTATTAAGATTGGCTATCTCTGCTTTTAAACTTCTTACGCTTACTCTATCGCTCATAATGCACCTCGAAACCTTATTATAATATGATTTCGAGGTTTATATACTATATCAACATTATTGTCTAACACAGCCTTAAGATAAAATAAAACGAGACCTCATATTCGAAATCAATGAACGGTTGAATCAGAACACTCCGTTCGCCGGCATTAAGTTTGGATGATAAATCATTGAAGGATACAATCTCAAGACCTATGGAGTCGGCCCCGTCCTTTGGCTTGGAAATGTAGCTCGGAACTTGCGGCAAATCGTCAATCCGCTCAATATCATCAATGGTCGGGATGACGGGATATCCTGCCTTGGTAAGCTCCAATAGATATTCCTTCCCGTTCATATCGCCTTTGCCGTTAAACGAATTATACGTTTTATATGTATTCGCAGCCGCTCTTTCGCGAAACGACCAATACTTGTCCTTGAAATGGGCGACGGGCCCGGCATTTCGGATAACGATGAGATCATAATTTTTCTCAAAAGCATGAATGTCCTGCGGATGGCAAATCGTGAGCGCGAACGACTCTCTGAGCCTGGAAGTCAGAAACAAATCTTCCTCATAGTAAGTGCGCCCTTTGGCTTCGTAATACAAATCCGTGACAAATAACAGGGTGTTCATATGCGTTCGCATCCTTCCAAGGGGATAGTCGGGTCTAACTGTTTTTCAACCAAGTATAATGGCTGTTCCAAGCGGAGGCATCAATTTTTTGTGGATTGGTACAATTCCTGTACGAATGGAAACGGTGTAAAATGTAATGGAACAAAAATAGAACTTGCGAAAGTTCCAGTACCACACGCGGAAAGGAAAGGATAAAGAATGGAGCAGAAAACGTACAGTCTTGTCATTGTAGGGTTCGGGGGAATGGGCAGCTACCATGTGCAGTTAATTGAGCCGTCCGAGCATCTGGCGGTAACCGGCGTCTATGATCTGGTCGACTACCGGATGGAACTGGCTGCGGCCAAGGGCTTTAAGACTTATGACAGTTTGGAAGCGGTCTTATCTGATGAAACCGTCGATGTCGTGCTGATTGCGACCCCTAACGATGTCCACAAGACCATCGCCATTCAGGCGCTGAAATCAGGAAAGCATGTGATTTGTGAAAAACCGGTGACTATAAACAGTGCCGATCTGCTTGATATTATCGCTGTAGCCAAGGAAGAGGACCGCATCTTCATGGTGCACCAGAACCGGCGCTGGGACGAAGATTTTCTCATTATTCAGGATATCATCCAGAAGAAAAAGATCGGCGAGGTGTTTCATCTGGAGTCCCGCGTTCAGGGAGCCAACGGCATTCCCGGCGACTGGCGCCAGCTCAAGGCGTACGGCGGCGGTATGCTGCTGGATTGGGGCGTCCATCTGCTTGATCAGCTTCTGCTGCTCACCGGCAGCAAAATCGACAGCGTCAGCTCCGAATTAAGCACCATTCTCGGCACCGAGGTGGATGACGGGTTCACCGGCTTTATCCGCTTCAAAGACGGCCTGACCGCCGTGATCGAGGTTGGAACGACCAACTTCATCAAGCTGCCGCGCTGGTATGTCAAGGGCACGGAAGGAACCGCCATTATCCGCGACTGGGATCTCAGCGGGGAGATCGTGGTCAATAATCCGGATGTAGTCAAGGTCGAGCCGAAGCCGATTCAGGCGGGACAAGGGCTCACGAAGACGATGGCGCCTCCTTCGGAGGAATCGACTTTGCGCTTGCCGATCGAGAACCCTGAGAGCACGAAGCAGAGCTTCTATGAAAACTTTGTCTCGGTGATCGAAGGAAAGAGCAAGCCGCTGGTCAAGAACGAGGAGGTCCACCGTGTGCTGCGGTTGATTGAAACGATTTTTGAAGCGGCGGAGAAGCAGGTCATCCTTAAAGGTCTGGAGCTGTAAATCATCGTTCCGAAGCTCGCCGCCCTTGCCAGCCGGGAACGGGACGGTTTATAATGGGAATAATTCAAATTCGGACAATTGACGGAGGATCTCCCCTACGATGAAGAACTAATGCGTTTCCTGAGAAGACCAGCCAACTTGTGATTAGCATATGCACAAGCCGCGGTGCGCCCATGAGGGCGGATGGTCAGGGATACGTATGTCTTCGGGAGATTCAAGGGATCGCTAATCGTTTCGTTTAAAAAGGCTAAGGAACAGTTGCCGCGGATCGCCCCGGCAATGATCCTGTTCATGGCTGTTGCCGTTTGGCAGAAGGCTTGCCATTGGTTGAACGTTGAACGAACCGTGCCATCTGTCTTCCTTTCATACGATATTTTTGACCGCAGCGGCAGCTGCGGTTTTTTATTTGAATTCGGAGGGATGATAGATGCCGGTACTGAGTGTGAAAGAGGTAAGCAAGGAATGGAACGGGAACGTCCTGTTTCAGAATTTGTCGTTTGAACTGGCCGAAGGAGAACGCATGGCGCTCTTCGGTCGCAACGGGGCGGGGAAGACTACGCTGCTGAAGGGACTGATGGGCAGTGTGCCTTTGGAATCAGGCTCGGTGTACCGCGGTCTGCCAATACAGGAATGGGGGCTGCTGGATCAGCAGCTTGAGCCCCGGGAAGGAATGACCGCCCGCCGGCTTGTCCTGGAAGGGAACGCCGAAGCGGCGCGGCTGAAAGCCCGGCTGGAACAGCTCGGCGGCAGACTCCAAAGCGGCGGAGGAGCAGAGGAGGCCATGCTGGCCGAATACGGCGAGGCCTACGAGGACTATCTGCGAGTGGACGGCTACGGTTGGGAGGCGAAGGCGGAAAAAGCGCTGCGGCAGCTGAATCTTCCGCAGGAAATCTGGGATCTGCCCTACCGGTCCTTGAGCGGCGGGCAGAAGACGCGGGTGCAGCTTGCCCAGCTGCTGGCCCGTCAGCCGAAACTGCTGATGCTGGATGAGCCAACCAATCATCTTGACGCGGAAACGATGGAATGGCTGGAAGGGTGGGTATCCGGCTATTCCGGCACTGTGCTGTACGTCTCGCATGACCGCCGCTTTATCGACCGCACGGCGACCTCCGTGCTGGAGCTGAGGCCGGACGGCGGCAGACGTTACTCCGGAGGGTATACGCAGTACCGTGAACAGAAGGCCGTGGAGGCCAGGGAACAGGAAGCGCGGTACAGGAAACAAGAGTTGGAGAAGAAAAAGCTCGAGGAAGCCATCCGGCGGTATGCGGAATGGTTTCAGCAGGCGCACCGCTCCGCCGGGCAGAACGATTTTCTGCGGGCGAAGTCGAAGAAGAACGTGTCCCGCCTGCATGCGAAGGAAGCGGCGCTGGAGCGGCTGAACCGGGACCGCACGGCAGAGCCGCGGGAAAGCGCCAAGCTGAACATGCGGCTCACAGGAGGGGAATTCACCGCCGGAACGCTGCTGAGGACGGAACATGCGGAATTTGCGTATCCGGGCGAAGGTCCTTTGCTGAAGGACTTCAGCTTTACGGTCCGCCGGGGGGACCGGATCGGCTTGATCGGACCGAACGGGTCCGGCAAGTCGACCCTGCTGAAGCTTCTGGCGGGATTATACACGCCGACCGGCGGGACGGTCGCTCTGCATCCGCAGACGACGGTCGGTTATTTTGCCCAAGAGCTGGAGCAGCTTGATTCCTCCTCTACCCTTCTGGACAGCCTGCTTGGGCTCCCCGAAATGACGGTGACGGAGGCAAGGACGATTTTGGGCTGCTTCTTATTTTCACGGGAAGACGCCTTCAAGCTTATCGGCAATTTAAGCCTGGGGGAGAAATGCCGCGTTGCCTTCCTGCGTCTATATTTCGGCAGGGCCAATCTCCTGGTGCTGGACGAACCGACCAATTATCTCGACATTGAGACAAGAGAGGTCATTGAGGAGGCTTTACAGTCCTATCCGGGCGCGCTGCTGCTCGTCACGCATGACCGGTATTTACTGTCGAATATCGCCAACCGGCTGGCGGTGCTGGAGCGCGGACGCTTCCCGATGCAGTTTCCCGGAACCTATGAAGAGTATCTGTCCAAAGACCGGGAGCATATGATGACGGAACGGGAACGGGCCGCAGAGGATGAGCTTGGCGTCCTGCAGCTTAGGCTTACACAGCTCATTCAGGCCGAAACGCCGGAGAGTGACGATGAGAACGCGGCGCTGCTGGAGGAGATTAAGCGGCTGCGCCGGAGGATCGGGGAGCTTATGAAGGAGGGCTAAACTAGGTTGCTGTTGATAAAAAGAAGCTGCCCCGCCGTTAATAGGCTGAGGGCAGCTTCTTTTGTTCGGAGGCGTACAGGTCGTCTTGGCGGAAGGGAATTTGAGAAGATTATTTCTCGCCTTGAACAAGCGCGATCTCTACCGCCTTTTTCAAAACCTTGCTGGAATTGCTCGCGCCGCTGACGGCATCCACCTCCAGCGTCTGTTTGGCGACGATTTCTTTAAGAATAGCTTCGGCGGGAGCACCATGCCCGTTCTTATGTTTCAGCAGGTCGATCTTGGTCACTTTGCCGTTCTGCACGCTAACCTGAACTTTGGCGTCGATAAAACGCACATCGTATTCTCCGACATAAGTGCCATCGGCCAGACGGGAGAAAGGGACATCGGATATGGTGAGATTCTTAATCTTGTTTTGATAGCTGCGCACCTGATACAGATAAGTAAGCCCCGAACCAATCCCTACGAGCAGAATAAGACCAACGACTATCAGCAGTTTCTTCTTCACAGAGTAACCTCCTAAATGAAATGCTATATTGGATTAAAAAAAGCTTTGAATACGCGAAGCCAGCTTGGCTGGAACCTCCGTCAGCTTCTTGGCGCCCGGACAGACGATCTTTCCTCGGCAGGTCATACCTGAGATATGGAAAAACTCGTTCATGGCGGCGAGGCAGGCCGAGCTCTGACGGAGAACCAGGTTGAGCGGGTACGGCGTGTTGCACGCGGTCATCAGCAGGTACTGCTGGCTTTTGGACAGAGTAGGCCTTGGAGCAATGCCCCCGCCGCTGCGGTCCATCGCCTTACCCGCCAGCCTGTCGAACATGAGCTTGACCTGTCCAGGCACATTGGCGTAATAGGTGGGCGCGGACAATATAACCAGATCGCTGGAAGCCAGCCGCTCCCACAGCCCGGCAAGCTCGCCGCCGGGAGGGCAGATTCCGGTTGCCCGGCAGTCCGGGCAGCCTTTGCAGGCGTTAATGTTCACCTTATACAAGTCGCAGATGTCCGTCTCCCAGCCCGCCGTCTTCGCCGTCTGGACGGCAATTTGCAGCATCTTCGCCGTGATTCCGTCCGGTCTGGGGCCACCCTTAATGGCCAGCAGCCGTTTTGTCGCCATGTTCCTCCTCCTTCACAAGCATACGCAGCAGCAGATTGCAGCCGTATTCCAGCAGCCCTTTCGGCGTCGTGCCCATTGTCTCGGAAATATAGCTGCTTTTGCGGTTAGCCAAAATTATGAGCGAGGACAAGCTGCTCCAATAGATCAGAATAGTTTCCTTGATTCGCGTACACGGCATCACTGCGCCTTCCGCGATTCCCCTCCAGACCATCTCCCCCAGCGCGGCGTTAATCTCCTCTCCGACACTGAAAATATCCTTCTTCACCTGCGGCAAATCCGGGCTGTCCAGCGGCTGGGTCTGAAAATCGACAATCCGAGCGAAGAGAAAGGGAGATGCCTCATAGAAAGCCATCAGGCTGGTGCAAAGGGCGCGATATTTGAGCAAAAAGCCCTCATGGCCGTCAACGCTTCGCAGAAGATGCTCCTTGAGCTGCAAGAACCCTTTTAAGACGATCCGGTCGTGTATTTCCTCCTTGCTCGGGAACTGAAGGTACACCGTGCGCTTGCTGTATTCGGCACTCTTGGCAATATCGTCCATCGTCGTGGCCGCAATGCCTTTTTCCGCGAACAACTGCTCCGCGGCATGCAAAATATTCTCTTGATGAAGAGCCGAGATGGTCTCTTTGCGTGTGGCCCGATCCATTCGTACACCCCCGGTTCTAAAAGTAAACTGTTAGTTTACCTGAATCGTATCATCTTTTTGGAAAGGTGTAAATCCATTTTTTCACATTTAATTTTCGTTTTACATTTCACATCCGTTTTGACAGGAGCTGGGCAAAGGAGATGCTCGAAGGTAGGGTTCCGAAGATGGTATTAACATGACGAACGGGAATTCTTCCGCCTTATTTGCTCTACTTTCACTTCTGTGGGCCAAAATGGCAAAATAAGCTGGAGAAATTCCGC
Organism: Paenibacillus rhizophilus; assembly: GCF_003854965.1. Classification (GTDB taxonomy): domain Bacteria; phylum Bacillota; class Bacilli; order Paenibacillales; family Paenibacillaceae; genus Paenibacillus_AQ; species Paenibacillus_AQ rhizophilus. Next base: position 124,154 of record NZ_RQPI01000004.1, read on the forward strand.
TATATCGGGCTGGAAGTTGCTGAAACGGGAGGATGAGCAGGAGATTTTCCGGTTCATGGGGGAGCGTGCGTGTCTGAACAGTGAAAGGGACGATCCGAAAGCGAAGGAAGAAGAGACTATCCGCAGGAAATGCAGCCGCACCGCCGAATGTAGTAAACGGAATACTTTGGAAAAAATAACCGGACGCCAAAAGGAGTTATCAGAAATGCATACCCGTATTTATATGATCAGACATGCCGTTTCGCCGTATCTGCCCGGGCAGGAGCGGAACCGTGGCCTTTCGCAGCAAGGGGCCGCCGATGCGGGCAGAGTGAAGGAGATGTTGAAGAACGAGGATATTGCGCATTTTGTATCCAGCCCCTATGCGAGGGCGGTCGCTACCATGCAGCCTTTGGCGGAAGAGGCGGGTAAGGAGATTGAGCTGTGCGAGGAACTGAGGGAAAGAGCATTTGGAACGTTGGACAGGGAATTTGGGGATGAAGAATTGCTGGTTGCGATCCGCCGTTCTTATGAAGACAGGCATTTCAAGCTTGACGGCGGAGAGAGCCACAAGGAAGCCGAGGAACGAGCCGTGCCGATTATGGAGCGGCTGCTTCGGGAGTATGCAGAGAGCAACATTGCAATTGGAACCCACGGCAATATCATGGCGATTATCATGCACTATTACGATAAAGCGTACGGATTTGATTTCTTGTTGTCGACGACCAAGCCGGATATTTATAAGCTGGAGTTCGATGGGACGCGGCTTGTGAAGGTGGAGCGGTTATGGGAGCCGCAGCCAGGCTTAAAATAAAAGCCATCCCGCAAGGGACGGCGTTAGGCAGCATTTTTTCAGGATAAGTCCGGATTTAAGCGTTCAGACGCTTGTGGTTCTGATGCGCCAGCGTGAGCAGAGTGACGTAGATCGGCTGGACGTTGAATTTTTTGCCGAACTCGAATTTGTAGGAGCCGATTTGTACGTTGTTGGTTTTAAAAAGAATAAATAGTATTTATATCGTCCTTGTGATTCTACATAGTTCTACAGTAAGGGTGGTTTTTCCTGCATTTTACGGCGCAGATTAAGGCCTTACGTGCTTGGCGCTCCCAATGCTGCAACCTTTCCGTATGTGTTCCGTCTGTTAAGGATAGGAATAGATCCAAGACTGTAAAGATCAGCTGGGAGATGACACATATGAAAAAGTATATCAAAATGATAGCGGCAAGCATCATGCTCACGGGAATGCTGGGCGTTGCCGCATGCAGTTCCGGAGACGGCGGAGTAGCTTCCCCGCCGCCATCCGCGACTGCCTTGCCGTCTGTACCGCCTTCGGCTGCCGCAGCGTCCGCTCCGGCAACTGCAACAGCCTCTCCGGCAGCCAGCGATGCTGCCCCATCGGGCAGTCCGGGCGTTTCCGCCGCACCGACATCGGCATCATCGCCTGCCCCCGGCGGCGATGCGAATACGGCTGCGCTGCTCCAAGAGCTGCTTGAGCTTGCCAAGCAGGGCAAAGCGCCGGGCATTCCGTTCGCCGCGCATACGGATCTCATCGACGATGTGAAGAAGACTTGGGGCGAGCCGGACAAGGAAGAGGGGGCGGGCAAAGGCATCTACGCCACGTACAGCGTGAGGCATGCGGTGATCGGGTTCAACAAAGGCAGTCTGATCTTTGATGTCCGTTCCAGCGCCGCCGATTTGCAGCAGTTGACACTGCAGCAGATTGAAGGCGCGCTCGGCAGGCCGGACGACACGAAGACCAGCGGGAACGACAGTATCTATATTTACAAGGCGGGTACCCAGTACCAATTGAAATTCGTGATTCCGAAATCTACCGGTAAAGTCGACCACATTTCCGTCTTTTCCGAACAGGATTCGATTAACAATATGGCCGGATAATAAAAGGTGCGGCATGACCGATTAATTCGGCCTTTTAAGAGCAGTCAGGCGGGACTTTCCGCCTGGCTGTTTTTTTGACACTGGTGATCGCTTGCCATTAGTCGAGTTGAAACGCAGCGTACGTAAAGTTTTTTCTCATATTGTTGTTGACAATAACGGATTCACGTCGTATATTTATCTTAAATAAAAGACATTTGGATTAAAGAAGTTTTTAATCAAGATATTTGAGTCAAAGATATATGCAGGAGGTGATTCAATGCCCAATCAATTGGACGACGCTCAAGCGACTTCCCTTAAGCTGTTTGTTGTTCTATCCAAGGCTTACAAAGCGATTTCGGATCAAGCTATAAAGGATGTCAGGCAGTACGGATTGTCACCTTCCGAATTTGCGATTCTCGAAGTGCTGTATGCCAAGGGGAAAATTCCCATGCAGCAGATTGGAGAAAAGATTTTAATCACAAGCGGAAGTATAACCTACAATATCGACAAGCTGGAGAAGAAAAATCTGCTAAGACGCGTGCCATCCCATGAAGACCGGAGAGTGATCTATGCTGAAATTACAGACGCCGGAAATGATTTGTTTAATCGGATCTTTCCCGAACATGCCGCTAAAATCCATTCTCTAATGAAGGGGATTTCCCAAGATGAACAGCAAGAAGCGATTGTACTGCTCAAAAAACTGGGGAAACAGGCGAAAGATTTAGGCTAACCGCTGCTACAGTTTAAAAATCCAATTAGGAGGCTGTGCATTATGCAAACCATGGTGTATACCCCTGCTATGCAGGGAAAAGGCGAATTTGACGGCGGGAAAATCAAAGAACAAAAGCCGATTGGCTTTTCGGGCGAAGGATCGGTGATCAGACGGGTGGGTCCCTTATTCTATTGGGCATGGGCCACTTCAAGCACCGAAGCCAAGATCGGTCTGCACCCCCATCAAGGCTTTGAGATTTTGACTTATGTGGTGGAGGGCAATGCCTTTCACGGGGATACCTTGGGTACGGACAGCGCCGTAGGTGCAGGCGGGGCCCAGGTCATGCAAACAGGCTCAGGCGTAAGTCATCAAGAAAGGCTGAGTGCCGATTCGGAGCTTTTTCAAATATGGTTCGAGCCGGATTTGACGGAAGCGTTTCGGAGAAAGCCAACTTACCGGCAGTATGCACATGAAGATTTTCCGCAGGAAACGAGCGAAGCCGGATTTACCGTAAAGACGGTTATTGGTCCCGGCGCTCCCGTTCAATTGGTCACAGACAGCGAAATGTGGGATGTTGAAATAGGCGGCGGTGCCCGATATGTACAAAAAGTGCCAGCCGGCTATACTTTAACGGCTTTAGCCATTCGCGGGCAAGGAACATGGGGAGAGTCAGGAGCATCGAAGGAGCCCGTACCTTTTCGGCACAAAGATTTCATCATTAAAGCCGTGGAAGCCGATACGGAGATGGAAATAATGAACTCGTCTGATCAAGACACGCTGCGCCTGATCTTCATCAAGGTTCCTTCCAAGGTGAATTATCCTCTTTACCCTAAAAGATAAGAGATTTCTATCGATTTTTGTCAAATATCTTTAAATAAAGATTATTAAACCCAAAATAATAGGAGATGATTTAGATGGTAGCATTGGGATTACTGTTGGTTCGTTTGGTAGTGGGGCTGTTGTTCATCGGGCATGGCGCTCAAAAGCTGTTTGGCTGGTTCGGCGGTTATGGCCCGAAAGGAACGGGAGGCTGGATGGATTCGGTCGGGATTAAACCGGGCGTATTCATGGCAGTGCTGGCGGGACTGCTCGAGCTGCTCGGAGGTGTTCTTTTTGCTCTCGGACTATTTACTCCGCTTGCCGCCTTGTTCATTACGCTGACCATGCTCGGCGCCATCGTTAAAGTGCATGGCAAGAACGGATTGTGGGTAACGGCCAACGGCTATGAATATAACGCTGTCTTGATCGTGGTAGCCATCGGAATCGCTTTGATCGGTGCAGGGGCATATTCGCTGGATGCGGTATTGAATCTGTAATTGAGAATGATCTCGAATCGGTGAGTACAAATCTACTATAAGAAAGAGGTTGTTATTATGACGACAAATCCATTCATGAAAGCAGCGAGATTTCATCAATATGGAGGAGCGGATGTTATCCGGTATGAAGATGCACCCGTTCCGGAAGTAACCGAGGATGAAGTGCTGATTAAAGTTGCCGCCACCTCATTTAATCCGTTTGATGCAAAATTGCGTTCGGGGGCATTCAAGCAATTCTTGCCGATCGAACTTCCCTTTACACCATCTGTGAATGTATCGGGCACCGTTGTGAAAGCGGGCGACTCCGTTACAACGTTTCGGGAAGGAGACAATGTTTTCGCTTATCTTGATGTGACAAGGAATGGTGCCGCTGCAGAGTACGTCGTCAGCAAAGCTGTTCATATCGCTCATGCACCCAAGACATTTGACTTGCACGAATCGGCCGCCGTACCAAGCGTAGCGTTAACTGCCTGGCAAGCCTTATTCGATTACGGCCGTCTGAAGTCCGGTCAGCGTGTGCTTATTACGGCCGCAGCAGGGGGAGTGGGAACGTTAGCCGTGCAATTGGCAAAATGGAAGGGTGCCTACGTCATTGGTACGGCGTCTGAAAAAAGCTTTTCCATGCTTGAACAGCTGGGCATCGATGAAATCATTGATTATAAAAAACAGTCCGTTGTTGAAGCATTGAAGAACAAGGTGGATGTAATCTTTAATCTCTCACCTGCCGGCAAAGATGAAATAAGTAACCTTCTGCAGCTGCTAAACGAAGGTGGAACGTTCATATCCGCCGTATCTCCCGCAGATGAAACTATAGCGAAAGAACTGGGAGTAAAAGCCGTTCGATTAAACTCTCACCCCGATGCGGAGCAATTAACACAAATCGCTGAATTACTCGATGCGGGGGTACTGAAGCCTGTTATTACGGAAAGAACAAAGCTTAGCGAACTGGCAGCCGTCCATCAAAAATTTGATGACGGAAAAGTTAGCGGAAGAGTATTAATCATCGTTGACGGAGTAAATTAATTTTTTCCAAGGAGGATTCAGACATGACAACTTTACGGGATTTTGAGAACAAAGTAGTGCTCATTACAGGAGCCGCAACGGGAATCGGCCGCGCCGCGGCGCTTGCATTCGCGAAACGCGGGGCGGCGATAGCCATCGGCGATGTAGATGAAAGAAGCAGCGAAACGGTTAAGCTGATTGAAGAAGCGGGAGGAGAGGCTGTTTTTTACAAAACAGATGTATCGGATAAGGAGCAAGCCGCGGCTTTGGTTGAACAAACGGTTAACCGGTTCGGCCGCCTGGATCATGCATTTAATAATGCCGGCGTCCTGCCGCCTTCCAAACCTTTTATTGAGATGGATGAGAATGATTTTGACAGAACGATTGCAGTCGATCTTAAAGGTGTATTTCTGATGATGAAATATGAGATTGAAATGATGCTGAAGTCCGGCGGCGGTACGATTGTAAATACGGCGTCTATCGCGGGACTCATCGCAGATCCGTTCATGGCTCCTTACGTGGCGGCGAAACATGGCGTGGTAGGCCTGACCAAAGCGGCGGGCATCGAGTATGCTTCGCAAGGGATTCGGGTAAATGGGGTAGCGCCAGGACTCACTGAAACCCCTATGATTAAGGAGTGGCTGGATGATCCGGAAACCCGAAAAGTTGTATTGGCAAATGTTCCTGCTGCGCGAATGGCCCAACCTGAAGAGATTGCGGAAATGGTCGTTTTCTTATCCTCTTCCGGAGCAAGCTTTGCGGCGGGGCAAACCTTCCCGGTGGATGGCGGTCAAACCGCCCGCTGATTAATATATTTTTAAAAAATACATTCATATTCTGAGGAGGAACTCTAATGTCAAAGTTAAATATCGGAATTATTCTGGGAAGTACGCGTCAGGGCCGTTTAAGTCCGCAAGTAGGCGAATGGGTAAAACGTATCGCCGACCAGCGCGGCGATGCCAATTATGAAATTGTAGATATCGCTGATTACAAGCTTCCATTGCTTGGAGAAGCCGATGCTGCCGTACAAGCGGCTGCCTGGAATGAAAAGCTGGGTTCCCTGGACGGCTTCGTGTTTATCGTTCAGGAGTACAATCACAGCATTACGGGCGCGCTCAAGAACGCCCTCGATTATGCACGAGAGGCATGGAACAACAAAGCGGCGGGGATTGTAAGCTACGGCTCTGTAGGCGGTGCCCGTGCGGCTGAGCATCTTCGCGGAATTCTGGGTGAACTGTCCGTAGCGGACGTTCGAATCCATGCAGCTTTATCCCTCTTCACCGATTTCGAAAACGGGCAGGTATTCAAGCCTAGCGATTTTCACCTGACGAACGTAAACGGCATGCTGGATCAAGTGCTTGCTTGGAGCGGCGCGCTGAAGACGCTGCGCTAATATGAACATCCCTCACTTCCAGGCTTGAACTGTGACCCCCAAGGTGGCTCCTGAATTCTTCAGGAGTTGTCTTTTTGTTCAAAATTTCTACGTGAAACTACTTGCGTCCTTCAAGGACGCCGTTAGGCTTTCTTCTTGGCTGGAGCCTCACGGCAGGGGCCTGTTATAATAGCGGGAAGAGAGTCTCGGCAGGAAAGTGGGTGGATCGGCATGATTCTGGAATTGAAAGAAAACGGGTATACGGTATCCGCCGGGGGAATATCGGTTGAATTATTCGCCAAGGAGTTTGCCCTGCTGCGGTTCCTGTACCGCAATCGGGGGCGCGCGTTCAGCCGGGAGCAGCTTCTGGACAGCGTATGGCCGCTCGAATATCCGGTGGAACGCACTGTGGACGACCACATTTACCGATTGCGCAAGAAGCTCGGCCCCATTGAGGGTATTTCGATCCGCACGGTCCGGGGGTTCGGATACTGCCTGACCGTGCGGGAGCCGGCCGCGAGCGTCGATGTCAGCCCATCCGCGCATGACGCGGAGCTGCGGGAAAAGATGCGGGAGGTCTTCGCCAAATACCATCAATACGGGCAGGGGAAATCGATGCTGGCGCTTGCCCGTCAGCAGGATGTTTTGGGCTATGAGATGGACCCGTTTTACTCCGTTTACTTGCGTTTTGTGCAAGGCGATCTGGAGTGGCTACTCAGCGGCGGGAAAATACCGGGTCCCGAGCGGGTATACTGGCTGCTGCTGTTCTATATGTTCGCGGGGGAGCCCGAGGACAGTTTGAATTATTGCGAGCGGGTGCTTGAGGCGAAACGGCTGCCTTCATCCCAGCAGCGCGAAATGGAAATTCTCAATATTCTCGATCTGTACGCGCTGGTGGGGAAGCCGGAGAAGGCGCTGGAGCGGTTGAAGCTGACCCGAAGGGTCATTGCGGAACCGGGCTATGAAAACTTCGACACGCCCGCTGCCAACGTTGAGTTTTACATCCACCTGATGATGGGAACTCCGGACGGGGAGATGCAAAGAATGGCGGAAGCGGTTGAGGGCCTTCTCAAGAAGAAGCCTTTCTTGCGGGAAATCGGCGTCTTTACCATTCTCAAAGGGCTTTGGATGCTGCGGAAGAATGAACGGCGCGCCGGCGAAGCGCTGCTTGATGAGGGACTGGGGGTGCTGGATCTTTCCGGATTCGTGCCTATACGGCTGTTTGGGCTTTACCGGATCGCGCATTTCTCCCGGAAGTTTGCGTTCGCAGGCAGGGATGAGATATTGGGGAAGTACGGGGCAGTGTTCGCGGAAGAGCAGGCGCGCTGCGGGCTGCCCGGAAATATGGTCCGGATCGAAGCGGTGCTGGACAACTTTTTTAAGATGTGATGCCGAAGCGGAATGTCCGGACGGCATGTTGCGCAGCCAGGCAGAGGGGGGGCCCGTCTTCTGATATTTCTCTGACAAACCGGCGGTATACTCGGCGTATTGAAAGGCGGGTACAGCCGGATGGAGGAATATTACAATGAGTATCGAAGCCCCTTTAACCAAAATGGAGACGCGGGCTGGTCGCGGCCTGCTTGGTAACAAAATCTTTATGCGCTTATATACGGCATATGCGGCGGCAGAATTTGGCAGCTGGTTCGACAGTCTGGCGATTCAGGTGCTGGTCGCCTATCGCTGGCAGGCCGGTCCGCTGCTGCTGGCGCTCATTCCCGTCAGCCTGGCGCTGCCGGGAATCGTGCTGGGCTCAGTGGCTGGAGTAGTCGCCGACCGGCTGAACAAGCTGAAGCTGATGCGCCTGTGCGATCTGCTTACCGCCGTGCTCACCGCCGCGGTGCTGCTCGCTCCCGGCATATTCTGGCTGCTGCCGCTGCTTGCGCTGCGGTCGGCCGTCTCGGCGCTGAATGTGCCGGCCCAGCAGTCGCTCACCCGAAGAATTGTCCGGGAGGATCAGCTGCTTCAGGCCGCATCCCTCAATGGTTTCGTCACACAGGGCTCCAAAATCGCCGGTCCCTTGCTCGGCGGAGTCGCCCTGGCTGCCCTTTCGCCCGCCTGGTGCATTGCGCTGAATGCCTGCATGCGGCTGTTTTCGTATGTGCTGCTGCTGTCCATAAAGAACGCTGATGCAAATGAGAGCACAGGTGCGTATATTGATGAACGGATGAAAGCAGGGGACCAAGCTACCATGGACGCAGAGGAGCAAGCTCCCGGCGGGAAGCCGCTTTCGGCGCGGGCAATGTGGAAGGAAGGCTGGAGCTTTATTTTCGGCAGCAGGCTGCTGCGCAATACGATGCTGTTCGGTCTGCTGGGCGCCTTGTCGATCCAGATGGTTGATTTTCAGTTCGCCAGTCTGTTCCGCACTCTTGCCCCGGATAAGGAATATCTGCTCGGCTGGCTGGTGTCGGCGGCGGGGGCGGGAGCGGTGCTGACGATCGCCGCCATGAACAAGATCGGGCGCGGCGCAGGCTATGGGTCCAGACTGGGCGGAGGCTATGCGCTGATCGGCGCGGCCATCGGAGGGCTGGGCCTGCTTCCGATTGGCGCCTCCCCGCTTCCCGTGCTGCTGCTGGGACTGCTTATGGGCGCCGGAAACGGGATGTTCATGATCGCCTTCAATTACTGCCTGCAAAAAGAAACACCTCCACATATGACGGGCAGGGTATTCGGAATTCAGAGCATGGTGCTGAGTGTCGTAATGATTGTCGCTCCGCTGCTGGGCGGTGCGCTGGTCGATCTGGCGGGACCTCGGCGGATTTTCGCTGGCTTCGGCCTCGTGATCGCGCTGATCGGTGCGGCGGGAATGCTTCTCGGGCGCTTGCTGTGGCCGGCAAAGAAGATGGAAAACAGGGCAACAGCTGCAAGCTTTAATGCCAGTTCACAGAATGATTATAAATAAATCGGGCAACTCTTGGGGAATAGTCCAAACCAGTTTCTGGGTTTTACATACACTTAAAGGGTCAAATGCATCATGTGACTATGCAAAAACATACTTTAAGGGCAGGTGAATCCGGAAAAATGATTGAGCTGGTTTTGACTATCAACGATAGGGACGGAAGATACGCAGAGCATGCGGGTGTTGTTCTTGCATCCATCTTTTCCAATACCCAGCAGACGATCAATGTCCACATTGTCCATGATGATTCACTAAGCGATGAGAACAAGTTAAGGCTCACTCAGCTCGTCGATGCGTTTCATCACAACATCTTTTTTTATCGTGTTACAATTCCCGGAGATTTTCTTGAAGTTGCGGCCGGCGTGAATAAAATTGACTATTGGACAATAGCCAGTATGTACCGTCTGCTGCTCCCGCAGATTATTCAGGCCGACAGGGTTATTTATCTGGACTGCGACATTCTGGTCAATATGGATATTAACGAATTGTGGAGTGTTGATCTGGGAGGACAGTATTTAGGCGCAGTGCGGGATCAGGGCGAAAATTTGATGGAGTACTTTGTTTCGCTTGGGCTTAACGCGGAGCTGTATTTTAACTCGGGAGTCATTCTGTTTCATTTGAACAATATCCGCAGCAGAGAGACCTGGTATCAAGAAATGCTCGGTTTCATGCGCACTTTTCCGTCGATAACGATGCCTGACCAGGATATTCTGAATGCCCTGTACAGCTTAAACTATGTGCAGCTAGATCTGCGGTTTAATACGTTCGCTCACCCCGAGCTCGATTTGGAGAATAAAATAGTACATTTCGCCGGGGATGGAAAATGGTGGAATGAAGATTCGCCCGCTGCGCCGCTCTACCAAAAATTTCTTGCCATGACTCCCTGGGCCCCGGGATTTATACCAGTACCTGCTTCTGTCCCGGAATCAATCATCCCGTTAGACCCGCCGCCCCCGCCGCAGGAAGAACAGGCGATTGCGCCGCCTGAGCCACCCGCTCCGGAAATTCCGATTCCCGATCCGCCGGTTCTTGAAATCCCCGCCCCGCAAGTGGAAGTACCGGAGGTGGCTCCCGTAAAGCCGCACGGACGGAAACGCCGCAGATTGATTCGGTTGCTGAGAAGATTGAGACTGAGAAGGAAGCTGCGGCTGCGGCGAAGATTAAGACTGAGAAAGCTCAGATTAATCCGCGCGAAATATCGTTCCCGTAAGCGGGTAAAACTGCTCAAGCGCCAGCGCGCAGCGAAGAACAAAGTCCTGAAACCGGCCAAAAAGAAGCTGCAGCGGGTCAGAACCATTCACACATCCCGTTCGAAGCGTCCATTGAAACGCACCTCATAATCGGTTTATTGTACATTCGCCCAGCTCTCGGCCTGACGCCAGGATGAAGAAATATGTAAGCGGAAGGTTTCCGCCGATAAGGCCCGACTGCTCCCTTTAGCTTAGAGGAGCAGTCGGTGCATTCAGGACTGAATATTCAGAGCGGTCTGAATGTTTTGCAGATCCAGTTGAACTTGATCTTTAAGATTGTATGGGTGATACAAGCCTCGCCGCACCGTATAATCGGCAATCAATTCATACAGGTCTATGGCTTCTTCAAGCTGCTTGATCAGAACGGATTTGAATTCAGGCGTGGCGCATTCGGTGACGGCCATGGCGTAGTTTCGGACTCCGCTTTTGGCAGTGATCAGAAAATCCATGGCAATAACTTCATCGGTCAGGGTATTCATCCCTGTCATGCGTTCCAGGATCGGGTTCATCGTATCATCTCCCCTGCTGCGATTTGGATAAAAGTGTGCTTAGATCCTGAAGGTGCTGCGTGGATACTTGAACGTCATGCTTCAGGATTTGCTGCAGTTCCGGGTCGGACACCAGAACCTGCATCGTTTTGGATTTCGTCAGGCAGACGGTCTTGAACGCCGCTATTTCATGGACCTCGAGCGTTTCGTGTAAAGCGTATGATGGATTCATTTTTGATTACTCACCCCTTGTCGGATCAGTCATTACGGTTTTAGAATCACTTTAATGCAATCGTCCGTCTTCGTGTCGAAGACCTCATAGCCGCGCTTCGCATCGCTAAGCGGAATGACGTGCGTAATAATGTCTCCCGGGTCCACTTTACCGGAGGTTACCAGCTCGTACATATAGGGCATATAATGAATAACAGGAGCCTGTCCGGAGCGGATGTTGATGTTGCGCTGCATGATATCGCCAAGCGGAAACCCGTTATAGCGCCCGCCATATACTCCTGTTATTTGGATCGTTCCGCCTTTGCGTACCGCTTGAGACGCGATGACCAGAGGACTCAATGTTCCGCCTTGCAGCTTGAGGCCGCTTGCGAGGAATTCCAGATCGCTCATTTTCCCGTCCATTCCGACGGCGTCAATCACGACATCGGCTCCGCCTTTGGTAAGCTCCTTGAGGTGGTTGCCGATATTTTGCTGCTCCTCGAAATTTACAATTTCTACTTTATTCGTAAGCTTTGCATGCCGCAGGCGGTAATCGACGTAGTCGACGGCTATGACCCTTTTTGCGCCTTTCAGCCAGGCAAACTTCTGGGCAAGAAGTCCCACTGGGCCGCAGCCCAGTACGATCACGGTATCTCCATCCTTCACACCGGCGTTGTCGATGCTCCAGAACGCGGTCGTCATCGCATCGGCTATCAGGCAGAGCTTTTCATCCGATTCTTCGCAGCTTTCGGGGATTTTGAAGTGGGTAAAGTTCGCGAAAGGAACGCGTAAATACTCGGCTTGTCCGCCAGGATACCCGCCGGCAGATCCGGAGTAGCCGAAATAAGCGCCGACTTCCCCGTTTTCGTTGGAATGGTCGCATTGGCTTTCCAGGTGGTTTTTGCAGTAAAAACACTCTCCGCAGGCGATGTTGAACGGAATAATCACCCGGTCGCCTTTCTTCAGCTTGGTTACTCCGGAGCCAACCTCTTCCACAATTCCCATAGGCTCATGCCCGATGACATAATCCTCCTGAAGATTGGGAATCATCCCGTGGATCAGGTGGAGGTCGGAGCCGCAGATGGCCGTGCTGGTCAATCTGACAATCATGTCGTCAGGCTTCTCTATTTTAGGGTCCGGGACCTCTTTTACGGCGATATTTTTAATGCCTTGATACGTTACGGCCTTCATGCCTGATTTCCTCGAATGTGTTCATCTGGCGTCCGGTCGAACAAGCCTTTGCGTCGTGTATCCTCCGGGAACAAATTCATTTGCCCGATCATGACCGTGTTGTTTGCCGAAAGCTGGTCCAGCTGGTATTGCTCATTGAGCTCATAAGGATGGAACCATTTCTTGCGCATCATGAGGTCGGAAATCTCCTGGTGCATTGCGATTCCTTGTCTCAGCTGATTGCGCAGCAGCGCTCTGGCATCCGGAGAAGCCGTTTCAGTGAGGGCAATCGCCGTATTTCTTACTCCTTCTTTGGCACGAATAAGGAAGTCCGTGGCAAAGGTCGTATCCGCCATTTCCGGCATATTTAACGCGTTTATCGGGTCTAAATAATCCGGGTTCATTGGGTTTCCTCCTCTAGTTTAGAATGGGCGTGGGACGATTGGTGGGGACGGGCGCCTGGAAAGGAGCTCTGGCATAGACGGCCTGCAGCTCCGCAATTGCCTGGATGGACTGCTCGACATCTTTTTGCATCAAGTCTTTGAGCTCCTGATCAAACACGATTCCCTGCATAAGCTTGGATTTGGCCAAGCATAGCGTTTTAAAATTAAGCGCTTCGTGAAGTTCCATCGATTCATGCGGCGCCAGAATTTGTGCAGTCATATGTGAAATAATCCCCTCCTTATTGGTTTTCTGGGATAGCATTTCCCGGACCTACGGAATTATGCTTAAAAATAAGAAACCGGCGTGGGGGGCTCCGGTCGTAGCCCCGTAGATTCTAATCATCCACTCCTTGTGTGAACCGATGATCGTTGTAATCACATTTTTTCATTCTGAATGAACCTTTTTGGCAAAAAGAGCCAATATCCGTTGTAAGACCCGAATGGAGGCCGGCCCTATGAAGGAGTTAGACTTGAACCCGTGGCTTATCCGGATGAGCCAGGGTGATGAACAAGCGTTCCAAGTTGTTTACGAATCAACGCGCGATCATGCTTACAGATTGATCAGCTATCTCGCTCCCGCAAAGCAGGATATTGGAGATATTATGAGCGAAGTGTATTTCGAACTGTACAGAAGCTTGAGTAAGTATGATCCGGAGCAAAATTTCGCATCATGGTTTAACGGTTTGATTGTCAGACAAGTACGAAATTGGAAGCGGAAAGAGTGGCGGCTTTTTCGCATCGCGGAAAAGCTGAGACTCAGCACCTCCAAATCATCCGACCCCGCGGCGGAGTTACGGTTGACGGCTCTGAGCGACCGGTTGGACTTGCTTCCGATCCTGCAGACGCTATCGCTCAAATTCAAGGAGGTTATCGTCCTCCGCTACTATCAGGATTGCTCTCTGGAGGAAATTGCCGAATTGTTGAAGATTCCGTTAGGCACAGTAAAATCCAGGCATCATCATGCGCTTAAACATTTACGCCGCCGGTTGGATCAACAGGGTTTGCGAAAGGAGGGGGATGGCTTTGTCTATTGAGCGGCAGCTGATCGAAGAGTTCGAACGAGATTCCCGGAAGTGTCCTTCTGACCTGGATACCCGAATTGCGGCGGAATACAAGCACCGGGTGATGCAACAAAGGGGAATACCGTTCATGTTCAGAAAAAGAAGAATGCCGAAAGTCGTCTTGATCGCCGTCATCTTTATAGTCATTTGCGGATTCGGTTATGCGGGGAACAAGCTCCTTTTTGAGGATCAGAAGGAGAAGTTGTCCATAAGCTATCAAACCGAGCAGCAGCTGCATTTTGAAAAGGGCGATGTGGGGAAGATTCGCAGTTCGTTCCAGGAAGTTAAAGCACAATTAAAACCCGGAGATACGGCAGTTGTATATCTTCAAGATTATGACATTCAGGTTCAGGGAACGCCGATTGTCTTCGGCATAAATAAACCGGTTTCTATCCCGTTAGAGGCATGGAAAGCGACATTGCAGCAGCGCAGCATCAAGGAGAAGCTTCCCGAATCCATTCTGGGAACATACAAGTTCGTGGAAGGCATGGAAACTTCGCCATACCAATTTAATTACGGCCCGGATGCTTATCGGCTTATTGATGAAATGAAAGCTGAAAGCAAGGAAACGGGAAGCAAGGTATTATGGCGTATAACAAATCTATCCGAAGCTGATCCTGTTGCCCCCTATACTTCCGTATACCGTAATTCAGCCAATGACACGATCTATTTGACTTGGCAAATTGCAGGCGGTGACACCAGTGTTAAGATGTTTCAAGCAGCTCCGCTGGGCACAGCATACGAGGAGATCGATATAGGCGGCCTAACGGCACATTATATGAAGGACGATCATTCGCTGTACGGACAGAGCACTATTCATCAGGACGTGATGTGGCTCAAAGAAAGCGGAGGCAAGACGATCGTCTATCATGTACAGACCGATTCCCAGAACATGACCAAAGAACAATTAGTAGAAGCGGCAAAGAGCTTGTTATAAGCTAAGCATTCAAAATAAAAACGGCTGATTCCATGAATAATGGCGTCAGCCGTTCTTATTCAAATCATCAAGATCTCGCGAAGCTCTTGTTCGGTAAGCGTGGGCATCGCCTCCTGACCCGGCCTCATCACTTCGTCGATCAGGTGTTTCTTTTTGTGCTGGAGCTCGTACATTTTTTCCTCCATCGTGCCTTGGGTGATGAGACGGATGACTTGGACGACATTTTTTTGGCCCATACGATGGGCGCGGTCGGCGGCCTGCTGCTCCACTGCAGGGTTCCACCACAGATCATACAGGACAACGGTATCCGCTCCGGTCAAATTCAGACCAGTTCCTCCTGCCTTCAAGGAAATGAGGAAGACGTCCATTTCGCCATCGTTAAACCGGTCGCACAGCTCGACCCGCTCGCGGGCCCTTGTAGATCCGTCCAAATAAAAAAATGGAATGCCTTGATCGCTCAGCGCGTGGCCGATGAGGCCGAGCATCTCCGTGAATTGAGAGAAGATCAGCATGCGTTTCCGATTGGCCAGGCACTCATCCACGATCTCCATCAGCTGCGTAAGCTTCGCGGAGCCACCTTTATACCCTTCGATAAAAAGGGCGGGGTGACAGCAAATTTGCCGAAGCCGGGTGAGACC
The DNA here is from genome assembly GCF_003854965.1 of Paenibacillus rhizophilus. GTDB lineage: Bacteria > Bacillota > Bacilli > Paenibacillales > Paenibacillaceae > Paenibacillus_AQ > Paenibacillus_AQ rhizophilus. Next base: position 139,501 of record NZ_RQPI01000004.1, read on the forward strand.
GGCCAAGATTTTGATACGGCTCTTGTGATAACCATCTACGCTTAGATGCTTTAAAGTTTCCTGCTGCAGCTTGGCCAAATAAGCGGCATACAATTTCTTCTGTTCCGGCAGAAGCTCGGTAGGCTTGATCGACTCCATTTTGTCCGGCAGGTCTTGAAGCACCTCGCTCTTCCATCTGCGCAGCATAAAAGGCCGCGCCCGTTTGGACACCTCTTTGCGCGTTAAGTTTCCGAACGCCTTCCGGTCCTGGAACAAGGCCGGGAAGACGACGCTAAAGATCGACCACAGCTCTTCGATCCGGTTCTCGACAGGCGTTCCGGTCAAGGCGAACCGGTAACCGGCCTGGATCGATTTGACCGCCTGAGCCGTCTGCGTCGCATGGTTTTTAAAGGCTTGCGCCTCGTCCAGGATAAGGGTGTGGAACGGCTGCTTGGCATAGAGTTCCACATCTCGCAGCAAGAGCGGGTATGACGTGATGACGACGTCGGCCTCCGCCAGCCTTTGCATTTTCTCCGCCCGCTCGCTTTGGCTGCCGTCCGCAATCAGCACGCGAATGTCCGGCGCGAACTTCCGCAGCTCATTTCGCCAATTGTAGACCAGCGACCCCGGCGAGATGACGAGTGCGGGGATGCGCTGCTGCCGAATCTCCGGCAGAACGGAAACGATAAAAGCGATGCTCTGCAGGGTCTTTCCGAGCCCCATGTCATCCGCCAAAATGCCGCCGAACCCGTAATGGGCGAGCGTCTTTAGCCATTGGTAGCCTATTTTTTGATAATCCCGCAGCACATCCGCGAGAGGAGCGGGGACCTCGAAGTCGAGATTGTCCGGATTTCGCAGGTTATCGAGGAGCCGGCGGACCGGCCTGTCGAGCTTCAAGGCATTGAAGTCTTGATCGATCAAATGAATGCCGCGTGCGATGGGGACACGGATCTTCGTTCCCGCTATATCCGAATAGAGAAGCCCCGTGTCCTTCAGGAACTTCGATAGCTCCTGAAGCTCGGCGCTGTCCAGCGGGAGTAAGGAACCGTTCGGCAGGCGGTAATATCGCCGTTTTTCCTCCAAGGATTTCACAAGACTGCGGATTTCCGTTTCCGGAATCCAGCCCATGTCCAAGCGGAATTCGAGCCAATTCATTTGCTCGGCTGCGGATACCTGCACACTGACCTTCGGCAGTGTATCCAATTTGTGCAGCCGGAGCTTCACCGCCGTCGTTGCGTACACCTTCATCAGCTTCTCCAGTTGCGGAACAACCGTATACAGGAAGTCGAACTCGGCTTCTTCGTCGCTCATAAAGTATCCGGTCTCCGTCTTCGTAAAGGGACATTGTTCGATCACTTCGATGATCTGCCGCTCACGCTCAAGGTCCCGGACGAGAATACGAGGGGAGTCCTGCTGCTTCCGGCTATCCTCCAGGGGATTAATGACGACCTCATTATATTGAAATTCCACGGCAGCCAGAAGACGATCCTTCACCCGGTCCAGATACAGCTTGGCTAGAAGCGGGGATTGCGTGACCCGCTCAGCAATGGCCGGAGCGATGCTGACGCTGCCAAGCTTCTTGAAGCCGGGTATGGCTTTTTCAATAAAAGACTCCATTTGACCGCTACGTATCGGAATGACATCCGTACCCGATTCTTCGAGAATCGCCTTTAGTTCTGCAAGCCGTCTGCCTTGTTTCGCCGGAAGCGTAAGCAGCTTCCCATGAAGGAAGGCCGCTCCATAGGGCTCCATAACCGTCAATTGCTCAAAGCCGTGAACCCGTAAAGAGCAGTCCCCTGAACTCGTTTCATCGAACTCAAAGCGAAGAGGCAGGGGTTCATCAGATAAGCAAATGCCGTCATATTTGAGGTTCCCATCCATAAGAGTTACCTTCGGCGCCTGTGTCAGCAGGGGAAGCAGGCCTGCCCATGCCTGCGGCGGAATCAGCAGCATGCGGTCGCTTCTGCCTGAGACATAAACGGCGTGCAAACGGTCCGTTTCGCGATAGGCGGCCCGATCTCGTACCGTTTCGATTAAAGCTCGAAGGACGGCCTCGTTTTCTTTTGCAAAGCTGTGGAGCTCGGGATCGTAGCTGAACCTCTGTGAGAAAGGGTAGCGTTCCCCCCGTACAAGCTGATCCAGGAAGGAGGCGATATTTTGCACGATATATAAGGCTTTGGGGCCAACTTTAAGCTCGATGCCGAACAGGGCGGTGCTTTTGTTATAGGCCAAGAGCTTAAGAATGAACTCTACATCAAGAGGCGTTCTCGTTTCCACGAGCGTTCGATTGTGGATAGGGCGTATGGGCTTATCGTCGAACAGTCCGAGAATACGCTCGGCGAGGTGGACATTTTCCATATAATCGGGAGTATCTCCGGGCTGCTCATCGGCAGCAATCGGTGGAGCGGCTGAATCGCCGGTTAGCTGCAGCTCATATATACGGATCAGAACAGCGGCAATATGGTGGCAAAAGGGTTCGAATGAACCAAGGTCTGGGCAGGTGCACCGCGCATTCGGCTTGCCGTTCCAGTCAAACGCAAGCTGAATCTCATGATGGCTGGAGCCCTTCACTTCGGCCGTATATTCATTCGTATCGGGAGCGAAGCGTGTAAAATGGATCTTATTCGCGCGGCATAACCGCTCGCCTTTTTGATAAGCATATGGGCCGCACCATTGTTTGATCGATTTTTTGGTTAACGTTACACTCATTTAAACGGCACCTTCCTGAAATTATAGAACGGATGTTTGTATGTCCATTGTAGCATAAATCCCTCCCGCATCTATAATTGCACTACCTACAAGGTCTGACCGCTGTCCACCGTGATGATCTGACCGGTCATCGCTTCCTGTTCCAAGGCTGCACAGATCATGGATGCGATATCTTCGGGTGTCGAAATGCGCTGTAATAAAAGATTGGGGGCAAGCCGGTTCATTTGTTCTTCCTTTCCGGCCCACCATCTTGTCGCGACGGCTCCCGGCACGACACAGTTGACCCGAATATCGGGAGCCAGGGCCCGTGCCAACGATTTCGTTAAACCGTGAACGGCTGCTTTCGATACGGCGTAGGGAAGCGAGGATCCGAGTCCAGTTTGTCCGGCGATGCTGCCTATGTTGACGATCGCTCCCTGTTTATTTTTCTTCATGTAGGGGGCAACAGCCCGCGCGCAGTAAAACATACCTTTTACATTCACATCGAACAATTCATCCCATATTTCCCCGGTTGCCGCCTCCAGATTGTCCATCGGAATGTGCTTGGTGATGCTGGCATTATTGACGAGCAAATCCACTGTCCCGAATTGCTGAACGATGGTTTCGATCATGTTCCGGACTTCGTTGTCTTGGGATACATCGGCTTGTATGGCTGCAGCCCTCCCGCCCTGATTGATGATCCATTGCACGGTTTCTTCCGCATCGGACTGAGAACGTGAATAATTCACGATAACGGTTGCCCCCCGTTTGGCCAGCGCGAAACTGGTTGCTCTGCCAATTCCCGTACCGCCGCCTGTAACAAGAACCACTTGGTTATTTAATTCCATAATACATTCACTCCCTATGCCGTGTTTAATCGTTATCCTTGTAGATATTGTAAATTACCTTGTTCGATTTGTATAATTGAACTAGTTGAAGCTTTTGTTCAAAAATTTTGAACTGGTGAGGGAGCGCAGGGTGGATCTTAAAACTTTAAAAACGTTCCAAATGATCGTGAAATACAGCAGCTTTGTCCGTGCGGCCAAAGAAATGAACTATGTGCAGTCCACCGTCACGATGCAAATCCAAAAGCTTGAATCCGAGTTGGGCGTTCAATTGATCGAGCGTGGAAATGGAAAAGAGTTTCGGTTGACGGAAGCCGGAAGACTATTTCACGACCAAAGCTTGCAGATTGTAAAGAATATGGAGCAAATCCAAACGAACTTGTCTAATTTGCAGTTGGGTGAAACGGGGCATATTCGGATAGGGGTCACCGAGCCAACCGCGAGTTATCGTTTGCCGGGTATTCTGAAAGGATTTATGTCCAGATATCCGAATATCCGCATTTCCATGGAGTTCGCGAACACTCCGATGCTGAGCGAGCGCATTCTCAGAGGTGATCTTGACTTTTCGCTTTGCTCGGCTCCGGACCTGGGGACCGACTTTTATTTTGAACCCCTATTTAAGGAAGAGTTCGTGGCGTTAATGCCTGAGAACCATCCGCTTGCGCTTAAAGCGGTTCTCTCGCCGGAAGATTTTCGGGGTCATCGTCTGCTTATCACATCGGGAACCTGTCCGTACCGGAGAAAGCTGGAGATGGTTATGCAGGAAACGGGGAACCTGACGCTCGACACGATGGAGATTGGGAGCATGACGGCCTTGAAATTTTTCGTCGAAAGCGGGCTCGGCATCGCTCTTGTCCCGAAGATTATAGCGGAACCCGTTTCTGCGGGAACCACAATACGGACCATCCACGGAAGCCTTATACATATGACTTTCGGGCTCCTGTGCAAAGCATCGGCATACCCGCCGCAATTGGCCGGTCACAAGCTTTATCTATATCTCAAGCAGCATCTGAAAGAACAATCCTTTTGATATGCAAAATAACGCAGACTGCGCCGCTGTCAGGCCATTTCCTTTCCTTGGTATTGCTAATAATGTCTAGGTATACAGTTACATGAAGTCGAAAAAATAACGGATCACATGGAAAAAGACCGGCGAGGTGTAGGTCAGGCTATCGACCCGGCTTAAGTAGCTTTTTTTCAAAGCATCGAACTTATCGTCATCGCCGATTAACAAATCCCGCTTTAGTACGGAAACCGTTAAGCTGCCGAAGAAACCGCTCAAGCTGATCAGCATGCCGGAAACGATACCGAAAGTCAGGTTAAGCGGCGTCAGGTAGGGGTAGATCAGATACGAAGTCCCTGTCGTTACGAGAAAAGCGCATGCGAAGCCTTCCCAAGTCAAATTCGGATTGGCGGTCGGGACCACCTTCCGCTTGCCGAAATAGATCGATGCCAGATAGTGTACGACATCACCAAGCTGCGTCAACACCACTAGAAAAAGCACAAGTCCCCCTCCGTACTGCGGCGTAGCAAATTGGAAATAGGCCAGGTGACTAAGTCCGAAAACCATCAGCATAAGTCCCCATTGGACCCGGCTGACGCTGCGCAGAAATCCGACCGTTCCTTTGTTGATCAATCGCGGGAGCGGCAGGAACAAGAATACATAGATAGGGATGAAGACAATAAACATCCCGTACCACCCGATATAAATCCAATAGAACTGTACGGGAATCGACAAATACGCCCATAGAAACAGTCTGCGGTCGGCTTTTTTCGATCTAATCATGGAGAAATATTCTTTCAGCGCGAAGAAGGCGAGCACCATGAGGGAAAGGAGCGAAACGACCGGGTTGAAAAGGGTAGCCAAGCAAAAAATGAGGAGCATGCCCCACCAGGTCTTGATGCGGAATCCAATGCCCGTATAGTCTTTGTCCGGCTGTATTCTGCCCATCACATAATACAGCAGATGGATGACGGATAAGACTGCAAAAATAAGGACTATCGTTAATAGCGAGCTGTTCATTGCCAATCACCAACTTGCCTGCAGGGTAAGATTCCATTAAAGAGATCTTATGTTATTATGAAGGAAACGTTCTAACTTGATAAGGGGAAAATTTGTAAATGGAAGCTGATCGATCGGTTTTTATCTTGCTTACGAATACTGGAACGCTTTTTACCAAGCTCATTCAAGGCTACACAAAAGCGCCATACAATCACGCCTCGATTTCCTTCAATCGGGAACTTTCGGAGTTGTACAGCTTCGGGAGAAAGCATCCGAGCAACCCCCTGAATGGCGGATTCGTGAAGGAGGATCTGAGGACAGGCACATTCAGCAAGTATCCGAATACGACGTGCGTCATCTACGAGCTTCAGGTAACAGGCCGCGAAGTTGAGAAAATGAAGCGGGTTCTGCAAATCTTTATCCGAAGCCGCCAAAAGTATCTCTATAACATTCTGGGCGTGATCGGCATCGCGCTAAAAGAACCGATCGAATTCAGCAACTCTTACTTTTGTTCGCAATTTGTCGCTGAAATTCTGGAGCGGTCCGGTATTAAGCTGTGGAATAAGCTGCCTGCGCTCGTTACACCGGATGATTTTCGGCAAAACGACAGGCTGTATTTGATCTATGCAGGGAAATTAAGCGAGTACAAGCCGGAGCTCTGAGGGCGAGTGCGGCGAGTCCCCACTCTTGTGTTGAAAGGGGAGAAAAAATGGTTCATGCGAAGGATGTCCTTAGCAATCAATTATTAGCCAATGCTAATGACCCGAGCTGGCATATCCCGTTCATGCAGGCGGCCCGGGAAATCACGGAGGAAGAAGCCTTTTGGAAGCCTGATCAGGACAGCAGCAGTATCGCAGAGCTTACACAGCATTTGCTGTATTGGAATGAAACTTGGCAGACCAGATACCGACAGCGCCGGATGGATGCTATGCCCCCTGTAGGAGATAACAACAACAGCTTTCTCATACCGGAGAACACCACATTTCATGACCTGAGTGCAGAACTTCTGGAGGTGCTTTTAGGGTGGCAGGAGCTGCTGTCCGAAGAAAGCCTCGAAGCCGAGGTGATAGGGTTTCCGGCGCCAGCTAAATGGTGGGAGATCATCAGTAACGCGGCAACCCACAATGCCTATCATATCGGCCAAATCGTTTATATCCGCAAGCTGTGGATGGCGACTAGGTGGGAATAGTGCGCCCGAGTTAAAGATCCCGAACAGTATAACCTGCTTGGCCGGATCGGGGGACGGACCAAAGAAAACGCAGATCCAGCCTCGTTTGAACTTTTCAGGCTGGATCTGCGTTTTTAAACTACTCCTTCGAATGTGCCGCTTCGTCCTTTACTTCTTCCCGAAAGCCTTTAATGCTTTCTTGACGGCGCTCATTTTTATCTTCGATTTGTTTACGTTCCTCGCTGCTGATCTCAGAGGAAAATTCATTTAAATAGTCTTCAGCTTCATGAAGATTTCTCTGTGTATTCTGAATACTTTGCTGTAAATGCTCAACATTATCCGCCCGATTATCCGGTTTTGCCATTAGTTTATCGCCTCCTGGAATTTGAAGCGCTCACTGGAGCACTAACAAGTAGCTTGATCTCTATTGGGCGATTTTATGCAGAATTGTATGTATAAAAATACATATTTGTTAGAAAATGAGAAGAATCGAGAGGTTAAATATATGATAATTGGTTCTTTACAAATGAATGTAGAAAAAAATGATAAGATAAAAAACTTAAAAACCATTGAAAAGTTAATCAATCATTCGGTTGATTTGATTGTTTTGCCGGAGCTTTTCGCAACAGGTTATTTTTTTGATTCAACAAATGAATTGAAGGAAATCGCAGAAGAAATTCCTAACGGGTACACAACAAACAGGCTCAGTGAAATTGCTAAAAGTTCAAATTGTCATTTCGTTGGAGCTATTGTAGAAAAAGAAAACGGTCATCTTTATATTACGGCAATAGTAGTAGGACCATCAGGATATATTGGAAAGCAAAGGAAACGGCATCTTACAGATCATGAATCAAAAATTTTTTCTTGTGGAACAAGCTCAGATGTCTTTGATATCAATGGGTGTAAGGTAGGAGTTGTTATATGTTTTGAAGGGTGGTTCCCGGAAAGCTCAAGAGAATTAATGCTAAAAGGGGCACAAATCATTTGTCATTCTGCATTAACCTGTCAGGAAAGAACCCTTGATATCATGAGAATCCGGGCTATTGAAAACAAAGTGTATTTAATTTTAGCAAATAGTATAAGCACAGAGTACCATAATAATGAGTCAATCACCTTTAGAGGAGACAGCAGGGTAATAGATTATGATGGAAATATTTTAGTCAATGCAGGACAAGGAGAAAAACTAATTACAGTAGAAGTTAATGAAGAAAATACGATTCGTAAAGATTTGGATGATTGTAAGGATTTGATTTCGGAGGTTAAAAAACATACATACTTTTAATAAGAATTTAGGAGGGGATCCATCTGGTCTATGTAAATCCATCTCAATATCCCGTACCCGAGCTGCAGCCTTACGTGACCCGCAACAAGAGCGAACTTTACTATCGATACTATCCTAGCGCCGCTAAAACGGCGACGGCGATTATTCTTCTTCATGGAATATCTGAAGACAGCAAATACTTATTCCCGTACTCTCAAAAGGTCTCATCAACAGGGCTCGCCCATGTTTTCACGCCTGACCTTCGGGGCTATGGACCAAAAGCCGCCAACCTCGGCGACATTGACTATATCGGCCAGCTAGAGGATGATCTTGCGGATCTGATTCAGTACATTAAAGACAAGTTCCCTCACGTCAAGCAAATCGTGATGGCTGGTCACTCAGCAGGTGGCGGAACGGCCATACGTTTCGCCGGGAGCCGATATGCCGACTGCGTAGATTCGTACCTGCTGCTCGCGCCATACCTAGGTCCGGGGAACCCGACTGAGCGCCCAGCGGATGGGCATCGCAAGCTACATATGGGAAAAGTGATCATCCTCAGCTTGCTGGATTCGATAGGGATCAAAGGCTGGCACGGGCTCCCCGCCATGGAGTTTTACAAGCGGCCCGAGGAGTTGCACGACGGAATGGCTACAAAGCTCAGTTTTCGACTTTTGCTGTCTCGCTCGCCGATGAAGTACAAACGCGATTTGACGAAGCTGACGAAGCTGACGAAGCCGACTCTTGTACTTGTCGGAGCGGAGGACGAGGTCTTTTATGCAGATCGCTATGAGGAGTTGCTTAGTGCGTATACCAAAGCACATGTTCACATCGTCCCTGGAGCGAACCATGACGGACTGCTAGCAAGCCCGGTTGCTTATATACATACTGCCAATTGGCTGAAATCAGAGTGAAGACGATAGTTCATACAAAAAAGGGTCATCCCGCAAAGGCTGGCCCTAAAACTTGCCGTTACAGACTTTGTATTTGAATAATTTAACTCCGTAATTCAGGCATTTACCAAGCGATACATGATCCGGCAGGCTGTAGATCTTTACGTTTTTATATAATTTTGCCACATGAATATACTCGTTCCTCTTCAGGTTGTTATGATTTAGTATGACGATAAGCTCTTTATTCCGATACTTCTCTGTCTGCTGTAGTTATGAAAAAGGGTGTCCATACATTGCCGCCGTTTGGTGCAAGTAATGATGGAGACCGCATTCTGAGCACGAGAAATATCCGGTCCCGCCATTAGTGAACGCCCTTTGGCTTTCTTTGTGCAAATCGCTTGTAATTCTTAACATTAGGGATTGTTCTATGGTGAGCTATTAGCTTTTTATCGCTGATGATTCAGGTATGGTTGGATGAATTTTTACTTTCTCAACTAATGCTCCTCCGTTTTGTTCAGTCAACCGTTTTAACTCAGTCATTCTTGCCCCCATACAATCAGAGCAGGCATCTATATTATTTGTGAAGCAGGCATTAGTGTAGACTAGCTGTAGGACGTACAATAATCTCACTAACGTCTACTTCAGCAGGCTGCTCGATGGCATACATGATTGCCCGCGCAATAGCGTTTGATGAAATGGAGATTCGACGAAATTCCTTCATTTCCTCCCGGCCTTTTTCATCAGAAATACTCTCTGCTAGCTCTGATTCCGTAACTCCCGGCGATACAAGCGTCACGCGGATATCACTGCCCACCTCTTGCCGTAATCCTTCAGTGATGGCTCTCACAGCAAACTTAGTTGCACAATAAACTGCTGCAGTTGGAGATACGGTGTATGCACCTATAGAGGCAATATTAATAAATTGACCAAATCCTTGCTTTTTCATAAGCGGAAGGCCTGCGGCGATGCCGTAAAGAACACCACGAATGTTAACGTCAATCATACGATTCCACTCATCAATCATCAATGCTTCCAACGGTGAAAGAGGCATTACGCCAGCGTTATTCAAAATGACATCGACACGGCCAAATATATTATGTGCAAGATCAATGAATGTTTGGACCTGTTTCTGATTCGTCACATCCAAGGTCTGGTACTCAACTGATCCACCTTCTGAACGAATTGCTGCTGCAAGAGTTGCTAATCTCTCCGTACGTCTAGCTCCTATTACGACATTAGCGCCATTTTGAGCGAGTAGACGTGCCGTTGCCTCCCCGATTCCACTGCTTGCACCTGTAATTACAACAACTTTCCCTTTAATATTGGACATGTCTTTTTTCTCCTTCAAACGTATTATTTGAAATTCTAATTCGAAGATTTTCACCCTAGAGATGACGCCCCTACTGGATTTGCTAAAGATCAGAGCCATGTCGGCTCTGATCTTCTTTCACATTCACTTACCCCACTCAGGACCCCCATCAGTTGCTGTTTGACCACCATCTACAGGAAGGGGGATGCCATTGAAATAGCTTCCTTTGTCGCTAGCGAGGAATAAAATAGCATCATTATAATGCTCTTTCCAGAATCTCTTGGCTTATGTCCAATGTAAGATCATGAGTTTCCGAAAGTGCTGTCATCCCATGAGTCTTTAACTGTTCGATGACAGCCGGTATTTTATCCGCACCAATGTTGTAGTCGGACAGCCGTGTCTTTGCTCCCAGGCTTTCAAAGAATTCCCTCGTTTTTTGTATGGCTGAATTAATCCGATCATTTTCGCTTCCTTCAGTTATGCGCCAGACCCGTTCGGCATACTGCAAGAGCTTCGCGCGCTTTTGCTCGCGGCGAACCTCCAGTAACGGAGGCAGTACAACAGCCAATGTTTGCCCATGGTCAATGCCGTATAAGGCGGTAAGTTCATGTCCGATCATATGGGCCGCCCAGTCCTGGGGGACTCCTACGCAGATTAATCCGTTCAGCGCCAGTGTAGCACTCCAGACCAGATTTGCACGTGCATCGTAATTTTCCGGTTCGGCGATTGTAGTTTCACCTATTTCAATCAATGTTTGCAGAATGCCCTCTGCTATGCGATCCTGTATTCTTCCTTCCACGGGATACGTGAGATATTGCTCTGTTGTGTGCACGAATGCGTCAATCACTCCGTTGGCTATTTGAATTTTGGGCAGCGTGTAAGTAAGAGTCGGGTCTAATATCGAAAATGTAGGAAATGCTAATTCACTGAAAACGGGGTATTTCCCTTGTCCATAGCTGATTACACCACCGCTGTTCATTTCTGAACCGGTAGCAGGTAAAGTCAGCACGGTACCGAAAGGAATCGCGTGTCCTATGATGTCCAAGCCAATGGGCGAAAAACCGTATTGCAGAAGATCGAGCGCATCCCCATCATAGGAGGCAGCAAGCGAAATGAATTTAGTTCCGTCAATTACAGAACCGCCGCCGATGGCAAGCAAAAAATCAATATGTTCACGGCGCACAATTTCTGCGGCTTTTACCAAGGTCTCATAATGAGGATTTGGCTCTATTCCACCAAATTCATGAACTTTTCTGTTACCCAGTGCGCTTCTTACCTTGTCGACAGTACCGTATTTTTTGGCACTTCCACCTCCATAGGTGATTAGAACATTTGCATTGGCTGGAACAAGCTGATCAATGCTGCTAAGTCTGTCCTTACCAAATAAAATGCGTGTTGGATTGTAAAAATCAAAATTAAACATGGTAACATCTCCTTTTCAGATTTATTCCTGTCAACGCTGGATATAGGATGACCATCTCACCATTTTATCCCTGAGATCCATGGTCTCGCCGTCAACCGTAAAGGTTCCGTTTCCGTTGTGATGGATTAGCCGGCATTCCTCTCGATCTGGATTAATCCAGGCTTTTACCACTTCCAGAATGATCAGATTGTATTTGTCAATCAAACCATCGTCGGCGATACGGCATTCCAGGTTCACCAGGCACTCAGCGACAAGCGGAGCTTTTACTTTTTCGGCAGTTACCGATGTCAGACCGAAGCTTTTAAACTTGTCTGTGTCTGTACCGGAACAGTTGCCGATTCCAACAACCTTAGAAGCAAGATCTACCGTTGGAACGGCAAGCACACATTCCCCTGTACTGAGCAGAGTTTTGAAGCTTTGATCCCATGGACCGAGCATGCAGCCGATAAGCGGCTTATCGCCATCTGCTATCACCATGTGATAGCTCATTGCCATCAGGTTGGGCTGCCCGTGATCGGAGGTTGCTACCAATATGACCGGGCCTGGTTCAATGAATTGGTATGCTTTGGATAATGGGAGTTCTTTCATTAACAATCAGCTCGCTTTCTCAAAATTTTACCCAGACGACTGAGAACAGCATCCTTCTTCTATCCCAAGCACACATCATTCTTCTCGATAAAGAATCATCCCGGCATGGTAGAGGATCCCGTCCCGAAAATCACCGTCGGCTGTGAACCCGGTATCATCCACATACTCGATATGGTCGCCTTACCCTCATGCCAACATACGGGTGATGATTCGTGTTGTTGGTTTGTACCATTTCACGTCCTCCTTGGCTCTATTGCTGTTGGGGTCTTCTTCATTATGAAATAAATGAAAGAATAGCCGGTAGCCGGAATCAGGCGGATTCTTGCCTAATTCTCCATTTCCCAATAAAATTAAATGACCATATGATTTATGGAGGTTGGAGATATGAGGTTGGACGAGAAGGAAGTAACGCTGCAACAGGAACTGGCGGCGCAAATCGAACGATATACTGGGATAGACGGAACTTTCTCAACGAATATTCCCTCGCTGCATTTCATTAGGGCATCCAATGAAACTGATCCGATCCATACCCTCTATGAACCTTCGTTATGCATCGTCGCTCAAGGAACAAAGCTCGTTATACTGGGCAAAGAGAGTTATGTGTACGATCCATCCTGTTATCTAGTCGCTTCGGTGCAATTGCCCGTTTCCGGACAGGTGATCCAAGCTACGCCGGAATGCCCTTACCTGTGCCTGCGACTGGATTTCGATTCGAGTCAAATCATCGACTTGATCCGGGAAGTTGATATATCGCAGAATGTTCCATCAAGTACGAAACGGGCTCTTTATGTCAGCCAAACAACCACATCTCTTCTCGAAGCAACTGTCAGACTCGTTAACCTATTAGACACGCCACAAGACATTCCCGTGCTTGCGCCAATGATCATCCGAGAAATTCTTTACCGAATTCTTTTGGGGGAACAAGGTCATTCGATCAAACAATTTGCCATGACGGGTAGTCACGCGGATTGCATTGCTAAAGTCATTGAAATGATTGAACGGGATTTTGCCAAGCCACTGCGAGTGGAAACACTTGCCGCCGCTGTGAACATGAGCACCTCCTCGTTGCATTATCATTTCAAAGAGGTAACGGCAATGAGTCCATTACAATTTCAGAAAAAAATCCGTCTGCAAGAGGCTCGACGGATACTGTTCTCCGGGGTGACGGAAGCCGCAAATGCGGCATTTCTAGTCGGATATGAAAGTCCCTCTCAGTTTAGCCGGGAATACGCCAGAATGTTCGGTCTTCCCCCAATTAGTGATATAAAACAATTTCGCAGTACACTGCGCGCCGCTTCGAATTGAGGCAGAACAACCCCTTCCGGTCAATTGTCGGAAGGGGTTGTCACAATACTGTTCGAGCGCTACGGTCAAACCTCTATTTTTAAGTGTAATTGTTGCGGAGGACCCGGAGTCCATGTTGCGAATGACCACAGGATCAACAACATGTCTCTTCCATTCCTTTCCTATTCGTTTAATCTTCCCGATATAAAATCATGCCTGCGTGGTAGAGGACGCCATTCCGAAAATCCCCGTCAGCTGTAAATCCGGTATCATCTACATAGTCAATATGATCACCATTAAGCATGTAGCGGCCTTGATAGGCGCTTTTCCGATTGCCGCGCGCCTCGTCGTAACGTCCGTTTGGCAAAAGCTCATGTCGGATGTATCCATCCTGGGTTACCCACATGCCTACATAAGATGTTTGTCCTGCCTTGTTTCTTTTCTCCATTTTGGTTTTCTCCTTTTACGATTGATTGTGAAGGCCTCGTCTTGAACCAAGTATGGAGCATATCGGGGCTGATACGGTAGACGATTCGTGTGGAGTTATTGCGTAATCCTCCAAATTGGTGCATTAAATACGAATACAGCTCGACTGTTCAAAGTTAAAGAGGAACAGCGTTTTTTGCTCGTTTTCAATCAGAGAACGTAATGAGAATGTTAAGATCGCCTGTGACTCGTGACACGGCTCAATTCGTTCTTGACCGGAATAGACTTCACGAAAACACTATTACTTTAGGTGGCCCATTTATTGATGACTTAGGGATTTACAGTACTAGAGAAACGATAACCGTCATACGCTGAGGAGTATGCAAAACATTTAAAATCTTGAAAAGCAGAGTAGAGACTCCGGATATTTTCTTTCACTTAACAGCAAAGAACGCGGTAAAATTTAGTCTGAACAACGGAAAAAGATATCGATTAACTTATAATCAAATAACAAACAGACTTGTAATTGGAAAGCAAGTGAGATAATCCTTATAACAAATGACCGAATAAGCATCTACTTGTCCGGTCATTTTTATTATTATTGGATTATAATCATCCGTAAGCCTGGCTCCTTGACGACGAATGCGGGTTAAAAAAGTTACCCCAAGCTCGGACTTAAGCGCGCGGACGGCAAGGCTTACTGCTTGCAGAGTATATTTAACTCTTGTCCTGCATTCGTGAAACTCCCCGTATCGGAGATCTTAACGATTAGTTGCAATCATGTTTTTATCATAACAATTTTGGTATGATACCTATTATATATATTCATTTTACTTATGTATAAGCCTGTTGTATCATCTGATTATGGCAAGCGACAAGTCGATCAAGCAAAGCCAATCAAATTTGAATAAAGGGGGAAATATTGTGAAATATAAGGCTTGGATTTTACTAATATTAGCCAATCTATTTTGGTCTGGTAATATGATTTTCGGAAAATTCAGTTCAACTGAATTTCCTGCAGTATGGACAGCTTTTCTAAGATGGGTTGTTGCATTGATTCTCCTTATTCCCATTGCCCAATTCATCGAGAAACCTTCATGGTTTCAAATATGGAAAAAAAACCGGGGGATTATCACTTTGTTAGCTGCTTTAGCAATTGTCGTCTACAGCTATCTCATGTATGCTTCACTAGAGTTCACATCTGCAGCGAATGGCGCTCTAATTAACACTCTCACTCCAGCCTTGATTATGCTCTTTTCGTTGATATTCCTGAGAGAAAAAGTAAGTACCTTTCAATTCATTGGATTAATCACTTCACTTATTGGTGTCCTGATTGTTTTGACTAAAGGAAACCTGCTTCAATTGTTTTTTACCCACTATAACAAGGGCGATGCGCTCATGTTTTTGGCCGTGTTATGCTGGACTGCCTATTCATTGGTTGTAAAAAAAGCAAAGGGCATCCCGCCCATTACATTGGTAGCGATGATAGCGATTGTTGGCACTATTCTGTTGATTCCTTTTTTATTCATGCAACCACTTCAGTATAAGGAAGTAACTTCTTTCGGTATTATGGGGATTATTTATTTGGGTGTGTTCCCGGCAGTCGGCTCGTTTATCTTTTGGAATCAAGGCATTAAGATGTTAGGAGCGGGTAAAGCTGGCATAACCATGAATTTGTTGCCTGTCTTTACAGCTATAATTGCGGTTATCTTGGGTCAGGGGCTGGTGATTTCACAAATTGTCGGGGGACTCCTTACGATTGCCGGAATGATATTAACTTCAATAAAACGGAAACAAGTTTCTCCCGAAAAGAGTATGACACCTCAGTTGAATCCATAAAAACAATAAGGAAGGACTGTGGGGCCAATACTAATTCTGTCATGTCTATACTTAGCTGGCGAGCAATCAACAAAATGACCGAACAAGCATCTACTTGTCCGGTCATTTTTATGTGAGCATTAGGCGGGAGACCTGTCAAAATCAACGTCCTCTATAAACTCGATCACTTCACCGTTGGGACTATAAACCAAGGCGTTTTTTACCACAAGCGGCGGTTCGCCAAGAGACATCTGACTCGGCTCTACACAGGCCTTTGCTCCGTAAGCAATGGCTTTTTGATATATATCGTCTACATCACTCACATAGAAGGCCAAATGCAATAACGCTCCGTAAGCCACCTCCTCGTCTGACGAGGCTTTTTTGCCCTGGGCTGGAATGACGGCTTCATTATCAAAAATTTCAATGCAAGTCCTTCGATCAGGTGAAACAAGCATAGAAGCTTCTTTGATATTAAAAGAAGGCAGACTCCAATAATGACCTACCTTAAATCCTAATACCTCAGTATAAAATGCAATAGTCCCTTTATAATCTTTGGCCTGGATCGCCACATGAGAAAGACCTTTTACGCTCATTTAATCTCGCTCCTTATCTGTAAGTTGTTAATAGTATAGAAATTTTAATGCGTTAAATATATAGGATAAATAAGAGCATATTGATAAAATAGTTATGAAATATAAGTTAATTCGATGGATATGGCTTAATTTATCTACATGA
Organism: Paenibacillus rhizophilus; assembly: GCF_003854965.1. Classification (GTDB taxonomy): domain Bacteria; phylum Bacillota; class Bacilli; order Paenibacillales; family Paenibacillaceae; genus Paenibacillus_AQ; species Paenibacillus_AQ rhizophilus. Next base: position 155,917 of record NZ_RQPI01000004.1, read on the forward strand.
TTGAATCTGGGAGGGCGTACGGATATGGACCAACCAATCGATGATATTGATAAAAAGATTTTGCAGCTGCTTCAGCACAATGCGCGACTGTCCATTTCTCAAATCAGTAAAGAGATCAGTATGTCCCAGCCATCGGTTAAAGAAAGGATTTTGAAGCTGGAAGACAAAAAGATCATTTCCGGGTATTCCACAGCATTTAATTTAAGCAATCTGAATCGGGGCACGACTACTTTTATCCTGTTAAAAACTGAACGTTGCCAGGAGCTCGTTGATTTTTGCAGCAAGGCCAAGGAAGTAACCGATTTATATCGAATCAGCGGGGAATATAATTATCTGATTAAAGTACAAACCGCATCGATTGAAGAGCTTGCCGAATTCCAAGACTCTCTTGCTAAACTCGGACCTTCCAAGTCTCATATCAGTATGAAAAATATATTGGAAAACAGAGTTCTACTCTAAATCAGCTAGTATATCCGTGCGGATTGTCCTGCTGGGGCTTCTTTTATATGGATAGAAAGGGTCGTCTTTCCATGCTATACTGAACACATTCATTGGATTTATATGGAAGGTGAACCATGAGGAAAAAGATTCTGCTGATTCAGCCGGAGAACGAGAAGATCAATCGGTTCAGAAGGAAGCAGTTTAACAACTTCGTCCAGATTACGATGCCGTATTTGGCGGGGTTCATCGATGAGAGCAAGTATCAGATCACGCTTGTGGATGAGTACCGGCAAAGAATCCCTTTCCGTCAGTCTTTTGATCTGGTAGCCATCACTGTGAATACGCCGAACGCCTACCACTGCTACCAAATTGCGGAGAAGTTCCGGGCACAAGGAGCTAAGGTGGTCATGGGCGGGCCGCATGTCACGCTGCTTCCGGAGGAGGCTTCCCGGCATTGCGACAGTATTCTGATCGGGGAAGCAGAGGAGACCTGGCCGGAGTTTTTGGAAGATTTTCATTTAGGAAAGGAACGGGCTGTATACCGGTCGGAGGGCATTCCAGACCTGAAGAATCTCCCTCTGCCGAGATGGGATCTTTTAAAGAGAAACGGACTGATGAAAGGTGCCGTGTTTGCGACACGGGGCTGCCCTTACCGCTGTGCTTACTGCAATCTGAAGCAGATTTACCACGACCGCTTCCGCGTCCGTCCGATTCCGGAAGTTATCCGCGAAATCTCGCTGATGAAATCGAAGTTTTTCGTGTTTTGGGATGATAATTTCTTCGCGGATAAGGCCCATGCCAACGAATTGATGGAGAGTCTAAAGCCCTTGGGCAAAAAATGGGCGGCGCAGGTGACCCTCGCCGATTGCAATGACGAGGAACTGCTGAAGCGGGCAAGGGAAGCGGGCTGTCTGTATCTGTTTGTCGGGCTGGAGTCCTTTTCGCCGTCAGCGCTGCGGGGCGTCAACAAAGGGATCAACAGGGTCCATTCGTACCGTGATATCATCCGAAAGCTGCACAAGCACAAGATCATGATTCAGGCCGGCATTGTGTTCGGCTTTGACGAGGATACTCCGGCAACCTTCGGGCATACGCTGGAGGCCTGCGAGGAGCTGGGGATAGACGGGGTTACCGTCAGCCTGCTTACGCCGCTCCCCCGGACACCCGTGTATGCCGGAATGAAGGAACAGCGGCGGCTGCTGAATGAAGACTGGAGCATGTACAACGGCAAGACGGACGTCGTGTTTAAACCGCGAAATATGACTTCGGAGCAGCTGTTCGAGGGCTATCTGAATTTCCGCCGCAGGTTCTATTCGCTGCCTTCTTTTATCAGACGGATGAAGGTCTCCAGGACGCATCTCTTCTATAATTTTATTATAAATCTGGGATACCGATTGGCCCTCAAGCGTTAGGCGGGAAGTCCGCAGGCTGGGGGCTTTTTTGCGTTGATTTTAATGATCGTTACGCCTGTAAGGAGAAGTGCTTGGATTGTGGGCTAACTTGAGAGCTGAGCGGGAAAAAGCGGAGCTTATCAGAGCCAAAACCGGGTATCCACGCGAATAAAAGGGATTTTCCCCCTCTTAATAGGAGCAATTCCTTGGAATAGGCCCTTTTCTCAGAAATAAGATGGAGCTTTTCCCGTTTGTTTCTCTGAATACGTCCCCGAGGGGAGGAGAAACCGGAGATTTTCCAGTTCAATTTCTAAAAAAAGCGAACGAAATCGCCGGGGCTCTCCAATATAGAGTGTAAGACCGAAGGGGGAATGGCGGATGAACCATCCGAACGAAGATTCGCAGCTCGCAGCGCTTGTGCTTGCCGGCAGCCGTGAAGCGTACAGCCAGCTGTATGAGAGAACGATAACCGAGGTGTACCGAACCGTCCGTTTCCTCATTGGCGGGTCATCCGATACGGATGATGTCGTCCAGGAGATTTATATCCAGATGTACCGGTCTCTTGGGCAGTATGACGCGGCCCGGCCTTTCCGTCCGTGGCTTATGGGGGTGGCTATGCGGCAGATCCGGGCTTACCGGAGAAAGAGGTGGAATTATATCCGCCTGATTAAAAAAGCGCAGCAGAGCGGGAGTGCCGCCGATCATGATTTTTCCGGGGAAGTGGCAGACAAAGTATCGTACCGCCCCCTGATCGAGAGCGTGGAGCGCCTGCCGTACAAGCTGAAGCAGGTCGTGATTTTGCACTATTTGAATGAATATTCTCAAGAAGAAATTGCGGATGCGCTCGGCATCCCTCTCGGAACGGTAAAGTCCCGAATTCACGCCGCTTTAAAGAAGCTGCGCAGCAAGCGAAGCAGCGAGATTTTGCTTAGAGGAAAGGTGGAGGACTTGCATGAAGCTTGAGGAAGAGCTGCGGGAGGCACTGCGGGAAGAAACCAGAGGCTGGGCCGCTCCGCCGGAACTGAAGGACAGATTATTCAATCACAAATCAATGAAACCGGAGGGAAGAAGAATGAAAAAATGGATTGCGGCAGGCATTCTGGCCGCCGTGCTGCTCGTTCCTACGGGAGCCTATGCCGGATATCATTATCTGGCGGACTCCATTTACGGCTCGCAAGAGCAGATGGAGCAAAAAGGCGGCACCCAAGTGCAGTATGACCATCTCGAGGAGAAGCTGCAAGCAGCCAAACAGAGCTTTGAGCCGCAGGAGTTCGCGAAGCTGATGGCCCTGTTAAAAGAATTGGGCGACTATAATCTCAAGATAGCCGATGACAAGGGAGCGCTGCATCCCGAGCGGCTAAGCTCCGGAGATCAGGAAGCCTATAAGAAGCTGCTCGCGGAGCTGGAGCCTTATTTTGCGAAGCTGAATGCGGGGGGAGACGCGAAGGGGGGCGTGAAGGAAACCGGGCAACAGGCGGAGAACGCTGCGTTATGGAAAAAGGCGCTGGCCCGCGGGGAGCAAAACCTCAGCAGTCAGGATTTTGCCAAAGTGAAAGAAGTCATCAGCGAAATTCAAAAGCTGCAAGCTCAAGCGGCCCGGCCAGACGGCAGCGATCGAGCGTTTACGGCCCAAGAAGCCGAGCATCTTAAAGAATTGATCCGGCAGTTGGAGCCCTACCAGAACCAATTGGGAATTATGTTGAAGCCGGCCTCCTGACTCCCGTCCGCGTTTTGTTCTTATCCATAAACGTCGCCCATGCAGCCTGCAATCCGTCAGGCACATGGGCTTTTTAATGTTCGGTTTGGCGTGATTTAATCCCCTCAAACGCATAGGTTATTAAATTTCTTATATTCGTCTCTTCCAGATTATCGCCGGTTACCAATAATCTATAAAATAGGGGTCCATACATGAGATCAATACTTAATGGGATATCCAGGCTTTCTTTCAGTTCACCCCGCTGGGCCCCACGTTCCAGAAGCTGCCTTGCCTCAAGCCGGCGGGGACGGAAAAATTCCGCCCGGTAAGCTTCAGCCAGCCCCGAATCAAATTGTCCCTCGCCGATTAGCTCGGTAATGACTTTGCCTTCTCTGCTTGTCAGAAACTTGGCTAAATTAGTGGCATGAATGAGAATATCACTGAATACCGACCCGGTATCGGGTATAGGCAGCCTTGCGGAAGCGGCAAATAGGAAGCCGGCCATAACAACAGCGGCCTTATTGGGCCACCACTTATAAATTGTGGCTTTGCTGACCTTGGCCCGTTCCGCAATTTTTTCAACTGTTACAGCACCGAAGCCTGTTTCAAGCAGCAAGTCATAGGAGGCGTTGAGAATAGCCTTCTCGGCTTCGATATTACGTGGTCGTCCTCTTTTTGTAGTCATGGGAATTCCTCCTCATTAAAAGTTCCATCAAGCATTGCCCAGGATATACTGTACGTATATTATACAAAATATTTACGGGTTGGAAAAACTATTTACAAAACTGAACGTACAGTATATTATATAGATACGGATTAAGAAACTGTCTAACCAATAAGGAGGAATTAGAATGAATCATTCAAAGTCGGAAGTCAAACGTGTGCCGAACTGGATTACACTTCTGCTGGCCATCTCCTGTGGCCTTATCGTTGCCAATCTTTATTATGCTCAACCATTGGTGGGACCCATCAGCGAAGCTACGGGTTTGTCACCGGGCGCGGCGGGATTAATTGTGACGCTGACGCAAATCGGTTATGTATTGGGATTGCTGTTCATCGTTCCGCTTAGTGATCTTATCGAAAATCGGCGTTTGGCGGTAGCCTCGTTGATTGTCGTCGTTTGTGGTCTGATTGCAGCGGCGCTGGCGACGAATGCAGCGATTTTTCTAGCCGCATCTCTGTTTATCGGACTTGGATCAGTGACGGCGCAAATCCTCGTTCCTTATGCCGCTTATCTGGCATCGGAAGAGCAGCGGGGCCGCGTCGTAGGCAATGTAATGAGCGGTCTGCTGCTTGGCATTATGTTTGCTCGTCCGGCTGCAAGCTTTCTGGCCGACCTCTTTGGATGGAAAATTGTATTTGGGCTGTCAGCGGTAATCATAGCTTTATTGACCCTTCTTCTGTCTCGCGCACTTCCTGAACGCAAGCCATCGCCAACCCTGAAGTATATGGAATTGATCGGCTCATTGGGTGCTCTATGGAGAGGAACGCCTGTTTTGCGCCGCAGAGCCTTTTATCAAGCTTGTTTATTTGGCTCTTTCAGCCTTTTTTGGACCGTTATCCCGCTGCGGTTATCCGGATATTTTCATTTGTCGCAGCAAGGAATTGCCTTATTTGCCCTGGCCGGTGTTGCTGGAGCTGTGGCTGCGCCAATCGCCGGAAGACTGGCTGATCGGGGCTGGACCCACATGCTGACCGGTCTGGCGATTACGATTGCCGCTGCATCTCTTTTATTGGCGTATCTGGTCCGTGGCAATTCCGCCGCGTCTCTGGCGATGCTGGTCATTGCAGCAATCACGCTGGACATGGGAGTTTCCGGAAATCTCGTGCTGGGGCAGCGTGCGATCTATTCCTTAGGCAGCGAGTCGAGAGGGCGTCTGAATGGCCTGTTTATGGCTGTATTCTTTGTCGGAGGGGCTCTCGGTTCTTTCTTGGGAGGCTGGTCCTATGCTTACGGCGGCTGGACCGCGGCGGCCCTGTTAGGCTTCATTATGCCGGTTCTGGCCCTGCTGTACTTTTTTACTGAAAAAAAGGAGTCGGCAGGCGCGCTGATTGACCATGGACGAGGAACAGTATCTGAGAAATAAATGCTTTTAGAACCAAGCCCCACGCTTGTCACGCCCGTCTGCATATTGCGGTCAAGTCCCTCATAGACATGTACTAGTCAATGCATTCAAAACAGGTTAAGGGGATGATGTCATGCGCCGGATTGCATGGGTACTCGCGGTCATTATGAGCGTTACCCTGATAATGACGGGGTGCGGAAAGAAGGACTCCGCTTCCGTAGTCAAGGATTTGAACGACGTGGCCGACAAGCTGGAGAGCAAGACGGGAGCTTATCAGGGGGCGGGCACGATGACCCTGTATACCGGAGAGCAGCCTCAGGAGTACAAGGTTGAGGTATGGTATAAAAATCCGTCGTACTACCGGATCAGCCTGGCCAACGTGCAGAAGAACATTACGCAGATCGTGCTTCGAAACGATGAAGGCGTGTTCGTGCTGACGCCGAGCCTCGGCAAGAGCTTCCGGTTCCAGAGCGATTGGCCGGACAATCAGGGGCAGGTCTACCTGTACCAGACGCTGGTTAAAGGCATCGTCGCCGACGACAACCGCCAGTTTGTGGCTGACAAGGACAGCTACATATTCGACGTTGCGGCCAATTATCAGAGCAGCGCCTTGGTGCGCCAGAAGATTTGGTTGAACAAAAAGACATATGAGCCCAAAGAGGTACAGGTTTCGGACTCCGAAGCCAAGGTCGTGGTAGATGTGAAGTTCGACAAGTTCACCTTCAATCCCGAGTTTGCCGCCGATTCTTTTGATATGCAAAAGAATATGGCTTCCCAGGGCGCTTCGGAAAATACGGTGGCCCAGGTCGATGAGAACGGCAATCCGCTGCCGGCAGCAGAAACCCAAGAGGGAGCGCAGGCCCAGGCGAGCGCGCAGCTTGGCGACTTCGGCATCATCGAGCCGGGCTACACTCCGGAGGGTGTGAAGTTCAAGGATTCCAATAAAGTCGAGGACAGCGACGACCATGCCGTGCTTCTGCGGTACGACGGAATATACCAGTACACCATCATGGAATCGCGTCCGCTGGATCAAGCCGTGTCGCTCGCGCCGGGAACGGGCGTTGATCTTGGCTTTACACTCGGCCTTTTGACCGGGGATGAGCAGCAGACTCTGACCTGGATGAGCGACGGACTGCAGTACCGGATTACAAGCGCGAACCTTCCTCTTAGTGAAATGATGGAAATCGCCGCGTCTATGCAGGATCAAGCGGGTAAATAATTAGTTGTAGGCGGATACTGCTTATTGTGGGATGATTTCCTCTACAATGTAGTATCCGTTTTGCTTTCATTCGGTGAACGTCAAACCCTTGCTTACATTGACAGTCCCTTCCGTTAGCATTACCATTACGAATAAGAAAGAGATCAATGCAATCCATGACAGACTGCTTATCACAAACGAGAAGGTGACTGGAAGTGCAAGAAAGCTATCGACCGACCGTAGCCGAGATTGATTTGGACGCTTTACGTGCCAATTACGAGAGCTTCCGGCGGCATTTGCCGGCGGGAGTGAAGTTTATGGCATGCGTCAAAGGAAATGCTTACGGTCATGGGGCAGTGGAAGTGACGCGGGAACTGGAACGTCTGGGCGCGGATTATGTCAGTGTGGCTTTTCTGGACGAGGCGATTGAGCTGCGTCAGGCGGGAATACTCCTGCCGATTCTGGTGCTCGGCTATACGCCCCCGGAAGCCATTGCCGCCGCCTGGGAGAACGACGTAACCGTGACGCTTTTTACCCCGGAAGTGCTGGAGGCGGTATCGAAGCTTCCTTTGAAGGACAGCCGGAAGCTGAAGGCGCACATCAAGATCGACAGCGGCATGGGCCGACTCGGACTTCTTCCGGTCGAAGCGCCGCCGTTCATTGAAGAGGCGCAGCGCGTCCGGCAGTTGGAATTGGAGGGGATGTTTACCCATTTTGCCAAAGCGGATGAAGCAGACAAAAGCTATACACTGGAGCAGTACCGACGGTTCATGAGCGTGACGGAAGCGCTTCGGGAAAGACAGATCCATATCCCGATCATACATACGGGCAATAGCGCTACGGCCATTGATACCCCGCATTTATCTCCGAACATGGTTCGTGTGGGCGTCAGCATATACGGATTCTACCCGTCGACCGAGGTTAACCGGCAGCAGGTCAAGCTGCAACCGGTCATGACGCTGAAGACGAAGGTTGTCTATGTAAAAAGCCTGCCGGAGAGCTGGGGCATCAGCTACGGCACCCGCTACCGCGCCGAAAGCGACGAATATATCGCCACGCTGCCCATAGGGTACGCAGACGGATATTCCCGCATGCTGAGCGGTAAGGCAGAGGTGTTAATACGCGGCCGCCGCGTTCCTGTCGTCGGAACCATCTGCATGGACCAGTGTATGGTATCGCTCAAATCTTTCGCCAATGAGGCGGAACAAATCAAAGCCGGCGAAGAGGTTGTACTCATCGGCCGCCAGGCTGGCGTCTCCATTACGGCAGACGAGCTGGCTCTCCAACTTGGAACGATACACTACGAGGTGACCTGCATGCTGGCCCATCGGGTGCCGCGCGTCTACATTCGCGAAGGCTCGGCTCCCCGCCTGGTAAATGCCTTACTGCAAACCGGAAGCCCCAATCCTGTAGGTTAAGCAGGAAATATCAAGGAATATGAATTCGTGGACAATGATATGACTTATGGTCTATACGAACTGCCGTTTCTGGTTTATAATTGGATGCAGCATACTTGATATACTGACGGCATATATTCCTTGTATAAAATTCCTTGCATAATGCTACACTGGAATACAAGGGCAGAAGGTTTGTGGGGGTGGAAGAGAAGTTGGCCAATTTGCAAAACACCAAAAGAATCATGATCAGCTTGCCCGATCATCTCTTGCAGGAGGTGGACGGAATTGTCCAGATGGAGAATTCCAACCGCAGTGAATTGATCCGGCAGGCCATGAAGCTGTATCTCAGCGAACGGAGGAAGCGTTCCATACGGGAGTCCATGCAGCGTGGATACATGGAAATGGCCAAGATCAACTTGACCATGGCATGCGAAGCGTTCTTAGCCGAGGAAGATGCAGACAGCACTCTAGGCCGCTTAGTAAGCGGGGTGTAAATATTGATCGTAAAACGCGGCGACGTTTTTTTTGCCGACCTTTCGCCAGTAGTGGGTTCGGAGCAGGGCGGAGTAAGGCCCGTTCTTGTCATTCAGAACGATATTGGCAATCGCTTCAGTCCTACGGTAATTGTCGCGGCAATTACCGCACAAATTCAAAAGGCCAAGCTGCCTACCCATGTAGAGATTGAAGCGGCGTCCCATGGCTTTGACCGGGATTCCGTCATTTTGCTGGAGCAGGTTCGGACGATCGACAAGCAGCGCTTAACGGATAAGATCACCCACCTGGATGACGAAACGATGAAAAAGGTGGATGACTCGCTGCAGATCAGCTTGGGTCTGATTGATTTTTAAGCTGAATAGGCATAGCCATTTCATAGAAAATGTTAGAAAGGCTCACCGTGGTTTGCGGTGAGCCTTTTTGGCGGTCTGCCCGGCCGTTTGGAGCTGGTTAGACATATTCAAGCTCCCGGCTTACCCAAGGGGAGACCGGCTGGAACGAATTCGGGCAAATATGATACTATTTGATTTAACGGATTTAAGATTTGAGGAGGAAGCTCATTGATCGAACAGGATATGAATACCGTTTCGGAGGAAACGGCGCGCCGGGAGCGGCAAATGATGATCGGCCAGATTGCCAAGGAGCTCGGCCTGTCGGAGAAGCAGGTAGGGACAACGGCGGGACTGCTGGACGAGGGCAATACGATTCCGTTCATCGCCCGGTACCGCAAGGAGATGACCGGAGAGCTGGACGAGAACGCGCTTCGGGATATCGAGGAACGGCTCGGCTATTTACGCTCTCTCGGCGAACGCAAACGCGAAGTCATCCGCATCATCGAGGAGCAGGGCAAGCTGACGGAGGAGCTGCGGGAGCAAGTAACGAAAGCGGTCAAGCTTCAGGAAGTGGAAGACTTGTACCGGCCGTACCGCCAGAAGCGCAAGACCCGGGCGAGCGTTGCGAAGGAGAAGGGGCTTGAGCCGCTGGCCGACTGGATCATGGAGCAGCGGCGCGGCGGAAACCCGGAAGCGGAGGCGGGCAAATATATCGACGCCGCCAAAGGCGTGGAGTCGGCCGAACAGGCCCTTCAGGGCGCGCAGGACATTATTGCCGAAGCGATAGCCGACGACGCGGCGGTCCGTTCCTGGGTGCGCCAGTTTACGGCCTCGCAGGGCATTCTCGTCTCCGATGCGAAAGACAAGGAGCAGGAATCCGTATACGAGAATTATTACAGCTACCGCGAGCCGGTTCACAAAATGCCGCCGCATCGCATTCTCGCCATTAACCGCGGGGAACGGGAGAACGTGCTGAAGGTGGGCATCGAGGTGGATGCTGCGCGTATTCATGCGCATATCACGCGCAAGCTCGTCAAGGGCCCGTCACCGGTCAAGGACCTGCTGGAAGCCGTGGCCGAGGATGCCTATAAGCGGCTGATCGCTCCCTCGGTAGAGCGCGAAGTGCGCGGGGAGATGACCGAGAAAGGCGAGAATCAGGCCATTTCGATCTTCTCCGGCAACCTGCGGAGCCTGCTGCTCCAGCCGCCGGTCAAGGGACGCCGCGTGCTCGGCGTCGACCCAGCCTACCGCACCGGCTGCAAGCTGGCGGTCGTCGATGAGACCGGCAAGCTGCTGGAAGTGGCGGTAACCTACCCGACGCCGCCGCATAACAAGAAGCGCGAGGCGGCGGAGAAGTTCAAGGAGCTGATCGCGAGGTACGGCATTCAGCTCATCGTTATCGGCAACGGCACCGGCTCGCGGGAGACGGAGCAGTTCACCGCCGAGGTCATTGCCGACATCGGCGACTCGGGGCTGGCCTACCTCATCGTCAATGAGGCCGGGGCCAGCGTGTACTCCGCCTCCAAGCTGGCGCAGGAGGAGTTCCCGGATCTGGATGTGGCTGAGCGCAGCGCCGCATCCATTGCCCGCCGCGTGCAGGACCCGCTCGCGGAGCTGGTCAAGATCGAGCCGAAGGCGATCGGTGTCGGGCAGTACCAGCATGATGTGTCGCAGAAGCATCTGGACGAGAGCCTTAAGGCGGTGGTGGAATCGGCGGTTAACCATGTCGGTGTCGACGTGAATACCGCTTCACCGTCGCTGCTCTCCTACGTTGCAGGCATCAACTCGACCATCGCCAAGAATATCGTCAAATACCGCGAAGAGAACGGCAGTTTCAAGAACCGCAAACAGCTGCAAAAGGTGCCGCGTCTCGGCGCAAAATCCTACGAGCAGTGCATCGGCTTCCTGCGTATTCCCGAAGGCGAGAATACGCTCGACCGCACGCCGATTCACCCCGAGTCGTATGCCGTGGTCAGCCGCCTGTTTCAGGAGCTGGGACTTACGCTGTCGCAAATCGGCAGCAAAGAGCTGACGCCGGTGCTCGCGGCTCAGAACCCAGAGGAGTTGGGAGCCCGGCTGGACGTCGGCGTGCCCACGCTGCGCGACATCCTCGAAAGTCTTCAGCGTCCCGGGCGAGATCCCCGCGAGGAGCTGCCGCCGCCGATCTTCCGCACCGATGTGCTGAAGATTGAGGATTTGGCGCCTGGCATGGAACTGCAGGGCACGGTGCGCAACGTCATCGACTTCGGCGCCTTCGTCGACATCGGCATCAAGAACGACGGGCTGGTGCATATCTCCCAGCTCAGCTCAAGCTTCGTCAAGCATCCGATGGACGTTGTGTCCGTCGGCGACAATGTGACCGTCTGGGTGCTCAGCGTTGATCTGAAGAAAGGCCGGGTCAGCCTGACCATGCGCCCGCCGCGCGGCGAATAAAAAACCTCCAAACGCTCCCGGTCGAACCTGAAAGCAGGTTCGGACCGGGAAGCGGTCTGGAGGTTTTTTTGAAATATAAGACTTTATAAGCTTCACGCCTATCGTTTGGTCTTATATTTTTACGAGAAACGTACCTGCGTCTTAAAAAGACGCCGTCAGGTGTTTCTTCTTAGTTTTCTGCCGGGATAGTCCCGTCCCGGAAGAGGGGCCGCGGCTGCTTCCCGCGAACTTGGCGCGGACCCTCAGTACTGGGGAGAGTCCGGCTCTGGCGGCGTATACGAACCGGGGAGCGGCTTCGCGCTTGCCGTATAGCCTTCCGGCAGATAAGCGACAGCTGTCGCTTTGGATATAACCTGCGGATACATGCCCGGCCCCGGCTTGGTGATTTCATAGTAAATGACGGCCTTTTTCCCATCGCCAAAGTCGATTCTCGCAATCGTCAGGCCGTAGCCCGGATTTGGCAGATTGCCGACTGTAACCGATACTTTGTTCACGCCGTCTGCCGCTTTTTCCACTTTGATGTCAGCGCCCTGGCTTGTACTTGAGGAATCGTCTCCATCGACCGTTCCCAGCATGCGCTGGACGTAGGCTCTTGCATCATGCACCCAAGCGGCCGCCTCCGAGCGGGTAACGGCATCATTCGGGCGGAACTTGCCCCCCGTTTCCAGCGAAAGGATACGCATATTAAGGAGCGTCTGGAGACTGCTGCCCACCTCAGCGCTCAGTTTGCCGCCGTCGGCGATATTGAAATACATCTTCGTCACCGGAAAATCGCCCTTGGCTTTCAGCGCTTCATCCAGAAGCTGTGCGAAATTGGCGCGGGTAACAGCGGTGTTCGGGTCAGTGGCCTTATCCAGCGAGAGGCCGTTCTGAACCGCTATCAGAAAAGATGAGGCATACCAGGACTTGTCGTCGATCTTGGCAAAATAATCGCTTGCCTTGGAAGGACTGCCTGCCGCCGGATTTTGTTCAAGCGCAAGCCCGTGGACTAGAAGCTGGATGGCTTGGCCGTATGTCATTTTGGACTTGGGAGCAAAAAGTTGACTGGTCACTCCATTGATCACCCCGGCTTCATGCAGTGCGTTGATTTTGGTCTCCGCCGGATCTCCTTTAAGGTCGGAAAAAGCGAACGCCGACGCTCCGAAGGATACCGAGGCGGCCAAAATGCCGCATGCTATGGTCATTTTTTTGGCGCTGTGCATAAATGTCTGTCTGTTCATAATTATCACCTCTTAACCTTCTAGATGCCCGATTGCTTCAAAAAGTTGCAGGCAGAAGAAGGTTTGTCCCAAAAAAGCCCCCGGCGTCCCGCCGTAAATCGCGGAATGCCGAGGGCCTGAACGGACCGCACAGGGCTGACAGAACTAACCTGCGCATCCGGTGTGACTGACGGTGTTATCCGCCGCAACACTGCTGGCTGCAGTCCCCGCCGAGTGCTCGGCTGTGCGCAACCGGTGTGACCGGCCGAATTATCCGCGCAGCAGCGATTCTGCGCCGTCGACGAAAATTTCGGTTCCGGTCACATGGAACGATTCGTCGGAAGCGAGGAACAGCACCAGATTGGCGACCTGCTCCGGTTTGCCGGGCCCTTTTTCCAGCGGCTGATCGCCTTCTGGAAACTCCATCGGAATTTGAACCTGCTTCAGCTCTTCCGAAGGGTAAGTGTTATCGTTGATCTTCGTTTCGATCGCTCCCGGGCAGACCGCATTCACGCGGATGCCGTAACGGGCAAGCTCCAGCGCCGCCATTTTCATAAAAGCGACCTGTCCCGCCTTGGACGAAGAATACGCGGAGGCCCCGATATTGGAAAATACGCGATTGCCGTTGATGGAGCTGGTAATAATGATGCTGCCGCCGTTTTCCTTCATATGGGGGATGGCGTATTTGACCGTGGCGAACGTGCCGCGCAGATTGATGTCGATCGTCCGATCCCAATCTTCGATTTCCATCTTCTCGATCGGCGCCTGCGTGCCGTTGATGCCCGCGTTGGCGTAGACGATATCGACTTGCCCTTCTTTTTCCGCGATTTGCGCAAATGCCTGCTTCACCAGTTCGGGCTTCGAAACGTCGCATTCGATCACTTCGGCCGATCCCCCGGTGGATTCGATTTCGTTCACGGTCTCTTCCGCTTCTTCCGGAGTTCGGTCCAATAAGTAGACCTTGGCGCCGTGCTGGGCCAGCCGTATCGCGCTTGCCTTGCCGATCCCGGACCCGCCTCCCGTAACCGCCGCGATTTTGTCCTGTACACGCTGATCTGCCATTTGAATTCCTCCTTCTGGTATGCGTTCCGCGTTAATGCAATTGACCACCTTTACTTAATACCCCGTCAATTCAAGATGAATCCGGGAGGGAGGGGAGGGACACGGAAAGAAAACCAACTGGAAATCTTTGCAACGAAGCGATAAGATAGAATCGTTGAAAATCAATGAATTGGGGGCGTTTCATAAATGAAGATTGCGGTTGCATGCGATCATGCAGGTTTGTCCTTAAAAGAAGAAGTAAAGGCTTATCTGACCAGTCAAGGGCATGAGGTTCTCGATTTCGGAACGAACAATGAGGAAGCTTGCGATTTGCCCGATTATATCTATCCTGCGTCTTTGGCGGTGGCTGAGGGGAGAGCGGACCGCGGAATTTTCGTTGACGGGGTAGGCTATGGAAGCGCGATGATTGCCAATAAAATTTACGGCGTGTATGCGGCGGTATGCCAGGACCCGTTCTGCGCGGAATTGGCGCGGTCCCATTCCAATACCAATGTGCTGTGCATCGGCGGGAAAATCATCGGCTCGGCGATTGCTCTCGAAACCGTAAAGGTGTGGATGACGACCGACCATCTGGGCGGCGTTGAGAAGTACAAGCGGCGCGTGGACAAGGTGATTGAAATATCCGAGAAGCATCTGAAGAAGTTGTCTGAAATATAAGAGGCTGGGAATTCTGCCGCTCCGGGAACCTTTAGCCCATTTGTTTCCCGAAGCGATCTGTCTGAAAATATAAAAATATCGCATTTCTCCTAATAATTATCAGGTGGGTGCGATATTTTTATTTTTGTGTAATGCGATATTTTTGTGTAATTAGTATTTTTGTCACGACTCTCTTTTCCTATGGGTTATACAAGATTGATATTTGCGAAATTAGGAATGATAATTAACCGGCCTTTACCCCGTTGATCTCCGTTGTTCGGAACGAAAATCCCAACTGTTTGAATATTCCCGGTTTCCACTGCAAAATCAGTATGCGGCGCAACATCAAATGTAAGGGAAGGTGCATTGTACCGAGTAATAATAAGCTGCAGCACCGCCTCTTTGCTTTCGTTTTTCAACTGCACCAGTGCATTGATTCCAGGGGGAACTTCCTCAATAAAGTACCCTTGCCCAACACCGACGCCTTGTTCGATATGCAAATCTACATGTTTCATTCTTTTCGACTCCCTTCCAATGTGATGATACATAGTATTCGTTTCTATGAAGTTGCGACTAGTTGTTCGACTATTATTTCAATAAGTAGTTAAAACAACCAAAACTTTTACCTAATTAAGTACATATAGTTACATTAACCTCATCTTAAATAAGGAGAGATGCCATATGAACTTGCTGAGTGATCTATTAGGCAAACAAGTTATTGTAATGGTTTCGGGAGTACTCCAGCCTTTAGAAGGAACTTTGAGAGATTTTGGCCCGGATGTTGTTATCATTAAAAATGGAAACAAATACTTATATATCCCGGCTGCCCACATTAGATTTTTAACGCATAATACAGAAGCTGTCGTCGAACCGGACGATATTCCCCAATCCCTGCCTTCAAGTCAAGAAACAATCATCTCGCTTCGGCCGCTTTTGGAAAATAGCAAGGGTATTTTCACGGAAATTTATATTACTGGAGTCCATGTGCTTCACGGTTATATTCAGAACATACTGGACGATTATATCCTCTTCTATTCTCCTGTTTTTGATACCGTACTCGTTCATATGAAACATCTTAAATATTTGATCCCCTATCCTCCCGAAGTTATCCCTTACTCTTTGAAGAAAGATAAGCTCTTGTCCAATCTTTCTGCTGTATCGACAGAATCTAACTTCATTCAGCAGCTTAAAAAAATGGAAGGTAATTTCATTGCGATGGATATGGTTAACGATCCTCAGAAGGTCGGATTACTAAAAAAAGTTCAGGCTCCTATGTTTGAGCTTGTAGCTCCAAATGGTGAAAGTATATTTGCACTGATAGACCATATTCAGACAGTAAACTACCCAACAAAATAAACTGTGCCAAGAAAACAAGCTTCAACCGTTCATGCTGCTGTATGAGCGGTTAAAGCTCTTCAGTTCGTTCGGATGCCGCATTTGGGCATGAACGCATCTTCTTCGCTCCAGTATTTAAGAAAATATCAATTGAACCCAATAGTATAATAGAAACAAGGTTACAATAGTTGTTAATGGGACAACGATCAACGTGACATGTAAATAATCCTTCCATTTAATTTTAATCTTCTTTTGTCTAAGGATATGCATCCAAATAAGAGAGGCAAGTGTTCCAATAGGAAGTAGCAAGGAACCCATATCGCTGCCTATAATATTTGAAAGATAGATTGTTTTTAGTGTGACGGGATCAAGCTTCATTTCTGTTAAGGTAATGGTTCCGATCATCAGAGCAGGATGGTTATTAAAAATGTTAGACAAAATGGAAACTAATCCGCCCATAATCAAGCTTGCCTGCATTAATCCTTGAGTTACAATGGGAGTAACTATTCTCACCAGTATTGTTGTCAGTCCGGTATTATGAAGCCCATAAATAATAACGTACATTGAGAAGGCGAAGACCAGAATGTGCCACGGTATTTTCTTTAGGATATCGACGGGATTCGTTCCCAATTGGTACCATCTCCATAAAAGTAAACAGGTCGAACCCATTACGGCAACCCATTCAACCGGAATGGAGAAGAAAGATGCAACAAAGAGGAGACAACGCATTGCAAAAACAAACAGTAATATTTTCAACATAAAAAGGGTTCGTTTTTTCTTGGTTTCCACAGAAATTCTTCCCTTTAATGGATGGAAATTTGTAGTGAAGAATTGCTCCTCTAAATCATAGGCTGCAGCTGGCAATTTCTCTGGCAATTTCTTTTTTACTACTAGAAACATTAGACATGACATAAACAATAATCCCATAGTTGCAGGTATAAACATCATTGCTGTATACATAAATAGGCTCATATTAACTATTTTCAATGCGATTAAATTAACTATATTACTTACCCCGATAGGAGCGCTGGAAGCTGTTGCGATCAAAGCTCCGCTTAATAGATAAGGAATCATTTCATGTGGTTTTAGCCGCAGGTTTCTTAGCAATAATATTAATATGGGGGTCGTAATCAGGATGCTTCCGTCATTATTAAATAAAAAGGTCATTAAAAAGCATAGTATTTGAATGTACCAGTATAAGCGATAGCCGGAACCTTTTGACATAGTGGCTAGCCGTACAGCGGCCCAATTGAAAAATCCGAAACTTTCCAATATGACCGCCATGACAATCGTCGCCATAATGGTAATAGACGCCCCTCCTATTTTCTGAATGATGTCCGCAACGTCATTACCAGATACTATTCCTGCAAGTAATATTAGTCCGGCCCCAATTGATGCTGGCCAAGCTTCATTTATACCTCCAGGTCTCCAGAAAATAGCTAGCATAGCCATAATGAAAACAAAACTAGTAAATCCAATGTCGAATGTCATGTCTCCCCCTCACCTCCTTCTACCTTATAAAATAAGGCAACGCTGCATTTCCTATTCTCTATATTTATATTCACAGCGAATTAGTAGGGTCTGGTTAATAAACCAAACCTTTGAATATGTACTTTTTTAAACTGTGTTTCTCTGAATTTCGACAGTATCCGGCACTTCCGGATTTTTCAGACACAAAGCCGCATGTTACTTCTATCAGACTTAATCCCGTGTTGGATGACGAACCCTTCACAAAAAGTAAGCGTTCACAATATTGCAATATTTGTATAAAAAAAATGAAGGTTTTTGAGGGAATATGAATAATAATGATTGTTTTTTGATGTGAATATGTTACTATATGGTCAGTTGGAGGAATGAAAATGCTTACGGAAGAACGCTGCGGATTAATAATACAGCGCTTACAAGAGAAGGGCGTCGTCAAGATACAGGAGCTTATGGATTTGCTCGAAGCTTCGGAATCGACGGTACGGCGGGATTTAATCGATCTTGAGAGCCGTAATTTGCTGAAGAGGGTACATGGCGGAGCATCTTTACTGCCTCACAAAAGCCAGGAACCCGGCATGGATGAAAAAACATTCAAAAACATTCAGCCCAAAAACATCATCGCCCGTTTGGCCGCCAGCCAACTGCTTGATGGTGAATGTATTTATCTGGATGCGGGAACAACTACGTTAGCCATGATTCCCCATATTAAAGCCAAGGGCATAACCGTCGTGACAAACGGCTTGTCGCATGTTGAAGCGCTTGTAAGTAAGCGCATTCCGAGCTATCTGCTCGGCGGCATGATGAAGAGCCATACCAAAGCCGTTATCGGAAGCATCGCATTTCAAAACATGGATAATTTTCGTTTCGATAAATGCTTTTTAGGTACAAATGGCGTAGATGCGGAGTGGGGGTATACGACACCTGACCCTGAGGAAGCGCTGATTAAAAGACGGGCCCATCAGTTATCCGGCAAAACTTACGTGCTTGCGGACTCCAGTAAATTCGGCGAAGTTGCTTTTGCCAAACTGTTCGATTTGTACGAGGCTACCGTGATAACGGAGGCAGTTCCGGAGCGGCTTCGCCAATCCATTGCAAATAAAACCAAAATAATTGAGGGATGAATGATGATCTATACTGTGACGCTTAACCCTTCCATCGATTACATCGTGGAGGTTGAAGACCTGAAGCTTGGCGACTTGAACCGGATGAAGCGCGATTTGAAGCTTCCCGGCGGCAAAGGAATTAATGTATCCCGTGTGCTTGACCAGCTTGGGGTAGGGAATACGGCTCTGGGCTTTCTTGGAGGATTTACCGGCCACTATATTGCGGACAAATTGCGCGAAGACTCGATCCAAAGTGATTTCGTATTTGTGGCGGATGATACACGTATTAACATCAAGCTCAAACATGGAGACGAGACGGAGATTAACGGACTGGGGCCGGTCATTCGTGAAGAGGAAGCACAGCAGCTGCTGGATAAACTGTCCCATTTGCAGGAGAACGACATTGTCATTTTGTCCGGAAGCGCGCCTCCTTCCCTGGGAGGAGATTTCTATCAGAAGCTGATCCAGGCATGCGGGCAGTCCGGAGCGGAATTCGTCATCGACACCACCGGCAAGGCGCTGATGGACGCGCTGGTTCACAAACCGCTGCTGGTCAAACCGAATCATCATGAACTCGCCGAACTGTACGGAGTTACGATTCACTCTGTGGAAGAGATCGTCACTTACGGCCGTAAGCTCCTGGAAGAGGGCGCAAAGAATGTGCTGATTTCCATGGCAGGCGAGGGAGCTTTGCTTATTACCGAAAATGAGGTGTACCGCGCTACTGTGCCGTCCGGGACGGTTAAGAATTCCGTAGGCGCGGGCGATTCGATGATAGCCGGATTTGTCGGCACGCTGTTCCTTACAGGGAATCCGATTGAGGCTTTCCGCACGGGAGTCGCGTCGGGAAGCGCTACCGCATTTTCCGATGACCTGGCAACAAAGGAGGAGATCGAGCGGCTTCGTCCGCAGGTTGAAATCATAACCCTTTGATATGCAGGATCGTCAAAATGACAAGACGTGCGATATGCACATTTATGAATTTACGGGGAGTTGAACCTATATGAAAATTACGGATCTGATGATTAAACAGACCATGATCATGGACCTGAAAGCTACAACCAAGGAAGCTGCGATCGATGAACTGATTGCCAGCCTTGCCGAAAGCGGCCGCATTAACGATCAAGTGTTATTTAAGGAAATGATTTTGAAGCGCGAAGGAGAGTCCAGCACCGGTATCGGCGGCGGGATTGCCATGCCACACGCGAAGACCAAAGCGGTCAATGAACCGACTGTCGTATTTGCCAAAAGCGCCACAGGCGTGGACTACGATACTCTGGACGGAGAGCCTGCGTATCTGTTCTTTATGATCGCCGCTCCTGAAGGTGCGGGCAACACGCACCTGCGTACGCTTGCCGCTCTTTCCCGGCTGCTGATCGATGCCGAATTCATCGACGAGCTGAAGAATACCCGGACGCCGGATGAAGTGACGGCGCTCTTCGACGCCAAACAGGCGCAGCAGGAAGCGGCCAAACAAGCGGAAGAGGCCAAAAAGGCGCAAGCCGAACAACCGTCGGCGGCCGGAATGATCGTAGGCAACCCGAACAACTTGGATGCGTTTGTAGTCGCAGTTACCGCGTGTCCTACAGGCATTGCCCATACGTTCATGGCCGAAGACGCTCTTAAGAAGAAGGCCAAAGAACTCGGAATCAATATCCGCGTGGAAACCAACGGTTCCGAGGGTGCCAAGAATGTGCTCACTCCCGACGAAATCCGGCGGGCAAGCGGCGTTATCGTAGCCGCCGACAAACAGGTGGAAATGGCCCGCTTTGACGGCAAGCCACTGCTGCAAAGACCGGTAAGCGACGGTATCCGCAAGCCGGAAGAGCTGATCCGCAAAGCGGCTGCGGGCGACGCCCCGATCTACCGCAACGAAGGCAAGGCCGCTTCGGATGCGCCATCCGCGGGCAAGACCAGCGTCGGCAGCAAGATTTATAAAGATTTGATGAACGGTATCTCCCACATGCTGCCGTTTGTCGTCGGCGGCGGTATTTTGCTCGCCATCTCCTTCTTGTTTGAGCAAGTTGCAAGCGTAGATAATCCGATTGTCAAGCTTCTGCAGACCATCGGTGGCGGTGACGGAGCGTTCCACTTCCTGATTCCGATCCTGGCCGGCTTCATCGCAATGAGCATCGGTGACCGCCCGGCGCTGATGCCAGGTATGGTCGGCGGCTTTATGGCCGCAAGTTCCAATGCCGGTTTCCTTGGTGGTCTTGCAGCCGGTTTCCTGGCCGGTTATATCGTTATCGGCCTGCGCAAAGTGTTCGCCGGCCTGCCTAAGACGCTCGACGGTCTCAAGCCGATTCTGCTGTACCCGGTATTCGGTCTTCTCGTTACCGGCGCCATTATGTTCTACCTGTTCGATCCGGTCTTTAGCTGGATCAATGAAGGTCTTATCAGCGGTCTGAACAACCTCGGAACCGGCAACGCCGTTCTGCTTGGGCTGATTCTCGGCGGAATGATGGCAATTGACATGGGCGGTCCCTTCAATAAAGCGGCTTACACGTTTGCCATTGGCGTCTTCACATCCAGCGGCAATACGAACGGTCTGATGATGGCGGCTGTTATGGCCGGCGGTATGGTTCCTCCGCTTGCGATCGCATTGGCAACCACGTTCTTCAAGAAGAAATTCACGGAAGATGAGCGCAAGTCCGGCTTGACGAACTATGTGCTCGGCCTGTCCTTCATTACCGAGGGCGCGATCCCGTTTGCGGCCGCCGACCCAATGCGCGTTCTGACTTCCTGTATCTTGGGATCGGCTATTGCCGGAGGATTGACTCAGTGGTGGCAAATTAATATCCCGGCTCCGCATGGCGGCATCTTCGTAGCCGCACTCGCGAACCACGCCCTGCTGTTCCTGCTGTCGGTAGCCATCGGTTCGGTTGTCTCCGCTCTGGTGTTCGGCTTGTGGAAGAAGCCGCTCGAAGCGAAGCAAGTCGAAGTAAGAGCTGAACGCTCTATCGTTTAAATAGAATCAGAATGAGGGAAATGGCTCTATAAAAAATAACAACGGCCTGGAGATCCAGGCCGTTTTTTTGCGGGCTGTATAAATTGACGGTTCCGTTAGATGGATTCGCCATGTTTTTGAATAGATTTAGTGAGCCTTCAATCATGAAGCTCGCAAGCGTGTGCAACCCTGTATCGATGCCAACAGAGGCCCCCACTTCATGCGTAAGCTAAGTGGGGGAGAGTTCACTAGGCCTTTTCTTACTGCTCCGCTTTCTTCCGGGCCCTGAACCTTCGAACCTTCATCAGGTTGCCGCAGGCTTTATCGTCGCAGTAGCGCTTGGAACGGTTGCGTGTATCATCATAGTAGACCCAAAGACAGTCGGGATTGTCGCAAATGCGAAATCTCGACTCTTCTTTTTCCGCCAAGGCAGAGGCAAAAGAGGCGGCGATTTCCGCCATCACCTGTTCCCAATCGGCCCGCAGCGGCAGCAGCACCACTTTAATCCTTCCATCTTCGTCCTTTGCCGCCTGCCGCACCACAGGTCCAGCAGCCATGTAGGGGTTCAAGCGCTCCGGCAGCAGAGCAGGCTCTTTCCCATCCACAATTTCCCGGACCGCATCAAAAAGACAACTGCGCAGCTTCTTGAGCTCATGCAATTGTGCGCTTTGCATGCAAAACAAAATTAGCGAGGTTCTGCTCCAAAACTGGGATTATGCGATGGATCAGGAGGACTGGGCCCCGCCGCTGAAGGATGCGCTGGATGGCGTTGACAGCGAGTAGGCGCTATGGAAGCCGCAGGGAGAAGCCGCCAACTCGATTTGGGAGACGGTCAATCATCTCACTTATTATAAGGACCGGCTGCTGCGGAAGCTGAAGGGTCTGCCCAAGCTGCCGAATTTGGAGAGCAACGACGCTACGTTTACGGTGTCGGAAAGCGGTGAAGATGCTTGGGGGCTGGCGGTTTCCCGCCTCAAAAAAACCCATGCCGATCTGCGTGAAATTATCGAGGCGCTTGGGGAAGGCGCGTACGATTGGGGAGGCTCGGGGCATGCTCCCGGAGAAGAAGTCATGAGCCTCATCCTGCATGATGCCTATCATACGGGACAAATTGTGCTGGTCCGCAAGCTGCAGGGCTCCTGGCCGTCCAAACGAAGCTTCGGATAGACAACCGCCCGAACAGATGCTTTTTCTAACCTGCCGCACTTTCACCTTCCGGGTTTAATCGCGAAGGGCAGGGTAGCGGCTGTTTGTTTCAAATTTGAATTGGTCCGGGTAATGAAGCCTAAGCGGGCCCGGGCAGGAAATCCTGTTTATAAGCCCCGCCGTTGGAGAGCCGTTAATCTTGGGCAGATGGTGCATTTTCAAAAAATTCAGGTAAGGAGTGATCGATCATGGACACGCGTTACAAAGACAGCAATGTGGAAGTGGAGCATCGAGAGGTGCAAAAGAAAACGGATTCCAGTCTTGTCGCCTCCACCTTTATCAAGTACGCCGCCTATATTATTATTTTCTTCGGATTTCTGTATTTCCTGGTCCGATATGTATTCCCGAAATTCTGATTGCTTCCTTAAGCTGGACAAAACAAAATCCATCCCTTTAGAGAAGAGATGGATCTGTATTTAGGGCATTCATAAGGCTTGCCGGCACGGCAAACCGGTAACGGCTCTTGGACAGCGCGGCGCCAAACCGGACGGACTGAGCTTAACGCTTGACTGCGGAATCCCGGTAGAAGAACCAGCATTCGTTCAGCAGCTTGATTTGTCGCCGGTCTTTTTTGTAATAAGCTTTCATCAGCTGATGGCTGAGCCACTGCGGCAAGGGAACCCCTCCTCTGTGTGCTTAGGTATGTTAACATATGTGAGGAGTTGGGCAATGGTGCGCCTCAAGCCGAAGATGAATGCTGCCGCGTTCCGGCTGCCGGGAAGCCTTTTTCACAATAAAAGATTTTCTTCTTCATACCACTGCTCAAGCTGCGCCTGCAGCGCCCGGATTTCCGTCAGCAGGGATATGAGCGGATAGTTCTGCTCCTGAATGGAGGCGAAAGCCCGCTCCAGCCGGTTGATATAATCGAGTCCGGATTCCAGCGAATACTGCTCGCGAAGCAGCTCCAGGGAATCGCATTCAGCCACCGCAAGCGGCAGATCGGGCACATTCTCGGCCGTCAGCTTGTCGAGCTCCTTATTCAGTCTAAGATTGAGCGCACTGAGCTGATACGCGTAATCCTCAGGCATTTCCACGAATTGAAGCTCCTGATTTTGCTGCAAAATTACATACCGCATTTTCGGCATAGTCATTCTCCCTCCGTCCTTGTCTTCCTTCTTGAAGTGTAGCGTATGCGCAAGTTACAATTCAAGTACAGATTGCAGCAAGCGCCGAGCGCGTTAAAGAAACGGAGCCGCCAAAATCATGAGCATGACCAACGAAGAACTGCAGCGCTGGATTGAGCGGGTGTCGCGGGAAAGCTTCGGATTGCCTTTTCGCCATAAAGCGTCGTTTAACGGCAGGCTGTCCTCCACGGGAGGACGCTATTTTATGAAGAGCCATAACATAGAGATCAATCCCCACCAGCTTTCGGCGTACGGACCTGAAGAAACGGAGAAGATCATCAAGCATGAACTCTGTCACTACCATCTCCATCTGGCAAAAAGAGGGTACAGGCACCGCGACGCCGACTTCAAGGCGCTGCTCGCCCGTGTGGGAGGAAGCCGGTACTGTCAGAACCTTCCCGGAGCGAAGGCGAGAAAGCCGCTGCCTTACCGCTACAAGCTCATTTGCAAGCAGTGCGCTACGGAGTATCTCCGCAAGCGCAAGGTGAATCCGCAGCGCTACCGCTGCGGGAATTGCGCAGGACCGCTACAGCTTGCGGTTATTCAAGGCGCCGAGTCTAATTAGGAAACAATAAGGAGAGCGGGAACGGTCGGTCGACAGGCAAATAACTCAGCAGCCTACTTGATCCGGCTGATGGCGAGGCTTACCTTATAGTTGCCATACTTAAGCAGCCGGTCGAGCAGAGCGTTAAGCCGTTCCGGACTTTGCGTGAGCGCCCTCATCCAATAACAGCCCTCGCCGCTGACGCGGTGAGCCTCTTCAATTTCTTCCTCGGCTTCAACGAACTGCAGGAACATCCGGTGGGCGCCGCCTGAATTTAAGAATACGGTTATCAAGGCGTGTACGTGAAGTCCCAGCTTTTCCGGATTCCAGCCTACCGAATATCCCGTAATGACGCCCAGTTCCCGCAGCCTGCGAATACGCGCCCCCACAGCCTGCCCCGTCATATGAACCGTCATGCCGATCTCCTTATGGCTAAGTGTGGAGTCGTGTATCAGCTGCCGCAGAATGAGCAGATCGGTCTCGTCTATAAGCGCTTGGCCCATCATCAATGAATTCCTTTCTGTATGAAAATAAATCCGGATTAATCCTTTCACCGGATGATGTACTCCAAACCATGAGGAAAATTATACTTAATTGTAGCAGAACTCATGAAAAAGAAGGAGTACATCCCTATGAAGCTTCAATTGATAAGAAATGCGTCGCTTTGGCTGGAATACGGGGGATCGACCTTTCTGATCGATCCGATGCTCGGTGAACAAGGCGCGTATCCGCCGATCATGAACAGTAGCAATAACCGGAGAAACCCGCTCGTCGATCTTCCCGGCCCGGTGGGAGGGTGGCTAAAACCGGATGCCGTAATCGTGACCCATCTTCACAATGACCACTGGGACCCCGCAGCGGCGTCTCTGCTTCCCAAAGACGTCCCGCTGTTCTGCCAGCACGAGGAAGGGGAAGCGGTCGCCTCTCAAGGCTTTACCGCAGCAGTTCCTATTGAGCAGGAGGCGGAATTCCGGGGTGTGCGGCTGACTCGGACCGGGGGAAGACATGGCACCGGAATCATCGGACGGCAGATGGGCCCGGTATCCGGCTTTGTATTCCGTGCGCCTGATGAGCCTGTGCTCTATGTCGCCGGAGATACGATCTGGTGCGAAGAGGTGCGGGAGGCGCTTGACTCGCATCGGCCGGAAGTTGCTGTTCTAAATGCGGGCGAAGCAAGGTTTGCCGCTGGGTGTCCCATTACCATGAGCGAACAAGATATCGCGCATTTATGCGGCCATGCTCCCGGAACGAAAGTGGTGGCCGTCCACATGGATGCGATTAACCACTGCCTGCTAACCAGGGATAAACTTCGGGAAAGGCTCGAACAGAAAGGGTTGCTCGGCGGCGTGCTCATTCCATCGGACGGAGAGCAGCTTCATTTTTAAGCAGCCTTCGTAAGCGATTTCCCAGGTTTCCCCCCGCTCTTGACTGTAGTGTGAAATCGTGATAAATTATGTTTTGTTCACATTAAAATGTTCCCTGATAGCTCAGTTGGTAGAGCACTCGACTGTTAATCGAGTTGTCACAGGTTCGAGTCCTGTTCGGGGAGCCATTTTCTTGGAGAGATACCCAAGTGGCTATAAGGGGACCCTCTGCTAAGGGGTTAGACTGCGTAAGCGGTGCGAGGGTTCGAATCCCTCTCTCTCCGCCATATTTCATCTGAAATGTGCGGCTGTTTTAAACTTGACAGGTTTGATGAACACGATACATATATATAGAAGAAAGAGTTCCCGAGAGGGGGCTTTTTTTGTTTCAAGCTGCTTTCAAGCATAACGAGAGAAGAACAAAGCATATTTCTCCATTTTTAAAGGAAGGATCATCGAGAAATGTGATGAATTAACTCTTTAATAATTTGAAGGAATAGTGCTTTAAAGAGAGAAATGTTATATTAAATGCTACAAAATAAAGCTTTATATTCGTTTAGGGAAAAAATTCCACGTTTGGCCCACATTGATTTATCTCTGTTTTTCTCCATAATGCTCTGCTTTTCTAATAAATTGTTACACTATATAACATGTAGATTACATTTCAAGTTGCTAAACATCACATTGAATTTCGAAATTTCTTGGAATGCACTAAAATCTTAGTGACGAAAAAAAGGACATATGTTAATATAGGTAACATCATTAAAAAGAAAGAATGAAAGAGAGAAGAGGGAAAGACAATGAAAATGGGAAAAGGGGATGGCGATGGAGTACTTTATTCAGCAATTAATTAACGGAATTTCCGTAGGCAGCATTTATGCGCTGATCGCCTTGGGCTATACCATGGTTTACGGAATTATCAAGCTGATCAACTTTGCACATGGGGATGTGTTTATGGTCGGCTCGTTTATCGGATTGTTCAGCGCCAGATATCTGGCTTCGGCGGGTCTTCCTCCGGTTTTGGTCCTGATTATATCTCTGATTTTCTCCATGACGGTCAGTGCGCTGCTCGGTATCACCATTGAGCGTCTGGCATATAAGCCGATACGCAAATCTACACGAATCGCGGCGCTCATTACGGCAATCGGCGTATCCTTTTTGCTGGAATATACCGGTGTGCTCGTGCTTGGACCACAGGCGCAAGGTTTCCCGGACATTATGGTGAAGAAACAGTACCAATTGTTCGGCACTTCCATCCAGGTGGATTCGAATCAGGTCATGATTCTGATTACAACAATTATTCTAATGATTATTTTGCAATATATCGTACGTTATACCAAGACCGGTAAAGCGATGCGGGCGGTATCGTTCGATATGGAAGCGGCGCGTCTGATGGGGATCAACGTGGACCGCACCATTTCTGCGACCTTTGCCATCGGTTCGGCGCTTGCGGCTGCGGCCGGTGTTATTTTCGGCATGACTTACAACTCCGTAGACCCGCTTATGGGCGTTATGCCGGGACTAAAAGCTTTCGTCGCCGCGGTGCTTGGAGGCATCGGAAGCATTCCGGGCGCACTTGTTGGCGGCCTGCTGCTGGGTACGGTAGAGACGGAAATCTCTTCGATGGGATATTCCTCCTGGCGTGATGGCGTAGCTTTTGCTGTGTTGATCCTGATCCTTATCTTTAAACCATCCGGGCTGTTCGGCAAGAATGTCCGGGAGAAAGTGTAGGAGGGGAAACGGTGTGAAGAAGATAAATAAAAAATTCTGGCTTGGCATTATCGCAGCCTTGGCTTTGTATGGAGTTGTGCAAGTTCTGCTAACAACGGGGATATTGGACGATGTTCAAAGATCGATGCTCCTTCTGATCTGCGTCAACGTTATGCTGGCAGTATCGCTTAACCTGATTAACGGCATTACCGGACAGTTCTCCATCGGCCACGCCGGGTTTATGTCCGTCGGCGCCTATACTTCGGCGATTCTTACGCTTGACTATGACGTTCCGTTTGTTCTCGCTATTGTTGCGGGGGGGATTGTGGCTGCGATTTTCGGCGTGCTGATCGGGATGCCGACACTTCGCCTGAACGGCGACTATTTGGCGATCGCGACACTCGGATTCGGCGAAATTATCCGGATTATCATGCTCAACACGGAATACGTTGGCGGGGCTTCGGGCCTCAGCGGCATTCCGGCAAAATCGACATGGACTATCATGTTCTTCTTTATGTTAATTACGGTTGTCTTGATTAATAACTTCATCCGCTCCACACACGGCCGGGCTTGTCTCGCCATCCGCGAGAACGAAATCGCGGCGGAAGCGATGGGTATCAACACGACACTGTACAAGGTTATTGCCTTTACGCTCGGCGCTCTGTTCGCGGGGATGGCCGGAGGTCTGTCTGCTCATACGTTCTACGTCATCACTCCGGGCAGCTTCAACTTCCTGAAGTCGTTCGAAATTCTCGTTATGGTCGTTCTCGGCGGACTCGGAAGCACGGCCGGTTCGATCGTCGGCGCTGTATTCGTTACCCTGCTGTATACTTACCTTCGGGATGTCCCGGAATGGCGCATGATTATTTATTCGATCGTTTTGATTCTGATGATGATTTTCCGTCCGGGCGGTCTGCTTGGAAGCACGAAATTCTCTCTCAAGAAGTTCGGCAAAAAGGAGGCGAAGGCAAATGGCGGCATCAGCGACAGCAGTGCTTCTTGATGTTAAGGAAGCCAGCCGTTCCTTCGGGGGGCTAAAGGCACTCAGCGAGGTCTCTCTTCATATTAAAAAAGGCGAACTGATCGGTCTGATCGGACCGAACGGCGCCGGCAAAACGACGCTGTTCAATCTCTTGACCGGTGTTTACCCGCCTTCCACAGGCAGTATTATCCTTAACAATGAGTCGGTCGGCGGCATGAAACCATTCAAGATCAATCACAAGGGAGCCGCGCGCACCTTCCAGAACATCCGCCTGTTCACGGCAATGACGGTGCTTGAGAACGTCAAAATTGCCTTTCATCAGCATGCCAAACACTCCATGTTCACTTCCATGCTTCGTCTGCCAAAGCATTTCAAGGAAGAGGACGAAATTACGCGGAAGGCATTGGATATTCTGAAGATATTCAATCTCGCCGATCAAAGCGAAGAGCTTGCCGGCAATCTCAGCTACGGCAACCAGCGTCGTCTTGAAATCGCGCGGGCACTTGCCGCCGGACCGAAGCTGCTGCTGCTCGATGAGCCGGCGGCCGGTATGAATCCGAACGAGACGCGCGATTTGATGAATCTCATCGCCTGGATCCGCAAGGAGTTCGACCTTACGATTCTTCTGATCGAGCATGACATGTCGCTTGTTATGGGGGTCTGCGACCGGATTTATGTACTCGACCGCGGAATGCTCATCGCAAACGGTACGCCGTCCGAGATCCGGAGCAATCCGAAGGTTATCGAAGCGTATTTGGGACAGGAGGCGTAAAGGCTATGCTTACAGTACAGGAGATCAACGTTTACTACGGAGCCATTCACGCTCTGAAGGACCTCAGCATCAACGTCAAGCAGGGAGAGATCGTTACGCTGATCGGAGCCAACGGCGCCGGCAAGTCGACGCTTCTAAAGACGCTTTCGGGATTGCTTAAGCCGAAGACGGGAAGCATTGACTTTTTAGGGAAATCCATTACAAATCAAAGCGTTCAGGCGATCGTCAAGCAGGGGCTGATTCATTGTCCCGAAGGACGACGCGTGTTTGCCAATATGTCTGTAGAGGAAAATCTGGAGCTCGGCGCTTATTTGCAGGATTCCAGCAATTTGGCGGCTGATTTCGAGAAAGTCTACAATACCTTCCCGAGGCTTCGGGAGCGCAAGAAGCAACAGGCCGGAACACTGTCCGGCGGCGAACAGCAAATGCTTGCTATGGGCCGCGCCATTATGGGACATCCGAAGCTGCTGCTGCTGGATGAACCGTCCATGGGCCTCGCGCCGCTTCTCGTGCAGGATATTTTCAAGATTATCCAGGAAGTGAACGCAGCCGGAACGACCGTGCTGCTGGTTGAACAAAATGCGCATCAGGCACTCAAAATCGCCCACCGCGCATATGTGCTGGAAACCGGCAGAGTCGTACTGGAAGGAGACGCCAAGGAATTGGCCGATTCGGAAGAAATCAAAATGGCTTATCTCGGGCACTAACACATTTAGCTCTATTCATGGCATCACAGAACCAACATATAAATTAAATTATCTGGGAGGCTGGGAGAACAATGAAGAAAATCGGGGCCATTATTTTGTCGACAGTGCTGACTGCCGTATTGGCAGCAGGCTGCGGCAGCAACAACACAGAGAGCAGCGGGAATTCCGCAAACGGCGGTAACTCTGCCGGAGACACGATCAAAATCGGAGCTGACCTTGAGCTCACAGGCGGCCAAGCATCCTTCGGCGACTCCGCATCGAAAGGCGCGAAGCTGGCTGTTCAGCAAATTAACGATGCTGGCGGCGTGCTTGGCAAGAAGCTGGAGCTGGTTGTAGCCGATAACGCTTCGAAATCCGAGGAAGCAACGCAAGCTGCTCAAAAACTGATCACCGACGACAAGGTTGTTACCATTATCGGCGCATCGACTTCCACCAACACTTTGGGTATCGTTCCAGTTGTTACGGAAAAACAAATTCCACTCGTAGCCGTTGGCGCTACCAACCCTAAAGTTACTGTTGACGAGCGCACAAGCAAAGTGAACGAATGGGTGTTCCGCGCAGCCTTTATCGATCCTTTCCAAGGACAGGTTATGGCTAACTTTGCAACCAACTCGCTGAAAGCTAAAACAGCTGTAATCTACACGGATACGTCCAGTGACTATTCGAAAGGTCTGCAGAAGTTCTTTGAAGAAACCTTTAAGAAAAACGGCGGACAAATCTTGAGCCAAGAGTCTTACCAACAAAAAGACTCCGACTTCAAAGCCGTACTGACTCGCATCAAAGCATCCAATCCGGACGTTATCTACCTGCCTGGTTACTATGAAGAGGTAGGCAAAATCCTGAAACAGGCGCGTGAAATGGGCATTACGGTTCCGTTCCTGGGCGGCGACGGATGGGATTCTCCGCAGCTGGCTGAAATCGCAGGAGCAGCGGCTCTGGACAATACCTTCATGTCCAACCACTATTCGCCGGAAGATACCGCTCCTGAAGTTACATCTTTCGTTGACGCCTACAAAGCGGCTAACGGCGGCGCAGTTCCGGACGGCATGGCAGCCCTTGGCTATGACGCTGTCAAACTGGTAGCAGACGCTATTTCCCGCGCAGGAGCAGCCGATGCGGCCAAGATTAAGGACGCTTTGGCAGCAACCAAGGATCTGCAGCTGGCTACCGGCAAAATTACGTTGAACGAAACGCATGACCCGGTTAAAGCGGCTGTTGTACTGAAATTCGTAGGCGGCAAGCAAACTTTCGAAACCAAGGTTAATCCGTAAGTTTTCGATTTGATCTCTCTTTCGTAAAAGACAATTCATTTCCAAAATATCGCTAGGCTGCTCAGGAAGCCGCTCCATTTGTCAATGGGGCGGCTGTCCTGCTATCTTGCCATATACGAGAAGGAGGAATTAGCATGATTGTCGGTATACCGAAAGAAATCAAGAATAACGAAAACCGTGTGGGTATCACACCGGCGGGAGTCGAAGCGCTAAAAAAGGCGGGGCACACTGTGCTGATTGAGACTTCCGCCGGTACAGGCAGCGGATTCGACGATTCGGAATACCGGGATAAAGGGGCTGAAATTCTCGACTCTCCTTCAGAGGTGTGGTCCAGAGCGGAGATGGTGATCAAGGTGAAGGAGCCTTTGCCGGAAGAGTATGGCTTGTTCCGCCGGAATCTGATCCTGTTCACTTATCTTCATCTTGCTCCCGAAGCGGGTCTTACGAAGGCGCTGGTGGACAGCGGAGTTGTCGCCGTCGGCTACGAAACGATTCAGCTTCCAGACGGCTCGCTGCCGCTGCTGACGCCTATGAGCGAAGTAGCGGGGCGGATGGCCGTTCAGATCGGCGCAGGGCTGCTGGAGAAGCCGCATGGCGGTAAAGGCATCTTAATGGGCGGCGTACCGGGAGTGAGGCCCGCAGAAGTCGTTATCGTTGGAGGAGGCGTGGTCGGAACGAACGCGGCAAAGGTAGCGATTGGCATGGGCGCCAGGGTTACCATCCTCGATTTGAATGCGAACCGGCTTCGGGAGCTGGACGATATTTTCGGCGGCCGGCTGATCACCATAATGTCGGATTCCTATCATCTCGAGGAGGCGGTCCGTAAAGCCGATTTGCTGATTGGCGCCGTGTTGATTCCGGGCGCCCGCGCGCCGAAGCTGATCACGGAATATATGGTCCAGCAGATGACGGAAGGCTCGGTTATCGTTGACGTCGCTATCGACCAGGGAGGTTCGATTGAGACCATCGACCGGATTACCACTCATGAGAATCCGACCTATATCAAGCATGGGGTTGTTCATTATGCGGTTGCCAATATGCCGGGAGCGGTCGCCCGGACATCGACGCTGGCGCTGACAAATGTAACGATTCCATACGCGCTGCGAATTGCGAATTTCGGCATGCATGAGGCGGCGGAAGGCAATGCCGCGCTCGCACGCGGCATCAATGTGGCAGCCGGACAAGTCACCAATCAGGCGGTGGCCCAAAGTTTAGGCTATGAATTTAAGGAAGGGTTGGAAGCTTTGAAGGAGACGGGCCTCTTTTAAAACGGGCCTTCCTTCTTTCTCCGCGGGAAGGGCGGAGAAAGGGGGGACGGCGGTTTGCATCCATGTGGCAAGCCGCCGTATTTTATTCTAAAAAATAATGCTTGTCAGATGGATGAGGATTTGCTATACTCATTTTTGTTGTGACACTAAAGTAAGGCCCGTTGGTCAAGGGGTTAAGACACCTCCCTTTCACGGAGGTAACAGGGGTTCGAATCCCCTACGGGTCACCATAAGCGGTAGTGGTGGAATGGCAGACACGCTATCTTGAGGGGGTAGTGGGCGTACGCTCGTGGAGGTTCGAGTCCTCTCTACCGCATAATAGCCAAGAAAGAGAATCCTGAGAGATCAGGGTTCTTTTTTTAACTACTCCGCCAACCAATTCAAAGCGCCGGCATATTGGGGATACAGCTGGGTCATGCAAGCCGGGCAAATATCATGGGTTAATTCGACATGAAGCTCTTGTTGGAGGAAGCGTTCCACAGGAACCCAATGCCCGCCCTTGCGGACGGATTTGCAGGAAGCGCAGATCGGCAGGAAAGAAAGCGGCTTTCGGTATGGAGACGTAACCTTCGGCTTGGAAGGAAGCGAGTCGGTGACAGCAGGGACATGACGGTGGGACAGCAGAACAAAAGAGGTCGCTCCATTCGTCTCTTCCGGTATGGGAAACCCCTCGATCTGAAACCATCTTCCTCCCCTCAGAAAAGGAGGTTTGGGAAACCGGCCGCTGAAAACGAGACGCTCACCCAGAAAGATGGACTGAAGGGACTGAATAAGCTCGGTCAAATAATCCGGCGGCAGAATCAGCTCCCGCATCAGTTCAAAATAATCGATTCCCATCCACTCAAAGCGCGCTGAGAGGCCCGCGGCGACACCGTAGGCTTTCCATGAGTCGTTCGCAGCGGTGATGAGACCTCGTCTGTCGATAGCCAGTACGCTGCCGGGCAGAGTGTATGTCAGTCGGGTAACAAGGGACAAAGCAGACAAAGGGATCGCTCCTTGACATGATCAGGATGGAATACTAAGATTAAGCAGATAAAATGGAAGCTCAATCATTTTCCGGTACACCCGGAATGTTCGGAGGTATGTCCAGCAGTTGGTCGACTTGCCGGCGGTAACGCATGGCTCTGCGTGTTCCGTAAATGAGATTGGACAGGCGGTAAGGCGGAATGCCGTACATTTGGCAAAAGTCCTTCTGACTCAGCATCATCTCCGCCAGGCGCTGCTTGATCGCCCATCCGTAAGGGGTTATGGGCTTTTTGCTGCTCATCTCGCTCACCTCTTATCGACATTCCAGCCGTATGATATAATGGGATAAGGCATAAGATTAGTTAATTATATACTTTTTTACGTCATTTTACAACGATTAATGACTTTTATAAGTAATTTGTCATAATTTCGGAAGGCGGTTTGGAAATGCAGTCCATTTATGATCGAATTGAGCTTTTGATTAACAAAAAAGGCATCACCAAAAAATCGTTCTGCGAGCAGCTCGGCATCAGTACAGGCAATATGGGAGACTGGAAACGGGGCAAGTCCACGCCCGGAACGCATAAATTAATCGAAATCGGCGCTTTTTTCGGCGTCAGTCTGGACTGGCTCATTCTGGGCAAGACCTCTCCGTCCATACTGCGTGAAGGGAGCGAGGATTATTTTTTTGAACATATACGGCAATCCAATTGCCATTTCGATGAGCTGGAGCCTCGCGAGAAGGAATTTATTAAAGAATATCTCGCTTTTTCTAAATACCGCAGACGGATACAGGATGAACAACTTCCCGAATAATTTAGCTTTACTTTTGAGGAACAAGCGAGTATAATAACATGTGTTGGTCTCAAAAAGATCATTCGCCGCGCGGTAGTGGTGGAATGGCAGACACGCTATCTTGAGGGGGTAGTGGGCGTATGCCCGTGGAGGTTCGAGTCCTCTCTACCGCATACAGTAAAGAAGCCTTGCGCAGCAGGGCTTCTTTTGTTTTTTCTGCAAATGGCGATTTTACAAGTGATGGGAATTCCAGTATGATCTTAATGCCGAGTTTTTGCATTGGAATAGATGAGCGTGCTGTTTGGAAACTTTAATTTTGGAGGCTGTGCAAATGGTGAAAATCGCTAAGAACCTGACTGAACTGATCGGAAATACTCCGCTTCTCGAATTATCCAGTTTCAAAGAGGATGGCGCGGCAGCGAACATTCTGGCCAAGCTGGAGTATTTCAATCCGGCGGGCAGTGTAAAGGACCGGATCGGCTACGCTATGATCAAGGATGCCGAAGACAAGGGGCTCATCAATAAAGACACGACCCTCATCGAGCCGACCAGCGGAAATACCGGCATCGGTCTTGCGTTTGCTGCTGCGGCTCTCGGCTACCGGTTGATTATTATTTTGCCAGAGTCTTTCAGTACGGAGCGCCGAAAGCTTCTGAAACAGCTCGGGGCGGAATTGGTGCTGACCCAGGCTTCGGAGGGCATGGCTGGCGCGATCCGCAAAGCGGAGGAGATATCTGCCGAGATACCCAATTCCTACATCCCGCAGCAGTTTGAAAATCCGGCCAATCCCGATATTCACCGGAAGACGACGGCCGAAGAAATCTGGAACGATACCGAGGGAAAAGTGGATGTTTTCGTCGCCGGAGTAGGTACCGGGGGAACGGTCACTGGAGTCGGAGAGGTACTTAAGCAGCGCAATCCCCAAGTTCGCATAGTGGCCGTGGAACCGGCGGGTTCGCCTGTTCTATCCGGCGGGCAGCGAGGTCCTCATGCGATTCAGGGCATCGGAGCGGGCTTCGTGCCGGCTAACTTTAACCGGGCCGCAGTGGATGAGATCATCACGGTGAAGAATGAAGAGGCGATACAAACGGCGCAAAAGCTGGCAAGGAAGGAAGGGCTGCTTGTCGGGATTTCCTCCGGGGCCGCGGCATTCGCCGCTTATCAGCTGGCCAAAAGACCGGAGAATCAAGGCAAGAACATCATCGTCCTTCTGCCGGACACCGGCGAACGGTATATTTCTACCGATTTGTTTCCGGAGGAATAATAACGAGAGCGGCTAACAAGCCGCGCAAGCAGTGGTCAGCAGACCGGTCGCCGAGCAGAAAATGCCCGTTGACCGGTCTTTTTTTTATGCTAAAAAAAGACTTCCCGCCCGTATTGACGAAAAGAAGCTGTAAGCGTATACTAAAGCCACAGAGCACAAATGATAAATTTAAATGCACATATGTGCTAAGAATATAAAGGGTCTGGAGAGAAAGCTGATGACAATCCAAGATGAAGATAGAAGGCTGTTGGCTCAAATCGCCCGAATGTATTATCTCGATGACTTGACGCAAAGCGAAATCTCAAAGGCGCTGGGCATATATCGCACCTCGATCAGCCGGCTGCTTAAGAAAGCCCGGGAAGAAGGTGTGGTCCAAATCAAGATTACGGAGGGCACAGGCAAATACGAAATTGAGGAACGTATGGAAAGCGTATTTCAATTAAAAAGGGTGGTTGTAGTGCCTGACAACCCTGAATTGTCCGAGTCGGGACGAAAAAAGGCCGTGGCCAGAGCGGGGGCCGAGCTGATGAAAAATATAATCGTAGACGGCGATGTCGTAGGATTTGCCTGGGGCACCACCATGGGAAGCCTGATCGGGGAATTTACCGATTGCGAGCAGCGTTCCGCGCATTTCGTTCCCCTGGTTGGGGGACCAGGGCCGATGGAAACGAAGTATCATGTCAATGCCATCGTGTACAGCATCGCGAATGACTTCGGTGGAGAATCGTATCTGATTGACGCAGCAGCCGTTGTGGAACGCAAGGAAACGAGAGACGAGATCGTGCAAGCGCATTATTTTCGCAAAATATCCGATCTGTGGGATCGTCTTACGGTCGCTATAGTCGGCGTCGGCGCTCCCATCAGCAATTCCAACATGATCTGGACCGGATTTTACGGCGACAAGGAGATTGCCGACCTGAACCGGCATAACGCGATCGGCGATATTTGTTCCCGTTTCTACGACCCGGAAGGGACATTAATTGAATCCGAACTAACCGAGCGAACGATTGCAATTCCGCTGGAGCGGCTCCGGAACACCCGATATACGATAGCTCTGGCGGAATCGGTAGAGAAAGCGCCTTCCATTATCGGGGCCATCAAGGGCAAATATATCAACACCTTGGTCACCAATGAAGAAACCGCTCTCGAGATGCTCCGTCTGGAGGCTCAGAAGAAATCACAAGTAATGAATTAAAGGGGGTGATTAATCATGGGATTTATCATTATTGTAATTGCGTTGTCATGGCTCTTGCAAAGTGTGCTCGGGTTCCTGCAAATCAGACATTTCAACCGGCATTACACGGAACTGAGGCGGATCGGGCGAGTTGCCATTGGCAAAAAGACGGGAAGGTTCAGGGCAGGCACTGTCGTTATGCTCGCAATCGACTCGCATGGAAACATTCTGAAAGCCGCTAAGATGCAGGGAGTTACAGTCTTTTCCAGAGTGCGATCCTTGAAAGGTCTGGAAGGCAAGCCGCTTCCGAAGCTGGAAGAGGGAGATCTCGCGGGGTTCGACAAGCTGACAAAGGGCGCTATCAGGGATGCCATGAGCAGCTATAAGATTATTTCAAATGGAGGTGAACTGAAGCTTAAGAAGACCTGGATCGAAAGACTTATACCTGCCAAAAAATAGCAAAATGGGGTGAAAGTATGGATATTGTAACAAACCTGGCTAACGGCTTTATGAACCTGTTCAGGCAGGGAGGCGTAACCTTCACCAATCTGGTTACAGGAATTGTCCCGCTGCTGATTATGCTGCTGGTGGCTATGAATGCGCTGATTCAACTGATCGGCCAGGAACGAGTGGAGCGAGTCGCAAGGAAATCGGCAAAAAATCCGTTCACGCGCTATTTTATCCTTCCGATCGTAGGCACTTTTATTCTTGCCAACCCGATGACCCTCTCGCTGGGAAGATTCCTGCCCGAAAAATACAAACCCAGCTACTATGCGGCGGCCTCTTATTCCTGCCACACGCATAACGGATTGTTCCCGCATGTGAATCCCGGAGAACTGTTCGTATTCCTGGGAATCGCTGCAGGCATCACTACACTGGGCCTCAACACGACAGAACTGGCGCTGCGGTACTTTCTGGTAGGGATTGTGACGAACTTTTTCAGAGGCTGGGTAACCGACCTTACCACTTCCATCGTCGAGAAGCAGCAGAAAGTAAAATTGAAAGAAACCGTTAATTTGTAGGAGGTGGTAAACATGAGTCATTACAATGCGGTTATTATTAAAGCGGGAACAGGCGGGTTTGGTGGTCCGCTCATTATCAGGCCGACTGAGGGAAAAAACAAGGTGGTCTACATAACAGGGGGGACGAAACCGGATATTGCCGACCGAATCGCGGAGCTTACCGGGGCCGTACTGGTAGACGGCTTTAAAACAAGCGTGCCTGAAAAGGAAATCACCTGCGTGATCATCGACTGTGGAGGGACACTGCGCTGCGGCGTGTATCCGCAAAAGGGAATTATGACCATTAATGTGCTCCCGACGGGGAAGAGCGGACCGCTGGCAAAGCATATTACCGAGGAAATCTATGTATCCGGAGTGAAAGTTTCGGACATTGAGCCGTATGAAGGTGCTGCAACACCCCATACAGCCCAGCCCGAAAAAAGTGATGCAGAAATAAAAACCCAACCTAAGTATAGCGCAAACCAAAAAATAAGTGAACAGCAAAAGCCGAAAGGCTTGCTGGCACGGGTCGGCATGGCAATGGGCTCCATTGTAAGCGTGTTCTATCAGGCGGGACGGGAAGCGATCGAGACGGTTATCAAGACCATTCTGCCTTTCATGGCCTTTGTGGCGATGTTGATCGGCATTATTAACGCCTCGGGAATCGGCGACGTATTCGCCAAATTCCTCTCGCCGTTCGCGGGCTCGCTGCCCGGATTGCTCCTGATCTCGCTGGTATGCTCTTTTCCGTTGCTGTCTCCTTTTTTGGGACCGGGTTCGGTTATCGCGCAGGTTGTCGGCACTCTCATCGGAGTTGAAATCGGCAAAGGAAATATCCCGCCGCATCTAGCGCTGCCCGCCCTGTTCGCCATCAATTCTCAGGCTGCCGCCGATTTCGTTCCCGTGGGACTGGGGCTGGCGGAGGCCGAGGTGGAGACGATCGAAGTAGGTGTGCCAGCCGTATTGTACGGCCGGTTTCTTACCGGGGCACCCACGGTCTTTATCGCTTGGTTGGCCAGCTTCGGCCTGTACAGTTAATGACCTGAAATGGAGGACTTTGTTATGCAAACCGTTTATCAAACCCGGATTACGCAGATCGGTTCGTCGGTGTTTGATTTTATTGAAGATAAAATCTTTGTGCTGTTCGGTGAGAACGCTCCTTCGGATGTAGCGGATTATTGTCTTCTGATCCATGTAAACGATGTGGAAGGCGAAATCGAAAAGGGAGATGTTCTGCTCCTGGATGGCGTCGAGTATACGATCACCTCGGTCGGAAGTAAAGTGGCCAGAAATTTAAAGCTGCTCGGGCATATCACTCTTCAGTTTGATGGAAGAGAAACGGAAGGGCTGCCCGGCACACTGTATTTGGAGAACAAGGATTTTCATAAACCGGGAATCGGCGGCGAAATAAAAATTATTAAAAAATAAAAAGATCGATAAAGGAGAGTTAAGGATATGAGTGAACGTAAAGTGGCATTAGTTGCCGGCGGAGGCCAAAGTTTGGGAGAAACGCTTTGCTATCGTCTTGCTGACGAAGGCTATGATATTGTAGTGGCTGATTTGAACGGTGAACAGGCGGAGAGCGTGGCCCGGACCGTGAAAGAACACCATGGACAAAAAGCGCTGGCAGTAGCGGTAAATTTCATCCATGAACACGAAGTAATTGAGATGGCGGGCAAGGCAACGGAAGCCTTTGGGCGCATTGATCTGCTTGTTTATGTGGCAGGTGTCGCCAAGAGCCGTAAAATTACCGACTTTGGCCTGGAAGATTGGAATTTAACCGTCGACGTGAATCTCACCGGATACTTTTTGTGCGCAAGAGAAGTGTCGCGAGTCATGATCGGGCAGGGCGGGGGAAATATCATCCAAATCAATTCGAAATCGGGCAAGGTCGGCAGCAAGCATAATTCGGCTTATTCCGCTTCCAAATTCGGCGGGGTGGGGCTTACGCAAAGCCTTGCGCTTGATCTGGCGGAGCACAATATCCGTGTCAACTCGATTATGCCGGGCAATCTGCTGAAATCGCCGATGTTCCAGAGCCTGATTCCCCAATATGCCCAAAAACTTGGCATCAAACCGGAAGAGGTGGAGCAGGTATATACGGATAAAGTGCCGCTGAAGCGGGGCTGCACGTATGATGATATCGCCAATGCCGTTATCTTTTACGCATCCGATAAAGCGTCTTATATGACGGGGCAATCCATTAACGTGACGGGCGGACAGGTCATGCACTAACCGGGGGAGTGCCTCCGGGAACGAATGACGATAGAATAACGAAAAGGATTGAGCAGGAGAGTAATGCTGCGCAATCCTTTTTTTCTTTTTTCGGGAAATGCCGGCTGTACCGTTATTCAATCAAGCAGACTCTTAATTTCATCTTCAATGCTTTC
The DNA here is from genome assembly GCF_003854965.1 of Paenibacillus rhizophilus. Lineage (GTDB taxonomy): Bacteria > Bacillota > Bacilli > Paenibacillales > Paenibacillaceae > Paenibacillus_AQ > Paenibacillus_AQ rhizophilus. Next base: position 195,671 of record NZ_RQPI01000004.1, read on the forward strand.
CGGCGTCGTTGTCGGGGCAAAACGTTTCAGCACGCGTCCTTCGCTGTCGACCAGGAATTTGGTGAAGTTCCATTTTATGCTTTTAGAGCCGAGCGCACCGGGAGCCTCCTTCGTTAAATATTTGTATAAAGGATGGGCATTGTCGCCGTTGACATCGATTTTTTCATACATCGGAAAGGAGACACCGTAGTTGAGCTGGCAAAATTCCTGGATTTCCGCACTGCTGCCGGGTTCCTGTGATGCAAACTGATTGCTCGGAAAGCCGAGCACTTCGAAGCCACGGTCCTTAAATTTTTCGTACAACTTCTGAAGACCTTCATACTGGGGGGTGAAGCCGCACTTGCTCGCCGTATTCACAATAAGCAGCACCTTGCCTTCATACTTGGACAATGATTCTTCTTGACCGCGCAGGGTATTGGCCTGGTAATCATAAACGCTCACGGATGGGGCCTCCTTTACACACAGATATATTTATCCCAATTTAATTTTAAATGATTTATATCTCAGGTCAACGTTTTTTCGGATAATGACAGAGTTACTCGTTTCAAATCTTGCCCCAAGTTTAATAAAAGGTTGTACTGCGTACAAATTGGTTATATAAGGAGACGATATTCATGAAAGCATTGTATACGGCTACCGCAACGGTTCGCGGCGGACGTGAAGGCTCATTTGAATCCTCCGACGGCGCCTTGAAGCATAATCTCAGCATGCCCAAAGAGTTGGGGGGGCCGGGAGGAACCGGTACAAACCCCGAGCAGCTGTTTGCTGCGGGATACGGCGCCTGCTATGAAAGCGCCTTGGCCAATGTTGCCCGCAAGGAGGGCGTCAAGCTTCAGGATGTGGAGGTTGCGTCCAATGTATCGATCGGCAAAGATGAAAGCGACGGCGGTTTCAAGCTGTCCGTGCGGCTTGATGTGAAAATGTCGGGTGTCGACCATGATAAAGCGGAGGATTTGGCGAAGAAAGCCCATGATTTCTGCCCGTATTCCAAAGCGACGAGAGGGAATATCGAGGTGGAGCTTAATGTGCTGGAAATGAGCCGGCAGTAATCCCGAAGCGCAAATCCAGAAAAACAAATAGACAGACTCGTTTCCGCAGCGATGCGGAGACGAGTCTGTTTTTCTATACCTGAGCGGGCCGGCCTTGCCGGTTTGTTAATCGGCCGGAGGCTTGCTGTCAATGATCAGCTGAGCTTCGTCGTTCGTAAGGTTGTAATTCAAAAACTGCTTGTAGAAACTCACGGTCTCCTGAACCATGTTCAGATCGGGGAACAGGTCGGGATGCAGCGTCTTGGCCGCCCATTGGATTTGCAGCGCGGCTTCGGCGCCGTAGCGGTCCCAGAGGAACGCGCCGCTCGGGTTGTTATAGACATGGCCGTTCTTGACGGCATTCAGCGTCTTCCAAGCGGGATCGTCCATAATGTGGTCGGTATCCGTCAAACCGCTGCCGATCATAATGTAATCCGGATTCCAGGAAATAATCTGCTCCATGCTTACCGGTTTCATATTGCCGCTAAGCTCTTGGGCCGCGTTAATGCCCCCTGCTACTTCAATCCAGTTCTGGATCATCGTATCCTTGCCGTCCACTTGAAGCGGTGATAGGGACTGGATATGCAGCACTTTGGGCTTGTCCGATTCGGCAATTTTGGATGTTACGGCCGTAATATCTTTCAGTTTGCCGTCCAGATAAGTGATAAAGGAGTCGGCGCGTTGACTCGCGTCACCTCCAAGGATTTGTCCGGTCAGGCGAAAACATTCTTTCATCTCGTCAAAATTCGTAAAATTCAGCGCCACTATGGGAATCCCCGCATTTTCCAGAGGCTGGATCAGCGGAGATCCGGTTGATGCAAAGGCGATGTCGGGCTTGTTCTTCAGCACTTCTTCCATTTGCGCTTCGGATTTGGTGAAGGAGGTCACGGCATTGTTCATCTGCGGATTCACTTTGTACAGCCAGGGAACCGACTTCCGGGTGGAAATAGTGGACACGATTTTGTCGCCTGCCCCGAGAATTGTCACGACCTCATTATGAGCCGGCCAGGTGTCGGCGATCTTGTTGATCTGCGCGGGAACCGTTACCTGGCGTCCGTCGGTATCCGTAATGGTCTTGCCTGCCTCGGCGGACTGCGCCGCCTGCGTTGTTGGAGATGCCTGTGGAGAGGCTGCCGGTGAAGCAGCGGTTCCGGTATCACTGGCACTTCCGTTTGTATCGTTGCCGCCGCATCCTGCCAGAACCAGGATTAATGCAGCTGACAGTATGAACGCGAGTAAACGTCTTTCCTTGAACTTTCTTTGCATGATAGTACCCCCTGTTTTATTATGGTGAACCGTGATTAAGAACGTTCTTCAACGATTTGTTGTCCGTTCGCATAAGCGGTACACAGGTCTTCACTTTCCGTCCACTGGCGGCGGTAAACTCCGCTACCTCAACATCAATGCCATACGCGGAAATCAGATTTCCGGATGTGACGACTTCTTTTACGGACCCTGCCAAAAAAGGAAGTCCGCGGCGCAGAAGCGCTGCCCTGTCGGAGCATAAAAAAGCATGGTCCGGAAAATGTGACGTCATGACGACCGTCATTCCCCGGTTGCTGAGCAGCCTGATCTGTTCCAGCATCCGGATCTGATTGCCGAAATCCAGGTTGGACGTCGGCTCGTCCATAATCAGAATATCAGGCTGCTGCGCCAGTGCCCGGGCGATCAGGACCATCTGCCGCTCTCCTCCGCTCAGCTCCGTGTAGATCCGGTTCCGGAGCGAGTCGATCTGAAGACTGTGCAAGGCCTCATCGGCAATGCTCTTGTCCTTGGAATTCGGTGCGGCGAACAAACCGAGATGGGCGGTGCGGCCCATTGTTACTACATCGATGACACTGAACGGAAATGGGGCGCTGTGCGCCTGGGGAACATAGCCTACAGCCCGGGCCAGCACCTGTCTGGACCATCCCGCCGTGCTTTGCCCATTGATTTTGACGGTTCCTCCCAAGGGCTTCAGAAAAGAAAGCAGGGTTTTGAACAAGGTTGTTTTTCCCGCGCCGTTGGGACCGAGCAGGCACATAATTTCTCCGGCCCGAACCGAAAAGGAAACGTCCTTGACCACCGGCTTGTCGCCGTATCCGCAGGAGAGGTTTTCGATTTCCAGCATCATTCCCAGCCCCTTTTTCCGGTAATGAGCAGCACTATGAAAAAGGGAGCCCCGATGAGGGCGGTCAGAATCCCCAATGGAATTTCCATGGTAAGAGCGCTGCGGGCAATATCATCGACAAGCAGCAAATACGATGCGCCGTAAAGCGCGGAGATGGGCAGCAGCACTTTGTAATTCGGCCCGACGACCATGCGGGAGAGATGCGGCACGATCAGACCTACCCAACCGATCATGCCGCTGACGGAAACGGCGGTCGCTGTCAGCAGGGTGGAGCAGATGATGGTTACAATCCGGATTCTGGTTGTATTGACACCGAGCGCCTGGGCTTCCTCCTCGCCAAAAGACAGCACATTCAGCTTCCAGCGCAGCAGGAGCAGCGGCGTCAGGCCAATCAGCACAAGCGGAGCAAGGATTGCCAGATCATTCAATCCGACGAGAGACAAGCCGCCCATCAGCCAAAAGGTGATGGCGGGAAGCTTGTTGTCGGGATCGGCGGCCAGCTTGATGATCGACGTAAATGAGCTGAACACAGTAGAAATGACGATTCCGGTCAGTACGAGGGACAGCACCGCTCCGCCTCTGCGGCTGACAAGCGATCCTATGGAGTAGGTCAGCGCCACCGCCCCCATGCCCAGCAGGAACGATAGGAGCTGGATTCCCGCAGGCCCAAGCGACAGCAGCATCGCGAGCGCCGCGCCGAATCCCGCACCGGCGGAAGCGCCCAAAATATCAGGCGATACCATCGGATTACGGAACAAGCCCTGGTACGAAGCCCCGGCGGCTGCCAGTGCCCCGCCGACCAGCAGAGCGGCGGCGATTCGCGGAATGCGCACATGGAGCAGGACGATGCTTATGGAAGCTGGTCCAGGATCGGGCAATCCGAGCAGATGGGCCCGGATGATGTCCGCCATCTGCGGCAGCGAAACGCTGTAACGCCCCACCGAAAAGGATAGGAGCAGCACGACAATCGGCAGCCCGGTGATCAGAATGATGCGGAAAGCCCGTTTGTGCTTGCCGGCAGATTCCGCCGGTTGACTGGGCATTGCGGAAGTTTGTTTCCTCTTCGGGTTCATTCTGCAGCCCCCTTTTCTGAAAATATTCTGAAACCGAAGGTTTTTTACATTTTGATATAAATAGAAAAGTTTAGTTATGACATTTTGCATACATAGATTATATTTGTATATATTTAGTTATGATTTGAATGCCGAGGGGGAGGGCTTCAGCTTGCGTGACGACAGCTTTTGTCAAAATTTAAACATCTGCGGATTTTTTTGATTTTATCTTTTATAATCTCCTTTCGGCTTCGGTTGACATCACTCCTAAAATTCTTTAAGATGTCTAAGTATCTGAACATTCGAACATGATTATATTGGACGAGCCAAAATTTAAAATAATAGGTGATGAACATGTCTTATAAACCGGCAATTACGAACGTGACGAAGGCCAGCAGCAACGACAAGGAAGGGCTCTACGAATTCATTATCAAGCTAGCCGACGGAACGGAGTGCCGCGCGTTTTACAATCGGTTTCCGGAATGGAGAATGACGAACATCAGCCGCCTGCTCAAGACTCCCTGCCCGATTTGCCGCAAGGATTTTATCTGTAAATGTATGGAGGCCTTTACCGGTGAGCTCGAGGATCAAATGATCGGTGATAATTGGATTGAGAAGACGACCGCCGAGTAATTAAGGCAGCGGTCAGAAATGGAGACGCGGGAATATTCCCGCGTTTTTGTTTTGCCGAAAAATGGGGAAGGATAGAGTATATCGAAAGGAGCGGAGCCGGATGAGCATTACCAAAAGGAAGGAAGCCGCCGTGTGTGAGATGCCGGGAGAACGGAGAAATTCTAAAAGTTCCGCGGATACCGAAGAGGCATCCATCGTGCTGATCGACGGTGTGTGCCATCTGTGCGGGTGGCTGGTGACCTTTATTATTCCCCGCGACCCCCTAGGGCGGTTTCGTTTCGCGCCGCTGCAGAGTGATATTGGGCGCAGGCTGCTGGAAAAGGGCGGACTTGATGCTGATGTATTGGATACGGTAGTGCTTGTGGAAAAAGGCAAGTATTATACGGAGTCGGCTGCGGCCCTCCGCATTCTGCGCGGGCTTCGCTTTCCCTGGCCGGCGGCCTATCTGCTAATCGCCGTGCCGGCTCCGCTGCGCAACAGGCTGTACCGGTACGTAGCCAAGAACCGCTACCGGTGGTTTGGACGCGACGATCAATGCCTCGTGCCTACGCCGGATATCAGGCGGCGTTTTTTGTAAGGCCGGGAAATCGGCTGCATCAAGTCGTTCTGTGGAACATGGCGCAGCGGACTCGATAACCGAATTATTCCTATTTTTAAATATTGCCGCTTCCCGATAAGTATGCTAGTATAACTGTAAATTATAGGAATAGTGACGGAAGCACCGTTCATTAACCGTTTTGTCGCGGTTATGGGCGGTGCTTTTTTGCTGTTTCCTTACAATTAACGGATATAAATATCCGAATTCCCGCAAAACGGGACTTTAGGGGAGGGGGAAGGTTAAATGACCGCTAGCCTAGTGCTCGCCGTGCGTGAAACCCAGTACATCGAACCGCTGCTGCATTATGTTCACCATAGCGAGTATGGCGAAATGCTGAATATTAAGGCGTTCAGCCGAATGGACGCTTTTACCGAGTACATGAAGGGCGGGGAGACTCCTGACGCGGTTGTCGGCGATCCTGCATTCATCGAAGCATGGCTGCTTGGGGGCCGGGCGGCGGTGCCATGGGCGATTCTGGAAGAAGCGGGCGGCATGGCGTCCGCGAAGAACAAGAGTGCTCTAGGCGGCAAAAGAATTACAAAATATCAGGCGCTGCCGGCACTGCTCTCCTCCATGCTGCAGCTGTGTGACGTTCGGCGGAGCCGTACGGCTTCCACCCTGAGCGAAGGCACCTTGCTGCTGGGAGTTGTGTCGGGAAGCGGCAGCAGCGGCAAAACGACGGTTGCGATGAACATGGCCAAGCAGCTCGGAAGCCGGGGATTGTCCGTATTTTATTTGAATCTTGAGACGGTAGACAGCAGTGGGCTGTTTCTCAGGCCTTCAGGGGGGAATGGTCCAGGTCTTGAGCGGCTTCTGTACGAGATTCAGGCGTCGAGAGACACCGGGAATGCTTCGGCGATCGGCTTAGGACATTATACGGCCAGGCTGGATGCGCTGCACTGCGATACTTTCAGGCCTGTCGGCAATGTAAAGGAAATGCTGCAGATGAGCGCCAGGGATGCGCAGGAACTGATGGAACTTCTGGCTGCGGATGGCGGCTACGACGTCGTTATCGTTGATACGGGCAATATCGGGGAAGAACGGGCCGAAGCCGTGGTGCAGCGCTGCGGACACCTTGTTTGGGTGCTGCGCGACGACGAGGTGAGCATCTACAAAATGGGGAAATGGTTCCTTCACTTCACATCCCCCCATTCCGGGATGAATGCCGATTTGCCCGGAAAGAGCCTGTTCGCAGTGAACTTCGTGAGGGAGAATGTCCAGCAGGCGCCATTACCGGAAGGCTTGGAGCCCGATGTCCTGCTGCCCTTTATCTCTTCGTGGAGCTTGCCGCACAGGGGAGAGCTAAGTCTCAATTCGCCGCTGTTTCAGCGTGGTATTCTGCAGCTGTGCGGGATGATTACGGGAATGGAGCTGCCGGGCCCTCCGTCAATCGGAGGGAATGCATGAATGATGAACTGTTCCGGGAACTCCGTGGCGATATACGCTCAGGGCTGGATGTGACCTCTTCCGTGGGAAACGGCGAGCTGGTCTCGCATATTGAAAGGACGATTTTTGAGCGGGAAGAGCTGCAGCGCTTAACTGCCCAGGAGAAGCACGGGCTCGTCCGGAGACTGTTCGATTCTTTTCGCGGTCTGGACGTTCTTCAGCCGCTCGTAGATAACCCGGCTATCAGTGAGATTATGATTAACAGCCATGAAGATATTTTTGTCGAGGAAGATGGGGAAATCCGCCGGCTGCCGCTGGCGTTCGAATCGGCGTCCAGACTGGAAGATATTATCCAGATCGTCGTCTCCGATGTCAACCGCGTAGTCAATGAATCGTCGCCGATCGTCGATGCCCGTTTAAAAGACGGCTCGCGGGTCAACATTGTGCTCCCGCCGGTAGCGCTGAAGGGTCCGGCGATGACGATTCGAAAGTTTCCCGAGTCGCCGATGACAATGGATGACCTTGTCCGCCGGGAGGCCATCAGCCAGGAAGCGGCCGGCCTGCTTAAGACGCTCGTTGCCGCCAAATACAATATTTTTATCAGCGGCGGAACGGGTTCGGGGAAGACGACCTTTTTGAACGCTTTATCCCAGTTCATTCCACCGCAAGAGAGAGTCATTACAATCGAGGATTCGGCGGAACTGCAAATTATAACCGTGCCGAATCTGGTATCGCTGGAGACGAGGAACGCCAACACGGAGGGTAAAGGGGAAATCTCCATCCGCGATCTGATCCGCTCGTCGCTGCGGATGAGGCCGAACCGGATCGTCATCGGCGAGGTGCGCGGCGCTGAAGCTCTTGATATGCTGCAGGCAATGAATACCGGCCATGACGGAAGCTTGTCCACCGGCCATGCGAACAGCGCGCGCGACATGATCAGCCGGTTGGAAACGATGGTGCTGGGCGGCGCCGATCTGCCGGTTGCCGTCGTCAGGCAGCAGATTAGCTCGGCCATCGATATTTTTGTCCATCTGGCGCGGCTGCGGGACCGTTCGCGGCGGGTCACGGAGATCAGCGAGGTAACCGGTCTGGATAACGGAGAAGTGCAGCTAAATCCGCTTTACGAATTCCGTGAAACCGGCGGGAGCGGCGGGCGCCTGAGGGGAGAGCTGGAAGCATGCGGCAATTCTTTGCGGAATACGGCAAAGCTGGTTATGGCGGGAATAGCGTATACTCCGCTGGCGCGCTTTGCCGGTGCAATTGAGAGAGGAGAAGAGACAGACTGATGTTCGAAATGACCAGAAAGAGCCGGGCTCCGGCTGATCGTGTACCATCCGGTTCCGGACCGGACAGTCGCGAACCGGCGTATGGCGTGGAACCCCATCTTAATTCCGGCAGAAGGTTGGCTAAGCGCGATATCACGCGCATTGGCCGGGATACAACTAATGATGTGCCGCTCAAGAGCCTTCGAAACAACCTTGGACAGGCGGGAAGCGGAAACGTCTCTGCGCCGCTGTTGCCGGATTACACGGTTTACACGCTGAATCCGAGACAGAGAATCGTTTCGGCGGCGGCCGGGGGGCTCATATTGTTCGGAATCGGCTATTTGTTTTATCACAATCTGCTAATTGCCCTGGTGCTGTCAGCGGGAGGATACTTTGCTCCGCGTATATGGCGGGATTATTTGAAGGCGCGCCGCCGCGCCGCGCTCAACCTCCAATTTAAGCAGATGCTGTTTTCGCTGTCTTCCTCGCTGTCCGCCGGAAGATCGGTAGAGAACGCATTTCGCGAAGCGGTGCAGGATTTGAAGATGCTTGACCCGGAAGGCGGCAGCGATATGATTGCCGAGCTGAACATCATCTGCGCGCGGCTTGAATACGGACAGCCCGTCGAAGAAGCGCTGCATGATTTCAGCAGAAGGGCGGGAATGGAGGATATCCGGCGGTTCGCCGATGTCTTCTCCGTCTGTAAACGGACGGGCGGCGACCTGGTGGAGGTGGTGCGGCGCACCTCAAGCATTATCGGCGAGAAACTGGATGTTCAACAGGAAATCGCCGTCAGCGTTTCCCAGAAACGGTTCGAGTCCAAGGCCTTGCTCGTTTCTCCGCTAGTTATGCTGCTGTTTATGAGCTTTAGCGCCGGGGACTATATGGAACCGATGTACACCGGATTCGGAATGGCAATCTCGACGTTTGCGCTGGCTTCACTGATTCTGTGTTATTTCTGGACAAGCAAAATTATGGACATTCCGCTGTAAGGAGAGTGGGAAATCTGAGATGGATTTGCGGGTTGACCGCCATTGCGCTGGTCTTGAGCTGGGTCGCGCTCCGTGCTGTGAGCGGGAAGCGGTACGCCGCCCTCAGGAATCTGCCTGTGGACGGCCTGCGCCTGCGGAGTCTTTCGGAGCCGCTGCTTGTGCTGCTGGAGAAGGGCGGTATCGCCCGGAGATTTCCGGTATTCGTATTTCGGATGCAGCGGTCGGTTCAGCGGATATACGGGCAGCGCCACAGCGCGGAAATAACGCTGCTCTTCATGGGCGAAATGCTGGCCTACGCCTGGCTGCTCGCCTTGGGGGGATGCGTTCTGGCGACGCTTAGCGGAGAGCCGGCCGCGCTCGTTCTTGGAGTTCTGCTGGCCGTCCTGCTTCCCGCCGCGCTTGCAGCCGATCTGCACAAAAAGGTTAAGGTACGCGAACAGCTCATCATGATGGAGCTTCCGGATCTGCTAAGCGGGATTGTATTGCTGGTTAGCGCAGGTGAAACGGTGCAGCGGGCGATTATACGCTGTTTGGAAAGCCGGAAGAATGACAATCATCCGCTGTACCGTGAACTGCTTGCCATGACCGGCGAGTGGGAAAGCGGCTATTCGTTCCAGCAGGCTTTCGAGAATTTCAGCAAGCGCTGCGCCGTGCAGGAAGTTTCGCTCTTTGCGACGACGGTGCTGCTGAATGTCCGAAGAGGGGGAAGCGATTTTGCGCTCGCTTTGCGCGATTTGTCTCGGCTGCTGTGGGAGAAGCGCAAGGCGGTCAGCAGGACGCGCGGCGAGCAGGCTTCCTCGAAACTGGTATTTCCGATGGTTGTCATTTTTATAATCGTAATTGTATTGGTAGGCACGCCGGCTTTTATGATGATGAATATGTAGGAGGTTGAGAGAATGTTAACGATTGTGGAGAAAAGCAAGAATTTTTGGCGGGATGAGGAAGGTCTGGGCACGCTCGAAATGATTCTGATTATTGCCGTTCTGGTCGCTGTGGTTGTATTGTTCCGCCAAAAGATCAAAGAGGTGATTTCGGGTCTGATTGATACCGCTGGCGAAAAGAGCCAGGAAGTATTTGAAGATTAGTCATTTATACGATGCTGAACAGAATCCGTAACGACGAAGGAAGCTTCACCGTAGAGGCGGCTATGGTGCTGCCGATCATCATGTGCGTGACCATGCTGCTGCTGTTCTTCTGCTTGTACAGCTACCAGAAATCGATGCTGCTTCAAATTGCGTCTTCCGCATCTGAACGTGCGGCCTATAACTGGGACAACAGCCACAAGGCCGGTGATGGGTCGTTTCCGCAGGGACAATACGATTCCCTTTACTGGCGAATTGGAGACGACCGTCTGCTGGGAAGCCTGTTCGGGACCGGAGAGAATGGCGAAGCCGCAGCAATACAGCTGCCGGACGGCGGGGCGGAAGAGAGCAATCTTCCGGCCGTCAAGCTGAGTAAGTCCGCTATGAGAATTCCCGACAACTTACAGGGAGAAATGAGCTACAGTTACACCCTTACGGGGAGAAGAGTAAAGGCTAAGCTTCGGCGAATGCTGAACCTGCCGGTTCTGGACGAGATTCTTTCGGATAGAGCGCAGCCCGAGGTTACCGCGCGGTCTCTTGTCGCCGAGCCGGTTGAATTTATTCGCACCGTGGAATTGATGCGCTACTATGGAGCTAAATTTAGAGAGAACTCGGCGAATGCTGAACCGGAGCAGGCCATGAAGCAGCAGGATGCTTCAACCATGATGTCCAAACTGGGCAAACGGTAAAGACGAGAGGAAATAAGGATGAAAAGACGAATTGCAGCCCGAATCCGCCGCGCCGAACGGTTAAAAAGCGGGTGGAGACAGACGGAAGGTTCGGTATCGGTTTTCTTGATTATGGTGTTGGCCTTTGTATTCCTGTTCTCTGCGGTGCTCATCGATTACGCTCGGATGGCCGCCGCCAATGTGCAGGGCGAACGTCTGGCCCGAGCGGGCGTACGGTCGGCGATGTCGGCGTACGATGCGGGACTGAGGGAACAGTACGGGTTGTTCGCCTTCGGCGGAAGCGACGGAGACGAAATAATGGCTCGCACGCTTGCCGATTCCTTTTATAAAAGCGGCCGCGGCGACGGTTTTAATCTGATCACATTGGGCCTTGATTCCTCTACGCTGGAGTGGAGCCGCCCGCTGGGGAGCTATGACGTGTTCCGCCGCCAAATGAACGAGGAAATGAAATACAAGGCTCCGGTCGATTTCGCGCTGGAGCTTGCGGGAAAGTTCAAGCCGCTGTCCGGAGCGATGGAAGAAGCGTCCCGAACGACAGAATTATTCGCCAAGCTGCAGCCGCTGTACGACAAGCGGGAGGCGGCCCTCGACCGGATGCTGGAACGCAGGCGGCAGGCTGCCGAAAGCGCGCGGACGCCGCTCACGCTCATTAAGAATCCGGCTGCCGGCGGCATTGCCGATTCTTCCATCGGCGCTGTCTCAAGCACTGCGGATATCGCTGCGCAGTATAACGATTATGTGTGGAAATCTAATATCGACATGAATAGAGGGCCAAAAAAACCGGCGATGTATACCCATGCTATCACTTCTTATCGTGAGCAATCCGCAGCGGTTCTTTCCGGACTGGGCAGCCGGCTTGCCGTTTGGCAGAATGATCATGCCTTACTGATAAAGCAGGCAAGCGACGCGCTTAATGAGGCGAAGATAATCAACGAGGAAATGAGCAAAGCCATTAAGTTGTCAGAAAGCAGAAGCGCCGGACGCGGATATGACACGGCCGATTCCTGGGATATTCCTAATTCACAGGCAAATGCCGCAGCCCGCCCTAACTTGCGTGAGCAAGCGGAGCAGCTGGTGCTTGAATCCGCGGACTTGCTCGGTATGGAGAATAGTCTGGCGGCGCAGGAAGCGGCTTTTCGGGATTCATACTCCCGGGCTTCATCCCTGCCGGGGGCGATGAGCCCAGCTTTGGGGCTAAACGGCGACGCCGGCGCGATGAAAGCCGCGGTAACCGGCGCCGCAGGCACCGTAGACGCATATTTGAGCGATTATGGAAACGGAGGGGGCGTTATCGGCCGGGAGGCGGCCGAAATCGACAAGCACCGCGGCTCGGACAATCAGCGAAAAGAACTGGAAAAAGAGGCGAAGACCAAGCTTGCGGAGGCGCTAAAAGTTGCCGACGCTCTTTGCAATCTGAATAGCGGTGCCAAAGAAGTGCTGGAGCGTTACGAATTATTGAATCAATACTATGAAGAAAGTATCGATTATAACAAGGGACTAACGGAAGGTTCGGCGGATGAGCCAGTTAAGAGCGATCCGTATGCCGCTGAAAGCGCGGCTATGGACCAAATGGACAATCTTTACGAAGCGTTGGGGAGCGTTCTGCTTGCTTCAAGGGACAGGCTGTTTCAAACCGAATATGCGGCGCAGTATTTTCCCCATTTTGATCTTTCGCAGCTTAAGGAAATAGCCGAAGGCTCCGCTGAAGAAATCGGGGAGAAACTGAAGGAGCAGCTCGATCCGCACAGCCAGGAGCTGGAATATATCCTGTATGGTTTTGACAAGCCGGGACTGAATGTGGCAGCGGCTTACAGTGAAATATTCGCGGCCCGGCTGGCTATCCGCACGATGGAAGGATTTGTGAAAAAAGCAGGAATGGGCAATCCGTTGCTAGTAGCGGCGGCGGCACTGGTGTACGGGTTGACGGAAGCGGTCAAGGATATGATTACGCTCTGCCGCGAGGGAGCCGTCCCTTTATCTGAATATGTGCCAGCCAAACTGACCTACCGTGATTATTTGCGCCTGTTTTTGGCGCTGCATGGCTCGGGAGAAGCCGAGCTGTCGCGGATGCTGGCCCTGATCAGGCTGAATACGGGGATCAATCCGGCAGAGAGAAGCACATATGCTTCCGCTGAGATGCGTTTAGGGATGCGGCTTTGGTTCTTGCCCGGCATCATGAAGCTGCTTCAACATACCGGCGAGGTTCCGGGGGAAATCGACGGCCATACCTATTTCAGGTCGGTGAGGGCGGACTTTGCGTATTGACGGGAGGAACAGAGAAACAATGGATAACTGGCTCAAAAAGGAAGGGAGGTTTAATAACGAAGGCAGCATGGTCGTGGAGGCGGCTATGGTGCTGCCCCTATTTTTGCTGTTCGTGCTGTTCCTGATCTTTATCGTGCAAATGACCCTGTATTCAACCGCTTTGCAGGGGACCGTATCCGATACCGTAAAAGAAGTGGCCACGCATATGTACCCTGCCGCCTTGGCGGTGCAGAAGGGAGAACAGTCCGCAAACGCTTCAGATGAAGCCGAGAGCGGAATGAACGGCCAAACGACTGCGGCCAAGCCGTCCATTTGGACTATTCCTAGACTGTCGGTTACGGATTGGGCCGAGCAATACGCCTCCGATCTGCCTCCGCCGCTGGGTGATTGGGTAAGAAGCGCGGCAGAGAAGGGAGAAGCTCCTCTTCAGGAGCTCCAGGCCAAAGGCTCGGAGGCTGTTTTGGACGTTGCCGTCAAACCGCTTCTAAAGCCTTACATCGCTTCGGATATGCTGGACTACAGGCGGCTCCACGTTTCTAATGTGACGGTTCCGAAGCTGAAAGACGGCTCGCAGCCCTATTTCGGTCTTCAGGTCAGCTATGAGCTCCCGATGAAGGTGCCGTTCCTGAATCGCAGCATTGTGCTGGAGGCCTCTGCCGTGGAGCGGCTATGGATAGGGGAAACAGGCGAAGGCGGAAGCGTCGATGAGGAAGGTGGAGCCGAAGACAACACCTCCATTTCTATTCTGGAGAAGCCGAATCCAGCAAGGCCTAACAAACAGGGAGTCATCCGGATTAAAACCACGCCGAATGCTTCGGCGAATCTCACGGTCTTCTACAAAAGCGGGAAAAGCACCGCCAAGTATTTGGGCTGGAAGAAAGCAGACGAGAACGGGTATATCGAGTGGGAATGGAGAATCGGCGGCAAGACGACGCCGGGCTCATGGCCGACATTCGTCATAGAGACGGAGGACGGCCAATCGGCGGAGGGCCAATTTTACGTGGCGGAAAAGCCGAATTGACTCACAGAAAAAGGAGCCAAGGCAATGAATGAATGGGCGTTTTGGGGCTGTCTGCCCTTTTTGGCGGGGGCGTTCCTTACGGATACGCTGACGATGAAAATACCGAACTGGATTACGGCGCCGGCTGTGCTTATGGGCTTTATGGCACAGGGACTTTCCGGCGGCTGGAAAGGGGTAGTGTTTGCGGGAGCCGGCGCTGCCGCAGGATTTTTACCGCTTCTTCTCATGCATGTCATAGGGGCTGTTGGAGCGGGTGATGTCAAGCTTTTTGCCGGAATCGGCGCCTGGACAGGATCTTTGTTCACCGCTCAGGTCATCGTCTACTCGCTGCTGTTTGCGGCGGTGATCGGCTGGATGATTGTGCTCAAGAGGCGGGAAGCATTTCGCCGGCTGCGGAGTGTCGCAATATTGCTGGCGGGAATCTTTTATATACCGAAATGGACATTGTTCAAAAGCCGTGACGGCGATATGCTGCGATTTCCTTTTATGCTTGCCGTGATTCCCGGGGCGGCGGCCGCTTTTTTGGGGGGCTGGATTTAAGGACCGTCCGTTCAATTGTAAGAGGGAGGTGAACTTCATTGTTTGGGTTAACCAGGGATTTTGTGCAGCAGGACGGCATCCGGATGGTGCTTGGAGGACGAGAGGGAATGCCGGCGTCCAGGCTCAATTCGGTTCAGAGCCGCATGCTGTCCTCCTTAACCATTCCGCATCATCTTAGGCTGTTTCTCAAAGAGGTGGATCTGAGCGTAACGCTGGAATATCCGGTATCCGGGAAAAAATTGCTCTCGCATCTTCTCAAGGGAGTTAAGCTGACCCTGGCCGAATTTTACGGGCTGCTGCTTCAGATCGCTCAAGGTATGGAGGATGGACGGCTGCATATGCTTCATCCCGGGCAGTACGCTCTGCATGAGGATTATATTTTTATTGAAGGTCCCCTGCAAAGGGGGAAAGTCTACTTGACGTACGTTCCTCTTCAGATCATCGAACCGGCGCAGTCATTGGGAGAGAGTCTCAAGGGGCTGATTATGGCGCTGATGCCAAGCGTGGGGGAGTTGAAAGGAGACGGCGTCCAGCGGCTGCTGCACTACTGCGGCGAAGATGAATTTACCGTCGGAGGGTGGAAGAAGCTTCTCTCGGCGCTGCTGACAGATGACGGGGAACGGAATCCGAT
The DNA here is from genome assembly GCF_003854965.1 of Paenibacillus rhizophilus. GTDB lineage: Bacteria > Bacillota > Bacilli > Paenibacillales > Paenibacillaceae > Paenibacillus_AQ > Paenibacillus_AQ rhizophilus. The sequence goes on from NZ_RQPI01000004.1 coordinate 210,963, forward strand.
GGCGCATGCGGAGACGGCCGCGGCCAAACCATCGACGGAAACCGGGCATTACACGGTGGATGCTGACAACGGTAAAAGATCCCCCGCGAAGCGTGACGGCCCGGATGCGAACCATCGTATTTTCAGCAGTTTTGGTTCTTCGGTGGACTCCCCGGAAGCCGAAGCTTCACGGGAAAGGTTCAAATCGCCGATTGCCGAATGGATGAGCGGGAGTTCTTTTTTTCAGGGCAGGCAGCAGGAAGATAACAAACAGGAAGGAGGAAGGGAGAGAAGCTGGAAGGAAGAGGAAAGTATGAACACCGGTTTGGCTTCCGGCGAATTCCTCGAGGCCAACGGTGGACATTCCTCAAAAAAGACATATATTTTGCTGGGCTGCGTTCTGCTGGACGCCTTGCTGTGGAAATACTTGTACCTGGATCATCCGGGAAGGTTAACGCTGATTCTTTGCGGAATCACTACGGTTCTGCTGATTGCAATAAACGGGTTAATCTGGGCGGGGAAAATAGGCGCAGGCCAAATGGAAGAGGAAGAGACGGAAGAAGAGGATGCAAAAGGTCCGGAATTTGGAATACCCGGGGGGTTCGGAATGATGCCGCCGTTTGGCGGGCGAAACAGGGACAAGCTTGAGGAATCACGGCGGCTCAATCCTGCGCCAGTTGACCGGAATAAACGGGTCGTCGCCGAAATGCATGAATTCGGATCTGGCGGTATAGGGATTGAGGCAATGGAGGAATATCCAAAACCAGCGGTGGCCGAGCCGGTTACAGTTCTGCTTTCGAGAGAGAAAGCACCGGCTCCGGAAGAAGCGAAGCTGCGCGAGGGAGCGGTGCCTTATCTTGAAAGAATGGAGGAAGGAAGCGAACGCCGGGAGAAAATCGAACTGAACCGGACAAGCTTTATTATCGGCCGTTCACCGGAGGTGGCTCAGTATATGGAATCATCGGAGGGCGCATCCAGAGTGCATGCCGAGATATTCCGAAGCGGCGGAGGCTATGTCCTGAAAGATTTGGATTCGCGCAACGGCACCCGTTTTCGGGGAGAGGTAATGGTTCCCTACAAGGAGTATCCACTGACTGACGGGGACGCCTTCACAATTGTAAAAGGGAAGTATACCTTTCATCAGCGTTAATGGTTTTGGATCGCAGTGCTTAAGCTCATGTTCTCAGCTGCCGCAGCGCTTTGGGAAGATCGGGATAAGTGAATACAAAGCCATGCTGCAGCAGCTTGGCGGGAAGAACACGCTGGCCCTTAAGCAAAATTTCTGACAGCTCGCCGAGGGCGGCTCTCAGCAGAAAGGCAGGCAGCGGGAACCAGTGGGGACGACTGTACACTTGTCCGACAGCCGCACCGAACCGGTCGTTGGTCACCGGGTCAGGGGCGGTCGCGTTAACCGGTCCTGAAATATCGGAACAGGCGGCGCAGTAATCAATCAAAGCGACCATGTCTGCTAGATGAATCCAGGACAACCACTGGCGGCCGCTGCCGATTTTGCCGACGAAGCCGAGCATATAGGGCAGCTTCATCTTCGGGAAGGCGCCGCCTTCATTGCCGAGCACAACGCCGGTCCTCAGTTTGACAAGCCTGACGCCTTCGTAAGTCTGATCAGCGGCATCTTCCCAGGTCTTCACGACCTCGGAAGGAAAATCCATCACCCGCGAGGGAGAGGATTCATCGAAGGTCTCGCTGAACGATGTGCCGTAAATCGCAACAGCGGATGCCTGAATGATGACCTGCGGTTTGGACTTCAGGAGACCAAGCAGATTGCCGGCTGCAGCACCGGTTTCAATCCGGGATTGCCGGATAAGCGATTTACCGCGTGCGTTCCAGCGCTGGCTCAGGCTAGCGCCGGCGAGATTAACGAGGACATGGGCTTCTTCCGCAGGTTCGGGATCGTTTGTAAGCCCATCCCAGGTTCGGTACAGCAGCTTAGAGTGAGATATAGCTTCCTCCGGCGTTTTGCGGCTGACGATGATTATTTCATGCCCAGCCTGCAGCCAGTATTGAGTCAGCGCGGTGCCGATAAAGCCGGTGCCGCCGCAAATAATCGCTTTCATTTTATGGCCTCCTTGCCTTCGCGGGAGCGGTGCGCCGGGGTATGCTCAAGCTCAAACTATTGAAAGTTTACTTCATTAAATGACGGTATGGGGAGTAGTCGATGTGGTTCTTTTCCAGAAATTGAACCAGAAAGCGGCTGTCCCGCCTTGGAGTGGCTGAGATGTAGCCTCTGATGCAGTGATCGCGTGTAACCTCGCTTGCATGGCTTTCGATGGCGATCCTGCCGATTTCGGCGGCGATGGAATGCTTGGCGATATCGCGGAACGGCCCGGGTACGGGCTGCACCAACTGGTCGAGGAAGGCTTTGGATTCATCGCTCCACAGCGGACGGCTGCGTTCCACCCAGTAGTTCTGCCAGTCCAACTTGGATTTTCCGTCCGCCTTGGGCAGCACCTTGAGAAATTTGCGGAACATAAAATAGCCGCCGATGCACATGCAGCCCAGCAGCAGAAATGTCCAGAAAGCGATTGTGTTCATAAACCAACTGTTCGGTGACATGGACAACCAGCCAAGCCCTGATTTAATAAACATAATACTATCACCTCATCAATGATGATGATCACAGACTTCTTTCCAACTTAAATTATAGCGTATAACCCGCATTTTGCGAAGGTGGAAGCCAGATATCGGCAATGCCTAGATTTATTGTCCCAATCACGATAAAATAAGTTTTAATTCGTGAAAGAAAGAGGGAAAAACGGCATGCTAAAAATTGGTTCCCATGTTTCGTGCGCGGCTAAGGGACTGCTCAGCGCGGCAAATGAAGCGAATGAATACGGTTCAAGCTCTTTTATGATATATACTGGCGCACCGCAAAATACCCGCCGGAAACCGATCGAAGACATGTATCCCGAAGAAGGCAAAGCGGCGATGCGGGACAACGGCGTAGAAGAGATTGTCGTTCACGCTCCTTACATCATTAATCTGGGTTCTTACAAAAATCACACCTACCAGCTTGCCGTAGATTTTCTCCAGCAGGAGATCCACCGCACCCATGCGCTGGGCGTCAAGCATATCGTGCTCCATCCGGGCGCTTATACGGACAAGGACCCGGAATACGGCATCCAGCGGATTGCCGACGGTCTGAACGAGGTGCTCGGCGGCACGCATGAGACGGAGGTCCATATTGCGCTTGAAACCATGGCCGGCAAAGGAACGGAAATGGGCCGGAGCTTTGAGGAAATCGCATCCATAATCGATAAGGTCGTACACAACGAGCGGCTGTCGATCTGCCTGGATACCTGCCATATCCACGATGCCGGTTACGATATTGTAGGCGACCTGGACGGCGTGCTCGAACAGTTCAACAAGACAATCGGCTTGGACCGGATCGGCGTAGTGCATATCAACGACAGCAAAAATCCGATCGGTTCGCGTAAAGACCGCCATACGCCGATCGGTTCGGGCTGGATCGGTTTTGATACGATTAACCGGGTGGTTCATCATGAACTCCTTGCCGGGCGCCCGTTCATTCTTGAAACGCCGTGGATCGGCAAAGACGCCAAGACCCAGCGGCCGATGTATGAAGCGGAAATCGCGCTGCTGCGCGGCAATGTTCAGGAGCGGTTCGGCGGAGAGTTTTTGGCCCAGGTCGAGGAGCTGCACGCTTTCTTCGCCAAGCAGGAGCTGGACCCAAGGCAGTATGTGCTGGACATTTGGAATTTGCTCAAGACCGATGCCAAGGCCAAAAAAGCCGATCCGCGCGAGCCGATGGAACGCCTTTACGATCTGGTAACCGCCGCCGATCTGTTCCCGGACTTAAGCGAAGAAGCGGTAAATCACCGGCTGATCGCTTGGCTGGCGGGCAAGCAGGTGCTGGTTAACGTTTAAACTCAGGCAATGCGTGAATGACGAGAGGATGGAAAGTACACAATGGAATTGCATGTAAAAAGAGAACATTCTTCTTCGGACGGGCAGCACCCGAACAGGGCGCGGATGCTCATCTCCTGTCCGGACGGCCCAGGAATTGTGGCTGCGGTATCCCGTTTTTTATTCGATCACGGTGCCAATATCGTGCAATCGGATCAGTATACGATGGACCCGTCGGGCGGAATGTTCTTTATGAGAATCGAATTCGATCTGCCGGAGCTGGAGCAGCGCATGGAGCAGCTTCAGGCGGAGTTCGGCGAAATCGCCGGACAGTTTCAAATGAACTGGCAAATGTTCAATGTCAGCCATAAAAAGAGACTCGCGATCTTCGTGTCGAAGGAGGATCATTGTCTTGTCGAACTGCTCTGGCAGTGGCAGGCGGGTGACCTGGATGCCGACATCGCGCTCGTTGTAAGCAATCACATCGATATGAAGGAGTACGTCGAGTCGTTCGGCATTCCGTATCATCACATTCCTGTAACGGGGGATACGAAGGCGGAGGCGGAACGGCGCCAATTGGAGGTTGTCGGAGAGGATATCGACGTTATTATTTTGGCGCGGTATATGCAGATTATCTCACCGTCGTTTATCGAGCATTACAGGAACCGGATTATCAATATCCACCATTCGTTTCTTCCGGCCTTCATCGGCGGCAATCCTTATGCCCAGGCGTACCGGCGTGGGGTGAAGATTATCGGTGCTACCGCCCACTATGTAACCGAGGAGCTTGACGGCGGCCCGATCATCGAACAGGATGTGCAGCGGGTCAGCCACGGGGACGATGTTGGCGAACTAAAGCGCATCGGCCGCACGATTGAGCGTGTCGTTCTCGCCAGGGCAGTCAAATGGCATATCGAAGACCGTATCCTTGTTCATCAGAACAAGACGGTCGTGTTCAACTAATCGAATAGCTGCTTGCTTTATAGGTAAAAAAGCATTTTACCCACACTTTGGCGCTCTATGCCAAAGTGTGTTTTTTATGCGCAAAATACACCTTGCAAAGGGGGGATCTGCTTGTCGGCGCAGCGCGGTCATTTATTGAAGCGCAATTATATTTTTGCTTTTCTGATTTTGATTGTCGGTTTCGGCGGTCTGTTGGGATATGATCTTTACTTCAAGCCCTATGTGCTGTCCCAGACCGTGGTGAAAATCAAGGTGGACGGAGGCGGCGTGCTGCCCAAGAATCACGAGCTGCAGGCGGGAGAGCTTTATCTCGATTCCGTCCAGACGAAGGATGTCCCGGGCGGTGCGGTAACTCAACTGAACCAGGCGGAGCGCAAAATTACGAACGTGAGCCTGACGGACGGCAGTATTTTGACAGAGGTGCTTGTCGATTTGAACGACTTGGAGCCGAGGGCGGACGAAGGGATTTTTCCGGTGCCGAAGGAAGCGGTCTATGCGATCAATGGCTCTCTACGCAGCAGGGACAAAGTGGACATCTATCTTGTGTTAGAGGAAGCGAAGGCTGCGGAAAACTCCAACATTGCTATGGCAGGCTCTGCACAGGGAAGCCCTGGCAGCGGGCAGGCGGCTGTGCCGGAGGTGGCTTTTTTAACCGGAGTGACCGTGAATTATGTCCGCACGGAAGATAACAACGACGTTCGCGATACGGAGCTTGGCAATGACAATAACCGGGTCACCTCGACCGGCAAGGTGGCGGTTCCAGAGCTGAAGCTGAAGAAGAGTGACGGCGAACTGCTGAAGCAATATCTGGAGCGCGGCTGCAAGCTTTGGATTGTCCGGGTGGAATAGGAGGAATAAGGCTTTATGAAAATATTCAGTCTCGGCCTGGACCAACTGACGATAAATGATATCCGGCAGGCCGGCTATACCGTTGTTATGCAAAACGCGCTTCCCGATCCGCAGCAGGCAGCGGGCCATATGCTGATAGCTACAAGCGGACAGGCCGAAGTCTACGAACTGAGGAGGCTGCGCGAAAAGTTTCCGGATACGCTTATCCTATATTTTTACATGGAACGGGGCGTACGCGGGTATTACGGCATCCATCTGACCTGTGAGGAACTGGGCATCCATTTCCTGACGCCGCGCTCCACGTCATCGGCGATTATCGAAAAGATCAGGCTCGTCCTGAAGGACGACGGCGATGAACGCAGCAATGTGCTGGGGGTGCTTGGCTCCGGACCGGGAATCGGCTGCACGAGCGTAGCCGGATTGCTGGCGGGACGAATGGCGGCGGCGGGCAGACGGGTTATTATGCTGGGAATGAATGTGTATGACCCGGGTTATGACCGTAAACCGGCAATCAGTCTGGACCGGATTCGGCCGAAGCTGACAGGCAGCAGACTCTATGATGAGGATTTTACCCAACTGATTGTGCAGGATGGCTACCGCTATTTGCCGGGAAACTGCGATTACTTAAGCGCCCAGGATTATCAGGAGAACGAGATGGAGTATTTGCTCGCCCGTGCCTCGGACAACGCCGACATCGTTATCGCCGATCTCGGCTCCGTACCGGAGAGCGCGGCGTGGTATACCGGAATGAGAAAATCCGCGCTGCGCCTGCTCGTTACCCATCCGAAGCATGAACACAGACTTGAAGCGCTTATGGACTTGGCCGGGCATATGGACCTGCAGCCGCATGATTTCAAGCTCATTATGAACCGCGGTGGCCAGGAGGAGAGCGTTTCCCCAAAAAGTATGGCTCTGCGCTTCGGCACCGAGATTTTTCTGGATATACCTTACTACCCGATGTCCTCCGGCAAGCTGCCGCTCGGCAAGAAAGAGCTTACACAGGCAGATGAAAAAGTCCGCGCGCTGCTGGCTGCTTTCGGCTTTGAGCCCGAGATCAAGAAGAAGGGGATGTTCTTATGAGCAGTGTAGCGGGCTCCGGCCTTACAGTTGCTTCTGCGGCAGGAACTCCGTTCTCGCTTAAACAGAGCGTGCTCCGCGGCAGCAGACCGGGAAAGGATGACTTCCCTTCCTTCCTGCAAAAAATGAAAAGAGAGATGAACGCAGGTCTGGAGCGGGAGGATGAAGCGTATTTCGAGCTTAACGCCAAGGCGCTGACAGGCGACCCGCAGGCGGTCAGCTTTTTTATGAATGAAATTGAAAAATACTTGCGAAAGACGCCTTATTCCGGCAGCGTTCCCGAAGCATACGACACGGCGGCCGAAGCGCTGTTTCATGAATGGAAAGGATTTGGCCCGGCTTACCGCTGGTTCACGGATCGGGCGTACAGTGAGTCGACGGGGCTGCAAATTATCGGGAGGCAAATTTTTTACAATGTAAAAGGCAAATTTGTTCCTTACCCGTATGAGATGCCGTCACTAGACCGGGTAGAGCAGTTAAAGCGTTCGCTGCTGAAGAGCGATCCGAACAAGAAGCTGAACAAGGATAATCCGTCCGTCGAGTTCAAAATGGATGATCCGCTCTGGCCCGGCAGGTTTATCCGGCTCGCCATTTGGGTTTCGCCGCGTGTATGGGATGGCTTTACCACGATTTCCATGCGGCGGCAGGTGGTCGAATTTCTCGATCTGGACGATCAGGCGGGAACGGAATGCATTCCGGCAGAGGCCGTACCGATGATTCGCGCGCTGGCAATGACTTTTCGCAACACGATTATTGCCGGCTCTGTCGGCTCGGGCAAAACGACCTTTGCCAATACGATTGTCGGCGAGCAGCTACTCGGTTCCGCCTCCTGCATGGGCGTGGTGATGATTGAGAAGCATCCGGAATCGACACTGCCCTACCAAATTAAAGGGCACCGGATTATCCCCATCCAGGCCGCCAATGAAGAACTGATGGAAGTGGGGATAGAATCGCTGCGGCATGATCCAAACCTTCTCTACATGACAGAAATGCGGTACAACGAATGGGAATTTTACCTGTGGAGCGGAGAAAAGGGTTACGACGGCATAACGGGAACCTTTCACACCGTTGATTCGGAGGATATTCCCTATCAGGGGGCTTTTGCCGTATCGACCCGTATTGGCGGAAGTTTAAAAGGTCACCTGGTTTCCGCGCTGAAGGCATGCGAGCTTGTGTTTATTCTCGAAAGCGCGGGGGAAGGCAGAAAGCGGCTGGCATGTATTTCCGAAGTGTTTTACGACGAAGCCCGTAATTCGGTGTTTGCCAATGATCTGATGCGCTGGGATGAGGAGAAAAGAGATTGGACCTACAATGCCGGAGTCACCGAGGGGCTTGCCCTAAAGATGCGGAAGAGAAATGAGGAAGCCGCGCTGGCGCTGAGGGATTCGTTAATTAGGCTGGCCGGCGCGAAGCCGTTGTCCAACCCTCTAAGGGAAAGTCTGAAATCCAGAATTGTGCTGAACGAGTGAGGCGGTGAAAAAGTGAATGGAGTGTTTTACCTGCTGCGCTTTGTGCTGCACCTGCTGATCGTTTGGGGAATTTGGCTGCTGGTCAAACCGCTTACGGAACAGGGAATCCGGCATTTTGCGGCAAAAATCAATTACCTATTTATTAGCAGAAGAAAAATTCTCGGGCGGAAAGCGGGCGGTATTCCCCGGTATGTGCCGTTTTACAATCATTTGGACAATCTCCTGTACATCGCCAAACGAAATTACGAGCCGGGAACGACTGTGCTGCGGTTCATGGTGCAGTCGGGTCTTTTGGCCGCCGCCGTGTTCTTGTCGGGTCTGCTCACGCTCCGCGAACTTCCGGGTCATTTGGACTTTCATAATCCTTTTTTGGAAGGGGTGTCGTTTGACAGTGGACGTCCTTGGCGGGACGGGTGGCGGCTGCCTATGTTCTTGGCGGTTCTCGCCGGAATGCTGCCCTATCTGCGGCTTCGGTATGCTTATGCGCATAAAAAAGTGAAAGGCAGCTACCATCTGCTGGATGTAGTCAAAATCGCCGCGAAGTTTACACATTTGCCTGTCGATGCGCTGCTTGGCAGAACGGCAGATTATTTGGACGAAGACAATGTCCTTGTAACGCCGCTAAAAATACTGGCTGCCTCTTTCGCCAATTACAGCAGTGAGCACGAGCTTGCTGCGGAGACACAGCGTTTTGCCAATGCGGTCAGCACCACTTTTGCCGTTGAGTTCGTTTCGGATCTGCTGTACTGCGAGAAGGAGGGCGGCTATTACCTGAAAAATTCCCTGATGATGCTTAACCGCTCGATGGAGCAGCAGCGGGAGACGATTTTGGAGGTCAAGGCCAACAGCAGGGATGCGATTAGTCTGGGGCTTTACGGTAATCTGGTTGTGCTGTTCTTTTCCATCGGAACCTTCATTTATATGCTGAAGCCCGGAGTCTACTTTCGGCTGCAGTTTGAGACCCGAGCCGGTTTGGCTTTTCTGATGGTTATTGTCTCGGGCCTGTTTCTGTCTTTTGTGATCAGCAGCGTGCTGGCCAAGCCCAAACTCGATTACCACTGAGGAGATTTGTATGGACAGATTATTTTTGCTGACTGCCGTACTCGGCATCGTCTATCTCGCTTTAGTTGTGTTTGTCGGCGCCACAGGAAAACGGGAGCGTTACATGCTGCGTTTGCAGCAGAGATGGAACGGAATGGGAGAACGCATGGAGAACGGCAGGCTTCAGCAGGTTCTTTATGCCGCAGGCTTGACTGTATCCGCCCGGAAGGTTACTCTGCTTCGTTATTTGGCGGCTTTTCTCTATCTTCTCGTAAAAATATTGGGCGACTATATCCGCGGTTTACCGTTCAATGCATACGATTTGCTGATCGCCGCGATGATTATCGGCTTTACGAGTCCGGCCCGCTATCTTCCGTTCGGCTGGCTGCTTTCGTGGCTGCATCAGAGATCCGTTGTTCAAAAGGATAGCGAATTGATCTCGTTTCTGCGGCTTTATGAGAACAACAGGCTGCGCAGGCGGGGATATGTGCAGTTTGGCGCTTTCTGCGCCGGGACTGCCGGACATTTTGTCCACATCCGTCACGATTTGTACGAACTGTCGGAACGGGCGGTCGATGAGGGGCCTGAGCGGGCCATCGAATGGTTCTGCGATCAGTTTCCTGAGGGCCATGCTTTTATCGGCGATATCCGGTCAATTCTGCTGGCTACGGAGGGGATGGATGATGATACGGAGGCCGCCGCTTATTTGCGGGAGCAGGGTAAAATGATCGCCAAAATATCCAGCGACCAATATCTGCGCAAGTGGTCTCTGATTGGGGATATCTCCTCGATTATTAATGTGATTCCGTCGATTGCCACCTTTTTAATGATCGTAACACTGGCCATGCAGTACATCATGCTGATCAAGGGGAATTTTAACGATATTCGCCTATTTCAGTGAATAAATGTCATATTCAATCAGCACATAAAAAAATAAAATTAAAAGGGAGATATTAACAATGAAAAAAGATGCTATTTCTACGGGGCTGTTTATCGCAATCGGGTTTCTGTGTGTCGCTATTGTCATTGCCGTGCTGATTCCGGTCGTGCGGGATGTAATTGATGATGCCGACGACAACCGTCCAACCGTGCCGGCGGTCAGTATGACGCAGCCGCTTAACCCTGCCGATCCGACGTCTGATGTATCATTCCTCTTGGGAGCCTAGCAGTCGATGAAAAAAGATTCGATCTCCGTCGCCTTGTTTCTCGCCATCGGATTTATTATTGCCGGGATCTTCATCACGTCCGCCACAGGTATGATCGGCAGCAGCCAGGATGACATTATCGCCCATACGAAGCAGGTGGAGAATTACTAGCCGAAAGGAGTACGAGCATAGACCATGAAAGCGACGGTCCTCCGGGCTTTGTTTATGTGGCTGGTTTTGTTCATTATTTTGCAGCCGATCTTTACCTATATCGATTATTTGCTGGATTTGCAGGTCAAGGCCAACACCTCTTACATTGCACAGAAAGCCGCAATCGAAGGGATGGTGACTGCCGGCATGCGGAGCGAAGTCGTGAACAATCTGAAGGCTTTAGGTTTCTCGGGAGCATCTATTGAAATTACCAGCAGCTCCGAGACGGTTCAGGATAGAAAAACGAGACTCGACGTATACGTCAAAGCTCCGCGGATCTCCATGTTTCCGTACGACTTTTCCGGAGAGGTACAGTCTTCGTATTATTACGGCCATGGTTCCATTATGAGCGAATATCTCGATTAAGGTGACATTATGGATTACATTATCAAGCTTGCTTTTGTGCTGCTGATCTTTATTTATAGCTGGTTTTTTCAGGCGCAGAATCAGGAATGGGACATCGACCGTGAACTGCTCAAAAGTGCGAACAACATGGCCGTCCACGATGCCGCGCAGGAAATGAACGAGTCGGAACGCGCGAGAGGACGGCTGATCATTGATCGGGCCGCAGCGGAAGCAAGTTTTAAGGAAACACTGGAAGCCAATCTAGGACTGGATGACAGCCTTAATCCCCGCGCCGGCAGCCGTCTGAGTTCCAGAGTGGATGTCGTTCATTTTGAAGTGATCGATGAATCCTCCGGCGTGACCTTTCCGTTTCTCTATGAAGACAGCCGCTATGGCATTACAAAATATATACAAGGACCATCCGTAATTGCCGTTATAAAAACCAGGCATCCGGCGCTAATCGCAAGAGCCAGAACTCAGGAGGATATCCAGGTGCCGGCGATTCAGGAGTATAAGTACAACAAGTAGTAGTTTGGATTGGGAATACCGATTTGAAGGACAATGGGGCGGCCTGGACATTACGCTGGTTTTTCAGCTTTCAGGCCGCTGCGCATTGCCTTTCAGTTTATCGGCAAGGGACTTTCCTGCTGTAGATGAGAGTCTTTGCCGATAAATGAATTGACAGGAGAGCAAGTTTGACTATCTTACATAAATAATTCATTAAAAAAAGGAGAGGTAAGAAAATGAAAAAGATGATTTTGAAAGTAAGTACGGCTGCGTTGCTGCTCACGCAAATTGTTTTGGTGGGGGGAGTTGCTGCAGAAGCGGGGAACACAACGCTGCCTCGTGTGGCGACTACGGCTTCGACTGCAGCCAAGACAACGGTTCCGGTTATGACTGACAACCTGTCTAAGTATGGACTGAAGAAGGCAATGAACCTTCCCGTTACGCTGTCTTCCGAGGGATTGAGCTATACCCTACATAAAATCATGATTTATGATTTTAATTCGCCAGAGGTTAAGAAGCTGCAAAAGCTTTATGGGTTTCAGAATGGTAGTGACGTTATCATTGTTCCTAAATATTTTATCTGGACTAAAGTTACAATTAAAAATAATACTTCTAAGATGTTGAAGGGGAGTGGGGCGGATATTCATAGATTGATCCCACTTACTTTTCAAACGGGTGAAATTACTGATCCGGCATGGCCGATGAACCTAGCTCAAAAAATAAACAGCAAAGATGCGTTATGGACATATAGAATAAAACCTGGTGAACAGATTACGTCCTATTTGGCCTATTATTACGATAAAGAGATAGATTATTTCGTAATTCGTATGCTATATGGTAAAAACTTCGTTGAAAAGTATGTGGTGCCTGAATGAAAAGAATCTCAAAAATTCTAATAAGTTTCATTTTACTATCATCTATTTTGACTGAACCGACTTCGGTTAAAGCGGCAGAAACAACAAGTGCGACAGTAGCGATTCCAGTGAATACGGGACTTGTTGGTGACGACAATGCGGAAAAATCCTATGCGCTTGATCTGCCGAGTGGTGTTTCGGCGGCTGCAATAAATACCAACTCCCTGAAATATACGGGCAACAATACATTAGATGGGAGTATTACCGTCGAAAATGGAAAAATCAAGTTGAAGCTTAAAGGGGTTGCAAATACTAAAACGCTGACCGATCTTGTTGGTTATCAATCATCATTTGAAGCAGAATTCTATACCAATCCAAGTAACTCGATCTGGCGGTATTCTGACGGAGTTCGCTGGCAGATTAATGAGTACAGCGAAGCATCTGATACATTGATTTCCCATGATCTGCCCGCAGAGGATAGCAGTATTCCATCTGATCACCCACCTAGAACGGTCGTTTCCGCTGCCCCTATGCAGGATACGAATTATCTCAAATGGTATGATGGAGCGAAAACGAAGGTAATTGATTCAAAATATATTATTCCTTCGACAATTAAACCTGTATGGGTGAAAGATTTATCTTCCGGTACTATCAAAGAACCTCCGAAATTTAAGAATGGGAAAGTCATTGTGAACTATGCTATACCCTGGTTTGTGGTTCCAACGGGTCCGGATGCGGGAAAGATAAGATTGCAAACGTATGAGGATGTAAGTGATGAAACGACCCATCCACTTGTCGGTCATGCTCAAGGTAGAAAATATATGGTTCATGTTTACTATCACTACACAGCCGATGCCAAAGTCCCATCGTACAGTTATAGTGGCAGCGTTTCCTTTAATTATTCGCCCATAACCGAACCAACCTTAGACGGCAGTGTAGTCGTTGTCAAACCGAATCCTAACCCAACCAAAGGTGATGGGAGCGATTTGCTGGTTACGCTAAAGGTTAATGGCGAGCTTCTGGCTTTTACGGATTCGTCTAACATCGAAGAATGGATATTTTATGCCAAGGAATCCGGATCAAACGAAGTCAAGATGAAGAAGGATTATGGCAAGGTTCTAACTTCCAGCCGGACCTTTGATGACTTCAAAATACCTAAAGAGAAGTTTGCCAGCGGCGAGTATGAGCAGGAGTATACGCTAACCGTCACCGTGCGCTTTTCCAAACCGCTTATAAGCGCTGGAGGAGACATCCCCTCATTAACCAAAACGATGAAAGCGAAGGTCGGCGTATATACAGGACCGCAGCCATCGTACATGCCAGACCCAACTCCGACTCCCCCTAGTGGAAAACCACCTGTGGCGGTTTTGGATGTACCCGATACTGTCGTTGCTGGTGAAAACTTCACCATATCTGGAGGCGGCTCCTATGATCCTGACGGAACGATTAAGAGCTATATTTGGGATACTCCTGCTGTTGTAGATGCGATTAGCGGCAAATATGGAGAAACGGAATATCCGCTTTCAGCGACAGGTACGACACAAACGGTTGTACTTGAAGTTGTCGATAACGACGGACTATCGGGCGTAACCTCAAAGAAAATTGATGTTGTGGCCCCGGTTCCGCAGGCAAAAGTTGAAGTTAAGGGTTCACTTAAACAAAATCGGAGAGTAACCTTGCATAACGCAAGCCGCAATAAGGCGGATGACTTCCCGCTCGTTGAGTCAAAGACCCAATTCACGGTCGTTCCCATATCCGGAGGAGCGGCATCAGACATTAAGTATAGTGGTTCCCTGAGCGGGGTGAACGACAAGGATATTTTATTTAGGCAGCCCGGGACATACAGAGCTACGATTACCGTGGAAAATACGGCGGGCTATACGGGAACAAGTTCAACTACTTTTGTCATTGTTCCTGATGAAACTCCAACCGTCTTAATTTCCGTTCCGAGAGAATCCTACCGTGATCCTAGCAATGGAAACAAAGCGTCGTCCACAATAGACGATCTTTCATTTTCCCCGGACTATGACTATTTAGCTAGACGTTTGTGGGAATATCGATATGATTCCAATAACAATGGGAGTTTTGATGATGAGTCTTGGGTTATTTTAAGCAATGACAACGAAAACAGACTCACCTTTATGCCTACTCAGGTAGGCCGATACGAAATCAAGCTGACGGTATTTGAAGAATTCGGCCAGCCGACGATTAATGAATTTGTAACGGATGCGGACCGGAGATCCGCCGATTCCGGAACGCAAAACAGCATTGAAAAGATTATTACGGTCTATAACCGCGCTCCAGTTACGGATTGGACATGGTAGAGGGTGAAAAAAGATGAAGCATAGACGTACAAATAGAGGGCTTAAAATACTCCTTTGTTCCGTAATTCTGATGATGCCATTGCTGAATCAGTGGGGAGACAGAAAAGCTTTTGCCACAGATACTTCAATAGTTAATTATATGGATTATACAGTCCCAGCAACTGACGTGATGGGGCAATTAGCGGACATTGCTCCAGACCCGAATGATGAATCATGGTTGTTTGACTCTGCCCTTGCTGCAAAAAATGCAAAAATAAATCTTTATATTTCAAGAATGGAAGCTAAGAGCTACGTACATCGAGATGAATACAAAGTAACTAATATCCGGTTCAACCGAGTTACCCGCACTCTTACCTACGACACCAGTCCGTATGTCACAACGATTCGTTCTTACCGCACATACAAACCTGGAATGCCCACCGGATGGGCTGTAGCAGCGCCATCTCTAGGTGTGTTCTATTGGATAGAAGGTGATGTATGGGATAATCATGGAAATAACCTTCAAGATGATCAATTCCCTTTTTTGTTTGAAAATCGCATATATGTATTTGGTGAAAATTCTTATTATAGCAATGAATTTTCTTATACTGAGCGTACCGTAACCGTACCTGGGGGTAGTCATAGTTATTCTTTCGCCGATTATACAAATGCGGTTAATATAAGTTATACCATCAATGGTGACCCATCCAGCATAATAATTAATACTAAATGGGAGGATGAAATTTTTGGTGGTTCATTTGTATCCTATCCTGTAAACGATAAACAACAGATCCCGCTTGCTGTTAATTCACCACCCAGTCTTAATCTGATTAGCCCCAATAATGTCACTCTTTATAATGAGAATGGTCAAAACATTCTAAATATCGAAGGTTTTGCTCAAGACCCGGATAATGAAGATTTGGATGTAACGGTGGAAGTACCTAATGTCTTTTACCGCAAGACCAAAGTGTACGGAGCATTGACGGCGAAATATTTCTTGGTTCCAATTGATGTGATCGCCGATTCGGTCCCTCCGGGAGATTACCAGGTGAAAGTGTCGGTAGTTGACCGTTACAATTTTAAAGCAGAGTCGTACTTGAATTTTTCAGTTCGGAACCACTTGAAGAATAAAGCCTTTTATCTGATCAACAGTCCCGTAGAAATCAATAAAACATATGGAGACTACGAGAACGACCCCCAACACTCCGAGCGGTACAGGTACGATCAAGACCCAGACTTTTTTGATAACTCAATGGGGATGATTTGGGACTCCGGATTATGGCGATCCAGTAAGTATACTTCTTTCCCTTTTAGTGGAGCGTACACGGCCAGAGTACAGGTGCGGGACAACCCGCAGAATGATAATCGGTTCGATGCATTTCGGATGTGGAGCGGTGACAATCTTTCTTCGATGACTTTTTTGGTTCACCGGAAACCGATTGCGCTGTTCTCGGCCAAACTAGTGAACGGCAGCTTGCAGCTTTCCGACAGTTCATACGACCTAGACCACGTTTCAAGCCCCAATAAAGGCTTAATTAATCGGCAATGGCAATGGCGAAAAAGCGGGATGGAAGTATGGAACGATGGACAACCGCCATCGCCATTACCAACGAGTGACCCTTACGATATGCGGCTGCGGGTAAGGGATGTTGACGGGCCGAACGGAATCGGATTCTGGAGCGATTGGTTCCAGCAAACCGTTGGTAGTCCGGGTAATCTTCCTCCAGTGGCTTTGTTTACCGTCGATCCGAATAATGTCAGTTACCGGAAAGCTACCACGATTACAGATAAATCCTTCGACCCGGATAATGATTATCTGGATACTTACGAATGGAGAGTAGTCAAGGATGGCTGGCAGGAGGTTTGGTATTATTACGGTGGAGTGGCGACCCCGCCCAACATCGCCGGGTTCGGCACAGGCAGTTACCAGGTTACTCTCAAAGTGCATGATAACCGCGGGCTTTGGTCGGCTCCATATAGCCAAGCTGTACAAGTTTTGAATCACCCTCCGGTCGCTGATTTTAACATGCCGAATGAAGTGTACCGCGACACCGTAATCACGATGGAAAACCTAACTCCCGATCCGGACCAAGACGGTGATTGGCTTTCATATGAGTGGTATGGGCGATTAAACGGGGGTTCCTATTACTGGACAGGAAATAGTCGGAATCCGTCAATGACTATTAAAGGCTTAATTAATAGCAATGGCATTTCCGACAAGGACGCTATCTCTGATAATTGGGAAATGCGGCTTAATGTATCGGACGGCAGCCGGACATCCTATGCAACAGAAATGTTCGTAGTCAAAAATCATCCTCCAACCGCTGATATATCCGGGCCGTCTACTGTGTATCAGTACGATACGAGAACCTTTAATTCAGCGGATGAAGATCTGGACACCTCCGACCAGAGCAGCTTGCAATACTATTGGCGCGTTACGAACAGCGATGGGAAAATATCCGTGTACCGTACTCCCAACATCGATCTGACGTTTAACGAATTTGGCACCTACACCTTGGAACACTGGGCAATAGATCAAATCGGTGATAAGTCCAACATTGCCACCCTAAAAGTCAACGTCATCGAGAATTTGCCCCCATCCATGACGCTTACATCCCCTGCCGGAACCCCTGGCAATCCAACCATCATCGATGCCGAAAAAGACGGAGATCCGCTTATAAAATGGTCGTACGCCGATCCGGAGAGTGATGCACAGGAGAAGTACCGGTTGGAATTTTTCATGAAAGACGGGCTGCTTGCCAAAAGTGTAGAGAATACGGACAGCACGGGCGGCACACGTCAATTCAAGATGCAGGATCAATCCTTTGAGCGGTTCCTATTCTATTCCGTACAGGGCCGGGCCTTTTCGAAGAATAACTGGTCTGACATATCCAACGAAAAAGCCTTCATCATTGATAACCCGCCGGTTCCTGGTTTCTCTTTAGTAACAGACACCGGAAAGGATGCAAGCCTAACACCGATTTATCGGACAGATGTCTTACAAATTACAAGCACGGCTCATGACGACGATCAGCTGAAGGGTGACAGCCTGACCTATAAATATTATTTGAAACCGAGTGCGGGAATCGAAGGCTTAATAAGCGCATCCGATAGCTTTACAAAGCAATTCACGACCAACGATACGTTTACGATTCGTCAAGTAGTAACCGACTCGCTGGGTTTATGGCGGGAAGTCTCTCATGCGATCACTGTGAAAAACCGGCTTCCCGTGGTGAATCTCACCTTTCCGACCAGCGACACGGAAGCCAAGCCGACCATCGCCAGCACGATGACGCCGATTATGAAATGGAGCTATTCCGATGATGACGGCGATGAGCAGCAGCGTTACCGGGTGCGTATATTGGATGCAGCAACAGGGGGCATAGTGGTTCAGTCCGGGGATCAAGCGTCCAGTCAGAAGCAGTGGACCGTACCGGCAGGAGCCCTTGTGGAAAACCATAAATATGCAGTTGAGGTTGAAGCATATGATGGCTTTGATTGGAGCGCAGCCTCGGCGCGGAAATATTTTATGGTCAACCTGCTGAGCGTAAAGGGCGGCGTGAAGCACACCGCGGAGTGGAACGCTAACCGGCAGAGCTACAATCTAAAAATATCGGGAGACAAAGAGCAGCCGCGTAATTATAATGTATTTTGGGCCGGAGAGAAATTCATGCTTCAGGCTGACGCTACAGGGCTTCCGGATACGATTGACGTAACCATGGACGGCGGATTTACGGCGAAGCTTAGTCCTTCGGACAGCGACAAGACATTTTGGACGGGAGAACTCTACAATTCTTCTTTTGAGAATCTACCAAACGGGCCGGTGACCTTTACTTTCACAGCGAAGAACGAATATAATACGAAAATCGACAAGGTAACGGTTGTCATCTCGGAGAATTGGAGCCAATATTTCCGCAGCCATCGGGTGAAGTAGCAAGTAGGATTATGATCTGATGTCAGCCTGTATAGATTGTGTATAAAAATATTTCCAAGTTGCGAAACATAAAGGGCTGAAGCGCCTGGTTCGTAAAAACATTGGAAATGCTTCCACATTAGTGATACAATAATAGTCAAAATGACATTCTTGAGACTTAGAGGAGGACTATTTGAATGACTGAACAACAGGCAAAAGAGCAAGCGATCCAAAAGGATGAGAACTCAACGGTCGACAACCTGGCGATTACGACGATCCGCACTTTGTCCATCGACGCGATTGAAAAAGCCAAGTCCGGCCATCCGGGTATGCCGATGGGTTCCGCTCCGATGGGCTATCAACTCTTCGCAAAGACGATGAACCATAACCCTGAGCATCCGACCTGGGTCAACCGCGACCGGTTTGTCCTGTCCGCCGGCCACGGCTCCATGCTGCTGTACAGCCTGCTGCATCTTAGCGGTTATGATCTGCCGATGGAAGAACTGAAGCAGTTCCGTCAATGGGGCAGCCTCACGCCGGGCCACCCGGAATTCGGCCATACGGCGGGCGTCGACGCCACAACGGGTCCCCTCGGCCAAGGTATCGGCATGGCGGTCGGCATGGCGATCGCGGAAGCTCAACTCTCTGCCACGTACAATAAGGATCAGTTTAATGTGATCGATCACTATACTTACGCAATCTGCGGCGACGGCGACCTCATGGAAGGCATTTCTTCAGAAGCCGCTTCGCTTGCGGGTCATCTTAAGCTTGGCAAGTTAATCGTGCTGTATGATTCGAATGACATTTCGCTTGACGGCAAGTTGAATCTTTCTTTCTCCGAAAATGTTGCGAAACGCTTTGAAGCTTATGAATGGCATGTGCTGCGCGTGGAGGACGGCAACGATCTTCCGGCAATCGGCAAGGCCATCGCGGAAGCGCAGGCTGTCACGGACAAGCCTACGCTTATCGAAGTGAAGACCGTCATTGGCTATGGCAGCCCGAACAAGCAGGGCATAGGCGGGCACGGCGGCACGCACGGCTCCCCTCTCGGCTCCGAAGAAGCGAAGCTGACCAAGGAATTCTACAAATGGGTATATGAAGAAGACTTCTATGTGCCGGATGAAGTTCGCGCTCGTTTTGCTGAAGTGAAGGAAAAAGGCATCGCCGCAAACAACGAGTGGGACGAGAAGTTCGCAGCGTACAAGAAGGCTTATCCGGAGCTGGCTGCGCAGCTTGAAACCGTGCTGAGCGGCGACCTTCCTGAAGGCTGGGACGCTAAGCTGCCGTTATATAAAGCGGAAGATAAAGCTGTATCCACGCGCGTCGCTTCAGGGAATGCACTGAACGGATTGGTTGCTGGCGTACCTCAGCTGTTCGGCGGCTCAGCTGACCTGGAAAGCTCCACAATGACCCATCTGAACGGGCTGGCTTCCTTTACGCCGGAATCGTACGACGGCCGCAATATTTACTTCGGTGTCCGCGAATTCGGCATGGCTGCGGCTATGAACGGTATTGCGCTGCATAGCGGACTGAAAGTGTTCGGCGGCACATTCTTCGTCTTCACAGATTATCTGCGTCCAGCGGTCCGTTTGGCTTCCATTATGAAGCTGCCGGTCACTTACGTGCTTACTCATGACAGTATCGCTGTCGGCGAAGACGGACCTACGCATGAACCGATTGAACAGCTGGCTTCCCTGCGCATCATTCCGGGGCTGACCGTTATCCGCCCTGCCGATGCGAATGAAACCTCCGCCGCTTGGGCCTACGCGGTGGAGAACAAGGAGAATCCGGTGGCGCTCGTGCTTACTCGCCAAAACCTGCCGATCCTGTCCGGAACGGTGGACGGCGTGCGCGAGAACATCAAGCGCGGCGGCTACGTCGTATCCGATGCCAAGAACGGCAAACCTCAGGCGCAAATTATCGCAACGGGTTCCGAGGTGCAGTTGGCCGTCAAGGCTCAGACCGCACTCGCTGAAGAAGGCATTGATGTTCGCGTTATCAGCCTTCCAAGCTGGGATCTGTTCGAAAAGCAGGATAAAGCGTACCGCGATTCTGTCATCCTGCCGGATGTCAAGGCGCGTCTTGCGATCGAAATGGCTCAAACCTTCGGCTGGGAACGCTATGTCGGCGACCAAGGCGATATTCTCGGCATCACAACGTTTGGCGCTTCCGCACCTGGCGACACAGTCATCAGTGAATACGGCTTCACTGTGGGAAATGTCGTTAACCGCGTGAAGGCTTTGCTGTAGAATAATGTTGGGACAATCGGGAATTAAGGGGGAAGAAAAAAGAGATGAGTCAATTTAACAACGCGACAATTCAAAAAGAAGCTAATGTTTACTATGATGGGAAGGTAACCAGCCGTGCGGTGATTTTGGAAGACGGCCTCAAGGTTACGCTTGGCATCATGCTTCCGGGTGTGTATGAGTTCGGCACAGACGGCCCGGAAACCATGGAAATTCTGTCCGGAAAGCTTAAAGTACTGCTGCCCGGTTCGGAAGTATGGCAGGAAATTGACGGGGCGGAGACCTTCCATGTGCCCGGCAATTCGAAATTTTCGCTTGAAGTATTTACAGTGACGGATTACTGCTGTTCTTACCCGGCGACTTTGTAATTCGTGAACAACGAGTATCGCAATGGAGAGAGCATCCTAGCCTAAAGCAGGCGAAGGATGCTTTTCTTCATTTACTGGCGTTCAAACAAAGCGGACGCATTTTTATCATTTCGAAAAACTGTTTGTGAAGGCCGTTCTCCTCCGTTCCTCGCGATCAGATTCATACATCGATCTAAGGGGCTGGAAGCGCTGAAACTAACGCCGTATAAGTCAATCTATAAGCACATGGCTGCGGGTCGCTTTAGGAGAAGGGCAATGGTGGATTGACGGCCGTGAAGCGGTTCTACGGTGGCCTGTGAAATCCACAGGGATGGACAATACGGAGGAGGGAGCCGCCGCTGCCCCTGAAAGCGCCGAACCAGATGGCGCGGCACCGGATAAAACCAAACCGGATAGCCCATCACCGGAGTTGACGCCGGCCCCCTAGTCTGCCGCTGCAGAGCCGCTTTGCGCTAGGCGCCGACGATGGCACACCGTAGATATGCCCCGGCACACAGCTCTTCCGCCGCCGAACCGAAATATAACCCAAACAGCCTGCCCTCATGCAGATACGAATACTGCATAGAGGCAGGCTGTTCTTGTACCTTATTGAAAATTCGGCGACCTTATTCGCCTATCTTGCGGCCGATCCAGGCTTCGTAGGTTTTCACGACAGCGGAAAGGTCTTCCTCGCTGCTGCCGCTGTTATATCCCGCTTGGAACAGACTCTTGGCGAGTTCCAAGGCCGGTGTAGGTACGCCGCTCGCGTCGCTCAGCGCGGATGCAAGTTTCAGATCCTTCAGCATCAGCCCCAGCGAGAACTGGTTACTGAAGTCGCCTTCGATAATTTTGCGGCCCTTCAGTTCAACCTGTTTGCTGCCGGCCGAACCGTTCCGCACCAGTTCCAGAAATTTGTCGGCAGGCACGCCGGACTTCACAGCGATGGAAAAGCCTTCGGCAAGCGCGATATTATGAATGCCGACCATCGCGTTGTGCGCCAGCTTCGCCGCGGCGCCGCTGCCATTCTCGCCCATGTGAAGCAGCAGCTTGCCCATCGCGTCGAACAGGTCGCGGTTTGCTTCAATAATATCGGCGCTGCCGCCGACCATGAATACGAGTGTTCCTTCCACAGCGCCCGGCTTGCTGCCGGTCACCGGAGCGTCGAGGAAATGCCCGCCCTTGCTTTCGACGGCGGACGCGATTTCCTTCACCAGTCCCGGTGAGATCGTGCTGGAATCGATCACAACCGCTCCCGGCTTCAGAGCTTCCAGAATCCCAGCCGGGCCGTAAAAGATTTCCCGGATCGAATCATCGTTGCTGACCATGGTAATAATAACGTCCTTGCCTTCTGAGGCGGCCTGCGGAGTAGCGGCGGTTGTAGCGCCTTCTTTTACCAGCGGATCGCCTTTCGAAGCCGTGCGGTTGTACACTGTCACCTGAAACCCTGCGCGCAGCAGGTTGGAGGCCATAGGCGCCCCCATCGTTCCGAGTCCGATAAATCCGATTTGTTTCATAAAATTTCACACCTTTGCTATGAGGTAACTGAAGAACGGAAAAAACGCCGGAAAAAGGGTTTGCCTATTCCAAAAGTAGTGTTTATCCCCAGACTTCCAGCCTAATCTTTTATAATTCTAGCACGAGCCGAAAGGAGGTTCCACCTTACTAAAGCCGCATCTGACAAAGGAAACGCTTCCGAAACATTCCTGAATTATCCCAATTGATACTTTTGCCTGTGTCATAGGACCTTGCCAGCCCAGTGAAATTAAAGTATCCTATTATAAAGTTGTTACAATTCGTGTCAAATCGATAGCTAAATAGGAGGGTTCCATTACCGATGTCCAAAAAAATCAGTTTTGATTACAGCAAAGCCCTGTCCTTCATTAACCAGCACGAAATCGACTATTTTGCAGCGCCAATTAAACTAGCCCATGAGCAATTGCATACCAAAACTGGCACGGGTTCCGACTATACCGGATGGATCGATCTTCCCCACAACTACGATAAAGAAGAATTCGCCCGCATTCAGGCGGCCGCGAAGAAAATTCAAAGCGACTCCGATGTGCTGATCGTTATCGGCATCGGCGGTTCTTACCTGGGAGCCCGCGCAGCGATTGAATCGCTGACACATTCCTTCTACAACAATCTGGAGAAGGGCAAGCGGAAGACGCCCGAAATTTATTTTGCGGGGAACAATATCAGCTCGACTTATCTTACCCATTTGATTCAGCTTATTGAAGGCAAGGACTTCTCGGTTAACGTTATCTCCAAGTCCGGAACGACGACCGAACCTGCGATTGCTTTCCGGGTGTTCCGCGCCGAGCTTGAGAAGAAATACGGCAAGGAAGAAGCTCGCAAGCGTATCTACGCCACAACCGACAAGGCAAGAGGCGCGCTCAAGACACTGGCTAACGAAGAGGGCTATGAGTCGTTTATTATTCCGGACGATGTGGGTGGACGCTATTCCGTACTGACCCCGGTTGGCCTGCTGCCGATTGCCGCTGCCGGCATCGATATCGAAGAAATGATGAAAGGGGCCGCAGCCGCAGCTGACGAGTTCAACAACCCGGATGTGGCGACGAACCAAAGTTACCAATATGCAGCCGTCCGCAACGCGCTTTACCGCAAAGGCAAAACGACGGAAATCCTCGTAAACTACGAGCCGTCGCTCCATTACGTATCGGAATGGTGGAAGCAGCTGTTCGGCGAGAGCGAAGGCAAGGACTTCAAAGGCATCTACCCTTCCTCCGTGGATTTCTCGACGGACCTGCACTCGATGGGACAATTCATCCAGGAGGGCAACCGCAACATTTTTGAAACGGTTATCCAAGTGGATCAAGTTCGGGAACATATTACAATTGAGAGCGATCCGGACGATCTGGACGGACTCAACTTCCTGGCCGGACAGACCGTGGACTTCGTGAACAAGAAGGCGTTCCAAGGCACGCTGCTTGCGCATACCGACGGGCAAGTTCCGAACCTGGTTGTCACGATCCCGGATCAAACGGCTTACAGCTTTGGTTATCTCGTATACTTCTTTGAAAAAGCCTGCGGTATCAGCGGATATCTGCTTGGCGTCAACCCGTTCGACCAACCGGGCGTAGAAGCGTACAAGAAGAACATGTTCGCGCTGCTCGGCAAGCCGGGATATGAAAAAGAAAAAGCGGAGCTTGAGGCCAGACTTACCGAATAGATTATCGTTTCTCACCTCATATCACACTACAGTAATTCACCAGGGAGCAGTCCATAGGTAATCCAATACCGCGGGCTGCTCCTCGTATATATCAAGATCACAGCGAATAAGGAATGAATGAACAATGCTGGAACAATACCGGACGGTGCGGTCTTCCGGTTCCAAGGAAATCGTTATCCGCAAGTCACGTTTTATCGGACATGTCATGCCGGTGGAGACGGAAGAAGAAGCGGTTCAATTTATTGAAGACGTTAAGAAGAAGCATTGGAATGCCACGCATAACTGTTCCGCGTATATGATTGGGGAACGGGACGAAATTCAGAAGCAGTCCGACGACGGGGAACCGAGCGGTACCGCGGGAAAGCCGATTCTGGAAGTCATTCGCAGCCAAGGCATCAAAAATGCGGCTATAGTCGTTACACGTTACTTCGGAGGAATTTTGCTTGGGGCGGGAGGCCTGATTCGGGCCTACACGGACGGCGCCGTACTGGCGCTTGAAGCCGGCGAAGTCATCACCCGCGTTCTGCGCCGTGAAGTGTTTGTGGAATTGGACTATACCTGGCTCGGCAAGGTCGAGAATGAACTGAGGGGCCGGGGGACTAAAGCCGGCGAAACGGAGTTCACCGACAAGGTCAAGCTGACATGCCTGCCGCGGAATGAAGAAGCCGATGCCTTCAAGGCTTGGATAACGGATTTGACCCAGGGACAAGCGGTTGTAACGGAGGGAAGACAGCTTTACTATAGCGAAGGGGAATAAAAATTATGGCTAGAAGAGCAGTGGAACAGGAGTTGTCGAGGGAAAGGATTCTGGAGGCGGCAAGGCACCTTTTCATTACAAAGGGTTATCGGGCCATCTCCATGCGCAGCATAGGTCAACATTTGGGATACAGCCATGGATCCCTCTATTATCACTTTAAGGAAAAAGCAGAGCTGTTTTATGCCATTGTGGTAGAAGATTTCAACCGTGTGGCAGAATTGTTGGATGAGACGATGAACAGACCTCCGGAAGAAGGAGTAAGCAAGGTGGAACAGCTGATGCTGGAGTTTATCCGCTTCGGGCTTGATCATCCGTATCAGTACGAAATTATGTTCATGATCCGGGATGAGGAGCTGCTGGCTTACTGTAGAGCGGAACAAGGGAAATGTTTTGATTTGTTCTCCGGTATGGTGCGCCGCCACTTAAAAGAAGAAGGCTATGTGCCGGAAGACTGGCAGAGTGTGCCGCTTACGTTGTTCCTGTCTGCTCACGGCTTTATCTCATACTACATCCAGGACAAGATCAAGTTCGACGATG
Organism: Paenibacillus rhizophilus; assembly: GCF_003854965.1. Classification (GTDB taxonomy): domain Bacteria; phylum Bacillota; class Bacilli; order Paenibacillales; family Paenibacillaceae; genus Paenibacillus_AQ; species Paenibacillus_AQ rhizophilus. The sequence continues at coordinate 236,580 of NZ_RQPI01000004.1, forward strand.
TGAAATCGGCAGCGCAGGCGCATGTCAGGGTGTTATGCCGCAGTTTGTAGGCGGATATTTTTTCATCCTTTTACGCTTTATGGCTGTAAATTGGTAATCAGGTGCTCCTCTGCCACGTAAAAGTGGAAAGGCGCAGCAAGTAAAAGGCCGATTCGGCGTTTTGTTCCGAAAGCGGCCTTTTACTTGTGTCCTGCTGCTACCCTTCAATGATTTTTACATAATACTGCCGGCGTCTGGGGCCGTCGAATTCGCAAAAATAAATTCCCTGCCACCGTCCCAGCAGCAGTTCGCCTTCGTGGATAATAATGCTCTGGGATGGCCCCGCCGTTATCGATTTGAGATGCGATGCCGTATTGCCTTCCGCATGGCGATACTTTGGATGCTCCCAAGGATACACCTCGTCCAGACGCATCAGCACATCATGCTTCACATCGGGATCGGCGTTTTCGTTGATCGCGATGCCGGCTGTTGTGTGGGGGCAATATACAACTGCTATTCCGTTCCGGACGCCGCTTTTTCTCAGATAAGAAATAACCTCTCTGGTAATATCCCGCAGCTCATCCCGCTTGCTCGTAGCAATCTCGACCGTATGCAGCACTAACGGATTCCCCTTCTTTAGTCGATTTCCACCCTTTCACAAACTATTTTACCCTAAAATGATTCGAAAGTAATTGACGATGGCAAGAGGAGGGTGGTAAAGTAGTAATAATTATTAAACCCAGTATGTTAATAGGAATTAAAGATCGCCAAATTGCTAGTATACCGACCCGTCAGCCGGAGGTAGGAGGATATATCTGTTGAATTCGCTGCTAAGACACAAAGGATGGACCTGGGGATTCCGAACCACGATTCTGCTTTACTTCGTCGTATTGATCGTGCTTCCGATTCTCGGCGTCTATTACAACTCATTTTCACTCGGCTTCAAAAATTTTGTCGAAAGTATATCTGATCCCATTGCCTGGAAATCAGTACTGCTCACGCTCCGGCTTGCGCTCATTGCGACTATTATTAATGTCGCTCTGGGAACTATGATCGCCTGGGTGCTGGTCCGCTACAAATTCCCCGGAAGGTCGCTGCTCAACAGTCTGGTCGACCTGCCATTCGCTCTGCCGACGGCGGTCGGGGGACTGATGATTTTGCTGCTGCTCGGTCCGGGAAGCCTGATCGGCGGAGCGGCGGAAGCGCTCGGGCTGGAAATCGTCTTTCATCAGCCGGCCATTGTCATCGCGATGGTCTTTGTAACCTTTCCGTTTGTCATCCGGGCGGTACAGCCGCTGCTGGAAGAGCTTGACCCTTCCGAGGAAGAAGCGGCCTACACGATGGGAGCCGCGGGCAGCCGGGTGTTCCGGAAGGTTATTCTACCGTCCATGGCGCCCGGCATGATCGGTGGAGGTATGCTTGCCTTCTCCCGGGCGCTTGCCGAATTCGGGGCCGTCGTATTGGTGGCGGGCAATATTCCTGGGCGAACGCTTGTCTCGTCGGTATTTATATATGGCGAGGTGGAGAGCGACAATCCGACTGGCGCCGCGGCCGTCTCCATTATTTTGCTGACTCTCTCCTTCTTGATCCTCTGGCTGATCAATATGGCGCAGATGAGGGGGAGAAGATCATGAGAAGGCTGTGGATTGGACTCACCTATATCGTTTTCTTTCTGCTGATAGCCGCTCCCCTGGGTAAAATAATCTCCAATGCCTTCAGTCAAGGTCTTCCCGGATTCCGGGATGCCCTGACAAGACCGGAGGCGCTGCACGCGCTGATGATGACGGCGCTGGTCGTCGTAACGGTGACGGTGCTGAACACAGTGTTCGGGATAATGACGGCCCTTTATCTGGTTCGAGCCGAGTGGCTCAGCTCCCGGCTGAAGAACCTGCTCAACAGTATCGTCGATCTTCCATACGCGGTGTCACCTGTCATCGGCGGATTGATGATTGTCCTGCTGCTTGGACCGGACAGCGCGCTTGGGGCGGTGTTTGAACATATCGGCTTCAATATCGTTTATGCTTTTCCAGGGATGGTCATCGCCACCCTGTTCGTAACATTCCCGCTGATGGTCAGGGAAGTGATGCCCGTTCTGCAGGAAATCGGCGGGCAGCAGGAGGAGGCCGCTTCGACGCTCGGAGCGTACGGGTGGAAGACCTTCTGGAAGGTAACCTGGCCTTCGATTCAATGGGCGGTGACCTATGGCGTCATTCTTACGGTCGCCCGCTCGCTGGGTGAATTCGGGGCCGTGCTTGTTGTATCAGGCAACATTATGAACAAGACTCAGACGGCGACGACGCTGGTCTACCAGGATGTCGAGAACTTTAATGTAACGGCGGCGGGCGGCGTCGCGCTCGTATTGGCCGCTTTTTCGGTAGGACTTCTGCTGCTCATGGAATGGAGCAAGAAAAGAAAGGAAGTGCGTTGACATGCATGTGGAAGTACGCGGACTTAACAAGCATTTTGGCAATTTTCATGCGGTGAAGGATGTCAGCTTTGAAATCACAAAAGGTCATCTGATCGGCCTGCTCGGCCCGAGCGGAGGCGGCAAAACGTCCATCCTGCGGATGCTGGCGGGTCTCGAAACGCCGGATGCCGGCGAAATTGTCTTCCATGGGCAGGTGGTCAATAATCTTCCGCCGCAGGAACGCGGCATCGGCTTTGTGTTCCAGAACTATGCGCTGTTCAAGCATATGACGGTATATGATAACATTGCCTTCGGGCTTAAAGTGAAAAAAGCGAACAAAAGCTTCATTCGCGACCGTGTGATGGAATTGGTGGAACTGACGGGGCTTAAAGGCTTCGAGAAACGGTATCCGCAGCAGTTGTCCGGCGGACAGCGCCAGCGGGTGGCGTTCGCCCGGGCGCTTGCGCCAGAGCCGCAGCTGCTACTGCTCGACGAGCCGTTCGCCGCGATCGACGCCAAGATCCGCCAAGAGCTGCGCTCCTGGCTGCGTGAACTTATTGAGCGCGTCGGAATCACATCCATTTTCGTAACGCATGACCAGGATGAGGCGATTGAAGTTGCGGATGAAATCATGATTATTAACCAGGGCCGTCTGGAACAGAAAGGCACGCCGTGGGATATTTACAAGGAGCCGAAGACGACATTCGTAGCGACCTTTATCGGCGAATCGACGTTGATCGAGAACGCCGCCGAGCTGAAAGGATTCAAGCCGGCTGAAGACAGCAGGTCGACTAAAGCACTGATCCGCCCCGAATACATCGAAGTAGGCGACCGCCAAGAGTTCAAAATGGCTTCGGCAACCGAGAAAGGTATTGTCAAGCATCTGCAATTCCGAGGCAGTGAATGGCTGGTCGAGGTGGAAGTGAACGGTCACAAGCTGGTTACCTACCGTTCGCTGGAGAAGGAAACGCTGCAGGTGGGTCAGGAAATTGCCGTGCTGGTACACCGCGCCTACCTGTTCAACGACGAGCGCAGCTGGATTCAGGAGAACAGCCTGAAGGAAGATCCGATGCCGGTTTACATTTAAGACCAGTTCCCCGCAAAGTAATCGGAATAGACATCGGAGCTTGAACTTCACTTTGCGGGGTGTTTTAGATGAGTATGGGGGCCCCGCAAAGTAATCGGAACAGGCATCGGAGCTTGGACTTCACTTTGCGGGGATTTTTTACTTGGGAAGGAATGAGGCTTGGGAATGAAGCTTTTCAGAAGGAGCAGACAACTGCACGGATGGCTGGCCGTATTGCTGCTGGCGCTGACACTCACCGCCTGCGGGACGGAACAGAAAGGCACGGCGGCTAATGCAGCGGCAAAAGGCGATGTAACCTTGGTTATTGGCGCGTACAGCGTGGCTAAGGATGCGATGGCGGATATTTTGCCGCTGTTTGCGGAGAAGTGGAAGGCTGAAACCGGACAAACGATAACGTTTCAGCAGTCGTACGAGGCTTCGGGGACTCAGGCCCGCGCGATTGCCGGCGGGTTCGAGGCCGATGTGACGCTTCTGGCGATGGAGGGCGATGTGGGCAAGCTCGTCAACGCGGGGCTTGTGGACCCCTCATGGAAGGAACGGAGCGAGAACGGCATGGTGACGCGTTCGATCGTCGTGATGGGCACGCGCGAAGGCAACCCGAAGGGGATTAAGGATTTTACCGATTTGACGAAGCCCGGTGTTAAGGTTCTGTACCCCAATCCGAAGACCTCGGGCGGCGCCCAGTGGGATATCAACGCGATCTATGGCGCTGGACTGAAGCGGTCGGAGGAGAAGGAAGGGCATAAGGAACCGGAGGCGGCCAAAGCCTTCCTGGCTAACGTCCACGCCAATGTGGAGTCGCTGGACAAGAGCGGACGCGCATCGATGGCTGCGTTCGAGTATGGTGTCGGAGATGTGATCGTAACCTATGAGAATGAACTGCTGGCGCGGATTGCCCAGGGCGTGAAATATGAGGTGGTCATTCCCAAGGATACGATTCTGATCGAGAATCCGGCGGCGGTGGTCGATAAATACGTCGATAAGCATGGCACCCGGAAGGCGGCCGAGGCCTTCGTCGATTTCCTGGTGACGCCTCAGGTACAGGAGATTTTCGCCGAGCATGGTTTCCGGCCTGTTGACCGGCAGGTGTACGAGGCAAATAAGAGCCGTTTCCCTGTCCCCTCGGGGTTATTCGATATCGGCTATTTGGGTGGATGGGACAAGGTACGCAGCACGCTGTACTCGAAACGGGGCATATGGTATCAGGTGCTTGCGGGAATTTAACATTTGTTCAAGAGGCAGACAATCCTTAAAGGGCGGTCTGCTTTTTTAATGCTCCGCAAAAACTGTGCATAAGCTGTGCGCTTAGCGCTTCTTCTTTTACCCGGAGAATAAACTTCTGTCACATTAGGCAGACAGCGCTTTCCTATTTTATAATAGTAGACAGACTGAACTTTCCGAGCGAGATTAGAAGGGGGAGTAGAGAATGGATACATTGATGTTCCTGGGTACGGGCGACGCCATGGGTACGCCGAGGGTCTACTGCGATTGTCCGGTATGCGAAGAAGCGAGAACAAGCGGAACGAACGCGCGGCTGCGGTCCTCCGTACTGGTCGAGAGCGGGGACGATTTCTTCGTGATCGACTGTGGGCCGGACTGGCGGCGGCAGATGGAGAACCTTGGCATCCGCGTTATGCGCAGACTGCTGGTAACCCACGCCCACTTTGACCATATCGGCGGCCTGCCGGAATGGGCGGATGCCTGCCGCTGGGTAGGGATCAAGGGTGAACTGTATGCGCCGGCGGAGGTCATTCCGGTCATTTTGCGGCAGTATCCCTGGCTAGGAAGCCATATCGAGCTGATGCCTCTTGATGAAGGGATAATGCTGGACGGATGGCAAATCGCCGCCTGGAGGGTAAACCACGGCAAGAACGGCTACTCTTACGCTTTTCGGCTGGAAAAGGAAGGCTACGCTTGGGTATACTGCCCGGATTCGATCTCCCTGGGAGACGAGGAGACCCGGTTAATGCGGGAAGCCGATCTGCTCGTCCTGGGCACAAGCTTTTATAATGAGGAAGCCGAACTGTCGACCCGTTCCGTCTATGATATGACCGAGGCGGCGGAGCTTCTTGAGGACATACAGCCGCGTCGGGCCGTTTATACGCATATGTCGCATGATGTGGATCTGCGGAAGACTTATGACCTGCCTGGGAATGTGGAGCTGGGGTATGCCGGGAAGACAGTGCCGCTTGGGCACCGTAACGAAGAATGAAATTGGCGCTGGAGTTCCGCCGATTTGGGGTAAGATAGGATGACCGACTTCCATCGGATAATGGACAGGCATTACGTTTTGCATTCGTAAGACGAAACAAAAGTTTAACAAGAGCCGTCACATTTGTGTGACGGTTTTTATGCGTTTTTTCGAGTAATTATCCATATACCACCAAGGATTCTAGTTAAATCATTTACATTGTTAATTACGCAAAATTTAAATAATAGCCTTTTGACAGACTGTCTAGTGTTCCTGGAATTGAAACAATGCTAAGGTGTGATTAATTCTGACAAGCCTAATAATGTGCGTCATTTTAACTGACATGACGGAAGTGAGGGGTCAGCATATTTATACAAAGAGAGGGGGACATGTCGGATACGGTCGCAATCGTCGTTGCTTGCTGAACTATGAATATAAGGAGGCATTTAATGAAGATCAAATGGGCGAAAACAATCGGGACAGGCATGCTAGTGGCTGCGATGGTCGCAGTTTTATCGGCTTGCGGACAGTCTAAAAGTACGGACAACGCCTCCGGCCAATCGGGCCAAGCGGAGAAAGAGCCGACTGTACTTTCCTTTATGACGACGTGGTCGGAGACAGATCCTTTTACAGGCGTTTATTATAAAAATGCAATGGCTTTCCAGGAAGCCAATCCGGATATTAAGCTGGACATTGAAACGATACCTTATAATGATTACCCGGTAAAATTAAGTACGACCGCGGCTGCGGGCAAATTGCCGGATTTGATTCTAATGATCGACGGAAGCGCTACGTTCCAGCAGATCGCCCGCTCGGGCGCGTTGATGCCGATTGACGATATGATGGGCCACTGGAAGGAAGACTTCCTGCCGTCCTCCAAGATTCAGGAATACAACGTGGACGGCAAGCAGTATGGCATTCCGGGCGAGATTTCCTATACGACAGTCATCTATTACAACAAAAAAATACTTAGAGACGCGGGCTATACCGAGTTTCCGAAGACCTATGAAGCATTTAAAGCGATGGTCAAAGATTTGAAGTCGAAAAAGATTACACCGATTTCCTATGGCAATAAAGTAGGCACCGTCGTGCAGGCGTCGCTTCTGTCTCCTGTGAACGAAAGAATTTCGGGCTCCGGTCTGTATGAGGAGATCAAGTCGGGCAAACAGAAGTTTACTGACCCGGAATTTATGTCCGCTCTGAAGGAAGTCAAGGAACTTTCCGATCTGGGGGCGTTCAATGTCGACCTTAACAGTATCGACAATGTGCAGGCGACCAATCTGTTCCTCTCCGGCAATTCCGCCATGTATGTAGACGGCAGCTGGGGCGCCAAGCAAATTTCCAAAGACAAATCCCCGGACTTTGAACTGGGCTTCGCCATGTTCCCCGAGTTTGAGGGTGGCAAGGGCAGCTTGTCCACGACGATCGGCTCGACGAATCAGGGGGTTTCCCTGAGCGCGAAGCTGGATGACGCCAAGAAGGCGGCAGCCGAGAAGTTCCTGCAGTTCATGTACAGCAAAGAATCCTACCAGAATATTATGCGGGACGGCAACATGGTGCCAGCCAATGTAGAAGCGCCTGCCGATGTTAATCCGTTGTTCAAAGAGATGATTAATGAATTCGCCGGTGTAAAAGAGGTGATTCCGCCATTTAACATTGTGATGCCCGCTAACGTGACAACTGTGGCCAAAAACGGGCTTCAGGGACTGACTACGCCAGGCGGAAGCGCTCCGGAAGCGGTAGCGGAGGAACTGCAGAAGGAACTGGGCCAATAATGTTCTTCTGGCGGAGAGCAGGCTTTGGAGCTCTCCGCCTTCACTTCTATCGGAGGTAGTGCACATGCAGATTTTTCTTCGCCGTAAATGGATTATAGCCGCCGGACTCCTTCCGGCCGTGCTGATCTATACCATGTTCTCGATCTATCCGATTCTCAGCTCCGTCTATTACTCGTTGTTCAAGTGGGACGGTTTCTCCCCAAAACAGTGGCATGGGCTTCAGAATTACGTCAATTTGATCGGCGACGGCGTGTTTTGGCAGTCCATCCGGAATAATCTTTATTTCGTGCTCTTCTCCGTACTTGGAGAAATCCCGCTTGGCTTGTATCTCGCTATCATGCTGAACGGAAAGCTATTCAGAAGAAACGGCATTTTCCGAACGGTCTTCTTCATGCCTGTCGTCATATCCACGATCGTTGTCTCCCTGATCTGGAATATGTTTTACAACTATCAATTTGGCCTCGTCAATACGGCGCTTCGGGCTTTCGGTCTGGAGCATTGGGCGCAGAACTGGCTTGGCAATCCCAAGCTGGCGATCTTTGTACTGTGTATTGTCGTGGTCTGGCAGTATACCGGGCTGTATATGGTGATCTTTCTGGCCGCGCTGCAAAATGTGCCGTCGGAGGTGCTGGAAGCGGCGGAGCTGGATGGCGCCGTCGGTCTAAAACGGACGTGGAATATTGTGGTGCCGATTATCGCAGATACCATTTTTGCTTCAGTAGTCTTGTGTATCAGCGGTGCGCTCCGCGCATTCGACTTGATCTATATCATGACGAACGGAGGACCGAGCCATTCCACGGAAGTGGGGGCCACCTATATGTTTACGCAGACATTCAACTCGACGAAGTACGGTTACGGAAGCGCGATTTCCACGGCTATCATCATCATCAGCTTCGGCTTGATTATGATAAGCCAGTTCATTATGCGATCTCTGAAGAGGTGAATAATTCCATGATGCAACAACTGCAGACGAAGCGTTCCCTTTCGGCTTATATGGTGCAGCGGCCGCGAACGAAACGTCCCTTTTCGGCTCATATCCACCGCCTTGTCCTCTTGCTGCTGCTCGTTATTAACATTTATCCACTTCTGTGGATGATTCTCAATTCGCTGAAAACCGAGCAGGAGCTGTCCTTGAATCCGTTCGGAGTAGCCCGCAAGCCCATGTGGAGCAACTATATTGAAGCTTGGAAAGTGGCAAAGCTGGGTCCGTATCTTGTCAACAGTATTACGGTTACCCTGGCCTCGGTCGTTCTCACGCTGCTGGTCGGAGCTTTGGCCGCATTCTTTTTAAGCCGGTTTGAGTTCAAAGCGAAAAGCTTCATGCTTGTCTATTTCACCTTCGGCATGCTGATTCCGATCCACGCCACACTCGTTCCTTTGTTCATTGAAATGCGCACTTTGAATCTGATGGATAATCGGCTGACCCTGCTGCTGCCCTATACGGCCTTCAATCTGCCGATTACGATATTTATTCTGGCCGGCTTCATGAATGCCTTTCCGAAAGAAGTGGAAGAGGCCGGAATTGTGGATGGCTGCAGCGTTATGGGTATTTTTGGAAGGTTGATTCTTCCGATGCTGACGCCTGCGCTGGCGACGGCATTCATCATTAATTTCCTGAATAACTGGAATGAATTCTCCTTCGCGCTGGTACTGATCAGCGATAGCGCGCTAAAGACGCTTCCGCTGGGTCTCGCCAATTTTGCTGGTCAGTATAACCGCAGCTACACGCTGCAAATGGCGGGGTTGACTATTGTACTGGTCCCCACGCTTCTCTTCTATCTCTCGGTACAAAAATATCTGACCGCCGGTATGACCGCGGGAGCGGTTAAAGGATAGCATCGTCCGGTTCCCGGCCAGGCTTGGAGTGAAAAAAATAATGAAACGAAAGATAATTATCGATTGCGATCCCGGTCATGACGACGCGATTGCCATCCTGGTTGCCGCTGCTCATCCCGGCCTCGATCTTATGGCCATTACCACGGTAGCCGGGAACGCGGAACTGGAACAGACAACCCTCAATGCGCTAAAAGTATGCGAAATCGCCGGCATTGGCGAAGTGCCGGTCGCTCCGGGCGCCGGGCGTCCCCTGGTGAGAAACCGGGAGGCGGCGCCGGCCATCCACGGCAGCTCCGGCATGGACGGGCCCGTACTGCCCGAACCTTCTCTTAGAGCGGCCGAGGAGCATGCCGCCGATCTGATGATCCGCAAGCTTATGGAGTCCGAGGGCGATATTACTTTGGTTCCGGTAGGCCCGCTGACTAATATTGCCCTGGCGATCCGCCGGGAGCCCCGCATTGTGCCGAAAATTCAGGAAATCGTCCTGATGGGAGGCGGAACGTTCGGCAATTGGACGCCGGCTGCGGAATTTAATATATGGGCCGATGCGGAGGCCGCGCAGATCGTATTCGAAAGCGGAGCTCCGGTAACGATGATCGGACTGGACGCCACCCACCAGGCGCTGGCAACTCCCGAGATTAATGAGCGGATATGGGCACTCGGCAACCGCGTGAGCGACTTTGTCGGAGAGCTGCTTCTGTACTTCGGCCGGACGTACAAGCAGTTTTTCAATTTTGACCATCCGCCCGTACATGATGTATGCAGCGTGGTGTACTGTATCGATCCGGTGATCTTTGACTGCAGGTTCTTGAACGTCGCAGTCGAGACCAAAGGCGAATTAAGCTACGGTATGACCTTGGTGGACATTCACGGCGTCACGGGCCGTCCGCCCAATATGACAGCTGCGCTCGGCCTCGATCATGGGAAGCTGTGGGACGTCATTATCGGCACGTTGAGCCGGTATGGAGAAGGGGAGGGTTAACGAGTGATATAATGGCATTACTTTGGAATTCTGGAGGGACTGCCATGACTCATTCTGTTGATCCTATTATGCTTTCCATTCCCGAAAGGTTAGAGACCGATCGGCTGCTGATCCGCGCTCCCCTATGGGGTGACGGGGCCGTGATAAACGAGGCGATCCTGGAAAGTCTGGAGGAGCTGCGGCCGTGGATGCCTTTTGCCCGAACAGCCCCCACACAGGAGGAATCCGAAAAGCATATACGGCTGGCCAGGCTGGAGTTTCTGAAGCACTCGGAGCTGCACATGAATATTTTCAATAAACTCACGGGAGAATTTATCGGGTGCAGCGGCTTGCACCGGATCGACTGGGATATCCGCAGCTTTGAGATCGGCTACTGGATCAGAACCTCCTGTTCAGGGAAGGGGTATATCACGGAGGCGGTGAACGGAATTACCGATTTCGCAATCCGCGAGCTTGAGGCGAACCGGATCGAGATTCGTTGCAATGCGAAGAACGTCAAAAGCGCGGCGGTTGCGGAGCGTGCGGGCTTTAAACTGGAAGGCATTTTCCGAAACAACCGGCGAGCGGAAAGCGGAGAGTTAGGCGACACTAAAGTGTATGCCAAAGTGAGGGGCATCGAATACGAATAGGTTCATGCCAGACAACCGGAGCCTGCTGCCGTTCTCCGGATCGTGAAATACCGGAAACGCAGCAGTAGAGCGAAAGGTGAATGGTCGGAACGGGCGCCGCAAACCGATGTCATCAGCTGAAAAAAAAGAGCGAACAGACCGCATGCCGCGGAAGATTCGCTCCTTTTTTTGCGTTCAAATATAAGACTTTATAAGCCGGGCGCTTATCATTTTGACTTATATTTCTACGAGAATCGGTGCCGTCCCTAAAAGGACGCCGAAGCCGTTTCTTCTTGCATTACGTACTACCCGTACCGCATCACGCTTCGCCTAATTCATGGTCATGCCGCCTGTCACATTGATCGCCTGTCCGGTCATGTATGACGCAAGGTGGCTGGCCAGGAAAAGCACGACATTCGCAACATCCTCCGGCTGCGCCGTCCGGCCCAGCGGCACCTGCGAACAGTCCTCGGCCAGAATGTCCTCCGGCGTCATGCCGCGCAGCTGCGCCCCTTCGACGCGTTCGCGCCGCTTCATGTCCGTTTCGACTATGCCCGGACAGACCGCGTTCACCAGGATTTGCTTGCGGGCAAGCTCCAGGGCCATAACCTTCGTAAATCCGAGCACGGCATGCTTGGAGGCGACGTAGCTTCCCATACAGCGATATCCGTTCTTGCCGGCCTGCGAGGCGATATTGATGATCCGTCCGCCGCCGCCCTGCCGCAGCATTTGCGCTGCGCCTGCCTTGGAGACGAGAAAGACGCCCTTGGCGTTGACGTCCATCACCTTGTCCCAGTCGCTTTCCTTGATATCCACCGCATAATCCATCGTTGATATTCCGCTGTTGTTCACCACGAAATCGATTCTTCCGAATGTCCTTACGGCAAAGTCGATCAGTTTATCGGCGTCTTCCTCCCGGGTAACATCGCAGCGGATAACCGCCAGCCGTTCCCCCCGCCGCTCCTCACCTTCACAGGCGATATCTCCGATAACGACATTGGCTCCGGCTACCAGAAACAGATCCGCGATACCTTTGCCGATTCCGGACAGACCTCCGGTTATGACCAGCGTCCTGCCGGTCAAATTGATCGTCAGCATACTTTTTCCGCTCCTTGCTTAACGCGTGAAGGGATCGTCGCTGATGCCCGCCTCAAGTACGAGCTTCGCATATTCCTTCGCTCCGAAGAGGGAATGGTCCTTGTAGTTGCCGCATTCCAGCGCGCTGACCGCCGGTACGATCTCCGTCTCCAGAACCTTGCGCAGAACTTTGGTCAGCGCCGCCGCGACTGCAGCCGGCTCATGCTCGTCCCAGATGATCAAATAGAAGCCGGTGCGGCATCCCATGGGCGAAATATCGATAATTCCGGGCAGCTCATCGCGAAGATAGGTTGCCAGGAGATGCTCCAGCGTATGAAGGGCCGCAGTCGGCAGCGCGTCGGTATTCGGCTGCAGCAGTCTCAAATCATATTTTTGCAGGACGGCGCCTGTTCCGTTTCGTTCTGTTCCGGCAACGCGTACATAAGGAGCTTTAACTTTCGTATGATCCAATTGAAAACTTTCGACTTTAGCCATAGGTCTCTTCCTTTCACATGTTGATTCTATGATTCTATGAGTCGTACTCTTATTTCAAAGTAACATACTCGGAATTTAATGTAAACCAGCAATTCATACTTATTCGATAGAATTAATAAACACAGCTAAAACCGCAGTTTCTGACGTATTGACAGTAATAAAGATGCATACTATGATATAAAAAAATTAAAATCCGATTAATTTAATGGGAAAAGTTATAAAATCGGACAATCTATCAAAGTAGATATTTAAGGGGGAAACTGGAATGAAAAAAAGAAAGATTCAATGGATGTCGCCGTTATTCGTAATTATGGCTGTTGCACTTCTAATATCGGGCTGCGGTGAAAGCTCCAATGCCGCTTCGTCAGGAAACGGTTCGGAGCAGGAAGCCAAAACGCTTCGCATCAGCTTTAATCCGGGGCCTTACAGCGATCAATTCAAGAACGGCGTTGCGCCTTACCTTGAGAAAAAGGGCTACAAGATCACCTATAAGGAGTTCACGGACGGCATTCAACCGAATGTGGCCGTAGCGAACGGGGAGATTGACGCCAATGTGTTTCAACATTCCCTTTACCTTGAATCGATCAACAAAAGAGAAGGCATCAGCCTGATTGGCGCAGTTCAGGTTCCGACGCCTCCGATGGGCCTGTATTCCAAGAAGCACAAGAGTCTGGATGAAATCACCGACGGCGCCCAGGTCAATCTGCCGAACGAACCGGTCAACATGCTGCGGGCGTTGACGATTCTGAAAGAAGTAGGCTGGATTACGCTGAAGGATAATATTGATCCGCTGCAAACCTCGCTTAACGACGTAACTTACAATCCGCATAACATTGAATTTGTGGCGACGGAGCCCGCGCAGGGTCCCCAGGCGCTTCAGGATGTGGATTTTGCCGCCATTCAGGGCAACTTCGCCATAGCGAATAACATCAAACTCACTACGGCGCTGAAGCTTGAAAATATGACGGACCCGTTCACCAACATCGTCGCTGTGGACGGCAAAAATAAAGACAAGCCGTTCGTGAAGGATATCATCGAGGGATATCATTCACAGGAATTCAAGGACTACATCAAATCCAATCCGGCTTATGAAGGCTACAAATTGCCGGCCTATTTCAACGAATAAAGATTAGGAGGAGGTGTCATCATGGCGAATTTTAAACCTTCGGCAGTCATCGGCCGGCTTCCCGAGCACTATTTCAGGGCACTCAAGGAAAAAGTGGCCGACTATCGCAGCAGAGGAATAGATATTATCGATCTGTCCAGCGGCAATCCGGATCAGCCGACCCCGGAGCATATTGTCCGCAGCTTGAAGGAAGCGGCCGACAGGCCGGAGAACCATGGATACCCTCCTTTTTACGGGAAAAAGAGTACCCTTGAAGCCATCGCCGCCTTTTACAAGCGTGAGTATGACGTTGATCTGGACCCGGAAACGGAAATCGCCGTATTTCACGGGTCGAGCACTGGAATTATGGGGATTGCACAAACATTGCTCGGAACCGGCGATGTTCTGCTGACGGCCAACCCGGCCTATCCTCCTTATTATGCGGCCGCCGCGCTGGCCGGGGCGGAGGTGCACGTGATTCCGGTATACGAGAAGGACGGATTTCTTCCGGATTACCGCACGGTTCCCGAAGAAATCGTTCGCCGCGTCAAACTTCTGCTGCTCAATTACCCGAACAATCCTACCGGAGCAGTAGCGACGCGGGCATTCTTTGAGCAGTCCATCGCCTTGGCTGCCGAGCATCATTTTCCGGTGGTGAACGATTTTGCATACGGCGCGTTCGGTTTCGACGGGCATAAGCCGATTAGTCTTCTGCAGATCCCCGGGGGCAAGGAGTACGGCGTGGAGATCAATACGCTATCCAAGACCTACAATATGGCGGGATGGCGGTTCGGGTTCGCCGTCGGTAACGCTTCGGTCATCGCCGCTCTTAAGTTGTATCACACCCATGCGTACAGCACGATATTCGGAGCAGTGCAGGATGCGGCAGCAGCCGCTCTGCTTGGGCCTCAGGGCAATGTGAAGCAGCTGGTCGATTGCTATGAACGCAGGCGCGATTCTTTAGTATCGAAGCTGCGCAGCATTGGATGGGACGTTTCCGCTCCTAAAGGAACCTTTTTCGCCTGGTTTAAAGTGCCGGAAGGCTATCGTTCGCGGGAATTTGCCGAGAAACTGCTGGAAGAGGCCCATGTGGCGGTCGCTCCGGGCGAGGGATTCGGCTCGCAGGGCGATTCCTATGTGCGGATCGGACTGGTCAATAGCGAGGAACAGCTTCTGGAAGCCGCCGAGCGGATCGCCAAGACGGGAATCTTCCACAGGTCTGCCGTTCAGTCAAGCGAAGGGAGCCGACGAGGATGATCGAATTACAGGACATTCACAAAACGTTTAAACGCAAAGGACAGACGATCGAAGCGCTGAAAGGCGTAAACTTACGGGTGAATAAAGGCGATATTTTCGGAGTCATCGGGTACAGCGGCGCCGGCAAAAGTACACTGATCCGGATGGTAAATTATCTGGAGCGGCCGACGAAAGGCCGGGTCTTCGTGGAAGGTGAACCGCTGGATCAATTCTCCCCGGCGCAGCTCCGCAAGGCCAAGAAGAAGATCGGCATGATCTTTCAGCATTTCAACCTGCTGGAATCGAAGACAGTATACGACAACATCGCCATACCGCTCGTGCTGCTGAAGCAGGACAAGAATCGTATCCGGGAGCGCGTGACCGAGCTGCTGCGGTTTATCGGACTAAGCGACAAAGCGGACAGTTATCCGAGAGAGCTGTCGGGAGGCCAGAAGCAGCGGGTGGGCATAGCCAGAGCGCTGGCGAGCAATCCTTCGATTCTTCTGTGCGACGAAGCCACCTCGGCGCTTGATCCGCAGACGACCAAATCCATTTTGGATCTGCTGAAAAAGATCAACGAACAGTACCATATCACCATTCTCATCATCACGCATGAAATGGCCGTCATTCAGCAAATTTGCAACAAGGTGGCCGTTATGGAAAAAGGCGAGATCATCGAGCAGGGCGAGGTGCTGGAAGTCTTCGGCAATCCGCAGCATCCCACTACGGAGAGCTTCGTGCGGACCGTTATCCAAACCTCCGTTCCGGAAAGTGTACTGCGTACGCTGAGTCCCGAAGGAGCGGGGCGGCTGTTCAAGCTGAAATTCGTAGGCGGAAACGCCTCGGAGCCGATTATCGACAGCCTGATCCGAAAATATAACGTCAGCGTCAATATCCTGTTTGCCAATATGAGCGAAATCCAGAATACCACGCTTGGAACCTTGATCTTACAGATAGAGGGCGAGGATAAGGATATTTTCCGGGCAGTGGAATTTCTCGGAACACGGGGCGTGGAAATTCAGGAGCTTCGGGAGTTTCAGAGCTTTTCGGAAGCCGGGGATGTCGAAGAGGGTGTAAAGCAGAGAAAGATTAAGGAGGTGAAAGCCGTATGAATACGATTATCACCGCCGATCAGCTGTTTCAGGCGCTGCGCGAAACGGTGGTCATGGTGGGCGTATCGCTTTTTTTCGGGGCATTGCTTGGCATACCGATCGGCATTGTGCTAGTTATTACCCGGCCCGGAGGCATTTTGCAAAACAGATTCGTATACGGGGTGCTGGGTCCGGTGATCAATGTGGTCCGGTCGCTGCCGTTCATTATTTTGCTGGTCGCCATCATTCCGTTCACCCGGATGCTCGTTCATACATCCATAGGAACCAGTGCGGCCATCGTTCCGCTGGTTGTCTATGTGGCGCCGTATATCGGCCGGCTGGTCGAGAACTCCCTGCTGGAGGTCAGTCCCGGCATTATGGAGGCCGCCGAAGCGATGGGAGCGACGACGTTTCAGGTGATCTGGCATTTTCTGCTCCCCGAGGCGTTCGGTTCCCTGATCCTGACGATGACCACCGCGACCATCGGACTCATCGGCGCTACTGCGATGGCCGGAACGGTCGGCGGGGGAGGCATCGGCGATCTTGCCATATCCTACGGCTACCAGCGATTTGATACTTTCGTCATTCTAGTTACGGTTGCTATTCTTATCGTGTTTGTTCAGGGTATACAATCCGCTGGTAACCGGCTTGCCCGCAAGGCGCGCCGGGATTAGCGGCAGGCGAACAGCAAAATCTTGAACGGTGAACTTGAACGGTGGAAAACGAAGGAGGAATGAGAAGAGTGGAAGATACAATGATCGTTCGCGCGGCTCCGCAGGAATATATTTGCGGGCAGGGCTGCTGGAACTTACTTGAGCATCATCTGGAGCGCAGGGGGATTTCCTCCGCACTCGTCGTGCGCGGCGGGCGTTCATGGGAAGCGGCGAAAGGCTATTTTCCCGATTTCAAGCGGCTTGAGCTTCAGTTTTATCGTTACGGAGGAGAGTGCACCTACGCCGAGCGGGACGTGATCGCCTCGGAGGTGACCAGGCTCGGACTTCAGGCTATTATCGCCGTTGGCGGAGGCAAGGTCAGCGATTCGGCGAAGGCAGCGGCGGCTCTGCTGCGGATTCCCGTTATCATTCTGCCCACCTTGGCGGCAACCTGCTCGGCCTGGTCTTCCCTCAGCGTCATGTATGACGAGGCTGGAACGATGGTGGGCTTCGAAGTGTTTCCGGGCAGCAATGCGCTGGTTCTGCTGGACCCGCGGGTGATTCTGGATTCGCCTCCAGAGCTGCTGGTGGCCGGCATCGGGGATACGCTGGCCAAATGGTATGAAGCCGACGCCATCATCTCCCATTTGTCTTCACCGTCCGAGGAAATCGCGTTGGCTCATTATGCCGCGCGCCGATGCCGCGACAATCTGATGGCCCACAGCGCCGAAGCGCTAGCCGCGCAGGAGTCAGGAGAGTTGAAGGACGCATTCGTAAGGGTCGTGGAGACGAATATTTTGACCGCGGGCCTTGTGGGCGGTTTCGGCGAGGACTACGGCCGTACCGCGGGCGCGCATTCCATTCACGATGCCCTGACGATTCTGCCGGAAACTCACCGGCTGCTGCATGGGAGCAAGGTAGCTTACGGAGTGCTTGTCCAGCTCGTTCTTGAAGGAAAACTGGAGGAGATCGGCCGTCTTCTTCCGTTCTATGAAGAGATTGGGCTGCCCGCCACCCTGAAGGACATGGGACTGAGCGGTCTGACCCGTGAGGGGCGGCTCAGCGTCGCTGCCCGCGCGGTCGAACCAAGCGCATCCATCCATCGGATGGAGGGAACGTTCGACGCGGTGAAAGTGGCGGATGCGATGGAAGAGCTGGAGAGTCTTGTTTCGGCGCTTCGCGCACGCGAAACCGCGGCTGCCTGCCGCTAAGGGAAGACATGCCGGGGGAAGCGAAATCGCTGCCCCGGGCTGAAGGAGAGAAACGATGAGCATAGCGATCATTGGCGCAATGGAAGAAGAGGTTGAAGTCTTGCGAAGCCGGCTGGAAAATGTCCGGAAAACGGAAACGGCTGGAGGCATCTACTACAGCGGAACTTTGGAAGGGCGGGACATTGTGCTGCTGCAAAGCGGCATCGGCAAAGTCAACGCGGCGCTGACGACGGCGCTTCTGATCGAGAGGTACCGGCCGGAGCTGATTATCAACACCGGCGCTGCCGGCGGGATTGGAAGCGCCCTGCGGATTGGCGATGTCGTCGTCGGGACGGAACTGGCCTACAGCGACGTTGACGCGACGGCTTTTCGACAATACGAATACGGGCAAGTGCCGCGCATGCCTTCCCGTTATCCCGTGCCGGAGGAATTTCTGGCGCTTGCTCGGCAGCTGGCCGCCGCCCGGAAGCCGGACGGGAGAGTTTTGACGGGCCTGATCACGACCGCCGATTCTTTTATCGGCAGTAAAGAGGCAGTCGACTTCATCCGCGAACGGTTTCCGGAATCGCTGGCGACGGATATGGAAGGTGCCGCGATCGCTCAAACCGCGTACCGTTTCGGTGTACCGTTTCTGGCGGTGCGCGCCATTTCCGACCTCGCCGGCAGCGAGGCGGAAGGGCTGTTCACTTCCCATCTTGATCTGGCGGCTGCGAACGCCGCCGAGTTTGTTCTGGACTGGCTGAATCTTTATCGTCCGGCGCTTCAAGCCGAAATTTAAGATTCAGCAGCGAGCACTAAATACAGGCAAAGGGAGCGCAGGACCCGTACGGCTTTGGGTTCG
The DNA here is from genome assembly GCF_003854965.1 of Paenibacillus rhizophilus. Lineage (GTDB taxonomy): Bacteria > Bacillota > Bacilli > Paenibacillales > Paenibacillaceae > Paenibacillus_AQ > Paenibacillus_AQ rhizophilus. The sequence goes on from NZ_RQPI01000004.1 coordinate 255,154, forward strand.
CGCTCCCTTTGTCTTTTTTTTAAGGCTCATTTCGAAAATATAGTTGCTAAACATTCCTTCACCGCGTTTTTCTCTTACAATGAATACGAACGTCAGTTTGTATTCAGGAGGGTGCTAACAGTGGATTGGGCAAAGGTATATGAACTAGTAGTCCTCCCTGTATATAACACAAAGCGATAATTTTTATGAAATTACGTGAAGTATTAGGACAATGATTAAAGGCTGCCGAAGCTAGCGGTAGTGGACCACTTCATAACCGTGGCCTAGAATTGCCGAACCCCATAAGGTACAGTTTGCGTAAAAGCGAAAGGATATAGTTCTGGAGACATCAATGCTACTTCGGGTAAACTTGATTCTTTTCAAATAAATTCCTAACCTGATCGGCCATAAATTGTGTGGAATGCGGCATTTGATGACGTATCCACCACTCCACAATGCCAATAAAAGCAGAGGCCATGAATTGGGCTTTTAACTCATTGTCGATAACGGGCTTATTTTCAGGACTTTCCATTTTATCCATAAGATTGACTGAGATAAAATTCAGCAATCGGTCCCGGAATATAAAGGCTCTTTGATTGGAAAACATAGCAGAGAAAAACGGGAAATTGTCACGCAAATAATCAAAAACCGGTTTGGGCTCATGTACCATTTCTTGGCTAACCGGATTGGCCTCCCGTTTCTTGCACAACGAGATCAATTCGTTGATGTGATCTTCAATGCATTTGTCCAAAAGGTCGTATTTGTCACTGTAATGCAGATAAACGGTGCCGCGGTTAACATTGGCACGCTCCGCTATCTCGTTAATAGTGATTTGTTCAAAATCTTTTTCCGAGAAAAACTCCAGAAACGACTTCGTTATGGACTGCTTGGTTCGGAGAATGCGTCGGTCGGTTTTAATAGCATTTTCCATTCCTTTCGTTACCTCCTTCAGCTAATCAACAATTCTGAGGGTGTTGTTGTATATAAAACAAATACATATCCATTAACCATTGAGTAATCGGGGCTTCTGTCTATAATATTAATCAACGGCCGTTAAATATTCAACACACATCTCAAAGAAAAATTTTGGGTAAAGGAGCATTTAACAATGGAAAATATACGAGATAAAGTGGTGATTATAACGGGAGCCTCTAGCGGAATAGGAGAAGCTACAGCGAAGTTGTTGGCACAAAATGGCGCAAAGGTGGTATTGGCAGCCAGAAGAGAGGAACGTCTGCATGCGATTGCTAATGAAATTAAACAGGGTGGCGGCGAGGCCGTTTCTGTAAAAGCAGACGTCGTTTCTGCCGAAGATATGCAGAATTTGGCCAAGTTTACCTTAAGTGTGTATGGCCAAATTGATGTATTGGTGAACAATGCAGGGGTCATGCCGAGTTCCAGGCTGAATGAACTAAGAGTAGAAGAGTGGGATCAAATGATCGATGTGAACATCAAAGGGGTTTTATACGGTATTGCAGCGGTATTGCCTACCATGCGGGAACAGCAGTCCGGTCATATCATCAACCTATCCTCTACTTCCGGTTATCATGTGTCCCCGACATCTACCGTATACGCGGCCACAAAGTTTGCAGTTAGAGCCATTTCGGAAGGACTGCGCTTGGAAGAGTCTTCGACTTCGCGTATTAGATCTACCGTGATTGCTCCAGGTCTGACGAAGACCGAACTTTTTGACAGCATTACCAGCCCGGAAGTGCAGACGATAGCCAATCAACTAAGCGGCAAAGGGATTTCTCCTTACAGTATTGCTAGAGCCATCGCGATTGCCATTAATGAACCTGATGACACCCTAATCAGCGAAATTATGGTTAGGCCGACCGCGTTGTCTTGAACATTTCCAAACAAGATGATCGGGAATTATCCTTATGGCTGCGGCAATGCCGGAGAAACTTTCAATCGTTTGTTGCGACTTTTGAAGGGTAAGCTATCGGCACAGGATTACCTATCATGAAGATAGAAGTATGGTCCGACTATGTTAAACGACTAGCAATTTAATGCCAAGGGTGAATGATAATGTTCATCCTTTTTTTATTATTCTAAGGAATCTTCATGATGTAAGCCCTAAGTTTAGAAACTGTCGGGAAATGTACCCAAGTTCTTGTCATTTATGTATCCAAGTTCTTGACACCCGAAAATCCGTTATTGTCGGGTGACAAGAACATATATCGTTTCCCGATTAAGGACAAGAACACGTATCGCTTCCCGCAGTTGAGAAGTGGCAGATGAGTTTTTATATCGAGGGATGTTAAATGAAAAAAACTTAAGCGGAAGGGAACTTGATTTCGAAACAGTGGTTAATATGCTTTCATGCAGGATTCCACTATGCCCTATCTGTTACATTGTTTTTTCAACTAACGGAGACGTTCTCCCATTATATCGGCAGGATCACCGCAACCAGGAACCGAATGACGGAAAATCTCCGGGATGCAGGATTCCATGTCATTGATTCGAGTGCGAACTTTCTAATGATGTCCCCTCCGGTCATCCGGGCGAAGATGCTGTATGAGGCTTTGCGGGAGAGAAATATTTTCGTTCGCTTTATTCCCAAACCCCGGATTGACAATTACCTGCGTGTGACGATCGGGACAGATGAGGAAATGGATATTTTTTATGACTGCTTCTGGACATCGTGAAGATAACGCCATAATCTCCCTTAAAAAAGGTTCCAAGCCCGGACCCGATGTAGAAAGAAAATAAAGTATTAGGCTCATGCCGCTAACTCGGCACTATCAGATGATGAAATAAAGTTATTTCAGGATAGACTGAGAAAATAAAGCCATTAACGAGGAACGATAGTTTAATGGATAAGGGCTGCCGCGTAACAGCTCTTCGCTCAACTAACGGGCAGGTTAACGTGGAAGCATATTTCACATACTTAAATTCCATGTTATGGTAATCTAGAGTTGGATTTATGAAAAGTGTACAAGGGAGTGTAAGCGAAATGGCTAAGAACCGTTCATCTTTCTAGCGTGTATAATATGTTTTCTCGTTAAGAATGGATGAATGTAAATAGTACATATGGAGGGAATTAAGTTTGAAAACTCACTACTATCTCAGTTGGTTTAATGATTTTTTTCCAGAGAAGCTGGTCAAATGGTTGCATGAGGATATAAAAGACAGAAAATCGCTTGTTATGATTAGCGCTCAACCGTCCGGTAATAAAGGTGAGCAAATTAACATTGATGATGTTTCTGAAGCGACATGGTTAACTCAGGCTAACATTATTTTTGATGAATATCATTTCATTGATTACCGCATGCAGAAGGAAGATGCCCAGCGATTAATTCACAACGCTTCTGTCATTTTTTTATGCGGTGGAGATCCTGTTTTGCAGAACGATTTTTTGGCGGAATATGAATTATCGGATGTTATTAAGAACAGCAAAGCCGTTATAATGGGTGCCAGCGCCGGTGCGTTAAACATGGCTGCAAAATGGTTATGCTTGAAAAACACTGGCTATGAAGTTGAAACAAGTACTATTTATAATGGTATTGGATTTGATCATTTTGCCTATGAATCTCATTCTAAACGCGACTACGCCACGTTTGTTCAAGGCTACCTGTTTCCCTTGTCTGAAGAGATTGATGTTTATGCGGCAGAACAGGAGAGCGCTATGCGTGTAAAGGACGGTAAGATAGACTTAATGGGTCCTGTATATTTAATTTCCCGCTCAAAGATTCAGAAATTGGTTGAGACGCTCTAATTAGGCTTACAGCGAATCATCTCAGGTTTCCTCTCTATGATTGGAATACTGTTTATAAACAGGTGCAATCTTAATATCCCCAGGACTTATTGTTGGGCAGAAATGATGTATTTTTTAGACCACCTTCAATGGCGGTCTTTCTATGCTCAGCGGATGCTAGCTGCTCATTTTATTGAACTCCCTCGAAATGATTCAGTTTCCTCACTCAGACTCATGAATTCGCAGGATTTCACCCTTAGCTAAGTGTCAGATAAGAAGGGAACAGAGGAGGCGGTAGTTTGAGGCAGTGTAAAGGGCATGCAGGAACAGAGGTGAGAGATGATTCACCTAATTTGTTCCATATCCTGCACGTCTCCAGTCGCCCCTGGCGATTCTCACTCCCATGTCTCAACGGGTCTAAGCCCTTTCATTCCTTCGTCACATCTAACTAAGGGGTGGAGGTCGGTTTTTCTAACGGAACGGGTCCGAGCCCTTTTGCTCAACGTATCCCGATACTCCGTGCTTCTTGTAAATCCTGCGAGATATGGGAAATGGACCCTTATCATAGATATTACACAGGGATTCCAATTAGCGAAGCGTACGAGCCCAAGTGGATTAAACTTCTCCGTAGGTTATTAACCTAACGAAAGAACGCTAGTTTAATACATTATGCAGATTAAAATCTCTCCTTAGAAGCAAACTAGATTTAATAGCTTCTAAAGGGAGGTTTTGTTTATGAAGTTAAGTGAGTTGTGGAGGTTGTATGAAGCTGACAAACGTATTCAAGGGTTCAGTCCAAAAACATTAAAAGCATACTCGCTTCAGCACAAAATGTTGATGTCGGAGCTAGGCGACCTGGCTATAACGGAAGTAACGTTAACAATGCTGAAGGAATATTTAGCAAGACAATCAAACCGGTTGAAGCCAAGCAGCCTAGGCCATCGTATTCGGTTTGTTCGTTCTCTTTTCCGTTACGCTTATGAAGAGACGTATTTGACTACGAATCCATCTTTAAAATTAAGAGAACCTAAACTAGATAAGCGTATTCCTAAGTTCTTAATTGAGGAAGATGTTATACACTTGAAGATCTCATGCCAGTCACTCAGGGAAAGAGCTCTGCTTGAGTTTCTCTACTGTACCGGCTGCCGGGTTGGCGAGGTGGAGAAGGTAAACATCGAGGATCTGAACTGGGAGAACTGCTCAGCGATCGTTAATGGCAAGGGATCAAAGCAGAGAGAAGTTTACTTCACGACAGAGTGCAAAGTATGGTTAAAGAAGTATCTGGCCAGCCGTGAGGACTCCTGTAAAGCCTTATTTGTAACCGATACCCATCCAACAAAACGAATGGCCATACCTACGATTAGATGGGCATTAAAACGGCTGGCAGATCGGGGAGAAATTGAAGCGAATGTCTACCCACATCGATTTCGGCATACCTATGCGTGCCAACTACTTGATAACGGTGCCCCTCTGGATTTCATCCAAGGAATGCTCGGTCATGAGAAGGCATCGACCACTCAAATCTACGCACAGCTACGCGGCGAGCGCCGGAGAGAACTTTATAGACGATTTTTTTAGTGCTTATTGGCGGCGGATACCATCTTTAATCCGCCGCTGTTCAACTAAAGGGCAGGTTAGTTGAAAGTCAATCGCGCTGAACCATACCACAAGTAACGGCGAACTATATTGCGGAAGATCACATGAGAAGCCCCTCCCAAAAAATGATCGAGAGGGACTTGCTTATTCAGGCTATTTCCGAAGGCATCCCCTTTCCCCCTCGGATCTATTGCACGGGAGCCGAAATTATAGCTTTCAGGTTGTCTTCCTGGTACTTGTCCATGCCAGAGAAAACGGCAGTATAATAAATATCGTCCTGCTTCCACAAGTAATAAGGCAATTTTACTTCTTTGCTGGGTGCGAAGTAAACATGGTTCTTGTCTTCATAAGCCGAAATTTCGACGCCATTAATCTTCAGCATCCGAGTGAGCGAGAGCTTGGACGTGTCGAAAAGCGGCTCCTTGCTCTGATAAAGCGAGAAATTATCGTTTACATCGTAGATTGAGGAATCGTGCGGTGCGCCATAGTCTGTCCATAGAGCGTCCGTTGCTTGTCTGAACGCATACGCGGTATTCTGATCGCCAGCCCTGAGCAATCTCGAACCACTCAGCTTAAGCCCGGGCAATTCCAACGGGATTTTCACCTTAAAGCCGAGAATGTTCTTCGCTGCAAGCAAATCCCTTTCATCATAAAGAGGAAATGAATTTCCATCTCCGTCGTAGCGGACATGCTGAACTTGCTGCGGGAAAACAAAGGATTGCACCATTTTTGTGAGCTCTTCTTGCGACATATGCTCGCTATAATAATCGATTGCGTACCATACATTGTCATCCTGCCAGTAGAAGCTTTTGCCCGTTTCTGGCCTTTTCTTGTAGTGTCTCCTATCCGTGAATAAAGTGCCTTCGACATTGCCGATCGTAACAGCTTCCTGTCGGTATTCAGGAGTCTTGTTTGCACTTTGGGGATAGGGAGCCCCCCGCAATTGGTCTTCTTCCAACAAATTGCCGCTGCCCTTGGAAGCCTTCACGTCTATGGTTTGTTCATTTTTTTGGCCAAAATTAGATACAAAAGTAATGGATGCTACATCGATAAGATTAGTATTGTTGGAGCTAGTGAAATTTGTATAATATAATACACTCTGCAACTGATAACCTTCAGGAAGATAGTCAGGTATTTTAAAGTTATATTTCGGAAAATCGAGCGCCCGATCGAGACTGTGAAACCATCTGAACGAATCGTTGTATATAGGATATAGATCCAGATTAGGGTTTGCTACTTGGGCAGCAGTATCCAACTCGGTCGCCTTCCCGGCATCCGATGCATTGGTGAGCAAGATGGCGCTCAAGACAATAATCAAGAAAATAGCAGCGGCGGATAGCCTATACGAACCCTTCTTAAACTTTGTGATCATCATCATTCTCCGTTTCGCTTCATATTTGTTGTCCCCAAAATGCGATAGGTTGATCTGAGGAGAGGGTTGCTGGGAAAATGAACGAGACAGCATGAGTAAGGTCATGCCATAGGACAAAGCTTCACGCTCGCCTAGAGTTTCAAGAACACTGGCATCGCAGGCCACCTCCTGGTCTGCTTTCATCTTTCTTACGGAAAGCCACACCAAAGGGTTGTACCAATGAATTCCAACGGAAAGAGCCCACAGGGAGTTGATCCATAAATCCTTACGTTTGTAGTGAATCAGCTCATGCATAAGGATATGCGTTAGCTGATTTGAATCGGCGATTGTGCCGATATCTTCAGGCAAATAAATCTTCGGCCGCCATAAACCATGAAGGCAAGGGCTGCGAAGATGGCTTGTTTCATAGGCGTATATCCGTTTTTTAATGTTCAGCCTCTGTTTGCAAGCCTCAAGAACGGTGAGTACTTCAATGTCCTCGATCTTTATGGAGTTTCCGACTCTTTTTCTGAAAATCAGCGCGCTAAACAGGTAATATCCACCCAAGCATAGAAGCCCTCCAAGCCATACCCACGAGCCAATCGAAAGCCAAGTCAGTCCATCCGTGATCCCTGGGAAATGGTCTTGAGAAGAACGAATTATGACTGAAGATCCTGGTTCGTCCGCCCGGTTCAGGGTGAACTCGGGAAGCTGTTTTTTTACATCAATATAATTAGATTGAATTTCCGTGCTGGAACCGGTCTCAGTAAAGGGAGTGGGTTGCTTACTCTTCTGAACTGAATTCCATTCCATCGGGAGCGTTTGCGGCAGCACATTAAACAGGCTTATCGGACTCTGCGGAGCAATGGGAACCAGAAGCTTAATCAACACAAGAAACCACAATATATGAACAACTCTAGGTTTAAGGTTCTTTTGGAACAGCTTCCGAATCAAGAGTAATAACAATAGGATTACCGTCGATGCCACTGACGCAGTGAACAGAAGAGAGAAGACCGTTTCCAGATACTTCATGACTTCTTCTTGTTCTCCAAGATTTGTTGAAGCTCCTCAATATCTTTCTCCGAGAGTGTCTCTTCTTCGAGAAATTTCGCGCACAGCATCCCTACGGCTCCTTTATAAACTCTATTCAGGAATGAACGATTCTCGGCTTTTAAGTATTCATCATGCGAAACCAGCGGATAGTAGAGGTAGTTCCGGCCGGACTTTTCGAATCGAATCGCTTTTTTCTTGTGAAGCCTATTCAGGAAGGTTTTAATCGTCTGATCCGACCATTGCATTTTATGGGTTAATTTGGAAATGATCTCACTGGCGGACAAAGGCTCCTTTTGCCAGAGGAGCTTCATCACTTCGCTTTCGGCCTCGGTAATGTGTGGGGACTCATGCATCGTATTCACCCTTCTTGATTTTCTTTGTTTACACTTGTAAACGATATATAAAGTTTACAAGTGTAAACGTAACATGTCAAGAGTAAATCGAGCTCCCCGAACATAAGAAAGCGTCGCGCACAGTCACAGTTGCAGAAACGAAAGTGGTATGGATTTATTTCTTATAAGTAAAACCTTGCAATTACAAACTTATTTTTCGCCGATAGATCCGTTAAGCTGAACCGTATCATAACCGCGCAGAACTAACGGGTAACGATAGTTCAATAACCGAGCATAACCCCACCAACGAATGGTGGGGTTATGTATTATTTGGAAAACAATAAAGGAACATTATTTTAGAAAAGAGCCTTTTTAAAGGATGAATTTATCGATAACCTGCTTGACGCCGTCCTCGTTATTGCTTGCCGTTATATAGTTCGCAATCTCTTTCAGCGCCGGAATCGCATTGTCCATCGCTACGCCCAGACCGGCGGTCTCCAGCATTTCGTGGTCATTCCAGGAGTCGCCAACGGCGATTGTCTCGGACAGGTCGCAGCCGAAATAATCTGCCAGAAATTCAAGCGCCAGCCCTTTCGTGCCTTCGCTGTGCATGATCTCGAGAAAGTGCGGCTTCGATTTGGTAATGTGAACCTCGCTGCCGAGCAGTTCCCGGAGTTTGGGGGCCAGTTCGTCAAGGAAGTCTGGATCGTCGATAATCAGCAGCTTAGGTGTCTTGATCGAGGCAAGCTTTTCCCAATCCGGTTCAATATAGTATTGGGTCTTGTTCAGCTCGGCATAATCAAGCAGCTTCTGGTTCTCCTCGCGGGAATACAGCTTGTCGTCAATATAGGTTTGCAGATGCAGGTCGTGTTCAATGCAATATTCAAAAACTTTATGAACCGCGTTCTGAGGCACATAGCGCTCGTACAGCACTTTCTCGTCAATCAGGTTCTTAACCAGGGAGCCCTGATACGTAATAATCGGCACGTTAAGCCCGGTCTGGCGGGCAATGGCCTGGGCGGATGCGTAGGCGCGTCCGGTGGCAAGCGTAACGACTACACCAGCGGCAACTGCCGCTTCCAGCGCCTGCTGTGTGGCGGGGGTTACTTCCTTGTCGTCATTGATCAGCGTATCGTCAATATCGATGGCAATCAGCTTGTACATTCGGTTTCTCTCCTTAGTAAGTCCGCTGCTTGGGAAACGGACAATTTGACTAAATTGTATCCTAAAAATAAGGGGAGAACAATCGCGTAAATACGGACTGGACAAAAGGAAAGAGGCTTGTTATACTGCGATAGCCGCACATTTGTTCGCGTTTGTGAGAAATGGTGCTGTCCCGTTTAGAGGACGGCGCAGCCGTTTCTTCATAGCATCTTAGAAAGGGGCGTTGCATAGCGATGATGGGCAAATCCCACCTGGTGATCAGCACCGGGGTCACTCTGTCGGCCATGCAGCTGGCCGGCTGTCATATCACAGTTCCCGCCGTCGCCGTAGCGGCGCTCAGCTCGCTGCTGCCCGACATCGATGAACCGAATTCGCTGCTCGTACGCAAGGCTGTTCCCGCCTTTTTGCTGCGTGCGCTGCAGTTAACGTTAATCGCCGCCGCCGTTTTTCTTTATTTTGCGGATATTGCGCCATATCCCTGGAATATCGTGCTGGCGCTGCTCATTGGCAGCGTGGCGTTTCTGCCGGGACGAAGGCTGCGCAAGCTCATCATGCTGCTGATCGCAGTAGGACTGATCGCTTTTGGGAGCGCCTATGATCCGTGGAATACGATCGCCGGTTGTATTCTGGTCATTGCCGCGCTGGTTCCCCACAGGGGGCTGACCCATACCCTGTACGGCATGGCCGGGTGGACGGCGCTGCTTTATTTTGCCGGGAGGGGAATAGAAGGCGGGGACATCCTGTGGATTGCCGGCGGTCTGTCCTACGGGCTGCATCTGCTGGCGGACTCGCTCACCCAGCGGGGCATCACACCGCTGCCACCCCTGCCCTTTAAGCTTCGTCTGAAGCTGATGAGCACCGGCACGAAGAAGGGCGGGGCCGTTGAAGGCATCTGCGTGACGCTGACGCTGGTGCTGGTCGTCTTGACTTTTGTTGTTGGCCGTTAGCGGTTAGCTTTGGACCATTGAAGTTCCACAGGGTCGTCTAGCGCGAACTAAGGCGCGGAGAGCTTTTCATCGTCCGGATTCATCGGAACCTTGAAGCCCTCCGCGCTTTTTTGTCAAAATAATTTGACTTTCTTTAAAGGAGCACAAATAATGAAACACAGCTTGAGTTGAGTGGATCAGTGAATGCTATGATTGAATGGAAGCCGGCGTACATTTTGCAAGCGCAATCAAGGGGAAGGTGGTATGGGAGTGCGAAACGGTATATCGGAATGGTTCGGAAGACTGCCGATCCGCAGAAAGATCGTCCTTATATTTTTGCCGCTGATCATTTTTCCCCTGCTGGCGCTTGGTCTGCTGTCCGGCGAAATGTTCAGCCGCTCGGTGATTGAGAAGACCAAGAACAACGTCCGGGACGAGTCCCGGCTCATTCTCTCGCAGATTGACTCCATTGTGAAAAACACGGAGAGCAGCGCAAATATCATGACGACCGATATCATCCGTCTCTATGATGAACGCTCGGCTTCGCCCGAGGCGATAGAAGAGGAAAAGTTCCATAATCTGATGGAGAGCCGTCTTTCCATTGACCTTGTGTTGTTTCCCGATGCGGACTCGGCCGTATTCGTTGATGTAACCGGAAGGGTGTACTCGTCCTACCCTCCCCAAGAGAGCCGGGATAGGAGGGTATTATACAGCGGCCTGCCGGAAAAGGTAAAATTGATGGGCAGCTACGGCGTGGGCCGCTGGATGCCGGTGGAACGGCGGGATTTCATGGTAAGCGACCCCGCTGTTCCGGTGCTGACGCTGGGCAAGATCGTATTCAACCTGGATACCGGCAGCCAGCTGGGTACGCTGTTTGTCAATGTCAAGGAGACAACCTTCGCTTCGATTCTCCAGGTCATGGGCGAGAGCTCGTCTTCCAAGCAGTATTATATTGTTGACGGCTCCGGCAGAATTGTCTCTTCGCCCAATGAACGGCTGCTGCTGACGCCGTTTGCGGCGAGTGTAGCTCCGGGCCTTCTGGAGCGTGAAGCTCCGGTTTCCGACATTGTCGGCTCGGGGGAGGGGAGCAGCCTGGCAACGCTTATCGCTTACGACAGGTTGAACTGGAAGCTGGTGAACATCGTTTCGCTTCAGACGCTGAACGGCGATATCCGCCGGAATTTTGCCCTGACTTTCGCATTCGGCGCCTTGTGTCTGCTGCTGTCGCTGCTGCTTGCGGGGAAGCTGTCCCAGATCATCGTGAATCCTTTGCTTCAAGTTACAAAGGCGATGCGAAAGGTGAAGGAGGGCGACATCAATGTCTCCTCGCCGGTGACGACGCAGGACGAAACGGGGCTGATCGCCACGGTCTTCAATTCAATGGTGCAGCAGATCAAGGAGCTGCTTAAAGCCATAACCGAGGAACAGGGCCGTAAGCGGGAATACGAGCTGGCCCTGATTCACGCGCAGATCAGGCCGCATTTTTTATATAATACGCTGGATACGATTTATGTTCTTAACGATTTGGGACTGAACGAGGAAGCTCGGGATACGACCAAGGCGTTGGCCGACTTCTACCGGGTGGTGCTGAGCAAGGGCAGTGAGCTGATACCGCTTGCAGACGAGATTGACAATGTCCGGGATTATCTTAACATTATGCAAGTCCGCAACCCCGACGTGCTGCGCTATGAAATCGATATTCCGATTGAACTGGAGAACGTGATGGTGCCCAAGCTGTCGCTTCAGCCGCTGGTGGAGAATGCCATTTACCATGGTCTGAAGACCAAAGGCAGTCAGGGATTAATTGTCATCCGGGCAAGGAGAGACGGCGGCGATGCGGCGATTGCCGTTATAGATAATGGGGTAGGAATGTCGCCGGAGCAGGTGCTGCGGGTTACGCAGTTTACCTTCGGGAACGGCAAGCCCGCATCAATCGGAATATACAGTGTATACGAGCGTATCAAGCTCTATTTCGGCGAGCCGTACGGACTGACGGTGCGGAGCAAGCCGGGAGCAGGGACGATAATGGAAATGAAGGTGCCCGGAAAGGAGGGGAAGGATGGCAATGTATAAGGTGATGATAGCCGACGATGAGCCGCTGTTCCGTTATTACATGCGCAGCAAGCTGGACTGGAGCGGACACGGCTTTACGATCTGCTGCGAAGCCGCCAACGGCCGGGAAGCGCTGGAGGAGGCGAAACAGTACTTGCCCGATTTGGCGCTGATCGACATCAGCATGCCCTATATGAACGGTTTGGAGCTGGCCGAGAAGCTGAAGGTGAATGTGCCCGGACTGCTGATCGTTTTCGTAACCGGCCATAATGAATTTGAATATGCGCAGAAGGCGGTCCGGCTGGGTGTCCACGATTATCTGCTCAAGCCGTTCGACCAGCGGGAGTTCGACTCCATGATGGGAAAAGTAAAAGAAACCCTGCGTCTTCGGGGGGGATTTACCCCATCGTATCGGGAAGCCGGAGGGAATGAGGCGTCTTTGCGTAACAATGTGAAGCAGGCAGCGCAGGAGGTCTTTGCGCTGTTCAATGAAGTCTCCTCCCCTTCCGGACAAGGAACTTCACCGGTTCGGCATGAGTTTCATCCGGGAACCCACGAAACGCTTCTCATGGCGCTGAAGATGCGCGATCATGAGGCCGCTATGGACGAAATTGGCCGGACAATCGCTCTGTTTCGGCTTCAGCGTACCGGGGACCGGTTTGCTTTTACCGTTCTGATGGGCTATGTCTCGTTATGCCTGTCCTACGCGGGCGAAATCGGAATGAACCCGGAGAGCCTGTGGAAACCGGCGGCTTCGCCAGAGCAGCGTCTTCGGGAAATGTCCTCCTGGGAGGAGACAGAGGACTGGATTGCCGGCCTGTACCATAAGGTCATCGAGTACAGGCCGGACGCGCGTCCGTCCAAATCGTATAATTTATTTATGGCCGCCAAAGATTATATTCACAGGAACTACTCCGATCCAGAGCTGACGGTGGATCAGGTTGCAAGCGGCATGTATGTTGATTCCAGCTATTTGCGCAAGGTATTCCGAAAGGAAGGGGCCATTGCCGTTCTCGATTATATCACCTATACGCGGATGAAGCAGGCCAAAGAGCTGCTGGCCGAAGGCAACGTCAAGCTGGCGGAAATCGCTGAAAAGGTAGGCTATGCCGACCCGAATTATTTCAGCAAAAGCTTTAAAAAGCATTACGGTATGCCTCCGTCGGAGTTCGAACAGCGGGAAATCCGCATTCGGCAGACCGGGAAATAGTTGTCTAAAGGCTATCAAGGAGCGGTCCGCACTGGACCGCTTTTTACGATTTCCCCCGCATTGTCCCGTATATTACCGATTATGCCCGGTTTAACCCTTATCGGTAATAGCGGGCTTCTCTATAATAAGAGACATCAACCAACTGGAAGCGCTAACAAAAAGCGGTTTCAGAATGAGGATAAATTTTGAGAAGAAGAAAAAGAAAGGGGATTCAATATGAAACGGAAATATGTGAAAGCGCTTAGTGTACTAGCTGCTCTATCCCTGACGATATCGCTGACGGCTTGCGGAGGGAATAAATCGGACAATACAGCCTCCTCTGCAAACAGCGGCGGCGCGAACGACGGAACGAAGAAGATTCAAATTAAGATATATGCCCAGCATTTTGACGAAGATACCTCTAAGCCTTTCGACTATGCGGTGGAAGAGCTGAAGAAAGAAATGCCGAATGTGGAAATTGTGCTGGATGAAGCGGTTCAGGACGGATACCAGAAATTGAAAACGTATGCTGCAACCGGTAACATGCCCGATATTTACGAGACGGATTGGACGACGCTCCAAACCTTTGCCAAATCCAAGAACGTGGAGCTGCTCGACAGTTATCCGGAAACCGCCGATTTCAAATCCAAGCTGAACACCGGTCTGGAATCCCGGCTTACCGCTCCGGACGGACATGTGTATGCTTTCCCTTATACGGGAATTGAGTTCCAGCTCCTATACTACAACAAGGATATCTTCCAAAAGGTCGGTATTCAGACGCCAATCAAAACGATCGATCAGTTGGCCGACGCCTCCAAAAAGCTGTCCGCCGCGGGCTACACGCCAATGGCTATATTCGCCAAGGAAAAATGGATTACGACCGCCTTCTACGCCGGATTGGTAACCCGGGAAGACGCTAAAGGCTTCGGCGATCTGGAAGCGGGCAAACCAAACGCACTGCCTACGGCGTTTGTAACGGCTGCCGAGCAAATGAAGAAGCTGCAGGAAGCGGGCCTCTTCGACGCCAACGCCACCAACACCAACTATGACCAAGCTTCGTCCCAATTCTTTTCGGGCAAAGCGGCCATGTTCGTCAACGGGCAATGGGAGATTTACAGCAGTACTGAGAAACTGGGCGACAAGGTGGACTGGATGTACTGGCCGGCCAAGGATGAAGCGACATACGACAGCAGCAAAGGCTTTATCAACGGCGCGGGCTCTCCCGGCGGATTCTCGGTATCCCCAAGCAGCAAGAACAAGGAAACCGCTGTTAAAGTGGCAAGCTTCCTTGCGCAAAAATACAGCGAATACAAGTATTCCGTACTCGGCAGTCCCATCGTATCCGTTAAAGTTGATAAGCCAATGACCGGCGAAGTGCCCCCTATGATGAAGCGGATTGCGGATGAAGTTCTGCCGAATGTTAAGAGCTACGCTACAGCGGTCAACAATGTGCAGATTAAAAACGTTGTTGATGATAATACCCAGAACCTGCTGGTCAGCGGATTTACGGTGAAGCAATTTACAGATAATGTTAACCGCATTCTAGCCAAGGAGAATAAATAACGGGTTTAAGAAAAGTCTGTTCGGAGCAGCCTGAGGCTTCCCTCTGGGGAAAACGGGGCTGATTTCTGAAAAAAAGGAGTGGAATCATACTGCATGAACAGATATTTAAGCAATAAAAAAGCCATTGCGCTGTTTTTGCTTCCGGCCCTGCTAATCTATAGTGTCGTCATTATTTACCCGGTGCTCCAGACCGTATACCGAAGCTTCTTTAACTGGGACGGGCTGAGCACGGCAACCTGGAACGGGCTTTCCAACTATAGAGATCTCTTGGAAGACCCTCTGCTTATTACTTCTCTTCGCAACGGCCTTCTCTTCGCGCTTGTGCTTGCGGTGTTTCAGATCGGACTGGGAACGGTGCTCGCACTGGCCTGCGCGGACCCGCGCATCAAGGGACGCAAGTTGCTGAAGACGTCCTATTTTATCCCGGTGGTGCTTTCCGTTACCGTTGTCTGCCAATTGTGGATTGCCATGTACGATCCAACCAACGGGCTGATCAACCGCCTTTTTAACCTGCTGCATATTCCTTACCAGCAGAACTGGCTTACATCGCCGACCGTTTCCATTATTGCGATTGCGTTCGTCAATGCCTGGCAGTTCATGGGGTATCAGTTCAGCCTTCTGTACGCGGGCGTCAAGTCCATTCCCGAACAGTATATGGAAGCGGCTACGATCGACGGCTGCTCCAAATGGATGGCGCACCGCAAGGTGACCATTCCTCTGATGAAGGAAACCTACAAGTTCTGTCTGATCGTTGCGATTACCTCCGGAATCGGGGCGTTTGTGCAAATGCTGATTATGACAAGCGGCGGACCGGGAACGAGCAACTATACCCTGACATACATGATTTACCGCTATGCCTTCATGGAAAGCAACTATGGCTATGCCTGCGCCGTTTCCGTCGTGTTGGTCAGCTTGTCCCTCTTGGCAACGGTTATCATTAACAAGACGTTTGACCGGAAAGAAGCGTAAATAGGGCGCTGTCCGGCAAGGAAGGAGTGCAATATGAATAAGCTGAGAGCGGTCCTGGTTCAGACTCCGCTATGGATATATTTTGTTATTTCTGTCTACCCCCTGGTATGGATGATTTCTTATTCGCTCAAAAACAACGACGAGATTTTCGTTACCAATCCGTTTGGCTTTCCGACGCATTTCAGAATCGAGAATTATATTGCAGCCTGGTCGCAGTTCAATATTCCGCGCTATTTTATCAACAGCTTTATCGTCTCATCCGTTTCCACATTGCTGATTATTGTGCTGGCCCTGATGTTCTCATTCGCCATAGCGCGGATGCGCTGGAAGTTCCGCGAGAGCGTCAGATTGTATATGACAATCGGCATGTTCATGCCTCTTCAGGTCATTATGATTCCCCTCGCCATTCTGGTTCGCGATTTCCATTTGACGAATACCTATGGCGCGCTGATCGTTCCCTATGTCGCCATCGGTTTGCCGTTCTCCTGCCTGATATTCTACGGCTTCATGAAAAGCATCCCCGGCGAACTGGAGGAATCGGCCTGCATGGACGGCGCGAATATTTACCGGATGTTTCTCCAGATCATCGTCCCGGTTGTAACTCCAGCCATCGCGACTGTTGCGATTTTCCAATTCTTAAGCAACTGGAACGAATTCATGCTTGCCTATATTCTGATTTCCGACGAAGCGATGAAGACGCTCCCGCTCGGTCTGCTCTTCTTCCAGGGGCAATACAGTACCGATTGGGGCGGCATGGGCGCGGTTATGACGATTGCGAGTCTGCCGATGGTCATTGTCTATCTGTTCTTCAGCGAACAGGTCGAGAACGCTATGACGGTAGGCTCGGCTGTAAAAGGGTAATCTTTCAGGGACTCGTGAAGCCTAGCTTTATAATTCCTACGGTGAAAAATGCTGGCGGCTGCCGCTTCCTCGCTGACAGCATTCGGCGGCACCTTTGATCCCTGGAACGCGATAACCGGGTGTGTTCTGGTAATAGCCGTGCTGGTGCTCCACCGCGGTTTCATAATAACGGATGCCTGTTCCCTAGGAACAGGTATCCGTTTTTTTTGTAACCGATTCGACCTTTTAGGATGTATACTTTAAAGAAAATTCAATCTGGCCTGAAAAGCGAGGCGAAGCCCATTTATAAGAAAAGCCTGTTTGTTAAGCTGTTGGTCTGGATGCTTTTGGTGACAACGATTCCTTTTATTTTGTCCAATATTATTTCCTACAGGTCAAGTTATCGTTCACTGCAGCATCAAGTCATTGAGTTGAACCGCGGCACGCTGCTGATCGGTATGGAAAATATGAAAAAGTATCTGCAGGAATTAAATCTGTTGTCGGTGTCATGGTATTCCGAAGAGGACATGGCTGCCTTCATCAGGAAAAATACGGATTATTACGAGCGATATACCTTTATCCAAAGAAATCTGGCCGATTTATACAGCCGGCGGCATGAAATCAAAATCGTCAATTTCTACGGTGCAGATGCCGAACAGCAATACGAGACGGATGATTCCATTTCATATGATGCTCTTGGCGCCGTTCTCCCGTCCGCCGATACGGGGCAGTGGGGCAGGTTGCCCGGCTATGAAGTGCGGCAGCTAGGCGGCGAGCGGCTTCTGGCAGTCCATAAAAAGCTGATTGATTATCCTAAATCCACTTTGCTGGGATTGCTGTCCATTTATGTTTCTTTGGATGAAATCGAAAGTTTGAACCAACTGCTGTTCGATCCTTCTCTCGAAACAATGTTTATGTATATTAATACGGACAACCAGCTGCTTTACACATCATCGGCATCCTTGCCAAATCAATCGTTGATCGGTGAAAACATCACTGCTCCGGATAACGAAAACGCCAAGCAGGGCTATTGGTCCGGAGAATGGGAAGGAAAACAAGGGGTATATGTTTATGTGAGCGATCATTATCTGAATCTTCCCCTGACGATCATCAAATTTATTCCATCGACTGCCATGAACGAGTCGGCCAAGCAGACGTTGAGCCGATCGATCGCGATTCAGTTGGTTGCCTTGGCCTGTATTGTGTTATCGGCCTTTGTCCTTTCCTATTCCACCATCGTGCCGATAAAACGCCTCGTGCGCAGTATTTCCCATGTGGAGCTTGGGATTTTTGATATCGCCCCTACCGGCAGGCGGGAGGACGAGCTCGGCATTCTGGAGCGCCGGTTTGAACTGATGGTGCATAATTTGAAAAGGTTAATCATCAACGAGTACCATCAGAAGCTGGAAATCTCGACGGCGAGGATTAAAATGCTTCAGGCGCAAATTAATCCCCATTTTCTCTATAACGCGCTGCAGTCCATTTCGACCGAGGCGATGCGGCATGAAGCGGAAGAGGTCAGCGACCGGATCACCGAGCTGGGGTTCATTTTAAGGTACAGCATGGATATGAGCACGGAGACCGTCCCGCTTGAGCAAGAGCTTAACCATATCGGGCATTATCTCTCCCTTCAGGAGAATCGGTTCAGAAAAAAACTCACATACCGGATTTCCTGCGACCCTGCCGCTCTTTCTGCAATTGTACCGAAAATGATTCTTCAGCCTATTGTGGAAAACAGCATTATTCATGGAATCGAAAACGGTACAGGCAAGGGCAGGATTGAGGTTGACATTACCAAGGGCTCCGAGCTGGCGATACGCATCAGTGATAATGGCAAAGGAATGAAGCAGGAGGAGATCGAAGTCATGAAAGCGCGTTACGCCAAGCATAAGGTACTGGAGCAGGAAGAGGGCGGCATCGGATTGATGAATGTATTGCAGCGGCTGTGGCTTCAATTCGGCGACGAGTTCCAATGGGATATGACAAGCCTCCCGTACGAGAAAACGCAAATTCGGCTCATGATTCGCTTGAAGGAGGAAGAAGGGCATGAAAGTATTGATTGTTGACGACGAGGAGCATGTAAGAGAAGGGATCGAGTTTTCCGTTTCATGGGAAAAATTCGGCGTTAAAGAAAGGCTTTCGGCGGACAATGGAATCGAAGCGCTGGATCTGATCCGGATTCATCATCCGGCCGTTGTCTTCTGCGATATGAAGATGCCTGTGATGAACGGAATCGAGCTGCTGGAAAAATTGAGAGAAGAACAACTGAATACCCAGGTCATTGTAGTAAGCGGATACAGTGATTTTGAATTTACCCGGGCTGCGATCAAGGCCAATGGAATCGATTACATTCTCAAGCCCATTCGAAGAAAAGAATTGGAGGAAGCTTTGCAAAGAGCCGTTGACGCCTGGAACAAACTGGAGAACGGAAAGCAGGCGGAAGCCCGGATCGGGCATATCGTACGGAAAGCGGATGCCCTGCTGGAGGAGGAAAAACTTGTCGCGCTGGCTAAAGGCGACCGGTCGTCTGTAAACGCAGTCAAAAAAATGTTCCACAGAATCGGTCTGCCGGAATCTTCTTTGAACATCGTGATGATTCTGCCAAAAAACAGGCTGGATATAGTAAGCAACCGTTTTATGATGGACGATCAATTATTTTTCTTTGCCATAAACAATATTGTTTTGGATGCGATGGGGAAAGACAGACCTTGTTATTTGTGCAGATTGGACGAATATCAATGGCTGCTTGTTACAGCGATTCAGGGCAAGGATGTTGCTTTATACCTGAACCGGGTGAGACGGGCTTGGAAAGACACACTGGGTCTAGAGGTGCTGGTTGGCGAATGCAAACAGCATTATGCGCTTGAAAATATCTCCGAAGGCGTGGGAGAGGCCAGAAAAGAACTGCTGAACAGCAATGTGTTTTCCGGCAAACCGAAGGTTTCAGATTATGCAGGAGCAAAAGAGGCCGGAATGAAGAACCCTATGCTTTTGCTCAAGAATGCCATTGAAACGGGGAATAAACATCTGGTATCCGAGATCGTGAAATCCTATGCGGATAGCTTGTGCGCTGCGGGAGTGCTGCCATTGAAAGAATTGCAGCTGTGCTCGATGGAGGTTAATTTGCTGCTTGGACGATTGAGCGCCAAACAGAAGGAAACGCTTCCGATTCTCTATTTGCCCTTGTGGATCAGCGATCTCAATGAATGGGGAAAAATGCTCGTTCAGCAAATCTGGATCTTGATGGAAAGCATGAGCAAACAGCCTCCTCCCGGTTATGGAGGAATTGAAGAGATTCGCGACTATTTGCATGCGCATTTTGAGGAAGATATCTCATTGACCGGATTATCGGAGAAGTTTCATTTCAGCCCCCAATATATCTCCAAAAAGTTCAAGGAGACCTATCATTCCACCATCATTACCTATGTGACGGAGCTTCGGATAGAGAAAGCCAAAACGCTTCTACGCAATACCCAGCTAAGTGTTTCGGATATCGCCAGCCAGGTCGGCTATGCGGACGAAAATTATTTCAGCAAAGCTTTTAAAAAGCAGGTGGGCCTTTCACCGCTTCTTTACCGGAAGACCGATTAAAATTTTACCTGTAGAGGCGAGCATTTTCCCTCCAAGCTGCGATTGAAAGCGGTTAATATTAAGCTGTTCAAACAAACCACTACTGCTTAAGGGGGAATACAGAATGAAAAAATGGTTATCAAGCCTCGCAATTATAGCTCTAACCGGCACGTTACTGGTTGGATGCGGCAATAATGCCTCGGAGAATGCCTCCTCCGGCAACGGCAAGATCACCTTGAAGCTGCTGCAGAACAAGCCGGAAATTGCGGATAAGCTGAAGCAGATGCTGGCCGATTACAAGAAGGTAAATCCGAACGTCACCATCGAGCCTGAGGTTACTGCGGATGTTCCTACAAGGCTTAAAACCATGTTCGCCTCGGGCGATGAGCCGGACATCTTTACGATGAAAGGGTATGCGGACATGAAGAATTGGCAGGATAAGCTGGCCGATCTATCGGGCGAGCCGTGGGTGGAGGATGTCCTTTCGGCCGCCTCGCCGGGCATGACTATTGACGGCAAGAAATACGGCTTCCCGCTCGCTATTGAAGGCTATGGATTTGTCTACAACAAGGAACTGTTCGCCAAAGCGGGGATTGAAAAGGTACCGACCACACTGGCCGAGCTTAAAGAAGTGAACGAGAAGCTGAAAGCCGCAGGCATTACTTCCTACGCCGAAGCGTATCGGGAAAATTGGCCGCTCGGGCAGCACTTGCTCAGCCTTCCGTTCTCCTATGAATCCGACCCGGAGGGTTTTGCTAAGAAGCTGAACGAGGGAACGGCCCAAGTCAAAGACAGTCCATATATGAAAGGGTTCTTTGATGTCCTCGATATGACTGTCAACTACGGAAAGGGCCAGGAGTCGCTCGGAATCAGCTATGATGCCGAGGTGGCGAGCTTTGCATCCGGCAAATCGGCCATGATGCAGCAGGGCGTATGGGTTCTCCAGCCTGTAATGAAGATCAACCCGAATATTCAGATGGGCATGTTCGCCATTCCGCTTACGGATAACCCGGAGGAAACCAAATTGCCTGTAAGCGTACCGAACTATTATGTGGTGAACAAAAACTCCAAGCATCTTGATGAAGTCAAGAAGTTTCTGGCATGGGTGCACGATAACGGACAAAAATACCTGGTGGAATCGTTCCAGTTCACTCCGGCCTTCACCAGCATGAAAGCCACCGAAGACCTGGGGCCTTTGGCGGAGGATATGGGCAAGTATGTAGCCGGGAATAAGACACTGCCTTGGGGTTTTGCTCTGTGGCCTAACGGGGGCATCCGAGAGCAATTTGTGAAGCCGCTGCAGGAGTATGTCGCAGGTCAAATGACCCAAGAAGAGGCGCTTGAGGACTTGCAGAAATCCTGGACCGCGGCCGTAGAATAATAACCGCCGTTTTATACAGGAGGACAGCCACTGCGCGGAAACTGTTGTCCGGGGTTGCAGTGGCTGTCCTTTTCAAATCCATCACGAAAGAAGGAATCAAACATGAGGCAAGCTCTTTCTGGCAAGCTGTCGGGAGTCGCGGTGCGGCCGGCGGTGAAGCGAACGAGTCTCCGCAAGCAGTTGATCTACTTCGCTTTTGTCTCCCCTGCGCTTTTGCTGTTCACACTCATCATTGTGCTTCCTTTTTTCAGAGCGATTCTTTTCTCGTTTCAGGATTGGGACGGGATCAGCAGCAATATCGAATGGGCCGGATGGGATAATTACATCACCCTTTTCCATGATAAAGCTTTCCTGAAGTCATTTCTCTTTACGCTGAAGTATGTGGCGGTCGGAACGGTTTTGGTGAATATTGCGGGTTTTTTCCTCGCCTTTGCCATGAATTTCGCTTTGAAGAGCAAAAATGTGCTGAGAACGGTCTACTTCATGCCCCATGTCATCGGGCCGCTGATTATCGGATTTATCTGGCAGTTTATCTTTACCCAGGTATTCCCGAATCTGGCTGATCTGACGGGCTGGGGAGTATTTCAGAAAAGCTGGCTGGCCCTGCCGAACTACGCGTTCTGGGCGCTGATTATCGTAAACGTATGGTATACCGCCGGATATTTGATGGTTATTTACATTGCGGCACTGCAAGGGGTTTCACCCGATCTGCTGGAAGCGGCCGAGATTGACGGCGCCAACTCTTGGCAAAGACTCTGGTTCATGGTTCTTCCGCTTGTCCGGCCTGCCATCACGATTTGCCTGTTCCTGGCCATCACCAACGGATTTAAGGTATTCGATCTGAACTTTGCATTAACGAAAGGCGGACCGTTTGGATCGACGGAATCGCTTGCGCTGCAAATTTATCAGGATGCCTTCTCCAACAATCAGTACACGTTGGCTTCGACCAAAGCGATCGTATTCTTCGTCGTGCTCGCTTCTATTACGCTAATTCAAGTATTTGTGATGAAACGCAAGGAGGTTGAAATGTAATGAAAGAGCGCTACAGTTCCGGAAAATTTCTGCTTGAAATAGCCATGGCCGCACTGGCCGTACTTTTTCTTGCCCCTCTGTACCTTGTGTTCATCAATGCGTTTAAGCGATATGACGAAGTGTTAAGCTCCACGGCGTCCCTTCCCGAGTCTTTTCGGCTGAGCAACTTCGTCACCGTGTGGAAGCAGATTCATTTTCCAACCGCTTTCCTGAACTCCCTTACGATCACGGTCATCAGCGTACTCTGCATCCTGCTGGTCAGCTCGGCGGCTGCCTATCAAATTGTCCGCCGTCCGGGCAAGCTCAGCAATATTATTTTTCTGACGATTCTTGCATCCATGGTCATTCCTTTTCAAACGATGATGATTCCTTTGCTGCAGGTCGCCAAAGATTTTCATTTGATTAACTCCTTGTATGGAATCATCATCATGTATCTCGGCTTCGGCATTCCGCTGGCCCTGTTCCTTTATCACGGCTTTATCAAGGGGATTCCCATTGAACTGGAAGAAGCGGCGACCATTGACGGCTGCAATACCTTCGGCGTATATTTCCGCATTCTTCTTCCTCTGCTTGCGCCGATTACAACCACGATTGCCATCCTGCATTCGTTGTGGATCTGGAACGATTTTCTCCTGCCGTATATTGTGCTGGGCCAGAAATCCAATCAGACGATTCCGCTCGCGTCATATGTTTATTTCGGGGAGTATATGAACGAATGGCATCTGGCGCTGGCCGCATTGACCATGGCGGTCATTCCCGTCCTTGCCTTCTTTTTACTGATGCAAAGGTATATTATTCAAGGCATAACCGCAGGGGCCGTTAAAGGCTAGGCTGCGAATATTTTAGAGGGGTGTAGCCTGTATGAAGCACAGCTGGTGGAAGGAAGCCGTTGTCTATCAGATTTATCCGCGAAGCTTTATGGACAGCGACGGGGACGGAGTCGGCGACCTGCAAGGCATTACTATGAAGCTTGACTATTTAAAAGAGCTGGGCATCGACGTGATCTGGCTAAGCCCGGTTTACCAATCTCCGAATGACGACAATGGATACGATATCAGCGATTACCGGGAGATTATGAGTGAATTCGGTACGATGGACACGTTTGGCCGGCTGCTTCTTGAAGCCCACAAGAGGGAAATCAAGATTATGATGGATCTGGTCGTCAATCACTCTTCGGATGAGCATCCGTGGTTTGTAGAGGCCCGGTCTTCCAAAGACAGCCCGTACCGGGATTATTACATTTGGCGTCCGGCCGGGGAGGACGGCAGCCTTCCGAACAACTGGGGCTCTCATTTTGGCGGCTCCGTGTGGGAATATGAAGAAACGACCGGGGAATATTTCCTCCACCTTTATTCGAAGAAACAACCGGACTTCAACTGGGAGAATCCGAAGCTTCGACGGGATGTATACGACATTATGACCTTCTGGCTGGAAAAGGGCGTTGACGGCTTCCGGATGGATGTCATCAATATGATTTCGAAAGCGGAAGGTCTTCCGGACGGAGAAGTCTATGAAGGGTATAAATTCGGGGACGGCAATCCTTATTACAGCAACGGTCCGAAAATCCATGATTACCTTCAGGAGATGAACCGCGAGGTTCTGGCCAAATACGATATCATTACGGTCGGGGAAATGCCGAAAGTGGGCGTGGAGCAGGCCAAGCTGTATACGGGCTCGGACCGGGGCGAGTTAAACATGATCTTTCATTTCGAGCATGTTACGGTAGGCAACGGACAGTTCGGCCGCTGGTCCCCCATGGAATGGAAGCTGACGGAATTGAAAACGATCTTTAACCGCTGGCAGTACGGCCTGAAGGAAGACGGCTGGAACAGCCTCTACTGGAGCAACCACGATCAACCGCGCGCCGTGTCAAGGTTTGGCGACGACAGCAGCGAATACCGTGTGCCTTCCGCCAAAATGCTGGCCACCTGCCTGCATATGCTTCAGGGCACCCCATACATCTATCAGGGAGAAGAGCTCGGGATGACCAATGTCGGCTTTGCATCCGTTTCCGATTACCGGGATATTCAGACCGTGAACGCTTATCGGGATTATGTCGGAGAAGGGGCGCTGACGCATGAACAGATGATGGAAGCCATACATCAGCGCAGCCGGGATAACGGACGAACGCCAATGCAATGGTCGGGTGCCGAGAATGCAGGGTTTACTGACGGAGTCCCCTGGATCGCCTTGAATCCAAACTACAAGGAAATCAACGCCGAGCGCGCGATAAACGATCCGGATTCCATCTTTAACTACTACAAGAAGCTGATCGGGCTTCGCAAGGAGCATAAGATCATCGTCTATGGAGCCTTCGATATTCTCTTGGAGGAAGACGAATACATTTATGCTTTTACGAGATCGCTCGGAACGGAAAGGCTGCTGGTGCTCTGCAATTTCTCGCGCGAGACCCTGCCTGTCAAGCTTCCCGAAGAATTTCAAGGCTCCGGCAAGGAACTGCTTATAGGCAATTATAAGATCAATTCAGCGACTGACCATCCGGAGAAAAGCGGGAGCCTGCAGCTTTTGCCGTATGAGGCGCGTGTTTATCGGGTTAACGTATAACAAAAATAGGACGTGAACCGAATCTTGGCCGCTGTGAGCGATCAATCGGTCACGTCCTTTTGTTTGACAAAGCAAGTGGCGATAGCTGCCCCTGCCTACTCCTCCAGAAAAATCAAGCCAATAACATCCTCCGGCTCGATGCGTCCGAAATAATGCTTCAGATCGAGATGGGAGAGCGCCTGCCGAATCTCTTCCTGCTCATACCGCTTGCCGCGCAGCGCGTCTTCCACATCGGCCACATCGCCCACGCCGAAGAAGTCGCCGTAAATCTTGATTTCCTCGATTCGCGCGTCCTCGATTTCCATTCGGATATCGACGATGCCGCCGGGGAACTTGACCGCATGCTTCACGTTGCTCTTCGGCGACTTGCCGTAGTTCCAATCCCAGTTCTGGTAACGCTCCTCCGAGATTTTGTTGATCTGGAACCAGTCTTCTTCCGTAAGCTTGTACTGCGGCACCTCGGACGGCTCCATGCCGAAGATGGACCGCAGCAGGCCCGCGCGGAATTCCTCAATCGTCATATCCGTTCCGAGCAGTTCTTTAATATTGGCGACCCGGCTGCGGACCGATTTTGTGCTCTTGGACTTGAATTTTTCCGGATTCGCATTCAGCGACGCCTGCACGTCATCCAGATTCAGGTTGTACATCAGCGTGCCGTGGCTGAACATGCGTCCCCGGGTTGAGAACTGCGCGTTGCCGGAAATCTTTTGCTCCCCGACCTGAAGATCGTTGCGTCCGCTCAACTGGGCGTTAACGCCCATGCTCTTCAAATAGTCGATGACCGGCTGGGTGAATTTCAGAAAGTTATGAAAGGAATCGCCGTCGTCTTTCGTGATGAAGCTGAAATTCAGGTTGCCGAGATCGTGGTAGACCGCCCCTCCGCCGGACAGCCGGCGCACGACCTTGATATGTTGATCTTGAACATATTCCTGGTTGATTTCTTCTATAGTATTTTGATGCTTGCCGATGATAATGGACGGGCTGTTGATATAAAAAAGCAAGTAGCTGTCGTCCATGGGCAGAAACTTCAGCGCGTATTCCTCAATCGCCAAATTGATGGCCGGGTCCGTAATTCCGGCGTTATCGATAAAGAGCATAGTCCATTCCTCCGTTTAGGCTAATGAATACAGCTACTATTTTAAACCAGTTTCGCCTGTTTCACAAAAGAGATCCGGTCCCCCGGAGAACCGCGCCCGGAGGAAATCGCCGCTTGCGCGGTTCTTTTTTTGTCTGCGCAAATATGCCATGATAACGGTGGAGGAGATGCACGTATGTTCAATGATTTCAAGCTTGCGGAGGGGCGCCCGGTCTATCTCCAGGTCAAGGATTACATGAAACGGCTGATTGTCCAAGGGGCGCTTCAGGCGGACCGGCGGCTTCCCGCGACAAGAGAGCTTGCCGGGCTGCTCGGCGTCAGCCGCAATACGGTCATCTCCGCCTATGCGGAACTTGAGGAAGACGGCTTCGCCTACACCGTTCAGGGCAAGGGCAGCTTCGCCGCCGAGGTGACGCCCAAGCGTGCAGCCGATGAGGGAACAGCCGGCGGTTGCGGAAAGCTGGACTGGAGCGAACGCGTCAGCGAATACGCCCTCCTTGCGGAGGAACTGGACCTGATGAAGCGCGGCATCCGGGGCGCGAAAGGGATCATCTCGTTTACGAGCATTGCGCCCGACGAGAAGCTGTTCGATCTGGACAGCGTAAGGCGCGCTTTTTCGGACCGGATGGCCGTGGAAGGCAATGTGCTGCTGAATTACGGCTATGCCAAGGGCTACAAGCCGCTGATCGACTATTTAATGGACTATATGGCCCGCAAGGGCGTGGATACTCAGAATAAAGATATGCTGATTACGAGCGGCTTCACCGAAGGCTTCGACATCGTGCTGTCTGCCATCAGAAAGAATAGCGGAACGGTGCTGTGCGAGAACCCGACCCACAATACGGCAATCAAAAACTTGAAGCTGCACGGCTTCGGGATCAAAGGCATAGCGATGGAGCGGGACGGCATCAGCATCGGGGGGCTGGAACAGGCGCTTGAGGAAGGGGCTTACGACCTCGCCTATTTCGTTCCGTCCTACCATAACCCGACGGGCATCGTGACCTCCCTGCAAAAAAGGCTGGAGCTGATGACCCTGATGAACCGCTGCGGGATTCCTGTCATCGAGGACGGCTTCAATGAAGAGCTGCGTTACTCCGGCTCGCATGTGGCGCCGCTGGCGGCCATGGCGGGTGCAGGAAACAGCGTCATTTATATCGGCAGCTTCTCCAAGGTGCTGTTTCCGGGTCTCCGAGTAGGCTGGGTGCTGGCGGACCGGCAGCTGATTGGCATTCTTGAAAGCATCAAGCGAGCGCGGAACATTCATACCTCGACGCTTGATCAATCGCTGCTGTATCAATACTTGCATAACGGCAATCTGGAAAAATATTTACGCAGATCCCGGGCCGAGTATAAACGGAAGTACGAGCTGACGCTTGCATGCTGCCGGGAGATGGTTCCTTATTCCGACCTTTCGGGAGACGGCGGGCTGCATCTGTTCATGACGTTTGAGCAGGGCTTCGATACCAGAGAACTGCTTGCAGTCTGCTCGGAAAGAGGCGTGATTTTTACGCCGGGGGATAATTTCTATACGGATGGAACCGGCGGGAATACGCTGCGCCTGGGCTTCTCCAGAGTGGCGGATGAGGATATCCGCAAGGGAATTGCCATTATTGGCAGGGCGGCGAAAGAGTTGATGAATAGATCGGATCATGCGACGACGGCGCTACAAGAATAAGCGGAGTAAAAAAGGCAGAGAGCATATCCAGGTGAACAAAAGGGAGCGATAAATATGAGAGTTGGCGTGATTATGGGCGGCATTTCGTCGGAAAGAGAGATTTCGCTTAAGACGGGAGCGGAAATATTAAAAGCGCTGGACCCTGCCCAATATGAGGCCGTTCCGGTCGTCATCAACAAGCGGGAGGAGCTGGCGGAACAGACGCGCGGCCTCGATCTTGCGCTGCTGGCGCTGCATGGGGCTTTCGGCGAGGATGGAACTGTGCAGGCCGTGCTGGAATCGCTGAACATTCCATATACCGGGAGCGGCGTGCTGTCCAGCGCGATCTGCATGGATAAGGATATGTCCAAAAGACTGCTCCGCGCAGCCGGTATCCCCACTGCGGATTGGCTCTGCTGGAACCATATCGACGAGTTTACGCCGGAGGCGGCGGAACAACTCGGCTATCCGGTTATCGTCAAGCCTTCCTCGGGCGGCTCGAGCATCGGCATGGCCAAGGTGAATGGACCGGGTGAGCTTCGCGCCGCCATAATGGAAGCTTTCCGCTGGGACCGGTCGGTTATGGCGGAGCGTTATGTCCGGGGGATGGAGATTACCTGCTCCATTCTGGACGGAGAGACGCTGCCCATCATCGGCATCGTTCCACGGAATGCGGAATGGTTCGACTACGACGCCAAGTATACCGAGAACGGAGCGCTGGAGCAGGTTGCCGTTCTGCCCGTCGAACTGGAGCGCAAGGTTCGGCGGATCGCCCTGGATTGTTACCGGACGCTGAAATGCAGCGTGTACGCCCGGGTTGATATGATCGTATCGGACGGTGTTCCCTTCGTGCTTGAGGTGAACACTTTGCCGGGCATGACCTCCGCCAGCCTGATGCCCAAGAGCGCCAAGGCTGCCGGCATGACATTCGGCGGTCTGCTGGATGCCATCATCGCCGCTTCGCTGAAGGAAAGGGGCGTGCCCGTCCATGTCCGGTGATTGGATCTGTCAGACTGTCCGCGAGCTTCCGCCGTCGGGCATCCGCGCTTTCTTCGAAACGGCCGCGAATGAGAAGGGGCTGATTCAGCTTGGAGTCGGCGAGCCCGATTTCAAGGTGCCGGAATCGGTCCGGAAAGCCTGCATCCGCGCGCTGAACCGGGGAGAGACGGGATACTCCTCCAATGCGGGGCTGCTGGAGCTCCGCAGGGAAATCGCCGGATATTTACGTTCCGGCTTCGGGCTTTCCTATGAACCCGACGCGGAGATCATCGTCACGGCAGGCAGCAGCGAGGCACTGGATATTACGCTGCGGACGGTCATTTCGCCGGGGGACGAAGTGCTCATACCGTCACCCGGCTATGTGGCCTACGCGCCGATGGTCGCGCTGAGCGGAGGGACCGTGCTTCCTGTTGAGACGAAGCGGGAAGAAGAATTCAAGCTGACGGCCGAGGCTCTGAGGCGGAGCATCACCCCACGTACGAAGGCGCTTATGGTGAATTACCCCAATAATCCTACCGGCGCGGTGATGACCCGCAGAGATTGGGAGCCGATTGCCGAGCTTGCCGTCCGGCATAATCTGATTGTCATCTCGGATGAGGTCTATGCCGAATTGACCTACGGAGATCGGCATGTCAGCGTGGCGTCGTTGCCGGGAATGAAAGAGCGTACAATCGTTATCAGCGGCTTCTCCAAGGCGTTCGCCATGACCGGATGGAGAGTCGGGTACTGCTGCGCAAGCGGAGAACTGGCGGCCGCGATGCTCAAAATTCACCAGTATATCGCCATGTGCGCACCGGTTCCGGGGCAGATCGCCGCTCTGGAATCGCTGCGGAGCGGGCTTGAAGCGAAAGACCGGATGAAGGCTGCCTTTGACGCGAGGCGCACTCTATTCGTGGAAGGGCTGAATGCGCTCGGCCTGCCCTGCCATATGCCGGACGGCGCCTTCTATGCTTTCCCGTCGATCGCCGGAACCGGGCTGACCTCAGAGCAGTTCGCGCTTCGGCTGCTCCGCGAAGCCGGGGTCGCAGCCGTGCCCGGTTCCGTCTTCGGGCCCGGCGGGGAAGGATATGTCCGCTGCTCCTATGCCGCTTCGGCTGAACAGCTTGCCGAGGCGCTGGGGCGAATCGGGCGTTTTATGGAATCTCTGTCTGTGGGCGGGCATACGCTCTGCTTTCCGGAAGAAAGGACGAAAGGTTGCGAGGGAGAAGGGACTGAAGCCGGGGCGGCTGCGGTTGGCTCTTAACCGCCGGTCTGCATTTAATCAACAAAAAGGTCCCGGCAGGCTTCATTAGAAGCTTGCCGGGACCTTTTTCCCGTGCGTTATATTTTGAACTTCCGGACCGCTTCCTGCATTTTAAGCGTCTGCTCGTGTAAATGCTCCACAGTCTTTGCGTGGCCATCCAGCTGTTCCTGCTGGGAATGGTAATTATCGGCCAGCGCTTCGGCGCCCGCCTGCGACTTCGCAGTAATCTGCGCGGTTTCTTCTACGGACGCGGTCACTTCCTCGGTTCCCGCCGAAATTTGCTGGGTGGCTGCGGAAACGGACTGGATGCTGTGGTTGATGCTTTGAATGAGTACGGCAAGGTGGTTGAAGGCATTGCCCGCTTCTTCGACTTTGCCCACGCCGGAAGCGACTTCGGCATTCACCTCGTTCATGCTGGCCACAGACCGCTGCATTTCCTCCTGCAGGCTCAGAAGGAACTCGCGGATCTTCTCGGTGGCTTCTCTGGACTGCTCCGACAGCTTGCGCACTTCACCGGCGACAACGGCGAAGCCGCGGCCATGCTCGCCCGCCCGCGCCGCCTCGATGGAAGCGTTGAGGGAGAGCATCTGGATTTGTTTGGTGATCTCCGATATGCCTTGGACGATGTAGCCGATTTTCTGCGACTGCTCGTCCATTTTGCGGAACTGCTCCAGCGATTCCTTGGAAGCCCGCCCGACCTGGCGCATCTGTTCAACGGCGCTTTGAGCCGTGCCGTTGCCGCTGATTGCTTCGGCGGAGGCTTCATGGATCTGCTCGGTCACTTCGCCCGCCGCGGAAGCGATATGCTGGATGCCCGAGCTGATTTCTTCCATGGCGCGGGCATTATCGGCCGCGCTGCCTGCGATTAACGCGCTGCCTTTTCCGATGTCTTCGACCGATTCGCTGGAACGCTCCGCCATATCGCGGATGCCGTCCACGCGTCCCTTCAGATCGTTGGAATCGGCCATAACGGTGTCTGAGGTGTGCAACACCTGACCGATCAGCTCTTTCAGGCGCAGGGTCATTGTCTGGAAGCTCTCGGCCAGCCTGGAGATTTCGTCATGTCCTTTAACAACCAGCTCCTGAGTGAAATCGCCCTCGGCCAGCCGGTCGCTGTATGCGGCGAGCCGGGTAATCGGCCGTGTAATTCGGCGGCTCATGAACAGGGCCGCGGTCATGCTGATGATCAGGGCCAGCAGCGTGATACCGGCACTGGTCCACAGAATGCTCTTCATCTTGTCTTCGACAAAAGTCAGGTCCGAGCTGACGCCGACGATAAGGCCGCTGCCGGGTATGCCGACATAGGCCGTTTTATGTACTCCATGACTGTCGCTGTAAATGGTGCTGATAGCGGGTTTTCCCTTGGAGGCCTGCTCCAGGGCCGGGGTCACTTCCAGCTCTTCCTTTCGTTTAAGCGCCGAACCGTGATCCGCGCTCAGCACGACGGCTTTGCCATTATTGTAGTCCGCCAGAAAAATCGTCTCCACATTATGCTGGGTCCGCTTGTCCTTGAAATAAAATTCGACATTCGTCGCTGCCTGATCGTTGCTTCGGGCCTGCTGGGCGTTGGTCGTATTCAGAGCCTTGAACACGTCCTGCGAAGCCGCACCGAGCAGTTTATCGATCTGCGGGACGACGTAGCTGTTGATGGTATTCACGGAAATGAAATAAAAGCTGATACTAAGCGTAAGCGAAGTAAACAAAAGGGCAGCGAGCAGCAACAACATAAATCTCCGGCCGATGGAATGCCTGATCCGAAACATGCGGTTCTCTCCTTTTTAAACAAATAATAAATTCCCATCCGTAAGCGATTTGGCAGGACAGCAGGAAATTGACAGATGATTAGGTCTTTTATCCTACCTGGCACCCTGTATAAAGACATGCAGGGATGTGCATGGATTCTATTTTATATAATTAACCCGCGGTTGAATAGAGAAAAATGCTCGGATGTAAGGTATAATTTTCTGCAATTCAATTTTTTTTGCGAATTCTTGCGAAAGATTCTTCTTTTTTCTGCAATATCAGGGGAACCGCAATTTCCGAATTTCTGTATCAACTAAAAAAGAGAGAACCGCTAATCGCTAATATTAAGCGCGGCTCTCTCTTTGTTACAAATCCTATGGCGGAAGGTTCAATTCGACCTGAAATTACAATTCCAGCACGGTCCAGCCTTTCGGGAACCGGGTCAGCGTCCGGGCGCCGCCTTCTGTGACAAGCACCTCGTCTTCGATCCGCACGCCGCCCAGTCCCGGAACATAAATGCCTGGCTCTACCGTGAAGACGTTACCGCTCTCCATGATGTCCTCATTCAGGCCGTGCAGGGAAGGATATTCATGCGTATCCATGCCAAGGCCGTGGCCCACGCGGTGAACAAAATAAGAACCGTATCCCGCTTCTTCGATAACGGTCCGCGCGGCCAGGTCGACCGAGCCGTATGAAGCTCCGGCTTTGGCGGCGGCAATGCCGGCCTCGTTGGCGGCCAGCACGGTATCATAGATGCGGACCAGCTCGCTGTCCGCCCGCTCCACGGCGAAGGTGCGGGTAATGTCGGAAGCATAGCCGTCCGCGAATACGCCGAGATCGAACATCAGCAGGTCGCCCGGCGCGATAAGACGGCTGCCGGGAACGCCGTGCGGGAGGGCGGTGTTAGTCCCGGACAGCACCATCGTATCGAAAGAGGGACCGGCTGCGCCAAGCTTTTTCATCAAATACTCCAGCTCCGCAACAAGCTCGATCTCGCTCACGCCTTCCTTCACATGGGTAAGCCCTTGGCGCAGCACTTCTTCAACCAGCTTGGCGGCATGCTCCATCCGCTCGATCTCCCCGGGCGATTTGATGGCGCGCATCCGGCGCAGAAGAGGGCCGATGTCGGCAAAGCCGTCCGCCTGGGCGGCGTTCGACAGTAACTCAAAGCGCGCTACGGAGACATGCTCTTTCTCAATGCCGAGCTTTCCGAGCTTGGTCCCGAAGCGGCTCTTCAGCAGGCTGTACGGATCATCCGTGTCGCTGTGCGTCACGATGGAGGAGACAGTCGACGAGGCATGCGCCGACTCGGCGTCGAGCACGGGCACGACAAGCACCGGCTCCTCGCCGCGGACAAGCAGCAGGCCGAGAAACCGCTCATGCGGATTGCTGGCGAAGCCGGTCAGATAGTATACATGCTTGGGATCGGTGACAAGCAGGGCGTCCAGCCCTTCCGCAGTCATTTCCTGTTCCAGATGTTTAAGTGCTTCATTCATTTGTGCATTGCTCTCCCTTCGATTCAATTCAGGCTAACTCCTCAATAAGCTGCTGCGGACTGCCTTCGTACAAACCGCCATGGTAGCAGAGCACCCTGTCGATCGGCCGCCCCTCCAGGTTGCGGAGGCTGCGCAGCGCAAGCGGCATGTCCGGCGTCGCCATTTCCGAGGGGCCGGCGAGCTTGCCGGCCACGACTCGCAGTTCGTCGGCTGCCAGCAGCAGCTTGTCTTTTCGGAAATACAGGCAGATATGCCCAGGGGTGTGCCCAGGCGTATGGATGACTTCCACCCCGCCGCCCAAGGGCAGCACATCTCCGTCCTGCAGGACCGTGAATCCGCCAAGACCGGGTAGACCTTCAAGAAAATGCAGGGCCAGATCCTTGAACTCGCCGGACATCTGCGCGATGCGCTCCTTGGAGAATTTGATCAGCGGAAGACTGCCGTTCAGATAAGGAATATCGTCCGCGTGAACCAGAACTTCCAATTCGGGTATCCGGCTTACGAGTTCCGGCAGGTTTCCGATATGATCGATATCCTGATGCGTAATAAGAACACGCTTGATGTCGGATATTTCCGCTCCGGCATCTTCGACCGTCTGCTTCAAGGCATCGAATTGTCCGAGCATGCCTGTATCAATAAGTGTCAGGCCGTCTTCGTCTTTCAGCAGCGCCGGATAAATTTCGGTGGGCCCGAACACGGGGGAAAGCATGGGCACTTTCAGCGCGATAACCGATTGCGAGAGCTTCATCTTTTTCGGGAGGGCTCCCGGTTCACTTCCTTTCAAATATTGTACAATGAATAGAGAATATCTTAATCCATTCGCCTGCAAAAGGCCAGGGGCTGCCGAAGCCCTTGCGGCTCGGGCATTTCATAGTCAGACGTTATGAATTGACTTTCCATACGGCCATGGATTACTTTGAAACTAGTACGCGCTTGATGGAGGGATGAACGGATGGATTGGCAGGAGAGCAATATTGAAGACGCTACGCTGGAGGATCTGGCGGGTATTGTGGCCATTTATAATTCCACTATAGCGGGCAGGATGGTTACGGCCGACCTAGAACCCGTGGGCGTGGAGGACAGGCTTGCCTGGTTTCATGAGCATGGCAGCGGCCACCGCCCGCTGTGGGTGCTCAAGAAGGACGGAGAAATTGCGGCCTGGCTGAGCTTTCAGTCGTTCCATGAAAGACCGGCCTATAACGGAACGGCCGAATTGAGCATTTATGTAAACGAAAAATACAGGGGAACCGGAGCCGGAAGCCTGCTTGTGGGCAAAGCACTCGAAGAATGCGGGCGGCTGGGGATAAGCAATCTGGTCGGATTGGTATTCGGGCATAACGGGCCAAGTCTGGGACTTTTGAAGAAGTTCGGCTTTGAACGCTGGGGGCTGCTGCCGGGAGTAGCCGATATGGACGGGATACTGCGCGATCTGGTTATTGTTGGACGAAAGGTTTAAAGCATCTGAACTCTTTGATGGTGAAAAAAAAGAAACCGGCCTGGCCGGTTTCCCTTTTATACGGCGATCTTAGATCGTTCAGGTGTGCGGGCTATTGCATTCGGAATCGGCTTCAATCCAGTCCCGGGACCAATGTTCCAAACCACGGATAACCGATTCAAGCGCCATTCCTTTTTCGGTCAGAGAATATTGAATGCGCACCGGCGTCTCAGGGAACACTTCCCGGCGCACGATGCCCTCCTGCTCCAGATCCTTCAGCCTCTCGGATAGAAGTCTTCCGCTGAGAGGAAGGGAGGCTTCGATGCTGCCGAAACGCTGGGGTCCTTGAAGCAGCTGGTAAATGATCAGACCGGTCCAACGCTTTCCGATAATATCCATGCTTTTTTGCAGACGGGGACATAAGGAAGTCTGCTTCATGAGTCTCACCTCTTGCTTACTATTATAAACGAAAAGGCAATGGACCTAAACAAATTTAAGTACTTAAAGGAGGGAATTGCAATGGCAAAAAAGAAGAAAATGCCGAACGCTCCGCGGGCGGGCAAAGAGGAGGCTCAGGCTACCTTAAAGGACCTGCTGAGCAGCGAAGTGCTGAACAAGCTCAAGGCGCAGGCCGATGAGCTGAAGAATGAGGAGGCCAGCCGCAAAGAAGCGGAGCGGAAGGCGGCGGAGGAAGCGCGCAAGACGGAGCAGAAGCGCCTGGACAACGATTTTGCCCATCTGCTGGAGAACAGCAGCCAAGACTGGCGGAAATATAAATAATACAAGAAGAAGCTGTCCGGGACATTCGGCCGGCTTTTTTTAAGCCCTCTGCCCAAGCGGCCTCGTGATCATAAAACGCCCTGCAAAGATTAAAAAGTTGTAACTAAATGAGTGAAGAGGCGGAATATGATTAGGGTACAAATGGAAGCGAGACTGCCAAATTGTAAGGAGAACTTCACATTGAGAAAAATAATCGCCCCTGTATTGGCTGCCCTAATCCTGATCGGTCTTGCCGCTATTTTCGGTTTCAGACCAAAGTTCCGTGATGTCGATTTTGAGGTTGGCGGGCGGGTGATAAAAGCATCCGGTCCCTTCGAATACTCGGATCATGAGCTGCTCGTTCCGCAAAAGTTCGCCGAAAGACTTCTGGGCGCAAATATCCGCTGGGATCGGCCGGCTCCTTTGCCGAAAGGGGTCTATTATAGAGACAAAGTGGCGGTCTTGATGTACCACCACCTATCCCGGAAACCGCTGCTGCCCTCGGTTTTGTCGGAGGACCGGTTCGCCGAGCAGATGATGCTGCTGAAAAAGGACGGCTATCATGTGATTACAATGGGGCAGTACCGGCGGTTTATGCTTGCTGACGGCAAGGTTCCGGATAATGCGGTGCTGCTTACCTTCGATGACGGCTATGAGAGCTTCTATAAGCTGGCATTTCCTGTCTTGCGAAAATATGGCTACACGGCGGTGAACTTCGTCATCGTCTCCGATGTCGACAACCCCGGCAAGGGAGGCTTGCCCAAGCTGACCTGGAGCCAGATGCGGGAGATGAAAAAATTCGGCATGGGCTTCTTCAATCATACCTATGACCTGCATTATTTCGCCCCCGTAGATGCCGAAGGAGGGGAGGAGCCGGCGCTCAGCGCGCTGCTGTACATTGACGACGAAACGCGCAGCGAGTACAACGAAGAATATTACCGCAGAGTGACCGGGGATCTCGGATTGGCTGAGCGCAGGCTGAAGGAGGAGCTCGGCAATACCGACTCAGCGCTTGCCTTTCCGTACGGTTCATACAATGACCGCGTGATGACCGCAGCGGGTTCGCTTGGGATTCCCCTGACTTTCACCGTGAAGGAAGGCCTGGCAGACAGGGGCGAGACGAATGCTGACCGCATCAACGCGGGAAGCAATCTGCGTACACCCGCCGAGACGATAGACCGGATCAGAAAGTTTGTGCCCAAACGGGAACTGACGGTTAACGGGCGCGGCGTGCTGTTTTCCGGCATCCAGCCGGAGTTCAGACAAGGCATGCTGCTCGTTCCGCTTGATGAGATTTGCCGGTCGCTGCACATCGCCATGAATTATGACCGGCTGAAGGGCATGGTGAAGCTGACGATGCCGAAGGCGAATCATGCGTAGCGCCGCGACAAAGGAACGTCCAAGACGTCCAGGAACTGGAGAATCACCGGTCAATTCATCCGGCAGAACCTCGTTCGCGTCTCTCGGCCCGCTCATTGCCGCTTACAGTCTGGCTTCGCTCGGCTCCTATAATGGCGAAGCGGGGAAGCCGCCAGTGGACGAACCCATAGCTTCGTCTTACAATCATTTACAATGTTCATTTAAGAGTTTTGGCATAATGCTTATTCAAATAAAGCGGGGAGCTGACCTATATGAAAGTGGGAATCGTTTCGGATACGCACATGGGCCGGATGGCGAAGCTGCCGAAGGCGCTGACGGAAGGTCTGGCCGGAGTCGAGCTGATTCTGCATCTGGGCGATTGGGTCGATCTGGCCGTCTATGACGAGCTGTCCGCTTTGGCTCCGGTAGAAGGAATTGCCGGAAACAATGACGGAAGCGAGATTGTGCGGCGCTTCGGCGAACGCAAAATCATAACACTTGCGGGCGCGCGCATCGGTATGGTTCACGGGCATCGGCCGTATACCGGCAAGGGGACGGACAGCAATGCGCTAAGGGCGTTTGCCGGCGAGAGCCTTGACTGCATCCTGTTCGGCCACTCGCATCAACCGCTGATGCGGAGCGAGAACGGCGTGCTGCTGTTCAATCCGGGCTCGCCTACGGATAAACGGCGGGAGAAGCTGTATTCCTTCGGACTGATGGATATTGAGGGTGGAAAGATCGAAGCCCGCCATATTTTTTACGAGTCGAAAGGATGAGGAGACATGGCTTTTGAACTGCGGGAGCTGGCGGTTCCGGAAGATAAAAAGATTTACGAGATGGCCCGCGAAATCGGCCCCGGAGAGAACGGGTTTGTGAACAGCCTCTATACTGCCGGATATTCCAAATTTCTGAACCTACTTCCGGTGCTGCGCGATTATTCCTCCGGGATCGATCTGCCTCCGGGACATGTGCCGCAAACCCTGTATTTCCTGTATGCGGACGGCAGGCCGGTGGGCTATGGCAAGCTCCGTCACCGGCTGACCGACAGCCTGCTTGTTACCGGGGGCCATATCGGTTATTGCATCCGGCCTACCGCGCGGAGAAGAGGCTACGGCACGGCTCTGCTGTCCGGGCTGCTGGGCAAAGCGTCCGAGCTGGGCATCGACCGGGTGCTCCTTACCTGCGAAGAGGGCAATGAAGGGTCGCGGCGCGTCATCGAGAACAACGGGGGGCGGCTGGCCGAGCTGGACAACCGGTACTGCCGGTACTGGATCGGCCTTTCGAATGTTCAGGCGGCGGCAGGCCGGGATTAGTCCAAATAATGCGGCAATTTCTCCATGGCAAAGCGCTGAGGCCGATTTTACAATGACGGTATAATGGCTTTGACAAAAGGGAGCGATGAAAGTGACACGGTATGTTGCGGTGCGGGCGGGGCTTGAGGATTTGGAAAAGATCGTACCTTTGTTCGACGGGTATCGGATCTTTTACAGACAGGAATCGGACCGGGAGCGCGTGAGGGCGTTTTTGGAAGAACGGCTTAATAAGCAGGAGTCGGTTATTTTTCTGGCGGTTGAACAGGAGGAAGAGGGCGGCGCCGGACGCGCGGTCGGCTTTACGCAGCTGTACCCCTCTTTTTCGTCGGTTACGATGCAGCGGCTGTGGATTCTGAACGATTTGTACGTCTCGGAAGAGGCGCGGGGAAGTGGCGCAGGTGCGGTGCTGATGGAAGCGGCCCGCGCGTATGCGCAGGAGACCGGCACGAAGGGGCTGACGCTTACCACATGGACCGATAATTTTACCGCTCAGCGGCTGTACGAGAAGCAGGGCTACATCAGGGATGACGAATTTTACAGCTACAATCTTTTTTTCTGACTATAATACTTGGGGATAACGGCTTAAGTCCGGTCCTCCAGCATTAGTAGAGACTAAGGGGCGTTGAAATGGAAAGCAGCGGGAAACGGGCTATTTTTTTTGATTTGGACGACACGCTTTATGATCATTTGGTTCCTTTCCGGGAAGCGGTGAGGGAAGTGATTAAGCCGGACGAGAGCGTGCTGGATGTGCTGCATTTATTCGACCGGGTCAGATACCATAGCGACCAGCTATGGCCGAAGTATCTGCAAGGGGAGTTTACGCTGAAGGAGACGCGGGTGCGGCGGATGGAAATCGCATTTGAGGAACTCGGGATTCCTCTCACCCGGGAGCAGGCGGCGCTTGTGCAGGAAGGCTATATCAGCCGCCAGTACAACATCAAGATGATTGACGGCGTTCTCCCGCAGTTGAAACGGCTTATGGCCGATGGGCATGTGGTAGGCATCATTACCAACGGGCCGGTAGATCATCAAATGAGCAAAATCCGCGGACTCGGTGTGGACAAGCTGATTCCCATGGATCGGATCTTCGTTTCGGACGCCGTCGGCATCGCCAAGCCGGACCCGGGAATTTTCGCTTATGTCAACCGGAAGACGGGGACGGAAGCGGGAAACAGCGTCTATGTCGGCGATACCTGGCATAACGATGTAGTCGGCGCCCTTGATGCGGGCTGGGAAATGTGCTGGTACAATCCGAGAGGAAAGAAACCGGCCACCGCTCATACTCCGACCTATATTTTCCGGAATTATGAAGAGTTTGCCGGTCTGCCGATCGTTTAAGCGAATAACCCATAATCTTATATATTTATAAGAAAAGGATGAAAAGGGGAGCCTTCACACGTTAGAGGGAAAAGCTCCGTCTAATCCTCCTTGTTCTTGCGAGATTAGCGAATTACATGGAAAAACTCCAGCTATTTCTCCAGAATGGCTCTCAATAGGCCTATTTTGGATAATTTAGCTGGAGTTTTTCCGCTTAAATGGCTCAGTGCAGCTATAGGTTTACGCGTTGCAATACATAATATTTCTGCCAAAAAATTTCGGACAACAACAACATTCCGGCCGCTGCATCGTTATATCACCGAAAGGAGGTGCAGGATGGGGCCCGGGCACCTGGAGCAGCTGCTTCAACCTAAAATGGCGGAGATCCGCCGTTATTTAATCCGATTGGGCGCTGGCGCCGCCGATGCGGAGGACATTGTACAGGACACGGTCTATAAGGCGCTGCTGTATCTTGAAGCGATCGACGAACGCAAGTTCAGCGCTTGGCTGTATAAGGTTGCGATCAACCGCTATTATGATCTGTGCCGAAGGCAGAGACGGTTTCACTATGACGAGGAACCCGGAGATTATGCCGCTTCGGAGAGCGGACTGCCGGAAGAAACTCTGCTGAGGCGGGAGCAAAAAGACCTGATCGAGCGCATTCTCGGGAAGCTGAATCCTGCGCACAGACAACTGATACTGATGAAATACGAGATGGAGCTGTCCTATAAAGAGATGGCGGGCCTCTTGGGCATCAGCGAGGGGAAGGTGAAAGCTTCCTTGTACCGCGCAAGACAGCAATTTCAAAACCATTACGGAGGTGAGGAATAAATGACCGCTCCCTGGGAAGGACAAGAGGATCAAAGTCTTACGAAAACCATTCAAAGAGCCAAACGAAAAACGTTAATTCGCAATGTTTTGATATCCCTCGCTGTAAGTCTCATTACGTTGGCCGCTATTTTTATCGGCGCTGCCCATCTGATCGATCATGAGTCGTCAGAAAGGATGTTCGATGAATACGGCTATATGTCAATCAGCAGTCCGAATGAGTACCTGGAACCCGGACACAAGGACCGGCGAGGGTTTCTTTCCGGGGTACTGGAACTGGATACTTACAAGATGGTGGAGGGAGTGCCCGTCCCATGGCGTGAAAAATGGATCAATTACTATGTGCCGGGGTTTCCGTTTACTACCGGGGTACATGGCGGAACCGCCAGTTTGGAGGGGAATGATCCGGCGTTGAAAGCGCAGGGGTATGAATATAACCGAAGATATAATCCCGATAACGGCCAAAGAGAGCTGCTGTTCTATGTGCCGGGTGTCAATTATAACGGTAAAGTGTTAAACGATACTCCGGCACTTTCGCAGATGGAATCCGGCAAGCTGGTGGAAATGGCGCTGTCTTTCGACAAGGCGTTTTCCTTTGCCGAGGTGAAGGCCATGCTGCCTGCGGATGTACGGACCGTATGGTATTGGGTCGATACGTATGATGACTGGAAGGACTTCGGTCTTGAGCCTCACAAGGATGAGAAAGGTGTGATCGTATATCCGCAGCCCCTTTTGCCCACTTACAGAGTGTACGGTTTTGGAGTCAGACCCTACTCCGACCAGCCAGACCCGGCGGACTTTATTGGGAGCTTAAAGGTGGGAGTTCAGCAGAAAGGGACCTACTACAGTGAATATCGGCGAATTTACAACTATTTGAAAAAAGACAAAGCCGAGCCGGACACCGGCGATGTCCGCATCCTGGGCGTCGTTGTCACCGGGACCGCGAAAGAACTGCAGATCCTGGACGGTCAATCTTTTGTCCGGGGGGCTGTCCTGGGCGCCGTTGTGGATAAGTACTAGTACCTCATCCGCAGACGGCATATAAGAAAGGGATACCGGAACAGCATTCCGGTATCCCTTTCTTTGCAAATTGCGAACGTTGCGGTTACTCCCTATGCCGGCCGGCGTCTGCCGCTTCCGTCAATTCCCGAAGCTGTACGTCGGGTCGGTCAGCACCAGCCGCTCCCGGATTCCGGGCGTTGCGTAAATTTTGTTGTCTTCGGTAATAAAGAAACCTTCGACTTTTTCCGGAAGAGACTGCAGGTACTTCAAGCCGTCCTGGGCCCCCATCAGGAATACGCCGGTGGAAAGGGCGTCCGCGTCGGTTGCGTTGGGACTCATGATGGTCAGGCTCTTGAGGCCAAGCTGGCCGGGATAGCCCGTCCGCGGATCGAGAATATGATGATACCTTACGCCGTCCTGCATGAAGAACCTTTCGTATACTCCGGACGCATCGATGACTTCATCGCTGATCTTGATCGTTCCAAGCTGGGTGCCCCGGCTCTTGTCGGGGTCCTGCAGTCCGATGTTCCACTGCGAACCGCCGGGCTTGGTTCCGAGGCCAATAATGCTGCTTCCGCCGAGATTGATCATCGCGCTGTCCAGCCCCTGCGCCTTCAGATAATCGGCGATCCGGTCCGCCGCGTAGCCCTTGCCTATACCGCCGAGATCAAGCACCATTCCCTCTTTGGCTAGCTTGACCGTCTTGGCTTTCTCGTCGATGATGATATCCTTGTAGTTCGTCAGGCTCTTGGCTTTATCGATCTCCGCTTGAGGAGGAACATGGTCTCCGCCGCTGCCGATATTCCAAAGGTCCACCAGCGGACCGATGGTAGGATCGAACAAGCCATCCATTTCCTGAGCGTATTTGACGGATTGTTTTACCGCGTCCAGCGTCTCATCCGACACGGCAACCGCTTGTTTGCCGGCAGCCAGGTTAACGTCGTAGATTTCGCCGCCTTCCTTGGTGCGGCTGAATTCTATATCCATTCGTTCCAGCATTTGCTGAATATCGTCCATATTCTTCTGGGATACCGTGTCACCGAAAATCTTGATATTGACTACCGTATCGTAAATGAAAAACTGCTGTGAGAGCGATTTCGTTTCTCCGTCCCCCGATACCTGCGAGCCGCCCTGCGTGGAATTCGGTTCGCCGTCTCCCTTGCTCCCGAGGAACAGCCACGCTCCAACGGCAGCGGCGATAATAATAACGAGTGCGGCGAGGAGCAGCGCCGTTTTTTTGTTCTTGAACATGTTCCACCATCCATAACGTAGATTCTTGATCACATCGTTTCTATCATAACTCAGATATGACGGAGCAGGGAATTATTTTTCATGACAATTCGTGCTTTTGTTTAAATTTCTGTCAAAAATTCGTAAGCGATTGTCTGCTGGCAATCAGGCTGTAATGGTGAAATGATAATAATGCAACGAACTGAACTTGGAAACTTTTTTAGTTACTATGGATTTTCAGGTCATCTCTTTTGTCTACGACGACGTCGCTCACCATCCTGAACGTAGCCTTACGCTTCTGCGGGAACGACGGGCAAACATGCCCGGGCGGTACGAATTGAAACGGGGCGCGATGAACCAAATCATGCAGAAAACCTGAAATTGTACATCTTTTTTCGCCTTGAAACCTTCATTCTATAACATGCCTGCCAAAATACAGTTTCTCGCCAGTCCAACCTCAAATGCAGCCAGCACAACCTTAAATTCCTGCACAATAGGGCGAATTTCCTGGAAACCAACGCTTTCGATCAAAAAAACCTGCACTTTAGCACGTTTGCAAGCAGCTGAACTAAAAATCACAA
Source organism: Paenibacillus rhizophilus (assembly GCF_003854965.1). Taxonomy (GTDB): domain Bacteria; phylum Bacillota; class Bacilli; order Paenibacillales; family Paenibacillaceae; genus Paenibacillus_AQ; species Paenibacillus_AQ rhizophilus. The sequence continues at coordinate 298,471 of NZ_RQPI01000004.1, forward strand.
CCATCTTGACCCGGTTCCCTTGATGTTGGAGCGCGAAGGAGGTCACGATCCCATGGTCGAAAGTGCCTTCTTGTTCTATAAAATCTATCCACCATAAATCCATTGAGCGATTGCCTTGGCCCGACCCCAATAAAGATGGAAATTTCGTAATTTTACTATATAATAGTAGGTGAGTAATGAAAAATTAGCAGTTGTATCGGAGGTTTATCCATGAAAATAGAGGTTTGGTCCGACTATGTCTGTCCTTTCTGTTATATAGGCAAAAGACGGCTTGAGCACGCGCTGAGCCAGTTTCCAGATCGTGACAAGGTGGAAGTCGAATTTCGCAGCTTTCAGCTTGACCCGGAGGCCGGTCCGACCAGCAAGAGCATCCATGAATTATTGGCCGCAAAATACGGCATCACCGCTGAGCAGGCCAAAACGATGAACGCGCAGGTTGCCGATCAGGCGCTGGGCGTGGGTCTCGACTTCAAATTCGACACCATGATTCACGCCAATACGTATGACAGCCACCGGCTGGCGCAATACGCCAAATCGAAGGGACTTGAAGCCGAGCTGACGGAGCGTCTGATGCAGGGCTACTTTACGGACGGGCTGAATTTGGGTGACAGTGAAACGCTGGCGGCACTCGCGGCAGAAGCCGGATTGGATAAGGAAGAAGCGGTGACGGTGCTGAATTCGGACGCTTACGCCGATGAAGTGAAGGCGGATATCTCGGCCGCGCAGCGGCTCGGCGTTACCGGCGTTCCGTTCTTTGTGTTTAATAATAAGTACGCCATTTCCGGAGCCCAGCCCGGACCGGTATTCTCCGAGGTGCTGGATCAGGTCTGGTCGGAGGAGCAGCAGGAACCGACGCTCCGTGTGATCGGCGGCTCAGACGACGCATCCGGCAATGAAGGCTGCGGGGACGGCTCCTGCAGCGTCTAACGCCGAGATCCGCGCCATGCGGAGAAGGGGAGACGCAGAACGCGCCTCCCCTTTTTTGACATAGAAGAATGGATAAATTCCACTGAGCAATTAGCTTTACCGGAACGAAGTGACAAAGCTCGTGAACAACGTCCGCACGTCGTATTGGTACTTGTTGATCGGCGCAATCGGCTTGTTCACGCCAAGCAGCGTATAGACGGCGATTCTTGCCGCACGGACCGAGTATTCCTCGGTGAATACGACGTCGTCCGGGATTTCGCAGAACTGGCCGATGAACGCTAGATTGGTGGAGCCGTCCGGCACGACCTTCGGCCGATCGCGGGCGGCTCTTGGCATAAACTGCGCGGTAATGAACGGCATCATGCACGGAATGCAGTTGGCTGTCGCCATAATGGCTTCTTTGTGTTCATCGAAATGCAGATGGCCCAGCAGCTCGGTCATAATTTCTTCCCCGGTGCAATCGGACATTTTCTTCTTCACGAAGTCGCCTTCCTTGTCGGGATACAGGCCGTAGCCCCAGAATACCCGGATATGCTCCGGCTGATTCCGGAAATGGGGCTGGTACGCGAGTACGACCGACATCAGCCAGCTCGAATCCTTGAACGTGACCAGAGCACCGGTACCCGCGCGGTTGCGTGAGAATTGTTCCATCAGATCGAAAAAGACGGTATCGCTGAACGTCACCGTGAACGATTCCCATTTGGATTCCTCAATATGGTCGTCAAAGGACGAAGGATTGCCGAAACCGGGTCTCTTCGCCGCGATGCGGTCCCACAGCTTCCAGGAGCTCCCTTTCTCTTTCAGGCGCGGAGCAGAGGTCATCGAGCCGAGGCTGGAGCCTTCCGTCATCGATCCGTTCGTGATAATGACCAGATCTTCCTCATTGATTGCGATCAGCTCTTCGGCTCCGCAGCGGACGACATGCATACACGTGACGGTAATGCCGTCGCCTTCTTTGAAGTCCAGATCGGTCACGGTGCATTTCAGCGTAAAGTCGACGCCATGATCCTCCAAATACTTTTTCATCGGCAAAATAATCGAATCATACTGGTTGTACGGGGTGCGGGTTACGCCCTCCAGGGTCTGGATTCTCGGGAATTCATGCATGAACCGGATCATGTATCGTTTCAGTTCAACCGCGCTGTGCCAGGGCTGGAACGCGAACGTCGTCGCCCACATGTACCAGAAATTCGTCGTGAAAAAATGTGGGCCGAACCAGTCGCTGATGCGCGCCTTGCCCATTTTTTCTTCGGGCGTAATGATCAGTTTGCCCATGGCGAGCCGGTCGGCCATATTGAAACCCATCGACATCACATCGACCACTTCGCCATTTCCATTCACAAGTCTGGCATTGGAATGCGTCGGATTCGCATCATCGAATGCTATGATCTCTTCCCGCACTGATTTGCCGGGATGGTCCAGCGAGGGAATCGACATCAGGAGATCCCATGTATTCTCGTATGTCTCGTCATTCAGCATCCGTCCGCCGCGGATCACATAGCCGTGCTCCTCGCTGCCCGCGCCGTCGTTGCTGCCGCCGAGAATGTTCATTTCTTCGATAATATGAATGCCGATTCCCGGGAAGTCGCAGTCTCTAACGAGAAAAGCGGCGCCCGCCAAGGACGCAATACCTCCGCCGACAAAATAAACCTGCTTGTTCTTATCCTCTTCCTTCACAACAATCGCCTCCATAGATATGCTGAATGCTGTATCTGTGTCCACTGTAATGCGATTGAGCAGGCAGAGGAATAATCAATCTCCGGGAAGTGTCCAGATTTTAGACACTTCCGCGAAAGTGTATAGTTTTTATTTTTGGCGATCCGGCTCAGTTGACTTTCTCGTATTTATGCAGGGATTTGAGGAATTGACCTTCGAGGAGTCCGTTCAGCCGTTCAATAATCAGCTTCGGGCTTTCCTTCATGCCGTCTCTCATCCACTGGATAACCAGGCCGCTAAACGCCAGCGTATAGAAATTGGCGATAAACAGCTTGTCTTCCTCGCTCACTCTTATACCGGAGGCTAATTCATTAATGACGCCCATAATAAGATCGTTCGTAACGGAATAAAGGTAGGCGTCCAGATGGTTTCTCCCAAGCGATTCCAGTGTATTGAGACAGAACGCGCGGTTGTTCTCAATGTACAGAAATATTTTATAAAATCCTTCCGTCCATGTATTGTAGCCCCTGTAATCGGCAATCCCGTCGACAGCCTCTTTCTGATATATCCAGCCCAGCAGCTCGAAAATATCGTGAAAATGGTAGTAAAACGTCTGACGGTTCAGCCCGCAGTCGTTCACCAGCTGTTTTACGGTGATTTTATTTAGCGGGATATGCTCCATCCGTTTTTTGAGACAATGGGCCAGCGCTTTTTTGGTCAGCAGGGAATTGGACATATTGGTCACCTCTTACTCTCATTTTAGAACAAAATGAAAAACAAAATCATGATCATAAGACACAGGCTTCCGGTATATCCGCGCTATTTCCCGCGTACGGTTGCCCCTTCGCCGCAAAGTCCGGTAAACTAAAGGAAGACAGTTGTTAAGGAGTTTTGATCCATATGAATCCGCAGGAACTTACAATTGAAAATGCGCAGGAAATGCTGCAAAAATATTACGGCTATCCCGATTTCCGGGAAGGCCAGAAGAAAATCGTCGCGAGTCTCCTGGAGGGCCGCGACACGCTCGGCATTATGCCGACCGGCGGCGGCAAATCGATCTGCTATCAGGTGCCGGCGCTGCTGCTTCCGGGCCTGACGCTCGTCGTATCGCCGCTGATCTCCCTGATGAAGGATCAGGTGGACGCGCTGACGACGGCGGGAATTCCCGCCGCTTATATCAACAGCACCTTAACCGGCAAAGAGGTGAACGAGCGCATCCGCGCCGCCCGCCGGGGAGAACTGAAGCTGCTCTACGTCGCGCCCGAGCGGCTGGAGCTGGACTGGTTCCGCCTGGAGATGGCGGAATTGTCCATATCCTGCGTCGCGGTAGACGAGGCGCACTGCGTCTCCCAGTGGGGCCATGATTTCCGTACCAGCTACCTCGCGGTATCGCCGTTTGTGGAGGAGCTTCCGGAACGGCCGATTCTGGCCGCCTTCACGGCGACGGCGACGCCGGAGGTCATGGAGGATATGCTCCGGTTGCTGCGTCTGCGGGGTCCGGGCGTCTTTGTAACGGGCCTTGGCCGCGACAATCTGGCGATGTCGGTGCTGAGGGGCGAGAACAAGAAGGAATTCGTTTTGGAGTATACCGCTTCGCATGCCCATCAGCCGGGAATCGTGTACGCGGCTACCCGCAAGGAGGTCGACGACCTGTACCAGCGTCTGCGGAATGCCGGATTCGCGGCGGGCCGCTACCATGCGGGCATGAGCGACGACGAGCGGGCGGAGAGCCAGGAGGCGTTCCTGTACGACGATATCCGCGTAATGGTTGCGACCAATGCCTTCGGCATGGGGATCGACAAGTCGAATGTGCGGTATGTCATCCATTACAATATGCCGAAGAATATGGAGGCTTACGTGCAGGAAGCGGGCCGCGCGGGACGGGACGGCGAGCCGAGCCAGTGCATCCTGCTGTTCAGCGCGCAGGATATCATGACCCAGAAGTTCCTGATCGAGCAGAATCCGCAGGATTCGGAGCGCAAACAGAACGAATACCGCAAGCTTCAGCAGATGATTGATTACTGCTATACGACCCGGTGTCTGCGGAGTGCCATGCTCGACTATTTCGGCGAGGTCCACGGGGACAAGCCTTGCGGCATTTGCAGCTCCTGCACCGATGAGCGCGAGCTCGTCGACATGACCGTCGACGCGCAGAAGATCTTCTCCTGCATCCACCGGATGCGTGAGCGCTTCGGCGTGGCGCTGGTGTCGTCCGTGCTGAAGGGCTCGCGCAGCCAGAAGGTGCTGCAGTACGGCTTCGACAAGCTGCCGACCCATGGAGCCATGTCCGGCCGCACCGAGAAGGAAATTACGGAAATCGTCAATGTGCTGATTTCCGAAGGCTATCTGGCCTTGTCCGAAGGCCAGTACCCGGTCGTGCGTCTCCAGCAGCCGGCAGCCGAGGTGCTGCGCGGGCAGCGGGAGGTACGGCAGCGCGTCGCCCGGCCGTCCAGGCCGTCAGCCGGTGGCAGGGACCGCAGCCGGAGCCGCGATCTTTCGCCTTCGGCTGTCAACGAAACCGTGTTCGAGCAGCTGCGCCTGATTCGCCGCGAGCTGGCGGGCCGGGAGCATGTGCCGTCATATATAATTTTTAACGACGCGACGCTGCGGGAGATGAGCGTGGTATGCCCGCAAACGGAAGAAGAAATGATGAAGGTAAAGGGCGTCGGGGAAGTGAAATACCGCAAGTACGGCAAAGAATTTCTGGATTTTTTTCAAAGTGAATTGTATTCCAATGAATCGTAAAGGAGCATACGCAGCATGAAGATCGTCCTGGCCACATTGAACGCCAAGTATATCCACACCTCGTTGGCCATCCGTCTGCTCAAGGCTTACAGTCAGCATGAATTCGACATTCAGCTGGCGGAGTACACGATCAAAGACCCGGTGATGAACATCGTTTCCGACCTGTTTCAGAAGGCCCCGGACGTAATCGGGTTCTCGTGCTACATCTGGAACATCGAGGAGACGGTCAAGCTGATCGGCATCCTGAAGAAAATCATGCCAGGCGTGACGATCGTCCTTGGGGGACCGGAAGTGTCCTATGAGCCGCTGTACTGGATGAACCGCGAGCCGGGCATTGACTTCATCGTCTGCGGCGACGGGGAAGAGACGTTCCATCATCTGCTGCAGGAGCTGCGGGACGGGCGCAAGTTCCATTTTGTGTACGGGGCGGCTTACCGCAAGGGAGAAGAAGTGATCGTGAACCCTCCGCGTCCCAAGACCGATCTGAACACGCTGCCCACGCCGCACCGTTTTGCCGAGGATCTGCCGGATTTAAGCAAAAGAATTACCTATTTCGAAACTAGCCGGGGATGTCCATTCAACTGCCAGTTTTGTCTATCCAGCATTGAGGTGGGCGTCCGGTATTATGATATTGAGCGGGTCAAAGCGGATTTGTTGTATCTGATCCAGAATGGAGCCAAAACGATCAAGTTTCTGGACCGCACCTTCAACATCAACCGCGAGTACGCGCTGGAAATGTTCCGGTTCCTCATTGACAATCATGGCGGCTGCGTCTTCCAGTTCGAGATTACCGCCGACATCATGCGCCCCGAGGTGCTGGATTTTCTCGCGCAGAATGCGCCTCCCGGCATTTTCCGGTTTGAGATCGGCGTGCAGTCCACCAATGACGAGACGAACGAGCTGGTGAAGCGCCGCCAGAATTTTGCCAAGCTGTCGCGTACGGTCATGAAAATCAAGGAGAGCGGCAGCATCGACCAGCATCTTGATCTGATTGCGGGCCTGCCGATGGAGGATTACGCGACGTTCCGCAAAACGTTCAACGATGTCTTCGCCATGGAGCCGGAAGAGCTGCAGCTCGGCTTTCTCAAAATGCTGCGCGGCACCGGGCTGCGCGCTCAGGCGGCTAAGTATGATTATGTCTACATGGAGCATGCGCCGTATGAAATCCTGAGCAGCCATGTGATGCCCTTCTCGGACATTGTGCGGCTGAAGCGGCTGGAGGATGTGCTGGAAAAATATTGGAACAGCCACCGGCTGGACCACACGGTTAAGTATTTGATGCGCCATATTTTTGAATCTCCATTTGATTTCTTCCAAGAGTTCGGCGATTACTGGGAAGCGCGGGGTTGGCAAAAGATCGGGCACCAGCTGGAAGATCTGTTCACCCGGCTGAACGAATTTCTGCTTGAACGCGGTACGCCGGAGATGGAAATTATTACGGGCCTCATGAAGCTCGATTATTTCCTCGGCCATAAGTACAAGCCGCGCAAAGTGTGGTGGGAGCCGGTCCTCGGCAAAAATGAATGGGGACGCTATCTCCGGGAGATCGCCGAACGGCCTCAGCTTCTGGGGGAACCTAGGGCGGCTGCTTCTGGCGAAACGGCAGCGGAAGTGTCGGCAGCGGGAATACCGGCAACTGGAATCAGTGAACGAGAGCTGCAAAAATACGCGGTGCTGGAGATATTGCCATTTCCCCTGGCGAAGGCGCTGGCGTCCATCGGCGGTCTGAAGGCGGGAGCAAGCGGTGCCGGAGAAGCGGACGCGCCGGACGCAGGAGCGCCGCCGCAGGACGGCGAAAGCACCCTCTTGCTTGTGCTGTACCAGCAGGATGAGAGTCAGAAGCCTAGAGTTTATGACCTGCCGGTTCAGCGGGTTCTCCAGTAGGCAGAGGGCATCAGCTTTAGAGCATTCGAACTTCTTCAGTTAAGGGAACATAAGGAGGCTTCATGCCGATGAGCGGTACGGTTCGGCTGGTCGAATATGAGGATAAATACAAGGAGAGCCTGCTTGCGTTCTTTCTTCCGAAGGAGCAGGAAGAGTTCACGGGTATGCCTGCTGATACGCTGGAACCGGCCTTGCAGGATGTTAACCGGCATCCTACGGTTGTTGTGGAGGGCGACAAAGCCGTGGGTTTCTTTGTACTCCATGGCTGGGAAGGAATAGACAATGTGTACAGCGGCGGTTCCCGGGCAATGCTGTTTCGCGCATTCCTCATTGATTATTCAAGCCAGGGAAAAGGCTACGCGAAGGCGGCGCTCAGAATGCTGCCCTCGTTCGTCAGCGCATGTTATCCTGGAACGGATGAAATCGTGTTAAGTGTCAACGAAGAAAATATTTCGGCGCTGCGGCTATACTTGGACGCGGGTTTTCAGGACAACGGTCTTCGGAGGATGGGGCCCAAAGGACCGCAAAAAATTTTGCAATACACTGCCGGGTGCGGTTAACGTTGTCCATGGCCATGGCTCCGAAGGGGAGGAATTATGATGATCGAAACGCAGGAAATGCGGGACCGGCTCACCAACATTTTTGAACGGAATGAATGGTTGCTTTCGCTGTTCGGACGGGCGGAAAGTCTCAGTCCGCATCCGTACTATATCGGGGCGGGCTGCCTGGTGCAGACCGTCTGGAACGAACTTACGGGCAGGCCGCCGATGTACGGAGTCTCGGATATCGATATCGTCTACTTTGATGATGCCGACCTCGGTTACGAGGCAGAGAACGGGGTGGTGGAGCGGGGAAAGCGCCTTTTCGCGGAGCTTCCCTTCCCTGTCGACATCAAGAATCAGGCCCGTGTTCACCTGTGGTATCCCGAACGGTTCGGCGTCGGCCTTGCGCCTTACCCTTCTCTGGAAGCGGCGATCGACAGCTGGCCGACGACAGCTTCCTCGCTTGGCGCGCGGAAGGAGGCACACGGAAGCTGGCGGATTTACGCGCCTTTCGGCCTGGAGGACTTGTTCCGGCTGACGGTAAGGCCGAACAAGACTCTGGTTACGGAAAGCGCGTATTACGCCAAGGCGGACAAGTGGAAGAGCAAGTGGCCCGAGCTTGCCGTAATTCCGTGGTAGACCGGAAGTCTAACTGCGCTTTTTGGCGGCAGCCAGCAGGTGCGGACTCATTCCCAGCAGGCTTTCCTGCTCTTCAACGATGGAACTGATCCTCAGCAGCGCCGCCCGGCTTTCAGGATTCCTCCATTTTTCCGCCAAAGCGGGCACGATCCAGACCGGCCCCTCTACTGCGGCGGTGCTCAGGTGATTGAATCCGGATTCTTCGATTTCTTCCTTCAATTCATTCGGCAGATGAAAAAAAGCTCTTGCAATGAAATTTGGATATTCCTCGGGCCGGATATGCTGGCCGTCCGCAAGTTCGCGTTCGATCATCGACATAAAAGGCTGTTCTTCAAGAATATCGTTCTTTTGTCCGTAAACGGACAGACCCCAGAGAGTGGACCCGAACCTTGAAATGGCGGCGGCCAGCAGCGTTCCGCCCGGTTTGAGCAGTCTGAACGCTTCTTCTAGAGCATCCAAACGTTCGTCTCTCTCAGTCAAGTGATACAGCGGTCCCATCAGCAGAATAAGGTCGGCGCTTCCGCCGCTCCGTGCGATTCTCCGCCCGTCCGCGGTCTCGATCCGGTGTATCGGGGGGATGTCGCCGGGCGATTGAAGAGCAATGGCGTACTCCACGGCAGCGGGGGATAGGTCGAACAGATGAACCTCATGCCCTAGTTCGGCAAGCCATCTCGAATAGGCCCCGGCTCCGCCGCCGATATCGTAGATCACCATAGGCCGGTCGAACAAGTAACGGGAGATGATCTGTTTGCTCCGCTCCCATTCAATGACGCCGATCCCCGACTGAAGGCGGTTGATTTCCGATCCCGCGTTGTAATAATCCAGAATCTGCCGCAGGTCGTCTCTATTATCGTCCACGTTCATCCCTCCCTGTTATAAGGGGGAGTATACCCTGTTTTACCTGTTTTTGGATGTGATATATTTTGAAGCTATAAAGTTGTTCCAAAAGGTGCTAAACTGTGGTGAACTCGAACGAGACATTGAGCGCGGCGCTTGACACTGAGCGGATTGAGCCGCAGGAGCAAGGGGGGAATTGCGGGATGAAATGGCTAGAAATGAGACAGCTGTTTCCCAACCGGTTTGTATTGTTTTCTGTCCTTGAATATCATCAGGAAGGCACCCGAAGATTTATCGACGAGGTCGAGCCGATTCGCGTTGTTGCAGACGAAGACGCCCGCATGGAATTCAACCAAGCCGGACCCGGAAAGCTGGTCTATCATACTTCCAGTAAAGTATGCGTTATCCGTATCTGCAGAAGAAAATACAGCAGAGTGAGACGCAAAAAAACGAAGTAAGCCAATCTGCAAAAGGTTGGCTATTGCCATTTAAGCAGCGCAGGGAGCGAGCTTGTTAAAGCTTTTTTTTCCAGGGGAGGCAGCATAAAATACTGGACCTTGGCGCCGGAACGGGAATTTATTCTTTTTATTATGCGGATAAAGGCAATTCGATCGTCTCGACCGACCTTACGCCGAAGCATGTTGAGATCATTCAAAGCAAGATCATATGGAGCGAATAAGCTGGACAATGCGGCAACGGACGGCATAGGTGTATTAATGAAGGATACCGGAATCGCACAAAAAAGACAGGTCCGTCTCCAATAGGGAAGAGGCCTGTCTTTGCTGTTCATGGCGATATTTGTGCTACGTCCGAAGGAGGTCTTGTCCGGAGGGCAGATGGCGGACCAGCCAATCGAGCAGGTCGTCTGTAACCTGGCCGCGGTTTTTCTCATTCAGCATTTCATGCCGGCCCTCCGGGTACAGCCGCACCTCCAAATCGCTCACGCCAAGCCTCCGGTACAGTTCGGCCAGCAGGTGGACTCCTTTGCCGTTCATGCCGACCGGGTCCCTCTCGCCGGAGAATAAATATACCGGTTTGTCTTTACACAGAGAACCCAGCACGGCTTCGGTATGGATATCCTGCAGCAGTCTGAAGAAATCCCGGAAGAAACGGGTCGTGCAGATCGCTCCGCAGAACGGGTCGGATATGAAGCTGTCGACCTCCTCCGTATCGCTGCTAAGCCAATCGAAGGCTGTGCGGACGGGGGAAAAGGAGCGGTTATAGCCGCCGAACACGATGCCGTTAAGCAGCACGCTGCGGTGCCTTTCGCCCAAAAGCGCCAGCTGCGCCTTGGCCAGCGCCTCTCCGAACCGGAGCATCCCGCGGGGGCCGTTGCTTCCGCTCAAAATATAGCCCGCATATCTTTCGCTCCCCGGCTCGCACATCAGCTTCTGCGCCAGAAATGAGCCCATGCTGTGCCCGAGCAGAAATACGGGGACTCCCGGATGTCTGCCGGACGCGATCGCGGCAATCTGGAGAAGGTCGCGGCGCATCCAATAGAAGCCGTCGCGTCCGGCATCACCGAGCAAATCGATCTTTCCCGCTGTCCTGCCGTGTCCTCTGTGGTCTCCCGCATACACCGCGTAGCCCGCAGCGTTCAACCGGCCGGCCAAGCGGGCGTACCTGGCCGCCGTCTCGCACATGCCGTGCGAGATCTGAAGGATGCCCCTGACGGTTTCTTCGGCCTCCGGCAGCCATTCGTACACATGGATCGGGACGCCGAGAGGATCGGTCATCGTAAAGGAATGTTCTGTCACCAGCTTTTCCTCCTAATAAACAAGCGGGCAGGCGGACCGGGAGAAGCTTCAATATCCAAGCCGTGAGCGCCGCCTATGAGGCTAAATCAGGATTTAAGGCAAATACGAACGGAGCAGGGTTGCCTGCCCTTCAATAGTATAGACGCCGAGGTTGGCCGGGAGCAGATAGCATTCGCCTGCCGAATACGGCTGGGAGCCGCCTTCCCAGAGCAGATGCCCGCTTCCTTCGCAAATGACCAGTACGGTAAAGCTCTCCGGATTGGTTTCAAGGCTCCAGTTGCCGCTAACAATGCCTTTTTCCACGATAAAATATGGCGACTCCGCCAGTCGCAGCCATTCTCCGGGTACGGCGCCGTCCGTCTTCATGGAGGTTGCCCCCGCGCCTTCGTAAGCGGTGACGTTCAGCGAATCCTCGATATGCAGCTCGCGCGGCTTGCCGTCAAGGCCGGGCCGGTCGTAATCATATATCCGGTATGTAGTGTCGGAGTTCTGCTGGATTTCCGCCACGACCACGCCCGCGCACAGGGCATGCACCGTTCCGGCCGGAATATAGAACGTATCCCCTGCCGAAACTGGAACCTCCTGAAGGAGATCCATTACCGTGCCGTCTTCCAGCGCTTGGCGGAGATTTTCGCGGTTCACGTCTTCCTTGAGGCCGTAGATGATTTTGGCGTCCGGCTTGGCGTCGAGAACGTACCACATTTCAGTCTTGCCTAGTTCGCCCTTGGGCAACCGGTTGTAGTCGTCGGTGGGATGAACCTGAACGGACAGGTTGTCGTTGCAGTCGAGAAGCTTGATCAGTAGAGGGAATCTTCCGTTCGTTTCCGAGTAACCCTTGCTGCCGAACCATTCACGGCCGTAACCTTCGCGGATCTGGTCCAGGCCCTGACCAGCAAGCTCGCCGTTTACAACGGAAGAGGTTCCGTTCGGGTGGTCGGCGATCATCCAGCCTTCGCCGATATGGCCTTCGGGCAAGTTCAGGCCGAACTTCTCCAGGGCTCTTCCGCCCCAGACGCGTTCTTTGAATTCCGGTTGAAATTTTAAAGGATAAGGCAGTGTCATAGATTCATCTTCCTCTCCAACTGAGATATTTAGCAATCTTATCCCCTTTTTTTCTCTAACGCGATAACATAGGGGGCCGTTCTTCGCTGAAGCTGGCGGTACACGATGGCACTGGCCGTTTGCTGCGGAACGGAGGACGCCCAGGCTAGGGCCGCTTCCGCTTCCAGCTCGCCTCCGGGATGTCCGGGGTAAAGGACCGCCGTTACAATCCCGCCGGGCCGGAGAAGGTCGAGGGAAGCCCCGAGCGCGGCAACCGAACTGCCCGGTAAAGTGATAACGCTCTTGTCCGCGTCGTCCGAGGGAAGATAGCCGAAGTTGAACATGATGGCCCCGACGCTGCCGAGCCACGAAGGGGGCAGTTCGTCGGCCATCGCGGCATGGCTCTTTAACAGAAGAGTCGAAGGAGCAATGCTGTTCCCCGTATCCTCCCTGGCGCGGCGCAGGCGCTCTTCGGCAAGCTTCAAAGCCTCGGGCTGGATATCGAAGCCGTAGACCTCGCCTCTTGGTCCCGCCGCCTTGGCAAGGAACAGCGTGTCCGCGCCGGTTCCTACTGTGGCATCCACGGCGCGCTCGCCGCGAGAAAGACGATCTTCTACCAATTTATGGGCGAAGCTCAGCACGGATAGGAAGCCCATCAGCGCTTTCTCCAATACTTACCCTGCCAGGTATCTCTGCGCACCAGTTCATCGTCGATTGCATTGAGAACTTCCCATTTCTTGAGGCTCCACATCGGACCGATAAGCAGATCGCGGGGAGCGTCTCCGGTCAAACGGTGTACGATCATTTCCGGCGGCAGCATTTCCAGCGAATCGGCGATGAGCTTAACATATTCATCCTGCTCCAGAAAACGAAGCAGTCCCGCTTCATACTGCTTAACCATCGGCGTTTTGCGCATCAGATGCAGAAGATGGATTTTGATGCCCTGCACATCCATCTGCGATACGGCGGACACCGTCTCCAGCATCATTTCGTGGGTTTCCTGCGGAAGGCCGTGGATAATGTGCGTGCAGACCCGGATGCCGCGGCTGCGCAGCTTCTCCACAGCCTCGTGATAGCACTCCGTATCATGTGCCCGGTTAATGAGCCGCGAGGTGGACTCGTGAATGGTCTGCAACCCCATTTCCACCCATAGATAAGTCCGTTCGTTCAATTCCGCCAGATAATCGACAACATCATCCGGAAGGCAGTCGGGGCGGGTGGCGATGGACAATCCGACAACCCCCGGCTGTTCGAGTATAACCTCGTAGTACTCCCGCAGTTCCTCAACCGGCGCGTAAGTGTTGGTATATGCCTGAAAATAACCGATATACTTGGCGTTCGGCCACTTCAGATGCTGGCGGTCGCGGACATTTCCGAACTGGGTGACCAGATCGTCGCGCCGGCTTCCGGCGAAATCTCCCGATCCTCTTGCGCTGCAAAAAGTGCAGCCTCCCTTGGCAATTGAGCCGTCGCGGTTGGGGCAGGTGAAACCGGCGTCCAGCATGACTTTGAACACTTTATCGCCAAACTGTTCGCGCATTTCGTAATTCCAGGTATGAAAACGTTTATCTCCCCACAGCGAGGCCGTGGAAGGGACTTCTAGTATAGACATGGATGTCTCCTTTAATTGCAAGTAATAATCTTACCCGAGTCCATTGTATCAAAAAAAGGGGGCGAACGTAACCGGACAAGACTCCCAAGCGGTTTGACGAAAAGAGCGGCGAATTTGCACGATCGAAATCGCTTTATCGCACGCAGGCGAGTCCCCGTTTTTCTCGTACTTATTGAGTATTTTTTACAAAAATTATGTTTTAAAAATAGGCCTGCAGAAGGAGAAAATCCACTTGAAATTACTTACACGACATGTTATATTTTGATTGTAAAAACGCTTCATCGTCACCAGCCAGCATGAATGAAGGAATTCATTATCTCCTGTCGCCGTGGTCCATACAATTAACCGTGAGGTGATCAAACATGAATTCTCAAGCCGTACATCCCGAAGGCAGAGGTCCGATCGACGTCCAGTTGACTCCCGACGAGGCTCTTGCGCTTACGGGCGTTGAATTTAAGGGGAATCCGAAGATTAAGACTGAAGCGCAGCGCAAAATCCGCAATGCTTTCGAGAAGACATTTGATTTTAACTCCGAAGCAAGATAGACTATGAGTTGTTGAAATTAGGGACCCCAATTCCAAATACAACAGGGAAGGAATTTCCTTTGCTTTCGCCGCTGGCGGGAGTTCGGGAAATTCCTTTTTCTTTTTCGTTTTTTCATCTTTACTTTTTGCAGTAAGTTAGGCACAATATTGCAGTTGACAGTGATTAAACTGAAATGTTGAAAATCCAATTCATCCCATCTCCAAATGGGCTTTCTTGGCTAAATTTTGTTGGATATTGAAAGGAGTAAACATGCGTTTACGCGGAAGAAAAGGAATACGCGAAAGTCTGGAGCAGCAGACCGATCTGGTCGTGCTCGACCCTCGCAGCCACAAAGGACAATGGGCCGGAGTTTTTGGAAACGACCGCCCGATTTATGTCGAGTTCGGAATGGGAAAAGGGCAGTTCATCAGCCGGATGAGCCGCAAGTACCCGGAGATCAATTTCATCGGTGTGGATATGTACGATGAGCTGATCCGCCGCGCCGCGGAAAAAGCCCGGAACGAATGGGAACCGGAGGGGCTGGAAACGCCGCCGAATCTGAAACTCGCGCTGGCCAATATCGACTATGCGGAGGAAGTGTTCGCTGAGGGAGAACTGCAGCGCATTTATCTGAACTTCAGCGATCCCTGGCCGAAAACGAAGCATGCCCGCCGCAGATTGACGCATCCCCGTTTTTTGGACAAGTACCGCGGGCTGCTCAACCCTCTGGGAGAAATTCATTTGAAGACGGATTCGCGCAGCCTGTTCGAATTTTCCCTGAACGCCTTTTCCGACTTCGGCCTGCAGATGACGAACATTTCGCTGGATCTGCACGCGGGTGGCATTAACGAGGAGCATGTCATGACCGAATATGAAACCAAGTTCGTCGGCCAGGGCATACAGATCCATCGCTGCGAGGCGATTGTCGGAGCAGAAGCGCTGGAACGCTATCAAGCCTTGCGTTTGGACAAATACAGACTATAACCAGGGATTGCCGCTGCTTGAAAGGCAAATAACAGCCGCCGGAAGAGAGCATACCTATGACAAAAAGAGGGTCCTTCAGCCTAGGCCGGCAGAACCCTCTTTTGTTATCTCTCCATTCAATTTGGCTTCGGGCGCTTAGCCTCGTTTTTTCAGAAGATTGTCCATGATCTCCGGCCGATGCCGGTGGACAATATTTTTTGCAGGCCGGGTATACAAAAGCCGGTGCAGGGCAAGCGTGGTAAGAATGATTAACGAATTCCGTTCTGTAAAACATAGCATGTCCGGAACGCGGACTCAACTCCACAAGGCGACCGTGCCTGCAGCGACCGCGGCGCCGATCAGAGCGCCTGCCGCCACATCGGAGGGGTAATGGAGCCCAAGATAGATCCGTGAGAATCCCACCGTCATGGCCAGCGGAAGCAGGATGAAAGCCAGAACGGGAAAAGCCGCGATATAAGGCACAACCGAGGCGAAGATGGCCGTCGTATGCCCGGACGGGAACGAATGGTCCTTGAGCGGATTGCGGAACGTATTCGTTCCGGGCAGCGCCAGGTAAGGACGTGCCCTGGGATACAGCCTTTTGGCGACGGCGACGGGAAGATGGCTGACGGCCAGGGCGATCAGGGCCTGAAGGGCAGGCAGCTTTAACTGGGGCGGGGCAAATGCCCACACCAGAAGGCTGACCCCGACGCTGGCGGTCGCTCCGCCCAGATGGGTCAGATAAAAGAGCCAGAAATTCAGGTGACGGTTGTGCAGCCGTCCGTTGATCCAATGAAACAGGCGCCGCTCTGCAGTAAGCAATTTTAACATTTTAGGTCTCATAGTGGTCCCTCCGTTAGTAACGGCAGCCGGATAACCGGCCTTAATTAGGATAACCCGCTTTAGCCTGTACAACTAACATCATCATACTTTTTTGCAAGAGCCGATTTCAAGGAAAAGGTCGGTTTTGCGCGAAAAATGACAGCTTTGACTTAGAGTGCCATTAAGCCGTACAATGATTCAAGCGGTCTTTCCACGTTTATATGGTAACAGAGAAAATCAAGCGTTTTGTAAAGTTGGGGATCTGGGAAGAAATACCATATCGGCGGCATATATAAAAAAGGCTAAGCCCGCTGAGAATACCCGCTGAGAATAAAAGTGGATTTCTCGTCTGAAGTTCAAGCTTGCAACAAAAGGGTCATTAACCGCGTTCTAAGGTCAAAGAAAAAAAGAACCTGAACCAAAAAAAGGGGGCATCAAAGGATCATGACAGATGCAATTTTTGTAACGCTCCAAGTGGTCTTGGCGTTAATCGCGATTTATCAGTTCGGATTCTCGTTGTTCGGACTGCGCAAGAAAAAGAAAAAGGAGTTGTTCCCTCCGCAAAAATCGTTTGCGGTGCTCGTGGCAGCGCATAACGAACAAGAAGTGGTCGGAGCGCTCATGGAAAATTTGAAGCAGCTGAATTATCCGAAAGAACTTTACGACGTATTCGTCATCTGCGATAACTGTACGGACGCAACAGCCCGCATTGTTCGGGAGCATGGCATGAACGCCTGCGTCCGAACCAATAATAACCTGAGAGGCAAAGGCCACGCCATCGAGTGGATGCTGGGGAACCTTTGGGAGATGCCGCGCCAATACGATGCTGTCGTGATGTTCGATGCGGACAATCTGGCCCATACCGACTTCCTGATGGAGATGAACAACGATCTCTGTTCCGGCGCAAAAGTTATCCAAGGCTACATAGATACGAAGAATCCCGAGGATTCTTGGATCACCGCAGCCTATGGCATCTCTTACTGGTATATTAACCGTCTCTGGCAGCTGTCCCGCCACAATCTGGGAATGGCCAACTTCCTGGGCGGAACGGGCATGTGCTTCGAAACGAATCTGCTCAAGGAAATGGGCTGGGGAGCAACCAGCCTTGTAGAGGACCTGGAGTTCACCATGCGCAGCGCGTCAAAGGGCGTATATCCCGAGTTCAACTACGACGCCAAAGTATTTGACGAGAAGCCGCTCACGTTCAAAGCCTCGTCCAGACAGAGGCTTCGCTGGATGCAGGGGCATTTTACCGTCGCCCGCCGCTATTTCTTCCCTCTGCTATGGCAGAGTATCAAAGAGCGGAGCCTGACCAAATTCGACCTGGCCCTGTACGGCGCCAACGTATATATCGTGCTCCTTACGTTCCTGATGACCGCGGTCATGTGGATCGACAGCTCGCTGCTCGACGGGCCGCATATCGCCAACCTGTACGGGCACTTGCCTTTGTGGCTCAGCTATGTCGCTATCGGCGCCAACATATTCACCTTTTTCATATCGATGATTCTCGAGAAGGTGACGTTCAAGAAGGTGTACGCCTATATGCTGGTCTTTCCGGTTTACCTGATTTCATGGTATCCGATTACGTTCTACGCGTTCTTTACGCAAAACAACAAGCAGTGGAGCCATACCAAGCATACCCGCGTCGTTCGCCTGGAGGAAGTTCAAAGCAAGCAGGGCTAGCTCCTGCAATAGAAAGTCGCCAGATTAATGGTTGACATCACTGCGCCAAATATTGTATAGTATTCAAGTGTGCTAAATATGTCGGAGATTACAAGCAGAAGCACCGGCTTCTCACCTGATCGGCTTTAAGCCGGCTGGTTTTGATCTCAATGCTTTATGAATGCTGTTCGTTCATGAACGTTGATCAAACGGGTTGTCGGTAAATTCCGGCGACCCGTTTTTTATTGGGAAGAAGCTGTTATATTTATAGCCAATTAGATCCGGAGGTGGAGAATTATCAGTAAGGACCATATGATCAATGATGAGATTCGGGCGAAAGAAGTCCGTTTGGTTGGTGCGGAAGGAGAACAAATCGGGATTAAACCGATCCGCGAAGCGTTGCAAATGGCAATAGATCTTAATCTGGATTTAGTCAATGTAGCGCCGCAAGCGAAACCGCCGGTATGCCGCATCATGGATTACGGGAAGTTCCGTTATGAGCAGCAGAAGAAAGAGAAGGAAGCCCGCAAGAACCAGAAGATCGTGGACATCAAGGAAGTCTGGTTCCGCGCGAACATTGAAGAACATGACTATCAGACCAAGTTCCGCAATGTGGTCAAGTTTCTGAGTGAGGGCGACAAGGTGAAATGCTCCGTCCGCTTCCGCGGACGTGAAATTACCCATGCGAATATCGGTCAGAAAATTCTGGAGCGTGTCAAATTGGAAGTGGCCGAGATTTCCGTTGTGGAGCGCCAGCCCAAGCTGGAAGGCCGCAGCATGATCATGATTTTGGCACCCAAATCATCTTAACAAGCAGCATAACTATTGAGGAGGAAACACAATGCCTAAAATGAAAACTCACAGCAGCCTGAAGGGCCGCTTTAAAATTACCGGAACGGGTAAAGTAATGCGCTACAAAGCTTACAAAAACCATCTGCTGTCCCACAAGTCCAAGCGCGCTAAACGGGTTCTGGGAACTAACCCTGAAATGGCTCCTGGCGACGTAAGACGCCTGAAGCAAGGCCTGGCTAACTTGAAATAGTTTTTATTACACAATTTTTGGGAGGTTTATTAATATGGCAAGAGTTAAAGGCGGCTTCGTCGTTCGTCGTAAACATAAAAAAGTACTGAAACTGGCAAAAGGTTACTTCGGCTCCAAGCACCGCATTTTCAAAACCGCTAAAGAGCAAGTAATGAAATCGTTGGTATACGCATACCGCGACCGTCGTCAAACGAAACGCAACTTCCGCAGACTGTGGATCGTTCGTATCAACGCCGCAGCCCGTCTGAACGGCCTGTCCTACAACAAGCTGGTACACGGCCTGAAACTGGCAGGAGTGGACATCAACCGCAAAATGCTGGCTGATCTGGCTGTAAACGATCTGAACGCATTCAACTCCCTGGCTACCGTAGCCAAAGAGAAGATCAACGCGTAAGCAACTTTTTGAGATATGAAAAGCACCGCTTCCCGGGATTCCCGTGCAGCGGTGCTCTTTTTGTGGAAATTTATGCGTATGCGGAAGCCGATTACTCCCAGTATTTTGTCGTTATAAGCTGGGCAGCCAGTTTCTTGCTGGCGGCGCGTCTGACTTTCCGCAGTTCTGACCGTTCCTCCGCCAAATCGCTGATCAGCTTCTCTTCGTCCGTCTCGGGAATAACGGCGGGTACGGGGGCGGGCTTGCCGTCAGGATCGATGGCCACAAAGGTAAGGAAGGAAGTGGCCGCCACGGCACGCTCTCCGGAATATAAATTTTCGGCTATAACCTTAACGAATACCTCGATGCTCGTGCGGCCGGTCCAGGAGACAAAGGATTCGAAGCAGAAGGAATCGGTAGGCCGGATCGGGGACAGAAAGTCTACGGAGTCGGTGGAGGCGGTAACGACATTGCATCGGCAATGGCGCATCGCGGAGATGGAGGCGACTTCATCTATGTTGCTCATCAGCTTCCCGCCGAAAAGGGTTTGGTGATTATTAATATCGTTGGGGAAGACACGCCCCGTTTTGAATACGCGCGACTCCCGGCAGTATTTCGAAGCCGGAGCTGCCGGCTGGGATGATTCACTCATCATGATCGGCTTCCTTTCCTTGGAATGATAAACATATATAATAATAGAATTTACCAGATTGTGCAATACTATTTATGTTTGCTTCAGGTAGGCTATGAGGACTTCGTAGCTAATGTGACATCAAGGAGACAAATACATCACATAACACGTAATGGAAAGCGATTTCTTGAGAAAAAATGCAAATTTTTATTAACCAAAGGTCATTAATTTACTGGATTTTACCGTTTTTAACCGTTATAATTTGTTTCAATGGCATGTCCAAGGAGAATACAGAAGACATCCAATTTCTTAAGGGGGATAACAATCGATGAAAAAAGTTTTCAAGCTGTCTCTCGTTATGCTGCTTGCTTTCACGGTCATTCTGGCCGGGTGCGGAAGCAACAATAACAACACGTCCGGAGACACAAACACTAACACAGGCACCAACACTGGAACCAATACGGGCGCCGGCGAAGCCACGACGGACAACTCCAACATCAAAATCGGTATGGTTACCGACGTTGGCGGCGTAAACGACAAATCGTTTAACCAATCCGCCTGGGAAGCCCTGCAAGCTCTTGAGAAAGAAAACGGCGTTAAGGTTCAATACCTGCAAAGTAAATCCAATGCGGACTATGAGCCGAACCTGAACCAATTTGTTAAAGACGGTTATGCTCTTACCTGGGGCATCGGTTTTGACATGGGCGATTCCGTGAAAAAAGTTGCGGGTGAGAATCCCGACGCCAAGCTGGCCATCATAGACAACGTAGTAGATGCTCCAAACGTAGAATCCGTTACCTTCTCCGAGAACGAAGGCTCGTTCCTGGTAGGCGTGGTTGCCGGTTTGACGACCAAGACGAACAAGATCGGATTTATCGGCGGTGCGGAAAGCCCGGTAATCAAACGTTTTGAAGTGGGCTTCAAAGCAGGCGTTGCAGCAGTTAATGCTAGCGCAAAAGTAACGGTTACTTATGCCGGGGCTTATGACAAGCCGGACATCGGCAAATCCCTGGCTGCCACTTTGTACGATGCAGGCAATGACATCATCTTCCCTGCGGCTGGCGCAACAGGCAACGGCGTATTCAACGAAGCTAAATCCCGCAACAAAGCCGGCGGCACGAAAGTATGGGTAATCGGCGTAGACAAAGACCAGTCGCTCGAATTTGGCGACGATGTAACGCTGACTTCCATGATGAAACGCGTTGATGAAGCAGTTAAGGTTGTTTCCAAGCAAATCATCGACGGTACTTTCAAAGGCGGCAGCACTACCGTGCTCGGTTTGAAAGACAACGGCGTAGGTCTGCCGGAAACTTCTAAAGCCAACGTTAGCGCCGACATTCTGGCTAAAGTCGACGATTACAAACAACAAATCATCGACGGTAAGATTACTGTACCTTCCGAATAATTCTTTTCTATAATTGAATAAGATCGGAACAAGAATCAAGGCCGGTTGTATAGCTGGCCTTGTTCTTAGTTAGGCGGGCGACTTTTATATCAAGGCCCTTCCCATCCGGTACGGCTACCGTCTCGCAAGAGGCGGTACAGCCGTGTCTAAAGAAGATATTTGAACTTCCGGAATTGTATCTATTTTTCTGTACTCCCCGCATGGGTTCCGGGGACGACCCCCACTATATGGGCTCAGGGACAAACAGCGGCTTTGCTGAATTATAATCTGTAATGAGGGTGATTCCATGAGTGCTGCGGCTCCTGTCGTAGAGTTGAAGCAAATCACGAAACGTTTTCCCGGTATCGTCGCCAATGACTCTATCAGCCTGACGCTGGAGAAGGGCGAGATTCATGCGCTGCTCGGCGAGAATGGGGCAGGCAAATCCACATTGATGAATATCGTATTCGGACTGTATCAGCCCGATGAAGGCAGCATTGAAATCGGCGGCAAACCGGTTATTATCGACAGCCCCAATAAAGCCATCGAGCTTGGCATCGGTATGGTGCACCAGCATTTCAAGCTTGTAGACCCTTTTACGGTAACCGAGAATATCATTCTTGGAATGGAGCCGAAGAAAGGCCTTAAAATCGACTATAAATCCGCAGCGGAGCAGGTTCGCAAGCTGTCGGAGCTGTACGGTCTTCAAGTTAATCCGCACGCGAGAATCCATGATATCTCGGTAGGGATGCAGCAGCGTGTGGAAATTATGAAAACCTTGTACCGCGGTGCGGATATTCTTATATTTGACGAGCCTACCGCCGTGCTTACTCCTCAGGAAATCAATGAGCTTATGGCGATTATGAAGCGCTTGGTTGCCGAGGGCAAATCCATTATTCTGATCACCCATAAACTGAAAGAAATCATGTCCATATCGGACAGGGTTACCATTATTCGCCGCGGCAAGGTTATCGACACCGTCAAAACATCGGAGACCAATCCGAACGAGCTGGCCGAGAAGATGGTTGGACGGGACGTAACGTTTAAAGTGGACAAGCTGGACCCGCATGTCGGAAACACGGTCCTTAAACTAGACGGAGTAAACAGCAAGAACAAGGAAGGCATATCGGTATTAAACAATCTGAGTTTTGAAGTCAAGTCCGGAGAAATTCTGGGTATTGCCGGGGTAGATGGAAACGGTCAGAGCGAACTGATTCAGGCCATCACAGGCCTCCGTAAAATCGATTCAGGTTCCATTATCGTCGAAGGGAAGGAAATAGCCAACCTGTCCCCGCGAAAAATATCGGAAATGAATGTATCGCATATCCCGGAGGACCGGCATAAGCACGGTCTCGTGCTTGACTTCACCGTCAGCGAGAATATGGTGCTTGAAACCTACTACAAGAGTCCATACAACCGGAACGGTTTTATGAATAACGAAGTGATTGACAAGCATGCCGAGGAGCTGGTACAGGCCTTCGACGTGCGAACGCCATCGATACACAACACTGCCCGTTCCCTGTCGGGAGGCAACCAGCAAAAAGCCATTATTGCGCGGGAAATAGACAAAGAACCGACCCTGCTGATTGCGGCGCAGCCGACGCGCGGCCTTGATGTTGGCGCTATCGAATTTGTGCAAAAACAGCTGATAGCCCAGCGGGACCAAGGCAAAGCGGTGCTGCTCGTCTCATTTGAGCTGGACGAAATCATGAATGTATCCGACCGTATCGCCGTTATTTATGAAGGACAAATTGTTGGCGAGGTCTATCCGAAGGATACGAATGATCAGGAGCTTGGGCTTATGATGGCAGGCGGCCTGAAGCGGGGAGGTAAAGCGGGTGAATAAGTTTAAAAAAATATTTGCGACTGACAGTTATATTGTGCCGCTTGTCGCGATCCTGCTTGGATTTCTGGTCGGCGCAATCGTTATGCTGATCGGAGGCTATGATCCGATCGCTGCCTATGGAGCCTTGTTCAAGCGCGTTTTCGGCAGCCCGTATGATTTCGGCGAGGCAATCCGCGAAATGACGCCGCTGATGCTGACCGGTCTATCGGTAGCATTTGCGTTCCGTTCCGGACTCTTTAATATCGGTGCAGACGGTCAGGTGCTGATCGGAATGACGGCGGCATCGCTCATCGGCATTAAATGGGCAGGATTGCCCTTGTTCCTTTTGGTTCCCCTTGCGGTTATCGGAGCCGGCTTGTGCGGCGGTCTTTGGGCCGGTATTGCCGGTTACCTGAAAGCCAAGCGCGGCATCAACGAAGTTATCACAACGATTATGCTGAACTGGATTGCCCTTTTTCTGGCCAACTACATTGTCCGCACGTTTTTGCTGATTCCGGGGCAGAATCGGTCCGAGGATATTCCGGCTTCCATATCAATGACCTTTTTAAATTCATTCTTTGATAACGCACGCCTTCACTGGGGAACGTTTATCGCGCTGGCGGCGGCGGTGTTCTTCTACATTTATTTGTGGAAGACGAAGCAGGGCTTTGAGATGCGGGCTGTAGGCCTTAATCCCCATGCCGCCGAGTATGCGGGGATGAATGTTGGACGAAACGTCATGAAATCGATGTTTATTGCCGGAGTCTTCGCGGGACTCGCCGGAGCCGGCGAGGTGCTTGGCGTATTTCACTACCAGGCCGTGTTTGCGGGATCGCCGGGCTACGGCTTTGACGGCATCGCTGTTGCGCTGCTGGGGCTTACACATCCTTTCGGTGTCATTCTGGCCGCGATTCTTTATGGAATGCTGACTTACGGGTCGGCGGGCATGAGCTTCAATGCGGACGTTCCGCCTGAGCTGATCCGCATCGTAATCGGTTCGATTATATTCTTCATCGCGGCACAGGGGATTGTGCGCTGGGTGCTCAAGCCCTTTTACTTCAAGCGCAAGAAAGAGAAGGTGTTATAGATGGATGTGCTGACGCTGCTAGGCCAAATGCTTAATACGACGCTTGTATTCTCCACAGCGCTCATTTTCGCCGCTCTGGGCGGCATCTTCTCCGAGCGTTCGGGGGTGGTGAACATCGGGCTTGAGGGCCTCATGATGTTCGGTGCCTTTGCCGCCGCCGTCGGCGGTTATTATGCCCAGGATGCGGGGTATGCCGGCATGGCTCCCTGGATCGGCGTGCTCTGCGCCATGGCTGTCGGCATAATTGGGGCGCTGATTCATGCCGTCGCTTCCATAACGTTCAAAGCGGATCAGACGATCAGCGGTACGGTAATCAACTTCCTGGCCGCGGGCAGTACGCTTTACCTGGTTAAGCTGCTGTTTGAAGGGGCTGGGGAAACGCCGCTGATCGACGGGTTCTATAAATACAAGGTGCCGTTGCTTTCTGAAATTCCGGTGCTCGGACCCGGTTTGTTTAATAGTTACCCTACTACCTACCTGGCGGTCATTCTGGTGATTGTGGTGTATTACCTCCTGTTCAAAACGCCGTTCGGTCTTCGGCTCCGGGCGGTCGGCGAGCATCCGAGCGCAGCAGACACGCTTGGGGTTAACGTCAACCGGATGCGGTATATCGGCGTTATGCTAAGCGGCATGTTGGCCGGTATCGGGGGAGCGACGATTACACTTACGACGACGGGCACCTTCGCCCACAATACGATTTCCGGGCAGGGCTTTATCGCCATTGCGGCCATGATTTTCGGCAAGTGGAATCCGCTTGGAGCGTTCGGCGCGGCCGTGTTCTTCGGGTTCTCGCAGGCGATCCGCAATTATGTTCAACAATTTGGATGGTCTCAGGATATCCCCCAGGAATTTATCTACATGATCCCTTACGTGCTGACCATTATTGTCCTTGTGAGCGCGGTCGGCCGTTCATCGGCTCCGTCGGCGCTGGGGCAGCCTTACGATCCAAGCAAACGATAAAAGGCGATCGTCCCCTGACGTTCTCTTTCGTTTCAACCGCATTTCCGGTTTCCGCCGGAGATGCGGTTTTTTGTTCTCGCATTTTCTTATTCGGATAGGCAGCCTGGGCAGAGGTACAGGCGGGAGGCAGCGGCGCCGAATACACTGTTCTCGAAGACAGCAATAGGAAAGCAGAGATTTTTTGGCCGCAGGGCTGATTCTGCCTGTGTGCACAGTTCTGAAAAAGTCAAGAGGAGGGATATTATGACACAACTTGTGACCAAGAAGCAGGTTATGAAACTGGTGGGCAAAAATATCGTAGCGGTGAAAAAAGACGGAACGAAGGTTGTTGGCAAGCTGCTTCGCATTTCGGGCAACCGTCTGATTATGCAGCGGTCCGGAGGCAAAAAAGTACAAACGAAAGCCCTCATCCCGCTGGTGCTGTTCGACCTGCTTGCGGTAGGAACCGCACCTTACGCTTATGGCGGCTACGGCTATGGTTATGGCACGCCTTACGGCCCGGGTTATGGCCACGGATATGGTCACGGCTATGGCATCAACAAATCGTATGGCCCCGGCGGATACGGCGGCGGACCTAATCCTTACGGTTTTTTCTAGGACGTTATTTTCAAATGCCCATCGCTAAAAAACGTTTTTCCATCTCGTAACACATGCCCTGCGATGAATATCGGACCACGGAGTAGCCCAGCTTTTCATAAAAAGCGAGCCCGGCGGCATTCCCGATGTCTACAGCCACTTTGGATCGCTGGCACCCGCGTGATAATGCAAACCGCTCCGCCCGGTCCATGAGCATGTTTCCCCAGCGCTTGCGCTTCGCCGAAGAGGCTACGGCCAGCATATCGATGTACAGCAGATCACCGTGCAGCATAAAGTGGACAAATCCCAGCGGGTCGCTATCGTAATCGGGACTCGCCACAAGCGTAACTCCCCGTCCGAGCCGGCCAGGGAGTTCTTTTTTGACCTGGTTCAGCACTTTTGCGGGCAGATGGGACAATGGCACAAGCTCGGTCTCGATCAACCGGTGAATAATCTCGTCGTCCTGTTTGGGTCTGCGGTAACGGATCACTGCGCTTCCCCCTTCCACATATTGTCGTATATCATATGATTGGCGGGGGGCTGCGGGTTCCGCCCATGACCAAAGAGGGACAAAGCGGGGAGATCAAAATAAGGGATTGACTAACCGTGTAAGGAATCATATAATGTGTCTAAACATTTTATTGACTATAGTCAACGGCAATGAAGAGGACGAAGTTTTAAGGGCTCTTTTGACCAGAGAGCGGGTGGAACTGCTGAAACCACCGCCAAAACCCCTTATATACGAGCTCACCTCGGAGCTGTTTTCCTGAAAGGTCCGCTTTTGGATTCGGCGGAATTATTAGGGGAAATCGTGTGGTCCGCGTTACGGACTTCAGGTTGCAAAGATCGGCTTTTGCCTACATCGATGGGTTTTTGCAATCCTGCCAAGGCATTGCATCGCGAGATGCATTGCAAATATGGGTGGTACCACGGAAGAACAGCCTTTCGTCCCTCACGCGCTTATGCGGCACGTGGGAGATGAAAGGCTTTTTTTATTGTATGAAGCCGGCTGGTTGAATGAAAAGGGCGATCGTCGTTTGCATAGGGAAGTTTGACATTTTGTAAGGAGGATGACTGAATGATGACGCAAATACCGGAAGCGCGGTCAACAGAAGAATTACGTGAGAAATGGATGAAGCCGGAAGTGATTACAGGATCGGAGATTTTACTCCGCAGCCTGGTGCTTGAGGGCGTGGATACCGTGTTCGGATACCCGGGCGGAGCCGTTCTGTATATCTATGACGCGCTGTATGGCTTCGATGATTTCAAGCATGTATTGACCCGCCATGAGCAGGGAGCGATTCACGCGGCGGACGGATATGCAAGAGCAAGCGGCAAGCCGGGCGTATGTATCGCGACTTCCGGACCCGGGGCGACCAATCTGGTCACCGGCATTGCCACGGCCTATATGGACTCCGTTCCGCTGGTGGTGATCACGGGCAACGTATTCTCCAGCTTGATCGGTACGGACGCTTTTCAGGAAGCGGACATTACCGGCATCACGATGCCAATCACTAAACACAGCTATCTGGTGCGCGATGTGGAGGATCTGCCAAGAATCATTCATGAAGCTTTCCATATCGCATCGACGGGCCGCAAAGGGCCGGTGCTTATCGATATTCCAAAGGACGTATCCGCAGCGAAGACGCTGTTCACTCCCGTGACGAGCGTAAATCTTCGGGGGTACAATCCGCGCACGGTTCCGAACAAGCTGCAGCTCGACAAGCTGGTGCGCGCGATTTCGGAAGCCGAGCGGCCGATCATCATAGCAGGCGGCGGCGTTATTTATTCTGGGGCGCATGAAGAGATGTATGAATTCGTCAAGCGGACGGAAATTCCGATCACGACAACACTGCTTGGACTGGGCGCTTTCCCGAGCGGCGATGAATTGTGGATGGGAATGCCGGGCATGCACGGTACTTTTACAGCGAACAACGCCATCCAGCAGTGCGACCTGCTGATCAACATCGGCGCCCGATTCGATGACCGCGTGACGGGCAAGTTAGACGGCTTTGCGCCAAAAGCCAAGATTGTGCATATCGACATCGATCCTGCCGAAATCGGGAAGAATATATCGCCGGACATTCCAATCGTAGGGGATGTTAAGACCGTGCTGGAAATGCTGATCCCTGAAGTTGGACGGTCTGCGAACGCGGACGCCTGGAGAACGCAGATCGCCCAGTGGAAGCTGGATAAACCGCTTCGTTACAATGATGATGGCAAAGTGCTGAAACCGCAGTGGGTCATCGAGATGATCAATGACACCACGAAGGGCGAAGCGATCGTAACAACAGACGTTGGTCAGCATCAAATGTGGGCGGCGCAGTATTACAAGTTCAATCATCCGCGTTCCTGGGTTACTTCCGGGGGTCTCGGAACGATGGGCTTCGGCTTCCCTTCGGCGATCGGCGCGCAAATGGCCAAACCGGAACGGCTCGTGGTGTCGATCAACGGCGACGGGGGCATGCAAATGTGTTCCCAGGAGCTGGCGATTTGCGCCATCCACAACATTCCGATCAAGATCGTCGTTATCAATAACGAGGTGCTTGGCATGGTGCGTCAGTGGCAGAATCTCATTTATGGGAAACGCTACAGCTATACGGATTTGGCCGGCAGCCCGAACTTTGTTAAGCTGGCTGAAGCTTACGGGGTAAAAGGGCTTCGGGCGACAACGAAGGAAGAAGCGAGGGAGGCATGGCTGGAAGCTCTGGAAACGCCGGGACCGGTATTGGTGGAATTCCTCGTATCCAAGGACGAGAATGTCTACCCGATGGTAACCCAGGGCTCGACCATCGATCAAATGCTGATGGGGGATGAATAACAGTGGCAAGAAATACGATTTCCGTGCTCGTTAACGACCAGCCCGGGGTGCTCCAGCGGGTATCGGGGCTGTTCGGACGGCGCGGCTTTAATATCGAGAGCATTACCGTCGGTCAATCGGAGGAAACCGGGCTGTCCCGGATGGTCATTGTGACCTTGGGAGACGAGGAGCAGCTGGAGCAGATTGAGAAGCAGCTCTACAAGCTGATCGACGTCATCAAAGTTGTAGATCTCAGTTCCAGACCGATGGTTGCCCGCGAATTGGCGCTGATTAAAGTCAAAGCCGACCCTTCCGAGCGGCCGGAGATCATGGGTGTAGTCGAAACGTTCCGCGCTTCCGTCGTCGATATCGGCAGCACGAGCATGCTTGTTCAGGTGGTCGGGGACACGCAGAAGATCGACGCCATGATCGAGCTATTGAAGCCTTACGGCATCCGGGAACTGTCTCGGACCGGCGTTACGGCAATGATCCGCGGAAATGTGCAGTAGGTCTATTTTACAACTTTAACGAATTGCTGCTTTTTTGCGGTACAATATAATTTATGAACGGCAAGCCCGCTAAAGAGCGGGAGCTTGAGGGGAAGGCGAACGATGCATGCCGCTTCTCTTGAAGCACCCGCTCTTTAGATGGGTTCCAAATTAAAGGAGGATTTTGACAATGGCAGTAACAACGTACTATGAGCAGGATGGGGATCTGAGCGTATTAAAAGGTAAAACAATCGCGGTTATCGGTTATGGCAGCCAGGGCCATGCCCAAGCGCAGAACCTGCGTGACAGCGGACTTCAAGTAATTATCGGCCTGCGCGAAGGCAAATCGTTCCAAACCGCGAAAAATGACGGCTTTGAAGTGCTGCCGGTCTCCGAAGCGGTATCCCGCGCGGATGTAGTGCAAATTCTGATGCCTGACGAAACTCAGGCGGCCGTATATAAGAATGAAATCGAACCGAACCTGAAACAGGGCGCGGCGCTCATGTTCTCCCACGGCTTCAACGTGCATTTTGGCCAAATCATCGCTCCGAAGGATTCGGACGTACTGCTGGTTGCTCCTAAGTCCCCTGGACACATGGTTCGCCGCACTTATGAAGAAGGCTTTGGCGTTCCCGGCCTGATCGCGATCGAGCAGGACGCTACAGGCAACGCGAAGGCGATTGGCCTTGCTTATGCCAAAGGCATCGGCTGTACCCGCGCAGGGGTAATCGAGACCTCCTTCCGCGAAGAAACCGAAACCGACCTGTTCGGCGAACAAGCCGTACTGTGCGGCGGTGTAACGGCTCTGATCAAAGCGGGCTTTGAAACGCTGGTTGAAGCCGGCTATGCTCCGGAAATGGCTTACTTCGAGTGCTTGCACGAGATGAAGCTGATCGTTGACCTGATCTATGAAGGAGGCATGGCTACGATGCGCGATTCCATCAGTAACACGGCGGAATACGGCGATTATGTAACCGGCCCCCGCGTCGTAACTGACGAAACGAAGAAAGCGATGAAGGCTGTACTGAGCGACATCCAGCAGGGCAAATTCGCCCGCGACTTCATTCTGGAGAACCAATCGGGCCGTGCATTCCTGACCGCTACGCGCCGCAACGAAGCAGCTCATCCGATCGAGGTTGTCGGCGGACAACTGCGTGAAATGATGGCTTGGATCAAGAAATAAGATTGGCATAATCGGTACCCGGATTCACATATACGGCATTTTGCAAAATGCTCATAAACGCAAGTCTTCAGGTGCGGCTCCGCTTCATGCGGGCCGCATTTGGAGCGTTTGACGATTACTTTTAAGGAGGTGCCCGGCATGCGAAAAATTTATATTTTCGATACGACGCTGCGTGACGGAGAGCAGTCCCCCGGCGTGAATCTGAATACTCGCGAGAAGCTGGAAATCGCCTACCAGCTGGAAAAGTTGGGTATTGACCGGATGGAGGCGGGATTTCCCGCGGCATCGCCGGGAGATTTGGCCGCGGTCAATGCCGTCGCCCGGGCGGTTAAGAATGTAACGGTCATCGGCCTTTCCAGATCACGGGAGGCGGATATCGATGCCGTCAAGGAGGCGCTTCAGGGCGCGCAGGATCCCTGCATTCACCTGTTCCTCGCGACTTCCCCGATTCACCGGCAGCATAAGCTGCGGATGGATAAGGGGCAGGTGCTGGAGACGGCGCAGGCGGCCATCCGCTATGCGAAGAAATATTTTTCCAAACTCGAATTCTCGCTTGAGGATGCGGGGCGGACCGAGCTTGATTTTATGGCCGAGGTGGTCGGCATGGCGGTTCGCGAAGGCGCGAACGTCATCAACATTCCCGATACGGTCGGATATTTGAATCCTTCGGAGTATGGGGCGATCTTCAAATACTTAAAAGAAAATGTTCCAGATATTGACCGTGTTCAACTCAGCGCGCACTGTCATAACGATCTGGGAATGGCGACGGCGAACACGCTGGCGGCCATCCAGAACGGGGCGGATCAAATCGAGGGTACGATCAACGGCATCGGCGAACGCGCGGGCAATACGGCGATTGAAGAGGTAGCGATGGCGCTGGAGACGCGAAGCGAGTATTTCGGCGCCAAGACGTCGCTTGTGCTGTCCGAAATTTCCCGTACTAGCCGCCTGGTCAGCAAGCTGACCGGTATGGTGGTGCCGGGAAACAAGGCGATTGTCGGCGCTAACGCATTTGCGCATGAGTCTGGCATCCATCAGGACGGCATGCTGAAGGAAAAGACGACGTACGAGATCATGACGCCGGAAACGATCGGTTTGAAGGAGAGCAAGCTGGTGCTGGGCAAGCATTCAGGCCGCCACGCCTTCCGCGACAAACTGAGCGATCTCGGTTACGATCTGCCGGAAGACGAGCTGAATGCGGCGTTCTCCAGATTCAAGGATCTGGCGGATAAGAAAAAAGAAGTATCCGACGAGGATATTCTGGCGCTGCTTGAGGCAAGACTGGTCGATACGCCGGAAATCTACAGCCTGCGAACCCTGTATGTCACTTACGGCAATGAAGCAACGCCAACCGCGAAGCTGGTTCTAAGCGGTCCTCCGCAGGAACCGATTGTCGCCGTCGCTGAAGGCAATGGTTCGGTTGATGCGATTTATAACGCCATCGACCAAGCGACCGGTGAGGAAGTCAAACTCGACGACTATTCCATCAAATCCGTCAGCCAAGGCAAGGACGCCCAGGGCGAGGTGCATGTCATTCTGTCGCAGGGCATTGTGGCTGCGGCGGGGAGAGGTCTCAGCACCGATATTCTGGAAGCCAGCGCCCGGGCTTATCTCGATGCGCTGAACAAGCTGATCGAGAAGCGCAAGACGTATACGGAGCGTGAAGACGCTCATTTATAGCAGGCAGGACTGCCGTTTCTCCTTCGGACAGAGACGGCGGGATCGCGAAGGACTGTCTCCAGACGCGGAATGATCCGCTGCCGGAGCAGTCCTTTTTTCAAATATAACTCCTGGGATGGCAGATGGGATAAAATGCAAACCGCCTTCTCATACTAATGTGAGAAGATGGAGGTGAATGTCATGCCCAAAAATAGCGCTGATCCCAAAAAGGACCGAGCGGATAATCGCGCAGATAAGAAAGACAATCAACAGAATAAAGCCCATTTCACCGAAGAACCTCAAATGCTGACGAACAATAAAGCTGCCGATTATGTCCCAAGTTTAAATGGCATTACCAAAAATGAAACTTAAGTAGCAGAAAGGCTGCTCTCCCATCGCTACGTGACGGGAGAGCAGCCTTATTAATGTTTTATAATTCTATTTTTTCTCGTAAATCACGAATACAACACCACTTAGAATCAGGATGGAGCCGATCCAAAACGTTACACCTATGTTCTCGCCTAGAATAAGCCATCCGAGCAATGTCCCGACCACGGGTTGAAAGAAGAAAAATAACCCCCCGCTTGAAGCGTTAAGCATTTGCAATCCGCGATTCCAAAGCAGAAATCCGCCTGCCGTTGAGACAATGCCCAAATACAAGACGCCTCCCCAGATCGCAGGATGCCCCAATTGGGCAACAGGAATGGCAGATAACCGCCCCATTACAAAAGGGGTCAATACGATCAGGGCCACCAGGATGGAATAGGTCGTCACCACAATTTGCGAATATTCGCCCGGCACACGCTTAACAAGAACAGACATGAGTGCCCATGTTAATGCAGCAACAAGCAGTGAAATGCCACCGAGTTTACCGGACAAATTCACATGATCGACGCCAACAATGAGAAAAACCCCAGTCGTTGCAAGACAAACGGAGAGTCCCTTTTTTACAGTCAACCGTTCTTTAAGCAGCAGGCGGGCAAAAATTACCATAAACGCCGGTGTTGAAGAAGTGATAATGGCTCCCATTTGTGCTGAGGACAGCATCGTGCCCGTTTCCTGGGTAACGATCGAAACAGCGTTGCCAATGATTCCAATGGCTATGATGATTAAGAAATCACGTTTATGGATTCGCCATTTTTGCCGAGTGATTAAGCCGACCGAGAGAAGTGCCACAATAGCGACTAAATAGCGCATCCACACAAGTTCCAATGGCGGTATAACCGATACGACAATTTTAACGACAACGTACATACCGCCCCAAATACTGGCGGCTAAAGCTAAATAGATAGAACCTAACCAATTGTTTTTCATTTTAATTTGTACCCTCCGTTTATGATTTAGGCCGGTAATGCTCCTAACGGAGAGATGCAGTCACATTCACTCCACTAAGGGCGGGAGAGTACTGCAGGTACATCATTTTCAAATAATGGGGCCAAATACATCTTCTTTCACCTCAAGTCTAATCTCAACTACGGATATACATTTTTTCATAGTAGCAGATGGGTCTGTTTTTGAACAGATTTAGTTTCGCAGTCCCCACCTCTAAGCCAACAGCGAAGGTGGGGGTTAGGTACATTTGCTTAACCAAACATATGTTCTTGTGTTATGCTAGATCCATCAAACTTGCGATGGAGGCGTATCTCATGAAGGTGGTCAAAACACTCAAACATCCGATTACGTCTCACCACCGCATGCTGGATGCGACTCTCCATGTGTATCAAGAGGCGCTGTCCTTCTTGATTACGGTCATTCAAGAGCAGTTTATGGCCTTAGAACCGTTATCCACACAAGCGGTTGTGACGGCGGTAGAACGGCTGACTCACCGTACCAGGCACAATCCGAATCCGCTCTACGCCGAGTTTGATCGACGCTTTTATAAGTTTCCTTCGTACTTCCGCAGAAGTGCCATTGCAGAAGCGTTTGGCATTGTGAAAAGTCATCATTCCCGTTTTCAGCTTTGGCAAGCCGAGCGGCAACACGTTCAGCAAGAAGGGAAACGCTTTTCGAAAAAACCGCCGACACTCCAAGCTCGGCATCAGGCGTTTCCTTGCTTATACAAAGGCAACATGTTCATTCGAACCTCCGATAGGGCAGCCAACATCAAGATATTTCATCAAGGCGATTGGGTCTGGCTCCCCATTACCTTTAAAGGCCAAGACCTATTCAAACGTAACGTGTGGAGCATGAAAGAATGCAGCCCCATATTGGTTCGAAAAGGAAAACGCTATGCCCTTCATATCGCCTATGAAGGGGATGTGAAGTTGACTCAGGCGGAAATTTCCAAGCAGCGGGTGTGTGCCGTAGATTTGGGGTTAACGAATTCCGCAGTCTGTTCCGTGATGGACGCAAGCGGCACTGTCTTGGCGAGGACATTTATCAACCAAGCCAAAGAAAAAGACCGAATGCACCAAATCACAGGCAAACTGAAACAAGCCCAGCGTCAATCCGGTATAGGGGCAAAACCGAATTTCTGGCGGCGGATGAACGGCTTACAGACGCATATCGTTCACGATACCGCGCATCGAATCATCGCCTTTGCCAAAAGCACAGCGCAGATGTTATTGTCATGGAGTTTTTAGGCAAGATGCGTTTGCCTAAAGGAACGTGGGGAGCCAAGCGACTTCGTGCCAAACTCCAGTTTTGGGCCAAACGGCGTATCCAAAC
>NZ_RQPI01000005.1 GCF_003854965.1 Paenibacillus rhizophilus
GGGTTTGCCTCCAGCTTCCTTCAGATTCCGCCTCGCGACGGACACCCTTGCCTTTGGCTAACAGTTCCTACTGCCAAGCCTGTAGCGGACTTTCACCGCCTAGTTATCGCCCATGCCGGGCGCACTACGACAAAGGGACTGTTTCCAAAAGCCATGCCAGGCTTTCGGAAACAGTCCCTTGCTATTGCTAAATCATAAACCGCGGAATGATCACAGTTCCGTTATAATGTCTTGACGCCGGCTTAGCGGCGATCCTGCGGACCGCCTACAAATACTTGCTGATCGGTATCCAGCCCATACGCCGTATGCAGCGCTTGGATAACCTCCTTAAGCTTGCCGGACTCCACGACGCAGGATACCTTGATCTCGGAGGTGCTGACCATTTTAATGCTGATTCCAAGACCCGAAATCACCTCGAACATCTGCGCCGCCACGCCCGGATGGCTGACCATGCCCGCGCCGACGATGGAGATTTTGACCAGATTATCTTCCGATGTTACCTCACGGTACGGCAGTTCTTCACGGATTTGACGGATGACCTCTTTGGCCCGTTCCATTTCGTCCAGCGAGATGGTGAAAGAGAAATCCGCTTCCCCGTTCTGTACACCGCTCTGCACGATGATATCCACGTTGATGCCTTCATCGGCCAGCTTGCCGAACACCCGGGCCAGTACGCCGGGAACGTCGGCCACTCCCGAAATGCTGATCCGCGCCACATTTTTGTCGTAAGCGATGCCGCTAACCGCCACTCCCTGCTCCATGCTTGCTTCCTCCTTCACCACAGTGCCTTCATTATAATTAAAGCTCGACCGCACAACCAGCTTCACCTGGTACCGTTTCGCGTATTCCACCGCGCGAGGATGCAGCACGGCGGCGCCCAGATTGGCGAGCTCCAGCATTTCGTCATATGAGATTTCCTTGAGCTTGCGCGCATTCTTCACGATGCGCGGGTCGGTGGAGTAAACCCCGTCGACATCGGTATAGATTTCGCAGACATCCGCTTTGATGGCCGCCGCGAGCGCAACCGCCGTCGTATCGGAACCGCCTCGTCCGAGCGTCGTAATCTCGCCGTCAATGGTCATCCCTTGGAAACCGGCAACGATCACGATCTTGTTTTTCTCGAGCGCTTCCAGCACCCGGCGGGGCACAATCTCATTAATCCGCGCCCGTCCGTGCGTCTCGTCCGTACGGAAGCCGGCCTGCCAGCCGGTATAGGACACTGCTTCGCGTCCAATGCCGCTGAGGGCGATGGACAGCAGCGCAATGGAGATTTGCTCCCCCGTCGTCATCAGCATATCCATCTCACGCGCAGGCAGCTGGCTGCTCAGCAGCTTGGCCTTATCGATCAGTTCGTCGGTCGTGTCCCCCATGGCGGATACAACCACGACGCAGCGGTGGCCTTCATCCTGCTTGTCTGCGATGCGTTTGGCGACCCGCTTCATACGCTCGGTATCTCCGACGGAGCTGCCTCCGAATTTCATGACATAAAGTGACAAAGCTTCATTCACTCCCTACTTCAAATTCTATGTAGCACTTGAAACATTCGGTTTCCCGCTTTAAACCAGTATAATACGAAAGTGACCGGATGCGTTAATTATTTTGCAAAAAAAGACGGCATCTCTCAAGCCCATGAACGCCAAAGCCTCCCCGCATTGCGCTGCGGGGAGGCCGGGCTGGGACAAGAAGTTGCATATAAAGAAAGACTACGCGCGGGAAATATACTTGCCTTCGCGAGTATCGACCAGAAGCACATCATCCTCGTTGATAAAGAGCGGAACCTGCACGGAAAGACCGGTTTCCAGCTTGGCAAACTTGGTCGCGCCTTGAGCAGTATTGCCTTTGACGCTTGGCTCAGTTTCAACGACCTTGAGTTCTACGCTGGTCGGCAGGTTGATGCCGAGAAGCTCGCTATGGTAGCTGACAATGTTCACTGTCATGTTTTCCTTGAGGAAGTTCAGTTCCCATTCAAGCTGATCGGCTTCAAGGCTGAATTGATCGTACGTTTGGTTGTCCATGAACACATGCTCGGAGCCGCTTGCATAAAGATATTGCACGGCGCGGTTCTCGATGATGGCACGGCCGATCGTTTCGCCCGCGCGGAATGTGCGTTCAACGGTGTTGCCGTTGCGCAGGTTCTTCAGCTTGGAGCGGACGAAAGCCGCGCCCTTGCCCGGTTTGACGTGCTGGAAATCCAGCACCGTAAAAATGTCGCCGTCCACCTCAACGGTCAGGCCTGTTTTAAAATCGTTAACGGAAATCACTAATTAACCCCTCCTGAATTCAAAAATGACTTGTCCTTATTAGAACAATTAAACTCTTAAGGTCGCAGCCTACGCAGGCGGCATAACCGAAGTTTACAAAACCGTGTAGTCCTTGGACGAATGGGTCAATCGCTCGACGCCGTTCTCCGTGACGACTACATCATCCTCAATGCGGACGCCCCCGAGTCCCGGAACGTAAATGCCCGGCTCCACGGTGACAACCATGCCCGGCTGCAGCACATCATCGCTGAGCTTGGACAGCCGCGGCCATTCATGCACTTCCATGCCGAGGCCATGGCCAAGACTGTGTCCGAACTGCTCGCCGTACCCGTAACGGGCGATGATGTCCCGCGACAAAGCGTCGCATTCTCTGCCGGTCATACCCGGCTTGATATGCTCCAGCGCATACAGCTGAGCCTCCAGCACGATGTCGTAAATTTCTTTTAGTTTCGGATCGGGGCTGCCCAGCGCGATCGTCCGTGTGATATCGGAGCAGTAGCCGTCCAGCAGCGCGCCGAAATCGAACGTTACGAACTCATTGGTCTGAATCACCTTCTGACTCGCAACGCCATGCGGCATCGCGGACCGTTCCCCTGAAGCCACAATCGTATCAAAGGACGATGAGGTCGCCCCGTGGCTTCGCATGTAGAATTCCATTTCCAGATCTACGTCCCGTTCGGTCATGCCCGGCTTGATCACATTCAGAATGTGCCGGAACGTATCGTCTGCAAGATCCGCGGCCCTTCTCATCACGGCAAGCTCGTCTTCATCCTTGAACATGCGGAGCTTCTCCACAGCCTGGGATACCGGAACGAGCTCGGCCGCCGTCTTCAACGCTTCCGCGTAAGAGGCATAGGCGCCGTATGCGACGTCATCCTGCTCGAAGCCGAGACGCGCTTGCCCGCCCTTTGGCAGCAGTTCGCGGACCGTATCGATAAACTTCGGGCCGTGCTGCACAATCTTAAGCCCTTTACTCTGTTCCGATGCCTGGGTCATATAGCGAAAATCTGTCAGCAAATAGCTTTCGTCGCCCGTAATCAGCACATAGCCGGATGAACCGGTAAATCCGCTCAAATAGCGGCGGTTGATGCCGCTTGTGATTAACATTGCGTCCAGACCGTGATCCTGCACTACCTTCCGCAGTTTGGAGACTCGGTTGTTGCCCATCATCATTCTCCTCTCGAAAATAGCCACATTGTATTGTAACATAGGGCCATGCCGCCTGAGAAGTTTTTTTGATATAGAAGAATGATGAACTGAGCCGATTCCCGGCTTACTTTTTTCCGGATTGTCAGGCCATTCCCGTACTGCTATCCCGTTTGCGTTCATCCGTATATTCAGTCGCGGCCGTATAGCCGATAAACAATCCCCACATCAGGAACAGGCAGAACTCGCTGATGACAGAATCCCAGGGAAGCCGGAAAGGCGGCTGCATCAGAAATAGCCAGGAGCAGGCCAAAAAGAGTACGGACCACCAGAGAATTCCGTAGAGCATTCCTGCCCAAGGCCCTTTTATTTTTCGAAAAATCAGAACATAAATGATGGAGCAGAGAACCGAAAAGCCGATGAACAGCAAATACCCCACCAGCTGCCCGGCGCCGGTCAACAGAAATTTATGCCGAAAGAACGGCTCGCCAAGATACCCCGGAATCACTTTTGTAAATCCGAACACAGAGAAAATCCACTGCACTACGCCCCAGATCAGGCCCGCAAAAAAACCCGTCTCAATCGCAAAAAACAGCGGATTTGTCTTTGGCCGCCGTTGACTCACCGTATTGCCCATACTGCCGTACTCCCCCGCTTTCTATTATAAGAATAGGCCTCGTCATCGGCCGATGATCCTGCATATAGCCTAGTATGCTCAGGAAAGATCGATCCAAGTAGAAATGTAAACAAAAATTAGTTACAATGAAGAATATAGAGAGCAACATACTACTTTTTATGGGAAGGTGAATTGGTTGTCCCAGGAAACTCCGAGCTACGGCGGTCAGGCCGTCATCGAAGGCGTTATGTTCGGCGGCAAGCATGTCAATGTGACAGCCGTACGGCGGAAGAATCAGGAGATTACTTTTTTGGAGGTGCCGAGAAGCGAGAAGAACTGGGTTATGAAACTGCGCAAGATTCCGCTGCTCCGGGGCCTTGT
Organism: Paenibacillus rhizophilus; assembly: GCF_003854965.1. GTDB lineage: Bacteria > Bacillota > Bacilli > Paenibacillales > Paenibacillaceae > Paenibacillus_AQ > Paenibacillus_AQ rhizophilus. The sequence continues at coordinate 4,405 of NZ_RQPI01000005.1, forward strand.
CAGTATTATAGATGCCAGCGCTAAGGGTTCCAAGCATTTGAATTATTCCGCCGAGGCTTATGCGGAAGACGAAAGTGAGCCGGAAGAACTCGCCAAGCAGAAGAAACAGAAAGGTAAAGAAGAAGGCTGGAGCCTCGGCATGATTTTGGGCGTAGCGGTCATGGGTATTCTGTCTTTCATTTTCGGGAAAGTTATTTTCACCCTCGTTCCCGTATTTGTCGAAGATTTTTTGTTCCGCAATGCATTTGACAACTATATTCTGCACAACCTCATTGAAGGAGCTATCAAGCTCGTGCTGCTGCTGGTCTACCTTTGGGCCATTTCCCAGACCCCTGTGGTCAAAAGATTGTTTCAGTACCACGGCGCGGAGCATAAGGTCATCAGCGCATTCGAAGCCGGCGACGAATTGACGGTCGAGAACGTGCAGAAGCACAGCCGCCTGCATTACCGTTGCGGAAGCAGCTTCATGATGCTGACGATTGTGCTCGGCGTCATCATTTACTCCCTTGTGCCTTGGGATACCCTGGTGCAGCGGATTGTTCAGCGTCTTATTCTGCTGCCGGTCGTTATCGGCGTGTCCTTTGAAGTGCTGAAAGGCACCAACGCCGTACGCGAACTTCCCGTTCTGCGCTATCTGGGCTATCCCGGACTGTGGTTGCAGCTGCTCACAACGAAAGAACCAAAGGACGATCAGGTGGAAGTATCGATCGCTTCCTTTAACCGCATGCGCGAATTGGATGCGGCCATCGAAGCGAAAGGATATCAACAATCAAGTGTAACCGGAGGCATATTGGACCCTGCGAAAGGATGAGTGGCCTATGAAAAGGCATGCTTTGATTTTTTGGAGCGCGGTAGTGCTAGCGGTTTTCGGTCTCGCATCGGGTTTGGCAAGATTTGGCCTCAGTTCGCTAAGAGGCTTTATCATTCCCGTTGTTCTGTTTCTGGTCTTGTATCTGCTCTACAAATTTCCTCCCCGCCGGTTTGCCGGAAGCGGCAGCCGGTCCAAAATCAAGGTGAAGCCTTCCCAGAAGACATTGGCGAAGGTTGCGGGCATGAGAAAGAGCCAGCCGCCGGCCGGCAAACGCAAAACCTATCCTTTTCGGGTCATTGAAGGCAGCAAAGGAAAAAATGAAGAAGAACAGCTGCCCAAATATCACTGATGGAAGTACAATGTTCGGCGTCTCCGCATTCCTCTTAGGAGTGCGAAGACGCTTTTTTATTTATATTAGGCAGCTTATCCAGCCGGTCCGGACGCCATTTCTGAAAAAATTCCTTCCCCGCCCGGTATCCGGAATCGTACAACGCGATGCTCTGTTCAGGGGTCAGCTCGAATTGGACTGTACCGATGCCGAGTGTCGGAATTTTGACGGTGCGGACAACCTTCTCCTGCTCGATATAGCGCTCGTCATGTGCCGACAGCATCGTTCCGACAAGCGCCTGAAGCATGCTAAACGGTCCGGTGATCCGGTGAGCCTGCGGTGCCGTGCGTCCTACCATCTGATAGCCGACTACCGGAACTTTTACCGCTCCCAGCTGTCCCGTCTCTTTTCCCTCAAACAGCCACATCGGGAAGTTGCTCAACAATCCCCCGTCCACCATGTACACGAACTGTTCGGTAAAAGACTTTCCCGCCGCCGCTTTCCCATTTCTGCGCAGCATCACGGGATCGAAGAAGTACGGGATGCTGCAGCTCATGCGCACCGCCTTGGCCACCTCAAAATAATCGGGGTTGATCCCATACTCCTCAAGTCCCTCAGGCAGAACAACAAGCCGGCCATCTGTAATGTCGGAAGCGATGATCGACAGCTTACCCGGAGGAAGATCACGAAAAGAAACAATTCCCTTCTGCTGTAAAATGCCGCGTATCCATGATTCCAGCGCCTCTCCCGAGTAAAGCCCCTTTTTCAGCATGACCCGCAGGGCCGGACCTATCAGCTTTGTGTTGAAGACGGGAGACCGTTTCAAAAAAGATCGGAACGAGGTGCCCTGAATAATTCTGCTCATTTCTTCCCCGCTGTATCCGGCTGCGATCATCGAGGCGACAATGGAGCCCGAGGAGGTCCCTGCCACCCTTCCAAATGTAACGCCCGCCTCCTCTGACGCCTGCACCGCTCCAGCAAGCGAAATGCCTTTTACGCCGCCCCCTTCAAACACCGCATTGATCTCCATAAACGGTAATCCCCCGTTCCCATAGACTTATACTGCTTATCTATGAGCACGGGGGATATTTAATGCCTTATAGAGTCAGGATTTAAAATAAAACGTCAGCAGACTGCTCAGGCCCGCCGGATTCCGGACCACAATGTCGTTTGCCCGGAACATAATACTGCCCTGCACACTGTCGTATTTCTCGTTGTATTTCAACTGGTTGATAATCTGTTCGCCGCTCTGCCATTCGGCGCTTTGGTCCGCCGCGCCCACCTTGTAGGCCGCTTGGCCGATATACAGCTTCACGCCCGTATTCCTGACCTCATTCACCCACCAGTCCACCAGCTTATCGTATCTCGCCTTCTCAAAGGACAGGCTCCAATAGATTTGCGGCGCGACATAGTCGACCCAGCCCTGCCGAATCCAGGTCCGCACATCGGCGTACATATCGTCGTACGCGGACACGCTTGCCGAAGTATCCGAGCCGGTGCTGTCTTTATCGATATTGCGCCAGACGCCGAACGGGCTGATGCCGTACGAAACCGCGGGCTTAATCGCGTGAATCTGAGTCCCCAGCTCGCGAACGAAGTTGTTGATGTTATCCCGCCGCCAGTCGGCTTTGCTGACGATGGCCTTGGCGTTATAGGCCCTAAATGCGCTGTCGTCATCAAAAGTGGAAGACGGGTAGAAATAATCGTCCAGATGAACGCCGTCGATGTCGTAGCCTTTCACGACTTCAAGCACTGTATCGATGATGCTCTGGCGGGCCTCCGGAATTCCCGGGTTGATATACAGCTTATCGCCCGCCTTGACGATCCACTCGGGATGCAGCTTGGCGACATGATTGACGGCAAGCGAGGCCGTCCCGGCGTCCGTCGTCGCACGAAACGGATTGAACCAGGCATGGAACTGCATTCCGCGGTCATGCGCTGCTGCGACCATAAACTGGAGCGGATCATAGCCCGGGTCCTTGCCCTGAGTGCCTGTCAGCACCTTCGACCAGGGAACGATCGAAGACGGGTACAGGCTGTCGCCGCTGGGACGCACCTGTACGAATACGGCGTTGAAGCCGACCGCCTTCAGCTTGTCGAGTAGGCTGCCCATCTCTTTTTTCTGCTGATCGATCTTCCCGATTGAAGACGACGAAGGCCAGTCCAGATTGAAAACGGTGGAAATCCATACCCCTTTCATCGCCTTGCTGCCGGCACCGGGAATGGTCGGAACCGTCGGCACGGTCGGCGCCGGTATACTGGGAACCGTCGGAGTCGGCACGGTCGGTATGGTCGGCTCCACCGGATCTCTAACCTGGGGAGGCTCCGCTCCCGTATACAGCGAAATCTGCTTCGCGGCGTGATTCCAGACGACCTGGAGCCCGAGCTGCTCCGCTACGAACCGGATCGGCACCATAATCCGTCCCTGCCGGATCTCGACCGAGTTGTCCAGGGAAACGGAAGAGCCGTTGACCGCAGCCGTTTTTTTGCCGCTGGTGAGCATTAGCTCATTGTCGTCTTTGGTGATCGTGACGGTTCTGGTGCTCTGATTCCACTGCACCTGCGCGCCAAGACCCTTGCTGATAACCCCCAGCGGAACCATGGTGACATACTTGGCCGTAATATAAGGCGGCACGTCGCTGGCAAGCGTCATTCCGTCAAGCTCCAGTGTGATGACGGCCGAAGCCGCGCGAACGGCGCCGGAAGACAGCAGCGGAACGCAGAGCAGCATCAGCATCATCCCGATGAACCATTTCTTCAGTTTCATAATTCCTCCCCCAAAATTGCAATCCTGTATTATGCTACAAGTTTGGACGAGAAAAATTGGAAAAGGTTGCGCAAAAATAAAAGAAACGGCGTACCGCCCAATCGGGTCAGTCTCCGTTTCCGGTCTCTTGAAATATAATTTTCACAAGGAAGCGGTTACCGCTCTATAAGAACGGCTCAGCCGTTTCTTCTTGCTTAAGAATCGCTGTAAAGTTCCTGGTGAATCTCATTAAGCGCCTGTATTCTGCTTGGGTCACGGCGGAAAAATTCCACAAGCGACTCGATGCATGTAATGGAGTCCCAGCTCAGATGATGCTCGATTCCCTCGACATCCCTGTAAATATTCTGCTCCTGGACGCCAATTATCGCTAGAAATTCTTCCAGCAGCTTGTGGCGGTCCACTAGGCGTTTGCCTACTTTTTTTCCTTTGGTGGTCAGGACGAGCCCACGATATTTCTCATAGATGAGATATTCGTCCTTATCCAGTTTTTGGATCATCTTGGTAACGGATGAGGGATGCACTTCCAGCCCCTCGGCAATATCCGAAACCCGCGCATATCCTTTTTCATCAATCAGCTTGTATATGCGCTCCAAATAATCCTCCATGCTGGGAGTTGGCATGCAATTACCTCTTTTCTATAGTAACCATGGCGCAAAAGGCCAAACCTTGCTCTAACAATGATACATGTATTTCCCCGGGCTTGGCAAGTCGAAAGCGCAAAGGGGCCTTCGTCCACGATGCATACATTGCCAGGGTTCATTAAGCTGCCATTCGGCAAAATAAGTCTATCCCTTTTTGCAAAGGAGTGTGAGTCCATGACTGTGCTGACGCCTGAGCGTCCGATTTCCAGAACGCCAAGGAAACCGACGGGGCTGTTTATTCCGGAACTGGTATATTTTGAGCCTGACGCGCTCTCTTACCCGAAGGGCGAGCGCATTATGGAGTGGGTGCGGGAACGCGGCATTCCTTATCGTATGACCACTTCCCATAACCGGATAACCAATCTGCCCGGAGAGGGTGAAATGGAGCAGTACAAAATCGCCAAACGGACACTTGTCGTCGGCGTCCGCAAGACCCTGGAGTTCGACCAATCCAAGCCTTCAGCGGAATACGCCATTCCCATCGCCACCGGCTGTATGGGCCACTGCCATTATTGTTATTTGCAAACGACGCTTGGAGCAAAGCCCTATATTCGCGTCTATGTCAACACCGGAGACATCATTGCCGCAGCCAAACGCTATATCGAGGAGCGGGCGCCCGAAATCACGACCTTTGAGGCGGCCTGTACCTCGGACCCGCTTGGGATTGAGCATATCACCGGATCGCTTTCGGAACTCATTTCGTTCATGGCCGAAGAGCCGCTCGGCAGGCTGCGGTTTGTGACCAAATACCAGCATGTCGAACCGCTGCTGGAACTTGCGCATAACGATCATACCCGCATCCGGTTCAGCGTCAACGCAGGCTATGTCATCCGCAATTTCGAACCGAATACCTCGCGTTTTGAAGAACGGATCGAGGCTGCCAGACAAGTGGCCCGCGCCGGTTATCCGCTGGGATTCATCATTGCGCCGATCATCTGGTATGACGGCTGGCAGGAAGGCTATGCCGAGCTGCTGGCCAAGCTTGCACAGGCGCTACCGCCCGAGGCTGGCAAAGACCTGACCTTCGAATTGATCCAGCACCGTTTCACCAAGACAGCCAAAGCGGTCATTGAGAAGCGCTACCCGAAGACCAAGCTTGAGATGGATATCGAGAAACGCAAAAAGAAGTGGGGCCGCTGGGGACAAAATAAATACGTCTATCAGGGCGAGCAGCAAAACGCCCTGCGGGAATTTATCACAGAGCGCATTTTCGAGCATTTTCCGGCAGGCAGAATCGATTACTTCACCTGACTTTTTTTCATATATCTTCTTAGAATTTAAGCCAGTTTGGGGTTACGCTCTGAAGCCAAATGGTAATCCGGAACATCTGGTCCGTGAACAGCAGGACGCCCATAAACACCATAAGCGCCCCACCGATCTTCATCAATGGACCTGAATATTTCAGCAGCCGCCGGGCACCCCCGACAAAGAATGCCAACAGAAAAAAAGGAAGCGCGAACCCGATGCTGTAGGCCGTGATCAGCTTCAGCCAGGTTCCCGGCTCGCTCGCCGACAGGGCGATAATCGCCGTCAGGATCGGACCGATGCAGGGCGACCAGCCTGCCGAGAAGCCGATGCCGAAAATGAAAGAGCCGACATAGCCCGCGGGTCTGCGGCTGAGCTCCATCTTGCGCTCGCGCATCAGGAAACGGGGCTGGAAAATACCGAGCAGAAACAGTCCCATCACAATAATCAGGATGGCAGACAACTGCCGGATCAGCTCGCGCTGTCCGATGAAGAACTGCCCAAATACTCCGGCTCCGAAGCCAAGCGTATAAAAGACGGCGGAAAATCCGAGAACAAAAGCCAGCGTATGGCTTAACGTCCGAAACCGTGCTTCCCTTCGCTGATCTCCCGTTCTCAGCTGCCGTACCGACAGTCCGGTTATGTAAGATAAATAGGAAGGATACAGCGGCAGACAGCAGGGGGAAATGAATGAAGCCAGACCGGCGGCCAAAGCGATTCCCGCGTTAATGTTGGACATAGCGGCATCTCTCCTTCAGTCACTTTGCCGGTAGCCTTCGGGCTTCCGGTTTTTGCTGCTGCACTTTCTTCTTCCGGCCTAAACTATACCCGTATTCCTTTTTTGCCAATAAGCGTCAGCACGAGTAAGGCGATTAGCAGCAGCACGATCGTCGCACCCGGCGCCAGATTCCAGATCCCAGCGATGACCAGCCCGCTTACAACGGCAATTTCGGCAATAACGACGGACAAAATGACGGATATCCTAAAGCTGCGTGAAAGCAGCAGGCTGATGGCCACCGGGATCGTCAGGAGCGCCGACACAAGCAGCGAGCCGACGATTTTAATTGCCGTACTGATGACCAGAGCCGTTAGAACCGTAATCAGCATATTGAGCATCTTCACGGGCAATCCGCTGACGTTGGCGGCATCTTCCTCAAAACTGAGCAGAAAGAACTCCTTAAAGAACAGCGTCACCACGGTTATGACCGCAACGGTCACGATGCCGACAACCAGGAGATCGGTATTGTCGAGCGTATAAATGCTGCCGAACAGGTAGCTTATCACATCGGCGTTATACCCTTTTCCCAAGGTAAAAAATAAAGAAGCCAACGCCACGCCGCCCGACATAATCACGGCGATCGACAGCTCTGCATAGCTCTTGTAGGCTTTGCGCAGCTTCTCGATTGCGAAGGAAGCCGCGACGGCAAAGATCAGTCCCGCTCCCAGCGGATAAAAGCCGGCCAAAAATCCGAGCGCCACACCGGCGATCGTTACATGGGCCAGCGTGTCTCCAATCATTGACAGCCGTCTGAGCACAAGAAAAACGCCCATAAGCGGCGCCGTAATTCCAATCAGCAGACCGCCCGCAAGCGCCCGCTGAAAAAAATCGCTGAACAGAATTTCCAAAGTGAAGTTTCCCCTCCCAAACCCTCCCAGCGGGAGGGCCCCAAGGGCAGCCGCCCTCTGGACACCCGCAAATGGCGAAGGTGTGCAGAGGGGCGCTCCCCGGGTCTGTTTGACTCATGATCGCTTACGTCCCAAAAGGCGGGACACGCTTAACTTACTGACGCACCTAGATAGATCAAAGGCTTGATCATCTAATGTTGTACAATGGCTGATCCTTATTATGTGAGCGTATGCTGCAGGTCTTCGGCGGCGCAGTTCTGAAGCTCGTGCGAATGGCGGGAGTAAAAGTTAATTTTGCCGTTTCGCTGTACCGGCTCCTGGCCGAGATAGTTTTGGATCATATCGATATCATGCGATACCATCAGGAATGTCATATGATGATGGGCATGCATATGCGTAATCAGCTCGAAGAATGCAGCCTGCGTCTCGATGTCGATGCCTACTGTAGGTTCGTCCAGAATGAGCAGGTCCGGATGGTTAATCAGTGCCCGCGCCAGAAAGACGCGCTGCTGCTGACCGCCGGATAACATGCCGACCCTTTTGTCCTGAATGCCTTCGATGCGCATCACCTCAAGCGCGTCATCACACTTGCACTGCTGGGCGCGGGAGATGCGGCGGAACACATTTTTATTATTATAAAGTCCGGACATGACCACTTCGCGCACCGTGGCGGGAAACAGCGGGTTAAACGCATTTTTTTGCGGCACATAACCGATTCGTTCCCAATCCTTAAACTTCCGGACCGGTTGTCCGAACAGACGGATTTCTCCTTTGGATGCCGGAAGCAGGCCGACGATCATTTTAAGCAGCGTCGTCTTGCCGGCTCCGTTCGAGCCGATAATACCGACAAAATCGCGTTCTCTCACGGTAAAATTCAAATCGGAAATGACCTTCTGTTCCCCGTAGGAGAACGAGAGATTTTGTATATTGATCATATGCTGGTGGCAGTCCAGGGATACCGGTTGCATGACAATCCACCCTTTCACGTTAGCTTTCTATCTTATTTTAAAGCCAGAATCAAATTTTGCAAATTTTTCTCCATTAGAGTGAAATAATTATCATTGTTTTTTTGCTGCTGTTCCGTGAGTCCCTCCACCGGATTAAGCACCATCGTAGACACGCCCGCCTCGGAGGCCAGCGTCTTGGCCAGTTTATCCGAAACCAGCTCTTCGAAAAAAATATAACGGATGCCGTCTTTTTTCACCAATTCCGCCAGTTTCACCAAATCCTGCCCACGCGGCTCGGCGTCCGGGGATAATCCCATAATTGCATGCTGGGTAAGTCCGTAGTCGCGGCACAGATACGCAAACGCTTGATGGGACACAACAATTTCTTTATTCGGAACCTTCGCCAGCTCACTTTCGAACTTGGCGTCCAGCGCCTTAAGACGTTCCGCCACTTTGCCGTAACGCTCCTCGTAGCCATCCTTATGCGCCGGATCGATCTGTACCAGACTGTTTTTAATATTTTCAGCCATAGTCAGAGCCGATTTCGGACTCACCCAGGTATGCGGATCGGTATGGAGTGAATCGCCGGACGCCCCCTCTCCGTTTTCCCCGCCGTGATCATGATCCTCTTCATTTGTCATAATATAATCGATGCCTTTGCTGACTTCGACCGCCTGCACCTCACTGTCGCTTTCGAGGCCCTTCAGAAAATTCGGCACCCAGCCTTCCAGCCCCGCACCATTATAGAGAAAAAGCTGCGCTTTTGAGGTGTTCACAATGTCTTGACTTCGCGGCGTCCAATCATGCGGCTCCACGCCAACCGGCAGCAAATTAATAGCATTGACGTCTTCCCCGCCAATTTCCTGCGCAAATTCATAGATGGGGTAAAATGTGGTAACCACATTCACCTTACCCTCGACGATAGTACCGCTGCTCTTCGGGCCGCAGCCGGACAGCAATACAACAAGCAGCATAAGCGGAAGCGCAAATCCTTTGATTCTTTTTCTTAACATTTTGTAGCGTTCTCCCCCTGATCGTAAACTTTACTATTAGCATTATAGTCGTAATCATTACGATAAGTCAATCGCCTAATATTCATTCTGGCAGTAATCGCTGAATATAAACCTTTTTCCCATCTCTTCAAAGAAAAAAGCAGCCCGGTCCAATGACCAAGCCGCTTTCAATATGAAACTCTTAACCGTTCGCTCTACTTCCTCAAATCTACTTGACAATGGCGCCGTTCGGCATTGAATCGGGAACCGTCGCAATCGTAAGCTGATCGCCTTTGGAAGCCGCCAAAATCATTCCCTGCGACAGCTCGCCGCGCAGCTTCACCGGCTTCAGGTTCACAATACAGATCACCTTGCGTCCGACAAGCTCCTCCGGTGTATAGAATTTGGCGATGCCGGAGACAACCTGGCGCTGCTCGTAGCCAAGATCAAGCTGCAGCTTCAGCAGCTTGTCGGCCTTTTTGACCGGCTCGGCCGCAAGCACCTGCGCGACACGCAGCTCGGATTTGGCGAAATCGTCGATGCCGATTTCCTCTTTATGCTCTTCTTCGGGCTCGGCGGCCGCAGCCGTTGCCGGTTGCGCGCCAGCGGTTTCGGCACCGGCTTCGGCAGGCGTTTCCGTCCCTGCCTCAGCCGCCTTTTTGCCGCCGCCCATCACGGATGCGATGTAGGTGACCTCCTGCTCCACATCCAGCCGCGGGAAGATCGGCGCTCCCTTCACAAGCTTCGTTCCGGCCGGGATCAGGCCGAATGTCTTGCCGCTGTCCCAGGTGGTCAGTTCACCCTTTGCTATGCCAAGCTGCTCCCAGATTTTCGCTGGAGTCTGGGTCAAGAACGGCTGAAGCAGAACCGAAGCCGTCCGCAGCCCCTCGGCCAGATGCCTCATCACGGAAGCCAGCTCGCGGGTTCTGTTCTCGTCCTTAGCCAGGACCCACGGCTGCGTCTCGTCGATGTATTTGTTCGTCCGGCTGACCAGCGCTCCGATTGAGGCCAGCGCAACCGAGAATTCCATTTTCTCCATCGCTTCTTCCACTTTGGAGTAAGTCAGCGCAACCGCCGCTTCCAGTTCGCCGTCAAACGGCGTTACTTGGCCTTCATAGGCCGGAAGCTCGCCCCCGAAATATTTGTCGATCATCGCAACGGTACGGTTCAGCAGGTTCCCGAGGTCGTTGGCCAAGTCGTAGTTGATCCGGTCCACGAAGCTTTCGGGAGTGAACGTGCCGTCCGAGCCGAAAGGAACCTCGCGCAGCAGATAATAGCGGAGAGCATCAAGGCCGTAACGGTCGATCAAGGTAACCGGGTCCACAACATTGCCTTTAGACTTGGACATTTTGCCTTCCTTCATCAGCAGCCAGCCATGCGCGAACACCTTCTTCGGCAGCGGCTCGCCCAGCGCCATCAGAATAATCGGCCAGTAAATCGTGTGAAATCTTACGATCTCCTTGCTCATGAGATGAACATCGGCGGGCCAGAACTTATCATACAGACTGCGGTCCTCGGAGCCGTAGCCGAGAGCGGTAATATAGTTGGTCAGCGCGTCGATCCATACGTACACTACATGCTTTTCATCGCCTTTGACCTTAACGCCCCAATCAAACGTAGTGCGGGATACCGCCAGATCTTCAAGGCCCGGCTTGATGAAGTTGTTTATCATTTCATTCTTGCGGGATTCCGGCTGGATAAACTCCGGATTCTCCTCGTAATACTGCAGCAGCCGGTCCGCGTATTTGCTCATTTTAAAGAAATAGCTCTCTTCCTTCACCAGTTCAACGGGATGGCCGCTGTCCGGGCTTTTCCCGCCGATAATATTGCCGTCTGCATCCCGGACGATATCCACCAGCTGCGTCTCCGTATAGTAGGTTTCGTCCGAAATACTGTACCAGCCTTCATACTCGCCTTTGTATATATCCCCCTGCTGAAGCAGACGATCGAAGATATCTTGAACGACCTTGGTGTGGCGCTCTTCCGTCGTGCGGATGAAGTCGTCATTGGAGATGTCAAGCTTGCGCCATAAATCCTTGATGCCGACGACGATGTCGTCCACGAACTGCTGCGGGCTTTTTCCCGCTTCCTCAGCCTTGCGCTCGATCTTCTGGCCATGCTCGTCCGTACCCGTCAAATAGCGGACCTCATACCCGCGAAGCCGCTTGTAGCGGGCCATCGCATCACCGGCGACCGTCGAATATGCGTGACCGATATGAAGCTTGTCGCTAGGGTAATAGATTGGCGTTGTTAAATAAAAAGTGTTCTTCTGACTCATTTCCGTCATCCTTTCTTTTTGCTGACACCGCACAGCCGGCAGACCGGCGGGGCCGCTTCTGCCGAAGCCGTGCATTCTTCTACATGAAACTGTGGAGAGCGAAACGTTTCTGTGCTCGCAAAAAAACTCCCGCCCCCATATGGGGCGAGAGTTGACTCACGCGATACCACCCAAAATTCCCCGGCCCCTCACGGAGCGCGAGCTTATCCAGTTCCCGCTGCGGGAACTGCCCATTAACGCTGGGTCACGCCGCCGGCTTACGCAGAGGCCGAATGCAGCCTCATATCGCTCGTGGGCGGTTCCTCCCGGACCATATTCCATCCTGACCTTCCAGACCGGCTTGCACCTGCCCCGGCTCTCTGTACTGGCGTCCCGATGTACTCATCCATTCGTCGGAAATACATTATTATTGAAAATATAACCAAAATAGCGCTCCCATGTCAAGTAGAGCCTGCCGCTTTCTTGCCGGTGATCTTGTTCTTCGCCGGAGGCACCGGGTCCAGCCCGCCCGGATGAAAGGGATGGCAGCGGGCGATTCGCTTGGCGGCAAGCCAAGCGCCTTTAAGAGGTCCATGCACTTCCACTGCTTCGAGCGCATACGCAGAACAGGTTGGATAGAACCGGCAGGTAGCGGGCTTCAGCGGTGAAATAAAATTGCGGTAAATCTTGATAGGCGCCTGTACCGTTCTTCGTCCGATTCCCATACTTATTTCGCCTCTTCTCCGCGAGCCGCTTTGTCCTCCGCGCCGGCTTCCTCACATTCCCTACAGTACCCGAATACTTCGAATTTATGCTTCACCACCCGAAATTGATCGGGCGCATCCGTCATATTCATCGGGCAGAAAGAAATGGGGTACGTCTTCTGGCACTGCAGACAAATCATATGATGGTGGTGGTGGTCCTGGCTGCAGCTCGCCTTGAATTTTATACCGTCCTCAAAAACGATCTGCTCCAGCACCCCCAGCTCTTCCATTACCCGCAAGTTGCGGTAGACCGTATCGAAGCTGAGCCCGCTGTACTTGCGTTCCATATGTTTATATACATCCTTGGCGGACAAATATCCCGTATTCTCGCCGAACAATTTGGCAAGCGTCTTGCGCTGGTCGGTGATTCGCAGTCCCTGCTCCGACATGGCTTCCAATATCTCTTCTGTCGACAGCATAAGCTCATCTCCCATAACATAGAGGATCAAGGTTGTAACCCATCCTTTAATAATGCCCCAAAAATATGACGCCGTCAATGAAGGTCAGCATACCATCCTAGTTCAAGTTTCCGGAAAATAAAATCCCGGCGAAACGCTTGAACAAGCGCTTTGCCGGGAAAATTTTAATAAATATGAAGCCGTTTAAGTTATTGTGCCTTCTGAGGCGGAAGCGGCATGAACAGCAGATTAATCGGCAAATTGCTTCCGGAGGCCGGGGTAAATACAATTTCTACCGTCTGCTCCAGATTTCCGGTTCGGTACAGCACGCTGTTCTGGTGCGGCGCATCAACAGCGCCCGAATTCGGAGCTTCGATGATATTGCCGTTGACCAGCAGCGGTCCCTGGTATTTCCCGCCCCGCGGATTGAGCGTGATCAATGTGTTTGGGGCGACCCGGGTAAGCGTAATTTTGTAAACAACGCCGAAGTTGCCCGAGTTGGATGCTTCCGTGCCCGAAAGCGCGTCCGTGCCCGACAGGTTCTTGTCGGTGTTGTTATCTCCGAGTACCAGCCTAGAAGGCGTCGTTCCTACCGGATCGGTGACCGTAATGATACGGTTCGCATTCGGATACGTTCCTCGGTTATGCACGCCGTCGCGTTCCAGGTAGTTAAGGGTTGGCAGCGTCAGCAGCGGGTCCTTGGTCGCGTCGATCATGACAATCGAATATTTTACCGGATAATCACTGAATACATCGGACATCAGCGAAATAATTTGTCCAGGCTTCATCGTAACATTGTTGATTGTGGTCAGAACCGGTTTGCTTTCGCCGGGCTGCAGCGTAACATTGTCGTAAGCACTGCCCAAAGATATGGATTGCAGGTAGGTTTCAATCGACTTTTTGCCTGTAGCTGTCGGTATATCAAGCGGACCGCCAAAACCCGACTGTTGGGTCGTAATGGTTGCCGGATAAATATTATCGTTTGTCGCAATCACATACATCTTCATGTTTGTGGACATCGAGTTCTTGTGGTGAACCATAATCCGGGTGCTGCCCATCGCCGTCTCCTGATATACAATGCCTTCCGAATACACCGTTTCGGGGCTATTGCTGCGAATCAGCGTTATAGGTTCCGAACTGCTTGTATAAGAGACCTTGTTCCAGCTTGGTATCTCGCTTCCGTTGATCGTATAAATATCGCCGAGCGGAACGAAAAGCTTGTTGAAGTCTTCCTGGCTGTACAGCACTTCGTTAGTAATGTTGATCACCTTCTCGAAAGTGCTGCTGAGGCCGTGGGTATCGGTGACCGTCAGCTGGATGGAGACAGGGCCCGGGTTAAAAAAGGCCTGCGCCCGATTGGACCATGATTCCGTTAGCTGATCGCCGTCCGGGTCGGAACTAATATTCGTGATGGTAATCGGCTCGCCCATCTTGTATTCGTCTTTATTAGTCGTAAACTGCGCTACCGGCGGCTGGTTCGGTTTAAGAACGTTGATGGTTACCGAGTAGGGATCGCTCCATTGGCTGTTAGAGTCCATAACCGAATAACTGACCGTATAAAAGCCGGGCTGTGCAAAAACGTCCTGCCGTCCTTCCCAGCGCTCGTTAACAATTGTTGCGCCGTTCGACGCCGAGCTGCTGGTCACATAATTGACCGTCGTTTCTCCTGCAAAAATTTCGGACGGCTGCACCGTGAAGGATGCCTTGGGCTTTGTCTGCAGAGTCAAGATGACGCGTTTCTGCACATTATCCACCGTATAAGGAATGCCAAGCGCCTGCGTAATCGAAGTCAGCGGCACCATAAAAGTATTTTTATACTGGTAGGCCGGACCTTTCATCGTCGTAGCTTTACCGTTTACTGTATAAATTTTGCTGTTCGTCTTGAAACGAAGTTCGTTGCCGTCCTTCATGATGATCGTTTCTTTCGTTGCTCCGTTGTAGGTCAGCTTCAGGCCAACGCGCTCCACCATGGCGCGAATCGCCACATTAGATACGCCATTCTTGACGGCCATAGGCTGGCCCGCCAAATATAGAGTTCCATTCATATACATCTTGTTGCTGTTCATCATTAGTACAAGCTGGCCGGCCCCTGCGACGCCGGCCGGAGTCTTCGCTGCCGGTGCAAAATTCGGCTGCGGCGTTGCGGACGGCACAGCGGAGGCTGACGGCCCCGGAGTTGCGCTAGGTTGTTCTGCCGTCGGCGACGCCTCCACGGTCGAGGATGGCGTAGATGAAGCCGCCGGCGACACTATCGGGGCTGGCGACACTGTTCCGGTTATCGCCGTAGCTGTAGCGGTTGCCGCCGGCGATGCAGTAGATACAGCATTCATGACTGCGGATTTGGTTGCTGTCCCTGCCGGTAACTGTGCAGCGGATTCGGCGAATGCCGGAACCGCCGAAGCGGCCTGCGCCATCGTCAGTACAGCAATTAAAGCCAGTTTTCTTACATTCATTAGTATGACTCCTTCTGCTCCCTTTTTGTAAATATAAGATCCTGAACGGCTTGCCCTCCGCCTCTCTCTTATATTTTCGACAAAAACACAGCCGCCTCAAGGCGGCCTGCGCTCTTATCATGGCTTCCCCAAAACAAAACATACTATTAGACGCAAGCACCGGCAAAAAGTTTCAGAAAAATAGAGAAAATTTGTAAAACACTTAAATCCCCCTTTTTAAGGAGAGATTTAGAAGGGAATATTAAGGGCAAAGTGTCGTCCAAAGTTCGGCGCTTTTCATTATTACGGGAGGCGATATCAAAGCGACGAGATTTCCTCCACCGAAAAAAATCAGCTTGATGACAAGAACGAACGACGGCTGGACAGCATTCGCGGTTATCGGGAAGAAGTAAAAGACGAAGCAAGAAATCAAAAAAACAAATAATTGCTTGCTCTCATTCGCCCGGAAATCTATTAAAAAGGCTGTTCCCCTCATCCGAACAACTTCGGGAAGGGAACAGCCTTTTTCGATGCTGGTTTCTCCGATGAGGGACTCTCATCGTTATTCAAAATCGGATCCCCGTCAAGAATTCCGATCTGTATTCGAAGTCGTATTTATACCGGGGTCGTCTGCTTGCGGCCTTCTTCAATAAGCCGGTAAGCCCGCTGTACTTCTTCATCCTGGGGAGTAGGCACGCCATCCAACTCGTAAGCCTTGCCAAGCATTTCCCACTTGTACACGCCCATTTGATGATATGGCAAAATCTCGAACTTCTCTACCCCGTTTAGAGTTCCGATAAAACGCCCTAAATTGATGAGGTCTTCTTCTTTGTTATGAATGCCGGGTACGTAGACATGGCGGATCCACATCTTGCGTCCATGATCAGACAGCCAGCGAGCCAGCTTCAGGGTCCGTTCATTGGATTTGCCGGTCAGTTTGATGTGAGCCTCGTCATCGATATGCTTAAGATCCAGAAGCACAAGATCCGTTACATTCAGAAGGTCTGTAATCTTGTCGCCCTCGTTATATCCGTTGGTATCCAGAGTCGTGTGCAATCCCCAACGCTTCTTTACCTCAGTGAACAGTTGCTCCACGAATTTCGCCTGAAGCGTCGGCTCTCCGCCGGAAACGGTCAACCCGCCGCCGGAGGAACGGTAATAATTCAGGTAAGGTTCGATTTCCTTGAGAATATCTTCCACAGTGACTTCTCTTCCCTCGTCTAATGCCCACGTATCCGGGTTATGGCAATATTGGCATTTCAACAGGCAGCCTTGCATAAACAAGATGAAACGGATACCAGGCCCGTCTACGGTTCCGAAGGTTTCAAGAGAGTGGATACGGCCTTTAATCATAGAAGGTCATCCTTTCTTCACGACTGGCTACAAACCAAAAAAACTTAAAATTTTAACAATCTCAGAACAAGATTTTACCGCCCTTAATTCAAGGGCGGTATCACCTTGCCATTTACTGCTTATTTAAATTAGTTTAACGGCTGAATTACATCGAACCGTGGAAAGTACGGTTGATAACATCGAGCTGTTGTTCACGAGTCAGCTTGATGAAGTTAACAGCATAACCGGATACACGGATAGTAAGCTGCGGATAGTTTTCCGGATGATCCATAGCATCTATCAGTTGCTCGCGGTTAAATACGTTAACGTTCAGGTGATGGCCTTTGCTGTGGAAGTATCCGTCCATCATGGATACCAGGTTCGCTTTACGTCCTTCTTCGTCTTTGCCGAGTGCCTTAGGTACGATCGAGAAGGTATTGGAGATACCGTCAAGGCTGTCTTCATAAGGCAGTTTAGCTACAGAACTCAGGGAAGCAAGAGCGCCCTTCTTGTCGCGTCCGTGCATTGGGTTAGCACCAGGTGCGAACGGCTCGCCTTTCTTACGTCCATCAGGAGTAGTACCAGTTTTCTTGCCGTATACTACGTTCGACGTAATCGTCAGAATCGATTGAGTCGGCAGAGAATCACGGTAAGTTTGATGTTTGCGAATCATGTTCATGAAGGATTCAACCAGTTCAACTGCGATGCTGTCAACAGCGTCGTCGTTGTTGCCGTAGCAAGGGAATTCGCCTTCGATTTCAAAGTCTATTGCGACTCCTTCTTCGTTGCGGATCGGTTTAACTTTGGCATATTTGATTGCACTCAGAGAGTCGGCAGCAACCGACAGACCGGCAATACCGCAAGCCATCGTGCGCAGAATGTCGCGGTCATGCAGCGCCATTTCAATACGTTCGTAGGAGTATTTATCGTGCATGTAATGGATAACGTTCAAAGTGTTGACATAAGTTTTGGCAAGCCATTCCATCATCGGTTTAAAGCGTTTGATTACTTCGTTGTAATCCAGCACTTCGGAAGTGATGCGTGGATATTCCGGTCCTACTTGTGCGCCGGATTTTTCATCCACACCACCGTTGATAGCATACAGCAGGGCTTTGGCCAGGTTAGCGCGAGCGCCGAAGAATTGCATTTGTTTACCGATACGCATTGCGGATACGCAGCATGCAATACCATAGTCATCGCCATAAATCGGACGCATCAGATCGTCATTTTCGTATTGGATCGAGCTTGTCTCGATGGATACTTTGGCACAATATTTCTTGAAACCTTCAGGAAGCTTCTCGGACCACAGAACAGTCAGGTTCGGTTCCGGAGCCGGTCCCAGGTTGTACAGGGTGTGCAGGAAACGGAAGCTGTTCTTCGTAACGCGGGTTCTGCCGTCAACAGCCATACCGCCGATGGATTCTGTTACCCAAGTCGGGTCACCGGAGAACAGGTCGTTGTACTCAGGAGTACGAAGGAATTTCACGATACGCAGTTTCATAACAAAATGGTCAACAAGCTCTTGTGCTTGTTCTTCAGTCAGCGTACCTTCTTCAACGTCGCGTTGTACGTAAATATCCAAGAAGGAAGAAACGCGGCCAAGGGACATAGCGGCGCCATTTTGTTCTTTGATCGCAGCCAGGTATCCGAAGTAAACCCATTGGAAAGCTTCTTTAGCGTTGTTCGCAGGTTTGGAAATATCCAGCCCGTGCGCAGCAGCCATTTCTTTCAGTTCGCTCAGGGCACGGATTTGCTCCGACAGCTCTTCACGAAGACGAATGACGCTTTCGCTCATGGAATCCACTTCAAGGCTAAGCTGTTCTTGTTTCTTTTCCTTGATCAGGAAATCAATACCGTACAGAGCAACACGGCGATAGTCGCCGATGATACGGCCGCGGCCGTAAGCATCAGGAAGACCGGTAATGATGCCGGCTTTACGAACGGCTCTCATATCATTTGTATATGCATCAAACACGCCTTGGTTATGCGTTTTGCGGATATTCGTAAACATGTCAACAATGTTGCTCGGAAGCTCAAAACCATAAGCTTTGGTAGCGTCGATCATCATTTTGATGCCACCGAACGGTTGAATGGAACGTCTGAAAGGCGCATCAGTTTGAACGCCGACGATTTGTTCCTTTTCTTTGTCGATATAGCCAGGTTTGTGGGACGTGATTGTGGACACTGTGTTAAGATCGATGTCCCAAACGCCGCCTCTTTCTCTTTCTTCCTTGCCCAGTTGGGAAATGATTTTCCACAGTTCGTTAGTGTTGCTGGTAGGGCCTACGAGGAACTGTTCGTTGCCTTCATAGGGTTTGATGTTCTTGTCGATAAAGTCATTAACATTGACTTTCTTGGACCATCTGCCACTTACAAATCCGCGCCATCCCGACTTAACTTCTTGTACTTCTTTTTCAATCACCGACATACTAATCCCTCCATATATTTATATGATTTGTAGAGATCGCGGGCTTGAAGGATAATCCCGTGTCTCGTGATCCCAAGCTGTTATTTGTACCAAATTTCACAATTGATGTTCTATAACTGGGACCTTATATAAACATCTTAGTTTACTTTCCAAAAGAAAACTGTGACAAATATCACCTTCGAACAACTTTTTGGTGATATTTGTCACTCTAATTCAAATCCCAGATTCTACTACATTCAATATTCAGTTTCTATATATATTTAACTTTAGTATGACCTTAAAATTACTTGATATTAGTTGTCGAATCTGCCATAGAAAGCATTGCGGTATACGTCGGCAAGTTCACTTACCAGCGGCAGCTTCGGATTGGCAGTTGTACATTGGTCTTCGAATGCGCGGTCTGCCAGGTAGTCTACGCGGGATTCGAAGTCCTTCGGATCGAAGCCCAGTTGTTGGAACGATTCTTCGATACCCAGCTTTTTGTTCATATCGCGAATAGCGTTGATCAGGCTGGTGACGCCTTCTTCCGTAGTGCGGGCCGGCAGTCCCAGAATGCGGGCGATTTCGGCATAGCGCTCGTCAGCCACAAAGTGGGAATATTTCGGGAACGCAGCAAACTTCGAAGGTTTCTTCGCGTTGTAACGAATAACGTGCGGCATCAGGATGGCATTGGTGCGTCCATGAGCCGTGTGGTATTGACCGCCCCATTTATGCGCCAAGCTGTGGTTGATGCCCAGGAACGCGTTGGCGAATGCCATACCGGCCAGCGTCGATGCGTTGTGCATTTTCTCGCGGGCAAGCTTGTCGGCTTCCAGAGCGGATTTCTCCAGGTATTGGAATACCAGTTGGATAGCTTTGATAGCCAGACCGTCGGAGTAGTCGCTCGCCATAACGGATACATACGCTTCGATGGCATGCGTCAGTACGTCCATACCTGTATCGGCAACGGCAGTCTTCGGCAGGCTGTATACGAATTCCGGATCGATGATGGCTACGTCAGGAGTAAGCTCATAATCGGCCAGCGGATATTTCGTGTTGTTGCCAGAAGTTTTGTCGGTAATAACCGCGAAGGAGGTTACTTCCGAACCCGTACCCGAAGTTGTCGGGATTGCAACGAATTTAGCTTTATTACCCAGTTTCGGGAATTTGTAAACCCGTTTACGGATATCCAAGAATTTTTGTTTCAAGCCTTCGAAGTCAGCATCCGGATGTTCGTAGAACAGCCACATCCCCTTAGCAGCGTCCATTGGGGAACCGCCGCCCAGAGCGATGATGCAGTCAGGCTGGAATCTGTTCATCATAGCCGTGCCTTTTTCCACCGTAGTTGTCGACGGATCCGGTTCAACTTCCGAGAACACTTCGATCGCTACAGGAGTTTGGCGTTGACGCAGGTAGTGCTCTACTCTTTCAACGTAGCCAAGTTTAACCATCATTGGGTCAGTAATGATTGCGACACGTGTGATTTCAGGCATTTTGGCCAGGTACTGAGTTGCGCCCTTTTCGAAGTAAATCTTATCCGGTACTTTAAACCATTGCATATTCACGATACGACGATTCACCCTTTTCACGTTGATCATGTTAATGGCAGTAACGTTTTGGGATACCGAGTTCCGGCCGTAAGATCCACAGCCCAGAGTCAGCGAAGGGATGTTCGTGTTATAGAGGTCGCCGATTGCGCCATGAGTCGAAGGCGAGTTGACGAGAATACGTCCGGTTTGCAGACGGTGCGAGAACTTCATGATAACTTCTTCGTTGTTGGAGTGGATGGCCGAGCTGTGGCCCAAACCGCCAAACTCAACAACTTGTGCCGCGCGTTCGATACCTTGATCGGCGTTTTTAACTTTGTAGCAGGCCAGAACCGGGCTCAGCTTTTCAGCGGACAGCGGGTATTTAGTGCCTACACCTTCGAGTTCAGCTACCAGAATCTTGGTGCCGGCAGGAACTTGGATACCGCACATTTCGGCAATCTTCACAGCAGATTGGCCGACGATTACCGGATTAACCGCGCATTTTTCCACGTTCATTGCGCCGTTGGTCAGCTTGGCAGCTTCATCTTTATTGACGAAGTAACAGCCGTTGGCAATCATTTTCTTCTTTACTTGATCGAAGATGGCTTCTTCAATAATAACGGCTTGCTCGGATGCGCAGATCATGCCGTTGTCGAATGTTTTCGAAAGAATAATGTCGTTTACAGCTTGGTCGATATTTGCACTCTTTTCAATGAAGGCAGGCACGTTACCAGGGCCTACGCCAAGAGCCGGTTTGCCGCAGCTGTAAGCCGCTTTAACCATTGCGGATCCGCCTGTAGCCAGGATCAGAGCCACGCCATCGTTGTTCATCAATGCGTTGGTCTTGTCCATGGTTGGCTGCTCAATCCATTGGATGCAGTTCTCCGGAGCGCCTGCTTTTACTGCTGCGTCATGCAAAATTTTTGCAGCTGCGGCACTACATGCTTGCGCAGATGGGTGGAAACCGAATATAATAGGGTTACGTGTCTTAATGGAAATCAAAGCTTTAAACATCGTAGTGGATGTTGGGTTGGTTACCGGAGTGATGCCCATAACAACGCCGACCGGTTCGGCAATCTTTTGGTAGCTGTCGTAAGGATTGTCTTCAATAACGCCTACTGTTTTGTCGTACTTGATTCCGTGCCAGATATATTCTGTAGCGAAAATGTTCTTCGTGATTTTGTCTTCGTAAACACCGCGGCCTGTTTCTTCTACAGCCAATTTTGCCAGGTACATGTGTTTGTCCAAACCGGCCAGTGCCATTGCATGAACGATTTTGTCGACTTGTTCTTGATCGAGAGCCATGAATGCTTCTTGAGCTTTCTTTGCTTTATCCACCAGAGTCTGAATATATTCTTCAGCGGTTGGTTGTTGCACTTGGGCGGCTGCTTCATTCTTAACTGCCATTTCCCTCGTCCTCCTGTCAATTTGTGTTTGTTCTTCTCTACAACTCGATAATATCACATCAAATGCGACTTGTATAGTGAAATCTTTCACAAAGTATAAAATTTTTTTGTGTTATTTTCAAAGCGCTTACATTCTGAGGGGTTTCAGGGACATCTTGCCTACTTCAATCTCTTTTCTATATTCTTAAATCATAGGATTCCGGCGCAGTAATAGAAGATTTTAGTTGGTAACAATTACTAATTACCTAAGAAGCCGTTAAATAGAAGAGCTTTCCATGCTATTATTCCTAATTTTAAAAATAATCGTCTTTTTATTAATGATCAAGCTGAGCCTAAGCGAGGTTGGCTTTGCGTTGACGCTATGGAGCGGCATTTTCTAATTATGCCTTGATCGTATCACAAATACCTCCAAAACCTTTTTGGCGGGCAGCTGGGTTGTAAAGACGATACTTGTTGCTCGTCGCTCTGATAGGCTTCCATTGCTACACGCTTCCCTATCCGTTGTTCGTTCCCGAACCGGTTTCCTTCGAAGGCGCTCCTCAACCATTGTTCTTGACCGTAACCCTGTTATTCCCCCCTTACAAGCCAACTCTATAAAGATTCGATGAGAAGAGACGTGGCAGACATGATGCCTCTATTTATACCTACCTCAAGAAGACGCCGAAAATAAAACACATGCCAAGAACAACAATTGCGATGACAGTGGGCAGAGCTGCCAGATCAGGATGGCGAAAACGAAACACCGACGTGCGATGATCCGGGACGCTTTAAATAAATCCGGAAGAATGACGTCAGATTTTTTCAATAGAAGAAAGTGGATTCAACTCATATTGCGATAAATTGCCGCTGCCCAATGTCATCACCTTAAGTCGCCCTCCCTACTGAACAAATACACTACGGCAACTAAAGGTGCGTGGACTTCTTGAAATTCTTTCTGTGCAGCCCCCGTACAGCCTATGAAAGTTGTTCCAAAACTACTTTCTTGCTTGCCTAAGACTCAACCATCATTTATAGTAAAAAAAGCTGTTTGCCGCTATCCTTGGACAACGTCAAACAGCATGAAATGGAAAAATATATTAGAAATCACACTCGAAATCACTCTTTTGAAGTGAAAATAATCACAATGTTGAAAATTAGACACTTTTTTCGCAATTTTTTCACCCATATTGAGGAATTTCATTGTATAATTAATTTAAAATTTATTGAAAAACTGAGGGAATAAAGGGGATGTCGATTATGAAAGAACATACTAATGTTATCGAAGCCCATGGAAATACAAACTGTTTCTCGGAACAAAACTTTAACAGACTGCTAGTAACGATGAAAGAACGTTTGGTTCCGGAAGGCTCTCATTTATTCTGGGAAGGCGACTACTCGGATAAGCTGTTTTACATCAAACGCGGACGCGTCAAGCTGACCAAATCCACGGATGAAGGAAAAGAACTCATTCTTTATATGTATCAAGCCGGCGATATGGTCGGTCAAGCCGATCCTTTCTTCAGCACGAAGCACAGCTTCACCGCCGAAGTGATCGAGGAAAGCGAAGTTGGCGTGATCGAGCACAAGGATCTGGAAATTCTGATTTGCCAGCATTGTGATTTTGCCATCGATTTTATGAAGTGGATGGGCATTCATCACCGTCTGACGCAGACCAAATTCCGCGATCTGATGATGTACGGCAAACCTGGCGCCCTCTGCTCCACGCTGATCCGTCTGAGCAATACGTACGGCGAGAAGAACGGCGAATCCATTCTGATCAACAAAAAAATTACGCATACCGACTTGTCCAACATGATCGGCGCGACTCGCGAGAGCGTTAACCGCATGCTTAGCGATCTGCGCAAAAAAGACGCCGTAGAGTATGAGAACGGCATGATTGTGATTAAAGATCTGGAAATGCTCCAGGATATTTGCCACTGCGAACTTTGTCCTAATGAGATTTGCCGAATTTAACACAGCTAATATTTACCCTCTTTTCACCTCAGTGAAACATACATGTTCGTTTTTTTCGGCCTGATTTTGTTATGGCCGCAGGCGTCCGTTT
The DNA here is from genome assembly GCF_003854965.1 of Paenibacillus rhizophilus. Lineage (GTDB taxonomy): Bacteria > Bacillota > Bacilli > Paenibacillales > Paenibacillaceae > Paenibacillus_AQ > Paenibacillus_AQ rhizophilus. The sequence continues at coordinate 28,331 of NZ_RQPI01000005.1, forward strand.
TCGGACGCTTTTTTTGTGCCCGCAGCCTTATTAACGACAAAAAAGACCGCCGCCTAAAGCCCTGGTCGGACCTTAAGCGGCAGCCTCCGCAGCGAAATGAATTTTGTGGTGGAAACAGCCGGATTACTTAGACTTAACGGCGCCGCGCACAGGCGAGATGGCCCAGTAAGCCATGCCGACAAATACGCCGCCGCCGATGATATTGCCCAGCGTAACCGGAATCATATTATGCAGCCAACCGGCAAGGGTAACGGTCTCCGGATGGTTCGGCAGCAGCAGCGCCACGCTCATCAGCGTCATGTTCGCCACGCTATGCTCATAGCCGCTGGCGATAAAGGCAAGCAGACACCACCAGATCAGCACCAGCTTGGCGCCTTCGCTCTTGGCCCGGGACGACATCCAGATCGCCAGACAGACCAGCCAGTTGCAAAGAATGCCGCGGAAGAACAACTCGGAAACAGGCAAGCTCATCTTTTTGGCTGCCGCCGCAAAGATCAGATGATCTGGCCCGGCAGCCTTGAACAGCCCCGTTCCCTGAACCAGCCAAGCCAGCAGCAGTGCGCCGGCAAGGTTGCCCAGAAAGACGATCACCCAGTTCTTGACGGTATCCCATAGACTTGTTCTGCCCGCTAAAGTGCTGGCGGTAAAGAACATGTTATTCCCGGTAAACAGCTCCGAGCCGGCAAAGATGACCAGCGTCAGCGCGATGCCGAAGGTGGAGCCCATGACAAGCGGCTGGAAGGGCGACTTGGCCGCCGCCAGTGGCGCCCCCAGTGTGAAGATCAATATGATGCCGATCCCTACGTACGCCCCGGCCAGCAGCGCCGCCAAAGCATATCTCGGCAGGCTTTCATTCATTTTGTCGCGTTTCGTTACCGCCGCTTCAATAATCGTTTCCACGCTTTGCGTAAACATCTCCCTAACCCCTTGTCATTATTCTTTGTATGATTTAAATACCGATAACTACCGTGTCTCCGTCGATATAAACCGGATAAACCGCCGCCTGTCCCTTATCGGGCGCCTGAACCTCGCCGGTGCGGAGATCGATTTTCCAGTCGTACAGAGGGTCGTACAGATAGTGCCCGGACACGATTCCTTCGGCCAGAGGGCCTCCCTTTGGATGGGGATTGCGATTCTCCAGAACGTAGAATTCGTTACCCGAAGTGCGGAATACGGCCAGCTCTTTGCCTTCGATTACAACCACACGGCCAATTTGTTTCAAATAGTCCTCTACCTTGCCTGCTGCATAGGTTTGTCTTGCTGCTTCCATCGCTCTCTCTCCTTTTGCCCGGATTGGCTTAACGGATTTCCGCCGCTTCAAACAGCGCAGTGCGCGTCTCGCCGTCGTTCAGCATTTTTTTCCATGGATCTTTAACCTGTGTTAAGGCAAAATCAATGCGCTGCGCCAGCGCCTTGCGCTCTTCCGCGTTGTCCAGAATAAAGGATTGGATTTGGTCCAAACCTAGACGTTCCACCCATTCGGACGTTCTTTCCATGTAATTGCCCGTTTCACGGTAATACTGCATGACGGCGGAGCAGATTTCGACCAACTCTTCGTCCGTCTTCACTTTGCAGAAGGAATCCGCGATCCGGGGCTTGATGCCGCCGTTGCCGCCGATGAACACTTCCCAGCCTCCGTCGTTGCCGACGATGCCGATATCCTTCGTGCAGGATTCCGCGCAGTTCCGCGGGCAGCCGTTTACGGCCATTTTGAATTTGGCGGGGAAATCAAGACGCTCATATTTCCGCTCCAGCAGCGCGCCCATGCCCATTGAATCCTGCGTACCGAAACGGCAGAACTGCGATCCTACACAGGTCTTGACTGTCCGCAGAGATTTGGCGTAAGCATAACCCGAAGGCATGTCCAGCTCCTCCCATACTTTGGGCACATCTTCTTTCTTGATACCGATCAGGTCCAGGCGCTGTCCGCCGGTTACTTTGACAACCTTGACATCGTATTTAATGGAGACATCGGCGATTCTCTTCAAATCTTCCGGCGTTGTCACTCCGCCGTACATCCGCGGAACGACAGTGAATGTGCCGTCCTTCTGAATGTTGGCGCTCATCCGCTCGTTGACAAAGCGCGATTCCTTCTCGTCTTCGTGCGTATCCGGATAGATCATGCCCAGATAATAGTTGACCGCCGGGCGGCATTTCGAGCAGCCTTCTTCCTGCTTCCAGCCGAGGACGTTCATGACCTCTTTGGTCGTCGTCAGCCCTTTGGCCCGGATCTCGGCCACAATTTCATCCCGGCTGAGCGTCGTGCAGCCGCAGATGCCGGTCTTCGCGCTCTGCTCAAAGCCGTCGCCGAGCACATACTGAAGAATCTGTTCCACGACCGGCTTGCAGCCGCCGCAGGAACGCGTGGCTCCGGTGCAGGCTTTGATTTCATCCACGGTTGTGAAGCCGTTATCGGTGATTGCGTCGACAATTGCCTTCTTGGTCACGCCGTTGCAGCCGCAGACGATTTCCTCGTCGGACATGCTTTCGACGGATGCCGTCTTCTTGGCTCCTCCTCCGCCACAGCATCCGGTTCCCATAACGTCCGCATAAATGTCGTCCGTCATCTCCGCACCCTGCTTCACCAGCTTTTGCAGGCTGGCGGATTCCGTCACATCGCCGAACAGAACGGCGCCGACAATAATGTTGTTCTTGAGCAGAATTTTCTTGTAGGTTCTCTTCCAATCATCCTTGGCGGCAATGACCGTATGCTCCGGCGTCTCGATGAATTCCCCTGCCGAGAAGACGTCCACGCCGGAAATCTTCAGCTTGGTGGAGACGACCGAACCTTCATAAGGCTTAGCTTCCACGTCGCACAAATGCTTCGCGAGCACGGTTCCCTGTTCGAACAACGGAGCTACCAGGCCATAGCAGATGCCGCGGTGCTCAGTGCATTCGCCGACGGAATACACGTCCGTAAGCGATGTTTGCAAGAAGTCATCCACCACGATGCCGCGGTTCACTTCAATGCCGCTGTCCTTCGCCAATGCCACATTCGGCTTAATGCCTACGGCCATGACCACGAACTGCGCTTCCAGCTCCGTGCCGTCGGCGAAGCGCAGTCCGCTTACCCGCTCATCGCCGGTCAGCTCCACCGTCTGCTTGCCCATTGCGAACTTGACGCCTTGGCGCTCCAGTTCCGCTTTCAGCATCGAAGCGGCGGTATGATCCAGCTGCCGCTCCATCAGATCCTCCATCAGGTGGACGACGGTTACGTCCATGCCCAGGTTCACGAGACCTTTTGCCGCTTCCAGGCCGAGCAGTCCGCCGCCGATAACGGCCGCTTTGCGATACTGCTTCGCGGCTTTCAGCATCGCCTCGCAGTCGGCGATATCGCGGAAGCCCACGACGCCTTCCTTGCCGCTGCCAGGGATCGGCAGAATGAACGAATTCGACCCGGTGGCGATAATGACTTTATCGTAATCCGCGGTCAAGCCGTTCTCCGCGATGACCTTCCGCGATTCTCCGTCAATACGGGTTACCGTGGTTCCTGTATGCAGAGTAATACCGTTCTCCTTGTACCAGTTCCAGTCGTTCAGGATAATATCGTCCACGGTTTTGCTTCCTTCGAGGACGTAAGACAGCATAATGCGGTTGTAGTTGGGATGAGGCTCGCTGCCGAAGACGGTTATGTCGTATGCGCCGCCAAGCTTCAAAATCTGTTCAATGGTGCCTACGCCTGCCATGCCGTTGCCGATCAATACTAATTTTTCTCGATTCGATGTCATTGTCGGGTCCTCCCTCAAAGCTTCTATAATCAACTCTCGTGCTTAATACCGGAATTATACTCTTTAAATTTTAACTAGACGGGTGACCACAGTCACTCTAATAGTGAATATTTTCACATCATATTGTAACAAATACTGTCATTCACCCACTTGACATACGAGAAATAGCCGATTTCCCAAAGATAATCCAAGGAAAATCGGCTGTTGGTCGAAGCTCAAAAACTATTATTGATATCTCGGGAACAAAATGTTGTTCTCCAGATGAACATGCTCGAAGGTCATGCCTTCCAGTTCCTCCAGCCGTGCATAAGTCAGACGGTAAGTCGTGCAGGCATGCTCAGGCGGAGTAAAGTCGCCGGTAACGGAGCGAAGCTGTTTGAGAATGTCGCCCGCTGCGTCATGCTCTTCTTCCAAATTGCTTAGAGACTTGCGCAGAGCGGTTAAGGATTCTTCGTTCCCATTTTGCTCATAGGCTAGAATGCTCGGAAAATCCTGCGTTTCTTCATTTGCCGTGTGCTCCAGCAGTTCGTCCTTCAGCTGGTTGAACAGTTGGTATACTTCAGCCAGATGCGGGGAATCCCCGCCGTGTACGCGAAAGACCTTCGTGACGTTCTGTCCGATCAGCGGCAGTTCTTCTCTCAGATAGCGGTGATGCTTATCGACAATATGGGCGATCAGTTCTTCGGAGGATGCTCCGTTCCATACGGTATCCTCTTCAAGCACCGGGTACTGCTCCAGCAGCTTGTACAAATCGCCGATAACAGCGTCCGCTTCAAGACCGCGCTCATCGGCCGCCTCCCGAAGCGGCTTTGCGCCGCCGCAGCAGAAATCGATTTTGCTTGCCTTGAAATAATCCGCGGCTTTCGGGAACTGCAGGACGATTTCTTTTACCAATGTATCGCTATTAAATAAAGGTTGTTTAACGCTCATCGTGACTCCTCCTTAGGGGTTACTTATTGATCTGCTTCTACAATAACCCCCGAGGGAGAGCCTCCGCGTGATTTGAATCACGTCAATTCGAAAATATTGTTGAACAGCCTTACTGCACATAAGCTTCCATATAGGTTCGTTTGCCCGCCGCATCCTTCAGATAAGGACCGAGCCCGGCAAATTTAGCCTCATTGACATACACCCCGGTCATCCATCTTCCCTCCGTTAATCCCCCATCCCATTGAAGCACAAGGTCAGGAGCCGCGATCCATTCCTGAAAGACGCGAACGTTGGTGTCCGTGTAGGCTTTGCATGGTTTGTCAAGTTCCTGAAAACGGACATCGTTGACATAAGTAGGCACAAAATAGGCAGATATCGTCTCCAAATCGTCACAATCCAGAAACGTGTCGCCCCCCAAAAAAGGATGAAGCATCAGCGTTTTTTCGAACAGCGCCCAGATCACCGCCTGAAGAATCAGGCTTTGTCTTCTGCCGTTATGAAACGTGTACGTACGCGGCTGATCCGACAGGTCCGCCTCGCGCTCCGCTTCGCCCTGCTCCAGACAGTGCCTTTCACAGCCGATGCACTTCCAGCCCGAAGGCCCTTGAATCCATTTCTGAAACACCGTGCCGCCGTCGCCGTTACCTTTATACAGGGAAGAAATAATACTGTAAGGCACTCCGAATGAAGCGTTCCACAATGAGGCAGGGAGATGGCTGTGCAGCATGAACAGCGTCTTGTCATAAATTAGCTGCACTTTAACGGAAGCCGTTTCAAGCTCAGCCACATCCTCTTTTCCGTAACCGACTTCCCGCGAGAACAGAGTGGTCTTCATCTTGCTCGCCTCCCTAAATTTCACCCGCAAAGCGGGGGATTTATTAAGAAATGAATTCAGGAGTGTACAGGGACCCCAAAAGCTGGCCATTACGTCTCGGTGACTAAAAGTTAATTTTATAGTAAGCGCTTCCAATAGGTGAGGGACATTCGTTTTTTCTATTATATTACTTCTTTGCGGCTATTGTGCAAATTTTTTTCTCAGGGGGATGCCAAGTCGCTTGTTGAACGCTTTGGTCTGTCACAAGCTCTCCAATTGATCCGCAAGGCTATATAAAATATCAGGCACGTAAATCCCTTGTTCAATAAATGACTTTCCAAATTCACTCATGATTGTTCTCATCTCTTCAAAAGACAATGGCATATCGTTCTTAAGCCAGTCTATTAAGATCGTAAAGCCTCCTGCAATTTGATACTTTATTGAATAGATAAAGTGTAATTCTTTTAATTTATCTGTATTTGTATGTTCTTTATTATACAGATGCACTAAATATTTTATAAATTCCTCAAATCGTTCATTTAGTAAACAATCAGGTACAGCTTTGATGACTTTTAGTAAAGATTCACGATGTTTCTTTAATTGCGCAAAGAGGAGATCAGTAAGAACATCATTCTCATTAATGTCCTGCCATTTTTTTATTATGGTTAGGCGCTCTTTAAATATATCATCTAAATATTGGATAATGATGTCGTCTTTACTTCTATAATTCCTGTAGAAAGTCTGTCTCGCGACTCCTGCTTTTTTTGTAATGCTGGTAATTTTAATCTGTTCGTAGGGTGTGGTCTCCAATAATAACAGCAACGCCTCAAAAATCCATTCTCTTGTTTGATGCAACACATTCACCTCTTCTGTCTATTTTCGTCGTTAAAATCTCTATTGAAATTGAACTCTATTTTTACATATACTATAATTTATTCCATCACATGGTACAATTCTAATGTAGATGGAGGTTGATTACAGTGAAGAAAACTCATATTGCCATGATTAATATTCCTGCTTTCGGACATGTTAATCCAACACTAGCCGTTGTATCAGAGCTCGTTCAAAGAGGCTATAAAGTGACTTATCCGGCAACTGAAAAATTTATTCTGGTTGTTAAGGAAACGGGGGCTTCTGTTCTTCCCTATCATTCGGCCACTACGGATCTATTAGATCAACTAAATCATGTCAAAGAAATCAATGAAGTCATGAGTATCCATTCGGAAAATCTCCCCATGAGATTCCTTGAAGAAGCGATATCCACTTATTATCAATTGGAGCAGATGTATGCGGATGATCTTCCGGATTTAATTCTGTTTGATTTTATGGCGCTGGCCGGAAAACTGTTCGCGGCAAAGCACGGCATAGAAGCGGTACGGCTGTATTCTTCCTATGCGAATAATGAGCATGTATCGACGTTACATGATGTTTCGGACGAGATTAAGAATGAATTGGCGTCAAAGCTTAATGCTTTTTCGGAGAAGGAAGGGATTACGGGGGTATCCTTTATGGAATTATTCACTCCGGAAAAATTGAACATTACCTTTATGCCACGGGCTTTTCAGCTTAAAGGGGAGTTGTTCGACGAACGCTTCCTTTTTGTTGGTCCGTCTATTGGCAAGCGCAGCTATGACGAGAGCCTGCCGATCGATGGGAATAATGACCGTCCAGTCATGTTAATTTCACTAGGTACGATTTTCAACCCCTGGCCGGAATTCTATAAAATGTGCATCGAAGCGTTTCGCGACTCTAACTGGCAGGTAGTTATGTCCACAGGTTCCAAGATCAGTCCGGAAAGCTTGGGCGAGATTCCAGACAACTTTATTGTCCGCCACCAGGTTCCGCAGCTTGAAATTCTCCCTCATACCCGGTTGTTTATTACGCATGGCGGCATGAACAGCACGATGGAAGCGTTGAGCTGCGGCGTGCCCCTGGTTGTCATACCGCAGATGTTTGAGCAGGAAATCACCGCACGGCGCGTATCGGAATTGGGACTGGGACATCATTTTCTGCCGGATGAAGTAACCGTTCAAGCATTGCAGACATCGGTTCAAGAAGTTTCAGAGGACGAGCAATTGAAGCGGCGTGTGTATGACATGCAGAAGAACATCCAGGAAGCTGGAGGGGCTAAAAAAGCCGCTGATGCCATTGAAAAGTTATTAAGCGTCTCAAATATGAAGGCGAGGGTGTGAAGAGATGTCAAAAGCGCTTTTTTTAAGTATCCCGGCTCATGGTCATGTTAATCCGACACTTGGATTAGTAAATGAATTAATCAATCAAGGTGAGGAAGTCACTTATTTTTGTACAGAGGATTTTAAAGAAAAAATCGAAAAAACCGGTGCTGAATTTAAAAGCTATAAAGTAGACACAGTCCTTGGTAACAGAAAAGACAACACACCGCAAAACATGGGAATCGAGCGTTTACTTAACAATATTAATGAAGCGCTCAAGTCAAGCGATAAAATAATAGAAGATGTTTTAGATCAAATTAAGGATAAACATTTTGATTATATCCTGTATACGGCGATGTATCCTTTTGGAAATGTCTTTGCTCAAATCTTGAAAATTCCTTCGGTTTCTTCTTTTGCCGTATTTGCTACGCCGCAGGAACTTAAGGCTGAGCACAAAGAATTAATGAATGAAGAGTTAATGAACAACCATCCCGTTATGGAGACCTTCAAAAAAGTATCAAAACAATTGAAAGAAGTCTATAAGGTGGAGATGCCGGATAACCCAATGGACTTATTTTTTAATAAAGGCGACATCAATATTGCCTATACATCCAAATATTTTGTCTCCCATCCGGAGTATTATGATGACAGTTTTAAATTTATCGGACCGCCAATCTATGACCGGCAGGAAAACTTGGATTTCCCATTTGAACAATTGGAAGGCAAAAAAGTCGTCTATATTTCACTCGGCACCGTGTTTAATAAGGAAAGCAGGCTTTATGAACTTTTCTTTGAAACTTTTGCCAAAACGGATGCTGTTGTCGTAATGACGGCATACAATGTAGATTTATCTGAATTTGAAATACCTGATCATTTTATTGTAAGAAATTTTGTGCCTCAATCCGAGATTTTAAAATATACCGACGTGGCAATCACTCATGCGGGTATGAATAGTACTAGTGATTTACTATATAATAATGTGCCTTTTGTAGCCATACCTATAGGAGCGGACCAGCCTTACATGGCGGGAAGATCTGCAGAACTCGGAGCGGCCATTTCTCTTGATAAGGATACCCTTACTCCGGAAATATTAAAGGACGCTGTGGAAGAAGTGTTAAACGATCCAAGCTATGCTGAAAATATTAAGAAGATCAGCGATTCTTTTAAACAGGCCGGCGGTTATAAAAAAGCGGTTGAAGAGATTTTTAAATTAAAAAGCGAAAAAGGCATTCTCGTTTAAATTGCAAAATCTTATACTCCAAAAAAGAAAACTGGCGCCGATAGATTCGACGTCAGTTTTCTGCTTGTACTGATGCTTTACCGGCCTTTACTTCACCCAATTTTCCGCCCAGAACTGAATCTGCTGCATGACAGGCTCCAGGGCGCGGCCTTTATCCGTCAGCTCGTATTCGATGCGTACCGGCGTCTCCGGATAGACATGGCGAACCAGAATGCCTTCGCTCTCCAGATCCTTCATCCGTTCCGACAGCATTTTATCGCTCATCAAAGGAATGAGACCCGATATATCTTTAAAGCGCTTCGGTCCGCTCATCAAAGTCTGGATAATTAGGCCGTTCCACCGTTTGCCCAGAAAAGAAAAGGCCGTCTCAAACCGGGGGCACATCGTCAAATGATGCTCTTCCACTGTATTCACCTCTCGCTAATAAAAAACTTACGTTTAGTTAGTATATATAATTTTAACACATTTCATCCTTATTGAACATGGTTTGTCAAAAAAAGTTTATTCCGCAGCATGCTTTCTTGCTGCAATCGCCTCGGTGACGACAAATGCAAGATCATCGTTTCCGTATAGCGAGAGCACACCGAGCACCGTATCGTCCGAAATAAATCCGGACTCCTCCGCGGGCACAGTCAGCGCAAGAGCTCTGGCAAGCTGTTCATTGCCTTGCTGCTGCGGATAGGCCTGCAAATAGAGGGCTTCCGGGTCAAGTCCGTTATTTACGCACCATTGGGCGAATACGAGGATCATCATCTCTTCGTCGCGCTTGTAGCTTTCAACAATCCGGTCTTCCACCGATTTGCGGTAATCATCCATTCTCTCTCCCCCTCTCGTGTTAGTCTGCCCCTTCCGTCAGCTGCGCCGCCAGCCTGTGGACAGGAAGCACGGACAATGCGGAAATGCCGCATTCGGACGGCTTATGAATATAATCGAGAAAATGGTCAACCACGCCGCTGAAGCCTCTGCGCATAAGTATCGTGTCCCAGCTTCCGAAGCCGCGTACGGCAGGGGACGCATTCCGGTCATAAAGAACGGCGCGTTCCATGTCCGCAATTTCCGCAGACCTTCCATGCCCGTGCAGCTCCAATTTTTCCAGATCGGCGCCGGCGTCCCGCACCATGCTGTACACGCCGGAAGCGCCGCCGCTCCAACCGAGCATGCCCGCCGCCTGAACCAGCCGGCCTTCAAGGTCGCTGTGCAGAGACCCGCGCAGCAGCTCATAATCATTCCCGCACAGCCACAGGAGCAGATCGAGCATGTGGATAAGGTCGTCATGAACGGTTTCCCGGCTGCTTAACTTTTGCCGCTTCGTCCGATGCTTGACCGCGCTGCAGTGGGTGATGCCCCCGGCTTCATCCAACCACGCCTTGGCCTCAGCATAAAGCGGCGCAAAGCGGCGGTTGAAGCCGACGCCGAGAAGCAGTCCTTTGCTTTCGGCAAGCTCGGCCATCTTGACCGATTCCTCCAAGCGGCAGGACAACGGCTTGTCGACATAGACGGCCAGCCCCCGCTCCAGACACTTCGTTACGATTTCGTAATGGTTCCGGGTTGGGGCATGCACAAACACCGCATCCAAATCCCAGGCGAGCAGCTCATCCAGGCTGCATGTGCCCTGAGGCAACCGATAAGCGCTTACCGTACTCTCTACCGTGGAGGCCGAAGAGCTAAGAATGCCGGCGATCCGGACTCGCGGCGATTGCGAAAGCAGCGGCAAATATACTTTGCGGGCGATATTTCCGATTCCAATCAAAGCTATGTTTATGTTTGCGGAGTCCTTCAATTTTTTCCCCCTCAATGGATGATGCCACTTGATCTCATTAAGCTATTATACCCTGCCGTGAGGATTCGACAAATGAGCTTTCTTCTATTCTTCGTTTTTTTTCAGTATGATGGGTGAAGATAAAGAGAAAGGACATATTAAGATGAGAAAATGGCTGCTGGGGCTCCTCTATGTTTCGGGTATGGGCGCCGCGTTTATCTACAGATATAACATTCTCGACTGGCTGGGAAAAGACGGACACGCGCTTCTCTCCGTCCTGGCCGCGACCGCGCTGGCCTTATTTCCGGTCGTGCCGTACAAAGCCGTGATCGGACTGTTCGGTTATGTTTATGGAAGCCTGGCAGGCGGAGCGATGTGCTGGCTGGCAACTACGGTCGCCGCGGCGATGATGTTCGGCGCCGTCAAATGGCTGTTCCCGGAACAAGCACGCCGTTATCTGGCCTCCGTTCCGGCGCTGGACAAATTTACGGCTGCCGTTCAGCGGCATCCTTTTGCTTCGGTAGCGGCGGCCCGTCTGCTGCCGGTCATTCCGCAAACGGCGGTCAACGCATATGCCGGCGCAGCGGGGCTGCCCTTCCGGAGCTTTATCCTGGCTACGGCCCTAGGAAAAATTCCGGGCATCGCCCTGTTCGCCTTCCTCGGCGGACATGCCCGGCAGCATCCCGGAGCGGCTGCGGTCGCCGCCGCGCTGTACATCGCGGCGCTCCTGACGTTCTTTGCGGTGCTGCGCATCGGCAAGCCGCAGAGCAAGGGACAAGCCTGAAGACTTGTCCCTGGAAAGCCGCCTGCTTCGGATACGCTGGCAATAGGAATTTATATAGTTTATAATTAAATTGCAAGCTATTTAATTGCTTATATGAGTGGAGGGACAATCATGAGTGACATAGAGACTAATCGGGCAGGTGCCCGAACGGAAAAAGCGACATTTGCAGGCGGCTGCTTCTGGTGCATGGTCTCCCCGTTTGAGGAGCTGCCCGGCATTATCAATGTCGTCTCCGGCTATACCGGAGGCCATACCGTCAATCCGACTTATGAAGAAGTATGCTCCGAAACGACAGGACATGCCGAAGCCGTGCAAATCACGTTTGATCCCGCGATTTTTCCATACAGCAAGCTGCTTGAGCTGTTCTGGCAGCAGATCGATCCGACGGATGAAGGCGGACAGTTTCATGACCGCGGTTCCTCCTACCGGACAGCGATCTTCTATCACAATGAGGAGCAGCGCAAAGAAGCGGAGGCGTCCAAGGTCGCGGTCGAACAAAGCGGCCGCTTCTCGGGACCGGTTGTGACGCCCATTGAACCGGCTGGTGTCTTTTACCCGGCGGAGGAGTATCATCAGGGCTACCACCACAAGAATCCGGGACATTACAAGCGCTACCGCAAAGCATCGGGCCGGGAAGCTTTTATCGAAAGCCACTGGTCGCATAAAGAAGACAAGCAAAGCCTGAAAGAGCGGCTCACCCCTCTGCAATATGAAGTGACGCAAAATAATGCCACGGAATCCCCGTTTCAGAATGATTTTTGGGATCATCACGGAGAAGGCCTTTATGTGGACATCGTGTCCGGAGAGCCGCTCTTCAGCTCCAGAGACAAATATGATTCCGGATGCGGCTGGCCTAGCTTCACCCGTCCGCTTCGTGACTACTCGGTGAAAGAGAAGACCGATCTCAGCCATTTGATGATCCGCACGGAAGTGCGAAGCAAAGAAGCCGACTCGCATCTCGGCCATGTCTTCAATGACGGACCGGGGCCGAACGGTCTGCGATACTGCATCAATTCCGCCGCGCTGCGTTTCGTTCCCGAGGAGGATCTCGAGAAAGAAGGATATGGCGAATACCGGGTATTGTTCGAATAGAATCACCTCCCTTTCCCTGGAGGAGTACGCAAAAATCCCCCATATCGGGCTACCGCCCGACTGGAGGATTTTTGTGTTATTTGCGTTCAGGAGGTTCCGGCGCCTGAGGCGCTTCACCAGGGTCTTCTTCGCCGCTATCCGGATTGGGTCCGGCCGCCCCGGATGCTGCCCGCTCCTTCTCCCTCTGCCGGTTGGCTTCCCGGATCAGCAGCGAAGCCTCCTCTCGGCGGCCGCGTCTTGAACGCCGGAACCAGAGCAGCGCGGCCAATATAAGGCCGGCGCCGATCAGCACCGGGAGGGCTCCGGCCAAAAAGATAAAGAGCCACTGGAATGCCATGGACAAGGCATTCAGCGTTCCGCGCAGCGCGTCCGCGGCTCTGCCGAACAGCGACTGGCGTTCATCCTTACGCAGGTTTGCGATGCTCTCGTCCGTTTGGTAGAGCCGAAGTTCCACCGTGGAGTACAGCACATTCTGGTCGATATAGCGCATTCTGCCCTTGATTTGCTCGATATTCTCCTGAACTTGGCCAAGCTCATTGGCAAACGCCACCAAGTCGGCGGCTTTGGTAGCCTTTTTCATAAATTCAACGTATTGGGTTTCAAGCAGCTGCTTCGCCTTCAGGCGCGCTTCGAGGTCGACATACTCTTCGGAAACATCCTGTCCATCAATGCTGCGTTGAAGCGACTCATGCTTGACCTTCTCCAGATTGTCCATGAAGGAAGAGAACCCGGAAGCCGGCACCTTGACGACAAACGTGCCGCCATGCTCGGAGTCGGATACCGTTTCCGTGAATCCGATAATATAGCCGCGGGCGAGATTGACCCAATTCCGCACTTCCGTCTGCGCTTTCTCGTAATTCTCCACTTCCATGTTGAGGTTGGCATGGTAGATCAGCTTCTTGTTCAGACCGGCGGCCACATCGCCTGCCGTGAATCCTCCGGCAGCTGCGGCGGCATTGCCGTTATCTGCCGCAGAGTTGCCGCCCATCTGGATTCCGCTTCCCTTTACGTTCACCTGAGCGCCGGCCGCCTGCGCGCCGGCGGATGATCCTCCGTTGCCGGCTGCGATCGCAGCCTCCTCGCTGGCGGCATCCGATAGAGAAGCTGTGCTGTTTTTCATCTCGGAATGTGCAGCAGTTTCGGCCTGATCCGCGTTACTGGCACGGTCGCCCGAACCGCAGCCAGCCAGCATAACAGTCAACACCAGCAGCGTTACAATGGAATACAACCCCTTTTTTATCATGACTATCCCCCCCCCAATATGTCTGTTCGTCCTTACATTTGATTTCTAGACGATTCCAGCCTCTGGAAGGTTGCAGGTTGAAAAAACAATACACCGGGATCGGACTCCCGGTGTATCACTTTGCCGCTCCTTACGCGCAAGTTACGGCTGAATCGCCCGTGCCTTCTTTCTGGCGTCTTCCGCGGCCGCCACCATATTTCGCAGCGAAGCCTCCGTCTCGCTCCAGCCTCGCGTCTTCAGTCCGCAGTCCGGATTGATCCAGAACTGCTCGGGATGCAGAACCCGCAGCGCCCGGTTAATGCCGGTCTCCATTTCCTCCACTGACGGAACGCGCGGACTATGGATGTCATATACTCCCAGCCCGAGGCCTTTGTCGTATCTCATCTCCTCGAAGCTTGCAATCAGTTCGCCGTGGCTGCGGGAAGTCTCGATTGAAATAACATCCGCATCCATATCGGAAATGGCATCGATCATATCGCTAAATTCGCAGTAGCACATATGAGTATGAATTTGCGTCGTATCACGAACGAGGTTCGTGGAAATACGGAAAGCTCTTACTGCCCAGTCCAGATAATGCGTCCGGTCCTTCTCCTTAAGCGGGAGTCCTTCACGCACCGCCGGCTCGTCCACCTGAATCATTTCCACACCGGTGCTTTCCAGAGCCAGCACCTCCTGCCGCAGAGCGAGTGCAATCTGGTAGGCGACCCTCTCTCTGCTCAGATCGTCGCGCACGAACGACCAGTTCAGAATCGTGACCGGCCCGGTGAGCATACCCTTTACCGGGAGCTTCGTCAAAGATTGCGCATAGACGCTTTCCTTGACGGTCATCGGTTCGGTGAAAGCAACATCGGCGTAAATCACAGGAGGCTTGACGCAGCGGGAACCATAGGACTGCACCCAACCGTTCTTCGTGAACAGGAATCCGTCCAGCTTCTCCCCGAAGAACTCGACCATATCAGTCCGCTCAAATTCGCCATGTACCAGAACATCCAGACCGATTTCCTCCTGAAATGCGATGGAATCCGCGATTTGCCGGCGGATAAATTCATCATAGCGTTCCTGGCTCAGCTCGCCCTTGCGCCATTTCAGCCGCGCCTGGCGGACCTCTGGCGTCTGCGGAAAGCTGCCGATCGTTGTTGTCGGCAGCAGCGGCAGGCGCCACTTGTCCTGCTGGCGCTTCGCGCGCTCGGTGTAGCCCGGGCTGCGGTGATCCGGCAGGTCGGCCAGTCCGCGTTCAAGCCCCGCCACGTCCGCACGGCTGCGCTCAGGCAGCTTGCGGAAGGCATCCAGCGCCGCCTTCGCCCCGGTCCACTGCGTACCGGCGGCTTCCCTGCCTTCAAGCAGCGCCCGTTTCAGCAGCGTAAGCTCCGCCAGCTTCTCATCGGCGAAGGCCAGCGCGTTCCGCACCTCTGGCTTCAGCCGTTCCTCGCTCCGCACCGTCACGGGCACATGCAGCAGGCTGCTGGACGGTTGCAGAATCAGCTTGCCCTCCGGAACGAGAGCGGCCAGTCGTTGAGCCAGCGCCAGCTTATCCTCCGGGTCGCAGCGCCAAATGCCGCGACCGTCGATCACCCCGGCTCCGAGCGTCTTATCCTCCGGCCAGCCCAGGCGCTCGATCGCTTCCAGGTTGGCTCCGCCGTCGTGTACAAAATCGAGGCCGACTCCCTGCACCGGCAGCTTCAGCAGAGCTTCAAGCGGTTCGGCAGACTCAAAGTACGTCTGCAGCATAATCGAGACACCCGGAACAGCGGAATGAAGCGCACCGTAAATATCGCTTAGAAGCCTGATATCCTCTTCCCGAAGTCCGGTTACTACAGCCGGCTCGTCAATTTGAACCCATGCCACTCCCTCCCGTTCCAGTTCCTGCAGCAGCTGTACATAGACCGGCAGGAACCGCTCCGCCACACTGCGGATTTCCGAAAGGGCAAAGCCCTTGGACAGTTTCAGAAACGTATAGAGTCCGATAACCACGGGCTTTCCGTCGATCCCCGCCTGCGATTTGGCGAACCGGTATGCGGCAAGCGGTTTGTTCTCCGTTAGAACAGGCTGGATATCGCCGATCTCCGGCACGATGTAATGGTAATTCGTATTGAACCATTTCGTCATTTCGCACGCCGCCGCCCGGGAGTTCCCCCGGGCCATGGCAAAATACAGATCTAGTCCGGCAGGTCCTCCATCGTATCGGTACCGCTGAGGCACAATGCCGAACATGACTGCCGTATCCAGCATATGATCGTAATATGTGAAATCCCCCACGGGAATCAGGTCAATGCCCGCCTCCTGCTGCTTACGCAAATTACTCAGCTGAGAACGTTCCATTTCCGCCCGCAGTTGTTCTTCGCCGATCCGGCCCGCCCAGTAAGCTTCCAATGCTTTTTTCCATTCCCGGTTCGCACCGATTCTCGGATATCCAAGATTGCTTGTTCTTGTGTTAATTGTCATTTCTCCGTTCCTCCTATTCGTGTGGTCCTACCGCAGCTCCGAAAACACCATACTTCGTTGTTTAAGGAAGTGAACTTATTGTCCGTCTCGGAAGAGTCGCTGTCCATTTCACGTAACTCTCCAACAAAAAAGCGTCCTCCCCCCAAAACCGCAAGGGGAAAGACGCCTACGTTAAAATTACGTTTGCGATCTGACACCTTCCCATCTCCCGTAGGTACAGCAGTGCGTCGAAACAGGCAGGTCTCCTGGCTGCGGCGTCATCATCATCAGCGGCCTTCCCGTCAGCCCGGGCTGACAGTGGCATAATCTGGCTGAAGACTCGTCCGTTACAGTGGCGGGACCGCGCCGGCTTTGCACCGAGCTTCCCTTTTAAGCCTCCGGAATTCTCTTGTCCGGCAAGCACCCGTTTCCGTTATTTAATGGTCAGTTACTTGAATGTTGAGTACACCATTTATGTTACGGCAAGAACCCGCGGCCCGCAATGGCTCCAGCTATAGCAATACCTAATAACCGGTTAAAAGAAAATAATATAGACCGCCACTGCCAGCACGATGCGGTAGATGGCGAACGGCAGCAGCTTGATGCGGTTGATCAGCTTCAGGAAGAACCGCATCGACAGCAGCGCGAACACGAAGGCGCTGATAAATCCGGCGATAAAGAACGGCAGCGCGTCCATCGTAAAGTACTGCCAGTTCTTGAGCAGCGAGATAAAGCTCGCGCCTGCCATGATGGGCACCGCCATGATAAAGGTGAAGTCGGCGGCGGCGCGGTGGCTCATGCCCAGAAGGACGCCTCCCGAAATCGTCGAGCCGGAACGCGAGAAGCCGGGCCACAGTGAGAAACACTGGATCAGACCGACCCCAAGGGCTTGCCCGTATGTAATCTGGTCAACGCTCTGCGCCCTGACACGCTTCGGAGCGAACAAATCCGCGCAGATCATAAATATGGCGCCGATCACAAGACCGATCAGCACGGTCGACGTCGAGAAGAGGTACTCGTCAATGTAATTCTCGAACAGCATTCCCAGCACACCCGCCGGGATCAGACCAACCAGCACCTGCCCAAGCCTCAGACGGCCTGGCGTATGTATCTGCGGCGGTTGGCCGTCCGGGACCGGCTCAAGCGATCCCCGGCTGAAGCGTTTCAGTCCAAGCAGATCGATGAAACGATTTCTAAAGATGACGACGACCGCAAGGATCGAGCCGAGCTGTATTACGACCTTAAACGTATTGGCCGTGTATTTTCCGAGAAATTCCTGAGATTTCAACCACATGTCGTCAACAATAATCATGTGACCCGTTGAGGACACCGGAGCAAATTCGGTCAAGCCTTCTACCAGACCCAAAATAACGGCTTTGATAATTGCGAGCAGATCCAAGCTTTCGCCTCCTTAAAGAATGATGGTTAAAAGTTTCATTATTAGTAGCTTAAACATCGCCGGTAATTTCTGAAACTTGCAAGCCTTATTCCAGGTAAGAATACCTAACGCAAGCATTTCGCCTCATCCTTCCGAACTTGCAGTATACCTGGGGAAATGTGCAATAATGAACAGAAAGATCACATTATGGCGGAAAAACGTTGGGGGGATGTTCATTGTTCGCACGCCTGCGCGCATTTCTATCCGCCTGGAGGGATTATCCCCGGGAGGAGGGAGAGCTGATTGGAAAGCGGTACAAGGTGCTGTCCCGGATCGGTATGGGGAGCTACGGACTAGCATACCGCTGCCTGGACACGCTGGAGAATCGCCAGGTAGCCCTCAAACAGGCAAAACCGAGCAAAGGGAATGTTGGGAAAAAAATGCTAATGCGGGAACGGGATATCCTGCGGCAGCTGGATCATCCCTATATCCCCGCCTTCAGAGATTTTTTTGAGGAAACGGGCTCGGCGTGGCTGGTTAGCGATTATGTAGAGGGGCTTACGCTGGAACAATTGATTTTCGAGCAGGGGCGCATATTCGGGGAGCAGGACACGCTGCGCTTTGCCTTGAATTTGATGAAGCGGGTGAACCATGTGCATGAACGAGGCTTTGTCCACCTCGATCTTCGTATTCCGAATGTCATTCTCCGGGGAGAGGATATTTATTTAATCGACTTCGGACTGGCCCGCCGGATCGGGGACGAAAGATCGAGCGACGACGGCGAACCCGAGCTGGATAAAGACGGGCTGCCGAGGCGCATGCCCGCGGCCATAGCCTCCGATTTGCACGATATCGGGCATCTCATTCTCTTTATGCTGTATTCCGGTTATACGCCGATACCGGGCAGCGAAGAGCGCAGCTGGTCGGAAGAGCTTGAGCTTACGCCGGGAATGCGGCGGATACTGCTGAGACTTCTGGAAGGATCGAATTGTTATACGGAATCCCGGGAGTTCATTCGGGAAATAGAGCAGGCCTTATCCAATTCGGAGTCGGAGTCGACGGATTCATAAAGTATATGCTTTCCGATCTTATAAAGAAGAAACGGCCTGCGCCGTCCCACAAAGGGGCGGCGCAAGCCGTTTCCGCAAAAATTCTTGTTACGGCAGCCCGGCTTCAGCTGGAGCTTCCGTGTCTGTTCTTGTAATAGCCGTGCCCGCGTCCACTTCCGTAGCCGTGTTTGCTGCTTGAGGACCTTCCGTAGACCATCGGTCTTCGGTAACTGTCCGAAGAACCTCCGCGTCTTTCATATTTTGAGTGTCCGACGGAGTGAATGAGTTTGCCGATAAGTTTCCTGAGCATGCTGTCTCCTCCTTTTTTTCGGATACCATACAGCTATCAGTTTTGCATCGCTTACAATAAACTATACGTATAAAAAGCCAGCCGGTTTCGGCTGACCTCCTGAATTATAGTTTTCCCGCAACGGTTGCAGCTGCGGCTTCCTGACGGCCTCGAGCTCCAGGCTGAACCCGAAGTTTCTTGCCGCGTTTCGGCTTGCCGAGCGTGGTGGTAAACGTGATAACCTGACCGGCCACAATCACCGCCATAGCCGTGTACATGGTCTCCCTAAATGGCATGTAGAAGAGCGAGAGCAGCAGCACGGCGATATCCATCATGATGAATACCGTACCTACCTTGATTCCCTTCCATTCGCTGATCAGCAGAGATAAAATGTCGTCTCCGCCGCTTGCGCCTCCGCATCGCAGCACCAGTCCCGAGCCAAGCCCTGTCAGCAGACCGGAAAGCAGCGCCGCAAGTGCCAGATTGCCATGGAAATCGAGCATCATTCCCGAGTAACGCTCCATCAGTCCGTAGAATACGGTAAATGATCCTACGGAAATAAACGTATTGCAGACAAATCCTTTTCCTTTGAGCGCCAGCGCAATTAGCAGAACCGGCAGATCAAGCAGCAATACGGTGATGGAAGGCGACAGACCCAGAACATACTTGCCGAGGAGCGACAAGCCTACGAACCCGCCTTCAGTGAGATGATTCTGATAGTTGATGTGATAGTAAGTAAAGCTTAGCAAAAACGTTCCGATCAGATTGACAATTAATTTTAGCGGCAGACGAGCACCGCTGATTTGATTCCTCATACCGATTCCCCTTATCGTAAATGGCGGCTAAACGTCCCACCAACCTCTACGACGGGGTGAACCGGAGATCTTTCTCCTTCGCATACCTATTCCCTTCCTTCGTAGAGGCGGTCCGGCGTCAAGTGACTTACACACCTTCTACGGGGAAGCTAAGTATAAGATAGATCATAACGTTTCCAAATCGTCCTTTGGGAATTCGTCCTTCGGGGACACATGGTATCCTGATCCTTTCTCTTATGTTTTATGTTCTGGAATCATTATACCACGGAAGATGCCATTTCTAAACAGTATGACAAGTTCTTCCAGAAAAAAGAACAAGCCTCAGCCCCGGAGCAGTCTGTTCACGGTCTCTCTACGGACGCCGATCAGCTGTCCGATCTCTTCCTGGGTCAGCAGTTCAGTCAACGGGACTCCATGCGAATAATCATCCAGCCAGCCGCTCAGCAGTTCCAGCCTTTCGGCAGGCGTCCCGACCGTAAGGTGATCCAGACGGGTCTGCATGAACCTTACTTTCTCCTGCAGCAGCAGCGCAATCTCCATAGCCTTGCCGGGTTCCTCCCGCAATTGGCGGTACCATTCCGATGCCGGGATGCTCTCGACCTCGCTTCTCATAAGCGCAGTGGCAGTCCCATGAGCATCCTTAGGCGATATTAGTGAATGGTGGGGCACCGTCTCGCCGGGATACAAGATGTTGAACAGCACGCTATTTCCGTTCTCATGCAGCCTTGTCACCTTGAACAAACCGCTCTTCACTTGGTACAGCGTATGGCAACTGTCGCCCTGCCGGAATAAAATCTCCCCTTTGTGCAGTATCATCGCCTATTCTCCTTTAGCCAGTGGGTTGTCAGATAGTTCAAGTATAATCAAAATTACCCGCCCTGCTCAAGGCGCTCAAGGCGATGCAAAATCCGTCTCATTCGCCTATACCGTATTCATCCTGCCCGACATATCTTGAAGCATACGATCAGATGAAGCGGGTGAGAGAAGGTGGCAAGTAAAAAAAACAGCCCACTGGAAGACGAACTGTCCGCCGAAGATTATGCCATCATCGCTGCGGCGCTTGTCGCTTTAGGCGATTTCTTTGCTTTTCTGTCCCTCGTAAAAGCCAAGGAAACGACTGAGGCTGAAACGAATAAAAAAAAAGGTAAATCATGAAACAAGGCTGTCCTTTGGTCGTCGGACCGAAAAGATAGCCTTGTTTTGGCTCGTTCGCCGCTCTGTTTCAAGCTACTTCAGCCGCCCGGTTTAAGCTAATTCCAAGGGGATCACTTGATGCCTTTCGAACAGCTCTCTGACTCTCCCGCTCTCCGCCTGCTCAAGCGCGGCAATCACGATCACATGTCCCTGATCCACATGCTTCTCGTATGCCTCGGCGTCCTCTTTCGGAATTCCGATTCCGATCAGGCCGACGACGATTCCATCCTCTCCCGGATCATCTCCGAACTCCGCGCCAGCGAGCCTCCCTGCCGCCGGTCCCGCCGCAACCGCCGTGTCCGGCAGCATATCCAGTCCGATCGCGATCCCTTTCGCCGTGCCGAACAATCCGATGCTGCCCAGTCCTTCCTGCGGTTTAGCAACGCCGGTATCGCGGCTCAGCTCGCTGACCACGCTTTTTTCTTTGGCGACCACCGAAATTTTCTTGGTTTTGATACCGCTGCCCCGAAGATCCTGAATGGCCAGCGAAGCATCCGTCTTATGTCCGAATATGCCAACGACCAGTTTGGTCATAGATGCTCCTCCCCTCAAGCAAGAACTGCCGTGCACGTCAGCTCAATAGCGCCGCAGATGTTCTCTATTGTCATATTAACTCCGATCCGCAGGATTGAACCCGAAAGGCCGGGTTTAACTATATTAGTAGACCCGCTATAAATATACATACTATTTGATCTATTTAGGAGGTACCGCCATTGCTGCTGCAGAACAAGTTCTTCCGTACCACACTTGGAATCATATTCCTTCTGCTTATTCTTTATCTGGGCTCCAAAGTCATCGTTCTGTTCTCGCCCATCGCAACCATCATCAATCTCCTGCTCGTGCCGATGATGCTGTCCGGATTTATGTACTATCTGCTTCGTCCGCTGGTCAATCATCTGGAAAAAAGAAAGCTAAAGCGCTCGGTCTCCATTCTGCTCATCTATCTGGTTTTCATCGGGTTGATCGTCATTTTCTGGGTTGCCGTCTGGCCGACGCTGCAGGATCAGATCCAGAATTTTATCGACAATCTTCCTTATCTGGTTCATGACATCCAGAAACAGTTCGACCTTCTGCGCCAGAACCCGATGTTTGCGAGGTTCTTCCGGGGCGAATCGGATTTGACCGTACGTCTGACCGAGTATCTGCAAAACGCGGTAACCTGGGTAACCAACTCCATGAGCAATCTCATTACCGTCATTTCCAATATTGTTGTCGTAATTGCCACGCTGCCGGTTATTTTGTACTACATGCTGAAGGACAGCCACAAGCTGCCCCGTATGCTACTCGGCCTCGTCCCGCGAAAATACCGCAAGGAAGGGCAGGAGACGCTGGAGGATATCGATTCGGCGCTCAGCAGCTTTATCGTCACCCGGGTTATTCTGAACCTGATTCTGGGCGCCATCCTCTATATCGGATTTCTTGTGATCGGTCTGCCGTATGCCCTGCTGCTTGCCCTTGTTTCGGTGCCGCTGAACTTCATCCCCTACATCGGCGCCATTTTGTCCGCGGTTCCGGTTGTCATCGTGGGATTTATCGAATCTCCCATGACCGCCTTATGGTCCCTTGTGATTATCATCGTTGCACAGCAAATTCAGGACAACCTGCTGACGCCGATCATTTACGGCAAATCCCTGGATGTCCATCCGCTGACTACGGTAATCATTGTACTCGTAGGCGGTGAATTTTCCGGCATTATCGGTGTGCTGATTGCGCTGCCGGTCTATATGACCGCCAAAATTATTTTTCTGCGGGTATACGAAATTGTCGTTGCGGAGCGGACGGACGAAGTCTAAATGACAATCATCATTTAAAAATAGAGTGTATGTAAGAAGAAACGGCTTCGCCGTCCTCTGGAAGAGGGAGGCACCCGTTTCTCGTAAAAATATCAGGTTAAGGATAAGCGCGAAGCTTATACTTTCTGATATTGCAAAAAGAGCCCTGGCTGCCATATTGGCAGACAAGGCTCTTTGATGTAATTTGCTAAGCTGAAGCCTAGCCTCTAAGCGAACGGACAACGAACAGATGCGTTCCCTTGAGCAGCGTTCTTCCGTCTTCCAAAGTGACCGCCCCCTTCGTATGCGAGACAAGGGTAGTGTTGAGCGCAATCAGCCTGTCGCCCTTCCATACAGTTACCGCCGACTTGAAATAGACGGCGTTGTCAAACTGAAGCCGGTCCTTCATGATATAGCCGACCGAATACAGGACCGGAGGGAGCGCCCGTTCCTTTGGGGCAAGCGCCTTGATCATTACGATATCGCGAATGGGAACTCCGATCTCCTGATGGCCGATGACGACGCGCCCCGCGGCGCTATCCCACTTGCGAAGCACCCCTCTCATCGAGGCATACTGTGGCTCCCGAAGATATACAATTACCGGCTTGCCTACCCAATGTCTCATTCCAATGCCCCCTTCCTGCCTTAACAGTCCTATATATTCGGTATGGACCAGTCGATCGGTTCCAGACCCTGAGTGTTCAAAAATTCATTCGTCCGCGAGAACGGACGGCTGCCGAGGAAGCCCCGGTGAGCCGAGAATGGACTCGGATGCGGCGACTGGATGACTTTATGACGGCTCTGGTCGATAAAAGCGCCCTTCTGCTGGGCATGACTGCCCCATAAAATGAATACCAGCGGTGTGTCCCTCTCATTAAGCTTCTCCATAATGGCATCCGTAAACCTTTCCCAGCCTATTCCTTTATGCGAATTGGGCTGGCCTTCGCGCACAGTCAGCACCGCATTGAGCAGCAGCACCCCTTGCTCCGCCCAGTGCAGCAGCGATCCATGATTCGGAATATTAGCTCCCGTATCACTGACCAGCTCCGTATAAATATTGCGCAGCGACGGCGGAATCTTCACACCGGGCATTACCGAAAAGCTGAGTCCCTGGGCTTGGCCCGCGCCGTGGTAGGGGTCCTGTCCCAAAATAACCACCCTAGTCGCGCTGTAGGACGTCAGCTTCAAGGCAGAGAACAGCAGTTCCTTCGGCGGATAAACCGTATACTGTTTGTATTCTCTCGCCAGTGTATAACGCAGCTCCTGAAAATAAGGCTTTTGCGTCTCGTCATGCAGCACCTCATCCCAATCGTTGCCAAACATAAAAAAGTTCCCCTTCCGCATCTCCTCTATTATGAATAGTATACATTCCATATTTTCAATTAACCACTATTAGCGATCCCTTTGGCCTCGCATGAATAGCGTTTCATTCCATCAGCCATTGGCTTCGGTAATAGCAATCCTTCGAAGGACGTGCTCCTCTTATTTTCTTCCGTAATCGGCCTTGATCTCCCCCCACAGCCGGGTCTGCCACTTCAGCACCTTGTTATCATATGTATGCGTCTGAAGCCAGTTCACTGCGCGGTCGATAAGTTCCCAGATTTCCTCCGTCGTATGATCGCGGGGAAGGGTGGTCGAAACCTTTTTCTCCCTGACCCATTTCATCGCATTGACCGAATCGCTGTATACTGTCTTACCGCTGCCTTCTTTCTGCAAAAGCGCAAGCGCATGCACGATAGCGAGGAATTCCCCGAGATTATTCGTGCCTTTGCTGATTGGACCGCAGGAGAAGATGACTTCACCCGTCCGCGTATCTACGCCTTTATATTCGACAGGACCCGGATTCCCTCTTGTTCCCACATCGACCGAAATACTGTCGTAGTCAATGGGTTCCGCATGTGTCGGCGTTACCGACCTCTTGGCGGAATAGCCTCCCTGAGCGCCGGCGCCTGGGCTGCCTTTTCCGGTTCCCGTTTGGCCCCAGTTGCCTTTCCACCCCACCCGGAACGCTTCCTCCGCCGCTGATTTGGACTCATAGGATTTGTATTTCGCACCCGTGAACTGGTCCGTCTGCTGCTTGCAATCCGCCCAGGTCGCGTATACCCCCGGCTTCCGGCCCTCCCAGACCACATAATATTTCTGCTTCGCCATGATGTAGGCTCCTTCCTGCTCAATCCCGCGTAGTACCGAGATTTCATTATTGATCCATAGTAAATGACAAATGAAGAAGACACAACAGGAAAAGCAGACTGTAAACATGAGATTTACCGGACCGTTTCGACAAACCTCCCCTTTGTTCTAAAGTCGATGTGCAATATGTCGATACACAGCGGAGCAGACCCGATTCATATGTCAAATTTAAAATATTAAGAGGAAGGTAAACGATTTACCGAACGACAAGTATGCAGCTTTTCAGGACCATTAGACTATTTTTCGGATTCGTATTTTTCCGACAAAAACATCCCTTCACGCCCGCTTCAAGTTCCGGTATCATACATATATACAGTACAAAAGCATACACTTTGTGAGCGCAGCCGGGTACGATCGCTGATTCATGAAGTTATGCAACCATACATTTTAGGAGGGGCGGCTATGGTTCTCTTATTTCACAACGCTACTGCAGAAAGACTGGAACGTTTATCCCGGGATGTACAAGCAATTAATGAAGAGGCGCGTGAGGCCTCTTACGAAATGACCGTAACCAGGAAAGCCTCCGAATCCGGTTATGAATGGGAAGTCACGGTTTACGGGAGAAAGGTGAGCGTCAAATCGGAGGATATTTTCAAGATCCAAAGAAGGCGTTTAGATTTAAGCATTAAAGACATCTTCAAAGAGATCGTCGCCTGGAAATTGAAAGCGTTGTCCACATTGCAATCCTAGGTTCATTCCGGCGTCAATCCTTACTATAAGAATCTAATTTTAGTTTACATGAGGAAGCCCTTCTCGATTACGGGAAGGGCTTCCTCGCGTCCTGCGTACTCGCCTAGACAACTCGGATTACCATAACTTGACTCCTTTTGTTATAATTCATAAGTAACTATATAAAAGGAGATGAATCTTTCAATGCCTGACAAACAACAGCTTGGACGAACAGACCTTTATGTTACTCCCATCGGACTCGGAACGAACGCAGTGGGCGGACACAACCTGTTCCAGAATCTGAACGACGAGACAGGCAAGCAGCTCGTGCGCACCGCCCTGGAGCATGGCATTAATTTTCTGGATACCGCCTATATATACGGACCGGAACGGTCGGAGCAGCTGATTGGTGAAGTGCTTAAGGAGAAGGGAAATCGGGATCAAATCGTGATCGCGACCAAAGGCGCACATAAGCCGGTCGGGGGCGAGATGGTCTTCGACAACTCTCCGGCCTTTCTGGAAGCTTCGGTGGATGCCAGCCTGAAACGGCTGCAAACAGACTACATCGATCTGTATTACATTCACTTCCCTGACCAAAACACCCCCAAAGACGAAGCCGTCGGCGCGCTGCAGCGCCTGAAGGAAGCCGGCAAAATCCGGGCGATCGGCGTCTCCAACTTCACCATCGACCAGCTCCGCGAGGGGAACAAGAACGGCTATGTGGATGTCATCCAATCCGAATACAGCCTGCTCGCTCGACAAGCCGAGAAGGATTTGCTGCCTTATGCTAAAGAACACGGCATTTCTTTTATTCCATATTTCCCGCTGGCCTCCGGACTTCTTGCCGGCAAATACGACCGGAACAGGGCCTTCTCCGATATCCGTGCAAACAATCCGCTGTTTGCCGGCGAGGCATTTGTCCGCAATCTGGAGAAAGTGGACCAGCTACGAGAAATCGCATCCGCGAAGGGAACGGAAGTTGCCGATCTCGTGCTCGCCTGGTATCTGACCCGGAACGAAATCGATGCGCTCATCCCCGGCGCCAAAAAGCCGGAGCAGGTTATCGCCAACCTCAAAACGCTGGACGTCAAGCTGAGCGCGGATGAAATCGCCACAATCGATAGCATTTTCCGCGATTGAGTAAGGCATATCATCTGCTCAAATCCTAGATTTCAGCCGCTGCGTCCTACGGATCGCGGCAAATCAGATGGTAGAGCGGATGAAATGGAATTCCTCCCTCTTATTTATCAAAAAAAGGGCCAGGGCAGAGCCTGGGAGGGAATTCCTCCCCTTTATTCAGGCGTTTTTACAAAAAACTTAAGAAGATGACTATATAAACCGGAGCTTTTCCCGCTTATGGTCCGGGACGGCCTTGTTGCAGAAAATAAAAGGGACATTTTCCTGTTTATGCCTGTATCTGCTTGCGATTAAGTGTCCACCTCCCGTCCAAGGGTTCACTTTTCCTTAATAACTTGACCTCCGCATCGTGAATTCTTGCTGGCCTATTGCCAGCCCCTTTTTTGTATAATTATTCCTTGTACTTATGAGCCTAATGCGAGCCCTAGCTGGTTCAATCTCCCTGATCCGGTTTACTCGGTACATAGAAAGACCGTTTTCGCATAACCTAATCAGCGACCTGTGCAGAAAGGAATGAGATACATGGAGGATAAGAGCAGGCTGACGGACCCCAAGGGAAGCGGCGTTGACCCGATACCCGATCCCGACAACCGCAAAGCGGAACGGGAAGGAGCAACCGGCAAGGTGGAAGATATCGTCGGAGGCATAATGGACAATGTGGAGGAAAGCCTGACCGGGAACCGTGATTCGCTCCCGGGCGGCAGCGGAACAAGCACAAAGTAGCATCAGATTCAAAAAGCAGCGGGACGGCCGCAATTTCCTTTGCGCCGGCCGCTGCTTTATTTTGTCCTGCCTTTTTTCATAAATGTGACCAAAATGAAAACCTATTGAAACTTTCAAAACACCGATGTATAATTTAGCAAATTAACGCGTTCCAATAGGCTGGTCCATGAATAGCAGGAGGGGAAAGTCATGCCTTACACCATTATGAAAAACGCCGAATTTTTCACCGCGGCACTTGCGCGAAAGTATGTTTTTGCTTTGCAAATCGGTTCGGACGGCATGTACTCCCGCGTCGGCTCCGGCCTTGTTGAAATGTTCTCCGACGAGTATGTCCGGCTTAAGAATTTTGACGGATCGATTGTGCTGTACTCCAGAAGCAATACGAAATTCCAGCATTAAAGGACTGCATCTTTACCGCAGTCCTTTTTTTTTTGAATCAAAGGTTAAGCATCCCTTTTCTCGAAACTCGTAATCACAAAGTATCCGAACAGCACACCGGAGATTACATTGATTGGAGTAGAAGTCAGCACAAGATAAACTCCACCCTGGGGCAGCCACCGCATTCCCCATGGCATATAGGGATAAACGCAGAACAATAGGGAAGGCAAAGCAAGAAAAATCAGCCGATACCCGTTAAAGGTCCAGCGGCCTCTCCGGCTGCGTTCCCGAAGCAAAGTATCAGCTCCGATAACCAAACCGGAAAGGGAAGGAATAAGAGGGTAAAGAAAAACAAGCTTGTCGGGGAACGGGAACTTGAAATATTGACTCCGGTATTCGGTAATCTCCCCGACAGCGAACCCCACGAGCAGAAGTACGGCGACCAGAACAACCATTTTCAATAAATGAACCAGCACATTTTTCAAGCGTCCCACCCTTTCGCATTAATTATCGTCCTTTAAATTCAAACATCGCTGCTTCTGCTGACCCATCTCATCCCCGGCGCCTCCAGAGGCCGTTCTTTAAATCCAAACTTCTTGTAAAAATCCGCTTTATGAGCCGCCGCAAACAATTGAACCATCAGGATATCCCGTTCTTTGCACTTCTTCAGCAATCTCCTAAGAATGCCGGAACCGATCCCCTTGCCCTGGTCATCCGGCAAAATAATTAAATCGCATATAAAAGCCTGAAAGACGCCATCCGAGATCACCCGGCCCATTCCAACCAGTTGATCCCCTTTAAAGGCCGAAATAATAAACCAGCTGCCGCACAGAGCGGTCTCCAGCTGCTTGCTTCCCTTCTCCGTTATTCCCTGCCAGCCTGCGCTTTCAATCAAGCGGATGAACTCTTTCCCAGTCGGCGTATACTCGCGATATGTGACGGGCCGCAGATCCTTGGACATGATAATATCCGTACCGAATTCTTCCGACTCGATCACCTGAACCCGGCGGTATCCCAGCTCCCCGTAAAAATGTTCAGCCGTCAGGCTGCTGGGAACTTTAAGAATACAGACACCGCTATTCCAAGCGACTTGCTCCAAATATCGAATAAGAGAACGCCCAACTCCCCTGCCGTGATGATCCATATCCACAAAAACGGTATATAGCGTATCTCCATCCAGACTTGCAGTACCGATCACTTTCTCACCTTCAATGGCAACTACCATTTTTCTTGCTGCGGAAATGAGCTTTATGTACTCCGGCGAAAACAGATTAACCATTCTTTGAATGATTTGTTCCGGATAATCTCTGCTGTTAACCTTAAGCAGGTTCTCTCTGATGAGGACCGAGACTGCTTCACTGTCTTGCGGACCAAAATCCCGAATTGCTACAGAACTCACTTTTTCACCTCCGGCTATTCTTATTCTTTCACCGCGATCCATATTGTCCATCGGTCCTGTTCCTGTATGGGTTGGCCGCCAGCCAGCTTCGATCCGATGAAATTCACCAGTTCCTTCAATTCCCCATCCGATAATTCATGTAAGATGGATCTTCCTGTCCGGTTGAGCAAATCCCGCCCCGGACAGCGCCAGAGCCTTCGTGTAAATACCGCAGCCGCAGCCAAGATCCAGTACACGCATCCCTTGAAGCCGGACATGCTGCTCTATCGTTTGGACCCAGCGCGCTTCCGCTTCTCTGGAGGCATAGGTCGATTGATTGTTATGATCGTGAAAGTCGATAGGCATCCCTATTACCGCCTTTCCTTTAAAATACTTCGCTCATTTCTTTCTCCATTACATAGCTTGCTTCCTTGGCATCACGGGCGTTCTCAATTCTGACGATTTTAAATCCGCATTTATTGACGTAAAAATGATTGTTTCGCCTTGAAAATCCCGGAGTTTCCGTCGTCCACTTTTTCGTGTCCAGGTATTCCCTCTCTATTGCTTCCCATATGCTCAAGCCGACGCCCTGACTTTGCAAAGCGGGATCTACAAATAAATTGCCCAGGAAATTTTCGTTATTCTCATGGATGAAGACAATGACAGCACCCACTATTCTGCCATCCAGCAGCACTTTAAAAGATTCGGAGGGCGATTCCAGCGCCCAGCGTCTGATAAATTCGCCTGTGTCATATCCTTCCGGTCCGCCTTTATCTTCACCGAGCGAAACCAAAGCATCATTATCAAAGGACCGGGTCATGATTTCAGTCAACGCTTCAACATCGTTATCTTTGATCGGTTGAAGATCCAACTTCCATGCTTTTTCCATATCTTCGCCCCCATCTTTAAAAATGCTTCCGATACCCCTCCACATTCTCTTCCTTATATCCCAATTGTTCGTAGAACTTATGCGCTTCTTTTCGCTGCCCGCCCGATACCAAGATGATGTAGGCGCAGTCTCTCTTCCGCGCCGCTTGCTCGATTTCCAGCATCAAATTCTTGCCGATCCCTTGTCTTCTGAAACTGCCGGCTACGACAACATTCTCTATGACCATAAACGTCTTGCATTCTCCCACAAGATCCTGGCAGACGATCCCCATCAGCGAGCCGGCTAATATATCCCCTTGAAAAGCGCCCAGCAAAATATAACGGTCATCATGCTCAAGCGATTCGAATACGTCAGACAGCTTCGCCTCATTGGTCTTTCGTCCCATCAGTTCCTCATACAGGCTGCTTAAGGCGGGCAAATCATCGCGGCCGATTTTTTTAATGGAAATCATACGATGTCCGCCTTTCCATTTGAAGCAAATGCTTCGTACAGTTCCTGCACAGTATGTATACAATACGTCGGTCCAATGGCTTCCATCTCAGCTTCGCTGCCGTACCCGTACAAAACGCCAATAGACGATATTCCGTTGTTATGCGCTCCGATAATATCATACTTCCGGTCTCCGATCATTACCGTGCCGGCTGCTTCCAGATTCTCTTGTTCCAGAATATGCTTAATGATCTCACTTTTATCCGACAGTGTTCCATCCAGGCCGCTCCCGACCACCGCATGGAAGAAGTGCTCCAGCTTAAAATGCTTCAGAATCTTCTCCGCGAACACAAGCGGCTTGGAAGTCGCTACGATCAGAACGGCCTGCCGCTGAGTAAGCATACTCAAAAGTTCGGGAATTCCGGAATACAGTTCATTTTCGAAAATCCCCCTATCCGCAAAGTATTCCCGGTAATACAGCACCGCCTGCCAGGCGTCCGCCTCCGAAAAACCATAAAACTCTTGGAACGAATGGGCCAGCGGCGGCCCGATAAACGGTTCCAATCGATCCAAATCGCCTTCGGCAATGCCAAACTTGGCAAGCGCGTACTGCACGGACTTGGTAATGCCCAGCTTCGGGTCTGTCAGCGTTCCGTCCAGGTCAAACAAAATATGAGAAAAATTCAAATGATCACCTTCTCTTTCCAATCAGGTTCTTCGTGACGAATCAAATAGAACAGGGTCATCTATATTTTCTTCTCAAAACAAAGACTGGATGGACAATCCGCGTATTCTCCGAACCGTTCAATCCCGCCGTAACCGTTCTTCTTATAGAACCCGATGGCCTCCGTCTGCTGATCTCCCGTTTCCAGCTTGATTCCCTGATACCCCTGATGTGCCGCCTCTTCTTCCAGC
The DNA here is from genome assembly GCF_003854965.1 of Paenibacillus rhizophilus. Classification (GTDB taxonomy): domain Bacteria; phylum Bacillota; class Bacilli; order Paenibacillales; family Paenibacillaceae; genus Paenibacillus_AQ; species Paenibacillus_AQ rhizophilus. Next base: position 59,718 of record NZ_RQPI01000005.1, read on the forward strand.
CGCTGCACGATCATCCGGGCGATTCCCCTGCCTCGGAACTCCGGCTCCACGAAGAAACGCTTCAACTCCACATGGTCTTCATCCAGCTTCTTAATCGCTCCGCATCCGACAGGGCGGGAGTCCAGGTAAGCGACGATAAAATAAATATCATTCACGTAAGGATCTTCGAAATCAACCAGATAGACTTCTTCCGGCGGGTAAAGTTCAAACAGATAGCGGTCAAGCTGTGAAATCAGCAGGGCCAGATCCGGATTCTCCGGCGCAACCTGCACCAATTCAATCTTTTCCATGTTCAATCTCTCCTTAATAACGATCTACAGCCAAACAAAGCATAAATCCATTGTACCCCGCCCAACCCAAATGAAAAAGACGACGTTGGACAGCATACAAAAAAATCAATGACAGGTCTAATTCCGCCATAGTAAAATATTTGATAATGATGAAAAAATACGAAAGAGGCGATGAATCTGGAATCCCAATCGAATACGGTTGTACCTCCAAAGAGGCCGAATTTTTACAGAAGGCGCAACACCGCAGCATATTCCTTTATGGCGTGGACGGCATTTGTCATTGCGGCGGGCTTTGAATTTGTCGGAATCTACACCCTTCAAGAACCTTTGTCGGTAAAAGGGTACTATGCCGTATGCGGCGTTCTCATTATTATCTCGTCATTTATGCTGCAAAAAGTAGTAAGGGACAACGATGAGGACGACTTTTTACAGGAGCAAAATCCGTATCACCGCAAGCGGAACACGTCGGCGTTTACTTTTCTGGCCTGGGCGGGTTTCGTGATTGCCATCCTCTTTGAGTACATAGGGTTATACACGTTGAAGGAGCCGCTTTATGTCAAGGGCTACTACGCGATAGCCGCCGCATTCCTGGTGGTGTCCTGCTTCGTGCTGCAAAAGACGATACGCGATAATGAAGAGGATGATTACAACCTTGGAGTCAGCCCGTCTTCGGAAGCGTAAAGCTACAGTTTGCCAGTCATTTGAGGCCAAGGCATCTATAAACACAAAAGGACGTTCCTATAGCCAGAATTGGCGGGACGTCCTTTTGCATGAATCTTTGGCTGTTTAATCTGCGCTTGTCTGTTAAAAAGCTTTCAGTGTCCTTTGACCGCAACTGCCAATGAACCGATATACTCCTTGAGTACGCCTCCAACCGTTTCGATGGCTCCAGGGCTTGGAGCCAGCTTCCCCGCATACCATGACGCAGAAGCCGCAGCGCTTGCATGATAATCGGTCGGATACGGCTGCACCTCCATCCCGGCCCGCCGGAACTCCGCAACCGCCCGCGGCATATGAAAAGCCGAAGTAACCAGCACAGGGCGGCTCAATCCCTGTTCCTTCAACAGCTCGACTGTGTATTCCGCATTCTGTTCCGTATTCAGCGAGCGATTCTCTATAAGAATATTCTGCTCGTCCACTCCCAATCCGATCAGCTGCCTGCGGGCGATGTCGCCTTCGTTTCCGCTGTCCGCAAAAACCTGCCCGCCGCTGAACAGCACCGGCAATCCCGTCAGATGGTGCAGCCGCACCGCCGTTATTAGCCGGTTGGCCGCCGAGCCTCCCAAATTGCCCTCACCGTCCACATCGGGAGTTCCCTGTGTGGCTCCTCCGCCGAGCACAACCAGACAATCGCCCTGCACCTCCGCCGGGGGAGCATATTTCGATTCCAGCGTCCGCATTAGCGGGTCCGAGACCAGCGGGATCGAAGCGAAATACAGCAGCAGCGTTATAACGAGCAGCATTCCTGCCGAGCCGCGCTGTTTTTTCCATAGCATCCATAATGCCAGCAGCGTCAGAAGCAGGATAAAAATTCCCGGAGGAAGCACGAAACTGTAGATAAATTTAATAACATAAATCAATAGATCCCTCTCCTTTCTACAAATGATGAATCTTAGGTCGCTCCGCTAATCTTGCTCTGATGATCGATACGAGTTTGATTTTTTCATCCTGTGGAACCCCTTCGGACAATCTGGCTGCGGCTGTCGGCATTATCCACTTGTCTATCGTTGAATAATCCTGACCGGTTACCCGAAGATACTCTTTAATGTAAGCTGACTTCAGCTTGTTTCTAAGGAATTGAGCCAATAACTTAATGGGGGCTGGAGTGCCGTCAGGCATAGAACCTATACTGAGTAAAATCACCGATCTTGCGACGTCGCCGGCAGGATTTCCCGACATCCCGGTCATCCAGTCAAGAATCCAGCAGCTTCCGTCAAACATCACGTTGTCCGGATGAAAGTCGCCATGGCACAGCCGGTTCCCCTCAGGCAATTCCTCCATGTAGCGGATAATTTTTGCTTTCTCCTGTTCGGTAAGGAGGGGAGCCCTTTGTATGCTTTCACAGAGCAGCTTTTTCTGTTTCCTGTTCAATTCGGACGCCTCATAAGCATGGATTTCAGCGTGCAGGTTCGCCAGCAGGTTTGAATATTTAGTCACAGCCCAAGGCTTCTTGGTGAGAAGATCCAGCAATGAAGCGCCGGAGATGCGCTGAAATATTAATCCGTTCCTGCCGTCCAGTTCGGTATGTCCGAAAGGCTCAGGAGTGCGTATACCAAGCGAACAAGCCAGCATGCTGACGAAAAGCTCCTGATTGATCGCCTCCGCGGGAAAGTCCTTTTTGTAAAGCTTGATAATTCTCCCTTCCTTGTGTTCAAAAATATCGGCTGTTCTTCCCTGTCCAATCCGGTTCAAACCATTCATCCGATCGTCTTCCCTCCCGCTTAATATCGTTATCCGCTATGTACCCGTAAACATTATGTATTAACAAATAAACTTTCTAACTTATGGATATTCTGATAATACCTTCGGATAGAAGTGTTGACAAGCCGCCGGCACTTTCAGATAATACGTTTATAAGAACGTATGTTTGTAAAGAGGGGTCAGGCATTCGCCGAACGGTATTTCATATTTAGTTAAAGGGAGCGATAACTATGCAGGATCAAAAAATTACGACGTTTTTAATGTTTTCCGGACAGGCTGAGGAGGCGATGAACTTCTACATTTCTTTGTTCGACGGGTCGGAAGTGCTGCATATTAAGCGTTACGGGCCAAACCAAGATGGATCCGAAGGGAGCGTGATGAACGCCGCCTTTTCGCTGAACGGACAACAGTTTATGTGCATCGACAGCAATTTAACGCATGACTTCACGTTTACGCCCTCTATGTCTCTGTATGTCAATTGCAAGAGCGAGGAAGAGATTGACCATCTGTTTGCAAAGCTGTCCGAAGGAGGCAGCGTATATATGCCTTTGGCCGCTTACCCGTTCAGTGATAAATTCGGCTGGGTCGGCGATCGATACGGAGTGACTTGGCAGTTGAATCTGGCGGGGAAATAAGGGGAAAAAGCAGAGACAAAACCCGCAAAAATGCCTTGCAGCAGGATCAAGGTTTCTCGCGGGTTGAAGTAAATTATGCTCGTAGAAAAATAATTCCTAGAGGAGATTTTTAATGAACAATCAAGAAAAACATTTTAAAATAAAATCGTATTCTAACACAGAATCTCAGAGGGTATTAGAGTATTGGACGCCAGAAAGAATATCTAAAGCGAAGCCTATATCCCCCAAAAAAATAACTAAAGAAGCTTTAGAGAAGGATTTTAGAAATCAAGTAAAAAGCCCATATGAAACAGAATCTATAATAAATCAAGATAATTCATCTTCTTTATCTCCATTTCTAGGAGAGCCTTATGAAGTAGATGTAAATGATTTCCCTTACAGTGCCGGGGGTAAATTTCTATTTACACAAGGAGAAGGCGAAGACACTAAGCATTTCCATGGAACTGCTCAATTTATTGGTCATTGTCAAATGATCCTCACCGCTGCACATTGTGTAGTAGATGAAGATACTGGAGAAGAATACAAAAACTTTGCGTTCGCACGTGCTTATAGAAACGTTGATGGTAATGAAGAACAAGAACTTTTTGCTATTGAACGTATAGGCACTGCAGAAGGAGCAGGAAAATTTGCTGAATTAGATTTTGCGTTTTGCCGCACCACGGAATCTTACCCGGGACAGACGTTAGCTTTAAAAATAGGAGAACCTGCTCCAGATGGGCATCCAATGCATGCAATTGGGTATCCAGAAGACTTTAATGACGGTAACGTCATGGCTGCGGTTGATGGTACAAGGGAAAAAATTAATGATGGCTCTTTTGTGATGGAAGGGAATCCCATGGGTCCGGGATCTAGCGGAGGGGCTATGATGGTTGACTTGAATATTGAAGGTCGTAAGTGGACAAATCTAGTAGTAGGACTTAACTCACGTTCTTATGAAGATGACAATACTGTAGAGCTTAGCCCCATTTTTGATCAACATACAATTGACCTCTATAATGAAGTACTAGACGCATCAGGTGAGAACCCAAGAAGGTGCTAACAAACAGCTTAACGCCATTGGCAAGTGCAGCAGTTTCGGCAGAGATATTCCAGCAGGCCGAATTTTCCAGTCTAATACTTTATTTTCTTTGAACAACTTTCTCCCCGTCATCGTCATACCTTAACCGGATCATATCCCGGCATTGTATGCCGTTCTCGTATATATCTTCCGCATAATTCCGTACAAAGAAGTCACGGTCCACGCCAATGATCCGAAATCCGCATTTTTGGTAAAAAGCCAGTTGATCCAGGCTGGAGTTCCCCGTACCTACCTCAATGGCCTTGGTTTGTGACGATTTCGCCTGTTCAAGCGCGGCTTGAAGCAATCTTTTTCCGATCCCCTGGCCCTGAACATCTTCCCGTACGGCGATATTGATAATCTCTACCGTTTCCGCATCCCTGGACAGCAATATGAAGGCGCCCGCCGGTTTCCTTGGCAAAGATTCTCCTCATTCTCCTTTCTTCCGCATCTGCATTCCAAAATTACCTCATTTTTCTAACTTAATTAAATCACAAATAGACCTCAGAAAGAGTTTTTTTTATACAAGTTACAGTCTTCCTATACAAAAAAGCCGGCCAAGATGTTCTCCTGACCAGCCCGTGTCGCTTATTTCTTTATCTATGAATTCAGTCGCCAATAAGGGGTCCGCTTAATTAATTCCGTGCAGCTGCGGGAAGCTTGTCATCGTTCAAAAGAAGGTTTACATTAACCGCGCCGTACTTGCGCATGCGGATGGAGTAAATTTGGTCGACGCCAAAAGATTGCATATACTCGGTATAGGAATCGACGAGCGCTTTGGGCAGGAGGGCCATAATTACACCGGCAAACCCTCCTCCATGCACACGGCAAGCTCCGGCTCCGTTATTCTTGATAAACAATTCGGTAACCGCCAGGTACAGGGATACGCCTTGTGTTTCCGGGGTCGTATTGGAATAACAATTCTGGAGCCACTTCCAAGACGAATTGCCGGATTCATTGACCAATTTGATAAATTCATCCGCACGTCCCTCTTCCAGCGCTTTAATCTGCTTATCCACTCTACCGTTTTCCTCGAAAAAATGCAGGGCTCTCAGCACGGCTCTATCACCAGCCTTTTCCCTGATTTCCTGAAAACGGCTCAGCACATCTTCCACTCTCAAATCACCGAGAACTTTGGCTCCCAGCTCGCCCGCTACCGCTTTCATTTCTGAAGGAATCGAAGAATACTCACGGCTTAAATCTGCATGGTTTCCTCCTGTGGGAATGATCAGAAGCTTGTAGGCTTGGTCCACCGGCTCAAAATTCAAGCTTGTGATTACAGGGTGCTGCGCATCTTTAAAATCGATGGATATCAGACCCCCGTGACCGCACGCGATTTGGTCGAGCAGGCCCGATTGCTTGTCCCACTTGCTGTTCTCGGCATATTGCCCGATTTTGGCGCAGGTTACCACATCCATTTGATTATCGTTATAAAAGAAATTGAGGATGGCGCAGATCAGCATTTCAAAGGAAGCTGAAGAACTTACTCCAGCCGCGCTAATTACATCGCTTGTTACACAAACGTTGAAGCCCCCGATGTTATAACCATCTTTTTCAAAACCGTTCAGTATCCCCTCAACGAGAGTGTACGTTCCGGAAGGATTCGGAATATCTTCTCTGCGGCTAAGATCAATCGTAAAATCTTCGTTGTACGTGACGCTTTTGATGCTGACCTTGTTATCCCCGTTCTTCTCCGCAACGCCTATGCAATCCATATTAATGCTGGCCGCTATCACTTTGCCCAAATTGTGATCGGTATGATTTCCGCTGATTTCACTGCGGCCGGGCGAGCTAAACAGATAAACATCGGTTCCATTGAATCTTTCGTTATACTCGTGGACCAAAGAGCTGTATCTTTCGACTTGGCTGGTGAGCGCCTCTGGGCCTTCCCCGTAGAGTTCTGACAGCCTGTCTCTGAACAACTCCGAATGGATCAACTGAAGCGTATCTGCAATGGATGGCATGTTACCGTTCCTCCTAAAGTTATTTTTCCGCAAATGCTTAGTCAAGGGCTGCACCTAGCATGACTTAGCATAAGAATAACTCATAATCCTTGTTTGATACATGGAGAAACGTTACTTTCACATGGAATAAAATGACTATCCCGGTTAGTTGGAGCCTGCCTGAGCCGCGCACCGCTCCAGAAACTGAAATGCCTTCTCTTTATTCGAGGCGCCTCCGTAAACTCCGGCGATCAGTTCGGCATGCTTCAGTGGCAGGGACGACGCCAATGCGCTGTCCGTAAAATCGATACCGTACGGATGCTCGATTCCGTCCTTGACGTTTAACGCTTTCCGGACATGACCATCTTTAGAGCCGGAGCCAAACCACTTCGCCAGCTGCGTCTCATCCAGCAGCTCAAGTCCTCCCTGCTGGGCCAGCCAAGGGAGAGTGTCCTTATCCAGCACGAGCAGATCTGGCGGACTGGCGGTCAATTCTGCAACGGCTTTTTGAGTGTACGCCATATCCCCCGCTCCGCCTCCCGAATTGGATGAAGGAATGTACAGGGTTTGGACCTCCACTCTGCGCCAATCGGGAAACGCCTTTAATATGGCCTCTTCCAGTGGCTGTCCATCTCCATTCGGATCGTTCTCGGGCATGTAGTTGCCGATAAACATAATGTTCAGATCTACGGGAGGCAGGCTAGCCTCAATTCTCTTCTCCTCAAGATGATTCTGTAATGCGACTCCCCCGGCAATCAGAACAGCAATAATCGCGACAGTTACCAGAACATGCGTCTTGTACAATCTGAAAAAGTCTTCCAGCCTGCTGGCTGTTCCTGCGAACCTCCCCCATTTGGCCAGGCGTTTGTTCTCGGCCTCCTGAGTTTCTGTCCTGGCCCAGTCGTCCAGAATCAGGCGGTACGCCTTCATTTCGTCTTCATACGCCAGGAAGGGCCCGGATTCGGCGGTCCCGCTGCCGGATGCGGATTTCCTGCGTTTGAGCAGGAGGTCGAACCGGCGGTTGACTTCTTCTTTAGTAACATCCTCGGGCAGTCCCAAAAGCTTGTACGCTTCTTTCACTTCATCCTTCAAGTCCGTTTCTCTCCTTTTAACAAACCGCCGATATCACGCCGGCGGCCGAAGCTGAAGCTCCACATTTCATCATTTTATCATAGATTCTATGCGTTTTCATGCTTGGGTCCGGGAGAGAACGCAGCGCCTTCCCTTGCGCAGCTTGACTCAGTTCTACTGTTCACTTTTGATTTTATTATCCCGATATTGAGTGGGTGCGACACCAAGACGCTTCTTGAACGCCTTCGAGAAGGAGAATATATCGGGGTAGCCGACAGAGTGGGCAATTTCGGACAAGGTATAGGAGGTCTGCTCCAGCAAGGACCGGGCTTCCTTCATTTTCAACTCCTGGATAAACTGAATGGGAGTGATTCCATAAGCCTTGCGGTACTGTTTGGTAAAATGGGTGCGATCAATGCCGACATACTCAGATACTCTTTCGACGGTGATGCCCTCCGCATAGTGAATCTCCATATATTCATGCCCTTTTTGCAGCCACGAGACATCCCGCCGGTCATTACGGGCAGAACCGTCAACCGCAGCAGAGAGCTGATCGAAGATACGGTGGAATAGGATAAGCCGTCCCAGGTCCGTGTCGTTATCCGAATTCACCAATTTGAAGAAATCCCACATCAGTTGAATCGCTTCGGGTGTTAAAATACCCGCTGCATGCGGGCTGTGCATAGTCAACCCAATCTTCTCAAGCAGACTTAGAGCCTGTCTCCCGTCGAAGGCAAGAAATACTTTGCAGAGCGGGTCGTCCGAACGCGTGTAATATTCATGAATGACCTGTGGAAACAGACAGAAAATATCGTTTTTGCGGAGTTGAAAGATTTGTTTGTTTTGATGAAACGTCCCTTGCCCTTCCAGCACAAAAATCAAATAATAATAGGGCGTCGTCCGGGGGCCAATATGATAATTCGGTTTGGCAATATTGTGTCCAAGGCGAATCGGCCAAGCGGCTCCGGACTTTTCATATACGGAAGGGGTAAAAAGGCATAGCTCCAAAAACTCATGATGATCCTCTATCATCTTGTCTTTCATATAACAGACCTCTTTTTATAATGCGATTTTAATGATATGGAAATCTCATTTTTATAAATAATATATAATTTCTACAAGGTTCACAATGCCTTTCATTCACTCTTTTATTCTGCGGCAATCATTCGTCATGACTTAAAATGACATGCACGAACAACTTAAAATGACATTTACTTATGAAGATTCGGCTTGATAATATATAAAGCATAGTAAACCAAGTTAATTTATTGGACATTGACTAGACCACTAGAGAAGCTGATAATAACATACTGTTTGCTAACTAATAACCATTTAAGGAGTGTACATACGATGAAAAAGAGAACTCTCCTTCTTACGCTGCCTGCTATCTTGCTCGTCTTTTCCATACTGCTAAGCGCATGCGGTGAAAACGCGAATAGCGGCGAAGCATCCGAAATCGAAATCAAATTCCCAAGCATATGGGTAGCGAAAGATTCAAAAGCCGCCACGTTCGCTCAAATCGTCAGAGATTTCAACGAACAGAATCAAGGCAAAATCAAAGTCGTCGTTGAAGAGATCCCTGATTACGGTGCTTACAAGGATAAGATCCGCACCAATATTACGACGGGGACTACACCGGATATTTTTTCTTTCGATAATCCTGCGGACGGGGAGTTCTATTACAAATCGGGAAATTTGGCCGATCTTACTCCTTATCTGGACGAACAGTGGAAAAGCACGTTTCTGGATCATGCCTTTGACAATGCCGCATACGACGGGAAAGTGTACTCGATTCCGTTCGAGTTCGGCGTAACGCCGGTATTATACAATACCAAGCTGTTCAAACAAGCGGGCATTACCGGATTCCCCAAAACGTACACCGAGCTGTTCGCCGCTTATGACAAATTGAAAGCCGCTGGCATCGCTCCAGCCACGCAAATGACCGGAGGCGACGGATGGGTCTCCATGCTGTGGTACTCCCAGTTGGTGTCCGCTATTGGAGGGCCGGATGTGTACAAACACGGATTGGACGACCCCGCCTTTGTACAAGCCGCCGAGGTATTGAAAAAGCTCTTTGACTACACTACGGGAGATGCGGTTGGACTGGACAACGCAGGCGGCCACTTCTTAAATCAGCAAACCGCTGTGCTGTTGAACGGGCCCTGGTTTATCGGCAGGATCAAAAAGGAAGGCATTGATCAATTGTACGACTCCGTCGAGGTGGCGCCTGCCCCCGTGTACGAAGGCGGGAAAGGACAACCCGGGCAGTATATCGGCTTTACCCAAGCAAGTCTGGCCGTAGGCAAACAAAAGGATAAAAAGAAAGAAGAAGCCATTGTAAAATTCCTTAAATATCTGACCTCTCCGGACAATGTGAAGAAAATATCGCTGGATTCCGGATCATTGTTCGTGATCAAATACGATGTTGCCAAGGATGACAAGGTCGAGCGGCTGCAAACCGAGATGAAAAAAGGAATGGAAGCAGCGCCATATATCATTCCTCATTTTCGGGCAAGCGTGAGCCCCGCCGTCGGTGCGGAATTCCCGCAAGCGTTGAGCGGTCTGGTGCTGGGGAAATATACGCCGGAACAATTCGTGGAGCAGCTTAAACAGGCGGATTCAAAATAAGCCCGGTACGCTGGAAGCTGAAGCAAAGGAGGGCTGAATATGCAGCGAACCACCCATTTCCGTACAGGCGCTATCCTTTTTCTACTGCCGGCCTTACTGCTCTTTGCCGCCTTTTTTCTATATCCCGTCGGATATGTCGTCGTTGTCAGCTTATTGAATTGGGATGGTATGAGCAGCCCCGGGTTTGTCGGCCTCCGGAATTACAGCGCCTTGTTCCATGATGAAGTATTTCGGATCTCCATTCGCAACAATTTGATCTGGGCCTTCGCGGAGGCGTTCATTCAGGTACCGCTTGCCATCGTAGTCGCCCTGCTGCTGGCCCGAAAGCCGAAAGGCTGGAAGCTGCTGCGTACAATTTACTTTTTCCCCCATGTCATCTCAGGTATCGCAATCACGATGATGTGGGGAGCTATCTATAACAATGAGCGGGGATTGCTGAACGGCTTTCTCCGTTTGATCGGATTGTCCGAATGGGAGCATAACTGGCTCGGAGGGCTGGGCAGCGCCTTCCCTTCCGTGCTCGTGTATGGTCTGCTGTATATCGGCTATTTCATGGTCATTATTTTGGCGGACATCTCCTCGGTTTCGCAATCCTACTATGAGGCGGCAAGCATTGACGGAGCGACACGCACGCAGCAGGATTGGCACATCACGCTGCCGCTGATCAAAGGAACCCTAGCTACCTGCGTAACGCTTGCGATGGTAAACGGGCTTCGGCAATTCGAACAGGTTCTGCTGCTGACGGGCGGCGGTCCGGCCAACAGCACCTCGGTCCTTGTACTTTATTTATATAAAGAACTGCAGAACTTCCATTACGGGACGGCCAATGCTTTGGGCACGGTGCTGATTGTTCTCGGCGGCCTGGTCATTCTGACGGTACGCAGATTATTTAACGCCGCCAAATACGACATGTAATTCAGGAGAAGTCTTATGAAAATAAATGTGCTGCTTGAAAAGATGCTGTCCCGCGCCATTTTGTCCTTGTTTCTTATTTACACGCTCTTCCCTATGCTCTGGCTCGTCATGGCTTCACTAAAAACGAATGTCGAACTTCTTGGTGATCCATTTCGGTTCCCCGCCCCGCCGCAGTTCGGCAATTATGTGAATGCGTTCAAGTCGGCGCATTTGGCTCTGTTATTTTCAAATTCCGTTCTAATCAGTTTCTCGGCAACAGCCTTGAACGCCCTGGTTGCATCCATGGCTGCCTATGTGCTCTCCAGGTATAAGTTCAGGTTTGGACCCGTTATATTTTCAACCCTGATTACGGGGATACTGGTGCCGGTTAGCGCGCTGATGGTTCCGTATTTCACTTTGATTCGGATGCTCGGCCTCTATGACACAAAGCTGGCGCTGATTTTAACGTATACGGCGGTCTCGCTTCCGCTGTCCGTCTTTATTATTAAAGGTTTTATGGATTCGATTCCCGGGGAGCTGGAAGAGGCCGCGCTGCTGGACGGGTGCGATTTCTATCAAAAGTTCTTTAGAGTGATAGTACCGATTTCCCGCACAGGCATCGTGACCGCGGCGACGTTTCAATTCTTAAGCAGCTGGAACGAGTTCCTGTATGCGATGCTGCTGACTTCTTCCGAACAGGTGCGGACTCTGCAAATGGGCATTCGTTTTTTCGCCAGCCAGTTTACAACCGATTTTACCTCGATGTTCGCGGCGATTGTCATCAGCATTATTCCAAGCGTTGCGATGTACAGCCTGTTTCAAAACCAGATCATTTCCGGACTTACGCAAGGCTCCGTTAAAGGCTGAGGGGTTCGGTACATCCTGCTCGAAAAACAATCGGGGGGCCCAGCAGCCATTCCATTCATGGCTTTTGGAGCACCCTTTTTTGTTGCTCCAAATCTTACCTTTTGATTCAGCAGCCATCCATGGATGGACCTCTTTTTGCCAAGTTTATATATAAATTTAGATCCAGCCCCTTTTTTTAAAAAATATATATTTCCCCGCCAAAAATCCACTCTATTCTCTCTGACCCTCTTCTTATACGATCTGTTCAGCATCTATATAAAAGACGTAAATTGACAAATCGAAGTTAACGCGAATTGACATTCCCGATAACTGAAACGCTTGTTACAATCAGAATATAAATTTAATCCTATAAGTTTTATAGGAATTCGACCGGTTCACCGGAGGAATAAACCAGAAATGGTTTCATCAAGTTACGACATAAGGAGGCTATCATGGGCTTGTATGCAGAAGAGATTCGATTTGGCTGGTTTTTGCCGACATCCGGCGACGGCCGCTATGTGGGGACTGATCCGGAGAGAGAACCCTCGCTTGATTATTTAATTGAGGTAGCGCAGATGGCGGAACGCTCCGGCTTTGAGTTCGTTCTGATCCCGACAGGTGGATCGTGCCTTGATTCATGGGTGGTCGGATCAGCAGTGATGAGCCGCACGACACGGCTTCACGCCCTCGTAGCGGTCAGACCCGGATTGATTGCACCGGTGCTCGCGGCCCGTATGGCCGCCTCTCTAGATCAATTGTCAGGAGGGCGGGCCATGATCAATGTCGTTACCGGGAGCTCGGTTCAGGATCTGGAACAGCTCGGCGATCCGCTCGCCCATGCCCATGATGACCGGTATGAACGGGCGATGGAGTACATGCAGGTGATGAAGCTTGCCTGGACCGGGTCGCCCGGATCAGCGTTATCTGAATTCTCAGGCCAAGCTGAACATGGCTCTGCCGCAGCCGCAGATTCTTTTGAAGGCAAGTATTTTCAGTTTCGCGGCCCGGTTCACACGCCGATTGCGGTACAGCGTCCGCATCCCCCGCTTTATCTGGGAGGGAGCTCGCTAATCGCCAAGCAAGCTGCGGCCCAGCACGCGGACACCTATCTGATGTGGGGTGAGCCGCATGAATGGATCTCCGGGCAGATTGACGAGATGGAGGATGTTCGAAAGAAGGTTCTCAGGACTACAGGGATTGACCGCAAACCGAGGTACGGATTAAGAGCACAAGTGCTTATACGCGACACCGAGGAAGAAGCCTGGGCGGCTGCGTGGAGCTTAATCAGCCGCGCCTCATCGGACACGCTGCGGCAAGCGAAGCAATCTTTTGCAAAGACGGACGCTGCCAACCAGAGCAGGCAGAACGAACTGAGGGAACAGTCTGCAGCGAACGACTTCGTCTTAGGCCCTAATCTGTGGAGCGGATTATCCCTCGTTCGCTCGGGAGGGGCGATGCTTATTGTCGGTACAGCGGAGCAGGTTACGGATGTGCTAATCCGCTATGCGGAAATCGGTATAAGCACCTTTATTCTTTCCGGTTACCCCCATTTGGAGGAAGCGGATAACTTTGGACAAAAGGTACTTCCTTTGTTTCGTAAACAGTGGAGTGAGCGGCGTTAACCTTTCAAGACTGATGCCGCGCAAACTTGGAAGACATTTTTCCATAAAAAAAATGAAAGCTGGGGTGAATGCGGATGAGTTCAGTTACAACTCACGCTTCTGGACAAAGAGAATTAACATTACGGGAAGTTATGGATAAATACAATGATGTATCCCCTTTTGTCATTATCAAATCGGATGTTACCCGCAGGTCGTTTATCTATACGGATCGGGCACTGGGAGCGCTGGACAAAAGCAAGCATCAATATCAGCAAAGAGTGCTGATCGGCTCCAACCGGGATAAGAACGCCGCCGTTCCGGTCTCGCTCCTGCTCAGGGACGGAACCTCGATTATCGGCATGCCTTCCAAGACAGCCAAGAACCCTTACGTGGTAGATCAGATCGACGGCAAGCTGGTTTTGACCGATCAGGGCGAAATCGTGGAAGAGGTACACTATTGGTACAAACCGGATTATTATGACAAGTTCACCAGCTCCGGTACTCCGATGTGGCAGGTGGCTTCTTCCAGACCGCAACGGCTTGATATCGACCCCAACAGCCACTGCCACTTCTGGAACAAGGGGAACGGCTGCAAATTTTGCAATATCAACGCCAACTCCACGCAAAGCGAGAAAGAATGCAATATGTCGAAGCAGCTAACAGCGCAGGATGTATACGAGACGGTGAAAGAGGCTTTAAAGCAGCCCGGTGCTTTTACCAATCTCAAAATGAGTTCCGGCTCCATTCTCAGCGGCGCGGAAATATTCGATGACGAAGTGGACATGTACATTGAAATGCTTCAAGCCGCCGGAGACAATTTCAAAGACAAGAAATTCCCCAGCACAATAGTCGCCTCGGCTTTCAGCGAGAAACAGCTGGCTAAACTTTATGAGAACACCGGACTGATGACGTACACTTCGGATATTGAAATCCCGAACGAGGCGTTGTTCGCCTGGATTTGCAAAGGCAAGCATGAGGAAGTCGGATATGCCGAGTGGAAACGGAGAATTATCCGGGCTGTCGATATTTTTGGCGCCGGAAATGTCAGCAGCGGAATCGTCGGCGGATGCGAAATGGCGCAGCCCCACGGATTTACCAATGAGGATGACGCGCTGAAGGCTGTGCTTGAAGAAGCGGAGGATTTTGCGAGCCAGGGAGTTAGCGTCGTTCATTGTGTATGGGTGCCCATGCATGGTTCGGCCTTCCATAACCAACAAAACCCTTCACTTGAATACTATGTGCGGTTGGCCAAAGGCTTAAGCGACCTTAGAAAGAAATATCTTTTGAATGTCGATATGGACAATTACAGAAAATGCGGCAACCATCCGGACACGGATCTGGACAGAGGGAATTTAGATTAAGGAGGAACGATGAAACTCATGTCTATTTTAAATGAAAGAATTCAAACGCTTCTTCAAGATTCCGTGGCGGCAAAAGTTCTGGCAACGGCCGATAAACAGGGCATCCCTCATATCGTATCGGACCCTACCATTACGGTTAACGACGAAGGACAGATTATTTATCTTGAGCTGATCGAAACGTCCCGGAGCAATGTGAATCTCGTGAACAGCATCTGGTTCAAGCGAAAGGTCGCCATTCATCTCTCCAAGGGAGAAGAAAGCTATCAGATAAAGGGCTATCCGGCCTACTCGGTGATTTGCGGTCCGGTGTTTGAGCATTATTACAAGCTCTCCTTGGAAAGAAATCCAGAGTTTGATTTGTCCACAGTATGGATCATCGAGCCCGATGAGATCATGGATGATACCTACGCTGCCCGCAAAAATAAAGAACGCGACGTGCATCCGCTTATTACGCATCTGGATCGGCTGGCGAAATAATACCGGCAGTATACAATCTATCAGTTGGAGGCTAAGCTTATGTCAGTAAAAGGAAGCTATCTCTTTACATCCGAATCTGTAACGGAGGGTCATCCGGATAAAATATGCGACCAGATTTCCGACGCTGTCCTGGACGCGTTTCTGGAGAGTGATCCCCATGCCCGTGTCGCCTGTGAGGTCTCCGTGGCTACCGGTCTTGTGCTGGTCATTGGAGAAATCAGCTCCAAGTCAGGATATGTGGATATCCAGTCGATCGTCCGCAATACGATAAAGGACATCGGTTATGAGCGGGCCCAGGACGGCTTTAATTATAATAACTGCGCCGTGCTGGTTTCGCTGAACGAGCAATCTGCGGATATCGCGCAGGGCGTAAACGCGGCGCTTGAGCACCGTGATCCGGCACAGGTTGCCGAAGAAACAGCAAATATTGGAGCGGGCGACCAAGGATTGATGTTCGGATTCGCCACCAACGAGACACCGGAACTGATGCCGCTGCCTATCGCTCTATCCCACCGGATCGCGCGCCGTTTGTCAGAAGTCCGCAAGAACGGATTGCTGGACTATCTGCGTCCCGACGGAAAAACCCAGGTAACGATTGAATATCAGGATGGCAAACCCAAACGTATCGATACCATCGTCGTATCCGCCCAGCATGCGGAAGAAATCTCCCTGGAGCAGATACAAGCGGATATCAAAGAGCTTGTCATTCTGCAGGTGGTACCGCGCGAGTTGCTTGATCAAGACACGAAATATTTTATTAACCCGACCGGGCGGTTCGTCATAGGCGGACCTCAAGGGGATGCCGGTTTGACCGGACGTAAAATTATTGTGGATACCTACGGTGGTTATGCCCGCCACGGCGGCGGGGCCTTCTCCGGCAAGGACCCGACGAAAGTGGACCGTTCCGGAGCCTATGCCGCCCGTTATGTCGCCAAAAATATTGTAGCCGCTGGCCTCGCCGAGACATGCGAAATTCAGCTGGCCTATGCCATCGGTGTGGCAAATCCGGTGTCTATCCATGTGGATACCTACGGAACAGGCCGAATTGGCAAAGACAAGCTTGCCCAACTGATCCGCGCCAACTTCGATCTGCGCCCGGCAGGCATCATTAAGATGCTGGACCTGCGCAAGCCGATTTACAAGCAAACCGCAGCCTATGGTCACTTTGGCCGGAAAGACCTGGATCTCCCTTGGGAGAGAACGGATAAATCCGAGCTTCTGAAATCCCAGGCAGGCCTGGAAGTATATCAATCGTAAGAGTGGAATGGCTTGCTTTCTTCCAGGTAATGAAGCATGTAAAGCCATAAAAAAATCCTCCTTTGCCTCTACCTGTTTTGAAGAACAGATGGCATAAAAGAGGACCTCTCGCAGAGAACCCTGTGCGGCTGTTTCAGCTTGTTTGAAGCGCACAGGATTCTCTATTTTGTTGGTCTACAGAAAGTAACCCCAAGGGTCAAACCCTTGGGGCTACTAAGATGCCGAGGACCGGGATCGAACCGGTACGGTAGTCACCTACCGCAGGATTTTAAGTCCTGAAGTAAACTACTTGGCCCCTTTTCTGCACTACGGGAAGATCGAGGATAAAGCCTTTAGCCATGCGGGTTAAAGGCCCTTTTTTGTGTTCCATACTATCTATGTTCGGGGATTTGGATATGCAGCCATGTTAGCAAATATGTTAGCAAAATGATTGAGCAAAACCATACATTTGAACATGATAGAAATTATTAAATAATATGCCGAAAGGATTTTTTTATTTCGCCCTTGAATCAATCGTTTATAAACAAGAATTTAAGTTGCATCTGAGATTTAGTTTGATCCCAATAACTTCTCAAAGAATCTTTGTATTGCACCTTTTTTCTTTACCATCTTCTTTACATGAGAAGCTAACGGTATCGCATTCGAAACAGGTACTGACACTGTATAACCAGGAGCTGCTGATATCGGGTCTTTTGTCGGTTGAAATATTGCCCGTTCTGTTACTTCAGCTGAAGTAACAGGTAACTGATTGGGGGAAGACATAAGATTTTGCTGCATATCTAGCCCTTGAAATTTAGACAGCCCTTCATTTCTAACTGCTTGCACTTCATTTTTTGCTTGTACTTTATGCAAATACGACTCAACAACACTATTATTAAACAGTTGATCTACACTGGAATCCTCAATGGATTGAATATGAAAATCGTGTGCAAGTTCCAAAAATACTTTAAGTGGGTTGTCCTTTGCTCGTTTTATTAGTCCATATGCAATCACATATTCTTTCTCTAATTTTTTTAATTTTGTGACCGAATAAGGATATTTTAAAGTCGCTACAACTTGACACCCATTCATGACATAGCCGTTATAGAAGACTACCCCACCTCTTTGCAAAATGCGATCTACCTTAAAGATGCAGAATCTATGTTCATAATGCGGTATTGTTTTTATTTTATTTCCTAGCATAACCAACTCGTGAATACTTAAATGTTTATTTTTGCCGACTTTAAAAGAAAATTTAATTTTTTCGAGAGACTGCAGTTTGTTGTTCTCGATAAGTCTCTTCATTTGATAAATGCTACGAATTACGTCTCTAAATACTTTTTTCTTTGACTCGTACTTCGGATATTTAGAATAAGAATCTTCTGGTTTCATAACCCGGCGATTGCCGCTCTGTATTGCTGAGGAGATTTGCGTCAAAGACTCCATATCAATGGTAACCTGAAGATTATTTTTTTCAAGTTGTATGATTTCTACGTAGTCTTTCCCTTCCCAATCCACATCAAAATATTGTGCCTCAATCTTTCGGCAATTATGCCCTCCCTCGTCTGGCCAAGCTGTGAAATAACCATTGACATTGTAATTCACTCTTAGAGGAGGATCGCAGAAAGGGCAGTGTATCTTTCCCCAATGCATCGTTCTTTGAAAATTGGAAATATGAATGATTTCCTCTCCATATCTTGCAATCACTTGCTTGTTAGACAATGTTTTTCCCCCTTGCTACAAGCGATTCGTATATCAATTTGATACAATTAATTACTTCCCCCGTTTAAATCAATTAATCACCGATTTAGGCGAACGGAACGTCTTCGCAGAGAAAAGCTGATTGGCATATCTCTGAATCGTGACTCTTGTTGCAGACTCGAACACCGATAACATTATTTTTTGGGCATAAAAAACTGCTACGATTCGTAACATTACCCTTAAAAGTTGCGATTTTCTGAGCGATTGCGGAACTAGTTATTACTGTTCTCTGACAATTTGAGCGACAACTGATGAAGAGCAGTGGTCTGTTATACTCTACATAAAACTTTCCCTATAGGTTTTAATGATAGTTGAAATTTCCTCTATCACTTATGGTTTCCATCACCCTATGTTTTTCTTGTTCAATTAGTTGGTGCAAGTATATTTTTGGGTCTGCGCCGAAGTCCGGTTTTATCCTGTTTCTTTGATTGAAATTTACTACTTCGAATATTTTCTGGGAATCACTCTTGGAAAATACGGCTTCAATCAGCGCACCTACGCCACCACTAGTATACGTATTTATAAATATTCTCTTTAGTAGAATATCATTAGTTGCGAACATAAAAATCTCATCCATAGTTTTTTCGTAATAATGAAAGCTGCTCCAATTCGATAAATAATTCAGATCCCACGCTTGATTTCTGCAACCGACCAGTATTTTTCCTATGTCATTACTTCCAGAATTTTTAGGTGCTTTGATTCCAGATTGACTTGTAAACAACATTGCTGTATAAACCAAGGTGCTCTCACAAATTAACAAATATTTATAGTTCCATATTAAAAAATCCAACATCTTTTCAACTGGTGATAGTTCTCGTCGTCTACATAAATATACTACATGAAGCATTTCTGCAATGTGCATTAGTAGGTGATCATCATCTTCATTATATTTAATTTCTGTGATAAAAGGTTCCGTTGGCAGTGGACACACAGGAATACTATCTATAGCCCCTTCGGCCAAACGCAGCCACATCATACTAGGGTAATAATCAAAAATATTGTTAAATTCTCGAAGTTCCCTTTTGGGTTCAATTAAGTCATTTATTTTAGTAGCATACTCCTTCAATGCTAGCCCTGCGCTTGCAGGGTAATTATTCATAATCATCCATGTCATTAACAATGCAATTATTCGCATCTCTTGTTCATCTTTTAGATAACCATCACGAGTAAGCTTTAGTAAACTACTTAAGAGGTTTCTGTCAAGCATAACAGAGACTTTTTTTATATTTAAACCTAATAACTCCTTGTGATCTATTTTCCCTTCACGGGAATACTTCGGATGAAATATTAGTTGTAAATCGCATAACGTTTCCCAAATGAAACTGTACTCTCCATCATCCATTACTAAAAAGCTCATAGCTATCACCCTGGTCCTTAGAAATACAATTACGGTATTATGTAACTATCTTTAAAAGAAGCGCCCCAGCAGCATTCTATTTCATTCGATACACTTATCTTTCTAAGCAATTTTATTAATCACTTTTTTACAATACTAGCAGTCTATCTACGTAGAATCCTAAGTATTATATTCTGCAAGCCAATTCTGCAAATCACTAAAATCTCTCAACGAAATACGATGCTCTAAAGGCTGAGCAAATTTTATCGCATCAGAACTAAATGAAGAGGTGGTAACTAATACACCTCTGTGTCCTCGATTCGGATCAATAATCCCATTTAGTCTTTGAACTTTTTCTATACCAACTTTTCTTGATTCAGCGTATCTTTTACACTCTATAACAAAGTGCATGGCACCTGCTATCTCATGTTTTATTGCATAAATATCTAGCCCACCATCTCTAGTTCTTTGTGTTACATGAACTTCATAACCTTTACGCCTAAAAATTTCGGCAACAACTTCCTCAAACAGTCTTGGTTCAATCTTCCGAAGATAGCTAGGGTTTTTAGCCACAAATTTTAATAACTCATCATTCACTTCCGACACTAGTATTGGAAACTCAGGAACAAATATTTTACTTTCTGATGCATATAGAAGAGGAAAGACCTCTGAGATTGGAAAATATTTTGTGTATCCTTGCGCTCCATGTCTGTTTGTATAAGGATAATCAACAATACCTCTTGGTTTCTTTTCTCCTTGTGACCGTACCTCGTTTTCTTTCATATGCCTTTTGCATATGAAGGGACATGTGAAATCCTGCTCGAAAAATTCATAATTCATATTTTCGTAATAATCGTATAGATATACCTCAAACTCAGCTTGATTTTCACACCCATCGACATAGCAATTAGTCCCAACTCTATATTCTATAGTTCTTTTCATTTCCATAACTATAATCTCCATAATTTATTAATTTGAATTTGTTAAGCCATTTGGTCTGAATAAAACTTTTGTCTCAGGATTCAATCCTTTAAGCATTCAGGTTGAAAGCTCTTTTTTATTCTATACTCTCTGCGTTCTGAGGTTTGGATATGCAGCCATGTTAGCAGAATGAAGGGGAGAAGTTTTACGTTAATACCCTCTCGCATGAAAGCGCCTCCCCCACTACCAACGATGTATTTTCTCTTTACGGACATAATCATGCAAGAAAAAACTAATCCAAATCGAACATGCTGTATGAACTAATTAATTCATCTGTTGGAGTTAGCACATCTCCTTTACGTGTAGTTCTTCCTTGCTCCGAAAATAAATATAGATTTTTTTTTGAACGTGAACATACAACGTAAAGTAGCTTTTGGGTTTCAGTAATTCTTTTTTCTTTATTATTTTTATTATATATCAGATCCCAATTAGGTATTAATCCATTTAAGAGCCCAAATGCAATTACAGTTGTGTATTCTTCACCCTTTACTCCGTGATAAGAATTTATAACTACTCCACTTTTTTCTTGGAAACATCTTTTGAAAGCATTCATATCAGCAGATAAACTATAGTTAGCAATTCTTTGATTAACTTTATCAATAAAATCAGTGTATGTTTTTTTTAAGTAGTCCTCTTGGTTTAAATCTATTGCACAACTAGAGCACAAAATATCCACTGTATTTTTTAACGTCTCTATTCCATCCTCATCGCATACCTCTGCAGAATTAATGCATTTTAGAATAAAGTAACAATCAACGTAATTGGGAAGATGTATTTTATAATCCTCTGTTAAAATTGTAATGATTTCATTTGCTGTCCGTTTCCTCATGCTAGTGTTCTTTCCAGCTACAGAAAACTTGAGTTTACAAATAAGATAGAAAACATTCATAGGATCATATTTAATGGGCGTTACATCTGGAGCATCAAACCCTACATTTGGCAATAACTCACGCAAAGATTTGCTAATAGGATATAACAGTGTCCATTGTGGTGCAATAATACAGATTTCATTTTCAGGAACCCCGAGTGCCAATTGTTCTTTGACAATTGTTGCAATCTTTTCGGGAATATCATCCTTATCTATTATTTTGTTATGGGTTATTATCCCTAATTCATCTTTCAAATTTGATTCAGATGAGATAACTGACGAAGCTACTTGAAATTTAGAATAAAAGTCAATTACTCTTTGAGAGGAACGATAACAACCATCCAATTGCTCCACTTCAAAATTCGCACCACATATTTCATCCAATTCAGTTTTACTTTTAGCTATACCACCTATCCCACCGTATATTGCTTGATTAACATCACCTATAAAAAAGTATCTTATTCTATTATTTTCACGGGCAATGAGTCCCAATATTTTGTACTGTAAGTCATTAGTATCTTGATATTCATCAACATGAATACTTCGCAGTATGTTAGAAAGATTATGTCTTATAAAAGCATTATTATTTAGCAATTCAAATGACAAATCTAAAATTATATCAAAATCTATTTCTTTATTTTCTTTCAGCCTTCTTTTATATTCTTTAACTATTTCAGGGTATGCGAACGGGTTTTCATTATACCCTAGTCTAATTTGCAACTGCTCACATATTTCTCTAACATATCGTTTTTGGACAAATTCATCAATGATACGATATCCCCGACTTATACGTTTTGAATACATGGAATATGGCCTAATAATAAATTCTAAACAAAATTGGTGAATAGTTCCTGCCCAAATTTTAGTAAGATCAATATTAAAGCTCAAAAGTCTATTTCTAATTTCTTCAGACGCACGGTTTGTATATGTAATGGCAATATTTAAATTATTTGACTCGGTGTACATTATTGAAAGAAATGCCAGTCTGTAAGTAAGCGTTCTAGTTTTTCCGCTACCAGGACAAGCGATTAAAATAGTATTTTTATCACTTGTACAAACTGCTCTTTGCTTGGGATTCAGATCAGCTAAAAACCATAATTTTTCTTCGTTCATTGTTTTCACCCTAAATAAAGATTGTCCATTTTTTCTAAAAACAACGAGACTATATCTGAAGGATATGTCTCACAAAACCTAGATATTGCCTGTTCTTTCTCTTCCACGCTTACTGCTCCTTTCATTATTGAAAGCATCTCGTCGTTGCTGACGCCATACGCAGATAAAGAGTAAGACACCATTTTAAATTTGATATCTGTCGTAATAACTTCTTGGCAAGCAAATGCTATTGCAGATAAGATATAAGGAGGTATTTGAACTGATTCATCTATTTTACTAGCGAGTAATGTCGCATACCATCCTTTACCAACAGATTTAGCTAATGTTAATACAGTATTTGCACGTTCTTGGTCTGTTCCCTTCAAAGCTTTTTTATGCCTCTGTATTGTCGCAGCATCTGAGTAGTTAATGTCAATAATTCCACTTATGAAAGTTAAATTATCGTTGCTCTTCGCAAATTCAACTTCAAATGTATTTTCAGCATAGAACGTTGAGACCCAAGGGTTGTTCTCAAATAAACGATTAAGCTTAGCTTGTCTACTACCTCCTCTTATCTCAGCATTTTCACTATAAAAGGAACTGCTAACTTCAACTGCTTGAATATCTCTATCAGTAATAATGGAACAATGTCGTTGAATTCTATCATTGTCAAACAAACATGCAATGTACTCAAATACAGTACTCCCTACATTTATTAATCCTATCCCCAGCTCATCAAGCGTCACTCCCAATCCAATTTTAACCATATTGGGAATTAAGATTTCCTCTCCATCGCCCTCAACTAGAAGAACTCCTTTTGAGAATAACAGTACAGACCGTTTTGCATCGAGGTATCTTTCAATACAATCCGATAACTTCAAATTTTTCAACTCAAGCTTTTCATCACCAAATTGATCTAAATTTAAAATGGGATGCATTACGTGAGATACGTTCCCTATAGTCTTAACAACGTTTATCTTGCTAATCTCTGAAACTTCAGAAAGATGGGCTGAATGAGTGGTCATTATAACTTGAGTATAATCTTTTGTAAGTTTTAAGTTGTCAAATAAGGTCTTCTGAATATGAGTGTGTATATGTGCCTCAGGTTCTTCAATAATCATAATGTTAATAAGTTCACGAGTACGATTGAATTTGTATTCAACTAATTTAAGGGCCATATAAATCATATTTAAATGACCAAGTCCTAATAATTCGATATCATTCTGATTTGATGGTTTTATTGATAAATAACGAGACAAAGCATTTAATTCATCATTAAGCTGAGATTCTAATGCAATTTCAGGAGAATAGACCATCCCTATCATATCCATGAGCTTAGAGTTAATTTGTTCGCCAATTTGACCAATTTGCTCAACTTCGGAAATAGAAAGATTTAGTTCACTGATCTTTTCTTTTATCTTTTCAATGTCAGTTGGATCTATTTGGGCTTCTACTGCCTCTACGATTCTTCGAATAGGATTTCTGGGCTTACGCATTTCATTCGCAACATCTCTTAATGCATCTACAAACATTACTGAGATATGTTCCTGAACATCTGCAATATTCAGTTTACTTCCCAACACCGCTGCATCATCATCGTCAGGATTACAATAATTTCCAAGTTCAAAATCACCTACAATACTTTTATAAACCTCTGGATCAGTAAAATCAGATTGTGAACGTGATGTATAGAAAAACTCATAATCAGAAAGCTTCACCAATTTAATATGTTCATCGAATTCTGCTTTTGATTTTGCCTCATAAAGTTTTTTTCTTATAGCCTTCTGAGGACGAATAAATAATGTGACTACTCCAATATCCTGATTACTACTATTAATATATGATTTCAGAAAGTTTTCATTTTCTTGTTCAGGGACAATTTCAGCACAAACTTCATTTTGCTTGTCTTTTGTTGTGATATCCACAAAAACAGCCGAAATAATAATCCAATGCCCTCGCCATTCGCCAAGATCATATGAAAAGTCACTATCTTTTAGTTTTTTACTATTATAGTAATAAGAATCATCTAATAGTATCCGTAATGCGTTGACCGCATTCGACTTCCCACAATCATTCTCACCTATAATCGTATTTGCACCTTGAGAAAAGTTAAATCTTACCGATTTCAAGTTTTTATAATTAACTATCTGCAAATATTTCAAGTACATGAACAAATCCCCCATTATCCACTTCTAATTTAATAATCAGAATGCAGTAGCTATAAAAGAACTAGTCAATAGTCTTTTAAAGGTTTACATGCAATATTAATATGATCATTCCTTGATCATTAGCAAAATATCATAAAGTATAGAATTCAGATTTTTTCTTCGCCCAATCTTTTTATAAATAAATACATCACTCATTTCACGAAATAACTGCTTCCAATAGCTAATAACTCCAATGATAAAGATAGAAATTGCAAGGACTATGATAAAAATAACTAATTGACCTTCATTGCTTTTGTAAGCATCCAATTCATAAAAGTGCTTTAATAAATAATTCAAATTGGGAGCAATAGCAGCGATTAAAATACTTGGAGCAATGAGGGCTGGCATTCGCTCATTTTTATTATCCTCCTTGTAGGCCTCCATAAGGTTTTCTATCTTCCATTTTGTATGTAAATCATTCTCTATTAAATATTCCACTATTAAGTGAACTTGGATATCGTGAAAATATTCAAACCAAGTTCCATTGGTAGTTTTTAATGAATACTCTCTGTTGAGAACTTTGCGTGCGGTAGTGTTAAATCGCTTATGAATAAAAAATAATAACAGAAGTAAAAAAATAGAGAGCGCTATCAACTGAAAGAGCCATCTTCGCTCAGCTAAAAACCCCATCCAAATTATTAATAAAAAAGGGATAATTATCGGAAATGCAAGCAGGAATCCCCAGTAAGTCCATTTCATATGCTTGTATATTAAATGACGTGCTCTAACTTTTTGATCATAATACGAAAGCAATCGACTCTTCATATAGCACCTCTGGTCCTGTTAATGTTAATTTGAATCTTGTTCTTAAAACTAGACTTTAGAACTACGTAAAAATACATAATTCGTCAATAATCTACCACCTCCTTCCAAACACGCGTTCTATTTAAGGGAATTATGTAAATATGTCGTAAATTTGAAAATTTGAAATCTATATTATACATACGATAATTAGAAAATACATTGGAGGTTAAACATTATGCGACAGGTTGCAGAGAATGATTTGAGGCAATTAGTATCCGAATCACTAAGAGAAAGCAACGATAGCTACACAATTCAAGAGCTTTTCGAACGTTTCCCTACAGCCACAGAGCTAATGGATATATCAGAGCAACAGTTAGTATCTATCAAGGGAATCGGCAAGGGAAAAGCCCGACAAATTACTGCTATGTTAAAGCTTGCAAAGGTGCTGGCAATACCTGATCAGGATCAACATATCATTCGTAGTCCTAAAGACGTTTTCCATTTACTCGAATCAGATTTGCGTTACGAACAGAAAGAACACTTCATCTGTCTCTTCCTCAACACTAAGAACCGCCTTATCTTCAAGGAAGTCATTTCTATTGGCTCTCTAAACGCAGCTATCGTCCATCCAAGGGAAGTATTCCATGCAGCAATCAGACGCTGTAGCGCCTCGCTCATTTGCGCTCACAACCACCCGAGCGGAGACCCGGAGCCGTCAATTGAGGATGTTAATCTGACAAAACGACTCATAGCCGCTGGGGAAATTATAGGAATAGAAGTCCTTGATCATATAATTATTGGCGGCAATCGCTTCTACAGTTTAAAGGAGCACGGCTTGATATAATCCAACTTTCAACTGGTTAATGTATGTTCCTCTTACTAAAAACCTCTCCATAAATACCTCTGGCATCTGAATTGCCACACCCTGTATTAATTCATGGTTATAACCATTTAAATCCTCACTATATCCTGTTGAGCATCCTTCCAAAAAAATCTATCGTTTTGTTAGGGGTGAGGGGAATTGAAAAACATCGAATTTATCGGAGAAAGCATCCGAATTCTGCGCACTGGTAAAGGACAGAGCCAGGAACAGCTGGCTTTGAATGCAGGAGTAAACACCTCCTACATCGGCCAGATCGAACGCGGAGAGAAGAATCCAACGATAAAAACTTTGGAGAAAATAGCGCTAGCTCTCGAAGTAACCTTACTTGATTTACTTTTACACTCAAATCCGAAGAAAGGAGTCAGTATCCAATCCATGCAAATTCTTACCCCCGCTAGAATCAAGCAATGCCTGTTGGAAGTACTTATTGAGCATACAGATTTGGTGACATTGAACGCTCTGAAATCATATCGACACTTCGAAGAATGATTTCAAACGTCCCCAACAGCTACATAGCTTACCAAATTTCAAAACTCCACAAAAAAGGATGAAAAATAATGCGAAAATGGGTCGTGGCGATAACCGCTGCCTCTATAATTATGGCTTATGGAAATGCCGTTTCAGCAGAATCGGTCATAACTCCCAAAAAGGTTATTTTAAAAGTTAATGACACTGGAATGTTTGTAGATGACGCTACTACCTCTACACTTCTTGATCCACAATTGTATGCAACTCCTGAGATTAGAAATAACCGAGTTATGATTCCTATCGCAAGTGTTATTAAAGAATTTGGCGGTTCATCAAGCTGGTCAGCAAAAGAGAAAAAAGTATCGCTGACATTAGGCAAAGACAATATTATCCTGTATTTAAATAGCACTAAGGCCTATGTAAACGGAGTTTTAAAAACGTTAGACTCTGCTCCCATTACTTCATCTGAAGGACGCACACTTGTTCCATTGAAATTTGTAAGTGACAACCTTGGAATTACACTTATTTGGGATAGCAAGAATCAAGTCATTGCGTTATATCGCGGCGAATTCGATGCTTACCCAAATGATTACAGTAACTACTTTATTCCTATGTCTGATCCAAATGAAAATAATAACAATAGTAAGCCCGATACTTCTGACAGTAATAAACCAATAGACCAGCACGGAGTTCAGATTAACGTAGGAGATAGAGTATCAAACGGTTTCTTCTATGGAGAGGTTAAGAAAGTGGATGGAGGAAGAATTCTTGTCTATTGGGATAGCAAGAACAACTTGTATATTAGCAATGAAGATGCCGACTATTGGGCAATGCTTTCAGGAGTAAGATACCTGTCAAGCAGTTGGGTAAATGCCAGTACGTTGACTGTAGAATCTTAAACCTATAAGAGAACACTTAATATAAAGATAGAGAAGAGGAGCGTCTATTCGCTTCTCTTTTCTATTTTGAAAGGAGGTGATAAACATGGATAGAGCAATTGAAGCCGCCGGGAAATCAGCGCTGACTGCAGCTGGCGCACTCGTAGGAGGGGGAGTAGGAGCTGCACTTGGCACAGCAATACTCCCCGGTGCAGGAACAGCCGTTGGTTATTTATTTGGTATTGGATATGGGACGCTTAGCGGCCTTAAAGCTTGGAAACATTAAAAATATTGGAGGAATAAAACAATGAGTAGTTTTTGGGAACGTGTAGTAGAGTCTGCTGTAGATGCAGTAAGTCAAACAATTGAAAACAAATTTGATGTGATCGAAACGGCACAGGATTTGTACGATAAGTATAAATAAGAATTGAAAATAGGGAAGGCCCCATAAGAGCCTTCCCTATACCTCAAATTTGAATGGTAATGTCAAAGAGGCATGGTAGATAATCTATTTTTTCAGCTATTGGAATCGTGACAGGATTGATCCCAATTTCATGAAGCTTTTTGATATTCTTATCAAATTCTTTCTTATCATCTACAGTTTCTCTCGCTTTCCATACCCCCCTCTTATCATTTACTATTTTTAGAGTATTCACAAGGTTATACTTTGTATTAGTTTTCAATCTTTGATTCATGATAAGCTCTTTCGCTTTTGAAAAAGTATAGTAATCCCCATAA
This sequence comes from Paenibacillus rhizophilus, assembly GCF_003854965.1. GTDB lineage: Bacteria > Bacillota > Bacilli > Paenibacillales > Paenibacillaceae > Paenibacillus_AQ > Paenibacillus_AQ rhizophilus. Next base: position 88,134 of record NZ_RQPI01000005.1, read on the forward strand.
CCAATTGTTTTTTTAATGTATGTGTCCAGCACTTTAGCAGATATATCTTCACGTAGAAATTGTGAATATCCTTGCCTATTAAGGTTATTACTTCTGATAATGCGGTAGGTCTTATTGTAACCGCATTGAATTTCAAATCTTATTGTAGTCATTGCATGTTCATCGTAAGGCAGCCCATTCTCCATCATCTGAATTCCTTTATTATAGCAATTAACAGTTAACTCAACAGACGAAGCTTTTTCTTTCAAATGTCGCTTTCTAAAAATATAAAAACTATCCTTAGGCGGTTCGTAACGTTTGCTAATACTATTGTATATCGTAAAGAGTTGGAACCCATTTGGTATATTGGCTCGTTTGATAAGTTTCATATATAATTCCGCATGCTCAGTATTTATATTTATTGCAAAATCCACTCTTTTGAAACTGTAGACATCTAACTGATCAAATCTAAAGATCAAACCTTTGTTACGTTTTTTGCTCTGGAATTTCTTTCTCATCTCACTGAATGCCCTTTTAAACGACTTTCGGATTTGATCATAATTTGCTGAATGAGCTAATTGGAGATAATCATTTCTATCTAATAACCGCATAGGATTCATAATAATCTCAATAGCACTATAGGTAATTTCATCAACGAGTGTAGAATGTTTAAGGATTATTCTTATTCCTTGATCTTGAAGTAGGTAAAATCGGTAAACGCCCTTCGGTTTCTCAAAATATCTGCACTTATTCGTTCTAGAAAGTTCACTTAGAACTTCATACATTGCTGAAAAATAGCGAGAGTCAAACTTATAAAACATATGAACCGTATGATGCATAACAAAGTCCTCCCATATATGTTGGTTAGAACTTTGTTATGCGCACTTTTATATTTTACTCAAACACTGAAATAGTCCTATTTCGTTAATGTAATCATAAATAATAGTGCTTATAAAAGAAAAGATAATATATACGTATATGCTATGAGCTATTCATTTTATTGATTAAGAGCACACTCTCTTTTAGCCAGCATGTGTGCAACAGACACATCTATGTCAACACTGAACAAACAGTATCTACAATACTCCAAACGAAGCCTACCTGGCATCAAAATTAGCGAAAGGGTGTTATTATCTAAATCATTGTTATAAAACAATAAAAAGTACATTCCAGCAAATTGTCGCTTCATGCACTTAGTAGTTAAAAAAATGGTGATTGTTAATTGTTACTGGTTCAGATACTGCAATGCCTTTTCTTTGTCAAGAATCAACGCTTTAATTGTAACTCCTTTAATATTTTTGGCTACCTCCATTTTAGTAATTTGTCCTCCCTTAATTGAATAATCATCGATAGGGGAAATAAATATCTTCTCTTTTTGAAGAGCTTTTACAATAAGCGACTTATTCTTTTCAAAGCTATGAGGATGTCTTTTGTCCATACCTTTGATTGTATCTAATTTACGAAATACTCCATTATAGATATAAAGAAGATTATCGTTGTCATCATCAATCCATCCAATGTCAATTTCCTTATTAAAGCCGATACTTTTTTTAGTGCTGAGTAAATCTAAAGAATTTACTACAACTAGGCTCAATAAATTTTGTAGAAAATCCGAGGGTAAGTTTTGTTTGCGTTCAATTTTAATCTCCTCTTTTGGAGTGTCATCTGAAAACGAAATAAAACTTTGCAGCGCTGTACGCATAAGTTCTTTGCTCTCATCTTCCTGAATTAAGCCTTTTTTAGTGCCAAACGCCACAAAGTGCTGCCAACCAACCAAAAGCAAAGAAAAATAATGGAGCATATTCACATCAAAATCAACAACTTTACTTTCTAGCAATTTATAGTTTTCATCGTACATTCTTTCAAATAATTTTGTGATCTTATTTTTAGAATTTCCCTTTAAACTAAAAGCCATAGCATAGTGTGTGACAAAATACTCGATTGTAATTTGAAATGATTCTATTTCACTATAATAGTCTTCATTTGAGGGTATGGTGGCTGATGATTCAGACAGATTGATATTAAGTACATAATCTTGTTCAACAGCTTCCTCACTTAAAATTAAGTACATTGTTTTTATATCAGCCTGATGAAGAATTTTCTTAATACCTGAAATTTTACGCTGATGGTTAGTATTCACAATGAAAGTACCATCCCTTAAAGTTAAAGCTTTATTCTTTAATTCCTCATCAGAAGAACTGAGATTTGAGTGATATCTTTCATCCAAACTACTCATATTTCGCTTTCGGCTATAAAGATTACAGAAAATGTTTACTAATTGAGTACGGTATTTTGCACTTCTACCACCATGTAGACATAAGATAAACTTTGGAAAAGCAGGTGTATTATAATTAATTAGGCTTGTAAATAAAGATAGTAAGGTAAATGAAAACAATGGAATTGATATTCTTTTATCAAACCGATTAATTAAAGATAACGTCTTATCAAAAGCTACTTTAGGCGTATCAGTTACTGCCCCAACTGTAAAAAATGAAGAATATAACTTTTGGATATCAAAAACTAAGTTAGTATCTTTAACAATAGCTAAGGGGGTGTAGTGCCAAGATTCAGGCCCTCTTATCCAGCCAAGATTTTCAGTCTCCATAATTACCAATCCTGATTTTTTCAAGGACTTTGTTAAAGTGTATAGTACTGTTATGTAGACATCATAGTGAGAAATAAAATCAGAATTTTTAAATACTCTTTTAAAAGAATTTGAATTCAACCAATCTTTACTCTTTAAAGTCTTATTACTAATATCGAAACTCGTGAAATCATATTTTCTTTTCTTGATCTGTTTTACTGCCCCTAATCGGAAACCGTAATCAATTTCTTGGTCACCTTTTTTATTAACTAAAACAGCTATAGGGAAAAGAAAAAATTCACATATTGAATCCTCTACCGACTTGTTGGTGTTCTCTATTTTGTACGAATCAGTAACGATTATTTCTGATTTAATTTTCCGGAGTTTGTCATTAACTTGGGTTCGTCGTTCTTTAAGATCATCAATATCTTCCTTTGAAAATTCTATGCTTTCGAGTTTATCAACAATGGCTAGACTTTCAGGAAAAATCATAATTCTCATCACCCATACAATAGATTTGTATTTACCGAATAACAATAATTTATAGCAGCTAATATTATGAATATAATAACGTAATACAGACTACTTCTGCTAGGAATCGAATGCAAATGTAATTCTGTAACTATGTAATTCTGTAATTATTCTTGTTTATGAGTTTCAAACCAAAGGACGAGGTGCCAAACGCATCTTGTCTTTTTCTGCTTCAGGGTAAGAAAAATTAGAATTAATTATTCTGCAAACAGAAGTTTAATTAATAAATCCTAAGTACATTTAATCAAATAGCAGAAGCATCACAGGCAGGGGCAATCACGCTCCTGTCTTTTTCATATTCAAAAAAATCATTGGAGGTCGAAACACATGAAAGGTAGCTTACAAAAACGAAATAAATACTGGTATATCATTGTCGAAACAAAGGACGAATCCGGAAAACGGAAGCAAAAATGGATTAATACCAAATGCGAGAAGAAATCAGATGCAGAAAAGTTTCTGAGAGAAACACTTACGAAGATGGACAACAACAGTTTCGTTCAGCCACAGCGAAAACTCAAATTCACCGACTTTATGCTGGATTGGCTTAATAACGTTATTAAAAGTGAGGTCGAGGGAACTACTTGGGAAGGTTATGAGATGATTGTAACAAAGCATATCATTCCATATTTCAAGAGCAAGAATGATTTACTACTACAAGAATTGCAGCCTATGCATCTGCAAAAATATTACGAGACAAAGCATCAAGACGATCCAACAACAGGCATAAAAGGCTTATCCGCTAAAACGCTACGAAGACACCATGCCAATATCAGGAGTGCATTGAAATTCGGAGTGCGAATGAACTTGATTCCGTTTAATCCCGCTGATCGAATCGTTCTTCCAAAGCAGGAGAAGTTTGATGCCAGTTACTACACTGTCGAGCAGCTCGAAAAGTTATTTGAGGTTTGTTTGGGTACACCGATAGAATCGGCAGTGTATCTCGCGGCTCATTATGGGCTTCGGCGTTCAGAGGTACTTGGGCTAAAGTGGGATTGCATCAATTTCGAAGAAAAGACAATCTCGATTAAAGAGGTTCGAGTGAAGTACGGCAAAGAGGTCGTTGTAAAGAAACCTAAAAGTGAAAGCAGCCAGCGCATTCTGCCTTTGATGGAAAAACTCGAAGATTACTTATTACATCTAAAGAAACAGCGGAAGAAAAACAAGCTGCTGTACGGCAAAGATTACATTGATAGCGGTCTTGTATGCTGCTGGCCTGACGGCAGTCCTATGAAGACAGAATACCTGAACCACAAATTCAAAGCCATACTTGCAAAAAACGGATTGCCACATATCAGATTCCATGATCTCAGGCACTCGACAGCCAGCTACTTGATTAAAAATGGTGTAAGCCTGAAAGAAATCCAGGTCTGGCTCGGACATTCAACCATCAGTATTACAGCCAATACCTATACTCACATTGATATGGAGACTAAAAAAGATACGGCACAAAAGATCAACGAACTATTCTCCAAAAAAGCAAAGGAAGCCGCTCAATGAAGCACACCGCTTGGAGAGCATTAGATGATGCAGCACTCACTTCCGCGCTGCTGGATATAGCCAGACTCCATGTAAGGCTTGCATTGGAGCATAGCAACAAGAATTACTTTACCTTGTCGTAAAGAAGTCATTAGAGCAGAAATCCTGCGACTGAGAATGGAGCGTGACAGAATTCTCGAACGCAAAGCATGAGCTAGAACTATTCGTAGTAAAGTCGGTTAAAGCATCATTCTCAGCGCATCGGAAACCTCGAATCTACACAAAAAAGAAGCGCCGTTAGCAAAATGTTAGCAAATCACCTCAAAAACAAACAAGGGCTCCAGCTCTAATGAGCTGAAACCCTTGTTGTTCTAGTGCCGAGGACGGGGGTCGAACCCGTACGGTACTCACGTACCGCAGGATTTTAAGTCCTGTGCGTCTGCCAATTCCGCCACCCCGGCAGGGGTAAATTACTTTATTCCGCATAACGCGACAAGATATATAATACCATGGTTCCGGGTTTGATGCAAACTAATTTTTTAAAAAAGCATAGCCCGTACCGGCGCTTTACCGGATACGGGCCATGGGTGCTGCTTCAATTAACGGTGTTCGCGACTTTTGTTTCTCATGCCCGCCAGACCGAGCAGACCAATCAGGCCAAGCCATCCCCAGTCAACGTTGTTGTTCCGGTTGTTGTTTGCTGCGGTGGCACGGTAATTTCCTGTGCGCGTAGTGTTGGCGAGCGGAGTAACAGTTGTGTCCGTCCGTCCAGCACCGGTAATCGTATTGTCGTTCGTACGCATGTTACCGATACCTGTAGGATTGGTTACCCCGTCTCCGCGATACATATTACCGGTCATTCCATCATTGGTCCCAGTACCATGGAACGCGGTACCTTCCATTCCCACCGTCTCGGTAGCATTCGATGCGTATCCGACACCCATCAGACTCATCGATAAAACAGCGCTGCATGCAAGGCTAGCCATCAGCTTTTTCAAAGGTGAGTACCTCCTTGTTGTTTTAGTCGATGATAGCATCCCCCTCAGGTTCCCACTCTATGCATAGCACAGCATACCGAATTTTTAAACCGTCTGCCGGGAACACTAACCTGCGGAAAGGTGGGATTAACCATGGATATACACAGCGACAGCTACAAAGTTGCGGCTCTGGAGGATCAGAGGGATGCCATTGAGGTCATTCGCAGCGCCGAGGCCAGCATAGAGAGCTTGACGGGCAGTCCTGTTACATTGATCGCTTATGAGAAAAGCGGGGGGACGGAAAGTTAAAACCTTAGGTACGACTTGAGACAACCTAACTAAACAGCTGGGTGCGGACTGCCCGTAGGGCGGTTCGTGCTCACTTTTTTAACCGGGATACACTTCCATAATACTATCCAGTCCGATCCACTTCCATTCGTCCGCCCATTGCAGCTTAATTTCCCGCGAGTGGGCATGAATGGAGGTGACAAATCCGCTCAGCTTCACCTCTCCACATGAATCAAACATAACAACGTTTACCCGAACATGCTCCCGGAGCGAATGCGTCAGCCTTATTCCCATCTCTTCCCGCTTCTGGTCGTTAATTATCGGCGGATTCAATCGAAGATTCACCCGCTGATCCTCCGGAATCCGCTTCTTGTCCTCCGGCAGCATCATACGGCTGCTCTCAAGCAGCCCATTTCCCTCCAGTTTCTTGCCCAAAGGGAGTCGCCTCCTTTTTAAAATAACCCACAAAGTTCCTAGTTATCGCTAAATAGGAACGTATGTTTGTATTATAACCACTGTTCGGCTTTTGAATCAACAAGAAAAAAATAACTGCGAAAAGGCGCTGACAGCTGCTGCCGCTGCGCGCCTTTTTTATTCGGGTTTGCTCCGTTCTATTCGCTTTTCTTCGTATCCAGCAGCCCAGTCGCTTCTCTCGCTTCGTTAAGCTTGGAAATGCCGTACAGCATGACAATATCCGCATTTTTGTTCATTTGATTGAACTGTTCGGCGGTTACATCGGGAGAATCGGCGCTTTGCGAGGCTTCTTTCTTGATTACATAGGCTTTTTGAAAAGAGTCTTTGGCTTCGGTCAGCAGCTTCTCGACGTTATCCGGAAGTCCGGGTGTAACCTTTACGTCATCGGCCTTATCCGACAAATCGGAGGCTGTGTCCTGAAACTTCTCGATCGCCTTTTCCAATTGGTCTGCCGACATGTTGCCTCCGGAATAGGAAGCCAACGCTTCGTTGAAATCTTCCAGGGATGATTTCGCGGTCTGATCAAGAGACGATATCTCGTTGTAAAATTGCTGAACGCTTTCCTGCACATCTTCATGGGATAATGCAGCCGGCGCTTTTCCGCTGCAGGCGCTTAGAAGCACAAGTACCAATGCTATGCCTGCCAGTAAGGCTTTTCTCATTTCTTCTATCCCTCCTTCTAAAAGGATAGAAAAGATTGCGAAAATGCGCAACTAAAAAAAATGGAAAATGATCTGTGAAAGAATCCATAAAATGAATTATAATAAAATTCATGGCTTTATTAACGAAAAAGGAGTATGACGTTGCGTAAACGAAAGCGAATGATATATCTTCTTGCAATGCTCCTGCTGCTTCTGCTACTGTCTTATCTTGCCGAACAGAACGGGTGGGATATCGGGAACTCTCCTTCTTCGGACTCGGAAGTGGTGCAATTGATTTTTCCGACGAACGAATATCCGGAAACAGCAAAGCATATTGAAAAAGCGATCTCCAAAGGCGAGCCCAGGATATGCACGATCGACAGGGAAGGAGCTGAAGAGAACCGCCGGGAGTCGCTGAAGGGGATCCCGTCCAAAAAACATTACGATCGCGATGAATGGCCTATGGCCATGTGCAGAGAAGGCGGAACGGGAGCGGACATCGCATACATATCGCCGGCAGATAACCGCGGAGCAGGCGGCTGGGTCGGCAATCAGTTGGAGAAATATGAGGATGGGACACGGGTTGAATTTATCATCAAGTGAAAATCAATCGAGCATTCACCTTCAGTCAAAGCCTTGGAAAACATAACAGCCCCTCTCAAGCCAAGCTTGAAGGGGCTGCACAGATTAATTTTTTAGAATAAACAGGCTTTAGTAATAATAACAAGAAGAATGAAGAGAACCAGAATCGCTCCCGTCGAAGTCCAAGGACCCATTACCGGTCCAACATTTGCTCCACCAACATCTCCGCCACAACCACAGCTACCACCCATGATCAAATACCTCCTCTGGAATAGAGTTCAACATAGGATATGTCATAGGAGACTATAAGGTATGGGCGGAACGAAATTGATCATTTATTCCCCTCCCAATTCCAGAGCCCCTGCATCCCCTTGGCCGGAATCGGCTTCGGCAGCAGCCGTACGTCCGTTAGCTCCCAGGCGAAGCGGCCTGCATCAAACAATCCGAACGCATTTTCCTTGTCGCCGATGGCGATGGACTGCGAAGGGCTTTCCAGCTTAACCTCACCGCCGCAGCCCTCGATGACCTGAAGGCAATCGGCCAGCCTGCACACCGCCACCACAGACCCTGTCGGCAAGTTATTCACCGTGTACCCGTGCTTTGCGAGCACGCTGCGGAATGGCTCTTTCTGGCAGATGGCCTTATCCACCTTCTTCCCGGCATGAATGGCGATGGAGTCACGGTGCTTTGTGGCCCAGCTGCGTGTTTCGAATTTCTTCTCTCCAAGAGCGATCAAAGTGGCCCAAGGCTGCCATATCGTGATACACCGCATGACAAACAGCTCCTCTGTAACTTCGTTAACAAAAGGAAAAAGCACCTAAAATAGGTGCCTCTTTTTGCTTAAGCATTAAGTTTTCTTTTATGATAACCAATCTTGCTGAATATCTTCGACCTCACATTCTCACACATACAATCTTCAAGTATAACTTCATTAAATCCCAACCAAAAAGAATGCCAATACTTTCCCATACTTTTCCTCCTTCATTTCACATAAATCAACGGGAGGTGCGATTTTATTCGGGAGCTGGCTGACATACGGATTTCTCCACTTAGTCCCTTTAGCTTTGCGTCACTGATTTTCATCAGTTTTGCCTTTATCGTACGATTTATGTGATTATGTATATAGGAATATTTTAGCATAGAAAAAATAATTTATACAACGGTTTTAAGTAATTTCGTCCTATACTTCATCAATTTCAACACATCACGGGTCATGCCGAACCATTCCTCATATCCCCGGCAATAATAACGGTGGTAAATAACAAAACATATACGGCAGTAAGATATAGTCGCGGAGCATCGTGCGCTTCTCACTTGTGATAATCTTGTTTGCTGCTGGACTGCTGTACATACTGCTCGGCATGCTCCGTCAAAATCAATTTGGATATCCAACGTTCATTGCCGTCAAGCTTGCTCATAGGTGCCTCCTTAACCAGCTGCCTGACTGAACGGCCGCCAAGCCAGCACACTGGCCATCAGAAACACCCGCTGCGCGCCAGTAGTTAGACCCGTCGCCCGGATGCGGCCGTCATTGATTCCATTGACCTCAATACAGGAACAGAATTTGATGGCTCTATTAACAAAAAGATTTGAGCAAGCATAAAGTGTGGTATAGAAGATGCGCCAATTATCCTTTTTCAAGATAAAGCTTAGGAGGAAGGGAGAATCATGGCTCCTCTCGGAAAACGTAAAAATTCAAGTTCCACAAAGAAAACCACAGCTTCCGTCCTAAAGGAAAATAAAGGGCTTGAATTAACCGTGGCCGCGCTTTTGTTGACCGGAAAGCTTAAAGTCGATTCCGTACAGTTGTACACTGATGCCTCCCTATTCGTCAGTCTGGTAGGCAAATTCAAAAAATTAAGTGATTTAAACGACAGCAATGTCGAAAAGCTGGTTAACTTCATGAATGATAACGGCGGCTTAACACTGAACGATTTTATGGAAGCATTAAAAAAGAAAACCGGGAACAACAAATAAAATAATTTTCACAAAGAAGGTGGGCAACAGATGAGCGACTTCGACGGAGAAAGTTTTGCCGGAAACATTCTTCTTATTATCGTTATTGCTTTGCTTGTTTTTGGATCAACGGATATCGAGGACTTAACCGGCGCTCCATCTTCATCTTGAACAGATAGCAGTAATCCTTCCGGACAGCTGGTACGGCTGAAATCAAAATAACCCCGCGGGCTTGATGCCTGACGGGGTTATTTGTAAGAAAGTGGAGGATTTGTGCGGACAATATCGAATTATATATAAGCAAATTTGCAACTACCCGAAGAGATCCGATGTGGATTGGATCGTTGAAACCTACTTCTTGCCGAATGGTCTTGGACTGGATATCCGCAACACGGTCGCTGTGCACGGCGGGCGTACAACATAAATATACGGATTATAGGAGCTGTTCGACTTGGAGGAAATAGTCCTAAGGATCGAAGAACTCCGGTTGGAATTGAACAAACTATCCGCATATAAACGCCTAGCCGACCCGGAGATCATCAAGGCAAGCCAGGAACTGGACGAAGTATTAAATCAGTACAATATTTTACTACAGAAAAGAGCCACAAAATAAGAAAAGGGACCTGCTGGCGCAATGCCGCAGGTCCTTCGTTTCGCATATTACTTCTTTGGTAGCGGCATTCTGAACTCAAACTCTCCGCATATAATACGCATCTGCGGTCTTAACGCTCACCCGGCGTCCACCGCTGAAGATATACAAGTCTACAGCTTCTATTCCTCTACGGGCAAGTTTAACAAACAGGACAAAGGCATAGAAGCCGCTCGAATCTGTGGATTAATAACTCGCGTTAGCAAATCCGTTAGCAAATCGATTTTCCTAATCAGTTCCGCTGCCTTTTCCTCTCATAAAAAGACTTCTAGACAGCAAAAAACCCTTGCTGCGCAAGGGTTTCAGTGAAGTGGGCCCTGAGGGACTCGAACCCCCGACCAATCGGTTATGAGCCGACCGCTCTAACCAACTGAGCTAAGGGCCCTGATCAAATATCCGTATACAATAATAGCTGTTTGAATTTTCCGTTAAATAAGTTGGTTGCGGGGGCAGGATTTGAACCTGCGGCCTTCGGGTTATGAGCCCGACGAGCTACCGGGCTGCTCCACCCCGCGTCAGTAATCATATTCAAACAGCGACAATAAATAGTATACATCACAACATGATGTTAAGTCAAGGACTGACCGCTAATCTTTTTCAGGGAAGAAAACGGACACCGTATTTTCCTTTGCGCGAACGGTAAATTTCCACCAGCTGCGGATCATGGTAGCCATAAATCCAGCCATCCTGTTCGAGCCGCTTGGCCAGACAGCCAGCTTGAAACCTTGTTCTGAACAGCTTGGCGAAATAAACCCAGTTCATGATGCGCTCTGCCCCTTCCATAAAAGATGTTCAAGTCCTCTTCGATTGTTAGCTTGCCCATTTTAATAAAAAACTTGCGGCACCCGTTCAAGTTCTACGGAATAGCACAATCACGTGACCGGATGAAATTAATGATTAAAACCGCCCATTGCTGGACGGTTTTAATACAAGTTGTATTATCATGCGCTTCAAGTAAACAATATTATTTCCCGAATACGGATGGATCGCGTCTCCACGACTGCAACAGCTCTACATCTTCCGCTGCGATTTTGCCTTGACCCAGCGCGACGTCGATCAGAGTGCTGTAATTGGACAGGCTTTGCAGCGGAATTCCCGCTTCTTCGAACGTGTTAGTCGCACGGTCCAGTTCATAGCTGAAAATCGCCAGTACCGCAAGCGGTTCGCCTCCCGCTTCCTTCACAGCCTGCGCGGCTTTAAGCGAGCTTCCTCCGGTAGAGATCAGGTCCTCGACTACGATGACCTTTTGACCGGGGGAGATAATGCCTTCGATCTGGTTCTGTTTGCCATGTCCTTTAGCCTTATCACGGATATAGGCCATCGGCAGATTCAGCTTGTCCGCTACCCAGGCGGCATGAGGAATGCCGGCGGTTGCGGTTCCGGCGATAACCTCTGTGCCGGGATATTCGGCCGCGATCAATTCCGCGAACGCGTCGGCGATGTAGCTGCGGATTTCCGGGTACGAAAGGGTAAGGCGGTTATCGCAGTAAATCGGGGACTTGATGCCCGATGTCCACGTAAAAGGCTCCTGCGGGCGCAGGGCGACCGCTTGGATCTTCAATAAGTAAGCGGCAATTTGTTCACTTCTATTCAGCAATGGGCTCACGCTTGGATCATCTCCTCAATTATATGCTCAGCAGCCTGACGCGGGTCTTGAGCTGCCGTTATAGGCCGTCCTACGACCAAAAAGTGGCTTCCCTGCCGGATCGCCTGTCCCGGCGTCATGACGCGGCTCTGGTCGTCCAGCGAAGATCCGGACGGACGAATGCCGGGGGTCACGGTACGGAATGCAGGGCCGCAGGCTGCCGATATGGCAGCGGCTTCCATAGGCGACGCCACAACGCCGTCCAGACCGGCTGCAGCGGCGAGCTTTGCGTACCGCACGACCGTATCCGGCACTTCGCCGGGAATGCCGATCTCGCCGTTCATGACGGCCTGGCTGGTGCTGGTAAGCTGGGTCACCGCAATAACAAGCGGACGGGTTAGCGCAGGGTTATTGCGCAGGGCCGCATCGATGCCTTCCCTTGCGGCTGCCATCATGGCCGAACCGCCGGATGCATGTACGTTGAACATATCGACGCCAAGGGCGGTCACGCTCTCGGCTCCGCCTTTTACCGTGTTCGGGATATCATGCATCTTCACATCAAGAAATACGGAGTAGCCGAGGGATTTTAGCTCTTTGACAAAATCCGGACCGGCGGCGTAGAACAGCTGCATGCCAACCTTCATATAGCACGGAATGCCTTTCAGCTTGGCGATCAGTTCCTTCGCCTGCCCGGCATCCGGGTAATCAAGCGGAATCATCAGCCGGTTGGCCATGCTCTCCCACTTCTTCATAACAACACTCCTTCGCTGGATATGTGAAAAAGCTCTCGATCTTTCTCGCCGCAAAGGCCCAGGCACAAAGCGGAACGGTCTGCGAGATGACGCAAACCGTTCCTGATATTCCTTATGCCTAACGCACTTTTCTTATTGTCCCACAAAAGCAGGCATCGACTGCGAGGAGAAGTTGATCGTCTCCAGCATGCGCAGCAGCGCCGTTACGGTATCAAGCGACGTCATGCAGACGATGCCGTTCTCGACCGCTTCGCGGCGGATAAGGAAGCCGTCGCGCTCCGGCGTCTTGCCCTTCGTGAGCGTGTTGAACACGAAGTTCGCCTGGCCGCTGCGGATAATGTCGATAATGGTCGGCTCGCCTTCGCCGAGCTTGTTGACGTTCATGACGTTGAGGCCCGCATTTTCCATGGCAGCCGCGGTACCGCCCGTGGCGATAATCTTATAACCCAGACGGTGGAAGCCCTTCATCAGCTCGACCGCTTCCGCTTTGTCCTTGTCGGCCACGGTTATGATAATCGATCCGGTCGTCGGGATTTTCATTCCCGCGCCGATCAAGCCTTTATACAACGCCTTCGCGTACAGTCTGTCGCGGCCCATGACTTCGCCGGTCGATTTCATTTCCGGACCCAGCGTCGGTTCTACTCTACGCAGCTTGGCGAACGAGAAGACCGGCACTTTGACGGAGACGAAGTCGCTCTCCGGCCACAGGCCTTCGCTGTACCCTTCGTCCTTCAGCTTGCCGCCGAGAATAACCTTCGTTGCCAGATGGGCCATCGGAATACCCGTCACCTTACTGAGGAACGGTACGGTACGCGACGAACGCGGATTTACTTCGATCACGTAAACCTCGCCCTTGTAGATGACAAACTGGATATTAACCAGTCCGACCGTCTTCAATTCTTTGGCGATCTTGATCGTGATCTCCGAGATTTTGCTTTTCAGAGATTCTTCCAGATGCTGCGGAGGATATACCGCGATGGAGTCGCCGGAGTGGACGCCCGCGCGTTCCACATGCTCCATAATGCCTGGAATAACTACGGTTTCACCGTCGCAGATAGCGTCGACTTCAACCTCTTTGCCCAGCATGTAACGGTCGATCAGCACAGGGTGGTCCGGGTTGACCTTAACCGCCTCTTTCATATAAGTCAGCAGTTCGTTATCCGAATAGACAATCTCCATCGCCCGTCCGCCAAGCACATAGGAAGGACGCACCAGAACCGGATAGCCGAGCGACTGGGCCGTACCTACAGCTTCTTCCACCGTCGTTACGGTGCTGCCCTGCGGCTGCGCGATATTGAGGCGCGACAGCAGTGCTTCGAACCGCTTGCGGTCTTCCGCCTCGTCAATGCTTGTAAGGCTTGTGCCAAGAATTTTCACGCCTTCTGCGCTGAGCGGCGCGGCCAGGTTGATCGCCGTCTGTCCGCCGAACTGTACGATGACGCCGATCGGTTTCTCCTGCTCGATGACGTTCATCACATCCTCAAAGAACAGCGGTTCGAAATAGAGCCGGTCGGAGGTGTTGAAGTCGGTGGATACGGTCTCCGGGTTATTATTGATAATGACCGCTTCGTATCCGGCCTTCTGGATGGCCCAGACGGCATGCACCGTAGAGTAATCGAACTCAATGCCCTGGCCGATACGGATCGGGCCGGAGCCAAGAACAACCACTTTTTGCTTATCGGATGGAAGCACTTCATTCTCGGTTTCGTAAGTCGAGTAATAGTATGGCGTAGTCGCCTCGAATTCGGCCGCGCAGGTGTCAACCATCTTGTAGACGGGCTTAAGTCCCTGCTCAAGGCGCAACGTCCGCACCTCGGCTTCCTTCGTCTGCTTGCCTCCAGGCTGGCCTTCGGCCCGCAGTTCGGCAATGGCGCGGTCGGTAAAGCCAAGACGCTTCGCTTGGTACAGCGTTTCCGGCGTCAGGCTCTCTTCTTCGCGAATGCGGTCCTCGAAGCCGATCAAGCCTTCGATCTTATCGAGGAACCACCAGTCTACCTGGGTAATATCCTGAATCTCCTGAAGCTGATATCCGCGGCGGAACGCTTCCGCAATCAGGAAGATGCGCTCGTCGTCCGGCTTCGCCAGCCGGGTCTTCAGCACTTCGTCCTCAAGCAGTTCCGCTCCTGCCAGCTTGAAACGGTGAACACCAATCTCCAGCGAACGGATCGCTTTGTGGATCGACTCCTCGAAGGTGCGGCCGATGGCCATCACTTCGCCGGTTGCCTTCATTTGCGTGCCGAGCTTGCGGTTCGCATGCGTGAACTTGTCAAACGGCCAGCGCGGGATTTTGCTGACGATATAATCGAGCGTTGGCTCGAAGCAGGCATAAGTCTGCCCTGTAACCGGGTTGACGATTTCATCGAGCGTGTAGCCGAGAGCGATTTTGGCCGCCATTTTGGCAATCGGATAGCCAGTAGCTTTCGAAGCCAGCGCCGACGAACGGCTGACACGCGGGTTAACCTCGATGACATAGTATTGATAGCTCTGCGGATCGAGCGCGAACTGCACGTTGCAGCCGCCTTCGATATTCAGCGCGCGGATGATCTTAAGCGAGGCGCTGCGGAGCATTTGGTATTCACGGTCGGACAGCGTTTGGCTTGGAGCCACAACGATACTGTCGCCGGTATGCACGCCGACCGGGTCAAAGTTCTCCATGTTGCAGACCACGATGCAGTTGTCGTTCGCATCGCGCATCACTTCATATTCGACTTCCTTCATGCCGGCGATGCTCTTCTCGATCAGGCACTGGCCGATCGGGCTGTAGCGGATGCCGGCTTTGACCGTCTCGCGAAGCTCTTCTTCATTCGCGCAAATCCCGCCGCCGGTACCGCCAAGCGTGTAAGCCGGGCGGACGATCAGCGGATAGCCGATCTCCACGGCGAACGCCAGCGCTTCTTCCAGCGTCGTAACAATCGTGCTATCCGGCACGGGCTGTTCAAGTTCGCGCATCAGGTCGCGGAACAGGTCGCGGTCTTCCGCTTTCTCGATGGAATGCAGTTGGGTGCCGAGCAGCTTGACGTTCTCCTGCTCCAGCACGCCGGCGCGCGCCAGCTCGACGGCCATGTTCAGGCCGGTCTGACCGCCAAGTGTTGGCAGCAGTCCGTCGGGACGCTCCTGGCGGATAATTCCGGTGACGAAGTCGAGCGTAATCGGTTCGATATATACTTTATCCGCCATGTTCGTATCGGTCATGATGGTGGCGGGGTTGCTGTTGATCAGAATAACCTCGACGCCTTCTTCTTTCAGCGCCTGGCAGGCCTGCGTTCCGGCGTAGTCGAATTCGGCCGCCTGGCCGATCACAATCGGTCCGGAGCCGATCACGAGTATCTTTTTAAGCTTATCGTTCTTAGGCATTCTATTAGTAAGCTCCTTTCACGGCTTCAAGCTGCTGTTTCGGGGTTGGCGCCGCGATCCGCGCGTTCGCCGCAAGCTGGGCTTGACGGGAAATAGCGGGAGTACCACGCTTGTGCTCCGCGATCATATCCAGAAAACGGTCGAATAAGTAGCTGCTGTCATGCGGTCCCGGAGCCGCTTCCGGATGGTACTGCACCGAGAAAGCGGGGTAGCGGGTGTGCTTCAGCCCTTCAATCGTCTTGTCGTTATTGTTGATATGCGTAACTTCAAGCTCCGTACCGTTTACGGACTCTTCGTTTACGGTGTAACCGTGATTCTGCGACGTAATGTAGCAGCGTCCGCTCTCCAGCTCTTTGACCGGATGATTGCCGCCGCGGTGTCCAAATTTAAGCTTCTCGGTATCCGCGCCGCAAGCCAGCGCAAACAGCTGGTGTCCGAGGCAGATCCCGAAGATCGGGTATTCGCCGAGCAGCTCGGAAATGGTCTTAACGGCGTATGGCACGTCTTTGGGGTCCCCGGGACCGTTGGACAGCTGGATGCCGTCCGGGTTGATGCGGCGGATTTCGTCAGCCGTAACGTTATGGGGAACGACGATGACATCGCAGCCGCGGTTGTTCAGTTCGCGCAGAATTCCCGTCTTGGCGCCGTAGTCCACGAGCACGATTTTTTCCTTGGTTCCGGGACTGCTGTATGCGCTGGCGGTTGAAGTGCGGGCTACCTGGTTGCGCAGCTCGGCGATCGATGTATCATTCATCATTTCCATCAGCTCTTCCACCGGCTTGGTCGAAGTGGTCAGGATAGCCTTCATCGTGCCATAGTGGCGGATGATGCGTGTCAGCATCCGGGTATCGATGTCGCTGATGCCCGGAATGTCGTACTCTTTCAGCAGGTCGTCGACGCTGTATTCGGCGCGCCAGTTGCTCGGCACCGTCTCATGCCGGCGCACGACGAAGCCGTGCACGAAGGGACGCACGGACTCAAAATCATCACGCGTAATGCCGTAATTCCCGATCAGCGGATAAGTCATCGTGACGATTTGCCCGCAGTACGAAGGATCGGACAGCACCTCCTGGTATCCCGTAATCCCCGTATTAAAAACAACCTCGCCAGTCTTCTCGCCCTCTGCGCCGAATGCGGTGCCGGTAAACAGCGTTCCGTCCTGTAGCAGCAATCTAGCCTGCATTCCCTTCCACTCCCTCTTCATTCTGTAGTTTCAAACTGTATATTTCCTGTTTCGCCGGAGTGTCCCGCTTCGCTTGTTAAGCTTATAAGGCCTGAAGCCCGCTTCGTTCTTCCGGTTCGATTCTTATTCTTCACTCCATACAACCCTGCCGTCCGTAATCGTCATCACCGGCCAGCCCTTAAGCTTCCATCCCGTAAACGGCGTGTTCCGCCCCTTGCTGGCGAAGCTTTCCGGGTCGACTTCCTTCTCCGTCTCCAGATCGATGAGCGTCAGATCCGCCGGAGCTCCAGGCTCCAGCACACCGGTGTTCAGACCGAACACGCGGGCCGGATCGGCGGTCATTCTCTTGACCAGCAGGGAAAGATCCATCTTGCCGGCGGCGACAAACTTCGTATACATCAGCGGAAAAGCAGTCTCGAATCCGACAATGCCGAACGGTGCGGACTGCATCCCTTTGGCTTTCTCTTCCGCGCTGTGCGGCGCGTGGTCCGTCACGATGATATCGATGGTTCCGTCAAGCAAAGCTTCAATGCAGGCATCCACATCGCGGCGCGAGCGCAGCGGCGGGTTCATTTTCCAGTTGGCGTCAAGGCCCGGGATGTCTTCTTCCGACAGCAGCAGATGATGAGGACAAACCTCGGCGGTTACACGGATGCCGATTTCCTTGGCCTGGCGAATCAGCCGCACCGACTGCTCCGTGCTGACATGGCACACATGGTAATGTACGCCTGTCGCTTCCGCCAGCAAAATATCCCGGCCGACATGAATCGCTTCCGACTCGTTCGGAATGCCCTTCAGCCCGTGCTTGCGGGCAAAGCTTCCTTCGGCCACCGGCGCTCCCACAACCAGCGAGTTATCCTCGCAGTGTGCGATTACCGGCATATCCATCTTCGCGGCGATATTCATCGCATCCTTCATCATTTGAGCCGTCTGAACGCCTACGCCGTCATCCGTAAAGCCGATGGCTCCGGCTTCCTTCAGTACGGCAAAATCCGTAAGCTCCTGTCCCTGCTGACTCTTCGTGATCGCGGCGTAAGGCAGCACCTTGACCAGTCCGGCCGCGCGGGCCTTGTCCTGAACCAGCTTCACAACTTCCGGGCTGTCTGTCACCGGCTTGGTGTTCGGCATGCAGGCAATCGTCGTAAATCCGCCTTTGGCTGCCGAACGGCTGCCGGTCTCAATCGTCTCCTTATGTTCAAATCCCGGTTCGCGCAAATGCACGTGCATATCGATAAGCCCCGGAGCAAGCAGCTTGCCGGCGGCATCGATAGTTTCCGAACCTTCGGCGATCGTCTCGTTCCCATTCAGAATCGCGGAGATCACACCGTTCTCAATCTGGATATGCTTGCGTTCCAAGACGCCTTCCGCATTCAAAACACTGGCATTTTTGATAATCACGTTCATGCTTCTCCTTTTGCCCGCGACAAGAGCATCCGGGCTCTATCGTTATTATATAATAATAATTCATGTTTGTGTATATTTATTAACTTTATTCAACTCGTTTATCGAATCGCTCTCTCAATGACCGCCATCCGCACCGGAACTCCATTGGACATCTGAGGAAAAATCAGCGATTTGGCGCTCTCGACCACCGCGTCGTCAATTTCGACATTTCGATTAACCGGCGCCGGATGCATAATGACCGTATGCGAATCCAGTTTAGCCGCTCTCTCCTCCGTCAGGCCGAACTGCCGCCGGTACTCTTCCGCAGACTGCAGCATTCCGGAAGCATGCCGCTCCAGTTGTACGCGCAGCATCATGACCACGTCCGCTTTCAGCGCTTCGTCTATCGTGACATAAGGCGCATGTTCCATCAGCTCGGGAGCTTTCATATTCTCCGGCGCGCAGAACTGCACCTTGGCTCCCATCTTCGTCAGTCCCCACAGATTGGAGCGGGCTACCCGGCTGTGCATAATATCTCCGATAATCGATACGGTCAGTCCCTTGATTTCGCCGAAGGTCTTGAGCATGGTGTACAAATCCAGCAGCGCCTGTGTCGGATGCTCGTTGTTGCCGTCGCCGGCGTTAATCAGCGGAATGGATACTTTCTCGGAAAGCTGGGCCAGCACGCCGCTCGGCTTCAGCCGGATGACTCCGGCATCGATGCCCATCGACTCCAGAGTGCGGACGGTATCGTAGATCGACTCGCCTTTTTCCACGCTGGAAGCCGCGGCTGTAAAGTTCAGCACCTGGGCTCCAAGACGCTTCTCCGCCATTTCAAATGAGAAGCGGGTGCGCGTGCTGTTCTCGAAGAACATGTTGGATACAAACCGCGAGGCAAGCACCGAGCTTACCTTCTCCGTATGCTTGTCCCAATACGCCGCTCTGTCCAGTATGGCGGAAATTTCCGTTGCGTCCAAACCTCTCAGCCCAAGAAGACTCCGTTCCTTTACTCTGGTAGCTGTCATCATTTTATTTTGCCTCCCAGTTCGATAGTATGTGCACTTCGTCCGTGCCGTCGACTTCCTTCAGCGCCACTTCAATCGATTCATGCCTCGAGGTCGGAACATTCTTGCCCACATAGTCCGGGCGAATCGGCACTTCGCGGTGGCCCCTGTCGGCTAGAACCGCCAGTTGGATCATCCGCGGCCGTCCGCAGTCCATCAGCGCGTCCATCGCCGCCCGAATCGTGCGTCCGGTGTAGAGAACATCGTCGAACAGGATAATCTTTTTGTCCCGGGTGCCTGAAACGCTGGCGGGAAGGATCAACGTCCCTTTTCCGTTACAATCTCCGTCGTTCGCATTCTTATTCTTCCCCGGTTCCAAATCATCGCGGTAAGAGGTGACATCAAGCTCGCCGCAAGGAACATCAGCGCCCTCAATCTCTTTGATTCGCTCCGCGATCCGCCGCGCCAGATATACGCCCCGGGTGCGGATACCGATCAGCATGCAGTCTTCGATTCCTTTGTTCTTCTCCAGAATTTCATGCGCTATGCGCGAAAGCGCCCGGCGGATTGCCGTCTCATCCATAATGACGTTCTTCTCGATAATCATGCCAGGTTACCCTCCAGGTAATGCGCCGCATCCCCATATCTTTGGTGAAAATCAAAAACTCCTTGCCTGAAGCAGGCAAGGAGTGAAATCCGCAGATTGAAGAAGATTGGCGGGCGCGCAGCAAAAGAGCTCCGTACAGACAGACGGATACCTTCCGAAAAAAGCCGCGAACCTCGATTCACGTTACCTTGCCAGCCTCACGGGACTGAT
Organism: Paenibacillus rhizophilus; assembly: GCF_003854965.1. Classification (GTDB taxonomy): domain Bacteria; phylum Bacillota; class Bacilli; order Paenibacillales; family Paenibacillaceae; genus Paenibacillus_AQ; species Paenibacillus_AQ rhizophilus. The sequence continues at coordinate 108,349 of NZ_RQPI01000005.1, forward strand.
TTAAAGGCGCTATTCATTTATCATTAGAATTATGACAGAATGGGCAGCCAGTGTCAACTCCGGACAACTTCAAAATTCTCAGAGGGTTTCCTCGCAAAAAAAACAACCCCCGAACCCTAAACCGGCACGGAGGCTGCTGCATTCAAAAGCATGGATTAAAATTCAAATTCCACGTCGCTGAGACGGCGTTTGATTTCGGAAATTACGCGCAGTTCTTCTTCTTCGCCCTTAGCGATAAAGGTGACGGAGAAGCGTACGAATGCGCCGGCATCGTCCCAAGGCACGGTCGAGATCAATTTTTCGCGAATCAGATATTGGGAGAAATCCTCGCCCGACTCGAAGCGGCGTCCACCTTTGACTCCTTTTGGCGCCTCCACGTACATGAAGAAAGAACCCTTCGGTTTCTTTGCCGTAAAGCCCAGGCTGTTCAGCGCATCAACCAGCAGATTGTGACGGCGGGAATATTTGGCCGCAATGGCTTCCGTGATTTCCGGATGGGCCAGGCCGTAGGCTGCCGCTTTCTGGATAGCGATAAACTGGCCGGAATCATTGTTGTCCTTCACGTCGCCGAAAGCTTTGACGATCAGCGGGTTGCCGGCTACAAAACCGATTCTCCAGCCGGTCATATTGTACGATTTAGAAAGGGAATGCAGTTCAACACCGACATCCTTGGCGCCCGGAACGGACAGGAAGCTGAGCGGCTTCAGGCCGTCATATGTCAATGCGGCATAAGGGGCGTCGTGAATGACGACGACATTGTATTTCTTGGCCCAGGCCACCACATCGGCAAAAAACTCGGGAGTCGCGCTAGCGCCCGTCGGATTGTTCGGATAGTTCAGGTAGAGCAGCTTTGCCTTGATTGCGATGTCTTCCGGAATGGAGCTCAGGTCGGGGAGAAAGTTATTCTCCTTCTTAAGCTCGACATTGTAGACTTGGCCGCCTAAATATTTCGTATGAGTGCCCAGCACCGGATAGCCCGGAATGGTCATGATCGTAATATCGCCGGGATTGATAAAAGCGGAAGGCAGCATAGCCAGCGCCGGTTTCGATCCGATGGAATGCAGCACCTCGGTAACCGGATCAATGCCGTCGACATTAAATACGTCTTTCAGGTATTTGGCTGCCGCTTCCTTGAAATCGGCAATGCCGTTATCGGCATACCCGCGGTTCTCTTCCTTGGCCGCTTCTTCGGCCAATTTGGCAACGATGCCCGCATCCGCCATTTCGTCCGGCTCGCCGACGCCCATATCGATCAGTTCGATATCGGGAAAATCTTTTTTGGCCGAAGCCTTAGCGCGTTTAATCTTCTCAAATTTATAGATGTTGGTATCCTTGCCGTAGTTCGCTCCACCGATGCGGTCCGCGAAATTGTTCTGGATAAACGTATCCTGATATTGTTCGATACTCATAAAAGTGTTCTCACTCCTGGCTTGTGAAATGTAAGACGGATGAATAAGCACCCAGCTTATTCATTTCCATACTGTTAAATATGACGTAAGAGCCGCTTCAAGACAATGGACAAATCTGCAGTTCATTTGTACTTATCTGCTCCGCAAACGGGCCAGCAGTTCTTCCATATCTCCAGGCAGCGGAGCTGAGAACTCCAGATATTCTCCGGTGGAGGGATGAACAAATCCCAGTACGGCGGCGTGCAGAGCCTGTCCGCCCTCCATGAAGATGCCTTTGCTCCGGCCGTACACGGGATCGCCGACGAGCGGATGACCGATAAATTTCATGTGCACCCGGATTTGGTGGGTGCGTCCGGTCTCCAGCTGCAGCTGCAGCAGTGTACAATCGCCGAACCGCTCCAGCACGGTAAAGTGGGTAACGGCGGTTTTGCTGTTCTTCTCGGTTACCGTATACAGCTTGCGGTCATGCGGGTCTCTGCCGATCGGGGCATCCACCGTTCCTTGGTCATGGGCCACATTGCCTTGAACAACCGCCAAATAGCGCCGGGTCACACTGTGCTCCTTGAGCTGAGCTGCGAGCGAATTGTGGCTGGCGTCGTTCTTGGCGGCCATAATCAGGCCGGAGGTGTCCTTGTCGATCCGGTGCACGATGCCGGGACGGATCTCGCCGTTAATTCCCGACAGGTCCTTGCAATGATACATCAAGGCGTTGACCAGCGTGCCCGAGGGATGTCCCGCCGCCGGATGCACGACCATGCCCCGCGGCTTGTTGACGACAATAACGTCCGAATCCTCGTAGGCGACGTCCAGCGGAATATTTTCCGGGGCCAGCTCCGCGGCTGCGGGCTCAGGCACCGTCACGGAGATCAAATCTTCCGAGAACAGCTTGTAGTTCGCTTTTACCGTCCGGCCGTTTACCGTTACATGTCCGGCTTCGATCCACTGCTGCACCTGGGAGCGGGAAATGTCCTCCTCCCAAGCCTCGGTAATATATTTGTCGATTCGTTCACGGGCGTATTCCTCCTGAACGGTCCAGACAACGACGCCATTTTCCGGGCTCTCGCCTTCCGTCTGTTCATTAAGAGCGTCCTTATCCAATACTATTCATTCCCTTCCTTTGCCTCGCTTGTTTCCTTCACTTCTAATACTTCCGTTTTGCCGCCCCTCATATCCAGGAGGGAATCCAGAATGATGAGCGCAACGCCGACAACAATGCAGGAATCCGCCACGTTAAAGATCGGAAACGTATAGCTGCCGAAATTAAACTGCAGGAAATCGACAACCTCGCCTGTCAAGAGCCGGTCGAGGAAGTTGCCTACCGCGCCGCCAAGCACAAGCGCCAGCGCCAAAGGCAGCAAGCGGCGTGTCTTTCTGACCTTGTTCAGGTACCAGACAATTCCGACCACGACAACGACCGTCACGAGTATGAGGAACCAGCGCTGATTTTGCAGAATGCTGAAAGCGGCGCCGCGGTTGCGGTGCGATGTGATGAGAAAAAAGTTGCCGATTACCGGGATTTGTTCATCGATTTGCAGACGCGAGGAAATCAAATATTTCGTTCCCTGGTCAATCAAAAACATAATGAGCGCGATCAGATAGTACACCACTTCAGCTTGTCACTCCGTTCTTATTTTTCCCGCCCGAAAGCGATCCAAAACATGTATAAAGACTTGTATATTGTAGCACACGCTTCAAGAACCCGTCCATTGACCCCTTCCTTTCGCGGTCTCATCCGGAGCACAATTTGCCAGCGGTAAAAAGCCGGACAACAGGCCAACCTAGTAAGGAAAAAGGCACAAGGAAAGGAGCCGAGACTTATGAATCACCTGACCTCGGAACAGCTTGCCAGCCTGCGCGGCCTTCTTGTCCGGCAGCGGGACGATATCCGGCACAGGCTTAAGGAAAACGAAGATCATGGTCTGGAGGATTCCATGCGGGATATGTCGGGCGAGCTCTCGGAAATCGACAATCATCCCGGCGACGTCGCCACCGACCTGTACCACCGTTCCATGGACATCTCGCTTCAAGAGCGGGAAGAGCTCGAACTAACGGATATTGAGGACGCGCTTCGAGCGATGGATAACGGCACATACGGTATTTGCGCAGCGAGCGGCCAACCGATTCCGTACGAACGCCTGGCCGCCCTTCCCGCCACACGCTACTGTAAGGAGCACAGTCCCCGTCAGGAAAAACCGCATACAAGGCCCGTCGAAGAAGAGTTTCTGACCCCTCCCTTCGGACGGAGCAGCCTCGATGACAAGGAGTATAACGGTTTTGACGGCGAGGACGCCTGGCAGATCGTCGAAAGCTTCGGCACTTCCAATACGCCGGCTATGGCGGAAGGAAATAATATTGATTCCTACAATGATATGGAGATCGAAGCCGACGATCCGGACGGGTGGGTCGAGCCTTGGGAAAATTTCGTCGCCACGGATATGACCGGCAGCCACATCACCATTATGCGCGGCCACCAGTACCAGCAGTATATGGACAGCGGAGAAGGCGACTATTTGCTTGATCCTCACGCCAAAAGAGAGAAGGAGTAGCCGCACGGGCTGCTCCTTTTTCTGTATCCCCATAAACCGTATTAAGCCTATATGACTAATATAGGACTTTAATCCTTCATTTATTCCAATCAAAAGTTTATCAATTCGTCAAATTTCGAGTTATTTATACAATTATATTGACAAAAATAGGTCTAGGAATTTATTGTAAAGGGAGGGAAGGATTATTTTATATGATTTATGGACTAAAAATACACAAAATTCTCGACAGAAAAAGACAAAAGGACCATAGACCATAGTCTTATTTTTCCCTTGAGCCCATGACACCGGGTTTCTTATATACCAAGAGCCCGGTATGGTGATAAATCTTAGGCTCTAATCTTACTTTTATATAACTTGGAGGAATTGTTTATGTCAGCTTACACTATTAATTATGATGAACAAAGAAATCTGATTATCGTAGTGGCCGATAAATTGGATGAAAATGCAGCAGCCGCTTATATCAAAGACTTTGAGGAAATTCTCAAAAAGGTTAAGCCTGGCTTCTCTGGAATCACGGATGTCCGTAAAGCCAAAACCGTCCTCTCGCAAGAAGTAGTAGCCTTGCTCTCGCCTACTATGCAACTTGCAATCAATCGTGGTCTTCGCACGGATAAGAAGTGGGTATATCTTTCCGATAGTCCAATCTTTACTATGCAACTCAATCGCATGTTCCGTAATCAAGTTGAATATAAAGAAACGTATGAAGAGGCTTATACATATTTTAGTTCTTAATTTCTTGTAAAATATAGATCACCTTTATCACTCCGGACAGCGGCCGCTATTGTGGCTTGTTCGGAGTTCTTATTTTTAGATTGGCAAAATGCAGCTTTGCTCATGAAGTATTAGGATAGAACGGCCAACATGCAGACGCTCTGTACACTGGCCGTTTGGGGTCTGGAACTACTAATATGTGTTAAGCTCAAGCTGATGCTGTACGATGCGGACGATATCGGCGATGTAATCCCCTATTATCGGCAGGTTAAGAGCCCCCAGCACCTGAAGCACATAAATAATCGTAGCCGCAAAAAAGGTAAACCCGATTGCGATACCGACGCCGCGCGCGGTTCCCGCCAGCACATTCAGCCATATGAGCCGCCATGGGGAATAGAGCAGCTCCGTATATTCGGAGATCCGGGACTTTTCCATCCGCTGCGCCCATTCGGAAGCCAGCCGATATACCCTATTTATCTTTTCCTTGTCGGAAGGTTCAGGCGGCTCTCCTCCGCGCTCCTGCGGTTTCCAAGATTTTAGGCTTTCCTTCCGATTCGTTCCGCTTTCCTGGTCCTCCTTCATTCAGCGGCTCCCTCCGTCCTTTTGCGCCGCAACGTAAGACGAGCCCGGACAGGAGAGACTGTTGGTCTTCTCTTGCGCTCGGGACTCGTCTTCTTTTTGCGCCGAAATATTCAAGCAGGAATATTCCTCGCATAAACGCCTGCGTTTATACTTCTGACGCTAGTATATGCTTTTTACGGATAGGACATGCACCGCTTCTGGGCGTGATGGAAGTTTTTATCTGATAACGATGCCGATCGTTTTGCCGCCGATGTCCACCGTTTCAGGCGCTTTATTGTTGCTAAAATCGATCGTCGTGACAAGCACATTGTCCCGGAGGACATTTTCGAATGCCGTAACCGCCGCTTTCAGCTCGTCATCGACAATCAAAGTCAGCGCGACGCGCTTGTCAATCGGCAGGTCGAGGCGTTTGCGGTAATCCTGAACCGCCCGCACGATTTCACGCACCCACCCCTCTTGTTCAAGCTCTGGAGTGATTTCCGTATTCAGGGCAACCGTAATTCCGTAACCGGACGCGGACGCAAAGCCCGGCTTGGCCTGCTTGTCGATCAGCAGCTCTTCTGCTGTGATTTGCAGCTCTTCGCCTTCTGGGGAAGTAACGGCAACCAGTCCGTTTTGAACCGCTTCGCGTGTAGCGTCGCTGTCCATCGATTTCAGGAAGCCTTGGATAAAGCCGACGTTTTTGCCGTATTTTTTGCCCGCGACCTTGAGATTCAGCTTCAATGTAAAATCGACAAAGCCGCTGTCGCTCGTCTCCAGCACGATGGACTTGACGTTGATCTCGTCCTTGATGATCTCCTCGTAATCCGCGATGTTAAAACTTTGGCTTATGGAAACGATCAGCTCGGAAAGCGGCTGACGCGTCTTGATTCCGGTTTCGTTGCGGACGTTACGCGCCAGCTCGACGATGTTACGGGCGCTTTCCATGTCTTGCTCAAGCACGGTATCGATCAAGCTCTCGTCTGCTGCCGGATAATCCGCCAGATGCACGCTTTCTCCGCCGCCCAGGTTGACGAAAATATCCTCGGCCAGCATCGGCATAAACGGAGCGACGATCTTCGCCGTCGTCAGCAGTACATGCGTCAGCGTCCGGTAAGCGTCCAACTTCTCTTCTCCAAGACCGCTCCCCCAGAAACGGTCGCGGGAACGGCGGATGTACCAGTTGCTAAGCTCGTCAATAAAGTTCTCGATCGCTTTGGACGAGTTGACGAAGTCGTTGACCGCAAGCCCTTTATCCACTACAAGGATCAGACTGTTCAAACGGGACAAAATCCAGCGATCCAGCTTGTGCCCGGACAGCTTGAACGGATGCTCCGCCGGATCATAGCCGTCAATGCCCGCATACAGCGTCAGGAAAGCGTGGGTATTAACCAGCGTATCGACGACCTTCGACTTGCTCTCGCCAACAATCCCGCGGGAGAAGCGCTTGTTGTTCCACGGCGCGCTGTCGGCCAGGATCGCCCACCGGAACGCGTCGGTGCCGTATTCGTTCATGATATCCCAAGGGTTGATGACATTGCCTTTGGATTTGGACATTTTTTGGCCGTTCTCGTCGAGGATGTGGCCTGTAGCGATAACCGCCTTGTATGGGGCTTTGCCCTTGAACAGCGTTGATACCGCAAGCAAGCTGTAGAACCATCCGCGTGTCTGGTCGATACCTTCGCAGATCATGTCCGCCGGATATTGATCATCCAGCTTATCCGCGTTCTCGAACGGATAATGGCTCTGGGCAAAAGGCATCGAGCCGCTGTCGAACCATACGTCGATCACTTCGGAGGTGCGCACCATCTCCGCGCCTTCCTTGAACGGGCTGCGAAGGCGGATGTTATCCACATACGGCTTATGCAGCTCGATGTCTTCCGGCACATCGCCGACCGCCATTTCTCTCAGTTCGGCGATGCTGTGCGGCGCAAACTCCTTGCCCGTCTCCTGGCAGACCCATACGTTCAGCGGAGTGCCCCAGTAGCGGTTGCGGCTGATATTCCAGTCCACCAGCTCGTCGAGGAACTTGCCGAACCGGCCTTCGCGGACATGGCCCGGATACCAGTCGACGCCATTATTGTTGGCAATCAGCTGATCCTTGATGGCCGTTGTGTTGATGAACCAGCTGTCCGTTGCGTAGTACAGCAGCGGTGTATCGCAGCGCCAGCAGAACGGATAGCTGTGCTCGTATTTCTCCTTGCCGTACAGAAGGCCCTTCTCCGACAGCATCTTGACGATATCAAGGTCGCAGTCTTTCACAAAGCGTCCGGCAAAATCGGTTACCGTATCGGTATATTTACCCGACGTATCCACCACGTTCACGAAGCTGATGCCGTTCTCGCGGCCGGTTTTGTAGTCGTCCTCGCCATGGGCCGGGGCCATATGCACGATCCCCGTACCGCTGGCATCCGTAACGAAGGAAGCGCCGACGATGACATTGCTTCTCTCCGCCTGAATGTAGCTGAACGGAGGCTGGTACGTCTTGCCGACCAGATCGGAGCCTTTCAGCTCTGACAGCACCGTGTGTTCGCCTTTCGCCACTTCTTCCACCAGATTTTTCGCCATGATATAGACGCCATCCTCTTGCTGCACCCGCACATAATCCATATCCGGATTGACCGCAAGGGCCATATGCGCCGGAAGCGTCCAAGGCGTCGTCGTCCAGGCCAGAACATATTCGCCGCTGTCATCCAGCTTGAATTTGGCCGTGGCGCTGAGATCTTTAACCGTCTTGTACCCTTGAGCCACTTCATGCGAGCTGAGTGTTGTCTGGCAGCTCGGACAGTAAGGGCTGACGCGGTGTCCGCGGTACAGCAGCCCTTTCTCATGAACCGTTGCGAGAATGTTCCACACGCTCTCGATGTATGTGTTATTCAGCGTGACGTACGGGTTGTCAAGATCGGTCCAGTACCCGATTGCTTCCGTAAATTCGCGCCACTGTTTCTCGTAGCCGAAGACGCTGTCTTTACACTTTTTGATGAACTTCTCTACGCCGTAGGCTTCGATTTCCTGCTTGCCCGAGATGCCGAGCTGCTTCTCCACGCCAAGCTCGACCGGCAGGCCGTGGGTATCCCATCCGGCCTTGCGCACAACGCGGTAGCCCTTCATCGTCTGATAACGGCCGATGAAGTCCTTGATGACGCGGCCGAGCACATGCCCGATATGCGGAGCGCCGTTAGCAGTCGGCGGTCCTTCGTAGAAGACATAGTTCGGCTTGCCTTCGCGATACTCGATCGATTTGCGGAACGTATTCTCCTCGTTCCACTTCTTTAAGATGCGGACGTCTCTGTCCCGCGCTTTTTCTTTGATGTCTACTTTATGCATATATTCCATTCCTCTCGTGGTTTTGTCTTAAAACCGTTTTCGATCCCCCTAAATCCCCCTTAGCCAAGGGGGACCCCGAGGGCCCGCCCTCTGGACACCCGGAAATTTGTCGAGGCCCAGGGCAGCGGCGGTTTTTTAGCTACTGTCGGCGGGATGCCCGCTTGCCGCAAGCGGCCGCTCTACGTTGGCACCCGAGCCGCGATCCCGTTAGGGCAGCACTCGCGAGGGGCCTCGGCGGGCGGGGCGAAGCCCGCTCGCACTGGGTCTCCCCCAGGCGCCCGAGCCGCGATCCCGTTAGGGCAGCACTCGCGAGGGGCCTCGGCGAGCGGGGCGAAGCCCGCTCGCACTGGGTCTCCCCCAGGCGCCCGAGCCGCGATCCCGTTAGGGCAGCACTCGCGAGGGGCCTCCGGCGGGCGGGGCGCAGCCGCCCGCGTCCATGCGTCGCTGTAAAGGCCCCTCGCGGCGTCCCCGCAAAGGGATGCCGCGAGGAAGGGCCGCTCCGCCGCCAAACCCCGCTCCCTACCCGCCAAGCCCCCCACACCTCGCCAACCCTTGCGGGTGTCCAGAGGGTGCAACCCTTGGGGTCCCCCTTGAGAAAGGGGGATTTAGGGGGATCGCCCTCCAAAAACAAATAAACGCCCCGCCCCCAAAGGGGCGAGGCGACGCTCGCGATACCACCCTAATTCCGCGCAGATTCCCTCCCGTATAGACGGCCAAAGATCATACGCGATCTCAGCTCCCGCGCAAAGACGCGGGTCCGGTGTAACGTCCGGGAGACGGCTCGCCCTACGCACGACACAAAGTTCGTTTCAGGTTCGCTTCTTGGGGAGGATATTCCGGCATGGTTTGAACATCGGCTTTCAGCAGTCGCCGACTCTCTGGGGATCGTTGCCATGACGTACTGGTCCCGTCATCGAATACTTATGGAATGTTGCAGATATGTTCTATTTATAGCCTCTTTAACGATAAAAGTCAACAAGCCAAGACAATGGCCTCAAAATACTTCTTCGCGGACCTCGCGGCTCTCCAGCGCGTCCCAATCGTCCTGGGACAACAGCTCGAGCTGAGCTTCAACCAGCGTCCGGAACCGTGTACGGTAAATGGAGGCCTGCTTGCGGAGCTCTTCGGTTTCGATGGCTACTTTGCGGGATTTGGAAAGCGCCTCATTGATAATGCGGTCGGCGTTCTTCTCCGCTTCCTTGATGATGAGCTGCGATTCTTTCTTGGCGTTATTCTTCACTTCGTCGGCAGCTTCCTGGGCAACAATGATGGTCTTTGACAAAGTCTCTTCGATGTTTGTAAAATGGTCCAGACGCTCCTGCAGGGCCAGAAGCTGATTGTGCAGCTCCTTGTTCTCTCGGATGACGCTCTCGTAATCCTTGATGATCTGATCCAGAAATTCATTGACCTCGTCTTCATCATAACCTCGGAGCCGCCGGGCAAACTCCTTGTTATGTATATCGAGCGGCGTTAATGGCATGCTGTGCACCTCCTAGAAATTTCGGGCCTCTTCCGCCCAGCCGTCACTTCATCTTTTCGGACGAAGAAGGAAATCTGAACAATAAGCTAGCTTAGGACAAGGCAAGCGGCCCATTTTTTCCGTGACTGTCTGAGATTTCGCCTCTTTTAAAACTATCGGCGTCCAGCTCCACAAATGTTAGCTGCCCTATAGAGTTAATCAATTTCGACAAGCGGACTGAAATTCCTGCAAGAAATTTATATAAATTTGCCGACCCGAATCCGATATCGGGCTTTTTTTGTCAGTCCGCCGACCTCGAGCACTTTAAAACGCCCAAAGCCCTGAACGGAGACGACATCGCCTTCGTTCAGATGGCAGGAAGGGTCTTCCTCCACCTTCCAGTTAACCCGGACGCGTCCAGCCTTGATGGGAACGAGAATTTTTGCCCGGCTAAGCCGGCACACATCCGCCGCGATGCCGTCCAGCCTCAGGGAAGACACGGTAAGCTCCATCGTATCCAGCTTGACCTCGGCACGCCGCAGCTCCGATACCGGCAGTATCTCCACGCTGACGGGAGCACGGCCGACGCTGCTCATGTGGAGGGCCAAATAATCGGCGATATCCGACGTCACGACGGCATGGCAGCCGTCCTCCAGAACGTGGATATCGCCGATTTTGCTTCGCTTAATCCCCAAACCGAGCAGGGAACCCATATAATCCCCGTGCTCCAGTTCCGGAAGTTTCTGCTCCGCCGGTGTTATATTCAGCACCTTCAGTGACATATCTTCATCTTCCAAATCACGGTAATCAGGAGCAATCAGCGCTCTCCGCCGCTCCGCTTCTTCATGCCCGCCCCCCCATTTGACTTTCACATCCGGTTGACGGTTCACCAAAGATTGCAGAATATACCCCTGCCGCGGATCGAGGAAATCCGTCAGCTTCAGTTCATGATAACGGGCCGCATTCTCCACCCATTCATAGGCCCGGTCCACAAACGGCCGCTCATCTGGCTGAAAATGACCGTAAATTTCGTTCTTCATATTTTATCCTACCAGATAAAACAGTACGGACCGCAATCCGTTCGCTGCAAGCTCAAGCACGAGCAGCGCTACGACCGGCGAAAAGTCGATCGTTCCGAACAAGGGAGGAATAATCTTGCGGAACGGCGTCAAATAAGGCTCCACCAGCTTTCCAAGCAACTCTCCGATGAAGTTGTCCCGGACATTGGGCAGCCAGGACATCAGCACGTAGAAAATAATCATGTAAAAGTAAATATTAAACAGGATATCGATAATGGAATTGATTTGGGACAAAGCCCGTTCACCTCATTCTGTTATAGTCTTGATCGTCTGCGAGAATTTCCGAAATGTTGCCTTGAATTTCAACGGTATCGGGCGTGCAGAGAAAGATATTCCCGCCAATTTTAGAGATGCCGCCCCCCAAGGCGTACACCGTTCCGCTCAAAAAATCGATAATCCGCATCGCCTGATCGTTGCGGACCCGCTGCAGATTGACGACGACGGTGCGGTGCGAGCGGAGATGGTCGGCGATTTCCTGAGCTTCGTCGTACGACCGGGGTTCGTACAGCACGACCTTGACATTCTTTTGAGAATGGATGCTGACGACATTCCCGACCCGCTGGTTTTTGCGCGTTTCTACAGGACCCGGAACATCATCTTCCTCATCATGCTGACCCAGCGGTTCATGCTCAACGATCTCCTCTTGTTCCTGTAATCCCAAAAAGCTCATAAAGCGGTTCATGACACCCATTATGATTCCTCCTCATGGCCTACCAGTACCGTCCCCAGGCGAACCCAGGTGGCTCCTTCTTCAATCGCCACTTCAAAATCATTCGACATGCCCATCGACAGTTCTGTCATCGGCTCCGCCGTCAGCCCCAAGCCGTTAAGCTTGTCCCGCAGTTCGCGAAGGCCGCGAAACACCGGACGGGTAAACTCCGGATCTTCCTCATGCGGCGCCATTGTCATCAGTCCGATGACCTTGAGCCGGTCAAATTTCGAAATCTCCTGCAAAAAATCCGGAACGCCATCCGGATTCAGACCGAACTTTGTTTCTTCCCCGGAGATATTCACCTGAAGCAATACATTGACGTCCAGACCGGCCACTTCCGCCTTCCGGTGAAGTTCTCGGGCCAGCGACAGACGGTCCAGTGAATGGATATATTGAAATTTGCCGATGATATCCTTCACCTTATTGGTCTGTAAATGCCCGATAAAATGCCATATCCCTTGACTTCCAAGCGCTTCCCACTTGCTCTCCGCATTCTGCCAGCGGTTCTCGCCGATATCTCTAAGACCGGAAGCCAGCACGGCTGAGGTTGTCTCCAGCGACACATATTTGGTCACCGCGATAATCTTGACGTCCCGGGTGTCCCGTCCGCCTTTGACGCACGCGCGTTCAATGCGCCGGCTGACTTCGGCTATTCGTTCCTGCAATGTCGAGGACAACAGTCAACTCTCCTTTTTTACTCAAAACAGACTTAATAAGTTTCCGAAGGTTCCCCGCATTGTTCCTGAGTAAACCTCGAAGTCTAGGCCCCACCTTATGGGGATGTTATTCCGATCCAGCTCGCCATTCTTCCCGTAACCCCATTTTCCTTGCGGTAAGAGAAGAACAAATCATGACTGCAGCTTGTACACCAAGTTGTACATTCGATATGAGTCGGCAATATTCCTGCTTTTATCATAATGCGTCGGTTCAATTCTTTCAAGTTGAGCATCATTTTGCCAATATGTGCTGTCGAAGGGCTGTACAGGCTCGCCGCTGATTCCTGTTCCCTGTCCAGACTGTCCTCCAGCCTGCGGACACGGTCCATCACGAAATCGTCCACCTCGTAACAGCAGGCTCCGATGCTTGGCCCGATGGCTCCCCGGATATTTTCCTTGCGGCTTCCGTAAACGTCTTCCATCCGCCTTACCATAGCCAAAGCGATTTCGGCCACTGTTCCTTTCCAGCCCGCATGGGCCAGACCGACGGCTCCCGCCACCGGATCATGAAAGAAGAGCGGCACGCAATCCGCGTAAAAAGAAACGAGGAGCACGCCGGGCACATTGGTCAAAAGTCCGTCCGTATCCGCAAAAGCCGAAGAGCGGTCAAGACTGCCCCGCCCCTTGTCGTCTGCCGTTACAACAGCGATTTCCGCGCCGTGCACCTGCTCCCCGCATGTCCAGTCTTCGAGCGAAAAGCCGAGGCTTTCGGCGACCATTTTGCGGTTCTTGATGACATCCTCCGGAATGTCGCCTACATGAAAAGCGCAGTTCAGGCTTTCGTAAGGCGCGCGTCCGGCGCCCCCGGCCCGCCCGGTAAATCCGGCAGTTATTTTCGAATACGGGCCAGTCCACGGCTCTAGGCTGAATAATGCCGGACTGCCGCTTTTTTGAACAAACGGTTCCATTCTCTCACCCCGCCTTTAAGTGTACCACAAGACAGACCTATAAAGTGGAGGACGGCCTTTGATGCGGTTTCCCAAGGTGTCCGGCTTGGACTTGCTTGCACATTTTCTTCTTCGCAAAAAAGACAGCGCAGCGTTCAGTACGTGCGCCGTTCATTCCTTTCTTCCCGCTGAAGCACCAGGATTTCACGCTCTTCCGCCTCCAGCGAAGGCCGGGGCTCCTCCATTTTGACGAGCACGACATCCGAACCGATCTTCACAATATTCCGCCAAGGAATGACGAGGTCGGCTCCGCCGCCGAACAGTCCCAGAAACCGCGTATATCCCGGAACGATAATGGCATCGATAACCCCGCGCCGCAAATCCAGCTCCAGGTCGCTGATCTGCCCGAGACGCCTCCCGTCGACAATATTGATGACATCCTTAGCCTGGAAATCGGAAATTTTCATTTTTTTGCCCGAAGCCAATGTTTCCTGATTCATGTCCGCCACCTCTGTAAGTTCAAACGTACACCTAAGTATATGTGCCGGCGGCTTGGTCAAATGCCTCTAATTACAGCTTTTCAAAAAAACAACCCCACCTTGAGGCCGGGCCCTCGGGTGGGATTGGTTGTCCTATTTTCTTCTAGGTTATGACTTCACATGCTTTTGCATCTGCTGAATGGCCGATTTCTCAAGCCGGGACACCTGCGCCTGGGAAATGCCGATCTCCTCGGCGACTTCCATTTGCGTCTTGCCCTCGAAAAACCGCATCGACAGGATGCGTTTTTCCCGCTGCCCCAGCCTCTGCATCGCCTCCCGCAGCGCAATTTCCTCAATCCAGGAGACGTCTTTATTTTTGTCGTCGCTGATCTGGTCCATGACGTAAATCGGATCGCCCCCGTCGTGGTAGATCGGCTCGAATAAGGAAACGGGGTCCTGAATGGCATCGAGTGCGAACACGACATCCTCTTTCGGAACACCCAGCGCCTCGGATATTTCAAAAATCGTGGGCTCCCGCGAGTTCTGGTTGGTCAGACTGTCTCTCACCTGCAGCGCCTTGTAGGCGATATCCCTGAGCGAGCGGGAGACGCGTATCGGATTGTTGTCCCGTAAGTAGCGGCGGATTTCGCCGATAATCATCGGCACCGCATAGGTGGAAAATTTTACGTTCTGCGACAGGTCGAAGTTATCAATGGCTTTCATCAGCCCGATGCAGCCCACCTGAAACAAGTCATCAACGAATTCTCCGCGGTTGTTGAACCGCTGGATTACGCTCAGCACCAGTCTCAGATTGCCGTTGACCAATTTCTCTCTGGCGGATTTTTCGCCCTTCTGCTGCAGCGAAGTGAACAGCTCCCGCATCTCCACGTTCGTCAGAACGGGCAGCTTGGCGGTATCCACACCGCATATCTCGACTTTATTTCGGGTCATGATGATTAACCTCCCAAGGAGAAACATTACTGTACATTATCTCCCCGGTCGGCCATTTTATTCCTTGGCCATTCGTCCGCTTGGCCGCTCTTTAAGAAGGACTAAACCATCTTGTTGAACTCCTTGCGCAGCCGTTTGATTATTCTTTTTTCCAGCCGGGAAATATAGGATTGGGAGATGCCGAGCAGATCGGCGACGTCTTTCTGCGTCTTCTCCTCGCCGCCGCGCAGTCCGAACCGAAGCTCCATAATGAGCCGTTCCCGCTCGCTCAGCTTTTCCAGCGCCTTTTGCAGCAGCTTGCGGTCCACCTGTTCCTCTATATTGCGGTAGATGGTGTCATTCTCCGTCCCGAGCACGTCCGACAGCAGCAGCTCATTGCCGTCCCAATCGATATTAAGCGGCTCGTCGAAGGATACCTCGCTGCGCGTTTTGCTGTTGCGGCGCAGATACATGAGGATTTCGTTCTCAATACAGCGCGACGCGTACGTGGCCAGCTTGATTTTTTTCTCGGGGTCGAACGTGTTGACCGCCTTGATCAGACCGATTGCGCCGATAGACACCAGGTCCTCGATATTGATGCCGGTATTTTCGAATTTGCGGGCTATGTACACGACAAGGCGCAGATTGCGCTCGATCAGCATTGCGCGTACGGCCGCGTCGCCCGAGGGGAGCCGCTGGAGCAAATAATCCTCCTCCTCCCGCGTCAGCGGCGGGGGAAGCGCCTCGCTGCCTCCGATATAATAAATTTCCTGGCTTTTCAAACCCAGCAGAAACAGCACTCGGTAATACTGGAGCTGCAGCGTCAGTTTCCATTTGATCATCGTTGTTCCTCCTTCCAGAAGTTAGCACTGAAAGCTGCCGCATCCGCTTCTACCATCCGTATGCCAGGGCCTGCACAATTCCGGACGGAAATGCGTCAGGCAACTCCTCCCGGATGAACGGCAGGCTCTCCCTGCGCCAAGTCGGGATGAATAATCGCCCGGTAGGCCCCATCCCCGGACAGCGTGCCGCCGTCTAGGCCAATTAATACTTTCCTGTGCTCGGTTGTCTCTTCGCCAAGCGTTACGGCAACATGATCGGGCTTCAGCGCAAGCATAAAGGACGCTCCCCTGTTCACTCCACGGTAGGGTACAAGTCTTAGCCGGTCCTGCCATACAAAGGACTGCCCGTCCGTTTCCAAAAGCAGCTGATCCGCCCCTTCCTGCGATAAGCGCCCTTTCCAGCTCTCCGGCAAATAGTCCTCCCACAGCGAAGCTTCCATCACCATAACGGGGGTTTTGGTCAAAGGGTCGTACAGTCGGTTGCCCGTATCGAGCAATCCGGAGCAGGTGACCGTCACGCCTTCAATTTCCACTTGTACGGTGCCGATATAAGCTTCAAGTTTCTCTCTTCGCAGGCGGGAAGAATGAACGGCTTTGTAACAGCCCAGCACAGGCAGCAGTATGAACAGCACGAACCAAAATCCGATTTTTAGCCGGTAAGCATAACCTCCAGCCGCCGTATACAGAATTCCGTTCCAGATATCCCCGGAGCTCTGAAGCAGGTAATGAATGCCCAGAATGCCACCCGCCGCAGCAAAATTAATGATATAGAAGGCCCCTATGCTCCGGAAAAAACCCTGCAGACTGGAAAAACCAAAAGCGACCCAAATCATAATGACCGACAAGCCGAACTTGATCAGAAAGGTATACATAAACGAAAGCTCCGGCACAAACATCATGACGACATACGTTGCGCCAACCAAGGCGGAAAGCCAAAGCCTCCACCACTTGGTCCTGACCTTGATCATCCATCCGGTAAGCCACAGCAGCACCGCGTCGATCAGCAAGTTGGCGGCAAAGATCAAGTCGATATAAACTACCATAAAATTCACCTGCCTAAGGCCGATATTGGTAGCCACTAGATGCTTGGCTTCAGGTCTTTTTGCTGCGATAGGAATAGTATAGAAAGTCTGAAGTCCAAAGTCTGTCTAAACCTGGTAGGCGTTAGCGGGCTATTTTTGTCGAGTTTTCTTGTATCTCACCTATCCAGAAAGCCTATGCTTGGATGCCGGTTTTCAGTACATGCATTTCTTCTGCCACATAAAAAAAACGGAAGCCTTCCTTTTCTGGATGGCTTCCGTTGGATCTTGCAACTATGCAATTGGATTATAGCAGAAACTTAAAACCGGCAGGATCAGTCGTGATTGCCCCGTGAGCGGTTGCGCAGAAAGGTCGGAATGTCCAGCTGGTCGGAGCTCGTTTGGTTGCCGAACGGGCGAAGGTTGTTCGCCTTGTCCGGCGCAGGCTCGGTCTGATTCGAAGCCGGACGGCGTCCGGGCGCTGCAGGAGCTCCCTTATGCTCGAAGCCGGTAGCGATTACCGTTACCTTGATCTCATCCTTCATGGTCTCTTCGATAATCGCACCAAAGATCATGTTGACTTCGGGGTCAGAGGCAGAGGTGACGATCTCGGCCGCTTCATTGACTTCATACAGCGACAGATTGGAACCACCGGTGATGTTCATAATGACCCCTCGCGCGCCCTCGATGGAAGTCTCAAGCAGCGGACTCATAATCGCCTTGCGTGCCGCTTCGGAAGCCCGGTTCTCACCGGTCGCGATTCCGATACCCATCAGCGCGGAGCCGCGTTCCGTCATGATCGTCTTCACATCGGCGAAGTCAAGGTTGATCAGGCCGGGAACGGCGATCAGGTCGGAAATGCCCTGTACCGCCTGTCTCAGCACGTTATCCGCTTCGCGGAACGCCTCCAGCATCGGAGTCTTCTTATCAACGATTTCGAGGAGACGGTCATTGGGAATGACGATAAGCGTATCGACTTTTTCCTTCAGCGCCTCGATGCCAAGCTCAGCTTGCGTAGAACGCTTGCGGCCTTCAAAGGTAAAAGGGCGGGTAACTACGCCAACCGTGAGCGCTCCGCATTCTTTGGCGATTTCAGCAATCACCGGCGCAGCGCCTGTGCCGGTACCGCCGCCCATGCCTGCGGTAACGAACACCATGTCGGCTCCCTTCAAAGTATTCGAAATCAGATCGCGGGATTCTTCGGCCGCCTTCTTTCCAACCTCCGGATTGGCGCCTGCGCCCAAGCCACGGGTCAGCTTGTCCCCGATTTGCAATTTATGTTCCGATTTGGCCATATGCAGCGCCTGGGCGTCCGTATTAACCGTGATGAACTCTACGCCCTGCACGCCATTTTCGATCATCCGGTTGACAGCATTGCTGCCGCCGCCGCCAACGCCGATGACCTTAATTTGCGCCAGGCTCTCCATTTCAAAATCAAATTCCAACATATTGTTCCCTCTCCCCCTCAATGTGCTTGGATGGCCGGTCCAAGTGTATCTGGACGTTCACTATATGAAATCGCTGAAAATATTTTTGAGTCGCTCCACGAATCCTTGCTTCTGGACGGCCTCCTGGCTTGGCGCGGCATTCGGCTTGCTGCGGCTGACCGTTTTCTTGTTCGCGCTAGCAGAGCTGCCGCGTCCCCGAAAGCTGCGGACGATGTGGTGCAAAATGCCGACGCCGCTTGTAAATCCGGGGTCTCTCACCCCGATGTAGTCGGGAACCGCAATCCGGACGGACGCGGATAATTCCGCTTGCGCCGCCTTCAAAACGCCCGGCATCGATACAGTGCCACCCGTTAGTATATAACCTCCCGGAAGGTCGCTGTAACCAAGCCGTTTCACTTCTTGAAGAATCAGGTGGAAAATCTCTTGGACCCGAGGCTCGATAATGGCCGCCAAATCCTCCTGATTGAACTCCTTCTCCACATTGCTGCCGATTCTCAGCACCTTGAACACAACTTCGGAGGATGCGTCGTCGATCCAGGCGCATCCATATTTAAGCTTTACTTTCTCCGCCTGGTCGGTTAGCGTACGCAGTCCGTAGGCAATATCATTCGTAACAAATTCTCCGCCGATCGGTATCGTTGAGGTTGCAATAAGGGAACCTTCTTCATATACGGCTATCGTCGTTGCGCCAGCACCGATATCCACCAGTACCGCTCCCATTGATTTTTCGTCTTTGGAAAGCGCTAACCCGCCGGCTCCAAGAGACATCAGCACAAGATCCTTGATCTTCAGTCCCGATTTCTCCACACAGCGCAGCAGGTTATGTATTGGCGTCTTGGCTCCGGTAACGATGGTGGCTTCCACTTCCAAGCGAACACCGATCATTCCGCGCGGGTCCTGAATGCCTTCAAGACCATCGACGATATATTGCTTAGCGACGACATCGATCACCTCACGTTCAGGAGGCAGAGCGATGACTTCCGCAGCCTTGAGAACGCGCAGGATATCCTCCTCGCCGATTTCGCGATCTTCATTCTGGACGGCAACTACGCCATGGCTGGATTGCAGGCCGATATGATTGCCGGAAATGCCGACATACACTTCGGATATTTGAATGCCCACCATCTGCTCGGCGTGCTCAACGGCGCTTTTGATGGATTGGACCGTCTGGTCGATGTCTACAATCGCGCCCTTGCGTATGCCCTCCGAGTCGGCAGATCCGACACCGATAATATTCAAGGTTCCATTGGTAACTTCCCCGATAATTGCCCGAACTTTGGATGTACCGATGTCCAAACTAACAATGATGTCATTGTTGCTCAAGCCCTATGGCACCTCCTGATTGATCGTAATGGTTTCCAGCCGCTTTCCAGAGACGGGAAACGTCTTTCTACATATTCCACATACCTATTCCTTTCCCTCTTTTTTCTACAAATTTTTTGACCGGAAATAAAGAACTTTTCTTGGAAATGAAAGCAATAAATGGATGAAAAAGAGTTTGCTCAAATTTCAAAAAATCCGGAGAAAAAAGAGGGATGAAATTTTATTGCCCATAAAACCGATTGTAGCATTTTTTGCTCTCTGTGAGTAGTGGCTATTTATCTTCGGCGCCCTCTTGAGCACTGTCGCTCTGGAAGGGAACATAGGAATCCGCCTCAAGCATGGTGATCATTCCCGGTTCTTTCGTTTCAATGACCTGGTTCAAATACTCCACTTTGTCTTTCAGCAGCGAAACGGCCGTAGTCACTTCAAAGTGCGAACGGGTATAAAGCTTGATCCGGTCCGGAAAAGAGAGCGTCGGCGACGGCACGATTTCGGAGATGTCGCTGGTCAGTTCATTCGGTATCCCTGCCAGCGCCCCGCACAGCTTCGCCTTATAAGGGTCTGAAGCCTTCCAGCCCGTCAGGATCGGCTTCTCCACGGCGATTCCGCTCTCATCAATGGATACCGTCGCGCCGCTGGAAAGGATGGCCTTCAAGCTGCCGCTCGGATCAAGCTCATAGGCTACCGCCGGAAATTCCGTAATCTGAACGGAAACGACGCCGGGAAAACGCTTGTCCACCGTTACCTTTTGCACCGTCTTCAGTTCAAGCAGCGACTGCTCCACTCCACTTTTCGATACGGCAAAAAACTGCCCACCTTTTTTGAGACCGCTTTGCTGAAGGAGCTCTTCCGAGGTGGAGTATTTGCTGCCGCGGAAGTCGATTTCCGTAATGCGGCTGGCCGGCGAACGAAAAAAAATGACGCCAAGCAGCGCGATAAACAGCAGCATCAGGATCGCCGTTACTTTGCGGCTTCTTTTTTTCTTGGGCTTGTCCTCTTGGAGAACAGGCAGTCGGGTATTTGGCATTCTATAGTCTCCGTAGTAAGGCCCTGCCTCCCCCCGTCTTTCAATTGGAGGAGACAGGGGAGTTTAATTGGCCAGATCGATGGGTCCCGGAACAGGCATCTTGCGGCTGATGCGGGCGCCCAGCTTCTGAAACAGCAGTTCAATGCCGTCGTATCCTCTGTCAATATGATGAGCCTGCTCGACAACGGTGGTGCCTTGGGCGGCCAGCCCCGCAATGACAAGCGCCGCGCCGGCCCGCAAATCGGTCGCTTCCACCGTTGCCCCGTAGAGCCGCTTGACGCCGCGGATGAACGCACGGTTCAAATGGGTGGAAATATCGGCGCCCATGCGGGCCATTTCTTCCACATGCTTGAATCTGCCTTCAAATACAGTCTCCTTGATGACGCTAAATCCGTCAGCCAATGCGAGCAGCACCATGATCTGGGACTGAAGATCCGTCGGAAAAGACGGATAAGGCGAAGTTACAATGCGTTCTACGGACCGGGGGCGCCCCATACAACTAATATTAATTATATCATTGCAAACTGTGATTTGAACACCGGCGCGCTTCAGGACGTGAATCAGCGAATTCAGATGACCCACATTGGTATGCGTGAGCGTGACGTCTCCCCGGGTCGCCGCGGCGGCGATCATGACGGTGCCCGCGACAATCCGGTCTGGAATGACTTCATAGCTGCAGGACTGCAGCTTCTGTACGCCCTGGATCGTAATCGTATCGGTGCCCGCTCCGATAATGGAGGCGCCCATCCGGTTCAAGAAGTTCTGAAGATCCTGTATCTCCGGCTCCCGGGCCGCTCCGGAAACTGTCGTGGTGCCCTCCGCGGTCGCGGCGGCCATCATAATATTTTCCGTCGCACCAACGCTCGGATAATCCAGATGAATGTCACAGCCCCTCAGCCGTTCCGCACTGCAGTAAATTTTCCCGTTTCCTTCTTCGATCTCCGCCCCAAGAGCCTGCAGTCCCCGCAGATGCAGATCGATCTTGCGTTCGCCGATTGCACAGCCTCCCGGCTGATAGATGGTTACCTCCCCGAATCTGGCCAGCAGCGGCCCCATCAGGAAGATGGAAGATCTCATTTGCTTCATCAAGTCTTCCGGAACATGGGATGAACAGGCGGGCGCAGTATCCACCGTTACCGTATCCCCGTCATGTCCGGCCCTGCAGCCAAGCCGCTCCATAATCGCGAGCATCGTTTCGATGTCCAGCAGATTCGGCACATTATGCAGCGAGTGAACGCCTTCGGCCAGCAGGCTAGCCGCCAGAATGGGCAGCGCCGCGTTTTTTGCTCCATGGATGCGTATGGTGCCTGACAGGGGAATTCCACCCTCAATCACCAATTTGTCCAATGTATCACCTCCGAGATTACCGCTCACCCCCCGCTTGATGCCGTCGGCGCTTTGTAATAAAAGCACGCTTAAGCCGGCAAGGGCAGCCGCTTCCGTCTACGTTAGGCAGGCGAAAAATCTCTCATCGGACGCAAGTTGCACGCCCTCCGCCCTTCCGGTAAGCAGCCCTAGGTGATAGTCACGATTTATACGATATCGTATGTAGTTTCCCTCGGGTGTGTGACAGGATGGAGCACAGGAACGCGGGATGCTGCCGCCCACCTGCTCCGTGCCTGGCGGACAAGCGGTCACTTGCCGCCAGTAAGCCTCCGAAGCTCCTGAAGGACAAGTGCGGCGGAATCCCGCTTGCCCAGTTTAAGCGAAGCTTCGGACATTGTCTTCCGGACGGCCGGATCGCCCGTAATGGAGCGGACCGCCTTGTACAGCGACTGTCCCGTTAAATCCTTCTCCAGGATCACAACGGCCGCTCCCGCGCGCTCCAACTGCCTAGCATTCGCTTCCTGATGGTTGTTTGTGACATTGGGAGAAGGAATAAGAACGGATGGGATGCCCAGCGCCGTAATTTCGGCGATAAAAGAAGCTCCCGCACGGTTCACAATCAGGGAAGTGCAGGCGAGCACCTCCGGCATATTATGAACATAGGGAAGCACATGCAGCCAGTTCGGAAGGCTTCCCAGCTTCTCGCGCAAGCTTTTACGTGTCTCCTCGTAATAAGGCTCGCCCGTGACGTATACGTAATGGACCTGCGGTTCCTTGACGGCAAGTGAAGCCATTTCGATCATCGCCTCATTGATCGCTTTCGCTCCCCGGCTGCCGCCGACCACCAGCACGACCGTGCTTTCCTCGGGAATGCCGAGGGAAGCGAAGCCCCGCTCCGGGTTCGCCTTGCTCACCGTTGTTGCGCGCGGATTCCCGGTGTAGATCACGCGCTTGCTTCCCGGAAAAGCCGATTCGGTTCCCTCGAAGCTGACCGCAACTGTACTCGCATACCGGCTTAGAAAACGGTTGGTCAAACCCGGAATGGCGTTCTGCTCATGGATCAGTGTGGGGATGCCGAGCTTGGAGGCGGCATAAACGACAGGGCCGCAGACATATCCGCCCGTCCCGACGACAACGTCGGGTTTGAACTCCTTCAGCATCCGCTTGGACTCCTTCACGCCTTTCAGGAAACGCATAACCGTCTTCACATTGTCCAGGGACAGCTTCCGCCGGAACCCGGTAATATCGATCGAGCGGAACGGAAGGTTTTCCTGGGGAACCAGCTTGCTCTCGAGCCCGCGCGTCCCGCCGATATATAAAAATGCGGAGTTGTCTTCCTCCGCCTCCAGCTGCCTTGCCACGGCGACAGCGGGATAAATATGCCCTCCCGTGCCGCCGCCGCTTAATACGATACGCATTGCCTTCACCTCGCATAACGGGATAAATTAAGTAAAATGCCGAGCGCCGTAAGCATCAGCGTCAGCGATGAGCCGCCGTAGCTGATCAGCGGCAGCGTAATGCCCGTGACCGGCATCATGCCGATGACCACGCCGATGTTAATGACGACCTGCACCGCCACCATACAGACGATTCCAACGGCCAGATAGCTGCCGAAGCGGTCCGGCAGGCTCATGGCCACCCTCATTCCCCGCCAGATCAGGATAAGGAACAGAGTCAGCACCGCAAGTCCGCCGATAAAGCCCAGTTCTTCGGCCAAAATGGAAAAAATAAAGTCCGTCTGCGGCTCTGGCACATAGCTGTATTTCTGCCGGCTCATGCCGAGCCCGAGTCCCCCAAGTCCGCCGGGGCCGATCGCATACAGCGACTGGATGATCTGGTATCCCTTGCCGAGCGGATCGGACCAGGGATCAAGGAACGCGGTAATCCGCTGGATCCGGTAAGGAGCGGCTGCGACCAGCGCGGCAAATCCGGCGACTCCCGCCGCGCCGAGTCCCAGAAGATGCTTCATACTCGCCCCGGCGGTAAAGACCATCATTAGGGTGGCCCCCATCATCACCGTTCCTGTACCCAGATCGGGCTGAAGCATGATCAGTCCGAAGGCTGTCCCGATCAGGGCCAGCGGAGGCAGAAGCCCCCGCGTGAACGAAGTGATGTTGTAATCCTCGCGGCTCATCCAATTCGCCAGATAGAGAATCATCCCCATCTTCATGAACTCGGAGGGCTGGATGCCGAAAGAGCTGATGCCCAGCCAACTGCGCGCGCCGCCGCGCACAACCCCGATTCCGGGGATCAATACAATCACAAGGAGAACGAAGCAGACGATAAGCGCCGGCCTGGACAGCCTCTTCAAGACACGATAATCCACGTTCGCCGTAAAGAACATTGCGGCAAGACCCAGGACGGCAAAGAGCAGCTGTCTTTTGACAAAATAAAAAGAATCGCCATAATTTCGAAAGCCCAGCACGGAGCCCGCACTGTAAACCATAATCATGCCTATGGCCAGCAGCGCCAGAATCGGAATCAGCAGCCAGATATCCGGCGCGGGACGGGTCTTGTTCATGAGGAGCACACCTCTTGCATCGTAGTGGAGGCTTATCCAATCGCCCCCCTACTTACAGATTATGCACCGCCTCTTTAAAAATACGCCCGCGCTCTTCATAGGATGTGAACATGTCCCAACTGGCGCAGGCGGGCGACAGCAGTACCACATCCCCCTCTTCGGCGAGGGCGGCGGCTTCCCGCACGGCCTTTTGCAGCACCGAGGCGGCGCTGTCTTCATTATCGACCGTGACAACCGTCTTTAACCCGGCGAGCTTCGCGACATGCGCGAGCTTGTCCTTCGTCTGCCCTAGGACCACCATCGCTTTGACGCGCCCTTCAAGGACCGGAACCAGCTCCAAGTAATCGGAGCCGCGGTCAAGCCCTCCGGCGATCAGCACGATCGGCTGGCGGAACGAGGTGAGCGCCATCGACGTCGCCTTGGAGTTGGTCGCTTTGGAATTGTTGTAATACGCCGCGCCGCCCTTGCCCGCGACGTATTCCAGCCGGTGCTCCACGCCGCGGAAGGAAGCCAGCGTTTCGGCGAGTCCTGCAGGGTCCGCCCCGGCGGCAATCGCGACGGCGCAGGCCGCCAGCGCGTTCTCCACGTTAAAGCGGCCGGGAAGTCCGATGGAGGCCACCTCGGCGATCACCGTATCGCTCTCCGTATAGTCGCGGTAGACAATGACCCGGTTCAGATCGTCCTCGGTACCCGGCACGAAGGAGGGACGGACAAACACGCCCTGCACCAGTTCTTCCGTCATCGAAAACGGCAGAATAACCCCCTTGATATAGGGCACAAGCTCTCTGCAATATGAATCGTCCCAATTAAGCACTGCCGTATCGCCCGCTCCCTGATTGGCGAACAGCTTCGCTTTGGAAGCCACGTAATCGCTCATATCGCCGTGGTAGTCGAGGTGAGTCTCGGCCACATTCAGCAGACAGCCCACTTTGGGCCGGAATTCTTCCGTCCCTTTAAGCTGAAAGCTGCTCAGTTCCACGACCATCCAGTTGTCCGGGGAAGCTTCCTGAGCCGCCTGGCAGAGCGGAGTGCCGATATTTCCGGCCACAATCGGCTTCATACCGGCGGCTTCCAGCATTTTTCCTACCCAGGTTGTTGTGGTCGTCTTGCCATTGGACCCGGTAATGCCGATGATCGGCGCCGCGCACAGATGATAGGCTACCTCAACCTCCGTCACCACCTCGATGCCCAGCTCCAGCGCTTTGCGGACCGGCGCAACGCTGTACGGAATGCCTGGATTCTTCACGACGAGCCGCACGCCTTCGTGAATGAGTCCGTCCGGATGGCCACCGCATATAACAGAAATTCCCAAAGACTCCAGTTCGGAAGCTTCGGGACATTGTTCTCTCTCTTTTTTGTCGTTCACCGTGACGACGGCGCCGCGCTCATGCAGCACCTTGGCCACCTGAACGCCGCTCTTCGCAAGCCCTAGAACGATCGTCTCTTCACCGCGGTACTTATCCGGATGTTTCATTTTCTACAACCCCTTGCTGATATAAAGTCCCAGGCCGGCCAGCACAATGCCTACCGCCCAGAAGGTAATGACGACACGCCATTCCGACCAGCCGCCAAGCTCGTAGTGATGATGGATCGGGCTCATTCTGAAAATACGCTTGCCGCGTGTCTTGAAAGACGCGACCTGCAAAACGACGGACAGCATCTCAATGACAAAGACGCCGCCGATTACTACAAACAGAAGCTCTGTTTTGGTGACAATGGCAATAGCGCCGAGAGCGCCGCCAATGCCGAAGGAGCCGAAATCTCCCATAAACACCTTGGCAGGATGGGCATTGAACACCAGAAAGCCTAGTACCGCACCAATCATCGCCGCCGCACATACTCCAGCCGCAATTGAAGTGGCCTGCATGGCCACTACGGCAAAAGCAGCGAGCGCAATGGCGCTGACGCCCGATAACAATCCATCTACTCCATCGGTAAAATTGACCGCATTGGTTACAGCCATCATCATGAGGATAATAAACGGATAGTAGAACCAGCCGCCCCAGTCAAAGCTGATGGCTGTGCCCGGGATGCTGATGCTTGTATTGTGTCCGGCGGAAATCAGCAGGCCGCATATAACGGCGCCCACCAATAACTGTCCAAACAGCTTTTGCCGCGGCGTCAGTCCGAGGGAGCGTTTAAAGACGATTTTGATATAATCATCCAGGAAACCGACCAGGCCATAGCCAAGCGCGGATACCAGAAGGACATAAAAGTCCGTATTTACAACTGAAAATTTCAGAAAAGACAAGGCGAACGCCAGCATGATGATGATTCCGCCCATCGTAGGCGTTCCTGCTTTTTTTAAATGAGTTTGAGGCCCGTCGTCGCGGACCTGCTGTCCGAATTTCATGCGGCGCAGCAGCGGAATGATGAGCGGAGCGGCAATCACCGCAAGGATAAAGGATACAGCGATAGTCAGAAGCAGCAGTTGATAATCCACGGGTTCACCCTCTCCAAATCTTTAACTTTGATCAAAATGGGCATGCAGACGCTGAAGCGATTCTTCCAGCCTCATTCCTCTGGATGCCTTAAACAGCACGATATCTTTAGGATCTGTCTTCTTAAGAAGGAGATCGGTCATTTCGGACTTGTCGGTAAAAGCGTACACCCGGTCCGGACCGAACCGCAGCGCAGCAGCCTCGGCCAGATGTGCGGAGAGCGGCCCGTATGCAAAGACAAGGTCGACTTTCTCCGGGTCCAGATAGGCCCCGACTTCCGCATGGAAGGCGGCTTCGTCCGGCCCAAGCTCAAGCATGTCCCCCAGTACCGCAATTTTGGCGCCTGCACCCTTCATAGACTGAAGCACATCGATCGCGGCTTTCATCGACGTTGGACTGGCATTGTACGCATCGTTCAGCAGCGTAAGGCCGGAGGATGCGTGGATCAACTCGATCCGCATTCCGGTCAGCTTGAGCCTGCCGAGGCCGGCAGCCATCTCCACTTCGTTCACTCCGTAATGGCTTGCCACCGCCATCGCAGCCAGACTGTTCACGACATTATGCCTGCCGGGCAGCGGGAGCGTGAAGACATGCTCGCCGTGAAGGCTTGAAGTGAACGTCGTTCCGCTCTCATGCGCCATAATTCCTGTCGGATAATCGTCATTGCCGGTCCCAAGTCCGAAACGGAACGTCCGCAGATCTTCCGGCGCCGCAAACCCCGGCTCGCCCATCACCTCGGCAAGCAGCGGCTCATCCCCGTTATAAATGAGCAGGCCGCCGGGTTTAAGCCCTTCGGCGATTTCCAGCTTCGCCCGCGCGATTTCCTTGCGCGAGCCCAGCTGGAGAAGATGCGATTCGCCCACATTGGTAATGACGGCCGTGTCGGGCTGAGCCAGGGACGAAAGCAGGGAGATTTCCCCCCGCGAGCTCATGCCCATCTCCAGCACGGCGATTTCCGTATTGGCCGCCATGGACAGGACGGTGAGCGGCAGGCCGATATGGTTATTGAAATTCCCCTGCGTCTTGTGTACTTTGAACCGCGTCTCAAGCAGAGCGGTAATGATATCCTTGGTCGTCGTCTTCCCGTTGCTGCCGGTGACGGCGACAACGCGCGGAGCCACTTCCTTAAGATAAGCGGATGCCAGGCGCTGCAGCGCGTCCAGCGTGTCGTCCACCAGAACCGCATTTCCTTGCGGAGCAGCGCCTTTATTCCGCGTCCACAGCGTTGCGGCTGCTCCTACTTTCAGAGCGGACTCGCTGTAATCATGTCCGTCAAAGCTGTCGCCGACCAGAGGCACGAACAGGCAGCCGGGCGTAATTTTACGGGAGTCGGTAACAACTCCCGTAGCTTCCGCATCGGCTGCGCTGCCTGGGGACAGCTCGCCCCCGCACATGGCGGCAATGCTTTGCAGTGTTCTTGTAATCAATGGCTTCTACCCCTTATGGCTTCTTTGGCGACGATGCGGTCATCGAAATCGAGAACGGCGCCGCCAATCAGTTGGTAGGTCTCATGACCTTTCCCCGCAATCAATACTACATCGCCGGGGCTTGCCACATCAATAGCTTTCCCGATTGCTTCGCGCCGGTCAACAATCAGCTCATACCGGCTGCGGTCCACACCGTCATCGATCAACCCTGCTTCGATGTCCTTCAAAATGGTCTCCGGATCTTCGGTCCGCGGGTTATCGGAAGTGACAAGAATGTGATCGCTGTAATTGGCGGCGATTTTGCCCATCAGCGGCCGTTTCGTCCGGTCGCGGTCGCCGCCGCAGCCGAAGACGGTCAGCACTTTCCCCTCCGCAAATTCCCGGACCGTGCGAAGCACATTTTCCAGTCCGTCCGGAGTATGCGCATAATCCACAACGACCGCGTACGGCTGGCCTTCGTCCACCGACTCCACGCGACCGCTCACGCCCGGCACCGCTTCAAGGCTTGCCTTGATATCCGCAAGCGGAACTTCCTCCAGCAGGGCGGCCGTTATGGCGGCAAGCGCGTTGTACACATTGAATTTGCCTACCATTTTCAGCGAAATATCGGCTTCTCCCTTAAAGGTATCCACGTGAAATGAGGTGCCTTTGGCCGTAATGGAAATTTGCGAAGCGCGGACGTTGGCGTCATTGTCTATCCCGTATGTAATGATTTCCGCCGCTGTCTGGGCCGCAAAGTAAGAGCTAGCCGCGTCGTCCGCATTCAGTACGGCGTATTTGCGTTCTTCTTTCCAGGGGGAAATTGCATTTCCGAGTCTGGAGAAGAACAGTCCCTTCGCCGCACGATACTCTTCCATCGTATGATGATAATCCAAATGATCCTGTGTCAAATTGGTGAAAATAGCGGTGCGGAAATCCGTCCCTTTTACCCGCCCCTGTTCGAGCGCATGCGAGGAAACCTCCATCACGCAGCACTGCACGCCCTTGGAAACCATGTCGTTCAGCGAACGCTGAAGCTCAAGAGACTCCGGCGTCGTACGGGGCATCGGATAGCTGACCCCGCCGTAACGCATTTGAATCGTCCCGATGAGCCCCGTCTTTACACCGTGATCCTCCAAAATGCGTTCGATCAGATAGGTTGTCGTCGTCTTTCCGTTTGTTCCGGTAACACCGATCATTTTCATCCGGCTGCTGGGCGACCCGAAGAACGCACCCGCCAGAACGGACATCGCAAACCGGCTGTCATCGACTACGATCTGCGGCAGATTGATATCGAGCTTGCGTTCCACAACAAGCGCCGCCGCACCGCTTGATGCCGCCTGCGGCGCAAATTCATGCCCATCTACGGTAAAGCCGGGGAGGCAGATGAACAAATCTCCGGGCTTTACCTTCCGGGAATCAGCCTGCAAATCGGTAATCTCGGTTTCGCCGTTCCCAAATAAATGCGAAACCGCCAGACAAGAAGACAGTTCTTCAAGTTTCATCTCAATCCCTCGCTCTATTGTATCGAATAATCTCTTTATCATTATGGACTGGAAGAGCCCATATAAATCCTGATCGTCGATCCCCGTTCCACTCTTGTTCCCGGTTTGGGAGCCTGATTGATGACCGTATCTCCGGTGCCGGAACGGACAAGGTTGAAATTCATATTCATATCCTCGTAAATATCCTGTACCGTGGCGCCTACGAGGTCCGGTACGGTGTCGATCGGCGTCTCCCCGAGCTTGTAGGCTTTGGGCAGTTGGTCCGCCCGCTTAGGCACCTTCATATAATGCAGGGAATCCTCCAGAATGTTCTGCACAATCGGCGCGGCCACGACGCCGCCAAACTGAATTCCTTTCGGATTGTCCACCGCGGTGTAAACGACAATTTGCGGATCATCCGCCGGCGCGAAGCCGATAAATGAAACGATATGCTCCGTCGCGGAATACCGTCCGTTAATGACTTTTTGCGCGGTCCCCGTCTTGCCGCCGACACGGTAGCCGTCAATGAACGCCGGCCGGCCGGTTCCTTTGGCGACGACACTCTCCAGCGCCTCGCGCACCTTCCGGGACGTTTCTTCCGTGATGACCTGCCGTTCCATCTCGGGCTTGATCTCGGATACGGTCTGACCGGTATCCGGATTGATCCACGCTTTGGCGACATGCGGTTTATACAGCTTCCCGCCGTTGATGGCCGCCGATACCGCCGCGATCTGCTGGATCGGCGTCACCGATACGCCCTGTCCGAAGGCCGTGGTCGCCAGTTCGACCGGACCGACCTGCTTTGGCTTGAACAGGATGCCGTTCTCCTCGCCGTTTAAGTCGATTCCCGTTTTGCTGCCGAAGCCGAAATTGCGGATATATTGGAACAGCGTATCTTTTCCGAGCCTCTGTCCGAGGGCGACAAAACCGGGATTGCAGGAATTTTCGACCACCTGCAGGAATGTCTCGCTGCCGTGGCCGCCTTTTTTCCAGCAGCGCAGCTTCGCTCCGCCCACCTCAATAAAGCCGGGATCATAGAAGCGTTCATTCTTCAAATCAACCTTATTCTCGTTGAGCGCAGCCGCGAGCGTAATGATTTTGAACGTCGAACCGGGCTCGTATGTCATCCATATCGGCAGGTTCCGGTTATATATCGCGGAATCATACTCCTTGTACTGCCCCGGCTCATATCCCGGGCGGCTTGCCATCGCGAGGATCTCCCCGTTCTTCGGATTCATGGCGATCGCCCAGCTCGCATTGGCCTGATATTTGACCATGGCCTGATCGAGTTCCCTCTCCATGATGGATTGAATCTGCTTGTCGATGGTCAATTCCAGATTCAGACCGTCCTGCGGCTTTGCGTATTTCTCGGAAGAGCCGGGCATCAGCCGTCCGCCCGCATCGGACAAATACGAAATGTTTCCGCCGATTCCTTTCAGCAGCTTCTCATAAACGCTTTCGATCCCCGTAATCCCCTGATTGTCAATGCCGGTGAATCCGAGGATATGCGCCGCCAGATCTCCATAAGGGTAAAACCGTTTGCTGTCCTCAGCCACAACGATGCCCGGCAGCTGCAAATCACGAATGTCCCCGGCAAGCTCCATCGTAATTTTGCGTCCGCCGGGCTGCAGTCTCACCGTGGATTCACGTTTTGATAACAAGGTCACCAGCTTATCCTGCGTCATTCCCAGAAGAGGGGCCAGCTTCATCGCTGTCCCTTCCTTGTCCTTAACCTGCACCGGAATAGCGTACACGGTCGGCGAGCTGATGTTATAGGCCAGCGGAATCCCTTCGCGGTCCAGGATTTCGCCGCGTTTGGCCGTAAAAGGGATGTTCCGGCGCCACGAATCCTCCGCCTTGGCCGACAGTTCTTCGCCCTTGGACAGCTGTACATAGGCAAGACGCAAGACCAGAGCTATAAACAACACGGCAAGCCCCAGCAAAGTCCACAACATCCGCCGCCGCGACACGACTTTCGAAACTTTCATTTCCGTCATCCCCGCTTTCCCTGCAATAGACATGTTCTCTTTCCTTCATGACTATTCAGGACAAACAGGGCTTAGAACAAGCCTAATTCGAGGAAGCGGCATTCTCTCCGGTATTCAAATCCGAAGTTGATTCGGAAGCTGATTCGGAAGTCGGTTGGGTGCTTGGGTCGCCCGCTTCAGTTGACACTGTATCGGATTCTTCCCCCATTTGCTCATCGGGCTTCAGGGTCAGGGTGACTTTCGTTTTGCCGTTATTTACGGACTCCTGCTGCTTCGAGACGTACCCTTCTCCATCGACCTGGATACCCACCTTCAGCAAGGTTAGCACTTCAAGCGCATCCCGAAGCGATTCGCCGCGCAGATCGGGGATGGTCGGCTTATCCCCCTGCTCGCTGAGCAGGTATACCTTCTGCCCGGAGGACAGCGCCGTTCCTGCTGCGGGATACTGGCTGACCACGGACGGACCGCCGCCGACGCTTTCGAAGTCAAATCCCTGGTCGATAAGCAGTTCTTTGGCCGACTTCATCGTCTGGCCGACCAGGTTTGGAGCAGTCCGCGCAGACACCGCATTATCTCCGGACTTCTTTCCGTTCTTGTCCGTTTCCGCGTACACTTTGGGGACACCCATATATTCCAAAGACTGGGAGACAATCTTCTGGAACACCGGCGCCGCCGCCGTGCCCCCTCCGACGTCTCCTTTCGGCTCGTCCATAATGACGATGACCGAAATCTTGGGATCATTGACCGGAGCATAACCTATGAAGGAGACTAAATTCTTGGTGCGATCATACTCTCCATTGGCACCCACTTTGATCGCCGTACCGGTCTTGCCGGCCACCCGGTAGCCTTCAATATAAGCGTGTCGGCCGGTTCCGATTTTCTGGTCGGCGACAACCTGCTCCAGATAACTCCCCGTTTTCCTGGCGCTATCTGCCGATATGACCTGACGAATAACTTCCGGCTTCGTAACGGTCGTCTTCCCGGTATTGGGGTCTTCGATTTCCTTCACCATATGCGGTTTCATTAACTTACCGCCGTTGGCGACGGCCGATACCGCTGCAAGCTGCTGAATCGGCGTAACCTGAACTTTCCCGTGACCATAGGCTAGAGTAGCGAATTCAACCGGCCACTCTGGGGTAATTCTTCCTTTGACCTCTCCGGGAAGGTCGATGCCGGTCTTGTCATCAAAACCGAAATTATCGATATATTGTATAAGCTTGTCTCTTCCCAGCATTTCATAGCCCAGCTTAACAAAGCCTACGTTACTGGAATGCTTCACGCCATCCAGGTAAGTAATTTCCCCCCAGCCTCCGCGCAAATCATTAAGACGCCGTTTGCCGATCATGATATAGCCTGACTGAAATGTCGCATTTGGATCGAACAGCTTCTCCTGCACCGTCCCGGCCAGCGTGACTATTTTGAATGTCGACCCCGGCTCGTAAATGGACTTGATCGCATGGTTATAGAAGTCTCCCTGATCCTGAGTCTCCCAGTATTCATTAGGATTGAAGGTAGGCAGATTGGCCATGCCCAGAATCTCCATCGTGTTCGGATCGGCGGCGATTACCGTCATGCTCTTCGGTTGGTATTTCTCGTAGGCTTCCTTCATCGCATCTTCGATGTAATATTGAATCGTACTGTCGATCGTCAGCTTGAAATTGTCGCCGTTGACGACCGGCTTATACGTTTCCGCGGCATCGGGAAGTTTGACGCCTTTGCCGTCGCTCTGGTAATCGAGATAGCCGTCACTGCCCTTAAGCAGTTTGTCGTAGAAGTATTCCAGTCCGGCTACGGCATTGCCATCACGGTCCGTATACCCGAGAACATGGGCGGCCAGCGAGTTTTTGGGATAGTACCGTTTCTGGTCCTTAACCCAACCGATGCCGGTTTCGCGGATATCATGCTCCTTCTCCAACTTCTTCTCGAACTCGGTAATCTTGTTGGCAACTTCCTGATCGACCTTCCAGCCTTCGTTGCGGACCTCGCGATTCTTGTATAAATTGCCGTCCTTGTCCTTGGCATCGATCAGATCTTCAAGTTCCGGTACCGGCTTGTTCAAGATCCCATGCAGTCCCTCTACTACCTCGTCCCGGATGCCCAGCTCCTGAATTACGTCTGGCTCCACGACTACCGTATAGGCGGGCACGTCGCTGGCAAGCATGCTGCCGTTGCGGTCGGTAATTTGTCCGCGCTGTGCTTTGATGATCGTCGTATGCGCCCAAGTGTCCGCGGCCCTTTTTTGCCAGAAGTCCCCCTGCAGCACCTGAATCCAGAATACCCGTCCGACCAGAACAAGAAAAAAGAGGGTAATACATCCCCCTATGAACAGTGAACGAAGCTTTATTCTTTTTATCATACGCGAACCTCACAACCTCTATTTTACAATCCTGACGGCCGCTACCGGCTCATTTCAAACCCGGCTGGGCATTAGTTGTTCCGGGAAACGGTGATGCTGTCTTCCGGCACACTGTAACCCTGTTCCCGGGCTTTCATCGCCACCTGCTGCTCAAGATCCTGCTTCTCTTTCTGAAAGACGGCAATCTGCTTCTTGGCCTTTGAAATTTCCGCATCCAAATCTTGCGCCTGCTTGTTCAAATCGTAAATGTGGACATAGCGCCATACCAGAACGCTGGACACAAGGACGAATAAGGCAAGAGTCAGCAGATACAGAAGCTTTTCCTGCATAGGGAGCGTCGTTCGCCTTGTAACTACTTTAGTCTTTTCGCGGTAGCGCGGATTAACTTTCTGTTCCCTTTGTTGCTGCACTGCCAAATTGCCGCGGGTATACGCCATCTCTGACTCTCCTTTTATCGTCTTTTACAATTTCTCCGCAATGCGCAGCTTGGCAGAACGGGCACGAGGATTGAGTTTAAGTTCCTCTTCGCCGGGTATAAGCGGCTTGCGATTGATCAGTTTCACCTGGCCTTTCCCGCCGCACACACACAGCGGAAAATCCGGCGGGCACGTACAGCGGCCCACATAGCCGTTCAGGATTTGCTTGCAAATCCGGTCCTCCAGGGAATGGAACGTAATCACGGAAACTCTGCCTCCGGGAGCCAGACACCGCACAGACGCATGCAAGGCCTCTTCAAAAGCGCCCAATTCGTCGTTAACGGCAATGCGCAGCCCCTGAAAGCTTCGTTTGGCGGGATGTCCGCCCGTCCTGCGCGTCGCGGCCGGAATTGCCTCCTTGATTATATCGGCTAATTCCCCCGTACTTTCAATAGGGTTCACCGCTCTTCGCTCCACAATTTTTCCCGCGATCCGTCTGGAGAACTTCTCCTCTCCGTATTGGAACAGCACGCGCGCGATTTCCCGCTCCGGCCAAGTGTTGACGATTTCGGCAGCAGTCAATTCGGCGCTCCGGTCCATCCGCATATCGAGCGGAGCGTCATGGTTGTAACTGAAACCGCGCTCTCCTTCGTCAAACTGCGGGGAGGAAACACCGAGATCGAACAGAATTCCGTCCACCTGGGGGACGCCGTCTTTCTGCGGAACCGCCTGCAAAGACCCCAGCACTTCCTCCAAATCCCGAAAATTCGTCTTGACCAAAATGACTTTGTCTCCGAATGCGGCCAGCTTTTCCCTGGCGTTATCCAACGCCCAATCATCCTGATCGAGCGCGATCAGCCGTCCCTTGCTGCCCAAGCGGGAAGCGATCAGGGCACTGTGCCCGGCTCCTCCGAGCGTACAATCCACATAGATGCCGTCTTCTCTGACGCGCAAGCCTTCCGTCGCTTCTTCCTTTAGAACCGTGATGTGATGAAACAAGTTGCAGCCCTCCAAACAGTATTCGGTAAATAATTATAAATCAAAGTTGAAATCCACCAGCTTCTCGGCGATTTCGTTGAACGACTCCTCCGACTGCCCGAAGTACTGTTCCCAAAGCTCCTTGTTCCAGATTTCCACCCGGTTCGATACGCCCAGAATGACACATTCCTTGTCCAGCTTCGCATACTCTCGCAGATTGGCCGGCAGAGTCACCCTGCCCTGCTTGTCCCACTGGCATTCCGTCGCTCCCGAGAAAAAGAAGCGGCTGAACGCGCGGGCGTCGGACTTCATCAGCGGCAGACTTTTCAGCTTTTGTTCCATGATTCCCCATTCATCCATGGGATAAACGAAAAGACAGGAGTCGAGTCCGCGGGTCGCCACAAAAGAGGCTCCGAGCAGTTCACGAAATTTAGCCGGTATAATGATACGGCCTTTATCGTCAATGCTATGCTGGTATTCCCCCATAAACATTGGCTGCCCACTCCTTAATCCCCTCGGGTCCCCACTTCCCCCCACTTTTCACCACTTAAGCATAATAGATTCGTCGCCAAAAATCAAAAACCTTTTTCCGTTTTAAGGTATTTTCTTCCTGCGGCAAACTCTCCTCCAGCATGTCTATATTTGGCGGAAAATACGTTGGCAAGCGCCATGCGACATCAAACGGGGCATACCCTATCGAACCCGGATGAAAGACCTCTGGCGAAAAACCGCCGGTCACCGCTCAGGAGGGAGTTTCAGGGGCTAATTTATCAAAGCAGATGACGGAACCGAGCTTTATGTCGAAGAGACCGGTCAGGGGTTTCCTGTCACGAAAATCCGAAAAAATAAATGGTTCGAGTTTCCAGACCTCCACCCGGCCGCAAAAAAGCACCTCGCGCCAATGCAGGATTGGCCAAGGTGCAGTTGCTCGTTAAAGCTATTATTTTCGCCTCAAATTAATCGTTCAGGTTCCAGCTGTCGAGATAAGCGATCTGCTCCGGAGTCAGGGAGTCGATGCCCAGCCCCATGCTTTCCAGCTTGTAGCGGGCCACCTGCTCGTCCAGTTCATAAGGAACATTTTCGACTTTGACGCCGATCTCGCGGTAGCTGTCATTCACGTATTTTAGCGAGAGTGCCTGAAGCGCAAAGGTCATATCCATGATTTCCGCGGGATGCCCGTCCGCCGCGCCCAGATTAACGAGCCGCCCTTCGGCCAGCAGATACAGCTTGCGACCGTCCTTCAGCTGATACTCCTCGATATTTTTACGGACAACACGCTGCACTGCCGCTCTTTCCGCAAGCTCCGGCTTGTTGACCTCCACATCAAAATGGCCGGCGTTGCACATAATGGCTCCATCCTTCATCACATCGTAGTGCTCACCGCGGATGACGTAGCGGTTGCCCGTTACGGTAACGAAGAAATCGCCCAGCTTGGCTGCTTCCACCATCGGCATGACATGGAAACCGTCCATATGCGCCTCAACCGCCTTGATCGCGTCGACTTCCGTGACGACAACGTTGGCGCCGAGCCCTTTGGCCCGCATCGCCACGCCTTTGCCGCACCAGCCGTAACCGACTACAACGACCGTTTTGCCCGCCACCATCAGGTTGGTCGTGCGGATGATGCCGTCCCAGGCCGACTGTCCGGTGCCATAGCGGTTATCGAACAGATGCTTGCAGTAGGCATCGTTGACGGCA
Source organism: Paenibacillus rhizophilus (assembly GCF_003854965.1). Taxonomy (GTDB): domain Bacteria; phylum Bacillota; class Bacilli; order Paenibacillales; family Paenibacillaceae; genus Paenibacillus_AQ; species Paenibacillus_AQ rhizophilus. The sequence continues at coordinate 145,438 of NZ_RQPI01000005.1, forward strand.
ACCATCGGGAACTTCAGCACTCCTTGCTTCTGCAGAGCCTTCAGCCGAATGATGCCGGTCGTCGTCTCCTCCGCCCCGCCGCGGATATTCTCCATCAGGTCGGGCCGTTCGGAATGCAGCAGCGTCGCAAAATCGCCGCCATCATCGATAATGAGGTCAGGCTTACTTTCCAGCGCCTTGATGTTGAGCGCCTTAAATTCCTCGGGGGTCGGATTATACTTGGCAAATACGGTAATGCCGTCTTCCACAAGCGCGGCGCATACATCGTCCTGAGTGGAGAGGGGATTCGAGCCGGTAATCGTTACCTCCGCTCCGCCGGCCTGAACGACTTTGGCCAAATAAGCGGTTTTCGCTTCCAAATGCAGCGTGATCGATACTTTCAGCCCTTTGAACGGCTGCTCCGCTTCGAATTGCTCTCGGATACGGTTCAATACGGGCATATGCTGGCGAACCCAATCGATTTTGAGATGCCCCTCGGGAGCGAGCGACATATCGGCTACGATACTTTTTTGCCGGGATAAAGAACTCATTAAATAACCTCCTGATTATCGTATGTTGTTATTTCGCTTACATATATATAATGCGATGCGTTCCACTGTAATCCGCCGGAATCTCCATCAATTCGTCCAGCCAGGAAAGGCCGTACCGGTTCAAATAATACATGATATTGTAAACTCGTTCCTGGAGTCTGCCCAGAGGCATCAGCGAACGTTCAATCCGCTCCCACTGCCGCAGCGCGGCTTCGCTCTGCTTGGCCATCGCATCCTCTACTTTACCTTGCAAAAAGGAAATCTGATCCAGTATTTTTTCTTTATTGCTTCCGCCCAGCTTGATCAGACCGGCCTGGACCGTGCCGATTTGTTCAATAAGGGGATCGTACATGGCGGCAAAAGCAGCCTTGGTCTCTTCAAACCGTCTGCCAAGCTCCAGCTCATCCTGAGCCTCCAGCCACCGGCGCTTCTTCTCTTCGAGGCCTTCCAGAACATCGCCGAAAGCCAGCCCGTATTTCTCCAAATGCTTGTGCAGCGTACCTTCTACAATGGTAAAAGACATGCGGGGAATGATCAGCGGCATCCGCATTCCCATCTGACCAAAAGCCCGGCCCGTAATCCCCCAATACGATATCTCGCCCTGTCCCAGCACGGTTGCCAGTACAGGCAGAAGATAATCCTGCATAAGCGGACGGGTCAGCACGTTATTACTGAAGCGTTCGGGATGGCGGTCCAGAAGGTCCAGCAGTTCCTCGCGGGAAAAAGAAACCGTCCCCTTGCGGTCCGTGAATACGCCGTCCTTCTTGATTAGCAGCAGCCGCGCGCCTTCATGAATGTAAAAAAGGTTCGCTCCGCCTTCCGTCACATCAGCCTGAAGCTGAAATCCCCCAGCCTTAATATCGGCTGCCGTCCTGTGGTAGTCCGCTTCGAGAACCTCATTGTTCTCGATCAGCGAGCGGAAGAACGGCTGCTCCAGCCGCCGCAGCTCCGGGTCCGCCGAATCCAGCAGCACAAGACCGAACTTGCCGAACAGCGAGCCCATGATTTCCGCAAAAGCTGCGCTCATACTGCCGGTGCGGGCGGAGGTCCGCATAAGCTCCATCATTTCCGCCTTAAATTCGCTTTCTTGAAGCAGCTCTTCGAGCTGTTCAAGAGGCTGTCCCCAAGCCTCTTGCCCTACTTCAATATGGCTGACCGAGGAACGTCCCGTTTCCGGGGCCTCGATTTTCAATTTCGTTACTTCCCCCGAACGGTTCAGCACATACGTATGATTGACCTCGTCCCAGTCGTGGTCCTCTCCAGCAATCCAAAATAGCGGAACGACCGGCCGGTCCAGCTCCCGGCTCGCTTCTCTAGCGGCAAGGATGGCTGTGACCGCTTTATAGATGACAAGCAGCGGTCCCGTAAACAGGCCGCTTTGCTGCCCTCCGGCTACGACCAGCGTCTCCGGCCGTTCAAGCAGGTCAAGCGATTGCCTTACCGCTTCGTGGTTATTGTATTTTGCGTTATAGGCCCGCAGGACTTGCGTTAGCCTGCCACGGTCAGCCCGGGCGCCTGCGCTTTCATCCAGCCAGGCGGCTCGCTGCCGCTTGTTGTGGGGCATATGAAAATGACCGCCGTAGAAATGCGCCGCCGCCTCGTCGTTATCCATGAACCCGCGGGCGAGCGCCGGTCCGCCAGGCAGCGGCTCCGGTACAACATTCATCTCAGGTAGCCTCCTGTTCTCAAACTTCTTAAATGATTGTATCCAAAGGAACACGCCGCGTCAAAGCTCGTCCCCGAATTTCTTCATTAATATAAGAAGTCCAGCTTATGAATTCTAAAAAAACAAGGTTTCCGGCAGCTCTCTCAGAGAGGCCGGAAACCCCGGTGCTTTCATGCGTTTAACCTTTGGAACAAGAGACATTAACTGTACGGAGATTTATGCGAATGCCTTGGCTACCCAGTGGCCTTTCGAAACCTCAACCAGCTTCGTCTCTTCATCATTAGTCTTCTCGTCAGCCGCATAAATCGGGCTGGCAAGCTCGTCATGCATATGCAGCCGCTTCTTGTTGACCTCGATTTCCGGATCGGGAATCGGAATGGCCGACAGCAGCGTTTTCGTATACGGATGAAGCGGGTTGGCGTACAGCTCTTCACTTTCGGCCAGCTCGACCATTTTGCCCAAGTACATAACTGCTACACGGTCGCTGATATGCTTAACCATGGACAAATCATGCGCAATGAACAGATAAGTCAGACCCAGACGGTTTTGAAGCTCTTTCAGCAGGTTGACAACCTGGGCCTGGATCGAAACGTCAAGCGCCGAGATCGGTTCGTCGCAGACGATGAATTTCGGATTTACCGCAAGGGCGCGGGCAATTCCGATCCGCTGGCGCTGCCCGCCGGAGAATTCATGCGGATACCGGGTCGCATGGTCATGATTAAGGCCGACCATGTCGAGCAGCTCTTCGATCCGTTTTTTCCGTTCTGCGCGGCTTCCGGCCATGTTATGAATGTCCAGCGCTTCGCCGATGATGTCCTGTACCGTAAAGCGCGGGTTGAGCGACGCATACGGGTCCTGGAAAATCATCTGCATATCGCGGCGCATGGCTTTCATTTTGCCGGGAGACAGATTGTAAATATCCGTGCCGTTAAACTTGACGCTTCCTGCAGTCGGTTCGTACAGACGCAGGACCGTGCGGCCTGCCGTCGTCTTGCCGCAGCCGGACTCGCCAACCATACCCAGTGTCTCGCCTTCCCGAATCGAGAAGCTGATGTTATCAACCGCTTTGAGCACTTTGCCTTTGCCTACATTGAAATATTTCTTAAGGCCATCGACCTCAATCAATTGCTTGCTCAAGAGCGTTGCACCTCCTTGGCCATCGCATGCAGATTCCAGCAGCGCGCGGAATGCGTGTCGCTGAATTCCGTAGCGTCCGGATCAATTCTTTCACAGATCGCCATCGCTTCGCTGCAGCGCGCGGTGAACGGGCAGCCGATCGGCGGTTTAATCAGATCGGGCGGCGTGCCGACGATCGGAATTAGAGGCTCGCCTTTCTTTTGATCCAGACGCGGCATCGAACGAAGAAGACCCTTCGTGTACGGATGCTGCGGATTCTTAAAGATTTCCCATCTTGTACCCGTCTCTACCACTTCACCCGCATACATGACGATAACCCGGTCGCACATGCCTGCGACAACCCCGAGGTCATGCGTGATCAGAATAATGGAGGTGCCGAGCTTTTGCTGCATATCCTTCATAACGTCCATGATCTGAGCCTGGATCGTAACGTCGAGAGCCGTTGTCGGCTCGTCCGCAATGAGCAGCGCCGGACGGCAGGCAAGCGCAATCGCGATCATGACACGCTGGCGCATACCGCCGGAAAATTCATGGGGATATTGATAAAAGCGGGCCTCGGCATTCTTGATGCCGACAAGCTTCAACATATCGATGCCTTGCTTGGTAGCTTCGGCCGCTGACATTTTCTGATGTTTGATCAATACTTCCGTGATTTGCTTGCCTACTTTAATCGTAGGGTTCAGTGAGGTCATCGGGTCTTGAAATATCATGCCAATGTCTTTGCCGCGAATAGCTTCCATTTCTTTCATACTCTTCTTCAGAAGATCTTGTCCCTGGAAAATAATTTCGCCCTTCTTCACTTTGGACGGCGGCGAAGGAATCAGCCGCATAATTGATTGGGCGGTAACGCTTTTTCCGCTGCCGGACTCACCGACGATCGCTACCGTTTCCCCTTTGCCAATCTCGAAATTCATACCGCGGACGGCCTGTACTTCACCGCCCTTTACAAAAAACGAAACATGCAAATCTTTAACCTCTAAAATCGGGTCCATTATCGTTCACCTCCTATTTCTTCAATTTAGGATCAAGGGCGTCGCGAAGACCGTCGCCGAAAATGTTAAAGGCCAGCATAGTGATACTGATCAGAATTGCCGGGAACAGCATGCGCCACGGGAATGCCAGCCAGCCGGTCAATGCATCGCTGATCATCGAGCCGAGCGAGGCTTTAGGGGCCTGCACGCCGAGTCCGAGGAAGCTCAGGAAAGCTTCGGCAAAAATCGCGTTCGGAACGGACAGGGTAACCGTTACAATGATAGGCCCAACAGCGTTCGGCAGCAAATGCTTGAACAGCAACCGCTTGGAACCGGCGCCCATCGAGCGGGAAGCCAGCACGAACTCGCGGTTCTTAAGCTGCATAATCTCGCCGCGCACAATCCATGCCATGTTAATCCAGCCCGTAATCGTCAGCGCCAGAATAATCGTCCAAAGGCTTGGCTCCAGTACGACCAGCAGCAGGATAACGGTCAGCAGATAAGGAATGGAATACAGAACTTCGGAAATCTTGTTCATGATGCTGTCCGTACGACCGCCGAAGAATCCCATAATTCCACCGTAAATTACACCGATTAGAAGGTCGATCAAGGCTGCGGCCAGACCTACGATCAAGGAAATACGAGCACCGTACCAGGTGCGGACGAATACATCGCGGCCCAGATCATCGGTGCCGAACCAATGCTCGCCGTTTGGAGGCTGGTTCGTGTTCAGCAAATCATTGGAATAATAATTGAACTTGGTAATATGCGGTCCGATAATTGCGCCAATAATAACCAATACCAGCAGTCCGAGCGAAGCCATTGCCATTTTGTTCTGGCGCAGCCGCTGCCAGGCATCCTGCCAAGCTGACAAGCTCTCGCGCTGAATGACTTCCGCCTGCTTCTCGTCCACGCCGATCTTGCGGAAATCTTCGGGCTTCAGATTGACGCCCTGCGGAACCCTATGTTGTTCAGTTGCCACTCTTTAGCCCTCCTTTCCTCCGGTCAGTTTAATGCGCGGATCTACGAAGACATACGCAACGTCCGTAATAAAGCGCGCAACCATCAACAGAAGTCCGTAAAATATCGTAATCCCCATAATAATCGGATAATCGCGTACACTTATCGCTTCGACGAACTGCTTACCAATGCCCCCGATCCCGAAAATCTGCTCGATTACGACGGACCCGGTAACAATGTTGGCCGTCATCGGTCCCATATAAGTTACGACCGGCATAATACCGTTGCGGAGTACGTGGCGGAACAGGATGACTCCCCAGCTAAGGCCTTTGGCCTTCGCCGTCTTGATATAATCCGCATGCAGCACTTCAAGCATGCTTGAACGGGTCAGCCTCGCGATGAACGCAATCGGCTGCGCCGACAGCGCTGCTACCGGAAGAACATAATCCAGCGGATCATTAAAGCCCATAACATCAACCCAGCCCAGCTTGGAAGCAAAAACATACTGCAGCACCGTTGCAAGCACAAAGCTTGGCACCGCAATCCCGAGCACTGCGAGAACCATCGCCGCGGTGTCGATAAATTTCCGGTGGTACAGCGCAGCAAGCATTCCGAGCAGTATGCCGACAATAACCGACACGATAATGGCGACAAGCCCCAGCTTGAGCGAAGCGGAGAACGTCTGACCGATAATGTGCGACACGTCTTGGTTCATTCGTTTCATGGAAACTCCAAAATCACCCTGAATGATGTTACCCAAATATTTGATATACTGCTGGGAGACGGGCTTGTCCAGACCGTATTGTTCATACAGCCGCTGGCGGATTTCGTCCGGAATTTTCTTCTCGGATGTAAACGGATCACCCGGAATGGCTTTCATCAGGAAAAACGTGGCCGAGATCAGCACAAATAGCGAAACCAGCATATAAAAAAACTTATTGGCAACATAGCGTACCATGCCCGTCAACACCTCCTTCGACAAATTTTTCACACCTAATAAGATTTTATGAAAAAATTAACCAGTTGTCCATTTTCTATATTTGTAAATTACCCATAATATTCACAAGTCAACTGACACATAAGAAAAGCACCGATAGGTGCCCTTTCGAGATGTCGTCGAATCCTTCATTACCGGTATCTTTTCTTGCGATCAAAGAATGGTTCAGCTTCGCTGGACACTTATACATTCTTTAATCTTAAGAAAAACGGCTGCGCCTTCTTATAGGGACGGCATCCGTTTCTCGTAAAAATATAAGATAGAAGGATAATCGCGCAGCTTATAAAAATTTATATTTCAAAAAAAAAGGGATATATATGGAGTTCCACATATATATCCCGAAGTGCAAGAACATCTTCAGATATTTAATTATTCAATTAAAATCTTAGTGCTCGAGCAGGTAAGCGTGAGTCAGGTCAACCGCACCGCTGAAGTCATGAGTAATGCCTTTCAGGTAAGTCTTCATCAGCGTGTTGTTTGTGTAGTAGTAGATCGGAATCAGGATCATATCGTCTTGAATGATCATTTTCTCGGCTGCGGCGAATTTCTCTTGACGAACAGCCATATCGTCTGTTGCTTTCGCGTCGGCAATCAGCTTGTCGTATGCAGGGTTGGCATAGCCGGTATCGTTGTTGCCGCCTTTCGTTACCCACATATCGAGGAAGGTCATCGGGTCGTTATAGTCCGCTGTCCAACCTGCGCGGGCAACCTGGAAGTTCTGATGCTGACGGTTTTCAATAAATACGGCCCATTCTTGGTTTTCCAGCTTCACATCAATACCCAGAGCGTTCTTCCACATGTCAGCGATAGCCAGGGCAATTTTCTTGTGGCCTTCACTTGTGTTGTAAGACAGGGTGAACGCTGGGAGCTTAGTCAGGCCTTCTTCTTTCAGACCTTGTTCAAGCAATGTTTTGGCTTGTGCATCATCTTCTGTAAAGTAGCTGTCTTTAATAGCCGTACGGTATTCACCGTTAGCGCCGGCAATGCCCGGAGGAACAAATCCGAATGCAGGCAATTGTCCGCCCAGTGTAACCTTGTCGATCAGCGTTTGACGGTCGATCGTCATGGCAAGCGCCTTACGGATCTTGACGTTGCTGAAAGGTTTTTCGGTTACGTTAAACTCGTAGTAGTACACACTTGCAATACCTTTTCTTACGAACTCATCCGGATATTTTTGCTGTACGATCGGAAGTTGTTCAGTCGGAATTTCCCCGTTAGGATTACCAGCATAATCTAATTGGCCGCTTTCGTAAGCTTGCAGCTCGGTAGCGCTGCTGTTCACGAGCGAGAAGTCGATTTTGCTCAGCTTAATGGAATCTTTATCCCAGTAGTTATCGTTCTTCGAAACTTGCAGCGATTGGCCGGTCGTCCATTCGGTCAGTGTGAAAGGACCATCAACAACCATCGTATCTTTGCTTGTTGCCCATTTTGCGTTGCCTTCAACCGATTTGTGAACCGGATAGTAAGTATAGAAGGAGAGCAGACCCAGGAAGTAAGGAGTCGGCGCTTTCAGCGTCACTTCGAGTGTCTTGTCGTCAACCGCTTTAACGCCTACTTGGTTGAAGTCGGTAATTTTCTTGTCATAGTAGTCTTGAGCGTTCTTAAGGTAGTACAATTGGTATGCATAAGGCGCTGCCTCTGCAGCGGCTGGATCAAGGACCCGTTTCCAAGCGCGGACAAAGTCGCCGGCTACCACAGGGTCACCATTGCTCCATTTAGCGTCGCGAAGGTGGAACGTATATACTAATCCGTCAGCGGAAATATCCCATTTTTCAGCGATGGCCGGCTCAGCTTGTCCGGTTTCATCGTTCATGCGGGTCAAGCCTTCATACATAGTCTTCAGTACCGTGTTGGCTTGGCTGTCTTGCGCCAGTGCCGGATCGAATGTCGGAGGCTCGGCACTCAGGTTAATTTTAAGCGTTTGATCGGCGGCAAGTTTCTCGCCCGATGCGCTACCGTCAGTAGCTGCCGGAGTGTTGCCCGCAGTGTTGCCAGTGTTCGTGGCAGCATTATTGCCACCGCCGCATCCTGCAAGCACAGTTCCGATGACTAAAACGAGTGCGAACAGGAGCAAAAGACTTTTACTCTTCTTCATCTAGCAGTTCCCCCTAAATAGAATGTGGTATATGGTTTATGATTATACAACCAGTGGTCAAAAAAATCTAGAGGAATGTCCTCCGAATATGATTTTTTTTAATTTTTTTAACGTTATGTGACAACCGATCTCCTTTTATGTTAGATTACATCACATAACCCGCATGATATACTTGATCATTCCAAAGACCATGAAGATCACATAGCCAGTCCCCATAACCAAAAAGCCGAGTCTCCAGACCGCCCGCAGCAGTCTTTTTCCATCCACTCTCCCCTTGATGCGATTCTGTGCGCCGCCAATCAGTCCGGCCGCAATCAGCACCAGGATGAGAATCAAATAGAATCCGAAGCCCGATTGAAAAAGGTTGTTAAACAGCGCCGATACGGAAAAAAGAAGAAAAACGGTCGTCACGTCCATAGCCAGCTGAAGTGCCGGCTTCTTGCCCCGACCCAGGGAAACGGAGATATAATAAACAAGAAAAAAAGGAAGCACAGGCATAAAGCTTAATGCAGTCAGCGAATTGCGGAGCCATTCCAATCGGCTTCACCTCTCCTTTACAAACATGCCTTCGACCATCCGGATTACCCATCGGTGCGCGGCGGCATCCACGCCCGCCCGTTCCGCCATCGCCACCAGACTGCCGTTGATCCAGCGGATTTCCGTCTCCCTAGATGACAGTACATCCGCCAGCATGGACGAATGATTGCCCGACGTCGCCCGGCATACCTCCAGTATGTCGTCCCACAGGCTGTCTTCATGGGAAATTCCGCAAGCATCGTAGACAGCCGCCGCTTCCTCGTACAGCTCTCTCATCATGCGAACGCGCAGATCCGTACACAGCAGCTCACCGTTCGGAATACGCCATATGGCGGTCAGGGGATTGATTACCGCATTGATTACAAGCTTCCGGAAAATCATGGTATTCACTTCATTCGACAGAAGAACGGAAAATCCTGCTGAAATAAGCGTATCCGCCAACCGGACAGCCACATTGTTCCGAACGGTCTCGCCTCCGCCCCACAAGCCGATGGACGTCTGCCCGCCCCCGGCGTGAACGACCCGTACCGGAGACTCCCGTTTCGCTCCCTCCGTCGTAACGGCGGCGTATAAAGAAGCCGCAGGCAGCAGCTTCTGCAGCAGTTCCATATGCCCCCAGCCGTTCTGCAAGCATAAAAGATTCAGATTGGTCTCCCGAAGAGGTCCAAGAAGCTCCGGCAATATACGGTGCAGCACCCCCTGTTTAACGGTGAGCACGAGCCAATCTCCGGGCGTTTCCGGATAGCGCTGCGAAAATTCGCGTATAGGCACCGCTTCGATCTCGCTTCCCGGAATGATGATCGGCTGCCTTCCGTCAATATGGCTTATCGTCAAGCCGGTTTCTGAAAGCGCCGCGCACTGCTCATCGCTTCTGCACCACAGCCGGATGCTTGTTCCGGAACAGATGAGCTTCCCTGCCAGCAAAAGCCCCAGCGAGCCCGCTCCGATAATATCGATTTTCACCGCGCCAGTCACCGCCCGTTAATCTTTAGATTATTAGTTTCAGAGGTCCCCGCGAAGCATCTTAGCATGCTCGAAACCACGGCCGGCTTTGCGGGGTTACTGGTCTAGTATAACGCGCCGATGACAAAAGGAAAATCCCGCCATCACGGCATTTTTCATGCCGATAGCGGGATTTCTTCAAGCTTGCGAGACTTCATTCGATCCGTTCCAGATTTCCGTTGGCGTCCATCTTGAACCGGTTCTTGATTTCCTCTTCTTCTTCGCTTAAAAAGGCCAGCCTGCGGGCACGGTCCATGATCTGAATCAGCGCCTTGTAATCGTCGTTAACTACACGGTAATCGCTTTGGGCCGTATTGACTTCTTTGGACAATCTCTCATTTTCCGCTCTCAGCTCCGCCAGTTCCTCTTCCTTATCACGAAGATCCCTCTCCAGCATTTTCAACTGACGGCCGGCTTCCTGGTAAGTGCCTTTCCACTGCCTTAAGAACCGGATGACAGCGTCGATGGAGAGGGAGTTCTGGGCCTCTTCACTTCCGTAGTCGTCTTCGCCGTCACCGATGATGAAACCGGCTACCTGCGCCCCTCTGGATAAGGTCTGTTTTTTCAGATAGCTCCTTTTCTGACGCTGTCCTTTCGCAATGGCAATCGCTTCCTCGTAGCTCTTGCGCACACAGCTGTTCCAGCGAAATCCGCAGGCTGCCGATGTCCTGCCGATTTTTTCGCCCACTTCCTCAAAAGCGGCCAGCTGCGTGCTTCCTTCCCGGATATGCCGCAGGGTAACCTCCGCCAAAATGAGATCGTCTTCCTCGCTCCAGGCATCTTGTCTAATGGCTGTCATAGAGCCAAACCTCCTAGTAACATCTTGAAATAACCATCTTCGTAACCGGCGGTGCCGCCGGCAAGTGAATGGGGATAAAAGCTGCTTACTTCATTCCTATGCCTCTCATAGAGTTCATAGAATCTATTTGATACTCATTTGTATTTCCATTTTGCCTTCCGCTCATACGCAAAACGGGAAATAATCCCTTCTCAGCGCCCATTATCTCCGTCAATAACACAGGTCACATTCCCAGTGAAATCGGTTTCTTTTTTTATTGAATTCGTTTACACTATTTTATTCACCGGGTATAATGGATTAGAGGTATTCCGTTCGTTCTAACCTAAGGAGGGGATGGTAACGTGGCTCGGATGTTTCGGGTTCTGGGATTCTTTACGCTGGTAATCGGCCTGATGGCCTTTGCGGGAAAAATGGTCGAGATGGCTTTGCTGTTCTTTTTGCAGACCGCATTTTTCGTTATCCTGGGGTATATGAAATTCACCGAAAGAACGTATATCCTTCTGTTTTGGGGTTATATGATCGTCACTTTTACAGGTTTCAGCTATTGGACGATCTTCGAGATGGGCCTTCCCCTGTAAGCCGCAAGTCACTGCAGTACATCTGAACAACTTAGTAAGTTGAAGCCCCACGTCATGTGGGGTTATTTTGTGTCCCGTGATATAGGCCGAAGCCCTGAAAAGGGGTATGATATTTTTACAGGGTCAAACATATTATACCTACATAAACGTTTAAATCTTGCAAGGAGGTGAGACGGTGCTCTCCCCCAAACGACTGGCTGCCGCCCTGACTATACCGCTCTTCTGTTCGCTGCTGCTGATCCAGCCGGCACCGTATCTGTCCGCCGATCCGCTGCCAAGCGAGCTGTCCCCCGCTCCTTCCGTTTCCTCCCCTTCTTCCATGTCGTCTTTTCCGGATAATGCCGAGACCCGCAGGCTCATGCAGCAAACGTTGTCCGCGGCTGAAATACAAAAGGAAATCGAACGCATAGGAACTGAGCAAAGCACATTGAAGCAAACCACGGCGGCATTGACACGGCAGGCTGCTGAGAAAAAGAAGGGTATCGCGGAAAAAGAAAAGCGGGCAGGCGCGGTTGTGCGCGCTTACTATACGGGAGACAGGGACCCTCTGCTTACGGCCTTTCTGTCGGCAAAAACCTTAAGCAAATGGTTTATTCTGCTCGATTACTACGAGATGATAATGGGACGTGACAAGGAAATTCTGGCGGAGTATGAGCAGCAATATAAAAACTTACAGACCACGCTGGCTGCGGCGGAGCGTTCTTCGAAGGAACTGGCGGAGCTAAAGAGCGCTTTAGAGGAACAGAAGCTTCGGATCGAGGCTTTGCATAAAGATATTGAAGGCGGCATTCAGAGCAGCGGCGATCCGCAGAATATGACGGCGCTGCTGGAGGAGTTTACGGCATACTGGCAAAACATCGGGATGCATGAAGTCAAAACCTATTTCAAAGCGCTGTCTTCGGCGATGGATCATCTGCCGGAGTTCGTCGAGAGCCGTGACGGTGTTCTCACACGCCGGGGGACGACTTACGATTTGAATTTGAAAGAAGAGGACTTAAACGAATTTTTATATTCGCAGAACAAACTGTTCAATAATTTCTCCTTTACGTTCGAGAACGGTTCGGTTATCGCCGCCGGTAAGAATGGGGACTTATCGCTTCGTCTGCAGGGTCATTACACGATACAGGAGGAGCCCCTCAACGGGCTGATGTTTCATGTGGACAGCATCATCTTCAACGGCCTTGAGCTGCCGGATACGACACGCGCATCGCTGGAAAAGGAATTCGATCTCGGCTTCTATCCGTCCAAGATCGTCTCTTTCCTTCACGCCACTGAAGTGGACAGCAAGGACGGCGTTCTTCATGTGAGGCTTAGGCTATCGTTCTGATAAGGATAGGCCAAAAGCACGGTCACGGCTTGTCTTCCTCCGCCCCGGTTGAAGACAAAATCGCTGCGATATAGCCTGCTGAGTCCACTTTGCCGGCCAGCAGCAAACCCGCTGCCGACGTGATTTCGTTCCATTCCGCCTCTGGCTCCCCTTCAAGAGTATCTCCATCCGCCAGCAGACTGACGGTATTAAACGGAAGACTCCCGCCGCCGGGCAATCCCGAGCGATACGGCTCCTCCGCCCCCGGCAGCCGTCCGGTATTCTCAAGCCAATCGTGCTGCGCCTTCTCCGAGGTTACATAGGTCAGCCAGTCGGCCGCGGCCTCCGGACTTCGGGACTGCGCGGAGAGGGCAAAGCTGCGGCTGTACAGCGTCCGCTCCCCCACTCCGTCTCCCATCCACGGCAGTTCCGCCGTCAGGGCTCCGCCTCCGTTCTTCTCCCACTCGGACAGGCGAACAATAGCTGCGGCGATGTTCCCCTCCCGCAGCATATTCCAGATTCCTCCGTCCAATCCATCCGTCAGAAAGAGGGAGCCGCGGTTCTGTACAATCCAGTCGAGCGCCTTGCGGCTCGCCGGAAACAGAGCGCTCCCGGCGCTTTCCATAAAGGCGGACAAGCCATAAGCATTGTTCGCGTCCATTGCGAGCACGTACTTCTTGGGCTCTTTGCGGATCTGCTCCAACAGCCGGTTCCATTGATCAAGTGATCTCGGAAGCGCCTCCGCTTCAAGCTCCTTCATCCGCTGGGGCGAATAAACGAAGACATAAGGATCGATATCCAGCGGCACGCCCCAAGCGTACCCGTTCCATTGCAGCAGCGGCAGCAAAGGGGCGAGCGGCGTTCCCCCGGCCGAGCTTTCATATACGTCTACGGGAAGCAAATATCCTTGCTGCGCCAGTCCCCTGATATGATGGGCGTCAGTCATAACGATGTCGGATCTGTCTCCGACCGTCAGTTCCTTCATCAAAGCGTCTTCTCCGGCTGCCTCCCCGAGATTGTTCAGTTCGATGGTCACACCGCTGAACAGTGTGTAGTTTCCGCTTATTTTTTTCAGTTCCCGCAGCTCATTATCGCTGAGCGATACCGATATGCGCAGATGGACAGGCTCGCCTTTTTGCCGGGATGAGTAGTCTTGTACCTGCGACTGATATTTGTTCAGGGGAGGCGGCCCGTCCAGCCGGTTCAGATCCATGCTGGGAGACAAGCTCGTCAGCGACAGCAGCAAAATTGCAAACAGAAGCCAATAATTTTTGCGTCTCAGCATGTTCTCCTCCTTGTCCGTTACAAGCCCGTCCTTCCCATTGTACCAGCCTGCGGCTCATTTGTCTGCCTGTTAATGACAGCGCTTTCCTTCTGTTATATATGCAGGAAGGGCCGGGAGTTGGCCCCCCGGCCCTTCCTGTTATCTGAGATACGAACGTCCTTACAGCAAATCCGCAGCCAATTGGGCCAGACGGGAACGTTCGCCTTTTTCCAGCGTAATGTGGCCGCTGATGCCCTGCTGTTTGAACTTTTCAACGATATAGCTAAGTCCGTTACTGGCGGCATCGAGATAAGGATGATCAATCTGCTCGGGGTCTCCCATCAGAATGACCTTACTTCCCTCGCCCGCTCTGGAGACGATCGTCTTCACTTCGTGACGCGACAGGTTCTGCGCTTCATCAATGATGATGAACTGCCCCGGAATGGAGCGTCCGCGGATATAGGTCAACGCTTCTACCTGAATGCTTCCGAGCCCCATCAGAATTTTGTCGATGTCTCCGGCTTTCTTCGTGTCGAAGAGGAATTCCAGATTATCGTATATCGGCTGCATCCACGGCCGGAGCTTCTCGTCCTTTTCTCCAGGCAGATAGCCGATGTCCTTGCCCATCGGAACGACAGGCCGGGCAATTAGCAGTTTCTTGTATTTATGCTCATCCTCCACCTTGAACAGTCCGGCGGCCAACGCAAGAAGCGTCTTGCCTGTACCTGCTTTGCCGGTGATGGTGACAAGCGGAATGTCTTCGTTAAGGAGCAGTTCCAGAGCCATCCGCTGCTGCGCATTGCGGGCGCTGATCCCCCATACGGGATCGTTCCCGAGGTACAGCGGCTCCAGGCGGCTGCCGTCGCCGCTCACCTTGAGCAGTGCCGATTTGCCGCTGCCGATCTCGTCCTTCAGAATGATGAATTCGTGGGGGTAGAGAGGATAGGACAGCTGCAGCTGCTTGACGGAAAGGGAGCGAGTGCTGTAATACTCGTCAATCAGCGCCGGGTGAACGGGCAGCGTCTGGTAACCGGCATACAGTTCATTTAAATCGCCTGTTCGGTCGGACAAATAGTCCTCCGGTGTAATACCAAGCACATCAGCTTTAATGCGGACCAGAACATCTTTACTTACAAGTACGACCGGCCGGGGATCGGCCTTCTCGTTCTCCTCCTGCAAATAATTAAGCGCCACAGCCAAAATCCGATTGTCAGTGGATACCTCGCCGAACATTTCCTGCACCTTGATAAAGCTGCGGTGATTCAGTTCGACCTTCAGCTTGCCCCCATGCTCAAGCTCCACGCCGCTGTGCAGATGGCCCCGCTCGCGAAGCCCGTCGAGCAGGCGGGACACCGTGCGGGCATTGCGTCCGATTTCATCGGCGTTCCGCTTCTTATTATCGATCTCCTCCAGCACCACGGCGGGAATGATGACTTCATTCTCCTTAAACGAAAAAATCGAATTGGGGTCGTGAAGCAGTACATTGGTATCCAGTACAAAGATCTTTTTCATGTTATCCCCTCCACAGCGCCTGGTTTGTCTTAAAGATACATAACTCTTTCCGCCCCTGGTAAAGATAAAACCAGAACGTATATTGGACGAAAGGAGCAAGCATCCATGAGAAAATCAATGTGTCTGTTGCTGGTCCTTACGCTGCTGCTGACAAGCTGCGGTATGGTCAAAAAACAGTCATCACCCTCTCCTCAGGATAAACAATCGGCAATGAATGGCATAAATAACAGGGAACGCGGGGTAAGACCGCTGGCAGACGAGGGAACGGAAACGCCTCAGGCTTCTGCACCGAACGGAACGGGCGTTGTTACGCTTAGCGACGCCGAGCTGAAAGACCATCTGGAACGGTTGGCTAAAAGAGTCCCCGGCGTAAAGGGAGCACACTGCGTCGTGATGGGCAAAACCGCCGTTGTCGGCATCGACGTGGACGGATCGCTCAGCCGTTCCAGAGTGGGTACGGTCAAATACTCGGTTGCCGAGGCTTTGCGCAAAGACCACGTGGGCGTTAACTCGCTCGTGACCGCGGACGCCGATGTGGCGGCGCGTATCGCCGAGCTGAGCCGACACTTCCGCCAAGGCCGCCCCGTCTCCGGATTTGCCGCTGAAATGGCCGATATCATCGGGCGGATTATTCCTCAGCTTCCCGAAGATACGACGCCACGGGGCCAGCAATAACCTTTATATCGTCAGTTTCACCCGCAAATTAAATGATGACAAGGTCAAAAAAAGCCCAGTGAACTCCTCACTAGGCTTTTTGCATTGCGGCAAACACTTGTCCATCGAGCTTTTCCGCCGCACGCTGGTCGTAGGTTTTGGCATATTTTGGAGCCGATTCCAGCTGTGCGCCATAAAAGAGCGCATTCCGCACCGCCGAGATTTGCACATCAAAGCAACACATCTCGAACGGAACCTCGGGAAGCGGATCGATCTTGACAACGGAACGGCCGTTAATGGCATGAACCGTCCCCTCCCCAAAGATGGTCAGCGTGACCAGAGGGTTCTCCTTCATGTTTCTGACCAGCCGGGAACGGTGGTCGATCGCCAGCCGGAGCGTGGTAGCATTCACCGCATACACCCACGAAATAGCCGTGGAGGTAGGGCCGCCGCTTTCCGCATCGACGGTATTAAGCAGCACGAATGTTTCGTTTTGCAGCATCTTCAGCAGAGATTCGGTAAGCTGGGCAACGGATTCGGACATGATGACAGGCCCCCTTGTGCGGCATAGTAGAGCTTAGTTAATTATATTATACCATAAGCCCAAACTTGCATTCAATTTGGGAAAGCTGCGGCTATTGTCAGATGCGGCGCTTCTAAGGGGCTGCGGATGCCGCTGGAGCGGCTCCGGCCAGCCGGTCTTTCAGACTCCGCTTCGCGGCGTCAAGCTCTTCTTCGTTAATATATACATAAGGGCTGCGCCAGGTGCCGGTTACCGGCTTGAATTCCACGTTATTTTTGGACATTTGCCAATACGCCGCGATCATATTCTTGATTTGGTCCTTCTCAAGGTCGGTCTGCATATTATCGTTGATCGCATCCAGCACGCCGCCGATTTTGACAACTCCGCCAAGCGACTGCATCTGATCCATGAGCGAATGCAGCACTTCGCTTTGCCGCCGGTTGCGGTCGAAATCGTCGGAGGCTTTCGTCTTCGGATCGCAGTTGGATTTGCGATAACGGACATAGTCGAGCGCCTTGTCGCCGTTCAGCTCGGCGGGACCCTTTTTCAAATTGATGTCGGTGCCGTCCGCGCTGTCCGTATAACACATATCTTCGCTGATGTTAACCTTGACGCCCCCAAGCTCGTCGACCGCCCCGCGGAAGCCTTGGAAATTAAGGACCGATACATAGTCGATTTTAACGTCAAGATACTTGCCCATCATGGTCTTCATTTCATCCTCGGCCGAGATGCCTGAAGTATCTTCCTTACTCTTGAACCTCGAATAGAATTCGTTGATCTTCGTCCTCTTGTAGCCGGCCAGCTCCATATACGTATCGCGGGGAAGCGAAACGATCGTCGCCGATTCCGTCTCCGGATTGAGCGCGACCACCATGATAACATCCGTCAGATACGATTTATGCTTCGGCCGGTAATCCGTTCCGAGCAGCAGCATGGTCAGCGGCTTGACCTTAGCCGAGCTATCGGCGGCCACCGGTCTGTCAACGCCCGTATCCAGCACTCCGCTGTCCAGCTTATAGTATAAATACAGGAAGTAACCTACCACGACGAGCGCCGACAGCATCATGAGAATTAAAATCAATTTTCCGAGCCGGGCCATAAAGCCAGGTTTCTTGTTCTTCTTGCGGATCCCATTCTTGGAAGCTTGCCCAGCGGGCCTTCTGTTTCCGCCCCCCTGTCCTCTGGACCTTGGAGGCAAACTGCCGTTACTTGTGCTCATAATTAAATAAAGTCCTTTTCTTCATTGGGAATAAGTAAAATGTTACTAAAATATCAGACGTACCTTTTGCTCAAAAGTTGCGTTTCACCGCCGCTTTGCGGTGTCTGCCGCCGCCTTGCGTTTCTGCCTTGCCTCGACGAAATAACGGACCCGTACGAGCAGCATCAGGCCGACCGCGACCAGCAGGCACTGAATAATCGGCAGCTTGTCATGCTGAAAAACGAGCAAAATACCCGCACCGATGGCCATCATCGCATAAAGCAATATTTCCTTCAGCAGAGGCAGCTTCTGATTCACCCGAAATACCCGGTTATACACATAAGTAAGCAAAATGAAAATAACGACATAGGCAATTAAGGGGTGCTCCGCAAACCAGATTTGCAAGGGTACAGTCACTCCTTCCGGGTAATGGATACTGCATCCATTATATCATCGAAGGGTACTCTGCCGCCTTAAAAACATTCGGATGCCTATAGCCAAATAATGCCGTTCTGCTTTTATCATATATGTCCGCAAGGACAAATCAGCCGCCGGAATAAATTCCGGCGGCTGATTCCATTATAGGCGGATTGCCCTTGATTACATATTGGCCTCAGCCATTTTGCGGTGTTTCTCCGCGCGCTCGCGTTCGCTCTTGTTCAGAATTTTCTTGCGCAGGCGAACAGATTTTGGCGTTATCTCGCAATATTCGTCATCGTTCAAATATTCAAGCGCCTGCTCCAGGGAGAACAGGACCGGAGTCTTCAGCTTAACGGTGTCGTCCTTCGTTGCGGAACGGACGTTGGTCAACGCTTTTTCCTTACAGATATTCACGACGATATCGTTGTCGCGCGTATGCTCGCCCACGATCATGCCTTCGTAAATGTCGGTGCCCGGCTCGAGGAACAGCGTACCGCGGTCTTCCACACCCATCATGCCGTAGAAGGTGGAAGTTCCGGTCTCGGTCGAGACAAGCACGCCCTGGTGGCGTCCGCCAACCTGGCCGCCGATCAGCGGGGCATAGCTGTCGAACGCATGGTTCATAACGCCGTAGCCGCGTGTCAGTGTCAGGAAATGCGTGTTGTAGCCGATCAGACCACGCGCTGGAATCAGGAATTCAAGACGGACCTGACCGTTGCCGTTGTTGATCATATTGACCATTTCGGCCTTACGGCTGCCCAGGCTTTCCATAACGGAGCCCGTGCTGTCTTCCGGCACGTCGATAAGAAGGCGCTCCAGCGGTTCCATCTTGGCTCCGTCAATTTCCTTGACGATAACTTCAGGCTTGGAAACCTGCATTTCATATCCTTCACGGCGCATGTTCTCGATCAGAATGCCGAGATGCAGCTCGCCGCGGCCGGAGACGATAAAGGCGTCCGGACTGTCGGTTTCGTTCACACGCAGGGAGACGTCGGTTTCCAGCTCCTTGAACAGACGCTCGCGCAGTTTGCGGGAGGTTACCCACTTGCCTTCCTTGCCGGCGAATGGAGAATTGTTGACCAGGAAGGTCATCTGCATTGTCGGCTCGTCGATCTTCAGAACAGGCAGCGCTTCAGGGTTCGCCGGATCGGCAATCGTCTCGCCGATGTTGATGTCCTTGATGCCGGCAATCGCCACGATGTCGCCCGCGCCGGCTTCTTCGGTCTCCACACGCTTCAGGCCTTGGAAACCGAACAGCTTCTCGATGCGAGCCGACTTGTGCTTGCCGTCGCGCTGGATAACCGTTATGGCCTGACCTTGACGGATAATTCCGCGGTTGACGCGGCCGATGGCGATACGGCCCAAATACTCGTTATAGTCCATCAGGGTAACAAGGAATTGCAGCGGCTCTTCAACGCTCTCCGTCGGAGACGGGATATGCTCGATGATGGTTTCATACAGGGCAAGCATGTTGTCGTCCTGCTTCTCCGGATCAAGGCTGGACGTTCCGTTCAGCGCGGAGGCGTATACGACAGGGAATTCAAGCTGATCGTCGCTAGCTTCCAGCTCGATGAACAGATCCAGCACTTCGTCGATTACTTCGCTCGGCCGGGCGGCCGGACGGTCGATTTTGTTGACGACGACGATTGGCGTCAGATTTTGTTCAAGCGCCTTGCGCAGCACGAATTTCGTCTGCGGCATGCAGCCCTCGTAGGCGTCGACGACAAGCAGAACGCCGTCAACCATCTTCATAATCCGTTCTACTTCTCCGCCGAAGTCGGCGTGTCCGGGCGTGTCCACAATGTTGATGAGAAAATCTTTATAGGTAATGGCTGTGTTCTTGGCCAGAATCGTAATGCCGCGTTCCCGTTCCAGATCGTTGGAATCCATGGCGCGCTCCTGTACCGTCTCGTGCTCGCGGAAAATACCCGACTGCTGCAGCAACTGGTCGACGAGCGTAGTTTTGCCATGGTCAACGTGGGCAATGATCGCTATGTTGCGAATTTGTTCTCTTGAATGCATGATT
Source organism: Paenibacillus rhizophilus (assembly GCF_003854965.1). GTDB lineage: Bacteria > Bacillota > Bacilli > Paenibacillales > Paenibacillaceae > Paenibacillus_AQ > Paenibacillus_AQ rhizophilus. Next base: position 165,613 of record NZ_RQPI01000005.1, read on the forward strand.
TGTATCCAAATCCTTTCATTTATCAAATAAAAACTTTAAAAATTTGCAAAGGGAATCGAAGGCTTCATAAAAGAAGCGCCGGACGCTAAACCCGACGCTTCAACATTATTTTCAATTGTATCGTGAAAGCACAGTGAAAAGCAAGTCTTTTCATGAAAAAACAATTTTCCAAGAAGAAAGAAACTTACCAGCCCCTGTTCCATTTGTTCCGGCCGCCGCTCCGTCTCACGATCAGCCATATTCCTCCCAGAACGAGAACCGCTCCGAGAATATACATGATCCCTGTACCGAGCAGGCTGAAAAACATTAAAACAAGACTGATCACGCCAAGAATGACAGCACCGGCAGTCAGTCCGCCGCTCCTCGGAGAAACGAACAGCGAATACTCGTACAAGCCGACCGCCACGCCAAGCGGCAGCACCGGCCAGAGATAAGCCATCAGCCCCCAGCCCCACGTATTGCAGAGTCCAAACAGCAGACCGTACACAGTGAGAATACCGGCAGGTATAAGGGCGGCAGGCGTCAAGCGTCTGCCAAAGACAAGAACATGCAGGAACAATCCCGGCAGGAGGATTATAAGCGGCCACAACGCCCGTCCCAAAAATCCGAACACTCCCAGTTTTCCCAGCAAAATAACGAGACCGGCGCACACGATGAACAGACCCAGCTTCATGTCGTTTTTAGAGGACATCCTACCACTCATCCCTTCAACAATCGCATCTCTTTCCCACCGCATCGGCATGTCCGACGCTTCGGGATTCTTCATTATTTTATCCGAAAAACGCAAAAAGCGCCAATATGCGCCACGTTGCGTGAAGCTTCTACTTTTTATATTTCAAAAAAATACCCCATAAATGGGGCCTCTCTTGAAGGTTTGTTCCGATGCCTGATTATTATATCAACAATTGGAGCGCACAGTTACTTATTCTATCCCGCCTTCGGTGTGTGCCGTTTAATCCCTCCAGCCGCAACGACGGCGACGCCCAGCGCAACGGGCAGCAGAGTATGCATAGTCGGAAGCAGGATGGACAGCACCGCACCCAGCTTGGCGTCATGCAGCAGCATCTCCCCGGCGGTATAGGCGAGAATGTATGCCCCTATGTAGATAAGCACCGGAAAACGGTGCAGCCAGCCGACGATAATGCCGCTGCCCCATACAACAATCGGAATACTGAGCGCAATCCCGATGACTATAAGAGCCAGATCGCCTTTCGCCAGACCGGCAATGGCAAGCACGTTGTCCAAGCTCATAATGAAATCGGCGGCCAAAATAGTCCGGATCGCTTTCCACACCGTGGAGCCTTCGCTCACGCGGATTTGGTCTTCTTCCTCCAGCAGCAGCTTAAATGAAATCCACAGCAGCAAGATTCCGCCGCCCGCTTGAATGTAAGGAATCTTAAGCAGCAGCACCGCCGCCAGCGTCAATATGCAGCGCAAAAGGACAGCTCCCGCCGACCCCCACCATACCGCCTTTTTGCGCTGTTCTTCCGGCAGGTTTTTGCTCGCCATCGCGATAACCATCGCATTGTCTCCGCTGAGAACGAGATTCACCATTAATATTTCTCCAAGCAGCCATATCGAATCCATCGCACATACCTCCCGAACCGGCATGTAACTACTTGTATGCTCGGAGGCGACAAGCTATGCTTCCCGTCCCATTTTCACTGTATGGAAGAATGTCCCCATGAGATTCTGCGTATACAATATTAGGAGATATCTGGGCTTTGCATAGGAGTGAATAGTGTGAACATGCTCGGGGAATTTATGCTGGGATTGCTGAATATCATCTTCCTGGATCTTGTGCTGGCCGGAGACAATGCGATTGTTATCGGCCTGGCCGCTCGGAATCTGCATCCCGCTACACAGAAAAAGGCTATTGTCCTCGGGACGGCGGGAGCCGTGGTGCTGCGTATTGCCGCCACGCTGCTCGTCGTCTGGCTGCTGGAAATCCCCTGGCTGCGGCTGGCGGGCGGACTGCTGCTGCTCTGGATCGCTTACAAGCTGCTGACCGATGGCGGCGGCCCCGCCGAAGTAAAAGCGGGAGACAACATCGGGTCGGCGGTAAGGACCATTATTGTTGCGGATGCCGCCATGGGCCTGGATAACGTAATCGCCATTGCCGGTGCGGCGCGGCACAATACGGTTCTGGTCGCCCTAGGTCTTCTCATCAGCGTGCCCATCGTCGTCTGGGGCAGTACGCTGTTCATCCGACTGCTGTCCAACTTTCCCTGGATTATCTATGCGGGGGCTGCGGTCCTGGGATATACGGCTGCCGGAATGATCGCCGAGGAGCGGGAGATGGAATCTTTTTTTGCTTCGCATCCCCTGCTTCGCGCCCTGTTCTACGGGCTTGTCATTACCGTCATCCTTGCCGCAGGGTACCGCAAGCGCCGGTCCGGCAGCGCGGATGAAGGACAGGAGAAAGCAGCCGGTTAAGCCGCAGACATCGGATGCCGGATGCCGTGTGGTGCACACGAAAATGGCCGTACTCCGGAGGATTCAGAAGGCTTCGCGAGCCGCCGGCAAGCTTGGAGCGACCGGTCGCCGAAGTCTACGCGGATAGAACGAAAGACCCGCCCAAGCAATCGCAGGGCGGGTCTTTTTCAGAACCAGTCTTCCTTGGCGGAAGAGATTAAATCGGCTTCATCGTCAGGGCTCTCATTTCCGTACGGAGTAATATCTACCGTAACAGCCGCCTCAACCGCCTCGGCAAGCCGCTCCGCATAACCAGGGAGTGTCGCTTCGATCTTCTCGATGATCCGCAGATTCGGGTTAGTCGTCGGCGACTTTGGCATGAACAGCGTACAGCAGTCCTCATAGGGGAGAATCGATAAATCGTAGGTGCCGATTTGCTTCGCAAGCTCCACAATATCGGCTTTGTCCATCATGACGAGCGGCCGCAGCAGCGGCAAATCGGTTGCCCGGCCGATGACGTTCATGCTCGGCAGTGTCTGACTGGCGACCTGGCCCAGACTTTCGCCGGTGACCAGTGCCAGAGCGCCTTCTCGTTCGGCCAGCTTCGTCGTAATCCTCAGCATTGCCCTTCGCATCAGTGTGATCATCAGATTGTCCTGGCCGATTCCGGCAAACGAGGTCTGCACTTCAGTAAACGGAACCAGGTGCAGCCGGATTCTTCCGGCGTACCGCGACAGCACCCTGGCCAAATCGATGACCTTTTGCCTCGCTTCCCGGCTTGTATAGGGATAACTGAAGAAATGAACGCACTCCACCTCCAGCCCCCGACGCATGGAAGACCAGGCCGCCACCGGGCTGTCGATTCCTCCCGAAAGAAGGAGCATCGCCTTACCGTTGGTACCGAGCGGAAAGCCGCCAACCGCGGGAATATTCTCGCAGAAAATATATGCATACTGCTCCCGGACTTCCACCCGAAGCTCCAGCATCGGTGTTCTGACGTCGACGGACAGCGCCGGAAAGGTCTTCAGCAGCGGAGCGGACACCAGACGGTTCATTTCCTGGGAGCCATGCGGGAAGTCCTTCCACACCCGCCGGGCGTTCACCTTAAAGGTCGTGCCCGGTTCGGGGTTGACCTTTTCGATAAATCGAAGGCTTGCCTCCACGATTTCTTCAAGCTCGGGCTTAACGGCCTTTACCGGACTGATCGATGAAATGCCGAACACTTTGGCGAGCGCTTCCACCATTTCTCCAGCCGGTTCTCCGTTCAATTCCACGTAGATTCGCCCATATTCCTTGATCAATCTGGCCATCGGATAAGGCTTGACTATTTCCTTGACATGCCGCAGCATCGTTTTCTCGAAACGGCTGCGGTTCTTGCCTTTGAGCGTAAACTCCCCGAAACGCAGCAGCAGCATGTCGGCGTATTCTGTGCTTTTTCCCGCCAAACGCGCGGGTTCTATCGTTTTCATGTTACCGCATGCCTCCTTCCGCAATCTTTAAAGCTTTAACCGCGCCCAGCAGCGCCTGTTCCAAAGCGTCGACATCGGCCGGGGTATGCTCATCCCCGAAGCTGATGCGGATGCCGCCAAGCGCCGTACTTTCATCCCGGCCGATCGCCAGCAGCACACGGCTCGGTTCGGCCAGCCGCGACGAACAGGCGGAGCGGGTGGATACCTGCATGCCGAGCTGCTCCAACTGACGCGCCATAACTTCGCCCTTCATGCCGGGATAAGAAAAATGCACGATATGCGGCGCACCCGACTCGCTGCTATTTACAGTAAATTCAGGTATTTCCCGCAAAAATGCGAGCAATCTGTTCCGGAGCGGCAGGATGCGGGAGACGAAGTCACCGCGCCGCTCGGCAGCCATTCTTACGGCCTTCGCCCCCGCGACGATCGCCGGCACATTTTCCGTTCCGGCGCGGAGTCCCCCCTCATGGGAGCCTCCGCTCAGCAGCGGAAACAATTGAATCCCTTCTTTGACATACAGCAGGCCGACTCCGCGGGGACCGCGGATTTTATGCGGAGACAGGCTGTATAAGTCCGCTCCGAAATCCCCGGGACTAGCGGGAAGCTTGCCGAAGCCCTGAACCCCGTCCACATGAAACAGCGTCCGGGGATTGGCCGCCTTGACGGCGCGGCCGATCTCCGGCAGCGGCTGCACTGATCCGATTTCATTATTGACATGCATTACACTCACAAGCACCGTATCTCGGCGCACGGCGGCGCCAACATCCTCGGGATTAACCGCTCCGGCCGCGTCAGGCCGGACGAAGGTTACCTCCCAGCCCATTTTTTGCAGCTGCAGACAGCTTTCATAGACGGAAGGATGCTCCAGTTCTGTCGTTACGATATGGCGTCCCCTGCCCGCATAATGCAGGGCTGCGCCTTTGATGGCCAGATTGTTGCTCTCGGTCGCCCCGGAGGTGAACTTGATTTCCCCCGGAAGAACGCCAAGCGCCGCGGCGCATACTTCCCGGGCGCGCTCGATCAGAGCCGCGGCCTCGGCTCCGGCGCGGTGCAGCGAGGAGGGATTCGCATAATGCAGCCTCATCAGCTGCTCCACTGTCCGCGCGACCTCATCATAGGGCGGCGCTGCGGCGGCATAATCCCAGTAAATCATATATGGCAAAACTCCTTTGCTGGCAATAAAGTGAAAGGATCAAACAGAGAATCCGGCGTCCGAAACACGGCGCGGACGGAATGTCCCGTTTGACCCTTTCTATTATACCGCTATACCGCGTATTTGGCGCGGGCGCGTTCAATTTTGGCAATATAGGCCTGAGTCTCTTCCGGCAGCTTGTCCAGCTGCCCGAACATCTCTTCATCCGTGCTGACTCCAAGCTTGAGCACACGGCCCGGGCCGGCGTTATAGGCGGCAAGCGCCATATTTTCCTGTCCGTTGAACCTCTTAAGCTGATACGATAAGTAGCGGACGCCTCCGTCGATGCTTTGGGCCGGATTGAACGGATCGGAAACGCCCAAGCCTTCGGCGGTGCCGTCCATCAGCTGCATAAGCCCTTTGGCGCCCGCAGAGGAAACGACATTTGGATTGAATGAGGACTCCGTATCGATGACCGCCTTAATCAGGTCGACAGGCACTCCGTATTTGGAAGAAGCCGCCTGGATTAAATCGTCATATTCAGTCGGCTCTGCCGCTGTATGCGCAGCGCCGTTAATCGCCGAATCCGTCATTTCCCCGGAAATAGCGCCTGCCGATACGGCACCGACTCTCTGCCACAGCAGCCCGATTCCGGACGAAGAAACCCGAGATGGTACTTTATCCGCTTCTGTTCCTCCAAGAATTTCCTCAAACCGGGAAGATCCCGATGTTGAACTTTCATTATTTTTTGCCGAAACGCCCGGATCGGCTGAACTTCTCAAGTTAATCCACTTCAATTGGCCAGACTGGCTGGCAACGGCGGGGTTAATCTCCATGCTGCCGCATTCCCTCTTCCCATGATTTCATACTATATCCTCTATATCGGTATTTGGATTTAAATTGTTAAATTTGCCTTCAAAAAAGGCTTTCAGCCCCTTTTTTCCAGGTCTGAAAGCCTTTTTCGCGAACCGTACTTGCTCTTTCTGATCTTACCGTGCGAAAGGAATCATAACAAAATAGCTCAGCGTCGCAACAATGCCAAGACCGATCGCCCAAGCACCGGCTGTCTTGCGGCCTTTATTGTAGGCATAATAGCCCACCACTGCCGCGGACGGCCCCAAAATAACCGGCCAAATGAACAGAGAAGCAATCCCTAAGACTAGTCCGACATAGCCAACCGTCTTATACGCTTCTCCTTCCCTGTCCGCCGACCTCACAGCCGAACCGGTTGAAGGATTGGAACGGACCGGAAGCGGACTTACCTCGGCAGCGTATTCCTCACGATGCTCAGGCGCTTTCCGAGGGTAATCGACTCTGCGCGGGCGCAGCGTGATTTTTTTACGTCTGGAACCTTTCGGTCCCGAACCCTTTTGTCCACTGTTCATAGGGCGCCTCCTATGATTTCGGCTTGAAGGTCAGACAGCAGGTTGCGGAAGAGTTGTTGGCGACATCGCGATGATCCGCGAAGGTCATTTCTTCGGCGAACTCTTCCTTCGCTCGGCTGCCCGAGTGCTTGTCGATTTCGATAATGATCGAATCGGCCCGGCAAATGTTGCTTTCTCCCCAATAATTACAGTTGCTTACACTGCAGTTAACTACCGTTTTTGCGGTATTATTCATTATTTATCACCTCGGGTTCATTATGTCCTTCCGGCTGCGCCGCTATACGGCTTGGGAGCTCCCAAATGTGGACAGTCCGGAAGCAGCATTGAAATCCAAGGATGTGATATGAGAATGAAAAAAGCCTCCCGTGCACTCTCATGCAACCGGGAGACTTTGGAGAGTTATACTTGATTTTGCATACGTCGTTCGGTCAAATAATCGTTCTCGTAATACGTAAGGTCATCCCGCAGTTCTTCATACACCTTGGTAATATCCAAAATGATATCGCGCGCCGGACGAACCGGCTTTTTGCGGAAGCGAATGGCATCTTGTCCGGTATAGGCATATCGGCCGTCTTCCGAGTAGCTTTCATTCTTCGGATAAAAGAAGTTGTTGACGCCGAAATGATAAACGTTATAAAGCGCTTTTTGCGCAAAATCCTCATTAAACGTGGCGCGGCGGAGCGCAACTCCCAGCTTCTCGTACGACATCTCGGAGAATACCAGCAAATGGCGGAGATCGGACAGGAATCCTTGGTAAAAATGCGTCAATTCTTCATCCTGCTCGGGCGAGAGCTGCGGCAAAGCGTAGTGGTTCAGGAACGCCTCCATTTTCTCGATGGCATATTTAAGCTTTTCTCTCGTCGTTTCGCACAATTTCTGAACATTGGCTGACATGGCGGTAGCTCCCCCTTATTGTCGTTGGCTTTAATTTCATTTGACTGCTGTTACATTCCTTGCAATTCAATCGTTTTCATGTCTATCCTATCACAAAATAATGAACGGCGGTATCCTTTTTAAGCATGCATAAATCCGGCTGCTGTCTCCCATTCTAACCTTATTACATTGCCAGGGAGGAGCGGAAATTATGTCGCGTAAAAATATTGCCATCGCCGGTCTGCTCACCGCGGTCTGCGCTTCCGTGCTGGTGCTGAGCCTGACTTCGCGTCCGGAAACGAGTCCAATCGGGCGGCATCAAGGAAACGTGCGTCCCCCACAGGAGCATTCCCTGAAAAAGACCGCCTTGGTACAGGATGTGTACGCCACGGAGAAGCTGAACCGCGTCGACGCGGGCAGAGATTTGCGCGCGATGCTCACGGGAACGGCAGGAAAGTCGCCGCGTGATGTTGCATTATATGCGGGAAGCTTGCAGCGCAGCCACGGGCATATTGCCATGCTGATGTGGATTGATTTTTCTTCGGGAACAGTCAAAACGTTCAAATCGGTTCCGCCGGACGGCACCCGCGAGCAGCAGCAGCGGCTTCGTCAGTATCTGAATGCCGCCAAGTCGGCTGTGAAAAAGCATCAAGCCTACGAATCGCCTTCTTTTGCTGTCGGTGAGCGCAAATACTTCATTATGAGCCAGCGGAGCCCGGATGGAAAGATCGGCGTTCTCGCCCTGATTGACCAGACCGTGCTGAACCGGGTGGCGGAACATCAGCGCAAGAATCTGCGCCTCATTCCCTACCCCAAGGAAGGCAAATTCCACATCGAGTCCGTGCATGCCGACACGCTGCGGGACATCACCGTCAAGACCGGGCATGACAACGAGAACGCGAGCCATTATTACGAGAATGAAATCGTTGTCCGGTTCAGGGACGGGCATCCGAGGTCAAGCCAGCTTAAGACGATATCCGCAGACATTCACTGCGCTGCGCCCCGCAAGCTGGGCTACTCTTACATTTTCCGCTCCTCCGATATGACCTACTCTCAGCTAAAGACGTATTTTTACTATAAGTGGCAGCCGCTGTATACGGAACCGCACTATATGTACTTAACCAATGATGCGGAGGGTGAAAATACAGCCGAGGTGGTTACGCCGAACGATCTGCTGTTCTCCGCCTATCAATGGAATCTGCCGGCAATCGAAACGAGCCGGGGATGGAATTTGTCCAAAGGGAGCAACAAAGTCACAGTCGCGGTAGTCGACACCGGCGTTCAGGCAGACCATCCTGACCTAAAAGGACAACTGCTCCCCGGATATAATGCCATTACCCCAAAAGGGAAACCGGATGACGATGTAGGCCACGGCACCCATGTCTGCGGCATTATCGGAGCCTTGGTCAACAATAGTGAGGGTGTGGCGGGCATCAGCTGGTACAACAAAATTTTGCCCGTCAAAGTGCTGGACAGCTCCGGAGCCGGCACTACTTATTCCGTAGCCGAGGGCATTATCTGGGCGGCGGATCACGGGGCCAAGGTCATTAACCTCAGCCTGGGCAATTATGCCGATTCGCAGTTCCTGCACGATGCAATCAAGTACGCCTACGACCGGGACGTCCTGCTCGTATCCGCCTCCGGCAACGACAACACGGAACGCCCCGGTTACCCTGCGGCATACCCCGAGGTGCTGGCTGTCGCCGCGACGAACGCTTCGGGTGAGAGAGCGTCCTTTTCCAACTACGGCGATTATATCGATGTTTCCGCGCCCGGCGAAAGCATTGCCAGTACGTATATGGGCAGCCAGTACGCCGCGCTGTCGGGGACTTCTATGGCCAGCCCGCATGCCGCCGCCCTCGCCGGTCTGGTTCGTTCGCTGAACCCGGATTTGTCGAACAAAGAGGTAATGGATCTCATGACCAAGAACACCGTCGATCTTGGCACCCCGGGCCATGACAAATATTTCGGCTGGGGGCAGGTGGATATCTACAAAACGCTGCAGGCTGCATCCGGCGGCGAGGTTCCTCTGGAGCTGTGGCCGCAGCATGTCAAGGAGAAAATTAACTTGCTGGAACGCAGACTGAAAGCCAACCCGTAAATAGCGGCCGGTCATCTCTTTGTTCCGGTCATGGATTCCTTCAGCAGCGGCATCAGAAGCAGCAGTCCGCGTTCCATTTGCTCTTCCTCCATTTGCGCATAGCAGAGCCGGATATAGTTTGTCGAAGGTTCGCCGACATGGCATACATTTCCGGTCAGAAAAGAGATGCCCAGGCGAGACGCCCTTCTGTACAGCTCCCCGACATGGACGGAATGCGGCAGCTCCAGCCACAAATTGAGTCCGCCTTCGGGGAGTCTCCATTTTACCCCCTGAGGCGCATGACGTTTCAGGAGCTTTGCCGCTCTTTCCATCCGGGACCGCAGCGCGGACCGCAATCCCTTCATATAGGCGTCATATCGGTCCGAAATGAACGGGAGCACCGCAAGTTGGATCAGCAGCGGACCGCCAAGATCGCTGGCCGCCTTGGCGGCGGTCAGCCGTTCGAGGATATCGCCTTCGGCGGCGACGCAGGCCATCCGGCAGCCCGGGGCAAGCACTTTGCTGAAGCTTTTCATGTAGACGACATGCCCATCCCTGTCCATACTCTTGATGGATGGCGGAGGGGGAGAATGAAAATACAGATCGGAAAAAGGATCGTCCTCCACAATGAGACAGCGGTAGCTGCGGGCAAGTTCCAGCAGCCGCTGTCTTCTTTCCATGCTCATCGTTGCCCCGCTCGGATTCTGGAACGTAGGCACCGTATAAATCAATTTGGGCGGACGCCGGTCGCACAGCTTCGTCAGCAGGTCGATGCGCATGCCGTCTTCATCCATGGGAACGGATATCATCTCAGCCCCCCTTCCCGCAAACACGTCGATGGCTCCCGTATAGCTGGGCTCTTCCAGGTATACCGCATCGCCGGGACCAATAAATGTTCGGGCCACCAGATCGATTCCCTGCTGGGTTCCGCTTGTAATCATCAGACTTGCGGCGGACAGCGAAATGCCGCGCGTCCGCAGATGCTTGGTCATCACTTCCCGCAGCTCCAGATCCCCTTGAAAATTACCGTAGGCCGACATCAGCTCCGGCCGCTTCGCCACAAGCATCGTCATCGCCTCGCCGATTTCCTTCAAGGGAAGCAGTCCGGAATGAATGGCTGCCAGATGGAAGGAATATTCCGCCTCTGAATAATCAAAATTCCGCCAGAGCTGCGCTCTCGGCAAATAATCTTCAAAGTCTTCCTGCCATCCGAATCTTTTCCTTGTTCCAGTCTTGTCCTGTCCAGTGTTCCTTCCCGGAATCCGGCTTTGGCCGCGCTCGCCCTCCCCGTTATTCCCGTAATTGCTGCCAGCGTCCCGTTTCCAGTCTCCCGTCCGTCCGCCGTTACCTGTACCGAACTCCTCATCCTCGCGATTTCCGTCTTTCGCCGGGGAGACAAAGCAGCCGAGGCCGTGGCGGCGAACGATCCGCCCTCGCCGTTCCAGGTCGGCATACGCCTTGCTGACCGTCACCTGGCTTACGGCGAGCGAGACCGCCAGCTTCCTTACGGAGGGCAGCCTCATTCCCGGCTGAAGCAGTCCGGAAGCTATGCGCTGTCCAAGCGCCTCGCTGATCTGCAGCGGGAGCGGCTTGCCGCCGGTGCGGCTCAATTCGATATGCATCGTCAGGTCGCCTCCACTGTTATATTCGTATCTTTACTGTTATACTGCTCTGCCGCTATGATACCATCAAATCACAGGGTAAGGAGCAAAATAGCATGAATATTGTTTATTCCACTATGGCGCAACATCTCGGCTCGTCGGCCGTACGCGATATTCTTAAGCTGACTCAAGGGAGTGATGTCATCTCATTGGCCGGCGGACTGCCGGCGGAGGATTTGTTTCCCCTCGAAGCGGTTCGTGAAGCTTACAACCGGGTTCTTTCCGGACACACCTCCGTACTGCAATACGGCTTGACCGAAGGCTATGCTCCGCTCCGCGAAAAAGTCGCGGCAAGACTTTCCCGGCAGGGAATCGCGGTATCTTCGACGGAAGTGCTGCTGACCACCGGCTCCCAGCAGTCTATCGATCTGTTCTGCCGAATGCTGCTCGACCCCGGCGACACCGTTCTCGTAGAATCTCCGACCTATCTGGCCGCTCTACAAGTGCTGGGGTCCTACCGCGCAAACATCGTCGCTGTAGCCAGCGACAAGGACGGCATGCTGCCGGACGATCTGGAGCATAAGCTCCGGCTACACCGCCCCAAGCTGCTGTATGCCGTTCCGACCTTCGGCAACCCCACGGGAGCGACCTGGAGCGAAAGCCGCAGACGCAGTGTTGTAGAGCTGTGCCGACGCTCCAGCACGCTCATTCTGGAGGATAACCCCTACGGCGAAATCGCGTTTGCCGGGGGCGACAGAACCGGACTTCTGCCGCTCGCAGCCATCGACGGCGAAATGGGAGGCGGCGCCGTCGTGTACACCGGCACCTTCTCCAAGATTGTCGCCCCGGCCCTGCGCACAGGCTGGATCGCGGGCAGCCGGGAGCTTGTCTCCACGGTCGCAAGAGCCAAGCAGGCGGCCGACCTGCATTCCAGCACCATCGACCAGCGCGCCCTGGATGAGCTGCTGTCGGGATATGACCTTGACGGTCATATCGCCGCCATTTCCCGCGAGTACGCAGCTCGGATGAAGGCACTCTCTTCCGAGCTGCGGTCCCGGAATTGGAAAGGCGCCCATTGGGAAGAGCCTCAGGGAGGCATGTTCCTGTGGCTGACGCTGGACAAGACCGTCAATACGGCGGAGCTGCTGCCGCTTGCCGTCGCCCGCGGCGTTGCCTTCGTGCCGGGTGAGGTGTTTTATCCTGGTGAACCGGATCGCAGCACTATGCGGCTCAACTTCACCCATACGCCGCCGCATCTGCTGCCGCTGGCCGTGAAACGGCTGGGAGAAGCGCTGGAAGAATGGAGCGGCAGACAGCTGGAATCATTGCTCCCCTGAAGCCTCTGTTAAGGACCTTTTCTATATGCATTTCAAGTAGATATTTAAAAAGCGGCGGCGCTTCCGGTTTCCCGGATGCGCCGCCGCTTATGACGTGCGATAGACTTGTCTGATATTAGGTGTTGCCAGTTTAGGAAAGTTTGCCGTAAGCCGGGTTCTGTGCTCTTTGTGGTATTGACGGGAACTACCCTCCCACTGTGAGCGACAATCATCTATCTAGGCCGTACATTGCTGCACAGCTCCAGCGACCAACCCGAACGCGCCTCAGGCGAAGGCTGCCTCCTCCTTGCGGAATCGGCCGCGTTCCATTAGGTCTTGCTCCAGGTGGGGTTTACCAGGAACGAAGTCACCAGCGTTCCTCGGGGTCTCTTACACCTCGGTTCCACCCTTGCCTGTGCCGCCTGCAAGCAAGCGGCCATCGGCGGTCCATTTCTGTGGCACTATCCTTCGGCTCGCGCCGACTGGACGTTATCCAGCACCCTGCCTTATGGAGCCCGGACTTTCCTCCCGCGGCTCAAGGCCGCCGGCGATTGTCTGTCAAACTTTCCGAACAACATTGTATATTATACAGATTGCACAGTCTCAGTACAAGTGTAAAGATTACCCTTTTTCCGGTGAAGTGCTCTCAGAATTCTCTTAGCTAATTAGGTAAATTGGAACGGTTCCGTATTCACTTCGGAAGCGTAAGCAAGAGTTCCGTATTTATGCTCCGCCAGCTTGGCCTTGATCCATTCAGCCACCTTTTCCTTCATAATCTTCTCGGCGTTATGGCCGGGATCGATCAGCGCGACGCCGGCCATCAGCGCATCCTGCGCGGTATGGTAGTCGATATCGCCCGTGACCAGCACATCGGCGCCGCGGAAGATGGCGCTGCCAAGGAATTTTCCGCCCGATCCGCCAAGCACGGCGGCTTTGCGGACAGGCCGCTCCAAGTCCCCCACCACGCGCACCTTTTCCACGTTCAGACCGGTTTTCACGGTTTCCACGAACTGCCCCAGAGTTGTCGGCTCTTTAAGCTTGCCAACCCGGCCCAGTCCGAAGCTGCGGCCTTTGAGATCCATGGAATAGAGGTCATAGGCGACTTCCTCGTAAGGATGGGCCTTTAGCATTGCCTGAATGACCTTGCTGCGGATGCCAAGCGGGACGATCGTCTCAATCCGGATTTCCTCCGCCCGCTCCATTTTGCCCTGTTCTCCGATGTAAGGGTCGGTTCCTTCGCGGGGAACGAACGTGCCGTAGCCCTCGATGTTGAAGCTGCAGTGGCTGTAATTGCCGATCCAGCCCGCCCCGGCGTTCAATACGGCATCCAGCACCTTCTGATGATGGTCCTTCGGTACGAAAACGACGAGCTTGGACAGCTGTTCGGTATGAATATCCTTCAGCGGAGCGGCATTCTCGATACCGAGCGCCTCGGCCATCCAGTCATTCATACCGCCCTCGGTCACATCCAGGTTCGTATGGCTGATATAGACGGCGATATCGTTCTTGATCAGCTTCTCGTACAGCCGTCCCATAGGCGTATCCGTCTGCAGCTGCTGCAGCGGCCGGAAAATAATCGCGTGATGCGCAATAATGAGATTGCAGCCCCGGGATATCGCTTCCTCCACGACCGCGTCGTTCACATCGAGTGCAACCAGAACGCCGGTGATTTCTTTTTGAAGGCTGCCGAGCTGCAGGCCGATTTTGTCGCCTTCCTCCGCTACATGCTTCGGAGCAAGCTGCTCCATGTATTGAATTACGGTTTGTCCTTTGGCAAGCATGCCAACACCTCCGTGATCTCTTGGATGAATTCCCCGATCTCCGAGCGTTTGCTTTCGGCAGATTCCTGCTCCGAGTGCGAGAGCGACTTTCGGATACGCTCCAGCTTCGATATTTCGTCCTGCCATTTGGCAAAAAAGACCGGGTTTGGCTGCCTGATCAGCCAAGGCCCCATATTCAGCAGCATATCCATGCGGTACGGGCGTTCCCCTCCGGCCTTTGCCGCATCGGCATACAGGCTTTCGTTGGTTACGCCCGTATCCTTATCTTCCGGCACGGCGGTTAGGACTTCATACCGTTTGCCGTCCTCTTCAAGAAGAGCTTCCGCGGTCAGCACCCAGCCGTTATCCAGCAGCCACCGGCGAAGGATATCCTCGCCGACGTTCGGCTGAAGCAGCAGAGTCCTTACACCCCCCAGCTTGCCTTCCAATGAGCCCCGGTTAAGAATCGAGGCAATGAGAGCGCCGCCCATGCCCGCAATTGTGATACAGTCCGCTTCTTCCGGCCGCAGCACCTCCAGCCCGTCCCCGCGGCGGACGGATATACGACCCGTTAGTCCCGCATCCTGCACAGCCTTTTGAGCCGCGCGGAACGGTCCGGGGTTCACCTCCCCGGCCACTGCGCTTGCGGCTCGTCCGGTCTGCACAGCGGCCAAAGGCAGCAGCGCATGGTCCGAGCCGATATCGGCCAATTTTGAACCGCGTGGAATTTGTTCCAGCAGCAGTCCCAGTCTTTGCGATAATTTGACGTTGTTCATGTAGCCACCCACGCAATCCATTTTTTTCGAAAAAGAAATAGCGCCGTAAGTTCGGCTGCGATTTTGCCGATCAACAGCAGAGAAATCCACGCCGGGTAATCCCACCGCAGCAACAAGCTGTCTATTTCGGGCATGAGCCACAGCAACACGCCGACTCCGAAATAGACGCCGGAAACGCCTTTTACCCTATGGTACAGCAGCCAGCTCAGCCAGATCATCAGCACGCACAGCGGTAGCCAGAGCATTTGCAGTTCCCAAACCCCCGCCTCCGGACGAACCCTGCCCGCGAAACCCGCGTACAGCAGACAGAGTGCTCCGTATCCGCTGAAATGAAGCAGGCCGATCCGAAGCACAAAGCCAAGAATGATCCAGAGCAGCCCGCAAGCTCCCACGAAAATCGGAATCCAAATCCCATCATCCAAATTATGGAGAAAGAGCATCCATAAGCCGAAGCCCAGTGTCAGAAAACTGCCGATTCCCGCCAGAGACAGGCCGATTACCGGCATTTTGTTCCTCAATAAACCGGCATATCCATAGCATACCACAAGCACCGAGACTGCTGTCGCAAGTTGCAAACCCCAGGGAAAAACGCTAAAATAAAAACCAATTAACAAAATCAAGGAAATAATTCCAAAAGAAAACATCCATATTTTAATATTTCCCTGCTGCAAATTTTGCAGCGTTATCGGATTTCTATTGTTTACCGTGCCTTCATCATTGTATAGATTGGTCAGAAAATCGCAGTACTGCTCCGGAAGGAGCTTGGTGCGGCGCCAGTACTGAATTTCTTTTAAAATAATGTCACGCTTCTCCACATTCAACGGCTCTTATCCCTCTTTTCAGGCGGTACCTATGGCAAATAGACAAAAGGACCTCCTGCCGCATGCAGCAGAAGGTCCTTGAAAAGCCGGTTATTCCAGAAAATCCTTAAGCCGTTTGCTGCGGCTCGGATGGCGCAGTTTGCGCAAAGCCTTGGCTTCGATCTGGCGAATCCGTTCCCGGGTAACGCCGAATACTTTGCCGACTTCCTCCAGCGTTCTCGTCCGGCCGTCGTCAAGGCCAAAGCGCAGGCGAAGCACATTCTCCTCACGCTCGGTCAGCGTATCGAGCACATCCTCCAGCTGCTCCTTAAGCAGTTCGTAAGCGGCTGCGTCCGCAGGAGCGAGCGCCTCCTGATCTTCGATAAAATCGCCCAAATGGGAATCGTCTTCCTCCCCGATCGGGGTTTCCAGCGATACCGGCTCCTGGGCAATCTTCATGATTTCCCGTACCTTCTCTACGCTAAGCTCCATCTCGGCCGCAATTTCTTCCGGCGTGGGTTCGCGCCCCAGCTCTTGAAGCAGCTGACGGGACACGCGGATCAGCTTGTTAATCGTTTCCACCATATGAACGGGAATACGAATGGTCCGCGCTTGGTCGGCAATGGCCCGAGTGATGGCCTGCCGGATCCACCAGGTTGCGTACGTACTGAATTTGAAGCCTTTGTTGTGGTCGAATTTCTCTACCGCTTTGATTAGGCCCATATTGCCTTCCTGGATGAGATCGAGGAAGAGCATACCCCGGCCCACATAACGCTTCGCGATGCTGACCACCAGCCGCAAATTCGCCTCGGCCAAACGGCGCTTCGCTTCTTCGTCGCCGTTCTTGATCCGCATGGCCAGTTCAACCTCGTCGTCGGCCGACAACAGCGGCACCCGTCCGATTTCCTTCAGGTACATGCGGACGGGGTCGTTAATCTTGATTCCGGGCGGAAGCGACAAATCATCGTCAAAGCTGAAATCGTCGCTGTCCCCACTCTCATTCTCGTCATTCGGACGAAGCGTCACTTCCTCGTCGTTGTCGTTAACGACTTCAATCCCCAAATCGCTGAGCTGCTCATAAAATTCATCCATTTGCTCGGGGTCCTGATCAAATGGCGACAGTTTCTCCATAATATCTTTAATATTCAGTGAAGATCTTTTCTTGCCAGACTCAATAAGCTGATCTTTAACCTGGTCGAGCGTAAATTCCGTCTCCAGTTCGGTATGCTGTTCGTTCGCCATTATTCGACTCCCTCCTCCCTAGGTACATCCTGTCAAACATTCACTGTCTGTCTAGGGCTATAATCTCACTTGCTATTTGTGCCGCACGCAAAAAATCACCGGCTTTTTCCGCCTCAATCATTTCTTCCCGTTTCTTATCCATCATGCGCTGTACGGGGTATTTCCGCACTTCACGGATATAATCGTCCAGCACCTGCGGACTCCAGTCCGGCGGGGATTCCATCATTGAAATGGAGGCCGCGACCTTCTCCAGCCGGTCGTCCTGCAGCGAGGACAGAAACCGGCTGATATCCGGCTGCTTGCCTTGCGCGTAATAGGCGTATAGATAAGCGGCAATTGCCGCATGATCATCGATGTTGAAATCTTCTCCCAGATGTTCATTAACATAGGTGGCTGCGTCACCATCCTGAAACATCAGGGACAGCAGACTCCGTTCCGCTGAGTGGTAAGCCGGAAGCAGGGCTCTTGCCTGGATCCGCCCTTTTTTATGCCTACCATTATTCCACCTTTTATCGTTATTATCCCCTTCGGGAATGTTTTTTTGCATCGAAGCCCTGAGCAAATTGCAATCCTGCTTCAAGCTGTCATAGCTGAGTTCCAGCTCGGAGGCAATTTCCTTCAGATATACTTCTCTTTCCGTAGAGGAATGAAGGGATGCGATTACTTGCAGCGCCTCCTTGACATAGGCGATTTTGCCGTCTTCCTCTAGGAGTATATGGTTTTTTTTCAGATATATAAGCTTAAATTTCACGGTCGAAACCGCAGACTCAATGATCTGTTCCCTGAAGCGCTCTCCCCCGTACTCCGACACGAACTCGTCTGGGTCCATGCCGCCGGGCAGCACCGCCACCTTGACGCGCAAGTCCACGGCTTCGAGCATCGAAAGGGTCTTCATCGCCGCAGCTTGTCCCGCCCGGTCTCCATCATAAGCGATTACGACTTCGTCGGCCAATGCCTTTATCATCGACGCATGGTTCTCCGTAAGCGAAGTCCCCATAGTCGCTACGCCGTTATGCACACCCGATTCCCAAGCCGAAATGACATCCCCGTATCCTTCAAAAAGAACGATTTGCCGCGTTTTGCGGATGGATGCTTTGGATTGGTGCAGATTGTACAGAATCCGGCTTTTGTTAAAGAGCTTGCTCTCCGGGGAATTTATATACTTCGGCTGTCCTTCCCCAAGAATTCTACCGGCAAAAGCCACTACTTTACCGGCACGGTTCGCAATCGGAAAAATAATCCGGCCGCGAAAACGGTCGATATAACCTTTGCCCTCGCTTCTGGCCGACAGCAGGCCGCCTCTCTCCATTTCGGCGAGGTCAAAATTACGTCTTTCCAGAAACTGCAGAAGCGTATCCCAGCGGTCCGGGGCAAATCCGATCTGGAATTGGTCGATCATTTTATCGCTGAATTTCCGGGATCTTAAATAATCCATGGCGGCTTTGCCGTGTTCCGTATTCTTCAGAAGATAATGATAGAACTTCGCAGACCATTCATACGCCTGGAGCAGCCGGTCGATTTCCGGGTTGTGCGCAGACTGAATGCCTCCCGCGCCTTCCGGCACCGGAATGTCACTTTCTTCGGCCATGATTTTAACGGCTTCGGGAAAGGATAACCCTTCGATTTCCATCCTGAATTTGATGGCATTTCCACCCATGCCGCAGCCGAAGCAATGAAACACTCCACGATCCGGAGTTACTGTGAAGGAAGGGGTGCTTTCCGAATGGAACGGGCAGAGGCCCCATAAATATTTCCCCCGCTTGGTCAGATGGACAACCTTTCCTACGGTATCGACAATATCATGCCGCGACAGCACGCTTTCGATAACTTCCTCGGGAATATTGCCGTGTCCGCTTGCCACTTACAACCACCTTCATCTCTTGACAAATAAATAGTATTCGCTACAGCTGAACATTCTCCTGCAATAAATTCAAAAGTTTTGTCAGTTTATGTTGAAAAAAATTTCGGTCCTCCGCAGAAAACGGTTTTGGGCCTTTGGAGTGACGGCCCCTTCTGCGCTCTTTCGCCCTTGCATGCCTTCCTTCCAGCATCATATCCATGTTGGTCTCGTCGTATGTCTGTCCCCTGAAGGATAGGACATGGCATCCTTTCGCAAGCGCCAGAGCCGCCAGGCCGTAGTCGCCTGTCAGCACGACATCCCCGGGCTTGATATGATTGGCGATGTAAAGATCGGCGCTTTGATCGCTGTTGTCCACACGGACGACCGCGACGCCTTCCCCGCCGCGAAGCTCATGGGCGTAAGACGACACCATCATTACCGGAACGCCGCAAGCACGGGCGACATCCGCCGTTTCCTTCTTGACCGGACAGGCGTCCGCGTCGACCACTATGGTCCTTCCCCGAGCATCCGAGCTGTTCATAGGCTGTCACCGTTTCCCGTGTAATATATATACGCGCCTATCCCCAAAAATCCTTCCGTCTTCTTCCGAATCTTTAAAAAGCATAAAATACGGAACGAAAGCCGCAAGCTTACGCTTTTGGCGCCGTTCCGTATATTTATACCCTAAACCGGCGTTCTATACCACCAGGCTGATATTTTCTTCATGAATAGCCCTATTATCGGCTAAATGACAAGCTACCAGACCAGTTTGCTGAAGTCAGCAAAGTTCTTCAAATCAGCGTCAATGTTTGCCAGCAGCGAAAGCCGGTTCGCCCGCACCCGCTCATCCTCGGCCATGACCATGACGGAATCGAAGAAGACGGTTATCGCATCGCTGAGACCAGCCAGCAGCGTGAGCGCCTGAACCGCATCATCGTCTTCCAGCGCTTTTTGGTACGGCTTGTGCAGCGACTGCCAGGTTTCGTACAGCGCGCTTTCGGCCGCTTCACCCAGGAGCGCGGAATCCAGAACGGCACCAGTAGCTTTGGCCGCCAGATTGCTGACCCGGTTGAAAGAATCAACCGTATTCTTGAAATTCTCCTTGGACTCTACAGCATCCGCGAGCGCCTGGCTTCTGGCGACAACGGCAACAATATCGTCGTATCCCGCAGCCATGACCGCGTCGACCACATCATAGCGAACATTGTCCGACAGAAGACGCTTTACGCGCAGTCCGAAGAACTCATACAGGTTTCTACGCAGTTCATCCACTGAAAGTTTCAATTTTCGAGTATTTTCATGAACCTGAACGGCAATTTCGAAAATTTCGTTCAAGCCGACCGGAAGCCCCCGCTCCAGTACGATCTGTACAATGCCCGCGGTCTGGCGGCGCAGCGCATAAGGGTCCTGAGAGCCGGTAGGAATAATGCCGATGGAGAAGCAGCCGACGATCGTATCAATTTTGTCGGCAATGCTCACAATCGCGCCGGCTTCCGTAGACGGAATGGCATCTCCGGCAAAACGCGGCTGATAGTGCTCGAAGATCGCCTTGGCCACCTGCTCGTCCTCACCCGATTTGCGCGCATAATCCTCGCCCATCGTTCCCTGAAGCTCCGGAAATTCGTACACCATCTGCGTAACGAGATCGAATTTGCAGATATCCGCTGCACGGCTAACTTGAGCGGCCGCCTCCGATGCCGTCTGAAGCTTGCCGGCCAGGCTGTCCGCGATTTGGCGGATGCGGCGGACCTTGTCGGCGACGCTGCCGAGTTCTTCGTGGTAAACAATGTTTTCGAGCTTGGCGAGCGCATACTCAATCTTAAGCTTCTGATCTTCTTCATAGAAGAACTTCGCATCCGACAGACGGGCGCGCAGCACCTTCTCGTTTCCTTTGGCGATGGTCTCCAGATGTTCAGCATTTCCGTTGCGCACAGTGACGAAATATGGAAGTAGTTTGCCGCCCTCGTCCAGTACGGGGAAGTACCGCTGATGCTCCCGCATCGAAGTGATCAGCACTTCCTGCGGAATATTCAGGAAAGCCGGATCGAACGTTCCGAACAGCACCGTCGGCGTTTCCACCAGGAACAGCACTTCTTCCAGCAGGTCGTCCTTGATCGCAATCGTCCAGCTTTTATCGGCAGCAAGTTTGTTGAGTTGTTCAAGTATCAGGGCCTCTCGTTCCTTGACATCGGCAATGACATGCTGGGACCGCAGGCTTTCTACATAATCGGCAGGCTGTCCGATGACGGCTTCCTGCCCGAGGAACCGGTGGCCACGGCTGACATTGCCGGTTTTGACGCCCGTAATTTCAAAGTTGATAGGGTCGCTGCCGAACAGCGCAACCAGCCAGCGGATCGGACGAACGAACTTGAAATCATACGCTCCCCAGCGCATATTCTTCGGGAACGTCATCGCGTTTACAATTCCGGTTAGCCCTTCGGCAAGCAGGGAAGAAGTGTCTATACCTTCGCTGTTCTTGGTAGCATAAATATATTCGACTCCGCCCACTTCCTTAAAAGTGAACTGTTCGGGTGAAACGCCCTGGCTGCGGGCGAATCCAAGGGCCGCTTTGCTCCACTCGCCGGCCGTGTCAAGGGCGATTTTGCGGGAAGGCCCTTTGACTTCTTCGCTGACATCCGCTTGTCTTTCGGCTACATCCCTTACGAGAACGGCCAGACGCCGCGGCGTTGCGAACGACTTCACTTCTCCGTGCTCAAGGCGGGAAGCATCCAGCCATTTTGTCATTCTGTCCTGAAGCTGCTCCATCGCCGCCCGGATAAACCGCGCGGGGATTTCTTCCAGCCCGATTTCAAACAGCAAATCCTTAGCCAAGCTGAACACCTTCTTTCTTCAGCAGCGGGAAGCCGAGCTTCTCGCGCTCCTCCACGTAAGTCGCCGCCACCTGGCGGGCCAGATTGCGCACTCTTGTAATAAAACCTGTTCGCTCCGTCACGCTGATTGCGCCCCGGGCATCCAGCAGGTTGAATGTATGCGAGCATTTCAGCACATAGTCATAGGCGGGGAATACGAGATGGCGGTCCATCGCCCGGCGCGCTTCCGCTTCATACGTATTGAAGAGACCAAACAGCATGCTCACGTCCGAAACTTCAAAGGTGTAAGTGGAATGCTCCACCTCCGGCTGATGGAACACGTCGCCATATGTCAAGCCGTCCACCCATTCCAGTTCGAACACGTTCTCCTTCTCCTGAATATAAGAAGCGAGACGCTCCATGCCATAGGTGATTTCAACCGAAACCGGACTGGTCTCGATGCCGCCCACCTGCTGAAAATAGGTAAACTGCGTAATTTCCATTCCATCCAGCCATACTTCCCAGCCGAGTCCCGCGCAGCCAAGCGACGGATTCTCCCAGTTATCCTCGACGAACCGGATATCATGCTGCAGCGGATCAACGCCAAGCGCCTTCAAGCTGTCCAGATAAATCTCCTGAATGTTATCCGGGGACGGTTTGATAATGACCTGATATTGATGATGCTGATACAGACGGTTCGGGTTCTCTCCGTAACGTCCGTCGGAAGGACGGCGGGACGGCTCGACATAGGCGACCTTCCACGGCTCGGGTCCGAGCGAACGCAGGAATGTCATCGGGTTCATCGTGCCTGCGCCTTTTTCCGTGTCGTACGGCTGAACGATAATACAGTTCTGTTTCGACCAGAACTCATTCAGCGTCAAAATCATCTGCTGAAAATTCATGTTACCGACTCCTTCGCTTTAAGTTTGAGAACTGCCGCAATTCGCGGTTTTTGGGACCGGCGAACTTAACGCCCGGCAAAACGTCTTGCGATGGAGGCGGTGTTTCTATGCCGGAAGAGAAAAGATTTCCTCTTTCCAGACCAAAAAGCTCCCGCCCCCATGCCTGAAATTCAGACATAGGGACGAGAGCCAATCTATTCTCCCGCGGTTCCACCCTACTTGATTCCGTTCTTCACTGACTGCTGCCGGTGCTGACGAAATCCACTTTTCATGCTGCCGCTCCGCACTCCCGGGTGCCGTTTCATGATCGCTGCTTTACCGGGCTCTCACCGTCCCCGGCTCGCTAATTCAAGCAATCGCTCACTACTTTCCCGTTCTACATGCGTGCCGGCTCAGCCGGCGGCGGCCTTCTCGTTATTTGCCTTTGGTAAGGCATATTTCAACAAGAAGAAACTGTTCCCTATATTAACGGAAAATCCGGCGTTCGTCAAATATTGTATTTATCGAGCTGATCCAGAAAATTTTGCGACTTCAGCCGCAGACCCAGCTGGGTATCCATGAACGCCCGCATGATTTTCTTCAACTCTGTCCGCGTACTCTCCTTGACGTCGACATTGCCCAGACGGGTGAGATCCAGGGCAGCGAACAGACGGAGGAGCTTTAATGCGCGGGGCGAAACCTCCATTGCCGGCGGATCATTGTGGCGGCAGCTTCGGCACAAAGCGCCGCCCAGCCGGGGACTGAGCAGCAACTCATCTTCCGCCTTCTCCCGCCCGCAGGCAACACATGAATCAAGTTGCGGTGCGTAGCCGGCGGCCTGGAGTATTTTCATCTCGAATACATTGATAATAACTCCCGGCTCCTTCCCCTCTTCCAGCGCGTCCAAGCAGGCTGACAACTGCCGGAACCAAAAGCTTCCCGTCTCCTCATCATGCAGCACCCGATCCAGCAGCTCGCAGGCATAAGAGCCGTAAGCTGCTTTAATCAGATCTTCCCTGATGGGATGATGGGAGTTCATAATCTCGCCGGAATTCAGCGTACCAAGCCCTCCGTTATTCCTAAAAAAAACATATTGCCCCAACGTAAACGGCTGGACCAGGGCAGCATGGCGGCTTTTTACTTTTTTGGCTCCCCGGACGAGAACACCTACTTTACCCGCGTTTTCGGTGCAAAGCGTAATGATTGCATTCCCTTCGCCGTAGTCCATACTGCGGATGACGATCCCTTCCACCCTGTGTAGCATGCCTCTTCCCCCAACCACTCGGCAAGCAACCAGTCTTTATTGCGCTTCTTCGTCATAGACCTGCTCTTCTTCCGCCGGGCTCTCGGCCGCCAGATTCAGCGGTTCTCCCGCTTCCCGGTACAGCAGATAAGCATCGACATCACCAGTCATTGCAAAATACTTCCACGAAAAATCTCGCATTCGTATTTATCCCCCTTCGCAAAACACGATGTCTTCACAAAGTAGGATGTGCGATGGAACGGGTTCTATCCTTGCAATTACTGGCAGTCGATTGTGATGAAGATCACAGGTCTTTATGGAAGCCCAAATCGCGCAGTACGCGTTCATGGTTGCGCCAGTCTTTTTTCACCTTTACCCAAAGCTCCAGAAACGTCTTGGACCCGAGCAGATTCTCAATATCGGTACGGGCCCTTCTGCCGACTTCCTTCAGCATAGCGCCTTGTTTGCCGATGATAATCCCTTTTTGCGAATCCCGTTCGACAAAAATTACAGCGGAGATATGCACCACTCCGTTCGGCTCTGCGCGCATATCCTCAATGGCCACCGCAATGGAATGCGGCACCTCCTCACGGGTCATGTGCAGAATCTTCTCGCGGATCAGCTCGGCGATAACGAACTGCTCCGGATGGTCGGTCACCTGATCCTCTGGATAATACTGCGGGCCTTCCGGCAGGTATTTCTGCAATTGGTCCAGCAGTGTATTTACATTGCTCCCTACCTTGGCTGAAATTGGAACGATCTCGGCAAAATCATGCAGCTTGCTGTACTCCGTGATCAGCGGAAGCAGCGCCTCGGGCTCCAGCTTGTCGATTTTGTTCATCACCAGAATAACAGGCGTCTTGAGTCCCTGAAGCTGCTCGGCAATAAAACGGTCGCCTCCGCCAAGTCCCTCGGCGGCGTCAATCAGAAACAGCACCGCCTCAACCTCGCCGAGTGTGCTCATCGCCGTCTGGTTCATGTAATCCCCCAGCTTGGACTGGCGTTTATGGATGCCGGGCGTATCAAGGAAGACGATTTGCGAACCGTTTGTCGTGTAGACTCCGTGAATCTTGTTGCGGGTCGTCTGCGGCTTATCCGACATGATGGCGATTTTCTGCCCGATGACCTGATTCATCAGCGTCGATTTCCCTACATTGGGTCTGCCGATAATGGCGACAAAACCCGATTTGAATGACATATAATCTCAACCTTTCTAAAATCGTTTTCGATCCTACCTTTCGATCCCCCTAAATCCCCCTTAGCCAAGGGGGACCCCAAGGGCCCGCCCTCTGGACACCCGGAAATGGGCGTGCCTGCGGCGGTTGGAGTGTAAAAGGGGCATGCCGCGAATGACACGCGTACGTTCCCTGCGGTCACCCGCTCCGGTTTGCGCCGGAAAGAGCGGTGCGTAGAGTAACGAGCGAGTGTGTACGGAGAGACTCCATGCGGGCAACCGCTGGCGGCTTCGCCGCTTCGCTTACGCTTGCGCAAACACGTGCGAGCTACTGCGGCGGGGTTCCTTCTACTGCCTGCGGGTAAGCGCTGGCGGCTTCGCCGCTTCGCTTACGCACTTACTCCGGAGCTTGTCCCTGCTTTAGCTCGTCTGGGCCGAAAGCGCCGGGGAGCAGCTCGCGAACCGTTGTCTCACGGATGTCCCCTTTCATATTGCCCAAGATAACCTTCATATCAGGATCGCACAGCTCCACGATTACCTGCCGGCACGCACCGCAAGGTGTAATCGGCAGGTCGGTGTCACCTACAACGGCAAGCGCTTTAAAGGTACCGCGTTTATGGCCTTGGCCCACGGCGCTGAAGAGAGCGGTGCGCTCGGCGCAATTGGTGACGCTGTATGCGGCGTTCTCGATGTTGCAGCCGTGATGAACGTGTCCGTCCTGATCCAGCAGAGCGGCGCCGACACCGAATCGGGAGTAAGGGATATAAGCTTTGGCTCGGGCTTTGATCGCCTCTTGCAGCAGCGTGATGGAATCCATAGTTGTCCTCCTAAAAGTTTTGTTAGCATAGGCTCCCTTGAGTATTCTTCGACAAAACTTGCTTCGGAAGCGTTACTTAGTTTTGTTAGCATAGGCTCCCTTGAGTATTCTTCGACAAAACTTGCTTCGGAAGCGTTACTTAGTTTTGTTCGCATAGACCTCTTGAGTATTCTTCGACAAAACTTGCTTCGGAAGCGTTACTTAGTTTTGTTAGCATAGGCACCCTTGATTATTCTTCGGCAAAACTTGCTTCGGAAGCATTACTTAGTTTTGTTAGCATCAGCTTCTCAAATAATCTTCGCAAAACTTGCTTCGGATTTGCCGTACTAAAAAAGCGGAACAAAGACAAAGATGGCGGAACCGCCCAACGGCTTATCCGCCTTTTCCGCCTGTAAAGTTGTAGTTCGATTATGACATAAGTGCTGCAATCCAGTCTATCACCGGATGGTAAAAAACATAAATACCCGCGATAACGGCAAACGCCGCTGTCAGGAAAACGGCTCCCGCAGCGGTGTCCTTGGCCGCCTTGGCCAAGGGGTGGATTTCCGGAGACACAAGGTCGACTACCGACTCGATCGCCGTATTCAGCAGTTCGGCCGCCAGTACAAGCGTGATGGCCAGCAGAAGCAGCATCCAATCGCCCGGCGGGACTCGAAAGAGCGCGGCGAGCAGCAGAACGAGGACGGCGAAGCCGGAATGCACTCTCATATTCTGTTCGGTCCGGAAGGCCTGTCTGATCCCCTGGGCCGCATACCAAAAGGACTTCCAAAATCGTTTGGGGCCTGCCGCCGTATTTTTGGGCATCAGCGGGTCAACCCTACCTGTGACAGCACCTGCTCCTGCTTGCCCATCATTTCTGCCTCGGATGCCTCATCCTGATGGTCGTATCCCAGCAAGTGCAGAAATCCGTGCACGAACAAAAAACCCAGCTCCCGCTCCAGCGAGTGGCCGTAATCGTCCGCCTGCTCCTTGGCACGGGTGACGGAAATAATGATATCGCCGAGCATATCGGGAATTCCCTCCGACTCCTCCTCGTCCACCTCATAGACGATTTCAGGCTCGTCCTCTCCGGATTCGTTCAGTGCGAAGGACAGCACATCGGTGGGGCGATCGATGCCGCGGTACTCCCTGTTCAGCTCATGAATCCGTTCATTGTCGACAAAAGTCAGATCCACCTCGCCGCTGCCGACTCCTTCCAGCTTGCCCGCTTTTTCCAGAATGTCTTCCAGCAGCGAGATCAGCCGATCGTCGATTTCCATTTCATCTTGCTCATTGTTCCAAACCAGCTGCAGGCTCATGCGTTAACGGCCCCTTCCTCTTTTTTCGGCTTTTTCGCTTCCTCCGGATATTCGATACGCGAATGGAAGATGCCCATCACTGTTTCTTTCAGTGTCCGGGCGATAATGTCCAGCTCTTTCAGCGTCAGATCGCATTCGTCGAATTGATGATCGTCCAGCCGGCTCTTGATAATTTTCTCGATCATCGTCTCCACCTGGTTAACCGTAGGGCTGCGCAAGGAACGGACGGCGGCCTCCACGCTGTCGGCTATGCCGATTACCGCGGATTCCTTGGACTGCGCCTTCGGACCGGGGTAGCGGAAATCGTCTTCGGTGAAATCGGGTTCGATGCCTTTTTCCTCCGCCTGTTTCAGCGCCTTATGGTAAAAATAATGCAGGAACGTAGTGCCGTGATGCTGCTCCGCGATATCTCTAATCGGCTTGGGCAGCTTGTATTCCTTCAGCATCTCCACTCCGTCGCGAGCATGGGCGATAATAATCGATTTGCTCAGCTTCGGTTCGATGGAATCATGCGGATTCTCCATATTGTTCTGGTTCTCGATAAAATAGAACGGGCGCTTCGTCTTGCCGATATCGTGATAATACGAACCGACCCGGCAGAGCAGGCCGTCCGCTCCGATCGCCTCGGCCGCCGCCTCCGACAGATTGCCGACCATTACGCTGTGATGATACGTGCCCGGCGTTTCCGTCAGCAGCTTGCGCAGCAGCGGATGGTTCGGGTTGGACAGCTCAACAAGCTTGAGCGCAGACAGAATACCGAATGTCGATTCAAAAAAGGGCATAAGACCGATAACCAGCACAACCGTCAGCAGACCGCCGGCAAAAGCGAAACCGATGGCGTACAACGTATGAATCTGCTGCCATGCGCCGCCCCCGAGCAAATTGATCATAAAGACAACGAGTGAACCGAACAGGCAGACCATGATGCCGCCCTTAAGCAGCGTCGTGCGATGCCCTGCCCGATGAGTAGCGAATACGGCCACATACGATACAACCAGCGCAAAGAAACCAAAATTGAAATCAAAAATCGTATTCTGCTGCACATTCAAAATAATGCTGGCCAATGCGGCAAACAGAATGGAGCAGAAGTAGGCAAGCGTAATATCCAACAGCAGCGCGACCAGCATCGCCCCGATGGCTACCGGCGCCAGAAACCCCATAAACGGCCGCGTATCGGTCTGCAGGAACGCCGCCAACCGCAAAGAGATAATCGTAATCAGAAAGACAATCACCAGCATCAGAAGCTGAGAGTTGTTGTATTTGAAGCCGGAAGAGCCGGAGGTGCCGGACTGCCGGATAAACATCAGCAGGCCAACCGACAGGATTCCCGCGAGCATGAGCAGTCCGAGCTGCGGCCAGTAGTTGATATTGTTGCGCAAAAGGCCATTTTCGTCCAGCAGCTGATACAGCTCCGGCGTGATGCGTTGGCCTTTGGCCACAAGCACTTCACCCTGCTCAATATATACAGGAGGTGTATTCTCACGGGCCTGCACTTCCGCTTCCTTCGTCGCGTCCTCGTCATAGAATTTATTGACCGTAATAGCGGCGCGCGCCAGCTCCTGAACCACTTCCCGGGCCGTGCGCTGGGTGAGTGAGCTGATGCTGACCTGCTCCGCCACCTTGGCGCGGGCGGCGTTGGCATCGGAAATCTGGTCATTCATCAGCCGGCTGACGATATCCCGGGCCACGGGCTTCATCTCGATGATGTCCTGCGAGGTCAGCCGGGGTATTTTGATATACGTCTCTTCCGGGATGGAATAGGCCTGCTCCTTGATTACCTTCTGCATTTCATTCAACAAATTGTCCGAGTAAGCTCCGTTGCTTCGGCTCGACGCTACAAAACCAAGAACGAAATCATTCGCCCTCTGCGGAATCTCTTCCCGGTAAATGGAAGTCTTGTCGCTTTGGGAAATGGTATCGTCCTGATTGAGGCGGTCGATGCGATCCAGCAGAGAGGTGACGAGGTTCTCCGACCGGAGCGGGATAATTTGATATTTGGGCTGAACGTTCTCGGCGGCTTGTTCCTGCGCCTTCAGCGTCGCCTTTTTATCCAGAATTTGCATCGGCGCCACAATTTCCTTGGCACTGTTCGTTTCTTCTTTGATGTCATACCGTTTAGGGAGCAGATCCGGAGACAGACTGAAATAAACCAGAATGCCCAGCAGCAGAAATAGAGCATAGCGCGTAACGGCGCTATACTTCCATCCGCTCACATTGTATGAGAATCCGCTGAATTTCGACGGTTGATTTGAAGCCATGGTGACAGTCCCCTTTATTCAAGGTTTTCGGCTGAATGTTCATAAGCAACGATGATTTTCTGCACCAGGGAATGCCGCACTACATCCTGCTCCGCAAAATAAACGAACCCGATATCCTCAATGGAAGACAAAATCGTATTCGCCTCGATGAGGCCCGATTTCTTTCCCCGGGGCAGGTCGATTTGAGTCACGTCGCCCGTGATTACCATTTTCGAGCCGAAGCCGAGCCGGGTCAAGAACATCTTCATCTGTTCCGGCGTCGTATTCTGGGCTTCATCGAGAATAATAAACGAGTCGTCAAGCGTGCGGCCGCGCATATATGCCAGAGGCGCAATCTCGATCAGTCCGCGCTCCAGCGCCTTGGCTACCTGATCGGGACCCATTACGTCATATAGGGCGTCGTACAGAGGCCGAAGATACGGGTCCACCTTCTCCTGCAGATCTCCCGGCAGAAACCCGAGGCTTTCTCCTGCTTCAACGGCCGGGCGGGTCAGGACAATGCGCTTGACCGATCCTTCCTTCAGGGCGGAGACGGCCAGCACGACCGCAAGATACGTCTTCCCCGTGCCTGCCGGGCCGATGCCGAATACGATGTCCCGTTTCTTGATCGTCGTTACATAATGTTTCTGTCCGATCGTCTTGACCCGGATCGGCTTGCCGCGGAATGTCGTGGTGATTTCACCCTTGAACAGATCCAGCAGCTGATCGGCGCGGAAATCCTTAGCCAGCTCTACGGCATACTGCACATCCCGCTCGCTCAGGATATAACCGCTCCGGACAAGGGAGAGCAGCGAATGAAACAGCTGCGCCAGCATGTCCACTTCCCTTTCCCCGCCGCGCACCGTCAGCTCGGCTTCGCGCGAGTCTATACGAGCGGGAATTTCTCTCTCGATCAGCTTTAAGAATCCGTCCTGCGGGCCGAAAAGCGCCAGCGCTTCTCCCGCATTTTGCAAAGATATGCTTATACTTGCAGTCTTATCTGACAAATAGCCTCATTCTCCTCGGTTGTATACTATCGGAAGCTCTTCCGTGATTCTTTCTTCCACCTCAAAAAGCACTTTCATATAAACTTTACCATTCTCTTTCTTCTCATGCAAAATTTTTTGGCTTTTAATGACACTGTCGCTGCCGTAACGGGTTGCAATATCGGCCTCCGCGCGGGCCAGCCCTTCTTGTTTTGCCGCCTGCGGCGTCAGCGTCTCCTCGGTTTCCCTGACTTCCATTTCTTTCTCCGTCATCCAGCCGAACGGCAGCCGGGTGTCCCGCCAGGTCAGCGGATCAAGCTCAGTCAGCGTGCGAGACTCTTCAAAAGGCGATTTGCCGTAACCCCACAGTTGGACCGCCCAGTTGCCGAGAACGAGGAAGCTTCTGTCCTTCCGCTCCCCGGTATAGACGGTATTCTTTTTTTGCAGCGGAACCTCA
The DNA here is from genome assembly GCF_003854965.1 of Paenibacillus rhizophilus. GTDB lineage: Bacteria > Bacillota > Bacilli > Paenibacillales > Paenibacillaceae > Paenibacillus_AQ > Paenibacillus_AQ rhizophilus. The sequence continues at coordinate 196,205 of NZ_RQPI01000005.1, forward strand.
ATATTGTACTCGTGCCATACAAGTCCCTTGACTTCTCCTTTGGCAACAACCGCCTGCATATTTGCCTCATCGCCAATAATCCCGGAAATGAGAATATCCCCTTTCTTCACTCTCGCGTTGCGCTGGACCACAGGCCTGCCCTGCTCGGCGTAGATGTCAGAAATCACCGCATCGGTGCGGCTGATGAGATGGCGCGGACTGTTCAGCGGTTTTGCCTCAGGGAGGGCGGCTTCGACAATCTGGATTTTCACCGCCGTTCCGTTCCGTTCGACTCCGACCCAGGATACGCCCGGAAGCCGCGCCGCCAGGTGCTTGGAGAGCTTGTCCGGAGAATCCATGCGCCAAATCCACTGATAGGGATAAATCCCTTCCTGCCGGGCGGCATCCAGCACGTCCTCCGATGCCAGGCGGTTATTCCCCTCTACCCGGACGGTCCAGACCAGGGAGCACAGCAAAACCAAAACAATGCCGAACAGCAGCAGGCCCGCGGCAAAAAAACTCCGTTTCCACAGCCTGGCCGCCACGAACGGCAGTCCGATCCGTCCCGTAATATGCATCCTGCAGCCTGTCTGCTTCAGAAGCGGCCGGAGAGCGTAGAAATCGTTCAGCAGCAGCCGGAGACTGACTCCGCTTTCAGTCGCTTTGACATTCCATATAACAATCCCGGCTTCGGTGACGGCATTGATCAGCCCTTCCGTCCGATCACCGGATATATGCAGCGCAACAGCCCCCCGAAGCCATGACAGTGGCGGTTCCTTCATCGGTTCTCCCCGCTTTCCTTATATCTGATTTCCCCGATCACGCCCTCCACCGCCAGCTCCCTTCCAAGAATGGAAGTGATGACTAGCCCTTCTCCGGCAATTTCCAGCGATCCCTTCGCAAGCTTAAGCGTCAGCTGTCCGGGGGAAAAATTCAGTACGCCTTTATGATTCTCTATAACCATTTCCTTGTTTCCGATGAGGGTGATCCGGGGCATGTCGCTCAGCAGGTCCTGCGGCAAATCCAGCATCCCGTTTGTCCATCCCCGCAGACTGCGGCCAATCCGGGTCATATGTAGACGCTCCCCCTTCCTGTACTGTACACCTTATGCGGGAAGACGCTGTTTTATGAAAGCCGGGAGGCTTGAAATCACTTGGAAAGGAGTCCGTCAAAAAAGAAAAACGGGTGACCGCCGCACTCAAGAAACCGCCATCCTTTGAGAGATGAACGAATTCTATTTTGAGGACGATACACCCGTTATGAGACACCTTTGTACATTCGGTTGTAATTTAAAAAGAGGCGGAAAGGCGCGCTTCTCACAATCCGCCGGGACGGCGGGAGCCCAAGGACCTGCGGGAGCGCGGAGGACCGAGAATTTCCGCCCAGATAAGCCCGCTGCGCAGATCGCCGCCAATAGCCTCCGGCTTGCGTGCAGACGAAGCCGAAGCGCTGCCGGATGATGCCTGCCCGGTTCCGCCGCTTCCCATATCATCGGAAATCCGGTCCAGCGCGCGGTGTACGCGTTCCAGTTCGCGCCGCATGCGCTCCTGCCGGACCTCGACTCCGTCCTCTTCTTCGGGCTGCTCCAGCGATGTCCCTTCGCCCGACTCGTAATCCGGAGTCGGAAAGAAGGCCGGCTCGGGGAACGCCGGCGCCGTGTCGGACTCACGGCCTTCATCCATCCGTTCCGACTGCCGGGATGAAGGTGCGGGAACAGGGAAGCCGCTGCCATGCGATTCCGCCGCCCCGCCCCTTTCGGGCAGTCCGGAACCTTGACGGCGCAGGGGACCATCGCCCGAACCGCTGCCAAAAGGCGGCATTCCGCCGCGTGGCAATCTTCCGTTTTTATTTTTATTTTTGTTCGCCTTATTGGCCTGGGACACAATCGCAAAAATAATGACCGCAATGACATAGATCCAGCTCATGGGGCCTCATCTCCCCTGCTTGTTGTGTTCATTACTTATCGCTCTTGGAACCGTCGTTATCCTGATCGCCCATTTTGCCGAGCGAACCGCGCATCTGCGTGTCGGCTTCGATATTTTTCAGATTCATATAATCCATGACGCCGATTTGGCCTCCGCGCAGCGCTTCCGCCATGGCCAGCGGCACCTGGGATTCCGATTCGACGACCAGGGCTTTCATCTCGACGACGCGGGCTTTCATTTCCTGCTCCTGGGCCACGGCCATCGCTCTGCGCTCCTCGGCCTTTGCCTGGGCAATCCGCTTGTCGGCCTCGGCCTGTTCCGTTTGCAGATAAGCGCCGATATTTTTACCTACATCCACGTCCGCGATGTCGATGGACAATATTTCAAACGCCGTTCCGGCGTCAAGCCCTTTCTGCAGCACGGTCCGGGAGATGGAATCTGGATTCTCGAGCACGTCCTTATGCGAGTTGCTTGATCCGACTGTTGTAACGATCCCTTCGCCGACGCGGGCGATGATCGTCTCCTCGCCGGCGCCGCCGACGAGCCGGTCGATATTGGCGCGAACGGTGACCCGCGCCTTGACCTTTACTTCAATACCGTCGCGGGCAACCGCGGCCACGGTTGGCGTCTCGATTACACGCGGGTTAACGCTCATCTGAACGGCCAGGAGCACGTCGCGTCCGGCCAGATCAATGGCGGCCGCCCGGGTGAATTCCAGCGGAATATCGGCCCGCTGCGCGGCGATCAGCGCGTTGACGACACGGTCGACATTGCCCCCCGCCAAATAGTGGCTTTCCAGCTGGTTGATGTTCAAGCCAAGGCCCGCCTTGGTCGCTTTAATCAGCGGATTGACGATCCGGCTTGGCGTGACGCGGCGCAGCCGCATGGCGACCAGCGTAATAATGCTGATCTTGACACCTGAGGCCAGAGCCGAAATCCACAGCATGACCGGAAAGAAGCTGAGAAAGACGCTTAAGACAATAATCACTACGACTGCGATCAGCAAGACGGTTATTAGGGATGCTTCCATTTTTACATCTGCCCTTTCTGCATAACAAATTGGTTAATTATCAAACACTTCCACAGTTTACCTTATTCCCGCGCTTCCTTCACTACAATCCTGCCGCCTTCCACTTTAACGACGGTGACGGGAGTATTCACGCTGATAAATCCGCCTTCGGTCACGACATCCAGACGCTCATCCGCAATAAGCGCCGTTCCCGACGGGCGAAGCGGGGTAATGCTAATCCCACTCCGGCCTACGAGTTCCGGTTTCTCGGGAACCGGTATAAACCCCTGCTCCTTACCCAGACTGTCGCTGAGTATGAATCGATTCCATATTCCCCGCTCCTTGAATGCGATCAGGACGCAGATAATGACCACCACGGCAGCCCCAAAAGCGATGCCCAGACTGAACAGCGCATGTGTAAAGCTGTGGGCGGCCCGCACGACGCCCGCAATTAGACTGACGGAGCCCAGAATACCCAGAATGCCGAAGCTTGGAACGAACAGTTCAAGCACCATCAGAACCAGACCGATGATAAACAGCAGCCAGGTCTCCGCTCCGGCGAATCCCGCCACATAATTGCCGAAGAAATACAGCACAAAAGCCAAAGTCCCCAGGATGCCCGGAACCCCGAAGCCGGGGACAAGCAGTTCTATGACCACCCCGGCGATCCCGATGAACAGCAGTATGGTCATAACGGCGGGATGGGTCAGAAATTGCGACAGCTTCTCCGCGCCGGTATGCTGCACGCGAAAGATATCATCGGTGGAATAGCCCATCCAGGCAACCGCCTCCTCCGGCGAATCCCCGGTGGCATCGGCGTAGCCCGCCTTCAACGCTTGTTCGCTGGTCAGCGCGATAATCTCGCCCTTGCTCTTGTGAACGCCCAGTTCAGGCTTGTCGACGACCAAATTGATGTCTGTCATTCCTGCAGCAATATCCGGATCGCGCCCGTTCAGAGCCGCTGCGCCCGCCATTTTGGATTTCCAGAACGACACCAGCTTGGCGTCGTCCACCCTTTTGCCGCTCATATCGACAAGCGAAGCCGAACCGATCATGCTTCCGGGCTTCATTACAATCTTCTTCGCGTTAAGGGCGATATAGCTGCCGGCGGAAGCCGCGTCTCCTTTGATAAAGGCCAGCGTCGGAATTTTGCTCTCCCTTACCATGATGCCGATCTGCTCCGCGCTGTCCACCCGTCCGCCCGGCGTGTCGATCTCCAGCACAATTAGCGAAGCGCCGTATTTCTCTGCTTCCTCAAAGCCCCGTTTCAAGAAGCTCTCAAGTCCCCGTTCGATTTCCTGGTCCACAGGCAGAATAAATACCGGGCCCTTTTTCAGTCCGCTGCCAGCATCGGGCGAGCCCGGGCTGCCGGAAGCCTGAACCGTCAAGGCTCCAAACGGCACCAACAGGAGCAGGAACAGGGCGCAGACGGCCAGCATCATTTTCCGCAAACCCGTCACATCATATCCCTCCAATCCACTTAGATTAGTTTCGATCATTATTCCGGATAATATAATTGGCGGATATAAATGTTATTACGGGGTAGACGGATCGGCGTTTCATCAATCACCAGATGCGCGTGGCTTCCTGCCCACTCATCTATCTTACATCATAGGTTTTAGGCTTATAAAAAAAGAAAAACACCCCTTAAAAAGGGGTGTTCACCTTATGTTATTGCAGAAATTTCAGAACCGCCTGGTTCACGAGTTTACCGTCGGCGCGGCCTTTGACTTTCGGCAGCAGCGCGCTCATCACCTTGCCCATTTCACTTTTCGAAGAAGCACCGGTTTCCTGGATGGTCTGCTGTACAATAACCTGAATTTCTTCTTCGGAAAGCTGTTCGGGAAGATATTGCTGAATAATCTCGATTTCTGCTTTATTGCTTGCAGCAAGCTCGTCACGACCCGCTTTTTCAAATTCTTGGAGGGCATCTTTGCGCTGTTTGATCTCACGACTAAGGATATCAAGCACTTCGTTGTCGTCTAATGTTCTTTTCAAATCTATCTCAAGATTCTTGATCGTAGAACGAACCATTCGAATCGTGGAGAGTTTGAACTTGTCCTTACTCTTCATCGCCTGCTTCATATCTTCGTTCAATCGTTCGCTAAGATTCATGCTTGGGTAATCCTCCTAAAACTTTCTCTTACGAGCAGCCTCGGACTTTTTCTTGCGCTTAACGCTTGGCTTTTCATAATGCTTGCGTTTCTTCACCTCAGCCAAGACGCCATCTTTAGCGATGGAACGTTTAAAGCGACGAAGTGCAGCATCAATTGTCTCGTTTTTGCGAACTTTCGTTTCAGACACCAGTTTTCCCTCCCTCCGACCAGACCGTCCAAGAGCATAACACGGTTCATCAAACTTCATTATAGGTCAAACCGAAATAGGGTGTCAACCTTCAAGCCCATTCTTTTTTCGGAAGAGCTATATTTCCCGGTCACTCTCTTTAGGCGTGAGATTTGGAATTGCCGATCAGCGCGCCCAGTTTCGCTCCACCGATAAGATGATAGTGCAGATGTTGAACCGCCTGGCCGCTGTCCGGTCCGCAGTTGTTGATCAGACGGTACCCGGTTTCCGCAATGCCCAGTTCTTTGGCGATTTGCTGCGCCACGCTGTGCAACTCTCCAATCAGCGGCAGATCCTCGGGCGCCACTTCGTTCATCGACGGAATCGGTTTCTTGGGAATAATCAGCACATGCACCGGCGCGGCGGGCTCGATATCGTAAAATGCCAAAATCCGTTCATTCTCAAACACTTTGTTGCAGGGAATGCTTCCCTCAATAATTTTGCTAAAAATGGTTTCCATACCGCAGCTTCCTCCTAAAGGATATTTGAAGCGCCCTTTCCCGCTTGTGGTTCGGGCCGTCCCTGACAACAATCGGACTCTCGGATCACCGGCAAAAATAACCCCGGTAGAGGCCGTCGTCATTATTCATTTATCATACAGGAAATTGTCCTTTTTCGAAAGCGAAGGGACGCGCTGCCGAAAATATACGGCTTACCCATTGCCGAATTGCGGTTGCTGCAGCTGTACCAGATACAGTGATATAAAATTTCATTCCCTCCGGAAAATAGGCAAAAAAAAAAGAAACACCCTTCACAGCTGATAAAGCTGATTCGGCGGCGGACGTATGAAAAGGAAGGATTTCCCAGTCATACGTCCGCCGAGGTGTTTCAAATGATGTCGGCTTAGCTGTATTATAACAGGGGGGTGTTGCTGTCTCTGTGACAGTTATCACAACCCCCTGCCCGATTTTAATTTTTTTCAAAAAGTATGCGGGAACCCTCTCCGCCCGGCAAAGCAGGAACCACAATCAGCTTGCGGGCAAGCCTTGCCCGAAGCTCGGGAACGTGGCTGATAATGCCGACAGACAGCCTGTCGTTATGCAGCCGTTCAAGCGATGTGATCACGGTATCCAGCAGTTCGGGGTCCAGCGTGCCAAAGCCCTCGTCCAGGAAGAAAAATTGCAGCGGATACTGACCCCGAAGCTGAATCTGCGCGGACAATGCAAGCGCAAGCGACAGAGAGGTCAGGAACGTCTCGCCGCCCGACAAAGTCGATACCGGCCGCTTAACTCCTCCGTTTCCGTCGTCGCGGATGACAAAGCCGCCGCCGGAATCGACCTCCAGCGCATAGCGCTGTCTGCTCAAGAAGCGCAGACGCTGCGAAGCCGCCTGGCATACCTGCATCAGCTGCTCTTCCGCGATATATTCGACGAAAGCGTTGCCGCGCAGACAGGACTGCAGCTTGGACAGACGGCTCTGCAGGCTCTCGTGCTCATCCCGCAAGTTCTCTAGCACTGTCCACCGGATATGCCTTTGGCGCAAATCCTCCAGATCCCGTTCTCCCCGGGCCTTGGCCTGCAGCGCCGCTTCGTCATCCTCCTTGCACCGCCGAAGATTCGTCTCGCATTCCCGCCACTCGTCCTCGGTCAGCGAGGCTCCGCCAAGCTTCTCATCGATGTGGCGAAGCTGAACCTTGACTTCCGCCTCGCCGTCGCGGTGCGTCCGCACACGCGCGAATGCCGCTTCGCGTTCTCCGTCATCCAGCGCTGCCGCTTCTGCTTCATCAGCCGAAGCGAACGGCGAAGAAGCAAGGCATTCTTCCCAGTTCGCAGCCGCGGCATCGCAGTGCTCGCGGGCCGAATCCGCCGCCTGGCGGGCGATCGCCGCCTCTCTGGCATCCTGCTGCGCCCGGTCCGCAGCGGCCCGGTGACGGCGTCTGCCTTCCTCTGCGGCTGTCTGAAGCTCCTGCAGGCGCCGCTCGCATTCGGCCATGAGGGTACCGGCGGAACGGCCTTCGGTCCACTGCTGCAGCCGCCGCTCTTTCTCGCCCAGCAGTTCCTCTTTGCCCGTATGCTGAGCCGTCCAAGCGGCAAGCTCCTTATCCAGCCCAGCTATTCTTTCCTGCAGCATCTGGGCGGAGGCGCTCTTCTCTTCCAGAAACTTCACGCTGATGTCCAGTCTGCCCCGGATTTTCTCGGCTTCTTCGTCCTTGCGACGCAGACCGCCGTAGGCATACTCAGCTTCCCCCGGCGCAAGCTGCGGAAACCGCCGCTCCCATTCCTGGCGCAAAGCCGAGAACTGCCGCTTCAATTCCTCCGCCTTGGCAGCTGTCTGCTCCTCCCAGCTCCGTGCGGCTTCGGCTTCGGCCGCTTCTTTCAAGAGACGCTGCTGCGACCGGCGGTCTTCCTCCTGCCACTGCGCAGCCTCGCGGCGCAGCTCCTTAGAGCGGCTCTGCAAACCGGCAAGCTGTTCTTCCAGCTCCGCCACGCCGGATGCTGCCGGCCATGCGGAAGCAGCTTCGCCTCCGGCTGCCGCCGCGCCAAAGACAGGCTTCCGGTCCGTGTCCGGAGCAGATTCAGTTAAGCCGGAGACAGCCTCCCGGCTCAGGGCCGCAGCAGCTTGGCTTGAGCCGGATACGCCTTGCCCGGTTCCGGCCAGTGAAGCGCCTGCCGCCGCGGGAATCCCGGAGAAAGAGCCGGATTCACCGTACGCCTGCTCCAGCCAGGCGCGGTCCTGCTCCCGCAGGCTCCGCAGCCCGGCCCGCGCTTCAAGCGCACGGCCCGCCAGCACCTTCGCCTCCTGCAGCTTTCGCTCCTCAGCCGGATCTTCTCCCCCGTCCCGCAGCGACGCCGGGGCCGGATGGTGGCTGCTGCCGCAAACGGGGCACGGAGCCCCGTCCTGCAGCTCGCGGGAGAGCGATAGCGACAGCCGGTGCAACTCCCGCTCCCGGAGCGCGGCTTCCAGCTCCGCGCAATGCTGTTCCAGCCGCCCGGCAATGGCGGCTGCGGCATCCTCCGCGGACGCCGCCCGCTCTAGATGCAGGGCGGCGTCCCTCACGGCGGCTGCGCGCGCTTCGGCCAGCCGTACCCCGGCCGCCTCGGCCTCCGCGAGGCGGCTGCGGACCGCGCCGAGCGCAGCGGCGCGCTCAAGCCGTTCCCGCTCCGCCTGCTCCCATTGGGACTCGGCGGAGCGCAATCCCTGCAGGCTCTGCATCGCTTCCTGCAGAGCCTGCCGCTCCTGGGAGCGGACCTCGAGCGGCAGGAGGCTGCGCTGCAGCTCCTGCTGCCGCTTTTGGCCCTTGGCCAAAAGCTCACGCTCCCGCGCCAGCGTCTCCCGCGAGGCTTCCAGCCCGCGGGACGCCTCGCCCTTGCGCTCGGCAAGCGCCGCGAGCTCGCGCCGCAGCCCGGCGAGCTCGGCTTCCAGCTCGAGCGCCTGGCGCAGCCGGCCTTCGCGTTCCCGCAGGGCCGGCTCTTCCGCCGCGAGCGCTCCATGCGCCTGCTGCTCGGCCTCTCCGGCCCGGGCGGCTTCCTGCTCGGACGCCGCAAGATGCGTCTCCAGCCGATCCGCCGCCGCGGCCCGGGTGCGCCAGGTCTCCTCCGCGCTTCTCCATGCCTTCAGCGCGGGAGCGATCTTCGTGGCTTCGTCGCCTTTAAGAAGCCGCGACTCAAGGGAGGCTATCTGCTCCTCCCGCGCCCGTAACTCCAGCAGCTGCACCTCCCGACGGGTGCGTTCCTCCTGCAGCTCGCGGATTCTGCCGAACCGCTCGAAGCGGCCGGTCGCCGCCTCCAATCGCTCTCGGCATTCGGCGGCATGGCGGACAGCCTCAGCAAGACGCTCCTCGGCTGCCTGCACATCCTCCGCTCCGGCGCTGCCCAGACCCTGCTGCTCTGCCTCCACAGCGCGCAGCGCCGCTTCGTTCTCCTTGACCCGGCGGCTGAGCTTCAGCGCCAGCTGGTCGCCATACTGCTCCAAATGGAACAGACGCTGAAGCATCTGTCTGCGGTCTACGCCGCGAAGGGACAGAAACTCGGCGAACTTGCCCTGAGGAAGGACGACGGCCCGGGTGAAATCGTCCATCTTTAGCCCGATTTTGTCCTCGACGCAGCGCGTCACCTCCGCGAGCTTGTCCGCCACTACGGTCTCTCCGTCCGGGCCAATCTCGATGAAGCGGCTCACCGAATTGCTGACGGACTGTTCTCCTGTCCGTTTGAATCTTCGCTCTACCCGGTAGCGGTGCGACCCTTCGGAGGAAGCCAGCTCGAAGGTAAACGCCACGGCAAGGGAATCCTCGGAATGATTCATGATCCCCTGCGTCCCGTTCACTGCCCGTTCCACCTTGCCGTACATCGCCAGGGTAATCGCGTCGAGCAGGCTTGATTTACCGCTGCCCGTCGGTCCGAAGATGCCGAACAGCCCGGTCTCGCACAAGCCCAAAAAATCGATCTCCTGACTTTCGCGGTAGCTCTGCAGCCCGCTTACTTTCAATAGTATCGGCTTCATCTCGTATCGTCCGCCTCCTGTCCGTCACGATCTTCCTCCGCCAGTTCCAGAAACAGCTCCACAAGGCTGTCCTCAGGCTCCGCTCCCCCGGTCTGGCGTTGATAGAACTTTCTGAACAGCTCCTGCACCGGCATCCGGGAGCGGAGGGACGCTTCCAGTTCCTTCTCCATCTCCGGGTATACCGGCCGGATATGTACGATACCTTCCCGCGACTTGCGCAGCCGCTGAATATCTCCCATCGACAGCGCCTCGCTCAGGCGGATTCTCAGATCGATGAACGCATTGGCGTCTCTGCCCTCGTCCAGCCACCGGTACACTTCATCCAATCCGTCTGCACAATCCCACTCCACCAGGGGACGGCCGCACCGGAGCAGAATTTCTTCCGGCTTCGCCTCCGCTCCCGGCGAGAGATCCAGCATCGTCACGGACTTGGCTTGACCCGCCTCCGAAAAGCTGTACGCCAGCGGAGAACCGCTGTAGCGGATCATCCCTTCTCCCTTGACCTTCTGAGGCCGGTGGAGGTGGCCGAGCGCCGTATACTGCGCCCCGCATGCCAACGCTGAAGGATCGACGGTATACGCCCCGCCGACCTGGATCGGACGCTCGGAGTCGCTCTCCACGCCGCCCAGCACATAAATGTGGCTCATCGCCAGATTAACCGTGTCAGGCGTGAATTCCCGGGACAGAAGCTGCATCAGGCGGCCTACGCGCGCGCTGTAAGCGAGCCGCAGTCCGGCTTCGTCGCTGTCTTCGGCCAGGAGCTCGCCAAGGCGGGCTTCGGAAGGATACGGAAGAGCCGCGATACGCGCGGTTTCTCCAGTACGGGCCACCCGGACCGTCACCGGATTGCTTGCGGGCAGGCCGACAAGCGTGATGCCGTGTCCGAAGACAAGCGGGGACACGGAGGATACCCGCTCGGGCTGGTCATGGTTGCCGGCAATTACGACCAGCTGCCTTCCGCCGGAGGCAAGTCTTGAGGCCGCTTCGTAGAACAGCTGCTCGGCCGCAGCCGGAGGGTTGACCGAGTCGTAGACGTCCCCTGCCATCATTATGAGGTCCACCCGTTCCTCCTCGGCAATGGCGACCAACTCATCAATAAACGCCTCCTGCTCCTTCTGCCTGCTTCTTCCCTCCAGCGTACGGCCCAAATGCCAGTCGCCCGTATGCAAAATCCGCATGTTCCCGCCTCTTTCCCGCCCCTGCCGGGCGAATTTAAATATCATAAATTGCCAAATAGCATAAACCTGAAGTCAATTGCCCCTTGCCGCAGATCCTTGTTTAATGGTGCGAGTTCACGGTTATGGGTGGTTCAAGGTATAGCCGATTCATGGCATAGCCAATTCACCGTATAGCCGATTCACCGTATAGCAGGTTCACGGTATAGCCGGGACTGGTCCACTGTCGTCTGGCAGCGTCAACCTTATACTCGGACGGCATGGCCGCCGTCAAAGAAATACAGCCATGCCTCAGCGATCTCTTCACCCAAAATATCACCCAGCGCCTCTGAATACAGACTGAGCTGGTAGCGGTATTTCTCTTCCAGAGCTTCCAGTCCGCCTCTATGCTCAAGAACCGCGTCGCTCTTGTAATCCAGCAAGATCAACCGCCCTTCCTCTCGGAACAGACAGTCGATAACCCCTTGGATTAATACGGAAGGAGAGGCTGTGCCGCTCTCTCCAGGCAGCTCCGAGGATGCCTTGTCCAGAGCCTGAAGACCCCGGTAGGCTTCGGAAGCGGGCACCATATAGCTGAAAGGCATTTCCCTTCTCTTCCACGGAGAAGCGAGCAGCCTGCGACCGAGCGGATGGTCGTAAAAAGCCGCTGCTTTATCCGGCTCGACCGCCGCCGCTTGTTCTTCCGTCAAAATACAAAGCTGCACCAGCCTTTCCAGCGTCTCCTGCACTTCGGCAAGGCCAACCTCGCCCTCCAACGGAATATGCTGCATGACGGTATGGTATACCGTCCCGCGTTCCGCCGGGGTTACGCCGCGCTGTTCCATGAACCTCGGACGCCGCAAATGCAGGCTGTCGGCGGCGCCGGAGCTGCGCTCCCGCGCTCTGGGAAGTTGTTCTTCCAATAGGTCGAACGAAGGTTGATCTTGCAAAGACAACAGGGATTTCAATTCTGTAACGGAAGTCTTGGCCGGAATACCGGCAGCCGCCTCATAAGGGTAACGCCATGACAGCCGCTCGGCCGCTCCGGCCTTTATCCCGTCATAAGCCTTAACCGGAACCCCCCGTCTCAGTTCATGAAGCGCCGTTCTTCTCGCTTCTTCTCCGTCTTCGCCGCCCTCCTTGACTGTTAGCGCGCCCGCTTCCAGTTCGGAGGATGGCAGGACGCTGACGCTCCAGTTGGACAGATCGCCACGCAAGGTAAGCGGAGCCGCTCCTTCCTTACCGGCGATTTTCCGCAGAATCGCCGCCCCGGGGTGCCGGATCAACGCCGGGCCCACCCAATCCAGATAGCTGCGTCCCCGGGCGAGTAGATGATCGGGCAGCAGTTGATCTTCTCCGGCGCCCGACGACATCCAGTTCGCCGCTTTGCCCGCAAGATCCCGGACGGTTCCGACGAGAATCATCTTGTCGCGCGGGCGTGTAAGCCCCACATACAGCACCCGCATTTCCTCCGCCAACAGCTCCAGCCGCGAACGGCGGCCGATGGCGAGATAGGGCAGCGTCGGATAGCTGACCCGGGTCTCCCGTTCCAGAAAGCGCGGGCCGAAGCCGAGCTCCTTGTGCATCAGAAACGGCGCATAAAGATCCTGCCGGTTGAAGCCCTTGGACATTCCGGCAAGAAAAACGACCGGAAACTCAAGACCTTTGCTCTTATGGATCGTCATGATCCGGACGCCTTCGCCCTGTTCGCCGCTTCCGCCGGCCGCGCCCAAATCTCCGCCGTTCTCCCGGAGCCGGGATATGAACACCAGGAACCGGAACAAGCCGCGGGCCGAGGTATCGTTCTCGAATTGAACCGCCCGGTCGTATAGCGCTTTAAGATTGCTCTGACGCTGGGCGCCCCCGGGTAGCCCGCCGATCCATTCCAGATATCCGCTCTCTCGGTAAATGCGCCAGATCAGGCCGCTTACGTCGCCTTGGCGCGCCTCGTCGCGCCAGCCCTCGAGCTGTTCGAGAAACCGGTTCAGCTTATTTCGGAGACTGACGGAAATGGATGGACCGGCGGTTTCCGACTCACCGGACACCGTCAGCTCAGCGTTTACCATCTCACCGGCAGCCGCCGTCTCCGCCGCGTTTTCGGCGCCGCCCCGAACGTCGAATGCTCCGCCGACTTCGTTTCCGATTACGCTCCCGAAGCCGGCCGTAATCTCGTCTGCCTTCACGGCAGCATGAGCAGCTTCCTGCCCTGCGCTTCCCGCGCCGCCCGCCGTTAGGCCTCCCGAGACCGCCGCGATTACCGCGTCATAAAACGAGCCTACGCCGCACAGGCGCACCTTCGCCAATTCTTCTTCGGTCAGACCGACGACAGGCGAGCGCAGCGTTCCGGCCAGCGGGATGTCCTGCTGAGGATTGTCGACGACTTTCAGCAGGGAGAGAATGACCTCGACTTCGGTCGCCTGAAAATAGCCCCTATTCTGGTCGCCATAGGCCGGAATGCCCTCCAGCCTTAGCTCTTCCATCATCAGCGGCGCCCACAGGCTTGCGGAACGGAGCAAAATCACAATGTCGCCGTAAGCAACCGGGCGCATCGTTCCAAGTCCCTTGTCATAAATCTGCAGCGGCTCGCCGCCATCCATGCCCGTCATACGGATAATCCGCCGGGCGATGGCGCGGGCTTCCAGCTGAGCCGTTTCGCTTTCGATCAATTCGCTTTCAGCCGTCTCCGCTTCCCCGTCTTCGGCCCTTTCCTCCGGCAGGCCTTTGGAGCTGCCCCGGTCGATCAGCAGCAGTTCCGGAGCAAAATACGTATCCGGCCCCTTGTCTGCCGCGCCGGGAAAGTTAGCGCCGTATACAAGCTCCGCCCGCTCATCGTAGGCGATTTCGGCCACCGTTTCGTTCATAATCTGGCGGAACAGCATATTGACGGCGTTAACGACCTCCATCCGGCTGCGAAAATTTCGCGACAGATCGATGACAATTCCTTTTTTCTCTCCGGTTTCAGCCTCGCTTACCGCTGTGCTGCCAGATTCGTCCGTTCCCAGACTTTCCCGCTTGTGTTCCTCTTTGAATCCGCTCTTGCCATAGCTGCGGTACTTGTCCAGGAACAATCCCGGCTCCGCGAGGCGAAAGCGGTAAATGCTCTGCTTCATATCGCCTACCATGAACCGGTTGCCCGGATCTTCTCTCGAAATCAGCCGCACAATTTCTTCTTGGACACTGTTCGTATCCTGATATTCGTCAAGCAGCACCTCGTCGAACTGTGCCCGGTACTCCAGTGCGGCATCCGAAGGCATGGAATAGCCCGCCGCCGAATCAGTGTGGCGCAGAATTGCCAGGCAGTAATGCTCCAGGTCACTGAAATCGACCAGCCCTTTGCCCGCTTTCTCCGCACGGTAACGCTCACCGAACAGGATCACCGTTTCCGCCAGTTCCGTCATCAGCGGAGCCGCTTCATGCAGCTCCCGGAGGAACGCGTCCGCCGGACGTCCGAACAGCGAGTTCTGCAGCTCGCCGATGATCTTCTTGACTTCGTCCCGCAGACCCTTGACGGTCTCCTGCAGAGCGGGATCGGTCGCGTCTTTCTTGCACGGCTTCAGCTTTCCAAATGAGGCGCCGCTGAACAGGTCGTAGAGCTCGGCCCAAGGCCTCTCTTCCACGGCCTGCCGCAGCCCTTCAACCATATCCAAATCCGCCGCCAGATTATCGGCGTATGGCGTGGGTCCGCCGGGCTGAAGGGCGATTTGCCGTCCCCGCTCCAGTTGGCTGGCTGCGGCAGACAGCGCCAGCCCCGCCTCCTCGAGTATGCTCCGCACCCAGGGGGTGCGGGACAAGGCTTCGGTATCCGGCAGCGAGAAGCCCGCAGCCGTTTCTCGCAGCCACTCCTCCGGCCACGGATGGCTTCGCGCAAAATCATGCAGCCGCTGAACGAGCGCATGCACGGCGTCATCGGTGCGCTCCCCGCTGAACCAGTCCGCCAATTGCACGAACACGCCGTCTTCGCCGGCCTCTTCATATTTTTCCTCGAACAGCTCCTCAAGGATTTCCTGGCGCATGATCTCCGCTTCATGTTCATTCAGAATGCGGAAACCGGGGTCCAGCGGAATCAGTTGATAATAGCGCCGGATGACCTCAAGGCAGAAGGAGTGCAGCGTCGTGATCGAGGCTCTGCCAAGCAGCGCCAGCTGGCGCCGCAAATGGGCGTTGTCCGGATCTTGCTCCAGCTTACGGTCCAGCGCCTCACGGATGCGCTGCCGCATCTCGGACGCGGCCGCTTTGGTAAAAGTCGCCACCAGCAGCCGGTCCACTCTGAAGCCGCTGCTTTCGTCGCCGATTTTGCGGATGATCCGCTCGACGAGCACAGCGGTCTTGCCGGAGCCGGCCGCAGCCGCCACAAGAATGTCGTCCCCGCTCTCCGCGATGGCCCGCCATTGATCGTCGCTCCATATGCTTCCTTCCGGTTTTGCCGGCATGATCACGGTCTGTTTCCTCCTTCGTCTTTGCGGGACAGCATCTCCCAGATTGCGTCTTTGCCCGGCTTGCCCAAATGCTTGTATCCGTTGCCCTCCACGGCCTCGTCGAACTGGCACACCGCCCTGTACGAACAGAACGTGCACGCAGTCTCCTGCTGAATCCTGTAAGGCGTGATAGCCACGTCCCCTTCCGTAATACGGGTTCCGATCTCCGTGATCGTCCCTCTTACTGAAGACAGCAGGCGGTCCCACTGCTCGGGCGTGGCAACGGAGGCGCTGCTGTAGAAGCTGCCGTCGCTCTTCAATGCAACCGGCACGATGCTGGAATGCCCCTTGTCCAGACTCGTATCCATGAGTGAGACGACCTCTCGGTCCGCCATGAGCAGACCCTTCATCTTGAACCGCTTCAGCAGCTCCTGCTGCGCCTGCTCCCGGTTCATGCCGTTAGGCGACGATAGCAGCGGATCATGGACGTGAAAATACAGTGTTCCCGCCGGGAATGCGGGCTCTCCAAGCCACTCCTCGGCATAGGTCAGCAGCACGTCCAGGTAGGTCAGCATCTGCAGCGACAACCCGTAGTACACTTCATGCAGCTTAAGGTCCTTGCGGCTTGATTTATAATCGATGACCCGGAGCAATATCCCGTTCTCGCCCTCCGCGGTATCGACGCGGTCGATCCTTCCTACAACTTCCATCAGGCAGCCGTTCGGCAGCTGGATGCGCAGGGGCGGCAGCGACTTGCCCGGACCGAAATCCAGCTCTAGAAAAGCGGTGTCGAAGCTGCCCCGGCGCGCATGCTCCCCGAGAATAACGGAAGCCCGCCCGACAATATTCTTAAGCTTGCGCGAAATATAGCCGTAACGCTTGGAACTCATCAAAATCTCTCCCTGAAGCATCGGAGACAGCATATCCACCGTCTTTCCGGCTTCATTCCGGCATTCCTCGGGGGTCATAGCGCCCCAGCTTCGTCCCTCGTCCCGCAGCTTTGTCGCCATGGTGCTCAACGCGGCGTGAAACAGCTGCCCGATATCGGGAGCCTGAAGCTTATATAGCTGGCGCTCCTTGAGACGCAAGCCGTAGGAGGCGAAATGAGAGAACGGACAGGAGACGAATTTCTCCATGCGCGAGACGCTTCCACGCAGTGTAGAGCCGCCATATAACCGCAGACTCGTTTCCCGCCTGAGGGGAACTCCGGGATTGCGGTAAAACAGCGAGCTTATCAACGTCTGCATGCGCGGGCGCCATTCCTCGCTCTCCGCAAACCAGTTGTAGACCTCCCACCAGATTTGCGGGATATCCTGTCCCTGCTTCCATTGGCGCAGCTGTACGATCAGCATGCGCAGGCTCTGCTCCGGATGGCCGATGAAGTCATGGTGCTCCTCGGGCGGAGCCGATGCCGGAAGGCTCTGCAGAGGATGCTCGGCAACCGCCGGATACATCCGGCGTAAATGGCGGATGACCTCCGACGGAAGCAGCGACTTGCCCTCATCGTCCGTACACGCATAGCTGATCCACAGCTTGCGGGAAGCCGCCGTCAGCGAGTTGTAGATCAGGAAGCGCTCGTCCAGCAATTTTCGCGAAGCACCCGGGGCCAGTTCCATGCCCGCGCCTTCCAGAAGGGACCGCTCCGACTCGGACAGCACCCCGTCCTCCTGGAACTGAGCCGGTACGACACCTTCATTGAAGCCGAGCAAAAAGGCATATTTGACTCCCGACGTCCGGGTCCGGTCCATCGTCCCGACAAGCACCTGATCGAGCGAAGGAGGAACAAGCCCCATCCGCAGTTCGGCAAGTCCCGTTTCCAAAATGCCGGCGAACATGTCGAAGCTTAATGCCTCTTCGCCCATCATCTCCACAATCTGATCCAACAGATCGAGGACGGCTCGCCACAGCTGCCGGTGCTCCCGGGCGTCCTGCGTTCTTCCTTCTTCCAATGCCGCTGCGCCCATGTATTCCAGCTTCCGGGCTGCGGCGGTGTCTTCCAGCAGTTCGAATACCGCTCTGCATAAGTCCTCGCCGCTGCGGCTCTTCTTGATTCGCTGTTCAAAAGCTTTCAGCGGCCCGGTCACCGCCTCCCGGCATGCTTCCATCAGCGGCACCAGTCTGTCGTCAGTCTTTCCTCCGCCTTCCAGCGACAGGCTCGGGATCGCCTTCCATTTGTAATTCTTGTCGGTCCAGCGGTAGCCTTGAATGCCGCAGGCAAGAACGTAGTTTTCCAGGGTATCCATATCGTCCCTGGTCAAGCTGCCGTCCGGCGGAAGCAGAAAATCCGTCTTTATGCACCGGAACACATCCTCATACCGCCAGCGGCGGCGGACGATGTCCAGCGACGAACGGATAAACTCCACCAGCGGATGATGCAGCTCGCCTGCCTTGCGGTCCAGGAAGAACGGTACGCTGTAATCACGGAAAAGCGCAGGCACGAGGTAATCGTAATCCTCCAGCTTGCGGACGAACACGGCCATTTCGCCGTACTTCGCTCCTTCTTCGCGCGCCAGCCTCATCATCTCTCGCAGCGCGCCTTCAATCTCCGCCCGTTTGTTCACGCCCGCCCGGATCGTAATTGCCCCCTCCACGGACTCCGGTCCCCGGTACACCAGCCTGCGGTCAAAGCCCCGCTCCAGATGCGCCAAAGCGGGAGCCTCTGCAAAGCGCGGCAGCGCCGCAGGCGCCAGCACTTCGTCCCTGACATCCCCGCCGAGTTCTTCCGCCATTCCTCTCAGCTTGATGTAAGCGGAGGCCGAAGGATGGAACAGATCCAGCTCATGGGGCCGGTTTACGCCTAGAAAAGGCCGGTCGAGCGTCAGCGCGATCGTTATATCGGCGGCATGCAGCATCAATTGGCGCAGCACCATAAACTCGCGGGCCGTAAACCCCCGGAAGCCGTCTACGAAAATGGACGAGCCCCTAACAAAAGAGGAGGAAGGAATCAACTCCGCAAGTTCGGCCAGCCGGTCTTCTTCGTCCATATACAGCTTGGACATTTCCTTCTCCAGATCGTCGAATACAAGCTGCAAATCCTCAAGCTTACCGGTAAGGATCGGACTTCCGCCCGCAGACTCCCGCAGCCGGGACATCTGCTCCTCCAGATCGGATGCGCCGAGACAGCAGCGCTTCAGTTCGGAATGCAGCCGGCTCAACCGGTCCACAAATCCCGGACGGTCCGACGAAGCTCCGAACAGCTTCAGCTCTTCCTTGCGCCGGCTCAAAATCTTGTAAAGAAGCATCTTCTTGCCTTCATCGCCGATCGGAACACCACCCTGGCCGCCGGTTTCCTGTTTCACCCGGTAGGAGAGGCGCGGAAAGCTCAGCGTCTGCGCCCGCAGGCTTCCCCGAGCGTCGCAGGCACTCAGGAGACCTTGCTCGGCGCTAAAGGACCCCTGCTCCGGAACCAGCTGAATAATCGGAGGGCCGAGCGGGTCTTCGCGCAGAGCGGAACAGATCGCATTCCATATTTTCGTGGTCTTACCGCTTCCCGAGCGGCCGATCAGAAACGTTACCGACATGCTTCATAAACTCCTTCCGCAAAAAAACTGCAATTCGGGCGTTCTGACAGCAGAGTCTGCCGCTTCGAAGCGAACAGAGGCTGTCATTCGTTCTATCATTATATCATACGAAAATGAATCGGAACATACGTTTGCAGTTCTTCCAATACTTAGCGCGAAAACAAAGCCCACACAAAAAGAAACGAACGCCGTCCCTATAAGACAGCGCTCGTTTCTCGCAGATATATGACCAAAGATATGCGCCCAACAGGCTGGCTCACTAGACGTTGTAAAAAGAGGATGAACGAAAACACCGACCGATCACGGCGCGTTCAATCCCTTGACGCCTATACTGTGGCGCTTACTTGGAAGTCACCTCAAAAATGGCAAACTTCAGGTAATGCCCCTCGTCCACGCCCAGAATTTGCGGATGATCCTTGCCGGCTGCTCGCCACTCGATCAGCCGCAGCAACTTGCCTGCATCTTCGGCGGCTTCGGCGATCGTCTGCAGAAACAGCTCCGGACGCATGTGATAGGAACAGCTTGCGGTAACCAGATAGCCGCCTTCATTCACAAGCTTCATACCGTGCAGGTTGATGTCCTTGTAACCGCGGCAAGCCCCTTTAACCGCGCTCTTTGTCTTGGCAAAAGCAGGCGGATCAAGAATGACGACATCCCAGGTACGTCCTCCTCCGGCTGTCATCGGCTTGGAGGTATCCGTCTTTGAGGCGGATTTGTTCCCTCCCGCTTTGGCTGCGGATTGTTCCGGAGAAGTTTCAACAGCGTTTGCGGCTGCGCGTTCCGCCCGTTCCTCCAGCCCTTTCACCTGGCTGCGCAAATACTGGAAAGCATCGTCCACGACGAACTCTACCCGGTCCCCGAAGCCGTTCAGCTCCACGTTCGCCTTGGCGCTTTCAATCGCATGCGCGGAAACGTCGAGACAGGTGACCTTTTTCGCTCCGTATTTGCAGGCGTTCAGCGTAAAGCTGCCCGTATGCGAGAAGCATTCGAGCACGGTGGCGCCGTCCCAATAAGGAAAAGAGACTTCTTTGCCGCTCTTGTTGACGGGAACCTTCCGTCTTAAACCGTCCTCACCCGCAACCTCCTGCAGTGTAATGCCGCTGCGCGCTCCCCAGCCTGTCATCAGCGGAGCGATGGACGCGCGGTTCTCCCGCTGATCGAAGAAATACCCCGTCTTCTGGCCCTGCTCGATGTCGACAATCAGCTTTAGTCCGTTCTCGGTCACGGTAACATGACGAGGGCATTCGCCGTACAGAACCCCCGTCTTCTGCTCCAGCCCCTCAAGCTCGCGCACGCCGACATCGCTGCGCTCGTAGATGCCGTTCGGCTCCAGAACTTGCACTAACGCTTCGACGATTTCGGCGCGGCGCTTGTCCATTCCAAGCGTCAGCAGCTGCACGACGAGCACGTCGCCGAAGCGGTCGACAATCAGTCCCGGCAGAAAATCGGCCTCCCCATACACCAGCCTATAGGCGTTCTCCCCGCCAAGAAACCGCTCGCGGTGATTCAGACAGCGGGCAAACCGCTCCGCGAAAAAGGCCGTATCCATCGCCGCAAGCGGCTTGTGCGACACGACTCTGATCCGGATCTGCGATGCCGGATTGTAATATCCGGTTGCCAAATATTTTCTTTGATGGCTGAGGACGTCCACCAGCCCTCCTTCTTCGGGATTTCCCTCCACCGTTTCCACTTCGTTGCCGAAAATCCACGGATGTCCCGCTTCCAGCCTTTTTTTGCGGCCGCGCTGTAAAATAACCGATGCCACTAACCTCAACTCCCAGTTGTTTGTTTAATATAGGACCCTGACCTCAGTCATGTCCCGGTTGCTTCATTCATATATTGGTGTACAACCTGCCAAGAAGAAACGGCTTCACCGTCCTTTTAAGGACGGCATCGTTTCTCGTAGAATTACAAGGTCTTTGATAAGCGTGAAACTTATAAATTCTTGTATTTTAAAAAAAAGGAGAACCGCTGCCATGATTCGCGAAGTGCTGTTCCCTGTATTATACGGCATTGTTATTTTCCTTGCCGGGATGAAGCTGATGGAGACCGCGCTCTCCAAGCTGGCCGGTCCGCTGCTTACCGGCTTCCTGAATAAGGCGACGGCCACACCCCTTATGGGCGTGGCCTCCAGCACCCTGCTCACTGCCGTTCTTCAAAGCAGCACCGCCGTAACGGTTCTGTCGATCGGCATGGTCAACGCCGGCCTGCTGACCTACGCCCGGACGCTTGGGATTATACTCGGCAGCAATATCGGAACCTGCCTGACGACGGAGCTCATCGGCCTGCAAATCGGCCGGTTCGCCGCTCCGCTACTGGCGGCCTCGCTCGCCATATGGGCCGCAGCCGTTACGCTTGGCGAGCTTCCGCCATATAACTCGCGTCTCGCGGAAGCAGGACGCAAATTCGCCCTGCCTCTTCAGTTCGCCAGTCTGGCGATCGCCGGTTTCGCGCTCGTGCTGTGGGGCATCTCCGTCATGCAGTCCATCGGCCCTGCGCTGCAGGAGAGCGGCCTCTTCGGCTGGTTCCTGGGCCGGGCGGCGGAGAACGTCCTGTGGGGCTTTGCCGCCGGGGCCTGCCTGACGGCGCTTCTGCACAGCAGCAGCGCCGTCATCGGCATGGCTATGGGCGTCGCCGCTTCCGGGGCGCTGCCTCCCGAGCTCGGCATCGCCATCGTACTGGGCGCCAATGTTGGCACCTGCGTCACCGCGGTCATCGCTTCCATCGGCGGCAGCCCGTCCGGCGTCTTCGTCGCATGGTCGCATGTTGCGCTCAATGTCGGCGGCGCGGCTCTGTTCCTGCCCCTGACCGGTCTGCTCCAGGAGACCGCCGCGTGGATCGGCGGGGGACCCGCCGCTCAAATCGCGCACGCGCAGACCCTGTTCAACGTCGCCTGCTCGCTGCTGGCGCTTCCCTTATGTTATCTGCCTGTATGGTCAAGGCTGGAAAGGCGGCTGCAATAAGCAGGCCGCCTTGTATGGATCTATTTTACCGTCGGCGGCTTCCCGGCTAAATCGAACGCAAAGCTTCTCCGGCAACGCCGACCAGCTCGCCCCTGCACTCGTTCACGCCGGCTTCTGTCAGCTTAACGCGGCACAGCTGGCCTTGCAGCTCATCGCCGCCTTCAAACAGCACCTGCAGATAGTTGTCGCTGAAGCCGTGCTGGATATCCCGGCCGGGCGCATCTTTCGCCGATCTCTCCGTGATCACGCCGACCGTCTGTCCGACGAATCTGCGGGCATAGGCCAGCTGCATCTCCTCGGACAAGTCGATCAGCTGCTGCACGCGGTCGTTCTTAATCTCCTCGTCAACCTGATCCTCCATACGGGCCGCGGGCGTGCCTGTACGCTTCGAATAAGGGAACACATGCATTTCCGAATAATCGACCGCCTTCATGAAGTCGTAACCCGCGCGGAACATCTCATCCGTCTCTCCCGGGAAGCCCACGATGACGTCGGTGGTGATGGCAACGTCGGGCATCGCCTGGCGGATCAGCTGCATTTTGGCAAAATATTCTTCGGTCGTATATTTCCGGCGCATCCGTTTCAGCACTTCGTTGTGTCCGGCCTGCAGCGGAATATGCAGATGACGGCACATTTTCGACGAACGGTTCAGAACGTCCAGCAGCTTCTCGTCGATCTGGCTCGCTTCAATCGAGCTGATGCGCACGCGCTCCATTCCGTCCACCTTGTCCAGCTCCCAGAGCAGGTCGGCGAGGCGGTAATTGTCAAGATCGTCGCCGTAGCCGCCGGTATGAATGCCGGTCAGCACAAATTCCTTGTACCCGGCCTCCACCAGCTGATGCGCCTGTTTTATAATACTCTTCGGATCACGGCTGCGGGACAGCCCCCGGGACCACGGAATGATGCAGAAGGTGCAGAAGTTGTTGCAGCCGTCCTGAATTTTGAGAAAAGCTCTCGTCCGTTCAGCAAAGCCCGGCACGTCCAGCTCCTCGAACTCCCGCGTCTTCATTATGTTGCGTACGGCGTTGACTGGCTGCCGCGACTCGCGGATGCCGTTCACATGCCGGATGATCTGATCGCGGTCCTGGTTGCCGATGACCAAATCGACGCCGGGGATATCAAGAATCTCGCCCGGAGAAGTCTGCGCGTAGCAGCCGGTAACGGCCACAATCGCTTCCGGATTGCGCCGGACGGCGCGGCGGATCATTTGCCGGCTTTTTTTATCTCCCGTATTGGTGACTGTGCATGTATTTATGACGTAAACATCGGCCTGTCCCTCGAAATCCACCTGCTCGTAGCCTTCCTGTTTGAACAGCTGCCAGATGGCTTCGGTATCGTAAAAGTTGACTTTACAACCTAAAGTATAAAAAGCAACGGATGGCATTTTTCAAGCTTCCCCCATTTCTCCGGTTTCATATAAAATGCAGGCGGCGGCCACCATTCCGGCCGTCTCGCAGCGCAGAATGCGCTTGCCCAGGCCGACAGACACCGCGCCCGCCGCTTCGGCCTCCCCGCACTCACCCTCGCTGAAGCCTCCCTCGGGTCCGACAATAACCAATACGGAGGCTTTACTTGCGTCTCCGAGCTGCGCCGCCCACGGCGCAACCGCGGAGCGCAGCTGGAGACCTTCTTCCTTCTCATAGCAGAAATAGACCGCATCATAGCGATCGACCGATTTCAGCAGCTGCTTCCATGTCTGCGGCGCGGCGACTTCCGGCACAATGTTCCGGTGGGCCTGCTCCGCGGCTTCCTTGGCGATCTTACGCCAGCGGTCCAGCCGCTTGCTCTCCTTGCGCTCATCGTACTGAACAATAGTACGCTCCGATAGAAACGGCTGGAATGAGGCCGCCCCGATCTCGGTGCATTTTTGAATGACGATTTCCATCTTGTCGCCCTTAGGCAGACTCTGGGCCACCGTAATTTTGACACGGGCCTCCTGCGTCATCGGCATGTTCTCTATAATGGAGACGGTGACGATTCCTTCGCCGATCGACGCAATTTCGGCCAGAGCCTCGCGGGACACGCCGTCGCTTACAATCAGCTTGTCCCCGGCCTTGCCTCGCATCACCCTGGCGATATGACGGGCATCTTCACCGCCAATGGTTACACTGTCTTCCCCGAAGTTCTCGGGGGATACGAAATATCGCTGCATGCTTATCAACATCCTGTTCTGAATTAAAAAGCATAAACATTCTTATATTTCAGGCGAAAACGGCGGCGTCCCTCGCCTGCCGGGCCCTGCCGCCGTTTCTATTCAAACACATTCCATCATACAACGTTTGTTTCATGATGAACAGTCCTACAGATTTATTTAAGTAAAAAGCTGATAGAAAAAATTAAGAGTATCCGACCGCATAATATAAGCCCACATGCTCAAAGGCGTGATCGTGTACGCCTGAAGCGCGGGAATAAACACAATCAGCAGAAACAGAAACATCGCCCACTGCTCGATCCGCTGAAGTCTTCCCCGAAGGGGACGCGGTGCGAGATCCTCGACAATCCGGTAGCCGTCCAGCGGCGGCAGAGGAATCAAATTAAACAAAAACAGGAAGAAATTCCAGAAAGTAAACACGCTGAAAAACAGCTGTCCCGCCTCCTGACCCTTGCCCGAAGGTATGGCGTCGAAGACGCCGGTCGCAATCAGCAGCGCGTAGATCAGACAGCCGATGATCGCCATCAGCAGATTGCTGATCGGTCCGGCCGCCGACACGATGATGCCCATCAGACGCGGACGGCTGAAATTGTCGCGGTTGACCGGCACCGGCCGCGCCCAGCCGAAGCCCGCAATCAACAGGAGAATAATGCCGAACACATCGAAATGCACCGCCGGATTCAGCGTCATGCGGCCCAGCAGACGGGCCGTAGGATCGCCGAACCGGTTGGCGAAATAAGCGTGGCTGAACTCATGCACTGTAAAGGCAATCAGAATGGTTACCAATAAAAACGGCAGCTGATCCAATGGCATACGAATAATGCTTTGCAAAAAATCCATCTTTACCTCTTTCCGGCTGTAAACGCCACCCAGTCTTCTTCCTTCGTCACTTCCAGGATTTCAAATCCGGAGGCCAGCAGAGCGCGCTCTACCAGCTCTTCTTTATCCTTGTAAATGCCGGAAGTGATATAAATCCCGCCGGGCTGAAGCGCCCGGTACACATCATCCGTGAACAGCACAATAATCTCCGCCAAAATATTAGCAACCACAATCTTGACCGGCAGCGTCACGCCGAGTCCTCCCGGCGTCGCACCCGAACCGGCGGCCTTGCCGGCGTCTTCGTCACGGCGGCTTCCGCCGTCCGCGCCGCTTCGTATCGGCGCATCCTCTCCGGCTGCTTCGTCGGCCGGGCCATCCCCGTCCGGCCGCTGCGCCGGTCTTGCCGAGGGCCACATCGCCCCGGCAGTCGTCTCCGCCGCTCCTTCGCCGCCGAGCAGGGACAGTAGGTCGCTCTCTTTTACCGTTATGACGTCCGAGAGACCGTTCAGATTCACATTTTCCACCGCGCTTTGAACGGCCACGGGGTCTAGATCCAATGCAAGAACGGACCGCGCTCCCAGCAGCATCGCGCCGACGGCCAGGATGCCCGAGCCCGTGCCGACGTCGATCACTTCTTCTCCGCCGGAGATCGCTTTCTCCAGCGCCCGCAGACAGAGGGCGGTTGTCGGATGGGTGCCGGTGCCGAAGGCCATGCCGGGGTCCAGCTCGATGATTTTCTCCTCCGGACTTGCGGGATCGTACTCTTCCCACACCGGCTTGATCGTCAGCCGCTCACTTACCCGAAGCGGCTTGAAATACTGCTTCCAGGCATGTGCCCAGTCCTCCTCGTCAACCGTCTTCCAGCTAATCTCGGCCTTCCCGGGATCGATGCCGAATTCCCGCAGCTCCTCGATGCGGGGCGTAAGTTCCGCGCAAATGCCGTCCATCGGCGATCCTTCCGTGAAATAGCCCTTGATCACCGCTTCCCCTTCGGGGATATCGTTCAGCGGCTCGTCGTAAAGCTCGCCGTAGCGCGTGTCGCGCGCCTTGTTCAGCGTGCCGGATTCTTCAATAGAAACGCCGCCTGCTCCCGCTTCATGAAGCAGCGCGGATATCATCTCCTGCGCTTCTTCGGTTGTATGTATCGTCATTTCATGCCATAGCATTGCTGTCCCGTGCCTCCTACAAGTTTTGCTTCCGCACTTTCCAAACGGAAGTCGTAGTTATTATACCTTACCGCCGTGCCATGCGCCAAACACGAACCCCCACATGCGCTAAATCCGCGGCTGAACGAGCCGGCTTGACAAAGGCCGCGCTAGCTTTTGAGGGCGCCTTCCTTTCGGCAAAAACAGTCCCTCACATGGTCGTCCACCATTCCCGAAGCCTGCATAAACGCATAGCAGATCGTGGAGCCGACGAACTTCATGCCTTTCTTTTTCAGCGCTTTGCTCATGGCGTCCGACTGCGGCGTCGATGCGGGAACGTCCTTAAGGCTCTCCCTGTCGTAAGCGACCGGCGCGCCGCCGGCAAAGCTCCACAAATAACGGCCGAAGCTTCCCTCATCCCGGGAAATTTCGCCGTAAACACGCGCATTATTCATGATGGCCTTGATTTTGAGACGGTTGCGTATAATCCCCGCATTGTTCATCAGCTCCTCGATTTTTGCGTCGTCATACCGGATAATTTTCTCCGGATCGAATCCGTCGAAGGCCTCGCGGTAGTTCTCTCTTTTTTTCAAAATCGTGTACCAGCTCAAGCCCGCCTGCATCCCTTCCAGCATCAGCAGTTCGAACAGCTTAAGGTCATCGTACACCGGCTTTCCCCATTCTTCGTCGTGATAGGCTATATACAGCGGATCGCTGTTTACCCAGCCGCATCGGGTTACATTCATGGCTCATTCTCCTTTTCGCCGCCCGCTTAAACGCTCGTTACACATTCACGCAGACGGCCATATATCCGTTCAATAACTGTATACGAAAAAAAGGGAGGGGCACAAGGCCCGCTCCCAAAAAAACTGAAGCAACACTTCTTCACTTTTGCCGCATCCGGCGATCCTCACCAACCCTATCTATCCCTCTCCATCAAGGCTGCAGCGAAACCCTTGCTTCCCTCTCCGGTTCATCAGTCGAGTAAAAAAACATATAGACGGATGCTTCCGTTCCCTCGAAATTCTTATACATGTCGATCGCTTTGTTATTGCCGTCACCGATGAAGTTCACCGTCACCGGCTTGCCGATCTTCCGGTTTTTCCCCGTGCCGATGTACGTTTGATTGACACCGCCGAAAACGGGGCTTTCGCTCTCTGATTCAACATACAGGTTCCCGTTCTGCTTGTAATACGTCCATTTCACTGGATACCCGGAGATATTCGTAGTCAGCGTTTGCTTTTGCGTACCGATTCCGGTCAGCAGGACCGGAGTATCGCCCCCGCTATGAGACGTAACCTTGTACCTGCAGACCAGAACGATCGGCGTGTCCGGGGTTATGACCAGATCCGCAGGCCGATCAAAACGGAAAGTTTCGGTTCGCGGCTTGCGGCCTTCGCTGGACCATAGTCTCCCTTCCAAAGTTTTGCCTCCAACCAGCAGTTCATATTTTTGATAAGGCATGATCCCCAACTTGCCGGAGTTTTCTATCGCCACACGGATTTGCATGGGAGTGATCACCATTTTCTTCAACTGGGAGTTTTCTTCCAGCGGCGTATTCAGCGTCCGGATAACCGTACCACTCTTCATTTTCTTCTTGCTGAGTTTAAGATCAAAGGTCCACGGGCCGTCCAGCGATTGCTCCAGCTTCGTGTAGAGAAGCCTATAGGACACGGACCCGTCCGTAAGATCGCTGCGGTTAAAATATTGCTGCATCGTGTATTCCCCATGCTCTCCGGGAGTCCCGAACGTTCCGCCGGACAGACTGCGGACCTCGGCCCCGTTCCGGTATACGGCAATGCGCGGATAAGCCCAGTCTTTCGTTTCAGGCCGGTCGAAAACGACGGATGAAGCCAGCAGCACTTTGTCCTCGCCCTGCTCGAAAGCCTGCACCGCTACCGATTTCAGTCCGTCCTGGCTAATTGCGGTTTCCTGGAGCTTCGGCGAACCGGTGTCCAATTCAAGCCCCTTCTCCTGTTGGCTGTACGCCTGCAGGCCGTGCGCGGACAATTCAACCTCCGCCGTACCGCTGGAAGGCGTCCAGTCGGTCTGCAAATAGCCCGTAAACCGGCCGCTCTTGTCATCCCACACTTGGAAGCCTTTTTCCAGATCGACGACTTTCCCCTCTTTATCCTTCAGGCTGACCCCGGCAAAGCTCCAAAGCTCTTCTTTGTTGTGTTTGCCGATGTCAAGACTATACAAAATAACCGTCTGGTTCTCGTCAACAACCGCCGTGTGGAGCGTCAGCGTAACTCCGTCCCGGGTGATGGACTGCCCCAGCTCCTGGCCAAGATTCTGCTCCAAGGCGCTCTGCACGCCGCTGTTCCACCGCAGAAGAGTGTCCCAGTCATAATGAATGGCGGCATAGACGGGGGCGGCGGCAAGCAGCGCTCCGAGGGTTGCGGCAACCGCGATTCTCTTCATCTTCCGCTTTCGGACGAAAGGAACGGAATGGGTCATCATCCTTTCCGGACCGGCCTGATCCGGCTGCTCCATCCGTTCCCACAT
The DNA here is from genome assembly GCF_003854965.1 of Paenibacillus rhizophilus. Classification (GTDB taxonomy): domain Bacteria; phylum Bacillota; class Bacilli; order Paenibacillales; family Paenibacillaceae; genus Paenibacillus_AQ; species Paenibacillus_AQ rhizophilus. The sequence goes on from NZ_RQPI01000005.1 coordinate 224,578, forward strand.
TGCACCGAAGTCGGGATAAGGCACCTGTTCATCGTCATTTAACCGAAGCCTGAGCTCGTCTTCCAGCCTCTTCATAGTTTCCCCCCTTTTCTGCCTGTCCTTCCTTTTCAAGCATCTTCTTCATTAGCCTCAGTCCTTTATGCAGTCTCGATTTAGCCGTTCCCACCGGAACGGACAGCATTTTCGAAATGTCGGACAGACTGAAATCATGCATATACCTCAGGGTGATGGCCGCCCTGATCTTGATAGGCAAACATTCCAGATAAACGGCCCATTCCCCCGCCGTCTCCCGGTCCTCCACAATCCGGTCCACTGGCTTGTTCGCCTCTCCGGCAAGAAGATGCCGGTTGTCCTCGACCTTCAGCTTCAATTTGCGTCTGCGGCTCAGATGGTTCAGACAATGATTGACGGCGATTTTTAAAATCCATGCCTTTGGGTTCCCGATCTCTTCCCGGCGGCTGCTGAAAGCGGCAATAAAGACGTCCTGGCATAAATCTTCGGCGTCCGCCGCGTTATGCACCATATAATAGCAGGTTCTGTACACATCCCGGTTGTAAGTCTCGAACAGCTCACGGTCATCCAATACAAGGCCCTCCTTTCCTGTCGGTTTCGTCTATATAACAATCGGCGAGGCAAAAAGGTTCATTTTTAGGGTACGCAGCATAAAAAAAGGGGCCGGCTCCAGGCCGTCCCCAAACAAGATATTTTCATTTCTTATACAAACCATTTCAGCAGGTGGTACGGCAAATAATTGCCAATCCCGACCGTCCCCTCCGGGCTGACCTTAACTCCAATTCCTCCGCCGAACTTGGTGTTGTCCGCTTCCAGCTTGCCGGCCTGAATTTTATCCCCGGAAAAGCGAACTTCCAGCTCGCTTCCATCCTCCAGCGTCAACGCGGCTCTGGCCTCGGCGCCGATTTGCAGCTGATAGACAGGCCGCCCGGTATTGTCTTTAACCGCAAACACGCCGGGAACCGAATTAACGATATTCGAATGCGGACTGCCGACGGGTTCATTCTTCAAAATATCGAATACCGGCGCTTCCTCCAGGTCGAGCAGAACGCTGACCTTGAGACCATCCGGGGCCGATTCAAGAATAAAATAGCGGTTCGCAAAAGACAGCGGTATTGAATACTCCTCAAATTGATAGCCTAAAATGAGTGTCATTTTATGTATCCCTCCCAAACATTCTCAATTCGACGCCGGGAGGCGGAACCCTGCCAGGCGGATCCGCCAAAATTCAAAAAGTCCCTGGATCAGAGCCTATACCGAGGGCTGGGCAACCAGGGACAATCCGTTATTTAATTCATACAACGCGGCTAAAATATCTTCTATTCCTCTTCTTCAATAATCTCGTGAAGCTGTCTGCGGTCCGCTGCCTGCGCCCGGTCCAAAGCCTCTATGTCGTCCCGGTCCGCTTCCACCGCGGAAAATTCCACGTCTTCATTCTTGGCTTCGAACAGCTTCTTCATCTTCTCGTTCTTGGACAGCACTTTTGAATTTCTGACCATTCCGCACAACATCCCCTTTTCTTATTCATATAGAACCATTTTCTGGCAGAGACAATCAGATCATGCCGCCGGCTTCCTCGATGATGGACAGAGCCTGATGGAAGGAGGCCTCATCAACCACGACGGTCAGCAGAATATCCCGTCCCGTCGGCCCTCCCGACCCTCCATGGCTCATTCCGCTCGCACTCGGATCGGCGGCGGCCATAACGCCGGCGTCGGGATATCCGGCAGCAGCCGTTCCCAGGCTTGAAATTAAGCCGCTGGCCGGATCGGCATGGGAGGTGAAGCCTCCGCCGTAACGGCTGAAACGGTCGATGGATAAATCGACAACCCGCAGCGACTGCAGCTTGCGTGAGACGCCCTCCGCTTCCTCCGGACTTTTGAAATAAGCGAGTATACTTTTTTCAGACATAAACCTTTCGCACGCTCCTCTTCGAATGCGGATAACTGCCCGCCGGGATTTCAGGCTTAGAGTGTGCAGGTATGCATTAATTTATCCTGTTCGCCGCCCTCTGTGCAAAAAACGGACATCGCGTGCAACCGCGCCATCCGCATTGGGGAATGATCATTCTAATACTTCAATAACAGCTTTTTTCCGTCTCAGGCATTATGGTCTTCATCCTTCGGCTCCTTGCTGCATTTTGCCGGCATTCGCCGCGCACTTACACTCCAATATACAACAAACGGCAGCCGCTCCGGTAAAGGAGGGACTGCCGTTTGTAACAACATGGATCAAATACGGGCTGACTCAGCTTGAACTAATCTCCGCGGAATGCGCGTTTCATGCGGTCAAAAAATGACTGCCCCTGTTCATGCGTATTCTCGCCGTCGAAGGAAGAGAACTGGCGAAGCAGTTCTTTCTGTTCTTCACTCAGCTTGCTTGGCGTCACCACGATGACTCTGACATGCTGGTCACCGATACCATTACCCCGCAGCCGGGGAACGCCTTTGCCCTTAAGTCGGAAGAACGTCCCGGTCTGGGTGCCGGCGGGGATTTTGAGCTTGACCTTCTCGGTCAGGGTCGGGATCTCGATCTCATCTCCAAGCGCCGCCTGGGCGAAGGTCAGCGGGACCTCGCACAGGATGTCGTCGTTCTCACGAACGAAGAAATCATGCGACTTGACACGGATGACAATATATAGATCGCCCGCAGGACCGCCGCGAAGGCCGCCTTCGCCTTCGCCGCTCATGCGCAGCTGCGCGCCGTCGTCCACGCCCGCCGGAATCCGGACATGGATTTTGCGCTGCTTCTTCACACGGCCATTGCCGGAGCAGGTCGGACATTTCTCCTTGATAATCTTGCCCGTGCCTCCGCAATTCGAGCACGGTCTGCGGTTGACCATCCGGCCAAGCGGCGTGTTCTGCACAACCTCCTGCTGCCCGCTGCCATGGCAGACGGAGCAGGTATGCGGCTTCGTGCCGGGCTTTGCGCCGGAGCCAAAGCAGGTATCGCAGGTTTCCGTCCGCGGAATCGTGATGTCGGTTTCTTTGCCGAACACCGCTTCCTTGAATTCAATGGTCATCGTATACTGCAAATCATTCCCGCGCTGGGGAGCGTTCGGATCGCGTCGTCCTCCGCCACCAAAGAACATATCAAAGATGTCGCCCAGGCCGCCTCCGAAATCGCCGCCGCCAAAGCCGCCGCCCATTCCCTGGTTCGGATCAATATGGCCGTACTGGTCATACCGCGCCCGAGCCTGAGGGTCACTCAGAACGTCGTACGCTTCTTTAACTTCCTTGAATTTGGCCTCGGCGTCGCTGGCCTTGTTCACATCCGGATGATACTGACGGGCAAGCTTGCGGTACGCTTTTTTTACCTCGTCTTCCGCAGCGTTCTTGCTTACGCCAAGCACCTCGTAATAATCGCGTTTATCTGCCAATGCCTTCACCTCCGTACAGGAACGTATCCCTATTTCCCTTATACATATTAAAAGGAAAGCCAAAACTCGGGATGCCCCGGTTTTGACCTTCCCCTGACTTTGAGCTATCGTTTAACTTTATCCTTGATTCTTCTCGTCGTCAACCACTTCGTAATCCGCGTCGACCACGTTATCTCTCTTTGCGCCTTCGCCTGCGTCAGCCGCGCCTTCAGCGCCTTGTTGAGCTTGCGCCGCTTGCTCATACAGCTTCACGGACAGCTGCTGCACAACTTCGTTCAGCTCGTCGGTAGCCGCCTTGATCTCTTCCAAATTGTCGGTTTCCAGCGCGGACTTTACTTTGTCCTTGGCCTGGTTCGCCTTTTCAATCTCGGATGCGTCCACTTTATCGCCAAGGTCCTTGATGACCTTATCCGTAGAATAGACAAGCTGGTCGGCATTGTTTTTCGCTTCTACCAGTTCCTTGCGGATGCGGTCCTCTTCGGCGTGAAGCTCCGCGTCCTTCATCATTTGCTCGATATCGGATTCGCTCAGGCCGCCGGAGGATGTAATGGTAATCTTCTGGCTCTTGTTCGTGCCTTTATCCGTTGCCGACACGTTCACGATGCCGTTGGCGTCGATGTCGAAGGTAACTTCGATTTGCGGCACGCCGCGCGGTGCCGGCGGAATCTCGCTCAGCATGAAGCGTCCCAGCGTTTTGTTGCCGTTCGCCATTTGGCGTTCACCTTGCAGAACATGAATTTCAACGCTCGGCTGGCTGTCGGCAAAGGTCGAGAAGATTTGCGATTTGCTGGTTGGGATTGTCGTGTTGCGGTCGATCATCTTCGTGAATACGCCGCCTGCGGTTTCAATACCCAGGGACAGCGGGGTTACGTCCAGCAGAACCACGTCTTTTACGTCGCCGGTCAATACGCCCGCTTGAACCGCTGCGCCAAGAGCAACGACTTCGTCCGGGTTAACGCCTTTATGCGGCTCTTTGCCGGTCAGCTTCTTGATGGCTTCCTGTACGGCCGGAATCCGGGTGGAACCGCCGACAAGAACGATTTTGTCCAGATCAGCTGGAGTCATGCCGGCGTCGTTCAGAGCCTGGCGTGTAGGTCCGAGCGTGCGTTCAACGAGATCGGATGTCAGCTCGTCGAATTTAGCGCGGGTCAGGTTGACCTCCAAATGCTGCGGTACGCCGTCTACAACGGTGATGAACGGCAGGGAGACCGTAGTGGTCAGTACGCCGGACAGCTCTTTCTTCGCTTTTTCGGCTGCGTCCTTCAAACGTTGAACAGCCGCCTTGTCCTTGCTCAGGTCGATGCCCTGTTCTTTTTTGAACTCGGCTACGAGATAGTCGATGACTTTTTGGTCAAAGTCGTCGCCGCCGAGGCGGTTGTCACCGCTCGTCGCCTTAACTTCGAAGAAGCCGTCGCCCAGTTCCAGGATGGAAACGTCGAACGTGCCGCCGCCAAGGTCATAGACGAGGATCGTATGGTCTTCGGATTTTTCCATACCGTACGCCAGGGCTGCCGCCGTAGGCTCGTTCACGATACGCAGAACGTCAAGACCGGCAATTTTTCCTGCATCCTTGGTCGCCTGGCGCTGACCGTCGTTGAAATAGGCCGGAACGGTAATAACCGCCTGCGTAACCGACTGGCCGAGGTAAGCTTCAGCGTCGGATTTCAGCTTTTGCAGAATCATTGCGGAAATTTCCTGCGGCGAATACTCTTTGCCGTCGATGGTTTCTTTATGGTTCGTCCCCATATGGCGTTTGATCGAAATGATCGTGCGGTCCGGGTTCGTGATCGCTTGGCGCTTCGCCGTTTCGCCGACAATGCGCTCCCCGTCTTTCTTAAAGCCTACAACCGAAGGGGTAGTGCGCGCGCCTTCCGGGTTGGGGATGACGACGGCCTCGCCGCCTTCCATTACGGCCACGCATGAGTTCGTGGTTCCAAGGTCGATACCGATAACTTTACTCACAGTAATTTGCCTCCTTAAAAGTTTTACGAATGTGATTCAATCAAGAATAAGCTTCAAGTAAAACTCGCTTCGTAAGCTTTCGCTTAAGTTTTACGATTGAGATACTGCCCGTGACTGATGTGCCCCGGCTGAGAAGCCGCCGCATTATGCGTCCGGAGTTCGGACAGGCGCACGGCAATATCGCCGGAATACAGTTCCGGCGATCCATGCGTCTATATCCAAGACTACATGCTGACTTTAACCATAGCGGGACGAAGCACCTTGTTTTTCAGAAGATAGCCCTTCTGGACTTCCTCCGTAACAATGCCCTCTTCGTACTCGTCGCTCTCCACCTGCATGATGGCCTGATGGAATTCCGGGTTGAACGGCTGTCCCACCGATTCCATTGGTGTAAGTCCCTCAGACTTCAATACCCCATCCAACTGGCGAAAAATCATATTTACGCCTTTGGCGAAAGCATCGCTGTCCGATCCGGCCGGCGCCGTAGCCAGCGCGCGTTCGAAATTGTCCAGCACCGGCAGCAATTCCGTAACCAGCTTGGAGGTGGCGTACTGAGCCAGTTCCTCTTTCTCCTTCAAGGTGCGGCGGCGGAAATTGTCATAGTCGGCCTGCACCCGCAGCACACGACCTTGATAATCGTCCGCAAGCTCCTGCAGACGCTTGATTTCATCGCTGTCGCCGGAAGTCGCCTGTACGGCTTCATCGGCCTCTTCGCTATGGTTATCCGAGACGGCTTCGGCCTGATCGGCCGCGCTCTCCTCGTTGATGGCGTTATCTTCGGTCACACCTGATTCTTGAACCTGTTCCTCTTTCAAGTATGTTCACCTCCTTAAGATTATCACGGTAATCGTTTTGCACTAAACTCACTTATACCAGTGACCCAGCAGCGCTGTCAAATCCCGGGACAAAACGCCCAGAATGCCCATCACTTTCGCATATTCCATTCGGGTCGGCCCCAATATGCCTATGCTTCCCAGCGCTTCACCGTCAACCGCATAAGTTGCTGTAATCAAGCTGCAGTCCGAAAAAGCTTCATGCTTATTCTCGGTGCCGATGCGCACCTGAATGCCCGTTCCGCCGGCGGCCGGCGCCAGCATTTTGAGCAGGGTGGGCGTCTCTTCAAGCAGATCAAGGATATCCTTGACCTTGTCGACATCCCGGAATTCCGGCTGGGTCAGCATGTTCGTCGCGCCGCTGAGATAAATGCGCTGTTCCGGGTCACTTTCGAGCGCCGCATCAAGCACATGCATCAGTTCCTCATAATGGGAAATATGACGCTGCATTTCCTGTCCGAGTTCGGAATAGAGTCTGGTCTTCAATTTGTATAGCGGCACATTGACCAGCTTGCTGTTGAGCAGATTGACAACCTTCTCCATTTCCGAGACCGAAATCTCCGGCGGAATGCTGACTTTCCGGTTCTCAACCTGTCCGGTGCTGGTGACGATAATCGCCACGGCGGTTCGATCATCCAACGGCAGCAGCTGAAAATGGCGCAGTGAAGTATGAAAAACCTCCGGTCCCAAAAGGATGGAAGTATAATTCGTCATCGTCGATAAAATCATGGCCGCATGTTGAATCAACTGCTCCATCGCATTCAGCTTCTCGGCGAAAAAAGCGCGGATCGTTTCCGTTTCGGTCGATCCTTCTGAATTCCACGGCACAAGATGATCCACATAGTAACGGTAGCCTTTATGGGACGGAATCCGGCCTGCCGACGTATGCGGCTGCTCCAAGAATCCCAGGTCCTCCAGGTCGGCCATTTCATTGCGTATCGTCGCGGGACTGTATTTGACATCTCCCCGTTTGGATATGCTGCGCGATCCTACCGGCTCGGCCGAACGGATATAGTCATCCACAATGGCATTCAATATCATTCTCTGGCGTTCGGTTAACATGTCATCCCCTCCTGTCCGCCTGTGGAATTCGTTCGTTAGCACTCATCTACATAGAGTGCTAATCACTAATACAAAAATACCAAACCGAACTTAACATTGTCAAGTCAGTCGGCAATGCAGAGCAGGCCATTTTGTGTACGGATATGCTGCCCCGCGGTCACATTCATGGTTCAAAACCCAAAAAGTCAAACAACCACTCCCCGCCGGGTTGGACAAGCATCCGGCAGGCGAGTGGTCGGTTTATGAAAGCAATTAGATTAGTTCAGCATTTTGAGAACGGCGATTTCGTCGCAGGCATGTTGCTTGGAGCAGTTGACGCAGTCGGTCCATACCTTTTCGGGGAAAATCTCCTTGTTAACGACCTGAAATCCGTTCTTCAAGAAGAAGTTGACGGCATAGGTAAGAGCCATAATCTTCGGAATCTTTTGGCGTCTCGCTTCCTTGGTCAGTTCCTCCACGATCATGGAACCGATGCCTTGGCCCTTGCACTCATCGCGCAGGCCGAGCGAGCGAACCTCGACAAGATCGTTACCAAGACGGCACAATGAACCGCAGCCTACAACCCTACCGTTGATTTCCGCTACGACGAACTGATCTATCTGCCTCTCCAGCACCTTCCGGGAACGGGGCAGCATGATCCCGCGCTGCGCATACTCTTCTATCATTAAATACAGCGGCTCGACATCTTCCAAAGTAGCGCTTCTGCAAATGGCAGCGGTTGTTGGTTCCGGCTCTGCGGGTTTCAGTTTCGGCTTGGCTAGCACTGTGCTTCACTCCTCCATCAATAACTATGAATAAATATACAACACAGTGAATTAGGATTCAATAGTTATTTTAAAAATTAACCTTCTGTCAACGCTCCGACAAATTCTCCGAACACATCATTTCCGAACAAAATCCCCTGACGGCTTAACCGGTAGTTTCCGCCTTCCCGCTCAAGCAGGCCTGCGTTCAGCATCTTTTGCAGCGGCTTGCCGAACACGTCCTCCAGCTGCCGGTCGAACTGCTCCCGGAAAGCCTTATCGTTGATTCCCTCCCGCATCCTCAGTCCCACCATCATGAAATCTTCCATGGCCTCTTCCTTCGACACAGGATAAGCATTCAGCCGGGGCAGGCCGGTCTTTGTCGCTTCGATGTACGGACTCACGCCCTTCACATTCATATGCCGCATACGCCGCGCATATCCGTGCGCTCCGGCGCCGAGCCCGTAGTAATCCTGATTGCGCCAGTAAGTGATATTATGACGGCTCTCCATTCCGGGCTTGGCGAAATTGCTGATTTCATACTGCCTGTAGCCCGCCTCTTCCATGGAAGACATCAACAGCAGGTACATGGCCAGTTCGTCCTCTTCGGCGGGAAGCGGAAGCTGGTTCTTGTTAAAAAGTGTATGGAACAGCGTGTTCTCCTCAACCTTGAGGCTGTAGATGGAATAGTGGGGCAGGCCTAGGTCAAGCGCCCGCTTGATACTTTCGGCCAGCATATCGACCGTCTGGTTCGGCAGACCGAACATCAGGTCGATGGACAGGTTGGACAGCCCAGCTGCGCGGGCATTGTCAAGGCTGCGGTAAACATCATCGGTGTTGTGTATGCGGCCGATCCCGCTTAGCAGCTCATTCTGGAACGCCTGAACTCCAAAGCTGACGCGGTTCACGCCGCCCGCCTTCATAACCGCCAGCTTGTCCGGATCAGTCGTACCGGGATTCGCCTCCATCGAGAACTCGATATCCTCTGCCCAGTTCGGGAAGTAGGTGCGCACCGTCTTCAGAAAATACTCCATTTCATCCGGTTTCAGCACCGTAGGCGTGCCTCCGCCCACAAATATGCTTTGGATGACGCCCGGCGGATTGTCGCGAACGGTGAGTTCCATCTCCCGCTCCAGCGCGCGAAGATAGTCCATTACGGGCTGATCCTTCAGCACATAAGAATTGAAATCGCAATAAAAGCACTTGTTCGTGCAGAAAGGAATATGAATGTATACCGCCTCGGGCGGACGGCTCCCTTGCAAGCCTGAATGGTTAGTCATCAAGCTGTCCTCCTTAGAATGAAAAGGGAAGCCGGAAGGCTTCCCTGAATAAGCTGCGATATTTGCCTGAATGTCTACTCGTCGATCTTGAGCACCGCCATAAACGCTTCCTGCGGCACTTCGACGCTGCCGACCTGCTTCATGCGCTTCTTGCCTTCCTTCTGCTTCTCCAGCAGCTTCCGCTTCCGTGAAATGTCGCCGCCGTAGCATTTCGCAAGAACGTTCTTGCGCATCGCCTTCACCGTCTCGCGGGCAACGACTTTGGTTCCGACGGAAGCCTGAATCGGCACCTCGAACATCTGGCGCGGAATGATGCCGCGCAGCTTCTCGCAAATGATGCGGCCGCGGTTATAGGCGCGGTCGCGGTGCACGATGAACGACAGGGCGTCGACCTGTTCGCCGTTAAGCAGAATGTCCATCTTCACCAGGTTCGACTGGCGGTAACCGGACAGTTCATAATCGAAGGACGCATAGCCCTTCGTCCCCGATTTCAGCTGGTCGAAGAAATCATAGACGATTTCCGACAGCGGAATCTGATAAGTGATCGTCACCCGGTTCGCGTCCAGGTATTCCATGTTCACGAATTCACCGCGCTTGTTCTGGCACAGCTCCATGACCGTCCCGACGAAATCGTTGGGCACGATAACGGCAGCCTTGACGTAAGGCTCCTCGACATAATCGATCTTGCCGATCTCCGGATAGTTCGACGGGTTGTCAATCTGAATCATTTCACCGCTCGTCAGCATAATGCGATAAATAACGCTCGGCGCCGTCGTAATGAGCGGCAGGTTGAACTCCCGCTCGATCCGTTCCTGGATGATCTCCATATGCAGCAGGCCGAGAAATCCGCAGCGGAAGCCGAAGCCGAGCGCGCTGGACGTCTCGGGCTCGAAGCTCAGCGAAGCGTCGTTGAGCTGCAGCTTCTCCAGAGCCTCGCGCAGATCATTGTAATCCGACGTCTCGATCGGATACAGGCCGCAGTATACCATCGGATTGATCTTCCGGTAGCCGGGCAGCGGCTCGGACGTCGGGCGTTTGGCGTCCGTCACGGTATCGCCGACCCGGGTATCGCCCACATGCTTGATGCCGGCCACGATAAAGCCTACATCGCCTACGTTCAGCTCGTTCACGATGCTCATGCGCGGCATAAATGCGCCGACTTCAATAACCTCGAACGTCTTGTCGGTCGCCATCATCTTGATCTTCGAGCCGGCGCGGATGCTGCCGTCAACAACCCGGACATACACGATTACACCTTTGTACGGGTCGTAATGGGAGTCGAAAATCAGCGCCTTCAGCGGCTGATCGGGATCTCCCGTAGGCGCCGGAACCTGCTTGACTACCTGCTCCAGAATCTCCTTGATGCCGATTCCCGCCTTGGCGGAAGCAAGCACCGCCTCGCTAGCGTCCAGGCCGATGACGTCCTCAATCTCCTGCTTGACCCGTTCCGGGTCGGCGCTCGGCAGATCGATCTTATTGACGACCGGCAGAATTTCCAGATTGTTGTCCAGCGCCAGATACACGTTGGCCAGTGTCTGGGCTTCGATTCCCTGGGCCGCGTCCACGACGAGCAGCGCACCTTCGCATGCCGCGAGACTGCGCGAAACTTCATAAGTGAAATCGACATGCCCCGGCGTGTCGATCAGATTGAGCAGATATTCTTGCCCGTCATCGGCACGATACGTGAGGCGAACGGCCTGCAGCTTGATCGTAATGCCCCGCTCGCGCTCAAGATCCATCTGGTCGAGCACCTGTTCCTGCATTTCACGCGAGCTGAGCGCCCCGGTGTATTCCAGAATCCGGTCGGCAAGCGTCGACTTCCCGTGGTCTATATGTGCAATTATCGAGAAATTGCGGATTTGTTCTTGTCTTTTCTTAACGTCAGTCATTCCTTACCCCCACAAACAGCCTGTTGTTAATCATCTTATTATAGCAGTACATGTTCTCACCAGCAATCCGGCTCCTGCATTCGAGCGCATTATATTTTAAAATAGAAGGTTTTGGCTGCGGAAACGGATACCGCCCCCTGAAGGGCGGAGAAGCCGTTCCTTCAGGGGGCGGGAACAAGATAAAGCGTTTATTCGGAGGAGTCAAACAGCGAGACTACCCAGCGGATTCCTTTTTGCGACGCATGCTGGAGCAGGCCCGCCGTCTTGTCCGCCAGTGCGTCCACCGTGGATTTATGCTCTCCGGGAATGAGAATCTGACCCGGCGTAAGCGTAGTGTTGTTTGGGACAGTCTGCTGCGGAAGGCTAGCCGGGGACGAAGGGGTACCTGCAGCAGGCTGTCCCGCAGCCGGAGTCTGGACTTGCGGGGCGGACGAGGGAGCCAGCGTTACGGGGACGTAGATGTATCCCCCTTTCCCGTCGCTCTGCACCTGAAGCCCGGTAACCGCCCCGGACTGGGGCTGGGACACAGGCGCTGCGTTCTGAACGCCGCCGGAAATTACGCTCCAGCCCGGAACGGGCGAGGCGGTGGTTTCGCCGCTCCCGCCGAACTGCATACCCACCAGCACGCCGATGCCGGCCCAAATGCCGACAGCCACCATCTTTTTTCCGAATCGAGACATGGATACCCACCCTTTCTTTCCATTCTTGCAGCGGCCCCCGCAGGGGAGCGCACGATATTATTGGGCAGCCGGTTCCGTGCCCGTTCCGCTATTGGCCGTTCCAGCCTCGGCGTTTGCTTTTTCTGCCCCATGACTGCTCCAATATAAATCCGCGATGGCGTCCGCCAGCACATCGGAGGTTGCCTTCAGTTCGGCTTCGGTGCTGTCTATTCCGCCCACCTCGATCAGGACGCTGTTCGGCGATATCGACTGGTTGTACTCCCCGTTATTGCCTTTGCCCGACGATTTGCCCCAGATGCCGCGGGAAACACCCGGATACCGTTTCTCCAGAAGCTGATGAATTTTATTTGCGAATTCCTCATTCTTTTTCCAGTCCTTGTTTGAACGCCCGAGAATAAAATACACCTGAGCGTAGCTTTTTCCGCCGATAACCGTAGTCGTCTTGTCATGCCGCTGAGAGTCGCGGTGGATGTCGATCAATTCGGTCATTTCCTCATTCTCGGTCATCGCCGCCTTGACGGTCACCCGGGAATATTTATAGGAAAAGTTCCAGTTATAATCGGCGACTTTAGTAGCATAGTCCACTTCCGAGTGGAGGGTGCCGATGCCCCGTTTCTCCAGCCGCTGGGCGATGAAGGACCCCACCCGCATGACATTTTTGGAAGGATCGGCGGAGCTTGGATTGTCGCTCTTCGCGGAGAGCAGCGGATTATACGCTTCGCGCGGATGGGAATGGTAGATCATAATCCGCTTCATGTCCGTGTCCGAAGGTTCCGTATCCTTTGCGGGAGCGGAGGACGGCGCCGGAGCGTCGCTGTTCTCCGGCAGCTGCGACTCTTGCACGCCGCCGCTTCCCCCTGAAGTCGGCGCCGGCGTCGCCAGCTCGTCCGTTCCGGGATGATAGTCGACCGGGGCGCCCTCCACTCCGCCGGAACCTTTGCGGAGCAGCACGGCGTCGTCGGCGGCCATTCCCGGCACCTCGCGGGACAGCAGGCTTTTTGGGTCCCCCGGGTTCACGCTGGTCAGAAGCTGAAAGACAAAGCTTGTGACTTTCCCTCCCGACAGCGCGGACGCTTCCGTGGTCTTGGGCAGATGTGGAACCTCCATCCCGAGAAGCTCCTTGAATAGTCCGCCGGAGAGGGAAGCCGCAAGACCTTTCATCGAAGGAAGCGGCGAATTATCCAGTTTCTCTCCCGCCATGCCTCCGGTTCCCAGCAGGATGAAGAAGACCAGGGAACCGCAGGCGAGCAGCAGCATCGTCCTGCCGAGCGCCAAAGCGTCAAGCGCTTTTGAACGCAAACGGCCGATGTTCCACAGATGAAACCATTTTCTGTTCATTATTGTTATGTCCTCCTCAAGCTCTCTGTAATCTCTTATACTTCAAATCTATGAGAGGAAGAGAGACGGTAGAACGAAAGGAAGACAAAATCTCCCACAATATCCGGTCAAGGCTTATTTTCCAAAAAAAGAGCCGACCCAGTAAGGCCCGCCCAATTGAAACACATTCACCTAATGATTCCCGGATGTTACCCTGATCTTGAATACGCAAGAAGTATCGCCCGTGGAATACAAACCATCCTCCGTCTTCCAAAAAGCCGAAACTCCGTAGTAGTATACGCCGTCTTCGAGAGGTGCTGTAAAAAAATTACCGATCATAGCAATCTGCGTTTGTCCATCCCCGGTGAACCGGACGAGGTTCATTTGAACAGGCTGCTGCTGATACGGAAAAACAACCGAGATTTGTTCCCCGGGGCGGATAAGAGCAGGCGGCGTCTCCTCCATTCCCTGCATCCCCCCTATATAATCGGCGCAGCCCAGCTTTCCCCAGCAGTAGGACCGCTGTTCCGACGGAATTTCGTCTCCGCTGCCTTCGGCGGTAATTATGGGAGTCGGCACTTTGTCATCGGTAACGGATGGATAAGCGGTTTTCCCGGAGTCTGCGGATAACGTCCGTGTTCTGTCGCAGCCATTCAACAATACTGCTATCACAATGAACAATATAGCTGAAGTTAAAACCTTGCTCATGCGTTTCCCTCCTTTTTCTATTAGACGGTTCGTAGAACAAGGCGGTTGCAGGAGAAGCGCGATTTCATTAAAAAAAGGGAACCGGCAGGAGGAAATGTCCCTCGCCGATTCCCACTCGTATATTCATAATCCGCACCTGCTGCGCGCGGTACAGGTCAGTGAGTATAAGCGCCGACGTTGCCGGGATCGACGGCGTCATGCAGCGCCGCATTCAGTCCGGTTGCCACAACGTTGGCGATATCTTCAATAAATTCGTCAATTTCCTTCGGCGTTACAATCAGATCATGGCCGAGCGGCTCAAGAACCTCCTTAACCAGAGCCAGCCGCTCCTGTTCGGAAATGCTGTCCAGCAGCCCCATAATTTCCTTGGTGCGTCCGTCCGCCCCGCCGAAGTGGCTTCTCATCATTTCCAGTACATTGCCCACAATGGTGGAGGCATAGCATACCGTCGGAACGCCGATGGCGATACAAGGGACGCCCAGCACCTCATGCGTCAGCCCGCGCCGCTTGTTGCCGATGCCGGAGCCGGGGTGGATGCCGATATCGGCAATTTGAATCGTCGTGTTGACCCTCTCCAGCGAACGGGAGGCCAGGGCATCGATGGCGATAATGGCATCCGGCTTCGTTCGGTCGACAATCCCCTGGACGATCTCGCTCGATTCGATTCCGGTCAGTCCCAGCACGCCGGGAGCTACCGCGCTGACATTGCGGTAGCCTGGAGATACCTGGTCCGGCATCAGCTCATAAAACTGGCGGGTAATCAGGGCGTTCTCCACTACAAGCGGCCCCAGCGAGTCCGGAGTCACGTTCCAGTTGCCGAGCCCGACAATGAGCACGGAAGAGTTTTTGCCGATTCCGATCCGTGACATAAAGCCTTCGAACTCGCGGGCGAAAGCTTCGGACACTTTTTGCTGAAGTCCCGTATCTCCGCCCCGCAGTCCCGGAATTTCCAGAGTGACATAATTGCCGATCGCGCGCCCGATTCTCTGGGAGCCGGCATCATTGCTCACGGCAAGCCGCGTAATTTTGATCCCGTCCGATTCCTCCACTTCCTCGCTCACCCCGGGAATCGGCATGTTGTTCAAGCCCTGGGCCATTTCCTTGGACTCTACCGCTAAGTCGGTACGCACTGAATAAAGCTGCAGATCCAGTTCCATACGTTATTCGCCTCCTATCCTTTTATTCACTAGTGTGCGGGAGGAGAGGCAGGATTATACAAAAAGGAATAGGGAATTTACACGGTTTCTTGTTGCATTTTGCTGATCTGCATGCTAAACTATTTTAAGTTGTGAATCATTTTGATGATTTCCGAATGCCTTACAGGAGGTGAATGCAATGCCAAACATTAAATCCGCGGTAAAACGCGTTAAGACAACGGAAAAACGCCGCGCGCTGAACGTTTCCCAAAAGTCCGCGCTTCGTACAGCTGTTAAAGCTGCCGACCTCGCGCTGGAAGGTACGGAAGTAGAAACTGCCAAAGCCGCTTTCCAAGTTGCTTCTCAGAAGCTGGACAAGGCCGTAACGAAAGGTCTGGTTCATAAAAATGCGGCTGCCCGTAAGAAATCCCGCTTGGCTAAGAAACTGAACGCTCTTTCCGCTCAAGCGTAAGAGCTTCCATAACAAGCAATTGAAGAACCTGACCGCTCCCGAACGATGCGGTTCAGGTTTTTTTGTTTTTATTTTCCCCCTATCCTTCCATTCACAAACTCTTCACTGGACATATTTCGATGGAAAATATATCCTCTAAACATACCGAGCGTTCGGTATGTCAATGAAAGGAGGCATCCCGGGTTTGACTGCTAAACAACGTGCCTATGATTCGGTTCAGACCAAAGAAACCATACTCCTGCATGCCAAAGCCCTATTTTCGAAAAAAGGATACAAGGGCGTTTCGATCAGCGATATTTGCGCGGCGGCGGGTCTCAGTAAAGGAAGTATCTATCATCATTTCAAGAATAAAGAGGACCTTTTTGTCCAGTTGGCCGAACTATCGTTCGCGGATTCCTGGAAAGATTGGGACAGCCGCTCCGTACGGTTTTCTTCAGCGACCGACAAGCTGTATGCTTACAGCGAGCTTTATGCGGACAACGTAGATCTTTCGCTTACCAAAGCCGGCGAGGATTTTATGGCGACCACCGGGGCCGATTCCGCTGCGTTTCAACAATTTGGCGCCATTCTTACAGACTATGTGCGGCGTTTCGAGGATATTATTCGAGAAGGAATCGAAAACGGAGAATTCAAGCCGGAGGAGCCCGGCGAAATGGCTTTTGCCCTGCTCAGCTCTTATTCCGGGTTGGCGAACAACTCCCGTTATCTGGACAAAGAAAATGTAAGACGGCTATTTCGCAAGATGACGGACATGCTGCTTGACGGCATCCGCAAATAGGAGATGAAATCTTAATGGAAACAATGTTTACCGGGCCGGAGGAAGAAACGGAAGAGATCTTGTTCTCCGTCCTGATTCCCGCGCATAACGAAGAAAAGTATATCGCAAAATGCCTGGACTCCATTGCTGCCGCCTCGGAGAACTGCGTCGGCCGGGTTGAGGTCATTCTTATTCTGAACCGCTGTACCGATAAGACGGAAGAAATCGCAAGCTCGTATAACTGCGTTATTGTACACGACGACCGCAAAAATTTATCGCAAATCCGAAACAGCGGGGCGGCGGCTGCCAGAGGAGAAATTGTCGTGACAATCGACGCGGACAGCCGGATGACGGCCAACATGCTCTCCGAAATCGAGTGGCTTCTTTCCACAGGAAAATACATAGGCGGCGGCACCACCGGGAGATTCGAAAGGATGAGCCTTGGTATCGTCGTATCCGCACTGGCGCTTCTCGTGCCGATGGCCATCAAATACGGAGCGATCTCAGTCGGTATATTCTGGTGCCGCAAGAGCGACTTCGACGCCATCGGCGGCTTCAATGAAGATATGCTGATGTCTGAGGATGCCGACTTTGCCCGGAGGCTCAAAACTCACGGAAAGCGCTGCGGGAAAAAATATGGGACGTTGACCAAAGCCTATATGATTACCTCCTGCCGAAAGTTCGATCGAGAAGGAGACTGGTTTCTTGTCAAGCATCCGAAGCTGATTCTCGCCTACTTGAAGGGTACCGACCTCCGGCATGCGGACCAGGCCTATTACGAGAACCAAGGAAGATAGTCTTCACCGGGAGCGGACCTAAACCCTAAGCCGGTCTTCCGGCACCAAGCCGCAGCATGAACAGCTCCAGCCCCAGCACCTTATCGATTCCGCCCGTCTTCATCTGGTAATCCAAATCGGCCAGGCGGCTCAAAATTTCTCTAAGCTGTTCCCCGCCGAACTTGCGGGCCTGCTCTCCGGCCAGCTTGACGGCATAGGGATGAAGCCCGAGCTGGGAGGCGATTTGCCCCTGGGAATAGCTCTGTGCCGACAAGTCCTTGACCTGCAAAATAATCCGGAACTGCCGCGCGAAGAGCGCGGCGATCTTGATCGGCTCCTCCCGCTGCTTCAGCAGTTCATGCAGCGTTCCCACGGCCTTGTCCAGCCGCAGGTTTGCAATATCCTCCACCAGCGTGAACACATTCTGCTCCGTTCCGCGCGGCACCAAGCTCTCAATAGCCGCCGTATCCACCGTTCCTCCGGAGCCTGCAAACAGGCACAGCTTGTCCATCTCCGCTGTCAGCCCCTGGAGTCCCGTGCCGGCGCTGGCGATGAGCGCCTCCGCCGCGCCGTTTGCGGCTGTGCAGCCGCGGTCGCGGATGCCTTTCTCCACCCAGCGGAGCAGTTCCTCCGCGCCAAGCGGGTTGAAAGACAGCACGGTGCCGGCCGATTTCAGCGCCTTGACGATTTTTTTGCGCTCATCCAGCTTGTCGCTGTTCACCAGAAAGACGACTACGCTGAATTCGGCGGGACGCGTTAAATACTCCTGAAGAACATCGACGCGGTGCTCCAGCTTGGCGTTATCCTTGCCCGCCGTAAACAACGAGGCGTCCCGAACCACCAGCAGCTTGCGGGGCACCATAAACGGCACGGTCTCCGCCTCTTCCACTACCGACTGCACCGGCGTCTCGGATAGGTCGAACGGAATCACTGCGAAATCGCGGTCCTCCTTCGCAATCAGCTCGCTCTCCAAAAAAGCCGCAAATTCGTTCATGCGGAATTTTTCGCTTCCATATAAACAATAGACGGGGGAGAAATTCCCCTGCTTGATTTCCTTGGCCGCCGTTTTGGCATCCATGCTGCGCCACTTCCTTCTTCATATCTGCCGTAATCTAGAGGTTCTATTGTGACCATACCCTTCTATTATACTTAATAACCCTTCTGCATGTACATGGCGGCGAATGCGACAGACAGATATGTCACAGCCACAAAAATATAGTGAATCTCTTCGGAAAGAATGGTACTATATTCAAAATATGCAGCCTACTATTACCTGGAAATTGAGGAGATTTTATTGAGTATTGACCAGAAAATATTAGAGAAGATAAACGAAATATTTTATACCGACCTGGAAAAATGCCTGAAAAAGCTCAATAAGCGCATTCACCTGAAGCTGTTCACCCTTGTGCATGACGGAAATGGAGGCATCGCCACGCGGATCCGCGTCAAGAAAACGGTCTCGCTAAACGATGACAAAAACAGGTACTCGATAATCCAGCATAACTTCCCCAGCTTGGAAGATGTCTGCGAGGAACTGCAAATTGCACCGCTTGCCACCGAGCATATTTCCAGTCCGGACGGATTAAAGGATTACTTTGAACAAAGACCTCATTTTGCTTTTAGGGGCATTAAAGAAAAAAAAGATTCAGGAACGAATATGGACGGGGATGTAGTACCCGCGACTTTAACTAATCGGGAGAACTGCATTTTGTACTCCAACCATCTAAGCCTCAATTCCAATGGTAAATCCACTGAGATATCATACATTCTGGAAATATGGAATGTGGATCCCGTGTCCCGCAGCTTGTTCTATGAGAACCCCGACTATTCCTATCTGCGCATGACTTTGGACTATTTCTGCCAAGACTATTTCGCCGTTGACGTCCTCTTGAGAACCGGTACAGACCCCGACAGTGGTTTGAACAGCAAATATAATGAGAATCCGGTATTGTTCAATAGAAGAATTGCCCGGCTGTTCTTTGGGAAAATGCAGCAACGTCTACTTGAAGCCGAGGGAAGCGAATCAACCGATTATGAAAACGGCCAACCTTTCAGCCACACTTACTACATCAATAATCTACTGGAATATATGGACGACATCTCCGGTTTGACATATGAGAACGCCAACCCATTCGGTTCTATACTGTTCATGCACAGTTCAACAATTCTTCATTCCCGTTTTATTCGTTTCAGCATCCGGTTCAAGGAAAGCGGCCGCATTTCGCTTGAGGATTCCAGACGCATCCGCAAGCTGCTGGAGCTGACAAATGGAGACAGGGATCTTTATCTCATTGCCGATCACAGCCATATTTACGGCCTTGGAGAAGCAAACTGGAATTTCCAAAGAGATGCGCTTGTTCTTCGTCTGGACTTTCGCGGACTGTCCAAGTTCAGACTGTCGTTGATTCGCACAGACGAGGAGCGGTCCAAGAGCGGAGCCTTGATGGTGGAGGACGAGCGGAAATTTTACAGCTACGATCTTGCCCTTATGGAGCACACTCTCCTGTCCGTAACATCCAAAACGCCGAGATTGGGTGAAGAAGGCTACAGTTCGGAGAGGTTTGTCAATCTTTTGCAAAATGTATTTTGGAATAAAGAAATGAATGAAACTGTCAAACTTAAGAGCAAGGTCCTTGATCTCATTGTCCGCAAAGCCCGTGAGCAGAAGCATGGAACCATGGTCGTCATTGCCGAACCGGAAACGGCAAGAAATGAACTGGAAATTTTGCAGAAGCAGTCCACACTGATTGATCCCAACCCGATCAACCCAGAGCACATTCAATTTCTGACCTCCATTGACGGGGCCATCTACTTCGATACCAGCGGTCATTGCCATGCCATCGGAGTCATTCTGGACGGCATTGCCAAAGTGGACATCGGCGATGCCAGCCGAGGCGCCCGGTTCAACTCCGCCCACCGCTATCTTCAAAAACTTAAAGACGACGGTGCCAAGAAGTGCGTGATAGCCATAATATCCGAAGATGGAATGGTCAATTTGATCCCAGAAATTGAAAATGAGGAACAATTGCTGACGATTACCTATGAAATCATTAATTTGATAAACGACAAGAATTCAGATTTCGATAGTTTATCCGAAAAAGAGGACATATTGCTGAATTCCTCAATCGCTGATAGCGAATGGCTGCTTCAGGTAGGAGTGGCTTACAGCCAACTAGAAAATTATGGACGAGCTTTGGTTTTTATGGAACAGGCCTTGGAACAGGCTAAAAACGAGTTTGTCTCCTCTTATCTCTACAATTATTTTGGTTATTGTTTAGTGCAAAATCATTTCGAGGAACAAAATGATGGCTTCAAACTGGAAAAAGCAATAGAAATGTTTGAAAAGGCTGTAAGTACCCCTGATAAAGAAGAAGATATTAATGTTTACTACAGTAACCTTGGAATGACTTGCAGCTTTTTGGCCTCTTACTATAATCAAGGAATACCTAAGAATCTAAAACAAGTGGAAAATTATTCAGAAAAGGGAATTGTTTCTCTGACTGAAGTGATCAAAATAAAAATTCAAGAATCAGTTGCTGTTGAAAGTTACATCTATACCAATAGGGCAAAATGCTTTAGTGATCTAGGAAAGATGAAAGGTAATAAAGAGAAGAAATTAGCTTTATTCCGAAAAGCAATTGCCGATTACAACCTTGCTATAGATGCAGACCCTAACGACGAAGACATTTATTGGGAGTTATCATTGATTCTCATTGATCTGAAAGAATATGTAGATGCCGCCAAAAGATTGATTGAGGCATTGAATATTCAGAACGAACAAAAGTATTGGGACAAACTGCTGCCCCTCTTTGATATAGAACCTAAACTTGTTGCCGAGGCTGTCTCTCATTACAAGGAAATAACCGGAAAAACAGAAGTTCCCGAACAGTTGAAACAACCGTTTGAACTCTATCGCAGCCAACTCGAAACAAACGAATTGGAAAGCGCAACGGCAAAGGAGCAACAGCAAAACCTAGAGAATACAGATACAGACTAATCCAGAATCTTTATTGTAAGGCCATATGTCACTAAGAAAAGGGCTGCACCAGAAGGTGAATTTCTGGGACAGCCCTTTGCCATACAGATCACCAATCCGGCAGCATGTCAAACTGAAGGAATATATCACTGACATTACGGAATCCTTTAAAAAAGCAAAAGCGGAGAAGCCCCGGCACCCATGCCAAAGCCTCTCCGCCCTTACGCGGCTCATCTATATAAACGGCGGGACGGGAAGCCCTAGAAACTTCCTTGCCGCCGGTCATACCGATGTCTTCTGCGGGGAACTGCCGCTCCATGACAATTCCTGTCCTCATACTTCATTGTATTCGGCAACTCCGCAAAACGTGCCAACTTTTCACTATTTTGTTGAAGCTCCCGGCGATGAAGACGGCGATGGAGACGGAGATGCCGGCGCTGCCGAAACCGACGGGGTGGCAGACGGGTCCGGAGTCTCCTGATGTACGGTATAAGCGCTGTGCTGCTCTTTCCCTTCCACTGCCGTTATATAAGAAAACTGCCGGCTGTCCGCCGTCCATTCTCCCGATACCCATGTTCCTTCAAAGGGAATCGTATCAACAGCCTGTCTTCCTTCTGAACCATCACCTGCGGCGCGGTAAATAACCAGTTTCTGCCCGTCGATCACCGCGGTATACAGACCGTTGGGTGACGTCCAGGACGGGGAACCGGGCGGAGTCTCCATAGGAGCTATGCGCATAATCCCCATATCTCCGCCTTTATAGGCAGGCGCTTGCAGCGACATTGCCGGATCGCTTGGACTATCGGCCTTATCGGTCGGACCTGCTTCCTGCGATGCAGGCGTCTTGGCGGATGGTTCAGGAGATGCCATTTTCTTGGAAATCCCACTGCGATTCTTATTTGGCGACACACTCTTCGCAGGCGCGCTTGCCCGGCCGTCCGGCGTTCGTTCGGTTGGAGCGGCTGTGTCCGGCGCAGAGCCGCCGCCCTGTGCAGATTGCCCGCCGTCAGTCGGCGAAGAACTTCCCGGTGCATCCATGGTCGACATTCCGGTATCGACTGGCGTGCTGTTCGCTTCTCCTCCCGACGAGGCTCCGGCTTCAGCGCCAAAAGTTGATCCCGTACCGGCATTTGCTCCGCCGATGTCCGCAGCCGAATCATTGCTCCGCTTTTGCTCCGCACTGCTGTTCATAATATCGTCCACCTGTGCGCCCGGCAGCTTCTCCGGCATATTGAAAAGCGCGATGCCGAGCACCACCGCCGCAGCGGCTGCGCCTATTCCGAAACGGGACGCCAGGGAGGAATTCCGGTTCTTGGCCCGTGACGCCTTACGGCTCATCGGCTGCACCTGCTGTTCTTCTGCGGGCAGGGCTGCCATAACGTCAGCCTCCCGGTCGATGGCCTCAAGCTTTGGTTGAATCGAATCCACCAGACTGAAAGGCGGGCTTACGTCGGGGAGCTGCTCCAGTTCTCTAGAGAGCGCGTTCAACCGTTCGAACAATTCCGCGCAGGAAGGGCAATTGTCGATATGACGGAACATTTCAAGACTCTCATCCCGGCTTAAATCATGATCTAAATAACGGTGCATCCATTCAATCACCTCCGCGCAGTTCATCCCGATACACCACCTTTCTGATACTCCTGAAGTCTGTTTTGCAGCTGCTGCCTCGCCCTGAACAGATAAGATTTCACCGTATTCAGCGGCAGATTCAGGCAGTCCGCAATCTCGTTGTAAGAAAAATCCTGCAGATAGCGCAACACGATAACCGTACGGTGATGCTCGGGCAGCTGGTCGATCGCTTCCCGGATATCCTCCGCCAAATAGGAGGACAGCACTTCCCGTTCGACATTTTGCTTGTCTTTGAATACCAGTTCATGCTCGTCAATGGAAACCGTCGGTTTTGTCTTTCTGAATTTATCAATGCATATATTGGTCACGATCCGCTGAACCCATGTTTTGAACTGGGCCTTCTCCTCATAGGAGCCGATTTTGGTGTATACCCGGATCAATGCCTCCTGCGAGGCGTCCAGCGCATCCTGTTCATTATGCAAAATGTAAAAGGCCGTCTTGTACACCTGGCCTTCAATTTCTCGCAATAGGGTGATTAGAGCGTCGCGATCGCCCGATTGAGCGGCTCTGATGAGTCCCTGCTCCACCACGAAGGTTCCCCCTCTCTATGCAATCTTACTGACGCGCAAGATCGCTTAATTGTTGCAATCTGTAACAACATTTTGGAATACCAGATTTTGATAACTGCGGCATTGGAATAGTAAGCGTTTCAATTAAGAGCCTGTTTTCAAGGCGCACACTTTTCTAAGCATACAAGGAATCCTTAAGGCAATCAAACGTTCCGCAACCCAATTTTATTACAAAAATGACATAATGCGCCGCTTTTGAGCTGCGCGTTTGCCCCTTGTGGAAAGATTCGGATAAGCGCACGTCAAAAAGCCGCCTCCCAAGGAAAGTGGCCCGATCGAAACCGGAATTATTTAACGGAGTTTGCACGCTTCCGACATGCGGAAAGCATCATCGGCATTGTCCGCACGGATGACGGGTTTCGCTATCATAAGTCTTTGGTATTGAAAGACTGAAAATATTTTTTTAAGTCCTGCCTATATAATTCTGTGTAGGTATCACTCGTGTACTCTGTAATCACACTTTGCCAAAAAAGAAGAGCAGGTTGAATAAAAAAAGGATTCCATCGAGGGTCTTGCCAGTAGTGTTCCAAATTAACATATCAATTCGCCTAAAACGGATGATTTCCTTTTCATTTCATTTTTGGATTTTTGTTGAATTAATTAAAAGCTTTTTCAATCGTATACTTTCTCTCGCATTAGAGAAAAAGTTTATAATTCAGATAAAATATTTTATCTGAATTTAGTAATATATTAATGAAATAGACAAATAAAATAGTTATAACAATTACATAAGGAGTCAATTTCTTTTTAAACCGCTCCAGTAGAAAGTATTTAAATCAGGGAAAAATCGTTGATATATAAAGATTTGTTTGACTATTATCATCGTTTCTTCGAATGATTCAGCGAATCCAAAGTTCTTGTCATTGTACAAAACCGATTTATGTGATACCTTCAAAACAAAGCATAACAAATCCAGGATGATTCCCTATACCCTAGGAGGTGCCCGCAATGAATAAACGATTGGACGCAGTGACTTTCGGAGAACCGATGGCAATGTTCTACGCCAATGAGACCGGACCACTGGACGAAGCGATGTCTTTCTCCAAAGCTATGGCCGGAGCGGAGAGCAATGTGGCTGCCGGCTTGTCGCGGCTGGAGCATAAGGTCGGTTATGTAACCAAGCTTGGAGAGGACAGCTTCGGAACATTCATTATGAAAGCGCTAAACAAAGAAGGCATTGATACCTCCAGCGTCACTTACTCAAGCGAAAACCCGACCGGAATATTAATCAAATCGAAGGTAACCACCGGCGACCCCAAGGTGGAGTATTACCGCAAACGCTCGGCGGCTTCCACACTGGGACTTGCCGATTTTGACGAGACCTACTTCGCTTCGGCGGGACATCTGCACGTTACCAGCATTTCCTCGGCACTCTCCCGGGAATGCCACGAGTTCTCGATACACGCCATGGAATTCATGAAGCGCAGCGGCAAAACCGTATCGCTCGATCCCAACCTGCGCCCGTCTCTTTGGTGTGATACCAAGACAATGGTGGACACGATCAACGATCTGGCCGCCCGATGCGACTGGTTCCTCCCGGGCCTCGGCGAAGGCCGGATTCTGACCGGACTTACATCACCGGAGGAAATCGCGTCCTACTATCTGAATCTGGGCGTCTCTCTGGTTGTCATCAAGCTGGGACCGGAAGGCGCGTACTACAAATCCTCCGATTCGGAAGGCTTTGTGCCGGGATTCAAGGTCGATCAGGTCGTTGACACGGTGGGCGCGGGCGACGGCTTTGCCGTCGGTGTGATCAGCGCGCTGGTGGAGAAACTCACCGTGCCGGAAGCGGTGAAACGGGGCAATGCCATCGGTGCTTTGGCGGTCATGTCGCCGGGTGATATGGATGGGCTCCCGACCCGGGAGCGTCTAGAACAGTTCATGAATGCGGGCGCGGTATGACCTGAACGCTTCAATTTGAACGCTCCAACCGAATGATTGGACCTGAATGCTTTAATTTGAACACAAGGACATCTCTCCGTAAGAACGGACGATGTCCTTGGCTTTTTTATATAAACCGTTTTATTAAGATTTTGGCGCGGATTGAACCGAATGCCCCTGCTGAAGGGCCGGGGTAAAACGGTAGGTTATCGGCACGGAAGAGCCAGTGTCTTCTATGCCGGCGAGGATGATTTTGGCGGCTTGCATCCCCATTTCATACGCGGGCTGGCGGATCGTCGTAATCGCTGGGTTGTAGATCGTTGCAAATTCCGCGTCGTCGATGCCGATGACCGATAAGTCCCGCGGAATGGACAAGGCATGTTTATTCGCATACTTCAGCATTTCGGCAAGCGCGATATCGTTGGCCGCCAGCAGGGCGGTCGGAGGCTGCGGCAGAGACAGCAGACGCTCAAGCGCTTCGGACATTCCTTCCCTGTGGGCGCTGCACACATACTCCTCCCGCCATTCCTGCCCCGCTTCCTCGACCGCCTTCCGGTAACCGCTGACCCGTTCCTTACGCGGCGTAATCGCATAGCGTCCGACGGGCAGCGTCAAAAGGGCGATCCGCTCATGACCGTACCGGATAAATTCTTTAAAGGCCGTCTTGACCGCCATCTCATTGTCCAGCAGCAGGCTCTGTGTCGCGATTCCCTCCATAACCCGGTCCAGGAACACCAGCGGATACCGTTCGTCAAGCAGGCGTTGATAAAGAGACGGATTGTCCCCTGTGGGAAAAACGATCAGGCCGTCCACCTGCCGGGCCATCAGTGTTTCGATGTATTTGGTCTCCTTATCCGGATTCTCGTCCGCGTTGCATATAATCACTTGATTTCCGCTGAGCTGAAGCTCGTTCTCAATGGCATGGATGCACTGAATGGACAGTGAATAATTGATATCCCCCACGACGACGCCGACCGTGTTCGTCCGGTTCCGTTTGAGCCCCCGGGCCAGGCCGTTCGGCTGATAATTCAGTTCGTCGATCACCTCGGAGATCCGCTTCCTCGTCGCCTCGCTCATATACTTATAGCGTTTGTTCAAGAACTGCGAGACCGTGCTTTTCGACACGCCCGCCTTCTGCGCCACATCTTCGATTGTAAACTTTTTCATCTTGTTCCGCTCCATACATCGACTTAAATAACAAACCTTTATCAAAAGTATAGCTTTTTTTTAGTAAATTTACTACAAAAGGATCTTCATGAACGCGATGCCTCATTCACAAGATGAACGTGGGTGCGCTACGATATCTTTCTTTTTTTCATATACTTAATTTACGCAAAAAATACATTTGTTTTTCGTTATTTTTTTCGTCAAAATTCCATAAAAAGTGTTATTATAGTAGCTGCACACAGATTATGCACCAGGATACAGCGCACGAAGCGGGGGATTGGATTGAAAAATAAAAAAGTAACGATTACCGATATTGCCGAAGCTATGGGCCTCTCGCCGGTATCGATCAGCCGAGCCTTGTCGGACCAGACTGGCATCAGCGACGAATTGAAACGGAAGGTCGTCCAAAAAGCGGCGGAAATGGGCTATGTCAAATCAAAGAGGAATGTGTCCGCACGCATTCTCGTACTTCATCAAACGCCTTACCGCGAAGATAACAGCAATTTCAGCCACATGATGCAGGGGATCGAGAAGGCGCTGCAAAAGGAAGACGCCGACTACAGCATAGAATTTCTGGATAAGGAAACCCAGAACCGAATGATCCTTCCCTACCGGCTCAGCAAGGGCTTCGTCTTCGACGGCGTCATTTTGATCGGCAGGTTCAACCTGGACTATGCCGCATTGATCAACGAAAAGATACCGAATTTGATTTTTCTTACCGGTTACTCGCCGGCTTACGACTACGACAGTGTGTGGTTCAGCTTCATCAATGCCGGTTACAAGCAGTGCCAGTATTTAATCGACAGGGGCCACACCCGGATCGGCTTTGTCGGCAACCGGAAAGTTTACCGGAATAAGGAGAAACAAAACGGTATTGCCTTCGCGCTCGAAGAGAACGGGCTGCCTGTCGACGAAGCTCTTTTTTGGGAATCGGATGAGGACTGCTCTGCGAAATTGCGAAATCTGGTCGCGGACAAACGGCTGCCGACCGCCTTTATTTGCGATCATGATTTCACCGCTATCGAATTCATCCGTGCGCTTCATCAGCATGATATAAAAGTACCGGACGATGTCTCGATTCTCAGCAGCGGCAATACGGAAGTCTCCGCTCTAGCGCAGCCTCCTCTAACCACGATGGATTTAAATATCGAGTACTCTTGCCGGGTGGTTGTATCCACTCTGCTCAAACGGATTGCCGAACCCGGCAAACCCGCCGAAAACATCGCGGTACTGAGCACTCTCGTGGAAAGGGAATCGGTCCGGCGCATTTGACTTGGCATAAGGTGGGATGATTATGAAGGCTTTTTTTCTGCTGCGGTTCTTCAAGAGCCGCAAATTCAGTTACGCCGCCGGCTTTGCATTTATGTTCGCCGCTTCGTTTATCCAGACGCTTTTTCCCAAAGTGCTCGGCAGCTCCGTTGACCTGATGAAGGAGAGGGGCTTTGCGCTTCACCCGGTGCTGATGAATGTGCTGTGGATGGTGCTGATCGCCTTCGCCGTCTTCGTTTTCACCTTTTTGTGGCGGAATATGATTATCGCGAATGGGCGAAATTTGGAATGCTATATTCGGGAAGAGCTGTTCCGTCATTTATTGACCCTGTCTCCCGCGTTTTATGGAAAGCGCAAAACGGGCGATCTGATCGCCCATGCCATCAACGACATTTCCGCCGTTCGCATGACGTTCGGACCGGCCACGGCGATGTCCTTTAACGGTATCGTGATTTGCATTTCCTCCATTTATTTTATGTTTGCCGCCGTGGATGCCCGGCTTGCTCTTCTGACGCTCGCGCCCCTGCCGTTCATCATCGCTCTGATGCTCTACATTGGCCGCAAGATCCAGAGCCGGTTCCGAATCGTTCAGGATCAGTTCGGGCTCGTATCCGACAAAGTTCAGGAGAATATTTCCGGTATCCGGGTGATCAAAGCGTATGCCCAGGAGCGTTCCGAAATAGAAAAGTTCGGCGCGTTAAGCAGCGGCATGGCCCAGTCGAATGTAAATCTTATCAAGGTATCCGCCGCGCTTCCCCCATTGATCGAATTCGGATTTGCGGTTTGCTTCGTGATCAATCTGTTCTACGGAAGCCGCATGGTGATGCGGGGAGACATAAGCGTCGGAGATTTCGTGGCGTTTAACGGATATTTAAGCCTGATCGTCAGCCCCATCGTGTCCATAGGAAGAGTCGTCACCATTTTCCAGCGCGGCATGGCTTCCCTCGGGAGGCTGTATGACATTATGAGCGTCCAGCCGGACGTCACCGATTCCCCGCACGCTCTGCGGCTTCGCCCGGAAGGCGAGATCGAACTGCGCCATTTAACCTTCTATCATGACGGCGCCCGCGTTCCCGCGCTTTCGGATGTCTCGCTGCGGCTTTCCAAAGGACGTACGCTGGGCATCATCGGACCTACCGGCGCCGGCAAAAGCACGCTGGCCGCTCTGCTGCTGCGGCTGTACAATACGGAGCCGGGGCAAATCCTGCTGGATGGCCGCGATATCGGCGATTATTCGCTTACGTATTTGCGGGAAAGCTATGCTTTTGTGCCGCAGGATACTTTTGTATTTGCTTCCTCAGTCAAAGACAATATCGTATTTTTCAAGGACACTTACGGCGATGAAGAGGTTGAGGCGGCTTCCCGGCTCAGTCTTATCGCGGACAGCATCTCCCGTTTCCCGGACGGTTACGATACCCTTCTTGGAGACCGCGGGGTCAATCTTTCGGGCGGCCAAAAACAGCGGATGGCCATCGCCCGCGCTCTGATCAGGAATCCTGCCGTCCTCATTCTGGACGATGCGCTTTCGGCGGTCGACACCGTCACGGAAGGGCGTATACTGGAAAGCCTGCGCCGGGCGCGCAAAGGCAAAACCAATATTATCATCTCGCACCGGATTTCCGCCTTGATGGAAGCGGACGAAATTATTGTCCTGGATAAAGGCTTCATTCGCGAACGCGGGACACATGAAAAGCTCCTGAAGAAGGGAGGAATGTATTATGATCTCTACACGGCTCAACAGGAAGACGGCCAACCCCAGGCTTGAGAAGAAGACGACGTCCGGTCCGGTAAAAGAACTGCTCCGGCTGTCCGCGCCGTATGCCGCGCCGCTCACAATTGCTTGTCTCTGTGTGGTCATTGTAAACGCAGCTTACCTCGTTCAACCGCTGATTCTTCAGCGGGTAATCGACCACTTCCTGATCGGGCATGCCGCTCCCCGCGGCCTTGATTCCATCGGGGGTATGGCGCTGCTGTATCTTACCGTTTCGGCGGCAGGCGGTGTCTTCTCATACATTCAGTCGCTGCTCGTCGCCAGAGCGGGACAGGGTCTGATTCATAACCTGAGGGTCAAGGTGCTCTCGATTATTCAGCTGCTCCCTCTTTCCTATCTGGACCGGACACTGCCCGGCAGGCTCATTACGCGGGCGACCAACGATACATCAGAAATCAGCGATCTGTACACCGACGTTGTCGTTATGCTGATCAAGGATGTACTGCTCCTTGGGGGAATCGTGTACGTTATGCTTTCGCTCAGCCTGGAGCTAACACTCGTTTCTTTCATCGTTATTCCGGTTATCATCTTCCTGGTCGTCTATATCAAAAACCGGATTCAAAGGAACTTCTTTCATATGAAGCATTTCATCGGCAGAATCAACGGCTTTATCGCGGAGAGCATCTCCGGAATGCGGGTAATCCAGATTTTTCGCGCGGAACGAGAGAAGGAAGCGCAATTTCTCGAACTGAACGGTCAATATTTCGCAACCACACTGACCCAAGTGCGGCTGAACAGCATCTTGAAGCCCGCCTCCGATCTGTTTCAAAACCTTTCCATCGCCATACTGGTCTGGTACGGAGCGGGCAAAATCTTCGGCGGCTCGCTGCAAATCGGCGTCCTATATGCGTTCACTACGTACATTAAGCAGTTTTTCGCGCCGATCTCCGATCTTGCTGACAAATATACTTCGATCCAGTCGGCGCTTGTCTCCACGGAACGGATTTGCGAGCTGTTCCGGGAACAGGACCGGCTAGAAGCTCCTGAGGAGGGACTCCCTGTAGAGAGGCTGGACGGAGCCATCGAATTCAAGCATGTATGGTTTGCATATAACGATGCCGACTGGGTGCTGAAGGACGTAAGCTTTGTTATCAAAAAAGGCCAGACCGCCGCCTTTATCGGCGAGACCGGTGCAGGCAAAACGACGATCATCAGTCTCATTAACGGCTTCTACCGTGTGCAGAAAGGCGAGATTCTGATCGACGGCATCAACGTCAACAATATCCGGCTGACCGACCTTCGGCGGAACGTATCGGTCGTACTCCAGGACGTGTTTCTGTTCTCGGGCAACATCCGCGACAATGTTACGCTTGGCGACGACATCGCAGATGAAGCCGTACGGGACGCTCTGCGGGCGTCATGCGCCGAGACGTTTATCCAAGATCTTCCTGCCGGCATGAACGAGCCCGTCACGGAACGGGGGGGCAGTCTGTCCTCCGGCCAGCGGCAGCTGATCTCCTTTGCCAGGGCGCTTGCGCATGATCCCGCGATCTTCGTGCTGGACGAAGCGACCGCCAATATCGACACGCATACGGAGAAGCTGATCCAGCAGGCGGTCGACAACCTTGCGCGCGGGCGCACCACGCTGATAATCGCCCACCGCCTGTCGACGATCGCAGGCGCCGACATCATCATTGCGATGAAGAACGGCAGGATCGCCGAATCGGGAGACAGCGCGGAACTCTTGAAGCGGGGCGGATATTACGCGAAGCTGCTGGAGGAAAGCCGCAGCCATGCCGCATCCTGCTGAAGGTTTTTTACAAGCGAGGCGGCGGGAATGGGGCGATCCGCCGGGAAGGTTAATCATCCGGCGGGTATGCGGGAATATAGCGGGAAATGCGGCGATCCACTCTAAGGAGCGGGGGATTTTCCTCCCCCCGCTTCGAGCATATGCCTTACCTCAATATCCCCGTGATAGACCCGCATTTGGATCTCCCCCTGCCGGTCGGTTCTGTATGCAACAATGCCCGCGTCTCTGAAACGTTCCAGCGTCTCTTTGCTTGGATGGCCGTACAGATTATTGACACCGGCGGAGACTACGGCGGCGGAAGGCTTCCAGTACTCCAGCCATGCTGCGCCGTTCGAGGATTTGCTGCCATGATGGGCGGCTTTCAGCACATCGACGGGGGAGGCAGTGTCTCCCGATGCCCGGATAGCCGTTATCATGCGGCCCTCACTCTCCGTATCAATATCCCCCGTAAATAAAAAGCTTCTTCCGCTCATGTCGAGGCGAAAGACGACCGAAGCCAGATTCTGTTCCTCCAGAACCGGAATTTCTTTTTCCCCCGGGTTCAGCGGCTCCGGCCACATGAAGGACAGTTTCGTCGAGTCGTCCGGTGACAGAGTCATCCCCCGATGAACGCCGTACAGCTTAACGCCTCGCTCCACCGCCGTCTTCATCAGCTTGATATATTCCTCCCGCTCCGCCAACGTTCCGTTGAACAGCAGCGCCGAGACCGGAATCTCTTCCAGAACGGCCTGAAGGCCGCCAGCGTGGTCCTGATCCGCATGTGTCAAAATCACCGCATCGAGCCGGTGGATGCCGCGCTTTTTGAGCAGGGGAACCAGCGTCTTGGCGCCGACCTCATAAGGACTGCGGCGAATGCGCCACTCCTCCTTGCTGCCGTAACTCACCGTTCCGCCGCCGTCAACGAGAATGTGGGCGCCTTCCGGCGTGGTAACCAGTATGCTATCACCCTGTCCCACATCCAGAAACCTGACGGAGCCCTCGGCTGACAGTTTCTCCGGGCGGTACCCCGTATACAGCAATAATGCGAAGCTCATAGTAAGTGCCACGGCGGTGAGACGCCAGCGAATCGTCGTTCTGGGCGGCTGTACACTGCCAGGATGCGCAGTGCCGTAATGCCGCGTCTTGGAATGCGGGTGCAGACCTTCAAGCGGCCTTGTCTCGTCTTCCGCATACAGCGGCGCATTCCGCATTTCCGCGTAATGCTTTATAACCCGCAGCAGAACGTACAGCAGCGCATAATACAGAGCGATCCATAAAAGAGATGGCGAGCGCCAAATCGTTATTCCCGCATAGCGTCCGGTCCATTCAACGGCATTAAACGTCGCGTCATTCATCATTTCAACGGCATGGGCCAGAGCCTTGGCACAGGACGGCCATATCTTGCCGAGCAGCAGCGCGGCCGTCCCTGCGGGAAGTACAGCAAAGGTGATAAAGGGAACCAGCGCCAGATTAGCCGCAAAAGACAGCAACGCAAACTGGTTAAAATAGTAAATGGTCAGCGGAAAGGAAACAAGCTGCGCAACCAGCGTGACGGCCACCGCGCTTCCGAGCCTGCGGGGCAGAAAAGTAACCAGCGGCGTGGCAAGCGGAACATAGACCATAAGTCCGGCCGTGACGAGAAAAGACAGCTGAAAGCTGACGTTCAGCAAAAAATACGGCTCCCATACAAGCATCAGCAGCGCGGATGCGGCTAAAATATGCATGCCGTCCTTCAGCACACCCATGCGCGCCGCATACAATGCAATCATGCTCATCATCCCCGCCCGGACAACGGACGGGCCCGCGCCGGAAAGAATCACATATGCCGGAACCAGCAGCAGCGTAACGGTCAGCGTCGTCTCTCTGGTGAACCTCAGCCGTGACAGAACAAACAGCAGGAAGCCCGCGTACACCGCGACATGCATTCCGGAAATGGCGAGAATATGCGTTAGCCCGAGCCTGGAAAACTCACGGTACGTCTCCGGATCGAGCTCATCCTGCATCCCGATGATGAGCCCCTTCAAATAGCCTGCGTCTTTCTTGCGGAACAGGGATTCCAATTCAGCGCCCAGCTGCGCTCTAATCTCATCGTTCCAGCGTAGAACCGTCCGAAAACTCCACGAACCGGGAGGCGAGACATCGATTTGCCCGGTCCCGGAAATTTTCAACAGCCAATGAATATGCCGGTTCCGCAAATACCCGCGGTAATCGAAGCCTCCGAAATTCCGTGCGCCGGAAGGAGACGATAGCGTCCCCTCCATTGCTACACGGTCTCCTCTTCTCCAGGAGGCCGCGACGGCGATTTCCTGCTCGGCTTGGAGCTTCAGCTGTACGGCGATTTTTTCCCCATGGGCCGGTTTGGCGCCTTCTTCGACTAGGCCGCTTGTTCCGTCCGGGCTCAGCGGCGGCGCTGACTTCTCCTCTCCACTATCGGACAGAGAACCGTCCTGTACGCCAGATGATCGGATTCCATCAAGTTTAACTGTAAAATCGACCCGATCGCCGTCCCGTTCCACGGTTGAAACAATCGTCCCCTCCGCGTAAACGGCCAGTTCTTCCATCTGAACAGAAGACATTCCAAGCGCCTCTGGGAGGATGCTTGCATTTCGGTGGTCATTCCATTCCCAGTACAATCCGCCCAAGGCAACAGTCATCCACAGCATGATCAGTTGCTTCCGGCTCCATCGGCCGGATATTATGGCCGCCGCCAGCAGCAGCGACACCCCGGCCCAAGCCATAAAAAGCCTTCCTGCGGGCAGCATGCTTGCCGCCGCGTTTCCTGCTACCCAGCAGATGACAACATAAAGCTGCGGTCTTCTTCTCATCGACCTGCCTCCTTTTCCGTCCAATCTAACTACATCGCGGAGCACAATCAGCCCCGAAAAAGGCAAAAAAAGAACCCCTGCAAACGCATAATGCGTTAGACAGAGGTTCTTCCTCCCGTTTCGGTACTTTGTTCTGAATTTCATTGATAAACTGCGTCCGCCTTAGTCGGATACGCTCAGCACCGTCTCACGCGGAGGCTCATACCCTTCCAGCCGGCGGAACTGGATGCCCTTCGAGGCCATCATCAGCCGGACCTTTTCCGTGTCCTTTGGGTAACTGCGAAAATACACGATTTCGACGACGCCGCTGTTCGCCAGCATATTCGCGCAGGTCCAGCATGGCTCGTCAGTTACATATACCGTGCTGCCTTCACGGTCAATTCGGTCCGTAAAGAGCAGCAAATTCTGCTCCGCATGGATCGTCCGGATGCAGCGCTGCTTCTTGACCATTGTCTCCGTCCCATCCACAATCTCCAGTTCATACTGCTCGGAGACCATGCATCCCTCTTCGGAGCAGTCCGGCACCCCCATGGGAGCACCGTTATAAGCCGTGCCAAGCAGCTTCTTGCCCTGGACGAGTACGGCTCCAACATGGCGGCGCGGACAGCGCGAACGGGTCGAAACCATAAAGGCGATGTCCATGAAATAGGTATCCCAATCTTTGCGGTAGGCAGTGGTCATTGTCGTTCCCCATTTTCTCCAAGATCGTTGTTCACTATTGTAGCATATCCCCCCGTCCGCGGACTATAACAACCGTCGCTTACCGAATAAGGCGTCAGGCACCGCTATTTGCTATAAAAAACGTAGGGTTTCAGCTTCTCCAGCATCTTCGGACCGATTCCTTTTACATTCTCCAAATCGGACGCGCTGTGGAAAGCGCCATGCTGCTTGCGGTAATCCAGAATCGCCTGCGCTTTCTTTTCGCCGATGCCGGGCAGGCTTGTCAGTTCGGAGATTCCCGCTGTATTGACATTGACCTTGCCCTTCGCCGAAGCCTGGTCAACCGCCGCCTCGGCTGTTGAGGCAGCCGGCTCACCGGCGCCCTGCCCGCCGCCCTGCACCGCTCTGCCGCCCGCTGTCGCGGCGTTCTCCTCCGGTGCGGTTGCGGCCTCCCAAGCGCCTTGACTGCGGCCCTGCTCCGTGCGATCTGCTGCCGCCGCGGCGTTCTCCGCTGCTGCGTCCTTCCCGGCGGCTTTCCCGCCATCCCTGTCCGGGCTGCCTTCAGCTTCTACCCCCGGCCCGCTTCCAACCGCCTGCGCCACCCGGGCGTTCAGCGTTTCCCAACCCGCTGCCCCTATATCCCGGCCGCTTCCGGCGTTCCAGAGCAGACCGCCTCCGATAATAGCTGCGGCGATTCCGCCGATTAGCTTTGTCTTTTTCATAACCGCTCACCTCGTCCTTCTTGTCTTCTGATAAATCTGTTACCGGTTTCCAGGTTTCACCTAAATATTAGGCATGAGTCCAGGACTACAATGCATACATATAACGAAGAACATTACTGCCAATGAGTAAAGCGCGAAAGGAGGGAACCACAGGATGAAAGTGGGTTTTATCGGAACGGGCAGCATGGGCGGCCTGTTGATCGACGCCTTTCTTTCTTCCGGGGGGCTTCTGGCCGGTGACGTGATTGCGAGCAACCGCAGTCCGCAGAAGTTGGCTCGGCTCGCGCAGCTTCACCCCGGGATCACGCTGGCGGAAAGCAACGGCGAGACTGCGGTCCGAAGCGATATTTTATTTTTATGCGTCAAGCCAATGGAATTTAAAGCGCTGACCGATGAAATCGGCCATTGTCTCCGCAGCGAACAAATCGTCGTCTCCATTACCAGCCCGGTTCAGATCTACCATCTGGAAAGCGCGCTGCCGTCAAAAATTGCCAAGATCATTCCCAGCATCACGCACAGCGTATACAGCGGAACCTCGCTCTGCGTGCTCGGCAGCCGGCTCGGGGAAGAAGATAGGGCGCAGCTGCTTCAGCTGATGTCCCATATCGGCACTCCGGTGGAAATTTTCGAGCATCATACCCGTATCTCTTCCGATTTTTCCAGCTGCGGTCCGGCGTTCCTAAGCTACTTTATCGAACGCTGGATTGAGGCCGCCGCGGAGGCGACCGGAATCGACCAGCTGCTTGCGGGAAAGCTAGCGGGCGAAATGCTGCTTGGAACGGGCAAGCTGCTGACCGAAGGTGAATTTACGCCGCAGGAGCTGCAGGACCGGGTCGCCGTGCCCGGCGGGATTACCGCCGAAGCGCTGAACCACCTGCGGTGCAGTCTGGACGGCGTGTTCGAGCGGCTGATCGCCACGACGCACGGGAAGTACGACGAGGATGTGGCCAAACTCGATTCGCTGTTCGGACGGGACGGGATAACCCATAGGAAATGAGGGACATCCTTGCGACATGATGGCCTTGGCCGCATAGCTTAACCGGGATATTTCGCATAAAAAGCCCAAGAAGAAACGCCTGACGGCGTCCTTGACAAACGCAAGTACGTTTCTCGTAGAAATATAAGGCCTTTTATAAGCGTGAAACTTATAAATTCTTATATTTGCAAAAAAACGCAAAAACCCCGCAGCGGGATAAACTCCCGCCGCGGGGTTTGGCGTGCTTCGCTAACCCGCTACGATATTGACCAGCTTGCCCGGAACCGCAATGACCTTGCGGACGGTCTTGCCTTCGATTGCCGCGCTCACATTCGGAAGTGCCAGCGCATGCGCCTGCATTTCCTCTTGTCCCATGTCCTGCGGAATCAGGCTGCGTTGAACGATTTTGCCGTTCACTTGAACCACGATTTCCACCTCTGCGTCCACAGTCAGCGCCTCGTCGTAACTCGGCCACTCCACATAGGAGATGGTGCCTTCATGTCCGAGCAGCTGCCACAATTCTTCACCAAGATGGGGAGCGAGAGGCGACAGCATCTGCGCGAAGTTCTCCATCGCCTTGACCGGAAGCGTATCCTGCTTGTAGGCGTCGTTGATAAAGATCATCAGTTGGCTGATCGCCGTATTGAAGCGCAGATTTTCGAAATCATCGGTCACTTTCTTGATCGTCTTGTGCCAGGTGCGCTTGAATTCTTCGGTGCCGCCGTTCTCGGTGATTTTGGCGCTCAGACCGCCCTCTTCATTTGCGAACAGACGCCATACACGGGAAAGGAAGCGGTGAATGCCTTCCACGCCGTTTGCGTTCCAAGGCTTGGTTGCCTCCAGCGGACCCATGAACATTTCATACACGCGCAGCGTATCCGCGCCGAATTCGCCCACAATCTCGTCGGGGTTGATGACATTGCCGCGCGATTTGCTCATTTTCTCGTTGTTCGTGCCGAGAATCATGCCCTGGTTGACCAGCTTGTGGAACGGCTCCTTCGTATTAACAACGCCGATATCGTACAGCACCTTATGCCAGAAGCGGGCATACAGCAGGTGAAGCACCGCATGCTCGGCGCCGCCGATGTACAGGTCGACCGGCAGCCATTCCTTCTGCTTCTCGGGTGAGCACAGCTCCTTGTCGTTATGCGGATCGATGTAGCGCAGATAGTACCAGCAGCTGCCAGCCCACTGCGGCATCGTGTTCGTCTCCCGGCGGGCTTTCATGCCGGTCTCCGGGTCGACCGTCTCAACCCAATCCGTCACGTTGGCCAGCGGCGATTCGCCTGTGCCCGAAGGCTTGATTGCGTCGACATCCGGCAGAACCAGCGGCAGCTGGTCTTCCGGGACCGTCTTCATCGTGCCGTCTTCCAGATGCAGAACCGGGATCGGCTCGCCCCAATAGCGCTGGCGGCTGAACAGCCAGTCGCGCAGGCGGTAGGTAACCTTACCCTTACCGAAGCCTTTTTCCTCAAGCCAGGCGATCATGGCAGGGATGGCCGCCGCGTTGTCAAGTCCGTTCAGGAAATCGGAATTGACATGCGGACCGTCGCCGCTGTAGGCTTCCTCTTCCAGATTGCCCCCTTGGACAACCTCAATGATGTCAAGCCCAAACTGCTTGGCGAACTCCCAGTCGCGCGTGTCGTGTCCGGGAACCGCCATGATTGCACCCGTTCCGTATCCGGCCAGGACATAGTCCGCAATCCAGATCGGCAGCTTGGCGCCGTTGACCGGGTTGACCGCATATGCGCCCGTAAACACGCCGGTCTTCTCCTTCGCGAGATCGGTCCGTTCCAAATCGCTCTTGCGCGCAGCCAGTGTCTTGTATTCCTCCACGGCCAAACGCTGGGCGTCGGTCGTTATCGACGCTACCAGCTCGTGCTCGGGCGCGAGCACGCAGTAGCTTGCCCCGAACAGGGTGTCGGGACGGGTTGTGAACACGGTCAGATCCGCATCATGCCCGTCGATGCCGAAGGTGACTTCGGCGCCTTTCGATTTGCCGATCCAGTTGCGCTGCATGTCCTTGATGCTCTCGGACCAGTCCAGCTCTTCCAGATCCTCCAGCAAACGCTCGGCGTATTCGGTGATCTTCAGAATCCACTGGCGCATCGGTCTGCGGATGACGGGATGCCCGCCGCGCTCGCTTTTGCCGTCGATGACTTCTTCGTTGGACAGTACGGTGCCAAGTGCCTCACACCAGTTCACCGGCACTTCCGCTACGTATGCCAGGCCGCGCTTGTACAGTTGAATGAATATCCACTGGGTCCATTTATAGTATTTGGGGTCCGTCGTGCTGATCTCGCGGTCCCAATCATAGGAGAAGCCTAGCGATTTGATCTGGCGGCGGAAGTTATTGACGTTCTTGATCGTGATGTCACGCGGATGCTGCCCCGTATCCAGCGCATGCTGCTCGGCAGGCAGACCAAAGGCATCCCAGCCCATCGGGTGAAGCACATTGTAGCCGCGCATCCGCTTGTAGCGGGAGACGATATCCGTCGCCGTATATCCTTCCGGATGCCCTACATGCAGACCGGCTCCCGAAGGGTACGGAAACATGTCGAGTGCGTAAAATTTAGGTTTGCCCGGTTCCTCTCCGGTCTTGAAGATGTGATGTTCTTCCCAATATTGCTGCCATTTCGGTTCCAGTACCTGCGCCCGGTAGCCCTGGGCGGCTGTATTTCCCTTGCTGTCACTCATTTCCTATTCCTCCTTGAATTGCTGCGAACCTCCAATTAAAAAAGCCCCCCATCCCTAGCGTATACACGCTAGGGACGAGAGGCTGAATTCCCGTGGTACCACCCTAGTTAGCAGGCGGACATTTACGTTGTCGCTTGCTCACTCTAACGCCCTATAACGTGGGCGGGCCGACGGCGGTTAACGCTTGGGAATCTTCTCCGGTCAGAAAAGCTCCTCTTTCCGTTTCGGAAGTTGCCCCGCGGTTTACGCCGTTTCTCAGAGGCGAGTTCATTTCGCTGTCGTCAACCGGCTTGCACCAAGTACACCGGCTCTCTGCATGACACAACTGAAATTAATGCTCCTCATCACTGAATCTTTTGAAATTTATATTCCCTAATATTATATACAAAACCTGCCGCTCCAGTCAATGCGCATTCCCCTCATACCGGTTTCCGCTTCATATAATAGGTGATCAGATGCTGTATGACGACCTTGCCAGCCGCGAACACCGGCACCGCCAGAATCAGGCCGACAATGCCGGCGATTTCTCCGCCCACAAGCAGCGCAAAAATAATAAGCAGCGGGTGCAAATGCAGTGTCCGGCCGACGACCTGCGGCGAGATGACATTGCTCTCCAGCATCTGGCACAGCGTATTCACAACGACGACAAGCAGCACCAGGCGAAATGAAATCGTCGATGCCATCACGATGGCGGGAGCCGCTCCGAGAAAAGGTCCCAAATACGGAACGATATCGAACACCGCCACAAGACTTGCGAACAGCAGCGCGTAGGGCATTCCGATCAGCGCATAGCCAATATAGGCGAGTATGCCGATCATCAGACAGACCAGGAACTGGCCGCGGATGTAATTGCCGAGCGCCTCGTCGATGTCTTTCAGCATCGTAACGATCGATTTGCGGCGGGTGCGCGGGAGACAGGAAACAAGCGCCCGTTCGAACACATCGAAATCTTTTAAAATATAGAACACCAGAAATGGAACGATAAAAGCGTCGAACAGGACGCCGATCGTCGTGCCGATATGGTCGAGAAAATTCGAAATTCCTTTTGCAAGACGGCTTTCCAGCTGAAAAAACCAGTTGTTCATCCCCATCTCCACACCCGGCGGGATAAGACGGGTATTCATGCTGTGCATAAGCCCCTGCGCCCTAAGGGTCATCTCCGGCAAATGCTCGTTAAGCTCTTCCAGCTGTTTAATGAGCATCGGTATAAGGTTGACGGCGATGACTGCAAGGGTGGTCAGAAATACGGCATAGATCAGCAGTACGGCCACACCGCGCGGCATCTTCCTTCCGGCCAGCATGCTGACGACCGGATTGAGTACATACGAGATAATCATGGCGGCAAGAAAGGGGGCAAGGACCGCCTTCAAAAAGGTGAAAATATGCTGCAGCATCGGATGAAGCAGCCAGACAAAATACAAAATGATCAGAGCGAGCAGCACCCCGACCATCGACCGAAACCATTTGCTTCCGAGCCATTGCTCCATGGCGTTACCTCCTGCGGCCAAACTGGACTGGCTTGTAAAGTAAGTATATGTCTGTCCGCCGAAAAATAACCGCCGTTTATCGCAAACAAAAAGAAACGCCCAACCACCCCTGCCGCATAATCGCAGCAAGGAGATTGGACGCCTATCCATCTTATGTAACCGCCTCTTGAGACAAGCGATCAGCTTGCCTCAGGAAGTGGCGTGAATTTGCGGAAACTCCTGGACCATTTCTTCTCCGCAGAACAAATCGTCCAGCGAACTGAGCGTGCCGTCTTCTTCAACCTGATAGACCGACATTTTCTCGCCGTTCACCGTCAGTTCGATGAAACATCCCCAGCAATAAAATTGATGGGAACCGATCTTACCGATATCCTTGGACCCGCAGTTTGGACACTTCATACATACATTCCACCTATCCGTTGACGATATTAATATTTTTTTCCAAGCGTTCTTCACTAAGTGCGGGAACCAGAACCGCGTTCTCCCCAATAGTCATTTCCGGCAAACAAGGCAGCCATTTACGGCCTTCCATCAAATCGGTCACCAGACCGTCGCTGATTTCCAGTGCTACTATTGTGTTTCCCAACTTTTGGTCAAAATAAACATCGGACACTTTTCCAAGGATCGTTCCGGTCTCCGTCACGACCTGCAGGTCTTTCAGTTTGCTCTTGCCCTCCAAGAAGGTGTGGGGTATGCTGCCTACGTCCATCTTCCGAATGGACTCCTCACTCTGTATCATCACGGCATCCTCGCCATAGGCGACAATGTCTTCCCATGCCACAACTTTCACATGACCGCCGAAAAAAGATTTGCTTTCCAGTTCAATACCCGTAATGTTCCAGTTTGAATCCAAAATACAATCGACAATTTTGCCGATTTCTTTACCTTCCTCGACTCCAAATACGTTAAGACCGACAAAATCTTGGAGTTTCATGGCCGTAGATCTCCTTACATTAAGGGAGTCTAGGAGAATTCAGGCAAGCCATAACGCCGCCGAAGCTCCTGAAATGAAGGGAATACCTTCCCCGGCGACAAAAGACTCTAGTCTTTATTACGCAGCCGTTTGACAATAGTTTCAATTTTCCGGGCAACATGTTCCATTTCTTCCGTAGTATTACCCAAACCGGTGCTGAATCGAATCGCAGAGCTTAAATGATCACCCCGAAGATTCATCGCCTTCAGCACATGCGAGATTTCGAGGGAACCGGAGGTGCAGGCTGATCCGCTCGAGGCGGCTATCCCCTCCATGTCGAGATTCATCAGCATGACGTCCGAGCGAACACCGGGAAAGCTGATATTAGTAATATTCGGCAGTCCATGCTCGATATCCCCATTAATATGATAGGCGTCCCGTCCAATTCCCCGGTCCAGTCCATGAAGCAGCCGGTCCCGCAGCAGCAAGGATTCCTCATGCTTGTCCGCTTGACCCTCTACGGCGAGTTCAACCGCCTTGGCAAATCCGGCCGCACCGGCCAGATTCTCCGTCCCCGCCCGGCGCCCCCGTTCCTGCAAGCCCCCGTGCAGCCGGGGATGAAGCGGCGCGCCGCGCCGGACATAGAGGCCGCCGATTCCCTGCGGTCCGTTGATTTTGTGAGCGGTAAAGCTCATGTAGTCCACCGGCAGGTCGGACAGCGAAATCGGAACCGAACCCAGCGCCTGCACGGCGTCCACATGAAATAATATGCCCCGCTCCCGGGCCACCCGGCCTATTTCTTCAATGGGCTGAACCGTTCCCACTTCATTGTTGGCCAGCATGATGCTGATCAGAAACGTGTCTTCCCGAAGCGCGGCTGCGAGGTCTTCCGGAGCAACCCGGCCCGTTCGGTCGACGGGAAGATAAGTTAAGGAATATCCTTCCTTCTCCAGTTCCCGGCAAGCGTGCAGCACCGCGTGATGCTCAATGGCC
Source organism: Paenibacillus rhizophilus (assembly GCF_003854965.1). Classification (GTDB taxonomy): domain Bacteria; phylum Bacillota; class Bacilli; order Paenibacillales; family Paenibacillaceae; genus Paenibacillus_AQ; species Paenibacillus_AQ rhizophilus. The sequence continues at coordinate 266,848 of NZ_RQPI01000005.1, forward strand.
GTCGTAATAATATGACCGCCTTTGCGGGAATGAGCCGCGCCGAACAGCGCCAGGTTGTCGCTCTCCGTGCCCCCGCCGGTAAATATCCATTCATCGGAGAAACAGCCCAAAGAGGCGGCGATGGAATCGCGCGCCCCGTTAACCGTCTTTTTGGCGGAGCGCCCGAACGTGTGCACGCTGGAGGCATTGCCAAACTGTTCCGACATTATCTTCATTATGACCTCTGCTACCTCCGGGCGAACCGGCGTTGAGGCGGCATGGTCCAAATAGATCGGCTTCATATATAAAACTCACTGTCCTTATCTGTAAGTCTGTCCATAAAATTGTATATCATCCGGCATACCTATAGGTTACCATTAATTAACAAAATAAATACAATCTTGTGTCCGTGCTAAGAGAGCATACCGCAAAAAGACAAGACCGGCAAGAGCTTCGCCCAAATAAGGCAGCCTGCCGGTCTTCATTTTTATTAAAAAAATAACTACTTAACAAAGTTACTGCTTTAACGAGAATACCAGTGCCTCATAAGGTCGTAATTGGAAAGAAGCGATATTCCTTCCGCTTTCAGGGTAATTCCCGATCACCCATGCCGCAGAAGTATAAGAAGCAAGAGATACAGGCAATTGAAACAATGGGGTACTGTCGCTGAAATTACAAATGACCAGCCACTTCTCATCATTCCAGGCTCTCGTATAGGCATAAATCTCCTCGTGCTCCTCCAGAATCAAGTCATATTTGCCGTAAACCACAATGTCATTATTCTTACGAAGCTGAATCAACTGTTGATAGAAGTAAAATATAGAATTGGGGTCAGCCAGCACGTTCTCCGCGTTAATCGCCGTATAGTTCGGATTGACTTCAATCCACGGCGTTCCGGTCGTAAACCCGCCATGCGGTTCTCCATTCCACTGCATCGGAGTGCGGGCGTTGTCCCGGCTTCTGTGATGTATCGCGTTCAGCATGGCGTCATGCGCAATCAGGCCGCTTCCGCAGAAATCCCGATATCCGTTAACCGTCTCAATGTCTCTGTAATCTTCAATGCTAGGGAAATGGACATTGGTCATTCCCAGTTCTTCCCCTTGATAGATATAGGGGCTTCCCTTCAGCATATGCAGGCAGACGGCCAGCATTTTGGCTGAGATAACGCGGTATTCTTCGCTGTCATTGCCAAAGTTTGATACCGCCCGCGGCTGGTCATGGTTGCTCCAGTACAGACTGTTCCAGCCCTTCTCCTCCAGCCCATACTGCCATTTGCTGAAGATCGTCTTCAGTTCGGTCAGCTTCCAATCCTCTACCGACCAGCGGCCATATTCGCCATAACCCAGATTGACATGATCGAAATGAAACACCATATTCAGTTCGCTCCGCTCATCGCCTGTATAGAGCATCGCCTCTTCAACATCCACAACCGGCATCTCGCCTACAGTCACAAGATCATACCGGGACAGCACACGAGAATTCATTTCCTGCAAAAATTCATGAATTCGCGGACCGTTCACGAAATAGGGCGCACCGTTTCCATAGACCAAGCCCTTCAGAATTTCTCCATCCGGCAGAAGCGGAACCTTGGAGATGAAATTGATGACGTCCATGCGGAACCCGTCGACGCCCTTGTCAAGCCACCAGGTCATCATCTCGTAGATTTCATTCCGCAGAGCAGGGTTCTCCCAGTTTAAGTCCGGCTGCTTCCTGCTGAACAGGTGCAGGTAATATTCCCCGGTTGCCGGATCAATCTCCCAGGCCGAGCCGCCAAAGAATGAGGCCCAGTTATTCGGCTCCTTCCCTTCTCTGGAAGACCTCCAGATGTAGTAATCCCGGTAGGGGCTGTCCTTGGAGGATCGGGATTCCATGAACCAAGCGTGCTCGTCCGATGAATGATTGACGACAAGGTCCATCATGATTTTGATTCCGCGTTCATGCGCCGCATCCAGCATCTCATCGAAATCTGCCATCGTACCGAATTCCTTCATAATATTGCCGTAATCGGAGATATCATATCCGTTGTCGTCATTGGGAGACTGATAGACCGGAGACAACCAGATCACATCAATTCCCAGCTCCTGCAAATAGTCCAGCCGTGAAGTAATACCCTTTAGATCGCCAACCCCGTCCCCGTTGCTGTCCTGAAAACTGCGTGGATAAATTTGATAAAATACAGCTTCTTTCCACCATTTCTTTTCCATTTGCTGACCTCCGATTTATAGATGACTTTATTTAGCGGTTTTCACGAATTGAAGTTCTTTTACAATACCCGGAAATAATTTATCGAGGTTGTAAAATGCCAATAGAACAATTTGCAGGACAGCCAAAATGATTGGAGCATATATAAACATGAAATGAATGGAGGAAAGCGCGGATGCACTGATTGTAGCTTGCCCGCCGACATATCCTCCCATTGCCAGCCCCCAGCCGATTAGCGCCGCTCCGAAACCGCCTCCCGCCTTTGTGCCGAAGCTTCCCGCGCTGTATACCAGTCCTTCGGTACGCATACCCGTCTTCCATTCGCCATACTCGATGGTATCCGCCAACATGGCAAAGAAGGTACCGAGTATAGCGGCATGCCCGAGCGCTTTAATAACCAATCCCAGGCAGACAATCGTGAGACTTTCGGGACCGTAGGCAATGACAAGCGACCCCAAAATCAGGAGGAGACTTCCGATAATGGATGAATTGCGTTTGCCGATTCGCTTGACGACCGGGGACAATAACGCATAACCAAGAAGGGAAGGAGCGAGCAAAGACAAGCCCAACAGTCCAACCAGGTCGGCATCTTTTAGCACATATCGCGCATAGTAAATATTCATGCCTGAGCCCATTGCGTTATTTATGAAGTAGACTACAGCAAATCCAAGGATCAATTTCCAGTATTTATTCCGCATCAACGCTCCAAAAGCGCGTCTAAACGGGATAGGCTTCTGCACAACAGATGGAGTAACCGTTTCTTTGGTACTGAAAAAAGTAACGAGAAAAAAGAAGGTTCCGAGCAAACCGAACAGAATAAAGGCAAAAATCCAGCCTTTTTGACCGCCGCCAAATGATTTCACCAACGGGAGGGTAAAATAATTGATTAACAAGGCTCCTATAGTCGCCAAAGTCATACGAAAAATATTTAGCAGGGAACGCTGGTAAGCATCCTGCGTCATCATGGAATTGAGCACGCCGTAGGGGACATTAATGCCGGAGTAGATAAAGTTCATCAGCAGGTAGGTAACGTAAACGTATACAATAGTGACCGTCATATTTCCTCCGGGAACAGTGAACAAAAGAACCCCAGACATCGCAAATGGACCGGACATCCACAGCAGCCAAGGACGGGCCTTCCCGTGTCTGGTCTTCGTTTTATCGACCAATGCGCCTATTCCGACATCAACAAATGCATCCAGCACTCGAGCAATCAGCATTAAAGTGCCAATGATCCCGGCGCTGATCCCAATTACATCCGTGTAAAAGTAGGACAGAAAAGTCATTGCGGCGGCAAACAGCAGCTGGCTGGCAAAATCGCCGAAACCATAGCCGATTTTCTCTTTCAGCGTAATGCTTGAATCCGCTTTCAATAAAGGCTCGTTTCCTTTTACAACAATATCGCTCATGCTCATGCTCCTTTTCCATTTTTATTCTCTAAAATCCATTTCCATCGAGAAAACGTTTTCTAATATATCAAAAAATAAACCTAAAAATCTTAAATCAGCCACTAATATATATAAAAATGGGCTGATTCAGGTTTTTTATCTGCGATATACGAGAAAACGTTTTCTGTAACTGATTATACTCCTCCCTATCTAACAAGGTCAAGCGCTTTCTTTTCTCCGGGATTTTGTTAGCTTGATAAATAAATCAACAAAAACTGATATAATAAACTAACTTGCAGTAAACCTTTCTTCCAGAAAACCTTTTCCAATATTAGCTTGAAAGTCGGTGTGCCTAATGAAAATTACTATAAAAGATGTGGCTCGAATGGCCAATGTCTCCATTTCAACGGTTTCCAGAGTAATCAATAATAGCCAAACGGTGAACAGTGAAATCCGCAAACGTGTTCTGGACGTCCTTGAAGCCACTCAATTCCGTCCGAATGCCATAGCCCGAACGCTGGTCAAGAATAACACTTCCCTGATCGGAGTGCTTCTGCCCGAGATTAAAAACAACGTTCTGGACGACATGGTCGAAGGCATCAATCAAGTGGCGCATCTATACGGCTTCGACGTCATGATTGCGCTGTCGGGGGGGAACCCGGACTCTGAAATGCACTATTACAACCTGTTCCGTGAAATGCAGGCCAGCGGAATTATTATATCGGCAAGCGGTATCCGGGATTCGCTGTTCGAGCTCATTGAAGCGGCGGGGATTCCCTGCATCCTTGTAGGCCGGGATTCTCGCGAACAATCCATTCCTTCCGTACATGTCGACAATACATCGGCCGCTTTTGAAGCGGTAACTTATCTGATTCAGCAGGGGCATCGGGATATCGCGATGCTGCGGGGAGCAGCCGGGGATATTTCAGCAGGCAATCAGCGCTTTCTGGGCTATGAACAGGCATTGAAGGCCGCTCAACTGCCTCTGCGTCCCGAACTCGTATTGGAAAGCGGTCTTTCGGTAGAAGACGGCACAACCTCAATGAGAAAGCTCTATCTTTCAGGCCCATTGCCTAGCGCGGTGTTCTGTGCAACGGATCGAATGGCCATTGGCGCTATGAACTTTCTGACCGAGAATGGGGTAAAAGTACCCGAACAGGTCTCCTTCTTCGGATTTGACGACATTGATATGGCTGCAATAATCCGGCCAAAATTGTCAACGGTCCGGTATTCAGCATCCGAACTCGGCATGGTCGCCGCCCGTAATCTCATTAAGCTAATAAAGGGAGAGGAATTGGCAGCTGTCCACTGGTCCATATCGCACCAGTTGGAAATTCGAGACAGCATCGCCAGGTTGGTTAAGCGATAATATTTGCTCTGCATCGCACCTATCAACGAAATTGCTTTAATCTGTCTCTTGAACACTCCGACCATATGCCTTTTTTCTGTTCTTCTATCGCGCATTAGTGTGTCTCATCATAACCTGTTAATGAGAGACAAGGACTTAGGAGGAATGCCGGGTGCCAAGAATATCTGTAATAATGCCGGTCTACAATAACGCTATGTATTTACAGGAAGCAGTTAACACAATCTTATTGCAAACGCTAAACGACCTGGAATTGATCATCATCGATGACGGATCAACTGATGGATCAGCAGGAATCATACATGAAATAAGAGACACTAGGGTTAGGAAAATATTCCATTCCGAGAATATGGGTATTGTAACTTCTCTGAATCAAGGTCTCGATCTGGCTCAAGGTCAGTACATCGCACGTATGGACAGCGATGATATAGCTGCACTAAACCGCTTGGAAGTGCAGGCTTATTTTATGGATCAGAATCCAAGCATAGATATTTGTGGAACAGGATACACAACTAACTATCTTGGACCGGTCAGGTTAAATCCTATGAATCACGAAGAAATAAAGGTCTGGCTATTATTTTACTGCTGCATATTGCATCCTTCCGTCATGATGCGCCGAAGTTCAATAGATCGTCTTCACATTCGTTATGATTATAATTACCCCCACGCCGAAGATTACGAACTGTGGAATAGGCTTTCCACATGCGCGCAATTAGCAAATATCCCTCATAATTTAATGTATTATCGACTTCATGGGGGACAAGTATCCAATACGCACCGAGCAATACAAGATGATTCGGCACGGAGAATCCGTCAGAGACAACTTTCTGGGCTAGGCATCCAATTATCGGATGAGGAATACGCAATATTGGTTAAATTAGCTGAGTTCCGGGTTAATGCTGAAGATTTTGGGGACTATCAAGCAGCAGTAGGTTTTGCTAATTGGCTAATTGAGCATAATAGACAATCCCGTGTATTCGATGAAGAACTTTTAACAATGGCTTTATCCAGATGTATATCAAGAGTTCCGCCATACTAAAAAAATGATGTAATAAGGACAAAAATTGGGAGGCATAATTATAACCCGCCAGGCCAGGCCTGAAGAGATTGTTTTTTTACTTCGCAGAAACGAATTGAACAGATTTAGTGTCGCAGTCCCCCTCTAAGCCACCAGCGAAGGTGGGGGTTAGACACGTTCGCTTCACCAAACATACGTTCTTGTGTTATGCTAGATCCATCAAACTTGCGATGGAGGCGTATCTCATGAAGGTGGTCAAAACACTCAAACATACGATTACGTCTCACCGCCGCATGCTAGATGCGACTCTTCATGTGTATCAAGAGGCGCTGTCGTTCTTGATTACGGTCATTCAAGAGCAGTTTATGGCCTTGGAATCGTTATCCACCCAAGCGGTTGTGACGGCGGTAGAACGGCTGACTCACCGTACCAGGCACAATCCGAATCCGTTCTACACCGAATTCGATCAACGCTTCTATAAGTTTCCTTCGTACTTCCGCAGAAGTGCTATTGCGGAAGCGTTTGGCATTGTGAAAAGTCATCATTCCCGTTTTCAGCTTTGGCAAGCCGAGCGGCAACACGCTGGGCAAGAAGGGAAACGCTTTTCGAAGAAACCGCCGACACTCCAAGCTCAGCATCAGGCGTTCCCTTGCTTGTACAAAGGCAATATGTTCAAACGAACCTCCGATACGACAGCCAACATCAAGGTATTTCATCAAGGCGATTGGGTCTGGCTCCCCATTACCTTTAAGGAGCAAGACCTATTCAAACGTAACGTGTGGAGCATGAAAGAATGCAATCCCACATTGGTCCAAAAAGGAAAACGCTATGCCCTTCATATCGCCTATGACGGGGATGTGAAGTTGACTCAGGCGGAAATTTCCAAGCAGCGGGTGTGTGCCGTTGATTTGGGGTTAACCAATTCCGCAGTCTGTTCCGTGATGGACGCTAACGGCACTGTCTTGGCGAGGGCATTTATCAACCAAGCCAAAGAAAAAGACCGGATGCGCCAAATCACAGGCAAACTGAAACAAGCCCAGCGTCAATCCGGTCTAGGCGCAAAACCGAATTTCTGGCGGCGGATGAACGGCTTACAGACGCATATCGTTCACGATACCGCGCATCGAATCATCGCCTTTGCCCAAAAGCACAGCGCAGAGGTCATTGTCATGGAGTTTTTAGGCAAGATGCGTTTGCTTAAAGGAACGTGGGGAGCCAAGCGGCTTCGTGCCAAACTCCAGTTTTGGGCGAAACGGCGCATCCAAACGAAAGTGAGCGAAATGGCGCATTTTCTAGGGATGCGGGTTTCCATCATCAACCCTGCAAATACAAGTGCGCTTGCTTTTGATGGCAGTGGATTTGTAAAACGAAACACGAAGCGTGATGTTGCTGTATTCACAACAGGCAAAACGTATCACGCGGACCTTAATGCCTCGTATAACATCGGCGCACGGTACGTGTTGCGCAGTATACACAAAGCCACATCTGAAATGAAGATGTGGTTGTCCTTGGAGGCAAAAGACCCTTCATTGGCAAAACGAACGTATTGGACGTTGGCTTCCCTCATTCGGGTGCAACAGGCGCTGAGCCTTCAATCATGAAGCTCGCAAGCGTGTGCAACCCTGTATCGATGCCAACAGAAGCCCCCACTTCATGCGTAAGCTAAGTGGGGGAGAGTTCACTAACTCCAATGGATACTAATAATAAAAACACGCCTAATATGATCCAAATTAACGTTCTGAGTTAATTACGCGAGGTTGGACGATTCATCTTACTCTCTAATTCGGTCACACGTCCGAATCTTCGGGTTATTTTCTTCTTGTAAAAAAGCCCCCAAATGGGGGCTAAAACATTGATACACCAACGTTTTTACTACCTTAGATAAAACTGAAGTTAAATATAGAACATATAGTTGTCGATATGGCTCTCTTCCTTGAAAGTGATCAAATCGGCGAGGGTGGTGGAGTCCAGCACTTCGGCGATGCTGTCGCGGATACGCAGCCACAGGTCGCGCTTGGCCGGATCATCTTCTTCCGTAAAGTCGACGGGAGAGATCGGACCTTCCAGCACGCGGATAATATCCCCGGCCGTAATATTTGATGCTTCACGGGACAAAATATAGCCGCCGTAAGCGCCGCGAATACTCTTAACGAGGCCCGCGTTGCGCAGGGGGGCAATCAGCTGCTCCAGGTAATGCTCGGACAATCCGTTTTTTTCAGCAATGCTTTTTAAAGATGTTGGGCCTTCGCCAAACCTGACGGCGAGCTCCATCATGATTGTTAATCCGTATCGGCCTTTTGTCGATATTTTCAAAGGGGCACCTCTTTCAATATTATAGCTGGGTATAGTATAATTAGTAGTTGGTCAAAACAGCAAGAATAAATCAGCGTATTCCGATGACTGCTCTTGATTTTATGTTATCATATCCGCAGACCGATTTGAAACACAAAACGTAATTTTTTTTACAAATGTGTTCTTCCAGGGTGGACAGTGATGACATTGGATGAGATGGTTTGGGAACACTAACCCCGCCGCTGTTTCGGGCAAGACCGCTTTAAGCTTTATCAATCTATATAAAAGATGGTGATCCAGGGTGGCAAAAGCAAATGAAAATACCCGCGTCGTTGTCGGCATGTCGGGGGGAGTGGACTCCTCCGTTACGGCGCTGCTGCTGAAGCAGCAGGGCTATGACGTCATCGGCATCTTTATGAAGAACTGGGATGACACCGATGAGTTCGGCGTCTGCACGGCTGAAACCGATGCTGAAGATGTTCGCCGCGTATGCGAGCAGATCGACATTCCTTACTATACCGTAAACTTCGAGAAAGAATACTTTGATAAAGTGTTCACTTATTTTCTCGACGAATATAAGGCCGGGCGCACGCCGAACCCGGACGTCATGTGCAACCGGGAAATCAAGTTCGGCGAATTTCTGAACCGGGCGCTTCAGCTCGGCGCCGATTATGTGGCGACAGGCCACTACGCACGCGTCGTGGAGGAAGGCGGAGAATTCAAGCTGCTCCGCGGCGTTGACGCCAACAAGGATCAGACCTATTTCCTGAACGCCTTGAACCAGCAGCAGCTCTCCAAAGCCATGTTCCCCATCGGCCATCTGCCGAAACCGGAGGTCCGCCGGATCGCCGAAGAGGCAGGACTGTATACGGCGAAGAAAAAGGACAGCACCGGCGTCTGCTTCATCGGGGAACGTAATTTCCGCGAATTCCTGAGCCAGTATCTGCCGGCCCAATCTGGCGACATGGTGGACATCGCCACCGGCGAGGTCAAAGGCCGCCACGACGGGCTGATGTACTATACGCTCGGCCAGCGCCAGGGCCTCGGCATTGGCGGCTCCGGCACGGGCGAGCCGTGGTTTGTCGCGGATAAAGACCTCAGCCGTAATATTCTGTATGTCGTTCAAGGAGACAAGCACCCGAGCCTGTATTCCACGGGCCTTGTCGCTTCCGGCGTAAACTGGATCGACGGGCGCGGGCTCGGCGGCGAAGCGCTGCGCTGCACGGCGAAGTTCCGGTATCGCCAGCCGGATCAAGGCGTCACGCTGACGAAGCGCGAAGACGGCACTGTGCATGTCGCCTTTGATACGCCGCAGAAGGCGATTACGCCAGGACAGGCCGTCGTATTTTATGACGGCGAGCTCTGCCTCGGCGGCGGAACGATCGAATACGCCGAAAAGGTTGTGCCGCAGCCGCAATAACCGTACGGCTTAAGCGGGGAGCAAGAGCTTCAACGAGTTTTTAAAGCATTAGAGCCTTTGCCAGAGTGTGCCAAGCGGCACGCGGGCGAGGGCTCTTTTTCACGGAAAAATCCGGCTTGAGACCTTTCCTTACTGTTCCCGGCGCAGCGCCTGGTTATGGCGGATCTTCACTTCGCTGCCCTGCTCTGTTGCCTGGTAAAAGACCCGGCGCGAAATCGCCTTGGGCAAATACTCCTGCTTCACATAATGGCCCGGGAAATCATGCGGATATTTATAACCTCCATGTCCCAAAGCGGCGGAGCCTTTGTAATGCGTATCCCGCAAATGCAGCGGAACCTCGGCCGATTTCAACTCATCGATCGCCGACATCGCCCTGGAAATCGCCATATACACCGCGTTGGATTTCGGGCTCTCGACCGCGAACAGAATCGCCTGGGCGATGTTGAGCTTCGCTTCCGGCCAGCCGTTGTTGCGGTATGCCTCCAGCGCGCTGACCGCCTGCACCATCGCCTGCGGGTTCGCAAGTCCGATATCCTCGCTCGCGGCCGCAATTAGACGACGAATGAACACAATCGGGTCCATTCCGAGCTTCTCCACGGCGTAGAGGAACCAGAACAAGGCGGCGTCGCTGGAGCCGCGGATGCTTTTGTGAAAGGCGGAGAGCACATCGTACTGCGTCGACTCGTCCGCTTTGACGGTCGGCCTGCGGATGGAGTCCTCCGCCACCTCAAGCGTCACATTAACGGTTCCGCCGCTGTCGGGCGGCGTTGTCAGCGCGGCCAGCTCCAGCGCGTTCAGCGCCCGGCGGATGTCTCCGTTCGCCATCGTCGCGATATGGTCCAGCGCGGCCTCGTCGACCTTCAGATCCATAAAGCCGAGCCCTTTGTCCGGGTCCTCCAGCGCCCGCCGCATCGCGGTCAGGCTATGCTCCTTGTTTAGTGGCTCCAGTTGAAACAGCGTGGACCGGCTCATGAGGGCGCCGTTCACATAATGGAACGGGTTCTCCGTCGTCGCCCCGATAAAAATGATCGTTCCCTTCTCCACCGCCGGGAGGAGCGCATCCTGGCGCGAGCTGTTGAAGCGATGCACCTCGTCCAGGAACAGGATCGTCTTCGTGCCGTACAGGGCTCTCGCGTTCTGCGCCCGTTCGATCACTTCCCTTACATCCTTAACCGTCGCTTCCACCGCGTTAAGCCTTACGAACTCTCCCTTGGTGTGGTGCGAGATAATGTGAGCGAGCGTCGTTTTGCCGCAGCCCGGTGGCCCGTACAGCAGAATCGACGAGACCTGATCCGCCTCAATCGCCCTCCGCAGCAGCTTGCCTTTGCCCACAATATGCTCCTGGCCTATATATTCATCAAGAGTCTCCGGGCGCATGCGGTCCGCCAGCAGCCGGCCGTCGCCTGTCTCATTCCCGAAAGAGAATAAATCCATATCTACACTCCTTGCGTTAAGCTGTATTGCTCTATCATACCATTTCATAGGATATAGAGCACAGCCTCGAAGTTATATAGAACCGGCCGCGCCACCTCAACGCCCCACTCATTCAGGGCTCATCTTGTTAAGTCAGGCACGAAAAATACAGCCCGGAACCCGTTCCAGGCTGTATTTATATTCATCCTTTCAAGCTATTCCGTCTTCGCCGCCGACGGGGCTACCCACCATCCCGCAGCCGTCTCCCCGCCGTTCGCCGCTTCGCGCAAATAGTCCGGCATTCTGCCGTTATGCAGCAGCCAAAGCTCATGCAGCGCCCGGGTGCAGCCGACATAGAGGAGCTTGGCGTCCCATGCCGTTTCGCCATAAGAGTCCAGATCGGCGTCGGCCACAATGGCGGCATCGAACTCCAGTCCCTTGGACAAATAGAGCGGAAGCACCGAAAGCCCTCCCTGGTATTCCGCGATTCCGCCGTCGATCAGATGGATATCGTCAAAATGCGCCGACAAAACTTCGTAGAGATGCGCCGCTTCCGCCAACGTCCGGGTCAGGACCGCCACGGTGCGGTAATCTCTTCCGGACAGGTCTGCAAGCGCCGACCGGATATCGCTTTCCCGGCTCTCACCGTATTGAATCAGCCGAACGGGGCTGCCGCTGCGGAATACAGGGACGGCAAGCAGGTCGCTGCGAACGCCCGCCGACAGAATCCCGTTGGCAAAATCAATAATTTCCATCGTGGACCGGTAGCTTCGCGTCAGCGCGTGATACGATGTATGCTCCGGCGCGAACAGGGACTGCATTTCGTTCCAGCCATGCACCCCTTTGTAGGCATGTATTCCCTGCGATAAATCGCCGAGAATCGTAAAGGAATGACCGCGCACATACAGATCGAGCACCGCTATCTGAAACGGCGAGAAATCCTGGGCCTCGTCGATGACGACATGGTCGAATTTCTGCACGCCTTCGTCCCCGTTTAGAAGGTAATGAATATAGAGCAGCGGCGGTAAATCCTCCTCCAGCACCATTCCCTTCTTGAGCTGACTGCGCGTCTCCTTCAGCACGGATACAGGAATGGCCTCGGGGTCTTCGGCCGGCCAATCCGCAGGCGTCTTCACAGCGCGGAAGATTTGCTTGTAGATCGTCAACGGATCGTATTTGGGCCATTTGGCGCTATACGCCTTCTCGCGCTGCGCCCCTTTCTTCTTCCGTTCTTTCAGCGCCGCGGCGGAAGGGCTCTTCTTCAGCTCCATTTCGATCCAGCGGTGAATCCGGGCCGTTACCCTTTCCTTTCGTTTGGCAGGCGGATAAGGGGCGTATTCTTCATTATGCCACCTGAGAATCGTTCTGCGGGGCAGGACCGCCCCCTCCCACGGAGAGAAATCTCCTTCTGGAACAGAACTTGATTCCAGCCGCCGCACCGCATCTTCGATGATCCCCATCAGCACCGTCGACCCCTTGAAACGTCCGGGTGTCTGTTCCGTGATTTCCGGCATCCCGCCTGGCGCCTCGAACCAGCGGTTCAGCGTCTCCATGGCGTCATTTTGCGGCAGCTCCAACCCCAGCATATCCGCCGCCCAGTCGGCAAAGGTGCTCTGCTGAATGTTGCCGACGCCAAGCTCGGGCAATACATCGGAAATATAGTCCAGAAACATCCGGTTCGGGGCAAAAATAATCATCCGCTCAGCCGCCACCTGCTCCTTGTACTGATACAGTAAAAAAGCGAGCCTGTGCAGCGCCACCGTCGTTTTTCCGCTGCCGGCAACGCCCTGGATGATGAGCGCCGTGTTTTTTACCGCCCGGATAATGCGGTCCTGCTCTTCCTGGATAGTCGATACGATATCTCTCAGCCGGTTATCCTTGTTCTCTCCCAGGCGGTAGACCAGAAATTCATCCGACACCGCCGGACCATCGCTCTCGCGGTCGAAGGTGTCCGCAACCCGTTCCAAAATCCGCTTGCGGATCACCACGTTGCGCTTGAGATACACAAGCCCTTCGACAATACCCTCCGGTGATTCGTAAGAAGCCGGCTCCATGCCCCCGGTAAACGAATAGAACAGGCTCGCCACCGGCGCGCGCCAATCGATGACGAGCGGACGGTCGCTAACCTGTTCGCGGTCCACGCCGATTTTGCCGATATAGAGCGCCTTGCGTTCCCCGCCGCCGTTCTCCTCGAAGTCCAGCCGTCCGAAGTAAGGCTCCTGCCGGAGCTTGGCCAGACTGCCGCGTCGCTGCTCCCTCGATGCCTCCAGAATCTGTTCCGTGTAATCGTTGCCCGTGTACACCGGTGTGTTCTTCAGCGATGTCAGCTGCCGGTCGATTTCCGCAAGCGCTGTGGTCAGCCTTTCCTGCTCCTCTTGATAGGCACTTTGAAAGTTGTCCTCCAATTTCAGTTACCTCCTAAAAGTAATATGGGGGAAAGCCTTCCCCCGTCCATGTTAAGGCAAAACCGGTCCAAAGGAGCTTCGCTCCCTGTCGCCATGCTCGCACAAAAAGGATATTCATCATAGCACAGGTAAGGAGTAATTACCATATCCCGGAATGTGAAACCTGCATTTCAAAGGAAGGCATGAAGAATAAAATTCGCTGTAAACAGACCGGCAATGCCATACAAAGCAGGAGGAACCTCGCTGCTTCTGCCGAGCGCAAGCTTTGCGACGGGATAGGCGATGAATCCGAAGGCCATGCCGTCGACAATGCTGTAGGTGAACGGAATCATAACCATGATCAAAAAGGCGGGAAAGCCTTCGCTGGGATCGTTAAAGTTCATCAGGCGCACGCTCTGCACCATCAGGCCGCCGATAATGATCAGAATCGGCGCGATGGCGCTGTCCGGTATATAGGCCAGCGCCGGAATGAACAAGAACGTGGCGCCGAACAGCAGCCCGGCGATAAGCGAGGTCAGGCCGGAACGTCCACCGGCAGCGATTCCGGCGGACGATTCGGCGGCGGCCACGACCGGACTGCTGCCCAGCAGCCCGGCGGCGATGTTCGCGACCGAGAGCGCCCGCAGGCTGCTCTTGAAGCGTTCGGGATGTCCGGCCATCAAGGTCTGCGCGGAGACCAGGCCGATGTTCTCAAATACGACGATGAGCAGCAGCAGAAAGACGGCGATCCAGAACACGAGGCTGAGCACACCGGTCCAATCCATGCTGAGGAACACGTTCCCGTAGCCGGCGAAGAGAGGCCCCGTCTCTATCTTGTCCGGCCCGTGCCCTGCGCCGAGAAGGTAAGCAAGGCCGCTCCCGGCCAGCATGCTGATCAGGAGCCCGCCCCGCGTGCCGCGCAGGAAGAATACAATCGCCAGCAAAAGAGTGGCGCAGGATGTAATGACTGCGGGATCGCTGAAATGTCCAATGGCGACAAAGGTCGTCCGGTGGGCGATCACGATCTCGCTTTTTTGCAGGCCGATAAAGGTCAGGAACAGCCCGATTCCGACGGTAATCGCATGCTGAAGATTGGACGGAATCGCATCGCTGAGTATCCGGTAGAGCGAAGTGAACGCCACCAGGGCGAACAGGAGACCCGTGACGACGACAACCGCCAGCGCCTCTCTCCAGTCCAGCTTCATGGAATGAACCAGCGTATACGTATAAAAAGCGTTGATGCCCATGCCGGGCACTACGATAACCGGCGTCTTTCCGCCGAAGGCCATCAGCAGGCAGCCGGCGACGGCCGTCAGCAGCGTGGCCACCATCCCTGCCCGAAGCGGCATGCCCGCATCGTGCAGAATGGCGGCATTGACCATGACGATATAGACCGACGCGAAATAGGAGACGATGCCGGCTGCCCATTCCCGCTTCAGATTATGCTCCGGTTCAATCCCGAGGCTGCGGCGCCAAAAGTTGTTGTTCATGCAAGTTTACCTCCGGTATTACTAAGTATGCCAAAAATAACGCAAAATCCTTATGGTCAGCAAAAGAGCGAGCCGCCCGCTTTCGGCGCTCGCTCTTGCCTCATTCTGATTATAATCGTTTTTAAAGCTTGACCCCGCCGATTTCAAGCAGCTCGCGCACGGCGACGCTGACCATAATGAGTCCCGCCACCGGCGGCACGAACGCGTTGCTCGCCGGAGGCTGCTTCGCCTTCCGGATCTCGGGCGCGTTCTCCGGCACGATTTTGTCCGTCACATCCTGCCGGGGCTTCATCGGCTCCTCGGTCGAGAACACGACCTTAACGCCTTTTTTGATGCCTTCCTTGCGCAATCTCTGACGAATGACACGGGCGATCGGGTCCATCGTCGTCTTGGAGATGTCAGCGACCTGGAATTTCGTCGGATCCATCTTATTCGCCGCGCCCATGCTCGAAATCATCGGGATTTTGCGGGCGAGGCATTCCTTGATCAGATGGATTTTGTAATGAATCGTATCCGATGCGTCGAGGACGTAGTCGAGCTTGTATTTGAACAGCTCTTCATACGTTTCTTCGGTATAGAACATATTCAGCGCGATCGCTTCGCACTCCGGGTTGATCAGCTTGACCCGTTCCACCATCAGGTCCGCCTTCTTCTGGCCGACCGTTGTCGTCAGCGCATGAATCTGGCGGTTGATGTTGGTAATATCGACCGAATCCTTGTCGATCAGGATAATGCGGCCGACTCCCGTGCGGGCCAAAGCCTCCACTGCAATGGAGCCGACGCCGCCGATGCCGAGCACGGCTACCGTGCTGTTTTTCATAATTTCCAGACCCTCAGGTCCGATAGCCAATTCGGTACGCGAGAACTGATGCAGCATGATGTCAGCCTCCTATTTCTTGGCTTTTTCCTTGATAGCGACTCTGATGTGCAGTTCGTCCAGCTGCGCGTCTTTTACCGGTGACGGAGCGTCCATCAGCAGATCGGTCGCGCTGGCCGTTTTCGGGAAGGCGATCGTTTCGCGCAGATTATTGCGGCCTGTCAGCAGCATAACGAGCCGGTCGAAGCCGAAGGCGATACCGCCGTGAGGAGGCGTGCCGTATTCGAATGCGTCGAGAAGATAGCCGAATTTATCCTGCACTTCTTCTTTGGACAGCGAGAGCGCGTCGAACATTTTCTCCTGTACATCGCGCTTGTAAATCCGCATCGAGCCGCCGCCGACTTCGTAGCCGTTCAGCACGATATCGTAAGCCTGCGCGCGGATCGCGCCGGGATCGGTGTCGAACAGGGCTACATCTTCTTCGCGCGGACGGGTGAACGGATGATGCTCCGCCATATATCGCTTCTGTTCCTCGTCATAGCCGAGCAGCGGGAAGTCGGTTACCCAAGCGAACTTGTACACACTGTCGTCGATCAGCCCGAGCTGGCGGCCGATTTTGAGACGGAGGGCGCCGAGGACGTCGGCGACGACCTTCTTGTTGTCTGCGGAGAAGAGCAGCAGGTCGCCTTCCTCAGCTCCTGTGCGTTCTTTAACTGCTGCAATCTCTTCCTCAGTGAAGAACTTCACGATCGGACCGCGGAATTCGCCTTCCTTCACTTGAATCCAGGCAAGGCCTTTCGCTCCGTAGCGTGCCGCATAAGGTCCGAGATCGTCGATCTCCTTACGCGTCCAGGTGCCGCAGCCTTTGGCGTTCAGGCACTTCACTTCCCCGCCTTTTTCGATTACGGAGGCAAATACTTTCACGCCGCTGCTTGCGACGATATCGTTCATTTCGATCAGTTCAAGACCAAACCGCAGGTCCGGCTTGTCCGAGCCGTATTTCCCCATGGCCTCGGCATGAGTCAGGCGCTGGAACGGCAGGGCGAGATCTACGCCGATCGTCTCTTTGAACAGGCGCTGCATCAGGCGCTCCATCATGGCAAGCAGGTCGTCCTGGGACAGGAACGAGGTCTCGATGTCCACCTGGGTAAATTCCGGCTGCCGGTCGGCGCGCAGGTCCTCGTCGCGGAAACAGCGGGCGATTTGGTAATAGCGTTCCACACCGCCGACCATCAAGAGCTGCTTGTAAATCTGCGGCGACTGCGGCAGAGCGAAAAATTCGCCTTCATGCACACGGCTTGGCACGAGATAGTCGCGCGCACCTTCCGGCGAGCTCTTGGTCAGAATCGGCGTTTCCACGTCGATGAAGCCTTCTCCATCAAGGAAATCGCGGAAAATCTTGGCCGCTTTCGACCGGAGCAGCAGCGTCTTCTGCATTTCCGGACGGCGCAGGTCTAAATAACGGTATTTAAGGCGAAGCGACTCGTCCACTTCGACGCCGTCTTCAATGAAGAACGGAGGCGTCTTGGCTGCATTCAGCACCTCGATTTCGGTAACGCGCACTTCGATCTCGCCGGTAGGAAGATTAGGGTTCACGGTTTCCGGGTCGCGCTTGACTACCTGGCCGGTAACCGCAATAACATACTCGCTTCGCGTCTTGTCGGCAATTTCCAGCGCTTCGCCGGAATAATCCGGGTTGAAGACGGTCTGTACGATTCCGCTGCGGTCGCGAAGATCGATGAACAGAACGCCCCCAAGGTCGCGGCGGGTCTGTACCCATCCGCTTAATGTTACGGTCTGTCCAATATGTTCCGTCGTCAACTGTCCGCAGTTATGGCTTCTTTGCATGATATATCATACCCCTTTGTAATTAAAATCTAACTTTCATCGCCGTTCTGACAGACTCTTGGATCAAGCCTGCTCCGCCAGCACTTCTCCCAGATCTTCCAGTTTAACAGTGCGCTGCTCGCCAGTCGCCATGCTCTTGAGGGCGATTTCCCCGCGCTGCAGCTCTTCCTCGCCAAGAATAGCGGTATAACGCGCCGACATGCGGTCGGCGGATTTCATCTGGGCCTTCATTTTGCGTCCCAGGTAATCCCGTTCCGCCGAGAAGCCTTGGCTGCGCAGAATGAACAGCTGCTTGGTGATTTCGGCTTCCGCCTCTTCGCCGAGCGCTATGAGATACACATCCAGCGGCTTGGGCGCGTCCAGCTCCACCTTCTGGTTCTCCAGAATAAGCTGAATGCGCTCTAGTCCAATGCCGAGGCCGACGCCAGGCTGGTCCGGTCCGCCGATTTCGGCAACCAGGCCGTTATAGCGCCCGCCTCCGCCGACCGTGTCGATAGAGCCGATGCCGGCCGCCTTGTACTCGAATGCCGTGTGTGTATAATAATCGAGCCCCCGAACGAGCCGCGTGTTGACGGAATAATCGACGCCCATCGCATCCAGATGCGCCCGCACCTTGGCGAAGTGGACCGTACACTCTTCATCCAGGCTGTCCAAGATGGACGGGGCATCGACGAATTTCGCCTGATCGATCTTGCAGTCCAGCACGCGCAGCGGGTTGCGCTCCATGCGCCGCTGGCAGTCGCTGCACAGGCTGTCCTTCATCGGACGCAGGAAGCCGAGCAGCTTCTCCCGGTATGCGGCCCGGCTTGGAATGTTGCCGACCGAATTAATCTCGACCCGCACGCCGCTGAGGCCAAGGTCCTTGCAGAACTGGTAGCCGAGCGAAACGACCTCTGCATCGATCGCCGGATCGACCGCGCCGAACGCTTCCACGCCGAACTGGTGAAACTGGCGGTATCTTCCAGCCTGCGGACGCTCATAGCGGAACATCGGACCGATGTAATAGAGCTTGCTGACATCCGGTTCTCCATACAGCTTGTTCTGTACGTAAGCGCGGACGACTCCGGCCGTCCCTTCCGGACGCAGCGCCAGATCCCGGTCTCCCTTGTCTTTGAAGGTGTACATCTCGCCTTCCACGATATCGGTCGTCTCGCCGACGCCTCTTTCGAACAGCTCCGTATGCTCGAACATCGGGGTCCGGATTTCACGATAGTTGAAGCGCCGGCACAAATCTCTGGCTTTCTCTTCAACGAACTGCCATCTTTCCACCGCACCTGGCAGCACATCCTGCGTGCCGGTCGGCTTCTCGAATCTTTCTTTAGCCACAGCTGATCCCTCCTGAAAGTACCCTTGACCACTTTGAAAATTCCATAAAAAATCCCCCGCCCTGTTTGATCAACAGGGACGAGGGATTATCGCTAACGATCTTCACCCGTGGTACCACCCACATTCCGGCCGGAAACTCGAAGTTTCTGTCCGCTCCAAGCGGTTAACGCCCGCCTACGCGCAAACGGCTACTGACGCGGACATCCGCCGCTGTTCGCCGTGCGTTCTCGGGGAGGTCATTCATTCGCTCATCAACAGAATCCTTGCAGCCAAGTTGAATATTTACGTTGACCTCTTCCGAAGGCTTGGTAAAATTCAACGATGGGATTCCTCTCTGGGGTTGTGGGTGTCGAATTACTGGGTCCCGTCATCAAAACAAGATATTAAACCGTATATTGTTAGATTCTACTGAACCACTGCACTAAAGTCAAGGGATGTTTTCTCTCTCCAGCCGATTGGTTTCTATAGCTAACATCTCCACAAAAAAATGACCTGCAGCCAATTGCTGCAGGTCCAACGATATATATTATAAAAAAGGGGGTCATGGCTTTATTATAAACACAATATATTAAGCGATCATGATAGTAATATTACTCTTATATTACAGAAAAGAAAGCGTTTTATTTTTCTTGGATTACAAAAGCCTCCCGCGCTGTAAAGGCGCAGGGGCTTTTGTAAGCAAAACAATTATGCCGGCATGATGCCTAAGCTTTTAATCAAAAATTTCGACATAGGCATTCTTGCTCCGCAGGGTATGCACCACCGCGTTGAAATCCTCATCGCTCGCTTTGATTTCCATGACATAATGCAAATGATCCAAATCTCCGCCTGAGTACATCCGGTCCGCACGAAGATCATCCGTGCCAAGGGAATCATCGCCACTCAGCGGCGCTCTGTCGGCGTTATTGTCCGCCGTAACCACCGGCACGGCCGCTGGGGCAGCACCGAAGGCAGCAAAGGTAGAGCCGCTTCCCGCCAAATTATTCGGCGGCATCAGAGGAAGCAGCAACCGCCTGTCTTCCCCCAAAGGATCGGTTAACGCCCCTGCATTCAGCCCTTCTGCATCAAACGAAAGCAGCGCCGTCTTGGCGCCTTCCGCTTCGTCTTCCGTTCTGAAGTAAGCCTGAATCCGTCTGGTCATTCTTATCGCCTCCCATAATTTTAACTTAGGGTGATGCGCTTATTGGGTCACCTTGACTTGGAGCGCCTGCAACAATTCACGCACAAAGGCTGGCTCGTCTTTCGGTGTGCGCGACGTGATATAATTGCCGTCCACGACGACTTCATCGTCCTTGAACTTCGCGCCCGCATTGACCATATCGTCTTTCAGCGGCGGATAGGACGTAATGGTGCGGCCTTTCAGCAGTCCCGCGCTGATCAGGATTTGCGGTCCGTGGCAGATCGACGCGATCGGCTTGCCGGCGCTATCCGCTTCCTTCACGAATTTGAGAATATTGGCATCCAGCCGCAGTCCCTCCGGCGAGGAGCCCCCAGGAATAACAACGGCATCGTAATCGCTGGCTTTCACTTCGGAAATGGCCTTATCGGCCGTATAGGAGGCTTCGCCCTTTTTGCCTTTGAGCATCTCGCCCTTTTTCAGTCCAATAATATCAGCCTCATGTCCGGCTCCTTTAACCGCATCGTAAGGAACCTTCATTTCGGAATCTTCAAATTGAGCGGCAAGCAGAAAAGCAACTTTACTCATTGTAAAATATTCTCCCTTCTGTTGTTCTTGGTCTCGTAGTCTTATTACCCGAAATCGGCGTCTTTCTAACCCGGCACATAAGAAAAGCACCGATTGGTGCCCTTTCGAGATGTCGTCGAATCCTTCATTAGCGGTAGCTTTTCTTGCGATAAAAGAATGGTTCAGCTTAGCTGAAAACTTATACATTCTTTAATCTTCAAAAAAGCCGCCTGTTCCGGCCCTTCAGTCACGAGCGCGGCAGCAAATTGCGGCTTCTGCCTTTCAATACATGCTTGCTGAGCCATTCGTACTCCTTCACGCTTGCGGCGGCTTCCATGGGGCTTCCGACCGGAAGAGCCGCCAGAGTTCTCCAGGCCCAAGCTTTCGGCGGCTGTCTCATTCTTAGCACTCCTTGGCCTTTTGCTTGTCGTTCTTCACTTGAAGTTTGCCCCGGCCTCCAGCAGCCTATCCAGAAAATTGCCCCAACCCTATCAACAAGAAAACGGATGGTCCGAGAACTTATTTTAAGTTCTCAGCCATCCGTTTAATATCATACCGCCTCCGGCGACCCGCTAAACCTTAACTGCTTCTATCCCCTGCTGTCCAGAATCAGCGTAACCGGTCCCCAATTGATCAAGGACACATCCATCATCGCCCCGAAGACGCCTGTTTCGACTTTTAGTCCGGTTGCCGCCAATTCACGGTTAAAATAGTCATAGAGCCGCTCCGCTTCAGCCGGCGCAGCCGCCGCCATAAAGTTCGGGCGCCGCCCTTTGCGGCAGTCGCCATATAACGTAAACTGCGATACGGACAGAATCGATCCGCCCGTATCACTGACGCTGTGATTCATTTTTCCAGCCTCATCCTCAAAAATGCGCAGACCGGCGATCTTGCCCGCCAAATACTTGGCGTCCTGCTCCGTATCTTCATGGGTGACGCCGACGAGAAGCATCAGGCCTTCGCCGATCTCCCCGACGATCTTTCCATCAACTTCGACCCGCGCTTCCTTGCAGCGCTGTACAACCACTTTCATGAATCCCACAACTCCTGACTCACTGCATAATCCGGTGAACCGTGTAGACGTCCTTTACCCGTTTCACCTTTTCCACGACCGAATACAAGTGATCCGTATTGCGGATCAGGATGGTCATATGAATCAGAGCCATCTTGTTCTTGTCGGAACGGCCGGTGACCGCCGAAATATTCGTCTTGCTCTCGGATACCGCCTGCAGCACTTCATTAAGCAGGCCGTTGCGGTCATGGCCGGTAATCTCGATATCAACGCTGTAATTCGCCTCCATGCTGCCTTCCCATTCGACCTCGATGACGCGCGCCGCTTCCTCGCTCTCCTCCGCCTTGATGTTCGGGCAATCCGAACGGTGTACGGAAACGCCGCGGCCGCGCGTTACATAGCCGACGATGTCGTCGCCCGGCACAGGATTACAGCATCTGGCAAAGCGGACCAGCAGGTTGTCGATCCCTTTGACGCGCACGCCGTTCGTCGGCTGGTTGCGCTTCTCGGCGACCTTGATTTCCTTCTTCTCGGTCGTCAGTTCCAAATGGGCCGCCGCCGCTTCCTCCTGCTCCTTGCGCAGCTTCTCCGTTAAGCGGGTAGCGATTTGCGCCGCCGTTATGCCGCCGAAGCCCACAGCGGAGAGCATATCCTCTATATCGTTGAAAGCGAACTTTTTCGCCGCTTCCAGCAGCTTGTCGTCCGACATCCAGTCCGAAGGCTCGGTTCCGAGCCGCTTCAGCTCGCGCTCGATCGCTTCGCGTCCTTTTTCGACATTTTCCTCGCGCTTCTCTTTCTTAAACCACTGCTTGATCTTGCTTCGCGCATGCGAAGACTGGGCGATCTTCAGCCAATCCCTGCTCGGCCCGTAAGAGTGCTTCGAGGTCAGGATTTCCACGATATCGCCGGTCTTCAGCTTGTGGTCGAGAGGTACGATCCGCCCGTTCACCTTGGCCCCGATTGTGCGGTTGCCCACCTCCGTATGAATCCGGAAGGCAAAATCCAGCGGCACGGAACCCGCAGGCAGCTCGATTACTTCCCCTTTGGGTGTAAAAACGAAGACAAGGTCGGAGAAAAAGTCCATTTTCAGCGATTCGACAAACTCCGAAGCATCCTTGGCTTCATGCTGCAGCTCCAAAATTTCGCGAAAAAAAGGCATCCGGTTCTCAGGATTGGCGGCCCCGCCGCTTCCTTCCTTGTATGCCCAGTGAGCTGCTATCCCATATTCGGCTGTTCGGTGCATTTCCCACGTTCTGATCTGCACTTCCGTCGGTTCGCCGCCGGGGCCAACTACCGTCGTATGCAGCGATTGATACATATTCGCTTTCGGCATAGCGATGTAATCCTTGAAACGTCCGGGCATCGGCTTCCACAGCGTATGGATAATGCCGAGGGTGGCATAACAATCCTTGATGTTGTCAACGATAATGCGTATCGCGAGCAGATCGTATATTTCGTTGAACTGCTTGTTCTTGGTTGTCATTTTGTTATAGACGCTGTAAATATGCTTGGGCCGTCCCGAGAGGTCGCCTTCGATGCCCATTTCGTCCAGCTTGACACCTATGCGGGTGATGACGCTGTCGATAAACTGCTCGCGCTCGGCGCGCTTTTTGTGCATCAGATTGGCAATCCGGTAATACTGCTGGGGATTCAGATAACGGAGTGCGATATCCTCCATTTCCCATTTAATGGCCGAAATACCGAGCCGGTCCGCAATGGGACAAAAAATTTCAAGCGTTTCATAAGAAATGCGGCGCTGGCTTTCTTCTGACTGATACTTCAACGTCCGCATATTATGCAGACGGTCCGCCAGCTTGATAACAATGACGCGGATATCCTGTGCCATGGCGATGAACATTTTGCGGTAATTCTCGTTCTGCTGTTCTTCCTTTGACCGGAAACGAATGCGTTCCAACTTGGTCAGACCGTCCACGAGCATGGCGCAGGTATCGCCGAACTTGTCACGGATCTGCTCGAGCGACACCGTCGTATCCTCCACAACATCATGCAAAAGAGCCGCGATTATGGAGATGACGTCCATCTGCATGCTTACGACAATATCAGCCACCGCAAGCGGATGCAGGATATACGGCTCCCCCGATTTGCGCACCTGCCCGTGATGGGCCTGGTCTGCAAATGCATACGCCTCCTGTATGCGCGGAAGATCTTTTTCTTTTATATAGGCTCCGGCCCTTTCCAGTAATCGCTCAATGCCCATACTCGTCGTATCCGTTTCCTTTCTATAATAAAATGAACCCGCGTATTTTGCGCATCCGCAGGCAGGGTTCGGTTCTTTTCAATTTAAAAAATCCGACAACTTCTCTTATACTGAAAGTTTCCTATTATTATGACGCTTGCGGCGGATTACGTCAACACTTGCCATTCTGTGGCATTTCTGAACGATTTATAAGACGGTTGTGAAAAAAATAACGGACTTTGTGAAAATGTTGTTGAAAAAACGGTCCGATCTATTTAATCTAGTAAAGGCGGTTTTCCTTACAAGCCACGTTATGCTTTAAAACAATTAGAGGAGTGAATGTTTTGCAACGCGAAATTCAAGTCAACGAAAGACTCCCCCTGGGCCCCGGTTTTCTATTGAGCCTTCAGCATTTGTTCGCCATGTTTGGCAGCACGGTGCTTGTGCCCAACCTGTTCGGGGTTGACCCCGGAATGATTCTGCTGATGAACGGCATAGGCACACTGCTGTACATATTGATCTGCCGAGGCAAAATCCCCGCTTATCTCGGTTCCAGCTTTGCTTTTATATCGCCGGTTACGGCTGTGCTGGCTGCGCATCAAGACGATCACAGTCATGGTTATTCGCTTGCTCTGGGCGCTTTTATCGTAACGGGCGTAATCTTTGTGGTTGTCGCCCTGATCATACGCTATGCAGGAACGGGCTGGATTGACGTCGTTTTCCCGCCTGTGGTAATGGGCGCCATCGTCGCTACAATCGGACTTGAGCTTGTGCCGGTGGCCGCTGCAATGGCCGGGCTGATCGCTCCATCCGGCGCTGTAGATTGGAAACCGGATGCGGGCGCGATTACGCTCTCCATGGTTACTCTAGGCGTGACGGTTATCGGATCGGTTCTGTTCCGTGGATTCCCCAAAATCATTCACATTCTGATCGGTATCGTCACAGGATACGTCCTGGCTTATCTTATGCACAGGGTCGATACCTCGGCAATTGCGAACTCGCATTTCTTTGCCCATCCAACGGTTACTACGCCTTCCTTTGACTGGCAGGCGATCTTGACCATTATTCCGGTCTCCCTCGTCGTTATTGTCGAACACATCGGGCATCTGCTCGTGACCAGCAATATTGTGGGCAAAGACCTCGCCAAGAATCCCGGACTTGACCGCTCGCTCATGGGCAACGGCATTTCGACGATTATTTCCGGGTTTGTCGGTTCCACTCCAAATACGACTTACGGCGAAAATATCGGCGTTATGGCCCTTACGAAAGTTTATTCCGTCTATGTTATCGGAGGAGCGGCGGTTATAGCCATTTTGCTATCGTTCTCCGGCACGTTTTCTTCCATCATCGCCAATATTCCACTGCCGGTCATGGGAGGCGTGTCGCTGCTACTGTTCGGTGTCATCGCGGCTTCCGGACTGCGCATCTTTGTTGAACAGAAGGTCGATTTCTCAAAGCCGACCAATATGATTTTGGCAACGCTAGTTCTCGTAGTGGGCATCAGCGGCACCTCCCTTACCATCGGAGGCGTTCAGCTCAAAGGCATGTCGCTCGCGACAATAGTTGGCATTGTGCTCTCCCTGCTGTTCAAGCTGTTCCAGGTTCTTGGCCTGTCCAATGACAAGGAAGAGATCAAACAGGCCAAAGCGTCGGATGTTTGATAATATGCGCTCAGCATATCCATTCTAATATTTGCAAAAAGCCGGCAGCCTTATCGTACCTGAGTACGGTAATGACTGCCGGCTTTTTTATTTCCCGGAAAATAGCGAACTCTTCCTAGGGATAAATATCAATCTTCGTAGCTAAGAAGGGAAACCACTTCAACGTCAGGAAGCTTCTTACGGCCTTCAAGCTGCTCCAGTTCAATCAAAAATGCCGCTCCGACCACATTGCCTCCGAGCTGGTGAACAAGGTTAACCGCGGTTGAAATGGTCCCTCCCGTTGCAAGCAGGTCGTCGGCGATCAGCACATTTTGGCCGGGAAGTATCGCGTCGGTATGTACTGCAAGCCGGTCTTTGCCGTATTCCAGATCATATCCCGCTTCAATCGTATCGTACGGCAGCTTTCCGCTCTTGCGGATCGGTACAAAGCCTACACCCAGCGCATAGGCAAGAGGAGCCCCTACCACAAAGCCGCGGGCTTCCGGACCGGCGATGACATCGATATTCAAATGAGACACGCGTTCTTTCAGCGCGTCAATGGCTTGGCGGTACATCTCGCCATCCTTCAGCAGAGTCGTAATATCTTTGAAGCTGATACCCGCCATCGGAAAATCCGGAATCATACGGATAAATTCTTTGAAATCCAAAATAACTCCCCCTAAAATTTTTGATAGCATATACTTCTTCGAGACCCTTCGCAAAACTTGCTTCGGAAGCATTCGCTTAGTTTTGATAGCATATACTTCTTCGAGACTCTTCGCAAAACTCGCTTCGGAAGCATTCGCTTTCTCACAAGGCCTCAATGGATTTAGGATGCACCGAGCCTACGCGACTCCATCCATTCTTGAAGCTCGGCCGTACTCCCTTCCGTGAAGTACTGCTCCATTTCCGCCAATTCACTGAGGTACATGAAATGGCTTGAAGAAGCCAGGTCGCGAGCTGCGGGCCGGGTCACAAAGGATAATTGTCCCTGCTCCCTCATAATAAAATCAAGCTCTTCGAATACGTCCAGCATCATCTTCAGCATCCGCAGGCTCATCGGCGATTTCCGGCTCAGCCGCAGAAGGACTTCCTGCTCTGAAATTGGCTCGGCGGCGATGACGGCCAGCCATTTATATAGGGTCTTGAAATGATCTCTTGTTGGAACGAGCAGACGATCTCGCTCCTGGCGGAGCGAGTGCAGCAGCGCGATGTTCTGCACCTCCGGAAAAGTCTTAAGCAGCGCGTCAAGCTGCTGCGGCGACTCAGGCATATCCAGCAGGCATAGCAGAGATAATGGGTTCCCCGAATGTCCTCCCGCCGGCAGATCGTCTAAAGGAGAAATTCCTTTATATTGATCATATACCCAAAAGGACAACCCTTGCCATTCCGGCTGCTCCCGCTCGCGCAGCCGTTCCTTGCGGACCACCACTGCCGCAAGATCTTGCCTGGCGGCGGTCTGCGGCAGCAGCAAATCGAGCAGACGTTGTGTCCTGCCTGCAGCATCCCGCGCACCGCGGAAATCGAACAGCTGCGGCTGCGGGACCGCCAGGTCTTGCAGCATAAGCTGCGCCTTTCGGGACCCGTTCCATTCGTTGACGGACAATTCCGCAAGCACATCAATGCCGGTCCCTGACGGCAGCAGTTCCGCCAGCTCTCCCTTGCCGAAAGCGACGGCTTCGACCGTCATGCCTTCCTGCTGCAGAACCAGCTTCAGGTGACGATTGCCCTGGCCCATAGTACGTGTCTCTTTAACTGCCGCTCCCCGAACGATAAATTTCGGCAGCGGATTGCTCATTCCGAAAGGAGCCAGCAGCTCCAGCTCCTCGGCGGCCCGGAGCGATAAATCGGCAAGCGTATATTCTCCGTCCGCCGTGACCACAGGCACAAAGTGCTCCTCCGTCAGAACACCGGAAGCGAACTCCTCAAGCGCGGCGGCAAATGCGTCCAGGTTGTCACGGTGCAGGCTCATGCCCGCCGCCGCCGGATGGCCGCCGAAGTGATCCATGAGATCCGCGCAGGATGAAAGCGCCGCGTAGATATCTAGGCCGGGAATCGACCGGGCCGAGCCTTTGCAATAGCCCGTTTCCGGATGGATGTCCAGTATAATCACAGGCCGGTAGTAACGTTCGAGCAGCTTGGAAGCGACAATGCCGACTACCCCGACATTCCAGTCTTCCCCCGCCAGAACAATGATGCTTGGGAGTTTTCCGTCCTTGACTCTTTCTTCCAAGCGGACTAACGCTTCGGCAACAATCCGGTCAACGACCATCTGCCGTTCTTTATTCAGCATGTCCAGTTCTGCGGCAAGGCGCTCTGCCTCCACGGGATCTTCAGTGGTCAGCAGAGACACCGCCCGTCCGGCATGATCGAGGCGCCCGCTGGCATTAATGCGAGGCGCCAGCGCAAAAGCGACATTGACCGCGCCCACCTTCTCCACGTTTACGGCGCTCACATCAAGAAGCGCCCGAATGCCGGGATACTTTGATCGGCGCATACTTATAAGTCCCCTTCGCACAATGGCTCGGTTCTCGTCAAGAAGGGGCATCAGGTCGGCTACCGTTCCGATAGCTGCAATTTCCAGCCATTCTTCCGGAACTTGTCCGTCCAGAAGCGCCTGAGCCAGCTTGTAGGCGACCCCCACACCGGCTAATCCCTTAAAAGGATACGGGCAGCCGGGCAGCTTCGGATTGATCAGAGCATATGCGGGAGGCAGAACATCCGGAGGCTCGTGATGATCCGTAACAATAACATCCATCCCAAGCTCATTCGCATAAGCGATTTGACTGCAGGCACTGATTCCCGTATCCACCGTAATGATCAGCGAGACGCCCTGTTGGAGCGCCCAATCGAGCGCGTGGTTATGCAGCCCGTAGCCCTCATTGGAACGGTGGGGGATATAAATGTCGAAGGAGGCGCCCAGGTGCCGTAGAAGATGAATCATCAGCGAAGTACTGGATACGCCATCAGCGTCGTAATCGCCGTAGACAAGGATATGCTCCTCTTCCTCCAGCGCCTTTTTGATGCGGGGGACGGCCTCCTTCATCCCTTTCAGCAAGAATGGATCATGATCTTCTGCCACTGCGCCTTCTATAAAGCTAAGTGCTTCTTCCGGGTCGCTCATCCCTCTCGCGACAAGCAGGGATGCAACGAGCGGAGAAACAGAAAGTCTCCGGGCCAATTCCCTGGATTGAACGGGATCGGCTACCGGAGATTGCCATTTGGTTTTTGAATGAAGCAATGCGGTTCACCTTTCTCTCGCGTTGAGCCGGCTATTGCAGCAGCGTCGGCATTTCACTGTCCGTCAGCTCATAATTGGTTTTGTAAGGATACCCGGGTTCGTAAGGCACGATATCCATATGAACGTGGCCGACATGGACGAAACGGTGCTGCAGCAGCTTTTTGGCGCAATCCGCAATTTCGCGCGCTTCCATCACGCTGATTCGCGGATTGACGCTGATCGTGACCTGAAGATTGACATATCGGCCTTCCTCAAGCGCCTTTAAATGTTCCACGCGAATGACTCCATGAACTTTTTGAACGGTATCGATAAAATTGGCGGCATCTTCATGTGGAAGCTCCTGGCTATTCTTGCCGTAAATCGTACTGAGAATAAGCAAATATCCTTTGCGGAGAATAAGGCAAGCAGCAAGAAGTGCGGCGATCGGGTCCAGGTACAAGAGAGGATGCCAATTCAGATAGCCTCCGAGCATGGACGTCGCCACGCCGATTAACACGGTCAGCGAAGTATACAGGCTGAAGCGATGATTATCGGCATAAGCGGCATGACTTCCATTTCCGATTTTTTGGGCAGAGCGGTATTGATATTGAAAAATAGCTTCTTTCACCAGCAGAGACAGACAGATCGTCAACAACGCAAGTTCTCCTGAAGGATTCAGGTCCCCGCTCGTCAAGTCGCGGATTGCGGAAAAAGCGATTTGCAGACCGCCCATTAAAATTAGCACCGCAAACACAACGGATAATAAAGGCTCGTTCTTATTCTTCCCGTCCCGCGAATCCGGTTTCCGCGCCCTGTTGCCTTCTCCGCCGCTACGCCACGGAAGAATCTCGGCCAGCTTCGCCGCGGCATCCGCACCCGAGTATAAGGCATCAGCGATCAAAGCCTTGCTCCCCGAATAATAACCTGCGACTCCTTTAGCCAGAGCCAGCGCGAAATCGCCGGCAATTCCCGTCCAAGCCACCCGCTCGTTTTGAGACGAATACTTTTTATTCATCTGGGTTCCTCCTTGCCGCTCCATGTACTCGCTGTGCTGATGGGTATAATATCCGACATCCCGCCTGAGGTTTCAAAAGCCGCGTCGTCAGGGACGCGGCTTCGTTTAATGGATCATTTACGCTTTGGCAGGCTTGCTCTTGGGCTTAACCTTCTGGTTCTTCTTCAACAGCAGCCAAAGTGGACTTGCGATGAAGATCGAGGAGTATGCACCGAACAACAGACCGATAACCATGGCCAGAGAGAACATTTTGATCGACTCGCCGCCAAGCACCAATAGGAAGAATGCGGCGATGAATACGGTAAGGGCGGTGTAGAGAGAACGCATGATAGTCTGAGAGATACTCTTGTTGACGAGAACTTTCAGATCGTCGTAGGTCCTTTGCTTGCCGAAGCGCAGATTTTCGCGAATCCGGTCAAAAATAACGATCGTATCGTTAATTGAATAACCGATAATCGTCAGCACCGCGACAATGAATGTCAGATCCACTTCCAGTCGGAAAATGGAGAATACGGCAACGACCATGAATGCATCATGGATCAATGCAACTATCGCAGCTATCGCAAAGCGCCATTCAAAACGGATGCTTACGTAAACGATAATGCCCAGGCAGGAAATGAGAACCGCATAAATCGCGTTCCGGGCAAGTTCCTTGGCCATTTCGGTATCGACGGTGTTGACTTCAAACGACGCCTTATCGTCAAGCTTCGTAATGGCGCTCTTCAGCGCGGCATCCTGCTGGCTCGATAACACTTCGTCATAGCGGATGGTTACGCGCTGCGTTCCGGGCGTAATGTTCGGCTCGTGATCCGTTCCAATGTTACCGATAACTGTACGGATCTGATCCACCGTCAAATTCTTGGAAAGGGAAACGTCGACGTTGGACCCGGCTTTGAAATCGACGCTGTAATTCAGATTGAATATCGCGAGGAATATGATACCCAAAATCGTAAGCGTGATGGAAAAAA
Source organism: Paenibacillus rhizophilus (assembly GCF_003854965.1). GTDB lineage: Bacteria > Bacillota > Bacilli > Paenibacillales > Paenibacillaceae > Paenibacillus_AQ > Paenibacillus_AQ rhizophilus. Next base: position 297,527 of record NZ_RQPI01000005.1, read on the forward strand.
TATAGAAATACTTGCTTAAGTGAACGTAATCGAGCTCTTTCTTAAAGCGCACTGATTTCACTCTCCTTTACCCCGAATTGCTTCGGCTTGCTCAGCTTGCCGGCCTTAACCAGCATATTGAGCAGCCAACGGGCGAAATAAAGGTTCGTAAAGATGCTGAGCAGAATTTCTACAATCAGCACGAGCGCGAAGCCTTTTACCGAGCCTGTACCGAAAGCGAACATGACGGCCGCGACGATAATCGTGGTGACGTTCGAGTCCATAACAGTACGGAAGGAGGACTTGCTGCCTGCCTTGACGGAGGACATGATGCTCTTGCCGCTCCGCATTTCTTCCCGAATTCGTTCATTTGTAATAATGTTGGCATCAACCGCCATCCCGATCCCGAGTATAAATGCCGCTATACCCGGAAGCGTCAAAGTGAAATCGGCAAACACGAAGACCAGAATCAGCAGCCATGTGTGCAGAATCAAGGCAAAGCTGGCGATCAGGCCAGGAACACGGTACATACCGATCATAAAGAGCAGAATAAACACTGAACCAATCAGGCCGGCTTTAACCGTCTGATCCAGGGACTGCTTGCCCAAGGTTGCGCCTACGCTTTGGGAGTATTTCTCCGTCAGCTTCAGCGGCAGGGCTCCGAGATTGATCGTATCGGCCAGATTCCGGGCTTCCTCGATTGTATAATTCCCCGAAATCGATGCGGTTCCTTCCGTAAGCTCCGCTCTTACTTGCGGATCGGAAAGCTTAGTATCATCCAGGTAGATGGCCAGATGCTGACCGAGCAGACGCTTCGTAATTTCCGCAAACTTCTGTTTATCTTTAACCTTGATGCTGATTTCGATCTGATTCAGGCTGTCGCGGCCGATGGTCGCGGCGTTCTCAACGAAATCGCTTCCTACCAGCTCGATTTTGCTGTACGTTCCTTCGGCGTCGCCAGGCGCGGCGCTGCGGAAGGTAAGCACTGCCGGCTCCTTCATCTTTTCACGAACCTCAGCTTCATTGGTGACACCGGCGATTTTCAGACGGATTCGATCTGTTCCTTCGGTGGTAACCTCCGGTTCGCTCGTTCCTAGTACGTTGGCCCGTTTCTCAAGGCTGGCAGCGGTCTGCAGCAATGAAGCCCGGGTTATTTCCTTGCCTTGCTCGGAAGGCTGGGCTTGGTATAAAATTTCGAAGCCGCCCTTCAAATCAAGACCCAGCCGTACTCTATCAAGCAGCCCGGGAGTCGATACCGCCATTACGGCTGCCAAGACGAGCACGGTAATCATGAAGCTCAGAAGTCTTTTCATGCTCTTGCTAGTTCCCCTTTCTTAAACTCAATATTCCTATTATAGCTACGCGCCAAATCAGCGTCAATTCAGCAAGCATTGGCAGCGCTGTGTTCGCGGCGTTCCTCCGGCAAGCTCCTATAAATTATAATCCTGCCTGACGGCATGCGGAAACAAGCGGCCAAAAGAGCGCCGCAATCAAAAAGAAACGGCAGCCCTCAGCCGCTTGCCGGGAATAGCCATCCGTTTCCTGAATTTCTATGAAGTTACCTTTCTCCTACTTTACGCCTTTGTGAAGCCGTTTGCACAATAACCTGGGCAAAATTCCGTTCATTTTAGTCCCTTGTACATGGAAATGGTCAAATAATTCATATAGGTTGTTACTTTCAGGGAATAGATGTCATTCACGATTCTGTGGAGCGGCGGCGTTCCTTCCTTGGCATAATTCCGGCTGGCACATTCCCAAATATCCTGGGCGGTTACATATTCATAGCCGAGAAGCCGAAATTCCTCCGCTTTGCTGAGACACATGGCTTCGATCTCCTTGTCCAGCAGTTCTTCATCCTTACGCTCCGATTCCACGTGCCCACCCCCTGTTACGTCTATGAACATTGTCCATGAACTCTCTTCATATATTTTATAATATTCGACTTATTAATATTCGACCTTTATTCGCGCTTTCCTTCTTTACCGTCAAAATGTTATGCGGGGAAGACAGTCATGTCCGATCACATGCGGCATATCCATTTAAAAGGACAACGTTCGGCTGCCGCCACATTTCACCCCGGAAGAAGGAATGCCGTTTGAGGAAACCGAAGAGGCAAAGCTTTATATATGGAACGATGATACTGCTCTCGGCTGGAATTGTTAACCGGATGCTGGGCTTCATTCCGCGCATTATCCTGCCGCGTGTAATTGGAGCCGAGGGTGTCGGCTTGTATCAGCTGGGCTACCCTTTCTTTTTAGTACTCGTTACGGTCATTACCGGAGGGATTCCGCTGGCCGTTGCCAAAATGGTGGCGGAAGCCGAAGGCAAGGGACATCCGGAGCGGTCGCGCCGAATCCTGCATACGGCTCTGGGGATCAGCATCTCGCTGGGCATTCTGTTTACGGGAATCGCCCTTGCCGGCGCATCCTGGGTATCCAACGTTATTTTAACAGACAGCCGTGTATATTATACGTTCATCGCCATGATTCCAATGCTCACCATTGTCGCAGTTTCCGCCGTTTACCGGGGTTATTTTCAAGGTCTGCAAAATATGATTCCCTCCGCGCTGTCTTCCGTGTTGGAGACGGTAACGCGAATTTTCTTCATGCTGTGGTTCTCTTGGCAGCTGCTTCCAAAAGGGATCGCCTTCGCCGCAGCCGGAGCCATGCTGGGAGTTACCGCGGGTGAAATTACAGGGATGCTGGTGCTGCTTATCCAGTACTATTCTGCCTTAAAAAAGGACAAACCGGAGCCTGACCAGCAGAACGGCAAACCGGTTGAAGCGACAAAACAAGACCCGGCCCTAGGGAGCGCCGGCCGGAGCGGCGGAATATTGAGACGTCTGCTTGGCATTTCCGTCCCCGTAACCGCCGGAAGGCTCGTCGGATCGTTTTCCTATTTGCTGGAATCGATTATCACTGCGCGGAGCCTTGCCATGGCAGGGATTGCCACTTCAATGGCAACTGCCCAATACGGCTCACTTCAGGGTATGGTAATCCCGCTGCTCTTATTGCCGGGCGCGCTTACCACCGCGCTTGCCGTCTCGCTGGTGCCTTCCCTGTCCGAAGCGTCGGCCCGGCGCGATCTCAAGGCGATTCATAAACGGATTCATCAGGCCCTGCGCCTGGCCATGGTCACAGGTGCCCCGTTCGCCGTGCTTATGTATGTGCTTGCCGTCCCTTTATGTACCCTGCTGTACGGCAGTTCAGACACTGCTCCCATGCTGCGAATGATGGCGCCGTTCGCCCTGTTTCTGTACGTTCAAGCTCCGCTTCAGGCTGTCCTTCAGGCGATGGACCGCCCAGGAACGGCATTGATCAATACATTGATCGGCGCGACTGTGAAAATTCTGCTCATCCTTTCGCTCGCCTCAAGACCGGAATACGGAATCAACGGCGCTCTGATTGCTATTATTGCCAACAGCATCCTGGTCACATTGCTGCACGGTTACAGCGTCGTCAAATTGATCTCCCTTCGCTTGAAGCTGAACGACCTGCTCAAGACTGGCGCGGCGATGACGATCATGGGCGCCGGCGTAAAATATATATACACCCACATATCGATAGCCGAGGCCCAGTGGATGCAGTTTTTGTTCGCGTCCGCTCTCGGCATGGCGCTGTATCTGGGGATTTCCCTGTTGACCGGACTATTTTCCCGCCGCGACCTTGAACGAATTCCACTTATCGGCCGATGGCTGTAGTTATTTGGAGCGGTTATGGTCCACATACAGCTTGCCTTTGTGGTCGATCGAACAAAGAAATACGTCGCGAAAATCCGAAGCGCCTTTTTGCCGAATCTGATCTCTAAGCCAGAAGCGTGTTTTCCCAATCATCTCCAAATTATTATCCTGTACCTTGCCGTCCATAATCAGCGGCACCGGAAGTCCCTCATACCGGATTTTGTCTTTAGGGAACTCATTGACGGACGCTTCCTCGTCCGAAATGTTTTTGCCTGAACTGCTGTTCCCTGAACGGTTGGAGGAAGATATGTCATTGTCTTTCTCAATTACGGTCAGTTGTCCCGTAGGCTCCAATATCGCGAATTCAACATCCGCAAGGCTGGTAATATTTTGTCCTCTCAACTGCAGCAGCAGATCGTCAATATTATATCTTTGTTTACGCATTTCCTTACGCTGGATTTTGCCGCCAGAAATCAGAATGCTCGGTTTGCCGTCGATCAGTAGCCGCAGCTTGCGGCTCTTCAGGCTGAAATGGGCCAGCACCACCTGTGTCAGAACTAGCGTCACCATTGGCACGATTCCGTCATACAGCGGACGCTCAATATCTTCGATTGCGAATACGGCAATTTCGGCGATCAGAATGGAAATCGTAAGGTCGAATACCGACAGCTTCCCTATCTCCCTTTTCCCCATGATGCGCAAGCTCAGGAAGATGAAGAGATACATCAGCAAGGTCATAAAGATATGTGCGGTGATGTGCCGGAACATATTGCTTCGCTCTCCTTTACAGGTCCCCGGGACAACAGCGCCGGACGGAACAATGTAGTCCTATTCTGACCGTGAGTCCCATGTAACATTCGGAAACCCTGCGCTCAATTACTGGTAAAAGCCAGCCCATCGCTTTCGTGTACTATTGGGGCAAGCCGTCTCATAGTATGAAGTAACTGAATTTGCACTTGGAAAAAGAGGAGGCTAAACCATGGATTTGCTCCGTAAACTGTTCTCGCAGAAAATCGGGAATCCCGTGTTGTCAGGCTTGTTCCGGGCTTTTTTGTGGATGCTGCTGGGAGCGTTCATCCTTTCGCTGCTGCTTTGGGGAAGCGGGCTGAGCGAACACGATCTATCGCTGTATACCTATGTTGTACATGGACTGGCTATCGCCTTCGGAGGCTGGACGGCAGGCAAAAGAGCCATCAGCAGGGGATGGTATCAAGGCTGCCTTACAGGCGCTTTTTATGGAGTCATTGTACTGCTCATCGGTTTCTTGGCTTTGGACAGCCCTCTGAAGGCGCCAGATCTGCTGTGGATTGCGGCTGCGGCGTTCATCGGTGCGCTTGGAGGCATGTTTGGAGTCAATTTCCAGAAAGTATAAAATTTATATTTTCAAAAAAATTGAAACGGCGCTTCCCAAAATGTGATACACTGTCATCATCTAATTGCTGTTTTTTGCACATTCAAGGAGGCTTTGATCCCTTTGCTTTACCAATCTATGAATACTGTTTCAGGGTTTACCGTAGTGATTGTCTTTCTGCTGATCGGCCTTGTCACCCGCCGAAATCCGTTTATGGCACTGGTTTACCTCGCCAAAGAAATGCTGAGATCCTACAAACTCGTGCTTCTGATCGCCGGCATGTCCGGTGTGCTGGCCCTTAACAAATATGAACTGCAAATTGAGAAAAAACTGAATCTCACTTCCGATTTTACCGGTTTTGTATTCGGTCTCGAAGGACATTTCGTTCAGGCAGTACAGCATCTCTTCTACACTCCTTGGCTGACTCCGATTATCGTGTTCTTTTATATTTTTATGCTGCAATCGGTGCTTGCCGCTTCGCTTGGAGTATATCTGATAGACAAAAACCGTCTGATGCTCTACGCGACCTGTTACGCCGTTATTCTAAATTACGCAATTGCCATTCCCTTCTATCTTTATTTTCCGGTAAATGAGGTTTGGTCCTATGCACCCGCAGGGGTCCGGTTCGTGATGCTGGATGTATTTCCGAGATTTGAGCAGGAGTACCGGGCGTTGTCCGGACTTGATAATTGCTTTCCCAGCCTCCACACTTCTATTTCCATGACAACGGCGCTGCTGGCTTTCAGGTCGGGCAACCGACGCTGGATGACAGTCGCGGGTGTTTCGGCCGCCGTCATTATTTTCGGCATTTTCTATCTGGGCATCCACTGGTTTACCGATATGATCGGCGGTACCCTGCTGGCCGTGCTTTCTTCCTCTCTCAGCGTTCAACTTGCCAAGCTTACGCTTCGCGGTGGCGAGGCATCTCTGCGGGTTGGAAGCGAAGCTACCCCTTTGCAATAGGCTGTCAGTATCCCCATTTGGTATTGAGCGCTCCTTTTCATGCGCAAGGCTTATATCATTCATCGAAGAAGTCCCGAACCGGGGCTTCTTTTTTTCACACAATAAAAAAAGGTGTGCCTCCCATTCATGGAAAGCGCACCGCTTAGTGAAACAGAAATTTGCAAGCTATTACTTTGAATCCGCTTCCGTTGTTGCTACGGAATGGCTGATCGAGCCGCGGTCAAAGGTCAATTTTGTTACATCATTCACCCGGAGAACCACGATATCGTCCGAAATCTCCATAATCGTGCCGTGAAGGCCGCCGATCGTAACGACCTTGTCACCCTTTTTCAAAGCCTTTAACATGGAATTGCGCGTCTTGGTCTTCTTCTGTTGAGGACGGATCAGCAGGAAGTAGAACACGATAAACATCAGGACAAACGGCCCCACAAGCCCTAAAATGTTTGAGGACTGGGATCCTGCAGCTGCAGCGTATTGAAACATATTTCACCCCCCTTTCAAGTCTTCGGTAAAGCACAATCCAGCACTTAGAAACCTTTTGAATTATCATTTAAACCGTATTGTGCGAAAAACTCATCGCGAAAATCCAGCAGCCGGTCTTCCATGATGGCTTTACGCACCTTACGCATCAGTTCCAACAGGAAGTACAAATTATGATAGGTCGTCAAACGAAGTCCGAAGGTCTCGTCGCTCTTGATCAAATGACGCAAATACGCACGCGAATAATTGCGGCAGGTGTAGCAGCCGCATTCCGGATCAAGCGGCCCGAAGTCACGGGCATACTGTGCATTTCGGACAACGAGTCTTCCCTGGCTGGTCATTGTCGTTCCATTGCGGGCAATACGGGTCGGCAGCACGCAATCGAACATGTCAACACCTCGGATTGCGCCTTCCAGCAGCGCGTCAGGAGAACCGACACCCATCAGATAGCGCGGCTTGTCCTGCGGCAGCAGTGGAACCGTATAATCCAGCACTTCATACATAAGCTGCTTCGACTCTCCGACACTGAGTCCTCCAATAGCATACCCCGGGAAATCCATGGAAGTCAACTCGGCAGCGCTCTGCCGGCGAAGATCTTCAAACATGCCTCCCTGAACGATAGCAAATAGGCCCTGATCATGAGGACGGGCATGGCTCTTCAGGCAGCGCTCCGCCCAGCGAGTCGTCCGTTCCAGCGATTTTTTTACATAGTCGTACTCTGCCGGAAAAGGCGGACATTCGTCAAAGGCCATCATAATGTCGGAGCCCAGCGCATTCTGAACCTCCATCGCAACCTCCGGCGACAAAAACTTCTTATCCCCGTTCAGATGGGAACGGAAGTGAACGCCTTCCTCCGTGATTTTGCGCATCTCACTCAGAGAAAACACCTGAAAACCGCCGCTGTCCGTAAGGATCGGACGATCCCAGTTCATGAATTTATGCAAGCCTCCGGCTTCACGGACGATATCATGTCCCGGACGGAGAAACAAATGGTACGTATTGCTCAGAATGATCTGGGCATCCATGTCCTTAAGCTCTTCGGGACTCATCGTTTTGACCGTCGCCTGGGTGCCTACCGGCATAAAAGTGGGCGTCTCAATAACCCCATGAGGAGTATGAACTCTTCCGAGACGGGCCCCCGATTGTTTGCATGTCTTAATATGTTCGTATGTTATTGCTGCCATATTCGTAACCCATCCTCTTACTTAGTAAATGAACATTGCGTCGCCGAAACTGAAAAAGCGGTATTTCCTCTGGATCGCCTCCTGATAGGCATCAAGAATATGCTCCCTGCCCGCCAAGGCGCTTACCAGCATGACCAGCGTCGATTTCGGCAGATGAAAATTCGTAATCAGGGCGTCCACCAGCTTGAATTCGTATCCAGGGTAGATAAAAATATCCGTCCAGCCGCTGCATGCTTCGAGCGGTCCATCGCCGAACATGCCGCCGACCGTCTCCAGCGTACGGCAGGAGGTGGTTCCGACCGCCACAATTCGGCTTCCCTTTGCCCGGGCTTCGTTCAGCATATCCGCCGTTTCACGTGACAGCATGAAAAATTCCGCATGCATAACATGCTCCTCAACCGTTTCCACGGACATCGGCCGGAATGTGCCAAGCCCGACATGGAGGGTAATGTAGGCTAGTTTAATCCCTTTTTCCTTAATCTTCTCCAGCAGTTCCTCCGTAAAATGCAAACCGGCCGTAGGTGCGGCTGCCGAGCCTTCATTGCGGGCATATACGGTCTGATACCGTTCCCGGTCGTCCAGCTTCTCCTTAATATAAGGCGGAAGCGGCATCGTTCCGAGCCTGTCCAGAATCTCCTGGAAAATCCCATTGTACATAAACCGCAGCGTGCGCCCGCCCATGTCGCTTTCATCCTCGATTACCGCCCGAAGTTCCTCACCGAAGGATATGACGGCACCGGATTTGAGCTTTTTTCCCGGCTTCACCAGAGCCTCCCATCGGTCTTCGCCCAAGCTCTTGAGCAGCAGCACTTCGGCCTTGGCTCCGGTATCCTCTTTAACGCCGAATAACCGGGCGGGAATCACTCTCGTATCATTCAGCACAAGCGTGTCGCCTGGCTGCAGTTCATCAAGAATATCGGTAAATTGCCGATGCTCTGTTCTCCCGCTTCGCTTGTCCAACGTGAGCAGCCTGGATGCGCTGCGGTCGGCAAGCGGAGTCTGGGCAATCAGTTCTTCCGGCAGATGAAAATCATACAAATCCACATTCATTGCTAGTCATTCCTTAACTATAGTGACATTCTGAAAATAGTGTTGCAAAATCTCCTTATAATCATACCCTTTATCCGCCATTCCCTTCACGCCCCATTGGGACATGCCGAGTCCATGGCCGTTGCCCCAGCCAATGAACAGAAAGCCCGGACTGGCGTCTACTACCCGCGCCTTGGAGTCTCCGTCCATAACGACGGTGCCGCTGCCGCTCTGCGTTACCATACCCGAAGCGGACAGTACCCCCGTCTGCTGTGAACCGCTTACTGTTGCGGTTTGGCCGTCGGCGCCTAGTACAGTATAACTGCCCGAAGGCACAATATCAAACAAAGTGCTGGGCAGCCCGCCTAATGCGGAGCGGTACAAATCGGGATACTTCACTGTAAGGGCATTGCCGTTGGCCTTGACCAATACGGCCCGGCCCGACGGACCGCGCTCCGTTACCTGAAGGCTGACGATGGATGAAGGCAGAGTGCCGCTCGCCTTCCCTTGCAGACTCTTCAGAAGCTCGCCGGATGTATAGGGTCCTTTAATCCAACTGTAGCTGCCCGACTCCAGCACACTGTCCAGAACGACCGCATTTTCTCCAGGGTTCAGCTTGCCGACGGGGCTTACGCTGCTGTCAACCACAGGCAGCGCCCGCACATTGACATCATTGGTCGTCGCCGTCAGCATGTTCAGGCCTGCGGCGGTCTTGTCGCCCGTCAATTTCACATTGTCTTCCCGGACATAGCCGTCCAATCCGTTAGAAAGCTGCACATAATACCACTTCTTCGCAGTAGCCACCGCGGAACTGTCGCCTGAACTGTCTACGCTGGCAAATATATTTCCTCCGTTATTCCATACTTCGGACGGATCGGCTGTCATTCCGCCGCTGTTGGATGAGAATACAGCTTCAACGATATTCCCTCCGCTCTTCAGCACCTCGCCCGCCGTGGCATCCACCGCCGACGTAATCGATGCCGCCTCGGTTCCGGTCCCGTTGTAGACCTGGCTGAGCGTAGTGTCCACAACATTCGCAATGTCGAATCGCAGCCCCTGCGCAACCGCATAACTGCGAGCAGCCACCGCCTGCGCCTTAAGCGCTTCGGCCGGCCAGCTCGAAGAGACCTCTCCGCCAACGACCGAGTACAGATATTGTTCCAGCGGGAGTTCATTAACGACGGACAGCGATCCGTTCGATCCGCCGAGCTCCAAGCTGCCGCGGTAGGTCCGCTTTGATCGTTCGGCAAGCTGAATACCTGTACTGCCCCCGGCCGCCATAAACTTCGCTTCGCCGGATACCGCGTAGTGTACTGCTTGCGTCTCGCTGTTCAGATCCAGTCCGACATCACTCCGGATCATGAGACCCGCCGATGCCGTCGTCAATATCAGTTGCGGCATCACCTGGCCAAGCACAAGCCTCGCTGCGGCCAAGTCGCTGTCGTTGGCAGCTTCGGCCACCCACACCTCGTACCGCGATCCCCCGCCTTCGGAAGGAACGACGGCGGTCCAGGCGTCAACGCCGGCCGCGGCTATACTTGCCCTTGCGGTGTCGGCTTCCTGCTGCGTGGCATAGCTGCCCGCTGTCAAATGCTTGCCGCCTTTGACAACGGGAACTTGGTCCGCCGGGAGGTTCAAACCGGCTTTGGACACTCTATCAGCTGCATTCTTCGCGGCGCTTTCGCTGGCGTATATCCCGGTATACAGCTGATATACATTGCTGCCTCCCTTTGAGTTCAGAAACAGCAAAGGCTTGTCCGACGTGGACTGGAGCTTCTTCGCCGCATCGGCTGCCGTCTGCCAGGAAGATGTCTCAAGCACCTTGACGCGGTATCCGTCCAGGCTTGCGCGCACCTTCGTCCCCGAAGGAATCGTAACGAGAACGGTCCCGCCATCTTGGGCGGTCAGGCTCCAGGCCTGGCCCGAGAGCAGCGTGACCGCTGGGACCGTCAATTTATATTTACTGCCGATATCCGCAAAAAGCGCGACCCTGATCGTCCGGGTGGAATCGGCGTAACCGGCCCCGGCGGGCAGCAGCAGACTTCCCGCTGCCAGCGCGGCTGCCAGCAAGCCTTTTGCCAGTGCCGTTCTCTTTTTCCTCCATGCATGACTCATCTTCACGTTCTCCTCCAATCGCCAAAGTGGATAAAGTTCAAGATTGCTCCGGAGGGAGCGGAATTCCTAAATGCTGATAAGCGGCCGCTGTAACCATTCTTCCCCGCGGTGTCCGCTGTAAAAAGCCGATTTGCAGCAAGTACGGTTCATAAACATCTTCTATTGTCTGGCTCTCTTCGCCTATCGTAGCGGCAATCGTATCCAGCCCGACAGGTCCGCCGCGAAAGCCCGTAATCATCGAGCGCAGCATTTTATGGTCAACACTGTCAAGGCCCCTGGGATCAACTTGCAGCATTTTCAACGACTCCCCGGCGATTTCCGGAGTGATAATCCCGTCTCCCTTGACCTGGGCATAATCACGGACCCGTTTCAGCAGCCGGTTTGCGATCCGGGGAGTTCCCCGTGAGCGCAACGCAATCTCCTCGGCTGCGTCGCCAACAACTTCAATCCCAAGAATATCAGCCCCCCGCGAGACGATATAACTCAGCTCATCCTCAGTATAGAACTCCAACCGGCTGACAACGCCGAAGCGGTCGCGCAGGGGGGCGGACAGCAAGCCTGCGCGCGTGGTGGCTCCCACAAGTGTAAACGGCGGCAGATCCAGCCGGACTGAGCGGGCGCTCGGCCCTTTGCCGATCATAATATCAAGCGCAAAATCCTCCATCGCCGGATACAGCACTTCCTCAACCGTCCGGTGCAGCCTGTGAATCTCATCGATGAACAGCACATCGCCTTCCTGCAGATTGGTCAGCAGCGCCGCCAAATCACCTGGGCGCTCAATCGCGGGACCGGACGTCGTCCGTAGGTTCACTCCCAGTTCGTTGGCGATAATATTGGCTAGCGTCGTCTTTCCGAGCCCCGGCGGCCCGTACAGCAGCACATGATCCAGTGCCTCGCTCCGCATTTTTGCCGCTTCGATATAGATTTTCAGGTTCTCTTTAACTTGATTCTGCCCTATATATTCAGCCAGATAACGGGGACGCAGACTGAGCTCCACCGCCTGGTCTTCCATCATTAAATTCGCGGATATGATCCGGTCCTCCATCTTTCCATCGCTCCACTTCATCATGTACTTAGCGGACCTTTCGTCAACCGATGCTCATCCACTTCTTACTTCCGGGTCTACTTCGCCACATACAGCAGCTTGAGCGCCTTTTTCATCAGGATGTCAACCGAATCGATCTCTGCTCCTTCTTTCTTCAGCGCCAGCCTGACACGGTCCAGCTCTGTCTCCGTATATCCAAGCGCCTTAAGCCCGTCTCTAGCTTCCTGCCAGGAAAGCTCGCCGCTCTCCGTATTCTGTTCCAACGCAAACAATCCGGTTTGGAAATTGGCCGTTCCCAGTCCGTCCAGCTTGTCCTTGAGATCCAAAATCATCCGCTGAGCCGTCTTCTTCCCGATACCCGGCAGTTTCGTCAGAAATGTAATGTTCTCCTGATAAATGGCCGAAATGACATGGTCCGGCGTGCCTCCCGTCAAAATCCCGAGCGCCACACGGGGGCCGATGCCCGACACCTCGATCAGTTTGCGGAACAGCTTCTGTTCCTCCCTGGTAGGGAAGCCGAACAGAAGAATCGCGTCCTCCCGCACGTGATGATGAATATATACAGTCACCGGTCCCTCTTGTTTGGCAAAAGCATAAGGATTCGGGCAAAAGACCCGATATCCAACGCCCTGAACATCCAGCACCACATATTCTTGTTCCAAATGGACAACCGGTCCCTTTAAAAAATCAATCATTTGCGCAATACCTCATTTATCTTTGAATTCAGCGTATACGAATGGGCATGACAGACCGCAACCGCCAGCGCGTCGGCCACATCGTCGGGTTTCGGAACGGCGGACAGCTTGAGGTACATCCGCACCATTTCCTGCACTTGCTTTTTCTCCGCCTTGCCGTAACCGACAATCGCCTGCTTCACCTGCATCGGGGTATATTCCGCCACCGCTAGCCCACGCTGCACAGCCGCCAGCACCAGCACACCGCGCGCCTGTCCGACCGACATTGCCGTCGTCACATTGCGGTTGAAGAACAGCTTCTCCAGCGCTACGGCCTCCGGCTTGTACCGGTCAATCAGCTGCAGCATGCCCTCATAAACGTGGAGCAGCCGCTCCTCCTCCGGCGTATGGGCTTCCGTCTGGATACAGCCATACTGAACCGGTGTAAGCTTGCTGCCATTTTTGTCAATGAAGCCGAAGCCGACAATCGCTATCCCCGGATCGATCCCCAGAATTCGCAAAACCATCTCTCCCCTATTTATCGGTAGCCTTCCCGCACGGTCTTTTCCCCGCCTTGAAAGCGAACATATGTATTCCTTCTACCCATTATAGCAAAAATAGGCTGCCCGGGGAGCATAAACTTTGCCATACCCGATATATAAAATAGTTTCACAAAATGTAACCTTAGCCTCAACCTGACTCAAGGCTTGACCAAGCACCCGAAACTGATAAATCATACAACAAAAAAGACCGCCGGTTTTCACCAACGGCCTTCATTACCCATCTCCTCAAGAATTCCTTTCATTAATCCGCCCTACATCGTCTGCTCAGAATCGTCCCGCGCATAATCGCTAAAGGTCGAAAGCACACTGTTGTACTCATCAATATCCTGTACCCGGATTCCGCCCTGAAGCTGCCTCCATACTTTTTCCGGCAGCGACGATTTCATCGTTCCAATATCGATTTGAAAAAAGGTTTTAAGCGCCTCCTCCCGTTTAGGAGGTCCTTTGAACAGGGTGAGATTTCCTTCGTTATCTATGCCAATGTACGCTTCCTTCTTGCAGGAAGGCGATAAATCATTCACACTCCGCTCCAGCCAGACATCTCCGTCAGACCCGATTCTTCCCTGCCAGTCCGGTTGTTCCGAAAGCAGAGCCTGCAATTTCTCGGGATTCATTGGTCCAAAAGTATCCCGGACTTCATCACCACTAACGTAGGTTGTCTTGTAATGGACTTTTCGGCTGAGGCCGGTATCTTCAATAATCCTGCTAAGCGACTTCGCATCGCCCAGACCCAATATTCGTTCCCCCGGCTCTTCTTGTCCGAATACGGCCGAAGCCTGCTCACGCAGCAGAGTATCGTTGGAAACGGTACGGGTGTTCAGTTCGGCAAACTTTGCTTCCACCGCCGACATCGATCCGGTCAGCAGATCTGACAAGCGATCCGATACCCGCAATCCCGACCAGGCGCATACCGTAAGGACCGCACAGGCCGTTCCGACCCACAGCGCTTTTTTCCAGCGTCTCCACCGGCGCCACAGTTGCTTTTTCAAACGAAAAGCACTCATGTTAATCCCTTCATTCTGCTTTTTTCCCTAATTTGCCCGGGGTCGGCGGGATTTATGCAAGCTTTAGCTTTTTCGTTCGATGGCTTTGCCCTCCGAAATTAATGATGGATACCCCAGACTTCGTTAATCAGAAAGTGACGTTTTGCCGGAGGATCAAAATCGAGGCAGGCTCTAAATACGAAGGCAACAAAAAAAGGCTTAATCAAGCTGTACACTCAGCTTAATCAACCCTAAATTAGGTATCAACTCATTTGATAAAGTAAGATGGCGCGCCCTGAGAGATTCGAACTCCCGGCCTTTTGATTCGTAGTCAAACGCTCTATCCAGCTGAGCTAAGGGCGCATTATATGGAGCGGACGACGGGAATCGAACCCGCGACCCTCGCCTTGGCAAGGCGATGCTCTACCGCTGAGCCACGTCCGCATAACGCTTTAAATTAGGAAAATACAATAAATGGCGGAACCGACGGGATTCGAACCCGCGATCTCCTGCGTGACAGGCAGGCATGTTAGGCCTCTACACCACGGTTCCAAGAGGCTCTTCTTTAAGAAGAATTGGTTGCGGGGGCAGGATTTGAACCTGCGACCTTCGGGTTATGAGCCCGACGAGCTACCGTGCTGCTCCACCCCGCGTCAACAAACAAAAATTCAAATCTGACAAATAAATGGTGACCCGTAGGGGATTCGAACCCCTGTTACCTCCGTGAAAGGGAGGTGTCTTAACCCCTTGACCAACGGGCCATACTAATCAACTCTTGTTCGTGACAACAAAATTTATTATATCAAAATCATGTACATAAAGCAATAGTTAAATATTGTTTTAATATAGTTGCTTTATAGCTCGACATAACAAAAAACCACTGCTGAAATTCAGCAGTGGTTCATGTGCTTGGCGGCGTCCTACTCTCCCAGGACCCTTCGGTCCAAGTACCATCGGCGCTGGAGGGCTTAACGGTCGTGTTCGGGATGGGTACGC
>NZ_RQPI01000006.1 GCF_003854965.1 Paenibacillus rhizophilus
GGAGATTTGCCGCCGACTTCCTTCAGATTCCACCTCGCGGTAGACACCCTTGTCTTAAGCTAATGGCTACTACTGCCTTCGCCATTCGGGACTTCAACCCTAAAGATAGCGCCCATGCTGGGCGCACAAAAAGGAGAACCGGACGCCAACGTCCGTTCTCCCTCTTGGAATGCAGTTGATGAGCTGCGCGTATATTCGGCCTCAGTCCTACTCCAAAGTCAGCTTGGCGAACTTGCGCTTGCCGACCTGGATGATATCACCGTCCTGAGGAACGATATCTGCATTCGGGTCGGTCAATTTCTGTTCGTTCAGCTTGACCGCCCCCTGCTGCACGCTTCGCTTGGCCTCCCCGCCCGAAGCTGCAAGGCCGATCAGCGTAAGCAGCTTGGTCAACCGGATAGCCCCTCCGCTCAGCTCCGCCGCAGGCAGAACCGCCGTTGCGATATCGTCAGGCAGCGCCCGCTGCTGGAATACGGTCACAAAATGCTGCTGCGCGGCATCCGCCGCCTCAGCGCCATGATACATTCTCACAAATGTATGCGCCAGCCGCATTTTGGAATCCCGGGGATGGACCGTTCCCGCTTTCAGACCTTCCTCCAGCTCTCTCAGTTCTTCGTTGCCGATATCGGTCGCAAGCGAATAGTATTTCAGCATCAGCTCGTCCGGAACGGACATGGCTTTGCCGTAAATCTCGTTCGGCTCTTCGTCGATGCCAATGTAATTGCCCAGGCTTTTGCTCATTTTCTGAACGCCGTCCAGGCCTTCAAGCAGCGGGGTCATGATCGCGGCCTGGGTATCGACTCCGTATTCTTTTTGCAGCGTCCGCCCCATCAGCAGATTGAATTTCTGGTCCGTTCCCCCGAGTTCCACGTCGCTCTTCAGAGCCACGGAATCCATGCCCTGCATCAGCGGATAGAAGAACTCGTGAATGCTGATCGGCAGTCCGTTCTGGTAGCGCTTGGTGAAATCATCGCGTTCCAGCATGCGGGCGACCGTCACTTTGGCCGACAAGCCCACGACATCCGCGAAGGTCATCGGCCCGAGCCATTCCGAATTGTAGTATACCTTTGTCTTCTCGGGATCGAGGATTTTGTGAAGCTGCTTCTTATATGTTTCCGCATTCCGCTTCACATCCTCCTCGGTCAGCTGTTTGCGCGTTTCCGATTTGCCCGTCGGGTCACCGATCCGCCCCGTGAAATCCCCGATAATCAGCTGTACCTGATGGCCCAGCTCCTGGAATTGACGCAGCTTGTGCATGACGACCGTATGGCCCACATGGATATCCGGCGCGGACGGGTCAAGGCCCAACTTAACATTGAGCGGCACGCCGCTGACGACCGATTTGATGACTTTGCGCTTCAGTTCCTCTTCAGGCACAATTTCCACGACGCCGCGCGCGATGATCTCCAGCTGACGCTCGACCTCTCGCTGCTGCTCCGGCGTTAGTTCTTCCCATTTCATAATAGCAACCCCTTTTGATGTTGATACTTCTCATAACGTACAAAAAAAGCCTCCTCTTCATCCCAAGGGACGAGAAAGAGACTCGCGGTACCACCCTAGTTAAAGCTCATTTCCATCATGACAAAACGTGACGGTTCCGAGCCTTCGCTTGATTGAAATAACGGGCGCTTAACGTACCCGGTGCCGGACTACTGGGACTAAGGCCTTAGGCGCTAAATCCGTTCCCCCGGACGGCTCCAGACTGTAATTCAAAAGGTTCCGCTATCGGTTTGCACCACCCACCGACTCTCTGAAAATCCGGGTTTCCCTTCTACTGATGTCCTTCTCCGCCTTTAGAAATATCCAGTTGAATTTATTTATATCATAGGATCTTTTGAAAAGTCAAATGTCCGCAAAAATCGCGCTGTCCCTACAAGCGCATTCAAAATCGCCAATTTGTGCTATAATAATTCCGTTAAAAGGAGGATGTCGATGTCTCAGGAAAATATGAAAAAAACAGCGACGGACATTCGACCGCGAAGATCTTGGCTGCGCAGGATCGGTTCCGTCGTGAAATGGATGTTTATTCTGGGCGTAATGGGCGTCCTGTTCGCCGGCGGCGCAGTAGGAGGCTTTATCGCTTCCATCGTAAAAGATGATCCTGTCCGCTCCGAACAAATGATTCAGGAGAAGGTCGGCGAGAACGTCGTGACGGGATTCGCCTACTTTCGCGACGGCATGCCGATCGGCCAGCTCCGGACGGAGGAAGACCGCAGGCTGGTCGCTTATAAGGATATTCCCCAGCTTGTAATTGACGCCGTTCT
This sequence comes from Paenibacillus rhizophilus, assembly GCF_003854965.1. Lineage (GTDB taxonomy): Bacteria > Bacillota > Bacilli > Paenibacillales > Paenibacillaceae > Paenibacillus_AQ > Paenibacillus_AQ rhizophilus. Next base: position 2,265 of record NZ_RQPI01000006.1, read on the forward strand.
CGCCATCGAGGATAACCGTTTTTACGAGCATCATGGCGTGGATATCAGCGGGACGATGCGCGCAGTCAAGCAAAAGCTGCTGCATGAATCTGTACAGACCGGAGGAAGCACCCTTACCCAGCAGCTTGCCAGACGCGTATTTCTCAATCTGGACAAGACGGATGACCGCAAGGTAAAAGAAATATTGCTGTCGCTTAGGCTGGAGCGCTTTTTAAGCAAAGACGAAATATTGACGGCGTACCTGAACAAGGTTCCGTTCGGCAACGGTTCAAACGGCTATAACGTCTACGGCATCAAAGCAGCGGCCAAAGGCATATTCGGCATCGATAATCTGGATAAGCTGAATACCGCCCAGGCAGCCTACTTAGCCGGCCTCCCCCAGCTTCCTTCCGCCTATTCGGCGTTCAACGGGTATGGGGAATTCAACGAGGCTGCGTTTAACCGCGCGCTCGACCGCCAACAGCTTGTCCTGCGGCGAATGCTTGAGGAGAACAAAATCTCATCTTCCCAATATCAGGAAGCTCTGGCCTTTGACATTAAGAAATCCCTTGCTCCGCATACCAAGAAAGCATACGTTACTTTTCCTTATCTTATGATGGAGACGGAGCGCCAGGCAGCGGCAATCCTGCTTTCGCTTGAGAACAACAACCAGGAGAGCTCGAAAGGTGCTTCTCAGCTTGAAGAGGCTCGCCAGCTGCTGCTGACAGGCGGTTACCGAGTATACACGACAATCGATAAAAAAGTATACAGCGCAATGCACAGCATCTCCGAAGACAGCAGCAATTTTACCAAAGAGAGCAAAAGCAAGGGCCTTGAGCAGACGGCCGGCATGATGATCGAGAACAAGACCGGCGCGATTCTGGGAATGATCGAAGGACGCGACTTCAATGTCGAAAGCATGAACTACGCCACCCAGATGGTACGCCAGCCGGGATCGACAATGAAGCCGATTGCCGCTTATCTGCCCGCTTTGGAGGGTGGGCTGATCCAGCCGGCAAGTATTTTGGATGATGCGCCTATTATTCTGAAAGACGGAGAGAAAGGCTTCCACATTCCAAAGAACGCGAACAACCGCTATCAAGGGCTGGTAACGGCGAGGTATGCGCTCAATAACTCCCTGAACCTGCCTGCGCTGAAACTGTTTGACGAAAAGGTAGGCATCAAGAACGCTTGGGCTTTTGCCAAGAAGCTGGGAATTACAACTATTCAGGACGAAGATTACGGCGCGCAGACCGGGGTTCTCGGCGGCCTGAAGTATGGCGTGTCCGTGGAGGATTTGACCAATGCATATTCCTCTATTGGAAATAAGGGCGAATTTAACGATGCCTACATGATCGAGAAGATCGTCGACTCGAAGGGTAAAATCATTTACCAGCACAAGGTCAATCCAGAGCGCGTATTTTCCGAGCAGAGCGCGTATTTAATGACCGACATGCTGCGCACTGTCGTTACCGACGGCACGGGCAGCACAGTCAAGAGCAAGTACAAACATTTCAAAGATATTCCGATCGTCGGCAAGACAGGTTCGACTCAAAATTACGCGGATGTGTGGTTCATGGGATATACCCCGGATATCACGCTGGGCATGTGGGTCGGCTACAAAGAGCAGATCAATACGCTCGCGACCAAAACGCAGCGGAAACAGGCGCAGTCCTTGTGGGCCGAGGTCATGAACGCTGTAATCGACAAAAAGCCGGATTTGTTCAAGGCGAAAGCATTCGACAAGCCGGAAGGCATCGTCAAGGAAACCGTGTCGGCGTACAGCGGCAAACTGCCGACCTCATTGACGGATAAGTTTACGACCGATATTTTCAATGCAAAGTATGTGCCGAAGGACGGCGATGACGGAATTTCAAAAGCCAAATACATTACTTACGGCGGCGTGAATTATATCCCTCGGGACGGGACGCCCGGTGACTTCCTGAAGGAGAAGATCGTAGTCTCCAGAGAGAAGCCGATCGAGGAATTGATTAAGGAACTGGAAGCTGCCTTCAAGTCCATGAAAGAGCATGAACCGCTGGACTATTATCTGCCGGCTGATGCGAAGACTGGGGTTCCGACGGAAGTCGACCCTCGCGTGGACGACGGCGGCGCTCCGGCGGCGCCGGGGAATGTGGAAGTCTTCTACGATACCGGCAAGGCAGTCATCCGCTTTGTTCAGAGCGGCTCGCCAGATGTCGTCGGATACCGGCTATACTCTTCCGTGAACGGCGGCCCGTTCCGTAAAGTGGATGTGCTTCTTGCCGGTGACGGCACAACATTCACAACGGATACGCCGGCAAGCGACTATGCTGTATTTTATGTAACCGCCGTGGATGTGGCGGGGAATGAAACTTCTTCGGGAAGTGTCGGCGGAGGGATGCCGACACCCGAACCGTCCCCAAGCCCGGAAGACGGACTCTTCCCGGATATGGGGACAACGCCGGGGGATCAGGTCCTTCCTGATCCGGGCCTGTTTCCCGGAAGTGCAGGCGATCCCGGAGCGACTCCGAACCAGCCTAGTGCAGATGGCGGCCAGGGTACGCCGCCCGCCGACGGCAACGAAGCAGATGCCGGCGGGAATAACAGCGGTCACTAAGCAAACGGGGAGTCCGTATCGAAAGCAGACCTTGTAAACAATAAGACGGTTGACAGCCTCCCTAAACGGGCAGAGCGGTCAACCGTCTTTCTTGTCTAATCCTCTATCGTCGAGAGATCGCCGGCGGGCAGATGAAGCTCCCAGGCTTTGAGCACGCGGCGCATGATTTTGCCGGACCGGGTCTTCGGGAGCTTCATTTTGAATTCGATTTCCTTCGGCGCGGCGTGTGCCGATAACCCCGATCTTACAAATGCCGCAATTTCGGCCTTCAGCTCGGGTGAAGGAATATACCCTTCGCGCAGCGATATAAATGCCTTGACGACTTCTCCTCGCAGTGTGTCGGGTTTGCCGATAACCCCGGCTTCCGCAACCGCCGGATGCTCGATCAGCTTGCTCTCCACCTCGAACGGTCCGATCCGCTCGCCCGAGGAGTTGATGACATCGTCGATCCTCCCCTGGAACCAGAAATACCCTTCGTCGTCCATATAGGCGGAATCCCCGGAAATATACCACCCTGGAATTTGGAAATACTCCTCGTACTTGGCGGGATTATTCCAAATCCGGTCCATCATGGACGGCCATGGCGTCTTGATGGCTAAATTGCCCATCGTATACGGAGGGAGCTTATTGCCGCTGTCGTCCAAAATCGCGGCGGTTATGCCGGGAAGCGGCCGTCCCATGGACCCCGGTTTGATATCCATCCCGGGATAGTTGCAGATGAGCTGTCCGCCTGTCTCCGTCATCCACCAGGTATCATGTATGCGCTGGCTGTACACTTTGTCTCCCCAACGGACAACCTCGGGATTCAGTGGCTCTCCAACCGAGAGAACATGGCGCAGGCTGCTTAGATTGACGCCTTCCAGGCTCTTGCTCCCCGCGCTCATCAGCATGCGGAACGCCGTAGGCGCGCTGTACCATACCGTTACTTTATTGCGTTCAATCGTTTTGTACCAATCCCGGGGACTGAACCGGCCTCCGCGGACGACATTCGTTACGCCACTCAGCCAGGGGGCAAAGATTCCGTACGAGGTGCCGGTAACCCAGCCGGGGTCGGCGGTGCACCAGTAAATATCGTCCTCATGCAGATCAAGAACGACTTTACCGGTATAATAATGCTGGATCATCGCACGCTGCACATGATAGACGCCTTTTGGCTTTCCCGTCGAGCCTGAGGTGTAGTGCATAATCAGACCGTCCTCCAGGCCAAGCCACTCGGGCTCAAGCTCCGGAGACGCAGAAGCGCTTTCCGATTCATAGTCCAACAAACCTTTTTGTGGGTCCGAATCCCCGCCTACCAGAAAAATATGACGCAGATCCGCAAGCTCCTCACGCTTTACCCGATGCAGCAAGTCCGGGGTTGTGACCAGTGCGACAGCTCCGCTGTCTTCAAGCCGATCCTTGACTGCCGTTTCCATAAACGCTTCGAACAAGGGGCCGGCAACCGCACCCACCTTCAGGATGCCGAGGAGACAGAAATACAGCTCGGGCTGCCTTGGCATAAATAGAAATACCCTGTCTCCTTTGCCGATTCCATATTTTCGGAGCACGTTGCCGAAGCGGTTTGACTTCTCTTGCAAATCGGCAAACGTGTAGGATTCGTCCCGTACCGGATCGCTGTACAGCAGTGCCGTCTTTTCGCCCCTTCCTTCCCGGACATGGCGGTCGACAGTTTCATAAGCCATATTGACTTTTCCCGTTTCATACCAAGTAAAATAACGCTCCGCATCCTCCCATTTAAAATGAGCGACGGCCTGATCGTAATCGGCCAAGTTCGGGTTATGCGCCCGTCCCGGCAAAATTTCATTGTGAACCCGCCCCATTGCTCTTGCCTCCTCTCGTATGAATGGCATAAGCTTAAATGGCTCCAAGTTTCAGACATATGATTTTTGATTAAATTGTCCGTTTGCTCCCTTGACAACTCCGTATCAAACCATTGAAGTCAAGCTGCATTTTGTGAATTTTTTATGTCAATATCAAGTATAGCATAGCAAACGCTTACATTCCATCCTTTGTTCCAGGTAAAAGAGTCCAATATGGAGCGGAGGCATGAAGAATTTGATCGAACTGGGGGCCATCGAAGTGGCGGGCGCCTACCGGGGCGCGGGAATTGGAAGGGAATTGCTTGCCGCTTACGTTTGAACGGGAACAGCTGGAGAATTGCGTCGTTTTTACAATAGAGTATTATTGGCACTGAGACCTTAAGGGAAGCGGTCTGGATGTCTGGGCGTACCGCCATATGGTGGAGCGGCTGATGAAGACGGTCGATATGGTCTGGTACGCCACCGACGATCCGGAAATTTGCTCCCATCCCGCGAGTTGCCTGGCGGTCCGCATAGGTTCCGAGGTACCGCTGGCCTAACGTGAAATGTTTGTACATCGTGCGGTTCAGGCAGCGGTTTATGTATTAATGCAGCTTGCTTAGTATACCGCTCAATATTTCATGGGACTGCCGCGATGCGGTCTCCGTAAATTCCGTAAAGCTGATATTCGCCGAACCATCGGCCTTGTCGGACATGGAGCGGATCACAACGAACGGAATTTCGTTCATATAACATACCTGAGCAAGCGCCGCTCCTTCCATTTCCGCACAGGCGCCTCCAAGCTGTTCCCGCAGCATGGCGACCGATTCCTGGCTGGCAATAAACTGGTCGCCCGAAAGAACTCTCCCTGTCACATAGCGGACCCCCATATCCCGGCAGACCTTCTCGGCAAGCAGCACAAGCTCCGGATCGGCCGGAAACTCCGATGCTTCCTGGAACGGAATGACGCCGCGGGGAAATCCCAGCGCTGTGACGTCCATATCATGCTGCAAGCACTCCGAGGATATGACGATATCTCCAACTTCCAGGTCCGGATGCAGCGCCCCTGCCACGCCTGTAAACAGCACCTTCTTTGCGCCGAACGTATCAATCAGAATCTGAGTAGTGACTGCGGCATTTACTTTCCCAACACCCGATTTGGAGACGACTATGGATTTTCCGCCGATTGTACCTTTATAGTATGTAATCCCCGCTTTACTTACAGCCTCGCTGTGGTCCATATTCTCCAGCAGCAGTTTGATTTCTTCATCCATGGCTCCAATGATCCCGATTACAGCTTCCATAGACTGGCCTCCCTTTATTTATGAATGGAAAAAGATGAATAATAGCATAAAAAGCCCCGTTTCGGGAGCTTTTTACGTCAAGTATATTCTTCTGAACCGGGTTATAAACCGCCCGTCAGCCCCGGAAGGGGGAGGTCCAAAATTATTCGTTCACATGGCTGACGGACAGGCGCAGAATGGTCTCATGCGGCAAAATGACGCGCGGATTCTCTACGGTCTCCTTCTTCATCAGCTTGGTTAGAAGTCTCATGGCCACGGCGCCGAGGTCGTACATCGGCTGTGCCACCGTAGTAAGTAGCGGACGGACCATGGAAGCCATACGGATGTTATCTACGCTGATAATCGAGAAATCACCCGGCACTTTCAGTCCTTCGTCCTGGATGCTGTGAATGGCGCCAATGGCCATTTCGTCCGTCGCGGCAAAGATTGCCGTCGGCTTCTTCTTCAGCCCCAGAAAATACTTCATCGCCTCGACGCCGGACTCATAGCGGTAATTCCCGATGCGCACAAGATCTTCCTGGTATTCGATACCGGCTGTTTCGAGCGCTTTCTTATAGCCTTGGAATCGCGCATAGCCATTGGCCGGGTCCTGCAGCGTGCCGCTGATCATCGCGATTTCGCGGTGGCCATGGCGGATCAGAGTATTGACCGCATCGAAAGCGGCGGCTTCATGATCGATGTCGACCGAAGGATAAGTACCTTTTTCATCGCTCGTAGCGCACAGTACAATCGGAACGGCCGAGGTCTGGAAAGCCAGAATATGCTCATCGGTTACGGTGCCGCCCATGAAGAGAAGCCCGTCAACCTGCTTCTCGAGCAGCGTGTTAATGACGCGGATTTCCTTCTCCTTGCGCTTGTCGGCATTGCACAAAATAATATTGTAATGGTACATATTGGCAATATCTTCGATCCCGCGGGCAATTTCCGCAAAAATCGAATTGGAAATATCGGGAATGACAACGCCAACGGTCGTCGTTTTCTTGCTGGCAAGACCTCTTGCCACGGCATTGGGACGATACCCCAAACGCTCAATCGCTTCATAAACCTTCTTGCGGGTTTGCGGTTTCACATTGGGATTGTTGTTTACAACCCGTGATACCGTTGCCATAGATACGCCTGCCTCACGCGCTACATCGTAAATGGTTACCGTCAAATTACTCTCTCCATTGCGATAAATTTTATCGTTCGACCTAATTAAAATCATGATACGATAATTTGTACTTTTGTGCAATGATAACGCTTCAATTTCCTTTCAGAAATTCTTTCAGATTAGAAGCATTGATGCGGGAATGGGACCTAATTCCATACTTTATCCCTATTTTTGACAAGAGTCACCTGGGATGACTGGTGCTGGATACCCAGCTTTCTCTCCGATTTCGCCGGATACGCTTCATGACCGAATAATGTCGTTCATCGCATACTAACGGAGTCTTTCGGACTTTCCCGCAAAATCATTGAACGGTTACAGGCTCCTGCTCTATTCGGATATCTCTTAAAACAGTAATGTAACCTCTTTCTTTATGGTATCAAAAATCGACGAAAAAATCCAATGTTTCTGAAATATTTTCATTGTTTTGCAGAAGGAGGTTACACGATTCGGGATACGGTATGCGGAACAAGCTTAAGCAGCCTGCTCTCAAGTTCCTCCATCCACTCCTTATCAGCCGCTTCCGATGCGATTCGGAATAAATCCAGCAGCAGATCGATCCTTTCGCTCATAGCCTTCTGGACCGCCTGCTCCAGGCCTTTGCCCCTCCCCTTATAGCCGTAAAAAGTGTCATTCAGCACGGAAGCCAACTCATTGCGTTCGGCAAAAGAGATGCGGCTTCTCTTCGGATTGCCGCCAAGCTCTTGAAGCAGCAGGCTCAAATCGTTCTTTACGGCCGGATGCGGCTTATACTGGAAGCAGGATTGGCACATAAAGACGGGGACATTGGTAATTTTCACTTTAGCTTTGTAAATCAGCGTATGCATATGTATAGTCATCTCGCCGCCGCAGCGACAGGTTTGATTCATTTGGTCCTCATTGTACATGGTAGCACCTCAAAAAATGATTTGAAAGGATATGCGCATTTGCCTATAGTCAGACATTTTGCAGCGGCATCCCGAATAAGGATGCATTAGATTTATATTCGCTTCCTCCCGCAAAAAACCTTCCCGTTTGCATAAAATGATTAAATTACCAATTTTGAATATAATTTCTTCGCTTTGGATGACTTCAAATTTTAAATTTGCTACAATATACGGGATTACGTTCTTTGAAGGGAGCTGCGACAAATGCGTTTGGACGGAAAAAAAGTGATTGCGCTCGTAGACGATGAATTTGAAGATTTGGAGCTTTGGTATCCGGTCTACCGGGTCAGGGAGGAAGGCGCGGAGGTCCATCTGGCAGGTCTTGTAAAAGAAAAAACTTACGTTGGCAAATATGGCGTCCCCGCTACGGCAGACTACTCCTGGGATGAACTGGACGCTGCCGATTACGACGGTATTCTGGTGCCCGGCGGGTGGGCGCCGGACAAGATCCGCCGCTACCCTGCGGTGCTGAAGTTGATCCAGGACTTTAACAAAGCGAAGAAGCCGATCGGACAAATCTGCCATGCCGGCTGGGTGCTGATCTCCGCCAAGATTCTGGACGGCGTCACCGTAACCTCGACTCCCGGCATCCGTGACGATATGGAGAACGCCGGAGCGATCTGGAAGGACGAGCCTGTCGTTGTCGACGGCCATATCGTCTCCGCCCGCCGACCACCCGATCTCCCGCCATACGGCAAAGCGTTCTGCGATGCACTAGCCGGGGAATAATACAAGAAAGCCGCCTCTGCCCCCGCTTGAAATGCGGGTGGGAGGCGGCTTTTTAGCGTAATTATTAACGAATTCGAACGGTTTTCTCCTCAAGTATAGGGTTCGTGTAGCTGATAATCGTAAAGGTTAGCGGCTGCGGAAGCTTGGCAGACCCCAGATTGAAAATACCAGTATCTGTCCATCCCTCCGAATTGCCGCCCGATTCCCAATAAGTTCCCTCGTTCCGGTAAATCGAATGCTTCACTCCTTCGCCGTCCGTAAAGCTGTCGTCCAGATCAAATGACAGGCGAGTCATTTCGTCGTTCGGAGTAGGCTTGGTACTTAATTGGAGTACAAGCTGACCGGACTTTGCTTTCCCCTCAACGCCCGAACTGCTTTCGGTAAACCTGATATCGGTGCTTCGGTCGGGAAGCGTTAATCGGTCGTCAGGCGCCTTGATTATTTTTCGGGCCTCCGTATCAACGACAAGCTTCAGATCGGATTTATCCAAAGCCTGGATTCCCTTGATCGTAAGCTTCAGCGGCCCTTTGGCATCCATATTATTGTTGTGGAAAACCATCGTCTGCAGCGGAGTATTCACACTCCGCGTCATGTAGGAAGCCAGAGCCATTTCCTTTTCTCCCTTTCCGGACATAATCGTCGGCTTAATCATACTGAATATTCGTTTGGTATTCTGATCGTCATATACGGCATTCAAGTAAATTCCTGTCGGTCCGATATAGGCTTTTTCGATATGAATCCGCTGACCGCCGACCGTCATTGTTTTGCCGATATCGATCTCACGGCCGGACTTTTCAATCTCCGCGGTATCCACCGTAAAACCGGTCGTCAGCGAGGTTCTGAATTTGTTCGAGCTGGAAAGTTGAGCCTCAGGAGTATCCGGTATTACAATCGCTTCAGCCGTCAGCCGTTCAGGCAGCTTCTGGCCTTCTTCCAAAGTGAGCTGGACGTAATTATGGGTAATTCCTGGGCTTCCGACGCCGCCAGTCCAATAGGAAGTGGAAGAAAAGTTCGACTGGCCTTTCAACGAAAGACCGGTGACCATCGCCTTTTGCGCACTCCGGTTCTCAAACGTATACAGCAGCAGCATGCCCCGCCGGTCGGCGATCATGCCGTCCAGGATAATTTTATAGCCGTTTTTCTCCTGCGTTGAAATGTGAAGAGGTATGACCAGTCCGGCGTCCAGCGCCGTTTTTATCGTGATATTATTCCTTGCGATCGAACGGTACACTTCAAACTCCCCCCAGTTCTTGGGCGGAACCGCGGTAATCTTTTGACCGCCGAGTCCCCCCAGCCACGAGATGATGAACAGCAGGGCGACGGTCAGGATAACAGCGGATGTGAAAGCATAACGTCTACGGACGTTCCTTCCTCTGCGGGTCCCTTCGGCAATGCCGGCATTGATTGCAGCGTCCAGCTTCTGCTCGGACACTAGCGACGACTGCCGCGCCGCAGCGTGAAAATAGTCCCGGGCCAGCTTCTCTTCACGTTCAAACATAGCGCTCATCTCCCTTCCCTTTCATTTTGCCCCGGAGCTGCTTCAGGCCTTTGTTCAGCCATGTCTTTACGGTTCCTTCCGGTCTTTCCAGCAACCCTGCAATTTCAGTCAGCGTCATATCCCGGTAGTATTTCAGGACCAGCACCTGCCGGTATTTCGGCTTCACGGCATCCAGCGCCCGCTCCATGTCCAGCTTACGGTCACTCGCCATTTCAATCATCCCTGACTCGCCGCTTTGGATTTCGGAGGGAATCACCCGCTTTCTGCGTTTCAGTTCATCGTTGCAGCAGTTGATCAGTATTCGGATAAGCCATGGGGTGAACCTGCCCTCATCCTTCAAGCTTTTGCGTTTGATCCATGCCCGGCAGGTCGCCTCCTGCACCATTTCAAGCGCATCGGCCTCGCTGCGGAGATAGCTGTAGGCGATGCCGTATAACGTTCTTTTGTGCTCTGCCACAAGCCCGAAGAAGCTCTCTTCGTCCGACAGGGTGACGGTCTGTTCTTTTATCAGGCTCTCCACGTCCATCCCCTCCCCCCTTTATATATAGATACTCTGCTATTTCTATGCTACTGATAAAGACTGCGCAGCGGCATAAACGGTTTTGTTTATTTTCCGAATAAAGTTGAGAATCAGCTTTGCAAGCCCCTCCCAACATTTGGACATGCAGGGATAGATTTTGCATGATTTGACATTATAAGTAACAGGGATAGGGCACACTGGCTACAAACAACAAATTAAAATGATTGAATGGAGGATTTTTTAGCGTATGTTCATGCATAAGATGTTGTTGATTTTTCATTTGTTCATCCTTTCCAATCCAACTATCGCGGCAGAACCTCCTCAAAAACAAGAAAAAATATCGATTAGGATCGATCCTCTGTACCACCAACTGTACCTGTACTCTAAAAGCCAGCTTATCAAAAAGTATCCCATCGCTCTTGGAAAAGCGGAAACGCCGTCACCTGTGGGCGAGTATGTCGTTATTAACAAATATAAAAATTGGGGGAAAGGGTTTGGAACGAGATGGATTGGACTTAACGTGCCGTGGGGAATATACGGTATTCATGGTACGAACAGGCCCTATTCTATAGGCCATAATGCCAGTCATGGCTGCATACGAATGCACAACCGTGATGTTGAGGAGTTATATGAATTTGTACGGGTGGGGACCAAAATAAGCTTTGGGGGCCATGTTCTTGGCAAACCGGGCGCAAACCCTAGGAATTTAGCCAAGGGAGATAGCGGCGGTGACGTTCAAATCATTCAATACCGATTGCGAAGCGCAGGATTTTACAAGGGTAAATGCAACGGCAAGTTCAACAGAACAACTGAAATAGCGCTAAAAGATTACGAAAAGAAGTATGGTCTGCCCATTGATGGCGTTGCCGGGTATCACGATTATATACACCTCGGCTTGATTGAATGAAGTTATTAAAAAAGCCCGGCAATTTTGCCGGACCCCCATTAGTTATATTTTATTAATGCTAAGCATCGCCTTTAATGACATGCTGTATGATCGTTTTGTCGAGGAACTGCGTGAGCTGCTGCTCGCTCTCTGCGGTTTCGCGGCTCCGGAAGCAGAGCTTGGCAACTTTCCGGGCCTCGGAGGCCGTCGTGTTCAGCGTCCGGTGCTTAACCCTCAACAGTGCCTGCGGCGACATGCTGAGTTCGCTGACTCCCAGCTCCAGCCACAGCGGAAGCGAGCGCTCGTCGCCGGCCAGCTCACCGCAGACGCTGATGCCGATGCCCGCAGCTTTCGCGGCTTCGACGGTCATGCGGATCATGCGAAGCACTGCCGGATGATACGGATGGTACATATGGGCGATCTGCTCGTTCATCCGGTCAACCGCCAGCGCGTACTGCACCAGGTCATTCGTCCCGATGCTGAAAAAGTCCACTTCTTCCGCCAGGAAATCGGCGATCATCACCGCAGCCGGCACCTCGATCATGATGCCGATCGGCAGCTTGCTGTTGTAAGGGATGCCGCGCCGGTCCAGGTCCTTTTTAACATCCTCCAGTACGGCTTTGGCTTCCCTTACCTCTTCAATCGAAGAGATCATCGGGAACATCATTTTAATGTTGCCGTGAACACTGGCCCGCAGGATCGCCGTCATCTGCGTCTGGAACATGTCCTTCCGGTCAAGGCTGATACGGATTGCGCGATAGCCGAGGAATGGGTTCTGCTCCTCCGGAAGCTGAAAATAATCCAGATGCTTGTCTCCCCCGATATCCAGGGTGCGGATGACAACCGGATGCTCTCCTACCTTTTCCGCCACAAGCTTGTATACCTCGTACTGTTCGTCTTCGGTCGGAAAGCTCTGCCGGTCCATATACAGAAATTCGGTCCGGAACAGGCCGACGCCCTCGGCTCCGTATTTCAAAGCCAGATCCAGCTCCTTCACGGAGCTGATGTTGCCTGCCAGCCGTATTCTTACTCCGTCCCTGGTCAGCGCGTCCACCGAAGACAAAAGCTCCAGCTGTTCCCGCTTCTCCCGTTGTCTGTCGCGCACTACGCTGTAATGCTCGGCTGTGGCTTGATCTGGATTTACGAAGAGATATCCGTTATCTCCGTCGATGACCAGGAACTCCCCGGTCTGGATCGGGGTTGAGAGTTTGCTCTCCAAGCCCGCCACCAGCGGGATGCCGAGCGCACGGGCCATAATGGAGGAATGCGACGTTTTGCCTCCCATCATTGTCACGATGCCGAGCACGTAAGCGGGATTCAGATGGGCAAGCTGGGAAGGAGAGAGCTCCTTCGCCACCAGAATGTAGGGCTGGGTGTCCGAAGGCAGCGTGACTTCAGGTGCCCCCAGCAGATGCTTCAACAGCCGGTTGCCGACATCCTTGATGTCGACCGCCCTTTCTTTCATATATTCGTCGTCCAGCAGGTCAAACATGGCCACAAAGTGATCGATGGCCTCTTTGACCGCCACCTCCGCCGCCTTGTATTGTCTCTCGATAATTCCGCGGATTTCGCTCATGAATACCGGATCGTCCAGGATCGCCAAATGCGCGTCAAAGATGCTGGATTCCTCGGGACCTACGACTTCTCTGAATTCTTTTTTGATAAATTCGAGCTCATCCTTGGAGGTGCGTATCCCTTCATATAAACGCTCAAATTCTTTTGCCAGATCTACCGGATTTACCTGCGTCTCCGGCATGCTCCATTCCCAGTTAGGCAGAACGAAAGCCTTCCCGATGGCAACACCCGCTGAGGCGCCTATACCTTGTATCATGATTCTACCCCTCCAACATTGCTTTCGTGCAATACGACGGACATGACCGAAGATTGCCCTTTTTTCACATTTTTAAACGGAGCGTAGCTCCAGGATTTGACGCGTTCCGGATTGGTAATCACCATCGGGGTGGCCAGTGAAGAGGCATGCTCTTTCAGATAGTCCAGATCGAATTTTACCAGCAGTTGGCCGGGTTCGACGCTGTCCCCCTCCTTGATCTCCGATTGAAACGGACCTTTTAATTGGGATGTGTCAATACCGATATGCATGAGCACCTCAAGCCCTTCCGGAGTTGAAATGCCGATGGCGTGCATCGTGGGATAAATGTGCATGACTTTGCCGAATACCGGAGAGACTAGCTCTCCCTTTTCCGGAATGAAGGCGACGCCGTCTCCGACCAACTTTTGGGCAAAAATATGATCGGGCACGTCTTCGATCGGCAGCATTTTGCCCTGCATCGGAGCGCTGAACAACACCTGCGGCAGATCGCGGAGCATCAGCTTGTCGATTTCCTCACGGATCAGCTCGGAGTATGTGCCGAATACGACCTGAACATTGCCCCCGCCCAATTTGATGATACCGGCAGAGCCTAGGCTTTTAAGAGCTCCGGTATCAATCTGGCGGTCGTTAAACACCGTAAGCCGCAGACGAGTGATGCAGGCCTGGACCTGCACGATATTCTCTTTGCCGCCAAGCGCTTGCAAAATGAGCGGAGCCTGATAGGGGATATTCCCCGCCCAGTCGCCAAGCTCGGAGCCTTCCTCCCGGCCCGGCGTCGGAATCTGAAAACGGCGGATCGCCCAGCGGAACAGTTGGTAATAGACAAGACCGTAGACCAGACCGATCGGTATCAGCAGCCAGGCGCGGCGGGCCAGGTGAAGGTTCAAAATAAAGTCGATGGCCCCGGCCGAATAGGAAAAGCCGTGATGAATGCCCAGCGCATAAGTCAGTGCCATAGCCAGTCCGGACATGATCGTATGGAGGGCGAACAGGTAAGGCGAAGCGAACAGAAAGGCGAACTCGATCTGCTCGGACACGCCGGTCAGGAAGCAGACGAGCGCCGCGCGCATGAACGTCTTTCTGATCTGGGGCTTCAAATCTTCGCGCGCTTCTTGAATAATCGCAAACGCGATGGCAGGCAGCGCGAACATCATGATGGGAAACAGCCCCGCCATGAAGCTGCCCGCCGTGGGATCGCCGGCAAAAAAACGCGGCAGGTCGCCCTGAACGGCGGCGCCGTCCGGCGTTGTATACGTTCCCAGTTGAAACCAGAACACATTGTTCAAAATATGATGAAGTCCAAAGGCCGTCAGTACTCTGTATAATACGCCGTACAGGAACAGTCCGAAGCCTCCTGTCCGGTCGACAAGCTGCAGCAAATCGTCAAGACCATGCTGAATCACCGGCGAGACGCCCAGCATGACCCATGCGAACAGGGCGGAGAACAATCCCATAAAGAGCAAAACAAAACGCGATCCTCCAAAAAACTGGATCGCCTCCGGAAGCTTGATATTTTTAAACCGGTTATGGGCGATGCCGGCGACAATTCCGAGCAGAATGCCGATCAGCGTCGCGGGCTGCAGTGCGCCGTCCCCCAGTTTCATAACAATCCGGTCATATGTGAACATTCCCGCCAGTGCCGCAAGTCCGGCAGGCCCGGCTTGATTGGATAGCCCCCAGGCGACTCCGACCGCAAACAGATAAGGCATATAATAAAAAATTCCCTGTCCCGCGTAGGTTGCAACTTCGGCTACCGAAGCCAGCCCCCAAGCGGACCATGGCAGGCTCCCCAGGCTGAGCAGAATGGCCGCCGCCGGCAGCACCATGGTGGGAAGCATAATGGCTCTGCCCAACTGCTGCAATGATCCGAGCCAGTTCAAAATGATCTCCCCTTTCTTACTATATTGAATGGTACGGCCTGTGTTCTGTTTTGTCAAAAGAATAAGTCGGCACATTTTCGTATTATACCATAAAATTCCATATCAATCGATTCCGAGCAGAGGCAGGCGCAAAAAAGAACGTCCTTCCCTTTCGGTCAGGACGTTCTTCGCCACACTGACTTTACTGAGTTTTCCGTGTCCGCCCTTGCATAGTAATCGCTTCTTCGACCTTGATGCAGCGGTCCATAATGGCCGTCATTCCAGCCTCTGCAGCGATCTCGGCCGCTTCCGGGCTGACAACCCCCTGCTGCAGCCACAGCACCTTGGCCCCGATCGCCGCGGCTTCTCGGGCCGTCTCGGCGCAGAACTCGCTGCGGCGGAACACATTGACAATGTCAACCGGCTCGGGAATCTCGGCAAGTGAATGATAGCACTTCTCCCCAAGAATCTCGCCGTCCACCATTGGATTGACCGGGATAATCCGGTAGCCCCTATTCTTCATGGCGTAAGCAACCATATAGGAAGTCCGATCGCTCTTGTCGGACAGCCCGACTACGGCAATGTTGCCTGCGGAAGCCAGGATGTCTCCGATCTGTTCCCTGGACGGATTCTCAAAAGCCATACGTTTCAGCCCCTTTGTCACGGAATTATCTTTGCCGCTCTTATTTTACCCACTCGACATCCGCGCCAAGCGCCTGCAAATGGTCAAAATACTGCGGATACGATTTCGCTACGTGATGCGCATCCTTAATCAGCAGAGGCGCCGATGCCCGAAGGCCAACGACTGTAAGAGCCATAATCACGCGGTGATCGTAGTGCGCGTTGATCGTTACGCCCCCCGTGACGCCTTCCGGCATACCGTGAACGATGATCTCGTCCCGGCGTTCCTCTACCTTTGCTCCCGCCCGGCTGAGCTCCGCCAAATAATCGGTGATGCGGTCGCATTCCTTGTAGCGCAAGTTCTCCACATTATAAAATCTGGAGGTACCTTCCGCAAACACGGCGGCGGCAACCATGGCCAGCACGGCGTCCGTAGCCGCATCTCCGTCGAATTCGACCGCCTTCAGGCGCCCGTTCCCCTGTACATGCACCGTTCCGTTCTCATGGGTGAGTGGCACTTCCATCATACGCAGAACGTCGATAATTGCTCTTTCTCCCTGCCGGCTGTTCTCGGCGAGGCGATGAATCTTCACGTCGGACTTCGTTACAGCGGCAGCGGCAAGCACGGCCGCCGAGCCGGGGTAATCCCCCTGCACGGTATACGATTTGGCTTCATAGGACTGCCCGCCCGGCACCTTAAACGACATATAATCGTCGGCCGCGTGAATGGTGATTCCGGCCTGCTCCAGCACCTCAAGTGTCTGCCCGACGACAACCTTAGATTTCAGATCGTTCAGGACGATAATCTCGCTGTCTTCCTCAAGCAGTGGCGTCAGGAACAACAGCGCGCTCAAATACTGGGAACTGACCGCTCCGGAGACGGTAATACGTCCGCCCTTCGGGTTTCCTCCCCGGATGGTAATCGGGAGTCTGCCTTCGTTATGCTCGACCTCAACGCCAAGCTGGCCGAGGGCGTCTATCAGATCGTCATGAGGACGCTTGCCCAGCGAGTCCGGGTATGTATTCACAAAGGTTACTTCCGGGCACAGGGAAGCAACCGCCATCAGGAAGCGCAGCACGGCGCCGGCATTGCCGACATTGAGCTCCTTGATGTCTTTGGGACGGCGGCCGAAGCCTTTGATGACGATCTTCTCTTCATCCTCGGTAAGCTCCGCTCCCAAATCGCGGATGCAGCGGCGGATAGCGTCGCTGTCCTCGCTGTGTGCCGGATGATAGATCGTGCTTGTCCCATCGGACAGTGCGGCGACCAGCAGATATCGTGTCGTATAGTTTTTGGAGGACAATGCTCCGATTTCCCCGTTTAGTACCGGCGTA
This sequence comes from Paenibacillus rhizophilus, assembly GCF_003854965.1. Lineage (GTDB taxonomy): Bacteria > Bacillota > Bacilli > Paenibacillales > Paenibacillaceae > Paenibacillus_AQ > Paenibacillus_AQ rhizophilus. Next base: position 19,298 of record NZ_RQPI01000006.1, read on the forward strand.
GGCCTTACAATAACGTCCATGTTTCTTAGCTCTCCTTATATATTGTATAGTGGATACGGACAACGTCTTCGTTTGACAGAGTATTCCTTCCTTATGTTATCATTAAACCATTCTTGTCAAGGAAAGAGGTCATATCCATGAATGGTATTCCCCAAATTACGGCCGAGGAATTGCATCAACGCCTGAAATCCGGTGAAGAATTGGTCCTGATCGACGTAAGAGAAGCTGATGAGGTCGCCTTTGGAATGATTTCGGGCGCTCAGCACATTCCCATGGGCGATATTCCCTACCGCAGCTCCGATATTCCGGAGGAGGCCGAGGTTATTTTTATATGCCGTTCCGGCTCCCGAAGTCAGCGGGTATGTGAATATTTAAGCTCCCAGGGCTATAATGGCGTTGTGAACTTAAGCGGCGGCATGATCGAATGGAGCGAACTGCCGGAAAACTAACCAACATGCTTAAAAGCTAAAACGCGGTAGTGCATTAAAATATACTGACACACTTGTGCCGCTGTTAAGTTCGTCGTATCCACCGTGCAATGCGCGAAACTGTATGCGTCCTTTCGTTCTTCCAGAATTCGTCTGACGCGCTCTTCCGCATTGCCGGCCAGCAGCGGCCGATTGTTGTCACCGTTTACCCGCGAGATAATATCCTCCGCCGTGGCGCTGAGTGCCGCAACAATTCCGTTCTCCTTCATTAACTCCCTGTTTACCTCGGCCAGCACCGCGCCTCCGCCGGTGGCGATTACCTGTCCTCCGGTCTGCACGGTCTCCCGCAAGCTTTCCGTCTCCACCGTTCTGAAGTAGCCTTCTCCGTCATTTTCAAAAATATCGGATATGCTCCGGCCCTCCTTGCGGACAATCACCTGATCCAGATCCACCAGTTCATATCCCAGTTCCTCGGCGAGAATGGCGCCTACCGTCGACTTCCCCGTTCCCATCATTCCGATCAGAATCAGATTTTTGGCGTCAGCCCTCATGCTCTGCCGCTTCATGTCGTCTGCCGACATAACGATCACCACCCGCTAGTTTGGACTTTTGGACTTATCATAATTTTAGACATATCATAACACAGGGTGAAAACGCAGCACAATGCTTCTGCCGACCAAATATCGTCGTAGCGGTATTAAAAAAGCCCGGAAGAACCGCCTGAAGGCGGACTCTCCCGGACTGTGAGTGATGCGAAATATGCGAAGTGTTATTCCGATTGCGCTTCTGCGATCCAGTCGTGGTGGAAAATGCCTTCCTTGTCCACGCGCTTGAATGTATGAGCGCCGAAGTAGTCGCGCTGTGCCTGCAGCAGGTTCGCCGGCAGACGCTCCGTGCGGTAGCTGTCGTAATAAGCCAGGGCGCTTGCGAAGCCCGGAACCGGGATGCCGCGGGTAACGGCTTCGGCAACCACCTTGCGCCACGCGTCCTGGTAGGAGGTCATGACGTCTTTGAAGAACGGATCAAGCAGCAGATTCTTGAGCTCCGGATTGTTCTCGTAAGCGTCCGTAATGTTTTGCAGGAAGCGGGAGCGGATAATGCAGCCACCGCGCCAGATTTTGGCCAGATTGCCGTATTTCAGGTTCCAGCCGTATTCGTCAGAAGCGACACGCAGCTGCGCGAAGCCTTGAGCGTACGATACGATTTTGCTCGCGAACAGCGCTCTGCGAATATTCTCGATGATTTCGGCCTTGTCGCCGCTAAACGGTTCCGCTGCGGGTCCGCTCAGCACCTTGCTTGCTTCAACGCGCTCTTCCTTCATTGCGGACAGGAAGCGGGAGAAGACGGATTCCGTAATCATGGACAACGGCACGCCAAGATCCAGCGAGCTTTGGCTTGTCCATTTGCCGGTGCCTTTTTGGCCCGCGGAGTCGAGAATGACGTCGACCATCGGCTTACCGGTCTCTGCGTCATACTGCGCGAAAATGTCCTTCGTAATCTCGATCAGATAGCTGTCGAGCTCGCCTTTGTTCCACTCGGCGAATGTGGCGTGCAGTTCTTTTTCATCCAGTCCCACAACGTCCTTAAGCAATTGATACGCTTCGCAGATGAGCTGCATATCGCCGTACTCAATGCCGTTATGCACCATTTTGACGTAATGGCCTGCTCCGTCCGGTCCGATATATGTACAGCAAGGTTCTCCGTCCACTTTGGCCGAGATCGCTGTGAGGATCGGTTCTACCAATTGATATGCGCTTTCCTGACCGCCAGGCATAATGGAAGGGCCTTTCAGCGCGCCTTCTTCGCCGCCGGATACGCCGGTGCCGATAAAGCGGAATCCCTTCTCTTCCAGTTCCTTGTTGCGGCGAACCGTATCCGGGAAGTAGGCGTTGCCGCCGTCGATGATGATATCGCCTTGATCCAGATGCGGAATCAGTTGCTCGATCGTCGCATCGGTCGCTTTGCCCGCCTGAACCATGATCAGGATTTTGCGGGGAGTTTCCAGCGACTGCACAAATTCCTCAATGGAGAAAGTGCCTGTCAGATTTTTGCCTTCCGCTTCTTTAAGAAGATCTTGCGTCTTCTCGGGGGAACGGTTGAATACCGATACGGTAAAGCCTCTGCTCTCAATGTTAAGAGCCAAATTTTTGCCCATTACAGCCAGGCCTATGACGCCGATTTGTTGTTTTGCCATCTGGTCCTCCACCCTTTTTATGCTTTAAATTTTGTTTGAAGCATCAAGAGATCAATTTCATTGACAAAATGCATCTTTGATGAAATTTGACCCGCAATGTAACCATTCTAACGTTTTTTTCGTCAGAAGTGAACCCCCTAGGGGAATTGCCTTGCAAATCGAAGACACCCCTTTGTCAGAGGTGCCCAATTCTTGCTTAATACTAGCTGTATTTACCATTCCAATTTAGTTAATTCCCTCATCAGAAACGAAAGTTTTTCCTTGGAAAGCCTCACTTGCTGCTCGTCCTTGCGGTCCAAAGCGCCGCCTAGCCGGTCCAGCTCCTCATCGACTTCTATTCTGCGCTCGCGGATGCGCTCTTCGCCCAGGGTCGAATAGAACATTTTCGTAAGCTCCTGATCCGAGAGCATAGGCCCTTTCTGGTAGAGCACCCTCTGCTGATACCCGGATATTTCCACAAGGCGGATGACCTCGCCGAACAAAATATTTTCGATGATGATCTGGCGGTCACGAAAACGTTTGACAATGGCATGGCCGCGCATATCGCCAATCAGCTTCTCCATCCATTCCGCCAGACGGGCGTCGCGTATCATGTAATCGCCTACCAGCTTGTAGCCGTCTCTGATCCGCTGAAAACGCAGCTTGACAAGCTTGCGTCCGGTACGGACCGATATGACAAAAAGATTATCGCTCTCGCTCCAGTACAAGGAATAGCCTTCTTGGATCAAATCCTTGATCAAATTCTGAATATGCATCCGGTCAAACCGGAGTTCCAAATTGCAATACTCCACCTCGTCGTTCTTATTCACGGCACTCCCTCCTTTATGCCTTGCGGATAGCAAAACCGACTTTGTCATTTGCGTCTTTTGTGCTTACGGAAGCCGTGACTGCCGCCGGGAAACACAAGCGGCCGCGATAAAGACTTTTGCGTTCATCCTACACTTATTTTATACTTCAGTTTATGTAGCGGGAACTTGGTTTATTGACTATTTTTACCCGCTCCCACAACATTCCAAACGCCTTTCCCGCGGATAAATGCCGCGCAGTATGGCGAAATCGGGACATTCCGCTTAGAGGTGACAGAATATGGCGTTTAACGGATTTGCAGCAGAAGATTTCGAAGTATTTACCATCGACGGTCTCGAACCCAGAATGGACGCGCTCGTCTCCAGGGTACGCCCCAAGCTGACGGCGCTCGGCGACGAAGTCGCCCCATTCCTTTCCGCCCTGTGCGGGGAAGAGATGTTCCCTCATGTGGCCAAGCACGCCCGCCGGACGGTTCATCCGCCAAATGACACTTGGGTGGCCTGGGGTCCCGGCAAACGAGGCTATAAAGCGCTGCCTCATTTCCAGACCGGAATGTTTCAGAGCCATCTTTTTATCGTGTTCGCCATTATTTATGAGAGTCCGAACAAGATCATTTTTGCCGATGCGCTCTCCGGCAGCATTTCCGCGGTCAGGGAACGGCTGCCGGGAAAATTTTTTTGGTCCACGGATCATCTGGACCCGCACGGAACACCGCAATCGGACATGGGCGGAGAACAGTTCGCCGAGCTGACGCGCCGTCTAAAGGAAGTCAAGAAAGCGGAAGTCACCTGCGGACTGCGGATCGCAAATGGCGATCCCGTCCTTCGGGACGGTCCGGCGCTTCTTAAGGTCATTGAACAAACCTTCGAGACGCTGCTGCCGCTGTACCGGATGTCTTTCTAAAGGAAGGACCCCTTTCTGGCTGCCTTTCTAATCAAAAAGGCAAAACCGCCCGCTCTCCAAAGCAATGGAGAGCGGGCGGTTTTTATTAAATGCACCAATCCTTCTGGACGTCTTCTTGTTGCGGAGCATACTAATGAGAGTGCCCGGCTTTCCGTTTCGTGCGGTGCACAATAGCCAAATGCAGGACGAACAGCAGCACCATGACGCTCGCACTCGCTACAAAGGGAACGCCGTGCCCGACCGAGTCCCAGAGCTTGCCGGATACGATGGGTCCGGCCACCATACCTGAGCCCTGCAGGGTGAGAAAAATTCCCCACACCGTTCCCCGCTCACCCTTGGGCACCTGCTTGGCAATGAAGGCGTTCCACGCAGGCAGGATAAACGCATAGCTTATCCCGACCAGGGCGACTACGGCAAAGACAAACGGAAGCCTGCGCACATGCGCGAAGGTGGCGAGCGAAACCGCGGCCAGCAAAAAGCCGGTATTGAGAAAAGCCCCCGTGCCGATCCGGTCAACCAGCTTGCCCGCCGGAATCAGGGCCAGCACGGTGATGCCGCCTCCGGCAATCAGCAGGAGATTGAACTGGGTCGGCGATAAATGCAGCTCCGTCCGGGTAAAAAGAGTGACGACCGGCGTCATTAGCCCGATCGCGAACGCCTGCAGGAACAAAGCCGGGTACAGCAGACGGCTGACCTTCAGCGATTGTTTAACCTGGCGCAGCGTGCGCATCAGACTCCCCAGAGGGGACAGCTTCGGACGGGCGGCGTCTGGAGCTTGGCTGCCATGCGTGACGGCATGGACACCATGGCTGATCCGTGCGGGCAGCAGCAGGGCGACTGCGACTACAGCCGCGGCAAAGGCCAGCAGCACGAAGAACACCGAGCGGTAGCTTTGGTGGCCGTGATCCATCAGGAAATTGACCGTGATCGGCCCGATGCCCGTACCGGCCAGGGAAGCCATCTCCACGGCGCCCATGGCCGCGCCGCTGCTGCCGCTCTTGGTGGAGCCGGCCAGCTCGGTCACGCCGGTCATGACGCAGGGCCAGAGCGGGGACGTGCCGATCCCCAAGATCAGGCAGGCTAGCGACAGCGACACCGCGTCTTTGGCGTAAATAATGAGGATGACGGCCACCGCGATCATGAGCAGCGCTCCGGTCATCGTCCAGCGGTACCCGATCCGCTCCATGATCCAGCCCGAAGGGCTGCGGAACAGATTGTCGCCCAGATATTGCAGCGCAAAGGCAAGGCCGACCACCGTGACGGACAGCCCCAGAACGTTCTCCATATAGACGGGAAGCAGTGCGACAAGCAGCGATCCTTTCACGAATTCAACCAAAAAAATGATGATCCACATCTCAATTATGAACGGCGATGCCAGACTAATATGCGTACGCTGCTGCGTATTTACGGGCATTACATCACATCCTAGTATTATGATGATTGTTTTGTTATACTTCTCTTTGTTTGCGACTTCAGTTATAGAAAGGTTGTGGGAGTATTAATGGATCAATCGCTTACCCCTCTCTTCACGGCTCTAAAAAAGCACGCTGCCGGAAATCCGGTGCAATTTCATATTCCCGGTCATAAAAAAGGTGCCGGTACCGATCCCGAGTTCAGGGAATTCATCGGTGACAACGCCCTTTCCATAGATCTGATCAATATTGCGCCGCTTGACGACCTGCATCAGCCCAAAGGCGTGATCGCCCAGGCACAGAACCTGGCGGCGGAAGCGTTCGGAGCGGACTATACTTTTTTCAGCGTTCAGGGCACCAGCGGAGCCATCATGACGATGATTCTGTCGGTCTGCTCTCCCGGGGAGAAGATTATCGTACCACGTAATGTCCACAAATCGGTCATGTCCGCCATTATCTTCTCGGGAGCAAAGCCGATCTTCGTCTCTCCCGTACAGGACGAGAACCTCGGCATTGATCACGGCATTACAACCAGTTCGCTCAATCGGGCCCTGCAGCGCCATCCGGATGCCAAAGGGGTGCTAGTCATCAACCCGACATATTTCGGGGTATGCGCCGATCTGCGCTCGATTGTTGAGCTGGCCCACAGCTACGGCGTTCCCGTGCTGGTAGATGAAGCCCACGGCGTGCTGATCCATTTCCACGAGGAGCTGCCGATGTCGGCGATGCAGGCCGGAGCAGATATGGCCGCCACAAGCGTTCATAAGCTCGGCGGCTCCATGACCCAGAGCTCGGTGCTCAACGTTAACGCCGACACCGGCCTTATCAACCCGCAGCGCGTGCAGACGATGCTCAGCATGCTGACAACGACGTCGACTTCATACATTTTGCTGGCTTCTCTCGACACGGCGAGACGCCACCTTGCCCTGAATGGCCATGACATGGCGTCCAGAGCGATTGCGCTGGCCAAATATGCCAGAGAAGCGGTCAATGAACTTGAAGGCCTGTACAGCTTCGGCAATGAGATTCTCGGCACGGAAGCCACCTTCGACCACGACCCTACCAAGCTAAGCATCCACGTGCGCCATTTGGGCATTACGGGCTGGGAAGCGGAGAACTGGCTGCGCGAGAAGTATAATATCGAAGTCGAAATGAGCGACATGTATAACATTCTTTGCTTAATCACACCCGGAGATACCCAGCAAACGGTAGATAAGTTATTGTCGGCGCTGAAGGTGCTCTCTGCCATCCATTACGGCAAAGGCGACATCTATGAGCTTAAAGTTCAGGTTCCCGAGATACCTCAGCTTGCGCTTACGCCGCGCGATGCTTTCTATGCGGACACAGAGCTTGTCCCGTTCAAGGAATCAGCCGACCGGATTATCGCGGAGTTTATATACGTCTACCCTCCGGGCATTCCGATATTGCTCCCCGGAGAAGTTATTACCCAGGATAACATCCATTATATCCTCGACCATGTGGAGATCGGCCTTCCGGTCAAGGGACCTGAGGACCGCACTCTTACTCATGTTAAGGTAATTGTCGAAGCCGACCCGATTTTCTAAAATAATACTTCGGAAGCTAAAGCCTCAGTGCTGAGCGTGCAGCCGTTTCTTCTGGATTGCCAATACAAAAACCCGATACCTGATCATAAGGTATCGGGTTTTCTTGAGTCGGCGCCGGGAATATTCCCGGTCCTCTTCTACATCTTGTCCGAATTTATCCTTGCTGGGCGACCAGCTCTTTATAAGCCGCTTCCACAGCATTCCATTCCGCTTCGTCTTCGATATTGTAAAGCACCATCTCTTCGTCTTCTTCTTCCATGCGCAGAATGATGCCGTCCGCTTCTGGGTTCTCGCGTTCCAGCAGCAGCGCATAAAGCTTGTCGGCTACGTCGAACGTTTCCACCAGTACCATTTCCACATCTTCGCCCTGCTCGTTCGTCAAGGTCAGCACAAATTCCTCATGCTCATGGTCGTGCCCGCAGCCGCATGCGTCGCCATGTTCATGGCTATGCGAATGATCATGGTTATGTCCGCCGCAGCATTCTCCGCCATGCTCATGTTTGTGATCGCTCATTGAAATACCTCGCTTTGAATTGAATTATCCTACATTTGGTATGGTAACACGTAAGACAAGCCCAGGTCAATTTACAGGCACCTGGGCAAAGCGTTAATCGAGCGCAGTAACAACCTTCTCGGACACGAGCGAATAATCACCGTTTCGAGTCGCTTTCATGTAAAAGCCAAACCGGTATTTGCCACTCTCCTTAAAATCGTACGTGATTTCTTTCGTCGAGAACCAGAAATTATCCTCCTGTCCGCTACTTAAATCACTGGAATCGAGTTCCTTGACGTTGCCGGAGGGATCGATAATCGACAATTTGACGCCTGCGATATCGTCGGTGAGACTGTCTACCTGACACAGCGCCCTGAACTTCAGCTTACCCACTTTGACTTTTCCAAAAATGGTATCGCCCTTGAACAAGGATATGTGCACATTCGGTTTAAGAATCTTCACCTTGCCGGAGTCGCTCCAAATCACCAACCCGTCGATTTCCCGAGCGGGTATATAGGTTTTTCCATCGATCAGGTACCCTCCATCGGATAATTCCTTGCCGTTGCTCCATACGCGCACTTTTTGATAGACGGAATCGGCAAACAGCATCGAACCGCCCATCAGAGAAAATGCCAATACGCATACAGCCACTTTTCTCCATCTTTTATTCATCGCCGCTCGTACCTCCATACTAATTCATGCTGTTAATATATACTTCATCCGTCTGGGCAAGTTGCGCCTGCCTAGGCAAAATTTTCATTGAAATCGCTTATCGTCGGTTTTCTTGGGTTAATTTGGTTAAAATGAGAGGGGACGCCATGGGATCGCTTAAAAACAGCCGATTTGACGAGTTGTTTTATTTGGAACGAGTTGTTTTATTGGAATAGGAAACTTCATCATGCGTTTACAAACGGCTGGTACTATAAAACAGATGGCTAACCCGGGAGGTATTCGAAGATGACCGTCAAACTGCAAATGCTCGGAACGGGCAGCGCCTTCGCGAAAAACTATTTCAACAATAACGCCCTGCTGCTGGGCAGCGGCTACACCCTGCTGATCGATTGCGGCATTACCGCTCCGCTGGCCATGCACGAGCTGAGACGTTCCTTCGAGGAGATCGATGCCGTACTGATTACGCATCTGCATGCCGACCATGTCGGCGGACTGGAAGAGCTTGCACTGTCGCTGAGACATAAAACGGGCCGCAAAATGACTCTTTTGCTTGCTGAAGCGCTCGTCGAGCCCTTATGGGAGCACACCCTGATGGGCGGGCTCTATCAGGAGGGCAAAACGACTTCGCTCGACGATGTCTTTCATGTCCGTCCCCTGCTCCCGGATACGAATTATCGCCTCTCGTCTGAAATTAGCGTCTCTCTGATCGCAACACCCCACATACCCGGCAAAGACAGCTATTCGCTGCTGCTGAACGAGGATGTATTTTACAGTGCCGATATGACGTTTGAGCCTGAGCTTCTGACCGATCTTGTTCGAAGCCGCGGCTGCCGCAAAATTTATCACGACTGCCAGCTGGAAGGGCCTGGTATCGTTCATACGACCCTGGATGAACTGAAGAGTCTTCCCGAGGACATCCGCAGCAGAATTTCCCTGATGCATTACGGCGACGAGAAGCCGGATTACATCGGGCGGACGTCAGGAATGGACTTTCTGGAGCAGCATGTGATTTATGAACTATAAAAGACAAAATAAAAAGGGACTGCCCATGACCATTGCGGCCACGCGGACAGTCCCGTGCAATTGCGCTGCGCTTAAAACAGCGGAAGCTGGTCTAGATTGTTGGTCGGATCGCCGTCCGCATCCCCTCTAATATGGGGGGCTCCGTCCTTGCCTTTGAACACATTGACACCGGCTATCGCTCCGGCCTGAATTTCCTGCAGCGCCTGCTCATAGCTCACCACACGGCCCGTTGAGGTCTGAAACGAGGTCAAATCTCCGTCACCGTTTTTTTGAACTGCCACAAAACGTTCCCGTCCTCCGTTCACCATCTGGACAATCTCCTTACACTCAAATTTGCCAAAACAAGGCACCACTTAGATTGTCCGGCAGGCGGGTCGGTTATGCGGACCTATAATTTTTTTTGCATCCGCACGTGCAATATCCCGGCATCGTAGAAAGGCTTCTCGGAGATAACCTCGTAACCGAGCCTGCGGTAGAACGATTCGGCCTGGCACTGTCCGTCAAGGATGGACGTTTCTAGTCCCAGCTCCCGGGCCAGCTCTTCCAGCGCCAACAGAAGAACCCGTCCGTAGCCCTTGACTCTGTATTCCTTCATCACGGCGATCCGCTGCATTTTTGCGGTGCCCTCTCTGTAATATGTCAATCTTCCCGTGGCAACGGGAACCCCGCCGTCAACGATCAGCATGTGATAGGCATCCGGGCCAATCACATCATAACGGTCGATCTCTTCCTCCACGGGAACCTTTTGTTCTTCTACAAATACCTTTTTGCGGATATCCAGCCCCTGCTGCAGCTGCTCCTCTGTTGTAACGCGCACAATCTCCGCCGCCATTTTTGTGGATTCTCCCCTCTTTAGACTCGATAATGTCAATTAAACAATTATACTGAATATCATTTTGGCTGTATAGCCGAAAGGGAAGAGAGCGGCTTAGTGCTCCGCTTGATGTTAACGGCCGTCCGAGTATACGTCATCCGGAATGGACTTCGAGTATACATCCTTCAACACCGGAGCCAGCGGATCGCGCTCTTCTCCAAGCCCTCTTCCGGGATTTGAAATACTTGATATATCGAATGAATCGGAAAAGGCGGGGTCGGTGGACACCTCGTTGTGATACATACAGCCGGAGGCGGCAAACAGCAGCGCGCCGGAGACCGCGGCAAGTCCCAGTTGTCTTATTTTCATAGTCCGACTCCTTTCTTCGGATTTACATATCCAGGTTTGTCCAATAGTTTTAACGAATCCGGTTCGTTTTATAACCAATGCCTCTCTGCCAAAAGTCAAATTGTGCTATAATAGCTACGTTTGACCGTACGTTTATAGCCAAATATCTTCATACTTTTATATTGAAAAGAGTTGATTCCGTGGTAGGTGAGATTTTACTTCAGGTTGTGCTTCCTGTTTTTATTCTGATTGGCGCCGGATCGCTGCTGCAGCGGCTGTTTCGGCTGGATTTGTATACGCTGGCCAAAATCAACTTTTATTACATAACGCCCGCCGCCGTGTTTATGAGCATGTACCTCTCGAAAATGTCGGCTTCGCTCCTTGGCCTTATGGTCGGCTTCTACGCGCTGTACATAGGCATTCTTTATATTCTTTGCTTTACACTTACACGCTCGTTAAAATACTCAACAAGCATGAAAGCCGCGTTTACGAACAGCGTAGTGCTCGATAACGCCGGAAACTACGGGATGCCGGTCAATGAGCTGGCGTTCCACGGTGACTCCCTCGCGGCTTCGCTTCAGTCGCTGATTATGGCGCTGCAGAGCCTGCTTACTTTTACCTATGGCGTCATATCCATTCAGCGGGCCAAGCTTAAGGGGAATTACCGGATTGTCATTATCGGTTTTCTCAAAATGCCCGTTCCTTACGCGCTGGTGCTGGGATTATTGTTACACGCTTTCTCCGTGCCTTTGCCGCTGTTCATTTCTAAACCGCTCACTTACGCCCAGGAATCGATGGTTGCCGTCGCCCTGCTCACGCTTGGAGCGCAAATTGTCAAATATCCGATCCGCCTTGCCCGGCTTGATCTTTATCTGAGCCTTCTGCTGCGCCTGCTTGCCGCCCCTACAATCGGCATTCTGCTCGTGCTGGCGCTCGGCATCAAGGGCATTCCCGCCCAGGCTCTGATCATCGCCTCCGGCATGCCGACCGGCGTCAACGCTTCCCTTCTGGCCGAGGAATACAATAACGAGCCGGACTTCGCGGCCCAGACCGTGCTGATTTCGACACTTCTGAATGTCATTACGATTACCGGTTTAATTTCGCTGGCCCGAGTGTTAGGGTAAGATCAGATGAACTACATACAGGGAGGAATAGCCAATGAATAAGCTCGTATTTTTCCTCGGGGGAGCTGGAGCCGGCAAGACCACGCTGGCTAAGGCGCTGGCAGCAAGACGAAAAACAGCCTTCTTCGACATGGATATTCTGCTGCGGCCCGCCGCGGAGGCGATTATGAAGCTGCACGGACTTGACCCCTCCGACCGGGATTCCGAGGCTTACAAGAGGCTGTGCCGCGATCTGGGGTATCGGATAACGATGGACGCCGCTCTGGACAACGTCAAACTGGATGTCGACAGCGTTGTGGTAGGCCCTTTTACGAAAGAAGCCGAGGATGAAGGATGGATTGCGCGCGAGCTGGCGGGGATCGGGCGTTCGCTGTCTGATGTCGAGGTAAAAGCGGTCATTGTCAGCCTGTCCGATGAGAAGCTGTATAAGGAGAGAATTACCGCAAGACGTTCCGGACTGGATGATTGGAAGCTGCGCCACTGGGACGATTTCCGTTCCTCGCTTGCCAGCCGCACGGTAAAATGGCCGCTTCCCTCTTCCTCCATCCTGTACTTTGATAATTCCGGGCCGGACCCGGAACTTGCTGCGGACGCAGTCGAACGTTTTGTCTATCCGGAGGAATAACGCCGCTCTTCGTTTTGCCGTCTCCTTCCCGCTGTAATCTTTCGTTCCGTTTCCGCTTTTTTCATAATTCCCCCTTCTGTCCTGATGCTTGCCGGTCTAAATTAAGTTAATGAGGGAATGTTTGTAGTATTGTCAAACATTTTGACCTTGCGCAAATTGTGAAACAAATCACCGCTATTTATAATTAAACATAACTTACAAGCGCGTCTTCAAACCGAAGGCAATGAGAGGATGAATGAATATGAAATCTGGAACGGCCCAAGTCAAAGAGAAATTACCCCGCCATTTGCTTGCCATGCTGCCCTGTCCGCTTAAGGTGCCTCTTGAAGAAACGTTTCTGCACCAGCAGAGTTCGGGGCTCTGGTCCGATCTGGACCCGGAAGAACTCGCATTCGAAGGAAATGCCAATCAGAGTGACTTCTATAAAACGGTGGATCAGTTTCATTCTGCGGATGAATTGCCGGATGTCGTGATTACGCCGGGGATCAGCAGCTTTTTCCACCCGGACTTCCGCACCCGGTTTCTTGACAAAGACGTGTTCGCCGATGCCGCCGGGTACGCGCCGAATGAGCGGTTCGCGGAAATCGGGATGAAAGATCCGACAGGCAGGGTAACGCTGATGTGCGTGAATCCGCTGGTCATCGTCGCGGACAAAGCCAAGCTTGGCGATATTCCCGAACCTCGATCCTGGAGCGATCTGCTGAATCCCGTCTACCGGAAGCAGGTGACGATGAGAGGCCATAACGGCACCTTTTGCGAGACGGTGCTGCTGACCATAGGACAGAGCTTCGGCGAAGATACGCTGACAGGGTTCGGGCGGTCGGTTCGCCAGGGACTTCACCCGGGTCAAATGGCAAAGCTGGCGGGTACGGACAATGAGGCGGGTACGGCTCTTTACGTCATGCCGTATTTTTACGCAAACATGATCCGCAAGCGGGATAAGGTTAATATCATATGGCCCGAGGAAGGCGCGATCGCAAGTCCGGTCTTCCTGCTGGCTAAACGCGGTTCGTCCGAGGCGGGACGCCGTCTGGCCTCCTTCTTCACTGGCGCGGAGACGGCGGAGCTGTGCGAGCAGGCCTTTTTCCCATCGCCTCATCCATCGGCGGCATCATCGTTCCCGGAGCGCAAGCTGCTGTGGATGGGATGGGACCTTGTCTGGAACCGGGATATTCAGACTTTGACGGACGCAGCGAACGCCGCCTTTAACAAAGGCTTTGAACAGGGGACTGACCAATGAAGCTCATAACCGTGGCCGGACCGCCGTCGAGCGGCAAAACCTCCATGCTTCTGCGTGTGATCGATTGGTTCAAGGAGCAGGGATTGAAAGCGGGGGTCGTCAAATTCGACTGCGTCGCGTCCAAGGATGATGAGCGCTACCGTGCCAAAGGAGTGCCGGTGCTTCTCGGTCTTGCAGGCAACCTGTGCCCGGATCATTATTTTGTTACCAATATCGAAGCCTGCGCCCGGTGGGGGCAATCGCTTGAACTGGATATTCTGATCAGCGAAAGCGCGGGACTGTGCAATCGCTGTTCCCCGTTTATCCGCCAGGCTCTGGCGGTCTGCGTCATTGATAATTTATCAGGGGCGAATACCCCGACCAAAATGGGTCCTCTGCTCAAACAGGCCGACATCGTCGCCATTACCAAGGGTGACATCGTTTCCCAGGCCGAGCGCGAGGTGTTCCAGTACCAGGTACGCAAAGTGAATGCCAGAGCCGAGGTGCTGCAGATTAACGGCCTGACGGGACAGGGTAAGGAGCGCCTGGGCGCCCTGCTGACGCAGGCGCAGGATATCGATACTTTGGACGGACGGAAGCTCCGTTTCTCGATGCCTGCCGCGGTCTGTTCCTACTGCCTGGGCGAAACCAAGATCGGGAGTGATTATCAAATGGGCAATGTCAAGAGCATTGCCATTCCCGATGTTCCCCGCCCGGAGGTGAGCTAACATGACGGATAGCATTCAATCCATAACGATTCTTGGGGGCCGTTCCAAATCAGGCCAACCCGAGGATGTGAACCTGAGGCTGGTACCTGGCGATCTTGTCGCTGTGGTCGGACCGACCGGCTCGGGCAAGAGCAGGCTGCTGGCCGACATCGAATATATCGCCCAGCGGGATACGCCGAGCGGGCGCTGCATCCTGATTAACGATCAGCCGCCCGCATCCGAGCTGAGGTTCGCCTGGGGAAGGAAGCTGATCGCTCAGCTCTCCCAGAACATGAATTTTGTGATGGACGCCACGGTAGCGGAGTTTATCTCCATGCATGCGGAGTGCCGCGACAACAGCTTCGAAGAGGCGGGACTGGAGAAACTGATCGGCAGCGTCGTCTCTCAGGCCAACCGGCTGACCGGGGAGCCCATTCATCCGGACACCCCGCTGACCGCGCTGAGCGGCGGCCAATCGCGCGCCCTGATGATCGCGGATACCGCTGTTCTTTCCGACAGCCCGATTGTGCTGATCGACGAAATCGAGAACGCGGGGATCGACCGCAGGCAGGCGCTGGATGTTCTCGTGCAGAATCAGAAAATTGTACTGATGGCGACCCATGACCCGATACTGGCGCTGCTCGCCCACAGCCGGATTGTGCTGAAGAGCGGCGGCATCGCCGATGTCCTGCGCAGCGACGAGGGTGAATCCGAACTGCTTGAAGAATTGCAGAAAGCGGACGCCGCCATCATGGCTGTCCGCGAGAAGCTGCGAAGAGGCGAGCGGCTGGAAGGCCCGGGGTTCAAGATCTCTTAAATCTTTCGAGGGAGACGTTTCGTTTACTCTCCCGTTTAAGCCTCAACAATAAAAAGCGAACCGGCCCCTCGTTGGCCGGTTCGCTTTTTATTATAACTATAGATAAAGTCAGACCTCGTTCATCCGGCAGAATGTGCTGCCTTTCACTTGATTTAGTACACGGTGGTCAGCAAATTTTTTCTCGCAACTCCGGTTCGGATTGCCGCCTCGGCTACCGCCTTACGAATGCATTCTACGACCCGCTTGTCGAAAGCGTTAGGAATGATAAAATGTTCATTCAGCTCAGAAGCGTCGACAGCCGACGCGATCGCTTCCGCAACCGCAAGCTTCATTTCATCGTTAATGTCGCTGGCGCCGCAGTCCAAAGCTCCTCTGAATATGCCTGGGAAGCAGAGCACATTGTTAATCTGGTTCGGATAATCGGAGCGTCCCGTTGCCATAACCTTTACATATGGAGCCGCAAGAGCGGGATCAATCTCCGGCGTCGGATTAGCCATTGCGAATACGATCGGATCTTTAGCCATACTCTGAACATCTTCGATCTTCAGCACATTCGGCGCCGACACCCCGATAAATACATCCGCGCCTTTGATGCAGTCGGACAAAGAACCTTGTTCCAGATGGGGGTTGCTCAGCTCCGCAAATTCGGTCCAGTGAGGCTTGTCGTACACGTTCTGGCGGTTAATGGCGCCTTCCCGGTCAACGCCGATCAGATTTTCGGCTCCTGCGCCCAGCAGCATTTTCGCAACCGATATGCCTGCCGCGCCGCAGCCGTTCACGACAATTTTGACATCCCGTATGTCTTTGTCTACCACCTTCAGCGCGTTAAGCAGGCCTGCCAGTACAACAATGGCCGTACCGTGCTGATCGTCGTGGAACACCGGAATGTCCAGCTCTTCCTTGAGGCGGCGCTCAATTTCGAAGCAGCGGGGAGAAGAAATATCCTCCAGATTGATGCCTCCAAACGTGGGAGCGAGCGCCTTGACGATCGCGATAATCTCTTCCGTGCTCTTCGTGTCCAGGCAGATCGGGACCGCATCCACATCGGCAAATTGTTTGAACAGAGCCGCCTTTCCTTCCATGACAGGCATGGCAGCCCTCGGGCCGATGTCGCCAAGTCCCAATACCGCCGTACCGTCGCTGATGACCGCCACTGTATTTTTTTTGGTAGTCAGCTCATATGCTTTATCCTCGTCCGAAGCGATCGCCTGACATACTTTGGCTACACCCGGCGTATAGACCTTGGCCAGATCCTCCATCGATTCGATCGGATGCTTCAACGTTGTTTCCAGTTTGCCGCCTTGATGAAGCAGCATGATTTCCTCCACATTCATGGTTTTCCCTCCTGGTAATTGGCTAACCGTTTCATCTTTCAGGTCTTTCTCAATTTATCCTGAATCGGGACGCTGTTCTCCCTAATCATTTCTATTTATATTTTCGGTATTTCTATCTATAATTCTTAATTCAATCACATTACCCTGAGGGATTTCCGCCACATGCATCACATTGACGGATAAGCTTTTGAACTTATCGCAAATTCTTTCTAAAAGAATGGTTCGTCCGGTTGTATTTCGTTCAATAAAAAGCAGCCGTAACAACAGAATTCACTTCTCCGATTCTAGCGGATATTGGCGCATACGGCAATACATTCGTCTGATTACGATCATATTCGTAATTGCAGTGGCACAAACGATAATAAAGGACGAAATTAAAAAAACAGTTGCATCTTCCTCCTGCCTTATGATATTATAAATCTCGTTGCAGGACGGTAGCTCAGCGGGAGAGCACTATCTTGACAGGGTAGGGGTCATGGGTTCGATCCCCATCCGTCCTATACGATTCAGAGCGAAAACCCCCTTATTTTATAAGGGGGTTTTTCTTTTTGTCTGCTTTTAAAGGGGGAATTTAAAACGTCCAATTTCAGATTTGGGAACGGATTGGGAACGGAATTTTTAGAATTGTCCCTTACCTCATAGCTCGATCTTTTTAATTATTTTGGCCGGATTACCGCCGACAATTGTATTGTCCGGAACATCTTTGGTGACAACGGCTCCTGAAGCGATTACCGCATTATCGCCGATCGTAACGCCAGGGTTAATGACGGCTCTGCCGCCGATCCAGACATTGTTCCCAATCTTGACCGGCTTCCCATACTCCGGGCCGGCGATGCGCTCGAATGGATCGATCGGATGTGTCGCTGTATAGATGTGTACGCCCGGAGCCAAGAAACAGTTATCCCCGATTCGAACTTCGCAAACGTCCAGGATCGTACAATCGAAGTTGGCGTAGAAATTTTCTCCGACATGGATGTTATAGCCATAATCGCACCGAATGTTGGGTTCCATGCTCAATTTTTCGCCCGTGGAACCAAACAGTTCTTTTAAAAGCTTCGTCCGGAGTTCCGTCTCGGTTTCGGTAGTCTGATTATATAGCCGCACTGTCTTTCGCGCATACTCATGTTCTTTCATCAGCTGTGCGTCGGAGGCATGATACAGTTCCCCATTCAGCATCTTTTCTTTTTCGGTTTTGATTGTCATCGTAAGTTCCCTCCCTTTCCAATTCATATGGTGCCCTTTAACGCCGCTTTTCTACAAGCTGCAAAGAATAGGCCAAGCTTTCCAGTGTGAATGCAATCAAGCCGTTCATGTAATCCTCGTCCGGACGATCCAGAATGATCAGCTCAGGCATATGTTCCTCTGGAATCGTATCCAGGCAGCGTTTAAAGATCGGCACTAAATCTTCCGGCACGACTTGATCTCCGGTCAGGGCAATCGTCTCGGGATTAATAACAGCAGCCAGGGACATGATCGTGTGCGCCGCCAATGGGATGAACGTATCACGCTGATTGAGCCGTATGAATTGCTCCTCACGCGAGATGCCGAACGGCAGAAATGAGATTTCCCCGGCAAATTGGGTATTTCCTTTATGAATATGCCCGTTAATGATCATCCCCGCGCCCGGAAAGCTGCCCTTGATAAAGGTCGCGACGGCGATCGTTTTATCCTCATCGTAATTCTGATTTTTATAGAAACCGTAAACGGTCAGGTTCATATCATTTTCCACTGTAACTTCAATTCCGTATTTCTCTTTAAGAAGTGCCTCCAGAGGAACATGGATCAATTCCTTAACATCGCAAATATTGATGACCCCTTGATGGACGAATCCCGGAATATCGATTCCAACCGCTTTGATCTGGTTATACTTTTCGATGAGCGTTCCGGTCAAGTGATCAATGGCTGCCGCGTCGAGGACCTTCATCTCCATGTAACCGCCGTCCACACGTTCGCCAACGGAGTTGGCCACCGCATAAGTCAGGGAAAGCAGGCCGTCTCGCGTTTTGGCATAGATGCATGCTATATATGAAAAATCGGCGTTATAGACAAACCGTCTTGCCGGGCGGCCGCCGCTTGATACTTCCAATTCAGTCTCTATAACCTCGCCGGTCTTAAGCAATTCATTGAGAATATTTCCGCAGGTTGCGATACTTAGGCCGGTTGTCTGTGAAATCATGGATTTCGTTCCCTGCTTCATCGCTTTCAAAGCCTGCTTGATAAGTTCCCGGTTGATCTCTTTTACCCGAATGGAGTTATTGGCAATCTGATTTATTTCCTTCACCTCCCAAAACTTTTGATAATAGTTATTAAAAGTATAATAATAAGTCCATCCAAACACAAACACTCCCTCTTTAAAAAACAGCCTCTCAAAACCCTGGCAAGGGCTCTAAGAGGCTGCTAATTATGATTTATAATCTCAACCGTTCGCTTTCCTGTTCACAGTTGAGCTCTTAAGAATGTCGGCAGTCTTGCCGGTTCTCGGTTTTTTTATGAGAAAGGTTAACGGAATCGCAATGATGCCAATTAATGTAGCGACTAGAAACACGTCCTGAACGCCCATCGCCATGCCTTGAGCCTTCAGCAGAAAAGAGCTCCCCCCTCCTTCGGCCAGCGCTTTGATATGAGACGCGGATCTCGTAGCCAGCAAAGAGCTGAAGATCGCAATGGCCAGCGCTCCTGTGGCTTGACGCACCCAGTTCGTTACAGAAGAGGCATGGCCGGTATATTCCTTCGAGATGGCGGACATCCCCGCGTTGGTAACCGGCATAAAAGCAAGGGCAATCCCTACATAACGCAGCGTCATCCAAGAGGCTACATAGACGTGGGTTGCAGCCAGCGTAAGATGACCGAGCTGCCAAGTCGCTATTACCAGCAGCAGGATACCACTAAGAATAAGCCAGAACGGACCTACCTTGGTGTACAGCTTGCCGACCACCGGAGATAGAAACGCCATCGCCAGCGAGCCCGGAAGAAGAACCAGGGCCGTTAATAACGGAGTGGACTGCTGAATCTCCTGCAGAAAAATCGGAACCAAGAACGTTCCTGAATATAATGAGATGGTAATCGTGCAGTTAATGATCAAGCTGTACGTAAAACGCTTTTGCCGGAACACCTTCAGATTGAGCAGCGGCTCCTTCAGGGATAGCTCTCTGCGGATGAAATAGGTCAATGCAGCCACCCCGATTAGCAGCAAGGATATCGTCTGCCACGAAGTCCAGCCCCAGGAATTGCCTTCACTGAAGGCTAGGATAATCAATGCGCTGCTTAGAATGACTGTTATGAAGCCGGGCAAATCAAATGTCTTGAGCCCGCTCGATTGACGGTGGTAGGGCAGGCATTTGAGCGCTGCCGTAATGGCAACGATTCCGATAGGCAGGTTGATGATAAATAGCGACTGCCAGCCGAAATATCCGGTAAGCCAGCCGCCAAGTGTGGGCCCGAATGCCGGGGCAAGCATGGATGAAAGACTCCATAAGCTCATGGCAAAAGCCTGCCGTTCCTTCTCAATGAACTGATAGATCATCGTCATCGTTGTGGGAATGATCAGACCGCCGAACACTCCTTGCAGGATGCGAAAGGCGATCAAGGAATGAATGCTCCAGGCTATCGTGCATAGACCGGAGAAGACAGTGAAGCCCGATAAGGCAAACACATACAGATATTTATAGCTCCACTTATCGCCAAAATAGCCGACGACCGGAGCGACAACCCCGGTTGCCAGCAGATAGCCGGTAATCATCCATTGAACAGAGCCAACCTCCGCATGAAAATCTTTCATAAACACCGGGAAAGCCACATTAATCGTTGTGGAGCTTAGGATGGACATGAAATTGCCGAAAAAAATCGCTAAAATAATGAGCCAAAATGAAGAATTCCTGGCCGTTTGATTATTCAATGCTTTCTCTCCTCTATTCTGCACCGAAACTAAAAATTAGATTTGTTTAAAATTTAGGTGTAGGATACAATTAATTAATATAGGTGTATTATACAACTAATTGGTTGAAAATCAAAATGATTTTTTCATGTTATTTTCATTGATAATTATGTAATTTCACTTGTGGCAGGTATTTTCACTTATAATATGGAGAAGAGTACAAAATAAAGGGCGGAATGTACAATGGAAGATAAAAATTTGGATTTCATTAGTAATGAGATGTTGAAACTGATTCGCCGCGCCTCCCTGGACAAAAAGCATGGCGGTCTGGACCGTTCAAGCTACACCCTGCTGTACCATTTGTCCAACCACGACAATGCTGGGGTTAAGGCGCTGGCGGAAGAATTCGGCCTGGACACCTCCACGATAAGCAGACAGGCAAGTGTGCTTGAACTCAAAGGATACATAGAGCGGGTGCCCGATCCGCAGGATGGAAGATCGAGCTATTTTCAGATCACCGAACTGGGCTTACAGAGGCTTGCCGAGGCGAGAAAAAAAAGATTGGACAGATACGAGCAAATATTTAATGAATGGTCGCCGCAGGAATGCCGGACTTTCGGTGAACTGCTGGCGAGACTTAACACTAATCTTGCCAAATAACTCTACCGCTTCCATTAAACCGCCTGCTCTTCCCATTCGGTTGAAGTTTCCTTTACTTTTCGTATGTATTTTAACCTTTCCCGCTTAAGAAGCGGGTAATCGTACAGATGACCTTCGTAGACCGTCTCGAATGCAGGATGGTGAAGGAAATCGTTAGGCGTCACCAGCGTCGAGGGTCGATCCCATAAGGAAAGGCCGCTTTTACGCAGCGCTTCGGATACAAACTGGGAGCAAAAATAAGCATTTTTCATCTCAATGTCAAGGTGCTTTGGTCGTGGTCACTCTTTGGCCAACGGCTGGGAATACACGGCTAATGGCAAAGGAAAATCAATAAGGGGAGTCACGATAAGGGAAATTGGCCGAAAAAAACGCCCGCATAGCGGGCGCAAAATAGGGAGCTTGTATGTAGTGTTTATCCCTCGAACCTCACAAACTCATCGGCATTTGCCCGGATATGAGCGGCGATTGCCTTAAGACTTTCCGGAGAAATCTGCTGAAACTGCCGGTACAGCCGCTTTACCTCGGCGTTCAATTCTATATCATGATCAAGGTCCGTAATTACGGCATCCGTCCACTCCAAGCCGAGCCTGCGGTTTCTAGTCTCCAGTATTTCTTTCGTTTCTTCCAGCAATCGGAGCATCCCCGTATCGCCAAAAAAGCTTAATCCGTTCATCACTCCCGACCACATGTCCGGATTTTGCAGCAGATGGGAGATCCAGCCGTAATATTCCATGTCCGAGTTCTTCGCATGACCGTAAAAGACTTTGAACATGCATAGCGCCCGCTGTCCCTCAGAAAGTTCGGATATTACCTTGGCCTTCACCGACATATCCTTCGCGCGGATTTGGTTGAAGGTCGTCTCCATGCATGCCCAGCCCAATCTTTCATCTTCCAGCGAATCGAATTCACGCTTGTTCATTACCGCTAATGCCATATTATCCCTCCTTTCCATATAATACCACAATTTCGACCTTATCTGCTGCGCCCGGTCAATGCCCAATCACCAGCATGCTCCATTGATACACGCTGGGCACGGTAACGGAAAGCGTATATCCCCGTTCACTTTCTTCAATGGAATATTCCAGATCCTTCGGTCTGCCCATGTCAATATCAGGGCTGGCCGTAAATACGGAACGAACCGGCTCGCTGACTTGAACGCGGACGCTCAGATTTTTCACCTCGACCGGCCGGTTCTTTCCTTCGTTCCAATAATCCTCGGCGTTATTCGTCAGATTGATGAATTGAATCAATTTCATCTTTTCGTTCTCCCGGACCACGGTCCAGACTTTGCCGGCTTCGCCATACGTGGAATAAGGCGCGCCACCGAATACGTACTCCAGATTGTCTCCCTCCACATGCGTCATCGAGACGTCGCGCAAAGACGGATCATACAGCAAATGAACGTAGCGGACCATAAAATCGTAATAATTCCGGATTTCCCGCATGAAGGCATCGCCCGCCACCGAATAATCGACGTAATACCCCTGGGTCAGCACTCCGTTGTTCTCTCCTAGCAGCAAATGGTAAGCCCCGTGCGAGAAAATCACCGCCGACAGCAGCAGCGCAGCGGCATGTGCTCTATCAATGGATTCCAGAGGCTCCAGCCGGAAAGGCTTTAAATAGGCGGCGAGAATGACCGGCTTTCCATGACCGAATTGCTGCGCCCAGGCAATAATCTGCTGAATATGATGGTATTTTTCATAAGGATTCCATACCTCGATATATACGGCATCCTGAGCGGCTGCCGCCACCGTATCGACCGGCCAATTGCCTACATTGTTGAAGATCAGGCCGATATCCTCTTTGGTCTTGTTCAGCTCCTTGCGGGTGTTCTCGATCAGAACGGGGAATTGCTTCTCCAGGCGCTCCACCTTTTCCACGCCGCCAAGTCTTGAAATGCCCGTCTTTGGATAACCGTACGTATCCATATGAATCCCGTCGAAATCGACCTGCTCGATCGCCTTTTTGTATTCTCCAATGATGTGGCGATGCCAGGGCGACTCCTCGCTGATGTTCATAATAGTAAAAATATCGATGAAATCGACGGCTTTTCGGTTCCCGTAATACAGCGCCCAATCCGGATGCTCCCGGTAAAAATCTTTGCTGGCGGCGTAAATCGCTCCATAGGCCATGGCCTTCATCCCGTAGGAGTGGCAGAGCGCGATTTTTTCCTTTACCACCCTAAGGCTGAGCTCTCTGCCCATCAAATCCCTGAAGGTCTCTTCAGGTGGAACCAGTTCGTCGTGGCGGTACATCCAGTCGTAAAATTGCACCAGATTAATATGCAGCTTATTCAGGCTCTCTACATCCTTCGCATCCCCCTGCTCACGCGAATGAAAATCGCTCAAAAAACCGTATCTCGGCGACTGCCGCCAGCTCGAAACGACATCAAAGGCGGTCGAAAAGCGCACAGGCTCCGCCTCGTCCTGCGTAAGCAGCAAGTCCACGCCATATCCGCGAAAAGCTTCATCGAGTGGACCAAAAGCCAGGAGATGTGTTGAAACCGTTGACGGACCCACTACTATATCATAGGCTTGGCTGTCCAACACGCTGTTCTCGCATACAATCTCCGCTGTTAGATGAATCCGAACTTCATGCTCCAGCGGATTATTCAGTTCGACCTCAATGCATACCGGTTCTCCGGTTATATATTGGGCCTTGTTTGGATAGGCGTCTTTAATTGTTGGAAACATACGGTTCATCCTTTCACCGCTCCGGCGGTTATCCCTTTGACGAAATACTTTTGGAAGATCAAGAAAGCAACGACAGCGGGCGCAAGCCCGATCACGGCGGCGGCTGCCATCAGATTCCACTGCGCTCCGTACTGCTGAAAGAACATGGACACGGCAAGCGGGATCGTCCTCATGTCTTGGCCCTGCAGGAAAAATACGGCTTGGCCGTAATTATTCCAAATCGCCAGCCCTTGCAAAATGACGACCGCCGCCGTTACCGGACGCAGAAAATGAAACGTGACTCTCCAAAAGGACGTAAACGGCGTGCAGCCGTCAATAATGGCGGACTCCTCAATTTCCCGGGGAAGCACTTTAATGAAGCCGGCATACAGGAATACGGAAAAGGGAATGCCGTTCGATGCCATGAGCAGGATCATAGCCCAATGCGTATTGATGCCGCCGATCGATTTCATAAGCGTATAAAGAGGCACGGTAATAATAATCGCCGGAATCATCATGCAGATCAGCAGCAGGTTGAACACCGATTGATGAAATTTGTTGCTGTACCTTGCAATGGCGTAGCCCGCGGAGCTTGCCGCAAGAATAATCAGGATCGCACCGCCTATAGTGATAATCAGGGAGTTCACTGTGGCGAGTCCCATCTTGGACGTTGCCCACGCTTCCAAGAAATTGGAAAAATTGAAATCGGGCAGCAGCGACAGACCGTTAAACAAAGTGCGGGATGGCTTGTTCAGCGCCAAGTACAGCAGGATGTAAAAAGGGATTAAGGACAGCAGCGACATGCCAGCTACCAAGGCGTATTTACCGAATGTTCGAGTATTTTTCATAGCGGCGGCCCTCACATTTCAAACTCTTTCTTATTGATATATCTCATAAAGATGAAGACGGGAATAATAATCATGGCGAACAGAACCATCGCTACCGCTGTCGAATAGCCGGTAAAGCTTCCGTACAGCATGCGAAGAATATAGATGCTCAGCGATTCCGTGCTATAGCCCGGCCCTCCGTCCGTCAGCGCCATGATGACTTCGAAGACGGACAGGGACCCGATAATATTGGTCACGACATTGATTTTAATCGACTGAACGACCATCGGAATCGTAATGTACCAGAGTGATTTCATATACCCGGCGCCATCGATTTCGCAGGCCTCGTACAGCTCTTTCGGAATGGACTGAAGACCCGCCAGGTAAATAATCATCGTCATCCCCACGAACTGCCACACATTGATGAACACCAGCACGATGAGCGCGGAATGTGCATTGCCCAGCCAGTCGCTCCCCCCCGTGCCCAGATGCAGATTTTCCAGCAAATGATAGAGAAAGCCCCGGTCCGGCTGCAGGATAAAATACCAGACATACCCCATAATCAGCGGACTGATGACTGCCGGCAAATAGACAACCGCACGCACAAAGCCTTTTCCTTTAAACGGACGATCCAGAATCAACGCATACAAGAAGCCGAATAAATTAAGCAAGGGAGCGCTTCCAATCGCAAAGAAGACCGTATTGTACACATCTTTTTTCGCCCGGGCATCATGGAAAAAGTCGACAAAGTTCTGCAGTCCGATAAAACGCGGAGCCGACATACCGTTGGAATCCGTCAGGCTGATCCCGATTCCCTGCGCCAGCGGATAAATAAAGAACAGTCCAAACAACAGGATGGCCGGCAATGCCATAAAAAGATGCAGGTTATTCCATAACTTACGCAGTATAATCATCCTATTTCTCTCCAATCCATTGCCGGGGCCCGGCTTATGTCTTGCGCTTTTGCGGCTTCCGGGTCCCGGCGTTATCAAACGTTTTATCCCTTTATCTGTGCGTCGCTTTCCAGGCTTTGTCCCAGGCGTCTTTGTAGGCTTTGGCAAAATCCAGGGAAGTGGAATACTGGCCTGCCAGAAGTTCCTGCACCATTCTGCCGGCATCGTCGCCCGAGAAGCCCGACGGCGAATCGGTGAAAGCGATGTTGACGCCGCTGCTCAAGGCCTGATTGGCCTGGTCTTTAAGCGGACCCCAATCCGCGGTCACATCCGTGAACGCCGGAGGCGATTTCAGGAACTCGCTATAGGTCTTCAAATTTTCCGGCTGCAATAAGAATTCAAGGAATTTCTTCGCTTCTTCCGGATGCTTGGACTCGGCGGTAATCGCATATCTGGAATCGTCCGCGGAAAGGACGACCGGCTTTGTTCCGTCCTGAATGGACGGGTATGGGCTGAACCCGATGTCAATCTGGAAGTCGGGGCTAATTTTAAGCAGATCCGCAACCACCCACATTCCTTGGCTGATCATCGCGGCTTTGCCTGTAGCGAACGCTTCCTTCTGATTGTCGTACGTTGCGGTCAGGGCGTCTTTGTTCATCAGACCGGCTTCTTGAAGCTCCAGCAGACGTTTGGCGAAAGTATCAATCGGGCCGTTCTCCTGATCGAACTTCAATTTATCGGATTCATTGTTAATGAAGGCTTCACGGGAGCTTTTCACGCCCAGGTCCTGCTTAATAATGCCATGAGCAAGGAACTCAATCAGATGTCCAAGTGTCCACGACTCTCTTCCTGCGATAAATAACGGAGTCACATCCGGCTTTTTGTCCTTGACCGCTTGGAGGTTCGCTTTAAAGTCGTTCCAGGTCAACGCTTCTTTCAGCCCCAGCTCCTGGAATATTTTTTTGTTGTAAAAAATACCGGCCATCGTCACGTTCGTTGCAACCTGATACTGCTTGCCGCTCTTCACGTCCGTCGACAGCTCTTTAACCGCAGGCAGCACTCTCGGCCAGAACGGCTCGTTCGAAAGATCCAGGTATTTGCCTTGATCGATATAATCCTGCTCTACAACCGTGGTGATGTCGGGAATGTCGCCGGAAGCGAATTTCACTTTAATCACATTGCTTGCGTCCTTTTGATATTCCTGCTCTACTTCGATTCCCGGGTTTTCCGAATTGAATTTTTGGATCAGGGTGTTCATTAAATCGACCGTTTCCACTTTGCCGGTAAAAAACTTCAGCTTTACAGTTTCTTTGGGGCCCGTTTCCTGAGCCATGCCGGCACTGCTGCTTGGGTTCGGTGAATCCGCATTTTTTCCGCCGCAGCCTGCCAGCAAGCCGAGCATCATTACGCCGCTGAGCAGCAAACCGAGTTTCTTTCTTCTCATATTGAATCCTCCCTTTTGTTGTCTGGCCTCTGATTGTGTTCCCTGTTACATTTTCATCATAAGGGGGAATGCGCTGACGCAAAACACCGCATTTTTACACAAGGGTGCGATTTTTGCAGATTCCCGAAAAACGAATTGAAGCGCATACAATAAACCGATACACTGATGTTGGGGGGAGTGGGATATGTACAAATGGAAACGCTACCGATACTGGAGTATCAAAAAAAAGCTGCTCTTTTTCTCCGTATTGTTCATTCTGGGTTCGGTCTTTCTGAATTCCATTCTGTCCTATTCCAAATACACGATGGACTTTGAACAACAATCCTCTGACCAGGTGCAGCAAATCATCGCCCAGGTTTCCTATAATGTCGACACTTATCTGGACGATCTGTTCCGCCTTACCTTGTCGCCCTATATGAACGACGGCGTGATGCAGACCCTGGAGGAAGATGTGCATGCTTCCGAACTGGCCCAGCTGAAAAAGCGCCGCTTCATTGACAATTATCTCGAAGAAATGATGATTTATCCACGGAAAGATATCAATCGGGTCTTTATTTTGACGGATGAAATTTATACGGTCGGGCGAATGCCCATCAGCGTGGACTACGCCAGCCGCTTTCAGGAATTCGATTGGTATAAGCAGGCGATGAATACACAGGACTCTATCTTTGTGCCCACGCACACGCAGCAGATGGTGAAAAATGGAGGTCCCAAAGTATTTTCCATCGTAAAGCAGCTGCGGAGCACCCGGGATACGGAGAAAATACTCGGGGCCATTAAGGTGGACGCCAATTATAACGGCATTGCGGTCATTTGCAGCAAGGTCGACATGGGTTCGGGCGGAGGCTTGTTTATTCTGGACAACAACCGCAACTTGATTTACCGGAGCACGGATCGGTTAAATGCCGAATTCTTGTTCAATCAAGTCAAAGCGGGCGGGAAACCGACGATGACGATTAAACAGAACGGCACCTCCTACCTGCTCAATTCAACGCTGCTCCCGCGCTCCAACTGGACGATCGTCGCCGTCAGTTCCATCAAGGAATTGAATCAAAAAGCAACGGAAACGAGAAACTTCGGCTTCTTCATCGCATTGGCCTGCTCTCTGCTCGCTTTTATCCTGATGTATTTCTTTGTCCGCCGTTTTTTGGCTCCACTGCTGAATATCGTGAAATTAATGAGAGAAGTGGAGCAGGGGAATTTGCAGGTTTCTTTTCCCGCGCACCGGAATGATGAGATGGGGTATCTCGGCACCTCCTTCAACGGTCTGGTCACCAGGGTAAACGAAATGCTGGAGGAAAATACGCAGCTGGTCAAGCAGGTATACGAAACGGAGCTGCTCCAGAAGGAGGCCCAGGTACAGGCGCTTCACAACCAGATCCGGCCCCATTTTCTGTTCAACACGCTGAATATGATATCCATGCAGATGCAGACCGGCAAGCAGGACAAAGCCATCGACCATCTCCATAAATTAAGCAGCATGCTTCGCAGCATGACCCGGATGGACAAAGACATTCCGCTGGAGAAGGAACTGGATCTCCTTAAAGCTTATTTAAGCATCCAAAGCAGCCGCTACGAAGGCAGACTGGAATTCGGGCTGAAGGTCGATCCCGATTTGTACGGAATGCCCATTCCCGCCCTGCTGTTTCAGCCGATCGTCGAGAATGCGGTGATTCACGGCTGCGAAGCCAAACGCGAAAAGACCAGCATTCTTATTTCCGGCGAAAAGACCACGCGCGGCGAGGTTCTGTTCACGATCCGGGACAGCGGGCAAGGAATGAGCCCGGAAACGCTGCAAAAGCTTCGCGGCAAGCTGGAGCAGGCCCATTCGGAGCATCCGTCTGCCGGAGATCCGGACGCGGACGGTATCCGGGCAGGAACCGGCATCGGCCTGCTTAACGTGAACAAACGGATTAAATTAAAATACGGTTCCGGTTATGGAATTAAGGTCGACAGCATGCAGGGACAGGGAACCGCTGTATATGTACTTTTACCCGAAACCGGATTCGGAAGGAGCGACGAGGATGTATAAAGTGCTGATTGTCGATGACGAACCGCTCGTGCGCGAATATTTGAGATTGCATATCGCCTCGAATCATCCGGATTGGGAGGTCGCCGGGGAAGCCATGGACGGGCAGGAAGCCTGGGAAATGCTGCAGAACATGCGGGTCCATTTGGTCATTACCGATATTAAAATGCCCGTCGTTGACGGACTGGAGCTGTGCGGACGGCTGGCCCAAACGGAGAATCCGCCCATTATCCTGATTTTGTCCGGCTTTGATGAATTCTCGCTTGCCCGGGAAGCTCTCCGCTTCGGGGTGCAGAACTATTTGCTGAAGCCTGTAGTCCATGATGAATTGGTCGAGGCTCTGATGCAGGTTACCGCGCAGCTGGACCGCAAATTCCATGACGAGCTTGCTGTTCTGGCTATGGGGAAGGTCTCCAAGGAAAGCCAGACGCAGGTCGTCAGACAATTCCTGAAGGCCCTCGTAAGCGAAAACAGCGTGGAGATCAAGGCCCTTTATCCGCTGGTCTTCCGCCTGAAAGTGCAGCTGATTGAAACCGAAGGCCTCATTATGGTGCTGGATCTGGATGAAGACCGGCTCGCTCAAAAAGGGATACCTTACGGCGACTTTCCCATCTTCCGCTTTATTCTCAATCAGATGACGGGCGAGCTGTCCGAAGTAAGCGGCTCGGGATTCGTCTTCCTGGACGAAGATCAGCACATCTGCGTGCTGGTGACGGGCGAAGATAAAAACGATATTGAGCATAAATGCCGCTCGCTCTATGATAAAGTCTCTTCCGCCATGCTTGCCAATACCGGAATTACCGTCTCCGGCGCCTTCGGAACCTTTGAATCCGAGCTGTTTCATCTGCAGTACTCCCATACCAAAGCCATTGAAACTCTTAACCATCGCCTGTTCTCGGAGGAGCCTTTCCTGTTCAATGAACGGTACGGGGACGTTCAGCTTCAGCGTCTCGCCATTCTTGAGCAGACGTTAGCCTCTGTACAATTTGCCATCCCGGACGGGAATGAGGCTGCTTTTTTAATGGCGGTGAAGCGCTTCTTTGAAAACCTGCCGCACTTTGGCCCCATTCATGTCATGAAGTTCGGGCTCCATCTGCTAAGGCTGCTTCCGAATGGGATCTTGGAACGCCAGAGCGGATTCATGGAAGGCGCCTATCAACATCTCCGGCAGATGCACGGCAATCCGCCCGAGCTTTCCATCCAAGCCGTACTCGGGCTGTTTCAGGAAATCTTTCATTGCCTGACCAGAGGCGGCCCGGAAGAGCCTGTACACGAGAATGAACAGGACATCGTCAGCCGGGTCAGGACTTATATCTACTCCCATTACGCGGAACCGTTAAGCCTTGCCCTGCTCGCCGAAAAGATCGGAATCTCCCCGGGCTATTTAAGCAGTATCTTTCACAAAACGATGCAGGAATCGTATATCAAATTTCTGACCCGGGTCCGGATGGAGCAAGCCGCGAAGCTGCTCAAGGCAAGTCCGGCCATGAAAGTATACGACGTCTCGGAGAAGGTCGGCTACGTAAGCGTAAAGCACTTCTCGCATGTGTTTAAACAATTTCATCACATGCCTCCGGGCGAATATCAGGAAAAACACCTGGATCATACGGAATGGCCCGTTCTTTAATCCCCGCTCTCTTCGCGGGTGTCAGAGGCTGTGTTAATCGCAAATATCGATTAACACAGCCTCTTTGCATGGAGCCGCAAGGTTTAAGCGAATCGATATCTGCGGGTCCGATTTACGGTTAGCGGTGTCCCTTTACGACGCCCGCTCTCCTCCCGCCGGTCTCCAGGCCAAAATGCGGTCCAGCCGGAACGATCGCGGACTTCCCGTTGCCAAACAGGAAGCCCGGACCAGACCGCCCCGGATATCGTTGACCGTAATCCGCCGCTGCGACAAGCGTCCGCTTCGGTCCAGATATACAATTTCGACGGTATATCCAATATATTTCTTCGGCATGGCGCACCTCCCGGAACAAGTGTTTGCTTTTTATTAACACCATTATCGCAAACATTTGTTCGTAATTCAAGTTACTTTGGAAAATAATATGTATATACACGATCATATGTTCGCAATATAATTAGGGCATACTCCTCTTCTTCTGTTCAGAAAGACCGCTGCCCGGTTACATAATGAGACGCTTCCCGGAAGCGTCGGTGTGATTACAAGTTTTTGATGGAGGGTTCACCCATGTCGAGACACATTTTTTTAATTGACGGACAGTCCTTCTACGCATCGGTGGAGAAGTCGGCTCATCCCGAGTATCACGATAAGCCCGTTGCTGTAGGAGACCCTGAAAGGCTAAACGGCATTGTGCTGGCGGCATGTCCAATCGCCAAATCCCGCGGCGTGACGACAGCGTCGCGAGTGGGAGAGGCGCTGGCCAAATGCCCGGAGCTGGTTGTCATCCGGCCCCGGATGCGGACCTATATTCAAGTCTCGCTCCTAATAACCGAAATCTTTGAGTTCTATACCGATCTCGTGGAGCCTTACAGCATCGACGAGCAATTTTTGGATGTTTCGGGTTCGCTTGCTTATTTCGGGCCTCCCTATGAAATGGCCAAATTGATTCAAAACCATGTCTATTTATCAACCGGCGTACATACGAGGGTCGGCATCGGCCCTACGAAGGTTCTGGCCAAAATGGCGACTGACAACTATGCCAAAAAGATACCGGAAGGCATTTTTGAACTCTCGTTTGAGAAGCTGGAGTCCACGTTATGGAAGCTCCCCGTGCATCAAATGTTCATGGTGGCCTCGGCGATGACCCGCCATTTTACCCGGATGGGCCTATCCTGCATCGGAGATATTGCGCGTATGGAGCTCCATGAGTTCAAGCAGCGGATGCGGCGGGAAATGGGAAAACAAAGCGATATCCAGGCGGAGTACTACTGGCAAACGGCACGGGGAATCGATCCAAGCCCCGTTGCCGCCGGAATACGCGATCAATTAAAATCGGTGAGCCACGGCAAGGCGCTCCGCTGGAAGCTGTACCATAGGCTTAAAGACATTGAAATCGTCCTGCTCGAGCTAGTGGTCGAGGTGTGCCGGCGCACAAGGTATCATCATTACATGGGCTCAGTTGTGTCCGTTTCCGCTGCGGAAACGGACGGGGAACGTTCCTCCTACTTCAGCCGGCAGATGACGCTGCCGGAGCCGACGGCCCTGACCCACGAAGTGGCAGCCGCCGCCCATGAGCTGTTCAAGAAGCATTGGAGCGGGCTGCCTGTCAGCCGCCTGAGCGTCTCCTTGTCCGGGCTGACAGACGACAGCGTTATGCAGCTTACCCTTTTTGATGACCGGTCTCTTGCTTATGACCGGGAGCGGGCCATAGATGGAATCAAAGACCGGTACGGGAGCGATGCCATTATACGCGCCTCTTCTCTGATGGAAGCCGGTGTCGCACGGGAAAGAGCCGAACAGATTGGGGGGCATTATAAGTGAGCAAGCTTGACGACAACGAACGTTGGAAATCCAAAATGTTATTGACAGAGCATGTCGAGCAGTATGAACAACAGCATCGTATCAATCCGAGCAAAATCATTACCGCCGAGGAACGCACGATGCTCCGGGACTATATCCTGCTGCCCTACATGGAAAAGATGGTTCAAAAGAGCATAGCCGAAGTGGAGTACTCCACCAATATCCTCAAGCGCTTGTATCTCGTCGCCGGCCAATACATTTTGGAGCAAATTATGAAAGACTTGTACAAACTGCGCCGGGAGCTTAAGCAACGAAATATCAGGATCCTGACGGAGGAGCAGTCCGATTTGATTGTGTATCATCATTATTATTGCCGGGGATATAAGGAGCGGTTTGGCATGACCCGCGATGTGATGCGGTCAGAAATAAGCTTGAGGCTGACAAAGTATACGTCGGAGCTGACAACGCTGTTAAAAGAATCCCTCAAAGAACGAAATAAGGAAACCTAAGATGAGTAAATTGGGATATAATGACCGTGAGTTTTAAAATTGGACGGAAGTCTTTTTCACTTAAATAACGGAGGTTCGCCATGTTGAAAGCTGTTAGCAGCGACCGGAGCCGGAAGATCAAAGTTATCCTGGCCCTGGCCGTACCGTCGATGATTGAAAATTTTTTGCAAACTATTGTGGGATTTGTTGACACTCTCTTTGTATCCCGGATCGGTTTGAATGAAGTCGCTGCGGTTGGGGTGACCAATGCCATTATGGCCGTTTATATTGCTGTCTTTATGGCTATGGGAGTAGGAACCTCCTCATTAATTGCACGGAGCGTGGGCGCCGGGGAAATCCATAAGGCAAAAGCCATTGCGCGGCAATCTACGTGGATTTCAGCGTTACTGGGCCTTGCTTTCGGAATTATAACCTTGTTTTTTGCAGAGCCTTTGTTAAGGCTTATGGGAGCAGAGCCGCACGTATTAGCCGATAGCGTGGTATACTTTCGGATCGTAGCGGTTCCCTCTATTTTCATATCCCTTATGACGGTCTTCGGAAGCATTTTGCGCGCCGCGGGCGATACTAAAACCCCCATGAAGGTCGGCCTATGGATTAACATGGTTCATATTGCATTAGATTACGTTCTGATTTTTGGCCTGTTCGGTTGGGCGGGTTGGGGAATTGCAGGAGCCGCTTGGGCGACCTCGGCGGTTCGGGTGATTGGTTCTGTTGCGCTGTTTATCTATATCCGAAAGTCGAAGCTCTCTTTTTCCATTCGCAAAGGGGCCTCTAACGAGTATGCGCTGCCCTTGCTGAAGCTTTCCGCCCCCGCGGCGGCCGAGAGGCTGATTATGCGTTTTGGGCAGGTGCTTTATTTTGGCCTCATTGTGCGAATTGGCACGGACGTTTACGCTGCCCATATTCTTGCCGGAAATATAGAGATCTTCTCCTATATGCCAGGGTACGGCCTAGCCGTCGCGGCGACCACACTTGTGGGCCAGCACCTGGGAGCGAACAGAAAAGAGGATGCCTACCAATATGGATTGTTAACCATGTGGATTGCCGTGGTGTTTATGGCTTTTGCCGGGATATTGCTGTTTGTGTTCTCTCCTATCGCAGCTAATTGGTTTACGAAGGACGCCGCCGTTATCAAGATGGTGACCACCGCGCTGCGCATCGACGCGTTCGCCCAGCCGTTCTTAGCCATTGGGTTGGTTATCGCCGGAGCCCTTCAAGGAGCAGGCGATACGAAGAGCCCCATGTACAGCACGGCCATCGGTATGTGGCTCGTTCGTGTTGTCGGCGTATATGTGTTATGTCTTCATTTTGATATGGGCATTGCCGGGATCTGGATATCCATTGCCATTGATTTGATCATTCGCGCTGCATATTTGACACTGCGGTTTTATCGAAAAATGCGGTCTGCTCCAGCCTAATCACCAGACCCAATTCCCCGAAGAATCCCATAGAAACAACATCGGACTCCGATGTTCACCGGTTCCCTTGACGGACGCCGCCAAAACTTGGATGTAAACTCCCGGACGGAATGAAGAATTGGAACTTGATCTTTTTGCCCGTTGCAGGCACAATCGAATATATAACATTCAAGGGGAGGATTAAGAAGGTTTGAACAACGCCGAATCGGGGACAACCTATGAAATTATAGATTTATGCCTTCTTGCCGGAAAAATCATGCTCCAAAACGGCGCGGAGACTTACCGCGTGGAGGATACAATGACGCGCATGGCCGCTTCCCTCGGATTTCCGGGGGCGCACAGCTACGTGACGCCGACCGTCATCATGTTTACGACCAGCCGGACAGAGCAGCCCAAGCTGTTCCGCATCGCCGAGCGTACGACCGACCTGCAAAAGGTTGCGGAGGTCAATGATATTTCGCGCCGCCTCAGCCAGCGGCAGATCACGTCGGCGCAGGCGCGAGAGCGGCTTGCCCTGGTGGACGATGCAGCGCATGCCTATCCGGCCTGGCTCCAGATTGTGGCGGCGGCCCTGGCGGGCGGCTGCTTCACCATCATGTTCAAGGGAAGCTTCTCGGACGCCCTGCCCGCGCTCCTCGTGTCGGGGCTTGGATACGCCGCCGCCGCTTATTTGCAAAGGCTGGTCCAGATTAAATTTTTTGCCGAGCTTACGGCGTCTTCTCTGATCGGACTGCTGTCCTTCCTGTTCGTTCAAGCCGGCATCGGCGTCGAAACGGACAAGATCATCATCGGCTCCGTCATGCCGCTCGTACCGGGACTGCTGATCACCAATGCCGTCAGAGACCTGATGGCCGGCCATCTTATATCGGGACTGTCCAAGGGAGCGGAAGCGTTCCTGACCGCTTTTGCCATCGGAACCGGCATCGGACTTGTGCTGTCCTTCGTTTCATAGTTCTACACAGAGGAGTAATATTATGATTGTGCAGCTTATCACAAGTTTTATCGCCTCCGCCACGTTCTGTATCCTCTTTAACACGCCCAGACGAACGCTGTTTCAATGCGGACTTTCCGGAATGCTGGGCTGGATGGTATTTCTGCTGCTCGATTCCGAGTGGAAATCCGTCGTGGCCACCTTTTTTGCCACGGTCATCGTCGGGGCGGTCAGCCAAGTTTTTGCCAGATCATTCAAGATGCCGGTTATCATCTTCAGCGTAGGCGGCATTATTCCGCTCGTACCGGGCGGCCTCGCCTACGATGCCATGCGCCGGTTCATAGAAGACGATTATACGACCGCGCTGCAGGCTGCCGTGCAGGCTTTCCTGCTCTCGGGAGCCATCGCCACGGGACTTGTGCTAAGCGAAGTGCTGGGACAGATGTTCCGCCGCGGCAAAAGATAAAAGCCTCTTCTTCACGGAGTCTGTCTGCCTGAACGGGAAGCCATGTGCTTGAAGAAAAAGTTCATGTCGACGGCGTCAGCCCTGAAGCAATAATAAGGCCGCCCTTCCCTGGATTCTGATCCGGGTCGGGGCGGCCTTATTGGCGATTAAGTTAGAGCGGCGGGATGATTACGGATCCAGGCCAAGGCGAGCGTGCCTTCGCCCGCATGGAGTCCGGCTACCGGAATAAAAGGCATGATTTCGGTCCGCAGCGCAGGCGCCATATCTTTAATTTCCTCATCCAGTTTACGCGCCTCTTCCGCATTGTTAGCATGCATGATGCAGACATCCTTGATGAGCTCCACATCCTTTTTCAGAATGTCCAGAAGCTTCTGCTTCGTCTTCTTGAACGTACGGATCTTCTCCTCCACGTATACTTTGCCTCCGTCGAAACGAAGAAGCAGATGAATGCGCAGCAGTTGGCTGAGCACAAGCTGGGAGCCCGATACCCGCCCGCTGCGGTGAAGCTGGGTCAAGCTGGCCGGCAGCATGTAAAAGGACATATTGAGAATCATCTGTTCGATTCTTTCCTTGATTTCCTTCACCGTACAGCCCATCTGCTGCCAGTGAACGCCGCTCATAATCATTTCGCGCAGAGGATAGGCGCCCGCCTTGGAATCGATGCCCGTAACCGGAGCGCCGGCAATTTCAGCCGCCTGCATGGACGTATTGAAGGTGCCGCTCAGCTCGGAGGAACAGTGGATCGCGATAATGTGATCATATTTTTCCTTAAGAGATTCGTACAGTTCGATGAATTCGCCGATTGGCGGCTGAGAGCTGCAGACCCGTTCATGCTGCCGCATCTTTTCATAGAACTGCTCCGCCGTTATCTCCACATTTTCTTTAAAGCACTCGTTGTCCGCAATGAGCCGCAGAGGAATAATATACACATGGTTATCTTTTGCAAAATCAGGATTGAGCGTGCTGGTGCTGTCTGTTACCCAAGCGATTGACTTCATCTTAAATCACTTCTCTCTTCCATGGAGTAAAATATAATAATGCCGGAGAGGCAGGGCAGCAAAAGTCTTGCACCAATGACGCACTCCCATCCTGTAAAATATTAACTTTTTTCGATCAAACAATACCGTGCATCAGCGATTATTCCCCGTTTCCGCCTTCGCCGGCTCTTCAAATCAGCGCGTGGCAGTTACATTAAGCGGGCCGAGCGATTTGCACTGAAGACTGCTGCGCAGGATAAGCGCTTTCGTAAATTTCAAGCCGTTATGCTCCCACTATTTTTTGATAAACGGCGATATCGAGCCACCGGCCGAATTTACGGCCGATTTCCCTATAGTAGGCGCTCTGCTCGTAACCGCTGCTCTCGAAAAAGGAACGGCTGGGGGCATTCTCCGAACATACAGTGGCCACCAGGGTATGAAAACCGTGTTCGGCGGCCACCCGCTCGATAAAGGCCAATGCTGGTCTTCCCAATTTTTTCCCCGTACATTCCGGCTTCAGGTACACGCTGATCTCACCGGTCACATCATAAGCCTGCTTGTTCTTGTGCCTTGTAATTAAAACATAGCCCTGCATTTCCCCGCCCAACATGACGGCATAGGATTTAAAACGGGGATCGCGGGTCAGCATGTTCCGTTTCATATCCTGTACCGTCAGCCCCTCGGTGTGAAACGATACGGTCGTGTTCAGCACATAATAATTATAAATATCCGTCGCTTCGGCCAGATGCTCTTCTCCGATCTCGGCGAAAGACAGCTCTTCGCGGTTCATCTCTAATCCTCCCAAATGGACATTTCCAGTTCATTTACAAACCAGCGGAGCTCGGCGGTAGCTTTGCGGCCCAGGGTCCCTTCCTCAAACATCCGCTGCACCGTGTCGCGCTGCTCCTGAATCGCTTCGAGCTTTCGTTCCAGCTGGCGGCTTTCCTCCGGCTCCGCCCCATTCCCGGCCCGGCCGTGTTTCAGACGGTCAATCAACAAGCCGTAGCGGGCCGCCACGCTTCCATAGCCTTCCCGGTTATCCTCGGTCATCTCTTCCTGGATGGCGTCGATCGCGGCGCGGCACATCCCGATCCGGGCTTCCCGGATGCTTTCAACCGGAAGGGGACCGGAACGGCCGGTCCCTGTCGGAAGCTTCGAGAATATTCCCGAGAACAGCTGGCCCAGCTTGTCAAGCGACAGTCTGATTTGCGAATCCAGTCCTCTGGCCAGTAATGCTTCCTTATGATCCAGCAGTTCCATTATCGCTTGTCCCGTCTCGGAAGGAATGGACCCGTCCGCGATTAGCCCGCTTAGTTCCCTCCGCTCGGCCTGCAGCCCGGTCAACCGCGCTTTGAGCGCGCACCGCTTGCCGTATTTGTCTTCCGGACTTTTGATCCTCCGGTTGTTCTTTATTTCCGGCAGCGCCGGGAGCGTATCCGGGGCTCCCGAAACGGCCAAAACCTCGACGCCTCGGCTGTCCTCTGCCGCCCCGCCCCGGAGTATCGCCATGCATGTATTCATAATTTGAGATCTGGCCGCCTGCTCCGATTCTTCCCGGCTGTCTTCCTCTTTACGCGCAATAAGCGGAAGCAGGATGCTTGCAATCAGCAGGGAAGTCAGAATAACGCCCGCAGCCAGAAAAATAATCAGATCGCGCTCCGGAAACGGCGAGCCGTCATCCAGCACAAGCGGAATGGAGAAAGCGCCGGCCAGGGTAACCGCTCCGCGCACGCCCGAAATAGAGGTAATCACCCGCGACTTCATCGAAGGCTTGCTTCCGTTCTTAAATCGCGCGCTCCTCATACAGATCAAGTACACCCAGACAAAACGAAGTACAATCAGCAGTGTCGTGATAGCCAGCACGTATAGGACCACCGTCAAGTTATCGACAGCCGTATCCTGGTATATAACCGACACCACATCGGGAATCGAAACACCAAGGATAAGGAATACCATGCCGTTCAAAATAAACAGCAGCACCGACCATATGCTTGCCGATACGAGCTGAAGCTTGTACTGGGGGGAATCGGTCCGGTCTTTTTCAATGGCCTGAACGATGCCGCCGGCCACTACGGCCAGAATACCCGACAGCCCCAGTTCTTCGCTGACCAGGTAGATCAGGAACGGGGTCAGAACCTGCAGCAGAACATGTACCGTGACATCCTCCATCCCCATCCGCCGGATAAAGACGCTTAGGCGAATCAGCAGGAAGGACAGCGCCGCCCCGGCAAGCAGTCCGCCGGCAGCGATTAGAATAAAGCTGCCTATCGCTTGCGACAGAGAGAACACGCCGGTGACTGCCGCCGCAACCGCGAACTTAAATGCAACGAGGCCGGAAGCATCATTCATCAGCGACTCGCCTTCCAGAACACGGTGGATGCTCTTCGGCAGCTGCACCCGGCCTGCCCGGCCCGCCAGAGCGCCTACAGCGACCGCGTCCGTCGGCGACAATATTGCTGCGAGCGCGAACGCCGCCGCGACCGGTATCGACGGAATCATCCAATGGATGGCATACCCCGCTACCAGCACGGTCGCAAATACCAGTCCAAGCGCCAATAGCAGAATCGGAGCCCGCAGATTCCAAAGCTCGGCCCGCGGGGTTCGTCTTCCATCATTGAACAAAAGCGGAGCAATGAACAAGACAAAGAACAGCTCCGGTTCCAGCGTCAAATGAATCCCCCAAGGAAGGGCGGCCGCAATGACCCCGAAGCCGATCTGGATAAGCGGAACGGGAACGAAGGGAATGAACCGGTTGACGATTTTGGATATGCCGATAAGACCGAGAAGGACAAGCACTGCAGTAAACGTCTCCAAAGAACCAGCTCCCCAATATTTTCACACCATTATATCGCAATCGTAAATCTTCATACAGAAGCAGAAAAAAGCGGATAAAGTCCATTTATTCAAAATAAACCGCAATATGCAGTGAATTACATCAAAATCCAGGTGTACACACACTATATCATAGCTTGACAAAAATATTTATTTATGATATAATAGAATATTTATCTATTGATTAACATCTCTTCTTGGACTAAGATAGTCTCTGCAATAATTATCCGTCTAGGAGGAGTAGAATGCAAATCGCCAAAGGAATTGAAATGCTGGAGATTACAGCCGAAGTGATGGGAGGAACGGATACCCTGTATCCTGTCCTGCTGTGGGATGAAGATCATGCGGTATTGGTCGACTCGGGCTACCCGGGACTGCTGGATAAATTCAAGGAAGCGTTCGCCCTAGCGGGGGTTGCATGGAGCAAATTGGACATCGTCGTTATCACTCACCAGGATATTGATCATATTGGCGGGCTTCCTTCAATACTCGGCGAGGCGAACGGAACGATAAAAATCCTGGCTCATCCAATCGAGCAGCCTTATATCGAAGGGGAACGGATGCTGCTTAAACACACGCCGGAAGCGATCGCCGCCGCCGAAGCCATGCTGCCGCCTCATGTGCCGGAGGAATGGCGGCGGGCCTTTCTGCACCGTCTTGCCCATCCCCCTAAAGCAAAAGTGGACGCCTTGATCGAAGACGGCCAGGAGCTGCCGGTCGCAGACGGCGTAATCATCATCGAGACTCCCGGTCACAGCCCGGGGCATATCAGTCTGTACCATCCCGCCAGCCGTACGCTGATCGCCGCCGACAGCCTGACGGTGAAGGACGGCGAGCTGCATGGCCCCGACCCGCGGGCGACGCAGAATATCGCCACCGCGCTGTCAAGCCTGCGCAAGTTTGCCGGTTATGCAATCGAGACGGTCATCTGCTACCACGGCGGACTATACCGCGGGGATGCGGGCAGGCGGATTGCCGAATTGGCTGAAGGAGCGCGGTAAACGTCCACGGCTGGCCTTCGGTCAAGCGCCCGCAGCTTTTGATACCCGCTTGACCTGATGTTTTCTCCGGGTACCCATAGGAATGCAGCCGGCGCACCGAAAGCAACCCAAAAGGCAGGCAAGCCGCTCTTTGCGGCCTGCCTGCCTTTTTACCCGGAACGTGGCCTCCGAGCGCGGCTAACCATTTCTCAGGATTCGGAAACCACCGTGAACCGCTCACGGATATGTGCGGGATGCTCAATCTCGTCCAGCACGGCAACCGCAAAGTCTTCATAACTTACATAGCTCTCGCCTTTGGAGTTGACAAGCAGCCGGTCTTTCCCTTTCTCGTAAGAACCGGTCCGCTGTCCCAGAGCAAAATTCGCCGACGGGCTGATAAAAGTCCAACGAAGAGAATCCGTTCCTTGCAGAGTTCCAAGATTTTCAGCCTGGTTCAGCGCGGTCGGCTTCACGAAATCCGGAAATCCCGGCGTATCCACAACGCGTATCGTCTGCGCTTCGTCCGCAAAGAGGCTCCCGGCGCCGCCCACGACGATCAGCCGGGTATCGGGCGCATCCTTCAGCGCCTCAATCAGCACATTGCCGGCATCCACATGCAGACGCTCTTGGCCCATCGGTGCGCCAAAGGCGTTCACAACGGCATCAAATCCGCTCAAATCGCCGGACGTCAGATCAAAAATATCCTTTTCAACCACGACCGCCCCGCTGCCCGCCGCTTTCGACGCGTCGCGCACAATGGATGTAACTTCATGCCCTCTATCCAGCGCTTCCTTTACAATCCGGCTTCCCGCTTTTCCGCTTGCTCCGATTACTGCAATGTTCATCATGATTGCCTCCCTTAATGTTAAGTTGTGATATGTCTTCTCAAAACCTGTAACTATTTAAGTTACATTTAAACTGTGCTAAGTATAGCAGGTTCCATAAAGTTTGTATAGAGGGGATAAAAAGATTGGCCTTTGGACGGAAAATACCCCCGTGCGGCGGCGTCTGACGAGGCTGCATAGCTTTTATCGCACAAAAAAGACCCCGCCAAGCGGCGGGGCCAAATCATTTATTTGTAATGGGGTCATTCTCATCTTTGCGGCTAAAAATCCCCCTATCGGCACGGGCAGCGGCGCGCTTCCGAAACTGTAACCGCCGGGCAGCAGCGCGGCGTTCTCCGGGAACGCCAGCCGTCAGACCGGGATTTGCGACGAGATCTGCGCCAGCGTTACTCCGCGCAGAACGTCTTCCATCGCCTGCTGGGCAAGCGAAAAGACCGGAATCATGGCCCCCGCGATGTTCTGACCGACGGGGCAGGACGGATTCGGATGATCATGAACCGCGAATAAGGAGTCTTTTCCGACGGCGTCGACCGCGAGATAAATGTCCAGCAGCGTAATCTCCCCGGCCGCGCGGGCCAGCTTGGCGCCGGCTATCCCCGGCCGGACCTCGATCAGACCCGATTTGCCGAGCATGCTTGTGATCCGGCGGATCACTACCGGATTCGTGCCTACGCTTCCGGCGATCCATTCGGAAGTGTTCTTGCCCTCTTTGTTGGTCTCAAGCAGGGTCAGGATATGGATGGCAACCGCAAATCGGGTGCTGATGTTCATATGATGTCTCTCCTTTGCCGTCCAGTATGAAGAGGCCGTTTAATTGGAACTATCATAGTTACCTTTGCGGTTATTGTCAACTGCGGCGAGGACGGCCTCGACCTGCGGGCCGTATGTGCGGGTCAGCCGGGACTTTCCGAGATTGGCCTTTACGATACGGACAATCCGCGGGTCGGACATGCCGGCGAAGCGCTCAAGCAGGGCAAAGCCTTCCTCCGGCTCGGCGGCCGCGAAGACGCTTAAGGCGTATTCGCGGCCCTTGGACAGCACGCGGAACAGCTCCGGTTCCCGCTCCGGCCGGGCCGCGACCTCTGCCATAATTTCGCCCGCCAGCGCGAGCGCGTATCGCGCGTTGTCCATTGCTTTCAGCAGCGGGGGATGGGCCAGAGCCGCGACAAAAGCGCGCTGCTCCAGCTCATTCGCTCCCCTCCGCCACTGTTCCAGCAGAATGCGAAGCAGTCCGAAATCATGCTCGCCGACGCTTTGCAGCCCCATTGCCGCCGCCTCGCGCATCCGCCAGCGGGAATCGTTCATCGCCCGCTTGATTGCGTCCGCTATGCGCTCTCTCCGCTCAGCAGCGGCGTAGCCGTAGTGTTCGCCCATCGCCCGAACCGAGCAAAAGGGCAAAAATTCGCGGGGATTGCCCGTCCCCGCCGTTTCGTCCGAAATCTCTCCCCATTCAGCCAGCAGCTCCCACAGCCCGCCCGCCAGCTCCCGGACGGCAAAATGCCGCGCGAACTTCTCCGCCAGTTCAAGATTGGCCCGCGGCCCAGGAAGACGGCTGTCCGCCGCCAGATTATCCTCCAGCCGTTTTCTGTCCGCTCCACCGCCGTTTATCCACCGCTCCAGCTCTGCCAGCGCAGCGTATGCTTGTCCGCTCATACTGCCTCCTTCGCAGGATATACCCGTCCTCGGCTTTGATTATGTTATAATATGGAAAAAGGTTGCACTATAGAAAAAAGTTCAGGAGGCACTCATGGGTCAAATGGAGCAATTGGAACATGTGTTACAGGAAAAAGGAATCCAGTATGAAATTATTAAGCATGAAGGGCCCATTAAAACGGCTCAGGAAGGCGCGGCTTATTTCGGAATCGAAATTGGCCAGACCGCGCCGGCTTTGGTGCTGAGAGCCGAAAATGAATTCTGCGCCCTGATCGTATCCGGCGACCGCGGACGCGTCAACCTGGACGAACCGGCGGCGCTGCTCGGGCAAGACTCTTTAAAAATGGCAAGCCCCAAGCAGGTCCTGCAGCTCACCGGATCAGAAGCAGGCAGCGTATCGCTCGCGCTTCCGCTGCCTTGCATCTTGGACCGGAGGCTCTTCCGTTATCCCTACATCTACGGAGGTACGGGAGAGCCCGGTTCGACCTTGAAAATATCGCCGCAGGCTTTGGAACAGCTGAATGAGATCGTCGCCTACCTGGATTAAGAACGGCGGGCGGCGGCCCTGTTCAGCATCGGGCTAACGCCAGCGGATTTCAGGCGCCCGTTAAGATGACGGGCCGCCCCTTCGTTACGATAATCGTATGCTCGAACTGCGCGACCCGGCTGTTATCCGGGACGGTCAGCGTCCAGCCG
This sequence comes from Paenibacillus rhizophilus, assembly GCF_003854965.1. GTDB lineage: Bacteria > Bacillota > Bacilli > Paenibacillales > Paenibacillaceae > Paenibacillus_AQ > Paenibacillus_AQ rhizophilus. The sequence goes on from NZ_RQPI01000006.1 coordinate 62,913, forward strand.
TCCGCCTGCTGTTCCACGTATTCCGCGCCGGTCGACAGAAACGGCTCAATCGTAATAACCTGGTTCGGTTTCAATACGGTTGTCTCCCGGGGGTTGAAATACGGCAGGATTTCATGGGGCTTATCGTGCAGCGTTTTGCCGATGCCGTGGCTGCACAGATTCCGCACGACCTTGTAGCCGCGTTTGCGAGCCTCCAGCTCCATCACTCTGCCGATTTCGCTCACCCTCATCCCTGCCCGCAGATGGGAGATCACGCTCATCATCGTTTCCTGCGCGCTCGCGCACAGACGCAGCAGCTTCTGGTTGTACGGGGGCAGCTGAAAAGACACGGCGGCATCGCTGTAATAACCGTTCAGCTCGGCGGACACATCGATGTTGATAAGGTCGCCGGCACGAATCACTTTCGGACCCGGAATGCCGTGCGCCGCTTCCTCGTTAATGCTGATGCAGGTGTCTCCCGGAAAGTCATACACTTCTCTGGGAGCCGACTTTGCGCCGAAGCGCTTCAGAATTTCCGCCCCTATTTTATCGAGTTCCAGAGTTGTCATGCCGGGTTTTACGCTTTTTTTCATCTCTGCGATGGTGAACCCGACGACCTTTCCCGCCGCTTTCAATCCTTCCAGATCTTGCTCCGTATCGCTTGTCATGAACGTCCATTCCTCTCTCATTGATGTCGGCAAAAATACTATTGACCGCAGCCGCAAAATTACCGCACTCTGCCGCTGCGAATGGCAACCGCATAATCAGTCCTTCCGCCCTGCTCCGCTATAGCCGCCGCCGTATTCCAGTCGTATGGGATCAGCTTATGCTCTACGCTCCAGCCCGTTCCTTCCTTCTTGCAGACCATGCAAAAACTTGCATATGGCGTGCCCGATTCCATGACATGGGGAAAAGGAAGATCATCCTCGTAGGGGGCAGACCGACGCTTCCCGGATTGACCAGAAACTTGCCGTCCGGCAGCGCCGGCGCATTGCTATGTATGTCCGAAATTCTCTATATTATAACAGCAAAACCGGAACTGGAGAAATCAGGGACCCTCCCGCTGCCCCAACCCCGAAAAACAAAAGGATGCCCTGGACTAAATACCAGAGACATCCTTTTCGCTGAGAACCGCCGAAGCTTATTTCAAAAACACAATTAAGTGCAAATACTCAGTTCACTCCGACCGCTTTCAGCCAGGCTTCGGTAATCAGCGCGTGGCCCGCGGGGGTAGGGTGAACGCCGTCTTCGGCCCAATAGGCCGGGTCGGCTGTCATCGATGCGGCAGCGAACAGGCCGTCAAGCGGCACCAGCAGCGCTCCGTACTCGCGGGCTAGCTTCCGCACAACCGCGATTTTCGGGTCCAGATCGTCCCGCCAGTCGCGGTTCAGCCCCTGAACCGGCAGCACGAACGGCTCGATCATGATCAGCTTCGCATCCAGAGACTGCCGCGTGCGATCCAGCAGATTCCGGTACTGCGCTTCGAACTGTTCCGGCGTTGTTTCTTCGCCTGCGTCATATCGTCGCCAAGTATCGTTGATGCCGATATAGATGGATACCCAGGTCGGCTTCAGGGCAAGACAGTCTCTGTCCCAGCGCCGCACAAGATCGACAGCCCGGTCGCCGCTGACGCCGCGGTTGTAGAATGTAAGCTTTTTCTCAGGATGCAGCATGCCCAGCCGTCCGGCCACCATCAAGGGATAGCCGTTTCCCAACGAATACGCATCGTACCGCTCGCGTCCGACGTCGGTAATACTGTCGCCCTGAAATAAAATCACATCATTTTCTTTAAAAAGCATTTTCGGAAATCCTCCTTTATTTCAAATACCCGTCCCGGTAAACGAGAGTGCCTGAGTAGTCTTTATAAACACCGTGCACATAGGGTTTTTGCAAAGTAAATTCTTTAAAATAGTGAACCGGGATGATGACCATCTGATCGATCAGCAGACGCTCGGCTTGATGGAACAGCTTCATGCGAACCGCATCGTCTTCCGTCTGCTGCGCCTGGCGAATATAGGAATCATACTCCGCGTTATGCCAGCCGCTGTCATTTTCCGTGCTCCAGGAAGCGTACATTTCAAGGAAAGAGGCAGGGTCATTGTAGTCGGCCGACCAGCCGGCTCTGGCAATCTCAAAGTTCAAGCCCATGCGATTATCCAGCAGTTCCTCCCACGGCTGAACCTCGGCGTATACGTCGATACCCAGATTATCCGCCCACATCGAAGTGACCGATGATGAGATATATTCATGTCCCTCGATGAACCTCCCCTGCTTACACTTCGTTTAGAAGCAGGAGCTTCTTACCAGCCCCTACCGTTACTTTCAATAAGCACATAGGTTGGCTATCTGCTTTCGCTAAATGCGGAAATCTAACGGCAGGGTTCAGTAAGCAACACTTGTACAAGTGGGTGGGAACTCACCTTCTACTACTTCACGCTATTACGCGATCCGTAGATACTTGATTTCTTTCGTTTCGCCCAAGTAACGGATATCTCCATGCAGATACTTGGATAATATCCCTCTGCTCCCGTGCACATCCCGGTGTTCGGTATAGCCGCAGGAACAGTTGTAATTTCGGCTGGACGTCTTTTTTCTTTTTCCGCAACAAGGACATTGTTGGCTCGTATAGCTCTCATCTATCGTTTTCATGCTCGCTCCCTGTGCTTCAAGTTTGTATGCGAGCTGCTTCTGCAATTTGCCAAAGCTCCAGTTGGACAGCTTTTGGGTTACGATCTTTCTTTTCCTCTTTTTCGTGTTGCGCTGCACGCCCTCCACTTGGCCGACAATCGCCTCTTTGACCTCATTTTCTCTGCACCATTCTACGAATTGTCTTGTGGTTTTGTGGATGGCGTCATTTAGTTGGCGCTCGCTTTTGCTGAGTATGTATTTTTTTGCCCGGTTGTATTTTTTCCATTGCCGGCTGCCTTTGTGGCATTTGCTCATGAGCTTCTGGATCTCGGCCAGCTTCTTGTTCCTCAGCCGGTGAATGCTTCTTACTTTTCTTCCCGTGATGATGATCGACTTATTTTCCGTGGTCGTTGCCGTGATAGAATGAATTTCTCCCAGGTCAATGCCTGCGGTCTGGTTGCCTTGATTCTCCGCTGCCGCTTGTCCGTCATCGTAACTCATGGAAATCATCAGTTTTCGGTCATATACCAGTTCGATTTCCTTGATGTCCGCATCCGGCAAACCCGGGATGGTGATCTTGATGGGCTGCTGGCGCTTACCGCTTTGGATACCCAGACTTAAGTATATCGTGTTGCCCTTGATTTTGAATGCTTGGTCCACCCATTTGGTGTTGAAGTGTTTCTTCTTTTTGTAAGGGTATTTGGTGTGCAGACCTTGCTTTCTGGCTTGTTTTGCACCATCTCTGGCAAAGAGATATTTATGGCAAACCGCCTGTAAAGACTGGGAATGCAGAGGGAATTGATTTTTCAATGCCGCTTGAAGTTCCGTTCTCCCTATCCATTTCCATACCGCGTCGCCTCTGAGCTTAAACGTGTACGTTCTGCCGTCCTGCGAGACGGTCCACGACTTCGCCATGGCCGGTTCAATTTCGCCGTTCCTGCCGGTGCGCACCAGCCCTTCAAATACTCCGGTTATCACCTCTTCACTTGTGCTGTCGTTCGACAAAGCGGGGTCCAGCGAAATCGGACTGTAATACAGATTGAAACGGAAAATTTGCTCCCTCGGCGCGCCCCAGGCCCAAGAGGCTAAACAGATCGAAACGTCCATAAAGCATATCGCCGCGGGAATGATGATCTTGTTCTTCACTATACAGCATCTTTCCGGTTGTTAACGTTCTCAGAATAAACTCTATTACGATTTGGAAATATTGGCAATCCCAAAATCGGGAGACTCTATCGGAAGACTCTAATTAGAAGCGGAGCGCTTGCGGCTACCGGAGGAGATAGTGAAAATGGGGAGTTGTGCATGACATCATTGACGAACTTTTTAAGCTGTGATATATTTACCAAGTAACTATTAGTAAGTACATTAGTTTATTAAACTAATTTATTTTTGATTATTGAATGGAGGCATTATCTTATGAGCACACCCGTTTCGACGAATTCTTTTGCAGATGTGGTCCAAGCCCGCAGATCGGCTATGAATTTTGTGGAAGGCATCCAGATTCCGCAGAGCGAACTGGAAGAAATCTTCTCCCAAACCAGACTCGCTCCTTCGGCTTTCAATCTGCAGCACGCCCGTTATAAAGTCATTGCAGACCCGGCGCTTAAGGAGCAAATCCGCGAGAACGCCTACGGACAATACAAAATTCATACGGCCTCGGCAGTCATTGTCGTTCTGGGCGATATGCACGCCTACGAGCAGGCGCCGGAAATTTATGGCGGTCTCAAAATGCTGGGAGCGATGTCCCAGGAGGAGTATGACGGGACGATCGAGGCGATCAATCAGGCATACATAGGCAAAGAGGCCTTCCAGCACGACGAGGCGATCCGCAACGCTTCGCTGTCCGCCATGCAGTTCATGCTGATCGCCAAGGACAAGGGCTGGGATACATGCCCGATGATCGGATTCGACCCGGAGGCCGTCAAGCAAACACTCAACCTTCCGGACCACCTTGTTCCCGTGATGTTGATCACGATCGGCAAGGACAACCAGCGCAAGATCAGACCGCGCGGCTACCGCAAGCCGGTTGGCGAGTTCGTTGATTTTATGTAAGTGTGGTATGAAACAACCGCCCTCATGGCTTGCGCGTCAAGCCGGAGGGCGGTTTTTTTAGCCATAGTCCAAAAAAGAACCCCGCCATCCGGCGGGGCCAAGTGTTATCTTTGGGGGTCATGGATATAATATACTCCCGGATGCTTAAAGGTGCATGAAAGTGGGCTGAATGTTCGCTTAAACTGCTGCAAACTGGCTGTTGTACAGCCGGGCGTAATAGCCCTCCTGACGCAGCAGCTGGTCGTGTGTCCCGCTTTCCACAATGTCGCCGTCCTTCATAAACAGAATGAGGTCCGACTCGCGGATCGTGGACAGCCGGTGGGCGATGACAAAGCTGGTGCGTCCTTCCATCATTTTCAGGAACGCTCGCTGGATGCGGATTTCGGTACGGGTGTCAATGCTGCTGGTCGCCTCGTCCAAAATGAGCATCGGCGGGTCGGCCAGCATCACGCGCGCGATCGTAAGCAGCTGCTTCTGTCCCTGGGACAGATTGTCGCCGGAGCCGCTGATCACGGTATGGTAGCCCTCCGGCAGACGTTTGATGAAGCTGTGCGCGCTCACGGCCTTGGCGGCGGCGATGACTTCTTCATCGGTCGCCTCCGGCTTGCCGTAGGCGATATTGTCCTGGATGGTTCCCCCGAACAGCCATGTATCCTGAAGCACCATGCCGAAATTGCGGCGCAGGCTGTCGCGCGTCATCTCCTTGATATCCACTCCGTCAATCCGGATTGCCCCTTTATCGACATCGTAAAAACGCATCAGCAGATTAACCAGCGTCGTCTTGCCGGCTCCCGTCTGTCCGACGATGGCAACCCGGGTTCCGGGTTTGACTTCCAGGCTGAAGCCCGTAATCAAGGGCCGGGCGGAATCATAGGCAAACTTAACCTTGTCGAATACAATCGTCCCCTGCCCCGGCTTCCGGTCCACCGCATCCGGAGCGTCGGGCAATTCGGGCTCAAGGTCGAGAATCGCAAAGATACGCTGCGCCGAGGCGGTCGCCGACTGAAGCTGCGTAATGACGCCGGTGATTTCATTAAAAGGCTTGGCGAACAAATTGGAGTAGATTAGAAAGCCGGACAAATCCCCTACGCTCAAACGGCCCGCGATAATGACGATGCTGCCGATAATCGCGATAACGGAAAACGTAATGTTGTTGACCAGCCGGGTTGTAGGCCCGGACAAGGAGCCGTAGAATTGTGATTTGACTCCGGCCTGATACAGCTCCCCATTCAGCCCTGAGAAACGTTCAAAGGTGTTGTCCTCGTAATGGAAAGCCTGTACGACTTTTTGCCCGCCAACCATTTCTTCCACATAGCCGTTGAGGCTGCCGAGGATTTTGGCCTGGTCGCGGAAGAGCTGCTGCGAGCGCCTTGTAATGAACCGCGCCATATAGTACGAAGCAGGCGCGGACAAAAGCACGACCACGGTCATAAGCGGACTGATGTACAGCATGAGTCCGATGGTGCCGACGATGGTCACAACGCCGGTAAGCAGCGTCTGGAAGCCCTGCAGCAGACCGTCCGATACGGCGTCCATATCGTTGACGAACCGGCTGATCAGGTCGCCCTGCGGATGATTGTCATGGAACTTCAGCGGCAGGACATTCAGCTTGTCGAACAGCTCAGTACGCATCCCGTTCACCGTGCGGTAGGCGATCCGGTTCGTGAGATAGGTCAGCAGCCAGCCGCACAGACTTCCTGCGAGATATACGACCGCCAAGTCAAAGAGCAAACTCAGGAGCGCAGCGAAATCCACCTTCCCCTGCCCCGTCATATGGTCGATCGCCCGGGCGATCAGCAGCGGCCCGATCAGGCTGGCCGCCACATTGAGTATGGCGCTGAGCGCCGCCAGGACGGCGGAGCCTCTATACTGCACGGTGTAGACGATTAGTCTTTTCCAAACCTTCTTTCCGTTCATCGGACCGCCTCCTCGCTTGATAGCTGGGAGCTGCAGATTTCACGGTATACCTCGCAGCTGTGAAGTAAATCCTCATGCCGGCCGACGCCGGCAATCCGCCCGTCTTCGAGCACGATAATTTTGTCGGCCTGCCGCACGGTGCCGACCCGCTGGGAAACGACAAGCGTCGTCATCCCGGCGCGGGTCTCATTCAGCGCGCGGCGCAGCGCCGCGTCCGTGGCGAAGTCGAGCGCGCTGGAGGAATCGTCCAGAATGAGAATGTCCGGACGTCCGATCACCGCCCGCGCGATAGTCAGCCGCTGCTTCTGCCCGCCGGACAGGTTTAGTCCGCCGCGCGAAACCGCCGTATCCAAGCCTTCGGGCAGCTTGGAGATGAACTCCTCCGCCTGCGCGACAGCAGCGGCTACGCGGATTTCGTCTTCGGTCGCATCCGGTTTCCCCCAGCGGATGTTGCCCTCGATGGTGCCCGTAAAAAGCACCGCTTTTTGCGGGACGATGCCTATGGACTTCCTGAGCCGAAGAAGCGGATAGTCTTTGACGTTCACACCGTCCACCCGCACCTCGCCTGAGAAGGCGTCATAGAAGCGGGGAATCAGATTGACGAACGTCGATTTGCCCGAGCCCGTGCCGCCAATCAAACCTACGGTCTCCCCCCGCTCGATTTTCACGGAAATATCGTCCAGCGCAAGCTCTCCGGCACTGCTGTAACCGAAAGACACATGGTCGAACTCAATGGCGGGAATCCGGGCAGCAGACGCTGAAGAACCGTTCCGGCCCGCTTGAACGGCAGGGAATACAGCCGCTTCCCTTGTTTCGGCAACCGGCGGAACTGCCGGATGCTCCGGCTCCGTCACTGAACTGAACGCCGCCAGCACTTCGTTTACTCTGGCCAGTGACGAATTGGCTTTGGTGAATATAATTACCAAATTTGAGGTGACGATCAGCGCCAGCAATATCTGCGTGACATAGTTGATAAAAGCGATGATTTCCCCCTGCGAGAGCCGGCCCGCATTAATATGAATTCCCCCCGCCCAAAGAATCGCGAGGATGGAAGCATTGACCACCAGAGAGGTCAATGGGCTGAGCAGAGCGGAAATCCGGCCAACGCGCAAAGCCGTGGCCGTGACGTCGTCCGCAGCGGCGACGAAGCGCTCTTTTTCCTTGCGCCGTTTGGCGAAAGCGCGGATGACCCGGATGCCGGACAGATTCTCGCTCAGCACCTGGGCGATGCCGTCCAGCTTCTGCTGATACTTGCGGTACAGCGGCGACGAACGCGAAATGATCCAATACAGCAAAGCAGCAAAGACCGGCGCGGCAGCCAGCAGCACAAGCGACAACCGGAAGTCTAGGATCATAGACATAACGATCGCTCCAATGGCGATAAACGGCGCGCGTATCACAAGCCGGATCAGCATGGCAACCGCCAGCTGGAGCTGATTCACATCATTCGTGATCCGGTTGATCAGCGAAGGCGTGCCGAATTTGTCAAGTTCCGCGTAGGACAGCGAAGAAATATGCCGGAACATCGCATTGCGCAGCCTCGTGCCGAAGCCCTGCGACGCCCGGGCCGCCGAATACTGGCATACCATGGAGCAGGCGAAGCCAAGGATGGACATCAGCAGCATGAGCCCTCCCATCCGATATACATAAGCGGAGTTATGCGGTCCGATGCCCCGGTTCACCATCAGCGCGACGATGGTCGGCAGCAGCAGTTCAAGGATCGCCTCCAACAGCTTGAAAATCGGGCCGATAATCAGCTGTTTCCGGTAAGGCTTCAGAAACACGGTAATCTTATTCATTGCTTAGTCACATCCATCCGAGAAGAAATACGTTAAATATTTCACAAATAGTAAAAGGCCAGTTATGATTATGTCATAACTATTTCCATATTAATAATATTGGATTCGTATCGCTTCGATATGATTAACATATATCAAAAGGCGGAGATTCGTGATGGACATCAGACAGCTCAAATATTTTCTAACGATTGCGGAGGAAGGCCAGATTACATCGGCGGCGCGGAGGCTGCAAATGGCGCAGCCGCCGCTAAGCCAGCAGTTAAAACAGCTGGAAGAAGAGCTTGGCGTCAAGCTGGTGGAACGGGGACCGCGCAGCATCCAGCTTACGGACGCGGGGGTGATTTTGCGGAACCGGGCGCAGCAAATTCTTGATTTAGCCGATGCAACGACCAGGGAAATCGGCGATTATGTCAAGGGACTTACGGGGACGCTGTCCATCGGGACCGTCTCCTCCTCAGGCGCCGCCCTGCTGCAGGACCGGCTGTGCGAGTTCCACCGGACCTATGAAGGAGTCAAATTTGAAATTCATGAGGGCAACACGTTCAAGATCATCGACCTGCTGGGCAAGGGAATCGTGGAGCTCGGCATTGTGCGCACGCCGTTCAATCCGGCCAACCTCGAATGCCGCTATGCCGATTCCGAACCGATGATCGCCGTGATGAACCGGGAGCTTGATTTTAGCGCCGGCCAAACTATGGTTGACCTTGGCGAACTGAAAGACAAGCCCCTCATCATCTACCGGCGGTTCGAGCAGCTGATTACCGACGCCTGCCTGGAGCATGGCTTCGAGCCGCAGCTGTTCTGCATGAACGACGACGCCCGGACCACGCTGCTGTGGGCAAACGCAGGGCTTGGCATCGGCATTGTTCCTAAATCCGCTTTCGGGCTTGTAAGCAGCGGCAACCTGCTCTATAAAGAAATCAACAGCGACTCATTGCGCACGCGCATTGCCGCCATTATGATGAAGGGAAAATATGCGTCTACCCTGGCGACCAAGTTTTTCGAGAGTTTTGGTCAAGGGGAACGCTGAATGTAAGCCTTCAATTCCACTTTCGACAGGAGGAATACCCATGGCGCCTTTCATTGTTCTTATTGTTTCTTTCGTGCTGTTCCGTGCGCTCGGCCTGCTCGGCCTCACCCCTTTCGACGGCTGGCATCCGTCGCTTCAGGCGGCTGCGGCAGTCATGCTGCTGCTCACCGCTTCCGCCCACTGGGGAAAACGCAGAGCCGACTTGATCCGCATGGTTCCTTCCTCTTTTCCAAGGCCCGGGCTTATCGTTACCATTACCGGCTTGCTTGAGATTGCCGGCGCTGTCGGCCTTCTCTTTCCCGCCACTTCGCGGGCTGCGTCATGGTGTTTGACTGCGCTGCTGATCGCAATGTTTCCCGCCAATGTGCATGCTGCCAAAAAGAAGCTGACCATTGGCGGCAGGCCGGTTCCCGGACTGCCTGTCCGCACCCTGCTCCAGCTGGTGTTTATAGCAGCCGTACTGCTCGCGGGGTAAGGATTGGGGAAGCTCCCCTTGTTACGGTCCCGCGTCTTGGGGTACAACTGGTTTAGAAAAGGCTGGAACTGTGCTAAATTAATGAAAGCGAAATAACATTCATACAGAGGATAGGTGAAACCATTGCAGAATTTCGGATTCTCAAGAGTCGCGGCCGCTTCCCCTGAGCTTCGGGTTGCCGACTGTATATTTAATGCCGATAAAATTATGGAAGTTATTGAACAAGCGGACAAGCAGCAAGTGGAATACCTTGTTCTGCCGGAGCTATGCATCACTGGCTATACATGCGCGGATTTGTTCATGCAGCGCCGGCTGCTTGACTCCGCCTTGGAGGCGCTGCTCGCCATCGCCGGCAAGACCGCGGGCCTGAGCATGGTCGTGATTGCCGGCCTTCCCATCGAAATCAGAGGGCGGCTCTATAATTGCGCCGCCGTTATTCAGAATGGAAGCATTCTCGGGATTGTGCCGAAGACCTGCATTCCCGGATACAGCGAGTTCTACGAGCCCCGGTGGTTTGCCGGAGCCGAAGAACTGGAGACGGCGGAGTTCCGCATCGGGGGAGCTTCAGTTCCGATCGGCAGCGATCTCATGTTTGTCTGCGACGGAAATTCCAACCTTGTCTTCGGTGTGGAAATCTGCGAGGATCTGTGGGTTCCCGTTCCTCCGAGCAGCCGGCTGGCCCAGGCGGGAGCGGTGCTGCTGTTCAACCCGTCCGCCAGCAACGAGCTCGTCGGTAAGGCCGATTACCGGCGGCAGCTTGTCAGCAGCCAATCCGCGTCCTGCGTGGCGGGATACGTCTACGCCGGCAGCAATACCGGCGAATCGTCGACGGACGTCGTCTTCGGCGGCCATTCCATCATCGCCGAGAACGGACAGACGCTGGCGGAATCCGACCGGTTCACCCATGAGAGCCGGATCACCATCGCCGACATCGACATTCCGAAAATCCATTATTCCCGTATGATAATGGGAACCTTCCGGGGCGGCCGGGGCGGTGCCGATTACCGTGAGATTGCATTCGGCAATCCCGCCCGCCAGAGCGATTCGCCCCGGAAACTGGCCCGCAACGTGGTCACCAATCCCTTTGTTCCGGGCAATCCGCTGCAGCGGGACGAGCGCTGCCAGGAAATACTGTCGATCCAGACCTCCGGCCTGATGAAGCGCATCCGCCACATCGGCACCAAACAGGCAGTCATCGGCATTTCGGGCGGACTCGATTCCACACTCGCGCTGCTTGTCGCGGTAAAAGCGATGCAGCTTCTTGGACGCCCGGCGAGCGACGTGCTTGCCGTCACGATGCCCGGCTTCGGAACGACGAACCGGACGTATGATAATGCCGTCGGCCTGATCAAGGCCCTGGGCGCTTCGATGAAGGTCGTCGATATCAAGGCCGCCTGCTTGCAGCATTTCGCGGATATCGGGCATGACAAGGACGTTCACGATTTGACCTACGAGAACGTCCAGGCCAGGGAACGGACGCAGATTCTGATGGATCTCGCCAACAAGAACGGCGGCATCGTCATCGGCACCGGCGACCTGTCCGAGCTGGCCCTCGGCTGGTGTACCTACAACGGCGACCATATGTCCATGTACGGCGTCAATTCGGGAATTCCGAAGACACTGATCAAATATGCCGTCCAGTGGTACGCCGACCACGAGGCGGACGAAACCGCCGCCAAGTTCCTGTATGATATTATCGCCACGGGAATCAGTCCGGAGCTGCTGCCGCCTTCGCCGGATGGCGAAATCGCGCAGCTCACGGAAAATATTCTCGGACCTTACGATGTGCATGATTTCTACCTGTATCATATGCTAAGAACGGGCGCTCCGCCTGCAAAAATCCTATATCTTGCGGAGCATGCTTTCGGCGATACCTTCACAAGGGAACAGCTGGTACAGTGGATGCGCGTGTTCTACAGCCGCTTCTTCTCCCAGCAGTTTAAACGCTCCTGCCTGCCGGACGGCCCAAAGGTCGGCACCGTCAGCCTTTCCCCGCGCGGAGATTGGCGCATGCCGAGCGACGCTTCTGCCTCGCTCTGGCTGCGGGAAGTGGAAGAGCTGTAGGGCGGTACAATGGAACGAACGGATTGAAATTTTTTGCGGATTCTTTCGTCTTAAAGCAGTAAAAGGCGACTTCAGCCGAACAACGGCTGGATCGAAAAAGCGGCTGAAGCGGCTCAAAAGTGAGCACAGCTTCAGCCGCTTTTTATTGTCCATGCCATTCGCCTCATCAAGCCCTTGGTTATGAAAAGATACCCATGCTCAAATAACGCTCGCCCGAATCAGGCGCAATGCAGAGCACCCGCTTGCCGCTGCCCAGTCTTTCAGCCTCTCTCAAGGCGGTCCACACCGCCGCGCCGCCGGACGGGCCGATCAGAATTCCTTCCCTGGCCGACATGGCCCGGACGGTATTCAGGGCATCCTCGTCGGAGACCTGCACGATCTCCTCATACACATCCGTATTCAAAATGGTGGGAACGAATCCCGGGCTTGTCCCCACCAGCTTGTGCGGGCCCGGTTCTCCGCCGGATAATACCGGCGACCCCTTCGGCTCGACTACAAGAATGCGCAGCTCAGGCAGATGCTCCCGCAGCGTCTCTCCCGTGCCGGTGATGGTGCCGCCGGTTCCCGAGGTCGCCACAAATACATCCAGCTTACCCTCCATTTGCTCCAAAATCTCGATCGCCGTCGTTGTACGGTGGATGTCGGGATTGGCTTTGTTCTCGAATTGCTGCGGAATAAAGCTTCCTTCCGTTTGCTTCCCAAGCTCCAGCGCTTTGGCGATGGCTCCCGGCATCCGCTCGGCAGCGGGCGTAAGCACCACTTCCGCCCCGTACGCTTTCAGCAGATTGATCCGCTCCTTGGTCATATTGTCCGGCATGACCATAATCGCCCGGTATCCCTTGGCCGCGGCGTTCATCGCCAGCCCGATTCCCGTATTGCCGCTCGTCGGCTCGATAATGGTGCCGCCCGGTTTCAGGAGCCCGTCCTTCTCGGCCTGCAGGATCAGATTGTACGCTGCCCGGTCCTTTACGCTTCCGCTCGGATTGAACCGCTCAAGCTTGACGTACAGTTCCGCATCATTCGGTCCGGTCAGGCGGTTCAGCCGGACAACCGGGGTATCGCCGATCAGTTCCGAAATATTGTTGACTACTCTCGTCGACATAACAGACCTCCTTCGTTCCTACCCTGGAACATTGTACCGTGTTCAGAAAACGATGTCGAATGCCGCGGCTGCCGGTTGGTATAAAGCCGAATAAATAATAAACCCCCGGGATAACCCGAGGGTCCAGTCTGCCGAGACCAGCTCGGCAGCTATTTTATATCCAATTCATTTCACGCATCCTCTAATGATCGAACCGGCCCGGAAAGCCCGGCTGTATCCAACTGCTCCGGCTGTCCCAAGACTGGCGGCAAACTCCGTTCGCTGCTCAGCAACGCCCCATTTGCTGCCGCGCCCGGCTGCGAATTTGTGCTATTTGGAACAAATGTAAAAATGGAAAAGAGCACCTGGGACAGCTTTTTATAATTGCAGGCAAAAGCCAAGCCGAGTACAGCCTCCAACGTCACAATAAGTCCATAAGAATCGACGGCCGCGGGCACCAGCAGGATCAGCATCAGCAGCCCCAACCAGGGCAGCTTATGATTAAATAGCGCTTCAACATATTTGTTGATCCATAATACGGCGTTCATTCCGATATAGCTGACCAGCAAAACCCCCGCCCAAACCATGTAGACGTTGATCGAATACAGTTTGAAATGAGTGAGTAAAAAGATCAGGAACACATGAACGTACAAGAACAGAAAAGAATGTTTGCCGAAAAACAGCAGCGGGTTCTTCAAAGAATATTGCCGGATCGACCTGAACAGGGAAAACGACATAAACAGAAGTACCAGGGAAAGGAAAAAGTAACCTGGCGACATATTGTACTTTATCAGAAATTCCGTCTCCCTCGGGGTAAGAACATAAGCCGCCGCCAGACCACATGCCGCAGCTATACCGCAGATCAGATTCACCAGCCTGCCGCTCCGGTAGGCGAACACGCCAAGCAAAAATATCGAAAACCAGGGGACGAAAGTAAAATAAGTGTAATCCCCCTCCGGAATGAAGAATTGCTTGCCAGGAAAAGAAGGTACTTTTGCCGTAAATATAAAGTGCATGGCGAACAGGAAGACGCCCAATATCAGATACACGTAGCGGCCGGGCCTGAAATACTTTTCTAACAAAATAATGGCAAGTACGCTCATCGCCACGATTTGCGGCACATCCGAAACGGGATCCGACCAAATGAAGGGCCTCCACAAAGCGTTATAGGATAATCCAATGACAGCAAAGACGAAGTAAAAGGCAAGCAGCGGCAGGACGTTTTTCTTACTCTGGAAGATTGAAGTGATACCGGATACGGCGAAGAATAAGACAGGGGCCAACCCTCCGATTATTTGAAACGAGCGACTGCTTCCCGAAAAAACAAGACCGGTATGAGCCATAATCATCAGCAAACAGCTAAAGCCTTTCATCGCGTCCAATGAATAATCGTACTTTTTGTCCATCTCTCCACTCCTCTTACATCGTAATCTTTGTCAGTTGGCCCTCAAATCATAGTGCATCAAGTCCACCAGCCGATTCTTATGTAAGTGAAGTAATACTAACAGCTACATATTTTCGCATCAATAATACATTAGTGTAAAAAAAAGGGCACTCCGGAGTTATATACTTTCGTCCCTACTTCTCCAAATACCGGTCGAGCTCCGTTAGTGCCCGGTGGCGCGACAGATTAAAGGCAGGCCACTTGCCGTTCGTTTTTGCTAGATCCATGCGCTTAGTCCGCAATCCGCTGTCCATCATTCCGTTTTGGTTCCGGCTGAACTCGATGAGCCGAGGCACCGTGTCGCTCGACAACGTGATAAGATAAGCCGCATCGATCTTGCCGGTGGCTTCGTAGCGCGCGATATTTTTCCCCGCTATAATGGCATCCATTCCGATAAAATTCATGACCAGATAAGCCGCACCAATCAGCACAATATAGCATCTGGCCAGCGGAAAGCGCGAAAGGCCGATGCGCAGCGCCGTCACAATCAGCAGCAGACCCAGAAATATCATGAAGGCATGCACCAGAAACCGGATGGTCGTATAGCCGTAAGCCTCTTCGTAAAGGGCCAGCCGCGTATAAGCGGAATACAGCATCACCGCCGAGCAGCCCGTCAGAAGATAAAGCAGCCCGCGAATCGCCTTGTTCAGCTTCTCCGTCCCCTTGGTCCCCAGCAGCAGCAGCCCGAGCAGGATAACAAAATTGATGCCCGCTACCATAATCAGTTCGAAGAACCCTCTCCTTGCGTACTCCGCATAGGTGTCTCCCGATGGCAGCACGCCCTGCCAGGCGCCGAACAGATAAGAGAATTGCACGCAGACAAACAGCACATATACGGTGTTAACCGCAGTCAGTACGGTGGCTGCAATGATCGAATCGACCCGGAAATCCGGCCATTCAGTCTTGTTCGTTTGCTCCGGCCGCGCTAAGGCTACCGGAACCTCCTCTTCTTTAAGGGGAAACAGAAATCCCCGCAGGAGCCCGAAAAAAAACATCCCCAGGAGCAGCGCCCACAGCGTACGGGTCAAGCCTTCCACAAACGACACGTTGCTCAGCCATACCGGTATTTCCGACAGCACGCTGTGAAACACTCCGTCCGCCGAGGACAGCAGCAGCAGGACAACCAGCAGCAGCGGGAAGGAAATGCAGAGGCCAATCAGTACTTTACCGAGAACCTGCCTGTTCTTCCCTTCTTCCGATTGTCCGGAGGCTTTCTTGAAGACGTCAACGATGCGGGGCCACTGCCGCAGGTTCTGCGGAATCAGATGGTCGAGCGCCCCGA
Source organism: Paenibacillus rhizophilus (assembly GCF_003854965.1). Lineage (GTDB taxonomy): Bacteria > Bacillota > Bacilli > Paenibacillales > Paenibacillaceae > Paenibacillus_AQ > Paenibacillus_AQ rhizophilus. Next base: position 78,667 of record NZ_RQPI01000006.1, read on the forward strand.
AGACAAGGGAGAACTGGTCATAAGCCGGTCTTCCGTCGCCGATCATATAAGCCAAATGCAAGAAGATCATCAAGGGAAGAACAAGCGTGTTCAAATGGTAAAAAAATTCATTGGCGAACAGGCCGAATGTCAAGGAAAGCAACAAGATAAAAGCCAGTCCCGCATATCCCGCCGCCGGGGGCTTGCGGATTTTATCCTTGGCAAAGCACAGCATGTAAGCGTAAAAAAGAACGGTGAACAGCGGATACGACACACCGTACCGGTTCCCCAGGAACAGATACTGGTGGATAACGGCCAGCGCAAAAGCAGCTGCCGGGAGCGCTAGGGAACGCGACGATTTGGTTGAAACTTCTTCGCTCATGGGAAATCCCTCCATTTTCTTACTTACTCCGTCTTATTTTAGATGATAAAATAAGAAGATAAAGAGAAATAAATGTAGATTTATTTCCTATTTTCAACGGAAGGATTGAACACGGATGAAGCTGCACGGCCAATACATGCGGATGCGTGCCCATTACGGCAGCGCCGATGAAGTCTCCATTACACTGGACGAGCTTGCGGAGGTGCTTGGCTGCACGCACCGGAATGCCCTGAATATTCTGGGCAAAATGGCGGGCAACGGCTGGGTGGCCTGGACGCCGAGCCGCGGACGCGGGCGCCGTTCCGTGCTGCGCTTTCTGACGCCCCGGGACGATGTCGCCGTCCAGTCGATGATGCAGGCCATGGGCCGCAAGGACGCCGTCTCGGCCGCGATGGAAGACATCCGTTCCCATGCGGGAGTCTCGGCGCTTCAGAATTCGCTGCAAAGCTGGCTGCTGGCCTACTCCGGCCATCACGCCGAAATGCGCAGAGACAGATACGCTCCGGCTGCCCATCCGCCAGCCGCTGCATACAATCGATCCCCTGCACATGAACCTGCTGGCCGAATCCTTTGTTTCCAGCCATGTATATGACGGGCTTGTCCGCAGGGGAGCCGGTGGCGAAGAGATTGTTCCAGGCATCGCGCATGCCTGGGAAACCGACGTGACACGGACGAACTGGACCTTCTACCTCCGCAAGGAAGTGCTTCTGCATAACGGCGCAATTCTTGACTCAAGCGATGTCGTCTACTCCTTCTCCCGCTTGATCCGGATGCCTCGTGGCAGGCTGTACAGCTTTATTTTGAGGGATATTGTTGAAGTAACGGCACTGAATCCGCTGACGGTGGGCTTCCGGCTCAAGACTCCGAACGAGCTGTTTCTTTCGTTTTTGTGCACGAGCCGGGCAGCCGTCGTTCCGCGGGAACCGGAGCGCACCCTGGAAGGGCGTTTCACCCAGAAGCCGGTCGGAACCGGCCCGTTCAAAATTGTGGAACTAAATGAAGGCTTGTGCGTGCTGGAGGCGTTTCCGTATTATTTTCAAGGGAGAGCGCAGCTGGACCGGGTGGAAATTCTGCATGTTCCCTGGGATACGGAGCCGTCTGCGGCGGATTCGGGGTTCCCTTTTCACATCATTCAGAATCCCCGGCCGGAAGAGTCGGCGGAATGGAGCCGGATTCACACCGAGACCTCCGTCCGCAAGTTCATTACCTGCAACACCAAAAAAGCGGGACCGCTGAGCGATCCCGCCGTCAGGGCGGATATTTTGTCTTGTCTGGGCAGGGTGGGCGAACCGGACAAAGGTCCCGGCGTTCCCGGCACGGATGGTACCCAGGGCGATCCTGGCGTTCCCCGTGCCGATTGTACCACGGGCGATCCTGGCGTTTCCGGCACGGATGGTGTCCCTGGCGATCCCGTTGCTTCGGGCCCCTCCGGTTCTTGCCCTCCCGCCGCCGCCGGAACAACCGCCTCGTTGTTCGGGCTCTCCCTGCGGATTGCCACGATCCCGCAGTACAAGGCGGACGCCGAGCTCGTCGCCGCGAGACTGGAGCGAAACGGCATTTCCGCGGCGATCGTCTCCGTGCCGCCGAAAGAGTTCAAGGGGCCGGTGCGGATGGAAGCCGACCTCATCCTGTTCTCCCTCGTCCGCGACCGGGACGAGCAGCTGAGGCTGTTCGATCTGTATCAGACGCTGGCGGAGCATGTCACGCCGCAGATCCGGGCGGAGATCGAAGCAGGGCTGCATCTGATCTCGCGCGAGTCCGGCCATGCGGCAAGGGCCGAGGCGTTCCGCCGAATCGAGGACAGGCTGATCGAGGAGCGGGAGCTGCATATTTTGTACGAAAAGCCGGTGGAAACCGCCTATCTGCCGTCTGTCCGGGGAGTCCGGTTCAACAGCCAGGGCTGGATCGATCTGCGGCATGTGTGGTTTCTGCAGCCCTGCTGAATTGCGGCTACTCGTCTGCTGAGCTCGTTATTTTGACGGCATCCCCTGCCCCAAGATGCATCTCTACCTTCCCCGCAGTGTGTTTGCCGACGAATTTGATACGGTTGTTGCCTTTGTCCAAGGTCACCATACTAACTCCGTCGCCGCTTCCCTCCGCAATCGTAACTGCCCGATCGCCCGGAGCCACCAGCACAACCTTGAATTCTCCCTTATCGACGGTCAGGGAATAGTCAATTCTGATGTCGGCTTTCTTCTTCACATCCAGAATCCAAATGGTATCCGTGCCGGAAAAACCTTCAAAGCCAATATCCGCTATCCGGGAAGTGGTTGAACCGGTCCGTAACAAATAGGAATATTGGTCGCCTTCCTGGACGATAGCGGCGCTGTTATTATACATTTGGTCCTTGTTGTAGGTCTGGTACTTGCCGCCGCCGATCAAGTCGCAGCCTGCCATAAGCAGTGCGGCGCTTATAGCGCCAACGGTTCCGAGCCGCCTGATGGTTAACATTGAAATCGCCTCCCAAAGCAGATTTCAATAATTTAACATTTCCTTGGTTCGCCGCCTATGACTTTTTCACCGTATCCACAGCGAGCAGCTTCATGACCGCCTGCCGGCAGGAATCCCTGTATTCGGAGTGAAGCTCATCCTGGCCGGTCATCAGCCACTGGATCAGGCAGCCATCGATGATGGAGCGGATGACCGGGGCGGTCTCCCGCACCGACAGGCGGGGGTCGAATACGCCCTCGCGCTGGCCGAGCTCCACAATTTCCGCGCTGATCCGCGCGCAGTTGCCATAGAAGCGGCTGTTGATTTCCCGGTACGCGGGGCTGCGGCTGGCCCTCGCCAGAAAGTCCAGATACACACGGTAGAAATCGCGGTTCTTCTCGGGCGATACGAAGACGGAATCGATATAGGCGGCCATTTTGTCCTCCGCCGTGGACTGTCCGTTTACCGCCGCGGATTCTTTTTCATAGATTTTGCCGGTCAGCCAGCTCAGCAGCTCCACAAGCACCGCCTCTTTGTTATCGAAATAATAATGAACGACACCTTTACTAACCTTCGCGCTATCCGCAATCGTCTGAAGCGTTACGGCGTCATACCCCTGTTCGGCGATGGCCTGAAAGGCTGCGTACAGAATTTGTTTGCGTTTTTCCTCGGACTTTTTGTAACGGACCATAGAGCACCCACCTGAAAATGAAAATATTGTATAAGAAATCATTGACATAAAAAAGTTGACCGGTCAGAATAAAAAATATAATGACAGCATGTGAATCATCGGCAAAATGTCACTATTGAGTTCTAGGCTTTACATACCCATTAAAAGGAGCGTATCACTATGTCCTCATCCTTTCAAGCCCTGTTTGTAGACAACACAGAGCCGTTCAGCGTCGCCGTCAAACCGGCTTCACTAAACGATCTGCCCGCAGGAGAAGTGGTCATCAAGGTTGCTTACTCCAGTGTGAATTACAAGGACGGTCTGGCCTCCATCCCGGACGGCAATATCGTCAAATCGTATCCTTTCGTCCCCGGCATCGATTTGTCCGGCGTGGTGGAATCCTCCGAGGATGAACGGTTCCAGCAAGGCCAGCCGGTACTGGTCACCGGATACGGACTCGGCGTGTCCCATTTCGGCGGTTACAGCGAATACGCCCGAGTCCCTGCGGACTGGGTCGTTCCGCTGCCAGACGGCCTGTCCCTGAAGGAAGCGATGATTTACGGCACGGCGGGCTTTACGGCGGCCATGTCCATTCAAGCGCTTGAAGATAACAGCACATCGCCGGATCAAGGCAAAGTGCTTGTCACGGGCGCATCCGGCGGCGTCGGCGGCGCGGCGGTCGCGATGCTGGCCAAGCGCGGCTACCAGGTTGTCGCGGGCACAGGCCGCACCTCGGAGAGCGGCTACCTGAAGCGGCTCGGCGCGGCCGAAGTGATCTCGAGAAGCGAGATCTATGACCCCGAAGCCAAGCAAAGACCGCTGGACAAGCAGCTCTGGCAGGCCGCCGTCGATCCGGTTGGCGGGAATCAGCTCGCGGCGATATTAAGCAAAATATCGTACCGGGGCTCGGTCGCCGTCAGCGGACTTACGGGCGGCACGAAGGTTCCGGCGACGGTGCTGCCGTTCATTCTGCGCGGCGTGAATCTGCTCGGCATCGACTCCGTCTTCTGCCCCGCCGAGCTGCGGCTCAAAGTGTGGGAACGGATGGCGACCGATCTGAAACCGGCGGATCTGGAAACACTTGTCGACCGTGAGGTGACGTTGGCTGAGCTGCCGCAGGCGCTCGCCGATATCCTGAAATCAAACACGCGCGGCCGGGTGCTGGTGAAAGTGTCCTGAACGAACGGCGGAACTGCCGGGTAAACTGAATTTCGGCTCCAAAAAATGACCTCATCCTCCACAAGATCGTGGTTTTTGAGGTCATTTTTGGATTGTTCCCATCTAATATAGACTCGTTGGGGACCAGTCTCTTTTACTTGATGATGCTGACTTCCGAATCCAGTCTCCAGCCCGTGCCTTTCACAAATCGAAACGGCGCATCGATGATGGTATGCTCGGCTTCGCCTTGCGGAACGTCGAACCGGAACGTCTTGGCCTCGGCACCATCTGTAAGCAAGCTTGCTTTCGCCTTGGTCCAATCCCGCAGACTGCCTCCATCGGCATTCGGCTGGGCGAGGCGTCCGCCGACTATGGCGAGACTGCCGCTTTGCGTCTGGCTGTTCCAGTACTGCTGGACTTTCTCCGGCGTGTAGACCTCCTTCAGATAAGCGAACAGCTTCTCTTTGGTGGAGAGATCCTCGCCTAGCCACCGGTAATGGTCGCCCTTGCCCGGAATGGAGAATTCCCGGATCTCTCCTTCCTTCACCGCTTTGCCGCCGCTCATGATATGCCAGTAATGGGCCGCCGCTTTGGCTGCCAGGCTTACGGCATCGGCGGAACCGAATGCGGGAACGCCGTCTTTTTTGACGGGAACGCCGCTTCTCGGCAGTTCACGGTCGGAGGACAGCGCTGCGATGACCCAGCTTCCGTTCTCTTTTTCAAGGGAAAGCGTGAGCTGCACCGAAGGCTCGGAACCAGTAGAAGTCGCCGTATCCAGTCTCAGCTCGATCTGCTCCTTGCTGCTGCCGATTACTGTGTCCTTAGTCACTTCCCATTTGGTGATCCAGGGACTGGAGACGCCGGTAACCCAGTTGAGCTCCTTGAACACGGGATACATTGTCTTTTTCAGTGCGTCCGAGAAGGTCGCATACTGAATCGAGGCGCTGCGGCGCTGCAGTCCGAAGGCATAAAGCTCCGCTGCCTGTCTCGCATCGGTCAGCACGAGAGCCATGGCCGGAGCCGCCTGCTGAGTTTGATTAAAGGAAAAGGAAAGCGAGTTTTTCAGAGTGGCCAAAATTTTACGCGCCATTCGGTAATCCGAGCTGTTCGGCATCTTGGTATAAGGCGTTTCTCCGGACTTGTGCAGCGCGTATACGCTTCCGTTCAGGCTGCCGAGCGCAGTATATACTCCGCTTTCCGTATCATCCATCCATTTTGCGCTGTCAATCGCCTCGATGGTGAACAGCAATTCTTTTTGCAGCAATTGGCTCTCCGGAACGTAATACACAAGAGTTTGCTTGTCTTTCTCGGCGAATTGAAGCCGGTTCTTCCAATCGTTCGGCAGGCGAAGGGTGTACACGGCGTTCTTGTACGTAAACGTTTTGGAAGCGGAGGCGATTGCGGCGGCTTGCCCAGGTCCTAAGCCCTTAGCCGATGCATGGTTAGGGATGCCGATGGTGATGCCTGATAAGAGCAGCGTTCCCACGAGAACTCCTGCCGTCAGCTTGCGGGTCAGAGGGGTGGTCATAGTCTGTCGCTCCTTCTGCATGAATGGGATCAATTCCATTATTTTCTTCTCCAACTTGAAAACGTATATTCAGCGGCAAATGTTGCAATCGGGCTGCCAAAATAGTCCAGTTCCCCGCACCGGCATTGTACTCAGCCTTTAGAGCTGCTGCGGATCTTGATGAACAAATGCTGAAAGTCAACTTCCATCAGAATAAGAGAAAGCATAATAAGCATTCCTCCAATAAACAGATTAATTGTCAATGCCTCAAAACCAAAAGCAACTGAAAAGACACTTCCAAAAACTCCTTCAAGCATCATAATCAGTCCGGCAGATGTCGCAGAGGTATGCTTTTGTGCTAAAATTTGAATCGTTTGGGCGACAAATGAACACATGATTCCTATGTACAACAATGGGATTATGGCAGCCGACCAATTGATATCCGCAAGCTGTTCCGTCTCTACGCAAAGGAAAAAAACCAATCCGCCGATGGATTGTACCGCCGCAAGCATAAAGGCCACAATACTTACATCCGTTGTTCTTGCTCCATAGCTGAGATATACAATCGAGCCGGCATAAAACAGCGCACAAAGAAGAGAGTATGCATCACCTTTATTTATAGTTAATGCCTGGTCTAATACTCCAGTTAGTATTCCCATGCCAAGCATACATAACAAAATGGAAGTAAAGCTTTTTACTTGGAGCCGCTTTCGATATATAGCCCAGGCTATGAAAGGGACAATTACGACATATGTCGCTGAAATAAAAGCGTTATTGGATGGAGTGGTGTACTTGACACCAATGGTTTGCGTGAGATATCCGCCAAAATTAAGCAATCCGGCAATCAAACCGATTTTAAATTCCTTAAAGGTCATTTTAAATATCTTTTTATTAAAGAAAATAAGCACGAGAACAACAAAGAGGAAGCCCCGAAAAAAGTTTATGAATCCTGCAGACGTGTTTGCGTCCAGCGCTATTTTGGTTACCACAAACCCGGAACCCCAAAGTAAAGAAATGGACAACAGCAGGACATTTGCCATGGATTTTGTCATTTTCATGTACTAACTCTCCTCTTCTATATAAAAAAATCCCGCCTCATTAAGAGACAGGATTAATCCGCTCTTCTATTGTTTTCATTAAATACCCAACGTCTACCAACATACTACACGAACTTCATGCGGTCAACCGGAAATCATGGATGTGAGCTCAGCTTAGTCCCCGGGTAGATCCGGCAAAATAGTCCAGCCCCATCGCCTCCCGCACCTCCAGCATCGTCTCGCGCGCAATCGCGCGGGCGCGGGACGTGCCGCTCATCAGCAGATCGTCCACTTCCTTGGGGCGGGCCGCATAATGCGCCCTGCGCTCCGCCATGGGCTCCAGCAGATGTGCGATGGCTTGTACGGCGCGCCGTTTGCATTCCGCGCAGCCGATCGCGCCCTTGCGGCATTCCTCGCCGATCTCTTCCGCGCCTTCCGGCCGGAAGCAGCGGTGATACTCATAGACCGGGCAGATGTCCGGATGCCCCGGGTCGCCCTTGCGTACGCGGGAAGGGTCGGTCACCGCTTTGCGCATCTTCATCTCCAGCTCCTCCCGCGAGGAGTCGAGAAGAATCGCGTTGCCGAGACTCTTGCTCATCTTGGCGCTTCCATCCGTTCCCACCAGCCTCGGGGTATCGCCGACAAGCGCCCGGGGCAAAGTCAGCACGGGCCGGTACAGTTCGTTAAACCGGCGGACGATTTTGCGGGTTAATTCGATAAGGGGAAGCTGGTCCTCTCCCACCGGAATAATCGTCGCCTTGCAGAACGTAATATCCGCCGCCTGGCTGACGGGATAACCGAGAAATCCGTAATACATTTCATCTCCGCCGCCGCTTTGCGCTTCCGATTTGATGGTCGGGTTATGGCGCAGACTGTTCACGGTAACGAACATGGAATAGAACTGGGTCAGCTCGGCGATTTCCGGAATCATCGACTGGACGAAGATGGTCGCCCGCCCGGGGTCGATCCCCGCCGCCAAATAGTCCAGAGCGATCTCCCGCAGATGCGTACGAATCAGCCCGGGCTGTTGAAAATGGGTGGTCAGCGCCTGAACATCGGCCAGCATAATAAAAGTGTCGTACCGGTGCTGAAGTTCTACCCGGTTCTTAAGGGTTCCTGCGTAATGGCCCAGATGCAGCTTTCCGGTCACGCGGTCCGCTGTTAATACTCTCTCTTGATTCATTTTTCATTCTCCTTTTTCGGTATATTGTCAACCTTAGCCATCGCCACCAGCCGCCATCCAAGGCCATCACCCCCTTTCAAAATCTCCCCGAAAACTTTTTATCAACAAAAAAAGCCCCGTCCTCATAAGGACGAGACTGCTCGTTGTGCCACCTTAAATCGACCGTCCTCCCGGCATAGCTGCTCGGAATCGGCGGTTCGCGTTAGACGGTGCGGAATGGGCGATACACGCCTCTTCGATACCGTTCCCTCTGATAACGGCGGGAAACCCGGCATATCCCTACGACCGGCGGGCCGGGCTCGGGACAGCAACTCGGAAGGCCATTCAATCGTATGCGGAACACCGGCTCGCAGCCACCGCCGGCTCTCTGCAAATTCCTGTCATACGTCTACTTACCCTTCGTCTTCGTTGATTCATTCTGCACTTGCTTCTTGTTCTCATTGTAAATGCGTACTTCCATCAGGTCAACGCAGCAATTTGTGAACGGGAATCTCCAGCACAACTTTGCCGATCAGCTTATCCTTCGAGACAAAGGGCGTGTCCCATAAATGCGCGTCGAAGCTGATATTCCGGTTGTCCCCCAGAAAAAAATAGTGATCGTCGGGAACCGTAACCGGTCCGAAGGAGTAATCCATCTTTACTTTAAGGTATGATTCGTCAGCCTTAACCCCGTTGCGGTACAGCGCGCCGTCCTTGATCTGCACGACATCTCCAGGGAGTCCGATCAGCCGTTTGACGTACAGCTTCGTCTCGCCGGCGATGGGAGGATGGAACACGACGATGTCCCCATGCTTTAGCGAGGTGGCCCACAGCATTTTGTCCACAATCAGCCGGTCTCCCACCTGGATGGTCGGAACCATCGACTCTGTCGGGACGCTCATCGCTTCGGCCACATAGCTGCGGACCAGCAAAGAAAGGACAACGGCAATCAGCAGCGTAGGCACCCAATCTTTAATCACTTTGGTTAGTTTGTTCAATTCATATACCTCCGTCAAATTCCGTATGCACGGGCTATAGCTTCAAGTTCAGCCTTCAAGGGCTGCTCCGCTTCTTTCGGAACGTGAATGATGAGCACCCCGCCAAATACGGTCTCCCATTTTCCATTCCGGCTCAGCACCCGCTCCCTAAATGCGGCAAGCTCCGGCGAACGGGCGGCTTCCCGGCTGAGCAGCCTGACCACTTTCCGGTAATCCGACTTACGCACGGTTTCCACATAGTGACAGACGCCGCGCTCTTCTTTTACTTTTATAATGTCTCCCAAAGACAACTCCGGTCTGAACACAGGCGTCTCTTCAATCCGGTATTCGTTCTCGCCGATGCGCGTCACCTCGAGAATTTCAATTTCGCGTCCCGCTTCGTCGAAACAAAGCTGAACCTCCATAAACTCAGGCATCGGTCGCCTCCAATCACTGTTATGTACCTAACTCTACAATAGACCACGAAGCGGCAAAATTCAAATAACACGCTTAGCGGAGCGCCCGGGCAACGATTCGCTCAAACCAGCTCCACGGCAGCAGCATCCTGCCTCCGATCAGCAGCCGCGAGCCCCTTCCAAGCGTATAGCGCAGCCTGGGTGAGCGCAGGCGCACAATGCGGCCGATCAGGTCGGCAACCTCCTGCGGATCGGGCGCCGTAACCGCAGCCTTGCGCGAATACCGAAGCACCGCATCCAGACGCGCTTTGTAAGGAGAGTCCCCGGCGGCGGCGATCTGCGACAGGCCCTTGTTCCAAATGGCGGTGCGGTACGCTCCCGGCTCCAGTATAACGACCTTCACCCCCAGCGGCGACATTTCATGCCGCAGGCTCTCGCTGAAGCCCTCGACCGCGAATTTGGAAGCCGCGTAAGGCGCGTAACCGGGAAAAGCGGCTAGGCCGCTGACGCTGCCGATGTTGACGATGAGGCCTGCCCGGCGTTCCCGCATATGCGGAAGAACGGCTTTCGTCACCGCGACCAGACCGAAAAAATTCGTCTCCAGCTGGCGGCGCCAATCCTCCATCGGCACCTCTTCCACAAAGCCGCCCACTGCATAGCCGGCATTATTGACCAGGACGTCGATTCTGCCGTAAGCAGCCAGAACCGCATTCACGGTCTCTTCGATTCCGGCGGGGTCGGTCACATCCATACGCATCACCTGCACACGGTCCAGGATGCCGGAGCGCTCCGCCCGCCGCTCGAGCTCATCCTTCCTCGATGGCTCGCGCATAGCCGCGATGACCCTGAAGCCCTGCTCCGCCAGCTTTACCACCGTGAGCAGCCCGAAGCCGCTGGATGCCCCCGTGACGATGGCGACCGCGTCCGCGTTCCGGTACTCCGATTGATTCAATGGAACCTCTCCTTATAGTGCTTTATTCGCTTCTCACACTATCAGCCTGACGACCCAACTGATCAGATAGGCGGCAGGTTCGAGAACAAGCTGCCCGAGCAGCGTGCCCAGAAACCGGGAGCCCATGAGCAGCACATATACCTTGCCGAGCCGGCTGCGGTGTTCCGGGCTGGCTGTCGCCTTGTCGGTAATTAGCCCAAGCTGCGGGTCGATGAAGATCGTCAGCAGAATCGTCGCCAGCCCGTTAATAATCCCCGAGGCCTGGGAAGCGGTCATGCTGTACTTCGGAACGAGATGGGCCGCGAACAGCGACGACATTACGCCCACCGTATAAAAAGCCGTAACGAAAATATTCAGCACGATCAACCGTTTTGGAACATCCAGGTACCGGAAATAGTACAACCCGATTTTCGGCCGTCTGATATATTTGCGGGTATTTTTCAATTGTCCGATGGTGACGCTGGCCAGCAGCTTCGGAATCGATCCCTGGATCTCCAGCTTGGAGATGATGCGCTCAAACAGTCCGATAAATGTGGGAAACAGTCCGATTGCAATCAGCGTTCCCAGCGATCCGCCCAGCAGAATAATCCTTAAATAATTCTCCAGGGGAAAGCTTGAATCGGTTCTCGCCACATCCACAAACTTGGCTGTCAGCGGAGCCTGAATCAGATTGGCTGTTCGGGATACCAGTACGATTATGCCGGTCAGGGACAGCGCGATCGCGATTTTGTTCAGCCTGACCCCGGCGTACCGGACGGAATACGATAACGTTTCGGCGGTATGTATAACCATTGTAAGAAGAAAGACGACAAGCAGATTTCCGGCCATTCCGGTTTCCTCCCAGGCTCCGCCCTATTCTTCAGGGCTGTATTGCGGAGCATTCCCATGACTGGGTATATCATCCATCCCATTCTAGCACACCGCCGGCGGCAAGTCTTCGGCAAAAAAATGACAGGCGGCCCGCTAAAGGGACCGCCTGTCCTGTCTTTTGCAACTTACATTCCGATCATCTCGGACAACCCGGACAGCTCTTGCAATTCAGACGTTACAAAGCTCCGCCTGCCTCGTCTCCAAGCTGCGCCAGCCCCGCTTCTCTGCGGCGGATACGGTATGTCAGGGCGAGATCGGCGGCAAATGCTAGAGAAACCAAGGGAAGGAGCACGCTCCAGACATTCGCCGTTAACGAGTACAGACGAATCATCAGCGGATGAACGGCAACGAGGCATACAACCGCTAATCCCCACCAGTACAGAGAGAACAGCAGACAAATATGCCCGCCGAGCTGAAACTCTTGGCTCGAGTAATCCCACCATCGGCGGCGGAACAGAAGCTTCAGTAGCGCTCCTGCGGCATATTCTACAGCCGACGGTACGATAAATGTCGCGGCCAGAAACAGCGGCAGCGGCATGTCTGTACCGCCTAGAGCCAGCAGCAGCAGAGGCGCGAAGCCGTACATCGGTTTATACGGCCCTTTCATAAGCCCCTCTTTGCGGAACGTCCCGCAGCTGTACCAATTATACATACCCTCTATAAACCAGCCCAATATCGAGTAGACGATAAAATAAAAAAAATATTCTCCCGGCACACTATGCGCCGCCTCCCGGCTCCAAGACAACAATCCCGACATGATAATCGTTCCCGCCTTCCTGTCCGATGGAATATCCGATTTCTTGAAATCGGGCATAGTATGCCATCCGGAAGACGGGAGTATGCGCGCAAAAAAAATCCACAGACACCTGTGTGCTGCGGACTTAATCCATTATTTCAATCGAATATAAATTCCTGTCTTGTCATCCGATACTTTAAAACGGGGATAGCGAATACATTCAGCATCTTCCTGCTCTAATTGCAGCAGCCACTCCGCATAAGGCTCAAGACCTTCTCGCGAAACCTGACGGACCAGCGACTTTACCGCATCTTCTTCGGCGGTTTCGCCCTCGTTCGGGTAAAACAGGCCGTCCGACACAAGCAGCAGGCTTTTCAGCTTAATCCGATTGATTCTTCCATATTCGAAAAACTGCTCCGCTTCCGCCATCCCGTTAAGCACGGAATACCCTTCCGGCGTATTCATTTTTTGCTTGTTTGCTGCAATCACCGGCTTGACTGTCTCCCACAATTGATCTTTGGAACGCACTCCCGCCTCAATGCCATCCAGCCATATCTGCTTTGATTCATGATCAATCGCAGCTACATGATCACGGGTGATCGGCCGAATGGAACCATCTTCATATATCGCATAGATCATACAATCGCCAACCTGAATGAAATCGATGCCGGTATCGGTTATACGAATAAGAGCTGCTCCTGCTGTCCATAATTCATTCTTCGACTGCAGATTAATCCCGCACCGTTTCATTTCCTGCCCCAGCCGGAAGTTCGCTTCCTGCAGGAGGTCTTTCATTCCTTTAAATTCAGCTGCGGTTACATTTTCAGCGTATTGCTTAATGATTTGTGAAGCAAGTCTGCCGCCGGTCTCATTTCCGTCCCCACGATATGGAACAAGCGAAGTTGCGCCGTCTACTACACCATAGAGCTTCAATTCTTCATTCAATAAGATGGCATCCTCGTTCCACTCCCCTGTGCCTTGAAGCGAAATCCAATCCATTTCAATCATGTTACCCATCCCCTGTCCAATATTAAATCAATCCACCAGCAATGACATCCATATTCCCTAATCTTTAGGGCATGTACGGCAGTAATTGTGAAACATATGCACGGAGATCAGCTTCCTGATCCATCTCTAAATTGTTAAGGGTAAGCGTAATCTGCTCCCAGCGCAGACGGGCGTCTTCCAAAGGCTCCAGGCTTTTAAACGTATTGACCGCATCAAGGAGTACACTATATTTTCTATTTAAAGCATAGTTTCGGGAGATAGCCTGAATCGTCTCTGTCTGAATCGGCAAATACCCGGTGGCCTCAAGCACCTTGGCTTGAGCCCCGGAAGATGCGAGATAGTTCACCACATCTTCTGCCGCACCCGCAGCCTTCTTTCCAGCCACGATGCCAAATGAGCTGATATGGGGCAATAACACATTCCCGCCAGCAAGCGGCGCCGGAAGCATGTCATATATAAACTTCCCGGCAATGTAATGGTCCAGCCAAGGTATCATATTCGAATTTGTTATATAGAATAACGTCTTACCGGATATGAAATCGCTGGAAGCCAACTGATTGGCTAGAGGCTTCATAGCCTTCGACTCAAAGACAAGCCCTCTCCACATCCGGAGCAGTTGTTCCAGTCTTTGACTTCCGGGCAGGCCGCTTTCTAGGGTTTGTTCCCATAAATTCAGCAGTATAAATGGCTTTGAATCATCCATTACCAGCGCCTGCTCCCAACCTGCCGAATTGCGCGCAGTCAGATCGGTTTTCCAGGCCTTTGTTTTGGAGCCAAGCTCTCCCAGAGAAGAGAAGCCGATCACGTTGTCCACACCCGTCCATTTCATCAGGTCCTTATTGTAGAACATCACCGGAACGGAGACTCCTGCCGGAACAGCCCATAATCGTCCGCCATAAGTGAATGGCTTGGCTGCCGCAGGCAAAATCTCTTCGGGGAGAAGCGCATTGCCGGATATCGGCGCCAACGCATTCGATTGAACCAGTTCAGAAAGTCCGTAGGAGCTATCCAGCTCAACGATCTGCGGAGCCGTTTGGATCGATAACGCCGCGAGCAGCTCGTTATGCAACTCTTTATAGGAAGGGAATACTCTCACTTCCAGTTCAACACCCGAATGGGCCTCCTGATACGCAGCCAGCAGGTCCGACCAGCCAGCCGTGTATATCCAGCAGACCAGCTTTTCCTTTTCCGTGTCATACTGCTCCGGGACCCGCTTGACCTCAGTAAAATAGTTGGAGTATACAATGACAGTAACCGCAATAATGACCAATAATGCCGCCCAGACCACACCGTTCTTTGCCATTGTCTTCCTCCCTTCTATTGGGTCCACAGATACCTTTAATGCCACGGAATCATTACAAGGATAACCCTTTTCCGCCGGACAGCTTATTCGCAATGAGCAATGAAATTAGCGTACTTAACGTCAGGATCGATGCAAGCGCCGCACCCGTCCCATAGTTGGAAGTGAATACCTCGCTGTAGATCGTAACGGAAATCGTTGCTGTTGCTCCATAATACAATACAAGGGTCGAGCTGAGCTCGTTAATTGTTGTAATCCAGCTCAGAATCGCTCCGGATATCACCCCCGGCGCCATCAGCCGCCCTGTTGTCTTAAAGAACGTCTTCATGGGCGGAACACCCAGACTAATTGAAGCTTCCTCCACACTGCGGTCAAGCTGATGAAGAATGGCTGTGCTGGAGCGTATGGTGTATGGAATTTTACGCACGACATAGGCAATGACAAGAATAATCCATGTCCCTGTCAGCACAATCGGCGGTTTGTTAAAAGCGATAATAAGGCTTATCCCAAGCACCGTTCCCGGCATCACATACGGAATCATCAGAATTCCGTCCAGCGCCGCTGTAAGCTTGGATTTGCGCCGCACCAGGATATACGAAATCAGCATGCCGCCCGCAACCATAATAATGATGGACAGGATGGAATAGGAATACGTGTGAATAATCGAACGGGGAACCCGGTACAGGACTTCCCTGTAGCTGTCAAGGCTAAACCCTGACTGAAATACAGGACCCTTCGTTTTGATAAATGATGTTAATATTACGGTCAGCTGCGGCAGTATCGAAATACATGCGGGAATAAAAGCAACAATCGTTAGCAGCGTCTTCGCCAAGGGTTTAAGCGGAATCAGCTTCGGTGTCCGCATACCCGTCATCGAAAAGTTTTTACGTGCGACGAAATAGCGCTGAGTAAACAAGACCGACGTGGAGAACAAGATCAGGATGATGCTGAGCGTGCTTGCCATAGCCGGGTTGCCGCCCATTTCACTCACGAATTGCTCATACGCAAGAATAGGAAGCACCTTGAAGCCTTGTCCCAGCAGCATCGGTGTGCCGAAATCCGCGAAGGAAGCCATAAACACCATGAGCGCCCCGGCGGACAGAGTTGGAAAAATCAGCGGCAATGTCACGGTGCGAAGACGCTGCCAGGAGGTCATCCCCAAACTTTCCGACGCCTCTTCCAGTGAAGTATCAATGGTCTTCAGCGCGCCGGATACATACAGAAAGATATGCGGATAGAACTGCAGCGCGAATACGAACACGATACCGTGCATCCCATAGATGGACGGAACCGAAATGCCGAGGTCACGAATAAATCTTGTAATAAAGCCGTTATTGCCCATGAGCAAGATCCACGAATATGCGCCAATGAATGGAGGCGACAGCAGAGACATCACAATCATAATCTGCATGAGACCTTTGAATTTAATCGCATATCTGGTAGATAAATAGGCCAGTGGAACTCCAATCAGGATCGCGCCTATTGTGGCAAGCGCGGATACCATGAAGCTGTTCAGCAGCGCTACACGGTAATATTTTAATGAAATGAAGGTAATATAATTTTCGATGGTGAAGCCGCCTTCTTCGCTGATAAAGCTGTTGATGAATAACGTAACCAGCGGGTAAACCACGAAGACGCACAGCAGCAGATAGACCACGAGCGTGACTGCGGTCCAGAAATCCCATTTTTTGAACAGCAGTCTCTGCCAGATTACATTGCCCGGATTAGGCTCAACCCTCGCTTGCACGATAGATAACCTCCTCGCCGCTGCCATTGTAAATGACGGACTGGCTCAGTTGAAGATCAAGATACACGGGCTGCTTCGGCTTGTAAATATCCCGCGTATACGATGGATGGTCATGAACCTCAACGAATTCTCCGGACGACATTTTAACCGTATAGCTGACCTTTTCCCCGAGAAATGTAACCCCATCTATCGTCCCCTTATATTCATGTTCCTCGGAGGGCTCCGGCGATATCTTTACACGTTCAGGCCGAATCGAGAACAGAACCTTACCGGAATGCGGCTTCTGAAGAGGAAGCTGGGTTTCAAGTCCCATCAGCTTTATATTGGCGGAACTGTTCAGTTTGGCACCTTCCTCACAGCTTCCGTCCAAGAAATTTGAGGTGCCCATGAAATTGGCTACAAAACGATTCTGCGGATACAAATAAATCTCTTGCGGGGGAGCAATCTGTTGAACCGTTCCATTATGGAGGACAGCAATGCGGTCAGATACAGCCAGCGCCTCCTCTTGATCATGTGTAACGTAGATTGTCGTGATATTCAAGTCTTTTTGCAGCTTGCGAATATCCGTACGCATCTTCACCCTTAGCTTGGCATCAAGATTAGATAAGGGTTCATCCATCAACAGTAAGGCCGGACGAATGACAATGGCGCGGGCCAAGGCAATCCGCTGCTGCTGTCCGCCGCTCATGTTGGAAGGAATGCGGTCTTTAAGATGCGTGAGCTCCACCATGTCAAGGGCTTCCAGCACACGGGTCCGGATTTCCTCCTTGGACACTTTTCTCGCCTTGAGGCCATAGGCTACATTATCAAATACAGTCATATGGGGAAAAATCGCATAGTTCTGAAACACCATGCCGATATTGCGTTCATGTGTAGGTACATCGTTAATTAATTTCTTGTTGAAATAAATATTACCCTCTTCTTGTCTATAGAAGCCGGCTATGGTTCGAAGCAGCGTCGTCTTGCCGCATCCGCTTGGTCCTAACAATGTGAAGAACTCGCCTTCTTCAATGGTAAAATGCGCATTATTAACTGCCTTTGCCTCGCCGAAAAATTTTGTTACGTGATCGAAAACAACCTTGCTCATGATTATCCCCTCGCTTCCGGTAATGACGGGGAATAGCGGCGGCAGCCGGTTAAAAGCGCCCTGCCGCCACTCTCCCCTGATACGTGATGCTTTATTCCTGTCCAGTCGTGATTCGGGTGAACTTTTTAATAATTTCATCTTTATTTGATGCGGCCCAATCAAAGTTATAATCGACCAGCTTGATATCGCCTGTCTGAGGCAGGCCCTCCACAGGAGCTACATCCTTGCGTACAGAGCGGCGCTTGAATTCTTTTTGAACGAGCTCCTGCGCATCTTTACTTACGAGGAAATCGACGAACTGTTTGGCCTGCTCGAGATTTTTGCTGTCTTTAATAATTGCGGCTCCGTCAGGAACAGCAGAGGTTCCTTCTGCCGGATAAATAATGCCGATTTGCGAACCTCCTTCAATGTAACGAAGAGCCGCATCCTCAAGGGTAATGCCGAGCGCGAATTCTTTGTCCGGAACGGCACGCTGTACAAGGCTTGAACCTGAAAGGATCTTGCCATCCATATTCGCCACCAGCTTCTTCACATAATCCCATCCCTTGCCGTCTTCTTTGCCGAACGCTGTAAGCATCGTTACGAGTTGTGTATAGGAAGAGCCTGATTTGGAAGGGTCGGCAAAAGCGATATTGCCCTTCCACTTCGGATCAAGCAGATCCTCCCAGGATTTAGGCAGCTCATTTTCGGATACCAGCTCTTTATTGTAGGTAATAACCATTGGCAGCGCGTTGAATGGCGTCCAGTAAGAATTCACATCCACGTAAGCGGGCAGCAGGCTGTCGAATTCCTTTGTCTTATAAGGTTGGAAATATTCTTTGTAGGATTCCAGGGAGTCGGCGCCGCCTGCCCAGAATACATCACCAAGCGGATTACCGGTTTCAGCCTGCACTCGTTTAAGCAGTTCTCCCGTACCTCCGGAGATTAAATCCACCGTAATTCCTGTGCGGTCTTGAAATTCCTTAATAATGGGATTGTTGATTTCCGCTGCATTCGGAGAGTATACCGTTAATTTCCCGCCTGCAGCCTTGCTTCCGCTATTAGAACCGGTTGTTGCAGCTGTATCATCTTTAGCTCCGCATGCCGTGATCGTTACTGTCATCAATGCCAAAGCGACCAAACCTTTAAGCCATCCTTTTTTCATTTCTTCCCAACCTCCGCTTGATGTCATGTTTTCTTTCATTGATTGAATCTATACCAACTATACTTACCGGATTCTGTTCGCTCAATGGGACAAAATTTCGTAACTGTTTAAAAAAATGACTCCCAAAAACAGTAAAATCGCCCTCTTGTGAGGACGATCCCTTGATTTCACTGGTTTTATTATTTACATTAAACTAACGCATCTATGTCATAAAAATCATAAAAGTTCTCTATCCTTACGGAATTCCGTAGGGGTCTTGCCTGTAGCTTTGCGGAATAACTGGCTGAAATAGCGTGAATCCTGATAACCGACGGCAAGCGAGACCTCATATATCCGCGAATCCGGAGAACACAAGAGCTCCATCGCCTTTTCCATTCTCACCTGTGTCACATAATCAATAAAGGTCGTTCCCGTATGCTTGCGAAACAGTCTGCTGAAATGCGCCTCACTCACATGGAACTGGGAAGCCAACTGCTGCAATGATAGCTCTTCAGCATAGCGTGTCTGAATGAATGCCTCCACCTGTTTGAAATTGGCGGCATCAGGAGTTACGGCCTGCTCTCCCCACAGCTCGATATCGCCAAACTCATGTACTCCGCTCTTCTGCCCCGAACCCGGACGCTTGAAATGGAGCGCAGCCACCGCCTCGCGGTGAGCCTGCCCTATATCCTCGAAGCTTCGATGCGGCAAGCTTAGCCCAATAGCCAGTTGATTTTCACCGGAAATCTCTTGAATCCTTCTCCAGAGCTGTTTACTATGATCTCCCGAATCAGCCCCGATCATTAACGCCGCACGGTTCTCACCGAGCGTCACAGGAGGCCCCATGAGTATATCCCATAAATGGTCATGCAGGTCATCCTTCAACTGCTCGTGCCAGTATTTATGGTCTTCATACTGGATCAGAGCAATGCGGAAGCCTTCATTGCAAAGCCGATGGTTATCAATCAGCTCCGTTAACATCTTCAAGGATTTCGGATTGGAGATCCCCATTAATTGATCATGGAGAAGCTTCTCCAGCACAATGGTATAGCCTGCCGCCACCCATTCTCTAAGCTCCTGTTCGACTGTTTCATTTTCCCTGCTGGCCTTGATTTCCCCACAGACTTTTTCTATAACCTCCAATAACTCGTCCGGATTAGTAGGCTTTAACACAAAATCAGCCACCTTAAGCTTCACTGCCTGTTGCGCATATGTAAAGTCATCAAATCCCGTTAAAAATATGATGCGAATATTAGGGTGAATCCGCTGCGCTTCTTCCGCGAGCTGCATTCCATTCATAACCGGCATACGAATATCGGTCAGCAGAATATCCGGTTTATAATCCTTGACCGCTTGCAGCGATTGCTCTCCGTTCGAGGCCTCGGCCACAATCTCACATTCGAGAGCTTGCCAGTCAATCGTCTGCTTCAGCCCCTCCCTTATGAGCCATTCATCATCCGTTATCAACACTTTATACAACCCGCTCAACCTCCTTCGGATCGACAATACAAGGAATACGAATCGTAACCTTCGTCCCTTTGCCCGCTTCACTCTCTACATCCAGCCGATATGCAGTCCCAAAATGCAGCTCCAGCCGTTTCTTCAAATTATGCAGGCCTATCCGCGTCTTCGCGGATTGTGCGCTCTCTTCTTCGTGCTCCCACAGCTTTGCAAGCTTGTCCCCGGTCATACCGACACCATCGTCCTCCACGACGAATTGTACACTTTGGTCTATAACCCCCGCCCAGATCAATAATTTCCCCTCGCCGTCCTTCATCTCCAGCCCGTGGCCTACAGCATTTTCCACCAGAGGCTGCAGTAAAAGCTTCGGTGTGTAGAAATCCAGAATCTTCTCGTCAATATCAAGCTCTATATTAATTTTGTCGCGGTATCTAAGTTGAACAATCGTCAAATAGTTGCGTATTTGCTTCATGTCCTCACGAATCGGAATCACCGGATTGCCGCGCCGTATGCTGAACCGAAGCAGGTTGCCCAGCGATAAAGCCACTTTGCTGATCGCATCCATTCCGTGTATCCGCGCCATCCAATTAATGGAATCGAGTGCATTATATAAAAAGTGGGGCGTAAACTGCGCTTGAATCGCCTTGATTTCCGCCTCCTGCACCTGAATCTGCTTCTCATAGCCTTCGTGAATTAACCGGTTGATCTGCCTGAGCATCGTATTAAAGCTGCGTCCCAGATGGCCGACTTCGTCGTTATATTTGGATGGGAAGGTAACATCCATTCTGCCCTTCTCCACCTCATTCATCAATAAGCGAAGCTTCCGTAAAGGACGTGTCATATAGTCTGATAGCAAATATGCGACGCAATAACTAATCAGTATACAAGAAATCACGATAAATATCGTCAAATTACGGATACTGTGACTTTCCTTCGTCAATACACCAATTGGCACGGCACTCACCATTTTAAAACCGGAGGAATCCGAGGAGTCATAAATAATCATTTTGTCAGACCCTTCGTCCACTGCGGAAAAATAGCCCTTGGTGCCGCGCAGCACTTCATCCATATAGCTTTTATTCAGACGCGTTCCGACCTGCTGCTTGGAGGGGCTGCTGGAGATGACATATCCGTTCGCATCCAGCAAATACACCTCGCCGCCGGGATACTGATGAGCCTTTTGATACTTGTCCGCCAGCGCGGACTCCTTGATATCCACAATGAAATAGCCGAGTGTCTCCCCTGTTTTTATCGATTTCAACAGCCTTCCCGAGCTTAACACAGCCCCGTAATCCTCAATCTTCTTCAGGGAGTAATGAGTATCCCAAGCAGGACCGCCGCCGGCAATTCTTGTTTTGCGGAATAATCCCCAGTTCGGCTGGTAATCCCGATAAGCGGGCGGCAAAAAATCGCCTGTAAAATAACGTTCACCGTTCACGCCGATCACATACAGCTCAATGTCCCAGGATTTAAAACCCAGAAAGCTCTTCAAAATCCCGTTCACCGTCTGCTCATCCTCATATTTCTCGGCCACGCTCCGGGATGATGAATTGGATAATATCCCCTGTATTTCCTCGTTGCTGTAGATGTACATGGACAATTGCTCAATATCCTGGACAAAGTCGGTCAAGCTGTGATTAACCTGTGACAGGTTCTCCAATATAATTTCGTACGCTTTGATCTGAATTTCCGTGGAAGCCTTGCGGTACGAGAACATACCAAGCAGCCCGAGGGGCAATATCGTGATGATCAAGAGCAGAAGCATTAATTTCGTCCTTAATCCCATGGAATGGAACTGATTGATCAGGCTCATGCTGTACGACTTCCTCTCAGCCCGCAGAATTTGTCGATAAATATATCACAATCCGCGGAGAGGCGACAACCGAATTTCTAAAATTCGAAATGGCTGGAACGGCGATAAAAAAAACATAACCCGAAGGTTATGCCCGGATATACGGCCTGCATTCACCGTATCGTTATTTGGGGTACTGCTCTTTAAGCGCCGGCGACGGGGCCGGACCGTCATTCAGCTTTCTGAGGCTCTCCAGCTTCATATCGCTGTGAACCCCGAAGTCCGAACCGTACTTCTTCTCAAGGGCGGCTCCCGCAAGAGCGTCCTGTCGTTTCTGCCGATAACGGGCGTTTCGATTCCGATCACGCATTTGCATTTTCCTCTCCAAGGGTAAAATGGATTACAGATCAAGAAGTGCGCCGCCAAACAACAGGTTATTAAAGCCGGTATGTACTTTAAGTATACAGGATGTACGGGTGTAAAAAAACAGGCTCTCCCGAAGGAAAGCCCGTTTTTTTCTTAAAAATATAAGGAAGTTTAAGCTCCGCGCTTATCCTTGGTCTTATATTTCTGCGATTAAGCCTTATTTTTTAGGCATTGGATCGGGATGGGCGGTTGGAGCCGGTTTGGCTTCCCACTCATCCGCTTCGGGTTCGATATCTACCCCGTTTTGAATCTTCTTTATTTCGGCCAGCGAGTCGCCTTCTTTATTTTCCCGATTGCGGATTTCCGCTTCATTTTGGATTTGATCGGCCATGCTTATCTCCTCCTTCACAGATTTTACTTTTTTTCACCCATAGTTATAGTTACCCGATGATGCCTTTTACAAACATGCTAAATGTTCTCTGGAGACGGGTTCTCCCGTATACAGTTTGGAAACCGGCATCTGGTTCCCCTGCATATGGCTGCTCGGGGCGGCAAATACTAGGCCAATCTTGCTTCTGGAGGCTGTGATTCGCGCCCGTTATCCCTTATCATGATAGAAAAAGAACGGCAAGGGGACGGGAAGATTGAAGCTGCTCTATAAGACAAGCGGAGACGGTCATGGTATTGAAGTATACGAAACGGATGAATTATATGGCGAGAAGGGGCGTTTCCGGGTGCTGCAATTTTCGGAGGAAGCGGTTCAGGGGGCAGTGGATTTGGATCGTCCGGAGCGCATCGTGTTCGAGTATCCAAGAGCGATCATTCATTTGATGGAGTGGAACAACCCTGGATTCGAGGACGTGTTCATCATCGGGCATGGGATCGGAACGATTTCCGGCTATTTTTCCGGCAAAAAAATAAAAATCGCGGAGATCAGCAGCCAGATCGAGGAAATCAGCCGAACGTATTTCGGGTACAGTGGGGATATTGTGAAGATCGGCGACGGACGCCGAACGCTTGAACAAGAGAGGGACGGAGCCTTCGATTATATCGTTCTCGACGCATTCAGCGACAAGGGAACGCCCCGGCATTTGATGTCGGAGGAGTTCTTCCGCTTAGTCCGGGCCAAGCTGAATCCGGGTGGCATGATACTGATGAATCTGACCGGAAAAGGCGGAAATGACCGGCTGATACAGGCGGTTCACACGACTTTGGCGTCGATATTTCCACATACCCAAGCGTTCATTCTCCCCGCGGAAGGCGCTTCGGCTCTTAAAAATATGATCCTCGCCGGCAGCAGCCGGCCCATTGGCTGCAAAGCCCGCCATATGGCGGGCTTTGCCGGGACGCTGCTCCCTCCGGGGCATATCCTGTCGGACTAGCTACCGCTTCGCCCTCACCGTGATCCCTTCCGCTTTCAGACGGTTGCGGAGCTCTCCGGCAAAAACGGCTGCACCGGCTCCGTCACCATGGATGCAGACCGTGTCCGCTTCAAGCGGGACTTCCGTTCCGTCCAAAGACAAGACCGTCCCTTCCTTGACCATGCGGATCACCTGGCGGACCAATTGCTCCATATCGGCAATCACCGCGCCCGGCTGACGCCGCGGCGTCAGTGCCCCGTCCCGCTGATAGGTCCGGTCGGCGAACACTTCGCTTGCCGTGGACAGCCCCGCCTCACGGCCGGCCGCAAGCAGCTGGCTTCCGGACAGGCCGTACAGCACCAGGGACGGGTCGAACCGGCGAACCGCCGCGGCGATGGCGTCGGCAAGCGGACGGGATGCCGCGGCCATGTTATACAGAGCGCCATGGGGCTTCACATGGCGGAGACGGCCCCCCTCCTGCCGGACGAAGGCCTCCAAAGCTCCGATCTGGTAAGTGACCAGATCGAACGCCTCTTCGGGAGAAATGTCCATGTTTCTTCTCCCAAAGCCCGCAAGATCCGGCAGGCCTGGATGGGCTCCTACGCTCACTCCCGCAGCGAGCGCGGACCGGACAGACTTTCTCATGACGGCGGGATCGCCCGCATGGAACCCGCAGGCGATATTCGCCGATGTGACTGCCTGTAACAATTCCGCGTCCGCGCCGATGGTATAAGCGCCAAAGCTCTCCCCCATATCGCAGTTCAAATCCACTTCAAGCATAATTATCCTCCTTCAGCTTCAGCCTGATCATCGTTTTCAGCCGCTTCAGCTTTCGTTCTTCTCGTATGAACAGGGATTCGGCCTCCTCCGGCGAAACCTCCCGAAACGCGATATGTCCTCCCGGCGTAGCCTGAGCCATCACCGGCAGGTCCGCGCTTATGACCTGCGCGATCTTCGGATAGCCGCCCAGCGTCTGCCGGTCGGCCATCAGCACAATCGGCTGCCCGTCCGCCGGAATCTGGACCGTCCCGAGCGCCACGGCCTCGGAAAGATATTCGCGCGGCGATTCCAGCTCCAGGGACGGCCCGGACAAGCGATAGCCCATCCGGTCCGATTGGGGAGTTACATGGAAAGAGGATTGCAGAAAGGCTTGGCGGCTCCGAAGAGTGAAGTCGTCCCACTGACGGCCACGGATAACCCGGATCGCCGGATTCTGGCCGTAGGCCGGAAGGAGCGACCAGGGAATGGCCCAGGATACCGCGTAGAAAGAGCCGTCTCCCGCGGGCGCCTCCGAAACCCCCAGCCGGGGAGTGCCAACGGGCAGCTCATCTCCCGCTCTTAACGCCCTCCCCTCAAATCCGCCGATCCCTGCGCGCAAGTACGTACTGCGGCTGCCCATTACCTCGGGGACATCAACTCCTCCGGATACCGCCAAATACGCCCGGCAGCCGGAGACCGGCTGCTTGAGAACGAGCCTGCTTCCTTTCCGTACGAACACGGGACGCCACATCGGCACCGCCCTGCCGTCTATCACGGGGGTCATATTGCCTCCCGTTATCGCAACCCAGTGATCCTGCTCGAACTCCGCGGCGAAGCCCGAAAGGGTTATCTCCAGCGCCGCCGCTCCGTCGTCGTTCCCCGCAAGCCAGTTCGCCGTACGATGGGCAAAACGGTCCATCGCACCGGAAACGATAATGCCATATTTTCCATAGCCTGTTCTCCCAAGATCCTGAACCGTCGCAAGCAGGCCCGGTTTATGTATTCGAATGCTCACGGCTGAATCCCCCGCAGTCTCCGGTATTCTTCCAGTCCGATCGGACGAAACCGGATATAGTCCCCTCCCTGAAGCAAGGTCGGCGGCAATTGATCCGGCCGAAACAATGCAAGCGGCGTTCTGCCGATAATCTGCCAGCCTCCTGGCGTTTCTATGGGATAAATGCCGGTTTGGGTACCGGCAATGCCGACCGAACCGGCAGGAATCCGAAGCCTGGGCGTCTTTTTGCGCGGCGCCGCAATGGTACCCGGCATTCCTCCCAAGTAAGGAAAACCCGGCGCAAAGCCGATGGCATACACAAGATATTGTTCTCCGGCATGAATCGAAACGACCTCCTCCTCGGATAACCCGTTCAATTCCGCCACAAGCCCGAGGTCCGGGCCGAATTCTCCGCCATAGCAGACGGGAATGTCAATGACCTCCGCGCTTAAGACCTCTTTGTCCTGCGCAGCTGATTTCTCCATGTCCCGCAGGAGAGAACACACATGCTCAAACGCCGTCATTTTCCGACCCGTAAGGCGAAGACCCATCAGATCATAATATACGCATAGCGTGGTAAAAGCAGGAACACATTCGACAAAACCGGAAAAAGGACGGCTTTCAATCCCTCGGACAGCCGCTCTTATTTCCTGATGAATCTTCTCGCTAATGCCAGAGCCGAATTCGACCAGCACCGCCGAGTCCCCCAGAGGGTAAAAAGACCAGGCCATCGCCGGGTCCCCCCTTTCTATTTGACCTTTTTCCAGCTCATTTCAGCGCCTCTTCCTAAACGCCAACCAGCCCAGCAACAGCAGAACAACGACAGCCAGCATCCCGATGCAGGCGAAAACCCGCATCATCCCCTCCCCGAAATGCATAAGGGGCATGCTGCGGAAAGAGAGCGCCGAGACGCTCATGCACATCACACCCATTCCGATCAGCAGAACCGCGATCAGCCATTCGATTTTCTTCATAAACGTCCCTCCCGCGGCTCACGCTCCAGCTCAAAATAAAGCTCGAAACAGGTTCCTTCCCCTGGTCTGCTGGCGACCGTTATTTTTCCTCCCAGCAGTCCTGTCAGCTTGTAAACGATGGACAGCCCCAGTCCGGTGCCCCCATGGCTTCGGGACCGGGATTTCTCCACCCGGTAAAATCGTTCGAATATAAAAGGGAGTTCGTCTGCCGGGATTCCGATTCCCGTATCCTCTACGGCAAGCTTCACCACCCCCGGCTGAAACGACAAACGGACATTGACCGTTCCCCGCTCGGTGTACCGGATTGCATTTTCCAGCAGATTCAGCATAATTTGCTCCATCCGGGCACCGTCCGTATACATCCGTTCCGGCGTTCCTTGTACTGTATAATTAAGTTCCAGGTTTTTGTCCCCGGCTTTAAGCTTTGTCTTTTCGACCGCCTGCTCCGTAAGTTCCGCCAAATCGACCCATTCCGGCTCAAGGCTAATCTTGCCTTCCTCCATTTTGGCCAGCTCGAACAGATCGTCCACAAGATGCTGAATCCGCCGCGCTTCCATAAAGATGATGTCAAGATAACGGTCCTTCTCCTCTTCCGTCTCGTACAACCGCTCTTTGACCACGTTCGCGTACCCCTCAAGGTAGGTAATCGGCGTCCGAAGCTCATGCGAGATATTGGCAAAAAACTCCTGCCGCGAATCCCGGTAACGCTGAAGATCGACGGCCAAATCGTTAATCGCCCCGGCTAGCGCGCCCATTTCATCCTTGCTCCCGATATCCACTCTCGTCTCCAGCTCTCCGGCGGCAATCTTCCGGGTAGCCTTCTGCATCTGCAGCAGCGGACGGGACAGGAACTGGGCAATAATCCAGGTACTCCCCAATGCGAGCAAAAACGCTCCAATGCCGGAGAGAATCAGCAATTTTCGCACTCCGGCCAACGACCGGTCCATCCTTTCGGTGGAGGCCATAATATACAGAGCGGAGACGACCTTTCCTTCCTTTACTACCGGTTCGCCCGAAACGAAATAACGCCCGCCCGCCGGGTCTTCATAAAGATAACTTACCTTTTTCCCCAAAAAAATCGCGTTCACATCCGAAGTCCGGATAAAAGACAGACACCCGGGCTCTTGAACGCCCGAGTGCATCATGACGTTTCCGTTCCGGTGCACATTATATATGCCTACGCCCGAAAATTCGGCGAATGTCCCCATCATACCGCCGGTATCGTTCTCCGAAGACTCGGCCATAACGCTAAAATGGGAGGCCAGCTCCTCCGTTTCCGTCCGCATATTGGCATAATAAAAGCTGGTGAACATCCGGTCGACAGCCACGCCCAGAAACAGCAGCACGACGAGAAACAGGCCGGAAATGACAAGGCCGAGCTTCAGGCCGATCCTATTGTTCTTCATTGGATTTCACCGGGCACCTGAAATTTATAGCCCACTCCCCAGACGGTCTGAACCGGATTGTAGCCAAGGCCGGCTTTTTGCAGCTTTTCGCGGATATTTTTGATATGGGTGTCCACAACCCGAGATTCACCCTCGAAATCCATTCCCCACAATCGTTCCACTAGCTCATCCCGGCTAAAGGCGCGCTGCAGGTTCCCGGACAGAACGGCCAGCAGATCGAATTCTTTCGGCGTCAGCTCGACTCCGTTATCCATCACGGACACCTCGCGGGCATCCGGACGGATGACCAGCCCCGGAAACTCCAGTACACGCTCCCTCGGAACCGCTGACTGAGCCAGGGACGCCCTGCGGATCAGCGAATGCATCCGGGCCACCAGTTCCTCCGGTTCAAACGGTTTGGTCAGATAATCGTCCGCCCCGATTTCAAGGCCCCGGATTTTGTCCTTTGTCTCGGAACGGGCGGTCAGCATGAGAATCGGCACGCTGTTCTTTTCCCTGACAGCCTGGCATACCTGCCAGCCATCCATGTCGGGCATCATTACATCGAGCAGCACGATATCGAACGGTTCTTTATCCATTATGGACAGCGCTTCCCGTCCCGTCGATGCTTCGCTGACCCGAAAGCCTTCCTTCGCCAGATAAATGCGGAGCAGATTGCGCATATTCCATTCATCATCCACAACAAGCGCACGGAGCTGCGCCATCATCGTCACCTTCTTTTTTCACGGTTGCCTATGCTGCAAATTCCGTACTATTCCGCTTTTTGATAACCCCTTAAAGCTTCAAGCTCCCGCTTCATTTGCTCATTTTGCGCTTTCAGCTCGTCAAGCTCCTGCCGAACGCCGGAATCGGATGCGGAAACGCCGTGCGAACCCTTTTTGCCATGTCCGTGTCCATGCGCTCCCTTCATCCCGAGCATCATAACAACCATCATCAGCGGGCATACCAGCACCAGCAGCGAAGACCAATTCATCCTTCATCTCTCCCGTCATTATTATAATATGGATTGGAACAAATTCATTATAGATGGAGAATATGTGGAAAATATGTCGACTCCGCCGGCGTTCAGCCGTCTTCTCATTATCGTTCAACCTTAAGCTGCAATCAATAAGAGCATGGTCGCAGCGCAAAGAAAACGGTCGGATTGCACTCATTTCATGTTAAGGCGTGACAAACAAGAAGAAACGCCTGACGGCGTCCTTAAGGACGCAAGTACGTTTCTCGTAGAAATATAAGGCCATTTATAAGCATGTAACTTATAAAGTCTTATATTTAAACAAAGCCATCCCGGGTTGGGATGGCTTTGCCTGAAGCATCGGCTAATCTACCATTCGGTATGGAAGACGCCCTCTTTGTCCGTTCTCTCATACGTATGCGCTCCGAAGTAATCCCGCTGGGCCTGAAGCAGATTCGCCGGCAGCCTTTCGGTCCGGTAGCTGTCAAAATAGGAGATGGCGCTGGCGAATGCCGGTACCGAAATTCCCCGGCCGACGGCGGCGATCACGGTATCCCGCCAATCCTGCTGGTATTGCTCGATAATATGCTGAAAATAATCATCCAATAGCAGATTGGTTAAATCGGGATTATGGTCAAAGGCCTGCTTGATTTTATTCAGGAACTGCGCCCGGATAATGCAGCCGCCCCGGAATATCATGGAAATACTGCCAAGGTCCAGATTCCAGCCATATTCCTTCGACGCTTTCGCGAGCAGGCTGAAGCCTTGAGCGTAGGCGCAGATTTTGCTGACGTATAGAGCCCTTCTAATCGACTCGATGAAATCGGCGGGGATTTCGGCTTCTTTCGGAGCCGGATCGCGAAAAGCTGTGCCGGCTGTGACGCGCTCATCTTTTAAAGCGGACAGATTACGTTCGAACACCGCGGCCGTAATGGTCGGAACAGGGACCTGGATATCGAGCGCGTTCTGGCTGGTCCATTTCCCCGTGCCCTTTTGCCCGGCGGAATCGAGAATCACATCCACCAGGTATTGCCCCGTGTCGGAGTCGATCTTCCCGAAGATGTCGGCCGTAATCTCAATCAGGTAGCTGTTCAGTTCCCCTTCATTCCACTGTGCGAACGCTTGCCGGATTTCAGGCGGCGACAGATGCAGCAGCCGCTGCATCAGCACATAAGCTTCGCTGATTAACTGCATGTCGGCATATTCAATCCCGTTGTGAACCATTTTGACAAAATGTCCGGCCCCGTCGCTGCCCGTGTAGGTGCAGCAGGGTTCTCCGTCGACCTTCGCCGAGATGTCGTTCAATATGGGCGCAATGAGCCGGTAGGCTTCGTAATTGCCGCCCGGCATAATGGAAGGTCCTTTAAGCGCGCCTTCTTCCCCTCCGGAAATACCTGTTCCGACAAAATGAATACCCCGTTCTTCCAGCTCGCGGCTTCTGCGGACCGTATCCTTATAAAAGGAATTGCCGCCGTCAACCAGCACATCCCCGCGTTCCAGATAAGGCAGCAGCTGGGCGATTGCCTCGTCTACTGGCTGACCCGCCTTCACCATCAGCAGAATTTTCCGGGGCCGCTCCAGCATCTCTGCCAAATCCTGCATGGTGTAAGCGCCCTTGATCTTCTTCTCCCCGGCCTCTGCCAGCAGATGGTCCGTCTTCTCCTTCGACCGATTGTATACGGCCACGGAATAACCGTGTTCGGCTATATTCAAGGCCAAATTCTTGCCCATGACGGCCAATCCGACAACTCCCACTTGCTGCTTGCTCATTCGCTCTCCAGCCCCCTGTTTATTAGTGGCACACTTGGACATATACACTCGGGCATAACGGAAGTCTTCCCTGGCGGCCGGCCGGGGAAGACTCCGCCAATGCAAGGCGCAGGCCTGCTTAGGCCTTCACGCCAACTTCCGGATTGACGCAGGTGATCGGCGTCCCGCCGCCAAGCACCGCGAAGATGTTCCGGGCGCACAGCTCGCCCATAGCCACCCTGGCCTCCGTGGTGGAGCTGGCCACATGGGGAGCCAGCACTACATTCGGAAGCTCGGCCAGTCCCGGCGCAAGCTCCGGTTCAAATTCGAATACGTCAAGGCCCGCTCCGGCAATGACGCCCTCGCGAAGAGCGGTCACCAGCGCCTGCTCGTCGATGATAGGTCCCCGCGAATCGTTGATCAAGATGGCGCTGGATTTCATGAGGCCCAGTTCTTCCGCTCCGATCAGATGTCGGGTGGAAGGCAGCAGAGGCACATGAACGGACACGAAATCCGATTCGCTCAGCAGGGTGTTCTTATCTGCGAAAATCCCGCCCGTCTCCGCCTCAAAATCGGGATTCGGCCGCTGATCGGTGTACAATATCCGCATATTGAAGCCTTGGGCGCGCTTCGCCACGGCCTTGCCGATTCGGCCGCCGCCCAATATCCCGATGGTCTTGCCGCTGACCTGGGTGCCGATCAAATTCATCGGGCCCCAGTTCTTCTTGCCGGCTCGCACATACGAGTCGCTTTCCACAACCCGCCGCGCGGCCGACAGCAGCAGGGCAAAGGCAAAGTCGGCGGTGGCATCCGTCAGAACGTCAGGAGTATTGCTGACATAAATGCCGTATTTTGTCGCGGCCTCGACATCAATATTGTTGTAGCCGACACCGTAGTTGGCAAAGATTTTGCAATCGGAAGCAAGCGCCCGGCACACATCCTCATTGACCTGGGCAGACACAATCAGCACGGCGTCGAAGCCCCGGGCTTGTTCAATCAGTTCTTCCGTGCTGAGGCTCCGCTCCTCCGGATTAATCACCACTTCATATTGTTCGCGCAGCAGAGCCAGAATATTGTCCCCCAGCGGATATGTAACATAGACACGGGATTTTGACATGTTTGATCGACTCCTTTTAGTATTTTGTTATTTTGGTATTTTGTTATTTTGGTATTTTTGTATTTGTGCATTTTGCTTCATGTTGATTTATTGGACAGACCAGCCGCAAGCTATCTTGCCATCCAGCCTCCGTCCACGCATATGATCTGTCCGTGAATATAACGCGCGGCACACGAAGCGAGAAAAACGGCAGTCCCGCCCATGTCCTCCGGCGAACCCCAGCGTTTGGACGGAATCCGGTCCATAATCTGCCCGCTGCGGACCGAATCGCCGATTAGGGCCGTATTCATCTCCGTCGCCATATAGCCGGGCGCAATGGCATTGACATTCACTCCGCGGGAGGACCATTCATTGGCCAGTGCCTTGGTCAACTGGGCAACCCCTCCCTTCGCCGCCGCATAGGCGGGTACGGTCAAGCCGCCGGAGAAGGACAGCAGAGAGGCAATATTGATGATTTTCCCCGAGCCTCTCTCGAGCATCCGCTTCCCGAACGCCTGGCACAGCATGAACACTGAGCGAAGCTGGACCTGCATCACCAGATCCCACTCTTCGATTGGAAAATGCTCCGCCGGATGGCGGCGCTGAATGCCCGCGTTGTTGACCAGAATATCCACCTGACCGAATTGCTCTTCAATATTTGCGGCGAGATCTTCCCCTGTCTGCAGCTCCGCCAAATCGCAGGCGACCGCATGACAGCGGCGGCCCAGCGCTTCCACCAAAGCCAAAGTTTCCGGACACTCCCCGCTTCGCTGAACGGACACGATATCCGCTCCGGCCTTGGCCAGCGCGACCGCCATTCCCTGTCCAAGCCCTCTGTTGCCTCCAGTAACGACCGCCAGTTTTCCTTCCAGTGAAAAATCAGATAAATCCATAGTATGGTTCCTCCATCTCCTGTATTTTGCGGCGGCATGAGTCCGCTGCCATCTAACCGCCGCTCTCTTTATTAAGCTTTAGGCCGCTTTTTCGCTCGTTCTGCTTTGAACCGACCGTGGCAGCGTTGCGGTAATAAGCGCAGATACGACCAGCAGACCTACAAGGCTGTATACCCCTACATTATAGTTGAATACTTGAATGAGAAAGCCGACAATATAGGGTCCAAAGAATCCGCCCAGGTTCCCGAGGGCGTTGATGGCTCCCCGGGCTCCGCCCGCGACTTCCTTGCTGAACAAGCGGGGAGGAATGGCCCAGAACACCACCCCTGCGGCCTTAACGAAGAATCCGGCGCCGATGAGAAAGATGTACGACAACCAAATGCTCCCGTGAATCGTTACAGACAGAAGCAGGCACATTGCGAATCCAAGCAGCGGAATAATAACGAATTCCCTTCTTTTTCCGGTCCGGTCGGACAGGTTGGAGAACAGCAGCATGCCCGCAATACAAGCGATCCACGGCAAGCTGGACAGCAAGCCCACCATTCCCATGCCGCTGTTGGTCAATTTCTTCAGCATGGTCGGCAGCCACATGGAGAATCCGTAATCGCCCGACTGGTAGCAGAAGTTCAGGGCAATAAGCTTCCACATGGATTTGTTCGGCAGCAGATCCTTGATCGATGCCTGCTTCACCTGATTTTCCTGCTCGATCGCCAACTGCTCTTCTTCCAGCTTGCCGACAATGTAAGCTTTCTCTTCCTTACTGATCCATTTCGCCTGCTGCGGGCGGTCGCTGACCATTAACAGCCAGGGGATAAGCACAATCAGTGAAACAATCCCTTCAATAATAAACATTTCGCGCCAGCTGGAAAAAGAAATTATGAATCCCGAGATAGGACCGGTGATGATAGCCGCGATAGGCGCAAACATCAGCACGATGGCGTTGGCACGGCCTCTTTCCTCATTGGGAAACCAGTTGCTGCACATCGTCAGGACAACCGGCAGCATTCCGCCCTCCGCTACACCGAGACAGAACCGAAGGATCAACAGCTGAGTCGTATTCGTTGCGAAGCCGCTTAATATGGAGACAACGGCCCAAAACGGAATCACCCAGGCAATAAACTTTTTGCCGCTGCTCTTGGCGGCGATCTGTCCGCCGGGAATTTGCAGAAACAAATATCCGAAGAAGAAGATACCCGCCGTGAAGCCGGCCATCCCTGCAGTCATGCCAAGCTCTTTGTCCATTCCGCCGGATATGGCAAAGCTTACGTTCACACGGTCCATGAACGAAATAATGCACACAATCAACAGCGGAGGCAAAATCCGTTTCCAACGGCTGTTGGGTATTGTTTGAGTTTCGCTTTTCATCCCACTGACACCCCTTGTTATAAGAAGTTTTTAAGCGAATACACTTACATAATGGCTTCGTTGATCTTAATGACTACCCGGCGGATCGCCGCTTTGCCGCCTTGCTCCCAGATGGGCCGGTGAACATCCTCGGGGAAAAAAATCGCGTAATCCCCCGGTTCCAGCACCAGCTCTACCTCCCTGTCGATCTGGGCGTAAAAGATCGCATCCTTGGTCTCAAGCAGCGTCTCCGTCACCGCGTTCTTGCCCAAATCCACAGCAAAGCCGATTCGTTCCTTCCCCTCTACCGAGTAGTGCAGTTCAACATATTTGCGGTGCACTTCCGGTCTGGCCTCCTCCTTTTCACGGGTTGTGACATCGAAGACCTGAACAAAGAAATCGTCTCCTTCAATCGGATAAATGCCCGTCGCCATATGCTGAAACTCATGCTGATGCTCCTGCAAATACCGGATGGCCCGGACCACCGGCTCCGTGTACTTTTTCTCGATGGCTTCTCCGGTTTCAATGTTGGAAAAGATCATGCCCGCTCACGCCTCTCTCCATTAAATTGGGGTTATCGTTACAGCCCCGCCGCCCTGCTACAAGACAGCTGTGCTGACCTTTACAATTACCTTGCGCAAGGATGCGCCGCCTCCGTTCTGACAGCCCGGACGATGGACATCCTCGGGGAAGAAAACGGCGAACTGCCCCGGCTGCATCAGAAGCTCCATTTCATTCTCAGCCTGCTTGTAAAAAATAATATCCTTCTCCGCCGCCAAATCCTCATCCACAACATTGTTTCCCGTGTCCGCCGCAAACCCGATCCGCTCGTTGCCTTCTACTGAAAATTGCACATCGATATATTTGCGGTGCACCTCCGGCCGGGTATCCTCCTTCTTCTTGGTCTCCAGGTTGACGACCTGAGCGTAAATTTGCTGTCCCTCAATCGGATAAACTCCGGCATCCATGGACAGAAATTGCTCCCGGTTGTCCTTCAAATACTGAAGGGCTTTGGCAATAGCCTGCGGATACTGCCGTTTCGTTTGTTCCAATGTTTCAATACTACCGAAATACATAGCTGACCCTCCCCGTGTCCTCCGCCGGCATATCATATGTTCATTTGGCCGGTTTCGGATTAATGATTACGCTTTCAAATACTTGCCGTCGGACTAGGCGCTGTGCAGCAACGCTTAATCCAATAACGGTTACTTGTAAAAAGGGTGATCCTCTGACGCGGCCCGGCGATCTTCTTCACTTCCCTTGGCTCCCAGGAAAAAGATATATTTCATTCGCGCGCCCGGCGACGCTACCGTGGGATGATAGCCGTTGGGAATAATGACCGCATCGCCCGAACGGACAATCTCCGCCTGCTCCGTTCCATCCATCAGCATTCCCACATGAACGCCGAAGCCATCAGCGGGAATATCGAAATAGAAGTAGATTTCCTCCAGCGTGTCGGAATGGTGATGAGGCGGCCAACTGGTCCAGGCTCCATCCTGCCCTGAGGTAATGCCTGTAACGATACGGCTCGCCCGGTCGGAGCGGGTCAGGAGGTTCGTGATATCGCGGGTGTAGTTGTACCTTCCGTGCACTTCCTTCTCCCGGTAGGCGGCGCCGTAATCGGCATAAATAAACTCCGCGTCGCTCCAAGCTTCAGCCTTCGCCATCACGAGCCTGGATTGTTCATAGCACCCTTCAATCCTGACCGTCTGGCCGCGCGGAACATAAAGGCCGTCCCCCGGCAGCAGCAAGTACTCGCTGCTTGCGGACACTGCCACCAGCTTGCCCTCGATGCAGACCAGGCTTGCTTCACTGCCTTCCAGTTCAATGGTTTGCGCCCCGCCCGACGGCAAGTTCAGCACGAACAGCTCCAATACTTCCAGTTGGCTGTTCCCGGGTCCGACGACCGGGTGCAGTCCCGGCGTGCTTGGCGCAGTAAATTTCAGCTCCATCTTCTCCTCCTCACAAAGGCTTGTGACTGTTTAACAACTGCCTACAACCGAATTTTAAAATGAAAGCGCATAATTGTCAACAAGTATTTCTGTCGACAACTATAGACAAAAGAAATCCCCCGCGCTCAATCGGCTCAGGGGAAGCGGTTAACGTCAGAATTTTTTTCATCAGAACTCTTTTTTATCAATCCAGCTGTTATAGTGAAAGTGGTTGCGAAGCGCGTCGAGAATCTCCTCATTGTTGCCTTCCTTCAGGGCGGCCACAATCTGGCGGTGCTTGTCGACCACCTGGCGCTTGTATTCAAATTCTCCCTTATCAAATTGGCGGCGCGTTCCCACAATCAGAATCGCCCTGCACAGCTTGTCTATGTTCGACCAGAACAGCTTGATGAACTTGTGGTCGATCACCTCGAACGCCTTGGTGTGGAACGCGATATCCTGGGCCGTGAACTCGTCGGCATCCTTATGCCCCAGCGCCAGCTCCATTCTGTCGACGGAAGTCTCCAGGAAGCGGATAATTTGCTCCCGCGCTTCGGACGGAATATGGCTGAGCGCAAAAGATTCCAGCATATAGCGGACATTGTAGAATTCATTGACCTCTTTTTCCGTCAGAACCTTTACGACAGCCCCCTGCTTCGTAATATCCAGCAGACCTTCGTATTCCAGATTGCGGAACGCTTCCCGCACCGGAGCGCGGCTTAATCCAAACTCGCTTGCTATTGCGGTTTCCGTCAGCTTCAGCCCATTCTGCAATTGGCCGCCAACGATCCTCATCCGCAAAATATCGGTCAGTTGCTCTCCCAACCCTATGTTAAGCTTCGGATCAATCATCAGGTTAACTCCTTAAAATACATGTCGACATACAGGTTAAGTGTATCACAACGGGCAAGGAAAGCGCTACATAAACTGAACTTTTGTTCTAAATGAGGATTGTCGCGGACTGCGAGAAACGCTTGGAGTTCCGGTCGCTGTTGTTTTCGGATTTTCTGGATTAGGACCGCTCTTTGCGGTATAAATCCGAAAACAAAGGCGAACGCTGACGCTCCTTCACTTCCAAGCTTCCTCTTCGCCGCTCCGCCTCTAATTCATTCCGAAGTTCAATTTAGCTAGCTTCTTATCTCTTTGCCTTTTTTCCCGGTTATGTATACCCCCGCAAATACAAGCAGCCCGCCGAGCACCTGCGCAAGCGTGACCGGATTGCCGAGCAGCATGCTGAGAATGGCCGTGAACACTGTGATCAGATTCAGATAAATCCCCGCCCGGCTGGCCCCGATCTCGCGGATCGACGCGTTCCAGAAAATGAATGATCCCACGGATGGAAAAATGCCGATATACAGAATGCCCAAGGTTGCCCGGTGACTCAGCGGCAGATTTATGCCGGATGCCAGAAAAAATGGAAGAATCAGAATAAGCCCCAGCAGCGCGGATACCGCAGTAGCCGAGATGGGAGGCACCCCTCCAATCTTCCGTCCAAAAATCGAGTACAGCGTCCATACCAGTATCGCGGCCAGCATCAGCAAATCGCCGAGATTGTAATCGGTCTGAAAAATCAGCTGCAGCTGTCCCTTGGTCAGCACAAGCAGCACGCCGAGCAGCGACACCAGCAGGCCAACACCTTTGGCAAGCGATATTTTTTCCCGGAGAAAAAAGGAAGAGAACAGCACGATCATCGCCGGATTCATCGCATTGACGAGCGCGGCGTTCATGGAGGTCGTGAACCTCAGCGCTTCATACAGCAGAAAATTATATCCGACCACGCCCAGTACGGCCATGATCAGCAGAATCCTCCACTTTGCCCAGACGCTCTTCCACTTGGGGCGTTCCACAAACTGAGCAATTGGAAACAGCAGAAACACCGCGATCAGCCATCGCGAGAACGTCATCTGCACCGGCGTCATCTCCGCCACCACATATTTGCCGAACACATAATTCCCCGCCCAAAACAGGTTAGCCAAAATTAAAAAAAGATAAGTACGGTACTTGCCCATGATCCCTGCTCGCCTCTTTCTACCCTATGAAAATGCATATTGATTTCTTTCATTATAATATACATGGGCAAGGGGAGCAGCGGATTCGATCTCATCCTAAAAGGGTTAATTCCCTTGTTGAAGTGAATCTGGATTATCAATTGCTACCTCTGTACTAACATCATCCGCACATTCTACCCCAAGATATCTGAGCGAAAAAAAGAGGGAGACCCCTCTTTTCCTTAATATTTCCGGTTTTTGAAGGATAGCTTTTTTCCGTAAACAAGCCACAACGCCAAGGAAGAGATCAGCATCAAAAGCACGGAATAAACAAACAGCATTACCTGCGCATTAATCGAGGCGGATTCGTCGCTTGCTGCCTTAATTACAGGGCCAAGCGGCTGCATTAGGGGGTGATATAATAATACAGTAAGATCATACTCCGAAAGCAGGCTATTAAAATTAAGAGTCATAACTGATAATAATGTTGGCAGGATTACTGGCAGGATAACCTTAAGCATCGTGTAGAGGGGACTGGCTCCCATACTCCGGGCGGCTTCCTCTAATGACGTGTCTACACTGGCAAAGCTCGACTTTATCATCCGCAAGGAAAAAGGAATCTTGATTATGATATAGGCAATAAGCATAATAGTGCTTGTTCCGATCAATACATGATTGAACATGATGAACTGCGGGGAATCATAGGTTGTCATGAGTCCAAGAGCAATCAGGGTCCCGGGTAACAGCCATGGAATCAACATTCCATATTCATAGACCATCGTAACTTTACTTTTATCTTTATGCACGATACGAGATGCGATCAAAGTAAGAATCACAACAAGTATGGCCGCTGACAGGGAATAAATCATACTGATTGTAAAAGGACGAAATGCTTCTGCGGATGTGAAAATATTAAAATAATTATCCATCGTCAAGTCATTTAAATTCAAACTGCCGGAACGAATCGCTTGGGAATTGGAGAACGAATATAAAATAACAAGTGCGATGGGAACAACATAAATTAGAAATAATAAATAGGCCAGCGCATGGACGATGATGTTTAAAGTTGGATTTGATATTTTTTGCTTCTGTATTTTGGATTTCACTTTGGAGATAGAAATATAATTTCCGTTCTTTTCAAACTTGTTCATGATTGCAAGCAATAATACAGTCGCAATTCCAAGGATAACGGCCAATAAAGCTGCAATATCCTGAGAGTAGCTGCTTTTGGCGAAGGTCATAATGACAGGATTAATAGTCTGGAAATTCGGTCCGCCTAAAACCAAAGGAGCAGACATTGCGTCTAATCCCGTTATAAAGGTCAGGATCGTCACAGCAAACAAAGTAGGCTTAAGGGTAGGAAGAACGACCCGGATAAAAATCTTTAATGAAGATGCTCCCATGTTTTTGGCTGCTTCTACCGTTTGATAATCTATGCCCCGAATAGCGTTAGTTAGAAAAATGATATGATTTGAAGTACAAGCAAACGTCATCACAAATAAAACAGCACCATAACCAGTAAACCATTGTGTGTTCATATCAGGAACAAACCTCAGCAGCAGATTCGTGACCATGCCGTTGCTGCCGTACACAAATTTGTAGCTCGTACTAAGTACAATGCCTCCATAGATCAGCGTGCTTAAATAGCCCAGTTTAAGAAAGGATGCTCCCTTTATATCCAAGTACTCAGTGAAGAGAACGAGTAATATTCCTACAATGTTGACCGTGACCACCATGGAGATGGCGAGGATGAAGCTATTGACAAGTGAGCGTATCGCCCTTTCAGAGGAGAACAACTTCCCGATGATTTCCGCAGTGAAATGACCGTCTTGGTAAAAAATACTCGTAATCATATTTAAGTTCGGATAGATGAGCAAGGCAAAAATAACCCAAAGCAGTCCCGCCCTAAGCAGGAGCCCGCCAGGTCCAATACGAAGCAAACGCTGTGCTGCAGATTTTTTCATACATTCACCTACTTTCAAAACTGCATAATATCCCGGGAATTCAGATGCAGGTTATGAGCTTCTCCTACTTCGAAAAAGACATAACCATCGTTTTTCTCAATACATTTTATATGGCTTCCATTAACATCAAAGGTATACTTGATATACATCCCATGATATTCTCTGTCAATTATTTTCCCGCTTAAAGCCACGTTAGCATCAGGCGCTTTTTGCAGGCTGACTCTTTCAATTCGTATATAACCTTCCCTGCTTATATCCAGCGAGTTCCCGGTTTGCTTATTTACTTCTTGCAAAATGTGTTTGTCCAGACGATTCATATCTCCGATAAAGTCACATACAAATTCTGTAGCGGATTGATTGTAGATTTCATAAGGTGTTCCGATTTGTTCGATCTTCCCTTTATTAAAGACAGCTATACGGTCTGACAGGGTTAAAGCCTCTTCCTGGTCGTGGGTAACGTAAAGGGTAGTAATGCCTAATTCACGCTGCAGCCTTTTCAGTTCACTTCTCAGGCCGACACGCATCTTGGCGTCAAGATTGGAAAGAGGCTCGTCCAGGCACAGGATGTCCGGCTCCAATACAATGGCCCGTGCCAAGGCTACCCGTTGTTGTTGACCGCCAGAAAGCTCCGCCACATTCCGGGTAAAGTGACTTTCATTCAAATCGATTTTTCGGGCCACTTCCTTTATCTTTCGATCAATCTCTTCACGCGTCTTTTTCTGCAGCTTCAATCCGAACGCGATATTTTCATAGACATTCATGGTGGGGAACAACGCGTAGCTTTGAAATACGATGCCTACTTTCCGCTTTTCAATCGGCAAGTGGGTTATTTCATTATCATTTACGAAGATTGATCCTTCCGAAGGTGTAATAAAGCCTGCCAGCGCACGCAAAGTCGTGGTTTTTCCGCATCCAGAGGGTCCGAGAAATGTAAAAAATTCACCTGGCTCGATATGAAGGTTCAAACGGTCAATGGCTACATAATCTCCATATTTGATTTGAATATCTTGAAATGAGATCATGACTAATTTCCTTTCGAGTACTCCTTACCGCTTTGTAACCCTTGCAGCCTGGCATGGTCACCAGACTGCAAGGAGGGCAAAAGTCCAAAATTTACTTTACGTACTCCAGTTGTATTTTTTCCATCCACATTTCAATCTTTTCGGATGCATTTTTCCAATCAATCTTCTGGGGATGTACCCTTTCAAGCATAGCCTTAATTTCTGGTTTTACTTGTGAAGCCGCATCCTTATTTACAGGAATGCTTCCAAATTGGTTGGACCACTTGGCTTGAAACTCTGCTGAACCAAACCAGTCCACAAATTTTTTGGCGAGTTCAATGTTCTTACTGTTTTTAAATATAGCTGTCTGTTCAACCGTGTAGGGCACACCTATTTCCGGGACAACATAATCTACGTTGTCTGCGCCGGTTTCATTGGTGAATTGCAGGAACCCGCTTCCCCAGATTTCGGCTATAGGTCGTTCTCCGCTAGCCACATTCCCAAAAAAGTCCTCTCCTTCTCCCTGAACATGTCCATTTTGAATGAAGTTTTTTACCATTTCCCAGCCTTCCGCCGAAACACCATACTCACCGGTATCATCCAAATAGCGGCTAATTATGCTTACCAATATCGCCTTGGAAGTACCGCCGCCTAAACCTAGGATGGTATATTTGTCTTTGAATTCAGGATTGGTAGCCAGATCAGTCCAATCTTTTGGCGCTGTCTGTGAGCTGTACTGATCTTTGTTGTAGATCATGAATAAGGGCTGAGTCACAACGGGATAGTAGTATCCTTCAGGATCCCCAAGTGTTTTGTCGACACCGCTGCTCCACGCGGGTTCATATTGCTGAAGAAGATCCTCACGCTTCATTCGTTCGTATTCCATCGGATTGAGACCAAAAACAACATCTGCCACCTGATTGTTTTTTTCAGCTATGGCTCTGTTGGCCAAATCCCCCCCACCCAGACTTACGATAGAGATATCAAAACCAGCGTTTGCGGCTTGCTCTTTTAACCACACGTCACGGCCGTCCCCGCCAGAGTTGGTATAAACAACTAACGAGCCCTCTGGCTTCGCCGAATTGGTTGTTGTCGCACTATTAGTTGACGAAGTATTCCCGCTTGTACAGCCAGCAATTAGCATTAAACCTAAGAGCCCCGTAAACAACCTACCAACCGCTTTTTTCATCATTTGCCTCCTATTAATGAATAGAATATCTACAAGCTTTTAATATATGATTTGAGCAGCATCGGCCAATCTGTCTGCAAAATGTCAAAACCTTTTTTAATGCACCACCCCCAATAAGGATCTGGCCCATACAAAATTGAATGGTTATCATCCATTTTCGCTGTAAGAACGATCCAGTCGTTCAAGGTGATCGGATTACAGCATAGGAGTAACCCTTTGTACTTCAAATGAGTGATCAGATCTTCTTCTATTAAAGGACTGTTAACATCCTCGAAAACCAATTCTGCGGCAACCCAGTTAATCTTATATTGATCGAAACACCCAGTCTGTTCAGCCGAAGTTATAATCGGCATGAACATAAATTCAGCCGCTTGATCTTCCAAAGCTTTCAAGTACTCAGGAACTGGATGGGATTTTAAAATGATTTGATCACTCATGTTATGACGTTTGACAAGCTTGATGATTTCTTCCCAATTCAACCAACCGCGATCAATGTTTATTAAGCAGCGGCCTTTAAGATATTCCAAAATATCATCGAGGCGGTTAACCCTCTCTTTCTTGATTTCAAAGTTTGAATTGCGGAGCCACAAGCTATCAATCTCCTTGGAGTCCAAGGTGCGAATATTCGTTGTGGTTCCAAGTACTACAGGCTCCATACCATCGTGGAAAGCATAGAAAATGCCATCGGTAGACATAGATGCGTCTACTTCCACGATATCAGCGCCATGTTTCAAAGCATTTTCAAATGCTCCGATGGTATTCTGGACAATGTTACCTCCAGCAGTACCACGGTGAGCCATAATTAACACCTTATTTTGATCAGTCAACTTTCTAAGTGTATGTTGAGACTCCGACAAGACAATATCCACGCTATCTCCTCCACCGGGTTAATTGGAACAATTCAGATTATACACGTAGATTGGAACGTATCAATTCGTTTTTCGTTAAAATCATGTAAAATATATGTTAATTACTCATTATTACATTCAATATCAATAGAAAATCATCTAAAATAAATTGACACGTTCAAATTAATATATCAAAACCTTTCTTTATTTTAATTATGATTTGTGATATCAATAAATTATAAAAGAAGCGGGGGAATTCGACGTGCCCACCATGCATGATATAGCCAAGTTAGCCGGGGTATCGCACGGCACTGTATCTAATGTCATCAATCAAAAAGGAAATGTCAGCATTGAAAAAATCCGTTTAGTTGAAGAGGCAGCCCGTAAGCTTGGGTACAATACGAACGCTCAGGCACAAAAGCTGCGCAAAGATTCAGTGAAGCATGTTGCCATTATCTTGCCTGATCTCATGAAGGAAATTTATCACCAATTCTATACAACATTGATTCAGCTGCTAGAAGAGAGAAACTACGACACAAGTCTTCATCTATCAAAAAACGTCCCTGAAAAAGAACAGGAATGTATTCAAAAGGCGATGTCCAATCGACCTGAATTGATTGTTACATTTAGCTGCCTACATTCACTACAAGAGGCTTACAAGGTCAATACGAATGTACTGTTTATGAATCATCCTTTTGTTGTTCCACAGCCAAATCAGGCAGTAGTAACTTTTGATTACGCAGTTTTCGCGTCTGTATTCGCAGATAAGCTGTTGGCAAGGGGATACAAATCTGTCGCCTACTTTGCAGAATCCGAGAACACGCCTTCAGAGCAGGCTTTTTTTACAGCTTTACAAACTCATTTGGATGCCAAGGGGGTTATTATATCCAATTTCAGCTATGATTCCCGTCTTTCAGGCAGTGGGGCCATTGAAATTGCGAATCATGAGCCCTCTTTTGATGTCGTTATTACCAGTGATACGGAACGTGCTGTAAAACTGATGAGAATGCATGAGATTATTGGAAAAGAGTTGCCTCCTATCATTTCGTTTTCTCCAGCCGAGGTAATCTCCACATGGGATATCCCACGCTTTGAGCTTGATTACAGGAAATTGGCCCACCAGGTCATGGATGTATTAGACGGAGAGTGTATGGGGAAGAGTCTATTGCTTTCTGCCAATGGCTTCAGAAACCTGGAGTTCACTGTACCTAAATTATCCGTAGATAAAGAAATCACGCTTGCAACCATAGTCAGCCCAACCAGCGAAATTATATCGGTATTATCTCCACTTTTTTACAAAGCTACGGGCATAAAATTGAAAATCGTTGCCCTGCCGTATGAAGAGCTGTATGGGATGCTGTCTTCTGAGCAGGTATTCCCTTTTGATTTGATCAGAATGGACATGGTATGGCTATCACGTTTTGAAAAGGAACTGTGCATTCCGCTTGGCCCTCGGATGGATGAGTTGTCTACGGCGCTCAATTCGTTTTTACCTGAAATTCGCAATGTGTACTGTTCGTTACCTGGTGAACAGTATACGCTGCCCTTTGATCCCAGCATTCAAATGCTTTTTTATAGAAAAGATTTATTTGAGAATACGACACTTCGCAGAATGTATTATGAAATGACTCATGAACAATTAACTGTTCCAAGCAGTTTTAGTGAATATAACAAGATCGCGGCTTTTTTTACACAAAGCATTAATCCGAACTCACCTACCAAATTCGGCACCACGATGACCTATGGCTCCGCTAGTGTGGCAGCATGTGATTTTTTACCTTGGGTAAAAGAAAAGGAAGAAGAAGTTTACCACGTATCGGGGGATATTAATCTGCATTCTCCGGTATTTAGTGTTCCTTTGAAGGAATACCTTGAAACCAAAAAATATTCAGATCCGCAGATTAGTTATTGGTGGGGAGACTCGCTTGAATCATTTGCTCATGGAAAATGTGCAATGACGATTGTGTTTATCAATCACGCTTCACGAATTGTCAATAATCGATTTTCAGGCGTTCTTAACCGAGTAGGCACAGCACCAACTCCGGGGGAGACTCCTTTGCTGGGCGGGGGATGCATCGGTATCTCAAGACAAAGTAAGAATGTTGATCTGTGTATAGAGTTTCTTAACTGGATCTACAGTACTGAAACTGCTAATTTGATTACATTGTTGGGAGGACTCTCACCTTGTGCCTCGGTTTATAAGAACGAAGAAATTTTAGAGCTGTACCCGTGGCTGCGAGGAATAGAGCATCATTTTAAAATGGGATGGCGAAGAA
This sequence comes from Paenibacillus rhizophilus, assembly GCF_003854965.1. Lineage (GTDB taxonomy): Bacteria > Bacillota > Bacilli > Paenibacillales > Paenibacillaceae > Paenibacillus_AQ > Paenibacillus_AQ rhizophilus. The sequence continues at coordinate 123,555 of NZ_RQPI01000006.1, forward strand.
AACACCCTGACTCTACCACGGATTTTAATGAAAACCAATTTGAAAGAATTTTGGGGATGGCAGTGCGCAATGCGGCTCTGGACATTATGTCAATCCCGGATGCATTGAGTGCTGCTCAGCAGCAGTACGAAAGAAAATTTCTCAAATAGAGTCAAGCACCAGAGTTGTGGTGTCCGCTAGAGCTGCCCACGACGATGCGGGCCGTGCCGGCTCTTGCCATTCTATCCAAAACAAAAATGGCGTGCGAATCTCCCGATTCGCACGCCATTGTCCTCATTTACCCGTCACATTCGAAATTGTTACATCATCGAATTTCCGTTCATCATGCTTCCCGCATTTTTCATCATCCCTGAACCGGATTTCATCATGGTATCCGTGCTGCTGTTATGCTGTCCGCAGGATTTATGCATATCATTTAGCTGCTGGTCGGACAGGCTCGGGTGCATTTTTTTCATAAAGGGGAGCATCTGTTGAAACGTCGCGTCGCCCGCATCTGCAGCATATACGGCAGTCCCGATTCCGAGAGTCAGTACGACAGCGCCAATGCCGATCCACAATTTCTTCTTCATTAAGTTCGCCTCCTTTTTCCGCAAATAAGCTGCGGCAATCGTTGCTTCTCCGCTTATTGAGATGGCTGAATGTAGTGCCTTGTTCAAATCCATTGTATTCCTTAAATATGTAGAAAATATGAGGGGACTAACACTCATGCCCGGTCAATCGGCCGATTGCATTCATCATATATTGGGCAAAATCCGTCAATGCTTCTGGCTCCGGCTTCGCAGCCGACGGGTTTCCCGCGTATTCGCTTAGGGCCAGCCGGACGGTATCGCGATATTGTAAAGGCAGATTTAGTGCTCCCCACTCCCCGCCTTCTTTTTTGGAAGCAACGATACCCTCTTGCAGAAAGAATAGAACCCGGCAGAGGTTCAGCGTATAGTAGACCGGAGAATGGACAATATTGTGAGGCGCGCCCTCGATATCGGAAAGAATGGAATCAAGATAGTACTGCCTGCCGACCGGAGCAAAGGCCTCCCTGACCGGCTTTCCGTATAGGGCAACCCCCCGGTGATAAGTAACGGTGAAATGCGCCGCGAGGTCCGCATCCTCAAACCCTCCGCAAATATAATTTTCGTCCGTACGGTATTTTTCCCGGTGATAGTCGGAGTAGTGAAACTCAAAAGGCGTCGGATAGACAAAATCAGTTAGACAGGACTCCAGAATAATGCTCAGCTCTATGCCGCGCCGATTCGGAAGCTCATCGTGAAGCGCAAGCAGCCTTTTGGCAATCCGCTTGTTCGTTTCCACAGACAGTTTCTCATAAGCGACTACCAGCAGATCGATATCGCTCTCGGCGGGGTTAAAGCATCCCATGGCAAGTGAACCATGCAAATAAATACCGGCCAGATTATCCGTCATTTCCTCTTTGAATAATTGTACGAGTTGATCCAAAGCATGCCGGGTATCCAAGAGTCGTTCCTCCTATACGCAAAATTCCATCCAGATGCTCCCATTATACAGAAAGGCGTTCTCTCTTCTATGTCAAAATTGTAATAGACTGCATTTTGCATTCACTTAGTTTTTATTGTAAACTGTTTACTACGATAACTAATGAGGAGCGTTTAAAATGTACGATAATCGTCATACCGCCGAGGTTTATCATTCCTTTTTTTCCGTTGCCAGGCAGCTCAAAAGGCTCGCCCACCAAAGCGCCGCCGAAGTCGGTCTGACGGTCCATCAGCTCGATATTCTGCGGTTGATCCGAAAGGTTCCCGGGCTTACCCAGAAGGAAGTGACCGAGCGGCTCCGGGTGCCCAAGAGCAGAGTCAGCCTGCATATTGACGCCCTCGTTGAAAAAGAGCTTGCCGTGCGTGAAACCTCTCCGCAGGATCGCAGGGAAACGCTGCTCCGCCCGACTTCGACCGGTGAAGAGCTGTGCGAACGGTACGACCGGGAAGATCAATCGCGCCTGGCGCTTGACCAAGCATTACGGCAGTTCTCGGCGGAAGAGATCGGGAGCCTGCTGGATATGCATCAACGGCTGCTGGATAAGCTGTAACTATATAAAAAAGTTGGTGATTTGATATGTCAAGATTTAGCGGACATACCATGGGAAGAATGAAATTCGACGACTCGCTGGAGAACCCCGACCTTTCCAAAGACATGCTGCTGCGGATTTCTCGCTATTTTCTGCCCTATTGGAAACAGACGCTTGTCGTGCTGGCGATTCTGCTTGCGACCTCTGTGCTTGGATTGCTGCCGCCACTGCTCGTTCAGCAAATCGTCGACCATGCGCTTCCGGGCAAGGATTTACGGCTGCTCGTCTTTCTGGTTGTGGGCTCACTGGCCGCGACCATCGCTTCCGGTTTGCTGGGGGTACTCCAGAGCTATTTAAATTCTTTTGTTTCGCAAAATATCGTCTATGACATGAAAAACCAGATGTACCGCCATCTGCAGGGAATGCCGCTGCAGTTCTTCTCGAATGTAAAGCAGGGCGAGGTGATTACGCGAATGACCAGCGATATTTCGGGGATTCAAGGAGTGTTCAGCGGAACGATCGTGAATTTTGCCAGCAATTTGCTGATGCTGGTCACGACGGCGGGGACGCTTTTTTGGATGAACTGGAAGCTGGCCTTGGTCAGCGTGTTCGTTGTCCCCTTGTTTGTCGCGCCTACCCGCAAGATGGGCAGCGTCCGCTGGAAGCTGGCGAAACAAACGCAGGAGAAAATCTCCGAGCAAAACCATATTATCCAAGAAACGCTCAGCCTTAGCGGCTATATGCTGATGAAGCTGTTTACTCAGGAGGACCGGGAACGGGACCGCTTCAAAACCGTCAGCGCGGAAACGACACATCTGCAAATCAGGGAATCCATGGCCGGCCGCTGGTTTATGATGCTGGTGAACACATTCGCGTCCATCGGCCCCATGCTGATTTACCTGTACGGTGGCTATCTGTTCATCCAAGGAGAGATTACCGTCGGAGCCATTATCGCCTTTGTTGCGCTGCTCGGCAGACTGTACGCTCCGGTGGGGCAGCTTACGAATTTGTACGTGGACATCAAACGGTCGGTCGCCCTGTTCGAGCGCATCTTCGATTACTTCGACATGGAGCCGCAGATCGCCGACGCTCCCGGGGCCCTCTCCTTGAACGGAGCAGGAAGCGGCATCGAATTCCGGAACGTCAGCTTTGCCTATCAGCTGGATAAGCCGGCGCTGCGGAATATTTCCTTCAAGGCCGAACCGGGCACAATGACCGCCCTCGTCGGTCCGAGCGGAGCGGGAAAAACAACGATTACGAACCTCATCCCCCGGCTGTATAATGCCGATTCGGGCAGCATCCGGATTGGCGGAGCGGACATCGCTTCGATAACTTTGAAGTCCTTGCGGTCCGGCATCGGGCTGGTCACGCAGGACACTTACCTGTTTAACGGAACGATCCGCGAGAATCTCCTGTATGCGAACGAAGAAGCGACCGATGAAGAGATATTGCAGGCTTGCCAAGCGGCTTACATTCACGATTTCATCAAGGAACTTCCGGATGGCTACGACACGGTTGTGGGCAATCGGGGGATCAAGCTCTCGGGCGGAGAGAGACAGCGCCTCTCCATCGCAAGGGTTCTGCTGAAGAACCCGTCGATCATCATTATGGACGAAGCAACGTCTTCCCTTGACACCGTCTCGGAATTTTATGTGCAGCAGGCGATGGCGGTTCTGTTGAAGAACAAGACCAGCATCGTCATCGCCCACCGCCTGTCCACGATTATGTCGGCGGACAACATCCTTGTCGTCAAGGAAGGCAAGGTTGTTGAGGAAGGAAAGCATGAGCAGCTTTTGGAGAAGAGCGGGGTTTACAAGGACTTATACGATAAACAGTTTGGGAAAAAAGTCACTTAATGCGCCCTGCGGGCAAAGTCGACAAACCGGAATTTATCCAGTCTGTGCCTCGACTCCGTATACTGAAACAGCGTCGTATCCTCCAGATACACATAATTGCGTACGACCACGACATGGGAAAGATTATTCAGGTCGAGCAGGGCCCGGTCTTCGGGCGTTGCCGGCTCGACTGATATTTCTTTTTTGGCGTAGCTGATCGATAAATTCAAAGTATTCTCCAAATAATCGTAAATCGACCTTGCGGCAATTTCCGGAGTCAATGTCCCTACCCTTTCCGGTACAAAATAATCCTTGTCGAGAATGACCCGCTCCCCTTCAATCTCGCGGGAACGGATCACTTCCCACACCGTTGTTCCCTCATTAAGATCCAAATGCGCCGAAATGACCCGGGACGCTGGAACCCGTTCCGTCTTATAGACAAGCGTTCTTGATTTACGGCCCAATCTCTCAGACATTTCCTTAAAACTGATCAGGCCCGTAATGGGGAATTTCATCTTACCCAAATCGAGTACAAAAGAACCTTTGCCTTTGACTTTGTGTATATATCCATTCTGCGACAGAAGACCCAGCGCCTTGCGCACCGTTTCCCTTGAAGTTCCGTAGCTGTCGGCCAGCTCGCTCTCCGATGGGATTTTGGCGCCGGCAGGTATGTCGCCGTTTTGGATTTTCTCCGCGTAATCGTTATAAATGGTCCAATAAATATTGGCGCTCACCGTTTATCACCATCCTGTATATAGCATAACCTGAAGATAACAAGAAGCACAGCCCCTAGGACTGCGCTTCTTTTGTTTTGTACAGAGCCGTTTAGATACCCTGAGTGGATAAATGAACCTTCAACACGATATCCCGTCCGGAAACCGTTTCTCCGGCAGACTCCTCGGTTACACGCTCCACAATGGGCTGTCCGTCCGGAATAATGATTGGAGTAATAACCGGAAGTCTGGCTTGGAGGATGGCCTCCCTGTCAAACTCGATCAGCAGCTGACCGGCCTTCACTTCATCGTCGATGCCGACATGCGTCGTAAAGGGAACGCCTTTCAGCGACACGGTGTTGATGCCGACATGAATCAGAATCTGGACGCCGGTGGCATGCTCCAGAACAATGGCATGTTTGCTCTTGATGATATGCACGACCTTGGCGTCGAACGGAGCGACAACCCGGCCATCCGAAGGCTCGATGGCAATGCCTTGTCCCATCTGGCGTTCGGCGAAAGCCGGATCGGGCACATTCTCAAGCGGAACGACCCGGCCTGCAAGCGGAGCGAGAATATCCAACACATTGACAGCTTCCCCTGCCGAGACAGCCGGAGCCGACAGGGATACGGCTTCTGTTTCGGCTACCCCAGCAGTCTCGGAGGAGATTTCCCCTGACGTTGATCCATTGTCAGCATTAGCTCCCCCAGCCTTGCGGGAGGCTACTTTGCCATAAGCCGCTGTCAGCAGGAACGGAACGACAAGCACGATGGCCATGCCGACGAAGAAGACGCCCCACTGGTTCGGAAAAATGGACAGAAAGCCGGGAATGCCGCCGACACCGATAGACGATGCCAGAACGTGATTGATCGTTAGCACCAGTCCGCCTAACGCGGAACCGATCATGCCGAAGATGAACGGATATTTATAGCGGATATTGACCCCGAAAATAGCAGGCTCGGTAACGCCGAGAAATGCCGAGACGGAGGAAGTGACAGCAAGGCCCTTGGACTTCTGCTCGCGGAATACAAACAGCATGGCGAGCGCAGCCGAGCCCTGGGCGATATTGGAGAGCGCCAGCATCGGCCACAGGAAGGTCCCTCCCGTATTGCCGATAAGCTGCACGTCAACAGCCAGGAACGTATGGTGCATCCCGGTCACGACCAGCAGCGCGTAAATTCCGCCGTACAGCAAGCCGCCAACTGCAGGAAGCGTATTGAACACATGCACCAGCCCGTTCGTGATCGCGTTTCCAATTGCAAAGGTGACCGGCCCGATGATTGTAAAAGCCAGGAACCCCGTTACCAGCAGCGCCACCGGAGCGACGACGAGCAGCTTGATGGAGTCATGCACCTTCTTGTTCAGGAATCTCTCAATCCGGGCAAGCAGGTAAGCCGATACGAGGACCGGAAGCACCTGACCTTGGTAGCCTATTTTCTCCAACTGCCAGCCGAACAGATTCCAATGCGGAATCTTGCCTTCCTGCGAGGCCTGGGCGTAGGCCCATGCATTCAATAGATCCGGGTGGACCAGGATCAGGCCGAGTACAATCCCAAGCAGCGGACTGCCGCCGAACCGGGTCGCGGCGGACCAGCCGATAAGCGCCGGCAGGAAGGTGAACGCGGTATTGGCGATCAGGTTGATAATGCCGGCGAAGTCCGTCCATGCCGGGTATTCCTGCACCAGGGACCGGCCTTCGAAGAAGATGCCGGGGCCCGTCAAAATATTATTGATGCCGAGCAGCAAACCTGCGGTGACGATGGCAGGCAAAATCGGAATAAAGATATCCGCCAGCGTCTTGATCGCCTGCTGAAGCGGGTTTTGTTTTTTACCGGCAACCTTCTTTACGTCATCCTTGGAGGAACGCTGCCCCCCGGTGATGGCGATCATTTCATTATATACCTTGTCCACAAGACCGGGGCCGATTACGACCTGAAATTGCCCCTGGGAAGAGAAATGCCCCTTCACCAAATCATTCTGCTCCAGCAGCTTCTGATCGACCTTCTTTTCGTCAACCAGGGCAAACCTCAATCTCGTGACACAATGCGTTGCGGCCTCGATGTTGTCCGCTCCGCCGACAGCCTGGACGATCTTCTCCACATTTGCTCTATCTACAGCCATTGGTTCTCGCTCCCTTCTAATCTATACCATATCGGAATATTATGAGATCTATCGGATAATCCACATATAGGAGGCATAAGGGGATAGCTCAATCCGCGCTTTCAGCTCCGGAGCCTCCTTCGTATTGCCGGCCAGCAGCTCTGACGATCCGCCCTCCAAAAGCTTCGCTGCAAATGCTTCCGGGAACTCGAAGACCGCCTCGCTGTCACTGAAATTGGAAACGACCGCCACGGTCTCCCCATCGCTGATCCGCGCATAAGCGAACACCTGCGGATGTCCTTCGTCCAGACGCTCATACCGCCCGTCGGTCAGGACGTCGATTTCCTTGCGCAGCGCAATCAGCTTCTTATAATGGCTGTATACGGAATCCGGGTCGTTAAGCTGGTTCTTGACGTTAATCTCGCGATAGCGTTCGTCCACCTTGATCCAAGGCGTTCCGGTTGTAAAGCCCGCCTGCGGACCGTCATCCCATTGCATCGGTGTGCGTGAATTGTCACGGGACCGTTCGCGGATAATATCCAGCGCCTCTTCCGGGGTCTTTCCCTGCTCCTGCAAAATGACGTACATGTTCCGGGATTCAATATCCCGCAGCTCTCCGATATCGTTCCAGTGCGGATTCGGCATGCCGATTTCTTCCCCTTGGAACACGTAAGGCGTTCCCTGAAGACCGTGCAGCGTCGTCGCCAGCATTTTGGCGCATTCCGTCCGGTACTCGCCATCATCGGCGAATCGGGACAATGCCCGCGGCTGATCGTGGTTGTTCAGGAACAGGGCATTCCAGCCGCCCCCTTGCTGCATGCCGATCTGCCAATGCGAAAGCAGCGCTTTCAGCTGCTCGAAATCATAAGGCATCAGCTCCCATTTTCGACCGCCCGGATAATCGACCTTGAGGTGGTGGAAATTGAAGGTCATCGAGAACTCCTGTTCCTTCGGATTGGAATACCGGATACAGTGCTCCATCGTCGTCGAAGACATTTCGCCAACTGTCACGGTATCGGGACCGAATACTCTCCGGTTCATTTCCTTGAGATACTCGTGAACCCTCGGTCCGTCCGTGTAGTATTTCCTTCCGTCTCCGGGAGGAACGCTGCCGTCGTCTTCCGGAAAGCGCTGGTCCTTGGAGATCAGGTTGATAACGTCCATCCGGAAACCGCTGACTCCCTTGTTCGCCCAGAAGTTCATAAGCTGGTAGACTTCTTCCCTGACCTTCGGATTTTCCCAGTTCAGGTCAGCCTGCGTCTTGTCGAACAACGTAAGAAAATATTGCCCGGTCCCCTCATCGTACTGCCAAGCGGAACCGCCGAATTTGGACTGCCAGTTGTTAGGAGCGCTTCCATCCGGCTTCGGATCTTTCCAGATATAATAATCACGAAACGGATTGTCCTTGGATTTCTTGGCCTCTTGAAACCATCTATGCTCCGTCGAGGAATGATTGACAACGATGTCCAGCATCAGGCGCATGCCTCTGCGCCGGGCCTCGGCCGCGAGCTCGTCGAAATCCTCCATCGTGCCGAACTGCGGATCGATTTCGCAATAATCGGCTACGTCGTAACCGTTATCATTCTGCGGCGACACATAAACCGGCTGCAGCCAAATAATGTCGATGCCAAGATCCTGCAAATAATCCAACTTTTCGAGCAGCCCCCGGATATCACCCTGTCCGCTGCCTGTCGTATCCTTGAAGCTTTTCGGGTATACCTGATAAACCGTGGAGCGCCGCCACCACTCCTGCTTTTTTACTTCATTCACGGCCTGATCCCTCCCGCTGAATATATAATTTCCTAGAAAACTTCCTATAACACTTCATTGTAGCGTTTTCGTAAAATGGTGCAGACAATCTGCGAATCCTCATACCAACCTGTATATACAGGATTTTTTTCTTACCCCTATACTAATCCTGTATATACAAGTTGTCAATGAAAGCGCTCGAATTTTATCGAAAAAAAGCACTTTCCGGATCGTTCATGTACCCTAAAGGGCACAGTAAGCAACCGAAAAGTGCATTTTGTCCGGGCAGAATAGTTGAAGCACATAAAAATAGAGGCTTGAATCATGCGGTTTATTAAACTGGGGACAACCGCAAAATGCGGACCGAAAAGTAAATATGCCGCCGCAAACCAAAAAATCCCCCTCGGGTTGTCCGCTCCAAGCGGAACAAACAACCCAAGAAGGATTTGGTGTAAAGATCGATGCTAAAAAACAGCTTATGCAAACGGAGCGGCTGCTGTCTTGATACAGCTCGTCGGACAGCTGTCAACGGCATCAGACAGTTCTTCCAGCAGGTCGCTCGAGATGAGCGTAACGCCCTTATTGTTATCGCCCTCGAAAATCACTTCCGCCAAACCGTCATCATCGAAATCGAAAATTTCCGGAGCCGCGGAGCCGCAGCTTCCGCAAGCGATACAAGAATCCTTTTTAACCAGTACATATTTACTCATTAATCCCACTCCTCTATTTATAAATGATAAGTCATATTATAAAAGCGAGATTTCGTGTATGGATGTGACTTAATTTATATTATTTAAGAGTAAAATGGAATTAACAATGTTTTTTCATTAAAATTAACGTAATCAAGTAACTTTACTTAACATAAATCTCTACATAAATCACTGATTTTCCGAAGAGCCGATGCTGTTTAATTGCGCACAAACACTAATCTGGCAGACTCATTCATTCATTTTTTTGCAAAATTGGCCTGACCCTTCCGATCAATCCTGTGTCTGTTCTGTGACGGTTAATTAGTATTGGATTAATCAAAAAACACTCCTCACTAGGCTTATGAAGTGTAGGGTCTCCCGAGCCCAATTTCACTAAGGAGCTGTCTGTAAGCAATGGACGTACGGTCCGCCGGAATGTGGGCTTCGGCTTGCAAATCAAGCGGCAAATCCTCTGGCGTTTGCGCCTCCACCATCTCCCGGTCTTCCTGGAACACCTGCAAGTTAAACTTTATGGTATCCTCAACCGGAGCATCTTTATCAAAGTTTCTTGAGATCGGGCAGAACAGTCGGGTGTAGCGTGCAGATACCGGCGAGGCACAGTTTAAAATCTTCAGCCTTCCCTCGTCCGGAAAGTATACGGTAAGCGAAGCCGCGAACGGCGGGAATACACGGAATTCACGAAGCCACTGAAAGCCCTCCGGGGCGGGATTATCCTGACCTTTTCCGTAATTGCTGACCGTACTCCAATATTCGGCCACCAGTTCGTCTCCCTCGCGTTTCACTTTATATTGAGGAACTTCAGTGTTATTGCGGTCACCAAACGTTTCGGTGTGCACATAAGCAAAATGCGACACATCCAGAAATCCTTCCATCTGGCGTCCGGCGGAACCCGCAATATCAAAGCTCGGAGGAAGAATATTCAGGTAATCGGGATCGTCCCATCCAGGGAAGGACGGGATTTGCTCCGGTGCAGACGACAGGCAGGTCCATACCAAACCGTAGCGTTCAACCGCGGGATAGACAATCAGTTTCAATTTGGGAGAGATTTTGGCGCTTGGGTGCGCCGGAACGGCCGTGCATTTGCCCTCACAGTTATAACGAAAGCCGTGATACGGACATACAATTTCCCCATTCTCAACCCAGCCCATGCTTAAAGGCGCCCCCCGGTGAAAGCAGAGGTCACGGGCAATAACAACCTTCCCATTACTGCGGTAACATACAAGCTTCACATCCAAAAGCTTCACGGCAACCGGTTTATCCTGCACCTCATCCGCAATGGCAACCGGGTACCAATATTGGGACAACACACGCCAATCCTCAGGCGAGAACGTGCAATCACGGGGAAGTTCGAGTTCGTCCATCGGTTTCTTATTATTTTCTGACATGACCGCTCCACCTCACTTCATTATTATTATATTTATTGTGATTAATTTTAGCATGTCATTTAATATGACTGATGATGTGTATTTTAATATCATTTCATTTTAATAATCAATCTAAAATCTTTGTTTTTGTTCACGCGCATAAAAAACAATCCATAACGTTATGCATGATCACATTTAGTCTCATCAAAGCTTGATTACACAAGAACTTAATGAATTAAACAAGCTTACATGCCGCTTTTGCCCTTTGGGAACAACGAGAACCCTGTCCATATGAAAAAACACGGCAGCACCGTTTCGATGCTGCCGTGTCAGGTGATGCGTCTTTAAGCACACAACAATCCTCCTTAAAAAGAGGAAATTTCCTTACACCTACTTATTAGACCGGCTGGGAGGCGCCATAAATTCAGGACCGACCGGCTCCTTCACTGTTTCTTCAATAATACGATCAATTTCTTTCAAAGCGTTTTGATCCAGCGACCAGCCCATCACTTCATCCACCGGGGTCAACTGCTCGGGTTTGCGCGCGCCCCAAAGCGCGATGCCGGCGCCGGGTTGAGCCAGAATCCAGCGAACCGCCAGATGAATTACACGTTTGCCGTAATTTTCCTGAGCAAACTGATCAAGCTTCTGCACAGCATTGAGATATTGCCCGAAACGCGGGGCTTGGAACTTCGGATCGACCTTGCGCAGATCATCGCCCGTAAATTCCGCATCAGTCTTCATGCGTCCGCTTAACAATCCGCGGCATAGGCTGCCATACAGCAATGTCGTGATTTGATTCTCCGCGCAATAAGGCAGTACGTCCTTTTCAATCTCGCGCTCAAACAGATTGTACGGAGGCTGGTCCGTATGCAAAGGCGCGATTTTGCGGAATTCGTCCATCTGGGCGGTTGTGAAATTACTAACGCCAATCGCGCGAACTTTCCCCTGCTCCAATAATTGCCGCATCGTTTCCGCCGTTTCTTCTACTGGGACTAACGGGTCCGGCCAATGGATTTGATAAATGTCAATATAGTCGGTCTTCAAACGTTGAAGCGAATCGTCTACTTCTTTCAGGATGCGCTGTTTTGTCGCGTTGCGTTGGACGTTGCCATCAACCCATTCCAACGCCGCTTTGGTCGCGATCAGAATTTGATCCCGTTTCCCATAAGATTGAACCGCTTGTCCAACAACTTCCTCAGAATGACCGAAACCGTACACGGGCGCCGTATCGATTACATTAATTCCACGATCCAATGCGGCGTGAATGGTACGAATCGACTCCGCATCATCGCTTCCGCCCCACATCCAGCCGCCGATGGCCCAAGTGCCCAGACCAATTCGGGAGGCTTGAAGCCCGGTATCGGATACCTGTACAAATTCCACCTTGTCTTCATCCTTTCTGTTCCGTTGTATAACTTGATATCAAAAAACGCTTCTCACCAAACCTCCGTCTATCCGCAAGGCCGCGCCGTTGATTGCCGAAGACAAGGGACTGCTCAGGAAGGTGACGAAATTGGCGATTTCTTCGGGCTTGATGAGACGTTGAATAATGGACGTCGGCCGATTTTCCTTCATAAATTTGGCTTCTGCCTCTTCTATGCCAAGATCTTCATTCGGGTATAAGGAATTGAGCATGCTCTCCACTCCTTCGGTAAGCGTTGAACCCGGCATAACGGTATTCACGGTTACACGGGTGCCTGTGGTCAGTTCGGCCAAGCTCCGGGAGAGAGACAGCTGCATCGTTTTGGTCGCGCTATAATGAGCCATTTCCTGAGAAGGCATAATGGCGGCTTCGCTGGCGATAAAGATTACTCTTCCTTCATCTTTTTTCAGCATTTGCTGAAGGTAGTGCCGTGTCAGCCGGACTCCGCTCATAATATTCACTTCAAAAAACTTGAACCATTCTTCGTCCGGAATTTCGAAATATTCCGCCGGCCTAAAAATCCCTAAGTTGTTGACGAGGATATCAATGTCAAATCCCCGATTAATCAGCTCCTGACAGCCGTTTTCCGTCCCCAGATCTGCAGCGGCAGGCTGCGGATTTGCATTAGGATACAATTCCTTTATTTCTTGTACAACTTTGGACACCTTGTCCGCATTACGTCCGTTGATCAGTACAGAAACGCCTTCCTTGGACAATGCCTCGGCGATGGCTCTGCCGATTCCTTCCGTCGAACCGGTGACAAGCGCTGTTTTTCCTTCTAAATGAAGCTCCATGATTTATCTCCCTCCTCCATAACAGGATAACCTACCAAACCAATTTAATCCAGAAAGCCATGCTGATTACCGGATATGCGCTGGGCGTCGCCATCGGCGGTCTGTTGGTTACTATATGTCCCCGCGAAAAACAATCAAGCGCAATTTCCATGATGTTTGCAGGACTTACAATCGCTAACATTCTCGGCGTCCCTTTCGGCACCCTTATCGGACAAAAATAGGGGCTGTCACTGAGTAGTAAAAATACTACTTAAGGACAGCCCCAACGCTTTCCGGATGATTGGTTGTATATTAATTATTTTCTTTTTTTTCCAGAAGACTTACACAAAAATGGACCTACAGGTTGGTTCGTCAGCACGCTCGACGCGTTCCGCACATTTCTGGCGAATACCAGCGGCTGTTGAATGGCTTCCCAATGGATGTACCAAATGTTTGGGTTTGTAAATAACCAGTGGTTATGAAGAGCTGTTACTTTAATACCGGCTTTACGGAGCCTGGAGATAAACGGGTTAATTTCCCGAGTAAGAATAACAGATTCCCCAAGACATAATGCTCTACCATCTTTACCAACACTCTCGAAAGAAATGCCGAACGGCAGGGTAAATAAGCCCTTGGAACGTCTCCCTAATATTTTCACCTTAATATTGGTACGTAACTTAGTTGCTACACATACCCCATTAACGACTTGAGCTTCTGCGCCAAAAATCTCCGCGAACCGATTACAAAGTGGACTTACAGCCATTTTCTATCACCCTCCTGTTTTGAAAATATAAAATAATAATATTGGAAGGTGATACTTTCGGAAACGGCGTTTTGGCGTCTATTTCCCCATTTTCCATATATCACGAAACTCAAATGACATTACACTAATGAATATCAATCTGCCAAACATTTCAGCGACAACATGCGTATTTCACAGCCTCGTGAATATATATTGTATTAGTATTCGTACAAACTATTTCCCTCATGGAATGACGACTGAGTTATTTTGTTTATTTCACATTATTTTCATTTTATCCGGGTTTTGTCCGCTGGATTTGGGTTAAATAACGGACATGTGCGGCAGATTGGGTTGTCCAGGGATATTTGTGATCACTTGTAGCCCCCACTTGTCACTATTATTAAGGAGGAGTTTTTCAGTGATAACAAGAAACGTAAGCGCTTGCATCAGTGATATACAGAAACAGAGCACCCAGGACGGTTCTTGTACTCAAACGATCATCTACTTAAAGGGCTGCCCTCTCTACTGCAATTGGTGCCCCAATCCGGAGTTCCGCAACCCCGGAGTCAGACTGTTGTGGGACCCGATCAGAGCCAAGCACTACGAGGACGGACGGATCTATTCCGTTCAGGAGGTATTGGAGTTATGCCTCGATAATCATGATCCAGTCAGAAGGACAGTGTCCGGGGTCACGTTGACCGGCGGAGAAGCCATGATGCAGCACACCTTTCTCCATGAACTGCTGTCACACTTGAAAGACCTGGGAGTACATACGACCGTTGAAACTACCGGATATGTGCCAGAGGCTCAGTTTGCCAAACTGCTTCCTCTAATCGATCATCTGATATTCTATCTAAAACACTATGAACGTGAAGCGCACAGAAAAATAACCGGCGTATACAATGATCTGATTATTGAAAATTTGCGGAACTCTCTCTCCGGTCCAAGCGAGGTTGAGGTTCGGCTTACCCTAATATCCGGATTAAACGACCGTCCGGAAGACGCAGAAGGATTTGCCAGACTGCTTCAGCGTATAGGTGTAAAACAGGTTCAGCTTTTCCCCTTCAACAATCAGGCAGATCCGTCAGGGCGGCACAATGCCCCAGACAACGCTTCATTGTTTACCGAGTTGGAATTGGCCGCCTATCAGGAAGCCTTTCTGTCTCATCGTATGAATTGCTCCTAATGAACATATTCTCAAAAGTTAAAGACAATCCTCCGATTAGAGGAGATTGTCTTTTTTCATATTTAGACCGGCTAAGGAGGCGCCATAAATTCCGTATCTGCCTTGATCCGATGAAATCGAAACAAAACAACCGATAAAAGTAGTTGTAAACAAAAAATCTATTGTATATTGTGTAATTGAACTCAAGTATGCGTAACCAAATTTGGAAATATTTTTATGAATAAGGAGTGTTTAAGCTTGAGCCAAGTTTCTGAAGCTGTGACCGTAAATCAGGCAGAATATCCGCAAGAGCGCCGTTTCAGGCTTTATCTGTGGGTCGTATCCTATCTTCGGCCTTACGCGGGCCAACTTACGGTGATCGTGCTGTGCGGACTGATTGCCGCTGCGGGAGAGTTGGTTATTCCAAAGATGATTGAGCATTTGGTCGACAACATCATTCCGGCTAAGGACCAAGGCGCTTTTACAAGGATGCTTCTCCTGCTAATTGGAATCGTAGCGCTCTCCGTCTCCGCTTCTCTTCTTCGTAATCTGCTTCAAAGAACGGTCGGAAGCAAATCCGCGCGTGATCTGCAGTTCTCCGTACTTCAGAAGCTGCGGAAGCTTGGCTTTTCCTACTATGAACAGCGTCCTGTAGGCGAAACGCTCTCTTTGATGAACAATCAGGTGCACGCGGTGCAGGAGCTGTACACCAGCTTTTTTCCCGATATGCTGGAGCTTGCCCTGTTCGTTATTCTGGCCGTTTCCGTCATGGTGTCGGGCAGTCTCAAGCTGACATTGGTTGCCGTCCCGTTCTTCTTAATCTACTATGCTATAGGGCCGATCCTTGATCGAAAGACAGGTCAATGGAATGAACGCATGAATGAACAGCGGATGGATTATAACCGCAAAATCCATGAATCGGTGTCAGGCATCCGCGACTTTCGAGCTTTTTCCGCAGAGCATTGGGATATGCAGCGAGGACTCCGGCTGTATCAGACCGTCACGGACACTACCTTGAAATGGGTGTTCTTCATACATACCCGCTGGAGCATCCGTAGGGTGTTCTTCGACGCCGGCGCGGTCGCGCTGTTCGTATTCGGATATTGGTTTATCCGTAATCAGACGTTAACTGTAGGCGCTTTCCTTTCCTTCTTCCTCATTTACTCTGTGGTTATGTTCAAATTATCTATGCTGATCGGCAATCTCGCGCAGCAAGGCATGATGCTGGAGCAGGCCAATCCGATCCGCAGGCTCATGTTGCTGAAACCTCTTGTGGAGGAACCGGAACATCCGATTCCCTTGGGAACAATAACCGGTCAAATCACATTCAAAGGGGTTGGTTTCGCTTACCCGAATCGCCCGGCGGTCATCAAGGACTTCACGCTCGACATCCGGCCCGGAGAGCGGTTGGCCTTTGTAGGCACAAGCGGTAACGGCAAATCGACCTTATTGAAGCTGATCAACCGTTTTTACGATCCCCAGGAAGGATCCATCGAGCTGGATGGTGTGCCCATCACCCGGCTATCTTTTCAAGATTTAAGAGGAAGTATTGGTTATGTCTTTCAGGAATCGTATCTGTTCGGCTTCTCGGTCAAGGAGAATATTCGCTTTGGGCGGCCGGAAGCTTCGGACGAAGAGGTAGAGCAGGCCGCGAAAGATGCCTTTGCGCATGAATTCATCCTTCAACTTCCGCAGGGCTATGACACTTTGGTCGGCGACCGCGGCATGAAGCTGTCGGGCGGACAGAAGCAAAGAATCGCGATTGCACGCATGCTCATTTCAGATCCGAGAATCGTCCTGCTGGATGAAGCAACCTCGGCGCTGGACAACGTGTCGGAGGGAGAGGTGAAGACGGCGCTGGATCGTCTGTTTCAAGGCCGTACGATGATCGCCGTCGCACACCGATTATCGACCATAAAGGATTTTGACCGGATTGTGGTCATGGATGAGGGGACAATCGCAGAGATCGGTACCTACGAAGAATTAATGGCTCAGGAAGGGGTCTTCTATAATTTGGCTCAGGGACAGGGTCAAGCAACCGCTATTTCCGGTGATTCGGAGGATGCGCAATGAAATATATTAAATGGATATGGAATCATCTTATGATGATCAGAGCCGGCTTCCAGCTGGCCATCGTGCTGCTTATTCTGGAAAGTTTCTTCGGCGTCGCTTCCATCTACGTGCAAAAATACATAATCGACGACCTGTTCATTCAACAAAAGTTCGAGCTTTTGCCCGTTCTGCTTAGCGTGTTTGCCTTCATTTTCATCTGTCATGCTGTCTTGTTCGTCGCCACGCCCTACACTTTTGTCCGAAACGAATATATTATTACCAAAATCATGACAAAGGACATGTTCAGCCGGTTGTTCCGCTTTCCATTATCCATTTTCCAAAAGGAGAGATCAGGCAGATTTGTCCAAAACCTGAACAGCGATGTGCTGGATACGGGTTCTCTGGTCAGTTATCTTACGCCCACAGGGATCAGGAGTGCGTTTGAAGCGCTAATCATGCTTGCGATTGTCGGCTATTCGAGCATCTGGGTCATGCTGTGTGTCTTGGCCGTATGCTTGCTGTATATTGCAAATGCCTGTTTCTTTGCGAAAAGGATTAAGAGAGCGGCAGCCGTCGTGCTGGAAAAACGGACGGAGCTGACGGTTCATCTGGAGGAAGGGATCTCCTCGACACGGGAAGTCGTAGCGTTTCACAAGACGGAATGGGAGGCCAACCGTTATCAAGCCTTGTTTCAAAAATACTATGACGCGATCCTGCAGGAAGGCCGGACGGTCAACCTTCAGATGCTGTTCAGCACGCCTTTGCGCTGGGGGGTTCCCGTTGCGGTTGTAGCCGTAGGCGGCTATCAGCTGATGGAGGGCAAACTGAGCCTCGGCACCTTCGTGGTCATCCTTCAATTGGTACTGCAGGTCATGGATAAAATCCATTGGCTGTTCGATTACGTCATGATGATGATCGCGCGATTCGCTCTAATCGACCGCATTGAAGCTTTCAATAATATGCCGCAAATCGATAACGGGACGGAACCACTGAACGGCGAGGTTCAATCCATCCAATTCCGGAACGTCAGCTTCGCTTATGAGGACACAAATATACTTAACGGCCTTACCGCCGTCCTTCCTGTCGGAAAGAAAATCGCGTTCGTCGGAGCAAGCGGCGGCGGCAAATCGACCGTGGCCCAACTGCTCACCCGGTTTTACAATCCAAGCGAAGGTGAAATCCTGGTGAACGGCGTTCCACTTACCGATATTCGGCGCCAAGACTGGATGAGCAGGATTGCGATCGTATTCCAGGAGCCCTACCTGCTCGCCGATACGATCAGGCAGAACGTGCTGTTTGGCCGGGAAGACACGGATGAGCACCTTATCGGCGCGCTTCAGGACGCGCAGCTTCTTGATACGGTCATGAAGCTGCCGAACAAGCTGGATGAAACCATAGGGGAACGGGGCATTCAGCTCTCCGGAGGCCAGCGTCAGCGTCTTGCCTTGGCCAGAGCGATGCTGAGAGATCCCGATATCCTCATCCTGGATGAAGCCACATCCGCCCTTGATATGGAGACGGAAAGGAAAGTGCAGCAATTGCTGGATGACAAGCGTTCGGGACGAACAACGATCATCATTGCGCATCGGTTGTCCACGGTAATGAATGCAGACATCATCTTCGTCATGAAAGAAGGACAGGTCGTTGAGGAAGGCACGCATGAGGAGCTGCTAAGAGAAGGCGACCTTTATCCGGAATTGGTTCGGACTTTCGAAAGAGAAGCACAAGACTTGGCGAGTGCGTAGGAATAAATTTGCATGTTGGGACTGTAAGTATCTGCCCGTTAACGTAGCTCGGCCGCCGTTCATTTTTCGCGCCTCCTTTAACAAGACAAACAGACCTGATCGAGAGTTTCCGCTCAGGTCTGTTTGTCAATGTTGAAAAATCAATAAAATTTCATTTGTTCATAGTCAATCTCATCCATATACTTCTCTACGCCTTGCAGCCGCTCCCGGCTCATACTCTGCAGACACCGGACAAATTGCATTTGCCAATCCATCTTATACTCATTCTCCAATAACAGAATGGACGGCAAATCCAAAGACTCGCTTCGCAGCTCTTCATAGAAAACGGTTTTCGCCAAAATAGCCAGCTCCATATCGCCAAACGCATGAAAGAGGGCAGTATACTCATCCCCGAACAGGCATTCGGATTCAAGCATATCGAGGAAGTCGTGGAATGAATGAAAGCTTGTTAAGATCAGCTTGACTTTGTCCTCCTTCCTCTCGCAGGCCATAATCTCATCCAGCCGTCTTCTTAGCTCTACATCGCTCATTCTGTCCTCTTCGTTAAAGAAAAGGACAATGGATTTCACTCCCGCCTCCCGCTCTGTAATAATGACAGCCCGCAAGCTGCCATGCTTTGCGGCATTCGTCACTCGCTGAACGAGGTCTTCCATGCAACCGTCCATATACTCCTTCAATCGGGTATGAATTGGCAATTCTTGCTGAAGCTTACCCATCGCACCGGAGATGACGGACCTGATTTGCGGTTCAGTAAGGCTCATGAATTGCTGTTCTAACCTTTGGTATTGACTCTCGGAAATTCTGATTTGATCGGCATCTCCTCCTGATAAAACAGAGAAAATCGCATTATTCAGCACAAGCTCGTAAATATTGAACAGCTCGATTCGATAGTTAAACCTGCATTCCCTTCCGTAGTGGGCCAGCAAATCCAGCAGCTCCCGCTGATCGAACATCGCGCAGAACTCGGTCTCCAGCTTCAGCTGTTCCAGATACTGCTTCATATAAAAAACGCCCTGAAGCCGCATGTCATCCACAGCCAGCGGGTAATCGATACTAGCCATCGTATTGTGGGCATCGAAGATAATGCCGTACTTTCTGAGAAAGACAGGCAGGGACTCATCGATGGTCATGTTATAGGCGTCGACCGGAACCTCCAGCTTGTTAGCAGTAATTTGCTTATATAGCTGCTTGGTCTCTTCCAAGCATTGACTGACCTTTTCCACGCCCCGTTCATAGATTTGGCGAACATCAACCGTTTTGAGATACACAATCGCCTTCTCCGGCTCCTCAAAGCTGAACAGATGCGCATCGGCCGCATACATGATGGAGGTCAGGAGGCTTTCGGCGGTTTCCGTGGTGACCGAGGTGCTTTCGCCCCGGGTGTATTTCTTAATCAGCTCCTGCAAGATCTGCATGAACGCATTCTGAATCCGCATCATTTCCCGGCTCGTCAGCAGCCCCGCCCGCAAGCCTTCGTTCATTAAGGAGATCGTATATTGATTTCGCTGCAGCCGAGATTTTCGAATGCCGCCCTGAACAGTCAGCTCGCGTCTTTTATTCAAATTTTCAGATCCCAATAGTCATTTTCTCCTTCAAATAAAGACTCGTTCTTCTGCAATTCTCTTCTGAACTCTTCGGCATACTCTTCGAGTCTGCTCTTCAACAAGCCCAGTGAACCCTCACAATCCTCTTCGAACATATCCTTCATCCTGTGGAGTAGCTTCATATCGCTGATTCGGTCTTCGGTTTCGTTTTTCAGATCATAAAAAATCTCATGCAGCTCATTCAGCGTATCCACATAGTTCTCCTGCTGGATGAACGAGGAGGCCGAGAATACCTCGATGAGCGCCTTGGTCACTTCGATGCTCAATTCCACCCGCCCGTAGCTGTGCAGAACCTCGTTTCTTGCCGCCATCATCAGTTCAACATCCCGTGGGGTCAGAACCAGACCATATTCCTTGGTCTTCTCATTCAATTCCAGTAATTCGGTCATATACTGTGCCTGCATAGACACGTTCAAGGAGTTGAAAAGGCGAGAAATATACATGCTATTATCCTCCTTGTTCCGCTTTTTAAATAACGATCAATCATTTTTCCACTGCCATTAATTTTTCGAGAAAAATTTAAAAAAGAAGTTGACTTTATTTTGGTTTTATGGTATAATATATATTATTTTAGTCATTCTATATTTTATCACTGTTTGCATCGATGTCAATTGAAGCTGACGATAAAACAGCAGGTGGTTTTTAAAAATATAAAGGTTGGGCAGAAGATGATTCTGACCCAACCTTTTTTGTGTTAATCCAAAATCCTCTGAAGGACATATACTTGTCGAATCCTGAAATGTGGCAGTTAACGAGCTGGCCGATCTTCGCCGGCTAATATAATCTAAGACTTAAATATCGTATATCACCGATTCCTTATTAACTTTAATAAGCCTGTTATTTCAAAGAGGGCAGCTTTTCTCAAACTGCATTCCTCGGCTCCTGGTTCTCCACGATCGTACGATTCTTCCCGCTCTTTACTGCCAATACCTGAATACAAGTAAGAATCAGCATCAGTGCCAGGAAGGCAATACCGAATGAAACTGTGCCTGTTACATCATTTAAAATACCGATGACGTAGGGTCCAATAAATCCTCCGAAATTTCCTAACGAGTTGATAATCCCAATACCTACAACAGCGGCTTCCGCTGTTAGTGTGGCTGAAGTAAATGCCCAATATGGGCCGGAAAAGCTGTATAACCCCGCAGTGGTCACACAAATCATAAGGACTGCGACAAGGGGACTCGGAGCGATCAGCGCTCCGATTAGGCCGAATGCTCCCAATAATGGTGCAAAAGCAGCGTGATATTTACGTTCTCTCGTACGGTCGGAATGCACTCCCATCAAGACCATGGCGATTGCCCCGCAAATATAAGGAGCCATAGTGATGTAACCAACTTGCGTATCAGTTAGAACACCAGATAAGGATTTTATAATCCGCGGCATCCAGAAGCTTATTCCGTAAAGTCCAATGACATAGGTCAGGTTTGTAAAGGCAAACTTCCAGACTTTTTTATCTTTAGATACTTCCTTGAATGACAGCGCTTTCGTTTCTCTTTTATTTATACTTTCCTTCTTGAGTTCATTGCTTAACCATTCTTTCTCTTCGCTGCTCAGCCATTTGGCTTGATCCGGTTTATCGCTTAGATAGAAAAAAGTAATAATTCCTAGAACCACAGCAGGAATTCCCGCAAAAATAAAGAGCCAGCGCCACCCCGGCATTCCTGCCCAATGAATATTTTGCACAACCCATATGGAAAGAGGGGCGCCTAAAGCGTTTGCAAGAGGTGGCGCAGTCATAAACAAAGCTACGACTTTGGCCCGTTCTTTCGATCGGAACCAGAAGGTGATATAAAGAATTACTCCCGGAAAAAAGCCGGCTTCCGCTACACCTAGAAGAAAACGAAGAATATAAAGATGGCTGACGCTGTTGGACCATGCCGTGATAACGGTTACAATTCCCCAGGCAACAAGGATGCGGGCAATCCACTTTCTGGCTCCATAGCGATTCAACATGATATTACTGGGTACTGTGCAAACAAAGTACCCAATAAAGAAGATTCCCGAGATCAGACCAAAAGCGCTGCTTGTTATCCCTAATGCCTTATCCATACCGCCTAAGGAAGAATACGTGATGCTTACACGGTCCAGAAAAGAAACCAAATAAGCAATAAACAAATAAGGGACAATGTGTAATGTTATTTTTTTCGTCGCGGATTTTTCGACAGATGAAATACTCATTTTCTTCTCACCCTCTCATTTTTTTGGGCTTATTGGAGAATTGGAGTTCTGATAATTTTTGGATCTGTAAAAATATCATTCTCGTCTGTACTCGTTGATGAAAATTCCGATACAACCGCCCCCTCATCTCCAGCTTGGAACCAGTGCGGCGTCTCTGGAAGAATCGTATATTGCTCACCGGGCTTCAACACGATTTCCTTCCAAACTCTTAAATGCTCTCCATATCCTTCGGGGATGACAGCTTGGGGATGTTCAGTTGCAGTACCCGGCACATATAAATAGACTATTCCTTTGCGGCAGCGGAACGTTTCCTCTTTTCCCGGATTTTCATTTACATGTGGGTGATAATGCTCAGGACAGGTCTGACGCGGCAATAATACAAGTTCTTTCGCACAATATCTGGATGTATTCACATAGGTTACTAACTGCAACCCAAGTTCGCGGATGCGGCCTAAGCCAAAATCAGCGATTTCCAAAGCTTCCGCTTCTTGAGAAGAAAGCTTGATACCCGCCTCCTTTAGATAGCGAAGCGATTCATTCTTTACATTTTTATATTCTTGTTTACTGATCACTTTTTTGCAACCCCTTTCATTTTGTTGTGACCATTGTATCCCCCCATGACGGACAAAGCCATATCGAAAACCCATAGATATTTATCCAAAAGTCAGATTCTACAGATAATTGTCAACCTATGAATTTTGATTAAGTTTACATGAATTTTCGATATTGATACCTGAAAGCGTTTACCATACACTTTGTGTAACGCATCACACCGATGTGATTTCGATATTGGAGGTTTTATAGATGGTACGAAAGATGACAGTCCCCCCTATGGAATTAGTTGAAGGAGACGGCCCTGGCACTCAAATGTGTGCAGTGATGGAGGATATAGGATCTGTTTCTATCAAAAGAGCTCATATTCCGGAGCCAAATGAAGGTGAAGTTAGAATTAAAGTGAAGTGGGTTGGCATCTGTGGGAGTGATCTTGAAGTGTACCGGGGAGCGCGTGAACCTGAGTTTCTTTCCTATCCGACCCGTTTAGGTCATGAAGTAGCCGGTATTATCGACAAAGTTGGAAAAAATGTTATTGGATTAAAAGAAGGTGATCATGTTGCTTTACGTTATGTATGGGGAGCCTTTGCAGAATATGTATGCTGCATTCCTTTTGCGGTAAAGGTTCTGCCCAAAGATTTCCCGTTAATTGAAGGTTCGCTTATTGAGGTGCTTCCTCCTCTGCTACATACGGCGGAAAGGGCTGAAATTTCTCCTGCTAAAAATGTTCTGATTATGGGCCAAGGTGTTAGCGGACTTGCTATGACACAGGTTATTAACCTTTTTAGCCCAAAGAATCTTGTAGTTACTGATCTGTTCGATGAAAAATTAGCGCTTGCCAAAAAATATGGAGCAACGCATACTTATAAGCTGCCATCATCCGATACCAAAACGATGGACGTCGTTGGTAAAGACTTTCCTGACGGTTTTGATGTGGTCATCCCGTGTCTTCTTGAGGGCTCTGGTATGGTAGACGCCATCGATGCAGCTGCACAGAACGGCCGGATTGTTATGTATGGCTGCATTGGAACGAGTCACAAGCCAATCGATTTCTTTAAAGTTCATAAAAAACGTCTAGACATTTTATCTACTGAACCGAAGCGCGACATTGATAATCGTAGATTTTTCGAAGAAGGGCTTCGTCTGGTTATGGACGGATTAGTGAATACAAAAGAGACGATTACCCACATCTTCCCTCTGGAAAAAATTGAAGAAGCGTTTAAGCTTCGCAACCAACGCAGTGGGGATATTATTCACGTTATGATAGATTGTGAGGTAAATTCTTAATATGCCAAATAAAGCTGACAATGGTAGCATAGATGATCCGGAATGCTTTTATTGCAGCAAAAATCATAAACTGGAAGGTTTAATGATCGAGGCGGCCAAGTTAAGAGTATCCACCCTCTATCTAAACAAAGACCAAACACATCAAGGTCGATGCATTGTCGCGTATAACCGGCATGTCAGGGAACTTTTCCATTTGGATCCAACCGATCTGCAGCTATTTATGGAGGATGTCTCCCAGGCGGCCAGAACCCTTCATGAAGCTTTTCAACCGGATAAGATGAATTATGGCATTTACGGCGATCTGGTCTCCCATTTGCATGTTCATCTCGTTCCAAAATATAAAGAATCTGCGGAATGGGGAGAAGCTTTCCTAAATGCTCCTCCTTCCAAAAAAATGTTAGATCCATTAGGGTATCAAGAGACCATAAAGCTCATCCAAGCAAAGTTGCTCAGGTAGAAATCAAACCAAACCCCTGTAACATATTTACAGGGGTTTTTGTCCAACAAAATTCAGCTGCCTTCTATATTGGTGAGAGTCGGCTGTTCATCAATACTGAAATCTTCTTCCAGTATAATATCTTTCCCTACTACGGTCCGCATTTGTTCACGGATCTTACTTGGGGACATTCCAAGCCGCTCCATACATAGTCTAGAGAAATACTGGGGAGTTAATCCGATTAGTTCAGCAATTTCCGAAACAGAATAGGATGTAAATTCAAGATATTCCTTTGCCTTTTCAAGCCGAAGGGCTTGCAGATATTGCATCGGTGTAGTACCCAAGTTCTTTTTAAACAGTTCAATAAGATAATGAGAATTAAAGTTGAAATATTCGGCCATTTCTTCCAGGTTGATTTTGGAGGACAGATTCTGCTTTAAATATTGGACCATTGGATACCCTTCGTCTGTTTCCGTAACCGGTGTTGTAATCTGGGGGTTAGAATTCTGTGAATTCCTGTCCTGAACAATTTCTAATAAAACTCCTTTATATCCCACATCAATTCGAAAAGGCAGCAGATCATGGGTTTCTTTCAGATTGATGCTTGAAAGTCGAAATAATTCCTTAAACTGAGCAATATTATTAAATGCTAATCCTCCAGACCAATCATAATTCGCAATATACTTTGCAAATTCTTCCGCCAAGGAGAACTTAATGTCAAATGTGATGGTTTCTTCTGTAAAGTGGAAGCTGTGAGAAACTCCTTTTTTAAAAAGATAACAATGATTTGAAAGCACGGGATATAACCGCCCTTCCTGTGAAACGGACCCTTTTCCGTCAATGATATGAAGAAGCTGGTAGAAATCATGAGAGTGCTCTTTTATACCGCTGTTTCTGGAATAGTCCACACGGGCTGTCCATAATACCTGAAGCTGGCTATCTCTTAATTTCATACACTTCTTACTCCTTCTTAAAGAACTTTCAACGTATTCTAGCACATTCATTTTAACAAATAAAGGAGGACATTATATGTCGTACACACTTGGGATAGATATAGGAACATCAGGGGCAAAAATGGTAATTATCGATAAGTTCGGTAAAATTGTGGCAGAGGCAATCAGAGCATATCCTATTTATCACATTCACCCAGGCTGGAGTGAGCAGGACCCGGAGGATTGGTGGACAGCTGTAAAAGATGGACTTCAGGAACTGTTCCAAACGTTTGACCCTTCCCAATTAAAAGGTGTAGGAGTGAGCGGTCAGATGCATGGCCTGGTAGCGTTGGATGAGAACGGAAATCCCCTTCTCCCAGCTATTTTGTGGAACGACCAGCGATCCCATGAGGAGACAGACTATTTAAATAATGTGGTAGGTAAAGGGACCTTAATCGAACTTACCGGAAATATTGCTTCTCCAGGTTTTACAGCTCCTAAGATATTATGGTTAAAAAAACACCGTCCCGACATTTTTGCAAAGGTGAAATCCATCTGTCTTCCCAAGGATTACATTAATTACAAGCTTGTCGGAGAATTAGTCACAGATGTTTCCGATGCGTCAGGAACGCTATTTTTTGATGTACGAAATCGAAAATGGTCTGAACCCATGCTAAAGATCCTTGAGTTACATCCAGACATGTTGCCAAAAGTCTATGAATCTTACGAAGCAGCTGGAAAAGTAAATGAAGCAGCGGAAAGAGAGACGGCACTTCCCCTTGGCATTCCTGTTGTAGCGGGGGCTGGGGATAATGCGGCAGGAGCAGTTGGAATCCAAATTGCCGAAGAAGGCACTGTGATGGTTTCTCTTGGGACATCCGGTGTTGTGTTTGCTCCACAAAGCACTTATCTTCCGGATGAATTCGCACGGCTGCATTCATTTTGTGATGCCAACGGACAATGGCATGTAATGGGTGTTACTTTGTCAGCAGGCGCTTCCCTCAAATGGTGGGTAGAAGAAATCCAAGATGGCCGTTATGATTTACTTTTAGCCGAGGCTGAGCAGATACCAAACGGTTCAAAAGGGCTGTACTTCCTCCCTTACCTATCCGGTGAACGCACACCTCACAATGACCCTTATGCGAGAGGTACATTCCTGGGTTTAAGTCACCAACATACGAGAGGCGACATGACCCGAGCTGTTCTTGAAGGCGTAAGCTTCTCTTTATATGAATCTATCGTTATTGCACAGCAGTTGCAAATCCCCGTCAACAGCGTACGTGCCATTGGCGGAGGAGCGCAAAGCCCTCTTTGGCTTCAAATGATTGCAGACATCTTCGGGCTCCCGGTAGAGCATTGGGTATCATCGGGAGGACCAGCTTTGGGTGTTGCGCTTCTTGCTTTAAGAGCTACGGAAGGGCTTGATGCTTTTAAAGATGCTCCTGTAGGTATGAATCATATATTTGAGCCTGATGAGATAAGACATAAGGCTTATCAAAAGCGGTTTCAGCAATATACTTTACTGTATAGATCCTTGAAGGATGCTTTTAGTCATATGTATAACTTGGAAAAAGAACTAGGTTGTAGTCATCATCAATCATAACAAAACAAGCGATCAATCGCGATCAAGGTTTAGCCTCGGGGTTGTAGCAGGCTAAATCTGTCTTCAACCCCTTGTCTCCAATCTTGACCAATGCCGAATATTGATGTACCAAAGCGTTGAAGGTTTGCCGGCTGAGTATGTTTGGAAACGTACCTCCCCCACAACCCTATCCATCGGAAATATTTTGATGCATGTATGCGGATCGGAGCACCAGTGGATTGGAAACAAACTGGGAGGCATCCCCTTGGAACGTGACCGGGACCTAGAAATGTCCGCTACACACGGGAAGGATGTAGGCGGAGCTTCTCCATGCATGGAGTATCGTTCAAACACAAAGCATCGACGTGCTTAGCCGGTTCACCGAATCGGATCTGGACCGGCTTTTTACAGAAGACGGCTTGACCATCCCGTTTGTGCTGCATTATTGTGCTCAGCATCTTGCCTTTCATGCCGGACAGCTGGTTTTACTGCGAAAATGGTTCGAACCGTCCTTCCAGTTGTACAAGGACCACGTTTAATGACAAGCGTCAATAAAATAAAACCTACCGTCGTAACCACGATACCGGACCAATGAAAATGTTTCCACAGGATTCCAGGAATCCACGCCCCGAGGCTCCCCCCAAATAAAAGAAACACTGGTACAAGGAAGTGGCCGACCCTTCGAGTGGGTTACAACATCCGTGATATAGGCGGTGGCTGAAGATTGGGAACAAAATTGGCCTAAAGTCAGTATCGAAGCGCCTAAAATAAGCGTATATGGAGAAGGAATCAACGTAACCAATATCCCTGTAGCTCCCACAAGATGTCCGACGGCAATCGTTGCTCTTCGGCCAAACCGGTTAGAGACCGTCCCCGTAATTAGCGAAGATACAATGCCCCAAATATACGTAAGATAGAGAAGCGATGTTTGGGTGACTGAATAATGAAAAGGCGCTTGACTGGCGTAAAAAGGCAAGTAATTAAAGAATCCGACAAAAGCGAAAAAATGAGAAAATCAAATAAAGAAAATGGAAAACAACGGCAGATTTTTGAAATGATCCGTGAAGTTTTGTTTACCGCTTTTCACCTGCCCAGTCGATTCCGATAAACAGAAATAGATCAAGAGACTGACGAGAGTTGTCATAACCGTTGTTATAAAAAAGAACCATTCCCAATTGAAGTGCTCCGTAATAAATCCGCATAATACCCTTCCCAAAAGTCCTCCAGCCAATGTGACGCTAACATATGTGGCCAGCACCATCCCTTTTTTCTTGATGGGAAATTCTTCAGCCGCATAGGTCATTAGGATCGTCGTTACTCCGGTTATCAAGGTCCCTTGAACAAATCGGAATACAAGCAGCCAACTGAACGAATGTGTAAAAAATAAGGCCATTTTGGAGCGTGCTACGCTATGGACACATTAGGAATCGAAGCTTTTCTTTCTATAGTAAGACACGGCAGTTTAACCGATGCCACCAGCTCCTTATTTATATCCCAGTCCACTCTAAGTCACCGGTTAGCTCAGCTGGAACGGGAAGTCGGGATGAACTTAATCGACCGTGGAAGAGGGCTAAGAACATTATCGTTAACTTCCAGCGGGCAGGAATTTTTAGTGCTGGCCAGAAGATGGGAGGCCCTTGTTCAGGAGACCAGTCAGATCCGTACCCGCACAAAACATTTGACGCTTTCGATCGGAGCGGCAGATAGCATACAAACTTACGTCCTCCCTGCCATTTACAAGGAACTAAGCAAATATTCAAAACAAATCGAAATTCGGATTCGCACTCAGCAATCAACGGAATTATACCAATTGTTGGAACGCGGTGAGATCGATATTGCTTTTGCCAATTTAGAACAGCCTATGCCTGATATGCTTGTTAGGATGAATTTAGACTGAATGGTATGATTCAAAAATTAGAGAGGAAGTTTAAACATGAACAATAACAAATATAAGGGATTAGCGTTATCCTGCTCGCGGAAGACCTCGGCTTTTCAGTAAATAATCTTCGATGGGTAGTCAGTACTTACTCTTTAGTCTATGGCGGATCTTGCTTGCCGAGGAAGATGGTCGGATTTATTAGGTAGACGCCGGATGTTTATCATTGCCATAGGCCTCTTCGGTCTAGGCTCTCTGCTTGGCTGTTTAGCGGAATCACAGTTGTGGCTTATTGTCGCAGGGGGAATTCAAGGTATCAAATCGGCGGTTCGATAAAATGATGTGAGGGAGAATGATAAACATGGAGAAAAAACTTATTCTTGAAACGGAAGCACAAAATTTTGTTGAGGCTACAGCCAATCCGCCATTCTTATTCGAGCTAGGACCGGAGCAGGGGCGGATTGCGGTCGACGAAGCCCAAGCGGGCGAGATTCAAAAGCCAGACGTGGACATTGAAGATATCAGCATAACAGGTGGCCCAAGCGATGTATCTATTCGGATTTTACGTCCGAAACTCATTACTGAAAAGAATCTGCCTGTCATTCTGTACATACACGGTGCAGGTTGGGTGTTCGGCAACGCACACACCCATGATCGGTTGATCCGTGAACTGGCCGTGAAGAGTGGAGCTGCTGTTGTATTCCCGAATTACAGTCTGTCTCCTGAAGCGAAGTATCCTACGGCAATTGAAGAAATCTATGCTGTGCTGCAATGGATCGCAGAGCACGGCAAAGAACATGGGCTGGATTCGGATCACTTGGCTGTAGCCGGCGATAGTGTCGGCGGAAACATGACTGCGGCAATTACGCTAATGGCCAAAGAACGCAGTGGTCCTGCTATTGGGCAGCAGCTCCTTTTCTACCCCGTTACGGATGCTTCATTTGATACGGAATCCTACCATCAATTTGCCGAAGGATACTTTTTACGGCGCGACGGGATGAAGTGGTTCTGGGATCAGTATACAAGCGATTCTGAGGAAAGAAACCAGATTACGGCCTCCCCGCTGAGGGCAACTACCGAGCAGCTTCGCGGTCTTCCGCCGGCTTTGATCATAACAGCCGAAGCCGATGTCCTGCGGGACGAAGGTGAGGCTTATGCGAATAAACTTCGAGAAGCTGGTGTTGATGTCACTGCGGTACGCTATCAAGGAATAATCCATGACTTTGTTATGTTGAATGCATTGTCGGACACTGCCGCGGCCAAAAGTGCAATATCTCTGGCCAGCGCTTGGCTGAAAGACGGGTTTCAATAACCCTACCGATAAGGGGGATGTATCTCAACTAGCATCGGAGCAATAAGTCGAACCAACAAGTTACGTTTTGCTTAATCAATTGTAGAACGGTCCAATAAGCATGATTTTTAATAACCCAGTGTCCTTTATAATAATCCACTGGGCGCCCGCCGCTTTGGCTGCCTTCACATCACTTTTCAGCCACTCTACCTGGGCATTGGAGAAATCCGCATACTCCTCCGAGTTTTCATTCGTGTTCAGCACCACAAAATGCGCGTTACTATAATCGTAGGAGTAATACGCTCCGGTTTCTGTAGCTTGGCCTGCGGCCGGTTTGATGTCAAAATGCCCGAAGAACGCATAATTATTTTCAAAACCCGCTCCCGTCTTGTTTTAAGCCTCAGTAGCTGTTGGCTTATTTCTCAGTTTTATAAACTCGCGTTTTGCCCACAAATACAGAAGCAAGAATGCTATCAGATTTCCGCTTCCAAAGAATATGAAAATAAGGTTTATATTTTTGATGGGAATATGAAGCAATGGCAGCAGCACCGGAAATGAAGTGATTAACATACGCAAAGCGTCACTGACTAAATTGGGCATCGGTTTGCCAATTGCCTGAAAAGCGAAAGAAGTGAGAGTGGTGGAAGGGCTCTTCATCCACGTAGCCGTCATAGCCGAGGAAGTACTGGAGGTACGGGTTTTCCATAATCTGCAGGGTCGTCTCCCGATCGCTTAAGCCCAAGCGTTCTTTGATCAGCAGAGACCCGAGTGCAACACGTACCGGATACGCTTTTTGCCCCACGATGGGAGAGCCTAAGGTCTGGATGTACTTCTCCTCTGCTTTGTTCCAAGGGATAAGTTTGGCGAGTTGAACCCACCGATTGTTGGGGTTCAGCTTACCGCCGAAGGGGAGATAAAAGTTTTTCAGAAGGTCAGGGGTATTTTCGATCCGATGAAACATGTTCGCTTCCTCCATCTGCAAGGGTTTTGGCTGTTTTTCGGGTATTTCCTTGCAGATCCATTCGACAAAATGGCCTCAAATCCTTGTAGGAGTAAGAGATTTTGTTTGTTCAGCAAGCCCTAATTATTGAGAAATCATTTGCCCACAGCGCGACTTAGGGTCAATTGGTTCATAAAAGAAGTTTTAGGGAAAAACGTTGTACTTGTCGAGTATTCTAGACTTGTTTAATGGAATCAACTGCCAGACCTTCCAGGCACGATCCTTCATAGCGATCAAGATACGTCTTGGACGTATTAGGATGCCGTAAAGGGAAAAGGCATTACCATGAGCATGTCCCGCAAGGGTACGACCGCTGGTAATGCCCCCATCAAATCGTTTCATTCCACGCTAAAGTATGAAACGTTCTATCGCGAAGGTTTAATTTGTACAACGACGGCAATCGTTGAAGAGTCTGTAAAATAGAACACTGCGTATGGGTGAATCATAAAAAGGTGCTTCGTACATCACCAGAAGAGTCGTTATAGCTTCATATTGCTGCTGTGGCCCGGAGACAACTTGGCGTTCGGATCTAAATACACCTTGGCGTTGTTAACAGCGATTGGAGCTTCACCGAATCCGACCGCGATCAGCTTCACTTTGCCGGGGTAGGTCGTGATGTCGCCTGCGGCGAAGATGCCTGGAATGCTCGATTCCATCCGGGAGTCGACAACGATCGATCCATGCTCGATGTCCAGACCCCACTCGGAAATCGGTCCAAGCGAAGAAACAAAGCCGAAATTGACAATAACGGCATCGACGTTAAGTTTGACTTCTTCTTTCGTTTTGACGTTGCGCAGGGTGACGCTCTCGATTTCGCTCTCGCCTTCGAGCTCTGCAATCTCGGTCGGGACGATAACGTTGACCTTCGATTTCATCAGATTTTCTACGCTGTGCTCATGAGCTCGGAACTTGTCCCGGCGATGAATGAGCATCACGCTTTCCGCGATCGGCTCTAGCATGAGCGCCCAGTCGACTGCGGAATCGCCGCCGCCGCTGATCAGCACTTTTCGCCCTTTGAACTTATGCAGATCGCTGACAAAATAATGCAGATTTTTCTGTTTGTATTTCACTGCTTCTGGCAGCTCTAGACTTCGGGGTTCAAACGCGCCGACGCCTCCAGTAATAATGACCGATCGGGCGAAGTGCACCGCTTTATCCGTACGGATCTCGAACAGTCGCTCCTCAAGTTTGATCAGTTCGACCACTTTTTCCTCCAGACAAACTTCCGGCGAAAAGTGATTCATCTGCCGCTGGAGCGAATCGACCAATTCCTGAGCCGTTACTTTAGGAAACCCAGCCACATCGTAAATATATTTTTCCGGATATAGGGCGGCGAGCTGCCCCCCCAGCTGAGGCATGCTTTCGATGATTTTAACAGAAGCTTGACGCATTCCGCCGTAAAAAGCGGCGAACATTCCGGCAGGACCGCCGCCGATAATGGCGATATCTACCGGTTGAACAGTCAATTGTACTTGAGTCAAAAGAAGTATCCTCCTAGTCAACTAATTAGAATATTCCTTAAGATTTTTATTTGTTTATTTCCCTTCCTGCTGACAGTCCTATTCATTAAAAGTCATCAATTTTAATGGATTTCTTCAGATATCTGTCGTATGTCACATCCCAGCATTGGGCGCCCTTTATTGTTTGACTGGAAGCCATTGCAAAACTCTCTGAATTTGGGTGTCCCAGTAACTCCAATCATGCCCTCCGGGACCTTCTTCGTAAGTTAAATCGAGTCCAATCTTTTTGGTAAAATCTTTGAAATCCTCGTTAACTTCATAAACATAATCTTCTGTTCCACAGCACTGATAGAGTTTAGGAATTTCTGTATTGGATTCTTTGACTCTCTCTGCAAGGTAATTCAGATCGTGCTCCGTTCCACTCAGTTCTCCCATATTTCCAAATGCATTCATAGCAACTTGATGCAAAGGCAGCAGAGTTGGACTTCCTTTATGCGTTTTTTGAGCTAAGCTGTTAGCGACCTTATATAAATTAAGTGCTCCAGATAGGCTTGCAGCAGCAGCGTATTTTTCCGGGTTGCTGAGTGCAAGCTTGAATGCTCCGTATCCTCCCATTGATAATCCGGCAACAAAATTATCTTCTCGCTTGCTGGAAAGAGGAAACAACGTTCTCGCTATCTGTGGCAGCTCTTCGCTAAAATAACTATAGTAAGGCTTACCATAAGCCATATCGGTATAAAAGCTATGATCTGCTGCTGGCATCACAATCGCGATTTTTTTTGCCTCAGCATATCGTTCAATCGAGGTATTCCTCAACCAGGCACTGTGGTCATCCGACAAGCCATGTAGCAAATACAGAGTAGGATACTTCTTTCCCTCTTCAAAATATTGATCAAGTCTCCCAAAATTTTCATCATCCATTGTCGGAGTAGGAATATAGACGAACATAGAAGTTTGCAACATTAATTTCCTAGAAAAAAACTTGCATTCCATCAAAGCCAAAAGAACCACACTCCATTCGATGTGTATTATCTCCAGTTTTTAAACAAAGTTTCAATTTCCTTTAAAGTTTGAGTGGAGTTAGTTTTGTTTGCAACAAACTTCTGTAATACTTGACCAATATCGGTTGCTATAGGAAAGTAATCCCAAAATGCCACGGGCACAACTTTCCCTTGTTCAAGATAAGATAATAAATCCATATTGATGGGACCAACGAATTGCTCTGTGGGTTTGATCGTTTTCATGGCTGGAACTTGATGAAAAACTTCAACGAGAGTTTTCTTCCCTATATCTGAGGTTACAAGGAAATTTAAGAACTTTTTGGCAATTTCTTTATTCGGAGATTTGTTGTATACCGCTAGTGAATAAATTTGCATGTTTATTTTGTCATTTAAATTGATATCATCCGTAAATGGGTATGGCATGATTCCCATTTTTAATCCCGGATTTGATTTATTAACATTGTCTTGAATCCAATTCCCTTGTAAAGCCATCGCAGCCTTTCCATTTACGAGATCATTTGCCTGTGTATTTCCGTCAGTTGTTAAATCTTTATGGTTTCCATGTTCAGCTGAGAAACGTAAAACATCAAGCATCTGTTCAAACATTGGATTACCAACAAGATGTGCCTTGCCATTCCTAAGGTCTTCAATAAACTGAACGGGATTATCTACTCTATCCATAGCATTATTAAAAAAATGTGCTCCCAACTGAAATAATGGTTCTCCATAAGAGTTAACAAACGGCTGGGTTCCAGAATCCTCGAGCTTTTGTGCAATAGCTTTAAGCTCTGTGAACGTCTTCGGTGTTGCTGTAATACCTGCTTTTTCAAAGAGCTCTTTATTATAAACCAGCCCAGCCCCTTCAATAATATAGGGCATCCCTAACAACTTGCCATCCCTCGTGACAAATCCTTTCGTACCTTCAAATAAATCACCCACCCACGGTTGGTCGGACAAATCCTCATAAAAGTCTTTCCAGACATCTACATTCCAGTTATTGAAAATATCAGGCATATCTCCGGCAGCGTATCTTGCTTTCATAGTTGGATCAAAGTCGACTGAATTAATATACGAGAACTCAACTTTAACTCCAGGGTTCTGTTTCTCAAATTCCCTGGCTATATCTTTGTATCCTTCAAGATTCTTATACTCAACCACTTTAATCGTTACTTCTTTTTGTTTATTGGATCCATCACCATTTGCTGCTTGATCTGTTTTTGATTGATTTCCACTAGAAGAACATGCCGACAGTAACGTTCCCAGTATTATTACCGTACAAACAACCGACCAAATCTGTTTCATACTTACCCCTCCAGTAATTTTTTGGAATTGCGATTGCTTATGAGAACAAACCCCTAATTATGAAACAATTTATTAGGTAGATAGTTTGTTCAATTCGTTACCCTTTTACAGAGCCGGCTGTAATCCCATCAATGATATAACGCTGTAGGAAGAGGAAGAATAATAAAAGTGGAGCAGAAGTTATGACTAAAGCAGCCAATGCAGTGTTCCAATCTTTTTCCCTTTCACCAAAAAAGGTACTTACTGCCAGTTGTATAGTGCCGTAACCCGGTTTTCGCAACATAATGTTTGGAAGCAGAAAATCATTCCATATCGAAAATGAATTAATCAAAATAACCGTTACAACCATCGGTTTCAGTAAAGGAAATACAATTTTCCAATATACTCGGTACGGGCCGCAACCGTCTATTCGTGCCGATTCCTCAAGCTCTATTGGAATGGATTTAATAAATCCGTGAAATAATATTACAGCAAAAGAAACTCCGAGCCCCCAATATACAACAACAATTCCTAGAATGTTGTTCATTAATTGAAACCATTTCGCGACCTTGATCAAAGGGATCATTACCGCTTGAAACGGAACAGCCATTGAAGCTATACACATTCCAAATAAAAATCTATTCACACGAGATTCATGACGTGCGATTCGGTATGAACCCATTGCCGAGATCAAGGTAATCCCTATTGATCCTAACAATGTGATAACAATCGTATTTCGAAATGCAATCGGAAGATTAATAGATTTCCAAGCTATTGAAAAGTTTTCCCAATGAAAACTAGTTGGAAGGGTCGCAGCGTTTTGGGTAATTTCGGCGAAAGTCTTAAAAGAATTAGCTAACACAAGGTAGAAGGGAGAGAGAAATAGGACAAGAATAAGCAGTAGCATTAGTTCTATTAGGAAAAATTTGCGGAAATAAGTGACACTCATCACACTTGCACCTCCCGCTTCTTCGTAAGATATACTTGAATAATTGAAATAATCATGACTATAAAAAAGAAAACAATTGCTTTTGCAGCACCCAGGCCCATATTATTTTTTGCAAATGCCTCAGTATAGATGTTCATAGCAACTGATTCGGTAGAAAGAAAAGGACCTCCTTTTGTAAGGGAATAGTTTAAATCAAATGATTTGAAGGAAGCGACAGTAGAAATAAAAATACAAACTGTAATGGATGGCATGATCATTGGGAAAATTATATTGCGCAGAATCTGTAGGGTTTTAGCTCCGTCAATCGTAGCTGCCTCGATCAAATCTTGCGGTACATTTGCAAGACCTGCAATATAATAAACCATAATATAACCGACTCCCTGCCAGACAAACACGATGACCAGCGCCCAAAAAGCGGTTGTTTCAGTACCTAGCCATGGTAGATTAAAAAAAGCAATGCCAGTATACTCACCGATAGTAGAGAACCCCTGAGTATATATAAATAGCCATATGAAACCAAGTATTATTCCACCAATTACGTTAGGCATAAAAAATAATGTGCGCAGTACATTTCTGCTCTTTAAAGGCTTCGATAAAAAGTATGCTATTATGAACCCGATTACATTGCATAAAATAACTGACACAATTGTAAAACGAATCGTAAACCAGAGTGAATGTATGAACGCTGTATCATTTGTGAAGATAAATTTATAGTTGTCAATTCCAACCCAAGGCAGCTTATCCGACAAACCGTTCCAATCCGTAAATGAATAATAGATACCAAAAGTAAAAGGAATGGCCGTGATCAAAATGAACAAAACAACAAAAGGGCCCATAAATACAATTTGTTGCATTATACTTGATGACCAAACTCTGTTCATTACAACACCTCTGTTGTTATTTCTTAATATTAATAATGCTATCTGGAATAATAACGAACTTCGAATGTTTTACAGCCAGTCGGCGATATCCAAGGACCGTGCTTCATACCGGGCGGTCGGCAAGCCACCATACCCGCAGTAAACTCCTGATTTAGAGTCAAGTCGATTATTGAACCTTCAATGATATACAATTCCTCCCAAAAATCATGGATCTGTACCCCGTTAGGCGTCGTATCGGTCCCTGGCTCAAAGATGAGGATCCGCGTCGCGACACCCGATTCCGGATCTTGGGCGATGACTCTTTCTGATAAGCCTTCCACCTTGCTAAAAGGTACTTGCGCAAATTGACGATAATCGGTAAATTCCAGTTCCGGTTTTCCCATTTCTTATTCCTCCTCAGCATTTTTTAAAAGCTTCATTTGATATTTAAGCTCAAGCTTGCGGCCTGTCTTGCGATCCACCAGCTCAGCCCGAAAGACGCCTCCAAACACAAATCCCCCGTGAAGCGGCAGTGTGCCGCAATAAAGCGCCATATCGGAGCCTGCATAGCCTCTTTCTTCTACAATTCTCATCAACTGCTCCGGATGCAGAAACTCGCCTAACCTTCCGGATTGATATAATTGCTCGCTGCCATTGATCTGTACCCAGCTTTTAATTTCAATTTCATCCCACCGATTAATAAACGAATCAAGCAACCAAAGCTCTTTAGTAACGGTTTTGGCGCAAACCTGTTTTGATTTTTGGATCGATACCGCCTCCAGTATCCGATCGGTATGGTCACTGCCAAGCCCTGCGTACCAGCTTCCATTAATGTGGAGCAATACGACCTCTGCTTCACCGCTGCTGTCATTTTGAACAACTGTGATTTCGTTCGAGGTAAGCAGCAACTCCGGGGATAGATCATACAGCATCGGAACCTGTGGCGGGGCCGGGACACCCAATTCTTTTAATTCCTCTATATGTTTCTTGACAGCCTCTTGATCCTTGCCTGTATAACCCGCAATAACCAAGCGTTGGGGTGACCAGCTTATAACGGTCTCTTCGCATATAAATTCCATCTTCTCATACATCCTTTCTCATCAGCCTATAACACACGATGTTTCAAGCTAGGGAATGTTTCTCTTATTCGGGATACCTCGGACGGATCAATTTCTGACTTCACGATGGCTTCTTGTTCTTCGCCTGATGCCAACGTAATGCCCCACGGATCAACAATTGAACTGTGTCCGCCGAGCAGAACATTCCGGGTTGTACCTACACAATTACATGAAATAAGAAAGCTTTGATTTTCCAATGCGCGCGTAGCATTAAACAACTTCCAATGCTCAAGGCGCTGATGCGGCCAAGCCGAGGCAACAAGGAACATCTCCGCTCCTAAGTCAACCTGCTGGCGGTAAAGTTCAGGAAACCTAAGATCATAGCATGTTGTCAGTCCAACCTTTCCGAACTCGGTTTCGATTACTTTCGCGCCATCTCCTCTTGTCAGAAGCTCGCCTTCTTTTGAGCCATAGCGGAATAAATGCGTTTTATGATAAGTGCCTGCCAGCTTGCCTTGACGATCAAACAGAATGCTTGTGTTGTAATAATTTCCGTCTCTCTTTTCGACAAAGCTTCCCGCAAACAAATAGACCCCGTGACTTTTCGCAATTTCAGAAAATAATGTAACAAAGGGACCTGTAATCAACTCCGCCTCTTCTATATACCTATCAAACGAAAAGTAACCGGTGGCCCATATTTCCGGCAGCAGGATCAGATCTGCATCTTGAGCCGCCTGATCCACCAGCCCGGCAGCACGTTCAACTCGCTGTTCTTTGCTCTCCTGATCCTTAATTTCCAATTGAATGGATGCAATCTTCATGCCTCTCTGTCCCCTCCTTTTGGGATCGTGAATATACGTTAAGCAAGGTTAATCAGCGCATTCTTCATTTCATCATCCAGCTTCTTAATCAATTCAGCTTTGTATGTTTTGACAAATGTCGGAAGGGTAACCATTTTGCCGCCGTAGAAGATGATGTCTCGAATTTCTTGTATTTCCACTTCTAACAGTGCCATCTTTAACGTAATATCTTCTGTTTTACTGACCTTTACCACTGCAGTCCCTTTAATAGAGTACACCGTCTCATGTGAAAAAAAATTCAAAACCAATTTGGGGTCCTCTTTCAATATCCGTACAAAATCAGATTTGGCGTCGATTGCAAAACGAATCGTTTGGGGACCTACTGCATAGACCCATGAAAGGGCCGTCGAAAATATATCCCCGTTTTCTTTATTCACTACATTCAGGATCACAATGCTCTGGCCTTGTAACTCGGATATCATGCCGGCTGTAAGCTCGGTAATAAGTGTGGTCATGTCCTACTCCTCCTTTAATAAGGCTTTCGGAAGGGTATAGCTTCCCAGAAAACGGTCGACGATTTCAAGAGGTTCATGATAACCATAATTACGGTATGCGTGCCCTCTTACGACAAAAGGGGCCCCGTTATAAAACATTTCATATTGTTGGTGACGTCCAGCGAACTCTGAACCGATGATGTCCCATGCCAATCGGTACAATTGAATTCTTGCCTCTGAATCGACGCTGGAAGCGCGTATATATTGGCGGATATCATCTTTGGTTTCCGGATTGACCATCTCATGATAGGAGGAAGGCAACTGCAGCACGCCTCCACCGACAAGCTCGCGCAGAATTTTAATTACACCTGCATAAATTTGATCTTGCATACCAACTATGCCATACAAAAATCGTGCATTAGGACGAGCCGTACCATTCTTATCCACTGTACACTCATACTCACTCGCAAGCAGCATGCCCTCAACCGTCGCAGCCAACGAAGCCAGTTCACCTAACCGTTCCTGTACCTGCGGGAACTTGTCAGTGCCCCCCATTGCGGTAATCTTTCGGGCTACTCCGATCGTAAATTTCAACTTTGTACACAGTCGAATTTGCGCCTGGTTGTTCCCCAGCAAATGAGCCGGTGTCTCATGGAACTGCGCCCTCGTTGCTTCAATGTTCTTATATGTGAATACATGCTTCCACGGAATAAATACATCGTTGAATACAACTAGCGAATCACTTTCGTCAAACTGAGTAGAAAGAGGATAATCGAATGTGCTTTCCTTGCCTGTTGCATAGGCAGGACGAGGGTACAGCTTTAACCCGGGCGTATCTATCGGCAGGACAAAGGATATGGCATAATCCTCAT
This sequence comes from Paenibacillus rhizophilus, assembly GCF_003854965.1. Lineage (GTDB taxonomy): Bacteria > Bacillota > Bacilli > Paenibacillales > Paenibacillaceae > Paenibacillus_AQ > Paenibacillus_AQ rhizophilus. The sequence goes on from NZ_RQPI01000006.1 coordinate 163,481, forward strand.
CACCCGGTCTGAGTGGTGTAATACAACTGACAAATAAATAGTTGGAAACTGCAGTGCTCGTCCCGAGCATTTGCGATCCGCGTACGACAATGCCGTCCTTCCTCTCTTCAAGAACACCAACCGGTAAATACTTTTCTTCTTGCTCATGTGCGGCCTTACTGCGATCCACCTGCGGAGGAATGATGACATAGGTTACAAACAAGTCTTCATCGCGAGCGTACTGATAAAAGTCCAACACGTTTTGCTTGTACTCACCGAATACTTCCGGGGAACTGGCGAATCCGGCAAGGAAAGCGGCAACGTGGTCAGGGCTGCGTCCTGCGAACCCACAAGTCGCTTCCGCCCACTTGGTGATTGCTCGGCGGCGGATAGCCAGTTCCTCGCGACAGCGGGGGATCATAAACACTTTATTGGCGGTGGTCCCGTCCTCGGTTGTATAAATCATGTCGTTAGCCGGATCCGCAGCCAAATCATACAGGGTCGCAAATGACTGTGTAATACCCCTGAACGCGGGATGTGTCGTGACATCATCAACTTTCTCCCCATTAATGTAGATACATCTGTTATCTTTCAATGAATCCAAATATTGTTTGCCATTACGAATCATCGCTGACCATCCCTTCGCCTAATTCAAGTTTGAATTCCGTATGTTGTGTTGTGTATACACAAAATCATAAAAAAATTTACTTGAATCGTTTATGTTAGATTAGCTAACTAAATTCTATGCATTAGGCTCTTATTAGTCAATAGTATTTCAAATTTTCTAAAAAATTTGTAGGTTTACTTACATGAAAGGGGAGATATCTATAAATAAAATGCTTGTAACCGCTTTCTTAATTGAGTGCTATCATTTTATTATCTTATTTAGTTAATTAACGTATGTTTTGTATTGTTTAAATGTAAAGTCATCGCTTCACCAGATTTTTCTTCATCTTTGCTTTCCATACAAGAAATAATAGACATATGCTCCTCTAATACCTCGTTCATCCGGTTACTTTTCTTAATGGCCCTTAATCCGATAAGCTGTGACAAATTGTGAAGATTCAGCAGTACTTGCTCAATTAATTCAAAATCGACAAATTTAACAAGAGAAGTATGAAATAATTGGTCGAGTTTAATAAAAGCAATGTCATCGTTGGCTAACATAGCTTCCTTTTGCTGCTTACAAATATTTTTTAGCATCTTCAATTGTTCCGGTGTAATGATTTTGGCCAGTTTTCGGATTATTTTCGTTTCTATTGAAGTTCGAAGTAAAAATATTTGCTCGATTTCACTTTCAGTCACTCTGCGAACTGTCATCCCTTTGCGCGGAATTGAAACGATTAAGCCTTCTTTAATTAAATCCTGCAAAGCTTCCCTAACGGGTGTTCTCGATGTATTCAGTAATTCTGCCAACTTAACTTCAGTAAAAATTTCTTCCGAAGAAATATAACCGCTCAAAATAACGTGCTTAATTTCATTGTAAACTCTTTCCTTTGTCGTGGAAGGTTTATCGATTGGTTTTATATTAAACTTGATTGAGGCCATATAATCCATACCTTTCTAAGTTATGATTTATGTATACATAATACGCAACTTATCAAATAACGTCAACACAATATATGGAGTTTTTTTACTTAGCAAAAACGTGGAATCACACAAGAACCTCATTGAAAGTTTTATCCAAGTTTCGGTCGACCCAGGCGTTGTTCTTCTCTGCTTTTTTACTAAAACTCTCCATCCACTTTTATCCACATAAGAGTCCCCGCCCTATAAAAGGCGGGCTTCTTTACTGAAGTGAAAAAACCGTGCTAACTTGTTTTCAAATATTGATATTAGAGTTTCATACGGACTCACAGCATGCACCCAGAACAATACTGCCACGCCTGTTCCAACACCCACAGTACAATCAACTGCAATTGTTAACCCCACCCCCACTTCCACCCATGCATTACCGCCACTTACTTCCGCAGCTTCAGAAACCTCTCCTGTGTTTCAGCAAGATTTGACTGGTTTAAATGACCAAATGAAACGTATTGTCGAGTTTCTCACAGCTAATAAAGAATTGCAGATGGCAACGGTTGGCACAGACAGAAAACCGGCGATCCGGGCGATTCAGTTCCAATTTTTTGAGAATGGCAGAATCTATTTTCAAACCGATACAAACGCTTCATTGTATAAAGATCTGCAAAAGCTTCCATATATTGAACTTGTCTCAAGCAATCGAGATTACACAGAATCTCTGAGAGTCAGCGCTGGAGTCGTTTTTAAATACAATTACAAATTAATTGACCGTACTCTAGAGATGTTCCCTAACATTAAGAAGATTTATGGTTCGGCGGATAACCCCATTCTAACTATGTTTTATATCGAACATGGTTCTGCATCCATCTATGAATTTTCTAATGATAGGCAAGAAAATACGTTGCGGTATGAATGGTGAAATTTCAAATTTCAAATCCCTGTTGATGATCAGGAGGAATAAATTAAAAATAGATAAAGTCTTTAAACTTACAATCTAATACATTCTCCGCATACTCCTCCTTTTCGGCGGGTGTAATATCTTTGTAGTGCAGGGGGGCGCTTCATGGAGTCAGTAAGTAGCTTTGTGGAAGGAAACGAACAGAAAGTAAACTGGGAGAAAATCTCAGTCGCAAGGCCGTGGCACTGCATGTTCTAGGGTTTAGCTTTCTAAGCCAGAAGCAAGCGATTATTTGTCTGGCACCCAATACGGTCTTGGAATTCAAAGAAAAGATCCGAGAACTGACAAACCGAACATGGTTCATTTTGATGGAAGAACGAATCCAGAGGCAAAACCGCTATATGCTGGGATGGCTCGGATACTTTCACTTAGTTTCGGCGAAGACCCATCTGCAGCATTTCGGCCAATGATACGAAGACGACTGCGAATGTGCCTATGGAAAGACTGGAAACAGGTGCGAACGCAGATCCATGAATTGCTGGCGTTAGGAGGGCCGGAGTGGACCTGTTTTGTCATGTCCAACTCTCAGCGAGCGAATGTGAAATGTCCCGGAATATGAATAACGCCCTTCCGGCTTCCTATTGGGAAGCGAAAGGGCTGAATAGTATGCCTTCACGATATCTAGAATTTAGTTAACCTTTTGGAACCGATGTATGCAGACCGTATGTACAAAGGTGTAAGAGGGTGGGAGGCGCTTCCCCCTCCTACTCGATTCAGGTATGGTTATCCCTCCGAAAAGTTTACGTACGGGAAAAGACTAATTTATCACTTTCTCCCAGATAAGTTTATTATCCTACTTGTTAATGGTCTTTCGTTGCTACGGTGATGAATTCACTTCAATAGTCCAGCAAATTCCCAGAGAGGTGAGTAGGTCTCTCCAGATAACTCGCACGGTTTTAATCAGTGGTTACAATGGGGAGTACAATGAAACTGCTGAAACCTGCCCCGGTAAAAATCGTTTGCTTTGCGATTTTCTGATCCGCAATTCCTGACCATATTCCTGCGATATTGGGATGAACATGATAAGCAGGAAAGTTGGATGACGAAATACCTACTCGAATCTGCGAATCCTTATTCAACTTCAATGGAAACGGCCAAAGTTGAATAAGGATCGTCTCTACCAATTGTTTGGTATTGTTTTCAGCAACACGACCAACCCTTATTGTCGTTATCCCATCTGCCTCCCAGATATTACATTGATTTCCTCGGAAATACCCGATGGGAGTACGACGTTCCCTCCTATGGTAGGAACTGGATTTGTTGGATCATAAGTATATTGAATACACCCTTGCTTTGTAGGCGGTTCAAATGTCAAATTCCCGACTATTGCGCCTTCATTGGGTACCTGCAGATGCATGACTTGTTCGTCCGCCGCGGGCGGCCAGTTCGACCACGTCTTCCATTCGTCGGAACCGATGACGTAAGCCTTCACGCCAGCATCGGCGTGTTGCCCATTGGGTTTTAAATGCCGATCACAAACCATTCGATGGCCGGCGCCATGCTGCTAATGCCATCGCCATTGGGATAGGTCAAGTCCCCGGATGGATTAAAGGAATGATCCCAAGGGCCGATCACCATCTTGCTTCGACTGCGCGTTTCCTCGGGCAGCATTTTATAGGCATGCTCCATCCCACCCAATCCGATATCAAACCAGCCACCGACCATACTGGCAGCTGCAGTTCACATCACGGAGCTTCCGGATAATGCCCGGCTGCAATCCGCGCGGAGCCGACGCAGGGTGGGCTAAAGAAGAATTGAAACGAATTCTTCACCTCCTCTCAAAGCAAGAATTCTGCTTCAACTCGCGCTTACCAAAACAACGGATCCTGAGAAAATCCAGCAATATTTTGATGAATATTAATAGCTGATTCAAAATCTAAAGGTTTTTATACTAAAACGTAAAATCAATTAGCCCCTTCTTTCCCATTGTCGGTGGAAGGGGCTCTTATCGTTTTTATTAATACTCTGATTCCCCATCCTACCTGTGCTAACTTTTCTTAAAGTTATTATCCAAATCTAGCCTTAATATTATAATCCTCATATATCTCCAAAAGAAAAAAACAAAAAACGGCAGCAATTAGACTATGCTGCCGTGTAAAAGATGATAGTACAGTTTTCTTAAAACGAAAAATCAAACAGGTCGCAAAGTTTAATCTAACACATCTTCGCGTTTGAGTGGATATTCATGTAATAAAGTGAATAAAAAAACAATATAGGATATTTATGCAAAATGATGTATAAGGAAAATAATTGTCATTTTCCATGAGCCATTTTTAACATCATTTGTGGTCATTTTTGCAGCTTTCATGATCCATCACAAATGATGTGAAAGTCATTTTTTCATTTTTCCCCTTACCCGCACCGGCTATACCCGCAATTCCCGCACGTCTTGCAGCCTTCGATGTTGATCAGCGAGGCGCTGCCGCAGGACGGGCACAAGTCGCGGGAAGTCGCAGACGAGTGGCTGTGCCCGTGTCCGCCGTGGCCGTGGTCGGCCTCGGCGGCCGGGGCAGCCACAGCGCCGCCTGCCTGAAGCTCGGCGTTCAGCGCGCTCTCGAAATCCTCCAGCGCGAGCGTTGCGGCGATCGGCGCCGGAGCGTGGTCTTCATGTGCGCTTTGCTGCACATGGGTTTCCAGCGCCTTCGCCACCGCGTCGGCGATGGATTCCACGCGGTTCGCGCCGAAGCCAATGGCGCCGGAGCCGCCGATGCCTTTGAGATGCTTGATCAGCAGCTCTACCTTCTCGCCGTGGTCCCCGTAGCGGAGGAATAGGGAACAGACGCGGCCAAGAGCTTCCGCCATCGCGAACACGTCGGAGCCGGCCTTGCCGACATTCAGGAAGATTTCGGCCGGCGTGCCGTCCAGATCGTTGATCGTAATATATGCCATGCCGAATGGCGTGTTGATCTTGTATGTCGCGCCTCGCAGCACCTGCGGGCGTTTCTTGTACTGCTTGTCTACGACGCTTCCGGCAGCCTGCGCAGCTGGAGCCGGAGCAGGTTGAGCTACATTCACAGCCGGCGCAGCAGGAGCTTCCGCAGCCGCTTCGGCAGCGGGTTCAGCCGTCTCCTTCAGCAGAGCGTCTTTCTTGTCTTCCTTCTTCTCCGTTTGCAGCACCTGCGTATCGCGGCTGCCGTCGCGGTAGATCGTGACGCCTTTGCAGCCGAGGTCGAAGGCCAGTTCGTACAGCTCTTTCGTTTCTTCCACCGTAAAGTCGTTCGGGCAGTTCGCCGTCTTGGAAATGGAGCTGTCCACCCAGCGCTGAATGGCGGCCTGTACGCGGATATGATCCTTGGCGGACAGGTCCATCGAAGTTACGAAATAGTCCGGCAGCTCTTCGCCCGGATGAGCCTCAAGATACTCCTCTGCAATCGGCACGAACTGCTCGTCGAAGCCGAGACGGCTTTGACGGAAATATTTGAAGGCAAAATACGGCTCGATGCCGGTCGATGTGCCGACCATCGTGCCCGTACTGCCTGTCGGCGCTTGGGTAATGACCGTAACGTTGCGCATCCCTTGCTTCGAGATGGCTTCGCCGACCTCGGGGTACACCTCAGCCATATTTTTCATAAAACCGCTCAGCAGGTATTTCTCGGCGTCGAACGCCTGAAAGGAACCTTTTTCCGCCGCAATTCCGGCAGAGGCCAGATAGGCTTCGCGGGCCATGAAGCCGTACAGCTTGTCCAGAAATTCCAGCGATTCCGGGCTGCCGTAGCGGACGTTCAGCTTGATCATCAGCTCGGCCAGACCCATTGTTCCGAGACCTACGCGGCGCTCTTTTTTCTGATTGGTTTCGTTCTCCGGAAAATGATACGGCGTCTTGTCGATGACATTGTCCAGGAAGCGCACGGAATAACGGGTCGTCGTCGCCAGATCGTCCCAAGCCACATCATGCTTCTCCTCGTCGTAGAACTTGGAGAGATTGATGGCGGACAGGTTGCAGACACCCCAGCCGGGCAGCCCCTGCTCGCCGCACGGATTCGTGCAAATGATCGGGTTGAAATACCAGCTGTTGGACATCTGGTTGTAGTATTCCATGAAGACGACACCCGGCTCCGCCGATTTCCATGCGGATTCAATGATCGTATGCCAGATTTCCCGCGCTTTTACGGTACGGTAGTGATTGACCTTGCGTCCCGCAGCCTTCCATTTGTCAAGATCGCCATCCCAGACTTCGTTATAATCCGGCTCCGTCGTATCCGGGAAGACCAAATCCCAGTCGAGATCCTCTTTGACCGCCTTCATAAAGCCGTTGCTGACGCAAACCGACAGGTTGGCGTTCGTCACCTGGCCCATCGTCTGCTTGACAGTAATGAAATCGGCCACATCCGGATGCCAGTCGTTAATCATCAGCATCAGCGCCCCACGGCGGCTTCCGCCCTGCTCGATTAGGCCTGTCGTGTAGCTGAACAGTCCGCCCCAGGATACCGCTCCGCTGGAAGAACCGTTAACGCCCTTGACTACGGCGCGGCGCGGGCGCAGCGAAGACAGGTTGATGCCGACACCGCCGCCGCGTGCCATAATTTCCGTCATTTCGGACAAAGTTTCCATGATGCCGCCCCGGCTGTCTTTTGGCGAAGGCACGACATAGCAGTTGAACAGCGTCAGCTCATCGCTCGCTCCCGCTCCGGCCGCGATCCGCCCCCCTGGAACGAGCTTCCAGTCATCCAGAATGCTGCGGAATTTATCCGTCCATTCGCGCTGCAGCTCCGGCGTCTTCTCAACGGAAGCCATAGCTCCTGCCAGGCGGTCCCACATTTCTTCCGGTGTTTTTTCAATATTGAGCGTCAGCTTCTCCACGTCGGACTGCACTAGTTCGCCCCGGCGGGTCTTGACTGTTACGGTCTTGCCGCTGCGCTCCACGATTTCCCCCACTTCCTTGGTAGGGAACTTCGGATCGTCCTTCGTCAGGACCAGCACCACGTCCCCCACCTTGGCATTGTTTGTGTCGGCGTCCTTCCAGGCGTAGCGGTCCAAAAAGATTTTCTCGCTGAGCCCCTCCAGCTGCTGCTTGCGCTCCACTGTACTCAATATAAACAACCTCCCGTAAGTATGATTAGTATTCCGATGTATGTGTCAGGCGGGTTTCCATTTTGTCACCCACAACATGAGCTTCCCTGCCACGCGCTGGCGGCTTTGTCGTCTCTGCCGGAAGTTCATCTTGTCAATTACAAATAACCGCGTTATTCCGGATTAAAACGGCTTCGACTGCATTTGTCACAATATATTGTGTGAAGCAGCCTTTAAACTATACCATATATTGTAGAAAGAGTCTTTGGCGAAATACCGCTGCCCATGCCGAAAAATCACGGCAACATCCCGTATTTTCTCCCTGTTTCTCTCGTTCTTAAAGGCTGACTCCAAAAATAGCAGTTATGAATTCTCTCTTTTGCGCGCATACTACTTATACAATTCACTATGTAAACGCAAACGTAAACATTAGGCCCGCAGGAGGAGACAGCTCTCATGACTCACGTACCCCGCAATAATCCGGAGCAAGAACAAGGTCAGGATTTCGTTCTCCCCGTGCCTATCTCCTTCGAACGTGAATGGCTGAAAGATCTGGAGTCAAGGCTGGACAAAGGCGGCCCCTGGGGCGACTGGAGGCTGTCGCGGCTGGCAATAGAAGGCGAGGCTTCCGGCCTGGTAGAAAGCTTCGAGGAACTGCAGTGCATGAAGCATCTGTCATCGTTGTCGCCGCTCCCCCATCAAATCGACACGGCGCGCAAAGTGCTGTTTGAAATGTCGGGACGCGCGATTCTGGCGGACGAGGTCGGCCTCGGCAAGACGATCGAAGCGGGCCTGGTGCTGAAAGAATATCTGGTGCGCGGGCTGGTCTCCAAAGTGCTAATTCTCGTTCCCGCATCGCTGGTGCTGCAGTGGGTCCGCGAGCTGAACACGAAGTTCGGCATATCGGCCGTTGCGCAAAAAAAAGCCTACTCCTGGGACAACGACATCGTCGTCGCGTCCATGGATACGGCCAAGCGCGGTCCCCACAAGGACCGGCTGATTTCGGACGAATACGACATGCTTATCATCGACGAAGCCCACAAGCTGAAGAACAAGAAGACGACCAACTACCAATTCGTCCAGCAGCTCCGCAAAAAATACTGCCTGCTCCTCACCGCCACCCCGGTCCAGAACGATCTGGGCGAGCTATTCAATCTCATTACCCTGCTGAAGCCGGGCCAGCTTGGAAATCAGGGGGATTTTGCCGCCAATTTCGTAGTGGACAAGCGCGTGGCCAAGAATGAAGACCAGCTCCGGGGCGAGCTGTCCAAAGTGATGATCCGCAACCGCAGGGGCGAAGGACCGGTGACCTTTACGAAGCGGAAAGTGCGGAATGTCCCGCTTACCCTTTCACCCGAAGAACAAACATTATATGACGGCGTTACCTCTTTTGTCAAAGATCAATATCAGGAATCGGGCGGCAATTTAAGCAGCATGCTGTCGCTTGTCACCTTGCAGCGGGAGGTGTGCAGCAGCCGGGACGCGGTGTTCGTAACCCTGGTCAATTTGATGAAAAAGCTGCCCGAGGACTCGCCGCGCCGTGACCGGATGATCGAACTCCTTCAGCTGATCCGGACGGTAAAGGCGAACACCAAGGCGGAGAAGACCATCTCGCTCATCCAGGAGATGAACGAAAAAGTAATCGTATTCACCGAATACCGGGCGACGCAGGAATATTTGCTGCAATATTTTCGCGAGCACGGCATCCAGTCCGTCCCTTATTCCGGCGGCATGAACCGCGGCAAAAAAGACTGGATGATGGACCTGTTCCGCGGCCGCGCCCAGGTGATGATCGCCACCGAAGCGGGCGGCGAGGGCATCAATCTGCAATTCTGCCACCATATGGTCAACTTCGACCTTCCGTGGAATCCGATGCGGGTCGAGCAGCGGATCGGCCGGGTGCACCGGCTGGGACAGCAGAACGATGTCATCATCCACAACCTCTCCACCAACGGCACAATCGAGGAGCATATCCTGCATCTGCTGCATGAGAAGATTAATCTGTTCGAGACGGTAATCGGCGGTCTGGATACGATTCTGGAACGCTTCGAGAAGAAAGAGTCGCTGGAAAAAAGCCTCTACAAGATCATGCTGGAGGCCGGAAGCGACGAAGAAATCCGCAGCAAAGTGGAAAATCTCGGCCAGACGCTGGCCGATCTGAAGGACGGAATGCTTAATGAAAGCGAGGCCACGCCATGACAATGACCCCCCAGCAGGTGCAGAAGCATGTAATGGACTACTTGGAAGCGACAGAATGTCAGGTCATTGAAAAATCGCCGGCGCACGTGACCGTAAAGCTGTCCCCCCGGGCCGATCAAATGCTGACCGACCGGCCGTATTACTGGGGATTCGTCGAGCGCACCGGCGCGGAGCCGCAGACGCTGTCCTTCACCTTTGTGTTCGACCCTGAAAAATACGACGCGGCGAATGCCCCGGCTCAACGCGTCAGCCCCGTGGTAAACGCGGCGGGAGGAGCAGCGCCGGGCCAGGCGCCGAACGCCGGGGGAGCCTTCCCCGCCGAGAGCCCGGGTCTGAGCGCCGGGAGAGACACCGGCCCCGGCCAGGCCAGCGCCAATCCCGCACCGGGCGCCGGGAGTAGTCCCGCGCCGAACGCCGGCGGCGCAGCAGTTGGCGCCGGAAACACGCCGGCGGCGAATGCTGGACCGAATGACGGCATCCTCTCGCGTTACTTCGGAGTGACGCCAGTGCTGCCGCGTCTGGGTCCCGGCCTGATCCGCCGGGAGGATGTCACTTACGGCAGCAGGCGGCTGCGCCAGATTTGGAGCGCGGCGCAGACCGAGGGCAAATGCCTGCATCTATTCGAAGTCCCGGGGAGCCTTCAACGGATGACGTTATTTTCAGCCGCTTACGAGCCATGGCTTGCCGTCTGCTTCAAGGTAGAGCTCAGCTGCGATTTGAAGCGGGAGGAACTGCATTTTATCGGTGTATCCCTTCTCACCGGGGAAGTTCGGGAGAACTTCGGCTCCAGGCTGGATTCCATCCAGTTGTCTCCCCGGCTGCCAGAGAACGTCCATATCCAGCCTTATGAACTCACCGTCTCTACGGGCGCCGATTTGCTGGAGCGCCGTATCGTTTCGAAGCTTTCCGGGCAGGATTACGGCTGGGCCGAGGCAGCGAGGCGGCGTCTGCAGGGCGAGCTTGAAATTATAGACGCCTACTACGGCGAACTGCTGAAAGAACCTGACGAAGCACAGCGCCTTGCCGTCGAAGAGCAGTACAACGGCCGAAGAAAGGAAACGATTTGGCAGTATGAGCCGCATATTTCCGTATCGCCGGTCATCTATGGCCTGTTTCATCTTCGAAAGCAGTAGAAGCGACCCGGCTCGCTAAAAGCGGCCAAAAAAAGCGAAATCCGCCGCCCGGAAGCCCGACAGCTTGCAACAACCTTTTCAGCGCTTGTCCGCTACAATAAAAGTGAGAACGATGAACCATATATTTGGACAAATCCGGCACGAAACAGAAAGACAGGTGAACTAACGCTAATGGAACACAACAGCAGGGTAAGGCGGATCGCTTCGGCGATGCGCGTTTGCTTTCTCTTCATTTTTGTCCTTGTTTTGACGGCAGCCTTTCCCGGATTTCCCTTGGGACCGCCGGCGGCGGGCGCTCTTGTCGTCAGACTGACGGACAAGCAGGCGGACCAAGCTTCAGCCTCCCGGGTCGCCGGATTCGTAGACCCAGCCGATGCCGGGACTAGCCAATCGGCGTCTTCAGCCCTATCGCCGCTGCCTAAACGGCAGGATACGGCCATTCCGGACTCGCTGAAGGCCTTTGTCCGCGAAGCAGTGGACAAGCTTGCCGTCGATGCTCCATTCAAGGAATGGAAGACGGCAGAGCAATCGATCTATCCGCTGGGTCCCGGTACTCACGGATGGCTCGTCAACCTCCTCAGCGGCGATAAGCGGATCGGTTATATGATCATTACCGCCTCGGATAACGGCGGATATACATTAAGCGAATACGGAGCAGGTTCCGACGAAAGTCTTCCCTATTCCGTCACCGAGCTGCGCCTGTTCTTGGCGCAGAAAGGCCTTATCCATTCTTCCGATGAATTAATTGAACAGATTCCGCTTTATGCGCCGCTTCTGCCTTATTGGAAAGTAACATTGAATAGCCAAACATTGAATAGCCAAACATTGAACGGCCAAACGCTGTACGTAAACGCCATCGTCCCGGAAATCCTTCCTTGGGACAAAAGCAAGGCGGAAGCGGTCGCCGGAAGCGCTGAAGCAGACCAGCACTACGGCTTAACGGCCTACGGTTCGCTGACAGACTTTACGGCCAAGCCGATGTTCCAGACCGGACATACCGGAGACCCATACGATAATTTGTTGTGGCTGACGTCTCCGAAGCTCGCTCCGCTGGCAGCCGGAGAATTTGCCGAGCTGCTTCACCGGCATCCCGGACTTGTGTTCCGGTCTAATGACGGAGCGAACGATACCTTGAGCGCCCCGCTGATGATTTCGGGTTACCAGTTGTGGTCAAGACCGGAAGCTTCCGGCGGCGGTACGATAGCTTATGCCGCATTAGGCATTGGCGGACGGCGTTTCCTTCCGCTTGACGCCCTTCAGCAAAGCGGCAAGTTCCAAGTCTATATCTCCAGCGACGGTGTAGCGGCACAACCAAGACGCTAAGCACACCGCATCAATTGAAAGCAATAAAGCCCCATACTCCGTTTTTTTCGGAGAATGGGGCTTTTTCGTTATTTGTTCTCTCATCTATCCTTTGTCCTTAACCTTTCGGCTGCTGCGCCAAATTGACAAGCCGACCGGCAGCATCCCGAACCATTTTTGGCTCCAGGGCTGTCTGCCGGCGCGGTTCCGGCTGCGGCTTTCGCGCGGGCTTTCCATGAAAACGACCACTTTTTCAGTAATGTATTTGACCAGATCTTCACCGTCCGAGGCCACTGCACTCACCTCCTCCTGTCATCCTCTCCTTATTGGTTAGTTTGCACCGTTTCTCTCCGCTCTAAACGGGCTCCATCCGCATAAATCTGTCTTTTGAAGCACAATCTAACCAAAAAAGAACAAACCCTGAAGCAAAGCTCAGCCGCTTCCTGCTTCAAGGATACACAGGAGGGTTATCTCTTGATTCTGAATAATAAATGGAGAGCGCCGTCAAGAGGGGTGCTGATTCTGCTCATTGCCGGAACCTTTCTGGCTGGCAGCGCTCAAGCATCCTCTGCCTCACCGGACGATCGGCATGAACAACGTCAAACACTGATTGGGCACGGACACCGCATCATTCTGATCGATGCCGGGCACGGGGGCATTGACGGCGGGACCTCGCATGGAGACATTCTGGAAAAAGATCTGACACTCGCCATTTCCCGCAAGCTGTTCCTGCTGCTTCGAGCGGATGACTTTGACGCCGTCCTGAACCGGTTCGGCGATTATGCGCCCAGCGAGGAGAATATGTGGCTTCGCAGCCGCTCCCGCCATCAGCGCGATCTTGCCCAGCGCAAGGAGCTTGCCGAGACGCTGCCCGCAGCTGTAGTCGTAAGCGTTCATATCAATTGGGCGCCTACTTCCTCGAAGCACGGACCGATTGTGCTGTACCGCCAGGAAGGCCGCAGCTTCATACTGGCTAAAGCCATTCAGGAACAGCTGAATGGGCTCTACGGGGTAGAGTCCCATACCCTGCCCGGAAAGCCGTTCTACCTGCTTAACAAAATAACCGCTCCCACAGTTATCGTGGAAGCGGGCTTTATAAGCAGCCCGGTTGACCGGGCCATGCTGACCACTTCGCAAGGCCAGGAGAAAATCGCCGAAGCGATATCCAGCGGCATTGCCGCTTATCTCATGGAATTGTAGGCCGCGGGTTCCAATTCCACTCCTTCTTCACTAGATCGGAAATTCCGACGAACTGAACACGGTTCTTTAATTCCTTGATGCCGCCGCGGATCCCTGCGGCGGTCTCTTTGCCTTGTAAGCCGACATGACCGATCGTTACGCAATAATGCTGGTCCAGCGCCCGTTTCCCCGCCAATTGCAGCTGACGGGTGACGTAACCGGCTGTATGAGTGTCGTCCAGGAAGACATGATTCTCCACTCGCGGCAGGCCCATTTGAACGGCCATCTGGCCGACTACCGAGCGGTAATTGGTATGGCTGTCTACAAAGAACAAGCCCCTTTCCTTGCAGACGGACAGTACAGTGCGCATGACCCGCTGATCTCCCGTAACTTTAGAGCCCATATGGTTGTTGATACCGATTGCATAAGGCACATTGTCCACGGCCGCTTCGACCCTCTTACGGATTTCTTCATCGCTTAAGTCCGATCTTACGGCTCCCGGACCGAGCCATTCCGGCTTGCCGTTTCGGGGTTCCATCGGCAAATGCACCAGAACGTCAAATCCCCGTTCATGCGCCCGCCGGGCATCCGCCTCCGAGGTGGACAGAAACGGCATCACCGCAACCGTAAGCTTGATCGGCAGTTCGAACATTTCCTCCGTTCCCCGCATACCGTTTCCGAAGTCGTCGATAATTACGGCAACACTCGGATTTTCGCGCCCGGCTGTCTGGCCGGCCGGCACTGGAGCATTCGTCTTCACCCGGCCGGGCAGGATCTGCCGATTATTAAGTGAATAATCACGCGCCGTATCTGCTGCTGGTCCTTGTCCCATGGATTTATAAAACTGCCAGGCCGCTGCATTTCCGTTGCCGCCGCCAATGGCTAGACTCAATGACAGAACCAGCAGAACGGCAGCTTTCGATCCGACACTATTCGGTTGACATAAACGTTTCTTGTTCATGATTTCATCTCCCTTGCCAGCATGGGGTATATAGTTTCATTGTTTGATGACGAAGGGAATTTTATGTAGGGCGGACGGCAGTCAACAATTGACAACTGCCTTAGGCCTTTGAACATGTCATTCTCTCTTAACCGGAATAAGATACTTTATCTATTCCGAAAGGAGAGAATATCATGAGAACATTCAGAGCTATTTTATCTGGCAGAAATGAGGTGCCTCCGGTCCGGACACAAGCTTTCGGAACCGCTATCTTCAAGCTTAGCCGCGACGGCAGAAAATTGTTTTTCGTTCTAACCGTAAGAAACATTTCCCGGGTCACTCAAGCTCATATCCATCTGGGCCGGAGAGGGCAGAACGGTCCTGTTGTCGCATTTCTGTTCGGCCCAAACAAGTTTGGCATCTCAGTAAGGAGAGGGGTTGTGCGGGGAACCCTCACAGCGGCGGACTTAGTCGGGCCTCAGCGCGGGATGACATTAAGATCCTTAGTCAATGAAATTAAACGTGGCAATACTTACGCGAATGTCCACACGATACAACATCCGGACGGAGAAATCCGCGGACAAATCAAAAAGGCGTAAAAATGGCGGGATCATAGCAAAAAAGCAGCCCGCGTTCAACGATAATAAACGAAAAAGCCCCCTTCACCAGGAGGCTTTTTCGTTTGGCATATATATGGATGGGGTCTGATTTATCCGTTCATATTACTCAAAACAATCTTTCCCCTTGTCCGCCCTGTCTGACTTAAAAGGTGGGCTTGTCTGACTCCGTCAACTGTAAGCGGCAAGACTTCGGTTACAACCGGCTTTATTTGGCGTGCTTCTACAAGCTCACGAATATGGTTCAAATTCCTTCCGTCCGGACGAGTAAACACAAACTTAACCGTCAACTGACGTTCTTTTTCCAATGTATCTGCATAATCGGGACGAATGGCATCCCGCTCGCTAATGATGGTAGCCACTGTTGCATTTTTCTTCATGAATTTCAGAGCATCCCCATAAGACGAGCCCCCAAGCGTATCCAGCATAAAGTCAAATTCCGTTGTTGTATTCATGCTCCCCAGGTCATAAGCGAGAACTTCATCCGCGCCCAAATCACGTACGAATTGACTGTTCTTAGAGCTTGTCGTCGTTGCCACATAGGCGCCGCGTGCTTTGGCCAACTGAATGGCAATTGAACCAATCCCGCCGCTTCCGGCTAAAATAAGTACGTTATCCCCTGGCTGAACATTCCCCACTTCCACAAGAGCCTGCCAGACCGTTAGCCCTACCAAGGGAAGTGAAGCCGCTTCAACATAAGTCAATCCCCGGGGCATCGGTGCGGCAAGGCATGCAGGTACCACGATTTCGTCTGCGTAGGTGCCCTGTTTTTCCATTTCCGGTCTGAAAAAGACATCGTCCCCCGCCTTAAATTCGGTCACTTTTGAACCGACAGCAGCCACCTTCCCCGCCGCATCCCAACCTAAAATAAGAGGAAGCCGATAGGGAAAATCTTCTCTCAAAAGCCCTTCCCGCACTTTCCAGTCTACGGGGTTTACACCGCTTGCTTTTATGGAAATCAGCAGGTCTTCCGGTCCCAAAGGTTCAGTTGGAACAGCTATCTTCTTCAGTTGTTGTTCATCGCCGTATTCCTCAATTCCAATTCCGATCATCACTCAGTCCCCTTTTCCACTGAAAAAATAATCCACCCCTAAAAAATTTCAAGGGATGGATCGTCTTATTACGTTTTAGAAATCAAAATTGTCCGGGTCCGGACCGACCCGATGATTTTGGTTCAGATTATCGATTTGTTCCATATCTTCTTTTGTTAATTCGAAATCAAATACGCTGGCATTTTCGACAATTCGATTTTCCTTAGTGGATTTAGGAATCGTCACCACACCGTTCTGCAAGTCCCAGCGCAAAATAACTTGGGCAACAGATTTATTGTATTTATCGGCAATTTCTTTGATAACCGGATTATCCAATAATTGACCCTGCATTAACGGAGACCAGGCTTCAAACTGAATGCCTTGCACGCTGCAATATTCTTGCAATTCCTTTTGGGTCAAACGGGGATGGTACTCCACTTGATTCACCATAGGTTTAATTTCTGCGTCACGCATTAACTCTTCAAGATGATGAATTTGGAAGTTACTTACGCCAATCGCTTTTACACGGCCTTGTTTGTAAATGGCTTCCAGCGCTCTCCAAGCTTCCTTGAATTTCCCTTCTACCGGCCAGTGAATCAGGTACAAATCCAGGTAATCCAGATCCAGCTTTTTGAGGCTTGTTTCATAGGCTGCCAACGTAGATTCATATCCCAAATCGGCATTCCATACTTTGGATGTCACAAAAAGCTCTTCTCTGCCAATCCCGGCTACTTCAAGCCCTTGGCGGATTCCTCGTCCAACACCCTCTTCATTGCCATAGATGGCTGCCGTATCAATGCTGCGGTATCCATGTTTGATCGCCGTTTTTACCGCATTCTCAAGTTCGGGACCTTCCTCTACTTTAAATACACCCAAACCAAACCACGGCATGCTTATACCATTATGCAGAGTAGTTGTATCATGTAAATTCTTCGCCATTGATTCTTTCCTCCATTCTGATATCTAGTTCATTCGGATCGTTGACCCGGCGCAGGTATCATTATAGATTTAATCGTTCATTTAGTGTAGTACGTACTTTTTAGTACCGCAGGTACTTAAAAGTACCTATAAAGCTCTTGGGGAGGATGCCGGACGACAGCGCAAAAAAGCTCAGCAAAGCGGAGCCTTAAGTTCGAAGATTATGTTCAGTATCTCTCCTTAAACATGAAGGATACTTCTTTATAGGTACTTTTTGGTGCCTACATTACTTTAAAGTACTTACTTATCACGAGGATTGTACAGCTATATAATAACCCCATGCAATACAGATAACAAATGCGTTGGAGTCCTGTTCAATGCAAATAATTAAAGTGGAGGAAATATAAATGAGCAACTATGCACAATCCGCGTCTCAGCCAAAAGAGATGCAAAAATCGGGTAACTGGGCGCTTCTAGCTCTTGCCATTAGCGCATTTGGTATCGGAACAACCGAGTTTGTTCCGGTAGGTCTTCTTGCAGCCATAGCCGACGACTTGAAAATCGGCATTACGCTGGCCGGCCTTCTTATTTCAGGTTATGCCATCGGGGTTGCTGTGGGAGCACCAATTCTAACTGCGCTCAGCAATCGGATGAGCCGCAAGTCTCTGCTTATGTGGCTGATGGTTATTTTCATCATCGGCAATGCGACCGCCGCGCTTTCATCTTCATTTGAACTGCTGCTGATTGCGCGTTTCGTTACAGCCTTCTCTCACGGCGTCTTTTTCTCCATTGCATCGACGATTGCCGTCCAGTTAGTATCTCCGGAAAAAAAAGCCAGCGCTATCGCGCTTGTGTTCACCGGTCTTACGATAGCTATCGTTACAGGCGTTCCGCTCGGGACATTTATCGGGCAAGCCTTCGGCTGGAGAGCGACATTCTGGAGCGTCGCCTTGCTCGGTGTCATTGCGATCATTTCCAGCTCCATACTTATCCCGCGTGATTTGAAGCAATCACCTCCCGCCAAATTCTCGGACATGTTCCGGTTGATCACGAACGGACGGCTGTTACTGGGCTTTCTGATCACTGCGCTCGGTTATGGAGGCACGTTTGTCGCTTTCACTTTTTTAAACCCGCTCCTGCACGACGTTACCGGATTCAGCCAAGGCGCCATCAACATTATCCTGATCGCCTATGGTGTTGCTGTAGCATTCGGCAACTCTTTTGGCGGAAAATGGGCCAACAAAAACCCGATCCGCGCACTGCTCATAATGTTTATTATACAAGCCGCGGTTCTGATTCTTCTAACGTTCCTCATTCCCTTTAAAGCGGTCGGTCTGATTGGAGTCATTTTGATGGGATTGTTTGCATTTATGAATGTTCCCGGTCTCCAATTATATATTGTTCAACTGGCTGAAAAGTACGTTCCATCAGCGGTAGATGTTGCTTCGGCGCTTAATATTGCGGCTTTCAACATCGGCATTGCCATTGGCGCTTTTGTCGGCGGCGTTGTTGTCGATACGATGGGCCTTGTGCATACCCCGTGGATCGGTTCTTTAATGGTTATCGTTGCGATTATACTCACCGCTGTTTCGATTAAGCTTGAGCGGAATTGATCGGGGGCGCGCATATGTTTGAATCTCATGAGAGTTACCAAAGGATGTATCAAGAAGGCGAGCTAACGCTTGGCCTTCACATCCCCCTGGAGAATTATCGAATGACGGCACCGACGATGGCGCATCAGGCCCAGTTGGCGCAAGCTGCTGAAAACTACGGCTTTACCGCGCTTTGGCTTCGGGACGTTATCTTGAAAGATCCCAGTTTCCTGGACCCGGCTGTCGGACAAATTTATGATATTTTAATTTACGGCACACATCTTCTCAGTCAGACCAAACAAATCGCTCTCGGTACATCCGCTCTTGTACTACCTCTTCGCCACCCGCTTCGGCTGGCGAAAGAGGCAGCTACAATTGAAGCGCTGTTTCCCCATAGACTAATTATGGGAATCTCCTCCGGAGACCGGCGAGCAGACTTCCAAGGACTTGGAGTTGATCACCCCAGCCGGGGCACTCAATTTCGGGAAGCTTTCTCCTATCTTCAAAAAGTGTTGTATGAGAACTATCCCTTGATTCATTCCAGCTATGGCCATATGGAACAAACCACGCTTGTTCCGAAGCTTGACCACAAGATTCCTACCCTTGTTACCGGCTTTGCGCAGCAAGACCTGGACTGGCTGGGACTGAATGGTGATGGCTGGTTGTATTACCCGCAAGCACCTACACGGCAGCAAGAAGTTATAGCGGCATGGCGTGATTCGGCTGTCCGCCAAGGGAACGAGGGTTTCCGCCCTTTCTCCATGCCCATGCATCTTGATTTGGCGGATAACCCGGATGAAAGGGAAACCCCCATCCGGCTTGGATATCGCGTAGGCCGGAACAGACTGGTCGAATTACTAGAAATCTACCGTTCCATCGGCGTCAATCACCTTTTCTTCGCTCTGTTTGACAGCGATCGTCCTGCCGATGAAGTCATACAGGAACTGGGTGAATACGTGCTGCCTCTTTTCCCGCCGCACTTGTTTAAGGGTTGACAATAAGGGCCATGAACAACAAACTAAAAAAGGTTCATAAAACTGCTGCAAGAGCAATTTTATGAACCTTTTCATTTTAGGGATGCGGTCGAGAGGACTCGAACCTCCACGGGGGGTTAGCCCACACGGACCTGAACCGTGCGCGTCTGCCAATTCCGCCACGACCGCGTATTTTGTAATGGCTCGCTTTCGCGGCCACAAGATATATCTTACCATGACGCTAAATATCAGTCAACGATTTTTTTAAATAACATTTTTTTCATAAATTGCTTGCAAAAATATTGCTTTCACTGCTATATCGGATGTATAATAAGAACAAAGGTTCGCATACTACAATTGAGGTGATTCTGATGGCGACGATTGCAAAGCGTAACCGTGAAGCAACTCAGGAAGAATTGTCCCTTGTCAGAAGCTATTTGCTGCTAACGTTCATTCATAAAGTATTTGAGCGCGACTGCCGGGCCATCGGCAAGAGCGGTCTGTTCAAGATGCCCCAGCTCTATATGGAACTGGTCTCCATCGGAGCCAAGAAGACAGCCCTCATGCTGCAGGAGGTCAAACGCGAGCTGGAGTCGCAGAATATCATCATTTCAACGATCCGGCAGGATCAGAAGGGCGTCGAAGCCCAGTTCAAGTGCCGGGGAATCGCCGGCGAGATGAATATTCAGTGGCCGAGCTTCCGCCGGGAGATGACGCTGCGCATGCGCGCCTACCTTGGACTAGCGGGAGAGTTCCCCATTCTTGCCCGGGAAGAGTCATCCAATCCGATGGCTTTGTCCATCTGACGGAAACCGAATAATCAAGAGAAATTATGGACCGCAACCGTTCCAGTCTGGCATATATATGTCAGGCTGTTTTTTGTTTGCCCTGAGCGGTAATCTCCCCTGCCTTATCCTCAGGCTCAAGCACTTCCCGGCTTTCGTCAAGACAAGATCGATTTTAATTGTTCCTCCGCGTCTGTCCGGCACATATAAATAGAGAAGAACGGCATCGCCGCCATAAGATGGGGATTGGAGGAAGGGCAATGAACAAATACTGGAGTGAGACGATCAAGGGGATAGCGCCTTATGTGCCGGGAGAGCAGCCAAGGGCAGGCAGACTGGTCAAATTAAATACGAACGAGAATCCCTACCCGCCCTCGCCTGAAGTGCTGGAGGCAATGAAAGCAGCCGTTACCGACAAGCTGAGACTATACCCCGATCCGAACTGCTCCCGTTTGCGGGAGACGGCCAGCCGCCACTATGGCGTCCCGGCCGAGCAGATCTTTGCCGGCAACGGGTCCGACGAAATTTTGGCTTTCTGCTTTAAGGCTTTTTTCGACCCGGGCGATACTATCCTTTTTCCTGATATTACGTATAATTTCTATGAAGTGTACGGAGAGCTGTTCGGAGTGTCATACCGAACGGTTCCGCTGACGGAAAGCTTCGAGGTTCCGATCGAAGGGTTCTTCACCGACAATGACGGCGTTATACTGGCCAATCCGAACGCCCCCACAGGCAAAACGATCTCCCTGGAGGACATTGAGTTCCTTATTAAACGCAATCGCCAGGCAGTGGTTATTGTGGATGAGGCGTACGTTGATTTTGGGGGAGAATCCTCGATAGGACTGATTCCAAAATACGACAACCTGCTCGTCATCCGAACGTTCTCTAAATCGCGGTCGCTGGCGGGTCTGCGAATCGGCCTGGCCTTGGGGCAACGCAATCTGATTGAAGCGCTCATACGCGTCAGGGATTGTATCAACTGCTTCACCGTCGACTGGATCGCCCAGGCGGGGGCTATAGCCTCACTTGAAGATACGAAGACCTTCACACATTACATCGGCAGGATAGCCGCAACCAGGAGCCGAATGACGGAACATCTCCGAGAATCGGGATTCCATGTCATTGATTCGAGCGCAAATTTTCTAATGATGTCCCACCCGGTGATACGGGCAAAGGCGCTGTATGAGGCGTTGCGGGAGAGAAATATTTTCGTGCGCTTTTTTCCCAAACCCCGAATCGATAATTACCTGCGTGTGACAATCGGGACGGATGAAGAAATGGATATCTTTTATGATGCGCTCATGGATATTGTGATGGCAACAAACAGACTCCTGCCAGAAAGCGAACAAACCCCAAACCCGGGAGATTGATCCCACCGATTCTGCACATGAAAAAGACGGCTTTCGAGACTTATCTCGAAGGCCGTCCTCGCTGCAGCTCCTTACAAAGCTTGTCCCTTGCCTGCATTATCCAAAAATATGGCGCCGCGGCTCGGCATAGGGCTGAAACATATAATTCCGGTCCAGCTTGACTACCCGCCGGTTGGGTCTGCGGACCATAACCTGACTGCCGTCCCACGCTATAACGATACCGATCACATCGTTGCTCTCCAGGGCATCGCGAACGACCCGAATCTTTTCGCCAGAGAGACGGTATTCATTCAGCTGTTCGTCGCTGATCATGCAGAATTCTCCCTTCTCCCGGGACAAGCGCATCCTGCACCTGAACCGGATTGTTCCGAATGATGAAGAAACGGCTGCGCCGTCGCGAAGCCAATATATTGTTATATTGAATAAAAAAGACCGCAATGACGAATCATTGGGTCTCATTTAAATAACGAGATATGCATCTCTTTGTGTTTGACCTATATCAGCGCTTCGTTCTTCTCGAACCAGAAGTCCAGCACTTTAGCGGACATCACTCGTTGTTCCAGATACTCCACTTGTTTGCTTGTAAACTTCTCTCTCCATGCGAAATCCAGTTCTTCGCACAATCCTGCAATAGTCAGAAGTTCCGACCAGGCAACATAGCGTTTGTACCAAAAGAATTGAGGATGTTCGATCATATAGGGATACAGATCGTCAAACTCCGTGTGCTTGCAATCGAGCGCACGCTCGAAGTGATCCTTGGCCTCGGCTAATTTATCAATAAAGAATTGCTCTGTCACCGGTTCTTTCCCCATTGTGACGCCTCCTCTCCTATATCTGACCTTATTATAAATGAAAATGTATGGGGTGGAAAGCAATTGTTATAAAAATAGGCTTTGTTCTCATTTTCGTCACGATTTGTAACTCGTTAAGTTACTCTTCGAATTCGATTCTGCCATCAGCCAGGGACTTGATCTTTGCGAGCGATTCCAAGCGGACGCCCTGTTCACGGATCGTCCGTGCGCCGGCTTCAAAGCATTTTTCCACAACGACCCCGAGTCCGACCAGTTCCGCTCCCGAGCGGTTAATAATCTTGATCAGACCGCGCGCGGCGTCGCCATTGGCGATAATGTCGTCGATGAACAATATTTTGTCATCAGGCGAGATATACTGGCGCGAAATCATAATATCTGTGACGATCCCTTTGGTAAAGGACGGAACACGTTCGCACAAGGCGTCGGGATCGGCGAGCAGCGTTTTTTTGCGGCGTGCAAAAACGAGCGGCACCTTCAATTCATAAGCGGTGGCAAATGCCACGGCAATACCCGAGGATTCCACGGTAACGACGCGAGTCACCCCCTGGTCTGCAAAAAGCCTCGCAAATTCCCGTCCCATTTCCATCGTCAGCTCGGGATCGACCTGATGGTTGAGGAGTCCGTCCAGCTTAAGCACCTGATCGGAAATGACAACCCCTTCCTCCAAAATTCTCTTTTTCAATAATTCCATGACGCTTACGCCTCCATTATCCATTCTCTTCGGACGTTCCACTGTAAAATTCTTGCAATGCAAAACAGGCGGAAGTCATGTCCTTCTGCTCAACATCATAACCTGTACTATGCCAGTACACAAGCTTGTCCGGCAATGCATCGCCGAAAGACCATATTTTTTGCTTCGCCGGAAAGGTTACCGCACGCTTTCGAAGCCGTTTTGCCGAAAAATGATCAACGCGGTTTATGCTTGCAAAACTTAGCACACGCTTCCGAAGTCAGTTTTGCCGAAGAATGATCAACGCGGTTTATGCTTGCAAAACTTTTAGGAGGAGAGCCATGAGACAAACGCTCCGCACGCTGCAAATCGCCTTTACTTATATAGGCACGATTGTGGGAGCCGGGTTCGCCACCGGCCAGGAAATTCTCCAGTTCTTCACGCAGTACGGCCGCTGGGCAACGCTGACCATCATCCTCTCCACGGGGGTCTTCATCTGGCTCGGCACTAAAATGATGATTCTTGCCCGCCGGATCGGGGCCGAATCGTATGAAGATTTCAACCGCCACCTCTTCGGGAAAAACACAGGCGGCATTATCAGCCTGTTCACGCTGCTCATACTGATCGGAGTCAACAGCATTATGCTGGCGGGTGCGGGAGCCATTTTTGAGGAGCATCTCGGACTTCATTATCAAACTGGGCTCCTGGTGACATTAGTCGGTTCTTATCTTCTGCTGAAACGGGGTATTACCGGCATTATGCAGATGAACAGCGTTGTCGTTCCCCTGATGCTAACCCTTTCGCTTATCATCATTTTCAACACGCTTGAACATCCGGAGGCGCACCGCTTCATGTCGCTTGTTACCGAACGCAGCGCAATTGCCGCCTGGCTGTCGCCTTTTTTGTATACGGCGTTCAATCTGGGTATGGCGCAGGCCGTCCTCGTCCCTATGGCGCGTCATTCCAAGAACGATCGGACACTTGCCTTCGGCGGTATTATCGGCGGTCTGGGCATCGGCTTTATGCTGATGGCGGCCCATTTTGCGATGAGCGCGCACATGCCGGGCATCCTGCAGTTCGAGATTCCGATGGGCAGCATCGCTTTCCGGCTCGGAACGCTGGTTCAGCTTGTGTATCTGCTGCTGATCTTTCTGGAAATTTTCAGCACCTTTGTGGCCGACATTTACGGCGTCACGCTTCAACTGGCGCAGCGCCTGCCGATCTCACACTCCGTCATTACCGCCTTGGTGATGTTGACCTGTTATGTCTTCAGCCAATTCGGTTTCAGCTCGCTGCTGGGGCTGTTCTATCCCATGTTCGGCGCGCTGTCGCTGGTCTGGGCGGTCAGATTGATCCTTACACCCATGGTTCCGCCAGGCAAAGCAGGCGCCTTTACAAAATCGACAACAATCACCGCCCCCAAATCGGTTCCGCGCTCTACACGGAAATAATGGAGGCCTCAGGCACCAGTCTGGCGGCGGCTTCCGCTACATGCCTGTGGCAGGTCAGCATAACGACCTGGCGTGAAGACGACAGATCGCCAAGCAGAGAAAGCGCCGCATGCAGACGCCTCTCATCGAAATTGACGAACAGATCGTCGAACAGCAAAGGCAGCGGGTCCTGACGGTCCATCGTTCCGGCAAGTGCCAGCCGCAGGGACAGATACAGCTGCTCTGCCGTTCCCCGGCTCAGCAATCCACTGTCCAGCAGCCCCGCCTTCCGGTGCTCGGCTTTCAGTTCTTTCTTCCCCAGAGTCATCACGACCCGCCGATATTCCCCTTCAGTCAAACTCTCGAAGTAAGAGGAAGCCAGGGTCAGAACCTGCGGCTGCTTCTCGCGCTCGTAAATGCGCCTCGTCCGGCCGATTAATTCCGAGGCGAGCGCGGACACGGCATACTGCTCCGCGATACTTCGCAGCGCAGCCTTCTGCTCCTCCAACTGCTGAAGCGCGGTATCCTCCCGGCAGCTCTTCTTCAGGTTCTCCCTCTCCTGCAGCAATCTGCCCCGAAGCTGAAGCAGCCCGCTTCTTCTCTCCTCCAGTTCGGCCAGGCTCACTTCCATCCGCCGCTTCTCTTCTTCCAGCGCGTAAGCATCCCTTTGCTCCAGCAGCTCCAGAAGCCCCTGTCTTTCTTCCCCGTCCCTGCCACCGAACATAGCCAGTTCCCAGTGCCGGAGCGACCGCTCCAGTTCCCGGCGCCTTGTAACGGCCGCGGCGCGGCGAAGCAGATCTTCGCCATTCTCCGCCCCACCTTCGCTCAGCAGATGGTCACCCATCTGACGCAGCGTTTCCCGTTCACGTGTGTACTCTTCCAGCTCCTCCTCCGTCCCGCGCAGCCGGGACATCAGGTCTTTCCGGTGCAGGAGCGCTGTCTTCAGCATCTCCCATGCGGCGGCCCGGTCTTCCAGCCAGCGGATAGGGGAAGACGAAAGAGGCAAGGGAACGGGCAAGGGAACGGGAGCCGGTGACAATACACCGGCAGGCGAAACGTCCGCAGGCGGCTCTTCGGGCAATGAGTGATCCGGTTGCAGAACGCCGACCGGCAAGGTGGGCGGATCATCGGGCCGTCTTACGGCCGAGGAGGCGGTAAGGAAGGAGGAAGCGCTGGAGGAAGCCATCTTCTTTCCCGGCACGGCTTCTTCGGCGGCTGAGGCCGTTTCATCTACGGCCTCTCCCGCTTCCGCCATCAAGACCCTGCATTCCTCCTCAAACGCTTCGATCTCCCGCTTCAGCTCGGAAATGCGCTGCTGAAGCCCGTCCTCCCGGCGCAGCAGATCATTCCCCTGCTCCGCCAGAGCGAAAATGTCGGGCAGCCCTTCCGGAGACAAATCCTCCGGCAGGTTCCGGCGGCGAAGCCATTCCTCAAAGCGAGCGGATGTTCCGCGGAAGTCTTCTTCCGCCGCGTCCATCTCGCGGACCAGCGCCTGCTCCTGGCCGGCCATCGCCTCGGCCTCCGTCCGGCGGAGGTCCCGCTCGCCGGCCAGCCGCTCGGCGCGCTGGCGCCATGCCGTCCAGGCGTCCATCAGCCGCCGCAGCTCCTTCATGCCGGCCTCCAGCCCGCCCGCATCCGGGCTGGACGGCGCCTGCTGCTCGGAGAGCAGCAGGCGCCGCAGCCGCAGCATCTCGGCTGCGGCCTCCGCCCCGCCGCTGACGGGCGGGGCTTCACGCTGCCGGCGCGCGCCGCGCCCGCCGGCGAGCAGGGCCAGATCGGCGGCGGCCAGCACGCCGAACGCGATCCAGGCGCTGGCCGGCGGCGCGCCGGTCAGCCACAGCGCCGCCGGCAGCAGCGCGGTCAGCGCGGCCGCCAGCGCCAGCAGCGGCCAGGCGGCGGCGCGGCCGCCGGGGGCCGCCGCAGCGCCCGGCGGCGCTTGCTGCAGCTGAGCCTCGCGCCAGCGCTCCGCGGCGTGCTGCAGCTCGTCCCACAGCCGCGCCGTCTCGCGCGGGCTCATGGGCCGCAGCGCCGCAAAGGAGGCGGCGGCTTCCTGCTGCTCCCGCGCGAGCGACCGCTCGGCCTGCTGCAGCGCCGCCTGCGCCGCGGCAAGGCGTACGCGCAGCGCCTGCCGCCCGGCGGCGAGGCTCTCCATTTGCCGGTCGTAAGCGGCAAATGAGGCGGCAAAGCGGCGCGCCGCTTCGCGGTCTGCGGCGGCTCCGGCGAAATCCGCGAGCTCCGCGGCGCTCCAGCCGGGATGGATGCCGCGCAGAATGCGCCGCAATTGCTCCCGCAGCGACTTCCGCTCCTCCTCCAGCCGCCGCAGTTCCGTCTTCCGGTTCTCATATCCGCCCTGTGCGCGGAGAAGCCGCTCCAGCCGGGGGCCCTGCGCTTCCAGCCGCCGGTCGGGGACCGTCCTGGCGAGCTCCTCCCTCAGCTCCGAGGCGATTCGCTCGGCACGGGCCACCGCCTGCTCGGCATTTCCGGTCCGTGTCTGAAGATCCTTCCAGCGTTCCGGAACATCCTCTGGAAAATACGGGAGATTCGGCAGTTCCCGCAGTTCCTGGCGTGCGGCTTCCCATTTCAGCCAAAGCTCGCGGATGTCGAGCGCCTTGGTCAGACGCTCCAGCCGGGCGCCTTCCTCCCGGCGGCGGTTCTCCAGCTCTTCCAACTCGATTTCCGCAGCCTGCATCGCTGCGGTATTCTCGTTGTAGCGAGGGAGATAGGAACGGCTTTCCGTTATCTGCCTCTCCAACTTTTCGATTGACTGGAGAATCTTGGCCGCCTCCTGCGTCTTGCCCCGCGGCTTGTAGAGCTTATCCGCCTCCTGCTGAAGACGCCGCTCCGCCCTTAGAATATCCCCGCCGCCACCGATGCCGGCGTGAAACAAATAGCTGTTCATCTCTTCGGATTGCAGGGTCCCCAATTCCTGAAGCTCGTCCAGCGACACCGCAAAGAGCTGTCGGAACATCGTTCGGGACACACCGCCCAGCAGCATTTTCTCCAGCTCGTCCTGTCCGAGCTCCTCCACGGTTCCGTTGATGCCGCTTACCGTAATCTTGAGCCTGTCGCCCTTGCCGCCCTCCGTACCTCCGGAGTACCGCCGGATGCTCCAGGCGTTTCCCTTGGCGTCCCGGGCGGTCAAGATGCCGCCGTGCAGGCCGCCATGTACAGGCTCAAGTCTTTCCGCAGGGTAGTTCCGGCCGGGAATGCCGAACAGCATGGCGCGGATAAACTGCAGCAGCGTGGATTTCCCCGCCTCATTGGGACCGTACAATACCGTGAGTCCCGACGCAAGCTCCAGTTCCCTGCTGTGAAGACGGCCAAAGCCGCCGATTTCAAGCCGCTGTATTCTCATCTTACCGACCTCCTTGCCGGTTCCGGCTTTCAGGGAACGGATGGCTCTCTTCTTCCGGTTCCATAACATCGCTCAGCAGCGTCACGGCCGTTTCGGCCGCCCGCATCAGCCAGGCGCGCATGTCGTCCTCCCCGACTTCGGCAAGCAGCCTTCTTAGCTCACGGTTCTCCGCAAGCGGCGCCAGCGCCGCCCGGGCAAGCTCGTCCAGAGCTTTGCCGTCTTCGGCGCTTTCTTCCGCCATTCGCATCATTTCGCCGAGAAAGCTGTCCTCCGCAAGCAGGCGTTCACGGTCGACCTCCGTTCCGGATTCCAGGGAGAAGCCTTCGGTCCAGACGAGCCCGCGGAACAGACCCTGTTCCGCCCTTAATGCTTCACGCCGGCGCAGCTCGTCCAGCAGATCTCCCGAAGCTCCTTTTTCAGCCAGAACACGGTGAACGGCGCCGCGGCCAATGATACGGAACCGCACGACGGACATCAGCTCCGGATGCGAGGCCCGAATTTCCTCGACCGACTGCTCAACCGCCTCGATCCATTCCGTTTCCCGGACCATTCCGTCAATTGAAATATCCCGGATCAGGAAGCGGACTTCATCCAGCTCCCGGAAGCGCAGGCCTGCGATGCCGCTGCCGTCTACATCCACAACGTAGCAGCCCTTCGGTCCGGTCTCTTTAATGCTGCGTCCCTGGATATTTCCCGGATATACGATATACGGGCGCTCATGAAGAATCCGCCGCTTATGAATATGACCGAGTGCCCAATAGTCGAAGCCGGAGTCAATCAAATCCCTGCGTGTACAGGGAGAGTAAGTCTCATGCGCCGGATCGCCATCGACATTGGCGTGCAGAAGCGCGATATGGAACAGCCCGCTGCCCTCTTTCCGCCGATACCGCAGCGACGTATTCTCCGTCACTTTAGATGTGGGGTAGGATAATCCGCTGACGACTGCCACTTCCCGTCCGTCGCTGCGGCGCACAACCGTCACCTGCCCTGGCGTATCGGCGCCGAATACCGTAACGCCGTCCGGAAGCTCCATATGAAGACGCGGACCGTCCAGCGGGTCGTGATTGCCGTGAATGAGGAAGATGGCAATTCCGTTGCGGGAGAGCTCCAGCAGTGCTTCATGGAAACGCAGCTGGCTCTGAAGCGAAGAATCGGCGGAATCGTAGACGTCGCCGCTTATGACGACGAAATCGGCCTCTTCCTGGACCGCCACGGCAACAAGCCGCCCGAGGGCGGCGAATGCGGCTTCGCGCAGGTAGTCTCTAATCGGTACCGGGATATGCGACAAGCCGGCAAACCGGCTGTCCAGATGCAAATCCGCGGCATGCACAAAACGAAACGGAACCATCCGGTTCACCCTTTACTATCGGTTTGGAGCTGCAGATACGTCTTCTTCAGTTCATTAGCGATGCGGGTCAGCGAGTACAGATTTTTGGCTTTGTCCCACGCCGACCGGGACAGCTCGTAGCGGTAAGCAGGATCTGTGATTACCTTCTCAAGCGCGTCTGCCAGAGCGCCTACATCGTCGGGCTTGACGAGCAGACCGTTAACGCCGTCCTCAATTTGCTCGGGAATACCCCCGACGTCCGTTCCGACGAGCGCCAGGCAGCTCAGCGCGGCCTCAGCAAATACGGAGCCGAATGCTTCCGCGCGGGAAGGCAGCACGAAAATATCGAAGAACGGCATAAATTCTTCAGGATGCAGCGTGTACCCGTAAAAAATCGTTTCATTATATATTCCAAGCGATCTCGCGAGATTTTCCAGTTCGGCGCGGTACGGGCCGTCGCCGATAATATGCAGCACGTATTCGTGTCCGCGTTTCTTCAGCTCGGCGCAGGCTTTGAAGAGCACATCGATCCCTTTTGCCGGAACGAGACGGGTAACGGTTACCAACTGAGGAACATCATTTTCATGCGCCACCGGCTTAAACCGTTTTTCGTCAAATCCGTTCGGGATGATTTGGATGCGTGACGGCTCCTTTGTATAATGGGACATATAATCCGCAAAGGACTGTGACACGGTCATCAGCCGGTCGCTCACGTACTCCAGTTCCCGGTAAATCAAAGTCAGGAACTGATGTTCAAGCCCATCCTCGGCAATTTTTCCGTTCAGGATCAGCTCGCGTTCGTAGCTGGAATGGAACGTCTGAACGAGTGGCACATCCGGAAACACTTTCTTCATCGCCATGCCGGCTATGGGGTGATGCGCATGAATCAGATCGTATCGTTTGTTCAGGCGCAGCTTCGTCCACCATAAATAATCCCGGTAGGTTTGGATGTATTTTTGCACGATCGGGCTCTCGCCGTACGGCGTCCAATCGAAAGTTTCAAAGACGATTTCGTCGCTGCCTTTACCGCGGATACGCTTGGGCAGCCAGAAGAGTTCCATCTCCCAGCGGCTAGATCGAAAACGTTCTTGCAAATATGGAATCATTGAGGAAACACCGCCGGGCTGCTCCGGCGGAAAGAAGAGCGCTTGCAGCAAATTCATATAGTAAGTCCCCTTTTCTATTGCCTAAGATGAAACGGTTGCGCCTTCCTTGACCGGAAGAAACACCTTCACCCGCCCCTTTATGGATGGTGCCGTTTCCCGCAGAAATAGAAGAACATTTTATAAGCGGGCGAGCCTATAAATTCTTATCCTTCAAAAAACGGCCTTGCATGGCAATTATGTTATAGTTGAGCATATGTACATAGACACTGTTAAAGTTCCTACTTAGATTTTATCGGCATACGTCTGAAACGGCAACATACAAAACCGACATCGTCCGTCGAAGATGCCGTTAGGCCTTGCGCCGCAAAGCTTTATCCAACTTGATTAAAATGAACAAAGGAGATCGCAACAATGAATAAGGAAATGCTGCCCGCCGCTTTTACAGCCAGGATCAAAGAGATGCTGGGAAACGAAACGGACGCCTTTCTGGGTACATACACAGCGCTGAGGACCCAAGGCCTAAGGCTGAACAAGTTAAAAACCGGTACGGAATCGGGACGAAACACTGCGGAAAAAGCTATGAGTCTATTCGGCCTTCAGCCCGTACCCTGGTGCTCCGAGGGCTATTATTATGAAGATCCTTCGCGTCCGGGCCGCCACCCTTACCATGAGGCCGGATTATATTATATCCAGGAGCCGTCGGCAATGTCCGCCGCCGTACTGCTGGACCCGCGCCCCGGTGAGACGGTGCTGGATCTCGCCGCCGCTCCCGGAGGCAAGACAACCCATATCGCTTCTCTGATGGAAGGATACGGCCTGCTCGTATCGAACGAAATCCACCCCGAACGGGCCAAAATACTGGCGGAAAATGTGGAACGGTCAGGTATCATGAATGCCCTCGTCACCAGCGCACACCCTGGCGAGCTGGCGCGCCGCTTTCCGGAAGCCTTCGACCGGATTATGCTTGACGCCCCTTGCTCCGGGGAAGGAATGTTCCGCAAGGACCCGGACGCCGTCGGCGAATGGTCGCCGGAGCATGTGGAACTCTGCGCCTCCAGGCAGTGGGACATTGTGCAGGACGCCTACACGATGCTGAAGCCGGGCGGCCGGCTGGTCTATTCCACCTGTACGTTTAACACGAAAGAGAATGAAGAACTCGTATCGCGGCTTACGGCAAATTATCCTGATATGGAGCTGCTCGCGACTAAACGGCTGTGGCCGCATCTCGAAAAAGGCGAAGGGCATTTTGTGGCGCTGCTGGCCAAAGGCGGGTCCTTGGACTTGGACTTGGATAAGCCTTCTGCCGTCATCTCCGCCCAGGGTTCCGCCAAACGCAGAGGCCGGGCGGGCAAAGGCCGGTCCGCCGGACAACCGGAAGCCTCCGCGCAGGCCGCATTCCGGCAGTTCCAGGAATGGGCGTCCGCAGAAACTCCGGGCTACCGGCCGGAGGGTATTCCCGTTCTGTTTGGGGATTCCCTCTACCTGCTGCCTTCTTCATTTGGCGCCTCCTGTTCCACGGAACTTCTCCAAGGCCTGCGCGTTCCGCGCGCCGGCCTTCATCTGGCCCATTTGAAGAAAAACCGGTTAGAACCGGCGCATGCGCTCGCCATGGCTCTTCGTCCGGAGCAGGCCGCTCGCGTGTTCGATCTGGACCCGGACGGCCCTGAGGCAAGAAGCTGGCTGCGGGGCGAGAGCCTGGCCGCGCCGGGACCCCTGCAAGGCTGGACGCTGGTCACTGTGGATCGCCTGCCGCTAGGCTGGGGCAAAGCAAGCGCCGGCCAGCTCAAGAACCATTACCCGAAAGGACTGCGCCTTCCGTAGAAGCCCGCCCATATTAAATCCGCTGGGCGGCTGACCGGAGCGGCAGAGGCCCTCCCTACATACGATGTTCTATCCCATGAAGCCGAGGCGATATAAGACGGCAGCGGGGAGACAGTCCCTTTAAAGGAGGAATCCGCATGGGCGCAGCTTACGGAGGCTTCACTTCGACCGGAGCCATTTTGGTTCTGTTCATTCTGCTCGTCATTATTTCCCGCTCGTTGTTCATTTAGTTTACCTTATATTATACGCTTGGATAACAAAAGAGTGCTCTTGGCCGCGGCTAAAGAGCACTCTTTTATGAACGATTATCCATAAGCAAATTGTTTAATTACCTGCTTTTTTACATCCGAGATTAAAATCTACCGGCGATACCCATTTCCCTTCCGGTTTAAGACAAACAGTATTTGATGAGCGCCTTGGATACTCCGTTCTCGTTGTTGTTGCCGGTGACCACGTCGGCCGCCGCTTTGACTTCCAGCGGGGAATTGTCCATAGCGACTCCCAAGCCAGCGAAGGCAAGCATCGAAATATCGTTATAATAATTGCCGATTGACAGCACTTCCTCCTGACGGATGCCAAGCTGCTTGGCCAACTGCTTCAGAGCATTGCCTTTGGATGCCTCGGGGTGCATTAAATCGATGAAAAACTCTCCGCTGCGCTGAATATTGAACGACTGTATCCATGTGCTCCATTCCCGCTGGGCTTCGTCCATTATTTCCACCGTGGAGAACACGGTGAACTTCACAATCGGTTCGCGGAACTCCTCCCAAGCCGGAAGCGACGCGGGAACAAGCTGGAGATGCTCATACATAAAATGGGCTTCTTTTGTCAGATGCTCAACATTATCCACGTAAAGCTCGAAAGCGGTATTTACGTCAAAATGGATATCGCGCTCACGGCAATACTGAATATATGGATCAAGTCCTCGCCCGTCCATGGCGTATTGATGAATGACCTTCTGATCCTCCACCCGCACGGTGACGGCCCCGTTATCGGCAAGCACATAACCGGTCAGTCCCATCTCCTCCATAAGCGGAAGGGCGTTCTTCGGGTTTCTTCCCGTACACAGAACGACCCGGCCTCCCTGTCTGGTGACCTCCGCAACGGCCTCCTTGTTCTCGGGGCTTAAAGAGTGATCGTCGTTCAGCAGCGTACCGTCGACATCTAGCGCTATCAGCTTGTATTTCATTCTCCACCATCCTTGAAATTCTTTTTATCTGTCTTTTTATTATAAAATAGCGCCTTCACGTTATGTGGCCATGATGTTAAATTTCCGCGCCAAGCAGCTTTAGCTCCGCCTCGGTCAGCTCCCGGCAGGCTCCTTCGGCCAGGCTCTCGTCCAGAGACAAATTGCCCATTGAGACTCTTTTTAAAAAGACGACTTTTTTCCCGACCGCTTGAAACATCCGTTTTACCTGATGAAACTTCCCTTCGGTTATCGTCAGGGAAATTCGCGAAATGACTTGTTTTCCGCGCTCTCTGCTCAGAATGACCAGCTGCGCGGGCAGGGTCACATAACCGTCGTCCAGCTTCACTCCCTCCGCAAAAGCCGACACATCTTCCGGACCGACATCGCCTTCCACAACGGCCTCATACGTCTTCGGCACATGCTTGCGCGGCGACAGCAGCTCATGGGCAAGCTTGCCGTCACTCGTGAGCAGCAGCAATCCCACCGTGTCTTTATCCAGTCGCCCTACCGGAAAAGGCTCGAACGCCGCGTAGCGCTCTTCCAGCAGATCCAGTACGGTCCGGTCCCGTTTGTCCTCCGTTGCCGACAGTACACCCGGCGGCTTGTTCATCATGAGATAAATATGCTCACGGTAAAGAACCGCCTCGCCGGCCACCTCGATCTTGTCGACGTAGGGATCGACATGCGCGCCACTGTCTTTAACGACCGCGCCATTTACCGTGATGAGCCCCTGCTTCGCCTGCTTCCGCAGTTCGCTGCGCGAGCCGAAGCCTACATGGGACAGCACCTTGTCAAGCCGCTGCTTTTTACCTTCGCCGCCTTTCGTCTTTGCCATCTATGTCCACCTCCAGCCTGCGGGATATTCATTCTTGAGGATGCCTTCCTGCCATTTCGCCCAGCCAACGCTGTATTCGTCGATGCAGACGAGCACGTAGCCTTTTGGTGCTGCGCCCGGGGCAAGTCTCAGACGGTCCGACGGAATCGACAAAGTCTCCCCCTTTAGGTAGGAAACCGCTTCCGCCCCATCTCCGGCAAGCGACACGCTTCGCCGGCTTTCATGCGGAGCAAGCGCCGTCGCCAGGGGATGGCCTGGAATAAAACGTCCGTTCCGGACCTGTCCCATGTACCAGCCGGGACGCACCGTTTTCAGGCCGTCCAGCGCTTCACGCGGCAGCGGAGACATATACAAATGCTCTCCGAACAGTATGGGGAAGCCTTCCGGCTGCCAGCCCAGCTGCTCCCGGGTAAACTCCGCATACGCCGCCATAATGTCTCCCTCCGACGTAAAGGCCACGCTCCGTCCCCGGCTTCCGTTCCTGCCGGAAGATCGGCCGCCGCGGTTGTCGACACGGCTTTCGGGAGTCTTGTCCTTGCGGGGGACGGCGGTCCGGCCGCCGGTCTCCCGGCGCGGAGCGACCGGCAGAGACGGGTCGCCGGCTCGCGTTCCGGCGGTATCCTCTCCAGCCGTTGCTTCATGCCTTAAGACGGCAATAAAATGTCCCTCACCCTTAACCTTGTGGGGCCACAAACGCGCCGTGTCCGGAAGCGGCTGGAATCCTGGGGCAAAGGAGCCTGTTCCTCCGACCGGAACGACCGAAAACTGCGGATGCCCGGCCAAAAACTCGGTGATGCCGCCTTCATTCTCCTCCGGCGAAAAAGTACAGGTCGAGTAGACCAAAGTGCCGCCCGGCTTAAGCGCGCGCGCCGCCGCCTGAAGAATCTCGCGCTGCATGCCGGCGTATTTGGCCGGCGTGCTCTCGTCCCACTGCCGCACCATATCCTCGTCCTTGCGGAACATGCCTTCGCCGGAGCATGGGGCATCAATCAGGATGCGGTCGAAAAACCCGGGGAACGCCTCGGCGATTCTCTCCGGGCTCTCGTTCAGGACGATCGCGTTCCTCGCGCCGCAAAGTTCCAGGTTCTTGGCCAGAGCCTTGGTCCGTTCGGAATGCAGGTCATTGCTGACCAGCATCCCCCGTCCCTGCAGCTTGGCGGCGATCTGTGTAGACTTTCCGCCGGGAGCGGCGCACAGATCCAGTACGCGGTCGCCCGGCAGGACGCCGAGCAGCTCTACGGGCGCCATGGCACTCGGCTCCTGAATATAGTAAAGTCCGGCGTGATAGTAAGGATGCTTGCCGGGTCTCGCTCCCTCTGGGGTGTAAAACCCGGTGGAGCACCAGGGAATCGGCTCTATGCCAAACGGCATAATCCGCCGCAGCGCTTCCACAGGAATCTTTAATGTATTGACACGGACACCTGTATGAGGAATCTCCCCATACGTCTCCGCAAACGCTTCGTACTCCCGTCCCAGCAGGTTCTTCATCCGCTCGGAGAAGGAGTGCGGAAGTTGTACCGCCATGCTGCATCCTCCCGATAATCCCTTTAACAAAGGGGTTGAATAGCTTAAGGAACACCCCCTTGAGGGTGTCCCTGTGCCGTAAATTATTAAGTCCTGCCTAATCAGTGGCGGCAGGACTGCTGTCTGCGGGGCCCCCGCCGCTGAGGGATATTCGGCTTGATGCCGCGAGAGGCGGCACGAACCGCCACCGCCAGCTCGCCATCCACGATATCGATGGTCAAATCGTAATAAGGAAACGGCTTCTTGTTGTACTCCTTCAACTGCCGGACATACCTTTCCGTCTCGCGGACGAGCTTGGCGAGATGAATGCCGAGCGTCGTATCCGGGTAATGCCGGAGTCTCGCCGCCGCGCCCTCCAACATAATTAACGCACCGCGAACGTTGCCGTTACGGAAATGATACAGTCCCACAGCAACCTGAAGCAGCGCTTTATACAGCGGATCGCGTTCCTTGGAGAGCCATAGTTCCTCCAGAACCTCATGGCATTCAAAAAAATCGCGATCCCGGTTGAAATAGACCAGATATGCGACATACAACCGATCATAAGCCATCCGGCAAATCGCCTTTCTTCGCCTGCGAAATCATTGCGCGCACCCGCAGGAGCAGTTCCTTCATCGCTTCCATGTCCTGGCGCTGCCAAATTTCGTTGAACTCTTCCTGGCTGCGGATCGCTTCATTGACAAGATGGTAGAAATACAATTGATGTATCGCATGAAGCACCTGGGTCGTCGTATTGGAATTTTCCTCAAATGTCTTCTGCGCATCCAGGATTTCTTCCCGGATGCTGGACATCTCGGCGTCCAATATCGACGCGGCCTCCGCTGCCGTCTTCAGGCGCAGCCTCATTTCATCCGGCAGGCTTTCCCGGTATTTATAGTTCAGAGAGTGCTCGATGGTCGCCCAGAAATTCATCGCCAAGGTGCGGATCTGAATTTCGGCCAGAACGATCTTTTGCCCGAGGGCCGTCTGCACCGGATATCTGATGATCATATGGAAGCTGCGGTAGCCGCTCTCTTTGTAATTGGTAATATAGTCTTTCTCATATACCACTTCCAGATCTTTGCGGGCGCGGACAAATTCCGCCACACGCCGGATATCCTCCACGAATTGGCACATGATCCGTATACCCGCGATATCCTCAATCCCCTGCTCCAGATCCTCCATCCGCACATTCAGGCGCTTAGCCTTTTCCAGAATGCTGGAGAGCCGCTTCACCCGGCCGGTTACGAATTCGATCGGCGTATATTCCTCGCGCTTTTTAAGCTCCGCGCGCATCGTTTTGAATTTGACCTTAAGTTCTTCCACTGTCTGTTCATAAGGAAGCAAAAAAGTGCCCCAATCCCTGCCGTCCATCGTCCTTCCTCCTGTCCTCTCGTCGCCGCTCCTGCCAAGAAGAAACGGCCGTGCAGCCTCTTTAAGGACTGCACCCGTTTCTCTAGAAATATAAGTTCCCAAGGATAAGCGTTCAAAGCTTACCTTTGCTTATATTTGGACGTCCGCGCCCACCGCCTCGGAGATATGCCGGAACCCGTCCCGCCGCAGAAGATTCCGCAGTCCGGCGTTCAGCCTGCGGTTCACCTCAGGTCCTTCGTAGATCAGCGCCGTATAAATTTCGACCAGGCTTGCGCCCGCCCGAATCTTGTCATAGGCGTCCTGCGGGGTGAAAATGCCGCCTGATCCGATAATCGGCAGCTTTCCGTTCGTTTGACGGTAGATCGCGGAAATAACCTCCGTCGATCTGTCCCGCAGCGGCTTTCCGCTGAGTCCTCCGGTCTCCGATGCTCTTTCATGGGTGAGTCCCTCACGGCGAACCGTCGTGTTGGTAGCTATGATACCATCCATTCCCGTTTCTGTCAGCGCGTGCACCATATATTCAAGTTCGGATGCGCTGACATCGGGAGCGATTTTGACAAGTATGCTCTTCTTGACGCCGCTTGCCTTGCGCTGAAGCTCCATCTCTTCCTTAACCTCGGACAGCAGATGGGACAGCTCGCTTCCGTGCTGGAGGCTGCGCAAATCTGGTGTATTCGGCGAGCTGATATTGACTACAAAAAAATCACCGTACGGATACAGCGTACGAATGCACTTCCGGTAATCCTCGTGCGCAGCTTCGTTTCCGGTAGTCTTGTTCCGGCCGATATTCACCGCCACCGGAATACTCCGCCTAGTTTCCGACTTCAGACGCCGCGCCATAGCTTCCGCGCCTTCGTTATTGAAGCCCATCCGGTTGATGAGCGCTTCATCGGACGGAAGCCGGAACAGCCGCGGCTGCTCGTTTCCCGGCTGGCCCTTCGGCGTCACCGTACCGACCTCCATGAAGCCGAAGCCGATTGACGAAATTCCGGGAACCGCCTGGGCGTTCTTATCCAGTCCGGCCGCAAGTCCAACAGGTGTATGAAAATGAAGACCGAACAGGTCGACAGCCAGCTCCGGCGTCTCCGGGACGCCGTACATCAGGCGCAGAGCAGAGCGTCCTCCCGGCAGGGCGGCCGCTTTTTCCAGTCCCCCGATGACGAGATGGTGCGCTGCTTCCGGGTCCATTTTGAAGAAAAAAGGTTTAGCAATATTTCGATATAGCACCGTTCTCGCTCCTTCAGGCATAAGGTTTCATTATGATTTTAGCCTTTTCCGCGAGAAAAGAAAAGTTTTTGCCTCTGCCCGAGGAGACCGTCTTGGACAAGGAGTATAGTATTTTTTTTGTAAACGCATTACAATGTAAGGGTACTTGGAATTAACGATAAGAGAAAAGGAAGGTCGATCCCTATGTCAGCCAAACGCAAACCGCCTACGATGCAGCAGAAAAAAGAAGAGGTCAACCGCAAAGCGATTGTCTGGGTCGGCGTCAGTATTGCGCTGCTTGTGCTTGTTTTCATCATCCTCTTTATCGTAACAGGCAGTTAATTCAGCCAATGGTACTCTTTACGGGGGTTGGTCTGGTTCCCGGCGGCGTTTAGGGTGAAAGGCTTCTCTGAACTCAGCGTTTCGTCAGGCAGAAGACCCCCTTTGACGATTTGCACCTTGGTTCCTTTAGGAACAAGATTGAACAGCTCCTCGATATCGTCCCGCTTCATTCGAATGCAGCCCTTCGATTCGTCTTTACCAACGCTTTCCGGTTCATCGGTGCCGTGGATCGCGTAGCTGGTGTCGGACAGCTGCATCCCCCTGCTGCCGAATTCCCCATTGTCATGTCCGTTCGGATTCACGACTTTGTCGGTAATGACGAAGCGGCCTTCCGGCGTCCGGCTTCCTCCAAGACCTACTTCATAGCTTCGTACGATAATTCCGCCGCTGGTCACCGCCAGGCGGTGTTTTTGCTTGTCGATGAGAATGGCGAGCGGCTGGGACAGGAACGGCATCTCCATTCCGCCTTCTCCTGCCGATGCTGCTGCCCCTGCTGCGGCTTTCATATCCTGGTCCGGCGCCGTCGCCCCAGCCGCAGCGCCTTGCGCCCCCTTCCGGCTCCGTTCCGCCGCTATCGCTTTCAGCGGCTCGAACGCACGCTCCATCAGCGGCTTCGTCCCTGCCAGCCAATTACCCGGAAAATCTCCAGCCAGCTCGGAGAGCGATTCTGGAAGCCGTCCCTTGGCCGCGCGGAAGCCGGCCAGCGCGCTCCAGAGAGTTGCCAGCTGCTCCTGCCGCTCCTGCCATCCGGCGGCGCGCTCCGTGAGGGTCCCGGCATCCGGCGGCTTGCAGGCGCAGGCTGCTGCATCGTAGGACTGGATCGTCGTTCGTCCGTTCTCCCCCCGATCCACTGTATATGCCACGGGAAGCCGCTCTTTCCAGATGAGCCATTTCCCCGAGCGCTTCATGCCCAGCACGGCAGTCAAAGAATGAGCCTTACCGCCTCCGCTTCCGAGTATTCCGGCCAGATCGCGCGCTGACGGCCCGTTTCCCGCTTCTCTGGCTGTGAACAGAACCTTATTAATCGCCGTTGGTTCTGATCCGCCGCGCTTCCCACGGGCGGCTTGCCCTTCGGAAAGTGCGGGCAAGTCAGCAGACTGAACCGCGTAAGGCTTTCCGGCTGATACCCCCAAATCTTTACCCGGCGCTATGGCCGCAGCAGGCATCAGAACAAGCAGGAACAGCGACAAGGCGAGCAGCAGCTTGCGTGTCACGCCTGTCCGCCGTTCCCGCTCACGGGCCGTCCGGAGCAGCCCTTCCTCGTACTCACGGAGCATATCTCCCGGCACCTTGCTCTGTTCAAAGGCTTCATACACACCCCCAGCCTGATTAAAGCAATAGTTTGCCTTCCCTTCCTGCCCGTTCTTCTTATATTCTTTCCCCAGCAAATACCACGCCATTTTATTTTCGGGATGCTTCTGCACATACTGCTTGAGGTACTGCGAATTTTTCATCATTACCTCCGTATAGTTGGAACAGGCTCAACGTTTATACTATATATCGGACCGCGAACGGCAAAAAGACACCCCGTTCACAATAAAATCTGTGAAACGGGATGTCTCTTAATGAGCTGAATTAGCTCAATCCATGAAACGGCGAAAAAGTTAGCCTTCCTTGTTAAAAGGCGTATCCGCAATTTTGATGGAGTCCGTAGGACAGCCGTCAGCGGCATCCTGCAAATCATCAAACAAATCTTCCGGGATGTCCGTTACGCCGCGGTTTGCGTCCGCTTCGTAGATGACCTCAGCCAATCCCTCATCGTCATAATCATAAATGTCCGGGGCCGTAGCGCCACAAGCTCCGCATGCGATGCAGGTGTCCTTCTCGACCCAAGTGTATTTAGCCATAGTTCTCTGCCTCCTGTTGACCAATCAGCTCCGCTCAAGGCAGGCTGTTATAATAACGATTGTCGTTCCTGGTGGACGAGTTGTCGTTTCTTCTTGTCATATTAATATAAAAAGACGGCAATTTCAATCCGTATTCCCACGCTTTGTGATTTCCGCCATGAATTCCGTCACTCTTCATTCTGAGACGGCCGCCGCAGCTGATCCTTTTGCAGCGAGGTTCCGCGCGCCTGATGGTTCCGCAGCAGAGCGGTATGCGAGTCGCCCAGCATCCCGGCCGTCAGCACAGCATTCTCGCCGAATTTGTTGCGCAGCATATCCATCACCTTGTTCAGCGATTCCTTTTTCGGCTGTCGCTCGTAATTGAACAGGTCAAGCTGAATGGCGGACTCCTCCTTCGGAGTCAAGCCGTGCAGCGTCACTCCGAGCAGCCGGATTGGCTTCTCCTCGTTCCAATGCTTTTGGAACAGCCCGCAGGCCGCTTTATATATTTCCTCTGCCGTCTCGGTCGGAACCTCTAGCTGCCTCGAGCGGGTGATGGTCTTCATATCCGGTGTTCGCACGGTAAGCTGAACGCCGCTTGCAACAAGCTTCTGCCGCCGCAGCCTTCTTGCCACCTGGTCGCTTAAGGAGAGCAGAACCGGCCGCGCTTCGGCAATCCCTTCGATGTCGCCGGGAAGCGTCGTCGTGTGTCCAATCGACTTGCTCTGCTCACGCTCCGGATTTACGGGAGAGTCGTCGATGCCGTTCGAGGCGCGTTTGAGCCAGGAACCCATAACACCGAAGACGTCCGTCAGCATCCCTTCATCCGCTGCAGCCAGCTGTCCGATGCTGTAGATACCCAGCTTTTTCAGTTTCTCCGCCGTCTTGCCGCCGATCCCGAACATCTCGCCGCACGGCTTGTTCCACAGCAGCTTCGGCACATCCCTCAGCCTTAGAATCGAAATGCCGCTCGGCTTCTTGAGATCCGAGGCCATCTTGGCCAGCAGCTTGTTGGGCGCGATTCCGATGGAACATGGCAGTCCAAGCTCCTCCATAATTCTGCGCTGGATCGTCTCGGCGATCTCCGGCGGTGTGCCGAACTGGCGCGATCCGGTTATATCGAGGTAGCACTCGTCGATGGATACCGCCTCCAGCATCGGCGTATAGTTGTATGCGATTTGCATGAATGCGGCGGAGTAGCGTCGGTAAAGATGAAAATCGGGTTTAATGACAATCAGCTCGGGGCATATCCTCAAGGCTTTCTGCACCTGCATGCCTGTCGATATGCCTCGCCGTCTTGCCGGATACGAGCAGGTGACGATAATTCCTTTGCGAAGCTCCACGCTTCCGGCTACGGCGGTCGGTCTGCCTCTATAAGCTTCCGGATTCTCCGCCTCATGAACGGAGCAGTAGAACGCATTCATATCCACATGCAAAATGACCCGGCCGATTGCGGGATAATACCGGTCCACATTTTCG
Source organism: Paenibacillus rhizophilus (assembly GCF_003854965.1). Lineage (GTDB taxonomy): Bacteria > Bacillota > Bacilli > Paenibacillales > Paenibacillaceae > Paenibacillus_AQ > Paenibacillus_AQ rhizophilus. Next base: position 205,267 of record NZ_RQPI01000006.1, read on the forward strand.
CTCATGCTTGTCCCTCTTCCTTCATCTAATACTGCTGATGCGCCTATTCCCCACCTGATTTTAGCATAACGCTCCCCGCTCAGCAGGTCAATCCGGAGAGCCATTGGACGAGACGCTTTAGCTGGCCGCGCCCTTTAACGTACACGCGCCGGAATTTTCCGCTCTTTTTTCGCTGGAAATGTATTATAATTGTATAGGTTCTCTGTTACATTCCCGCGCAAAAATGCTATAATATAAAAATTCATTCCCGCTAAGTTCACGCTTTCGATGCCAATTTTGCGAAGCGGGCTCAAGTAGATTATGCTATCAAAACTAAGTTCGACTTCCGAAGCCAGTTTTACGAAGCGGGCACAAGTAGATTATGCTATCAAAACTTTTAGGAGGACGCACATGCCAAAGTCCATCTCCATCTTCGATACAACGCTGCGCGACGGCACCCAAGGCGAAGGTATCAGTCTGTCGGCGGACGACAAGCTGAAAATCGCCAAGAAACTCGACGATCTGGGTGTGCACTATATTGAAGGTGGCATTCCTGGAAGCAACATGAAGGATATCGAATTTTTCAAAAGAGTAAAAGATCTTCATTTGCACGCCAAAATTACAGCATTCGGCAGTACGCGCCGCAAAAACTCCCAAGCGGATCAAGACGACAATCTTCAGCGCATACTGGCTGCAGGCGTACCCGCGGCCACACTGGTCGGCAAATCATGGGATTTCCATGTGCATACTGCGCTGCAAACCACCCTTGAGGAAAATCTCGCCATGATCGGCGATTCCATCGCTTATTTAAAAAACAAAGGGCTTGAGGTCATTTTCGACGCCGAGCACTTCTTCGACGGATACAAGAATAATCCCGATTACGCCGCCGCGGTTATGTCGCGGGCCCGCGAAGCCGGGGCAGATTGGCTCGTTATGTGCGATACGAACGGCGGAACGCTGCCGCATGAGATCCGCGACATCGTCTCCTCTTTGGGACTTAGGCTCCCCGGAGCGCCGCTGGGTATCCATACCCATAACGACTGCGAGCTTGCCGTAGCCAACGCGCTCAGCGCAATTGAGGCCGGTGCCCGCCAGGTGCAGGGAACAATCAACGGATACGGCGAACGCTGCGGTAACGCCAACCTCTGTTCCATCATCCCGACGCTGCAGCTCAAGATGGGTTACAATTGCATTCCAGGCGATTCTCTGCCGCAGCTAACGAATACGGCCCGTTATGTGAGTGAGGTCGCTAACGTCAACATGCCGGTGAACCAGCCTTATGTGGGAAGCGCGGCGTTTGCTCATAAAGGCGGTATTCACGTCTCGGCCATCCTGCGCGATTCCCGCACTTATGAGCATATTTCTCCCGAACTAGTCGGAAACAAGCAGCGCGTGCTTGTCTCCGAACTGGCTGGTCAGAGCAATGTGCTGTCCAAGGCTAAGGAGATGGGCCTGAATCTCGACCCAAGTAGCGAGCAGGCGCGGAAAGTAATCGATAAGATCAAGGATCTGGAGCATCAAGGCTACCAGTTCGAAGGCGCCGACGCTTCGCTGGAACTGCTGCTTCGTGAAGCGACGGGCGAAATGAACGAGCTGTTCACCTTCGAGTCATTCAAAATGCTTGTTGAGAAATCCGCCGGAAAACCGGTTGTCTCGGAAGCATTCGTCAAGCTGAAAGTAGGAAACGAAACGCTGTATACCGCCGGAGAAGGCAACGGTCCTGTCAACGCTCTCGACAATGCGCTTCGCAAGGCGCTTCTGGCCCACTTCCCGCAGCTCAAGGAAATGCATCTGTCCGATTACAAGGTGCGGGTTCTCGACGAAAAGGATCAGACCGCCGCGAAGGTTCGGGTTCTTATCGAATCTAAAAATTACACGGACACCTGGAGCACAGTCGGCGTATCCGCCAACGTCATCGAGGCAAGCTGGGAAGCGCTGGTCGACAGTATGCGCTACGCCCTGCTGGGTCAAATGTCGCCGGAGACAACCGATCTGCTGGATCTTGGCCAGTGCGGGCTAGTCAATCATTGAGTACAACCGGTTCGTCCTGTCAACTTCAATTATTAAGCTGAAACCGGCAAAAGAGCCGTTCCCCTATGCTTTACGACGCGGGAACGGCTCTTTTTCTATGCTAATCTTATAAGTCTTACTGCTGCACCAGCTTCTTAAGTTTCTCATCCATCTGCTCCGCCGTCAGTCCTCCGAGAATAATCTCGGCAACCACGCCATTTCGGTCAATCAGCACATTGGTAGGAAATACGGTTCCATTATATTTGGCGTAAGCCTCGCCCTTGAGATCAAACATTACAGGGAAGGCCAGATTGTATTTCTTGACAAAACGCTGGGCATTGGCTTTATAATCGTAGCTGGTGACGTTAATGCCGTATATATCGAGCGTACCCTTGTATTTCTCTGCTATTTTGTTCAACTCGGGTGCTTCTTTCTGGCAAGGGTCGCACCAGGAAGCCCAGAAATTTAGCAGGACAGCCTTATTCCTTGCTCCACCGACCGCATAAGCGGTGCCATCCTCACCCTGAATGGTGAAGGAAGGCGCAAGAAGACCGACCTTGGGCCCGCTCTCGGTCGGCAATGCCATACCGAGAGCGGGAAGAGTCTCCCGGGCTGCCGGCAGCCCCTCATTCTGCTGAAGAGCGGTTTCATTCTTCTTCCCGAGGTGCTGCGACAGTGTTACGGATGCCGCAATCAGCGCTATAACGGCAATGATCAGGTTTCTGCGGTTTGCTATCTTCATCGCGGCTTATCCTTTGCAAGTGGAGTGGTTAATTCCTATTGTACCCCCGACCCGGCAAGTTTCAAACCGCCAAGGCGGAAATAAACAAGTCGAGAGCTGTGTATATTTTTAAGCAAATCATGCGATGAATAAGATTACTCTACTTAAATCCGGAATCCGGACAAAAAAAAGAGGATTTCGTCCAGGACGAAACCCAATGAAGAGAGAGGGGTGAACAATGACAGCAATCCAGGGAAAAGTCCCGCCCATATGGCTGAAACCTTCCGTATACCAAGCGCTGGGGAAGCATTTGGCATCCGCTCTTCCGCACGAAGCGTGCGGCGTCCTGCTGGGTGCTGCCGCAGCGGGCGGCATGCTCATCGACACCTATGTGCCCATGCGCAACGTAGCGCCTGACCCGCTGCATACTTTCGTTCCCCATCCGGCCGACTGGATTTCGGCGCTTTATTTGACGCCGCCTCCAGTTGGCCTGTTCCACTCCCATCCGCGGACGCTCCCCCAGCCTTCTCCGGCCGATTTCGACGGACTGAGCGGACTGGATGACCATTTTGCGGTATATTTGATTGGAGCTCCAGGTTCAGAACCCGAGCATCCCTTTCATTTGAACGGGTACAATATTAAACGCACCAGAATCGGAGACGGAGCGCTATCCTTCTCCCTGATTCAGTCCCAGGTTCAGCTTCTGCTCAAGTAGGCATATAGCTCTCCCAATGTCTCTACCTTCTTGTGCTGGGCGATTTCACGCAGATAAGCCACCCAGAGCCTTGCCGTCATCTTGGCGTCTTCAAGCGCGTTATGCCTTCCGTGAATCGGTATGCCATGAACCGCCAGCAGCTCGTCTAGCGTGTAGTTGCTTCGGGTTGGCTCCAGCCAGCGCGCTAGCATCATCGTATCCAGCACACGGTGGGTAAGCTGGACCTTTGACGTTTTCCAGAGCGCCGCATTTAGGAAAGCTTTGTCGTGAGCGCTCGCGTGGGCGATCAGCACCCTTTTGCCCACAAAAGTCATGAAATTATGAAGTCCGTCAATAAGCGAAGGCGCCATCCTGCACATTTCTTCGGTAATTCCCGTCAAATCGGTAATTTTCGATGGAATGGAGGTACTACAATTCACAAGCGTATAAAAGCAATCTTCCTCCTTGATTTCCTCACCGACAACCTTTATGGCTCCAAAAGACAGAATTTCATCCCCATGCTGGCTTGAAAACCCCGTCGTCTCCAAATCGAACACAACCGTTTCAAGCTCGGATAAGGGCGTATGCAGTACCTCCGGACGGCGTTTCTCCCGCATCAGAGAGCGGATAAAAGCCATTTGTTGCGCGGTCTGCTGCGCCGTTTCTCCGCCACGAATCGAAGCGATCGCAGACGGCATTCCGCCGTGTCTTAGGTTGTTCCAGAACCCGCCGCCTTTGTTCGGCTCCTTCATAGCTGTCTCCTTTCCGCTGACCGGAGCTGGCGCTGCAGGACGCGATGTATGCGTCTTACAAGCAGCAGGCTATCTCGCAGCTCTGACATCAGCCGCCTGTTCCTCAGTTCATTTTCAGATGCAAAATCGCTGCTGGACAAAAGACCGTCTTGAACCGAATAGGGAGTGTTGACCCTCATCTTCAGCGCTGTCAGGAACGCGCTCCGCACGCCTTCCGGCAAATGATTGAATTCCTTGCTCAGCGCCTCCAGCCTTTCCAATGTCGAGGTCTCGCGAATTCCATGCTGCAAAGAAAAATATCTCACACCGTTAACCAATGGAATATACAGCCCGTATTTGACGTCAAATCCGCCCGCATGATCCCCGAATCGTTCGGTAAGCACCTGCCCGAGCAGATTGAGCGTCGCTTTGTGACGGACGGTATTGCGAAGAACGGCCGTCCAAAGCTTGGGATTATCGACGAATCCTTCATGATAAAAATCCAGCCACTGCTCGGAGAGACTGCGGTCTCCCGCGATATGACGCATATCGGAACAAATAATAAGATATCGAATAGGTTCCCATTCAAACTGGGTTCTCCAGCCCGTCAGCTGTTCTTTCCACTCAATCAGAGTCTTCCGCCACAACGGCTCGGAAACCATGACCTTGCCTTCGCATTTCTCATATCCGGAATCAGCCAGCAGTAAGGAAAGCCTGATGCCGAATTCTTCAAAATACTTCTCCTTCGCTTCCTCCGGTTCCCCTTCAATAATCAGCCCGTTATCCTGATCGCTCCACAACGTCGTTTCTTTTCTTCCCGCGCTGCCGAAAACAATAAAGGAATAAGCGCAGGGAGGCGGGCCATGGCCCGCCTCAATCATCTGCGCCTCGGATAAAGCAACTGCCGCTTCTGCAATAGCATCGTGCATCGCATTGACGCGCAGCATCCATTCCTCTATCGGGATAACATTCAACTGTTTGAGGAGATTGCTTTGACAGGCGACACGCCTTGTCTTAAGCTCCTGCGGCGAACCGGAAGTTACGATGGACGTATAAATTGCTTTATAGTCCCAATCGTCAGACTCCATCGGTGTCACTCGGTCCGCCTCCCAAATGTTCGTAATATGATTAGTGTTTCGAGGTCTCGGATTCCGAAATCAGCTTCATTTGCTCAGGATATCCGTAAGTACCATGTTCACTGATATCCAGACCCATCAATTCTTCTTCTTCCGTAACGCGAATGCCGCTTACCAGCTTCATGATATACAGGAAGACAAAGGACAAGATGGCAACGAAGGCAAAAGTTCCGATTACGCCCAGAACCTGAACGCCCAACTGGTGTACGCCGCCGCCATAGAACAGACCGGCTTTACCGATACCTACGGTTTCAACAAGCTCAGGAGTCGCGAACAAGCCAGTGGATACCGCACCCCACATACCGGCGATGCCGTGTACGGAGAACGCATAGATCGGATCGTCAAGACCCGCGCGTTCCAGCCATTGCGAAGTCATGAATGTAAAGGCGCCGGCAACGATACCGATAACAAAAGCTGCCCATGGTTCAACAAAGGCGCAGGCGCCGGTAATGGCTACGAGAGCGGCCAAAACGCCATTCAGCATTGCAGGAATGTCGGACTTGCCGAAGTACAGCCAGGAAGCTACCAGAGCCGCAAGACCACCGGCTGCCGCCGCAATATTCGTGGTCAAGGCTACATATCCGAAGAAGCCGCCCATCGGGCTCAGTGCGCTGCCGGGGTTGAAGCCGAACCAGCCGAACCACAGAATGATAACGCCGAGAACCGTGAATACTTGGTTATGCCCCGGAATAATAACCGGCTTGCCTTCTTTGTTGAACTTGCCAAGACGAGGTTTCAGCAAGATCGTTGCTACTACCGCAGCCGTTGCACCCGTCAGATGGACTACTGTCGAACCAGCATAATCCTGCATGCCCATCGTTGCCAGCCAGCCGCCGCCCCATACCCAGTGAGCAACAACCGGATAAATAAAGACGGAGAAAAGAATACCGAAGATAATGTATACGCTCAGCTTCGCGCGTTCAGCCATACCACCGGAGACGATGGCAAGCGAAACAGCCGCAAACGCCATTTGGAACAGGAATTTCACGTTCAAGGTTACGTCGGAGAATGCCAGCGAGTCAAAGGACGAAGCCATCGAATCACCGCCGTATCCAAAGCCCGACGTGCCGAAGAAACTGTTGCCGTTACCGAAGCCAAGGCCAAAGCCGAGAGCCCAGAAGCAAATGCTTGCAATCGCAAGCGTCAGAACGGTCTTACCGGCAACGTGGCCCGCGTTCTTCATTCGAACGGAACCCGCTTCAAGCATGGCAAAGCCAGCTTGCATAAAAAATACCAGGATAAAAGCCAAATAAGTAAATGCTGTGTCCAGACCGATTTGCAGGTCCGGAGCCGTAGGACCGTCAGCTGCAAAAGCGCTGACCGGGTAAATCGTTAATGTTAGCATCGCTAACACAAAACATAACCACTTTCTCTTCATTACTCCCCACTCCCCTATGTAATATATTCTAACAAAGCATGAAACTCTTAATGTCATTATAAGCAAAACGCATCAAAATTGACAAGAGTATTTTTCACGAAAAGAGAAATAAATTTTCAGTAAATATTTAGCAACATCAATCAAGAGTTTACCACATATACTTTATGAAAGTATGACGTTTGACTGTACGGTTTACGGTTGATATCATTATCATACATCAAGAAAGTAGGCCTTTTTCCTGCCATGGCCTAAAAATTTATGACTGTGAGGTGAACGGCATGGGGATATGAACCTGTATCGGATCGGCGAACTGGCTAAGGCGGCTCGTATCAGCGAGCGTACCATCGATTATTATACCAAGCTCGGACTAATCCAGCCGGAAACAAGGAGTATGAAAAATTACCGGCTTTACAGCCATGAAACCTTGGGTATCCTGGAACGTATTAATCAATTGAAACAAGAAAAATATACATTGGAAGAAATCAAGTCCATAATAGCCAAGTGGAACACGGCGACAGCCGATGTCGATGTATCCGGCAAGCTGGCCGAGCTTGAGGCCCATATGCAGCAGCTTCAGCGCGAGGTCAAGGCGCTTGAACCGGCGCTGAGCCAGTTGAAGCCGGGACAGGCCAAACGGGCGCTGGCCCATCTGATCCCGCAGGGAGCCGCCTGCATCGAAGCGATCCGCATTCTGCTGGCTCAAGGGCCTCCAATGTAAATCAACCGATCAAAAATTGGAGGAATGAACATGATGTACCTATTAATAATAGTAGCCTTTCTTTTCTCGTTATGGGCGCAGTTCAGGGTAAAAGGAACGTTCAACAAATGGTCACAAGTTGCGAACCTGAGCGGAATGACCGGTTACGATGCCGCGAGACGCATGCTGGATTCGAACGGTCTCGGGGATGTTCCGATCGAACCCATCCGGGGCGCCCTCACCGACCATTATGACCCGATTCACAGGGTTGTCCGCTTGTCTGAGCCTGTATATTACGAACGTTCCATCTCGGCGGTCTCCGTAGCCTGTCACGAGGTGGGCCACGCCATCCAGCATAAGGTTCACTATCCGATGCTTGTGCTGCGCCACCGGATGTTCCCAGTTGTAAATTTCGCTTCGGGCGTCGCTCCGTTCATGCTGCTGGCCGGCTTCCTGTTCAGTTCTTTGAACTTGATCGGGCTAGGCATCATCTTCTTCTCGGCGGCCGTCGCATTCCAGCTTGTGACGCTGCCGGTGGAATTCAATGCGAGCAACCGCGCCCGCCAAGTTATGGTCCAGGAAGGCTTTATCCGGAATGAAGAGGAACGCGGAGTCGCCAAAGTGCTTAATGCCGCAGCGCTGACCTACGTTGCCGCCGCTCTAGTTTCCGTGCTCGAACTGCTCCGCTTGATTATGGTTTACAACAGCAATCGAGACTGACTCTCAAACCGCTATTAACCTTGTGAAACACAACAAACCCCGGGAGGCTCTAGGAGCCGACCGGGGTATTATTTTGCCGTACTCTGAAATAAGTCAGCAGAAAAGCTCTGAACGAGCGGGCGACGAGCGGCAGCTTGCCGTCGGAACGGTGAATGAGCCCGATTGTGCGGGTAACCGCGGGCTCCACCACTTTCACCTGAGCCGGCTGAAGCGAGCTTGTCTGGAACAACGCCATTTCCGGCAGCAGGCTTACCCCCATTCCCGCGGCGACCAGACCGCGTATCGTATCCGTCTCTCCGCCCTCGAACGCAAGCTGCGGTGTAAAGCCCGCTTTCAGACAGGCCTGCCAAACGATAGGGCGCAGCGAGTAGCCAGGACTGAACAGCACGAACTGTTCTTCCTTGAGCTGCTCCAGCCTTATAACCTTCTCCTCGGCAAGCGGATGATTCTGAGGAAGGATGGCGAACAGCTCTTCGGTCATCACCACATCTCCGGTCAATTGATCGTCGCTGTCCGGGCAGGGCGATATGAAAGCCAGATCCACCTCACCCGAGAGCACATCCTTGATTAAGGAGGGATAGGTTCCCTGCTTGAACCGGAACTTAACATGTGGGTAATGCTGCCGAAACTCGGCAACGATGGCCGGAATCAGATGCGTTCCCATGCTGTGCGGAAAGCCGATCCGGATTTCTCCCCGTTCCGGGTCCAGAAATTCATGGATTTCGGCCACAGACCGGTCGAGATCCTTAAGAATCGATTCCACCCGCTTGCAAAACAGCTGGCCTACCGGAGTCAGCTGCAAATTCCTTCCTTTTTGCATGAATAAATCAACGCCCAGCTCCTGCTCTAACAGGCGGATCTGCCGGCTGACCGCCGACTGCGCCACATGCAGCTCCTCCGCCGCTCGGGTGACATGCTCTTTTTGGGCAACCTTCAAGAAGTACTGCAGTTGTCTAAGCTCCACGCCGCATTCGCCTCCGTCTTACGCTTCTTTCTATGGTGGTTATCTTTGTCATCGCTGCCGCCTGCTGGGAAAGACCCGAATACTAAGGCCGTACAGAAAAAATCCGCCGATCAACCCGCCGATATGCGCGATCAAATCCACATTTTGCCTAGTGAAGGACATTATAACCCCCAACGCCAGCAGAACGTAAAGCGTCTTGCGTGAGCCTTCGTCCATCATAGACCTTTGGAGCAGGGCAATATACAGAAACGCGCCATACACGGCAAAAATTGCCCCTGAAGCACCGACCGAAACGGTCACCACCGCCTGCGGACCGTCTCCCCATGCTCCCAAGGACAGAATATTGCCGACAACACCGCCCATTACATACAACAGCGCGTAACGCCACCAGCCCATAAGCCGTTCCAGTGGCGGCGCAAATACCAGGAGCGCAAAGCTGTTGAACAACAGGTGGGTAAATCCGTTATGAAGAAAGATAGAGGCAACCAACCGCCACAGCTCCCATTTTTGCTGTCCAGAATCCACTATCCCTCCGAATCGAAGCAGCGTATAGGGATTGGTCGAACCGCCGTTCAGCGTCAGCACCAGAAACATTACGATATTGGCGATAAGGATTAGGCTGGTAACGGGATAAAACTTAAGATAGCTCTTCCAGTTCTCATACCGAATGAATATCATGGCTCACCCTCCTTCTTCCTTCTTCTATGTACGTCCCCGGTTGGACATGGTCTCATTAAAAAGATTATAATTTACTGGAACAGCAACAATCCAATTTTCCAATTTAAGGAGGAATAATCAGTGTCTCAAGAAAGAACTGGCGTAGCCACCTTTAAAGGAAGTCCGATCACTCTTGTAGGGCCGCAGCTCCAAGTAGGAGATTCGGCTCCCGATTTTGTCCTCAGCAAAAGCCTGCTAGAGGAAGCCACATTAAAGGACTTCAGTGGAAAAATAAAGCTGATCAGCGTTGTTCCTTCCCTTGATACTGGCGTTTGCGACGCGCAGACCCGCCGATTTAACAGCGAAGCTGCTGAACTGGGCGACGGTGTCGCCATTCTGACAGTCAGCGCCGATCTCCCGTTCGCACAGGCGCGCTGGTGCGGCGCTGCGGGCATCGACCGTGTCATTACCCTATCGGATTACAAAACGAACGCGTTCGGCGAAGCCTACGGCGTATTGATCAAGGAATTCAAATTGGACATGCGATCCATTTTCGTTCTAGATAAAGACAACAAGATTACTTATGTGGAATATCTAAACGAAATGGCTGAACACCCGAATTACGAAGCAGCGATCGGCGCGGTCAAGAGCTTGCTGTAAGCTGCGGAAAATAGACATCCATGTTTAAAAAAGCGGAAGAAGGCTGATCAACCTTCTTCCGCTTTTTTACAGCAAAAACAAGACGATTTCCTCCACCGTCAGCCCGGGGGAAATTCGCTTCTTTCATAATATAAGCGCATACAATGCACGCTTGTTTAAGGTAAATACCGGAAAAGGATTCAATCGAGTTTAAATTTGCCGATCTTCTTGTCCATCGACTCGTACAGTCGTTGAATGACGCGATAGTTGGCTCCCAAATCGCCGAGCGAGCCCCGGGATGCCGAATAAATATCGACCGCGCAGCGTGTCGGCGACGTATTCAGCACGGAAACGGTAATATCCAGCGTCCGGCCGAAAGGCGTTTTTTTCTCCAGGGTGATTTCACCTACGGATTGAACCTCATGCAGTACTTTAAAGCCTGGAATTTTCTTCAGTGTGGATGACACTTCCTCCCATCCTTTTTCTTTGGTGAGGTTGTAATACCGCGTTTTCAGAGCAGGTTCTTTGGCACGGTCGCTCGTTCCTTCATGACTGCGGAACAAGCCTACCAAGTTTCTTTTTAAAGACAACATACTTCCTCCTCATATCCCAAGTTCACTATTCCAAGTGTATCACTGTTGCTCCCGGAACAAAAGTAAAATGCTTGTTTCTCCCACTGCATTTCGACAAAAAAAGAAAGCGCCCTTCTCCCGTTAGGGTAAGTGGCGCCTTCGTAAGTGATAAAGGAAAAACCCGCCTATGCCGTCCGGCTACAGTGTCTTCTGAACCTGCAATAGCAGGTGGGTGACCGCAGTTGCGTTTTTGAAGTCCCCATGTCATATAGACAGGGCCTTTCAGCTGCGCTTCATATAGATCTCCCAAGACATTATCATTGGTTCAAAACAACGAGCAGCCGATAACGTACATCGCAGGATTTAGTCTTATTATATTGCGTTTTAACGAAAAAGTAAACCTTGTATGCGCTTTATTTTACATGGAGATTATGTTTGCGTGAACCCAACGGAAACTCCCTTCCCCCGAAGTCCTGAACTAGGGCCGGGTACGCTCTTCATCCTGCGTGTCTTTGGATAAGTCGACATTTTCCGAAAGCCGTACCGAATCTTCTGTTTCTTCGCCGTTTTCAGCCTCGAGAGCTTCCTCGTCCCGCTGTTTCTTTTGCTCTGCCTGAAGCTGCAGCTTGTTGTAGGTAGCATAAAAATTAAAGAAAGCGACCATTGCAATCAGCGAAGGAATACAAACAAAATAAAGCGCAGGATATTTCAATCCGATAAAGGCGAGCAAGGCACCTGCCACTAAAGTTGTAAACACCCGGATCGGGCGGGCAATGGTCAGCAGAATGGAATTGCTCATTACTTGCTTGAAGGTCATCTGATAGTGAACCACGACGGAGAAGAAGTTAAACATCGATACCATCAGCACAATCATCAGAACAAGCATCAAAATCCCAACGATTTTAAAATCGGGCATCCGCGTCATATAAATCGTCACATCGAAATACATCACGAAGAACAGCAGCGTATAGATCAAACCGCCGAGCATGCTCTTAAGGTAGTTTTCTTTATACCCTTTAAAAAAAGTCTTGAACGTGCTGACGTCCGTATTGCCCATCACCCACTTGCGGACAACCGTGAACAGTGCGGACGTTGCCGGAAAAACAGTAAACGGAGCTGTGATGGCAAGCCCCCAGTTTAATGTGACCTGCTCGTTTACTCCCCCTTGGCCCGTCGCCATCAATATGAACTTCATAACGATAAAAAATAAGAACGGAGACGAACATATCGTCCACAGCACATTGCTGAACGCAATGCGTGAAATCCACTCCGTAATGCGGTACAGCCCGCCCATTGCTCCTTTAAACTCCACTTTACTTCCTCCTGTCTCTTCGCTACTGCGTACCTTAACTATACCTTATTTTATCGGGCCATTTCCATAGCCCAAGTTCACAAGTTTGGGCAGAGGTCTAAGCATCCCATGCAAAATCGCCATATACCCATATATTAAAATCGTAACCCTGACTATTACCGTTTTTGACAAAGGAGAGTATACCATGAGCGCACCTGTTGGCTACGGCGCCTGGACTTCGACCGGCACGATTCTGGTACCGTTCATCCTGCTTGTCATCATGGCTCGTACTATGTTCGTTTAATTTTTATAATTCAAAAAGAAGACGGTGCGCATCGATGCGCACCGTCTTCTTTGCCGCCAGGGCTTGTCAACCCAGGTCCGGACTTAAATGTCGAAAGAGTCCTCACGTTTTGCCGTGCGGCGCTCGCCGTCTCCCGGACGTTGGGACTTGCGTTCCCCGCCGCGGTAGCTTGAGCCTTCGCGGCTGGTGTTACCGTCACGGTTGCCTTTGTAGCCTCCGCCAGCGCCGCCAGCAGCACCGCCGCTGCTGTAACCACCGCGGCTGCCGCCATCTCGGTTGCCACGGTAGCCACCGCCACCGCTACCGCCGCCGTAGCCGCCACGGTTACCGCCGTAGCCGCCGCTAGGCTTGCGACCGCTGCGGATGTCGTTCTTGCCGCCGCGGCGTTTGACGCGGATCGGCTCTTCCGGTGTCAGTTGGACATCGGAATCCTTCTTCTCTCCGGTAAGCAGCTTGATTGCCGCAGTCAGCAGTTGAACGGAATCGTACTGCTCAAGCAGCTGGATGGCGATGCCCTTGTACTCGTTCAGATCACCGTTCTCCATCGTGTCCATCAGGCGTTCGGCTGTAACGCGCTGTTTGCCTTCAATCGCTTCGGCCATCGTCGGCAGCGGTTTGCGCGCAATGCGGTGACGGGTTACACGTTCAATCAGACGAAGGTGATCAATCTCACGCGGAGTAACGAAAGACCAAGCCGAGCCTTCTTTGCCGGCCCGTCCGGTACGGCCGATCCGGTGAACATAGCTCTCCGGGTCCTGCGGAAGGTCAAAGTTGATGACATGCGTTACGCCCGAAACGTCAAGACCGCGGGCCGCAACGTCGGTTGCGACCAGCACGTCGATGCTGCCGTCACGGAATTTGCGCATAACCGCGTCGCGCTGGTTCTGCGACAGGTCGCCGTGCAGGCCGTCTGCGGAATAACCGCGTTTTTGCAAAGCTTCAGACAGTTCGTCAACCCGGCGCTTCGTGCGGCCGAACACAATCGCAAGCTCAGGCGATTCCATGTCGATCAAACGGCTGAGCGCTTCGAACTTCTGGCGCTCCGGAACCTCGATGTAAGACTGATCGATCAGCGGCGCGCTGACCTGCTTTGGAATGACGGATACATGCTCGGGGTTCTTCAGGAACTGCTGGGCAAGACGCTGGATGTTCGGAGGCATCGTGGCCGAGAAGAGCATCGTCTGCCGTTCTTCCGGAACCAGCTTCAGGATGGACTGAATATCCTCCATGAAGCCCATATCCAGCATTTCGTCCGCTTCATCAAGCACGACGGTCTGTACGTCGTCCAGACGGATCGTCTTGCGGTTGATGTGGTCAAGCAGACGGCCCGGCGTACCGATAATGATCTGCGGTTTCTTTTTGAGACCGCGGATCTGACGGCCGATGTCTTGTCCGCCATAAATCGGCAGGGAACGAAGTCCCTTAAAGCGGGTGAGCTTTCCGATTTCTTCCGCGACCTGAATGGCAAGTTCACGGGTCGGTGTCATAATCAACGCCGCGATTTTTTCTTCGTCACGGGAAATTTTAGAGATAAGAGGAATTCCAAAGGCTGCCGTTTTCCCAGTACCGGTCTGAGCTTGTCCGATCAGGTCTCTTCCTGTCATCGCGATTGGGATCGACTGCGATTGAATTGGGGTCGCCTCTTCAAATCCCAACTCTGTGATGGCTTGCAACACTTTTGGCTCCAAGTCAAATTCTGCAAATGTTTTCAAATTATTCATGCTCCTTCTATACAGTGGACATTCCACATGCTTGTCTGTATTCTTAAGTAGCGGCAAACATTTATATGGTGTCCAATCATGCCGAAAACTCTGCATGGTTTCGCGTAAGGGGACGGCAGGCCGTCCTTTCATCAGGTGCTCCAATTGGCCCGAACAACAGTAGCTTCACATTCGAAACAATGCAAAAAGTTCATTGTAACGCTCTACTCAAGAATATCCTATACATTATATCACAAACTCGAAGAGGAATACCAGCGTATTCCTTTCATTCGTTTTTACATCGTTTGCATACTTTTTTACATTATACTTCGGTAGGTGATTTGCTTGCTTAGATACTGCTTAAACCTTCTTGCCGTCGTATTCGGCTCCGGACTGATTGCCGCCGGCTTCAATCTGTTCCTGATTCCCCACCGCCTGTTGAGCGGGGGTGTTTCCGGCCTGTCCATGCTGGCAAGCTACTTTACGCCGCTGGGCGTCAGTCCGCTGTATCTGCTGTTCAACATTCCGCTCCTGATCGCCGGATGGTTTCAGCTCGGCCGGCGTTTCATCGTGTTCAGCATCGCGTCGGTCGCCGCTGCGACATGGCTCATTGAAATGATTCCCGTCACACCGCTCGTCTCGGACATGCTGCTCGCTTCCGTATTCGGCGGAGTGCTCGTCGGAATCGGCTGCGGGATTTCGTTCCGTGTCGGCGGTTCTTCCGGCGGTTTCGACATTCTGGGATCGATTATCAGCCGGCACAGAGATTTTCCGATCGGCAACGTACTCGTTTCCCTGAATGCGCTCGTCATCCTCGCCGCGGGTTATCTTGAGAACAACTGGAACATCGCGTTGGCCTCTATGGCCTCCATGTATGTAACCGGCCGGGTGGTCGATCTGATCCATGTCAGCCATATCAAAGTGACCGTATTTATTGTAACGAACCGGACGGACGAAATGCTTCAGCATCTGCTCGGTCTCCAAAGAGGCGTAACCAAAATCAAGACCGAAGGCGCGTATTCCCACACGGAAAAGGATATGCTAATGACTGTAACGACCCGATACGAGCTGGCCGAGCTCAAACGGATCATCAAAGAAAGCGATCCGCAGGCTTTTGTCAATATTTTGGAAACCGTTGGCATTCTAGGCTCTTTCCGCAAAAGATGATTGTTAAAGGATGCACTTACTTTAAAATTGTGATATATTAATGATGCGCAGAAGTCAATATAATGCTCATGAAGATTCTTCTTTGCCCTCTTTTCCAGGCACTTGTCGTTTTTCTGGGTGAAACCTGAATGCAAGTTCAGCAACATTCGAAAAAGGAAAGGGTGATTACTGTGGAAATGGAAACGGTAAAACTGTTAGAAATCGTCATGAAGTGGTATCCGGATATGATGCCGTTTCTCAAGCAGGACGAACTCGATTCCATGATCGTTCTGCGGGACGGGCTGAGCATTTTGGACTCTGCTGATGCGATGGACATCATTCAGTACAGCATTTGCGAGCATCAGGATTCTGCGTATCTTCAATAAGAATTACAAGGTTTTAGATTGCCGCTTGGACCGGCGTTTTACCGGTTCAGGCGGCATTTACTTTTTATTTTACCGTTATAATCCCACTGTCTTTGTTTATAAACAAAAGGTAAAGATAAATGTTCCACTATTGTTACAAACCTGTTCTTTTTAACATTTAACGTTCTTATATAATTTAAGCTAACGTACATAAAAGGGGAGAAAACAATGAACATCACTTGGGCTATATTGATGATGGCCCTGGGAAGCGTAGGCGTTCAAAATGTCCAGACAGATGCTGACGTAGCCTCTGTGCTTCAATCCGCCGCCAACACGGCCATCGTCTCGAATCAGAACGGTACTACAGAGGCTCCGGAGTCATCCTCCGGCACCGGAACAACCGCCGGAACAGCTACTCCGGCTCCATCCGCTTTGCCCGGTGCAACCGCAGCCGCCGATGGCGCGCCGATGGCCGATCCTCAGCCGGACGCTCCCAAAGTCAAGGGAGTTTACGTCACAGCGTACAGCGCAGGCGGCTCGCGGATGGATACACTCCTGAATTTGATTGATCAAACGGAACTGAACGCAATGGTAATCGATATCAAGGACGACGCCGGTTATATTACCTACAAGACGGATAACGCCGAACTGCAGCAAATGGGCAAGCCGCAGCCGTTCATCCGGGATATAGGCAAGCTGATGGAGCGGCTCAAGAAACATGAGGTTTATCCCATCGCCCGCATTGTTGTTTTCAAGGATTCCGTCCTCGCGAAGAAACACCCGGAATTGTCCTTCGTAAAGAGCGACGGCTCCGTATGGCATAACAAAGGCGGTGACAGCTTCGTCAATCCTTACAATGAGAACGTATGGAAATACAATGTCGAAATTGCCAAAGAAGCCGTCAAGCTCGGTTTTAAGGAAGTCCAGTTCGACTACGTTCGCTTCCCCGAAGGTTTTGAAAAGCGTGCGGATTCGCTGAAATATACCAAAGTCGCCGGTAAAAGCCGGGTTCAAATCGTTTCGGACTTCGTCAAATATGCGAAGCAGGAGCTGAATCCGCTCGGCGTGCGCGTATCTGTCGATATCTTCGGTTATGCCGCATCGGTTCCGGCAGCCGAGGGAATCGGTCAGGACTTTGTGAAAATTTCCAAAAACGTAGATGTCATCAGTCCCATGGTTTACCCGAGCCATTATTCCACCGGCTGGTTTGACGTTAAAGATCCGGACAAAAATCCTTATGCAACTATTAAAGGCTCGATGGTTGACACCCATAAGAAGCTGAACCCGCTTGGAAGCTATAAACCGGTGATCCGTCCCTGGATTCAGGATTTCACCGCCAGTTGGCTCGGCGGCGGGCATTATATCAAATACGGCAAGCAGCAGGTGGAAGACCAGATCCGCGCTCTGAAAGAGCAGAACGTCGATGAATTCCTGTTATGGAACGCCAGCAACCGTTATACATCGGGCGTCGACTACGAAAAGTAACGTATACTGAACTTATCCGGCTTCATTCAACTATACCGAATACAGCTAAGTGAGGACCCGGCTCCGATGCCGGGTTCTTTGCTGGAAAAACGCGCTTGAAGCGCCGCGTGCCCATATGCTAACCATTTTTGCAAACTATTAGATAAAGAGGCAAACTTTCATGAAACCAACGACATCATTAGGCCAGAAGTCAATCCAGTTCCTCCATATTTTATTTCCCATTCTTGTCACTCAAATTGCCCTCTCGGCAATTGCGTTCTTCGATATGAACATGTCCGGCAAATTCGGCACCGCCGATCTGGCCGGGGTCGCTATCGGAACCAGCCTGTGGATTCCCGTCCAAACCGGACTGAATGGTATATTAATCGGCCTCACTCCGATCGTCTCGCAGCTGATAGGCAAAAAACGCGAAGGCGAAGTCGCCTACAAAGTCATGCAGGGCATCTGGCTGTCGCTTATCGTATCGGCTCTCGTGCTGGTGCTTGGAGTGCTGTCTTTGGGGCCAATCCTCAATTATATGAGCCTTGAACCCGCAGTACGCACCATCGCCTTTCGCTTTCTGGCCGCCATTTCCTTCGGCATCATTCCGTTGTTCGGATATACTGTGCTTCGAAGCTGCATTGATGCGACCGGACAGACCCGGGTGTCCATGTTTATTACTCTGATTGCCCTGCCCGTCAATGTCGGACTGAACTACCTGCTGATCTTCGGAAACTTTGGATTTCCCCGCCTGGGCGGTGTCGGAGCCGGAGTGGCTTCGGCGATCACTTATTGGGTTATTTTTAGTGTTGCTCTTCTATTTATATACCGGGCGGAGCCCTTCAAAAGCTTGCGGATTCTCCGTAAATTCCATTCGCTCTCTCCGGCAGCCATCAAGGAGCAGCTCGTAATCGGAGTCCCAATAGGCTTCTCCATTTTTTTTGAAACGGCCGTCTTCTCCACGGTTACTCTGCTGATGAGCCGATTCGATACGATGACGATTGCCGCCCATCAGGCCGCGATCAACTTCGCTTCCACACTGTACATGATTCCGCTCAGCATCTGCATGAGTCTAACCATTCTGGTCGGTTTCGAGGCGGGATCGGGCAGATTGAAGGATGCGCGCCAATACAGTGTTCTAGGGATAAGCTCAGCCGCCGCCATGTCGCTGGCGACTGCGATGGTGCTTCTCTTTGCCGGCAGGCATGTGGCCGGCTTATACTCCACCGATCCGGAAGTGATCGGACTAATCCGGCATTTTCTGATTTTTGCGATTTTTTTCCAGATATCCGACGCCATTGCAACGCCTATCCAAGGCGTTCTGCGCGGTTACAAGGACGTAAATCCGGCCTTTATTATTTGCTTTGTCGCTTACTGGATTATCGGCCTTCCCGTCGGCTATGTTTTGGCCGAATATACGGATCTGGGCGCGTACGGTTACTGGATCGGCTTGATTACCGGACTTGCCATCGGTGCGATTCTGCTGCTGTCGCGGCTGGTCAAGGTTCAGCGCCGCTTTACGGCCGAGTACACCACATTTAAAGCGGAAGGCTGATTAACCTACTGCAGCTTCAATAAAGTGCATGTCGATACTTTCGATGCCGCACAAATGATACCGCCTCTTCCGCTGAACATCTGCGAAAGAGGCGGTATTTTGCATTCTGCTGCGGTGGACGCTTGGCGGTGTTAAGCGTCAACACAGGGTATCAACGGCTTTTGACCAGCAGTCTACCGCTTCCTTGATTACCCTGTCCGGCGATATAAACCGGCTTTTATTGCAGCAAAAAAGCCCCGCGCATTACACGCAGGGCTTGTCCGTATATGATTACTGGGAGAGACGCGAAGCAAGATTGTACAGCTCAAGGTCGAAATCCTTCTTCGTATTGACAACCTTATCGATATCCGTAAGGGTAAGCTCGCCGTTGATGATGCCGCATGCTTTGCCCGATTCGCCTTCGATCAGCTTGCGTACGGCGAAATCGCCGAGCCGGCTGGCCAGGTTACGGTCGGCGGGAGTCGGGCTGCCGCCGCGCTGAATATGGCCGAGCACCGTTACGCGCGCATCGATCGATGCGTGGCGGTCCTTGAGCGCCTGGGCGATGTCTTCACCCTTACCTACGCCCTCGGCCACGATAACGATACTGTGGCGTTTGCCTTTGGCAAAGTTCTCCCGCATACGGTCGGCAACCTCGTCAAGCTCGAATGGCATTTCCGGTATCAGAATCGTCTCCGCTCCGGAAGCCAGTCCCGCATGCAAGGCAATATCGCCGCAATGGCGTCCCATGACTTCGACCACGGAAGAACGTTCATGGGAAGACATCGTGTCGCGCAGCTTGTTGATGGCGTCAACGACTATGCTGACAGCCGTATCAAAGCCGATGGTATAGTCGGTGAAAGAGATATCGTTGTCGATCGTACCTGGCAGCCCCATCGTCTTTATGCCGAGCTTGCTCAGTTTGTTGGCACCGTTGTAGGAACCGTCGCCGCCGATTACGACAAGGCCGTCAATTCCGTATTCACGCAAAATTTCGGCACCCTTCTGTTGTCCCTCCGGCTGGATAAACTCCAGACATCGCGCGGATTGCAGGATCGTGCCCCCCCGCTGGATAATGTCGCCTACGCTGCGGATATCCATCGGGAAAATATCCCGGTTCAGAAGCCCTTGATAGCCGCGTTGAATACCGAATACCTCAACTCCGAAAAAAAGAGCGCTGCGTACTACTGCGCGGACAGCGGCGTTCATGCCTTGCGAATCTCCGCCGCTTGTCAAAACTGCGATTTTCTTTACTTCTGCCATACGAATGGTTTCCTCCTTAGAATGCTAATACAAATGCTTGCGTATCCACCGGCTGTTGATAAAGAAAAACAGTCTGGTAAGAGGACTTCTCTTCATCAGCCTTCTGGAGACAGAGCGAACCTCCCGCTGTTCGCTGACTTTCGGATCGGATAAATACAATGCCAGCAGCCCCTCGATGACCATGCGGTGCAGGGGAGTCTCAGGTATGTTCCGAACATCTTTTCGTGCCCACTCCACGATTGAAGCAATCCGATTCAGCATGGTATCCGTATTGTCGTAGTAATTGCAGAAATTGAGATCGCCGCCGGCGCGGTCTTCATCCTGATCGATCAGATAATCCAGCATAATATGCAGACAGCATAAATGCGGGAAATACCCGGCTCGAATCAATGAAGCGTCCGGCTTGCTCAGCCTGGAGTCACAGGAAGCCAAAAACAGCATAAAAACACCCAACGTCGATCCTGTCGCCGCCGCAAATTCATTCCAATATAATTGCGGCGCCCTGCTTCGCTTCTTCTCCCACCATTCCTTAAGCGCAGCTTCCCTTAAATCGGGACGAATATGCTTATAGACCTGAAGATCCGTATATAATCCGGCCAGTTCAGAAATCTCCGGGGCCGCGGACGCGTATCCGGGAAGCCTTGAAATCATTTCCTGGCAAGTGCGGACCAGCCGGTGCAAATATCCGCCATCATCTTGTTCGCTGCGGAGCGCGTAATAATTAACCGGTTCAGCTCCCGGTGTAATCGCATCCAGCATTGATTGGTGCAGCAGCCTGAAGTCTTCGGCGTTCATAGAAGTGCTGCGGTCGCACAGATTGTCCAAATAATCGCTTATCGTCTGATAGGCGACAATCAGCGGGATGAGAATATGCCTCATCGGCAAATTGCCCGCGGCGTAAATGCCTCCGCCTTCGCAATGAAACTGTTTCGTTTCGATACTTGCGAGCGCTTGCTTCCGAAGCTCGGGATCGGGAATCCCTTCCGCATCCTTGCGCCAGACATTAAGGCAGTTCCTTACCTCTGGCAGCACGTACTTGTAGACCCTGCTCATTAATCCAATCGGGCCGCGCGGACTCAGGGAACGGCCTTGCTCAAATTCACTCAATGACGGTGCCTCCACATTGTTGTCTCCTTATCCAAATCATAATCATTATAATATGATCCAAACGTTTGTACAAACAAGAAAATCACTCGGATATTTTCATGAATTTTCATGAATAAGGCAAATTAACTACATAATCTATCATTACTTTATGATATACTATCCGTATTTCATCTTCAGAGGAGTGCTTACATGAATTTAACCGTCAGCTTATGCGTGCATCCGTCCCTATGCCAAGTATTGGGAGGAATGCAGCTATGAAGCAAAGAGACGGAAGTTTCACCGACCAGAACTGGCTGCGTTCGTTTATGTTCTCCATTTACGGAACCAGCGTGCTTGCCGTATCCTATTTCCCGCTCTTTTACAGCCATTTGGGATTCAGCAGCGCTCAGGTCGGCTATTTATATTCTCTCGGCCCGCTTATCTCAATTCTCTCCAACCTGTTCTGGAGTATGATCAGCGACCGGTTCGGTACCATTCGAAAAATTATGGTCATCCTGCTTGGCGGTCAGCTTGCCACAGCGGTGCTGCTTTCCCAGGCGTCCGAATTTTCTTCAGTTATGGTTATTTTGTCCTTCTTTTACTTCTTCTATTACCCGGTTTTTCCGCTGTCGGATACAATGGCGATCAAAATCGCAGAGCGGCGGGGCCGGAATTTCATTTCGATACGCGTGTTCGGTTCGATAGGGTACGCTTTCTTTGCCCTGACAATCGGCTATCTGCTTAGAGCGCTCGGCACGTCGTGGAGCGTATATCTATGTATCATTATCATTATTATGTCTCTGTTTACAGCATGGATGCTTCAGGATTCGAAACCGGAGAAACCGAACCGGACAACAAATAAATCCGCAATGGAAGACGCACTGCCAACCGGCGTCAAATCGGACGGCTTAAGACAGATTCTCTTTAAAAAGGAAGTTCTCTGGTTCTTCGGCTGTGTATTTGTGCTTGCCCTGGGGCACCGGATGAATGAGGCTTTTCTGACGGTAAGTATGAAGCAGCTCGGAGCCGGGGCGGAACTGATTGGCTGGGCACTGCTGTTTTCAGCCCTAAGCGAGATTCCGGTATTGTTCCTGCTGGGAAAATACGGAGACCGTTTCAAGGAGCTGCCTCTGCTCGCTTTGGCCAGCCTGATGTACGCCGTCCGGTTTCTGCTCATGTCCTCCGTTCACCATCCGGGCGGAATGATTGCCATTCAACTGATGCACAGCATCACGTTCGGAGTCTTTTATGTAACGGCCGTCCGCTATATTACGCGCATTATTCCGGATCATCTGCGGGCGACGGGAATGGCTATCTTCACCGTCATCTGGTCGAGCGTATCTGGACTGCTCAGCGGAACGTTTGGAGGGATTATTTTTCAGGAAGCGGGACTTGCGCCGTTCTATCGCATAGCGATGCTGCTCTCTATCGTTGCCTGTGCCGGGTTTTTCGGAAAATACTGGGTTGATTCGGACAGCGAGTCCGCGCTTGTTCCATGGAAACGGCTCAGCCGGGCGAAGCGTCCGGAAGCACCTGCTTCACATACCCCTGCCGATGCTTCTCACCTGTAAGAAGTTACGCTATAATAGACTAAGCAGCAGGTGTTAGTACCTGGTAACAATATTGGAAGGGGCATTCCGCAATGACTTTTGACGATTTCAAGCAGTTGGCTCAGTCCCGCCGCAGTATCCGGGATTTCAGCGAAGAAGACGTACTTCCGGAAGACGTAAGGGATATTATCGACTGCGCCCGCTTTGCTCCCAGCGACACCAACTCGCAGACCTGGGAATTTATCGCCGTGATGAACCGCGACAAAATTAAAACGATCGAAGCCTTTACCTGGAAACGGCTGGGCGAAATTGCGGCTGCGGCGGAAACTCGCGGACTGGCACGGGAGGCCAAGCTGATGGTGAAGTCGTTCGGCCCCTACGCGACCGCTTTCGGGAGCGCTCCGGCGATGATTATTTGCCTCGCCACCCCCTACACTTCAAAATTCCGGGAACGTATCTTTGACCCGCTCGAGTTCGGCAGTCCGGAGATCTGGGCAGAGGAAGGAATCAAGAGCAGCTGCCTGTCCGTTCAAAATCTGATGCTCGCCGCACACGCCAAAGGGCTTGCTACCTGCCCGATGACCGGACCCGTGCTGCTGGCGGAACAGGATCTTAGAGAATACTTGAACATTCCCGAGGACCGGCAGATCAATATGGCCGTTGCGCTTGGACATCCCGTCGTTCAGCCAAAAATGATTGCGCGCAAAGAGATCGATGAGATTTTGACCATAGTCGAGTAAAATCCCGCAAAACGCAGGACACAAAAGGGCCCCGCTGTCTCCTTCAAGAGACTGGCGGGGCCCTTATTTTAAATTTCAATCAAACTCTAGAAGCAATAAAAAACACAGCTCCCATTCGAGAACTGTGTCTTGAGTTATACATTGTTGGATAGCGCCTTAATAAAAGCTTACCATATCAAGTATATTCAGAGCGAAGGGTTGATCCCTTCCGCTTTGTATTACAGTTTAGTTACGTTAGCGGCTTGGGCTCCACGGTTGCCTTCAGTGATTTCGAATTCAACAGCTTGACCTTCTTCCAAAGTCTTGAAGCCATCTCCTTGGATTGCGGAAAAATGAACGAATACGTCCTCGCCGCCCTCAACTTGGATGAAACCGTAGCCTTTTTCTGCGTTAAACCATTTTACTGTACCTTTCAAGTGAACAACCTCCTAAAAATACCGCCATATATGGCGAATATCTACATTATACTTTAATCTTCCGGGCAACGCAATCCATCTTTTACTTAAGCGTGAATTATTTGCTTTTCCCTTCTCCGGTGCGTTATCATTTACCCAAAACCAAATATCGCCAGGGTGGGACTACTATGATCAAAAAACACGAAATATACAAAACGGACAAATGGAATATGATGACTGTTGAAGTCCAGGGCCGCTATATCGTTCTCCGGGAAATATCGGACCAATGGGGCGAAGAAACGCACACTTTCATGAGCCGTCCTGCCATGATGCAGTGGGTGAATAACCGGTTCAACAAGGAATCCTATAAAGATAATCAGGAAGAGTATAATCGCATCATTGAAGCGTTCAAGCAGGTGTAGTGGGTGAACAACGAGAGTCTTGCGATTTATGTCGTCGCCGTCCTGTGCCTGGGAGCCGTGCTGATTATGGGCAAAGACCGCCTTGCCCCCAAAATGAGAAGGAGCATGGCGCTTATCACGGTTATTATGATTGCGCTGGCGTTTGTTTTCGTCATCATTGACTTGCTGACCTGACGCTTTAGCGAGTTCACGGTTGGCAAACAGCGCAGAAATAGAATCATAAATATGGATTGCCGGGGAATACTAGGCGGACCTTTAGTTTAAGGAGGCCGCAGCCATGCCATTCGCCGCCCGATCTCTTTCACTGCTGCTCGCGCTCGGCCTACTGCAGGGGGTCTTGTCCTCCGCCGCGGCCGGACGGCAGCCCGCGCAATCATCATCCCATCTATTAAGGAGGATTCCCATGGAACAATTATTGAAGAGAAACGAAGTGCCTGCCGAGAACCGCTGGAAGCTTGAAGATATGTTCGCTTCACAGCAGGAATGGGACAAAACTTATGATCAAACGAAGCAGTTGATTGAGGAAGCCTCCAAATTCCAGGGCAAACTCAGCACCGCTTCCGCGCTGAAAGAATGTTTTGAACTGGACGACGAATTGTCGCTCAAGACCGAGCGTCTGTATGTATACGCCCATATGCGCCAGGATGAAGATACCGCCAATCCGGTCTACCAGGCGCTGTCCCAGAAAGCGAAGAAGCTCAGTGTGGATGCTGGGGAAGCCCTCTCCTATGTGACGCCGGAAATCCTGGCGCTGCCCGTGGAGAAGCTTGACGAGTTCATCGCCGATCCGGCGCTGTCGGAGTACACATTCACTCTGACCGAAATGAAGCGCCAGAAGGCCCATGTCCTGTCCAAAGCGGAAGAAGCGCTGCTCGCGCAGGTCGGCACGCTGTCCCAGGCGCCGCAAAATATTTTCGGCATGCTGAACAACGCCGATCTTAAATTCCCGAAAATCAAGGACGAATCCGGCAAGGAAGTCGAACTGACCCACGGCAGCTACATAAAGTTCCTTGAGAGCCCGAACCGGGAAGTCCGCAAGAACGCCTTTACGGCAGTATACGAAACGTATGCCAAGCAAAAGAACACGATCGCCGCAACACTGAGCGCCAACGTGAACAAGAACGTCTTTTATGCGCGGGTGCGCAAGTATCCTTCCGTGCTGGAAATGTCGCTGTTCGGCGACAATATTTCCAAAGAGGTCTACACGAATCTCATCGATACGATCCACGAGAGTCTGCCGCTGATGCACCGTTATATGAAGCTGCGCCAGAAGCTGCTCGGCGTGGATGAACTCCATATGTACGACCTGTTCGCGCCGCTCGTGGACGAATACAAGTTGGATATTCCTTTTGCCGAAGCCAAAAAAATCACTAAGGAAGGCCTCAAGCCGCTTGGCGAGGATTATTTGAAGGCGCTCCAGGAAGGCTACGACAACGGCTGGATCGACGTATACGAGAACGAGAACAAGCGCACAGGAGCTTACAGCTGGGGAGCCTACGGCACGCACCCGTATGTGCTGCTGAACCATAACGACAATCTGAACAGCATGTTCACGCTGGCGCATGAAATGGGGCACGCCCTTCACTCGTATTATTCGGATAATACGCTGAAATACCGTGACGCCCAATATACGATCTTCCTTGCAGAGGTGGCTTCCACAACGAACGAAGCGCTGCTGATGCATTATTTGCTGGAAAAATCGACGGACAAGAAGGAAAAAATGTATCTGCTCACCTATTACGCGGATCAATTCCGCACAACGGTGTTCCGGCAGACGATGTTCGCCGAGTTCGAAAAAATCGTTCACGAACGCGCCGAGCAGGGCGAATCGCTCACTCCGCAGGATTTGTCCGCCATCTACTATGATCTGAACCTCAAATATTATGGCAAGGACATGGTCGTAGACAAGGACATCGATATGGAATGGGCGCGGATTCCGCATTTCTATAACAGCTTCTATGTCTATAAATATGCGACGGGCTTCTCGGCGGCCACCAGCTTCTCCAAACAGATTCTGGAGGAAGGCAAACCGGCGGTTGATCGATATCTCGGTTTCTTGAAGAGCGGCGGCAGTGACTATTCGATCAATATTCTGAAAAAAGCGGGCGTTGACATGTCTTCGCCGCAGCCAATCCGCGAAGCTATGAGCGTCTTCGAGAATGTGATCGAACAGATGGAACAGTTAACTAAGTAAAACGTGTGCCTCAAAGCGTTTTCGGTTGCAAGTCCATGTCGTCCCTTGCCCCTTTTTGGGGTAAGGGATTTTATAATGTAAAGCGGCCCCTAGAATCGGCGGTTCGCAAATTGCCCGAGGAGGAAGTTTATTATGAGAATGCAATGGTCTATAATTTTCGGCCTGATTTTTGCGCTGCTGATTGCCCTTTTTGCCGTCATTAACGTAGATCCGGTGCAGGTGAACTTCGGTTTCAGCATTGTATCGCTCCCCTTGATCCTGGTCATACTCAGCTGCGCGCTGATCGGCGGGGTAATTGTGGGCTCGTATGGTATTTTCCGCCAGTACAAGCAGCAGAGGAAGATCAAATCATTGACTGCCGAGCTGGCTCAGGCGCAGGAAAGAATTGCCGGCCTTGAGGCGGCAAACACAGCGGTTACGGTACCCGACAGCCCCCTTTCCGAAGGAACGACCACGTTTAATTGATAATAGACAGGAGGACCACCTTTGCCAATCCTTACGATTCAGCCCAATGAAGATTACATCCTGAACACTCTTAAAAAACTGCTGGAAACGCCGAGCCCAAGCGGCTTCACCCATGCCGTTCTGAAGCTCGTCGCCGAGGAGGCTGCAGCGCTTAACGTAAACATGTCCTGGAACGAAAAAGGCGGACTTATCCTGAGTGTTGACGGTCTTGATCCTTCCCGCACCGTCGGACTGAGCGCCCATGTCGATACACTCGGAGCGATGGTCCGTTCCATCCGTCCGGACGGCACTCTGCGCCTGACCACCGTCGGAGGTTTCACGATGTACAGCATCGAAAATGAATACTGCGTTATTCACACGCGCAGCGGAAAGACCTATACCGGAACGATTCTGTCGACGCGCCCATCCGCCCACGCCTATCCTGCCGATGCCCGTGATATTAAGCGCGTGGAAGAAAATATGGAGGTCCGCATCGACGAAGTGGTTTCAGGCAAGGACGATGTGCTAAAGCTGGGAATCGCCGTGGGCGATTTCATCTCGTTTGACGCCCGGCCCGTGTTCACGCCAAGCGGTTATATCAAGTCGCGCCATCTGGACGATAAAGCGAGCGTCGCCGCCCTGCTCGGCCTGCTGGAAAGCATCAAGCGCGAAGGCTGGAAGCCGCTCTACAACCTGTCTCTGCTGATCTCCAATTATGAAGAGGTAGGCCACGGCGCGTCCTGGATTCCCGGCGAAATCAGCGAGCTGATCGCCGTCGATATGGGCGTCCTGGGCGACGATTTGAGCTGCAAGGAGACCGATGTATCCATCTGCGCCAAGGATTCCACCGGCCCGTACGATTATACGATGACCGGACGGCTGATCGAGCTGGCTCAGGGCCTTGGCATCCCTCATGCGGTCGATATTTATCCGCATTACGGTTCCGACGCCTCAGCGGCGCTTCATGGCGGCGCCAATATCCGGGCCGCGCTGATTGGCCCCGGTGTTCATGCATCCCACTCCATGGAGCGTACGCACAAGCAGGCCGTATTCAATACGGCCAAGCTGCTTGCGGCTTATGTGGGAGCGAATTGAAAGAAATCTGTACTATCTGCTGATGGCTGCGGTATAAAGGCACTTGATTGAACTCCAAAGCCGGCGTCCGGTTTCCCGGCGCCGGCTTTTTGTGCGGTTATTTCCTGTCATTGACTCCACTCACTCAACGCGCCATTGCCTTCATCTGTTCTCTTGTCGGAGGCACCATGAAATCCGGTCCGATCGGTTCAGCAATCGTCTGCCGGAGTATTTGGTCGATTTCTTGCATATCTTCATCCGTCAAATGCCAGCCGTCGATTTTTCCCGGCGTCTCGAGTTGCTCCGGATGCCGAGCCCCCCGAAGAGCGATTCCCACGCCCGGCTGATCGAGCACCCATCGAACGGCCAGCTCGATCATCGATCTGCTGTATTTTTCCCGGGCCAGCCGGGTCAGTTGGTCGACCGCCGCCAAATACTGGCCGAATCTGGGCTCCTGGAATTTCGGGTCCATCCCGCCGCGCATATCGTCACCCTTAAACTTCCGGTCCCGCGTCATTGACCCGGAGAGCAAACCGCGGCACAGGCTGCTGTACAGAAAAGTCGTCACCTTTTCCTGCCGGCACCATGGCAGCACTTCTTCCTGCGCTCCTCGTTCAAACAAACTCAGCGGCGGTTCGGCCGCATGCAGCGGGGCCGCGGAGCGAAAAGCTTCCATCTGCTCAACCGTAAAATTGCTGACACCGATCGCGCGGATTTTGCCGTCATCATATAGTTTTTTCATGGCTTACGCCGTTTCTTCAATATCTACCAGAGGGTCGGGCCAATGTACCAGGTATACATCGATATAGTCTGTCCGAAGACGTCCCAGCGTCTCCTCCACTTCCTCGATAATACGCTCCTTGCGTCCATCCCTGTATATCGTTTTGCCTTTCCAGCGCAGGCCCGGCTTGGCGGAAATAATCAGACTGTCCCGATTTCCGCTTTGGGCAAGAGCTTCGCCAATCAGTTCTTCGGAGTGACCAAGGCCGTAATCGGCAGCGGTATCGATCACATTGATGCCTTTGTCAACCGCTGTATGGATGGTACGGATCGCTTCCTTATCGTCGCTGCCGCCCCACATTACGCCTCCGATCGGCCATGTGCCGAGTCCAATTCGCGAGGCTTTCATACCGATTCCCGGGATTTGAGTATATTCCATGTCTCTCCACTCCATTCTTGTTGTAAAATCAAATCCTTTTATGTGAGTACCCGCTCTGAGTAAATTTAAACGCGAAAAGATAGCGATAGGAGTCAGGAATAAAAAAACCTGCATACCCCCGTAGGGATGTGCAGGCTTATTACTTTTTAAACGGATCTCAAATTATTTGACGGGATAAGCTGCCGCCGCAGCGCAGAAACGCTCCAGGGCCGTCTCCAAAATGGATCTCGGGCAGGCCACATTAATCCGCAGATAACCTTCCCCTTCGCTTCCGTACACCGACCCTTCATTGAAGGCAACGCCGGCCTCTTGGTACATCAGTTTTTTGAGTCCTGCTCCGTTAAGGCCCAGCGCCCGGCAGTCGATCCACAGCAGGTAGGTAGCCTCGGGCTTCATGACTTTGACTTGTGGCAGGTGCTCTGCGAGATAAGAGGTAGCGTAGTCGATGTTGCCGTTGATGTAGGAGATCAGCTCATCGACCCACTCGGCGCCTTCGTTATAGGCCGCTTCAACGGCATCCTGGGCGAAAAAGCTGGCCATATGCAGACTAAGCGTTTTGATCCGCGTCTCAAATTTCCGCTTGATTTCCGGGCTCGACGCCACGATAAAAGAGGAATGAATGCCGGGCAAATTGAAGGTTTTCGTTGGAGCCAGCGCCATCAGCGTAATGTCCGACAGTTCCTTGGACAGCGAAGCGAATGGAATATGCTTGTACCCGGGCAGCGCCAGATCGCAGTGGATTTCATCGGAAACAACCGTGACCCTGTACTGCAGACATAACTCCCCGAGCCGCAGCAGCTCCTCGCGCTCCCATACCCGTCCTCCGGGATTATGCGGACTGCACAGCAGCAGCAGCTTGGCGCCGCCCTTCATCAGCCCTTCCAGCTGCTCATAGTCCATCTCATAGCGTCCGTTCCGCAGCACGAGCGGATTGTCTGCAACTTTGCGGCCGTTCATTTTGATGACATCATAGAATGGATAATATACCGGCGATTGCAAAATAACCTCGGCTCCCGGATCGCTGAACAGCTCGACCGCCAGGCTGAGTGTAGTCACGATGCCGGGCGATTGAGCGATCCAATCCTTTGATATCTCCCAGTCATGTCGGCGGCGGAACCATCCGACAATCGACTCTATGTACGAGCCGCTGGGGACGCAATATCCGTAAATGCCGTGCTCGGCGCGGCGAACCAGCGTTTCTTTTACGGCCGGAGGACTCTCGAAGTCCATATCCGCCACCCACAGCGGTAAAATATCCTTGTTACCGAACAGTTTCTCCGCCTGATCCCATTTGTAGGAATGCGTATTGCTACGGTCCAGGACACGGTCAAAATCATACTTCAAAGCAGTCACCCCATCTTTAGATTTCGGTTACGATTTGTTCGCGATTTTCTCCGCCAGTTCGTTCAAGTACGTCCAGCGCTCCATCAGCCGTTCCAGCTCCGCCTCGGCCGCGCGCTGCTCTTCCACCAATTCCTGCAGCTTCGCGGAATCGGCAAAAGCCGCTTCCATCTGCGCCGCAATGGAGCTTAAACGCTGTTCGGCCTTCTCGACGAGACCGTCGATCTCTTCATACTCCCGCTGTTCCTTGAAAGAAAACTTCAGCTTTTCACGGGCCGGCGCCTGAGCGCTGTTCCCTTGGGAAGATTGACCGCCTTCGCTCCGTTTGGGCCCCGCATCCTCTTTCCCGACGGCTGCTGAACCGCGGGCGGGCGCGTTCTTGGCCAGCCACTCTTCATACTCGCTGTAATCGCCGACATGAACACGGATCCCCCCGTCCTCAAACGCGATGATCTTGTCCACCGTCCGGTCCAGGAAGAACCGGTCATGCGAGACAGTCAGGACGACTCCCGGAAATTCATCCAGATAGTCCTCCAAGATAGCAAGCGTGCCGATGTCCAGATCATTGGTCGGCTCGTCCAGCAGCAGCACATTGGGAGCGCTCATCAGTACGCGAAGAAGATACAGTCTTCTCTTCTCTCCGCCGGACAGCTTCGAGATCGGTGTCCACTGCATTGCGGGCGGAAAGAGGAACCTCTCCAGCATCTGGGCCGCAGTAATGGCGGAGCCGTCCGCCGTACGCACGACCTCCGCCTCTTCCTTGATGTATTCGATCACCCGCAGCGAATCGTCCATGTCTTGATGCTCCTGGGTAAAATACCCCAGCTTCACGGTCGGACCCAGCACAACCTCGCCGCTGTCCGGCTGAAGCTTGCCTGCTATCAGGTTCAGCAGCGTCGATTTGCCGCTGCCGTTCGGGCCGACGATGCCTACGCGGTCCTGTGGAACGGCGATATAGCTCAAATTCTCGATGAGTGTCCGCCCGCTCCGGGACATCGTCATATCCTCAATTTCGAGTATTTTCCGCCCCAATCTGGTCGAGGCGGCGGAAATCTCCAGCTGGCTGCCGGAGGATACGCCCTGCTGATCCTTCAGCTTCTCGAAGCGGTCGATTCTCGCCTTCTGCTTCGTGGACCGCGCCTTGGCGCCGCGTCTGATCCAGGCCAGCTCGCTGCGCAGCAGATTCTGCCGTTTCTGTTCGGAAGCGGCTTCCCGCTCTTCGCGTTCGGCTTTCAGTTCCAGGAAGCGGGAATAGTTCGCTTCATAGCGGAACAGCCGTCCCTGATCCAGCTCCAGCATAACACCCGCCACCCGCTCCAGAAAGTAGCGGTCATGGGTAACCATCAGCAGCGCGCCGCGCCGCTTCTGCAAATACTGCTCCAGCCAGGCGACCGAGGATGTGTCGATATGGTTGGTGGGCTCGTCCAGAATGAGCAGCTCCGACGGGGTAATCAGGGCCGCCGCCAGCGCGACCCGCTTGCGCTGTCCGCCGGAGAGCGACTCCATGCGCGCGTCAAACTGCTGGATGCCAAGCTTGGACAGCACGCTTTTCGCTTCGCTCTCCAGATGCCAAACTCCCGCGGCGTCGATATCTTGACCTAGGCGGATCAGCTCTTGCTCCAATTCGTCATTGCCCGGCTCGGCTTCCAACCGGGCCGTCGTCTCCATGTACCGCCGCATGACGGCCAGCTCCGGATTGTCCCCGGCGAATACCTGCTGAAGCACGGTATATTCCGGGTTATAAGGCGGGTTCTGCGACAGAAATTGTACGCGCACATCATTGCCGATGGCGATTTGCCCCTCGTCGGGACTTTCAAGTCCGGCGATAATCCGCAGAAGCGTCGATTTGCCGGTCCCGTTCACGCCAATGACGCCGATCTTGTCACGGTCTTCCATTCCAAAGGATGCGTCCTGGAACAGCACTTTTTCTCCGTAGCTTTTGACAAGGTGCTCCACGGTCATAATATTCATGGTTGTTGTTCGCCTTCCCTATATATTTGAAACTGATAATCAAATCAGCCTGCTAATCAGCAGCGCCACAGCTCCACCGGCGATTGAGCTGATCGCGTTCACGGCATCGTTGTTCATCCACCGCCAGCCTCTGGCATGCACGGTAGGGATGCCACAATGGACCTCGCTTTCCACTTCACGCCCGCATACGGCGCAAAGGTTCATCTTCTGAACCGTTGCGCCAAGCAGGGAATCGGCAAAAGCGCCAACGAATCCTCCGAAGAGGCCCGCAGCCGCCAGGGCAGTGAAAGACTGCCCTGTCATTCCCGATAACTGCTGAAGAATCCACGAAGCCGCGCCGATGATGACGCCGCCCGCCGCTGCCGCAAGTGTGCCTGGAAGCGAGACGCCGCCGGATGCCCCGGTCGGAAGCTTCCTGCCGGTCAATATCGAGCGCGGCGGCTTTCCGCTCAAGGTGCCGATTTCTGTCGCCCACGTATCTGCGGTGACCGTCGCCATTACGCCGACGAAGAGCAGTTCCCACGCAGGCTGAGGATTAAAGGCGTTCAGCAGAACAAGCAGCATGCCGAGGCCGCCGTTGGCGAATACCTGGCCCGCGTCCCGCCTGCCCGTCTTCGCGTACGACCGTTCCAGCTCCTCCTTGTGCTCTGCTCTGAGTTTCGACAGCAGGCTGGAGGAGATGAAAAACAGCAGCAGTATCCCGAACCAAAAAGCGTTACCCGCTCCAAAATAAATGGCACCCATGACCACGGCGGCAAGCATGCCGGAGAGGCTCAGCGATCCCTTGATATACGCGGCTCCGGCAACAAACAATGCGCCCAAGATGCCGATTACCCACTGCATGGCTTCAGCTCCAGTAATATGTCCCAAGATCCCATTAGCCGATCAGGCAGGTGCCCATCAGCCGATCGCCCCAATACAGCTCGAACGTATCGCCCGGAAGGGTTGGACCGACGCCTGCAGGCGTCCCGGTAAAGATCACATCGTCTTTGCCCAGCCCGTAGCGGGTGCCGATAAAGTCCACAATCGTCTGCAGCGAAAAGATCATGTTCTTCACATTCCCCCGCTGGACTTCTTCCCCGTTCTTGCGGACCGTAAAATCGGTATTCTCCAGTTCTTCTTTGGAAGGAAAAGCGATGTAAGGGCTCAGAGGCGCGGCATTCCGGAAACCTTTGGCTGGCGTCCAGGGAAGTCCTCTTTTTTGCAGATCGTTATGGATGTCCCGCAGCGTGAAATCAAGCCCCAAAGCCATGGTATCCACCAGCTCTTCCACACTGATGCCCGGAACGTAGTCGCGCGCGATGCGCAGCACAAGCTCCCCTTCATAATGCACCTGTCCAGAACCCTGAGGCAGCTGAATGGTTTTTTTGTCGAGAGGAACGGCGGCATGGGACGGCTTCAAAAAAATCAGCGGTTCTGCCGGCACTTGGTTGCCGAGCTCCTCCGCATGGAGTTTATAGTTTCGTCCCACACAGTATAAGGTGTTTACAGCAGCGCACATTGACATTCAGCTCTCTTTCCACTCGATTTATTTATCATTCATACTCCCAAAAACGTATCGCCCCATACATCCGGACGGTTCGTACATATCATTATATCAGAATGCATGTCCGCAAGGCGACGCATCTCCTTCGCTTTGTTCACCGTCCAGGCCATGATTCCCACTCCGCGGGCCGACAAAAATCGGGCCAATCCTGGAGTCAGACGAGAAAAGCCGATGGATAAAAAAGAGCAGTCCAGTTCCCGCACACGCCCGGCGGGATCGCCCCACCTTGAATCGAAGATCAGTCCCCGGCGGACAGCGGGATCGGCTTCTTGGCATCTGCGCAGCGTCCCGGGATCGAAAGAGGTCAGCACGACCTCCCCTGTCATCCCCTTGGAGGCAAGCAGTTCTGTTACCGTCTTTTCGATGCCGGGATACAGGTTGCCTGCATTCTTCAGCTCGATATTGAGCCGCAGCCGTTCTTTGCACAGCTCCAGCACTTCCTCCAGCGAAGGAATCTTTTCGCCTCGAAAAATACGGCTCTTCCACCCTCCGGCGTCGAGCTGCCGCAACTGGCTCCAATCCATGTCCTTCACTTTGCCGTGGCCGTTGGTGGTGCGGTCCAAACTGTAATCATGGATCACAACGGGAACCCCGTCTCTCGTCAGCTGAACATCGATTTCCATCCAGGATACATACGGAAGTTCCATCGCCATACGGATTGCGGCAAACGTATTCTCCGGAGCCTTGCCGGAAAACCCCCGATGGGCGACGCACAAGTTGTTCATCTTAGAGCAGCCCTCCCGTAAAATAGCCCCGCATAAGCTCCGGCAGGCTTCGAAGCCTGCCCAGAATCTTTGCGGGGATCCCGATAAAGAATAAGTTGCTTTATGTTTCCGATCAATCTAAAAAGCGGATTGTTTCTTGTCAAAGGTCAGCGCGTAGTCAACAGCTAATTCGGTTAACGCCTGGCGTCCGTTACTCTGCCCTCTTCGTCGATCCTGACTTTGCCGGCAGACAGCGATTCTATCCGCTTCAGCAGCTTTTGCCCATCGGGTGCGCTCATCGGCACCGGCTGGCCCAGTTCGGCGTCGATAGGCGAAAGCTTCATCGAGCATTGTCCTTTAACGCTGCATTCGGCCTGAAATATCGCCGTTTCCCAGGTGCTCTTCGAGGTTGACCTTGTAAAAATAAAGTTGCCCGTACTGTACGCGATCCACTTTCCTTTGTACGGCTCAAGGCCTTGAAGGACATGGGGATGTCCTCCGATGACAAGATCCGCCCCGGCGTCGATAAAGCTCCTGCCCAACGACTGCTGAACCGCATTCGGCTCATTCATCCGTTCCTGTCCCCAGTGGACGACAACGGCAACAATATCCGCTTTCTTCCGGGCTTCGGCTATCGCCTTAAGCGCCGGGCCGCTGTCGTAAGCGGAGGCTACGCCGGGCTTGCCCGCTCCAGCGGTCCATCCGGCTTCGGGAATGACCCGCGTAAAGCCGAGCAGGGCGACGGTAATTCCTTTTCGGGTAAAATATTGCGCCGAGTACGCCTGAGCGGCGTCCACGCCCGCTCCGACGAACGGAATGCCTCTGGCGTCCAGATTGTCCAGCGTATCCCGGAGTCCCTGCTCGCCCATATCCAGCGTATGGTTGTTCGCCAGATTGACGGCATCCACTCCAGCCGCCTTCAGCGCATTCAGAGCCTCCGGAGGCGACTTGAACACATAGGTCTTGTTCGCCTCCGCACCCCGGTCGGTGACGGGCGTTTCCAGATTGACGACCGACAGATCGTCCTTCAGGAACAGGCCGTTCAGGCGGGCGTACGGATAATCATAGCCCTTCTGCTTCAGCAGTTCGCCGACCTTGCCGGCAAAAATGACGTCTCCGGCAAAATTCAGCGTCACCGTGCTTCCGCTCCCCTCCTGGCCGACTGGAAGCCCGGCCGTCTGGCCCCCGGCTCCATCGGCAGCGGGGCTGCTGTCAGGGGCCGGGCTGGAAGCTCCGGCGCTTGCCGGGGGCGACGTGCTGTCCGCGCCTGCTTCGGGTAACGGCGGCGGCGTGGCGCCTATAGTCGGGCCCGCTTCCGGCGAAGCGGACCGCAGCGGCTCCACGGATGGAGCGGCCGACGCTCCGCCAGCGGCCCCAGGCCCCGCGGAGGGGCCGGTTCCTGCTTCCGCCGATGCCTCCGGCGAAGGCGAAGCCGCCCCCGCTGCGGATGGAGGAACGCTTCCGCGTCCTTCTCCGGTGTAGAAGAAATAAAATAGCATAACCGTAATCAGCAACAGCAGACTGATGTTGATCCATGACCAGATGCGGTTTCTTTTCTGTTTTCTGGTCGTTTTGCTCCTTTTTCTGCTGGATCTAGGGGAATACATTGGTGTTCGGGCTCCTTTTCCTGCTAAACTCGCTCTATTATATCATATCTATCAATCCTCCCCGAAAAGCAGGAATCTGGGTCTATAGAAGCCGACGTTCACTCAAAAGCCGCATTCAAGAAGAAACGGCTACGCCGTCCTTTTAGGGACGGTACCGTTTCTCGTAGAAATATAAGACAAAATGATAAGCGCACAGCTTATACATTCTTATATTTAAAAATAAACGGCGAAGCGCGGGCTGAACCCTCGCTTCGCCGTCAATCAAGGCAACATGCCCGATGATAAAAGTATGAAAATCAGTTCCCTTGAAGGCCTTCGGCTGCCGCCTTCGCCGTCAGCTTCGCAAATTTGATGCAGTCCGGCATGCCGATGCCGTCATACCCTGCTCCAAATACATAAACACCCGGAAGAACGGCGGCCAGGTCGCTCCGGAGTCCGGCGATTGCCAAAGGATGTCCGACAGGATACTGCGGCATCGAGTCCGGCAGACGCGTAATTTCCGCGAACAGCGGCTCCGCCGTAACGCCCATAACCTCGCGCAGATCCTTGCGGACCAGTTCTTCCAGCGCAGTGTCCGGCAGCTGGACGTTCTGCTCATCGCCCGCACGCCCCACGTAACAGCGCAGCAGCACTTTGCCCTCTGGACTTGTATGCAGCCATTTCGCCGAAGTCCAGGTGCAGGCCGTAATATTGCGCCCTTCCTTGCGGGAAACGAGAAAGCCCGAGCCGTCAAAATTGCCGTCCATCTCATCGCCGGAAAAGGCCATAACCACGTTCGCGACCGACACGTAATTCACCGCGTCCAGCGCAGATACATCTACATGAGGCCGCAGCAGCTCGGCCGCCGCGAAGTTGGGAACCGTGATATAGACGTCGTCCGCAGGCAGCCGCTCGCCGGTTCCCAGTTCCACCGCGTAGCGCGGCTGCGGAGAATCCGGCAATCCCGGAGAACCTTCCTTAATATCGGCCGTTCCGGTGAAGGTATCGGCAATCCGGTCGTGAATGGCCACGGCGGCGGCTTCCGTCCGCTGCTCCACATCATGCAGCTCATGCACAAGCGTGTGGACGAGGCTTTGCAGCCCCTGACGGAAGGTCAGGAACATGCTCTTTTTCGTGCCGGTATGTGTCTCCTGGGGCTTCCTGCCCGTCAACATGCCGCGAATCAGGCTTCCGTACTGCCGCTCCATCTCGCCGAATTGCGGAAAGGTCGCCTGCAGACTGATTTTGCGCATATCCGCCGCATAAATACCGGCCAGCAGCGGCTCCGTCAAGTTCTCCAGCACCTCAGTGCCGAAACGGCGCTCAATCAGCTCTCCAAGCGGCTCGTCCTCCTCCGACCGCCGGGGCGGAATAACAAAATCCATCAGCGCCCGCAGTTTGCCGGGAAAGGAAATGAGCCTCGTCCCTATAAAGGGCTTAAGATCCGTCGGAATGCCCAGCACAAGGCCGGCCGGCATTGGGTGCAGCTTGCCCCGCTGCAAAATATACGTTTTTTTGGCGTTCGGATTCGTCGTCACCAGCTCATGATCGATCTCCAATTCTTTCGCCAGGTCGCTCATTTCCTTCTTACGGGCCAGAAATGAATCGGGTCCTTTTTCGATAACGAAGCCATCCTTGTGCAGGGTTTCGATTTTCCCTCCGAGGCTGCGCTCTTTCTCGAGGATCACGATCTCCGGCTGAACGCCCGCTTCCTTATAATATTTGCGGACATAGAAAGCGGCGCTTAATCCGCTGAGTCCTCCGCCGATAATGACGACCTTGCGTGAAGTTCCGCTCATTGGCGCCTCGCCTTCAGTTCGCCCGCCCGGCTCCGCACCACGTCGCTCAGCACCGCTATAAAGGCCGGGTCGCTGTTCAGCGATTCGATCCGCAGCAGGCGCATATCCAGCTCGGCCGCAATGGCCTGGGCTTCGATATCCAGATCGTACAGCACCTCCAGATGGTCGGACACGAATCCGATCGGGGCGGACAGCACGTATTCCACCTGGTCCTTGCTCAGCCCGCGGAGCGTATCAAGAATATCCGGCCCGAGCCACGGCTCTGCCGTTCTTCCAGCGCTTTGCCAGGTGAACTGCCAAGAGGTTACGCCTGCCTGTTCTGCAATCGCCTTCGAGGTTTCCAGCAGCTGGTCCCGGTACGGATCGCCCATGGCGAGAATCCGTTCCGGCAGACTGTGGGCGCTGAAGAGCACCCGCACATCTTCCCGTTTCGCGCCCGCTTCCTCATACTGATCCAGCCTTGCCGATACGCGGCGGCTGAGAGCGTCAATCAGCTGCGGATGAAGATGGTAGCTTTCCACAAAGACCATTTGGATGCCAAGGCTCTCCGCTTGTTCTTTGGCGCGCTTTATGTAGCCTCCGACGCTCATGGCGGAATAATGCGGCGCAAGCACGATGCCTACCGCCTGCTTGATTCCGCCCTCCGCCAGCCGCTGTATCCCGTCCTCGATGAACGGATGAGCGTGCTTCAGCCCCTGGCAGCAAATATATTCGAAATCTTTATCCTCATTATCCCGGTTCAGCGCATCCTGGAGCGCCTCCGTCTGACGGTCCGTATTTTCCCGCAAAGGGAATACGCCGCCTACGATCGCTTTATATCGGTCCTGCAGCTCCTTCAGCTGTTCAGCCGATGGCGGATTGCCGCGCCGGATATGCGTGTAATAAGACTCAACACCCTCCATGCTTTCAGGAGTGCCGTATGACATGACGAGTACACCGATTTTCGTTGTCACGTATGGATCACCTCTTAGCGATTAATGATGAGCGGATATTTAAGAGCGCGGTCTTGCGGCTTTCCGGAGCGCCAGCGCTTCCTTGGAATAGCCGTGGATGAACTCCGTCAATTCACTCAGCTTCTCCAGCGACGCCTCGGGGAACAGACCGTGTCCCAGATTGAACACGTAGCCCGGCTCACGGATGCCTTCGTCAATAAGCGCTTTGGCGCGCTCCTTGATCAGTTCCATCGGAGCGGTCAGGATATAAGGATCAAGATTGCCCTGCACCGCGAATTTGCCTCCGGTTCTGCGGCGGCCTTCATCCAGCGACACCCGCCAGTCCAGTCCGATCACATCCGCTTGAAGTCCGGAAAGAGCGGGCAGCAATTCTCCCGAACTCACGCCCGGAAAATAAATTTTGGGCACATCCAAATCGGATAATTCGGCAAAAATACGGGAGACCGTCGGCAGAACGAAGATTTCGAAATCCCGGGGCGACAAAGCTCCGACCCAGCTGTCGAACAGCTGGAACGCTTTGCCTCCGCTGCGGACATGGGCCCGCAGATATGCGATAACCATGTCGCCTAGCTTGTCCATCAGCTTCTCCCATACAAGAGGTTCACTGTACATCAGCTCTTTGGTGCGGATATAGCTTTTGGAGGGTCTGCCTTCGATCAGATAGCTGGCGATCGTGAAGGGTGCGCCTGCGAACGTAATCAGCGGCACCTCCAGCTCCTTGTCCAGAATCGCGATCGTCTCCAGAATATGGCCGAGATCGCCTTCCACGTCCACCGGCCGCAGCCGCTCCACGTCAGCAGCGCTGCGGATCGGATGCTCGATCACAGGCCCGATATTTTTGACAATGTCGAACTCCACGCCGATGGAAGCCACCGGATTCATGATATCGGAGTACAAAATGGCCGCGTCTACGCCCAGCTTGCGCACCGGCATCATCGTAATTTCCGCCGCCAATTCGGGTTGTCTGCTGATTTCAAGCAGCGAATATTTTTCTTTGATCTTCCGGTATTCGGGATCGTAGCGACCGGCCTGCCGCATATACCATACGGGGACTTGCTCCGTCTCCTGCTTCCTGCAGGCGCGGATAAATGTATCGTTATAGGTCATGATAAGGTCTCCATATGATTAGATAAAATTTTTCTCAAAATATATTATGCCCTTTTTAAAAGAATGTAACAACCGTCACACCTTACAAGGGATGACAATTCTTTGACAACGGGCGAAATGCGTCTCAAGTTGCGCAGAAAAATATGGTATACTTTTGGAATGTCATCTTCGTGAACTCACCTGAATGTT
This sequence comes from Paenibacillus rhizophilus, assembly GCF_003854965.1. Lineage (GTDB taxonomy): Bacteria > Bacillota > Bacilli > Paenibacillales > Paenibacillaceae > Paenibacillus_AQ > Paenibacillus_AQ rhizophilus. The sequence continues at coordinate 245,492 of NZ_RQPI01000006.1, forward strand.
GAAAGGATGTGAAGCACATTGAAAAAATGGAAATCTTGGGACCCCTGGCAGATCAATCTCTATGTGCTTTGGTTTGGACAATTTCTGGTCAATGCCGGGATGACAATGATTACCCCGTTTCTGTCTCTTTATCTGGCCAAGGACCTCGGTGTGCAGGGAGATGCCGTCGGGATATGGGCCGGTATTATTTTTTCCGCCAACTTTATGACTTCGTTTCTGTTCCAGCCGCTGTGGGGATCGCTTTCCGACAAATACGGCCGTAAAATCATGCTGCTTCGCTCCGGCTTCGGCATGGCGATCGTCATCACGATGATGGGCTTTGCTCAAACGCCCTGGCAGCTGCTCCTTCTGAGACTGCTCAACGGCACCATCTCCGGCTTCAATCCCGCTTCCATCTCGCTTGTCTCCGGCACGACGCCGAAGCACCGGATGGGCTTCGCCATGGGTCTGATGCAGTCCGGCTCCGTAGCCGGAACGATTCTCGGGCCGCTGATCGGCGGACTGCTCGCGGACTGGATCGGATTCCGTCCGATTTTTTACGTGATCGGTTTGCTGCTGTTCATCGCTTCTCTGCTCGCCCTGTTCCTCGTCAAAGAAAATTTCAACCGTGAGGAAGCCGCCCATAAGCCGCAGGTATCCACATTCGAAGGACTTAAGGATCTTATCAAGGTTCCGCAGCTTCCGGCGTTGTTCGCCGTCACCTTCCTAATTCAGTTCGCCATGATCAGCCCTATGGCCCTTCTACCGCTCTATGTCGAGAGGCTGCATGGGACCGCTGTCAACATCGCGTTCTGGGCAGGGGTCGTCAGCGCCGTAACCGGAGTCTCGAATATGATCGCCTCGCCGGTCCTCGGCAAGCTGAGCGACAAGGTCGGCGCTCACCGGATTCTGACCTACGCCCTGATCGGCGCTTCGCTGTTCCTCATTCCGCAGGCGCTCGTAGAGAGTGTCTGGCAGCTTATTCTCGTCCGGTTTTTGATGGGCGTCTTTATGGGCGGTCTGCTCCCGAGCGTTAACGCCTTGATCCGTTCCTATACGCCGGACGGCAAGGAGAGCCGGGCCTTCGGCTTTAACAGCAGCACGCTGGCCCTCGGCAATATGGCAGGCTCGCTAATCGGCGGCTTCATGGCCGGCTACATCGGCATCGAAGGCCTGTTCATCGTCTCCGGCTGCATGCTGCTGCTAAATACGGTATGGGTGCGCTTCATGTTGTACAAGGCTACCCCGATTAGGCTGTTCCGTTAACCGCGGCTTACCGCCCGGCCGATCTTGTTATTTCACCATCGCAAGAGCTAGCCCGTCATAGGCGGGCAGCAGCGTGCTGGTCAGCCGGCTGTCACTTGCGATCATTTCGTTGAAACGGCGCATCGCTTGCACCGCCGGTCCGTTCTTGCCCTCGTTCAACGTGCGGCCGCGCAGGAAGATATTGTCTCCGGCGATGACCGCTCCCGGATTTGCCAGCCGGATCGCGTATTCCAAATAGTTCGGATAATTCTCCTTGTCGGCGTCGATAAAAAAGAAATCAAAGGTCCGGCCTTCTTCCTGGAGGCCTGCCAGACTGTCCAGAGCGGGTCCCGTGCGGTATTCGGCAATGCCGCCGAACCCCGCCCGCTCCAGATGGCGGCGCGCCATATCGGCATATTCCGGCTTCAGCTCCAGGGAGGTCAGCGTTCCGCCCGGAGCCAGCCCCCTGGCCAGGCAAATGCCGCTGTAGCCGCCGAGCGCTCCGATTTCGAGCACACTTGCCGAGCGGGACAGCGAGACGAGCATGCCCAGCAGCCTTCCGTAACCCGGGGCAATCGACACTTCGGGCATACCGCTTTCCCGGATGGCTTCTTTTACCGACAGCAGAAGTTCATCCTCCTCATAAAGCTGCTCGCTGTATTGTTCTTGATTTAAGTATTGGTCCTGATTAAGCATGTCTGATCTCCTTTATCATCACTTTCTTTATCTTGAAGCAGGCATCCGGCATTCCCGGCCGAAACGGGACGTTGTGATGCGTCCTTCCTTCGCCTATACTTAGAAAAGTACAAATTTTCGAGAAACGGGTGCCGCACCTATACCTACGGACAAAATGTTTCTTCTCGATTGTAACGGCATTACGCACATACCTACAAGCAACGGAGTTGAGATTCTTGAGCAAATTGCAGTTGATTGCCACCGCCCCGATGGGATTGGAGGCTATCGTCGCACGCGAATTAAATGAATTGGGTTATGAAACGACTACCGAGAACGGCCGCGTTCACTTCAGCGGAGATGTCATCGACATTTGCCGCTGCAACCTGTGGCTGCGCACCTCGGACCGGGTGTTGATCAACATGGGACAATTTCCAGCTAAAACCTTCGACGAGCTGTTCGAAGGCGTCAAGGCACTTCCCTGGCAGGATTGGATTCCCGAGCACGGCGAATTCCCTGTGGAGGGACGCTCGCACAAATCACAGCTCAGCAGCGTTCCGGCCGCGCAGGGCATCGTCAAAAAAGCGGTCGTCGAAAAGCTGAAGCAGTATTACCGCACCGACTGGTTCCCCGAGAACGGGCCGAGATACGTCATCGAGGTCACGCTGCTGAACGACATCGCGTTGATTACGCTGGACACAACCGGTCCCGCGCTGCATAAACGGGGCTACCGCAAACTGATTACGGAAGCGCCGATCAAAGAGACCATGGCCGCCGCGATGCTGAAGCTCAGCCGCTGGAACGGCAGCCGCCCTCTCTACGACCCCTGCTGCGGCTCGGGCACATTTCTGATCGAGGCGGCCATGATGGCCTGGAATATCGCGCCTGGACTCCGGCGCTCTTTTCCATCGGAGCATTGGCCGGCGATCCCGGAGGAAGCGTGGCACACCGCCCGCGAGGAAGCGTTCGACGCCGTGCGCGACGACTCTCCGCTGCAGCTTGCCGGCAGCGACATCGATCCGAAGGCGATCGAGATCGCGCAGGCCGCCGCGAAGAGCGCGGGCCTGTCCGGCGAAATCGCCTTCTCCGTCCTGCCTGCCTCCAAAGCAAGGCCGGAGGGCGAATACGGCTGTATGATCACCAATCCCCCTTACGGGGAGCGGCTGAGCGACGATAAGGAAGTGGAGAAGCTCACCCGCCAATTCGGGCAAATGATGCTGCACCTGCCTACTTGGTCGTTCTTCGCCATCAGTCCTTCCAAGCAGTTTGAGCACCACTTTGGCCGCAAGGCGGACAAACGCCGCAAGCTGTATAACGGACGGATCGAGTGCCAGTATTATCAGTACTTCGGACCACTGCCGCCAAGAGCGCCGAGGAAGGAAACGGATGCTACTTAGTCGAACCGAATCCGTCCGGACGAGATCGGCAGATAATCGCCGGTTCATTGATATTGTCTGACGAAATACAGGCAGGCTGCGGTTTTCCCGCAGCCTGCCTGTTTCTTTTTGCAATAGTCCGTCGTTTCATATTCTCTCATGCCGTCCCAGCTGACGACTTCTCAGAACTCCAGCTCGTCCGGATGTCTGCCGATGCGTTCTCCGGTATCCAGAGTGTCGATGGCGTTCATTTCCTCCTGGGACAGGTTGAAATCGAAGATTTCGCTGTTCTCCTTAATACGGGAAGGCGTTATGGATTTCGGAATCGTGACGATGTCATGCTGCAGTTCCCAGCGGAGGATGACTTGGGAGACCGATTTACCATGCATGCGCGCGATGGATGTCAACGTTCCGTTATCCTGGAGCTTTCCCTTCATAAGCGGTGCCCAGGCTTGAATCTGGATATTGTTCAGCAAGCAGAAATCATGCAGCTGCCGCTGTCTCAGACGGGGATGCAGCTCTACCTGGTTTACTGCCGGAACGGTATTGCTGTCTTTCATCAGCGACTCCAGATGATGAATCTGGAAATTGCTGACGCCGATTGCACGGACGCTGCCTTCTTCGTGCAGACGCTCAAGCGCGCGCCACGTTTCCTTGTATTTGTTCACTCCCGGCCAATGAATCAGGTATAAATCGATCACATCAAGTCCCAGCGCCTCCCGGCTCTTCTCAAAAGCAGCCAGCGTCCGGTCATAGCCCTGATCGTCATTCCACACCTTCGTTGTGACGAACACATCTTCTCTCTTCAGACCGCTCGTCCGAATGGCCCGTCCCACTTCATGCTCGTTCCCGTACAAAGAGGCCGTATCAATGGCCCTGTAGCCCAGTTCAAGCGCGGCCGTAACCGCCTTTTCCACCGCATCGCCTTCCGCTTTATACGTTCCGAGGCCAAAGTATGGCATGGCAACGCCGTTGTTGAGCAAAGTGGTACCCGATAATTGCTTCATTCGTTTAACCCCTTTCTATGTACACGCTCGATTTCAATACAACAAGGCTATTATATCACGCTGTACTTTTCTATCAAAAACGTTCCTAGGTTGCAGGGCGCAGCTGTATTGCTGTACCGTTCCCGAAACAAAAAAGCCGTTTTCGCAGCTTAATCTGTGAAAACGGCCTTATCCATGCCGGCGTTCTTCAAAGTCCGTTGAAGCCCGCACCATCTATATAATAATTCTACTCTTTTACAACGGGCTGCTTAACGAAGGGCTCCGCTTTCTTCAATACCTCGTCTTCGGTCGGAGCGCTCACATAGCGGCCGTTAATATAAATGAACGCACGCTTGCCGCACGGACCGCAGTAGGACTTGCAGCCAATTTTGATCTCGGCGTCCGGCGCCATTTTGCGAAGCTTCGGAAGCACGCTCTTGATGCTCATATGATTGCATTTGTCGCAGATGCGTATATCGTTAGCCATTGCTGTTCCCTTCTTTGCGATCCGATCTGTCCAAGCCTGCCATGGGCCGGATTAATGGTCGCCGTGATTGCCCTGGGAAGGATTTGTAATGACAAAGCCTTCCTGCGGAAAATACAGATAATCAACCTTTACGCCGTCGAGCAGCGGTTGGCCTTTCTCCAGAATAACGTCGATGTCCTTATCCGTTGGAATAATCTCGTCATTCTCCTTAGGCGTGTCCAAATCAAGACCATAATGGGCATGATCGCCATGGGAGTGGGTAATCAGCACCCGCAGCTTCAAATCCTTGTTTTCTTCCAAATCCATCTGCTTCTTTATAACTTTAGCCGCGTTGCGGGTAATTTTGACTTTCATGATCCGTCCATCTCCTGACAACTGGATTTAAATACTCAGTAATCTATTTTAGGGAAAATAGCCGTATATTGCAACCGTCAAGCTTCAAATTTTTATCTTCCACGGTGCAGTGACGGGTATTTGCGATCCATTCTGGAAACGAACCAAGCCATCAGCAGCATCGATACGCCGATATCGTCAACCGGCATAAAGGGCATGACATCGGGGAGCACCCAGTAGAGCAGGGCCGGAATCGTGAACAACAGCTTGTCCCCCATTGCAACCTGAGGAGAGATTATATACTGCCAGGTGCCTCTCAGCACTTTGGACCAGCTTTTTAGCGACAGCAGCTTCTTCAGTTTCACCTGCGGCCTCCTTTCCGTAAAACCTTACTTCTTCTTTGATTATAAAAGGGTATGGCCGTTTAACAATTTTACGCGAAGTTACGGCAATACCCTCTACAATAGATTACGCAGCTTTCCTGAAAATGTTTCAATCTCTTTCACCCGGATAAAATGGACGCCAAAATGCGCCCCGTTTCCAAAGCCATATCCTCAAAATCTTCAAGCGGGAGCGGGTTTCTTCCCAGTCCCAGTTCCACTGTGAATCCCGGCTTCCGAAATTTCATAATGAACCAGTCCTTGAAACCGGCGTCACTCCCCGTCAACGCGACTGCCCGGTAGCCGCCGGCCTGCGCCAGACGTTCCGCGAGCTCCCGGCTCTCCGGCGGCTCATATCCGCGGTAGTTCCAGTAGATCTCCTGGCCCTGGCTGTGGAGCGATACCGCCGTATCCGCTGGGGATTTCTCGCACAGCGAGACGAGCGCCGCGGCCTCCGGCTCGCTCAGCGGCGAGGGGCCTCCATAGTCTCTTGGAGAAGGCCCGGTGATTCCCCGCCGTGACCGCTCCTCTTCCCAAAAGGCCGGGAACTGATCCCCCAGGTCGATGCCCCGGATGTTGGCTTTCCAGTGGCGGAAGCTGCGGCGCCCGCCGTTCCATTCCTCAAGTTCCCGGCGGTATGGATGCCCTGGGCCGGCTCCCTCCTGCACCAGTTCCACGCCATCGGGGTTCGCCATTGGAACGGCCCATACCGTCCAGTTGCTGAACCAGTCCGCCGGGCTGTGACCGTTCCATTTCCGGCCGTTCGCGTAGGCCTCGGCATACTGCTCCAGAAAGGACAGAAGACACGGCGAGGTCAACCATTCATTGGCATGGAGCGCTGCGTTCACATGCAGCCTTCGGCGGCCGCTGCCGATCCGCAGCAAATGAAGCGGTTGGCCAAGGACGCTTTCGCCTATTGTGTCAGCCCAAATAAACGGATATTTGGCCGACAGCAGGTTGATATCGGCGTTCAGTTCTCCAGGCCCATACTCCCCGCGCAGTTTCACGATCGCCGCGCCTTCGGACGGCGGGATAACCAGCGTTGTTCCGGGCGCGCAGAACCCGTCCGGAAATATTCCGGGGTTAAGCTTTATCAGCGATTCCATGCCGACTCCATATAAAGCCGCCACCTCCCGCGCAGATTCCCCTTCCTGCGCGACATGCCGTCTGCGCTGGACGGTAGGCAGAAACAGCACCTGTCCGGGGAAGAGATAAGGCTGGTCCGCCGCCCAGGGATTGCCCTGGATCACATGCCCCGGAGTAAGTCTGTGCGCGGCGGCAATCCGCGCCACGGTATCTCCTTTACGGACAATATATTGAAGCATACCCCTCATCCTCTCCGCTGCTTTTCTTATGATGGCTGTGACGATATGAAGAATTGGACGGCAAATCCGGCAAGAGTTCAATAGGAGTTCTCTTATTGTATGCGGATTCTCTTGTCCCAAATGCGCAAGATCCCAACGAAACGGAGCCTTGCACCCGAAGCTTATTCCAAATCCTTTGCGGCCCTCCACAATACCAAAAAAAGACCGGGCTTGGGCAGCCCGGCCGTTTCAAAAAGGAAAGTATATTAAAATTAATTCTGTCAGAGTTGTCCCGATTCCGCTCAAGCATCCGTAGGCTCAAGCGACGATACCTGCCAAACGACCGGAGTGCGCTTGATCTGCTCGCCAAGCCAGTCCATAGCGATTTTCTGGAATATGCCGGCGTCGCCGCTGCAGAAGAACTGATGCACGGGACTGGCGTCCCCGCTAGCCAGCTTTCCCTTATCGTACAAAATGGTGCTGATCTCGCGCGCCGTCTCGTCCGCTGAACTGATCAGCTTGACGCCGGGTCCCATCGCCCGGCCGATCGGTTCGACCAGAAACGGGTAATGCGTGCATCCGAGTATCAAGGTATCAATAGGTTCAAGCTTAATGCCGTTCAGCGAGTCCCGCACCGCCTGATCACATTCCTTCGAACGGAACATTCCCTGTTCGACCAGAGGGACAAGCGCCGGACATGCCTGGCTGACAACCTCAATGTAAGGTGACAACTGCTTCAGCGCCGAGGTGTATGCCCCGCTGCCGATCGTTCCCATGGTGCCGATAACGCCTACCCGGCCCGTCTTTGTCGCGCTGATGGCTGCCCTGGCCCCGGGATGAATAACACCGATGACCGGAATGTCCACTTTCGCCGATATATAATCGAGTGCTGCCGCGGTCGCCGTATTACAGGCGATTACGATCATTTTGGGATCAAATTGAATAAGGTAATCGACAATTTGCTCGGTAAACAATTTTACTTCCTCTGACGAACGGGGTCCGTACGGGGCGCGGGCGGTGTCTCCGAAATAAATGATTTTTTCCCGCGGGAGCTGCCGCATAACTTCCTTGGCAACCGTCAATCCTCCCACGCCTGAATCTAGTATTGCAATAGCTTGCTGCACGAACACACCGCTTCCTTCATCTTGTTTTGAGTAGCTTATGTAAGGCGGAAGCAAATTGTACCGGGCTTCCTGTCCCAATTGCAGATAATACTCCTTTTGGCTTCCCAGTTCAAGGGGAGAAACCGCGCCTTCCGCCAAAATCCTGCAAAGTCCAGCTTTGTCTTCAAGCATGCCAGGGGCGTTCATCGGGCCTTTCGAAAAAGATGAATGCCCTTGAAAAGCGCCTGTTCGCGGGGAGCGAAGCAGCGGCCTTTCAAGGGCATACCGTCCGGCTGTGGGAAGCGATTGCTAGAGACATTGAAGATGCAGCGGCTTCAAAAGCCCGGCCTTCACCGCCGCTCGGGGCCCAAAGCGCTAAGCCTGTTTCCCGGCCTCATTGCCCGCAAGATCTGCCGAGGACGCGGCGGCTTCATCGTCCGAAGACACGCTGGCAGATGCTTCGGTATCAGCAATGGAGCTGACCGTTGCCGCTTCGGTTTCATCCTCGGCTCCGGTGAACTGCTTGCTCCATTCGGATATCTCCTGAATCACCTGATCCACCGAATCCTTCGCTTTGCCGTACCATTCCGCGCCTTTATCCGTAGTCTGCTGGACAAGGTCGTGGGCTTTATCCAGCGTGGCCGAGGCTCCGTCCGAAATATCCTTGCGCAGCTCTTTTCCGGCTTTAGGAGCGAACAGCAGGGCGGTCACCGAACCGACCGCACCGCCGGCTACGATCCCCCAGAGCAGGCTTTTCGTGTTCTTCTTCATCTTTCATCTCTCCTTTACGGGCGAATGCCTAGATCCTGCTTTATCATAAGCAAAGAGAGTTTGTCCTGTGACTGGTGAAGAACTTTTTTTAAAAGATTAGCGTGAGATTCCCTTATGACGGGTTCTTCGGTTTGATCGAGTATTTGCAGCACTGTCCGCCATCGGCCATGCACTCGCTGCGCGAGACCGTCGCTCCCAGCAGCTCCTCGAATAAATGCTGCTCGCACTGGCAGGCTCTACTGTACTGAACTGCAACCTGACGGATGGGGCAGTTGTACTCCCTGAGCACATATGAACCGTCAGCCTCCCGGTCCCACTCTGCCATATACCCACCCGAGTTCTGGATGGCGGACAGCTCCGCCACTCGCTCTTCGAGGTTTCTGCGCTCCATCATGGGACTGTACTGCGCCAGCAGCCTGCGCCGCCGCCCTTCGAACAGGACGTTTACGGCCTCGGTTCCGCTGGTATGATCCAGTTCGCGCAGAAGCTCCAGCGCAAGATTATGATAATTTTTCGGAAAATGATCCTCGGCTCTTTCCGTCAGCGAATACATATGCATCGGTCGGCCCATGGCCTGACGAACAATCTTGTTTCTTGCCAGACCCTCTCTCTCAAGCTGAAGGACATGGCGTCTTACTCCCATTTCCGTAATGCCGAGTTCCTCGGCGAGCGCGCCGATGGTCAACGGTCCTTTCATCTTTAGGAGCGTCATAATGATTCGCCTGGTCGAACCGTTCTCCTGCCCTCTTTTCACCCTCGGACCTCCCTTCTGCTAAAGATTCTATCCGGGTTTCGGCGGGACTTAGCTCACCGGCTGGGAGCCCCTAGCTCTCGATTCAGATAACTTCCGACCTCGGAGGCGAAGCGCGTCAGCAGTTCCGGCAGCACTGCTGTCAGCGGATGCAGACGCCCCCGCTCCCAGGCATAATATTCCTGAACAAGCGGCCTCCGCAGCGACACCAGCTCGATCAGCCGGTCGTACATCTCTTGGTCGCGAAATACCGACTCCTCGTAAATGATAGTGACGATATCTTCGTAGCTGCCGGCGTCGCGCATAATAAAGCCGTCTATGAGACAGCTTCCGGCATCGGTAACGACTTCAATCGCGAGATGGAGGCAGCGTTCCTGCACCATTCCCCAGATTTTACCTCCGTCCCAGGAAGACGCCGCCATTCGCAGCCCGTCCGCAATATCGGGGATTTGCCGCAAAATGTGCTCAATTTGCTCTCGATTGACATAGTACATTCGGGGCTCTCCTTCCTATTTACGGCGTTTGCCGCGGCGCTTCAGCCAAAAAAGCATGATCAGACAAGCCGCAAAAAATACGACAAGATACGTTAACGCTTCCATCGGATATTCAAGCTCACGCATACCAGTCACCGCTTTCCGTCATGAGATGGCTGTGCCTACGGCGGGTGAAATCCCGTTTAGAGCTCGTAATCCACGGCCAATGAAAGCTCCTTGACCTCGTTGATATGAGTGATGACTTCCTTGTGCGCGGGATGTACTTGGTACTTCTCGAGATCCTCAAGATTGGCCACGGTCGCGGTCAGGGCAATATCGAACGAACGCTCGGTACGCAGGATGTCGGAACCGATCTCGAGCGAGAGCAGCTGCGGAATTTTCCCTTCCATGTTGCGCAATACGGCAACAGTCTTGGCCACGCTGTCTTCCGAACCGTCCTTTAGCTTAAAAAATACGATATGCTTTATCATTTCATTCGCTCCCTGTAATTGGATTGTAGCTGCTGCTTACAAGTTTATTAAAATATATCATACCCCCCCGTTTTCCGAAAGGAATCCGCGCCAGGATGTGAAGTGTAAGGAATATCCATTGCCTTCAAACGGACAAGTATTGTAGTATATCTTTAAAAAATCGGAGGATTGTATGCCTACAAATCAGTCAGAGCCTTATATGATACAGGCGTGGTCTCTGGTCAACCGCAAGTATTTGGGAAAGGGCGTCCGGATCAAAAGATTCCGCCGTCCCCAAAGAAGCCAGATCCGCAACCGCGTGCTGCTCGCCGTGCTGATGTCCCGGGATATCAAGCTGTCCCGTCTTGCAGAGGAACTCTCCGTATCTTCGCGGAGCGTCAGCGCCTGGGTATATGAAAGCCGCATTCCGTCCAAGACGAATATGGACAAAGCCTGCCGCTTTCTCGGTTACCCCCAGCATGTACTGTTTAACGAAGCTTTGCTTCGGCAGAGCCCGATCCTGTGCCAGCCGTCTTCTTCCCGCTTTATGAAACGAAGCGCGGCACAGCCGCATCGCAGCGACATTCTGACCGGACTATGCATGGTTCATGATCTTTCGGTGACCGATGCCGCCCGCTGGATCGGGGTTCATCCCGGCACCTTCCGCAAATGGATGCACCAGAGCTTGCTTCCGGCTCCATCCCTGCAGGAAAAAGCGGAAGCGTTTTTCCGGATACCTCGCGCCATTTTATTTGCCGACTGCGTTCCTGCCAAGAAACATAATTAATTTTTAATTCCGCTGTTAAATTCCGGTGCCACCCGGTTAATTAAGATCATACCCTATTCTTTAGCAGGGCGGTGGATCGGAATGAGAACAAGCAGAACTTTGAGAATGTCTCTCGGGTATATGGCAGGAACGGCGCTGGGTCACAGTCTTGGCGTATTATTCAGCTGGCAGGACCCGGTTTCTTTGGAATTCGCGATGTTCGGCGCACTCTTGGGAATCCTCTGCGGAGCCGTGGTCCCCGCACAGATGAATAAGGACAATACATAATAAGCCAGACCGATTCCTTTGCCAAGGACGGTCTGTTTTCTTTTTGAGGCAGCTGCTTTTGAAATCCAGGGTTAATCTTTCTTCCTGTGGTAAAAGATAAGCGGAAGCTCATCATACCAAATGAGAATCACAGGAGGTAGGAGGTAAGTCATGGAATCGGGTAGTATGCTGAAAACGGGCTTAACGGATTCGTGGGAAGTCGCTTCCGGCATCGTCGGACTCAGGACGCTGTTTGTCAACGTCGCCTTCCTTGGACGGACAGGAGGCGATTGGATTCTGGTGGACGCGGGGCTCGGGATGTTCGCCGGCAGCATCCGCAAGCTGGCACAGAAACGGTTCGGCCGTCCGCCGGCGGCGATTATCCTGACACATGGCCATTTCGACCATGTCGGCACGATAGGCGAACTGATCGAAGAATGGAGCGTCCCCGTATACGCTCATTTGCTGGAGCTCCCCTATTTGACCGGCAAGCAGGATTATCCTCCGGGCGATCCTTCCGTAGACGGGGGGATGATGGCGGAAATATCCCCTCTCTATCCGCACCGCGGAATGGATCTGGGCGGCGCTGTAGCCGCGCTGCCGGAGGACGGCAGCGTGCCGGGAGCCGAGGGCTGGCGCTGGGTGCATACGCCCGGCCACAGCCCGGGGCATATTTCTCTGTTTCGGGACGCCGATAAGGCACTGATTGCCGGGGACGCCTTTATCACCGTGAAGCAGGAATCCGCGCTCTCGGTTGTCCGGCAGGATAAGGAAATTCATGGACCGCCGACCTATTTTACACCTGATTGGGCGGCTGCCGAGAAGTCGGTCGTTAGACTGGCCGGTTTGAAGCCGCAGTTTGCACTCACCGGCCACGGCTTGCCGGTGAGCGGCGCGGAGCTGTCCGCCCGGCTTGAGTATTTGGCGGTCCATTTTAAAGAAATGGCTGTTCCGGATCATGGGAAATATTTGAGGTAACAGTATCGGACCAGGAACAAGACCGTACGGCGGACAGATGGATGGTCGTCCGATCCGGCGCGGTCTTTTTGGGCTGGGAGACAATGGCCCGGAAGGCTGGCCGCAAGGGCTCCGGCGGCTCCTTCTAGCCTTTTTTCCTCGCGAACATCGTTCTCAGAATATAGTCATGCTTGCCTTCAGCCGCACCGTTCAGACTCTCGTGCAAGGTGCCGGTTTCCAAAATATCCGTTCCGGAGAAATGGGCCGCCCAATCTTTTTCGCTGAAAAAATGTGCGTACTTCCCCTCTTTATACCGGTAAGTTCCGGGTTCAAGACTCTCCCCGCGCCCATTGCATGGGTCCTCGTCGGAGAAACCGGTGAAATACAAAAATCCTCCCGGCCGAAGGCGGTTCAGACAGGCCGCCACCAGCTTCCGGCGCTCCGGCTCCAGAAATAAGTGCAGCAAATCATAGCAGTATACCGCGTCGCAGAATTCGTCTGGCTCCCGGTCATCCAGCGCGGAGCCGCACCGGATCTCGCTGTCCGGGTCCCACTCACTCGCCAGCTTCACGGCGGTTTCGCTAAGTTCGACTCCCTCCACGATGAACTCCCGTGAAAAAGCCTTTGTATTGCGCCCGTAACCGGCCCCGGGAACAAATACCGTTCGTACGTTATGCGGCAGAAACAGCTCTCTTGCCTTCCAGGCGGTTGGGCTGGGCTCCGTACCCCAAATCATGCCTTCGCTGCCGAATCTTCGTTCCCAATATTGTTCGTAAGTCCGCATACAGCCTCCCGTTGATTTTTTCGCATCCCTATGCTCAATTATTTCGCCCCTTCGGCTTCCAAATCCTCCCTTTGAAGGAAGAGTTTAAGCTTATGCAGTGCATGAAAAAAGGCCGTTCTCCCTCCGCGGTTTACAACAAAATCGGTCTTTATAGAGTGCTGGACACGTATAGATAGAATCGGGAATATATCATCTTTACGAAGAATTGAAGGAGCGGAAGGAAGTATGAGAATACCGGTTATTGTCCTGGGCGGATTTTTGGGAAGCGGAAAAACGACCCTGCTGCTGTCTCTGCTGAAAGAGAGCTATGCGCGAGGTCTGCAGCCGGGCGTTCTGATGAATGAGCTAGGCAAACAGGATGTGGACGGCTATATTCTGGAGGAGCAGACCGGCGCGGCGGTTGAGAAGCTGCTGGACGGCTGCGTATGCTGCAGCCGCAAGGAAGAGCTCGGGGCTAATCTTGAGCTGCTGATCAAACGGCGCCCCGACGTTATTTATATAGAGCTTACCGGCGTGGCGGACCCCGTTGAAATTGCGCAGGCGCTTCGGGAACCCTGCTGGGAAAGCAGGCTGTCGGTGCATTCTTTGGTAACGATGGTCGATGCCGAAAATGTGCTGGACTACAACAGCCGGCTGTCCGCCGACAAGCAGCTCGTCCGGACTTTGCGCAGCCAACTGGCTGCCGCGAATCTCATTATCGTGAACAAAAGCGACCTCGTAGAGCAGGAAACGCTCTGGAAAATTGAAAAGCTGATCCGCAAGCGAAACGCCGCAGCGGACATCGAATTCACCATATTTAGCCGGATTGGGCTGAACCCGCTGCTGGATGGAATAGCTCCAAGGGAGAAGCAGCCCCTGCCGAAGCGGGCGCCGGCGGAATTCAAGGGAAGCTTGCTTAAAAAAGCGGCTGCGGAACAAAAAAAAGCCGAACCGGGCCCGGCGCCAGCCCAGCACAGCGATTCATTTTCGCAGGTTGGCGCAGTTACGCTGGCTTTTCCGCAGGGGAAGGCGCTGCCCAAGGCGGTGCTGGAAAGCTTTTTCCGGGAATGGGCGGACAGGCTGCTGCGCGCCAAAGGGCATGTCCGGCTTCCGGGCGGGGAGCCGGTGCAGCTTGTTCAGCATGCAGGCTCCCGGACAACGTGGGAAAATTCCAGTTATCCGGGTACACCTTATCTCGTATTTATCGGCATGAACATCGACAGGGAACAGCTGGCTGAGCGTTGGTCCGCCCTGTTCCGCTGAGCAAAGGAGGAAGCCGCCGCATGGCCGCCTTTTCGCCGATCAAAATGCTGCCGCTGCTTCTTCCCGCGGCTTTTCTGATCATTCCCGTCGTCCTGTGGCTGCCCTATCACCTTGAGCTGCTGGACAATGCTTATCTGTATACGTTTAAAACGGGTTTTATCGGCATTTTGCTGGAGGCCCTGCCTTTCGTGCTGGCCGGCGCGCTGCTCTCCTCGCTGATCGGCGTATTCGTGCCGGATGAAGCGATTACGCGCTGGATTCCGCGGCGAGTGTTTCCGGCCTTGCTGTTCGCCTGTCTGCTGGGCGTGATCTTCCCCATCTGCGAATGCGGAATGATTCCGCTCGTCCGGCGGCTGATGCGCAAGGGCATGCCGCTGCATGTCGGGGTCGCGTTCATTCTGTCCGGCCCTATTCTGAATCCGATCGTCTTCACCGCCACACTGACCGCCTTCCGCAGTCATCCGAGCCTGGCTTACGCGCGCATGGGGCTTGCCTTCGCCGTGGCTTTCATTATAGGACTTATCCTATATATTACTGTCAAAAGTTCGCCGCTCCGGCTTTCGATTCCGCGCGGCGGCGAGGCTGAGCATCACGACGGCATGAGGGGGGGCAAGCTGGCGGCTGTGTTCACACATGCTGCGGATGATTTTTTTGAAATGGGAAAATACCTGATATTCGGCTGTCTGCTCACCTCCCTGATCCAGACGTTCGTTGTCCAGAGCAGTCTTGCTTCCATCGGCGCCAGACCGCTTGGCTCCTATCTGTTTATGATGGGTTTTGCTTTTATTTTGTCGCTCTGCTCCACCTCCGACGCCTTCGTAGGGGCGGCTTTCCTGCATTCCTTCCCATCCGGATCGCTGCTCGCCTTTATGGTGCTGGGGCCGATGCTCGATTTCAAAAATGCCATGATGCTGCTGTCGCTATTCAAGACCCGTTTTGCATTCTATTTGTTCTTTCTGATCGCTTCCATTGTGTTTACCGGCGCGATCCTGCTATCCGGGTGGCTGTGACGGCCCCATTACCATGATCCGGCCAGTTTTTGCGATGTATTTTTTGGGGAGGAAATCTCATGAATAACTACGGCAGCATCCAACGCCACTACGTATTCCGGGCAGCCGTTCTGCTGACATTCGCCGTCTATATCGAACACCTGTCGCGGCAAGATGCGCTCCACTATTATGTCACTCCGGGGCTGGCGTTCTGGGTCAAGCTCTGTCCGATCCCGCTCTCCTTCATGGCGCTCGGGCTGGCGGCTCAGGCCTTGTTTGGCAGGGGAAGCGCCATATGCGATTGCGGCCACCAGCTTCCGAGGTCAAGGGCCCGCAGCGCCGCGATTTACGGCACCTTTCTGTTCCCTTTGCTGCTCGGGTTCGCTTTGCCGGACCGCGCGCTTGGAAGCGCCGCCGCGGCCAACAAGGGAGTTTCGTTAACCTTTTCAACAGACCGCCCCAAAGAAGCCGCCAAGTTTCAGACCGACGATCCGTTCGCGGCGGAGTTCTCCGCCTTGGCCAGGAAGCTGTACACTCAGCCGGTCATTCCCGTATATCCGCAAATCTTCTCGGAAACGTTGGGGGCGCTTGATATGTATAAACATGATTTCAAGGATAAGGAAATTGTGGTCAGCGGCTTTTTGTATCGTGAGGATTCCGCCTCCTCGGGCGGCCGCTTTGTGGTAAGCCGCTTTCTGGTGCAGTGCTGCACCGCGGATGCAACGCCGCTGGGTATCCTCGTAAACGCCGAACGGCAAAAAAGCCTGCCCGCGGATACCTGGATCAAGATTCGGGGCAAGCTTCAAGTTGTAGTCTATAAGGGAAAGGAAACGCTGCAGATCGACGCCGAATCTGTAACGCCGCTTAACCAGCCTTCCACTCCGTACGTATATACCAGCTCCGATTCCGTAGAAGAATGGAACGAGCTGCAGACTGCCGCTAAATGACGGCATTTTGATCGTCGACCGAGGCCGCCGTCCCTGGCACGGATCGCTGTCATCGATCCATGATCCGGGATGATGATCATCGGTCTCAATCACTCTCTTTCGAAATCGCTTTGCCGGTCAGGGCGTTCCCTGCCCCCCACTGCTTCAGCACCCTGTCCAGATCATCGCCGTGGATGGGCTTGGAAATGAAATCCTGCATTCCCGCATTGATGCACATCTCCCTGTCTTCTTTTCTTGCAAAAGCCGTTACCGCAACAATGACCGGATGGGAGCCGTGCTTCTCCCTGATCAGAGCGGTCGCCTCAAGTCCGTCCATGACCGGCATTTGAATATCCATAAAGACCAAATCGTAGTCCTTTGAGCCGACGGCTCGCACAGCCTGTTCTCCATTCTCCACAATATCCGCCTGATATCCCCGTTTCCGCAAATAAGTTCTGAGCAAATGCCGGTTGACCGGATGATCCTCGGAGATCAGGATGGACAGCGGACCATACAGGCCTTCCGCAGCCAATTTTACGGCAATCCGTTTGTTCTTCTTATCCTCAGCCGCCTTCGTTCCGGATGCCGGGGCTCCGCCCGGAAGGGAGGCTTCTACTGTAAAATAAAATGAAGAACCTTCGCCTTCCCGGCTGTCCACTCCGATCGTACCGCCGAGAAGCTCGACCAGCTTTTTACTGATCGCAAGCCCAAGGCCCGTTCCACCATATTTCCGGTTAATGGACGGATGGAGCTGCGTAAAGGATTGAAAGAGCTGTCCATGCCTGTTCTCTGGAATGCCGATACCAGTGTCCGTTACCGTGAACTGTACGATGATTCGTGAATAATCCCGGACCGCGGCCAGCTTCGCTTCAATGTCAATACTGCCGCTATCCGTGAACTTAACAGCGTTGCCAACCAGATTGACGAGAATTTGCCGCAGTCTGGCCTCGTCGGTGATCAGCGTATTCGGAAGAGCCGGATCAATGTCATAGCTGAGATTCAGCTTCTTATCCGTTACCTTAGGATAGAACAGATCCCTCACGCCCTGGAGCACGCTTCGCAAGTCCACTTCCTTCAGTTCGAGCGTCATCATGCCCGCTTCAATTTTGCTGAAATCCAGTACTTCATTTAAAATATGCAGCAGCGATTCGCCGCTCTGGCTGATGATCTCGGCATATCCGCGCTGTTCCTCATCCAGTTCCGTATCCTTGAGGAGATCCGTCATCCCGATGATGCCGTTCATCGGCGTGCGCAGCTCATGGCTCATAATCGCCAGAAACTCCGATTTGGCACGGTCCGCCTGCTCGGCGGACTCTTTGGCCCGTCTGATCTCCTTCTCTTCCGTAATGTCCCGGAATACGACGACGGTTCCTTTTCTTATGCCATTGTCATACAGCGGAGTCATACGGTATTTGACGAGAAAGCTTGAGCCGTCCTGCCGCCAGAAGACGCCTTCCCGCTCATCGTACATCCCGCTTTCCGAAAAGGTCCGAATCAGGCTCGTTTGCTCGCCCGCATATTCTCCGCTCAGCTGCGTCAGCTGAATGGAGCCTCCGTGGCTGCGCCCCGTCCATTCTCCGGGTCCGTACCCCAGCATACTGGCTGCAGCGGGATTGATGAACATCGTCCGCCCTTCCGTATCGATGCCGAATATTCCTTCGGATACCGAATTCAAGATCAGCGCATGCTCATAGCTCAGCTTCTCGATCTGCCGAAGATGGCGTTTATGTTCCGTAATGTCGCTTGTAATGCTGAACACGCCCACAACCTCGCCGTCCACCAGTATGGGCACCAAAATAACGCTGGCTTCCACGATATGCCCATCCCGGTGAACGATTCGGCTCTCAAATGTCTGGGCAATGCCCCCCGCGGCGCGGCGGAAACGTTCGCTCACATGTTCCAGTTCATCCGTATCGATTACTTCCGTGAAGAAGGACATCAGGAGATCGGAGTAGCTGTAGCCGGTCAAATATTCCATGCTGGAATTCACGGACAAGGTCCGGCCGAGCAGGTCCATCGCACTGATAGCGGAAGGATTGTATTCGAACAAGGATTTATAACGGTTCTGGCTCTCTTCAAGCCTCATTTCATACTGCTTGCGCTCCCGGGCGTCCCGTGAAACCGCAATAATCTCATAGTCCTGCCTCTCTTCCGAATAGACATGGCGGATCGTCGTCTCGGTCCACATATAGGTTCCGTCCTTGCATAAAAAGCGGAACAGAATCGGAAGATTCTCTTTACCCTCGATGCATTCCTCCAAATAATGCTTCACCTTGTCCACATCATCCGGATGGATATAATCGATCCCCCGGGTCCCTGTCATCTCTTCCGGCGTATAGCCGTACATCGGCAGGCAGATCGACGAAGCGTACAGATAAGTCGCATATCCGTCAACCGCGTTGCGCGATATGAAATCCAGTGAATTCTCCGAGATCAGACGGTAGTTCCGCTCGCTTATCCGCAGCTTCTCTTCCATCTGGTGGTGCTCGGTGACATCCTGCATAATACCGCTGACAGAAAGCATTCTACCGTTTTCATCCTTTACCGCTTCCCAGTGACAGTCAATGTATTTCAGGCTATCGCCGTTTATAATGCGGATAACCATCTGGCCGCTTATTCCATCCTCTACCGACTGGCACAACACTTCCAGGAACCTTTCGCGATCGCCCGGCTCCATACGGGACAGGAACAAATCCGGATCGCTGCTTCCGTGTCCGAGGGAGCCTCCTTCCTCTTCGTCTATCCAAAATATATGCCGCAGCTCTTTTGATACCGTCAAACGGCCCGTACCCGCATCACATTCCCAAGAGCCCATGCGGGCCAAATGCTGCGCTTTCGCGAGCATGTCCTCATGCTTCTTGCGCTCCGAGACATCGCGGGCGATGGTCATGATCTGCTGCATATCACCCTCTTCGTCCCGCATCACCTTGCAGCTGCTCTCAATCCATAAATAGCGGCCGTCCTTGTGGCGGACCCTGCGGGTGAAGACCTTGCCGAACGAGTTATACTCACCGTACTGTGTTACATCCAGCGCATCGTCTGTGTGGTAGAAAAGAGGCCGCTTCTTTCCGATAACTTCATCCACTGAGTAACCGAGAAGCTGCTCGACGGAAGGGGAAACATGAAGCAGCGTGCCGTCCGGCTTGCTTAAGGAAATCATGTCGGGGCTGTTCTCAGTGATCAGTCTATATAAATGCTCGCGTTCCCGCAGCTTCTCTTCGGCCAGCTTGCGGTTCGTAATATCGGTCATTTCGACAACCAGGCAAGAAGGGTCGCCGTCCGGCTGTTCCCGGATCAAGAATAAATGAAGCTGTGTCCACAGCAGCCCGCCGTCTTTGCGGATGAACCGCTTTTCTTTGCTGCATTCCTCCCCTGGGAGCGACAGCAAAAAGGTAACAATGGAAGAGGGATCGGATGTGTACTCTCCACCCGGCATCATACGATCCCCATAACGAAGGCCCGTCAGTTCATCCTCGGTATACCCGAACATGCGGCAAAGAGCCGGATTACAACGTATCATCGCCCCTTCTTGCAACAAAACCACGGCTATTCCGCTGGATGAGCGAAGATAAATCTGTTCAAATATGATATCTGACACAAAGGAGCCCTCCTCTGCAAGCATGCGGCGGTATATTGAAATACTACCTTAAGTATACCGGGTTTCGACAAAATAATCTAAGAACTTTCCACAAAAAGGAACAGGGGAGCGCTCAACTTCGAATATTAACAAAAACAAGCCTCCGGGGAAGAACTCTTCCCCGGAGGCCCGTATGAAGGACATCGTTTTGTCTCAGCTGAGAGCGACAATGATCGCCGTGATTTATAACTTGAATCTATCGACGAGATCACTCATTTCCCCCGCCATCCGGGATAAATCAGCCGATGACGATGATATTTCTTCCATGGATGCCAGTTGTTCCTGGGCCGCAGCAGAAATACTCTCCGTTTCGGCCGCGCTCGACCGGGCAACGTCCGCAATGGCTTCAATCGCCTCGTTCATTTCCGCCGCTCCCTCGGAAATTTGCAGTGCGGCCGAGGAGACTTCGCCGATTTGACCGTTAACCTCGCCGATAAACCGTTCAATCTGTGAGAACAGGCTGCCGGCCGTTTCCACGGTGAGCATCCCGCCTTTTACCTCGCTCGTTGAGGCTTCCATGGATGCTTCGACGTTGACGATTTCATCCCTTATGCTGTGAACCAGTTCGGAAATTTCCTGCGACGAGCGCGAGGACCGGTCCGACAGCTTCTTCACTTCTTCGGCCACTACCGCAAATCCCCGTCCATGCTCCCCCGCTCTCGCCGCTTCGATGGAAGCGTTCAGCGAAAGCATTCCCGTCTGCCGGGAAAATTTGTTGATTGCATCCGTCACTTCGCCGATCTTCTCTGAAGTCATGGATAATACATGAATAAGCCGCGCCAGATGTTCCACTGAATGGTCGATGGAATTCATCTGCTCGGCGGCGCTTCCGATGGCGACAGCCCCTTCCGCCGACAGAGAAGACGTCTTGCTTGACGAGTCCGCGACCGATTGGGCGGCGGCGGCGATTTCCTGGATTCGTGCGGTCATTTCATAGACGGTCCGGGCCCCTTTCTCCACCGTGGCGGCCTGATGCTCAGCTCCATCCGACATTTTCTCCGTCGCGCCGGCAATGTGCTCGGTAGCCTTGACGGTCTGCTCCGAGCTAACCGCGAGTTGCTCCGCCGAAGCGGCCAATTGATTGGACAGCTCGCTCACATCGCTCAGGACCCCACGTAGCGATTCGGTCATCCGGTTAAAGGTCGCTCCAAGCTGCCCCAGCTCATCCTTGGTCTCCACCTGTACGTGTACAGTCAAATCTCCCTCGGCAAGCTTCTCGGACGCCCCCGTAAGCAGGCGGAGCGGAGAAGTGATTGAGCGGATAATTAACAGAATAACGGCTAAACCCACTGCCATAGCGGCGATTAGAACAACAAGCGTCGTGCGGAAAATCGGCGCCGCCTCTTCCTTCACTTCGTCGACGTACCAAGTGCCGGCTAATTTCCATCCGGTCAGCGCATTGGTGACAAACACCATTTTTTTGGACTTCCCGTCCCTTTCGTTCACATATTCCCGCTCGCCCGAAGCGGATTTAAACATCGGATCGATAATCCCCAATTTAGCCGTATCCCCGATGTTTACGCCCGGAGCCACCAAATATTTCTTTTGGTTGTCGATCATGATGACATAACCCTGTCTGCCGATCTTCACTCCCCTTGCCGACTCACTCAGCTCGGCAAGGCTTAAATTGGCCCCGACGATTCCATGTCCGTCCTTCGTCGCCTTGGCTATGGTCACCACCGTACTGTTCGTTGACGCGGATATGTAAGTGTCCGTGATAATCGCCCGGTCTTTATTCTCCATAGCCTTGATGTATTGAGGTCTTGTCCGTGGATCAAACCCTTTGGGAAGGTTCAATTTTGTTGCGCTAAGTATTTCCCCTT
This sequence comes from Paenibacillus rhizophilus, assembly GCF_003854965.1. Lineage (GTDB taxonomy): Bacteria > Bacillota > Bacilli > Paenibacillales > Paenibacillaceae > Paenibacillus_AQ > Paenibacillus_AQ rhizophilus. The sequence continues at coordinate 267,213 of NZ_RQPI01000006.1, forward strand.
GATTATTTGAAGCAAATACCGTTTCCAGATCGGGATGGAGCGCTTTGAAGCCGACAAGCAGCGCTTTTAATTCGGCATTTTCAGCGCCCGATTCCGAAATCAGGTTATCGACCGGCACCTGCTGGGACAAAAAATCAATGGCATTCATTTTTTCGCGTATGTACTTGTCAATCATTTGATTCAGCAGATTCACGTTGGAGGATGCGGAGCTTCTCATCTCCTCATCTACTTTGTTTCTGGCGGTAACATAAGCGGCGCTGCCAATCGCCAGACTGGGCAGAAGCAAGATGCATAAAAAAGACAAAATCAGCTTGCTTTTGACCGAATGAAAATTCAACTTCCTACTTCGAACTTTTTTCAAAAAACCCATCCTCTCTGTTTTTAAAGGCAATAAACCCCATTTTCGGTTTGATTTTATACAAACACTAGAATATATATCGGCAGGACTTTTCCGGAAAACAAGATAAATGTCGAAACTTTAGCTTGCATGTCCATTTTCTATTTCTGTATCCCAGTAACATTTTCCGGAATGGGCGAATATCATAACGCTGTAAAGGAGGTTAGGCGAAATGAACAATCCAACATATCCTAATCAATGTCAATGTAAGGCAGCTTACCCTATGGGGGGCGATGTAAAATTACTAAGTCAAAGGTATATGAGCTACCATGTCATCGCACACACGAAAGACGGGGCACAGTTTGATGGAATTATCGAAGGTATGGACGAGAATGGCGTCACTATGTTAGTTCCTGAAGAGGTTGATGGTGAAGAACGGGAAAATGATAATACCAACAGACAATTGGGCTATGGTCAAAGGAGATTTCGCCGGTTTCGCCGGCGCCAGTTCCCATTTTTTTATTTCGCATTTCCATTTTTCGCACCTTATCCATATTACTATCCATACTCCCCATACTCCCCATACTCCCCTGGGTATGGATACGGTGGAGGATATTAATAAGTAATCTCTTCCGCCCATGTCATGGGATTATCTTGAAACATCGAACACTCCCACCATCTGTAGAGGTGTTGGGAGTGTTCATTTTTATGGACATACGGGATATAGGCTGATGGGTCATTTCGGAGATTCCATCGTATCCTTAATCCCGTTCAATAATTGTGGAAGGAATTCATCAGTCAAACAACCTGATGCTTTTTAAATGCTCGATATGAAAGAGGCAATAGCAGCGCTATAACAATTATTGAAAATCCCGCCATGGCCTTGTACTCCGGAATCAACTGTCCAAGAATATGGAACACTTCGTAACCGGTTACCTTTTCAAAACTGTCGATCATATTTCCCGGCAGCAAATCCATCATGTGATTAAACAATCGGCTGCTTTTACTGGCCGGAAAAAACAGAGGGCCGATAAGGAACAGGACGATTGCAATGATAACGGGAAATGGACTCCTCATCCGGCTGGACAGCCACAGCGTCACCGCTCCCACAAGCAGACAGGCCAGGCCACCAATGAAAACCGACCACAAATATGTTTGAAGAACCGTGTAGGGAACAGGAGCCAAAAGATCAATCATTTGCACACTGGCACTCCCGCCATCAAATCCAAATATCACGAGCATCAGAAGCGTATAGGTCGAAAGTGATAGGATGAGCAGTCCCATAGAAACGATGAAACTTGCTTTCAATTTAGCGGCGATGAGTTTATTGCGACCATAGCGGGAAGATAGGATGATAGAGTCAGCTCCACTCTGGTATTCACCGGCAAACACGGGAGCAAGGCAGATCGCGATCACAAAAGCGCTGATTAAAAAGACAAACTGTAGATTCTCAAACACATTTTCCCAACCGGTAACATAGTCCATTTGGAAAGGAACCGGGATGCTCTCATTCATCTTTATAAAAAAGACTTTGTCCTTATCCGAATAATTGCCGTAGGAGTAATCATAATTCAAATAACCGTTAACCTTCTCCATCCGTTTCTGATAAAACGTTTTTGCGTCATTGGGCTTCAATTTGTCGATAATAAAATAATTGTACTCCCTCACGGGAGAAAAAGCTGAACGAATCAAACCCGTTATTTGGTAATCCTTTACTATATATTTTGCATAGGGCTCATTGGTAATCTCTCCTTTTTCATTCAAATTTTTTGGATCACGCATCACTTTTTGGTATCTTTTGACCGCATCTGTTACTTTTTCCGCGGTTAGAGGACCGGCAAGACGACGGTCGTATTCCATACGCAGAGGGATGGCCGCCAGTCCTTTCAATTCCTTACCGTCCTTACCCGTTATATCCGCACCCGTAACCAATACACTTGTCGCGAATATGACCATTACTCCCAAAATTATAATCCCTGCATAAAATGATCTCCGGCGCATGATCTTGCGCAGCTCAAACCGGGTTAAAGTATCCATCGGACAAGCCCCCTATTTTTTTTCACCAATTCCTACAGCAGGTTCATCCTGAAAATGATATAGATAGAAGTCCTCCAGCGTCGGCGGAACCGCTGCTGCTTGATCCGCCGGTTTATCCGTGGAAACGATGCGCAGCTCCACCCGATCCCCTTCATGCCGCAGATTGCTCACGCAGTAGCGTGCGTTCCATACCTCCACCTCCCGGGGTGGAATATGGCAAGACCAAACGCAGCCCTCTATTGTTGCCGTCAGTTGTTCCACCGTGCCGGTCATCAATAGCCCGCCTTGCTTCATCACCAGAATCTGGTCGGCTATGTATTCCACATCCGACACAATATGCGTCGAAAGAATAACAATCTTGTCCCGGGCCAGATCGGCGATGAGATTGCGGAAACGTACCCGCTCCTTGGGATCAAGTCCCGCCGTCGGCTCGTCCAGCACCAGCACGCGGGGATCGTTAAGCATCGCCTGGGCAATACCCAGCCGCTGCTTCATCCCTCCTGAGAAAGTGCGGATTTTCTTGCGGGCCACTTCCTCAAGAGCCACCGTTCGCAGCAGTTCCCGGGCTTTTCCCTTCGATGCTCGCAGCGTCAGTCCCTTAAGCGATCCAACATACCAAAGGAACTCCTCCGCGCTGAAATCGGGGTAATAGCCGAAGTCCTGGGGCAGATAGCCCAGCAGATCGCGGTATCGTTCCCCCATGCGGTCGATCTCCTGGCCGTTCATCTGAATCGTTCCGGATGTCGGGTTCAGAATGCCACAGATCATCCGCATCAGCGTTGTTTTCCCCGCGCCGTTAGCCCCGAGCAAACCGTACACCCCGCTGTTCAGCCGGATCGAAATACCGTTCACCGCTTTTTTGGTGGAAAAATGTTTGTTCACTTTATTCAAGGTCAGTTCCAGCATCTTATGCTTCCTCCCTGTAATTCCTATATCTTCTGCATCCTTTTCCGGAATGTCATACCTGTATTCTGAATGCAGTTTCCAGAGTTCGGCAAGTCTTCCGCACGTCAAGTACCTCGAAGGCAATTCCTATGACTGTGAGTATCAGCAATGCCTGCCACACTCCGATTGCCGATGATTCAAACAGCCAGAGAGAAGGATGAAACATTAAAATCATCTGTATCATCACCAATAGGCCGCAGTAGAACAGGCAATAATATCCACAGTTTGGGGTGCGAACCCGATTCAGCAGCCAGAGGCAACCAATACAAGTCAGATTGAAAGGCACCAGCAAATAGAGCAGCACGACCGCAATTTCCATCTGCATCCAGGCACTCATTATGACGGCCAACAGTGTCAGACCTATAAGGTCCGCTATCCCGAACAGACTCATCCGAACCAGCGTCAGTTTCTCTAAAATATGGCGGGTACTTAATTCAATCTCTAGCATATGGCAGCTCAGCGAGCGGGTCAGTGTCTGTATACCCGCAATTACCAGCAACGGTGCAGCGGTAGAAGTCAACATAACAAGCTGAACATTTCTATTTGATTGCTGAAGAGAGTTGTGCAGCAGCAGCCCCATCCCTAGAACAATCAGCAATTGCACAGCCCACACCTTCCAGCTAATAAAGCGAAGCTGGGCCACATAAAACTCTCCAAAGGACGTCCTCCGGCTCGACTGTGTTCGATGGAGCGCCTCCGCCGCCCCTTTTACGGTTTCCTCCAACTCCTGACGGTCAATGGGGGGCGAGGGGTAGTTCCTTAGGGCGGCGAGGATGGCATGTTGCGATTTCTTGTTCACCGGACTCACTCCTTTCCAAGTAGCGTCTTAATATACTCAACCCACGCTTTACCCGATATTGCACCATACATACATTCACTCCCGTTATGCGGGCAATGTCGCGAAAGGTCAAATCCAGGCAGAACCGCATGAACACCAGTTCACTATGCTCCTCAGGCAACAACTGGAGCAATTCATGTACCATTTGCTCCCTTTCCACCTGCTCCTCTATGGAGCTGCTTTGCTGCAAAGCCGCCTTGTCCGTTGCCGCCTCTGCTTCCTCCCAGGACAGGATCGGCCATTTCCGCAGATAGTCGTTGCACAGATGGCGGGCAATCGTGTATAAGTAAGCGCGGCATTTTCCGGTATTTTTGTAATTCTCAATGTGCCTGCAAAAGCGGTAGAAGGTTTCCTGAGTCAAATCCTTCGACTCTTCCTCGCTCCGAACCCGCCAGTAGCAATACTTCTGGATTCCGGCGTAATAGCGTTCAATCAGCGGTGACAAATACTCGGTTTCCCCCTCCTGAATTCGCCGAATCCATTCACTCTCATCCACTACATCCCCTCCTCTCTATTATGTATAACTGTTTTTTTGCTACAAAAAAGTGAATTCATACTGTGACTTTTTCGTGAAATTCACTAACCTATAAGTTTTCGTAAGAATCTGCCTGCATAGGATAGATTAATATCAAGATTTCTTTAGCCCAGGTGATGAGCAGCAGCTTGAACCTCCTGGATTTACAAAAAAAAAGGCTCCTCTAACGGCTTCTCAAGCCATTTTAGGAACCTGCTGATGTTATTGAAAGTGCGGTCGAGAGGACTCGAACCTCCACGGGGGGTTAGCCCACACGGACCTGAACCGTGCGCGTCTGCCAATTCCGCCACGACCGCATGTTATGTAATCACGGCTGTAATCGCCGTAATTAAGAATATACACTTTTTCCATATGAAAAGCAATACTTTTTTTCGCGGACTGACGATGATCTGAAACACCGACCGCATCCAATTCACGTTAAGAGCGTCCCTGCCACCCGGCAGAGACGCTCTATTAAAATAAAATTTCCCTGCGGGTGCGGGACGCCGCCCCTAGATTTTAAATTTCTCCACCAGCTCCTGAAGCTCTTTCGCGCTTTGGGTATTCTCATCCGCCATTTCGGCTTCCTTGAACGTCTTCTCCACGATATCGGAGGTCTTTTCGGCAATATCCTGTACGCCCGCGGCGCTTTCGGTAATCGTTGCAGCAACCTCGTTGATCGCGATCGTAATCGCCGAGACCGTCTCGCTCAAATGCCCGGCCGAGGTTTCAAAATCGCCCATCAGATGATTGATCAGATCCGCATCCTGATTATACTGCTCTCCGACCTCTTTCAGCTTCTCGTAGTCGCTCAGCACATTCCGGTCGATGAAGGACAACAGATCCTCCGAGCTGTCCTTCATCTGGCCGACGGAATGATGGACCCCTTTCACGATATCCTGAATACCTGATGCGGTCGCCGACGATTTCTCCGCCAGCTTGCGGATTTCCCCGGCCACCACCGCGAAGCCTTTTCCGGCTTCTCCCGCCCGCGCCGCTTCAATCGCGGCATTGAGCGCCAGAAGATTCGTCTGGCTCGTGATGTCCATGATCGTCTTCGCCAAATCATTGATTTGGGTAATCGTATTGGATTCCTCTATCGCCTGCTCCATTTTGGAACGGACCGAATTGTAAATATCCTGCGCATGCTCCGCCGATTCCACCGCGTCTTTGCGCAGGGACAAGGCGCGGCTCGTAATGCCCGCCGACACTCTGCCGCCTTCCTTCGCCTTCTCGGAAATGGCGCCGACATTGCTGTCGATCTCCTGAATCGCGGCGGTCATTTCCTGCGTGGAAGCGGCGGTCTCCTCCATGCCTGCGGACAGCTCCTCGGTGGTCGCCCCGTTATCGTGAGCATTTTCCCTGACCTCGACGGCCACTCGTTCAAGCATTTCCGCATTATTCAGCACTTGGCTGGAAATGCCGATGAGGCTGCCCGCCATATCTCTCAGCACGCTGCGGGTCCGGAACATCGCTTTGGCGATGGTGCCGGTCTCGTCTTTATTTTTTTGCAAATATACGTATTGGTCGTCGAACTTCAGATCCAGCTCGGCCGTCTTGTTGATCAGTTCGGTCAGTTTAATGATCGGAGCGGTAATTTTCTGGGAAACGAACATGCCAATCAGCAGGGTCAACGCCAGACTGATCAGACCGAGAATGACAATAAAGATCGTCATTTGCCGTACGGGCTGCATGATCTCTCCCACATCACCCGTCAGAACCAGCGTCCATTTCGTGCCCGGAAGAACGGTATAGGCCGCTTTTTTCGCCTTGCCTAAATAATCGTAATCGACGATTCCGTCGGCGGGCTGTTCTCCTTTTTGGACACGGGCCACAACGCCTTTGATGCCTTCGTTCTCCACCGGCAGGCCGATCTTCTCTTTAGTCGGATGATAGAGCATCGTTCCCTGAGCGTCAACCAGGTAGGCGTAGCTGGTCGCTCCGTTCACCGCCTTGGCGCCCTTCAGATAGGTCGTCAGGCTGTCCGCGTAAACCGCGGAAACCGCAAAGCCGACCATCTCGGAACCCGTCTTTACCGGCTGCACTATGGCGAGAATAAACGCGCCCGTCGATTTGGATTTCAGCGTCTCGCTGATTACGGGTTCTCCGGTTTCAAGCACCTTTTTTACATACGCTCTGTCGTTGATGTTTTTGCCGACCAGCGAAGGGTCGCTGTCCGCCACAATAATTCCGTCCATTCCGACGACAAACATATGCTCCAGATTTCCCGCATCCTTCACCAGCTTCTTGAGCCTGGCGGTGACCTCCGCATGCGTCCCTCCGTCCACGGACCCGTTCCGCTCAGCGGCAAGCAGTTCCGTAACCCCAACCTCCCCGGCGAAAACAGCCACGCTTCTCTGCTCTTTCTCGACCATGGCATTAATCGTTTCGCCACGGTTCTTGTTAAGTCCCAGCATCGACTCGTCGGACATGGACGCCAGAGAATCTGCCGACTTCGAATAGCTGAAGTACCCCATCAGGGCGGTGGATAGCAGGGTTACAGCAAGAACCATAAGTGAAAGCTTGGAACGAATCTTCATTTTTCTCTAACTCCCTTTCAACACGGTCGATACTTCTGTCGAAATACGCTCAATGTACAAATTGTTAATATTGATTCTTATCGGATATATACTATAAAAAATGAACAGATAAATCGACAAAAATCGAGAATTCTGCTGGGAAGCTCCACAATTGCTGTGCTGATAAAGCAAAAGGCCTATAAACAGCAAAAAATCCGCCGAAACGAATATAATTCGTCCGACGGATTTTTAGGGAACCGCTTTTTTCAGGTCTAATTTTTAATTACATTTTGGTAGCTGGCTGTGCCTCCAAATACATTCAGGCCTAAATATCCGCTGGTGAACGTGGAGTCGTTAACATCGATGACCGGAGTAGACGCGCCGTCGAAGTACACCTTGATATTCGACCCGGAGGTCACGATTTTAACATGATACGCCGTGCCGGAAGTAAGGGTTGCCGGAATGTTGGCGAGCACCTGGGTATCAGAGAAGCTGCCGTTCAGTTTATAGAACAATCTCAGCGCTCTGATATTGGGATCGATATTGAAAAAATAACCGCTTGAGCCGTCGGCTGTGGCGCGGAAGATTATGGAGCCCGCTCCTCCAGTCCGGTCCAGCTTGACATCAGCCTCGTAAGTAAAATTGGCGGCGCTGATGCCGGACATGTAATTGCTGTCTTTGTCGAACGTGCCGGAGATTCCGTCGCCCGTTACCGTCCAAGAGGCTGCCGGCAGGCTGTTCCAGCCAGTCAAATTCGTCGTGAACGCACCTACCTCGACGACTGTCGTTCCTACAATTCCGCCCGCCTGTGTCGTTGCGGTAATAACAGCCCTGCCCTGTGCAACCGCCGTGACGTCCGCGCTGACGGAATCGGCCTGGGATACCGACGCCACCGCCGGATTGCTTGAGCTCCACACCAGCGTTTTATTGGTTGCCGAGCGAGGAAGCACATCCGCGTACAGCCGGTAGACGGAGCCTGCGGCCAGTTGAACGCGGGTTTGGTCCATGACGACCTTTTGAGGCGTTGAACCGGAGGCGGGCTCGGAACGCCAGACGTTGCCAACCGGATAATAATTGAGCGAGACGATTTTTACATTGCCGCCGGTTGTATAAAAACTCAGTCCGGTGCGCGCCGAACCGGGGAAAATCATATCGGAGAAGACCGCTTTACCGTCGTTTCCGAATGCCTCGACAGAGGACTGATCGACGTAAATATGCATCTTGACCCTATTGCTCTCCAGCGGAAGAACCGTGCTCTGTACGGGATGGAAGTCGGCCGTGAAGCCGCTTGCCCCTGCAGATGTGCGGTCCACGAACATTTCCGAGGTGCCGGTCTTGTAGCCTACGACTGTCTTCTGGCTGCCTCCCTCCCGCAGGCGGAAGCCGAATTCGGATGCTGAGCTTCCGGCCGGGAGCTCGAGCACCGCTTCGATCTCGTAAGCCGTGCCCGCGACCGCCGCGAGCGGATTGGCGCTCGAAGGGGTGACGGTAACGTTGCTAAGCGAGGTTGCCGTGCCCCGGAGCGCGTTCATTTCGGCAACCGGCGTCTCCGTCATCCGGACGCCGGTTCCGGCGATGTTGGTCAGCTTCAGCTCGCGCGGGATAGACATCTGCCCGTTCCAGGGCGAAGTCGGAAAGCTGAAAGGATAGTCCCAGTTCGACATCCAACCGATGGAAATCCGGCGGCCGTCGGCTGCGGGAATACCGTCAAACGTCATCGCCGCGTACATATCCTTGCCCTTCTCGCTCCGCAGCACGGTTGAATCAGGATTGTCGCTAGAAAAGTTCGTACCGTCAAAGCTGCCGACGAAATATTCCATTGCCGAGCCCTGCGTGGCGGCGACTGCGCCGGTGCTAAGCATCAGCACCCACTTCTTGTTGGTCGAACTGCCGTCGACGGGCAGTTGGAACAAATCCGGACATTCGAGCACGCCGCCGTGAAGTTTTGCTCCGTACCCGAATGTACTGGCGAACGTCCAGCTGAGGAGGTTGGTCGATGTGTAGAAGCGGATATGGTCTCCGCCCGAGACGACCATGACCCATTTCGAGTGATCCGCATCCCAGACTACCTTAGGGTCGCGGAAATCCCAGCCGCCGTCGGTTCCGCCGGGATTCTGCACCACGGGATTGCTCGCGTAATCGGTCCAGGTTCGTCCTTTGTCGCTGCTGTATGCGATGCTGATCTTTTGGTTGCCGTTCGGCTTGTCCGGATTAAATGAAGTATAGTAGGCAATCAGGCCGGAGCCTCCGGGGAATAGACCGGAAGCGTTATTCAAATCCGCTACAGCCCCGCCCGACCAGGCATTCCCGGCGTCATTCCACGGGATGGCGATAGGAAGGTGCTTCCAGTTGACCAAATCGGTACTCACCGTATGAGCCCACTGCCCGTCCTGCTGATGGAACAAGTGATACTCACCCTGGTAATAGACCAGGCCGTTCGGGTCGCTCGTCCGGTTTCTCGTTTCGGTAAAATGGTACTGCGGACGGTACGTCTCGTTATAGTATTGGCTCAGATCCGTAGCATAGACGTTCTGGAAATAGGCGGTGCCATTGAACGTGTTCAGCCCGATTTGGCCGGATGTATAGGCCGTGTCGGTTGCCGAGATGACCGGAGACGCCGAGCCATCAACATAAACCTTAATATTGGAACCGTTTACATTAATTTCAATGTGATACACATGTCCGGAATCTATGCTCATGTTGGCCGTGGCGATCGTGCTTCCCCCGCTGCGGTTGAAGAGGCGGATACGGTCCAGATTCGGATCGATATTCAGCACATAGCCCCCGCTTGACGCGGATGCGGCCCGAAAGACAAGGCCCGCCGTGCCAAGCGGCGTTCCGGCATCAACCGAAAGATCACCTTCCAGTACAAAATCGGACAGGCTCGTCGCTGATACGTTAAAAGCGTCCGTGCTTCCGGCGCTTGTCCCTTTGAAGCCTCCAAGCTGCGGAATCCAGGTCCCGCTTGGAGACGTCCAGCCTTCCAGATTCGTGTTCAGCGTGCTCATCAGAATATTTTGAAACACGGCCGAACCGTTATAAACACCCAGACCCGTAAATCCCTGTGTATATGAAGTATCCGTGGCCGAAAGCAGCGGATTGTAACCGCTCGTGTTTATGAAATCGCTCTGCAAGTATACTTTGATTGATGAGCCTTGCGCCTTGATCCGGACATGATAGACTTTGCCGGGGACAATCTGCGCAGTCGCCTGCGCCAGAGTTACGTCTCCCGCCGTCTTATACAGCCTGATGCGGTCAAGGTTAGGATCGATTTGCAGTCCGTAAGCCTGCGATCCGTCCGCATTCGAGCGGAACAGCAGCGTGCCGAGGGCGTACGCATCGTTAATCAGCACGTCCGATTCATAGGTGAAATTGTCCGAGCTTGTCGCGGAAATGGCCGAAATATTCTGATTGGAAGCGGCCGTGCCCTTCCAGCCTTGCGATGTAAGATTCCATGTTCCTGAAGTGTTCCAGCCCGTCACATTCGTATTCAGCACATTTACGAACACGTTCTGGAAATAGGCGGTGCCATTATAGACATGAAAGCCGGTTAGTCCCGAGCTGTATTTGGAATCGCTTACAGAAAAGGCCTGTGTACCGTCTGCGTAAACCTTCAGCGAGCTTCCATCGGCAACCACCTTCAAATGATAGGAAGTCCCCTCGCTCATCACCTTGGAAACAGGCGCCGCCACGTCCGTTCCCGTGGCATAATCGAACAGACGGATGCGGTCCATGTTGGGGTCTAGGCTCAGCACATAACCTTTGGAACCGTCTGCGCTAGCCCGGAACATCAGCGAAGCCACGCCGTATGGCGATGAGGCATCCACTTTTACGTCGGCTTCATATACAAAGTTCGCCCCCACAGCCGCTGTCGACATATTGAAGGCGTTATCCGCTCCGGAACTGACCCCTCTCAGTCCGCCTGCATCCTGCGTCCACGTCCCCGATACGGGCAAATACCCGGGAGTGTTGCCGACTAATCCTGCCGCGTGGGCGGTCGAAGAAGTGTACAGACCGGAAACCCCCAATGCAAGCGCTAACAAAAATGCTGCCCATTTACCTTTCGTCCTTCTCATACATTCGCTCCTTTAACTCAAATGAGCAAGACCGGGCGGATTGCCGCCGCGGTCTTGCATTATTGCAACGAGGACATGCCCTTGGCAATCCTCAGTCTTGCCGATATGGATCGAGTTGCCTCGAATTGGACGGTCCGTCAGAAGGCTTGCGCCAGTTCATTCCGGTACCGGCTGATCCTTTTAAGTCCGGCCAACTCCCCGGTTGAAGCTTTTGGTCAGCCTTTTACACCCGACATGGTAATCCCCTGAATGTAATAACGCTGGAGGAACAGGAACAGAATCAGAATGGGAACGGTTGAAATTGTGCTCGCCGCCAGAATCTTCGACCAGTCCGTACCCTCCGCCGAAGAGAATGCGGCAATGGCGACCTGGATCATCTGCTTCTTGTCGTCGTTGATGACGATCAGCGGCCATAAATAGGAGTCCCAGTTGCCGAGAAAGGTCATAAGACCCAGCGTGATCATCGGAGGTACGGCCGCGGGCAGTACAATCCGGGCAAAGGTGCGCGTCATAGTTGCGCCGTCGATTTTGGCCGCCTCCAGAATTTCATCCGGAACCTCGGCGAAGAACTGCCGGAGCAGGAAAATGCCGAACACGGACAGCATCGAGGGAATAATCAGCGCTTTGTACGAATCAAGCCAACCGAAATTGTGCATGAGCAAATAGTTGGGAACCAATGTCACTTCACCGGGAATAATCATGGCGGACATGAACAGGGCGAATACGATCGCCTTGCCCCGGAAACGCAGCTTGGCAAAAGCGAACGCGGCCATAGAGTTGATCAGCAGCACGAGCACCGTGACAATGGAAGCGACGAATAGCGTGTTGCCGATATACGTGAGGAACGGATTCCGCTCGTTAAAGATGACATCTTTGAAGTTCTGCAGAGTCGGCTGCACCGGCACGAACAAATGGATATTAAAGCTGTTCGAGTATTTGAACAATTCCGCATAGGGACGGGACGCCCCCGAGATCATCCAGATAATCGGAATGATGGACACGATGGCGATGATGATCATGATTGTATATTTAGCAAAGCTTGCAAAACGGTTCATAGCTATCCCTCCTAGTAATCCTGATTCCGGAACAGTCTCATCTGCACAAGCGAAATGGCGAGCACGATCGCGAACAGAATAAACGCCGCCGCCGTTCCGTATCCCATTTGCATTTGCTTGAATGCCATTTGATAAATATAGAAGACTGCGGTTTCGGTCGCTCCGTTGGGCCCCCCGTTGGTAAGAACGAACACCAGACCGGAAATCTTGATGGCATCAATCGTCGTGATGATGACAACAAAAGCTGTGGTGCGGTTAAGCATAGGAAGCGTAATCCGGAAGAACTGCTGGATTTTGCTTGCGCCGTCGACTTTAGCCGCTTCGTATAAATCCTGGGGAATATTGTTCAGCCCCGCGAGAAAAATGATCATGAAAAATCCGACGGCCTTCCACATGCCGAGCATAATGACCCCGTTCATCGCCGTGTCCGGATTGGACAGGAAGTTTGTAGTCGGCAAATGCAAGAGCTCGAGGAAATTATTCAGCAGGCCATATTCCTTGTTGTAAATCAGCTTGAAGACCGTCGCGGCCACCGCCGTTGAAATGACGACCGGAATGAAGTAGAGCGTCCGGAACAGTCCGGTCGCGACCACCTTTTTCTGAATCAGCAGCGCCATACCGAGCGAAATGCATGTCTGAATCGGGATGACGATGATTGCGAAATAGAACGAATGCCCGAGGCTGGCAAGGAAAGAATGATCCGTCATCAGCGATTTGTAGTTGTCCAGTCCGACAAAACTTTTGGTGCCGCCGACCAGATTATAATTTTGAAAGCTGATAATGAACGCCTGCAGCATCGGATAGAAGACAAAGATAAGCAGGAGGGCGAACGAAGGAAGTACAAACCACCATGCCGTCATCTCTTCGCCTCTCAAAAAGGAGTTACGGTTCTTTTTCGGTAAGATATTTGCCGCGGGTTTAGCGGTTGTTGTAGGGCTTGCCATATGTTACCTCATCTCCAATCCTTCCGCCGCTCCGGGACGCAGCCCCCGGCTTGCAAGGAAGCTCCCGTGCGGCGGATATTTTTATTGACTCAAACAATTTTCATGGGCAGGCTACGGCTTGTAAACGAACGCGCTCAACACGGAGAAGACTTTGCCGTCCTGCGTACGCGCCTTGATTTCCGCCTGGCCCTCCTTGACTCCCTTGATGACGGCTGACGTTCCTCCGTCGCTCACAACCTTAGCGACCGTCTCGTCGGATGATTCCCAGACCAGCTTCTGTGGCGCGGAATACGGGAGCACCGCCGCCATCGCCTGCGCGCTGCCTCCGACCGGCACATCCAGGCTGCTCTTGTTCAGCACGACCCTCAGCGGGGTTATACCATCCGGCGCTTCGTCCCGCCAAACGGACTTCATCGGATAGAGCGTTGCGCTTTCCAGCTTAACGCTGCCTTTGGAGAGAACCAGCTCGAGGCCGCTGCTCGTGGCGCTCGGGAAAATAATGCTGGAGATTACCGCGGTGCCATCTCCCGAGAACACTTCCAGCGTGGATTCATCCACGTAGAGGCGCAGCTTGACGGTCCCGTTCTCCGGCTTCAGCGGCGCTTCAACCTTCTCGGCAAAGTCCGGCTCGAACGAACTCTCCCCCGATTTGGTTCGGTCGACCGTTAAGGTGGAAGATGCGGCGTTGTAAGAAATGACCGTCTCCTGACCGCTTCCCTTTCTTACCTTAATGCTGAATTCCGCCCCGTCTCCGACAATGAAAGCCGTATCCAACTCATAGGATGTGCCCAGCAGCGAGGAGAAGGGGTTTAAGCCCGGCTTCAGCTCCTGTGCCGGTATCTCCGCCGGCTTGCCGCGCAGAGCTTCCAGTTCCTTGACCGGCTGCTGCGCAAGCCGCAGTCCTTCACCCGGAACTTCTTTAAGCGTCAGCACGCGAGGCACGGACATACTGCCCTTCCAGGGGTCTGTCGGCATATTAAAGGGATAGCGCCAATTGGACATCCAGCCTGTATAAATCCTCCGGCCGTCGCTTTCGGGAATGTCGGAATAAGAGACGGCGGCGTAGAAATCCTTTCCGTAATCGGTCCAGAGCACCTTGGAAGGATCATTTTCATTCGTGAAGGTCTTGCCGTCGAAAGATCCGACGAAATACTGTGCGGTGGAGCCTTTGGTAGCCGCATTGTTGCCGATGCTCACGGCCAGCACCCACTTCTTATCCTTCGTGCCTTCAACCGGAAGCTCGAACAGGTCCGGACATTCCCAGACCGCGGCGTGAGAACCTTGATCCGCTCCGAATTCGCTGGTCATTTCCCATTTTTTCAGATCGGGCGAGGAATAGAACCTGACTTTGTTATCCACAGAGACGACCATCGTCCAAGATTTGGACGGTTCATACCAGAACACCTTAGGATCCCTGAAATCCTTAAGTCCGGGATTCGGGATGACGGGATTCCCTTCATACTTGGTCCACGTCCGCCCTTTGTCGGCGCTGTAGGCGATGCTCTGCGACTGCTGGCCGCCCTTGAAATGCGTGAATATCGCTACGAGACCCGGCTTGCCGTCAAAAAAACCGCTAGTATCTTTCCAATCCACCACCGCGCTGCCCGACCAAATCTCTCCGAGCGAATCGCGCAGCAGCGCCACCGGCAGATGCTGCCAATGAATGAGATCCGTGCTGACCGCATGCCCCCACTGTCCGCTGTTCTGATAGAACTGGTGATACTCCCCCTCGAAAAAGACCATCCCGTTCGGGTCGCTCATATTGCCCGTTTCAGGGGACAAATGATATTGCGGCCGATACAGCTCGGTGTAATAATTCGGGTCCTTGCTGAAGGTGAAAGGCGCCGGCGTCACTTCATTTGGCGTACTTTCTCCTTCCGCCTCTCCGCCTTTGGACGGGCCTCCCTTTTCGCAGCCCGACACCGCCATAACTAGCGCCAGAGCCATCAGGCATAACAGCTTTTTTGTTTTTCCGCTCATGCCGTCTACTCCTATCCTTGGGTTCAAAATATAAGATTCTTCCCTTGTGATATCATTGTAGACGACCGGCCGGCTTAAAAATTTCAATATCATTGGATATTGACTTGCAATTTTTTGACCCGCTTGTGGACAGCAAAAAACCGCACCCAAAGCGGTTCACCCGCCAAGGTACGGTTTTTGATTAAATGACAGCGGCAGTATGTCGGCTAACGCGAAGAGCGCGTCACCGTGCGTTCTGCAAATAGTCTTCCCTGTATTCCTTCGGGCTTTTGCCGCACGCCTTCTTGAAGACGGTGCTGAAATAACTGGAGCTGGAGTAGCCGACAAGCATCGCGATATCGGTAAGCTTCAGCTCGTTCTCCTTCAGGAGCTGCTGGGCTTTTGCGATGCGCAGACCCGTGACATAATCGCTGAAGGTGACTCCCACATGCTGCTTGAACAGGCCCGAGAGATACGTCTCGTTCAAGTGGAACATATCCGCCAAGGAGGATAGATTCAGCTCGTAACAGAAGTTCTCCTCCACATATTGACGGACCGCCTCCACGATATGCTGGCCGCTGGAAAAACGTGTCTTCTTGACCTCTTCCATTACAAGGCCGGCCAGCTCGTCGATCTGCCCCATAATGCCTTCCCTGGATTGATAATCCGATATGGTCATCTGGCAGTTCCATAAATGCTTTTGCAGTGAAGAGTCGCCCAGCTCGAACTTCTTCGCCACCGAACTGAACAGCAGCAGCAGCCGGAGCGCCAGAAAGGTGAAGGCGAATACCGGCGTATCCCGGTCGGCGGAAAAGACGGCTTGCAGTTGTCTTCGGAACGCCGGCATATCGAGGTTCTCGATCGCCTGCACCAGCTTGCGCTCCGTCTCGGGCGTAAAAGCGTTCGTCAGCTCCAGCAGCCCGGTCTGTCCGCTGTCTTTTTGTTCATGCACGGTGCTCCGGCTCCAGGCCAGCATACAGGAGGCATAGCCGTTCTTCAAGGCGTCCCAACCCTCCGCCTTCTCCCCGATTCCCGCCACACTGTCCACATTCAGATATTCGGCGATATTCCGTTTTAATTCGGCGACGAAGTTCTCCGCGCTGTTCTCCGGCACCCCGTCCTTCATCACGATTAGAAAATACATCATGGAGGAATGCGCAATTTCCGGAAACGGATAGACGCCATCCCGGCGCGAAGCCGTCTCCCTACACAGCATTTGGAAGGCCAGATTCATAAGATCCCTGCGTTCCCGGGTAACGCCCAGCCTGTCCGGCGGAATCCGCATCTCCACCGCGGCGAAGCGGGCTTTAAAGCCGTCCGCAGCCAGAGGGGCGAGCTGCAGCTGCTGCAGCCGTTCCTTCACGGCGGAAAGACTGTACCATTCGTCTTTGACCAGCTGCAATAAGTAATGCTCCTGCAGCATCTGAAGCTGCTCATTCTTCTGATGACGCTCCAGCTCCGAATCGCGAAGCCTTTCCTGCTCCGCGCGAATGTCGGTGGCGATTCTGCCTAGCATTTCGGTCAGTTCGCCGCGTGCGACGGGCTTCAGCAGATAGTCTTTAACGCCCAACTGGATAGCCGCTTTCAAGTATTCGAAGTCCGAATAACCCGACAGCACAGCCGTGCGCAGTCCCGGATACCGTTCCTTACAGATCGTGATGAGCTCGATGCCGTTCATTTTCGGCATTCGGATATCGGAGATGAGAAGATGGGGCAGCGGCCCTTCTTCCAGCAGCTGCAGCGCTTCTCCGCCGCCGGATGCTTCATATGCAATCCGAAAACCGGCTTCCTCCCAGTTAATCTTGGCTTTGATGCTGTCGCGGATGCCCTTTTCGTCATCGACCAGCATAATCGTATACATTGCATTCAGCTCCTTACAGGCGGCAGCTTCAGCGTAATGGAAGTACCTACATCCAATTCGGACTTCAAATTCGCTTCGAACAGATCGCCATAATATAAACGGCAGCGGGAGAGCACATTTCGCAGACCGATGCTGTTTCCTTTATCGTTCAATATGCCGACCCCGCTCCTCAGCTCCGTATCCGCAAGCACGCTGCGGATCAGTTCCTCCGACATGCCGATTCCGTTATCCTGGACCGTCAGCCACAGTAAGTTGTCCCGCAGCTCGGAGGTAAGCGTAATTTCGGCGATGTTTCCTTTTTCCAGACTGTATTTCACCGCATTCTCCACCAGCGGCTGCAAAATGAACTTCGCAATATTTAGTGACTCGGTCTGCGGATCGCAGTCGATGGAGACGGTCAGACTGTCTTGATGACGCAGCTGCAAAATGAACAAATAATCGCGGATATAGCCCATTTCCTCGCTTACCTTCACGAGGTCGCTGTCCAGCCTGAGCGAATATCTCATCATCTTGGCGAGCGCTTCCGTCGCGTCCATGACGAGATCCTCCCGCTTCATCGCCGCCAGCCCGCCTATAATCTCCAGCGTATTGTAATAAAAATGCGGATTGATCTGCAGCAGCAGCGCCTTGTATTCGGCATTTTTGCGCCGCAGGTCCGTCTCGAATTCGGTCTCGATCAAATATTTAAGCCGGTGGGTCATCTGCTCGAATACGCTGGCGACATAATTGACCTCGCTCTGCCGTTTCCCGGCCTTGGGCATATGCTGCAGGGCAAGATCGAACCGCCCGTGCTTGACATGCCTCATCGCCCGCGCCATGGCGCTCAGCGGCCTTGTAATCCCGATAGACAACCAGAGGGCTACCGCGATAACAACTACCAGCAGACCAAGGCTTCCCAGCAGCAGCGTCTGTTTAATTTGGGTGATCTTCGCATACAGCTCGGCTTCGGGCACTTCGCCGATAATAATCCAGTTCTGCGCCGGCAGCTTTCGGTAGAACAGCAGATAATCCCTATCCTTCTGCCGGAGCGGAATGATTCCGCTGATTAGTCCGGCCGAATGCGCCTTCACATAATCCAATCCCTCGCTGAGAACCTGCTTGCTGCTCCCTAGGTTCTGGTCAAGCACGCTGGTTCCTTCCTCGGTCAGCAAAAAAGCTCTTCCGCTGCTGCCGAACCGGATCTTGTCAATATCTCCGCGCAGCAGGCTGGTCGGGTAGTTGATCTTGAGAAGTCCGATGTTGCTCAGCGATTGAAGCTGAACGAGCGGAACGATAAGGCTGTTCACTTCGCTCTCGCGCATGCTTGCATCGCTTTGATCGGGATCACTGTGGGCCCCGGTCCAGCGGACATTCATATGCTTGTATTGCTTATACCATTCGCTGCCTTCATAGCTTCGATCCTGCGTCCAGATTCCCCCGCCATCTTCCTTAAACGCGGAAATGGAGATGATGTTGGAGTTATTGATGGCATAGGAGGAGAAAAAATTCCGCAGCTGCTGCATCGCCAAATATCGTTCCCCGGTTGAACTGCCCCTGTTTAATCGGGTTGTAATCCATTGCTGGGTGAACGTGCTGCTGAGCACCTGCTTGCCCGTGTCTTCGATCTGCATGAGCAGTGTATCGGCATGGGAAGCGAACTGGTCAATCGTCTGAAGCGTTGAAGTCTCAATGGAAGATTGGATCAGCTTCGCGGACTCCTTACTCAGAATGAAGACTACCGCAGTAAAAGGAATAATCAGCAGTATGGAAAAAGTCAGCATCAATCGGCTTCGCAGCGAGTACGGCATCCATTACAGCTCCTATCTAAAGGCCCCGCTTGGCGCTTTCGGGCCGGCAAACTTTAATCAGTATAGACGCTTTTTACCCAAAAAGAAATGTGCTCCATCTTCTTTCCGTTCCGAAGTCCGAAAAGAGACGGCCGGATTTCCGGACGCCTCTCTTCAATCGTATTCACTGCTCCCCCGCTTATCCCGGGAAGGCGTTTATTTTTGCGGCAGATCGGCATAAGCCTTGTCGATCTTGGTGATGGCATCGGCAACGGCGGCGTCGACGTTCCGTCCGCTGATCGTCACTTCCTCAATCATCTTGTTAACTGCTTCAGACATTTGCGGGAAGATCGGCGTAATCGGACGCGGTCTGCCGTATTTTTGGTTCTGCACGACAAAGATGTTCTTCGGATATTCGTTCAATTCCGGAAATTGCTTGGCTACCGAATAGCGGGCCGGAATGTCTTTGGTAATCGAGCAATAAGTCTTCGAGCCTTCCGCTCCCGTTACATAGTTGACGAACTGCCAAGCGGCCTCGGGGTTCTTGCTCTTCGCGGAGACGGCCAGCGACCAGCTTCCGTTCGCAACGGCCTGCTGCGTTTCTTTAGGCAGCGGGGCGATGTCGTAATCGACGCCCAGCTTGAAGTTCGGGAACTTCTCGGCATAGTTGCCCAGCGACCAAGACCCGTCGATTGTCATAGCAAGCTGATTGTTAGGGAACGGGTCCGGCGGGTATTCCAGAGAGGATACCTTGGACTTGTTATACAGATCCGAGAAGAATTGCAGCGCTTTTTTCGTTTCCGGCTTATCCAGATAGCCTTTGGAGGTCGTTCCGTCCGGGCTCATGATATCGCCGCCGAATTGCCAGATGATCGGGTATTTGAAGTAAGCCGTTCCGCCCGCGTTGCCGAAGCCTTGAGCAGGGTCGATGCCGTAGACACCGCCATCCGGATTGTTCAGCTTTTGGGCCGCTTCAAGCACTTGATCCCAGGTAATCGGCTCATCCGGATTTTTGGAAGGAAGCGGAATGCCCTTTGCTTCGAACATCTTCTTGTTGTAGAACAAGGCGATCGATGATTCGGTCAGCGGCGCCATGTAAATCTCGTTCTTGTAAGTATACGTTTTGATGGTGGACTCCGGAATATCTTCCAGATTGCCATCCTTTTTAAAGTATTCCGTCAGCGGCTGTAGAGCGCCCGCCTGCGCATAGGAAGCCATGTTCGGCGCATCGATCGCCATAATATCCGGCGGGTTGCCCGAAGCGATGGACGTTCTAAGCTTTGTATCGTAATCCGCATACGGGATCGGGCTCATCTCCACTTTGATGTCAGGATGGCTCTCATTAAAGGATGCCACCAATTTATCGTACGCCGAGTTCTCGGAATCGTTGCCGGAGTTTCTCCAGAAGGTAAGCGTTACCTTCTCGCTTTTTGTCCCGGAAGAATTCCCCTCCGCCGAGCTGTTGCCTCCTCCGCTATTTCCACATCCGGCCAGCAGACCGGTAATGAGCATTGCGCTTATAGCCAATTTTGTTTTCTTTTTCAATACTGTTCTCCCCTTTCTGTTATTGAATACCCTTACATTGCAATCATAGCAGACCCTCTTCATCATAAAATTCATTATTTTCTGCTTCGTCTTTATAAAATATTCGGGAATAATGCCTGGGCAGACAATAAGTCCAAGGCGAAGGAATAACTACGGAATATAGAGCAGGCTTCATAATCGAGTAGGAGGCTACCCATTAGTTGAGTAGCCGACCTCTCACACCACCGTACGTACCGTTCGGTATACGGCGGTTCAACCGTTTAAGTGCAATTGACGTAGACGCTCGTACTGAGTAGGGAAGT
>NZ_RQPI01000007.1 GCF_003854965.1 Paenibacillus rhizophilus
AGCCCCCCTCAAGATGAGATTTCCCAATTAGTAAGACCCCTTGAAGACGACGAGGTAGATAGGTTGGAGGTGGAAGTGCAGCAATGCATGGAGCTGACCAATACTAATCGGTCGAGGGCTTATCCAAGAATAAACGCAAGTTTCGTTTCGGTTCCAGTTTTCAGGCGATCAAGCCTGAATGAATTTGAAAGACCCATCTTTAACGGTTCTGCAATAGAAGCGTGAGGATTTGTTTGGAGAGATACCCAAGTGGCTATAAGGGGACCCTCTGCTAAGGGGTTAGACTGCGTAAGCGGTGCGAGGGTTCGAATCCCTCTCTCTCCGCCATTTCAAATTCATCATTATAGTATGGCGGTGTAGCTCAGCTGGCTAGAGCGTACGGTTCATACCCGTGAGGTCGGGGGTTCGATCCCCTCCGCCGCTACCATACATACGGAGGCTTAGCTCAGCTGGGAGAGCATCTGCCTTACAAGCAGAGGGTCGGGGGTTCGATCCCCTCAGCCTCCACCATTTGACAATTTAATATTGACATATGACATCTTGCCGGTGTAGCTCAATTGGTAGAGCAACTGACTTGTAATCAGTAGGTTGGGGGTTCAAGTCCTCTCGCCGGCACCATTGTCACAAACGCGGAACCGTGGTGTAGAGGCCTAACATGCCTGCCTGTCACGCAGGAGATCGCGGGTTCGAATCCCGTCGGTTCCGCCATTTTTATGTCAATTTATGGCTCGGTAGCTCAGTCGGTAGAGCAGAGGACTGAAAATCCTCGTGTCGGCGGTTCGATTCCGTCCCGAGCCACTTTCATGGAGGCTTAGCGAAGTGGCCAAACGCAGCAGACTGTAAATCTGTTCTCTGACGAGTTCGGTGGTTCGAATCCATCAGCCTCCACCAGTATTTTTGAGCCATTAGCTCAGTTGGTAGAGCACCTGACTTTTAATCAGGGTGTCGAAGGTTCGAATCCTTCATGGCTCATCCTGTTTAAGAAGTCATCACCTTTCGGTGATGGCTTTTTTTGTTTTTTGCACATTATTTTTGAAAGCTATGGGCAATTGGTAAGTTTAAAAATTAGGGTTGTGTTTAAATATAAGGTTATAACCTTAGATAAAGAGGGAGAAGCCATATGACGTACGATACGATTATCATTGGGGGTGGAATCGCCGGTCTTCAGGCTGCCATTCAGCTGGGCCGTTATTCTGCTCATCAGGTGCTTGTCATTGACGCAGCGCAGGGCCGATCGTCGCTGTGCCGCAGTTACCATAATATATTGGGATGGCCGGACGGGATTTCAGGAGAAGAGCTGCGAGCAAGGGGGAAGCTGCAGGCAGCTAGAGCGGGTGTTGAGTTCGTTTCCGATAAGGTGCTGAGAGCCTCAAAGAGGGCTGGACTTTTTTATCTGGAAGGAAGCGGGGGGACGAAATATACGGCCAAGACGCTGCTGCTGGCGACGGGGATTATGGATCGTTTTCCGGAGTTGCCAGGTCTTCGCGAGACGCTTGGCCGTTCCGTATATGTATGCCCGGATTGCGACGGCTATGAAATACAGGATCGGTCAACGGTGCTTATAGGTTCGGGCATATCCGGGTTGAATATGGCGTTTATTTTACGGCAACGCACTCCGCATCTCACCTACATCAATCATGAGAAAAATGCGTTGTCCCCCAAGCAGCGGGACCATCTTGAGGCGCAAGGAATTATTTATATAGAAGAAGCGATTGCGCGGTTGGAGAGCGGCGAGGACGGGATGATTAGAGGTGTGACGCTGGAAAATGGAAGAACGGTGTCCGCAGAGCGTGGATTTATCGCAATGGGTGGCAATTCAGTGCATTCGGAGCTGGCGGAGCAGTTGGGCGTGGAATTGCACAAGAACCGTCATATCGAGGCTAACCGTCGATCTTTGATGACGAACGTGGAGGGCGTATGGGCAGCGGGGGATGTGGCTGTTCATGCGGAACAGGCGACGGTTGCTATGGGAGATGGAGCGATTGCGGCTATCTGGATTCATAAAACGCTTCAGAAAATGAAGCAAACCGTTCCGCTGCACTTAAGCTGACTACAAGAACATACAAAAGCATGATAAAATAGGCAAAAAGAGCAAAAGTGGTGGAGTATGTTGACAATGGACACTGAGACGTTGCGGCAAAAAATGGAGCAGCTCACCGGAAAAAAAACGGGGATCAAGCAATTCGGGAGGCAGAAATCGGCTTCCCTTTTTGACATGGGATCTGAGGCGGTAGAGCGGTCGGTATTATTTGAAGGAAACGTTTGGATACCCCTTTATGAGAGCGAGGGCCGGATTACCGCCCTGTGGATCGAGACGGAAGGCCTTTCCGAGATGGAGCTGCAGCTGGCGCAGTTTGCCGCCGAGAATTATGCCGCCGCGCTCAGGGCTTCGGGCTTTAAGGAAGAAGGAGAAGCGGAGGCACGGCAGCTTGGCGCATGGCTAAACACACAGCTCGAGCAGAATTATGACGACGGTGAAATTTCTGACGAAGTTGCTTTAAAGAGCCGCCTGTTCATCGATATGGTTCCTTTCCTACTGGTCGGAGAAAATACGCATAGCTCTGATATTGCCTACCGTTCACTGTTAAAGTTAATCCGGAGCTATTTCGATAATACGACGCTGCTCATCCCCTTGCAGGCGAAGGAATGGCTGATATTGGCCCGTAAAGATCTGCTCACAGGCACGGAGGAGAAGGAAGAGCAAGAGGAGAGCGACGATGAGGAGCTTTTGGCACAGGCCTGTATGGGCCTTCACGAATTGATTGCCTCCGAGTGGGTCGGTGTATTTCATGTGAGCGTTTCCTCCTCGATTATTCCTCTCAAAGGCTTAGCGGGAGTGAGCACGCTGCTGAGGGAAACGATCAGCCTCGGGCGTATTTTTCAGGTGGGAGAATATATTCATTTGCCTTGGGCCCTTCGATTGGAAAGGCTGGTCAACAGCATTCCCGACGGGCGGCGGCGGCAGCTGCTTGGACAGTTTGGCGACTATACGTCCGTGCTGGCCGACAAGGAGATGCTGATAACGCTGGAAACTTTTTTTCAAATGGATTGCAATGTTAGCGAAACGGCGAAGAAATTATACATTCACCGCAATACTCTGCTCTATCGTCTGGATAAGATCAAACAGGAGACGGGCGCGGACGTACGGAGCTTCGGCGACGCGGCGATTGTAAAACTTACCATGCTATTGTATAAAGTAACGAAAAGGAAATAGGATTTTTGTGAACGTTACAAATAGCCAGCCCGGTTGCTCTGGGTTAAGATAAGTACAGGAATTATTTCCGAACTCTATCACTTATCCGAGGGGGAAATTCAAATGGCAGGCGTACGTTTAGAGCATGTATTCAAAAAATATCCAGGTTCCGATAAAGCAACGGTAATTGACGTCAATCTTGACATTAAAGATAAGGAGTTCCTCGTACTGGTCGGACCTTCCGGCTGCGGTAAATCCACTACTTTGCGGATGATCGCAGGGCTGGAGGAAATCTCCGAAGGCAAGCTGTTTATCGGCGAACGCGTTGTCAACGACGTAGCTCCTAAAGACCGCGACATCGCGATGGTGTTCCAATCCTACGCCTTGTATCCTCATATGAGCGTGTACCAAAACATGGCGTTTGGTCTGAAGCTACGCAAGGTGAAAAAAGACGAGATCGACAGAAAAGTGCGCGAAGCCGCAAAAATTCTTGATATCGAGCACCTGCTGGAACGCAAACCGAAGGCGCTTTCCGGCGGTCAACGTCAACGTGTCGCTCTGGGCCGTGCGATCGTCCGCGATCCTCAAGTGTTCCTGATGGACGAACCGCTTTCTAACCTCGACGCTAAGCTGCGTGGACAAATGCGCGCCGAGATCACGAAGCTGGTTAAACGTCTTGAGACCACTTGCATTTACGTAACACATGACCAAACGGAAGCCATGACGATGGGAGACCGCATCGTTGTTATGCAGGATGGCATTATCCAACAGGCCGCTTCTCCTGAAGAACTGTACAACCATCCGCAGAACCTGTTCGTGGCCGGATTTATCGGTTCCCCGACGATGAACTTTGTTTCGGGTACCTTGTCCGAAGTTAACGGTTCCGTACGTTTCCGCGCAGACAACCTGGATGTCGAAGTTCCTGGCGGCAAAGCTCAGCTGCTCCGCAGCAAAGGCTACATCGGCAAGGAAGTCATCATGGGCGTTCGTCCGGAAGACATCCACGAAGAGCCGGTATTCCTGGAAGCTTCGCCGAATACGGTCTTTACCGCACTGGTAGAAGTAACCGAGAACCTGGGTCATGAAATGCTGTTGTACCTGAGCGGCATTGGCAAAGACTCCATCATCGCCCGCGTCGACGGACGTTCGACTACCCGCGAAGGCAACAAGCCGAAACTCGCTATTGATATGAACAAAGTGCATTTGTTTGACAAACAATCGGAGCTGAACATTTTCCTGGGATAAGCGCCAGGTTCAGACTCTTTTGGGAAGCCGCCCTCCGGGGCGGCTTTTTATATTAATGAAGAGATTCGGCAAGCGTCTTTCTTAAGGAGAATTTATATGCTGCCATCTCCGTCTCCTCTCCAAATCTTCAATAAAGCACAGGTCATCCCTATACCGATTATTTTGTCAAAAAGACTCTGTCTGCATAACCGTCCAACCCGGTATAATGATTGCATTCGCATCCGTTATCCTTTAAGATAGCAGGAGAATTACCTGCCGGAAGGAAGGATTATACAGCCGCTGCCGGTCAAGGGAAGCAGGGCAAGCTGGGAAAGAACCGCAGGCGACGAAAGGAAGAAACAGATATGGCCAAGAAGGTAAAAGTATCGGAATTGGTACAGCATTTTCAACTGGAAGTCATTTCCGGACAAGAAGGCCTGAAAAGGCTGATTACGGTCGACGACCTGAACCGCCCCGGTCTCGAAATGGCCGGATATTTCGAATATTATCCTGAAGACCGGGTTCAACTGATGGGCAAGACGGAGTTGGCCTTCTTCTCAATGCTTCCTGCCGAGGAACGGATCAGCCGGATTCGCGGCATTTGTGACGATCAGACCCCCTGTATCGTTATTACACGCGGACTGGATGTGCCGCAGGAACTGCTTGATGTCAGCAATGAGAAAGGGCTGCCCGTATTGCGCAGCTCGATGGCGACAACGATTTTTTCCAGCCGCTTGACCAGCTTTCTGGAGGGCAGACTGGCTCCGACCGCGACCATTCACGGTGTGCTCTGCGACGTATATGGCGTCGGCATGCTGATTACCGGCAGCAGCGGCATCGGCAAGAGCGAGACGGCGCTGGAGCTGGTCAAACGCGGACATCGGCTGATTGCCGACGATGCCGTTGAAATCCGGCAAACTTCGGACAACCAGCTGCACGGGACCGCGCCGGAGCTGATTCGGCATCTGCTGGAAATCCGCGGCGTTGGCATTATCAACGTTATGACGTTGTTCGGCGCTGGAGCAATACGCAACCATAAGCGGATTACCTTGGTCGTCAAGCTGGAGGCCTGGCAGCAGGACAAGCAATATGACAGGCTCGGACTGGACGAGGAGACGACGCGCATAATCGACACCGATGTGCCGCTGGTGACCATTCCGGTGCGTCCGGGACGGAACCTTGCCGTTATTATCGAAGTGGCGGCGATGAATTACCGCTTGAAGCAAATGGGCTTCAATGCCGCACTGCAATTCACCCACAAGCTTACTGCAACCATATCGGAAGATATGGACGACCTGGACTAGGAGGGCGAGTGAATGTTTCCACTGGCGCTAGATCCGATTGCCTTTTCAATCGGCGCTTTAAAGGTGCATTGGTATGGCCTGATTCTGGGACTTGGTGCTTTGACCGGCCTGTTCCTTGTGATCCGGGAGGGAAGAAGATTCGGCATACCGCAGGAATTTTTTATGGATATGCTGCTTCTGGGTGTCCCTTCGGCGATTATCGGTGCGCGTATTTATTACGTAGCTTTCACTTGGGATGAATATAAGAACAACTTTGTGGATGTATTTAAAATATGGAACGGTGGAATCGCCATCTACGGCGCGCTCATTGGGGCTATTATTTGCGCTATTATTTACTTCCGTTATAAAGGTTATCCTTTTTGGCGGATCGCTGATATTTGCGCCCCCGGGCTGCTGGCTGGACAAATGATTGGCCGATGGGGGAACTTTGTGAACCAGGAAGCCTATGGCGGTCCGGTTCATGAGACTTTTTTGCGGAACAGTCTGCATTTGCCGGACTTTATTGTGAATCAAATGTACATAGAAAAAGATCTGGCGTACCATCATCCGACCTTTTTGTATGAATCGCTGTGGAGCCTGGTCGGCATAGTGCTGCTCATGGTGCTGCGCAGACAGCGGTTTATGCGTGCGGGAGAATTGTTTCTGTCGTATTTCATCTGGTATTCGATCGGACGGTTCTTTATTGAAGGGCTGCGGACCGACAGCCTCGCTTTTAAAGGCAGCGATGCTCTGGCCTCGTTGATTAATGGCCTGTGGAGCCCGATGACGGGCCTGGGCTTCGAACAGGGATATCTCGACCCGAACTACGGAAATATCCGGACCTCTCAACTGCTGGCCCTGCTTATTATTATCGCGGCCATCTTGCTTATCGTTATTCGCCGAACGACGGGAGCGGCCAAGGCTCATTACTCGGACCCGATTGTGTCCACCAAGCCACAAGCCGCCGATCCTGTACTGATGGAACAGGAGGGGAAACCGGAGCAGAACGCTTCAACCCCTCCGTCCGTCCCAAACCATCCGCCTTTGGAAGAGGAAAAAAAGGAGCAGTAATCTATGATTGAAGGTATTTTATTTGATTTGGACGGCACGATCGTCAATACGAATGAGCTGATTATCAGTTCGTTTATGCACGCACTGGAATTTCATGCACAGCCTGCGATTACCCGGGAGCAGATGATTCCCCATATGGGAACCAGTCTTACGGACCAATTAAGAGCTTTCACCAATCTCCAGGATGTCGCCCCTCTGGAGGCTTCCTACCGCCTTTTTCAAACTGAGCATCATGACGAGCTGATCCGGTCTTTTCCAAAAGTGAACGAAACGCTGGAAGGACTGCGAAGCCGGGGCATCAAGCTCGGGGTCGTTACGACCAAAATCCGCCCCACGACGATCCGGGCGCTGGAGATGTTCGATTTGCTGCAATACATGGATACGGTTGTGACCCTCGACGACGTTACGAATCTGAAGCCACATCCGGAACCGGTGTTGACGGGGGTTAACAATCTGGGCTTAAGCCCGGAGAAAGTGCTGATGGTAGGTGACAGCGGAGTCGATATCCAGTCGGCAAAAGCTGCCGGCGTACGGGCCGCCGGGGTGGCGTGGTCGCTGAAGGGCGAGGATACGCTCCGCAAGTATGAGCCTGATTATATTCTCCGGGACATGACCGACCTATACGAAATTGTAGGTGAGGGAACGGCCGGGCTGTGAGCAGGAAGGTAACACGTTATCCGGTTGAAGGAAATAACTCGCTTTGGCACATTTACCGTACGGTTAGTCCTTGGAAAGGCGTAAAAAATTTTATTTTCATCCAGATTGCCCGCTATTGTCCCATTCTTCCGGTCAAAAACTGGATATATCGCCGAGTGCTCGGCATGAAAGTGGGGAAACATACAGCTTTCGGGCTGATGGCGATGGTGGATGTGTTCTTTCCGGAGCTAATCACGGTTGGTGAAAATTCGATCATCGGGTATAATACGACCATCTTGGCGCATGAATATCTGATCCGGGAGTACCGTCTGGGCGAGGTTGTGATCGGGGAGAACGTGCTCATCGGCGCCAATACGACAATTCTTCCCGGCGTAACGATCGGTGACGGGGCCATTGTGGCTGCAGGCTCGGTTGTGCATAGGGATGTGCCAGCGGGAGCTTTTGTCGGCGGAAATCCGCTGCAGGACTTAAAGGGAAACCGATAAAGTTTGTCTCTTGAGGGCCTGTGGCGACCTCTGAAGGCAGCAAAAGTACATTTCAGGGATGAACGCTGCAACAATATCGTGGCTTCTCCAGTTGGACTTTTCAGCGGCAATCGCGATTACTACAGGAGGTGAACATGGGACAAAAAGAACGTATCCCGCAGTTGGATATTTTTCGGGCAATCTCCATCTTTGCCGTGATTGGGATCCACGCGACTTCGCGGACACTCGCGGAAACGCTGAATACGCCGTTATTTTACCCGTTTTTGTTCATCAATAAATTCAGCCAGTTTGCGGTGCCTTCTTTTGTATTTTTAAGCGGTTTTGTGCTGTTCTACAACTATATCGACCGGCCGCTAACCGGCAAGACGCTGGGCAAATTCTACAGCCGAAGGCTGATCTATATTCTCGTGCCTTATATCGTATTCTCAGTGCTTTATTTTGTACTCAAGCTCTATGCAGGCAATCAGTGGAGCATGCCTCCACAGGAGATGGCAGCCAAGATGGCCAAATATGTGCTGACCGGAACGGCTTATACGCACTTGTACTACGTTATTATCATTATCCAGTTCTATGTGCTGTTTCCGCTGCTGCTGTGGTGTCTGCAAAAAAGCCGCCGTCTGGCCGCCTGGGCGCCGTTCATCGGTCTTGCGCTTCAGTGGGGGTTCGTGGTGCTCAATAAGTATATGGTCAACCACGGCTATTGGCAGGTGCCGAAGGGCAGTCTTGCGATTACGTACTTCTCCTATTTTTTGCTGGGCGCGGCCATAGCGGTGTTTTATTCGTCCCTTAAGCCTTGGCTGATTCCTGGGGATGATAAGAGACCGGCGGGGCGCTGGCTGCTGTGGGCGGTGCTGTGGGTGGTCTGGATTGTTGCAGGAACCGTTCATGTAGAGCTGTGGAACCGCAATTATACGCAAAAAACGGTCATCAACAGCTTTTGGTTCGAAGGGGCTGCGAATGCTCACGCGCTGCTGTCCTGTCTGGTGCTGTTTCAGCTTTCCTTCTTGTTGTACGGCGCGGGCCAGCGGCTGTGGTCCAGACTGTTAATTTCGGCCGGGGCCTGTTCGTTCGGCATTTATCTGGTTCATCCGGCCGTGCTCTTTTTCTACCGGAAGATTGATTTTCACGGCGGCTATCTTGCCTATGCGTTGGCCATTGCCGGCGGCTGGCTTGCCGCGCTCCTTCTTTCCTGGATCATTGTGGCGCTTGCTTTCCGGTACATCCAGCCAGCGTGGATTCTGTTCGGCTCGGTGCCGCGGGGTTCGGTAAGGCAGCCGCAGAAGATTCGGCAGGAGTATCATGAGAGCGGATTTAGATAGGATAAACGAAGAAAAAAGGGTGTTCCTGATCATGTTGAATGACGGAAACACCCTTTTTAATTGGAATTTATTAAGTATAATGACTATTCCCCGGCCTGCTCGCGCTGGAATTTGGATATTGCCTCATATTGGCTCTCCAAGCTGCGGAACAGCGAGATAAAGATAGGCAGCAGCTGCTTATATACGTTTGCGTTGGCCTTGATAGGCATATGGCGATGCGTAGTGCCGATCATGCCAAATACGGCGTTCAGGGAATCGATTCGCCCGGTCGCGTACAGTCCGAGTACGACTGCTCCCAGGCAGGAGCTCTCGAAGCTCTCCGGCACAACAACCTCCTGGTCGAAAATATCCGCCATCATCTGCCGCCACAGGGCGGAGCGGGCAAAACCGCCGGTTGCCATAATCCGCTGCGGGCGTCCCATCTGCTCCTCCACCGCCAGCATGACGGTGTACAGATTGAAGATGACACCTTCCAGCACGGAGCGGATCATATGCTCTTTGCGGTGGTTCATGGTAAGTCCGAAAAAGGAGCCTCTGGCATCGGAGTTCCAAAGCGGAGCGCGCTCGCCTGTCAGATAAGGATGAAACAGCAGGCCCTCGCTTCCCGCCGGCACATGTTCGGCAATCCGGGTAAGCACATCGTACGGATCGATGCCAAGCCGCTTGGCCGTCTCCACCTCGGATGCGGCAAATTCGTCCCTAACCCAGCGGAAGAGCATTCCGCCGTTATTGACCGGTCCGCCGATGGCCCAATGCTTCTCAGTCAGGGCGTAGCAGAAGATCCGTCCTTTCGGATCAACCACCGGCCGGTCGGCCAGCGTGCGGATTGCTCCGCTCGTACCGATGGTGGCGGCGACGACGCCCGGCTCGATGGCGCCTACGCCGAGATTGGAGAGAACGCCGTCGCTTGCGCCGACGACAAAGGGAGTGTCCGGCAGCAGTCCGATTTCTTTGGCCGCTTCCGGCAGCAGCCCGCGGGCGGCATAAGTTGTCGGCACAAGGCGGGACAGCCGGCTTTCATCAATGCCTGCAATATTCAGCGCTTCCTTGTCCCATTCCAGCCGCTCCAGATTCAGCATGCCGGTGGCGGAGGCGATGGAATGGTCGACAATGTACTCTCCGAACAGCTTCGCAAAGACATATTCTTTGATCGAAATGAATTTGGAAGCTTCTTTGAACAGCGCAGGCTGCTCCTCGCGCAGCCACATCAGCTTCGTAATCGGCGACATGGGGTGGATCGGCGTGCCTGTGCGCAGATAGAGCTCATGTCCGCCGAGCTCATGCTTCAGGCGCAGAGTCTGGCCGGCGCTGCGGTTGTCGGCCCACGTAATACACTTCGTTAAAGGATGGCCGTCCTTGTCAACGGCAATGACGCTGTGCATGGCGGAGCTGAACGAGACGAACAGGACATCCTTTGCCTCTATCCCGCTTTTTTGCATCACCGCCGAAATCGTATAGACGACGGCCCGGAAGATTTGCTCCGGGTCCTGCTCGGCGATGGAAGGCGAGGGGGTAAGAAGCGGATAGCCCTGATCCGCCTTGGTCAAGATGCTTCCATTCTCCGCAAACAGCACGGACTTGGTGCTCGTAGTTCCGATATCGACGCCAATCATATATTGGGTATTCATAACTCAGACCTTCTTTCTGAAAATGCTGCGAAAGGGGCAGGACTGATGTCTCAGCCGCCCCGTCGCATATTATCTACTATTGAATTATACAAAGACACTCAAAATCAAGATGAAGATAAGGCCAATGACAGACAAGAGCGTTTCCATGACCGTCCAGCTCTTCAAGGTCTGGACGACGGACATGCCGAAGAATTCTTTGATCATCCAGAAGCCGGCGTCATTGACATGCGAGAGGATGAGCGAGCCGGCGCCGGTTGCCAGAACGACCAGCTCGATGGGAGCGCCGGAGCTTACGGCAAGAACGGGCGCCACGATGCCGGCCGCCGTCGTCATCGCAACGGTTGCGGAACCGGTAGCAACGCGGATCAACGCGGCGACAAGCCAGCCGAAGAAGATCAGATTGACATGGGTCTGCGTTGCGAGCGAAGCAATGGCTCCGCCGACGCCGCTGTCAATCAGCACCTGCTTGAATGCTCCGCCGCCGCCGATAATCAGAATAATCGAAGCGGTCGGCGCAAGACATTCGCTTGTGAAGCGGGAGATGTCCTCTTTCTTAAAGCCCCGGGCAAAGCCGAGCGAGAAGAAGGAGAATACGGCCGAAATAAGCAGGGCGATAACTTCATGGCCGATAAACTTGGCGAACGGAGTAAATGCGTTTACCGCTTCCGGATCGAGGATGTCGGCAATAGAGCCGATCAGCATCAAAATAACAGGCATCAGAATGGTCAGGAGCGTAATGCCGAAGCCTGGCAGCTCCTTAACGCTAGTGGAAGCAAACTGTTCGGCCAGCTTCTCCGGAGGTTGAACCAGAATGCGTTTACCGATAAATTTACCGAACAACGGTC
Source organism: Paenibacillus rhizophilus (assembly GCF_003854965.1). GTDB lineage: Bacteria > Bacillota > Bacilli > Paenibacillales > Paenibacillaceae > Paenibacillus_AQ > Paenibacillus_AQ rhizophilus. The sequence continues at coordinate 11,706 of NZ_RQPI01000007.1, forward strand.
CGGCGATAATGGCGGTCGGCAGTCCGACAATAATCGAATACAGAATCGTTTTACCCAAATTCGCGCCGTAAGCGTCAATGGCAATCATGGGCGCCGGATGCGGCGGAACAAGCCCGTGTACGGTCGACAGACCAGCCAGCACCGGAATGCCGATTTGCAGCAGCGACATTTTTGTTTTGCGTGCAACCATGAAGACAACCGGGATAAGCAGGATTAAGCCGACTTCGAAAAATACGGGAATCCCAACGACAAAACCGACGAGCATCATGGCCCAGTGAACCCGTTTTTCCCCAAACCGGTCTACAAGAGTAGTGGCGATGCGCTCGGCGCCGCCGGATTCGGCCATCATTTTCCCCAGCATGGTGCCAAGGCCGATAACGATGGCAATCGTACCCAGAGTGCCGCCAAGACCACCGGTGACCGATTTGATCAGATCCTGATATTTCATACCGGCCAGAAGACCCAAGGACAGAGCGGAAAGAAGCAGGGTGACGAACGGATTCCATTTATATTTGGCGATCAGAGTAACCAGAAAAGCTATGACAACCAATGTACAGACCAACAGGGTTGCATTGTGGCTGAGACCGAACAAACTGTTCATGATAGTCCTCCTTATAATGAGCAAATCACTAAGAATAAAACGATGAAAAGGCTTTACTATTTTTGTAGCGTTTTCATAATGGTCTGTCTTTTCTTGTTGCATACTTGTCGACAAGAAAAGACGAAGAAATTTTTTACACAATCATGACATTAATTTTGGACTTTATGGGAGCGTATGTCCCAGTGTCAGCATCGAATCGGCAAAATACGTCTGCACGACCTTGCGGATGTTCTCCGCATCATGCGACCTCAGTCCTTCCACAATGCTCCGGTGCTTGTCGGCAATCCAGTTCATGCGCTCTTCGCCTTCGGCAAAGCTCTTTTCGGTAGTTACCAGAATGACGGTCATGACAATCTGGCGGATGCTGTTCCACAGGTGAAGAATCCGGGTGTGGTTGGCCTTAACGACAATCGCCTCGTGAAAGGAAAAATCCTGATAGGCGAATTCCACATAATCGTTATATTTGACGGCCAGCTTCATGCGGTCGATCGTCTGCTCAAGCTGAAGGATCAGCGCATCCTGCGGGGCTCCCGCAAGTCTCGTCTGGGCAAAGCTTTCGATCAAATAACGCACATCGTATAATTCCTTGACGTTCTCCAGGTTTAGGCCGACAACAACCGCTCCCATCCGTTCCAGACGGATCAAGCCCTCCGCGGCCAGTTCCTTTAAGGCTTCCCGAACCGGAGACCGGCTTGTTCCGAATTCCTCGGCAATCCGGTTCTCAGAGAGTACCTCGCCGGACCTCAGCTCTTCATTTATAATTTGCAGCCTGAGTTTGCAGGCAATGGACTCTCCAAGCGAGACTCCCTGCAGCCAGGCGGTAGGATACTGCATTTCACACGACTCCTCTGCGGATGATTTGCTGGATGTGAGCATTCTTTCTTTCGATTCTAGCATACATCCGCATTCCGGTTCTATGATGTGAAAAGCAGTATAACTGACAGGCACAGCCGAAGCGCGGACGTTACTCTTCTCTTACGACGGCATGGCCGCCAAATTCATTGCGCAGGGCGGCTACTACCTTGCCGTGGAACGTATTCTCTTCCAGCGAACGGTAGCGCATCAGCAGAGAGAGCGCGATTACCGGCGTGCTGGCTTCAAGGTCAAGCGCCGTCTGCACGGTCCACTTGCCCTCTCCGGAACTCTGCATGACTCCGCGAATGCCGGAAAGCTTAGGGTCCTTGGAAAAAGCGCTTTCGGTAAGCTCCATCAGCCATCCCCGAATGACTGAACCGTTCGACCATACGCGGGCAACATCCTCATAGTTGAAATTGAAGGGGCTTTTCTCCAGCAGCTCAAAGCCTTCGGCAATAGCCTGCATCATCCCATACTCAATACCGTTATGAATCATTTTCAAAAAATGGCCGCTTCCGCTGGGTCCCGCATATAAATACCCTTTATCAACGGCAAGATCGCGGAACAGCGGCTCGACAGTGCCGAATATCTCGGGGTTGCCTCCAATCATAAAGCAGGCGCCTTGCGCCGCGCCTTCGGTTCCGCCTGAAGTGCCGGCATCGAAAAAATGAATCCCGCATGCGCTAAGCTTTTCCGCTCTGGCAATGGAGTCTTTGTAATGGGAGTTGCCTCCTTCAATCACAATGTCTCCTTCGTCCAGCAGCCCGGAAAGAGTATCCACAACGCTGTCCACCGGCGCTCCGGCCGGCACCATGACCCAAACGATCCTTGGGCGGGCAAGCTGCGCCGTAAGCTCCGCTATGCCGGAGGCCGCTACGGCTCCAAGCTTCTCAAGCTGGCGTCCGGGTTCCGGGTTGAGATCGCTTACAATAACTTCATGCCCGTGGTTCAATAAATTCAACGTCAGGTTGTAGCCCATCTTGCCAAGTCCGATCAGACCCAATTTCATTTATAATCACCTCTTTAACCGTTTTCATTGATACATGTATACCTGTATACAACTTATGTCTGTATCATACGACGACGACAGATGTTTGTAAAGAGAAATTTGTAAGCGATTGCTGATACCGCTTTATAGCCGATTTTTTTATGGGAACTGAACTCTATTATTAAAATAGGTATGCTGATCGAAAAAAAGATATAATGGATGCATTGAAAAAGAGCTTGATCGTATAATTGAGTGAATTTTCAGGCTTGAATTGACGAAAAATAACATGTCATGGTACGATATCAAAAATGCTTTACTTTGCTACCACTTTACCACAGTAAAGAACAGGGATGTCCTTTAACAGATTTAGCTGACTGATTTTTCAATAACCGATGAGGTGAATTTCAATATGTCCAAACCGAAGGGTTTCGAGAAGCCCACAGGCTTTCGGGATTACCTCCCGCATGCCGTGAGCAAGCTGCGCAAGATCGAGAATGATGTGCTGAACTGCATGAACCAGTGGGGCTACTGCCAGATTATGACGCCGACTCTGGAATACTACGATACGGTTGGGGTTGCCAGTTCAACCTCGGACCAGAAGCTGTATAAACTGCTGAACAACCGCGGCCAGGCGCTGGTGCTGCGTTCGGAGATGACGGCCCCGGTGGCCCGCGTTGTGTCCTCGCTGCTCAAGGACGAGCCGCTGCCGCTTCGTTTGTCTTATCATGCCAATGTATTCCGGGCGATTGAGGAAGAGGCCGGACGCGAGGCCGAATTTTATCAGACCGGCGTCGAACTGGTGGGCGATGATTCCCCTGAAGCAGACGCGGAGGTCGTGGCTCTGGCCATCGAATCGCTGAAGGCCGCGGGAGTGCAGACTTTCAAGATCGCCATGGGCCATGTCGGCTTCCTAAACGGTTTGTTCCAGGAAGTGGCACCGGGACTGCCGGAGGTGCAGGAGGATCTCAAAAGCCATCTGCTGGACCGCGATTATGTTGCTTTCCGTGACGCGCTCGGCCGGCTGAACTTGACAGAATCGCAAAAGGAAGAGATGGATGCACTGCTTCGGCTGCGCGGCGGCAAGGAAATCTGCGGCCAGGCGCTGGGGCTCAGCCGGCATCCGCTCGCCCGTGCTTCTATTGAGCATCTGTGCAAGGTGTGGGAGGTGCTTGAGGCGTATGGAGTGTCCCGGCATGTGCTGATCGATCTGACCATGGTCGGGGATTTCACCTATTATACGGGCATGACGTTCGAAGGCTATGCCGCCGAACTCGGATTTCCGGTCTGCAGCGGCGGACGTTACGACAATCTGCTGCAGCAGTTCGGCCGGTCCGTTCCTTCGACGGGTTTCTCGCTTAAGACGAACCGCATTCTGGATGGTGTCCGGGGAGCGGAGAATGGGTATGAGCTGCCGACTCTCGTCCAGTACGATGCGCAGCAGCGCAGAGAAGGATTGCAGGAGTCGGCGCGGCTGCGCTCCGAAGGGCATGTTGTGATAACGAAGCTGGTGTCGAATCCCGGAGAACTGACAACGGCCGATTCCGCTATCGAGGCGGGCGGCAAGCGTTACAGGGATATTTATACGTTCGTTTCATTTGTTAAGGAGCGCAGCTAAAGACAATTTGTCCAAAGGTGCAACGGATATTATAAAGAATATTAATTATAGGAACAGAAAGGCGGACATAAGCTAATGGCGCAGATACTGAAGGTGGCTATGCCGAAGGGCCGCATTTATAACAAGGCGGCGGAGCTGTTCCGTTCCGCGGGACTGCCGATTCCTCCCGAGGGCGAGGCTTCGCGCAAGCTGGTCATTCCGCTTCCTGAGGCGGGAATGGAGTTTATTTTGGCCAAGCCGGTGGACGTGCCCACCTATGTGGAATATGGAGCGGCGGATATCGGAATCGTAGGCAAGGATGTGCTGCTCGAGGAGAACCGGGATGTGTACGAGCTGCTGGACCTCGGCATCGCCCGCTGCCGGATGTCGATCATCGGCCTGCCGAACTGGGAGCCGGGTATTCATCAGCGCGTGGCGACCAAATATCCGAATGTCGCTTCCCGGTATTTCCGGGAGCAGGGCCAGCAGGTGGAGGTCATCAAGCTGAACGGCTCCATCGAGCTGGCGCCGCTGATCGGACTTGCCGAAAGAATCGTCGATATGGTGGAGACGGGACAGACGCTGCGCGAGAATGGACTCGTTGAAATGCAGAGCATTTTCGGGATTACGAGCCGGCTTGTGGCCAATCGGGTCAGTTACCGGATGAAAAATGCGGAAATCCAGCATTTGTGCGACCGGCTTCAGGCCGTTATCGCCCAGCCGACCCAGTAATTGCGTAATGCGTATGCTGCCCCGGCGCATGTTATTCATGGACGCTAGAAGCATCTCGGCAGCCGGACGCAGAGATTACGAACCGGACAAGAAGCTGTGAGGGACTTCCGCCTCGTTACATTTTTCATGAAACGTAAGAAAGCCGGAGGCGCATAGCGGATGGCCCAGGGGCGATCCGGTGATATATAAGGAGGAAGAGCAGTGAAGGTGCAATCCAGCAGGGATTTCAAGCTGCAGCGGGACGTCGATTACGGTACCCCTGAGCAGAACAAGGCCGTTAAGCAAATTGTGGCCGATATCAAACAGGAGGGCGATGCCGCCCTCTTCCGATATACGGAAAAATTCGACGGAGCCCGGCTGGACCGTGACAATGTCCGGGTTACCCAGGAAGAGCTGCAGGCTGCTTACAAGCATGTTGAAGAATCGTTTGTGGCGGCGATTCGGGCCGCAGCGGAGAACATCCGCGCATTCCATGCCAGACAAAAGCGGAACTCCTGGATGGACCTGCAGCCCGACGGCACGATTCTCGGCCAGATCATCCGGCCGCTCCAGCGCGTGGGCGTGTATGTTCCCGGGGGCAAGGCATCCTATCCTTCTTCCGTGCTGATGAACGTGATCCCCGCCCAGATCGCCGGCGTGCCGGAGATCGTTATGGTGACGCCGCCGGCAACAGGCGGGAGGGAAGGGATCGACCCTTATATTCTGGTCGCCGCCGCGGAGGCCGGCGTGAATGAAATATACCGTGTCGGAGGCGCCCAGGCGGTAGCCGCGCTGGCGTTCGGCACGGAGTCGATCGAACCGGTCGATAAAATTTGCGGACCGGGCAATATTTACGTCGCGCTGGCCAAGCGCGAGGTGTACGGCGCCGTCGATATCGACAGCATCGCCGGTCCGAGCGAGATCGTCGTGCTGGCGGACGACACCGCCGAACCGGCCTATGTCGCCGCCGATCTCTTGTCTCAGGCGGAGCATGACGAGATGGCTTCGGCCATCCTTGTGACGCCTTCGCAAGCCCTGGCCGAGGCTGTCGCCGCCGAGGTGGAGCGGCAGCTTCGGGAGCTGCCGCGTGAAGCAATCGCCCGGGCTTCTGTGGAAAATTACGGCGCCATTATCGTAGTTGAGACGCTGGAAGAAGGGATTTCCGTCGTTAACCGGCTGGCGCCGGAGCATCTGGAAATCGTAGCGCAGGACCCGATGGCGCTGACCGGAGCGATCCGGAACGCCGGAGCGATTTTCCTCGGGCCATACAGCTCGGAGCCGGTGGGCGACTATTTTGCCGGGCCGAATCACATTATTCCGACGAACGGAACGGCTCGGTTCTCATCGCCGGTGGACGTTGACGATTTTATTAAAAAATCCAGTCTGATCTATTACAGCAAGGAGGCGCTGCTGCGCGACGGAAGAACCATCATCGAGCTGGCGCGTCGCGAAGGGCTGGAGGCCCATGCCAGAGCCGTGGAAATCAGGCTGGATAATGAAGCGAAGGGTGGAGAAGAGCGTGGAGAATAACGGGCAGCTAATCAGGCAGGCGGGTCTTTCCCGCAAAACGAATGAGACGGACATCAAGCTGGCGCTGACAGTGGACGGAAGCGGTCAGTCGGAGCTGGAGACCGATGTGCCTTTTCTGAACCATATGCTCGATTTGTTCACAAAGCACGGCCAATTCGATCTGTCTGTCCAGGCGCGCGGCGATATCGAGATTGACGATCATCATACGGCAGAGGATATCGGCATTTGCCTCGGACAGGCTCTGCGCGAAGCGCTCGGCGACAAGAAGGGCATCAAGCGATACGCAAGTGTATTTGTGCCGATGGACGAGGCGCTCGCGCAGGTCATCATCGATATCAGCAACCGACCGCATTTCGAGTACCGGGCAGAGTATCCTTCGCAGCAGGTGGGCAGTTTCTCCACGGAGATGGTCCATGAATTTCTGTGGAAATTCGCGCTGGAAGCGCGGATAACGCTGCATGTCATCGTACATTACGGTTTCAATACGCATCATATGATCGAAGCGGTATTCAAGGCGCTCGGGCGCGCGCTGGACGAGGCGACGGCGATCGATCCCCGGGTGAAAGGCGTTCCATCCACGAAAGGAGTGCTGTAGCTCATGACCGTAGCTATCGTCGATTACGGGATCGGCAACCTGCACAGCGTCAGCAAGGCAATCGAGCGTCTCGGCCACGAGCCGCTCGTGACCGGTAACCCGGGCGAAATTCTGGCCGCGGACCGCGTCATTCTGCCCGGCGTCGGCGCATTCGGCGACGCGATGGATCATCTGCGGGAAAGTGGACTGGACGCGGTCGTCAAAGAGGTCGCAGCGACGGGCAGGCAGCCGCTGCTCGGCATCTGCCTGGGCATGCAGCTCCTGTTTACCCAAAGCGAGGAGTACGGCGTCCATGAGGGACTTGATCTTTTGCCGGGAACGGTGGTGCGCTTTGAGGCCAGAGAGGGTTTCAAGGTGCCGCATATGGGCTGGAACAAGCTGCAGTACCTTCAGCCGGAGAACCCGCTGCTTAAGGGACTAGAAGAGGGTCATGTCTACTTCGTCCATTCCTACCATGCGCACGTCGAGCAGAAAAGCGATCTGCTGGCCGTAACGGATTACGGTCACCCGGTTACAGCTATCGTCGGGCGGGGCAGCGTATTCGGCATGCAGTTTCACCCTGAGAAGAGCGGGGAGCTGGGGAGGAAGCTGCTTGAGCAGTTTTTGAAGCTGGAAATTTAACGGGGCAATGCCTCATAAAAGCATGCGGCTTTAGGCGTCTTCGGCATCCTGGGCAGAAGGTCCAGAGAGCTTGGACGTGAGGCCGCGTCAAAGTGAAATGATTTTAGCAAGGAGAAAGCGGGGAACGGCGAAATGTCTTCTTTTATCGTGTATCCGGCGATTGATATCCGGAACGGAAAATGCGTCCGGCTGCTGCAGGGCGATTATAATCAGGAAACGGTCTACGGCGATAGCCCGCTGGATATGGCCAAATCATGGGAGGCGCAGGGCGGAGAATTCATCCATCTGGTCGACCTCGACGGCGCAAAGGCCGGGCATCCGGTCAATATCGACATTATCGGATCGATCGCCGCGGGCGTGAACGTGCCGGTTCAAGTCGGCGGAGGGCTGCGCACCTTGGAAGATGTGGAGAAGCTGTTGTCGCTCGGCGTCAGCCGGGTCATCATCGGCACCGCCGCCATCAATGACCGGGAATTTACCGAAGCCGTGCTGGCGAAATACGGCGCTAAGGTTGCGATCGGCATCGATGCGCGGAACGGCTATGTCGCCACCCATGGCTGGCTTAACACATCCGAGGTGCTGGCTACGGATTTAGCAAAGGAACTCGCGTCCAAGGGCGCGGAAACCTTTATCTACACGGATATCTCCCGCGACGGGATGATGCAGGGCCCGAACGTGGAGGGCATTCTTGCTATGGCGCAAGCCAGCGGCAAAAGCGTGATTGCCTCCGGCGGGGTCACCGTCCAGGATGATCTGCTTAGCCTCAGCGCGCATAAGAACAGCGGTATCGGTGGCGCCATCGTCGGGAAGGCGCTGTATACCGGCAACATCAAGCTTGCCGAGGCTTTGGCGGCGCTGAAGTAGCCTGGCCCGAAGGGCCAGACCCGCGGCACGCGAAGGTCTTAGGTTTAAAGGTTGTTAAGCAGGCGGGGCGAGCCCGCCGTCCCGCAGGGGCCAAAGCCGCGGCACGCGAAGGTTCTTAGGTTTAAAGGTTGTTAAGCAGGCGGGGCGAGCCCGCCGTCCCGTAGGGGCCAAGACCGCGGCACGCGAAGGTCTTAGGCTTTTAAAGGTGTTGCTTTGCCGCAGGTGCGCCGCATTCCAAGCGGTCCCGCAGGGATAAGCGGTCGCACCACAAAAATGAACTAAGGAGCGCCTTCGCCCCTGACCCCGCCAAACTTCCGGGTGTCCAGAGGGCGGGCCCTCGGGGTCCCCCTTGACTAAGGGGGATTTAGGGGGATCGAAAACGCTTTTAAGGAGGACAAACCATGCTGGCCAAACGCATCATACCCTGTCTGGACGTTAAAGACGGGCGGGTGGTAAAAGGCGTTAATTTTGTAAACCTGCGCGATGCCGGCGATCCGGTGGAGCTGGCGGCGATTTACGACCGGGAAGGCGCTGATGAGCTGGTATTCCTGGATATCTCCGCATCGGTGGAAGGTCGGGCGACTATGGTCGAGGTCGTGCGCCGGACGGCGGGCGAAATTTCCATTCCGTTCACCGTGGGAGGAGGAATATCGGCTCCCGAGCATATGAAGACGATATTACGCGCCGGAGCCGACAAAATCGGCATCAACACCGCGGCCGTCAACAATCCGCAGCTGATTCTCGAAGGCGCGCGGCGGTTCGGTTCCCAGTGTATTGTAGTGGCCGTAGATGCCAAATATAATGAAACTTGGGGCGAGTGGGAAGTGTACACCCACGGCGGACGCAAGCCTTCCGGAATCAAAGCGCTGGAATGGGTGAAACAGGCCGAGAAGCTGGGAGCCGGAGAGATTCTGCTTACCAGCATGGATGCCGATGGCACCAAGGATGGCTTTGACCTTCGCCTGACATCGGCCGTCAGCGACTTGGTGGATATCCCGGTGATCGCTTCGGGCGGAGCGGGTAAAATTGAACATTTTTACGATGTGTTCACTGCGGGCAAAGCGGATGCGGGACTTGCAGCGACCATTTTTCACTATAAGGAAATTGCGATCGGCGATTTGAAGGCCGACTTAAAACAAAAGGGTGTGGAAATCCGATGAGCGGACAGCAAAACAATACAACGCCTGGACAACAGGATATTTTGGAAGGAATACGCTGGAACGATGCCGGGCTTCTGCCTGCCATTGTGCAAGACGATAAAACCTTGGAAGTGCTCATGTTCGCATATATGAACCCGGAATCGCTGAAGCTTTCGCTGGAGAGCGGACAGACCTGGTTCTGGAGCCGTTCGCGGGGAGAGCTGTGGCATAAAGGCGGCACTTCGGGCAATACGCAGGCGATAACCTCGATTCATTACGACTGCGACAGCGATACGCTGCTCGTCAAGGTTAAGCCGGAAGGACCAGCCTGTCATACGGGCAAGGTTTCATGCTTCTACCGCGAGCTGCCGCTCGGCAGCAAGTCTGCGGCGGATAAGGCGGAGGCGGGTGAATTACATAGCGCCGAAAGACCGGCCGAAGAGCGTTTCGCTGTGCTGGCCGAGCTGGAGCGAATCATCGGCGAGAGAGAGGCGGAGCGTCCAGAAGGGGCCTATACCACTTATCTGTTCGATAAAGGCGTTGATAAGATTCTGAAAAAAGTCGGCGAAGAAACGGCCGAAACGATCATCGCCGCCAAAAACAAGGATAACGCCGAGCTTCGGCTGGAAGTCAGTGATCTCATTTATCACTTGCTTGTCCTGCTGCAAGAGCGAAAGCTTCCGCTCGACGACATTATGGCCGAGCTTAGCGCGCGCCATGAGCGGCCCCGCCGCGACTAGAAAGGGAGGAGCTTCCTATGCAGATCGATTACCATACCCACCACGAGCGCTGCGGTCATGCTGTAGGCAAGCTCGAAGATTATGTCCGCCGGGGGATCGAGCTTGGCCTTGACCAGCTCGGGCTTTCGGATCATCTGCCGCTGCTTCATGTCGATCCGGATCAGTATTATCCCGAGATGGCGATGCCGCTTGAGGAGCTTCCGCGCTACGTTGAGGAGTGCCTTGACCTGAAGGAGCGCTATCGAGGGACTATCGATATCCGCGTGGGGCTTGAGGCCGATTATATCGAAGGCTATGAAGAGCAAATCCGTGAACTGCTGTCTCCCTACCCATGGGATTACCTGATCGGCTCGGTCCATTTTCTCGGCGAGTGGGATATTACCGATTACCGGCAGGTTCACGGCTGGGAAGGCCAAGATCCCCTTGAGGTATACCGGCGTTACTATCAAGCGATAAGTAAGGCGGCATCTTCGGGATTATACGATATAATAGGGCATATGGATGTTATTAAAAGATTCGGCTACGGGCCGGATACATCAGAAGGCAAGGCGGAAGTGAGAACAATGGAAAGAAGCGCGCTGCAAGTGATTGCGGACGCTGGAATCGCGATGGAACTGAACGCCTCCGGCCTGTTTAAGCCATGCGCGGAGATGTTTCCGGCTCCGCATGTGCTTGCTGGGGCGCTTGAACTGGGCATCCCGCTGACCCTGGGCTCGGACGCCCATGATCCCGCCAAGCTGGGCGAAGGTCTTGCGGATGCGCGCAAGCTGCTCTGGGAGACGGGATTCCGTGAGCTCGCGGTGTTTAAAGAGCGCCGCCGCGAGGCGGTTCCTTTTGTAGGCTGATCATCAATTTGAGGAGGGGCGTTATGCAGCACCATTCATTGCGTATTTTTTCCGGCTCGTCCAATCCGAAGCTGGCCGAAGATATTGCCGGGCGGCTTGGAGTGGAGCTGGGGAGGATCAAGCTGACCCGCTTCAAGAGCGGCGAGATTTATGTGCATTATGAAGAAAGCATCCGGAATTGCGATGTTTTTTTGGTGCAATCACTCTCCCATCCCATCAATGAACTGTTCGTCGAGCTGCTGGTAATGATTGACGCCGCCAAGCGGGCGTCCGCCCGTACGGTTAATATCATCGTTCCATACTACGGCTATGCCCGTCAGGAGCGCAAATCCGCGCCTAGAGAGCCGATCTCCGCCAAAATGGTCGCCGACGTGCTGACAACAGCCGGCGCTACGCGCGTCCTGACCATCGATCTGCATGCCGCGGCGATCCAGGGCTTCTTCAACATTCCGGTGGACCACCTGACCGCGCTTGACCTGATCAGCGGCTATCTGAAGACTAAGAATTTGTCCGATGTGGTGGTCGTATCGCCCGATGCAGGCCGCGCTTCCATGGCCGAGAAGCTGGCGAGCCGGCTCGATTCGCCGTTTGCGATAATGATCAAGAAGCGCCCGGCCCATAACGAATCAGTCATTACCCATGTCATCGGCGATGTGGAGGGACGGACTCCGGTCATCATCGAGGATCTGATCGATACGGGCACCACCATTGTCAACGTTGTCGAAGGACTTAAGGAGAGAGGCGCGAAGAACAGCATCATCTGCGCCACACACGGGCTGTTCTCAGGTCCGGCGATCGTCCGGCTGGAGCATCCGGGAATTGAGGAAGTGGTGGTTACCGATTCAATCGCGCTGCCTCCCGATCACTCCAGCCGGTTCACTGTATTGTCGGTCGCTCCGATGCTGGCAAGGGCCACACGCATTATTACCGAAGGCGGTTCCATCGATAAGCTGCTTGAAGACGCGGGGATTTAACATCTCCCGTCTTTTTTCTTGACTATACAGGAGAACAGCCGGCATAACGACGGTGCGGATGGCTCTCCGTTTTTCCTCTCACTTTTTGTCTGTTTCAGGCGCCCGTTCAACTTGAGACCCCCCCTCGATTTTGTGTTATACTGTGTGGAGACAGCCGGGACGGAATTCGGAATCCGGCAAACGTGAAGTTTGGAGAATCGCTCGGGCATGGGCGCGTCTTCTGTTAACATGTTTAAGAGAGGGTTAGGGAGCTTACAAGGGAGGTGCCTTGCTTCCATGATAGAAAAGACTTCAGAGCCGGACGGCCGGAATGTGATTTCCGTTGCTCTGAACGCCAATTTTTTCTTTGAAAGAGCCGTGCGTTCGCTGGATCGCTTTCAATATGAGAAAGCATTGAAAAATTTCCGCAAAGCGGTTGAATATGAACCGGAAAATCCGGTTAATCATTGCAATATGGCGGGTATACTGTCGGAGATGGGAAATTATGAGGCGTCCAACGCTATTTTGGCCCATGTTCTGGAAAAAGTGGACCCATCGATGACGGAGTGCCATTTTTATATGGCTAACAACTTCGCCAACATGGAAAACTTTGAAGAAGCCGAGCGTTCGTTGGTGGCGTATCTCGAGGAGGATGCTAACGGCGAGTTTCTTGCCGAATCGGATGAACTGCTGGAGCTGCTGCATTACGAGCTCGACCGGCCCGCTCCGCTTCACCGGATTCGCAGCAGGGAAGGGGCGGTCGAGCACGACCGGGCCCGCAGCCTGCTGGAAGAAGGGAAATTTCCGGAGGCGGTGCGCCTGCTGGAAGAGATCATCGAGGGCACGCCCGATTTTTTGGCGGCGCGTAATAATTTGGCTCTGGCCTATTTTTATTTGGGGCGGTTCGGCAAAGCCAAAGAGTGTATCGCGCAGGTGCTGGAGCACGAGCCGGGAAACTTGCACGCGCTCTGCAATATGGCAATTTTTCTGCAGTATGAAGGGGACCGGGAAACGCTGGACGGGCTGCTGCGCATGCTTGAGGTTACTGTTCCGTTCCACCGGGAGCATGTCTTCAAGCTTGCGACAACAATGGGGATTCTGGGACGGCACAGAATCGCGTACGGCCACTTCCGCCGTCTGCTGAAAGACGAGGAGATCGGCGGCGACGCCGGCCTCTATCACTACTGCGCAGCTGCGGCCTGCAATAGCGGACTGCTGCGGGAGGCCGAGCGCTGCTGGCGGCAGGCCGCCAAGCTCGATCCGGAGTCGGCGGTGCCCCGGTTCTTCCTGAACCTGCTGCATCAATCCGCAGCGGAAGGGGCGGCTCTGCCGCCCGTCAGCTATAATTACCAGCTTCCTTTTCAGGAGCAGCTCAAGCAGTGGAAGGCCAATAGAGGCAGCTTTGCCGAGCAGGTTCGGGTCAACCCGCTGCTGCGGTCATCCTTCTTCTGGGCGCTGCGCTACGGAGATGCCAGCCTGAAGCGGCAGGTCACCGAGGCGCTCGGCTGGATCGGCGACGAGGAGATGGTCCAGGCGCTTAAGGAACTGCTGAGCGAGCCGGTCCAGGACGGCAAGCAGGAGGAAGCCGGCCTGCTCCGTCTGCACAAGCTTATCGGCATGGAGCCGGAGAAGGAGCCGCGCCCGGAAGGGAAAGAGCGGCTTCCGCGCGGCTAAAGTCATTAAGATTCGAGGCATAATAGGGATAACCAGCTTGGCATATCAGCCAAACCTATAATAATCCGTTTTGCGAGGAGGTCACTTAAGATGTATAAATCGATTGTAATTGGAACCGGCCCGGCCGGTCTGACCGCCGCCATATATCTGGCGCGCGCGAATTTGAGCCCACTGGTCATTGAAGGCTTGCAGCCGGGCGGACAGTTGACAACGACGACGGAAGTGGAGAACTTCCCCGGATTTCCGGAAGGCATTCTTGGTCCGGATCTTATGGACAATATGCGCAAGCAGGCGGAACGCTTCGGAGCAGAGTTTAAGAACGGCTGGGTGGAATCCGTCGATTTCTCGCAGCGGCCCTTCAAAGTGAACGTTGACGGGCTCGGCCAGCTGGAAGCGGAAACCGTCATTATCTCGACCGGCGCTTCGGCCAGGTATCTTGGCATACCGGGAGAGCAGGAGAATGTAGGACGCGGAGTCAGCACCTGCGCCACCTGCGACGGCTTCTTCTTCCGCGGGAAGAAGATTATTGTTGTCGGCGGCGGCGACTCCGCGATGGAGGAAGCGAGCTTCCTGACACGGTTCGCGAGCAATGTTACCCTGGTGCACCGCCGCGAGGAGCTGCGGGCGTCCAAGATTATGCAGGACCGGGCGAAGGAAAACGCCAAAATTTCGTGGGCGCTGGGCCGCACTCCGGTGGAAGTCGTGAAGAACGAGACCGGAGTGAAGGGACTGCTTGTCCGCAACAATGAGACCGGCGCGGAGGAACTGATTGAAGTCGACGGCGTCTTCGTGGCGATCGGCCATACGCCGAACACCTCTTTTCTCGGCGGCCAGATTACGACCGACGCCAACGGCTATATCGTCGTCCGTCCGGGCACGACCGAGACGAATATCCCCGGCGTGTTCGCCTGCGGCGATGTTCAGGATACCCGGTATCGTCAGGCCATCTCGGCGGCGGGTTCAGGATGTATGGCGGCTATGGACGCCGAGAAGTATCTTGAAGGCGCCATGGTACACGACTGGAGCGAGACGCTGGATAAATAAGAGGCAAATAAACGCCTTAATCCTGGGAATTAAAAAAACCAAGCTTCCATCTCAAACGTGGAAGCTTGGTTTTTTTCGTGAAATTATTGCCCAAAGTCTATATTTTCTCCCATTTCCTATGCCAGGGAATGCGGCTGGAACCAGACGGTGCGGAAGTCGAACCAGCCGCAGGAATTCAAATTGATTCCCTGGATCGAGGAATGGAACCGGGTGTTGCTTTTTTTGTGAAGCAGAAACAGCACGCTGTAAGACTGGCGCAGCAGGTCTTCCAGTTCATGCAGTCTCCGCCAGCGGTTCCGCCGGTCAGGGTCGGACATCACGGCCAGGGCCGAGGCTTTTACCGTCTCCTGCATGCCGTCCGCCAAGGCGGAAGGGAAGAATCCTTTTTGTAGGTATAACTCCAACTCCTGAATTTCATCGTTACCGAGAACGACCTCATACAACTGGCAATCATCCTCCGGCGAAAAGCCCGGATCGGCCATATTCTCTGCCCTGCGCACCTGAATCTCCATGCGGATACCGAAATCCCGGCAGCGCCGCTGTATCCAACGCGCGTCGGCGACATGGCGGGTGTGAGTCGACAGCCGGAACGTTTCTCCCCGGTAACCGCTTTGCTCTAATAGCCGGTAGATATCCGCCGCCGGTTCCATTTTTTTCGACGGGTCTGCAGCTTCGCCACGCTCAGTGCGAAATCCCCGCGCCGGATAAATCCGGTTCTCGCCAAGGTCGGCAATCATCTGCCCGCGGTCAATAATCAGATCAAGCGCCCGGCGGAAGGCGAGGCTGCTTTGGGGTCCTTCCTTGCGGCGGTTAAAGACCAGCATGCTGCAGCCCGGCGAAATGGTCTCCACCTCGCGCCATTCGGCATCCGGGCCGGCGCTTTTTCTCAAATATCCATTGTAAACGTTCTGCTCCGTACAGGAGGCGCGGGACCAATCCGGCTCTTTCAGCAGACCCGCATCTTGTTCGGAGAGGAAGAAGATCTCGACCCGGTCGATATGCGGCCTGCCCCGGAAATGGGACGAAAAAGCCTCCAGTATACAAACACTTTCATCATAACGGACTAGCTTGAACGATCCGGTTCCGACCGGCTGCTTCATGAAGGCTGCTTCATCGGCCCTGCACAGGTCTGCGGGAAGAATGGAAGACGCTTTGACGGAAAGGACGTGGAGAAAGAGGTAATTGGGCTCTTTGAGCCTAATATGTACCGTCTTCCGGTCAAGCATACGGATATCTTCGATTCCCGTAAACAACCAGCTTTGCTCGTAAAGGTCCGGATTCAGCCGCAGCCGGTCGAAGGTATAAATGACGTCTTCCGAGGTTACCTCCCTGCCGTGATGAAAGCTGACGCCTTTTCTCAGGTGGATGATCCATTCGCTGCAATCGGGCGAGCTTTCCCAGAAGTGGGCAATGGAAGGCCGAAAAGTTTCGGTAATCGGATCGAAATCGACAAGCGTATCGTAGATATGCCCGATAATATGCGAATCAAAAGCAAAATAGATCGAAGCGGGGTCGAGCGTCACAATGAATCGCTGCACCGGAAACCGGAGTGTATCCATCATCATGTCGGTAACAAGGGTCCGGGTAAAGCCCATTCCGCCCGAGAGCCATTCCAGAAATCCGTCCTTTACCTGTGCGGACTCGCCGAAGCGGTCGATCAGTTCGAGCGCTCCTTTGACATCGCCTTTTTTCGTTTGGCCTATAGCTACTTCAAGGAGTATGTCCTGCGCGTCGGCCAGAAAAGCGAGCATGGAGGAATTCCCCCGCCCAAGCCCGGGCTGCCAGCTAATCCATCCAAGATCGGCCAGCTTGCGGAGTACCATTTTAACGTTGCGCGGAGTGCAGTGCCATATATCGGTCAGCGCTTGAATTGTGGCGGGAAAGGGAGTATTCAGCTCCCGGTCGATGTAGGACGATCGAAGTTCAAAGAATTGCAGTGCGGCCAGCAAAGGCAAAACCTCCTTCGTTCAGTAGAAAAGGTGAAGTGGATAATTTGGATTATACCCTTTTTACCCCTTTTGGAAAAGTTATACTAAAAGTACCATCCGGATGTAAGATCCGGGAAAGAAAGGGGCGGGATCATTGTGATACATCCTGCAATAGCGGAAATGCTGATGGAGAAGGACCGGCAAAAGCTTGAATGTCTGGCGGACAGACAGTGGAGAAGACAGGAAGCTGTGAACGGTAAGAGCAGGCATGTGCGGCGCGAGAGAGGGACCCTGTGGTCCTTGGCTTTTAAAAGAATTCGCAGAACGTTGTGACGCGACCGGAAAAGGCCGGTTCTCAACGCTTCTGCTGCCGGGAACAGGCCATCCGCCGCAAGGTGGGTGGTTTTTTATGGGCTTTTCACCTTTTCAGTATAACTTTCGGGCTTTCGGCGTCGCATCCTAGCCGGGTGTGCCGCCTTTCCTTGACCGCAGGGAACGCTTCTATTATAGTGGGTAACGTGGGATTTACTATTTTAGTTTAGAAGAAGGTGGCTTGTTACATGTCGGAAAATATCTACGTAGGCGTGGATTTGGGCGGAACCGCAATTAAGGTGGGCATTTGCAATGACGAAGGTCATTTGCTTCACACCTATGAAGGGCCTACTGGAACCCAGGACGGTGTCGATACCGTCATTGACAACATCGAAAAGTACGTGCGTCAAATTGTCGCTGATTCACCTTATGAATGGGATCAGCTTGTCGGTGTTGGAGCGGGAGTAGCCGGTTTCACGAACATTCGTGAAGGCATTATCATTCTTGCGCCTAACATAGGATTCAGAGACGTGCCGATTCGTTCCATTTTGGAAGATCGCTTGAACAAGCCCGTCAAAATAGACAATGATGCCAATGTGGCGGCGCTTGGCGAAGCTTGGAGCGGTGCCGGGCGGGGCATCGAGAACTGCGTATGCTATACGCTGGGGACCGGCGTCGGCGGCGGCATTATTATAAACGGTAAAATTTATCAAGGATTCTCCGGCCTTGCCGGCGAGCTCGGCCATATTTCCGTCGTTCCCGATCTGGAAGCGATTCAGTGCGGCTGCGGGAAGATGGGCTGTTTGGAAACCGTTTCCTCGGCGACAGGCATCATTCGCATGGCGACCGACGCGGTAGCGCGGGGCGATCGCACAACGCTTGCGGCGGAGGAAAAGATCGCCGCCAAGGAAGTGTTCGATGCGGCCAAAGCCGGGGACGAAGTGGCGCTGCGCATCGTAAACCGGGCTGCATTTTACCTGGGCAAGTCGCTGGCGGCTGTCGCTGCCGTGCTGAATCCCGAGGTGTTCATTATCGGCGGCGGCGTATCCAAGGCCGGTGAAATCCTGTTTGAGGAAATTCGCCGCGTGTACGCGCAATTGGCGCCCGATCCGCTTCAAAAGGACGTAAAAATTATCCCGGCGCTCCTCGGCAACGATGCAGGTATTGTCGGCGCCGCAGGCCTTCTGCTGCGTTCTTAGGAACCGGAAATTATTCATACACTAATTCTAGGGAGGGAAGCTTAATGACCGAAGAGGAGAACATTCCGTCGGCTGCGGCCACCCTGATCATTATTACCGGAATGTCGGGAGCGGGCAAGACCATCGCCGTGCAGAGCCTCGAAGATCTTGGATTTTTCTGCGTCGATAATCTTCCGCCCGTCCTGATCCCCAAATTCGCTGAGCTGATTGAGCAGTCCAAAGGGAAAATCGCGAAAGTGGCGCTCGTCATTGACCTGCGAGGCCGCGAGTTTTTCACCGCCCTGTCGGAATCGCTGCATTTGATCAAGGATCAATTTACGATCGGCTGCGAGATTCTGTTTCTGGACGCAACCGATTCCGTACTGGTGCAGCGCTACAAAGAAAGCCGGCGACGTCATCCGCTTGCTCCGAAGGGCATGCCGCTCGACGGTATCCGGCTGGAGCGCAATATGCTGGAGGAGCTTAAGAATTCGGCCACGCAGGTTATTGATACGAGCAGTATGAAGCCTGCCCAGCTCAAAGAGAAGATTGTCTCCCGCTACTCTCATTTAGGAAAAAGCACGCTTTCCGTCAATATCACTTCTTTCGGCTTCAAATACGGCATTCCGATCGACGCGGATCTTGTGTTTGACGTCCGCTTTTTGCCTAATCCGCACTATGTGGACCACCTTCGGCCCCACACGGGACAAGACAGCGATGTATATGATTATGTAATGAAGTGGCCCGAGACGCAGGCATTTCTGACCAAGCTGCTCGATATGCTGCATTTTCTCATTCCCCAATACCGCAAGGAAGGCAAGGCCCAGATCATCATCGGAATCGGCTGCACCGGCGGAAAGCACCGCTCTGTGGCCATTTCCGAATATTTGGGCAAAATGCTGGGGGTAAGCGAGACGGAAACCGTATCGGTCAGCCACCGGGATGCCGAACGCGACAGGCATTAAGGAGAGAAGGGATCTAATCGTGGCTGAACAACCGGGACAGCGTCCGCGAATCGTCGTCATGGGCGGCGGCACCGGCCTGTCCGTTATGCTTCGCGGCTTGAAAGAAAAGCCGCTGGATATTACCGCTATCGTAACGGTGGCCGATGACGGCGGTAGCTCCGGCATCCTGCGCAGCGAGCTGCAAATGCCGCCGCCAGGCGATATCCGCAACGTATTGACGGCGATGGCCGATGTCGAGCCGCTGATGGCCGACATTATGAAGTACCGCTTCAGCAGCGGAGAGGGTCTTGCCGGGCACAGTCTCGGCAATCTGATTTTGGCCGCGCTTACCGACATATCCGGCGATTTCGTCACCGCCGTCCGGGAACTGAGCCGGGTCTTCGCCGTGAGGGGGCGGGTGCTGCCGGCAGCCGGCGAAGCGGTGGTGCTGAGTGCGGAGATGGAGGATGGCACGGTCATAAAGGGAGAATCCAAGATTCCGGAAGCCGGGGGCAAAATCAAGCGGGTCTTTCTGGACCCGCCCGATGTCGAGCCGCTGCCGGAGGCGCTGGAGGCGATCCGGTCCGCCGATGCCATTCTGCTCGGTCCCGGCAGCCTGTACACCAGCATTTTGCCAAATCTGCTTGTACCGAAGCTGGCGGCGGCGGTTGTTGCATCCAATGCGGTCAAGATGTTCATTTGCAACGTGATGACCCAACCAGGGGAAACGGATAACTATACGGTAAGCGATCATTTGCAGGCTGTTTACGATCATATCGGAATGCACCTGTTCGATTACGTTATCGTGAACAACGGCGAAATTCCGCCGGATGTGCAGCGGAAATATGCCGAAAAAGGGGCGAGCCCGGTCGAACTGGACCAAAAAGCCAAGGAGGATCAGCGATATAAGCTGATTGCCGACAAACTGGTTTTGTTTCGCACCTATTTGAGGCATGATACGGATAAGCTGAGTCATCACATTTATCAGCTCGTTCAGGATTGGATAACACGAAAGAGGTGAGAACCTTGTCTTTTGCGGCACTGACCAAAAAAGAACTGACGATGGTCGAGAGCGGCCCATGCTGCGAGAAAGCGGAAATGTCCGCGCTGATCCGGATGAATGGATCGGTGCAGCTTTCAAGTAAAAGGATCGTCCTCGACATCTCAACAGAAAATGCCGCGATTGCAAGGCGGATTTATTCCTTGCTTAAGAAATATTACCAGGTTCATACCGAGCTTCTCGTGCGTAAAAAAATGCGTTTGAAGAAAAATAACGTTTATATCGTCCGAATCCCCGCCCGTGTGGAGGAAATTCTGAACGACCTCAAAATCGTCTCGGAGGGCTTCATGTTTACGGACGGAATCGACGACAGCATTGTCCGCAAGAACTGCTGCAAACGTGCGTACCTGCGCGGCGCTTTTATGGCTGGAGGCTCGGTAAACAATCCTGAGGGCTCGTCATACCATCTGGAGATCGCCTCCATGTATGAGGAGCACTGCAAGGCGCTGGTTGAGCTGGCGGGGGAGTTTCATCTTAACGCCCGCTGCATCGAGCGCAAGAAGGGATTCATCCTCTATATCAAGGAAGGCGAGAAGATCATCGAGTTCCTGAACCTGATCGGCGCCCATCAGGCCTTGTTCAAATTCGAGGATGTGCGCATTATGCGCGACATGCGAAACTCCGTCAATCGGATTGTGAACTGCGAGACCGCCAATCTCAACAAGACGATCAGCGCGGCGGTGCGCCAGATTGAGAACATCAAGTTTCTTGAGAAGGAAATGGGACTCGAGAATCTGCCCGACAAGCTGCGTGAAGTGGCGGAGGTCCGGCTGGCCCATCCCGATATCAATCTGAAGGAAGTCGGTGAAATGCTGAAAGGAAGCGTCAGCAAATCCGGCGTCAACCATCGGCTCCGCAAGATCGACGAGCTGGCGGAGAAGCTTCGGGGCGAATGATTATTATTTTCTTCTAGTGTCGTTTAGGTTATAATGATATAATATGATAAAATTTACTGTGAAATTTTTGGGCACATCTTAATTAGGGGGTAAGCGTTTCATGACAAAGCACCCGGTAGTCGTCCGGTTGAAGACGGGGCTCCATGCTCGGCCGGCAGCATTGTTCGTGCAGGAAGCCAACAAGTTCTCATCTGAGATTTTCGTCGAAAAAGACGATAAAAAAGTTAACGCCAAAAGCATTATGGGGATTATGAGCCTTGCGATCAGCTCCGGCACGGAGATTTATATCAGCGCGGAAGGCGCGGATGCCGATCAGGCCGTAACTGCGTTGACGAGCCTTGTCAGCAAGGAAGAGCTGGAGAATCAATAACAGTATCTGCAGCACAGCCCTATTTATGGTATGACCAAAAAGCCCGTTGAGGGCTTTTTTTATTTTTGTCCCCGTGCAACATTTGCCAGGCCTTCCCGTCTAGTAGGTACAATCGTTAGTCACGCAAATCCAATAAAGGAGGATGGCAAAAATGAAGGGATGGATCAAGTCGGTCCTGACAGTATTCGTTGCAGGAAGCTTAATGGTGGGAGGAGTTGCGCTCAGCGGTGGATTAAAGCAGCCGGAGAAGGCTTACGCCGAAGAAGTGCAGAAGAATATCGTCAGTGTCGTGGGCAAAGGAGAACTGTCGATGAAGCCGGATATCGTCTATCTGTCGATCGGAGTCGATACTTCGGCGACAACCGCCCAGGAAGCCCAAAAGTCCAATGGGGCAAAAATTCAAAAATTGACAGCGCTGCTCAAGAATACATGGGGGATTAGTGATAAGGATATTCAAACCAGCGAGTTCTTCGTACAGCCGAACTATACGTACAACGATAAAGAAGGTCAGAAAGTGAAAGGCTATAATGCGCATCATGTTTTGCAGGTCGCATACCGCGATCTGACCAAGGTGGGCTCGCTGCTCGATGCGGCTTCGGAGGCCGGCGCCAACAATATCGGCAATGCCCGCTTTGCAGTGGAGGACACATCGGCTTTCGAAGCGCAGGTTATTGAGAAGGCGATGGCCAATGCCGACGTGAAGGCGGCAGCGATTGCCAAAGCGGCCAAGAGAACGCTCGGCCAGGTGCTGACCGTCAGCCAGAACGACGTCGGCGCGGGCCCGATATTATATGAACAGAACGCCAAAATGATGTACGGCGCCGCCGATAGCGCCGCCAGCACCGCGGTTCAGCCGGGAGAGGTGAAGATTATCACGCAGCTTAACGTCATCTATCAATTGAACTAGCAGGGCCGGACAACCTAACGAGACATAAAGAGGCTTTTGTCGCATGCTTAGGGGCGGAAAAGGATAATTATACCATGAACAAGACGAAGAAGCTTGCACGCAGATGGGGAGCCGGAATGATTGCAGCCGGGCTGCTGCTGGGTGGGACGGTTTTTCCTGCAGCAACGGGTGAGGCGGCGCCGGTTAAGGCTAAGGCCGATTATTCTCCGGTTGCGTTGAAGTTCAATGGAACCCTTACTTCGCAGCAGGGCATTTTCCGGGAGGGAAAGATATGGATTCCTGTAACTTTTCTTAAAAATTCACTGGGTTTGCCGATCAACTATGACAAGGCGGAGAATAGCTATTCCCTCGGACAGGGAATCCGCCAGACTAAGCTGATGCTTTCCGAATACGGAATCTCTCTTGCGGTTAACGGCTACTTTATCAACGAGTATGAGGGCCGCAACTTTAATAACCGTCTCTACGTTCCATTTGGTCTGCTCAGTGATTATTTGGGCTACCTTGGAGACTTTAGCGCTTCCTCCGGCAGATTGAATGTAATGCACCGGCCGCTGAACAAGCTGACTGTAACGACGGAGACGTATACCAAGGAGGCCGATGGGGCAACGGTCCAACTGGATTACCCCCAGATTTCAGGACTTGCGGATGCCTCCGCTCAGAAGAGCATTAACGATACGCTAAATAAAGCTGCTATGAGTTTTGCCGCCGGCGCCGACAGGGCGATAGCTGAAAAAAGCGAACAGGACCGCCCGTATGAATTCGACTCGAAATACGTGGTAACCTACAACCAGGACGGTGTGCTGAGCCTGGTCATGAGCCAGTATGGCTACACCGGAGGCGCTCACGGAACGACATTGCGCCAAGCCTTCACTTTCTCGCTTAAGGACGGCAAGCGTCTGCTTCTGGGCGACTTGTTTGGAGCCAATCCGAACTACAAAAAGCTTTTGAACGAGAAGGTCGGCAGGCTGTTAAAGGCCGATGAAGGCTATTTTGGCGGTTTTAACGGCCTGAATACCGAGAAATACTTTTATCTTAAAGACGGCCGGGTAGTACTCTTCTTTCAATTATATGAATATACCCCGTATGCCGAAGGCTTTCCGGAGTTCACTTTCGCCTTTAAAGAACTGCTGCCGGACGGAAGCAGTCCGTTCGCCGGATTAAAATAGTTTTTTGCCACTGGATATTCTCCCGTTGCGAGTACGGCTTGCCGTTCATATGCTGAATGGTGACCGAGCCATATAGCGGGGAGGGAGAATGTCATGGTATACAACTATACGGCGATCGGCGATTCGCTGACGACCGGCTTCGGAGCGATGCCGGGCAACGGCTTTGTTCCTGTGTACCGGCGGATGTCTGAGATTTCGCTCCGTACTTTTGTCGCCTATACGAACCTTGGAATCAACGGCTTGACTACAGCCGAACTGGAGAAGCTTGTTAGTTATAACCCGCTGTTTCGCCAATCACTTCGGGAGGCGGATCTTATCACGATTTCGATCGGGGGCAATGATCTGATCCATGCTGCCAAGGCCGGGGGACAGTCCAATTCGCCGTCTTCTGTTTATCAAAATGCCTTGAAAGAATCCCGGAGGCATTTTGCCGGCATCATGGGACAGATTTACCAAGCGAAGGCGGGAGCCGGCAAGCCTTACATTATCCGGATTGTCGGATTATACAATCCGTATCCCCGGGTGGAAGAGGCCTCGGGCTGGGTCCGGCAGTTCAACCGCCAAATGGCGCAGTACAATAGCAAGGTATGCGGCTTTGCAGATATTTACGGAGCGTTTGCCGGACACGAGCGGGAATTGCTTTCCATCGACCATCTTCACCCTAATGGAAAAGGATACCGCGTCATTGCGGATCGGCTGCAGTCGATCGGATATGGAAGCCTGAGCCCAAATTGAAGACGTAAAAACCCCCTTTGCCCGTGATCATGGACAAAGGGGGTTTGCGTTTTTATGAAAGTTTAACGGGAGTGTTATGCGCCGATTGATGCCGGTTTTTCGATGACTTTATCGACAAGGCCGTATTCGGCCGCATCCGCTGCACTCATGAAATAGTCGCGATCCGTGTCCTTCTCGATGCGCTCAAGCGGTTGGCCGGTACGTTCCGCCAAAATCTTGTTCAGCTTGTCGCGCATTTTCAGAATGCGGCGGGCGCGAATTTCAATATCCGTAGCTTGTCCTTGGGCTCCTCCCAGCGGTTGGTGAATCATAATCTCGCTGTTCGGCAGCGCGTAGCGTTTGCCCTTCGCTCCGGCGTTGAGCAGGAATGCGCCCATGGAAGCGGCGAGACCGACGCAGATGGTGGATACGTCTGGCTTGATGTACTGCATCGTATCGAAAATCGCCATGCCGGCGGTGATCGATCCGCCTGGACTGTTAATGTACAAGGAAATATCTTTCTCCGGGTCCTCGGCGGCCAGGAAGAGCATTTGTGCGATGATGGAATTGGCTACCACGTCATTAACCTCAGTTCCAAGGAAAATGATGCGGTCCTTCAGCAGGCGGGAATAGATATCATACGCCCGCTCGCCGCGGCTGCTTTGTTCTACGACCATAGGAATGTAACTCACGTGGAAAACCTCCTTGAATTAGATCTTCAAAAATGGATTTCGTACAGCTTCTTTTTAAAAGGACAAGGATTTATATGCTGTGCGCATGTCATCATCGTCATCCTTTTTACGGGAAACGAAAGCCGTCTTCAAAAAAGCCGACTTGGCCGCTTCTTCTTAACTGTTACCGTATTACCCACATGATAAACAAAATCAAACAAAAAGTCAAAGAAAGTCAAACTCATCATAAAAAAAAGCGCCATCGCATGGCGCTTGGGTTAAACATTCAAGGTTTGGTTAAAGAAATAATGTGGCGCGCCCGCCAAGAATCGAACTTGGATCTCAGGCTTCGGAGGCCTACGTCATATCCATTGGACCACGGGCGCAACAGAAATTATTATAATATAAAATACGGAGCATTGCAACTCCCGATTCATTATATAGGTCAACAGCACCGATTCTCCGCGATAACAATGCGAATGTTCATGCATAAGAAGAAAAGAGGTTGTGAATTCTAGTTTCGGAGCCCTTGCGCTCAGGGCAATATTTGGGTAGAATAATTGGTGGGACTTAAAAAGTTAACCCGGGACGTTTTAAGACCATAGAGAAGGGGAAGAAGTGAAAGACGAAGTTGCAGGAGTGAAAGCATGCGTAACTTATTGGAAATCCAAAAGCAGCTTCTGCCTGATCTCATGGAAACCCTCAAAAGACGGTATACGATTCTTCATCAGATCCTGTTGTCGGATATTATCGGCCGCAGAACGCTCGCCGCTTCGCTTGATATGACTGAGCGGGTGCTTCGTGCGGAAACGGACCTTCTGAAGTCGCAGGGGCTCATCGAGATCGAGAGTGTTGGCATGCGGATCAGCGATGCCGGACGGAAACTGCTTGACTTGCTCGAGCCTGTGGCCAAAAGCTTGTTTGGCCTTGATGATCTGGAAGAGAAAATTCGTTCGACTTACGGTTTGAAGAAGGTAGTCGTGGTGCCGGGCGATTGTGAAGCTTCGCCCTTTACCAAGAGAGAGCTCGGGAGAGCCGGAGCCAGAGCGCTGCTGAGCGTGCTGCGCACCGACGACACGGTTGCTGTCACAGGCGGCTCGACGCTGTCTGAATTGGCGGAGCAGATGACCGCTCCAATGTCCTTGTCTTACCGGGACGCCTTGATCGTTCCAGCAAGAGGCGGACTAGGAGAGAGCGTGGAATTTCAGGCGAATACCATCGCTTCGACGATGGCCAAGCGGATCGGAGCGCATTACCGGCTGCTGCATGTGCCGGACTTGCTCAGCGAGGATGCCTATCAGTCGCTGG
Source organism: Paenibacillus rhizophilus (assembly GCF_003854965.1). Lineage (GTDB taxonomy): Bacteria > Bacillota > Bacilli > Paenibacillales > Paenibacillaceae > Paenibacillus_AQ > Paenibacillus_AQ rhizophilus. The sequence continues at coordinate 37,914 of NZ_RQPI01000007.1, forward strand.
CTCACGAACCGAACATTTCGGAAATTGTCCAGATTATCCGCCGTTCGAGAATTATTGTGCATGGAATCGGAGATGCTTTGGAAATGACTCGCCGCCGAAGACTGGACGACGAGACCGTCAGCAAGATCAAGAGCGCGGGCGCCGTTGCCGAATCCTTTGGTCACTACTTTAACGAGCAGGGCAAGGTGGTCCATTCCATGTTGACCATGGGACTCCGCCTTGAGGATATCATTCGGACGGAGATCGTCATCGGCATAGCCGGAGGCAAGCGGAAGGCCAAAGCCATTCACGCCGTGCTGCGGTTCGGCCAAGAGAACATACTCGTCATAGATGAAGCTGCCGCGTCCGAAATCGTCAGGGAAATTGACGAATATAACGCCGCGTCCGAGCAGATTCCGCATTACGGCGAGCATTAGCATTTATTATGCTTTATACTTAAACCTGTTGTCTTGATAAGCCTAAGGCTTGTCTTGAATAAATAAAACGAAACTTAGGAGGAACTATTCAATGACTGTAAAAGTAGGTATTAACGGATTTGGCCGTATTGGCCGCCTCGCTTTCCGCCGGATTCAAGACGTGGAAGGTATCGAAGTGGTAGCGATTAATGACCTGACCGATGCCAAGATGCTGGCGCACTTGTTGAAATATGATACAACTCAAGGCAAATTCCAAGGCGAAGTTGAAGTTCATGACGGATTCTTCAAAGTGAACGGCCAAGAAGTTAAGGTTCTGGCTAACCGCAACCCTGAAGAACTGCCTTGGGGCGACCTGGGCGTAGATATCGTTCTGGAGTGCACAGGCTTCTTCACTTCCAAAGAAAAAGCTGAGCTTCACCTGAAAGGCGGAGCGAAAAAAGTCGTTATCTCCGCACCTGCTACAGGCGAAATGAAGACTGTTGTATACAACGTTAACCACGACGTTCTTGACGGTTCCGAAACCGTTATTTCCGGCGCATCCTGCACAACGAACTGCCTGGCTCCTATGGCCAAAGTTCTGAACGACAAGTTCGGTGTTGTTGAAGGCCTGATGACTACAATCCATGCTTACACCGGCGACCAAAACACGCTGGACGCTCCGCATAGCAAAGGCGACTTCAGACGCGCCCGTGCTGCTGCCGAGAACATTATCCCTAACACCACTGGCGCTGCAAAAGCAATCGGGCTGGTTATTCCTGCGCTGAAAGGCAAACTCGACGGTGCTGCTCAACGCGTACCGGTACCTACAGGTTCCCTGACAGAGCTGGTTACTGTTCTGGAGAAGAACGTAACGGTAGACGAAATTAATGCGGCAATGAAAGAAGCTTCCGATCCGGAAACTTACGGCTACACGGAAGACGAAATCGTATCCTCCGACATCAAAGGCCTGACTTTCGGTTCCCTGTTCGACGCTACGCAAACTAAAGTTCTGTCCGTTGGCGACAAGCAGCTCGTTAAGACTGTAGCTTGGTACGACAACGAAATGTCCTACACTGCTCAGCTCGTTCGTACGCTGGAACACTTCGCAAAACTGACTAAATAATTTAAAGATTTTAAATAGCATCATTCATAGAGCGGAAACAGCAGTTTATTGTTTCCGCTCTTTTCCGAAATACAAGACAATCGCAGCATATTTCGCCTAATCGTATGTTATAGTTCTTTCGGAAAAACGGATGCCGTCCTTTAGAAGGTCGCAGCCGTTTCTTCTTGATGCAAACTCTATGCGGTGCCCCTGTATTCCAAGAGTGGAACAATTCCGGGTGTGGAGGTTAAAAGTCATGAGCAAAAAAAGTGTCCGTGATGTAGAAGTAACAGGTAAACGCGTATTTGTCCGCGTGGATTTCAACGTGCCGCTGGAAGATGGCAAAATCACCGACGACACGCGTATCCGCGAGACGCTGCCGACGATCAAATATTTGATCGAAAACGGAGCTAAAATCATTCTGGCGAGCCATATGGGCCGTCCTAAAGGCCAATTCGTCGATTCCATGCGTCTGACTCCGGCTGCCGAGCGTCTGTCCGTGCTTCTGGGCAAACCGGTTGCCAAAGCTGACGAAGCGGTTGGCGAAGCGGTAAAAGCGAAAATCGCCGAATTGAAAGAGGGCGACGTTCTCGTGCTTGAGAATGTCCGTTTCTACCCGGGTGAAGAGAAGAACGATCCGGAGCTTGCGAAGCAGTTCTCCGAACTGGCCGATCTGTTCGTTAACGACGCATTCGGCGCGGCGCACCGTGCGCATGCTTCGACCGAAGGTATAGCCCATTATCTGCCGGCCGTATCTGGACTTCTGATGGAGAAGGAATTGAACGTTCTGGGCAAAGCCTTGTCCAATCCGGAGCGTCCTTTCACCGCGATTATCGGCGGTTCGAAGGTTAAAGACAAGATCGACGTTATCGACAACCTGCTGACGCTGGCAGACAACGTGCTGATCGGCGGCGGGCTGTCTTATACTTTCTCCAAAGCTCAAGGACACGAAGTCGGAAAATCCTTGCTCGATGAAGAAAAAATCGATACCGCACTTGGCTTTATTGAAAAAGCAAAGAAGCTCGGCAAGAACTTTCTGCTGCCGGTTGACGCTGTCGTGGCCGACAAATTTGGTGCCGACGCAAACACGAAGACCGTAGACATTTCCGAAATTCCGGCAGACTGGATGGGTCTGGATATCGGTCCGAAGACCGCCGCAATGTATGCAGATGTAATCAAGAACTCCAAGCTGGTCGTTTGGAACGGACCGATGGGCGTATTTGAAATCGATATTTTCGCAGAAGGCACGAAAGCAGTTGCTGAAGCCTGCGCGAAAACCGAAGGCTACACCGTTATCGGCGGCGGCGACTCCGCAGCTGCGGCTGAGAAGTTCAAGCTGGCCGATCAAATGGACCATATCTCCACCGGCGGCGGCGCATCGCTTGAATTCATGGAAGGCAAGGCTCTTCCTGGCGTAGTGGCGCTGAACGACAAGTAAGACGTATAAAGGGAGGCAAGCTTTGCTATGAGTAGAACACCAATCATTGCTGGCAACTGGAAGATGTTCAAGACGGTTCCGGAAGCCGAAAGCTTTTTCGCCGAGGTTAAAGGCCAGGCGGAAGTAGAAGGCGTAGAAACGGTAATCTGCGCTCCATTCACCAATCTGCCGGCTCTGACGAAAGCGGCTCAAGGCACGAACATCAAGATCGGCGCCCAGAATCTGCATTTCGAGGACAACGGTGCTTACACGGGTGAAATCAGCGGCGTTATGCTGAAGGATCTCGGCGTAGACTATGTTATTCTCGGCCACTCCGAGCGCCGTGCTTACTTCGGTGAAACGGACGAAATCGTGAACAAGAAGATGCATGCGGCATTCCGCCACGGCATTACTCCAATCGTATGCGTAGGCGAGAAGCTCGAAGAGCGTGAAGCCGACCAAACGAAGGAAGTCTGCAAAGTGCAAACCGAAGGCGCGTTCCAAGGTCTGAGCGCGGAGCAGGCAGCCCAAACCGTTATCGCCTATGAGCCAATCTGGGCTATCGGTACCGGCAAATCCTCCACTTCGGCGGATGCCAATGAGGTTATTGCTTACATCCGCAGCCTGATCAAGGATCTTTATGATGAAGTGACTGCCGAAGTTATCCGTATCCAGTACGGCGGCAGCGTGAAGCCGGAGAACGTTACCGAATATATGGGCCAAAGCGACATCGACGGCGCTCTCGTCGGCGGTGCAAGTCTGCAGCCTGCTTCCTTCATCCAGTTGGTTGAGGGGGCGAAGTAATGTCTGCACCTAGACCGGTAGCACTGATTATTATGGACGGTTTCGGTCTGCGTAACACGGCGGAAGGCAACGCCGTCGCACAGGCCAACAAGCCTAACTACGACCGTTACCTGAAGCAATACCCTAACACGACGCTTACCGCCTGTGGCGAAGCCGTAGGACTTCCGGAAGGTCAAATGGGCAACTCCGAAGTGGGACACCTTAACATCGGCGCAGGCCGGATTGTATACCAGGATCTGACCCGCATCGATAAGTCCATTCGCGACGGAGAGTTTTTTGAGAATGAAACGCTGGTGGAAGCGGTAAAACACGCCAAGTCGACCGGCAAAAAGCTGCATTTGTACGCGCTGGTATCCGACGGAGGGGTACACAGCCATATCAATCACTTGTTCGCCATGCTTGAGCTTGCCAAGAAGGAAGAGTTGAACGACGTGTTCATCCACGCCTTCATGGACGGTCGCGACGTGCCGCCAGACAGCGGCCAGAAGTTCGTTCAATCTCTTATTGCGAAGATTGAAGAATTAGGGGTAGGCAAAATCGCTACGGTATCCGGACGTTACTTCGCAATGGACCGCGACAAACGCTGGGATCGGGTGGAAAAGGCTTACCGCGCCATGGTTTACGGCGAAGGACCGAAATTTACGGACGCATTGCAGGCGATCACAGCTTCGTACCAGAATTCCGTGTATGATGAGTTCGTTGAGCCTTGCGTGATCGTGGACGGAGAAGGCAAACCGGTAACGACCGTGGAAAGCGGCGATTCCGTCGTATTCCTGAACTTCCGCCCGGACCGTGCCATTCAGCTGTCCCAAGTATTTACGAACGCGGATTTCCGCGGCTTTGATCGGGGCCCGTTGTTCCCGCAAAATCTTCATTTCGTCTGCTTGACCACGTTCAGCGAAACCGTTCAGGGATATGTCGCCTACAAACCGAAGAATCTGGACAACACACTCGGCGAAGTGCTGGTTCAGAACAACAAGAAGCAGCTGCGCATTGCGGAGACCGAGAAGTATCCGCACGTAACGTTCTTTTTCAGCGGCGGACGCGACGTCGAACTGCCGGGAGAGACCCGTATTTTGATCAACTCCCCGAAAGTGGCAACGTACGACCTGCAGCCGGAAATGAGCGCCTACGAGGTGGCTGCCGCTTGTGTGGCTGAGATTGAAGCAGACAAACACGATGCCATTATTCTGAACTTCGCCAATCCCGACATGGTTGGGCACTCCGGCATGCTGGAGCCGACGATTAAGGCGGTTGAAGTGACAGACGAATGTGTAGGCAAAGTAGTCGAGGCTGTTCGCGCCAAAGGCGGCGTGACGATCATTATTGCCGACCACGGCAATGCCGATATGGTATTCGACGAAGAAGGCCGTCCTTTTACGGCGCATACGACCAACCCAGTTCCGTTTATCTTGACGGATGAGAATGTGGTTCTTCGCGATCACGGCATTCTCGCGGATGTGGCGCCGACGATTCTGGACCTGATGGGCCTTCCGCAGCCTGCGGAAATGACCGGACAATCCATGATTGCCAGCCGCAAGTAATAAGGACAAGACTTTACGATGTACTGCAAGGCTTATCAAGACTAAATCTTTGTTAAAAAGGAGATTGAATTGACATGACCATTATTTCCGACGTTTATGCACGCGAGGTACTTGACTCCCGCGGCAATCCTACTGTTGAGGTTGACGTTTACCTGGAATCCGGCGCGAAAGGCCGCGCTATCGTTCCTTCCGGCGCTTCCACTGGCGCTCACGAAGCCGTTGAGCTTCGCGACGACGACAAATCCCGTTACTTGGGAAAAGGCGTTCTGAACGCAGTGAAGAACGTTAACGAAATCATCGCTCCTGAAGTTATCGGCATGGACGCTCTGGACCAACTGGGCATCGACAAAGCCATGATCGCTCTGGACGGAACGCACAACAAAGGCAAACTGGGCGCCAACGCCATCCTGGCTGTTTCCATGGCAGTAGCCCGCGCTGCAGCCGCAGCTCTGGACGTGCCTCTGTACACATACCTCGGCGGATTCAACGCTAAGCAGCTTCCGGTTCCGATGATGAACATCGTTAACGGCGGCGCTCATGCCGACAACAACGTTGACGTGCAAGAGTTCATGGTTCTCCCAGTAGGCGCTCCTACTTTCAAAGAAGCTCTGCGTACAGGCGCGGAAATCTTCCACAACCTGAAATCCGTACTGAAAGGCAAAGGCCTGAACACTGCGGTTGGCGACGAAGGCGGCTTCGCTCCTAACTTCACTTCCAACGAAGACGCACTGTCCTCCATCATGGAAGCCATCGAAAAAGCCGGCTACAAACCGGGCGTTGACGTATTCCTGGGCATGGACGTTGCTTCCACTGAGTTCTTCAAAGATGGCAAATACCACCTGGAAGGCGAAGGTAAATCCTTCACTCCTGCGGAATTCGTTGACCTGCTCTCTTCCTGGGTTGACAAATACCCGATCATCACAATCGAAGACGGCTGCTCCGAAGATGACTGGGAAGGTTGGAAACTGCTCACCGAGAAACTGGGCAACAAAATCCAACTGGTTGGCGACGACCTGTTCGTAACCAACACCGAGCGTCTGGGCAAAGGTATCGAAGAAGGTATCGGCAACTCCATCCTGATCAAAGTTAACCAAATCGGTACGCTGACTGAAACATTCGACGCGATCGAAATGGCAAAACGTGCAGGCTACACTGCTGTTATTTCCCACCGTTCCGGTGAGTCCGAAGACAGCACCATCGCCGACATCGCCGTTGCTACCAACGCTGGTCAAATCAAAACAGGCGCACCTTCCCGTACTGACCGTATCGCCAAGTACAACCAACTGCTTCGTATCGAAGACGAACTGGGCGAACTGGCTCAATACAACGGCCTGAAATCCTTCTACAACCTGAAAAGATAATAGGGTTCACTCGAACCTTATGAACGGTTAAGATATAGAGACTGCTTCCCGGTCATTTAATGATCGAGGGGCAGTCTTTTTTCAATAGTGTGCGGCCTGCAACGTGTCTCAGCAATCAATTAAGTTGTATTACTACAGGCTGTATGGTAAAATAAAAATGCTGTTTATGAAACGTGAGTAGTAAATTCCCATAGATAGTGATGCTTAGGCGTAGGGGGTGGAATGAATGGATATTTTTCTGAAAGTGCTGCTTCTGATTTTTTCTATCGGACTGATTACGGTGGTTCTGCTGCAAAAAGGCAAGAGCGCAGGCCTTGCAGGCGCCATCTCCGGTGGAGCTGAGCATCTGTTTGGCAAGACGAAAGCGCGGGGTATGGACCTGGTGCTGCAGCGTATAACGGTAGGACTGGCGGCGGGATTCTTTATTCTGTCCATTATTGTTGCCGTTGTGGTTGACTAAAATAGACTAATGGAACCTTCGCTCTTTACGATGGAGCGGGGGTTTTTTTGTAGCTGGCTTGGGATATGTAAGAATTGGAAAATGGAACTCTGCAAACGTGGATCCTATTGCCCAGCCGACATTCCTTAGGCAAAGACAGATGCGGGATAGAAGTTGGATTTCTAAGCAAGAATAACAATAAGAAGGACGGAACTTACCGAATCGCTATAAAATGGTGGAGGAAGCGGCGTCTTGTTCGAAACGGGATTTTGCAGCGGCGGGAAGGGATGCCGAGGATTGATTTCGTGTATACTAGGGTATGAAGTATATAAGACATAAAAGTACATACCAGCCGGCGGCCTGCGCCGCGGCGGGCCGAGGTGACGATGATGATAACACAAGAGAATCTGCTGGATTTCATGCGGGAAACCGCTTATAAACCGATGACTTACGAGGAATTGATTGACCATTTTCATTTTGCGGAAGAAGAGGTGCTGAAGGAGTTTAACGTTTTGCTGAACTCCCTGGAGCAAGAAGGACGGATCGTGCTGACCCGTACCAGACGCTATGGCGTGCCGGAGCGGATGGATTTGCTGCGCGGACGTCTACAGGCCCATGCGAAGGGCTTTGCCTTTTTAATACCCGACGACCGGGAGCATCCCGACGTGTACATTCATGCCAACGATATCAAAAGCGCCATGAACGGCGATATCGTCCTTGTCCGGGTTACCTCGCGGAGCCATGCCGGCGGCCGGATGGAAGGTGAAGTCGTGCGCATTGTGCGCAGAGGCGTGCTGCAGACGGTCGGCGTGTTTCAGAATCTGGAGACTTACGGCTTTGTGCTGCCGGATGATAAGCGGATTAACCGCGATATTTTTATCCCGAAGGAATCGTTTAACGGTGCAGTCGATGGGGAAAAAGTCGTGGTCCGTATTGTAAACTATCCGGAAGGGCGCGCGGCGGCGGAAGGGGAAATTATCGAAATTCTGGGACATAAGGATGATCCCGGCGTCGATATTTTGTCCGTTATCCGCAAGCATCAACTGCCGGAGGCTTTTCATGAAGAAGTCATGGCCGAAGCGAATGCCGCTCCCGATTCCATTACGGAAGAAGAAATCGTGGAACAGGGCCGCCGCGACCTGCGGGGCCTGAATATCGTCACCATCGACGGGGAAGACGCCAAAGACCTGGATGACGCGGTCAACGTCGCCCGTCTGGAGAACGGCCATTACAAGCTTGGCGTGCATATTGCCGACGTCAGCTATTATGTGCGCGAGAACTCGCCGCTGGATAAGGAAGCGTATGACCGGGGCTGCAGCGTCTATCTTGTCGACCGGGTCATTCCGATGCTGCCGCACCGTCTGTCGAACGGCATCTGCTCTTTGAATCCGCAGGTGGACAGGCTGACGATGTCCTGCGAGATGGAATTCGACGAGAATATGAAGGTCGTGAAGCACGATGTTTTTACCAGCGTGATCCGCACCAAGGAACGGATGACCTACACCAATGTGCGTAAAATTCTGTTGGATGAAGACCCAGAGCTGCTGAAGCGCTACGCTCCCCTTATTGAGGACTTCCGGCTGATGCGTGAAATTGCGATGAAGCTGCGGGATGCGCGTATGCGGCGCGGTGCGGTCGATTTTGACTTCCAGGAGAGCAAAATCATCGTCGACGAAAACGGCAAAGCGGTCGATATCGTAAAAAGGGAACGCTCTATCGCGGAGCAGATCATTGAAGAATTCATGCTGGCGGCGAACGAGACGGTGGCTGAGCATTTCCACTGGCTCAAGGTGCCGTTCCTGTACCGGATTCACGAGGACCCGGACCCCGAGAAGCTGCAGAACTTCATGGCGTTCGCAGCCAACTTCGGCTATCACGTCAAGGGACGGGGCAACTCCGTGCATCCCCGGGCGCTGCAAAAGCTGCTGGAGGATATTCAGGGAACGAAGGAGCAGACGGTCATCAGCACGATGATGCTCCGCTCTATGAAGCAGGCGAAGTACGACGCAGAGAGCACAGGACATTTCGGGCTGGCCGCCGAATATTATTCCCACTTCACGTCACCGATCCGGCGGTATCCCGACCTCGTTATTCACCGGGTTATGCGCGAGGTGCTGGAGGGCGGCGGGGCGCTCAGCGAGAAACGCCAAGAGTATCTGGCGAGCCGGATGCCGGACATCGCCCAGCAGTCCTCCGAGCGCGAACGCGTCGCGGTAGAGGCGGAGCGGGATACGGAGCAGCTTAAAAAGGCGGAGTACATGTTGGACAAGGTCGGCGAGGAATTCGAGGCGATGGTCAGCAGCGTGACCAGCTTCGGCATGTTCGTCGAGCTGGAAAATACCGTCGAAGGGCTGATCCGTCTGAGCAATCTGACGGATGATTATTACCACTTCGACGAGGGCCACATGGCGCTCATCGGCGAGCGCACCTCGAAGGTGTTCCGCATCGGCGACGAGGTGAAGATCCGCGTCGCCAAGGTGAACATGGACGACCACACGATCGACTTCGAGCTGGTCGACATGAAGCCGCGCGCGGCAGGCGAGCACCGCAGCGGAGGCTTTGGCGGCGGCCGCGGAGGCAAGGGCGGGCGCGACCGCCGAGGCGGCCACGGTGCTCCGGCTGCCGCTGGCGCCGGAGGCGGCAAGAGCCGCGGCGGCGGTAAAGGCGGTGCCGCCGCCGGTGCGGGCGGCCGCGGCAAGCGAGGCCGCGGCGGGCGCGTACTCGGCGCCGAACAGGCCGGAGGCGCCGCCGAGCGCAGCGGCGGCCGGGCACGCGGCGGCGAAGCGCCGGCCGGCCGGGGCAGAGGCAACGGCGGCGCATTGGCCGCCGGCGCAGGGCCGGGCGCTGGTGCGCGCAGCCCGAAGGGCGAAGCCGGGGATGCCGGCGGTTCCCGCGGCATCAACTTCGGCTTCGGCTCCGGCAAGGGCGGCTACGGTGCGCCGCCAAGCGGGCCGAACGGCCGCGGCGACGTGTACACCGGGATCAACGGCGACACGAAGTTCCGTACCCGCGAGGACCTCGGGGGCGACTTCGGTGGCGGTGGGGCCGCAGGAGCGGCAGGAGGCAAAGGCCGCCGCAAGAGAAAATCGAAAAACGGCGTCTTTATCGGCGAGTCGGTGACGCCGGGTAACGTCGAGGCCGCTACCGATTTCAGCCCTAAAAGCGGCGAAGGCAGGAAGCGGAAGAAGAAAAAATAAAGCTGGATCATTTAACTTTTCATGATAATCAAAGCGCTGTGTCTCTCGGTGACGGGGAGCGGCGCTTTTTTTACTGATAGATGACCGACTATAAAGATGTCCTGACTTTAACCTGGCGTAAGGATACACGTTGAAAATCGGCAGCTTCTCGGCGATTTCATTGAGCCAACGATTCCTCTGACTGCCCGAAGTACTTTGAACCGTTCATTTTATCCGGAGGAAATGGGCGGGAGCAAACGCTTTTATCGTTCCTTGCTTTAGCGGGAGCGCTTTTGATACAATAGAAGTCGGACGTTTTCTGTTCGGTTGATTTGCATGCAGCAACAGCAGATGAAGAGACGCCGTAACTATCGGATCAAGGAGTGATTGTCATGGGTAAAAAAGCAGACGGGAAAGTGCTCGCCCAGAACAAAAAGGCTTCCCATGATTATTTTATTGAGGACACCTACGAGGCGGGCATGGTGCTGACGGGAACGGAGATCAAATCGCTGCGCAATGGCCGTGCGAATATCGGGGATGCGTTTGCTACGATCCGCGGCGGCGAGATTTTTGTGCACAACATGCATATCAGTCCATTCGATCAGGGCAACCGAGCCAATCCGGACGACCCGACGCGTACGCGCAAGCTCTTGCTGCATAAAGAACAAATCAGCAAGTTGCTCGGGCACTCCAAGCAGGAAGGGTACACGATTGTGCCGCTGAAAGTCTACGTCCGCAACGGCTACGCCAAGCTGCTGCTGGGCATTGGCAAAGGGAAGAAACAGTACGACAAACGCGACTCCGCTGCCAAACGCGACGCGCAGCGCGATATACAGCGGGCATTGCGGGAGAAGCAGAAAGTCGCAAGATAAGACTGCCAAACTCAGCCTTTGTTTCCTGCAAGTTCTATATGATTATGCTGCAAAATGTGATATACTCTTTTATGTAAGGCAAATGCTTCAGATTATCTTTTCGCCAGATGGCGGGAAGGATAATGGATACGGATCGCTCTTGCCGGCGATTCCCTTGATCCAGGAAGCCCTTTTAATGAGGGGCCGTTTTTGGATTCGACGGGGGTAGTTCGAGCATGGGTAGCGAGTAGTGGGGACGCGTCCGCTTCATCAACGCTAAAGCCTATTAAACGGCAAACAACAAACAAACTACGCTTTCGCAGCCTAAGAAACTGTGTGCGTGCTTCTACCCTGCATCGCCCATGTGACAGGGATAGGGGCTAACAAGTAGTGGGATACGCCGCTTGGTCTCCGCCTGGGGTCAACGGAAGAAGATAATCAGGCTGACCCGAAGGGAATCCGGTGACAGGGAGTCTCTAGGGTGACATCAAATCTGTCACTACACTCGTAGAAGCTTATGTGGCGTTATCTTCGGACAGGGGTTCGACTCCCCTCGGCTCCATATGGAGTATCAGTGAAGACACCTTTAGGGGTGTCTTTTTGGTATGAAGATCTATTATTTGGAGATGATAGAAGTAATCAAATAATAGATTTGGAGTGATTCTAATGAGTCAAGTTATAGTTGAATCTGAAATAAGTCAAGCTCTTCAGGATTATAAGCAGTTAGCTGAGCGTTTGGTAAGAAAAGGTTCAGTTTTTTCTCTTTTTAAATTACAAACGGAGTTAATCCGGAAGCACTCATCGGGCGACGATGAGGAGCTTGTACAAGAAATGATATTTGACTTCATGGAAATATTGAAGCAAGTAGTGGATGAAAATGTGACCTGTCCAAAATGCAATAAGCCCTACACATTTAGAATCTGCACTGGACTTAGCCGCGAGCATGATAATGGAATCGAGCTTACTTGTGAAGTGTGTGGTGATTGTTACAGTCACTCCGAGCAAAGAGAACTTGTGACTTACTTTAATATTAATGCTTGGAAAGAAGCTGATCATTTAAGAAGAAGATCTAGGGGATTTACAGTAACGTACACACTAGAAAGCTTGGCTGCAAAGGCAGTACTTTTCATTTATGACGATATGCTAAAGCGGCCTGAGCTACGAATCAACGGACACAGAGTTTTTGACCCTGCAGAGGTAAAAACTTATTGGGAGCACTCGAAACGTATAATTAAACAGTGGAAAAATGGAGAAGAAATAATAGAAGAAAGTTCTCGAGTAGGCGATGGAGTATTTTATCGGCTGGATGAAGTTATATAATTGTCTGAGCCCTTTCTAAATAGTTGTAGATAATTAGCAGGTATGTCCTAAGCGGGAGTGCCTGCTTTTTCATGCCCAAAATCCAATATACCAATGGAAACTGTATCCAGGTAACTATTTATGTGTGTATGTCGTCGGAGCGTCAGGCCGAGAAGGAATTGTCGATTCCTGCTCAAATCAAAGCCATCCAGCAGTATTGCTAAGACAAGGGGTGGCACATCGTCAGCGAATTCATTGAAAAAGGGAAATCGGCCAAAACGGATGATCGGCCGGAGTTTCAGAAGATGATTGCATTATCGAAACGCTCCAACCGTCCTTTTGACGATGTTGTTGTCCATAAGTTCGACCGTTTCTCGCGGAAACGCTATGACGATGTCATCTACAAAGCTCTGCTCCACCAATGGGGAGTCAAAGTCATTTCGGTGATGGAGAAAACAGAAGCGGAGACGCCGCAGGATATGCTTTTGGAGGGGATGCTGGAGATCATCAGTGAGTTCTTCAACGTGAATCTGGCGACCGAGGTTCAGAAAGGAATGACGCAGAACGCGAAGCAAGGGTACAACAATGGCGGCACACCTCCGTACGGCTATCGGACGGAGCATATTGCTCTCGGGCATCAGAATACAAAGGCCGTGTGGGTGCCGGGGCCGCGAGAGGAAATCGACGTTGTACGCTGGATATTCAATCAGTATGCGTATGAAGGTATGGGGTACCACAAGATCGCGTCTGAGCTGAATCAGCGGCAGATACCGACGCAGAAGGGGCGTACGTGGTCGGCAAGTACGATAAGAGCCATTATCTTTAATGAAGCCTATATCGGAAGCAAGGTGTGGAACAAGCAAGATTATCAGACCAAGGGTAAAAAGTGGCAGGATCGCTCGGAATGGATCATCACGGAGAATGCTCATCCGGCTAACATTACCAAGGAATTGTTTGAACAATGTCAGACTGTCGCCAAGCAACGCAACAACGGCGGGGGTGAAACGCATAAGCCATTTGGCTCCAAGCCCGCATCGCCCTTCTGGTTGCGTGGAGTTATGGTATGCGATAAATGCGGGTCAAGGATGGTCGGGACTCAACTTCTACACGGAGTAAAAGCGGCGGGCAACGGTATTATGTATTCGGTGGTTATTTGCGGAAAGGCAAAGAGTTCTGCCCGTATGTAGGCTGGCGGAAAGAACTGGTTGAAGAGATTGTCACCAACAAGCTCCGTACAACACTGTTGCAGCTGTCGATGGACAACCAGTTGGAGGAAGAAATCCGCATGTATCATAACGAGAATAACAAGCTTGTCGTCGCTCAGATATCCAGCTTGGCGGCGGAGATCGCTTTTTTGGAGAAACGTGTGGATGCGATTAAGGACGATATACAGGCTTGTAAGGGCAAGTCGTTTCATCAAGAGATGCTGGATGAGATGCAGACGGAATTAACGGAGAAGAAGGCCGAGCATGAGACGTTGTCAGCAGGACTACATGAGATCGATGTGCCGGAAGAATACAGTACTTCTGTAAAGTATGATATTCAGACGCTGATTGGATTACTGGATGCGGAGGTGCAGAATCCGATTGTTGCATTCGTTGATTGGCAAGTTTGTATCGCAGGTACGGGTGAAGAGGGAGACGAAGCATCTGCATATTACGGTGCGATTTGCGAACGCGGATGAGGTTTTGTATGAGAAGAACATTGTAGGCACGCTGTAATGCAATTATAAATTAGCTCGGCCGACAAAATGCTTTGACAGTGAATTCATGGTGTGGGAATATTGGGATATCTCATTCCAATATATTGAAGGAGTTGTTGCGATTGTCGGCCGAGCTTCGCATCAGTATTCAGGGCAAAAATCCACCGTCGTGGGCGATAGGCGATCAGAGCGGTACATACTTTTCATATTATGAAAATGACCATGGGGAGCAGTGGGTGGCAAAGCGTGAAGGCGATGTTCTCCATGTTTCGGGACTTGATATCGACTGGGAAGAGTTATAACTTAGTGTTGAACAAGCTATAGCGGAAAGTAATCGTATTCTCGATCAAATTGTTGCAAGCACACTGGTGCAGACAAGGGGGATTTCAGAGAGCGGAACTAAATCATATTTGGAAAACGTTATTGATCGAAAACGTGAAAACACTGGGCAACTCCCTTTGGCAAATCTTATCCTTGGACAGGGTGAGATGTTGTGGATAGCAGGGGTGCTGAATGCTGTTATATCACAGATGAAACGACTTCAAGGCATCTGAACGAATGAGGATAATTTGTAGGGGAGAGAGTATTGTATGTCAGTAGATTTGTTTAAGCCAATTGTTCCTATGGATAAGCTGAATAGAAACTTTTCAATATTAAAAGATGGTGCATTGAATGAACCAACACGAGTAATGATGAATAAGGCATTTGAATTTTTCAATGACATTGATGGAAACTTTTTGGAACAATTTCAAACTACTGGTTTTGACGCCCGAGTCTTTGAGTTATACTTGTCCTCCTACTTTTTGGAGTCAGGATATAAACTTAATCGCGATTATGAGCGGCCTGATTTTATAGTAGAACGTGACGGATTAAAAGTTGCTATTGAGGCTACAACAGTTAATCCAACTGTAGATAAGAAACAAAGAATTGACGGAAAGAAAGCCCATCGAGATTTATCTGTAGAGGAATTATATGAAAAATTGCGTAATGAGCTACCAATAAAGTTTGGAAGCCCACTTTTTTCAAAGCTAAAGAAAAAATATTGGGAACTCGATCATTGCAAAGATATGCCTCTCGTTTTAGCTATAGAAGCATTTCATGAAGAAGATTCATTGAGTTTTACAAGTAATGCATTAATACAGTATCTATATGGTAAAAGGCAAGAACTGCATGTTGACCAAGAGGGTCGAGATTCGGTATATAAGAGTGATATTAATGAGCACAGATCGGGGAACAAAGTTATTCCATCCGTATTTTTTCAACAACCTAACACTGAAAATATTAGTGCAATTATATTTACTAACAGCGGAACAACGGCGAAATTCAAAAGAATGGGTTACTATTACGGATGTGTTAGTAGGTTTATAAAGATGTACCGAGAAGGGGTGTGTTATGACTTTGATCCGAAGGCTTTAAGACCTAAAGAATTTAAGTACGATCTCGATGATCGTATTGATGAATCTTGGGGGGAAGGATTAGAAGTTTTTCATAACCCCAATGCAAAATTTCCGTTACCAAAAGATTTTTTCGATGATGCAGCATATCATTATTTAGAAAATGGAGAAGTTTTATCATTCTTGCCAGAGTTTCATATATATCATTCTAAGACATTAGCAATTGAATTTGAAGATAATTTAATTTTGCCTGAAAATATTAAGAGAGTTATGAAGACAGACGTCGATAGACGTATTCCAAGTAGAGTTGAATTGCCGAAGTATCCTGAAAAATGTTGGTTGCTAAAAGGTCAAAGGATTGGCATCATTGTTATGGATGTGGAGGAAGAAGCGTTCCTGTCCTTCATATATGAATATGATGATGAAGGTTTTGAAGTTGCCAATATGAGTTCATTCAAAGGATTTAATGAAGCGGGGACATATCTAGTTGAGAGTTTATGATATCTGGTTTATAGTATGTGGATTTTAGTATGTCACTACTAGCCGGTTCCAGGATGTCTCTCGGGTAGCTTCGCTCCAATAAAGCACGAAAAGCCGATGAACGAGTGGAAGCAGAGTCATTGGATAGTGTGACGATTTTATTGAGTGCCATTTATAATTTGCAGTATTTCACCCGTAAATTTAGGGAAATATTATGTAATATGTATACATTAAGTGAAATTATGTTTATTGCAAACGGGGGAAGTATGGAACAGTATCTGAAAGAATTTTTAAGCATTAATAATTTATCCGAAGAATCAATAAGTAATGACAAGCGGCTTCAAGGCTTATACGAGAGAATACCTCAATGGCTAAGTGAAATTGAAGAGCCACATCGACCGATTTTTTTATTGCTTCTAAAGTATTTAAATTACTTTAATAGAGAGAAAGTTCATAATACCTTCGTATCAGTTTACGAGCGATTCAGATTAAGCGAGACTAGTTGGGAAAATACCATATACGCACCAATCACGCCTAAAAGGCCCATTTACAATGGAACTAACGAGTTTTTCTCAATTTTTAGGGAGGTATGTAATCCAGAGGTAAGACCTACACGGATAGCATTCCAGCTTCGTGATTTTTTGAAGATGTTCAATACTTCAGAGGTATCTAATATTGTTCTTATTGATGATATCATCGGAACAGGAACAACATTCAGGGATTTTCTAAATCCTCTTATTGAGGAATTTTCTCACCAATTTAAAAATAAAAAAATATATGTTTTATGTTTAGTGGCCCATCCTAAAGGAATTAACAAGATGAATTCTATAGGTAAGCAACATGGAATTGAAATACACTGCATCAACGGATATGGATTATCTAAGGCTTTTGAGCAAGGAATGCTTTTTAAAACAGAAAAAGAAAGAATAGCAGCAAAACAGATTGTTAAATTTTATGAAGAAAAAGTCGCGAAACGCAATGATGATATAATGGGTTTCCAAAATTCTGAGGGATTAGTTGCTTTCTTTCATAATACACCCAACAATACCTTATCAACATTTTGGGAACAGGAGGCAAAGGTAACGTGGCATCCCATATTCCCACGTACAATTAGAGGAGAGGAACTTCCAATCGAGAATTCAGTGAATACACTGGAGGCAATAAAGAAAAGAGACATTAAAAAGAATAATTTAGCAAAGGTGATTTACTCAAAAATCAAGGAGAAACTAACAAATGGAACAACGCGATAGAGTAGCTCGAAGAAAAGCACCGAAATTGAAAATAAAAGAAATAGTTATTATACTTTACTTGTCTGAACAGGGGACGGAATACTCTCATAAGGATTTACAAACTTTATTATCCCTTAACTTTCGTGAATTGGATAATTTAGTCCAGAAATTGATCGATAATGAATACATCAAATATACGTCATATGGAGGTTACATAGTCACTGGAAAAGGGGAATCATTTCTTTCACAATATAATTTGTCGGACTTTTCAGTGATAGGTTCTCTCAAGGATGACCATAGGTACATAAACATGAAACCAAATTTTCTAGATTTGTATATCCCTAAAGACTTCAAATTCAAAATATGATATCATAAAATGACAAGGCAATGGGTTGATTAGGTAAGTTGGGGGGCGATGTCGCCTTTCCAAAAAAGTAATGGTACTAAATTTATCATTTGTTTTTTTCTGTAACAACCCATTGCTTTGTTGTCTAAAATCTAGCCTCGGAAGTGGAACAATGAGTGAATATCTAGATAGCCTTCGTGGAAAAATGGTTAGCACAGGTTACTCAACTGAGTACATAGAGTTATGTATAAAATATGCAAATGATCTAGAGAATAATAATGTTCCAGTTATTTTTGATAAGGCTCATTTTCTTTTGTTAACTGGACTAAAAACAAGCGAATTAAGAAATATACTAACAAATAAGCCAGAGCATTATCATGAATTTGAACTTTTGGTGAATTATCGATTAAGAAATATACTTGCTCCAAACCCTTTATTAAAACAAGTGCAGAAATGGATACAGGTCTTTATCTTAAAACCACTTAAAGTATCTAGTTGGGCGACTGCTTACAAGCCAGGAACATCTATTATCAAGAATGCTAAAGTTCATGTTAAACAAGATTGTGTAATTAATCTAGATTTAAAGAATTTTTTTGATAGTATAACGTCTGTAAGAGTACATAAAATATTCCGTTCGGCTGGGTATACTAAAGAACTAGCTACACTTTTCACTCAAATATGTACTCTTGAGAAATGTTTGCCCCAAGGTGCTCCGACAAGTCCATATCTTTCAAATTTGATTTGTAGAAATCTAGATCAAGACTTAGCTATATTTTGTCAGTCAAGAGCTATAAGATTTACTCGTTACGCAGATGATATGACTTTTTCTGGTGGCGTTGAAATAGAGAATTATATTCCGAACATTCGAAAGACTATAACCAAGCATGGTTTTGTCATCAATGAAGATAAAAGCCAAGTATTATTCCGTAATCAGCGACAAGTAGTTACAGGCTTGGTGGTAAATGATAAGGTAGCAATAAAGAAGGAATTTATACGTAAATTAAGTCAAGAGATTCACTATTGTTTACGTTTTGGAGTCTCTAACCATATATTAAATTCCAGAATAAATAAATCAAATTATAAAGATCATTTGTTTGGTAGAGTATATTATATAAGGATGGTAAATAAACCATTGGGAGATATTTTATTGAAAAAATTAGAGAGTATTGACTGGGAATATTGAAATTTGGTTCTTAGAGGACGGAAGAAGATAATCAGGCTGACCCGAAGGGAATCCGGTGACAGGGAGTCTCTAGGGTGACATCAAATCTGTCACTACACTCGTAGAAGCTTATGTGGCGTTATCTTCGGACAGGGGTTCGACTCCCCTCGGCTCCATATGGAGAAGAAAAGACACCTTGAGGGGTGTCTTTTTTGATAGGTATGGGTTTGAATCGTTAGAGATAAAGAAGCTCTGCCGTTTCCGCGGAGAGGATAGGATATTGAGGAGGCTCTTCGGGACGGTCTCCCGTGCCATGGATTTTACAACTCTATTTTGCATGCTTATCTGGCTGATGAATACCAAAAAGATTTCCTTCTGTATCAATGTAATACCCTTGCCACGCCATTCCAGGCAGTGCGAGATTACCTCCAAGATTTAGAATTTTGGTTTCAGTAGAATCGTAGTCTTCTACTCCCATGGTACACGCGTATCCATTCATTGCCTGACCGGGTTGTGGGGAAGCACCTTGACGCTGCATCAAAGCCCCGTTGATTCCGGGCTGATTTACATCGCCTGTCACGGCTCCCCAATAGGACATTCCAGCATAATCACTCCAATCCTCAAATGTCCATCCAAACACCTCGCCATAAAATTTCTTAGCGCGTTCCATGTCATCTACATGAATTTCGAAATGAACTAGTCGGCCCATGATTTCCTCCAGTATTTTGACATCCTGCCTCTTCTATTATACTTTCCTTTTTTGTGAAATATATAAAATTTAATTGAAAATCTTTCGTGGTCTGTGCAAGACTCAGGTGACATCAAATTTGTCACTATACTCGTAGAAGCCTATGTGGCGTTATCTTCGGACAGGGGTTATTGCTGTTCATTTTTTCTTACGCCTGCAGGGAATTGTTGAGCGTATCGCGGCGAGTGATCAATCCGGGTAACAGCAGACTTAAATAAACAAGCCCAGATGAATCTGGGCTTGTTTATTTAAGTCTAAAAGTCACCTGCATTGAAACCGCATTCCCGCTGCAATGGGAATTTATTCTGCTTTCGTTATCGTTTTACTCTTTCTGTTTTTCCAAATGGTGAGCACAATGGATGAAACGGTTAGAAGCAAAAAGATTAATGAGATTGGATGAGCGAAAAAGGGGGTAATTTCCGAATTGATTTGCAAAGCCTTCATTAGTTCCTCTTCCGCTTTCGGACCCAGGAGCAGACCCAAAATGATCGGACCTATAGGGACGTCTATTTTATCCAACACATAACCGATTAATCCGAAAATGACGACCATCCATACATCGACCATCTGGTTGTTCAATGCAAATGCTCCCAAGCAGCTGAACACAATAATGCTCGGAACGAGTACCGCCATCGGAATGTAGGAAATGCGGACCAGTAAAGGCAGTAAGGCGGTTTGGGTAATCAACAGCATAAAGGCGCTCAACAAGAGGGCGACGAAAATGGATTGGGCCAAAACCGGCTGGGCTTGAAACAATCCGGGTCCTGGTGTAATTCCGTGCATAATCAGGACGCCAAGCATGACCGCTGAGGCCATGTCTCCCGGAATGCCAAGCGTAATCGAAGGGATAAACGATCCCCCGGCGTTTGCATTGTTGGACGCTTCAGATGCGATAATTCCGCCCGGATGCCCTGTGCCGTATTTTTCCTTGTCTTTGGCAAACTTTTTAGCCTGGTCATAGGCAATGAAGGCGGCCGTTTCCGCTCCGGCGGCAGGCAGCGCTCCGATCAAGACGCCGATAATCGATGATTGTACGACGACAAATTTCTCCCGAATCATATCTTTACATACTTGCAGCATCGGGATGCGAATGTTTGCTTTCGTTTTGGGTTTACTAATTGGATTTCGCAATTCTTCTATATTTTTCAGCAGCGTGGATAATCCAAAAAGTCCCATGAGAGCAGGCAGTGGTGCAATTCCCGAAGCCAGACTGTCCATACCGAAGTCGAATCGGAGCTGACCGTTCGGATCATATCCGATCGTGGCAATCAATAAACCGAACAATCCCGCGATCAGCCCCTTAAGCAGCGATGCACCGCTCAACCCGGCAATGAGCGTCAATGCGAATACCATGAGAGAGAACACTTCCCAGGGACCGAATTTAAGTGAAATTTTTGCCACCAGCGGACCAAAGAAAAACAAAATGATCGCTCCGAATATTGTACCGAAAACCGACGCTATGATGCCCAGGCCAAGCGCCCGTCCCGACTCTCCCTTCTGAGACATGGGGTGTCCGTCGAACATGGTGGTCACCGCCGACGGTGTTCCGGGGATACCGATCAGAGTGCTTGTTACCAAACCGCCGGACGCGCCGCCGGTATAGATGCCGATCATCAAGGTCAAGCCTGAGATCGGGTCCATGCCAAAAGTAAAAGGCAAAGCAAGTATGATAGCGGTCGTAAATGTGAGCCCCGGTATGGTGCCGGCAATGATTCCAGCTAACGTTCCGATAAACAGATAAAAAAGATTGACCAGTTTAAGGACCTCATAAAAAGCCTGTAGGACGTGTACGTAATCCATGCGTATTCACTCCTGTGTATCATACTAAGGCAGGATAACCTGCAATTCATTCTCAAAAATAAACTGAATGACAAAAGTTAAAATCAAAGACAGAGGAATATATATCAAAAGCTTTTTCTTCAGAAACGAGATATTGAGCACAAGATATCCGACAAAAAGGAACAAAACCGTGCTTGGAAAAAATCCTAGAATCGGCATTAAGATCAAATAAATCATAAACCATGCGAACATGAAGGGTACGCGCCAATGATGCCGCAAGAAAGCGATTGAAGCTCCTTTAGCGCCTTCGCCCTGTTGTTTGCTCTTTTTGAGGAAGCTTGATACTAGAAGGATGAGTGAAGAGAAGATGAGCGCATAAATGATTATTCTTGGGAAAAAAGCGGAGGAAACGGCCTGTGTGCCAGATTTCTCCGCGAAAAGCCGGGAATTGATAAGAAAAATCCCGGCTATGGTTAAGGTAACGATTGAAAAGATTTTGTCTGCCATAGAAATACCCCTTACTTCATTTTGTCTGCAAGCTTGGCCATTTCCGCGTCCAGATCTTTCACAAAAGTGCTGAACTCGTCATGCGGCACGAACTTCGGATTGCTGCCCAAGTCTTTGATTTTTTTCTGCAGCTCCGGATCTGCCAAAGCTTTCTCGTATGCGTTGTCCAGCACATCGAGAATTTCGGCCGGAGTTCCTTTCGGTGCAAACATTCCACGGGATACCGGAAGGGAGAAATCGATACCCTGTTCAATCATTGTAGGCACATTCGGCAATGCGGCATCGCGCTCCGTGTTAACGATACCGAGCGGTACCAGATCGCCCGACTCAAAATATCCTTTACCGGATGCGTAGTCGGCAACCATACCTTCGACCTGATTGGCGACCATGGCGGCATATTGTGGCCCGGTACCCGGATAGTTTACGTATTTCAACGATTTCGTATCTACGCCCGCTTTGTCCAAAAGCGACGCAATGGTGTAGTGGTCCTCGGATCCGACCGTATAGGCCCAAATCACTTTACCGGGATTTTTTTTCACATAATTGATAAAATCGGTCATGTTTTTGACATTGTTCTTTTGGGAGAATTCTTTGGTGACTGCAGGAATGTGCGGGGTGGACGTAATCTGGGCGATGCCTTCGAAAGAAGAAAAGCTGTAATCTACAATTCCGGTATGCTGCGCTGCGGCAACAACCTGGTGAGATCCGAGAATCGTATAGCCGTCCGGAGCGGCATCTTTTACATACCTGGAACCAATAGTTGCCGATGCGCCTGCCATATTGACTGGTACAATCGGTTTGCCCAGATGCTTCTCGGCGTAAGAGGCGACCAACCGGAACAATACGTCGGAACCTCCGCCTGGCGGATAAGGGAAACCATTTTTTGCGGACGATTATTTAATTGAATTCCGGTTTTTAAGCTTCTATTAATATAGATGGGTAAGAATCTCTTAATGTCAGGAAAGCCAGAAATGAGGGGAGAATGATGAGAATGTCGACGAAAAAGAAAGAACGAATAGAAGAAATAACTCTGCTAAGGGCGTTTGCGTTTCTTGCAATTACCATGCAGCACAGCATAGCGGAATATATTTACCGGAGCGATATTTTGCAGTCCGATGCTATCATGCTGGCGATGCTGTTTGATTTCACACGCTTCGGGACGCCGACATTTGTGTTTCTTTCCGGGCTGCTGCTGTTTTACAACAACAACGGCAAGCTTTCCTATTGGCCCTTTGTTCGAAAAAGGCTGATGGATATTTACTTACCGTTTGTATGCTGGACGGTCATTTATTGGATCGCCGTACAGTGGCTTGCGTTCGGTCAATTGGGAAATCCGGCAGACTGGCCGAGGACGTTGCTCCATGAGTTGTTCCTGCCGACATACGGTTATCATCTGTGGTTTATTCCAATGATTTTTCAATATTATCTCTTGTTCCCGCTGTTTGCGCTCGTGATCCAAAAGGTGCGCCAAAAGCTTCAAGCGAAGCCGGGAGAAGCGTCCTTCAGCCGCGTGTTTATGATTGTTGCCGTGATGGGTGCGTTATACGGCATCCTGATGTGGTTATCCAGTTACCGGATGCCGGACTGGGCGGCCGATTGGGGCGGGTTCTGGGCGAGCGCACTCTCTTATCGGTCGTACTATTTTGTTTTTTACTTTTTCTACTTTCTGCTTGGTGCGGTTTGCGCCTATGGAATTCAGCGCTGGCGGCGTTTTGTGGAAGATGGCTTTGTCTGGTTCGGATTTGCATTTATTGCGCTGTACATCTGGCAAGGTCATGAGATCCTTAACCATTCCACGGAAACCATAAACCTGAACTATGCCGGATACTTGAGGCCTTTTACCTTCGTTCTTATCGTGTCCCAGCTGCTGCTGTTGTACGGTGTGGTATGGATCGTACAGAAGAGGGGAGGAGCTGCGCGCAAGATGTTTCGCTTTATCGGCACTTATTCCTTTGGCGGTTTTCTCGCGCATGCCTTTGTTCTGATGCTGATCAGCACCATCACCAGGCCGCTTGCGCTCACCGGCTACCATCTGCCTGTGGCGGTCCTTACCTTTGTGCTAACGGCGGCGGGTTCGATCACGCTTGCCAAGCTGCTCAGCAAGCTGTCGTTCGGGCGGTGGCTCGTCGGAACGACAGGGAAGCAGGCGAACCGAAATCGGATAGATGCCAGGCCGGCGCAACAAACCTTTCCTCAATAAAGCGTATATAGAGTAACGTTGTTAATGTGAGAGGCTCTTTCCAAGCCGAAGAAATATTCTGAAGCCCAAATTATCTGCACGGCGGCTCTATATGGCAGCGAAAGACACCCGAAAGGGTGTCTTTTTCGTTTTCTCGGCTGTTTTGGACTTATACATGGCGGTTAAAGAGCCCGTTATGATACGGTTCTTGAGATCCGCTTTTAATAGATAGAGTGAGTATCACAGGAGCATCAGTGGAGCGATAAGAAGCATTTAAATGATATAATAACGAATAGAGCTGATTCCGCTTGAATTGCTGATATACTAAATACATATTATCCATTTTTTATAAAGGGGATATATATTAGAGTGAACTATTTCTGGGGATTTTCGTGGGAAGGGCTTGTGGTTTTCATATTGGTTATGATACCTAATCTGTTTTATTTTTGGCTTCCAAATTCAAGTGGATCGGGAAGAACCCCAAGCAAACATTTGATTTTGGATATTATGGAACATGGAAGTCAAGCTATTTTCATTTTTCTTCTAGTGTTTTTGATAAGTAAACAAGGCGCCCCCATGTTAAGTCCATATACTATAGGCATGGCAATATTATTGCTTTTATATTATTTGTTATGGATATTCTATTTTCGAGGCTACAAAAATTTCACCGTGCTGCTTGGAATGGCTGTTGTACCTGTGGCGTATTTCATTCTGGCGGAAATTTGGCTTCATAAGATTCCTGCTGTTGTGCCGACCGTGATTTTTGGAGTCACGCATATCGTTATTACATACATAGATTATCGTTCGGCACATTAAAGTTGGACCCGCAGAAGCCCATGTGCGCGCCATCGGGGTATGCAACTTCCATGAGCAGCATTTAAGCCGCGCCGCCATACGCGAAAATCCCAACAACAAAAAGGAGCCTGCCACTAAATGAGATTGCGAGCTCCTTTTTTTGAATGATCATGCAAAGATCCTGCTAACTTTCTCGACTTCGTCCGGAAGCGACTTTCCTATTTCTTCTACCATATCGTTTGTGATTCCCAGGTTTTGCATGACTCTTGCATTTATGGGATGCTGTACTTCGAGTCCGATCAGCCTTTGATAGTATTCTGTGCTGATGCAGTCGGCTACGTGAATGAGTTCAATTTCGTTTAAATTGTCTGTGGACAGCAAAGGGGAATGGTGGTATTTAACAACGAGCCCCAGATCTTCGGGAAGACCCCATCGTTCGCAAATCCAGGAGCCGATATCGGCGTGAGTCTTTCCTCCCAAGGAGATTTTTTCCGCCACGATATGATGGACGCCTCTATGCATAGCTTCATATATCTTATCAACAAGCTCCGGAAGACACGCGTTGAGGATGGCGAAGCCAATATCATGACATAGGCCATAGGAGAAAAGCTGGAATTTGTCCCCGATCTTCAGTTTGGACGAGAGCATATTGCAGGCTGCCGCGGTTCCAAGGTTATGTTTCCAATATTGATGGGCTGAGAAAAGCGTCGATTTTCCTAATTCATCATGGAATAACAGTTCTGTAATAAAATAAATCAACAAGTTCCGCATCGTTTTCATGCCCAGGAAGACTATGGCTTCATTTATATTATTGATCGTTCTGGATATTTGATAATATCCGGAATTCACATTTGCCAGAACCGCTTGATTCAATCCATCGTATAGGGATACTTTTTCCGCCAGAAGGTCGACGTCCAGCAGATCCGGTTGTCTGATCATTTCAAAAATATCACGGATTGCCGGTGGAATAACGGGCATTTTTGGCGAAGCTTCAAGCGCCTGGTACACGTCTATTTGATTCATGATTTTTCACCTCCTCCAATTCTTTGGCGATACATGTCGACATGTTTCGTGAACGTGAAATTGTAGCCAGACCGCTTAATTATATTATATATAGAAGTGTAATTCGTGGATAAAATGTTACAAATACCCGGTGCCCAGCAGATCGAAGGAAGCGGCGGACCTAAGAACGTCTAAATTGTATAAAAAATGTGAGATCAACAAGCGGGTTTGCCGGTTTTCTGCCGACATGAATCCGCTTGTTTTATTTGGAATGTTCTGTTAAACTAATAATAATTAAGAACTTATGTTCCTATTTATTGAGTGTGAGCATCTACGGATGTTATAATTAGTTGCTCCAAAAAATACTAGAATTAAGATATTAAGGGTTTATTGGCTGGCGATTTTCATTTTTACTCTTGAGGAGGAGGAGAGAAATGGAACGACGGAAAATCAAGCTTTTTCCTTATCGGGTGGAAGCGCGGGTTGAGCAGGTGAGCGAAATCCCGAAAGGCATCGAGATGATTCAGGCGCCGGCGGTGTGGGGTCAGACAAGGGGCAAAGGTATTACGGTAGCCATTCTGGATACGGGGTGCGAAGTCTCGCATCCGGATTTGAAGGGACGGGTCGCAGGCGGGCGGAACTTTACGGACGATGACAACGGTAATCCGGACGTGTTCGTGGATTATAACGGGCACGGTACGCATGTAGCCGGGACAATAGCGGCGATCAGCAATAATACCGGCGTGGTTGGTGCAGCGCCGGAAGCGAATCTGTTGATCCTGAAGGTGCTGAACAAGGACGGCTCAGGCCAATATGAATGGATTATCAATGGAATCAATTACGCTGTTGAGCAAAAGGCGGATATCATCTCCATGTCGCTCGGCGGACCGGAGGATGTGCCGGAGATGCATGAAGCGATCCAGCGGGCGGTGGCGGCGAATATTTTGGTGATCTGCGCGGCGGGGAATGAAGGCGACGGTAATTTCGCTACCGACGAATTCGGCTATCCCGGCTCCTATAATGAAGTCATCAGCGTGGGCGCCGTCGATTTACAGCGGAACTCGACCAATTTTACGAATTCGAATAATGAAGTGGACCTTGTCGCGCCGGGTGCGGGAATTCTGTCAACCTATTTGAACAAGACCTATGCGACGCTCAGCGGCACCTCCATGGCGACGCCGCACGTATCGGGTGCGATGGCGCTTATCAAGCTGATCGCGAACGAAAGCTTCGGCCGTGACCTGACCGAACCCGAGCTGTATGCGCAGCTGATCAAACGGACGATCCCGCTTGGCAACTCGCCGCGGCTGGAGGGCAACGGACTCTTGTACCTGACGGCTCAGGAGGAACTGGCCAAAGTCTTCACGCCCGCTGTCGTCGCGAAGGTATTAAGTCTATGACGCATATACGGATGCTGGCGCTTGAGCTTGACGCGGCCAGGAAAATACACCTCGCGATGACCAGCGAACGTCCTTACTACGACAAAGACCGGGATAACGAGCTGAAAGCTAGTTACTACAGCGGTGGCATTACGAATATAAGTGAACTCCAGCAGCTGCTGGAGCGGACTCATGACCACCGGCTGCCTTACAAGCCTTACCGCTACGTCTATCCGTGGGTCGATCTGCAGGAGAATGGGCAGATCAAAAGCCTGTATTCCGGCCGTGCTATGTCCCCGCTTGAAGCGATTGAAGCGGATATCCGGCTGCTTCAAGCGGCGGATGATGTAAGCCTGGCGGGCGAGGGTCTGCTGAATTGCGAGCATGTCGTGCCGCAGTCATGGTTCAGGAAGCAAGAGCCGATGCGGGGCGACCTGCATCATCTGTTTGCCTGCGAGCCGGGCTGCAACAGCCGGAGAGGGAATCATCCGTATTATGATTTTTTGGATTATACGCCGGAAGCGGGTGTGCAGAGTGTCATTGCGGGCTGCGGCAAGCAGGAGGACGGCCGGTTTGAGCCTGAATACGGCAAAGGCATCGTCGCCCGCGCAACCCTTTATTTCCTGCTCCGCTACCCCGGCGTCATCGATAGCAGCCATGTGGATAGCAAGCTGTTGCTGGAATGGCACTACCGGTTTCCGGTTACGCTTTATGAACAGCACCGGAATTTGGCGGTTTTCGAGCTGCAGGGCAACCGCAACCCGTTTATCGATTTTCCGGAAATAGCGGAGCAGTGGGCGGGAAGCAATGCTAATTAGGGTGTATATTCATTGCTCGACACTCTTTTACAAATTCCGACACTCCATTTTATAATCATCGAACAATTGGCCGTTAATATGAAGTAGAAGTCAGGAATGAAAGGAACAATTCCCGATGTCCTTACTTTATAAGATTGGGAGCAATCCCATTATCGCAGCGGTACGCAAACCGGCGGATATCGAGGCTGCATTGGACAGCACGGTGGAGAATCTGTTTTTTATGGGCTGCAATGTAAAAGAAATCATTCAAGCGGTCCGGCTGACGAAGGAATGCAAGAAAGGCGCTTTTGTTCATCTGGATTTGATTCGTGGCCTTTCCAGCACGGATAAGGAAAGCGTCGATTTCATCTCGGATTACGTGGGCGCCGACGGGATTGTGACCCCAAAAGGCCATTTAATCAAGGAAGCGAAGAAAGCGGGGCTCTACGGCATTCTGCATCTGTTCGTCATTGATTCATCAGCCCTGCAAAACGGCCTCAAAGTGGCCGAAAATATCCAACCCGATGCCATTGAACTTATGCCGGGCACAATCTGCAAGATTATCCGCACATTTGCCGAGAGTCTGGAAGATATTCCGATTGTCGCAAGCGGTCTGATTCAAACGAAAGCGGAAGCCGGGGAAAGCCTGCATGCCGGTGCGACTGCACTGTCCGTCAGTGCTCCGGCGCTCTGGAACTGTTCGTTTGACGATCTGCAATAACCTGTTATTCCGTACAATTTCATACACTGTCTGTTGGAGTGAGGGACGAGAGAAAGCTCTAAGACAATGAACGAGGGACTTAATGCCTTGGTTTATTGCCTTTCGCTTTCTCTTTTTTGCATTACAAAACTTAGGAGGTATTATATGGAATCCGCTAGTCGCCCGAAGCCCGATAGGTATGTACTCGTCATCAGTATTGACGGCATGGCCAACTACTATTTGCAGGACCCGAATGTCCGTATGCCCAATTTGAGGGAGCTTATCCGCAGCGGCACATGCGCTGAAGCGATGGAAAGCGTCTTTCCGACAGCGACCTGGGCGATTCATTCCAGCTTGGTGACCGGGAACTATCCGCGCAAGCACGGCGTTCTGGGCAACTGGGTTGTCGACCGGCCGAACTACCGAGTAGGCGAGCACTTCGGCGACCGCATGTGGGACAAGCAGGATGTGCTGCGGGGAGAAACCTGGTACGACGCCGCCAAGCGAATGGGCTGGACAACCGCTTCGATCTGCTGGCCTGTTACGCGGGGAGCGGACACGATTGATTACAATATTCCCGAGTTTTACGAGCAGGAGCTGTTCGAGTCGCACTGTACTCGTTCTCTCTGGGATGAACTGAAGGCGGCAGGGCTTCCGATGGAGCTTTACGGCGAGTGGAGCAAAGACCATGCCCGCGGACCGATGCAGGACTGGCTTACGACAGAAATCGCCAAATACATTATCGATCGGCACAGCCCCAATCTCCTTCAGCTTCACTACTTGCTGCCGGACAGCTACCAGCATGACTATGGCGTTCGGTCCAAAGAAGTATACTGGTCGCTCGAATATGTGGACGAGCGGATCGGCGAGGTGCTGAAAGCATTGAAACAGAAGGGCATTTTGGACAAGACGGATGTAATTGTTTTGTCCGACCATGGCTTTGTAAATACAACCAGGACGTTCTATCCGAACGTGCTGTTTAAACATAAAGGCTGGCTCGCCCAGAATTTGAAAGATGAGCATGATTTGAAGGACAGCAGGGTCGTTGCCGTATCCAACGGAGGTTCGGGATATGTCTATGTGCTTGAAGACAATGCCGGAGCTAAAGAGCTGCTTATGGACGAGGTGCGCCGCGCATTGGCCGAAAGCGAGGGGGTCGGACGGTTGTTCGAACAGGAAGACTTTCCGTCACTGGGTCTGCCGGCGGCAGGAGAAATGGACGACCACTGCCCGGACTTCGCCTTTGAAGCCGAGCCGGACTGCTTCGTTCACTTCGATTATAGCGGTGATGAGGTCAACACGAGCTTTACTAAGTTCAAGGGGATGCACGGCTTTCTCCCGCAGCGGGAGGAGCTGAAGGCTGTGTTCGTCGCATCCGGCCCGTCCATTCGGCCCGGAGCGAGCCTTCCTGAAATCCGTATCGTAGATGTTGCTCCGACTATCGCCCGTCTTCTGGGAACGGAACTTAAAGATACGGACGGCAGCGAGCTGGATTCGCTTTGGAAGGAGGAGGTAAGGCTTTGGTCATTTTGAACCGGTTGGACGGCGAGCAGAATGAGGCTGTGTCCGCTATGAACGAACGGGGCAAAGCCGGAACCCGCAGACGCAGACGCGGCAAGCTTAAAAAATTGTGGATTCCGTTAGCCTTTTTACTCCCGGCCCTTGGCCTGTATGCCGTGTTTTTTGTTTATCCGTTCTTGTTCTCCCTCAGCCTGAGCTTTCAAAAATGGAATTTGATCAGTCCCGACAAGGAATTCGTCGGACTTGCGAACTATATCCATCTGCTGCATGACGATGTGTTCTGGATTTCGCTGCGAAACTCGGCTCTATATGTTCTGATGACCGTTCCGCTTGCCGTAGGAATCGGCCTGGCGATGGCGCTGCTCGTGGAGAGCATGTGGAAGGGTAAGCGGCTGTACCGGCTTGTGTTCTTTCTCCCAGTCGTCTCTTCGATCGGCGTCATCAGCATCGTGTGGGGCCTGATGTATAATCCGCAGGTCGGCGCCGTCAATGCGCTGCTTGCTTCATTCGGTATTCAGGGACCGAACTGGATTAACGATCCGGCGATGGCGCTATGGGCGCTGGCCATTGTCGGGATTTGGAAGGGGTTCGGCTATAACATGGTGCTCTATATCTCCGGACTCAAGTCGATTGACCGCAGCCTTTACGAGGCGGCAGCCATTGACGGCGCCGGACGGCGGGGGCAATTCCGTCATGTGACCTTACCGCTGCTGTCTCCGGTTACCTTTTTCATTCTGGTTATGAGCATCATCTCTTCGTTTCAGGTATTTGCGACGATCCAGATCATTACACGCGGCGGTCCGAACAATTCCACCAATGTGCTGGTGTACCAGATTTATCAGGAGGCCTTTCAATTCTTCAATATCGGAGCGGCGGCAGCTTCATCCACACTCCTGCTCGTTATTGTTGGCACTCTTACGATTGTGCAGCTCCGGCTGTCGCAAAAAATGGTCCATTACCAGTAAACATGTTTTCAGAAAGGAGGCTTTTTGAATGCAACGCACTTTGCGCTTGATGGAAGAAGGGGGAAAGCATCTCCTGCTCGTCGCCATCGCCCTTGTTACTCTGATTCCAATTTTGTGGATGCTGGTCACATCGGTAAAAGCGCCACAGGAAGTTTTCTCTGGTCATCTGTTCTGGGCGGCACACTTTAACCTGGACGGTTATCTCCGGGTATTTCGGGATATTCCGTTTGCCTTGTGGGCTTGGAACAGCTCGTTTATTGCCGCATTGCAGACGCTGGGACAGCTTGTTGTCGGCCTGGCGGCGGCCTTTGCTTTCGCCCATTACCGCTTTCCCGGCCGCGACGCACTGTTCTTCTTTGTTCTGATGACCATGATGATCCCCCCTCAGGTAACGATGGTGCCGGTCTACATGATCGTTAATGAGATGCACCTGCTGAATACTTTTGGCGGAGTCATTGTCCCCCATCTGGCCAGCGGTTATGCGATTTTCCTGCTCCGGCAGACGTTCATGACGATTCCCCGCGAACTGGGAGACGCGGCCGTTATCGACGGCTGTACCGCTTTCGGCACCATGTGGCATGTGTATCTGCGATTATCGGGTACGGTTATGAGCGCCTTGGCGGTTATTCTCTTTGTCGGAAACTGGAACGATTATCATTGGCCGCTGCTCGTCCTGGCTGAGAAAAGCATGCAGACGCTGCCGGTTGCTTTCGTCCAGTTCCGCGAGGAAGAATCCCTGGAATGGGTGCCGACGATGGCGGTGGCCACGTTGTCCATGCTGCCGATCCTCGCCCTGTATCTTGCGGCGCAAAAGCAATTTATTGAAGGATTCATGAACAGCGGTCTGAAAGGTTAATCTGTCTCATCACAATAACGTTGATTTGGTATCACCACATATAGGGAGGATAACAATAAATGAAAAAACAAATGAAGATCTGCCTGCTCGCCATAATCATGCTTCTAACGGCTATTTTGTCAGCCTGCGGCAAAACCGGGCAAGGGGATGCAGCTGCGGAAACGGGAAAGCAGAACGGAGCGGCGGTGTCCGGAGAAGTTGTGGAAATCGAATTTTTGCATCAGCATTCCGGCGATATCATCGACAGGCTTGTGGAAAAGTACAACCAATCGCAGGATAAAGTCAGAGTAAAGCCGACGTTCGTACAGGGTTCTTACGAAGGCGTGATCGAGAAAATCCAGACGCAGGCGGCGTCAGGAAAGTTCCCGGACGTATTTACGAACGGATTCGTATATAACCGTTTTGCCATCGACACGCTGCCGGTTGTGCCGGCCTATACCTTCATCGACAAGGAAAAGACCGATCTGTCGGATTTCTTCCCATCGATGCTGAATTTGGGCAAAGGCGATGACGGGAAACAGTATATGATGCCTTTTGCCGTCAGCACTCCGCTTGTATATTACAATGCCGATCATTTCAAGGAAGCCGGGCTGGACCCGAATAAGCCGCCCACAACCTGGGAAGAAGTGCGCGAAGCCGCCAAGAAACTGACGAAAGACGGACGCTACGGCATATTTTTTGACTATCAGATTACCGGGAACTGGCTGTATCAGGCGATGACGGAAACGGCGGGCGGACAAATGATGTCCAAGGATTTGAAATCGGTCGGATTTGATTCCGATGCCGGACGCAAGGCGCTTCAGTATTGGGTGGATCTGGTGAACCAGGATAAATCGATGCCGAACCTGGACAGCAAGCAGGCTTCCCAAAGCTTCCAATCCGGCGGAATTTCCATGTATGTGACGACAACGGCGGCGCTTACCGGATTCCGCAAGCAGTCCGAGTTCGACCTGCGAACGGCTCTCTTCCCCTCTTTGGACGGCAACCGTACCGTACCGGCGGGCGGCAACAACCTTGTCATTCTCGCCAAGGACCCGAAGAAGCAGGAAGCCGCCTGGGATTTCGTTAAATATGCCACTTCGCCTGAAGCGACAACGATGATCGCGCAGGAAATCGGTTATATGGTCACGCGCCAAAGCGCTTTGGAGAACCCGGCAATGATGGGGAATTTCCTCAACGAAGTACCGGCGGCGAAGGTTACGTATAATCAGGTCGATAACATGGTGCCTTGGTACAACTTCCCGGGGACATCAGGATCGAAGGTATACAAAATTGTTCAGGATAACATCCAGGCGGCGCTCTTGCAGCAAAAATCCGTCGATCAAGCGGTCAAGGACGCGGCAAACGAAGCCAACGCCTTGCTGAAATAGAAGCGGAGGGTATGGATATTGGATCACGGCTTTCTTACCCGCGCAAAAGTGTACTTCTTTGATCTTGACGGATGTGTCTATCACGGAGACCAGTTATCCCCGGGGATTATCCCGCTCCTCGGGCGGCTGCGGCAGCTCGGCATCGACTACGCGTTTCTCACGAACAACTCCAGGCTGAGCGCTGCTGAAATTGGCGGAAGACTTGCCGGCATGGGTTTGGAGGTCGCCCCCGAATGTATTCTTCCGGTAACAGATATTGCCGGAAGATTCATCCGGGACAAGTACGGAGCCGTCACCGTGAAGACGATCGGAAGCGAAAGTCTGGAGCGCGGAATTTCGGCGGCGGGGCACCGGACGGTGAGCTGGGATGAAGGGAAGGCCGACATTGTCGTCGTTGGCCGGGATACGGCCTTTCATTACGACAAGCTGCAGCAGATTTCGTCGGACATCCTCTCCGGGGCGCGGCTTGTCGCGACCAATCCGGATATTTACCACCCGGGCGCGGATGGCATAAAAATTCCGGAGACCGGCGCTCTGCTGGCTTCTATTGAGGCCATGACAGGGACTACGGCGGAGTGTATCGGCAAGCCTGAGCCTTACATGTTCCTATACGGCATGAAGCTGTACGATGCGGCACCCGACAGCTGCGTGATGGTCGGGGACAATCCGGATACCGATATTCTGGGCAGCGCACGCGCCGGACTGAAATCCGTATGGATTACCAACGGCGCCCCGGCCGATTCTTCCGTCTGGAAGCGGGAGCCGGGCCAGATTCTGTCCTGTCCGGATGTTGTGCTTAACAATATGGAAGAGCTTTACCGTCTCGTCGGCGGTTTCTGAAGATGGAGGCTTTGAACAAGAGGCCGGCAGGTTTGAATTCACTCGGATTGGATGGTCCTGTTCGTAAGCAAGGAGCTTAATGTAAAATACAGCTAGAGACGTTAAAGACACCAAACATGGTGTCTTTTTCGGTCTCTATTTATAATTAAAAAACTCTTATTGTCCTTTCAATTAATTCATGCTATATTATTTTTTGTGCCCGCACTATTTTTTATTGCATACGCGGTCGTGGCGGAATTGGCAGACGCGCACGGTTCAGGTCCGTGTGGGCTAACCCCCCGTGGAGGTTCGAGTCCTCTCGACCGCATTTTAAATAGACAGACAACATCAATGCAGGCCGATCCCTTGAGCAGCTCTTCAATATGAAGAGCCTTTTTCTTTTTCGGCGACATATTCTATTTGAAATGAAGTGAGGTTATGATTTCGCCCAATGCGAACGTTAAACAAGGATTTCTTGATAAATATTTTTCCGGCGAAGCGATAGATTACCGGCAGATTATCTCGCTTTTTATCCCGATTCTGATTGACCAGGCTTTCGTGGTCGGTCTTAATTTGATCAACACGGCCATGATCAGCTCGGCGGGAGTGGCAGCGATCAGCGCGGTGAACATGATTGACTCGCTTAATATTTTTCTTCTCAGCGTGTTTATCGCCGTTGCGACGGGCGGGACGGTTGTAGTGGCCCAGTATAAAGGAAGCGGCAACGATGCCATGGTCTCCAAGGCGACCGCCGGAGCTGTATCTTCGGTGTCTCTGCTCGCGCTGTTCGTCGGTTTATTCGGCATTTTGTTCCATGGTCCGCTGCTTAACCTGCTGTTCGGCGCGGCTGAACCGGATGTTATGGCCAATGCCCGAACGTATTTGATCGGAAGCAGCGTGTCCTACCTAGGCATTGCTGTCGTGGAAGCGGTATGCGGAGCCCTCAGGGGAATCGGAAGAACGCGGGCGTCGCTGGTGCTTTCGCTGATCATGAATCTGATGTATGTCCTCCTTAATCTCCTGTTTATCAATCTCTTGCATATGGGCGTTCTTGGCATGACGATTTCCATCAATGCAGCCCGCTATTTGGGGGCGGCTTGCGCTCTGTATTATTTGTTCCGGATGGACAGCAGCCTGCAAATCAAACTTCGTGATATCCTTACGTTTAATCTATCCATGCTAAAAAAAATCATGTTTATCGGCCTGCCGTTCGCGGCGGAACAGATGTTTTTTAACGGTGGCAAAATTTTGACCCAAATTTTCATTGTCAGCCTGGGCACGTATGCGATTGCCACCAACGCGATCTGCTCCGCTCTTGCCGGAGTTATGCAAATTCCTGCGAATGCGTTGGCTTTGACGATTATTACGGTGGTCGGCCAGTGTATGGGAAGCGAAAATGTCAAAGATGCTAGAAAATTCACTAAATCTTTTACTGTGGCATCTTCGCTTTCCTTTGTAGTCATGGGGCTGTTGATCCTGCCGATCTTCAAACCGCTTGTATCGCTGTTTCATCCCCCCGCTGAAATTGTTGACGATATTTTCTTGATCGTACTTATCAATACAATTGCCCAAATCCCGCTGTGGTCCGCCAGCTTTGTAATGCCTTCTGCGCTTAGAGCGGCGGGGGATTCCAAATTTACGTCTATCGTTTCCATGCTGTCCATGTGGCTGTTCCGCGTCGTGCTCGGTTATATTTTGGGGATTGTTCTGCATTTGGGCATTCTCGGCGTCTGGCTCGCGATGGATTGCGAATGGGCCGTACGGGGCGGGATTTTTCTCAAACGGTTCCTCGGGAAAAAATGGTATCAGCACCGTCTTATTTAACAAATCCGTCTTTAGGGGGTACATGAATGGCGCATATTATTTTAATGCCCCCTCGGTCAAAGCGGGCCGGGTCGTTCCGGGAGCCCTTTCCCGGGAGGAGACGCTGGACTTATTATGCAGCGACCCTATCCTGATTAAGCGCCCGCTGATGAATACCGGCAGCCAGCTTCTTGCGGGCTTCGATTCGGAATACCTGAAGGAGATCGGTCTTTGTGAAGTTCCCTCGGGATACAACACAGGATGCCAGATGAATGACCAGGGAAGCGCCTGCCCATCTTCCCAATCGTGAGTAAGGTTGAACTATTCATAGCGGCGTTTGAAATGAGAGAGCACATGGACGCTGGTGGAAATACGCAAAACGGGAAGCGACAGCTTCACAGGGAGGCACAGCCAGGAGCAGTTGAACAAAATCATCGGCCTTTTATCCGATTGCGGCACCGTGCTTGTCAGCCGGATCGGCATGGGGGCCTTGGAGGAGCTGAAGGAGCTCGGGATTGCGTTCAGTACCGATTATATCTCGCTTAAGCATGCGCAAGAGAAGCTGGTTATTGCCTGAGTCCTCCGTCAATTATAGATGTTATCTGAAGCGGAAGTTAGATGTTGTTCCCCGTATGCTTTTTTCCCTCCGGAACTGTTCAATCATGGCGCTTTCAGTCTGCGGACATTACAATCCATGTTTTGTTCCCGGCACTTCCGCCAGTGGTGACGCTCCCGGCAGCAATTCGCGATAAACGCCGAGCATCTCTTCCGCCATGCGTCCGGCACGGTAGTAGTCGAGCCCCATTCCGGAACGGGCGCGGTAGTGCTGCCGCATTACATCATCGTCGAGGAGCCGGGCGATCGCGTCTGCGAGCGTCTTGGCGTCTCTGGGCGGCACCAATATGCCGGATTCCCCATGATCCAGCGCCTCGGGAATGCCGTCTACCTCGGTCGCGACGATGGCGCAACCCGATTCCCTGGCCTCAATCAGGACAAGTCCGAACGGTTCCTTATGGGAGGCGAGGACGAACACATCGGCCGCTTTCATCCACCGGCGGCTTTCGGATTGGAAGCCTGCGAACCGGATGCGGCCGGAATATGGGGAGGACGAAGCGTGCTCTTCGAACCTTGCCCTGTCCGGACCGTCGCCTACGATGTATAGCTTTACATCCGGATGGCAGCCTGCAAGGAGATTAAAAGCGTCAATGAGGTCGGAGATTCCTTTGCGCTCGTACATGCCGGCAACCGTGACAATGGCCCGCCCTTCCAAGGGTTCGGGGCCGGAATCCGAATTGCGCGGGCTTCCGATCGTGCCGTTCAGAATGACGCGCAGCTTGTCCCGTTTGACGCCCCGGCTCGCCATAGCATCGCAGACCGCCTGGCTGACGGCGATCACCCTGTCGCCGACTTTCATGAAATCGGCGCTCTTTTGAAATTCGTTATGGACATGGGTCACGATCTTGTATTTGCGGAAGCCCCTCAGAAAGCGGGCGAGCACCGCGCCGGTCATCATATGCGCATGAATGATATCGGGTGCGAAGTCCGCAACCATCCGTCTGAAATCAAAAACAGCCCGCATAAGCTGGGCGGGCTTTCTCGTCTGGTCCAGGCGGTAGTGACGAATATGATATCGGGTAAGAAGTTCTTCGTACTGGCCGCCTGCCGATATAATTCCTACCTGATGATTTCTTGCAGTCTGTTCGCAGGCCAAGTCGATCATGACGTTGACGATGCCGTTGCCCGACTCTTTCACGTGATTGGCAACATGAAGGATACGCATCAAGCTTCCCTCCTTATACAGGCCGTTTCTCGCTTTCTATAACATAGACCGGCTTCTCGCGCTTTTTCTCTCGACCGTACAGCTCGTATAACTTGATTTCCTTAAGGAACTCATAATACATCCAGAAAAAAGCGACGCTGAACCCGGCAATTCCTTTCGTAATCATCTTGCGGACGAACAGGGTATAGACCAGCTTGGCGGGCGGACGGAACAGAAGTCTCATCAGGCTGAACGGCCGCTGCCTGTCATATTCTTTTCGCGCCTCAAGGTCGGTGTACTTGTTGAAGCGTCGCACATGGTCCTGGATGCTGCGGTAGCCATGATGCCAGAGAGTACCTTCCAGACAAGGCACGGCGGCAGGGTCGACATCCGGTCCTTCGTGAACGAGGACATCTTTCATCCGCACTTCGTCTTTTTTGTACAGTCTGACGAGATGCTCGCCCTTCGGCATCCACTTGCCGAGAAAATCGCCGATCCGGTAGACTGTATAGGCTTTTACCTCATTTTCCGGCTGCCTTTTCCAGTTCGACAACGATTTCTGAAGCTCTTCGCTGACTTCTTCATCCGAATCGATAAAAAAGATCCAGTTGCTGGGGGCTTTCTCCGCTCCGAATATACGCTGTTTGGCATACCCCGGCCAAGGATTGTGGTAGACGCTGCAGCCCAGATGCTCAGCGATAAGAACCGTTCCATCTGTGCTGCCTCCGTCGACGACGACGATATCATCCGCAAAAGGGCGGCAGGAGAGAATAGCTTGCTCGATTTTCTCTTCTTCGTTCTGAGTGATGATCACAACAGACAATCGTTTGCTGTCAGTCAATGGTTGGTTCACCTCTTTCGGGTTATTCCGCCAGCTGAGTATAACGGGAATCCAATGCTTTATGTCTTATATTTTTGATAATAAATGGTTTTAGCTTTAGTTTAATCCTTATACCAAACAAGTGTATATACCTCGATAGTTCACCTTCTATTCATCCGTTCGGATGAGGGATTCCGCACCCGTTATTTCGGTCAATCATAAACACAAAATTGTAACAATCTCATAAAAACATGAAAAGTATGCAATCTGGTCATTGACGCAGCAATGGGAAAAACAATATAATCCTATCAAGTAAGTAGGGATTGACCCAAACCTTGTGAAAGAATGCACCAGCCATAGCTAAAGTCGAGCGGATAACCGCAGGCCGTACTTTCCTCTTAAGGGGAATGTAGCGGCTTTTTTTGTAGAAATTTGGATGTTGCCGGCGTAATTTTTATAATGTGCAGAAACTATGTAACTTTAAAACCGAGTATTCACATTGAAAAAATCTAATTTAAAAGGAGTGATTGAGGTGTCCTATTATCCTTTGATCTCATCCGGCACGATCATCGAAGGTTCCCCTGAGGAGAATGTCCAGTCGCCCATTATATCTATACGGCAGCTCGGCAAATCTTTTCAGTCCGGAGCCGGTAAGAATGCCGTTCGCTATCAGGTGCTGAAAGATGTCGATCTGAACATTAATAAAGGGGAGTTTTTTATCCTCCTGGGCCCCAGCGGCTGCGGCAAATCCACATTGCTTAACCTGATCGCCGGCTTTGAGAAGCAAACCGAGGGCGAGCTGCTTGTGGATGGCCAGGCAATCGAACGTCCCGGAAAAGAGCGCGCGATGGTATTTCAGCATCCGGATGCCTCTTTGTTCCCCTGGCTGAATGTGAGAGAAAATATTGAATTTGGCCTTCGCATGCAGGGGATGAAGAAGGGGGAGCGCAAAGCGATATCCGACCGTTACATTGAACTGGCGGGTCTTACGGGACATGAACGCAAATTTCCGCGTGAGCTGTCCGGGGGCATGAAGCAGCGGGTGCAAATCGCCAGAGTGCTCGCCAATGAGCCGGACATTCTGCTGATGGACGAACCGCTCGGAGCTTTGGACGCGTTCACCCGCAGAGTTATGCAGGAGGAGCTGGTGCGAATCTGGTCGGAGACGAAGAAGACGATCATTTTCGTCACGCATGATATCCAGGAAGCGGTGCTACTCGGCGGCCGGATCGGGATCATGTCCATAGGTCCGGACTCGCGGGTATTCGAAATTATGGACAATCGCCTGGAGTATCCCCGTGATTTGACCTCGCGGGAATTTAATCTGATACAGAAGAAGCTGCAGGGTATCTTTCAAGACGATCTTTATTTCCATTTGTAACAGAAAGGAGGAAAACGTATGCGTTATGTTCGGAAGGGACTGCAGATGGGAATTGTTTCTTGGCTGCTGTTCCTGGTCCTGTGGCAGCTGTTTGCCATGAATTCGAATCAGGACTATTTTCCGACTCCCGTTCAGACGCTTCACGGAGCGATTGAGCTGATTGCGGACAATTCGCTGTTCACTTATGTCTTTATCAGCTTTAAACGGGTGCTGCTCGGTTGGCTGCTTGGCAGCCTGCTGGGCATTCCGGCGGGCCTCTTGATCGGCCGGTTCAAATGGCTCCGGCAGCTGGTCGAGCCTTACCTGAACTTCTTCCGGTTCATTCCGGCCCTGGCCTTCATCACTTTGTTCATTCTGTGGTTTGGGATCGGAGAGCAGTCGAAGGTCATTCTGATTATGTATGCGACGCTGTTCATCGTCATTCTGAACACGGCAGCCGGCGTAGTGAACGTCGAGGACGACAAAATCCGCTCGGCAAGGTCGCTTGGAGCCTCGGAGCGGCAGATTTTAATCCATGTGATTATTCCCGCCGTCGTTCCCGCCTTCTTTAACGGGGTTCGGCTGGCGATGGGGAATTCGTTCATGGCCATTGTCGGCGCGGAAATGATCGCCGCCAACGAAGGGGTCGGCTATCTCATCTGGACTTCGCGGCTGTACTCCAAGACGGACTGGATTTTCGTTGGTCTGCTGCTGCTTGGACTGATGGGCTTTATCGGAGATCAGCTGCTGCGCTGGCTGGGAAAGACATCGCTGAAGCGCTATGGAATTGCCAAGGAAACAAGATTTGGAAGGTGAATTTGAAAGTAACCAATGGGGGGACAAGACAAGTGAGAAACAAGCAAAGTCGGATTTGGAAAGCGATAGCAGGAGCCATGTTGTTGACGGGAATACTGGTTTCGCTGTCAGGCTGCGGAGACGCCAAGGCGGAGACGAAGGAAGCTTCGGGCGCCCCGGCGCTGCAGAAGGTGCGCATCGGGGGAGACTCTGCCATATTCTCGCTGCAATTTCGGGTAGCCAAGGAACAGGGAATCTTTGAAAAGAACGGAATTGACGCCGAAATCTCGACATTCTCCTTCGGGATCGACACACTTAATGCCGTACTGACCGATCGGGTGGACGTCGGGGAGGCGATGGACTATGCGGCCCTTAGCGCGATTTCCAAAGGAGACCTCAAGGTATTGTCCTTGTTCTCCTCGCCGAAAGCGACCAGTTCGAAGCTCTTCGCCCGAGACGGAATCAGCAAGCCGGAGGATCTGGTGGGCAAGAAGCTTGGCGTACAGAAGGGAACCGTGAACGAGTACATTTGGGGCAAATATTTTGAAACGTTCCATATCGACAGCAAGGCTGTTACGCTCGTCCCGCTGCAATCCACTGCTGAAATATTGGCTGCATACGACAGAGGCGACATTCAGGCCGCCTGGTTCGGCACCGCGTTTTTTGACAAGGCCGAAAAGGTAAAGGGCTCGGCAGCGCTTATCGACCAATCCGCCATCAACGTCCGGACGAAGGGATTTTTGG
Source organism: Paenibacillus rhizophilus (assembly GCF_003854965.1). GTDB lineage: Bacteria > Bacillota > Bacilli > Paenibacillales > Paenibacillaceae > Paenibacillus_AQ > Paenibacillus_AQ rhizophilus. The sequence goes on from NZ_RQPI01000007.1 coordinate 79,313, forward strand.
TTGCAAAGGGCTCCCTGATCAAGGATAATCCCCAAATCTCGGCGGCACTGAACAAGTCGCTGGCGGAAGCTTCCCAGTATATTATCGATCATCCGGAAGAGGCCGCCGAACTGGCATTCAAGGAGTTGAAGATTCCCAAGGAAAACGCATTGAACGAGATTAAGAATCAATGGGATTTTGATGTCCGCTTCAAGCAGGAGGACTATGACCAGTTGAAGGAGATCAAGGAATGGAGCATTGCCAACGGCTATATCGAGCAGGATTTCAATCTTGACGACAAGCTGGCTCTGGATGGTCTGAAGGAAGCCTTCCCCGATAAAGTCGATATTAAGTAAAAAATAAAGGAGATGCATACCAATGAGCGATTTGAAAATCCGGCTCCATGAGGAGCTTGCCATCAAGAACGCCTGTCAGGTTGAGGGCATCAACGCCGATCCTGCCATTTTTGAAGGGGTAGGGCTGGGCGACAACTACCAGGAACAAATCCAGACGCTGTTTGATTACAATCTGCATAATCATACGGGTGTTGTGCTGCCGATGTGCTTCTATACACCGGGGGGACTGCGGGTGGCCTACCGCTGGAATGACCGCTCTCCTTACAAGCTGCGCAGAGAGGGCAACCAGTTCATCCTGTACAATGAGCGCAAGGAACTGTTTCCGGTAAGCCTGAAAAAACGCCCCAAGTACTACAGCCTGAAAACGTCTGACGGCGCCAATATGAATCAGGTTGCGACTCACAACGGGGAAGGGGCCATCTTCGTCTCCTACAGCAACGAGTGCTTCCTGAAGGAAACCGGCCATGACTGCAAATATTGCAATATCAACTATACGCATGATACGTATGGGGAAGAGCATGGCGTAAGCTGGAAATACCCGCGCCAGATTGGCGAAACCGCTGCGGTCGCTTACAAAGAGGGAGCCAAGCATATTACAATCAGCGGAGGATTTATCCCCGAGCGGCGGGAGATTGATTATTACTTCGACGTGGCGGAGGCGATTCAGGAGCATACCGGACTTCAGGACTTCAATGGTACGGCTGTAATCGGCGCGCCGCTGGATCTCAGCATCCTGGAGCGTTACAAAGATGCCGGCTACCGTACGGTTGCCATGAATCTCGAGATATGGGATAAAAATATTTTTAATTCGGTCTGCCCCGGAAAAGTGATTCACTGCGGCGGCTGGGATCATTGGGTGAAAGCGCTGGAACGGGCTGCGGTCGTCTTCGGTCATGGCCGTGTCCGCTCCAACTTTGTTGGCGGCATGGATACGAAGAAATCAACGCTGGAAGGCGTGAAATATCTTGCCTCCCAGGGGGTAATCGCCTACGCCGGGTCCTGGATTCCGAATCTCGGTTCGGAGTATGAGGGCCACCGGTCGCCGCTTCCGGAATGGCATTTGGACGTTGCGTACAAGACCGTTGATATTTTCCGCAGTGCCGGGTTTACCTATGAGCAGCTGTATGATTCCAGCGCCTCGGCTGACGGAATTTGGAATGATATATACAAAATTGAGGATGAACGGCTGCCGATATTCCGCAGCGAGACTGCCGTTGTCTAACTATAAAAAACCGGGAGGCGTTCGGCCGAGAGTACAGGCCGAACGCCTCCCGGCCGTTTTTCGGCCATATGGAGTTAAGTGGAGGATCGGGCTTTCAGGCGCTGGTTGGGACTGCGTTACCGCCTTATCCCGCCAGCTGCTTGCCGTCATACATGTATATTTTCTCCTGCCCGTCGACCACGGTCTTCAAATGCACATTCCGGCCCCACAGCCGGTGAACAAGGGGAAGCGTACGCTCGATGTATTTTCGGTCAAGCTCCAGGCCCTCAAAGCGGTTGTCCAGCAGCAGCTCGCCCCGGCCGTACAGGTCGTCGTCTTTGACCGTAAGGTAGGGGAAGCCGCCGTTGGTCCGGGAACGGATCAGGTTATCCTTGATTTCTTCAACGTCTTTCGCCGTTACTTTGTATACCTGATCTTCCTGCTTGAAGACGAACAGATCCATCTCTTCCGCCAGCTCTTTCGTCAAATAGTTGCGGATGAACGATACATCCGACTCCGTCTCCCGGATTTCAAACAGCGCTTCAAGCCCTTCCTTCTTCTCGATATGCCGGAGCATCATAAGACCGAGATAGTACGGATTGATCCGCCCGGGGGAGGGCTGGATGACGCCGGCATTCATTTTCGCAAATTCGACAATTTCCGAATCGCTGAGGTCAAGCTCGCGGACGAGCTTCAGATGCCAATAGCTAGCCCAGCCCTCATTCATAATCTTCGTCTCCATCTGAGGCCAGAAATACAGCATTTCGGCGCGGAGCATATACAAAATTTCCCGCTGCCATTCCTCCAGATACCGGCTCTGTCCCGCGATATAGCCGATAACATCCTTCACACCTCCGTCCGCTTCTCGGAAGCCCTCCGTTCGGCCGAACCGTACAAACGGGTCGACATGCTCTTGAATGGCAATGCCGGCGTCCAGAAAGGCTTCGACTTCGTCCGCGCCGAATTCGTGGCTGAAATGCTCGATGCGGTCGGCGAATACGGCCATACGGTCAACCATCTGCCGGTCTGTGCCTGCGAACATGGCGTTATTTTTGAAGAAATCGCTGTGTCCCAGGACATGTGCCACAATCAGCTTGTTCTGAAGCAGGGTGTTGCTATCCAGCAGGAAAGCATAGCAGGGATCGGAGTTGATGACCAGCTCGTAAATTTTGCTCAGCCCATGATCGTATTCCGTCTTCATGCGCTGATAGGCTTTGCCGAAGCTCCAGTGCGCGAACCGGGTCGGCATGCCGTAGGCTCCGATGGAATACAGCACTTCCGCCGGGCATACCTGGTAGCGCATCGGGAAGAAGTCGAGCCCGCTCTCCAGCGCAAGCTCCGTCAAGCGCTCCGCCGCTTGTTCCAATTGCTCCGCATCATGATCGATCATAAGCGCTGCTCCTCCTATGTCATACGGCGGCCTTTGCGTTCCGAGATTTCCATCTCCGCAAAGACCGCCGCCGGTTTTTTTCGGGGCCAGCCAAGCACCCCATCAGACTTCGAAGCCAAATCCCGCTTCGGACTTGTTTCAGCTTGCCTCTACTTCGTCGCCGAAGAAAGCCTTCAGCGTCTTGAACACATCCTCTTTCTCCTTCAGGACGGACCGGATAAAATCGGGCGATTTCAGACCGGACATCGACTCCCAGAGCCGTTTGCTTCCGTAAACATGCTGCCGGATTTCGCCGTAACCAAGCACATTGACTTTCTCCAGCAGGTCGCCTGCCAGCTTTACGGTCGTAAGGTTGTCGCTGTCGAGATTGTCCCCGTCCGAGAAGTGAAAGGCGTAGGCGTTGTATTGGCCAGGAGGGTAATCCTTCTCCAGGATATTCAGCGCCAGTTCGTAGACCGAGGAGCATCTCGTACCGCCGCTTTCGCCTTTGCGGAAGAAGGAATCCTCGTCCACCTCTTTCGCCTCCGTACAGTGCGACAGAAACCGGATTTGCACATTTTCGTATTTGGTTCGCAGGAAGCGGACCATCCAGAAGAAGAAGCTGCGGGCCACATATTTCTCGAAACTGCCCATGGAGCCCGACGTATCCATCATGGCGAGTACGACGGCCGAGGACTGGGGCTTACGGATATCTTCCCATGTCTTAAACCGCAGATCTTCGCCGATAATCGGGCCGAGAACCGGTACCGATGCGCCGGAGTCCGGCATGTAGCCTGCGCTTTCCGCCGACTGGAACCCGAGAGTCAGTCCGAGCCGCGCCGCCGTTCCGACCAGATTATTCGCCCCAGGGCCAGAAGCGGCCCCGGCATTCCCGCCGCCGGTATCGATATCGTAGTCGCCGTAATCGGCGGAGGATTCCGACCACGCCGCGCCCGGCGCTCCCTGCAGTCCGCTGCTTAATGCCTGGCGTTTGATCGCTTCAAACAGCGTCCGCTTTTTATCGACATTCGAGATCATGCCCTGCTTGCGGACGTCTTCGAACCGGACGTCTTCGACGGTCAAATCCGGCGCGGCCTTCGGTTTCAGCTTCGGCAGCTTCAAATCCTCGAACACGAGCTCGGCCAGCTCATCGATCGTCAGCTCCGCCTCGTAATAGTCGGTTCCCGGCTGATCGCCCGCTTCGCGTCCCTTGCCCGGCCCCGCCGCCTCGCCTTGCCCCGCCTTGCCGATGATATCGCCTACTTGGGTGCCGCCCTGTCCCTGTCCAACCTGCGGCTTGTCCTGGGAGTTGTAGCGGAATTTCGGCTCATCCAGGCTGCGGATCGGAACCTTGATCACTTTATCGCCCTGGGGCATTATAATCGACTCTTCGCTGACAAGGTCGGCGAGATTTTCACGAATCGCTTCCTTTACTTTGCGCTTGTGACGCTCCTGGTCGATTTCTCCCTTGCGGTGCAGCGACCAGTCGTCGCGCGCGATCACGAACAATCGTTTGTCCATGCCGCCCACCTCCCGGAAAATGATGGTATCGTATCACCGATTCAGCAAACTGCCGACGTATTTCATCAGCTCGTTCGCGCAAGTGGCGCAGTAGCCGTGATGGTCGATCAGACGCCGGGACACTTCGTTCATACGCTTGAGCTGGCCCTCATCCGGATTGATCGTCGAGGTCGTTATTTTGATGACGTCCTTCAGGTCGGCGAACAGCTTCTTCTCGATGGCATCCTTCAGCGGCTCATGCGACGTATATTCGAACTGCCGGCCGCGGCGCGCGAACGACGAAATTTTGATCAGAATTTCCTCGCGGAATGCCCGTTTCTGATTCTCGGTCACGCCGATTTGCTCCTCTATGGAACGCATCAGCTTCTCGTCGGGATCATGCTCCTCGGAGGTGATCGGGTCTTTCATTTTGTGACCGCTGCAGTAGGCTTCGACATTATCTAGATAGTTGTTTAGCATCGTGTGCGCCGATTCCTCGAAGGAGTAGACAAACGCGCGCTGAACTTCGGTCTTCGCTTTATGATCGTATTCCTTGCGGGCCTGCGTAATCAGATTCATCAGCCGCTCGCGTTCTTCCTTGGAGATCGATGGATGCTGATCCAGCCCCTCTTTGAGGGAACGGAGAACGTCCAGGGCGTTGATGCAGGACTTGCTGCCTTTGATGAGTGCGCTGGAAATCCGGTTGATGACATACCGGGGATCGACGCCGGACATGCCCTCGTCTTGATGCTCCCGCTGCAGCTCTTCCACATCGGCCTTTTTCACGCCGTCGACTTCGACGCCGTCGTAGAGGTACATTTTTTTGACAAGATCAATGCCCGGTTTCTTCGGTTCTTTCAGGCGGGACATGACCGTGAAGACGGAGGCTGTCCACAGCGCTCCCGGAGCCAGATGCACCTGATTGTTCAGGCCCGAGGCGTCGACGAGCTTGCGGTAGATCCGTTCTTCCTGACTGGCTTTCAAATTATAGGGTATTCGCATGACGATCATGCGGGAGTGGAGGGCTTCATTCTTCTTATTGGAGATAAATGCGCGGTATTCAGTTTCGTTCGTATGGGCTATGATCAGTTCGTCGGCGGAGATAAGCGCAAATCGTCCCGCTTTAAAATTGCCTTCCTGTGTCAGGGAGAGCAAATTCCACAGAAACTTTTCATCGCATTTCAGTATTTCCTGAAATTCCATCAGGCCGCGGTTGGCCTTGTTAAGTTCGCCGTCAAAACGGTAGGCTCTGGGGTCGGATTCGGAACCGTAACGGGTAATCGTGGAAAAATCGATGCTGCCGGTCAGATCGGCAATATCCTGCGATTTGGGGTCTGACGGCGCAAACGTTCCGATTCCCGTCCGGTCGCTTTCCGAGAACAGCACCCGGACCACGGGCATATCCTCGATTCGGCCTCCGTGTTCACTCTCCAGTCTCATCCGGCAGACCGGGCAGAGATCGCCTTCAATATGCACCCCGTACTCCTTGCGGAATTCCTCGCGCAGCTCGCGGGGGATAAGATGGAGGGGCTCCTCTTGCATCGGGCACCCTTGAATGGCGTAGAGCGCGCCTTCCGGCGTACGTGTAAAAGATTCAAGTCCGTTCTTCAGCAGGGTGACGAGCGTCGATTTGCCGCCGCTGACCGGACCCATAAGCAGCAGCAGACGCTTGCGGACATCAAGCCGCTGGGCCGACGGCCGGAAGTATTCTTCCACGAGCAGCTGAATCGCATCCTCCAGGCCGAACAGCGTGCCGCTGAAAAAAGCGTACTCCCGCCGTCCGTCCCCCAGCTCGGTTATGCCTGCCGCCTCGATCATCCGGTAGACTAATTCGTGAGATGTCCCGGCGATTCGCGGATTTTCTCTAACGAGCTGCAAGTAATCGAGAAAGGAGCCTTCCCAGAAGAGATCATTCTCCTTGTCCCGATACGTTAACAATTTTTCCAAGAACGTCATGCTTACCGCCTCCCTTTTTAATAATGTGATTCGTGAAAGGTTCAGGTGACAGATGCAGCGCCGGGCATATAGCCGGCACGTCCATTCCGACAGAGCAGTAGAGACATTGTTCTTGCATATTTAGTTGTCTATAAAGTGTAGCACAAACTCTATCATCTAGCGACAACAAAAATGTCATACGGTAGTTATAAGCGAACGTAAACAGCCGGGTTCACAAAAATTTTAAATATTTCTAAGGAGAGTATAATAGATAACTTGACATTTTGGCAAAATGAGGGGAAACCAGGGCTGTTCTAATCGGTCTTATGTTATGAAAGCTCACAAGATGGTGGCGACACCGCCTGCTCTATGAATTTCTTCATTTGTATTAACTTGAATAAGGAATACAATAAGCGCCATATTTAATTCAAAAAAGAATAGGCAGATGAACCGTTTATTAGCATCATGGAAGGATGGGAAGGGGCTATCGCCTGAACAGGAGGGTCAAGCTATGATCTACATTCCCGATGAGGCCATTGACCGGATGATCGGAGAGGATATTCCTTATCTCGATTTGACGACATGGGCGCTTGATATCGGCGGAAAACGGGGGAAAATTGAATATTTCTCCAGAGAGAAGGCGGTGCTGTGCGGGACGGAAGAGGTGCTGCGCATGTTGGTCAAGCTGGGGGCTGCGCCCGAGTTCAGCCTTCCGTCGGGTACGGCGGTTGAACCGGGGCAGGTATTTCTGTCGGGAACGGGTACGGCGCAGTCGCTGCAGATGGCCTGGAAAGTGACGCAAAATCTGCTGGAATGCTGCTCCGGCATTGCAACCAAGACAAGAAGAATTGTAGACAAAGTGAAGTCGGTTAATCCGGCTGTTTCCGTGGCAAGCACGAGAAAAAGCTTTCCCGGCACCAAGGCGATGAGCGTCAAGGCGATTCTGTGCGGAGGCGCCGCTCCCCACCGGCTGGGGTTGTCCGAGACCGTGCTCGTCTTCAAGGAACATGCAGGCTTTTGCGGCGGTCCGGATGCTTTGGTCGAGCGGATCGGAGAACTGAAATCCAGAGTCCCGGAGAAAAAGCTGGTGGTCGAGACGGACTCTGTGGAATACGCCCTCCGTCTTTGCCGCGCCGGGGTGGATTGTGTGCAGTTCGACAAGCTGTCCCCGGATGAACTGCTTGCGGGAAGCGCGGAGCTTCGGGCCGTGAATCCCAATGTGGTGCTGCTGGCGGCGGGGGGCATCGACGAGCACAACGCCGCAGCCTATGCGGCTTCCGGCGTCGACGTGCTGGTGACGACCGGCCTGTTCTTCGCGAAGCCGCTGGATATGAGCGTCAGGCTGCTGCCGGACACCGAATTTTCGATTTAACCGGCTCTAAGTCCGCTTATTTGTACCGTACCCCCTTTAAGAGATATAATGACAGGAGTATAATATAAGGGACTGCGTCTAATTACTGTTGAAAGAGAGCGATAACGTATGGGCCGTAAGTGGAATAATATTAAGGAAAAGAAGGCGTCCAAGGACGCCAACACAAGTCGTATATATGCAAGATTCGGTCGTGAAATTTATGTGGTGGCCAAGCAGGGCGAGCCGGACCCGGAATCGAACCGGGCGCTGAGGGTCGTGCTGGAGCGTGCCAAGACGTACAATGTGCCAAAGGCGATTATCGACCGCGCGCTGGAGAAAGCGAAAGGCAATTCGGATGAGACTTATGATGAGCTGCGCTATGAAGGCTTCGGACCGAACGGATCGATGATTATCGTCGACGCGCTCACCAATAATGTGAACCGTACCGCCTCCGAAGTTCGCGCCGCATTCAGCAAGAACGGCGGAAGCCTTGGCGTCAGCGGATCGGTCAGCTATATGTTCGATTCGACGGCGGTCATCGGCCTTGTCGGCAAGAGCGCAGACGAAGTGCTGGAAACTCTGATGGAAGCGGACGTGGATGCGCGCGATATTCTGGAAGAAGACGAGGCCGTTATTGTATACGCCGAGCCGGATCAGTTCCATGCCGTTCAGGAAGCGTTAAAGAACTCGGGTGTAGACGAATTTACTGTTGCCGAGCTGACGATGCTTCCCCAGAACTATGTGACGATTTCGGAAGATTCCCAGGCGCAGTTCGAGAAGCTGATCGATGTTCTGGAGGATCTGGAAGACGTGCAGCAAGTTTATCATAACGTGGATTTTGAAGAATAGTCAGGGCTGCTTTGTCATCCCCCAACAGGATGCCACAACCGTTCTTATACTGCTTTAATGAATCCGAATGAAAAACACAAGGGGGTGTCCCAAAAGCCATGAAATGGCTGCTTGGGACGCCCCTCGTTTTTTGAGTAGGATTTAGGTAAGCACTTGGTGTGGACGCTCCGCGAACGGACCGTTGTTCCAATCGCTGTTGTGTCCAGATTTTTTTCATTCCCCTTAGCGGTGAAAATCCGGACACAAAGGCGACCGCTACCGCTTTTCCACAATCGTTTCGTCCCCTCCGCTGCTTTCAGCTGTAACTGTTACTAAAATTCTTTCTTAAAAACACAAAAAGAAATCGCCCTTTGGTAAAATGGAAGTACCACCCGCCATCTCTAAAAGGAGCGATTTCTTTGTACATTCAATATACCATGGACCAACTTTTCCTGCCAATGGATTTAGAAGAAGACATTCCAGAAAATCCCCTCGTTCGTGTCGTCAAAATTGCCGTAAACCGCCTGGACGATTCGATCTTTGACGCCGCTTATCCCGGCGGTGGCCGCGACAGCTACCATCCCAAAATGCTGTCTGATGAGGACTTGCGGCTGCTGCGTTTGGATCGGGCCGCAACGTGATAATGGCTTTTTTCTACCTGAGGACGGCGGTTCTTACGCTCTGGACCAGTTCTCGCCCGTCAAATATTTCTCGGTCAGGATGGACAGGAGCTGAATGCCGACCTCGTTGTGCCCGCCTTCGGGAATAATGATGTCGGCGTATTTCTTGGACGGCTCGATAAAAGCCTCGTGCATCGGTTTGACCGTCGTCAAATACTGCTGGTGTATCGACTGGATGGTGCGGCCGCGCTCCTCGATATCCCGCAGAACCCGGCGGAGAATGCGGACGTCCGGGTCGGTATCGACGAATACCTTGATGTCGAGCAGTTCGCGCAGGCTCTCGTCGGACAGCACATGAAGCCCCTCGATAATGACGATATGATTGGGCAGGAGCTCAACCGTCTCCGTCGTCGACCGGGCATGAACCGTAAAGTCGTATACCGGAGCCTGCGCCTGCTGCCCCAGTTTCAAGCACTTTATGTGTTCGATGAGCAGCGCATTGTCGAAGGCAAACGGATGATCGTAATTGATCGCTCCGCGGTCGGCAAGGCTGAGATGCGAATGATCCTTATAATAATTATCCTGAGAGATAAAAGTTACTTTACCCGGACCGAGCCGGTCGATGACGGAACGGGCCACCGTTGTTTTGCCGGAGCCTGTTCCGCCGGCGATACCTATAATAAGCATGGCGTTTTCATAAACCTCCCTAAGAAATTCCCTCTGCCAATTCCAGTATTGTAGCACAGAGGCTCCATTTTTTCATCCTGCACTGCCAATGTTATATACTTATTACACCAACCAGAGCGCCATAAGCGCAGCCCGCCGTTTTTTACATGAGAAAGGATGAAGAAGATGAATCGTAAAATTATTTTTCTGACAACTGAAAGTATGGGGAACGGAGACGTTCGGCTCGGAGAACAGCTTCTGGAAACGTATTTCACGCTTCTCAAGCAGCAGGAGCAGCTTCCGGCCGCCGTGTTCTGCGTCAATCGTGGAGTGCTCGCGCTAACGGGGAAATCGATGGCTTCCCTTCATTTAAAAGAACTGGCCGAACGCGGAGTTCCGGTGTTGGCCTGCTCCACATGCGTGAACTACTATGGAGTCGGGGATCAGCTGTATGCGGGGGAAGTCTCAAGCATGGGACATTTCATCGAGCTTTCCGCCCAGTACGAAGTCATAACGATATCCTAGAATAGAGGAGAAGTATAACAATGAGCAATCCGCTTCAGGAAGCGTTTAACCGGACAGCATACCCGATCACCGGCCACGGCAAACGGAATGTTCAAGTATTAAAGGAAGCGCTGGATGCTTATGAGGGCGAATTGGACAGCGATGTGTACGGCGCCGGCAGGCTGATCGAAGATTTTCAGGGCAAAATGGCCGGGATTCTCGGAAAAGAAGCGGCCGTCTTCTTCCCCAGCGGAACAATGGCGCAGCAGATTGCGCTGCGGATCTGGTGCGACCGCAGGGGAATAAAGAGGGCCGCTTACCACCCGCTATGTCATCTGGAGATTCACGAACAGCGGGGGCTTCACGAGCTTCACGGGATCGAGCCGGTGCTGCTTGGAGGCAAGGACAGGTTAATTGATCTCGGCGATGTGAAGGAGCTGGACGACACCATCGCCTGCCTGCTGCTTGAACTGCCCCAGCGCGAAATCGGCGGGCAGCTGCCGGATTACGGCGAGCTTGAAGCCATATCGGCGTACTGCCGCGAACGGGGGATTGCCCTGCACCTGGACGGAGCGAGACTGTTTGAGATTCTGCCGTATTACCGTAAATCGGCGGCGGAGATCTGTGCGCTGTTCGACAGCGTATATGTATCCTTTTATAAAGGCATTGGCGGTATTGCCGGAGCGATTCTCGCGGGTGATGCCGAATTCATGGAAAGGTCCAAGGTTTGGAAAAGACGTCACGGCGGGGACTTGATCAGCCTTTATCCTTACATACTCTCCGCTGATTTTTATTTTGAAGAAAGGTTTCCTAACATGGAACGGTACTATGAAGGTGCGAGGGAACTGGCCGGTTTTTTTAATGAATGCCACCAAATCTCTACTCTTCCGGAGGAGCCTGTCTCCAATATGTTCCATGTCCATGTGAAGCTGCCTAAAGAAAGACTGGAGCCTTTGCTGATGGAGCTATATGAGGAAACGGGTGTCGGATTAACGCATTATTTGCGGGAAAAAGGCGAAGCATCGTGCTATTTCGAGACCAGCATCGGCGACCGGTATGCCCGTATTCCCAAGGACGAGCTGCGGCGGGCGTTTGCCCTGCTGAATGAAAAACTGGCAGCCGCATTGTGATAAAACACAATCATGGCAGATAAAGTTTTTAATTTTCACCAAATGGAAAAGCCGCAGGGTATGTTATCATTCTTTACATAAGAGACATCCACAAGACAGGAGATGTGAAGAAAATGATCATCGGAGTACCCAAGGAAATTAAAAACAATGAAAATCGTGTAGCCATTACGCCGGGCGGTGTAGTCAGCTTTGTCAAAGAAGGTCACAAGGTTCTGGTAGAAAAAGGCGCAGGTCTGGGCAGCGGATTTCTGGATGAGGAATATGCACAAGCCGGAGCCGAGCTGATTAACGGCGCAGCCGAGGTGTGGAACAGCGCAGAGATGGTAATGAAGGTTAAAGAACCGCTGGAGAGCGAGTACGGATATTTCCGTGCAGGTCTGGTTCTGTTCACTTATCTGCATCTGGCTCCCGAGCCTGCCCTGGCAACGGCGCTTAAGGAAAAAGGTGTATTCGCCATCGGCTACGAAACGGTTACCGAAGGTCGCACTCTGCCGCTGCTGACGCCGATGAGTGAAGTGGCCGGCCGCATGTCGGTGCAGCTGGGCGCTCAATTCCTGCAAAAAAACCACGGCGGCCAAGGCATTCTGCTTGCCGGCGTTCCCGGAGTAAGCAGAGGCAAGGTCAGCATCATCGGCGGCGGTGTTGTCGGAACGAATGCGGCCAAGATGGCCATCGGACTCGGAGCGGATGTTACAATTGTTGACCTGAGCGCCGACAGACTGCGCCAGCTGGACGATATTTTCGGCGCACAAATCAATACCCTGATCTCCAACCCGTATAACATCGCCAAAGCTGTTGCCGAAGCGGACGTGCTGGTAGGCGCAGTGCTCATTCCGGGCGCCAAAGCTCCGAAGCTGGTAACGGAAGAAATGGTGAAGACGATGAAAGCGGGCTCTGTAATCGTCGATGTGGCCATTGACCAAGGCGGTATCGTGGAGACGATTGACCAAGTTACGACACATGACAATCCGGTATTCGAAAAACACGGCGTGCTTCACTATTCGGTAGCCAATATGCCGGGTGCCGTCGCCAAGACATCGACGATTGCCTTGACGAACGTTACCGTTCCTTACGCGCTGCAAATCGCAGGCAAAGGCGCGCTGAAGGCTGTCCAAGAGAATGAAGGATTGCTCAACGGCGTCAATATCGCTAACGGCAAAATTACCTGCAAAGCCGTTGCCGACGCGCTCGGCGAAGAATACTACACGGTAGCCCAAGCCATGTCCCAGGAGTTTACACTGATCTAAAATACAGAAAAAGATAAGTCGGCTTATAGAGATAAGGATGTTTCCCGGTGAAGAAGAGGAACCCCAATCAAGGACAGTGCCCGTTAATACGGGGCTGTTCTTTTTTGGCGTGAACGATTAAGGTTCTGTGCAGCGGATTCGGTTGTTTTTTTGAAGGGATGGAAGGTTTCCTCTCACAACTTTGCCCAGCCTATAGTCAGCGCAAACGAAGCGTACTATAATGAAACAACCGATTAGTAGTACGAAGGCTGATTTGCGTGTAACACGCGGCTATTCTGAAGGTTGGAGTGGGGACAGTGACAGAAGCAAGCTTATCCTTTGACCGTTTTTTTGACAGCATGGAGTCCTTGGCGGATGCCATCAGCGAATCGCTGCAATCTCAAGTGACCATTGAGGATGACAACCATCATGTGATCGGCTACAGCTCCCATCAATTCGAGAGCGATCCGGCGCGGATTTCGACCATTATCGGCAAGCGGGTGCCCGACTCCGTCATTATCGGCCTGCGCAAAAAGGGAATCATGCGTCAGCTTGAAAATACGCCCCATCCGATCCGGATTTCCGGGGTGATGGAGGTGGGGCTTGGCCCCCGCCTGGCGATGTGCATCAAGCACCAGAAGGAAGTCCTCGGCTATATCTGGGTTGTCGATGCGGGCAATCTGAAGGAAGGCTATGCGGAGAGCGTCGTAAGCAAGGCGGCGCAGATCGCCGCCCGTTACCTGCTGAAGCAGCGGGGCTGGAAGACGAAGCAGACCCAGGTGCAGGAGGATTTTTTCTGGAAGCTGCTGACCTCGCATTACGGTACGGAGCAGGATATCCGGAGGGATGCGGGGGCGGATGGCATTACGCTGCCTTCGGGTTATTTTATCGGCGTATTCGAATCGGACCGGACGGTGGACAATCATTTTCTGCTGAAATTCCGGCAGACCGCGGAAGGGTATTCCGGCGTATCGCTTGTGTTCCTGACCACGGAGCATAACCGGATCATTATTTTGTTTTCTTTTCATTTTCCGATTGAGGGCACGCAGGCGCTGTCTTCCTTTATGCGGCTGCTCATCGACCAGACGAACAAAAACGAAGACTGCCGGATATCCGGGGGATGCAGTCTCTATTACGGGGAGTATCTCTCTGCGGCAGTCGCCTATATGGAGGCGGCGTCGATTGCCGAGATCAAGCGGCTGCTGCCTTTTCAGGCCCGCGAGCTTCTGCTTTACGAGGATATGGGATTTTGGGCGCATCTTCCGGCGATTATCGAGCAGAAACGAAGCCGCAACCGCAGAAGCCCTTTGCTCTATCCGCTGAAGGAGCATGACCGGGTGCACAAGACCGATTTTGTCAAAACCGTTGCCGTCTATCTTACCTTTAACGGTAATCTGAAAGAGTCGTCCTCCTTTTTGCATATCCATACCAATACCTTGATGTACAGATTGAACCGGATCGCCGAAATCACGGGGAAAAATCTGAAGGACACCCATTACCGGTTCTCGATCTACCTGGATATTTTGACCGAAGAGACCCGGCAGTTGAATCAGTGGTTTACGGAAGGTTGATGGAAGATATGGCGGATGCGCGAATGATATGGCAGAAAATATATACATGGATGTAACATAAACCGGGCATTCTCGAGCCAATCTTATTACACTCTGTACAATGAAAAGCGAGGATACGGGTCGTAACATAGTGTTAGGAACGACCAGATCATGGACGGAGGGATAGGAATGCAGACGCAAAACATATTCGTTAACGGAGCCCGGCTGAAAGCTACCATTGAGGCCTTTGCCGATTTCGGGCGTACGCCCGCGAACGGGGTCACCCGGCTGTGCTTTAGCGAAGAGGATATCAAGGTGCGGAATTACTTCCGTTCCTGCTGCGAAGAACTGGGAATGACGGTCAAAGTGGACGATATGGGCTGTATGTATGCGACGCTGGAAGGCACCGAGGATAAACCCCCGATCGTAATGGGGTCCCACCTCGATACCGTAGTGAAAGGCGGGCGCTTCGATGGCGTTCTGGGCGTGATCACGGGTCTTGAGGTTGTGCGGACGCTGGTGGACCATGGCATCAAGCCGCGCATTCCGGTGACGGTCATGAACTTTACCAATGAGGAAGGCGCGCGGTTCGAGCCTTCGATGATGGCGTCCGGCGTGCTGTCGGGCAAATTCGATAAAGAGGTCATGCTGAAGAGCAAAGATCCGGAGGGTGTAACCTTCGGGGAAGCGCTGAAGGCCAGCGGATACGAAGGGGAAATCGAAAACCGCATCAAGGAAGCGTCCGCTTATTTGGAACTGCATATCGAACAAGGGCCCGTGCTTGAAAAAGAAGAACTGTCGATCGGGCTCGTGGACTGCGTGGTCGGCATGGTCTGTTATGAAATCGAAGTCACCGGAGAATCCAATCACGCCGGAACGACGCCGATGGGGATGAGGAATGATGCTTTTTTCGCCGCTACGGATTTGGTGGCGGAGCTGCGGAGCAAGCTGGGCGAGCTGGACTCCGAACTGGTCTATACAATGGGCCGGGTCAATGTGTATCCCAATATTCATACGGTAATCCCGAATAAAGTCGTCTTCACGGTCGAGGCGCGGCATAAGAATGAAGAGGTTATCGCCGAAGTGGTGTCGATCATTAACTCGCTTCCGGAGACGCAGACAGGCTGCTCCGTGACAAAGAAGAAGCTGTGGGGCCGCGATACAGTCTGGTTCGACGAGAAGGTGCGCGGAGCGATTGAAAGCTCGGTGAAGTCGCTTGGCTATTCCCATAAAGTAATGGCCAGCGGCGCCGGACACGACGCCCAGTTCGTCGCAAGCTACCTGCCGTCGGCGATGATTTTCGTACCGAGTGTGAAGGGCAAGAGCCACTGTGAAGAAGAGCTGACCTCGTACGAGGATTGCGAAAAAGGCGTCAATGTAATGCTGGAGACGGTACTTACGCTGCTGGGAGACAGTGGGGAGTAAGGTTCGGGTTGAATGGAAACCGCTCGCTTACGCATAGGTGATATAGTAGAAGGCTGTTCCGTTAAGGGTCATGTGGGATCCGCTCGGGACAGCCTTCTGTTTGGTTTAGGGTAGACTAGCAGAGGTTTTGCGCTAACGGGCAGGATAGTTGAATAAGAAGTGGGAAAAGAATGGGCCAGATAATAATTAATTGAGTTCTTAACTTAGGGGAGTTACTAAAAGTCGATGAGGATTGTTCTTAAATTGCTCGAATCAAATGATGCTGAAAGTTTATATTAGGTAACAGACACTTCTAGGGGAGCGTCAGGAAAATGTGGCTGATTTACAATTTTAAGGAAATTCTAATTTTAAAAAGCCCAATTTCTCAGCATTAAAATTGAGAAATTAGGCTTTTTTCGTTGCTCCATTAAATCGCCCGTTTGTTGAAAAATCGAAAATATGAATTGTTGCGGGCTGCTTGCTGCAAACGTAAGCTAGACTTTAGATTCTATTTTGCGCGACGGGTACATTTTTAGCGGGCAATTCGCTATAAACAATCCGTATCCAGCTGATTATTATGTCATTGCAAGTTTGTGTGCCTCAACGCTTTTTTAAAGGAAATCCGTATTCTCTAGCGCGCCACGCTACTAGTAACGCAAGGATCAGTAGAATAAACAATGCCCATGGGAAGGAGCCGACACCAAGTGTTTCGATAAGAATACCGCCCATCACACCACCGCCGCCGATTCCTAGGTTCCATGCCGTCACCAGCATCGACTGGGCTACATCTGCACTCTCGCCAGCAGCTTCAGCAACTGCTGTCTGTAGCAATGTCGCCGCGCCCCCGAACGTTAACCCCCACACAGCTACCACTAGGTATATCACGACGGGCTGGCTGCTGCTTATGCCTAATGCAACGGACGCCAAGGTGAAAGTAGCGAGGCTGATCAGAACCAATGGCCGCAGTTTCTGATCGATCAAAACACCGATGACCCAGATGCCAACAAGCGCTGTAATTCCAAAAATAAGCAGTACCAAGTCAACGCGCTGGGTAAGCCCAGCCTGAGCAAGATACGGTGCAATATAGGTATACAGGATGTTATGTGCTAGCACCCAAGTCAGAACGACAAACAGTACCGGCCGCACCCCAGGAATAACAAAGACCTTGTAGAGTGGGAGCCGCTTATCGGCGGCCTCCCCTGGATAGTCCGGCAGCTTCCAAAGCACCCAGGCAACCAGTATCAGAGCCAGCAGTGACATGATCCCGAAGACAGAGCGCCAGCCTACAAGGGCACCGAAAAGTGTTCCAGCAGGGACACCGAGTGCCAGGGCGAGTGGCGTACCGACCATCGCCACCGCCATAGCTCGTCCCTTGAGTGACTCCGGCACCATGCGCCGGGCATAACCTGCTATCATACCCCATAAGACACCAGCGGATACGCCCGCGAAGAACCGTGCTGTCAGCGTCAGTGTATAATTGGAAGAAAGAGTGGTGACGGTGTTGAATACGAGAAAACCAAGGATGCATATTAGTAGCAGTGGTCGCCGCCGCCATCCGCGTGTCGCGGCGGTTAAGGGAATCGCGGCCAAAAGTGAACCAAGGGCGTACAAGGTGACGAGTTGACCCGCAAGGGCCTCCGAGACTCCAAGCCCCTCACCTATCTGGAGCAACAAGCCGGCCGGAATCGTTTCGGTAAGAATACAGATAAACCCCGTTATAGCAAGGGCGAGTAATCCAGTCCATGGGAGACGTTCAGAAGAGGGAGTGCTGAAGGCACTCTGTGTGACAGAAGTTGTGTTTTGGCTCATTTCAGAAGCACCTCTCTTTTATAAATTAAAAGCGATTAATGCCTAATAGATTAAATGGCGACTTATGTTGTAATGTTCAAAAATAGTCGGTAGTATTCTGCTAATGCCAAACTCAATGATATGCACTTCGAATAAGTCCAGAGCAATAAAGAATATAGTGTTTAAGAGTTTTATTTTTGATTCTATTTGCAACAATCTTACTACACAAGGAGCCTTGGCCGGTTCATACCGGACCAAGGCTCTTGTGTTCATTCTCTATTTAGTTATCTCATCATAAACGGCTTGACAAAGGTCAACAGTAAACTGACCCGACATGCCTTCCAGTGCGGTATTGGTGAACGCCACGACGCTGAGCCGCTGCTTAGGATCGACGAACCACGAATGACCATAGGTGCCACCCATGCGCCATGTACCCGGGGATTCCGGAGTGGCTGCGGCGACAGGATCCTTGAGCAGCGTAATACCAAGGCCGAAGCCTCGCCCTGGCCAAAAGGCCATTGGCAGATCACCGATCTGGTTGGTAGTCATTTCGCGAACCATAGATTCCGGCAGCAGGGGCGATCCGCCCTTGCGTAATGTTTCCAGCAGTTGCAAAAAGTCCCCGGCGCTGCCGACCATGCCGGCTCCTCCGGAGGGATAGGCAGTGTCGTCAAGTGCCCGACCAGGGGCAAGCCGGAAGCCCGCTGTGCCCTTCAAAAAGGCAATGCTATCGGGATCATGTAGACGCCGTGGCTCTGGAGCCTCATTGGCATAGGCAGTAGCAAGTCGCTCTGGGTCGGCTGCAGTAAAACCGGTGTCGCTCATGCCTAGCGGCTTTGTCACCAGTGAACGAACGGCTTCGCTGAGTGGCATTTCTGTAACCTTTTCAATCACTGCCCCAAGTACATCTGTCGCGATAGAATATTTCCACTCGGTGCCTGGAGCATAAAGGAGTGGAACAGAGGCGATGCGACGCAGGTTCTCTTCCAACGTGATGTCGGAGTGATCCATGCCATCCGATACCCCAGCGAGCTGATATGAACCATTCTCTTCCTGAAAGAAGCGGTAAGTCAGACCCGCGGTGTGCGTCATCAGGTGACGAATCGTCAATATGGCAAATTCACCGTTCTGCAAACGTGGCTGAAACTCTGGAAGCCAGCGATCAATACGGTCGTCAAGCTTTAAGTGACCTTGCGCAACTAGTACTAGGGCAGCCGTTGTCACGATAGGTTTAGAAACCGAGGCTAGCCGGAATAAGGCATCTTCTCGCATGGGCAGGTTCATCTCGCGGTCGGCAAGACCGGCAGCGCGGCTATATACCAGTTCCCCATCTATCGCCACTTTAATGACAGCGCCGACCAACCTGTTGTCGGCAAGCGTTCGATCGATTACTTCATCGATGCGACCTGGTAAACAGTCTGGATTAACTTTGTTCGAATTCAACATACTCAACATCCTTCATCCTTTCGGAATAGTTAAAGCTTTAAACACTTTACTATTGTGAGTTAATTATATAAAATAAGTTAAATTGATTACATAAGGCAATCAAGTTATATTGGCCTTGTAACAATTAAAAACAAGCTAGTTTGTGGGAAAATCCTTAAATTTAAAGGGAGGAGTCGATTCGATGGACCATGTTGATAAGCAAATCCTTATCCACCTTCAATCCCAAGCGAGAGTTTCTATGACGGAACTAGGCAAATGTGTCGGTTTATCACAACCCGCAGTAACGGAAAGAGTTAGGCGTATGGAGGAAAAGGGGATCATCAGGGAGTATCGCATCATTGTTTCCCCAGAAAAAATCGGAAAACATGCTGCTGCCTACATCCTATTTCGTACAAGCGATTGTCATGCATTCCTTGATTTCTGCCGATCAACTCCCGATGTCGTCGAATGTTACCGCATAAGTGGAGAACACAACTACTTATTGAAAGTAATATCGGACTCCACACGATCCCTCGAGGAGTTCGGAAATCAATGTGATAAATACGGGACCTACACGATTCTAATCGTGATGTCATCGCCTATCGATCATAAATTTCTCTTACCTTCACTTGAAGAAGCAAACTTAAACATGCTGAGTTAGATAGACGTAAAAACGAAAAACCGACATGAGAAGAAGGAAGGAAATTCACCTTAGGTTTTTAACGGGAAACGTTAGTTAAACGAAACAAGGAGCAGTCTGCCACGGCAACTGCTCCTTGTTTTTTCATTAAGCTAAAGGGCAGGTTAGTTCCAATGATTAATTCACATAAAGCAACCGATGAAATTGGCTAAATAGATTATTAAACTTCAATATGGTATTATTATTTTCGAGTTTTTGAGATCGAGCAATCTTGTTATGTTGGAGGGAAACATGGATATCGTTGAATTTCAACAATGGGTTAAGGAATATTATAAGAATCGTAACTGGTCAGACTTAGATATATTTGTCCGTATTGGATTTCTTGCTGAGGAAACTGGGGAAGTAGCTCGTGCAATTCGTGCATTAGAGATTGGTAGGGATCGTCCAGATGAGGTTGCAGGCACATTTCAAGAGAATAAATCTGAATTAACAGAAGAACTTGGAGATGTTTTAGGAAATCTCATTGTGATCGCCAATAAATATGATATATCGCTTGAAGATATCCTGATATCGCATAAACAAAAGCTTCAGGCACGTTATTCAGAAAATTAAAATAAATGGGAGATGGGTTATGAAATCAATCGCTGTATTTTGTGGTTCTAGTGAAGGAGCTTCTTCAATTTATAAAGAAAACGCACTTAAATTAGGACAAGAGCTTGCCAAACAACAAGTCACTCTAATTTACGGTGGAGCTAATGTCGGACTTATGGGTATTGTTGCTGATGCTGTGCTGGAGCATGGAGGTTCTGTTATTGGAGTACTCCCTCAATTTCTCCAAAACCGTGAGATAGCGCATACGGGCTTAACAGAGCTTATAATGGTGGATTCGATGCATGAGCGTAAAGCAAAGATGGCGGAATTGGCAGATGGGTTTATTGCTCTTCCTGGTGGACCTGGAACATTAGAAGAGTATTTTGAAATCTTTACATGGGGTCAGTTAGGATTGCATCAAAAGCCATGTGGATTGCTGAACATCAATCAATATTTTGATCCACTTGTATCCATGTTTGATACTATGGAACGCGACCATTTCATGCAATCGAAGTATCGTGCTATGGTCATTACAGATAATACTCCAGAAGGGATTCTGAAGCAGTTCTCGATTTATAAGGCTCCTTCAGTCAAAACGTATCTCACCGAACAGCGCACTTAATTTTTGAACTTCACTTACCTGAAATTATATTGTAATAGCCCATTTGAGCAGAGGCAGCCAAACTACGGCTGCTTTTTCATTACGCTCCCTCGGGAAACGATAGTTTAATCAGTGCCGCTATGTGAAAAAAAACGGGCCGGTCAAGGAATCATCCTTGATCGGCCCGTTGCTGTTTACGTGTTACTCAGCCAGTCCGGCTTTGACCAGCAGCTGGTGCAGGGTAGCGGCAATCGTCTCGCGGGTAGCCGGAGCGGTAGGATTGAATACCGAACCGGAGGTACCGGTGAGGATGCCTGCTGCGGACAAGGACTGTACGCTGTCCTTCGCATAGGCCGCGATCTTGGCGTTATCGCTGTAAGCGGTGAAGGACGGGTTGGCTGGGGTCAGCTCAATTCCGGCCAGCTTCACGGCTCTATCCAGAATAACGGCCACTTCCTGACGGGAGACATTGGCCTTCGGTGCGAACTTGCCGCCGCCAACACCCAGAATCAATCCGGCCTTCGTAGCGGCTGCAACATCGGCTGCAAACCAGTCGGTCGCCTTCACATCGGTGAAGGTTGCCGCTGCGCCTGAGCGCAGACCGAGCGCGCGTACGAGGATGGCCGTAAATTCGGCGCGGGTCAGGTTGCTCTTCGGCGAGAAGGTCGTTGCCGAAGTGCCTTTGAAGATCAGCTTGTTAGCCAGTGCCGTGATGTCCGCAGCCGCAGGTGAAGTCGCGATATCGGTGAACGTTGCCGGACGGCTTACCGCGGCATAAGTCGAGAAGCCCGGACGGTTAACGGTAACCAGCGTCGTTCCGTCAGCCTGCGTCTTGAATACGGAAGATACCGGAGTAATCTTGCCGTTCTCTTCAAACAGAACACCGGCCGTATTTGGAGTGATGCTTCCCGGAACGGTGAAGGATCGCTTGATAAATGTGTTGCTAGGCACCGTCAGATACGTGCTGCCGGTTGCCGTTGCCCAGCTCGCTTCAAAGGATAACGGCGTTCCGATAACGGACGAACCGGCCGTGCTTGCGGTGAATTTGCTAGCTTCCTCCGAAACCGGCTTGATGGACAGCTCAAAGGCTGCGCCAGTAGGTGAACCGCTCAGCAGCGATACCGGCAGGGAAACCGCGGCATCCTTCGTGCTGACGATGACCTTGCTGCCGGAAGAGATCGCTGCAAGCAGCTTCACTTGATCCGAAGTCAGGCTGACTTTGGCGGCGGAACCGCTGACCGAAGGAGCGGAAATGATCACAGCGGTTTGGGTAGTGGCGGCATTAGCCAAAGCTGCCTTTAGGTCGCTATCCGACACCGTGATGGTTGTAAGACCGTTTTGCACAGTCGTTGCCGAAGTGACGGTTACTTGCTTGTAGCCTTGGTCGACTAGGGCTGTGGCGGACTCGGAAACCGTTGGTGCAGGTGGTGTAGTTGGTGTAACTGCACCGCCGCCACCGCCACCGCCTGCTCCGCCGCCAGTTGATCCGCCTTCGCCGCTGCTGCTTGTGGAGTTATCGACACGCAGCGAGATAAAGCCGTTGTAAATATTGGTCACATTGCCTTGGGCGGTGATATGAGCGAACACGATATTGAGTTTGTAAGTGCCATCTGTCAGATACCCGACACTCGGTTTGCCATTAGCGTCGAATACTGGATGGCCTTCTTCATCATACTTGTAATAAGAATTATCAAGGCCTTCGAAATTATAAACTTTTGGTTCAAAATACGTAGCTTCATACACCGTATCGTAATAATCCTTATATCCAATGAGTTCATCATCCAGGTTATAGACGTCGAGTTCATACAGGTTCGCATCGTCAGCAGTCAATTTAAAGCTGAGATCAGTCGTCGCCTGAGCGCTTCGTTTTGGATAAATGATAGGATGAGTCAATGAAATTTCCTGAATGCCCACAGGGCTGTCAGGCAGATCAGTGCCTACATATACTGAGAACGGCAAGTGCAGTGCAGGCAGATTTCCGGATGTGAGGTTGATTTGACCCTCATAGAAGCCGGATTTAACCCCGTTGGCCACATCCACTTTCAGAGAAAATGCTTTTGCCTGATACTCGGCTGCTGTTACGTCTGTTTGGCTTAGTGCAGCTGCGATTCCGTCTGGGGCTGCACCATGCCATGTCACGGAGGCCGTATAAGTTAAACTGGTACCCCCGGTATTGTAAAGACGCAAATCTTCAACCTTCGAACTTCCGGGAGCCACAACACCAAAATTGGCTGAAGAGTTATAGTTGGTAATGTCCTCCGGTTGGAAGTTTTTGTCGAGAATCGTGATCGGTTCAACAGATTCAAGCACTGCCGGCGTATCAATGGCTTTCGCAACATTTACGCGTCCGGCTCCTTGCTGATACACGCTGTACTCGTCAAGAATATCAGCTGTATTGGCAAGTGCCGCCCGAATCTCAAATGGCCCCCAGCTCGGATGCGCTTGTTTCAAAAGAAGGGCAAGACCGGCCACATGCGGCGTAGCCATGCTTGTTCCGCTAATGCGGTTGTAGGCTTCGTCATAAGACGCGCCTTTATAGGCGTCGTATTTCTTGTAAGCGGGCCAGGTTGACAAAATACCTACACCCGGAGCGACGAAATCCGGTTTAATGCTTAAATTCTTGTCAACGTTCGGACCCCAGGAAGTAAAGCTGGCGAGCTCATCTCCCGAAGATTGGGTTTTGTGGTAATCATTCCCGAATGTAAAGGTGACGGGTGTATTGGGGTTTGCAAGAATAGCTCTTGCCAATGCGCGTCCCTTGGCACCTTCTATATCAAAGGTCGGAAGGCTGTCATAGGTGTCACCCAGGTAAGAGTTTATATAGCCGTTGCGGTTTTTGATGTTTTCGCTCAGGTCGACTTTACCGTCCGCGGTTGCGTTGCCGTTAAAGATTACGATAGCTTTAGCTCCGCGTTCTTTGGCGTTTCCAATTTTTTCGGTAAACGCGAGCAGCCCGCGCGAGACGAAGACTACCGAGTCTTTGACCTCATCCGCAGTGTAGCCTTTATAATCGTCATCCGCGCCGAGACCTGCGTAAACGACTTTTAACGGCGCCGTGCCTACAAGGCTTGGGTCGGCAAAGTTCTCGCTGCCCAATTCCCATGCCATTACATTAAAATCGCCGTAAGTAGCATAAGTTGCGGTCGTCACGCTGTCACCTGTAAAGGTGGTCTCAAATTTTCCGGAGAAGTTCTTGGTTGGACTTGTTACCGCACCAACCGAAATGGCCAGCTGCGAAGTGGCCGGAGAGCCGAGCGTATATTCACCCGGTCCTGCATTGCCGTTGGCAATTACCGCCGTGACACCGGAAAGAATAGCATTATTGATGGCTATGGCGTCCGGAGAATTGACATCCTTCTCAGCGTCGGAGCCGAGCGACAGGTTAATGACATCCATGCCGTCTTTTACGGAGCGCTCAATCCCGTCAATAACTTGAGCGGAGGATCCGGATGCGGAGCTCGGATTGGCCGGATTATAACCCAGCACTTTATAAACATAGAGATCCGCACCATAGGCAACCCCTTTTTGAACGATCTCGCTGGTCGGATTCGCGAACCGCCCAATGATCGTACCAGAAACGTGTGTACCGTGAGAGGTGCCTTCAAACTTCTTGTCTGCGTTAGGTTCTTCCTCGTAAGGATCATCGTCATTATAGAAAGAATCCCAGCCGCCTTTATAAGCGGGAGCGATATCCGGATGAAGATAATCGACACCGGTATCAATTACACCTACTTTGAGCCCTGCGCCTGTAAAGTCTTTTGCCCAGGCTGCATCGGCCCCGATTTGGTGCAGAGGAGCTGCGCCATGCTCGAGCGTTCCCTGTATAGCGGCGTCCGCTTCTTCAACCGGTATCGGATACCAGGTGCTGTTTTCGTAAATAGATTTAACTCCGGGAATTTGGGCCAGCTCCGGAATCTCATTGGCTGGTATGGTAACCTCGAAGCCGTTCAATACCGTGTTGTACTTATAATTGACCTTAAGGTCCAGACCTTCGCCCTCAGCTTTGTCGAGAACGGAGGACTGTTGGTTTTCTACAGCCGCTTCAGTAGATGATTTGGCCAGAGAGGAAATGCCTTGCTTCACCGCATATTTCCCTACGGCCGCCGGTTGGCCGCTAAGCTGCACGATAACGCGGACATCCGCAGACGAATGGGTGTTGATCTTAGGCGAGATGTACGTTCCCGGCGAGGTATGAGTCAAAGAAATGCTTTTCGATGATAAATGCGTTTGCAAACTGCCGGCGGCAAAGACCGTACCCGGAATAGATCCAGCTGTCAGTCCCAAAGCCAGAGCCACGACGGACAGCTTGCGTGTTAATTTGCCCCACTCCAAAAAAATCCCTCCCAAAGATTCTGTGTAATTGGTTTGCTTCCTACCGTCCGGGTGAATCGCTTATGTAGAATTCTCCTTTTCTATTAATTCCCTTGTTTATTTCCACCTAGATTAGTAGGAAAAAAGATAAGAAGATTCTACCACTGGTAAATTGGAAAATCCAGATAAAATTCTTTTTTTTCTCGCCAAAACTTACATGCTCAAAAAACTTTATGTAACATTCAAAAGAGAAATAAAGGTTTTTGAAATAGAATGTCAGATCGACTGAAGCCCGTGCCGGTGTGTCCATAAGAAGGTGCTGAAGAAAAAGTAGCCGATTGGGTAAAGTAATAGTAGAGCTCAAGGAAAGCAACAAGGAGGGAATGACATGGACAGCAAAGAATTCAGTGAAATTGGCGTTATTTATAAAGAGCATAATGCCTTCGTTATCCGTACGGACGAGGGGCCGATCGGAGAAATCACCTATGTGCCAAAAGACGAGCATACCTGGATAGCCGATCATACGTATGTATCGCCGCATTACCGGGGCGGCAATATCGCCCAGCGGCTGCTGAAACGTCTGGCGGAGGAAGCGAGAGCGGAGGGGGCCAAGATTATCCCTCAGTGCTCGTATGTCGGCGTCCAGTTCAGAAGAAATCCGGAGTATGAGGATGTGTGGAAGCATTAGGCGGACAGGCTGCGGCTAATAATAAAGAAGCCATCCTTCGCATATAAACGCGGAGGATGGCTTTTGAGCATTTCAAGCGGAGCCCTATGCATCCGACCACCCGCGCCGCAAGGCGAACAAATCCTTCAGAGCGTCGGTGGAAAGCTCGGTAATCCAGCCTTCGGAGCTGGTAATGATGCTGTCGCTGAGCTGCTGCTTGGTCTCCAGCATTTCATCGATCCGTTCCTCCAGTGTTCCAAGGGAAATAAATTTATGCACCTGGACATCTCGCGTCTGGCCCATCCTATAGGCGCGGTCCGTAGCCTGGTTCTCCACGGCGGGGTTCCACCAGCGGTCGAAATGAAAGACGTGATTGGCAGCGGTCAGATTCAGGCCCACGCCCCCGGCCTTGAGCGACAGAATGAAGATGCAGGGCTGCTGCCGTTTCTCCGGGGAGGAAGCCGCCGAAGTTCCCCCCGGAATCACCAGCGCTTCGCGTCCGGCCTGAAAGTCTTCGATCATGCGGTCCCGCGCCGATTTGGAGGTGCTTCCGTTCAGATAAAGCACGGGTTCGTGAAGCTCTTCCCGCAGCACGCGCTGAAGCATCAGCCCCATCCCGACATATTGGGTGAAAATCAAACAGCGTTCTCCCTCATCCCGCAGCTCCTTAACCATAGCGAGCAGCCGCTCCAGCTTGGCGGAGCGTTCGATCAGCAGGCCGGTGTCTATCGGTTCGGCGTATGAAGTCTCTTCGTTGGGCGCGGCTTCCTTCGTGATGAGCAGCGGGTGGTCGCATAGCTGCTTAAGCCGGGTAAGTGCAGCGAGAATGGCGCCTTTGCGCTGAATACCCTCCAGCTTGTTCATTTTGCTCATCAGTTCGTTTACCGTCTGATCATAAAGGGCCGCCTGCTCGGCTGTCAGATGAACATAGGTCTTCATCTCGTTCTTGTCGGGCAGGTCGAGCTGGATGGCGGGATCTTTCTTTTTGCGGCGAAGCATGAATGGCTTGACCAATTGTCGAAGATCGGCCGTTCGCTTGGCGTCGCCTTCTTTCTCGATCGGGTTGATGAACCGTTCCTGAAAAGCGCGAAGTGGTCCGAGAAAGCCCGGCGTAATGAAGTCGTAAATGGACCACAGCTCGGCCAGCCGGTTCTCGATCGGCGTTCCGGTGAGCGCGATCCGGTGCAGGGCCGGAAAGCTGCGGACGGCTAACGACTGCTTGGTCTGGGCATTCTTGATGTTTTGCGCCTCATCCAGGCACAGCGCCGACCAGGTGCAGCCGGCCAGCAGCTCCTGGTCCAGCGCCGCCGTTGCGTAGGATGTGAGCACAATGTCGGACCCTCCGGCAGCGGCATGAAAGCCTTCCCCGCCAAGGCGGCCGCTCCCGTAATGAAGCATGACCGAGAGCGAAGGCGCGAACCGGTTCAGTTCCTTCTGCCAGTTGCCGAGCACCGAGGTCGGGCAGATGATAAGCGATGGCCGCGGACCCTCTGGCCGATCCATGAAGTCCTCCTTCACGCGGAGCAAATAAGAGATCAGCTGGACGGTCTTGCCAAGGCCCATATCGTCGGCGAGACAGGCGCCCAGTCCGAATCGGCGCAGGAAGACAAGCCAGGAATAGCCTTCAAGCTGATACGGGCGCAGCTCGGCGTTCAGGCTGGCGGGCGGCCCGGGCTGAGGCCAGGCTTCCCTGCCGCCAAGCTGCCCGACAAGCTTGACGAACTGCTCGTTCAGCTCGACCTCAAGCTGCAGACGATTTGTCTCTTCAGATGGTAGGGCCGCTGCTTCATCCGCTGCTTGATCCCCGGCTTCCTCTTGCGTATTCAGGAGATGAAGCTGCAGGACGTCCTGAAAGGACAATCCCCGGCGTTTGTCTATGCCGTCCATCGCTCTGCGGATTTGAGCCAGCAGCACGGGATCAAGCGGAATCCACTGGCCGTGGAAACGCACCAGACGTTCACCGCGGGCAACCAGCGCCGCGAATTCCTCCTCCGTGAGGTCGGCGTCTCCAATCGAGATGCGCCAATCAAAATCGATGATGGCATCCAGGCCGAACAGCGAGCGGCCGCTCCGGTTCTCGCTCTCCGGGCTGAGCTTCGCCCGCAGGCGCGGCTTCCGGCGGCTCGCGGCCTCCCACCAGGCCGGCAGCAGTACCAGCCAGCCTGCATCCAGCAGACGGCGGCTGTCCGCCGTCAGGAAAGTCCAGGCGGCCGCGCTGTCCAGCGGCCGGCCCAGCAGGTCGTCGCCGCTCCCGAAGCGCTCGGCGGGCAGGCAGGCGCGCAGGCGCTCCAGCCAGCCTGCCGAGCGGCCCTGCACATGCGGCGACCAGGATGCGGGCCAGGCGCCATGGGCGGCGCCGTCCGCGGCCAGCTTCACCGGGACAAGCGACGCCGCGTCGGTCTTGTCCTGCAGGACGAGCCGAAGCCGCCAGGCGGCTTCGGCTTTATTCGGCTCCAGCAGCTGGAGCGCGGGCCGAAACGGCAATACATCGGCCTTCCAGCCGATGGAGACGAGCCAGGCTTCCGCGTCCATGCCGGCCGCCGCCAGGCGGCTGCGCTCGAACAGCATCGGGTATTCCCGCCGCAGGTCAGCGGCCAGCTCTTCCGTGCTGTAATGGCGCCCGAATACGGCGGCGGAGAAGGCCGCCCGGACACCTCTCATCAAGTCTTCGTCTTCTTTCAGCCGGGCCAGCGCGCCCTGCGCGTTCGGGTTGTCTTCAGGCCGACTGCCGCTTCCAATACGGTCGCTGCCCGTCTTGGCGGCGGCGCTATAAGGAAGGGCTTTTTCCAGCTCCCGCCCCGCCCCCGCTTCCCGGTCCGCGGCTTCCGCCGCCGTCCGGAGAGCCTTCTCATCCCAGGCCCACTCCAGCCGGCCTTCCCGGTATGCGGCAAGGCTTGGCTCATACCGCTTATTCTCCAGGCAGAAGGACAAGCAGGGAGCAAGCAGAGCCAGCGGCGCCGCTTCGCCTTCCCACGACCAGCCGATATGCGTCAGCAGCCGCCCGGCGGCGAAGAAGGGCAGAACCTGCTCGGCGGGCAGGACGACAAGTTCGATCTCTCCCGCTTTATGGATGGCCAGCTCGGTGCCGTACCATGATTCCTGATGCCAGGCAAAGAGCAGCTGCTTCAGAGCCATGCCGGGAAGATCATCCCCATTTTCCGTCAGGCCATACAACAGCGCATCCCCGAATTCGCTGAGGCTGATCCGAACCGCAATATTCCGCAATCGTCCGTTCATGATGTCAGTTTTCCTTTCCGAAGCTCTTCCTGGAGTGCTCTTAGCCGGCTGTGGCGAGTGGTAAACGATTCGAGAAAACGCTCGAAGCGCTCCTCCGCTTTCAGTTTCTTATAAAGCTTATTCAACCGTTTCAGCAGCTTTACCGCCGCTTTATAGCTGCTTCTGTTCTTCTCCGAAACGTACCGCTCTACCGCCTGATGATAGAACGGCAGCAGCAGCTCGGGCGCGTGCTTCTCAAGAGGCTGCAGCTCCCGCACCCTGAAATCCGCCGGATCTTTGCCTGAGCTAAGCTGGTAATCCATCCACTCCCGCCAGCGGCCGCGCTCCAGCAGCTTCTCCTCGTAAATGTCGCCGCTCAGCGGAAGCATGCCGGTCAGTTCGTTCCACATTTGCGGCTCGCTTTCGGGCAGAAGCCGGACGGCTTCCTCCCAGTAGCGCGCATAGCTCTCAAGCCCGTGACGCCGATGCCCGGCGAGCAGTTCGCCGGTCTCGGTCAGCCAGTCCACAAGACGCTGCGGCTCCCCGACTTCCGCCAGCGGCTCCCAGAACATATCCAGCCGTTCCGGATGGAATCCCGGCCGTCCGGCCGCCTCGCGCAGCAAGCTTAAGGCCTTATCATCTTCGGACTGGAGGAAATGCATCCAGGCGCGGGCGGTCAGCAGGGCCTGAAGGGGCGGAGCATCCGTCCGCTGTTCTTCTTCCCGTTCCAGCCGCCGCAGTTCTTCCTTAAACAGCGTTCTGCCCTGCATTTCGGGAATAATCCATTTTCTCCACAGCAAATAATAAAGAGCGGAATAGAAGTTGTGTTCCCTGGACTCCGCCAGCAGTTCCTGCCGCAGATAATCGAGCGTGTCCATTATGCGGTTCCACTGCTCCGGCTCGGAGGCGAGGGGCAGCTCCGTATGGAAGCCGCGTTCGATTTCATCTTGGAGTTCCGTTACGGCTATATGGGTATAATAGCCGAGCGAAGGCGCAAAGGCGCCTTCGCGACCGCCGGAGCGGTTGGTCAGCGTTTCCAGAACAAAGAGACGGGCGTGCAGACTGAACAGTTTGTCAAGTTCAGGCGTAAGCGGCGGCTTGATGCGAAGAATCGCCGTGAGTGCTTCATCTACATAACGGGGATTCCGCGTATCTCCGGCCAGAGCAGATACACAATGGGCGAACAATTCATGCCACTGGGCGACGTTCATGACCGGGATGAGCCGGCCTCGCTCCCTCAAGGATTCGCGGCTTCCGTGCAGGAATCCGCCAGTGGCTTCGCCTTTGCGGTCTGCTCCGCCGGCGTAGCCCGTTCTATTGGCGCCGCTACCCATCCCAGAGCGGCTTCCCGCCCCGCCATCGGCATTCCCGGCCCCCGGTACGGGGCGGGCGGAATTCATAGCCGCCCGAGCCTGGGCGGACGACTTGGCATTGGCCAGCTGCTGAACCGGCCGTCCCTGCGTTCCGGCGTAGTCCATCAGAACGGCCGCCATATGCTTGCACGGCCCAAGGACCGGGCAGGTGCAACTGCTGATCGAGATAGCGCGCAGTATAATTTCCACGTTATACCGCTCTGTTCCGTCCACGAAGGCCGTAACGAGTCCGGGCGGAACAGCCGCCAATCCGGAAACGCGCTTCTGCTTATAATATTGAAAGCCCCGTTTAAGGGCCAGATCGTCGAAATAATACGCCGCATCTTGGATGAGCCGGCCCCAACCGGCGTCATCAAGGAGGTGTGTCGATTGCATAAAGTTACTCTCCCGTAAGCATAAGGTTGTTCCATTATACCACTTCTTATGAGCAGGACCGGCGCGAGTTTATTATTCGTCCGGGAGAGGGGTTAAGCGAAGTGCCCCGTGGTTTCATATTCCTTTACGCAGTTTCGCCCGTACTTTTTGGCTTTGTACAGCGCTTGATCCGCCTGGTCGATAAGCATCGTAATGCCGTTTGTGTCCGGCGAGGCCGCCGCGACGCCCAAACTGATCGTGTACCTGATGCTGTCCGAATGCTCGAGCGGGACGGGGGAGCCGGAGATGCTCTTGCACATGATTTCCGCCAGGCGGTAAGCCCGATCGGATGCAATTCCGGGAAGCAGGATCATGAATTCTTCTCCGCCGAAACGGCCGATAATCCCGCGGGGCTGCGCCAATTCGGTAAGCCGTCTCGCTGTTTCCTGAATGACCTTGTCGCCGGCAAGATGCCCGCACCGGTCATTGATGCTCTTAAAGTAGTCGATATCGACCATGATGAGCGACAAGGGCTTATCCATGCTCCAGGACTGGGACAAATGCCTATTGGCCAGTTTGAGAAAATAGGTTCGGTTATACACCCCGGTCAGACCGTCGGTTGTCGCCATTCGGTTGATCTCGGAGAACAGCCGGGCATTTTCAATGGAGATGCCGACCTGTCCTGCAAAATCACACAGAATTTCCCTTTCACTTTCGGTAAAGGTTCTGGGGAAACGGCTGTACAGCACGACCAGACCGTGCAAACGCTCGTGGTAGAGAATCGGGATTTCGATACAGGTCGCCGTGCCAGGGTCTACCCCGTAGGGAATGTCGCTGCTGCCTTCGTGGACCGCCACCCTTTTTTTCCGGAGCAAGCTTTGGAAAAAGGGCTCCGTTTCACGCTCCATATAACGCAGCTCGTCCCCCGGCCTGGCGCCAACCGACGCTTTAAGCCCGTACCCTTCCTCGGTTCTTAATAGAATAAACCCGCTCTCGCAGCCCGTGATTTTGGATAAGCAGTCCAAGGTGTAATGAAGGAGCTTATCCACATCGTAGGTGGAGGTCAGCTTTTTGGTCGTATCATGCAGATTCTTCAGCAGGGTGCCCTGCTTCTCTTCAAGCAGCTTCTCCTGTCTGATGCGGCTAAACCTGTCGGCCAGCGCCAGTGACAGCAAGATGGTCTCAGCTACCGAGCCGAACCGCATGGAATACACCGACAGAAAGTTCAAGGGAACCAGTTTGTAAGCGGCCATAATGTTCAGCAGTGAGCTGGCCAGCAGCACAATCCATGCAAGCATGTAAAACAAAACGGATCTGATCCGAAACCGTAAGGACGCAATCGTGAACACGCAGAGCAGAATGCTGGCGGATGCAAGGCAGACGGCCAGTTTGGTGCATGCGCCCGGCGTCATGAACGTCATCAGTGGCAGCGTCAGGACCAGTCCGGCGATAAATACCGACAAAATCCTGCCCATTCCCGGCGAATGCTTCGGAACCGACAGGTAGCTTTGCGAGAACAGACAAGCGAAGAGGGAGGTTAGCACAATAAAGACGGGGTTCGATTTCAGCTCCCAGGCGGGATGCCCCGGCCATAAGTATTGGTAGGCATATCCGTCCCAAACTGCCTGCATGACGGCAAAAGAAATGATAAAGAGCACATAGTACAGATATGCCCTGTCCCTGATTGAAACATAGAGAAAGCTGTTGTATATCGCCATCACGAACATAATCCCGTAATATATGCCGAACAGGAGGTTTTCGTGAAGTTCCCTTTCCAGAAAGCTCCGCGTCTCCCACAGCTTCATCGGAAGCTGGAGGTAACTGTCGGTCTGAATTTGAAAATACAGGCGCTCTCCGGATTCGGCTGGAAACGAAAGGTTGAAAATAAAGTTTCGATGTTCAATGGCCCGTTCGTTAAAAGGCAGGCTTCTTCCTGAACGGGTTTGCCGCAAAAACTGGCGCTCATCGTCAAACTGGTACAGAGTCACCCGGCTGAGCTGCGGTTTGCTCAGTTCAAGCAGAAGCTCCCTCGCATTCGAAGAGGTGTTGTACAAATTCAATTTGACCCAATACGTGGAACCCTTAATCGAACCGCCGAGCCCGCTGGTCTTGTACGGAACGAACAACGAATCCATTCCCGGATTAGCCACATCCTCTATCGTGAGCCGGCTGTCCTCGTCCTCATATATTTTCAGATCGTCCTGAAGATCCGTATTCGTCCGGAGGCTGACGGTATCCGGCGACTCTTCCAGGCGGGCCGAATCCGCCGTTTGACTGTAGAAAAGGAGAAGGAGAACGATCAGTCCGATCGCGAGCCGTCCAGTCCGGCTAATTCGGATTTTAGAGGCTTCGAATAATGCTTTTATGATATCCTTCATTTTTCGTCCGGTTAGGTGGACGCCATGATGGCTGCATTCAGGTTCGGACAGTCCGTGAATAGAATCAAATCGCCTGTTTGCCTCTGTGATTGTATTTCCGAATATGGGAATTTTTTCATTTCCAACGCCCCCTAATGTAGGTCTGACTCCATTTTCTTTAATACGAGTTCGACGGTTGGAATAATAATCCTGTTTATTTTTAAGAAAAATGCGATTTTTATCACAGTTCGGCAGATGTAGGCTCTGCCGCGCGAAACGGCTGCACCCCCAACATTTGGGAGGTGCAGCCGTTTTTTGCGCAAGCATGCGAAGATTATAGAGTCTCGGGAATCGTCTTGGCGATGGTTTCGGCGGAGTCCTCTTTTTTTGGGGACAGCACCTCTTTTTTAAGAAACCAGCAGATGAAGAAAGTAATAATAACAAAAACGAGCGAGATGGAGAATACATTCTGAAAGGCATGCGCGAACACCGTTTTGACTTCGGTCAGCAGCTGCGGCGAGATGCCGGAGGGGATTCCGCCGGCCGCCAGATTCTCCGCTGAGCCGGCAGGCAGCTGGCTGCTTAGCGGTTCCACGCCTTTGCCGATATGGCCGGAGAGCAGACTGCCGAACACGCTGAGCCCGATGGTCGCCCCGAGCGATTGAAAGAGCTGGACTGTGGATAGGGCGATGCCGCTGTGTTTTTTCTCCACCGATTCCTGAACGATCAGCGTATTTCCGCCGAACAAAGCCCCCATGCCGACGCCCAGGATTACAAAGCAGGCGATAATGTAGAGAACGCTGGTATGGATGCCGATGCGCGACAGAAGGAAAAAGCCGACAATGGGCAGCGTAAAGAAAACGATAAACAGGTTCCGGTAAGCCACGCGCGTGATCAGAGAACCGAACACAATGCTTGCCGGGATTACTCCGGCCATAAACGCCAGCGACAGATAGCCGGAGGCGGTCGGCGTCAGACCCATGACATTTTGCGAGAAGAAAGGAAAGAGGGCAATCCCGCCCATAATGCCCAGCATCAAGATGAAGACAAGAATGGAGAGAACGACGACATTTCGATTCTTGAATAAATGCAAGGGGATGACCGGTTCTTCCGCCCGGCGCTCGATGTTGATGAACAGAGTGATTAAAAGGGCGGAGGCCGCAAGCAGCCCGATAATAACGGGAGAGGACCACCCATAGCCCTGATTGTCAATCAGCACAGGCGCAAGCAGCAGGGACAGCAGCGCCAGTATCAGCGTGCCGGCCCCGGCCCAGTCGATGGTCCGTTTCTCTTCGCTTCGCGATTCGTTCAGCCCCTTGCCGAGCAGGAGCGCGGACAGAACGCCGACCGGAAGATTAATCAGGAACACCCAATGCCAGCTGAAGTGTCCGACGATATAGCCGCCCAGTGTCGGACCGAGCAGCTGCGGAATAATCATCATCGGGCCGGCCAGACTCTGGATTTTGGCGCGCTGCTCCAGCGGAAAGATCTCGCCAATAATGACGAGCGCAAGCGGCATCAGCCCGCCCGCGCCGACGCCCTGGATGCCCCGCCCGACAAGCAGCATCGTCATGGACTGCGCGAACCCGCTGACGATGGAACCGCCGATGAACAGAGCCATGCAGCTTAAGTACACCCGCTTGCGTCCGTACAGGTCGGCGAGCTTGCCGAGAATGGGCATGAACATCGTGACGGCCAACATATAAATGCCCGCCACCCAGCCGTAGAGAGGGAGGCCGTGCAGCTGGCGGATAATCGTGGGCATCGCCGTCGCTACAATCGTCTCGTCCAGCTCTGTAAAGATCAGGCCGATCATCAGCGCGGCCAGCACCAGATACTTGTTGTTGCCAAGAGCGTTGGTATTAATGGGAACTCACCTCGAATTGAAATAATGGTCTTGCGACTAATGAAGCCTTTACCAAATTACAACAATAACCCCTCCCATAGATCCGTCCCCAGAAAACATCGACTTTATTATAAGCCGGGGCCGGGAATGCCCAAACCGTCCGCAAGCCGATTCTGCACTCGGTCCAGGGATGTATATGAAGAAACAACCAGCGTTAGCATTGATCTATAAATGGATTTGAAAGACTGTCGTATTCTTGCCCTCTTATTTGCCGTCCTGCCAAGACGCGGCGCAATGCGTTATAATGGCGGTGTGGAGGGATGCATCATGGATCAGTCATTATTCGACCTTGTGTACCGGGCCGTCGCTTCACGTGACGCCCGGTATGACGGGATTTATTATACCGGGGTAAGGACCACCGGCATTGTTTGCCGGCCATCCTGCAGGGCCAGAACGCCCAAGCCGGACAATGTCACGTTCTATCCGTCGCTTACAGCTGCCATTCAGGCAGGCTTCAGGCCCTGCAAAAGATGCCGTCCCGAAGAGGGTGGGCCGCTGCGCCCGGACGCCGTTCTGGCGGCCCAGGCCGATGCCGTGATCACCGCCGAGTACGGAGAACGGCTGACGCTGAACGGCTTGGCCGAGCGGCTGAAGGTCAGCGCCTCTCATCTTCACCGCGTCTACAAGGAAGTGACCGGCCTTACTCCGGCTGCCAAGCTGGACCAGGTGCGGCTGGACAAGGCCTGCGGGCTTCTGCGCCACAGCCGGATGCCTGTGTCCGAAATCGGCAGATCGGTCGGCTTTCGCGGCGCTTCCCATTTTGCCGCTTGGTTTCACCGGAACACGGGCGCTTCGCCCACGGAATACAGAGAACGATTTCAAGGAGGAACGGCGGATGAGCCAGAGTACAATATACCGGCACACCCTTAACTTTGGGGGCCGGACATGGACGCTTTGGGGAGGCGCGGACGGCCTGTGCCGCCTGTCCTTTCAGCATGATACGGAGCAGACGGCACAAGCCTGGCTGGACCGCTACGCTCCGGGCAGCAGCGTAGCAGACGATAAACGGCCCTTTGAGGAATGGGGTGCGGTTCGCCTGCTGGAGGACTACTTTGCCGGGCTTCATCCCGACTTCCGGGAGCTGCCGCTCGATCTTCGGGGAACGGCGTTTCAGCGGCAGGTATGGACAGCGCTGGGCGATATCCCGTATGGCGCAGTCATCACGTACGCGGAGCTGGCGGAGAGGATCGGCCGGCCCAAGGCGATGCGCGCCGTGGGCGCGGCGAACGGCCGCAACCCGCTGCCGGTGTTTCTACCCTGCCACCGGGTCATCGGGGCGAACGGCACCTTGACCGGCTATGCCGGAGGGCTTCGGCTCAAGCAGGAGCTGCTGGAACTGGAGGGAATCGCCCATGTGGCGGCGGCCGGACATGAACGATTTGCTTTTTGAGCTGCCGCTGCCGGAACTGTTCGATTGGAAGGCCTGCCTCGACTATATGGCGCGTTCGCCGCTGGAATGTCTGTACAGAACGGACGGCGAAGGAGTGACCCGTCTGCTTCAGGCGGACGGAGCGGCGCTGCTGGTCCGGTTGACGGCGCCCGAGCCGGGGCGGCTGCGGGTGGAGCTGCTCGGAGGTGAGCGGCCCGGGGAAGCGGGATTGGAAGACCTGGCGCGTTATATCCGCGACTGGTTCGACCTGGACCGCGATCTTAGGCCGTTCTATAAGCTGGCGGAGGGCGATCCCCTGCTTGGTCCGCTGGCGGAACGCTTTCGCGGCCTGCGCATTGTCGGCATCCCCGACTTGTTCGAGGCCTTATGCTGGGCGATTCTCGGGCAGCAGGTCAACCTGGCCTTCGCGTACAAGCTGAAGGCGCGGATTGCGGAACAATACGGCGAGTCCGTGCTGTGGTCCGGACACCGGTACCATCTGTTTCCGCCGCCGGAGTCGCTTCTTGGCGCGAAGGAGGAGGATCTGTGCGCCCTCCAACTGAGCCGGAGCAAGGCGCGGACGATTCTTGCCGTCGCCGATCTTCTAGCCGGCGGCACGCTGAGCCGGGAGGAACTGCTGGCCCTTGGCTCGCCAGAGGAGGCCGAAGCGATGCTTACGGCGGTGCGGGGCATCGGCCCCTGGACCGCCCAGTATGTAAGGATGCGCTGCCTGCGCGACGCCTCCTCTTTTCCTATCGGGGATGTCGGTTTGCACAATGCTGTCAAAGCCGTGCTTGGGTTGGACCGGAAGCCGGCGCTGCCGGAACTTAGGGAGCTGTTCGCGGATTGGCGGGGCTGGGAGGCGTACGCAACCTTTTATTTGTGGCGGGTGCTGTATTAATAGAGGGGAAAGTCGCCCAATCTGTGCTGCGGGGAAGAGAGCGGAGCCGAAAAAGACAAATAAACTTCGGCTAAGGCCGAAGCTTGAGGTACACCTGTGTGGTGCTCTAATTTATTGTTTGGATTGATTGGGACTTGTATTAACTACCGCAGGGAGCATTTTCTCGCCTTTTTCCATCGGAGACTGGCATATCGAACAGGTGGGCTGAACCAAGAAAACAAAGTTGTCTCTCATCCAACCGTTGCAGCTTTCACTGGTACAGGACCATATGGCCGTGAGTTCCTCCGGAATATTGTCCAGAGGTCTCTTTCGTGAATAGTACAAGAAGCATCCTTCTTTCTCTCACGGAGTTATTGTCATAAAAAACAAACGCCCCAAACGCTAGGTTCGGGGCGTATTTTCCGGATTTACAGTTTAACGACGTTCTCGGCTTGCGGACCGCGGTTGCCTTGAACGATGTTGAACTCAACGCGTTGGCCTTCATCAAGAGTCTTGAAGCCTTCGCTGACGATTGCGCTGAAATGCACGAATACGTCGCTGCCGCCTTCAACCTCGATAAAGCCAAATCCTTTGTCTGCGTTAAACCATTTAACTGTTCCTGTTTCCATTGTAGAAAACCTCCTTGTTTTGTTGAACATGACCTTATTATTTCCTTAAAAATAAAAAATCACATATTGCACAAGGTTATGCGCTTAAAATCATAACCCTCTGCAATATGTGAGTTCAGGTCAAAATTCCAATATAGTAATCATAGCAGATTCCGGAGGCAGATGCAACTCATACTTAAAAATTAATTTAAAAGGATGCTGTAACGTCGATTAAAGCTTTATATGAAGGATTGTGCTTGATGTATCCAAATACTTGGTTAACGGGCAAAGCTCCCTTTAATGTTCCGTCAAAAGAATATTTCACCCAACTAAAGGGCAAACCTCCAGCTAATTGGCCGCTTCTTCTTCGTATCTGGCTAAAATATCCGATTTAGAGGGAGGTTTTCCCGTCTGAAGAATTCCTGTTTGTTCCGTTGCCGGCTCTTAACTTGTGAGGTTCGGCAGATGGCCGGCGAATATAAAGGGCAGCCTTGCAGCTTTCACTTTTTCGGTTGGTCGTTTGCTATCGGCTCCTCTTCAGCGGCGGGGCGCTTAACGCTCAGCATCACATGAGCCGGCAGACAGGGACGTCAACTGTCGGCAATACCATTCCACCGACCAATGAGCCTGTTGGAAGAAGAGTACAGGAAGAAGTTCTGCAGCAAAGGTCAAAAAAGGTCAAATTAATCAAAACACTAAAATTTTGCATTGAAAATGCCTGAAGACGCCGAAATTCGGCGTTTTTTCGTCTTTAATCGGCTTTGAGACTTAAGCGGGCGAGGGCTATAATAAACATGTAAGGTCAAATAAAGTCAAAGTCAACAATCAAACGAGAGGAGAATGCAAGATGTTTGATCTGGTTCCTTTTGGAAAACGGCGTGAAGAGGCGTTCGGCCAATTGGCCAAATCCTTTGGCGATATGTTTGGGGACGACTTCTTCGCTCCGCTCAAGAGCTCTACTCTGTCTATCCGCACCGATATCCGGGAGGCCGAGGATCATTATTTAATTGAGGCCGAGCTTCCGGGATTCGCCAAAGAGGACATCGTGATTGATTACGCAGCGCCGTACTTGACGATCAAGGCTGTGCGCAAGGAAGAGAACACCGAGGAGAACAGCGACCGGCAGATCGTTCGCAAGGAGCGCCGTTACGGAGAGTATGTCCGCAGATTTTACGTTCAGGACATTAATGAAGAAGGCATCCGCGCTTCGCTGAAGAATGGCGTATTGTCGCTGGAGGCGCCGAAACGGCAAAAACCGGCGGGCACACGGATTGAAATCCGGGATGACGAACAATAAAGTGAAAGTCTCAAATGAAAAGTCTGAAATTTGCCAATGAATATATATGAGGAGCGCATTGTAGATCGTTTTCCGGCTATAATGCGCTTTTTTTCGAAGTTATTCGAGTCTAAGGACACAATTTGGATTACAGCGCCGGCATAACGGGGAAAGAAATAATATAGGAAAGAAAGGAGGGCGCGCAGATGGCGGAAACCGGATACTATGAAGTGCTTGGCGTCAGCAAGGACGCGTCCAGGCAGGACATTAAAAAGGCGTACCAGAAGCTCGCCAAGCAGTGGCATCCCGACGTGAACAAGGCGCCCGAGGCAGAGGAACGGTTCAAAAAAATAGCCGAGGCGTATGAAACGCTCGGGAACGAGGAGAAACGCAAAGCCTACGACGAAGCGGCGAGATACAGCTTCGGGCGCGGACCAACGGGCGGAGGATCCTCACGGGAATCGCCGTTCGGCGAGGGCTGGAGCGGCAGTTATTCTTTCGGCGGCGCGGACATTCCGGACGGCGACCTGTTTGAGATGTTCTTCGGCAGCAGGGGAGCAGCCGAGCGGGCGGGATTCGATTTCAACCCGGGCGGAAGACGTCCGGGAACAGGCGGTTTCGCCGGAGCCATGGGCGGTATGGGCGGCATGATGGAAGCGCGGCTCGACATTACGCTGGAACAGGCGTATAAAGGCGGCGCCGTTACCGTGCAGGCCGGAGAGAGGACGGTGACCGTGAATATCCCGCCAAGGTCGGGTGACGGAACGGTAATCTCCGTGCCCGGAAGCGGAGAGCGCGGACGGCGGGGCGAAGATGAACTGCTGATTATCCTGAACATCCGCGCTCATGAGACTTACGAAGTGAGCGGTGGGGATCTTCGAGGTATCCTCCAAATTGCTCCCTGGCAAGCCGTGCTCGGCGGCGGCGCGAAAGTATCCTTGCCGGACGGAAGCGCGGTCAAGCTGAAGATTCCGGTAGGCATCCGGAGCGGCAGGACGCTGCGGATACCGGGCAAGGGGCTGAAGCGGGAGAACGGATCATACGGAGATGTCCTGTTCGACATCGAGCTGGTTGTGCCGGAACACGTAAACGAGGCTGAGAAGCAGCTGTACCGGCAGCTTGAGCATTCCTCAAGCTTTCAGGCGGGCGCCAAAAAGCGGGGCGCGGAAGACAAGCGCCGCGGGGCCACGGCCGGTTGAGCGGTAGGCGGGCAAGCGGCAGAACAAGTAAGGACCGGAGCGAATGATTGAATGATTATGGAAAGAGATCCAAAAGGAAGGGAATGAAGCGGGAATGGACTTCAATAAATTAACGCAAAAGCTGCAGGAGGCGGTCGCTTCCGCACAGTCATTGGCATCGGGCGCAGGTCATCAGGAAATCGATAACCCGCATCTGCTGAAAGCGCTGCTTGAGCAGCATGAGGGGCTGCTGCCCCGGCTGCTGCAAAAAATGAACGTGCCGGTGAACGAGCTGCTGAGCCGCACGGATGAGCTGCTGCGGCGGAAGCCCTCCGTCGGCGGCGCGGGCGCCGGAACGGTGCGGAGGTACGCTTCGTCCGCGCTGATCGCCACACTGGAACAGGCCGAGAAAGAAGCGGCGGCCATGCAGGATGAATTCGTGGCGGTGGAGCATGCCGTGCTGGCGATGGTATCCGGCAGCGGCGGGAGTGCGGATATCCGCCGGATATTCGAAGCCGGGGGCGTGACGCGCGAGAAGCTGCTTCAGGTTTTGGCGGAAATCCGCGGACACCAGCGGGTGACGAGCCGGGAGCCGGAAGCGACCTACGAGGTGCTGGAGAAGTATGGGCGCGACCTGGTCGCCGAGGTGCGGGCGGGCAAGGTTGATCCTGTTATTGGCCGCGACGGCGAGATCCGCAGGGTCATTCGGATTCTCTCCCGGAAGACGAAGAACAATCCGGTGCTGATCGGCGAGCCGGGAGTCGGCAAGACGGCGATCGTGGAAGGCCTGGCCCACCGGATTGTCCGCCGCGACGTGCCGGAGGGCCTGAAGGACAAGACGATTTTCTCCCTCGACATGAGCGCGCTTGTCGCCGGAGCGAAGTACCGCGGCGAGTTCGAGGAACGGCTTCAGGCTGTCCTGAAGGAGATCAAGGAGAGCGACGGCCGAATTATCCTGTTCATCGACGAGTTGCACACGATTGTCGGCGCAGGCAAGACCGAAGGGGCGATGGATGCGGGCAACATGCTGAAGCCGATGCTGGCCAGAGGCGAGCTGCACTGTATCGGCGCCACGACGCTCGATGAGTACCGCAAGTACATCGAGAAGGACCCGGCGCTGGAACGCCGGTTCCAGCAGGTGCTGGTCAGCGAGCCGGACGTCGAGGACACGATTTCGATTCTGCGCGGCTTGAAAGAGCGGTTCGAGGTGCATCACGGTGTCAAAATCCACGACAGCGCGCTGGTGGCCGCAGGCGTATTGTCCAATCGCTACATTACCGATCGCTTCCTGCCGGATAAGGCGATCGACCTCGTCGACGAGGCCTGCGCGATGATCCGCACGGAGATTGACTCCATGCCGGGGGAAATGGACGAAGTGACCCGGCGGCTGATGCAGATGGAAATAGAAGAAGCGGCGCTCAAGAAAGAAACCGATGATGCCAGTCGTCGCCGTCTGGAATCGCTCCAGCGGGAGCTGGCGGATCTCAAGGAGAAGCACCTTGAGATGACGGCGCGCTGGGAGAAGGAGAAGTCGGCCATTTCCGGCGTCCGCGAGCTGAAGAAAAGATTGGAGCAGGCGCGCATGGACCTGGAGCGCGCCCAGGAAGAGTACGACCTGAACAAATCGGCCGAGCTGAGCTACGGCATTATCCCCGACCTTGAGCGGCAGGTGAAGGCGGCGGAAGAAGCGGCGCAGCAGGACGGCGACTCCCGGCTGCTGCGCGAAGCGGTGACCGAAGACGAAATCGCCGACATCGTCTCCCGCTGGACCGGCGTTCCGGTCAGCCGGCTCGTTGAGGGCGAACGCGACAAGCTGCTGCGCCTGGAAGAGACGCTGCATCAGCGCGTCGTCGGCCAGGACGAAGCGGTGTCGCTGGTGTCTGACGCCGTGCTGCGGGCGAGAGCGGGCATCAAGGACCCGAACCGGCCGATCGGTTCGTTCCTGTTCCTTGGCCCGACCGGCGTCGGCAAGACCGAGCTGGCCAAGGCGCTGGCGGCGGCCCTATTCGACCGCGAGGACGGCATGATCCGCATCGACATGTCGGAGTATATGGAGAAGCACAGCGTCTCCCGGCTGGTCGGCGCGCCTCCGGGCTATGTCGGCTATGAGGAGGGCGGCCAGCTTACGGAAGCGGTGCGGCGCCAACCTTATACGGTTGTCCTGCTGGACGAAGTGGAGAAGGCCCATCCGGACGTCTTCAACATCCTGCTGCAGCTGCTGGATGACGGACGCCTGACCGATTCGCAAGGGCGGATCGTTGATTTCAAGAATACGATTA
This sequence comes from Paenibacillus rhizophilus, assembly GCF_003854965.1. Classification (GTDB taxonomy): domain Bacteria; phylum Bacillota; class Bacilli; order Paenibacillales; family Paenibacillaceae; genus Paenibacillus_AQ; species Paenibacillus_AQ rhizophilus. The sequence goes on from NZ_RQPI01000007.1 coordinate 121,751, forward strand.
TCATCATGACATCGAACATCGGCTCGCCTCATCTCATTCAGGGCACCGACGACAACGGCGACCTGACGCCTGCGGTCAAGGAGCGCGTCATGCGCGAGCTGCGGGGCCATTTCCGCCCCGAGTTCCTGAACCGGGTGGACGATATCGTGATGTTCAAGCCGCTGTCGCTTGGCGAAATCCGCCAAATCGTCGGCAAGCTGGTGGACGGCCTGCGGGCGCGCCTGGCCGAACGCCAGGTCGGCCTTGTCCTCACGGACGAAGCGGTGCGCTTTATCGCGAAGGAGGGCTTCGATCCCGTATACGGCGCGCGGCCGCTGAAGCGGTTCATCCAGCGCAGCCTGGAAACCCGGGTCGCCCGGGCGCTGATCTCCGGAGAAGCGGGCGAAGGCTCCGTACTGAAGGTCGGCGAGTCGGACGGCGGGCTGACGGTCGCGATTGAGAAGCCGGCGGCCGTTCCTCTTGGCAAAGCGTAATACCGACTCGAAAATATCCTCAGACGAACAGGCTCCGGTAGCGTCGGATATTTGCCGCCAGGAGGTTCCGGCGCTCCGGGAGATTTCTCCCGGGACGCAAGCAGCCTGCCATCAAGTGTGAAGCCTGTGCATAAATGGGATAAGTGATGAAGGGGTTGTTCCATAAGTAGTTTTTGACAACTGGGGACAGCCCCTTCTAATATTTCCCGCTAAACCTCTCCACATTATAAACTAGCGTAAAAATACAGGGTTTTCCCTAAGCCGGTAAGGCAGTGGGAGGGCCCTGTTTTGTTGCGGGAAAGAAACCTTTAACGCCGTTCATCGTCTAATCAGATGGGATATTTTTGAAAATGTATGGGGAGGTAAGCATATGACGGTCAAAAAAATGCCGAAATCGGCCGTATGGCTGGCAGTGTTCGCGTTCCTGGCGGCAGCGGTTGTCGTTCCGGTCCGGGATGTCAAAATTTCTGCCGCCGGCTCGGAAGCCGCCGTACCGGCCGCTCCGGCACAAACGGCATCCGGCGCCGCGAATTCCACGGACGTGGTCCGGTTCGACTTGATCAAGCATGAGATGAAGATTAATCTGTCCGGTGGAAACGCGTCGTTGGATGGGAAGGCGGTCAAGGCGGCTACGCCCGTAAAGCGAAATGGCCGCCTGTATGTGCCGCTGCGCGCGCTGGGCGAATCGGGAGCGGTATCCTCCGTTGCCTGGAATTCCACGAAACGGCAGGTTCGGGTCGTTACGCGGTGGGGAGAGTTTAATTTCCGCATCGGCTCGACCCGGGTATACGACGGGCAGGGCAAGGCTCTGCCGGCGGAGAACTTTACGATCCCGGCGCCGCTGTTAATCAACGGCACAGCATATGTTCCGGTGCGCGCGCTGACCTTCTTCGGTCTGGCGGCGGGCACGGCGGACGGGCAGCTTTTCTGGAGATGGAGCGAGAAGAAGGAGCAGGTGCTGAAGCCGTACTGGGAGACGGGAGAAGATCAGGCAGTGTTTACCGTACTCTACGCCAAGGAGCTGTATGCGCCGGGCGCCGCGTCTCCCATCGGTTCGGGAACCTGGGTCAGCTCGGTAGGCAGGAAGATTGTAGAGAAGGATATCCGTCTGGACGGCTCGCTCTATAACCGTATCCAACTGTCCGTGCCGCTTGCGCCGGGCATCAACACGATCGAGATCAGTTCCATGGGAATGGCTACCGCAGGAATCCGAATCAGACGAAATGTAAGCGACCCTTCCGCGATTCCAGTGAATATTACAGAAGATGGGAAAGGGTTTTTGACTCTGGAATCGCCGGCAAGCGGCTACATGAAACTCAAATCCGGAGACTCTTTCACGATTTCGGGCAAAGTGATCAATCCGCCCAATCTGGCTATCGATAAATTGACGGTCACAATTCAGCGTTATGTACCGGATGCGGCGGATGTTATTAGGGATTTTACAACGGTTTCCACAAAGGAAATTTCGGTAAAAAACGGGACGTTCAGCAGCACCGTAACTTTGGACCAACCCGGCTCATACCGGATTTATGTGAAAGGCTTGACCTATACGACATTTCCGGGGCATGGCCCGGCTTCCGTTACCTGGGCGAACCTGTCGGCGGAAGTGGCGGAATAGGGGCAGTTTTGTCAACGGATAGACAGTTCTTACAAGGCTGGCTGACAACCGGTAGCATTTGATCCGGTGGCAGACACGATTAATCAATCGCTCCAAGAAACCACTGCCCTTGAGCGTTTTTTACAAAATAGAAGTATAGATATGTGTCTGTTATTCCGATATCCTGCTTGGCTTTGCCAATGATCTCAACCACTATCCGGTTAGCGTGATCCTGTTGAACGGTGCCCAACTGATTGAAGGCGTAATCGCTGTTTAATAAATGAAGTTGGGCGTCGCTGGATCGATCATCGGCAAACACGCTGCGAAAGGCCTCCGTGTCCTTATTGGCCATGGAGGTTAGCGCCGTTTGCAGCAGTCTTTTTATCTCTTCGTTCAACAAGGGTTCGCTGCTGTTCTCGACATTTACGAAAACCCCAGCTTTAAGAGAGCTTGGCGATTCATCTTGGACAGAGGAGGGACTTGCGCTTGGAGCGCTGCTCTCCCCCTGAATGCCGGTATCAGAGTTCTTGGCGCATGAGGTCATAAGAACGGCAGCCGACAACAGGGCAAAGCCGTAAACGATCATCTTTTTCATTGTTTATACTCCCTTGTGGATTTTCTATTTAGACGAAGCAATATGGAAAATGTTGCATTTTTGTGCTTTGAATATGGAAAATCAGACAGAAATATCTAGAGAGACCCCAAATATCCCCCTGCCAATTTTGGCGGGGGGATTCTATTCTTCATAATTATGCTATAAACAGGCCTTGCCGCTACAGCAGCTCCCCCCGCCTCTTCAAATACCGGTACAGCGGCACGGCCGACAAGGCGCAGAGCAGGGCGCACAGGCCGATGAAGGCATAGCCCGCCTGAAGCCCGGCCAGCAGGCCCGCCCCGGCGTTCCCGCTTGAAGCGACAACGTTCTTGATGCCGGTAATGATAGCGCCGATCAGATAATTGCCGATGACACTGGACACGCCCATCAGGGTGACGATGAACGTAATGGCGGTGTCGCTGCCCTGGCGGTAGCGCTTCGCGATCAGCGCCATGACGGTGGGGTAGATAGGCGCGATGCCGATGCCCGCCGCGGCGAACAGAAACGCCCCCGGCTCGCCCGCCGCAATGGCGGCGAAGGTCAGCAGACCGGACAAGGCGGAGAAGATGATGAGCGACAGCGTAAAGCCGATTTTGTCGGTGACGGGACCGAGGAACAGCCGGGCGAAGGTGAAGCAGAGAAAGAATACGGAGAGCATGCCCGCCGCAGCGGTTCCGTCCCAGCCGTAGGCTTTTTCCAGAAAGTTGACCAGCCAACCGCCGACCGCCATTTCGGAAATGACGCCGAAGGACAGAATGGCGACCAGCATCCAGATGACGGGATCGGCGGCGATAGCTTTAAGCGGAATCCGGTCATCCTCCGAGGTGCCGCCGCTCGGGAACTTGCCGGCAAATGCGGGAATCATCGGCAGGACGGCCAGCAGCAGAATCAGCAGGTACACGTCCCGCCAATCGATGGCCCGGCCGCCGATCGACAGCGTCATCAGTCCCGATGCGATCATCGGCGCCACGGTCGAACTGAGCCCGTAGAAGAAGTGGGCCAGATTCATCATCGTGCCGGTGTTGCGGATAAAGATTCGCGCGGCCAGCACGGCAAGCCCGATTTCCAGCATTCCGTTGCCGATGTACAGCAGGAAGAAAGAGCCGGAGAGCGCCGGATAGCTGTGGGACAAGAAAATCAGTACGCCGGACACTACCATGGAACTGAAAGACAGCAGGCAGACCGCCTTGATGCCGATTTTGCGGATCAGGTAGGCGGTGAAGGAGCAGGCCAGCAAATAGCCGAGCGAATTCAGCGACAGCAGCGTGCCGATGCGCATTTCATCGAGGCCCAGTTCCAACTGGATGCGGGGAATGGCGGGCCCCTTAATGTTCTCGGAGAAGCCGAAGATCAGAAATCCGATAAAGACGGTGAGCAGCTGCAAAATATACATACGTTTGGACGATGAGCCCGGAAACGATTTCGTTTGATTAATTTCTTTTGGCAGAGTATCCAATATATTCCTCCATAGAGAAGTAATCCGGCCGTCCGCAAAGCGGGGCAGCCAATGTATTGTATTATACACGGCCCCGACCGTCCGGAGGAAGCGCCTGCGGGAACGCAATAATCGGAATTATAATTGAAACATGTAACGGATCAGCCCGTATAAGTTATCAAAAGAGCGCACTGGCCGATGTGATCGTTATTCGCCGGTTGCTTTCGGCGTTGTTGTTACGTAGACTATAATCAGTGTCAAATGCAGGCGAATGGAGAGAGACAATGGAATGGTTTAAGCGGTTTTTTGCGGATTTGACGATCCGCAGGTTTGGAATTTTGCTGCTGGTATGCTTGCTGCTGTACGGAATCAGGGATATGCTCAATCTGGTGCTGCTGACTTTTCTGATCGCTTATATCATGAACAGCTTTCAGGTGCTGCTGTCCAGGCGGATCGGCAGATACATACGGGTGAACAGCAAGGTCATAATCATCATCCTCTATCTGGCTATGATTTCCACGCTGGTGATTGCAATGGTGCATTATTTGCCCAAAATATTTGTCCAGGTCAGACAGCTCACCAATTTCCTCATAGCGTTAACCCCGGAGAATATTCCGCAGAACGAGATCGTCCAGTATTTATTCAACACCGTCAAGGGCTTGAACTACGAGAAGTATATGACGAGCGGTCTCGATTATATAACGACGATCGGCAACTGGGGCACCACTTTTGTCCTGGCCATTATTCTCAGCTTCGTCTTTATTCTGGAGAAGAACCGGATCGTAGCGTTTACCGCGCGGATAAAGCAGAGCAAGCTTTCGTGGTTTTATAATGAGCTGGAGTATTTCGGCAAAAAGTTCATTCTGTCCTTCGGCAAGGTGATCGAAGCGCAAATTCTGATTGCGCTGTTCAACACGGTTTTTACGGTCATCGGGCTGACGTTTCTCGGATTTCCGTATCTGTTCGCGCTCGGGGTGATGATTTTCCTGCTGAGCCTCATTCCGGTAGCCGGGTTTCTCATCTCGCTCATTCCGCTCTGCATCATCGGCTACAACATAGGCGGACTGATGATGTTGGTGTACGTGCTGGCGATGATCGCCGTGCTGCATTTCATTGAAGGCTACTTCCTGAATCCGAAGCTGATGTCCTCGAAGATGAATTTGCCGATGTTCTACACCTTTATCGTGCTGCTGTTCTCGGAGCATTATCTCGGCGTTTGGGGATTGATCCTGGGCATTCCGATTTTTGTGTTCATTCTTGATATTCTGGAGATCAAACGCGCAAGCGCCGAAGCGGACCTTCCGGCTGAGCGCCTTAAGAAACTGTAATCCATTCCGGCCGCTGCGGCCCCTTTAAGACGGCAATCCCCCAAGAGCATTAAGGCATGGCGGGAGGCGGTTCTTAAGGGGGCTTTTTCAAGCTTTAAGACGCTGAAATCCAAGGGAAGGGCATCACGAGCGGGCCGCCGGCTTAAGCCGGGTTAACGCTCCTGCTTATAATCTCCGGCACTTCCGCCCTGTAAGCCTCATACTGCTCTTTCGTAATGCTTCCGGAAGCAAGACGCATGTCCAACTGCCGGGTGAGCTGCTCTGTCTGCAGGTCGATAACCTGCTGAATGTCCGCGCCATTCGCTGCTGCGACGTTGGCAAGCGACTTGCCCTCAAAGAGTGCATAATACAGCTCCTCGCCGGAAGGCCGGTTCAGCGCTTCGAGCAAGTCGTCACGCTCCACTGGGACAGCGGCTAAAGACAGCTTGGCTACCGGGCTTGCGCTGACGCTTTGGAACGCCCAGGCATTTCCTCCGAACGAGATGGCTACGATCATGGTGCCGACGATTACTACTCTTTTGATATTCCGTGTGATATTCATATGTAGTCCCTCATTTCTAATTTCGTTTTCGACCTGTTTATATTTTACCCTCCGAAACTGACCGGCACCTTAAGTGCGCTTTAAAATAACCTTAAGATGACGTCGGAAAAACAGCAAAGCCCCGGAAGCGCGGGGTCCAATGCCTAATAGGCTGGATCATCAGCTTGAGGGGCGGGAGAATGCTGCATTTGCTATATCTAAATTTGAGATCTAAATTAAAGAAGATTCGAGCGGGGAATAGCGCTTTAAGTCGCATATGCTGGGCGGGTTAGCGATTATAATCATTGTATGTTTGTGCTGAAGGAGGAGGCACGGCAACGGCCGTCTTTTCATAATTCATACTTGACAGGTAAGATTAATAGGTTTATGATTTCTTCATAACCTTTCAACACTAAATAAATGATTCATGAAATATCATTTCGAGCCGATTGGACCGTCAAAGGCTCCCGAAGCGCTCCCCCATGGGTGAGCTCCGGGGGCCTTTTTTGATGCTATGCGGCAAATTCGAGGAGCAAAAACCTATGGATAATACGGATTGGGATGTGCTGGAGGAGGCCGACTGGCTGTTCCGCAAGATGGTCAGAAGGTTTGTGAAGGAGCGGGACCGCATCAGCGTGGAGGGTATCGCGCTGCCGGGCATGATGGTCCTGCATAAGATTATCCGCGAGGGCGATCAGCGGCTCATCGATTTGGCGGAGCAGCTCGATCTTACATCGGGAGCGATCACTGCGCTGTGCGACAAGCTGGATGCGGCCGGGTATACCGTCCGGCGGCGCAAGAATGGCGACCGCCGGACGGTGCTGCTGGGCATCACGGATAAAGGTCGAGAGATGTTCGAGCGCAACCGCAGTGTCGGCTCGCGGTGTATCTCGCTTCTGTTCGAGGGCTTCGAACGGGAGGAGCTGACCGCCCAGAACCGGGCGTTCGAGAGAGTCATCGGCAATCTTGAGGGGTTTTCGGAGGCTATCCTGAAGCTTACCAAGCAGAATGCCGAGCCTCCCTTACCGGCCGGCCCAGAACGGAAGCAGAGCCGGTTATCGACGCAAAGCCGTTATTTGACCTATTAGAATACGTTCAATTTATAACAAGGGAGATATGAAACAATGGGATTTCCAACCGTATATCCGACGGGGGCTACCGTCTATAACCCGAGCAAGGCATGGAGTGGCTATACCGTGTATCAGGCAGGCGAAGAGGGCGTCGTTCTGATCGATATGAACGGCAGAGAGGTTCATCTGTGGAAAGGGCTGATCGGCTTTCCGGCCAAGGCGCTTCCAGGCGGCTATGTGCTGGGTAGCACGGGCCGCAGAGATCCGAAATTCGGCATTCAGGACAATGTCGATCTGGTGCAGGTGGACTGGGACGGCAATATCGTCTGGAGATATAACGGCTACGAGCATATCGAAGATCCCGGCTATGAGCCGCTGTGGTATGCACGGCAGCATCACGATTACCAGCGCGAGGGCAATCCGGTCGGCTATTATGCTCCGGGCCTTGAACCGGAGGTTTCCAGAGGCAAGACGCTGATCCTCGCTCATAAAAATGTGAATAACCCGGCCATTTCCGACAAGCAGCTGCTGGACGATGTCATTATCGAGGTCGACTGGGAGGGCAATGTGAAGTGGGAATGGAAGGCGAGCGACCATTTTGATGAGCTTGGCTTTGACGAGTCGGCCCGCAACGTGCTGTTCCGCGACCCCAACACCCGTTCCTTCGGCCATCTCGGCGGCGGCGTAGGCGATTGGCTGCATATTAACTCGGCATCCTATGTGGGGCCGAACCGGTTCTACGACGAGGGCGACGAGCGGTTTCATCCGGACAATATTATCTGGGATGCACGGGAAGCCAACATCATCGCGATTACGGACCGAAGAACCGGCAGCATCGTCTGGCGCCTCGGCCCGGATTACTCCCTGCCGGAAGTGAAGCATATCGGCTGGATCATCGGCCAGCATCACGCCCATATCATACCGAAGGGGCTGCCGGGCGAAGGCAATCTGCTCGTATTCGACAACGGCGGCTGGGGCGGCTACGGACTGCCGAATCCCGCATCCCCGTTCGGCCAGAAGAATGCCATCCGTGATCATTCGCGGGTTCTGGAGATTAACCCCGTGACACTGGAGATTGAATGGCAGTATACCGGAGCGGAAGCGGGCTTCTCGGTCCCGACCGACTCCTATAAATTTTACAGTCCGTATATCAGCTCGGCGCAGCGGCTGCCGAACGGCAACACCTTGATTACGGAAGGCTCCAACGGCCGGCTGTTCGAAGTTACGGTTGACCACGAGATCGTCTGGGAGTACGTTTCTCCCTATACCGACCGAAGAAACACGAATATGGTTTACCGCTCTTACCGGCTGCCCTATGAATGGGTGCCGCAGCTTGCGAAGCCGGAGGAGATTGCCATCGAGCCGATCCATGCTGCACAGTTCAGAGTACCTGGAGCCGCGCCGAAGGGCAGCGATTCCGTTGTCAGTGTCGCCACAGCGCTGCCGTTCGTGGAGGGAGCGGCCTGCGTCGCGACCTCGGACGAAACCCGCCGGAGAGCCTGATCGACAGTCCGGAGGCGGTTCGACGGGAATAGACAATCGTTTAGGACGGATAAGGCCGAAGGTATATGGGAAATCAGGCAGACACAGCATCGGAGCGACCGGAGCGGCAAGGATAATTAGGGACAAGTGCGCATTACAAATTTAGGAAAACCTGGTATAATGATTTGGAAAAAGGAAACGAAGGGAAGGTATGCTTGTGTTCCCCGATAACCTGAATGCCAAAGAAGATTCCGAATGGGAGGAAACTCCCCGCACTGAAGATGCTCTGCAGGAGTACCGAGGAAGAAGCGCAAGGATCGCCGAGGAGTCCCGCCAAGGCTCGTCATGGAACTTTTTTAACGCCTTTGTCGCGCTTGGCACGACCGTTTCGGTCATTATGTTGTTTCTTTGGCTGATGAATCTGATAAGATAGACATACGAAAGAAGCCATAAGAAAAGAGGACCCAAGTGGAACCGACAGCACAAGATGTGGCGGAGTGGATGGTCAAGGAAATCCGTTTTACGGGAACCTTGTACCAGGCCGACGCAATTGATTATGTAAAAAGAAATTTCGGCGAGCAGTTCGTCTTTGTGAACGAGAACGGCAACGCTTCGCTGTCGAAGGAAGTCAAAAAGGCGTTCCGCAAGCTGCACGGCGGACGAATCGCCTGGGACCGGGACGGCTTTCTGTGGGCCTGGACCTAAAAATCCGGCGGGCTTGAAGCCGGACGTCATGCAGCGGAAGAAGGGGCCGCGCCATACATAAGCCCTGTCAAGAGAACCTGGCAAGCAAGGGCCAAAGGTGATATGAAAAATCTCCAGCTGTACTCTCTGAAGAGGGAGGCTGGAGATTTTTGCGTGTTGGGGGTGCTGCTTGCGATATCGGATGAATAAGCCGGAATTTCTCCCTGTTATTCATCGGACAGAGGCTTATTTTTTAATTAAGCTGGAAATTCTCCCTCTTATTCTTATGATTTTGCGAAAAATAGAGGGAGGCGGACAATTAAAGTGGAGAAATTCCCTTTCATATCCGGTAAAGCTTCATTTGGCAAGAAATAAAAGGGAAGAATTCCGCCCTGGCGATGTTCTAGACCGGAACGTCCCGGCTGCCTCTCTCCATCGGCGTGCCGCACAGCGGGCAGGGCTTGTGCGCCAGATGGTCCTCGGCGCCGCCGGACTTGACGCGCATCCAGCCCGGGCAGGCCGCGGCCGGGCAGCTCCAGGCCGCGATCGTGCGCGTCCGGCTGGACGCGGCTGCGCCGCCGCCCTTGCCATCGGCGCCGCCGAAGCGCCCATGGCGGGCTGCGCCGCCGCCATATCCGCCGCGGCCGGCGGAGCTGTCCGCGTCAGCGCCGGCCGCTGCCGCGCGTCCGTCCAGGCCGGCGCCGCTGCCTGCGTTCCCGCCGCCGGACCGGGCGCCTTGCCGTCCGGCGCCTGCGCCGCCGTCAGCCGCGCCCGCCGCCCCGGCTGCGCCGAACGCCGCCAGCATAAAGCGGGAGACCGGGGCTTTCCTGCCCCGGTGCAGCGCGGGCGAGCTGACCAGCAGCTCTTCCTTGGCGCGGGTGACCGCCACGTATGCCAGGCGGCGTTCTTCCTCCAGCAGCGCCAGCGCTTCACCGCCGCCTTCCGCCGTCTGGCGGTCCTTCAGCCGGCCCGCATCCAGCGCCGAGCTGTGCGGCAGAATGCCTTCGGACGCGCCGAGCAGCACGACGACGGGAAACTCCAGCCCTTTGGACTTGTGAATCGTCATCAGCGCCACGCGGTCGCCCTGCTCGGTCCCGCCGGGAAGCCGGTGATGCTCGTTTCTTGACGTCACCTCGTCAATGAAATCGAGAAAAAGGGGAATGCTGCCGAAGCGTCCCGCCGACAGCTCCAGCTCGTCCAGCATTTCCTTCAGCGTCTCCCGGTGCAGCGTCGCCTGATGACGCTCGTCCGCCAGGACGAAGGAATCATAGAACCGGCTGCGGATCTGCCGGATAGCCTGGAGAGGCGTGAGCTCCCGCAGATGGCGGAGCATGTCCAGCCGCTCCCTTATGGCCGTCTGGCGAAAGTCCGCCAGCCCGGGCAGGCTCAGGAGATGGATCAGCGGCCCCTGCTTCGGCTGAGCCGCCTCCATCCGGTGGATATGCGCCATACCCTGCTCTCTGCTTATATAGAGCGTAGGCAGCATATCCTCCATGGCGGCAAAATCCCGCCGGTTCACCGTCAGCCGCAAATGGCCGACGACCGGCGAAATGAGCCAATGCTCATACAACAGACGGCCTTCGCCGTAGTCGATGTAGGGGATATCGCGCAGCAGCAGCCGCTCCAGCACGGCGCGGCTGCTGCTGGATGCCCGGTACAGCACGGCGAAATCGCCGTAGCTCCGTTCACCCTGCTCCACTGCGGAAACCATGTACTCCACGATGGCCTCCGCTTCCTCATCGGCCGTGTAGGGGCGGAGGTAGCGGGGCTGGACGCCTTCCGGCGCCGCCGCACGCAGCGTCTTGGGGCGCCGCCGCGTGTTGCCCCGGATAATCCCGTTGCCGAGGCCGATGATGGCAGGGCCTGAGCGGTAGTTGATGTCGAGCGTAATCACCTTGGCCTCCGGGTACAACTGCTCGAATTCAAGAATGAACTCGCTCCGAGCTCCATTGAACGAATAGATCGTCTGATCGTCGTCGCCGACCACCATCAGATTGCCCCGGGGACGGGCGATCATGCGGATCAGCTCGTACTGCAGCGCGTTCGTATCCTGAAATTCATCGACCATTATATATAGATAAGTTCTTTGCAGCTCCGCAAGCAGCCCCGGCCGTTCCTGCAGCATCCGGTAGGCGTGCAGCAGCACATCGTCGAAGTCGATTTTGCCGTTGTCCTGTTTCCACTGCTCGTAGCGCTTTAGGATTTCCTTGATTTCCTTGTCCGCATTCGTGAGCTCGGGAAGGCTGTCCGCATCGCCCATGTTCATTTTGCAGGAGGACAGAAGAGAGAGCAGACTTTCCGGCGGGTATGCGTCCTTGGGCAGGCCCAGCTCCCGCATGATCGCTTTAAGCAGAATATGCTGGCGGCGCGTTTCATGGAAAATCTCCTGCCGGACTCCCTGTCTCCGCAGAAAGTACAGAAAAAAAGAATGGAACGTGCGGGCCTGCAGCCCCGAAAGTTCCATTCCGCCGATCCCGGGCAGCCTGCCGATACGCTCCCTCATTTCCGCCGCCGCCCTGCTGGAGAACGTCAGCAGCAGCAGACGTCCGGGCGAAACGCGGCGCACGGACAATAGATAGCCTGTCCGGCAGACCAGTACGCTCGTCTTGCCGGAACCGGCGCCCGCAAGCGTCAGCAGCGGGCCGTCGCCGTGCCGCACCGCCGCGATCTGCGAAGCGTTCAGCAGAATGCCGTCCCGCTCCAGCGTCCGGAAATAGCCGGCATCCGGCTCATCACCGCGCACCAGCTCCCGGCTCGTCTTCGCCGAAGCCGCCGCCGCCCGCGGGACACGGGTTGCGGAGGCTCCCGGCGGAACCGGATGAAACAGCAGCTTGTTCATGATAATAGTCACCTTTACCTATAACCAGATCTTCAAATTTGTAATTTTGCCAACCTACACTATACCATCTCCGGTGAAAGTCTGCATTAAGCAGGGAGAGAAACGGTAGACAAGCGTTCTTTCCGCGATTGTGTCAGTCTGCAAGAACAGTTCGAAGGCCGCGAACCGGATTAAAGCTTATCTCCCTCCCAGCACCTGAAGCAGACGTTGATTGAACAGCTCCAGTTCATCATAGAAAATGGCATGCCCGCTATGTTCAAAGGTCAGCAGCTGCGAGCCCCGGATGCCCTGATGCATCAGCCGGGCCAAATCGTAGGGACAAATCTGATCGAGAACGCCGTGAAAAATTACGGTGGGCACCTGAATCAAGGGGAGATCGGGGCGCAGATCTTCGTTCCGCAGCATCAGTACGCCGCCGGCGGTTCCGTGGTTGGAAGGAGATAAATTGAGAGACTGGAACCACTGGCGAAAGGCCGGTGAAACCGGCTTGGCAAAAAAATTTTCTCCAAAGGAGGCGACCGTCTGCGGACGGTCGGTATACACGCCCGCGAGCAGCTGATCGATGGCCGATACGGGCATCCCGTACGGATAGTCCACTCCCCGGGCAAACTTGGGAGCCGCCGCCGACAGAAGCAGCAGCTGCGACAGACGGCAGCCCCGGTGCCGGGCCGCATAGTGCAGGACGACGGCCCCGCCCATGGAGAAGCCGATCAGCCGCACACCCGTAAGGCGCAGGGTATCGAGCACTACCCGGATATCATCGGCCATCCGGTCATACGTGTACCCCTCCCAGGGGTTGTCGGATTGGCCGTAGCCACGCAGATCGATTGAAATGCAGCGGTAGCCGTATTTGGGAAGATGCGTCACCTGGTATTCGAACATTTGGTGGTTCAGCGGCCAGCCGTGCACCAGGACAACCGGCGTGCCGCTGCCGATATCCTCCACGAACAGCTTGACGCCCGGTTCCGTTTCAATATAGTACTGCACAGAGTCATCCCGCCTTCCTGTATCGTTAACTATTCGATGTATACGCGAGGCTTCAGGGTGCTATGATCAAAAAGGAATGAGCCGGAAGGGTTGACTTTAATTGGAGTTATATTCAGTGCGGCGGGACACCCTGTCGGCGGGGCTTCTGCTCTGGTAAGCGGCGGAGTTCCGATCATTTCATGTCAGCCCATTCCCTTTGAGGCAAACGTTCATACTCTAACAGCAAATTGAATAAGTGGAGATGAACGCTTGTGTCCCCTGCCTTTGAAGGACCCGCCATAGATGTGCTGATTCCGGCTATTGAGAAGGATCTGGCTACTTTGCCGCATGTGGTTGACGCTGTGAGGAAGCATGTCAGGCATCCGATTCGCAGCATTTTGATCGTCGCCCCCCGCAAGGATCGGATTATGGATTTTTGCCGTAGGAAAGCTTGTACCTTCGTCGATGAAAATACGGTGCTGCCCATCACCAAAAAGGATATTCACTACCGGTCGGGCACCTGGGAGCGCTCGGGCTGGCTGTTTCAGCAACTGCTGAAGCTGGGGGGCGACAAGCTGTGCACGGCGGATTATTTTTTGGTCATCGATGCCGATACGGTCCTGATTGCGCCGCACCGGTTCCGCTCAAGCGGAAAGACGGTGTTTTACTGCCGGAACTGGAGCCAGCCGGAATATTTCACGACTTACCGGAAGCTGATGGGTCGCAAGGCGGCCCGCCCTTCCTCGTTCGTGACGCATTATATGCTGTTTGAGCGCCGCCGGCTCTCCCGCATGAAGCGGGAAATCGAAGCCATGCATGGTATTCCGTGGTATAAGGCTATTATGCGCAGCATGAACCGCACCCGGCAGTTTGCTTTTTCCGAATTTGAAACCTACGCCAATTATTTGTACTCCGCGGACCGCGGCGGAATGATTCTAAAGAAAGCTCGCAACAAGAGCTTGAACATGAGCGCCTCGCAGATTTCCGAACCGGCTATCCAAAAGTACGCCCGCACTTACCGGTCGCTCTCTTTTCATAAACGGAAAGGGTATATTCGGTCGCCGAAGCAATGACGACAGAACCGTAAAAAGATTCCGCCCGCACTGGACCGCCGCCGGCAGCCTCCCCTCGCCATTAGACAAGCGCAGCCAAGCGTTTTATAGTAATGGATATAGGCGAATGATGGGAGTAGAGAACAGTGGTCAAAGCAACGATCGGGGACGTGGCGGCAAGGGCCGGCGTGTCCAAAAGCACCGTATCCCAATATTTGAACAAACGGTATCAGCATATGGGGACCGAGACGCGCGCCAAGATCGAAGCGGCGATCGAGGCGCTTGATTACCAGCCGAATGTGCTCGCCCGGGGGCTGAAGCAGAAGCGGACGTCGACGGTCGGCGTTATCGTAGCCAATATTATGCATCGGCTGTCCACCGAAATATGCAGGGGCATCGAGGATTACTGCCAGGAGCAGGATATCAACGTTATTCTGTGCAACAGCGACGAAGACGGGGAGAAGGAGAAGAAATACGCCGAAATGCTTCAGGCCAAGCAGGTGGACGGCATCATTTTGCTTCCTACCGGGAAGAACGGTTCCCTCTATAAAAAGCTTGCCAAGCACGGATACCCTATCCTGTTCATGGACCGGAAGGTGGAAAGCGTCAAGGCCGACACGATTGTCGTCAATAACCGCGAGTCGGTCTATGAGGCGGTGTCGCATCTGAAGGAGCGGGGACACCGGAGAATCGCGCTCGCTACGGCGCCGCTGACGATCAGCACCCGGACGGAGCGGACGGAAGGATTCCGGCAAGCGATGAGCGACCACGGACTGGAGTGCGGCAGCCGGTATGTGATCAATGCGGAAATATCCAGCCTGAACAGAAAGTTCCGTGAGCTGTTTGACGGCCCGGAGCCGCCGACGGCGCTGATCGCGGGCAACGACCTTGTGCTGCTGGAGGCGCTTGCCTTTGTGAAGGAGCGGAATCTCCGGGTTCCGGAGGATCTGGCGCTGGTCGCCTTCGACAACATTCCTTTTGCCCACCTGCTTACGCCGACGCTTACCACCATCAACCAGCCTTCGCTGGAAATGGGACGCAAGGCGGCCGAGCGGATCATCAGCCGCATCCGTTCGGAAGAAGACCTGGCGCCGGAAGAGTACGTCTTCAAGTGCGAGCTGGCGGTGCGGCAGTCGTCGGAGATGGAGCGGCAGTGACATTTTGTGAATAAGGAAACGCCTTTTTCGCTGCGGAGAAGGCGTTTTTCACATAACCTTGCTGTATTTAACGATGTAATAATAACGGATGCTATAAGAAAATACATAGAAGGCCACAACGGCAAGCGTGAGCCAGAGGGGCGAATCCGCAAGGACCAACACAAAGGGAAGGATCATCATGGCACGGAGCGTAATATCAAAAGCCTTGGCTTTCGACAAGTTATTGATGGAGGCGCTTCGTTCATCCCCCGCTTCAATGTCCTGTTGTTTCTTGAGCGACGGGCGCTTGGCATAATAGCGGATCATGATCAAGTTGGCGATGCCCATGCCGCTTAGGCCTGCGCCCAGTCCCAGGCAGACGCCGGAGACGTTCCTGGTCATCTCTCCTCCTGCCAATAAAGCCATAGCCAACAGCAGAATCCCCGTTGCGAGTACCCCGACATTTCGCTTGGCAGAGCCTTTGTTCACAAGTCATTCCTCCTCAAAGATAAAAATCTCTTCAATGGACAGTTTGAAATAGCGGGCGATCTTAAACGCCAAAATAATGGAGGGATTGTAGCGGCCATTCTCCAGCGAGCCTATCGTCTGTCTGGAAACCGCCAAAGCCTCGGCCAATTCCTCCTGCTTGATTCCATGCTGCTTTCGGATTTCCTCCAGACGGTTCTTCAACCTCACACCTCTATTCAGTGGAAAGTAAGCTTTACATATCCAATATAACATCCGAGGCACCAGATGTAAAGCTAACTTTCCATCAAAAGCCTTCCTTGTCTGGAATTCCGCCAGTGTTCCGCTGGTCGCCCAAGGAAATAAAAAAATGACAACGCTTAAAAGAAAGGGCTTGCAAAGAACGGAAGGCTGGATTATACTTTGGTCATAGCATGGTAAACCGATTTACGGAACCGATTTACGGAACCGATTTACGAACAGCGTTATCCGACGATTAGCCGCAGCACCATTCGATATCGGTCAGCAAATTACATGAAGGAGGACGTTATGATGAATGCGGTTTTTGTTCCAACTTCTGTTTTTGGAAACGCTTGCGTCGCGCAGCAGCACTTGGCAGAGCCGATACGCGCCGGAGGTGCGGACGGCATCGAAATCAGACGCGAGCTGTTTCCACCCGGGGACCTTCCGCTTACCGAGTGCCGTGAGGCGAACCTGCGCAGAGGACTGCGCTGCGTGTACTCCGTTCCGATGGAGCTGTGGAATCAGGAGGGGATCCTGAACGAAGAACTGCTGTCCCACATTCTTGCAGAGGCGGCGGTCCTGAAGCCCGAAATGCTGAAAGTGTCGCTGGGCCGCTATGCGGGGATTCCGGGGTTAGCCTCGGAGGAAGAGCTGATACTTGCCGAACGGGACCGGCTCAGCCAGCTTGACCGGCTGCTTCGGAAATACCGGGAAATGTCGGGGCCGCTGACGCTGCTGATCGAGAACGATCAAACGTTTTACGGAGGCAGAGCGGATAATTTGAAAGCGTTTTTCCAGGCGGTGAAGCGGTGTGGGCTTGACGGTGTGAAGATGACGTTCGATACGGGCAACTGGATCTACTGCGAGGAGGACCCCCTGGCGGCTGCGGCTGCTTTTGCTCCTTATGTCGCCTATATTCACTTCAAGCATGTCGTCCGTTCGGGTGGCATGTGGATCACTTTGCCTCTTCCGGGAGAAGAGGATGCCCTTTGGCGAAAGCTGCTGGGGCTGCTGCCGGGAGATGTGCCGCGGGCGATCGAGTTTACGCTTCCGGGAGCCGAATACCTTGAAGGATATATCGGAATGCTTCGGAACAGCGGTTCCGGGAACAATTGGTCAGTAACAGGAGAGGGGATAGCGTAATGAGCTTAAAGGATGTAGTCACTTTCGGAGAAGCCATGGTGATGTTCGTTGCCGATAAACCCGGTGCTTTGAAGGACATCGACAAGTTCAGCCGCCGTCTGGCCGGAGCGGAAGTGAATACGGCGGTCGGTTTCGCCCGGCTGGGACTTTCGGCGGGTTGGGTCAGCAGATTGGGCGACGATGTTTTTGGGGAATATATCCGCGAATACTTGGCCGGGGAAAATATCGATATTTCCGGCGTAACGAACGACTCCCGGTATCCAACCGGCTTTCAACTGAAGTCGAAGGTGCTGGAAGGCGATCCGCAGGTGCAGTATTTCCGTAAAAATTCGGCGGCAAGGACACTTTCGGGCGAGGACGTGGACGCCGGTTACTTCACCGGCTTTCGCCATCTGCACATGACCGGCATCCCTCCGGCGCTGACGAAGGAGACCCGCGAGTTCGCTTATGCGGCACTGGGCGCCATGAAGGCCGCGGGACGCAGCATTTCCTTCGATCCTAATTTGCGGCCTTCGCTGTGGTCCTCCCGTGAAGAGATGGTATCGGTCATCAACGACCTGGCCTGCCGAGCCGACTGGGTGCTGCCGGGAGTGGAGGAGGGCGAAATTTTGACCGGTTCCAGGGACCCGCGCGCAATCGCCGAATTTTATCTGAACAAGGGTGTGTCGCTCGTTGTCGTCAAGCTGGGGCCGGAGGGCGCGTACTTCCGTACGCAGACAGACGAAGGAACGGTACAGGGCTTCAAGGTGGAAAAGGTCGTGGACACGGTAGGCGCCGGAGACGGCTTTGCCGTCGGACTCGTCAGCGGTATGCTGGAAGGGCTTACGGTTTCACAGGCGGTCCAGCGGGGGAATGCGATTGGCGCGCTGGCGGTACAGTCGGAGGGCGATCATGACGGCTATCCGGCAAAGTCCGAACTTGAAACTTATCTCCAATATCAACTTACGGGAGTGAAATAATGATGAATAACAAGAAAAGCGGCGGCTTTGTCCCCGCGCGCTGGCTGCGGCTCATGCCCATCGTATTTATTACGTACAGTCTGGCATACCTCGACCGGGCGAACTACAGCTTTGGCGCGGCGGCCGGAATGGCCAAGGATTTGCAGATTACGGCCTCGATGTCTTCGCTGCTGGGCGCGCTCTTTTTCCTCGGCTATTTCTTCTTTCAGGTACCGGGCGCGCATTACGCCGAGAACAAGAGCGCCAAGAAGCTCGTCTTCTGGTCCCTTATTCTGTGGGGCTTGCTGGCTGCGGCCACCGGCGTTGTCCATAACGTCCATTTCCTGATCGTCATCCGGTTCTGTCTCGGCGTTGTCGAGAGTGCGGTTATGCCGGCGATGCTGGTCTTCCTAAGCCACTGGTTTACGAAAAAAGAGCGCTCGCGCGCCAACACGTTCCTGATCCTCGGCAATCCCGTAACCGTGCTGTGGATGTCGATCATATCCGGTTATCTCGTATCCGCCGTCGGCTGGAGATGGATGTTCATTATCGAAGGGCTGCCGCCGGTTATCTGGGCATTCTTCTGGTGGAAGCTGGTGAGCGACAAGCCTTCCGAAGCGAAATGGCTGAACGATGATGAGAAGATTGCGCTGGAAAATGCCATGCATGAAGAACAAAAAGGACTCAAGCCTGTGAAAAACTACGGCGAAGCGTTCAAATCGCCGCTTGTTATCAAGCTCTGCCTGCAGTATTTCTTCTGGAGTATCGGCGTGTACGGTTTCGTGATGTGGCTGCCCTCCATTATCAAGGCGGCTCCCGACATGAATATGGTAACGACCGGCTGGCTGACCTCCGTTCCTTACGTGCTGGCAGTCATCGGCATGCTGACGGCTTCCTATTTCTCCGACAAGACGCTGAAGCGTAAAGCCTTCGTGTGGCCGTTCCTGCTGGTCGGTGCCATTGCCTTCTACGCCTCGTATTTACTGGGCGCGGATCACTTCTGGATTTCCTTTATCCTGCTCGTGATCGCCGGCGGAGCGATGTACACTCCTTATGGACCGTTCTTCGCCATCATGCCGGAAATTCTGCCCCGCAATGTGGCAGGCGGCGCGATAGCGCTGGTCAACAGTATGGGCGCGCTCGGTTCTTTTGCCGGATCGTATATCGTCGGCTACCTGAACGGATCCACCGGCGGCTTCGGCGCTTCCTACATCTTCATGGCCGGTTCGCTGCTGCTGTCGGCGATTCTGACGATGACGGTTGGCAAATCCCGCAATGCGTCCGAGCAGCAGCCTGAACCGAAGCTGGGGGTGTCCGCGCGGTGAAGATCCAGCTGGCGCTAGACCGAATGAGCATAGAGGAAGCGGCAAATATGGTCCGGCTTACGGAGTCCTATATCGACTGGATCGAAGTGGGCACCTCGCTGATCAAAGAATTCGGCATGGTATCCGTGGAAGCGCTGAAGCGTGAATTTCCGCATAAAATTATAGTTGCGGACATGAAAACCTTCGATAACGCCAAATACGAATTCGAGCTGTGCTTCAAGGCGGGGGCGGATGTGGCGACCGTAATGGGCGCGGCCCCGCCGGTTACCGTAGGGTTGTGCATGGAGACGGCTCGGCGGATGGAGAAGCAGGTCATGATCGACCTGCTTCATACTTCGCCGGAGCAGCAGCGGGAGCTGGCGCTGTATCAAGGAGCGATCCACTGCCTGCATGTCAGCAAGGACCAGCAGGAAGGCGGCGGACTCCGGCTGGAAGGTGCTGGCGCCGCGGATGCCAGGCATGGAAGCAATCCCGGGACGCATGGCGCTGCGGGAGGCCCAAGCGGGAGCCGCGCAGAAGCGGACGGCAGTCCCGGGGCCAAAGGTACGGCAGGCCTAAGGTTTGCCGCCGCGGGCGGTATTACGCTGGAGTCGCTGCCGGATCTGCTGGCGCTGAAGCCGGAGGTCATTATCGTCGGCTCGGCGATTACGAAAGCGCCCGATCCGGCGCAGGCGGCCCGCCGCTTTAAGGAGCGTATTCGCGAGTATATCGGAGAAGGTCGGCAGAGCGGCAGTTCAAGCTGAAAAATTTAATATAAAATGAAACTAGGGAACGTATCCGGGACAAGAAGCAGATTCAGCCTATTCATAAGCAGATAAGGAGTGACCGCCAAGATGAGCAAGCTGAAGGAAATCCTTTCGGAAGCCAGGGAAGTGCTGGAACGTGTGGATGAAGCGGCTGTAACGGAAACGGCCGGCCTGCTGGCCGGAGGGAAGAGAATATTTGTTGTCGGCGAGGGGCGGTCGGGCCTTGTGGCCAAATCTTTCGCCATGCGGATGATGCATTTGGGCGCAACCGTGTACGTCATCGGCGAGACGATTACTCCGTCCATTTCGCGGGACGATATCCTGGTGGCCGTATCCGGATCGGGAACGACGCACGGCGTCGTGTGGACGGCGCAGAAGGCGCGGCAACTGGGCGCCTTCGTGATCGCCCTGACGACGGATGACGGCTCGCCGCTGGGCACATCCGCATCCCGGCTCCTGACCATTCCCGCGGCGACCAAGCACCGCCGCGAGGGAGAACGCCGAAGCGTCCAGCCGCTCGGCTCCCTGTTCGACCAGTGCGTTCATCTCGTGCTGGACAGCGTCTGCCTGAGCTATGCGGAGCTGAAGGGCGTCGATAATGCCGCCGCATACAAGCTGCACAGCAATGTAGAATAGAAGGAAGCTCCGCCCGCAGATACAGATTTCAAGCAGTCCCCGGCGCCACTTGCGCCGGGGGACTGCTTTTTTGATTCGGACTGGACGAATCGGAGTTTCTGTTCATTTCCGAAACGGGGATTATTCATGGTACAATATTTTTAAAAATACAAGAAGTATAAGCTGTGCGCTTATTCAGGGCCTTTATATTTCGACGGGAAACGGATGCTCTCCTCCGGAGAGGACGGCGCAGCCGTTTCTTCTTGAAAATATAAGGATTTATAAGTTTCACGCTAATAAATGGCCTTATATTACTACGAGAAACGTACTTGCGTCCTTCAAGGACGCCGTTAGGCGTTTCTTCTTGTGTGCAGGCTTTTCGACAGAATGTGGGGGGCATAATAAGATGAAATCCAGATATTTGGCTACAATCTCACTTGCGGTTATGGCGTGCGGATTCCTGCTGACGCTGTTTCTGCCGGACAATTTGGCAGTGGAACTGCTCAGGGGCGGATTCGAGGCGGGGCTCGTCGGCGGAATCGCCGACTGGTTCGCGGTTACGGCGCTGTTCCGCCATCCGCTGGGAATTCCTATCCCGCATACGTCTCTGCTGCTGAAGAATCGGGACAAGATCGTGGGGTCCCTGATTTCGGCAATGGAGAACGAGCTGCTGAACAAGCAGAGCATCGAGAACAAGCTGCGCGGAATCCGGCTCATCTCGCTGGGCTCCTCGATGCTTACCAGGATCTTCAGCCGCAAGAAGAACAGAACGGAAATTCTGGAGCGCCTGGGTATCCTGGTAAGCCGGATTCCGGCGGAGAAGGTGCTGCCGCATCTTCAATCGGCGCTCGCCGGTTATGTCCGGAACGCCGATTTGAAAGAGGCTGCCGATACGGTCGTCACGAGACTGCTGCATGACGGGAAGGACAAGGACGCTCTCGATTACGGGCTGGGACAGGCCGCCGTCTGGATCGGCCGGGCCGAGACGAAGACCATGCTCGGGCAGCTCGCATCCTCCAAGCTTGCCGAGGTTAAACTGGGCGGATTTAAGGGAATGGCCTTTCAGGCCTTTGCCGGCTTTGTGGACGATGAGATGCTGGGCGAGCTGCTGCAGAACATGCTTCTGTCGGCCATCCGTGATATTCAGGATGAGGACAGCGTCTACCGCGAGGAGATCATCCGGGAGATCCGGGTTGCCCTCTTCCAGCTCGTCAATGACGAAGAGCGGATGAAATCCCTGGCGGACTGGGCCGTGGCCGAACTGGAAGGGGAGGCGGCGGGAGCCTTTCTGCTGGCCCGTCTGGAGGACATGCGCGGCAAGGCGCTCGGGCTGCTGGAACAGGACCGCATCCGCGGCGGGCGGAAGCTGTTCGCCGCCTACGCGCTGCTTGCCCGCCGGATCGCCGGGGAGAAGGAATGGATCTCGGAATGGGAGGACAAGATCCGGCTCTCGCTTCTCGCGTTCGCGGAAGCCAACCATTACCGGATCGGTGTACTGGTGAAGGAGAACCTCGACAAAATGGAGGATGCCACCCTGGTCGCCATGCTGGAGGAGAAGGTCGGGAAGGATTTGCAGTGGATTCGCGTCAACGGGGCGGTGTGCGGCTTCGCCGTCGGCCTGGTGCTCACCGCGATCCAATGGCTCTCTTTGGGATAATGAAACGCGGGCGCGCAAAGGGCGAGGCTGCCGGAGCTTTTGCAAGCATCCGGGGCCTCGCCCTTTCTTTTTAAAATATAAGAAGTTATAAGCTAAGCGCTTATAACTTCTTATATTTCTACGAGAAACGCACCTGCGTCTTTAAAAGACGCCGTCAGGCGTTTCTTCTTGAGCCTGTCTCTTTATAGAAAATGAAGAATGCACAGCCGACGCCGCTTGCTCCGGACTACAGTTCTTTTTTGCCGGTACTAATTGTATACGCTTCCAGCACAGGAAGGACGAAAATTTTGCCGTCCCCGAAAGAGCCTTTTTCGCCGGTTCTGGCCGTCCGCTTCACAATGTCGACGACTTCTTCCTTGTCGTCCTCATTGATGACCATCATCAGCATTTTTTTCGAAATCTGGTCGTAGTGAATATCGCCCACTTGAATCCCTTTTTGTTTGCCGCGTCCCAATATATCCATTTTACTGATGGACGGGAAGCCGGCGAGCAGCAGTTCCTCCATCACTTGATCTACTTTTTGCGGTCTTACGATAATTTTGAGCATCAACATAATAATCCACCCTCTCTATATCATTGAAAAGAATATGCAGGGTGTTGCCGACTTAGGCGCTGTGATGATTATTTCGGAATGGCAACGCTTACAAATACATTATACAACGGATAAAGATACATCAAAGTGAATAATGTCATTGCATAACATTTAATTTTTTTCCTGATGCGTACAGAGCCAGGAATACAGCAATTCCAGCCGATCGGCCGTCCGCCCCCAGTCAAACGCTTGGATTGCGTCCCGCCGCCCCTGCATCCCAATGGAGAAGGCCCGCTCCGGACTCCGGGCAAGCGCCAGCATCCTCCGGGCGAAAGAGGCGCTTTCCCGGTACCGGTCCACAAGGTAGCCGTTGCGTCCCGATAATATAATTTCGCGGATGCCGCCGTTATTCGAGGCGATGACCGGCAGGCCGGAGGCCATAGCTTCCACATTGACCAGCCCGAATGATTCATGCCGCTGCGAGGGGCATACCAGGCAGTCGGCGATTTGATAGATCCGGTGAATATCCTCGTGGGGAATGCCGCCTATAAAAGAAACGGACAGGCGCAAGCGCCGCGCGAGCTTCTTAAGGCTGCGCACATAACCGGGTTTTCCCGTTCCGGCGATGACGAGATGGACAGGCAGGCGTCTTCCCAGGATGGCCGCCGCCCGCAGCAGGACGGGTAAGCCTTTGCGGGGAATGATCCGCCCGACGAACAGGACTGTAAAGCGCCGGGGCAGACCGTATTCCAGGCGGAGCTGCCGCCGCTCGGCCTCCGGAAGCGGCGTGAACCGGGACAAATCGGCGCCCAGCGGCACCACTGCAAGCGGCAGGCGAACGCCGGGAAAGCGGCCCGCCAGTCTGTCGCCCAGCGACAGGCTGTTGACCGCGATGAGATCGGCCAGGCCGAGGCTTCCGGCAACCTTTGGATTGCCGGGAACAAAGGTCAGGGAGTGCAGGAACAACACGACCGGAATGTGGGGGACGGCGCGCTTCACGGCGGCCATCAGATGCGGACGGTTGTCAACCTGAATCAGCTCGTACGGTTCCTCCTTGACGGTCTTTAATGTTTCGTCAAGATACAGGCGGGGAGTATCCGCGGGCAGGCGGATCAGCCTGACTCCTTCAAGCGCCTCCCGCCCCGGCAGTCCGGGCGCTTCCCGGCTGATTACAGTGACGTTATGCCGGCGGGCAAGCTGCCTGGCTGTCGCCCAGATGCAGATTTCCACGGAGCCGCTGCCCGGAAGCGGAAACCGGCCCGGCGCGATCATGCAGATGTTCATCGTTAGGCTTCTCTCCTTCGTCCCGGCGGCTTCTGTCCTGCAAGGACGCTTCTCACTCAGCCGTTTCTTCATCTTCCTTGTACTATATGCTCATGCCTTGCCGGGAGACACATTTCTTTGCCGGAAAGCGGCGTCTATCCAATGCGAAAGCTTTTACCCATGCATAGCTTACCTTGTATCGACAACAAGCTTCTAAAGCTTCTACAGAAGATTAGCGAACGGGAGTGTGGCAGTAAGGATGAAGGCAAAATCCACGTTGACCAGCAAATGGATTAAGACGAAGGTGCTGCTCCGCAGTCCGGAGATTTCGGCGCTGATTCCGGAGACGGCAAGACTGACCCGGGAAAACGCCAAAAGAATGTTGGACAAATACGCAATGGTGTATATCAAGCCGGAGGTGGGGACATACGGAAACGGCGTAATACGGGCAGAGCGGCGATGGGAGGAGCGGGGAACTGTTTATTGGTACCAAAGCGGGACAAAGAAAAGAACGTTTAGTACCTTTGAAGCATTTTATACCTCGCTTAAATCGATGACCCGGGGACGCAGCTACCTGATTCAAAAAGGAATCGACCTGCTGAAAGCCAAGGGGCGGCGCTTTGACATCCGCGTCATGGTCCAGCTCAGTCCGCGCGGAATCTGGGAGACGACGGGGCTGATCGGCAGAGTGGCTGGGGAGGGAAAGATTGTTACCAACTACCATGCCGGCGGCAAGCCGACGGCGGTGGAGAAGCTTCTCGCTCCGCATATGGACGGTGCGCATCAGGCTGCGACAATCAAACGTCTGAAGAAACTCGGCAAAGATATCGGGCAGTTGTATAAGAAAAATTACCCGGGGTTCAAGCAGCTTGGCGTCGATGTCGGCCTCGACCGTTCCCTGACGCCTTGGATCATTGAGGTCAACACCAATCCCGATCCGTTCATTTTTAATCAGCTTTCCGACAAATCGATGTACCGCAAGGTTATGGCCTACCGCAGGGCACAGAAAACCGGGTCCAAGCACTAAACCAGCCCACCTTTTCTATGAAAAAATGACTAAAATTCATGAAAATGTTGCATTTTGCGTTTAGACCTGCACAATAAAGGGTAATTACAAAAAAATTGTGCAGACATGAAATGTCTGCAGCGCAGCGTAGACGCAGTCTGGAGAACAGCATTCTGGTATTCATTTTTTCGAAAAGGGGTGGGAGTTTGAGCAACTCTCTGAAGTTGTCGGTGGCCATTTGCACCCGGAACAGACATGAGGATATGCGAAAATGCCTGAAATCGATATTCGGGCAGCAGGGTATTTCCGGTTCGGCGATCGAAATACTAATTATTGACGACGGCGATACGGAAGAAGCATGGCTTGAAGAGGTCCGAAGGGAAATGCCTTCAAGCATGGAACTGGGTTACCACCGTAAAAAACGGGAGGAGGCGGGTCTGCTTAAATCGCGGATTTATGCGACTCACGCCTCCAAGTATGAGATCCTTCTTTTTCTCGATGATGATGTGGAGCTGGAACCGGACTATCTGGCCGTCCTTCTGCAGACATTTGACCGTTTTCCTGATGCCGTCGGCGTCGGGGGAGTAGACCAGAGCTTCTCCTGTTCCCTGAAAGGCAGGCTCCTCATGCTCGTAAGCGGCCGAAGCCGTCTCGCCCCCGGAAAGCTGTCCTACAGCGGATTTGCCTCGGCAATGAATTTGTGGAACCGGCAGAAGGAGATCTTCCGGACTGAATTTCTGCACGGATGCAACATGTGCTTCCGCAAGTCGGCGCTGCGCGATGTAGAGCCGGTAGAGTGGCTGAACGGCTACAGCCTCGGCGAAGACTTGTATCTGTCCTATATCGCCAGTCTGCATGGGCCGATGGTGGTCAATCCGGGACTCAAGCTGGTGCACTACGGATCGCCGGCCTCCAGAGACAAGGAAGAGCAGGTCGCCTATACCAAGGTGATGAACCACTACGAACTGTTGAAGCTCAGAACCGGGATAACGCCCTTCCGCTATGCCATGCTGCTGTGGACGGCCGGCTTTTTATATGCGGAAACCGCACTGAAGCGGCGGAAGGAAGCCAGCAGCGGCTATCTTCGAGGCATACGGGCGCTAAGAGGCGCGCAGGCCCGGAGCGAATCGCCGGGCGTCTGATGCGCGGCCCGTTCGCCGGAGCGGGCTGCGACCGCTGCCCGCCGTTTAGAGAACGCACAAAGCACCCGAATCATAGGCAGGAGCCTTGATTACGGGTGTTTCCGTTTACCGGTTTTACGACAGAAAGGAGTCTATTTTCATGGACTACTTGGCGGATGAAAGCCGTGTTTTTGACCACGCATTCATGAGGTCTCCTATCGGGATGGCGCTGCTGAAGCCCGGGGGAGGATGGTGGCTGAAGGTTAACACGGCGTTTTGCGGGATGCTTGGCTGTTCGGAGGAAGAACTGGAACAATACAATAAAGGCTTCCCGTCTTATGAAAAGGTCATCGCGCATCTTCCCGCACCGGACAGCGTCTATGAAACGGAGCGGCTCGCGGTGTGCAAGGGGGGAGGCCATATCCGGCTGTCACTACAATACATATGGGCCGAGCCCGGTCAGGCAGCTTCCTGTATTATCCTGTACGCCCGGGTTATTGGCGGTGGGATCATCGACGATCCATTCCCGCCGGGCGGCGATGCCCACCTTCCTTCCCAACGGCTTGGCACGATGCAGGTTATGACGGACCGGGCGGAAATGGAGCGGCAGCTGCGGGAAAGCGAGCAGCGGTATAACGGGCAGGCGATCGAGATCAATACGACCAACATCCCGATCATTATGGATGACGAAGTCGTCGGCGTCTACGGCATCTCCCGGGATATTACGGAACGGACGCGTTATGTCGAGCAGATTGAGAAGCTCGGCAATGAATACACGCTGATTTTGAATGCGGTTACCGAAGGGCTATTCGGTTTAGACCGCTATGGCAAGGTCACGTTTATCAATCCGGCGGGGGCATATATGCTCGATTTCGAGTACGACGATATATTGGGCCTCTCCTGCCGGGAGCTGATTCACCAGACTTCGCTTGACGGCATCGATTACCTGCCGGAGGAGGCTCCGCTGATGAAGGCCATTCACAGCGGCGTTTCTCATCAGGGCAAGGAGGCGGTACTGTGGCGGAGGGATGGGACAAGCTTCCTTGCCTCCTATCAAGTGACGCCGCTCTTTGATAAAGGAGAGTATGTAGGTGCGCTGGTGGTGTTCCGCGACATTACGGACGAGCGGGAGATTATCCGTGCCAAAGAATCCGCAGAAAAAGCCGATCAGGCCAAATCGGAGTTTCTGGCGGTCATGAGCCACGAGCTGCGCACCCCGATGAACGGCATTATGGGGATGACCGACCTGCTGGCACAGACGGAGCTGAATGAGGAGCAGAGGAGCTACACGGAGATCATTAGTCAGAGCAGCGGGGCTTTACTGTCCATCCTTAATGAAATTCTCGATTTCAGCAAAATTGAAGCCGGTAAAATGACGCTGGCGCATGATCCCTTTGCCTTGCGTGAGGTGCTGGAAAGCGTGACGGAGCTATTCTCAGCCAAAGCGAAGGAGAAGAACCTCGGCCTTATCTGGGAAATCGGCTCGGAAGTGCCGGATATCATTATAGGCGACGCCGCGAGATTGCGGCAGGTGCTCGTGAACCTTGTCAGCAACGCGGTCAAATTCACCGAGGGCGGAAAGGTTTCGATAGAAGTAAAAGCGGAATCCCGCCCTTCCCCGGGAATACCGGCGCTGAGCTTCCGCGTCAAGGACACGGGAATCGGCATTCCCGCCGAAAAGCAGCCGCTGCTGTTTCAGTCGTTTTCCCAACTCCATCCCGCCATTAACCGCAAATATGGAGGAACGGGACTGGGGCTTGCCATCTGCAAAAAGCTGATCGAGCTTATGGGCGGAGCGATCGGCGTGGAGAGCGCCCCGGGACAAGGCTCCGTTTTTTACTTTACTTTGCCAGAGGAAGCTTCGAATGAGGACGGCGAAACCGGAGAGACCGGGGCGGAAGAGGCGCTTCCGGCAAACCGGGACAACTTCGGCAGGGATGAACCGGCATTGCTGCCGAAATATGGACCGATGCATATTCTCATTGCCGAAGATCATCCTGTAAACCAAAAGCTGCTGCGTACGATCCTTCGCAAGAGAGGCTATGAGGCCGATGTGGCGGAAAATGGGGAAGAAGCGGTCAAGGCTGTGATAAATGGCCGGTACGATATTGTGTTCATGGACATCCACATGCCGGTAATGAGCGGCCTGACGGCGGCGGTACATATTCGGGATTTGCTTCCGGAGGAACAGCTGCCGTATATTGTGGCGGTGACAGCATACGCTAGGAGAGAAGACCGCGAGATATGCTTAGCCGCCTCAATAAAGGATTTCGTCAGCAAGCCGTTTCTTTCTTCAGAGATCGACAGGATTCTGCTCACGCGACGGGATGCGGTTTCGTTATGACCTTTGGAGGAACTGGAAAAAAGCTGGACCTGGAACCGTATACCCAATGGGCACCGGGGGTCCGGTCTTCAGCATCCGCCTGCGGGCCTGCAACAATGGCTGCGATGGCGGAATACTGGGGCCGGCATCTTGGGCAGTCCGCCATTATCGGCAGGGAACGTTTCGGCTCGAAAGCGGAGCATATCAATTATTTATACGGAAATTACGGCGGAAGACCTTGGGGTATGAGCGTCCGCGGTTTCGCGAAAGGACTCGAAGCGTATCTCCAATCGGCGCTCGGGGACGCTCCGGCGGTCCTGCTGCGAAGGTTCAATGATTTCGCTTTGTACAAGGCGGAAATTGACGCAGACCGGCCGGTGGCGATAAAGTTCGACAAATGGTTTTCCCTGCGCTGGATGGGGCGCTATGCATTCGATTATCACTGGACAGTGGGGATCGGCTATGAATTGACGGAGTTCGGTCCCCGGCTGATTTTACAGGATAACGGTGCCAGGCGCGCGGATGGAGGATATGCCGCAAGCCGGGAGCGCCGGATCGATTATGCCGGGAATCGGTCAGTGATTACGATGTTGGCGGTGGAACTGGTCCCGAAGGGGACCTGATTCAAGTTTTTGGAGGGCTCATGCGGCAAATGAAGAAGCACTAAGCATAGCCCTCGTTTTATTTGCAAATAAAATGATTGGCTTACAGAAAACGGGTGAAAATCGGTTTGACAGCAGATTGGACGCATTGTATAATCCCGGGGAATACTAGAAAAACTTCAAAAAACAATCGTTTGCGCTGCGCGGGGCCATGGCAGATTCCCGGGCAGTGAGAATGTAATAAAGGAGTCCTGATCGATTTGTCGGTACAAGGGGAAAGGGATGAGCCGATTTATTACGGCGATCCTGCGGTCACCGGCGGTGTCTCCGTCTTTGTCGACGGCTTTGACGATTTATTCAGTTACGAGGGAGACGATTTGGGGATGAGCTACACGCCGGAACGCTCCGCTTTCCGGCTATGGGCGCCTACCTCCCAGGAGGCGCAATTGGTGCTGTATGATTCCTGGCAAGGGGAAGCCTCTGGCGTAATGCCGATGACCCGCGATATCGGGGGAACTTGGATACTGACGGTAAAAGGCGATCTGGAGGGCAAATTCTATACGTACCGCGTATGGATCGAAGACCGGTGGAACGAAGCCATCGATCCTTATGCGAGGGCGGTGGGCGTCAACGGCGACCGCGGCGCCATCATCGATCTCCGCAAGACGGACCCGCTGCGCTGGACCGAGGACAAACCGCCGTTTGACGATCCCGTGGACGCCGTTATCTATGAGCTGCATCTGCGGGATTTGTCGGTTCATCCGGCAGGCGGCATCCGGCAGAAAGGCGGCTTTGCCGGCCTTGCCGAGAGCGGTACACGGGGACCGGCGGGGATTCTTACCGGGCTGGACCATATCGTGAGCCTTGGCGTCACGCATGTGCAGCTGCTGCCGGTTAGCGACTATGCCACCGAAAGCGTAGACGAAACGAAGCTGGGCGAGCCGCATTATAATTGGGGCTACGACCCGAAGAACTATAATGTTCCCGAAGGTTCCTACGCGACCGATCCCTTCATTCCGGGAGTCCGGATAAAGGAGTTCAAGCGTCTGGTTCAGACGCTGCATGACCGCGGCCTGCGGGTTATTATGGACGTTGTCTACAATCACGTCTACGACGGTTACCGCGCGCACTTCACGAAGCTTGTTCCGGGCTACTATCTGCGCTACAAGGCGGACGGGACACTGTCGAACGGCTCGGGCTGCGGCAACGACTGCGCCACCGAGCGCCAAATGATGTCCCGCTTTATTGCCGACTCCGTGCTGTACTGGGCCAAGGAGTATCATATTGACGGCTTCCGCTTCGATCTGATGGGCCTGATCGATACCGGCACGATGACGGAGATTCGGCGGCGGCTTGATGAACTTGATCCTTCGATCCTGACGATCGGGGAAGGCTGGGTTATGGATACGGAGCTTGCCCCGGAACGCCGGGCAAACCAGCATAACAGTTCTCTGCTGCCGAGGATCGGGCAATTCAACGACGGTTTTCGTGATGCGGTCAAGGGAAGCATCTTTCTGCATCACCGCAAAGGCTTCATCAGCGGCGGGGGCACTAACGAGAACGAAGTCATGGCGGGAGTCGCCGGCGGCATCTCCTACGGGCCGGGCATCGGGCAGTTCGCCCAGGAGCCGCAGCAGTGCGTCAATTTTGTCGAATGCCACGATAATCATACGCTGTGGGACAAATTGCTGCTGTCAACGGAAGGGGCTGGGGATGAGGAACGCCGCAGCATGCACCGGCTCGCTTCCGCCATGGTACTGACGAGCCAGGGTATCCCTTTACTGCATGCCGGCCAGGAGTTTATGCGGACGAAGAACGGTGTGGAGAACAGCTATAACAGCCCGGTGGAAATCAACCGGCTTGACTGGGAACGATGCGCCGAGCGCCAGGATGACGTTGCCTATATGAAGAGATTGATTGCCCTGCGCAAAGAACATCCGGCGTTTCGGCTGCGGAGCGCGGAGGCGATCCGGGCCAGCCTCGTCTTCGAGCGGGCTCCGGGCGGCACGGTGGCGTTTACGCTGCGGAATCATGCCGGAGGCGATTCGGCGAGCCACATTTACGTGCTCTATAAAGCGAATATTGGAGAAATCCCGCTGACGCTTCCGAAGCTGGGGGAATGGCAGCCGCTGCTGGGCGGGCAAGGGATCGTTCTGCTGAACAAAGAACAGCTTATTGTCCGTGGTATCGGAATGACGGTGCTGGCGGTGAAGTAAGGTTTTACCAAGGCGCCCCGGAAAGCGGGTTTCGAAAGAGCCTTCACATTATATATTCCCGCAAAAGTTGGCGTACAGCCGGTGAACGAGCCGGTTGTACGCTTTTTTGAGATTGAAGAAAAATGAGCGGCGCAGGTAATCGTTGCCTGTCTCTCCAACTTGATTTGCCGCCTTGACATAGAGTCAAATTGATTTAAATTTGAAATTTCTGTGATAATGGCAAAATGATCTTCTCGATTTCCCCAAAAGGTGACATTGCTCACGTTCGGATACGGAAAGCGGATGGTACTATGTAGTCACTTATTACTTCTAATTTTAAATGTGGCGGACAACCATACAGCCGGGGCAAGCGTCCGGGCGCGGCCTGCCGCTTCGCTGCTTTACAGCGTCATACGAATGGGCGCTCGGAAGGGACTGAAGTCCTTGTGTAAGCGGCATCTAGAATAAATCGCCGGCGAGTCCGGCGGAAATCAAAGACACGGAGGATGACAGGGATGGGCAAATCTACGGGATTTTTGGAATACCAGCGTGTAACGCCTTCGGAATGCGAAGCGCTTGAGCGGATCAAGAACTGGAACGAATTTTCGGTTCCTATGGAAGAGGAGAAGCTGCGCGAGCAGGCTGCGCGCTGCATGGACTGCGGAACGCCGTTTTGCCATGTGGGCCGGCTGCTGTCGGGGATGGCTTCCGGCTGTCCGCTGCATAATCTGATTCCGGAATGGAACGATATGGTATATAAAGGGAACTGGGAAGTAGCACTGAAACGGCTGCAGAAGAATAATAACTTCCCCGAATTCACAAGCCGGGTATGTCCTTCGCCTTGTGAAGGCGCTTGTACGGTGGGAATGAACAGCCAGCCCGTAACGATCCGTTCGATTGAGAAAGCGATCGTGGATAAAGGCTTCGAAGAAGGCTGGATCAAGCCGGAGCCCCCGCTTACCCGCACCGGCAAGAGCGTGGCCGTCGTCGGCTCCGGGCCTTCGGGACTGGCATGCGCGGCGCAGCTTAACAAAGCGGGCCACACGGTTACCGTATATGAACGGGCCGACCGGATCGGCGGACTGCTGACCTACGGCATCCCGAATATGAAGCTCGACAAGAAGAAAGTGCAGCGCCGGGTTGATCTGCTTGAGGCCGAAGGAATCACCTTCGTGACCGGCACGGAAATCGGCAAGGATATTTCGGCCGAGGAACTGAAAGTGAAGCACGATGCGGTTGTGTTGTGCGCCGGTTCGACCAAAGCCCGGGATCTTCAGGCTGAAGGACGGGAGCTGTCCGGAATTTACCAGGCGATGGAATTCCTGACGCTGAATACGAAGAGCCTGCTGGACTCGGAGCTTGCGGATGGAGAATACCTGTCTGCCGCCGGCAAAGACGTTGTCGTCATCGGCGGCGGCGATACCGGAACCGACTGCGTGGCAACCTCCCTTCGCCATGGCTGCAAGAGCGTGGTACAATTGGAGATCATGCCGCAAGCGCCGCTTACCCGCCAGCCGAACAACCCGTGGCCGGAATTTCCGAAGGTGCTTAAAGTGGATTACGGCCAGGTGGAAGCCAAGGCAGTGTATCAGGAAGATCCGCGGCGCTACCTTGTTTCGACAAAGCGTTTTGCCGGGGATGAGAACGGACATGTGAAGGAACTGCATACGGTACGGCTCGAATGGGTACGGAATGAAGAAGGCCGCATGGTGCCGAGAGAAGTGCCGGGCAGCGAAGAGGTTATCCCTGCGCAGCTCGTGCTGCTCGCGCTGGGCTTTACCGGACCGGAGGAGACGGTGGCCAGCCAGTTAGGTCTGGAGCTCGACGAGCGTTCCAACATCAAGGCGGAATACGGAGTTCACTCGACGAATGTGGAAGGCGTCTTTGCGGCCGGCGATATTCGCCGCGGACAGAGCCTTGTCGTATGGGCCATTAGCGAAGGCCGCCAGGCCGCCCGCGAAGTGGACCGGTATTTGATGGGCTCCTCGAATTTGCCTTAAGTTCGGCGAAGCGGCAAGCCGGAGCATGACGCGAACATAAGTGTAGAGCGGGGCGCCCTTCCCGGCGCCTCTTTGGACCATTATCTGCCCGGGTCCCGCAAAGTACCTGACGCAAGCTTTGAAGGAAGGCCTCACGACGCAAGCTTTGAAGGAAGGCCTCACTTTGTGAGGCTTTTTTCGCTGCCGGTATTGGCGGCAATCATATATATCGAGAACGGGAAGGGATGGGAAAAAGATGAAGCTGATGTTTATTTCCGATATTCACGGTTCGCTGCATTGGTTAAAGAGAGCGCTGGAGAAATACGCCGAGGAGAAGCCGGACGGCCTTGTTATTCTCGGAGACTTTATGTATCACGGTCCGCGCAATCCGCTGCCGGAGGGCTATGACCCGCAGGGTGTGGCGAAAGAGCTGAATGCGTACAAACGGCATATCACGGCCGTGCGGGGCAACTGCGACGCCGAGGTGGACCAGATGCTGCTCGATTTTCCGATGATGGGCGATTATACGCAAATTTGGTATGAAGGCAGACGCATCTACGTCACGCACGGACACGGCTTCAGCATCGAAAATCTGCCGGAGCTGAACGAAGGGGATATTTTTATTCAGGGGCATACTCATGTCCCCGTGGCTGACATCAAAGAAGGCATTTACGTGCTGAATCCCGGCTCCATCTCGCTCCCGAAAGAAAACAACCCCAATTCCTACGCCGTGCTGGAGGGCGGAGAGTTTACCGTCAAAAGCTTTACGGGAGAGAGTGTGAAGTCAATCCGGATTTCCTGATTCTTCATAAGAATACGCCCGCCGCAGCGGGTATGCACGACAAGCCGGGCGCATGCGTCCGGCTTGTCTGGCCTGAACGTTTGACTGTTGCCGGAAAATGCCGGATTTTCATCTCTCCGAAAGAATTGAGCCCGGGTTGATATTATTGTATTATGGGTAAGGAATGCAGAAGAAGCGCGTTCCTTAAACTAATGTAAAGCGGGCTAAAATGATGAATCCTAAAGATTTCAACTATAGCATGCCGCCTGAATGGGCGAAGCATGAGCGCACGTTTATTTCCTGGCCGGTTCAAGCGTCCATGTGTTTTCCGGATGATCATGAATCCGTATGCCGGGGATATGCGGATATTATCCGGGCAATCGCCGAATTCGAGCCGGTGACGGTTGTTGTGGATCCGGACGAGCAGGAGGCCGTCATGCGCCTCGTATTCGGTCCGGGCATCACGTTTCTGCCGATCGAACACAGCGACGCCTGGCTGCGGGACAACGGACCGACCTTTGTCATGAACGGCGACGGGCAGCTTGCCGGGGTTAACTGGAAATTTAACGCCTGGGGCGGTAAATATTCACCCTGGGATCTCGACGATAAGGTCGCTCCGCAAATCATCGAGAAAGTGAAGGTTACACGGTTCGATGCGCCGATCGTGATGGAAGGAGGCTCCTTTCATACCGATGGAGAGGGCACACTGATTACGACCGAGGAATGTCTACTGAATCCGAACCGCAATCCGGGCCTGGGCCGGGGAGATATTGAAGAGTATCTTCGCCAGTATACCGGGGCAGAGAAGATCATTTGGCTGAAGCGCGGACTCAGCGGCGACGAGACCGACGGGCATGTCGACAATATTGCCTGTTTCGCGTCTCCCGGCAAGGTTATCATTCAGGTGTGCGAGGACCCGCAGGACGAGAATTATGAGATTACCGCAGAGAATCTGCGTATTTTGGAGAGCGCAACAGACGCCAAGGGCCGGAAACTGGAGATCGTCACAATCCAGCAGCCGCCGCGCGCCGATCATGAGGGCAGCCGGCTGACGCTCAGCTACCTCAATTTCTATTTTGTCAACGGCGGGATTATCCTGCCCGTATTCGGCGCGCCTGAAACGGATGCGTTGGCCGAGCTGGCCCTGACGCGTCTTTTTCCGGACCGGAGAATCCGCACTGTTGACGGGATGGCGGTCATCCGCGAAGGCGGGAACGTCCACTGCACGACGCAGCAAATGCCGGCCAAGGCAAGTCAATAAGGCAACAAGGAGGACATAAGCTTGAGAAAAGTAAAAGTAGCCGCGACGCAGATGAGCTGCTCCGGCAGCATTGATGAAAATATCGCAAAAGCCGATAAGCTGGTTCGGGAGGCGGCCGCGCAGGGAGCGCAGATTATTTTGCTGCAGGAGCTGTTCGAGACGCCGTATTTCTGCCAGAAGGAAAAATCGGATTACTATGAATATGCGACCGAACTGGAGCAGAACAAAGCCGTTAACCATTTCAAAGAGGTGGCAAAAGAGCTTAAAGTTGTGCTTCCGATCAGTTTCTACGAGAAGAAGAACTATGCGCGTTACAATTCCCTGGCCGTGATCGACGCCGACGGAAGCGTCCTTGGCAAATACCGCAAGAGCCACATTCCGGACGGCCCCGGCTATGAGGAGAAGTTTTATTTCAACCCTGGAGACACCGGATTCAAAGTATGGAACACCCGTTATGCCAAAATCGGGGTGGGCGTATGCTGGGATCAATGGTACCCGGAAGCGGCGCGCGTCATGACGCTCATGGGTGCGGAGATACTGTTCTATCCGACGGCAATCGGCTCCGAACCCCAAGACAGCGCCATCGACTCGAAGGATCACTGGCAGATGTGCATGCTCGGCCACGCCGCGGCAAACCTGATTCCCGTGGTGGCGTCCAACCGGATCGGGCGTGAAGAGGACGAAGAGTCGAGCATCAACTTTTACGGCTCCTCGTTCATCGCCGGTCCCCAGGGCAACAAAGTTGCCGAGGCTGGACGGGGCGAAGAGACCGTGCTGGTCGGCGAGTTCGATCTGGACGAACTGGAGACGGGGCGGATCGAATGGGGCATTTTCCGCGACCGCCGTCCGGAGCTGTATCGACTGATCGCTTCCTATGACGGGGATCTGACCTTTTAACAGCCGCCTGAGATATTGCATAACACGAGCACTGGCCCAAGGAATAGAATCTTGGCAGTGCTCTTTTTTTCAATAGCCGGGATTTGGAAAAAAATTCCCATACAAGAGCCATAGGTCTTGAAAATGTAGATGTTACAAACTTCCGATAATTATGTGATATAACATAACATAAGAAAGAAAAGATAATTGTCATCTATGCTTTAATCTGTTAAAATCTCTTTATGTTATTGATAATTTCGCAGGGGGATTGAGAGATGAAAAGCAGAAATAAATGGGTCATGTCAGCTTTGGTCGCGATGCTGGTAGTGATTATCGCCGGATGCGGATCGGACAACGCAAGTTCCGGCAGCAATGGCGAAACAGTAGTCAAGTTCGCGAGTGACGCTACATATGCGCCGATGGAATATATGGATAAGGATACGATCAAAGGCTTCGATATTGATTTTATCGATGCGGTCATGAAAGAAGCGGGAATGAAATACGAAGTGGTCAACACCGGCTGGGATACGATGCTTGAGAGCGTCAAGCAGGGCACGGAGTACCAGGCTGGCTTGTCCGCGGTATCCATTACCGACGACCGCAAGCAGACGTATGATTTCTCCGTTCCTTATTTTGAATCGACCAACATGATTATGGTTAAAGAAGGCAGCGACATCAAGAGCGCGCTGGATCTTAAGGAGAAGACTGTGGCTGTGCAAACTGCCACTACCGCCGATGAGCTGATGAGCAAGATTATGGGCGTGGGCAACACGAAGCTGAAGCGCTTTGACAGCAATGCGGTAGCGATGATGGAGCTGGACAACGGCGGGGCGGACGCAGTGGTGGCCGATATCGCGATCGTTCGGGAGTATATTAAGAACAATCCGAATATGAAGCTGGTCGGCATCACGGATACGCCGAATTTCGGCTCCGAGTATTACGGCATTCTGTATCCGAAGGGCAGTGAGCTGAAAGCGAAGCTGGACCCTGCGATCCAAAAGGTAGTTGACAACGGCAAGTACGAGGAAATCTACAAAAAATGGTTCGGTGAAGCTCCCGACCTGACGAACCTGAAGAACGCACAGTAAGCAAGGCAAGCAAAGCAAGCATGCGTAATGTATACTATTGCGCGTGCTTTGTTTTTTTCATAGAGAGATAATTTATGGGGAACGGCGGCATCCCGCCTACCCGCGAAAAGAAGAGAAGGGAAGAGAAAGATGGATTTCAATTTCGACATCATTGGAGGATATTTGCCCTTATTCTTGAGGGGAACCTTATATACGGTCGGCTTTTCGATCGCCTCGATCATCCTTGGTTCCATTTTTGGACTGGGCATCGGCTTCGGCAGAATGCTGAAAAGTCCGCTCTGGCGCTGGCCTTTCCTGGCCTATATCAATTTCTTCCGGGGCACGCCGCTGTATGTCCAGATCCTGATTGTGCATTTCGGGCTGGTTCCCGCCTTTTTTGGAAGCACCAATGCGCTGATCTCCGGTGTCGTTGCGCTGTCGCTCAACTCGGCGGCTTATACGGCGGAAATTTTCCGGGCGGGCATTCAATCGGTTGATCCCGGGCAGCGTGAGGCGGCGCTGTCGCTCGGCATGACCGGAAGGCAGTCGATGCGGTTCGTGGTGCTGCCGCAGGCTGTTAAGCGGATGGTACCAGCATTTGGCAACGAGTTCATTGTGCTGGTGAAGGACTCCTCGCTTCTGGCGCTCGTCGCCGCCCCCGAAATCATGTATTGGAGTAACACAATGAAAGGCCAGTACATGCGGATATGGGAACCTTATTTGACGGCGGCGGTCATTTACTTTGTTCTCACCTATTCGCTCAGCAAGCTGCTGTCCTATATCGAACGGAGGATATAACCAAATGGAACCGATCATTTCCGTCAGACATCTGAGCAAGGCATTTGGGAGCAACACCGTGCTCAGCGATATCAGCGTTGATATCAACAGCCGTGAGGTTGTCGTTGTAATCGGGCCTTCGGGTTCCGGCAAATCAACCTTTCTGCGCTGCCTGAACCTGCTGGAGCAGCCTCAGGGGGGCGACATCGTCATTGAAGGCGTCAATCTGATGGACACAAAAACGCGGATTAACGAGGTGCGGACCGAGGTTGGTATGGTGTTCCAGCAGTTCAACCTGTTCCCGCACAAGAAAGTCATTGAGAATATTATGCTGGCGCCGGTTCAGGTACGCAAGTGGCCGGTGGAGCGGGCTCGGCAGAAGGCGCTGGAGCTGCTGAACAAGGTCGGACTTGCCGAAAAGGCAGAGGCGTATCCCGCCTCCCTGTCCGGCGGACAAGCCCAGCGGGTGGCGATCGCCAGAGCGCTCGCCATGGAGCCGAAAATCATGCTGTTCGACGAGCCTACGTCGGCGCTTGATCCGGAGATGGTCGGCGAGGTGCTTGCCGTTATGAAGGATCTGGCCCGGGAAGGGATGACGATGGTCGTCGTCACGCATGAAATGGGCTTCGCTCGCGAGGTGGGCGACCGGGTGCTGTTTATGGAACAGGGCGCCATTGTGGAAGAAGGGCCGCCGGAGGAGCTGTTTGGAAGTCCGCAGCACATGCGGACCCGGGAATTTTTATCGAAGGTGTTGTAAGCGGCGGGGATTCCCGCCGTTTTTTTTTTGAAATATAAGAGTTTATCAGATTCATGGATGCCGCCGGGAGCGAAGTAGAATCTTGTCTATTAATCAAGTAAAATTGGAAGTACGCGGTCAGGAATTGAAACATATTCGGTTTCTCCGCGTATGACCTTGTATATTTATTTTGCCGGGAATGCCCGGCGCAACCTAGCGATTTTTCGAAATGGAGGGTTAACGCTTGGCAGGAATTAATTTGGTAAAAGGCCAAAAAATCGATTTGACTAAAGGCAATGCCGGCCTGACGAATGTGATCGTCGGTCTGGGCTGGGACCCCGCCGAATCCAAAGGGCTGTTCGGGTTCAAGAAGCAGGCCAATGTCGACTGCGACGCCTCGGCCCTGCTGCTGAACGCGGACGGAAAGCTCACGAAGAAGACCAATCTGGTCTGCTTCCATAACAAGCAGAGCGCCTGCAATTCGGTCGTTCATTCCGGAGACAATCTGACAGGCGAGGGAGACGGAGACGACGAGCAAATCAGAGTGAACCTTAGCGCAGTCCCTTCCGATGTGCACCGGGTTCTGGTTGTCGTCAACATTTACGACGCCGTGAACCGCAAGCAGGATTTCGGCATGATCAGATCGGCGTATATCCGCGTGATGAATGCCTCGGGCGGCACCGAGCTGGTCAGATATAACCTGTCGGACAACTACTCCGGCTTCACTGCCCTGATCTGCGGCGAACTGTACCGCCACGGATCGGATTGGAAGTTCGCGGCGATCGGCGAAGGCAGCCATGCGGCGCATATCAATCAGTTGGCCGAACGGTATGTATAACGGCAGTTTTCGTGCATTTTGACTTACCCATACCATTAATGAAGAGAGGTTATGCAAAAATGGCAATCAATTTATCCAAAGGTCAGAAGATCGATTTGACGAAGTCGAACCCGGGTCTCTCCAAAATTACGGTAGGTTTGGGCTGGGACACGAATAAATACGACGGCGGCAAGGATTTTGACCTGGACTGCTCCGTTTTTCTGGCGGACGCGAACGGAAGAGTAACCAAAGAGAGCAATTTTATCTTTTTCAATAACAGACAGAATGAGAATGGCTCCGTCGTGCATACCGGCGACAACCGTACCGGCGAAGGAGACGGCGACGACGAGCAGATCCAAATCGACCTTGCGGGCGTTCCTGCCGATGTGGAGAAGATCGCCTTTTCGATTACCATCTATGAGGCAGAGCAGAGAAACCAGAACTTTGGACAGGTCTCCCGTTCGTATGTACGGATTCTGAACGAAGTGAACAAAGAGGAACTGATCCGGTTTGATCTTGGTGAAGACTTCTCGATTGAGACGGGTGTTGTGGTAGGCGAGCTTTACCGCCACGCGGGCGAGTGGAAGTTCAATGCCATCGGCAGCGGGTACAAAGACGGATTGGCCGGTCTGACCCGGGATTACGGGCTGCAATAATAGATGGAACTGCCGGCGAGAACTGCCGAATCTATGAAACTATAGGTGAAAGAAGGTTTTGATTGTGACGATAAGCCTTTCCAAAGGTCAACGGATCGATCTTACCAAGACCAATCCGGGCCTGACCCAAGTAGTGGTGGGCCTCGGCTGGGACACGAATAAATACAGCGGCGGGAATGATTTCGACCTGGACGCCTCAGCGTTCCTGCTCTATGAGGATGGCAAGGCCAAGGGCGCAGACGACTTCGTATTTTATAACAATCAGACCGGCGGCGCAGGCTCGGTAACCCATTCAGGCGACAACCGCACGGGAGAAGGCGACGGGGATGACGAGCAGATTCTGATCGATTTCGGCAAGGTTCCCTCGCAGATTCACCGAATCGGCATTAGCGTCACGATTTACGATTGCGAAGTCCGCGGGCAGAATTTCGGACAAGTCTCCAATGCGTTCGTGCGCGTCGTCGATGCATCAAACAACAGAGAAGTGCTGCGCTATGATCTTGGTGAAGATTTCTCGATGGAAACGGCCGTCGTATTCTGTGAGTTCTACCGCCATGGCGCAGACTGGAAGTTCCAGGCGGTCGGCAGCGGCTTCAGCGGCGGACTAAGCGCCCTGTGCAAAAACTACGGACTGGACGCGAGCTAGCATTCGGGCGGGGTCGGTGATGATCCCGCCTTTTTCGAAAGTATTGGGAACATTTGGAGAAATGCTGATAAATAACCCCGTGAAACACAGGCGGTGCAGACAATGGGTGTATCGGTGCTCTAAGGACAGAAGACAAATCTGACTGGAGGGAATCCGGAAGCTCAGAGCGCTTCCTGTGGAAATCGGTGGGCAACCGGCGGGCGGGCGCCGAAATTCATCGCAGTGATCTTGAATATTATTTCTCTGTGGAAAACGGCCATAGTGGCAGGAGAATTATAATAGATTGGGCGCGGAATGGAAGTTTAGCGCCATCGCGGAAGGTGCAATATTTCGGCGGACATCTTGAAATGGACGAAGCTTACCGCTGGGGACTGCGCCCGGGTCGCAGGCAGAAAATAATATGAATATACCGGAGGCAAGTGACAATGGATTGGCTGTCAAATTTTTTTAGGAGCATAAGTGATAATTACAGCCATTTTTTCTCGTGGCATGATGTAATCGCAACGCTTTCCGACCCCGTAAGCTGGGGGATTATCGCAAGTCTGGTACTCCTTGAAGGTCTGCTCTCGGCGGACAACGCGCTTGTGCTTGCGGTAATGGTTAAGCATTTACCGAAGGAACAGCAGAAAAAGGCGCTCTTTTACGGAATTTTAGGCGCGTATGTGTTCCGTTTTGTGGCTATCGGCCTCGGAACGTATCTGATCGGGTTCACTCTGGTCAAGGTACTCGGCGCGCTGTATCTCTTCTACATTGCCTATAAAGGAATCTTCAAGCGCGGCGGTGACGATACCGTCGAGAACAAGGGGGCTTCCTTCTGGAAAACGGTGCTGCTTGTGGAACTGATGGATATCGCCTTTAGTATCGACAGCGTTATCGCCGCCTTTGGCGTGAGCAGCGAAGTATGGGTGCTGTTCATGGGCGGTATTCTCGGCGTGCTGATGATGCGCGGCGTCGCGCAGATTTTCCTGAAGCTGATCGAGAAGTTCCCTGAACTGGAACAGACGGCTTTTCTGCTGATTGCCATTATTGCCGGTAAAATGATGGCCGGCGCTTTCGGATACGAAATGTCCCATATCGTCTTCTTTGCTGTTATCATCTCGGTCTTTACCGGTACGATTCTGTACAGCATTGGCCGCAGAAGAAGAGAAGCGAAGAACGAATTGCATCATTAAACGGAGCAACACGGCAGCCGTCCCCGACAGGACGGCAAAGCCGGTTTAAGGGGCAACCATTTTAGGATCGGGAGGGCTGGGCTTTGAGATATTTTGAACATTTGACACCGGATCAGGAAAAAATGCTTTTCTACTCACCGCCCGTTTGTTTTGATCACACTACCGATAAAGCCCTGCTGGCCTATGCCGTTGGCGCCGCTCTGTACATGCCGGCTACCCGCCCGAATGCGGCCGAGGATATATGGAAATTGAGAAAGGGCGGTCTGGTCACCGTCATTATGGATTTGGAGGATGCGATCGGGGACGGAGAGGTGGAGCAGGCCGAAGAGATGGTCGTCCGGCATCTTTCCGTGTTGGCCGAGCTCGCGGAGAAGCCGGAAGAAGAGCGGTGCGGCATTCCGCTGCTGTTCATCCGGGTGCGGAGTCCTCTCCAGCTGCGCCGGCTGATTTTCCGGCTGGACTCCCTGATCCTGTTGGTGACCGGCTTTGTTTTTCCAAAGTTTACGGCGGAGAACGGCGGCGACTACTTCGAGGCGCTTGCCGATTACAACCGGTCGCGCAGAGTCGGCGCTCCTCCGCTGTACGGTATGCCTATTTTGGAGAGCGCTTCGATCATTTACCGGGAAAGCCGGCTGGACAACCTTCTGTCGATCCGGCAACTGCTCTCCGGCTACCGGGATTACGTGCTGAATGTCAGAATCGGCGCAACCGATTTTTCCAGCGCATTCGGTCTTCGCCGCAGCTCCGACATCAGCATTTACGAGCTTGCGCCGATCCGCGATTGCATCGCCGATATTATCAATGTGTTTGGACGGATGGAGGACGGCTACGTGATTTCCGGGCCTGTCTGGGAATATTTTGCGAACAAGGGACACCGGGTGCTGCGCCCTCAGCTGAGACAATCTCCCTTCGAGGAGGCATTCGGCCGGAACGGCCGCAAAATGCGCAACCGCTATATCTCCAAGGCGCTGGACGGACTGATCCGGGAGGTGCTCCTCGACAAGGAAAACGGCATCGTCGGCAAAACGGTGATCCATCCCTCCCACCTGAGGCCCGTGCAGGCACTGTACACGGTGATGCATGAAGAATATGTGGATGCAATGGGCATCGTGGAGAGCAGTGACGGGCTTCGGGGCGTATTCAAGAGCGAGTACACCA
Organism: Paenibacillus rhizophilus; assembly: GCF_003854965.1. GTDB lineage: Bacteria > Bacillota > Bacilli > Paenibacillales > Paenibacillaceae > Paenibacillus_AQ > Paenibacillus_AQ rhizophilus. The sequence continues at coordinate 165,028 of NZ_RQPI01000007.1, forward strand.
ACAAAATGAATGAAATCAAGCCGCATCTGAACTGGGCGAAGCGGGTACTGATACGATCTCAAATATACGGGGTGTTGCATGAAGAACAGCATTTTGTCGGACTACTGCCCGAACACGAATATGCACACGTTTAATATCGTCGATCAATTGTCTGTCAAGGTAACCGAAACCGCCAACCCGTTCCGCCTCCCTGTTTCTACGCTCTTCTCCATGGCCGCCCGAATCAACAAAAAGCGTTCGTTTCTGTTTGTCAGCAAGGTGCTGGGCAAGCACATTCCCGTGAACCCTTATACGCCGCTGCTGACCGGCGCAGCGCTTGGACTGCTGTTGTACCGCGAGCAGCTGCGGGCTTCGCCGGAAGGCGATTGCTGCACGGCCGGAACGGCTGAGGCGATAACGGAGGAGGCGGTGGCCGGTGCAAGGCCGCAAGAGACTTGCGCCAAGGGCCGAGCGGCAGGCGCGGAGTCCGATGAGGCTGCGGCCCGCAGTGAAGAAGCGGGCAGCACGGCGGCGGAGCAGGCCGAGCTGCTGCTTGACCGGGCGGTGCGTGGACTGATGCATCCGGCCTATGCGGAAGAGGCTTACCGCGATCTTGTCGCCGCCAAGCTGGTGCTGCCGAGGCCCGCGCTGTTTATCGGCTTTGCCGAGACGGCTACGGCGCTTGGCCACAGCATGTACCGGCTGTTTGACGGCGGGGCCGCTTATATTCATACGACGCGCGAGGATATCCCGGATTTGCAGTCGGTCATCAGCTTCGAGGAGGAGCATTCACATGCCGTCGACCATCTCTGTTACGCGCTGGAACCGTCTTTATTGTCCGGCGGCGAGCCGGTCATTCTCGTCGATGATGAAATTACGACCGGCAATACCGTCATCAATATTATCCGCGATATCCAGTCCAAGTTTCCAAGGAAGGAATACGTGGTTGCTTCAATACTTGACTGGAGAACCGGTCGGAATCTTCAGACTTACGGGGAGCTGGAGAAGGAACTGGACATCAGAATCACATCCTTGTGTCTGCTTCAGGGAAGCATCGAAGTAAGCGGCGCGCCGCTGTTTGAAGCAGCGGATGCCCCGACTTCCTCCGCCAGCACAACGCGGGCACCGGTTGTTGCGTCTTATATAGTAGACGGGATGAAGCGGCTCCCTGTCTGTTCGATTGATTCGCTGCGTGAAATCAATGCCGCGCCGTACATCCGCGGCTCCGGCCGGTTCGGCATCCGGCCGCAAGACAATACGGAGCTTGACCGAGCCGCCGCGAATATTGCGCGGAAGCTGCGGACGATGCGGGGAGGAGGCGCGTCACTGGTTCTGGGCGTGGGAGAATTTATGTATCTGCCGATGCGGGTGGCCGCCGAAATGGGCGAAGATGTCTTCTACCAGTCGACGACCCGCAGCCCGATTCATCCGGGTTCCGCCCCGGATTACGGCGTGCTCAGCGCAGAGGCCTATCCTTCCGCGGGCGATCCAGGCATTACGAATTATATTTACAATGTCGCTCCCGGGCAGTACGACGACATTTTCGTGCTGCTGGAACGGGAGGTGCCCGCCTCGCGCATACAGCCGATGCTGGACGTACTGAACAGGCTCGCCGGGCGCAGGGTTCATTTGATTGTGCTGTCCGGCGAAAGAGAGAGGGAGGCGGAGGAATGAAGGAGCTCGGGATGCAGCGATGGATGGACAAAAAAATAGCTCCGCCCGTCCCCCTGGGCAGTTATGCGCCGGAGGACGTCACTTTCCTGCTGAAGGACCTCGGTGGCGCTGCGCTTGAACGGGGGACGAAGGAGCGGGAAACCGCTATTCAATCCGGCGTCCACTATTCGGAGATGCTTCCGGTCGAGTACCGTCCGACAGACCGGTATATCGATCTGTTCCACGATACGCTCCGCCGGTCGGCGGGCAAAGTCGCACAAGCTGTCGCCGCCGTGTCCGAGCTGATCTGGTCGCGCAAAGGCCGCGAGGCGGTGCTAATCTCGCTCGCCCGCGCGGGTACGCCGGTCGGCGTGCTGATCAAGCGATACATCAAAGAGATGTATAGAGCGGATCTTCCGCATTACAGCATATCCATCATCCGGGGCAAAGGGATTGATGAAAATGCGGTGCTGTATATACTCCAGCGCCACGGAGCGGACGCAAAGCTCCAGTTCATTGACGGCTGGACGGGGAAAGGCGCGATCCGGCAGGTGCTGATCGAAGCCTGTGAGAGCTTCGGCGTGAAGTATGGCGTCCGGCTGGACGATGATCTAGCTGTACTGGCCGATCCCGGCCGCTGCACGGCGACATTCGGCACAAGGGAGGATTATCTGATCCCGAGCGCCTGCCTGAATTCCACCGTCTCCGGGCTGATGAGCCGGACCGTGCTTCGGGATGATCTGATCGGCCCGGAAGACTTTCACGGCGCCAAATTTTACAGGGAATGGCTGGACGAAGATGTATCCAATCTATTCGTCGATACGGTCAGCTCCTGCTTCGCGTCTGCCGCGGAAGCAGGCAGCAGGACGGCTGCGGAGATGCTGGTCTCACCGCCGCCTGTGACCTGGCAGGGGCTGCGGGATATCCGCAGCATCCAGGAAACATACGGCATAGCCGACATTAATCTGGTCAAGCCGGGAGTAGGCGAGACGACCCGGGTGCTGCTGCGCCGAATGCCGTGGAAAATTCTCGTGGACAGGGTCGATAATCCTAACCTGAGTCACATAATGCTGCTCGCGGAGGACCGCGGCATTCCGGTGGAGATCTTCCCGGATCTGTCCTATTCCTGCTGCGGCATCATCAAGCTGCTGAAGGGGGAAAGCGAATGATATACGCAAGCGATCTGGACCGCACGCTAATCTACTCGCCTGCGGCGCTTGGCGTTCCGGAAGATACGCCCGGGCTGGTTCCGGCGGAAATCCGGGACGGCCGGGTCGTGTCCTACATTTCAAGGACGGCTCTTCAGGAGCTTGCGGCGCTGTCGCCGGACATCGTCTTTATGCCCGTAACGACACGGACCGTGGCTCAGTACCGGAGAATTAATTTGTTCCGGGAGACCGTGATTCCGGACTACGCCGTCACCAGCAACGGCGGCAATATACTGGTGAACGGAGCCGTCGATGAGGAATGGAGAAAGAGAATTGGTGAAAAGGTCATGGCGGAATCCGCTCCCGAAGGCGATGTAAAATCGCTTGTGCTGGCAGCGCTTCGGGAAGAGTGGATCATCAGCGAGCGCTGGTGCGACGGGCTGTTCTACACTTATGTCGTACATCGCGATTTGATACCGATTGAGGTGGCGTTGGGTCTGTCGGAGAAGCTGTACGGACTCGGCTGGAGGGTTTCCCTGCAGGGCCGCAAGCTGTATGCCGTTCCGGCCGCCGTCAACAAGAGCGACGCTATCGCCCATGTCCGCCGAACCGTCCGAAGTGAGCCGATGGCGGCGTCGGGCGATTCGCTGCTGGACCGGTGCCTGCTGGACAGCGCCGACTATGCCATCGTTCCGCCGCACGGAGAAATCTACGCGCAGCGGGAGAACGGACCCGAGATGCCGTACCGGTTCACGAATTCATCCGGCGTGTTCGCCGCCGATGAGATTTTGCGGTATGTAAGGGAAATATATAACCGATTATCGGCAACGGGAGTGGAGGCGCAGTGAAGAGTGTAAATGTTTATTTCAACCGCTGGTTTTCGGTTGCCTACCACTATATGAACCTGATCCGCGGCAACGAGGACGGTATGCCTTTCCGGATTTTCGCGACTCATCCCGACATCAACCATATGTCACTGCAAGGGGCTGACGTGGCGGAGAAGGAGCCTGCGCTTACGGGCTTGCCGTATGTAGAGTTTTGCGTTGATTTCTGCCGCCGCCATGCCATCGATATCTTTATTCCCCGGCTTCACATGCTCGATATTTCACGTCATGCTCATCTGTTCGACGAAATCGGGACGAAAGTGCTGGTGTGCCGGGATGCGGAGCTGCTGGAAAGCGTAATGATTAAGGACAAATTTTATGAAAATGTCAAAGCCAAAGGCATTATGGCCATTCCCGACTATCATGTCGTCCGCAGCGCGGAAGGCTTCGAGGCGGCTTACCGGGACCTTGCGGCAAAAGGGCATCGCGTCTGCTTCAAGCCGACCGATTCCGAAGGCGGGCTCGGCTTCCGCATCATTGACAACAACCGCAGTCCACTGCAGGAGCTGCTGGGCTACGTAACGCCGCTCATTTCATTTGAGGAAGCGCGGCGCATTCTGGCGGAGGCCCGGTCCTTCCCGGATCTGATGGTCATGGAGCTGCTGGAAGGCTATGAGTACAGCATCGACTGCCTGGCCGGCGGGGAAGGAAGGCTGCTCGCCGCCGTCCCGCGCCGCAAGGCGGGCGGACGCCTGCGGCTGCTTGAGCGCCATGCCGGATTTATGGAGCTCGCGGCCAAGGTGGCGGAAACGTACAGACTCCCTTACAATTTTAATATCCAGATGAAATACAACGGGGAGACGCCGAAGCTTCTGGAGATTAATCCCCGGATGTCGGGAGGGCTGCATATCACCTGTCTGTCCGGCATCAACTTTCCTTATCTGGCTGTCAAAAGCGCGCTCGGCGGCGAGGTGCCGCGGATGGAGCTTCAGCGCGACATTCTGGCCGCGCATATCGAACAGCCGGTCATCGTGACGGAAAAAGAGAATTCCGCCGCACCGGATGTCGTTAATTGACAAAAGCGGATGGAAAGTGTTACTTTTCTTCCAAGAGACAGGCTGTCATTTATAGGAATATGCTGTGCAAGAGGTGAGTGCTATCCAACATAAAGCGAAAGTATTGGTATACGCGGGCATCGGTTACGCCGCGGCGGTGGTGACCAGCACCGTGCTGCCGGAAATGCTGTCCCTGCTGCTCCCGTTCGCCGGGGCAGCGTTCGGGCTGTTCGGCGGAAGCAGCCGGAGAAGCAACCTGCCCGGCGAGGCGCTCCCAGGGGGAGCCGAACCGTCCCCGTCAGCGCATCCGCTCCGGACGGCGGCTTCCGCAGCCGGCACTCCGGCCGACGCGCAGGCGGCTCAGGCCGGCATGTCCGGCGCACCGGCTTACCGGTCCGGGGCCCCGGCCGGCGAAACGGACGGCGGCAGGGGAGAACCGGCAGCTTCGATTCAGCCGGAGTTCGCTCCAGTGGTCGAGTACCTGAGCATCCTGGAGGATATGATTATCTCCGAAGGGCAGAAGAATACGCTCGATAACGAAATCGTGGAGAAGTCGCTGGCGCTGTTCGCCCGGCTTCAGCGCGTCATTCCGCTGCTGCAGGAGCTGGGCAACGGCGAGATCAACCATACCGTCCGGCGCCTTATTTTGAAGGACCTGAACGGCGTAATCAACCCGTTCCTGCGGCTCAGCGGCGAGGCGAAGACCCGAAACCGGCGGACGCTGCTGAACGGTCTGAAGGATATCGATTCCAAAATTACCGAGATTGCCTCTACGATTGAGCACAAGGACCTGCTGGAATTGCAAAGTAAAGCGGAGCTGATTCATCAACGCTACAACAGCGCCGAATTATAGGAGGGAAGACCATGTCTACGCCGATTATTCCACTGAAAAAAGAAGATGAAGACAAGGTTGTTCAGGAAGCCTCACAGCTGATCGAGAAGGTTGCCAAGACCGATACCGTAGCGCTGGACACCCTAATGGACGATATCGGCAAGCTTGGGGTGAAGACGCAGGAGAAGGCGGGCCAGACGCTGAAGCTGCTGGACCGCCCGGTGAACGAACTGATGAGCGGCAAGCGCAGCGAAGTGTCGAACATGATTTTGAAGCTGCGGGGCGAATGCGAAGAGCTTCAGCAGAGTAAAAATGTAAGCTTTTTCGGCAAAATGCTGCGCAAGAGCCCGCTCAAAAACTATGTCTACAAATACCAGTCCGTCCGCACGAATATCGATGGAATCATTACGGGCCTTCGGGACGGCAGAGACACGCTGGAAGAGAGCATTGTCAACATGCGCCAGCTCAAGCGCACCTCCATGGAGGAGATCTATAACCTGCAGACCAAAATCGCCTTCGGGAACAGGCTGAAAGAGCTGTTCGAATCGGAAATCGCCAAGCCGGAGAACGAGTACCGCAAGACCTATCTGGAACGCGGCCTTCGCAAGGTGGTTACCCGCATCCAGTCGATGACCGAGATGATTATGCTGTACAATCAAGCGATTGCCGCGACGGATATCATCAACGACAACAACGACAAGCTGATCGACTCCGTGAACAACGCGATCGACAAAACGTCCAACCTGATTACCGTGTCCGCGATGATTGCGATGTCTCTGGCTGATCAGGAAAATGTCATCTCCGCCGTGGAGGCGACGAACAAGACGATTGAAGACCAGTTCAAGGAAAATGCGCGGCTGCTGCGCACAACGACGGAGAAGACGAGCGAGCTGCTGGCCAAGCCGTCCATGTCCATGGAGGCCGTCAATCAGGCAATCGGCGATCTGATGTCCGCCCTCGATACGTCGGAGCAGTCCAACCGCCGGATCATCGAGAGCTGCCAGGATTATACGAACAAAATGACAGCGATCAATACGCAGCTTGGCAACCGCTTGGGCCAGAATGAGGCGGGCCGTCCCCAGGCGCTGAAACAGGGCGCGGCGGATAATGAGCTGAGCAGCTTTTTGAATTAGGACTAATTGTTCTATATATGCAGACGCGTGACCTGTCCGTTTATCCGGCAGGTCTTTTTGCTGTGCTGTACTCATAATCCCCCTCCCCCGCACATACATTGCGACAAGGCGCGGCAATGTGGGAAGGGGGAGTTAACGTGATCCTGGGCTGCCTGATTCTCGTGCTTCTTGTGGTGGCCAGCAGCGAGAAGGCGGAAGGGATCGCCGAATTGAACGACGACGATTCCTGACCCAAGGGATGATCCGGCAATCTCCGGGGTTTGTTGTTTCAAGCGTTTTCTTGCGGTTTATTGGGTATAATAAGCCACAGCTCGTATTATCCCGAGGCTGCTGAAAATACGACAACCCACGGAGGATCTATGGAAAACGAAGCACTGTTGAAAGTCGAGCAATTGGCGCTGAAGAAGCAAAAAGTTTACCGAAACAGTATATTCCGCTACATTGCCCGCGCCATGCTGGCCAGTATGTTTATCGGATTCGGCGTTATCGTGGCCTTCAAAACCGGCAACTTTTTTTACATGGAGCATTCTCCGATGACCTATCCGATGGCCGCTATTACTTTCGGAGCAGCCATCATCCTCATTTCCTACGGCGGCGGCGACCTGTTTACGGGTGATACGTTCTATTACACCTATGCGGCGCTGCGCAAGAAAATGCGGTGGACGGATGTCGCGCGGATGTGGGTGTGGAGCTATATCGGAAACATTTTGGGCGCAACGGCATTCGCCCTGCTCATTTATTTGACGGGTTTATTCTATGATGCGAATGTAAACGGCTTTTTGCTGAATGTCGTTGAGCATAAAATGGCAGCCCCGGCTGCGCAGCTGTTCTGGCGGGCGATTCTTTGTAACTGGCTCGTCTGTCTGGCTTTCTTTGTGCCGATGTCGCTCAAAGCCGACGGCGCCAAACTGTTCTGTATGGTGCTGTTCGTATTCTGTTTCTTCATTTCGGGCTATGAACATAGCATTGCCAATATGTGCACCTTCGCGATCGCGCTTGTGCTGAACCACCCCGGAACCATCTCGTGGGGCGGTGTTGTGCATAACCTGGTTCCGGTTACCTTTGGCAATTTGATCGGCGGCGGGGTGCTGATGGGCGTCATGTACTACTATGTGAACAAGCCTTTCCTGGATCAGGACAGCCATTAAACGGCGGTGGACCGGATTTGCGACGCAGTCCATTCAAAGGCAAAGAAAGACCTCCATTCTGCACTAGGCAGGATCGGAGGTCTTTCTTCACTCTCCGTCTTGCGGCGGCATCGGCGGCATTTGCCAGTAAAGCGGCGCTTCCTCGCGAAGAGTCCCTTCCAGCGGTCCGCCTTCCCGCCGCCAATATTCGATGCCGCCGAGCATTTCTTTGACCTGGTAGCCCTGCGCGGCCAGCCGGGCGGCGGCTTTGGTCGCTCCGTTGCAGGCCGGACCCCAGCAGTACACAACCAGCGCCCGGTCCCGCGGCAGCTCCGGAGCACCGCTGCGGCCAAGATATCCGGAGGGCAGAGAGACGGCGCCGGGCAGATGCGCCTCTTCATAGGAACGGGCATCGCGGACATCAACCAGAACAAAATTCAGCAACCCTTCACGCAGATCATAGGCGACGTCGGCCACATCGGTTTCGAACCTTCCCTTTGCGGCGAAATAGGCTGCGGCTTCGGCCGGGGAAGCGGGCGGAACGGACAACACCTGTGATTTCGGTTGGATCTTCATGCTTACATCCTCCTTAAAGTCTACTGATGGCTCTTTCCTCCATTTTAGCTTGAATGAATCATTGCTGTTATCTATAGTATTAGATAACAACTATCGAAATGAATGATAGTACAACCGGAGGATAACGGGATGGAACTTACTTATCTGCGTACGTTTTGCGAGGTCGTCCTAAGCGGCAGTTATACCAGAGCGGCGGAACAACTTGGGTATGCGCAATCCAGCGTAACGGCCCAGATCACCAAGCTGGAGGAGATGTACGGGGCGAAGCTGCTGGAGCGTTCGGGCAAGGGGATGACGCCGACTTTTGCCGGCAAAACGCTGCTCCGTTACGCCCGCCAAATGCTGGCGCTGAGCGAAGAGGCGAAGGAGATTATCTCCGAAGGACAGGCGGGGGAGCTGACGATCGGTTCCATCGAGACGCTTGCTGCCTATTTTTTGCCGCACCGGCTGCATCGTTACCGTAAGCAGCACCCGGATATCCGGCTGCGCGTCCTGCCTGGCTCTGAAAGTGACATTATCGCTGGTGTGCGGAACAAATCCGCCGATTTCGGCCTGATTTTTGATAAGCCCTACGCATCGGATGACCTTCAGGTCCTGTCCTTGCAGCAGGAAGAATTGTTCGTAATCGTCTATCCCGGGCACCCGCTGGCGTATCGCGAATCGATAGAGATATCCATGCTTGCCACCGAGCCGCTCGTTCTGACCGAGGATACATGCACATACCGGAATCATCTGCTGCAGGAAATGAGAGGTTTGGGGATTGCGCCGAGAGTGGAGTTGGAATTCGGGAATCTGGAGGGTATCAAGCAGGCTGTTAAGCATGAATGGGGGATCGCTTTTCTGCCGGGCTATACGGTCTTGGATGAATTGGGCCGGGGAGAGCTTAAGGCGACTCCAGTGTCTGAAGACGGCGGCAAAGGCTTCTGCATTCAGCTGATCTACCGCAAAGACCGCTGGTTAGCCGCTTCATTTAAGAGATTTATCGAAACGATGCAGGGAGACGGATGACGTAAAAGTAAAGGGCTCTGCGCGGTATGGAATTGCGATGAGACCGATCAAGCCATTTGCCGGAATGGAAAAAAAGGCGCCACCAGACGCGAAAGGTCTGTTGGCGCCTTGAGCTTTGGAGGGCGGTCTACCATTTCGAGCCGCCCCCCGACTTTCCGCCGCCTCCCCAGGAGGAGCCTCCCGAGGAGCGTCCACCACCGCCGCGCCCGCCGCCACCGCCGAAGCCGCCGCCTCCCAATCCGCCGCCAAATGGCGGCGATCCCGGCGGGCGGCCCTGTCTGCGCTGCTGCTCCCGCAGCATAGCCAGCTGGGCGAGGCGCTCCTCTTCTTCGCGCTGGCGGATAAGCCGGTTCGCCTCCTCCACGAAGGAGGAGATTTGCGCGCTGTAACTCCGGGCCGATGCTTCCAGATCATCGAGATTATAGGGGGCTGCGGCGAGTCCGCTTTGCAGCTCCTGGTATTCCGGCAGCGCGGAGAGCTGGAGTCCGCCGCGGTAGGACAACCCCCGGCTCCGGAGAAGCATCTGCGCCGATTCGATTTGGCTTTGCCCCTCCCGGAACACGGCATTCACCTTGTTCAGCCGGTCATCCAGCGCAGCAAGTCCATTCGCCGCGCCGCCCAGCCTGCGGCCGGCTTCCTCCTGAAGAGCGAGCAGCCGGTCCAGGGCTTCGCGGGCCTGCTCGTATTCTCCGCGCTCGTCGCCGGTCCAGGCTTCGATTTGCGGCACCTCGCCTTCCGCTTCGCCAAGGCGTCTGCTCCACTCATCCAGCGCGGCCTCGGCGGAAGCGGTATGCCGCGCGTCAAAGCGCCGGCCGGCCTCCGAGATCCGGCTTTGCAGCTCGCTTTGGCGCCGGCGGAGCATATCCCAGCCGCCGCGGATCGTCTCAAGATCCTTGCCATTGCTTTCCCGCAGCCGGGCTTGGCGTTCCGTCATGGCCACGGCATCCTCCATAAGCGCGTCCAGCGCGGAAGAGATTTTGCGCACTTCGTCCATATCTCCGCCGCGCAGCGGAGCTTCCATGGCCTGGGCCTGCGCGGCGGCCTGTTCGAGATTGTCATAGGGCCTGACCTTCATATTTTGCAGCGAATTCCGCTTGATAAGCTCCGCGATTTGGGACCGGGCGGCGGACAGCCGCTCAGGGAACCGGCTTAGCTTGTCCCTGTAAATGTCCAGATCCTGCAGGTCCTTTTCAATTTGTTCCTGCTTTTCCTGAGCGGCCCCGGTAATCTGCTCGGCCGCTACCGGATCGAACAGCTCCAACTGATCGGCTTTATCCGTCTCCTCCGACAGCTCTTTCAGATCCTCGCCGATCTCCTGAAGAGCAAAGCCCGTTTCCTTGACCGCCTCCTGAAGCATTCCGCCCAGTTCCGGAACATCCTTCTTCAGTTCGTTAATCTTCTGTTTGACGTTGCGGTCGGCCTCGCTGATCACGCTGATCTGCTTCTCTTCGTTTTCCAGGGCGGAGCAAAAGGCGGCTTCCTTCTCCCGCAGCGAGCCGATTGCCGACTTTAATGACGATAGCCGCCAGAAGGCGGGCATAGCGCCTTGATTGTCCGTATTCAAAGCCGACAGCTGTACAAGGGCATCCGACAACCGCGAGGATATACCCTCCGCCATCTCGCCGGTCTTGCCCTGCACAATGCCCTGGAACGGCTTTAAAGATTCGAGCGCCCGGTTGGCGCGTACCAAGAGACCGGAAATCTGTTCCCTCTGCCCGGACAGCTGCTTCCGCAGCCGCGTGCCGGCGACCGTCACGTATGCCAGAACGGTCAGCAGGGCAGCGGCAAGCAGGGCCGCAACCGTCGTTCCGAGTGGAATCGCACGGGCTGCCGAGGAACCGCCCGCTCCTTGTCCGGTCCCAATCGAATTTACGGCGCCGATCAAGGATTGGATACCTCCGGCAAAATCGCCGTTTCTGGCATAAGGGATAAAATAAACATCCAACGCATGCTGGATTGCGGCGCTGCCCGCGCCTCCTCCTTCGCCGCGCGACCAGGAATCGAAGGAGGCCTGAAGTCCGGGGTTGACGAAGCTTAGCTCCACCTGCTGATCGCCGGACGAAATGAGCAGCAGAAGATCGCGGGAGGACAGCCGCCAATAATCATAAGCCTCGGAAGCGTAGTCGGAAGACGGCTCGCGGTCCAGTGAATCGACCGTAAGCACATACAGCTTATAATCGCTTGCGTCCGCTTCCCGGGAGATTTGCGCGGCTTGGTCAGCCGTCAGCAGTCCGGCCTGGTCGGTTACGTTTCCCGTCCGCGCGGGTATTTCGGCGGCCGCGCAGATGCCGGGCAGCCACAACAGGCCGATCAACAAAATCCATACGTATTTTTTCAAGCTGGCACGCTCCAATCGTTAAGGCTGGATTTACCTGAGTCGACGTTACTACTATATATTAAACTTTTTGGCCGCCAGAGATACGCACAGTCACGAGACGGGGCCCTGAAAAGCCAAAAAGCCGCCATTCCGGCAAACCGGAATGCGGCTATTATCCAATAGTAAGGAAGATCAGCAGCTCTTGCAATTTCTGCAGGCTATGAACTGCAGGCGGCATTTAATCTCTTTTTGCCATTTCAAATCTCCTACTTTGACGGCAAGACTAAGCAAATCCAGGTAATCATCAACCTTCAGCGACGTCCGGGTAGTGGCCGTGTTCATAAGCGTTCAGTCTCCTTTAAATCAATATTATAGATATGTTTCAATAATGATAATCATTATCACTGAAACCGATATTGTTATTATCCACATTCTACGTCTAAAAATCAATATAAAAAGTGAATTATATCACTTTTAAATGTTACAATTTTAAGCAAGGTGACAAAGAAAGGGATGTATTGAAATGAAAGAAAGGCTTTGAAAGACATAATTACACATTTAAATTGCATTATTTACCGGGGGAAGCAGGAATTCCCCTGATAATTGTCGAACCAAGCTATTGTATGCTTAGCATAATGCTGTTTTTGGAAAATAACCCAAAGGAGAAGTTAGCGATGAAGCGGTGCAAAGTCATCGTCCTGTTTTTCTTTATTCTGCTCCTGCTTTTGCCGGGTGCCGCTCACGCTGCAAGAAAAGAAGTCGCATATAAAGCGGAACTGGATTATCCCCCCTATAAATACATACTGAATGGATATTTGACCGGCTTTGATATTGAGCAGTATTTTTTCAATCATTCGGAAGATTACGCTAAAAGTATGCGCTTGAGGACGATTTCGGGCATTGCCATCGGCTGCTGCTTGCTGGCCGTCGCCGCCTTCCTTCTTAGAATGTATATTAGACATTTGCGCCGGATTATTCGCGCCGAGCAGCAGTTTTTCGAGGATGTAATCGAGCATACGGGCATTCTGGTCTGGGCGGTGCAGGAGGACAAAACGGTGCTGCGCTTGAACAAGTACGGCGAGCGCGTTACCGGCCTGAGTGAACAGGAGATTGTCGGCAAGAGTCTGGATGATGTGGAGGCGAAGGTAGCCGGCGTAGCCAGGCTGAAAGAACTGCTGTACCGGGCGATCGGATATGATTTTGACGGCAATGTGGAATTTCAGATTCCGAACGGAGTCTCGGAGGGAAGATACTTTACGTTTCGGACGATGCTGATCAAAGGCCTCGGCAGCGGGGCCTCTGACGCTTTTGTATTGATTGGCATTGATATCAACGAGTTTAAACGGAATGAGAGGAAGCTTGAGTCGAGCTATGGGAAGCTGGAAGCCACTCACTTGGAACTGGCAGCCGCTAAAGAGGAATTGCAGGACCAGAACGAGAAGCTGAGTTTCAGCGAGCAAAGATTCCGCCTGGCGGTGGAAGCCTCCGGCGCCTTTTTGTGGGAATACAATTACGGGAATCAGAGCAACTGGGTATCGGAGCGCTGGTATGAAGTTATGGGTTATGAACCGGGGGAACTTGATATGTCCGTTGAAACGGTGTTAAGTTTGGTTCATCCCGATGACCGGGAGCGCTCAAGAAAGGCGCGCGACGAGCATTTGGCGGGCCTGACGCCGGTGTATGAAAGTGAATACCGGATGCGAACCAAGGATGGGCGATACTTCTGGTTTGAAGTCAGAGGCAAGGCTCTCGTTGACCGTAACCAAGAAGTGCCGATGTTTCTTGGCTCCCTGATCGACGTAACCAACCGGAAACAAATGGAGCTGAAGCTTAGCGGCAGCTACCAGGAACTTGAAGCAACCTATGAGCAGCTTGCGGCGACGCAGCAGGAGCTTGTGGATCAGTACGGCACCCTGCTGGAGAATCAGAAAAAAATGCACCATCTCGCCTATTATGATTCTTTGAGCCATTTGCCCAACCGTCTTTGTCTGCTGGAGACGATGGAGGAATACTTCCAGCTTCCCGGCGGCAGCGCTGCGCTGTTGTTCGTGGATACGGACAATTTCAAATACATCAATGATACGATGGGCCATAAATTTGGCGATATTCTTATTCGCCAGGTAAGCGAAAAATTGCAGTCGTCCATTGTCCGTGAAGGCAGCATGCTTTCCAGGCTGGGCGGAGATGAATTTGTCGTCTTTATTAAAGATATCAAAGACCGCGAGGAAGTGCTGGCGCTGGCGGAGAGGCTGTTCCAGGAGTTCAAGATACCGTTCCAGATCGGCGAGAGCAGCGTTTATATTTCGGTCAGCATTGGAATCTCCTTCTACCCGGCAGACGGAACTACGACGGAGGAGATTCTCAAAAATGCCGATGTGGCAATGTATCGAGCCAAGGAAGCGGGCAAGGGCATTTTTGTCGTATACGACAAATCGATGCATACCGAGTTCAAAGAACGAATGATGATCGAGAAGCATTTGCGCAGCGCGCTGGACAATGAGGAGTTTGAACTGTTCTACCAGCCGCAGGTCAACCTTCTGACAGGAGACATTTCCGGCTTTGAGGCACTGATTCGCTGGAACAGCCCCGACCTTGGCTTCGTCTCGCCCCTGTCGTTCATCAAGATCGCCGAGGATTCCCGGCTGATCATCCCCATCGGCGAATGGGTACTCCGGCAGGCCTGTCATTTCATGGCCGGGCTATGCCGGCAGCGATATAATGATTACAGAATTGCGGTCAATATTTCGGTTATTCAGCTGCTGCAGGATAATTTTATTCCTTCCGTGCTGGGCATCCTGACCGAAACCGGAATCTCTCCGAAATGCCTGGAGCTGGAGATTACGGAGTCGGTCTTCATGGAGTCGTTCGAACGGATTGTCGACAAGCTGGAGTACTTGCAATCAAAGGGGATTCGAATCGCGCTGGACGATTTTGGAACCGGCTATTCATCGCTTAGCTACCTACAGCAGCTGCCAATCTCCACTCTCAAAATAGACAAGGCCTTTATCGACCCGCTGTCGGAAAATTCGTACAGTCAGTCGTTTATCAAGACGATGGTGTCGCTGGGCCATGAGATGGGGCTGGAAGTAGTGGCGGAAGGCGTAGAGGACCGCAGCCAGCTTGCCTTTCTTAAGAAGACCGGATGCGACAAGGTACAGGGTTATCTGATCAGCAAACCGCTGTCACAGCGGAATACGCAGGATCTGCTTAAGCGCTATGGGCATGACATGGTTTAAGAGACCGGCAATTTTCCGGGATGCCGCAAGCGCCATAGGCCGTCAATAAATGCTGTACATAAGAAGAAACGGCTTCGCCGTCCTCTGGAAGAGGAAGGCATCCGTTTCTCGTAAAAATATCAGGTTAAGGATAAGCGCGAAGCTTATACTTTCTGATATTTTAAAAAAGGGATGCCGATTCAGCCGGAAGTTGAATGGGACATTCCTTTTCGCGGTTTAATGTCTCAATCTATAAAATGACTGTTTTATTCTTGCCCGTCTTCTTAGCTTCGTACAGAGCATCGTCCGCCTTCTGGAACACATGGTTTTTGGATTCGGCGCCCTGGAAATCATGCATGCCGATGCTCACCGTTACCGATTTCCCCTCCATTTCGGGAATCGGCAGATTGGCGATGCCCTTCCGGACCCGCTCTATGATTTCATAGGAGGCCTCAAGCGGTTTGGCGGTCAGTATAATGACAAATTCCTCGCCTCCGTAGCGGGCGGCGAAATCATCGGCGCCGATATGCTCCAGCACCGTCGCCGCGACCTGCCTGAGCGCAATATCTCCCACCCCGTGCCCATAGGTATCGTTTACCTTTTTGAAATTGTCGATATCAAGTATGGCCAGCTGCATCAGGAACCGATTCGACTGCTGATGATCGATCAGCCAACTGAAATATTCGTGAAAGGTTTTATGGTTGTACAGATCCGTCAGAGCATCGATTTTGGACAGGCGGTCCATGATGATATTTTGGATGCGCAAATCCTGCTCTGATTTCTCCGAGTTTTCCAGCGAGCGGATCAAATCCTGTCCCCGGCGGATAACCGCAAATCCCGTCAGTGCGGTTGCCGCAAAAATAATGGAAATCAGAATACTTTCAGACCACACGATATGGTTATGAACGGACGGCAGACTCAGCTGCACTATCATATAAAATAAACTGAATGCCGTCGAGGCGATCAGATAGGAGTTCTTCAGATATATCATGGAAACGAGAAGCGGAAACAGCATAATAAGGAGCGATGCCTGAATATTGGATGGAATGAGTATGGTGATAAATAAAGAAATTACATAGCTTCCAACCATGATGGAGACTTCGCATAATTTCGGCCTCCATTTGTGAATGCCCTCAAGCAGAATAACGACTCCCAAAATAATCAAATCAGGAAGAAGGATGAGGGAATTGAACATTCGGCTGGATGTATGGACAAGCAGCCCAATCCAGAAGGCATTCAGCAGCACACGGTTCCAGTTCAATTGGCGAGGAGTATGCGAAGGATTGAGCATAAGGTGTTCCTCATTTCCAGTAGCGATGTGTATATATTCGACAAGAACCCCCTTTTTTCCTCCCCTATGATGGAAGGGTTGGAATGTTCGGATTTTGTACAAAATCTCACGTAATCATCCAAATAAACATTCGGTTTCATTCAAAAAACACGAATAATCATGTATATCTTCATTGACATATTCGTCTATTTTCGTTAAGATTCTAGTGGTTCAAAAATATTTTTTATTGCAGATGTAAAATCATACTTTCGCGTGAACGCGTACTTGCTGTTCGTATATCCTCAAAGATAAGGTTTGGGGGTCTCTACAGGGAACCGTAAATTCCTGGCTACGGATGGGTGCCTTTGGCTTACCCTGATACCGGCCGGGTTTTTTGTTGTGCCGCCCTTACTTCGCATAATAAATTCGTTTATTGGAGGAACAGATGATTAAATATGATGTAATCGTCGTCGGTGCCGGTCCTGCCGGTATTTTTGCCTGTTATGAGCTGACCCGGAAAGCCCCGCACTGGAAAGTGTTGCTGATAGACAAAGGACATGATATTTATAAGCGGAGATGTCCGATTCTGGAGGGAAAAATTCAGTTCTGTCCGCCGGCTGCCGGCCGCAAGGAGTTTGCCGGATGTCTGCCGGCCTGTTCGGTTACCGCAGGCTTCGGAGGGGCGGGGGCGTACAGCGACGGAAAATTCAACATTACGACCGAATTCGGCGGCTGGATGACGGATTATTTGCCGCCCTCCAGGGTGCTGGATCTGATCCGCTATGTTGATTCCATCAACCTGGAGCACGGAGCGACGGAGATGATCACCGATCCTACGACCGACCCGATCCGGCGCATCGAGCAGCGCGGCTACGCGGCCGGACTCAAGCTGCTGCGGGCGCAGGTGCGCCATCTGGGGACAGAGCAGAACCTGGAGATCCTGAAGTCGATTTACGAATATTTGAGCACCCGCATTGACATGATGTTCAAGACGGAGGTGCAGGACATCGAGACGGTCAGCGAGAACGGCGCTCACCGGGTGACGGGCGTTACGCTGAAGAACGGGGAGACTTACGAGACGGAACTTGCCATGGTCGCTCCGGGACGCGACGGTTCCGCCTGGCTCACGGATGTGCTGAAAAGACACCGGCTCAAAATGTACAACAATCAGGTGGACGTCGGCGTCCGGGTGGAGACCTCGGATGTCGTTATGCAGGAGATCAATGAGCATCTTTATGAAGGCAAATTCATTTTTAATACTTCGGTCGGTACCCGTGTCCGCACGTTCTGCAGCAATCCTTCCGGACATGTCGTCGTGGAGAACCACAGCGGGGTCATGGCGGCGAACGGACACTCGTATAAGGACCCTGCGCTCGGTTCCTCCAACACGAACTTTGCCCTGCTCGTCTCCCATAAATTTACCGAGCCGTTCGACAAGCCTAATGAATATGCGCGCGAGATATGCGAGCGGGCGAACGATCTGTCGAGCGGCGGAGTCATCGTGCAGAAGTACGGCGATATTTTGCGGGGACGCCGCTCCACCGGGACGAGAATCGCCGAAGGCTTCGTCGAGCCCACGCTTAAAGAGGCGGTGCCGGGCGATCTTGGACTTGTGCTCCCGTACAATACAATGAAGAGTCTCATTGAAATGGTGGAGGCGCTGGAAAAGGTAACGCCGGGCATCGCCTCCGAGCATACGCTCTTTTACGGAGTGGAAGCCAAATTTTATTCAGCCCGTCCGAAGCTGTCTGAGACGTTCGAGACGGAAATTTCCGGCCTCTACTGCGGCGGGGACGGAGCAGGCATCACGCGCGGACTGGCCCAGGCGGGCGCGGCGGGCGTCTGGATCGCGCGGGGCATGCTGGATCGGGCCTGAGCGGTTTGATGCGGCAGCAAGTTTGAAGGAAAGCCGATTGTTTCCATTCGGGGAGACAGGGAGAGAAGGTTGGCGTCATCGGCATCGATCTGGCTGTGTAAACGGGCCTGAGGGCTGAGGCCGGAGGATGAATTATAGGAGTACGGCGGGCGCTGCGGGTTCCATTTCCGGGCGCCTATTTTCAAATCCGAGAAGGTTCTTAGTTGGACAAATGACGGGACATCAGCCTATAATGACCGATATATTACCGATTTATTTTAATTATGGGGGCAAGAAAGCGATGCAGTATACGTTCGTCATTCTGCTGCAGCTGTTGGAACGCGCGGCGCTGCTGCTTATGACTTTATTTGTATTGACCCGGGTGCCGCGGTTTAAGGAGATTTTTCAAAAAGGGGCCTACGCTCCGCAGGAGCTGTTCATTCCAACCGTCATTTTCAGCCTGTTCGCCATATTCAGCACGTACAGCGGAATTAAGGTGGAAGGCTCTCTCGTCAATGTGCGAATTGTAGCCATCATGGCGGGCGGCATTCTGTTCGGTCCTTGGGTGGGGCTGATTACCGGTATTATTTCCGGCGTTCACCGGTTTCTGATCGATATCGGCGGCGTCACCTCGGTGCCCTGTCTGATTACCAGCATCGCGACCGGTGTCGTTTCGGGAATCATCTACCGTCACACGTCCGCTGAGCGCCGCTGGCAGGCCGGGATTCTGGCGGGGATGGGCTGCGAAGCGCTGACGATGCTACTGATTCTCGTCATGGCCCATCCGTCGTCGCTCGGCATCGAAATCGTGTCGAAGATTGCCTTTCCGATGATTATGAGCCAGGTCAGCGTCGGACTCATCGTCATGCTTGTCCAGAGTGTGGAAGGGGAGAAGGAGCGGATCGCCGCAAGGCAATCCAAGCTGGCCCTTGATATCGCGAACAAGACGCTTCCCTATTTTCGCAGTATCAATCCGCAGTCTCTGCGCAAAATATGCACGATCATCAAAGAGGACATCGGAGCAGATGCGGTCGCGATTACAGATACCCGGTGGATTCGCGCTTACGTCGGCATCGGGGAAGAGTATTACGCCGAGAAGAACGAGATTATCAGCGATGCCACGAAGATTACGCTGTCCAGCGGGGAAATCACGATCCGCAATAACGATACCGAATACAATCATCAGAATATCAAGTCACTGATCATCATTCCGCTCAAGGAAAAAGGCGAAGTTACCGGCGCACTCAAAATATATTATACGAAAGCCCACAAAATCACGTACTCCCTTCAAGCGATGGCCGTCGGTTTATCCCAGATCATTTCCACGCTGATGGAGGTCTCGAGGGTGGAAGACATCAAGGAGATGGCGAACAAGGCGGAGCTGAAGGCGCTGCAGACCCGAATCAATCCCCATTTTCTGTTCAACGCGCTGAACGCCATCGTCTCCTCCATCCGCATCGACCCTGATAAGGCCCGGGAGCTTATCATCAATCTGTCCGGCTATATGCGGTACAATCTGGAGCTCACGGACGATTTTATCGATATCCGCAAGGAGCTTCAGCAGGTCCGGCATTATGTGGAGATCGAGAAAGCGCGCTTCGGAAGACGTCTTACGGTTCTTTACGATATCGACGACGAGACGGAGGTTCGCATCCCGAGCCTGATTATCCAGCCTTTGGTGGAAAATGCGATTGTACATGGCATACTGAAAGGTCGGGGCGTAGGGACGGTGACGATTTCGGTCAAGGACCGGGGAGACAGCGTGCGGATCGGCATCCGTGACACCGGTGTCGGCATCAGCGAAGAAACGATCCAGAAGGTCTACGGAGGCAGCATGCCGGAGAATAAGATCGGGCTGTTTAATGTCCATCAGCGGGTGAAGCTGATTTATGGCGAGGGACTGACGATTACAAGGCTGGATAAAGGGACGGATATTACTTTTGATGTGAAAAAGGAGAACCGATGAGAGCGATAATCGTAGAGGATGAAGAGCTGGCCAGGCAGGAGCTGGCTTACTTGATTCAAGCGAACAGCAGCATAGAGATTGCCGCCGAGTTCGACGACGGGCTGGATGCGCTGAAATATTTGCAGGCCAAGCAAGTGGATGTGCTGTTTCTCGACATCAATATTCCTTCCGTGGACGGTGTGCTGCTGGCCCAGAATATCAGCAAATTTTCCGTAAAGCCCTATATTGTGTTCATCACCGCGTATAAGGAGCATGCCGCCGAAGCGTTCGAGATCGAGGCTTTCGACTATATTCTGAAGCCTTATAACGAAACACGGATCAAGGGGATGCTGGGCAAGCTGGAGGCGGCCTTTGCGCGCCAGTCCGGCGGCGAAGAGGAGCGTAATCCGGTCAGCAACAAGATCAATCTGTGGAGGAATGAAAAAATCATCGTGGTCGACGCCGACGACATTTACTATGCCTCGGCCCAGGAGAAGACGACGAGCGTGTTTACGCGAAGCGAAGAGTTCTCCATGGGAATCAGCATCAGCGAGTTTCACGGACGGCTGCCGCAGGACCGCTTTTTCCGCTGCCACCGTTCTTTTATCGTCAACCTCTCCAAAATCAAGGAAATTATCCCCTGGTTTAACAATACGTATTTGCTCCGCCTGCGTGATCTCGACTTTGAAGTGCCGGTCAGCCGGAGCAAGGTCAAAGAATTCAGGCAGATTATGCGGCTGTAGAGGCCGTTCATTCCTTCTTTCCGTCATTTCGTTCCGCATTTAATCCGCATTTTTGCAAGCGAGTTACAATAAAGATGCAAAAGGCGCTCATGAACGCGGCCATAACGGAGGAAAGAAGGAAATAACCATGTCGGTAGGAACTAAAGCAAATAACCGTTTTCTAATCGTACTTGGAACCATTATTATGCAGATGGGTCTGGGAACCATTTATACCTGGAGTTTGTTCAACCAGCCGCTCGTAACCAAGTTTGGCTGGCAGCTCAGCTCCGTATCCATTACCTTTTCCATAACGAGCTTTGCGCTGGCATTCGCGACACTCTTCGCGGGCAAGCTTCAGGATAAAATCGGGCTTCGCCGCCTGACAGCCGTGGCGGGTGTTATGCTTGGCCTCGGTCTGATGTACAGCTCGCATGCAAGCTCGCTGCCTATGCTGTACCTGCTGGCGGGAGTCGTTGCCGGGTATGCGGACGGAACGGCGTACATCACTTCGCTGTCGAATCTGATCAAATGGTTCCCGAACCGCAAAGGACTCATCTCGGGAGTATCAGTCGGCGCTTACGGAACGGGCAGCTTAATCTTTAAATATGTGAACGCCCATCTGATCGAATCGGTCGGCGTCTCCCGTGCGTTTCTGTACTGGGGCATGATCGTTATGGCCATGGTCGTCATCGGTTCGCTGCTTGTAAGAGAAGCCTCATCGGCACCGGCCGGAACAGCCAAAACGGCAACGCTTCTCACCCCCCTGGAGAAAAAAGATTACACGGTCGGCGAAATGCTGCGCACGAAGCAAGCCTACCTGCTGTTTACCATCTTCTTCACCGCCTGCATGAGCGGCCTTTATCTGATCGGCATTGTAAAAGACATCGGCGTGAAGCTGGCCGGTCTGGATGTGCAGACTGCGGCCAATGCGGTGGCGATGATCGCCATCTTCAATACGGCCGGACGCCTGATCCTCGGTGCGCTGTCCGACAAAATGAGCCGCCTGAAGCTGGTTGGCGTAACGATGGCTGTTACCGCCGTCGCCACTCTGACTCTCAGCTTCGCGCAGCTGAACTTCGGACTGTTCTTCGCCTGCGTGGCCGCTATCGCCTTCTGCTTCGGCGGCAATATTACCGTCTTTCCGGCAATTGCCAGCGACTTCTTCGGCCTGAAGAACCATAACAAGAACTATGGCATCATCTATCAAGGGTTCGGCATCGGGGCATTGTCCGGTTCGTTCATCGCCGCTTTCCTGGGCGGATTCAAACCAACCTTCGTCACGATTGGCGTGCTGTGCCTGATTTCCTGCCTGATCGCCGTTATGCTGAAGCCGCCGGTTAATGCCCGCAAGGAACGGAAGCGGAATCCGGAGATACCGGGCCGCACAGCGTACGAACAGATTTCTTAAGGAAGCAATTGCCATGCGGCTTCGGCTGAAAGGCGTGACTTCATATAGTTTTGAGTAAGGCTTTAAGCAAGGTTTCGAGTGATGTCGGAAACAACAAGACTGCCCAAACAAAATGGTTTTACCTCCGAAAAGAATAGAAAAGGGCGGCAAAAGCGTAAAGAGACTGTTCCGCGGGTCATCATAGACCTGAGGGAGCAGTCTTTTCGTATGCTCTTTTCTAAAATTTAACTCACATTAACCGATAATGGTGCTGTCTTCGTCACTTTTGTATTCTAATATATCTCCAGGCTGACATTCTAAAGCCTTACAAATCGCCTCTAAAGTGGATAATCGAACCGCTTTTGCCTTTCCATTTTTCAATATAGAAAGGTTAGCCATTGTTATTCCAACCCTCTCCGAAAGTTCTGTTACGCTCATTTTTCTTTTAGCCAACATCACATCAATATTGATTATAATCGCCATTGTTTTCACCTCAGACCGTCAAATCATTTTCTGATTTTATATCTATAGCCTCTTTTAAAAGCTTTTGGAGAACAGCAGCAAAAACGGCAATCACCATGGAGGCAAAAATCAAGACCATTCCGATGACTATGATACCTGGGGCATCGTCTCTCTCCGCCATGAGATAGAAGAGCGGCATGCCTGCCACAAACAAGCCACTGATTGTGATTGCGCAATATTTTATATTTTTTAAAGCCCGTACAGATAATTCCGAGAAAGCTTTGTTCTTGTCAACGTAGCTTAAAAGTTTAAAAGCTTGATACAGAGCAAAGTAAAAAGGTAACGCCGCTGCATACAAATCAATGAAAACGAGATATTTGATATACGTATAATCAGGATACAATTCTGCTGCAAAATTCGCTATCTCAGGCACCAAAAATATGCACAAAGCAAGAACTGGGATTCCAATAAGAATAACAGCTACATTTAAAAAGAGTGTTGTTCCTCGTTCCATAAAAAGCCCCTCACTTATTATTAAATTTAGTTTGACTTTAACACAAAACTTATCGTTTTACAATAAATAATTACTGATATTAAATATATTGTTGTTATGATTTAGCATGTCCGAATCCAAGCTCGGGCCTTTCGTAAGAGAGCATTATAACATCGCGACTATCCGTTAAGTGGTAAAATAATCAAATTGGAAGGGGGGCGCATATGCCTTATTGTCCAACAGGAAAAGCAGAACTTTATTATGAAGATTTAGGGGAAGGAAAGCCTATTTGTAATGATCCATGGAGGAACTTGACGACTTCAGCTCGGTTGGAGTCGTTCTCAATGAATATACTTGGAACCGCTATAATGAAGAGATTTTATCCGGCTGCCGCTTGGCGGACGAAGCGTTTCTGGGGAGGATCAAAACCCGGTCAGGATGCCTCAAACCTATTTGATAAGTATACGAGGACATCCTTTGCGGTCCTGGACCGTGCAGGACATAATCTGCAAATCGAGCAGCCGGGGCTGTTCAACGCCTTAATGCATGAGTGGCTCGACAGGGTGGAAGAGAACGGGATAAAGTAAACGGCAAAGAGCTTTAAGGGAACGAAACATGCAGCCGCAGCCGCCTTCTTGGCCCTTTCTTGCAGCGGATATGCATTAAACGGAGGATAGTTGAAGAATGGAGAGCCATGGAAGGATAATCGAAAAACAACAGTCTTATTTTACCAGCGGGGCAACCAAAGAACTAAGTTATCGGATCGACGCGCTTCACCGCCTAAAAGCGGGTATAAAAGGGCATGAAAGGCAGCTGCTCAACGCTTTAAAAAGTGATCTGAACAAATCGGAATTCGAAGCTTACTCTACGGAAATCGGAATCGTTCTTGAGGAAATCGGATTTACGCTGAAGCATTTGCGGGCATGGGCCAAGCCGCGTAAAGTAAAGACGCCGATCACTCATTTTGGCACCAAAGGGTTCATTTATTCCGAACCGTACGGCGTCAGCCTGATTCTCGCTCCCTGGAATTATCCGTTCCAATTGGCGGTGGCTCCTTTGGTCGGAGCGATTGCCGCGGGAAACTGCGCGGTCCTGAAGCCGTCCGAATTAACCCCGAGGACTTCGGAGACGATCTCAGAGATTATCCGTGCAAGCTTTCAGGAAGAGTATGTTTCCGTCATCCAGGGCGGAATCGAAACAAGCGAGGCGCTGCTGAAGGAGAAGTTTGACTATATCTTTTTTACCGGGAGCGTTCCTGTCGGGAAGATCGTTATGGAAGCCGCCGCACGGCATCTGACACCGGTCACCTTGGAGCTTGGAGGAAAAAGCCCCTGCATCGTCCATGAAGACGCCAATCTCAAGCTGGCCGCCAAACGCATTGCCTGGGGGAAATTCATGAACGCCGGACAAACCTGCGTTGCGCCCGATTATATCTATGTCCATCAAAGCGTCAAGGACCGATTCCTGAGTGAATTGAGAGACGCGGTAAAAGAGCTGTACGGGGAACGGCCTCTGCTGAATCCGGGTTATACGAGAGTGGTCAGCAGGAGGCATTTTGACCGGCTTGAGGCGTTTCTGGGCAATGGGACAACGCTGTTTGGCGGAGGAACGGACAAGGAAAATCTAACGATTGAACCGACCGTCCTGGAGGATATCGGCTGGGAACATCCCGTGATGAAGGAGGAAATCTTCGGGCCCATCCTTCCAGTGTTGCGATACCAGCATCTGTCCGAGGCGGCTTACGGAATTCGCAACCAGCCGGGTCCGCTTGCGCTGTATTTGTTCACGGAAAGCAAGAGTGTGCAGGAGGAGGTGCTGAAGAGCGTTTCCTTCGGCGGCGGATGCATCAATGACACCGTGTATCATATCGTGTCTCCGTATCTGCCGTTTGGGGGAGTAGGGAACAGCGGGATGGGAGCGTATCACGGACAAGCGGGGTTTGACACCTTCTCGCACCGCAAGAGCGTTCTGAAGCAGACGACACGTTTCGATCTGCCTTTCCGGTACCCGAATCGGAAGAACGGGCTTAAGCAGATCAAGCGGTTCTTGAAATGAAGGCACAGTAACCTGATTTTTAACGGGAAAAGCTCCAGGTAAATCTTTTGAAATTAATGAAACTGTGCAGTTAACGGGAAAAGCTCCAGCTAACCTGTCCCCAATTCGCCTATTAGGAGCAATTCGGGAGAAATAGCTGGAGCTTTGCCGTATATTTAACGATTTGCGCGATAATCCACGCGATTAGGCGGAGGTTTTCCATCTAATCAGAAAAAAGGCTCGGACACGAAGAGTTCCAAGCCGGAAGGCTTGGCGCGTTCAGCCCTCCAGCAGCAGCGCTTCCGGGTCCTCCAGCAGTTCCTTGACCTTGACGAGAAAGCTTACCGCTTCCGAGCCGTCAACGATCCGGTGGTCGTAGGACAAGGCGATGTACATCATCGGCCGGTTGACCGTCGTTTCTTCGTCGATGGCGATCGGGCGGAGCTGGATCTTGTGCATGCCCAGAATGCCGACCTGCGGAGCATTCAGGATCGGCGTTGACATGAGGGACCCGAATACGCCGCCGTTGGTAATCGTAAAGGTGCCGCCCTGAAGGTCGGAGAGGGCGAGCGTATTGGCGCGGGCTTTGGACGCAAGTTCAGCGATCTGCCGCTCGATTTGCGGGAAGCTGAGCCGGTCGGCGTCCCGGACCACAGGCACGACAAGGCCCTCCTTGGCGGATACGGCAATGCCGATGTCGTAATATTTCTTGATCAGGAGGTCCTCGCCCTCGATTTCCGCATTGAGCAGCGGATACGCCTTGAGCGCGCCGACCACCGCCTTGGTGAAGAAGGACATGAAGCCGAGGCCGATGTCATGCTTCTCCTTGAAGGTATCCTTGCGGCGTTTGCGGATATCCAGAATCGCGGTCATGTCCACCTCATTGAAGGTGGTCAGCATGGCCGCCGTATGCTGCGCCTCCACCAGGCGGCTGGCAATCGTCAGCCGTCTGCGTGACATGCGCTTGCGCTCTGTCTCTTTGCCGTCCGCCGCCTTACCCGGCGGCGGCGTGCTGCCGGCCGGCGCGCTCTGCGGCGCGGCCGGGGCCGGGATCGGCGCAGCGGGCACCGCTGCTGCGCCATGGCCCTTCACATCGGCCTGGCCAATCCGGCCGATGGGATCGCGCGCGCCGACCTCGGCGAGGTCGATGCCGCGCTCGCGCGCGAGCTTGCGCGCACCCGGCGAAGCCAGGTACGCGGCGCCGTTCTCGGCGGCCTGACCCTCGGGGGCCGCTGCCGGAGCGGCAGCCGCGGGCTGCGCTGCCGCGGTTTCTGCGGGCGGCTGCGCTGTCGGCTGAGCCTCCGCAGCCGGTGGCTTGCCGCCTGCGGGAGCGCCGCCGCCGAGCCTTCCGATCACTTCGCCGACCGCGACATTCTCCCCGGCTCCCCGCAAAATCGCGGAAATGACGCCGCCCTCCTCGGCGCTGATTTCCAGGTTGACCTTATCCGTTTCCAGCTCGGCCAGCACGTCCCCCTGGCCGACGGTATCGCCTTCTTTTACATGCCACTTATAGATTGTACCTTCAGTAATGGATTCGCCCAAATCGGGCACTTTAATTTCAGACACAGGCCGCTACCTCCCCAAAGTGTGGATTTCTGCTATCGTGACACCGTCTCGGAAGGAGACGGCACAGCCGCTTTTGCTTGCGAGTTCAAATTCAGGGCCTCAGTGACGATTCTCCGCTGCTCGAAGCTGTGGACGTCCGCGTATCCGCTCGCCGGGCTTGAGCGTTCCGGACGGCCGATATACCGGACGCCGGTATGGGCCGGCGCAATGGCGCGCAGCCGCGGCTCGGCGTAGCTCCAGGCGCCCATGTTCTTCGGCTCTTCCTGTACCCAGACGATTTCCTGAAGGGAGCCGAAAGAGCTGAGATGGGCGGCCAGCTCGCGCTCGGGGAACGGATACAGCTGTTCCAGACGCAAAATGTGCAGCCATGACCAGTCTCTGCCCTGGGCCGCTTCCAGCTCGGTCTCCAAATCAATGGCGATTTTGCCGCTGCATACGACCAGCCGCTTGACTTCGCCCGGCTTTTGTCCAAGCAGCGGTTCAGGGAATACGGCTTCGAACTGACTGGATGCCAGCTCCATACCGGAGGAAGCGCTGCGCGGGTTGCGGATCAGGCTCTTCGGCGTCATAATGACGAGCGGTCTGGCGTCCGCCTGCCCGCACAGCGAAGCCTGACGGCGGAGCAGATGGAAGTATTGCGCCGCGCTGGTCAGGTTAGCGACCGTCCAGTTCTCCTCGGCCGACAGCTGCAAATAACGTTCCATTCTGCCGCTGGAATGCTCCGGTCCCTGGCCTTCGTAGCCATGGGGCAGCAGGATGGTTAAATTGCTGCGCTGGGTCCATTTGGCCCGTCCGGCGGAGATGAACTGGTCGAAAATGACCTGCGCGGCATTGGCGAAATCGCCGTACTGCGCTTCCCACAGCACGAAGGTCTCCGGCGCGAACACATTGTAGCCGTACTCGTAGCCGAGCACCGAAGCTTCCGACAGCGGGCTGTTATACACCCCGAAGGAAGCGCGGGCGTCCTCAAGCTGGTGAAGCGGGGCGAAGAGCGCTCCGCTGTCGCTGTCATGAAGCACGAGATGCCGCTGGGAGAAGGTGCCGCGCTGCGCGTCCTGGCCGCTCAGCCGGATCGGCGTCCCGTCCTGCAGAATCGTGGCGAAGGCGAGCGTTTCGGCCAGCGCCCAGTCCACCTTTTCCCCGTCATTCAGCAGGTCCTTGCGCCGCTGCAAAATGCGCTGCAGCTTCGGATATACCTTGAAACCGTCCGGAACGGACAAAAGCTGGCGGTTAATGCTTTGCAGTCGGCCCAGCGGCACGGCGGTTGCGGGCGTCCGGCTTTCCCCGGTCTGCACGGCGACCGCAGCTTTGACTTCGCCGTTCTTCTGCTTGCCCTCCTTCATCCGCTCGTAAGCCTGCTGAAGCACGTTCTCCGCTTCACCGCTCATCTTCGCCACCTCTTCAAGAGTGACGAGCTTCTCGTGTTCCAGCCGCTGCGCATAAATCCGGTAAACGGTAGGGTGATTCTTCACCTTGCCGTAAACAATCGGCTGGGTCATTTCCGGGTCGTCCATTTCATTATGTCCGTGTCTGCGGTAGCCGACAAGATCGATGAGGAAATCTTTTTTGAACAGACTGCGGTAAGCGCTGGCCAGACGGACGGCGGCGATGCAAGCTTCCGGGTCGTCGGCATTGACGTGAACGATCGGAATTTCATAGCCTTTGGCAAGATCGCTCGCGTAGTGCGTGGAACGGGAATCCTCGCTCTCCGTTGTAAAGCCGATGCGGTTATTGACGATGATGTGGATCGTTCCGCCATTCTGGTACCCGTTAAGCTTGCCGATGTTCAGCGTCTCGGCCACAATTCCTTCGCCGGGGAAGGCGGCGTCTCCGTGCATCAGTACGGCCATGGCCTTGTTCGTGTCCAGCCCAGGCAGCCCCGGAGCACTGCGGTCTTCCTGGGCCGCGCGCGTAAAGCCTTCCACGACCGGGTTGACGAACTCCAGATGGCTCGGATTGTTAGCGAGCGTCAGACGGGCGCGTACGGTCTCGCCTTCGTGCACCGCACGGTCGGCGCCCAGATGGTATTTCACGTCTCCGGTCCAGCCGTAGTTGATGCCCATGGAGCCTTCGGACGGGAACAGCTCCTTGTTCGGAGAGTGATGGAATTCGGAGAAAATAATATCGTAAGGTTTCCCCAAAATATGTGCGAGCACATTCAAACGGCCCCGGTGAGCCATGCCCATCAGGATATGTTCCGCGCCGTCATGCGCGGCCGCCCGGACGATCTCGTCCAGCATCGGAACCAGCACGTCGGTGCCTTCCAGGCTGAACCGTTTCTGGCCGACGAACGTCTTGTGCAGGAAGGTCTCGAAATATTCCACCTCGATCAGCCGGTTCAGCAGAGCTTTGCGCTCCGCCGCCGTCAGCGGGGCGGGGGAGGTAGCCGATTCGGCCTGGTTGTTCAGCCAGCGGAGCTCGCGCTCGTCGTGGACATGGCCGAACTCGTAGGCGATCGTCTTGGTATAAGCTTGGCGCATCCGGTGATAAGCGTCCCAGCCTGTCTGCACATCCTGCGGAGCGTTCTCCCAGAGGAGCGAGGCCGGCAGGGCCAGCAAATCCTCGCGCGTAAGTTCATAAGTCTCGGGGTTTAGCCATTTGGCCATGGAATCATGGTCGGGCTCCAGCGGGTCGATATCGGCTGCCAGGTGGCCAAAAATGCGGATGTTCGCGATCAGCTTGGAGGCTCTGACCGCTTTTCGGAGCCAGTCGGTATCTCCGGACAGCGAAGGTCCGGGGGTTCTGGCGGCCTCGGATGTCAGCGGAGGGGGGCCATAGATGGCGAAGAGTTCGCGGTAGTGGGCTTCGACGGAAGAAGGATCTCCGGCGAACTGTTCGTATTTTTCCTGGATGTAACCCAGATTGGGACCGTAATACCTGCTCCAAACGGATTCGTTGTAGGACTCATTGGCTGACATAAAAACATCCTCCTAACGGGTAAACTCCAAAGGGCGCCGAAAGACAGCCGGCTTAAGGAGCTGCAATGATTACGTTTTCATTCTATAACAATGCTAGCCGATTATAAAGTTATTGCTTCATCCTATTGTGCTACTTTCAATATATGTAATCAAGTCAACCTTTCGTCCAATCCGTTCGAAAAAAGGCATGATTAATAATGCTTGTCTTCTCTTTGCCGCTCAGACCGAACAGGAGGCGATAAATTCTGATTATCGGGCCTAAATAACTATATAAATATTTTTTGGCATTCAAAAAATATGATTAGGGGACTTGAAAAACGGGTATGTGTAATCTATAGTCCTTATATACTACAAGCTTCCAAGGTCATACATAAATGAAAGCGGTTGCTATATTTGGATCATTATTTCATCCCGGTTTGATTTTCCCTTCCGCGCAATTTATAAGATTTCCAATATTCGACACACTTTTGGCCAAGTCTTTTGTATAATATCCTTGCAACCTCAATACAATGAAGATCGGAACCAGATCCTTAAAACAAGGGTCCAGTAAAAGGTAAACTTGCTGAAAGGCAGGGGCACAAAGTCTCGGGTCTAAGGTGTTTTTTGAAACTACGACGGCCGGACTGCCTGGGGACAAAAATCTTAGGAGGAGATTTTTTGGATAAGTCCAACCAGGGGGAAATCGGAGAACTGCAGACGGTAGATCTTGATATGGAATGGGTATATTTGCTTCTGAAAGCAAAGAAGCAAGGGATTCATGCGGATGAAATTCGTCGGTTCTTCAATGACAGGACACTGAAGGCTATGTAGGGTAAGGGTCTGAAGACATTATTAAATCATAGTGAGAGAGGCCATGGCGGCGCGGCGTCATGGCCTCTTTATGTAAATATAAGAATTTTCAAGCTACGAGCCTGCAATTCTTATATTTCTACAAGAAACGTAGTTGCGTCCTGCAGGGACGCCGTCAGGCGTTTCTTCTTGTGAATAAATTGTGGTTTTATTGTTCCTTTTGATCAAGCCGCCACTTCTGGTAATCCAGAAACTCCTTGAACTCGCGTTTGCTGACACCCGAGGACATAGCCTCCTGAACCAGCTTGAACCATTCCGAATCCAGCGGTTCCTCCTGCGTATCGGAAAGCTCTCCATAGAGAAGAATGTGAACGGGAACGTCCAGAGCTTCGGCAATTTTTTCGATGAATTGGATAGAGGGGTTGGATTGGATGTTGCGTTCAACATTGCTTAAGTACGATTTGGCCACATCCGCCTTGCCTGCGAGTTCGGATAAGGATAATCCCTTCTCGAGGCGGAGCTGCTGAATGTGCTGTCCTATGTTATCTGGCACGACGAGTTACGCCCCCCTCCTTGCTTTTTTGTACTAGTATAGCAAACGTCCGCAGACATGGCAAAACCGGCATTTCCCAGATTTGTACGAGAAATCCGAAAGCTGCCGGCCGACTAACCGTTAATTTATAAAATGATGATTCCCGCGCCGCTGCGCCCGCGAAGGGTCAAGGCAAACGCACACCCCGGGAACTGACATACAGGTCATACCATTCCTTGCGGGTAAGCTCCAGCTTGTCCGCGCCTTCGCAGGCAGCGATGCGCTTCGGAGTTACCGTTCCGATGACAGGCTGAATCGCGGCAGGATGCGTCATCAGCCAGGAAAGGACGACAGCCTCGGGAGTTGTCCCTTTTTCCTCGGCCAGCGTTTGGACAAGGCGGGCGGTGCTGCGGACCGTTTCCGGTTCTCCATCCCCGAGCGGACGTCCGCTGTATTTGCCTTGGGCAAGCGGTCCCCAGGCCTGAAGCTGGATATTCTCCAGCCTGCAGTGCTCAATCGTCCCTTCGGGCATGCCGTGGGCTTTCCAGGCCTCCTGGTTCACGCTCACGACCGAATCGAGCCAAAAGATTTTCTCCAGGCTCATTTCCAGCTGATTGACGACAAATGGCTCGTCACTGTATGCCTGTAGCAGCTTGATTTGCCCTTCGCTCATATTGGACACGCCGAAATGCCGCACCTTGCCGGATTCCTTCAGAAGGCGGAGGGCTTCACCCACCTCTTCGGGGTCCATCAGCGGATCGGGCCGGTGCAGCAGCAAAATATCGAGATATTCGGCTCCGAGACGCGACAGAATACCATCCACACTGCTCAGGATATGGCTCTTGGAAAAATCGAACACATTGGAACTTTCGCCCGGTTCCGCCAGCTTGATGCCGCACTTCGATTGAAGAATGATACTCTCACGCAGCTCCGGACGTTCTTTAAGAACGGCGCCGAATACCTTTTCCGCTTTGCCGCGAGTATAAATATCGGCGTGGTCAAACATATTGATGCCGATAGAGAGCGCCGCTTCGACAGCTTCATGTCCTTCCTTGATGTGCTCTTCGGTAATCGGCTCGCGGTCCCAGCCTCCGCCAAGGCCCATACAGCCCAGGACCAGCCGGCTTGCGGGGATTCCGCGTTTGTTTAGTGGCAACGTTTTCAATACGATCCCTCCGTCATTGTGATTGATGACATCAAGGATATTGTACAACTTTAAAAGCCGGTGTGGTACTTTTTATCACTGGAGGAGCGGTGCTTGGTCGCTTCTTTATCCGGCTCCTCCTGCTTTTCCAATTTCAGATCCTCAACGGGAATCGGGTCCGAATGCAGCTCGTCCTCATGGAGGTCGAACAGACTCGGATTGTCCGTCGGATACTGCTCGGGATGATCCCGCCGGTTGCCTTTCAGTCCTTTTGCGGCAGCTTCGCCCTGCGGGGAGGTGTTGTCATCGGCCATTAGTGAACGCCTCGCTTTCTAAAAGGGAAGTTGTCCCTTAATAACCGCTTTAGGCTCTGATTAAACAGCAAACTAACACGCGGTTTCACTCCTTCAGATCCAGCGGTTCCCCGACATCTCCGAGCCTGTGCGCCCGCACATCGCTGTACAGGCGCTTCAACCATTTCAGTTCCGTCATGCTGTGCTCATATTTGCCGTACATAAGATGCAGCGCCGCCCGGGAGACGGAAGGAATATGCTCCTCATAGACCTGATAGGCAAGATTGACCTGGTGCTCGGCCTCCCGGATGCGCTCCTCAAGCAGCCTTGCGATCTTGTCCGGATCGACATGCCGGGAGAAGGCCAGGGCGATATACATCGGGTGATACAGCGCGTCGTTCTTGCGAAATTGCTGGAGGAGCAGCTGCTCGAACAGCAATTTGCCCGGACCAGTGATCCTGTATATCGTTTTGTCCGGCCGGTCGCTGCTGCGGATAATTTCAACCTGCTCAATCTGTCCGTTCTTGGCTAACTGGTCGACGGCGTAATACAGGGAGCCCATTTGCAGCTTCGTAATCTGATCCATGGCGCGGTCTCTCATCACCAGCATCATTTCATAGGGATGCATGTCCCGCTCCAGCAGCAGTCCGAGAATAGCCAGCTTCATCGACATGGGGGATTACTCCTTGTCGAGGACTGGCTGCGGGGCTTTCTGGCGGTTGAACAGGCGGTCATGCGGCATCAGCAGCACGGCCCCGAGTCCAAGCACCGCCGGAATAAGCGCCCACAGGAACGTATGCGAGATGGAGGAGGACAGCGCGGCCGAAATTTTCTCCAGCACCGGCGCGGGGATTTTCGCTCTCGCTTCCGGCGTCAGCGCGGAACGCGGATCGCCGAAGGCGGATGACTGGGCGCGGCCCCCGAATGCGCTGCTCAGCTTGTCCGTGAACAGATTGCGCTGGATGATGCCGAAGATTGTAATGCCGAGCGTCATGCCGAGCGAACGCATGAAGGTAATGGCCGATGTGGCCGAGCCGCGCTGGCGGACATCGAAATGATGGACCGAAGACATGTTGAGCACCGAGAAGGAGAATCCGACGCCGAATCCGGTCAGGGCCATGAAGATATTGACCATAAGGCGCGAAATGTCCGGCGACAGGGTGCCGAGCAGGGCGACGCCGGCGACGAAGCAGACGGCGGACAGCAGCATGATATTGCGGAAGCTCGTCCGGGCCGTGAGCTGTCCTCCAAGCTGGGCGCCGGCAACCGATCCGACCATCATCGGCATGAGGATAAGGCCGGAATTTGTCGCGGAACCGCCGAATACGCCCTGCACGAAAATCGGGATGTAGACGGTCGCCACGATGAAGGCCGAACCGTAGAATAACCCGGCCAGAGCGCTTGTCGCGAACAGTCTTTTTTGAAACATGCTGAAGGTGATGACGGGTTCGGCCACGCGGCGCTCAATCAGCAGGAAGGCGATCAGCAGGACCGCAAAGCCCGCAAACAGGCCGAGGATATAAACAGAGCTCCAGGCATATTCCTGGCCGCCCAGCTCTAAGGCGAACATCAGGCAGATAACCGCTCCGACCAGCGTAAGGGCGCCGCCCCAGTCGATCCGCTGCTTGGAGTGGGCAACCGACTCCTTGTAGAACATGGCGATCATAACAAAAGCGATTACGCCAAGGGGGAGATTGATATAGAAGACCCACTGCCAGCCGACGTAGTCGGTGATGTACGCTCCGAGAAGCGGACCGAGCACGCTGGAGATGCCGAAGACGGCGCCGAACAGTCCGGTCATTTTGCCGCGCTTCTCCGGAGGGAATATGTCAAAGACGATGGTGAACGCGATCGGCATCACCGCTCCCCCGCCGACACCTTGAATGGCGCGGTAAATGCTCAGTTGGGTAATGCTGCTTGCCGTACCGCACAGAGCCGAGCCGATCAAGAACAGCACTAGCCCGAGCATGAAAAATCGTTTGCGGCCGTACATATCGGACAGCTTGCCGAATATGGGGGTGCCGGCCATGACCATGACCATATAGGCGGAAGTCACCCAGACGATTTTGTCCAGGCCGCCGAGTTCGGCGACAATGGTGCCCATGGCCGCGGCGACGATCGTGTTGTCCATGGCGGTCATCAAAATGCCGAGCAGCAGGCCGACCACGACCAGCTTCAGATTGCTTTCTTTCGAATGCATGGTGAGAAACTCCTTTTCTGTAAGTTAGTGAAATTAATTATATTCAAATTAGAATAGGAGGGCAATGCTTAATAATAAAAACCCCGCATACCGCGGGGTTTTGCATTAAGATTCATTTCGTTGGGCCGGGGACTGCGGCGAACGCACATCCAAAGCGCTATACCGCTGCCTCTTTGGCGCGAAGTTGTCTGGACTCAATGTAGCCGATAAAAAACTCCGTAAGCTCCGGATCGAACTGGCTGCCCGCGCAGGCTCTAAGCTCGACAATCGCCTCTTCGACGGATTTGGTCGGCTGGTAGGGCCGTTCCGTCGTCATGGCATCAAAGGAATCGATAATGGTCAGCATCCGGCACAGCTTCGGAATTTCCTCGCCTTTGAAACCGCGGGGGTAACCCTTGCCGTCGTATCTTTCGTGGTGCAGCTCGATATAGGCGGCCAAATCCTTGAACTTGTCGTTGGTCATCGCCATCTGCTTGCCCCAGGTCACATGCCATTTCACCATTTCCCACTCCTCGGGCGTAAGCTTCTCCTTTTTATTCAGAATGCCCCAAGGAATTTCCAGCTTGCCGATATCGTGAATCAGCGCACCCAGCGTGAACTGGCGCTTGGAGAGGCTGTCCAGCTGCAGCAGCTCGCTGATGTCAATGGCGTAGCGGAATACCCGCTTGGAATGCTTGAAGGTCTCCATGTCCTTGTACATGAACAGGTTCAGCTGCTGTTCGATATCCCGCACGTCCTGGCTGAAATCGATATCCTGCTCAAGCAGCGACTGGTGGCCGTAAATATGAACCATATTCTTGCCCTGCTTCTTGGCGTAATACAGCGCCTGGTCGGCCTGTTCCACCAGCTCCGATTTATCGTGGATATCGGAACGGTAGCCTGCGATGCCCGCCGAGAAGGACAGACAGCCCTGGGGGAAAATCTCCGCGCCGTCAAAGCGGGAATTGTTCAGCGTTTTGCGAAGGCGGTCGAGAAAGTCTTTAGCCTGGTCGGTATCGTAAGAGGGCATCAGCAGCGTGAACTCTTCTCCGCCGTAACGGGAGACGACCATGTCGGCGCCGCCGCATTCTTTTTTCAGTAATTCCGCCAAAAATACGATCAGCCCGTCGCCCTTGAGATGGCCGAAGTGGTCGTTGTATTTCTTGAAATTGTCGATATCGATCATGGCCAGCGACAAGGAGGCACCTGTGCTCCGGGATTTGCGCATTTCCTCTTCCAGCGCCAGCTCGAAATAGCTGTGGTTGAACAGGCCCGTCCGCGGGTCGCGGTTCGCCCGCTCTTCGATGTCGCGGTACATCGTGAACATTTGCTTGAAGGAATAGGACAGCAGGATGCTGAGGCAGAGAAACAGCGCCAGCCCGAAAATATGATTGTGATACAAAAGAATAGTCAGCACAAGCGACAGCACGAGGGTGCAGAGGTAGGCGATAATCGTATCCTTGAGCATTCCCTTTAACGTCTCGTACAGATTTTCATTATGGAAGACATAGTAGTACAGGACGATGAGCAGCGTGTTCATAATAAAATAGATCGCCATGCCTCCGGCGTACGCCGCCAAATGATTGTCCATCAGCGGTCCCCGTTCGCCGCCCAGCGCCGCAAAGGAGTAGGACGCCGAGGCATTAATGATCGAATAGATCGCAAAGTTGATCAGGTGCTTCCACCAGAGGGTTTTTCGTTCAATCAGGAAAATCACCGCGGATGCAACAAGAAGGACCGTCAGGCTGAACGAGGGGCCGAATACGAAAATACAGGCCAGATAAACGGAGGAGTCCAGGGATAATCCGTTGCCCTGCGGAGGAAGCTGGAAGGTAAAGATCGTCAGCACCACCGCCGCTCCGGCCAGCGCGTAGACCCAAACCCAGGTAGGGGTAGTGTAATGGATAAAAGCGCCCCGGTTAAATAAAGTGAACAGGCCGAGTCCAGTAAGACAAATGGCAACTGCATATAGATGACCCAGGTTCAGCTTGGCAATGGCTGTGTCCCGCTTTGACAATGGTGATCCTCCTCTCGCAAGTGTCGTATTGCTCCATTTATTTTAAGGGATTTAACGAAAATTTCATAGATGGCGGCAGGCAAATTCAGAGCGTCAAATAGCACCGTCTTTCCCGCCCCATAAGGGATGGAAACGTATTCCAAAGAAACAGAAAACTCGTTCCCTACATAATATTGTCGGAAAATGCGGTTACCTTTGTTAATATGATAAAAAAGCAGGCTGAACATCAGCCTGCCTCTCTCGTGCCTTGGGATCAACGGCCGCCGCCGATGAGTCTGAATCCGGAAGTCAAAGCCATAACTACGGAAGCAACGATAACCGTATTGATAATAATGCGCGAATATAACACGCCATCCAGTTTCTTTTTCACAATTGCTCACCCCTTTCGGTAACGGATCGTCAAGACTGCTTGGCTTCCATCTCCTGTGTTTTTGGATCCCGTCGTCTGTCCGGAACAAGAATGTACTGAAGATAGAGGAAAATCCCCGCGTTCATCACAATATCGCCGATGCTGATGACCTGGGTGCGCGGATAAGGCTTGGACAGCGGAATAATGTCCCCCAGAAACGACAGCCTGGTCGCTGAATCCATCAGAAAATGCTTCGTAGCAACGGTTCCCGACTCAAGCAAATGCACGTAATAGGGGTCCAGAACCTTAGCCGCATCCAGCGATACAGGCATCTTGCCGCCATTGACGGCCATGACGAGAAAATTCAGAAAGACGCCGGCGAAAATAAACAGGAAGCCCGGAGTGCTCCGGTTCAACCACAGGATGTAAAGCCCGGCTACGTACACGGCGATAAAAATGATACCGCTGAACGAAGCAAAGGCAGACGACCGATCATTTAGTTCAAACACGGCAAACTGCAGCAGCAGCAGGAGAGGGAACCAGAGACCGCCCTTGATGCGCAGAGAGCCGAATTGCGTCAGGCCGTAACGGAATCCGCCGCGAAGCAGGCCCGCTACCAAACCGAGCACAATACCGTCGTAGACCATGTTGTATGCTCCTATACCTATGTATTGTGAAGATGAAAAGTCTTATATAAGAGGGAATATTCGACCCTAAATATGGAAATCCTCCTGCCTATAACAAAATTCTCCGAAGAAATGTGACAAAAAATAGCGAAGAAGGAGAAACGCATGGATTTGGCTTGACATACCCTATGGGGGTATATTAAAGTGAGGTTGAGGAGGCTGATGCATGACGGCACATGAGAAACACGATGAAGGGCTTTACGAACGGTCCTGCGGCAGCGATTGCCATTCTTCCGAAGAACGCAAAAGTCATCATACTCAGGAATTCAAGAACGGGCTGACGACCCGGCTTAACCGCATAGAGGGGCAAATTCGCGGCATCAAAGGCATGATCGACCGCGACACATACTGCGACGATGTTCTCACCCAGCTTGCGGCGGTCCAGTCGGCGCTTGGCAGCATCGGGAAGCTGCTGCTTGAGGGCCATATGAAGAGCTGTATTGTCGAGAGAATCGAAGCCGGCGAACACGAGGTTATTGACGAACTGCTGATTACGGTCGGCAGATTAATGAAATAAGGAGAGGATCAGGAAATGACGAACGTTGTATTGAATGTGGAGGGAATGTCCTGCGGACATTGCGTAAGCTCTGTGGAGACGGCGGTAGGCAATTTGGGGGCGTCGGCCAAAGCGGATCTGGCATCCAAGACGGTTACGGTCGATTTTGACGACAGCAAGCTCAGTCTGGACGCCATCAAGGAAGCGATTGAAGATCAAGGTTTCGACGTGGTTCAATAACCCGCAAGCGGCAAACGCCAAGGCATGGAGCGGCAGGGAAAGAAGTCCCCGAGATCGTTCCAGGCCTTCTCTTTTATTCGTTTGTATACCCCCTATGGGTACATGAGAGGAAGTGATCATATGGAACAAGCTGCGGTGGCGCCGGCGGAGGAACAGGCAACCTTGCAGATTACGGGCATGACCTGCTCCGCCTGCGCGGCGAGAATCGAGAAAGGGATCGGCCGCATGGAGGGCGTCTCCCGGGCGAACGTCAACCTTGCGCTCGAGCAGGCGTCCGTGGGTTTCGATCCCAAAGTTGTCAGCGTGCCGAAGATCGAGGAGAAGATCCGCTCGCTCGGATATGATACGGTGAAGGAAGCGGCGGACTTCGATATTTCGGGCATGACCTGCGCGGCCTGTTCGGCCCGGATCGAGAAGGTGCTTGGCAAGCTGCCGGGCATTGCCGGAATCAACGTTAACCTTGCGCTGGAAACAGCGCATGTCGAATATACCCCCGGGATGATTACTCCCGGGGAGATTGTCGCCAAGGTCGATTCGATCGGCTTTAAAGCCTCGCTCAAGGAAGACCGGAAGGAGACCGTGGGCCGAAGGGAGCATGAAATCAGCCGCAAGCGCAGTAAGTGGATGATCTCGGCTCTGCTGTCCCTGCCGCTTCTCTGGGCCATGGTCGGACATTTCTCGTTCACTTCCTGGATTCCCGTGCCGGAACTGCTCATGAATCCATGGTTCCAGCTTGTTCTGGCGACCCCGGTGCAGTTCATTATCGGCTGGCAGTTCTATGTCGGCGCCTACAAGGCGCTTCGGAACGGCAGCGCCAATATGGATGTGCTGGTAGCGCTGGGTACGTCGGCCGCTTACTTCTACAGCTTGTATCTCACGCTGGATTCCCTGCGGATGAACGGCATGGATCATGCGGTGGAAATGTATTATGAGACCGGAGCTGTGCTGATTACGCTCATTCTGGTCGGAAAATGGTTCGAGGCGCTGGCTAAGGGCCGCTCCTCGGACGCCATCCGCAGTCTGATGGGCCTTCAGGCCAAGACGGCTCTTGTGTTCCGCGAAGGAGCGGAAACAAGCGTCCCCGTGGAGGAAGTCGTTATCGGGGATATCGTACTCGTAAAGCCGGGGACCAAGATTCCCGTCGACGGCGAAGTGATCGAGGGCTTGTCTTCCGTGGACGAATCCATGCTGACGGGCGAGAGTATCCCGGTGGAGAAGAAGCCGGGCGACTCCGTGATCGGAGCGACGGTGAACAAGAACGGCGTGCTGAAGATCAAAGCCCGCAAGGTGGGTCGCGACACGGCGCTTGCCCAGATCATCCGCGTAGTCGAGGAAGCGCAGGGGTCCAAGGCACCGATCCAGCGCGTGGCTGATGTCATCTCTGGCATCTTCGTGCCGATTGTGGTGGCAATCGCCGCGTTGACGTTCCTGATCTGGTACTTGTGGGCGGCTCCCGGGCAATTTGCCGAAGCGCTGGAGAAGGGGATCGCCGTGCTCGTTATCGCCTGTCCCTGCGCGCTGGGCCTTGCGACGCCGACCTCGATTATGGCCGGCTCCGGCAGGGCTGCAGAGCTCGGCATCTTGTTTAAGGGCGGCGAGCATCTGGAAGCCGCGCAGGGCATTCAACTCGTCGTGCTCGACAAGACGGGCACCGTAACGAGCG
This sequence comes from Paenibacillus rhizophilus, assembly GCF_003854965.1. GTDB lineage: Bacteria > Bacillota > Bacilli > Paenibacillales > Paenibacillaceae > Paenibacillus_AQ > Paenibacillus_AQ rhizophilus. Next base: position 204,935 of record NZ_RQPI01000007.1, read on the forward strand.
GCAAGCCGGTGCTTACGGACGTGCTTGTATCGCCGGACTTCAAGGGCGCGCCTGAACTGGCTCCGGCAGACGGCCTGCTGTCGCTTGCGGCGGCGGCGGAGAAGCTGTCGGAGCATCCGCTCGCCGAGGCGGTGGCATCGGGAGCGGCGGAGAAGGGTCTGGCGGTAGGCGAAGCCGCAAGCTTCTCCAATGTACCCGGACGGGGTATCCGGGCGACCGTTCAGGGCAGGGAAATCATCGTCGGCACACGCCGGATGATGGAAGAGAACGGCGTCAATGCACGGCGCTGGTTAGACGCCATGAATGAACTGGAGCAGCAGGGTAAGACGGCGATGCTGGTCGCGGTGGACGGCGTCTGCGAAGGCATCGTGGCCGTCGCGGATACGATCAAGCCGACCTCGCGCGAGGCGGTGGCGGCTCTGCGGGACATGGGGATCGATGTCGTGATGATCACCGGCGACAACGAGCGGACGGCCCGGGCCATCGCAGCCGAGGCCGGGATCGACAGAGTGATGGCCGAAGTGCTGCCCGAAGGCAAGGCCGAGGCGGTGCGGAAGCTTCAGGCCGACGGCGTGAAGGTGGCGATGGTCGGCGACGGCATCAACGACGCGCCGGCGCTTGCGACCGCCGATATCGGCATGGCGGTCGGAACCGGGACCGACGTGGCGATGGAAGCGGCGGATATTACCCTGATGCGCGGCGACCTCAAGGCCATCGCGGACGCGATTAAGATGAGCCGCCGGACGATGGGCAATATCAAGCAGAATCTGTTCTGGGCGCTCGGCTATAATACGATCGGTATTCCGGTGGCCGCGCTGGGATTTCTGGCGCCCTGGCTGGCGGGCGCGGCCATGGCGTTCAGCTCGGTTTCGGTCGTGCTGAATGCGCTGCGGCTGCAGCGGGTAAAGTTATAATACGAGAAAGCTGTAATGCAAGAGTGAAACGGCATGAAAGGAAGCGACGGGAATGAACAAGAACATCCGGGAGTCCGAAGCGGCCTCCCTTGACAACGCGGTGCTGTCCTTGCTGGGAAGACATGTCTCGGTACGTAAGTTCCGGCAGGACCCGGTAAGTGAAGAACAGCTTGCCGCCATTATCGGGGCGGCGCAGATGGCCTCAACATCCAGCAATGTGCAGGCATACAGCGTGATTGCGGTGACCGATCCGGCGCTTAAATTGGAGCTTGCGGCGCTTGCCGGGAACCAGGCCTATGTGGCGGAGTGCCCGGTCTTCCTGGTCTGGTGCGCCGATCTGTACCGGCTGCGGGAGGCGGCGAAGCCGCATCTAAACGGCGCGGCCTCCTACGAGGACTCGACGGAGAATTTCATCATCGCCACCGTCGACACTGCGCTGGCCGCGCAGAACGCCGCCGTGGCGGCGGAGTCGCTGGGGCTTGGCATCGTCTACATCGGCGGGATAAGGAACAAGATCGCCGAGGCGGCGGAGCGGCTGGGGCTGCCGGAGTTGGTCTATCCATTGTTCGGCATGTGCCTCGGCTATCCCGACCAGACCCCGGGGCTGCGTCCGCGGCTGCCGCTGCCGGCGGTGCTGCATCATAACCGCTACGATGCCGAAGAGACCGTGCGGCAGGTCGAGAAATACGACAGCATGATGTCCGATTATTTGCGCAAGCGGACCGGAGGGGCTAAGGATACCCCGTGGTCGGCGATCATGGCGGGGCGGCTGGCGGAGCCGATCCGGCTGCATATGAAGGATTTCCTGCAGGGCAAAGGATTTATGCGCAGGTAGGGCGGAATCAGCAGAGTAGGCAGGCGGGCAGCATGAGATTTCCATAGAGAGGGTACGGGCTTCGGCATGGGATTGCCGGGTTCGTACCCTTTTTGCCGTTGTAAGGTGACAGTTGTCATCTTAAAGTCATTGGAGGTCAAGAGCCGGATCAAAGCGGAGCTGCTGGCCGAGGACAAAGGCTGGATATAAAACAGCCCCGCAAAAGTAAGGAATCGGCTCAAAGCGGACCCGGTTACTTGGCGGGGACTCCAGAAAATTTATGCAAGAAGGACCCGGGAAGGATTGGCCTGGCCGATCAGCGGAGCGGGCCGCTCTTGGCCTGTTCCTCACGCATCCACCCCGACAGCTGGCGTTTCAGCCGCAAAAATTCGGGATACTCCGTCATTCCCTCCCGGCGCGGCCGGGGAAAAGGCACATCAACGGTGTGCAGTATGGTCCCCGGCCGTCCCGAGAACACATAGATGCGGCTGGAGAGCAGCAGCGCCTCTTCAATGCTGTGTGTGATGAACAGCACGGAGCGGCGGTTCTCCTCCCACAGCTCCAGCAGCCAGCGCTGCATCTCGCTGCGGGTGAGGGCGTCGAGCGCGCTGAACGGTTCGTCCAGGAGCATCAGCTCCTGGGGCGCCAGCAGCGCGCGCAGGAAGGCGGCGCGCTGCTGCATGCCGCCGGACAGCATGTGCGGATACGCCTTCTCGAATCCGCCGAGTCCAACCTTCGCGAGCCAGCGCCGGGCTTCCTCGCGAGCTTCGCTTCGCGCCGCGCCCTTCAGCTCGCGGGCAAGAATCACGTTATCCTCGATGCTCCGCCAAGGAAACAGCGCGGGCTGCTGCGGCATGTAGCTGACGCTGCCCCGCTGCCCGGTTACCGGAGCGCCGTTCATCCGCACGGCGCCCGCATCCGGCTTGACCAGTCCGCCGATGATGTGGAAGAGCGTGCTCTTGCCGCAGCCCGATGGTCCGATGATGGATACGAACTCATCCGGCTTCACCGTAAGTGACACCTGCTCCAGCACCGGGATGCTCCGCCCGCGCTGGGAGAATGATTTGGAGATGCCGGAGACCTCCAGCGCGGGGGCTTCGGTGCCCGAATCCGGCGAAGCGGCGTCCGGCGTCTCCTCTTTTACCGGTTCTCCGCTTGATGGCGGAACGGTCTTGTTTGTCACTTATTAGCGCCCCTTTCTGCATATTCTTTCCTTGCGCCCGTTATTGTGCGTCCCGCCGCGGCTTCCAGCGGACCAGCCATTTCTCCAGCAGGACAACGGCGGCGAACAGCAGCAGGCTCAGCAGCACGCTCAGAATTATGGCGGCGAACATCCGGTCCGTGCGAAACGCCGATTTCTGTATCTGCATATAGTAGCCGAGTCCCTGGTTCCCGCCGATCAGCTCCGCCACCACGGCGCCCGTCACGGCGTAGGCGGCGGATATTTTGATGCCGGAGAACAGGGAGGGCAGCGCATGAGGCAGCTCCAGCTTGGAGAAGATCTGCCGCCTTGAGGCGCCCGCCATCTTCATAAATTGAAGCATCATGCGGTCGGTCTGGGCGAGTCCGCCCAGGCCCGCGACCGCCACGGGGAAGAAGCACACAAGCATAATGAGAATAATCTTCGGCAGCTGGCCGAAGCCGAACCAGATAACAAGCAGCGGACCGAGCGCAATAATCGGCACGTTCTGGCTTAAGATCAGCAGCGGGTACAGCGCGCGCGCCGACCAGGGCACAATATGCAGCAGCACGGCGGCGGCAATCCCTACGGCCACGCCGAGCGGAAAGCCAATCAGCGTCAGCCGCAGCGTCGCCAGCGTATGCCCTTTAAGGGATGAAGCGCTGGCAATGCCTTCCCGCCAAATGTCGGAGGGAGCGGGCAGCATCCATTTTTCCACATGGAACCAGGTGACCGACACCTGCCATAGCGCCAAAAACAAGAGGACCGCCACAAGGGGCGGCCAGATTTGTTTCCACCTGGAAATCACGGGCGGTATTTCTCCGTCAGTTTGTCCATGCTGATTCCGCCCGGGTTATGGGCGATCTTGACCTGCGAGATGACGCTGGGGCAGCCCGCTTCGATCAGCGCCTCCTGCATCTCCCTGACAATTTCCAGCAGGTCGGAGAGCTCGCCTTCCATCGTCGTCTCCAGCGCGTTCACCTGATGCTTCACACCGGAACGCTGAATGACTTCAATCGCCTTGTCCACATAAGGAATTACGTCTTCGCCTCCCGGCGTTTTCGGAATAACCTGAATGCTCAGCAGCGTACTTGCCATTAACTATCATCCTTTCATCTGATTAATTGTAAACCCGGTGAATCAAGACCTTAACTCTGTTAAGCTAACTCTGTTAAGCTCTTACTGCCCGTCCGGCAAAAATTCGTTCGTGAACGCTTTGTCTGCTTCAAGCGGCTTGTCCAGAAGCTTCAGCCCGTACATCCAGTCGGCATAGTTTTTCCATACTTCGCTCTTCTGCTCGCCCCACTGAGCGGCGTCGTCCTTGTATTTCGGGCTGAGCCACTCCTGGCTGGCCTGAACAAGCTTAGGGTCCAGATCGGGAACCGCCTTGATCAGAATATCCGCAGCCTCCTTCGGATGGTCGATCGCGTACTGGTAGCCCTTGGACGTCGCCTTTAAAAAGGCTTTTACCACCTCGGGGTTCTCGGCGATTTCCTTCTCGCTTGTCGTCAGCACCGGCGTGTAATAGTCGAGCTGAGGCGCGTAATCCTTCAAATACAGCATATCCAGCGGCTCGCCGCGCAGCTTCGCTTCGATGCCGGTCCAGGCGTAGAAAATCCAGGCAAAGTCAATATCCCGTTTGACGGCTGTAAAATAATCGGCCTCGCCGATCGTGACCTGCTTGACCTTCTTCACGTCGCCGCCCACCGGGTCCATTATGGCCTTCATGGAAGCCTCTTCCACCGGCGATCCCCAGCCGCCGTATGTTTTCCCTTCGAAGTTCTTCGGCGATTTGATGCCCCGGTCGACCGGAGCGGCGAAGCCGGACGTGTTATGCTGGATAATCGCCGCGATGGACACGAGCGGAACGCCCTGAATCCGTGCCAGCGTCAGGCTGTCCTGCGCGCCAACGCCAAAAGCGGCTTCTCCCGAAGTAACCATCGTATCCGCGCCAGCGGCTCCCGGCTGTACAATATCCACGTTAAGGCCCTCTTCCGCGTAAAAACCAAGTTCTTTGGCGACATACAGTCCGGTGTGATTCGTGTTCGGCGTCCAGTCGAGCGCGACCTTTACCGGCACTGCCGCTTTTGGCGAACTTTGGGCGGAAGCGGATGCCTCCGGCGAAGCGGAAGCGGGGGTCCCCTGAGCGCCGCCCGCGTTTCCTCCCGAATTATTGCCGCCGCATCCCGCCGCGGCCAGGGTGAACAGGCAGGCCAGGCACAGCGTTAACCATTTTTTGACTCCCATTTTGTAGTCTCTCCTTTGTCTTGCCGCCCCGGATAATGCCGGCAGCGGCGGGTATTCCCGTCTTCATGAAAGCTCACCCGCAAATCGCGGGGCCGCTCGGCGGACCCGGAAATTTGCACACCCCCCTTGGTGCCAAGAAACAATGCCAAAAAAGCGCCCCTGAACATTAGGGACGCGAAGGAATGCATGACGGCGGCGGTCCTGGAAGACCACACCTTAAGCCTTTCCTACGCTGGCATTATCCAGATCAGGTATAAGGGTCAGTATCTTGCGGGATACACTCTCAGCCGGCCGTAATTCCAGCACCCCTGGTTCTATGAAGTTTCGGGTATTCTTGCTGCTTACGGTGTAATTATAGACGCAAGGTTCCGGGGTTGTCCAGCCCGCCGGCTACTCGAGCTTCTTGCGGCGGCGGCCTTTTATCCCGCTCCACAGCTCACGCAGCGTCAGAACGGCGCTGACGATGATGCCGCAGAAGGTCAGAAACAGAGCGATGTATTCGAACACGGAATACTGCAGTATTTTGCCCCAGTCGATGTTTCCCTTCAGATCCTCGATCACCTGGTTCATCCCGTAAATACCGCTTACGACCGTGAATACCGTCAGAATCATCAGCAGGTTATCGCGGCGCTTGGCCTGGAAGGTCTCCTGATACTGGAACAGGTCCGCCAGCGTCTGCTTCACTTCCTCGAATAATTCGTCGTTGCCGTACACTTTACGCAACTGAAAGAAGATTTCACGGCCCTGCGTCTGCGAGATCAGTTCGAGGAAATAAAATTTGGCGGAGAACTTGTTGATATAGTAGATCAAATCCTCGATTTCTTCGTAATCATGCTCGATCCGCAGCCGCGAGTGTACATTGGACAGCTTCAGCAGTACGATCTTGTGAAAAAGGCTGAGCAGCAGGCCGTAATAGTATTCGCCGTACATCTGATTCGCGAGCTTCACGGCGGTTTCGGAATCGCTGCGGCTCAGGCAGCAGAAGGTCTGCTCGTTCGTCATGTAGTAAGTATTAGGACCCCAGCGCCCGTACCGGTGCCTTCGGCAGTATTCCTCGATATAGTCTTCGCTGCTCGCGCTCGTATAGGGACGGCCGTCCGCTTTCATTCCGTCGAGCTGGGAAGCGCGGTAGCATGTTCTGGAGTCGATGTCCTCCCCTTCCTCCATCCCGTAGAAGGCCTGAACCATCATGCGCTCATCCACGAAAAAAGGCAGCGTTTCGAAGTAAGCCCCGTTCAAATCCGATTGATCGAGGTAACCCTCCAGGCCGTTCAGCAGATTTTTAAACACGAAATCTTCCATCTGCTTGAACATTCGGTCCCCGCAGCAAATGCGCGACGCCTCGTCCGCTTCCTTTACATTTTCCAGCGAGCGGAACCGGTCGGCAAATTCCAGGGCGAAACTAAGCGGAACCCTCTCTTCGTCGATCATCGTCCGGATAGTAATAAAACCGAGCTGAAACGGACAAATGAACATATCCGTCGAGAGCACCTGAAAGGAAATGGAGCCCTGCGGCATTTCCATCCTGCAATTCAGGCCGTTCACCCGGGAATAGCGGCGAAACGAATCTTTGTCCTCTTCGCGCGGAAACAGCACATGGGCGGCGAAAGGCATATAGGAACGCTCCATATTCTCATGCGAGACACAGTAGCCTTCTCCGTAATAATCGTCCTCCAGTTCTTTATGATTCAGAAAAAACGGGGTGAATCCGTCCCGCTTAAGCCGCTCCTCCAGCTCCGGTCCTTGCCCCTGCTTAATGGAGAAGGGAAAAATAAACTGCAGGAGTGCCGTATGTAGAATGGGGTCATCCAAGAGTGGGTTCATGGTAGTCCTCCTGACTTTGCAATAGTCGACAATAGTATTTACACCGTCTGCATTGCCTTGAAAAAGGAGGCGCGGCCTCCGGAGTCAATCTCTTCCATTTGGGATTCATTCCGCCGAGTCCGGGTACATTATATTGTATCGACCCGCTGAGCTTATGTATCTCTTGGCTTGAATAGAAAGGAGATTGGGAATTTCATGGACAACAAAGAATTGGAACAACGTATAATCAAGGCGCTGGATGACAACAAATTCGGTTCTTTCGCCACAATCGAAGCCGGCAGCAAGCCGAAGGTTCGTTATATGGCCGTCTTTCATGAGGAGCTTAACCTCTATTTGGCCACAGACCGCAAGACGCATAAAGTGGAAGAGCTGCAAAACAACCCGAATGTGTTTCTGCTGCTGGGTTATGAGGCGGGAGGCAGCAAGGATATCCTTGAGATCGAAGCGAAGGCGTCCGTTACCAAAGACAGCAGCCTGCGTGAAAAAATATGGAGCAAAGATTTGGAGCGCTGGTTCAAGGGACCGGATGATCCGGATTACGTCATTCTGGAGCTTTCGCCGACGCGTATCGAATATACCGGAAAAGACCGGAAACCCGAGGTTTGGGAAAAGCAGACGGCGTCCGCGGGCAAGTAAGTTAAACCTTGTTTTTATATACAGTCATGATTGGAAAGCGTCCCGAAAGGGGCGCTTTTTTCCATAGGTTCCCTTCTTCTGAGCGAAAGATGTTATAATGACCACAAGTGTTGGTATTAATATAGGTCATAAGGAGGATATCCATGCAGTGCAGTGATTGCCTACTCTTAGCTCCCATTGAAGATGAAGGAACCGTAAAAATTCGGCGCGCATCACCCGCTCTTGCCTCCGCCATTCAAGCGGCCGGATATACCCTTGACACCCGTAAGACACGCTATGAAATTCCGTATGATTCCCGTGAGCAGCTGATGGCCATCATGAAGCTGCTGGAAGAGTCGGAAGAAACGGAGCAGATTGCGGTGTGCGTAACGAGGGCGGCGATCTCGGGTCTTTTTGAGCGTTGGGTACCCCTTGCCCAGCTAAAGGCCCGCGTTTCCAATCATACACTCGTCGACATTATCACCAATAAAGAGTTCTGCAGCTACATGCAGCCGATCGTCGACTCTACCGAACAAATTATCGGATTTGAGTTCTGCTGCGCCCGCTGCCGCATGGACCGGAGTTTCAGCCGCATACCCTTTTTGAAGTGGCGAGGCGGAGCGGGCTCCACTCCTTTCTGGACCGGGCGGCCCGCATATCTGCCATCGGATCCAGCGCCCGGCATTTGCCTGAAGGAATCAAACGGTTCGTCAACTTTCTCCCCTCCTCCATATATAATCCCAATTATTGTCTTACGAATACGTTTCAAACGATTCAACAGCAGGGTCTTCGTCCGGAAGACTTCGTATTTGAGGTGGTGGAGACGGAGAAAATCCGCGATATCGACCATCTCGCAGCTATTTTTTCGAAATACCGAGAGCATGGCGTGAATGTTGCGCTTGATGATGTCGGTTCGGGTTATTCGACGGTTGAATTCATGTTGCGCCTTCAGCCGGATTATGTGAAAATTGACCGCGGGCTTATCAGCATGTGCGATCAGGACCCCCATAAACAAACCGGCATTAAGGAAGTTGTGGAAAAAGCGGGCCGTTTCGGAGGCAAGGTGCTGGCCGAAGGCATAGAGCGGCGAGAGGAATTTCAATTTTGCCTGGATAACGGCATCGAATTGGCTCAAGGTTATTTTTTTGGCAAGCCCGAGCTTGAGCCGCCGCCGGTTTTTTTTGCAGTATAGCTTTTTTGAGGTATAGCTTTTTAAGGAGGAACTGTAGTTATGAGCGGCACTTTGCTGTATATCGAGGACGATCCCCAAATCGCCGGCCCTGTCGCCAGGGACCTGCGGGACCGCGGTTATGCGGTCCGCTGGCTGCAGACGGGAGAGCGGGCCGTGGAAGAAGCAGACGGCTGCCATCTGGCTATTCTGGACGTCATGCTGCCTGGACTGGACGGCTTTACCGTCGGACAGCGGTTAAAGAAGTGTTTCCCGGGCGTTCCCATTCTGATGCTCTCGGCGAGAACGTCGATCGACGACAAGCTCCAGGGTCTGGAGTTCGCCGACGATTATTTGACCAAGCCGTTTCATCCTGACGAGCTGGCCGCCCGGATTGGAGTTCTGCTGCGGCGGTCGGGCAGCGTTTCGGCGGCGCCGCTCTCACTGAAGCATCTTACCGTCTATGAAGAGGAGAACCGGATTGCCCTGACGGAGAGTGGAGAAGAGATACCGCTTACCGGCAAGCAATTTCAGATTTTCTTTTACCTGCTGCGTCACCTCGGCCAGATTATGACCAAGGAGCAGATCTATGAAGCGGTTTGGGGCGAGCCCTATATGGAAGGGGACAAGACGCTGATGGTCCATATCCGTTATTTGCGCGAGAAGCTGGAGAAGGATCCCGCCGCGCCGGAAATTATCGAGACGGTCCGGGGCATCGGATACAGGATCAAGGCATGATAAGAAGGAACGGGACGCGAGGGCGCAATCCGGGTTTCCGCCGGTCGCTTCTGTCGCGGTATTTGCTGATTATCGTGATTGCCGTGCTGTTTTTGCCCGTGATTTTCCCACTCAGTCTGATCATCTATACCTTGTCGGACCATTACCATTGGACATCGGGAAATACGGCAGACGAGACGAAGAAAGCTTTCAAGCCGTATTCCAACATTGCCGAATTGGAAAAAATGTGGCACAAAGAAGCGCGCCTGCTTGCGGGCAAATCCGACCGGGAAATCGGAGCTCGTCTGAAGGCGCTGGGAGACCGCTACCAGTATGCTTCCATGTTCTGGGTGAATGGAGAGGGGATGACCCGGCTTGCGCTTCCTCCGGAGAAGAAATCCGGCTCCGAAGCCGGCGCGGATAATGGCGCAACGGGTGGAACGGATAATGGTGCAACGGGCCGAACGGATGGAACGGATATTGGTGCGGCCGTGCCGGCACGGTGGACAGCTTTACAGGCCATCGCCTTCATGAAGGACAGCGTGGGCAGCGATCCGTTGACCGTCGTCGCCTTTATTGGCGACCGGGCGGATGCGGGCGAAGGGTTCATGGCGATGCGCGTTCCGAAGTCCGTTCTGCCGAGGAATACAGGCAGCGTCCCGCTTGCGCTGTACGGACTGATGCTGCTCGTTCTGCTCGCGTTTGCCGCCATATCCTGGCTGTTCTTCGCCGGAATCCGCGGGCGTCTGCTCCGGCTTCAGACCGCCATGACTCTGGACGGGCGGGACGGCCTTCCGGCAGCGATTCCGAAAGGCAAGCCCGATGAGATCGGCATGCTGGAAGAGGCGTTCAACACGATGGTTGCCGAGCTTAAGGACAGCCGGCGCCGGGAGCGGGAAGAGGAAGAGCTGCGCAAGCGGCTGATCGCCGATCTGTCCCACGACCTGCGGACACCGCTTACGGTCGTGCGGAGCCACCTGTTTCAGGTGGGCAAGGAGCCGCTGTCCCCGCAGGGCAAGGAATCGCTCAATCTGATGGATGAGCGCATTGCCGACCTTGGCGTGCTGATCGACAACCTGCTGAATTACAACCTGCTGGCAAGTGGCAGGGTGAAGCTTTCGCCGGGGAGACAGGATGTTCTGCGGCTGCTGCGGGAAAGCGCCGCCGCCTGGTATCCGGTATGGACCAAGGAGGGCATGGAGGTTGACATCGAGCTTGAGGGCGAACCTCTCGTTTGGGAGGTCGATGAAATCTGGTTCCGGCGCGTGCTGGACAATCTGTACCAGAATGTCGTGCGCCATGCGAAGGGCGGCGGTTATGTGGGGGTTGCCGCCGAGGACCGTGGCGGCGTCCGCACTGTCGTCATCCGCGACCGGGGAAAAGGCTTAGGCGAAGCTTCTCCGGCCAAAGGGGCGGGGATCGGACTGGCCATTGTCGACATGCTGCTCTCCCGGATGGGGCTTGCCTGGACGGCGGACAGCGACCCGGAAGGCACCTCGGTCTGCATATATCCGAAGGATCGCGGCTGACCGGTGATCCGATTTTAAACAAAACTTAAACTTCGCGGGCAGTCTTCTTTAACCTTGGAGCGGTAAGCTGTTAACCGAGGTGAAGAGAGAAAATGGAAACCATTATACAAACGGCGGATTTGGTGAAGAGGTACCGCGGCCGGGCCGCGGTCGACCATCTGAATTTGAGCATCGGCAAGGGGGATATTTACGGATTTCTCGGGCCGAACGGCGCGGGCAAGACGACGACGATCCGCATGCTGCTTGGCCTGATTGCGCCGTCTGGGGGGCAGGTGGAGATCTTCGGCAAGGATCTCCGAAAGGAGAGGCTGGACATTCTGCGGAGAGTCGGCTCGCTTGTCGAATCGCCTTCCTACTACGGACATCTGTCGGCCGTGGACAATCTGGAGGCGATTCGCCGCATTCTCGGCGCGCCGAAGCGGCGTATCGCCGAGGTGCTGGATATCGTCTCGCTGACCGGAGAGGAGAAGCGTCCGGTCAAGGGCTTCTCGCTCGGCATGAAGCAGCGGCTGGGCATCGCCGCCGCGCTGCTCGGCAGCCCCGAGCTGCTCATTCTGGACGAGCCGACCAACGGGCTGGACCCGTCCGGCATTCAGGAGATTCGCAGCCTGATCATGTCGCTGCCGCGGGAGCACGGCATCACCGTGCTCGTGTCCAGCCATCTGCTGAGCGAAATCGAGCAGATGGCGGGGACGGTCGGCATCATCCGGCAGGGCCGGATGATCTATCAAGACACGATCGCCCGGCTCCGGGAGCGCTCGGCGGGAGAGATGCGGCTCGTCGTGTCCGAGCCGGAGGCCGCCTTGGAGGAAGCCTTCCGAAGAGGATACGACGGCATGCTGCGCACAGACGAGCTCCGCTTCTCCGGGATGGACGACGCGCGGGTTGCCCTGCTGGTCAAGGCTCTCGTAGAGCGTGGACACGCCATCTACCGGGTGGAGGAGCAGCGGCAGTCTCTTGAAGAACTCTTCCTGCAGGTTGTGGAAGGGGAGGGACGATGATGGGCCGGATACTCGCCGCCGATTGGCTGAAAATCCGGGGCAAAGGCCTCTGGCTTCTGATCCTCGTGGGTCCGCTCGGTCTAACGGCGATGCAGGCTCTCAATTTCGGACTCCGCTTCGATTATATGAAGCGGAGATATGCGGGAGACTTATGGGGCGGGCTGCTGGACAATACCGCGCTGTTCGTCCCGATGGCGCTTTTTCTCGGAGGGACGCTGGTCTGTTCCCTGATGGCCAATATCGAGCATCAGACCAGCGCGTGGAAGCAGCTTCTGGCGCTGCCGGTTTCCCGTATAGCGGTATTTGCCTCCAAGCTGATGCTGTGCCTGCTGCTGCTGGCCGTATCCTGTCTGCTGCTCTCCGGCTTCGTTACAGCGCTTGGGCTGCTCTTCGGCTTCGGGGCTTCCGCGATTCCGGTCTATGGCATTTTGCGTATCGGCTTTCTGTCCTGCGCCGCCGTTATGCCCTTTATTGCCCTTCAGCTCTGGCTGTCGCTGGCCTTCCGGAATCAGGCGATGCCGGTTTCAATCGGCGTGATTTGTGCTATTGTGTCGCCTTTTACGGCCACCTTATCGGAATGGTTGCCGATTAACTGGCCGTATCTGGCTTGGACCGGTCCGCACCGACTTTATTTTGCGGGTGCGGGACTCGCACTGGCCCTGCTGGTATTGCTGCCGGGAGCTGCGCATTTCGCCCGAAAGGATGTGAACTGACGGCATGAAGATGTTCCTGAGAATATTGTCAGCCGAAAGGCTGAAGCTGTCCGGCTCTTATATTTGGCTGCTTGTGCTGGCCAGCCCTGCCGCCGCGGTGCTGATCGGACTGTACGCCTCCTCCCCGGCTGGAGGGAAGCCGGACTGGACCATACTGCTTTCGGTCATGTCGACGCTTCACGCATTGCTGTTCCTGCCGGTTCTGTCCGGGCTGTACACCGCGATGCTGTGCCGCCACGAGCATCTGGACGGCGGCTGGAAGGCGCTGTTGGCGCTTCCGGTCTCCCGGACCGCCGTATACCTCGCCAAGTTCACGATGGCCGCTGTTCTGCTGGCGGCGACCCAGGCCCTCTTCATAGCCGCGGTCATCGGAACGGGATTAATCCGCGGAATCGGGACTCCCGTTCCATGGGGGCTGTTCCTGGGAACCTGCGCGGCCAGCTGGACAGCCTGCCTGCCGCTGGCCGCGCTCCAGCTGGCCGTTTCCCAAGCGTGGAGCAGCTTCGCCGCGCCGCTTGCCCTGAACGTCAGCTTCACGCTGCCCAATGTTCTGATCGCGAACTCGGCCACCTACGGCCCCTATTATCCATGGGTACAGCCGATGCTGGCCATGATTCCGCATGGGCAGGCGGACTACGGTGCGTTCAATCTGCCGCTTGAAAGCCTGCTGATCGTTGTGCTGGGCAGCTTTGCCCTGTTTCTTGCGGCGGGTCTGCTGTCTTTTCGGCGCAAAGCGGTGTGAACCGGGAGAGTGGAGCCGGAAAAGAATCACCCGCCGGACGGCAAAGCCGGATCTTTTGCCGTCACTGCCGTTCCTCCCGGCTTCAAATATGCCGCGGCCACGGACGGCCAGGTTCCATCTAATGGACTATGCCCTCTTTTTTTCTTATAATGGTCTAAGAATGCGGCAGCCCGGTTGATACGACAAGGACCTTGCTGCAAGGAGGCGAAGCAGATGAAACCGGCGGCTATTGAAGAATGCGACAACACCTGTAACGGCTCGGAAATTTCGCCTGAGAATATCCGGTTGACCCTGCCGGAAAGGGCGACGACAGACAAGATGGCTGAACTGTTCAAGGCGCTTGGCGATCCGACAAGGGTCAGGCTGATTTACGCATTGTCCTGCCAGGAGCTCTGTGTGCATGATTTATCGGCTATTTTGGACATGGGCCAGTCGGCGGTGTCCCACCAGCTTCGCTATTTGCGGAATTTGCGGATCGTGAAGCGGCGGAAAGAAGGCAAGACCGTATATTATTCGCTGAATGACGCGCATGTCGAACAGATTTTTTTGCAGACACACGAGCATATCAGGCACGAATAGATCGTATCTATCGTATAGATGACAAACGGCAGGAGACCTTTTCGGTCTTCTGCCGTTTTTTTGCCTCACTGCCCATTTAGTTGAAGCTTTGTTCTGCCGGTGTGGGAACGGACGTTTTTTTCAAGCTCAGCGTCAGCCATATGCAGTACAGCGCAAGCAGCGCCAGAATGGTAAGGTCATAGCCGAGATAGAAGTCGCTGTTGTCGTTGCCGACATACTGGATGAAATTATGTAAAAAGTGAAACAGAATTAGCGGCAAAATATTGCGGTTCCGCACCATCAGCAGCGCCAGAGCGCCGCCGATCAGCAGAGCGTACACGATTTGCAGCACGGTCTGAAACCCGCTTTGCCCGGAAAGGACTTGCAGAATATGCGTGACGGCGAACAGGATGGATGAGGTCAGGACAGCCGTTTTGATACCCTTGGGCAGCAGAATATTCAGAATCAGGCCGCGGTAAATGCTCTCCTCAACGAACCCGACGAGCAGGGTGAACAAGAGATAGAACAGCACTTCGGAGGCGGTTACCGGACGGAAGCCTTTCAGGGCGATTACGGCGAGCACCGCCAGCAGCGGCGCATAATATACCAGATCCTGTTTAGGAATACTCCGCAGACGGCGAAACCCGTAGAATCCCCATTTCTTTTTCAATGAAAAATAAAGGGCGAGCACCGCCGCAATCGGAATAAAGGAAATCAGCACCGGCGCGGTTCCGCTCAGCTGCCTGATCGTTGCGTAAGCTCCGGCAGCAAACACGGCAAGGAACAGAAGCGCTTCAATAATCACTACGGCGAGCACGGGGTGTTTTTGCGAAAATGATCTCTTAATTTCTAGGTTTGACATGTCCCAAATCCTTCCTCTCAATAATATCCTCGATCCACTGCTTCTGCATTCGCGCATGGCTGAGTCCATATCCGAGCACAGACACACGGTAATAATAGTCCTCCGGATGCTCGAGCCCGGCCAGTTCTCCCGCCACTATCGACTGCACCGCTTCCAGGGCGCGGATCTCATGTTCGGCCGCATACAAATACTCCTGCAGACGCCGCTGACGGATATCCTCATCCAAATAATCGAAAAAGAAAACCCGGATGAGCTGCTCGCGGCCCCCGGCTTGCGGTTCTTCCAGCCATTTCAGAAAGGCTTCTTTCCCTTCGGGCAGCAGGGAGTACAGCTTCTTGTTCTTGCTGTCCGCGGTTTCAAACACGGATACGTACCCCTTATCCGCCATCCTCTTCAAAGCGGGATAAAGACTGCCGTAGCTTGCCGCGTAGAAATGGCCGACCGAGCTGTCGATAATCTTCTTCAAATCATAGCCGCTCATTTGGCCTTCCATCAGCATTCCCAAAAGAACATATTCCAGCATATTGCACCTCTTTATATCGTTTAGATATATCTAGTTGATACTTATATTATATCGAAAGTTTCAGCGCCGTCAAGGCGATCATTACCGATTGACACCGCGAATGAATAAGGAATATAATGGCGGTAACAAACATATGAACAGTTGCTCATATATTAATCGTAAGCATTACGGAAGGGGTTGGAGAGGTTGAGTACCATGGAATCGACAGTAAAACGCCAATGGATATTGGAAGGTCTGGACTGCGCCAACTGTGCGATGAAAATTGAGAACCGGGTGAGCAAGATGGAAGGGGTCGCTTCCTGCTCGGTCAATTTTGCGACAAAGACGCTGACGATGGAAACGGACGGAAGCTTTCCGGAGACCGGTATTTCGCAGGTGGAGAAGACTGTGACTTCTCTTGAACCGCATGTGCGGCTGCTGGAAAAGAAAACCCCGGGCGTAGCGGCGGTTTCCCGCCCGCATGTGCTTGACGAAGGGGCCCGCGAATCCGGGCATGCCGATGATCATGGCGCCGCGCATGCACACGGGCATACTCACGAGGGGGAAGAAGGCCGCGCGCACGGACATTCGAACAGCCATGGCGAGGGAGAGACGCGGCGGACGGTGCTGCGCCTCGCAGTCGGCGCGGCGCTGGCTGCAGCCGGGTATCTGATTCCTTCCGGCGGTTACTGGGAGCTGACGCTCTTCCTGCTGGCATACCTGGCGGCAGGCGGAAACGTCGTCCTGCAGGCCGTAAGAAATATCGCGCGGGGGCAAGTATTCGACGAGAACTTTCTGATGGCGCTGGCGACCATCGGCGCGTTCGCAATCGGCCAGTACCCGGAAGGCGTCGCCGTCATGCTGTTCTATCAGGTCGGCGAGCTGTTCCAGGGTCTGGCGGTTAACCGTTCCCGGCGCTCCATCACGGCGTTGATGGATATCCGGCCGGAAACGGCGCGCCTGCGGACCGGGGACGAGATGAATATCATTTCTCCCGATCGGGTAAATATCGGGGATATTATCGTCGTGCAGCCGGGCGAGAAGGTTCCGCTCGACGGCACGGTCATCGAGGGAAGCGCGATGATGGACACCTCGGCGCTGACCGGCGAATCGGTTCCGCGTTCGGCGGAGCCGGGAAGCGCGGTGCTGAGCGGATTCATTAACAAGAACGGCGTCATCGCCGTAAAGGTAACCCAGACGTTTGCGGAATCCGCGGTCTCCAAAATTTTGGAGCTGGTGCAGAACGCTTCGAACAACAAGGCCAAGACCGAAAACTTCATTACCCGGTTTGCCCGCGGCTATACGCCCGTTGTCGTCATTACGGCCGCGCTGCTGGCTGTGGTTCCTCCCCTGCTGATCAGCGGAGCGACCTTCTCCGACTGGATTTACCGGGCGTTAGTTTTCCTTGTCATTTCTTGTCCGTGCGCGCTGGTCGTATCGATTCCGCTCGGCTTCTTCGGGGGCATCGGGGCGGCTTCGCGGAGCGGAATCCTGATCAAAGGGAGCAATTACCTGGAGGCGCTGAATGATGTCAAGACCGTCGTGTTCGACAAAACAGGCACGCTGACCAAGGGGCAGTTCAAGGTAACGGCTATTTATCCGGCAGAAGGGATGACGGAGGACGAACTGCTGCGCCTGGCCGCTTATGCAGAGAGCCATTCCAGCCACCCGATCGCCGAGTCCATTGTTGCGGCCTACGGCCGGAGCATAGCCGGGAACGCCGTTGCCGACTACAATGAAATTTCGGGACACGGCATCCGGGCCGCCATCGAAGGCCGGACCGTGCTCGCGGGGAACGCCCGGCTTATGGAGCGGGAAGGCATCGCCTTCAGGCAGCCGGACGGAGCCGGCACGATCGTGCATCTGGCCGTGGACGGTCAATATGCCGGCAGCCTTGTCATTGCCGACGAAGTGAAGGAAGATGCGGCCCGGGCGATTGCCGCTCTCCGCAAAGTCGGCGTCAACAAGACGGTGATGCTGACCGGCGACGCTTCTTCGGTGGCCCAGGATGTAGGTAAGCGGCTGGGTGTCGGCGAAATTCACGCCGAGCTTCTGCCCCAGGATAAGGTGGAACAAATCGAGCGGCTGGAATCGGGGAAGACGGGCCGGGAGAAAATCGCCTTTGTCGGCGACGGCATCAACGACACGCCGGTTCTGGCGAGGGCGGATGTCGGGATCGCCATGGGCGGGCTGGGATCGGATGCCGCCATCGAGGCGGCGGACATCGTCATTATGACCGACGAGCCGTCCAAGATTGCGTCGGCCATCGGCATCGCCCGCCGAACCCGGGCTATCGTATGGCAGAATATCCTGTTCGCGCTCGGTATCAAGGCGGTCTTTCTGCTGCTTGGAGCGTTCGGCATTGCGACGATGTGGGAAGCGGTCTTCTCCGATGTCGGCGTGACGGTGCTTGCGGTGCTTAACAGCATGCGGGCGCTCCGTGCGCCGGCTGCTGCGGATTGAGTCCCGGGACAGACGCCTGGAATGAAAAAACCGCCTAACATGGATTCAAGTCCATGTTAGGCGGTTTTGTTATAGTGCGCCCGGCATGGGCGATAACTAGGCGGTGAAAGTCCGCTACAGGCTTGGCAGTAGGAACTGTTAGCCAAAGGCAAGGGTGTCCGTCGCGAGGCGGAATCTGAAGGAAGCTGGAGGCAAACCC
>NZ_RQPI01000008.1 GCF_003854965.1 Paenibacillus rhizophilus
CGTACCCATCCCGAACACGACCGTTAAGCCCTCCAGCGCCGATGGTACTTGGACCGAAGGGTCCTGGGAGAGTAGGACGCCGCCAAGCACATGAACCACTGCTGAATTTCAGCAGTGGTTTTTTGTGTTTTTTAGAGGAGAAGCTCTGAATTTTAACGGCGATTTCATAAAACCTTCAGTAGATTCATAGTAATGATATGAGGCGGATCGTAACGATTAATCAGACAGGAGGATGATCATGATGGCGGCGACGATCGAAGAGGTATTGCAGCAGGAGCGTGATATGGAGCTTGATTCGTTCTCGGCGGAGGATGCCTTTACGTTGGGAATGAATGTACTGGAAATTGCCGGCAAACAAAGCAGAGGTCTCGTCGTTTCGGTCAGACGCAATGGAAAGCTGTTATTTTACAAAGCCGGAACGAATACGGTTATTGATCAAGATGATTGTATTAGGCAAAAGACGAATGTCGTTAACCTGCATAGCCATAGCTCGCTGTACCTTTTTTTGAAGTATGACGGTGATGAACAAGCCTACTGCCAAGTCAACGGCGTTAGTTCCGGGGATTATGCTCTAAATGGGGGCTGCTTTCCTATTAAGCTGAGAAATGCAGGAATGATCGGAACGGTAGCGGTTTGCGGGCTGACTTCGGAGGAGGAACATATGCTATGCCTGAATGCCATTTCCCTCCTTAAGCGGCAGCAATACAAAGGAGAAGCATCATCCGCCAAATGATTACGCTACGGGGATATACGCTCATACCAGCCGGCAGCTCCGGAATCGGAGTTTGACCGGTTTTTGTTATGTGCCCCAATTCCGTCTGCAATTGAGAGTTGCTTTTTAACCAAATAGGGCTATACAGTATAAAAAGGCTGGATTTTCATTGAATTAAACATGGAATTATAATTAACGTATATGGAACAGGGGTATGTTATGGACAAGTTAACTGCTCCCTTATGGGAGGAAAATCAAAAGGTCTATGCCAGCGACACGGATTTTCGGGCGGGAGGCAAGCTTTCTTTTATTCTGGATATGATGCAGCACGCAGCCGATTCGGCCGTAGCCGGTATGGGAGTCAGTCTGGCAGAGATGCTGCGGATGAATATGGGATGGATGCTGATGACTTTGGATGTACAGATTGGGAGCCTTCCCCGGCAAGGAGATCAATTAGCGGTTCGTACTTGGTGTAAAGGAACTAAGGGGCCATTGTGGCAGAGGGATTACCGTATTTTTAATGGTCAGGGTCATGAGGCGGTGTCGGCAAGGTCGGTATGGGCGCTCGTTGATACCACGAAACGGAAGATTTTGCGGCCGAGCGCATTTCCGGCTGAAGTTCAGTTCTATACCGGCGATTCAGTGGGGGATATTCCCGAAAAAGTCGTCATTCCCCAAGAGATTGTGCTAACCGAGGCTTACCGGTATCAGGTCAGGTACAGCGGGCTGGATAATTACGGACATTTGAATAATGCGCGTTATGGGGATTTGTGCTGTGATGCGCTTCCGCTGACGGCTTTTGAAACGAAACAACTGCGGCGCTTCCGGATTACCTATTTGCAGGAGGCAACCTTTGGGGAGGAAATGGTTATTCAGGCGTCTGTTGAAACAAGTGGAGGCTTTTATGTGCGGGGGGTTCGGGAAAATAAGGTATATTTTGAAGCGCATCTGGATATGGATTCCGAATAGTGTTTCTAATAAGGGCGGCTTATTCTTACCGGTGGGTGAGAGGAAGCCGCTTTTTGACGACGGAACGGCATATGCCCCGATAACGGCAGACGGATAGGCCACATACTGGGTGCGCTTGTTCCTGCCCCTCCTCGTAATGGTATAATAGTCCGGTATGGAAAGGAGCAAGCTATGAAAGCATTAATACTAGCGGAGAAGCCGTCAGTGGCGCGCGAGATTGCGCGGGTGATGGGCTGCCGGGAGAAGCAGAAGAGTTATATGGAAGGACCGGGGTATATTGTGACCTGGGCGCTCGGCCATCTGGTGGGTCTGGCGGAGCCCGAGGATTATGATCATAAATTTGCGACATGGGCGCTGGAGGATCTGCCGATCCTGCCGGACCGGATGAAGCTGAAGGTGCTGCGGGAGACGGGCGGACAGTTCAAGGCGGTTCAGCATCTAATGAAGCGCCAGGATGTCGGTGAGCTTATTATTGCGACGGACGCGGCGCGTGAAGGGGAACTGCTGGCGCGGTGGATCATGTCCATGGCCCAGTGGAAAAAGCCGTTCCGGCGGCTGTGGATCTCTTCCCAGACGGACAAAGCGATTAAGGAAGGCTTTGCGTCGCTTAAGCCGGGCCGCGAGTTCGACCGTCTGTATGAGTCGGCGCGCTGCCGTGCCGAGGCCGACTGGATGGTCGGCCTTAATGTGACGCGGGCGCTGACCACTAAGTTCGGCGCACCGCTCTCGGCGGGACGCGTGCAGACGCCGACGCTTGGCATGATCATGGACCGTGAACGGGAAATCATGAATTTCCGGTCCCAGGAATTCGACACGCTGATCGCGGACTTCGGGAATTTCCAGGCGCAGTGGAGAGCGGGCGGCGGAGACGGTAGGATTTTTGACAAGGACAAGAGCGCTGCGCTGGCCAAGCGGCTTGAGGGACGAAGCGGTACGCTGACGAGAGTGCAAAAAAGCGAGAAGAGCGAGCCTCATCCGCTCGCTTACGATTTGACGGAGCTGCAGCGGGATGCGAACCGAAAATTCGGCTTCTCGGCGAAGCAGACTTCGAGCGTGCTTCAGCGGCTGTATGAGCAGCACAAGCTGGTCACGTACCCCCGGACGGACAGCCGGTATTTGACGGCGGATATGACGGGTACCTTGAAGGAACGACTGGATAGCGTGGCGGTTGGTCCTTATGCGGCGCTTGCCCGTCCGCTGCTTCGCAAACCGCTGAATATTACGAAGCGGATCGTCGACGACAGCAAGGTAAGCGACCATCATGCGATTATTCCGACGGAGCAAACGGTCCTGCTGAACCAGCTCAGTACGGAGGAGCGGAAGCTCTACGACTTGATCGTGCGCCGGTTCATCAGCCTGTTCTATCCGCCGGCCCGTTACGATGCGGTAGCCGTAACGGTTACGGTGGACGGGGAAACTTTCACGGCCAAGGGTGCGACCGTTAAGGACGCCGGCTGGCGCGAAGTCTACGGCGGCGACCTCAGTACGGACGATGACGAGGAGTCGGAGTCCGGGGGAGGCGAGGCGGAAGGGCGCGGCGTGACGCTGCCGGAGCTGCGGCAGGGCGATACGGTATCGATCCGCCGCTGCATGCTGCGCGGCGGCCGAACGCAGCCGCCGGGACGCTACAACGAGGCGGCGCTGCTGACGCAGATGGAGAAGCATGGCCTCGGTACGCCGGCGACCCGGGCGGACATTATTGAGAAGCTCGTATCATCGGATACGATCGAGCGGCAGGGTAATGTCCTGCATCCGACAGGCAAGGGCAAGCAGCTGATCGATCTGGTTTCAGCGCAGCTTCGCACGCCGGACCTGACGGCCCGCTGGGAGGCCGAGCTGGAGCGGATTGCCCGCGGCCAAGGGAAGCCGGAGCCGTTCCTGCAGGGCATCCGCGGCATGGCCAAGGAACTCGTCGGCGAAGTCAAGAGCAGCGGCGCGGAGTACAAGCCGCATAATGTCTCCAGCAGTCACTGTCCGCAGTGCGGCACGCGGCTGCTGGAGAAGAAGTCGAAGCGCGGCAAGCTGCTCATCTGCCCGGCAGACGACTGCGGTTATACCCGGGCAGGGGAGAAGCGGTTGTCAAACCGCCGCTGCCCGCAGTGCCACAAGAAGATGGAGCAGAAAGAAGGCAAAGCGGGCTTGTTCGTTCAATGTCTCGGCTGCGGAATTACGGAGACCGTGAATAAGGACAGCAAGCATATGAACAAGCGGGAACAGCAGAAGCTGGTGCAGCAGTACAGCAAGCCGGAGAGCATCGGAACAAGCCTCGGAGATCTGCTGAAAGCTGCAATGGAAGGCAATAAAGAGGGGAAATAAGGGCGCCGATAAGCGGATAAATGCCATAATACAAGTAAAAAAACTTCAGGATCTATCAGAACAGGCCATGGACGGGAAACCGTCCGTGGCTTTTCTAATAGTTCCGTTCTATGTCGGCGCGGCATTTGTAACGGTTGCGGTAGACGTCGTCCGGATGGGACGCGTGTTCCTGTGTCATGTGGACGCATCGTCCGGCAGGCATTAAGCGGATTAAACGCGGGCGCCGGTAGAAAACCGGCCAATCGCGAATCAGAAAACTCCCGCAAAGCGGGTGGGATGACCCACAGCCTTGACGGGAGTTTTTTGCAAGCTGTAAGGTTCTTGTTTGAGTACCCTCAAGCCGATCTATTCAAAATGCTCCAATACGATCTTCCCAACCGTCCGGCCGGTTTCGACCATGGCATGCGCCTTGCGCAGATTGGCGGCGTTGATCGGTTCCAGTTTGTCGGTCAGGGTGGTACGGATCACTCCGGAGTCGATCAGGCGGGCGGTTTCATTCAGCAGCTCATGCTGCTTGACCATATCCGCGGTTTGGTACAGCGAACGGGTGAACATGAATTCCCACACGAAAGCTGCGCTTTTATTTTTGAGCAGGTCCAGATCAAGCGGCTCGTCGGTTTCGACAATCGAGCAGATTTTGCCCTGGGGAGCAATGGCTTCGGCCATATGCCCCCAGTGCTGCACAGTGGCGTTTAGGCACAAAATATAATCGGCATGCGAAATTCCGGCAGCGTTCATTTGGGCAAGGAAAGGCTCGTAATGGCTGATGATATGATCGGCCCCGAGGCTCTTGGCCCATTCGGACGATTCGGAGCGGGAAGCGGTGCCGATCACGGTCAATCCCGCATATTTGGCCAACTGAATGGCAATGGACCCAACGCCGCCGGCGGCGCCGATAATGAGCAGGGTTTTGCCGGCATTATCTTCTTTGGACATCGAGATGCCCAGTCGATCGAACAGCCCCTCCCATGCGGTAATCGTCGTCAGCGGGAGCGCGGCTGCCTCCGCAAAATCGAGAGAAGCGGGCTTTTGTCCGACGATCCGTTCATCGACAAGATGGTATTCACTGTTCCCGCCCGGACGGTCGATGGCGCCTGCGTAATACACTTCGTCCCCCGGCTGAAACAGCGTGCAATCCGGCCCCGCATGCTCTACAATTCCCGCTACATCCCAGCCCAGAACCTTCGGCGACGATTCCGTCTTTGCTTTGGGAGCGCGAACTTTGACGTCAACCGGGTTGACGGATATGGCGTTGACTTTGACGAGCAGATCCCTTCCGGCGGGAACCGGCTTTTTGATCTCAAGATCGATCAGACTCTCCGGTTCTGCAATATCGAGATACTTGTAAAGTCCTACGGCTTTCATCGTTTGCTTGCTGCTGTTCATATGATCTCCAACTCCTCGGTAAAATTTTTGTGTTCAAAAGTAAAAAAATGTCCTATGTTTATATTAAACAAATGGTTACAAATTAATAAGTACGCACATTAATGTGATGTAGTATCTAAATTGATACTTAGGAGGATTTGTATGCGAAACCGTAAAATCGGATATGGCGAATGCCCGAATGATCAAGGCTGCCCGGTTGAATATACACTGGATGTGATAGGGGGGAAATGGAAGGGGGTTCTGCTGTATCATCTGATCGAAGGAACCAAAAGGTTCAATGAGTTCAGACGAATCTGCCCTGCCGTTACCCAAAGAATGCTGACCCTGCAGCTGAGAGAGCTGGAAGAGGACGGCGTGATTCATCGGGAAGTGTATCATCAGGTGCCGCCCAAGGTTGAATACTCGCTGACGGAGTTCGGGCTGACGCTGGTTCCGATTATTTTGCTGATGCGGGATTGGGGCGAGGTGTACAAAAACAGATCCGGCTCACAAAACGGGCAGCTTCCTTCTCAGTCGTAACGGGAGTTTCCGGAAAACGGGAGCCTCCCGATACGCATAAAGGATATCAGAGACGATCTCCTAGGAGAACGATAGATAAAGGCAAGAAGACAGCTGCAATGAAGCGGCAGAAGCTAAGGGAAAGGCCGGGAAACCAGGCTTCCGAAGGCGGTTCTTTGTTGGTTTTTTATCTGAAAGGGTAATATAATAAAGGTATAGGGCGGCAGGGGAGAGGAGTCTGGAATGGTCAAGATTGTGGCGATATGGTTCGCAATTATCAACATTATCGGCTATATAGTCATGTCGGAGGACAAGGATAAAGCCCGCGGCAGAAGGGAACGTGTGCCGGAGAAAACGCTGTTTCTGCTGGCGGCGATCGGAGGGGCTCTCGGCGTGATGACAGCCATGTACCGCAGACGCCACAAGACACGGCATCTTTCCTTTGTCATCGGCATTCCGGTGCTGGTGCTTCTGAACGTCCTGATGTACAGCTATTTTTTGCAATAAACCTTTCATAAGGCAGGACAAATTGAAAAAAAGAGGTGGCGTACATGTTATTCTCTAAAATCTTGCTCGCCTATGACGGATCGAAAGCGGCCAACAAAGCGTTGGATCGCGCAATCGAACTGGCCAAGGTAACGCCGGGGTCCTCCCTGCATGTCGTACACGCATTTGAATTCCCGCGGTTTTTTATCGGGGAAGCTCTCGCGCCTCTCCCGGCTTCGGTCAATAAGGATTATTACGATTTGGCGGTGCAGACGACTGAAGATGTGAAGAAACGTCTGGATTCGGAAGGGCTTAACGCGGTAGTGGAACTGCTTCAGGGCTCCCCCGCCGAGATGATTCTGGGCTATGCCAAGCAGCATGCCGTGGATCTTATTGTTATAGGCAGCCGCGGCCTTGGCGGAATCCGTGAATTTGTGCTCGGAAGCGTAAGCCATAATGTAGTGCAAAGCGCGAAAATACCGGTGCTGGTCGTAAAATAAAAAACTCGGGAAGAGGAGGAACGCTTCGGCGTTCCTTTTTTGTTAGGCTATGTTAAACTTCGTTGTTGATATTTGACATATGCGAACTAATGTTCTATAATAAGGGTAATATCACTGTTCGGAGATGATTTACCTAGGGGATTTAAAGGAACTGAAAAAGCTTGCTGATACGTTGGACGATAATGGTAAGCGAGAGCTTATCTACTTTTTACAGTCACGAACCAAAGGAGTGTTGGTTCCAGTTCGAGCGATTGATGAAATACAAGAGCAGAAGCATAAAGATGGGCTTGTTTGCCCGCATTGCAAAAACTATTCTGTCGTGCGATTTGGGAAGTACGCTGTAAAAACACGTACTGGAGAGGTTAAACGTCAACGCTTAAAAAAATGGATGGACCGCTTTAATGGTGTTGCAACCAAATATTGCAAGATTATTTGGCTTGGTTTCGTTATATAGACAGCAAGGAATATGAGAATACCTCATCGAATAAGAAAAATATGTTGGTCAAATCGTGTTTGTTTACTGTGACCGACACGAATACCAAACTTCGGCTCTCTGCTTATTCTTGTTAAGCTCCCTCGAAATGATTTAGTATCCTCACTCAGCCTCATGAATTCGCAGGATTTCACCCTGTGGTAAATGTAAGAGAAGAGGAGATGGAGGAGCCGGTGGCTGGGGATATTAGAAAGGGCATGCGGGAACAAAGGCGAGGTGTCCATCACCCATATTGTTCCATATATGTACGTCTCCACTTACCCTAGCGATTCTCACTCCCATGTCGGGGCGGGTCTATGCCCTTTCATTCCTTCGTCACATCTACCTAAGGGGTGGAGGTCGGTTTTTCTAACGGAACGGGTCCGAGCCCTTTTGCTCAACGTCTCCCGATACTCCGTGCTCTTTGTAATCCTGCGAATGCATCAGTTGGTGAAAAACGCTGCTTAGGCTGCTTGCGGAAATACTTTAGCCGAGATGTAATCTTCGTTGCTTTTGGCCAGACCGACAAGCATGCGGGCCACTTTACCGCATAATTTCATAATCGATTTCATTTTCTTTAGCTTTTTTACGTCAACATTGTGGTGGTGCAGAGCTTTAATATCTGGATTGGTCATGACCATACACATCGTCATGAGATAGAGGAAACGTCGAAGACGAGGGCGTCCGCGCTTACTGAGCACCATTTTTCCACGCCACTTCCCAGAGCTTGCCTCAGCCAAGTTTAGACCCGCATGTCGTAATAATGCGTTTCCGTGCGCGTAGCCGCTAAGATCACCGGCTTCGCCTAGAACTCCAGCTAAGCTCGTTACATTTACGCCCCGAATGGCAAGCATCTTCTGAGCGTAAGGAATCCGCTCCAGGATGTGATGAAGCTCGTGCTCAATCTGCTCAAGCTGGCGCTGCGCCAAGTCGTATTCTTCGAGCAACTGACCCAAGTGCAGCTTGTACGCGTGCAGTGCCTGCGTGGCGCCAACGCTGCGTTTAGCCAGCGCAATGAGCTGCTCGGCGCGAAGAACCCCTGCATGACGCTTCACATATTGCTTCCAGCCGGAATGACTTGCTCGGTCGTTAACCGGCTAATTTCTTTCGGGAGAGGAAACAGTCTTAACGTGGCAATGCTACTAGTGCAGGTAAGAATTTTAAAAACATGCCGAAGTTCTGGAAATACAATATCTACCCAGCGATGGATCTGGTTAACGGCGCTGTTCAGCCGTTTGGCAACCGTGTCGCGGTTAGCCATGAGAATCTGCAGCTCCTCGTAGGCTTCCGGATTGAATCGTGCAGGGGAATAGTAGCCGTTTTTGACCATATTCGCGATGACGAGTGCGTCTTTACGGTCGTTTTTGGATGGGGTATTGTCGCGGTTTTCCTTGTTCTTTTTGACGAGATGGGGATTTACGAGAACCAGATGCAAAGAGGAAATGTTTTCAATGAGTTGATTTTGCTTGTCCTGAGCTTTAAACTTCATAGTAGAGCGACCTCCTAAATGGTGAGATTAAAAGGGCTGTAGACCCGTATCCAACTCCCATGTTACAGAGGCGCTCTTTTTTTTACAAAGTCCAAATTATTCAGTTTACAGGAATTTTAACGGGCAGTTTTGTTGAACCAGTTGTAAATTTAACATTTTAAAGCAAGAGCATTTCTTTGTAATGAGAAATGCTTTTTATATTTGTCAAAATTAAAAGGATATTCAAATAACAATAATAGTATAATAAAAACAATATAAATTTATTTCAAAACGATAAATTATATACTAAAATCATGTTGTCATTAAATAAGTGGAGGAGGTGTTTTAAATGAATGTTAAACCAGGTTCAACCACTTTCTTAAAGGTAATTATTTTTCTGGCTGGAATTGCAGTGCTTGCTTTGTGTATATTTTTAGTGCCCCATATGGCGAATTTCGCAGCAAAATTGTATCCAAATATTGCCCTAATGAAATATCTCGTTTTCATCGTGATGTATGGAGCGGCTGTGCCTTTTTACTTTGCTCTCTATCAGGCTTTCAATCTTTTACGGTACATTGACGAGAACACAGCGTTCTCGGAATTATCTGTAAAGGCGTTAAAGAACATAAAGTGCTGTGCGATTACAATCAGTGGTTTGTATGTATTAGGTTTGCCACTCTTTCGTTTTATAGCGAAGAAAGTTGACCCTCCTATTGGATTAATGGGGCTCATCATCATTTTTGCTTCGTTGGTTATCGCCGTTTTTGCTGCTATCCTCCAACGGCTTCTACAAGAAGCGATTAACATAAAATCAGAAAATGATTTGACGGTCTGAGGTGGGGGATATGACAATTATCATTAATGTTGATGTGATGTTAGCAAAACGAAAAATGAGCGTAACGGAGCTTTCGGAGAGAGTTGGAATTACTATGGCGAATCTCTCCATTCTGAAAAATGGGAAAGCAAAAGCGGTTCGTTTTTCAACATTAGAAGCGATATGTAAGACTTTGGATTGTCAGCCAGGTGATATTTTGGAGTACAAAAGCGACGAAGACACTCAATAAAAACAGACAACTAATTTATTTAACTAACGGGTATGATAGCTCAATGAACCGCCTTTTCACCAAGGCGGTTTTCTTATGGTCAAATATCAACATTAGAATTTAACATAGCCTTTTATTAACTAAGAGGGTACAACATTCCCGTACTTGCGAAAAGAGGCATGGAAACGAGTCTCTGCTCTTTTCGCGTTACGGTTATATCGATTTATTTACAAATTAACGATGATGTCCTCCAGTTTCCGCTTCGGCACATGATGAACGCCTTGTTCGTCACGCCAGTATTTGATATCCTGCGGGTCCGTCACTTCTTCCAGGACAACAGCTTCCTTCGGTTTGCCAAGCGCAATAACCAGTATAACCTCGTATCGCTCCGGAATATGCAGCGCCTCTGTTAAAGCCTGCTTATTGCTTGCGCCGAACATGCAGCCCCCGAGCCCCTTCTCGCAAGCGCCCAACAGGATGCTTTGACAAGCGATTCCATGATCCCAGAAATGGTTGGCGCTTATCTCCTTGTCGCCCAGCACCACAATATAAGCTGAAGGCCGCTCGCCCTCCTCCGGTCCATCCCAATCCGTCAAATAACCCGCCCATCTCAGATGCGGAAAGATCAGGCTGTTCTTCTCATCATCATGGGAAAGGATGTACTTCAGGGATTGCAAATTGCCGCCGCTCGAAGACAGGCGAGCCAGATCAATCAGTTCCTCCAAAGTTTCCCGCTCAATTTTAACATCCTCATAAAACCTTCTGTACGTTCGGTTTTTCTTGACAAGCTCCTTAATCACACTCGACAACCTCCATTTTATTAGCTCCGTGTTCAGCCTGAATAATCGACGGCCTTTAGCCGCCCGTCCTCGTAAAGAACACTTTATACTCTTAGTATTTCTATCAGTATACCATGTTCCACTTAGGCTGAAATCTTTTTCATTACAGAAAAAATTGCCCTTGCACTTTGTCAACCTCAATCCGTTCTTCAATGGAGATGCCTCCGCGGATCAAGCAAATCCCCCGCAGCAAAGCGCCAAACATAGAAAGACCCTCCACCAAGCCATCCATTCTAAGGTTGCCCCGTGTCTTCAGCCGGGTTAAGGCTTCCAGACAAGCCTATAGGTTTCATCTATGTTCAGATTGCCCTGACACTCTCCGCAGCCTGGGACTGAATGAGGAGGTCCTTTTGTTTATATTGCGCAAGATAAAAAACGCGCGTGATGAAAACTAACACCTTGCACCGGATATGTCATGAGCAACTGATAATTATTGATCCTGCGCAACGCCTTTTGAACTGATGACATCTGTGCCGGTTCCCAGAATGCCGACAATTAGTATCTCTCCTACTCTGACTGGGGCCTTCACCCGGAGTTCCTTGACCAGCCGCATCCATTCGCCAATCCATTCCTTCGGCAGCGGCTCACTGGAGCGAACTGGAAGGCGTTTGCAGACACCGCCCTCAATTGGAACCGTAGTTGTCACAATGCGGGAGGGGCAGAGGATTTCATCATGCGCATACCCGTCTTCGTCGTCGAAACCGACAATCAGCATGTCGATGGGTTTGAACGCGACATCAAGCTCCCGGCACAGCGCCTCGAACATTTGCCTGCCCTGAAGAGTCAACCGCCCCTTAAGCTTGTCCGGCCGGGCGGTGTGTCCATTGTATACGATGCCGCTGTTGGCCTTCGTCGCCCCGCAGGCAATCTCATTATTTTTCTCAAGCACGGTGATACGAAGCTGATATTTGGACAGTTCCCTGGCAACCGCGGTTCCAACAACTCCGGCACCTATGATGACGATATCGTACATGCGTTCTTTCCTCCTTTCCGTGAGCTAATCGGTGACTTCCGGCTTGCCAGCCATACAATGATAAGAATCGCTTGTCCATCGCCGAAAATAACAGTTTAGGCAGGATACAGGTTCGTCCGACACCCATTCCTCTTCTACATCGGGACGGAAGGAGGGGCAGCGCGATGCTTGTTCCTCAGCCTGAAGGTTTACGGATGAATAACAGTCATGCTCATCCCCGGTCATTGGCCTATCCTCTGAAGCAGATGAATCTGCTGCTTGGAGCAGGTCTGCCAAACGGGCGCCTGTTCCCCGGTTTTGAGCGGCTGGACCGGAATGACCGCCTGGCCTTCCGACAAGATGGATTTCACCATATTTCCAACAACCACCGTTGCTTCCTCGCCCAGAAGGGCTCCACCAAGGCTTCTGATCCCATCCACCCCGGCGAGCGCGCAAAGCTCGGCTGCAGTAAGAATGGTTCCCGGCTCTCCGACTTTATGCTTATCTTTGAACGACCCGTCGTTGCCTCCTAGGCGCAGTCCCGCTCCGGCCATCGCCCCGATTACGCCTTGTCCGGTTCCGCCGTGTTCCGACAGGTGAATTCCAAGCTCCGACGCCAGAACGTATGCATCATTCTTGTCCAACACTTCCCGCTTGGCACGATAACCGAAGTTGACTAACCGCGCAGGGTCCACCAGCCGATTCGGGACTACGACGCAGAGGCCGGGATCAGCCTCCGGCTCGCTCTCCGTTTCCAAATGCCGGGCGCTGAAATCAATGACAGCCTGAAGATACTGAGGATCAATCTCCGCTTCAAAACACATCGAGCTGTTGTGTGAGGTATAAGGGATGTCCTCATGGAGCAGGAGCTGATGCCGGGTAATTCTGCTGGAGTCACCCCAGCCGTTGGATTTAATGGCCCGGGCTATATTTTTCGCCAAATCTCCTGTGCCCTTTATTCCTTTGGTCGTAAAATTATCCGTATCGTCAATACTCACCAATATTCGCATAAGGTTCTCGCCTTCCATTAATTAATAGCACTAATTATATCTAAATATAGCTTAATATATTTAAATATGAATTATATCAGCAAACGTCTGCCCCAGAAGCGCTAGGATGCAACCGACACAATAATGTAATAAATATTCCATTATATAAGGAAGCATTTCTCACAAGCCTTTTAAGGGAGACAGTCCCAACTTCTTCAGGATATGGACAGGCTTTGGAGAAAGACATTCGGGATAGAGCACAGTAATTCTGTCAAAAAGCGAACATTTTACCGGGAGCCTATGATAATGTTCGTGTTTAAGTTGACATACGGTGTAGGGGGTTGTTAAACTGAAGGCATAAACAGCTCGTATAAATCCGGGGATAGGGCCCGGAAGTTTCTACCTGGGAACCGTAAATTTCCGGACTACGGGGAATTGAAAGACATCAGGCGACATCGCTTGCGGCCCGTCCGTCAGAAACGATGCTGTCCTTTTTTCTGTCGCTCCTTGAGGGGAGAAGTCGAAAAATGTCTATTTTTTCCTCTGTAGTCCGAAATTCCCGCAATATCGTCAGGGAATCGGGCTTTTTTTGTGCGAATTATGGAAAACTATAGAGAAATGGGTCAAGATAGAAACTGGAGCTGATTAACCATTCATGAACGGAAGGCAGGTTGAACAATGTCGGTGCAGGTAGCTGTCATCATGGGCAGCAAATCGGATTGGGAAACAATGCAGCATGCATGTGCGGTGCTGGAAGAGCTTGAGATCTCCTATGAGAAAAGAGTGGTGTCCGCCCACCGCACACCGGATCTCATGTTCCGCTTTGCGGAGGAGGCCGCGGACAGGGGCATCCGCGTCATTATCGCCGGCGCCGGAGGCGCTGCGCATCTGCCGGGCATGGTTGCGGCGAAGACGATCCTGCCGGTCATAGGCGTACCGGTGCAGTCGAAGGCGCTGAACGGGCTGGATTCGCTGCTCTCCATCGTGCAGATGCCGGGAGGCATTCCGGTCGCGACAGTTGCGATCGGCAAGGCCGGCGCGGTCAATGCCGGGCTGCTGGCGGCCCAGATCATCGGGGCGTTCGATCCCGAGGTGCAGCGCCGGGCGCAGCGGCGCCGGGACGCCATCCGCGACGAAGTGCTGGAAGGCAGCGACGACCTATGAGCGGCGGAATCAGCGGAGGTGCGGATATGCCGGAGCGTAAGGCGCAGCCGCGGACGCTCCGTCCGGGAGCGACCGTCGGCGTGCTCGGCGGCGGGCAGCTCGGGCGCATGATGGCGCTGTCCGGCAGCGCCATGGGCTACCGCTTCGTGGCGCTGGACCCTGCGCCGGATGCGCCCTGCGGGCAGGTATCGCCGCAGATCGTTGCGGCGTACGACGACATCGGCGCGGCGCGGGAGCTTGCGCGCCGCGCGGATGTGATCACGTACGAGTTCG
Source organism: Paenibacillus rhizophilus (assembly GCF_003854965.1). GTDB lineage: Bacteria > Bacillota > Bacilli > Paenibacillales > Paenibacillaceae > Paenibacillus_AQ > Paenibacillus_AQ rhizophilus. Next base: position 14,068 of record NZ_RQPI01000008.1, read on the forward strand.
AGAACGTCGACGCGGGCGTGGCCGCGCTGCTGGCGGAGGAATCGTACGTGCCTCAGGGCAGCGCGCTGCTGCACACGACGCAGCACCGGCTGCGCGAGAAGGCCGCCATCGAAGCTGCGGGCGTCCCGGTAGCCCCGTACCGCAAGGTGGCGAGCCTTGCGGACCTTAAGGCGGCCGCTGCGGAGCTCGGCCTGCCGGCGGTGCTGAAGACCGTCACCGGAGGATATGACGGTAAGGGACAGGCCGTCCTCCGCTGGGAGGACGAGCTGGAGGACGCGTTCCGGCGGCTCGCGCTGGAGCGGGCCGACTCGGCCGCTTCGCCGCAAGGCGCTCCGGCGGCAGGAGACGCCGGCTCTCCGGGAGCGTCGGAAGACGCCCCGCTGGTGCTGGAGAAATTCGTGCCGTTCCGGTGCGAAATTTCGGTCATCGCCGCCCGCAGCCCGCGCGGCGAGGTGAAAAGCTTTCCAGCAGCGGAGAATATTCATGTGAATAACATTCTCCACCTGTCCATCGTCCCTGCCCGGGTGCCGGAGGCCATCCAGCGCAAAGCCCGCGAGCTGGCGGAGAAGCTCATCGCTGGGCTGGATGCTGTCGGGCTGCTGGCGGTGGAGATGTTCGTGACGGAGGACGGCGAGCTGTTCGTCAACGAACTGGCGCCCCGGCCGCATAACTCCGGCCACTACACGATGGACGCCTGTGCCACCTCGCAGTTCGAGCAGCATGTACGGGCGGTATGCAATCTGCCGCTTGGCGACACGGAGCTGCTGACCCCGGCCGTTATGGTTAATGTGCTGGGCCAGCATTTGGAGGGCGCTGTCGGACGTTGTACCAGCGATGATGAAGACGCCAACCGGCTTGGAGTCATCTCCAAGCTTCATATATATGGCAAGACTGAAAGCAAGACCGGCCGCAAAATGGGCCATATCAACCTGCTCTGCAAGGATACAGCGGATGCGCTGGCCTGGGTAGAGCAAACTAACCTTTGGAGGAACTGAAATCACATGATCGAACGTTACAGCAGACCGGAAATGCGTGCTATCTGGACCGAAGAAAATAAATTCAAAGCCTGGCTCGAAGTGGAGCTGTGTGCCTGTGAGGCGTGGGCGGAGCTTGGCGTCATTCCGAAAGAGGATACGGTCAAGCTGCGGGAGAACGCGGAGTTCAATATCGACCGCATCTACGAAATCGAGCAGGAGACGCGCCACGACGTTATCGCCTTTACACGCGCGGTTTCGGAGAGCCTTGGGGCGGAGCGCAAATGGGTGCATTACGGCCTGACCTCCACCGATGTCGTTGACACGGCGCTGGGCTATCTGTTGCGCCAGGCCAACGAGATTTTGGAGAAGGACATTGTGAATTTCATCGAAATTTTAAAAGATAAGGCGGTCGCCTACAAAGATACTCCGATGATGGGCCGCACGCATGGCGTACATGCCGAGCCGACAACGTTCGGTCTCAAAATGGCGCTGTGGTACGAGGAAATGAAACGCAATCTGGAGCGGTTCCGCCACGCAGCAAGCGGTGTACAGTTCGGTAAAATCTCCGGCGCGGTCGGCACCTACGCCAACATAGACCCGTTCGTGGAGGAGTTCGTCTGCCGCAAGCTGGGCACAAGCCCCGCGCCGATCTCGACGCAGACGCTTCAGCGTGACCGTCATGCCGAGTATATGGCGACGCTGGCGCTGATCGCGACTTCGCTCGACAAGTTCGCCACTGAAATCCGCGCCCTGCAAAAGAGCGAGGTACGCGAGGTCGAGGAAGCTTTTGCCAAAGGACAAAAAGGCTCGTCGGCGATGCCGCACAAGCGCAACCCGATCGGCTGTGAGAACATTTCCGGCCTGTCCCGGGTCATTCGCGGACATATGATCACCGCCTACGAGAACGTGCCGCTCTGGCATGAACGCGACATCTCGCATTCCTCGGTGGAACGGGTTATTCTCCCGGATGCGACGATGCTGCTTAACTATATGCTGAACCGCTTCGGCAATATCGTGAAGAACCTGACCGTGTTCCCGGAAAATATGAAGCGCAACATGGAGCGTACCTACGGGGTTCCGTTCTCCGGCCGGGTCATGACGAAGCTGATCGACAAGGGCTTCAGCCGTGAGCAGGCTTACGATACGGTACAGCCGCGCGCCATGCAGGCTTGGGAGACGCAAAAGCATTTCCGCGAAATCGTGGAGAGCACCCCGGAAATTACGGCGGTACTCAGCCCCGAAGAGATTGCGGACGCGTTCAATCCGTCGTGGCACCTCAAAAATGTCGATACGATTTTCCGCAAGCTGGGCTTGATCTAAACTCATTTCTTCAAGGGAGGAAAGACCATGACATACCCTGCCGTATCGACTGCGGTGGATTTGATCGACGCACCGCTGCTGTATAAAGGCAAAGTGCGCGAGCTGTACGATTTGGGAGAGCATATGCTGATCGTCGTGACGGACCGGATTTCTGCGTTCGACTATGTGCTGGAGCCGGCCGTGCCTGAGAAAGGCAATGTGCTGAACCGGCTGAGCGCCTTCTGGTTCGGGCAGACGAAAGAACTGCTGGAGAACCATGTTGTTCATATCGATGTGGACCGTCTGGGCAGCATTGTCAAGAATCCGGAGCTGCTAAGAAACCGCATCATGGTTGTGCGCAAGGCGCAGCGGATCGACATGGAATGCGTGGTGCGCGGATACATCACCGGCGGCGGCTGGCGGCAGTATCAGGAGACCGGCAAGGTGAACGGCATCGAGCTGCCTGAGGGTCTGCGCAAGAACGCACAGCTGCCGGAGCCGATCTTTACCCCGGCGGCCAAAAATGACGTTGGACACGACGAAGACATTCCTTTTTCCAAAATGCAGGAATTGATCGGCGAGGAGCTGGGGGATGAGCTAAAGGAAAAGAGTCTGAAGCTGTATGCTTTCGCACGTGATATCTGTGCAGAGCACGGTATTTTACTGGCCGACTGCAAATTCGAATTCGGCATTCTGGACGGCAGGGTGATCCTTATCGACGAGATTTTTACGCCGGACGCCTCCCGTTTCTGGGCAAAAGACAAGTACGCGCTTGATATTGAAATCGACAGCATGGACAAGGAGCCGGTGCGGGCTTATCTTGCGTCCTCTTCCTGGGATAAAAACAGTACCCCCGACCCGCTGCCGGAGGAAGTCGTCGCCGAGACGAGCCGCCGCTACCTGGATATTTACCACCGGATTACCGGTCATTCGCTGAACTGATTTTTTGGATATTGGGAAATTCAATATAAATTTAAGATGCTTAACGGCATGAACATTTAGGAGGAACGACAAAGGTATGTTAAAAGCGACGGTATATGTAACCATTAAAAAAAGCGTGCTTGATCCCCAGGGTGTAGCTGTACAAGGGGCGCTTCATTCCGTAGGCTTCCAGGAAGTTGAAAGTCTGCGCATCGGCAAGTATATCGAACTGACTCTGGATACGAACGACCGTGAAGAGGCCGCAAAACGGCTTAAGGCAATGTGCGAGAAGTTGCTCGCAAATACGGTGATCGAGGATTACCGATACGAATTGGAGGCGTGAGTGTCATGAAATTTGCTGTCCTTGTCTTTCCCGGCTCCAACTGCGACATCGACTGCTACAAAGCGGTCGAGGAAACGCTTGGCGAGCCCGTCGACTTTGTGTGGCATACGGCGACCGACCTGTCTGCTTATGACTGCATTCTCGTTCCGGGCGGCTTTTCTTACGGCGATTACTTGCGCTGCGGCGCGATTTCGCGTTTTGCTCCCGTGATGAACGAGGTAGCCAAAGCGGCCGAGCAGGGCAAGTTCGTGCTTGGCATCTGCAACGGCTTCCAGATTTTAACCGAAGCTGGACTGCTGCCGGGCGCGCTGCGCCGCAACGAATCGATGAAATTTCGATGTCACGATACGACGCTTAAGGTCGTTAACTATAAAACGCCTTTCACGAAGGACTATACGGCAGGCGAAGAAATCATCATTCCCATCGCCCACGGCGAAGGCAATTATTATTGCGATGAAGAGACGCTGGCTGCGCTTAAAGCGAACAACCAGATTGTATTCACTTATTCGGACAATCCTAACGGCTCTGTAGCCGATATTGCGGGCATCTGCAATGAACGCGGCAATGTCGTCGGTATGATGCCGCATCCGGAGCGCGCGGTTAATTCCCTGCTCGGCTCGGAAGACGGCAAACGGATGTTCAGTTCAATTTTGAAGACCTGGAGGGATACTCATGGCACAGCAAGTGTCCGCTAAGGAACCGACTGCGCAGCAGATCAAGGACCAAAAAATTTACAGCCAGTTCGGCGTGTCGGATAGCGAATATGAGCTGATCTGCTCGTTCATGGGACGCCTTCCCAACTACACCGAGATCGGCGTGTTCAGCGTTATGTGGTCCGAACACTGCGCGTACAAGAATTCGAAGCCGCTGCTGCGGCGATTCCCGGTAAGCGGCCCCCGCGTCCTGATGGGACCGGGCGAAGGCGCAGGGATTGTAGACATCGGCGACAATCAGGCCGTTGTATTCAAAATCGAGAGCCATAACCATCCGTCAGCAGTAGAGCCATATCAAGGCGCTGCAACGGGTGTGGGGGGGATTATCCGCGATATTTTCTCGATGGGCGCAAGACCGGTAGCCGTTCTGAATTCCCTTCGTTTCGGCAAGCTCGAAAGCGACCGGGTCAAATATTTGTTCGAGCATGTCGTGTCCGGCATCGCGGGCTACGGCAACTGTATCGGCATCCCGACCGTCGGCGGCGAAGTGATGTTCGACGAAAGCTATGACGGCAATCCGCTCGTCAACGCGATGTGCGTCGGTCTCATCGATCACGACAAAATCCAGCGCGGCGTCGCCAAGGGCGTCGGCAACCCGGTGTTCTACGTCGGGCCGCCTACAGGACGCGATGGCATTCACGGTGCGACTTTCGCGTCGGTAGAGCTGAGCGAGGAATCGGAAGCGAAAAAGACTGCGGTGCAGGTCGGCGATCCGTTCATGGAGAAGCTGGTGATGGAAGCTTGCCTCGAACTGATCGATACCGGCATCGTCCTCGGCATTCAAGATATGGGCGCGGCGGGCCTGACCTGCTCCAGCTCGGAAATGGCGAGCAAGGCGGGCAACGGTCTTGAACTGTATCTCGACCAGGTGCCGCAGCGTGAGGAAGGCATGACGCCTTACGAGATGATGCTTTCGGAGTCGCAGGAGCGGATGCTGTTCGTCGTCGAGCCGAAGGATGAGGCGCAGGCGCAGGAGATTTTTGACCGCTGGGGAGTCATTTGCTGCAAAGTCGGCAAGGTAACGGACGACGGTCAGTTGAAGCTGTTCCATCACGGTGAGATTGTCGGCGACATGCCGGTAACGGCTCTGGTGGATGAGTGTCCGGTGTATGACAAGCCTTCTTCCGTACCTGCTTATTACGAGGAGAACGCTGCGGTCGATACGCTTCGTTATGAAGAAGTGACCGATCTTGGCGGCGCGCTTAAAAAAGTGCTGGCTTCCCCAACGGTGGCAAGCAAGGCATGGATCTACAACCAATACGACTACATGGTTCGCACCAGTACGGCGGTTCGCCCCGGCTCGGATGCCGCGGTCGTGACGATTAACGGCACGCGCAAAGGCCTTGCGATGACGACGGACTGCAACGGCCGTTACGTGTATTTGGACCCTGAAGTCGGCGGAAAAATCGCGGTCGGCGAAGCGGCGCGGAACATCGTCTGCTCCGGCGCGCAGCCGCTGGCGATTACGGACAACCTGAACTTCGGCAGCCCGGAGAAGCCGGATATTTTCTGGCAGATGGAGCGCGCCGTTGACGGCATGGCGGAAGCCTGCCGCGTGCTGGACACGCCGGTTATCGGCGGCAACGTCAGCCTGTACAACGAGAATGCCACAGGCGCCATCTATCCGACTCCGGTAGTCGGCATGGTCGGCCTTGTGGAGGATACGGATCATATTACGACTCAGGCCTTCAAGAACGAGGGCGACGCCATTCTGCTGCTCGGTGAAACGCGCGCGGAGCTTGGCGGCAGCGAGTTCCAGTACGCCGTTCACGGCGTAACGGAAGGCCGTCCGCCGCAGCTGGACCTGGCGGTTGAGCGCAAGCTCCTTGACGCTGTTCTCGGCGCCATCCGCAGCGGCCTTGTCCGCTCGGCGCATGACCTGTCCGAAGGCGGCATTGCGGCCGCGCTGGCCGAGAGCTGCATCAGCGGCCGGATCGGCGCGAACGTTGAGCTGGCCTCCAGCGGCCTGCGCCGCGACGTGGCGCTGTTCAGCGAGAGCCAGTCTCGTATTCTGCTGACCGCTTCGAGCGGCAAGGCGGAGGAGCTGCGGGCGTATATCGCCGCTGCGGGCGTGCCGGTACAGATCATTGGCACCGTAGGCGGCGAACGTCTGCGTTTAAATCTTGACGGTTCTTCCGCCCTGGACGAACCGGTGGCGGAGCTTACAACCATTTGGGAGGATGCTATTCCATGTCTTATGAAATAAAGACCGGGAACAAGCAGGCGGAACCCCTCCTGTGGACCGGCGACTTTTACAACGAAGGAACGGGCTCGGGAGATATATTTGATACATTGAAAGAAGAATGCGGCGTTTTCGGGGTCTTCGGACACCCGGAAGCCGCTTCCATGTCTTATTACGGCCTTCATGCGCTTCAGCACCGCGGCGAGGAAAGCGCGGGGATCTGCGTGGCTAACGGCCGGGACTTCAACTACCACCGCGGGATGGGACTGGTCAAGGAAGTGTTTGACAAGGACAAAATCCTGTCGCTGGTCGGCGACATGTCCATCGGGCATGTTCGTTATTCCACCAGCGGAGACAGCCGGCTGACGAACGCGCAGCCGCTCATCTTTAAATACCGTGACGGCGATCTGGCGATTGCCACGAACGGCAACATCGTGAACGAGCCGCTGATCCGGCGTCAACTGGAGAGCAGCGGCTCGATTTTCCAGACGACAAGCGACACCGAGGTATTGGCGCATCTGATCGCGCGTTCACCGAAGGATTTTGTGGAAGCGGCCAAAGAGGCCCTTCAGCAGCTCGTCGGCGGCTTCGCTTTTCTGCTGATGACCAACGACAAGCTGCTGGTCGCTTCCGACCCGAACGGTCTGCGGCCGCTCGTGATGGGGCGCGTCGGGGAAGCGTATATTTTCGCTTCGGAGTCCTGCGCTCTGGAGACGATCGGCGCGGAGCTTGTCCGCGATATCCAGCCGGGCGAGCTGCTGATCCTGGACAAGGACGGCTTGACGGAGGACCGGTTCGCCGAGCCCCAGCGCAAGGCGCTGTGCGCGATGGAGTATATTTATTTCGCACGGCCCGACAGCGATATGAACGGAGCGAACCTGCATGCCGCCCGCAAGCGGATGGGCAGCCGGCTCGCGCTTGAAGGCTTTGTCGACGCCGACATCGTGACAGGCGTACCGGATTCCAGCATCTCCGCTGCCATTGGCTACGCGGAGCAGACCGGCATTCCGTACGAACTGGGGCTGATCAAGAACAAGTACACCGGCCGGACCTTCATTCAGCCGAGCCAGGAGTTGCGTGAGCAGGGTGTCAAAATGAAGCTCAGCGCCGTCCGCCGCGTCGTGGAAGGCCAGCGTGTCGTCATGATCGACGACTCCATCGTGCGGGGCACGACCTCGCGCCGGATCGTGAATCTGCTGCGCGAAGCGGGAGCGACCGAGGTGCATGTGCGTATTACATCGCCACCTTTCAAGAACCCGTGCTTCTATGGCATCGACACGCCGGACCGGCGGGAGCTGATCGCCTCCCATCAGTCGGTTGAAGAAATTCGCCGCGAGATCAACGCGGATTCGCTGGCGTTCCTATCGCCAACCGGACTGATTCAGTCCATCGGCGGCCTGAGCAGCGGTGATTACAAAGGCGGGCTGTGCCTGTCCTGTTTCGATAACGATTATCCGACGCAGGTTGACTTTGGCGGGGCTGAGAAGGAAGGATGCAGCTGCTAGCGTTTTTTCGATCCCCCTAAATCGTGGGTCCATCCCCCTAAATCCCCCTTGCCAAGGGGGACCCCGGAGGGCCTGCCCTCCGGCCACCCGAAAGCTCGGCGTAATTGTGTTTGGTTTGAACTTGCTAAGCGGGGGATTGGTGTGGGCAGCCGCTTATCGTCCCTTCCGCTTGCGCGGATAGCGGGACACGCTTAACGGCTCTGCGGCTCCCGGCATCCGGCCTGGGGCCGCCGCCGGGGCTTAAGGCGCACCGCTGCTTCGCTTAGCGTTGCATAAGGGCTCGTCCAGCCCCAACCTGTTCGCTTCGCGAAGGCGCTGGCTGGACTCGCCGCAAGCGAGGAGGACCGCCGCTTCGCTCGGCGGTCACTAGGGGGCTTGACCGCCCCGTGCTGTTCGCTGCGCGAAGTCGCGGCAGGTCTCGCCCCGGGCACGGGCGCCGGTTACATCGGCGCCCGGCCTATCCCGCTCCCCCTCGATTCCGGGAAGGCGTCATGAAGGGGAAGATTGGAACTGGAGAAGCGTAGCGTTCGCCTTTATGCTCGGATTTCGACCGCCAAGCGGTTCAATCCGGAAATCCGAGCATAACAGCGATCGGAAGTCCAAGCTGTCCACGAAATGACGACTTAACCGGAATCTTTTGCTTAACTACATGAAAAGAGGTGTCCAAGTGTCGGAAGCTTACAAAAACGCCGGTGTGGATATTGCGGCGGGCAATGAAGCGGTAGAACGAATGAAGAAGCATGTGAAGCGCACGTTTCGCCCCGAGGTCATGACGGAGCTCGGCGGATTCGGTGCGTTGTTTGGCTTGAATAAAGATAAGTACGAGGAGCCCGTGCTGGTATCGGGAACGGACGGAGTCGGCACGAAGCTGAAAATCGCCTTCGCTGCGGACCGTCACGATACGATCGGCATCGACGCGGTCGCCATGTGCGTGAACGATATTGTAGTACAGGGCGCGGAGCCGCTCTTTTTCCTGGATTATCTGGCCTGCGACAAAGTGGTGCCGGAGAAGATCGAAGCGATCGTTTCGGGAATCGCGGAAGGCTGCCATCAGGCGGGCTGCGCGCTGATCGGCGGAGAGACGGCGGAAATGCCGGGCATGTATGCGGAAGGCGAATATGATATCGCAGGCTTTACGGTTGGTGTCGCAGATAAGGCCAAGCTGGTAACTGGCGCAAATATCGGGCCCGGCGATGCGGTGATCGGACTTGCCTCCAGTGGTGTTCACAGCAACGGTTTCTCGCTGGTGCGCAAGCTTTTGCTGGACGGAGAAGGCGGGCATGGTCTGGATGAGGTGCTGCCGGAGTTGGGCGCGCCGCTTGCCGACGTGCTGCTGGCGCCGACCAAAATTTATGTTAAGCCGCTTCTCGCACTGCTGGAACAGCTTCCGGTGAAGGGCATGGCGCATATTACAGGCGGCGGCTTCATCGAGAACATTCCGCGTGTGCTGCCGGATGGCGTCAATGTGGACATCAAGTACGGCTCGTGGCCGATTTTGCCGATTTTTGAGCTGCTTCAGCGTAAAGGCAGCGTGACCAACCGCGATATGTTCACGACCTTTAATATGGGTATCGGCCTGGTGCTGGTAGTGGGCGCGGATGACGCGGACAAAGCGCTGCAACTGCTGAAAGACAGCGGCGAGGAAGCGTATGTGATCGGCAAGGTCACGGAAGGAGAACGAAAGGTCACCTTTACGGGAGCGGATGTATGATGGATTACAGCCGGATCGCCGTGTTTGCTTCGGGGCAGGGCAGCAATTTTGCGGCGCTGGCGCAGGCGCAGCGTGAAGGGCGGCTGGGCGGTGGCACCATTGAACTGTTGGTGTCCGACCGGCCGGAAGCGCTTGTGGCGCGCCGGGCGCAGGAGGCCGGGGTTCCGGCCCTTCTGCTGCGGCCCAAGGATTTTGACAGCCGCGAGCAGTACGAAACGCGGATTGTAGAGGAGCTTCATCAGCGCGGGATCGGCCTTATTGTGCTGGCCGGATATATGCGGCTCATAACCCCGGTACTGCTGTCCCCCTATGAGGGACGCATCATTAATATTCATCCGTCGCTGCTGCCGGCTTTCGCCGGGAAGGATGCCATCGGACAGGCTCTGGCTTACGGAGTTAAGTTGACGGGAGTGACGGTGCATTTTGTCGATGGAGGTATGGATACGGGGCCTGTCATTGCCCAGCGGGCGCTTACGGTAGAGGACGACGATACGGCGGATACTCTCGCTGAGCGCATTCACCGGGTCGAGTACGAGCTTTATCCGGAAGTGGTCGCCGCTTTTGCAGCCGGAAGGGTCGGGCTGAACGGAAGAAAGGCAACGGTTCGGCAATAGCGGTGGGGCGGTCGTCAGTTTCATTCGACATTTGAATGAGTGAGCCCTTGGAGTTTTGATATTTCTCGGGAAATATTGCACAAGCTGTGAGAAATGTCGGATAAGCTGCCTTTGAACCTGAATGGGACATATTAAGCAGCAAGAGCATCATTTAGCGAGCGGCTGCCGGAAACCCGAAATAAAAAGTTTAAAAATAGAAATATTCATGCAGTCAATGTTTTACCCAATAAACCGTAAGTCAATATGGAGGAGGACTATACAAAGTGAGTATCAAAAGAGCGCTGGTCAGCGTATCGGATAAACGGGGCATCGTGGACTTTTGCCGCGAGCTGTCGGCATTGGGCGTAGAAATCATCTCCACGGGCGGAACGAGCACCCTTTTGGCAAAAGAAGGCGTGCCAGTCATCGGTATCTCCGACGTGACGGGCTTTCCCGAAATCATGGACGGACGCGTCAAAACGCTGCACCCCGCCGTTCACAGCGGCCTGCTGGCGGTTCGGGACAACGAGGAGCATACGCGCCAGATGACCGAACTGGGGCTGGATTACATCGACCTGGTTGTTGTGAACCTGTACCCGTTCGCGGAGACGATCGCAAAGCCGGATGTAACGTACGAGGAAGCGATCGAGAACATCGACATCGGCGGGCCGACCATGCTGCGTTCGGCGGCGAAGAACCATGCGTTTGTAAGCGTGGTGGTGGACGCCGACGATTACGCCAACGTGCTTGAAGAAGTGCGTGCGGGCGGTGACACGACGCTGGAAACCCGCAAACGGCTTGCGGCAAAAGTATTTCGCCACACGGCGTCTTATGATGCCCTGATCTCCGACTATCTGTCCAATGTGACCGGCGAACCGCTGCCGGAGCGCTACACGGTAACTTACGAGAAGATTCAGGATTTGCGCTATGGCGAGAACCCGCATCAGAAGGCGGCATTCTATCGTACACCGCTGGCGGCTCAGGACACGCTGACCGGCGCCGAGCAGCTGCACGGCAAGGAATTGTCCTACAACAACATCAACGACGCCAACGCGGCGCTGCAAATCGTCAAGGAATTCAATGAGCCGGCGGTTGTGGCGGTGAAGCATATGAATCCATGCGGTGTCGGCATCGGCGAGAGCATCTTGGAAGCTTACCAAAAAGCTTACAACGCCGATCCGGTCTCCATCTTCGGCGGCATCGTGGCGGCTAACCGCTACATCGATTCCGATACGGCGAATCTGCTCAAGGAAATTTTCCTGGAAATCATTCTGGCTCCCGGATTTACGGACGAAGCGCTGGAAATTTTATCGAAGAAGAAAAATATCCGTCTGCTGAAAATCGGCGGGCTTGGCGCGGCCGCAGAGCGGAAGAGCAGCTTTGTCGTCACAACGGTTGAGGGTGGCATGGTCGTGCAGGAAAGCGACGTTCACTCCATTAACCCGGACGATCTTAAAGTCGTAACTGACCGCAAACCGACCGAAGAAGAACTGAAGCAGCTTCTGTTCGGCTGGAAGGTTGTCAAGCATGTGAAGTCGAACGCTATCGTGCTTGCAGCGGACGACATGACAGTCGGCGTGGGCGCGGGACAAATGAACCGCGTGGGCGCTGCGAAGATTGCCATCGAGCAGGCCGGAGACAAAGCCAAAGGCGCGGTGCTGGCTTCAGACGCATTCTTCCCGATGGGCGATACGCTTGAATTTGCAGCCAAAGCGGGCATTACGGCAGTCATCCAACCGGGCGGCTCCGTCCGGGACGAGGAATCGATCAAGGTTGCGAATGAGCACGGAATCGCTATGGTCTTTACCGGCGTCCGTCATTTCAAACACTAGAACGGACCGGAGGTTTTATAAGGTATGGATATTTTGGTGATTGGCGGCGGCGGACGGGAGCATGCAATATGCTGGAGCCTGTCCAAGAGCCCCAAAGCGGATAAAATTTACTGCGCGCCGGGCAATGCCGGGATCGCGGAGGTTGCGGAATGCGTGCCAATCGGCGTATTTGAGTTCGATAAGCTGGCCACGTTCGCCAAGGAAAAAGAGGTCGGTCTTGTCGTAGTAGGACCGGACGACCCGCTGGCTGCTGGCATTGTAGACGTTCTTGAAGGAGAAGGACTCAAGGTCTTCGGGCCGCGCAAAAACGCGGCCGAGATTGAAGGCAGCAAGGCGTTCATGAAGGACCTGCTGCATAAATATAATATACCGACTGCGGCTTACCGCAAATTCAGCGATCATGCAGAGGCGCTGACTTACCTGCGTGAGCAGCCGCTGCCGATTGTCATCAAGGCGGACGGCCTTGCGGCGGGCAAAGGCGTAACCGTTGCCTATTCCCGCGAGGAAGCGGAGCAGGCGCTGGAGGATATGATGGTATCCCGCATCTTCGGAGAGTCCGGCAGTCAGGTCGTAATCGAAGAGTTTCTGGCGGGACAGGAGATGTCGATTCTGGCCTTCGTGGATGGCGAGACGGTGCGTCCGATGCCGGCGGCGCAGGACCACAAGCCGGTCTTTGACGGCGACAAAGGTCCCAATACCGGCGGGATGGGCACCTACTCTCCGCTGCCGCATATCGATGATTCTATCATTCGTGAAGCGGTGGAGAAGATTATCGTCCCCACGGCCAAGGCCATGGTCTCCGAAGGCAGGCCTTTCCGGGGCGTCCTGTTCGCGGGATTGATGATTTCGCCGGACGGTACTCCCAAAACCGTCGAATTCAACGCCCGCTTCGGCGATCCGGAGACTCAGGTCGTCCTGCCGAGACTGAAGAGCGATCTGCTGGAGATTTTCCTGGCGGCAGTGGAAGGCCGTCTGGAGAGCTTGGATATCCAGTGGACCGATGAGGCGGCCGTCTGTGTCGTATTGGCTTCGGAAGGTTACCCGGGTTCCTATCCGAAAGGCGTGCCGATCGCCGGGCTGGACGAAGGCGGACGGGAAGGGCTCATTTTTCATGCCGGTACAGCATTTGGTCCTGACGGCGGCATCGTGACCAGCGGCGGACGGGTGCTCGGCGTTGTCGGGCTCGGTGCCGGGATCGCGGAAGCGCGGGAAGCCGCTTATGCGAAGGCGAACCGGATTTCCTTTGACGGCAAGCAGAACCGGACCGATATCGCAGCCAAAGCGTTATTAAGACAATAGTCGGATTTTAGTTCGGGAGAACCCACAATTTTTTATGTTAAATGTCCTAAAAAAGGACTGACAAGGCGTGAGAGAAGTGCTATAATACATCTCGTACGGGGGAAAATGTACGGATATATACAGAAGAAAGGGTCTTTCCGATAGCGGAGGGACCCTTTTTAAATGCCGGAAATGCTATAATATCGTCATGGACAGTCACGCGGAACGTACCTAAAGTATATGTGCGGGCTGTTTACTTTTTGGTGTGCTGCAGATTTAAGGAGGAATATGTTTTGATCAAGATCGGAAGAAACGACCTATGCCCATGCGGAAGCGGCAAAAAATATAAAAAGTGCTGTATCGGTAAAGAACGGGAAGCCGCAGTTCCCGCGCTCAGCCTGGTGGGGGCGACAGCCGAAACGACCGTGCGGGGAACGATCGCGCAGCCCCTTGTGGAGGAGCATGCCGTTTCAGAGGGGAAGACGGCATCCCAAGGGGACAAGCTGACGCTTCCCAAGCTTAGAAAATTAGTCTCGCGCGACCTGCAGTGGGAAAGCCCGGCGCATGAGCGGCTGGGACTCACGCTAATTGAGCAGATGAGATACGAATATGACAAGGAACTGATCGCGGAAGCGCTGATGCTGTGGAACGGCTACTCGCGTAAGGTGAAGCCGTTGGTGAAGAAGGAAGGCGTGTTCTGCGCGGCGATAGAATATTTGCTGTCCGAGGAATACGGCTTCATGCTGAGCCAGGCGGACTTGGCCCAGAAGTACGAGGTGGCGCCGGGTACGATTGCGCGCAGAGTCAAGGAATTGCGCGTATACGCCGAGGAACACGGCATCGGAAGCCCGGAGGAATCATTCCCTCCGGACCTGCTCATCGGAACGATGAGTGGAAGCGCTAAGGAGAAGGCGCAGCAGCTGGTTTATAAAGCGATGGAGGCGGGCAATTCGAAGAGCAGAATTCAGCTGGCCAGAGCGGCGCTTGAGCTGGATCTCGACAATCCCGGAGCTTATCTGGTGCTCGCTGAAGAGGCCGAGAACGAGCACGAAGCGCGGACACTGCTGAAATCCGGGATGGAAGCCGGCCGCCGGGAGCTGGGCGGGGAGTTTTTTGCCGAGAACAAAGGGCACTTCTGGTTGATTCAAGAGACGCGCCCTTACCTCCGCGTCTGCAAGAGCTATGCGGAATCATGCTGGTTCGGCGGAATTTCGGAGGAGGCGGCCCAAACGCTGGAGCATATGTTGGAGCTTAACCCCTTTGACAATATGGGAGCGCGCTTTTTGCTGCTTGCCGTCTACCTGTACAGTGACCGGCTGGAAAAGGCGGAGGAGCTGCTGAAAGCTTACGGCGCGGACGACGGGTCCGCTTCGTTTGCCTATGACCGGATGGTGCTCGAATTCAAACGCCATGGCGTCACCTCCCGCTTAAAAATGCTGTATCGCGTAGCAAAGGGCGTGAACAAGCATGTCCCGGATTATCTGCTTGGCGCAAAAATTCTTCCCCACAATCTGCCCGATTTTATCGGGATGGGCGATGCCAACGAAGCAATCGAGTACGTGATCATGCATTCGCGGCTGTGGGCGAGCGTACCGGAGCTGCTGAAGTGGATGCTGAAGCAGTAGAATAAGCCTTTCATTAGAGTCTTTACTCCCTGTACACAGGAGTGAAGGCTCTTTTTGATGCATAAAAGTCCGAATTTCGACATTAACATAAAGCTGACACATTTTTTGATAGAAAACCTGACATTCTCTAATTAACTCCAAAATGAAATCCGATAGCAATTATAAAGGCATTTTCTGAAATCGGACTTTCATTTCTTCACACTTTGTTCGAATGTCGTTGTTAAACGGTAAAGGAGTAAAGTGGGATTTTGTAGAAATAAGTCGAAAAAGAGATATTCTTTCTCAGAAAACAAACAAGTATGTTTATAATTTATGTTGAAGGCGGGATCATCATGGTACAAAAATTATCTCCTAATGAAAAAAACGAGTCGGCTTCCAAGCCGTTAGAGGAGAGTCACTCTGCAGACAATCGCAAACCGTGGTCAAAAGGAATGATCCCGTCAAAGCTGAAGCTTCGCTTGCCGAACAAACGGCTGCTTAAAGGGCTGTCTAAACCTATGGCGGAAGCGGCGCAGTCAGGAGAGCGTGCGGAAGAAAAGGCGGGATTCAAGAGCTTAGCCGGTAAATTACTGCACGGTTTCTCCGACATGGGGATCAGAGGCAAGTTGTTTTTGTCCGTTATCGTGTCCGTCGTTATCATTTTTACAATCATGGCATCCGTCATTTACGTCAACGCCAAGAAGGTTATCGTCAATGATTTGCGCCAATCGCTTGATTATGAAAAAGGCCAGATTGCTTCAAAGGTGAACGATCTGCTGCTGCCGGCCGGCGACAGTGTGCAGCTGCTGGGCGTCAACGCTTTTGTGAGAGACTACATCACAAGCGTACCCTCGCCGGACCAAGTCAAGACGACGGAAGGATACACCGAACTTGTTCGCACACTGAGTCTTACCAAGGGCAACAACAAGAATCTGCAGAACGTATATATCGGTCTGGATGGCGTTAACAAGGTCATAACCCAGGATGAATTCGAACCTCCGGCCGACTACAACATGAAGGAACGCGCCTGGTATGCGACAACGGTCAAGAACAACCGTCTTACGGTGACCGACCCTTATATTGACGCCGGCTCCGGCAAAATGGTCGTTACCCTTAGCGCTCCGATTTTGGACGACAACGGCAAGCTGATCGGCGTGGCGGGTGCTGATATTTCGATTGAGCAAATCACGAAGGAGCTGAAAGATTTCAACTATAATGGCAGCGGATTTGCGCTGCTGGTCAACAAGGCTGGCACCTTCATTTACCACCCGAACAGCGACTATATCCTGCTTAAGAAGATCGGGGAGCTGGGAGCGGACTGGAAAGCGGTCGGCGACAAAATGGTACAATGGGGCGCAAGTGTTATGAAGACGGATATTGACGGCCGCTCCAATTATGTTTCTTATGCTCCCGCAGTAGACCATCAATGGGCGGTAGCGCTTGTCGTGCCTTCGGGAGACGCGGAGAGCGCTCTGAACACCTTCCAGCTCATTTTTATTTTGTCCATTCTAGCTTCCATTGTCATTCTGGGCCTCTTGCTGTATTTCGTTTCCGGCAGTCTTTTGAAGCCAATTCCGGTCTTGACCTCCGCCTTCGGGGCCGCGATGAACGGGGACCTGTCGGTACGCGCCGACTTCAAGGCCATCGGAGAAATGAAGCTTCTGGCCACGGGCTTCAATGAAATGATCGCTTCCCAACAGAGAATGATCGGCGAAATCATGCGAACCTCGGACAGCATTTCTAATGCGGTGGAAAATACGGAGAAAAATATCTTCGCCCTGGACGAGAACATCGCGGACGTGTCCGCTACGACCGAAGAATTATCGGCGGGAATGCAGCAAACCGCCGCCTCCATGGAGGAAATGAATGCCAGTACGCTGGAAATCGAGAGCGCCATTAACAGCATCGCCTTGAAAGCCCAAGAGGGAGCGGAGTCGGCGAGGAATATTAATGCGCGCGCCGAGCGGCTCAAACAGTCGGCCATCGAGTCCCGCCTGGCGGCGGACCGGCTATACGGGCAGAGCGAAGAGAAGCTTCGGAATGCGATCGAGCAGTCCCGGTCGATCGAACAGATCAAGGTTCTGACGAAGGCTATACTGGAGATTTCCGCGCAGACGAACCTGCTGTCGCTGAACGCCTCCATCGAGGCGGCGCGGGCTGGAGAAGCGGGGCGGGGATTCGCCGTGGTCGCTGAGGAAATCCGCAAGCTGGCGGAAAATTCCCGGGAGGCCGTAGGAGAAATTATGCAGGTCACCGGCTCGGTTGTTACGGCGGTGGGCAGTCTCGTCGAAGGGGCGGAGGATATCCTGCAATTTGTGGACAAGCAGGTCCTGCACGATTACGACGCCATGCAGCAGACGGGCTCAATGTACAGTGAAGACGCCAAGTATGTAGAAGATCTGGTGACGGATTTCAGCGCCACTACGGAGGAACTGCTTGCCTCTATCCAAAATATGCTGAGCGCCATCAGTGAAACGACGATTGCCACGAACGAAGGCGCCGAGGGCGCGGGCAGCATTGCCGAAAGATCGGAGCGGATTATCAGCCAATCCAGCGGCATTGTTACGGAGATGGAAGAGATCCGGCAGAGCGCGTCGGCGCTGCTGAATACTGTGTCCCGTTTTAAGGCATAAACTGTAAATCATTGTGCCAGCATCGTTCGGCCCCGGCGATTACTAAACGCCGGGGCCGTTTTTGCGCCCGCAATGCTTGAAAAATTGCCGCCGGGGGAGTATGTTACAAGAAGGCTACGAAATGCTAACAAGATAGTGAAGCGAGGAGAATTCATGAAGGAAAGCGACAACCGGATCGTGGGGCTGGAAGACATCGTGCGGGCGCATCACATGCTGCGGGAAGTCATTGTCCGGACTCCGCTGCAGCGCGACGCGGTGCTGTCGGCCAAGTACGATTGCAATGTATATTTAAAGCGCGAGGACCTTCAGGTCGTGCGCTCATTCAAAATCCGCGGGGCTTACAATATGATCCGCAGCCTGTCCGAAGAGGAAAGAAACCGGGGGATCGTCTGCGCCAGCGCGGGCAATCATGCGCAGGGCGTCGCCTTCTCCTGCCGTGCGCTAGGTATTCACGGCAAAGTGTATATGCCCAGCACCACTCCCAATCAGAAGGTGAAACAGGTTCGGCGGTTCGGCGGTGATTATGTCGAAGTGGTGCTCAAGGGAGATACGTTCGACGACGCCTACGAAGAAGCGATGCAGGCCTGCGTTGAGCACGGCATGACGCTCATTCATCCGTTCGACGAGCCCAAGATCATTGCCGGCAACGGAACGATTGCGATGGAAGTGATGGAGAGTCTGAGCGAACCGGCCGATTTTGTGTTCGTGACGATCGGTGGCGGCGGGCTGGCGGCGGGCGTGGGTTCCTATGTGAAGACGGTCAGCCCTTCTACCAAGGTTATCGGCGTGGAACCGTCGGGAGCGGCCTCCATGAGCGAGGCGTTCCGGCGGGGAGAGGTCGTTACGCTGCCGGAAATCGACAAGTTCGTCGACGGCGCGGCGGTGAAGCGGGTTGGAGGACTTACGTACGATATCTGTTCCCGCGCTCTGGACGACATCGTCAAGGTGCCGGAAGGCAAGGCCTGCACGGCGATATTGGAGCTGTATAACGAGAATGCCATCGTGGTGGAGCCGGCAGGCTCGCTGCCGGTCGCGGCACTGGACCTGTACCGAGATCAGATCCGGGGCAAGACGGTCGTCTGCATCGTGAGCGGCGGCAATAATGATATCGACCGGATGCAGGAGATTAAAGAGCGCTCGCTGATCTATGAAGGATTGAAGCACTATTTTATGATCAACTTCCCCCAGCGGGCGGGCGCGCTGCGCGAATTTTTGTCAGAGGTGATCGGTCCCGAAGACGATATTACCCGGTTCGAATATACGAAGAAGAACAACAAGGAGAACGGTCCAGCCCTCGTCGGCATTGAGCTGCTGTCCAAGGAAGCCTACGAGCCTCTTCTTGAGCGGATGAAGCTTAAGGGCGTGGATTATGTCGAACTGAACAAGGACTTGAATCTGTTCAATATGCTGATCTAGTCATTAACATATGGACAAACAGCTGTAAAAACCGCGCCCGTGCGCGGTTTTTTTCTATTGGTTAAACGAATTGGATTGATAAACAGCCCCGCGGAAGGAATCCGCGGGGCTGTTCGTGCGGGTATGATTGTCGGAAAGCCCAAGGCATTCCTTCAACGATACCTGAAGGAATTTAACTCTGACGTTCCAGGCGGTCCACCCGTCGGTCAAGCCGCTGGACTTCATTTGACAACCGCTGCACTTCACGCTCCAGGCGATTTACCCGGCGTTCCAGCTCCCGATCCGGAGCGGGAGGATACGGCACAGGTCCCGGTGTCGGAACCGGAACCGGAATGTCCATTTCAACAACCGCAACATCAGGATCGATAATCCCGATTGCACAATGTCAACCATTTTTGTGGAGCTTAGTCACGACAAGAAAAGAGAAACCGAGAAGAAACTTCAGGGGCTGTAAAGCCTATTCAGGCAGCTTTGTATTTATCGTCCCAATGCCGGTTTCGAAGAGGGGAACGATTGCCGATAGGCGGACTACTCCTGAGGCGGCGCCGCCTGCCTGCGGTATAGCTCGATTTCATCGGTCAGCTTGTAGTCATGCTCCTTCGCCAGCTTCATGAAGCCGTCCAGCTTCTCCAGATAAGCGCTTTTGCCGGTGCTCTTGGCCAGAATCGCGCCGTAGGCTTTCTGTGCCTCCAGATCCATTTCCAGATTATCGTAATGAAACAGCGGCGTGTTGTTCAGGCCATAGAACGTATCGGTCTCGTACATCCGGTACAGCTGTTTTACGATCCCCAAACGGTTGGACCGGGGATAGGCGGACAGAAAGGATTCCTGAGCCAGCGCTCGGGACGCCACCTCCGTCCAGGCAATCACAAGACCATTATCCTTGCTGGACGGGAAATTTGATTCGACAGCCATAATGGAAATATAATCGCGGATGTCACCTGTGACATACAACTTGTATTTCCGATAAGCGTCATAATCGATAACCGGGAAGAACGAACCCTCGGCGGTCTCCAGCTTGTATCCGCATGCGGCGGCCCGCCGCAGCATCAGACTCAGATTCACATTCTTCGTCTTGTCCGCCAGCTGCGCCAAACTGTCTCCAGGCTCATAAATGTCTATGAGCTTGCGCTGAACTGCGGAATTGTAAAATTTATCATCCCAAGCTGGCAGCGCCGTCTTTTGGACATTTTCAAGCATTAGTGTCATCATGGTGGCGCGGTAAGTCCCGACTCCGTACATATTGGCGTTCAGGTACGAAATGGCCTCAGGCAGCTTGTTCGGGGACAGGAGGAGCGGCAGCGACGCTTTGTAGACGGCTTCCGCATGGCTTGTGCCCGCCGTAATGGACGCCGCCGCGGATGTTCCCGCAGAGGAAGAGCCGGCGCCAAAGACGGAGACCGGTTCGGCTATGATGAACTGCAGTGTAAGGACGGATGCGAGAGCAGCCGTCAAAATGGAATGTTTCTTTGTCAATTGAACTCCTCCAGTCTATGCATGAGGCAGAGGTTACTTGCGGCGGAACAACAGTCTCTGGCCGATCAGCCCTGCCGCGAATACAATCAGACTGACCCACGGGGACAGGGTGAACGCCGGCAGCCATTTGCCGAGAAGGAGACCGGCGGTAACGATGATAACGGCGACGGCGACATAGGTGCCGAGAGACTTCAAATCGAATTTTCCGGCCTTGGGCGCGTCGTCTTCCGACAAGGAACCGAGCCATTTCATAATCAGTCCTACAAAAATAATCGATCCCAAGCCGACGCTGATTAGCGTAAACAGGCCGATTTGTCCGAACATGCCGGCGGTTCCCGTAATCCATAGGGAGAGCAGGCCGCCGGCCGCAAGAACCCCGAACAGCCAGGTCAGGGCAACCCAGGGAATCATCAGCACTATCTTTTGCCTGCTAAACACAGGGCGTTCGGGTGTTTCATCCATGATCGCTTTAAAATATTCTTCGGGTTTGTCCCCGAATACCTGCTTCGCGTTTTTCCCCCTGGCCTGGGCTTTGAGCATGGTATGGGCGGCTTCCAGCAGAAGCTCTTCCGTGCGCAGCTTGTTGATCCGGCTTGCCCGCAGCGCGATAATCATATCCTCCATATAGGAGCGGTTGAAGGGCGTCATCTGTTCCCGCAAACGGTTATTTTCTTTAATCATATCTTTCACTTTCATGCTCTTAACGCCAACCTCCGTGTGATGAATCGGTTTGTCTCCACTACCCAAAGTATACGGCCCCGCCGGCGGACAGTGCAAGGATATGCGCTTTGCGGCCGCTTCCGCGCCTCAGCTCCAGGCTTCGTCCATCAATCAACGGAGCGGGCATTGCTGCAAGCGCCGGTCTCCTGCGTGTATAAGTGTATAAACG
This sequence comes from Paenibacillus rhizophilus, assembly GCF_003854965.1. Classification (GTDB taxonomy): domain Bacteria; phylum Bacillota; class Bacilli; order Paenibacillales; family Paenibacillaceae; genus Paenibacillus_AQ; species Paenibacillus_AQ rhizophilus. The sequence goes on from NZ_RQPI01000008.1 coordinate 35,440, forward strand.
CATCTGAACGGTTAACACTGATAGGACGCCGCGTTAGGCGGCGATAACGGCAAAAGGATGATGCTTTATGGAGCCCGTGAATCCAAGCGGCATGGAAGAGAATGCAGAGAGCGGAACCGCGCCCCGGAACGGTATCACCGATTGGGGAGGCTCGGACGGGTTCAGTCTATTGAACTCAGCCGCCGACGCTCCGAGGGAGAAGCTGCAGAGCCCGGAAGCCGGACAAGAGACCGGCGATGCCTCCGACAGCGGCTATGAATAATCAGCATTAAGCTGAAACCTTTGTTCCCTTTGGACAAAACGGTTGTTTGCGATATTTTGCCCATGAATAGTCTCTCCTTAAAGAGCGCACACTGACTGTTGAACGGCCCCTGAGAGGGTTCGCTCAAAAGAAAGGCGGGATGAAACGTGGAACAACGGCGTGACAAGGCGGGGAGTGAGCAGCCGAAGAACCCTGCCGAAGAAATGTCGGTCGGTCATGCGGAATTGCCCGAGGAGTGCTCAGCCAGCTTATGGGAATGCGCCCCCGGCGCTCCTGAGGAGTGGCTGAAGAGCTGGGAAGGCAGACAAGAAACGCACGACATGTTCAAATACAGCTACGAATAGCTGGCCGTTTAAGGACGGACGTCCCGTGAAGACCCTTTTTGTCCTTCAGGATAAAAGGGGTCTTTTCTATTGACAACAGCAGGATGCAGGGGGTAAGATGAGTATATATAATTCATACTAAGTTAATCGGATTTATATGAAATTGAATATACAATGAAACTTGGAATAAACAATGTACAGGGAGGATTCTGTATGGAACGGGCTATCGTCATCAGACATAATCAAGAGGAGCTGACCGCCAGCATCCACTATCCGTCAAAGGTGCAGGGAGCGACCGGACGCTGTAAGGACCGGGTCCCGCTCGCCGTCATCTGCCACGGGTTCGTCGGCAGCCGTATCGGTGTGGACCGTCTGTTCGTCAAGGCCGCCCGCGAGCTGGCGAAGGACGGCTATATGGTGATCCGCTTTGATTATATCGGCTGCGGTGAAAGCAGCGGCAGCTACGGCAGCGAAAGTCTTGAATCCATGATCGCGCAGACTCGGACTGTGCTTGACTACGGCCTGAGCTGCACCGATGTCGATCCGACTCGTGTGACGCTGATCGGGCACAGCCTGGGCGGAGCGGTAGCCCTGCTGACGGGAGTCCGCGACCGCCGGGTGAAGACTCTGGTGATGTGGTCGGCGGTCGGGTATCCGTTCAATGATATCGTCAAAATCGTCGGGCGCGAGGCGTACGACATGGCGGTGAAGACGGGCTCGGCGGATCATGCGGGCTATGCCTTCACCCCCGTATACTTCAATTCGCTGGCCGAATTTCAGCCTTTTCAGGAAGCCGACAAATTCAGCGGCGATGTGCTTCTGGTCCACGGTACCTCCGACGAAGTCATCCCGGTAGATTATGCCTTCCTGTATCAGAAGCTGTTCTGGAAACGTCCGGAAGGCCGCTGCGACAAGGAGATCGTATTCCAGGCCAATCACACGTTCTCCTCGGGCGACGCGCAGTCCCAGGTCATCCGAACGACGCGGGAGTGGATGAACCGGCAGGAGCAAATCCAGCAGGAATGGCAGAACTGGATGATATAGGGCAGGGCGGTGCGCTCGCAATAGCGGGCAAGAAGCGGTAAAATAAAGATGCAGACCACATACTGGTTACGGAGGTAGGCATCGATGAAAATGCCGGCATTTTTTATCGCGCACGGTTCCCCGCTGCTCGCCCTCGAGGATAACGAATATACCCGCTTTCTGGAGCGGCTCGGCGCAGATTTACCCAGGCCCCGGGCTATTGTCGTCTTCTCGGCGCATTGGGAGAGTCCGCAGCAGTTGCTTACGGTCGACGAGCGTTACGAAACGCAGCATGATTTCTACGGCTTTCCGGAAGATATGTACCGGCTGACTTATCCTGCTCCGGGAGATCCCGAGCTGAGCCTGCGGATTCGTGAGTTGTTCACGAGCCATAACCTGCCTCACCAGCCTGTGTTGGGCAGGGGGCTTGATCATGGGGTCTGGGTAATTTTGAAGAAAATGTTCCCGCAGGCCGATATTCCGGTTATCGCGCTGTCCGTCGATTCCCTGCGCTCCCCGAAGGAGCAGTATGAGATTGGACGAATGCTCTCGCCTCTACGAGAGGAAGGCGTGCTGTTCATCGGCAGCGGAGGTCTCGTCCATAATCTTCGGCTGCTTATCAACAGCGATCAGCCCGAAGATTGGGCGCTGAAATTCGACGCCTGGATTGCGGAGGCGCTGGAATCCCGGAATCTTCAGGAACTGTTCAATTACGACCAGAAGGCGCCGCACGCTAGGGAAGCAGTCCCATCTTACGGCAAAGAGCATTTTGTCCCGCTGTTCTACGTTTTGGGAACGGCGGCCAAAGGCACGAAGGCGCAGCGGATGTTTCAGGCATACCAATACGGAACACTTAGCCTGAACTGCTGGAAATTCGAATAATATAATAAATGATCGAAAGCTATGCTAAACAGTAACCCGTAAGATGAACACTTGAAAAAGTGATCCGCTTACGGTTTTTTTTGTTGCGGATTATCAGCAATGGTTCCGTTCTCTATCCGGTTTATGGAATACTTTACCTCCACAGCTTTACAAAGCTTGAAGCCCCCGTTAATCCCCGGTAAATAATCCGACGTTAAAGTTGGTTTTGTGGGACCGATCCCACGTTATTTCATAAAAGGAGGCCTATGATGCTGCTGAACGTGAGCGGACAGCTTGCTCCTATTGATTCCAAACGTCATATCACACATCAATTTCGGTTGGACAAGCCTGCCGCCGCCATCCAAATTCGGTTTGCCTACGGGCCCAAGCTGCTGGAGGACGACGGACAGGCCAAGGAGTTAATTATGATATCCATAGGTTCATACATTGCTCCTGAGCAACAGAGCCCGGTTCGGGAAGGCTGGAGACGATATTTACCGCTTAAAAATCTCCTTACCTTGTCGATAGACGATCCTGACGGATATAGAGGCGCGTGCCACAGACATGATGCGGAGCAGAACCTTTTCCTGTCGGAACAGGAAGCGTCCGATGGACTATTATCCGGGAAATTGGCTTTAGGAGAGTGGAGCGTTACGATCAGCGTTCACTCCGTCGTAACGGAACATTGCTCTTATGAATTGTCAATTTGGACGGAGGAGGCGGATACGGCATGAGATGGCTGGCTTCCGAACTTCATACACATACCTTTCACAGCGACGGCAGACAAACACTGCGGAAACTGGCTTCAGGTGCGGCGAAGCTGGGTTTCGACTGCATCGCGCTTACCGATCATAATACGATGTCGGGGCTTGGAGACAGTGAGCTAATCGAGCGGGAAACGGGTGTCGTCATCATACCGGGCATGGAGTGGACAACATTCTACGGGCATATGGTAACGATCGGCCTGCAGGATTTTGTAGATTGGCGCAAGACGGGACAATCTGAGATTCACGAAGGAATCTCCATGGTTCACGGGCGGGGCGGGCTTGCCGGAATGGCGCATCCCTTTCGGATCGGAAGTCCCGTCTGTACCGGTTGTTACTGGGAATATGAAATCAAAGATTGGAACGACCTTGATTACATCGAAGTGTGGTCGGGAACATTCGCATCCGTCAAGCCCGAGAATCGGCGGGCCTTCGCTTTGTGGACGGACCGGCTGAACGCCGGCATTCGCATCGCAGCTACATCCGGACGGGATTGGCATGAGCAGGCGAACACGGACGAGCCTCTCTCGGTCACTTATCTGGGACTGGACGACGAGCCGGGAACTATCTCGCAAAAAGCGGTTCGGGCGCTTGCGCAGGGGAGGGTCTCCGTAACGGTCGGTCCGCTGGTAACGATGGAGGCAGAGGCCGCCGGCGCATTGTATGGCATCGGCGAATCCGTCACCGTGCAAAATGGAGCCGACTTAATCCAGCTCCATGTGAAGATCGATTTTTCCGTTAGGCAAACGCTCTGGGAACTGCCGAAACAGGATTTTACGTTAAAGATTACGGGTATTTCGGGCACACTCGCACAATGCGCTGCAGGTTTCGCCGATCAGCTCTACGGGTTCAGCATCCCGGCATACGGGTTGATCTGGGCGAGGGCCGAATTATGGGGAGTTGTAAAAGGCGTGCGAACGATGGTCGCTTTTACGAATGCCATCTATTTTGAACCCGTCGCTACTGAATAAGGGGGAATAAAAGAGTGAATGCTGTTCCGCTTATTACCGCTCATACCGGATGTATGAATACGCCCGATAACACTCTGCTCTCGATCGAGACGGGTCTTGCGAACGGGGCGGATATTATTGAAGATGACATTCGGGTTACCCGCGACGGCATACCCGTGCTCAGCCATGATGATGCGGTCCGTCTCTCGAACGGGTCCATGGCCAGCCTTTCCCAAATGACGATTTCGGAGCTGAATGAGAGTCTTTCCATTCCGATCGTCAAGCTGGAGCAGGCTTTGCATTTGGTGCGGTGCGCAGGGAAGAAGATGAATCTCGACTTGAAGACGGATGACTGCATTGAGCCGGTATCCGAATTGGCCCAGAAGCTCGGCATGCTGGACCGCATATTTCTGTCAGGCTGCGAAGCGGACAGGGCCCTCAAAGTCAGGCATAGCAACTCAAGGCTGCGCAAGCTTCTCAATGTGAATGCCGGTCTGTTTCTCAAAGAGAGCTATTCGAAAGCCGTCTTGCAAACACTTCAAGATGCTGAAAGCGCCGGCTGCTTCGGAATTAATGTACCGTACCGTTTAGTCGAACCGTATCTGCTGGAGAAGGCGGCTGAGCATTATTTTCAAATCTACATCTGGACTGTGGATCGGGAAGAAGAGATGAGATTATACGCGGGTATGGGCGTACATTCCATCACTACAAGAAATGTTGCCGACCTCGTCCGGGTTAAAAAGGAAATGTTGGCGGAAGGAAGTTGAGTGTGGGCTATAACATAAAAGAAATCGCCTCATTGGCAGGCGTCTCCAAATCGACTGTTTCCAGAGTGATTTCGGGCTCCGGCTATGCCAGTCAGGCAGCGCGCGAACGCGTGATGAAGGTGATCGAAACACTGCAATACAAGCCGAGCGCGGTGGCGAGAGCGATGGTCGCGCAGCGGACGCACAATATCGGCGTTATCATTTTCCGGGAGCAGCAGCCGGTCGTATCTCATCCTCTGTACGGCAAAATTGTTGACGCCATCCTGATGGCCGCAGGGGCAAAGGGCTATTCCGTGTTCCTTACCACTGACCATGAGATGTCGCTGCGTTCTACCGATTTTATGCTGGAAAAGCGGGTTGACGGATTGATTCTGATCAGCCGGCTTCGTCAAAATGTCATTGATTACGTGAAATCATTCAATATTCCGTATTTGATGGTCAACGGATCGACAGACGATCCGGAAGTCGTTCAGATCGTAAGCAAGGACGAAGAAGGAGGGGAGCGCGCCGCCTCTTACCTGAACCAGCTCGGGCATCGTCAGATCTTTGTAATCGCAGGTCCGCAGGAGCACAGAAGCCATAATTTACGCCTGAAAGGCTTTTGCAGCAGTATGGAAAGATTGGGAAACAGCGGAGGACTGACTGTAGTATCCTCGCCGGAATCCAGCTTTGATATGGGCTACCGGGTCATGCTGGAGCATTGGGACTTTTTCAAGCAGGGTGCCTTTACGTCTTTATTCGCAACGAACGACATGCTCGCTCTCGGAGCAATGAAGCTTCTGGCCGAGAGATCGGTCCGGGTACCTGAGCAAATCGCAGTTATGGGCTTTGACGATATCGATTTCGCCTCCATGTACTCTCCTTCGCTCACAACCGTGAGGGTCGAGAAGGAGAAAATGGGACATGATGCGATATGGATGCTGGACCGGTTGATCCGGAGGGAAGACAGCCTCCCCAAGCTGAACGAGTATGCGAGCGAACTGATTATCCGCCAGTCTACCTGAAGCCGCATATACTTTACCGTTCAAGTAATTTCAGATAATACTGTTCAAATACTTAGATTTTAAAATAAAGATAGTGATATGGGAACGGTCTCACAATTGAGGCAGTTATCCCGGAGAGGAGCTTTACAGGCGCATGAGTTGGTATTTCAGAGCAATCGGTTTTCGGAAAATATTCGAGTTCCTGCTGCTTGTCGCTTTTGTTGTGTTCTTTGTCGGCCCGCTCTTGAATCTTGCCGTGCTTGCTTTCAGCAGCAAGTGGAACTATCCCGACCTGCTGCCGCGGCAGTGGTCCTTGCAGTGGTGGCATTTCGTACTCCAGGAGGAGGATATCGCCAAATCCATCGGACTTTCGTTTCTGATCGCCGGGTTGGTCACTGTATTGTCCATCGTGCTTTGCATCCCGGCCGCTTATGCCTTTGCCCGGATCCGGTTTCCGCTCAGCCGCTTCTTTCTGTTTTCCTTTCTGCTTACGCACGCTTTTCCGAAAATGGGGCTGTATGTCTCGATTGCCGTCCTCTTTTATAAACTGGGGCTGATGAATACGCTGCTCGGCGTAGTTCTGGTTCATATGATTAACGTTCTGATGTTTATGACCTGGATTCCGACAGCCGCCTTCCGCAATGTTCACACCGCCCAGGAAGAATCGGCGAGGGATGTGGGGGCTACGCCGTTCCGCGTATTCCGCAGCATTACGCTGCCGATGGCGATGCCGGGTATTCTGGTCGCTTCCATCTTCACCTTTCTGAACTCTTTGGATGAAGCCCAGGGCACTTTCCTGGTTGGAATTCCCGATTTCAAGACGATGCCTATCGTCATGTACTCAATAATCGCCGATTTCCCAAGCAGCGCCGGCGCCGTATTCTCAATTATTCTTACCGCACCGACCATTATTCTGCTGCTGGCGGCCCAGCGTTTTGTCAGCGCGGATATTATGGCCAGCGGTTTCCAGGTTAAATAACCGTCCCGGACAATAACCGGATCAATTTCCGGATCATGGAGGATTTTCATGAGTGTACAGCTTTCGATTCGCAATTTGACCAAACGTTACAAGACGGGTGAGGGCGTAACCGATATTTCGCTCGATGTTAAAAAAGGTGAATTGGTCACCCTGTTAGGCCCTTCCGGCTGCGGCAAAACAACGGTGCTGAGAAGCATCGGCGGCTTTCTTGAGCCTGATTCGGGCGAGATTATGATCGCAAGCCGGAATGTCGTCAAGCTCCCGCCGGAGAAACGGCCGACCTCAATGGTCTTTCAGGGGTACAATCTGTGGCCGCATATGTCCATCTATGAAAATCTGGCGTTCGGGCTCAAAATCCGCAAGACGCCGAAGTCGGAAATCAAGAGCGCCGTTGAGGAGGCGCTTCGGCTTGTGCGGCTGCCCGGCGTGGAGAAGAAATTCCCCAGCCAGCTTTCGGGCGGGCAGCAGCAGCGGATCGCCGTCGCCAGATCCCTTTTGCTGAAACCGGAGGTACTGCTGCTGGACGAGCCTTTCTCCGCGCTTGACGCCAAGCTTCGTCACGAGATGAGGGAAGAGCTTCGCGAGATTCAGACGGAGACCGGCCTGACGATGGTGTTCGTCACCCATGACCAGGAGGAAGCTCTTTCCCTTTCCGACCGGATCATCGTGATGAACCAGGGGAATATCGAGCAGATCGCGGCGCCTCAGGATATTTACGATTCGCCGGATACGCTGTTTGTCGCCCAGTTTATCGGCAAAATGAACTTTTTGAAGGGGGTGGTGGAAGAGGACAAGCTGCGAGTGGGAAGTCTGGTCTTTCCGAATACGAAACGTCTTGAGGGGTCGATCGTCATCGCCGTCAGGCCGGAAGATGTCATGATAGTTGCGGATTCCGGAGAAGGAGACGGCTTGCATGGAACAATCAAACAAATGATGGTGCTCGGCCATTATGCCGAGGTGTCGGTTGAACTTGACGGGCACGGCACCATTCGGGCGTTTCAGCCGAGAGATAGGGTGAAGGAACTTTCAATGGGTCAGCGTGTGACCGTCGCTTTTGCCAAAGTGATCGCTTATCCGAACAAGTAAGAACAAACTAAGGAGGAAATTTTACATGTTTCGTATGAAAAAACGTTTCACCATGCTGTCGGCGCTGGCATTGTCTTTCTCGATTCTGGCAGGCTGCGGCAGTGCGGCGAATAACAATTCAGCGAGCTCCGCCGCCAATACCAGTTCCGATTCCACGACAGCGAGCAATTCCGCCTCTTCCAGCACACCGGTCGAAATTCAATTTTATTTTACAGGTTCCCAGAACGTAAAGAGCTTGTGGGATGAACTCACGCCCATGTTCGAAGAAAAAAATCCGGACGTTAAGGTGAAGCTCGTGTACATTCCTTCCGGGACCGGCGCCCAACCGACCTATGACCGTATTATGGCCGCCAAGCAAGCAGGCAAGGGATCGGGCGATATTGACCTCTATGAAGACGGTCTGCCCTTCGTCACCCAAGGCCAGAAAGACGATCTCTGGGATACACTGAGCACAAGCTCCGTTCCAAATCTCGCAAAAGTAGATTCAAAAACGATGGAAGATGTCGCGAACCTGGCGGTGCCTTACCGCTCGTCCGCCGTCGTGCTTGCTTATAACAGTGAGAAGGTGACTACGCCTCCGCGCACGCTGGACGAGGTGTTCGACTGGATTCGCCAGCATCCCGAGCGGTTTGCTTATAACGACCCTTCCACCGGGGGCTCCGGCAACTCCTTCGTAACGACGACCCTTTATAAAGATTTGCCTGAAGATGCGATTCATAGCGACGATCCAGCCATTGAGAAGGATTGGGCCAAAGGCTTCGCGACGCTGAAGGAACTCGGCCCTTACCTGTACGGAAAAGGCATCTACCCGAAAAAGAATCAAGGTACGCTTGATCTGCTGACGAGCGGAGAGGTCGACATGATCCCCGCCTGGTCCGACATGGTGCTTGAACAGCTGGATAAAGGCCAACTGCCGGCAACGACCAAAATGCAGCAAATTACGCCTGGCTTCAACGGCGGACCGACCTATCTGATGGTGCCGAAGCTGTCCGAGAAGAAAGAAGCCGTCTATAAATTCCTGGACTTCGTCCTGTCGCCAGAAGCGCAAGCTGTCATGGTGAAGACGATGCACGGCTTCCCGGGAATCGAGCTGACGAGCATGCCGCAGGACATTCAGGATTCTTTTAAAGGCGTTTCGGAAGGCTTCCGTAATTTCAACGTCGGTGAATTGAGCAAAGAGATCAACAAACGCTGGCAGAGCGACGTGGCAGCCCAATGAGGAAAGAAGTGAAAATGGGGATATTCGGACTTTGTCTGGTTATCCCCTCCTTTCTCTTGCTGTCGGTGATCGTAGTCATTCCGATTATTTTGTCTTTTATAGAAAGCCTCCGGGATGAATTCGGCGGGTATGGTCTCAGCCGCTATGTGTATTTGTTCACCGACGAGGGGATGCGCGCGAATATCGTGTTTACCCTTCAGGTGACGATTGTTTCCTGTGTGATTGTGCTGGCTGTCAGCTACGCATTAGCGGTATACATGCGCTTCAGTACCGGCAGGCTGGTCGATTTAATCCGCAAAACCTACATGATTCCGATATTTATTCCAGGGGTTATTGCGACCTACGGACTGATCAACCTGCTGGGGAACCACGGCTGGCTGTCCCGATGGCTGCTGTTGTTTGGGGGAACGCTTCCGCGGATTATTTTTGATCAAAAGGGCATTATCATTGCGAATCTCTGGTTCAATATCCCGTTTACGACAATGCTGCTCAGTTCGGCGCTGGCGGGAATTCCGAACGCGGTCATTGAGAGCGCCAAAGATATCGGGGCCGGCCGGTTGCGCATCTTTTTCCGTATCGTTCTGCCGTTATCGTACAAAACGTTTCTCGTTGCGGTCACCTTCGTATTCATGGGTGTCATCGGTTCGTTTACCGCGCCGTTTCTGGTCGGCCCGAATGCTCCCCAAATGCTAGGCGTTTCGATGGAGCAGGTATTCAGCGTCTTCCAGGAGCGCGAACAGGCTGCGGCGATTTCCTTCTTTACGTTCCTGCTGTGCTCGCTGCTCGGGTACTTCTATATCCGTTCAATGGTTAAAGAAGAGACGGCTAAGGCATGATTGAAATCTATACGCATGAATGGAAGACGGTTAGCGCGAGATTAGCCGAGGCGATGCGGGACGGGAAAATCTCAGTCGAAGAAACATGCGCGGCCATTATTCCTGTGCTCGATTTGCTGCGCAAGGTATTTCCTGATGAAGCCGAATTTCCGGCAAGGCAGGGAGAATATTATCATCTGGACAGTCAGCTCCGACGGGCGGGGCAGGCCTATCGCATGGCGCTGGAGCTTGATCCCCCTCTTACGCTTACGGAACAGGAAGCCGCCGCTATCCGCCGCCATTGCCCGCTGCTGCTCACAACACAGGCGGAATGCTTTCCCCTGAAGGATGTCGCAGCGGTCCATCATCCGACGCGGCCGCTCATCGGCTATCACTTGTTCTGGGAGGATGATTTCGACTTTCCGGATGATTATGAGCCCTGCGACCACGAGGAGATATGGGTGGAGTACGATCCTGAAGAGAAGACGGTCACCGGGGTTATGACGTTCTTTCACAGCTCGGTGATCTCCTCGGAGGAGGCAGTTCTGGAAGCAAGGGACAATGGGGAGCGGCCTCTTGTCCGAATCGAGTGGGGGAAACACGGGTCGCTGCTTAAAGGTTGGGAAAACATCCACATCCCCCTGAAGAACATGACCATGCAGGATTGGATGAGGCAAACGTACGAGCATGTGAAGGCGGGCGGACGCCTGCCGCAGCATCCGCTGAAGCGCTTTTGGCCTCGGGGGTTCGAAGGCTCCTACGAGTCTTACATCGACTTTTCGGTCGCGATCGATCCGCTCTTTTATTTGGAGCGTAAGCCGCTAATGTTCAAGTCGCTGTTTGCGAATGCGATTTTGTTCACACACGCCATTCCCTACAATTTTCACCCGAAAATGGAATGGCCGGACCGGTTTACCCGGGCATTGCTTGATTAGGGAACTATCGCACTTTCACTTGTACAGGCACTGCCGTGCCCGCCCGCAGACGATGCTATTCAGGCATCGCGGGAGGATGACGGCAGTGCCTGTTTACTGTCGAATGAAATGATACAGTTGTTTGTTTGAAACGGTTGTTGTTATACCCTGGTCTGTTCTATTATAGGGGGGGCCCCGCAAAGTACCGGAGTATTCTACATAGCCAGTTCTTCACATTGGGGATTTAAATGAAGGACAGGCATGACTTGAATAAGGAGGAACGACCCTTTTATGATCAATCGTACGAATTCCCTGCTGCTCGGCAGCATTCTTCTGGCTTCGCTTCTGCTCTCCGCCTGCGGTCCGCAGGATGAAGGAGGCAGCGTTCTCCCTACGGCTGAACCTGCCATCGCCACTCCGCAGCAGACCGCTTCGGCCGAGCCGTCGCCCGCCATTGAACCGTCAACTGTGGCCCTGTCAGGACTCACCGGACTTCCCGTAACCGAAGCGCCGCTTCCCCGGCCGCTTGCCGTGATGATCAACAACGCTCCGCCCGCCCGTCCCCAATCGGGACTGACCCGGGCCGACATCTTGTACGAGGTACTGGCCGAGGGGGGCATAACGCGGCTGATCGCGATTTATCAGAGCCAATCGGCAATAGATAAAATCGGTCCGGTCCGCAGCATTCGTCCGTATTTGATCGATATCGGCGAGTCTTACGGCGGCGTTACCGTACATGCCGGCGGCAGTCCGGCCGCTTATGCCATTTTGCAAAGCGGGAAGAAGGACGATATGGACGAGATCGGCCGGGCCGGCGCCTATTTCTGGCGGGACAAGGACCGTAAGGCGCCCCATAATCTGTACACGAGCGAAGAGAAGCTCCGGAAGGGAGCGGAGAAGCTCGGATACGCCGGAGCGGTGAATGTTCCCGACTATACGTTTACTGATCCGGATTATGTGCCGGTAGGCGGAGAAGCCGCCGCCGGTTTCAATGTGCATTTTCTGCTCAAAAGCTATGCGGTCGATTACAAGTACGATTCCGCTTCGCGCACCTATGCAAGATGGGTTAACGGGAAGCCGCATCTGGACCGGGATAACGGCCTGCCGGTTGAAGCCGCCAACGTGATCGTTATGGGCGCCGACCATACCGTGCTTGACAATGCCGGCCGGCTGTCCATCAATCTGGAATTGGGCGGGGAGGCGCTGCTGTTTCAGCGGGGCCAAGTCATCCAGGGAAGATGGGCCCGCAAAGCCGGAGATGTCGTCCGCTTTGTACAGGACGGGAAGGAAGCGGCGATGTATCCGGGGATCACCCATATTTTAATTGTGCCCAATACCCCGACCTTTGACAGCCACGTGTCGATTACGGCCTCCTAGTGCCCATTTCATTCCAGACATTCCGAAGATAGCGCATTCTTTCGTAACATTCGACAAACTATTACCTGCGATGTAAAAAAGTTCGGTGGTTTTGCTATCTATCCTTCCTGACGATATGTTAAGATAACAAAGGTCGTCATTCAATTTAATACTGCGTTTACATATGAATGCTACCGCCGTTCCAAGGAACTTTATGTAAAGGAGTTTATAATATGAAGTTGAGAAAAAAGGACATCTTCTTCGAGACGCTTGAAAATATGGCCGACACGATCGTACAGGCTGCCGATTACTTTGCCCAGCACCTTTCCGATCTGAGCGATCTGGAGCTGTTTGCCGGAGAGATGAAGAAATACGAATCCCAGTGCGACACCTATACGCATACGGTGATCAAAGAGCTGAACAAGACGTTCATCACCCCGCTGGAGCGTGACGATATTATGGCGCTGATCACGAGCATGGACGATGTCATCGACGGACTTGATTCTTCCGCTACCCGTTTCTATATGTACAATATGACCGTGACTGACGAGTATATCAGCCAGTTCGCCGAAATTTTGCGTCAATGCGCCTACGAAATTCAAAAAGCCGTTCATCTGCTGTCCCAGAAGAAATTGCTGGCCATCCGCGAACATACTATCCGGCTGAACGATTTGGAGAACCAGGGCGATGAGGTGCTGCGCCATTGCACGAAGGCATTGTTCGAGCAGGTCAAGGACCCCATTGAACTGATCAAGCGCAAGGAGCTCTATGAACGGCTCGAGACGACTACGGATAAATGCGAAGACGTAGCGAACATGCTGGAATCAATTATTATGCGCAACTCATAAGGGGCAAGTTACTATGGATACTTCTTTATTGGTGCTAGGCATTGTAATATTTCTCGCACTCGCCTTTGATTTTATCAACGGTTTCCATGATACGGCCAACGCGATAGCAACCTCGGTCTCGACCCGGGCGCTTCCGCCGCGTACGGCGATTATTATGGCGGCATGCATGAATTTTCTCGGAGCGATTATTTTTACCGGCGTAGCCAAAAGAATCGGCGGTAGTGTAACTGATCCGACGAAGCTGGATAACGGGATCGAGATCGTCATCGCGACGCTTGTGGCTGCGATTATCTGGAACCTCTTAACCTGGTGGTTCGGGATTCCTTCGTCCTCTTCCCATGCGCTGATCGGAGCGCTTGCTGGAGCGGTCTACATAGGGGCGGGCCCGGATCATATCAAATGGAGCGGCTTTACGGAAATTGTGGAGGGGCTGATTTTTTCCCCGATTATCGCTTTCGTCATTGGATATATAGTCATGACCATACTCAAATGGATATTTGCAAAGCGAAGTCCGCACACCGTCAACAAAGGCTTCCGTACGATGCAGATTTTGACTGCCGCATTCCAGTCCTTCACTCACGGGACGAATGATGCGCAGAAGGCCATGGGGATCATTACGTTTGCGCTTGTGACCTCCGGCCGTCTGGATACGATGGAAGTACCCCTTTGGGTAAAAATTTCGGCGGCGACCGCCATGGCGCTTGGCACCTCGATCGGCGGCTGGAAGATTATCAAGACGATGGGCACGAAGATTTTTAAAATCGAACCGATCAACGGATTCGCCGCCGATATATCGGCCGCTTCCGTTATTTTCTCGGCGACCCTGCTGCATTTACCGGTGAGTACGACCCACGCGATTACATCCGCGATTCTCGGCGTCGGCTCGGCGAAGCGCTTTTCCGCGGTCAAATGGGGTGTGGCGGGCCGGATTATCGTCACCTGGTTTATTACGATACCGATCAGCGCCGTGCTGGCGGGCATTATTTTCAAAATTCTGTTTTAATTTATAAAATGGCAGGCATAGAGCCGGATCGACAACGTCGATTCGGTTTTTTTATTAGAAAGTGAAATCAAGAGACTATGTCATAAAAAGTTACAGCAATCCGATAAAAAACATTAATCATTAGAGAAAGAAAATTAAATATCGCACAGTCTGCAAAGGAAATTGCGGTTTTTATGCGAAAGTAACTGTAGGAATTTGTAGTTTTTTATAGTCGTTACAGTAAGGTTGTTTTCAAGTGTTACCATAGCTGACAGAGGTCGTTTTTGAAAGATTCCGAATGTCGGACAACATAGAGCAAGGGGGGGCAGTCGTTGATCGATTTTCATAAGGTAGAGAAGCATTACGGACATTTCCATGTGCTCAAAAGCATCGATCTGCATGTGGATGAAGGGGAAGTGGTCGTCGTGGTCGGTCCGTCCGGCTCCGGCAAGAGTACGATGCTCCGCTGCATCAATCGTCTGGAGACGATCACGAGCGGAGGACTTACCGTGAACGGCGTTGCCGTCAATGACAAGAAGACCGACATCAACAAGGTGCGGCGGGATATCGGGATGGTGTTTCAGCACTTCAATCTGTATCCGCATAAAAAAGTAATCGACAACATTACGCTGGCTCCGGTCAAGGTGCTGGGCGTATCCAAGACGGAGGCCGAAAAAACGGCCATGTATTATCTGGAGAAGGTCGGCATTGCCGACAAGGCGCAGGCCTATCCGAGTCAGCTGTCCGGCGGACAGCAGCAGCGGGTGGCGATTGCCAGGGGGCTGGCGATGAAGCCGAAGATCATGCTGTTCGACGAACCGACCTCAGCGCTTGATCCGGAAATGGTAGGCGAGGTGCTTGACGTAATGCGCACGCTGGCCAAGGAAGGCATGACGATGGTTGTCGTTACCCACGAGATGGGCTTTGCCCGCGAGGTGGCGGATCGTGTAATCTTCATGGACCAGGGACAGATCGTCGAGGAAGCCGCTCCGGAGCAGTTCTTCGCAAGTCCGCGCGAGGAGCGCACAAGGACTTTTCTAAGCCGGGTATTAAGCCATTAAAATAAACAGACACTGGGGAGGAACTAGTAAATGAAAAAGAGCTGGAAGCTGTTAAGCGTAATGATGGTCGTCGCACTGTTCATACTGGCAGGATGCGGCAACAACGGCAACAATGCAGGCGGAAGCAACGCGGCTGCGGGAGAGGGCGGTCTCGCGGCAATTAAAGAGCGCGGCAAACTGCAAGTCGGCGTTAAATTCGACACGAAGCTGTTCGGTCTGAAAGATCCTTCGAGCGGCCAGGTTGAAGGCTTTGACATCGACATTTCCAAAGCGATCGCGAAGCATATTCTCGGCGACGAGAACGCGATTGAGCTGAAAGAAGTAACCTCCAAGACACGGATTCCGATGCTGAACAACGGCGAAATCGATATGGTCGTTGCGACGATGACGATTACCGAGGAACGCAAGAAAGAGGTTGATTTCTCCGATGTCTACTTCCAAGCGGGACAATCGCTGCTGGTGAAGAAAGGCAGCCCGGTTAAGGGCCTCGCCGACATCACGAAGGATTCCACGGTGCTGGGCTCCAAAGGCTCCACTTCGGTCAAAAATATTAAAGAAAAAGTTCCGGGCGTAACCGTGCTGGAATTCGACAACTATCAGGATGCCTTCACTGCGCTGAAGACCGGCAAAGGCGACGCGCTGACGACGGACGACTCCATTCTGTACGGTATGGCAGCTCAGGACCCGAACTATGAAGTTGTAGGCGAACCGTTCACCGACGAGCCTTACGGCATTGCCGTGCAAAAGGGCAACAGCGAAGTGGTCAAGGCAATCAATGACACATTGGCCGAGCTGAAATCGAGCGGCGAATACGACAAGATTTATGAAAAATGGATCGGCAAAGCGCCGGCCAAGTAAGTTTTCTATCAACGGTTTTTTTGAGCGACAGACTCACCGTCTGATGTACATGGGGATGTACAAAGAGGGGATATATACAAAGGGACCGGCTTGAAGCCGGCAACAGCGAAAGGATGGAACGGGCGCATTCCGCCGGCCATCCTTTCGTGCTTGTCAAAGGGCGCCCGTGAAGAGAGAGCGGGAACAATAATTATCCGGAAAGATTAGAGCACCGGGCTGTACCAATCGCTATATATGAAAAAGGCAGGTGATCAAGATGCAGTTTTCCATTTTGACGGATTATTTCGGCACTTATATGGAGGGATTCCGCGGTACGATTCTTTCCAGCTTGCTGGCGCTGGCGGGAAGCTTTTTACTGGGTACCCTAATCGCGGTGTTCCGCATTTCTACCGCAAGAGGGCTGAGATGGTTCGGGACGGGGTACGTCGAGTTTATCCGCAATATCCCGCTCCTGCTCGTCGTTTATATTTTTTACTATGGCCCCTCGGCATTCGGGTTATCTCTGGACGGGTTTACGGCCGGCACCATTGGCCTTACGGTGTACACGTCGGCGTTTATCGCCGAAGCGATCCGTGCAGGGATAGCCGCCGTTCCAAAAGGACAGACCGAAGCGGCGCGTTCATCGGGCCTGACCTATGTGCAGGCGATGATCCATGTCGTACTGCCGCAGGCGATCAAGCTGGTTATTCCGCCGCTGGGCAACCAGTTCATCAACCTGATCAAGAACTCGTCGGTGCTGACGATCGTGGCAGGCCTTGATCTGATGTATTTCGCGGATATCGTCAACAGCGATACGTTCCGCACGTTCGACACCTACGTATTCGTCGCGCTGTTCTATCTGGTGCTGACTCTGCCGCTCAGCTATGTTATGAGAGTATGGGAGCGCAGATTGCAGCGCTGAGTAACCCCACAAAGTGAAGAAAATGCTTCGAGGCGAAATCCGAGTACTTTGCGGGGGCCCTGGAAGAGATAAAATAAGCCCCACAAAGTGAAGAAAAGGCTTCGAAGCGAAATCCGAATACTTTGCGGGGGCCCCGGAAGAGATGAAATAGCCCCACAAAGTGGAGAGAGCTTACGGAGCGTATTCCAAGCACTTTGCGGGATCGAAAGGAGGATAAACGATGGATTTTGCCGGCGCTTACTCGGCGGATAATCTTAAATTTTTGCTGGACGGATTGTATGTCACGCTGATTGTCGCTTTTACGGCGATTATTCTCAGCTTCCTGCTTGGCTGTATCATCGGTGTCGTCCGCTATGCGAAGGTTCCGGTGTTGTCGCAGATCAGCTTCGTATTTGTGGAATTGATCCGCAACCTGCCGCTGCTGCTCATTATCTTCTTTATGCGCTTCGCGCTGCCGGAGGTTGGAATCAAGCTCGGGCTGATGACAGCGGCGATTGCGGCGCTGACGATTTTTGAAGGGGCGATGATTTCGGAAATTGTGCGCGGCGGACTTACCTCGGTCGACAAAGGGCAGATTGAAGCGGGGCGCTCGTCGGGACTTACGGGAGTACAGACGCTGTGGCATATCGTGCTTCCCCAGGGTCTCCGGCGCATGGTTCCGCCATTGGTCAGTCAGTTTATTTCCCTGCTGAAGGATACATCGCTGGCGGTGATCATTTCTCTGGCGGAGCTTATGCACAATGCCGGAATCATTATCGGACACGGCTACAACTATACGATTCCGACGCTGCTGCTTGTAGCGCTGATCTATTTTACAGTCAATTACCTGCTGTCCGTGCTGTCCAAACGACTGGAAACGAAAAATGCCTGACGCCATGACGAAGTCGGTTTTCGTAGTATTTTATAGGAATTCACTGCGGTTTGTGGTACTATAATGGCTAACACTTGCACGCGGGAGTTTTGGCTAATGGGGCAGCCGTTTAACAGACATCCATATATTCAGATTCTGCTGGTCGCGGTCGTAACGGCGATTGCCGGGGAGTTCAAGATCAATCCCTTCGACGGCGACATCTTCAGAATCGGCCTAGGCAGCAGTGCATTTCTGCTGTTTTTGCTTTTGTTTCGGCATCTTCCCTTTATGCTCACAGGCGCGGTTACGGGCGTATTTGTACTGCTGTTCCGGACGGGCCTTGATTTGGCGGGAACGGATTTAACCGTGCGGGACATTCTGGCCAGGCACTGCTCGGCAATGGTGTATTATATGGTCTTCGCGGTACTGATGGGTGTCATCAAAGGCCGGGTGGACCGTTTTCATCCGCTGGTGCTGGGAGCCGTGGCTGCCGTCATCGACCTTCTCTCCAATGAGATGGAACTGCTGACCCGGCTGTTGGTGCTGGGAACGAAATCGTTCCGGCTGAACGAATGGACGTATCTGATGGCGATTGCCATGCTGAGGACCTATTTTACAACCGGCCTGTACAGCAGCATATCCGTCAGCCAGCTTCGGCTGGTGCAGAAGGAACAGAACCGCCGGATGGAGCAGATGCTCGGTTTCGGTTCGGGCCTCTATGGGGAAGTGTTTTATTTGAAAAAATCGATCGGAACGCTGGAACAGGCTACTCTTGACAGCTATGAGCTGTACCGCAGCCTAAAGGACGGCGAAGATGACGCTCACAGCCGCCGGGTACTTCATATGACGCAGCAGATCCATGAGGTGAAGAAGGACTCGCAGCGGATTCTGGCGGGTCTGACGAAGCTGGTGGACCGCGAAGTAACCGGCGATATGCCGCTGTCGGGCATTCTCCGCTTTACCGTTAAGAGCAACCAGAAGTATGCCGATATGCTGGGGAAACACATCTCGTTCACCCGGCAGCTCACCTCCGATTATGCCACCGTCAGCTATATCCCTCTGCTCACGCTGCTTAACAATCTCACCGCCAATGCCGTCGAAGCGATCAAAGATAAAGGAACGATCTATCTGAATGTATACGAAAAAGAGGACATGACCGTGTTCACCGTCACCGACAGCGGAGGCGGAGTGAAAGAGCGCGACCGGGAGTTGCTGTTCGAACCGGGCTTCACGACCAAATTCGATGACGAGGGTGTGGCGGCAACGGGAATCGGCCTGTCGCATGTGCAGGACATTGTTCGTTTATTCGAAGGAGAGATTACGGTGAACAATGCCCCTCACGCGGGCGGGGCCATGTTCAAGATTGCGATTCCCACGAAGAAGCTGCACAAGGAGGAGTAGAGCATGCCGCTTTCTTTCTGTATTGTAGACGATGACCGGAGCGCAAGAAGGATGCTGCAGCATATTATCGAGGACAGCGGTCTTGGGGAAGTCGCGGGAACGGCCGAGGGTGGACAGGAAGGCGTCCGGTTGATTCTGGAAGAATCGCCCGACATCGTGCTGATGGATCTGCTGATGCCCGATCAGGACGGGATCGAGACGATACGCTCCCTTCAGGCGCAGGGCTGCAAGTCCAAGTTCGTCATGATTTCGCAGATTGAGAATCAGGATATGGTCGGCCGGGCGTATGAGAGCGGAATCGAATTTTTCATCCGCAAGCCGATTAACCGGATCGAGGTAGAGACCGTGCTGCGCAGAGTGAACGAGCGCTATGCCATGAGCCGTTACCTTGATGAAATCAAATCGAGTCTGGAGAAGCTGGAGGGGCTGCAGTTCGGAGCCGCCCCGGCGATTCCTGCCCGGCGTACGGTCAAGGATGCCGTCCAACCGATTCTGATGAACATGGGAATGATCGGCGAGAGCGGCGGACGCGATATTTTGGCTATTATGGAAATCCTGATGGAGCGGGAGGATACGGGGACGCTCCCACCGCTCAAGGAGCTGTACGAAACCGTGGCCGCGCGTTACAAGGACAATAAAAGCGACATCGCCAAAGAGATGAAGGCCATCGAGCAGCGGCTGCGGCGGGCGCTGGCTACCGGTCTGACTCATCTGGCTTCCATCGGCCTGACCGATTACAGCCATCCCAAATTCGAGTATTATGCGCCGCTTTACTTTGATTTTGAAGATGTGCGAGCCAAGATGAAGGAAATCGAGCAGGGCCGGGAGTCCGGCAAGACCAAAGTGAATATCCGCAAGTTTTTGCAGGTAATGGTTCTGGAGCTTCAGGAGGGAAGGCTATGATACGGACGTTGGCGGTCACTCATCAGGGTGAAGTGCTGATTGATATCCCGCTGCGGGAGGTCGGGGTAGAGGAATACAAGTGGATTTGGGCCGATTTTTCCGAGCCGACTCTGGAGGAGACGCGGCTTCTCGATACCTATTTCAATTTTCATCCGCTGGCGATTGAGGACTGTATGCATGTGCTTCAGCGGCCAAAGCTCGATTACTATGAGGATGTGCAGTTTTTGGTGCTGCATGCGCTGAATGAATCCTCGCTTAGGGCGGAAGAGGTGGATTTGTTCGTCGGCAAATCCTTCTTCGTGTCCTTTCATCTTCAGCATCAGACGGAGCTGGATGAAGCCTGGAATCAGGTCGTGAAGGAAATCCATAACCGGAAGGGATGGTCCGGCGGTCCGATACTGGCGGCTTACACGGTAATGGACAAGCTGGTGGACAAGTATTTTCCGAGCCTGTATATGATTGAGGACGAGCTGGCGGAGCTGGACAGCAGGGGAAGCAATGAGTCGGTGGAGGAACTGATGACCCAGGTATTTGATGTTCGCGGGCGTCTCTTGAAGCTCCGCCGGACGATTGTGCCGATGCGCGATTTGATGTACAGAGTTCTCAATTCTCAGCATATTCAGAGCAATTCGGTAGAGCGTATGTATTTCGGCGATATTTACGATCATTTGCTCAAGCTGACCGATATGATCGAGGCCGACCGTGAAATGACCGCGGACCTGCGCGACAGTTACATATCGTTGAATTCGAACCGGATGAATTCCATTATGAAGACGCTCACGGTAATTACAACCATATTCATGCCCTTGACGCTGATCGCCGGCATTTACGGCATGAATTTCAATGTAATGCCCGAACTGAACTACCTCTACGGCTATCCTTTAGTCTTGATGATCATGCTGCTGCTCGGCGGAGGCATGGTGCTGTGGTTTAAAAAGCGGGGCTGGTTCAATTAAAATAAACGGCGGCAGCCCGCATGACGTTTCCTGCCGCCGAGCTTAAAGGCGGCGCCGCTTACTTGCGGCGCCGCTTGCCGGAGGATGAACCTGAACGCCGCCGCCCTGAAGAGCCCGATTTGCGGCGCTTCGGGGCGGTTCTTTTTTTACGCCGGGGCGCATACGATGCGGAATCTTCTTCAGCAGCGAGCAGTCCCGCCGCCCCGCCCTTCCCTTTACCTTTGCCTATGCTGCCCATAACCAGCTTGAACATCGGGGCCATCTGCTGAAAGCCCTGCATAACCTTCTGCACTTTGCCCATGGAACTGACGATTCCGTCAATTCCCCCCATGCGGTCGATAAGCCCCTTGATCTGTTCCATATTCGCCAAATTGGCGAGCCCGCCGAGGTTTCCTAACAGTCCGCCGCCTTTGGCTGCCGTCTCCGCCGCGGCCGGAACCGCAAGCGCAGTTTCGGCCGCTTCCGCACCCAAAGGGGAGAAAGCGCCTGTCGTCCCGGGCCCCGGCACCTGAACGTAAGGGGAGATCCCCGGATAGGGGGAAGTATTGAACGGTTCAGTCAAAGCGCGGCTGCTCCGGTGGGAATGATTATAGTAATGATGCGGCATGATATCACATTCCTTTGTCGGTGATTTTGCTATACTGTATGTCATGGGCGAACATAAGGTATGGACGTATGCCCGGGTTAACAGGGATAGGAGCGGAAAAGGGCAGATGCCCAGCGGCCCTAGGAAATCTTGAAAAATCCTTGTCCAGCTTTGTTTTTAGCACTCTAATAGAGTAATATAGGTAGGGCGCCGTCAGAGTGGGGGAGGCGAACGGAGCGCGGCAGGCATAACTGTTTTGTGCGCTGTGGGTGGACATTTGTCCTTCGTTTTCGTTCTTTACAGCGTGAAATCGTTAATGCTTGAAAAAACTGCTCTGGTGCAATATAGTAAAAGGCAGAAAAGCCATTTTAGGGGATGATAATTTTATGCAGCTGAAGAAGCTAAACGATAAAAGTATCGATCAGTTATTTGAAGCCATTTTAACTTTAAAAAATATGGAAGAATGCTATGTTTTTTTTGATGATCTGTGCACGGTGAACGAGATCCAGTCGCTCTCCCAGCGTCTTGAGGTTGCGCGTATGCTGGGCAAGGGCTGCACTTATAACCAGATTGAAGCGGAGACCGGTGCAAGCACGGCGACCATCTCGCGGGTCAAACGCTGCCTCAACTATGGCAACGACGGTTATAAGCTGACTCTGGAACGCCTGGGGCGTTAAAACCGATGAAAGCGGGCGTTCTCATCATCAGTCACGGTTCGCGCGATACGTCCTGGGTGGCGATCGTCGATGAAGCTGTTAACGGTTTATCGCTGCGGGAAGTTCTTCCCGTGGCGGTTTCTTTTTTGGAGCTGGTGAACGGGCGCTCTATTCAAGACGGAATTGACATGCTGGAAGAGCAGGAAGTTACAGATATTCTGGTCATTCCATTATTCGTCTCTTCGGGCAGCACCCATGTCGATGAGATAGCCTATGCGCTTGGGGCCAAGGATGAACCGGAAAAAGAGACCGATCTTGAGCGCTGTAGAGTTAATGCCCGAATTCACTACGGCGATCCTGTCGACGACGACCCGGACATTGCGGTCATGGTCTGGGATAAAATCCGGGAACTGTCGGTTCATCCCGCCAGTGAGACCATTCTGCTGGTCGGCCACGGAAGCGTGCATTCCGGCTTCCGCCAGCGCTGGGAGCGGGGGATGTCGTCGCTGGCGGAACGCGTCCGCAACATCAGCGGATTAGCGGCGGCGGATTACGCGCTGCTGAGTGTGGGCGGTGTGGGCGATAAGGTGCGGTACTGGCGGGAGCAGGGACATGAGGTGCTGGTGGCGCCGATTTTTTTAAGCGAAGGCTATTTCACCAAGAATGTCATTCCCGGCAGGCTAAAAGGCTTGACCTACAAATATAACGGAAGAACGCTGCTGCCCCACCCGCTGCTGCCGCACTGGATCGCTACCCAGGTGGAGACGATGCTGAAGCGGCTGGGCGGGGAAGAAACGGAAACTGGTCGATAAAGGACCGGTAAAAGATAAGGATTGCTTCAGTCGTCCACCGTTTTTCAGATGCATGATTTTACCCAGTTTTGACATCCATCCGCGCGGAATCCATCTGCTTCTCGCAGTGTGCCTGCGGAGATCGATTAGCAGCTATCCTCCTGTGTTTTTTCTCTCCGTTCCCGCATATATTGATTGTGCCCTCCAGAATTGGGTATAATCAGTTAAGTTGTTCAATAAAGAAACGGGTGGCGTTCCGGAAATGAAAACTGCAAGATTAATATATAATCCAACTTCCGGGCGGGAAGAAATGAGAAGAAGGCTTGCCGATATTCTGGACCGTCTCGACCAGGGCGGCATTGAGGCTACCACCCATGCGACGACGGGCGAAGGCGATGCGACGGAGGCCGCGGCGGATGCGGTGGATCGCGGATACGATCTCATTATTGCTGCCGGCGGCGATGGTACGCTGAACGAGGTGGTTAACGGGATGGCTGAGAAGCCGAATCTTCCTCCTCTCGGGGTGCTTCCTCTGGGAACCACAAATGATTTTGCGCGCGCAATGGGTATTCCGAAGTACTGGGAAGAATCCTGTGATCTGATCATTAAGCAGCAGTCGCGGCTTATCGATCTTGGCAAGGCCAATGACCGTTATTTCATCAATATTGCCGGCGGCGGTACGCTGACCGAGTTGACATATGAAGTGCCAAGCAAGCTGAAGACGATGATGGGCCAGCTTGCCTATTATTTAAAAGGAATTGAGAAAATGGCGAGCTTGTCCCCGACGGAGTTGGTGATCCGCGCAAGCGGACAGGAGCTGATCCATGACGAGTTCATGCTGTTCCTGATTGCCAACACCAATTCCGTCGGCGGGTTCGAGAAGCTCGCTCCCGATGCACGCATCGATGACGGCCTGTTCGACGTCATTGCTCTGAAGAAGTGCAATCTTGCCGAATTAATCCGGCTCGTCAGCCTTGCGCTGCGCGGCGAGCATCTGCAGGATAAGAAAGTCGTGTACTTCCGCACGAATGAAATGGAAGTCACCTCTCCCGGCCATGTACAGCTCAACCTGGACGGAGAACTGGGCGGTACGCTTCCGGGTCATTTCCGTATCCTGCCGCAGCATTTGCGTATATTCGCGCAGAATCCGTAAACCGCATAAAGACGAAATTCTATAAACAGCATGAATAATGAAGATCATGAAAGAAGTGAAACCGATCTGATGAATAATAACCGCAGTGGCCGCCGTCACAGCCGCCGGGACAGCGCGGCGCCAATCGCCGGACTGCCTGTAAATAAAAACGATGAGGTCGTGCTCGATATCATCGGCATGACGCATGAAGGCGAAGGGGTAGGCCGGGTAGAGGGCTATACCCTTTTTGTGCAGGGGGCGCTTCCCGGTGAGAAGGTCCGGGCGAAGGTCCTCAAGACGAAGAAGCAGTACGGATACGCCAAGCTGCTTGAGCTTGTGGAGGCAAGCGCTGACCGCATCGCGCCGCCCTGTCCGATCTATGACCAGTGCGGCGGCTGCCAGCTGCAGCACATGGACTACGCCGCCCAGCTAAAGTGGAAGCGGCAGCTTGTTGTGGACAATCTGGAGCGGATAGGGAAGCTGGATGTGGTGAAGGAAGGGGCGGACGGAGAACCGCTGGGCGAACGGAAGCGGATCGGGGAGCCGGGTAAGGCTGGCGGTGAAGCGGAAGGGAAGTTGCCGGATGAACGGAAGCAGATCGGGGAGCCGGATAAGGCTGACATGGAGGCGGAAGGAGAGTTGTTGGCGGGAGCGCCGCGGGGAAGGGATTCGCTGGAAGGCGATGAAGCGACCGCCGACTCCGGTAAGGCCTTGCGCAGCGGCGGAATTATGGTGCGCCCGACGCTCGGCATGGACGAGCCTTGGCGCTACCGCAATAAGGCGCAGGTGCCGATTGGCGCTGCAGACGGCGGGCTGGTCGGCGGCTTCTACGCGCGCGGCAGCCACCGGATTATCGACATGGAGACTTGTCTGATTCAGCATGAACATAACGACGAAGTCGTTCGCCGGGTCAAGGCCATCGGAAGCGAGCTCGGCATTAGCGCGTACAACGAAGAGACGGGGCGCGGACTGTTGCGACATGTCGTCGTGAAAAAGGCGTTCCGTACCGGAGAGATGATGCTGGTACTGGTGACCAACGGACGGGATATCCCGCATGTTGATGCCTGGACAGGCAGCATCCGTGAGCAGATTCCGGAGGTAGCGAGCATCTGCCAGAACGTCAATACGCAGCGGACGAACGTTATTTTTGGCGACGAGACCCGCGTATTGTGGGGCAGAGACGTCATTTATGACTACATCGGCGATGTGCAATTCGCCATTTCGGCGCGGTCTTTTTACCAAGTGAACCCCGCGCAGACCGAAGTCCTGTACGGCAAAACAGTGGAGTATGCCGGACTGACGGGCACCGAAACCGTGATCGACGCTTACTGTGGCATCGGGACAATCTCTCTCTTCTTGGCGCAGCACGCTGATCAGGTATACGGCGTCGAAATCGTCCCCGAAGCCATCGAAGACGCGCGGTCGAACGCGAAGCTTAACGATATGAACAATGTGGTGTTCGAGGTCGGTGCATCCGAAGACGTTATTCCGAACTGGAAAGCGCAGGGCATCACAGCCGACGTCATCGTCGTCGATCCCCCGCGCAAAGGCTGCGATCCCCGCCTGCTGGCGACGATACTGGAAATGAAGCCCGAGCGGGTGGTGTACGTGTCCTGTAACCCGTCCACCTTGGCAAGGGATTTGCGGGTGCTCGAGGATGGCGGGTACAAGACGGTGGAGGTGCAGCCGGTGGATATGTTTCCTTGGACGGTGCATGTGGAGTGTTGCTCACTGTTGGTCAGGAAAGACTAATAGTTGAGATGTATTGGCGGATTTTTTGAAAGAGGGGAGCGCCCCCTCTTTTTTGAATATATTGGGTGAGTATGCTTCTCTCGATTTGTTCTGATATTCATAGAGAGGTTTTTGATATGACAGATCATTTTTGGCGTGATTTACCACGACCTTTTTTTATACTGGCGCCCATGGAAGAAGTGACGGATGTTGTTTTTCGTCATGTCGTAAGTGAAGCAGCCAGACCGGATGTGTTTTTTACGGAGTTTGCGAATACAGAAAGTTATTGTCACCCGGAGGGGAACCATAGTGTGCGCGGGCGTTTGACGTTTACAGAGGATGAACAGCCCATTGTAGCTCATATCTGGGGAGATAAGCCGGAATACTTTCGTCAAATGAGCATCGGTATGGCGAAAGAAGGGTTTAAAGGCATCGATATTAATATGGGTTGTCCTGTAGCAAATGTAGCAGAGAATGGAAAGGGAAGCGGCCTGATCTGCCGTCCTGAAATCGCAGCGGATATCATCCAGGCCGCAAAAGCCGGGGGACTGCCAGTCAGCGTAAAAACAAGGCTCGGTTTTAGTGCCGTAGACGAATGGCGCGACTGGTTAACCCATATTTTGAAACAAGACATTGTTAATCTGTCCATTCATCTGCGGACAAGAGAGGAAATGAGCAAAGTGGATGCTCATTGGGAACTGATTCCGGAGATTAAGAAACTTCGTGATGAGGTGGCACCAGATACACTGCTGACCATTAACGGGGATATCCCTGACCGTCAGACCGGCTTGCAGCTCGCTGAGCAATACGGTGTGGATGGTATTATGATTGGGCGCGGTATTTTTCATAATCCATTTGCTTTTGAGAAGGAGCCGAAGGATCACAGTAGTAGGGAATTGCTTGATTTGCTGCGGCTGCATCTGGATCTCCATGATCAATATTCAGCACTGGAACCACGTTCGTTCAGATCTCTTCCTCGATTCTTTAAAATATATGTCCGTGGATTTCGAGGGGCAAGTGAATTAAGAAATAGCTTAATGAACACAAAGTCAACAAGTGAAGTACGTGCGCTGCTCGATGAATTTGGCAATAAGGAGCATGATGGGGCAGAGGAACGTGGAAAATAAAAAAAGAGACGTGAATTAGATGGAGGATCGGATGAACGGAGACGGGGACCAAACCCGGAGCCAACAAGCCTTTCCTCTGTTTTGTTATGGAGGGGGATTACATGTCCTGGAGCAAATTGAAGCAGCATCTGGAGGGCTTTCTCAGTCCTTCGTTAAATGGAAGGGTAGAATACCGCGCACCGGGTTACCGCTATTTACCTGATAAATCAGGGATTTGTTATTTTTCGGTAGATAAAAAGAACATACTCAATATGAGTGATAAAACGAGCTCCATCAGATGGTATCAAACGGAGCTAGAAGTTAAGAATGATCCCGGTATCCAAATTCCTATCAGCAGTGACGACATTGAAGCGGTCAGAAAAGGTACCAAGGGGCCAGTGCCGGAGGATCGTCTAATCGTAATGGCCAGAAGCAGAAAAAGTTCAGAACATGCAAAAGAGCTTTTGTCCGCACAGGCTTCATTAGTTAAATCCAATTTTATCGTAGTGGCTAATAA
Organism: Paenibacillus rhizophilus; assembly: GCF_003854965.1. Lineage (GTDB taxonomy): Bacteria > Bacillota > Bacilli > Paenibacillales > Paenibacillaceae > Paenibacillus_AQ > Paenibacillus_AQ rhizophilus. Next base: position 63,021 of record NZ_RQPI01000008.1, read on the forward strand.
GTTCTTAACTACCCCTGTAGAGGAAAGCCTGGAGAGCAATGATATTTTATTGAATATTCTGGCTTTGGTGGACCGAAGGGTTGGGAAAAAGCGGATTCTAAACATGTCCGAGAAGATGATGTTAAAGCATCCGGCTGTGCGGTATTTTTATGAGTTGAGGCGGGGTGGGGTGTGAACTGAATGATTTACACCTGCGGATGATCATAGATGGGCAGGGGATACCAATAGTGATAGGTCCCCGGAATCAGCTTTTTCACATAACTTCCTTTAAGTCGAATCCGCCGCTGCTCGAGTGGCTTCAGTCACCGATTGTATATAGGGAGAATCATACGATTGCAGAACAAATTCGCCGTATTTCTCCATTCACGTTTTCCCCAAAGTCATGTATGTACCACTATTTGCACATGGCAAAGGGGAACTACCGGGAGTACCTGCAGGGTGAGCGGGTGAAAATCAAAAAATACTTCTATGTTCTCCGCCCGATATTAGCTTGCGAGTGGATCGAGAAGCAAAATACCATGCCGCCTATTGAATTTGATCGGCTGGTCGATTCTGTTGTGCCAAAGGGAAGCGAGCTTAAGATGGTTATCGACGGTTTGCTTGTCCGCAAAAAGGCAGGCGATGAAATGGATTACGAAGCGAGGATTAATCCGATCAACGAGTTTTTGGAGGAAAGGATCGAGTATTACGAGCGGATGGCAGCGGTCTTGCAATCGTCTGGTGGGGGCCAGGATCAGCGGCTTGATGATTTGTTCCGTTCCGTGCTAAAGGAAGCATGGGGGGAAAAGTGATGAGTACGATTGGAAAGGCATTCTTATAACAGGAGTGAACTAATTTATGGCTTATCAAAATATAAACGGCGTGCTTGTATGGGGCACCCCCGACGAGGGGGCGCTTGCTCAAGCAAAAACCTGCGCAGAAACAGGAAATGTCGTCCAAACGCTACTTATGGCGGATCATCATAAAGGATACAGTCAGCCGATCGGTGGGGTTGTCGTATATGACGGGCAAATCTCCCCTTCTGGCGTTGGATATGATATTGCATGCGGAAATAAAGCGGTGCGAACCCTGTTGACTGCGGAAGACATAAAGCCCAGATTGGCGAGGATTATGGATGAGATCGCCCGCAAAATTTCGTTCGGGGTGGGCCGTGTCAATCAAGAAAAGGTTGATCATGAGCTTTTTGACGATCCCGATTGGGACGTTTACAAGACGGTAGGCAGGCAGGAACACGACAAGCTGAAGACATTGGCGCGTGCTCAGCTGGGTACGGTCGGCAGCGGCAATCACTTCGTCGATTTGTTTGAAGAAGCGGGAACGGGCCGTGTATGGATCGCGGATCATTTCGGAAGCAGAGGGTTTGGGCATAAAACGGCGAGCGGGTTTATCAATCTGGCGGCAGGCAGGGAGTTTCTAGCGAACGCTCCTGGCGAGAAGATGGACCAGCCGCCTGTACTGCTTGATCTATGCAGCGAGCTTGGCGATATGTATTACCGGGCGATGAGGTTGGCTGGACGTTACGCCTATGCGGGACGGGATTATATGATGAGGCAGGTCTTGGCGATTCTCGGAACAGAAGCGGACCTTGAAGTGCATAACCATCATAACTACGCCTGGAAAGAGACGCATAGCGGAAAAGAAGTCGTTGTCGTCTGCAAAGGAGCGACTCCGTCCGCGCCGGGCCAGACCGGATTTATCGGCGGGAGTATGGGGGACATATCCGTTATCGTAAAAGGCAAGGACAGCATAGAGAACCGGGAGACTTACTACAGCACCGTACATGGAGCCGGACGGATCATGAGCCGGACCCAAGCAGCAGGAAAAATGAACTGGAAGACTCGTACAAGAAGCGGGGGTCAAATCACCACGAAGCAAATGTTGGACGCCGTTCAGGCCTTCGGTGTAGAGTTGCGTGGCGCAGGTACGGACGAGAGCCCCTTTGTTTACCGGAAGCTTCAAGAAGTGTTGGATGCGCATGCCGAAACGATCGAGGTCATGCATGTACTTAAACCGATTGGTGTTTGTATGGCGGGAGCGGATGAGTTTGATCCGTATAAGGATTGAGCAATTGTTGCTTAAAACTGTTCAAAGGGCCAAGGAACTGGATAGATCGAAAAATGAATTAAGGACTCCGGTATTCAAACTGGAGAACATGTGAAGGAAGATATTTATATACTGGACCTCCAGAGTGGCAATACTGAAGTAGCATAAAAGCCGTAAATACTTTAAAGCAGGCCGAATACCTTTGCGTCCAATGATCGATGATCATGTTGCCGCTTTTCAAATTATCCCATCCGATTAGACCGTTTAATGTAATTAACATCCTCATGGAACACGCACCGATTCCAAAGCTTCGAACAAGCTTATCACCGTTCCAATTCCTAATATCCCCAGTGAATATCCGCTGATCTACCCTACGCTTAGGATGTGAAAAAACACGAATTTCATGGTTTTTTCCATGCCTCTGGCAGGTTTTTTCTGCAACTTTCTGCAATCGTAGATGAATCATATTAAATTCGAGGTATAATACCATACGAATCGGTTGTTTTATTTCACACAAAATTCATATAGTGTTTAATTTGTGGTATAAAATATCACATACAAAAAGAAAAGTTAAGATGAGACGGTAGATTACATTACATTATAATAACATCTAAGGGGGTGCAGTGAGCGGGAAGGAGATGTTTAGCCGACGGCAATATAATTCAATCTCTATTAGCCGTCACCCTCCTTTAGGTATTAACCGGCCCGGAATGGATTCGTTAGGACAGGAATCGAGAGTTGAGGAGAGAAGCAGCAGCGGTTGCCGAATAATCAGCCAACGATTAAGGATGGAGGTGGTTCTATGAGAAGAATGTGGATGAGCTTCTTATCCGTAAGCATGCTGCTCATGCTGATCGCTTGCGGCAATAATTCCGGTACTTCAAAGGCTGAGCCTGCTGAAGGGAGCGGGACGGGGGAAACAAAGGCGTCAACCGATAAACCGATTGAACTCAACTACGCTTTTTTTGCCCCGGCCAGCACGTTTCCGGCCAAACAGATGCAGAAGTGGAAGGAAGAGCTGGAGAAGCGGACGAACGGCAAGGTATCCGTCAAGCTGTTTTTCGGGGGGACGCTCCTGACCGACAAGAACATGTACGACGGCGTCAAGAGCGGGGTCGCGGACATCGGCTCGTCGGTAACGACCTACGAACCGGGCAAATTCCCCTTGCTGACGATTGCCGAAGCGCCCACCGTATTTCAGAACTCCAAGGTTGCGAGTCAGGTTATCTATAATCTGATCAAAGAATTTCCGCCGGATACGTTTAAGGACGTCAAGCTGATCACCGCATTCGCTTCCGAACCCTCCTTTATACAAATGAAAGAGCCGGTGGCTAGCCTGAAGGATTTGAGAGGCAAGCAAGTACGAATTCCGGGCGGCCTCGCCCCGGTATTAAAAGAGCTTGGCGCTTCTCCGGTAGGCATGTCGCAGAGCGAAGCGGTTGAAGCGCTGCAGACCGGAGTGGTCGAGGGGTACGTCTCCTCCCGCGAAGTACTGATGGATTTGAAATTTGCCGAGATGGTCAAGTTCGTGACCGATTACCCGCTGACGGTATCCATTCATGCCGCGGTCATGAACATGGATACGTGGAACTCGCTGCCTCCCGATGTGCAGAAGGTTATCGACGAATTAGGCCCTGAGATGTCGGCCTGGACTGGAGACTATCTGGACAATCATGTGAAGGAATCGATGGATTGGTCGGTGAACGAGCAGGGGTTGGAGGTTGTAACTCTTTCGCCGGAAGAAAAAGCGGTTTGGGATTCAAAAATGCATCCGCTTCAGGAGAAAACAATTGCCGATTTGAAAGCAAAGGGTCTTCCCGCCGAACAATTCAAGAAACGACTCGATGAGCTGAAGGCGGAATACTCGAAATAATATCCGCGGACCGTCTGTGATCGCCGGCGTTTCGAATCGGCGGCCATCACGGCGGAACTGCCAAAAGGGAAGGTGAGAAGATTGGAGAGGGTGAATGAGCTTAAGGCGGTTCGAAAGGAAAGCATACGCAGCGATTGGAAAGAAGGTACAGCCTCCATTTTGAATGCCCTGGAGAAAATCAGTCTCCGTGTCAATCAGTTTCTGGCCGTTATCGCAGGTTTGGCCATGTTGTTGATCGCGCTCCTGATCGTCGCCAATGTCATTATCCGGGTCTTTTACGTGCCGATTCCCGGTGTCGGGGAAATCTCCGGATGGCTGTCCGCGATCACGGCTGCATTCGCGCTGGGCTATACCCAAATTCATCGGGGTCATGTCGATATCGACATTATTTTGGAGAAGTTTCCGGCCCGGATAAGAGGCCCTGTTCAGGGGCTGATGCTGCTCATCAGCATGCTGTTTTTCGGTCTGATCTCTTACCGCCTCGCCATCTATGCCTATGAGACGATGAAAAGCGGCGGGCTTTCGGAAACGCTGGCCGTCATTTATTATCCGTATATTTACCTCCTCGCTATCGGGTTCTTCGGCTTAACGCTATCCCTGTTGACCGATTCCATCAAATACCTCGTAAGGGGGGATCGCCGGTGAGCTTAACGGCCTACGCGCTGATCGGCATCGGGGTCATGTTCGTGCTCATGCTTTTGCGAATGCCCATCAGCTTCAGCATGTTTATCGTCGGTTTCCTTGGCTTGCTTGTTGTCGCCTCTCCCAATGCGGCTTATGCCGTCATCAGCGGCGATTTGTGGTCGCAGTTCTCCAGTTTTTCCCTCAGCGTCATTCCGATGTATGTCTTAATGGGAGAGATCGTCTATCGCTCCGGTATTACCGGTAAGCTGTTCCAGGCGGCCTACAAATGGGTCGGCCACTATAAAGGCGGCATGATCTGGACGGTTATATTGGCAAGCGCCGGCTTCGGATCGATCTGCGGTTCCAATTCGGCTACTTCGGCAACGATCGGCTCCATGGCGCTGCCGGAGCTGAAGAAATACCGGTACGACGATGAATTAAGCACCGGCAGCGTTGCCGGAGGCGGATCGCTCGGGATTATTATTCCGCCGAGCACCGTGCTCCTGGTCATTGCCATTCAGGCACAGCTCTCGATAAAAGATTTGTTCGCGGCCAGTATTATTCCCAGCATTTTATTGGTGGTGCTGTTCCTGCTCATCGTATGGTACATCTGCCAGCGAAACCCGAATATCGGCCCCGCGAGTGAGAATGTGGCCCTGGTGGAGAAGCTGAAGGCCATTAGCGGCGTTATGCCGACGCTTCTGCTTCTGGTGTTTGTTATCGGCGGTCTGTTTCTCGGATGGTTCACTCCAACCGAATCGGGGGCCGTCGGCGTAATCGGAGCTTTGGTGTATGCCTTGGCGACACGAAGTCTAAGCTGGGCGAATTTCAAGCTGGCCGTCTCTGATTCGCTGCGGTCCTCCGCTATGGTCATCATGCTAGTCGTTGGAGCGTTGATATTCGGCCGTTTCCTGACGATTACCAGGCTTCCGTATGAAGTGGCGGATTGGGTGACGTCCTTGCCTTTGGAGCCTGTCTGGATTATGGCCGGAATCTTCATTGTATTTGCAATTGGCGGCGCGATTATGGACGCCTTCGGCTTCCTGATCATTTCCATCCCGATCTTTTTTCCGACGGCTCTTCAGCTCGGCTATGATCCGGTATGGTTTGCGCTTATGATGTGCATTATTACCAGCTTGGGAGCCATTACGCCCCCTGTCGGGATCAACGTCTTTGTTGTCAAAGGCCTTGCGCCAGACGTGCCCATTACGAAAATATTCAAAGGCTCCATGTATTATGTGTATGCCTATCTGATATGCATCATCCTGTTGACGGCATTTCCGGCTCTTATGACTTTTATTCTGTAAGCAGCAGGGAGGGCGGACAACGGTTGACCCTATAGTGGAGGTGATATCGAAATGCGGCCCAAAGTATATATTGCCTGGCCCATCCCGGATGAAATTGAGGCTTACCTGGCTGAGCATTGCAGCCTTCGAAAGTGGAAGGGGGAAATTCCGATCCGGTACGAGGAGCTGAAAGATGAACTGAAGGATGCCGAAGGGCTGCTTCTCGGAGAGGGCAGAATCGACGCCGGATTATTGGAGCAGGCCCCCCATTTACGGGTCGTCAGCACGATCAGCGCCGGATACAACAACCTGGATATCGAAGCGATGAAAAGCCGCAACGTCATAGGAACGAATAATCCCGGTATTTCGGATAACTCCGTCGCAGACCTCGTATTTGGATTACTGCTTGCAGCCGCCAGAAAAATCGTCAAGCTGGACCGCTATGTAAAGGAAGGGTGCTGGACCCGGGGTATCGACTCGTCTTGGTACGGACTTGATGTCCATCATTCCACGATCGGAATCATCGGCATGGGCGGCATCGGGCAGGAGGTTGCCAAACGCGCCAAAGCCGGCTTCGACATGAAGGTGCTGTACTACAACCGCAGCCGAAGGCCTGAGGTCGAGCACCGGCTGGGCGCGGAGTATTGTTCCCTGGAGGAGCTGCTGACACAGTCGGATTTTATCGTCGTGATGCTGCCGCTCACTGCACAAACGGATCATTTGATTGGCGACCGGCATTTCGACCTTATGAAGCCTTCCGCAGTCCTAATCAACGCTTCGCGCGGCAGCATTGTGAACGAGCGGGCACTGATCGAAGCGCTTCGGGCGCGCAAAATAAGCGCAGCCGCCCTGGACGTCTACGAGTTCGAACCGGTTAACCCGGATCACCCTCTTTTGAACATGGACAATGTGATCACACTTCCGCATGTTGGTTCGGCAACGGCAAAAACCCGCTTCAACATGGTCATGTCAGCAGCCCGAAACCTGGTGGCGGCTCTCAAAGGGGAAACCCCTCCGTTCTTAATCCGCGAATTTAAGGAAAGTGTACAGAACTAAAAGCACAAACCAAAAATATCGGGAGGTATGGGATATGAGTACAGAATTGAGCACAAACCTGGAATTGATGCAGGATAAGTATCCGATGAAATTCGGCAGCTTTGAGGAAGAACGGCTGCACCGCAAGCAGCGGCTCGCCGCCTCTTTCCGTTTGTTTTCCCTGTTTGGCTTCGATGAAGGCGTCGCCGGTCATATTACCGCCCGGGACCCGGAATTTCCCGATCATTTCTGGGTGAACCCGTTCGGCATGCATTTCAGCCAGGTTCGCGTTTCCGATTTGCTGCTGGTGAACGATGAAGGGAAGGTAGTCGAGGGCAACAGCAATATGCTCAACCGTGCGGCTTTCGCCATTCACTCAAGTGTCCATAAAGCCCGTCCCGACGCCGTTGCCGCCGCACATGCTCATTCCTTTTACGGAAAGACGTTCTCCAGCCTCGGCCGCCTGCTCGACCCGCTTACCCAGGACGCCTGTATTTTTTACAACGATCACGGCCTGTACAACGACTATTCCGGCGTAGTGTACGAAACGGAAGAAGGGGAACGGATCGCGGAGTGCCTGGGCAGCAAGAAGGCGGTTATCCTGCAAAATCACGGTCTGTTGACTGTCGGGCATTCCGTGGAATCGGCGGCATGGTGGTACATTACGATGGAGCGTTCCTGCCATGCCCAATTGCTTGCCGAAGGCGCTTCAACTTCCCCGATACCGGTTGCTCACGAAGCCGCTCTGGCGACCATGCAGCATGTAGGATCCGAAACGGCCGGCTGGTGCTGCTTCCAGCCGCTGTGGGATAAAATTATCCGGCTGCAGCCCGACTTTCTGGATTAGGCATTTCCAAAAACAACGAGTGGAGGACACAGCATGGAAATTGCAGTGATAGGCGGCGGACACGGTTGTTATGCGGCGGCGGCGGACCTTTCCGACAAGGGCCACCGTGTACGGCTGTGGAGGCGGGACAAGGAAGCTTTTCAGCCTGTATTGGAAAGCCAGTCCCTAATATTGAAGGACGCCGGCGGCGTCCGGAAGGTAAGCTTGTCGCTCGCGAGCACGGATCTGTCCGCGGTCGTGAAGGGCGCCGCGTTGATTGTGCTCCCCCTGCCCGCTTTTGCCCAGGCTTCTGTAGCCTCAGAGCTTGCGCCTCACCTGCAGGACGGGCAGGTGATCTTCCTGCCCCCCGGAACCTTCGGCAGCTATGTGATGGCGAAGGCGCTGGCCGAAGCGGGCAGCCGGGCCAAGGTTGCGTTTGCCGAAACGGGCACGCTTCCCTATCTGGCCCGCAAGCACGGAGCTGACACGGTCGCCGTCAGCGGACGGGCGACCCGGCTCCCGACCGGCGTATTTCCGGGCGAGCTGGCGGAGCAAGCTTTTGCCGTCCTGGAGGAAGCCTTTCCGGCAGTCGAACGGCTGCAGGACGCGCTGGACGGCGCGTTGATGAACGCGGGACCGATTATCCATCCGCCCCTTATTCTCATGAACGCCGGTCCGATCGAGCATTTTGAACACTGGGATATTCATAATGAAGGAACGCAGCCGTCTGTACGGAGGGTGCATGATGCGCTGGATGCGGAAAGAATTTCCGTCCGGGAAGCACTGGGCTACCGGGCGCCGCATTTTCCGCTCGCGGACCATTACAGCAAGGACGGCGACGAATGGATGTACGGAAATGCCGCCCATGAGAAGCTGGTGGATAGCTCGGATTGGCGCGAGCATCTGGATCTGATGACGCACCGGTACATGCGCGAAGATGTCGCCTGCGGTTTAGCCTTCCTTGTGTCTCTGGCAGATTGGGCGGGTATGCCCGCTCCCGTCGCCAAGGGGCTGCTCGCGATCGCCTCGGCCGTGACCGGCGAGGATTTGCGCGGGACGGGCAGGACACTGGAAAACCTGCAGCTGAGCGGCCTGTCCGTTAATGGCATGCGAATGATGCTGCAGCAGGGTGTGCGGCAATGGGTATGAACAAGCCCGTAATCGCTGTTGTCGGCGCGGGTCGTATGGGAATTGGCATTGCCCATGTTTTTGCTTATGCGGGCCATAAGGTCGAGCTGATCGACAGCAAAGAAAGAAGTCAGCCGGAGACGGAACGTTTCCTGAAGGAAGCGGCCGGACAAATGGAGAACAACCTCCATTTTTTGGCGTCTCTTGAATTGTTCGATCCATCGCTCGCGGAGAAGATTCTCGGGCGAATCGATTACCATTCTCTGAATGATATGGAAGCGGTTCTGCCCGGGGCGGATGTTGTGTTTGAAGCGGCTCCCGAAATTTTGGAGGTTAAAAAGGACACATTTGACCGGATCGGCACTTCGGCCCGGAACGATGCCTGGATCGCCTCCACAACCTCGACATTTATGGTGGATACGCTGGCTTCCTTTCTGGACAAGCCGGAGCGGTTCGTCAATACGCATTGGCTTAACCCTGCCTATCTTATCCCGCTGGTTGAAGTAAGTCCCGGCGCACAGACCGCTTCCGGAGTGCTGGCCGGTATGATGGAGCTGCTGTCCGGCGTTGGAAAAGTGCCGGTCCAGTGCGCCGCTTCGCCCGGATTCATTGTGCCGAGAATTCAGGCGCTGGCGATGAACGAGGCAGCCCGGCTCGTTCAGGAAGGGGTGGCTGCACCCGAGGCGATCGACACTGCCTCCCGGGTGGGCTTCGGCCTTCGGTTTGCCGTTCTGGGATTGCTGGAATTCATTGATTGGGGAGGCGGAGACATCCTGTATTACGCCGACCGCTATTTGGAGCAGGAGCTGTCTACGGATCGCTACGCTCCCCCGGACATTATCTCGGAGAATATGGCGAACGGCCGGATCGGCATGAAATCCGGGAGAGGCTTTTACGATTTCAGCGGCAGGGATGTCACCGCCTACCAACGGGAAACGATGCGGAAGTTCGTCGATCTGCTGCAGCACCTGGGGTATTGGTCGCCTCCGGGTGAGCCGTCTTTGCGGGGAATCAGCCCAAGCCTACATAAATAAACAACGGATGGAGAGAAGCGCATGAGAAGATTTTGGATTGGCGTCATGTCTGTGTTCATGGTTGTCGTGCTGGCTGCATGCGGAGGCAATGCGAACACCGCCAACGCGCCGGAAGAGACGGGCGCGGCCAATGCGGCGGCATCTAACGATAAACCGATCGAGCTGAACTATGCTTTCTTTGCTCCGGCCAGCACATTTCCGGCGAAGCAGATGGAGAAATGGAAGGAAGAAGTGGAGAAACGGACGAACGGAAAGGTTGTGGTGAACCTGTTCCCGGGCGGCACCCTGCTGGCCGCCAACAATATGTATGACGGGGTCAAAAGCAAGGTGGCGGACATCGGCCTGTCGGTTATGACATACGAACCGGGAAAATTCCCCCTGCTTACGATCGCCGAGCTGCCTTCGGGATTTCCAAGCGGCAAGGTAGCCAGCCAGGTCATATTTGATCTGCTGAAGGAATACCCGCAGGATTCTTTTAAAGACCTGAAGGTCATCACCGCCTTTGCAACCGAACCGGCTTATATCCAGACCAAAGCCGCTGTCGCGTCCTTAAATGACATCAAAGGCAAACAGATCCGGATTTCCGGCGCGCTTGCGCCGCTGCTAAAGGAGCTGGGCGCCTCACCCGTCGGGATGTCGCAGGCGGAATCCGTCGAAGCGATGCAAACCGGCGTCATCGAAGGCTACGTGTCATCGCGCGAAGTGCTGATGGATTTGAAGCTTGCAGAAATGGCCAAATTTGTGACGGACTACCCATTGAGCGTTTCGACCTTCGCCGCTGTTATGAACATGGATACATGGAATTCGCTTCCTCCGGACGTCCAGCAGGTGATTGAGGAGTTAGGGCCGGAGATGGCCGCCTGGGCCGGGGAATATCTCGATAATCATGTGAAGGAAGCCATGGACTGGTCCATGAAGGAAGAAGGGCTGAAAGTTATTACGCTGACGCCAGAGGAGAAACAGGCGTGGGATGCGAAGCTGAAGCCGCTTCAGGATAAGGCGGTCGCCGATCTCGAAGCACAGGGCTTGCCTGCCGAACAATTCAAGAAGCGGCTGGATGAATTGAAGGCCTCTTATTCGAAATAAATCAAAACTTCGATATAAAGTGTACCTATATTGCCCTGATGAACACGAGGAGCCGAAAATGTTCCTTGTTCACGGGGCTTTTTATCATTCAACTTATGGTTGACTGGCTAACATGTTAAAATTTAAAATTGTTTCATGGTAGTCATATTTCCATTCTGAAAAATCCTTTAGAACGCAGTCAAAGGAGGGACGGTCAGATGACAAAAGCGAGTACGATGTCACTGAAAGATTTGGTTCATTTCAGCAAGGAGGAAGGCGATTTTTTCCTGAGGGACCGGAGAATGATGCTGATCAGCTCAGATGCCTTTGGTATGCTGTGCAGGGATTTGATCGTCGCTCTCGGATTGGAAAGGGCGAAACGCTTTTTGCAGCGCTACGGATGGCAATTCGGCGTAAGCGAAGCGCGCTATTTGAACGATATGTTCAGCTGGGATGACGATCTGGAATGGATTTTGGCCGGGTCCAAAATGCACAATATTGCGGGGCGCGTGTTCTCGACCCCCATCCGGATGAACATCAACAAGAGTGAAGGCTTGTTCGATGTCGAAGGGTATTGGATCGATTCCAATGAAGCGAAGCAATTTTTGATGCATTTTAATAAACACCATGAGCCCGTATGCCACTTTTTGGTAGGTTATGCCAGCGGGTATTGTACGGAAACAGTAGGCACCAAAATTATTTTTAAAGAAGTAGAATGCGTTGCCAAAGGAGATCCAAGATGCAAGTATGTCGGCAAGACCCTGGAACAGTGGGGTGACGGCCTTCCTGAGGATCTTATCGATGATGGCCAGGAGAAGCTGGAAGATGAGCTCGACCGGGCTTACAAGCGGATTGAAAAACAGAAAGAAATATTGAACCGGGTAACGACGGTCAGCCAGGAACTCACCCGTATGATCCTGCAGGGTAAAGGGCTGGAAGATATGGCCGAGATTCTCGGAAAAAGCCTGAACTGCAACGTTATTATCGAAAATCAGCACCTGGATATGCTCACGGGCTACGGCCAGGTTTTGGACAGCTCGTTAAATAAAGTAATGGAGCATCTTGCTCACGATAAAGGAAGCCAGCAATACAGTAAAATTAACACTATGCTCAGAGAACACTGCACGGTGCAATTTGAAATCCCCGAGCCATTTTTCTTTCCCCATGTTCGGCTCGTTACCCCCATTATGCTTCGCAATCAAGTGCTTGGCTATATCTCCATCCTCAAACCAGAGGGCCGGTTCGGCGAGCTGGAATCGGTTCTGCTTGAGCGGTCCGCCAATATTTGCGCCATCCAGCTGCTGAACGAACGGACGGTTGTCGAGACGGAACAGCGCCTGAAGGGCGAACTGCTGGACGAGCTGTTTAATCCTTCCGCCGATATCTCCGCTGTATCCAGGCGGCTGGCCTATCTGGACCATGACCTCAGCCAGCCTCACTATGTCTTTGTTTTTCAATTCGAAACGTCCGGTAAAAAAGGGTCGATTCAGGATGCCCGTTCCACCGCCCTGCGTGAAAAAATCATGGACCGTTTAAAAAGGAGGGCCGAGCAAAACGGATTCCATATCCTGATGTCCACCAAGCTGGAACGCGTTCATACCCTGATTCCGCAGGCCTATATCGAAAAGCTGAATATGAAGGTGCGGGATTACGGCGAATCCCTGATCGAAGGACTGGGCGACGAAGCCGTTACAACGGTGCTGGGAATCAGCGGCGTATGCCACAACCGCACTTCTTTTTCCAAGGCGTTCAATGAAGCGGTCAAAGCGATCGATATCGGAAGGATCAAAGGGAAGACTGAGCGGGTTGTCCTGTCCACGGATATCAAACATCTGTCGATTTTGCTGGACGCGAGACGCCCGGAAGAGCTGGAGCAGTACGCCTCTAATTTGCTCGGAGCGCTGCAGGAATACGACCAAAAGTACGCAACGGAGCTGCTGAAGACGATCTACTACTATTTCGACAATGAATGCAATCTGCATAAAACTGCCAGGACGATGAATATCTCCATCAGCGGTATGCGATATCGCCTGGACCGGATTAAACAGCTGTCCGATTTCGATTTATCCAACTCGCTGACCCGGTTCGAGGTGCAATTGGCCTTGGAGATATTCCTGGTGCTCGGGAAGATCGATTATTAATAGCAGGATCTCGGGGAAACGCTAGGGTCCAAAAGTAGAATACTGCTACTTAACAAGGCGGCTAAATAAAGAGGTAACCTAGTTTTGTGCTCCGCAGCATGCTTTTTGATCGGATTGTACTCCGGCAGAGAGCGTTGCCTTGAAGAATGGAATAATTAGCAGCAGCAGCGGCGTTGTCGTTGAAGAAAAGCTTGCGGATGTGCAGGAATTTATAGGGATTATCGGTTGCTTTGAGAGAACTCCTGCGATTATGCAGTATTTTTAACGTATGGAGACTCACCACACTGATCGTGGCCGAAATTCCTGCATATTTGGAGGAATTCTTATGAGAGTAAGCCATCTGCCACTAATTGATGTACATTCGCAGGAATTTAGATAACTATTGAAGCGCGCAGCAGGAAATTTTATAAATGCCAAAGCGCACTAGGATGAAGTTCTGTGTGACAACCACCGCTTTTGGTCCAGTCCTTTACATGAGGCAAGTGCTCTGCTGCGGACGAACCCCTGCCCGGATGTAATAACCCTTTTTGTTCCGCCCTTTTACACAAAGAAGGGTTATTCTGCCGCTGGACTGCCTGGACCAAGGGGAGGTTCCGTCCATCCGGACGTCTGGCCGGCGATACCGTCCAGCCCGTCCGATCGATGGGGCGACTGGGCGAAGAAAACCTGCCGGGAAGGGAACAGGAAGGGGAGCGGAATCCGGAACATGCCACTGCCGAGCGCTTCAATCCGGAACGTCTCGCCGGAGAAATCGGCGGGTGAACGCCCCGTGGACGGTTCGTACACGGATTGGGTGATAAACGTGCAGCCAAACTCCCTCTCCGCCAATTGTTCCATCAGCTCAAGCGTATCGGTTTCAACCGCGATACGCGGCTCGCCGCCGAACTCCTTCTCCATGATTCGGTCAATCATTTGCCGGACATGAATTCCCTGTTTAGGAAGGATCAGCGGCAGCTCACGCAAGGCCTGAATAAAAGAGGCGCGAACATAAGAGACGGTTCTGTCCGCAAACGGAAGGAAAGCCGGAAGATATCTCTCAGAGGCGTAAAGATGAAAATCCTGCCGGTACAGGGGGATGGCGCTGATGTTCCCGGGTATGGATTCATACCCGAACAGGCCGAAATCCAGCGTTCCTTCCTGCAGCTTTCTCACGATTTCAGGCGAGTTCGATGTGACGATTTCCAGAGGCCCGCCGTGGGACTGGAAATACCCGGAGAACCGGTGCAGCTCCGATATCAAGGGCGAGGCTACCCCAAGTCTCGTCACTTTGCGTTCGGCGTTCTTCATCCGGGTCTGCTCGATCCCGGTTCTCAGGGTGTGCAGCGCGCTGCCCGCATACTGAATAAACAGCTGTCCATCGGCCGTAAGCTCCACTCCCGTGGCTGTGCGATGAAACAGCGTAATCCCGTACTCATCTTCGATCAGCTGAATCTTCTTGCTGATGGCGGACTGCGACAAATGGACGAGCTTGGCCGCTTTCCGCATGCTTTTCGTTCTGGACACCGTCATGATGAGCTCCATATCGGACAAGTTCATTCCGTGATCCTCCCTTGAGGGGCGTCAGCCGGACAGGCGTGATTCCTTTTTGCTATCACTTCAGACCGCCAATTGTTCCTATAATTATATCATAATGGTTCTGGTTTAAGCGCTCCGAACCTGCTAAAAATTGACGGGAGGCAACCAAGATGCAGCCGCTTGAAGGATTGAAGGTTCTGGATTTAACCCGGGTTATGGCCGGGCCTTATTGTACGATGGTGCTTGGAGATTTGGGCGCGGAGGTGATCAAAATTGAAAAGATTCAGAGCGGAGACGATACCCGGTCCACGCCTCCGTTTATTCACGGGGAAAGCGCCAATTTCATGCAGATCAACCGCAATAAGAAAAGCGTGACGCTGAACGTTAAGTCTGCGAGGGGCAAAGAAATCTTTTTCCAGCTGGCGGCGGAGTCGGATGTCATTGTCGAGAACTTCAAACCCGGTGTAATGAGTAAGCTGGGTCTGGATTATGAAGCGGTCTGCCGAATCAATCCCGGCATTATTTACTGCTCGATTTCGGGATACGGTCAAACGGGGCCTTACCGGGATAAAAGGGGCTTTGATATCGTCGCCCAGGGGATGACCGGTCTGATGAGCATGACCGGCGAACCCGGCGGGCGTCCGGTAAAGCTGGGCATAGCCATCAATGATCTGACGGGGGGCGTTACGGCGCTTTATTCAATCCTGGCGGCTTATGTGCATAAACTCAAAACCGGCGAAGGGCAGTATATCGATGTGTCCATCATGGAATCGGGACTGGCATGGACCTTTTGGGAAGCGGCGGCTTTTTTTGCGGACGGCACGGTTCCGAAGCCGAACGGTTCCCGGCACCGGGTCATGGCTCCATACCAGGCGTTCAGGGCCAAAGACGGCTATGTTCTGGTCGGCGGGGCCAATCAGAGCACCTGGGAACGATTCTGCACGGATGTGATCGATAAGCCTGAATGGATAGAGGACGAACGATTCGCCCGGCCGAAGGATCGCATTCACAATGTCGATATTCTGGAGCGGTGCATTGAAGACATCTTTGTCTGTGAAACGAAGGATTACTGGGTCAGCAAGCTTGAGCAGGCCGGGGTGCCCGGCGGGCCCATCAATACATTCGATCAGGCGATGAACGATCCGCATGTCCTTGAGCGCGAAATGGTGCTCGAGGCGGAGCATCCCGTCGCGGGTAAGACCCGGATGCTTGGCATTCCGGCCAAAATGTCCAGAACGCCGGGAAAGATCCGGTCTGCGGCCCCTCTTTTGGGTGAACATACGGAAGAGGTCCTGGGCAGCTATTTGGGAATGTCCAAGGAAGAGATTGAAATGCTGCGCCGGCAAGACGTGATTTAGGGGGGATTGGATGCGGGAGGATCAACAGATATATGTTAGAAAAGATGGGGATATCGCCACAATCGTGCTCAACCGGCCCGAGCGGCGAAACGCCATTTCACTGGACATGTGGCACACCCTGTATGAGCGGCTGATCGAAGTGGAGAGGGACGAGGCGGTCAAAGCTGTTATTATCCGGAGCGATGACGACAAGGCGTTTTCGGCGGGAGCGGACATCGGTGAATTCACTTCCGTCCGGGCAAGCTCCGCGTCCGCCAAGCTGTACAACGCAGCGGCCCATCGGGCAGAGGACGTCCTGGCGCGGCTGAACAAGCCGACGATCGCGATGATTCGCGGGTACTGCATCGGGGCGGGCTGCGAGCTGTCCCTGGTCTGTGATTTCCGGTTTGCCGATACCTCGGCGGCGTTCGCCATTACGCCCGCCAAGCTGGGGATGGTCTATAATTTGTTCGGCATGAAATATCTGGTCCGGCAGGTCGGACCGTCGAATGCCAAGGATATTTTATATTCAGCCCGGAGGGTGGCGGCCGAGGAGGCGTTACGGATGCGCCTGATCGACCGTCTGTTTGAACCGGATCGGCTGGAGGATGAGGTCTATGCCTATGCCCGCATGCTGTCGCAAAATTCGCAGCTTTCCATTAAAGGAACAAAGAGAATCATTCACGAGATTATGGACGGAATGACTGAGGAAAATGAAGAAATCTCCGCGCTTGTCCTCTCATCCTTCGACGGCCCCGATTATATCGCGGGGATTGAAGCCTTTTTGAATAAAAAAGTACCGGAGGGCGAAAGGGGAAAAGAACGTGGACACTGAGCAAACGCCTTTATTCGCTCTCCTGGGATTTGCCGTTTCCTATGACGAGGACAACAAAGTATGCCGGATCGAATGCCCGGTCCAAACGCTCATGCTGAATCCGCTAGGCATTGTTCATGGAGGTATTCATGCTTATCTGGCCGATACGGCTTTCGGTTTTCTGACGATACAATTTAAGGATGTCCCTTATGTATCGCTGGAAACGAAAACCTCGTACATGAAGTCGGCCGCCGGCGGCCGGTTGATCGCCGATGCCCGCTTTGTAAAGGATGGATATAAAGCTCTGTTTCTGGAGTGCAGGGTGGAGAATGAGCAGCGGGAAGTGTTAAGTGTCACAACCGGAACGTTCCTTCGGGTTTCATCCGTTTTGTAGCATATAAAGGCCTGTGACCGGTCATCCATTGGGGATCTGAAGGTCACAGGCCTTTTAAGGTGTTACAGCAGTTCGGAAATATGCCGGGCGAGCCGCTCCGACCACGATTCAGAACGTTCGTACACGTCTCCGATAAGCAGGAGCTTGCGGTCGTCGAACGGCTTCCCAATGAGCTGCAGCCCTACCGGCAGCCGGTCTTCCACGAAACCGCAGGGAACGGATAGCGCCGGAAAGCCGAGAAAATTCGCCAGCGGCGCTTTGGCCAGGCGGAACATGTTGTGGATGGCCTGCTCCGGAGAGACCGAGCCAATAGGAAACGGCGGATTGTGATTCATCGGAGAGATCAGCGCGTCAACGGATGCCATGGCCGCAGCCGTTGACGCGATAAATTTCCGGCGGAATTTTTGCGCCTGCAAATAATCGTCCGCGGACACCTGCCGCCCGAACTCGAGCCGGAAGCGCACATCTTCGCTGTATTGCCCGGACGCATGCTGAAGCATCGGTTTATGAAAGGAATAGCCCTCCGACTGGGCGATAATTCTCGCCGCCCCCTGAGCCTCGCTTAGACCGGGGATGCTGATTTCCCGTATCTCCGCCCCGAGGCTCTGTAAGCGTTCCATTGCCCGGTCCACGATCCCGGCGATCTCCGGATGCATGCCTTCAAAGAAATACTCCCTGCAGAGTCCAAGCCTAAAACCCTTTAAATCTTCCCGCTTCCCGATTGGGTCTGGCGCAAGCGGCCGCCGGGACGAGGCGGCATCCTTCGGGTCGAATCCGCTTATGGATTCGAACAGGATCGCGGTATCTTCAACGGTGCGCGCCATCGGGCCGACATGGTCCAGCGACCAACTGAAGGGGACGCAGCCGAAGCGGCTGACCGCCCCGTAAGTCGGCTTCAGGCCGACTGTTCCGCACAAGGCAGAGGGCAGCCGGATGGAGCCCGCCGTATCGGTGCCGAGCGCCCCGAAGCACATCCCGGCAGCCAAAGCCGCTGCGCTGCCGCCGCTGGAGCCGCCAGCGATTTTGTCCCGGTCCCAGGGATTCCGGGTCGTGCCGTAATGGGGGTTCTCCGTCGTAGCTCCCATGGCGAATTCGTGCAGATTCGCTTTCCCGATCACAATCGCCCCAGCCTGCTTGAGTCTGGCGACGGCGGTTGCGTCCTGATCGGGGATCCAGTGCTCCAGTACTTTGGAGCCGGCCGTTGTTGGGATTCCACCAGTCTGCAGCACGTCCTTGACGGCGACGGGAATGCCGTGCAGGGGACCGCGAATGTATCCCTGCACGGCCTCGGCCTCAAGCGTCCTGGCCTGCTCCATCGCTTCCTCGGGCAGTACCCGGATAAAGGCGCGAAGCCCGGGCTCCAGTGATTCGATGCGCCGGAGCGTCTGCTCCGTCAGCCAGGCGGGCGAAATCTGCTTGTCCTTGATTAACGGGAACAGCGCAGAAAGCGTAAGGCTGTGAACCGACTCGTTCATTCGGCATCACCTTCTTCAAAGAGCGGGCCGATAAAGGCCGGTTCCTCCTCAAGCAGCGCGACTGCTTCCTCGCCGAACAGGCTTGCGATATATTCGCTTAAACTCATGGCGTCGATCAACCTCCCGGGTGAAGGAATATTAACCGGGTATAACCGGTGCTTTCTCATGAATGTGCGGCATAATACGCTCACTGAACAGCTGCTGGGTGCGAATTGTGCGCCAGTGCTCCATCCCGCCATAGGTACAGAGGAGGCTGATTTCCGTTAGTCCCGGGCATTCATCGACGATCTGCTGGACCTTTTCCTTAATCGTCTCCGGAGTGCCCACCCATACGTATTCCTCTTCCACAAGCGTCTTATAGGGGATTTTCACAAGCTCTTCCAACGCGCCGGACGCGTAGAATGCGAAATCCTTGGCCAGCATTTCTTCCCGGGAAGGCATCTCCTTGGTCGGAGAGACGTTGCCTGCCATAAACTGCTTGATGTAAGGTTCAGCCTCGCTGATTGCCCGCTGCTCGTCTTCATCCAGGTAGACTGCCTGGACGTATACGATATCCGGCTTGTTGCCGTACTTCTCGCAGGTTTCGCGGTAAATATCCAGGTGCTGCCTCACTTTGCTGAACGGCAGCATTGGAGTAATCAGGACGCCCCAGCCTTCCTTGCCGGCCAGCTCGTAGTTGTGGTTGCTTGCGCCGCCGGTATAAATTTTCGGATGCGGCAGCTGCACCGGCTTCGGAACGATCGAAACGTTCTTTACCTTGTAATACTCGCCGTCATAGGAGAAGGATTCCTGCGACCAGGCCAGCTTCAGAATTTCCAGCGATTCCATAAACCGGCCGCGGCTCTGCTCCAGCGGAATGGACGCTTTCGGGAATACCCACGAATGGCCTCGACCGAAGGCAACTTCGATCCGGCCGCCCGTTAGGATATCCGCGGCCGCCAGCTGACCGGCGAAGACCATCGGATTGTGAAGCGGAAGGACGTGGGAGCAGGTGCGGAAGCGGATATGGTTCGTCCGCTGCGCCGCCGCCGAATAAAGCGCCAGCGGATTCGCGGAGATGGAGAACTCTTCAAACCAGTGATGCTCAAGCGTAGAGAAGGAATTGAAGCCGTTCTTGTCGGCATGCTCAATCTGCTCCAGAACTTCGCGATATAACTGCGCGTGGGGCTTCGGGTTCGACTTCGGATTTTGCATTTCCACATAAATACCAAACTTCATCGTCATTACCTCCCGGGTATGAAATAATCAGGCTTCCAGCAAGAAAAAGGGGCGTCCGATAATCGCTTCAAGACGGAAATAACGGTCCAGTCCGGTCGCGCGAAAAGCGTGGGTCATGTTTGTTACGGTCTGCAGATCCGGAACGTCGTACAGAAAAAGGGCGTGAAAGCCTTTTTCTCCGGCATGTCCGGCGGTTAGAATGTCCCGGTCGATCGTGCCAAGAAGCGTAATTGCGTATTGCTTCCAGGCGGTGATGACCTCATTCAGGGCAGGCAGTACATGCTCCTTCTTCTCCTCTGGTGTCGTATCGAACCAGCCTGTCGATTCGAACATGATCAGGACGCGAAGCTTCTCGGGGATTTTCGGGGCTCCGTGCTCCATGGCCATAGCTATCACCTCATTCATAAAATTTGGTTCACGCAACTTACTGTTTAGCGCACGCGGACTACCGCATCAGCCTTCCGCCGTTAATGTCGAAGGTCGCTCCGGTGATGAAGCCGGTGGAACCGGCCGCCAAATAGTAGACGAGCTCCGCTACCTCTTCCGATTCTCCGACACGCCCCACGGGGATCGTCTCAACCATTTTTTCAATAAAGGCGGGGTCCATCTTGTCCATTTCCGGTGTCCTTACGGAAGCCGGAGCGACGGCGTTCACGGTTACGCTGTAAGGAGCGAGCTCGCGTGCGAATACCTTGGTTAACGCGAGCTGTCCGGCCTTGGAAGCGGAATAGGCCGCGCTCGAAGTCATGGGTCCGAACTGTCCGCCGAAGGAGGACATATTGATGATCCGGCCTTGGCTCTGCTGTTTCATAACGGGAGCAATAGCCTGGGAGAAGAAGAAGGTGCTTCCCAAATTAACGGACATGATACGGTTCCACTCTTCCGGCGTCGTATCGGCAATGGAGGTTCCTGTCCGGATGCCGGCATTGTTCACCAGCGCGTCGACTCGTCCCCAGCGTTCCATCACAACGCTCACGCATTCGGCGATCTTGGCGTTGTCGGTAACATCCATTTCAAAAAACAAAGCCTCCCCGCTGTCCAGCTTCGCCTGAAATCGGGAACGGATTTGCTCCAGGTCCAAGCTGACAAATGCCACACGCCAGCCGTTATCAAGGAAATAGCCAGCGATGGCGAGCCCGATTCCCTGCGAGGAGCCGGTAACGATAACGGTCCGGTGTTCCGAGACATCCATATGTAGTCTCCTTTCTGGAAGTGTAGTTCCGCCTCAGTCCCACAGCTGACGAAGGACGCGCAAGATGTTGCCGCCGGCTGCCTTGGCGATATCGCTGTCGGTGTATCCGTGCCGGATCAGCCACCGGATCATATTGGGCACTGCCTCCACCGGATTCTCGGCTCCCCTTACATAGTCCGCTTCGGTAAAATGCTCTCCGCTGTGCGACGCTCCGATCGAGAGCTGATTGTCTACCGCACGCTGCAGCGCCGTGTGATCGCCGAAGAACGTATCGGGTCCAAAGGCAACATGGTCGATTCCGACGAGATTTGCGACATATTCGAAATGCTCCATGACCGATTCCAGGCAGTGGTGCGGGTGGTTTCGCGTCATGGTCGTGTTCGGAGCGGCCAGGATTCCGATGAGGCCGCCCCGTTCCTTGCAGGCGAGCAGAATCTCGTCCGGCTTCATCCGGGGAGTGTTCCACAGCGCTCTGGCTCCCGCGTGGGTAATCAGCACGGGCTGTTCGCTCGCCTCGATCACCTCCATGCTCGTGCGGTCGCCGCAGTGGGAAATGTCAATCGCCATGCGGAGGCGGTTCATGCGCTCCACTACCCGCCTGCCGAATCGGGTCAGTCCGCCGTCATGCGTCTCTGACAGTCCCGAACCGAGCGTATTCGCATCGTTATAGGTGATGCCCATACAGCGGATTCCGAAGCCATAGAGGATATCCACGCGTTCGATTTCGTTCTCAAGGGCGGTAGCCGCCTCAAGTGAAGGGATAATGGCGATTTGACCGGTTGCTTTGGCAGAGAGGATATCGTTCACACTTGAAGCGATGCGCACCGTATCCTGATGAGCCATATCACAGTACCGTATCCCGAGGTTCCACAGGACATCGTCCCATTTCAGTCCGGCTTTGGACGTCACATTCATGACGCCGTCCATGAAGTTTTCGAACAGGCCGTCAAGTCTGGACAATGCAAGGCCTTCATAGTCGAATGCGGTATACCCCTGACGGCAGTATGCGAGAATATCTTCACTGTGCTTAGGCATGGTGAAGCCGTGATCGCGCAGGGAGAGAATGGGGTGGCCGCTCATCAAGGCTTCGTATCGCCTCCGCTCCGGTTCGGTCAGCGTTTCTTCACACGCTTTCCCCGGATCGGACCGCTCCGCGAGCGGATAGAACCGGTAATCGGCTTCTTGGCGAAGGTACTGAAATGACCGGTACCCGTCAAACCTTTTCATAGGAATGAGGGCCTTCGGTTTCTTCCGTAAAGCTTCCGTCCTTGTAGACAAACTCGCCGTCCAGCGGAATTACTTCACTCCATTTCCGGCCTTTGGGTCCTGTAAGTCCGCAGCTGTACAGTTTACCGAGTGGAATGTCCTGCAGCCGTATGGTGGGCTCTTCCCGCATATGCGCCTTCACATTATCGAGCAGCATGCGCCGCATCTGGATAATCGGGAGGTCGCTCGTCCCCAGATGCTCCCTGGAACGGTCCACAATTGGTCCCATCGTTTCGGTGACGGCATGATCCTGATTTGCGATCCCTTCGATCCCGGAATAGTTGGCGTAGGTCATCAATTCGCGGTTTTGCTTGTAGTTGTTCGTCATATTGTTCAGCTTGCGGAACTGCTCGTCGACCAGGATGCCGCGCCGTTCGCGCTGGGCTTCCGCGTCGATGTCGCTGTAATGGGCGAATTGTACGTCCCAGCTCCATGTACTGTGATCGTCCCGGGGGATAAAGGCGTGCCACATGCCGTCCTCGCCTTTCATTCTTGGAGGGTACGTATAAAAAGGGAAAATGTAGTGGATTTCCATAAACACATCGGTCGTCTCGTCCTCGCTGCCTACGGCGATGCAGCGTTTGCCGTAGCTGGTCGTTTCGACGGCTTGTTTGACCGGCGGATTCTTAACCAGGGGATGATCGGGATTAATGCCGAGCTTGCTGCTTAGCAGCCCGTCCTTGATGTTCTGCTTCTGAAGCGCCTTGTGCAGAAAAGCGGCGTGGACGTAATCCAGGTCATTCTCCATAACCTGCAAATAGTTGCATTCCTGCCATACCCGTTCGGATACGAGCCGGGAATCGGGCAAGTTCATCCAGTAAAAGTCCGGAAAAGGAGGCTGATGCTCCTGGGGCCCCAGATACCCCCATACGATGCCGTTCTTCTCGGTCGTCTCGTAGGCTTTAAGGTGAATGCCTTTCTTGAGCTTGCTGTCCTTCGGCTCGGACGGCAGATCGACGCATTCCCCTTCGGTGTTGAACTTCCAGCCGTGGTAAATACAGGTCAATCCGCAGCCGCTGTTATTGCCGAGACTCAGGGAGGTGCCGCGGTGCGGACATTTCTCGTCGACTAAGCCGACCTTCCCGTCCGTATCCCGGAAAGCCAGTAAATCTTCGCCGAGGATTTTGATTTTCTTCGGCTCCCCGTCCGAAAGCAGTTCATCCGATTTCAGAACGGGAATCCAGTAACGCCGGAACATTTCGCCCATGGGGGTTTCCGGACCGGTACGCGTCAGCAATTCATTGTCTTCCGTCTTTAACATGCCTTCGTTCCTCCTTGTTTCAGTATCCGGATGGAATAGAAGCGGACTTTTGAACGTCGGATTAACCTGCCGGCCCCCGTATCGTTCAAGAAAAATTAATAATTTATGTCATCTTATATTCCATGTGTCTACCATAACGGAATTGAAAAAGGTTGAATACATTCGAAACGGACGGTGTTTTTTAAGTTTACCGGGCGAACCGTACAGTTCATTTCACAAATCCTTCACAAAAAACAAGCCGCACTGGGCGAATCGAATAAGTCAGAACCTGAAAAGCGTACGATTCAGTCGTTTTCGAACCGGTTTGTTTCCGATATGTTGTTATTATGTAAGGTAAACTTACGTAAAAGAGCAAAGAGGAGCTGGGACTATGAAATCTTCTCCAAGAATCGCCGTTCTGGGAGCGGGCGCGATGGGAAGCCGGATCGGCGCCCACTTGTTTGAAGCGGGGTATGCGGTTGTTCTTTACGATTCCTGGAAAGACCACGTGGCTGAAATACAGCGAAATGGACTGCGCATTGTACACGAACATTCAGCCCGAACACTTAGGATTAAGGCGGCCAGCCGGCCGCTTCCCGGCGAAGTATATGATTATGTCCTCCTCCTGACCAAAAGCGGCCAGACGGATGAGGCCCTCTCCGGCTTCAGGGACATTATCGGGACGGATACCCATGTGGTTTCCCTTCAGAACGGCATCGCCGGCATCGAAATTCTTCCCCGCTATATTCCGAAGGAACGTATTCTTGCCGGCGTCACTACGTACAGCTCCGACCTGCTCGGTCCGGGCGCTGTACAAATCGGCGGTTCAGGCATCACATATCTCTCCCGGTTGACCGGCGGGAGTTCGCCTGCTGTTGATTTGCTGGAAGCTACTTTCAACGCGGCGGGATTTCAGACGGTGGTCTCAGAGGATGCAATGCAGATGATTTGGGAAAAGCTGGCGTTTAATGCCTCGATCAATCCGGTTACGGCCTTGACCCGGCTAAACGCGGGAGAGGCGGGAACCCACCCGCTTGGCATAGAACTGATGAGTTCGATTGTGGGGGAAGTAGCGGCAGTGGGGCACCGGCTGGGTATCAATGTGAGAACCGATGAGGTCATGAATCAATTGAGGCGGGCTTGCGAACCTGAGGCATGCGGCGATCATTTGCCCAGTATGCTGCAGGATGTGCTGAAAGGGAGAATGACGGAGATCGAAGCGTTGAACGGAGCTGTCATCCGGTTAGCCGGTGACTTCGGGATGGACCTTCCTTATAACAGAGCCTTATATCGAATGGTCAAAATGCTGGATGAGATCAAAGGGACTTAAGCGATAGCTGTTTCCGGTCATAGACAGCTGCACCGGAGGAACTTCAAAAGTGGAAGCTCCGTCTTCCGGGCGTCTCCCAACCGAATAACAAAACAAACAAACGCTTGGACCATGATGGCCCAAGCGTTTGTATTTTACTCAGTGAAAAGAGAAAGCTAATATCTTATTGTGCTTTTACAGATTCAGCAGCCTTAATACCCGCCTGGCGGCCGAAAATAATGATTTCGGCTACGGAGTTGCCGCCGATGCGGTTTTGGCCGTGCAGGCCGCCGGTGACTTCGCCTGCGGCGAAAAGGCCCGGAATCGCTTTGCCTTCTTTATTGAGCACTTCGGTGTTCGTGTTGATCTTCACGCCGCCCATGGTGTAGTGGATGCCAGGGCCGATCTTGATGGCGTAGTAAGGCGCTGCGGACAAGTCGTTGTCCATTCCTGTAGTTCTGCCGAATTCGGCATCTTTTTTATTTTTCACACTGCTGTTCCAAGTGCCCAGTGTCGCTTTAAGCTGATCCGCCGGAACGTTGATTTCTTTGGCTAGTGCTTCGATGGTGTCGGCTGTTTTCACAAAGCCCATTTTTTCATACTGTTGAATCGCTTTGGCGCGGGATTTCACGCCGGAATCAAACACCAGATAAGCGGATTTTTCGGTAAGGGCATTGATAGCTGCCGTAACGTTGTCGCGGGTATCCAACTCGTTCACGAAACGCTTGCCGTCTTGGGCAACGAGGATGGCGCCTTCGCCGCGAACCGCTTCCCCGATGAGGTAGGATTTTTCCTGTTGCACGGTCGGGTGGACCTGAATTTGATCCATATCCACGGTTGTGCCGCCAACGCTGAGAATCATCTTAATGCCGTCGCCGGTGCTGCCTGCTTGGTTAGTGGTCACATATCCTTTGAGATCTGGTCTGACTTCTTCAATCATTTCCTTGTTGGCCCCGAATCCGCCGGTTGTCACAATGACAGCATCGGAAGCAATTGTTTTTTCGTCAGTTTGGTTGAAGAGGACCTTCACGCCGTTAACTTTGCCGTCTGCTTGCGTAAGCTCCTTCACGTCGGCGTTAACAAAAAGCGGAATCCCTTGTTCTCTTACGTTCTTCACCAAACCTTTGACCAGGTATCCTCCGATCGCGGAGCCGTCTTCAGGACGGTGTGTGCGCTTTTCGTTCATTCCGCCGGTAATCGTGAGATTGTTCAATCGGATGCCGATGGAATCCAGCCAATCGATAGCACTTGCGGAATTGTCAACGAAGAAACGAAGCATTTTCTTGTCGTTGGTGCCATGGCCGCCTTTTAAGGTCTCTTCATAAAATAAATCATTGCTGTCCTTAATGCCTTGCTCTTGTTGGAATTTCGTCTGCGAAGCGTTCATCCCCGAAGAGGATTTGGTCGTGTTCCCGCCGGCAACCGGCATTTTTTCGAAAATAACCGGGTTCTTGCCGTTCGCTTTGGCTTCAAGCGCGGCAGTCATACCGGCACCGCCCGCTCCGACAATGATGATATCGTATTTATCTTTCAGTTGATCGATCGGCGTATACTCGACTGTAGACGCTCCCGAAGTGGCTTCAGCTGTTGCTTTGGCGGTTGGTCCCACAGTTGCTCCAGCAGATTCTTTGTTTTCGGTGTTGTTGCCCGCATTCCCGCTGCCGCATCCCGCGATAACAAGCAGGACCGAGAGAACGAGAATAAGAGCCGGTAATACTTTCTTGTTCATTGGTTAACCCCCCAGTTTTGAATCTCTTTTATTTAAGATGAAAGAAAGAACGAAACAAAAAAAGAAGGGAGCAACGGACGAAATGGGAAGTGAAGGAGCGCGAGCATGGCTTTAATCTCGGACTTCAAATCTTGTTTCGCTGCTACGTCCCTGGTCTTCAACATGTTTCTCTTTAATTCATTATATTAAGTATACCATTAAATTTGTTTATTTGTGAAGTATTTCACAATTATTTTGAAAGATCTTTTTGATAATTTTTCAGTGCGATTTTCAAAGCGGTGTACCCCCGAGGATTCTAAGATGGAGGAATGTTCATGCTTGACTTCCGGTAACAATGATATACTTGATGGATACAGGCAAAAATGTAATAGGAATTCATCCAATTCAGCAGGGGGAATCTATGAATATGAATGTTGAGAAAAATGAATTTAATTCGGAATTTAGTCATGTGAAATATATGCCGGAAGACAATATTGTATTTCTTACATGGAAAAAATTCTGCTGCTATGATGATTATAGAACCCCAACGACATTCGCTTTGGAATTGCTTAAGAAATACCCCAATAGTAATTTTGTCGTGGATGCGAGAAACGGATTTGAAGATGAACAAGAAGATGTGGAATGGGGATTTTCCGTATTGCTTCCGGCTATGGCAAATACAGATTGTAAATATGTTGTGTTCATCATGAATGAAGTAAATGAAATAGAAGAAGAAATGGATATGTGGACGAAAGAATTCATGAAGTATTTTACGGTGAAGAAAGTTAATTGTTATGAAGATGCGGTCAATTATCTAGCGGGAATAATGAACATCAATGCCGGTATCAGGTAAAATTCAGTACATATCCCTATGTGGAGTTAAATATTGGCGCATGTTAGAGGAAGTAAAGGGTCATGAGGAACGACTCGTGTCATTGAATTATCCGTTCCTCGTGTTATAATAAAGCCAGAAACTGCGTACAATGCAAAGAGAGCCGTGCTACCAACACGACTCCCCAAGCAATAGCCGCTTTTAAGGGCGGCGGCTTAACAGGTTAGGCCTCATGAAATAGACCGCTTCCTTTGACCAGGGCGGTCTATTTCTTTTTGAGGTAATTGAGCAGAGCAATAATGAACATGCCAAACATGAACATTAAAGACAGCGCTTGATAAACCTCCACAGGCATCACCTCCCTTCCGGGAGACTAGCCGACCGCCCTTGCAAGCCTTCTATCGCTGCTGTGATTATACCATGGGGGCATTATATTTAGGAAGATATTTACATGAGTATAGAACATAGGCAGTTTTCTGCCGTCATAACATCCGATCCCGAACTTGTGAGATCTTCAGTTGGACCCGTATGGACAAATTAAACCCATTGCCTGCTAATATCTCATCAAGGAGTAACTTCCGGCTCTAAAGAATGGCCACTCAAGTCGGATTCATTACTCAACTCAAAATCCGCCGCAGCGTTTCATCACTGCGAAGCAGGCCCAGCGCCTTCTCGCGCATCTCCGGCAGATGCAGATACGTCCGGCGGGACGGCTTGATGGATGGGGCCAACGCAATCGCCCGTTCAAAATCCTCCCGCTTCATCCCAAGCGTCGCGACGAAATCAAAAAATCCGGTTTCACCGAGGAACTTCCGGACCCGCTCCACTCGGTGCTCCTGCACGAGACACATCAGGTAAGAGGCTACGCCCACCTGAATTCCGTGCAGCTGCGGCCGCTCCACAATCTGGTCGAGGGCATGGGAGACCAGGTGCTCGCTGCCGCTTGCAGGCGCGCTGCTTCCGGCAATCTCCATGGCAATTCCGGAAAGCGTCAGGGAATCCACAATTTCTTTTATAAAAAAGAACTCGCGGATATCGGTATAGGGCATGCGCACAATGCTGTTTACCGATTTTTTGGCCATCATCACCGCGAAGTCGTTAACGCGGGTAGCGCCGCGGGATTCCTCGAACCGCCAGTCGAAAATCGCCGGGATTTTGGAGAGGATGTCCCCCAGTCCGCTGTAAAGGAACTGAATCGGCGAATTCCGGACAAGTCCAAGATCCACCAAAATGCCGTAAGGCATCCGGGCCGGAACCGACGTGCGGCGCCCCTCCACATAAAGGGAACAGCCGGAGCTTGCAAAGCCGTCGTGGGCGACTGAAGTCGGCACGCTGATAAACGGCAGCCCGTTTAAAAACGCGATATATTTCGCAATATCCAGTCCCTTCCCTCCCCCGATTCCGACAACAGCTTCTGTACGAGCCGGAAGCGTGAAGGCGGTCTTCGCAATAGATTCAAGGCTGTTGTCCAGAACATCCCGGTTGTCCAGCACTTCAAGCTGCGCTTGCTCCGTCAACGATTGAACAATTTGCGGCTCGCATAGAGGGCGAATGCCTTCGCCAAAGCAGAGGACAATGCGTGAAAACCCTGCCTTACAGAGCAGCGCTCCAAAATGGGAAAGAACCTGGTCGCCAACCTCCAGAAGCGCAGGAATTGCGATTTCATGGGCCTGGCGCTTCACTCCGGCCACCCTTTTTCTTTCAAATAGCCGGAAATGGCATGATAATCGTCAACCGGCACATGACTGATTCCGTCCCGCGTCAGCAGATCGCGCAGCTCGCCTCGGGCAAAAGCGATGTCGGCCGCTTTGGCCGCTTCAAGGTCGGGCTCGCTGTCCCCGGCAAATAAAACCGTGCGGTAGCGTCCCCGCATATCCTCAAGCACCTTGCGTTTATCCAGCCCGAAAATCTCCGAGAAAAAAGGGTTTGAGGTGTCGGGAACAATCCGCAGCGCACCGTTTTCGTGTACGGCCGGCATGGAAATGACCGTAACATTCGGAATTTCAAGAGCCTGCAGGAGCCGCTCGATATACCATGACGTACCCGCGCTTACGATATAAAAGTCTCCCCCGCGCGCCTGAACCTCATGGACAAAATCAATCGCCCCCGGCGTGAGCGGGATTTTGCGGATCTCGTCCAATAGCTGCTCTTCCGTAAGATTAAGCTTGCCAAAAATATGGTTAAGAAACTCCACATTAATCTTCGTTGTTTTCTTCCAGTCCCGGTAAAATTGATGCCCCCATTCCGGGAAAAAACGGTCAATCATCAAATGATAAAAATCCCGCTGCGAAAGCGTGCCGTCAAAATCGGAGAGAAAAGCAAATGGTTTCATTGTTATTGACCCCCAAGCATAGTAGTATTTCACTTTTAAGATTACCATTCTTTTCTTTATTATTTATATGTCCTTATCCAGCCAGGATTAATCCAGGAGGCTGCCATGCTATAATTGATGAAATTATGGATATCTTCATAGATAGGGGAAAGACAGGATGACGATACGATTGCGCGGGCATCATCTGCTCTGCCTGCTGGGATACCGTGGAATGGGATATTCCGCGGATTTTTGTGTGAACATGACGGAGATTTATGAGACTCTTCGAACCAAACCGGATACCGGGATCGAAATTGTCACGGGTCTGGACGACATTTGCCGTGCATTTCCGCATGATCAAGAGAATCATTGTGACGGAACCGTGCATGAATTGGATCAGGCGGTTTTGGCCAAGCTGGGTCTTGCACCCGGTTTTCGGGGAGAGTGGCGGGAGGTATGCGGGTATGTAGCCAAGCAGGTGGAACCTTCCGACATCGAGCGTTTATGTGTCACCTGTCCGTGGAAATCATACGGGGTATGCCAGGATGGAGTGCAGCTTGTCAGGGAAGGCCGGCCGCTGCCCGAGATTAAACCATAGCCTTGGAAGCCATTTATGTTTCTTTCCATGCGCAGGAGGATAAATTAACGGTAAAGAGCTGGATTGCAGCCCACCTTACAGACGAATGGGGAGTTACTATGACGGATGACGGGCATATTTCACCATTTGAAAAAAAGATCATTATACGCAGAATTGAACGCAAAGATTTTGACGATATTATTGAGCTTCAGAAGGTATGTTTCCCGAGCATGAAGCCATGGAAAAAGAGTCAGCTCGAAAGCCATATCCGGATTTTTCCGGAAGGGCAGTTGTGTGTGGAGTACGATTCGCGCATTATCGGGTCTTGTTCGAGTCTGCTCGTCAATTTCAACGATTATTTGGAGCAGCATACGTATGACGAAATTACGGACAACGGCTATATTAAAAACCATAATCCAAACGGTGAAAATTTATATGGAATGGAGGTTATGGTTCATCCGGA
The DNA here is from genome assembly GCF_003854965.1 of Paenibacillus rhizophilus. GTDB lineage: Bacteria > Bacillota > Bacilli > Paenibacillales > Paenibacillaceae > Paenibacillus_AQ > Paenibacillus_AQ rhizophilus. Next base: position 93,727 of record NZ_RQPI01000008.1, read on the forward strand.
CTTCCGCCGTATGAAAATTGGAAGACGGTTATACGAGGCCCGGAAGCGGCTGGCGGAGGAGCTGAATCTGAAGAGCATTATCGTCGGGGGCCGGATACCGGTTTACCATAAATACAGCGACAAGCTGAGCCCGCGGGAATATGCCGAAGAGGTGCTGCAGAAAAATATTTATGATCCCGTTCTTACCTTTCAAATGATGAACGGCTTTACTCTGAAACGGATTATTACGGATTATTTGCCGGACGATAAGGAATCCATGACCTATGCGGCTCTGCTGGAGTGGAACAACATTGAGTATAAGCCGAAGAAATCCAGAATCCATAGTAAAATGTCTTTTCCCGTACGGATTTGCGTAGTGCAGTACATGATGAAAAAGATTGAATCCTTTGAGGAATTCGCCACGCAGTGCGAGCATTACGTGGATGTCGCGTCCGATTATAAATCCGACTTTGCCGTGTTTCCGGAGAATATAACGATGCAGCTGCTTTCCTTTCTCGAAGAGAAGTCTCCGAGCCAGGCCGTACGCAAATTGGCGGAATTCACCCCGAATTATATGGAACTGTTCTCCGGACTGGCCGTTAAATACAACGTTAACGTTATTGGAGGATCCCATTTTGTCGAGCGAAACAACCGGATTTACAATGTAGCCCATTTATTCCGGCGGGACGGTACGATTTCCGAGCAGACCAAGCTTCACATCACTCCCAATGAGCAAAAGTGGTGGGGAATCAACGGCGGGAATGATTTGGAGGTGTTCGATACCGATTGCGGGAAGGTTTCCCTTCTCCTCAGCAATGACATTGAGTTCCCTGAGGTTTCGAGAATTGTAGCTGAAGAGGGAGCGCAAATCATTTTCGTGCCGTATTGCGTGGAAGACCGCCAGACCTTCCTGCGGGTAAAATACTGCGCGCAGGCAAGAGCGATCGAGAACCAGGTGTTTGTGGTGACATCCGGAACCGTCGGAAACCTGACCCACGTCGACAATGTCGATATCCAGTACGCGCAATCGGGCATTTATACACCGTCGGATTTCTCTTTTTCAAGGGACGGGATCGCCGGGGAATGCAGTGAAAATACGGAAACCGCCATTATGGCGGAAGTGGATCTGGAAGTGCTGCAACGTTACAAAAAAACGAAGGACGTGCTGACGATGAGTGACCGGAGGACGGACATCTATTCGCTTCACGTCCGTTCGTAGAGAGGACAGCTAATGACACAACTTAGAATAGCCGTTATGCAGTATGGGCTGAGTCCTATCCAAACGGAAGCGCAGTTTTGGGACGGGCTGCAGTCCAGAATCGATGAGGCTGTGAAAGAAAAGGCCGATCTGCTTGTTTTTCCCGAGTACACGACGGCCCATTTGCTGTCCATCGTTCCCGCCATGAGCTATGAAGAGGCCTGCGGCTATCTGGACGGAATTACGGCGGTGTATCGCGACTTTTTCCAGTCTGCCAGCGCAAAATCCGGCATAGCCATCTTGGCGGGAACCCATATTTGCAGGGATGAGCGACGGTTTGTGAACAAAGCGTCGCTGTTTTTCCCCGACGGCCGGGTGGAAACGCAAAACAAGCTTCATCTGACTCCGGAAGAGCAGAGGGATTGGAAGCTTGGGTATGGGGATGGATTAAACGTGATTGGAACTCCGTGGGGTAAACTGGCGATTTTGACCTGCTACGATATCGAATTTCCCGAGGCGGCCAGAATCGCGGCCGATAAAGGAGCAGAGCTTATCTTGTGTCCTTCTTATACGGAAGCAGCCAACGGATATTACCGGGTAAGGAATACGTGCCAGGCGCGCGCCATCGAAAACCAGCTGTTCGTCGCCTTGAGCGGGATTGTCGGAGAGTTGACGGAGAAGCGCTCTCAAGTAGACAGGGGATATGGTCAAGCAGGGCTATTTGCTCCCTGTGATTTCCCTTTTCCTCCGGATGGAGTGATAGGGGCGGGGGAGATGAATGAGAGCATGCTCGTATTTGCAACCGCCGACTTTACCATGCTTCGCGAGAACCGCGAACGGGGTACCGTCGCTCCGTTTTACGACCGCAGGCCTGCCCTGTACCGGAAAGAAAACGAATCATTTAAATGATAGGATTCCAAGTTGGTGTCAAACACAGAGGCAGCTATACTGCATAAAAAAGGAAGGCGCATCGTAAAACATTTTACGAGGCCTTCTTTTTTATTTGCTTTGATTAGGATTTCACTCGTTTCCACCTGAGATTTTTGATGTAATTTTTCTGGTTTTAGTTTAGCATATAGAGAGGAACGTAAACGCTTACTCTGGAAGTATATACGGTTCTTTTACATTACAAGGCGAGGGATAAACATGAGGATAAAAACCAATACGCTGGGGTTTCGGTTAATGCTGCTTTTTTCCGCTATTATGATTCCTCTTCTGCTTGTTCTTTTTGCGGCGGGCTATTATGCCAAGGATGTCGTGCTTGCACAGGTGTCCAAATCTTATCAAAATCTGGTCAACTCCAATCTTCAGATGATCGATAAGAGCCTGGATGATATTACGACAAACATGATTGATATGGTCGATCATGACGAGAACTTCCAGAGGTTCGGGCGGCCGGGCCTTTCGGATTCCGATTATTATTTTGCCCAAATGGGACTGATCCAGCGAAACCAGGCTTATCAAGCCTACTATCACACCGTCGACATGTTTTATGCCTACTCTAAGCCCAATGATGTGCTGGTTACCTCCAACATCCTCGGCTCTACGGAAGGCTATATGGACAACATCAAAAATTGGATTACGGATTCCATTCTTCATCCCGAGTCTTTGGAGGCGTTGCTGTATAAATGGACGATCGTCCGGATCGGGGGAGAATATTATTTGAACCGCGTTATTAGCGACGATCTGACCAATAACGCCTATATAGGGGCCTTGATCAATATAAATTCGCTGAAGTCCCCCTTGAACAGCCTCAATCTGCAGGCGGGGGGAGATCTCCTGTTTGTCGGCAACGACGGAATCGTTTTGTCTTCTCCCTCTGCCTCCCTCGGCGGGGACTTCAGGCTGCCGGCGGATAAAATGAACAAGAACTCCTCCTTTTCGTTATCGGAAGGGCACAGGAAGCTTTTTGTCGTCTCCAGCCAATCTCCCGAGATTGGAATTAATATGGCGATCGTTCTCCCCAATTCCGAGCTTTTACAGGGACTGAATGATTTTCAGACTCTGGTGAATCTGCTGCCGCTGTTCGTCTTTCTGATTCTGCTGCTTTATCTTTATATCTTCCGCAGAACGGTCATTCGGCCCATCCTGAAATTGCTTAGCGCCATCCACAGGATCCGGGGCGGCGCGATGGAGACGAAGCTGCCGGTTTCCAATCTCGTCGAATTTCAAAGCATCAATCATGCCTTTAACAGTATGGTAGAGGAAATTGGGTACCTAAAGATCGATGTGTATGAAGAGCGGCTGAATGCCCAGAATGCTGAACTCAAGCATTTGCAGACGCAGATTAATCCCCATTTTTTCCTCAATACGCTGAACATTATCTATCAACTGGCGGAATTGCAGCGGTATGAATTGGTGAAGAAGACGGTGCGTCATTTGGTCCAGTATTTCCGGTTTATGCTGCAGTCGAAGAGAGACACGATCACTCTCAGCCAGGAGCTGGAGCATATCCGAAATTATCTGGAAATTCAGAAAATGCGCTATCAGGATTCCTTTGATTTTGACATCCGGATTTCGGATGAATTGCTTGGCGCCTGTATTCCGTCCCTGCTCATTCAGCCTTTTGTGGAGAATGCCATGATTCACGGTATGAGCCTTAAAGGCGAATCCTTTAGTCTACAGATTTCAGCGAACCCGTCAGAGGAAATGGAAGGGCTGATGCGCATTGATGTGCAGGACAACGGCAAAGGCATCCTTGATGAGAAGCTGGAGGAGCTGAATGCTCCCGAATATGCCCCGGCATCCGAGGACAAGCATATCGGGATTTGGAATGTGAAGAAGCGGATAGCGATGCGTTATGGAGGAAAGGCCAGGATCCATCTCAGCCACAACGAGCCGAAAGGCATGCGGGTGACGATGGTTGTGCCCATCGAATATATTTGAGGAGTGAGAACATCATGGAGATGCTGATTGTGGACGATGAGAAATTTGCGGTGGAAGGAATCTGCCGCTGCAACGACTGGCAAGCGCTTGGAATCGATGAAGTGCATACAGCCAATCACGCCGATGAGGCAAGGGAGATTATGCAGGACCGCCGGATAGACATTCTGATCTGCGATATTGAAATGCCTGACGAAGATGGATTGTCATTGGTCCGGTGGGTAAAAGAGTGCTCTCCTCACACGGAGTCCCTGTTCCTGACCTGCCATTCGGAGTTTGCTTATGCGAAGCAGGCGATCAATCTGGGAAGCTTCGATTATCTGCTGAAGCCGGTAGACGGGGGAGAATTGGCCGGGGCCGTCACCCGCATGCTGCAAGCTATTAAGGAAAAAGAAGAGCATACGCGCTACACCGAGATGTACCGTAAATACTATTCGCTGTGGAAGAAACAGAAGCCGCGGCTGGTAGAACGCTTCTGGCAGGATCTGCTGTCCCGGAGACTGCTTTCCTTCGGCGATTTTCTGGAACGCGCGCTTCAGGATGCGCAGATTGACCTGCATCCGGACGACAGGGTGCTGCCTATTCTGATCAGTATTGAAGAATGGAACAAGCCTATGGATTCCCGGAATCAGGAAATCATGGAGTATGCGGTCAAGAAGGCGGCGGAGGAAATTTGGCTTGCCGGCCAGCCTGGAGAAGTCATTACGGACAAAGCCGGCGTTATGTTCGTCGTCGTGTACGCTTCCGGTTCAGCGGAGGATGCCGCAGCAGCAAGCATGACGGATTCTAGCTTAGACCGATGGATACAAACAGGCAGCCGTTTTATCAACGTGTGCCGGGAGTATTTTTATTGTTCGGTAACCTGCTACGTGGGCAAATATGCCCTGCTTCAGGAGTTGCCTGGTCTATGCGACAATTTGAAAAATATGGAGCGAGACAATATCACCGGAACGCAGTCCGTTCTACTGTACACTCCCCAGTCTCTTCAGGCATTGCCATCCGCCGGTCCGGGCGAGATTCATATTTCGGAATGGGCCAACTATATGCTGAACGGGGACAAGGAGATGATGATCCGGCTGATTCACCGGATTGTCGGCAGACTGGAAGCGACCCCGAATGTTCAGGGGAAGCACTTGACGACTCTTCATCAGGATACCTTGCAGATTATTTATCATTTTCTTCAGGTCAAAGGGATCAGCGCCAATCACGTTCCCCAGTTCCCCATGTGGGCATCGGCTCAAGTTCGCAGCTTGCGCCATTATATGCATTGGGCGGAGAGCCTGGTCTCCGCCGTAATGGAGGCGGCCTTCGAGCCGGATGAAAGGGACGGAGTCATCCAGAAATCCATCCGGTATATCCACCATAATGTGGAGGAGGACCTGTCGCGGGAGGATGTGGCCGCTCACGTCGGCCTGAATCCCGCTTACCTGTCCCGGCTGTTCAAGAAGGAAACCGGCCAGAACCTGATCGACTTCCTGATTGAAGCCAAAATGAACCGGGCGAAGGAACTGCTGGACACCACAGGCATGACGGTCAGCGCCATTGCGCAGCAAGTGGGATACTCCAACTTTTCCCATTTCACCAAAATGTTCAGGAAGCAATTTGAGGTAAATCCGCAGGAATACCGGAATGTCACAAAACGAATGGACTGAGGTTACAAAAACGGTGGGTACGACCTTTTTCCAAACGTATAATGAAGCCATACCAAATCAAAGAGGGTGGACTTATGGCTTCGGTAGAGGTCCTGGAAGCAAAGGCTTCCATAACGCGAAGTAAGACAAGAAAAGGAAAGCTGTGGAAGTACCGGTCGCTGATTATTCTGGCTTTACCCGGAATCCTGTTAATGTTTATCAACAATTATTTGCCCATGTTCGGCATTTTCCTGGCGTTCAAGGATCTGAATTATACCGATGGTATTTGGGCCAGCAAGTGGGTGGGCCTGAACAACTTCAAATTTCTGTTCGCTTCCAACGACGCCTGGGTAATTATCCGGCATACGATTTTTTATAACGTGGCCTTTCTTATCATCAACACCATACTTGCCATATTGCTGGCGATCTTGCTGAATGAAGTCAAGAATAAGTTCATGTCCAAGTTCTTTCAAAGCACGGTCATCCTGCCGAATTTCATCTCCATGGTTATTGTGGGCTACCTTGTATACGGTTTCCTGAATCCGGATCTCGGTTTTGTCAACAAGTTCATCATGGAACCTATGGGCTGGGAACCGGTCAACTGGTATGCCGCTCCTGAGCATTGGCCTTATATTTTAACGATTGTTAACACGTGGAAAAATGTCGGCTATGCGGCCGTTGTATATCTGGCGGCGATTATCGGAATCGATCAGGAATATTATGAAGCCGCTGTCATTGACGGCGCAAGCCGATGGAAACAGATGACGAAGATTACGATTCCGCTTATCGCCCCGGTCATTATCATCTTAACGCTGCTGGCTATCGGCAGAATCTTCAATGCGGACTTCGGGTTGTTCTACCAGGCGACCATGGCGTCGGGCATGCTGAAATCGACAACGGATGTCATCGACACTTATGTATACAATGCGCTGATGGTTACGGGCGATACCGGGCTGGCCTCGTCGGCAGGTTTGCTCCAATCGGTAGTCGGCTTTGTCCTGATATTGTCAGTGAATCTCATCGTACGTAAATTCAGTAAAGAGAACGCATTATTTTAGGAGGAGAATATGTCGACGAACAAACGGACCAACCCGCTGATCATTGCGGTTCTGTCTCTCTTCAGTCTGGCCTGCCTTATTCCGTTCTGGCTCGTGCTGACCGTGTCCATTGCCGATGAGAAAGAGGTTTTGAAACACGGATACAGCTTTTGGCCCCAGAAGTTTAGCTTTGTCGCCTATCAATATCTGATGCAGGATGCCGAAAAAATCCTAAGGGCATATGGGGTATCTATATTTGTTACGGTTGTCGGAGTCGTCGTAAGCTTGTTCGTAACCTCGGCGATGGCCTTTGCAATGTCCCGCCAGGACTTTCCGCTGAGAGGCGCCCTTAGCTTCTATATCTTAATTACGATGCTGTTCTCGGGCGGCCTGCTCCCTTGGTATCTGGTGTATACACGTTTCCTTCATGTGCAGGATACGCTGCTGGCCTTGATAATCCCCGGTTTGATCGGCGGCTTTAATGTAATCATCATGCGCACCTTCTTTACCACCAGCATTCCGCCGTCGCTGATTGACTCCGCCCAGATTGACGGAGCCAGCGAATACAGAACCTATTTCAGCATTATTCTTCCGCTGTCGCTGCCGGTTATGGCAACGATCGGTCTGTTCATTACCGTATCGTACTGGAATGACTGGTTCACAAGCCTGGTCTTTATCCAGAATGAGAAGCTGTTCTCTCTACAGTATTTGCTGAACAAAACCTTGATGAATGCTTCGTTTCTCCAGAGTATCGCCAATAAGGCTTACAGTTCCACAGCGCAGGTTACCCAGCCTCTGGAATCGATCCGCATGGCCATGGCCATGATTGCGATCGGACCGTTGGTGCTCGTATTCCCTTTCTTGCAAAAGTATTTTGTGAAAGGGCTTACGGTAGGGGCAGTGAAAGGCTAATACCGGGACAGACCGGATTAGTATATAGAAATATGAGACGAACTAGGGAGGCTGCAATATGAAATGGTTAAAGAAAGGTTCGGTCATTCTCTCTTCACTTATGCTGACGGTTGCTATGACGGCAACAGGATGTTCCAGCAGCAATAACAGCGGCAGTTCCAATTCTCCCCAGGCATCCAGCGGCGGAGACAGTGCAGCAGGCGGACTTAAGCCGTACGAAGTGGTTATGGTCTTCCCCGACGCGCCGCAGAAGGATAATGAGCTGGTTCAGAACGCAATGAATGATTATCTGAAAAAGACCTACCCCGACTTGAACGTAACCGTCAAGCTGAACCCGATCGATTGGGGCGCCTGGAGCGACAAAACGAATCTGATGATGGCTTCCGGGGACAAGTTCGACTTGATGTTTACCGCGGACTGGCTCGGCTTCCAGCAGGAAGTAACCAAGGGAGCGCTGCTTCCTCTGGATGACCTGCTTGCCAAATACGGACCGGACATCGAAGCGGTCGAAAAAAATTATCATGATCCGGCCAAGCGCGGAGGAAAGCTGTACGGCATTCATACCCACCAGGAACTGGGCGGCGCGCAGGGTGTTTATCTCGATAAAGCGCTGGTCGACAAATATAAATTTGATCTGAGCGCGTTTAAATCGGGCAAGGTTGAAGAACTGGAGCCGATGCTGAAGACGATCAAAGAGAACGAGCCCGGCATCACTCCGCTCGTTATGCCGAGCTTCCCGCTGGACGCCTACTACTCTTCGGGTACGCTGGATCAAATCGGCAACCTGGCCGCTCTCAATGTGAAAGGTACGGCGCCCGATGATTTCACCGTTACAAATATGTACAACACTCCGCGCTTTATGGAGCTGGCCAAGATGACGAACAAATGGTACAAGGCGGGATACACCAACAAGGATGCGCTGACTCCGGGTCTGGATGCCTGGAAGAAGATTCAGGCGGGTCAAGCTTTCGCCTTGGTGGGAGATATGGATATCCTGGCTAACATGGAGATCGGCTCGGTATCGAAATCGCCGAACGGCTCCCTCAAGGCCGGAAGAGATATGCTTCAAATTCCGCTCAACGTCGACAGACTGCAGACCGGTAAAATGACGGCGACGATGCAGGCGATTTCCAAAACGTCCAAAGACCCGGAACGCGCGATGATGCTCCTCAACCTGTTCTTCAAGGATAAAAATCTGCTGACCTTGTTCAACTTCGGTATTGAAGGAACGCACTATGTGCTGAAAGACGGACAAGTTGCCCTGCCTGACGGCAAAACGAATAACGATGTCGGATTCTATCACGATATTATGTGGCAAATCGGGAACCAAATGCTGAACTATACCCGGGTGGGCGAAGATCCGAACAAATATCAAAACTACGAGAAGTTTAACGCATTGGTTTCCGGTAACCCGTCCCGGATCTTCGGATTCGTCTTTGACCCGGAACCGGTGAAGAATGAAATGATCTCCATCGACAATGCCAACAAAGCATTCGTAGACGGAATTAAATCCGGCCAACTGGATCCGGAGGAAAATCTTCCGAAGCTGCTTGAGAAGCAAAAAGCGGCAGGCGCTGACAAAGTCATCGCCGAAGCGCAAAAACAGCTTGACGCTTGGCGCGCGGCTAACGGCAAATAAGAGTGAGGAAATAAGACCATGCGGAAAGGGTGTAATCCTGAGGGGTTATGCCCTTTTTGCTTGCGTATATCCCCAAGGTCGCTATTGTACAAAAAGGTTAAAGAATTGACGTTAAAGGGGAAAACAAGAAAGCCTACGGGGTATAAGGAAGAAGGCGTCTAACATGAACAGAAACCAGGCAGGGAGCTTATCCCTGTTTGCTATTTCTTGGCCGATATTTATTGAATCCGCCCTCCAAGTGCTCTTGCGGACGACGGATACACTGATGCTGAGCAAGGTTTCGGATGAAGCGGTTGCCTCTGTCGGCGTGTCCAACCAGATTATCATGTTTGCCTTGCTGACATTCAACTTTATCGCACTGGGTTCTACCGTTGTCGTCACCCAGTATCTCGGTTCCCGCCGGACGGGAGAAATCGAGAAGATCGTGGCTTCATCGCTCGGAATCAATTTTGTATTTGGCCTCCTTATGAGCCTGATTGTCGTCTTGTTCAGCGGGAAGCTGCTGCATATATTCAATCTGGGGCCGGACCTGTTTGAAATGGCCCGCACTTACTTGCTGATTACCGGCGGAGCGCTTGTACTGCAGGCTTTGAACACGGTGACGGTCGCGATTATTCAATCCCACGGATTTACCCGGCACACGATGATGGTAGCCGTCGGGATCAACCTGCTGCACGTCTTCGGCAACTATATGTTTATTTTCGGTCCCATGGGGTTTCCAAAGCTTGGTGTGACGGGTGTGGCGATCTCAACGAATGTCAGTCAATTGATCGGTTTAGCCATCAATCTGTTCATCCTTCGGAAGGTGGTCGGGGTTCCGATTCAATGGTTCAATCTGATTCACTGGAACCGCGAGCTTGTGTCCAAAGTGCTGCAGGTCGGCATTCCCTCTTCAGCGGTCAATTTGTCGTACAACGTCAGCCAGATCGTGATCACCTCGTTCATTACGTCGCTTGGCCCCATGATGCTGACCACCAAGATTTATACACAGAACATCACGTTCATCGTCATGATCATCGCCGTATCGATCGGAAGGGGCATCCAGATCATCGTAGGACATCTTGTAGGGGCTGGAGAGCGTGAGGAAGCCTATAAGCAAGTGCTTCGCAATCTGTTCCGCAGTATGCTGATTACGCTTGCGGCCGTCGCCGTCATCTGCTTCTTCCGCTTTCCGATGCTTGAAATGTTCACCGAGTCGAAGGAGATTATCCGGATGGGGTCCACTCTGATCCTGCTGGGCTTCTTACTGGAGCCGGGAAGAAACTTCAATATCATCTTCGAGCGCTCCCTGCAGGCGGCGGGCGATGCGCGGTTCGCCATGAAATCGGCAATCCTCATTATGTGGCTGTTCAGCATGCCGCTTATGTATCTGCTCGGGATTCATCTGGGTTATGGCCTGTACGGCATATGGGCCGGATTTATTATTGACGAGTGGGTGCGGGGACTGGTCCTCTATATGCGCTGGAGAAGCAGAGCATGGGAGCAAAAGGCGCTGATGCCCTGCACGGAGGAAGTTACGGTCTGACGAATATGCATTCGCGGATGAACTCCATTCGGCAAATTTGCTCAAAAAAAAGGTGTCCGGAACGGCCCTCAGTGGCTGCCCGGACACCTTTTTCAAAATGTACAAGTGTTAGCTAAGTACGCTGTTTATTTGCAAGGGTTCAATGGGGGACACACGGCCGTACGATATATTCGCCCCTTGCGTCGGGGCCGCCCAGTGTACGGCGTTCTTAATTACATGCAGAACCTCAGGCTGATGGTAGATCGGGAAGGTCTCATGACCCGGTCTGAAATAGAAAAGCTTGCCTTTGCCCCTGCGGTAGCAGCATCCGCTGCGGAACACTTCGCCGCCTTCGAACCAGGAGATGAAGACCAATTCGTCCGGGGCCGGAATTTCAAAACGCTCCCCGTACATTTCCTCCTTGGGAATTTCGATATACTCACCCAGCCCGTCGGCGATGGGATGGCCGTGCTCGATGACCCACAGCCGTTCCTTTTCACCGTCGTCCCGCCATTTAAGAGCGCCGGTCTTGGTGCCCAGCAAACGTTCGAACACCTTGGAGCCGTGCCCCGAATGAAGAACGATGAGGCCCATTCCTTTTAAAACCCGGTCCCGTACTTTATCCGCAATATCATCCCGGACCTCGTCATGCGCCATATGCCCCCACCAGATGAGCACGTCCGTGTTGTCCAATACATCATCCGTTAATCCATGCTCCGGTTCGTCCAGCGTCGCCGTTGCGACTTCCAGGCCGGGGGCGGTTTTCAGATAGCCGGCAATGGCGTTATGAATCCCTTCAGGGTAAATGCCCGCCACCTGCGGATTGACCTTTTCATGCCGGTATTCGTTCCATACGGTTACTTTAAGCGTATTCATTTGTGAGAACCTCCTGTTTGATGGATACCCATTTTTGTTCGGTAAAAGATTCAACAATAGCGTCAACGGCCAGTTGATTGACATATCCGTCCGCCATTGTGGCGTTCTTGCCATCGCCGCGTCCGTTCAGCAGATTGAAAAAGGCTTGCATTTGGCCCAGCTTGAACGAATCGGGAATCTGCACCTGGCGGAACTGCTTATCTTCCTCGTCGGCCAATTTCACCAGCAGCGTATCTTCTTCATCCAGATTATACACAAGAGCGCCTTTGGTTCCGTAAATCTCAATTTGCTGGTAATTCCCGCGGCCGTAAGCAAATCTCGAGATGTTCATGGTGGCGGAGATTCCGCCTTCCATTCGGGAAAGGACGTGGCAGTAATCATCGACGTCAACCTCGCCTTTGCCCGATCCGTCCAGACGGTTCCGCTCATGGATAATTGTTCCGGCATCGGCGAAGACGCGCTGCGTATCACCGACCAGAAAACGGGTCAGATCAAGAATGTGACAGCCGAGATCCCCCATGGCTCCGGAGCCGGTAAGCTCCTTTTGAAATCTCCACACCAGCGGGATCTCCTCTTTAATGCCCCAGCTCTGAAGATATTGGCTGTATACATGATGAATGGTCCCCAGCTTGCCTTCTTCGATCAGCCACTTTGCGTACCGTGCGGCCGTTTTGTAGCGATAAGAAAAACAGATCATATGAGGGAGGGGATCGCGCTCCAGCGCTTCCTTGAGGACCGCCGCTTCTTTGGCTTCCAGAGTAACCGGCTTTTCAAGGGCGAAGGGCTTGCGGTGCTCAATTGCGGCCAACGCAATGGCAAAATGATTATAGTTGGGCGTGCCGATGGTTATGGCGTCCAGCTCCGGGTCCTTAAGCAGATCGGCATAGTTCAAATAGGTGCGGGACTCCGGGATATTCCACTCCTTGCTTCGGGCGGCAAGCTTCTCTTCGTTACAGTCGCAGATGGACCAAATCTCCGCGTCTTCGCTCTCTAAGATCCCTTTGCTGTGAAAATCCGCGATTCCACCGAGTCCGATCATACCGATTTTTAATTTCCCCATATTCATCATCATCCTAACGGTTAAGATTGGTGGAGACTCCTTTGTCAGTATAGTCTGTGATAGAATGAATGAGGATGGCGAATCTAGACTCTTTTTGTACAATAGCGACTTTTGGAACGATTTAAGCTGATGGGGGTGCTCTGCTTGCTGGCCGTAAATATCGATCTCGTGCCCCGCATTACATGGATGGGGTTCGTTTCCTATAAGAGTCCGTGGATTCATTTCAAGCGCAACGTGAACGAGTACATTATGTATCTGATCAAGAGCGGCGAGCTCCATATGGTGGAGGACGGGAAGGAATATATTTTGAAAAAAGGGGATGTGCTGATCCTTGAGCCGAATCTGGATCATGAAGGGTTCGAGAAGCATACATGCGACTACTACTACATTCATTTTAAGCATCCCGATATAGCGCCTCTTAGTGTGGAGGACCCGGAGTCTTTTGCCAAAAGATTTATCTTTGAGGATCAAGGCGCCGAAGAGAGCGTCAAATGCTGCTTTCCGAAGCACTTCACCCTTACGGACAAATCGGTTCTGTCCCAGATCTACAACAGTTTGAATGAAATGCTGCAGCTGTACCGGCGCAAAAATTATAACCGGAGCCTGACCGCGCTGAAGCTGTCCGAGCTGTTCATCCTGCTCTCGCGCGAGAGTCTTCTGGAGGAACTGCAGAACAACCGGAAAAGGACAACGAAAGCGATTGTCAAGGCTCACGGGCTGCTCGACTACATTCACACCCACTATCAGAGCAAAATCACGAGCCGGGATATCGAAGCCCTGTTCGAATGCAATTTCGATTACTTGAACCGGACCTTCAACAAGCTGACCGGCCACTCGATCACCCATTATATCAACAAGGTAAGAATCGACCAGGCTCAAGAGCTGCTACAGGCCACGCACTTAAGCATCGGTGAAATCGCCTATCTCGTCGGCTTTGCAGACATCTATTATTTCAGCAAAGTATTCAAGAAATATGCAGGGCTTTCGCCCGCCGCTTACTACAAGAAGATACGGGAAGAGGAATAGAGTATCTCCCTGCAACTGAACTAGTGGATTGTCTCCGTATCGGATTCATAAAAACTGACGTTGAGCGGGTTTCTATCCACAAATCTTGGATAGCGATACTTCGGGCTGCCTACCATAACGGCGCCTGTTATTTTCTTCCCTTCGGGAATATTGAATAATTTCAGCATGGGGGAATGATCCTTGAGCGCAATCTTCTCAAATATTCCGGCCCAACATGAACCTAATCCAAGCGTTGGCGCATACAGCTCCAAATAGGCCAAGGAAAGAATAGAGTTTTCTCTGCCTCTCGGGAAGTTCTTATCGGCAATGGCCAGAACAAGAGCGGGGGCTCCCCGTAAAATCGTGTCGATACCTTTCTCATGATAAGGCTTGAAAAAGTTATCCCGTCCTCGACTGAGCTCGGCATCACTTTCCAATCCTTCAACTGCCATTGCAACAGCCCGGTCAATGATATCCTTATTGTCAATTATTATGTAGGAGACGCCCTGCAAATTGCTTCCGGTAGGGGCATAATGAGCGATATTAACAAGCTGTATCAGCTTTTCTCTTGGAACGGGAGCGTTTCTGTAAGACCGGATGGAACGTCTGGAACGAAGGAAGTTTTCCGCCTCCTCGGGGCTTAATTTTGGCAGCTTTTTTGAACTCGTTTGATTAGCAAGCGGTGTTCTTTTATTATCAATAGCTTCTTTGGGACAGACGGCCACGCAATGGCCGCAGGCAATACAGTTCTGCGGATAAACTTCTTCCGGACCATTTTCTCCAAGCTTCAATGCCTGTTCCGGACACTCGTTTATGCAAACCCCGCATTTCGCACATTTGTCTTGATCTACCATTATCAAACTCATGTTTCTTCCTCCTTCTGGAAATCCCTTTCCGAGTCACCCTATCTGGGTGGAATAAGCATTGTCGTTTGATGTCTGTTCCGATAATACAACAAAATCTAACATAAATAAAATGAATATTAATCATAGGATACATACCAAAAATGGTATGTCTGAAGATCCTCTCCTTCCTTGACCTCTCCCATAGAGCGTTGTTAAAATGGTTATACCAGTATTGGTATAACCATTTTGTATGCGGAGGAGCGACCCTATGCCGCCGGCGGAGAAACAGAACATCAGAGAATACGTGATTCAGCATATTTTGGAAAGAATTGAGCGCGGTGAGTTGAAGTCCGGCGATAAGCTGACGAATGAGCGCGAGTTGTCGGAACGGCTTGGCGTTAGCCGGGTTCCGCTGCGCGAAGCGATTTCGGCGTTGTCGACGCTGGGAATTCTGGAAGCCCGCCAGGGAGAAGGCACGTTCGTCAGCGAGTATAATCCCGGTGCAATCGGTAAGATCATCCGGACGTACCGCTTGTTTGACCGTTCCCTGATCGAGGAAATTTTTGAAGCGAGGGTTCTTCTGGAGGCCGATGCGGCCAGGCTGGCCGCCGTGAACCGTACCGACGAGGATTTAAGCACAATCAAAGAGGCTATGCGCAGGCATGAAGAAACGGTGCGTCGGTATTCGGAGAAAGAGGCGGATATCGCAACCGTTCTGGAATGCGACAACGAGGTTCATTTGGGAATCGCCGCCGCCGCTCATAACAATTTCTTTCTGCAAATCATCGATACCGTTCGCCACGCAGGGCAGAGCCGTCATATTTTTGCCGAAAAATACACGGTGAACCCGCTTCACATTGAGGAATCCGTTGCTTATCACGGCAGCATTGTCAGTGCTATTGAGCAGCGGGACAGCGAAGCCGCCTATCAAGCGATGAGAGAGCATATTCTGCACATTCGGGCGGCCCTGGACGTGGACAAGCTGAAAGAGGATTTCGACGGCAAAAGGGAATAAGCATCGAAGCATAGACCTCACTTTGTGGGGCTATTTTGCAGGCTATCTTTCGAAAAAGGAGTCTTGGTCATGAAAAGAATACAGGGTCCCGTGCTGCTAGCGACGGCGCTTTTTCTTGTGCCGCTCGCGACGGCTTGCGGCGGGAGCGATCTGGCGGCATCAAGCAGCCGGGAGCGGCGTCCCGGACGCTGGGAATTTCATTTCCTTTCGTCCGTCAGGACGGAATCGCGTCCAACCAGTTCGCCGTATGGGTGGAGGACAGCCGGGGCCGATATGTCACGACGCTTTACGCCACCCGGTTTATTGCTACCGGAGGGTATAAGCTACGGCCGGAGGCCATTCCGACTTGGGTGAAGCATTCGGGACTTGCGAAGGCTTCACCTTTTTTGGATAAATTATTGCATGAAAACGATTTCTTTGATATATTGTTACCATAAAAGTTTACTAGTTGTTAAGTAAAATTGTTGGTTAAATCAGTGGGGGTGATGAGCAGGATGACAAGGATTAAGGATGTAGCCGAGTTCGCCAATGTCTCAACGGCCACAGTATCCAGAATATTGAACAATGATCCTTCCCTTTCAGTTTCCGGTGAAACGAGGAAAAGAGTTCTGGAAGTGGTAAATGAATTAAACTATAAGCCCGGAAGAAGAAAGAGGACCAAAGCGGTTCAGGACAAAGACTCCTACAACGTAGGCCTTGTTTTGACAAATGATGAAGCCATAGATCCTTATTTCATGTCCATCAGACAAGGCGCCGAGAGCGCATGCGATGAATATTCGGTGAAAATCGCCTCGGTGTTCAATATCGGCAAAAGTAATTTTTCCTCCGACAGCATGGCCCAGCTTGATGGCCTTATCGTTCTGGGTGATGTGAACAGCGAGGAACTTCAGGGCGTATACAGCCACAACCCTAACATTGTTTTTGTTGATTTTTTACCCGAGGAAGTGAATGTGGATGTCGTGATTTCCGATTTTGAAACCGCAACCCGTAAGATTTTGGACCACCTGTTTAGTAACGGTCACAGTCAAATTGCGTACATCGGCGGAAAGGGTTTAATCCGGAGCATCCATAACGGAAGAACGATTGAGAAAGATGATATCCGGCTGAAAACCTATGAGAGAATGATGAAAGAGAAGGGGCTTTTTGAAGAGGACAATGTTCTGGTAGGGGAATTCGGACCAATGAGCGGATATACCCTGATGAAACGGCTGATCGGCCAAAAATCCTTTCCGAGCGCGGTTGTGATTGCCAGCGATCCCATGGCGATTGGCGCCATGAAGGCGCTGCATGAGGCGGGCCTAAAGGTTCCCGGCGATATTTCCATTTTCAGCTTTGACGATATCGTGGCTTCCGCCTTTTTGAATCCAACGCTGTCTACGGTTAAAGTCCACACGGAAGAGATGGGAAGGACCGCAGTCAAGCTTTTGGTTGACCGGATGAAGAACGGCAGGGAGCTGCCGCTCAAAGTCATTTTACCGACCGAACTCGTTGTGAGAGAAAGCAGCGGGCCATTATTATAACAATCTAGTAGGAGTGATCTTTTCAATGGGAGTACTTTTTGATGCAGAGAACCGACTTTTTCATTTGCAAGCCAAAGATACCAGCTATGTTATCGGCATTGTTCGTGATGAATACCTGCTGCACCTGTATTGGGGAAGGAAAATTGCCGAATATCATCATTCCAACCGGATTCAGCTGCTTGATCGGGGTTTTTCCGGAAATCCCTACAAAGAAGACCGTGCTTTCTCGCTCGATACGCTTCCGCAGGAGTATCCCCAGTACGGAAATACCGATTACCGCAAGCCCGCCTATCAGGTTCAGTTGGAGAACGGATCGACAGTTTCCGATTTGCGCTACCGGTCGCATACTATTTTTAAAGGAAAACAGGGGCTGGAAGGCCTTCCCGCCGTTTACACCGAGGATGATCAGGAAGCGGAAACGCTTGAAATTGTCTTGGAAGATCAAGTATCCGGATTGCAGGTGCTGTTAAGCTACACCGTGTTTGAACAGTTCAATGTCATTACCAGATCCGTTCGCTTCGCGAATAAAGGGTCCGAGTCCCTGAAGCTGCTGAGAGCCTTAAGCTTAAGCGTAGATTTTCAGGATGCCGACTTCGATTTCCTTCATCTGTATGGGGCCCACGTGAAAGAAAGGCATATCGCAAGACAGCCGCTCAGACACGGAATCCAGTCCATTGAAAGCACAAGAGGCGCCAGCAGCCACCAGCACAACCCGTTTATTGCCCTGCTGAGACAAGGCGCGAATGAAACCTCCGGCGAGGTCTATGCTTTTAACTTTGTGTACAGCGGAAATTTCCTGGCCCAGGCCGAAGTGGATCAATTCCGCAATACCAGAGTGACGATGGGGATCAATCCCTTCGACTTCAACTGGAAGCTTGACCCCGGCGAAGAATTCCAGGCGCCCGAGGCGGTTATGGTCTACTCATCGGAGGGCCTTGGGGGGATGTCGAGAACCTTCCATGATTTATATCGGACCCGGCTCACGAGAGGAAGCTACCGCGACAAAGAACGGCCTGTGCTGGTTAACAACTGGGAAGCGACTTATTTCGATTTCAATGCGGATAAAATACTGGATATTGCAAGCGTCGGAAAGGAACTCGGGATCGAGCTGTTTGTTCTTGACGACGGCTGGTTTGAAAAAAGAAATGGCGACAAGTCCTCGCTAGGCGACTGGTTCGTGGACCGTGACAAGCTGCCGGACGGGCTGGACCATCTGGCGGAACGGGTAAATGAAATGGGGCTGCAGTTCGGGCTTTGGTTCGAGCCTGAAATGATCTCGGTGGACAGCGATTTATACCGTGAGCATCCGGATTGGTGTCTGCATGTGCCCAGCCGTCCCCGGTCCGAGAGCCGCAATCAGCTCATTCTTGATTTTTCCCGGGAAGATGTATGTGAAGAAATTACCAAGAGGGTAAGCGCGATTCTGGAGACGGTTCCGGTGTCTTATGTGAAGTGGGATATGAACCGTCATATGACGGAGATCGGCTCCGCATCCCTGCCGGCGGACAGACAGAGAGAAACGGCGCATCGCTATATGCTTGGACTGTACAAAGTTATGGATGCGATCACCTCCTCTTTTCCAGAAGTGCTGTTTGAAAGCTGCTCCGGCGGGGGTGGAAGATTCGATCCCGGTATTCTCTACTACATGCCGCAGACGTGGACAAGCGATAACACAGACGCCGTTTCCCGTTTAAAAATCCAGTACGGCACAAGTCTCGTGTACCCGATTATTACAATGGGCTCCCATGTCTCCGCGGTTCCGAATCACCAGGTTCACCGGATTACTTCGATGGAGATGCGGGGCGATGTGGCGATGTCCGGGAATTTGGGCTATGAGCTGGATTTGACCAAACTGACCGATGAGGAAAAAGAGACGGTCAAACAGCAGGTAGCCAAGTACAAGGAGATCCGAAGCCTGATTCAATTCGGCGATTTCTACCGCCTGCTCAGCCCGTTTGAGGGCAATGAAACCGCATGGCTGTTTGCGGACAAAGAGAAGAAAGAAGTCATGGCCTTCTTCTTCAATGTTGTGGCCGAACCCGCGGCCCCGTTAAAATACTTGAAGTTGAACGGAATCGATGTGACCAAGACATACCGGTTAACCGGGACGGATCAGGTATACGGCGGAGACGAGCTTGCTTATGTCGGGTTGAGTATTCCCACGGAGGCTGAGCGGGATTTCCATAGTTATGTTTGGCATTTTACCGAAGTGTAAAATCGAATTACGAAAATTAAGAAGCGGCCTTTCCTTTAGAGGAGAGGCCGTTTAACTATCTATAAATCTGGTTATTTAGTTAATAAATCGGTAAAATAAGCGATGAAGTTGTTCGTTTTCGTGATTATTCGCTTAATTGTCAAAAATAATATAACAATTTAATAGAAAATGGGAAAAATCCAATTATTCTATTGAATGTATGCGTTATCTTTGGTATACTCGTTTTAGTAAATTATTCGACTATTAACTAGTTAACTTTAAGAAAGCGTTTTACCAGGTACGGAAACAAAGCAAGTTAAGGAGGAGATTTAATTGAGAACGCTTAACAGAAATTATTGGATTTTTGGGGTATTCTTTATGCTTTACTTCTTCATTTGGGCTGCTTGTACCATGTTTTTGTCGTTATGGCTGACACAAGAGGGAGGTCTCAACTCCACCAAGACGGGGATTATCTTTTCGGCTATATCGATCGCGGCGATGTGCTTCCAGCCTTTTTTCGGAATCGTGTCGGATAAGCTGGGACTCAAAAAGAGCCTGCTTTGGCTGTTTATTGGACTGCTGGTGTTCATTGGACCGTTCTTTGTTTACTTATTTCCGGCTTTGCTTAAGACGAATATCATTCTGGCGGCTGTAATTGGCGGCGCTTACCTGGGAGCAATTTTCAATGGCGGCGTCGGCGCAATCGAAGCCTATATTGAAAGAGTCAGTCATTTGAACGGGTTTGAGTACGGACGGGTCAGAGTATTCGGGAACATTGGCGCCGCGGCAAGCACCTTTGTGACAGGGCATTTGTTTAATACCAACCCGGATCTCGTCTTCTGGATCGGTACAGGGATGGCGCTGCTGCTGGCCGTTGTGTTCTCCTTCGCCAAGATGGGGAAAGCCGAGTCCCAAGCCGTTGATACGGAGAAAGCAACGGCTCCTCCTAAAGGCTCAACGATAGCTCTTTTTAAGAATAGAAAGTTCTGGATGCTTATGCTGTATGTTCTTGGAGTTGGATGCGTTTACGATGTTTACGATCAGCAATTTGCCGTTTACTTTACCCATTTCTTCTCCACGCCGGAGAAGGGAACACAGGTTTTTGGCAATCTCGTCACCTTCCAAATCTTTTTGGAAGCGATTGTAATGATTCTGGCGCCGTTTGTTATCAACAAAATCGGAGCGAAAAACGCACTGCTCTACGCCGGCTTCATTATGTCCTTACGGATGGTGGGATCAAGTCTGGCGGACGGAGCGGTCGCCATCAGCTTGGTGAAATTAATGCATGCCTTTGAAGTTCCGATTCTGCTGGTGGCCATCTTCAAGTACATCTCGGCGAATTTCGATGTGAGATTGTCCGCGACGATCTATCTGATCGGCTTCCAGTTCACGAAACAGATAGGAGCGATCTTCCTGTCGACCATCGCAGGGAATATGTATGATACGGTTGGATTTAAAAGCGCATACTTGTTACTTGGTTCTATTGCGCTCATCTTCACCTTGATTTCAATCTTTACATTATCCGGTAAAAAGTTGTATGTTATGAAGAATGTAAGCGCTCAAGAGGCAAGTTGAAAGAAATTCTTAAAATGAAAGAACCCGGACAGCCAGTGTCCGGGTTCTTTGCTTTGGCGATCAATGATATCCTTCGGCGAACATTTACTATGAAGCGCTGCTGCCACCTTTACGTCTTGCCGATTCAGCTCACCCGACTTGCTGTTTGAGACTTAAAGTTACCTTATCGTATAACCGGAACGGCAGGGAGGAAATAACCTCCAGATGATCGGAGCCGCTGCGGATATGATATTGAAACTCACGGCCTTGGAACTGAATATTTACGATTTCTCCGATTATTCCGGCTTGGCTTTCCTGTGAAATAAGAAATTGATCGGGCCGGACCGGATAGATCCGATTGAGCTTAAAGCTGCTGCCCGCCCCTTCACCCGACCAGGAGGTATTGATGCTATTTTCCGGAATAAACCGGTTGTTGATCCAGCGGCCTTTGACCAGATTGGCTTTCGAAACAAATTTGGCGACAAAAATGGTCTGCGGATGCAAATAAACCTCAGACGGGGTGCCGGCCTGCTCAATCTTTCCATCCTTCATGACGATAATGCGGTCCGCCATAGCCAATGCCTCTCCCTGGTCATGGGTTACATAAACAATCGATGAAGAGGTCCGGCGGTGAACATGCTGTATTTCACGGCGCATGTCCATGCGGAGCATGGCATCCAGGCTGCTGAGCGGTTCGTCCATGAGCAGCAGCGAAGGCTCTGAAGCAATGGCTCGCGCAATGGAAACCCGCTGCTTCTGTCCGCCAGACAGCTCATGCGGCATGCGGGAAGCAAGCGGGGCAAGACCAGCGAGATCAAGCACCTGCTCTACGCGTTCCCGCTCATTTCGTTTAATATGCGCGGGCGTTTCTTTATGCGCGCGAATCGGAAACCGGATATGCTCGGCTACGTTCATATGAGGCCATAAGGCGAAGGATTGAAAGACCATGCCGACTCTCCGTTTCTCCGGTGGCATCATGACACCGCTGCCGGCAACAACGCGTCCATCGATGAGGATTTGCCCGGAGGTAGGCTGCTCAAATCCGGCCAGCATGCGCAGGAGTGTTGTTTTTCCGCAGCCGGAAGGCCCGAGAATCGCCACAAACTCGCCTTCGCCAATGGTGAGATCGATGGAACGAACCGCTTCGAAGCTGCCGAACGATTTGCAGACTGCATTTAGTTCAATACTCATGTGATTGCCCTCCTGGGCGCGATGTCCATTTGTGGATGAGCAGCAGTACAGCTCCCCCCGCCCCGATGAGCGCGACGATCAGACTGGACAACGCGGTAGAATAAAGGGTATCCCCTGCCTGCTCAAAACTGAAAATCGTTACACCAATCGTCTGTGAGCCGGATGCGTACAGCAGCGCCGATACCGTTAGCTCCGTAAGCGCCGTAAGAAAGACGAGGATTCCTCCGGTCAGTAAACCCGGCAGTACGAGCGGAAGCAGTATTGCTATCCATCTCCGCCGGATGCCCGCTCCGGATACGCGGGCCGCCTCCTCTATGGAAGAATCAATCTGCATAAATGCGGATACCCCCGAACGGATTTGCAGAATGAGGAACCTGCAGATATAAGCAATGAACAAGATCGACATGGTGCCGTAGATGCCGGGATTCCATCCGGGTATAGGCTCCATCCAGACGAGAATCATCGACAGAGCGAATACGATGCCCGGCAGAGTGTAGGGAACGGAAGCGGCAATTTCCACTGCTTTATTCAGGCCAGACGGCTTGCGGACACGAAGATAGGCGAATAAGGAGCCGGCAACGAGACAGACCAGCATGGTAACGAGTGAGAGTACAAGACTGTTCCGGATGGCCATCCACACCTGCGGATTCTCAAACAGAACGTAACGGTAGTTGTCGAAGGTTATATTGGAAGCCGTCAGGCCGAGGCCGTAGGCTCTCTTTAACGACATGGTTATCATTGAGGATAAGGGCACAACCGTAATCAGCAGCAAAAATATCCACAATGCGGCGGATACCGCCTTGCCGAATCTTCCCAGCGTGTAGCGCGGGACAAAGTCCGGTTGAACCGTATCCGACACATGGTTTTTACGGAGCAGCATCCATTGAATCAAACTTCCCAGCACCGCGGCTGCCCCAAGCAGTACGGAAAGGCAAGCGCCTCTAGCGAATGCCGATGGCCCGAATCCGATGATTTCTTCATAAATCAGTGTGCTGAGGACGGAAATATTCACTGGAGTTCCCAGAAAAGCCGGTATACCGAAGTTGTCCAGCGATGCAAGGAAGACCAGAAGACCGCCGGCGGTCAGACCCGGCAGCGCCAAAGGCAGCGTTATCCGGCAAAACGTTCTGAATGCTCCCGAACCTCCGGCTCTGGCCGCCCATTCCAGATCACGCGGGATTTTCCTGAACACTTCCAGCGTAAACATATAGACCAGCGGGAAGTGATGAATCCCCATAACGAAAATAATCCCGCCCATGCTGTACATGCTCCATGGAGCCAGTCCGGGATTAACCCATTGAAGAAGCTTGGTCGCCCAGCCCTGCGGTCCCATTAATGAAGACCACGATAGGGTCAGTACATAAGAAGGCAAAATAAAGCACAGTAAAATGGCCAGATGCAGCATTCTTTTTCGGCCGATATCCGTATAGGCGACCACCCAGGCGAACACGGTTCCGAGCAGCAGAGAAAGCGAAGTAGACCCTGCAACTACGGTGCCGGTATTGCGAAGCGTGGTCCAAAAACGTTCCTGATGCATCAGTTCGCGGTAATGCGCCAGCGTAAAGCCCGAATCGCTCTGGAAGCTGAGCAATATTAATTTGATAACCGGGAATATAAAGAGAAGCAGAACCGCCAGCATTCCCAGCAGCCCTGCGGCTCTGCTTCCCCGGAACCTTCGGAAAAACGGAGAAAGGATCTTTCGATCCTTTCCGTTTTGCGGTATGGAAATGGAATGCGGTCTTACTTCGCTCATCTCAGTAGGCTCCAATCATTTATTTGCCGAACACGTCAATGAATTTCTGTTTGTCCGCTTCGCGTTCATCGGTCAGCTTGGCGAGGTCCCCGGAAATGATCTTCATCTCCGAAATGCTTTTTAGCCCTTCCGGTGCGGAAATCCCCTTGCGGATTGGAGAATATCCGATCTCTGCGGCAAGCTTCTGGCCGTCCTCGGAGAGGACGAAATCGACAAATGCCTGAGCTGCCGGAGTATTTTGCGCATCCTTCAGAATGCCAATCGGCTCGGTAATAATCGGCACACCCTCCTCCGGATAAGTCAGCTCCACAGGCGAGCCTTTGGCTTTTTCACGGGCAACCATGTAGTCGACGACCATACCGTAAGATTTTTCACCGCTCGCCACCGCCTTCATCACCGCTCCGTTGCCCTTAATGACGGCCATGCCGTTATCCTTTACGGCCTGCAGGAAATTCCATCCGAAGCCGTCAGTACGGCTGAATACGCCGATGTTATAGGCTGCCGCCCCCGAATAAAGCGGACTGGGCATAATTCCGGCATCCTTGGCTGCTGATTCCGTCAACACTTTCCACGAGGCAGGGGCAGTTTTCACCTTCCCGGTGTTGGTTGCAAGCACGGTCGCCATGACCTTCGTACCCGCATACATCCCGTCCGGGTCCGACAGTTCGGCAGGAATTTGCCCAAGTTCCGGAGATTTGTACGCCTGCAGGAGATTCTGTCTCTTCAAGTTTTCGAAGGTGACCGAATCAGCGAGCAGCAGCACATCCGCCTGAATCTGGCCGGCCTGCTTCTCCGCTTGGAGCTTGGCCATCACTTCCTCGGTGCCCGAACGATAGATCGCGACATTGACATCCGGATACTTCTTATTGAACGCAGCCGCGAGTTTGGTCGCATCCTCTTCAGGCTGTGAAGTATAGAAGGAGAGCTTCCCGGAAATTTTGGCACCGTTCTCACTGCCGTTCTCCACCGGCGATGCCTGTCCTTTAGTGGAGCATCCGCTGAACACCAGCATGGCCGCCAGAGCGGAGAAGATCAAACCCTTTTTAACTGTACTCAAACTCATCTCTCCCTTGTGTAATAATGATCCAGCCTAATTTGTTGGCAGATTGTCGCACCGCTGAAAAGAAATCCGAATAGTTACCATTCTGAACAGGCTATGTTATTTGTGTGTCGGAATAATGTTAAAAGCCCATAAAAACGGGAGAGGTAATTTATGGGAATTGTTAGTTGTCCATTAAATTTACAATCTGATGATATAGAAATAATAGAGTTTTTACAGTGTATTGGTACTTTAATAATTAGTGTTTGGTAAAAGGTGGGCATTTGTTGGGCAGTTCATCATTGAAATACTATCAAGATTAATATAGAGAACGGAGAGTGCGAAGCCATTGAAAAAGAAAATACTTAAAAAGCTGGCGTTACATGCGTCTATTGCCGGCTTGCTGTCTGGATTGCTGGCACCATACGGTGCGGGCAAGGCGAGTGCCAACGCGTTGGGGGAAGGGTTCGATTATACGAAAGTTCCCAAGCTGTTGATCACGGAGCTGGTGCCGGACAGTTCGAACGTTGCAGGTTCCGACGCTTATGAATTCGTTGAAGTCTACAATAATTCAAGCCGGCCGGTTTCGCTGAAGGATTACAGTCTGGATTACCACTATCTAAATTCGAGCAGCTCAGATGTGGATGCGGTTTGGTCGTTGACTTCATTGGCCGACAATCCGGTAATCCCATCCAAACAATCAGTTGTGTTATGGGTGATGAACAGCGTAAATACGGGGCTTACCGCCGCCGATTTTAACGGCAATTACGGCACCTCGCTGGTTGAAGGAGGAAACCTGTTCCGTGTATCGGGCGGAGGGGGCATGCACAACAGCGCTGTGCGGGATTTTTTTCTTAAAGACAGCAGCGGGAAGGTCGTCGTTTCGGCGTCTTATCAGAATGATGATCAGACCAAGCCGGACAAAGGAATTTTTTATGAATATCCGATGGGCGGAAGTGCGGCTATGCAGATGGTGACGACAGGCGATTATGCGGCCGGACTGCATGTGGCGACCCCGGGAATGGTTGAAAGCCAATTTATGCCGGAACGCACATCCGATGATTCCGCTTCTGAACTTGCCATTCAGCACGTCCCCGTTACTGAAGCTATTGATGACATCGATCTGAAGCTTACGGCCGGTGTGACAGCCAATGTATACGGCGACCCGTCGAACGTAACCGCGGCCGTATACTACAAGCTGGACTCCGAGGCTTCGTATACCCGGCTGCCGATGAGCATTAACGCGGAGAGATCGGCGAACGATAATTTTGCTTTTGAGGCTTCGATTTCGAAGGAACGGCTGATGGAGGACAAGCTGCAGTATTATATGGAGGCTAACGACGGATGGGTAACGAAGAAGACCGAAGTCTACACCGCCCAGGTTAAAGTACTCGACTTCGATCCGGCCAAGGTGCCTCCGCTGCTGGTCACCGAGCTGACTCCAAATACGACCAATGTCAACGGCGCGGACGGGTACGAATTTATCGAAATTTATAACAATACGGACAAGACCATCAATCTGAAGGATTACAAAATTTATTACCGGTACACGGACTCGGGACCGGATGCGGATCTCGTCTGGCGGACCGACCGGGAAGAGATGATGATTGGCCCGGGCAAGACGCTTGTCTTTTGGGTCATTAACAATGGAAATGGAAGCAAGACGGTCGCTGACTTCAACGCGAATTTCCATACCAATCTGACAGAAGATCAGGATATCTATAAAATCTATTCGGACGGTATGGCCAATGGCTCCAAGCGCGGTGTAGCGATCGGCACCAACACGCATGCGGATATTTCCGTAGCGTACTACGACGGGGCTTTGACCAATGAAACGCCCGACAACAAGGGGATTCAGTATAAGTATCCGGCCAACAGCAGCACGAACATGATTAAATTGAGTTCCGGAACGGAATACGCGTCCCCGGGCAGCGTTAATCCGGCTCAAGTGCCTCAAGTCCCGGTATCGGTACCGGATGACAACGAGCCGCCGATGATTACGGATATGACGGGAACGAGCAGCATCGATCAGTCTCAGAACCTTGCGATCGTGGGCGACGCCGGGGATAATCAAAGCGTCAAATCGGTGAAGCTCTATTATAAATCGGACCAGCAGAGCGAATATTCCAGCCGCTACCTGTACGTGGATTACAATGACACGATGTATCATTTTACCCTCTATTCTCCGGACTTGATCGGCAAGTCCTCCGTGCAATACTATTACGTGGTATCGGACGGCACACATGAGGTCACCTCGGATATTTATAAAATAAATATCACCGGCGGACCGGACCGGAGCGCGCTTCGGCTCAATATCAAGGACGGCGATTTGATCCGCGGAACCAAGACGGTCAAGGGAACGGCGGAGCAGGCCGGGCCGGACACCCTGCGGCTTGACATCGACGGCAAGCCGCTGACAAGCGGAACGTATCATGCAGCAGAGAAGGACGCGTTCTTTGCTTTTGACGCCAATTCGGTCAACTATTATTTCAAGAACGGCGTAACGATCGGCGATGAAATTTTATATACGTTCATGGACCCGATCAACGCCTATACAACACTCTCCGTGCCGATTGCCGACACCCGGCTGAAGGCGGGCGACAATGTGATCTCGGTCCGTGCGGGAACGAAATCCTCGCCTTTCGATGATCGTCCGGAAGAGAATAAGGATGATTTTACCGTGAAGAATATCCGGCTTGTGTTTGCGGATGGAACGGTTGTTTATGATCCGGGATACGCGAATCCGGTTAAAGAAATCAAAATGGGAGACAGCGCAGGGAGATTCCCGGTTGTTGATTTCCATTTCAATCTGCCGGATGAACAGCTCAAATCCAAAGCCTATGACTGGGATACGACCAAGCTGCCGGATGGTCCGCATCAAGTAGCCGTGCAGAGCGCCGAATATGGACAAAAGGCCGTTGAACTTACGGTGGATAATACAGCTCCCGCCATTGTTGCGACTGTCGAGGACGGTAAAACGTATCGCGGCGAATTTACGCTGAATGCCGAAATCACGGATGCCCTCGCGGGCGTTGAATCCACGGAAGCGGCTCTGGACGGGGAGAAGATCGAACTGCCTTATACAACGTCTTCTTCCAAGCTTAAACCGGGCAATCACACCTTGACCATCAAGGCGACCGACAAGATCGGCAATGCCGCGGACAAGAACATTACCTTCAATGTACCCAATGAAAATCCGCTGAAGCCGGAGCTTGTATTTCCTGTGAGTGAGCAGTCCGGCGCCGCAGGCGACCTGACGGTTAAGGTCCAGGACCCGACGGGCGATCCAATGAAGGTGAGCTTCTATAAAGGCTATCTCTTCGATGCTTCGCATCAAGCCGGATTCACGGCTTATAAGAACGCATCGGAGGTGGAGCCTCCAGGGATGCTGAAGCCGGAAGGCGAGCAGGCCTTTACGCAGGAAGAGTACAGCCAGATCGCCTCCGCCGACGGGCAATATCTCAACAATGATTCGGACGGGAAATTCCCGTATCACCGGTTTGAGATAAAGCTTGATCCTTCCGTCAAAGCCACGGATTCGGTGGTAATTGATTGGCAGGGTAAATCGCTCGAGGGACGCCAGGTCAGCATGTATTCCTGGAGCCCGGTATCGAAGGTGTGGAACAAGCTGGACGGAAGGGTTGCCGGGAATGAGGATTTCGCGTTAACCGCGGAAGTGAAGGCAGGCGACTATGCCGTTGACGGAATGATTCATGTCATTGTTCAGGACCAAATTCCGGTTAGCCAGGACCCTTACGATTTCAGCTTTGTCTGGATGTCGGATACGCAGTATTATTCGGAAAGCTATCCGGAAATATATGAAGGCAATGTGAAGTGGATTGTGGACCATAAAGATGATATGAACATCAAATATGTCATCCATACCGGAGACGTCGTCGACGAGGCCGATAAGGAATATCAATGGCAGGAAGCCGACAAGGATATGAAGGTTTTGGAGGATGCCAAAGTTCCTTACGGCGTGCTTGCAGGCAACCATGATGTCTCGCATCAGAATTCCGATTACACTAAATTTTACCAATACTTTGGGAATCAGCGCTTCAAGAGCCAGCCTACCTTTGGCGGTTCCTATCTCAATAACAGGGGCCACTACGACCTGATTTCGGCGGGCGGCAACGACTTTGTAGTGGTCTATATGGGCTGGGATATCCGCGACGAAGACATTCAATGGGTGGATGAGGTTGTAAAAAAATTCCCGGACCGCAAGGCGATTCTGAATTTTCACGAGTATCTGCTTGTATCCGGGAACCGCGCTCCGATTGCGGACAAGATTTATGAGCGTGTCGTTGTGCCTAACCCGAATGTCATCGCCGTGCTGAGCGGGCATTATCACGACGCCGAAGAACTGGTCGATTCGATTGATGATAACGGAGACGGCGTGGCGGACCGCAAGGTGTACCAAATGCTGGCCGACTATCAAGGAGCCGAAAAGGGCGGTCTCGGCTATATCCGTCTGCTGCAGTTCGATGTCAAGAACAACAAGATTCATGTGAAGACCTACTCGCCTTATCTGGACGATTATAATTTCTATGAACCCGGTGAACATCCGGGCAAGGATGAATTCGATCTGGATGTGAACCTTCAGCCGATGAAGAAACGGGTAGCCACCGACTATTTCGGTGTGAAGGTGTATACCGGCGAACAGATTGACGAAAAGACTGGCGTAGCCAGCGGCAATAACGCGAGCATTCATTGGGAAGGCTTAAAGGCGGGAGGCTACTACCAATGGTATGCAGTCGCTCAAGACGCATACAGCGGTTCGGCCCGCTCCGACATTTGGGGCTTCACGGCCGGCAAAGTCTCGGAGGCACCGGTGCCGACCCAAACACCGGCAACTGCCTCGCCTGCTCCGACGCCTACGCCAACACCGACTCCGAGCGCAACTCCGGCGCCGACTGTTCCTCCAACGGCTGTTCCATTCAATGACGTGGGCAGTAAATACGATTGGGCCAAGGAAGCTATTGATACGCTAACGGAGAAAGGTATCTTTAAGGGAACTTCGGATACAACCTTTGAGCCGGGCAAAAACATGACAAGAGCCGACTTCATGGTGCTGCTGGTCCGGATGCTTGATCTGAAGGCCGATTTCAGTTCCAACTTCAGCGATGTTCGCGCTACCGATTATTATTATGAAGCTGCGGGCATTGTACGGCAGCTTGGCATCGCCGCCGGTGTGGGCGGAGGAAAGTTTAATCCTAAAGAGGCTATTTCAAGACAGGATCTGATGGTGCTGCTAATGCGTGCCCTGGAGGTAAACGGCAAGCTGAAACTGTCGGGAACTGAAACCGATCTTAGCCGGTTTCGGGATAAATCCAAGGTAGCTTCCTACGCTAAGGATGCGGTAGCCGCTATGATTAATGCCGGGATCGTACAAGGAAGCGGTTCGGGCTTGAACCCTGCCGGTACTGCTACCAGAGCGGAAACAGCACAAATCCTCTACCGGGTATACAATAAAGTGAAGTAACATCTGGAATATCAGCACTTCTACAAAAGAAAAGCTATGATCAGCAAGCAGCCGCTTCCCGCCTTGGGGAGCGGCTTTTCGCCGTACGGATT
Source organism: Paenibacillus rhizophilus (assembly GCF_003854965.1). Lineage (GTDB taxonomy): Bacteria > Bacillota > Bacilli > Paenibacillales > Paenibacillaceae > Paenibacillus_AQ > Paenibacillus_AQ rhizophilus. Next base: position 124,136 of record NZ_RQPI01000008.1, read on the forward strand.
ATTTGTCATCGAAACCAAGAATTATAACGGTGAAATCAAGGGCGGGCGCAAAGATAAATATTGGAGCGTCAGCAACCGTTATAAAATGTATAATCCTCTAATGCAAAATTACGGACACATCAAGGCGCTTGAATCTCATTTAGGCGAATTTATAGCGGCCAAATATATTTCGATGATTTCATTTACGATGAGATGCCGATTCAGCTATTAACGATATTCATGCTAAAGTGAATGCGATTAATATTACAAATCCCAAAGCCAGAGCGGAACATGTTCAAAATCTTCAATTGAAGAAATGAAGTGAAAGGAGCGCCATGGAAGATCACAATAAGGAACTTGAGGGACTTAAGCGGCTGGAATCGCAGGAGCGGTTAAGCGGATTGCCTCCGGAGCGGCTGCTTGACCTTGCCGGGGTAGGGAACGATGACGATGTGCTGGATATTGGCGCGGGTGGAGGCTATTTTACCTTTCCCGCCGCAGGGCGGACGAAGGGACGCGTGTATGCGGTAGATTCTTCGCCTGTGATGCTCGATGTGCTGCGCGGCCGGGCCCGTGATTTGGAAAAAGCCAATGTTGAGGTAGCCGAAGGCTCGGCGGAGCATCTTCCGCTGGCGGATGGCTCGGTCGATGTGGCTATTGCGTCGCTTCTTTTGCATATTTTGCAGTCCCCCGAAGAAGGGATACGGGAAATGTGCCGGGTCCTGAAGCCCGATGGCAGAGGACTTGTCGTGGAGTGGCTGCATCCCCGGGAAGACGGCAAGCCGGGCCACCGTGTCCCCCTTGAGAAGATGAAGCTTTATTTGGATGCCTGTGGTGCGGAAAGGGTCCATGAGGACATCTGGACAGATACGTACTATTCGATTGTATTTCAGAAGGGTTCCCGCAAGTGAATGCGGTAAGCAGTAATTCCGTACTTTTTCCAAAAACGTATTGGCAGGCACGAGATTTACCTGTATCGTAAAGAAGGATGCTTCATTTCCTTAACTTGGATTTTTATAAACGAATGCATAATAGTTCCAAGAATCTACTGCCCAGCAAGTCAGGCCTTCGGTGTCAATGTTACTTGTACGCGTTTGGCAGAAAACGGAGTTGATGAAGATGTCTTTCGAACATTTGTCGGGTAAAAAAGTGAAATTTGACATTGTGAACAAAAATGGCGCGGTGTTGGTGCCTGCCGACTCGGTCCTCAATCCGGCTACTCTCCGTTTACTTCAGCAGCATGAGATCAACCCCTTCGATGTCGTCGTACAAGCTGTAAAAGAGGAGGATACGCTTGAGTCTCCTTCAAAGTTGATCCAAGAGGCTGCTCATTATTCCAAATATTTGTTTGACCGGCTTCATTTCGACCGCAAGGTGCCCCTAATCGAAATCAAGAACCAGCTTATCCCCGTTGTACGCCAAATCTCCAGACATCCCAATTTATTTGAACTGTTCGAGTCCGTCAAAGCCAAGGATGAATACACGCATCAGCATAACATCGGCGTAGGTGTGCTATCCACAATGATCGGACAGTGGCTGAATCTGGAGGAATCGGAACTTGCGCTGCTGTCGCTGGCGGCCACCATTCACGATATTGGCAAGATTCGTATTCCGCAAGAGATTCTATTGAAGCCGGGAAAGCTGACGGAAGATGAGTTTGATGAAATGAAGCGGCATACCATATACGGATACGAAATACTCAAAGGAACAGTCGGGTTAAGTCCGCGTGCAATGCTAGTCGCTTTGCAGCATCATGAACGGTTAGACGGCAGCGGATATCCCTTGCATTTGAAAAAAGGGGAAATTGATTTTTTGAGCCAGATCGTAGCGGTTGCGGATGTGTTCCACGCGATTTCGTCCAAGCGGCCGTATCAGGATTCCATGCCTTTTTACAAAGTCGTAACCCTGATGCGTCAAGGCTCGTTCGGAGAGCTGAATCCGGAAATTGTCTCGCTTCTTCTGGATAAATTCATCCATGCCATGATGGGTAAGAAAGTGATGCTGTCGGACGGCCGTTTGGCTGAAGTGGTTCACATTAACTCTTTCGACGACTTGCATCCTCTGGTTAAGATTGAAGATGCCCTGCTTGATTTAAGCCGGAACAGAGACATTCAAATCCTGCAAATCCTGGGATGAGGAATCAGCGGCGCGATTTCCGGGTGATAGATAGTGAGCGCGTGAATCCGGATGCTGGATGGCTGCGGAAGGCGCGCGATTCAACCTTTGGAAAGGAGCATCTGTTGCGCCATGATCAAGACATTGGAATGTCCATACTGCGGGCAGTTGAATAATGTGGAGACGGATCGGTTCGGGGAGGCCCTATGCGGGGCGTGCAAGCGCAGCTTCGGCAGCGCAGCTCTGCCGCCGTCATCATCCATTGCGGAGATTGCTTCCGGTTCGGAAACCGCTTTGGAGACTTCCGCGAAGGCTACGCCGGATACCGGCCGTTGGATCTCCAAGATTGGCGGCAACGCCAAGCAAGAGGAGTATGTGAAGAAAGGCTTTTTGCAGAAGATAAAAAAGAATGCGGCGAAAATCCCCTTTGCTAATGAGGCAGTTGCCATGTACTATTGCGCAATGGACCGGCAGACTCCGATTACGGCCAAGCTTACGGCGATCGGAGCGCTTGCCTACATTGTTCTTCCGGTTGATATCATTCCGGACTTCATCGCCGTATTGGGATTCACGGACGACGCGGCCGCGTTCTGGGCGGCTTATAAAAGCATCAGCATGCATGTGAAAGACGAACACCGCGAGAAGGCAAGGGAATGGTTCGAACAGTGAAAAATATGAAATAGAGTATTCGGGAAACGGCTGCCGTTCTAGGGAAGAGGCGCAGCCGTTTCTTTCTGCATACGGGGCCCGTCTTGGCGATGGCTTTCCTTCAAGCATCATGGTATAGTGGACACGAAAAAGCGAAGAGGATGGAGAACCTTCATGAATGAACACAAGCGTCCCTCCAAGGGAACATCATCATATAAGGAACAGCCGGGGGGCGTGCGCGCCGGGTCCGGTAAAGACCGCATGAGAAGTGATAGAGGCCGTGCCGTAACGGGGAAAGCACAGGAAGAGCGAGGCCGGCGGCAGCGTCCGGACAAGCTATTTGCCGGCGGGAAGCAGGCAGGGGATTCCCGGCCAGCTGCAGCCACGGGACGGGGGCATGCCGAGGAGCTTCGCCCCGGGGATCGTATCGTTGTGACGGTCAAACGGCTCGGCATTAACGGTGAAGGCATCGGATATTACCGGCGCAAGGCCGTGTTTATTGACGGCGCGCTGCCGGATGAAGTTGTGAAAGCCGAGGTAACTCAGCTTCAGCCGAAGTTCATCAAGGCGCAGTTGCTGGAGGTGGAGAAGAGATCGCCTGACCGGATCGAACCTCCTTGCCCGGTATTCGGAATCTGCGGCGGCTGCCAGATTCAGCATATCTCCTACGAAGGCCAGCTGCGGGCCAAGACGGAGCTGGTTCGCGAGGCGTTCTCCCGCTATGCCGGTCTGGAAGAAGTCAAAATCAAACCGATGCTCGGAATGGAGCATCCCTGGGATTACCGCAACAAGGCCCAGCTTCAGCTGAAACGGAAGGGAAACGAAGTCATCGCCGGTCTGTACGAGGCGGGCAGCCACGAGATTGTCGACATCAGCGGCTGTCCTATCCAGCATCCCAAGGTCAACAGCGCGGTGGAAAAAGTAAAGTCCGTGCTGGAAGAGCTGCGGATTCCGCTGCATAAGGAGAACGGCGCCAAAGACGGCGTGCGGACCATCGTGGTCCGGCACGGCTTTCAGTCCGGCCATCTCCAGGTGACGCTTGTCGCGGCCAGCGCCAGACTGCCCCGCCAGGACGATCTGATCCGCCTTCTTCGCTTAACGCTGCCGGAGGTAACCGGCATCGCCCTGAATGTCAATCCGAAGAAGACCCCGCTCATCTTCGGAGAGCAGACGACTACCCTGTGGGGCGAAGATACGATGGAGGAATCGCTGGGCGATTTGGAATTCTCGCTGTCCCCGCGCGCCTTCTTCCAGCTGAATCCGCAGCAGACGGTCAAGCTGTACGAATCGGTGCGCGCGGCTGCCGGACTGACCGGCAGGGAGACGGTGGTGGACGCCTACTGCGGCACCGGCACGATCGGGCTATGGCTTGCGCCGTATGCCAAAGAAGTGCGCGGCATCGAGACGATCCCGGAAGCGGTGGAGGATGCGAAGCAGAATGCGGCACGCAACGGCCGCGCCAACGTCAGCTTCCATACCGGAGCCGCAGAAGAGCTGCTTCCGCGCTGGGCCAAGGCCGGCCTGACCCCGGACGTCATCGTCGCCGACCCGCCCCGGACGGGACTTGACCCCCGGTTCCTGGAGGCGGTGCTGCGCACCAAGCCGAACCGGTTCGTCTATGTCTCCTGCAACCCTTCGACTCTTGCGAAGGACTGCAAGGTGCTGCTGGACGGCGGCTATGTCATCCAGTGGGTCCAGCCTGTCGATATGTTTCCTCAGACGAGCCATGTGGAGTGCTGTGTGTCGCTCACTATGGAGTAGCATATTTGAAGGGAGAAATTAATATGACAATGAGTCCCATGAGCAGTAAAAAGGAGTTATCTCCGGAACAACATGAAGGACTACTCAAAATATTGAAAGCACGTTTTGAGAAAAACATGAACCGCCATCAAGGTCTTGAATGGGCTAATGTACAAAGAAAGCTCGAAGCTCAAACAGATAAATTATGGTCGCTCTATGAAATGGAGAGAACTGGCGGCGAACCGGATGTCGTTGGTCATGACAATAAGACGGACGATTACATTTTTTACGATTGTTCAGCGGAAAGTCCTAAGGGTCGCAGAAGTGTTTGTTACGACCGTGAAGCGCTGGAGTCACGGAAAGAACATAAGCCGCAAAACAATGCGATAGAAATGGCAGCTGCCATGGATATTGAACTTTTAACAGAAGAACAATACCGGGAGCTGCAGAAACTTGGAAACTTCGATTTGAAAACTTCGAGCTGGGTGAAAACACCCGCTAGTATTAGAAAACTCGGCGGGGCCATCTTTTGCGATCGTCGCTATGACACTGTCTTCATGTACCACAATGGAGCAGAATCCTATTATGCTGCTAGAGGGTTCCGTGGCTTGCTAAGGGTCTAAATACTGGTGGATGCTGTTAAGCAATCGAATACTGCCACATCGGGAATTGTCTATATTGTGTTATCCACAAATGTGGAGTGCTGCACACTGTTGGTTTGGAACGGGAAGTAAAGATGTCTTGCTTGCTTTCTGCCTAAAGTTAGGAGGTAGTGTTAAACCATGAATTTAGAATTGGTCATGCAGGAGCTTGAAGCTCTCGGCAAGGAACGGCTCAAGAAAATGTACTTGTCCAATGGAGCGCACGAACCGCTTTTTGGCGTGGCGACAGGCGCTATGAAGCCTATAGCCAAGAAAATCAAAATCAATCAACCTTTGGCTGAGCAGCTTTACGCCACAGGCAACTACGACGCCATGTACTTTGCTGGCATCATTGCAGATCCGAAAGCGATGACTGAGGCGGATTTTGAGCGTTGGATGGATGGGGCTTATTTTTACATGCTGTCCGATTTCGTGGTTGCGGTAACCTTGGCGGAAACCGATATTGCGCAAGAAGTTGCCGATAAATGGATCGCAAGCGGCGAGGAGTTAAGAATGTCAGCGGGATGGAGTTGTTATTGCTGGCTTTTGGGCAGTCGGCCGGACGCTCAGTTTGCCGAAAGCAAAATCGCTAACATGATGGAGATTGTGGAAAAGACGATCCACGATTCTCCCGAACGAACGAAATCTTCGATGAATAATTTTATGTACACGGTAGGGGTATCCTATCTGCCGCTCCATGATAAGGCGGTCGAGACCGCTAAGGCCGTAGGCCCAGTAGAAGTTAAACGGGACAAGAAAAAAAGCAGTATCTTGCTCGCTTCCGAAAGTATTCAAAAGGCGGTAGAAAAAGGGCAGCTTGGTTTCAAACGCAAATATGTAAGATGTTAATCGCTTTGCATGAGTACAATCATATTTACATGTTCCCACAGACAAGGGAAGGCACGAGAGAGCAGGATTGCTCTCTCGTTTATTTTATATTTTATGAATCATGGAACAATTTCAAAAATAGTACCTTGGTTTAAATCAGTCACGTTCATAGAGCCATAAACCCCTAAATATAGTCTGGTTTGATCCAGATTCGTTCCCAAACTGGCATAATAAGCTGATTGAGACCCAAAATTATAATCGGTTTCAATAACACTAAAATCACTTAGTTTACAATCTGGTCTTACCCTGGTATAAGCTAAAACCCCTCTATTCGGAGGTTGAGATTCTTCATCCCGGGCAAAATCGGTAAACACAACGCTTCCAGTTAAATCGGGAATTCCATTTCCCATATATGACTGGACTCCCGTAAGTGCAGTTCCTCCAAACTTACCCGGCCTTGGATCTTTATGAAGATAACTAGTTAGAGGCTGAAGACGCTGCACTGAAGTTTTTACTGCATCATTGTAATAAGCAATTGTTTTCTCATCTAAAGTTGGATTTCCAGAGCAGCCCCTTATAATCGAAGTAGGAAAAGCACCTTCCCACCCTCGCCAGCCAAAGTTAATAAATCCTTCTTGGTCAGGTTCAGATTTCATTAAAGAAGCTTGAATAAGCTGAGGAACCGGTATTGATTTATAATGAACGAATGAAAAAATCGACTCTACCAGATCCTGTCCGACAATTCCTACATATTTGATATACTGGTTATAAAACCTTTGAAATGAAATGCCCGGTATATTACGAACCCCTTTGGCAATTACCGTAAGCGTTTCCTGAATAGGTGCGGGAAGTTCATTAAAACGTGTAACTACCGGTGGATTATTGATAAATGTATTCTTAGCTACATCAATTTCAATTATTTTACCGGCGATTTCCATATCATCTTGGCTTGAATTAAATGGATCATAGCCTGATCCACCATCTCCGGTTGTTAAAACAAGTTTTCCTGTTTCAGGTGAAAAGTTTAGGCTATTGACACCATTATGATTAAAAAATGGTCTTCTTAAATTAAGTAATGTCCGCCGTTTTTGAGGTTGACCATTCGATTGTAAAATCCATTCTTCAACTGTATCAATATGATCATATTGAATTTCTCTATTTACCCACTTTAAGTTTAAGGTTCTGGGGTCACACGGGTTAGGCTTGAAAAATTCAGGAAGACCTTGTCTTGAAACTTCTGAACTAGGAAGAGCACCTGGACCTTGTGTTCCAGCTACTGAATAATGAAGATAAAACAGACCGTTATAATAAAATCCGGGATGAAACGCTAGCCCTAGCAATCCCCGTTCATCATATCTACCACCAGAAAAACCTAGTTTTATGATTCGCGGGCGAATATCTAAAAAAGTCCTTATAACTCCGTTTTTAATGTAAAAGATCTCTCCTACCTGTGTTGCAATAAATAATCTTTCCATTGAGTCACCCGGAAGTATAGCTGTTTTCAAAACAGTAGGTAAATTTATCTTACCAACAATGGGCCGTAAACTAACTTTAACTTTTTTTAACAACTAACTTTACACTCCTTCATATTCTTTTCTTTATAGGAATATGATTAGAACTGTTCTATTAGTACCAAATTGGGTCCGGGGAACCTGATGAGGTATTGCACCATTTTCCGCACCAGAGTCTTAAGAATCCAGGGCGGTCATTGGGGTCGTGCCTATATTTGCACATTATCAACACAATCGAAGGCAATCGTAGTATGTTCGGGCTTTATGCATGGAGTTTAAACCTAAAATTCAGTAACCAACACTCAAGCCATGTGGAAAGCGTGGCGAAGTTGGTGCGGAATTGATACAATTTGCAAAGTCCTTTCTGCTGATACAGCCTGCTGGAAGTAACAACCACAGTGGTTGGAAGCGCCTGTTGATGTGAATCTGATGTGAAAAAGCAAATAAACGCCAGTAAATGGCGATAATAATTTAACCCAAAAGCGGATCCTAGCACCGGTTAACAGAGTTAACCGTGTTAACATTTGTTGCCCCCTGTGGTATACTCAATTCAGAAACAGCGTACAATGCAAAGAGAGCCGTGCTGGTAACACGACTCCCCGAGCAACAGCCGCTTTTAAGGGCGGCGGCTTACAAGGCAGGCCTCACGAAATAGACCGCGACCTTTGACCAGGGCGGTCTATTTCTTTTTGAGGTAAGTCAGCAGAGCCAAAATGAACATGCCGAACATGAACATCAGAGACAACGCTTGATATACCTCCATTGGCATCACCTCCCTTCCGGGAGATTAGCCGACCGCCCATATCAGCCTTTCTATTGCTTCTGCGATTATAGCACGAGAAGGATATTTAAGGAATATACTCGTACATGTGTACTGATGTGAAGAAGCCTTAATAAAGAAAGTTTACTCACTTGTTTTTCAAAGGCGCGGATTAGATAATCCGCGTCTTTTTCTATGCTTCTTAGGTTAATGTTACTTGCTAAGCCCCGCTCAAAAACGCCTGAACATATTTAACAATTTTTCTCGCTGCCGGGGACATGGATTTCAAGGATGGGGCCGCGATGCCGATGGAGCGGTAATGGTCGCCTTCCAGGTCAAGAATGCGGATATGGCTCGGGACTTGATGCAGCACCATTTCGGGAAGGATGCTGATTCCCATACCATTTTGGACCATGGAGATAATCGCCTGGTCATCTTCCAGCTCGAATTTAATGTTGGGGGACACATGGTTTTCTTTGAGTATCCGCCTTGCATCGTTATCGCAGCTTTTCTTGGGCAGGATGAACTGCTCTTCTTTGATTTGTTCAAAACGAACCTCATGATGTGCGGCAAGAGGGTGTTTCTCGGGAACGATCAGCACCATACGGTCTTTTTTCAATGGAATGACTTCAAATGACTTCGGTGCGGGCAGAGAGAGAAAGCCGAAATCAACGGCGCCGCTTGCAATCCAGTGCTCGATATCTTCATAGCTTCCTTCCAGCAGTTTCATTTCTATGGAGGGGTGGCTTTCTGCAAAATAACTCATGATTCTTGGCAGCCACTGAATGGATACGCTCGCAAACGTGCCGATACGCACCGTTCCGGCTTCCAGCCCGTTGATATTTGCAATTTGCTGCTTCAACAGCTCGTTCCCTTTTAAAATTTCACGGATGTAGGGCAGGATCAGCTCTCCGCTGCTCGTCAGATGGACTCCTGCACGCCCCCTGCTCAGTATAGAAAATCCCCACTCCGATTCCAGACTGGCAATGGCATGGCTGACGGCAGATTGGGTAAAACCAAGTTCCGCCGCAGCTTGAGACAAGCTCCCCAATTCCACAACCGCCTGAAAGATCTCATACTTGGCCAGTGACATGTTCTCATCACCCTATTCGTATTATTTTTTTTCAACTAAGGCATTAATAACATTCATTTTCTTTATATAAAATGTACACGTATACTTCGAAGTAAGCAATATCTCATGCCGAAAGGAAGTATTTATGAACACTCAGCTCAAAGCTAATCTTATGCTGTTAATCGTGACTATGTTTTGGGGCTCGTCCTACTTGTTTATGAAGATGGGTCTGACAGATGTACAGGAATTCAACCTGATTGCCTTGCGGTTTGGACTGGCTTTTATTTTATCCGGACTGGTATTTCACAGGCGCCTTATTCATGCCGATTTTAAAACGGTGAAATATGCCTTTTGGCAGGGCACGATTTTATTTCTCGTATTCGCCTCGATTACGTTTGGCGTAAAATCCACATCGGCTTCCAATGCCGGATTTCTGGTTAGTTTAACGGTCGTATTTGTGCCGCTGTTGCTGGCTGTACGGTATAGAAAGATGCCCGAAAATAGAGTTATTCTCGGAGTGTTCTTAGCTTTGACAGGCATAGGCTTCTTAACTTTAAAAAATCAATTTATGATTAATTCCGGGGACTTCTTGTGCATCTTAGGCGCGTTGATTTATACGATCTACATCGTCGTTACAGGGAAACTGACCAAGGGCGTGGATTCCATTACGCTTGGCGTTCTGCAGCTGGGGTTCGCGGGAGCCTGGGGACTGCTATTCTCCGCTTCGCTGGAACGGCCGCAGCTTCCGGGCACGGCGGACGCATGGGTTTCGGTTTTGGGATTAAGCCTTTTTTGCAGCGCATTTGGCTTTATCGTCCAGACGGCAGCCCAGAAATATACGACGCCAACCCATACAGGACTGCTTTTCTCATTGGAGCCCGTTTTTGCGGCATGGTTTGCGTTTGCTTTTGCGGGGGAAAGAATGAGCATCCAGGGCTATGCGGGAGCCGGTCTCGTGCTCTTGAGTGTAATAATTACCCAGATCGATTTTAAAAAGGGGTTAAGAAAACCGGGGTTCCATACATCCAATGCAGAGTCCAAACTAACTCCATAGAAGGCTGAAGGAGATGAACAGAATGAATGTGCTTATTGTCTACGCCCACCCGGAGCCGGAGTCATTCAACGGAGCATTGAAGGATCTGGCCGTTGCTGCTCTGACCGAGGAAGGTCATCTGGTTCAAGTGTCCGACCTCTATGCGATGAAGTTCAAGGCGGCCGCGGACCGCGATGATTTTCTGATGCCGGTGAACCCGGATTTTTTCAAATACCAGCTTGAGCAGGGACATGCTTCGAGAACAAACACCTTTTCCCCGGATATTAAAGAAGAGCAGGAAAAGCTGCTTTGGGCCGACTTTGTGATCTTTCAATTCCCCCTGTGGTGGTACTCGGTCCCTGCGATTCTGAAAGGCTGGTTCGATCGGGTGTTTGCCTCGGGCTTTGTGTATGGCTTCAAAATCTTTCCGCGATCCCTTCTATTCCATATCATCCGGCTTCTCATTATGATGAGCATCACCAATTGAAAATGAAGTACAGATAAAAGACCGTCCGCTCATGCCTGGCATGGGGTGGGCGGTCTGTTTTTTGTGAGGTGCTTTTCAGAATAAAGGTTTAAATTGCTTGCAAGGTCGGTCTGATCGTAATCTCATTAACTCCGCTGTCTTCGGGTTCATTTATGGCGAATGCAATCGCTCTGGCGACACTGTAAGGGGAAATCGCCATCCCGCTGCTCTGATTCACCATTTCCTGGTATTCGGAAGGCAGGCTGCCAATCGCCGTATCCGTCGCGGTCATTCCCGGGGAAATATTGGTGGACCGAATATGAGAGGATGGCGATTCCTCCTGGCGCAGCCCTTCCGAGATCGCCCGGACGGCAAATTTGGTGGCACTGTATACCACTGTACTCGGAATGACCTTATGTCCCATCAGCGAGGAAACGTTAATAATATGCCCGGATTGCTGTTCTCTCATGGTCGGCAATACCGCGGCGATGCCGTACAGAACGCCTTTGATATTTACATCGATCATTTGATCCCATTCCTGGATTTTTAGTTCATTCAGCGGGGAATTTGGCATAATTCCGGCATTATTTACAAGAACATCGATCCGGCCATACTGCTGCAATGCGAATTGAGCCAGCTTTTGCATATCTTCCGCTGAAGTCACATTGGTTGGCATATAGACCGCCTCGCCGCCTTCCTGTTTAATGTCGTTCACGATGCTTTGCAGGCGATCCTCTCTTCTTGCGGCGAGTACGAGCTTTGCTCCGTTCTGGGCCAACAACTTGGCGGCAGCTTCTCCAATTCCGCTGGATGCTCCTGTAATGATGATTACCTTAGATTTCAAGTTTTCCATTCGTTATCGCCCCTTAAAGGAATTTATACAGCTTTTGATGCAGTTGAAATCATTCAACGTTTGTTGATTATTTAACGTTCATTGATTATTATTATAGAGAGATGCGAAGGGAATTCAATCGCTAATACAAGCGTTTCTGTCAGATATACAACAAATATACTGAAAGTGTTGATTAAAGGAGGGGCTATCGAAATGGATACCGCAACCAAAATGGACAGACGAATCCTGAGAACGAAAGAATCCATTAACACGGCGTTTCTTGAACTGTTTGCTGAGAAAGAATTCGATCGCATCACCATCAATGATATTTCGGAACGGGCCAACGTGAACCGGGGAACGGTTTATCTTCACTACATGGATAAATATGACCTGCTCGATAAATGTATTGAAAACCACTTGAACCAAATGGTCCGTTCCTGTACGTTCACCAAGTTTATTCAGGAAAAAGTGGGGGAGATGGAGTCGATTGAGGCGCTGAAGTCCTTGTTTGTTTATTTCGAGCAGAACTTTCTGTTCTTTTCTTCCATGTTCGCCAGCAGGCAAACTACCATATTCCGGGAACGCCTGTTGCAGATCCTTTCAGTCACCATACAGGAAAAGCTCGATATGCAGGGCATCAATCAGGGGATGGATAAGGAACTGATTGTCGATTTTACGGCTTCAGCCTTCGTGGGAACGGTAGAACATTGGATTCGGAATCAGATGCCGCATTCCCCCCAGTTTATGGCCGAGCAGGTGTGGAAGCTGTTTGAACGAAATAATATTTCTTAAGTCCTTGCCGCCGGCGGCCGTGCGATGATAGAACCTTGGGCTGGGTATCTGCATAGGATGGAACGAATGATTATGAAGCTTTTTTACGGAGGTTATGTACATGAATGTTCAATATCCGGCCATGCAGCAACAGGTTCTTTATCAGGCAGAACCGAGCAGCGTACAGACTTTAAAATCCATTCAGGATCGTACCCATCACATCTGCAAAACGTATATCAATCGGCGCGTTCGTATTCAGACATTGTCAGGCCATGTCCATGAAGGCGTAATTGTAGGCTGCGACGACCGACTCCTTTATTTAAGAATTTCGAAGCCGGGAATCCATCGTGCTTTTTACGGGCCTAGTGATGAAGCCATCCTCACTTTAGTTCTCTTTGAATTGCTCGTCATCGTTTTGTTATCTTAAGGAATGGCAAGGCGCCAAGTTGACAAGATTAATCTTGTAGTAAGCAGGAGAATAAACGGCCAGTAACTTCTAGGCGCGCCGAAGACGGGGGGAGCATAAGCTCCCTCCGGTTCATCCGGCTGCTTGTTAACTCTCATTAAATGATGCTGAAAATTACATATTTACGGTTGCCGTGTTCGAGTAAGCGGACATTCCTCCTGCATTGACGGCCGCTATCCGGTAGGTGTATTTATGACCGGGCAAGACAAATCGATCTGTGAAGCTGACGCTGCCCAAATATCCCAGTCCAATTACGGTGTAGGCTCCGCCATTATCAGAGCGTTCGATCACAAAACCGGTCTCGTTATTGGCATTGTCTCTCCAGGTCAGACGGACTCGTAAGCCGGTTAGCCGTATTGCAGTCAAATTGGATGGAGCCGCCGGCGGCTGAACCTGATTAGAAATAACCTTCACGACATTGGAAAAGCCGGAGTCGACTGTCATCGTTGGGAAACCGGGAGTGGCGGTGTCGCCGACAGTGTTGGAGGCAACCACACGGTAGTAGTAAGTGTTGATACCGATACCGATTGAATCGGTGTAAGAAGTTGAATCGGCCGGCAGTGTTGCTAAAGTAGTCCACGGGCCAGAACTGCTGACTGCTCGCTGAACAGTGAAGCTAGTCTCGTTTGCGGAATTGTCCGTCCAGGCTAAAACGACACGCTTGTTGAAGAAGGAACCGATAAGATTGGCTGCGAGACTGGAAGGCGCTTTTGGCGGTACGGCAAATGCTATAGCATGCATCATATCCATCTCTTCGTGAGCTAGAATATGGCAGTGATACACGTATTCCCAACCAAAGTTCACATAATGGTTAGTAATCTCGTTAATTGGATTTCCCAACGGATCGAACCATCCTACAGGCGGCGGTGGTGTCAGCACAGCGCCCTCGGGCATTGTCGGGTCGATCAGACGAACACTGTTTGGTACCTCGAATGGCACCTGTGCAGGGGAAGGGATACTGGGTCTGAGCGCAATGATTGTGTGCTCAAGCGGGTTTACTCTAAAGGTTTCCTTCCAGCCCAGTTCATTAGGATCAGGCGGCAGCATAGCTCCGTCCCAGGCGACCCGGTTAATGAGCTGTGCAGAAAACAGGTGAGTGTGAATGGTATGGGTATCGACGCCGTTGTGAGTGATTTTCCAAATCTGGGTTCCATCATGAAGAGAGCCAATCGGAGTCGCATTAAGATTTGCTGTGCCCTTGATAATTTCAACGGGCGGACTGGCATAGCCATAGACTACGAATTGATTTAAATTTGAGCTCGTGACGGGGAATTCCAGTCCAAGCATGCCGCTCATCCGCCCATACCCCGTGTCGTAGACTTCGCCCATCTCATCTTGCAAAGCCTTCGGTTCGATCTGCAGGGTAACAGGCGGCTGAAGAACTCCGCTCGCGTCTATCGGACTAAAGGTTTTGGAGAACTCTTGAAGCTGCACGTAGGCGCTGGCTGCGTCTGCAGGCAAGTTATTAACGTTATAGGCAGAGTTGTAGGCAGCTTGTGGGATAATGATCGGATCATGGGTCGCTTCAAAGACACCTCTTTTTGTATCAGTTTTGGAAAACGCTGTTTCTAGCGCAGAGATGTCATACGAAGGTGCGGGAGCGGAAGCGGCCACTCTGATCTGCATGATCGTGCGGGTGTTGGGACCATAGCCAGGCTTCGTGGACGGCGCGCCACCCTCGGCAGTCTGGTCCGGATTGCCCGTGTAATAGTCATAGCGCGGATCGGAAGCCGGGAAAGCTGCGGGAGCATCGTTGTAAAGAATAAGGGTCTTCCCGGCATACTGGGAAAAGTCAACGATGACATCTGCTCGTTCTGCAGTTCCGATCAGAAGCGAGTGCTGATCAACATTTCCGAAGTTGAAGTTTGTCGCATTCAGGTTCCATGTGATCGGCTGACTGGGTATAACCACAGGTGCCGGGAGGAACCCGCCTTCGGTGCCGATTTGAATCCAATCCGGTCCTTTCAAGGCAGGATCGGGCACGCCGCTAGGCCAGTCTGCGGGAATACCCGGTGTTCCACAAGCGGATACCATCTTGACTTCTGTAGCATATCCCGTGTCAGGCGAGATATAGCCGGAAGAATCGGCTACATACATTTGCAAATTAAAGAAACGGTCATCGGCGGCATTGAGGATGCGGAAACGGTAAGCCTTGGGCTCCACTTCCAGGTAGGGGTAGGCCGTACCATTGACAAGCGGGGTGTCCATGAACGCTTCACCCGGCATCGAGGGGTTAGGCGTAGCAGGCATCATTGGCGGCTGCTCGGGTGCATTTACTGGATCATAGTAAGGGTTCGGAATCGGTCCATGCTCTATATTCGTTGTCGGCGGCCAGAACCACGGACCGTACATCCATCGGCCAAACGCGTTTGCCCCGCTTGGGTCCCAGGGATTCTGGGCCGGGCTGTAGACATGAGGATACCAGAGGTCGCCGGTATTAGGTGTCCGTGGCGTTGTTCCCCATGCCCATGTGGGATCCGTACTCAGGATGGTGCTGGCATCAACGAAAGTTTTGTCCTGGATAACCAGGGGGATTCCAAGCTCGGGAAGAAGCTTTTGCAAGCCCGGATTCACACCGGTTGTGTTGGTGCCGTGAATAAGATCCTGTTCAACCTTGTCTGTCAATAGATAAGCTGCGGCTTCTCCGGCGTAGACATTAAGGCGAGTAATACCATAGGAGTGATCATGATAGAACATTAGCCGTGCACTTTGTGCATTGGTGTAGTACAAGGTCTGTATACCATCGCGGGGATCGTCTGCATTCTCCATATCAGGGACATTTACTACACTGACGCCCTGGGGATAGGGAGTGTCTTCTCCCGCCGGGGTAATCCACTGATGGGGTGTCCCGTCGCTGATCCAGACCGTATTATTGCCATGGAGATGGATGTTGGCGCGATTTTGTGTGTAATCCATCGGCATGGCATCCATGCCTTGAGGTCCCATCCCCGCCCCCATAACGGTTGTATCCACTGGGAGGAAGATATTGCCTTCGGCTCCGGTAGGAAGCAGATTATGGAACTTGATACGCACCGGCACATCACGGGCGGCGATAATGGCAGGCCCCATATAATGGGGAGCATCCACTCCATAAGCTTGAGTACCATCACCTTTTACAATCGGTACACCATTATGGGTCAAAGCAATATGCGCACCGGGAACGACCGCTGTAGATAATTGCACGTAGCCTCTGAGCGTGGTTTGCGGCAGATCCGAGTGCATCTTTTCTTTAAACTCGACCACGGCAATTTCGTAGTAGTCAGAACCCGGATAAGTCTTCGTATCGGGGACAGCAATCGGGATGTACTGGCCTAAAGCATTTTTGCTGCCCTGTCCAAGTCCCGGCATTGCATCAATAAATTTTCTAAGCGGCGGACTGTAAGCCCAGTTGGCGGTACCGAAGTAGTCCGGAATAAGATATCCTGTGTTCGGATATGGTACAAGAGCTGCCTGGTCCAAAGATTTTTTTGTCTGCATTTTTCTTCTCCTTATAGAGGTATTTATGAAGCAATGCTAGCAATGATTTTTACTTCTCAATATACTATTCCTTACGCAAACAAGTAGTTTGTGCGTGAATCATCATACATGATAATTGGTTCTTCACCCTGAAGTTGGTTTTTTTACTGATAACAAAGGTGATTGTTTTGGGTGGGGATTTATGTAAGGACTCCGAACTGCGAATCAATAAAGGGGCGGATGATGGTGTGGCGATTTCCTGGGGATGATTCCGCTTGCGCTCATTGTCGGCATGATTTACATTAAGGCAAGAAGGCTTGTTCCCATAATGACTGTTGCAGACGTATTAACCCTTTCTATGTAACCATCACCTTAGCATGTGGATTGCTGCTGAAAGGACGATTATTCCATGACCCCTATCAATGCATACATGACCATTTGAACAGGAACGGGCTGCAAAATGATCGGCGTGCCCTTGCTTTAGAAATGTACCGTTTTGATAATCCGGTTTGGCCGGACGAAGCCGGAGTGTACATTCCTCTAAGTGAGGACAAACCCAAGAAAGGAGAATGATTCCCATGAAAGAAAAAATCACTTATGGTTCAATCGATGAGTATATTTCAACCTGTGCTCCTGAGGTTCAGGACATTCTGCAAACGTTAAGGAAAGTGATCCAAGAGTCAGCGCCGGACGCGAAGGAAAAGATCAGCTATCAGATGCCTACATTCGAGCTCCATGGCAATCTTGTGCATTTTGCGGCGTTCAAAAAGCACATCGGTTTCTATCCGGCCCCGAGCGGAATTGAAGCGTTCAAGGAAGAATTAAAGGATTATCACAAATCGAAAGGAACCTTGCAATTTCCCATCGGTCAGCCGCTGCCCTATGACCTCATAAGCCGAATCGTGAAATACCGAGTTGAAGGCAACATTGCTAAGGCAGAAGCTAAATCGAAAAAGAAGAAATAACGGATCAGAGTTAACAGTACCCTCCGCCGTCTTTCCCCCTGGAATGCTTCTAAAATACCCCGTTTTAATTGGCTCCACGCCAATTTGAAACAAAATGAAAATTAATGAAAGAAACTGAAATATTTTACGTTCAATATAATGCTAACCTTTATGGAAAAATTAATATCTGCTAAAATCGGAATAATGTAAGAGCCAGAAATAACCGGATTAGAAACGATGGTGGTTATGAAAATTGAATTTGAAAATAATATAATAGAGTTTAATGTTCAATATGGAAACAGAAAGAAGCTCTCGCTTCATATAGATTTGTTAGGTCTCATAACTGTTAAAGTCCCCAAAGATACAAGTGAAGAGATGATTAAAAGTGCTGTGGAACGTCATGGTAAATTAATATTGGAGAAATTGCATACCCTTGCGAAGGCTCGGGAAACCCCTAAGCCCAAAGAGTATCAAGATGAAGGGAAGTTCCTTTATCTTGGGAAAGAGTATTTTCTGCATGAGTTAATAGAGACCAGGGGTTTAAATGAAGAAGAGCTTAAAAAAAACCTCAAGAAGTTCTATTTCTCAAGCTGTAAGAAGATCGTAGGAGAACGGATAAACAGTTATCAAATACAACTGAGAGTAAAACCCAAGACCGTTGAGGTGGTAGAGTCCAGAACCAAGTGGGGCAGTTGCAGTTCAGATAAAAAAATAACCTTTAATTATCGTCTGGCAATGGCTCCAATGGAAGTTATAGATTATGTAATCATCCATGAACTATGTCATCTCATTCATATGAATCATGATAGATCATTTTGGAGACGTGTTGGAAGTATTATGCCGGATTATAAAGAAAAGCAGGAATTTCTAACACGGTACGGGCATGCTATGACGCTTTAATGGGCATTGGCAGCGTTTTGTTCGAAAGGTCCATGGATTGGCTGAATTCATTTGAGTCCATCGGCGACCGGTTTATCTTCGTCTCAAACGGAAATGATCCTGCGCTGAAATTTTATATGGGCAAAGGATTCAACATCAGCCACCAAATACTGGACGGATTCATAACTGTGCTAAGGAATACATAATCTTGATGAAAGATTGAAGGGACGATGAAGTTGGATAAAGCCTATAAAAATTGTCAAAGCTGCGGCATGCCGCTATCCCGCGACGAGCAACGGGGTGGTACGGAGCGAAACGGAGACAAAAGCAATAAATATTGCAGCCACTGTTACCAGAATGGCGAGTTTACGCTGCCTGACCTGACGGCGGAGCAAATGAAGGCTAGAGTGAAGCAAAAGCTGGTGGAGATGGGGTTTCCGAAATTTCTGACAGGCCTCTTTACCGGAAACATTCATAAGCTCGAACGATGGCGGCGGTCTTGATTAATCGCAAGGGTAATCCAGACCGCCCCTTTTTTTTCCAGGGCTTGCGCTGAGTAATTGTTTCGCTTGTGGAATGTATTGTTAGAAATGAACTCCGGAGTGAAGGGCATTCCTTCTCCGGGGGTTTTTATTGTCAGGAGGAACTGTTGGAGAGAGGGCGGTTCTTGGTAATGATGGTGCAGAACAGGGCTTCCTCCGGAAGGCTCCGAAGGAAGCGACGACGGCTTACGTGTAGTGGTGCAAGCGCAATATAGCGAAGAGCCTGCAGGCTTCGGGAGAACCGAACACTCCGCAAGCATTGCCCGGCTGGTTCCATCAGCAGCGCCATGACGGAGAGCTATGCGCTGGCGCTTATAGCGACAGTGAATATTTTCTCAATAAGCTGCAATGCGCCTCTGTATCCGATGTAGCTTTTGTTCAGAACCACTTCATAGGACGCCGGAAATCCGACTTCGACGATGTTGCCCTTCAGCGCCTTGGCCGTGTCCCTTTCCCATGTTGTTCCAAAAATAATCGGGGGCTTATGCCCGAAATCAGTCTCTCTCAATAATTTGCCGACGATATAGCCATCTTCAACAAAATCGACAGTGGTGGCGACATCATGAGCGAGCTTTTGATATTCTTGAGCGATGGCTTCTCTATATTTTTCCGGCGCATTATCGGTGATGATTTGTCTTTTGGGAATTAAGCCGAGCTGATTCACCAGAAACTTGTTTAAGGCCAGATTGTACGTGCTGTCCCCGACTACGGCATAGGTTGCCGGCAGTCCCCACCAATATTCGGCGTAGAAATCATTGAAATGCTCCAGGTAATAATAGTATTCTTTTTCTTCCTGCTCGATAAACGACTCGGCTGTTGCAGGGTCAATGCCCGCGTACTCAACGACCTGTCTAATAAATGCAGCTGTTTGCCCCGCACCGATCGGTAACACAGGGATGTGTAAATACGGCTGATTGTACTTTTGTTCCAGATGCTTGGCCGTTTTCAGCCCGAGCCATGGCGAGACGACCAGATTAAACTGGGCATGGGGGATCGTCTTCCATTCCTCGACACCGGCCGATTTGCCGCCGAACAAAATATTGACCCTGAAACCGGCGCCCTCAAGAATTCGCTTCAGTTCGGACAAGTCCCCGCGCCAGAATGTATTCTGATACGGCAGTTCCGACCAGACATTAATCAGCCCTTTTTCCCTGTGGTCCTTGTTAAGCGTAAATTTATCAACGTATTGATCAATGATGGCTGTCGTTATGATCTCATGGCCGACGAAGTTATTGCCCTTAAAGCCGCCGGTTTCGGCATACACAATGGGGACTCCCTGCTTCTGATATTTACTGACGACCGCTCCGACATCATCCCCGACCAATTCTCCGATGCACCCGTTCAGCACAACAAACAAGTCGCCCTCTATGATCTTTAGAGTGGATTTAATTAATTCGTCCAAGCGCTTCTCGCCGCCGAACACCACTTCTTTCTCACCGGCATTGACGCTTGGAGAGACCGAGCCTCCCGAATACCCACTGCCCTGAAAGCCGTTGTAAAAGGCCAGGCTTGTGTATTGCTTGTCCATGCAGCCCGGTCCGCAGTGGCCGATGGGAACGGCACCGGGAATCGATACGACGCTGTACAGGGCTCCGACGGCACAGCCGTAGCGCACTTGATTGATTGAATTGGTCTGCCCGTGCTCATTTTTGGTAACAGCCATGGTAGTCTCCTTTTCTATGAAAATCGTTGTTTACGCATCGATCAATTCCGGGTGCTTGGCGAGAATGTAGGGGTCTTTTTGTTCAAGCCACCACTGCTTGTAGGGGAGCTTTGCGTGCTTTTTCAGATCATCGTGAAATTTTTTATGGGCGAGAATGTCCAGAATAGCTTCACCCAGATTAACGATGCCTTCATAGCCGATCGCGATATGTTCATCGCCCAGCGGGGCTGCGGGGATGCCGAGCTTGGAAGCCAGCGGCGCGAGACCGTTATGTCTGATCAGGATAAAATCCGGCTTGACCTCCTGCAGCAAACCGTAAAATTGATACTGCTGCCTGTTGCTCACATTAAACGACGGGACCTCGCCGTAATGTTCAATCAGGTGCCCCAATGAATCCTCCCTGGCATCGCCGCTGTCATAAACGGGATCATGGTGGAACACGAGCGAGCCGTCCACCTGAATATCCAGCTCTCTCAGTACTTGAATCAGTCCGTGGGCGTAAGCGGAGCCTGTAGCTACGTATCCTTTTAAGCCCTGAAGCTTCTTTTTGAGCTCGGCGATCTTTGGCTTCACTCTGGCGTGTTCCTTCGCGATGTACTGCTCTACAAGCTCTTCCCGATGGGTGACTTTGCCGAGCTCGCGAAGCCATGCATCGGTTCCGGCGAATCCGTAGGGCATCGGAGCTTTGACTTCGGGTACGCCAAATTCCTGCTCCAGCGCCGCCGCCATATACGAAGAGAGCGTATAGCAGAAGCCCACGGTTGCCGCCGCTTCAGACAATTGCTCGAGATCGGAGACGGAAGCCATATCCACAACATAATTGACTCTTAGATTAAGCTCTTTGAACATAGGGGTAAAAATATCCGAACCCCAAAGACTGATGACATTGACGAGATCCTCTTGCTTTTTCGTGCTTTTTTTCACAATCTGTCGCAAAATGCCATGCTGGGTCGCGTCAAAACCGGTACTCCAATGCTTTGATCTGAATCCTTCACAGAAAAGAGGAATGACGGGAATCCCCAGCTCCTCTTGTTTCTTCCTTGCAACACTTTCAATATCTTCGCCAATGATCCCGGTAGGGCAAGAGGTTCCTATGAAAATGGCTTTGGGTGAATACCTTTCCCAAGCATCGTCAATGGATTGCTTGAGTTTGCCAAGCGCGCCAAACACCATATCCGTCTCCTGCAGGCTTGTATTGATAATTCTAATATTCTCGACTTTATGGCCTCTCATGGCCAATCCATTGCGGTAGATTGAATTATAGGGAACTTGTCCGGCGCCGCAGCCGATAGGTGAATGCTGGATCAGCACCGCATCTCTGACATTGCCTGCCTGACATTCAACCATTTGCTCACTGCATACCGAGCCTTGAGTGAAAGGTCCTTTGGCTTCACACAGCCGGCATCCATCCTTATTGGTTTTACATCCGCTTCCTCTTTGCTGATAGCCTGATTGCGTGTGCAGATCCGATGCTGTTCCATTCCATGCGATGATTGTGCCGAGCCGCCGCTCGCGATTCTGAACTTCAGTCATCTTCAAATTGATCTTGCCCATTCGCTATCCATCCTCTCTTATCTCATTTGACGCCCGGTGATCTGTAATGGCAGTAGTCACAGTAATATTTCATACTAAATAGCTAGGATTTATATGTAATGACCAAAGTATATATTTATGTTCATATTCTGTCAATATTTCCTATGGATTATTTTGTAAAAGGAAACCCAGCCGCTTCCGATTGCCCGCAGCCATAAGGCGGAGGTCGGCGATGAAATATTGGCCTTGGGCAGTCCGCTGGGACTGGAGAAGAAGACCGGCTACATTTCCGTTGGGACCCTATCGGCTGAGAAACAGGAAAGCGGAGCCCTCGTTACCGTCGATATTACGGCGGAAGAACGCCGTCAGACGGGAACCGTGTACCAGACTTACCGGATGAGCTATTCGGTGGGTTATGAGAACGGCAATCTGAAGATTTTGCATGGGAAGGGCCGGAAGGTCGAATAAAAAAGGGCCATAGCCACGCTTTTTCAGGGTTGAAAAAGCGTGCTATGGCTTTAAGGTCAGCATTGTCGGAATTGAAAGATGGGTATTGCGTCGGCAGTTCTCAGTAAGAGCCTTCGGCGATCATGATATCACGCTCCAGATCGGCGACAGATAAATCCGCCTTCAGATAAAAACTATCATGCGGCAGCGCCAATTGAAAGTCAGTGCCGCTGCAAATGGAAATCGTACCTTTTTCCAGCACAAAGTCCAGAACATGCCCCCCTCCATTGCGGGCATCGTTGATAAAGTGCAAATGATAGCCTGCCGCTCCGATCCCTTGTGCAAAAGCGGGGGTCCAAAAACCGGCAATGACGCCGCCCACATCAGAAAAATGGAAAGAAGGCTGCGACTTGGTGACTTCCACAAACGGAGGGTACGGCTTGTCTTGATGCGGGACGGTGCGGGTGTGCACCTCACGGAACCGGCCGTCGATTCGAATCGAATGAAATAGATTAGGGCTGGACAGAAGATTATCCAGCACGTGTTCCAGTTCTTGACGGGTTACTGTCCGGTTTAGCGGATAGGTCTGCTCCGGTTCGAAATAGGTCACGGTGGAGAAAGGCGTGCTTTCGTCAAGGCCGACTTTTTTGGCGCTTCCGTCAGGATATAAATGATAAAATTGTCCGTCAAAAGCGATCATTTCTCCGTCCAATTGATGAAATGTTCCTATGCCGAAATCGCCATGTTCTTTCAATTCTCCAAAGGTTACGGTTCCATCATACAAACCGCTTAGCAGCGCAATCATAGTCGAGGCTTGATATATGACGTGATTTTCCATTTAGCTCCTTCTCCTTTGTCAGTTTATTTTATCCGGCAGCAGCTTTTCTCCAAGTTTCACGCTGTCTCTGTAATCAATCGGGATATCGACGACCACGGGGCCGATTTGATCGAGAGCGCAGCGCAGCACTTCTTCCAGTTGCTCCGGCCGATTGACCCGAAGCCCTACCGCGCCGAAGCTTTCGGCGTATTGGACAACATCAATGCTGCCAAAGTCTACACCTGAGGTTCTGCCATATTTAACCATTTGCTGAAATGCAACCATATTATAGGCGCCGTCGCTCCACACAAAATGAACGAGCGGAAGCTTCAGGCGGACCGCCGTCTCCAGTTCCATCGAGGAGAACAGAAATCCGCCGTCTCCGGATATGGAAATGACTTTCTCGCCCGGACGCACGAGTGAGGCGGCAATGGCCCAGGGCATCGCTACACCGAGAGTTTGCATGCCATTGCTGAAGAGCAGACGGCGGGGTTCATAGCAGCGGAAATAACGCGCCATCCAGATATAGTGCGAACCGACATCGCAGGTGACCGTTACCTGATCGTCAATCAGTCTTCGCAAGGTGGTAATAAAATCCAGCGGGTGCACAAGCTCCGAGTGGGGAGAGCGGACGTCAGTTCCGTCCTGATCCAGCTTCTGTTGCAGTTCTTTCAGCAAGGAGAGCGATTCGGAGGGGAGTAAAAGTCCTTTCAAATGCGGGGTTAATGCTTCGAGAGTTAAAGCGATGTCGCCGATCAACTCGATTTGCGGCTGATAATTATGGTCAAAGTCCGCTTGACGGTTATCCAGGTGATACAAATGCCGGGCTCCCTCCCGGTTCCAAAGATGGGGATCATATTCGATCGGATCATAGCCGATGGTAAGGACCACATCGGCTTCTTTAAGCAGAAGATCGCCCGGCTGATTGCAGAAGAGTCCGACTCTTCCCAGAAAATGGTGTTCCAAATCGCGTGAGATGACGCCGGCGGCCTGAAAGGTTTCGACGACCGGAATATCGGTACCGCGGATCAAATTCCGGATGGCGGAGGTCACTTCCGGTGAGCTTGCCTTCATGCCCAGCAGGAGGACCGGCAGTTTAGCTTTGCGGATATTTGCCGCGACGGCATTGACAATGGGAGAAGGAGCGGCGCCAAGCTGAGGAGCGGTCACCGGCCCAAATGTGAAGGTTTCCGCTTCGCCGAGGAGCACATCCATCGGCAAGCTGACGAATGCCGCTCCCGGCTGGGCCGAGGAAGCTTCGCGGAACGCATTAGTAATCGCTTCGGCGACATTGTCGGGGTGCTCCACTTCCACGCTGTATTTCGTAACCGGCTTAAATAGTCCGGCATTGTCCATGGATTGATGGGTATGTTTCAATTGGTCCATGCGGGATACGGCTCCCGCGAGAGCTACGACCGGGTCGCTTTCGGAATTGGCCGTTGCCAGTCCCGTAACCAGGTTGGAAGCGCCGGGACCGGAGGTCACAAGGCACACCCCCGGTTTGCCGGTTAACCGGCCGACGGCTGCCGCCATAAAAGCGGCATTCTGCTCATGCCGACACACGATAAGCTCGGGGCCGCGCTCTTGCAAAACATCAAATACGGAATCGATTTTGGCTCCGGGAATTCCGAAAATGTACGGAACCCCCTGTGAAATCAAACTGTCAACAACCAGATTGGCACCATTTGTTGCGGCTATCGCTGTAGAGATTTTTGAATTTGTTTCCGTACTCATCCTATCCAACTCCTTGTCTTTGAAATATATGAAAATGCATTTCATTTTCCTTATTTCCATGTATATACAGAAAACGCAATGCCATCACCTATTATATTACCAAAAAAAGTAAAATCAAGCGAAAATTTTTAAATATCGAGTGGTAAAATAGTAATTTATTAACATTTACTATTGAACTTTATCATGAGAGACGATTGGGGTTTTGAAAGGGGGAGTGTATCCAATGCCGCCGGTGTCTGTGGTATAGTGGAAGCAGGAGTCACAGGACAAAGGGGGCTTACAATGACGATTTCAACAACGATGATTATCCGGCTGGATATCGAGAAGTCGGTCGCTTCTTTCGGGGATGTTGCTTCCGGAATTGCCGGGGCGGGCGGGGATATTGTCGCCATAGATGTCATCCGCGCGGGCAGGGAGGTAACGACCCGGGACATTACGGTAAATGTGCAGGACGCCGGCAATGAGGAGATCATCCGCGTGCTGTCGGGTATGCCCGGGATTAAAGTGGTCAATATATCCGACCGGACGTTCCTGGCCCATCTTGGCGGCAAAATCGAGGTCACCCCGAAGCTGCCGATCAAGAACCGCGAGGACCTGTCCCAGGTCTATACGCCCGGGGTGGCGAGGGTCAGCATGGCTATCGCAGAGGATAAATCGAAAGCGTATACATTGACGATGAAACGCAACACGGTTGCGGTTGTGACGGATGGGACGGCGGTGCTCGGTCTGGGAGACATCGGGCCGGAAGCGGCCATGCCGGTAATGGAAGGCAAAGCGATGCTGTTCAAGCAACTTGCCGGAATCGATGCTTTTCCGCTCTGTCTCGATACGAAAGATCCGGATGAAATCGTCAAAATCGTCAAGGCGGTCGCCCCCGGCTTCGGCGGCATCAACCTGGAGGATATCTCCTCGCCCCGCTGCTTCGACATAGAGCGGCGGCTGGCGGAGGAGCTTGATATCCCCGTCTTCCATGATGATCAGCACGGTACGGCAGTCGTCGTTCTGGCGGGACTGCTGAACGCGCTCAAAGTGGTCGGCAAGCCGTTTGAGACGGCGCGAATCGTCGTTGCCGGAATCGGCGCCGCGGGCGTATCCATCTGCAATCTGCTGCTGTCCGCCGGGGCGGGGCATGTCTGCGCGGTGGACAAGGAGGGTATCCTCTGTAAAAACATACCCTACACCAACGAAGAATGGCGGCAGCTTGCCGAGTCGACAAATCCGGAAGGAATTACAGGTCTGCTGGGAGAAGCGGTAAAGGGTGCGGATGTGTTTATCGGGGTAGCCGGCGCCGGCATCCTGACCGTCGAGCATGTCCAAAGCATGGCCCCGGAGAGCATCATCTTCGCGATGGCCAATCCGATTCCGGAAATACAGCCGGAGCTGGCGGAGCCGCATGTGCGCGTTCTGGCGACGGGAAGAAGCGATTATCCGAATCAGATTAACAACGTACTCTGCTTCCCCGGCATCTTCCGTGGCGCTCTCGACTGCCGGGCCCGGACCGTCAATCTGGAGATGAAGCTGGCGGCCGCCCAGGCAATCGCGGCGGTGGTTCAGCCCGATGAACTGAACGAGCTTTACATTATACCCAGTATTTTTAATGAAAAAGTGGTTGAGCACGTGCGCGGCGCGGTCATCGAGGCGGCGATCCGAACCGGATCGGCTCGCCGGATACCGCCGGATTTTGCGGGGTGGCACGAGAAATAAAAAGCGGGACAGATCGGTTTGTACCGGGGGTGAAGCTGTCGATTGGTACCTAAGCGGCGGTCTTCCGAAACCCTAAAACGGGGCGATCCCTTCTACTTGGGAAAAGTGAATTGAATTTTATACTATAACCGTTAGCTTTGTGCTGGCGGATTTTTTTTATTAACAAAATACTTCCTCACCGAAACACTATTCATTTACATTATGTCCCAATTGAATTATTCTGACTGAATCGGGGTTGCGGTTTTTGCGGCTATAGGAATTATGTTGTTAACGTTACGTTACTGGTACCGCTTAATATAAATAGGATAAGGAGATGAGAGATTTGGTGGCGCAACCTGGTGTGTTTTATGGCGGGGGAATGGTAATGGCTCCAATATTCTTTTTGTTTTGGCTGATATCAGCGGGCTTGGGAATTTATGCGTTTGTTCTATTCGTTAAACTTGCCCGTAGAGGAATTGAAGCCTTGGATTTGTACATATACGCTAAGAACCGGGAGATACGCGACAGTTATGAATCCGTTAATCGGAAGGATTGATGCCTAGAGCAATAGAAAGTCTTTGGGGAAAAGAATAAAACAGACAACCCCGTCAGGGCAAATGCCTGACGGGATTGTCTGTTTAAGAATTAAAAACCAATCAGCTGGACTTACTCGCTCGCCGCGCGTTCCCGCGCCCGCAGCTCGACCCGGCGGATTTTGCCCGAGCTTGTCTTCGGGAGGTCGGAGATGAACTCGATTTTGCGCGGATATTTGTAAGGAGCCGTCCATTCCTTGGTATGGGCCTGCAGCTCTTTCACCAGCTCCGGTGAAGCGGCGCTCTCATCTCTCAGAACGACAAAGGCTTTGACCACATGGCCCCGGACTTCGTCGGGACTGGCTACGACCGCGCATTCTTTGACCAGGGGATGCTTCATGAGCGCTTCCTCCACCTCAAAGGGGCCGATCGTGTAGCCGGAGCTGATAATAATATCGTCGCCGCGGCCCTCGAACCAGAAGTAGCCGTCCTCGTCCTTGGATGCCCGGTCGCCGGTAATAAAGTAATCGCCGTGAATGCAGCTCGCTTTGCGTTCCGGGTCTTTGTAGTAGGTCTGGAACAGAGCAGGCATGTCCACATGTACGGCAATGTCGCCGACCTCTCCCGGAGGAAGCGGGATGCCTTGCTCGTCCACCACTTCGATCATGCCCTGCGCGGTCGCCCGGCCCATCGAGCCGATCCGGATCGGCATGTCCTTCAGCGTACCGATCAGCAGCGTGCTTTCCGTCTGACCGTAGCCGTCCCGGATCGTGATGTCGAAGTGGCGCTTGAACTCGTTGATGACCTCCTGATTTAGAGGCTCCCCGGCAGACACCGCGCAGCGGAGACGGGAAAGGTCATACCGGCCGAGTCCGTCAATTTTGGCCATCAGCCGGTACTCCGTCGGCGTACAGCACATGACGTGGATATCCCGGTCCTGAATCAGCTGCAAATACCGGTTCGGATGAAAAGCCCCGTTGTAGATAAATCCGGTGGCACCGTTGCCGAGTACGGACAGGAACGGGCTCCAGATCCACTTTTGCCAGCCGGGAGCGGCCGTGGCCCATACCGTATCCGATTCCCGGATGTCGAGCCACAGCGAGGTGATGCGCAAATGCGCGTAGCCCCATCCGTGGGTATGAACGACCGCCTTCGGGTTGCCGGTGGTGCCGGAAGTGTAGGCGAGGATCGCCATATCGTCCCGGCCGGTGGGAGCGGCGGCATAGGTATCCGGCCGTCCTTCCATCAGTTCCTCCAGGTTCAGCCAGCCGTCTTCGGCTTCGCCGGCGCCATCGGATACCGAGAGGCGGAAATCGAGAACCGGAAGATCCTCCGCGATTTTATTCACTTCTCCCGTAACCTCCGACCAGCAGATCACCGATGTGGCTTCAGAGTGGCGGAGGCGGTAGGACAGATCCTTCGCGCGCAGCATTTCGGAAGAAGGAATGATGACGAGCCCGAGCTTCAGGCACGCCAGATAGATCACATAGGCGATGATTCGGCGCGGAATCATAACGAGAACCCGGTCGCCCTGGCGCAGTCCAAGCTCTGCCAGACCTCCGGCCAGCCGATTGGCCCGCTTCAGCAGTTCGCCATACGTAATTTCCTCATATTCGCCTTTGTCGCTTAACCATTTCAGCGCAAGCTTGCCGGAAGGATGGCGTTCCATCTCCGACGTCATATTGTAACGCTCCGGAGCTATCCATTGCTCATTATCCAATACCAACATCTCCTTTATAGGCACAAGGCGTCTTCACTCATCAAAGTATATTTGTTCTCTCCTATTGTAGCATGAACTCTTAGTACCAGATGCTAAATTTGATGTCAATATAATAAAATTCTTGGTGCAGCTATCCCAGATTCGGATTTTATAAAAAACGAATGTTGTTCTTTATAAAGTACAACAAAGGTGATAAATTAGATACAAGTCCGAATAATCCATTGTACATTGGGGGCACGGATCATGGAGATTACGCATGAGTTCGACAGGGATACAGTTTCCGAATTGCTTAAGAAGCGGGCGGCCTATGCCCCCCGCGATATTGCCTACAGTTTCCCGGAATGGGATCAGCATTATACCTGGTCCGACATGTGGGAGAACGCCGCCGTTCTGGCAAAAGGCTTTCTCCGCCTGGGAGTGAAAAAGGGCGACCGGATCGCGCTGCTCATGCAGGGAAGGATGGAAATGATCCTTGCCATGTTCGGAGCGGCTTGTATCGGCGCCATTGTCGTTCCGCTTAACGCTTATTCCAAAAAAGATGAGCTTCAGGGCTATCTGGACGATTCAAAGCCTGAACTGCTGATTATTGGAACAGAAGGGCATGGCCACCACTATCCCACGCTTGTCCGGGAAATGATCGCGGAATCGGATAAGGAACGCCCGTGGATTCCCGCCCATGTGTTTGTGGTGGGCCGCGAAGAGGAGGCCGAGCTCCCTTTCCTTCCTTTTTCGGATCTGTATGCGCTGGCCGGCCAGATACGGGAAGAAGAGTTTGTGGAAGTGTGCGCAGCCGTGCGATGCAAAGATCCGCTTATTCTTCTGTATACCTCGGGAACGACCGGACGGCCCAAGGGGGTTCTTCGTTCGACCTCCTCCTTCCTGGTATCGGACGGCGGCTACGCACAGCAAGGCAAACCGGCCGAATGGCTTACCCGTCTAAGCGACCGCATCATCCGGAGATTTTCACTCATGAACCTGCTTCCGCTGTACCATCTGGGCGGCTTTGCCTCGATATTTACCGGACTTAAGGCCTGCAATATCCGGATTGTCCTGCTCAGCCACTTTAATCCTGTGAGCGCTTTATCGGCGGTGGAGCGGGAGAGGTGCTCGATCCTGTCGGGAACTCCATTTATGATTCAGCACATGCTTGCCCTTCCGGGGCGGGAGGGATACAATTTGTCGTCACTACTGGGCGTCGTGTTTACGTCGTCGGCGGTGAACGGCTCTTTGCTGAAAAATATTATTCATGATCCGCAATTGAAGCTGGTCTTCTTCATGGTCAGCTACGGTTCGTCCGAAGCGGGATCGGTATCCAACGGCGTCTGCTTTGTGAACCGTCGAAAGAATGCGGCGTGGTCAATGCTGTTTAGGCTGCTAAACTACTCCAATCTGCTCAGCGGCCGCATCGACCCCGGCGAATTTGAAGACGGAGACTGCAGCCTCGGGGGAAAGGTCGACCGCGGGGTTCAAGTCCGGATCGTGAATCCGGAGACGGGGGCCGTTCTTTCCTGCCTCGAACGAGGCGAAATTCAAATCCGGAGCCACCGGGTCATGCGCTATTTCAAGGAGAACCAAGCCTGCTGTTCTTTCACAGAGGACGGCTGGTACAGATCCGGGGATTTGGGCTTTTTGGATAACAGAGGCCATCTGAAAATCACAGCCAGAATGAAACGCATCATCTCGCGGGGCGGGGAAAAAATATGTCCGGTTGAAATCGAAAACGTTCTCATGAATCATAAGGACGTAAGCGCGGCCATGGTGGTTGGCATTCCCGATGAGCTATACGGGGAGCTGGTCTGCGCCTGCGTGATCGGGAAAAAAGGGGCGAATCTGACCGAGGAACGGCTGCGGATGGAGATTACGCCGCATTTGTCGGCCTTTAAGATTCCCCGGTATTTTGTGTTCCTTGACGACCTGCCGCTATCGCCGACAGGGAAGCTCGCGGTTCCCGCCATTCAGGGACTTGCTCTGGAACGGATAGGAGAGCTTAGGAAAAATGCGTAGATACTATCCCGGAATCACGATATTCAAGCTCGCCGGCTCGCTGATGGTGCTGATCGCGCATGTAATGCTGTTCCGGTATATCGGTGAGATGCCGAACCGGCAGATGAATTATATGTTTAACGCCATGAAAGTCATTGTGCCCTGCTTTTATATGATTTCCGGGTTTTTGGCTTATCGGGGGTGGTCCGGGGCCGAGAATCCAGCCGCCTATGTCCGCAAGTACCTGATCCGGATTTTAGCGGTCTACGGTTTCTTTTGTCTCATCTTTGCCGGGGAGTTTGTCGTTCCGGCTTTGGTCAGGGGAGGATTATCGGCGGCCAACCTTTTGTTACAGGCTAAAATTATGGTGATGATGTTCTTCCTGAACGGACCCTTTATCCAGCTTTGGTTTATTCCGCCGCTTATGTTCGGGATGCTGTTGGCTTACATTCTATTCCGAAGAACGTCTCTCCGGACAGCGGCCGTCCTGCCTTTGCTTGGATTTCTGCTCGCTCAAACGTTATTCGGCACGCTCCGGGCGGTTTTGGACGCTATAACGGGCGGCATCCCCTTTTTGGATACGGATTACGGCGGGTATTTGGAGCTCTTCGCCGAGCGTTATCTGGGCTACGGTCTTACGTTCGTAACGGCGGGAGCTTTC
Organism: Paenibacillus rhizophilus; assembly: GCF_003854965.1. GTDB lineage: Bacteria > Bacillota > Bacilli > Paenibacillales > Paenibacillaceae > Paenibacillus_AQ > Paenibacillus_AQ rhizophilus. Next base: position 155,593 of record NZ_RQPI01000008.1, read on the forward strand.
ATTGCAAAATATGAAGAACGGTTTTTGCGGCTGGGCGCAGGTTTCATTCTAGTTCCGGCTGCGGTTATTACTCTTATTGAAACGCTGCTTCTCATGCTTGGGGCCAGGTGGACCCCTGATTATTCTTTGGCGTTTTGCATGATTCCGAATACCATCCTGTTCTTTTATGGAGTGCTTCGCATCAAGAGCCGCTCCATCCAAGCATATCACTCGACTATCAATCTATTCAGTATGGTAACCTTTTTCGGCCATATTCCTTTTATTCAGCTCAACCTTTTGCTGTTGAAATGGGACACCGTCGGATTGGGGATTTTCCGTGGATTGGTTGTGCTGCTGATTACGCTGCTGGAATGTCTGGCCGGAACGCTGATACTGGCATTAAGCAAGAGACAAGCGGCCTGGAGACGGCAAAGAACCCCATACTCTTAATATTTTTGAAGAGTTTGTTCTTTATTAAGTACAAGAAAGATGATAAATTAAATACAATTCTTGGCTGCTTGCTGTTGTACTGCCGACATCATTTACTTGTAGGAGCATTAAGATGAGATTTGGAGGGACAGGATGGGAGCGATCAGCGGGATTTACATGTTTGGAAGCGATACGGATGCCGCCCCGGCCGGCTCGTCCATATTCGGGAAATTGAAAGCCTATTCCTTTAACCGGACAGGAGAATGGGTAGATCAATCGGTACATCTGGGCTGCGGAATTCTATACAACACGCCTGAATCGAAAATGGAAGAGCTGCCGCGCTGTAGCGACAATGGCGCCTTGGTCATTACGGCGGATGCGATTATTGACAACCGGGCTGAGCTGCTGGAACAATTCAACCTGCAACCCGGTGACCCGGCAGTTGTAACCGACAGCGATCTTATTATCCGGGCCTACGAAACTTGGGGACATGCCTGTCCCGGGCATCTTATCGGCGATTACGCTTTTGCGATTTGGGATATCGGCAAGCAGGAGCTGTTTATCGCGCGTGACGCCATGGGATCAAGGACCTTGTACTATACCTGTGAGAACGGTTATTTTTCCTTTTGCACAGTAGAAAAGCCATTATTGGGTTTGTTCGGCGAGCGGGCCGAGTTGGATGAGAAATGGATTACCGATTTTTTATCGATAGACGGAATTCAACATGAACTGGAATGCGAAGGAACCGTTTACCGGGGGATCAGCCAGCTGCCGCCTGCCCATTATGGAATAGTCAATGCGAAGGGTTTGGTCAAAAAGCGGTATTGGGAGCCGTTAAGGGACATTAAGCCGATCGTTTTTGGCAGTGATGAAGAGTATGTCGAAGCCTTTAACCGGTGTTTCTCGGAAGCGGTAACGTGCCGGCTGAGAAGCCTGGGCGAGATGGGGATTTTTCTGAGCGGCGGGATGGATTCCGGTTCGATTGCCTCTGTTGCTGCTCCCCAATTAGCCGATAAAGGGAAAAAGCTGTATGGATTCACATCCGTTCCGGTGCCCGGGTTCAGCGAGCGGCCGTCCGGAACGGCAATCTATAATGAATCTCGTGAAGTCGAGCTTATCGCACAAGCTTACCCTAACATTGATATCACTTATGGGAGCTTTGCCGAAAAAAATTGTCTGACCGATGCCGATGAATTGCTTCGAATCTTTGAGCAGCCTTATAAAATTTTTCAAAACATGACATGGTATCATTCGTTCCTAAAGATGGCCGCCGAAAGAAATTGTATGGTTATGCTGAACGGCCAGACAGGGAACAGTACCATCTCGTATGGTAATTTTGGGGTTCAATTGGCGACTCTGTACAGAAAAGGGAGAATCGCTGCGGCGGCCAGGGAAATCTATGAATTCAGCAGATTGGCGAATGCGCCGGTGAGGAAAGTGCTGAAAAGCGCGATTCCCGTAGTCATGCCGTACCGTTTGAAAGTTTGGAAGAACCGGAGGCAGATCCGCGAGTTCGACCGTTTTGAGAATATGGTGGTGAAGAGGTCGCTGATCCAAAAATGGGATGTAATCAGCGGGCTCGACCGGATTGGAGCCAATACGCCGATCAGCCGTTTTCCGGATTATGAGGAGGATCGAAAGTCGAGAACGAGTCCTCTGCCGTTTGCGCACATCGGAGCGGTGGAGACCAAATTATCGCTGGCCAATGGAATTACGATCCGTGATCCCTCCCGGGATAAACGCGTCTTCGAATTCTGCATGGCCATTCCATCCGAACAATTTGTGCGGAATGGCCAGGACAGATATTTGCTGCGGCGGGCCATGAAAGGGATACTTCCGGACCCGATCCGGCTGAATATCCGGACCAAAGGGCTTCAAAGCGCGGATTGGATCTATAGGCTGGCTCCGCAGTGGCCCGAGGTTCTCGACGAAGCCAAGAGGGCGCTGGAGCAAGGCGATCTAGAGCCATACGTGGACAAGGATAAGCTGAAGGAGAAGCTTGCCAAGGCCAGCCGGGACATAAACAAGAATGAGGAAAATCTAATCCGGTCTATAGTGATTGCCGTTATTTTCTCCAGATTTATAGCCGCGTTTAATCCGACACCCGAGGTGGTAAAATGAGCTTTCCTGATTTCCGGTTTCGTTATAAAGCATTTGGATTGAATATCGCTTCCAATTTCCTGCTCGAAGGCCTGCTGCCGGCGGACGGCGAACCTGAAGTCTATATCAAGGAGGGAAAGGTGCCCGTCGACTTGCCCGGTCCTCCGGATTCTTATGGGTATACCCTCGTCGGCACCGACGGATTTGCTTTCCGCGTCAAGGACATCGGCACATTTCTCGTTACGGACGGCATACAGATCATCGCAGAACGAAGTGAAGGCTGCGAACCGGGAGCCCATGTTCTGTTCATCCTGGGAACCTGTATGGGAGTGCTCTTGTTCCAGCGCGGCCTGCTTCCGGTCCACGGCGGCGCATTAGCGCTGGAAGGGAAGCATATTATCGTGACCGGGCATTCGGGTGCGGGCAAATCTACGCTGACAGCGGCATTGACCAAGCGCGGCTGCGCTTTTTTGGCCGATGATATCGCGGCACTCCAAGAGAACGAAAGCGGAGAGCCGTGGATTGTGCCCTCCTTCCCAAGACAAAAGCTGTGGCGGGATACGGCCGAGCAGATTTATGGCAGTGTTGATTCATTGGACCGGATTCCGGGTATACGGGATAAGTATCATGTTTCGATGGACGGCGGATTTATTGAGGTTCCCCAAAGGCTGGACGCCCTCTTTGAATTGTCCACGCATCCGGGTTCCGAGGTGATCGTCTCTGAGGTGAAAGGTCCGGAAAAGCTGATGGTTATATTACGGAATATCTATCGCTCCGAGTTTATCGAGCTTATGGGGAAACAGGGGGAGCATTTTATGCGATGTTCCGCGCTTGCCGCTGCGATTCGTGTTTTTCATATCGAACGGCCAGAGAATGGTTTTACAGTGGATGAACAAATCAAGGGCATAATTCATAAATTAAACGGAATTTTATAGGGTAATGGAGGATTTTTATGGCATTTTATTGATATTATGACAAACGTTATACCGAAATTGTTCTCAATAACGACCGAATGATCTTGATTTTTTGAAATATCTATTGTATTGTTATATCAAATATTGCCAGCGGCATCTTGGTTAAACGGGGAATATGCGGGGCAACGGCGATATTTAAATATCAGGAGGTGGAGTATATGATTAAAAAAGTATGGGAAAAGCCGGAAGTGAAAGAACTGAAAGTAAGCGGCACAGAGTATGGTACGAAGATTACACCTAAGGTTGATGCCACCTACACTGACGGCACGCATATCTTCTACTCTTTCAGCTAATTCATTTAAAACGGAAGAGACCTCAAACGGGTTCAAAGTTTGAGGTCTCTTTTAATGCGGCTTGATATGAAGAGCTTGTTACTTGCTTTGAGTAACAGGCTCTTGTTGTTCAAATATAAGACTGTATAAGCGGAGCGCTTAACATTTTGACTTATATTTCTACGAGAAACGGTGCCTAAAGGCGATACTCGTATCGCCACTTCGGAAGCTAAAGCTTCTGAAAATACGGCGATGCCGTTTCTTCTTGGTATAACACACCACCAGACAGGCGGTAGATATGGTCGCAGACATCGAATACAGACAAGCGGTGGGTGATGGCAATGCATGTTCTTGGCGGCTGGGAGTTCCGGATATTTTGCAGGACCGCCCACTCCGTATCCATATCCAGGGCGGAAGTCGCCTCATCGAGCAGCAGGATGGGCGCCGGCCTCAGCAGGGCCCGGGCGATGGCGATCCGCTGGGCCTGGCCTTCGGATAAGCCGGAGCCATGTTCGCCGATAACCGTATGAATGCCGTACGGAAGCTTCTCTATAAAGCTCAGGGCACAGGCTGTTTCAATGGCGGCATGTATTTCCTCTTCTGTAGCCGCAGGATTGCCGATCCGCAGATTGTCAGCGATCGTACCGGAGAATAACGTGTTGCCTTGAGGAACGTAGGAAAAATAAGACCGGGTATCAGCCGACAGGCTGACGGGTTCGCGGTCCTTGCCGATGATGCTGATGTTCCCGCTTTGAGGTTCGAGCAGTGCCAGCAGAAGCCGGAGCAGCGTTGTTTTGCCTTCCCCCGAAGTCCCGATAAGGGCAACAAGCTCGCCGGGCTGAATGCGGAGAGAAACATCGGTAAGAATCGGCTTGTTTGATTCATAGCTGTATGCGACATGTTCCATGCGCAGTTCGGATAAGCTTTCCTTGACGGCCGGGGAGGTCTCTTTTTTAGCTTCCGGCTGCAATTTTTGAAATACGATCAATCGCTCCGCCGATGTGACCATGGCGATGAGGATCGGGAAAGTGCGGGCCAGACCTTCAAGTGGTCCCTGGATTTGTCCGACAAGCTGCAAAAAAGCGGTAAACATCCCGAAACTCGCGGCCCCGGTGGATATTCGGAAAGCGCCCCAGATAAAGGCCAGGAAAAATCCGAGCCGGTAACCGATTCCCATTGTAAGGTCCGCCGCCGCGTTAAAACGGGTGCGTTTAAGTATCCAGAACAATCGGTCCTGCTGGGAAGATTGCACTTTCTCCAAGCTGTTTTTTTCATTCTCGAAAGTTTTTACAATCAGCAGATTCTGGACGCATTCATGCAGCAGGGAGCGATAGCGGCTTTCGGCGGCCTGGATTTGATGCTGCATCTTCTTCAGCTTGCTGCCGATATACCAGCTGATGAGTACGGACACGGGTCCAAGCACGAACGCGAACAGGGCCAGCGTTTTGTCAAAGTACAGCAGCGTAAAAAAGGCGGCCGCGAATTGGACAATCAATGCGACGATGTTCGGCAAGGTATTGATTAATCCGTCGGTGACGTTGGCCGAATCGCTTGTCAGGTGGGTCAACAGATCGCCGCTGTGGTATTTCCCGGCGGCGCTCCACTCCGTTCTATACAGCCGGTCCATGAAGCTCCGCTGCAGATCATTGTTGACCGCTTCTCTCAGCTTAACGGTTCTCAAGGTCAGCAGGGAGGAAAGGCCCAACTGGAGAATCAGAATCAAGGCAAAGGCGATGGCGTATACTCCGCTAAGGCGCATGCTGCTCTGCACGGCATGATCGATTACCTGCTTGGAGACGATGGCGAGGGCCGCTCCGCTAAGAGAAATGATGACATTGAGCAGAATGATCGCGGACAGCGCACCCCATTTTCTCTTCATGCACTGTGTCAGCCAGCGGTAAATATCGGTGTTAAAGAGATGCCTAAGTTTGTTCATGCGTAATCTCCCCAATCTGCCGGATTGCTGGAAAATAGTAACGGTTAAAGCAGGGACTAAAGTGCGGGTGTGTTCGCTGAAAGAAACGAACGGAAGTAAATACTTGGATATGCCTCTGGTCTTAAGGTGAAGTCTATCAAAGATAAATCAAAAATCAAGTGCGAGATTTTCCGGATTTACGTTTCTCCATTGTTATGTATTTACAAATCCCCCATTCCATTATATTCTTTATAAAGAACTACCTTGTAGTTAATTTAGACTATACGAAAGAGAGGACTCGGAAGTATGGTAACGTGTATGAAGAAATACACACGGCTCACGCTGATTGTGCTGCTTCTCAGTGCGATCATGCTGCCGGCCTCTGCCTATGCATCCTCCGGCTCGGCAGAAGCGAAGTATTCCTCTTCTTATGCGACCTCCTTTTTATCCTCACTGACCAACGTGTTTGCCTCCTGGTTTGACAAGGAAGCAACAACGTCCCAAAGCAGCAACAACACATCCGGTAATTGGTTAAGCTGGCTAAAAGGCAGGGACTGCGATGATGAAAGGGATTGGTGGGAGGACAATCAGCATGATTCCTACAAGCTGTGGAAAAAGTATTACGGTTACTGAATTAGAATGGCCCGGGATTTTCCCCGGGCCATTTTTTTACTTATTGCTGGATATTTCCGCTCTGCACGTCATTGCTCTTAAGAGCCAGTACGGCCTTATTAAGGATGTTGTTCTTGACTGTATAGGGCGGCGCATTTGTACCCGCATAGATCGTGGAAATGCCTACAGCGGCGATATTGGAAGTGACGGTATTGCCGATAATCGATACGTTGAAGACATCGGCGGGATCATTTCGTTTCCAGTAGTCGTTGATTTTGATCAGCTCAACCGAAGTCCGCGCAAGCTTCATGGCTGTCACCGTATTATTTTCGAGAACGACTCGATTAGCCGTTTCAACCGTAATGGCCGAAGCATCGCCCTTAACGTTGAACTTGGAGTTCGTGATCTTCAGATCCAGATTGGCATGGCTTGCGATAAGGGCGGTGCTGCCGGTAGCGTTGGAGGCAAAAGTGCAATTATCGAAGCTGTATACGCCATTGGCTACAATCGGTGACCCGAACCGGCTGCCGTCCGCAGCTTCAAATATAGAGTTCGTGTACGTGCCCTGCGGTAAAGTCATGCCTTGGGCAGAGTTGAATCCTAGAACCTTGATATTATTAAATGCCGATCCCGGTTTGGGATTGCCGTTGAAGCTGGCGAAGGCCGCTTCTCCAGCTACTGTAACATTGGAGACCTCGATGGCTTCCCCGCTTATGGCAAAGCCCGCATCCACTTTCTTTGTAATCTGAATATTCACATTGGAGACTTTGACGCCTTTCGGATTCTTGGCGCTGACGGACAATTTGCCGTTGGTGATCTCCATACCGTCGATGATAATATTGGGCCCTTGGAAGAAGGTGCCGGAATCATTCATCCGGTTACCCAGGAAGGATGCATCATGATAGGCGATAATCCGGGTAGCGTCAAAGTGATTGTTGACGACCTTTGCATTTTTGAACGTCTCGGATACCGCAAGTCCGATGATGCCCTTCGAGGCCAGATGGTTGCCCTCAACGGTTGCGTCATGCCCGTCATACAGGATGACGTCATAAACCGCATTATTGTAGAATTCATTGTTTTTAATAAAAATATTGGTGTTCAGGTTTCCGTTCTCGCCGTATCCGCCTTCCACATCAATGCCCGATTGCGGCGCGATCCCTTTGATGTCGTGCAGGATGTTGTTCATGATCAGCGCATTGTCGGCGCCGCCCACTGTAATGCCCTGGCGGCGGTTATAAGCGAACTCGGAATTTTTAACAACCGGATTCTGGGTGACGGTCCGGTTCCAAGCCTCCAGATAGGCGCCGGTTGACGAGGCTTTAATAAATACCAGATGGAAGTATGCCGCACCGTCCGGTATCGTCATGATTTCTCTCGCCACAGCCGGCTGACTCTTGATGAAGGACCCGTCCGTACGATAGAAATACACGGTAAAGTTGCCGGGCAGATTGGCTATGTTGGAAATTTCGAAGGTCCGCTCCGTCTTGAAGATGGCGTTGTTAAAATAAATGCCGTCTTTGGTCCGGACCTTGGTGCTGTCGCTGATCGGCTGGCCGGTTGCGCCGATTCCGCCGGAGACGAAGCTGGCTGCGTACAGATCCTTAAACATGGTGCCAAAGCCGCCAAGCACCAGCCCGTCGCCGGTGAAATACATCGCTTTGACGCCATCTATCGTTGTATTCTTCGCGCCTTCAACAAAAATGCCGTATCCGCCTTCGTGGGTGCCCGTATTATAAGGGTCCCGCTGGGAATAGTCATGGGTCTGCTTGTCGCCAAGGTACGTTCCGCCGCGAAGCGTTACATTGTTGGCGCCGTACCCGACATACATGACATCGTATCGTTCCTTGCCGTTGGTTTCTTTCTGAAGGACGGCATCCATCGGCAGATCGAACAGCATATCGCCGACCATGGCGATCCGGCTGTTCTTGTCGATGAGATAGGTTCCGGACGGAAGGGTTGTTGCCGTGATGCCTTTCTGACGGGCCCAGATCAAGGCATTGTTAATGCCCTTGACGGTCTCCACCGGGTGAGTTCCATCGTTATAAATGCCCCACCGCGCAAGATCAATCAGATAGTGCGTCGGCGATGCCGACACGGGAGCGCTCAGGGGCGAGCGGTTTCCGCTGGTGTCTACGGCTTCCAACTGAACGCTGTACGCCACGCCGAAATCCAGCCCTTTAGCCTCGTAAAAGTTCTGCAAGAGAGGCTCGGCATTCATTTTTTGTCCGCCCACATAAATATTGTAACCGGCCAAATCGCTTTCCGTACCGGCCGCCCAGGAGACGGAAACTTTGCTTGGACCGCCCGCGGCCGATACCTGCGCGGGGGTAGCCGGCGGTACAATGTCCTTCGTCCGGATGGAAAGGCCGATGCCGGTTGAAGTCTTCACAACCGTATAAACCGTTTTGAGCGTGAAAGAATATTCTGTTTCCCCGGAGAGTCCTTCCGCTTTGTATCTGCCGTCTGACGAAGAACCGATCAGCACACCGCCCAGGTAAATATCCACCCGGTTAAAATTGGGGGAGGAGGGATTGTTCCAGGTCAGCGTTACGGATGTGCCGTCGTCCACAGCAGTCAACCCGCTGATTTCCTCGGGAGCCGAGTAATCCGCGTCTTGCGGTGTGGCGGATATCGGGATTGAAGGCCCCGATTCAATCTGGGCGTCATTTACAGCGGTCACATACAGACTGTAGCTTTGGCCATTTGTCAGCCCGTTCAGCATATAGGTGTCTCCGGTTACCGTAGCGGTATTGCTCTTAGTGCCGTCCCGATAGACATTGTAGCCGATAATGCCGCTCTCGCCGTTCTCCGTCCAATTTAGCCGCACGGCTTCGTCCGAAGCGGAAGCGGACAGTCCGGCCGGAGGAGACGGAAGACTGGCAGGCGCTGTCGTCACGCTTAACTCAGTGCCTGCAGACTCCATGCCGGTCATGTTTACGGTCTTCAATACATAATGGTGGGTTGTGCCGGGAAGCAGACCGGTTTCCTGATAGAACGTATCAGCTGTCGCTGCCTTCAGGCTTCCTTCTTTATAAATGTTAACGGCTTTAAAATCGGGATACGCCGGGTTGAACCAGGTAAAAGACAAGCCTGTTTTACCGCTGAGCGACTTCAAGCCGGAAACTTCCTGCAGCACAGGCGCTTCGCTAGGAGCGGGAGTCGGCTCTGGAGCGGGCGTCATGCCGGGCGCCGGAGCGGGAGTCGGCTCGGGAGCGGGTGTCATGCCGGGCGCCGGAGCGGGAGTCGGCTCTGGAGCCGGAGTGGGAGTAGGCTCGGGCGCCGGAGCCGCCGCAGCCGGATCGGCAGAGGCGGAAGGAAGCGGCGATGGCGAAGGAGCCGGTGCTGCCGGAGCAACCGGAGCATCGCCGCCGGATCCGCCACCGCCGCCGATGGCAGCCATCAAACCCGCAGCGGCCGGTTCGCTCGCGGGAACGCCTTCCGGCGAAGCGGATGGGCTGACTTGCGGCGGCGCCGATTCGTCGGGCGAGCCGGCGGCGCCGATCCGCAGATCCTGGTAGAGCGTTCTGCCGAGCAGGGCGGCGAATTCGGAGCGGGTCACCTTTTTGGACGGCTGAAACTTGCCGTTCTCGTCTCCGGCCGCGATGCCGTTCGTTACCAGCTTGGAAATGGACGAAGCGGCCCAGTGGTCGTCGGTGTCGGAAACATGGGCTGCGGCATTCGCGCCCTGGCTGTCCAGATTAAAGGCGCGCGCGATGAGCACGGCGCTGTCGGCCCGGGTAAGCGTCTCGCTGGGGCGGAACGTGCCGTCCGCATAACCGGTAATAAGATTGGACTTCTTCGCGGCTTTAATATAGGGATAAGCCCAATATTCCGTCGACACATCGGAAATAGCCTGCGGATCATCCCCATTGGAGTCAACGCCGATGCCGCTTGCCTGCACGAGGATTTTTACGGCTTCCGCCCGGGTAATCGGATTGTCCGGACGGAAGGTTCCGTCGTCATACCCGCCGATAAGCTGCTGCTCTTTTAAGCGAGAGATTTCTTGATGTGCCCAGTGCTTGGGCGAAATGTCCGAGAACAGAACCGGACTGGCTGCCTCCGCCTGGGGGAATGTCGGCGTCAGCAAGGCGACGATAATAAGAACAATGAGGGTAAATGCTGTTTTTTTCATATGATTATCCCTTCTTCATGGAAATTTTATCAATGGAAATCGATGCCTGACATAGTTTATCGGAATTCGCAATAACGGATTGAAGACGTGAAACAGGAGATTCAAGGAAAAAAGGCGGGTCTAAAGAACTGTTTTTTTGGAGTGGGACTTAAGCCTTTCCATTCGAAAAAAAACGTGATAGTCTAAAATAGGGTAGTTCGTTTTAAAGAACGAATGATATGCGGATGGAATCTGGAACGGGAGGACGAGATCGAGTGAGCAAACCATTATGGAGGTTGATTCTGCCTTTGATCGTTTTGTTGCTTCTTTCGGGGTTGCCGCCCCAGATCTATGGTCAGGATTCACCCGAGCCGCAGCAGCCGGTGACGATTGAGTTGTCCAAGTGGAAGATTTACAATGACGGAACCCATCCGTCGGAAACGACCAAAGGCATCAACGCGGCTTTAGCCACGCTGCATAACAACGGAGTTAAAGCTGTGACACTGCCGTCCGGCACGTACCTGATTGATAAGGACAGCCGTATTAACATGGTCAGCGATATGACGTTTATTTTGCCGGATGACGCCGTGCTGCAAAAGGAAGCAAACGGAAAAGAGCGGTACGAAACGATGTTCCTTGGCTACGGGGTCGATAATGTCACCTTAAAGGGCGGAACTTATAGCGGTGATAAAGACCAGCATGATTTCTCCAAAAAGGACAGTCCGCACAGCCCGGGTACGCATGAGAACGGATACGGCATATTGATGGAGGGAGCGTCAAATGTTATGGTCGACGGCGTCAAGACCGTTAATTTTACCGGAGACGGAATGGCAATCGGCGGCGTTGGCACCTTAATCAAAGACCTGTATGAGGGAGGGTTTGTTACCGGAGCGCTCGATGCTAAAGGATATGCCGTGAAAAATAAGAACAAAATCCGCACCCAATCGCCAATCCCGCTCACCGCTCCCGTTCTTCAAACAGAAAAGATTTTTGAAATTTCAAACGTCAAAAAGCTGCCGTATACGTTTGAAGTCTATTTCTACCAAAGCGGCGGAAAGTTCATCAAGAAGATATCGGCCAAGGCCCGCGATCAAATGGCTATTCCGCCCGGAGCCGCCTATTGTCATCTTGTGCTGAATCAGGCGTCCTCCAAGGGCGGCTATCTGGAAGTATGGAACCGTGTCGTCAGCCGGAACATTACGGTCCGAAACTCGGAGTCCGCATTCAACCGCCGCCAGGGCATTACGGTCGGCGGAGCCGACAATGTTCTGATTACCGGAAATCGGCTTCATGATATCAAGGGAACGGCTCCTCAGTCCGGTATTGATGTGGAGGGCGGATACGGGGAGAACGGCAATCTGAACACCAACATCACGATTAAAAACAATGAGTTCTACAACAACGCCGCATATGACGCTATTCTTTACGACGGACGCAGCGCCTGGGTGGACGGAAATCATTTTGCTTCCAAGGGAGCCATTGGACTTGCGGTATCCCCGCCATTCAGCAACGCGTGGGTCTCAGATAATCATTTTGACGGTACACGCATCTATGCCTATCATGATGTCTATTTGCAAAATAATGCCATGAACGATTCCGTAACCTTTTTCGAAGGGCCGAATATTGTTATTGATGGAATGAAGATCACGAACGGCACACTCGCCCTAAGCGCGAAAGAGGCCTACGGAATCAAGGTATCCAATGTTGATATTGCAATTACGCAAAAAGTGGATGCGGGTCTCAGCGTCAACAATCAACCGGTGCGCCTCTCCAATGTCACGATAACCGGGGAACCCTCCCTGCGGAGTCTTTCAGGAAATGCGGTTTCCGGAAGTGTGTTCGATCATTTGAAGGTTATAGGCTACAACTCGGCTTATGGGCTGTCCCTGCCTCCGGGAACCTATAAGGACAGCCGGTTCGAGGCGGCGGAAGGCGGGAAATTCGGCACACTTTCAGCCGTTCTGACCGGAGAGTATGTGTTTGATGGCTGTACTTTTAGAGGAAATACTAACGGTGCGGGCATGCTGTACGCCGAGAACAAGCAATTAAAGCTGACCGTGAAGAACTCCGCTTTCGAGCTGCCCGGCAATATGCAGGCTATCAGTATTCAAGCGGCTCAAAGCGTCCTTGTGGAGAACAATGTTGTGGACGCGGAGCACCTGACTTCCAAAAGTACGGAGATTGTTAAAATCAACGATTATTGGAAGCGGAACGACCCGTACGATGTGGGGAGCGCCGTGATCCGGAAGAACAAGATTACTAGTAATCTGCAGGCCGTAGGGATCTCGACAGAGTATGCCGGAATACAGGCGCCTCCTTATACAATAGAAGGGAATACTCTTGTTAATGCGCAGCTCTCATTGAAAGCCAATGATAGAGTCAATAATAATATATTGCAGCAGCTTAAATATTGACCGGGCAAAGAAGCGGCTCCAGATGTCATGCAGGGATGACTGGTGGCCGCTTTTTTTTGTGCGCATGAACGAACGATTGGTGATCTTAATAACAAACGAAATCAACATAATTAAGGGGATAATAGTTGACATGTTCTATATAAAGAACTAAAATTAACGCACAACGTTCTTTATTAAGTTACTCTTTAAAGTGGGTGAAAATATGGAAGATGAGAACGCGGCATACGAAAAACAATCTCCAGCGAGAGCCCCGGTCAAGGAAATCAATCTGAAAGAATGGGCTTTAGTCATCAAAAGGAGAATATGGATTATTCTCCTGCCGACCCTCCTTTTTGCCGTGCTGGGGGGACTGTACAGTTCACAGCCGGAAGTGCCCCTGTACTCCTCTTCGGCCAGAATCATGATTCCCGCGACTACACCCGAGCAGCTCAGCACAATCAAAGTGTTCATTCGGGAACCGGTCGTTCTGGAACGAGTGATCCAGGAGACGGGAATCCCCAGATCGCCTGGAGGTTTGCGCGGTCAGATCAGCGTGGACAGTGTGGACAATTCCATCATTACGCTCATTTCGGTTGTCGACACGGACCCTGCGGTCGCGCCGCAGCTCGCCAATGCCGTCGTTCGCGTCTTTGCTGATGAAGTAAGCAAGCGTATGGGCTTTACCGGGATCAGTTTTCTTACTGAAGCGGCAGAATCGCCGAATCCCGCGCCGATTAATCCGCCGAGCGACCGTGCGCTGAAGGTAGGGTTGTTTGCCGGTCTTGTCATCGGTTTGGGTCTGGCCTTCTTGCTGGATTCGCTGGATGACACCCTGCGCTCCGAGAAAGATATTGAACGGATATTAGGCATCGATACACTGGGGCAGGTTTCCAAATTCCAGCGGAAAAACCTCTCGGGCAATTCCAGAAGAAAAAATGAGTATATACGAGGTGAAGCCATTGGCTCATAGGGAGAAAAAATTGGATTCACGGTCGGTTCACGGCTGTCTTCTCATTCATAATAATCCCGCGGCGGCTGCCTCCGAGCAGTACAGAAGGATACGGAACAACATTCGGATTGCTTCGGGGAAAAAAGAGCGGCTTTCACTGGTCATTACTTCTCCTTCGTCTGGGGAAGGGAAATCGACTTCTGCCGTGAATTTGGCGATCAGCTTCGCCCAGCGGGGAGATAAAGTGCTGCTTGTGGACGCCAATGTCAGGAACCCGATTCTGAATCAGGTGTTCGGCATCAAGCAATGGCCCGGACTCTCCGACGGATTGGCCATCGGAATTGAATTTAACGAAATCGTATATCCGACGAACATTGATGGGCTGGCCGTCATTCCTGGCGGGTCGCCTATGCCGGGAGCGGCTGATCTGCTGGACTCCCAGGCGATGAAGGAATTACTGGAGCGGGCCAAAGCCGAATATACCGTCATCCTGATCGACAGCCCGGCGGTGCTGGATACCCCGGACGCGATTGCGCTGGCGGGCCGGTGCGATGGGGTCGTACTCATTCTCCGCAGCGGAAAGACGCAGCAGAAGAATGCCTTTGAAGCGAAGCGTCTGCTGGATTTCGGGAAAGTGAAAATTTTAGGAAGCCTGCTTAACCGGAGTTAGGAAGAGGGACGATAGCCGCACTTCATTTGTTTTAGGGAAGGGGTGAGTGAACGTTGTTTTATAAGCATCGTCTATCCGTTTTAATTGTTTTGGATTCGTTTATTGTGCTGACGGCTATATTTGCAAGCAGCTTTCTGGTTAACGCTTCTCTTAATGTATTTACATATCCGGTGATTATCAGTTCGGTCACATTACTCCTCAGTCATCACATCTTCGCTTTTGTGTACCATCTCTATCGCAAAGCCTGGAAGTATGCGGGCGTTGAAGAAAGCCTCCTCATTGCGAAAGTGGTGTCTTTCTCCATGCTGGCGGCGGCCACCGTGCAATTCGTCTTCTCGTTTGACGTTCAATACCGGCTGCTGCTGGTAACCTGGCTGCTTCATATGATGCTGATCGGCGGGTCGCGTTTTTGCTGGAGGGTACTCAGGACCGCTCATGCGAAGCAGGAGACGAGCAGCGCGACGGACGGCGCCAAACGGACGCTGATCATCGGCGCGGGCTCGGCCGGAACAATGGTTGCAAGGCAGCTGCTGTCCGGATCAGACAAGGAACTGAAGCCGGTCGCTTTTGTCGACGATCATTTGAGCAAGCTTGGTCTTGATATTATGGGGATTCCCGTTGCCGGCAGAATCAAAGATATTGAATATCTGGCCGGGCGGTATAAGGTTGACCATATTGTCATCGCCATTCCTTCACTGCCCAAAGACCGGCTAAAGGCAATCTGCGAAGAATGCGCCAAGACCTCAGCCAAGACCCAGACGATTCCAATGCTTGAGGACATAGCGAGCGGCAAAGTGGCGGTCAGCCAATTCCGGGACGTTCAGGTTGAGGATCTGCTTGGCAGAGAACCGGTGCGGCTTGATCTTGACAGCATTTCGGGATATGTAACGGGCAAGGTCGTTCTCGTCACGGGAGCGGGCGGCTCCATCGGCTCGGAGGTATGCAGGCAAATCTCCAGATTCCGGCCCAAAAAGCTGGTGCTGCTCGGTCATGGAGAGAACAGCATCTATACGATTGAAATCGAGCTTAAAGCGATGTTCCGGGACTCGGGCATTCAATTCTATACCGAGATCGCGGATTTGCAGGATGAGAGCAAAATTATCAGCTTGATGAAATTTCATCATCCGGATGTTGTCTATCACGCCGCTGCCCACAAGCATGTGCCGCTGATGCAGCGCAATCCCGAGGAAGCGGTCAAGAATAACATTATCGGCACGATGAATGTCGCGCAGGCCGCAAGCCTGTCGGGAGTGGGAACGTTTGTCATGATCTCGACGGACAAAGCGGTAAATCCGACCAGCGTCATGGGTTCGACCAAACGGATCGCCGAAATGATCATTCAGCATATGGACCGGTTCAGCGCAACCCAATTTGTCGCCGTCCGCTTCGGCAATGTGCTGGGCAGCCGCGGCAGCGTGATCCCGCTGTTCCGGAACCAAATTGAACAGGGCGGACCGGTGACCGTTACTCATCCCGATATGGTCCGGTATTTCATGACGATTCCCGAAGCGTCGCGGCTAGTCATTCAGGCGGGTGCTCTGGCGCGCGGGGGAGAAATTTTCGTGCTGGATATGGGCGATCCGGTCAAAATTGTCGATTTGGCCAAAAATCTGATCCGTATGTCGGGATACTCCATCGAGGAGATCGGCATTGAGTTCACCGGCATGAGACCGGGAGAGAAGCTGTATGAAGAGCTGCTGAGGGATACGGAAGTTCATGATGGGCAGGTCTATCCCAAGATTTACGTCGGCAAGTCATACGAGGTGAACTTTGAATCCATCAATCACCTGCTCAAGGTCTATGATTCGCTGTCCATCGAAGAACTGAGAAGCCTGCTGCTAGATATTGCCAACAACCGGATTGAAAAGGTGCCTCTTATGAAAGCAACGGTCGTCTAGACGCCAAGGAAAGGAAGGCCGCCCATGTCCCGAAAAGTGTTGTTTTGCGCAACCGTCGACTTTCATTTCAGAGCCTTTCATCTGCCTGTACTGGAATGGTTTAAAGAGCGAGGCTGGGAAGTTCATATCGCGGCACGCGGAGAACTCGATCTGCCTTCTGTCGACAGGAAATTCAATATCTCCATTGAACGGTCGCCGCTGCGCAGCGGGAATTGGGCGGCTTACCGACAGCTGAAGGATATTATGAAGCGCAACGACTATGACATTATTCATGCGCATACGCCGATGGGCGGTGTTCTTGCCCGGCTGGCCGCGGCCGGCTCACGCAAGAAGGGAACCCGGATGCTGTACACTGCCCACGGTTTTCATTTCTGCCAAGGCTCTTCGCTTGCGAGCTGGCTGCTCTATTATCCCATCGAGAAAGGTCTTTCACGGCTGACGGATTGTTTGATTACCATCAACGATGAAGATTACCGTCTGGCCGTCAATCGGGGGTTTAAAGCCGGGCAGATTGAACATGTGCACGGCGTGGGCGTGGATACGGACAAATTCAAGCCTGCTGGGCCCGCTGAAAAAGCACGGCTACGGCAGCAGTCTATATACGGAACGGAGGAGGTGCTGATGTTCTATGCCGGGGAGTTCAACGGCAACAAGAATCATCAGCTGCTCATCCGCGCTTTGGCCCGGATCAAAGATCAAGGAGCCGGAATCAAGCTGCTGCTCGCGGGGGACGGTCCGCTTCAGGAGCAGTGCCGCCTGCTGGCATCGGAGCTTGGGGTCGCGGGCCAGGTGGATTTTCTCGGCTACCGGAAAGATATTGACCGGCTGCTGCCCTTGTGCGACGCGGCGGTTTCGTCAAGCCTGCGGGAGGGGCTGCCGGTCAATATTATGGAGGCGATGGCCTGCGGCCTTCCCGTTATCGCCACAAGAAACCGGGGGCATGCGGAGCTTGTGAAGCCCGGGGAAAATGGATATCTTGTTGAACCCGGAACCGGGCAAGAAGAGCGGATGGCCGGATATATGCTTGAGCTTAGCCGGTCCTCCGAACTGCGGAGCAAGATGGGGAAGAAGAGTTTGGAGCTTGTCCAAACGTATAATTTGACGTCGGTCGTCAAGGAGCTTGGCTCCATCTACATAGGGCATATGCGGGAGGAGGAGAGCTATGAAGCCGGAAATCAGCATTATCATGCCCATATATAATATGGAAGCCTATTTGCAGCGTTCTCTGGACAGCCTGTTGAACCAAACCTTCGGCAATCTGGAGATTATCGCGGTTAATGACGGATCGACGGACGGTAGCCTCTCCATCCTCCGGCAATATGCCGGCCGGGACGACCGCATCATCCCGATCAACCGGAACAACGGCGGCGTATCTTCTGCCCGTAATGAAGGCATCAGAAACGCAAGAGGAAGGTACATCGCCTTTGTCGATCCGGATGATTGGGTGAAGCGCGATATGTTCATGGAGATGCGCGAAGCGGCGGAGCGGGAAGAGGCGGATATCGTCATGTGCACGTATATGCGCGAATTCGGCACGCACGCGAAAGAGAAAGTCTTCCCGCTTCCAGACATGAAAATATACCGTCACCAAGAGGTGCAGGACCGGATTACAAGACGGCTGTTTGGTCCGCTGAGAGAGGAATTGGCGGAGCCCGATTATCTGGACGCCTGGGGGACCGTGTGGGGCAAGCTGTACCGGGCGGATTTAATCAAGAGGGCGGCAGCCTCTTTTATCGACCTGGAAACGATCGGAACCAACGAGGATTCGCTCTTCAACATCCATGTATGCCACCATGCCCGTTCCTTCGTCTTTCTGGGCCGCCCGTTCTATCATTACTGGAAGGCCAACACTTCATCTATCACCTCACGCCACAATCCCTTGTTGGAGAGCAAATTCAATAATCTGTACGGCCACATGAAATCTTATATCCGGGAGCGCGGGCTGCCCGAGGAATATACGGCGGCGCTGCATAACCGGATTTGCGTCAATACCTTGGGGCTCGGACTCAATATCATAAGCGAGGATTATAAGGCGTCGGCATTCACCAAAATCAAGGAGATCCGAGCGCTTGTTGTAAGGCCCGAGGTGGCATCCTGTTTCGCCGGATTTGAACTGCAATACTGCACCGGGGCCTGGAAGATATTCTTCCTGCTGGGCAAATGGAAAATGGCTGCAGGGATGTATTTCATGCTGAACGTAATCAACCGATTGCGAATGAGGAAGACGGGAGGTGTGGACAATGGAGCCCGTTCGAATTCTGCAGGTCGTCACCGTCATGAACAGGGGCGGACTGGAAACGATGCTCATGAACTATTATCGCCAGATGGACCGCGCCGACATTCAGTTTGATTTTATGGTGCACAGGCCGGAAAGGGGACACTATGACGATGAAATCGAGTCGATGGGCGGTGTCATCTATCGAATGCCGCCAATCAAACCGGGGAATTACCGGCTGTATTTCAATAAACTGACGGAGTTCTTTCATGCGCATCGCGAATACAGGGTGGTCCATTCCCATATCAACGAGAACAGCAGCTTTGTTCTTAGGGAGGCCAAAAGAGCCGGTATTCCGTGCCGGATTGCGCACAGCCACCTCAGCGATCTAAGGCTGGACCTGAAATTTCCTTTCCGCGTATACGCCAAATATGTGATGAAGGATAATCCCAACCGGTATTTTGCCTGCTCGAAGAACGCGGGACGCTGGCTGTTCGGCAGAGAGATTGAGGAACGGAACTCTCTCGTTGTGATGAATAACGCGGTCAACCTTCGGGAGTTTGCCTTTGACCCCGCCGTACGCGAGAAGGTCAGGAGCGAGTTTCAGGCGGGCGAACGTTTGGTTATCGGCCATGTCGGCCGGTTCAACGAGCAGAAGAACCACTCGTTCCTGATTGACATCTTTTACAACGTTTACCAGAGGAACCGCAATGTGCTCCTGGTTCTGGTCGGAGAGGGATATCTGGAGCCGGCGATCAGGCAAAAAGTCGAACAGCTCGGATTAAAGGATCATGTCGCCTTTCTGGGTGTCCGTTCCGATATCCCGCGGCTGATGCAGGGCATGGACTTGTTC
Organism: Paenibacillus rhizophilus; assembly: GCF_003854965.1. Classification (GTDB taxonomy): domain Bacteria; phylum Bacillota; class Bacilli; order Paenibacillales; family Paenibacillaceae; genus Paenibacillus_AQ; species Paenibacillus_AQ rhizophilus. Next base: position 174,963 of record NZ_RQPI01000008.1, read on the forward strand.
CTGTTCCCGTCCTTGTTCGAAGGGCTGCCTGTCGTTCTGGTGGAAGCGCAGGCGGCGGGACTAAGATGCATGGCTTCAAGCTCGATCACCCCGGAGTCGGATTTAACGGGCAGGGTGCGGTTCATCGGTCTTCAGGAGCCGGCCGACCTTTGGGCGCGGGAGATTCTGGACAGTTCCTGTGAGCGTGCGGATACATCGGAGCAGCTGCGCGAAAGCGGATATGACTCCGCGAAGACCGCAGAGTGGCTGGCCTCTTTTTACCATACGGAATGTCAGCCGATTCTTAATCAGAGGTGAGCAAAATGGCCCCAACGCTTACGGTCTTTACCCCGACCTACAATAGAGCGCATACGCTGCATTTATGCTATCAGAGCCTGATCAGGCAGTCCTGCGGCGATTTTGTCTGGCTGATTATCGACGACGGCTCGACGGACCAGACCCGGGAACTGGTGGAGGGCTGGATACGCGAGGGCAGGGTGCCCATCCGTTACCACTACCAGGACAATCAGGGAATGCATGGCGCGCATAACGCCGCCTATGAACGGATCGATACGGAGCTTAACGTTTGTATCGACTCCGACGATTATTTGGCCGATGACGCCGTGGACAAAATCATTTCCTTCTGGAGGAAGCATGGAAGCGGGGAATATGCCGGCATCGTGGGCCTTGACGCCTCGCCTGACGGAGAGGTTATCGGAACGAAAATGCCGGAGAAGCTGAAGGCGTCGACCCTGAGCGGCCTGTATGCCAAGTGGAAGGTCAAGGGCGACAAGAAGCTGGTATATCGCACGCGGGTGACAAGCGGCGTTCCGCCATACCCGATTTATCAGGGCGAGCGGTATGTTCCGCTCTCGTATAAATACTTGCTGATCGATCAGCAGCTTCCGCTGCTGGTTATGAACGAGGTGCTGTGCCATGTGGAATACCGAACCGACGGCTCGAGCCTGAACATGCTTAACCAATACCGCAGAAACCCGCAGGGCTTCGCTTTTTTTCGGAAAGTGGCGATGCAGTATGCGCCGTCGTTTAAAGAACGGTTCCGCGAAGCCGTTCATTATGTGTCCAGCAGCCTGATCATGGGGAACCGCCAGTTTGTTGCGGAGTCGCCCCGCAAGGGGATGACGCTGCTGGCGTCTCCGCTCGGAATCTTGCTGTACTTGTACATCCGGCGGACGCAGCGTTCCGCGCCGGTCTCCGCGCCGGAAACGCCGAATCCGGCCAGGCTGGTGCAGGAGAGTGACGCGCAATGACCGTGTTATGGATTCACTTGGCATTTGCTTATCTGTTCTCGCTATCGGCCAGGTATTTCTCCACCCCGGTTGCGGCGCTTCCTGTAAACGTCAGACCGAATCGTCTTCTGTTCTTCCTGACAGCGTTATGGTTCTGCCTCATTTCCGGGCTGAGAAAAAATATCGGAGACACGGAAACGTATATCCACACCTTTCGCACAGCTGATTTCACCTGGGAGTATATTTGGAAGACCGGCGATATAGGGTTCAATATTTTTCAAAAGATCTTGAAGATGTATACAGGCAACCCGCAGTATATGATTCTGATTACGGCGTTTGTCACCAACATGCTCATTATTATGGTGCTGTATAAATATGCCCGGCTGTTCGAGCTTGGCGTATTTATCTATATCACTTCCGGCTCGTTTATTGTCTCGATGAACGGAATTCGGCAGTTTCTGGCGGCTTCGATCGTTTTCGCCGCGACGAAATATCTTTTTGAAGGCAACTGGAAGAGGTATATCCCGGTAGTGCTGTTCGCCTCTTTGTTTCATCAAAGCGCCCTGGTCCTTATTCCAATCTATTTCATCGTCCGCAGAAAGGCCTGGACCGTATCGACCCTGCTGCTGCTGGGAGTCGCGGTTATCATCGTCTTCGGCTTCAACCAATTTTCGGAGCTGTTGTTCTCGGCGATCAAGGATACGAACTATGGCAAGTATGAGACGTTCTCGGAGGGGGGCGCCAATATGCTGCGGGTGGCCTTTTACGGATTCCCGCTGGCTGTCGCTTATCTCGGCAGGCAGAAGCTGAGCGCAATCTTCTCCGATATCGATGTGATCGTGAATATGGCTTTGATCGGCTTTGTATTGATGCTCGTTTCTACCCAGAACTGGATTTTTGCAAGACTGGCGATCTATTTCAACCTTTATCAGATTTTGCTTGTGGCGTGGATTGTGAAAGCGTTCCGGAAGAAGGATCAGAAGCTGGTCTACATGATTGTGCTGGGTGTGTACCTTGTCTATTTCTTTTATGAAAATGTGCTCACTCTCGGCATCGAATATCGAAGCAATTTCATTACTTGGTTCAATTAAGGAGGCAGCCGGATGAATTCTTCGGAGAGGATCCCCAGGGTTGTCCATTATTGCTGGTTTGGCCGCGGCGAGAAGCCGGGAAAGCTGCAGAAGTGCATCAAAAGCTGGCATAAGCACCTGCCTGAATTTCAATTCGTGGAATGGAACGAGGACAACTTCGATGTGACGGTTAACCGGTATGTACAGGAAGCCTACGAACAGCGGAAATATGCTTTTGTCAGTGACTATGCCCGGCTGCACGCCTTATATAGTCAGGGCGGAATCTACATGGACACGGATGTTGAGGTCATCAGACCGCTGGACCGTTTTCTGGAGCTGGAGGCTTTTTCCGGATTCGAGGATGGGCATTTTCTGCAATCCGGCACGATGGGGGCGGTCGCCGGTCACCCCTGGATCAAGGAACTTCTGGATTATTACGAAAACCGGAGCTTTCTTCTGCCGGACGGCTCGCCCGATACGACAACGAACACCGCGGTGATCAGCGAGATATGTATGCGGCACGGTCTGGAGCTTAACGGGCAGTATCAGGTGACGGAGAACGGCGTAAGCTTTTTTCCCCGGACTTACTTCAGCCCTTACGACTACATAAACGGCGGTAGCTATCTGACCGGGGAGAGCTATACGATTCATCATTTCGCGCAGTCCTGGCTGCCGCTTCACGTCAGGATCAGGAGCGGCGTGAAGCGGACGGTCAGCCGTGTGGTGGGTCCAAATAATATTGCGAGAATGCGAAAGCTATTCTCCCAGGGGTCGTGAATATCATGAAAAGATGGTTTGATCTAGCCGTGTCGCTGCCGGTATTGCTCCTGTTCTCTCCCGTTATCGCGGCGACGGCGCTGCTGGTCCGTCTGAAGCTTGGCTCGCCGGTTCTGTTCAAACAGCAGAGGCCCGGGCTGCATGGCCATCCGTTCGATGTCTATAAATTCAGGACGATGACGGATGAGCGGGATAATTCGGGACAGCTTTTGTCCGACCATATCCGCCTTACGCCGTTCGGACAGTTTCTCCGGAAATACAGCCTTGACGAGCTTCCCCAGTTGTGGAATGTGGTCAAAGGAGATATAAGCCTGGTCGGCCCGAGGCCGCTGCTTATGGACTATCTGCCGCTGTATACGGAAGAGCAGGGCAGACGTCATCTGGTCAAACCGGGGATAACCGGCTGGGCCCAGGTGAACGGACGCAACGCGATTTCCTGGGAAGAGAAATTCAAGCTGGATACATGGTATGTCGATCACTGGAGCTTCGCTCTGGATCTGAAAATTTTGGTGTTGACCTTGCTCAAAGTAGTCAAATCGGAAGGCATCAGCAGCGGAAATCACGTGACCATGCCTGTATTTCAGGGAGGCGTGAACAAAGAAGAAGGAGGTCGAGGTTGATGATGATGGCAAAAGAACGGATATTTCTGTCCCCGCCCCATATGAGCGGCCGGGAGCAATTTTATATCGATGAAGCGTTCGAGACGAACTGGATTGCCCCGCTCGGGCCCAATGTCGACGCCTTTGAAAGGGAGATTGCCGAATATACCGGCGCCCTCGGAGCGGCTGCGCTGAGCTCGGGTACGGCCGCCATTCATATCGCGCTCTCCCTGCTTAATATCGGACCCGGGGACCGGGTGTTCTGCTCAAGCTTTACTTTCATAGCGAGCGCCAATCCCGTGCGTTATGTCGGGGCCGAGCCGGTCTTCATCGATTCCGAGCCGCAGACCTGGAACATGTCGCCCGAAGCGCTGGAAAGGGCCTTTGAGGACGCCGATCGGGAGGGCCGTTTGCCCAAGGCGGTCATCGTTGTTCATTTGTACGGGCAGAGCGCCAAGATGAACGAAATCCTGGCCGTATGCAACCGGTATGAGGTGCCGGTGATCGAGGATGCCGCGGAATCGCTGGGCTCCACCTATGAAGGCAAGGCGAGCGGCACGCTCGGCAAGTTCGGCATATACTCGTTCAACGGCAATAAAATCATTACGACTTCCGGCGGAGGCATGATCGTTTCCGATGACGAAGAAGCGTTAAGCAGAGCACGCTTCCTGGCTACACAGGCGAGAGACCAGGCGCCGCATTACCAGCACAGCGTCACGGGATATAATTACAGGCTCAGCAATCTTCTCGCGGGAGTGGGCCGGGCCCAGCTTCAGGTTCTGGAAGAGCGGATGAAGGCCAGAAGAACGATATTCGAGAACTACCGGGCGGCTTTCGGTGAACTGAAGGGCATCGAGTTCATGCCGGAACTGCCGAATACGCGTTCCAACCGGTGGCTGACCGCCCTTACCATTGACGAAGAGGAAGCCGCGGTCAAAATAAGCGATTTGCTTCAAGCGCTTGCCGCCGATAATATCGAAGCCAGACCGTTGTGGAAGCCGCTCCATCTTCAGCCGGTGTTCGAAGGCTCGCGCTTTTATCCGCACAGCGAGACGTTAAGCGTATCCGAGCGGCTGTTCCAGTCCGGAATTTGTCTTCCTTCCGGCTCGAGCTTAAGCCTGGATCAGCAGCAGCGGGTGATTGACTGCATTCGGCGCTCGCTGGGGAAGGTGGCGAACCCTGCCCGTTAGGCGCCCGGACTTCCGGCCGGTTCCCGCTGTTCGCGAATCCGGAACCGGCTGAATCGGGAACTTGCATGGATTACCGCCGTGACCGGAGCATTTGGCCAACATGTGGTTCGGCACGAGCTGCAGTGAGGCGATGAACCAAACGAACCCAACGAACCAAACGAACCCAAACGAACCAAATAATTCAAAAACCTGAAATTGTACATCTTTTGTCGGACTTGGAGCTTTCACTGGATGGGATGCCTACAAAAATACAGTTATTTCCGGTTCAACTCTCCAATTCAGCCGGAAAATCCTGAAATTCCTGCGCCATAGCCGGTTTTTCCCGCTAACTCTCGTTTCTGCTCGAAAAAACCTGCACTTTCGCCGTTTTGCAACAGGAGACCTAAACTAATCCGTAACCAACGGGATCCTTGCGGTGGGGCCCCCAACGGGAACTTGAGGCTCGGCCGCCCCGCGCAACCCCGCCGCTCCGCGCATCCCCGCCGCTCCGCGCATCCCCGCCGCTACAAATCTACAAATACCGCTCGCCCGCGGCGCGCGATCTTGCGACGGCGGCAGGCGTTCCGTAGGCCACGGCGTACCCGCCGATATCGTTAAGCACGGTGGCCCCCGCCCCAATTACGGTATGCTCTCCCACGCGAACGGAGTGAATGACGTTCGCCCCCAGAGAGAGAACGCTGTATTCGCCGATCGTCACGTTCCCGCCCGTCGTGGCGCCCGGAGCCAGGGTGGCATAATCCCCGACCTGGCTGTCATGATCGACCGATGCCTTCGGATACAGCACGCAGTGTTCGCCGATGACCGTGTCGCTGTTAACGACAGCCCCCGCCATCACAACGGTGCCTTGTCCCAGTACGGCTCCCCTGGCGATCCAGGCACCCGGATGGACAGCCGTAACGAAGGGGAAATCCGGGCAGAGGGAAGAGATGCGGTCGACGATGCCTGCCCGGCCCCAGTTATCTCCGATGGCGACGATGCAGCCGTCTATTTCCTCCCGGTGCTCCAAAAGATATTGTTCGTTTCCGAGAATCCGGTATCCATAAACTTCGGAGCCGGCGGCCTTGTAGCTGTCGAGCAGCCCGGCGATCCGGTACTGTCCTTCCCGCTCAATGGCATCAATAACCGCTTTGGCATGCCCTCCCGCTCCGAATACGACGATGTTTTTCTTCAAACCTCAGTCCCCCTTTCTGTTTTCAATATAGCATACCGCCAACGATCCCGGATCAATTTATAGTTTTTGCAACTTAACAATTGACAACTTTCAGGCAGGAGTGTTACGCTTTACTTGTGTTCGTTAAATAGAACAAAAACGATGATTTTTGTTCGCTGTGTTCTCGTTCGTAATGTTCTCGTTCGCTATGCTCTCGATAGTAAGGAGATATCCCATGGGAAATCTATTTGCGCTGAAGACGGAAGTTCTGTCAACCGAAATGCGACTTCTGCTGGCGCTTCTCGCGGCGGAGAAGACCTGGGACTTGCCGGACCGCTTCCCGGACCTGTTCCGCACGGCGGATTGGGAGGAGTTTGTAAAGCTCGCGCTGCATCACCGCGTATATCCCAATCTCTATCCCAAGATGAAAAATCTGGAGGAGGATGCAGTGCCCGCCGAAGTGATCGGCTGCCTGTATGCGCACTACAGCCGAAACACGTTTCAGATGCTTCATTTAAGCGCTGAAATGGAATTTCTCGACGGAGAGCTGGCCCGGAGAAATATCCGCGCACTCTTTCTGAAGGGGCCTGTTATTGCCAAGGATCTGTATGGGGATATCTCCCTGCGGACCTCCTGCGATCTGGATCTCCTGATCCCGATGTCTGAACTGTCCGGTGCGGAAACGATGCTGTCCAGTCTGGGGTATATCAAGGACGATTATATCCATACCGTTCTGAACGATTGGAAGTGGCGGCATCACCACACGACCTTCACCCATCCGAAAAAGGGCGTCAAGGTGGAGCTTCATTGGAGGCTGAATCCGGCTCCTTCCGGAGAACCCGATTTCGAGGAGCTGTGGGGACGAAGACGCCTAAGCAAGCTGACCAGCCGGCCGGTTGCCTATTTGGGGAAGGAAGACCTGTTCCTGTTTCTGGTTTCCCACGGGGCTCGGCACGGATGGTCGAGACTGCGGTGGCTGCTGGATATTAAACAGCTGCTGCTTCAGCGGCCGGATGCCGGCAAGCTGACCGCTCTGCTTCGCAAGTACCGCTATTACCACGTCGGCGGACAGGCGCTGACCTTGGCCCGGGGATTGCTGGACGCCGAGATCGCAGGTGACCTTGGGCGCATGGAGCGCGCTCCGAAATCGCGGGCGATGGCGCAGGCGGCGATGTTCTATCTGGAACGGATGGTTAATCTGCATTCTCTCCCCGTTCCCGAGGATGTGGCCTCCTATCACAAGCGGCATCAATTCGCGTTGTTTGCGCCGGTTCAGAAGCTCGTGTTCATCCTGAGCTTTCTCTTTCCCTACCCGGAGGATGCGGAGACGCTGCCGCTGCCCAAACCGCTGCATTTCTTGTATGTTCCGCTTCGGCCCTTTTTATGGGCCTGGAGGAAGAGCAAACGCTTTACCTGATTCAGCTTCGACACTTACCGAAGGGGGATGAGCATGGGGATGATTGGAAAAGTGCTGAAGACGGTCTACAGGCAGTACCGCGAACGGGGCTTGTTAAGTACGCTGGCCATGAACCTGTCTCATTTCATCGGATTTGTGCGGGGGCTGTTCTATAAGCTGATCTATTTCGGCAGCATTTCATATGCCCCGTTCTCCATGCAGGGCAACAGCACGATCGAGATCTTCAACAGGAAATCCAGACTGAAGCTCGGCAGCTTCGTATTTATCCGCAAGAATGTCAGCATCCGTCTGGATCACGGCGGCGAGCTGAGCCTGGGGGATAAAACGTTCATCAACGATAACTGTACGATCAACTGCGTTCACCGCATCACGATCGGCGATTATGTAAAAATCGCCCCGAATGTCTGCATCAACGATCATGACCATAATTATAAGCCGGATTCGGAAAGCCATCTGCTTCAGGATGAGGTCATTATCGGCAGCCATGTATGGATCGGGGCGAATACGGTGATTTTGCGGGGAACCGTGATTGGCGACCATTCGGTGGTTGCGGCCGGGAGCGTGGTCAAAGGGACAGTGCCGCCGTACACCTTGTTCCTTAACAAGCGGGAGAACAGCTATAAAGAAATTGCAGGGGCGAACGTATTCGCTATGGCGCCTGCCGTATCGGGGGGACAGCCTTGAAGAAGAACATCCTCATATCCGTGTACGATCTGGAAATCGGCGGAATCGAACGAAGTCTGATCAATATGCTGGAAGCTTTCGATTACGAGCGTTACGAGGTCGATCTGCTCGTCTTCCGTCACCAGGGAGACTTTATGGCGATGATCCCCCGGGCTGTAAATCTGCTGCCTGAAATGAAGCCGTATACGGCACTCCGAAAGTCGCTCCGGCAGTGTCTTGCGGACGGAAGCTATATCGCCGCGGGAGTGCGGCTGATCTCGAAGGCCCTGGCCCGCACCCGGGCTATGCGAAGAAGGCTGAACGAAGGTCCCGGCTATATCCAGATGCAGTGGGAGGCCAGGCTGTCTTCGTATTATTTTCCCAACTTACGGAAAACGTATGATCTGGTCATCAGCAACGGCTGGCCGCATGACATCGCCCTCAAAAAGGTAAAAGCGCGCAAAAAGCTCGCCTGGATTCATACGGATTACAGCAAGCTGGAAATCGACAACAGGATGGATCTCAAGGTGTGGCGGGAGTTCGATTACATCGCTTCCATCTCAAACGACTGTACCGCCTCTTTTATAAGTACATATCCTGAGCTCCGCCCCAAAATTGTCCAGATCGAAAATATTATCTCGCCCGAATTCATCAGGAAGATGTCCGCTGCGGAAGATGCGCCCGAGGTTACGAACACGTTTAACGTAATGTCTGTCGGCCGGCTATCCTATGTCAAGGGTTACGACATGGCCGTTCAGGCTTTGAAGACGCTGCACGACCGCGGGATGACCGACATCCGGTGGTATGTGATCGGATATGGAGGCTATGAGCAGGAGCTGAAGGAGCAGATCGCCCGAAACGAACTGGAGGAGAACTTCATCCTTTTGGGCAAAAAATTAAATCCCTATCCCTATATCAAAAGATGCGACGTGTACGTCCAGCCATCCCGCTATGAAGGGAAAGCCATAACGATTACGGAAGCGCAGATTCTGGGCAAGCCCGTCATCATCACGAATTACCCCACGGCGCCAAGCCAGGTGACGGACGGAGTGGACGGAAGAATCTGCGAGCTCAGTCCGGACGGGATTGCGGAAGCCGTTCAAAGCCTGTACCAAAGCCGCGAGACGAGAAACGTCCTCATTCATAATCTTAAAGATAAAAACTACAGCAACAGCTATGAATTGAACAAACTTTATGAGCTGATCCCTTCCTAAATTAACACGAAGGAGCCGCCTAAACCTATGAGTGTTAAAGTGAGCGTTATTATTCCGGTGTATAATGCGGGCTCCCATCTTAGAGAATGCATAGAATCTCTGATGAAGCAGACGCTCGGAGAGTGCGAGTTTATTTTTGTGAATGACGGGTCTACGGATGACAGCAGAGCGATTATAGAAGAACATCTTCCGCTTGACCCGAGAATTCGATTCATCAATCAGGAAAATGAGGGAGTCAGCATCGCGCGCAATGCGGGCCTTAAGGCAGCCGGCGGACAATATATCGGGTTCGTGGATGCCGACGACACCGTGGAACCCGATATGTTCGAGGTGTTATATAACGGAGCCATTCAATGGGGCTGCGATGCCGTCATTTCCGATTTTGCAAGCAGCGCAGGTTCTCATCGTATCGTTACGAGTTTTCCGCTGCCCCGAAACGTAAAGCTTGACCGGGAATATATCCGGGGGCAGCTGCTGCCCGAATTTATCAAATCGGATGTACTCAATTCCGTTTGGAACAAGCTGTACAAGGCGGAGGTTGTCAAAGGCAACCGGGTCGCTTTTCCCGCAAAAGTTTCGCTGGGGGAGGACGGAACCTTTAATGTCCTTTTTTTCAGCGGGGCGGACAGTGCGGTATACATCGATTATTGCGGGTATCACTACAAAGAAACGGCAGGCAGCGCTACCCGGAATATAGCGGAGAAGGATTATTTCGCCAGGGCGGTTCAGGTTTATGAAGCCCGGCTGCCGCAGATCTATACGGGCCTGCTTGACGGGAAGAAAATTGCCGAACTGAAATCGGAGAAGCTGATCAATACGGTGATGTCCATCATTCACCTATATTTCGAGCCTTCCCGGGAGATGGGGCTGCGCCAAAGATACAAGTATATCAGGGACATGATCGGCAGCCGAACCGTGAGGGAAGCACTGCCCATCTATTTGGAGAATCATTTCAGCAACTCGGACCGGTACCGGAGAATGCTGCTTGGAATGATCCGAAGAAAAGTCGTGCCAGGCTTATATTTAGCAACTGCATACAGCAGAATGCGAAACAGATAACGAGGAGGCGGAGCCATGAAGATCATGATGTTTTTACATGGTGGGAGTTTAAACAGGGGATGCGAGGCGATTGTACGCTCCTCCACCACCATCATCAAGGAGAAAATCAATGATTCCCAAGTCTATCTGGCCTCGAACCGGCCGGAAAGCGACCGGGTGATCACGGCTCTGGACGGGATTTACGACGGGTCTGACAAGACGATCAGGAAGTACTCGTATGACTGGCTCCTGTCCTCGTTTAAAGTGAAATTTTTTAAAGATGAATCCTTTATTTTCGGCAAAATCCATCACAACATTATTAAGCATATCCACGATATGGATGTCTATCTCTCGATTGGCGGGGACAACTACTGCTATGGCGAGCAGCCGGGGTGGTATGAAATTGACCGGAGAGTCAAGGAGGAGGGCAAGAAGCTTGTCCTGTGGGGCTGCTCCATCGGAGAGGAGGATATGACCGCTCTGAAATTGGAGGATCTGAAAAGATTTGATCTGATCCTGGCCCGCGAATCGCTGACCTATGACATGCTGAGGGGCAAGGGACTGCACAATGTCCGTTTATGCGCCGATCCGGCTTTTACGATGGAAAAAGAAGAGCTGCCCTTGCCCGAAGGCTGGCAGACCGGAAATACGGTCGGCTTCAACTTCAGCCCGCTGGTGATGAACCGCAACAAGCAATCCGGTACAGCCGCCCGGGAGCTGCTCAACCACATTTTGGACACTACAGATATGACGATCGCCCTCACTCCCCATGTTATCGAGAACGGGAATAATGATTATGAGGTATTGAAGCAATACTTCGAGGAATTTAAGCATACTGGCCGGGTGATCCTGCTGCCTGATCATCTAACAGCCATCCAGTATAAAGGTTATATCGCGAGAATGAGATTTTTCATCGGAGCCCGGACCCATGCCACGATAGCCGCTTATTCCAATTTGGTGCCGACCATGGTACTGGGCTACAGCGTGAAGTCGAAGGGCATCTCCAAAGATATTTTCGGCGAGGAGAAGCTGGTGCTCGGGATCGAGGAAATATCCAGCGGAGCCAAGCTGATTCATAAATTTGACGAAATGCTGAGAGAAGAGGACCGGATCAGGCACGCCTTGCAGAAGTCCATTCCCCAAATCAAAGCCATGTCATACAAAGCCGTCGATTATTTAAAAGAACTGGCGTGAGGCCCGTTATGAAAAAGAACATACTGTTCGTCATGCCCAGTCTGTCCGCCGGTGGAGGAGAAAAAAGCTTGGTTAATTTGCTCTCCCAGATTGATTTCGAGAAATATGCCGTCGACCTGTTCCTCTTCAACCACGAAGGGATTTTTATGGAGTTCCTGCCCAAAGAGGTAAATGTGCTGCCGCTTCCGGAGAGCTTCAGGCTGTTCAATTTGCCGCTTGCCCGTTCCGTCAAGGAGCTGGTGCTCCGGCAAAAGCTCCCTCTAGCATACAGCCGGGCGATGTTTGCTTTCAAGAATGCCACCTCGCAGAGCCGCGCGGTTACCGAGCAATACAGCTGGAAGTATATTTCAAGGTCGGTGGAGCCCTTGGAGAAACGATACGATGTTGCTATCGGCTTCCTTGAAAAGACTTCTACTTATTTCTGCGTCGATAAAGTGAGCGCTGTCAAAAAGATCGGCTGGGTTCACATCGATTATGACAAACTGGGCATGGACCCGGAGTTTGACAAAGGGTATTTTCAGCGGCTGGATCACATTGTCACGGTATCGGAGGAATGCGCCGACATTCTCGGCAGACGGTTTCCGGAGCAGCGGCACAAAATTGAATTGATCTACAATATCATCTCCCCGAGAATCATCCGGCAAATGGCCGATCAGGCCAAAGGAGACGTGTACGGACGGTCCGGGAATGAAATCGTGATTCTTTCCATTGGCCGCCTGCATCCCCAGAAGGGTTACGAATTGGCGATTGCGGCTTGCAAGCTCTTGGTAACCCAAGGATACAATATCCGCTGGAATATTATTGGAAGCGGAGAGGAGAAGGCCAAGCTGACAAGGCTCATCCGGGAGAACGGTCTGGAGAAGAATTTCAAGCTGCTGGGGCTGATGACCAATCCGTACTCCTATATCAAACATGCCGACTTCTATGTGCAGACCTCCCGGTTCGAGGGCAAATCCATTGCCATTGATGAGGCGAAAATCCTGAATAAACCGATTCTTGTCACCAATTTCAGCACCGCCAAGGATCAGATTAGGCATGAGCATAACGGCTTGATTGCCTCAATGAATCCGGAGGATATCGCCCGCGGAATCATGCGGCTGATTGAGGACCCGGAGCTGAGAACCCGGCTGTCCCGCAATCTTTCCCGGGAGAAGCTGGGCACGGAGGAAGAGATCGATAAACTTTATAAGCTTGTAGGTGAGGCGCAATGAAGAAGAAGCTGCTGTTCATTATGAATAATCTTCACTGCGGCGGCGCGGAGAAGTCCCTGATTTCTCTGCTGCAGACATTGGATTATTCCCGCTACGAGGTCGACCTGTTTCTGTTCAGGCATGAGGGCTTGTTCATGTCCCAGATTCCGGGGTCCGTGAATTTGATGAAACCGCCTCCGGATAATCTTTACTTTAATATGTCGATCAAAACGGCGTTCGCCGACTGCTTCCGTAAAGGCAAGATCAAGGTGGCCCTTGCCCGGCTGTTCGCGCAGTACATCTTTGTAACCGAGAAGAATGAGGCCCGCTCCGAGCAGCGGGCGTGGAAATATGTTTCCGCTTCGATCCCCCGGATTGGCGGCAAGTATGATGCGGCCATCGGTTTTCTTGAGAAGAATCCGATCTATTGCGTCATCGACAAGGTGGATGCGAAGGTTAAGATCGGCTGGATTCATACCAATTACGCCAGCCTGCGGATGGATGCGGCGATCGACAGGCCTTTTTTTGACAGGCTCGATTATATCGTTACCGTCTCCGACGAATGCGCAAGCGCGCTGCACAAGGCGTTTAAGAATCATACCGGCAAGATCAAGGTGATCCATAATATCGTTTCACCATCCATTATCCGGCGGATGTCCGATCTGGCAATGCCGAAGCCGCCGGCTTCCGATTCCGGCAAGGATTGTACGAATATTACAACCGTGGCGCGGCTCAGTCCAGTGAAGGGGATCGACATTGCGATAGAAGCCTGCCGGATTCTGGTGGAGCAAGGATACCGAATCCGCTGGAATGTTCTCGGTTACGGGACCGATCAGGAATTGCGGGAATGCACCCGGCTGATCCGGCAATACGGTCTGGAAGAATGCTTCAGGCTGCTGGGAACGGTCGATAATCCCTATCCTTATTTGAAGTCGGCAGACATTTACGTCCAGCCCTCGCGGTTCGAGGGGAAATCCATTGCCGTCGATGAAGCCAAAATTATGGCGAAACCGATCGTCGTCACCAATTTCAGCACCGCCAAGGAACAGATTGAACATCGGCTAAACGGCTGGATCGCCGGGATGAATCCGGAAGAGCTTGCCGAGGGAATACGGAAAGTCATCGAGGACGTACCTCTTAGGACCCGTTGGGCGGAACGTCTGTCCCGGGAGAAGCTGGGGACGGAAGCGGAAGTGAATAAGCTTTATGAATTGATCTCGTGAAGGGGTGAGCCCATGTTCGAGAGAGTTAAGAAAGCCATCGCGTTCCGGCTGGGGAGAATCAGCGCGGAGGAATTGAACATCAATGCATGTATCAACCAGGGAATGACGGTCGGACGGGGCTGCCACGGGTTAGGCGCCGCGACAATCGACTACGCGCATTGTTGGCTGATCGAAATCGGCGATAATGTCACTTTCGCTCCGCAGGTGTATTTACTGGCTCACGACGCAAGCACCAAGCGGCATCTGGATTATACGAAGATTGCGAAGATCGTCATTGAAGACGGGGCCTTTATCGGAGCAAGAGCTTTGATAATGCCGGGCGTAACCGTAGGAAAGAACTCAATCGTAGCCGCAGGCAGCGTCGTGACCAAATCCGTGCCGGAGGGCATGGTCGTTGCAGGCAATCCTGCAAGAGTTCTGTCCACAACCGAGGCTTATATTCAAAAGCATAAGGAGAAGATGGAACAGTCGGACCTGTACGACGAGACATGGACCATCGGCCGCCGGATTTCGCCGGATATGTGCAGACAAATGTCGGATCAATTGATGAATGGCTCCGTCGGCTATGTGAAGTGAGCCTTGAGCCTAAATACGATCCCGAAAGGATTTGCCCGAGATGGTTATACAGCTTCTGCTTTATCTCATTCTTGCTATTGTTGTCATCGCCATCGCCATTGATCTTATCCCTGTCTGGAAAAGCTGGTTTGGGCGGATACATATCGGCCGCTATAGCGACAAGCGGGTCTGGAGCCGCGCGCTGACCGTGAGGGGCTTATCCTGGCTTAGCAGGATGCCCGCGATTAAAGTCACCGATAATACCCGCCTCATCGTGCTGGATATGCTCAGGGGGAATTATACGAAAAGCGCGATCCAGCATTGGCAGGAGGCCGCCCTGCTGCTCGGCCTCAACGAATATTTGCGGCATAACGACGATCCTGCCGCCAGACAGAGCATCATGAAATTCCTGGATTCGAAATTGGACGGCGGCGGCCGATGGAAAGAACAGCCGAAGCATGTGGACACCGCTATTCTTGCCTACGCGATCCTGAGCCTTGATTTTATCGATTCTGACCGGTATGAGCCGGCGATACACGCCATATGGGAACTGATCCGGGAACATCTGGGCGGCGACGGGACCGTAAACTACCGTCAATCGATGAAAGGGTACCGCTATGTGGACACGGTCGGCTTCATCTGCCCTTTCCTTGTGGCCTACGGCTTAAAGTACGATCAGCCGGAGTGCATCGATCTGGCGGTTAAGCAGATAGTCGAATACGAGCAATACGGCATGCTTGAGTCCCATCATATCCCGGTGCATGCCTACAAAGTGGAGAACCGTGTCCCGCTTGGGCTGTACGGATGGGGCCGCGGGCTCGGCTGGTTCGCCGTCGGACTCATCGACGCCTGGAGCCAGCTGCCCCCGGGTCACCGGCACAAGCCCGTTCTTGAACGCAGCGTAGAGACGTATGCCCGGGCGGTCATGCGCTTCCAGCATCCGGACGGAAGCTGGAAATGGACGGTTACCCGCGGCGAATGCCGGCCGGACTCTTCAGCGGCGGCCACCCTGTCGTGGTTTCTGCTGGGCGCTTCGGCCATCGACCGGATTTCAGCGGAATGCCGTTTATCGGCAGAAACCGCCATGCAGTACCTTATGGGGGTGACGAGACGCAGCGGAGCCGTTGATTTCTCACAAGGAGACACGAAAGATATCGGTGTCTACTCGATGCTGTTCGATGTTCTGCCCTTTACCCAAGGCTATGCCATCCGCACGATCAACCGGTATCTGAACACTTTCCATAAGAAGGGGGAGCCGAGATGAAAATAACCGTCTTTACCCCGACCTATAACCGGGGGTACATCCTCCCAGAGCTGTATCAATCGCTGAAGGCTCAAACCTTCGCCGATTTTGAATGGCTGGTGATCGACGACGGCTCGAACGACCGAACGCATGAGCTGTTTGACGCCTGGCTGCGAGAGCAGAACCGGTTCTCTGTCCGCTATTACAGGGTGGAGAACGGGGGGAAGCACCGGGCGATCAACAAGGGGGTGGATCTGGCGGAAGGCGAGCTGTTCTTTATCGTCGATTCGGACGACCGCCTGACACCGGATGCGCTGGAGAGCATCGTGAAATGGGAAGAGGGGCTTACGGACAAGAGCCGTTTTTGCGGCGTCGCCGGAAACCGGGGAGCGAATGAACAGCATATTTTGGGGACCACTTTCGAGGGCGAATATGTGGACGCCACGTCGCTTGAAAGAACCCGGCTCGGCATTACCGGCGATAAGGCCGAGATTTTTTATACAGAAATTTTAAGAAATTACAAGTTCGACGAAATCGAGGGCGAGACATTCATTACGGAATCAACGGTGTGGGACCGCATGGCCTACGACGGATTAAAGATCAGATGGTTTAATCAAACCATTTATATTTGCGACTATCTTGAAGATGGATTGACCCACAATATGAAACGGATTTTTTCGGAAAATCCGCAAGGGACGGCTCTTTATATCAAACAGCAGATTAAGCACTATGAATATGATTTGCGGGGAAGGCTTTCCAACTACAACTTGTACTACGATTTTGTGGGAGGCAGAACCGGTCTGAGACAGGCGGCCCGCTATTTGGAAATACATCCTTTGACTTTATTCACCGCCACATGTCTGGTGCGGCTGAGGAAGCTTATGCTGCAGCGGCCCTAGTTCGTTCAAGCACACTGAAAAGGATATAGGGGATGGCCATGAGAGTAAAAAACTCCATCATCAACATAACGGCAGGCATCGGCAATCAACTGGTAATAACCCTGCTGAGCTTTGTATCCAGAACCGTCTTCATTAACAGCCTCGGCATCGAGTATCTGGGCGTGAATGGACTGTTCACGAATATTCTCGCGATGCTGACGCTGGCGGAGGCGGGAATCGGAACAAGCATTATGTACAGTCTGTATAAGCCGATTGCGGAGAACGACTACGAGAAGATCAACAAGCTGATGCGGCTGTACCGCAGCGCCTATCTGGTCATCGCACTGGTCGTCACGGCGCTGGGCCTGTCCCTTCTCCCTTTTCTTGATGAAATCGTCAAAAACACAAGCATACATCATCTCTATTTGATCTATCTGATCTTCCTTCTCAATACGGTGACGCCATATCTCTTCTCCTATAAGAATTCATTCCTGAATGTGAACCAGAAGAGCTATATCGTGACTGTGGCGTATTCCGCATCCTCCATTCTTTCAACCAGTCTCAAAATCGGCATCCTGTATTTTACTGCGAATTATATCCTGTTCCTGATCATCGACAGCATCCTGACTATCGTTACCTCGGTATTTCTGACCATGACCGCCAACCGGAAATATCCCTATCTGAGGCAAAAGGCGATTGGCAAGCTCGACGCGGAAACCAAAGGCGGAATCATCAAAAATGTCAAAGCGATCGTCATCCAGAACATCGGCAGCTATCTGGTGCTCGGGACGGAGAATATTCTGATCTCCACATTTATTAGCGTCGCGGCCGTGGGCCTGTATTCCAACTATAAAATGTTAATCGATATTGCCAGAACTTTTATCAATCAGGTGTTCAGCAATTTGTACCACAGTGTCGGGAATCTCGTATCCAGCGAGAGCGAGGAGAAGATATACAGTGTCTATAAAGTAATGCTGCTGCTCAGCTTCTGGCTGTATTCCTTGCTTACGATCCTCCTGTATCTCCTGATCGAACCGTTTATCGCGCTCTGGATCGGCGGAAAGTTCCTAATGACCGGCGGGGTTCTGCTCGTCCTGCTGCTGTTGTTCTATGAACGGGGAATGCGCAATCCAATCAGCACGGTGAAGACGACGGCCGGTATTTTTCATGAAGACCGCTTCGTTCCGCTGGCCCAGGCCGTCCTCGGACTTGGAGTTTCCATTATCCTTGTGCGGCAGATCGGCATTGCCGGCGTCTTTATCGGCTCCCTGTTCGGCACCCTGGCCATGCCCTTCTGGACGACGCCCTATCTGGTCTATAAAAAGGTGTTCCATCTGCCCGTCGCCGACTATTACCTGAAATATGGCTATTATTCATTGATTGGGATAAGCGCTTTTTTTGCAGCGTACTATACAAGCGGTTTTATCCATGCGGGAAATTTTTCACAGCTGATAGTAAAAGGAATTGTCGCGTTTGCAACCGTCAACCTGATCTACTTCGCGGTATTTCATCGGAAGGAAGAATTTAAATACCTTCAGGGCATTACCAAGATTATGTTTGGCAAAGTCACCTTAAAGTTCAAGCCCCATTTGAAGAACGGAGGATGATGGCATGGCTATTCTAATTACCGGAGGCGCCGGCTATATCGGCAGCCATACCGCGGTGGAACTGCTGGAAGCGGGATACGAAATTGTGATTGTCGATAATTACGCCAACAGCCATCCAGAGGCAATCCGGCGGATCACGGAAATCACGGGCCGGACGTTTCCATTTTATGAGTTAGATTTATTGGATAGTGAAGGGCTGGACGACGTATTCGCCCGGCACTCTATCGAGGCTGTGATTCATTTTGCGGGGCTTAAAGCGGTGGGGGAGTCGGTGGAGAACCCGCTCAAGTACTATCATACGAATCTGCTAAGCACCCTGACGCTGTGCAAGGTTATGCAGAAATACGAGGTGTTCCGCATTGTCTTCAGCTCATCGGCGACCGTATACGGCGCTCCGGAGTCTGTGCCGATTACGGAGGATTCTCCTGTCGGCGCTACCAATCCTTATGGACGCACCAAAGAAATGATCGAACACATTCTGCGCGATGTTGCGGTGTCCGATTCCCGCTGGGCCATTTCGATCCTGCGCTATTTTAACCCGATAGGAGCCCACAAGAGCGGGCGGATCGGCGAGAATCCGAACGGCATTCCGAACAATTTGCTGCCCTATATCTCCCAGGTAGCCGTCGGCAAGCTGGCCACGCTCAGCGTATACGGGGATGACTATCCGACAGTTGACGGCACGGGCGTAAGAGATTATATTCATGTCGTGGATCTGGCGCAGGGCCATTTGAAGGCGCTGGAGCGGATTATGGAACGTGCCTCTGTGGATGTGTACAATCTGGGAACGGGCCGGGGCTTAAGCGTGCTGGAGATGGTGAGGGCCTTCGAGAAGGTGTCGGGCCAGGTCATACCTTACCGAGTTGCAGAACGAAGAGCGGGCGATATCGCCGTCTGCTACGCAGATACGTCCAGGGCGAATGAAGAATTGCAATGGCAGGCTAACCGCGGAATTGAAGAGATGTGCGAAGATACGTGGCGGTGGCAATCGGTGAATCCCGGAGGCTATGCGGAGAGTGAACTGGAAAAAGCGAAGTAAAACAGAGCCGTCTCGAAGGCGTAATTGCTGGAGAGAAGGCTTTTTTTGAAATATCAGAAAGTATAAGCTTAGCGCTTATCCTTAGCCTGATATTTTTACGAGAAACAGATGCCTTCCTCTTCCAGAGGACGGCGAAGCCGTTTCTTCTTAAAATAAAAAAATGTATAAGTTCACGCTGGCTACCGTCGTTCCATCCTCCATTTGTTGTACTCCAGGAAGTCGCGAAACTCTCTTTTGCTGATGCCGGAGTGCATTGCTTCCTTAATTAAGTCGTTCCATTCCATATCCGTCTGCTCGGCGTCTTCCTTCCGCTGATCCGAATGCAGGAATTCTTCTACGGTTATGCCCAGAACGGAGCCGACCTTTTCCAGAAACTGAATGGAGGGATTCTTCTGGATTCCGCGTTCGATCGAGCTTAAATAAGATTTGGCAACTCCGGCTCTTTCGGACAATTCCGTAAGGGAATAGTTCTTCTTTTTACGAAGCTGTTGTATCCGTTTACCGATCATAGCTGACCTCCGTTACTTAGCTGGTACCCGCAGATTTGGCGAATTTGTCGACGATAACAAACTGATCCATGACTTCCGCTCCGGAAATATAATAAGGACCGCTGCGAAGCCAAGCATGGGCTATCAGATTTCCGTCCTTGTCCTTGGCCGTTCCTAAATAAAGGGTGCAGCCGATGCCCCTTCTCTCCAGCATTTTCATACCCGCTATAGCCCTTACCAGGCATTTGCTGTCCCATGGTGTATATTTGCTGATCGTATTAATGGAATTGGCAATATGCCTCATCGAGGGAGTATGTTCTGAATCGCTGTCCCGATCCGTCTCCTGTCCTCTTTCACCGAGCGAAGGAGCCACTTTGGAGAACTTGTAGAAGAGGAGGGTGCGCGCCCATCCCAATAGCACAAAGGCTTCCAAATAAAACAAAAGGGTAGTCTTGTCCAATGTGAACAACAACCGGAGTTTGCTTACGAGCTTCATTCGGCATCAGCCACACGGATCAGATCTTCTTTCAGCAGATGCTGTAAAAAAGGAATGACGTCCTGCTCGCAAATGTCAGCGTCAATTTCATAGATTTGTTGAAGAGATTCTATAATTTCCTTTACAGACCGGGGAGTGCTGATTGCGCTCCAAATATCTCCTCCAACCTGTCCCAGGTTAAAATACTTTCCTTTTTGTACGCTGAGCATCACCTTTTCGCCATCCATATCGCTGACAATGTTGCCTTCGCATTGAACAAGAACGGTATCTATCGATAAAATCTTTGGCTGTTTCATCATTGATAATCCACTCCTTAATAGGAAATTTGGGAGGATAAATCAAAGGAATTCAATACGATTTCATGTTCTTTATAGAGAACGTTATTATAATAATAAGTTAACATTCAGCTATACCAAAGTCAACTGTCCACAGGGGTAATTTTAGATTCGACTTTAGGATATTGACCTCATTATATGAATGTGGTATATAAAAATAGGGATTAGCACTCAAAGAGTTAGAGTGCTAAATATGCATTCATTTGTATTTTATCTTGGAAGGAGACTAGGCATGGTCAAAAAGCAGTTTCAAGCGGAATCCAAACGATTGCTGGAGATGATGATCAACTCGATTTACACACAGCGTGAGATTTTTCTCCGCGAGCTCATTTCCAATTCCAGCGACGCGATCGACAAGATTTATTACAAAGCGCTGACCGACGATACGCTCACGTTCAACAAAGAGGATTATTTCATTAAAATCACTGTCGACAAAGAGAACCGCACCCTGAGCGTCTCCGATACGGGAATCGGCATGACGCAGGAAGAGCTGGAGAGCAATCTCGGCGTTATCGCGAAGAGCGGCTCGCTCGCCTTCAAGAAGGAGAACGAAGCGAAGGACGGCCATAATATTATCGGCCAGTTCGGGGTAGGCTTCTATTCCGCTTTCATGGTAGCCGACAATATTACGGTGATCAGCCGGCCGCTCGGCAGCGATACGGCTCTCAAATGGGAGTCCGAAGGCGCGGATGGCTATACGATTGAGCCTTGCGAGAAGGCTTCGGTCGGCACCGATATTATTTTGAAGATCAAGGAGAACACCGAGGAAGACAACTACGACGAATATCTGGAAGAGTACCGGCTGAGATCGATCATCAAGAAATACTCCGATTTTATCCGCTATCCGATCAAGATGGACGTTACCCGCAGTGTGCCGAAGGAAGGCGCGGAGAACGAGTACGAGGAAATCACGGAAGAGCAGACCGTCAACAGCATGGTCCCGATTTGGCGCAAGAACAAGAGCGAGCTGAAAGAAGAGGACTACGAGAACTTCTATCAGGAGAAGCGCTACGGCTTCGATAAGCCGTTGAAGCATATCCATATCAGCGCCGACGGCGCGGTGGTGTACAACGCGATCCTGTTCATTCCGGAGAATACGCCTTTCGATTATTACACCAAGGAGTATGAAAAAGGCCTGGAGCTGTACTCGAATGGCGTCCTCATCATGAACAAATGCGGCGATCTGCTTCCCGACTATTTCAGCTTCGTCAAAGGCATGGTCGATTCCGAGGATCTGTCGCTGAATATCTCCCGCGAGCTGCTTCAGCATGACCGCCAGCTCAGCCTGATCGCGAAGAACATCAAGAACAAGATCAAGAGCGCTCTGCTAAGTCTGCTCAAGGACGAGAGAGAGAAGTACGAGAAGTTCTATGGCGCGTTCGGCAGAGGCCTAAAATTCGGCATCTATAACGATTACGGCGTCAACAAGGATACGCTTCAAGATCTTCTGCTGTTCCACTCCTCCAAGGAGAAGAAGCTGGTCAGCCTGGACGAATACGTGTCGAGAATGCCCGAGGATCAGAAATACATCTACTACGCTTCAGGTGAGTCCATCGAACGGATCGAGAAGCTGCCGCAGACGGAGCTGGTGGCCGATAAAGGCTACGAAATCTTGTATTTTACCGACGATATCGACGAATTCGCTATCAAAATCCTGATGAGTTACAAGGACAAAGAGTTCAAATCCGTCTCCAGCGGCGACCTTGGCATCGATACGGAAGAACAGGAGAAAGCGGCGGAAAGCGCCGATACCGAGAACAAGGATCTGTTCGAAGCGATGAAGGACGTGCTCGGCGGCAAGGTCAAGAGCGTCAAGGCGTCCAAACGGCTGAAATCCCATCCGGTCTGCCTGTCCTCTGAAGGCGATCTGACCATCGAGATGGAAAAAACGCTCCGGGCGATGCCGAACGCCGGCGATGTCCAGGCCGACAAGGTGCTGGAAATCAACGTTAACCATGACGTCTTCAAGTCCCTGAAGGATGCCCAGAACAAGGACAAGGAGAAGCTGGCGCTCTACACGAATCTGCTGTACAACCAGGCGCTGCTTATCGAAGGGCTGCCGGTCGGCGATCCGGTGGAGTTCACGAACGATATTTGCAAGATAATGGTGTAAAACAGGGAAGTATATTATGCAGGAGTAAACAGCCCGCTGTAGGCGCTTAAGCCGACAGCGGGTTGTTTGGCTTTTACATAGCCCCCCCCCCCTCAAAGCAAGTGGTCTCAGCGGCGGAAGGTTTCGAAGAATAACTGCAGGTGTACATCTTTTTTCCCCATAAGCTTCTCCACCAAAACCAATGCCTGCAAAGATGCATGCATTACACTTCCATTCTCCTCATTCCGGCGTTTAAGCATCCAATGACTGCACTATTGCAACCATTTCCTTCTTTCTAAGCAAAATACGCCGAAAAACCTGCAGGTTTGCAGGAAAACGCAGGCTCCACCTGAACAGCCGATCCCCTGCCCCCTTCATCCCACCGCTGCATAACGATGGATGGCATGACTGATCGCCGGCATATTACTTGATTTTTAATGGTCAAAATATTGATTAAAAGGTGTGAATGCAGGTTTTCATATCAGGAATCACTCAGATACTTTTTGCGGCTAGAGGCTGCCTTTGAGCGAAAGCTAGCGTGGAATACGGATATCGAAGTAGGGAGAATTAAAGGGGGCAATGAGAATTGGACCAGGCGGAACCAGTGGCAAGTAATGCGAAGAGAGGCAAAGAGTTTGACATATTTCTGGCAGCGGTGTTACGCTCACTTCAAAATACATCGCGGTATGAAGGAGAGTCCCCTATGGCTGACCGGTACGCGCTTGATAAAGGGATTTTATCTGCGGAACTATTGCTTCTACTTACGCTGCTTGCCGCGGTCAAGGTTGATGAGACGGCAGATCGGCAGCCTGAGATGTTCGCGGACGTCGATTGGAAACAGTTTATGCAGCTTGCCATGCATCATCGCGTATATCCTTTCCTGTATCCGAAGCTTAGCCGCATGCATGAAGGGCCGATTCCTTCAGAGCTCATCCAATGGCTGAAACAAGAATACTGTAAAAATACCGTTCAGATGCTCCACCTCAGCGGCGAAATGGGCAGGCTCGGCGATGAGCTTGTAGGCGCGGGCATCCGCGCTCTGTTTCTGAAAGGTCCGGTGCTGGCGCAGGATTTGTACGGCGATATCTCGCTCCGCACATCCCGCGATCTCGATTTTATCGTGCCCTTAGGCAAGCTGGCCGAAGCGGAAGCCCTGCTAGTCAGGCTCGGCTATGTAGAGGAAGAAGAATTCGAGGCTATTCTGGGAGACTGGAAATGGAGGCAGCATCATAAGACGTTCCACCACCCCGGCAACAATATTAAGGCCGAGGTCCACTGGAGGTTGAGTCCGGCGCCTTCCAGGGAGCCGGACTTCGATGAACTGTGGGAGCGGAGGAGGACCAGCAATCTCCTGGGCCGGAATATTCATTATTTGGGACCGGAGGATTTGGTTCTGTTCTTGTCCGCGCACGGAGCCAGGCACGGCTGGTCCAGATTGAGATGGCTGCTGGATATCAAGCAGCTGCTGCTGCAGCAGCCGGACCCCGGCATATTGACCCGGCTTCTTCATCGCTACGGCTATGAAGATGTCGGAGGACAGGCCCTTCTGTTGGCCGCCGATTTATTGAAGGCGCCGATTGATCCCGGCCTGTCCCGCTTGGCGGAGAGGCCGAAAGCCCGCCGTCTGGCCCGGCTTGCCATGTTCTACGTGGGGCGAATGGTCAATCTGCATAATCCGCCGCTGCCGCCTGAAGTAGAGCGGCATTTCAAATATTATCAGCCGGCGATTTTATCGCGGGGGCAGCAGCTCCTCTACGCGCTCGGATTTCTGCATCCGTATGCGGCGGATGCGAAGACGCTGCCGCTGCCGAGGCGCCTGCACTTTCTTTACTTCGCTTTGCGGCCCTTTTTATGGACATGGAGAAAAACATTCGGCGAGGAGAAATGACCGTGCGCCTTCTGAGAAACCTATAGTTCTATAACCCGTATTCGACCCATAGGCTGGAGCGGGTTATTTTTTTGCCTACATCCCTGGACCGAGTCCGAAATCGGCTTGCGGACGGTTTGGGCCATTTCGGCCTTCGGATTATAATAGAGCTGAATTGCAGAAACGGATATATGGGAGGGGTACCATTGACGATCCTTGAGGTTAAAAACTTGAGAAAATATTTTGGTGACGTCAAGGCTGTTCAAGACATCAGCTTCACGGTGGAAGCGGGAGAAGTCTTTACGATTATCGGACCGAACGGAGCGGGCAAGACGACAACCCTGGAGATGATCGAAGGCTTGCAGCCGCCGGATATCGGCAGTATTACCATTGCGGGATTGTCCTGGGGCAAGGACGAAAGCGAGATCAAGACGCGGATCGGCGTACAGCCCCAGTCGAGCGCCTTGTTCGATCTGCTTACCGCCGAGGAGAATCTGGACTTATTCGCTTCATTTTACCCTAAGCGCAAATCGACTGCAGAGGTGCTGGAAATGATTAATCTGACCGAGCACCGGAACAAGCGGGTTAAATCGTTGTCCGGCGGGCAGCGTCAGCGTTTGGCCATCGGTCTTGCGATGATCAACGACCCGCAGGTGATTTTTCTCGATGAGCCGACTACGGGACTCGATCCCCAAGCGCGCCGCAACATTTGGGATATTATTCTTCAACTAAAGCAGCTTGGCGCAACTATCATTTTGACGACCCACTACATGGAAGAGGCGGAAAAACTGAGCGACCGCGTCTGCATCGTCGATCAGGGCACGGTCATCAGTCTCGACACGCCGGCGGCTCTAATCGGCAAGCTGACGCGGGAGCGGGAAGTGCGGCTGTCTTTTTTCGATGGGGAAGATGCGGCTGCGCGGACCGAGCAAGCGCTCCGGGACCGTCAAGAGATTGTGAGGATGGAACGGGACAGTGCGAACCTGACCCTCTGGTCGCCTGAACCGGAGCAGGCGTTATATGGACTGCTTGGATTCACCAAGGAGCATGGTTACCGGGTCGAGCATGTATCCATTCGCGAAATGAGCCTTGAAGATGTCTTTATTGCCTTCACGGGCAAGGAATGGAGGGATTGATCATGAACGCAGGCACCCAGCTCAAGAAATTATTTATTGCTCAATTGAAGACGATGTTCCGGGAGAAGGCGGTCTGGTTCTGGAATTTATTTTTCCCGGTTATTCTCATGGTGCTGTTTATGGTTATTTTCGGCGGAGGAGGGGACGGCGGAGACTTCAAGGCGAAGGTGGCGCTGGTTAAGCCGACGTCTAGCACGGCCAGCGATTCTCTGGAGGCCGGTCTGCGGAAGATTCCGGTCTTCGAGTGGAAGTCGGAGCAGGCCGTCGATAGCGACCAGGCCGATTCATGGGTGAAAGGCAAGGATGTGGACGCGGCCATCGTTCTGCCGGAGAACGGGAACGGCGGCGACATCCGCCTGATCGTCAATGCCGAGAATGAGAGCAACGCCACCACCCAGGCAATCCGGGGCATTCTGGACCGGTACGTCCAGGAAGCCAGCTTTGCGGCGGCGGGAATCGAACCGGCTTACCGGCTGCAGACGTCGTCGGTGTCCAGCGGCAGCAAGGACATCAGCAGCGCCGAATTCCTTCTAACCGGCATGATCTCCCTGTCCATCGCCCAGGCCGGACTGTTCGGGATGGTCGACATGGTCGAGATCCGCAGGTCCGGCCTGCTCAAGCGGCTGCGCATGACCCCGATGCGGATGGGGCTGTATGGCCTTGGAGGCATGATGGTCCGTTTCGTGCTCAGCTTCGTGCAGATTGTCCTGCTGACCGTCATCGGCGTCTTCGGCTTCGGCGCGAACCTGAACCTTAATCTGCCGGTACTGATAATCGCCTTTTTCATCGGGGTTCTGGCCTTCAACGCCCTCGGCTATCTGATTTCTTCCTTCAGCAAATCCCTGGAGTCCTACATGGGTGTGGCGAACATCACCAGCTTCCTGATGATGTTCATCAGCGGAGTCTTCTTCGCCACCAGCACCTTGCCCGACTGGCTGAAACCAGTCACCCGGGTGCTGCCGCTGACCTATTTCGTGGAAGGGATGCGGGACGGCATGGTGTATGGTTCCGGCCTCTTCAACGCCGCGTTCTGGAGCGGCATCGGCATCCTCACCCTGTGGGGCGCGGCGGCGTTCTCCCTCGGGGCGCTGATTTACCGGAAGGCTAAGGTGGAGGTACGATAGGGTTGAGGCAACAGTTATACGGGAAATGAATGGCTATACATGAACGGGTGGCTGTCCCATAAGGGGCGGCCGCCCTTTTTTGCTTTGATCCGAAAGAGCGAGCAATATCTAACTCCCCCGTTTTACATAAAGCCCCCTTTATTTTTACGTTCCTATCATTTCCCAGGTTTATGCTGGAAGTATTTGATGCTGCCAAGAACGGCAGGCGGCGGTTTAGGAGGATGGGGAAGTGGTTTGGAAATGGAGCAGACGGTTGGCTGTATTTTTTTCAATGCTGGGTTTCATGCTTGCGTCAGGGGCGCCGGTTTCATTGGCCCATGGAAACAATAGTCTGGCCTATTCGGATATTTCGGCGGGCGATGGATTTATTAAGTATGTGCTGCAGATTGATATGTACGATCTGAGAGCGGCGGCGGCCCCGAATGATCCGGACATAGGATTGTCTACTCCCGAGGTGCTGGAACGGTTCGTCACCGGGAGCAAGGGGGATGTGGAGCATTACCTGCTGTCACATACAAGCCTATATGCGGATTCTCTGCCGCTGACAGGAAAGCTGACCGATCTCCGCGTCATTCAAAAAGAAAACGAGCTCCAGCCGTTTGCGGAAGCTGTATTGACGTATCCGGCCGATAGAGTTCCAAGAAGTCTCCTATTTCATTACGACCTCGTTTTCGACAGCGATCAATGGCATATCAATTATGTAACGGTCAATCTGGGCGATTTGAAGAAAGAGGCCGTAATTGTGAACGAACTTAGGGATATTCATGTGGGCGGTGCGAGTCTGAACGATACGGCCAGCCATTTTGTTCAGCTTGGAATCGGGCGTTTATTTAAGGGAATTGAGTCTCTTCTGTTTATTATGCTCCTGCTGACAGGGTGCCGCTCGTTGAAGCAAAGTCTTGCGGCGGCTGCCGTATTCGCGGGAGCAATTTCATTGTCCCTGACCCTAGCCGCTCTGAATATCGCGGATATGCCTGCTTCTTTTACCGCGTCCATTCTTCCGCTGAGTTTGATTTGCGCCGCCTTGATTCTTTTGCCGAACCGGAGCAACTTTAAGTTCCTGATCGGGCTTGCCGGATTATTCGGCCTATTGCACGGATTCGGGTTCGCCGAAGCATTATACGGACTCCGGGCGGAGGATGGCTATTTTGCCGCTTCGTGGATTGCCTTTATTGCCGGCGTCGAAGCCGGTTTGGTTATCGCTGCCGCGGTTTGGTATGCCGCAATTCTGCTGTTGCGCTCAATCGGACGGTCGGTTCCCGCGCTTCAGGCGGCGGCAGGCTTGTTCGGCCTCATTGTGTTCCTAATAAAAAGCTTCTAAATTAAAATTAAAAACCTCCCAGTAAAGGCCTATGTCTGACGTTAGGATCCGCTTTGCCCTTGAGACGTTTTGTGCATCTTACATATTTATACATGGATAATCTTTCCCGGCATTTCCGTTAACAAATGAGGACTATATTGGTACAAGCGTGGACAAATCTTAGGTAAGGGGTGTTTTAATTGTTGAAGAAATTCAGTAAGGAGCAGCGGCGGCTGTATAGTGCATGCATTTTGACATTGTCGGCACTGCTGGTTCTGAGCGTGCTTCCTTCGAAGCTTCCCGGCATCAATGCGAATCTTAGTCCGGTAAGTGTCGTGAAGGCTGCAGTTCCTTATGCCGTCAAGGATATTGCGCTTAATCCCGGGGCAGAGGAGAGCCAATTGAATTTTACATGGTACACACCCGGGGAACCGGCAGCCAGTATTGTTCAGATGGTAAAAAGATCCGATATGACGGGCAGCGTCTTCCCAACGGGCTCCAAAGTAATGTCTTTCACAGGTACAGCTTCTCAAGCCGCAACGGTTACGGAGGTAGTTTACTACTCCAACAAGGTTACGGCCACGGGCCTTGCTCCGAAGACCCAATATGTATACCGCGTGGGTGACGGTACCAGCGGGCATTGGAGCCCGACCTACGATTTTGCCACTCAAGATCCTTATAATTACTCCTTGATGTTTGTCGGCGACCCCCAGATCGGTTCTTCCGGCAGTGTGACGAATGATACTTACGGCTGGACCAAAACGCTGAATCAGGCAGTCGGAAATTTCCCGGCTTTCAGCTTTATTATGTCCGCGGGCGACCAGGTCGAGCATAGCACCAGCGAAACGGAATATGACGCTTTTGAAAGTCCTGACGTGCTGAGAAATCTGCCTGTGGCGACGGTTGTCGGCAACCACGACACCAGTGTGAACTATAAATATCATTATAACGTGCCTAACGAATCGACTCTTGGCAGCACCAACGCCAGCGGCGACTACTATTATACTTACGGCGACACGCTGTTCATGGTGCTGAACACTAACAATTTGAACGGCGCTGAGCATGGTCAGTTTATGGAAGAGACCGTCGCGAAGGTTCCGAACACGAAGTGGAGAATCGTTACTTTCCATCATGATATTTACGGCGCCGGTCCTCACTCCACGGAAGTCAAGATTACCGGTCTCAGACAAGCCCTGTTTCCTTTCTTCGACAAGCTGGATGTAGACATGATCTTCATGGGCCATGACCATTCCTATGTCAGAACCTATGTGATGAACGGTGATAACGTGCAGGGCAGACAGCTTGTGGACGGACAGGGAAGAGACGTAAATCCTGCCGGCAACACTTACGTCACCGCTAACTCCGCGAGCGGAAGCAAATACTATGAACTGCAGGCGATTCCCGAAATTTACTCCGAGGTCAGAAGCCAGCTCCATACACCGACCTTCTCGACTATCAACGTTACCCCTAACAGCATTTCGGTGAATACCTACCGTTCGGATACGCTGCAGAAGCTCGACAGCTACGGACTGGTTAAGGATGCTGAACCCGTAAAAATTTATACCAAGCAAGCAAAACTGGACTACACAGCGTCGGGCATTGAATATTATTACGCGATCAAGAACGCCAATGCGGTGCAAAAACTGGATACGACGTTTAAGTACGACACCTCAAAGATCAGCCTTAAAAAGGTGGAACTGGTAACCCCGGATAGCGGAACCTTTACTTATACGGATAACGGGGGAGAAGTAAAAGTAAGCGCAAATCTTGCGGCTCCGATCCGGTCCTATGTGTATGGAACGTATAAGGATGCTATTAAGCTGACCTTCGAGCTTAAGGCCACCAAGCAAAGTTCGGTAACCACAAGCGTTCAACTTACAAGCTCTGTGCTGACTACGCAAAATAAACACAGAACAGCGGCTTCCGTCATAGAAAACGGCACGGCCGAGGTTACTGCCAATGTGCCGGTGCCTCCCGCAGGTTCGAGCGTCTCGCCGGGCACGCCAGCAGGCCCGGGGACACCAGTCGGCACAGGCGTGGCGGCGCCGGCCGACACTGCCGCACCGAGTCCGTCCGCTTCCAGCGCATCTGCAGCAAGCGGCAGCAATGGCGGAACCGCGGCTGCACCATCGTTTACCGATGTTCCATCAGGATATTGGGCGGCTTCGGCCATTCAAGATCTGGTCTCCAAGCAGATTCTGAACGGTACAAGCAGCAGTGCTTTCGAACCTAAACGCAGCGTAACTCGCGCCGAATTTACGGCCATGCTGGTCAGAGCCCTCCAGCTTACGGGAACAGGCGATGTGGCTTTTAAAGATGTGAAAGCCGGAGACTGGTATGCCGATTCGGTTGCGGCGGCCGTAAAAGCGGGAATCGTTAAGGGGAACAGCTCCGCGACTTTCGGAGCCAAATCCAATATCACCCGCGAGGAAATGGTTACTATGCTTATGCGCGGATATGCGAAGCAGCACGGCGCAGCTTCTACGAATCCTGCGGCATCATTCAAGGATGAATCCAAAATCTCATCGTGGGCCTTGTCCTATGTCAAACAAGCGGCTGCCCTTGATCTTGTTGGCGGACGCGAAGAGAACACGTTCCAGCCTCGCGGCATTACAACCCGCGCGGAGGCGGCTGTGGCGATCTATAATCTGCTGAAACTGTAAGAGTAAGAGCAACGGGAATGCCGTTCTTAACGAGCGGCATTCTTGTTATATTTTCCAATTGCAAGCATGTATAAGCCGCGCACTTATAAGCGTCCTTATTTTTCTACGAGTAACGAATGCCGTCTTTAAGAGATGGCGTGCCGTTTCTTTTTGGGAGGAAAGACAATGCCTCATATTCGCAATGTGATTCGATGCCGCGCTTGGCTTCGATATTCCCTTTGCCTGGTATCCGCTTTGGCGCTGCTTGTGATGCCGCTTCAACAAAAAGCGGACGCTCATGCTTATAGCGCCGGCTATACTACGCTAACTTTGACTCAATCGGCCACGGAAATGACTTATGCGCTGGACCAGTTGTCCGTAATTGAACTAACCGGCGGAGATACCAATAAGGACGGTGTGCTTTCGCCCAAGGAGTTCGACGGAATCAAGGAACGGCTTCTGGTCCTGCTCAAAGAAAATATACAATTGGAAATAAACAATAAACCTTACGAATGGACCCGGCTGGGGAGATTTGCCCTAAGTAAGCAAGGGAACACAGAAAAGGCCGAGCTGAAAGTATCCTATCCAGCCGTCTCTTCCTCCGCGGCGATTTCACTGGCGGACAACCTGTATGAACAAGACAAAGCGACCAATTATGTTAATCTGCTTACGGTTCATTATGGCGGCCGCACCAGCACGGAGGCTTTATCCGGGAAGCACCGGATATGGACGATGCAGCTGACAGAGAACGACTATGCCGGTCTGTCGGGGAAAGGCCAAGCCCCGCAAAGCGGCGGCGGGCAAGCCGGACAGGTGCATGGCGGTTCCGACGGCACTTCGGAAAACCTCTCAGGCTGGTACTCCTTTTTCAAGCTTGGCATTAACCATATTTTAACGGGGTACGACCATCTGCTGTTTTTGTTCTCGCTGCTTATCGCCAAGCAGAGCTTCAGGCAGTATGCCGCGATGATTACAGCTTTTACCGTCGCCCACAGCATTACCCTGACCTTGACCGTGCTGGGCATTATCGATGTTCCTTCCGGGATTGTGGAGCCGGGGATCGCGCTCAGCATCTGTTTCGTCGCGGTGGACAACATGATTCGAAGGGAGGTCAGCCGCCGATGGATGCTCACTTTTGTATTCGGCTTGATCCACGGCATGGGCTTTGCCGATATTTTGAAATCCATGAATCTGCCCAAAAGCCAGCTGGCGGCGGCCTTAATTAGCTTTAATCTCGGAATCGAAACCGTCCAGGTGGCGCTGATCGCCCTTTTGCTCCCGCTGCTTGTTCTGCTGCACCGCTGGAGGTTCTCCAGAGGCGCGGTATTCGCAGGCTCCGGCATTGCGCTGTTGCTCGGCGGGATCTGGCTGGCGCAGCGGCTCTTTTTTTAACCGGGCATTTTGCATAAATCTATCATCTGTGGAGGGAATAAGATGCCTGCTTTCATTAACAGGAACACTTTGCTTTTTACCACTTTACTTCTAATTATCTCGATAGCTATATATTTGTTCAATCAAGCTCCCGAGCCCAAGTATAACGATCAGGGAACGACGACATCCCAAAAATATGAAAAAGCCAAAGTGCTGAAAGTAATCAGCGAGGATCTGCAAAGGGATGAGCAGCGGGGGGATTTATATCACGGCTCACAGGAACTTGAGCTGAAAATTCTTTCCGGCGAACATAAGGGCGAAGTCCTTACCGTCACCAACAACGTCAGCGCTTATTTAAACGTGGTTGCCAAACAAGGGCAGACCCTTATCGTAAATATTGATTCGGCCAATGCGAATAACTATTTGGTAACGGTATACAGTTATCACAGAGCTCCGATTTTGTATGCGATGGCGCTGCTGTTTTTCGGACTGCTGTGGTGGATCGGCGGAAAAAAGGGCCTGAAGTCGGTATTCGGCATCGTCTTTACTTTTGCCTGTATTGTTTATTTGTTTATCCCTATGTTATACAGAGGCTATTCTCCGATTCTCGCTTCTGTTCTGGTTGTCATCCTTATTACCTGTGTCACCCTCCTGCTGCTTAACGGCTGGAGCTCCAAGACCGCCGCAGCGATTGTCGGCACGGGTATTGGAGTGGCTCTTTCCGGGGTTATTGCCTATATTTCAGGGAATTTGCTTCATATCTCAGGCTATAACACGGATCAGGTCGAAGTCCTGATTGTCGTCGCCGATCAGACCGGGATGCAGCTTAAAGGGTTGCTGTTCGCCGGAATCCTGCTGTCCTCCCTTGGGGCCATCATGGATATCGGCATTTCCATCGCCTCAACGGTGCATGAGATCTATTTGAACAATCCGAATCTCAGCCGAAAAGAGTTGTTCAAATCCGGCGTCAATGTCGGCCGGGATATTATGGGGACTATGGCGAACACGCTGATTCTGGCCTTTACCGGCTCCGCGCTCGCCTCGCTTATGGTTCTCTATGCGGTCAAGCTTCCTTTTACCCAACTGGTCAACATGAACATGGTCACGATAGAGGCTTTATTGGGACTTACCGGCTGTTTCGGCGTAGTCTTAACCGTGCCCATAGTCGCCTTTATTTCTTCGAGAATCATTCCGAATCTTGAGCATAAAGCCGTCCCGGAAAAAGGGGTAGCAGAGGGATCGGCGCCCGTATCGATAGTGCGTGCTGCCGATTAAGAGGTGTGAATGCTCAATTATAGTGAACTTTTAAGTCAACCGCTCTCCCTTACGGATAGCGGTTATTTGCCATTGCCTCGATCGGGCCGATAATTAATGCGACTCAGGGTGAGGAATTTAATGGAATTTGTTGAATTGCTTGTGTACATTGTGAAAATAGCAGCATTGTAAATACATAATCTGATCCTGATGGACTAGAAAGAATGGATCATGGGCGGAGCGGACGCTGAAAATTTAGAAGGCAGTTGAAAGAGTGTAAGCCAAGGAGGGATTGGTCATGCCGGAAGTACAAGCAAAATTCGAAGAAGGATTCAATACAGTCAAAGGAGGTATCCAACAGGGGAAAAAGAAGCTTCAGAATATGCAGGAGACAGCTGAACTGAAACGGCAGATCAAGGAGGCTTCACAGCAAAAAACGAAAATTTATCTGGAGTTGGGGAAACAGGTCTATCGAATGATCCGGGAAGGGCGGATTCAGAACGAAGAACTGCTTCAGACCGTCCAGCCGCTCACTGCGCAGGATAAGATTATTTATGAGGCATTGAAGGTCATCAAGGAATTGAATACTCCGCTCCCTGGTGGCGTTAAATGTGGCTGCGGAACCTTTTTGCCGAAGGACCAGCCTTTCTGCACCGCTTGCGGACGGAAGAACGCAGAGCTGGAATCGATCACAGTTCAGCTCAAAACTTCATGTGCGTCATGCGAGGCCGAAATTCCGCAGGAGGCGGCTTACTGTCCTTGCTGCGGCGCAGCGGCCCATTTTAAATCGCGAGAGGGGTGCTAGCCTTGTACTGTTCCAGATGCGGAACTAACAATTTCGACTATGCCGTCTACTGCGTCAATGACGGAGTGGAACTGGGAACCGACTTGGGGGAAGTCTCGCTTCAACCGGCGGATGCCCAATTTTGTTCGGCCTGTGGAGCCGGCATGGCAAAGCATGCCGGTTACTGCATAATCTGCGGCGAAGAGGCGGGGAACGAAATCATGGTAAGACCGGCGGCTGTCATAGGCAGGAGGCCGGGAATTGCCGTCGGCCGAAAACCGGCCGAAGCAGCGCTGGCCTTCGATTACAAGACATCCTTAATAAGAGGAGCTCTGGGCGGTATCGTGGCGATTGTCGGTGTACTGCTTCTTTGCCTGCTGATCAGCTATACCCTTAACAAGCAAGTGCCCGATCTGATGGGGCAGGAGTTGCCTATTCAGGAGCTCATGAATCAATATGGCGCGGACAGCGATTTTAAATTGATCGGTGTGCCGGAAGCTGTTATGGCGGTGAATTTGGTGCATTCCCGTCTGCTCATAACGGGAGGAGACTCTGATGCGGCGGGAGGCAGTGTGGAAATCTTCGCGGGTCTTATTGCCCTGCTTATTGTCCCGCTGGCGGCTCTTGTCATCGGCGGCTATATATCCGCCCGCAGATACAGGTTATCCGATGAACGCGCCGGTCTTTCCGTTTCGCTAGCCATCGGCTTATACTACGGCTTGTTTCTGCTGGCCGTCTCCGCATTTGCCGGCTTCTCCCGGGAGATCAGCCTGGATTTATTTTCGTCGGCTTTGTCGGGGCGCATTAATTATTCCTTTTCGTCCTGGGAAGCGTTCATTTTTGGCTGGATATTCGGCTTTCTGTTCAGCTGGGCGGGATACCGATTATATGCTCTTATACACAACGATCGAAGCGGGTTCTTCAGGAAAAGTGCAGTTGAGCAAGCCATCCGTACAGCCGCGCTCGGTATATTTGTCCTTTCTATACTGGCAGTTGTAATTGTAGGTGTGAAATTCGGCAGGCAGTTTCCTTTTCGCCTAATCCTTCTGATTGCGCCGCAGCTTGGAACGTATTTCTGGAATTTTGCCCATTTGGGCACGCTGCATTTCGGAGGAGACGGCGAGCAGATGCGCTATTCGATATTGTGGGGCCGTGATTCGGAGGACGGAACCGGCATGCCCGTTTCCAGCGATTATTTGTCAATGCATTTTATAGACGGCTATGTTTATAGCGGACTGATCCTTGCTTTAATCATTTTGATATGGGTGGGCATCGGTTTTACTCGGAATAGAGCCAGTAACCTCAACGACCTGCGTTCCATTACGGTTTTCAGTCTGGCCTATGGAGTGGTCATGGCAGTCATCGCTAGAATATCCGCCTTCGGGTTTTCGGTACAGGGGGAGTCGCTGTCGGACTATTGGGAGGGTGGAACCTTTTTTGTGGGCTTTCGAGCGGTGCCGATCTTTTTTGCAAGCTTCGTTATTTCGATTTTGCTGCTTCTGTGCTGCTATTACTTCGTACGACAAAAGCAAGCCGGAACAAATTGAAATCAAACCAATCCGTTATTCAAGATAAAGAGTAAAGGCGGGAGAATATGTTTTGTAGTCAATGTGGAACGGAAGCGGGACCTAAAGGCCGTTACTGTAAAAAATGCGGCAGTGCGCTCACGCGCGGATCGGCACCGCCAGATGAAGATAACCGGACTGCGGGTTCGCAGCCGGATGGCATAACAACAGGAATGGCCGCAACCGAAGCCAAGCCATCCGAATTCAATCTGGCGTCATCCGGCAGTGGATTTCCCGGTGCGGCACCGCCGATGGAGACTCTTGTGCGGACGCGGCGTCGGCGGTCCTGGCGGCTGCCGGTTATCGCAGCCGTTGCGGTGCTATTGATTGCCGGAGGCGCCTTTATGTGGGGGACGAGGGACAACGGCGCCGGAAGCGGTAGCGAGCAGAGCGCACAGGCCACCCCGGAAGCATCGGACGGAGGCAAGCCACCCACGGCTCCGGCCATGGCGGCAGCCCCTGCCGCTTCGCCCAAGCAATCACCTTCTCCAGTGGTTTTTCCAGCCGATCCGGCGTACATTAAGG
Organism: Paenibacillus rhizophilus; assembly: GCF_003854965.1. GTDB lineage: Bacteria > Bacillota > Bacilli > Paenibacillales > Paenibacillaceae > Paenibacillus_AQ > Paenibacillus_AQ rhizophilus. The sequence continues at coordinate 211,218 of NZ_RQPI01000008.1, forward strand.
TGAACCAGGTCGACTCTGCGCGTTACGAGAATGGCGGAGTAGATGTATATTTTTCACTCTTTGCTGATCCGGAATTCAAACAGGAAATACAGCCGATGCAGCTTGCCAAGGACATGGTCACCATTAACGGTCTGCCGGTGGAGAAGCTTTCTCTGGTAGAGGAGAGTGACACGGTCAGCGTTAACCTTGTCCTCGACAAGAGCGGCAGTATGCAGGACCCGCCGAATATGAACGTGTCTGAGTCGAAGATGGATCTCGTGCGGCAGGCCGCAGTTCAGTTTATTGACGGCATCCCTTCAAGCGCCAAGGGGCGGTTCGAGGTCTTGACTTTTTCCGACTATGTGCCTGCCGTTGCCGACATAACTTTTACATCCGATCGGACTGGGGTCAGTCAATATCTTTCCGGACTGGCTTCGGATGGCGGGAGAACCGCACTGTTTGACTCCTTGACCAAGGCTCTATACGATACCAATGAGCAGCAGGGACCGAAATATATCATTGCGTTTACAGACGGCAAGGACTCTAATTACGGTTCGTCTCTGCAGTCGGTTGTCGATCTGTCCAGACAGCTTGGCATTCCGATTTATACCGTCGGGTTCGGCAGCGAGGACGACCAAAGCCTGAAATATATCGCCCAGGAAACGGGTGGCCAGTCCTTTTATCTCAGCACCGACGACGACCTGGAAACCGAACTGCACCGCATTTACGACACAGTCTTTCAAAGATACGTCAAGCAGTACAAGCTCACTTATACTCCACGTCAAAAGATTGCGCCCGGTCAACCGTTTTCTTTTGCCATGAATTTGAATTCTCCCCGGAACCAGGCGCAGACGAGAGAGCTGACGTATGAGCGGAAGCTGGACAAGAATTCCGTTGATGTACAGAACGGTCTGTTCGAGTATCAGGTCAATTATGCGCAGGCGGTCAATACATTGGACTTCGGCGTGGTGGGAGACAATGTGGATGAAGACTCTGAATTTTACACTAACCTTAGAAACCGCATTGAAATCGACTATGTTAAAGCCAGTAACCAGGGTAAGCCCAAAATCATTGATCCGCTGGAGAATTACCGGGTGGAATCTATCGACCAATTGCAGAACGGTTCTTACAAAATTAAATTTTTCAAGCTGTTTCCGGTACTGATGAATAACAAACAGGTACACGAGGCTGATCTGAACACGTATACGCTTGTGTGGGACAGTCTGTCCGATAAGTGGCAGGTGAGCAATTTCGGACGGGAGGAATGTTCGATTTACTAAGATCGTTCTGATCCAGGATCGTTATGCTCCGACAATGGCGTGAAGAAATTATACAGCGGCAACCCTTGGCCGAACTGAACGAATAGGAGTTCACTATGCGAAGATTGAGCGTGATATTGGCCATATGCTTGACTCTTGTATGTACGGGCTGTGCGCCTGCAGCCGGCCAGCCGTCCGGCGAAAGAGAAACGGGCGCTGCTGCCGCGCTGACGGAAGAGAATGCTTCGCCCCTATCAACCGGGGCCGCGCCGCCAGGGGACATAGCCGAGTCTGACACCGCAGATTCGGTGACTGGGGTCCTCGATAACACGGCGGGTGCTGATATGGCACCCAAGGGCACTGCATTCCGGACAGAGTCGCCTGAAATCATCGCATCTGCCGGCAATACGGCGTCCTCCGCCGCCGACAAGCCGATCATTTGCATCGACGCGGGCCACCAGGGCAAAGGCAACAATGACAAGGAGCCAGTCGCTCCGGGAAGCAAGGCAATGAAACCGAAAGTATCCAGCGGCACCCGGGGAGTGGCTACCGGCAAACCGGAATACAAGTTGACGCTGGAAGTGGCGCTGAAACTGGAGAAAGCGCTGGACAATGATTACAAAGTCGAAATGATCCGACGAAGCAACGAGGTGAACATTTCGAATCGCGAGCGGGCCATCCAGTGCAATAAAGCAGACTCCGATCTCATATTGAGAATCCATGCCGACGGAAGCGACAGCAGCGGTGTACAAGGTATGTCGTTTCTCTACCCTTCCGCAAAAAGCCGGTACACCAAAGACATTACCCAGGAGAGCCTGGCCGCTGCCAAAGTTCTGTCGGAGGCGATTCTGAGAGAAACCGGCGCGAAGTCCCAGGGGCTAAAACCCCGTGACGATCTGACGGGCTTCAACTGGTCGAAGGTCCCCTCGGTGCTGATCGAAATGGGCTTCATGACAAACCGGAAGGAAGACCGGCTGCTAAGTATGCCTGAGTATCAGGACAAGATTGTGAAAGGGATTAAAGCGGGATTGGATGCCTATTACAAAAAATCCGGATAGGGGCTGGGATGTGGAAGCTATTTTCCAAAGAGTACGAATGCAGATCAAGAGAGCTAAGAAATTAGAGGAATTTAATATGGGTCTGCCGCTCTTTTCCAGGGGAATGTTGAGTCCAGCCCCGGACTAAGCTAAAATATCCCTATCACAAGATTGATCACAGAAGGGGATTGTGCCGTTTGAATAATGAAGAAATGAACGTTGAGGAAATAAGCACCGAAGAAACGAGCAATGGACTGCCTGAGAATTATGCGGAATTGAAAAAGGCTGCAGGACGTTCCGCGGATTGGAAAGCCCGTCTTGCCGCGGTCGAGGAGCTGGGAAATTACCCCCACAGACAAGTTATCGACATCCTGACGCGTCTGGTGGAAAGCGATCTGGTGTACACCGTGCAGGAAGCGGCTTACCGGAAGCTTGAAGCATTCGGAGAGAGTGTGGCGGCGCCTTCCAAGGACAAGCCCGAGCTGTTCAAAGGCTTGTCCAAAATTCTGCTGCGAATCAAGAAAAGCCTTCCCCGGGAACATACGTATGAAGAGTTCAAAGAGAAGCTGAAGAAGATGAGAATCGACGTGTATGACGCTTATGAAGGCGAAAAAGGCGAAGACTTCGACAAGTGGCTGGAAAGCAAATGGTCTTCGGTAAAATAACAGTACAGTCCTGAAACAGGGACGAGCCTGAAGCCAGAGAGCAGCTCCAGCCCGCAGCAAGGTTGGGGATCTGCTCTTTTTTGTTATCTAAGACATCTCCAGCAAAGGAGGAAACAGCCATGATTCTCGTCAGCTCTTGCCTTGCCGGTGTCGAGTGCAGGTATGACGGCTCACATAATGTGCAGGAGAAAATACAACAATTGGCCCGTGAGAACAAGGCCGTGCTTGTCTGCCCCGAAGTGTTCGGCGGCTGTCCTACGCCGCGCGAGCCGGCCGAGATTGCCTTTGGAACAGGAGAAGACGTTTTAACCGGAAAGGCCAAGGTCATTGACCGGTCTGGCAAGGATGTTACCGGGCTTTTTATCGCGGGGGCCTTTAAAGCTCTCGAAACGGCGCGGGAGCACCATGCTTCGCTCATCGTTCTAAAAGAAAACAGCCCCTCTTGCGGTAGTAACATGATTTATGACGGCCGGTTTGCGGGCAATAAAATCCCCGGAGAAGGCGTAACGGCGGCTTTGCTGAGACGGGAAGGGTTCAAGGTGATTTCGGAGAACGAGTTTGTTTCGGGAGAATATGATGCTTAGTAGGGCTTATCTTCATATAATGCAAAAGCGCCCCGGTCATCATAAGCTCGGGGCGCTTTTTTGCGTAAGGTCCATTACCATTCGCTAACGCTACAGCCATAGCGCATGCTATTTGTTCGTGCTGTGCTGCTTGTTAGGGAGCTTGCTGCCTTGATTGCCTTTTGCACGGTGCTTGTTTTTTTCGTCCTTTTTCTGAGTGTCGTGCAATTTTTCTACAAATTCATGGGTACTGTCCATGGTTCTCCTCCTTTAGGCGATAAGCATGGTATTAATGTAACCCGTTTACTTGTAATCCATGTGCTCTAAAGCATCCGGTTAGGCCATTTACTGTCCTTTTAAATCTCTTCATAGTAAGTGGTATGATAGAGTGAAAAGTAAGTCTACATCCTGATAAGAAGGGAAAACACGACATGGAACTTGTTTTTGTATACGGAACATTGCGGCAGGGTGAGGAAAATCATCATCTATTGTGCAACGCCCGGCCGATTGCGTTGATGGCGCAAAGCAAGGGCGTTTTAATGGATACGCGGCAGGGCTATCCGGCTATGGTGCAGGAAGGCTCCGGCGTGGTGGCAGGCGAGCTGTATGAAATGCCACCGGAAGTGCTGGCCCGGCTGGATGAACTGGAGGATTATTACGGCCAGGGAAATCCGGCGAATGAATATGAGCGGATCAGAGCGGTTGTGACGACGGACAGCGGACAGCAGGAAGCCTGGGTGTATGTATACCTGGAGCGGGGGCAGGACGTGATTGCCGGTGGAGACTGGAAACTGCATCTGCTGAGGCGGAGTTCGCATGTGCTTTATTTTGCCTATGGAAGCTGCATGGACTTGGAAAGAATCACACTCGCAGGAGCTGCAGGATGGTTTGAGGATGTGAAGGGGCGTGCGGCAGCGGACGGATTCAATCTTCTATTTACGTATAGGGCCAAGGACGGCGGGCGGGCCGATCTCGTTGAAACCGGGGGCAAAACGGAGGGGAAGCTTTACCGGATACCAACGGAATGTCTTGATGAGTACCTATATCTCAGGGAAGGTGTAGATAGCGGGATGTATCGTCCAGCGGTTCTGCCTGTTCAGTGCGAAGACGGAAGCGTGCAGGATGCGGTAACGTTCGTGGTTGTGGACAAAAATTCAGAGATGCCTCCGCCGGGGCACTATCTCCGGGAAATTTTGCGCGGAGCCCGCCCAGTCGTCTCTCCGGAGTATTATACCGAACTGGAAGAACGGTTCTGGACGAGGTATGGATTTCGGCTTGCGGAATAATGAGAGGCCCCGAAGTTAAAATTAAATTAATGCTTGTATTCATTTTGAGTTCATGGTATATTCTAATTCCGGCCAAGAAATACGAGTTCTGCTTCAAAAAGAAATTAAAAAAAGAGCTTGCATTAAACGGACCGATATGATATATTATAAAAGTTGCTGCTGAGGCAAAGTTGAACGGCGGCAAAAAAGTTTGATCTTTGAAAACTGAACAACGAGTGAGTGGGAATTCGCTTCTGGCGAGTTCCAAAATGAAGAGAATGCAAATTCTCGTCAGATGTTTCAAAATGAGCGAATCGCTCTTTCAATACTTTATTGGAGAGTTTGATCCTGGCTCAGGACGAACGCTGGCGGCGTGCCTAATACATGCAAGTCGAGCGGAGTCATCTTGAGAGCTTGCTCTCAAGATGACTTAGCGGCGGACGGGTGAGTAACACGTAGGTAACCTGCCCCTTGGACTGGGATAACTACCGGAAACGGTAGCTAATACCGGATAAGACCTTCTGGTGCATA
>NZ_RQPI01000009.1 GCF_003854965.1 Paenibacillus rhizophilus
ACCACTGCTTGGGTGGATAACGATTCCAAGGCCATAAACTGCTCTTGAATGACCGTAATCAAGAACGTCAGCGCCTCTTGATACACATGAAGAGTCGCATCTAGCATGCGGTGGTGAGACGTAATCGGATGTTTGAGTGTTTTGACCACCTTCATGAGATACGCCTCCATCGCAAGTTTGATGAATCCAGTATAACACAAGAACGTATGTTTGGTGAAGCGAACGTGTCTAACCCCCACCTTCGCTGTTGGCTTAGAGCTGGGGGACTGCGACACTAAATCTGTTCAATCGGGGCGGACGCTTTTTTGCCCCAAAAATTGTAATCAGATATACGGCACAGGCATAAAATGTGAAAATAAGGATGTGAAAAAAATAACATAATGGGGGTTATAGAATGAAAAACACAAAGAACTTATCTCTGCTGCTACTGATGTTGACGCTTATTCTGACAGCTTGCGGAAATTCGAATAACAACTCGGCTGTGACAGCAAGTCCAAGCAGCGAGCCGACGACAGCGGCGACTAGTACGGCGGAAACTTCCGCAGCGCCGGCTGCGGGTGCTTTTAAAGATGGAGTCTACAAAGCCGAGTATGACCGCAACGATGTGAGAAACTGGAAGGCTTATGTGGAAGTGACTGTAACCGGAGGCAAAATCGGGAAGGCCTATTATGACTACACCAATGAAGCAGGCGAGCTCAGAAGCCAAAACGAAGCCTATATAAAGGGTTTCTCTGAAGCCAATAAATTCACGCCCCGCGAAGCATTCGACAAGCTGGGTCAAGAGCTGGTAACCTCACAGGACGCAGCCAAGGTCGATGCGGTTTCCGGAGCAACGCATTCGTCCAGAAACTTCAATGAGCTTTCCGCCGCTGCTCTGGTCAAAGCGGAAGCCGGAGACACGGCGACTGCCATCGTTCCGCTGTATGAGGACGGCACGTACAAAGTAGCCGCCGATGCATTTGACGACCACGGCTGGAAGCCGCAGATCAATTTGGAGATCAAGGATCACAAGATCGCAAGCGTACAGTTCGATTATGTGAACGAAGCCGGAAAGCTGAAGACGGAAGACGCCGAATACAAGGCGGCAATGGAAGCCAAGAGCAAGACCTATCCGGCCAAATATACGGAAGAGCTTGAGAAGCAGCTTGTAGAGAAGCAGTCTATCGGTTCCGTGGACGCGGTAAGCGGTGCAACGACCTCCTCGAATAACTTCAAGGCGCTTGTGGAATACGCGTTGGATGATCTGGCGGAAGTCGGCGGTACGAAGCCGGCCGCAATCAAGATTGAAGAATAAGGTCTCATTATAGTAAAACGCTAATAAGCCTGCTGTGGCCCTCATGGGCCTGGCAGGCTTATTTATGCGGTATATCGCGCTCTGGGTCTCCGATCAGACTCCAGAGACCCACCACAGCAGCGCCGCTGCGAGCAGGACGAGCAGCAGCGCCGCCGTATCCTTCCGCCGCCAGCTTAGAACAAGCCAGGGCGTTCGCGGCTTCGAAGGGTCATAGCCGCGGGCTTCGATGGCGGTGGACAGCTCGTCGCCCATGCCGATGACCTGCAGAAGCAGGGGAACCGCCATCAGCGAAATCTGCCGCGGCGTCCAGCGCGCCAGCCCCCGTTTTCGGCTGCCCCGGGAAGCGAGCGCCAGCTGAAGCGCGGAGATTTTGCCCAGAATCCAGGGGATAAACTGCAAGGTGACGGATACGGCGAGCGACCAATTCCGCGTTCTGACGCCCAGCCTTCCCAGCGGCGCAATCGCCCACTCCAGCCCCTCGCGCAGCGGCGCTCCCGAGGTGGTCTCGGTGAACAGGAACCCGAGTGAAACGAGCAGCCCCAGCCGGAGGACGGCGAGGCCGCCGGTTAAGGCCCCTTCGGACGAAAAGGCAAAGGAGGCCGCTCCGTCGGCTCCGCTCCATGAAAAAGCCGACAGAAGCCATAGAAACAGAAACATCGGCAGGAACGGCCGGTAGAACCAGACCGCCCGTTTCCGTGTGATGCCCCCGCAGGCCAAGAGCACGGCAACTAGCACAGTGGTGAGCGCGAGGGGAAGAATGCTCTTCATCCCCAGAAGCACGAGCGACCACAGCGCCATCGCCAGCCATTTTACCCGCGGGTCGAGCGTCCGCAAGACCAATCCGGCCTGTCGTTTGGCGCTGCCGCTGCCATCCGCCGAGTCCGTATCGGTATCGGCGGCGGTGATTGCGTCTGTGGCGGCGCCTCCAGCGGTAGAGGAAAGGCTGGCCGCAGAAGGACGTTCCCCGCCAGCCGCCGCCGGACCGGCGCCGCTTCCGGGGTAAACCAGGCTGCGCGGGTCCAATTCCGCCAGCAGCTCCCCGGCGCCGGAGGGCAGCGCGTCCAGCCCGCCTTGGCGCATGAGCATCCGGCCGATCCGGATATAGGCCGGAGGTTCCAGGCCCGCGTCTTCCAGCACGCGGGCGCCCTTCCACAGGCCGTCCGGCGGCCCGCTGTAGCGCAAGGCTCCTTGCGCCAGCACCGCTACCTGGTCGGCCAGCGGGAAGAAGCAGTCCAGATCGTGCGTGGCGACCACGATCGTATAGCCGCCGCGTTTCAGCTCGGCGGCGGTCTCCAGCAGCGCGCGGGCGGCGGGCGGGTCGAGCCCGGCTGTCGGCTCGTCCAGCAGAAGGAGCCGCGGCAGGGGGGCGATGGCGCCGGCGATGCAGACACGGCGCTTCTCGCCGCCGCTCAGCAGGAACGGCGAGCGCTGGCCGTATTGCTCGGGGTCGAGTCCCGCCTGCCGCATCGCCCGGTCTGCCGCCTCGCTCCGCCGAGGCTCAGGGACGGCCTGCTGCTCCAGTCCATACTCGACATCCTTCCTGACGCTTCCGGCAAAGAGCTGGCTCTCCGGCTGCTGGAAGACGATAGAGACGGAAGCGGAGGAGTCCGCGTGCGAATAGTCAATACTGCCCGACGTAGGCTGCTCTAGCCCGGAAAGCAGCCGGAGCAGCGTAGATTTGCCGCTGCCCGTCACTCCGCACAGGACCGTAAGACCGCCTTCGGGTATCACAAGATGGATGTCGCGCAGGGCGGGAGATTGGCCGTAACGGTAGGACACGCCGGTCAGCTGTATCGGCATAGCGCCTCCTCCAGCTGCTGCTCCGTCAGCGGCAACCGATCGGACGGCCAGCCGCTGTCCCGCATCTTCCGGCCGATGCCGATGACGGGGGAATCTTCCCAGCGAAGCGCGGCAGGCAGCCCGGAGTCATAAAAGAGCGTCCGCGGATCGCCGTCGTACACCAGCCGTCCAAAGTCCATAACGGCAACGCGCTCCGCCGCTGCCAGCTCCTCCATCCGCTGCGTCACCCACAGCACGGTAACTCCCCGCCGCCACAATTCCCGGCTGAACGCGAAGATCTCTTTGCGGGAGACCGGGTCCAGCATGGAAGTTGCTTCGTCAAAAATGATCATCTCCGCTTCCAGCGCCAGGCAGCAGGCGATGGCCAGGCGCTGCCGCTCTCCTCCCGACAGCTCCGACACGGGCGCACGGGCCTTGTGCCCAAGGCCCGCCCGCCGCAGCGCGTTCAGCGTCCGCGCCTTCATCTCCTCCCGGGAAATTCCCCGGTTCTCAAGACCAAAGGCGACATCCTCCTCCGGTGTTGAGCCGATGGTCTGGGCTTCCGGGCTCTGAAAGACGAGCTGGATGCTCCGTTTGACGGCGCTGCGGTTTTCGGGTGACCGCAAATCAAGCCCGGCCGCCGTAAGACTGCCGCCGGAAGGAACGAGCAGCCCGTTGAAGGTCCGGACGAGGCTGGATTTGCCGCTGCCGTTGGCGCCCGTCAGCGCGACCCATTCCCCTTTTTCGATATGTAAATTAATATCCTGAAGCACCGTCAGGCTCTGCTGGCCGTCCAGCAGTGTCAGGTTCAAGTGACTGGCATGAATCATGATGACCGCTCTCTTTCCTATAAGACTGGCGCTTGCTTAACGCTAACGATTATATCAAATTAACGCGTTGATGTATTCGGGGGAAGATGGTATATTGATCTAAAAAATTGGAGGAATGTTTAACTCATGAACAGATGGTCCTTGCGCGGGCTTATTTTCAGCGCGCTCTTTGCGGGCGTGATGATCGCGTTAAGCTCAATGAAAGTGTCGCTTCCGTTTTCAACGGTGCCTATTACCCTGCAGACACTGGCGGTTATGCTCGCCGGTTCCGTGCTGGGTGCCAGATATGGAACAATCGCCGTCCTGATCGTCATTGGCCTTGCCGCCGCGGGCTTTCCCGTATTGGCGGGAAGGGGAGGCATATCCGTCCTGGTCGGCCCGACGGCCGGCTATATCTTCGCTTGGCCGTTTGCGGCCTTTCTGATCGGATGGTTTGCCCAGCGCATGTCGCAGGGCAAGTTTACCGTCGGCAAGCTGCTCGGGGTAAACTTTCTGTTTGGTTCCCTGCTCGTCTATCCGCCCGGTGTGGCCTGGCTGGCTCACTCGATTCCCAGCATCGATACGCTGCCCAAAGCGCTTACCGCGGGCATGCTGCCGTTCCTTCCGGGAGACTTCCTCAAGGCCGCGTTGTGCGCATCGGTCGTCACCGCCGTATGGAAGGTGTATCCGATCGAACGGATTGTGGGCGGAACGAACGGCGTTTGGCTTGGTAAGAACGCATACGAAGAAAAGGCTTAATCTGAAGCGTCAAACTATTAATATATAAACTTTTTAGCATCAAAACAACAGCAGCCCCGCCGTCCGCATGCATTATCTCGGACAGCGGGGCTTGCTGTGTCATAGGAATGGCTCCGCTTCTGGAAACTCGGCACTGCCTCTCCGTCTATTTCTTCTCCGGTTTACCTTCCTTCGCGGCAGCTTCGGTTTCAATGGCGGCTTTAGAGCTGTCCTCTTCGCGGTCCGGCTGCTCGAGCGGCAGCGCCCACACGGACACGCCGCCGCCGTTTACCGGAAAGACGGCCCATCCGTCTTCACCGATCTCTACCGTATCTTCCCGGCTCAGCGTCAGATCGATCCAGACCTCCCCGGCGCGTTCCTCACCGATGAACATGCTCTTCTCGCCGTCGTCTCCGTTCGATACCACGACCGCGCAGCCCGACTCTGGAATTTCCTCGACTCCCCGGCGCACCCAGCCGATCGTATTCGGATGATCGAAGTAATCATTCTGTTCGCCGTAGGCTTTATGGTAGCGGGCGCACAGCAGACGGTCGATGTCTTCGCGCTTGCCTTCAACCTTCGTCGGTCCGCCGATACCGTAATAATCGCCGTAAAATACAACGGGATACCCATCTTGGCGAAGCAGGATCAGCGCATACGCGCTCAGCTTGAACCAGTCGCCGACCCAGGATTCCAGCGACTCATGGGGCTGGGAATCATGATTGTCGACAAAAGTGACGGCATGGGTGGGGTGCGTCTGCACCAGCGTATCATCGAAAAGGGTGGTCAGATCGAAGTCCCGGCCGCTCAGCGAAGCGGCATGGAATTTATAGTGGAGCGCCACATCGAACAGGTCAATCTGATAATCGACCGTGTCCAGAAACTGGCGGCAGGCTTCAACATCCGGATTCCAGAATTCGCCGACAATATAGAAATCCTCCCCGCGCTTGCGGGTCATTTCCGCCGCGAATTCGCCGATAAATTCATAATTGATATGCTTGATGGCGTCCAGCCGGTACCCGCCGCATTGGAGCGTATCGACGAGCCATTTTCCCCACTCCAGCATTTCGGCGCGTACGACGGGATTGCCGTAATCGATATTGGCGAACATCAGGTAATCGTAGTTTCCGAACTCGTCGTCTACATTGCGGCTCCAGTCCTTGTTTTCCCCGATGATCTTAAAGATGCCGGTCCGTTCTTCCTTGGCGTCATAGTCCGTGCCGTTGAAATGCTGGAAGTTCCATTTGAAGGAAGAATACTGGTCGCCGCGGCCGGGAAAAGTGAATTTCGTCCAGCCTTCAATTTCGAACGGCTCGGATATGACCTCCAGGCGGTTCTCCGGATCGACTTCGACGACCTGGAACGCCTCCGTTTCATCCGCGCCGGCTTTGTGGTTCATGACCAGATCGACATAGACCGCAATCCCGTTCCTTACACATTCCGCAATCGCGTCGATCAGATCCTGCTTCGTTCCGTATTTTGTCCGGACGCTGCCCTTTTGATCGAACTCCCCAAGATCGTACAGATCATATACGCCGTACCCGGTATCTTCGGGGGATTGGCCTTTCGTCACCGGAGGAATCCAGACGGCGTCGATTCCCGCCGCTTTCAGCTCCGGCGCAAGCTTCGCCAGCCGCTTCCAATGCTCGCCGTCGGCAGCCACATGCCACTCGAAGAACTGCATCATTGTATGATTGCGCTTCATCATGATTTGCCTCCCTATTATTGCTTCATATCCAGCGGCGCATAGACTAAAACCATTATATGTAAATCATGATGGGTTGTTGAACAAATCCAATTGCAGCGGCGCAAGGCCGCTGTCGTCTCCGCCGAGAAGAACCTGCAGCTCCTTGGCATTAGGGGTGGCGTCACCCGCCGAATTATTGTTGAAGACCACATACACGTTCCGCGAGTCCTTCTCCAGTTCTTTCAGCCGGAACTGCCATTCCGCCAGCTCTTCCGTACTGTAACGGTACAGATAGCGCAGCTTGCGCCAATCGGGATGACTGCTCTGATGCCAGCCCTTGGCGTTTCGTCCATGCATCCGTACATAGGTCGCCTCCGGCGAAGTCGACACGGACACGATTGGAATGGATCCGATTCCGGCCTGCGGCTCATCGACTACCGTGTGAATCCAGCCTTCTTTTTTCATAAACGCCAGCGTCCGTTCCCGGTATTCAGGGCTGTACCAGGTGGAGTTGCGGAATTCAAGCGCGCAGGGCACATCCTTCATCCGCTCCCTGGTTTCGCGCAGCACATCCACGTTCTCCTTCGTACAGTCGAACCACGGGGGGAACTGAAAGAGCGTCATGGTCAGCTTGCCCGCCTCAATGACGGGCTCTATGGAAGTGTGAAACGCCAGAAACATTTCTTCGGCGGTATCGAAATAATTTTTTTTGCCCCGCAGATGTCCGGTCATTCCCTGATAGGCTTTGACAATGAAGCCGAAATCGCCCGGCGTCTGGCTCACCCATTTGACGTAATTTTTAACCGGCTGAACGGCATAGAAGGAGCTGTCGATTTCCACGATGGAAAAATGCGCGCTGTACGCGGGCAACCGGTCGGCGGGCTTGATTTTGCCGTACAGTTCTTCATGGTCGCCGAATCCCGTCAAACCGATCTTGATCACAAGAATCTCCTCCTATTCTTCCCATTCTTAGCATAAATCTGTCCGGCCAGTACCGGATATCTTCTATTTAAACTGAAAAGGACTGATGAAAAACAAGAAAGAAAGATTAAAGTTCCGCCGGACCTTATAATAAATGCGAAATACAGAAAAAGGAACCGCCTCCCATAACAGGAGAACGGTCCCTTTTGCCGATGCCTATCCATTGCAGGAGGCCCGGATGTAAGAAGGCGAGCCCTCCGAAAAGCGGGCAATTCCGGAGCGGTCCGACAGATGTACGGCATTGCGCCCGCCGCGTTTGGAGGCGTACAGGGCATGGTCGGCTTCCGTAAGCAGCTCCTCCAGCGTACAGCCGGGCACAGCCTCCGTCACGCCGAAGCTGACCGTGACGTTGATGCGGCCGTTAGGCGCCTCAAGGCTTCCGGTCTCGATCGCCCTGCGGATGCGGTCGGCCAGCCGCGCCGCCTGATCCAGCGAAGTGTCCGGCAGGCACAGAACGAATTCTTCGCCCCCGTAGCGTCCGAACACATCGTCTGGACGAAGATGGCTGCGGCAAATATCTGCAATATGACGCAGCGCCGAATCGCCGAACCCATGGCCGTAACGGTCGTTAATGTTCTTGAAGTGGTCGACGTCAAACAGCGCGATTGACATGCGGCCGTTCTCCGGCGAGCAGCGCTTTAGCACCTCGCCGCTTCGCTCCATAAAGTAGGTACGGTTGCAAATTCCCGTCAGGCTGTCAATGGTGGCAAGCTGCCGCAGCTTGTCCTGAAGCAGCTTCCGCTCGGTCACATCGATCAACATGATCATCCGCCCTGCCACTTGCCCGCCGCGCTTGCGGACGGGCGAAGAGCGGATTTCGTAATAGCAAATGTCGTCCCCGTTCGACCATTGCAATTCCCGTTCTTCCTGATGCAGGGGATCGGATTCCATAACATAGGCGACCGCTTCCTTGCCTCCGGGGAGAAAGATCCGGGCCAACGGATGGCCGATGGAGGCGGCATCCAGCCCCTGTATCATTCCCGCCGCGGCCCGGTTGAAGTCGATGAGCCGGTCGGAAAAGTCCATCACGAGCACGCCGTCGCGCATGCTTTCAAACAGATTGCTCCGTGCGATTGGCGCGGCGGTCAGCATTCCTCTGGAAAGAATGGCCCAGATGTAAAGGGCGGACGTCAGGCTCATAATGATCGGCACCGGGTCCATGCCGTAAGGCGTCTTGCCCATCAAGTACATAAAGGAACCTATCGTAGGCAGTGTGAGCCCGAGCAATATAGTCAAGAACTGCCGGCGGTATACCCGCTTCATCTTGTTCCACTGCGACAGCATGAGGCAAGTGGCGGCCAGCAGACAGCCGAAGGTAAAGCTGCCGTGAACGATATAGCCGGGACCCATTACGAAATCAACGAGCGGAGCAGGCGAAAACGGCCTTAAATACAGCGAGCGGTAGAACAAATGGTGATAGTCATTGGTCAAGACCATTACCGTTGTCAGGCAGGGAATGAAGCCGAAACCGATCAGCCGGGCTCTCGTAATCAGCCGTTCCATCCCCAGAAAGTGGATGACCATAAGCAGGCTGGCGGGCGCAATGAACGGCATGCCCAGGTATTCGATTTTGAGCCACAGATTGATTTCCCGCAGCGAATAGCCCGACAGTTCCAGAGCGAATCCGAAGGTATATATGGCGGAAGCGCATGAGCTGACGATAAACGCGTTGACTCCCGCGAAATTGGTATCCTTGAAATAGGCGAAGAGGGCGAGCAGTGCGCTCAGTACGCCGGATAACGCGACAATGACTATATAATTCGAGATAAACGACCCCATCCGGAGCGCCTCCTTTCAAAAGATAGAAAATCCCTATTCGAATATATCGGCAAATCGGCGGATTTTTGACAATCCAACCGGCGGGCTGGACAAAATGACGGAAATTCGCCAAAGCTATTTTACTTTTTGTCTAGTGTCGATGAGAGGGGGGCGGTGTAACATGTTAGTTAAAGCTACATCAGTCATGCAATCTTGCTTAAAATGTTAATATTGGTGTTAACTAACATCACATTTAATAAATAATTCAGGGATAGGGGGAATATCGATGTCACTTATTGCGACAAAAGTTCCTGAAATTCAATTGGAAAATGTGGAGATGCGCTATCAGACAAGCACGGCGGATGTATTGGCGCTGCATCAAGTGAGCCTGGATATCGCCAAGGGGGAGTTCGTGTCGCTTCTTGGGCCGTCCGGGTGCGGAAAGACGACGCTGCTCCGGCTCATGGCCGATTTGATCGAGCCGACGAGAGGCCGGGTAACGGTAGCGGGTAAAAGCGCCAAGGAGGCGCGTCTCGCCCAGAAATACGGCATCGTTTTTCAAAGCCCCGTACTGTACGACTGGCGCAAGGTGAAGGACAACATCACGCTGCCGCTCGAGCTGATGGGCGTCAAGAAAGCCCGCCGCGACGAGAAGGCGCTTGAGCTGCTGGAGCTTGTCGGCCTGCAGGGCTTTGCCGACAAGTATCCTTGGCAGCTGAGCGGGGGGATGCAGCAGCGGGTGGCCATTGCCCGGGCGCTGTCCATGGAACCGGAAATTCTGCTGATGGATGAGCCGTTCTCGGCCCTTGACGAGTTCACGCGCGAGCGTCTGAATGAAGAACTGCTATCCGTATGGAGCAAGGTGGGCAACACGGTCGTGTTCGTTACCCACAGCATCCCCGAATCGATCTTCCTGTCCGACCGGGTCTTCGTACTGTCTCCGCATCCGGGGCGTCTGTCTGCTGTAGTCGATATTCCTCTGCCGCGCCCGCGGACGGCCGAGATGAGAAACAGTCCGGAATTTTTTGATCTGATCGCAGGCATCCGCGACAGCTTCGAGGGAGTGTAACCATGAAAGGAAACAGCATGCTGGTCAAGGGACGGTTCCTGCCTCTGCTCGTCTGGGTGGCGGGGCTGCTGATTGTCTGGGAGGCCATTTCGTGGATGCTGCTGAATGTGGCGCATACGCCGCTGGCCCAATCGAAGCTGCCCTATGTGCATGAGCTGATTTCGACGCTCTTTCAGTACGGAGGGACGCTGCTGAAAGAGGGGGCCGCAACCTTCGGAAACGCCGCTGTCGGCTTCCTGCTCGGCGCCGCCGCAGGCGTGCTGCTCGCGGTGCTGATGAGCGTGTCGAAGACGATTGAGCAGCTTACCTTCCCTTATGCCGTCGCCTCGCAGATGATTCCGATTCTGGGCCTCGCCCCGATCATTTACGGCATTGTCCGCGATGAACAGATTTCGCGGATTATTATCTCGGGTTATATTACGTTCTTTCCCGTATCGCTCAACATGCTGCGGGGACTGCGGAGCGTCGATCTCTCGGCGCTGGAGCTGATGCATTCCTACGCGGCCAAACCTTGGGCCGTTTACTGGAAGCTGCGGCTTCCCGCCGCTCTTCCCGGCTTGTTCAGCGGGCTGAAGATCGCCGCTCCGCTTGCGGTTACCGGCGCGATTCTGGTCGAACTTATGGGCGCGCAGCACGGCATCGGCGTCATCATGCTGCGCAACCTGTATTACGGCCCTTCCCACACTTATATGTTCTGGTCGACCATTATCGTCGGCGCGTTGCTCGGCATGGCCAGCTATGGGCTTATGAGCCTCATTGAGCGCTTTGTGGCTCCCTGGCAGCCTGAATTCCGTCCGAAAGGAGGCGGCCGCTGATGGAAGGCAATACGGTTCGCGAAGCATCGTTCGTATCACCCCACGGCCAGGAGGGCGGAAGCCGTCCGCAAGCCGCTTCGGAAGCCGCGCCGGCTTCCGAGCCTGCCGCAGCCCCTGCGCAAGAGCGCAAGCCGCGGAGGCGTTCGCGCAAGACTGGCATCTTCCGCGTCATTCTTCCTGTACTTGCAGGCGTTCTGTTTCTGGCGCTGTGGGAGCTGCAGGTGATTCATAAGATTTTCGATCTGAAGAAATACCAGCTTCCGCTGCCGTCGGCCATTGCGAAGGCGATGGGCGACAACATGAGCCTGCTGCTGTCCTATACCGGCTACACCCTCGCTGAAGCAGTGCTGGGCATGCTCGCCGGATCGCTGATCGGCTTTATCATTGCCCTGGCCGCCACGGCTTGGCCGAGATGGGGCGGCGGAAGCTTGACGCTGGTCGCCGCGCTCAACGCCGTTCCGATCGTGGCGCTTGCGCCGATCATGAACCTGTGGTTCGGCGACGGGCTGGGCTCCCGCGTCGCCATTGTGACGGCGACGACGATGGCGGCGATGGCGATCAACGCCTATAAAGGGATGGCTGCCATCGATCCGCTGGCGCTTGACCTTATGCATTCCTACGCCGCGCCCAAATCGGCGGTGTTCCGCCATCTGCGGATCAAGAACAGCCTGCCCTACGTCTTCACCGCGCTGAAAATCAACGCGACGGCAAGCATGATCGGGGCGATCGTCGGCGAATTTTTCTTCTCGTCGAGAGGGCTGGGCTACCTGTTGTCCAATTCCATCAAGGTCGCCAAAATGCCTCTGGGCTGGTCGTGCATCGTGCTTGCGGCGATTGCCGGCGTGATCTTTTATCTGGTGGTGGAAAGGCTGGAGAAGGTGTTTATCCGCTGGCATCCTTCGCGCCGGGCTTCGTAATTAAAGGAATTATCGGTACAACCGGCCGCAGGCTTAAGGATTAAGGAGCGAGTCTCAGGCCGTTTGCATACAGGTCATCATAACGGTAACCATACTGCTTTCAGGAGTCGTTTTCTTATTGATTTTTAAAAATTTTCGGTGGGGGGAATTGGATTGATGAGCGTAAAAAACAGAAAATTTCGCGGTATGCTGTTAATGGCGGTAATGGCGTTGGTGCTGTCGATGCTTGCAGGTTGCGGAGGGAACAATAGTTCTTCGGGAAGTGAGCCGTCTGCTTCCGCAGGAAACTCAGCCGCTCCGGAAGCAAGCATGGCGCCTGCGGCGGACCCGGTCACAGTCAAGCTGCAGCTGAAATGGGTGCCGCAGGCTCAATTTGCCGGGTACTATGTTGCGCTCAGCAAAGGCTACTACAAGGACGAAGGTCTGGACGTTCAAATCCTGCCCGGCGGACCGGATATCGTGCCTGAGCAGCAGGTTGCGGGCGGATCGGCCGACATCGGCGTCGATTGGGTAGCGAGTCTGCTGACGAGCCAGGAGCAGGAAATGCCGCTGGTGCAAATCGCCCAAATTTACCAAAAGAGCGGTCTCGTGCTGGTCTCCAAGAAATCGGCGAACATCAACAGTCCGGCCGATTTGAAGGGCAAACGGGTCGGCAACTGGATGGGTGGCAACGAGTTCGAGCTGCTGGCGCTGTTCGATAAGTACAAAATCGACTCGAATAAAGATGTCAAATTTACGAAACAGGGCTTTACGATGGACCAATTCCTCGGCGGCGAGCTGGATGCGGCATCTGCTATGACGTACAACGAGTACCAGGTTGTGCTGGAGTCGGGCGTCAAAGCCGAAGACCTGAATGTCATCGACATGAACGACGAAGGCGTCGCCATGCTGGAAGACAATCTGTTCGCCAACAAGGAATGGCTGGAAGCCAATAAAGAGACGGCGGCGAAATTCGTCCGCGCTTCGCTTAAAGGCTGGAAGGACGCCATCGCCGATCCGGCGGCGGCAGTGGACATTGTGATGGGGCAGGCGGAAGCGGGCAGCACGACGAAAGAGCATCAGCTGAAAATGATGGAAGAAGTCGCCAAATTGATTCAGCCGGAAGGCTTCGACATCTCCAAGCTGGGCTACACGGACGAAGCCGCATTCAAGCAAACCGCAGACATCGCCTTTAAGTTCGGCGTAATCAAGAAAGAGGCCAATCTGTCCGAGGCGTACACGAACGAAATTATGGACATGGCTTCTAAATAATCTGACCGCCCGGTCAACTCATTTACGATTCTGCGGCCTCCGTGAAATCCCTGACAACCCACCTAACCTGTGCGGATCTGATTTTGCGGAGGCGGCTTTTTCTCAAAAAGTATGGAAGAATTTATAAGTTTTCGTTTATTTCCGGCAGCATAGAAGCAGATACTCCGCTTTATGGGGGTACTTTACTGAAGAAGAGGTGACTTGCATGTCTTTGTTGGTCAAACAGACCGAAAGAGTGAGAAATTTTATCAACGGTCAATGGGTAGAGTCGTCTTCCGGGATGGAGGAAGAAGTATTCAATCCCGCGACGGGCGAAGTGATCGCTTATGTGCCGCTGTCCAGCCGTGAAGAGCTGGATGCCGCGGTTGCCGCGGCGAAAGAGTCTTTTCTGAGGTGGAAAAAGGTTGCCGTACCCCGCCGTGCCCGCTATTTCTTCGAATACCAGCAGCTGCTGCTGAAACATGCGGAGGAGCTGGCGGAGCTGATTACGCTGGAGAACGGTAAAAGCCTGGAAGAAGCGCGCGGCGAGGTGCAGCGCGGCGTCGAATGTGTGGAGTTTGCCGCAGGCGCTCCTACCCTGATGATGGGCAGCCAGCTGCCGGATATCGCCACAGGCATCGAATCGGGTATGTACCGCTATCCGCTCGGCGTCGTCGGCGGGATCGCGCCGTTCAACTTCCCGATGATGGTGCCGTGCTGGATGTTCCCGCTGGCGATTGCCTGCGGCAACACCTTTGTGCTGAAGCCGTCGGAGCGGACGCCGCTTCTCGTCGGCCGGCTGGCCGAACTTTTTGCGGAGGCGGGCTTTCCGCCCGGCGTGCTGAATGTGGTGCACGGTGCGCATGAGGTCGTAAACGGAATGCTGGAGCACGAGGACATCAAGGCCATATCCTTCGTCGGTTCCCAGCCGGTCGCGGAGTACGTCTACAAGAACGGAACTGCGCACGGCAAAAGGGTGCAGGCGCTGGCCGGCGCCAAGAACCATTCCATCGTACTGCCCGACGCGGATATGGATAACGCGGTCAAGAACATTATCGCCGCTGCCTTCGGCTCCGCGGGCGAGCGCTGCATGGCCTGCTCGGTCGTGGTTGCTCCTGAGGCGATAGCCGACGATCTGGTCGCGCGCCTCCAGGCTGCCGCCGACAATCTCAAAATCGGCAGCGGCCTGGAAGCCGGGGTGTTCCTCGGACCGGTCATCCGCCAGTCGAATAAGGAACGGACAGTCTCGTATATCGAAGCTGGAGAGCGGGAGAAGGCGTCGCTTGTCCGGGACGGCAGGAAGGACGCCGCCGCCGAAGGAGCCGGATACTTCATCGGCCCGACGATATTCGATCATGTGAAGCCGGGGATGACGATCTGGCGGGACGAGATTTTTGCCCCGGTGCTGGCCGTCATTCGCGTTGAGGATTTGGCGGAAGCCATTGACGTCACCAATCAATCGCCGTTCGCCAACGGCGCCTGCATCTACACCGACAGCGCCAAGGCGATCCGCGAGTTCCGGGAAGAGATCGACGCCGGTATGCTGGGAGTCAATCTAGGCGTGCCCGCGCCGATGGCTTTCTTCCCGTTCTCGGGCTACAAGAAGTCGTTCTACGGGGACCTGCATGCCAACGGACGCGACGGCGTAGAGTTTTATACACGCAAAAAAATGATCACAGCCCGCTACTAACCGAAAAGGAACGGCTGCGGGGCTTGAGAGGGGATAAACGCCAATGCTCAACACGGGGATAGAGAGCGAGCTTGCAATCAGCAAAGACCGGAAGTATCTGTGGCATCACATTTCGCCTTACAGCGAAGCCAATCCGCCGATGATCGCCGCGTCCGCGAGCGGTTCGTGGATTACCGATATTGACGGAAAGAAGTATCTCGACGGCATGTCGGGCCTGTGGTGCGTCAATGTGGGCTACGGCCGCAAGGAGCTGGCCGAAGCCGCGTATAACCAGCTCCTCAGCCTGCCTTATTTTCCGCTGACGCAGAGCCATATGCCGGCTATTCTGCTGGCGGAGAAGCTGAATGAATGGCTGGGAGACGAATATGTCATCTTCTTCTCCAACAGCGGCTCGGAAGCGAATGAAGCGGCCTTTAAAATGGTACGGCAGTACCAGCAGCAGATCGGCCAGCATTACCGGCACAAGTTCATTGCCCGTTACCGGGGGTATCACGGCAATTCATTCGGCGCCCTGTCCGCGACGGGGCAGGCCCAGCGCAAATACAAATACGAGCCGCTAAGCGGCGGCTTCCTGCATGTGGCGCCGCCGGACAGCTACCGCCGTCCCGCCGGGCAGTCCGTGGAGGAATTCAATCTGCAGATGGCCCAGCAGATCGAGGACACGATTATCTGGGAAGGCGCCGAGACGGTGGGAGCCGTCATCATGGAGCCGGTCATTACCGGCGGCGGCGTCCTTGTGCCGCATCAGGTCTACATGGACCGGGTGCAGGAAATCTGCAAGAAGCATGGCGTGCTGCTCATTATCGACGAAGTCATCTGCGGCTTCGGACGGTCGGGGCACAAATTCGGACATCATAACTTCGGCGTGAAGCCGGATATCGTGACGATGGCCAAAGGGCTGACCAGTGCCTATCTTCCGCTGTCTGCGACCGCCGTCCGCAAAGAGATTTACGAAGTCTTCAAGGATAACAGCGACGACTACGGCTATTTCCGCCATATCAATACGTTCGGCGGCAATCCCGCCGCCTGCGCGCTGGGGCTGCGCAACCTGGAAATCATGGAGCAGGAAAATCTCGTCGAACGCGGCGATCTTCTCGGCAAACGGCTGAGCGCCGGGCTGTCCGAGCTGCTGGATCACAAGCTGGTCGGCGACGTTCGCAGCTTCGGACTGATCACCGGCATCGAACTGGTGGCGGATAAGAATACCAAAGAGCCGGCTCCGCTTGATACGGTGAAGGGTATTATCGCCGAATGCAAGGCCAAAGGTCTGATTATCGGCAAGAACGGCGATACGGTCGCGGGATTCAATAACGTGCTGACTTTCGCCCCTCCGCTCGCCTCGACCGATGAGGATATCCAGTTTATCCTGGATACATTCAAAGAGGTAATGAACGGGAGCTGGGCGGAGTAAGCTTCTCCGGGTACAGGAACTGATAGGCCCGCAGCGCGACCTGAATCGATATACGGTTCTCCGGGGACATGAAGTCCTCGCCGAGCAGTTCGGTTATTTTGTCGAGCCGGTAGTACAGTGATTGTCTGACGATGAACAGCTTGCGCGCCGCGATCTGCTTGGACCCGTCATGATCCAGGTAGACCCGGAGCGTCAGCAGCAGCTCGCTGCCCTTCTGCTGGTCGTGGTCGATCAGCGGGCCGAGATAGGTGCGGATAAAGTTCTGCAGCGTCGTGCCGTCGTTCAGGTTCAGCAGAAGCTGGAAGACGCCAAGCTCTTCGTAGAACAGGATCGGCTTCTGGTGACAGGGATAGAGTGAGAGCGCCTGCACCGCTTCGCGGTAGCCCGTAGGGGCCTTCTTCAGCTGGGTGTGCGACTTGCCGACGCCGATCATCAGCTGAAGATCCTTCAGCTTCTCGTCGGAGCGGATGTTCTGCAGGGCTTCCAGCGCCTGCTGCAGCCGGGTCCGGCCGGGAAGTTTGGACTGAATGTCCAATGCGATGACGGTCAAACGGTTGTTTTTCAGCGTAATCAGCGGCCGGAATGAATATTTCTCAAAAATGGAACGCAGGACGAGCGAAAGGTGAAATGTAATTGATTCCCATTCGTTCTCCGAGCTGTTCCATTTTACGTTTCGGGGATTTTCGATCTCGATCAGGCACACGCGGTAAGGCAGCTCGTTGACGATGCCGAAATCCGGCCCAATCAGGCTCTTGAGCCGGTTCTCGTCGTCGATGCGCCCGTTGATCAATTCGTCGACCCACAGATTTTCGGAAAAAAGCTTGCGCTCCTCCATGTAGCGCGTGCGCAGCAGCTCCTGCGCGATGGACAGCGAGGCGGAGTCGAGCAGCAGACAGTCAAACTCCTGCGGCTTGTGGGGGCAGACCATCAGCAGGTAGGCCCAGGTCTGGTCGAGGGCGCCGACCGGTTTGAGCACGACGGTCTTGCCTCCCAATTCACGGAAGATGGGGGCCGCGTCCGGCTGGTGCACGCCCTCCATTTCCTCGTAAAAGGCCGAGAAGAAGCGCAGCAGCGGCCCCTGCTCCTCCGGCGACAGCGCGGGAAAGAACTGCGGCTTGCCCTGAAGCTGCATGTAGAGAATTTGCGTGCGCGTGCTTTTGGTCAGCAATTGAAGCACCTTAACCGTCCCCTGCGAAGTCAGCGTCAGCCGGTGGAATTCGCGGGAGATTCTCTCCAGCTCCTCAAGCATGCGGTGGTGTCGATTGATGATATGCGAATGAAGGTCGAGCGTAATATCGACGAACCGGACCGTGCGGTTGAAGACGATGAGCGGGAAATCATGCTGGTTCGCCAGCGCGATCAGTTCCTCCGGTACGGAGCTGAAGTACGTGCCCAGCTCGATGCACAGACAGGCGGCGTTCTTTTGGATCAGGTATTCCAGAAATTCCAGGGAGGAAGGGAGATCGACACTCATCCCGATGCCCGTTGTAAGTATCATTTCCTGGCCGTGAATCAGGCTCTCGAAGCTGGAGCTTTCCAGCACATGCACCCAGCGGATCGCCCGGTCGAGCCCCGTGGCCCCTCCGACGACAGCCGCATCGGCAAACAGCGGTCTTTTCAGCGCTTCTCGAATGGTAAATACAAGTTCCCAGTCCATACTCATCCTCCTTCTCTATGACGATGCCGCATTGCTTGTATTCTCGGAGTCATTCTCTGACGTTTCTCACGCGTAAAAAATACACTTTTGAAATTAGACATTATGTCTAATGTAACGAAAAATTGAATTGTCTATAGTTTGAATATAGAATGTTAGGATAACTAACCTAAACAGGCAGGGATAAATAAGTTTTTAAGTGTTACAACTTATTTTACTATAGAAATCTGCCAAAGTAAGTAGAATTTTAAGGCAATAATCGTAACTGCGTTATATTATATAACATATACTTGGGAGGGATCACCGATGGAACCTACATCTCCGAAAGCCTTTTTTTCACCCGACATGTTTATGCGCAATTTTGCCGAAGCCGAGCCGGGACTTACCCGCAAAGGCGCTGCCGAAGAGTCCAACCGATGTCTCTATTGCTATGACGCCCCTTGTATCAAGGCTTGCCCGACGGGTATTAACATTCCTTCCTTTATTAAACGCATAGCCACGGACAACCTGAGAGGCGCCGCGCATACGATTATGGATTCCAATCCGGTCGGCGCAAGCTGCGCCCGCGTCTGCCCGACCGAAGAGCTGTGCGAGGGCGCCTGCGTGCTGAATGACGCCTCCGAGCCGATTGAGATCGGTCTGCTCCAGCGTTATGCGACGGATTGGGCGATGGAGAATGATGTCCAGCTGTTCACGGCGGGTTCTCCCAACGGGAAAAGGGTTGCCGTGATCGGCGGCGGTCCGGCCGGACTGTCGGCCGCCAGAGAGCTGGCCCGCGAAGGCTTCGCCGCCGTTATTTATGAAGCGAGGGAGCTGGCCGGAGGATTGGACACGCACGGCATCGTTTCCTTCCGGCTGCCGCAGTCCGTCTCCCTGTGGGAGGTTGAGCAGGTGAAGAAGCTCGGCGTTGAAATCCGCACGGGCGTCAAGGTCGGCACGGATGTAACGGTCGAGGAGCTGAAGTCGGAGTATGACGCGATCGTGCTCGCCGCCGGCATGGGCTATGTTCCCGAGCTTGGCATCCCGGGCGAAGAACTGGCCGGCGTATATGACGCGATCAAGCTGGTGGAATCGACCAAGACGGGCGTCTCCAACCTGCAGCTGACCGGGCAGCGCGTCGCCGTTATCGGCGCGGGCAACACGGCGGTCGACGCCGCGACCTGCTCCGTGCGGCTCGGCGCGGCCAATGTGAAGATGGTCTACCGCCGAACCCGCGAGGAGATGACAGCCTACGACTTCGAATACGAATTCGCCAAGCAGGAGGGCGTCGAGTTCAACTGGTTGACGCTGCCAAAGCGCATTGTCGGCGACGGACTCGGCAATGTGACGGGCCTGGAATGCGTAACCATGAAGCTTACCGGCGAGACCGGCAGCGACGGCAGGCTTAAGCCGATGCCGGTGGAAGGCTCCGAATTCATCATGCCGGTGGACGCCGTCGTGTTGGCAATCGGCCAGAAGCGCCATACCGGCCTGATCGAGCATCTCGGTCTTGAGCATGAATGGGGCGTCGTGAAGATTGATGAAACGACCCACCGTACTTCCGATCCGCTAATTTTTGCCGCGGGCGATATCGTCTTCGGCTTTGGAAAGGGCGAAGCGATGGTGGTGTCGGCGGCTCAGCAGGGCAAAACGGCCGCCCACGCGATTATTAAGCAATTCTTGCCGCAGCAGGACAGCGTTGTCGGCTCGGCTGTATAACCATATATTTTACCAGGGAGGGAATTAACAATGGCAGATTTGAGTATTAATCTCGCAGGGATCAAGTCGCCCAATCCGTTCTGGCTGGCCTCCGCGCCGCCTACCAATACAGGCTATCAGGTGCAGCGCGCTTTTGAAGCGGGCTGGGGCGGAGCCGTATGGAAGACGCTTGGCGATCCGATCATCAACACGTCCTCGCGCTTTGCCGCCGTTAATTTTAACGGGCAGCGCGTGGCGGGCTTCAACAACATCGAACTGATCACGGACCGTCCGCTTGATGTCAACCTGAAGGAAATCTATGAAACGAAGAAGAGATTTCCGAATCATGCCGTAATCGCCTCCCTGATGGTGGAACCCACACAGGAGAAGTGGCATGAAATCGTCAAAAGAGTCGAGGATGTCGGAGTCGACGGCCTTGAGCTGAACTTCGGCTGTCCGCACGGGATGGCTGAGCGCGGCATGGGCGCCGCTTCCGGCCAGCAGCCCGATCTCGTCGAGGCGCAGACGTACTGGGTCAAGGAGGTAGCGACTACGCCCGTGATCGTGAAGCTGACCCCCAACATTACCGATATCACGGTGACGGCCCGCCACGCCGTCAAGGGAGGCGCCGACGCGATCAGTCTGATCAACACGATCAACAGTCTCGCGGGAGTGGACATCCATACGTGGAACACGATCCCCCATATCGGCGGTAAGGGAGCTCATGGCGGTTACTGCGGCCCGGCCGTCAAGCCGATCGCGCTGAACATGGTTGCCGAATGCGCCCGGCACCCCGAGGTCACCGTTCCGATCTCCGGCATCGGCGGCATTTCCACCTGGCAGGACGTCGTCGAATTTATGCTGATGGGCTCAACCGCGATCCAGGTGTGTACGGCGGCCATGCATCACGGCTTCCGCATCGTCGAGGAAATGATCGACGGCCTGAACAATTATTTGGATGAGAAGGGCCTCGCATCCGTGACCGAGCTGACCGGCAAGTCGGTGTCCAAATATTCGAACTGGGGCGACCTTAACCTTAACTATAAAGTGGTTGCCCGGATCAATGAGGACAACTGCATCAACTGCAACAAATGCCACATTGCCTGCGAGGACACCTCGCATCAATGCATCGATATGCTGACCAATGCGGAAGGCAAGGCGATTCTTCAGGTGCGCGAGGAAGATTGCGTCGGCTGCAACCTGTGCTCCATCGTCTGTCCGGCGGAAGGCGCCATCGACATGGTGGAGGTGGACAGCGGCCTGCCTCCGATGACTTGGAACGAGCGCCAACGCGTCGTCGGCAGCTTGAGCGGTTCTTATTCCAAAGCGGAGGTGCTTTAAGGATGAAGAAGATCATCAAGAACGGAACGATTGTAACGGCAGCGGACACGTTTACCGGAGATGTCGCCATCGAGAACGGAATCATTACGGAAATCGGACTTAACCTGCAAGGGGACGGCGCCGAGATCATCGACGCTTCCGGCTGCTACGTCTTCCCGGGCGGCGTCGATCCGCATACGCATCTGGATATGCCGTTCGGCGGCACCGTGACGGCCGACGACTTCGAGACCGGCACCATCGCCGCTGCCTATGGCGGCACGACGACGGTAATCGACTTCTGCCTGACCAGCAAGGGGCTGCCCCTTCAGCAGGCGGTGAATACCTGGCATGAGAAGTCGCAGGACAAAGCCGTGATCGACTACAGCTTCCACCTCATGGTGTCCGAGCTGAACGACAAGGTGCTCGCGGAGCTGCCGCAAATCATCGAGAACGAAGGCATCACCTCCCTTAAAGTGTTTATGGCTTATAAAAATGTGCTTCAAGCCGACGACGGCACACTCTTCAAGACGCTCCAGGCCGCCAAAAAAGAAGGCGCGCTCGTCATGGTCCACGCCGAGAACGGCGATGTCATCGACTATCTCGTGAGCACGGCGCTGGCCGAGGGCAATACCGATCCGATCTATCATGCGCTGACCCGGCCGCCGGAACTTGAGGGCGAGGCCACGGGCCGCGCCGCCTATCTGACCGAGCTGACCGACTCGCAGCTCTATGTCGTGCATGTAACCTGCGCCGAAGCGGCGTGGAAGATCGAGGAGGCCCGCAAGAAAGGGCTGCGCGTCTATGGCGAGACCTGCCCGCAGTATCTTGTGCTTGACCAGACCGCGCTGGAAAAGCCGGACTTCGAAGGAGCCAAATACGTCTGGTCACCGCCGCTGCGTGAGCAGTGGAACCAGGACGTGCTGTGGAAATCCCTCTGGAACGGCAGTCTGCAGACCATCGGCTCCGACCAATGCTCCTTTAACTTCAAGGGCCAGAAGGAGCTGGGCCTTGGCGATTTCTCGAAAATTCCGAACGGGGGGCCGACGATTGAAGACCGGTTCACCATTTTGTATTCCGAAGGCGTGGAAAAAGGCCGCATCTCGCTGAACAAGTTCGTGGATATTATCTCGACTACCAGCGCGAAGCTGTTCGGCCTGTTCCCGCAAAAAGGGACGATCGCCGTGGGCAGTGACGCCGATGTCGTCATTTTCGATCCTGCCGTGCAGCGGACCCTTTCCGCTGAAACCCATCATATGAACGTCGACTATAACGCCTTTGAAGGCTTCGAGGTCAAGGGAGAACCGGTATCCGTGCTGAGCCGCGGCGAGTTTGTCATCCGCGACAAGAAGTTCGTGGGCAAGGCAGGCACCGGCAAGTATTTGCACCGCAAACGGTTCGGAACTGCTCCGGCTCTTCCGGCCAAAGCTGAGGTAAGCGGAGGGGTGATTTAATGTCCGCATATGATGATTTCGCCAAAGAGAAGCAGGAAATCGACAGTCTGCTGCTACAGGGATATACCGTTACCGGTATGCTGGAAACCCTGGATGGAGCCAAAGTGAAGTTTGACGGAGGAGAGCCGGGCGAAGGAAGCGAAGAGCTGCTGCTTCTGACGGCGGACGCCCGGAAATATGTGACGACGCTGGTTTTTGCCGGATTGCAGAAGGCGCAGTAGCCATCTTCCCAACTCAAGAGAAGCGTACACCGGGAAACCCCGGGGGTACGCTTTTTTGGCGAAAACTGATTTTCTGAAAAGGAAGCTGAAAATGGCGATTGACATCCATTAACGAATATTCTATATTATTGATTATCGATTAAACACATTGAATTAATAGGAATTTTTGATTGACCAGTTGTCTGGAAATCAAGCCGAGTGACGCCGCCCAGGCGAAGAGGCTTGATTTTTTTTATTTTCTGGAAAGAAGGTCGGTTCGGGCATGATCACCGTGACTAATCTGAACAAGAGTTACTTCACTCGCAGCGGAACGGTTCCGGCGCTTACGGATATTAATCTGCATATCGAAAAAGGAGAAATATTCGGCATTATCGGCTTCAGCGGCGCCGGGAAATCCACGCTGATCCGCTGTCTGAACCGGCTCGAGGAGCCGGATTCGGGCAGCATTGTGATCGGCGAGACGGTCATCACCGAGCTGAGAGAGCGTGAACTGCGGCTGGCCCGCCGCAAGATCGGAATGATTTTTCAGCAGTTTAATTTGTTTGATTCCAAAACGGTCTTTGAAAATGTCGCTTTTCCGCTGAAGGTGGCGGGCTATACGAAGCCGGAGGTGAAGCGGCGCGTCGGGGAGATTCTGGATCTGGTCAAGCTTGACAACAAGGCCGGCAGCTACCCCTCCCAGCTGAGCGGGGGACAGAAGCAGCGGGTTGGCATAGCAAGGGCGCTGGCCGGGGAGCCGGACGTGCTGCTGTCGGACGAAGCGACCTCGGCGCTCGATCCGCAGACAACCTATTCCATTCTGGAGCTGCTCGGGGATATTAACCGCAACCTGGGCCTTACCATTGTGCTGATTACGCATGAGATGGATGTTCTTCGCCACATTTGCAGCGGTGCTGCCGTGATTGAGGCGGGACGCATCGTCGAGAGCGCTCCTGTCCGGCAGCTGTTCCATGACCCGCAAAGCGATACGGCCAAGCGGTTCGCCGGGATTTTCGACTTCTACAAGAGCGGACAGCATGGAAACATTCCGGAACGGGCGGAAAAGGAGGTTGTGCTGCGATGAGAGATGATCTGGCCGGGTTGCTGTGGGAAGGATTGCGGGAGACGCTGTATATGGTGGCGTGGTCGTCGGTCTTCGCGCTGTTTCTGGGCACGCTGCTCGGGATCACGCTGGTGGTTACGGAGAAGGGAGGAATCCTCGCCGCTCCCGGAGTCAACCGGATAATCGGCACCGCAATTAACGGCGTGCGCTCGATACCGTTTATCATCCTGATTGTGCTTCTGCTGCCTTTATCCCGGCTGATTGTGGGTACAACGCTCGGCCCGACGGCGGCGATCGTCTCTTTATCCATCGGCGCGGCCCCGTTTCTGGGACGAATCATCGAAAATGCCCTGCGCGAAGTGGAGGACGGCAAGATCGAAGCGGCCAAATCGGTCGGCGCGGGGCCGTTCACCATTATCTTTCAGGTAGTCATTCCCGAGGCGCTTCCCGCGCTTATTCGGGGGATGACGATCGCTGTTATTTCCATCACCGAATTCACGGCGGTAGCGGGAGCCATCGGCGCGGGAGGACTGGGGAGCCTGGCGATCCGCTTCGGCTATCAACGGTTCCGAACCGATATTTTGCTCGGGACGGTCCTTCTCATCATTCTGATTGTGCAGCTTCTCCAATGGTCCGGTGACTATATCGCCCGTTCCATTGACCGGAGACGCTGTAAGAACGGTTAGAGCGTATTACTTTTTTTACATACATATTTCAGAGAAAGCAGGGATTGGGATGGCGAGAAAAGGAAGCTTATGGATTGCGGCGGTCATTATGGCGACAGGAATCTTGGCCGGCTGCGGATCGCAGAACGGAAACGGGGAAGCGGCGGCTCCACAGGCCAGCTCGGCTGCAAGCGAAGCGCCCAAGGAAGTGACAATCAAGGTAGGGGCGTCGGCTGTGCCGCATGCCGAGATTTTGGAATTCATCAAACCGAAGCTGAAGGAAGAAGGCGTCAATCTGGAGGTTGTTACGCTGGATGATGACGGACAGCTTAACCCTGCGCTGCAGGAGAAGCAGATCGACGCCAATTACTTCCAACACGTGCCTTATCTGGATTCGATCAAAGTGGAGAAGGGCTATGACTTCACGGTTACGGCCAAAGTCCATGTGGAACCGATCGGCTTCTACTCCGAGAAGCTGAAGAGCAAGGATGAAATCCCGCACGGCGCGAAAATCGGCATTCCGAACAATCCTTCCAACGAGTACCGGGCGCTTGTGCTGCTTCAGCAGCAGGGGTTGATCAAGCTGAAGGACGGTCTGACAACCTACGAGGCGACTCCTAAAGATATCGTTGATAACCCGCATAACCTGGAGTTTGTTGAGGCCGATGCCGCTACGCTGCCGCGTTCGCTGCCCGATCTGGACGGAGCGATCATCAATACCAACCTCGTCCTCGAGGCCAAAATCGATCCCAAGACGGCGCTGTTCCGCGAAGACGCGAACTCCCCTTACGCCAACATAGTGGTGGTCCGAAAAGGGGACGAGAACCGCGAGGAAATCAAGAAGCTGGATGAAGCGCTGACCAGTCCGGAGGTCAAAAAGTTTATCGAGGATAAATACGGCGTTGCTGTCGTTCCGGCCTTCTAGACTTTGTTGATGCCATCAACTAAACCGAGTTTTCGAACAAAAGTCTTGCCGCCTAGTGCGGCAGGACTTTTTGAATCGTAAAGCCGGATTCGGCCGGGACTATTTCCTCCGGGTTAGGGAGAAAATGTTGGCATACAGCCTTTATGAGCGTTTGCAAGCCGCGCCTCTGTGGGTAATGTACATCAGAATGTCCCAAAGGAGCCGGCCCGATGAAATACGAAATTGTGCATACCAATACGTTCAAATACGAAAACGAGGTCGATCAAAGCCTGAACACGATCCGGCTTAAGCCCTTGACCGACGAGGTCCAGCGTCTGCTGATGTACCGTGCGGACATTACCCCGGCTTCACTTACCAAGGAATACATCGATTTATGGGGCAACCAGGTGGAGACTTTTTTTATTCCCGAGAAGCATACCCTGCTGGAAGTCAAGACGACATCGGTCGTCAGCATTCAGCGCGATTCCTATATCCATGAAATCCGGTATTCGCAGCGGATGCAGGATATTTTTAATTCCAAGCTGTTCCGCCAGCATTATTTGTCTTATCTGAACGAAACCGATTATACCCTGCTGTCTCCGGAGCACTTGTCGGAAGCGGAGCGCGAACTGGGCAAAATGGACAATCCCGTGCAGTATGCTTTAAAGGTCATGAATTATGTATACAGCACATTTACCTATTGCGGAGATGCGACAAGCGTCAGCACCCAGGCCCGCCAGGCCTTCGGGCTCAAAAAAGGGGTATGCCAGGATCTGGCTCATGTCATGATCGGCATCCTGCGCGCAGGCCGCATTCCGGCCCGTTATGTAAGCGGGTATTTATACGTCGGCGAAGATTCCGCGCTTAAGGGCGATGCGGCGACCCACGCCTGGGTCGAAGTGATGGTGCCGGGCATCGGCTGGGTCGGCCTTGACCCGACCAACAATGTGGAGGCGCTGGACAATCACATCCGGGTCGGAACGGGCCGCGATTACGCCGACGTCAGCCCTCTGCAGGGCGTATACCGCGGAGGCAGCAGCACGCTTGAGGTCAGCGTGTCCGTGACACTTCTGGAGCAGCCGGGGGACTGAATCCGGAGCAGCGCGGGCGAATGCAGCTTGCGGTGCCGCCGGAGCAGGCAGCCGCTGTCCCTGTCGGACGCCGTCCCATCTCCCCGGCGGGAGAGAAAACGGCAGTCGATTGGCACCCCGGGCTTGGAAAATCGGGGCTAACCCTCTGCCTCGTATTCCGTTCGTAAGATCGACAGGATATGTTCCGACTCGAATCCGTTTTCCGTCTTGACGCAGTCCCGCAAAGTGCCTTCATACACAAAGCCGGCGGTTTCATAGACATGCCTCGCCCTGGCGTTATGCTCCCGCACATCCAGCCACAGCCGATGGACGGGGGTGCTGCGAAAGAGCCAGTCGGTGAGCAGCCGCAGCATTTCTTTGCCGAATCCGCGGCCCTTGCGCTCGATGACAATGCGCTGGATGCAGACGGAAAGATTAGGGTTTTGAAGGCCCGTTATAATTACATATCCCGCACGTTCCCCTGTCTCCGTCTCGATAATTAGATGCAGCATGCCGGCATCATGAAGCGCGGCGCGGTGCTGATCCGTCGTCCACTGGCCGATAAACGGCCGATTGTCTTCTCTCCTTTCAGCGGCAAGCACAAATTCCAGATCCTTCTCTCCGGTCTTCCGCAGCGAGATTAAATTCGATTGAATCTGCATGTGTTCCCCTCCTTTTTTGGTAACAATATAGCATAAAAGGGGCAAAACTATTAACTGTAAATCTTCGTGTGATATAATAAAGAATCTCCATAATTTGAATAAGAATGAGGACAAGCCATGGATTCCATCAATCAGCCCCCCAGGCCGCCGCAGAAGGCGACAATTGCCGATGTAGCCAAGGCCGCGGGCGTTTCAAAAACGACCATTTCCCGCTATTTGAGCGGAGACTATAAATCGATTTCCGAAGCCACACTGATAAGAATTAAACAAAGCGTTAAAGAACTTCGCTACCGCCCGAGCCGGTTGGCCCGGGGCCTGCGCCAGGACCGCAGCTATTCCATCGGCATGATCTTCGCCGACATCTCCAACCCCTTCTCCACCTCCGTTCTTAAGGGGGCCGAGGACGTGTGCACGAAACAGGGGTACAGCATGATTGTGTGCAATACGGATAACGATCCCGAGAAGGAAAAGAATTATATCGCGATGATGCATGACCAGCGCGTTGACGGGCTGATCATCCACCCGACCGGACAGAACCTGGAGAATCTGCGGGAACTCTCGGAGGACCAAATTCCGATCGTAATGATCGACCGCAGAATCCCGGGACTTAAAGTCGATACGGTCGGGACCGATAATGAAAAGGCCATGACCGAAGCGACGGGGTATTTTCTTGACCAGGGGTTCGAGCGGATCGGCTTCTTCTCGCAGCCAATTCAGCATGTCAGCTCCCGGATTGAGCGGGCCCAGACCTTTGTCCAGATTCTGGCTACGGCCGGACATCCCAGCGTCGACGATATTTACGAATATGAGCCCCGGATCCAGGGGCAGTTCGATGAACAACTGGACCGGTTTATTGCCGAGACGCAGGGTCAATACCGCATGATTTTTGCAGTCAACGTAGTGACCCAGCTGAAATTGATCAACGCTCTGCAGAAGCGGGGGCTCCGCATCCCCGAAGATGTCGGCTTTGCCGGTGTTGACGATTCGGAGTGGGCGCCCGTTGTCGGTTCCGGACTCACAACCATTGCGCAGCCGACCTATGAGATCGGCTATAAGGCGATGGAGCAGATTCTGGAGCGGATTGCCGGCGATAACGGACCGGAGCAGCATTTTGCCTTGTCTGCGAATTTGATCACAAGAGGCTCAACTCCATCAAGAAATGCTAAGATCCTGTGAACGGTATTGACGTAGGAGCCTGCCCTCATGTATCTTTATGCCAGTGGAACCGATACCGATAACCGATTCCATCCTAATCGATTAGCACAGGTTGTGAAATCTGTCACTTAAGAGTCGCTGTTAACTATAAGCGGCTCATCTTTAGAAGCATCATGGAACCGATACCGTTAATCGATACCATCGGACGTTCTACTGATGTCGGCGAATTATTTTTAAACTAAAGGAGAAATTGGGATGACTCAGGTATTTACAACGACGGCTTCCCTCGGCCCGCTGGCCGCAGACGGGGGACAGGAACTATGTGTCCCGGTAGCCATAGCCGCAGGATGTGCCGGTATTGAAATTCGCAGAGAGCTGTTTCGGGAGGAAACTCCCCGCCTGGACGATCTGAGAGATTTGATCAGGAAGGGCCGGCTTGTAAGCGTTTATTCGGCACCCATTGAGCTGTGGAACGCGGATGGTTCGCTGAATGTGGAGAAGCTGGATGTTGTTATACCGGAGGCGCTGGCAATCGGAGCGGTATGGCTCAAGACTTCGCTTGGGCATTACAAGTCCGGAGTGTCGGATCTGGAAGGGCTCAAGAAGTACTTGAAGAGCCATGTATCGGATTCGGACGCTTTGGAATTGACGGTTGAAAATGACCAAACACTTCATGGCGGTAATGTAGCAAAGCTCCGGAAATTTTTCGAGGATTGCCAAGAAGCGGGGCTGTTTATCCAGATGACCTTTGATATCGGCAACTGGAACTTTACCGAAGAAGAAGCCATGAAAGCGGCGGCGGAACTAAACAAATATGTCGGCTATATTCATTTAAAACATGTAGAGAAAATCGATGGGAAACTGGTAACTCTGGGACTTCCGGAAGAAAAAGATAGCCTATGGCGTAGCATTCTGGACCTGCTCCCGCGCGATGTTCCGCGTACGATTGAGTTCCCGGTTGAAGGTGAAGATGTTGAAGGGGTTCTGCGGAAGTATGTATCAATGATATCGGAAGCCTAAGCTTTACGCTTTCGAAGCAGATGATGTCAAAACTTTTAGCCTACGCTTTCGAAGCAAGTTTTGCGAAGTGAGACTGAAAGCAGATGCTGTCAAAACTTTTAGGAGGAATGGTTATGAAAGCATGTGATGTTGTAACATTCGGGGAAGCCATGGCTATGTTCATCGCTGATCGTCCGGGCGAACTGCATCAAATCGAAAAATTCACAAAAGCTCTGGCTGGAGCGGAAACAAATGTATCTATCGGTCTGGCTCGGCTCGGCTTTGGCATGCGGTGGATCAGCAAGGTCGGAAACGACGCGTTTGGAAAATTTATTGTAGATGCTCTTCGCAAAGAGAATGTCGATGTGGATGCGGTATTTGCAGATGATCGTTATCCGACGGGATTTCAAATGAAATCCAAGGTCCTGGATGGAGATCCGCAGGTTCAGTATTTCCGCAAAGGCTCTGCCGCAAGCACGATCTGCCCGGGAGATGTCGACATGAACTACTTTACCACTGCTAAGCATCTCCATTTGACGGGAATTCCGTCGGCCATCTCGGCATGCGCACGCGAGCTCTCCTTTGAAGCGATCAAAGCGATGAGAGCAGCCGGCCGCAGCATTTCGTTCGACGTTAACCTGCGTCCGAAGCTGTGGAGCAGCGAGACCGAAATGATCGAAACCGTCAATGCGCTCGCTGTTCAGGCGGACTGGGTTCTTCCGGGTATGGGAGAAGGCAAGCTGCTCACCGGTTATTCCAATCACAGAGATATTGCAGCCTACTATCTGGACCGCGGAGTACAGCTCGTGGCTGTGAAGCTTGGACCGGAAGGCGCGTATTACCGCACCCCGACCGATGAAGGCATTGTCGAAGGTTTCAAAGTGCAAGCTGTCGATACGGTCGGTGCCGGAGACGGATTTGCAGTAGGTTTAATCAGCGGTCTGCTTGACGGCCTGCCGGTGAGCGAAGCGGTACGGCGCGGAAACGCGATCGGAGCTCTTGCCGTAACAGCGGAAGGCGATTCGGAAGGACTTCCTACCCGCGGACAGCTGTCAGCTTTTATGGATGCATCCGTTATTATTAAATAAGGAGAGAGAAAATCGACATGGAAAATAAAAAGCTGGCTCCAAGCCGATGGTTAAAATTGATTCCTGTTATTTTTATTACGTATAGCTTGGCCTACCTGGACCGCGCAAACTATAGTTTCGGTTCAGCATCCGGTATGGCTAAGGATTTGAATATTACGCCAGCCGCTTCCTCACTGCTGGGCGCTCTGTTCTTCCTGGGCTACTTCTTCTGTCAAATTCCCGGCGCTACTTATGCCGCGAAGAGAAGTGCCAAGAAACTCGTATTCGTCTGTCTAATCTTGTGGGGATCATGCGCCGCTGCAACCGGTCTCGTAAATGACATCCGAGTGCTCTATGCCATCCGGTTCACACTTGGGGTCGTAGAAAGCGCTGTAATGCCGGCGATGCTGGTTTTCCTTAGCAACTGGTTCACCAAAAGCGAACGTTCCCGCGCGAATACGTTCCTGATTCTCGGAAATCCCGTTACGGTTCTATGGATGTCCATTGTCTCCGGGTATCTGGTACATGGCCTCGGCTGGCGTCACATGTTCATCGTTGAAGGCTTGCCTTCCGTAATTTGGGCATTCTTCTGGTGGAAGCTGGTTAAGGACAAACCTAGCGAAGCCAAGTGGTTGTCCGACAATGATAAGAAAGATCTTGAACAGGCGCTTCTTGAAGAACAAAAGGGTATGAAAGAAGTCAAGAATTACCGTGAAGCGTTCAAGAACCCTAAGGTTATTATGCTGTCCATCCAATATTTCTTCTGGAGTATCGGTGTTTACGGTTTTGTTATGTGGCTTCCGTCCATTCTTAAAGAGTCTTCAGGTATGGGAATTGTCAATGCAGGCTGGTTGTCCGCGGGTCCGTACCTGGCAGCCATCATCGGTATGCTTGGTGTATCTTACTACGCTGACCGCACTATGAACCGTAAAGGTGCCGTTTGGGTTTGTCTGCTGATTGGCGCGATCGCCTTCTATGGTTCCTATTTGGTCGGGGCTTCGAACTTCTGGCTGTCCTACTCGCTGCTGGTTATCGCCGGCGGAGCGATGTATGCGCCTTATGGACCTTTCTTCGCTATCATTCCGGAGATTCTGCCAAAGAACGTTTCGGGCGGCGCGATGGCGCTGATCAACAGCTTTGGAGCACTTGGTTCTTTCGTAGGTTCTTACATTGTAGGTTACCTGAACGGCTCGACCGGTTCGCCTGACGCTTCCTTTATATTCATGGCGCTGGCGCTTGTCGTATCCGTTGTAATGACCCTTGTAGTAAAGACGCCAAAGGGAAACGCTCCTGACGGCGAAAAATTGGCCGCGTAAAATTCCGATTTGGAAGACACGGCGCAGAGTGCCAAATTTGGCACAGCGCCGTCTCTTCCCTTTATGTATTATAATAATGTGCAATTGACATATTCGTTCAGAAAAAATCAAGTAGACAAAATCAAGCAGTAAAACTTGGAGGGAATTATGATGAGTAACCGAATTTCTACTATTTCGCCCTTTACAAGAGCGATTCTGAAGGCTCACCTGTGCTCCTGCGGAGTAGACTACTCCAAAATGGATAAGCCCGTCATCGCCATCGCCAACTCCTGGAACGAAATCGTGCCGGGACATGTGCATTTGCGCCAACTGGCCGACCGTGTGAAAGAAGGCATCGAGGCCGCCGGCGGTCTGGCGCTGGAGTTCAACACCATCGCAGTATGCGACGGCATCGCACAGGGACATGAAGGCATGAAATACTCGCTGCCGAGCCGCGAAATCGTAGCCGACAGTGTGGAAACGATGGTTAAGGCGCATGGTATTTTTGACGGTATGGTCGTCCTGAGCTCCTGTGACAAAATCGTTCCGGGTATGCTGATGGCAGCCGCGCGCTTGAATCTGCCGGGTCTGGTTGTGCTGGGCGGAGTTATGCCAAACCACATCAAGCCGAAGGAATCCAAAGCGGCAAGACGGGCATTCCTCGACGGCAAGCTGGATGAAAAAGGCCTGGTTGAAGTGACTAACCAATACTACCCGGGTCCTGGCGCGTGCCCGTTCCTCGGAACAGCCAACACGATGCAAGGTTTGTCCGAAGCGCTCGGCATGGCTCTGCCGAATTCGTCCTGGATGCAAGCTCTGTCCGACGAGCAGCTGGATGCTGCGGAAGCCGCCGGCCGTCAAGCGGTCGAATTGGTGAAAAAAGGCATTACACCAAGCCAGATCATGACCCGCGAAGCGTTCGAGAACGCCATTTCCGTGCTGCTGGCTATGGGCGGCTCGCTGAACGCGTGCCTGCATCTGCCGGCAATCGCGCATGAACTCGGCATCGACCTGCCGATGACCCTGTTCGACGACATCAGCCGCCGCGTTCCGTTCCTGGCGGGTGTAACACCGAATAACCAAGAATATACCACGAACGATCTGCAGCGTGCAGGCGGCATGAAGGCTTTAATGAAGGAACTCGGCGGACTGCTGCATACCGGAGCGTTGACTGTTACGGGCGACACTGTGGAGAACAACATTGCGGACGCAGAGGTTCTGGACCGCGACGTCATCCGTACGTTGGCAGAGCCGCTGGACAAGGAAGGCGGCGTGGCCGTACTGGTAGGCAACCTGGCAGCGGACGGCGCGCTGATCAAGCAGTCGGCGGTAGCTCCTGAGCTGAGAAGCTTCACAGGACCGGCAAAGGTGTTCAACTCCGAGGAAGCCTTCTCGGAAGCTTATGAAGCGGGCCTGATTCAGGAAGGCGACGCGGTCGTGATCCGTTATGAAGGACCGAAAGGCGGACCGGGCATGCGCGAACTGCATCGTTGTACGGAGATCCTCGGCAAGTTCAAGCGCGCTGCGCTTGTAACGGACGGCCGTTTCTCGGGCGCAACGTCGGGTCTGTCGATTGGTTACGCAAGCCCCGAGGCCGCGGAAGGCGGAACGATTGCGCTTGTACAGGACGGCGATATGATCGAGATCGACATCGCAACCCGTAAGCTGCAGCTGCATGTCTCGGAAGAAGAGCTGGCGAAGCGCGCGAAGCATCTGGAAGAGTTCAAAGTCGAAGCCAGCAAGCTGCTTCGTCTGTACGCTCAGCATGCTTCCTCGGCATCCAAGGGCGGCGTGCGCGTAGTGTCTGAGGGCATTAATGAAGCGCAGGCCGTGAAAGAGGAGGTAACAGCATGCCAAAAGTAGTTGCACTGCCGCGTTCTTTCTCCCGTTCGGAGGAAGCGAAGGAAATGCTGCTTCAGGCCGGATTCGAGGTCATCTGGAATACGGAAGGCCGTCCGCTGAAGGAAGCGGAACTTATCGAAGTAATCAAGGGCGCTGACGCGCTGATTACCGGGATCGACGAGGTTACAGCAAAGGTGCTGGAAGCCGGCGCTCCGACCTTGAAAGTCGTTGCGAAATACGGCGTCGGCTATGATAATATTGATGTGGAAGCCGCGAACCGTCTGGGCATTCCGGTGACCATTACGCCGGGCGCTCCTACCCGTTCGGTAGCCGAGCTGGCGCTCACTTTAATGCTGAGCGTCTCCCGTCACATCCCGCAGATGAATGCGGGAGTAAGAGACGGGGGCTGGAACCGCATTACCGGCACAGAGCTTGGAGACAAAGTGCTGGGCGTCGTTGGTCTCGGAGCCATCGGAGCCGAAGTTGTGAAGCGCGCAGTTGCATTTGATATGAAGGTCATTGCATATGATGCCTTTGTCCGTCAGGATATGATCGACAAGTATGGCGTGCAATACGTTACGCTTCAAGAGCTGTATGCGCAGTCCGATTACATTACCCTGCACGCTCCGGCGCTTCCGGAAACGGTCGGCATGATCAACAAGGAATCTCTGGCTCAAATGAAGAAGTCCGCGATTCTGATCAATACGGCCCGCGGAGATCTGGTCGTTGAGCAGGATTTGTACGAAGCTCTGTCTTCGGGACAAATCGCGGGCGCTGGACTGGACACCTTTGTTCAAGAGCCGCCTGCAACGCTGGACATCGTCGGTCTGCCCAATGTGGTGACTTCGCCGCATGTCGGTTCCAACACGGTAGAGGCCGGTTACCGGATGGCAAAAATGGCTGCGGAAGAAGCGATCCGCGCGGTGAACGGAGAAGCGCCTAAATTCCCGGTCAAGGTCCCGGTTAACAAGTAAACGAAAACTGCCGGCAAACGGAAAGATCACGTTATTTTTAAACAAAGGGGAACTGGAAATGAAAAAATTGCGTATTGTCAATCAGATACATGAGGGAGGCGTCGTCGCGGTTCTCCGCGGAGACTCCCCTGAAGAAGTAGTGGAAATGGCGAAGCAATCGATCGCCGGCGGCATCAAGATTATCGAAGTTACACTGACCGTGCCGTTTGCTCTGAGAGCCATCGAGAAGCTGGCCGCCGAATACTCTTCGAGCGCGCCTGCCGACTCCGATAAATATGCGGTGATCGGCGCAGGAACCGTGCTTGATCCTGAGACTGCCCGCGCCGCCATCCTGAGCGGATCGGAATTTGTGGTTGGACCTTCGCTGAATCCGGAAACGGTCAAGCTTTGTAACAGATACCGCGTTCCGATCATGCCGGGCGTCATGACGGCGATGGAAATCCAGGAAGCACTCGACCTGGGCGTCGACGTTGTGAAGCTGTTCCCGGGGAATCTGTACTCGCCAGCTATGATCAAGGCGTTCAAGGGCCCGCTGCCGCAGGCGAATATGATGCCGACCGGCGGCGTTAATTTGGACAACCTGAAGGATTGGATCAAAGCCGGAGCTTTTGCCGTCGGTATTGGTTCCGACTTGACTACAGATGCCCTGCGCGAGAAGGATTACAGTCTTGTTGCCAAGAAATCGGCTCAGTACATCGAGGCGTTCAAAGCGGCGATTAACTGAATTTAAAGCGACAGACAATGAAATAAGGCTGACCCATCGTTCACGTGAGTTGACGATGGGTCAGCTTTTTTTTGAAATATAAGTAAGAAAGCTTCGGATATCAGAGTGATTTTCCTATATTAGGAAGCTCCTCACGGTATTTGAACGTTCTTTTTTCCACCGCCGCCAATGAATAATTGATAGCGAGTCCGAGCAGGGCTAACACAATAACGATGGCGAACGTTTCCGGAGGTTTGACATTGGCCTGAAAGAAATAGAGCGCATAGCCAAGCCCTGTATTGGCCCCCAGCATTTCGGCGGCGATCAGTACCAAAACCGAGGTGGTAGCACTTAACCTGATCCCTGTAAAAATGGAGGGCAGCGCTCCCGGTAAAATCACCTTCGTAAACAATGACAATTTGGAAATTCCCATCGATCGTGCCGCTTTAATCAAATTAAGGTCTGCCGATTTCACTCCCGCTATAGTGTTAAGCAGTACTGCCCATAAAACCGCCCAGAAGATGACGGCTACTCTGGAAGTCTCACCAATGCCGAAAAAAAGAATAAATATCGGCAGCAGCGCCAACACGGAAAGGTTGCGGAAAGTTTGGAGCAGCGGGTCGATGAATCGTTCGAACCCTCTGTACCAGCCGATGAGAAGCCCAAGCGGAATCGAGAATGCAAGCCCCAGAATAAACCCGGTCAGCGATCTGCGCAGACTGATAAGCAAGTTCTCCACAAGCTCTCCGGATACGGTAAGCTGCCATAGTGTAACGATGACTTTAGAGAATGGAGGGAAAAATACGGTATTGACCAAGTGCAGCCGCGCGATAATTTCCCAAAGCGCCAAAAACAGAATAATAGACAGCAGCTTATATACCGAGTTCCAGATTGATCTTAATACTTTAACCACTGCAAAATCACCACCATTGTAATGTTATGGTATAAACGGCTTAACCTTGTACGGCTACAAGTTGCATGCTAGATGCTACATGCTATTGGGGCGCATACTCATTAGTAAAAATGTCGGCAGGCTGAATATCGCCCTTCTTCCACAAGCCGATTTGTTCGGAAATATCGAACCACTGTTTGATATAGTCCTGGTTAATATCTTTGTCTTCATCGTACCAGAACACGCTCAGATCTTCCGGCTCCAGCTTCAACTGCTTGGCGACGATCTGCTTCGCCTCTTCCTGATGCGAGTTTACCCATGGCCGCACCTTGGCGAGCGCTTTTGTAAAGCCTTTTACCACATCGGGGTGCTGCTTGATAAAATCTTCGCTGAACCCGCGAACGGAAAGTCCGGCCCCGGGAGAATGCAAAATGTCCCAGCTTGTCGCGATCTGGCGGATTCCTTTCTGCTTAAGCGCTATGCCGGCAAAGGGAGGATGCGAAGTCGTCACATCAACCAGCCCTTGTTCCAGGGATTGCTCCTGCTGCCCGGGTGCCGGCAGAGTTGTCCAGTTCACATCCTCAGATAAATGCTGCTGGCTCAAATAGTATTTCAAGTAACCGTCCGTGCAGGGCCCTACGTTTGAAATGGCAACTTTCTTTCCAACGATGTCGTTTAGCGAGCGAATCGGACTGCTGTCTTGAACCAGGTATCTTACGTGGGGGAAATCCTTGTTGTCCACCATTCCCGGAGCCACAGCCAACATCTTGAGGCCGGCCAGACGGGCCTGGGCTACATTCGGTGGATGTCCGCTGATAAATGCGTCATTTATCCCCTGGGCGATCAACTGATATTCCGTTACGCCTTTACCGAGCACTCCCGTATATTCGATCTTGATGCCCTCTTCCTTGAAATAACCGAGTTCATCGGCGATCGTGATTTCATTGAACCCGGTCTGGGTCGCCACCCGAATCGGAAAAAGGCCGTCGCTATCCGCTTTGGAGCTTGCGCCGGAGTTGTCGCTTCCGCAGCCTGCAGAAAAAATGAGCAGCACGGTAATGAGCAATGCAAAAGCTAAACGTCTTCTCACTGGATTTAACCTCGGGCGTATCATTTTTGATACGGTTCCTCCTTTTCCGTTGATGGCAATTTGCTTCGGTTTCTTCTCTAACATTTAATCAACTCCTATTAATGTTTTTTATTCAATTATTTTACAGTCGTAAGCTGCAAAATATTGAGCGCTGTAACCCTTTTGAAAAACAAAGGCTCTTATGCTGCGTAAACGACACAAAAGGCCAAACTCAAGTCACCTTTATAAAAAAGGGACCAAGCTTAGCCTCCAGAGAACCAGTCGGTTGCAAACTATTAAATTGATTAAACCTAGTTATCAGATGTAAATTAATAGGTTACCTTTTTATAATATAATTTAAGTTTGCTTGTCAACCATATTTTGTACAATCTAGAAAAAAAGAGAGACATAAGGGATTTCTGTCGATTGCTGGAGATCGAATTTGCATATCTGAATGGGGAGATTTCCTTAAGGGTATTCTCTGCGGCAATCATGTATAATAGGGCTATTGAAATCATTGGAAAGATGAGGAGCGCTTAAGGCCGTTATGTATGTATCGGATGTCATTTCCTTACTC
Organism: Paenibacillus rhizophilus; assembly: GCF_003854965.1. Lineage (GTDB taxonomy): Bacteria > Bacillota > Bacilli > Paenibacillales > Paenibacillaceae > Paenibacillus_AQ > Paenibacillus_AQ rhizophilus. Next base: position 37,418 of record NZ_RQPI01000009.1, read on the forward strand.
ACTGAGGAGAATCTGCGGAACATGCTGGAGCGTTACCGGTCTCTCGGTCCTTTTCCGGGGATCACGCTAACCTTTATAAAATCCTTTGTTCCGCCGCTGCCAACCCTGCTTATCGTTGGCCTGAATGCGGCTGTATACGGCCTGTGGTTAGGCTTTTTGTACTCCTGGATTGGGCTTGTTGCCGGCTGTCTGGTGACTTTTCTGATCATCCGCAAAATCGCCTCCCAGCGCTTCTTGCGCAAATGGGCGCAGCGGCCGAAGGTGGCCAGAGCGATGGAGTGGGTCCGGCGCAGCGGTTTCAGCTATGTATTTCTGCTGAGCCTGTTCCCGGTCGGACCGTTTGTCGTCATCAATCTGGCCGCCGGGCTTGCCGGAATGCGGCTGCGCTCCTACCTGCTGGCTCTGGCGGCAGGCAAGGCGGTCATGGTATTTGCCGTATCGTATATCGGCAGTGATGCCGGACGGTTTATTAGAAATCCAGCGGAAGTTCTCTATGTGCTGCTGTTCGTTCTGCTGTCGTTGTGGGGAGTCAAGTCGATCGAGACTTATTTCTCAAGACCTTCACGCAGCGGCGGGGATGGCGGGGGCTCATAAGCTCAAATACCTTTTAAGAAAAGAGGAATGTGACGCATGAAATACCGCAAGCTAGGAAGCACAGGGCTTAATGTATCGGTTATCGGAGTGGGCACTTGGCAGTTCGGAGGCGAATGGGGCAAGGATTTCTCGCAGGATGAAGTGGACGAGATGCTGGACAAAGCCGGAGAACTTGGCATTAATCTGATCGATACGGCCGAATGCTACGGAGATCATCTCTCGGAGAAATTTATCGGCAGCTACCTTAGCCGCCGCAAGCGCGAGGACTGGATTGTCGCAACCAAGTTCGGCCACCATTTCAGCGGCCATCTCAAGCGGGAACAGCTGTGGAGTGCGGACGATGTCCTGAAGCAGCTGGACGATTCCCTGCGTTCGCTTCGGACGGAGTATATTGATTTGTACCAGTTCCATTCCGGCACCAACGCCGAATTCGACAACGACAAGCTGTGGAATATGCTGGACGCGCAGAAGCGGGCCGGCAAAATCCGCCACCTGGGCGTTTCCATCAGTACCGCAAATGATGGCGTGCATCAGACGACGTCCGCCCCGGAGGTTGGCGCCGAGGCGATTCAGGTCGTCTATAACCGGCTGGACCGGAAGCCGGAAGAGCAGCTGTTCCCGCTGTGCAAGGAGCACAACCTTGGTGTACTGGCCCGGGTTCCGCTGGCGAGCGGTTACTTAAGCGGCAAGTACAAAGCGGACGCGGTGTTCCAGGCCGGCGACGTGCGGGCGAATCATGATGCGAAGAAGCGTGAAGAGCAGCTGCGGCTCGTCGCCGAAATCGCTGCCAACGAAGTGCCGGAAGGCTTGAACATGGCGCAGTGGGCGCTGGGCTGGTGCCTGCAGCATCCCGCGGTGACCAGCGTTATCCCGGGCTGCAAGAATGTGCAGCAGGTTGTCTCGAACGCTCAGGCCGCGGATCTCGATATGGTGGCGGAGGGGTAGCATAGGGCGGCGCCGGAGCTTAAGTAAAGGAGCGGGCTTGTACGGATCGGACCAGGGGCCGGACCGAAGCGAAACGGACCGAACAGGAGCGAAAAGGACCGAACAGGAGCTGAACGGATAAAGCGGAAATTATCCGCCTTATTCCGCTTGCAAGAGGTCTTTGCCAGATTTGAACGGGAAAAGCTCCCTCTAAATTCCGCGTTTTAGCCGGAATGGATGGAGAATCGGCAAATAAGCCGGAGTTTTTCCCGTTCAGCGAATGAGAGTGCGCTGTGATTTGAGAACAAGCGGGAGAATTTCCCGTTCATGGAGGGGCTTGCTTGAGATTCCGGGCAAGCCTTCCTTTCAAGAATAGAGGCAGGAGACGAGCCGCAGAGATGGAGCGAATACACCATCCTCTGCGGCTCGTTTGCTTCGGGTCGTCCGTAGAAGCCCTGGCGCCTGAGGGCAGCGGCAGCGCCGGGCGTCGAGGGCGGGCCTCCGCTTCCGGCAACCGGGTGCAGCTGCATCCGGCCGGGTCCGCCTACGTCAGGCGCAACTATCCGTCCGGGCCTGGCTTCCCGCCAGGCCTACAGGGCGAACAGCTGCTCCATATCCGGTTCATCCTCGCTTTCCGAGCGGTGGCACCAGCAGTTCGTCGCTGGGTTGTAGCGGTAGTCGGCCTGCCAGACCTCCCGTTGGCTTACGATCGCCTTCAGGGCCAGGAGGATGAAGGCGACATCGCCGGAGGTCATAACCGGATGCAGCGACAGGCGGACCCAGCCCGGCCGAAGGGATTGATCACCGGCGCGGATGGCTGTGCCCATCAGAGCGGAGGCTTCCCTGTCGATCGATAGCAGGTAGTGGCCGTAAGGGCCGGCGCAGGAGCAGCCGCCGCGCGCCTGAATGCCGAAGCGGTCGTTCAGCAGCCTCACGACGAGGTTGTAGTGCATATCCCGGACCGTAAAGGAGACGATGCCGAGGCGGCGGCGGACGCTGCCCTCGAGCACCGTTATATCCGGGATCGCCTGAAGTCCGTCCAGCAGCTGGAGGCACAGCTCGCGTTCATGGCGCAAAATGCGTTCTGTCGTCATTCTCTCCTTCAGCCGGAGGCATAACGCGGTCCGGATCGTCTGAAGAAAGCCGGGGGTTCCGCCGTCTTCCCGGGCCTCGATTCCCCGGAAGTAGCTCGGGCCCTCCCACGGGCTTACCCAGGAAACCGTGCCGCCGCCCGGTTCGTCGGGACGCCGGTTGCCGTAGAGCTCCGCAGCAAATACCAGAACGCCGCCTGTGCCCGGCCCGCCGAGAAATTTATGCGGCGAGAAGAAAATGGCGTCCAGCCTCTCCAGCGGGGACGGCGGATGCATGTCGATGTCCGTATAAGGGGCGCTGGCTGCGAAATCGACGAAGCACAAGCCGCTATGGCGGTGCATGACGGCTGCCAGCTGTCTGTACGGCGTTTCGATGCCGGTCACATTCGAGCAGGCGGTGAACGAGCCGATCTTCAGCCTGCGGTCCCGGTAAAGCTTCAGAATAGCTTCGAGCCTGCGCGGATCGACGTTTCCGTCCGGTCCCGGGGGGATAACGACGAGCTCGCCGATGCTTTCCTGCCACGGAAGAAGGTTGGAGTGATGCTCCATATGGGTGACGAAGATGACCGGCCGTTCCTCCTGCGGCACCACCGACCGTTCCGCCATCCATTCGGGGAGACGGAGTCCGAGCAGGCGCTGAAGTTTATTCACAGCCGCCGTCGTGCCGTTTCCGCAGGTCAGTAGAATGTCGCGCGGGCCGGCGTTCACGTGGCGCTTGATGAGGCGCCTGGCTTCTTCATAAGCCCGGGTCATTGTCATCCCCGTGGCGTTTGCCTCGGTATGCGGATTGCCGATCAGGGGACCGAACTGCTCCTGCATTCTGCGCTCGATCGGTTCGTACAGGCGGCCGCTGGCGGTCCAATCGGCGTACAGCAGCGTTTTTTTGCCGTATGGGGTCGTTATCGTATGTCTCAGTCCGATTGTTTGTTCGCGAAATGGGCCAAAATACGCCTCCAAAGAATCAGCCGCTTCCGCGGAAGAGGCGAGGGTGGATCTAAGCACGGGCAGTCCCTCCAGACGGGTATTGTCTTTGGCCTTAGTATATGCCCGCGCCCAAAATAGGTTAATGCCCAGCAAGGACAGCCGTCGGCTTGCCGGGCGAAACCAAGTATGTACCAAGACGGCCGGGAGGCCGCCCTGCTTCCTAAATAAAGAGCTGCAGGTCGCTTTCCAGCGCATCCTTTAAATAAGAGGCGGCGTCGATAATCTCCACTTCCGGCAGCAGTTCCTCGGGCTTGAAGCCCATAATTTCCACGGACAGCTTGCAGGCGTAGAATTTGATGTTCTTTTTGCGCGCACCCTTTAGAAAATGAATCAGCTTCGGCGCCCCTTGGTCCTCGATCATTTCCTCCAGCATCATCCGGCCAAGCCCGCTGAAATTCATGCGCGACAGCGGAAGCTGCTCCGGCCCTTTCGGGGTTACAACATCCATAAGCTTTTCATAGATCGTTTTGTCTTCCAGCGTCATTTTTTCGGGATCACGGACCAGGAACAATCCCCAGAATGAGAAGAACATCGTGACATCCACCTCGATATCGCGCGCGCTGTTAGCCAGAATCAGACCGGCCATCGCCTTGTCATATTCACCGCTGAACATCAGCAGATTCATTTTTTTGCTCACTGCCTTGGCCACCTCCGTATGGGAATGACCTTAGTATGGGCCGGCAGGGCGAGGGTATCCATTTTTCACAATTTCACCAAGAAATGTGCAGCACTATTCTTTAGGACCCGCCTGCACGGAATCGCCCGCCCGTTCGGCAGCGGAGAGGCGAAGGTCGTAGTGGCGCGCGGCCAGCCAGATGCTTCCGGTGAACAGCACGATCAGCCCCAAAATAATCGAAAACCGCCAGTCTCCCGCCTTGAAGTTCAGCTGCAGCACGGTCAGCACCAGAGCGACCTGGGTCCATATCAGCGTTCGTTTGCGAAGTGCCGCAATCGCTCCGTTCATCTTGGGCATTCCACGGATCACGATAAAGGCGATGGCCGCCAGAATCAAGGTAAAGACAGCGGTTCCAAAAATCTCCGATGAGGAAAAAGAGTTCATATTTTCAAATTCCTTTCTGCCTGTGATTGTCTTATTCGTTTGCATGCTTGCACTCATCTATTCCAGCGGTCCCTGCCTTCATTGCCGACTCTAGGCGTTTCAGCAGAGGTCCGATTTCCCCTGCGGGAAGAGGACGGTAAAAAAGAAAGCCCTGCACATGCTTACAGCCGTGCGCCAACAGGAAATTAGCCTGCTCCCGCTTCTCTACGCCTTCGGCAATCAGATGGTAGCCAAGCTGCGAAGCGACATAAGCGATGGATTTGATGATCGTCTCGTCGATAGAGCTCTGGCCGATGCCAACGATGAAGGTGCGGTCAATTTTGATTTTGTTGACGGGGAAATGCTTCAGGTAATTCAGAGAAGAATATTTGGTGCCGAAATCGTCGACGGACACGATAATTCCACGGTCACGCATTTGCTGCAGCAACGGGTAGTGCTCCTCCAGCAGGGCGGTGCTCTCCGTAATCTCGAACTCAAGGCAGTCAGGTGCAAGTCCGTAATGTCCGAAGATGGACATAAGCATCGGGATCAGATTGCGGTTATAAAACCAGCTGTTGGAAATATTAACGGAAGTGCGCAGAATCTGCAGTCCTTCCCGCTTCCATGCGGCCAGCTGCCGGCATACTTCATGGATCACCCAATCGGTCAGCTGGGTCATGAGTCCGGCTTCCTCTACGGCCGAGATGAAATAGCCCGGCAGGAGCAGCCCCTTTTCGGGATGGTTCCAGCGGACCAGCGCTTCCAAACCGATGACATCGCCGGTGGCGGCATTGACCTGAGGCTGATAGTGCAGTACAAATTCATGGTTTTCCAGAGCGGAATGCAGATATTTGGCAATCATCGTTTTTTGCTGCAGCTTCTCCCGGAGCTGGTTGTCAAACAGGTAATAACCTTGCCCATCCGTCGATTTGGCCTGATACATGGACATGTCCGCATATTTAAGCAAATCCTCTTTAGTCGTGGAATGCTCCGGATACAGTGAAATGCCGATGCTGGTGGACAGGTTGAGATGCGTTCCGGCTATGATAAGCGGCTTTGAAGCGACCGCGCTGAGCTGTTCGGCCATTTCCGGGATTTGATCCCGCGGCAGGTCCTGAAACAGCATGACGAATTCGTCCCCTCCGGTTCGAGCGAACAGCCTACAGGGAAGATTGGCATTATGTATTCTTCTGGCGAGGGTGCGGATGACCCGGTCGCCTGCCGAGTGTCCCAGCGTATCGTTAATCTCCTTGAACCGGTTGAGGTCGAAAAAGAACAGAGTAAAGGTCTGCGCAGGTTCCGCCGCCTTGAGCAAGCGGTCAAATTCGTCCATAAAAAAACGGCGGTTCGGAATTTCGGTCAGACTGTCATAGTAGGCCAGCTTCTCGTACAGCCTTTCGGATATGCGAAGATCGCGTGTGCGGATATTGACCACCTGTTCCAGCTCGCGGTTGAACCGTCTTTGCCGGGTGAAGAAATATAAAACGGAAGCAATGATCGACAAAAAGGAAAAATCGACCAGAAGTACGCTGATGAGCGCGTTCCATTTCGCTCTGGGGTCGAGGTGGGTGTTAATCAGCCAGCTTTGGTTATAGAAACGGATCGGAATACTGATCAAGGTGCCCTTGTTCTCCGTATGGGAGCCGAACAAATAGGCATGATCCATCCCTGTGATATACGCCTCGGAATTGCTGCCCAGAAAATGGCTGATAATATCGTTAATGCGAAGCGTGACGGAGACGATGCCCTCGAACGAATTATTTTTAAACAGCGCCTGTCTGATGACCATCCCGTATTCGCCTTGGGCAAGCATCCGCGGACCGTCAACGGTGATGGAACGGGAGCGTATCGTCTCCTGAATCATGCCCGGTGTGGACAGCTTGGGATCGAGCAGGAGGCTTTTATTGAGAATGGCCGTATTGCCGTCGATCGGATATAGATAGCGGATGATGCCGTCCGGCGCAATGACCATATTCATCAGGTGGTTGGTGCTGTGGTAGGCAGTGGACAAGTAGCCGTTAATCACACTCGGGCCGGCGTCGAAGCCGACGGTTTGGACAAAGGAGCTGACGCCTTTGACAATCGAGGCTCTCTCTTCGATATTCGATGTTAGCATGAAGGCTTGAGAAGACAAATCGGCTTTGGCGGCACGGTACTCCCGGTCAACCGATAAGGTATAGTAATAGAACAATAATATTTGAAGAATAGCGATGAAGACGAGGATGATCGTTAAAGGCTTTTTCTTAAAGAAAGCCATAATCTGCCTCCGACAACGAATAAGTGTGCAGGCATGGCAACATCATTCGTCAAAGTATTTTTAAAATAAAGAATTTATAAGCCAGGCGCTTGGTCATTCTTGTATAGCATGTCATTAGTAGAGCCGCCTCGTCAATAGGATTTAAGCGGTCAAACAGCAAAAAAGAAACGGATGAGCGCGTCTCCCCTGTATGGAACGACGCGTATATCCGTTTGACTGATTTGCATTAGGTTTATTGTTATTTTTTGAAGATGCGAAGCGGAGCGCCGAGCGGCAGGAAGGTGCGTCCGAAATGGGCGTTCAGGACGGAAGCGCCGCAGCCGTAAAGGGAGACGATGCCAATGCCGAGCTCCGAGAAGGCCGCCAGTTTGTGAAAGGCTTCCGCGGCGATTCCGAAAGAATTGAAGGTCAGGCCAAGAAACAGCAGATCGATCAGCGCGAAAATAATCAGCAGCACTTTATTGGCTTCGGTAGCGCCGATAGTCATAAACAGTGTGAAAATCAGATAGCCGAGGAACGCGAAGCCGAGCTGCTTCGGATCGACGGCTTCGGCAAGCACGGTACCGAATACGCCAAGCTTGATCAGCCAGCTTCCGGCCATGCCGAACCAGAAAAAGGCATAGGCTCCGAAAGCGGTCATGCCAAAGGTGTTGTTGTGCTTGGCATCCTGAATGCAGGCAAACAGCTGGGCGAATGCACCGAGAAAGACCGCCCATGGAATTACATAGCTTAGGCCTTCTGTGATCTCAAGCTTTTGCGAAGAGGCCACCAGGGTGACGATGGCCAGTCCAAACAGGCCAATCGCGCTTGGATCGGCGGTAACGATTTGGACGGACTGGGAAGAAGAAGGATGCGCTGACATAAACAATAAAGCCTCCAATACGGTTAAAATGGTTGACTTAGTAAGGACGAATGGAATCGATTCCAGTACAAGTCAGCCTATCATACCATATCGCTTAGGGCTTGCCTATAACGAACATAGGGTTATCCGGTCGAAATTTGGAGGAACTTGTGACATTCATTTGCATGACTGATGTATAATGAATAAATGAGAATTATTATTAACTGGGGGCGAGAGGCTGCGGCATGAAGAACAGGACATTTATTAAGAAGGCTTCCCGTTTCGGGGTGAGCCGGTGAACGTAAAAAGCTTTTTGAAATTGGTTGAAATTCAGACCAAAGTGGCGAGCGTCATTCCTTTGACAATGGGAACGCTCTATGCCCTTTACCGGTTTGAGCATTTTTACACATGGCGCTTTGCGCTGATGCTGGTGTCGCTGCTCAGCTTTGATATGGCGACAACGGCGGTCAACAATTATTACGACTTTAAAAAAGCGTCAAGAACGCACGGCTACGGCTATGAAACGCATAATGCCATCGTTGCGCACAAATTAAAGGAAAGTGTCGTGGTCGGCGTCATCGTCTTGCTGCTGCTGCTGGCGGCAGGCTGCGGGCTGCTGCTTGTGGCGCAGACCGGACTGCTCGTCTTTTTGCTGGGCGGCCTGTCCTTTTTGATCGGCATTCTCTACTCATTCGGGCCGGTTCCCATATCACGGATGCCGCTTGGGGAGCTGTTCTCGGGGCTGTTTATGGGCTTTGTCATCATCTTTATCTCCGCTTACATCCATACGGATGATATGCTGGCGGTGCTGACCCTGGAGCGGGGATGGGTTCATTTTCAGCTGAATCTTGTGGAAACGATCTACCTGTTCTGGTTCTCGGTGCCGGCGATTCTCGGCATTGCGAATATCATGCTGGCGAACAACATCTGCGACATTGATGAGGATGTCGATAACCGCCGTTACACGCTGCCGGTCTACATCGGCAAAGCAAATGCGCTCACGCTGTTCAAGCTGCTCTATTATGTGTCGTACGTGGATCTGGCCCTTTTGCTGATTCTGGGCGTACACCCGCTGCTTGTGCTGCTTCTGCTGCCGACACTGATCCCGCTGCGCCGAAATCTGGCCAAGTTTGACGAAAGGCAGGAAAAAGCCACGACCTTTGTTCTCTCCGTGAAAAACTTCCTTTTGCTGAATGCGGCGCGCATTGCCGTACTCGTTGTGGCCCTGCTTCTTTAGGGCGGAGCCACCTCTGACCCTGGCGCCGCATTATGGCAATAGGAGTGAAGACAAGCCTAAGACAAGAAAGGGGGCCAAGAAATGCAGCGTCCGCTTCGTTTTGGAGTTATGGGCTGCGCGCAAATCGCGACAGGCACGATGATGCCGGCCATTGCCGAATCGAAATCGGCTGTCCTTGAAGCGGTGGCCAGCCGGGGAATTTCGAAGAGCTCGCGCATCGCTCAGGAGTTTGGGATAAAGAAGGCATACGGAAGCTATGAGGAGCTTCTGAGGGACCCGGAGGTGGACGCGGTCTATATTCCGCTGCCCAATCATTTGCACCGGGAGTGGGTGATCCGGGCGGCGGAAGCCGGGAAGCATGTGCTGTGCGAGAAGCCAATCAGCTTAAGCGCCGGGGAAGCCGCCGAGATGGCGGCAGCCTGCCGGAAGGCCGGGGTTCATCTGGCCGAGGCGTTCATGTACCGGCATCATCCGCGGTATCCGCTGCTGAAGGCTATTTTGCAGTCAGGCGAAATCGGCGGCCTCCGCGCCATACGGGGTTCGTTTACCTATAACAACGCCTCGGATAGCTCCAATGTCCGGTTTAAGTCGAAATGGGGCGGGGGATCGCTGTACGATATCGGCTGTTATCCCCTTAGCGCCGCGCGGCTTCTGTTCGGCACGGAACCGGAAGCGGCGACCGTGCATGCGCTGTTCTCGACGGAGCATGATAGCGTTGATATGATGGCCTCGGGGCTTGTGGAGTTTTCCGGCGGCCACAGCCTTATCTTCGAATGCGGAATGTGGGCCTATGAGCGCCAGCTTCTGGAGGTCATCGGCACGGAAGGCCGCATTGAAATCCCGATGCCTTTTAACGCCAGGACGGACGATGCCGAATTCTTCATTTATGCCGGAGGCGGCGTAAGGCGGGTGGATGCCCCCGGCGCGAATCCTTTTACCTGTCAGGTGGACAATTTCGCCTCCGCCGTATTCGGCCAGGCTCCACCGCTGTTTGAACCGGAAGATGCCGTACTGAATATGAAGCTGCTGGAAGCCTGCCTGGCTTCCGCTGCCGGACGTAGAAGAGTAACGCTTCTTAATTGACATACGATCCGGTCACCTGGTGCTTCTCCCTGTATTCGAGCGGGGTCAGACCGGTCACTTTTTTGAATGCCTTGCCAAAATATTTCACATCTTTAAAACCTGACGCCCCGGCTACATCGTAAATCCGAATATCGTTTTGGGCGAGCAGCCGTTTCGCCTCCCTGATTCGCAGCTCGATCAGGTAATCGATGAAATTGCGCCCGGTCTGTTTTTTGAAATACAGACTGAAATAGCTTTTGCTGAGGTGCACGATATCCGCTACGCTCCGAAGCGTCAAATTCTCCGTGTAATGGGCGGAGATGTACTCCAGCGCCTTCGTAATTAACTGGCCCCCGTAACCGTTATCGGCCAGTGCAGGCATCAGAGACTGGCGGATTTCCTCCAACTGACCCATTAAATAAGACGAGAGCTGCTCCAGTGTCTCTGTCCGGAGGAGCATATCTTGCCTGTGGGGAAGCAGCCATCTGGAATCCGGATGTAAATGATGGACGCCTGCAAGCAGCTCGCAAGCCTCCTGCCGTACTTGTTCCGGGTTCAAAGTCCCGTTCTTCCAGCGCTCCAAGGCTAACTCGATTGCTGATGAGACCGGATCGCCGCTGCGGATCATTTCGAAAAAAAGCGTCCAATCATTGGGGATATATGTATTTTTACAGGCTTTAACCCCGGTTTCAACGACCTTCATCGGATACAAACCGCCAAGCCCCTCAAAAAAACGTCTTTGGCAGGCGGAGTGGCTGTCAGAAAATCCCATAAGAAGATGATGTATGCCTTGCTTGACCGCGGTACCCGCTGAAGTCGAGATTCCTCTTCCGGCTTCCAGTGCGCTCTTCCACTCCAGGATTAGCTTTTCGGAATCTCCCTCATTATCGGGAACGACTAGAAACAGGCTGCTGTCTGCCGCAAGCATGGCTGCTCCTTCCGCAATATGTTCATAGAACGCTTCCTGTATTTCTTCCAGCAGAAAATGGACGTACAAATAACCGTAATTTTCAATCCATTCCTCGGCCTTGTCCAGTGTGAGATAGACGCAGGCATATCTTCTGTCCATCCATGCCGGCGCCCAACCGGTTGCCAGGGAGGAGGGCCTTTTTTGCACGATCCGCCTTTTAATCTCCTGTTCGAGACCTTTTCGTTTCCGGTAAGCCGCGCTTTGCCGAAAATAATTCAGTTCGAGAGCTCTCTTCCTTTCTTCCTCCAGCAGAGAGACACATCTTCGAAGAACGGCAAGAAGTTCATCCCGGTTCAAGGTCAGTTTCAACAAATAATCGGCGGCCCCCACCTTAAGCCCTTCTTTGACATATTCGAAATCGCTGTAGTGGCTGATCAGGATCACCTTGAGCCAGGGATACAGTTCCAGCGCCCGCTTCGTGAGCTGAATGCCGTCCATTATAGGCATCTTGACATCCGTAATCAGAATATCGAAGGAACGTTCACTCATGGCAGCCAGAGCCTCTGTTCCGTTGGCGTAATGGTCTTCTACGAGCATTCCTTCCTTTTCCCAATCAATAATGGCGCTGATACCGTTACGGATGACAGCCTCATCATCGACAATTAGAACTTTATACATCTTATTCCCCCTCTTGATGCGAGATTCTTTTTGGATGCAAGGCCTACCCGGTTTAATCTTACTGAATAGATGAAGCACTTTACAGAGTCATATGAATCATGTTCCGCGTGCGAGTTATCGGGCTAACCCAAAGGAAGGTGTTTTATATTGAGTGAAGAGCGTAATATTTTACACCTTGTCAATGTTTATAGAGAGGCACGCTTGGAGTTACATTTAATGCATAGATTTGTTAATAAAAAGAAACTAGCAGTGACATAGTGTGATTTATCAATATATTTGAAATAAATAAAAGGTTGACGATTTGATATCGATGCCGGTATAAACCATAGTCCTTAGTTCTCCTTGGCTATTAATTGCGATTGTCAACCAATTATCTAGGAAATAAAAGTATGCTGATCCAATTTGTAAAAGAAGAGCTTGAACAGGCCTGAAGCTAAGCCCCGCCACGATTTTCCCCCTTAGAAAGGTTCGCTCGTCGAGCACAATCCGACCCCCTTTGAAATCGTTTTCCAAAAGTTTGTAGGTGTAAGTTCCCATTGTTCATATCGAATTCTGTTGCTAACTTGGTAGTAGGCGCCAGAAACCCGGGAGTTTGACTTGATGAAGCTTTTTAAACTGTTCAGAATAAGGAGACAGATCTAATGTCGCGTAAACAGCGTATGAAGAAATGGTCACGATTAATGCTGGCAACTACATTTTTAATATCAGGCAATTTCCTAACGCCTCTAATTTCCGAGGCTGCAGAGCTTGTGGCTCCGCCTGGGGCACAAGTATGGGAAGGCAAGATGGTCGATAAGAACGGCAACCAGCAGCAAGTGCATGATGAAAGACCTTTGGATAAAAACAATCTGCAAAAGCTGAGTGTTCAAGGCGTCGAAAAGCTGGACAACGGCGTGAAGTTGAATTTGGGAGAAATGGAATCATATATCCGTTTGCTGTCTTCCGACATTTCCAAAGTATCGATCATTAAAAAAGGCGATAAAGAATTCACTTCCGTCGGTATCGTGGAAACAGATTGGAAAAGTCCTAAATTCACAGTAACAGAAGATAACAAGAAAATTGTATTGAAGTCCGATAGCTTAACGGTAGACATCAACAAAAGCCCGTTCGGCATCAAATATTTGGATAAAGACGGCAATGTGATCAACGAAGACGCGGACCAAGGCGTAGGTTACGAAAACGGCAAGCCTTACGTGTTCAAGAAAACCGACAAAAACGAAGATTTTTACGGATTCGGACAGAAAACAACCGGATTGAACCATCGCGGTAAAGCAATCGGAGTATGGAACCGCGAGAATCTGCCGGAACCGGTTTCGAAATACACGTTCTCTTCGATTCCATTCTTTATCGGGTTGAAGGGTGACAAAGCATACGGTATTTTATTCGATAATACTTACCGTTCTTACTACAACATGGCTGCTGAAAGCGACGATTACTACTACTTCTGGGCCGATGGCGGAAAATTGACGTACTACTTCATCAATGGACCGGAAATGAAAGATATCGTTAACCGCTACACGGATTTGACCGGAAAAATGCAGATGCCGCCTGAATGGGCGATGGGCTTCCATCAATCCGCTTGGGGCTACCATCAAAAGGATATTGAGCAAGTGGCTCAAACCTACCGTGAAAAGAACATTCCGATTGACGGTGTGATGCTTGACATCGAATGGATGGATGACTATAAAAACTTCTACTTTGGCGATAAATTCCCGGACCCGGATGGAATGAACAAACGCTTGCACGATGAGGGTTTCCATTATACTTCCATCATCGATCCTGCGATTCGTGTGCCTGACCCGGGACAACCGGAATATATTCCTTATACCGAGGGGACTCAAAAAGATCTTTGGGTTAAAAATCCGGATGGCACCAACTATTTGGGTAAAGTTTGGCCTTGGGGCGTTCCATCCAAATCCGTTTTCCCTAACTTCATGAAACAAGCAACCCGCGACTGGTGGGCGAAATGGCATAAACCGGTCTTTGATAAAGGCGCGGACGGCATTTGGAACGACATGAACGAACCGGCTAACTTTAGTACGGTAGACTATTGGACGTTACCGCTGGATAGAGTTTTTGAGACGGACAATGGTGAAAAATTAACGCATGAAGAAGTGCATAACGTTTACGCCCACACTGAGGCTCAAGCCACAGATCAAGCTTTCAAAACGAATAAACCGAACGTTCGTCCGTTTATCTTGACGCGTGCTTCGTTTACAGGTACGCAGCGTTACGCTACCGCAACCTGGACAGGCGATAACTGGAGCAGATGGGAAATGCTTAGAATTTCGATTTTCCAAGACGCTAATGTCGGTTTGACAGGTATGGCGATGGTCGGAAACGATATCGGCGGCTTTGCGAAAAAACCTTACGAAGACGTTGTAGCTACACCTGAATTGTTTGCTCGTTGGGTTCAAGTCGGCGCATTCTATCCGTTCTCCCGCGACCACTACAACAATGACGGTAAGAGCCCGATGGAAACAGACGCGGCTAAAAGCTTGGCATGGGGCAGACAAGAGCCATGGCAGTTCGGAAAAGAAGTTGAGGATATCAGCCGCAAGTACATTTCCATGCGCTATGAATTGATGCCTTACCTTTACAACGCGTTCAAAGATGCGCATGAAAAAGGCAATCTCATTTTCCAACCGCTCGTGTACCAGTTCCAGCAGGACCAGAAGACTCATGATATCCAAGACCAATTCATGTTTGGCCAATCTCTGATGATGGCGCCAATTGTGTTTCAAGGCGCTACTTCCCGTGACGTATACCTGCCGGAAGGCGTGAAATGGGTAGACTACTGGACTGGCGAAGTATTTGAAGGCGGACAAACGATCCACAAAGATGCCGATCTTGGAACGCTTCCGATCTACGTGAAGCAGGATTCGATTATCCCGCGCCGTGAAGTTCAGCAACATTCCGGTGAGAAGAAATTGACGAACCTGGTTCTCGACACTTATCTGAATAACAAAGCATCTTACAGCTTCTATGAAGACGATGCTAAAACCGAGGATTACACCAGAGGCGAATTTAACATTACCGAATTCAACGTTGATCAAAAGGGCAATCACCTTGAGTTCAGCCAGAACAAAAAAACTCAAAACTTCGCTTCCGACATTCAGTCCTACACTCTGAAGCTGCATAATGCCACGGTGCCGAATAAAGTGGAAGCAGCCAATGACAAATATGCGGAAGCAGCCAGCTTGGACGAACTGGGCAAAGCAGCAAACGGCTACTACTTTGACAGCGCAGAGAAAGTGCTGTATGTCAAAATCCCGGTAAACGAGAGCCACAAAGTTAAGATTTTCAACTAAAACGCTTGATGAATAAGCTAAGCAAATGGACCAGGCATAATCGCCTGGTCTATTTGTGTTTGAGCATCGCGTTTATCAAATGTGGACATTTATTACAGCGTCCGAAAAAAGGGCACAAGTTCCAGTATTTACTTAGACAGTCCGCCGGATACAAGGTAGAATACAGCTAAAGTTAATTCTTTGCGAATTTTTTCTCATCCTAATATTTTTTGCAGCTATTTCCATATATCGCTATCCGCCAATAACCGCGCCTGAATTTCTGCCCCGCAAAAAACCGGATCATTACTAACCGATGAAGAGGTTGACCAATGGATCATATGGGAATCCACTATAATGTATGGATTATGCTGCTCTCATTCGTGCTTTCGGTGACGGCGTCCTACTCCGCTTTAAATTTGATCTGCCAAGTTCCTTCCGCAACGAGCAGAACGCGCCGTTTATGGCTTCTCACGGGAGCCTGCGCTCTCGGAAGCGGCATCTGGGCGATGCATTTTGTCGGGATTTTGGCCGTCCGGCTGCCGTTTGACGTGCGCTACAGCCCGGGGAAAGCCATTATGTCCATGCTTATCGGCATCGTCTTCTGTTATTTGGGACTGTCCAATTCGCTGGCACAGCGGATGACATTATTGCGCTGCGCGGCCAGCGGACTGCTGCTGGGTGCGGGAATCTCCGTCATGCATTATGTAGGGATGTCCTCGATGAAGATAGAGGCGCAGATTCATTACTATCTGCCAAGCCAGAGCATCTCCGTCATGATCGCGCTCATTGCCTCGTTTATGAGCATGCTGCTGATCGGCAGATTCAAGGATTCGCCCGGCTTCAACCGCTGGAAGCTGTATTCCGCGCTGCTGCTTGGCATAGCGATAAGCGGCATGCACTATACGAGTATGCGGGCCAGCCATTTTGCTTACGACAGCTGGCTCGGCTCCAATCCTTCCCTGCTTGAGACGGATGTCATTCTGCTGATGGGTGTGTCGCTCGTCACCCTCTTCATGTTCGGGATATCCGGCGGCGCCGTTTTCCTGGACAGGCATATGCTTGAGCGGATGGCCTACCATGATCCGTTAACCGGCTTGCCGAACCGCCATGGATTGGAACGTTATTTTAGAAATTGGTTTCTGGCCGGCCGGCCAGGCGCCGTGTTCTTTGTCGATCTGGACCGGTTTAAATCGATTAACGATACGCTTGGCCATGATATTGGCGATATGCTGCTGCAGGAAGTAGCTTCAAGGCTGCTTCAGAGCGTGAGTCCAAAGGGGAATGTATTCCGTTTGGGAGGAGATGAATTCCTGATCGCCGAACCCGATTTTACCCCGGAGGAGGCAGCGGACGAAGCGGGCCGAATTCTTCAGGAGGTCAAGAAATCGTACCGGATTGAAGGCAATGATCTGTACGTCACAGCCAGCGTCGGCATCAGTATGGCTCCGGCGCACGGAACGGACCGTTCCTCCTTGATGAAAGCTGCGGATACCGCGCTCTATACGTCCAAGGATTCCGGCAAAAATAAATTCAGCATGTTCGACCAGGAGATGAACCGGCATCAGCTTCGGCGAATGTCCCTGGAGAAGGATCTGCGCAAGGCGCTGGCGCAGTGCGAATTCATGGTGGTGTACCAGCCGAAGTGGGACTCCCTCATGAACGTAACCGTCGGCCTCGAAGCCCTGCTGCGCTGGAGGCATCCCGAGCACGGCATTATTTCTCCGGCCGAGTTCATACCGATCGCGGAGGAGACGGGACTGATTGTGCCCATTACGTACTGGATGCTGCATGAGGTATGCAGCCAGAATATGCTCTGGCATAAAGAAGGAGTCGCTTCGGTCGCCGTATCGATCAATATGTCGGCTCGGATGTTCGAGTCGGAGAATCTGTATGAAATAGTCGAAGAAGCTCTGGCGCGTTCGGGTTTGTCCCCGCATTATCTGGAGCTTGAAATTACGGAGTCGATTGCGATGAACAACATGGAGGAGACGGTGGCCCAATTGTCCAAGCTGCGCAATCTGGGTGTCAGAGTGTCCCTGGATGACTTCGGGACGGGCTTTTCCTCCCTTGGCAATCTGGATGAAATTCCGGTCAATACGCTCAAGATCGACCAGGTGTTCATCCGCAAGAGCAAGATGCACTCCAAGAAGGCGATCATCAGCAACATTATCGCCATCGCCAGAAACCTCAATATGGAGGTCGTTGCGGAAGGCGTAGAGACGCCGGAACAGATCGAGCTGCTGCAATCGCTGGGCTGCCGGGTCATGCAGGGTTACTATTACGGCCGTCCGATGCCGGTTCATGAGCTGGGCCAGTGGTTTACGGACAATGCGGCGGCGGTATAAGAGCATAAGCCATAGTTGCAAGCCATAATTGTACATACAGAGGGCGGCCGAAGGAAAGCTTCGGCCGCCCTCGTTTTAATGCTGTCCGGTTCCCCGGTTCAATGCCCGCTTCAGCCGCTGTACGCCTTCCCTGATTTGCTCTTCCTTCAGATGGCCGTAACCCATAACCACCCGGTTTCCCTCGAGGACGGCCGTATACACCCCCTCCTCCTTCATAAGCCGGGACAGGTTCTTCGGCAGCGGGGAAGAGAACTCTGCTGTCAGATGAAGCCCCGCCGCACGGCCGCAAATACGGATACGCTCCGGGAAAGCCCGGTTGAGGCATTCGAGGAGAACGCCGCGGCGGCGGCGGTACACTTTTTTCATTTTGTAAATATGCGAGTGAAGACCTTTTTGTTCAATGAATTGCGCCAGCGCGAGCTGTTCCAGCCCCGGGGTCTGATAATCGATTAGCCGTTTCAGTCGTACAAAATCCGCGGCGTAGGCCGCTGGAAGCACGATATAGCCGATTCGCAGGGCGGGAAACATTACTTTGCTGAAAGTGCCGACGTAGAATACCTGCTCCGGGGCAAGGCTTTGGAGTGAGTGAACGGGAACGCCGTCGTATCTAAACTCACTGTCATAATCGTCCTCCAGAATAAGGCTGCCGGTATGTTGGGCATAGACGATAAGCTCGATCCGCCGCTGGATCGGCAGAATGCCGCCAACAGGGAATTGATGGGACGGTGTTACATAAATCAGCTTGGGTGGAAACGAACCGGGCAAAGCGGCGGTGACAAGGCCGGAATCGTCGACTGGCAGACTGTGCAAGGCGGCGCCTGTGGAGGACAGGATGCTTTTCAGCTCGGGATTGGTCGGCTCTTCGGCCATGACCCTGTCCCCTTCCGCAAGAAGCAGGGAGGAGGTAAGATGAATGGCCTGAACCGCCCCGGCCGTAATGACAAGCTGTTCGGGGCGGACGGCCACGCCCCGCGTGTCTGCGAGGTAGCGGGATAAAATATATCTTAGACGCGGGTCGCCGGCGGAGTCGCCATAACCAAAGGAAGACTGCTCCGCGTCCCGGGCGGCGGACCGCAGTAGATCGCCCCAGACCTTGCGGGGGAACAGTTCCAGTGCGGGCAGGCCCGTCCTAAAGGAGACGAAGCCGTTCTCCGCCGCTTCTCCGGGCTGCGGGCCGATGCAGCTAAGGGAGCTGGCGGCTCTCGGCCGGGGAGCGGAGGCAGACGCCGTAGGCGGAATGAATGCGCCCTCCGCGACATAGGTGCCCGATCCGGAACGGGCAACAATGAACCCTTCTGCCAGGAGCAGCTCATACGCCTCCAATACAATATTGCGCGATACACCGAGCCCGGCCGCCAGTTCCCGGGTTGACGGGAGCCGCAGTCCGGCGGCTAGTTCGCCCGAGAGGATGCGACCTCGCACGGCGAGATGGATCTGGCGGAACATCGGAACGTTTGAACGCTTGTCAATATCGATCCACATAACAACTCCTTTTCCAAAGCGGTACTCTATAAATTCTTCCAAAATGGCACTACGAACAACCGCTTTTCGCGATTAAAGTATATAACAACAAGACGAAAGTGGTGAAATTATAGTATGACAAGGAAAGTTCATCTGTCCGCCTATGCGGAACTTAGCGGCGCCGCGATGATTATAGGCAGCTCCGTTGTCGCCGGGAAGCTGTCAGCTCTGCGGCTTCCGTTGTTCTTATCCCAGACGGTCTGCCTTGCAGTTGCTTTGCTCATCCTGATTCCGCTCACGCTGCACGGGCGCCGGAACGGATGGAAAGTAGGAAGGCGTGATATGCTGCTGCTGGCGACACAGGCTTTTTTCGGAATGTTTCTCTTCCGGGTATTTATGCTGTATGGACTGCAATACGCTTCTGCCGCCGAGGGGGGAGTTATGACCAGTCTTGCCCCGGCGGCGGTGGCGCTGCTCTCCTGGATTCTGCTGGGAGAGAGGCCGACTGTGCGGACAGGGGGCGGAGTCATATGTTCACTGGCGGGCATCGCGGTCATTCAGCTTCCGCCCCTGCTTATGTCCGCTTCTGGGGACAATCCGGCATCCGTCCTCGGCATACTGCTACTGTCGGCGGCCGTTGGCGGAGAAGCGGCGCTCACCGTACTGCGGAAAATGTTGTCGCCCCGCGTATCCTCCCTGCTTGCAACGACCTATGTAACAGCTTTCGCTTTCTTTATGTTTCTGGTCTGCTCCGCCGCCGAATGGTTCCGGTCCGGATACAAGGGCTTTGGGCCTGCGGATGCGGGAATTGTCCTGTATTACGGGCTGTTTGTCACCGCGCTTGCCTATGTGCTGTGGTTCCGCGGAGTGGCGCAGGTTCGGTTACGGCCGCCGTATTCACAGGCTGTATACCGCTAAACGCGCTTTGGATGTCCTGCGTCTTTCTGGGTGAGCCGCTGGCTCTTCGCCATTTGGTGGGAGCCGGCTTGGTATTCGCCGGAATCCTGCTCGTTTCGGGCGCCTCCATCCGGCGGCCAAGGCGATTCCGCCTTCCGGGGGTCTGATGCCTTCCCTCCGTTCGGCATGGAACTTCCCGACTTGCCGCGAAATGTAAAATAAAAAGCCAGGGGAGCCGGAAAATCCGGTCCGCCTGGCTTCTGTGTTCTCCGCATTGGCGAATGGAAGCTGAAAAAATGTGGTTTAAGCCACTTTGAACTGTTCCACGAGCCCTTGCAGCTTGTCCGCCAAGGAAGAGAGGAAAGCTGAGGAGGCTTCAACCTCCTGCATGGCCGCGAGCTGCTGCTGCGAAGTAGCGGACAAGCTTTCCGCGCCTTCGGCAGTTTGATTGGACACGCTGACGGTATTCTGGATCGCATCGACCAGTCCGTCGGCGATCTGTGCCAGCTGCTGCACCGTTTCGGAGATTTCCCGGCTTTGAGCCGCCATGCCGGAAACGGCCGTTTCAATCTCCGCGAAGGATTGTCCGGCATTGGTCACCATTTCCGTACCGTGCTGCATCTCCACGGTCGAACGGTTCATCGTATCTCCGGCCAGATCCATTTGGGCGACAATCAGGCCGAGCAGTTCGCCGATTTGCCGGGCGGAATCCCCCGACCGCTCCGCCAGCTTGCGGACGGAATTGGCGACAACGGCGAAGCCGCGTCCTTCTTCGCCGGCGCGGGCGGCTTCGATGGCCGCATTCAGCGCCAGTAGATTTGTCTCCGCCGCGATGCTCGCAATCGTGCCGACGATGCTCTCGATTTCTTTGGAGTGACCGCCCAGCGTATGAATAATGCCGGACAGGTCGTTAATGCTTCCGCTCATGACCCTCATCTGCTCTGTCGTGGAATCCATAGATTCCCTTCCCGAGCGGGCCTGGTCGGCTCCCTGGACGGCATCGTTCATGGCTTGGTCGGCGCTCAGCGCGATTTCGGCAATAAACCCTGACATTTCCTGCACGGCCTGATAGCTGCTCTCCAAGTGGCGAAGCTGCACCTGCGCGCCTTCCGCCAGCTCGATGGTTACGTTAACCGTATGCTCTCCTGAGCGGTTCGTCTCCTGTGCGCTTGCCGACAGTTCCTGGGATGAAGAAGCGACCTGCAGGGAGGTATCGTTTACTTCGGTAATAAGCCTGCTCAGATTGTCTTTCATTTCATTAAAATCGCTGGCCAGCTTGCCGATTTCATCTTTGCTGGTCAGGACCAGAGCCTCCTGAGTAAGATCGCCGTGAGCCACTTGATTGACAGCGCGTGACAGTTTGGTCAGCGGGCTGACCAAGCGGCGGATGAAAAAATAAGCGATCAGGATAGCGGCAATAAGGATGGACGCGCCGATGATGAGAGGTTGTTTCATAATTTCAAGCGTTCTTTCCTGAACCAGCGGACCGTCAAAGTTGATGGCCATCAGGGCGACAATCGGTTTGGTAGGATCGTGATCTTGGTAAATGGGGCCGTAGCCGGTTTTCAGTGAGGTGCCTTGGTATGTGTAAACCTTAGAGTATGTAGAGTGTTTCATGGTGGTAATCATTTTTTTATCTTCGTCGCTAAAATAAAACGAATCTCCCGCCTTATATCCCCTGGCCTTCATATTCTTGTCCGCGGCAAGGATTTTGCCGTCCAGCGACAGAATAAAGACCTCCTTAAAGATCGGCTTATGCTCCACAATCCAGCCGATCCGGTTCTCAATTGCGCCAAGCTTGCTGGTGTCGCCCGCGACAAGAGCGGCAAGCTGCCCGGGATCTACAAGTCCGGTTGTAATATTGGCGCAGCCTACAAGCTCGATACCTGCAGCCTCATCCAGCTGGCTGTAGGCGGCGCGATAGCCGAAGAATCCGATGGATGATCCCACAAGCAGAAGCACGAGCAGCATCATCCAAGTTAATTTACTTGCCAATTTCATACGTTTCCCCCATTTTACTAAACTGTTGTTAAATATTAATGCGGATTATATCAGATTGAGGATTCATTGGCTGTGTCCTATTACCTATAATGTTGGCTCCTTAATAATAATTAACGGCAGCTTTCATTTGAAAATTTAGTGGAAATTAAAGACTTCTTCATAAGAGCGCTTTAATGCGGCAAAGAGGCCACGTTTTTTTGTTTTCAGCCTTGCACATTGAACAGAAACGGTACAAAATGGTACGCTAGAATCAGGACAATGAAATGGGAGCTGAAATGCAAAATGCCACCAGAAACGGACCCGCTTGTGGAACAAATCGGATTATCGATGTGGAGGGTGCAGCGAAAAATTATATCGGGAATGTCCTTGCAGAAGGAGCTTGGACTGACATTCCCCCAGTTTGCTTTGCTGAATATGATAGCCCGCGAGGGAAGAGCGAGGGTGGTGACGCTTGCCGAGCGGATGGAGGTCAAATCGAGTGCGATTACGGTAATGCTTGACCGCATGGATGCGATTGGCCTGGTCAACAGGGAGCAGGACGAGAACGACCGCAGGGCCGTTGTGGTTACGCTTACCGAAAAAGGCGAGATTATGTGCGCCGAAGGGCAGCGCCGCTCGCTTGTCCTGCTGGAAGAATATTTATCGATTCTGACACCGGAGGAGCTTCACC
This sequence comes from Paenibacillus rhizophilus, assembly GCF_003854965.1. Taxonomy (GTDB): domain Bacteria; phylum Bacillota; class Bacilli; order Paenibacillales; family Paenibacillaceae; genus Paenibacillus_AQ; species Paenibacillus_AQ rhizophilus. The sequence goes on from NZ_RQPI01000009.1 coordinate 59,699, forward strand.
GATTCGCGGAGTATTACGATATGTTGGACAGGCAGGAGCGTTAGTCGCTTCTGGCGCACGCCGGAAGGTGATGCTGCGCTTCATAAACGGCCAAAAGCCATGCTCCCGCGGGGAGCATGGCTTTTGGCGTCAAAGGAGCCGCTGTATTCTTTCGCTGCGGGCTCTTTATTTGCGGGGGCCGCTTAAGTCTTAAGTAACGCGGCCTATTCTGTCTTTTTCTCGGGCAGCTGGGACACATAACTGTCGGAGAGCTGCAGCAGCCGGAGCGCACGGTTGTATTCATCCTCCGTGGCGGCGGGCGGCTTGCTGCTGAGTGCAATAGGATACTGGCTGTTATCCTCAAAGCTGTTGCCGGGAATGAGCAGCCCGGAGCTGGCGATAAATGAGCCGGATGGCAGGTAGTAACGCTCGGGCAGAAGGTTATTAGTCTGATTAATGATATCCTGGCCAAAATGCAGATGATCCTTAACAGATACGCCCAGCAAATTGGCGGCGGTAGGCATGATATCGATTTCGCCTCCGACCTGCTCCAGCGTCTGCGGCGGTGTGCCAGCACCGTGAACGATCAGCGGAATATTGGTCATGTTGCCGTACCCGTATTCATGGCCGTAAATTTCGGTCATCAGCTCTTTGTCGTCATGGTCAAGCGAGTAAATCGGCAGCCCCATGTGGTCGCCGTAGATCATAATCAGGCTGTTGTCCCAGAGACCGGTCTCTTTAAGCTCCTGAACCAACTGGCCAAAAGCGTAATCAGCGTAATTTTGCGCCCGGATATAATCGCCCACAAAAGTGCCTTCATAACGCTCCGGCAGCTTCATCTTGTATTTTTCCTCGGGGATCGTAAACGGATGATGGGCCGACATCGAAATGATCTGTGCGTAGAACGGCTGGCCGCTTGCGCTCATTTCCTTCAGCTTGGCGGTCGTTTTGCGGTACAGCACCTCATCGGAAGGTCCGAAGAAGAAGGTGTCCTCGTCGCCGAAGAACCGATGGTCGTAATATTTGCCCCAGCCGAGCGAGCTGTAGAGCTCGCCGCGGTTCCAGAACTCCACATCGTTCGTGTGGAAGGTGGCTGTCTGATAGCCGTTCTTCTCCATTAAACGCGGCAGGCTTGGCAGCACCTTGTCGACGTACATTTGCGTGGCTGCTCCCCGCGGAGGGATGTAAAAGGACGTATTGACGACGAACTCCGCATCGGATGTGTTGCCTTGACCGACCATTTGATAGAAGTTCGGAAAATACAGGCTTTCCTTCATCACGGCGTTAAAGTTCGGTGTAATCTCCTTGCCGTCGATCTTAAGTCCGATCAGGAAATTCTGCAGCGATTCCATCTGAAGGATAATCAGATTCTTGCCCTTGGCAGCGCCCTGCAGGCGCGGATTCGCGGGAGCACCGATCCCCTTGGCCGAATCGACGGCTTTCTGCGTAATATCGCTGGCTTTGACGAGGTCGATTTTTTCTTGAGCGAAGATCGTATAAGCTTCATAATTGAGAATGCCCATTTCCTGCGCCTTCTTGATTTCGTTCATGCTGGCCTTGTTCGGCAGCACATTGAACAGACACAGCGCGAGCGAAGCGGCGAATAGAGCCGAAAACTTCCGGCTGCCGCGTCCGAGGTTGATTTGTTCCTTTTTGTAGATCCGGCCGTTTCGGTTAAAAAGAAAATAATACCCCAGCACGATGATATCCGCGAAAATAAGCAAATAATAAGGGTCCATCAATGAAAATACGCTGTTGCGGACGGCGGTCACCTGATTGACCTGCTCGGCGGCATGGTAGGTGACGATGACACCGTAGTATTTAAAATACATAATGGCTGCGAAAAAAATCGCCGTTACCAGCAGATTGACTGTCATATAATAGCCGAGTTTGCGCTTTGACGCGAAGCGCTCGATAATGCAGAACAGCGCCCAGGCAAAAGGGATTTCGGTAAGCAGCGATTTCCACGGCAGCAGATTATCGAAAATGACCGCCCAGGCCAAATAGCTCTTGAGAATAAACATGATGGTGAAAAAAATAAAGGGTTTAACGATCCATCGTTTAATGTTAATAGATGTCACGGCTCCGCCTTCTTTCTCGATGTGAAGCGACGCTCTCGCCCAAAGCAAATATTTAGCGCAAAAGACAAGAAATCGCCAGTATAAAATTCATTATGCCGTTATGTAAAAGGAATGTCAAAACAAGAAGCAGCGCGCCGAAAGGCGCAAAACGACATGCTGCGGATGCTAGCTGCTTTTTAGGCCGGAAATGAACCTATAGCAGGGGAGAAGGGCGAAAATCGAGGAAAGGCGCACCGGAAACAGCATAAAGGCTTAGGAAGGAGAGGCTTACCTTGGCTTCCGTCGTAACCATTTCAGTAAGATCGCTTGTGGAGTATGTGTATCGCAGCGGCAGCCTCGAATCGGGCTTCCGCAGCAGCGCCTCCATGGCGGAGGGAACGCGCATACACCAGAAAGTCCAGCAGCTGTATAAAGAAGGCGACCGGAAAGAAGTATATCTCAGCGCAGAGATTCCCTGCGGGGAGCTGATTGTAGCCGTCTTCGGACGCTGCGACGGGCTGCTGCTGTCTGCGGACGGGAGTCTTACCGTCGAGGAGATCAAATCGACCGGGGGACCGGAGCTGCCGGAGGAGGGCCGCGAAGTACACTGGGCTCAGGCGCTCATGTATGCGCATATGATTACCTTGGAACAGGGGCTTCCGGCTATCACGGTCAGACTTACCTATGTGCACAGTACGACCGGAGAGCAGAAGAGCTTCGAGCGGCTCGTGACCGCCGGGGAAGCGGCGGATTTTGCGGGCGTTACGGCGGCGGCCTACGCTCCCTATGCGATTCTGCTGCTTGAGCACGGGGAACGCCGGACCGAAAGCATCCGCAGGCTGGAGTTCCCGTTCCCCGCCTACCGTGCAGGGCAGCGGCGGTTTGCCGGCGCGGTCTACACCTCCATTTCGGAAGGCGTTAACCTGTTCGCCCAGGCTCCGACGGGCATAGGGAAGACGATGTCCACTCTATTTCCGGCCGTCAAGGCGATGGGAGAGGGGCTGCTGCGCGGTCTGTTCTATTTGACGGCAAAGACCATTACGCGGATAGCTGCGCAGGAAGCCTTCGCCCTAATGTCCTCCCGCGGCCTTCATCTGCATGTAGTTACGCTGACGGCCAAGGAAAAGGCCTGTTTCCGGGAAGAGGGGCTCTGCGGAGCGGACTACTGCCCGTTTGCCGACGGGTATTATGACCGCATTAATGGCGCGCTGATGGATATGCTTGAACACGAGACGCTGATGGACCGGCGGGTTCTGGAACAATACGCCCGCAAGAATACGGTATGCCCGTTCGAGCTGTCGCTTGATGCGGCGTATGTAAGCGACGCCGTGATTTGCGATTACAATTATATTTTCGATCCCCGCATCGGCATGAAGCGGCTTGCGGAGGAACGGAAGAAGGAGACGGCGCTGCTTGTCGACGAGGCTCATAATCTGGTCGACCGCGGCCGGGAGATGTTCTCCGCGGGCCTGCGAAAGGCGCCCTTTCTGGCGCTGAAACGAAACTACAAGGCGCGGAACCGCGCGCTGAGCGGCGCCGCGGGTGGCGTTAACGCTTTGTTTATCGCTCTGCGCAAAGAATGCGGGCCGTCCGGCACGGGCAAATGGAGCATGTATCCGGAGGAGCTGCCGGGACTGCTGGAGGCGTTCGTGCAGGAGGCGGAGCGGGAACTGCTCCGGCCCTCTCCGGTGCTCCTTACGGAAGGGGAGCAGGAGGAAGGGCTGCTTGAGGCATACTATGACGCCCAAGGGGTGCTGCGTGCCTGCAAGATGTACGATGAGCGGTACATCACCTATGCGGAAATCGGCGGAGGGGATGTCTTCCTGAAGCTGTTCAATCTGGACCCGTCGCATCTGCTGGCGCTGTCTTCCAAAGGCTTCCGCAGCCGGATTTTTTTCTCGGCGACGCTGTCGCCCCTTTCTTATTACCGGGAAATGCTCGGTGCGGGTGAAGAGGATTACAGCCTCACGGTGCCTTCCCCTTTTCATAAGGAACAGTGGGAGATCGGCATATTGCCGGTATCGACGCGCTTTCGCGACCGGGAGCATTCGTTTGTCCCGCTTTCAACGGCGCTCGCGGCGATGGCCGCCCGGAAAGGGAACTATTTGGTCTTTTTTCCTTCCTACCAGTATTTACAGGACGTATACGATGTCTTTGCCGCCGCTGTGCCCGGGGTAAGGACGCTCGTGCAGGGAAGCGGGATGAGCGAGGAGGAACGGGAGAGGTTTCTTGAGGCATTCCGTCCGGGCAACGAGGAGACGCTGCTCGGCTTTGCCGTGCTGGGCGGTATTTTCTCGGAAGGGGTCGATTTGCCGGGAGACCGGCTTAACGGCGTCATGGTCGTCGGTGTCGGCCTGCCTCAGCTTGGATTGGAGCGCAACCTGTTGAGGGAGTATTTCAGCGCCCGGGGCAAGAACGGATTTCACTACGCTTACGTGTACCCCGGTATGTGCAAGGTGCTTCAGGCGGGAGGACGGCTCATTCGCAGTGAACACGATACCGGCGGGATTATCCTTGCCGACGACCGCTTCCTGGAGCCCCCTTATGTATGGCTGCTGCCGGACGAATGGAGAGACTACCGCGTGCTTGGATAACGCAGTATAATTTTCAAGAAGAAACGCCTGACCGCGTCCCCAGAGGACGCAAGTGCGTTTCTCGTAGAAATATAAGGCCAGTGATAAGCGTGAAACCTATAAATTCTTATATTTTGAAAAAGGATCTATTACGGGAAATGGAGGGGTTAAGAAATGACGCTAAGTATCGGAATGGTCGGAACAGGCTGGTTCGCCAAGATGCATGCCGATTTGTTGGCCGGAATGGCGGGGGTCAAGCTGCAGGCGGTGTGCGGCACCAGCAGGGAAAAGGGTGAAGAGATGGCGCGGTCCTACGCCGCGGAAGGCTATGGCGATCCGGTGGAAATGCTGGACGCCCACAAGCTGGACGCCGTTTACATTTCTGTGCCGCCGGGAGCCCATGGATCGATTGAACGGACGCTGATCCGAAGGGAAATTCCCTTTTTCGTTGAGAAGCCGCTCGGGGTGAGCACGGAAATTCCGGCGAGTCTTCTTCAGGATATCCAGGAAAGCGGGCTTCTGACCTCCGTCGGCTACCATTTCCGTTATCAGGAGAACGTCAAACGGCTGAAAGAGGCGCTGCAGGACGATAAAATCGGGATGATCGTCGGCCAGTGGATGGGCAGTATGCCGGAGGCGCCGTGGTGGCGTGATCAGGAGCAGTCCGGCGGGCAGTTCACCGAGCAGACGACGCATATCGTGGATCTGCTCCGCTACCTGGCGGGAGAAGTAACGGAAGTGTACGCGATGTTCGGGAATCGGGTCATGCATGAGAAAAAAGGCGGCGTCAGCGTCGCGGACGTTGGAACGGTGTCGCTTAAGCTTGCCAGTGGCATTGTGGCCAACATTTCCAATACCTGCGTCCTTCCAGGAGAGGTAGGCAGGGTTGGACTCAGCTTCTACAACGACCGCGGCCTGCTCGATTGGAACCCGCAGCGGCTGCTGGAGGTGCGGGATGGAGACAGCGCCGAATACACCAGCAGCGGTAACCCCTACGTGTCGGAGAGCGAGGCATTCCTCCATGCCGTCCGCACAGGGGACCGCAGCGGGATACTGAGCGATTACGCGGACGCCTACAAGACGCTCAAGGTCACCTATGCGGCTTTTGAATCGGCCCGAAAGGAAGCGCCGGTGAAGTTATAAATTCCGTAAAAAAAAGACACTCCGCTTCAGCAATATGCTTGAAGCGGGTGTCTGCGGCCCAAGCCGGGGCGGCCTAGTGGAGGAAGACCGCGAGTAGAGCCGGCGCTACGCTGAGTGTAAACAGCGCCGTCAGAATCATCGCGATACTGGAAATGGTTCCGGTCAGCGAACTCAGCTCAAAGGCTTTGGAAGTGCCCATACCGTGCGCAGCGGTTCCCAGCGATACACCGCGCGCAATTTCATTGTCAATGCGGAAGAGGCGAAGGACCGTCGGTCCCATCAGCGTACCAAGCACTCCGGTCAAAATGACGAATACGGCCGTAATGCTAGGTATGCCCCCTATGCTCTGCGAGATGTTCATGGCGATCGGCGTAGTGACCGACCGGGGCACCAGGCTTGTTGCCAGATTGCTGCTGAGGTGCAGCCAATGGGCCAAGAGAACGGATGATATGACCGCCATCACCGTTCCTGACAGTACACCTGCCGCAATCTCGGCGGCGTGCTTTTTGAGCACCTTGAAGTTTTTATGCAAAGGGATGGCAAAGGCAACGGTTGCCGGCTGAAGCAGGTCGGTGAGCCATTTGCCTCCCGCATTGTAGGAATCAAAGGATACGCCCATCATCAGCAGGAAGCTGATAATTAGCAGCGGCGTAATGATCAGCGGAGACAAGTACACTTTCGTCTTGGCCGCGTAAATCTTTTTGGATATCAGATAAACTGCGAGAGTCAGAGCCAGAAACAGAAGTCCGGTCAGCATGATGTCTTCCCTCCTTGAATTTGAAAATAAGGGCTGTTAGCAGTCCCGAACTGGTCATAACGATAAAGGTTCCCGCGAGTATGATCGCCAGTAGGCTGAGACCGTCCGTCCCAAGCAATGATGAGTATTTCATAACGCCGATAGCGGAGGGAACGAAGAACAGCAGCAGCTCGGCAAGCAGCCAGGTTGCGCCGGCCTCGACCCAGCCCAGCTTAATAACACCCGTCTCCAGCAGGATGAATAACAGTACCATGCCGATAATGCTTCCAGGAACCGGAAGATGTAACCAAGAGCTAAGTTTTCCCATTACTAGGGAGAATACGGACAGCGCACCTACCTGCAGCATTCCAATCATTAGTTTTCTCATAAGGCCCGCCCCTTTCAAGCTATATTGAAATTTTACAACAATTATTTACATAGGTAAAATGAATATATCGAATAGATGATATTCATTTTGTCTATATAGGAGGATTGACGCTTTGGATATCAGGCAGTTGCAGTATTTTGTGGAGGCGGCCCGGCTGAACAGCTTTTCCAAGGCTGCCAAATCGTTGTACATTACCCAGCCCACCGTCAGCAAGATGATCCGGCAGATCGAGGAAGAGCTTGGGGCGGATTTGTTCTACAGGGAAGGCAAGAGCATCAAACTGACCGACGCGGGCGAGATCCTGCTCGCCAAAGCGCAGAATATCGTCGTATCCTTCCAAAGCCTGTCCTCAGAGCTGGACAGCCTGCGTAACCTGAAGCAGGGCCATATCCGCATCGGTCTGCCGCCTATGGTAGGGGCCAACTTCTTTCCGTCCGTGATCGGCCAGTTTCACCGGAAGTACCCGGATGTTACGATCCGGCTGTACGAGGACGGGGCGAAGAAAGTGGAAAATGATGTGGACACTGGCTTCCTCGATATCGGCGTCGTTGTTCTTCCCGTAGATGAAGCCAGATTTCATGTTTTCTCTTTCGTCCGGGAAAGGCTGGAGCTGCTGGTGCCTGCCGGTCACCGGCTGGCGGGCCGGAGCTCGGTTCCCCTGGTGGAGCTGAAGGATGAGGAGTTTGTGCTGTTCCGCGAGGATTTCGCCCTGCATGACCGCGTGATTACCGAATGCGTCAAGTCGGGGTTTCAACCCATGGTCGTGTACGAAAGTTCCCAGTGGGACCTTATCGCCCGGATGGTGGCTGCCGGTCTCGGCATTGCCCTTCTTCCGCAGACGATCTGCCGCGATATGGACCGATCGCGTATTTCCATTGTCACGTTGACCGAGCCGGCCATTCCATGGCAGCTTGGTATGATTTGGCGCAAGGATCGCTATCTGTCCTTCGCCGCCCGCGAGTGGATCTCCTTCGCGCGCGATCTTTTGAACGAGCGGTAATCGCCGTTTGGGGAGTCTGCCGGGAGTCATAAAAAAAGTTGGAGCATCGACATATTTTTCTTTTTTTGCAAAATATGTTTTTTTGGTATCATGATATATAATAGAGTAGAAGGTATCAGAGGGAAGGTGATGCAGTGCTTCAGGAATGTACACCCCAGAACGATTATGTGAGGGAATGCAGGGAAGAAGAATTGTTCATAACTATAGAGAGTCTCAGATGCGAACTGCTGGAGGTCGCTCAGCAGCGAAGTCTCAGCGACCGCACCGTTGTTGAGTTGAGCGAGCGCCTCGACAGTTATATCCTGCTTGCCCAGAATAAAATGATGGAGAATCTCCGGAGCCGCACGAATCAGCGGCCGGCATACAGATGAAAGACTGAGCCCGGCGAGAAGACTGAATTAGCCGTGCCAATACAGCTACTTCGCGCCAATGCAGCTACTTAAGGGATGAATCGTCCCGCCAATAACCGATAATCCATAGACCTTCCCGCCCAATGCGGCGGGGGGTCTTTTTGACATGCGGTTCCAGAATGATGATAGCGCATTCAAAGTTTGACAAGAGATCAAAGCGAAAATATAATTAGTAAGCCTAAATAATATACTATATAATAATTAGGGATGCTAAGTAAATGAAACGGAAGGAATCCGCTAAATGGAGGGACAACAATTGGGATAGAGGACGATAACAACAAGGTGCCGCACAAGCTGCTGTTAGCTTTGCAGCAGCTGCATAAGGCGAAGTGGACCCAAGCTGCGGAAGGCAACAAACCCAGCGAAATGACACTGATGCTATGCATCGCAAGGAATGGCTGCTCTGCCAAGCAGGGACTGAAGGTGTCGGAAATCAGCCGTTTGCTGGGCCTGACCCCGCCGACGGTTACCCAGCTCATCAACAGTCTTGAAGCGAAAGGAATGGTCGCCAGGGAGGCGGATTCGAGCGACCGGCGGGTCGTGCGCGTCAATTTGACCGAACAGGGCGGCAAGGCTGCCGAAAGAGCAAAGGAGCATAGAACCGCGACCTTGAACAAGCTCGTGGACTTTTTGGGCGAGGAAGACAGCGGCCGGCTGGCGGATCTTCTGCTTAAAGTGCACGCTTTTGCCCAAGAGCATATGCTCGATATTGAACGGTTACCAATGAACGGAGATGACGAAGAATGATTAAATTATTCAGACAATTAAAGCCTTTTTCGCTGCCGATCGCCGCAATTCTTCTGCTTGTGTTTTTGCAGTCGATGGGCGATTTATATCTCCCGACCCTGATGTCCGACATCGTTGACAAGGGTATTGTGCAGCAGGACCGGGCTTTAATCTGGCGGATCGGCGGCTTTATGCTGCTGGTGGCGGGCGGAGGCGCGCTCTGCTCCATCGTTGCCAGCTTTTTGTCGGCCAAAGTGTCCATGGGCTTCGGGCGCAACACGCGTTCGCGAATGTTCAATCATGTGGAGAATTTTACGCTGACCGAATTTGACAAGCTGGGCACCGCATCCCTCATTACGCGGACGACGAACGACATTACCCAGGTACAGACGGTGCTTACGATGATGCTGCGCATGATGATCGGCGCTCCGATGATGATGATCGGCGGCATTATTATGGCGGTGTCCGAAGACGCCAAGCTGTCCCTGATCTTTGTCGTCGTCATACCGGTGCTTGTTCTGGCGATTGCCTATGTGGGTATGAAGGGGCTGCCGCTCTTCAAGGCGATCCAGATCAAGCTCGACAAATTAAATCTGGTTCTGCGCGAGCATCTGGTCGGCATTCGCGTCATCCGTTCCTTTAACCGGACCGACCATGAGAACAAGCGCTTCAGCGCGGCTAACCGGGACTTGACGGATACGGCGATCAAGGTCAATAAGATTATGGCCCTGCTGATGCCGATGATGATGTTCGTCATGAACTTTTCCATGATCGGCATTCTTTACTTCGGCGGCATCCGGATTGGTAACGGAGACCTTCAGGTCGGCTCGCTTATGGCCTTCATTCAATATGCTATGCAGATTATGTTCTCCCTTATTATGGTATCCATGATGTTCGTGCTCATTCCGCGCGCTTCGGCTTCTGCGATCCGCATTAACGAAGTGCTCGATATGGTGCCGGAAATCACCGATCCCGAAGTCGCGGTCGCTTCGCTGGATCAGCCGGAAATCACCGATCCCGAAGTCGCGGTCGCTTCGCTGGATCAGCCGGCGAAACCCGAACTTCACGGCTTCGTGGAATTCAAGAATGTCTCCTTCTCCTATCCGGGAGCGGAGCAGCCGGCCCTGTCTAACATCAGCTTCAGCGCAAGGCCCGGAGAAGTGACGGCGATTATCGGCGGTACGGGCTCTGGCAAATCGACGCTGCTCAGCCTGATTCCCCGCTTCTACGATGTGGTTGAGGGCGAGGTGCTGGTAAACGGGACCGATATTCGGCGGATGACCCAGGAAGAGCTCCGCGCCAAGATCGGCTATGTGCCGCAGAAGGCAGTGCTGTTCACCGGCACTGTCAGCGACAATATCCGTTACGGCAAGGAAGGTGCGACGGATGAAGAGATCCGGCACGCGGCCGAGATTGCGCAGGCGCTGGATTTCGTAACCGCGATGAAAGACGGCTTTAACTCGGAAATTGCCCAGGGAGGCAATAACGTATCTGGCGGGCAGAAGCAGCGGCTTTCCATTGCCCGGGCCCTCTTGCGGAAGCCGGAGATTTACTTGTTCGACGACAGCTTCTCCGCGCTCGACTTCAAGACCGACGCCAAGCTGCGCGCCGCGCTCAAAGGGGAGACGACGGAATCGACGGTGCTGATTGTCGCCCAGCGGGTCAGCACCGTTATGGATGCGGACCGGATTATCGTGCTGGATGAGGGCCAGATTGCCGGGATCGGCAGCCACCGCGAACTGCTTGCCGGCTGCGACGTCTATCGCGAAATCGTATCTTCGCAGCTGTCAGAGGAGGAAATTGCATGAGTGAGAATAATCAGGAATACAAACGTTCCGCGCAGCCGCAGCGCAGAGGGCCTGGCGGACCCGGAGGTTTCGGAGGCGCGGGCATGATGATGCCGCCGGAGAAAGCGAAGGATTTCAAAGGAACGCTGCGGAGGCTGACCCGGTATTTGCGACCGAAACGAATGCAACTGATGGTCGTGTTGATTACAGCCATCCTGAGCACGGTATTCAGCATTTTTAGCCCCAAGATTATGGGAAAAGCGACAACGAAGCTGTTCGAAGGCGCATTTGCCAAGATGAAGCACGTACCGGGAGCGGCGATCGATTTTGGTTACATTAATGAACTTTTGCTGATCCTGGCCGGATTGTATCTGCTGAGTGCTCTCTTCAGCTACGTGCAGCAGTATATTATGGCAGGCGTGGCGCAGAGTGTCGTATTCAACATGCGTGAGCAAGTCAACAGCAAGCTGGAACGGCTGCCGCTGAAATATTTCGATTCCCGGACGCATGGGGAAATCCTGAGCCGGGCAACCAACGACGTCGATAATATCAGCACGACGCTTCAGCAAAGCTTGACCCAGCTTATTACATCCATCATTACGATCATTGGCGTCATCATTATGATGCTGACCATCAGTCCGTGGCTCACGCTCATCACGATTATTACGCTGCCGCTCAGCTTTGTCGTGATTATGGGCATCACCAAGCGCTCCCAATCGTATTTCGTCGGCCAGCAGAAATCGCTCGGCCAGTTAAACGGCCATGTCGAGGAAATGTACACGGGCCACCGGATCGTCAAGGCTTTCGGACGTGAGCGGGAATCGCTCAAGGATTTTGATAATATCAACGAGGAGCTCTACAACTCCGGTTGGCGCGCACAGTTTATGTCCGGCATGATCATGCCGCTGATGATGTTCATTGGCAACCTGGGTTATGTGCTGGTCTGCGTAGTCGGCGGAATCTTTGTCACCAAAAAAATGATCGAAGTCGGCGACATCCAGGCATTTATCCAATATTCGCGCCAGTTTACGATGCCGATTACCCAGACGGCCAATATCGCCAATATTATCCAGTCGACCATCGCTTCCGCAGAGCGCGTGTTCGAACTGCTCGACGAGGAAGAGGAAGTGCCGGAATCTGCGGCGGCATTGGCAGGCAAAACCGATCATCCGGATGAAGGAGCGGTTGAGTTCCGCCACGTGAAATTCGGATACAAGGAAGATGCCATTCTGATCGAAGATATGAACATCCGGGTCAGTCCGGGACAGACTATCGCGATTGTAGGTCCGACCGGAGCCGGCAAGACGACGCTGATCAATCTGCTGATGCGGTTCTACGAGCTAAACGGCGGCCAGATCCTGATCGACGGCGTGGATATTACCGACATGAGGCGCAGCGAGCTCCGCGGCCGGTTCGGAATGGTGCTGCAGGACACGTGGCTCTTTAACGGCACGATCCGCGACAATATCGCTTACGGACGCGAAGGCGCGACCGAGGCGGATGTGGTGCGGGCGGCCAAAGCGGCTCATGCCGACCATTTCATCCGCACACTGCCGATGGGCTATAACACCGTGCTGAATGAAGAGGCCTCCAATATTTCACAGGGGCAAAAACAGCTGCTGACCATCGCCCGCGCCATCCTGGCGGACCCATCGATTCTGATATTGGACGAAGCCACCAGCAGCGTCGACACCCGCACGGAGGTCCAGATTCAAACAGCGATGAATACGCTGATGCAGGGCAGAACCAGCTTTGTTATTGCACACCGCCTGTCGACCATCCGCGACGCCGATTTGATTCTCGTTATGAACCACGGCACCGTCATCGAGCAGGGCTCTCACGAAGAGCTGCTGAAGCAAGGCGGGTTCTACGCCGATCTGTATAACAGCCAGTTCTCGGACAGCGAGCTTTCGAATGCCGGCTAAGCGGGCTCCTTCGGACCCGGCCTCAATATGAAGAATACCTCTTAATTCACGGCTCATGCCACCGGGCAATCACCGGGAGATTCCGGAGAAGCAACAGACCGGATTCGCCGATTGGCAGAATAAAAAAAGCGCAGATACGTTCTTCCCTTTGGGAAGCGTTTCTGCGCTTTTTCTGTCCGGCTGTCCGTTTTACTGCCTTGGAGTCCGGCTGAGAAGAAGCTCGTACTTGTCGAGCGACGCTCCGAGAATGGACTCGTTGCCGCCCGCCCCCCGGTGGGAATGACGGAAGGACTCGCTTGCGGTCCAGCCTTTGAATGCTTCCTCGTTCTCCCACACTGTACAGATCTTCAGTTCTTCCACGCCCTCTTTAGCGCTGCCGTGCCATACCTCCATGCGTACAAAGCCCGGCATATCCTGCACGCGGCCCGCTCCGGCAAACCGCTCCGCCAGCGCCGTTCCGGCGCCTTCCTTGACCTTAATCGTATTCGTGACTACGAGCATAGCTTCAAACCTCCCGCTAAGAATGGATGAAGGAATGGGGACAAGAGCCTATTGAGGATTGTTCGTCCAGATGCCGGCCGTTTTGATGACCACGCGGTCCGGCAGCTTCAGTGCAGTCAGAGCCAGTTCGGCGACATCTTCCGGCTGCATCATCCGGTCTTCATCGCCAATCGGCAGGCCCGCATTAACCGCGAGCGGGGTATTGACCGTGCTCGGCGTCAGCGCTACAACCCGGATGTTGAACTTGCGCACTTCCTGGAAGAGGGCTTCGGTCATGCCCATGAGCGCGAATTTGGACGCGCAGTAGGCGGAGCCTGTGGCAAAGCCGCGTTCTCCGGCTGTGGACGAGATATTGATGATATTGCCAGACTTCTTGTCGATCATCGAAGGCAGCGCGGCGCGGGTGACGTAATAGACGCCGAACAGATTGATGTCGATATGGCGTTTCCAGTCTTCAGGGTCCATGTCCACTAATGTGCCGAAAGTAGCGACGCCTGCGTTATTAATCAGGACGTCGAATGTGCCCAGATCGTTCTGGATGGCTGCCACCGCGCGTTCCGCTTCTTCGCGGACCGATACATCGGCGACGGCAATGCTGACCTTCACTTCGTACACTTCGGTAATTGCGGCTTTCAGGGCCTCCAAATCGGCGGCGGTCCGGGAGATCAGTCCCAGATTGGCGCCTTCCTTGGCGAGCGCCAAGGCCAGGGCTTTACCGATGCCTTTGCCGGCACCGGTAATCACTGCGGTTTTTCCTCTAAGTTCCATTTTTTACAATCACTCCTTTGGTTTAATTAAGTTTCTGTTTCCCCACGGCCGGGGGCGCCTAACCTGCTTTATAAATCCAGCTTGGTCAGCGGCTGAACCGCCGGTCCTTCGATTACTTCACCGGCATAGGTGTAACGGGAGCCGTGGCACGGGCAGTCCCAGGTGCGTTCACTTTCGTTCCAATCGCATTCGCAGCCCATGTGCGTACACGTTCTGTCCACCAGGTGAATACCGCCCTCGGGGTCCTTGTAGGCGCCGACGCGCTTTCCATCGTGGCGGACAATGCCGCCTTCGTCCGGCTTCAGATCCTCGACTTTTGTATGAGCGAACTCCACCTTGCCCAGGACCAGCTCCTTGGCGACATTGGCGTTCTCCACTATAACATTTTTGATGCCCGGGTTTGCCTTAAACCGGGTCGGATCGTAAAGCTCCGTATAGGGACTCGGGTTGCCCTGAATCTGATCGGCAATCATCCGCGCCGCCAGCGTGCCCGCCGTCATTCCCCATTTCGCGAAGCCGGTGGCGATGTAGATCTCCTTGTCTTTGGACAGTTTGCCGATGTAGGGGACCTTATCGACTGTAATCAAGTCCTGGGTGGACCAGCGATAAGGAATCTGGCGGATGCCCAGAAGCTCTCCGGCGAAAATCTCCAGATGCTCATAATGTTTGATCGTACAGCTGCTCTGTCCCGTCTTATGGCTCTCGCCGCCAGCGATGACCAGCTTTTTGCCCTCCCATTCGACTGCGCGGAGAGAGCGTCTGGGCTCGCCGACGCATAAGTACATTCCGCCTTCATAGTCGGTTTCGGGCTCGAAGGCCAAGGCGTACGCGCGCTCCGCATGCAGGCGCGCAAAATACATCGCTCCTCCGTCATAGAACGGAAAATGGGAGGCCGATACGGCATGACGGCACTTGATGCGGTGCTTGCCCCGTTCGGTAAAGAGCGTCAGGCCGTCTTCATCCTCCACGTCTTCGCCGATCATGGTATGCTCGTACACGATTCCGCCCTTGTCGAGAAACGCCTGAAGCAGCCCCTTCAGATAATGGAGAGGGTGGAAGCGGGCTTGTCCCGGAAGCTTGATTCCGCCTCCGATCCGCATTGGCAGCGATACGGAATCGACCCATTCCCCCGGAAGCCCCAGCTTGCGGTAAGCCTCGAATTCATCCTCAAGCTGTTTCAGCGTCTTTCCGTCGCCGACGTCACTGTACACATAGGCATCCTCATGCTCCAAACCGCAGGATAAACCGAGCTTCCCGGCCGTTTGGACGATCCACTCCAGGCTCTCGCTGTTCGAGCGGAAATAGGAGAGCGCTTGCTCTTCCCCGAAATGCTTGATCAGGTTGCTGTAGATCATCCCGTGCTGGGCCGTAATTTTGGCGGTTGTGAATCCCGTTGTGCCGGCGAGAAGCTCGGTGCCTTCAAGCAGTGTAACCTTAAACCCGGATTCCGCCAGCAGGTAAGCCGCGGTAATTCCGGTGATGCCGCCGCCTACCACGGCGATATCGGTGGTGTGATCTTCCGCAAGCCGGGGAAAAGAAGGCAGCTCCGTCGTTCCTCTCCACAGCGATTCCGGCATCTTGGGCAAACTTTCCGGCCATTTATTTTCTGAATCCATCCCGTATTCCTCCCTAATTATACATTTTCCATTTCATTTATTACCACTGAAAGGGAAAAAGAAACTTGCAGGAAGGCTTATGGAAATATTATATTCTCCGGTATGACCACATAGCGGCTTTCATCAGCACTCTCCGTGAAAATCGGCGCTGCAGACCTTGTTTCTCCCTGAGTTCTTGGCCGCATACAGCGCCTTGTCCGCATATTGGCAGAGCAGGTTTCCGTCCGCGTCCTGTATGTTTTCCGGATACGACGCAACCCCGACGGATACGGTGAGATGAACTTTTATGCCTAAAGGCAGTTGGAAACGATCGTTCTCCACAGCGGCCCGGATGCGCTCTCCGGCCCTTAGCGCTTGCTGGAGCGGGCAATCGGGGAGCAGAATCGTAAACTCTTCCCCGCCGTTTCGCGATACGATATCATAGGAACGGGAGTGATTGCAGAGGCGGCGGGCCAGCTGCTTCAGGACAGCATCTCCCGCGGGATGGCCGTAAGTGTCATTGATAACCTTAAAATGGTCGATATCAATAGCGAGCATCGACAGGCTGTCGCCGCGCCGCTCGGCCCGGGCCATCTCCGTATCCATATGGCGGTGGAACTGGCGCAGGTTGTTTAGATTTGTAAGGTAGTCCGTCGTTGCACGATGCTCAAGCTGTGCGTACAGCTCGTTGGAACGTTGAATATATTCGGCAATATAATAAACGGCCAGTCCGGCGGCAAGAGTGATCCCAAGCTGCAGCGGAAAAAATTCCATTACCCTGCCAACGCTTCGCAGGTTGCTGCTGAGCGTCACAAAGCTAATGCCCATGCTGATCAGGTTGCTGACCATAACTTTGCGGAGCCGCGACCATGGCAGTACGGAAATATAGCAGCAGCAAAACCCGATAATCAGGAGGGAGATGCTCGCCGATATGGAAGCATAGGCCACTCCATAAAAAAGAACCCGGCTTATGGACAAGAGCACGGAGCAGATCAGTGCCGGCAGCCAGCCGATATATGAGGAAATGATGATAATCGTCAAGTGACGCAGATTGGCATAACTGCCCGGGCCAACCGGAAAGGAATAGCACATCAGGATCATGCCGAACAATCCGAAGAGCAGTCCGGCGTTGACGCTTGTGGCCCTGCTGACCGAACGGCCGGCGACGACAAATTTTTTGGACAGCATACCCGACATAAACAGAAAAGTAACAAGGATGCAAAAGTTTGCAAAAAGACTATTGATCAATTTTATTATCATCATGGCGGCATCAAGAGCTCCCCGGATAAATTGGCCGTACCCAACTGCGGCTCTAGCTTATTTTATCGGAAATTCAATATAGAATGTTGAAGAAATTTGTCGAAATAAATCGACTTTTTAGCAACATTACCATTTTGTTTAAGCATTATGCAAATTCCTGGTTTCTCTAGCAGATTGACGGATTTTTGCAGGCCGGAGCTCTCCAAATCATTGACCGGAGTGCTCTAAAGATTTATACTTGATCTAAAAATAAAGTTAGGGTGATCGAAGTGAGACATTTGAATCTGACTTCCCAACGCCAAGCCGTTTATGATATTGTCCGTGAATCGCATGACCATCCGACCGCGGCGGAGGTCATGAACCGCCTGGTTGAGAAGGGACATAACCTTGCCTACGGCACCGTGTATAATTCGCTCCGCTATCTTGCGGATAAACAGTTGATTCGGGAACTGAAGCTGGGAGAGGCAGCCAGCCGTTACGACGCTCGCATGGACGACCACCAGCATATTATTTGTGAAGTGTGCGGAGCGGTCGATGAAGTGATGAGCCATGTGCCCGGGCACTGGCTGGAGGAGGTCGCCAAAGAGACCGGCTACAGCATCGGGCATGCTCATGTTGTTTTTGGAGGCGTTTGCTCAGCCTGCCGCAATAAGGTTGTGAACTGACCGGGCGGCTGAGACTGAAATGTTAGATTAGTTCAAAGAGGGCTTTCCGGTGACTTCAGACCGGGGAGCCCTCTTTGTGTCCATTTGTGGAATGACTGGATATTTTTATGAGCAAAATCAAGAAAAAGAGTAGAATTACAGCTAACAAATGCCGATATAACACTATATATTTAGCTAGGCTTTATACCGTTATTTTATCCAGTTGAAATGGGGGAACAGAGAAAATGCCCAAAAAGAACAAGGCAGGCTCGACCATGCGAACAAAGTTGATAGCAATTTATTTAATTGTATTGATTGTTCCGAGCCTCATTATCGGAGGCCTGACATATCGGACGGCCAGCAGCGCAGTAACGGATCAACTCGCCTATAATGCGAGGGAGAGTGTTACGGCAGTAAATGATATCGTCAATTCGAATATCCGGTCCAAAATAGACGATGTAAAATATTTCGTCGATGCCGTTTCTTCAGCCACGGTCAACAGCGACCCGAACGGAGAAGCATACGCTGAGCTGAAAGGCAGATTGAAGGAGTATGCGGCGATGCATCCCGATGTGCTGGAAGCGTACATAGGAACTGATCAGGGTAAAGTCGTAACAGCTTCCGATACCCCCCTTCCCGGCGGATACGATCCTAGGCTGGAGGCTCCTTATGTTAGCGCTATCAAAAATGGAAAAGACCCAGTGATCTCGCCGGTATTTCAAAATGCGAACAAGGAGACGGTTGTCTCGATATCGTCAATCCTAAAGGACAAAAGCGGCGTATTCTTTCTGCAACTGAACTTGAAGCAGCTGGCGGATCTGGTCGATCTTAAGGTCGGCAAACAGGGGTATATCCTGATTGCGGACAGCAGCAAGAGGTTTGTGGTGCATCCCACTGAGCCTCTAGGCCAGCAGTCATCCGTGGAATTTGTCAAAAAAATGTTCGAGAACGATGCCGGCTCGTTCAATTATGAATATAAAGGCTCCAAGAAAACCCTGACCTATATGGTCAATGAACTTACCGGTTGGAGAATAGCCGGGACAATCAACACAAGTGAAATAACCGGCGCGTCGAAAGGCATCCGGACGACCGCGCTTCTTGTCATCGCCGCGTCGGTACTGCTTGCTTTGGTGCCGCTCTACTTTATATTGCGCGCTCTTTTGGGGCCGCTGGGCCGGCTAAGCAAAGCGACGGAGATCATCAGCCAAGGCGATCTTTCGCAGGATATCGGCTCCTTCGGACGGGACGAGATCGGCCAGTTGGCCGGTAATTTCAAGACGATGGTCGCCAGTCTAAGAGAGATGATACTCGGGGTACAGGAAATGACCGACAACGTATCTTCTTCGGCCGCGGAGCTGACGGCCAGCGCCGAGATGACGACAAAGGCGATCGAGCATGTGACCGTTGCCATCCAGGAGGTGGCTTCCGGAAACGAGCGGCAGGTAGGGAGTGTGCATAAAGGGATGGAAGGCACGGCCGCGACTGCTGCGGAAGTGTCGAATATTTCCGGGTACATGAATGAAGTGTCGGCGATGATGGACAATACCTCCCGCTCTGCGGCGGAAGGCAACGATTCGGTCATCCAGGTCGTCGACAAAATCAACGGCATTCACGAGACAGTCGAGGAGCTGGGAGCCGTCATCGACAAGCTGAATGAGCGCAGCGGACATATTGTAGGCATCGTGGGCATTATTACGGGAATCGCCCGGCAGACGAATCTGCTGGCGCTTAACGCGTCCATTGAGGCAGCGAGAGCCGGGGAGCATGGCCGCGGATTTGCGGTTGTCGCCGCGGAGGTCCGCAAGCTGGCTGAGGAATCGGAGCAATCGGCACGCCAGATTTCAGAGGTAATCGTTTCTATTAATAGCGAGATGAAAGAAGCGATAGTGACGATGAACAACGCTAAGGAGAAAGTATCCGAGGGAATCCTCGCGGTCGATACGACCGGGCGCTCCTTCTCGCGGATCCGCAGGGCGGTAAAGGGAGCGGCGGAAAAAATCAAGTCGATGGGCGAAGGGGTTCAGACCTTGTCTTCGGAAGCCGGCGGCATGGAGAGGGCAATGGAGGAAATCCGCATTATTTCCCAGGAGGCGGCAGCGAACACGGAGACGATTTCGGCCGCGGCGCAGCAGCAGCTTGCCTCGGTGGAGGAAATCGCATCCTCGTCGTCGGACCTCAGCCGTCTGGCCGACGATCTGCAGTCTCTGGTCAGCCGCTTCAAACTGCACGGTTCCCATGCGGCAGGCCGTCCTGACGAGGAACAGGCTGAGCCGGAGACGGCTACGGATGAGGAAGAATCTTCGCCCGGAATGGCGAGCTAGGCTTTCCTTTGGAGTCTCCTTGCAAGTATACTGTTAGGCAAACGCAAGGAGAATTTAAGGGGGGACTGCATCATGGCAGATCAATTAAAAGGCGTCACCATCGCTCTGGCCGGTCCGCGCAAGTCGGAGGAATTGGCGAAGCTGGTGAGCAATATGGGCGGAACCGCGCTGCTGCGGCCAGCCCAGGGCACGGTGTTTCTGGACGGCGAAGAGCTGCGCCAGGAGCTGGAAGAATGGACCCTCAATCCCCCGGACTGGAGTATTCTTACTACGGGAATGGGCCTGGATGCTTTGTTCCAAACCGCGGGCGGCATGGGCCTCGAGGAGCGCTTTCAGGAAGTGCTGGCAGGCTCGATGATCGCGGCCCGGGGCTACAAGACGGTAAACGCGCTGAAGAAGAGAGGGCTTGTTCCGCACGTGCGCGATGATGACGGAAGCACGACGGGGCTGATCCGCGGCCTTGCGCCTTTCGACTTCCAGGGCAAGGCGGTCGTTCTTCAGCTGCACGGCGATCCCGCTCCGCGGTTGAACGCCTGGCTTAAGGAGGCCGGGGCCGAGGTCCGGCAGGTTCTGCCTTACCGGCATATGCCGCCGGAGCAAGAGGATCTTGAGCGGTTGCTCATGGAAATAACGGAGGAGAAGGTGGATGCCGTGACTTTCACCAGCGCGCCGCAGATCCGTTTTCTGGCCGAATACGCGGGCAGCCGCGGCATGCTGCAGGCGATGCTTGAAGCCTTCGAGACCGGAGTGCTTGCTGTCGCAGTGGGCCGGGTTACAGCCGATGCGCTGAAAGAGGCGGGCATTCGAAGGATCGTCATGCCGGAGCAGGAGCGGATGGGCAGCATGATCGTGGAGCTTGGACGCTATTTGGCGTCACATCGCTAGCCGCCTTCCAGGTAAAAATAACGGGAGCATTTCCGGGCCGAGCCGGCCGGAGATGCTCTTTTTACATCGCATGGTTAACCGGAGGAGGCGGTTCCCCGTTTTCGTGAATGGACATCCGGCATCATTTTCCTTAAAATATAGGCAGTATGGATTGAATGACTACGGATACCTACACAAGGAGGCCCTTATGGATAAAAGAAAATGTCTGCTGCTGGGAGAATATACTCATCCCCGGTTCCATCCGCTGCAGGGTGTGGACGAACAAGTCAGCCATATATTAAATGATTTGATGATCGTCCAATGTTCGGAAAACAAAAAAATGCTGCTGAGCGAGAACCTCGGCGCCTACGATCTGTGCATTGGATATAATGAGCTGTGGAATGAATCGGTTTCCCCGCAGCAGACGGCCGGGCTGCTGAGCTATGTCGCCGGCGGCGGCGGACTCATCGTTCTACATACAGGTGTGTCCCTCGCGAACCGCAATGAATTGGCCCAACTGATCGGCGCCAGATTTGCGGGGCATCCGCCATACGGACCGCTCGAATTCCGCACCCGGGAGCATGATATCACGGAAGGCGTGGAGAGCTTTAAGCTGGAAGAAGAGCCTTACCGCTTTGAATTCGACCCGTTTACGGAGAAGACGGTCCTGCTCGAATTCGAGGCAGGCGGACAGTGGTGGCCGGCGGGCTGGTGCCACAGCTATGGTCTGGGACGGGTAGTCTACCTGATGCCAGGGCATCATGAGCCTTCGTTCCGCCATCCCGAGGTGAGGAAGCTGCTGCTGCAAGCCGCTACATGGGCGGCCCGGATTCCGATCCGGCAGTAAAGGGACAGTAAAGGCCATTTTTTGTGCGCCCCCGCCCGGTAAGGTATAATTTAAAATACAAGAATTTATAAGTTTCACGCTTATAAAAGACCTTGTATTTCTACGAGAAACGCACTTGCGTCTTAAAAAGACGCCGTCAGGCGTTTCTTCTTGACCGTTGCCTAAGCCTTCAGCAAAACGGAATCCAAGGAGGAAGAGAATATGAGCGATTTGTTTAAAAAAGCGATCTCTTTAGGAGTGGGACTCACCGTTGTCAGCAAGGAAAAGGTGGAAAAAGCCGTTGATGAGCTGGTCAAGCGGGGAGAAGTGGCTCCCTCGGAATCCAAGGCGCTTGTCGACCGGCTGATTGAGCGGGGCGAGGAAGAACGGGGCATAATAAAATCGGCGGTTCAAGAGCAGGTGCAGCGCGTGCTTAAGGATTTAAACGTTCCGGCAAAAAGCGACATCGCCGCATTGGAGGAACGAATTGCCGTTCTTGAGCAGCGTCTAGCCGAGCTTGAGGGCATATCCCGATTGGAGGAAACGCAGCCGGCGGAAGGAATGCCGGATACGCGCACGGATTAATAAATGGTGCGGATCAGGCATGCCGGACGTTACCGGTCCATCGCCATGGCGCTGATGCGTCATGGCTTCGGCTATATGGTGGAAGAATTGGGTTTATACCGCGTGCTGTCGCTTCCGCGCCGGCTGGTGACCCAGGAGGCGCACGCTAGCCGGACGCTCGGGGAGCGGATACGGCTTGTTCTTGAGGACTTGGGGCCGACCTTCGTCAAGCTCGGCCAGCTTGCGAGCACTCGCTCCGATCTGCTTCCGGAATCCATTATTACGGAGCTGGTAAAGCTGCAGGATCATGTGCCGCCTTTTCCGGCGGAAACGGCGCGGAATATTCTGGAGCAGGAGCTGGATCAGCCGCTTAGCGAGGTGTTCGATTCCTTTGACGATGTTCCGCTTGCCGCCGCTTCCATCGGGCAGGTTCACCGTGGAGTTCTGCTCAGCGGGACGGCGGTGGCGATCAAAATCCAGCGCCCCGGCGTCATGCGAATGATGAGCCGCGACCTGGAAATTCTCCGCGATCTGACTGCGCTTGCCGAGCGGCGTCTGGACTGGGCGAAGCAGTACGGCATCTCCCGGATGGCGGAGGAGTTCTCCAAGTCCCTGATGAACGAACTGGATTACAGCCAGGAGGGCCGCAATGCGGAAAGAATCGCGCAGCAGCTTGAGGACAACAAATCAGCCTATATTCCGGCGATTTATTGGGATTACACCTCTTCGCGGGTGCTGACGATGGAATATGTGGAGGGCATCACGCTGAACCGGCGGGAAGCGCTGCTGAGCAAAGGCGTGAATCTCAAAGATACCGCCGAGCGGCTGGTGGACATCATGCTGGGGCTGATTTTTATCGACGGCTTCTTCCATGCCGATCCCCATCCCGGAAACGTGATGATGACGGACGAGGGGAAGCTTGCGCTGATCGATTTCGGCATGGTCGGCCGCCTGAGCGAGGAGACAAGGGACCATCTGTCGGGCCTGATCATCGCTCTGATGCGCAAAAATACGGAAGCCATGGTGCGCGCGATTCTGCGCCTCGGTGTCATTCCGGAGGAGGCGGACCGTTCCGCGCTTTATGAAGACATGGACCGGTTGAGAGAGGAGTACTATGATGTTCCTTTCAGCCAGGTCAGCATCGGCAAGGCGCTTAACGATCTGTTCGCGGTTGCCCGGCGCCACCGGCTGGCGATTCCGCCCGATCTGGCGATGCTGGGCAAGACGATGCTGACTCTGGAAGGGGTCGTGGGCAATCTGGACCCTTCCTTCAGCATCATTCAAATGGCGGAGCCTTTCGGCCGGCAGCTTGTGAAACAGCGCTTCAGCAGCAGTCGCCTGCAGCGCAAGCTGCTCGGCGGGGTCGCCGACCTTGCCGAGAGCCTGGTGGAGCTGCCCGGACAAGCCCGGCAGCTGTCGGCGCTGATCAGCAGGGGCAGGCTGAAGGTGGAGGTCGGCGTACCCGAGCTGCAGAGCTTGCTGCGCAAGCTGGACCGCATCGGCAACCGGCTCTCGTTCAGCATTGTGCTGCTGGCCTTCAGCATTATTATGGTCGGGCTGATTATCGGCTCTTCGCTGCGCCGCGAGCCTTCCGTGCTGTGGAATTTTCCGACCGTCGAAATCGGCTCGGTGGTTGCGCTGTTCATGTTTGTCTGGCTGATTTACTCGATTTTCAAATCGGGTAGATTCTGAGTATAGAAGAACAAGGGACGGAAGAACTCCGGCAGGAGTTCTTCCGCTTTTGATGTATAGGGTGTATACAAAAGGGAAATCGATAAAATGAGGAAGAATGAGGTGATGAAATTGCCGGGTTTTAAAGAGTTGGGAGTTTCGGAGGCGCTGACGGCGCTTCTGCGGGGGCAAGGCATTGCACAGCCTACCCCGGTTCAGGCGGAAGCAATTCCGCCGGTGGTGCAGGGTCTGGACGTCATTGCGAGAGCCAAGACGGGAACGGGCAAGACGCTGGCTTTTCTGCTGCCGATATTGGATAAAATCAGGCCGGACCGGCCTTTTCCGCAAGCGCTGATCATGGCACCGACCCGGGAGCTGGCCCTTCAGATTACGGAGGAAGCGCGGAAGCTTACGAGCCAGAGCGACATCAAGATCCTGGCGGTATACGGCGGACAGGACGTGGAGAAGCAGCTGCGCAAGCTTGAGAGCGGCAGACATCTCATTATCGGTACGCCGGGCAGACTGCTGGACCATATGCGCCGCGAGACACTGGCTTTGGGCGGAGTGACCATGCTGGTGCTCGACGAAGCGGACCAAATGCTGCATATGGGCTTTCTCGACGAGGTGGAAAGCATCATTACGGCGATCCCCTCGAGGCGGCAGACAATGCTGTTCTCGGCGACCATGCCCGATCCGATTAAGCAGCTGGCGGCAAGCTATATGAAGCAGCCGGTCGACATTGTGATCAAGAGCGGCTCGCCGATTCCGCTGGACAATATCCGCCAGCAGGTCGTCGAGTGTACCGACCGTGCGAAGGAGGAAGCGCTTAAAGCGTTGATCGAACGGGACCGCCCGTATTTGGCCATTATTTTTTGCCGGACGAAACGCCGGGTGTCGAAGCTGAGCGAAGCTCTCAGCGAAGCGGGCTATGACTGCGATGAGCTGCACGGCGACCTGTCGCAGAACAAGCGGGAGTCGGTCATGAAGACGTTCCGTGAGGCGAAGCTTCAACTGCTGGTCGCGACCGACGTCGCTGCCCGCGGGCTTGACGTGGAGGGCGTGACCCATGTCTTCAATTACGATATGCCGCTGGATGTGGACAGCTACATTCATCGCATCGGCCGCACCGGACGGGCGGGCGGCAAAGGGCTCGCGATCACCTTCGCCTCTCCGCGCGACCGCGCGGGGCTTGAGATGATCGAGCGCGGCATTTCACAGCGGCTGGAACGCCGCCGCTATGAGAATGGCGAATTCGGCGAAGCCAAATTCGCCACGGGCACGGGCGGCGGCGCGCGCGGAGGCGCCGCTTCCGAGTCCGCGCGGACCGGGCGCGGACCCAAGGCGGGCGGCGCGCGGGTAAGCGGCCGCGGCAAGGAATCGGGCGGCCGGGGCAGGGACGCCGACCGGGGACGGCGCAGCCGCCAGGACGGAGCGGCTGCGGACAAACGCGCTGCGCACAGCGGCCAAGGCCGTGCGCAGGGCGGCCAAGCCCGTGCGCAGGGTAGCCCAGGCCATGCGCAGGGGGGCCAAGGCCATGCGCAGGGTAGTCAAGCCCGTGCGCAGGGTGGCCAAGGCCATGCGCAGGGGGGCCAAGGCCGTACGCAGGGGAGCCAAGGCCATGCGCAGGGCGGGCCTTCCCGCGGCGGCGCGGCCCGCAGCGGCGGCAGGAAAGGCGCTGCCGGCAAGGCCGCACCCGGCTACGCCGGCCGGGGAAGCGGCGGACACGGCGCGCGGAGCGGTGAGGCGGGCCGCAAAGGCGGCGGCAGCCGAGGTAACCGCGGCAGATAAAGGACGCCGGGCTATGCCGGCATATGAAAGAACCGCCCGATAACGGCGGTTGGCAGAGATTTCTTGGGAGGCGGCTGAAACATTTGCCGCCTTTAGCTTGTCTATAAGGGTATACAACAGCAACACCGGTTATAAGGAGGAAGCGCTATGCGCAAAAAAATATGGATTCCTCTCCTGTTCCTTGTCGTCATCGCCGCCGGCTGGGGAATAGGGAAATATACATCGCCGGCTTCATCCACCGGCGGCGGGGCCGCAGCCGTTGATCAGCCGAACCTTAATGGAGCGGCGGCGACGGAACCGGCGGGCACACCGCCGGCCCCTTCGGCTTCTCCTTCAGCCTCTCCTTCAGTCTCACAGGAGGCGCTGAGCGGGGGACCTGCCGGAGAGGCTCAGCTTGCGGCGACGAAGCCAGACAGCATCGGCGTCATCGTGAACAAGCAGTACGGGCTGCCCGATGACTATAAGCCGGCCGATCTGGTGTATCCCGACGTTCCGTTTACATTTAAAGAAAAAATTGAAAAGCGGATGATGCGCAAGGAAGCGGCTCATGCGCTCGAAGAGATGTTCGCGGCCGCGAAGTTGGACAAGGTGTATTTGGCGGGGGTTTCCGCCTATCGCTCCGCGAAGACGCAGCGGAGTCTGTTCAACGCCTATGCGGAGCGGGACGGGGAGGAAAAGGCGCGCACTTACAGCGCCGTTCCCGGTTACAGCGAACATCAGACGGGGCTGGCGATCGACCTTTCCGGCAGGGACGGCAAATGTGCGGCGGAGAGCTGTTTTGCCGGAACGAAGGAGGCGAATTGGCTGGCGCTCCATGCGCCGGAGTATGGTTTCATTATCCGTTATCCGGAAGGGAAAGCAGCCGTTACGGGTTACATGTACGAGCCGTGGCATGTACGTTATGTGGGCAAGGAGATCGCCCGTTACCTGACGGAAAAAGGCATTACGCTGGAGGAGTACTATAACGCCGTGCCCGTCTCAAAATAATTGGGCGCGCTATTATTTTTTAAAAGTATCTGGTCCGGTTTTGACCTTGATTCACCAATTTCCGCCCCGGTTAAATAGTGTAAAACCGCTATTAGCGCTTAAGGAGGCGACAACGTGTCCGAGCATAATCATGTTGTAAGCAAAGACGGCAGCGTGGCGATCAATATGGTGAAGGAAACCCTGGACCGGATCGAACCGGGTCAAAGAGAAGAAATCTTGAACAACTTCGATGCATTTCGGACTTATTTAAGCAAGCGGGTCCAACTGGCCAGGAAAATCGGCCTCAGCGAGGCGCAGCTTGCCCAAGCGGCCGAGAAGGTGGCCGATTATCTGGCCGCTTACGAGGAACCGCGCAACAGCGAGGAGAAGCTGCTTCTGGAACTGTGGAAAGTAGGCAGCAAAGAGGAGCGGACCAAGTTCGCATCCATGCTGGTCAGGCTTGCATTGTCCGAAACGGTCTAAGATCGGAATAGAGCGTTACTCCCTCTTTGGCTTTGCCGAAGAGGGCTTTTTTGGGTCATAGGCCGGCAGTCAGTTCACGCGGAAAGGATGCCTTACCATGATTAAGCTCAGTGTGCTTGACCAGTCGCCGGTATCGGAAGGAAGCTCGCCTGCCGAGGCGCTCGCACAGACCGCCGCTCTGGCCCAGGAAGCCGAAAGGCTCGGTTATTTCCGCTTCTGGGTAGCGGAGCATCATTTTGCGCCCGGCCTTGCCGGATCGAGTCCGGAGGTGCTCATGGCGCATTTGGCGGCCGTTACCTCTTCCATCCGAATCGGCTCAGGAGGTATCCTGCTCCCCCACTATAGCGCATACAAAGTTGCGGAGAATTTCCGTGTGCTGCAGGCCCTTTATCCCGGGCGCATTGATCTGGGGATCGGCCGGGCAGCCGGCGGGGGCGTTCTGGCCGTCCGCGCTTTGCAAGAATACGGAAAGGCTGGCCCGGACCATTATTCCCTGCAGATTGCGGATCTAATCGCCTATCTGAACAATGGAGCGGACCTGCATCACCGTTTTGCGGGGCTTCAGGCCATGCCTGTCGTTGCCTCCCCGCCTGAGATTTGGCTGCTCGGTTCGAGCAGGGACAGCGCGGAATTAGCCGCGAGGCTGGGAACAGGGCTGGCTTTTGCCCATTTCATTAACTTCAGCGAAGGGGAGGCGGCGATGGCGGCCTATCGCGCTCATTTTTGCCCATCGCCTTTGTTGTTAAAGCCCCAAGGCATGGTCGCCGTGTTCGCTGCCTGCGCGGAGACAGCCGAAGAAGCGGACCGGCTGGCTTCCAGCATGGACCTCTCGGCCGTCCTGCTGGACAAGACGCATGTCTCCACCCCGACGCCTTCCGTCGAGTCCGCGCTTTCATATCCCTATACGCCTTATGAGAAGCACATCGTTAATGAGAACCGCAAACATATACTGGTCGGCTCTCCCGAAGAGATCCGCGATCAGCTGCTCGAAATTTGCGCGCGGTTCGGCTGCGAGGAAGTGATCATCGCCAGCGTGATGCACGACTTTTCGGATAAGCTGAAATCCTATCGTCTGATCGCGGAAGCATGCGGGCTGGCCGGGCGTCAGTCTCCCAGTTAGCAGCTGTTTTTGGCGCTTTGCCGGTTGAAATAAGTAGCTCATCATGTTACATATCAGATGAAAGGGAAACGAAAAGCACGGTTCTGAAGCCTTCCGAAGGGGGAATTCTCTTTTCGGGAGGCTTTTTTTATCATGCGGACGAATGGAGAAAGCGTTAATACCTGAAAAATAAGGCTTGACGCTTTTCAAAGAGCCTGTATCCTGAAATAGAGCTAATGTGCGGCATGTCCGAAGATATGCGGCTGCTGGCGGCAGCCGGGACAAGGTTCAGGATAAAGGTGCAGGAGGTCTATATACAGATATGAGGTTAATTACGGAAGTAGCGGCAGAGACAGGCATTCAGGAAGATCATCTGGAGTTATACGGCAAATATAAGGCAAAGTTGGCACCATCCCTGTGGGATGAGATCAAGGGCCGTCCCGACGGCAAGCTGGTGCTGGTTACCGCCATCAACCCGACGCCAGCGGGAGAAGGGAAGACACTGACGACCATCGGGCTCGCGCAGGCCATGAACAAGGCGGGCGTCAAGACGGTGGCCGCGCTGCGGGAACCTTCTCTCGGACCCTGCCTTGGCATGAAGGGCGGGGCAACGGGCAGCGGCAAAGCGCAGATTGTTCCGGCCGACGAGATCAATCTGCATTTTACGGGCGATATCCATGCGGTGACGTCAGCGCATAATCTGCTGTCGGCCATGATTGACAATCACATCTTCCAGGGCAACGAGCTGGGGCTGGACCCGCAGCGGATTGTGTGGAAACGGGTGATGGACATGAACGACCGCAGCCTCCGCAGTGTCGTCACGGGGCTTGGCGACGGCAACGGGATCGTCCGGGAGAGCGGCTTTCAGATCACTACCGCTTCGGAAATTATGGCTGTGCTGTGCCTGTGCGATAATTTGCCCGATCTGCGGGAACGTCTTGGCCGGATGCTGATCGGCTATGACCTTGAAGGGCAGCCGGTGACGGCGGGCGGACTGAAGGCGGTGGATGCGATGACCGCTCTGCTGAAAGAGGCGGTTAAGCCGAATCTGGTGCAGACGCTCGAGGGAACACCGGTAATTGTGCACGGCGGTCCGTTTGCCAATATCGCGCACGGCTGCAGCAGCGTGATCGGCACCCGCTACGCGCTTAAGCTCGGCGAAGTCGTTGTGACGGAAGCGGGCTTCGGCGCCGATCTCGGGGCGGAGAAGTTCATGGACATCAAATGCCGGCAGTCGGGTCTTAAGCCCTCCGCCGCCGTACTGGTCGTTACGGTAAAATCGCTGAAATATAACGGCGGTGCCCCCAAGGGAGAGCTTTACGCCGGAAACCGGGCCGCTCTGCTTGCCGGAATGGCCAATATGGAACGCCACATCAATAATTTGCGGAAATTCGGTGTTCCGGTCGTAGTGGCGCTCAATCATTTTGAAGGCGACAGCCAGGCGGAGATTCAGGAAGTGCTGGCGGCTTGCCGCCGACTGGGCGTACCCGCCGCCATTTCCAAGGCGTGGGCCGAAGGCGGTGCGGGAGGCCTGGAGCTGGCGACCGAGCTGAAGAAGCTTCTGGCCGTAAGTGATGCGTCTTCTTTTGCTCCTTTATACGAGAACGAACTGGACATTCCGTCGAAGATCGGCAAAATCGTCAAGGAAATCTACCACGGCGCCGATGTCGCCTTCAGTCCGGCGGCAAAGCGCAGCCTGGCGCTCATCGAAAGACTGGGCCTAAGCCGCCTGCAGGTTTGCATGGCCAAGACCCCTTATTCCTTCTCCGACCAGCCACGACTGCTCGGCGCGCCGCGGGGCTTCACCGTTCAGGTGCGCGATATTACGCTGTCGCTGGGAGCGGGCTTTGCCGTTGTCATTACAGGCAGCATCGTCACTATGCCTGGGCTTCCCGCCAAGCCCGCCGCCGAAGGGCTGCGGATCGATGAGGAAGGACGCCTGCTCGGTCTGTTATAGCTTAAATTTTAAACTTTTACAGAATTTACAGAACCCCCGGTTTCGCAAGTGAAACCGGGGGTTTTTCCATTCCTTCCGCTGACATAATGTAAGGGCAAGCGGGCAAAACTAAAACAGACTTATGCCGAAGCGGTTTTACTTTAAATTGTGAACAATATGTTAATTGGCAAAAAAATGATTGAAATGTGATAATTATCACAATATAATGAACATATAAAGTGAAAAAAATCACATTAACAAACGTTTTATACAAAAAAAGGCTTTGCAAATTGGAGGAGGAAGAAACTATGAAAGTAGCCGTTATCGGATGCACCCACGCAGGAACCGCCGCCATTGTCAATACAGCCCAGCTGTACCCGGAAGCCGAGATTACCGTGTATGAGCGCAACGACAACATCTCGTTCTTGTCCTGCGGCATAGCGCTGTATGTCGGAGGCGTTGTGAAGGACCCGCAGGGGCTGTTCTATTCGTCCCCGGAGAAGCTGGCTGAGCTTGGAGTCAAGACCAACATGCGCCATGAGGTTGTCTCCGTCGATACAAAGAACAAAACGCTGCGCGCCCGCAACCTGAACACGGGCAAGGAATTTGACGACACCTACGACAAGCTGATTGTAACGACGGGTTCTTGGCCGATCGTGCCGAAGCTTGAGGGAATGGAGCTTGATAATATTCTGCTCTCAAAAAACTTCCATCATTCCAATACGATTATCGAAAAAGCGCAGCGAGCGAACCATATCGCCGTCGTGGGAGCGGGCTATATCGGCGTCGAACTGGTCGAGGCATTCCAGCTTAACGGCAAAAAGGTTACGCTGATCGATGCGGAGACGCGCATCCTGAGCAAATATCTGGACGCCGAGTTTACGAATCCGATCGAACAATCGCTGAAGGATCACGGTATCGAGCTGGCGCTCGGCGAGAAGGTCAGCTCCTTCAAAGGCGAAGACGGCAAGGTAACGACAATCGTTACGGATAAGGGCGAATACAAAGCGGATCTCGTTATCCTCTGCATCGGTTTCCGTCCGAACACGGAACTGCTTAAGGGGCAGGTCAATATGCTGGACAACGGCGCGATTATCGTGGACAACTATATGCGCACCAGCGCGCCGGATGTCTTTGCTGCCGGAGACAGCTGCGCCATCCATTACAACCCGACCGGCAAAACAGCCTACATCCCGCTGGCCACCAACGCCGTGCGTATGGGCACGCTGGTCGCCCGCAATCTGGTGAACAATACGATACCTTACATGGGAACTCAAGGGACTTCCGGCATTAAAATTTACGAAGACAACATCGCCGGAACCGGCTTGACCGAAGCTGCTGCCAAGCACGAAGGAATCAATGCCGAAGCGGTCATGATTACGGACAACTACCGTCCGGAGTTTATGCCGACTTTTGAGGAATTGCAGCTTAAAGTGGTGTTTGAACGCGACACGCGCCGGATTCTCGGAGCACAAATCATGTCGAAAATGGATTTGACGCAGTCGATCAATACGATCTCCGTCTGCATCCAAAACGGGATGACGGTCGATCAGCTCGCCTTTATCGACTTCTTCTTCCAGCCCCATTACAATAAGCCGTGGAACTTCCTGAACACGGCAGGACTTCAAGCGCTGCCGAAATCAGTGGAAAGCAAACAGCCGGTCAGAGCGTAAACGGCCGGCGGCAGGGGTACTAGCTAAATCGAACTATCCATTATATCAACCGGAGCCGGATGCGGCTCCGGTTTTTTATGTTTTTCGGGAGCTGGCCCAAGCTTAACTCAGACCGAATTAAGGGTTGCTTAACGCCATAATTGTATGCACTTTTTTACAGTTTTCGGAAGCGGTTTAAAGTTTGACACACTGGTGAAAAATTTCACTAGTGGTTTTCTTGAGTGATAATTATCACGTAAATGTGGGGGGCAAAGAGCTACAATGGGCGTAAAGGAAAAATTTAAAGTAAATAGAAGGAGACAGGAACCATGGCTTATAACAAACCGCAGCAAATAGCGGAAGTAACGGTGGAGAACGGCATCAAGAAGGCGCATAACCCTCTTGCCACCGTACTTATTCTCGGATTTTTAGGGGGAGCGTTTATCGCCCTGGGATTTTTGCTTGATATCCGCGTCATCGCCAGCGCGCCGAAGGAATGGGGATCCATCGCTAACTTTATCGGGGCCGCAGTGTTCCCGGTCGGGCTGATTCTCGTGCTTCTGGCAGGCGGCGAACTGTTGACCGGCAATATGATGGCTGTGCCGCTCGCATTGATGTCGAAGAAGATTTCATTCGCAGAAACCATTAAGAATCTGATTCTTATTACGCTGAGCAATTTGGCGGGCGCGCTGTTCGTGGCTTATTTCTTCGGCCATATCGTCGGTCTGACCGCCGACGGCGTTTATCTCGATAAGGTAGTCGACATGGCGGGACATAAACTGGACGCCACCTTCCTGCAAGCTTTTATTTCGGGTATCGGCTGTAACTGGCTGGTTGCCCTGGCCGTTTGGCTGTCCTACGGCGCCGACAATTTCAGCGGCAAAATTCTCGGCATCTGGTTCCCGACCATGGCTTTCGTTGCCATCGGGTTCCAGCACGTTGTCGCCAACATGTTCCTGATTCCGGCGGCCATTTTCGAAGGCCATTTCACATGGGGGCAATACGTTGGCAATTTCATTCCGGTCTGGCTCGGCAACCTAACAGGCGGAGCGCTGTTTGTAGCCGCCGCCTACTGGAACGCCTACCTGCGCAAATCGCCTGCTGCGGTTCAATCGCTTGACAGCGTGGCTTCCGCCGGCGTGAAGAAGCACGCTTAATAACCGGCGATTAATGCTATAATTTTTTTATACTGCAATGCCTGAACCAATCAAGGGTACCGTCTCCGGAGGAGCGGTGCCCTTTTGTATGAGCAAACACCCAAGGCAACACAAAATTCGCCGTAATCGCTAACGGTCCGGGGGAACGAAACCGAGGCTTACGGCGAAAAAATAGGGAGTATTTCATGTTTTCTATTACCCGGCTTTCACCGGTTCGAATCAGCGGGAGCGTCCCCGTTTTGCTTTACGAATAGAGATATTCGATTATACAATAAAAGCAGCAAATACGAGGAGGGCTAAGCGGCATGAACAAACTGGAGAATGGCGTATTTCCAGCCGTATGCTCACTGGATTGTCCCGACACTTGCGGGCTTCTTGTGCATAAGATAGACGGCAAAATTGTAAAAATCGAAGGAAACCCTGAGCACCCGGTCACCCGGGGCGCCATCTGCAACAAGGTTAGGCATATGGCGCAGCGTATCCACCATCCGGACCGTCTGACTACCCCGCTTCGGCGTGTGGGGCAAAAAGGGGAGGCTGTGTTCGAGCCGATAAGCTGGGATGAAGCGATCGCAGAAATCGCCGGCAAATTCCGCAGTCTGTCGGAGGAATATGGCCCGGAGAGCATTTTACCTTACAGCTTCTACGGCAACATGGGCGTGCTAAGCGTGGAGGGAATGGACCGCCGGTTCTTTAACGCGCTTGGAGCGAGCCGCCTGGAGCAGACGATCTGCAACGCCGCCGGAAGCGCGGGCTGGAAATACACGATGGGCTTCAGCGGCGGGACAAGCCCGGAGGATATCGTGAACGCTGATCTGATCATCGTCTGGGGAGGCAATATCGTCAGCACGAATATGCACCAGGTAGTGCTGGCCGAGCAGGCCCGTAAGAAGGGAGCCAGAATCGTCGTCATCGACGTTCACAAGAACCGCACGGCACAGTGGGCCGACTGGTTCCTACCGCTCTATCCGGGGACGGATGCGGCGCTGGCGCTCGGCATCATGCATATTTTATTCCGCGACGGGCTGACGGACGCGAGTTTCCTCAAGACTTATACGGTGGGGCATGAAGAACTGCGGAAGCAGGCGGAAGAGTATACGCCGGAGGCTGTGGCGGCCATTACGGGCATCCCAGCTGAAGACATTGAACAGTTGGGTAAACTGTACGGTGAGGCGACGGTGTCTTTTATCCACATCGGCAACGGGCTTCAACATCACGACAACGGCGGCATGGCGGTGCGCAGCATCGCCTGTCTGCCGGCGCTGACCGGACAGTGGCTGAAGACGGGGGGAGGCGCAATCAAGGGCAACGGCGGGTATGCCGCGATGAATTCCCGGGCGCTAGAGCGTCCTGATCTTCGCCCGAACCCGCGGGCGCGGAGCATTAATATGAACCGGATCGGTGAAGCGCTTGAAATGACGGAGCAGCCGGTGAAGGCGCTGTTCGTCTATTGCAGCAATCCGGTTGTCGTCGCGCCGGAAGCGGAGCGGGTGCGGCGCGGATTCGCGCGCGAAGACCTGTTCACGGTCGTGCATGATCTTTTTCTGACCGATACCGCGAAATACGCCGACATTGTGCTGCCCTCAACGTCGACTTTTGAGAATACCGATTTGTATAGTTCTTACTGGCATCACTATATCCAGGTTCAGGAGCCGGTGCTGGCAGCCCCGGGAGAGTGCAAAAGCAACGTCGAGCTGTTCTCCCTGCTTGGAAAGGCTATGGGCTTTGACGAGGAAGCCTTCGGGCAAAGCGAGGAGGACATGATCCGCGAGGCGCTGGACTACCCGCGCAATCCTTATCTGAACGGAGTTACGCTGGAGCGGCTGAAGGCCGAGCGGCATGTCAAACTGGATATGGCGCCCAAAGAGCGGTACCTGGACAATCTGCCCACGCCTTCCGGCAAAATTGAGCTGTACTCCCGGGCGATGGAGAATGCGGGACTGCCGCCGCTGCCGGTCTACACTCCGCTTGTCGAAGGCTTTGACGGCATTCGGCGGCCGGGCAAGGAAGTACAGTATCCGCTGATGTTCATCTCGCCGCCTAACCACAACTTTCTCAACTCTACCTTCTCCAATATCGCTAAGCATCAAGCCTTAGAGAAAAGGCCGACTCTGCAAATTCACCCGGCGGATGCCGCGGAACGGGGGATTGCCGACGGTGATGAGGTCAAGGTATATAACGACCGCGGCGTGATCGAGATTTGGGCGTCGGTAACCGACCGTATGCTGCCGGGCATCGTTATCAGCCAGGGACTGTGGTGGGAAGGCAAGGACCGCCCGCAGCGGAGCAATGTGCTGACACCCTCCCGGCTGAGCGATATGGGCAAGGGCGCAACCTTTTTCTCAGCTACCGTTGAAGTTGAACTGCGTTAAAGCGTCAATGCATATGCTTGCCCTGAACGTCTGTTAGACGTAATACTAGATAGCATTAATGACACATAGATTACAGGGGATGTATAGGCAGATGAGGTTTTTGGATGACTACCCTAGAGAAATAAAAGTATTTCTGATCGCAAGCTTGATTAACGCGACCGGCAGCGCGCTGATGTGGCCGCTGGTTACGATGTATGTATTTGACGAGCTGGGACGGAGCATGCAGGACGCCGGACTCGTTATTTTGATTCAGTCAATTGGCGGGATTGCCGGGCAACTGCTCGGCGGCGCCCTGTATCATAAAGTCGGGGTGAACAAGCTGATTGTCGGCGCGCTGGCCATGAATGCGCTGGCTCTGTTCGCCCTCCCGGCGGCAAGCGCAAGCTGGACGATGTTCATAATCGCAATGGGGCTGGTGGGACTGTTTGGCGCGCTCTCGATGCCCGCGATCCAGGCGTTCATCGGCTTTCGGTTCGCGGAGCGGCGGGCCGAGCTGTTCAATATCGTCTATGTCGCTAACAATATCGGAGTGGCGGTCGGAACGGCGCTGAGCGGATTTCTGGCCGATATCTCCTATATGCTGAGCTTCGTGATGAACGGCGTCACCTCTGCCGTATTTGCC
The DNA here is from genome assembly GCF_003854965.1 of Paenibacillus rhizophilus. Classification (GTDB taxonomy): domain Bacteria; phylum Bacillota; class Bacilli; order Paenibacillales; family Paenibacillaceae; genus Paenibacillus_AQ; species Paenibacillus_AQ rhizophilus. Next base: position 95,515 of record NZ_RQPI01000009.1, read on the forward strand.
GTTTTTTTCTTTGTGTATCTGAGAAAAGTGGGCAGCGTGCAAGGACCGGTTCCGGGCGAATCCAGGAGGGCGCAGCCGCGGGCCGTTTCGAACTGGGAACTGATGGGCAATACACGGATCTATCTGTTTATGGCCCTCGGTTCGCTGTTTCTGCTCATCGGCAACTCCATCTGGAATACGGGAGTGTCGCCATTCATCATTTCGGAAGGTTTGCCGAAGAAATATTATGGCTTCCTGTGGACTCTAAACGGCATTCTGATCTTCGCCGCCCAGCCGCTGGTCGGCCTGATCAAGCGCTGGTTCGCGGCCGGATCGGCGGCGCAGATGACGGCGAGCGCCGTCTTTTACCTAAGCGGCTACGCCGTCATCCTGACGATGCCGAGCTATGCGGGAATGCTGCTCGCGATGCTGCTGACGACGCTTGGCGAAATGCTCATTGCTCCTGCCATGCCGGCGTTTATCACGGAGCATGCCTCGCTGGGCGCTCCATTCTATCTGGGCCTCACAGGAGGAATCGGAGCGGTCGGCAGGGTGCTTGGACCTTACTTCATGGGCGGCCTGTTCGACGCGGGAGGCCTGGCGCCGACCGCCTGGCTGGCCTGCGGCGTTGCGGTGCTGGCTGTAGGGTTTTTCGTGATTCATGCGTACGGCAGCAGACGCGGCGCGGTGCTTGCGGAACCGGCGGAAACGGTGAAATCGGCCTGACCGTAGCATGGGATAGAAGCTTCAATACATCGGTGCTTGTTCAATGCGCCGCCTACTTGCAAGGGGGATACCAATATGCTTCACATAGACAGAGATACGCTGTCGATCCGGCTCTCCGAGCTTCGCGATGTTCGCGAGCTGATTATGCTGGATCATCTGATATGGACCGAGGATACGGCTCCAGCGGCTTTGTCGTGGCGGTCGAGCGAGGACTATTTGCTGCATGCGCCTCCCGGCTCCCAGCTTGTGGCGGTAAAAGAGGACAAGCTGTGCGGCTATGTCGGCTTCGGCTGTCCTACCGGTATGAAGAGCAACCGGCATGTCTATGAGATTCATATTGCCGTTCATCCCGAACGGCAGCGTTCGGGAATCGGCCGGGGCCTGATTGAGGCCGTCAAGAAGCTGGCCGCTGAGCGCGGCATCCGCAGGCTTCGGCTGCGCGCGCTTTCCTGCAATGTCCCGGCTCTGGCTTTTTATCACAAATGCGGTTTCCGGGAAGAAGGGCGGCTGCGCGAGGAATTTTATCTTGGGGGCCGGTATGTGGACGAGGTATTTATGAGCTGCCGCCTCATGTAGGCACCGAATAGACGAGCGGAAGAACGGACGAACGACAGAAAGAAGCGAACAGAAAGCGGGGTTGGTCATGAAAATCATGTCATTGAACGTAGGAATGCCGGTAACGGCCCTTTATCACGGAAAGACGCTGGAGACGGGCATATACAAATTTCCTGTGGAAGGCCCCGTGCGTCTATCGGCAGACGGGCTGACTGGGGACGGACAAGCCGATCTGGTCAATCACGGAGGCCCGGACAAGGCCGTCTGCGTGTATCCGTCGGAGCATTACGCCTACTGGGAACAATGGCTTGGCAAAAAGCTGGACTGCGCCGCCTTCGGAGAAAATCTGGCGACCGCCGGGCTGCTCGAAACGGAAGTCTGCATCGGCGACATTTATGAGATCGGGACCGCGCTCGTTCAGGTAAGCCAGCCCCGATACCCCTGCTTCAAGCTCTCGCAAAAGCACGGCCCGGCGGAATTTCCCGCTGAGGTGCTGAAGACGGGCTTCAGCGGCTTCTATTTCCGGGTGCTTCGCGAAGGGGAGCTTGCCTCTGGCTCGGCGATAGTGAAAGTCTCCTCTGGGGACGGAGGAGTGCCGGTTTCCCGCGTGCTGCACATGATGGCGACCGGGCGCGGGGACAAGCGCGGCCTGGAAGAGCTTGTCCGGCTGGACAGCCTGGCGTCCGGAATCCGGTCACGGTTCCAGGGGTGGCTGGACGGGCCGGAGTAAGAGGGGGCCTTAACGGGCCGCCCTATTTTTTGGCAGCCATTTCAGCCCCGTCCTGAAACGGCACCAACCCGTATTCCGTGCAGACCGTGAGATATTCCTTATGTACGGCGCTGCTTTCGTCGGTATACATATTCCAGAAAAGGGCCAGCCGTCCGTCCGGTTTAAGAGCAAGGGCGCTCTTTCGGCTGCATTTCCTGTTCACCTCGCCTCTCTCATTACCGGAGCAGCTTCCACTCGCTCCGCAGCATGCCGTATATGGCATGGTTGACATAGCCGGTCGGGAGCTTCTCGGCTTCCCGGATCACGCCCTCCAGCACGAAACCGAGCCGCCCGGGAATGGCGCGGCTGGAGGTATTGCCCGTGGCGCAGCGGATTTCTACCCGGTTAAGCTGAATTTCCAGCAGGGCATGGTCGATGAACACCCGGCAGGCGCTGGTCATGTAGCCGTTGCCTTCAAAGCTTTGCCCCAGCCAATAGCCGATGCCGACGGACCGGTTGTGCCAGTCAATTTCATGAAATCCGATAATGCCGGCCATCTCGCCGCTTACCCACAGGCCGGCGGTAAATCCTCCGTTGTCGCTGCCCTGACGGGTGGCGGTTTTAATAAAAGCCGTCATATGCGACACGTCCGTCACGCTGTCCACCCAGGGCAGCCATTTGCGCAGACGCTCCCTTGATTGATCTACAAGTCCAAGCAAGGCCCCTGCCTGCTCCGCCGCCAGAGGCTTCAGGACAAGCTCATCATCGATCACAAAATGGAACAAGCTGCCGCCTCCCTTTGTTCTGTGAATGTCTCCAGCGGTGACGCTTATTTACGGGATGCTTTCCATTCCAGGGCATAGATATCCTCTTCCAGCCCTTGCATCCGCTGCATTGTCAGGGTCCGGCAGTCGCTCAGCGCCTGGTTGTAGACGGCCGGTCCGAGCTCATTCACGAAAAAGTCCAGCAGGCTGTCCGCCGCGAGACGCCCGATGCTCTCGCCGCGTTCAAGCTCGAAATATTCCTGGATATGATCAAGCATCGTTTCCCGATGCTCTTTTGGCATTTTGATCGGTTTCATTTTTCAACCTCCCCTTGAACCTCATGCTACTCCATGACCCGGCGGGAAGTCAAAAGGAACCGGCCCCTTGGCAGGGTATGCCATTTTATTGAACAATCCCGGCGTAACGGGTATATTAATAGGAAACCTGTTTATACAAGGAACAAGGATAAGAATTAACGAACGAAAGGTTGATTGCTGTGGAGAACCGGAGCACCCCCTCCAATTTCATTAAAAATGTCATTACCGAAGATCTCCGCTCTGGCAAAGTTAACGAAGTCGTTACCCGGTTCCCCCCGGAACCGAACGGCTATCTGCATATCGGACACGCCAAGGCGATCTGGATCAATTTCACGCTTGCGGGCGAGTTCGGAGGCAAGACGAACCTGCGCTTTGACGATACGAATCCGCTCAAGGAAGATACGGAGTATGTCAAATCGATCGAAGAAGATGTGAAATGGCTCGGTTACACTTGGGAGAACCTGCGCTTCGCCTCCGACTATTTCGAAGAAATGTACAAGCGGGCGGAGCTTTTGATTAACAAGGGCAAGGCTTACGTCGACGATCTCAGCGCTGACGAAATTCGCGAGCTTCGCGGCACGCTGACCGAACCGGGGAAGAACAGCCCTTACCGTGACCGCAGCGTAGAAGAGAGTCTCCATCTGTTCCGCCGCATGCGCGCGGGCGAGTTCAAGGACGGCGAGAAGGTGCTTCGCGCCAAGATCGATATGGCTTCGCCGAACATCAACCTGCGCGATCCGGTCATTTACCGGATTTCCCATGCCCATCATCACAATACGGGCGACAAATGGTGCATTTACCCGATGTACGCGTATGCGCATCCAATTGAGGATGCCATCGAGAGCGTGACGCATTCCCTCTGTTCCCTGGAGTTCGAAGACCAGCGCCCATTTTATGACTGGGTTATCGCCGAATGCGAAATGCCTGCCGCGCCGCATCAATATGAATTCGGCCGCCTGAATCTTGAGCGGACCGTAACGAGCAAGCGGAAGCTCAAGCTGCTGGTGGACGAAGGTCATGTCGACGGCTGGGACGACCCGCGCATGCCGACGATTTCCGGTCTCCGCCGCCGTGGATACACGCCGGAAGCGATCCGCGCCTTCGTATACGAGACCGGCATCTCCAAAAGCCAAGGCCTGGTCGATCTGCAAATGCTGGAGCATTTTATCCGCGAGGATCTGAAACTGAAGGCTCCGCGCACGATGGCGGTGCTTCGTCCGCTTAAGGTCGTCATTACCAATTATCCCGAGGGTCAGGTCGAATGGCTCGAAGCGGAGAATAACAGTGAGAATGAGGAAATGGGCAGCCGGAAAATTCCGTTCTCCCGCGAGATTTACATTGAGCGCGACGATTTTATGGAGAATCCGCCGAGTAAGTATTTCCGGTTGTTCCCGGGCAATGAAGTGCGCCTGAAGCATGCTTATTTCATCAAGTGCAACGAAGTGATCAAGGATGAGAACGGCGAAGTGACCGAGCTCCACTGTACCTACGATCCGGAGACAAAGAGCGGCACCGGGTTTACCGGCCGCAAGGTGAAAGGGACGCTGCACTGGGTGGAGGCAAGCCATGCCGCTGCGGCGGAATTCCGCCTGTATGAGCCGCTGATTCTCGCGGAGGAACCGGAAGGCGAAGGAGAAGCCGATGAGCTGGAAGGTGCGGTCAAGCCCGCGCAATCGTTCCTGGATCAGCTGAACCCGAAGTCGATCGAAATTCTGCATGGCTTCGTGGAGCCGGAGCTGAAGGACAGTGAGCCGCAGGACAAGTTCCAGTTCTTCCGTCACGGTTATTTTAACGTCGACAGCCGGTATTCGCAGCCCGGCAATCCGGTCTTCAACCTGATCGTTTCGCTCAAGAGTTCGTACCACCCGCCGAAGCAGGGCTAGGCTGAAATCATAAGACAAGCAGAAGAAACGGCTGCCGCCCGAAAGCGTGACAGCCGTTTTTTTTGCAATTCAAAGAGTTTAACCCTTTAATAAATAACAGAGAGGAATGAGGATTTGATGGCTTTTTCTTTAAAAGTGGAGCGGCAGATGGATGCTTTGCCTGAAGTTCTTTTTCAAGCGTGGACCCGGCGGTTTGACCGTTGGTTTGCGGCGCCCGGTTCGGTGATTATGCAGGGTGAAGTTAGTACCGTATTCTTTTTTGAGACCATCTCCCGCACCGGGACGGACAGCGTGGTTCGGCGTCATCCCCATTACGGCCGGTTTCTCAAGCTCGAACAAGACCGCCTTGTTGAAATGACTTGGGTTACGGGAGAGGGGGGGACGAAAGGAGCCGAGACGGTTGTCACGGTCGAGCTGGTTCCCCGGCACGGCGGCACGCTGCTAAGACTCACGCATGCGGGATTTTATGATGAGGATTCCAAAAACGCGCATGAGCAGGCATGGCCTTTCGTATTGGAGCAGCTGGATAAACAAATGGCCGGAGAGACTTCATAAAAGCGGGCTAAACCCCGTCTTCTTCATGTGTATCCTCGGTCACCGCGTGGGGCCGGTAATCCTCCCATTTGACGAACAGCCACATGCCTCCGTATCCAAACGCCCCGATGAGCGCGAGGAAGACGCAGAATTCGTACATGCTCTGGGCGCCGAGATACTGGAACAGCCATCCGCCGAGGACGCCGCCCAGCATTCCCGAAATCCCGCTCCAGGACAGCGTATAAAGAGCTTGTCCGGAGGAGCGGTATGGCCGGGGAATGAGCAGCATCGTCAGCTCGGTGCCGACATAGAAGAAGCCACCGAATGTTACCGAATGCAAAATTTGAATGAGCGCCACCTCAAGCGGCGTCGTCGACTGCGCCATCAGCCACCACCGCAGCGCGAACAACAGACTGACCAGCGCCAGCCAGCCGATGAGAACGGAGATTTTGCGACGCAAATAGCGGTCGCACAGCATGAAGACGCCCACTTCAACGATGGAGGAGAGGAACACGGCCAGTCCGACCATCGTCTTGGAACCTCCCATATCGTTGATATACAGCGACATGAACGTATTGTTCACCGTGTTGGGAATCGATACCAGAATGCCGAAAAAGATAAAGAACAAAAAATAAGGATTCATAAACAGCACGCGAAAGCCTCTGAACGGCATCGGTGCAATCCCGATGGAGTGGCGCAGCTTCGGCAGAGTGGCGAGCGATACCATGGACAACCCCAGCAGGACCGCGAACAGATAGGACAGCACCGAAACGCCGCCGTACTGCACGATAGGGCCTGCGGCTATAGCCGTCAGCGCCCAGCCAAGTGAGCCCCACAGGCGGAAGGAGCCGAAACGGTGTTCCGACCCGTAGATATAGCTTAAGACCAGCGTGTTGCTCTGCGCGAACAGCGGAGTCTGGCAGAAATAGAACAGGATGATCGCGGTATAGATCGTTTCATATGTATTTGCCTGAAATATAAATTGGGAAAACAAAAGCGTCCCCGTCAGCATCAGCAGGACGATAACCCGGATATTGTGATAACGGCCGGTCCATATTCCCCAGAACGGGTTGGCGAAGATCGAAACGAATGGGCCGATTGACATCAGCACACCGATTTCCAGCTTGTTCATCCCTACGTCCTGTAAATAAAGTTGAAAGAAACTGGTAAAGAGAACCATGGTTCCGTATACGAAAAAGTTAAACCATTTTAAAGATGTGAAGGTGGATCGGTTTCCAATATTTTCCTGCAAGTTGGATGCTCTCCTCCCGCAATTGCTGTGCATGTTGAATCAGAGCCGCCATAGCCGCTATTATCACTGTAACATTAGTTGAAAAGGTATACAAACCAGCTTTTTCTGATTTTGCCAAATGTATGTGTTTTATAGGGGGGTATTTACTTTTATTAAAAATAATTTTGGAAAAGGAGACATTATTATGATGCAAATTGCCGGAATCATCATCGCCGGAGGCCGCTCCAGGCGGATGGGCGCCGACAAAGCGCTCCTGGAATTCGGCGGCATTCCGGCGATTGCCCGCGTTGCCGCCGCGCTCGGTGAAATCGCGGAGCCGGTGACGGTCGCCTGCGGAGAGAAGGAGCGGGAGGACTACCGTTTCCTGCGGCTTCAGCAGGCTGCGGACCGCTTCCCCGGCTGCGGTCCGCTGGCGGGACTCCATGCAGGCATGAGCGTTTCGCCAGTGGACTGGCATTTTGCCGCCGCCTGCGATTTGCCGTTCGCTTCCGCGGCGTTTATGCGGTATATCATGGACGCTTTGGAACGGAGCACCGGGCGGGCTGCGGCCGTGCCGGTCTCTGTCTCGGGCAAAGTCCAGCCGCTGCTGGGGCTGTACCATAAGTCTACCCTTCCGGGATTGGAAATGGCCTTATCCAAGGGAAGATTCAAGGTCATGGAATGGCTGGAGAGTCTGGATGTGCTGTATGTCCCGGAAGCGGGCTTTGCGGGCGCTTTGGACGGAGGGCCGTCTCCCCTGCTCAACATGAACACTCCGGAAGATTACCGCGCCGCCGCGGATTGGCTAGTTTAACTTCAGTTTACAATGAAGGCGTATTTTGTCATTATAAATCCGACAAGAAGGGAAGGACCTTTAATGACGAACTCAACGTCGACGGATCGAAAGAGCATCCGTTCATTTCTGAAATTGCTTAAAGAAACGAAGCCGCCGTATGGCCTGTTGGCCCTGGCTATTACCCTTAGCGTCATTTCCACGCTGGTGTCCCTCGTTATTCCCATGTTTACCAAAGGGCTGGTCGACGGCTTCTCGCTGTCTTCGGTAAGCCGGATGCAGATCGCCGGAATCGCGGGCGCTTTCGTCGCCCAGACCATTGCCGCGGGCGTGTCCGTCTATCTGCTGAACTATGCGGGGCAGAAGATCGTGGCCGGTCTCAGAGACCGGCTGTGGCGCAAGCTTCTTGCGCTGCCTGTCTCCTATTACAACGATATCCGGACGGGGGAGAGCGTCAGCCGCATGACGAACGATACGGGCATCATCAAGTCGCTTGTATCGGAGCATGCCGCCAGTCTGTTCACCGGACTCATTTCCATCATCGGCTCGATCTCGGTCCTCTTTTATTTGAATTGGAGAATGACGCTGGTTCTGTTCACCGTGCTGCCTCTTTCGGCGCTGATTCTCGTTCCGCTGGGCCGGAAGATGTACAAAATTTCCAAAGGAATGCAGGATGAGACGGCATCCTTCACGGCGGTGCTGAGCGGGGTGCTGTCAGAAATCCGGCTCGTCAAGGCGTCCGGAGCGGAGCCGCGGGAATACGAATCCGGAAAAAGCGTCATTAAGAACCTGCTCTCCTACGGCATACGCGAGGGCAAGGTCAGCGCATGGATCACTCCGCTTGTCTCGTTCGTATTTATGATGCTGCTGGTCGTCATTATCGGTTACGGCGGCGTGCAGGTATCCAGCGGCGCGCTGACGGCGGGGGAGCTGGTCGCTTTTATCCTGTATCTGATCCAGATCGTAATGCCGCTCACCCAGCTGACCACCTTCTTCACCCAAATTCAGAAAGCCATGGGCGCTTCGGAACGGATCATGGAGACGCTGAAGCATGAAGAAGAGAACTATGAAGGGGAAGAGATGGCGGACGGCGGGCGCCTGCCGATTGCGCTGGACAATGTCACCTTTGGGTACAAAAAAGGCGAGTCCGTACTGAACAAGGTAAGCTGCTCCATCGCGCCGGGTGAGGTAACGGCGATTGTCGGCCCAAGCGGCGGCGGAAAGACGACGCTGTTCTCCCTGCTGGAACGCTTCTATGAGCCGCAGGAAGGCGTGATCCGGCTTGGCGGCAAGCCGATTTCCGATTTCTCGCTGTCCTCCTGGCGCGGCGGCATCGGCTATGTCTCCCAGGAAAGCCCGCTGCTGGCCGGGACGATTGCCGACAATCTCCGCTACGGACTTGGCCGCGAGGTCGATTTAACGGAAATGCGGAAGGCGGCGGCTATGGCGTATGCCGACACCTTTATCGACGAACTGCCGGACGGCTATGACACTGATGTCGGCGAGCGCGGCGTGAAGCTGTCCGGCGGACAGCGGCAGCGGATCGCAATCGCCCGGGCGTTGCTGAGAGATCCGAAGATCCTGATGCTGGACGAAGCCACTTCAAGCCTCGACAGCAAATCCGAGGCGGTTGTGCAGAAGGCGCTGTCCAATTTGATGAAGGGCCGGACGACGATCGTAATCGCGCACCGCCTGTCTACGGTGGTGAATGCCGACCAGATTCTTTTTATGGAAAAAGGCGAGATTACCGGCAGGGGAAGGCATGAAGAGCTGCTGCGGGAGCATAAGCTCTACCGCGAATTTGCGCAGCAGCAGCTTCAAACGGCCGATACGGAACCACGGGAACACGGCGAAGAGGAGGAGAGTGGCGGACATGGCAAAAATACTGGTGGTGGACGACGATCCGCACATCCGCGAGTTGGTAGCCGTATTTCTGAAAGCTGAGGGCATGGAAGTGTGCGAGGCTTCCGACGGAAGGGAAGCGCTGGATTTTCTTGAAGACCATCCGGTTGATATGGCCATTCTCGATGTCATGATGCCGAATGTGGACGGCTGGCAGCTCTGCCGCGAGCTGCGGAAGGCCTACGATTTTCCGCTGCTTATGCTTACGGCCAAAGGCGAAACTTCGCAGATTGTGAAGGGGTTTGAACTGGGAAGCGATGATTATCTCGTAAAACCGTTTGAGCCCCCGGTATTGATGGCCCGCGTCAAAGCGCTCTTGAAACGGTATCAAATTTCGGCTGCCCAGAGCGTTGCCGTCGGCAGGCTGAAGATGAACCGGAAAACCTATGAAATTCAATCGGATGAAGGCATTTTAACGCTGCCTTTGAAAGAGTACGAGCTGCTGTTCAAGCTGGCCAGCTATCCGGGACAGACTCTGTCGCGCGACCGGCTGATCGAGGAAATCTGGGGATACGACTATGAAGGCAACGAACGCACGCTGGACGTTCACATCAACCGGCTGCGCGAGAGGTTTCCGGGCGAGCGGTACGGATTCGCCATCCGCACCGTGCGCGGCCTGGGGTACCGGCTGGAGGGCGCGGAATGACGCGGCGGGAGCGGGCAATCGGCGGGTAAGCCTCCCGAGAGAGAGCGCCTTGAGAGAAGGCGTCCCGAGCGGACAGTCAGGCCCCCCAGTCCGCGCAGTGAGCGGTCCCGGCCATCTGCCGAAGGGCACGGATTGAAACGGCTGGGGAGAGCTGTACGGGGATTGCTCGGAATGCTGGCCGCATTTGCCTTCCTTGTCGGCTCATGGACAGCTGCCTACTTCATCCTGAAGAGTCTGTTCCGGAGGTTCGGCGCTCCTTCCTCAGACTTTGTATCGCAGCTGCTCGGCATTCTGCTCGGATTCTTTATTCTGTTCTGCATCGGCGGCCTGATTTCCCTGTTTAGCAGGGGACGGCAGAGGGCCTTTTATATCCCGATTATGAACGCCATCCGGCGGATTGCCCAAGGCGATTTTACCGCCAAGGTGGAAGACGTCGAGCGCTACGGCCAGTTCGGCGAGCTGGTGGAGGGAATCAATGAAATGGCCAGCGAGCTGAGCCGGATGGAGACGATGCGCCAGGATTTCATCTCCAATGTATCACATGAAATCCAGTCGCCGCTCACTTCCATCCGGGGCTTCGCCCGCGCGCTGCGCAGCGACGAGATCAGCCGGGAGACCCGGGAGCATTATTTGGATATCATCGAGGCGGAAAGCGCCAGGCTGTCGGGAGTGAGCGACAGTCTGCTTAAGCTGTCGGTGCTGGAGTCGGGGAACTTTCCGTTTGAAGCGAAGCCTTTCCGTCTGGATAAACAGCTTCGGAATATGATCCTGGCCTGCGAGCCGCAGTGGATGGGCAAAGGGGTCGAAGTGGAAGCGGAGCTTGCGGAAACGACGGTGACGGCGGTGGAGGATCTGCTGAGCCAGGTCTGGACCAATCTGCTGCATAACAGCATCAAGTTTACTCCGGCGGGCGGGACGATCACCATTTCCGCGCGTCCTCTGAATGGGGGAGCGGAGGTCGTGATCTCCGATACCGGTACAGGCATCGGAGAAGAAGATATGCCCCGCATCTTTGAACGGTTCTACAAGGCGGACAGGGCGAGAAGCGCGGGCGGCGGGGGCAGCGGGCTGGGACTTTCGCTGGTGAAGAAGATCATCGACCTTCACCAGGGTGAAGTCCGCGCGGAGAGCCGGGCAGGCGAGGGGGTGGTGTTTGTTGTTACGCTGCCCGGGCCTGCGGGTAAGCAGCAGACATAGCGCATTCGGATGGTTGCCGTCGCCCGGCAGAAAAAGATGTGCCAGCCGTGAGGCGTTCAGATTGCGCAGGCCCTGTCGTCCGAGGCCCCGGCGGTTCAGATTCGCAGGCCCTAGTCACGCGGATTTGCAGGAATTGTCGTCCGAGTCCCAGTCCCTTGACTGGCCCGGCCCAAGCTGCCCTCCTAGCGTCAGGACAGCCGATTAAACCGGCGGAAAAGCTCCGCCAGCTTGGCAAGTCCCCGTTCCAGTCCGGACGGGGAAGCGTAAGCGTAGGACAGGCGAAGATGCCTTGCGTCGGAACGGTCGTACAGATCGCCGGTATTCAGCAGCAGGCCTTCCGCAAGCGCCGCGCGGAAAAGCTTCGGCAGCGGCACGGGCCGGTTCAGGCGCAGCCATATATAGAAGCCGCCCGCAGGCTTGCTCCATGCCGCCAGTCCGGCAAAATGGCGCTCCAGCAGCTCCAGCATCAGATCGCGCCGCCAGCGCAGCGCGAGGCGCAGGGCGCTGCAATGCCGTTCGTGGCAGCCGTCCTCCAGCCACTTGGCCGCCGCAAGCTGCGAGAGGGAGCTTGCGCCGTAGTCGGTCTGCATTTTGATATCGGCGAGACGCCGGATCACCTGCTCGGGACCGGCAACCCACCCGATACGCAGGCCGGGGCTGGCGGATTTGGACAGAGTGCCCAGGTGCAGAACGCTTCCGGTTTTGTCCAGAGCCTTCAGCGGCGGGGGAGGAGGGGCATCCAGCCACAGGTCCTGATAGGCTCCGTCCTCCAGGACCGGCAATCCCAGCGCGGCGGTCTGCTCCATCAGTTCCCGCCTCCGCTCCGCATCCATGAGAATGCCCGTCGGATTATGAAAGGCGGGAATCGTATACAGTAGCGCCGACTTGGTTCGAACGGCCGCGTCCTCCAGTCCTTCCGCGATGAGGCCCCGGCCGTCCATGGGCAGTCCGTACAGCTTGACCCCAGCCGACTGAAAAGAATGAATGGAGTACAAATAGGAGGGCTTCTCCAGCAGAACGGTCGATCCCTTAGGCAGCAGGCCGAGGGAAATCAGTTGAAAGCCTTGAAGCGCCCCGGAGAGAATCAAAATCGAGGAGGGGTCCGCCTGAATGCCGCTTCTGCCCAGCTCGGCGCTGAGCGCCCGCCGAAGCCGTAGGCTGCCGAGCGGCTCCTCGTACGCCAGCGGCAGCTCGTCCCGGGCCAAGTCGGCCAGAATGGAGCGCATCTGTTCTCCCGGCAGCAGCTCGGGAGCGGGCTCTCCGGTTCCGAGCCGAAGCAGCTCCGGCTGGAACTCCAGGCGGTTGATCGCCTGAACGGCCGGCAAATTGGGATAATGGATGCCTTCCTCCACATAATCGTTCCAGCTTCCGGCCGTCCCCCGGTTTGCTTTCTCCGAGGCTATCCTCGTGCCTCCACCCTGCCTTCCTTCGATGAGTCCGAGCCCGGCGAGTTGGCCGAGCGCCGCTACAACCGTGCTGCGGTTGACGCCAAGCTGACGGGCCAGCTCGCGCTGCGGCGGCAGCTTCATACCCGCCGGCCAGTCGCCGCAGCCGATTTTGGTGCGGAAATATCCGGCGATTTGCGCATAGAGCGGCAGCGGCGAGGCTAGGTCCGGGCGCCAGTCTACCGAAGAAATGCCGGCGCTGTGCCGCATGAAAATCTCTCCCTTTTTATAGAAACCTTGGTCTGTCCTTTAAATTAAGAAACGGTTGCCGTCCTACTGTCCGGACGATGCAGCCGTTTCTTTTCGTGCTGGTCTATTGACCATAGTATAGCATGATGAGGGGAGAACTTTCCTTTGGTTGGGCTCCCTGCCCCGGTTTTGGATGGTCACTTAAGGGCGGAAAGGCTGTACTATCGTAAAGGAAATGAAACAGCCGCGGCACCTTTGCCGCGCGCAATAAACAGCTAGGAGGGACAACGTTGACGGAAGTCGTCATGCATGGGATTATTTTGGCCGTCGGCCTTATTCTGCCGCTTGGGGCGCAGAATATTTTTGTGTTTAACCAGGGAGCGCTGCATCCCCGATTTATCCCCGCGCTTCCCGTTGTGATAACGGCGGCGCTGTGCGATACGCTGCTGATCTTCGCAGCCGTAGGCGGAGTGTCCCTGGCGGTGCAGTCGCTCCATTGGCTGACCCCCTTCATTTACGGGGCGGGCGCCGTCTTTTTAACCGTGATGGGCCGACAAATCCTGCGAGGGGGCACAGCGGGAGAACAAGCCGCCGTTCTTCCTCCAAAAGAACAGGTAGCCTATGCGCTGTCGGTGTCGCTGCTTAACCCGCATGCTCTGATGGACACGGTGGGCGTGATCGGAACAAGCTCCCTGCAGTATGGCGCCGCGGAGCGTTGGGCGTTCGCCGCCGCGGCCGCCGGGGTATCCTGGCTGTGGTTCATGGGCTTGTCCGCCGCCGGAAGGGCGCTCGGCAAGGCCGATCCTTCCGGCCGGCTGGTGCGGCTGCTGAACATATTCTCGGCGCTGCTGCTCTGGGGAATGGCCGGCTATATGGCCTGGCAGCTGTGGGCCGAGCTTGCCGTTTAACCGCCGATTTGCGACATACGGCGGGTTGTAGGCGTGTGGCTCTGGGCTTTTTTCTCCAGCGCCAGCGCCATTTCGTGGTTGTGGGGCTTGCCCGCCAGCGCCTTGCGGAATAAGCCTCGCACCGCTTCCGGGTCACCTGCCAGCGGACGCACGTTATATTCATCGGACCAATACAGACAGGCCTTGATATGACCGTCGGCCGTAAGGCGCAGCCGGTTGCAATTGTCGCAAAAATGCTCGCTTACCGGATGAATCAGACCGAATGTGCCTTTGGCGCCGACGATTCGGCTGTCCTGGGACGGGCCGTTTCCGGCGGGCGGGTGCGCTTCCTCGGTCTCCCATCCGGCCTCGCGGCATGCTTCGAGCACTCTTTCCAGCGGCAGGTAGGTCTGCCGCCAGGCGTCAGTTGTGCTGCCGATCGGCATATATTCGATAAACCGCACATTCAGCGGACTATTCAATGTAAGAGCAATAAAATCCTTGATCTCGTCGTCGTTGATGCCCTTCATGAGCACAACATTAAGCTTAATGGGCGAGAGTCCCGCAGCTTCGGCCGCCTCGATTCCTTTCAGCACCTTAGCTACTTCGCCGCCGCGCGTAATCATGGAGAACCGGTCCTGCCTTAGAGAGTCCAGGCTGATGTTCACCCTCGATAGGCCGGCAGCTTTCAGCACCGCCGCTTTGGTGGGCAGCAGCAGGCCGTTGGTGGTGAGCGAGATATCCTCGATGCCCGGAATGGACGACAGCATGGCGACCAGGCGCTCCAAATCTTTGCGGACCAGCGGCTCGCCGCCGGTTAGGCGAACCTTGCGCAGCCCGGCGGGGGCCAGCGCCTTCACGACGGAGGCGATCTCCTCATAGCTCATGATCTCGTCATGCGGCTGAAATTGCATTCCTTCCGCAGGCATACAATAGATACAGCGCAGATTGCAGCGGTCCGTAACCGAAATGCGCATATAATCATGAACGCGTCCAAAAGGGTCGGTCAGCAGTTCCATTATGAGTTGTCCCCTTTCGTTGCTCAGCGATTTTATTTCAAATTTTAAAGAATGATGGCGGTGCCGTCAATCTGAAGCTTTTGGCGATTCTTTATATATTATCACGGTTATCATGAGGACTGCCAAGCTAAGAGTTAAATTTGACAGTAATGCGACAAATGAAGGCAATCGCCATAAAATGCTCACGAAAAGCGTTTTCATTTTGGGCTATAATCAAAATATAAAGCCGTGATAACTTTTCATTATCAGAAAAAAGTTGTAAAATATGGTGGATTCGCGGCGTGGCCCGTAATATTGTTCGGGCCGGTATGCTCTATTGCGAAACTTACGAAAGACAACCACGGGTCCGTAGGTGCAGCCACCGGGTTACACGGTACGGATCAACCTTACAAGGAGGATTACCAATGACCAATATGACCGTTCCTTCCCTTGATGTTTCGGAAGCCTTCAGCCGTTGGCTGGAAAGCAGGGGATTTATATACCAGCTGTTTACGGATTTTTTCGGAAGAAAGCCGACCCTGTCGCTAATCGCGCAGTGGAGCCGCAATCGCCAGATCGGCGCGGCAGCCGAGATGTCGGAAGGGGGGCGCGAACTGAAGCGCTATTTATGCGGACAGAAGCCGCATGATCTTCTTCAGGTCTGCGAGACGGAAGCCGTGGAATACGACCGGCTGATGCGAGATGAAACCGTGGTCGGCCTTAAGCCGAGAGAAGCGGCCCTCCTGGGAGAAGCGGAGGAATTCTGCAACGTGCTTTCCGATGTGTATGCTTCCGCAGGCATCGTGTTCAAAAAATGCGGCGACGAGGCCGACGATCACATTGCCATCGAGCTGGAGTTTATGGCCGTGCTTCACGAGCGGATGCTGTTCAACAGCTTTTCGGTCAGAAGCGCGATGGAACTGCTGGACATCCAGGAGAATTTTTTGCAGGAGCATCTGCTGCTCTGGACTCCGGAATTCTGCGAAAGACTGGAAGCGGCAACGAACAGTCCGCTGTACCTGGGATTATCCCGGATGCTTGAGGAGTTTCTTCCTTACGATCTCCACATGCTGCAGTCTTGGAGAGCTTCTCTGGAGAATGCCGCGGCGGCGGTGTAGCACGCCCCTCAGTCGCGGTTGTTTGAAACAAAGATGCCCGGAAATCCGATGCGCGGAAATCCGGGCGTTTTTAATTTTTTACCGTTTATTTGCGCTCATCCCGTTCAATGCACTCATTTGATGAATATGCTCTTTCTGTTTCCATCCAGTTCACTTGATGTCAACTGAATAACCAACTCCTCAATTGCCGATAGGCTGGCCACAGCACAAAGGATATCCATCAACACCGCCATATGAATATAGGGAAGAAATAACGGAAATATGAATAAAGCGAAGCCGGTGATTTTGTTTCCGTAAGTGTGAGGAATTGCAAAGGTTTTGTATTTTTTCAGGGCTACGACAATCGATGCCAATCGGATCATACCAATCAAAATAACCCAAATGACGATTTCGGTTGCAGGATTTAGGATTGGATAAAGCACGACCAATAACACACCTACCATTATCAGGTCGGCCAAAGAATCCAGCTTTTCGCCAAGTCTGCTCGCTGTTCCCGTCTTTCGGGCAATAAACCCGTCTATCATATCACTGACCCCACAAATCATATATACTGCGTAAAAGGCCGCGCTTAATGGCTCAACAAAAATCAAAATCAAAGAGAAAATGATTCTGCTAAATGATATACAATTCGGTATTGCTTTCATCCTATCACCTCGCCTGATATATGCACGCCCATCCTCTATTTCATACCTTAACCCAACTTTCTTAAGAATAAGTTTCTCAGGTTTTTCCAATGTTTAAAAATGATTTTTCTCTCAAGCCGCATGTGAATAACAACTTTAGATTTTGCTGTCTTGGCGGCCCGCAGATCTACGGGAATTACCCCGGGAGGGTGTATAATAGACTCAGGTAGGGGAAGGGAGGATGGAAATGGGACTTTTCGTCGGCCTGGATATCGGCACTACAAGCGCGAAGGTATTTTTGTATGAAAGGCATGGTAAAATCCGCGGGCAGGGCAAAGCGGCTTACACGCTGCTTGTCCCGGAGCCGGGAAGGGCGGAGCAGCGGCCGGAGGAGATTATGAATGCCGTTGCCGAAGCGTTCCGCCGGGCAATGATCAACGGCGGGGCCAAGCCGGAGGACATCGAAGCGGTGGGGGTCAGCGCGGCCATGCACAGTCTGATGGCGGTGGATAAGGACGGAATGCCGCTGACCCCCCTGCTCATCTGGGCGGATAATCGCAGTGTTCCCCAACTGGCAGAATTGAAGCGCAGCGGTGAGTCGGAAGAATTGTATGCGCTGACAGGCACCCCAGCCCATCCCATGTCGCCGCTTGGCAAGCTGCTGTGGTGGAAGGAGAACAAGCCGGAGCTGTTCGAAACAGCAGCCCAGTTCATTTCCATCAAGGAATACCTTCTGCATCGATGCTTCGGCTTGTATGCGCTTGATGTGTCAACGGCTGCGGCCACCGGGCTGCTGGACATCTCCGGACGCGGCTGGTGCGAAAAAGCGCTGCAGCTGGCCGGGATCGGGAAGGAGCGGCTCGGCGAGATTGTGCCGGTAACCGAGGTTCTGCGGGGAATGAAGCCCGAGATGGCGGAAGCCTTCGGACTGTTGCCGCATACGCCGTGGGTTATCGGGGCAAGCGACGGCGCGCTTGCCAACATCGGCTCCGGCGCGGCCAGTCTCGGAAACACCGCCGTTACGATCGGCGGGGGCGGCGCGGTCCGGCGGTTTGTTTCCAATCCGCTGACCGACCCGCAGGGCCGCACCTTTTGCTATGCGTTCAGCGAAGACCGCTGGCTGATCGGCGGACCGACCAACAACGGCGGTATCGCCCTGCGCTGGTTCAAAGAGCAGTTCATGAACGGCGTCCTGCCCGGCCCGGAGATAAGGGATGCTATCCGGGCGCAACCGGAGAGAAGGCAGCGGCGCGGGAGACAGCATGTCGTCATCGATCCGTCCAAGCCAGGCCACAGCTCGCTCGACGACTTGATTGCCCTGGCCATGTCGGTTCCGGCCGGCGCCGACGGCGTGCTGTTCCTTCCTTATCTGAGCGGAGAACGCGCTCCTTACTGGAACCCGGATGCCCGCGGCGTATTCGCCGGCGCGGGCCTGCACCACGGACGGCAGCATTTCGTCCGGGCCGTACTGGAAGGGGTGCTGTTCGCGGTGAACGATGTGACGGAAACGCTCAGCAACCTGGCCGGTCCGCCGGAGCGGATGCTCGCTTCTGGCGGGTTCGCCTCGTCGGCGGTCTGGACCGGACTGCTCTCCGATATGACGGGCCTGCGGATCGATGTGCCAAGCAGCTACGAAGCCTCCGCTTTCGGAGCGGCGCTGCTGGCGATGTTCGCGACGGGAGCGCTGAATTCGCTGGATCAAGCGGATGGGCTCGTCGGCATTCTGCGGAGCCATGCTCCAAATGAAGAGAACCGCGCCGTGTATGAGAAGCTGTATCCGCTGTTCAAGGACGTTTACCGGCGTCTGGAGCCCGTGTTTCCGGAGCTGGTCTCCATGCAGGGCCGGTTGTAGATCTTGAAATAAAGAAGCCATCCTCCACAGGTTTGTGTGGGATGGTTTTTTGCTCTTTAGGCGGCCCGGGCTTCGGAAGGATGAACGGATGCCGCCGCATAACAGGTTACAGTTTTGTCGTAATTGCTCTTTTAAAGAGGATTGATGTAGGAAGAAGGTCGTCTATCATGTAAAATATATGATGGTATTCCGAAAACTGTTGTGAATTTGGAAGAGGTAGATTGCCAATGAGAAGAGGACTGCAGGCTGTAATCATTATTGGAGCTTTGCTCGCGTTTTATTATTTCGGCTTCGGCATTTTCGGCAGCACCGGCGGTACGATTATCAGTATTTTTTCCACGCTGACGGTCGTTTCGATCGGGCTCGCCATTTTTATGGAGAACCGCAACCCGTCATCGACGATGGCCTGGATTCTACTGCTTGCGCTCATTCCTGTAGTAGGACTCGTGTTCTATTTTCTGTTCGGGCAAAACGTATTCAAGCGCCGTAAATACGACAAAAAGGCTCAGCGCGACCTGATGGCCTATGAGCGGATCGAGAACGATGCCCTGCGCTTGCACCAGGACTGGTCGGTCTTCAATTCCTCGCAGCGTAAGCTGCTTGGCCTGTCGCAGCGGCTGGCGCGTTCGCCGATCTCCTTCACTTCGGAGACGCGGGTGCTTACCAACGGCGAGGAGACGTTTGGGACGCTTCTGATGGAGCTGCGTCAGGCGCAGCACCACATCCATATGGAGTATTATATTTTCCGCGCTGACGAGATCGGGACAAGAATTCAGCAGATCCTTATTGAAAAAGCCCGCGCCGGCGTCAAGGTCCGCTTCATGTATGATGCCGTGGGCAGCATGCATCTGTCCCAGAGTTTCCTCAAGGCTTTGAGCGACGCGGGGGTAAAGGTTGCGGCGTACGGCAGATCCAAGACCTTTTTCTCCAGCCGGGTCAACTACCGGAATCACCGCAAAATCGTGGTCATCGACGGCGATGTCGGCTTTATGGGCGGGCTCAATGTGGGAGACGAGTACTTGAGCCGCAGCAAAACCTACGGCTTCTGGCGCGACACGCATATGCTGGTGCGGGGCGAGGCGGTGCGGACGATGCAGATTATCTTTCTGCTGGACTGGATGCACACGACCGGCGAGCGGATCCTGGAGCAGGATTATTTGTCGCCTCAGCTCCGGTATACCGGGGGCGGGGGCGCGGTGCAGATTATCGCGAGCGGCCCTGACAACGAGAGGCGAGCGCTCAAAAATATTTTCTTCTCCATGATCACCTCGGCCGAGAAGTCGGTCTGGATTGCGTCGCCGTATTTTATCCCCGACGAGGATATTTACACGGCTTTGCGCGTCGCGGCTCTCTCCGGGCTGGATGTGCGTCTGCTGTTCCCGGCCAAGCCGGACAAATGGCTGCCGTTTCTCGCGTCCCATTCCTATTTCCCGGCCTTGCTGGAAGCGGGCGTCAAAATTTTTGAGTATGAAAAAGGGTTTATTCATTCCAAGCTGCTCATCATTGACGGCGAAATTGCCACGATCGGCACGGCCAATATGGATATGCGCAGCTTCCATTTGAACTTCGAGGTCAATGCGCTGCTGCTGCAGACCGAAAGCGTCAAGCGCATCGTTGCCGACTTCGAGCGCGACTTGCTGTCTACATCGGAGATTATCCACGAGAAGTTTATGGATAAGCGGCTGCTGGAGCGGCTGCTGGAGTCTGCGGCAAGGCTGATGTCGCCGCTGCTGTAAAGAATCGGCGCGAAGTTCTTTCTATCCGTACACCGGCTGCCATGACCGGTCAAGGAACTCTATCTAGTACGTCGTTAAACCCAGTGCGTTCTGAATACGCATGATGGCATATTTCAGCCAGGTGATTTCGCTCTGATAGCTTGCCGGCGGCAGACTGTACTCGGCCCCTTCATTGTTCCACAGCCGGTTGAAATAGGCGTCAAGCTGCCCGTAAATCGGCTGACTGGAGTCAAATGCAGCCCACAGATCGTTCTCGAGATTATAATCGTCCAGATTGCGGGCCGTAAAATTGGCGGAGCCGCCGATTGCGATGGACTTGCCGCTTTCTTTGTCCACAAAGAGCAGTTTCGTATGGTACTGCTCTTTTGTCGTGTTATACCAGCGGATGGATATTTGCCCGCCTGACCTGCGGTTCAGCTCCAAGGCCACGGGGCGGTTGGGAATGCCGATTTTGCTGCGGCCAAAAGCGTTCTGGTTCGGGTCCAGCAGAAGCCGCACGGAAGCTCCCCGTTCCGAGGTCTTTACCACTTCGTCTATAATGGCGTCGTCGGCGAGATAGAACATGCCCATCCATACCGTGTCACCCTTGGACGAGCTGCGGAGAGCCTGAAGCGCATATTTGTATATTTTCCCTTCCGTCAAATAACGAATGTCCACCGGACCGCCGCCGTTAGCCGGAGACTGCGGAAAAGATGGCTGTGTCTTCAGCAGCGGACCCGCACCGGACAAATCCGCCGCGGCCTGCTCCGTCCGCACAATATCCGCGATAACCGGTCCCTGCACCTCAAGCGCGATATTGGAATTAAAGGCGCTTGCGTCGTGCACGTTGGCCGAACTGATTAGTGCCGACCGTTCGCTGACGATGACTTTTCGGTGATTAGCCTTGACGTTCAGCAGCTTTAAATAGGACCTTACGGTAATATCCGGTCCGTTGTTTGCCATTAGATTGGGAACCCAGCCCTTGCCGGATTGCCCGAACCACTGGATGAATGTGCGCCAGACGGCGGAGTAAGCGGGAGTCGAATCCCGCAAAGGATCGACATTCGTAATGATAACGTTGATGCCCGCTTGTTTCATTTTTTCGAGCAGGGCATTGGGGGCGGAGCCGTAGTTAGTATTAACTTCGTCCGTGATGAACGCGATATCCATATCCGGGTATTTCATTTTGTGGGCAATCAGCTTGTCGGCGAGCGTGCGGCTTACTGGGGGGAAATGCTGCCCTTTATGCGTATAATTGTTGAACAGGAACATATCGACAATCAGAAATTGTCTGGATTCGTCAATAATTTGCAGAATTCTCGGCAAAATACCGCTCTCATGCCTGCCTTCCGGACTGCCGTCCGGGTAAGTCAGATCCTGCCATAACGTTACGTTCTCCACACGGTACAAAGGGCTTTCGAACGAAAGGCCGGGAGGCAGCGGCTTGTGCGTCTGATAGATCATCACGCCGATCAGCCAGAGAAGAAGAGTGGTAATAACGGCCAATGTCCATTTATGAGGGCGTCTTGAGAAATGTCCGGAATAGTTCCGTTCAGGGGGGCGATCCGAAAGGATTGCGGGCGGACTATCATTTATCGAACGATTGTTGGAGCGGCTCGGATTCATAGAAGGTTCCTCCTGAAAAAAGGTGTGCAGCGGTTGTCCGTTTCGTCCTGCTATTTATTATTACCGCCAGGAGGAAACGGGTGAAGCAGTATGGCCGCCATCTGATATGCCGCCTATGCTGTTGCTGCACCATTGACCAAGTTGAAAAACAACGCTTATCCGGGCTTAGGTGCGGATGAAGCTGTTAAATTCGCTTACTCGGTTGTGCTATACTATGA
Source organism: Paenibacillus rhizophilus (assembly GCF_003854965.1). GTDB lineage: Bacteria > Bacillota > Bacilli > Paenibacillales > Paenibacillaceae > Paenibacillus_AQ > Paenibacillus_AQ rhizophilus. The sequence continues at coordinate 117,422 of NZ_RQPI01000009.1, forward strand.
CAGCAGGAACAAAAAATTGATGAAAGGCCAAGTGCCGATTAATATGAATAATGAACATATACCGGAAGGAACGACCGGAGGGCGCAAGATCGAACACGTGCGTCTTTGCCTGAATGAAGACGTCGCAGGCCAAGGTATTACCACGGGCTTCGAACATTACCGGTTCCGGCATAATGCGCTGCCGGAGCTGAACTTTGAAGATATCATGCTGAATACCTCTTTTCTCGGCCGGAGTCTGCACACACCTCTGCTGATCAGCTCGATGACCGGCGGCAGCGCCGCGACCGGCGAGATCAATGCGCGGCTGGCCCAGGCGGCCCAGGGACGCGGCTGGACGCTGGGCGTCGGTTCAGTCCGGGCCGCGGTGGAACGGCCGGAGCTTGAGGCTACGTTCCGGGTGCGGGACCGCGCGCCGGATGTTCCGGTCATCGCGAACCTCGGAGCGGTTCAGCTGTCCTACGGCTTCGGCGTAGACGACTGCCGCCGGGCGGTGGAAATCGCCGGGGCCGACTGGCTGGTGCTGCATTTAAACGGCCTCCAGGAGGTGTTCCAGCCTGAAGGCAATACCGGATTCGGCTCGCTGCTGCCCAAGATTGAGCGTTTATGCCGCAGCCTGGAAGTTCCGGTCGGCATCAAGGAGGTCGGCTGGGGCATCGACGGCGAGACGGCGGTTAAACTGTACAGCGCCGGCGCCGCCTTCATCGATGTGGCCGGAGCGGGCGGGACGTCCTGGAGCCAGGTCGAGAAGTTCCGCAGCGCCGATCCGGTTAAGCGCGGCGCCGCCGAGGCGTTCGCCGATTGGGGCATCCCGACCGCCGACTGCATTGCTGAAGTGCGCTCCGCGGCGCCTGAAGGCGCGTTGATCGGCAGCGGAGGCCTCCGCAGCGGCGTGGACGCCGCCAAGGCACTGGCCCTCGGCGCGGATCTGGCCGGTTTTGGCCGAAATCTGCTTGGCCCGGCGGTGGAATCGGAGGCAGCGCTGGAAGCGGCGCTTGAGCAGACCGAGCTGGAGCTGCGGACGGTGATGTTCGGCATCGGCGTCTCCTCCGTGGCGGACTTGCGCGGAACGCCGCGGCTGGTGCGCATCTAAATACCGAAATAAGGAAGGTCTAATCATAATGATAAAACTGGTTCAAATGGACGAAGCGACGTTTCAATTTTTCATGAGTCAATCGACCAGCGACTATGCCGAAGAAAAAGTGAAATCGGGAGCATGGGAACCGGATAACGCGCTGAAACAGTCCAAAGAGGCGATGACGCGCTTTTTGCCCCGGGGGCTGCATACCGAAGGAGCTTATCTATACTCTGTGGTCGAAGAAGAGAGCGATACCCATGTCGGGTACATTTGGTTCAACGTTACCGAGGGCCGGCGCAGCCGGGAAGCTTTTATTTATGACATTTATATTTATGAACCGTTCCAGGGCAAGGGCTACGGCAAGCAGGCCATGCAGGCGCTCGACGAAGAGGCCCGCAGCATGAATGTCAGCAAGATCGGGCTGCATGTGTTCGGTCAGAACCAACGCGCGTTCGAGCTGTACAAAAAAATGGGCTTCGGAGTGACCGACATTACGATGTCCAAGGATCTGTAGCGTGTGATGCGCCGCGTTCGGCTTCGCCGTTATATAAACACGGTAAGCCTATAAAGAGCGGGCGACGCCCACACCGCAGGAAGAATACGAAGGATGTCCGATGGGGTGAGGTCCTTCATGTGATTAGGTCAGCCGGAGGTTCAGGCTGGCCTTTTTTGCCGAGAGGTTCAAGAGAGTGGCAGTGGAGAGGCGTGCTGAGTAGATCGTCCTCTATAGGAGGAATGCGGAGTACACCGTCCCCTCGGTAAGGACATTTGGATGGACATGTCTTTTAAAAGGTGGACATCGGCACAAGGTAGTCACCTTTAAGCCAAGATTCTATATATTGATAAAATAAACGGAACGGTTTCAATATATAGTAATAATGTTGCTTGAGGACAGATTGGCCGTGTAGATCTCGGTTTTGTGGAAGTGTCCACGCTTTAAAAGACATTTTTTTGGATTTTGTATCTGTGAAATGGACAGATCAGCTGCATAAGGCGTTAGCCGGCGCAGAAATAAGGCGTTTACGCCGCTTGTCCGGCAGTGCGGGGAATAGGCTGTTTATTTTAGTTATGCGGGAAGCGCCACTGGTCTCTTTAAGGGTTCCGTCCCCCGGTATTGCTGGGGTGTTTGTTCTAATATATAATAGTTTAGATCGCAAGGCTTACTGGTCAATTAACGAAAAATGGGAGTTGTCATATATATGGCTTTGAAAGCGGGTATCGTAGGTCTGCCCAACGTGGGCAAATCGACATTGTTTAATGCAATTACGCAGGCGGGCGCGGAGTCCGCGAATTATCCCTTTTGCACAATCGACCCGAACGTCGGAGTCGTGGAAGTTCCGGATGAGCGCCTCGACAAGCTGACTGAACTGGTTGTGCCGAACAAAACAGTGCCGACCGCATTTGAGTTCGTCGACATTGCCGGACTGGTGCGCGGAGCGAGCAAGGGCGAGGGGCTGGGCAACAAGTTCCTGGCGCATATCCGCGAGGTGGACGCCATCGTCCATGTCGTGCGCTGCTTCGAGGACGAGAACGTTACCCACGTTGACGGCAAGGTTAATCCGATCAGCGATATCCAGACGATTAACCTGGAGCTGATTCTGGCCGACGTGGAGAGCGTGGAGAAACGGATCGACCGTTCCCGCAAAAACATGAAGGGCGGCAACAAGCAGTACGCTCAGGAAGTGGAAGTGCTCGATCGCGTCAAAGAAGCGCTGTACAACGACATGCCCGCCCGCAGCGTGGAGCTTAACGATGAAGAACAACTCATCGTGCGCGATCTTCATCTGCTGACACTGAAGCCGGTGCTGTACGCGGCCAATGTCGGCGAAGACGAGGTTGCCACAGCGGAAGAGAATCCGTATGTGAAGCAGGTTCGCGAGTTCGCCGCCGCCGAGAACGCGGAAGTGGTGCCGATCAGCGCGAAGGTGGAGGCGGAAATCGCCGAGCTGGAAGGCGAAGACAAGGCGATGTTCCTCGAAGAACTGGGGCTTGAAGAGTCGGGGTTGAATCGACTGATCAAGGCTGCTTATAAGCTGCTTGGGCTGTATACGTACTTTACGGCGGGCGTGCAGGAGGTTCGCGCCTGGACGATCCGCAAAGGGACCAAAGCCCCCGGAGCGGCCGGGGTTATTCACTCCGACTTCGAACGCGGCTTTATCCGCGCGGAAGTGGTGGCTTACGACGATCTGGTTGCCGCAGGTTCGATGAACGGCGCTAAAGAGCGCGGCCAGCTTCGGCTTGAAGGCAAGGAATATGTGGTGCAGGACGGAGACGTTATGCATTTCCGGTTTAACGTATAAAGCTTGTTGATTTTTAATGTTTGCCTCTGACAGGCGGGTAACTTCGCGGGTGGAGCGGAGCTGCCTGTCGCCGAGAGGGAACGATAGGCCATTTCGCGGCAGAATATTCTTTACGCGGGATGGCCTTTTGCGCGATTTTGGACCCTGCACCGGTTTGTCGGCTGTCGGATGACGAAATGTAGCCAAATCGGCGGATTCGTGATATAATATAAAGTCGTGAAACTGTATTTAAAATGAAAAATGAACTAAAGAGGTGAATTCCCTTGTTGGACCGATTGCAATCTCTGGCGGACCGCTATGAGAAACTCAGTGAACTGCTTTGCGATCCGGATGTTGCAAGCGATAGTAAGAAACTGAGGGACTATTCCAAAGAACAATCCGATCTGCAGCCCGCCTACGAGGCTTATACCGAATATAGAAATGTGATGGAAGAGCTCGACGCCGCCAAAGCGATGCTCGGCGAGAAGCTCGACGATGAAATGCGCGACATGGTGAAGATGGAAATCGAGGAATTGTCGCAGCGCCAGACCGAGCTGGAGGAGAAAATCCGCATTCTGCTGCTGCCGAAGGACCCGAACGACGACAAGAACGTGATCGTCGAAATCCGGGGGGCGGCCGGCGGGGACGAAGCGGCTCTGTTCGCTTCCGACCTGTACCGTATGTACACCCGCTTTGCAGATACCCAGGGCTGGCGCGTGGAGCTGATGGACGCCAATACGAACGATCTGGGCGGATTTAAAGAGGTCATCTTTATGATCAATGGCCGTGGAGCTTACAGCAAAATGAAGTACGAAAGCGGCGCGCACCGCGTTCAGCGCATCCCGACGACGGAATCGGGCGGCCGGATTCACACTTCGACTTCGACCGTGGCGGTCATGCCGGAAGCGGAGGAAGTCGATATCGAAATCCTTGACAAGGATATCCGCGTGGATACGTTCTGTTCCAGCGGCGCGGGCGGCCAGTCCGTCAATACGACAAAATCCGCAGTCCGCGTGACGCATGTTCCTACGGGAATCGTGGCGACCTGTCAGGACGGCAAATCGCAGAATTCCAACAAAGAGAAGGCTCTTCAGGTGCTGCGCGCCCGGATTTCCGACATGAAGCGGCAGGAAGAAGAAGCCAAGTATGCCGGCGAGCGCAAGAGCAAGGTCGGCACCGGCGACCGCAGTGAGCGGATTCGGACCTACAACTTCCCTCAGAGCCGGGTGACCGATCACCGGATCGGCCTGACGCTGCACCGTCTGGATTCGGTTATGAACGGCGAAATCGAAGAGATTATTTCGGCGCTCTCCATTGCGGAACAGGCGGATCTGTTGGAAAAGGGAGAATAATGCTTTGAAACAGAGCGCATATATCATGCCGCAGGTGCAAAGCATCCGGGAAGCCTTTGCGGAGGCTTCTTCTTTTTTAAGCGATCTCGGCGTCAGCGAGCCGCAGCGCAGCTCCCAGCTACTGCTGGAGCATGTGCTGGACCTGTCCGGCGCGGCTTACTACATGGCCTTGGCCGATCCCTTTCCGGCGGACAAGCGGGAGCAGTGGGAGATCGCCGTGACGCGCAGGGCGGGCGGAGAGCCGGTACAGTATATTACCGGTGAGCAGGAATTCTACGGCCGCCCCTTTGAGGTGACGCCGGATGTTCTGATTCCCCGCCCGGAGACAGAGCTGCTCGTGGAGGCGGTGCTGCGCTATGCGGCGGAGCTGTGGCCGGAGGGAGCGGCTGAGCTTGCGGGCAAGCCGGCCGGAACGGCCGATAAGACCGGCGGAAAGAACGGAGCCTGCGGGGATGGAGCTCGCGGCGAGGCCGGGACCTGCGCAGCTGCAAGCGGCCCGGCCTGTTCCGGTGGAACAGCCGCGGATGAGCCGGGCGCTGCCGGTGTGCAAGGCGAAAGGCCGGACGCCGCGGAGCGCGGCGGGCTACGCCGCCTAACCGCGATCGACATCGGCGCGGGCAGCGGCGCGATCTCCGTCACGCTGGCGGCCGAAGCGCCGGCGTGGCGGGTGCTCGCCGGCGACATCTCGCCGGCGGCCCTGGCCGTGGCCGGCCGCAACGCGGAGCGTCTCGGCGCGGCGGTGGAGCTGCGGCTCGGTGACCTGCTCGAGCCGTTCAAGGGCTTGGAGACGGATATTCTCGTCTCCAACCCGCCCTACATCCCCGGCGCGGACATCGCCGGGCTTCAGCGCGAAGTGCGCGACCATGAGCCGCGCACCGCACTGGACGGCGGCGAGGACGGGCTGGACCCGTATCGCCGCATGATGGAGCAGCTTCCGCTGCTCCCGGCTCCGCCGCGCCTCGTCGGCTTCGAGCTAGGCTTCGGCCAGGCGGAGCAGGTGGCCGCCCTGCTTACGGCGGCCGGGCATTGGAGCGAGATCGTGACCGTTCCCGATCTCGCGGGCATTCCCCGCCATGTGCTGGGGATTGCGCGTTAGCAACCCAATCCCTTACAATAAAGTCAGCGGCCTGAAATTTACGTGAAACACGGACAAAGCCAGTAAAACCACAGGGAGGCAGAGCATTGCTCCAGAAGTTTAAAAAAATCGACGGCGTAATCGTCGTGGTTCTTGTGCTGTTGATGGTGATCAGTCTGTTCTCGATATACAGCGTGACTCATGGCCGGCAAGGCCTGGACGGTTTTCACATTAAAATGTTGAAGTTTTATATTTTGGGATTCATCGCCTTTTTCGGGTTGATGTTTTTGGACTATCGCCTGCTGATCAAGTACGCGGTGTATATTTACACGTTCGGGATCGCTCTGCTTGTGCTGGTTACCTTCATCGGTGCGGAGGAGAACGGTGCCAAGGGCTGGATCAAGTTCGGAGGCTTCAGCCTTCAACCAGCGGAGCTGTTCAAGCTGATCCTTATTTTGTTTCTGGCGGCTGTTCTGTTTCGGAAGAACAAGAACCGGCTTCATTTCTGGAGGGATATCGTACCGCTCGGTCTGCTGACGCTGCTTCCTTTTGGTATTGTTATCATGCAAAACGACCTGGGAAACGCGCTTTCCTATATTGTCATTCTCGGCGGCCTGCTCTGGATCGGGAACATCAAATTTTCCCATGCGCTGATCGGACTTGTGGTTGTAGGCGGGCTGGTGGGCGGCAGTATTTTTTCATATATTCATTATCATGAACCCATCTCGAAATTTCTGAATGAATTGCGCCCCCACTTGGTGGAGCGCTTCGACCCCTGGCTTGTGCCGGATGAAGCGTCCGCGAAGGCCAGCTACCATACGAAAAACGCCAAGCTTGCGATAGCCTCCGGCGGTATGAGCGGCGAAGGGTATATGGAAGGAAGCTCGGTGCAGACGGAGCGGGTTCCTTACACTTATTCGGATTCAATTTTTGTCGAGATTGCGGAAGAATTCGGCTTCGTGGGCTCGGCTGTGGTGCTGCTCCTTTACTTTATTCTGATCCACCGGATGATTCTGATCGCGCTCGAATGCAGGGACAGGGGCGGGCCGTTCATTATTGTCGGCATTGTCGCCATGATGCTGTACCAGATTTTTGAGAATATCGGAGCTTTTATCGGACTTATGCCGCTTACCGGAATTACCCTGCCTTTCATCAGTTACGGGGGAACCTCGCTGCTGATCAATATGGCGAGCATCGGGCTCGTGATGAGCGTGCGGTTGTACGGGCAGGAGGAAGAAGAGGATTTGCCGAAGGCCTCGTATACGGCTCCGGCCAGACAAGGATGACCCAGACGCTTTCTTGTAAGACCTTGTAAGACCTTGTAAGACCTTGTAAGACCTTGTAAGACCTTATAAGACAAAAATAAGACGAAAACCCACAACCGCCAGGATGCCTTTGTTAAGGCCGCCTGGCGGTTGTTTTTATTGTTCTGCCGACTCAGGACCTTTCACCCGCTTAGTTAAAGCTCATTGTAACTGTTCCTCTGCCTCCCCCGGCAGTCACTGCCGCGACAGCTCCGTTAACGAGTGTCAACTGGGGAGGCACATGTCCGATATCCGCCTCGTAGACGACCGGAATGCCAAGCTCGCCCGCAAGCTGCTCCAAGGAGTCGGCGAGGCCGAAATCCTGCACGGGCGAGTATCCCGCCGGTCTGCCGTACAAAAGCCCGCGGCAGTTCTCAAACCAGCTGCACTCTTTCATCTGCCACAGCTGCCGGTGAATATCGCCAGCGTTCCGCTGCGAGCTTTCCAGGAACCAGACCGTGCCTTCCTCACCGCAGTAATCGCGGATGAAGGTGGGAACCGGAGCGTAAGGCGTACCGATCAGCGTGGTCAGCGTCTCAAGGCAGCCGCCGATGAGTCTGCCGCCAAAAGAGACGGCGGGGTCTTCGCCGCTTGCGCCGCCCGGGGCGATCGTCCGCCAGCTTGTTGGCGTATCCAGGATAAAGCCCGGCTTGGTTATATCCCAGGCTGATTGATACATAGCCGACGAGGTCTGGGCAACCGTCCCGCCGGCCCCGGTTCCAACCACGTCCCGCCAGCGGGCGGTAACATCATCCAGCGGCCGGGCCCGCAGGTCGATGAAATTGGTGCCGTGTGCGGTCGCGCAGCCGGTCATCAGGGTGTAAGCGAACAGGAAGGTGCTTGTATCCGAGTAGCCGATCATCCACTTCGGCGGCGCCGTCCGCAGCTTCTCCCAGTCCATGAGCGGCAGGATTTCCATCAGAAATTCGCCGCCCCACGGAGGCATTACAACACCGACCGTATCATCCAGCAAAAAAGCTTGAAGCTCGGCCGCCCGTTCAGCCGCCGGGGCGAGGGCCAATTTGGCCCGGGAGCGGAGAACGGCGCCTTCCCTCACGATAAATCCGAGCTCCTGCGCATGCTCGGCGGCCTGATTAAATAAGCCGACATGCTCCGGGCGGACTCCGCTGGAAGGGGCGGTGACGGCAATGACGCCGCCGGCAAGCAGGGGGGCGGGGTAGCGGATGGATTGGTTCAAAGCTTTTCCTCCTCTTGTATGTATGATCCATACTCTACGAACAGTGTATGCGCACAGCAAAAATAAATAGATTAATAGGTTTGGACGCTCCGCCTTCCGGGGATACTGACTGACATGAAGCCAGTGGAGAGGGGTATCCCAAATGAACGTCAAAAGAGAAATTGCCAGAGATTCGCTGCGTAAGACCTTTACGTATACTGCCATTTTAATTTGTATCTTTATGTTTGTCATGATGGCCTGGGAAGGGCAAAAAACCGATGCCGCCGTTAGCGGCGGACCCATTCCGCAGGAATCGATCCGGCTGCGGATTCTCGCCAATTCGGACGGGGCGCAGGATCAGCTGGTCAAGCGGCAGATCCGCGATAAAATTGTCGAGCAGATGAACGGGTGGGTCGCTGAACTGGAGGACCCGCAAAGCCTCGATCAGGCGCGTGCCGTTATACGCGAGCATTTGCCGGAGCTGGAAAAATTGGTGGGCGGCGAACTGGACAAGCGCGGCATCGGCTACGGCTATAAGGTGGAGCTGGGGGTCGTTCCGTTTCCGACCAAGCTGTACGGAGGGACGGTTTATCCCGCCGGGGAATATGAAGCGCTTCGCGTCACACTTGGAGAAGGCAATGGACAGAATTGGTGGTGCGTGCTGTTCCCGCCGCTCTGCTTCATCGATGCGGGTTCGGGCGATGCGGCGGCCAAACCGGCAGGGGATGCCAAGGCCGCGAAGTTGTCTGCGGATGGAAAGGGCTACGCCGGAATAGCGAAGGAAGGCCAGGCGGCGCTGGCGGGTGACCGGCAGCCGGATTCCACGGCTCAAGCGGGAGCCGCCGGAGAGGAACCGAAGGTGCGGTTCTTTGTCTGGGACCTGCTGGTGAAAATCGGAGGCTGGATCAGCAGTTTGTGGGCATAGATTCTATTGTTTTGCCGCCGGATATGTTACTATTTTCTTATAGATAAACGGCCCCACGCGGTGGGGCCGTTATTTTTGAACGGAGGCCTGTGAACATGGAAACGAAATATTGGAAGCTGAGCTACGCGGAGGGGGTAACCGGACGGGAACGGAACCCGGCGGACGTTGCGGCGATTGCGGAAGCGGCGGAGATGCTGAAGGCAGGCAATACGGTCGCTTTTCCGACTGAGACGGTGTACGGCCTCGGGGCGGACGCGAGGAATGCGGAGGCGGTCGAGGCGATTTTCAAGGCCAAGGGACGGCCTTCGGACAATCCCCTGATTGTCCACATCGCCGACCGGGCGGCGCTCGGAGAGCTTGTGACGGAGGTGCCCGCGGTGGCGGCAGCCTTAATGGACGCCTACTGGCCCGGCCCGCTGACCGTGGTGCTGCCGCTCCGGGCCGGCGTGCTGTCCGCGCGCGTAACGGCAGGGCTGGACACGGTCGGCGTGCGCATGCCGGATCATCCCGTGGCGCTGGCTCTGCTGGCCGAAGCCGGATGTCCGGTCGCTGCTCCCAGCGCCAACCGCTCCGGGCGGCCGAGCCCGACGCTGGCCGGACATGTGCTGGACGATCTTGCCGGCAAGATCGGCGGCGTGCTGGACGGCGGAGCCGCGGGCGTCGGTCTGGAGTCGACCGTCGTGCAGGTACAGCCGGACGGCTCCGTCGCCGTGCTCCGTCCCGGCGGCATCACGGCCGCGCAGCTGGCGGCCGTCGCGGGAGAAGCCGCCGTCACGGGCGTTTCAGCGGCGCCTGATTTCACGCCTCCGCAGGAAGCGGCGGAGGCTCCGGAACGCCCCGCCCCGGACGCGGCGGGGGACGGCAGCCCGGCGCCGCGCGCGCCGGGCATGAAGTACGCGCACTACGCGCCGCGGGGCTGGCTCGGTGTCGTGCGCGGGTCTTCGCCGGCGGGCGCGGCGAAGGCGGCGGCGGGCCTGCTGGCCGCGGCCCGCGAGCGCGGCGAGACGACGGGGATGCTCCTCTTCGAGGAGCATCTGCCCCTGTATCCCGCCGGCGCCGCCGACTGCGTCGTCTCGCTCGGCCCGCTGGCCTCGCCGGAGACGGCCGCCCGCTCCCTCTATGCCGCGCTGCGGCGCTTTGATGAAGCGGAAGCGACCTATATCCTGGCTGAAGCTTGCCCGGAGACAGGGCTCGGGTCCGCCATTATGAATCGGCTGATGAAGGCCGCCGCGGGCCGCGTGATCGACGCCGAATAGCCCTCTTTTTTCCAATTTATAGAATGATTGTCCTCTTGTCCGCATATCGTGATGGTACAAGATATTCGGACATGGAGGTATGGGAATGAGCATGGGCATGGGGGAAGTGCAGGCCGGTTGGGGTCAGATCGTAACCATTGCAATCATGGCGATCGCTCTGGGCATGGATGCCTTTTCGCTTGGCGTAGGAATCGGGATGAGAGGCATCCGTCTTCTTCATGTACTGCAAATGGGCCTGCTCGTTGCTTTTTTTCATGTGTTGATGCCTCTGCTGGGGCTTGTTACCGGAAACTATGTCGGTCACCTGCTTGGCCGGGTGGCGGGGATTGCAGCCGGGGGCCTGCTCATTGCGCTGGGCGGGCACATGGTGCTTGGCTCGTTTCGAAACGGCGAGGGCGCCGGAATGAGAGGAGTGGATCACCGTACGCTGTGGGGAATGCTGCTCATTTCGCTCAGCGTCAGCATCGATTCGTTCTCGGTGGGCGTCTCGCTCGGGGTTTTTGTGAGCCATGTGCTGCTGACGGTGCTGGCCTTCGGGGCCTGCGGCGGAATAATGTCGATCACCGGTCTGCTGCTCGGGAGGCGTGTGAGCCGCGGGCTCGGAGAATACGGGGAAGCGCTCGGCGGGGCGATCCTGCTTGGGTTTGGCTTGCTGTTCATCTTCTGATACAATAGCGGCAAAAGAGTAATCCCATGGAGGTGATCTGCATGCTTCATATTTTGTTCATCTGCACCGGCAATACATGCCGCAGTCCCATGGCTGAAGGGCTTTTACGCAAACTGTCGGCGGAGCGGGGGGTCAATCTGGAGGTGCGGTCCGCCGGGGTTTCCGCGATCGCCGGAACGCCGATGTCAAGGCATGCGGCGGCCATATTGCGGGATGAGGGCGTTAACGATACGATTACTTCCTCCCAGCTTTCGGGCGAACTGCTGAGTTGGGCCGATCTGGTGCTGACCCTCACCCAAAGCCATAAACGGCATGTGCTGCACTATTTTCCAAAAGCCGTATCCAAGACGTTTACCCTGAAGGAGTACGTGCAGGACGAAGAAGCGGTCCGCAGGGACCTTGAAGAGCTTGACAGCTTGTACGCCGGAACTGAACTGGCCGCTTCGCTGGGACAAGAACCGGAGGCCGCCGATCTGCAGCGGATTATCGAGATCCGCCAGCGTATTCCTAGTGCAGATATAATGGACCCGTTCGGGGGAAGCCGAGAGGACTACGAATATGCGGCGGCGGAAATCCGTTCATCGCTTCACAGGCTGCTGGATAAACTTGAAGCCTTGCGCCGATTGTGAAATATTAGGCTTTGTAAGCTTGATGTTAATAAACAGGCCTCATATTTCGGCGGGAAACGGCTGATTTTTCGAACGGACGGCAGAGTCTTTTCTTGTTAAGACGGTTGATTTTCGGAGCATGATGATTTAAGATATAGACAAATATCGGTTCCGGTGTAACTGGCGACAAGTGTGGACAAACCACGATGGAGCATCGGAGTAAACGGCCGGTCGCCTGGGCGAAAGAGCAATTCCGCAGCAGTCTGCGGACTGCTCTTTTTTGTTTAAAATCTATGAATGAGCAAGCAGCGGTCATGTTATCCTGATGGTATCAGACAACTTGGATCTCTGAGGAGGTAAAGCGGTGAAACATTACGGAAAGCGAACGGAGGATAAAATCTTCGCCGCCCCGGACCCGTCCGGAAGCGGACGCGTTCTTGCGGTGGAACTGTCTATTGCCGAACAGACGCTGCTCGTGCTGCGTGAACTGGCGGATGCCGGCGGGATCGGGCCGGGCAAGGTACTGGTTGTCGGCGTCAGTACGAGCGAGGTGGCCGGTGCGCGCATCGGCACCGGCGGCGCGCTGGAAGTGGCGGAGCAGCTGTTATCCGGCGTCCGCGAGGCTGCGGAGCAATTTGGCTTTTCTCCGGTATACCAGTGCTGCGAGCATTTGAACCGGGCGATTGTGATGGAACGGAGTCTGCTGGAGCAGCTAGGTCTGACCGAAGTGTCGGCGGTGCCGATCCCCGGCGCCGGCGGTTCCATGGGCGCTGCGGCGTACCGGGCGATGACCGATCCCGTACTGGCCGAAACGGTACAGGCCCATGCCGGCATCGACATCGGCGAGACCCTGATCGGCATGCATCTGCGCCGCGTTGCGGTTCCTTTCCGGCCTTCACTGCGCTATATCGGAGAAGCCCGCGTGAATGCGGCTTACACCCGGCCGCCGCTGATCGGCGGCGAGCGCGCCGTGTACCGGAAGCAGGAAGAAGGCGGCTCGAAGCTGTGTGACTAGGGAAGGATAAATTACATCTCATAAACTATATTCAGGGAGGAAACAAGAAAAATGGAACAATTGCGCAAGAGTGATCCGGAAGTGCTGAAAGCGATGGGATTGGAATTGAAGCGTCAGAAAGCCAATATCGAACTGATCGCTTCGGAGAATATCGTGAGCGAGGCGGTCATAGAAGCCATGGGCTCCGTATTGACGAATAAATACGCGGAAGGTTACCCGGGCAAGCGTTACTACGGCGGCTGTGAAGATGTGGACATCGTGGAGAACTTGGCCCGCGACCGCGCCAAGCAGCTGTTCGGCGCGGATCATGCCAATGTGCAGCCGCACTCCGGCGCGCAGGCGAATATGGCCGTTTACCTTGCTGCGCTCAACCCCGGAGATACCGTACTCGGCATGAACCTGGCTCATGGCGGTCATTTGACGCATGGCAGCCCGGTTAACGCTTCCGGCCTGCTCTATAATTTTGTCGCTTACGGCGTTCAGGAAGATACCTTCCTTATCGATTACGACGAAGTGCGCAAAGCGGCATTCAAGCATCGTCCGAAGCTGATCGTCGCCGGCGCAAGCGCCTATCCGCGCACGATCGATTTCGAAGCTTTGGCTTCGATCGCAAGCGACGTCGGATCGCTGTTTATGGTCGACATGGCGCATATCGCCGGTCTGGTAGCCGCAGGGCTGCATCCGAGCCCTGTTCCGCATGCCCATTTTGTAACCACGACTACCCATAAGACGCTGCGCGGTCCGCGGGGCGGCATGATTCTCTGCAAACAACCGTGGGCTGCGGCGATTGACAAGGCCGTATTCCCGGGATCGCAAGGCGGTCCGTTGATGCATGTCATCGCCGCCAAAGCCGTATCCTTCGGCGAAGCCCTTCAGCCGTCTTTCAAGACCTATGCGGAGAACGTGGTAAAGAATGCCAAGGTTCTTGCTGAAACCCTGCTGGGCGAAGGCGTCAATATCGTTTCTGGCGGAACCGACAACCATCTGATGCTGATCGATACGCGCAATTTAAACATTACCGGCAAGGATGCAGAGAAAGTGCTCGATTCCATCGGCATCACCGTTAACAAAAATGCGATTCCGTTCGACCCAACCAGTCCGTTCGTTACAAGCGGCATCCGGATCGGCACGCCTGCGGTGACTTCGCGCGGCATGGACGAGCAGGCGATGACCGAGATCGGTCAGCTTATCGCCGCTGTGCTTAAGAATCCAAAGGATGAAGCGACGCTGCAAGACGCTGCCCGCCGGGTTGCTGCGCTGACTGAGCGCTTCCCTATCTATCCTGCTCTCCAATACTAATTACTGCTGAAACGCGTGCGGCCTGCGTTTCATTTAAAGCCCCTGCATGTCCGTATTTCGGCCTGCGGGGGCTTTTTTGACAGAACGTTCACAGGAATACGCGGTTAGTGGAATGAAAATTGAAGAAAATAATGCAGAAAGTTCATGTAACTTTCAAGAAAAAGCGTGAAAAAAGTGTGAAAAGTATGTATGCGATGAAAATGGGAAATTGTAAATAACAGCCTATTTCCTTGAATTGGAAACATAACCTTATTCTTTCGTCTTAAGGTCGGTCCGGCGACCTCAGCGTCTTCATCCCGGTATTCCGTCCCTTCCTAGGTGAAATGCGCCCCTGAGGATGATATAATATACAGGATTTAGCCGCGAAAGGGGTTGCCCCGCCTCGGCTTGCATAAGACTTATAACTACCGGAGGGACAAGCGAATGGGAAAATTGGTGATTTGCGATCATCCTTTGATTCAGCACAAACTGACATTTATACGCGATGTGCGAACCAATACGAAGGAATTTAGGGAACATGTGGACGAAGTGGCTACTCTGATGGCCTATGAAATTACGCGGGATATCCCTTTGGAAACGATTACTGTGCAGACTCCGGTCGCCGAAACGCAGAGCAAGGTTATTTCCGGCAGAATGCTGGGGCTTATTCCGATCCTGCGGGCCGGTCTGGGAATGCTTGAAGGCGTTCTGAAGCTGCTCCCTGCGGCGAAGGTGGGTCATGTCGGCCTGTTCCGCGACCCGGAGACGCTTCAGCCCGTCGAATATTATATCAAGCTGCCTACGGATGTGCAGCAGCGTGAGCTGATCGTCATCGATCCGATGCTGGCTACCGGAGGCTCCGCGATCGCGGCCATTACTTCTCTGAAGAACCGCGGGTGCACCCAGATCAAAATGATGAATCTGATCGCAGCTCCCGAAGGCGTTGCGGCAGTACAGGAAGCCCATCCAGATGTTGACATCTATGTCGCCGCGCTTGACGACCATCTGAACGATCACGGCTACATCGTGCCGGGCCTCGGCGATGCAGGAGACCGGCTGTACGGAACAAAGTGACTTCCAGAAGCGGAAGAAGAAAGGAATTGTATCATGTCCAAGATTAAAGTAATGACGATTTTCGGCGTCCGTCCCGAAGCGATCAAGATGGCTCCGCTGGTGCTTGAGCTTCAAAAGCATCCCGAGCATATCGAATCGCTCGTTTGCGTGACGGCCCAGCACCGGCAGCTCCTCGACCAGGTGCTGGAGGTGTTCAATATAGTACCCGATTACGATTTGGACGTCATGAAGGATCGGCAGACGCTGAACGAGATTACCATCCGTGTTCTTGAAGGACTGGAACCTGTACTGCGGGAAGCGCGGCCTGATCTTGTGCTAGTGCACGGAGACACGCTGACCACTTTTTTGGCAAGCTATGCATCCTTTTTGCAGCAAATTCAGGTAGGGCACGTAGAAGCGGGTCTGCGTACCTGGAACAAACTGTCCCCTTATCCCGAGGAAATGAACCGTCAGCTGACCGGCGTGCTCGCCGATTTGCACTTCGCTCCGACCGACTGGTCGGCAGGGAATTTGAGACATGAAAACAAAAAAGAATCAAGTGTTTATATCACAGGCAATACTGTGACCGATGTGTTTCAATATACCGTACAGCCGGGCTACCGGCATCCGGTACTGGAATGGGCTTCAGGAAAAAGACTTATTTTGATGACGGCGCACCGCAGGGAATCCCAAGGCGAACCGCACCGTCATATTTTCCGTGCCGTCAAAAGAATTGCTGATGAATTCGAAGATGTCGCCATCTGTTATCCCGTGCATCCGAGTCCCGCGGTTAAGGAACCGGCGTACGAGATTTTGGGCGGACATCCCCGAATCAAGCTGATCGATCCGCTGGATGTCGTGGACTTGCACAATTTTTATCCGCATACCCACTTGATTTTGACCGATTCCGGCGGCTTGCAGGAGGAAGCTCCATCTTTTGGAGTTCCTGTTCTCGTGCTGCGCGACACAACGGAGCGCCCGGAAGGCATCGAGGCCGGAACGCTTGAACTGGTGGGTACGGACGAGGAGAAGGTGTATCAACGGACACATGCTTTGTTGACTGATCAGGATCTCTATCAGTCCATGAGCCGGGCCGCCAACCCGTATGGAGACGGTAAAGCATCTGGGCGAATTGTCAGTGCGATTTTGCACCATTTCGGAGTAAATGAAGAGCGTCCAGAGCAGTTTCACAGAATGTTCACAAATGGTTCGGAGGCACCCGAAGTCAAACGGTGAAAGAGTTTTGAATAGTATACAGTAAAACTGTACGGTTTATATGGTTTTGGAATGTTTTGCTGTGATTATTTTCATACTTTCAGTTATTTTGCGCTCTGCTGCGTTAGTTTGACAAACTCTTGTAACATTCAGTAAAATGAATTGGAATTCCAAGGGTGGGGTACTATGAAACAGCCTGAACAACCGAATAATGGAGAACAAAACATGGGCAAATCGCTTAGGGCCATGGGCCTTGTCAGTGCGATAGGAGTCGATCTAGCAGGCTGTACCTTAGGAGGCTATTTTCTGGGGAACTGGCTGGGAGGCAAGTGGGGAAACCCGGGACTTTGGATCGGTGTGGGCGTTCTCTTCGGCATGTTATCAGGGGCGGCAAGCATAATCGCTGTTATTAAGAGGGTGATGAAGGAAAGCGATGAGTGACACATTTAAGCTGAACAGGCTGCTGTTAGCAACCATGATGGGGATGATAGCGGTTTGTCTTGTCATCGCGGAGCTGTTGCCTCATCACCGCACGGTTTTTTATGGAGTAATGCTAGGTTCCGCCGTCAGCTGTCTGAACGTCTTGCATACGGGTTACAGGGTAAGCCGCGTTACCCGGAATTTGACGGAAGGGCGCAAGGGGGCGGGCTTCGGTTTTGGCGTGAGAATCGCAACCTCCATTCTTGCAATTATGCTGGCGCTGAAGTTTCCGCATCTCTTCAATGAAATTGCGGTGTGCGCAAGTTTGGTAATTGGCCAATTTTTGGTTTTAATTATAAGTGCTGTTCTTATGTTGAAAAAATGATTGAACCTTCCTGCTGAGAAAGGGGTGAGTAAACATGCATGAATCGCCGATTATTAATTTGGCGGGACAAGAGATAGACCTTTCCATCGTACTGATGCTGATTGTGACCTGCGCCATCGTCTTCCTTATCGCCCGTCTGGCTACGCGCAATTTGTCCGTGGAGAATCCCGGGAAGATGCAGAACTTCCTGGAATGGGTGGTCGAGTTCGTTCAGGGCCTGATCTCCAGTACGATGGATCTTAAGAAGGGCAAGCCTTTTCTGTCCCTCGGTATGACGCTGATTATGTTTATCTTCGTCGGCAATATGCTCGGACTTCCGTTCAGTATTGTGACGGAGTATCACGATGCGAGCAAGGCCCATATTTTCGGCCATGAGCTTGTGACCGTAACGGAGAAGCTACATACAGAAGAGGCTGCACACCCTGGAGAAGAAGCGGAAATTGGAGTGGCTTGGTGGAAATCTCCGACGGCCGACCCGGCGGTTGCTTTGGGACTGGCCGGTTTGATTTTCGTAATGGTTCACTTCCTGGGGCTTACCCGGAATACGAAGGGGTACCTGAAACACTATTTCCAGCCGTTCTGGTTCTTCTTCCCCATCAACCTTATTGAGCAGTTCTCCAAGCTGCTCACGCACGGCATGCGTCTATTCGGTAATATTTTTGCCGGTGAAGTGCTGATTTCGGTGCTGGTACAGCTGGGATCATCGGGACCTATCGGAACCGTTGCCTCTATTCCGTTCCTTGTGATTTGGCAGGGCTTCAGTATATTTGTCGGTTCTATCCAGGCTTTCGTCTTTACGATTTTGACATTCGTGTACATTTCTCAAGCAATCGACACTCACGAAGAGCATTAATTCCGGGTTGGGCGCGTGGTTAGCGTCCGTCTCTGAAATAAATTAACAACACTATCACACATCTCTAAGGAGGATTTATCAAATGGGAGTTTGGGCATATTTGGCAGCTGCAATTGCAGTAGGACTGGGCGCGCTTGGCGCCGGTATCGGTAACGGTCTGATTTTCAGTAAAACGATTGAAGGCATCGCCCGTCAACCGGAAGCGAAATCCACACTGCAAACGACTGCTTTCATCGGGGTAGGTCTGGTAGAGGCCCTGCCGATTATCGGCGTTGTCTTGGCGTTCATCTTCTTCGGAAACGCCTAATTTAATTGCACATAACTTGGCGGGGAAGGCCACGGCCCTCCGCGCTTTCTTTTTGGGCAAGAGCCTTATCTATAGTATTTCGATTAACGAAGTTACCGGAAAGGAGTGACCCTAATTGAGTTTTTCAATTCCATCCCTCGTCCTGGCGCTGATCGCTTTTCTAATCTTGTATTTTCTGCTTAACAAATACGCTTTCGGCCCCTTGTTCTCCGTTATGGAGAAACGGCGCGAGCTTGTATTGCAGCAAATTAATGAAGCTTCGCAGACGCGCGAGCAGGCGGTCGCTTACGTAGAGGAACAGAAGCAGGCTCTCCAAGATGCCCGCAAAGAAGCTTACGATATTATCGAGCAGTCCAGACAGACGAGCAGTAAGCAAACCGAACAGTTGCTTGAACAGGCAAAGGCGGAAGCGGCTCGAATCAAGGAAGAAGCCGTTCGCGACATTCAGAGCGAAAAGAACAAGGCCGTCGAGGCGCTCCGCAGCGAGCTCGGTTCGGCATCCGTAAAAATCGCATCCAAGCTGCTTGAGAAGGAAGTCAGCTCGGACGCCGCGCAGGAGGAGCTCGTTGATCAGTACCTCAAAGAGGTTGGGGGCAGATCATGAGTCAGGATACGGTAGTCGCCAAAAGATACGCGAAGGCATTGTTCGAGGTGGCTTTTGAAGAGAAGAAGACGCTGGAAGTGGAAGAAGAGCTGAAAGCCCTGGTTTCCGCGCTGGCTTCGGATACCGATCTTCAAAGATTCATCAGCACCCCGAAGATTTCGGGGGAAGACAAGCTCGCTGTGCTCAAGAACACGCTGAATGGCAAGCTCTCGACGCTTGTAATCAACACGCTTGAACTTCTCGTGGAGCGCGGCAGAATGAGCATTCTTTCGGACCTTCTGGACAGCTACATCAAGATTGAAGGCGAAAGCTTAGGGTTGGCCGACGCTACCGTGTACTCCACCTACAAGCTGGACGAACGGGAAATGAAGGCTGTTGCCGAAGAGTTCGGCACCTTGTCCGGCCGGACAATCCGCGCTGCCAATGTAGTCGACAAAAGCCTGCTGGGCGGACTTAAAGTGGTCATCGGCGATACGCTGTACGACGGCAGTCTTGCCGGCAAGCTGGAACGTCTGGAAAAATCCTTTAACGATAAGCATAGAAGATAGGGGTGAGCGTACTTGAGCATCAGACCTGAAGAAATCAGCACTTTGATTAAAAGTCAAATCGAACAATATAAATCCGATATTGAAGTAGCCGAAATCGGAACCGTTATTCAAGTCGGCGACGGGATCGCCCGCGTGTACGGTCTGGAAAATGCGATGGCAGGCGAACTGCTGGAGTTCTCCAACGGCGTCGTGGGCATGGCGCTCAATCTGGAGGAAAGCAACGTCGGTGTCGTTATCCTCGGTGAATATACGGAAATCCGCGAAGGCGATCAAGTGAAGCGTACGGGCCGCATTATGCAGGTTCCCGTCGGTGAAGCTCTGCTCGGCCGCGTCGTTAACCCGCTTGGCCAGCCGCTGGACGGCAAGGGACCGATCGAGACGACGGAATTCCGTCCTGTCGAGAACAACGCCCCGGGCGTTATCGAGCGTAAATCGGTGCATGAACCGATGCAGACCGGCCTTAAGGCGATTGACTCCATGGTGCCGATCGGCCGCGGTCAGCGCGAACTGATCATCGGTGACCGTCAGACCGGTAAAACGGCAATCGCCATCGATGCCATCATCAACCAAAAGGGTAACGGAATGAAGTGTATCTACGTTGCCATCGGACAAAAGCAATCCACGGTAGCACAGGTCGTTGAAACCCTTCGCCGCCACGGCGCGCTGGACTACACGATCGTCGTTACCGCGTCGGCTTCCGAGCCATCCCCGCTGCTGTACATCGCTCCATACGCAGGCTGTGCAATGGGCGAATACTTCATGTACAAGGGCGAGCACGTTCTGGTCATCTATGATGACCTGTCGAAACAGGCTGCCGCTTACCGCGAACTGTCCCTGCTGCTCCGCCGCCCTCCGGGCCGTGAGGCATTCCCTGGCGACGTATTCTATCTGCATTCCCGTCTGCTGGAACGTGCCGCGAAGCTTAGCGACGAACTTGGCGGCGGTTCACTGACCGCTCTACCGTTCATCGAGACGCAAGCTTCCGACGTATCCGCGTACATCCCGACGAACGTTATTTCGATCACCGACGGCCAGATCTTCCTGGAGTCCGACCTGTTCTACTCCGGCCAGCGTCCTGCGATCAACGTAGGTATCTCCGTATCCCGCGTAGGCGGATCGGCGCAGATCAAAGCGATGAAGAAGGTTGCCGGCTCGCTCCGTCTGGATCTTGCCCAATACCGCGAGCTGCAGGCGTTTGCCCAGTTCGGCTCCGACCTGGACAAATCGACTCAAGCCCGTCTGAACCGCGGCGCGCGGATGATGGAAATTCTGAAACAGGGTGTCAACCAGCCTCTCTCCGTCGAGCATCAGGTAATCAGCTTGTACACGGCGGTCAAAGGATATTTGGATGAGATTCCGGTCAAGGATGTCAGACGTTTTGAAAAAGAATTCCTTTCTTATATGGACAGCAATGTGCCGGAAGTGGCCGCATCCATAACGGAAACAAAGGACCTGACGGCTGATAACGAAGCGGCGCTGAAGGCTGCTATCGAGAAGTTCAAAAAAGGATTTGCGACAAGCTAAGGGATTGGCCTAACGCAATTAATAAGGAAAAGGGGTATGATGCCGGGCTTTCGGGCTTGTCCCGGGCTTGGCGGTACTCACGAAGTAAGCTTTGGCTTCACCAAAGCTTATAGGATTAGGCTTACGAAGTAGCTTTTGCACGGCAAAAGTTTTAAGGTGGTGAAATCATGGCAAGAAGCATGCGTGATATTAAACGTCAAATCAAAAGCGTTCAGAACACCAGACAAATCACCAAAGCGATGGAAATGGTCGCCGCCTCCAAGCTTAGAAAGGCTCAGGAGAAAGCGGAAGCGGCCCGCCCTTATTCGCAGAAGCTGAAAGAAGTCGTGTCGAATATCGCTGCCGGCACGAAAGGAATCCAGCATCCCATGCTGGTGAGCCGTCCCGTCAAGAAAACCGGTTATATCGTCGTCACTTCGGATCGCGGCCTTGCCGGGGGCTACAACGCCAATATTTTGCGCAAAGTGACAACCCTTATCCAGGAGCGTCACAAGTCCAAGGATGAATACGGTCTGTTTGTCATCGGCCGCAAAGGCCGCGACTTCCTGCGTCGGCGTAATTATCCGATCACCGAGGAAGTCACCGATCTTTCCGATACCCCTTCCTTCTCCGACATTAAATCGATCGCCTATGCGGCGGTGGGGCAATTCGAAGAAGGCATGTTCGATGAGATCTATATATGCTATAACGTGTTTGTCAATCCGATCAGCCAAATTCCGACTGTGGAACGGCTTCTTCCGATGGATGGAGCCCTGCAGACGGAGGAATCTCAAGGTCATGAGCTCAAAGCGGGCTATGAATACGAGCCGTCGCCGGAAGGCGTGCTGGAGGTTCTGCTGCCCAAGTATGCGGAGACTTTGATTTACAGCGCCATCCTCGACGGCAAAGCCAGCGAGCTTGGCGCCAAGATGACGGCAATGGGCAGTGCGACCAAGAATGCCTCGAAAATGATCGGAAATCTGACGCTTACGTACAACCGTGCCCGTCAGGCGGCTATTACTCAGGAAATTACCGAGATCGTAGCGGGTGCCAACGCGCAGTCTTAATATAAGAAAGGATAAGCTGCTGGCTTAACCTTTGTCTTATATTTATACGAGAAACGGATTCCTGAATAGCGATACATGAATCGCCGGCTTTGGAAGCATCGGCTTATAAAAGAATTTATTTGCTGGGCGCATATCAATAGGTCTTCTATTTCGACGAGAAACGAACGCCGACTTAATAGGAAGGCGCAGTCGTTTCTTCTTGGGTAACAGTTTTCAAGGAGGGAAACATAGATGAACGTAGGACGCGTAGTAAGTATTATGGGTCCGGTTGTCGATATTGAATTTGGACGCGGCCAGTTGCCCGAAATCTTCAATGCGATCAAGATCGGAGCCAGCCCAGAGCAAGGGCGTCAGAACGAGCTGACACTGGAAGTATCCAATCATCTGGGCGACAATCTGGTACGCTGTATTGCCATGTCCTCCACTGACGGACTGGTTCGCGGCTTGGAAGCCGTAGACCAAGGAGCCCCGATTTCGGTTCCCGTTGGAGATGTAACGCTTGGCCGCGTATTCAACGTGCTGGGCAACACGATTGACAACGGAGCGGAAATCGCCGCCTCGCAAAAGAACCCGATTCACCGCTTGGCGCCGACGTTCGATGAGCTGTCGACGCAGGCGGAAATTCTGGAAACCGGAATTAAGGTTATCGACCTGCTCGCCCCTTACGCCAAAGGCGGTAAAATCGGCCTGTTCGGCGGCGCGGGCGTAGGCAAAACGGTAACGATCCAGGAACTGATCAATAACATCGCGCAGGAGCACGGCGGTATTTCCGTATTTGCGGGCGTCGGCGAACGGACGCGCGAAGGAAATGACCTTTACCACGAAATGACCGACTCCGGCGTTATCAAGAAGACGGCGATGGTGTTCGGACAAATGAACGAGCCGCCGGGCGCACGTCTGCGCGTTGCGCTGACGGGTCTGACGATGGCGGAATATTTCCGCGATGTGGAAGGCCGCGACACCCTGCTGTTTATCGATAACATTTTCCGCTTCACCCAAGCCGGCTCCGAAGTATCCGCTTTGCTGGGCCGCATGCCTTCCGCGGTAGGTTACCAACCGACACTGGCAACGGAAATGGGCCAATTGCAGGAACGGATTACTTCCACCAAAAAAGGCTCCGTTACATCCATCCAGGCGATCTACGTTCCAGCGGACGATTACACTGACCCCGCTCCGGCAACGGCATTTGCCCACTTGGACGCAACGACGAACTTGGAGCGTAAAATCTCCGAAAAAGGGATTTTCCCTGCAGTGGACCCGCTGGCATCCAGTTCCCGGATCTTGGCTCCTGATGTCGTCGGCGAAGAGCATTACACTGTGGCTCAGGGCGTTAAGCAATTGCTGCAGCGCTATACCGAGCTTCAGGATATTATCGCCATCCTCGGTATGGATGAGCTGAGCGAGGAAGATAAGCTGATCGTGGCCCGTGCCCGTAAGGTGGAGCGCTTCTTGTCGCAGCCTTTCCATGTGGCGGAGCAGTTCACCGGCTTTAAAGGTGCATATGTACCGATTAAAGAAACGGTCCGCAGCTTCAAGGAGATTCTGGAAGGCAAGCATGACGATCTTCCGGAAGCGGCATTCCTTTACGTAGGCACGATCGAGGAAGCTGTAGAAAAGGCGAAAACGTTGTAACCTGAAGCTTTGAGGAGGAATTCGAAGTGAACACCTTTTTGTTGGAAATTGTCACGCCGGATCACCTCGTATATGCCAAGCAGGTTTACAGCTTGACCGTACGGGGGGCAGAAGGCGATCTGGGCATATTGCCGGGACATGTTCCGCTTGTAACTCCGCTTCAGGTTGCACCGATGACCATTAAATCGGACGCCGGTGTAACAACGGTCGCCGTTCATGGCGGCTTTATTGAAGTGCATAAGGATAAAGTGACCGTGCTGGCGGAAAGCGCCGAGCTGCCCAGCGATATCGATCTTGAACGCGCCGAGGCTGCCAAGGAACGGGCACAGCGCCGCTTGCAGTCCCGCGGCAAACAGGACGAGATTGATCATCGCCGAGCTGAGCTTGCGCTGCAGCGTGCGGTTACACGGATTAAAGTGTCCACCAGAAAAGGACAAAAATAAAATGAAATGCAGTCTGGCCTTGCGCCGGGCTGCTTTTTTTATTGCTGAAATTCTTGTTTTTTATTGGACTTTCTTATCGATAGCGGGTTATTTTTTAGCGACACGTCTTTAACAAAAGATGTCATTTTGTAACTTCTGGAAGGACACTATGTGTGATAGCGTTTACCTGGAGCATTTTAGTTAAAATAATGTAAAAGTACTGGATTCTTTTTCATTACGCAAGTATGATATAAGAGTCGATTTCCGAGCAAGTCTAGGTTTGGGGGGTTAGGATGGATAAAATCATGGCAAACGAATTAACCAGCTCTATAGGAATCAGTGGGCTGATGTCGATGATTGTATCGCTGTTGTGTGTAGCATTATCCTGGTGGGCCCTGCAGAACCTTAAGCTGGATTTGATCATAAGATATCCCAAGAGCCCGCAAGGGCGGCTGCTTCATTTATTGCTGGCTATCGTATTGGGGCATTTTGTGGCGGGCTTCCTGCTGGATTATCTGGGCTATAGCGTCCAAATACGCCACATGTTTTAATGGCGGGCGGTTAGGTTATTAATGTCTTGGGCCAGATTCGTCAAAAAGCGCCGCATAATTACATTTTTTTAGGTTAAAACTTAAATCTAAGAAGTGTCCCACGCACAGCCGGGGCCAAGTAGCGGAAATCGAAGCATTTTTAAATTGACTTTTAACTAAAATTGTTACTCAAACAAGCAAGGATATGGAGAATAACACGAATGTCAGTGAAAATAATGGACGCGGAGGGAACCGAAAGATGAGTAAATTTATCGTCCGCGGTGGCAAAAGATTGACCGGAAGCGTGAAAGTAAGCGGCGCTAAAAATTCCGTACTACCGATCATAGCCGCCTCTCTATTGGCAGAAGAAGGAGAAAGCGTCATTGTCGACGCGCCTCCGCTAGATGATGTATTAACAATCAGCAAGGTACTGGAATCTCTGGGGGCGGGAGTTACATATCAGAACGATATCATTCAGGTGGATGCCCGAAATCTCTCCACTTGTGAAGCGCCCTACGAGTGGGTGCGCAAAATGCGGGCTTCTTTTTTGGTGATGGGACCTCTTTTGTCCCGATTGGGCCGTACACGTATTTCGCTGCCCGGCGGCTGCGCGATCGGAACGCGTCCCATTGACCAGCATCTGAAAGGGTTTGAGGCCCTTGGAGCCGAGATCAGCCTGGGGCAGGGATATATCGAAGCGAAGAGCAACGGTCGGCTGCGCGGAGCCAAGATCTATCTGGACGTTGCCAGCGTCGGCGCAACCGAAAATATCATGATGGCCGCAGCCTTGGCTGAAGGCGTGACAACGATCGAGAATGCGGCGAAGGAGCCGGAAATTGTCGATTTGGCCAACTACCTGAACAGTATGGGCGCTGTCGTTCGCGGCGCGGGCACCGGCGTTATCCGGATTGAAGGGGTAGAGCGTCTGCACGGTGTAAAACATCATGTCATTCCCGACCGGATCGAAGCGGGCACTTATATGGTGGCTGCGGCGATTACCGGCGGTGATGTCTACGTGGAAGGCGCTATTGCCGATCATCTCGGCCCGGTTATCGCCAAGATGGAAGAGATGGGCGTCACCGTTATTCCGGGCGACAATGGCGTCCGCGTGATCAGCGATAAGCCGCTGAAGGCCGTCGACGTGAAGACTTTGCCTTATCCGGGCTTTCCGACCGATATGCAGTCTCAGATGATGGCGCTGCTGCTTCGTTCGGAAGGAACGAGCGTCATTACGGAGACGGTCTTTGAGAACCGGTTCATGCATGTGGACGAATTCCAACTCATGAACGCGGAAATCAAGATTGAAGGACGCTCCGCGATCGTTACCGGCGACGCCCGTCTGGTCGGAGCAAAGGTCTGCGCAACGGACCTGCGTGCGGGAGCGGCGCTGATTCTGGCTGGTCTGGTCGCGGAAGGAACGACGGAAGTGAGCGGCACGCATCATATCGACCGCGGCTATGTTCATCTGGCTGAGAAGCTGTCCGGCCTTGGAGCGGACATTTGGCGCGTGACGCTGGATGAAAGTCCGGCTGATGTCGCCGCAGGAGAAACACTCAAACCGGAAACGGCCAAGAACGCCGCTGAGGAAGCGAAGCCCCGGTTCCAGGTTCAGATTCAACCGACCTGGGTATAACTCTCTGACAATTAAATAATAAGAGGTCCGTCCATACGGCGGGCCTCTTTTTTTGAACTAAATTGTCCGCGTTTTATCGAAGCGGATATAAGGCTGGCGGCAGTGCGGGCTGGCTTCTACTCTTTCTTCTCTCGGATACTCCGTTCTATCAATTATCCAGGACTCATATGATGTAGTACGAGGATAATCAGGAGGGGAGAAGGAAGAGATGAAAGATTTCCGCCCTTGGCGCCGCAAAGCGGCGCGGTGGAGACCCGGCCGCCGGAGACGCAACCTTCCGGCCCGGGTGTGGTCCAGGCGGTTGGCGCCCGCCGCCTGGCTGGCCGCGCCGCTGCTGGCGGCGCTGCTGCTGCCGCTGACGGTCGTGCACCTGCGGCACGACCCGGCGCCGCCTGCGCCGCCGGCCGCGCCGCAGCACACCGGCGCACCCGCGACGCGGGAACCGGCTGCGGCGGAAGCCGCGCAGCCGAAGGTGTCCGTCTATTTGTCGCGCACAAGGCAAATTGAAACCCTGCCGCTGGAGGACTACGTCACCGGCGTAACCGCGGCCGAGATGCCGGCCGGCTTTGAGCTCGAAGCGCTCAAAGCGCAGGCGATCGCGGCCCGCACCTTTATCGTCCGCCGCCTGCGGGCCGGCGACCGAAGCGGCGTTCCCGTTCCGGGAGCGGATGTGACCGACACCGTAAGCCATCAGGCTTACGTCTCGTCCGCCGTGCTGGAACGGGACTGGACGAAGGCCGGCCGCAGCGCCGACCTGGCCAAGCTCCGCCGCGCAGTCCGGGAGACGCGCGGCATCGTAATGACGTATAAGGGAGAGCCGATTACGGCATCCTTTTTTGCCTCCAGCGGAGGGTTTACAGAGAATTCAGAGGATTACTGGAAGGCTGCCGTACCTTATCTGCGGAGCGTGGCGAGTCCCTGGGACCGGGAGGTGAATCCGGAGCTTAAGGCTACCTCCACCTTCAGCGTTTCCGAGCTGAGAGAGAAGCTGGGAATCGACGGAATCGCCGCATCGGGTGCGCGGAGAGTGCTAGCCTCCTCGGGAGGAGCGGCCGGGAAGGTAAAACCGCTCTCCGCAGACCGGATTTCCGCAGGACTGCCGCAAATAGAGGTGTTGTCCGTTACCGCCGGACACCGGGTTAAAGAGATTTCAATTGACGGCCGGGTATTTACGGGACGCGAAGTGCGGGAGCGGCTTGGGCTTCGTTCCAGCCAGTTCACCTGGACGATGAAGAATGGGCAGATTGCCATCACGACCTACGGCAACGGCCACGGCGTCGGCATGAGCCAGTGGGGAGCGAACGGGATGGCGAAGGAGGGCGGCACGGCGACGCAAATTCTCAAACACTACTACAGCGGAATATCGTTTACGCAAGTCTCAATTCTTTTGAAAAAATAAAGTGAAAGAAACGTATAAAAGCGAACCGCCCGGTAACAATGGTTACTGAGGTGATAGCAAATGAATGAACAAAACAAAAACAAACCATCCCATGAAGATTCTCTCAAAACAAATCAGGGAGAAACCGGCAGCCAGCCGTCTTCATGGAACAGACTGTTCTCCAAACGTTGGGTATTTCCGGCAGTCTACACAGCGGCAGCGGCAATTATACTAACCTTGGTGTGGGTCTATCAGGATGCCGGCCACAAGCCGCTTTCGACTGACACCGCCGCCGTTGTTTCCGAGGATGTTGGAGCTTCCGGCGATACGGCTGGAACCGCGGATGCCGGCAAGGAGCAGAATGCGCTGGAGGTTACCGCTTCGGCAGAAAGCCTGGCTTGGCCGGTGGCCAACCCGAGCGACGTGGAAGTAGTCAAGCCGTACTATGACGAGAATGGCACCGAAGAGAACCATATCGAGGCTACGGTGCAAAACGGCGATACCTTTACGCCCAACAGCGGC
Source organism: Paenibacillus rhizophilus (assembly GCF_003854965.1). GTDB lineage: Bacteria > Bacillota > Bacilli > Paenibacillales > Paenibacillaceae > Paenibacillus_AQ > Paenibacillus_AQ rhizophilus. The sequence goes on from NZ_RQPI01000009.1 coordinate 145,505, forward strand.
ATCGATCTTGCCCGCGAAGACAACAAGACGTTTGACGTCAAGTCCGCCATCAGCGGCGAAGTGACCCGGGTCGAGGACGTTCCTACACTCGGTACGGTAGTCGAAGTGACCCAAGGCAATCTGAAGACGGTCTACCAAAGTCTCGGAGAAGCCAAAGTGAAGCAGGGCGACCAGGTCAAGCAGGGTGATATTCTCGCCGCCGCCGGACGCAATGAAATCGAGAAGAGTCTGGGCAACCACCTGCATTTTGAGGTGTACCAGGACGGCAAGCTCGTCAATCCTTCGGAACTGCTTCCGCAAAAATAAGAAACAAATGCCTAAGGCAGGGGGACGCTCGTCCTCCTGCTTTTTCGTGTTTCATCTTTCGGAATAGGAGCATAGTCCCCGCTTTCTAGGGCTATTTTACGGTTGTCCCGCAAATAAAATGAGCCTGCACCGGCTTGTCATCCCGTTAAAGCGCGAATATATAGGCCCGCCCCTCATATAATGTACCAAACTATCCACAGTTGGGAGGCGGGAGCGTGCACGATTACATCAAGGAACGTACCATTAAAATCGGACGCTGCATCGTGGAAACCAGGCATACGGTCCGGACCATAGCCAAAGAATTCGGCGTTTCCAAAAGCACGGTGCATAAAGATTTGACCGAGCGGTTGCCGGAAATCAATCCTGATCTGGCCGATCAGGTGAAGCACATTCTTGAATACCACAAATCCATCCGTCATCTCCGGGGGGGCGAGGCCACAAAAATCAAATATAAGAAGAACACGGGGAAGAAACGGGAGGTGGCCGTAGCGGCGCAGCCGTAATATTCTCGGATTTTTAAGGTGATTTTCAGACAGAATCCATTGAATTCTTCCCCTAAAGTATGGTAGTTTTAAATTTGGCACTAACTCATCTTTCTCATCTAAAATAATACTTTGGGGGCTCTTTCATTATGCTTAGCAAGGACATCGGAATCGATCTCGGCACAGCCAATGTGCTTATTCATGTTAAAGGAAAAGGAGTCGTTCTGGATGAGCCTTCCGTGGTCACGCTTGAAAGCGACACGAAGAAGGTCCTTGCGGTGGGAGAGCAGGCGCGCCGTATGGTCGGCCGCACCCCCGGCAATATCTCAACGATTCGTCCGCTCCGCGACGGCGTTATCGCCGATTTTGAAATTACGGAAACGATGCTGAAATACTTCATCGACCGCGTCGGGGGCCGTACCTGGTATTCGCGTCCCCGCATCTTGATTTGCGCCCCCACGAATATCACGTCTGTTGAGCAGAAATCGATCCGGGAAGCGGCCGAACGCAGCGGGGCGAAGGAAGTCTTCATGGAAGAAGAGCCCAAAGCCGCCGCAATCGGAGCGGGCATGGATATTTATCAACCCAGCGGAAATATGGTCGTCGACATCGGCGGCGGAACGACGGACGTAGCCGTGTTATCGATGGGCGACGTTGTTACCGCCTCCTCCATTAAAGTGGCGGGGGACAAGTTCGACGAATCCATTTTAAGATATATCAAGCAGAAGTATAAGCTGCTTATCGGTGAACGGACGGCGGAAGACATCAAGCTTGCCATCGGCAATGTGCGTCCGGGCGGCATGCAGGCCGAGATGGATATTCGCGGCCGGGATATGGTTAGCGGGCTTCCCCAGACTTTGACGATCACATCGGCCGAGGTGCAGGAGGCGCTTTGGGACCCGGTATCGTCCATTGTGGTCGCGGCGAAGACGGTTTTGGAACGGACGCCTCCGGAGCTGTCCGCCGATATCATTGACCGCGGCGTCGTGCTGACCGGAGGAGGAGCCCTGCTGACCGGATTGGACGAGCTGCTAGCCGAAGAATTGCACGTGCCGGTTTGGGTGGCTGAAGATCCGATGCACTGCGTCGTAAAAGGAACGGGCATTTTGCTGGATCATTTGGATAAGGTTGTTAAGAAAAAATTTTAAGCAGCCGATATATGAAGTAAAGGTTCAAAGATATAAGGTAAAGGTTCGAAAGCTGAAGTTCGAGCTTCTGCGGTTTAGGAAGGGGAAACGCCTTTATGATAAGAGGGTTATATACGGCCGCTGCCGGCATGGTCACGGAGCAGCGCAGACACGACACGGCTACGCAAAATATAGCCAATCTGAATACGACGGGGTACAAGCAGGTCGAAAGCGTCAGCCGTTCCTTCCCGGAGGTGCTGATCTCCTCTATGCAGAGCGGAACGGTGAAGCCGATTGGCAGAATGAATACGGGCGTGTTCGCCGAGCAGTCCATATCCAAATACCTGCAAGGGGATTTGATTGAAAGCGGCAAGTCCACCGACTTTGCGCTGTCGGCCGATTTGCGTCTGACCGATCCCGCCACGGGCGGCAACATCGCTTTTGACCGCTCCGGTAAGTATATAAGCAATCAAGGCGAAATTGTTTACCAGCCGCAGGCTTTTTTTACGGTTCAGGACAATGATGGGAATACGCTGTTTACGCGCAACGGCAGCTTTACCGTAAGCCCGTCCGGTGAACTGCTGAGTTCCGGAGGATACAAGGTGCTTGGCGCCGATGGCCAACCGGTGGTGCTTAACGGTCCGGTGGACAGTCTTAAGGTCGACGCGGAAGGCAATCTTCTGGATGCTTCAACCGGCGCGGCAACCGGCATTCGTCTCGGAGTCAGTATTATTACCAGGCCGCAGGAATTGGTGCGAGACGGAAATGGCGTCTTTCACGTCGCCGATGCTGCGGCTGCGGGAGTGCGTTATGCGGCTGCGGGAGATAATATGCAGGTGCAGGTGCGCCAGGGATACATTGAAGGCTCCAATGTCGATGCTACGCAGGCTACCGTGGATTTGAACGCGGCTTACCGGGCGTATGAAGCGAACCAGAAGGTAATCCAGTTCTATGACAGCAGCCTGCAAAAGGCTGTAAACGATGTCGGCAGAGTATAGGAGGTTGATGATCGATGAACAATTCGACAATTGGCGCGGCCGTCTCGATGGCCAGCCTTCAGCAGCGGCTCGATCTTATCGCCGATAATATTGCCAACGTCAATACGGCAGGCTACAAGAGCAAAGAAGGATCTTTTGAAGATGTGCTGACCCGGGTGCAGCAGCAGACGAAGGAGTACGAGCTGGCGGGACGCATTATGCCGCTGGGGTTTGACATCGGCTACGGGATGCGGATTCCCAAGATCACCACGAGTTGGGAACAGGGAGCGCTTAAGGAAACCGGCAATCCGAGCGATTTGGCGCTTCAAGGGAACGGCTTGTTCGCCGTTCAAGTGAACGGCGTAACGACGTATACCCGTCAGGGGGATTTCCATTTTACGCCCGATAACGCCAATCCGGCCAATATGATGCTGGTGGACAATACCGGCAATCCGGTGCTGAATGCTCAGGGGAATCCGCTGACGGTGGAAGCGGGAACTAGTGTCGCCTTTGACGAGACGGGCAATGTATGGATGAAGCGTAATGAAAACGACACGCCGACGCTAGCCGGCCGGCTAATGCTGGTCGAACCGCGTAACGGCCAGGTGCTGCAAGGGGTGGACGGCGGCAGGTTCGTTCTGGCCGATGGGGTCACAACAGGGCAGGCCTTTGCGGCATCGGGCCAAGGCGGAGGAGTGGCAGTTCGCTCCGGCTGGCTTGAACAGTCCAATGTTGATCTGAACAAAGAAATGACGGAAATGATGCAGATTCAGCGCACGTATCAGCTTGCCGCCAGAGCCCTCTCCTCCAGCGACCAAATGCTTGGTTTGGCAAATAACATGCGCGGGTAGGTGAAGGAATGAGCCGTCAGAAAGAAGATCGTTTGAAACAAGAACAACTGACCGAGGATAATGCGCCGATAAAGCGCAAACGATCAAAGTGGAAAATTATTCAATGGTTTCTGATTCCTTTGCTGCTTCTGCTTGCTCTCGGGGGCGGCTTGGCGGCGGGTTACGTCGTCCTCGGAAATAAGGAACTGAGCGATGTGTTTCATTGGAGCACCTGGAAGCACGTATACGATCTGGTCTTTGCTCCGTAAAGACCAGGATAATGCACTCTCTTGTACACTTGTACAAGGGAGTTTTCTTTTTTATACTGGAAAATGTATAATGATTGGGGGCTTTGGAGATCAAAAAGGGCCCTCTCCGCTGTTGCAGCGAGAGAAGCCCCTTATCTCAACCTCCACTTCTGCAGCCGGTGAAGGATAAGTATAGTTCTTGCCAAAGAGAGCTTTATTTATGCATGCCGGCGGGAATAAGAGGCCTTTATACCGAGAGGCTGTCTTTCAAGGCCCTTCTCTCGAACCGGAAGGAGCAAGGTTACATGTTGGATGTCAATCAAATTCAGGAAATTATCCCCCATCGTCCCCCTTTTCTGCTGGTGGACAAAATCATCGAAATCGAAATGGGGAAACGGGCGGTAGGCATTAAGAATGTCACGGTGAACGAGCCCTTTTTTACAGGGCACTTTCCAGGTTACCCCGTTATGCCCGGCGTACTGATTACGGAGGCTCTCGCGCAGGTTGGGGCAGTAGCGATCCTGGGCGTCGAAGCCAACCGCGGCAAAATCGGCTTTTTGGCGGGTCTGGACGGTTTCCGTTTCCGTGGACAGGTAGTGCCGGGGGATACCCTGAAGCTAGAAGTGGAAATTACGCGTCTTAAAGGAAGTATCGGCAAAGGGAAAGCAGTTGCCAAAGTGGAAGACAAAGTTGTGGCCGAAGGCGAAATTATGTTTGCGCTGAATTAAATCATACCTGGAGAAGGAGAGATTTTTATGACCCAATTGAGTCCAAAAGCTGCAGAAACCCTGGAACGCTGGCTGCAAGATCCATCCATTGACGAGACCACCAAGCAGGAGCTGCGCGGACTGGAAAATGATCCGCAGGAGCTTGAAGAGCGCTTCTACCGGGATTTGGAATTCGGGACAGGCGGCTTGCGCGGCGTGATCGGCGCAGGAAGCAACCGGATGAACCGCTACACGATAGCAAGAGCAACTCAAGGTTTCGCCAATTTTATATTGGAACAGCATATTGGCGAGGGTCGTCCATCTGTAGTTATTGCTCATGACTCCCGCCGCTTCTCCCCGGAGTTCGCGCTGGAAACCGCGCTGGTTCTGGCCGGCAACGGAATCGAAGCTTATTTGTATCCTTCTCTTCGCTCCACACCGCAGCTGTCCTTCAGCGTTCGCCATCTGGGAGCCACAGGCGGAGTCGTCATTACAGCGAGTCATAATCCTCCGGAATATAACGGGTATAAAGTATATAATTCTCAAGGCGGTCAGCTTGTTCCGGATGAAGCCGAGAAGGTGATCTCCTACATATTCGAAGTTGGTTCCTTTAATGCCGTCAAGCGTGCCGATAAGGAAGAGGCTGAAGCTGCCGGACTCCTTCATTGGCTGGGCGAGAAAGAAGACGAAGCCTACACCGACACCGTTGCGGCGGTCAGTGTCGGCAAGTCGGATATCGCCGGCGGTCTCGGCAGCAAATTTAAAATTGTATATACGCCGCTGCATGGGACAGGCAATCTTCCGGTGCGCAGCGTACTGAACAAGATCGGCTTCATGGACGTGCTTGTCGTGCCGGAGCAGGAACAGCCGGATTCCGAATTCTCTACAGTGAAATCGCCCAATCCGGAAGAGCGGGAAGCCTTTACGCTGGCGATCAAGCTTGGCGAGGAACTTGGGGCCGATCTGCTCATCGGGACTGACCCAGACGCGGACCGGATGGGCGCCGTCGTGCGCGACCCGGAGGGGAAATTCGTCGTCCTGTCGGGCAACCAGTCCGGCGCGCTGATGATTCACTACTATCTGAGCCGGTTGCAGGAACTGGGCAAGCTGCCGAGCAATGGCGCGGTAGTCAAGACGATTGTAACCAGTGAAATGGGCGCTGCGGTCGCCAGCCATTATGGAGCAACAGTGTTTAACACATTGACGGGCTTTAAGTACATCGGTGAAAAAATGACGCAGTTTGAGGCGTCGGGCGACTACACATATCTGTTCGGATATGAGGAAAGCTATGGATATCTTGCCGGTAACTATGCCCGGGACAAGGATGCCGTTCTGGCTTCCATGCTGATTGCCGAAGCGGGCGCTTATTACAAAGCTCAAGGAAAGACCCTTTACGAGGTGCTTCAGGAGCTTTATGCGCAGTTCGGCTATTTCCTGGAAAGCCTGGAATCCCGTACACTTAAGGGCAAGGACGGAGTCGCCCAAATCCAGGGCATCATGAGCGATTGGCGGCAGAACCCGCCTAAGGAAGTCGCGGGAATTGCCGTAAGCGAGGTGCTGGATTACTCTCTGGGTCTGGATGGACTTCCGAAGGAGAATGTGCTGAAATATCTGCTTGCCGACGGCTCCTGGTTCTGCCTGCGTCCTTCGGGCACCGAGCCCAAGATCAAGGTGTACTTCGCCGTACGCGGTGAGTCGCTAGAGGATGCCAAATCCAAGGTTGCCGCACTCACCGGGGAAGTTATGGGACGAGTGGACGGCGGAAGCAACTAATAGATGATGATTTGAATCTCTTTTACGGGAAACGGGTGCCGCCCTCCGATTGGGAATGGAGGGCGAAACCGTTTCTTTTTTCGGGGACCACGAAAAGTACCTGATCAGGCTTCGAAGCCAAGTCCTCACTTTGTGGGGTTGTCTTTTGTAGAAGAGATTCGTTTATGGAAAGAGGAGGAGCTTTTGGTGCAGCACAAATGGCAGCGTTGGAACCTGAATTCCCGGAAATGGCTCTGGATCGTGGTTGTGATTGGCCTGATTGCGGCTTTGCCTGTTGTTTACGACCGTTTGCAGACTGAGAAATCATCTAAGACGGTGGAAATTGTATTCGATTACCGAGATCTCGTGGACGCCGCGAGCTACCGGGCCAACCCGCAGGACTACATATCCCGGCAGTTGGATCGGCTTAAAGAAGCCGGTGTACAAAGTATGGCTGTATATGAAAATACGCTTGAGGATTATCGCAAAGCCCGTCGCGTCATGTATTGGGGCGCACAGGATATCGCCAACTTAACGGATAGCGTCATTCCGGAGAACGAGAATTATACGTATGTGCTTTTTACAAGCAAAGCTAACGCTGAGGCGCTTGCGCCCACGATCCGGGATACGTTCAGCGATCTTGGGATTAGGGCGGAGGATTGGAACTTTCGCGGCCAACAGGGCTTGATTATTGAGACTCCGGTGGAAGATGCGCTGTTGAAGCCGATGGCTCCGGACGAATCTACGCTTATAACTTTGCATGACAAGGGATTCCATATCGTTCCCCGGCTTGTGGATTCCCTTCCCTATAATGAAGAAGCGATGAATCGGCTAATCCAACGTTTTAAAAGTCTTGATGTGAAGCGAATCCTGTTCGAGGGCGATTCGGTCAAAGGATTTAACGACAATGAGGACCTTCAGAGTATTGCTTCCTTTGCTGAGCTGCTGAAACAAAACGGCATCGGCATAGCCACCATCGAGAATCTTAAAGAGCAGCAAAAAGGGTTCAACAAGCTTGCATTTTTGCTCGATTACAATGTGACCCGGTTGTACTCACTGAGCGAGAACGATTCAACGCTGAAACCGGATGTTATTGCCGACCGCTTCGCACTGGCGACCAAGGACCGCAATATTCGCATGCTGTACTTGAACACCGCCCCCACGAGAAATACCGCCAAGGCGCAGATCGACGACTCTGTGGACAATTTGGTTACCAGTCTGAGTGAGCCGGGCGGGGCAGTGGACAAGATCAAGGACAACGGCTTTACGCTGGGACAAGCTGCTGCTTTTGATGTAGTAGATTCACCGTTCCAACGTTATTTCAAGCTGGCCGCCGTCATCGGAGCCGTGGCGATGGTTGCGCTGATGATCTCTTACTTCGTTCCGTGGCTGACGCTTTTGGCTTGGACCCTTGGTCTTATCGGAAGCGCGGGACTGCTGCTTGTGAGGCCCGTGCTGTTTGAACAAGCGCTTGCTCTTGCGGTTGCCATCAGCGCGCCGACAGTAGCGATGGTGCTCGCCATTCGCAAAATCAATAGATCGGGTCCGCCGCTGGCCGTTCAGGGAGCGACAACGGTTCGGGGGAGCATCCCCGGTTCCGTGCAGGGAGTTATGAATCCGCAGCGACGCTTGGTCCAGAGTCTTGTTTTGTACGTAAAGACAGCCTTGATCTCACTCAGCGCGGTGCCGTTCGTTATCGCGCTGCTGAATAATATTACTTACAGCCTGGTGTTAAACCAATTCCGAGGTGTCAGTCTGCTGCATATCGCTCCGATCGGGCTTGTAGCCATTTATGTGCTTCTGTACCGGGGCGAGTTCGTCTTGAATAAAACGGGCAAGCTGTTAAGAACGCCTATCACGCTGGCCATGGTTGTTGCGGCCGGGGTGCTGGGGATAATCGGCTTGTACTATTTAAGTCGCACCGGGAACAGCGGCACCGCCAGTTCCTATGAGCTGGCCTTCCGGAACTTTATGGAAAATGTCTTCGGCGTGCGGCCGCGCAGCAAGGAATTTTTGCTTGCCCATCCTGTGTTTATTCTTGGAACTTTTCTGGCCCTTAAATACCGGAACGCCGCCTATCTTATGATTGTTGCCGTAATCGGCCAACTGTCTATGGTGGATACGTTCGCGCATATTCATTCGCCTGTTCTGATTTCGCTTGTCCGTGGGCTGCTTGGGCTTGGCCTGGGTCTTATCCTTGGCGTGATCGCGGTAATCGTGTGGCAAATTGCGGAAGGATGTTGGAAACGATGGCTGCCCCTGCTCAAAAAATAGTGTTGTCCGGTTACTACGGCTTCCGCAACAGCGGAGATGAAGCGGTGCTTCAATCGATTTTGATTGCACTGAAGCGCCAATCTGAATCGGCGGGTATATCCATTAAACCGGTCGTACTATCCATCGATCCGGAATGGACTTCCGCTACTTACGGCGTTGAAGCGGTGCACCGCATGAAGCTGGCTGAGGTCCGACGGGTTATAGGCGAAAGCTCCGGGCTGATCAGCGGCGGAGGAAGCCTGCTGCAGGATGTAACAAGCGGCAAATCCATTCCGTATTATCTCGGCATTATCAAGCTTGCTCAATGGATGGGCAAGCCGACATTCATATATGCCCAAGGAATCGGGCCGGTGCAGCGGAAATGGTTCCATCCGATGATCAAATCGGTATTCCGCAAATGTGCTTATGTGTCCGTACGTGATGAACAATCCAGGGCATTGCTTATGTCCATGGGCCTTCGGCAGGCCGATGTGCAGGTTGTGCCGGATCCCGTCATGGGTCTGACCCTGCCGGAAGAAACAGCCCCCAGCAGCGCGTTGGCGGGACAGCCTCGCGAGGCGGATGGAGCTAAAGCAGATTCTGGCGCCAGTCCCGGCTTCAGGAGTTCTGAGCTTCCGATCGTCGGTGTCTCCGTGCGTTACTGGGAGAAGGACCGGCGGGAGCTGGAGGCTATCGCCCAAGGTTTGCGGCAGGTATGCCGTACCCTTCCGGTGCACCTGCGGTTTCTGCCGTTTCATCTTCCTTCCGATACCGAAGCGTCGAAATATTGCATGGACAGGCTTGGCGATATCGCTGAAAGCGGAAGCGTTGTAAGCCTGAGCGAAGAAGCCGACCATCCGCAGAAAATGCTCCGCGAAGTTGGAGCGTGCAGCGTGCTGCTCGGTATGCGGCTGCACAGCCTCATTTATGCCGCCGGACGCCGCGTGCCGCTGCTCGGAATATCGTACGATCCCAAGATCGATCATTTTTTAAGCCGTATCGATTGCCGTCCTGTCGGCACAACGGCTTCCTTGGACAGCAGAACCCTTTCCGGGGAGATTGTCAGGCTTCTGAAGGACGGAGCCGCTTGGCGGGGGCAGCGGGAATCGCGGATTGATTCATTAATCCATGAAGCGGAAGCTCCGGCCCGGCAAATTGTTGAATATTTAAGCCATAAAGGGTGATTTATAGTGAAACACGCAGGCGCTTTGCCTACGGTAGCGATTTTTGGCATACCGGTGTCCAAAATGGATATGAAGGAAACGATCTCCTATTTAATTGAAGCCATACATTCCAGGACGCCGCATCAGGTGATCACAGCGAATCCGATCATGGTAATGGCCGCTTTGGAAAATCCGGCTTATAAGGAGATCATGGTCTCCGCGGAGCTGGTCGTTCCCGACGGCACGGGAGTGGTGTGGGCGGCCGAACGCGGCGGAAATCCCGTCAAGGAAAGAGTGCCCGGATACGATTTGCTACATGAATTGATGAAAGAGGGAGAACACTATCACTGGAGGGTCTATCTGCTTGGTTCGACTCCCGAAGTGATTCGTGAGACGGCAAGTAGGTTACAAATGCAATATCCGGGGATAACGATCGCCGGTTTTCGCGATGGATTTTTCGGTGCGGCGGAGGATGATGAAGTCATCGCGACGATCGTTGAAGCAAAACCGGATCTTTTATTTGTCGCTCGCGGCGCGGATACCCAGGAACCTTGGATTGCGAAGCATAAATCGCGTTTGGGCATTCCGGTTATGATGGGGGTCGGCGGAAGCTTTGACGTCATTTCCGGCAAAACGAAGCGTGCGCCTCTAGCGTTCCAAAAACTGCGGTTGGAGTGGTTTTACCGTCTTCTCAAAGAACCGACCAGGTACAAAAGAATGCTTGCGCTGCCGAAATTCGCAGTAAAAGTGATACGGGAGAGAGATAGAGTCACAAAAAACGGATAAAACGCCGATTTTCCTCGAATATATATCGAAAATCGCCTGAAAACGGAATTGGAATTTGTTTTTGGAACAGAGTATAATTCAATGCGGTAGAGAAATGGGGGTTGACTAGACCAATGTTAATCATATACATCGCCGGATTTATCGTATGCATGGGACTTGCATTATGCTTGACGCCGCTTGTCAAGAAATTCGCTCTTGCTATTGGCGCCACGGATGTGCCTAATGCCCGCAAAGTGCACACGAGAATAATGCCGCGCCTTGGAGGCTTGGGTATTTTTCTGGCGTTTGTGTTAGGACTGCTTGCCATATCGCCGTTTGTTCCTTACGAGTTTTCCACACGGGATATTAATTTTATTAAGGCGCTGCTTAGCGGCGGCGGTCTTATTGTGCTGCTTGGCGGACTTGACGACAAGTTTGAGTTATCGGCCAAAGTAAAGCTGCTTGGTCAAATTGCCGCAGCCTGCATCGTAGTGTTCGGCTTTGACATTACGGTGGACTTTGTGAATATTCCTTTTAACAATACTTATTCTTCGCTTGAGAGCTGGATCGCTATTCCGCTTACGATTTTTTGGATTGTCGGCGTCACGAACGCCGTTAATTTGATCGACGGATTGGACGGGCTGGCTGCCGGCGTTTCGGGTATCGCTATTGCAACTATTGCTACAATGGCCTTCTTGATGGGTAATGTGATGGTTGCCATGCTCTGTCTGCTGCTCCTCGGCAGCATTGTGGGCTTTCTCTTTTTCAATTTCCACCCGGCCAAAATCTTTATGGGTGATGCGGGCTCCCTGTTCCTCGGATTCTGTCTGGCCATGCTGGCACTGCTCGGGTTCAAACAGATCGCCGTCGTTTCCTTTATTACGCCGCTGCTTATTATCGGTGTGCCGTTGTCGGACACGTTCTTCGCGATCGTTCGCCGCAAGCTGCAGAAGAAACCGATTTTTGCTCCGGACAAAGGCCATCTGCATCATTGCCTCCGTGAGCTTGGATTCAGCCATCGGCAGACGGTGCTCATTATTTACGGAATTGCAGGCTTTTTCGGAATCCTGGCCGTTATTCAATCCTCTTCCGCTCTGTATGAAGCGAACTGGGTTACTTTCGTAGTCATTTGTGTAATGCTCTTCTTCCTGCAGATTGGCGCCGAGGTTATCGGCTTGGTTGGACAAACCAAGAAACCGCTGCTGAGCTTCCTTTCCCGGGTATTCATGAAAGTGAGCGCGGAAAAAGGTTCAAAATCCTGATATATATAATGAAGCGTCTTTTACGAACTTATATAATTCCTGAAACCTCATTCATTCGAATGAGGTTTTTTATTGTTCTGTTAATTAATTGCTAATTAATAGATTGAGGTTCGCCGATAAAATAAAAGAGGATGGATGAAGCACGGGAGATGTCACGTCCTAGACCACAAACCAATATAGCAGTAGGAGGTTTCATACGTGAAGAACAGAATCAAGTCGATAGGCAGTTTCGTCATGGCGGCTGTAATCCTGCTGTCGACTCTTTCGGCATCGGGAGCGGCATATGCCGCTGCAGGGCAATATTTTACCTTTACCAAATTCAGTACGGACCAGAACTCACCAACATCTGTGAATACAAGCACCGTTGATGTCGAGGGGACCTTTAATGGTGTGTCTGCTGACAGTATCTACTATAAAGTGGATGGTTTAATTAACGGAACAGTGGTACCTGGTGCTAATGGCACCGATGTCAAGCCAACGATTACGAACGAGAAGTATTTTTCGTTTACCAATGTCCAACTGACTCAGGGTCTTAACCGGATTACCCTATATGGAACTACATCGGATGGAAGTATGGTCAGCAGCGAGGCCTACGTCAATTTTTCCAATGTGCCTGCGATTTATAACATAGCTCTGCCGGATGGAAGTCTTCTTAACGAGAGTGCGCCTACATTGGTAAATACACAAGGATTGACAGTGATGCTGGAAGCGCCGAACGCCTCTGAGGTCATGCTCAATTCTTCGAAGATGTATGGCGGCGGCAGTTCAACTTTTGTCATCGCCGATTACACGCTGAATCCTGGATATAATAAGCTGACATTCGTGGCGACAACGGATGGCGGAACCCGGACATATTCTGTAACCCGCGAGGTGATCTATGCTCCTACGGGAACCGGGACTCCGTACAACACCAAGATTGGCTCAACAGCCGTTGATACGGGCGGGGTCGTCTCTTCCGCTACAGGCAAGCTTAGCGGCTCCATCACCTTCGCAGTTCCGGATACGGCGGTCTCCAACCTGACCGCACTTACCTTCACTCTCAAGAACACGGATACCGGTGAAATTATTGCTCTGAATGAGGCGGCGACGGTGAGCACTCCGACCACCTCCGGTAACTTTATTACTTTTGGTTATACGGGTACGACGGATCATACATTAACTAGTAATGGTAATTACACAATCTATTTCAATGGAAGCTATGACAGCAAGAGCATCTCTTCCGTTGACTTTAAATTCCGGAACAGCACAACGCCATATATTACGGATGTCCAGCAAGTTTACAGTCCCACTGTAACTGGTACGACGGCCGTATCTTATACTTCTGCGGGAACATTCAGCGATAACACCAGCTTGTTTCAACTTCCGTTGTGGCTGCTTGTTAAAACAAGCGATACCAACTCGACGACTTTGAGCAGTATATCGCTGACGACAATTCCGGATGGCAGTTCGACGGCCAGCCCAGTGCTTGCACAACAGGCATATACGAGTAATGACGGCGGTTATCGGGTATTCAAGATCACTAGCCTGCCTACCGGCAAACAGACGCTTCATATCACTGTAGGCAGCGGGGCCAATAAAGACAGCCGCTATATTCCGATCAACTATGTATCAGCGCCTTACATTGAGATCAGCAATCTGTACAATAACCAGGTATTTACCAACGCAAGTGATTTCACATCGGTCCAGGGTAAGCTTATCAATTTCTTGCCGACGGATACGGGCTCGCTGAAAATCTCGATCAATGGCTCCACGACGGGTCTGACAGTTGATTCGACAACGAATACATTTAACTTTGCTACGACCGGCAACGCTCTCTATTCCCTGGTGGAAGGAGCGAATAAAATTACGATTACAGGAACGGCCAATGGAGTGCCCGTAACCTCCAGTGTCAACGTATATTTATTCTCGAGCAACTTGCCAAAACTGGTAGATGTCACTCCGCTTCCCGTTAACCCAGATGACCAGACAACTGATTCTGGCCAACTGTTTGTCGAGACGGACAAGCTCCAATATACTACCAACCAAAAGAACGCGGATATCCAGTTCACGACGGGTAACGCCGATGAGATTGTTATTACCGTTGATGGATCGCAGATTTTGAAGGCAAGCTGGACTGGCACAGCCTGGAGCGTTTCGTGGAGTACGACAACACCGGGTCAGTTATTGACTCCTTCAGTTCGGGATGGCGTATTCACGTTGAAGGCGCAGAGTCTGCCGGCTACGGGAATCCGGACTTTCGTCATATCGGCACGGCTGCAAACCTCGACTGTCTCACAGGCTCTGCAGATTACACGCGAGGTGCCGCCTTATAAAATTTTGTCGCCCTTGCTTCCGAACGAGAGCGTAATTAAGCAGAACTTTGTGGATGTAAGCATTCAGGCAGAAGGCGCTGATAGCGTTGTTATCGGCAAGACTGCGCTTGTTAAAGGTAAGGAGGATATTTTCAGGACCGAGCTTAAGGGTTTGAAGAAGGGCGTTAATACGATCAAGTTTACAATCACCAATGGCACACAGAAGACAAATGGTTCATTCAGCATCACCTATTCGGATGAAGTGCTGCAGGGCGCACAGTTTAAGACGACGCTGAATTCCTCCGGCAAACTGAACGCTTTCCAGAATTCGGTTGTCTTGAATTTCCCGAAGGGCACCATGCTGCGGGACGCCTCGCCTCAGCCGGGAAGCAGCAACACCCCCCAAATTAATCTGTTTAATGAACAGTATATTCTGCTCGGTATTGCTGACAAGCAGGACGGCCGTACGGTCAAGCAGTATAATCGCGTGGGTGAAACTGAAGGCAGCGGTGCAACTCTCGAATATAAGGATGGGAAGATTACGCCAGTTAACGCCAACTCGTTGGCAACCACATATCTGACGCCCAAAGTACACTATGGTTATGCGTCTAATCTCTACTGGATCGATCCCGGCTATTTTGTATCGAGCGCTTCTTTGAACGATTACAACACTGTCGTGGCTTCTAATCCCTACAAGGTAGGAAACGAATTCTATTCCGGGCATAAAGGAAAGTGGATGGAGCCTACACAGCAAGGGACCATTACTTTGAAATATGATTCGTCGATAGCCAATGCTGCGGCATCTAATCTGTCAGTTTGGAAAAACGTAGACGGAACCTGGTATAATATGGGGGGAGCTGTAAACACAGGCAGCAAGACCATTACCGCCAGATTTGATGGGTTCGGCTATTACACCGTCATGGGACTGCGTTATAGCTACGACGATATTGTCGCTCACCCTACACTGAAAAATGAACTGGAAACCGTTCTGGCAAAAGGGATTCTGAATCCCAAAGACAATAATGAGTTTGGTGTATACGACAATATGACACGTGGCGAATTTGCAACGATGCTGGTGAAGATTATGGGTATTCAATTGGATTATGAAGCCGACCAACAAAAAATGACGTTCGCGGACGTTCCGATCAGCAGCAATGTTCTTTGGGATTACCGCTATATCGAAACGGCAGTTCGGAAGGGACTGATCAAAGGAACCGCTCCTCGAGTATTCTCTCCCAATAGTGCGCTAACCCGGGAGGATGCTGCGGTTATAATCGCCAGAGCTATGAACCTGAAATTGGGCACGGTTGACAAAGATTTGGCCACACTACAAAAGCAGTTTACCGATAGTGGCTCTATTGTATCCAAATATTCGGTGCCGTCTATTTTGGCGGTATACAAAGCCGGAGTTATCCCGGGAATCGCTAATAAGCTTGTTGCAGGCCAGAAAAAAGTAACCTATCGCTTTGATCCGCAGGCGAAATTCACTCGGGCCGACGGAGCGGGAATGGCATACCGAATGATGGTGAAAATGAAGAAGCTGTAATTCATTGTTAAATGCTTGGATGCAAGCTGCAACGGAAGCCTCTGCTCCCCGATATTGGGAGGGGGGCTTCTGTTATGCAGTTTCCAATTACAATTCTTTGAAATGTGGCGTACTTTACGTTACAATGACGTAAGAAGGTGAAAGTACACACTCAAGCAAGAAGGAGAACGCTAGATGAAACCGATTTTATCAAAAGCCCAAATTGACTACATGAAAGCCAAAAACAAGTTTGAGAATACAGCAAAAATAATGGAGAAGGAAATTGAGGCGAAACGCGCGCTTCAGGAAATTACCCAGGAGGTTATGGAAGAGCTTGTTCAAGCGACTGGATTCCATGATGCATACAATGACCTTGTGATTGCGGAAAACGCACTGATTGACTGGTCCCACTCCACGATTAAACATGAGAAAAGCTACCGAGAGAACCGTGAGGCCATTGATGCTCTATATAATAATGTGAATTCCAGCCCTGAAAAACGGCAGGAACTGATCCAGCTTTCCATGAAAATCAGATAACTATGTAGTTTCAGGGCGCCGGATTTCGGCGCTCATTTTATTTTGTGGGGATAATCGATATGAGTTAGCAGCCCTTTAGAA
The DNA here is from genome assembly GCF_003854965.1 of Paenibacillus rhizophilus. Classification (GTDB taxonomy): domain Bacteria; phylum Bacillota; class Bacilli; order Paenibacillales; family Paenibacillaceae; genus Paenibacillus_AQ; species Paenibacillus_AQ rhizophilus. Next base: position 161,811 of record NZ_RQPI01000009.1, read on the forward strand.
AATATTTCTTAATGACCATCGAATCAAGAGCGTGATAAACTGCCTTCCGTAGCCGCACAAGTTTAACAATAGTTTGAATTACATATAAGAGGTTCATCTAATAGGAGTTCGGTGGAAAATATATTTTTAGTTTTTTTTGAGTGAACCGCAACTTTTGAGAAACTACTGCGTTAAAGATGTAGAGTCATTACAACAGCGGATTGTTGGATTAATGACTGTAAAGCTAGTTAGACCACTTGGAAAAATTAGCTTTACGTGACTTAAGGCACATTGTATAATACTAAGGTAGAATTAGGAATCTAGTATTGTTATGCCTTGAATTCATTTACCAGTTTCTGTGATACCCGTCACAGACATCATTTATACTTAACTTGCTCAACTCGGGAAAGGGGGTGCATCGGCTAATGAGTGACATGAGCTACCCAACTAAACAAGAATCTCAGTTCATGAATGTTCAAGGAGGAGAAAAAAAGGTTATGAAGAAAATTTTGTCCGTAGCACTGTCTACAGCAATGGCATTCTCGATGTTTGCCTCTGTAGCATTTGGTGAAACTGCAACAACCCCGCAAGCTAAATTCGACGCTCTGGCAGCGAAAGGTATCCTGAACGGATATCCGGACGGCCAAGCACATCTGGAAAAAGATCTGACTCGCGCTGAGTTCGCGAAGATCGTAACCAAACTGTTCAACCTGACTGAAGTAACCAACAAACTGTCTTACAAAGACAAAGGTTACAACGCGAAGAACTGGGCAGTTCCTTACATCGAAGCTGTTACTGCAGCTAACCTGATGCAAGGTAAAGATACTGTAAAAGGTATCTTCGACTATAACGGTAAAGTAACAGTTGAAGAAGTGGCAACAGTACTGTTCCGCGCTCTGAAACTGGAAGCTCCTACTACTACCGACAACAACGCATCGACATGGGCTAAAGGTTATGCTCAAGCTGTAATCAACAAAGGCCTGGTAGCAGCTAGCACGAACTTCAAAGGCAACGCTACTCGTTCCCTGGTAGTTGAAACTGCTTATGCTGTAAGCACCCTGTCCACTGTTCCAGTGGTTGCATCTGCTGAAGCGCTGAGCCCGACTAGCGTGCTCGTAACTTTCTCCGACAAAGCAACGACTACAGTTACTTTGACCGAAGCTCTGGTTGCAGGCGTTGAAAAAACAATCAACTTTACTTACAACGGTCATGACTACACAGCGAAAGTAACGCTGGCTGCTCCGAAAGTAGTTTCCGTAACTGCTCCGAACGGCAAGCAAGTCGTTGTGAAATTCAACCGTCCGGTTGACGCTAGCACTATTACCGAAACGGTATATGGCAACACTACTCTGGTTGACGGCGTAGTTAGCCTGACCAAACTTGGCGACGCACCTGCAGTAACTCCTAACATCGCTAACGTTGTTATTGGAGCCGATGGTACGGACGCAACTATTACTCTTGCTGGTTCTGAATATCTTGACGGTCAATATGCCTTCACGCTGACTGACGCTGTTAAGACGACAGCTGGAGAGAAAATCCCGGCTTATACACAACTGCTGAATGTTGACGACACTGTAGCTCCGGCTATTGTTTCGGTATCCGCAGTAGCTAAAGCTACAACAAACAAAGTAACGGTTAAACTGAGCGAACCAGTACAAGTTCTGGGTACTATCGCTTATGTTAACGGAGCTGCTGTGAATAGCATTGCTAACGGCGATTCCCTGGATGAACTGGTACTGACTACCGGTACGCTGGAAGCCGGCAAAACTTATGACGTATCCCTGCTTAACGTTAAAGACTTTGCAGGCAACTACATTTCCCCTAACCCAACTAAGACTACTGTAACGGTTGTTTCCGATACTGTTGCTCCTACGGTAGCAAGTGTAACGGTAACAGGCGAAAACACAGTTAAAGTTGTATTCAACAAGAGCATTGATCAGCTTTCCCTGAACGGCAGCATCCGCTTGCTGGACGCTAATGGCGAAAGCAAAGGCGCATTCATCGTAACCAAAAAAGATTCCAAAACTTACACGTTGACTGCTCCGGCATTCTCGTTCCCAAGCAGCGGCACATTCACTGGTACGATCGTATTCGGAACGAGCATCCGTGACTCCCTGGGCAATACACTGGCAAGCACGTATTCCCAAGCTGTTACCTTCACTAAAGATACAGCTGCTCCTACAGTAGTAAGTGCTACTTACGGAAGCGCTGGTCTGGTAGTTAAGTTCTCCGAAGACGTAACTGTTGCCGGAAATGCTATCACGCTGATCTCCGATGCAACTGGATTTGCAAATGGCTTCACTGTTTCCGACAGCACTTACTCTGTTGATGGCGCTACAGTTACATTTAAGAATGTAACAGGTCTGGCTGCCGGATCTTACACGCTGCGTCTGCCAGCAGGTCTGGTTAAAGATAAAGCAGCTGCTAAGAATGCCAACGCTGCAGTTGTTCTGCCTGTAACTATTACGACAACGACTTCAACTGATACCGACAAACCAGGTGCTAACAACATCAGTAATGCTGTAGTGGTAGGTACTGACCAAAGAGTAACGTTCGATGTATATGATACAACGGGCCTTAACCTTTCCACAGTACGTGATGTTAACAACTACACTCTGGGTGGCAAAGCACTTCCAGCAGGTTCTTACATCACAACTAGCTACAATGGAACAGGCAACCCAACTAATGTAACAGCTTCGCTGTACATTCCTTCTGCTTCCATCTCCTCGGCCGATGATCAAGATCTGGTGATCAACGGTATCAAGGATACTGCAGGCAACACTATTGTTCCTGTAGTGAAAACAATCAAAAACTTCGTTGATAGCGTGGCTCCGACTCTGTCTTCTGCCGCAGTATCTTCCGACATCTCCAGCAGATTGATCCTGACCTTCTCCGAGGATGTTAGCGGAGTGGACGCTGGCGATCTGAAGGTTGTTGTTAACGGAGTAGAAGTTTCTGCTGCTAACGTAGAGAAGCTGACAGGCGGAACTACTGGCTCCAGCAAGAAATGGGTTCTGAACGTACCGGTAGCTAAGGGTGACTACAGCGGAAACTCCGTCCTCTATGTTGAGAACGGTAAAGAAGCTGGTATTCAAGCAGACGAAATCATCGCTTACACTGGCGATGCTGCTGGCAACCTGAACCTGGCTGCAAGCTACGTTTACACCATCACTGTAACTGTCAAGGATGAAACTACAACTTCTATCGTTGACGGAGCTGGCAACAACATCACTAAGGGAACTACGGTTTCCGGTAAATAATAAGCTTCCTAACCGAAGCAAGAATAGCCTCTTCGGAGGCTATTCTTTTTTTATACCTACATTAGAAGGAGGAACTCCATGAAGCCGCTTTGGAAAATAACGTTTGCCGCTGTACTGCTGGCAGGCGGTATTTGGGCAGGTTCAATTGTCAGCAATACGGCGCAAGGAGCTGATGTCGGAAATCAGCCGGGAACTGCCGATGATCCTGTAGTTACCAAGAGTTACGTGGATCAGCAGATTCAAAAAGTGCTTCAGGGTGGCATAGTAACGTCTCCGGTTGCCACCAAATCCCCGTCGCCCAGTCCAACTGCAGCGGCCACTTCTACACCAGCCACTGCGAAACCAGCAGCAACAGCCACTGCATCTCCGGCACCTAATACGGGAAGCGGCAATGATAGCATTATTGTGGATGTGAAGCCGGGACAAACCTTAATCGCCTCTGCAGGAGCCGAATTTATTGTTAGAGCTGGCAAGGCCGTGATCTATTCTCAGGATTCAAACGGTGTAGCCGATCTGACAGACGGCCTTGATTTAACGAATGGCCAGTCAGCGCCATCCAACCATTTATTATCCTTTCCAAGGGATGGACGCGGAATTGCCGTACAAGACGGTCAAACCCTTGGATTAGTTGTTATGGTAAGAGGCGGGCATACTTTAAAGTAACCAACTAGTTGACACAGGGATGCATTTATAAAAGCATTGGCAGATTTGATTTGTTTTATACTGCCAAAACCAACAAACATTACTGCGACTGAAAGAAAGATGGCTGCACACAATAATCCTGTAACTTATACAACTATACAGGAGGTGCAGTTCATGGCCCGCAATAATCGCACGGTTGTTCCTGAAAGCCGGGAAATGCTGAAGCAGATGAAGTTCGAAATTGCAGCCGAATTTGGTCTTTATGGTCCCGTTCCTGGAGCAGGAGCGGATACGGAGTTTGCTTCCGAATTGGGATCGCTGGGAGGAGTTTCAGCAACATCCCGGACCCCCTATCTCGGACATATAACATCCCGGGATAATGGTTCTGTTGGCGGTGAAATTACGAAGCGGCTCGTCAAGCAGGCCGAGCAAGCCCTTTTCTTATAGAATAGAAGGGTGACAATCAGGCATGTAACAGAGGGGCTTTGATTGACACTGCCACGCAAATAAGTTAATATGACTTTTGAGGAAAACCGACCTTTTCCATGTGGAAAAGGTTGATTTTTTTGCCGGGTTAAGTAGTGAACTTATATGAATTTATATGCAAAATGAGATCGAATATGGGGACTGGTTGAGCAGTTTCTACCTATTATATAGGAGGTTGGATTCATGCCTATTAAAGGACGTCATTTGTTTACTTCCGAGTCTGTTACAGAGGGACATCCGGATAAAATTTGCGACCAAATTTCTGATGCGGTTCTGGATGCGTTCCTCACCAACGATCCCTACGCGCGCGTAGCTTGTGAGGTATCGGTAGCGACTGGTCTAGTTCTCGTTATTGGAGAAATCAGCACGAAGTCGGAGTATGTGGATATCCCGGCCATTGTACGGAATACAGTTAAGGATATCGGATATGTGCGCGCCAAATACGGCTTTGATTACAATACCTGTGCCGTGCTGACTTCGCTTAACGAGCAGTCCGCGGACATTGCCCAAGGGGTTAACGCGGCGCTGGAGCATCGCGACCCTGCTCAGGTTGCTGAAGAAACGGCCAATATTGGCGCAGGGGACCAGGGATTAATGTTCGGCTTCGCGACCAATGAAACGCCCGAACTGATGCCGCTTCCGATTGCTTTGTCCCACCGAATCGCCCGCCGTTTGTCCGAAGTTCGCAAAAATGGCACTTTGGATTATTTGAGACCGGATGGTAAAACACAGGTTACGATTGAGTATCAGGATGACAAGCCTGTACGTGTTGATACGATCGTCGTATCCACACAGCATGCGGAGGAAATTTCACTGGAACAAATCCAGAAGGATATCAAGGAGCATGTCATTTTGCCGGTGGTGCCCGATGGCTTGCTGGATAAAGAGACCAAGTATTTCATCAATCCGACCGGACGCTTTGTTATTGGCGGACCGCAGGGAGATGCCGGGCTGACCGGACGGAAAATCATCGTCGATACGTATGGTGGTTATGCCCGTCACGGCGGGGGCGCTTTTTCCGGAAAAGATCCGACAAAGGTCGACCGTTCCGCTGCCTATGCTGCGCGTTATGTAGCGAAAAATCTGGTAGCCGCTGGTCTTGCCGACAAATGCGAAATTCAGCTGGCTTATGCAATTGGCGTAGCGAACCCGGTTTCCATTAACGTCGATACATACGGCACAGGTAAGATTGGTGAAGAACAGCTTGTCGAGCTGGTGCGCGGCAACTTCGACCTTCGCCCTGCCGGAATTATTTCCATGCTGGATCTGCGCAGACCGATCTACAAACAGACCGCTGCTTACGGACATTTCGGACGCACCGATCTGGATCTTCCTTGGGAACGTGTGGACAAAGCGGCGCTGCTCAGGGAGCAGGCTGGTCTGTAATTTTAACAAGCGAGATGGATTTCATCTTACGGGAAATTTAAGAATAGGGCCTTTTGTGTGGAGAAGTTCTTAATGAACGGATTCCATACGGAAGGCCTTTTTGCTTGCCCGAAGTCTATGAAAGAACATTTTTTATGTCAATTTCGTAACTTTTTCGGTAAAACTTAGTCTATTAATTATGTAGGCGGAAAGCGGTGGGGGAATAAATGTGGATGGGAGAGTTACTGTGAATGAATAGTAGTTGTTCGTCGAACCAGACTAGAAAAGATAAACCAGGGAGCAATAAGAAATCCGTCGCCCCTAAATGGGTGGCTGCTTCACTCGCGGGTGTGCTGTGGATCATGCCTGTAATTGGCGGCGAGCTGCCGTTGTTTCAACAGGGATCTTCTTCAATAGTGGAGGCCGCTTCCACGTTCACGGCAACCAAAGTGAGTGAAGAAATCATTACTTCGGGCGCCACGAAGCTGAAATATAAATATACCGTAACGCGCTCCGGGAGCAAAGCAACTGGCCTGGCGGATATCGTCCGCGTTGATCTGAACAATCCTTACGTTTCCATTGACGTCATGACAGGCAAGAATGGAAAGTTAACCACGCGCCAGAGCACCGGCGGGATGGCCAAAGAGACGGGCGCGGTAGCGGCGGTGAACGGGGACTATTTCAATACCGGCGGCGAAGGTGCGCCGATTGGTGGCGAAGTATCCGGGGGGACACTGGTATCGACTCCATCACAGCTGAATGGACTTTATGCTTTTGCCCTAACGACTGACAGAAAGCCGATAATTGACCAATTCTCGTTCGAGGGAACGGTCACAGCGGCGGACGGCTCGCAGCTTGCTTTAGCGGGAATCAACAAAGGGGCATACAATCCGGAAGGCGGAGCGTCCACTTACAGTCATGTCAATGCAGCGTATATTTATACGGATGCTTGGACAGCGCTGGATCGCCCGAAAAACAGCTCGACTTCCCCAACCGAAGTGCTTGTCGAAAATGGAATCATTACTCAAATTTCGGCTAGAAATACCGCGCTGCCGATCACTGTGCCGGCGGGGGCCTTTATTTTGCGAACGCATGGAACGGCTGCACAGTTCGTCGCCGATCATTTGCAGGTCGGACAGCCTTTGGCAATGGCCTGCTCGCTGCGCTCGGCAACAACGGGCGAGACCGTCGATCCGGCGAGTCTGCAGATGATGATCGGAGGGCATACGATTCTGGTCGATAAAGGCAAAGCGGCAGCATTCTCCCGTTCCGTCAGCAGTATCGGCGGCTACCGTGCACGAACGGCGCTTGGGTATTCCGAGGACGGGCGCTACGCTTACATTGTCGCGGTGGAGAAGAATGACAGCAGCTCGGGGATGTCCCTGTCCGAATTGCAGTCCTTTATGACGAGCGTCGGCGTATATAAAGGACTTAACCTGGATGGCGGCGGTTCAACGACAATGGTCGACCGGCCGCTTGCCGAAACCGAGACAAGCCTCACGTTCGATACGGAATACGGCACAGAGCAGCGCAGCATTGTGAATGGGCTTGGCGTATATACAACCGCGCCGCAGGGTGAAGTTAAAGGAATCAAAATCAGCGGCAGCAGCATTCTGCTGATTGGCCAGAAAGCAGCCTATTCGTTGAAAGGCTACGATACGTATTACAATCCGATTGACGTCGCCTCCGGCAATCCATCCTGGAAATCAAGCAGCGGCAGTGTGAGCGTCAGCGGAGGCGAGGCTACGGCGGTGAAGCCGGGCACGGCTGCTCTGACCGCGACCAGCGGGTCGGTAAGCGCCTCTACGACGGTTACCGTGCTTGGCGGCGACGATTTGACCCGTTTGACGGCGGGAACGGAAACCGGTCCGCTGAAGGCGGGGACGGAGATTGCAGTGCCGATTACCGCGGCCGCGAAAAACGGATCTTCCATCAGCGTGCCGGATTCCGCGGTAAAATGGGAGTTTGTCGGCTTCAAGGGCAGCGTGCAGGGCGGCAAGCTGACCGTGAATTCGGTGAATCCGGGTGTGACGACCGGGTACGCCATTGCGCGTTACGACGGGTTCAGCACGGCGGTTGTTCTGACGACAGCTGCGGCAGTCCCATGGGAGGATTTTGAAAATGTGGCCTATCCGGTCGCTTTTACAACGAATGCCTCGGGCGTTCAGGGCACAGCTGCCATCACCACCAGCAGTGGCGATCACGCCGGGTCGAAGGTGCTGTCTCTTAGCTATGACATGACGGCGGGTACGGGTAAAATGTACGCTTACGCCCAGTTCAACGGCGCATCAGGCAAATCGGTTCCGGCGGCGGCAACCTCGATGTCGCTTGATGTGATGGGAGATCAGAGTCTGAATTGGCTTCGCGCCGAATTTACGGACGCCGGCGGAGCGACGGTCTACGTAGATCTTGCCAAAACGATCGACTGGACCGGATGGAAGACATTGGACATCGACCTATCAGGTTCAGGAATGAAGTTTCCGGTAACGCTAAAACGGATGTATGTCGTCAACGTCGAGGAAGGGCAGGATGAACGGGCCAAGACCGGCACTGTGGCATTTGACAACATTTCCTTCACGATGCCTTCGCTGTCCAGTGAGGCGGGATTGCCTACGGGAACGGCGGCCATGACGATCGGACAGAAGACGTTAACGGTAAACGGAACGAAGAAAGCCATTGATTCGGCGCCGCTGGTTCAGAACGGAACAACCTATGTGCCGATACGTTATGTGTTGGACGCTTTTGGCGGCAGCGCGTCCTGGGATCCGGCAACCCGGAAGATTATGGTGCTCCGTGGCTCCAAAGCGCTTGACCTTACTGTGAACAAGAAGGAATTTGTCCTAAATGGAAAGCGGCAAAGCGCAGAAGTAGCGCCTTTACTCCTACAAGGGAGGACTTTAGTCCCGCTTCGTTTAGTTTCCGAGCAGCTTGGACTCACCGTAAAATGGGAACAGGAAACGAAGACCGTAACGATCGAATCATGATATGTTAATATAAAGGCGTGCCTTTATATGATTCGACAGAAATGGGGCCATTGTCCGTGGAATTCCAAACCGATGCCATTGACCGCGTAATCAAGAATACGATTGACGTAATGGAAGACAGCAAGTATCAGATTTTTGAGATTTTGCAAGCTGCCCGCGAGGAGCTTGCAAATCTCAACAATGAACTGCACCAGGTTCGGCAGGAGACGGATGAAACGTTGCAAAAGGTGGATAAGCTGGAGGTGGATTACCGCCGGTCACGTATCCGGTTAACGGAGGTCAGCCGTGATTTTGTTCGTTATACAGAACAAGATATCCGAATTGCCTACGAGAAGGCGACGGAGCTCCAGCTTGAGCTTATGATGAGCAGGGAAAGAGAAGCTTATCTGAGAAACAGACGCGATGAGCTGCATAAGCGGGTTCGAAGCGTCGAGAACTCGGTGGAGCGGGCGGAATCGATCGGCTCGCAAATGAGTGTGGTCTTAAAGTATCTGACCGGCGAACTGGGACATGTAACGCGAATTGTCGAATCGGCAAAAAACCGTCAGATCATCGGTCTCAAAATTATTTTGGCCCAAGAAGAGGAACGCAAGCGGATTGCCCGCGAAATCCATGATGGCCCCGCTCAAATGTTGGCCAACCTGGTGCTAAGGACGGAAATTGTGGAAAGAATGTTCGTGAAGCAGGAATTTCGACTGGTACAGGACGAAATAGTAGATTTAAAAGGACAGGTGCGTTCAAGCCTGGAGGAAATGCGTAAAGTCATTTTTAATTTGCGGCCGATGGCATTGGATGACTTGGGACTTATTCCCACGCTGCGCAAGTATGTTCATGACTACGAGGAGAAGACTAAAATTCGGACCTCTTTTGAAACAAGAGGCAAGGAACACCGCCTTTCGTCAGCTATGGAAGCAGCCGTTTACCGGCTTATTCAAGAGGCGTTGTCCAATGTGGCAAAGCATGCTTGTGCCAGCTACGTATTGGTGGAAATTACATATCAGGCACAGTTGATTAAAATTGTTGTTAAGGATAATGGAATAGGCTTCAACGTACAGAGAATGAAAAAAGAGCAGATCGACAGGGAGAGCTTTGGACTGGTTGGGATGCGTGAACGCGTGGAACTGCTGGAAGGAAGAATGGAAATTGAATCTGCCGAGAACCAAGGAACCGCAATCATTATCCATATTCCAACGAACGTGGACAAGGGAAAGGAGTAATGTAATGGAGAACCTGAATTCCTGCAAGACACCCATTAAAGTGCTTTTGGCTGACGACCATCAGCTGTTTAGAGAAGGACTCAAACGTATTTTGAATATGGAGGAAGATATCGAGGTCATCGGCGAGTGCGGCGACGGCATACAGGTATTGGAGTTCTGCAACCAGACTAAACCGGACATCGTGCTGATGGACATCAATATGCCGATTGAGAACGGCGTGGAGGCGACGGAAAAATTGAGGGAAATGTTCCCCGACGTCAAAGTGATTATTTTGTCCATCCATGATGATGAAAGCTACGTATTCGAAACGCTGCGAAAAGGCGCCAACGGTTATTTGCTGAAGGATATGGAAGCCGAGTCGCTGATCAATGCGATCCGGTCGGTTTGCGAGGGGCATGCCTTTATCCATCCCAAAGTGACGGGCAAGCTGATTAACCAGCTTCGGCGGATGACTTACCTGAACGAAACGGGCGCGATTGCGGAAACTTCAGTGAAGGAAGCGGGAGTCAAGTTCGTGGCAGGGGACAACAATCCGCTGACCCGCCGCGAAGCCGAGGTGCTGCGACTGATGGCTGAAGGAAAGAGCAACAAGATGATCGGCGAATATTTGTTTATCAGCGAAAAGACGGTCAAAAACCATGTCAGCAGCATTTTGCAAAAAATGGAGGTTGACGACCGCACCCAGGCGGTTATCAATTCGATCAAATACGGTTGGGTAACGCTGTAAAATAGCCCCGAAAGCGCGTATCCGAAATTTTGCGCAAGTCACCTCTTCTCTTTTGCCGGCATATAGTGTTGGTATAAGAGGAGGTGCATCTCCATGATGGCCCAGCTAATCTGGATTGGAGCCGTATATGCATCTGCGGTAATGTGCGTGCATGCGCTTAAATTCCGCGAAAAGATGCAGGCGGCCCGTGAGACGGGAAAATGGCTTCACTACATTCTGATTGCCCGCAATCATGAATCTGTAGTGGAGGGGATCATCCGCGCGATGACGCTCCAGTCTTTTCTGACGGGGAAGCGGCTGCGGGTAACCTTTATGGACGACGGCTCAAGCGACGGGACGCTGCGGATTGTTTCCGGGCTGCGGGACGGCGGTTGTTCTCTGGATGTACGGATGTCGCGCGATGAGGACGGCCCTCTTCAAGAAGAGCGGAAAGCGCAGCCACCTTGGGGCGATAAAGATACCGTGATTGACTTGAGGCTGCCGGAGCATCCGATTCCGCTGCCGTTCATGCAGGCTGTAGGAAGCAGGGGATTTCAATCGAAGCGCGGCAGGATGTAATACAATATCGATTAATGGATTCAATTCCATATCGGAGTTCTTGGTGAAGCACACTTTCCTAAATGTGGGGGAGTGTGCTTTTTTGTGTGGATGTTTGAAATGAAGAGGAGAGACGCACATGAGAGCTGCAGTATATACGGTCAAACAAAGAAAAAGTTGGGGCGCGTATCTCTCCATTGATCCAAGGGTGGATGCCCTGTGGTGGAAGGGATGCCTAAACCGGGAGGACAGCGGGGAGGCGCCTGCGGCAGAAAAGCTGATATTCCTCGGAGCGTCCCTGCCGCTGGGCTGGGCGGTAAAGCTGCGGACGAGCTTCTTTTACCGGAGGGAGATGGAGCAATGGAGCGAAGCGGCTTGGACAAGCTATGCGCGGGCGGTTCTGGAAACGGAGCTGGATAATGAGCAGGATATTTTGCGGGCTGGCGGTGGAAGTGTGAGCGTCATGGGAAAAGAGCCTGGGCCGATTGTTGCGGGTCGACAGGATCTGCCATCTCTGCAAAAGCTGCTGGACTATGCAGACTGGATCGCCAAGGCGCTGCGGGGCCGCTCTCTGCTCGAGTCCGAAATGGAAGCGCTGCTGACCGAGCGCTGCCCGGAGATGCTCGGCTGCTGGCGGAGCGCGGCCCAGCTGGCGTATCTGCAGGGGCAGATTCGCCTGGAGGCTGCTGTAGGGGCGCAGCCTGCGGGGGGAGCGGGAAGAGGGGGAGGGGAAGGCGCTGGGCGAATAGGATGGAGGAAAGGTGCCGAAAGAGTGGGGCGCAGGGAAGGTGCCGGGCAAGTGAAACGCCCGGGCAGCATGCTCGCCAGCGCCGCGCGGCTGCCGGCCCTGCGCGGCAGGCTTGCGCGGCGCTTCGCCGCCGCGCCCGCTCACCCGCGCTGCCTGCGCTGCGGCAGCGCCGCCACGGGCCGCACGGCCTGCGCCGCGTGCGGCCTGGCCGGCTGCGCCTACTGCGAGGCCTGCCTCGCGCTGGGGCGCAGCCGGGCTTGCGCGCTGCTGCTGCGCGGCGCAGCGCTTCCGGCCGTGCGGGGCACGGCCTCCATGGACCCCGCCGGGCTGCAGCGCCGGTGGGGCTTAAGCGCGGCGCAGGCGGAGGCCGCCGGCGCTGCGCTGGGGTTTCTCGCGGAGCCGCGTGCGGGCTCCGCCTCCGGCCGCCCCGAGCGGTTCCTGCTCTGGGCGGTGACGGGAGCGGGGAAGACGGAGATGATCTTCCCGCTCCTTGAAGCCGTGCTCGCCGCAGGCGGGCGGGCGCTCGTGGCGACGCCGCGGCGCGACGTCGTGCTGGAGCTTGCGCCGCGCCTCGCTAAGGCGTTCCCGGCGGAGAGCATCGCCGTGCTTTACGACGGCAGCCGGGACCGCTGGGCTGAGGGCCGGCTGGCCCTCGCGACTACGCATCAGCTGCTGCGGTTCTACCAAGGATTCGATCTGGTCATTATCGATGAGCTGGATGCATTACCATAGATACCAAACTACACACGATTAATTGAATACAACACTCTCGATAGAGGCAGGAATGAACTTCCCTTTCTTTCCATGAGCCTTATCCACAGGTGTGTATAACTTTATTTCCTTGAATATATCCAAAATCAAATCATGCTTATCTTTGTCTTCCATCAGCGGCCACAACTCCGGAAGATCATAAATGATATCACTTGGCGCTGTGAGCGATTCTGAGGACATTTCAGGCATCTTCTCTAGTTCAGCCATGATAATGTCCTCATTCGCTTTTTCGTCGGCGTTATGCTCTCTGAGTTCGTCCTGAGATATGAGATCATCTGCATACATGCGCTGCCATTTCTTACGTCGCTCTCTAACTTTCTGAAGCTCCTTATTCAGATCATCACGCAGCGATTCGTTTGGATCTTCCTCCGCGGTTACGGATATCTCCCGAATAACATTATGGTCAATCGTTAATTTACCTTCGATCCATTCCATTAGTAATTTTTCTACAAGCTCCTGCCGAAACATCGGCATGGTGCATCCTTTACCTGTTTGCCGGTTGGCGCAGATGTAAGATGTTATTTTGTTATAGCTTCCGTCTTTCCGCTTATTCTGATGATACCTACCTGACATCTTCGATCCGCACTTACCGCATATTAAAACACCGGAAAACCAATATTCCCTCGATTTAGAGTATCCGTCGAATGACCGGCGATGCATTTCTGCCTTATGCTCTTCGTATTCCTCCCAGGTGAACAGTTTTTCGTTGTCGGATTCCTGCACGATAAGATCCACAACGCCCTCCTTCTTGCGGCTTGCATATTTCCCGTTAGACTTCTTTGTTCCATACCGCAGCTTACCAGCATAATATGGGTTGTCCAAAATGTACCATACCGGGAAGGCGCTCCATTTAAACCCTCTACGGTATTTCCCCATGCCGTTAAGCTTAATGGCTATGGCCTTTATTCCGTCGCCTTCCATGTAAAATCTGCGAAGCAACCTGATCTGTGCGGCCTCTTCTTCAACTAGCTTACCGCTTTTATCGTATCCAAACGGAACGGGTCCACCTGGTCGCCGTCCCTCCATTACCATTTGTTCCATACCGAACCGTACGCGCTCTGCTGTGTTCTCTCGCTCCCACTGAGCGATATCTGCAACCAGACGGATAAATAGCCTTCCTGTAGCTGTGCGCGTCTCAAACGACTCTGTGCAAGATTGGAACTTAACTGAGTGCGCTTCGAACATCTTCAGCAGATGGTCGCAGTCATTAGATGACCTAGTCATGCGGTCAAGCTTGTACACCAAGACAACATCGAACAGTTTCTGTTTCACATCACCGATCATACGTTGCATCTCAGGCCGTTTCAGGTCCTTTGCAGACCATCCGTCATCTATGTATACCTCAGTTACTTCCCAGTCCTGAGAGTCCGCATAGGCCAGCAGACGGCGCTTCTGCGCGTCAATTGAAAATCCCTCGTTCGCCTGTTCATCCGTGGAAACCCTGATATAGATTGCTGCTTTCATCCTTGTCACTCCTTAGTCTCTCTATGCCTGTATTGTAGGTGAGGTACAGCAAAAAGACCATACCCATATTTAGGTACGGTCTGATATAATAGGCGAGTACAACGGCATAAGGGCGGTCGGCTAGTCTCCCGGAAGGGAGGTGATGCCCGTGGAGGTGAAAGACACACTAATGTTGATGATTCAATTTTCAACGCTGGTGATTTTGATTCTTTCCTTCAACAAAAAGAAATAGACCGCCCCGACCAAGGATAGCGGTCTATCTTTGACCCAGTTCCGAGCCGACCGCTCTTATAGCGGGTTGTACATTGGAGTCGTGTTAGCGCACGGCTCCTTCTTTAGTTTATCTTAGCATAGGAGGGTTTATGCATCAAGGTATTGTGAACTAAACTTATTACTTTGCTGAAATGATTGTCCCATTTATTTCTCCCTCTATTCGATCAATTTCAGCTTGATAATCTCTAAGCCCACCTTTATATCCTACATAACTTACTCTTGCCATTGTAACAGGATCACTTGTTACTCTTTCATTAAATATTTCACTCCTAGATTTACCTTCCGTTACAAAAAAATTATCTGGCGTGTCTTTGCTTGCATTCATGAACATGTCTTTTATGTTATCTGATGAAGAAAGTAAGTAATTATAAAGATTTTTATATTGAATATTTGTACTCCATTTATCTGAATTTTTTTTAATACTATCATTCAAATTCTCTGCTTCAATCAATTTAGACTTAGCTTCTCCCTGATCTAAATTATATAGAAATGTGTCATAACCATTTCCTAACTGTTTCAACTTTATGTATATTACATCAAAATCATTTTTAAATTGGTTGAATTCTTTTATATCATTCTCTTTATTTAGAGAAATTTCTGCGCGCTCCTTTAGGGAAATTGCATCTTTATCATTTGGCTCTTCTATCAACGCCAAATCGAAGTAATTAATCGCATCTTCAAACTTTTTATCAATCAACGCATCTTTACCATTCCTCATATATTTGTCAAATGAATTTTCAGCACAAGAAGTGATAAAAAAAGCAACGAACAACAAAATTATCATTTTTCTCATTAACGCATCCACCTTTATTATTTTCGCATCGGCTGCGGAATTTGCTATACATTTATTTCTCGGCATTTCCCACGAATTACTTTAATTTACTTGGTATATTTTACGCAATGATAATATCATCTCTCCTGTTTAATATGGTAATAAATACTGAAGACAGGAGCAGGCATGAAAATACCGGTAGTACGCAGCATAACAACAGGGGATCAAGACAAGGATTTTGTCGAAATAGACCTTGTCAAAGATGTGAAATTTATTTCAAAGAGCAAAAAAACGAATAATTCTGCTGATGTCCTCGAATATCACACCTCATTTGGTTCATTTTACTCTTTAACCACGCTTCATGAAGCCAAACTTTCCTACCTAAAATACGGCTTCCAATCCTTTGATTCTTCCACACTTGTAAATGTAAGCAAGATTAAGGAAACTATCCCCTTAGATAAAGGCACTAAAATCGTCTTTACTGACAACAGTTACGAAACCGTTCGTAAGAAGCTTAAATAATATGTATTGTCAAGACACTTAAATGGGGGTGAGGGTCAGTTTCAACCCCTTAATTCGACATTTTGTGACAGTAAATATCTGTTATTCTAGTTTTACAGAAATAACCTCAATTACTTTTTTAGGAATAGTGGATTGTAAATACATATTTGTGCAGGGTGTGTTAGATTTATCAGACGAGTCATAAATAGCGCTACCACTTCACTAGGTAGTGAAGTTCTCGCCGGGTCGGAGCAGCAAATGCCGCTCATTACCTACTGCTTAACAAAATCATAGAGATCGTCGATATAGCAACCAATGGCCTTTGCGATCGTTGCTGCCGTAGCAAGCATCATTACTTTCCGATTGTTCGCATAATCGGAAATTGCAGATTCACTAATTCCAGTAACTTCGCTTAACCATTGCTGGTTTCTCTTGATTTCTCTAAGCCTTTGTTTCAGTAGGCATCGACCAGGTTTGTAGCCCATGATCGTGCCTCTCTTTTACAATTATGCATTTTATGGTTTTACAAGAACATTCGTTCGCACTATAATAAAAATGCAAACGAGAAATGCGACGCAAACAGGAGATGACTTAAATGACAGAAACAGATGAAGCAAAAATTGATGTTAGAGTATTCTTCCAGGACATTTCCGATTTGCCAGAAGAATTAAAAAATAGAATTAATTCTTTTCTTTCAGCTCTCGACGAGCGGAAATCACGCCTCGAGCGATAGCGAAGAATTCTATTTTTTCTTCTTTTGTTAGTTTCATTCCATCGTAATACAACTCAACTTCATTAATTAAATTTTCGTCAGAAAGATCAATACTTACTTTGGCATCTCCTGAAAATGCATTTAAAAAATCAAAGAATTGTTTATTAGTCTTAATAACATCGTCATTGTCACCCATGAATTCTTTTAACATTTCTATTTTCTCGAACAAGTTTAATGAATTTATGTAGTCTTCAAAAGATTTTTTAGTTGTTAATCCTAATTTATTTCTATCTTCTTCATTAAAATCTTCGTATTTAAACGTTTCTTCTACCATATCATTAACTAAATCTATAAATGTATCATCCACAATTGGTTGTAAGTCTTTAGGGAATTTGTCTTTTACATCTTCTATATATCCAGCTCTAACCATCAATTCATCATAATCTACACCTAGAGGCTTCGATAACTTTTGAAGTATATCTGGTGATGGTACCCCCCTATTCCCCCTTTCGACTTGTGAAATATACGAGTGAGAAACTCCTGAGTAAGTATCTAGTTGTCTAATTGTTAATTTTCTTTCTTTCCGCTTATCCCTCAAATATTTTCCAAATTCTACATTATTCAATTGTAACCACCTCTTAATATAGTATAGACACAATTGCAAACATAATAAAAATAAAAAATAAAAAAGTGGTTGCAACTGTGATCAAAATGGAGTATGATTTGTTTACAAAAGGAAACACACAAAAGTAAACAGAAAGGAGATGAGAATATGAAAATCCAAGTTAAGGATGCTCAAGTTATCTTGGAACTTATGATTAAAAAGGGACAGAGCCAGCGACAATTTGCTAAAGAAATTGATGTATCTAGCCCTTACTTTAGCCAGATTCTCAATGGTAACAGGAATCCTGGACCAGCAATCGCCAAGAAAATTTGCGACGCTCTTGATGCTAAGTTTGATGATATTTTTTTTATCAACAATGGTTACAAAAGTGAACAAAAATCTAAAAGTGCATAAGGAGTGATAATGTATGAACCAATTAAAAGTTATTGAAAAGAACGACATCAGGGTTTTAACAAGTGAACAACTTGCGGAATCTTTTGGAGCGACGGTAGCAAAAATCAATTACAACTTCAGTTACAACAAAATCCGGTACGAAGAAGGAAAACACTACTTTGTATTAAAGGGTGATGAGCTTAAGGATTTTAAGACGGACATTGAAATTCCAACTTCGTTAAAGAGAGTTCATACACTATACCTCTGGACTGCAAAAGGGGCATTCCTACACGCAAAATCACTGAACACAGATAAAGCCTGGGACGCATATAGCCAACTGGTTGACGACTACTTCAACAAAACTGAGCAACTACAGCGGGCAAACATTCCTTCTCCTGTTCCTCAAACGCTTGAAGATATAATGATCGCGCAGCTTATGAGCATGAAGGAACTCAAGGCAGAAAACGAAAAACTCCGCCGGGAAATGTCTCATCTTTCTTTGGTAGTAGATGGCGAAGTCGTTCTTTCAAAACATCAACGTTCAGAAATCCAACAAGCAGTAAGACGGCGCCAAGGAGAGCTGAACAAAGAAGGATACGAAAATCCTCACTTCAAGAGCATATACACTGCGGTCAACGACCATTTCAACGTTCCAAGTTACAACGAGATCAAGCGCACTGATTTTGAACAAGCACTTAAGATCATTGCTGGATGGTATCCAAAAAAGAAAGAAGATGCCGCTGGATGATCTACCTAAAAACAGAAGTTGATGGTGTAGAACGAGAAATTGAAATATACTACGACGAAATTTTCACCCGCTGCTTTAAATGTGGAAAAGAGCTTCCGGTTGATCGAGAAATGATAATCGGCATGTTAAAAGACGGCTGTTCTTTTGCTGACACAAGTTTCAGTTGCCTTGTTCATTTAGTTCCAAATGATTAACTAGCACCACAATCCATAGTATGTACGAAATAAATCAATTCAATATATTGTACAACGTGACTAATACAATAAAAAGGAAATAATTACAAGGAGGTACGACATGGGGATCAAGTCAACAGATGTGCAAGGAAAGAACCCAGGACTATCACCGCAAGCGTGGCAGAACTTTCACCGCAAAATGGCCGAAATGAACGTGAAGTATCAGAAACAAATTCAAGACAACCTTTTGAAGAAGAGTAGTTAATCGAAGGGAGAGAAGAAGAGTGGCTAAATCACGCGAGGAAATGAAACGTCTGTTAACAACGGTGATACCCATTAAAACGCCGGACAATCCGTTCACACCGCGCTTTGTACCGACATGCGGATGCGGTGCTGTGGCTGAGTACGAGGTGTACGAGCACAGGGAAGCACACTGCCGCAAGTGCATGCTGGATGCGGTAGATAGCAACGTGTTCACCGTTGTTCGCCGGATCGGAGGATATGACGATGCCAGCTAACATGACTAAAGAGCAATACATCGAGTATTTACGCAATCAAGCCGAGTGGATCAATCAATTAGCAGACGAGCTTCAGAGTGGAGAGCCGAAGTCAGCGTGGGCCGTGGACTTCAATATGAAACGGCCTGACGTAATCGAGGAAAGAGAGCTGAAAGAATCTGCTTAAGACGGTACAGGACATAATCGAACATTACGGGAAGGAGGGAAAGGAGGATGATACCTCAGGACCGGACATTTTACCTGGAAATGGCGAAGTTGAAACCGAAGGACAAACGATGGGTGAGGATGTGCTTTAAAAACTATGCAAGAGTCTGGAAAAAGGAACAGGCAGCCATGCAGGGCCGCCAGTTGAAAGTCGCATTTTAAATTAACCAACGACAGTATACCACACATTTAGGAGGGAGTACACATGAGTTGGGACGACATTTACGCACAATTCCAACAATTACAGGATGAAAACGCGGAACTTCGCCGCGAGAATACGGAACTTCAGCGTGAGCTCGCCATGGCAAACGACTTGTACGAGCATCTGCAGAATGAACAGGCGTACCGATGAAGACCCGGGACGAGCGTATCCGGTATGTCATACAGCACCGTGACGGGTCGTTTCTGAACGTCCGCGGTGAGCGAAAGAGCGACTTTATGAGCGTTGATCGATGGGCGAATGCAGAGGACATAGATTTGTTTCTACACGGTCACTACGCGCCGGACAAGCCGGAAGAGTATCACGCGCAGCCGGTACGGATCACATATGAACTGGAGGTAAGCGAAAATGTGCAACAAAAGTGATAGCATCGTCAACCTTGCTAAAGCGCTGGTGGCGTTCAATCTGGAAGTGAAAATCATCGAAAAGGACGCGAAAAATCCTCACTTTAAGAACGATTACGCAACACTTGACAATATTGTGGACGAGGTTCGTCCATTGCTTGCCAAACATGGCCTGGTAATCATGCAATTCCCGGGCGGTGACGGTGAGAAATATACCCTTCGCACTATGCTGGTGCATGAATCCGGTGAATGGATTGAATCCGAGCCATTGACCATGCGACCGGTGAAGAACGATCCGCAGGGTATTGGGAGCTGCACCACGTATGCGCGGCGCTATTCCTTAACTGCCATGCTATCGCTTAACACAGGTGAGGATGATGACGGAGAAGGCGCGTCACGCGGTAATGGTCCTGTACCGGCTCCAGCAGCGCCGTATGTCGCACCTAAACCATCGACCAATACAAATACACCATCTTCAACATCAACGCCAGCAGCAGGCCTTATAAGCACCGCACAGGTTAGCTACTGCCACAAGCTGAAGCATGACAAAGGCATAGACGAAGACGACTTCCGGCGCATGGTCATGGAAATCGGAGGACGGGAGAGCATCAAGGAACTGACCAAGAAGGAAGCGAGCGAGTTTATCAATCTGCTCAATAACTATCAGAAGGGGGCTTGATAATGCGCAAGAAACCAATGAAGGAGGTTGCGCCCTGGAGACAGGGCATTCTTTCCCACCACAAGCGCGTGAAACTCACTCAAAAGCAAATGGGAGATATCAGCCCAAAGGTGAGAAAAGAGGTGCGCGAACGCTCCGGCGGAATATGTGAACTCCGCATACGCTGCCACGGCGCACCAGCGGTCCAACAGGCTCACTTAACCGGACGCAAGCAGTTAACACACAAGACAACAGCAGACGACCTCAGAGACGCTTGTATAGCGTGTCATCGGTATATCGACGAAACGCCGGAAGGTATCCGGTATAAGCGGAAGATACGAGGTGATCACAATGAATCTGCTTAACCGGATATTCAACAGTTTCAACACGCACTCAAAGACTTCTATACGCCCTCAGGACGAACGTTTCATCCGTTCGGTGGAATCTATCGAACAAACGCTGAAACGATCTCTACGAGGCGATGAGTACCGTGTGCTGTTCTCCTTCGACAGTGAGCAAGCGGAGCTTATCAAAAATCTAGTGAAAGAGGCGAGAGACATTGAATCTGACAAAGCTGTTTGAAATGCAAAATGAACTGGACGACTACATTGTCAAAACAAAAGGGCTGGAAGGACAGGGATTGCTACCGCAAAAGATTCTCGCTCTTCAGGTCGAGTTGGGCGAATGCGCCAATGAGTGGCGTGGGTTCAAATACTGGAGTGAAGACAAAGAACAAAATACGGACGTTAAACGAGCTAAAGGGTATAACTGGACAAAACCGGAATATTTGCACAGACCAGTTGATTCGTTTGAAAACCCACTCCTTGAAGAATACGTAGATTGCCTGCACTTCATCTTGTCGATTGGACTTGAACTTGAACCAAACATTACAGAAGAATGGGAGCTACCTAACAGTTTCCGAGCAGAATACAGTGAGAATCAAACAGAAGCGTTCAACCTTCTTTTCGGAGCATATAACGGAATTGAGAACAGAGAAGAAATCGCAAAGTACGAATGCTACATCTGGTCGCTAGAAATATTCTTTGAACTTGGTGAAATGCTAGGCTTCACCTGGGACCAAATCGAATCGGCCTACCGCACCAAATGGGAAATCAACAAGCAGCGTCAAGTAAGCGGGTACTGAACCATGAACCGTAAAGATGTAATCAAAGATATCGACAAGATACTCCGCACCGAATGTGACCACTGCAAAATGAAGGAACTACCGGGATACCGTTCATCATCCAGCAATCGCCTGAGCCACCACTGTATCAATGAGTGCGAGGTAGGCCAGAAGCTGCAAGGGATGAGCGTCAAGCTCAACGATACGTTACCGCGCAATATGAGGAAGGGGAAGAGTGCATGAGTGACATGGTAAATAATCCACCGCATTATACAGCCGGTAAAGTGGAGTGTATTGACGCAATAGACGCAGCAACAACCGGACTAACCGGAAGCGAGGCGTATTGCACCGGCGCAGCATTGAAATATCTGTGGCGATGGAAGCGCAAGAATGGGCTGGAGGACTTGAAAAAGGCTCAGTGGTACATCAATCGGCTGATTCAAGAACAGGAGGACACGAAATGACGCTCCAAGAACGCATCAAAGCATTAATCGACGTATGGGAAAACGCCGCAATCGTCTACGCGCAAACCTTGGAGGAGGACAAGAGGTACGGCGATTACGGCGGCATCCAGCACTGTGAGCATATGATCCAGTTTAGCCGGAAGAAGGTGGAGGAGCTGGAATCGGAGCTTAGGCAGATTAGGAGTGCTTAATACTCCTTCTTAGGAGGAACGAACTCCAGTAACTCACCAATTCCAATGCCGAAATAGTCGCAGAGCGCTTCAATGGTGGAATAGTCGATACGGATATTTGTCCCATCATAAAGACGGCCTAACGCTGGAGCGCTCACGCCTGTTTCCTTTGACAATTTATTGATACTACGAATCTTTTTTTCAGCCATTAGCATTGGCAGATTACTTTTTATCATCACTTATCACCTAAAACTATAATACTCATAACAACTTATAAGTAAACGGTATAAGCATAAATATAACGATAACGTTGTAAATTTAACGGTAACGTGATACAATGACGTCAATGGGAAATGAAGGGGTGAGTAAACATGAAAAAGACGAAAAACATTCCATACCGTCTTGATCCTAACGAGCACAAGCAGCTCAAACTCTTCTGCGTTGAACATGGAATCCCGATGCAGCAATTCCTTGAGAAAGCTGTGCAAGAGTACCTGAAAAAGTGGGCGGTGTAGCCAATGGCCGGATCGTTTCAAACCAGCCGGGAAATGTTCGGCAACCCAATATGGAAAAACATCGTTGAGTTTCGCCTTTTCTTTCTCATATATGGTAATGCCGTATTTTCGGACGAAGGAGTAAGGCTGGCTGACGACCTGGTTTTAAAACGCGGGGAGTGGTGCAGATCAACAAGAAAGCTACAGGAGGATTTGGAGTACATCGAAAACAGGCAAGTAAAAAGATACTCAACATCCGTGATAAACCGTTGCATTAAGAAGTTAGAAAGGTCGCAGAGGATATGCACGAGAATACATGAACTTGGAACAATATTCACTGTTCTCAACTACGATGAATACCAATTCTCAAGAGATAAAACCTTGCAAGTGGGTAGCAGTAACCTTGCAAGTTACATGCAAGAAGATTGCACGAGAATCGGTGAACATGGAACAGGTGAAAATCAAGAAAAAGTATTGATACAAATCGGTTTATCAAGTCCTAATGATGATAACTTGGAACACAACTTGGAACAGTGTTGGAACAGTGTTGGAACAGTAGAAGAACACTCGGGGAACAATAATAAGAATGTTAATAAGGATAAGAAGGTAAAGAAGGATAAAAAGAAAGATATTATACCTAAAATTCAATTTGCTGAATTCGTTTCAATGACTCAGGAAGAACATGACAAGCTAACTGAATCACACGGAGAAGACAAGGTAAAACGGATCATTGAAACTTTGGACAATTACAAAGGATCAAACGGCAAGAAGTACGCTAGTGATTACAGAGCCATTTTAAACTGGGTAGTTAATCGCGTTGAAGAAGATGAAAAGAAGCAACTCACTTTAATCAAGGGAGGTGGGAACGGTGGAGAGTTTAAGGGACGCGCTCAAGACGTTCGATCTGGAGGCGATCAGAAAACGGGTCAGTATGATTTCCTCAATGTCAGCAGCACCAGAACAGGCACAACCCCTTACGACCCGACCATCTTCTGAACCAGTTTGTATTAAGTGCCGGGGACAGGAAGGCGAATTCTACCGGGACGAAAAAGGATATGAGTATTGGAGAGATTGCGAATGTGTAAAGAGAAAGAAGGCCGAACGATTGATGCATTCCAGCAACATTACGGAAGAGTTTCAAAGCAAGAGCTTCGGAACCTTTGAAAAAGAGGATTTGCACCCGGACGTCAGCACGGCGCACGATCTGGCGTATGAATACACCAAGAACTTTTTAAACATTCGTAAGAGCAGAATGAACAGCATTGCTCTACTCGGTCAGCCGGGATGCGGAAAAACACATCTGCTTATGGCTGTATCAAACAACCTTATCAAACGTGGAATTGAAGTGATTTACTTCCCATGGGTAGAGGGGTGGACGGAGATATGCGAGGATTATAAGCTCATGCCGGAGCGTGTGCGGCGATTACAACGGGCCGAAGTGTTATTCATAGATGACGTGTACAAAGGCCGTGACGAGCCAACCAAGACGCAGAGAGAACAATTCTTCGCCATCGTGAACTATCGGTACATGGAAAACCTTCCAATGCTGATTAGCTCCGAACGCACGATTGCTGAAATGTGCCAGTTTGACGAAGCGGTAGGCAGCCGGATCAATGAAATGTGCCGGGATTACAAGGCAATTATCAATAAAAATATGGAATTAAACCGCAGGCTTAAATAAGAGAGGATGGATGAACAGTGAGTGACAAAGTGAAATTGACGAAGGAGCAGGCGTCAATAGTGCAATCACTTTTAGACGAAGGGAAATCAAGCGTTGAATACACATTAAAGCAACACGTTATTGACCGACAACAATGGTCCGGAGAAAACCTACTTCCGCTTAGAGAAATGACATTCGACACCTTAGTTCGCGCGTTTTACA
This sequence comes from Paenibacillus rhizophilus, assembly GCF_003854965.1. Taxonomy (GTDB): domain Bacteria; phylum Bacillota; class Bacilli; order Paenibacillales; family Paenibacillaceae; genus Paenibacillus_AQ; species Paenibacillus_AQ rhizophilus. Next base: position 186,244 of record NZ_RQPI01000009.1, read on the forward strand.
TCGGATATGAAGTAGAACTCAGCATTCAGGAACAGTTGCTTGAAAAGTACAATAAATTTTCTGGAAATGGATACGATCAGTACAGAGACGCATATCGCCAAGGAATGCGTGATGCACTGGACATCGTCCCAATGAAAGTAAAGGGGATAAATGGCTGATGGAAACTATTGACGATTACGAACTGATAGATAAGGACTTCAAAGAATGGTGGAGACAGGGACTTATCGCCTTTGGTATGGACCCTAGCATAGCAGACAGTTGGGAAGAGAAGAAAGAAGAGGCAGCTTAACAAGGGAGGAAACAGGGATGAAGTACAGAGTATGGAACGTAATCAATTTGCCTGCTGAACCAGCGCGCATTCCAGTTGATACACCAAAGCAAGGAATTGTATTGATCCACAAAATGTCACATGAGCAATTGGAAAGACCAGAGATTGAGACGAATGCCTTCGGATTGGAATATTTCGACGAAGAGGACAAGAAATGGTGGGAATGGGAAGACGCTGACGGGTACGGTGTAACGGACTATGAAGCACTCAGCGACACTCTGGTTATGCGTGACGATGGAGAACAGATGGATTAACACGTCGCCACAGCTAATACAAGCACCACACAGACGTTTTAGACACAAATGTGAGTATTTATCAGGAAGTACATTAAAGCGCCTGTACGGGGCGTATAGAAGGCGAGAGGATATCATGACACACAATTACGAAAAAATGTGGAGAGAGTTGCAGAAGAAATTACAAGACAGAGCAGATGATGATGATTTTTTAACTATGGCAGACGTTGCGGATGTAGTGGAAGAATTGGAAAACGAATGGATGATAGTTACGCGTCCAATAACAGAGAGAATCATTGGCCGAAGGGCATCGAATCGACCGCAATACTAAGCGGAGCGAGGCCGAATAATGTTAGTTTCACATCCTCTAACAACAAAGGAGAGACGGTATGACACCAGAACGGATAGAAGAGATAAAACGTGAATATTCAGAACCTATGAAATGGGCGGGAGATCCAGCAGTGGTCCTTGAGTTGCTGGCTGCTCTGGAAGAGGCACAGCAGATGCTGGAAGGCGGCAGTTATGCCATCGCAGATGTAATAGCAGAACGCGATACCTATCACATGCAATTGATCGAGGCACAGCAGACCATAGCCCGGCAACGGGAGGCGCTGGAGAAGATCGAAGAAGAACTGACCGACGATACGACGGAGCGCGCACAGCAAATCAACGCCATAATCGGGGCCGCCCTTGGGGAAGGTGCTGAGTCATGACACAGAAACGTGAATCCAAATACAAGACGAAGACGGTTATCTGCTATGGATGTGGACGTCCCTATGAAGTTCCATATGAAACGGAGGAACGAAAGGAAGATTATGTGTGCAGGAAATCTTGTGCAGATAAAACCGCGAGTTATAGCGAGGAAGGTGTTGAGTCATGACACAAGTACAGGATATGACCGACCAGCAGCTTAACAATGAGATCAGCCATATGATGATGAAATCACTTGGATGGAAGCTTGTTAGAGAAGATGGTCCATGGATTAGACCGAACGGAAGTTACTCAACAGGACGTTTCCGCAACTACTGCACAGACCACGCCGCCTCTCTGGAGGTACAGGCAGCAGCTATAGAAAAAAATTCCAACGAATTTGTGATTGCCTTGGATCGAATTATTAACCCTAATCAGCAACAGCATGAATTTACAGAAGATGAAATAGCGGCATTACTCACCGCCAGCCCCAGAGAAAGGGCTATGGCGGCATACCAAGTGTTAAAGGCTCATACGGCCTCCGCCTCCGGCTAAGCTGATTCGGTCGAGACGATGAAAGGGGAAAACACATGAAGGCGCTTGATCTATATTGCTGTGGTGGCGGCGCCGGAAGAGGGCTGCACCAAGCTGGTTTTGAAGTAACTGGGGTTGATATTAATCCGCAGAAACGTTATCCATTCAAATTCATTCAGTCAGACGTAATGCAATTATCAATTGATTTCTTACGGGAATTCGATTTTATCTGGGCCTCTCCGCCATGTCAGGCATACACGCTTGCTGGAACGCAGTGGAGAAGAGAGGGAAAGGAATATCCTGACCTAATCGAAGCGACAAGAGCCATGCTTATCGAGTCTGGAGTTCCATGGGTGATAGAGAATGTGCCAGAAGCGCCATTAAAGAATCCTGTTGTGCTGTGCGGAGCAATGTTTGGGCTTAAAACATACCGCCATCGGCTTTTTGAATCCAGTTTCAAGATCGAGCAACCTGAGCATCCGCCACATGTAGCAAAAAGCACCAAGATGGGAAGGCCGCCAAAAGAAGGGGAGTTTATGCAGATCGTCGGACATTTCAGTGGAGTACCGCAAGCGCGGGAGATCATGGGTTTGCCCGGATTGAATCAATACGAGCTTGCACAAGCCATTCCGCCGGCATATTCGAAGTACATTGCAGAGCAGTTTTTTAAAAGCATTTCGGTGTTTACGGAGGAACCAGACGGTCAACTTGCGATGGTGGTTGATTGGCCGTAGGCCATCGAATAGCGACCGAATAAGCTTAGCGTCAGCGGGGGCCGAATACAGGGTTAGAGGGGCTTAACCACCCCTCTCCAAGGGAGGGATAAGCAATGAATAAGTATAGAGGTCAATCAACTTATACAGGTGAATGGGTATATGGTTCACTGGTAAATAAC